>NZ_JACYMO010000060.1 GCF_014838825.1 Erwinia persicina | reverse complement strand
GTGGCGGAACGGACGGGGCTCGAACCCGCGACCCCCTGCGTGACAGGCAGGTATTCTAACCAACTGAACTACCGCTCCACCGATTCTGTACTGACTTCAGACTGCGTCTGACTTCAGGTATTTCGCCCTTACCTTGTCAGGGGTAAGGTCACGACCCGGTTACGGGTCTTAAATTGATGCCTGGCAGTTCCCTACTCTCGCATGGGGAGACCCCACACTACCATCGGCGCTACGGCGTTTCACTTCTGAGTTCGG
>NZ_JACYMO010000059.1 GCF_014838825.1 Erwinia persicina | reverse complement strand
TGACCTGCTCCCCGTTGATTAGTACACCCCGATGTTAGTAATGTCTTCATAAGCCACATGAGGACATCCCCATGAAGAAACGTTTTTCCGACCAACAGATCATCAGTATTCTCCGCGAGGCTGAAGCCGGGGTATCCGCCCGTGAACTCTGCCGCAAGCACGCCATTTCCGATGCCACGTTTTACACCTGGCGTAAGAAGTATGGCGGTATGGAGGTGCCTGAGGTTAAGCGCCTGAAGTCGCTTGAGGAAGAGAACGCCAGACTCAAGA
>NZ_JACYMO010000058.1 GCF_014838825.1 Erwinia persicina | reverse complement strand
CGATAACGCCCATCAGGTGGGGTATTACGACCGGCTCAATGAGCGGGATACCTATCAGGTGAGTGCCGGTACGGCGCGCAGCGGCGCGACCGCCAGCGGCTACTACAGCCACAGCGGCGATCTCAGCCAGGTGAACGCCAGCGCCAGCTACCAGGCCGGGGAGTACAGCTCGCTGGGGCTGTCGGTGCAGGGCGGCGCAACCGCCACCCTGAAAGGCGCGGCACTGCACCGCAACAGCATCAGTGGGGGCACCCGCATGCTGCTGGATACCGACGGCGTGC
>NZ_JACYMO010000057.1 GCF_014838825.1 Erwinia persicina | reverse complement strand
CGATAACGCCCATCAGGTGGGGTATTACGACCGGCTCAATGAGCGGGATACCTATCAGGTGAGTGCCGGTACGGCGCGCAGCAGCGCGACCGCCAGCGGCTACTACAGCCACAGCGGCGATCTCAGCCAGGTGAACGCCAGCGCCAGCTACCAGGCCGGGCAGTACAGCTCGCTGGGGCTGTCGGTGCAGGGCGGCGCGACCGCCACCCTGAAAGGCGCGGCACTGCACCGCAACAGCATCAGTGGGGGCACCCGCATGCTGCTGGATACCGACGGCGTGC
>NZ_JACYMO010000056.1 GCF_014838825.1 Erwinia persicina | reverse complement strand
CTGTCCGCACGCGGTAAAGAGGCTGAGAATGCCACCGCAGAAAGGGATCGCCTGCAGTCCTCACTCCAGGCCCTGACCGCGAAACGTGCCGTTGAACAGCAGACGTTTGCTGAAGAAACCCAGCAGCTGCAGGCACTGAAAACGAAGCTTCAGGAAGCCCGGCTCACAGAAACCTCCCTGCGTGACCAACTGAAGACCCTCAGCGACAGCAAAACCAGCACCGCCAGCGCGCGCGAAGCTGCACTGCAGCAGCAGATTGCGACGCTTGAAGAGCGTCTGTCCGC
>NZ_JACYMO010000055.1 GCF_014838825.1 Erwinia persicina | reverse complement strand
ACTGCTCCGCCAGTATCGCCCGTCGCCAGGCCGCCCGCAACTCCTGCGGCCAGTTCGCTCAGCGCGCTGACCTGCTGTTTTTCGCTTTCGCTCAGCTGGTCTGCCGCCCTGCCCGGGAACAGCTGCCCGGCAATGTAGCGCGCCGCCAGCTCTCCGCCACCGGCACCAAGCCCGCCAGCGACAGCCGACTGATTGTTCAGCTGCGCCGTCACCGCCCCCAGCACCGCGTGCGCCATCGCGTTGCTGGCCACGTCCACCTTACCGGTCAGCGGATTGGTGGTCAGCTTCCTGATTTCCGTCGCCAGATACGGCGACGC
>NZ_JACYMO010000054.1 GCF_014838825.1 Erwinia persicina | reverse complement strand
CGTCCTTCAGCGTCACCGTCACCGTCATGTCGCTGCCCGCCGCGTAGCTGGCTTTGTCCGTTTTCACGCCGGACGCTGCCTGCGCCGGAGCGCCCGCCGTGAAGGTAACGGTCGCGGTCTGGCCCGCATCCTTCCCGCCGGCCACCTTCGCCGTTACCGTCACCGCGCCGGCTTTTTTACTGCTCAGCGGCGCCGTGGCCTGGCCCTGCGCGTCGGTGGTCACGCTCTCCTGAAGAGTGGCGCCGTTGGTTGCCGACAGGCTGACCGCCGCATTGCCCACCCGGTTACCGTTCGCGTCCTTCACCGTTACCGTCACC
>NZ_JACYMO010000053.1 GCF_014838825.1 Erwinia persicina | reverse complement strand
TGAGCTAACCGGTACTAATGACCCGTGAGGCTTAACCTTACAACGCCAGAAGCGTTCTGGCGTGGCGTTTGAGAGACGCAAAAGAGATTTTCAGCCTGTTCCCGGAATTAAGTCCGAAGGATTTTGCGCTGTGACAAGGCGGCCAGCGAAGTGAGAGAAGGAGCATACAGAAGTATGTGACTGAGCTTACGAGCGCAGGCAACGCCGTCAGAGCACAAAAGACACAGGACAGAGCACAAAGAATTTGCCTGGCGGCTTTAGCGCGGTGGTCCCACCTGACCCCATGCCGAACTCAGAAGTGAAACGCCGTAGCGCCGATGG
>NZ_JACYMO010000052.1 GCF_014838825.1 Erwinia persicina | reverse complement strand
TAACCGTAGGGGAACCTGCGGTTGGATCACCTCCTTACCTGAAGATACCTTCCCGCGCAGTGTCCACACAGATTGTCTGATAGAAGTAACGAGCAATAGTAGTATCAGAGTCCCCATCGTCTAGAGGCCCAGGACACTGCCCTTTCACGGCTGTAACAGGGGTTCGAATCCCCTTGGGGACGCCATACCGGTAACGAAGTGAAAGTCGTTATCACCGTATCTCAAAACTGACTTTAACGAGTCACGTTTGAGATATTTGCTCTTTAACAATCCGGAACAAGCTGAAAATTGAAACGACATGTCGTTTTCATTCTCCGTAATAAGAATGAAATCTACGAT
>NZ_JACYMO010000051.1 GCF_014838825.1 Erwinia persicina | reverse complement strand
GGGGGAATGTCGCCGCACCGGGTATGCCTATGGCAAAAAATGAAATTCAACCCGGCACCATGGAGTTTAATTATGGCCTGCGCTTGATGGGAAATAATCAGGTAATGAAGGCCGGGAGTTATTACTCCACCGTGCGCTTTAAAATGGATTATTACTAAAGCTGTCTGAACGCGGTAGCTGCGAATTAAATAATTATGGATAAGGGTCTGCGGATGTCAATTACTCCGTCATATTGCTGCATAGGGAAAATACGACCGCGAATTCTGGGGCTGTTGATTGCCTTTATTCTGGCGGGGAATGCTGCCTGCGTCGCGGCTGCTGATATTGAATTTAACACCGACGTAC
>NZ_JACYMO010000050.1 GCF_014838825.1 Erwinia persicina | reverse complement strand
GGGGGAATGTCGCCGCACCGGGTATGCCTATGGCAAAAAATGAAATTCAACCCGGCACCATGGAGTTTAATTATGGCCTGCGGTTGATTAGTAATAATCAGGTAATGACGGCCGGGAGTTATTACTCCACCGTGCGCTTTAAAATGGATTATTACTAAAGCTGTCTGAACGCGGTAGCTGCGAATTAATTAATTATCGATAAGGGTCTGCGGATGTCAACCACTCCGTCATATGGCTGCATAGGGAAAATACGACCGCGAATCCTGGGGCTGTTGATTGCCTTTATTCTGGCGGGGAATGCTGCCTGCGTCGCGGCTGCTGATATTGAATTTAACACCGACGTAC
>NZ_JACYMO010000049.1 GCF_014838825.1 Erwinia persicina | reverse complement strand
CGCAGGCCATAATTAAACTCCATGGTGCCGGGTTGAATTTCATTTTTTGCCATAGGCATACCCGGTGCGGCGACATTCCCCCGCTTATCGGAAATTTGCAGGGCAATACCCTTGGCGCTGCCATCAACACCAAATAGCCCGGCATCTTCTCTGCCGTCAAAGGTCACGGCAAAGTATCGCCAGTCATCCAGCGCAGGGTTGAATTTCTCCAACGTGCAGTTCACCAGTTTAATATTGAATTCATGCAGCTCACCCTGGCCATCACGAATAATCTGGCTGACGGGTAATGTCGCCATGGTAATGGTTTGATCAAGGCTTTCGGTATCAATGGCGCAGGCGGAGGCGATAATCCTGCC
>NZ_JACYMO010000048.1 GCF_014838825.1 Erwinia persicina | reverse complement strand
GCCAGGCTGACGATGGGCGAGGACTATTTAAACTCCGACATCTTCGACAGTTTCCGCTTTGCCGGCGTCAGCCTGGTGACCGACGACAACATGCTGCCGCCCAACCTGCGCGGCTATGCGCCGGAGGTGACGGGGATAGCGCGCAGCAATGCGAAAGTTATCATCCGCCAGCAGGGCCGCGTGCTGTATGAAACCCAGGTAGCGGCGGGGCCGTTCCGCATTCAGGACATCAACGACGCGGTCAGCGGCCAGCTGGACGTGCGGGTGGAAGAGCAGGACGGCAGCGTGCAGGAGTTCAAGATGGACACCGCCAGCATCCCGTACCTGACCCGGCCCGGCTCCGTGCGTTACAAAGTGGC
>NZ_JACYMO010000047.1 GCF_014838825.1 Erwinia persicina | reverse complement strand
GGGTGCGGGTGTTCAGATACAGGTACTTGTCGATTACCGTGTCAAAATCCAGCACCACCGTTTCATCGCCCGGCGGGATCACGCAGGGTTCAGCCACCAGCGCGCCGTGCAGGCGCATATTCTCCGCCGCCAGGCTCAACGGGCTGCACAGCAGCAGCGCCGTTGCGCACCAGGCCACCTTGCTAACCATGGCTATTCTCCGGCTCATTGGTACACCGCCAGCAGGGTGGCCGTGGCCTCAAACGCCCCTTCTGTCAGCGCTGCGCCCGGCCGCTTGACCGGTACCGCCTGTAGCGTTGGCGCAGCGTTCAGCTTGATGGGGATCGGCTTATTCAACGTAAACCGCTTGCCGTTTTGCAGCAGGCG
>NZ_JACYMO010000046.1 GCF_014838825.1 Erwinia persicina | reverse complement strand
AGTATGGCGGTATGGAGGTGCCTGAGGTTAAGCGCCTGAAGTCGCTTGAGGAAGAGAACGCCAGACTCAAGAAGCTGCTTGCTGAAGCCATGCTGGATAAGGAGGCGCTTCAGGTGGCTCTTGGGCGAAAGTACTGACGACAGACCAGAAGCGGGAAGCCGTGGAAGTTATGTGCGAGGCTACGGGTCTGTCGCAACGTCGTGCCTGCATGCTGGCAGGCCTGTCCCTGTCAACCTGCCGTTATTCGGTTCAGCGTCCGGCTGCTGACGCGCAGCTGTCTCTACGCATCACAGAGCTGGCACTTGAACGCCGCCGTTTTGGTTATCGGCGTATCTGGCAGCTTCTGCGGCGTGAAGGTCTTTGTGTTAACCACAAGCGGGTTTACCGTATCTAT
>NZ_JACYMO010000045.1 GCF_014838825.1 Erwinia persicina | reverse complement strand
GGTGAAATAGCTTCCGGGAAAGCGTACTCTAAAAATAAACGAGAAAATATCTGTTATTTTGAGACTAAAGCGAAAACAAAACCCGTTAATGCAAATGGTGACGACAATATACATAATGTACAGATCACCTGCCTTGAAAGAGTTTTTATTGCAAAAGAGTATCCTGTAGGTAGCCCTGATGATCCATTCGATAGGGTAAAGATAGAAAGTCAGATTTCATCAAGAATGAATCATGCCAGTTACCCTAATCAAGGGGGGACTAGTTTGTGTGGGCCCGCAGCATTTTTTTATTGTCTGCAGATGGACAGACCGGATGTCTATAAACAAGCTGCAAATGAACTTTGGCTGTATGGTAAAACTAAAATAGGTATTCTTGATATTTCACCTGGAGATGGATGTAGGCATCCCAAAGG
>NZ_JACYMO010000044.1 GCF_014838825.1 Erwinia persicina | reverse complement strand
CGGTCACCAGGCTGACGCCGGCAAAGCGGAAACTGTCGAAGATGTCGGAGTTTAAATAGTCCTCGCCCATCGTCAGCCTGGCACTCAGCTTCGGCAGTGCGCGGTAGGCGTAATAACGGCTCCAGTCCCAGCTGGTGCGGCTCGGCTCACCGGAACCGCCCTGGCGATCCAGCCGTGACTGCCAGTCGGCCCGCAGCCGCCAGGCCCCCACATTGCCGCCCACCGTCCCGTTGCCGCTGAGGCTATAACTCTGCGTACCCTGCTTTTGCTGACGCTGGCTTTGCGCATTCAGGTTGTAATCTAACAGCAGGCCGGGAATACCTTCGTCCCAGCGCGACGGCGGGTCCCAGTTTTCAGCGGTATATTCCAGGTACGCCTGCGGAATATTCAGGTACAGCGCCGCCGCGCCTAAATCGCCGCGCACTT
>NZ_JACYMO010000043.1 GCF_014838825.1 Erwinia persicina | reverse complement strand
AAGTGCGCGGCGATTTAGGCGCGGCGGCGCTGTACCTGAATATTCCGCAGGCGTACCTGGAATATACCGCTGAAAACTGGGAGCCGCCGTCGCGCTGGGACGAGGGTATTCCCGGCCTGCTGTTAGATTACAACCTGAATGCGCAAAGCCAGCGTCAGCAAAAGCAGGGTACGCAGAGTTATAACCTCAGCGGCAACGGGACGGTGGGCGGCAATCTGGGAGCCTGGCGGCTGCGGGCCGACTGGCAGTCACGGCTGGATCGCCAGGGCGGTTCCGGTGAGCCGACCCGCACCAGCTGGGACTGGAGCCGTTACTACGCCTACCGCGCACTGCCGAAGCTGGGCGCCAGGCTGACGATGGGCGAGGACTATTTAAACTCCGACATCTTCGACAGTTTCCGCTTTGCCGGCGTCAGCCTGGTGACCG
>NZ_JACYMO010000042.1 GCF_014838825.1 Erwinia persicina | reverse complement strand
TCCCAGTTTTCAGCGGTATATTCCAGGTACGCCTGCGGAATATTCAGGTACAGCGCCGCCGCGCCTAAATCGCCGCGCACTTCCATCCCCTCCAGGCTACGGGGATCCAGACACTGGCTTTGGTGCCACCAGGTCAGTTTCGGTAATGCAGATTCTTTTAACCCCAGCTGTTCAACCAGCTGCGGCGTAATACAGGCTTCACTGCCTTTGGCATCGTCATCCGGCGGGTAAAACGCCACCGGCTGATCGGTTAATGTCTGTTTATTAATGTGTATGGAAAACAGATAATCGCCGGGCATAATAAAGTTGCCGCGAGAAAACTGCTCCAGGTCAATATTGGCGCGATCCGTCACATCCAGTACGTCGGTGTTAAATTCAATATCAGCAGCCGCGACGCAGGCAGCATTCCCCGCCAGAATAAAGGCAATCAACAGCCCCAG
>NZ_JACYMO010000041.1 GCF_014838825.1 Erwinia persicina | reverse complement strand
CGTTCTGTGCCTGCATCTGTACCGGCCCCTGGTTCGCGATGAGCTTGATCCCCAGCTTGCGGACAAACACGCTCAGGGCATTGCCCACCCCGATGAACAGATTTTTCACCACGCTGACGTCGGCATTTTTACCGGCCGTGGCAATCAGGTTCTGCCCGGCAGACACCTGCAGATGCTGGCCGCTGGTCAGCGCCATCCCCTCCGGCGCGCTGAGCAGCAGCACCGACTTTTTGAGCTCCGTCAGCTGCTGTTCCAGCAGTGTGATTTGCGCCTGGAGATCGGCCGGGTTCGCGGTCGCCTTCTGCGCGTCACCGGAGATGGATGTCATCTGCTCCCGGGCGTCACCCAGGTTGCTGACCGCCGGCTCCATCGCCAGCACCTGGCCCTGCGCCTTTGCCTGCCCGTCCGCGCTGATAAATATCCCTTTCTGCGCGCGGATGGCTCCCCAACTGTCGGTTCTGAGCTCAAAGCCCTCGCCGCGCCGCTGTTTTTCGCCGTCGACCAGATGGCCGAGATTCAGCTGGCTTTTGC
>NZ_JACYMO010000040.1 GCF_014838825.1 Erwinia persicina | reverse complement strand
TAACCGTAGGGGAACCTGCGGTTGGATCACCTCCTTACCTGAAGATACCTTCCCGCGCAGTGTCCACACAGATTGTCTGATAAAAAAGTAACGAGCAGAAAAACCTCTACAGGCTTGTAGCTCAGGTGGTTAGAGCGCACCCCTGATAAGGGTGAGGTCGGTGGTTCAAGTCCACTCAGGCCTACCAAATTTTCACTCATGCTGCGTTATGTTTACGGCTCGCATAGTGAACTATGCGTCGCGGAAACACGCCTGCCTGAGTAAAAATTACATCTCCTTCGTGGAATGTAATGGTAGTAAAAGGTTTCTGTAAGACTGTATGGGGCTATAGCTCAGCTGGGAGAGCGCCTGCCTTGCACGCAGGAGGTCAGCGGTTCGATCCCGCTTAGCTCCACCATACTGTTTTTCTAAATAAAATACTTCAGAGTGTACTGGCTAACAGTATGCTGCGAAGTATTATGCTCTTTAACAATCCGGAACAAGCTGAAAATTGAAACGACATGTCGTTTTCATTCTCCGTAATAAGAATGAAATCTACGAT
>NZ_JACYMO010000039.1 GCF_014838825.1 Erwinia persicina | reverse complement strand
AGTATGGCGGTATGGAGGTGCCTGAGGTTAAGCGCCTGAAGTCGCTTGAGGAAGAGAACGCCAGACTCAAGAAGCTGCTTGCCGAAGCCATGCTGGATAAAGAGGCGCTTCAGGTGGCTCTTGGGCGAAAGTACTGACGACAGACCAGAAGCGGGAAGCCGTGATGTTGATATGTGATGCGACCGGTCTGTCGCAACGTCGTGCCTGCAGGCTCACAGGTTTATCCCTGTCGACCTGCCGCTATGAGGCTCAGCTCCCAGCTGCAGATACGCATTTATCAGGGCGCATCACTGAGCTGGCACTGGAGCGCAGGCGTTTTGGCTACCGTCGCATCTGGCAGTTGCTGCGCCGTGAAGGGCTGCATGTTAATCATAAGCGCGTGTACAGGCTTTATCACCTCAGTGGCCTGGGCGTAAAACGCAGAAGACGTCGTAAAGGGCTGGCAACAGAACGTCTGCCGCTGCTCCGTCCGGCGGCGCCCAATCTGACCTGGTCGATGGATTTCGTCATGGACGCATTGGCCACCGGTCGCAGGATCAAGTGCCTTACCTGCGTG
>NZ_JACYMO010000038.1 GCF_014838825.1 Erwinia persicina | reverse complement strand
ACCGCCACCCTGAAAGGCGCGGCACTGCACCGCAACAGCATCAGTGGGGGCACCCGCATGCTGCTGGATACCGACGGCGTGCCGGGGATCCCGATCCGCGGTTACGGCTCGCCGACGCTGACCAATGCGTTCGGCAAGGCGGTGGTGGTGGACGTCGGCAGCTACTACCGCAACCAGTTCAGCATCGATCTGAACGCGTTGCCGGAAAACGCCGACGTCAGCCAGAGCGTGGCGCAGGCCACCCTGACCGAAGGCGCCATCGGCTACCGGCATTTCGAGGTGATCGCCGGCGAGAAGGCGATGGCGGTCGTGCGGCTGGCGGACGGCTCTGTCCCACCGTTTGGCGCCACGGTGCGCAACGGCAGGCGGCAGGAGGTGGGGATTATCAATGACAACGGCGAAGTGTACCTGAGCGGCATTAATGCCGGAGAAGCGATGAATGTGAGCTGGGGCGGCGCGGAGCAGTGCGGCTTCACCCTGCCGCAGACGCTGTCGCCGGGCCAGTTAACCAATCTGTTACTGCCTTGCGGCCCGGTGGCCAACGGCAAGGCGTTAAACACTGTTAAAGAGTAGAGAGCGATGAAAA
>NZ_JACYMO010000037.1 GCF_014838825.1 Erwinia persicina | reverse complement strand
TCTCACGTTGAATACGACACCCCAACTCGCCACTACGCGCACGTTGACTGCCCAGGCCACGCCGACTATGTGAAAAACATGATCACCGGTGCTGCTCAGATGGACGGCGCTATCCTGGTTGTTGCTGCGACTGACGGCCCAATGCCTCAGACCCGTGAGCACATCCTGCTGGGTCGCCAGGTTGGCGTTCCGTTCATGATCGTATTCATGAACAAATGCGACATGGTTGACGACGAAGAGCTGCTGGAGCTGGTTGAAATGGAAGTGCGTGAGCTGCTGTCTGCTTACGATTTCCCTGGCGACGACATCCCGGTTGTTCGTGGTTCTGCACTGAAAGCCCTGCAGGGTGAAGCAGAGTGGGAAGCCAAAATCATCGAACTGGCTGGTCACCTGGATAACTACATCCCAGAGCCAGAGCGTGCGATTGATAAGCCATTCCTGCTGCCAATCGAAGACGTCTTCTCTATTTCCGGCCGTGGTACTGTTGTGACCGGTCGTGTAGAGCGCGGTATCGTTAAAGTCGGTGAAGAAGTTGAGATCGTTGGTATCAAAGATACCGTGAAATCAACCTGTACCGGTGTTGAAATGTTCCGTAAGCTGCTGGACGAAGGCCGTGCGGGTGAGAACTGTGGTATCCTGCTGCGCGG
>NZ_JACYMO010000036.1 GCF_014838825.1 Erwinia persicina | reverse complement strand
ACCGCCTGGCAGCTCGCGCCATTACAGCTAAAAGTCAGCTGCGGGCGGCCGCCGTAGTCGTTGACGTAGGTCAGCACCGGCGCGTTGCCCAGTGCAGACGCAGCAACCTTCAGCGGCGCACTGCCCTTGGGTGCCACCATCAGCGGTTCGAAGCCCGGTGCGCTGGCAGCGCCTTTTTTGCTGCTGGCATCCACCAGCGTGACGTAGTACGGCGTCGGGTTGTTCACCTGGTAGCTGGCGCCCTGCTTGGTCAGGGTCAGTTTTTCCTGCCACGGCGCGCTGGCTTCCGGGTTGGCTACCGCAATCGCCTTCGGCCGGTAGAACAGCTTGATGCGGGTTTGCAGCGCCAGCTGCAGCGTATTCGGCTTGTCGCTCTTCGGCGGGATCTCGCGCAGGTTGAAGTAGAACAGCGTTTCGCGATCCTGCGGCAGCGCATTGGCGGCCGGCAGCCCCTGCACCTTCACCTGGCTTTTGGCCCCCGGCTCCAGGCGCTGTACCGGCGGTAATACCGTCAGCGGGCTGGTGATCTTTTTGCCGGTGGCGTCTTCGATCCAGCCCTGCGCCAGGTAAGGCAGCTGCTTGTTCTCGTTGCTGATGCTCATGCTCACCGACCTGTCGCCGCCGCTGAAGATCACCCGGGTGCGGTCCAGCGCGATGGCGGCCGTTGCCTG
>NZ_JACYMO010000035.1 GCF_014838825.1 Erwinia persicina | reverse complement strand
GACTGGGAGCACCACAGCGACGGGCCGATGTTCGGTACCGGCGAGTTTTCCTGGGGCGTGAGCAACGGCTGGTCGCTGTACGGCGGCGGCGTGGCGGGCGGCGATTACAACGCGCTGGCGCTGGGGGTGGGGCGTGACCTGATGATGTTTGGCGCACTGTCGTTCGACGTCACCCAGTCACGCGCCAGCCTGCCGCAACAGGGCACCCTGAGCGGCGGTTCATACCGCCTGAGCTATTCCAAGCGCTTTGACGACTATGACAGCCAGGTGACCTTTGCCGGCTACCGCTTCTCGGAGCGCAACTATATGTCGATGGGCGAATACCTGGATGCGCGCCGCGACGGCACGCGTAGCAACAGCAGCAAGGAGATGTACACCATCACCTTTAACCAGCAGTTCCGTGACCTGGGGTTGAGTGCCTATCTCAACTACAACCACCAGACCTACTGGGACCGGCCGGCGAATGACCGTTACAACCTGACGCTGTCGCGCTCTTTCGATCTGGGGCGTTTCCGGAATATCAGCCTGTCGCTGACCGGCTATCGCAACAAATATAACGGCACCAGCGACGACGGCATGTACCTGTCGCTGTCGCTGCCGTGGGGCAGTAACGGTTCGCTGAGCTACAGCGGCAGCTACAACCGCAACGATAACGCCCATCAGGTGGGGTATTACGACCGGCTCAATGAGCGGGATACCTATCAGGTGAGTGCCGGTACGGCGCGCAGC
>NZ_JACYMO010000034.1 GCF_014838825.1 Erwinia persicina | reverse complement strand
AATGCCCTGAGCGTGTTTGTCCGCAAGCTGGGGATCAAGCTCATCGCGAACCAGGGGCCGGTACAGATGCAGGCACAGAACGACCTGATGGAATTGCTGGCCCGTAAAGAAATCAGCATTGTCAGCACGGAGGATGAAATCAAAATCATCGCGAAGAAGAAGCTGACGGTAAATGGCGGTGGGAGTTATATCACTCTGGATGTTAATGCCATTGAATCTGCGACGATGGGGGATTTCAGGACAAGAGCCGGGCATTATGCCAGACAGACGCGAGCGCAGCATAAGCCTGATATTTCACCTTTAGCGAATGCTATAGATGATGGCAGTCACAATATCCGCTATCTGTGTGCAGATGATAATGGGACACCAATGCTGAATACTCCTTACAGAGCATTTCTGGCAGATGGTTCAGTACTGGAAGGTGTTAGTGATGGTGAGGGGTATACGAAGTTGTTTACTTCTGCGCAGACTCAGGATGTACTGCTGCATATGATGCCGGAGGTTATCAATGCCTAAGTATAATGTTTACACAAAAATTGAATCGAATGTTCCAGCATCCAACCTGTTTTACGATCTTAATGTATATAAAACCGATGCCAGTAATAAAAAATATGTTCTGCTGTCGGTAACGCAACAGTCAGTAAATCCTAGCTATTATACTCAGGCTCATGAAACGAATGAGACTGAGGATGATCTGTCTGTAATCTACATATTGGAAATTAACCTATTTCGCAAGCACGGTGG
>NZ_JACYMO010000033.1 GCF_014838825.1 Erwinia persicina | reverse complement strand
AACGGCGACACCAGCAACGGTATTGAGCTGGGCAAAAGTAATATTCTGCTGATCGGCCCGACCGGTAGCGGGAAAACGCTGCTGGCAGAAACGCTGGCGCGCCTGCTGGACGTGCCGTTTACCATGGCTGATGCCACCACGCTGACTGAAGCTGGCTATGTCGGTGAGGATGTGGAAAACATCATCCAGAAACTGCTGCAGAAGTGTGACTACGACGTGCAGAAAGCGCAGCGCGGCATCGTTTACATCGATGAGATCGACAAGATCTCCCGTAAGTCTGACAACCCGTCGATCACCCGCGATGTCTCCGGGGAGGGCGTGCAGCAGGCGCTGCTGAAGCTGATCGAAGGGACCGTGGCCGCCGTGCCGCCGCAGGGCGGCCGCAAGCATCCGCAGCAGGAGTTTCTGCAGGTGGATACGTCGAAAATTCTGTTTATCTGCGGCGGGGCCTTCGCCGGCCTGGACAAAGTGGTGTCGCAGCGCGTGGACACCGGCACTGGCATCGGCTTTGGCGCATCGGTGAAGGGCAAGTCGGAGAAAGCCACCGAAGGCGAGCTGCTGGCGCAGGTGGAGCCGGAAGATCTGATCAAGTTTGGTCTGATCCCGGAGTTCATCGGTCGTCTGCCGGTGGTGGCAACGCTGACCGAACTGAGCGAGGACGCGCTGATCCAGATCCTGCGTGAGCCTAAAAATGCGCTGACCAAACAGTACCAGGCGCTGTTCAACCTGGAAGGCGTGGAGCTGGAGTTCCG
>NZ_JACYMO010000032.1 GCF_014838825.1 Erwinia persicina | reverse complement strand
TCCTGGTTGTCGGTCCAGCGGCCGCTCAGGGTGGCGTTGGCCACCGTGACGGCCTCCGCCGTCAGCGAGGTCGCCTGCCCCGTCACCGGGTTGCCGTTCGCGTCCTTCAGCGTCACCGTCACCGTCATGTTGCCGCCCGCCGCGTAGCTGGCTTTGTCCGTTTTAACGCCGGACGCTGCCTGCGCCGGGGCGCCCGCCGTAATGGCATAGGCCGCAGAGTTGCTGCCCTGGCTCCAGCCCGGCAGCTTCAGCACGGCCTTCAGGCCCGTGCCCGCCGTGATGGCCGTGTAGCCTGCCGCATAGATCCCGGCGCCGTTCTCCTTCCAGCTGCCGCTCAGGCTGGCGTTCGCCACCGTCACGGCCTCCGCCGTCAGTAATGACGCCTGCCCCGCCACCGGGTTGCCGTTCGCGTCCTTCAGCGTCACCGTCACCGTCATGTCGCTGCCCGCCGCGTAGCTGGCTTTGTCCGTTTTAACGCCGGACGCTGCCTGCGCCGGGGCGCCTGCGGTAATGACATAGGCCGCGGAGTCGCTGCCTTTACTCCAGCCCGGCAGCTTCACCCCGGCCCTCAGGCCCGTGCCCGCCGTGATGGCCGTGTAGCCCGCCGTATAGATCCCGGCGCCGTTCTCCTTCCAGCTGCCGTTCAGCGTGGCGTTGGCCACCGTGACGGCCTCCGCCGTCAGCAAGGCCGCCTGCCCCGCCACCGGGTTGCCGTTCACGTCCTTCAGCGTCACCGTCACCGTCATGTCGCTGCCCGCCGCGTAGCTGGCTTTGTCCGTTTTCACGCCGGACGCTGCCTG
>NZ_JACYMO010000031.1 GCF_014838825.1 Erwinia persicina | reverse complement strand
CAAATGAACTTTGGCTGTATGGTAAAACTAAAATAGGTATTCTTGATATTTCACCTGGAGATGGATGTAGGCATCCCAAAGGCAGTTTTTATTCAGGAAGTAGTGAGCGAATTTCAGGTCTGGATTGGATAACGCTTGCAAGTTTGAGGGATTCTGAAAATTCAATTATGAGTTATGATGAAGTGGGTGATCAGGTCGCAGGAATAACTATGTGGGGGAAATTGATTGAATGGTTTGAGAAGGCCGGGTATGAGAAAGTATTTGACAATATAAGTCTTTCACATGCTGACGTGACAGATGTAATAAAGCTTAATTCATATGTTAATCAAGGGTGCAGAGTTGTAACTCTTGTGTCTGCAGGGATGCTATCAGATTATCCCGGAGATAGCTCCGCAAAAAACCACTGGATAGTATGGGAAAGTCAGGTAGAAAAAAACAATGGAGAAGTAATAAGCAAAACCGCTTCAGAAGATGAGAAAGTGAACTTAAGGTTATTCTCATGGGGCGGGGTTGGCAATCAGTTGAAAACTCATGTCAACCTGAATATCTTTATGAAGCATACTTTTGGAGGATTGGTTTTTAGACCAATTAAATAAATTATGTACTATAGGTTATTATTTATCATCCCAGTATTTTTCGCTATATCATGTACCTCAATCGATTTGGAATTCGTTCCATCAGGAGATAAATTATCCGCTGGTAAGTTAGGTGAGTATTATGAACAGTATATTTTTATTGGTAATAATCTTGAAGAAAACCCAGAGTTTTTAACTAATAAGAACACTGAAGTAAAAATTCACCCTGCTGGCTCAGGATTGAAGGTCGTAGCAAATCATAAAAGAAATGATGGTTTTTTTGTATATAATAAGATTATTTTAAAAGGAATTCCACAAGTTGCTGGGCAATATTATATTGACATATCAGGTTATACTTATGGAACAATATATACAAAGAGCATTCATTTCAAAAAAACATATTCATTAAAAATTCATTAGTTACTTTATATTTATTTTTTTGATTGTTACTTTTTAGATTGGTAATTAACATGATAATCATGGTGGCTCTCTTAAAAAGCATTGGTAGTAAATGGGTTTCTAAGTAATGCTTTTGGGTGGGTAGTGTTTACAAAAACACCATGATTAACATGAGGGAACATTGTGTGGGGGTTTATTTTTAACTGGGTGTAGTAATTAGATTTTATTCGAATCCAATAAATGGCCTGAAGTATAACAATCATTATAAAGCATGTCTGGTCTTTCAGAACATAATTTCTCTGCCGATGTGAAGGAATATTATGAGCAGTAATCCCCCCAACAGATTCAGCCACAGCCACCACCTGCTGGCGGTAAAAGGGTGCGGGTCAGCCCTCGACGTCCTGGCCTTTGAGGGCGATGAAGCCCTGAGCACGCCGTTCAGCTACCGCATTGAGTTCACCAGCGGTGACCATGCCATCAGCA
>NZ_JACYMO010000030.1 GCF_014838825.1 Erwinia persicina | reverse complement strand
CTGTCGGTTCTGAGCTCAAAGCCCTCGCCGCGCCGCTGTTTTTCGCCGTCGACCAGATGGCCGAGATTCAGCTGGCTTTTGCCGCCGTACTCGGTGCTGACCTTGATATGCTCTTTACCGCGCTCGTCGTCGAGGCGGATTTTGTTGTTGGCGGGCGTGCGCAGCACGTTGCGTTTGTAGTTGCGGATGGTGACGTGGTCGCCGTGCGCAGAGTCGTGCAGCACGCCGGCGATGTACGGCCGGTCCGGGTTGCCGTCCTCAAAGCCTATCGCCACCTCGGTGCCCGCCAGCAGCGGCAGGTGCAGGCCGTACGTATCCCCGGCGTACGGGCGGGACTGGCGCACCCACAGGCTCTCGAACCCCGCATCCCAGTTATCCCGGTCAAACAGCATGCTGACGCGGTAGCGGCCGTCTTTATCAATATGCCCGTAGGTGTCGTTTTCGGTGGTGCTGGTGACGCGGGCCGGTAACGTGCCGGCCATCACCGGACGGGTGCCGGGCTGCGGGCGGAAGCAAAAATCAGGGCTGTCCGGGATGCCGTCAAACCTGACGCAGAAGTCCTCGTCACGCCGCGCATGGCTGTGCATCGCCGTAACGACCACCCCATGAGCAAAGACCTCCGCCACCTCAATGCCCCCGGTGACCCTCAGCACCTGGCCGGGGGCCAGCGTCGGGCAGCTGGTGACGGCCCGCGTCCGCGTCTGTCCGTTCAGGTAGCGCTCATGGCGGATGCGGGCAAAGAACGCCCCCGACTCCGGGGCCGGGTTGCGGTCATAGTGGCTTCCCGGCGTCAGGTAGTTGTCGGCATAGTGATACGCATCCCCGTAGGTGGTGGCATCCCCGCGGGTCACATCCACCCGGGTGTTCATGTCTTCCGTGGCCTGGCGGTAGTTGTAATCACGGGTGCTGACCTGCTTCTGCACCACGTTATGATGGCTCTCCATCCCCCACACCGAGTCCCCCCCTGCCGAATGCTGGCCCGACGGCGGCACCGACGGCAGGGTCAGGCCTTTTTCATACCCCTGCTGGCCGTCGTAAAACTCCACCACGTCGATGTTCAGACGCATGTCGGTGGTAAAGCGAAACCAGATGCCGGCCTCACCCAGCAGGCGGGTGATAAAGTGCAGGTCATCCTCACCGTACTGCATCACCTGCTCGCGGCGCGGGTACTCTTTTGCAAGCGAAAACAGAAAATCCTGACCGCGCATGCTGTGGCGCTCGCGCAGGATTTTCTCGACGATTTGCGGGACCGACATGTCCTGATAAATGGCGTTCTGGTGCGAACGGTCGAGCAGCGCCAGGCGGGGCCGGAGCGTCAGGGCGTAACGGGTCTCATCCCTGGAGGTGCTGAGGCGTTCAAAACCGCTCACCACGCCCTGAAGGGTGCGCACCACCTGCTGCATTTTGATGCCGAACCCCTGATCAACCGGGGCCTGCAGCGTCAGGGAGGCCGCTTTCATCAGCATCCTCTCTTTGCTGATGGCATGGTCACCGCTGGTGAACTCAATGCGGTAGCTGAACGGCGTGCTCAGGGCTTCATCGCCCTCAAAGGCCAG
>NZ_JACYMO010000029.1 GCF_014838825.1 Erwinia persicina | reverse complement strand
AGATCCTGCGTGAGCCTAAAAATGCGCTGACCAAACAGTACCAGGCGCTGTTCAACCTGGAAGGCGTGGAGCTGGAGTTCCGTGACGATGCGCTGACGGCGATTGCCAAAAAGGCCATGTCGCGTAAAACCGGTGCCCGTGGCCTGCGCTCGATTGTGGAAGGCGCGTTGCTGAACACCATGTACGATCTGCCTTCATTGGATAATGTAGAGAAAGTTGTGGTAGATGCCCCGGTCATTGAAGGGGACAGTGAACCTAAAATGATTTATGCCACACCAGAAACTCAGCAGGCCTCAGGCGAATAACCCTGATGGAATGTTGAAAAAAAGGCCCGCTAATGCGGGCCTTTTTGATTTTGGCATGACCGAAGCATTTAGGCTTTCAGTTCTTCCCAGTGGCTGATGACGTGGGTAGTAATACCGTAATCAACGGCCTGTTGTGGGCTCATCCAGTAGTTACTGTCAGTATCTTTCTCGACCTTCTCCAGCGGCTGTCCGGTCGCCTTACTGATCAGCTGGTTGATACGCTCACGGGCACGCAGCAGTTCTTTCGCTTCGATTTCGATATCGGATACTTTCCCGCGAACCCCACCCAGCGGCTGGTGGATCATAAAGCGGGTATTAGGCAGCGAGTAGCGATTCTCTTTTTCAGCGGCCAGGAAGATGGTGATCCCGGCGCTGGCGACCCAGCCGGTACCAATAACCAGCACTTTAGGCTTCACAAACTTAATCATGTCATGGATGGTATCACCCGCTTCAACATGACCCCCCTGGCTGTTAATAAACAGCTTGATCGGCTCCTCTCCCATTTCCTGCAGGATCAGCAGCTGGGCGGTCACTTTCTCGGCAAGCGCCTGATTAATCTCACCGGAAATGATAATAGAGCGTGACTGAAGCAGTTTACTGACCGCCAGTGATGAACTCTTCTCTTCCTGCCCGTTTTCTTCTTTATCTGGCTCTTGAGGCATGCTTTACACTCCATCGGATAATCTTAAGTGACAAGAGTTTAGCATAATCCAGTTAGCGGCTAAATCAACAGGAATATCAGGCACTTTTTATATTTCAAAACAGCAGGTTGAAGTGAATTTTACCCCTCAGCTACAGGCAAGCGCCTTTTCATGCCTGCACAGGGGCAGCCAGGGCCTCCGGCGGGCAATCGCGGGTGGGGCGGGACTTTTACTCCCAATGAGCGGAGGAAATGGGCTATATTAAGGACTGGTACGTGTAAATTAAGTAAGGCATGAGGTTAACTGATGACAGATAAGCGCAAAGACGGTTCAGGGAAACTGCTGTACTGCTCTTTTTGCGGCAAAAGCCAGCATGAAGTGCGTAAGCTGATTGCCGGTCCGTCAGTCTACATCTGCGATGAGTGCGTCGATTTATGTAACGACATCATTCGCGAAGAGATCAAAGAAGCTGTGCCGCACCGCGAGCGCAGTTCACTGCCCACGCCGCATGAAATCCGCCACCACCTGGATGACTACGTTATCGGCCAGGAACGCGCCAAAAAGGTGCTCTCGGTGGCTGTCTATAACCACTACAAGCGCCTGCGTAACGGCGACACCAGCAACGGTATTGAGCTGGGCAAAAGTAATATTCTGCTGATCGGCCCGACCGGTAGCGGGAAAACGCTGC
>NZ_JACYMO010000028.1 GCF_014838825.1 Erwinia persicina | reverse complement strand
CGCCGGTGCTGACCTACGTCAACGACTACGGCGGCCGCCCGCAGCTGACTTTTAGCTGTAATGGCGCGAGCTGCCAGGCGGTGGCGGGCAGCAAATAAGCTTTATTGAAACAACAGGTGGATAAGTGATGCGAACAACATCCCGGCGATGGAACGGCGGCGGTTACCACTGCCATGAATGGTTGTATGCCCTGGTGATTACCGCAGCGGCGTTGATGGTGTCATTGTGCGTTTGCGCGATGTTATGGCTGCTACCGTCAGCAATCGCGGCGGACAACTGGCAGGTGGAAGGTGCCCACGGCGTGCTGCAGGTGCGCGGCGAACTGACCGAAAGCGCCTGTCGTCTGGAGATGGCGAGCGCGTACCAGGCGGTGTGGCTGGGCAGTGCCGCGACGGCACAGCTGGCGAAGGCGGGAGATCGTGGCGTGCCGGTGAACGTGCAGCTGCACCTGCGCGACTGCCTGCGTGGCCCTTCCGCCAACCGGGATACGCGCAGCGGCAACCTGCTGTGGAGCGCCCAGCAGCCGGCGGTGTCGGTCAGTTTTATCGCCCCGGCGGATGCTGACAACCCGGAACTGGTGAAGGTACGCGGTGCTTCCGGGCTGGCGTTGCGCATCACCGACGAGCGCGGCAGGGATATCCGCCTCGGTAGCCGGGGGGGCCCCCTGGTCCTGGCCGTAGGGCAAAACACGCTGAACTACCGCATTACGCCGGAGCGCACCCGTGCGCCGTTGCTGTCCGGGGCCTATGCGGCGGTGGTGGATTTCCAGCTCAGCTATGACTAAGGGAATGAGCATGAAGGCAAAGTTTAGACAGTGTTTGCCCGGCTGTGGGCTGGCGGCGTTGGTGTTGTTGTACGGCCAGCAGGTGCAGGCGGTCACTACGATCAAAGTGACAGTGACCATCGTCGCGCCTCCGCCGTGCGTGATTAACGACAATAACCTGATCGAAGTGAAGTTCGGTAACGACGTGATGACCACCCGCATCGACGGCAGTTACAAGAAACGGCAGGTGGTGTACTCGGTGGAGTGCAAAAACGCGCCGAACAATGCAATGAAAATGAAAATTCAGGGGACCGGCGCCGGCTTTGATTCTGACGTGCTGAAAACCAACAACGACGTTCTGGGGGTGGCGCTGTTGCGCAACGGTAATCGGCAGCCGATCAACACCTGGGTGAATTTTACCTACCCCAAGGTGCCGACGTTTGAGGCGGTGCCGGTCAAACAGGCCGGGGCGACGCTGAGTGGCGGGGCCTTCTCCGCCGGGGCAACGATGA
Source organism: Erwinia persicina (assembly GCF_014838825.1). GTDB lineage: Bacteria > Pseudomonadota > Gammaproteobacteria > Enterobacterales > Enterobacteriaceae > Erwinia > Erwinia persicina_A. The sequence goes on along the minus strand of NZ_JACYMO010000028.1, from coordinate 428 downwards.
CGGTGGAATACCAGTGAAAGGGGCGGAGGCAATGGCGCGATACGGCAGCATTTTTCTGTTAATGGCCCTCGGCGGCCCGGCAGCGGCGGCGGACAACATGCTTTTTTCCGGCACGCTGATCGAGCCCCCGCCGTGCACCATCAACGACGGCGGCGAGGTAGATGTCGATTTCGGCAACCGGGTCGGGGTCAAAAAAGTGGATGGCGTTAACTACCTGCAACCGGTGAACTACCGGATCACCTGTGGCCCCGGTGCCGGGGCATGGAGCATGACGCTGGAGGTGGTGGGCACCCCGGTGGATTACGACGAGGCGGCGATTGAGAGCAACGTGGATGACCTGGCGGTTCGCCTGCTGCAAAACGGCAAGCGGTTTACGTTGAATAAGCCGATCCCCATCAAGCTGAACGCTGCGCCAACGCTACAGGCGG
>NZ_JACYMO010000027.1 GCF_014838825.1 Erwinia persicina | reverse complement strand
CGCCGGTGCTGACCTACGTCAACGACTACGGCGGCCGCCCGCAGCTGACTTTTAGCTGTAATGGCGCGAGCTGCCAGGCGGTAGCAGGCAGTAAATAACAGCTCACGCACACAACAGGCGGAACACAATGATACATAAACATTCTCCGTGGTTTGTCATCGACGGCTGCACCCTCTACACCGCAATGAAAATTCTGGTAATGCTGACGACACTGATCATGCTACCGCTGTGCCTGTGGGTACTGTTGTGGCTGCTTCCTGCCGCCTCGGCAGCGGACAACGGGCAGGTGGAAGGTGCCCACGGCGTGCTGCAGGTGCGCGGCGAACTGACCGAAAGCGCCTGCCGGCTGGAGATGACGAGCGCGTATCAGGCGGTGTGGCTGGGCAGTGCCGCGACGGCACAGCTGGCGAAGGCGGGGGATCGCGGCATGCCGGTAAACGTGCAGCTGCACCTGCGCGACTGCCTGCGCGGCCCGGCCGACAACCGGGATACGCGCAGCGGCAACCTGTTGTGGAGCGCCCAGCAGCCGGCGGTGTCGGTCAGTTTTATCGCCCCGGCGGATGCTGACAACCCGGAACTGGTGAAGGTACGCGGTGCTTCCGGGCTGGCGTTGCGCATCACCGACGAGCGCGGCAGGGATATCCGCCTCGGTAGCCGGGGGGGCCCCCTGGTCCTGGCCGTAGGGCAAAACACGCTGAACTACCGCATTACGCCGGAGCGCACCCGTGCGCCGTTGCTGTCCGGGGCCTATGCGGCGGTGGTGGATTTCCAGCTCAGCTATGACTAAGGGAATGAGCATGAAGGCAAAGTTTAGACAGTGTTTTCCCGGCTGTGGGCTGGCGGCATTGGTGTTGTTGTACGGCCCGCAGGTGCAGGCGGTCACTACGATCAAAGTAACAGTGACCATCGTCGCGCCCCCGCCGTGCGTGATCAACAACAATAACCTGATCGAAGTGAATTTCGGTAACGACGTGATGACCACCCGCATCGACGGCAGTTACAAGAAACAGCCGGTGGTGTACTCGGTGGAGTGCAAAAACGCGCCGAACAATGCGATGAAACTGCAGATCCAGGGTAATAGCGCTGTGTTCGACGGCGACGTACTGCAAACCAACAGGGACGATCTGGGGGTTGCGCTGTTGCGCAACGGTAATCGGCAGCCGATCAACACCTGGGTGAATTTTACCTACCCCAATCTGCCGACGTTTGAGGCGGTGCCGGTCAAGCAGGCCGGGGCGACGCTGAGCGGTGGGGCGTTTTCTGCCGGGGCGACCATGAAGGTGGAATACCAGTGAAAGGAGCTGAGGCAATGGCGCGATACGGCAGCATTTTTCTGTTAATGGCCCTCGGCGGCCCGGCTGTGGCAGCGGATAACATGCGTTTTTCTGGCACTCTGATCGAACCCCCGCCGTGCACCATCAACGACGGCGGCGAGGTAGATGTCGATTTCGGCAACCGGGTCGGGGTCACCAAGGTGGATGGCGTTAACTACCTGCAACCGGTGAACTACCGGATCACCTGTGGCCCCGGTGCCGGGGCATGGAGCATGACGCTGGAAGTGGTCGGTACCCCGGCGGATTACGACGAGGCGGCGATCGAGAGCAACGTGGACGATCTGGCTGTCCGCCTGCTGCAAAACGGCAAGCGGTTTACGTTGAATAAGCCGATCCCCATCAAGCTGAACGCTGCGCCAACGCTACAGGCGG
>NZ_JACYMO010000026.1 GCF_014838825.1 Erwinia persicina | reverse complement strand
CAAATGAACTTTGGCTGTATGGTAAAACTAAAATAGGTATTCTTGATATTTCACCTGGAGATGGATGTAGGCATCCCAAAGGTAGTTTTTATGATGACTACGGTAGAGAAGCAGTATCAGGTCTGGATTGGATCACTTTGGCTAGCCTGAGAGATTCTGAAAATTCCATCATGAGCTACGATGAAGTGGGTGATCAGGTCGCTGGTATTACAATGTGGGGGAAGTTGACGGAATGGTTCGAAAAGGCAGGTTATGAAAAAATATTCGATAATATAAGCCTTTCACATGCTAATGAGGCAGATATAGTAAAGCTTAATTCATATATGAAACAAGGATACAGAGTTGTAACTCTGATATCTGCAGGAATGTTAAAGGGATGGGGTTCTGGTGACTCATCGTCAAAGAATCACTGGATTGTTTGGGATGACGCTGTTTGCAAAGTTAATGGTGGAGATATTACTCCCAAAGATAGTGATGAATTAATTGAACTGAAGCTTTTCTCTTGGGGAAGAGTTGAGTGGCAAACAAAAAATAGTAGTAATCTCAGCTACTTCGCTAAGCATGTTTTTGGAGGGTTGGTTTTTAAACCAATCAAATAACTATGAAAAAGATTATTCCTTTTATTATCTTCTTGATTTCTGCTTGTAGCAGTACTGCGCCAAGCTTCTTACCCGCAGGAAATAATCTCCCTGACGGAATGGTTGGTCAGGGCTATTTGACTGAGATTGAAGTAACTAATGCTATTTTATTTAAAGAGAATGTTGGTGTGGATATATCCCCTCCGGAAGCAGGGTTGAAATGGAATCCGAAGGTAACCAAATTAAAAAGAGGAGGGGCTGAACGAGTAGATGAGGATTATCATTGCATAATAATTAGCGGAAAACCGAAAGAGGTAGGTGAAATACTAGTCCATATTAATGGATACTCTATGGGAACAACGACTCCGGGAAGTAAAATCGATAAGGTGTATGTAATAAAAATAAAAACGGACAAGAATTGAATGGCTTGTAAATACAGGCGAGACTTTGAAGGAAATTACAAAATAAATATGGCAAAGTCACCCAATGGTGAAATGATTTATTACATGGTTCGAGGTGGGGATTAAGTTAAGTTAAATAAATATTTGGAATGTTTCTGTAAGCACATTTTTGGACTCGTGGTATTTAACCCACTGAATTAAATGAAATTTTTTATCTGTGTTTTGATTTTTATTGTGTCTGGTTGCTCCAGTACTCACCCAGCAATCCTGCCTGAAAAAAACGATCTTAATCAAGGTCTCCACAGAGTACGGCGGCAAAAGCCAGCTGAACCTCGGCCATCTGGTCGACGGCGAAAAGCAGCGGCGCGGCGAGGGCTTTGAGCTCAGAACCGACGGCTGGGGGGCGATACGGGCGCAGAAAGGGATATTTATCAGCGCTGACGGGCAGGCTAAGGCGCAGGGCCAGGTGCTGGAGATGGAGCCGGCGGTGAGCAACCTGGGTGACGCCCGGGAGCAGATGACATCCATCTCCGGTGACGCGCAGAAGGCGACCGCGAACCCGGCCGATCTCCAGGCGCAAATCACACTGCTGGAACAGCAGCTGACGGAGCTCAAAAAGTCGGTGCTGCTGCTCAGCGCGCGGGAGGGTATGGCGCTGACCAGCGGACAACATCTGCAGGTATCGGCCGGGCAGAACCTGATTGCCACGGCCGGTAAAAATGCCGACGTCAGCGTGGTGAAAAACCTGTTCATCGGGGTGGGGAATGCCCTGAGCGTGTTTGTCCGCAAGCTGGGGATCAAGCTCATCGCGAACCAGGGGCCGGTACAGATGCAGGCACAGAACG
>NZ_JACYMO010000025.1 GCF_014838825.1 Erwinia persicina | reverse complement strand
CGCCGGAAAAACTTCTCAAAAAGAAGTTGACTCCGAAGGAGGAAAGCGTAATATACGCCACCTCGCGACAGGAAGCTTCGGCACTGTTCGCAACGCTCTTTAACAATTTATCAGACAATCTGTGTGGGCACTCGCAGGATTGATATCAGTCACCTCCGGGTGACAAAAAATATCAAGTCTTAAGAGTGAACACATAATGAAATTCATTATGACGTTTTACACTTGAGCATCGCTGCACTTGTTGCAGCAAATCGAACTTTTAATTGAAGAGTTTGATCATGGCTCAGATTGAACGCTGGCGGCAGGCCTAACACATGCAAGTCGAACGGTAGCACAGAGAGCTTGCTCTTGGGTGACGAGTGGCGGACGGGTGAGTAATGTCTGGGAAACTGCCCGATGGAGGGGGATAACTACTGGAAACGGTAGCTAATACCGCATAACGTCTTCGGACCAAAGTGGGGGACCTTCGGGCCTCACACCATCGGATGTGCCCAGATGGGATTAGCTAGTAGGTGGGGTAATGGCTCACCTAGGCGACGATCCCTAGCTGGTCTGAGAGGATGACCAGCCACACTGGAACTGAGACACGGTCCAGACTCCTACGGGAGGCAGCAGTGGGGAATATTGCACAATGGGCGCAAGCCTGATGCAGCCATGCCGCGTGTATGAAGAAGGCCTTCGGGTTGTAAAGTACTTTCAGTGGGGAGGAAGGCGATGAAGTTAATAGCTTCGTCGATTGACGTTACCCGCAGAAGAAGCACCGGCTAACTCCGTGCCAGCAGCCGCGGTAATACGGAGGGTGCAAGCGTTAATCGGAATTACTGGGCGTAAAGCGCACGCAGGCGGTCTGTCAAGTCGGATGTGAAATCCCCGGGCTCAACCTGGGAACTGCATTCGAAACTGGCAGGCTAGAGTCTTGTAGAGGGGGGTAGAATTCCAGGTGTAGCGGTGAAATGCGTAGAGATCTGGAGGAATACCGGTGGCGAAGGCGGCCCCCTGGACAAAGACTGACGCTCAGGTGCGAAAGCGTGGGGAGCAAACAGGATTAGATACCCTGGTAGTCCACGCCGTAAACGATGTCGACTTGGAGGTTGTGCCCTTGAGGCGTGGCTTCCGGAGCTAACGCGTTAAGTCGACCGCCTGGGGAGTACGGCCGCAAGGTTAAAACTCAAATGAATTGACGGGGGCCCGCACAAGCGGTGGAGCATGTGGTTTAATTCGATGCAACGCGAAGAACCTTACCTGGCCTTGACATCCACGGAATTCGGCAGAGATGCCTTAGTGCCTTCGGGAACCGTGAGACAGGTGCTGCATGGCTGTCGTCAGCTCGTGTTGTGAAATGTTGGGTTAAGTCCCGCAACGAGCGCAACCCTTATCCTTTGTTGCCAGCGAGTAATGTCGGGAACTCAAAGGAGACTGCCGGTGATAAACCGGAGGAAGGTGGGGATGACGTCAAGTCATCATGGCCCTTACGGCCAGGGCTACACACGTGCTACAATGGCGCATACAAAGAGAAGCGACCTCGCGAGAGCAAGCGGACCTCATAAAGTGCGTCGTAGTCCGGATCGGAGTCTGCAACTCGACTCCGTGAAGTCGGAATCGCTAGTAATCGTAGATCAGAATGCTACGGTGAATACGTTCCCGGGCCTTGTACACACCGCCCGTCACACCATGGGAGTGGGTTGCAAAAGAAGTAGGTAGCTTAACCTTCGGGAGGGCGCTTACCACTTTGTGATTCATGACTGGGGTGAAGTCGTAACAAGGTAACCGTAGGGGAACCTGCGGTTGGATCACCTCCTTACCTGAAGATACCTTCCCGCGCAGTGTCCACACAGATTGTCTGATA
>NZ_JACYMO010000024.1 GCF_014838825.1 Erwinia persicina | reverse complement strand
AAAGAGAAAGAGCAAAAGCGTCTGCAAACGGCGCAGGCGGTGGGTGAAATCACCGGCCAGATGGTCAGCATCGTGAACACGATGGGCGATATCAAAGGGCTGGAAGAGGCGAAAAAAGGCGCTGCACCGCTTAAAGATAACGCGACAGAAAAAGAAAGGGCCAAATGGCTGGCCGGATTACGAGAAAGCGATGCCTATCAGAAAGCCATGTCCGACTACGGCGTGGGCAGCAAGAACCAGATGGTGGTTCAGGCAGTAAGCGGTGTGCTTCAGGGACTGGTTAACGGAAATATTTCACAGGCGGTAGCCGGAGCGGCTAACCCACTGGTGGCGCAGGTCATCAAAGCGCAAACCACCGATGCCGGCGGCAACACGAATGTGGTTGCCAACGCGATGGCGCATGCCGTGTGGGGCGCGGTGGCGGCGCAGATGTCGGGAGGTAATGCCGCAGCGGGAGCCGCCGGAGCGTTCAGCGGTGAGCTGGCCACACGGTTTATTGCCGAAGCGTTATATCACGCCAGCACGCCAGAGGACATTGCCAGACTGTCGCAGGCGGACAAAGAGCAGCTGAGCCTGCTGGGCACGATTGCCGCCGGAGCAGCGGGGGCGGTAGCAGGCAACAGCTCGGCAGCCGCAACGACCGGAGCGCTTGCAGGCAAGAATGCGGTGGAGAATAACTCGCTGAGTGGAGATAAGGCGCGGGCAGCGGTTAAGGAAAGTGCTGAGGCAATGAAAGCTCAGGTTCGAGAAACCCTTGGCGAAGGCTCTTTATCGCAACTGGTTAACGGAACTATCAATGCACTAGCTGATGGTGGTGACAGCGTGTTAGGTTCTGCGGACTATGCTGCTGATGCCGCAATGGCACTGACAGCTTGTGCGATAGGTGACAGTTATTGCACTAAAGCTATGAGTGACCTGTCTGGCAAAAACCAGACGGTGGCCGACTCGGTTAGTGCATTAATGAATGGTGATACCTGGGAAGGGATAAAAACACTCGCTCAGAAAGCTAACCAAGGTGATCAGCTTGCACTGGAAGGTATGGGGGGGCTGATGGCTGGCATCCTTATTCCGGGCAAGAAAATCCCTGATGTTGGAGCCGTTATTGTCTCTGATAGTGTCGCTTTTAGTGCCAAACAGTTAGATAAGAAATTCAAACATGCAATTGATTTTGACATTGTTACCACAAAGAAAAATCCCGAGACGCTTAAGCAGTATGAGACTGCCATTAAGAGTCATTTAGATGATGCAGCCACCACCGAAAATGGTACTTATGGTTTTGTGAAAGACTCTAAAGTATTCTTTAATTCGAATACAAATAATGCAGTTGTTATCGATAAGTCAGGTGAGTTTATTACGGGATTTAAAGTTATTCCAGGAACGCCTCAATATGATAACTATATGAAAAATGGGATTTTAAGATGAGTTATTTACTTTTGGAATTTGCTAGATCTTTTGGCGCTGAAAGGTTATCCGCAGCAACATTCGCAGAAGCATACATAGAGCTTTGGCGTATAGAAAGAGATAGCAAAAATATACTGAACTATGATGAGAAGATAAGTGAGTGTTTATCAACTATATTTTGTATGGCTGATATGTATAACCCAGATGAAGATCGTGAAGAATACGAATTTAATGATGAACAACTACGGGGTGAAATAAATAAAATCATAACCACTTATATCAATAAGTAAAAGAATATCCCGGCCACTTCTGAGCCGGGATTTTTCCTTTAACGGTCAGTTACCGCCGCGCTTCTGCGGCTTCGCCATGACCTGAATCACGTCCATCAGTTCCCGCTGCTTACGCGCCGAGAGCTTCGGGCAGAGCTGCCGCAGGGCCTGTATCACCTCCGGCTCCTGTGGCGGTACTTTAAACGCCAAAGTACTACCCGGTAAGCGGTAGAACAGGGCACGATTGTTATCCGCGATACGACTAACCAACAGCAGGACGTGGGGAGCCTGAGCCGTGATACTGCCTCGGCCAACGGCAGCATCAGCCCGATTTTTGATAAAGAGAAAGAGCAAAAGCGTCTGCAAACGGCGCAGGCGGTGGGTGAAATCACCGGCCAGATGGTCAGCATCGTGAACACGA
>NZ_JACYMO010000023.1 GCF_014838825.1 Erwinia persicina | reverse complement strand
TTTGCGTCTCTCAAACGCCACGCCAGAACGCTTCTGGCGTTGTAAGGTTAAGCCTCACGGGTCATTAGTACCGGTTAGCTCAACGCATCGCTGCGCTTACACACCCGGCCTATCAACGTCGTAGTCTTCAACGTCCCTTCAGGGGTCTCAAGGACCCAGGGAGAATTCATCTCGAGGCAAGTTTCGCGCTTAGATGCTTTCAGCGCTTATCTTTTCCGCACTTAGCTACCGGGCAATGCCATTGGCATGACAACCCGAACACCAGCGGTGCGTTCACTCCGGTCCTCTCGTACTAGGAGCAACCCCTCTCAATTCTCCAGCGCCCACGGCAGATAGGGACCGAACTGTCTCACGACGTTCTAAACCCAGCTCGCGTACCACTTTAAACGGCGAACAGCCGTACCCTTGGGACCTACTTCAGCCCCAGGATGTGATGAGCCGACATCGAGGTGCCAAACACCGCCGTCGATATGAACTCTTGGGCGGTATCAGCCTGTTATCCCCGGAGTACCTTTTATCCGTTGAGCGATGGCCCTTCCATTCAGAACCACCGGATCACTATGACCTGCTTTCGCACCTGCTCGAGCCGTCACTCTCGCAGTCAAGCTAGCTTATGCCATTGCACTAACCTCACGATGTCCGACCGTGATTAGCTAACCTTCGTGCTCCTCCGTTACTCTTTAGGAGGAGACCGCCCCAGTCAAACTACCCACCAGACACTGTCCCCACGCCGGATTACGGCGCCAGGTTAGAACATCAAACGTTAAAGGGTGGTATTTCAAGGTTGGCTCCACGCAGACTGGCGTCCACGCTTCAAAGCCTCCCACCTATCCTACACATCAAGGCTCAATGTTCAGTGTCAAGCTGTAGTAAAGGTTCACGGGGTCTTTCCGTCTTGCCGCGGGTACACTGCATCTTCACAGCGAGTTCAATTTCACTGAGTCTCGGGTGGAGACAGCCTGGCCATCATTACGCCATTCGTGCAGGTCGGAACTTACCCGACAAGGAATTTCGCTACCTTAGGACCGTTATAGTTACGGCCGCCGTTTACCGGGGCTTCGATCAAGAGCTTCTCCTTGCGGATAACCCCATCAATTAACCTTCCGGCACCGGGCAGGCGTCACACCGTATACGTCCACTTTCGTGTTTGCACAGTGCTGTGTTTTTAATAAACAGTTGCAGCCAGCTGGTATCTTCGACTGCCTTCGGCTCCAGGAGCAAGTCCTTTCACCTACCGACAGCGTGCCTTCTCCCGAAGTTACGGCACCATTTTGCCTAGTTCCTTCACCCGAGTTCTCTCAAGCGCCTTGGTATTCTCTACCTGACCACCTGTGTCGGTTTGGGGTACGATTCGATGTTACCTGATGCTTAGAGGCTTTTCCTGGAAGCAGGGCATTTGTTACTTCAGCACCGTAGTGCCTCGTCATCACGCCTCAGCCTTAAAGAGTTCCGGATTTGCCTGGAACTCAAGCCTACACGCTTAAACCGGGACAACCGTCGCCCGGCTAACATAGCCTTCTCCGTCCCCCCTTCGCAGTAACACCGAGTACAGGAATATTAACCTGTTTCCCATCGACTACGCCTTTCGGCCTCGCCTTAGGGGTCGACTCACCCTGCCCCGATTAACGTTGGACAGGAACCCTTGGTCTTCCGGCGAGCGGGCTTTTCACCCGCTTTATCGTTACTTATGTCAGCATTCGCACTTCTGATACCTCCAGCAGACCTCACAGTCCACCTTCGACGGCTTACAGAACGCTCCCCTACCCAACAACACTTGCGTGTCGCTGCCGCAGCTTCGGTGCATGGTTTAGCCCCGTTACATCTTCCGCGCAGGCCGACTCGACCAGTGAGCTATTACGCTTTCTTTAAATGATGGCTGCTTCTAAGCCAACATCCTGGCTGTCTGTGCCTTCCCACATCGTTTCCCACTTAACCATGACTTTGGGACCTTAGCTGGCGGTCTGGGTTGTTTCCCTCTTCACGACGGACGTTAGCACCCGCCGTGTGTCTCCCGTGATAACATTCTTCGGTATTCGCAGTTTGCATCGGGTTGGTAAGCCGGGATGGCCCCCTAGCCGAAACAGTGCTCTACCCCCGAAGATGAGTTCACGAGGCGCTACCTAAATAGCTTTCGGGGAGAACCAGCTATCTCCCGGTTTGATTGGCCTTTCACCCCCAGCCACAAGTCATCCGCTAATTTTTCAACATTAGTCGGTTCGGTCCTCCAGTTAGTGTTACCCAACCTTCAACCTGCCCATGGCTAGATCACCGGGTTTCGGGTCTATACCCTGCAACTTAACGCCCAGTTAAGACTCGGTTTCCCTGCGGCTCCCCTATACGGTTAACCTTGCTACAGAATATAAGTCGCTGACCCATTATACAAAAGGTACGCAGTCACCTAACAAGTAGGCTCCCACTGCTTGTACGTACACGGTTTCAGGTTCTGTTTCACTCCCCTCGCCGGGGTTCTTTTCGCCTTTCCCTCACGGTACTGGTTCACTATCGGTCAGTCAGGAGTATTTAGCCTTGGAGGATGGTCCCCCCATATTCAGACAGGATGTCACGTGTCCCGCCCTACTCATCGAACTCACAGCAAGTGCATTTTTGTGTACGGGAGTATCACCCTGTACCCTGCGACTTTCCAGACGCTTCCACTAATGCACAAACTGATTCAGGTTCTGGGCTGTTCCCCGTTCGCTCGCCGCTACTGGGGGAATCTCGGTTGATTTCTTTTCCTCGGGGTACTTAGATGTTTCAGTTCCCCCGGTTCGCCTCATGCCACTATGTATTCATGACATGATAGTGTGACGTATCACACTGGGTTTCCCCATTCGGGTATCGTCGGTTATTGCGGTTCATATCACCTTACCGACGCTTATCGCAGATTAGCACGCCCTTCATCGCCTCTGACTGCCTAGGCATCCACCGTGTACGCTTAGTCGCTTAACCTCACAACCCACAAGCGTCCCGAAGGAGCACGTGTTGTCGTTGCGAGCATTTGAGAGACTCGAACATATCGTAGATTTCATTCTTATTACGGAGAATGAAAACGACATGTCGTTTCAATTTTCAGCTTGTTCCGGATTGTTAAAGAGCA
>NZ_JACYMO010000022.1 GCF_014838825.1 Erwinia persicina | reverse complement strand
GGCTGACGGGTAATGTCGCCATGGTAATGGTTTGATCAAGGCTTTCGGTATCAATGGCGCAGGCGGAGGCGATAATCCTGCCGTTCACCGTAACCTCACCTCTTCCCTGATTGGCAGAGTGGGCCAAAGAGGAACACAGCAACAGATTAACTAACACCGCACTGCGCAATGTCCTTTTGCCATACTGTGAATGCATATCCGTGCCCCACATAACAAGTTAATAAACAGCATGCGGGTTGCCCCGCATGCAATTAACTGTGCGAATTAATCGCCGTGGGCTTACTGGTACGCCAGGGTAAAGTCAGCAACAGAGTTGAATTCCCCCGGGGTGATGGCAGCAGAAGCACCGTCGCCCTGCAGGTGGGCGCTGAAGCGCAGGGTAGTCTGGCCGTTTTCAATTTTTATTGCTTTGCTGGCTTTGGTCAGCGGCAGCAGTTTACCGTCGACGTCGTTGATGGCGATGCTGGCACCACGTGCAGAACCCTTCATTGCTAATAAACCAGGAGCGGCTTCAGACTCGGCACCGGTGAAGGTCGTGGTCAAATCTTTAGCAGTAGCTACATCACAGCCAACCAGCTTGATCAGAAAATCCTGCGGCGTAGACTTGCCGCCGTTTTTCAGCTGTGCAGAAGCGATATCGCCCAGTTTTACGGTTTGATCCAGGCTTTCTGGTTCAATAGAGCATGGTGCATCAATGATAGAACCTTTAAATGTTACGGTACCCATACCCTGGTTAGCCGCGTTAGCCATAGAAATCGTACCCAGAGTCATTACCGCAGCCAGCATGATTTTGTTCAGTTTCATTTGATACTTATCCTTAATAAAAATTTTTCATCCTAAGTTAGGTCATTGAATGCATTAACGAGAAAACTCGATGGCTGGCTATATATTACTATCGGCACAGCGTTATGCATTCCGTGACGAGACAAAGCTTAGGCCCAAAAACAGACTTTAGATATTTAATGTTGCTTAACTTAAATAGTCGATATTTTATTCTGGGCATTAAAACAAATTAAAAATAAAAAACCAAAAAAACACTCCACAACAGTCACAACAAGCACTCATAACTATATTAATAAAAAATTATTTTTTATTAAAAAAAAATAATTTTTTATTAATGAAATAATATCACCAAGAGATTGACTAATTAGATGCTTATCATCTAAATTCACCATCCTGCACCGCAACAAGACTACTGCTGATAAAAAAATACAACGGTAACATATCATTATGAAATACATAATAAATCTAACTTTAGTTTTTGATGTTAACACCAGAACATTAACGTTAAAGAATGACAAACACCTATCTATTGAGCTATCGAAACCGGCAACCAGGTTACTATGCGAGTTAATTAACAATAACAACACCACTCTTATTCGAGAGGATATTATCAGAACTGTATGGATAGATTATGGATTCACTCCATCATCGGCCAGTCTAAGCAATCATATAAGCGAGTTAAGAAAAGCATTTGAAAACCTGGGTATCAATAAAAAAATAATTATCACTGTACCAAGAACTGGCTTCAAAATGGAGGCAGATATTCTCCCGATCATAAAAAATGAAGAGGGTATCTCAAAGCAAGTAGAGGATGTCATAAAGTCTGGAGTGCCGACTCCACCTATCTTGACGTACAAACGTTTGAGAGTCAGGTTAAAAAAACTTTTTATTAAAGCAAAAAAACACAAAAAAAATATTATTATTTCTGCTTCTGTTTTTTTGATAATGCTATCGGGGGTTGTTTTCTTTACTTTTAAAAAAAATGAAAACACTCATCTTATAACCACTATAGGCATGTGTAATATCTATGGCTTAAGCAACGCAAAGCCACCAACCGACTTAGTTGCTAATGCTAAAAGTATGATGAAAAGTGAAGGGATAGACTGCATACATAGTGCTGCTGATATTTACTATACAGATGCAAGACCTATGAATAATCTCTTTAAGGTAAGATTTATGGCTGTGTGTAGGTATGATGACTCTAAAAAATATCAAAACTGTACGAATTACAGAATCGTTAAGTAGGTTAAAATGAAAAAAATAATCACTTTAATTTTCGTTATTTTTTTTCTATGCGGTTTTTTTTACTATCACTATAAAATAAATCACAATTTTCGATGTGATACGCAGTTGATCTCACATATAGAACAAGATGGTATAAAAGTATATTTAAATACAAACACCAATATCATCTTCACGTTACATAATGGAGGGACATTATTTTTTACTGGTTCACTTAAAGTGGGTGATCAAGAGTATCTTGTTAGCAGAGCGACATTTATTATAACAAAACAGGCAGAGTTAAGCAGTTTGAATAAAACGACCATTACACGTGAGGAAATCGACAATAATGATACAGTGCCAGAGGAATTATGGCAGCGGTACATCCTACCGAGGGCGATAGGTACTACATTTTATACTAAAATGACAAGCGTCAAAAGTAATGGCGAATTATTTCAGGGACTTTCCAATCCTTTTTTTGTCTGTGCTCGAGAAGAAAATTAATAACCATGTATTTAATTAAATCGCTTACGCTGTTGTAAGCGATTTTTTTACAGCAAGGAGTTGACTCATTTAAGGGTACATTTCAGCAATACGCAGGGTATAAACCCTAGTTGCATTGGGGGGGTTCTTTGGAGGATATCCCATGTCACCCTATGCAAGTTTTGGGGGTACAACGAACGTTATCGTACCGTGATTTTTCAGAAGTTTAATTGCCTCTCTAAACAGAGGTGGAAACTGCTCAATGGGCTGACACAAGGTTGCACCACTGGCTCCCATGTCCTGTATGACAGTACCATCGACCAGAGTTTTCTTAACAGTGACATCGACGGCCGCTTTTGCGGAGAGCTTAGCATCACCTGCATAGTCTATGCGCTACCAAAACCCATAAGGTGCCTGGCTTAAATGTTTATCTTTTTTAAATTCGTGAAGGTAAGTGGTTCCACTTTTATTTTGTGAGGCGATAGTTTTTTCTCTCGCAGTCGTAATTCTTTTTTAAGCAGCGGCCAATGCCTTATTAAGTTCATCATCCGTCAACTCTCGCTTAGCGGCAAAGTCGTCCATAATACCCATCAGGATCAGCTCTGTGTCTGCATTAACACCCCATTGGCATCGTTCCTGCTGCATTTGCAAGACTTCCTCCCCTAAAGAGATCCATGCAGCATAATCTTCTCGTAACCGGGGCTGTTGAAGCCTGGTGACATCTATCGTCTCGGGGATCATGCCAGACAACTGTTTCAGATCACCGGCATCGCCCTGTGTCTTTTCATCTTTAATCCCCGCAGCGAGGATAGTTTTTGTTATCGATTTTTTGTGTCTGACAACCACAGAGTGACATGCTACCAAACAATAAAGTCACAGTGACTCATCTAGTGGGATCACTCATTTTTTATATTTCCCTTGCAGAAAGGGTCAAACCACACTGTAACATCCAATGGAACAATTCATGATTACGTTTAAAATTCAACTTACGCATCGCTGAATCTTCATACTAACACACTGTTATTTATACGAAACTTCATCACTCGATCAGTGTCTATTGGAGACCTTCCCTGTCTCAAATACCGCAGAACTTCACTTTCGCGTTAGGTAAGTGGCTCAGCAACAGTGTAATCCCCTCCCGGCAGTTGAAATCGGTGCATGAACATCGCCGCCTCAGGCATATCTCTCACATCGTCAATTGATTGATGTTGGTATAATGTTTCGTTTTTCCTCACACCTTGAAATACATGGGACAAACGGGGATCTCTTTTATCCCGAATGAAGACCATAAGTGGTGATGAAATTCCGGGCTGGAGGGAGCGTCTGGCGTCAACAGTAACGCCATAGCAAATGGCCTGAAAAATAATATCAACGGATAGCCCTGATATCGGCTGATAAATATCATTAACAACGATATTTTTTGTGGCGATACTAACCAAAACAACCAAAAGCCTCACACCAAAATAAAATTCAATAATAAGCACACCTCCCATGACATTGCAATTTAATCCATTTAACTTTAAATAAAAATTAAATAATTATCACTTTAAATAATTATTTAATTTTAAATTAAACCATAGGCATACATAATAATTATAATTAACTTTGCAAAGCTGAGCTATATTCTTCCATCTACAGATAGATTTCTACCCAAAAGCAACAATATCTATTATAGCTGATGGCACTCAGAGCCTTCTCTCACATAATTAGCAAGCATAACTATGTTGATATGACCTGCTCCCCGTTGATTAGTACACCCCGATGTTAGTAATGTCTTCATAAGCCACATGAGGACATCCCCATGAAGAAACG
>NZ_JACYMO010000021.1 GCF_014838825.1 Erwinia persicina | reverse complement strand
TCATGTTTTTCACATAGTCGGCGTGGCCTGGGCAGTCAACGTGCGCGTAGTGGCGAGTTGGGGTGTCGTATTCAACGTGAGATGTGTTGATGGTGATACCACGTGCTTTTTCTTCTGGCGCGTTGTCGATCTGATCGAACGCACGAGCAGAGCCACCGTAGGTTTTAGCCAGAACGGTAGTAATAGCAGCAGTCAGGGTAGTTTTGCCGTGGTCAACGTGGCCGATAGTACCAACGTTGACGTGCGGTTTGGAACGTTCAAATTTTTCTTTAGACATCGCTTGTCCCTCTAAGACACGGATTAATCGGTGATATCACCACATCAACCAGGCATTGCCTGAATCGTTGAATTTTAATGCACAGAGAAGAAGCAGGGAGGGAGATTTTGAAAGTGGTGCTGATACCCAGAGTCGAACTGGGGACCTCACCCTTACCAAGGGTGCGCTCTACCAACTGAGCCATATCAGCACGGCTTGGAGCGGGCAGCGGGAATCGAACCCGCATCATCAGCTTGGAAGGCTGAGGTAATAGCCATTATACGATGCCCGCATCCTGGAACTCGGCTACCTGTTCTGTCTGTAGCTTGTGAACAACTCAGAAAAAGCTTTCTTCGTTGCTCTAGTCAACACGCGTTTGCCTGATGACCCTGACTGTGCTTGAGCTCAGTCTGAAATCGTGATGAACAACCTTGTGGTGGTTGCCATCTTTTCCGGTCGAGTGATTTATTTCTCTGCCGGTTTCAACTCCTGACTGCTGAGTCGAAATGGTGGTGGGGGAAGGATTCGAACCTTCGAAGTCGATGACGGCAGATTTACAGTCTGCTCCCTTTGGCCGCTCGGGAACCCCACCTGGGGTACTTTGTTACTTGATGGTGCCGGCTACCGGAATCGAACTGGTGACCTACTGATTACAAGTCAGTTGCTCTACCAACTGAGCTAAGCCGGCATCAAGTGGTGCGCATTCTAGGAAGACCTGAGGCATGATGCAACAAAAATATTGCGATAATTGTTCTTATGCTCACTATTTGTGCAACTCTTCGCAAATTAGCGCTTTTACATACAATCTTCGTTCAAAGAAGCATCAACACTCTGCGTTTTACAGGGTGCGCTAATCTGCACCCTGCCCGCGTCTTATTATGTAATATCACTCGTATGCACAAAAAAAACACGACAAGGTTATGTTTCTGTCCTGGACGTGTCGACAGGAAAGAAGCACCTATAAACAACAGTTAAAAATATCATTAATGCGGGTGCGGTTACGTTTGCATGGGCTAACTGTCATTTTTCCTTCTTATTCATGCCCGTCTGGTGGTAACCTCCGACCATTGTTTTTGAAATTTCCCTTAGTATCTAAGCCTGACAACAACCGGAACCTGTTGATACAAAATGGCTGGCCTAGTGAAGGGCAAAAATTGCTGGCAGAAGCACGCTTATGAGCAAAAAAGACGCCTTGTTAACCACACCCTATCTGCATTTCAACCGGACCCAATGGGCCGCGCTGCGTGATTCGGTACCGATGACGCTTTCTGAAGACGAAATTGCCCGTCTGGAGGGCATTAATGACGATCTCTCAATGGAAGAGGTGGCAGAAATTTATTTGCCGTTGTCACGTCTGCTGAATTTCTATATCAGCTCTAACTTGCGACGTCAGGCCGTCCTTGAGCAGTTTCTCGGTACCAATGGTCAGAAGATCCCCTATATCATTAGCATTGCCGGCAGCGTAGCCGTCGGCAAAAGTACTACAGCGCGCGTATTACAGGCGCTGTTGAGCCGCTGGCCTGAACATCGCAAAGTCGAGCTCATCACCACTGACGGCTTCCTGCATCCCAATGCGGTGCTGAAAGAACGTGGGCTGATGAAGAAGAAGGGTTTCCCGCTCTCCTACGATATGCATCGTCTGGTTAACTTCGTTTCCGATCTGAAGTCTGGCGCAGCCCAGGTAACGGCTCCGGTCTATTCACATCTGATTTACGATGTTATTCCTGACGGCGATAAAGTCGTCCAGCAGCCGGATATCCTCATTCTGGAGGGGTTGAACGTCCTGCAGAGTGGAATGGACTATCCCCACGATCCCCATCATGTTTTCGTGTCAGATTTCGTGGATTTTTCGATCTATGTGGACGCCCCGGAAGAGTTACTGGAGCGCTGGTATATTAATCGTTTTCTGAAATTCCGGCAGGGAGCCTTCACCGACCCGGACTCCTACTTCCATCACTATGCGCAACTGCCTGAAGAAGAGGCGGTGGGAATTGCAACCCAGCTATGGAAGGAAATTAACTATATGAATTTGAAAGAAAATATTATGCCAACGCGAGAGCGTGCCAGTCTGATCATGACCAAGAGCAGCGATCATGCCGTTGATCTTGTCAGATTAAGAAAGTAGCAAAAAAGGGGCGATGCCCCTTTTTTTAATGCTGTGGCCGTAACGAAATTTCCCCGCCTACCCAGGATTTCCTCACGCCATCCTGCTCCAGAATTAACCCGCCCTGTGGATCAATTCCCCTGGCGATACCGGTGATTTCACGATCGCCAATCAGCAGTTTTACCGGCCGGTCGATAAAGTTGTCTAACCGCGCCCAACGCTCAATAAACGGAGCCAGACCATCCTGTTCAAACTGCGTCAGTGCGGCTCTCATTTTATTCACGATCAACGCTGAAAGCGCGTTACGATCGACAGTGACATCTGCCTCCTGGAGGTTAATCCAGCCCTGATTGATCACCCCGGCTCCTGTGGCACGCATCGCAAGATTTATTCCTGCCCCGGTCACGATCTGCGCAGCATCGCCTGCTTTCCCGGTCAGTTCAACGAGAATACCGGCAAGTTTGCGATCGTCAAGATAGATGTCGTTTGGCCACTTCACTCTGATCCCGGGTGCGCCCTGCGCCTGCAGTGCCTCAGCCAGCACGATACCGATCACCAGACTCAGGCCCATGGCAGCAGCAGGTCCCTGCTCAAGACGCCAGTACATCGACAGATAGAGGTTTGCACCAAAGGGGGAAAACCACTGACGCCCGCGTCTTCCACGCCCTGCCTGCTGATATTCCGCAACGCAGGCATCCCCTGACTGCAGGCTGTCCATGCGATCGAGCAAATACTGATTGGTGGAGTCGATGACCGGAATAACCGCCAGCCTGCCTGCCTCCAGCTTTGCATTGATTGCCTCTTCATTCAGCAACTGCATCGGGGAAGCGAGGCTGTATCCTTTGCCTGTCACGGTAAAAACATCGATTCCCCACTCTTTCAGCGTCTGAACATGCTTATTAATCGCCGCCCTGCTCATTCCCAGATGCTCACCCAGGTGTTCACCTGAATGAAATTCACCATCTGCCAGAATACTGATCAGTTTCAGGGGTACGGTGTTATCTTTCATGCAATCACCTCAACGGCGTCAGTTTCACCCTGCGCCGCAATAAAGCGCACTTCCGGCTCCAGCCAGACCGTAAATTTCTCTGCCACACGCTGACGAACGACACGGGCGAGCTCCACAATGTCCTGGCCGCTGGCATTCTCTGCGTTAATCAGCACCAGAGCCTGCTGCTGGTGAACCGCTGCACCACCGTGACGGAAGCCTTTCAAAGAGCATTGATCGATTAACCAGCCGGCGGCCAGCTTCACGTCACCCTTTTCCTGTGGATAGTGAGGAATATCAGGATAACGCGCCTGGAGATGGGCAGCCGTTTCAGCGCTGACCAGCGGGTTTTTGAAGAAGCTCCCCGCATTTCCGGTCACTTCAGGATCAGGAAGTTTACTGCGGCGCATCGCGCAGACCGCATCGAACACCTGCCGGGGAGTGACCGTTAACGGATCCAGATTTCTCAGATCGCCGTAGCTGAGGACTGGTTTCCAGTTTTTTCGCAGGTGCAGACCTACCGCGACGATCGCATAACCCTCACGGTAGTGATGCTTGAAGATGCTGTCCCGATAGCCAAACTGGCACTCTGCAGCCGTCAGACGCTGGACGGTGCCATCGCAAAGGCGGACAACATCGACATAGTGACACACCTGTTCCAGTTCAACGCCATAGGCACCTATATTTTGAATGGGTGCCGAACCTGTACACCCCGGGATCAAAGCAAGGTTTTCCAGCCCTGCCAGATTCTGCTCCAGCAGCGTTTCAACCAGCTGATGCCAGTTTTCTCCCGCCCCCACATGCACCAGCCAGGCATCCTCCGCCTCTTCAACGCTGATACCTTTAATGCGATTGATGATCACCTGCCCTGCAAAATCCTCAAGAAACAGCACGTTACTGCCTTCACCCAGCAATAATACGGGCTCTTTCTGGCGAGCACTTTCCTGCCAGCACTGGCAAAGATCCTCTATGGTTTTCACCACGCTAATGTGGCGGGCACGGGCGTCGAGACTGAAGGTATTCCAGGGTTTTAACGATTCTTGCTGGCGGGACATAATACGGCCTTCACAGAGTAAACTGTCAGCTAGTGTAACCGATTAGCCGCAGCGCGTTGAGGGTTTTCTGGGCGCAGCTCGCGCCCTTAATCGGCGATGAAACGCCAAAAACCTGCTAATTTCACGTTGAATTTAACTTGAAACAACACGCATCGGGAGGTCGGACGGTGTTTCGGGGGAACATTAAGGCAGAGGATTGGGATCGATCGGGGATTACCCGCTTAAAACGCAAAAAACCCCGGCCTTTCGG
>NZ_JACYMO010000020.1 GCF_014838825.1 Erwinia persicina | reverse complement strand
AAAAACAGCAGGTCAGCGCGCTGAGCGAACTGGCCGCAGGAGTTGCGGGCGGCCTGGCGACGGGCGATACTGGCGGAGCAGTGACGGCCGGCCAGGCGGGTAAGAATGCGGTTGAGAATAATTATCTGAGTGAGAAGGAGTCCCGGCAGCTTGATAAGGAACTCTCCGCCTGTAAATCCACCGGAGGTGACTGCAAATCTGTTGTTGAAAAATATATCGAAATCAGTAATAAAAACAGTAAAGAACTGGCCGAAGCCTGTACGGGTGGCGGTGTGGTCTGCGTAAGTTGGGAAGAAATGGTTCAGGCGGAAACCAACGTTGCGCTGGATGCTGATAAACATCAGATAAGGCTGAGTGAGAAACTGAAGGACCCGGATGCGGCAGCGTTGGTAAAATATCTTAATGGCACCGACCTGAAATTCCTGAAGGATAATATTACGACCGGTGATCGGGTTATGGATGTGGTAATGACCCCAACTTCCTGGCCGGTAGCGATAATGGGTGGGAAGGCTATTATTACTAACAGTGCAGGTGTTAAGGAGCAATTAATCGCAGCGGGAGTTTCAAGTGCGGCTAATACAGCTATCCAATATGGAACAAGCAAAACTGGTGAGGTAAAATTATCTGACGTAATAGGGTCAGGAGTTATCGGTCTAATTACTGCAGGTAAAGGTTATAATCCAACAGTCACCTGGAATGCCGCCGGTGGTTATTATACTGCAGAAATAAAAGGTGATGATCCGTTTATGGGGGCGTTGCTGAGTAAGGCAGGCGCTTCAGTGGGTTATACCGCTGGTAATATTATAAAAATACCAATGGATAAAAAACTAAACCCAATCTCCAAACAATATGAATGGGTTCCCACAGGCGTATGGACTATCACAAAACCAGCGCCTCAAAATAATCTGCCTTCACTTTCAGGAAATATTGCCGACTCAGCTGCGTCAGGGGGGTTCTCTGATGCATTGCAAAACTCTATAAAAAATAAGGACAATAATAATGTTAATAAGTAAAAAATCATTATTGGCATTACTATACTTATGCATTGCCTTCTCGCTGATGCTTATTTGTGTAAGTTTTATTTTCCAGGTCCTTGGGTATTGGGTTGGTGGAGGTGAGCAGATGCTGGAATACTTGAGGGATAACTTGCATAAGGTATTGAAGACAGGTTCAGTGGGGATTGGAATTGGATTTGCCTACTGGTTCTTTTACTACCGAAAGATGTAGAGTGATTGGTGACAGTGGTGATGACGCCATCGCAGGAGCGCAACTGGTAAGACAGTTGTGGAGAATAACTATCTGAGCGTGTCAGAGAAGACCGAGCTTGAGATAGCGAAGCAGAAACTCAACAGCAAAGACCCGGCAGAGCGTGAGCAGGCCCAGCAGAAAGTTAATGAACTGCGTGAAAAGGATATCGCCAGCGACCAGAAGGTCATTGATGCTTGTGGAAACGGTAATGCCGGAAGTGCGGCTTGTGCCAGTGCAAGACTGGAGGTTATCGCGGCCAAAGGTGAGTACGACACCGGGCAGTACAATAACAAAGTCAGTGAGATGTATGCGGACTCTTACGGCCAGATAGTGAACCTGCTGAATATCACCAGCGTTGATGCACAGAATCAGCAGCAGGTGAAGGATGCGCTGACGCAGTATGCAATGGATGTGCTGGGCGTGGATCGCCAGACGGCTCAGGGCTATGCCGAAACCAAACAGGGCATGGATATCATTGTTGCTTCGGTGACGCCAGTATTAGGTTCGGCAGCAGCAAAACAGCTCAGTAAAATCGTTGATGCTAATATTAAGGTTGTGGCGAAAGGTAATGTTGACGGGGCTAAATTCTCAGATACCAATCAGGGAGCACGGCCTTCTAATTTGGCTGATATAAATAAGCCAGCGCTAATTGATGGACGTATCCAGGCCAAAATAGAGAAGCAAAACAAACCTCTTCCCAATGGGAATATGGCTACTGCTCATGCCGAAGTAGGTGTTATCCAGCAAGCTTTTGAAAAGGGTATGTCTCAAGGACGTGAGATGACAATGAGTGTTTCTAAAGAACCTGTATGTGGTTATTGCCGGGGTGATATAGCCGCTATGGCTGATAAAGCAGGATTAAAATCATTAACAATCTATGAAGAGACTACAGGAACCGTCCTCTACTGGCAGCCCGGAATGAAATCTCTTAAGGCTCGTGATTAAATGAAATTTAAAATGGGTTGGACATTGAATGAATATGGTGGGAATCAACAAGTCTCAACCTGGAATGACATACTTAATCAATTAGTACAACTTCAGGGAAGAGAAGGTACTCTCACACTTGATGCGTTGAGTACGGTGGGGAATGGAGTGGAAATGCTACAGGTAAGAACTGAAAACGATTATTACCTAATGACCTTAGGTGAAATCCTTGAGGATGAATATCAGGTTAGAACTTACTTGAATCCTTTAGGGCCGGATGATGAAATAATGATACTTGGTGATCATTGGCCTCTTCGTCAAATAACGAAAGACTTTGATCTTGTAGTCAAGATATTTAAAGAGTTCTTCGATACCGGTAATGTATCAACAGATCTTCTGAATTAATACACAAATCCCGGCGACAAGCCGGGATTTTATTTTATAACCAACGAGTTACCTCAGGCTGACCTGCTCCCCGTTGATTAACACACCGCGATGTTAGTAATGTCTTCATAAGCCACATGAGGACATCCCCATGAAGAAGCGTTTTTCCGACGAACAGATCATCAGTATTCTCCGCGAGGCCGAAGCCGGAGTTTCTGCCCGTGAGCTCTGCCGTAAGCACGCCATTTCCGATGCCACGTTTTACACTTGGCGCAAGAAGTTTGGCGGCATGGAAGTCCCTGAAGTGAAGCGGCTCAAGTCGCTTGAAGAGGAGAACGCCCGCCTCAAGAAGCTGCTCGCTGAAGCCATGCTGGATAAGGAGGCGCTTCAGGTGGCTCTTGGCCGAAAGTTCTGACGACAGACCAGAAGCGGGAAGCAGTGGAAGTCATGTGTGAGGCCGCAGGTCTGTCGCAACGTCGTGCCTGCAGGCTGGCAGGTTTGTCTCTGTCGACTTACCGTTATTCGGCTCAGCGTCCGGCTGCTGACGCGCAGCTGTCTCTACGCATCACAGAGCTGGCACTTGAGCGCCGCCGCTTTGGTTACCGGCGCATCTGGCAACTACTGCGTCGGGAGGGCCTTCACGTCAACCACAAGCGGGTATACCGCATCTATCATCTCAACGGCCTGAGTATAAAGCGCAGGCGACGCCGCAAGGGGCTGGCGACTGAGCGGCTTCCGCTTATTCGCCCGGATGCGCCGAACCTGACATGGTCGATGGATTTTGTCATGGATGCACTTGCCAGCGGCCGCAGGATTAAGTGTCTGACCTGCGTGGATGATTTTACGAAGGAGTGTCTGACGATCACCACGGCATTCGGGATTACAGGCGTTCAGGTGACACGTATTCTGGACAGCATTGCGCTGTTTCGTGGCTATCCTACAACGATAAGAACTGATCAGGGCCCGGAATTCACCTGCCGCGCGCTCGATCAATGGGCCTTTGAACATGGTGTTGAGTTGCGCTTAATCCAGCCGGGCAAGCCAACGCAGAACGGATTTATTGAGAGTTTCAATGGCCGCTTTCGGGATGAATGCCTGAATGAACACTGGTTCAGCGATATTCTACATGCCCGGGAAATCATTAATGACTGGCGGCAGGGTTATAACGAGTGTCGACCACATTCATCGCTGAATTACCTGACGCCGGCTGAATTTGCAGCGGGCTGGCGAAACGGGAAATATGAAGAAAAACCAACTGACATTACTAACTGAAGGTTGTATCTAATCCTGGGGGCAGGTCAAGGCGGACCGCCACTCCACCGTTCCTTCCGGGATCTTGCGTGGCCGCTTCTGCGGGGTGGCAACCAGTTCAATAAACACCGCTATTTCACGCTGTTTACGGGCCGACAGTTTTTTGCAGGCTTTACGCAGCGTGGTCACCACCTCCGGCTCTGCGGGCGGTTCCGGCTGCGGCTCCTGCGCGGCCAGTATCAGGCAGCCCGGCAAAACCTTCACCTCCAGCGCCGTCCCGGTCTCAAATCCCATCTCCTTCAACCGCCAGGCTTCAGCAACATTGAGGACCGGGCTGAGTACCAGGTCGAGCACCAGAGCGTGGGCATCAGCTCGGGCGGTAGCGTGGCCAACGGCCTGCTGGTGGGAATAAACAGCAGCGGGAGTTCGACGACGAAGGCGGCGGTGAGCAAGGGCACGATAGTCATCCGTGACCCGGCGACCCAGCAACTTACATTGGCGGACAGTTGTTCCCGGGCAGGGCGGCAGACCAGCTGAGCGAAAGCGAAAAACAGCAGGTCAGCGCGCTGAGCGAACTGGCCGCAGGAGTTGCGGGCGGCCTGGCGACGGGCGATACTGGCGGAGCAGTGACGGCCGGCCAGGCGGGTAAGAATGCGGTTGAGAATAACTCGCTGAGCGGCGATAAAGCCCGCGAATCGGTTAAGCAGAGCGCTGAACACTGGAAAGAGCAGGTCAGGGATAAGCTGGGCAACGGTACAACCTCTTCCATCGCAAACGGCATTATTAATGCCCTGGCTGATACCGGTGATGCGGCATTAGGTTCAGCGGACTACGTTGCCGATACGGCAATGGCGCTGGCTTCATGTGCTGCCGGGGACAGTTACTGTAGTACGGCGCTGAACGATCTGTCCGGGAAGAATCAGGCGGTGGCAGACAGCGTGAAAGCGCTGATGAACAGCGATACCTGGTCAGCAGTCGCCGACACAATCAAACAGGCGTCTGAAGGAAATCAGGCAGCGCTGGAAGCTACGGGTGGGATGCTGGCAGGCCTACTTTCACCTGGTAAGAAAATACCGGTTCTAAGTACTACACTTGGTAAAACTGAAAAGCTGGTCAGGAATACAGATGGCATTTACGAAGTAAAAGTCAATGCCACGCCGCTGGAAGGACATGACCGACTTAATACACCTGATCTGGGTGGTAATGGTAAGCTAAAACCGGCTGAAGCTGCATCTGCCGCACAATTAGAGCCTACTCTCGGTACGATGGAGCGTTATACGCCTTCGCCTGGAGCAAAATCAGGAAGTTCACCTGATTTTGTAATTACGTCAGGCCCTAATAAAGGTAAAACCGTTGATGCCATGTATACTACCGATAGACTGTCACAAAAAGAAATAGATGGGTTAAATAAGTTTTATGAGAAGAATATGAGTGTTGGTAGTGGAAGGGATGTTATCCAAGATCACTTGCAAAAAGCTGACTTTGTGCCTGTCGATTTTAGAGTCCTAACGTCCGCGAACCAAAAAACCTTTATGGATTATATAAAAACACTGCCTAAAGCACAGCAAGATAAAATTATTATTATGAGGTGATGGTATGGGGGCGAGTTTATTTATCGGTTGGAATGATAATGGGCAGAGAGAAAGCAACTTTCAAAGAACCGGAGGCTTTGTTAACGGGAATTATTGGGAGGCATTTGGTGAGCTGTTGGATGCTGTGTTTTTGCCCGGGAACTCTAAATTGCATGAAGTGATTAAGTCTGAAGAAGGTGAATACCTAAAGTTTTATTCATTTGTAGAGTTAAATAAAGAGGATTTTAACAAGGCAGTGAAGTTAATAAGGGATTATCTTGTGAAGCAAAAAAAACCAACCGAATGGCAAAAGATGGCAGAAGTAGTGTGGGAAGAGATTGCAGAGCCTTACATTATTCAGGATGCGCGTTATAACGTTACTGCATGAATAAAATAACGGCCAGTCAGTCTTATGTATTTTATTCAATTGACTAAAATCCCGGCCATTGCGCCGGGTATCTGGCGAACGATGCCTGTGTGCTGATGGCAATAGTCTCCGCCCAGAATCAGTCTGACTTTGACAGGGAGAAGGAGCAGAACCGGCTCAAACAGGCGCAGCTGACAGGTGAAATCGGCGGTCAGGCGATGGACGTTATCCGCACGCAGGGCGACATCGCCGGGCTGAAGGCCCAGACAGACCCGGCGGCGCTGGCGAGCGGCGCGTCGCCGTATCTGGCGACGGAAATCAGGAAGCTGACCACCAATCCGCTGACCGGTAAGGTGGACGTGGCCAGCAACGCGA
>NZ_JACYMO010000019.1 GCF_014838825.1 Erwinia persicina | reverse complement strand
CAACCTGTACCGGTGTTGAAATGTTCCGTAAGCTGCTGGACGAAGGCCGTGCGGGTGAGAACTGTGGTATCCTGCTGCGCGGTGTTAAGCGTGAAGATATCCAGCGTGGCCAGGTACTGGCTAAGCCAGGTTCAATCAAGCCACACACCAAGTTCGAGTCAGAAGTTTATATTCTGTCTAAAGATGAAGGCGGCCGTCATACTCCGTTCTTCAAAGGCTACCGTCCACAGTTCTATTTCCGTACAACTGACGTGACCGGTACCATCGAACTGCCAGAAGGCGTGGAAATGGTTATGCCAGGCGACAACATTCAGATGGTTGTTACCCTGATCCACCCAATCGCAATGGACGACGGTCTGCGTTTCGCAATTCGCGAAGGCGGCCGTACCGTTGGTGCAGGTGTTGTTGCTAAAGTTATCGCTTAATTGTCGAAACTTGTCTGGCAGAGCATGCTCTGCCAGAGCAAAAGAAAAGAGAGCGCTTCGGCGCTCTTTTTTTTATCTGTAGAAAGAGGGAAGCCTGACAATCCCGCCCGTTACGGCAGGGGAGGGCATTTGCTCTCCCGATGAGTAACATCCCATCAGCGATAAAACACACAATGCAGTTGCTTTACCCCTGAATGTACGTATAATACGCGGGCCTGCCAATACGGCCTGGCGCGATTCAATATGAGTCGCAGACAAGTACGAAAGTGCCTGTCAACAATACTCGCGATATGCGGGTTATGTGCTCAACGATTACACTCCTCCATCAATCGTAATGGATGCGAGTAGTAATTCTTTTCGTTTATAAATAATTGGAGCTCTGGTCTCATGCAGAACCAAAGAATCCGTATCCGTCTTAAAGCGTTTGATCATCGTCTGATCGATCAATCAACTGCGGAAATCGTAGAGACTGCCAAGCGCACTGGTGCGCAGGTACGTGGTCCTATCCCGCTGCCGACCCGCAAAGAGCGCTTTACCGTTCTGATCTCTCCGCACGTCAACAAAGATGCGCGCGATCAGTATGAGATTCGCACTCACAAGCGTCTGGTTGACATCGTTGAGCCAACCGAGAAAACGGTTGATGCTCTGATGCGTCTGGATCTGGCTGCAGGTGTTGACGTGCAGATCAGCCTGGGTTAATCAGGTCATTGAGCGATTGAGAGGTTGAAACAATGATTGGTTTAGTCGGTAAAAAAGTGGGTATGACCCGTATCTTCACAGAAGATGGCGTTTCTATCCCTGTAACCGTGATCGAAATTGAAGCAAACCGCGTTACTCAGGTCAAAGGCCTGGAAAACGACGGTTACACTGCTATCCAGGTAACTACCGGTGCTAAAAAAGCAAACCGTGTAACTAAGCCTGAAGCAGGTCACTTTGCTAAAGCTGGCGTTGAAGCTGGCCGTGGTCTGTGGGAATTCCGCACCGTTGAAGGCGCTGAGTTCACTGTAGGTCAGAGCATTAATGTTGACATTTTCGCTGACGTGAAAAAAGTTGACGTGACTGGAACATCTAAAGGTAAAGGTTTTGCCGGTACTGTAAAGCGCTGGAACTTCCGTACTCAGGATGCTACGCACGGTAACTCCTTGTCACACCGCGTACCGGGTTCTATCGGTCAGAACCAGACTCCGGGCAAAGTGTTCAAAGGCAAGAAAATGGCAGGCCAGATGGGCAACGAGCGTGTAACAGTTCAGAGTCTGGACGTTGTACGTGTTGACGCTGAGCGCAACCTGCTGCTGGTTAAAGGTGCAGTACCCGGTGCTACCGGTTGCGACCTTATCGTTAAACCAGCTGTGAAGGCGTAAGGGGATAGCAATGGAATTAGTATTGAAAGACGCGCAAAGCGCGCTGACTGTTTCCGAAACTACCTTCGGTCGTGATTTCAACGAAGCGCTGGTACACCAGGTTGTTGTTGCTTATGCAGCAGGTGCTCGTCAGGGTACTCGTGCTCAGAAGACTCGTGCTGAAGTAACTGGTTCCGGCAAAAAGCCGTGGCGCCAGAAAGGTACCGGCCGCGCTCGTGCAGGTTCTGTAAAGAGCCCAATCTGGCGTTCAGGTGGTGTGACCTTTGCTGCGAAGCCACAGGACCACAGTCAAAAAGTTAACAAAAAGATGTACCGCGGCGCGCTGAAAAGCATCCTGTCCGAACTGGTACGTCAAGATCGTCTGATCGTTGTCGAGCAGTTCTCTCTGGAAGCTCCTAAAACGAAGCTGCTGGTAGAAAAACTGAAAGACATGGCTCTGGAAGACGTGCTGATCATCACTGGCGAACTGGAAGAGAACCTGTTCCTGGCCGCGCGTAACCTGTACAAGGTTGACGTACGTGATGCAGCGGGTATCGACCCAGTTAGCCTGATCGCCTTCGACAAAGTCGTTATGACTGCTGACGCAGTTAAGCAAGTTGAGGAGATGCTGGCATGATCCGTGAAGAACGTCTGCTGAAAGTACTGCGCGCGCCGCACGTATCTGAAAAAGCATCTGCTGCGATGGAAAAAACTAACACCATCGTTCTCAAAGTTGCGAAAGACGCGACCAAAGCAGAAATCAAAGCCGCTGTACAGAAACTTTTCGAAGTAGAAGTTGAAGTCGTGAACACTTTGCTGGTTAAAGGCAAAACTAAGCGTTCTGGACAGCGTATTGGTCGTCGTAGCGACTGGAAAAAAGCTTACGTCACCCTGAAAGAAGGCCAGAATCTGGACTTCGCAGGCGGCGCTGAGTAAGTCGGAGGAGAAGAACAATGGCAATTGTTAAATGTAAACCGACATCTCCGGGTCGTCGCCATGTAGTTAAAGTGGTAAACGCGGAGCTGCACAAGGGCAAACCATTCGCCCCGCTGGTTGAGAAAAACAGCAAATCCGGTGGCCGTAACAACAATGGTCGCATCACTACCCGTCATATCGGTGGTGGTCACAAGCAGGCTTACCGTATTGTTGACTTCAAACGCAACAAAGATGGTATCCCAGCGACCGTTGAACGTCTTGAGTACGATCCGAACCGCTCTGCGAACATCGCACTGGTTCTGTACAAAGATGGCGAACGCCGTTACATCCTGGCCCCTAAAGGCCTGAAAGCTGGCGACCAGATTCAGTCTGGCGTTGATGCTGCGATTAAAGCAGGTAACACCCTGCCGATGCGTAACATCCCAGTGGGTTCTACCGTGCATAACGTAGAAATGAAACCAGGCAAAGGCGGTCAGATTGCTCGCTCTGCTGGTACTTACGTGCAGATCGTTGCGCGTGAAGGTTCTTACGTTACCCTGCGTCTGCGTTCTGGTGAAATGCGTAAAGTCGAAATTGACTGCCGCGCAACCCTGGGCGAAGTCGGTAATGCTGAGCATATGCTTCGCGTTCTGGGTAAAGCCGGTGCAGCTCGTTGGCGTGGTATTCGTCCTACCGTTCGCGGTACGGCGATGAACCCAGTTGATCACCCGCACGGTGGTGGTGAGGGTAAAAACTTTGGTAAGCACCCGGTTACCCCGTGGGGCGTTCAGACCAAAGGTAAGAAAACCCGCAGCAACAAGCGTACCGATAAGTTCATCGTACGTCGCCGTAGCAAATAATTTTAGAGGATAAGCCATGCCACGTTCTCTCAAGAAAGGTCCTTTTATTGACCTGCACTTGCTGAAGAAGGTAGAGAAAGCTTTGGAAAGCGGAGACAAGAAGCCACTGCGCACCTGGTCCCGTCGTTCAACGATCTTCCCTAACATGATCGGTTTGACCATCGCTGTCCATAATGGTCGTCAGCACGTTCCTGTCTTTGTTTCCGACGAAATGGTCGGTCACAAACTGGGTG
Source organism: Erwinia persicina (assembly GCF_014838825.1). GTDB lineage: Bacteria > Pseudomonadota > Gammaproteobacteria > Enterobacterales > Enterobacteriaceae > Erwinia > Erwinia persicina_A. The sequence continues at coordinate 21,426 of NZ_JACYMO010000019.1, read as the reverse complement.
AATTTGCACCGACCCGTACTTATCGCGGCCACGCGGCTGATAAAAAAGCCAAGAAACGCTAAGGCAGGAGGAAGAGATGGAAACTATCGCTAAACATCGCCACGCTCGTTCTTCTGCACAGAAGGTTCGCCTGGTAGCGGATCTTGTACGCGGTAAGAAAGTGTCGCAGGCTCTGGACATTTTGACCTACACCAATAAGAAAGCGGCTGTACTGGTCAAGAAAGTCCTGGAATCTGCCATTGCTAACGCCGAACACAACGATGGCGCTGACATTGATGATCTGAAAGTCACGAAGATCTTCGTTGACGAAGGCCCAAGCATGAAGCGCATTATGCCTCGTGCAAAAGGTCGTGCAGATCGCATCCTGAAGCGCACCAGCCACATTACTGTGGTTGTGTCCGATCGCTGAGACTCTGGAGACTAGCAATGGGTCAGAAAGTACATCCTAATGGTATTCGCCTGGGTATTGTTAAACCCTGGAACTCTACCTGGTTCGCAAATACCAAAGAATTCGCTGACAACCTGGACAGCGACTTTAAAGTGCGTCAGTTCCTGACTAAAGAACTGGCTAAAGCATCCGTTTCTCGTATCGTTATCGAGCGTCCGGCTAAGAGCATCCGTGTGACTATTCACACCGCTCGCCCAGGCATCGTTATCGGTAAGAAAGGCGAAGATGTAGAAAAACTGCGCAAGGTCGTAGCGGATATCGCTGGCGTTCCTGCACAGATCAATATCGCCGAAGTCCGTAAACCGGAACTGGACGCTAAATTGGTTGCTGACAGCATCACTTCACAGCTGGAGCGTCGTGTGATGTTCCGTCGTGCTATGAAGCGTGCTGTACAGAACGCAATGCGTCTGGGCGCTAAAGGGATCAAAGTTGAAGTTAGTGGCCGTCTTGGCGGTGCAGAAATCGCGCGTACTGAATGGTACCGTGAAGGCCGCGTGCCACTGCACACTCTGCGTGCAGACATTGACTACAACACCTCTGAAGCCCACACCACTTATGGTGTAATCGGCGTTAAGGTATGGATCTTCAAAGGTGAGATCCTGGGTGGTATGGCTGCTGTTGAACAACCGGAACCGGCTGCTCAACCTAAAAAGCAGCAGCGTAAAGGCCGTAAGTAAGGAGAGTCGCTGATGTTACAACCAAAGCGTACAAAATTCCGTAAAGTGCATAAAGGCCGCAACCGTGGTCTGGCGCAGGGTACGGATGTTAGCTTCGGTACTTTCGGTCTGAAAGCTGTTGGCCGTGGTCGTCTGACTGCTCGTCAGATCGAAGCAGCACGTCGTGCTATGACCCGTGCAGTTAAGCGTCAAGGTAAAATTTGGATCCGTGTATTCCCGGACAAACCAATTACCGAGAAGCCGCTGGAAGTGCGTATGGGTAAAGGTAAAGGTAACGTAGAGTATTGGGTTGCCTTGATCCAGCCTGGTAAAGTCCTGTATGAAATGGACGGCGTACCGGAAGAGCTGGCCCGTGAAGCATTCAAGCTGGCAGCAGCAAAACTGCCTATCAAAACCACCTTTGTAACTAAGACGGTGATGTAATGAAAGCAACAGAGCTGCGTGAAAAAAGCGTTGAAGAGCTGAACACTGAGCTACTTAACCTACTGCGTGAGCAGTTCAATCTGCGCATGCAGGCAGCATCCGGCCAACTTCAACAGACTCACGTCTTGAAGAATGTTCGTCGTGATGTTGCACGCGTTAAGACTTTACTGACTGAGAAGGCGGGTGCGTAATGACCGATAAAATCCGTACTCTGCAAGGTCGTGTTCTGAGTGACAAAATGGAGAAATCCATTGTTGTTGCAATCGAACGTGTTGTGAAGCACCCGATCTACGGGAAATTCATCAAACGTACGACCAAACTGCACGTACATGACGAGAACAACGAATGTGGTATCGGCGACGTGGTTGAAATCCGCGAATGCCGTCCACTGTCCAAGACTAAGTCCTGGACGCTGGTTCGCGTTGTAGAGAAAGCGATTCTGTAATAGAATCTGCCGTCTCTAAAAAATAAGATAAGCGGCTCGCAAGAGCCGTTTATTTTTTCTACCCATATGCAGGAAGCAGTGTTATAATGCTGCGCCCTCAATATGGGGCTTTTATACGACCTGAATCAGGTCCCGAAGTAGTAGTTGACATTAGCGGAGCACTAAAATGATCCAAGAACAGACTATGCTGACCGTCGCCGACAACTCCGGTGCACGTCGCGTAATGTGTATCAAGGTTCTGGGTGGCTCGCACCGTCGCTACGCAGGCGTAGGCGACATCATCAAAATTACCATCAAGGAAGCAATTCCTCGCGGTAAGGTTAAGAAGGGTGATGTGCTGAAAGCGGTAGTGGTGCGCACCAGGAAGGGTGTTCGTCGCCCGGACGGTTCTGTCATTCGCTTCGATGGTAATGCATGCGTTATTTTAAATAATAACAGTGAGCAGCCTATCGGAACGCGTATTTTTGGGCCGGTAACTCGTGAACTTCGTACTGAAAAGTTCATGAAAATTATCTCTCTGGCACCAGAAGTACTCTAAGGAGCGAAAAATGGCAGCTAAAATCCGTCGCGATGACGAAGTTATCGTGCTGACCGGCAAAGATAAAGGTAAGCGCGGTAAAGTAAAAAATGTTCTGTCTTCAGGCAAACTGATTGTTGAAGGTATTAACCTGGTTAAGAAGCACTCAAAGCCGGTTCCGGCTCTGAACCAACCAGGTGGCATCGTTGAAAAAGAAGCTGCTATTCAGGTTTCTAACGTTGCACTCTTCAACTCGGCAACCGGCAAGGCTGACCGTGTAGGCTTTAGATTCGAAGACGGCAAAAAAGTCCGTTTCTTCAAATCGAACAGCGAAACTATCAAGTAATTTGGAGTAGTACGATGGCGAAACTGCATGATTACTACAAAGACGAAGTAGTTAAACAACTCATGACTGAGTTTAGCTACAATTCTGTCATGCAAGTCCCTCGGGTCGAGAAGATCACCCTGAATATGGGTGTAGGTGAAGCGATCGCTGACAAGAAACTGCTGGACAATGCAGCAGCTGACTTGGCAGCAATCTCCGGTCAAAAGCCGTTTATCACCAAAGCACGCAAATCAGTTGCAGGCTTCAAAATCCGTCAGGGCTATCCGATCGGCTGTAAAGTAACTCTGCGTGGCGAACGCATGTGGGAGTTCTTTGAGCGTCTGATTTCTATTGCTGTTCCACGTATCCGTGACTTCCGTGGCTTGTCCGCTAAGTCATTCGATGGCCGTGGTAACTACAGCATGGGCGTTCGTGAGCAGATCATCTTCCCAGAGATCGACTATGACAAAGTCGACCGCGTTCGTGGTTTGGATATCACCATTACCACCACTGCGAAATCTGATGATGAAGGCCGCGCACTTTTGGCTGCTTTTAACTTCCCGTTCCGCAAGTAAGGCAGGGTTACTGATGGCTAAGCAATCGATGAAAGCACGCGAAGTCGTTCGCGTGAAACTGGCTGACAAGTACCGCGCTAAACGCGAGGAACTGAAAGCTATCATTTCTAGTGTGAACTCATCCGACGAAGATCGTTGGAATGCTGTTCTCAAGCTGCAAACTCTGCCGCGTGATTCCAGCCCGTCTCGTCAGCGTAACCGCTGCCGCCAAACTGGCCGTCCACATGGTTATGTGGGCAAATTCGGTCTGAGCCGTATCAAGTTGCGTGAAGCCGCCATGCGCGGTGAAGTACCTGGCTTGAAAAAGGCTAGCTGGTAATTACCAATTGAATCACGGGAGTAAAGACAGATGAGCATGCAAGATCCGATCGCGGATATGCTGACCCGTATCCGTAACGGTCAAGCCGCGAACAAAGTTGCGGTCACCATGCCTTCCTCCAAGCTGAAATTGGCGATTGCCAACGTGCTGAAGGAAGAAGGCTATATTGAAGAATTTAAAGTCGAAGGCGACACCAAGCCTGAACTGGAACTGACACTTAAGTATTTCCAGGGCAAGGCAGTGGTTGAGAGCATTCAGCGTGTAAGCCGTCCAGGTCTGCGTATCTACAAACGCAAAGACGAACTGCCTAAAGTTATGGCTGGACTGGGTATCGCTGTTATCTCTACCTCTAAAGGTGTTATGACCGATCGTGCAGCTCGCCAGGCAGGTCTTGGCGGCGAAATTATCTGCTACGTAGCTTAATCGGAGGAATAAATGTCTCGTGTTGCTAAAGCACCAGTCGCGATTCCTGCCGGCGTAGAGGTAAAACTCGACGGTCAGGTAATTTCGATTAAAGGTAAAAACGGCGAGCTGACTCGTACGCTCAACAAAGCTGTAGAAGTTAAGCATGCTGACAACACCCTGACTTTCGCTCCGCGCGAAGGTTTTGTGGATGGTTGGGCGCAGGCTGGTACTTCACGCGCTCTGCTGAACGCTATGGTTATCGGTGTTACCGAAGGCTTCACTAAGAAGCTGCAGCTGGTTGGTGTAGGTTATCGTGCAGCCGTAAAAGGCAACTCTGTGAGCTTGGCCCTTGGCTTCTCTCACCCAGTTGACCACGCGCTGCCAGCGGGAATCACTGCTGAATGTCCAACTCAGACTGAAATCGTGCTGAAAGGCGCTGATAAACAGCTGATTGGTCAGGTTGCAGCAGATTTACGCGCCTACCGTCGTCCTGAGCCTTATAAAGGCAAGGGTGTTCGTTACGCCGACGAAGTCGTGCGTACCAAAGAGGCTAAGAAGAAGTAAGGTAACACTATGGATAAGAAATCTGCTCGTATCCGTCGTGCGACCCGCGCACGTCGCAAGCTCAAAGAGCTGGGTGCTACTCGCCTGGTGGTACATCGTACCCCGCGTCATATTTACGCACAGGTAATCGCACCAAACGGTTCTGAAGTCCTGGTCGCTGCTTCTACAGTAGAAAAAGCTATCAGTGAGCAACTGAAGTACACTGGAAACAAAGACGCTGCCGCTGCTGTTGGTAAAGCAGTTGCTGAACGCGCAATCGAAAAAGGCATCACAGGTGTTTCTTTCGACCGTTCTGGTTTCCAATATCATGGTCGTGTCCAGGCACTGGCAGATGCTGCCCGTGAAGCTGGCCTACAGTTCTAAGGTAGAGGTGTAAGATGGCACACATCGAAAAACAAGCTGGCGAACTGCAGGAAAAGCTGATCGCGGTAAATCGCGTATCGAAAACCGTTAAAGGTGGTCGTATTTTCTCCTTCACAGCTCTGACTGTTGTTGGTGATGGTAACGGTCGCATCGGTTTTGGTTACGGTAAAGCGCGTGAAGTTCCAGCAGCGATCCAGAAAGCGATGGAAAAAGCTCGTCGCAATATGATCAACGTCGCGCTGAACAACGGCACCCTGCAGCACCCTGTTAAAGGTGTGCACACAGGTTCTCGTGTGTTCATGCAACCCGCTTCAGAAGGTACCGGTATTATTGCCGGTGGTGCAATGCGCGCCGTTCTGGAAGTTGCTGGGGTTCATAACGTTCTGGCTAAAGCCTACGGTTCCACTAACCCGATCAACGTGGTTCGTGCAACTCTGGATGGCCTGGCCAACATGAATTCCCCAGAAATGGTCGCTGCCAAGCGTGGCAAATCCGTTGAAGACATTCTGGGGTAATGACCATGGCTAAGACTATTAAAATTACTCAAACCCGCAGTTCGATCGGCCGTTTGCCTAAACACAAGGCAACGCTGCTTGGCCTGGGTCTGCGTCGTATTAACCACACCGTAGAGCGTGAAGACACGCCAGCTGTACGCGGTATGGTTAACGCGATTTCCTACATGGTTAAAGTGGAGGAGTAACAGATGCGTTTAAATACTCTGTCTCCGGCCGACGGTTCCAAGCACGCTTCAAAACGTCTGGGTCGTGGTATCGGTTCTGGCCTCGGCAAGACCGGCGGTCGCGGTCACAAAGGTCAGAACTCACGTTCTGGCGGTGGCGTACGTCGTGGTTTTGAAGGCGGCCAGATGCCTCTGTACCGTCGTCTGCCGAAATTCGGTTTCACCTCTCGCAAAGCAATGGTCACTGCAGAAGTTCGTCTGTCTGACCTGGCGAAAGTTGAAGGCGGTATCGTCGACCTGAACACGCTGAAAGCAGCAAACATTATCGGTATTCAGATGGAGTTCGCGAAAGTGATCCTGTCTGGCGAAGTTTCTGCACCGGTAACGATTCGCGGTCTGCGTGTGACTAAAGGCGCTCGTGCTGCAATCGAAGCTGCTGGCGGTAAAATTGAGGAATAAGTAGCAGATGGCTAAGCAACCGGGATTAGATTTTCAAAGTGCCAAGGGTGGTTTTGGCGAACTAAAACGCAGACTTCTGTTTGTGATTGGTGCGCTGATTGTTTTCCGTATTGGCTCTTTTATTCCAATCCCTGGTATCGATGCCACTGTACTTGCCAAATTGCTTGAGCAACAGCGTGGCACCATCATTGAAATGTTCAACATGTTCTCTGGTGGTGCTCTGAGCCGTGCTTCTATCTTTGCCCTGGGTATTATGCCGTATATTTCGGCCTCTATTATTATCCAGCTGCTGACGGTGGTTCATCCAGCGTTAGCTGAAATCAAGAAAGAAGGGGAGGCTGGCCGTCGTAAGATTAGTCAGTACACCCGTTACGGTACTCTGGTATTAGGGATATTCCAGGCGGTCGGTATTGCTACCGGCCTGCCGAATATGCCTGGAATGCAGGGCCTGGTGTTAAACCCAGGATTTGCTTTCTACTTTACTGCTGTTGTCAGTCTGGTTACCGGGACAATGTTCCTGATGTGGCTGGGCGAGCAGATAACTGAACGAGGTATCGGTAACGGTATCTCGATCATTATCTTCGCTGGTATCGTTGCGGGTCTGCCGCCGGCCATTGGCCATACCATCGAGCAAGCGCGGCAAGGCGACCTGCACTTCCTCCTGTTGCTGTTGGTTGCAGTTCTCGTATTTGCAGTGACCTTCTTCGTTGTTTTCGTTGAGCGTGGTCAACGCCGCATTGTGGTGAACTATGCGAAACGTCAGCAAGGCCGTCGTGTCTATGCTGCGCAGAGCACACATTTACCGTTGAAAGTGAATATGGCCGGTGTAATCCCTGCTATCTTTGCTTCCAGCATTATCCTGTTCCCAGCAACCATCGCGTCATGGTTCGGGGGCGGAACTGGCTGGAACTGGCTGACGACTATTTCTATGTCGTTACAGCCTGGTCAACCGCTTTATGTGTTACTCTATGCGACTGCAATCATCTTCTTCTGTTTCTTCTACACAGCGTTGGTGTTCAACCCGCGTGAAACAGCAGATAACCTGAAGAAGTCTGGTGCATTTGTACCAGGTATTCGTCCGGGAGAACAGACGGCGAAGTACATCGATAAAGTAATGACCCGCCTGACATTAATCGGTGCGTTGTACATTACCTTTATCTGCCTGATCCCGGAGTTCATGCGTGATGCGATGAAAGTACCATTCTACTTCGGCGGTACATCACTGCTGATTGTAGTGGTTGTCATCATGGACTTTATGGCTCAAGTGCAAACTCTGATGATGTCAAGTCAGTACGAGTCTGCATTGAAGAAAGCAAACCTGAAGGGCTACGGCCGTTAATTCAGGCGCTTGAGAAGTTACGGAGAGTAAAAATGAAAGTTCGTGCTTCCGTCAAGAAATTATGTCGTAACTGCAAAATCGTTCGTCGCGACGGTGTCGTTCGTGTGATCTGCAGTGCCGAGCCTAAGCATAAACAGCGCCAAGGCTGATTTAATCGCATATTTTTCTTGCAAAGTCGGGTTGAGCTGGCTAGATTAGCCAGCCAATCTTTTGTATGTCTATGCGTTTCCATTTGAGTATCCTGAAAACGGGCTTTTCGGCATGGGACGCATAAGTAATTAAATAGGAGTGCATAGTGGCCCGTATAGCAGGCATTAACATTCCTGATCATAAACATACCGTTATCGCATTAACTGCAATTTTCGGTATCGGCAAGACCCGTTCACAGGCTATCTGTGCATCTACGGGAATCGCTGAAAATGTTAAGATCAGTGAGCTGTCTGAAGAACAAATCGACATTCTGCGTGATGCAGTAGCGAAATTTGTTGTTGAAGGCGATCTGCGTCGTGAAGTCACCCTGAGCATCAAGCGTCTTATGGACCTTGGTTGCTATCGTGGTTTGCGTCATCGTCGTGGTCTTCCAGTGCGCGGTCAGCGTACCAAGACCAACGCACGTACCCGTAAGGGTCCGCGTAAACCGATCAAGAAATAATCGGGGTGATTGAATAATGGCAAAGGCACCAGTTCGTGCACGCAAGCGTGTAAGAAAGCAAGTCTCTGATGGCGTGGCTCATGTCCATGCATCTTTTAACAACACCATCGTAACTATTACCGATCGTCAGGGTAATGCGCTGGGTTGGGCAACAGCCGGTGGTTCCGGTTTCCGTGGTTCTCGTAAGTCTACGCCGTTCGCTGCGCAGGTTGCTGCAGAGCGTTGCGCAGAGGCCGTGAAAGATTACGGTATTAAGAACCTGGAAGTTATGGTTAAGGGTCCTGGTCCAGGCCGCGAATCAACAATTCGTGCCCTGAACGCTGCTGGTTTCCGCATCACTAATATTACTGATGTGACTCCGATCCCTCACAACGGTTGTCGTCCGCCGAAAAAACGTCGCGTATAACGCCCCGTTTTTTAGGAATGTTGGAGAAAGAAAATGGCAAGATATTTGGGTCCTAAGCTCAAGCTGAGCCGTCGTGAAGGCACAGACCTGTTCCTTAAGTCTGGCGTTCGCGCGATTGATACCAAGTGTAAGATTGAACAAGCTCCTGGTCAGCACGGTGCGCGCAAGCCACGTCTGTCTGACTATGGTGTGCAGTTACGTGAAAAGCAGAAAGTTCGTCGTATGTACGGCGTGCTGGAGCGTCAGTTCCGTAACTATTATAAAGAAGCAGCTCGTCTGAAAGGCAACACCGGTGAAAACCTGTTAGCTCTGCTGGAAGGTCGTCTGGATAACGTAGTTTACCGTATGGGCTTTGGCGCCACTCGTGCAGAAGCACGTCAGTTGGTTAGCCATAAATCTATTTTGGTAAACGGCCGCGTTGTTAGCATCGCTTCTTATCAGGTAACTCCGAATGACGTTGTTAGCATCCGTGAGAAAGCCAAAAAGCAGTCTCGCGTGAAAGCCGCTCTGGAGCTGGCTGAACAGCGTGAAAAGCCAACCTGGCTGGAAGTTGATGCAACTAAGATGGAAGGTGTGTTCAAGCGTATTCCTGAACGTACTGATCTGTCTGCGGACATTAACGAACACCTGATCGTCGAGCTTTACTCCAAGTAAGGCTTAGTACCAAAGAGAGGACACAATGCAGGGTTCTGTGACAGAGTTTCTAAAACCGCGCCTGGTAGATATCGAGCAAGTGAGTTCGACGCACGCCAAGGTGACCCTTGAGCCTTTAGAGCGTGGCTTTGGCCATACTCTTGGTAACGCACTGCGCCGTATTCTGCTTTCATCAATGCCGGGTTGCGCGGTGACCGAGGTTGAAATTGATGGTGTACTGCACGAGTACAGCACCAAAGAGGGCGTACAGGAAGATATCCTGGAAATCCTGCTCAACCTGAAAGGTTTGGCGGTAAGAGTTCAGGGCAAAGATGAAGTTATTCTTACTCTGAATAAATCTGGCATTGGCCCTGTGACTGCAGCCGATATCACCCATGATGGGGATGTCGAAATCGTCAAGCCGCAGCACGTGATCTGTCACCTGACCGATGAAAACGCCGCTATTAGCATGCGTATCAAAGTTCAGCGTGGCCGTGGTTATGTGCCGGCTTCTGCCCGAATTCATTCGGAAGAAGATGAGCGCCCAATCGGCCGTCTGCTGGTCGACGCCTGCTACAGCCCTGTAGAGCGAATTGCCTACAATGTTGAAGCAGCGCGTGTAGAACAGCGTACCGATTTGGACAAGCTGGTCATCGAAATGGAAACCAACGGCACTATAGATCCTGAAGAAGCGATCCGCCGTGCGGCTACCATCCTGGCTGAACAACTGGAAGCTTTCGTCGACTTACGTGATGTACGTCAGCCGGAAGTGAAAGAAGAGAAACCAGAATTCGATCCGATCTTGCTGCGCCCTGTTGACGATCTGGAATTGACTGTCCGCTCTGCTAACTGCCTTAAGGCAGAAGCTATCCACTACATCGGTGATCTGGTACAGCGTACCGAGGTTGAGCTGCTTAAAACGCCTAACCTTGGTAAAAAATCTCTTACTGAGATTAAAGATGTGCTGGCTTCTCGTGGTCTGTCTCTGGGCATGCGCCTGGAAAACTGGCCGCCCGCTAGCATCGCTGATGAATAACCCGATCACAGGTTAAGGTTTCACTGAGAAGGATAAGGTCATGCGCCATCGTAAGAGTGGTCGTCAACTGAACCGCAACAGCAGCCATCGTCAGGCTATGTTCCGCAACATGGCTGGCTCTTTGGTTCGTCATGAGATCATCAAGACGACCCTGCCAAAAGCGAAAGAGCTGCGTCGCGTAGTTGAGCCGCTGATTACTCTTGCCAAGACCGACAGCGTAGCTAATCGTCGTCTGGCATTCGCCCGTACTCGTGATAACGAGATCGTGGCAAAACTGTTTAATGAGCTCGGTCCGCGTTTCGCGAGCCGTGCAGGTGGTTACACTCGCATTCTGAAGTGTGGCTTCCGCGCTGGTGACAACGCTCCGATGGCTTACATCGAGCTGGTTGATCGTCCAGAAGCTCAAGCAGAAGCTGCAGCAGAGTAATCTGCCGCAGTACTGAAAAAACCCCGCTTGCGGGGTTTTTTTATATCCAGAATTCCTCCTCCTGGTTAACACCCTTTCAAATGCGCTATGCTGACCTCATTCTGATTTATGGAGGCAGTGATGTCCTTACTCGATCAACTGGCAGAACAACATATTCTTGCCGCCCTGCGCCAGGGAGAGCTCGATGACCTTCCCGGCTCGGGCCAGCCGTTACAGCTCGATGATGACAGCCATGTCCCGGCAGAGCTGCGCGCTGGCTTTCGCATCCTCAAAAATTCGGGTTACCTGCCGCCGGAACTGGAGATGAGACGTGAAGCGCTTGAGTTAGATGAATTATTGCGTACGGTTGATCCTGCGGATACGCGCTATAAGCAGCAGGAAAAACATCTGCGGCTGCTGGAGATAAAGCTGCGGCAGGCGGGTATCAGTACCGATTTTTTGCGCGGTGGTTATGGCAGCAAAGTGCAGCAACATTTTCTTGAGGAGAAGTAATGTACCGTATCGGGCAACTTGCGAAGCTGGCGGACGTGACGCCAGATACTATTCGTTTCTATGAAAAGCAGCAGATGATGGATCACCAGGTGCGAACCGGCGGGGGATTTCGTCTGTACAGCGACAACGATTTACAGCGCCTGAAGTTTATCCGCTATGGTCGCCAGCTGGGGTTCACTCTGGAATCTATTCGGGAGCTGCTCTCTATTCGCGTCGATCCGGAACATCACACCTGTCAGGAGTCCAAAACAATTGTGCAAAAGCGACTGAACGAAGTGGAGTCTATGCTCAGCGAACTGCAACACATGCAGCGCTCACTGAAGCGGCTGAATGATGCCTGCTGTGGTACCGCTCACAGTAGCGTTTACTGCTCAATACTGGAGGCACTGGAGAAAGGAGCGACCTCAACAATGGATAAAAGCACCGATTGAAATTCCGTCTTCACAGGTTTATATTCCTTGGCGTCATTCACCAACAGGAAAAATCATGACTGTTTACCAGCATAAGAAAGGCACTATCCGCCATAATGCGCTTGAAGCATTGCTTCATGACCCGCTTTTTAAAACGCGCATTGAAGCGAATGAAAAAGGCAAAGGCAGCTACCGTCGCAAAGATAAGCATGCGAAGAAAGGTAACTGGGAGGCCAGTGGTCAGAGCGTTAATAGCGTACTGACCACTGGCCTCCTGGCTATTCAGGCATAAAAAAACCGCCAGTGATGGCGGTTCCGGGAAGTGACAGTCAACTTACAGCGTTTTATTATTTTGTTCTTTAAGCAGGTCGCGAATTTCGCTTAACAGTGTTTCTTCCGCAGAGGGCTTGGCCACCGGTTTTTCCACTTCTTTCTTTTTGTACATTTTGTTCATCACTTTGATGGCCATAAAGATGGCAAATGCAACGATGACAAAGTCAAAAATGGTCTGCAGGAAAATTCCGTACTGCATCACGACAGCTGCTGTTTCCCCTTCCGCGGGTTTCAATACCCACGCGAACTGTTTAAAATCTACGCCACCAATCAGTAATCCCAGCGGGGGCATAATGATATTTGCCACCAGTGAGGACACGATTTTGCCAAACGCAGCGCCGATGATGACACCGACCGCCAGGTCCACCACGTTGCCCCGCATCGCGAAATCGCGAAACTCTTTGAATAAACTCATTGTTATCTCCTGTTTTTGCCAATGATGTAAGTCTAACAAACGATGGTGCATTTTCCACGGAGGGAGAGGATAAAAATCCGCAGCACCCGGCACTGAAGCCGGGTGAGGGACGCGGGCATCACAGGAAGAAGGGACTTGGCTGGAACAATCTTTCGACATCCGGCACGAACTTTTTATCCGTCAGGAACATGATCACATGGTCACCCTGTTCGATACGCAGATTATCATTGGCGATGATCACTTCATTTCCACGTACTACTGCACCGATAATCGTACCAGGAGGAAGTTTAATATCATCGATCTGGCGACCGACCACCTTAGAGGTCGATTCTTCACCGTGCGCAATAGCCTCAATGGCTTCTGCGACACCACGACGGAGTGAGGAGACGCCAACAATATCGGCCTTACGCACGTGGCCAAGCAGCGCAGAAATTGTCGCCTGCTGGGGCGAGATGGCGATATCAATGACGCTGCCCTGCACCAGGTCAACATAGGCACGGCGTTGGATCAGGACCATCGCTTTTTTCGCGCCCATGCGCTTGGCCAGCATCGCCGACATGATATTGGCTTCATCGTCGTTGGTGATAGCGATAAACAGATCGATCTGATCGACGTGTTCCTCCGCCAGCAGCTCCTGATCCGACGCATCGCCATAAAAGACGATGGTATTTTGCAGATTCTGCGCCAGTTCGGCCGCCCGCTGCTGATCCCGTTCGATCAGTTTAACGCTGTAGTGCTTTTCCAGACGCTGTGCCAGACCGAAGCCAATATTGCCTCCCCCGACAATCATAATGCGCTTGTAGGGCTTTTCCAGACGCTGATATTCACTCATCACCGCACGGATATTCTGACTGGCGGCAATGAAGAACACCTCATCTCCCGCTTCGATGATGGTCGATCCCTGCGGACGGATCGGGCGATCCTGACGAAATATCGCCGCCACGCGTGTATCAATATGCGGCATATGTTCGCGCATCACCGACAGCGCATTACCGACCAGCGGACCGCCGTAATAGGCTTTCACCACTGCCAGGCTCACTTTACCTTCAGCGAAGTTCACCACCTGCAGCGCACCCGGATATTCAATTAAGCGGTAGATATTGTCGATCACCAACTGCTCAGGGGAGATCAGATGATCGATGGGCACCGCCTCAGGGATGAATAACTTGTCGGCATCGCGGATATAATCCGGCGCGCGGATGCGGGCAATACGGTTCGGGGTGTTAAACAGAGAATAGGCAACCTGGCAGGCCACCATATTCGTTTCATCCGAGTTGGTGACGGCAACCAACATATCAGCATCTTCAGCGCCGGCCTCCCGCAGGACCCGGGGATGCGAGCCATGCCCCTGAACCACGCGCAGGTCAAATTTGTCCTGCAGCTGTCGTAAACGCAGCGCATCGGTATCGACCACGGTAATATCGTTGTTTTCACCGACCAGGTTTTCAGCAAGGGTTCCGCCGACCTGTCCTGCGCCAAGAATGATGATTTTCATTGAGCTTCAGTCTGTTGGTTGTCGTTCAGGTTATGGTGCAGTTTACCGCGCCACGCCGATCACTGTTTTATCAATTTAGCGTAATAGAAGCCATCACCATCATCGATTTGCGGAAAGACCTGAATACCCGGATGGGTCAGATCGCCAGTCTCGCAAAGACGTGCATCAGCATGTCGCTGCAGGAACTGGGTTATCTGCAAGGCATTCTCTTCGGGGAGTATGGAACAGGTGGCGTACAGCATGGTGCCGCCAGACTTCAGATGAGGCCATACTGCATCCAGGATCTGTTGTTGCAGCAGGGCCAGTTCCGGTATATCCCGGTCGCGGCGCAGCCATTTAATATCCGGGTGACGGCGGATCACGCCGGTTGCCGAGCATGGCGCATCCAGCAGGATACGATCGAACTGAGTGTTTCCACACCAGTCCTGCGGGGTACGTCCGTCACCCAGCTTGACCTCTGCTTGCATATTCAGCCGCTGTAAATTCTCACTGATCCTGGCCAGCCGCTGTGCGTCCACATCAACCGCCATCACTTCAGCCTGTGGAGCGGCTTCCAGAATATGCGTGGTTTTTCCCCCCGGTGCGGCGCACAGGTCAAGGATCTTCTCGCCGTTTTGCGGGTCGAGCAGCGCGACGCAGCCCTGGGCTGATGCATCCTGTACGGTCACCCAACCCTCTGCAAATCCCGGTAGCTGACCTACGGCACAGGGTGCCTCCAGCCTTAAAGCATCGCTATGCTGCGGATGAGCAAAAGCAGTTTTACCACTTTCTTCCAGCAGGGCCAGCCAGGCATCACGGCTGTGATGATTCCGGTTCACGCGTAGCCACATGGGGGGGCGCTGATTATTAGCTTCCACAATGTGCTTCCACTGACCGGGCCAGGCGCGTTTCAGGCGTTCCAGTAGCCATTTAGGATGCAGATACTGTTGATCACCTTCGTTCATCTGCTGCATCAGTGCTTCCTGCTGACGCTGGAACTGCCGCAGGACACCGTTAATCAACCCTTTTAGCTGCTGACGTTTCAGGGCGATGGCACCTTCTACCGTCTCCGCCAGCGCGGCATGTGCCGGAATGCGGGTGTACATCAGCTGATAAAGGCCGACCATAATCAGATAGTGGATCGTCCGTTGCTTACCGGTCATCGGGCGTGACATCAGCTTGCTGATAATCCATTCCAACTGTGGCAGGGTGCGCAGGACGCCATAGCAAAGCTCCTGTAACAGGGCAGCATCCTTTTCACCGACCATTTTCTGGGCGGCGGGCAGCACGTTACTGAGCGATTGCCCCTGCTCTACGACTTTTTCGATAGTCTGAGCGGCAACGCTGCGTAAATTGGTATTTTTTTTCATAGTGGGTTCGCAATTCTGACGAAAACCCGGTATGCGCTACCGGGCATCGTGTCAGGCAATGATATTGCCAGGGGTAAACCATTCACGGCGGGAATTAAGCAGATCCTGGGCTTTCATGGCTTTCTTGCCGGCAGGCTGCAGTTCTTCAATATTCAGTACGCCATCGGCCGTGGCGATCTGAATACCCTGTTTATCGGCCTGCAGGATTTCACCCGGCTGGTGTCCGTTAACGGCGGCCAGAACGGAGGCCTTCCACACTTTCACGGGTTGTTCATCAATGATGAAGTAGCTCACAGGCCAGGGATTAAAGGCCCGGATACAGCGCTCCAGCTGTGCGGCAGAGAGTGACCAGTCAAGGCGAGCCTCTTCTTTACTCAGTTTCTCGGCATAGCTGACCAGCGATTCATCCTGCACTTCTGGCTGTACGCTACCGTCTGCAATCCGTGTCAGTGTGGTCAACAGGCCGGTCGGGCCGAGCTGCGCCAGTTTGTCATACAGTGTGGCGCTGGTGTCTGTGGCTTCGATAGGGCAGGCCAGTTTGTGCAGCATATCGCCGGTATCGAGGCCGACATCCATCTGCATAATAGTCACACCGGTTTCAGCATCACCAGCCCACAGCGAACGCTGTATCGGGGCAGCACCGCGCCAGCGCGGCAGCAGAGATCCGTGAACATTAATACAGCCCAGATGCGGCATATCCAGCACGCTCTTTGGCAGGATCAGCCCGTAGGCAACCACCACCATGACATCGGCGTTCAGCGCAGCGACCAGTTGCTGGTTTTCCTCAGGACGTAAGGATTTAGGCTGAAATACCGGAATACTGTGTTGTTCAGCCAGATGTTTCACCGGGCTGGCAGTCAGCTTATTACCACGACCGGCAGGGCGGTCTGGCTGAGTGAATACGCCCACCACCTGATATCCTGATGACAACAGCGCGTCAAGATGACGCGCTGCAAAGTCAGGGGTGCCGGCAAAAATGATTTTCAATGATTCGGACACGTGATTCCCTATAGCCAGCGAGCTTAATCGCGGGCGCTCTGGCGATACAGTTTTTCCAGCTTTTGACGAATACGCTGACGTTTCATTGGCGACAGGTAATCAATAAACAATTTACCCACCAGATGATCCATCTCGTGCTGAATACAGATTGCCAGCAGCCCATCGGCTTCCAGCTCATAGCTTTTGCCTTCACGGTCAAGCGCACGGATTTTGACTTTCTCGGAGCGCGGCACCAGGGCACGCTGTTCCGGAATAGACAGGCAGCCTTCTTCGATACCCGTTTCGCCGCTCTCTTCCAGCAGCTCAGGGTTAATCAGTACCAGACGTTCGTCACGATTCTCAGAGACATCAATAACAATGATGCGCTGATGGATATCCACCTGAGTTGCGGCCAGGCCAATACCTTCTTCGGCATACATCGTATCAAACATATCATCGACGATACGCTGGATATCGGCATTCACTTCTTTTACGGGGTTCGCAACGATGCGCAGGCGCTCGTCAGGAAAATGTAATACCTGCAAGACTGACATAACTTTCCAGATCTGTGTTCAAGGGATTAGATATTTATCCCTCTTATTGTAGACATTTCGCGCTGGGATTGACAGCATTCCCGGCAGGTAACCTTCAGGGGGAAGGGGCTGAATCAGGGAGCGATTTATGTCACCAGTGGAATGTGCATTGCGGCTTTCAGGCGTAGCCGGAATTTCCAGTTCACAGCGTCTGAGTTTATTGACGGCCTTACAGGCGATTGCACAGCCGGATGAGCGGGCGCTGGCCTCTCTGGGATTATTACCCCATCAACAGCAGGCGTTCCTTTTATACGATACGGCAATGATTGCGCAGAGTCTGCAATGGCTGGAAGCGCCGCAGCACTATTTTATTACCCCACTGAGCCCTTATTACCCAGCGCAGTTAAAAGCGATTGCCCATTTTCCTCTGATACTGTTTGTTGCCGGCGATCCGGCTTTACTGACTTCCCCACAGCTGGCTGTCGTGGGCAGCCGCCACTGCTCACATTATGGTCGCGAATGGGGAAGCTGGTTCAGTCAGGCCCTGGCACTCAGCGGACTGACCATTACCAGTGGGTTGGCGTCAGGCATTGATGGCGTAGCCCATCGGGCAGCGCTGGAGGTAGAGGGTAAAACCATTGCGGTGCTGGGCAGCGGATTGAATACCCTCTACCCCCGGCATCATACGTCACTGGCAGAGCAGATCATTGCCGGCGGCGGGGCATTGGTCTCTGAGTTCCCGCTGTGTGTGAAACCGTTACCGGCGCATTTTCCACGGCGAAACCGCATCATCAGCGGTCTCAGCCTGGGCGTTCTGGTGGTAGAGGCGACGTTGCGCAGTGGTTCACTGGTCACCGCGAAACTGGCGCTGGAACAGAATCGTGATGTTTACGCGATTCCGGGTGCCCTGGGTAATCCGGGCAGTGAAGGCACCCACTGGCTGATCCAGCAGGGGGCCTTGCTGGTAGCACACCCCAATAATATTATCGAACAAATACAGAGCGACCTGACGTGGCTGACTGATTTATCACAACTGACAAACAATTCCGCAGAGAGTGCTAATCCTCCATTGCCATTTCCCGATGTGTTGGCTAACGTAGGAGATGAGGTTACACCTGTTGACGTCGTCGCTGAACGTGCCGGCCAACCTGTGCCAGCCATCGTAGCGAAGCTGCTTGAGTTGGAGTTAGCAGGGTGGATCGCAGCTGTACCCGGCGGCTATGTCCGATTGAGGAGGGCAAGCCATGTTCGACGTACTAATGTATCTGTTTGAAACGTACATCCACAACGAAGCAGAAATGCGCGTTGACCAGGATAAATTAACGGATGATTTAGCCGAAGCAGGTTTTCATCGTGAAGATATTTATAATGCGTTGAACTGGTTGGAAAAGCTGGCGGATTATCAGGAAGGTCTGGTGGCTCCGATTCAGTTGACTTCCGATCCGCTGTCTATGCGTATCTACACCGAGGAAGAGAGTCAGCGTTTAGATGCCAACTGTCGTGGCTTTATTCTGTTCCTGGAGCAAATTCAGGTACTGAATCTGGAAACACGTGAAATGGTCATCGAACGTATCATGGCGCTTGATACCCTCGAGTTTGATCTGGACGATCTCAAATGGGTGGTGCTGATGGTGCTGTTTAACATCCCGGGATGTGAAAACGCCTACCAGCAAATGGAAGAGCTACTTTTCGACGTCAATGAAGGAATGCTGCACTGAAGATTGCCTTCGTGTACACAATGTTATGAATAAAACAGCGCTTTTCGCTGTGCGAAAAAATGAATCCTGCCCCCAGTGTGGGGCAGACCTGGTTATTCGCTCAGGGAAGCACGGTGCTTTCCTTGGGTGTTCGCGTTATCCCGAGTGTGACTATATTCGTCCACTGAAAGGTCAGGCTGACGGGCACATCGTTAAAGTGCTCGATGGTCAGCTGTGCCCGAAATGTGGTGCCGCTCTGGTGCTGCGTCAGGGGCGTTATGGCATGTTTATCGCCTGCGGTGATTATCCCGAATGCGACCACACAGAAACCATCGATAAGCCGGATGAAACCACACTCGCCTGTCCACAGTGCCAGGGAGGGAAGCTGGTACAGCGACGATCGCGCTACGGTAAAACCTTCCATGCCTGCGACCGCTACCCGGAATGCCAGTTTGCGGTGAATTTCACTCCGGTTGAAGGTGTCTGTGAGTTTTGCCAGTTCCCGCTACTTATTGAAAAGAAAACCGCCAGAGGTGCAAAGCGTTTCTGCGCCAGTAAAGCCTGTGGCAAACCTGTAACGTCAGAGAATGGTAGTGAAGATGAAATCCGTGGATGATTCGCTAGCGCGGTGCATAAGTCAGTTACGTCAGTCTGCTGTGATAGCTTATCCCACCGAGGCCGTATTTGGTTTAGGTTGCGATCCTGACAGTGAAACCGCCGTGATGCAGTTGCTGACGTTGAAACGACGTCCAGTAGAGAAAGGGCTGATCCTGATTGCCTCTGACTATCAGCAACTGCTCCCCTATATTGCAGACGAACAACTTTCTGTTGAGCAGAAACATCGCATGTTTTCCCGCTGGCCGGGACCGGTGACCTGGGTGTTGCCAGCACGGGTAACGACACCGGCCTGGCTGACGGGACGTTTTTCATCCCTGGCGGTACGCGTCAGCGACCATCCTGACGTCGCAGCACTATGTCATGGCCTGGGTAAGCCGCTGGTGTCCACCAGTGCCAATCTGACGGGGCTGCCACCCTGTCGTAACGTCGCAGAAGTCCTGGCGCAGTTCGGGAGCGATTTTCCGGTGCTTCATGGGGAAACCGGTGGCCGCCAGAATCCATCAGAAATTCGTGATGTATTAACCGGTGAGCTTATTCGCCAGGGATAAAAGAGAACACTATGTCGTTTGTCGTCTTTGGTAATCCGATTCATCACAGTAAATCACCGCGTATTCATCAACTCTTTGCTGAACAGACCCGGCTGCTTCATCCCTACACACGTTGTTGTGCGCCAGTGGACGGTTTTGAGCAGGCGGTGGGGGCATTTTTTGCCGCAGAAGGAAAAGGCGCAAATGTGACGCTGCCTTTTAAGCAGCAAGCTTATGCGCTGGCCGGTGAGTTAAGTGAGCGTGCGGCGTTGGCGGGCGCGGTCAATACGCTGAAGAAGCTGGATGATGGCCGCCTGCTGGGCGATAACACCGACGGGATCGGGCTGTTAAGCGATCTGCAACGTCTGCAGCTGATCGAACCCGGCGATCGGATCTTGCTGATCGGGGCAG
This sequence comes from Erwinia persicina, assembly GCF_014838825.1. GTDB lineage: Bacteria > Pseudomonadota > Gammaproteobacteria > Enterobacterales > Enterobacteriaceae > Erwinia > Erwinia persicina_A. Next base: position 1,476 of record NZ_JACYMO010000019.1, on the reverse strand, counting down.
GCGGGGCGGCCCGCGGTGTGATCCTCCCTTTACTCTCTACTGATAGCCGCATTGCAATCACTAACCGCACTTATGCGAAAGCTGCAGAGCTGGAGACGCTGTTTCATCGGCATGGTGACGTCAGGGCAGTAACCCGTGATGAACTCACCACTATGCCGTTTGATCTGGTCATCAATGCGACCTCCAGCGGCGTTGCTGGCAATGTTCCTGACCTGCCGGCTTCACTGGTTAATGCACAGACCCGTTGCTATGACATGTTTTATCAAGTGGGTGAGACGCCTTTCCTGCGGTGGTGTCGTCAGCAGGGATCGACTCAGATGGCGGATGGACTCGGTATGCTGGTGGGGCAAGCTGCCCATGCCTTTATGCTGTGGCACGGTGTTATGCCGGACATCACGCCCGTTATTGCTGTGCTGAAAGCCGAGATGAGTGAGTGAATCAGTCGATTCAGTTTCCCGAAAGAGAATGGTGGGATGATGCAGCGCGAGCGGTGTGCTTTACCGCGCTGGTAGATGGTTTTCAGTGTGTTTGCGCCATTGGCGGCGAAGCCTTACTTCGCCGCTTTGCTGCAGAAGGTGATCCCCTTAGCTGCTTCCGTCTGAACCGCTGGGAACTGGAAGATGATGCGGAGCAGGCAATCAGACAGCTGGATGAAGATGCTCAGGGCTGGTTCTGGCTCTCTTCTGACAGGTAATCATTTTTCCAGCCCACATAGTTACTGGCAGAATAAAGCAGACCGCCAGTCTCTTCTTCCGTCAGTGGTCTGATTTTTTTCGCCGGGCTTCCAAGATAAAGAAAGCCGCTCTCCAGGCGCTTGCCGGGGGAGACCAGGCTACCGGCACCAATCATCACGTCATCCTCCACTACGACACCATCCAGCAGAATTGCCCCCATACCGACCAGTACCCGATTGCCAATGGTGCAGCCGTGCAGCATGGCCTTATGTCCGACAGTAACATCTTCGCCGATGATCAGTGGATGGCCTTGCGGATTGGCGGCTGACTTGTGAGTCAGATGCAGCACGCTGCCGTCCTGGATGTTAGTGCGTTTACCGATGGAGACGCGATTAACATCTCCACGGATAACCACCAGGGGCCAGATACCGACATCATCCGCCAGAACGACATTGCCAATGACGACGCTGGTCGAATCAATCATTACACGCTCACCCAGCTGGGGGCGCACTCCTTTATACGTACGTATGTTGTGGCTCATCATGACCTCTTTGTTGATAAGATCCTTCCAGCCTGATGGCAGGACGATGATTGTTCAATGATCGAGGCAAAAAAACGTCTTAATTTTGTGCGGATCGTCTGAGATCTCAACGATAAGAGTGAAAACCCAGCAACCAAAAAGAAAGATCCAAAAAAGGCTTGTGCAATAAATTCGGATCCCTATAATGCGCAACCACTGAGACGGCACAACGGCTTACAGGCCAGCGGCTCAGGAGGTTCAGGAAGCATCTGAACCGCCGGA
>NZ_JACYMO010000018.1 GCF_014838825.1 Erwinia persicina | reverse complement strand
TCCTGGTTGTCGGTCCAGCGGCCGCTCAGGGTGGCGTTGGCCACCGTGACGGCCTCCGCCGTCAGCGAGGTCGCCTGCCCCGCCACCGGGTTGCCGTTCGCGTCCTTCAGCGTCACCGTCACCGTCATGTCGCTGCCCGCCGCGTAGCTGGCTTTGTCCGTTTTCACGCCGGACGCTGCCTGCGCCGGGGCGCCCGCCGTAATGACATAGGCCGCAGAGTCGCTGCCTTTACTCCAGCCCGGCAGCTTCACCCCGGCCTTCAGGCCCGTGCCCGCCGTGATGGCCGTGTAGCCCGCCGTATAGATCCCGGCGCCGTTCTCCTTCCAGCTGCCGCTCAGGCTGGCGTTGGCCACCGTCACGGCCTCCGCCGTCAGTAATGACGCCTGCCCCGCCACCGGGTTGCCGTTCGCGTCCTTCAGCGTCACCGTCACCGTCATGTCGCTGCCCGCCGCGTAGCTGGCTTTGTCCGTTTTCACGCCGGACGCTGCCTGCGCCGGAGCGCCCGCCGTGAAGGTAACGGTCGCGGTCTGGCCCGCATCCTTCCCGCCGGCCACCTTCGCCGTTACCTTCACCGCACCGGCTTTTTTACTGCTGAGCGGCGCCGTGGCCTGGCCCTGCGCGTCGGTGGTCACGCTCTCTTTAAGCGTGGCGCCGTTGGTTGCCGACAGGCTGACCGCCGCATTGCCCACCCGGTTACCGTTCGCGTCCTTCACCGTTACCGTCACCGCATCCACGGTGCCGTCCGCCGGAGCGCCCGGGCTGGCAGGGACGACCGCACTCACCTTCGCGGTGCTGATGTCCGCCGTAATGGCATAAGCCGCGGAGTCGCTGCCCTGGCTCCAGCCCGGCAGCTTCAGCACGGCCTTCAGGCCCGTGCCCGCCGTGATGGCCGTGTAGCCTGCCGCGTAGGTTCCGGCGCCGTTCTCCTTCCAGCTGCCGCTCAGGCTGGCGTTGGCCACCGTCACGGCCTCCGCCGTCAGCAAGGCCGCCTGCCCCGCCACCGGGTTGCCGTTCGCGTCCTTCAGCGTCACCGTCACCGTCATGTCGCTGCCCGCCGCGTAGCTGGCTTTGTCCGTTTTCACGCCGGACGCTGCCTGCGCCGGAGCGCCCGCCGTGAAGGTAACGGTCGCGGTCTGGCCCGCATCCTTCCCGCCGGCCACCTTCGCCGTTACCTTCACCGCCCCGGCTTTTTTACTGCTCAGCGGCGCCGTGGCCTGGCCCTGCGCGTCGGTGGTCACGCTCTCCTGAAGAGTGGCGCCGTTGGTTGCCGACAGGCTGACCGCCGCATTGCCCACCCGGTTACCGTTCGCGTCCTTCACCGTTACCGTCACCGCATCCACGGTGCCGTCCGCCGGAGCGCCCGGGCTGGCAGGGACGACCGCACTCACCTTCGCGGTGCTGATGTCCGCTGTGATCGCATAAGCCGCAGAGTCGCTGCCCTGGCTCCAGCCCGGCAGCTTCAGCACGGCCTTCAGGCCCGTGCCCGCCGTAATGGCCGTGTAGCCTGCCGCATAGGTGCCGTCCTGGTTGTCGGTCCAGCGGCCGCTCAGGCTGGCGTTGGCCANTGGCCAACGCCACCCTGAGCGGCCGCTGGACCGACAACCAGGACGGCACCTATGCGGCAGGCTACACGGCCATCACGGCGGGTACGGGCCTGAAGGCCGTGCTGAAGCTGCCGGGCTGGAGCCAGGGCAGCGACTCTGCGGCTTATGCGATCACGGCGGGCGCCCCGGCGCAGGCAGCGTCCGGCGTTAAAACGGACAAAGCCAGCTACGCGGCGGGCGGCGACATAACGGTGACGGTGACGCTGAAGGACGCGAACGGCAACCCGGTGACGGGCCAGGCGTCCTCGCTGACGGCGGAGGCCGTCACGGTGGCGAACGCCAGCCTGAGCGGCCGCTGGACCGACAACCAGGACGGCACCTATGCGGCAGGCTACACGGCCATTACGGCGGGCACGGGCCTGAAGGCCGTGCTGAAGCTGCCGGGCTGGAGTAAAANACGCTGCCTGCGCCGGGGCGCCCGCCGTAATGGCATAGGCCGCGGAGTCGCTGCCTTTACTCCAGCCCGGCAGCTTCAGCACGGCCCTCAGGCCCGTGCCCGCCGTGATGGCCGTGTAGTTCGCCGTATAGATCCCGGCGCCGTTCTCCTTCCAGCTGCCGCTCAGGCTGGCGTGCGCCACCGTGACGGCCTCCGCCGTCAGTAATGACGCCTGCCCCGCCACCGGGTTGCCGTTCGCGTCCTTCAGCGTCACCGTCACCGTCATGTCGCTGCCCGCCGCGTAGCTGGCTTTGTCCGTTTTAACGCCGGACGCTGTCTGCGCCGGAGCGCCCGCCGTGAAGGTAACGGTCGCGGTCTGGCCCGCATCCTTCCCGCCGGCCACCTTCGCCGTTACCGTTACCACGCCGGCTTTTTTACTGCTCAGCGGCGCCGTGGCCTGACCCTGCGCGTCGGTGGTTACGCTCTCATGAAGAGTGGCACCGTTGGTTGCCGACAGGCTGACCGCCGCATTGCCCACCGGGTTACCGTTCGCGTCCTTCACCGTTACCGTCACCACATCCACGGTGCCGTCCGCCGGAGCGCCCGGGCTGGCAGGGACGACCGCACTCACTTTCGCGGTGCTGCTGTCCGCCGTGAAGCTGACCTTCCGATCCGCGTTTACGCTGGTACCCCTGCCCACGGCCTTTGCACTCGCCGTCACGTCCGCGACCGCCTTAGTCCCCGTCAGGGTAAAGATGGTCTGACCCTGCGCGTCCGTCGCCGCGCCGGCATGTACTGCCACGGTCGCGTTATCCGCTGACGGTGTCACCGTTACGCCCGGCACCGGGTTTTTGTTCCTGTCCAGCACCGTCACGGTATAGCTGAACGCGCTTTTCCCGTCTGCCGGCTTTGTCGTCTCCGTGCCCTGCAGCAGCACCGTAGACATCGCCGCGGTCGCCGCGTCCGCCATGAAGGCAACCCTCCGGTCCGCGTTCACCGCCACGCCGCTGCCCACCCTCGCGCTCGCCGTCACGTCCGCGACCGCCTTCGTCCCCGTCAGGGTAAAGGTGGTCCGGCCCTGCGCGTCCGTCGCCGCGCCGGCATGTACTGCCACGGTCGCGTTATCCGCTGACGGTGTCACCGTTACGCCCGGCACCGGGTTTTTGTTCACGTCCAGCACCGTCACGGTATAGCTGAACGCGCTTTTCCCGTCCGCCACCTTTGTCGTCTTCGTGCCCTGCAGCACCACCGCAGACACCGCTGCGGTCGCCGCATCCGCGTTAAACTGCACCGGAATGTGACGGCTGTTTCCATTATTCATGACGGCCGTAATACTGCCCCTGCCTGACACGCGGCTGCGGAGCTTTACGACCGCGGTACCGTCCCGGCTCGTGGCCGTGGTTAGCTGCTCCGGATCCTGCGTGCCATCTGCCGCCGTCAGCTCAGTTCCCGGCTCGCCCTTTTCGTTCAGCAGCCCTGCCAGACTGAAGGTCACGGGCTGCTCTGCCAGCGCGGCATTGCGCGCATCTGCCACCCGCGCCGTCACGGTATAACTTTTCGCGTTGTTTGCCGGCAGAATCTCTGCATCCGGTGATAGTGTCAGGCCGGTAATGACATTTTGTGACGGAACCACGTCAAGGGACATCGTTGCTGTATTGGACAGGTTACCCTCCTTGTCCCTGGCGACTGCCTGGATCGGGTATGACTGAGGGGCTTTCCCGCCCACGCCGAAAACGTAGGCCGGCAGGGTGACCTGAAGCACTTCCGACGACAGCTCCTTATAATGACCACCATGCGCGATCAGTTCGGGGGACACTGACCAGTCCACGCTTTTTATTCCGTATTTATCCCGGGAAACGCGCAGCGGTATGGTTACCGTGTCAGCGGCCTGCGCCTGCATATGGGCTGGCAGTTCGATCCTCAGCAGATCCTGCTTACGGTACTGCATGACGATATTGTAGTTTCGATCAACAAAATCATATTTGCTGCCGGCCAGGCTACGGTTCAGATCAACAGAGTCCGGGCTGATTTGCCGGTAAAAGGGCACACCAAGCCTGTAATTGACACCCATTTCAAGCCGGGTATCGCTGGCGTCGCCGAATGATCTGAGCGCTGAGAACGTCAGCAGGGGGAATGGCGTGTAGTTGATGCCCGCCGTCAGCACGGCCGGATTATTTTTCAGGGTATCCGGGGAGGGACTGCTTTCCGCCACGGAAATACCGCTGCCCAGATACCGGGCATATTTAAGACTCATGCCAAGGGACGGCATCGAAGGAAGGTAGGCCTCCGCATTCATGTCAAAACCGTTTGCCGGCCGCTCGTCATAATCCTTCATGGCGGATAACACCGACTGATGCCACCCGGTTAGCCCGTAGTAACCGTTAGCGGAAAGCTTGAGATAATCGCGCCACGCCTCTACCCCTGCACCGAGACGACGGTTACCGCCCGTATAGTCGTAGTCGTAAAATGTATTGATGCCCAGCATCCAGTCGCCAGTGTACTGACGATACCCCAGCCCCGCATTGACCGTATTACGCGCCTGATTGTTCCGCATCCCCACCTGTGAGAATAAGAGGGAATCGTCCCGGTCCATCAGCGGTAAAAGGAAATCGCCGGTGACTTTTTTATCCGTCCCCAGGCTGACACGGGCATTGCCATAAATTTTGAGCCAGTCATCCACCTTCTGGTTGATTAAGCCAACGGCCAGCTGGCTGGCATAATTAACAGTAGCCGCGGAGGAGTCCGCTGATGAAAGAATGGAGCCGATGTCCCGTGCACCGGCGGCCAACTGCTGTCGGAGGCCGGTGTCGTTTTCAGATGCCGTATTTTCACGCCCGGCTGTGTTGTCCGCCGGTGTGGTCGTTACCACATCCCGGGCTGGTAATCCCAGCTCAGGCAGCGCGGAAGGGGCCGGAGGAAGGGCAGCCTCGCTGCCCTGAAGGTCCGCGGCTGGTGGCTGCGGACCGGTTTTGGCGTCCTCCCGGGAAAGGGGCGGGTTTCCCATAATGAGAGCATTAAGTTTATTCACCGTCGCCTGTTCTGGTGAAGCGTAGGTCGTGAATGGCAAAAACAACTGAACTAAAATAAGCCATACCGAAATTAACCGAAAACACATACCGACGCCTATATAAAACAGTGAATTAAGATGATGAATTAAAACCGGGAAAGCCCCGCCCGAGACAATAAAGAAAAATCAGATACCGTCAAAATCCTTTATTTTGTTTTTTATAATACCGAAACTGGCATACTTCACCTTATTACATAAGGTATCCAGCTTAACATCCAGGTTCATGTTATAAACCTGGCGGGCATCATTGCCCATGATGTTTTTATTCTGACCGAGAAAATTATAACCATTCCCGATTTTCACGTAATCTTTTGAATAAACCTGATAGGAATCGCTGCCAGCTTCCCTGAGGAAATTAAAGTTATCGACGCAGGGATCGCTGCTGGAAGCAATCGTGTTAGACGGCAATACCGACCGCTCGGCATATTTACTGGCCGGCGTATCTTTTTGCTTTGCAGCCTGGGTGGCCGTCACCGGATGCGTTACCGGAGATGATGAACAGGCAGAAACAAAAAAGATCAGGGATGATATAAACACCGCTCTTGAAGCCATAAAACCCTCAGAATATCCTATAAAAGAGATTCAATCATCGCGCTTCCTCCCCAAACCCAAACTAAACAAACGAAGAGGTAAATGCTGCATTGATGTTGCAGGAAATTTAAAGTTTTTAAAATCTGACTAAAGCGATCAGTAATCAGCAATTTATTTTCAATAAGCATGAAAAAAAATCTGAAAAATGGTATTCAAAAAGGCAGTGTAGAGGCTAAAATAACCAGCATACGGCACGCCGCGTATACACGCGCCATGCTAATTAACTTAATAAAAAATAAGAGTATAGAATGAACCTTAAAGTGATAACGATTGCGTCATTATTTTTTTTAACAGCCTGTTCGTCGACGTCCGGTACCGGAGTCGGTGCACAAAATAGCGGTACAGCAGAGCCGGAGCTTGCTGGTGCCGTCAGCGGCCAGAGCCCACTGGTACCGGTAACAAGCACAGCATCAAGTAGCAATAATTGTGTAGATAACTTTAACTTCCTGCGCGCATCAAAAAGCGCGAAATACCCTGAACTTGCTCAGGAAAATAAAAAAATAAATGACGAATTCAGATTTCTTAATACGAATAAGAACATCATGGGAAATGACGCCAGACAGGTGTACACGATGACTCTGAACATGAAGTTTGAGACGCTCTGCCACAAAGCAAAATATGAAGCCTATCAGGTAATGAAGTCGAAAATAAAGCAACTGGGTGGCTACTAGTTCGCCAGAAGTGCGGCTTTCCGGCGCCCGGGCAGGCTGCCGGAAAACGCAAGGGCAATACAGGTGGTGCCAGGCCGGGCTGGCCGGAAACGCACACCAGATCAGGCCCCCGCGATAACGTTCAGGGCTGTCGCGCCCCCGCTGATATCAGCACCCGCCGGGCCGTAAGATAATGCTGACGCCAGTACGGAGAATACAGTTCTGACCGCGTCACTCCTTGACTGCCTGACGCGTTCAAAAACTGATGATGGCCGACATACACGCCCACATGCTGCGCCCCGCCTCCGGTTTTAAAAAATACCAGATCGCCGGGTTTTAAGTCCTTAATCCTGACATATTTTCCCTTTGTTATCTGATGCCAGGTGGTTCTGGGCAGACGTACATGAAATTGACTGCGAAATAAATGCTGTACGTAGCCAGAACAGTCGACCCCCCTGCGGGAAGTACCACCGAATTTATATTTCACGCCACGCCAGTCGGTATAGTCACGCATTAATCCACGCATAACCGTTGCCTGTGTCAAAAACGGTTTCCTTTTCTGCATTACAGGATGATGAGGGATCTTATGCATTCCGCAATGGCGGGGAGTATTATGAATTACACGATGGCGAGGGATCTTACGTAATACCGGATGGCGGCTGGTTTTTTGCATCGACGCCAGAGGATGAATACCTGGATGCCGGACCGAAGCAAAACAGCACACCGAAGACAAAAAAAACAAAATAAAGATAACCCTTTTGCAAAAAAACATAATCAAGGCCTGCCATGGATTGCATTCTCACGGAATTAACATAGATACGACAAAATATCTCATTATAGAACACAGAAAAAAAACACTTCGCCCATAAATTGCACACAAAAGGTAAGATTCCTTAACAGTTACCACAGCAGGAATCGGTGATACTCATATTAACTAACTGTACTTTAAATTCCGCACCAATGAACACCCTGGCTGATAAATACATCAGAAAAAATTACCACCGCATTACTCAACAGGTTCGAAACAAATACGAAAGAAAATATTATCACTTTGCTTATCCAGCCCTGAAGCCCATTTAAAAACAGTCTCACTTCAACACCTTTAATTAAGGTAAATGTTTACTAAACAAGCTAAATCAAATAAAGACTCATTTTGTTATCAATGTGTTTTTTTTAAAATTAACGCCCTGATGATAATTTTTCTGTCTTTCTGCAGGAAAACCCGCTTCCTTATGATATATAGATCATTTTTCTATGTTTTCGTCACCTTTCATGATCGAAACAAACGATCGATAAACTCTATTCAATCGCCTCCAGCTATTAAAGTGAGATTATTGATGGTTATTGATGGTTATTGACGATCGGTTCCGCTTATGGATAATTGCGCTCAGTTATTTTTAACGTCTGAAAGGCAACGCCTTAATAATTGAGCTGGATCAGCTTTTTCCCATTATTTTATTGCGGTGAGGATAACAACATCTCTTAACAGAAAATTCCGTTCTGGAAACCTCCGCATAACATAGAAGACGAATCGATTATTAGGATTTCACTGAAGTCACGCTGAGTTTAGAAGTCACAGGTTCTTATATCAAATTATGACGCATTTTTATAAAGACGAACGAGACATCATGAATTTTGCGCAGGTGCACCAAAGGGATATTTATCTGTGACTGTCTTTTACCGCCATCGCCTGACGTTATTACCCTGATCATTATCTTATGAATCGGACTGATGCGGTTTGTTTCGCCATCAGACGATAAACCAAGCAAAAAAGAGGTTGCGCCCTCAGTCCTTTGCCGGGCGGCAGCCTGCTATATCAGATTGACTGCGACAACAGCAGCTTCGGCCCTGAAGAGGTGTTTTATGTCAGATACATGGCCGATTTTGTACTGCTCACGCGGACGCGCTGGCAGCTGCGCAGAGGTATTGCCCGGCTGGTGGAGTTCTTCGACCTCTGTGGCTTCGAGCGCCACCCGGACAAAACGCAGAAGGGAAGGCTATGCAAAGGGTTTGACTGGCTGGGTATCGGGTTTGGGGCGGAGACGCCCGCCATCGCGCCCAGAGCAGTAAACAACCATCGTGAACGACGCGCAGCTTTATGAGCAGGCCCGGTGCAGAGAAAAATCCCATGAGGCGACCTCTGAGCGGGTGCATGCGTATGACTTGCGGTGGACTGCGTGGGCGGAAGGAATGCTGGCAGCATGCCAGGGTGACTGACGCCCGAAAAAACTGAACGCCCCCGGAGTATGCCGGCGCGTCGTTCTGGTGAAAAAAAAGGGTAAAGCACATGATCATCGACCATCTACCACTCACTGAACAAGTTGAAGCCTACACCTCTAAGGGGGGAGTAAGCTACATTCAACCTCAAGGCGTCAACGGGGCAAAGGAGAAGCCTCGAAACACCGCAGTATCAATAACCTCAGGCGGGTACGGCCTCGCATACTTCATCGCCGGGTCCTCCGGAATCACGCCCGGGACACTAGACCTCCAGGGGCTGAACGGGGTGACCGCAGCGAGCACGTACTCATCGACGACCGGTGGGAAAGGTGAATATGAAACGGGTGCGTGCTTCGCATGCGGCAACAAGGCCCCCGAGGGGCCGGTAAATGTTGTCGGCGGCAACGAGTTCTACTATCGATACGAACCCGGAAGCGAACAGGATAACTGGTACAACTCGTCTTTTATGTCGTTTAGCGGTGCCCAATACGTCGTTGAGAACTTCACTGACAAACTGGGTATCGTAGAAAATGGGGGGACGATGAGTGCCTCCATCGCCGCTATCGGGAATGCGGGCAATATCACCGCCATCATCAACGACAACACCATGTCCGGTGAGGTTGCCGGAATATTTAATGACGCTGACGGGACGGTCGGCCTGATCGAAAACAGGGGGAAGCTGAACGGCCCTTACTCCCTTCTTAACATGGGCAGCGTCGGAAGCGTAAAGAACACGGGCACCATGTCACCCCTGCTCAACTTCGGCACCATCACCGGCAGCGCTGCACTAGGCGATAACACCCGGTACGTTGCCGCCGGCGACCGCTCCGTGCTGGGCGGCGTCCTCTCCTGGAACGGCGAGAAGGACGGCAAGGCCGGACACGGCGTCTCGCTGGCCATCGGCGACGCGGACAACATCGCCGACCTCACCACCGCCTCCGTGGCGTCCGCGTACGTGGATACCCTCAGCGTGACCGAAGGCTCCCGCCTCACCTGGCAGAAGGACGCCGACTGGCACGTCCTTGGCGACGGCGCTGACGCCATCCGCAACGCCGGCACCCTGGTGCTGAACAGCGGCAGTGACGTTAAGGGCAACCTGACCAACACCGGTACCCTGATGCTCAGCACCGAGGAACGGGCCGCGGCCACCCTGACCGGCAACCTCGTTAACAGCGGCAGCCTGGTCCTTAACCCCACGTCACATTCGGCCGGGAACACCCTGACCATCGACGGTAACTATACCGGCGTGGCGGGCAGCTCCGTCTCCCTGGGTGGCGTACTGGCCGGGGACGACTCCCTGACCGATAAGCTGGTGATTACCGGCGACAGCAGCGGCGAAAGCGCCCTCAGCATCGCCAACGAGAACGGCTCAGGCGCGCAGACCCTGGAAGGCATTCAGGTGGTGGAAGTGAAAGGTACCTCCGGGGCGAAGTTCTCACTGACTGGCCGCGTGGTTGCAGGTGCCTATGACTATACCCTGCAAAAAGGCAACGCCTCAGGCACAGACGACAAGGACTGGTACCTGACCAGCTATCTCACACCTGTTGACCCTGTCACGCCACATACCGTGCATATGGTCCGTCCGGAAGCAGCTACCTATGCCAATAACCTCCGCGCCGCTAACACCATGTTCGTCATGGGACTCCGCGACCGCCAGGGCGAAAACCGCGACACCGACGCCGTCAACGGCGAAGCACACTCCACCTCTATGTGGATGCGCAACGTCGGCGGACGCAACAAGTCCTCCATGTCTGATGGCCAGAACAAAACCTCCGCTAACCGCTATGTCATGCAGCTCGGTGGCGACGTCATGTCCTGGAACGACGATGCGGCAGGCCAGCTAAGCCTCGGAGTTATGGGCGGCTATGCCAACCAGAAAAGCAACACCCACAACTCTCTGACCGGTAACCGCTCCACCGGCTCCGTCAGCGGCTACAGCGCGGGCCTTTACGGCACCTGGTATCAGGACACTAAAAGCAAGGCCGGCGTGTATGCTGACTCCTGGCTGCAGTACGCCTGGTTCAATAACGAAGTTAAAGGTCAGGACCTGGCTCCGGAAACCTATAAGAGTAAAGGCCTGATGGCGTCTGCGGAGACAGGTTACAACCTGCGTCTTATCAGTTGGCTGAGCGGTAACGACATGACCAACAGCCTCTGGCTGCAGCCACGCGCCCAGGTTATCTGGACCGGCGTGAAGGCGGATGACCACACCGAGTACAACGGCACCCACGTTCAGGGCAGCGGCAGTGACAACGTTCAGACACGACTGGGTCTGCGCACTTACCTTAACGGCAAAAGCGTGAAGGATAAAGACACGGCCCGCACCTTCCAGCCGTTCGTGGAAGCCAACTGGGTCTACAACACCAAACAGTCCGGCGTGAGCATGAACGGGGCGTCTGACAACATTACGGGTTCCCGTAATGTGGGTGAGCTGAAGGCTGGCGTGGAAGGCAAGCTGAGCAACAACCTGAGCCTGTGGACCGACGTTTCCCAGCAGATGGGGGGCAACGGCTACAGCGATACCCAGGGCACCCTGGGTGTGAAGTACAACTTCTGATACCGGGTGTCGCCAGCGGCGCACTGAGCAGAATAAAAACAAAGACAGCATTAACGTAAAACGCAGGAAAACACAGAGTGGTTCTTCGGCACGGGCGTGCCGGCGGTAAGAGTGGGACGGCCGTGCCGGAGGCGGAGTGTGTAAAAGACAGGACGAGAGATAAACCGACATGAAACGACAAAGTATGAAGATGACGCCGGGCATAGGGTTGCTGGTTCTGCTTACCCTGAGCCAGACCGTGGGGCTGGCGTTTCACTGCGGCGATACGGCGGGTGTCGGGCTGATGCCGCTGAAACCGCCCTCACAGGTAAATAAAGGGGAGGTGCCGGACGCCGTCAATGGCGATGAAACGACGGCGTCCTTTAACCTGGAGAGGGATTATCAGATGCTGTCGGCCCATCACGATGCGACAGGAATGTGCATAGCGTCAGGCATTATTGCCCAGCGCTTCCATAAGGCGCAAGATGAGGAAAGCGAGGCCCGCTGGCGGACACTGAGCCAGCGGGACTGTCAGGCGGCGGATGTGGGGCCGGTGGTGATGGCAAAGGGGCGGTGAGCGTGACGGTGACAATAAGGTGTCTCAGCAAACGAAGATCCAGCAAAGATTAACATATCAATAAATCGATGGTGTAATCGCCCCTGACGTCCTGGATCGGGGAAATCAGCAAATGACTGAATCAGTCCGTTCATCTAAATACTCTCAACAAAATTCACAAATTTATGTTTTGAGTTCAAATGAATTACCGCGAGTTCATTTTAATGCGTAAGACCTGGTTAGGGGATGAGGCTTTATTGATCCTTAAGCGGTAACAACAGCAGCTGGTTATCCCTGGCTTCAATCACCCGCGCCTTATCAGCATCGAGCGCTTCACGGTCAATCGTCAGCTTCCAGCTGTTTTTCAGCGTATCCGGATGGCGGAACAGCCCCACAACCGCCACATATTTCGCATCGCTTTCCATGGGCATATCCAGCGACACATCGCCCCCCGGCTTCACCACGACATCGCGAGTGGCCAATAAATCCGCGCCAGGCGTCGTTTCTCCCTCATGCAACAATTGCTGATAGACGCTTCTGTTAAAGGTTTTAATGTCTTTGAGCTGATAAATTCGTACCACCACCGACTCAGACAAGGAGTGGTTCTCGCGCGCGTCGGTATTGAGGGCCTCGCGTGCGGTGAAATCCAGATGAAGCACCTTAATCTTTTTATAAAACACCGCGCTAAAGGCCGACTGGGTGCCATCGCTGACGCTTTGCGTCAGTCCGCAACCGGTAAGCGCGATGGCCAGCACGGGTAACAGCCAGCGCGTGGATTTAGTCAAACTTGTACGTAACACGTCGGTTTCCTTGTTGTGGTGTTGCGGGCTGCAGGCCGGTGTAATAGCCCAGTTCCGTTGTAAAGGTCTGCGGGAAATCGTCCGGGAGGTCTTCGTCTTCCGCGCCCAGCACGCCGTTCATCCCAAGCCAGAATGGGCCCTCGCCGAGCGGCGGAGCGGCCAGCAGGCGGGTCCGGGTGGTCAGGGTGATTTTTGCCTTAAAGCGCCAGCCGAGCCAGACCCGCAGCATCACCAGAAAGTCCTGATACAGCAGGCCGTCAGGTTTCCAGCCCTGCGACTCCTGTTCGTTATCGCTGGACAGCGCAACCAGCAGCTGGCTGTTGGCATCCATCGCCTCGTCGCCCAGCGGCGTATTGCCGTCCAGCAGAAAGTCATCATCGCCGCAGAAGCCCAGGGGCTGAGCAATCTCTACAGGCCGCAGACAGTAAGGACTCACCTGTACTCTGGTATCGGGTGCCAGCAGGCTCACCAGTGCCTGCATCCCCTCCTGAGTTTTGCCCGGCTGGCGCAGTACGCCAAGCAGCGCCAGAAAGCGCGACACCGGCGTGGCGATATGTTCTGCCGTACCGGGAATGCCCAGCCCCACCAGGCCCAGCAGTGACTGCGAGATAGTGTCGCTACCGCCCGGCTCAAACGTGGCCGGATACGAGTATTTCCGCCAGATGCGATAGAACTGCGTCAGGATGCGGTGGCTGAAGATATCCAGAAAGTCCTGCAGGGCTTCGTGCCCCTCCCGGCGCCGGGTGATGTCATCAAGATAGGCGGTCGGCAGCGGCGAATCCACGCCGTACATCCCCATAAACGTGGCGCGGATGACCGGTGGTTTACTGTCATCGTCCTCATCGTACTCGACGGCCTTCAGTTCACTGGCCGGAAACCCCATCCCCGGATGCGGGGCAAACCGCACCGGGTCGTCGGCGGGATGACTGGTCGACCCCATCAGTGGCCTGCCCGGATCCCGCTTCTCCAGCAGCTGGCATAAACGGTAAAAGTTAATGCGGTGCAGATCGGCTTCCAGCCGCGGGGTCAGCCGGGGATGCGGCGGTTGTGCTTCTCTTCCCATTCCAGGCGCTCTCCGTTCGGTTGCAGGATGATAATCAGGCGGTTAAACAGATAGATGTCGGTGTACAGCGCGAAGAAGCGACTCAGCATCTCGCCAAACAGACAGATGTCCCCGCGCCCGGCAAAACCGTGACTGTCCAGCGTCACTTCAATCTGCACGCCGCGCACCAGGTAGCCCTGCTCAAAGCGCTCGGTTTCACCATGCTTCACGTCGATAATGGCTTCCAGGCGTCGGCGGTTCATCTCGCTGTCGGTCCACTCGTACAGCGCCAGGGTACCGCGCAGCACGTCAGCGTTGTCCATCATGGACAGGAATCCGCTGCCGAGGTGGCTCAGCACGCGCCAGTGGAAACGGTCCTGCGCCGGAGGATAACAGGGCAGCGTTGGCGCACACAGGTTACGCACGGCGATACTGGCCGAGGTGGTTTTCATTACCGTATCGAGTACGGTGCTCTGCAGCGCACGGCGTGGCAGCTGACCGTTGGTTCCCGTGAGCGTCAGGGACAGGCTTTCGTCCTGCGGCACCGTGTGGTTATCAAACGCTTCACCACCGAGGATAAGCCAGGTGTTATGCAGCCCGGACGGGCCGCGACGCACGCGGGTGTGGTAGTAATATTCCGGTGCTTCATGGCGCATCATTCCCCCCTTGTGGCGGAAGCTTGAGAATGGCACGTAGGTATGCTGGCTCGATGACTGCACCGAATCCACCGCGTAAATCTCGGTATGGCCATCCTGCACGCGCATCGGGCGCAGCATGTATTCGGTCTGCAGAGAATTGAGCGTCAGCGGGTCAGATTCCAGCGGGAACAGGTTAATCACCGGCACGCAGTTCAGGCGCAGATGCTTTTCAGTAAAGCTGAAGTCATGCTCCCAGCGCTCTGCCAGCACCACGTCGATGTCGAACCAGGGGAGTTCAGCCGGAAACAGCACGGTTTCCAGCCCGCGCAGGCCCGTAAACATAAATTTCTCGCGGAAGGTGAAGTACTCCAGCAGCAGCTGATAACCGCTGAAGCTGCTGTCCCCTTTCGGCCACAGGCCGTCGTCATCGCCCAATCCCAGTGCAGTGAAATACCCGTCCAGCGGTCTTTTGTCCACGTCACCCGGCATCCGCAGCCAGAGGCGGGCCGTGTTCATGGTGAAGGCTTCGTGCATGGCGCAGGCCAGAGGGGCATCGGCGTTGAAATAGAACGGGATCTGACTGAGATCGACACGGCTCCAGTCGGCAAGAGGGCTGCAGCTGATGCGCAGGCTAATGACCGAACGTCCGTCAGGATCGGTCGACAGGCGGGCGTACTCCAGCGACAGCGGCTGAAGAGTTATCTCTTTGGTGGTGGTGTAGCGGCAGCGCGTCCCCTTCTCACCGATCGGCCGCGAGAGCACCTCAAAACCTTTAACAATACGCATATGCTCTTTCATTTCGCGCCAGTCAGGGGTGAACTCCACCACCGACATCGACGGAATGGTGCGCAGGTAATGCGGCAACAACAGGCTGACCAGCCCTTCGGTGAGCTCCGGCAAATCATCGTCAAGCTTCTCGCGCAGCCGGCCCATCATGAAGGCAAAGCCTTCGAACAGGCGCTCCACGAACGGGTCGCGCGCGCCCGCTTTATCGAGATTGAGCATTGCCGCCTGCTCGGGATGAGCGCGGGCAAACTCTTCGCCGGCTTCCAGCAGGTAGCGCATTTCAGCGTCATAATAACGCAGGGTTAAATCATCCATAATAGTTTCTGCTCAATAATTGCCGAATGAATAGTATTATCTAAATAAAATTGTGCTGATGATGTTCCTGATGACGGGAATATCTTATTAATTATCACGCTGCCCACATACCGATGGTGGTAGTACATACTCAGTGGCCATCCCCGGCATCCATCCATCAGGACGGCCGATGCATTTCACATAGCCTTTACTTTGAAGGGTAGAAGTGTATGCAAAAGCAAAAATCACAGAACTTACGATAAATATGCCTACAAGTCCTATAAAGACCTTATTAACATTTTTGCATTTTTGGATTGCCAATTCCTCCCCATACCTCACAGACATAAACCAGTATATACATGGAAAAAGCAACATAACTGGAATCATTAACAAAGCAGTCGCGTACGGGGAAAATATTATGATTGTTTTGAAATCAAAATACTCAACAAATATTTCCTTCGAAAAACACAGTGATCCGAATGAAAAGACACACCAGATAATGACTGTACCAAAAAACCTTCGTTTCGCACTCATAAATCTATCACCTGAGATGTAAGGTCACCAATGTATTTTTTTACGTATTGTTTTACTTCCGCCTCAATAACTTGCCGTCCTTTTCTCAGCATGCCATCGACATACATCGCACCTAAGTCCAGGATGCCATCTGAGACCTCCCTGGATTTCTCAACAAATTCTTGTTGTGCCGATTCGATATAAGGTGCAATGAAATTAACTAATCTGTCAGTAATATGATATTTATTGTCCAGATAGTTTAATACGACAGCAATACCAATCCCGGCAATAACAACCACTGCAAGATTCATCACAACGAACGAAGTCATCGTATAAAGACCCACACCATAAAGCGCGGCAGATGATATACCTACTTTAGCGAGATCAGTAGCAAGTGTTCCAAGGAATTTTGCAAGCGTTGTTTCATCATTTAATATGAAATCAATTGTATCTATTACCGATACATAGACAAAACCGAGAATCGCACCGTCGACAATAGATTTCTGTAAACCAAACTTTCCGACTCCTGCTTCGATGATTTTTGGATTCATTTCACCAAAAACTGGGGCATTGAGTGTTTTCCTGATTGCTGCATAACCACTTATTTTTATCAGCCGCGTTCCTTTGTGGTTAACAAATACCGTTGCTGTGATACCAATACTCCCCAACTTGTATACCATCGCTGAAGCATTGCCCACATCATCTATATTCGTTGCATAAGTTTTAACAGTATTCCCGAGAGGATTTGTTGTGGCATCTTTCCATTTCTTTTTGACGAAATCCCAGCCGTCAATAATCCTCTGGCATTCCTCCAGCGTCAGCAAGAGGAAATCATGTCTGTTACGTCTTAACATCCCTCGCACATTGTCATCCGGAACGGTGTGGGTGTTAATCAACGTAGGATATCCCGGAGCTAACATCGTATCAGCCTGCGCACCTGCCAGAAAAGCCTGAGAAACGGCATTAGCTATCGATGTCTTTCCAGGCTCCTCAGCAGAAGCTGCTGCTCCTGCTGAACTCTTCTCGTACGTATCATCCATCATCGACGGAATAAACTTCGCCTTACAGGGGCAGGTACTGTAGCTGTCGAGGGTTCCGGCCATTCGCCTGTCGTGAATGGTATCGTTGTCGATGCCACCGGCTATCTTGAAAAGCCCGGCATGTTTACCGCAGGTCACACTGTCCTGCTCCCGGGCAACAGGTTTATCAAACAGAGTGTGATCCTCTGCGCCCGTGGTAATTTTCCCGCCGCAGGTCGTCTTGTCGCCCTGCACCAGGTAAAAGCCTTCTGCTGCCATATTTTTTCCTTTAGCTGAATTCAGTCCGGGTTACCCGCGAAGCACCGCACGGCTTGCCGGGTCGGGCGCAATCAGACCGGACAGGAGAAAATCCATCTCAGGCTGAAGCCGTGAGGTATCGGTTTCGCTGCATACGGCTTTCATACGCAACAGCCTGAGGCGCGATTTGACTGCAGATAACAGTGATGAGGGTGGGTGATGCAAACTCCCCGTTATTCCACCCCGTCTGTATCACGGTTTGCGGCGTTGGCCATCAGCGCCTGCGCCGCCGCCTCGCTGTCGACGCTGAATATCCGCTCCGGCAGCGCGAAACCGCGCAGATCCAGCAGCGCCAGCGGGCCTTTTCCCAGCTGTGAGCGCAGCACCCACTGCAGGGTGCGACCATCCGGGGCGCTAAAGCTCATCATCCACTGGCTGCGGTCAAGCTGCTGCCGCTTGCCCTGATCCAGCCAGCGTATAAAGCCCCAGGTGCCGCTGTAGTCCCCGAACAGGCGCGCGCCTGCGCTGGTTGACGTCCAGGTGAGCAGCGTCCCCGGCTTAAACGTGTCTCCCGGCCAGCGGAAGGACTGCCAGTCGGCCATCTGGTTAAAGTAGTGCAGCTTTTGTCCATCAATGGTCAGCTGAGTCTCGACCACCTGCGGTACCGGACGCGCCTGCAGTTCAAAGCTGATGCCCTGGCTGCCGTCGGTAAACAGAATGTCCGACAGCTGGCTCAGCTGATTGATGGCCCGCAGAAACGCCGGGTTGAACGTCAGCCCCTGGCTGTTGACCTTATCCGGCACCCACTGGCTGCCCTCCTTGTGCAACACCCCGCTGAGTTCCGTGGTCAGGAAGCGTTCAATACGCCCGCTGTCCTTACGGATAAACTCGGCCAGCATCGGCAGGGACGCATCGCTCTTCCCCGCAGCAAACGGGAAGCGTCCGTCAAAGGCCGTGTGCCAGTTCGTCGTGACCGAGCGGCTCCATTTGTCATTCAGACTGGCTGCCGACGGCTGAAGCACGGTCTCCCAGGCCTGAGTCAGCGGCTGCACAAACATCGTGTTGCCAAAGCCACTCCACTCTTCGCCAAGGCTTGCCGACATCAGGCTGCCGTACTGCTGGGTATCGGTCAGATCCACGCTTTTGCCCTGGAATACCGTCTGGGCCAGGGTCTGCATCATCGCCTGCGGGTCGGAGGCGCCCGCCACCTGCTGCAGGCGCAGGCGCACGCGGGTGATGCGGGTGAGATAGGTCTGCAGGCTCAGAGAGTTATCGGCCGACATGACGTTACGCCCCTTATTTTTGCCCAGAAGCTGTAGCAGGGGGCCAAAGGTTTCATCCAGTGGCCCCTGCGGGCCTGACGCGGACGGGTCAATCGCCGGTCTGTCTTTTCCACCGACCAGGTCTTTAGCCGATTTGATGATGGAGTCCGAAAGGCCTTCGCTCTGCTGGCCGGTCTGCCCCTGCCAGGCGAGAGTATTCAGCAGGGCAATCAGCGGCGACTGGCGGACATCACTCATCAGCGTCAGCTGGTCGGTGACGTCTGCAATATTCTTTGCCGGGTTAAGCCGCAGACTGTTGAGGAAGCTCAGCCAGCTTCCGGCAAAGTCGGTGAAGTAACGCTGCGTCAGACGTGCTTTCAGCGCTTCCGGCGACAGGTCTGAGGAGACGGCTTTTCGGCTGTTGCTCAGCACCCAGTCGATTTCGTCCCGGCGGGAGCTGGCAGCCTTTTCGATAGCCTGCTGAATGCCGCCTTCCCAGGCCTGGCGGGTGAACATGCCCGGTACCACCGCCCCGGTGGTAAACAGTCGCCGCGCATCGGTACCGCCGGTCATGTCTTCCAGAGACACGTCGGCATAATTACGCCGCACGGATTTGAGCATATTTTCATACAGGGTGCTTTCCGCGTTGCGTCGTCCTATCTGCTGCAGCAGCACCTGGCGGCTCTGGCTGACCAGCTGCGTGTCCGGCGTGATTGTCCACTGCGGCTGCTCTGGCAGTGCGGCGATGTAGAATGCCCATAAATCCGGCGCAAGACTTTGCCACAGGCCGGTTGAGATACCCGTGCGCGCTGGCTGCACGGTTTTCATGGTCTGCGCGTAAAACGCGCCGTCGGCCTTATCCGGACGGGCCATCATCAGCCAGGCTTTCAGCTGGTTATAGCCCGGCTTCGCCAGCTGTGCCCGCCGGTCGCTGTTGGGTGCAGAGCCTGCCAGCGCGCTGAGCTTCTGCGTCAGGGCCGCACTGGCCGGGTCGCGGATCAGGCGGTTATTCACCACGCCGTACCAGGGCAGCACCGCAGCCAGCAGCTGCCGGTTATGGTCCAGACCGAAGCGCTGATACCAGGGGGCCCCATCCTGAATACGGTGCTGCAGCCGACCGGCATCATTACGCAGGGTGTGCAGGGCCGTGAGCTGACTATCGGAAACAGCGGGATGCTCCACCAGGTTTCGGGCTTTTGCAGCCACAGAAGAAATCTGTCCGTAGTTCAGCGCAAACGACAGCAGCGTTCCCGCCCCCCAGACCCCGATAATGGCCATCAGAGCCCAGGCCAGCGTCTGCTCCCACGCCATACCGACACGACGGCCACGTACGCGGGGACAGTCATCAACAATACCCTGCCAGGTCACCGGCAGGGGCAGCGCATGACGCCGTGATCCCGGGGCTAATCCCTCCGCGCTGGCCGTTAACGTTGCGATATCAGCAGAGGTATTCTCCGGCAGGCTGAACATCAGGCCACGCAGCGGAACGCGTTGCTGAGAAACGGACAGCCACGGCGCCAGTTGCTGAGCCCAGCGGGCGATCCCGCCCTCTTTCAGGTGCTGACCCAGACGCAGCAGGAAGTCGTGGCGGTTGTTCTCTGCGACCTGACTCACCCCCTGCGCCCGCAGGGCCGGCAGCATCAGCTCAAGCTGGCGGGTAATATCACCGGCTGTGGCCCGCAGCGGAAAACTGGCCCCTACGGTCTGTTCAGTGCGTTTTGCCTGCGACCACCTACTGCCGCACAGCTGCCACAGCCAGACCGGGGCGGAATAACGCAGCAGCTCGCTGATTTTTTCCAGCCCGCGTAAATCGTTGTCGCTGATTTGTGGTGTCAGGTTAAGCGACTCCGGTAATACGCGGACAATCCCGTCCAGTGGACGACCCCGGCGCAGCTTGCGCAGCGCAGTATATTTTTCGCGATCGGGCTCTGCTGCCAGGCTGCCGCCGTAAATCAGCACGGTACGGTTGCCTTCAAGCCACTGACTTTCCTGCAGGCCGGGGATCAGCTGTTCGATGGCGGCTTCGTCGCCGGTGATCAGCAGCAGACGGGTTTTATGACGCCAGTAAAAGCCAATACGGGAGCGGAGATGTCCCCGAATCTTGTTACACATGGCCACCGCAGGGTGAACAGGCGCTTTATCATTTTCCCGCTT
Organism: Erwinia persicina; assembly: GCF_014838825.1. Taxonomy (GTDB): domain Bacteria; phylum Pseudomonadota; class Gammaproteobacteria; order Enterobacterales; family Enterobacteriaceae; genus Erwinia; species Erwinia persicina_A. The sequence goes on along the minus strand of NZ_JACYMO010000018.1, from coordinate 6,572 downwards.
CTTTTTCTCATCATCACCGTTGGTGTTGTCGACAAGCGCATTAAACTCCTGTTTACCGGCATTGCGTACCGCCGTCAGAAGCACCATGGATACGATAAGGGCGCAGCCTGAAATACATCCGCCGGCGATAAGCCAGTAAATTTGCTGCTGACTTCCGTCTTCAATCCCGGCTATATCCGGATGCTTCCAGACCATGAACGTCATAACGGCTAACAGCAAAAAGAAAATCAATGCGACAGCAAGATAGCGGCCTTCCGTAGTCTTCGGTGCTAAAGGTAGCTTCACGGATCCATCTCCTGTCGGGAAGCAATCGGGGTAATGAGCGTGCTCCACAGCACATTCTGTGTTGTATCACCGCAGATAATCATCTGTGGTGACTGAGTTTGTCGGGCGATTTCGGTGGCGGCAGCGATAGCCAGCCAGGGGGCCGCGGCACCGGCATGTCCCATGGAGGTATCGAGTGAAATGACGGCTTCGTCCTCTACAGACTGCGCAGGGTGCGCATTCTGGCACTCGATAACTTCTGCACGCTGCTCACCCGTCAGCCCGGCAAGCCATAAATTTTTCACGATATTTTCTTTGAGCGGGACGTTATAGGCGGCCATGTTCATCCCCTCCCTCAGCTCACCGGTTGGAGCAGCATCTGGCCGGTGCAGCAACGCGAGAGGTTCGAGTGCTTCCTGGGTCAGGCGGTTGCCAAGAAGCAGTGCTACACCGGCTTCAGCTGTGTTGTCAGATTCGACAGGCTTTAACTGGAGACCCACAATCAATAACATCGCTTGATCTTTAATACGTTCATTCAACCAGCGGTCGATTACACTGAGCCCACTCCCCTCACCATATTCAACAGGAAGAGTAATATTGTTTTTTTGCCAGGTCTCATCCCAGTAATGGCGAATACTCTCCAGAGGCAGCGATGTTGTTACATCAAAAAATACTACCAGTGGTACTTTGTCAGGGATATGTGCGAAAGGAATGCCAGCAATCAACTTCGAAAAAATATTCGTTATCACGAATTTTAGCGAGTCCTGCGGGCTAGAAGAAATTTGGCTCATCCTGGAGCTTTCATTTCCATCCCGGTCGACCTGCGAAACAATAATGCTATCGTTATTTTGCATCGCAATAGCTGTATCTTTCTGAGCAACTGATGAGTGGCCGGTAATGAATGTTGCATTCAGCACCTGCAGTGCACGACGTGCCTTAGGGGTTTCTCGAAGAATCCATTGTTCTCGCTGTTTGTCGAAAGCATTTGCTTTGCTATCCTGCAATGCCCACAGAAGCAGACAAGAAGCAAACGGAACACTCCACAAAACAATAGGCACACCTAAAGCAACCTTCCAAAAATACAGATTTTCAACATAACGCCCAAATATACGCATTAATATAACACTGACCGAAAGCATGGCAACCAGAGCAATAATCCAACGAGAAAATTTCAGAGACTTAGGTCTGGGATAGCATTCTGGCAAATTTTTAAGTGTATACGACATGATTATTCCCTGCTTGCTTAATTATCTAAAACGATCAAAATCATCTATACTTTTTGAATTAACATGAATTATGTTCAGTGCATAATTCAAAATTATTATCGTTTAAAGGATCGAAGGCTGAGCTAATATCAATAAAAGCCCCATTAGCAAGATCAATAAAAACACCTTGGTTATTGTCAACATATGCAAAGGCTACAGATCTCAGATAATTTACATCGAAAACACCATCACTAACACTTTACTCTATAGTTTTATAAGGGGCATTAAGATTCATTAGTATTATATTGGTAGCTTGAGGGTTCTCTTCATTTATCTTTTTAGGATTCCCCCAAATGACTATTTTTGAATCGTCACATTTAACTCTATAACCATTAACTATAGTATCCAAATATATTTTTTAACTACCGGATTTTCTTTTATACCAATTGTATCATCTTCAATAAGTTCAACATCAACCGAGCAAGCATTAAATGAAATCACAGAAAGCAAAACGAGCGCTATTAACTATCTCACCCTCTCCCCATAAAAATATTTCTAAGTTAGATGGAGCCTCAGTATATTTATCACATGAAACCACACGATTTAATTTACTTTTGTTGTGGAAATAGAATCCCATTTTCCCATCATATACTTCAGAAGAGATTTGTCATTCTTGAGATTGAAATCAGGCACTGGAGCCTTCTCCCCACCGAAGCCCTCACTACCGACAATAATATGCTCTTCGCCCCTTAACGAATATTTCACACCATCTTTAAAAGCAAAGTATTTTACTGTTACAGGGTCAATCCCACCAACACACCCAATTTTGTAGGAAAATAAAACGGTTCCCACACCATCAGAAAAAGTTTTATTCACCTCGACAGAATCAGGTACAATATCTAATTTTATATCTTCGTCGCAGTTTCGGACAAAATCCTTAAGAGTCCAATCGTTACTATTCCCTGTGACTTGTTTAACAAGTAAGGTCATTTCACCGTCTTTGCTATCAAGTTTTTTATCTATAATTAGAACATGTTTACCGGAACTATCATTCCATACCTTTTGGAAGGCTTCAGAACTTGCAAAAGCTGATTGGGATAATACAAACGTAAAAGCAATAATTGAATTCAAAATCACCGCTATTGCCGCTTTCATTCTGACCTGCTATGTTGACTAAATATTTAATTAAAAACAGTCATTCTAGAATAACTGTCGACGCTTTACTCCAGTTACTTGTCATATATTTATATAATAGGACGTTATTTTTCAAATTAGCATCAGGCACCGGCTTAATATTTTCATCAATTACCCCATCTGGCGTAACCATCCGCTCTTCTCCTCGAAGAGAATGCTTCATGCCATTTTCATAAGCAAAATATTTTACAGTAACTGGATCAAGTCCCCCCACACAACCTATGGTATAAGAAAACAATACAGCATCAAATGAGCCATTAACTTTCTTAATCTCGAAGGAATCCTTAATTAAAGCCATGTTTATATCAAGGGGGCAATTATTCACATAATCGACAAGACTCCATACCTTTTTGTCCTTTACATATTCCGAAGCGGTAACTTTTGAATTTTTAGTGTCACCATTATTTTCTTCGTAAATATCAATTTTCACCTTATGAATACCATCCGGGCGTTCGAACTCCTTGGTAAAGGTAGTTGCAAAACTACTCATCACAGGTAAAACCATCAAAGCTAATGCAAGGGTTATTTTTGTTTTTAGCATCATCTTGTACTCTCATGCCCAGTTGTTTTGGAATGAATACCAATCATTTCATTGAGTTCATTTACATCAAAGATATCTAATTCTTTATGTACATTCGACTCATAATACCCTTTGTATGCCACTGGTAAAAAAAATCTCAATCCATTAAAGGGGGAGAATTTTATTGTATCGCTCTGATTTCCTCCCAAGCAAATTAATGCCCCAGATTTTGATTTTCCATACACAAAGGTTGCGTGATGTCCTGATGATGCGGCACATCCATAGATAGGTTTTTTGATCTCAAAAAAATTAGTACTATCTCTAAAAAAAGAAATAGCGCGATATGGATCTGGGGCTGTTTTATGATACCCACTTTCTTGAAAAGAATAATTTACAAAAGACGAACACCAAGCATTTAATGTCCCAACAAGATTTTTTATCCACCCATGACCTATTAATGCATGGTAATTGCTAGTAATATGGCCTTCCTTAGTCCCATGCCATTTCTTTGCCTCACTCAGTGCGATATTCATCCATGGAGCCTCTCTCTGGTCGTGTGGAAGTAACGCAATCGGATTGCCAGAATTTTTCCCTCCAACCGATTCAAGCGTTTTTTTATTGGCATTTACTTCTTTATTTTGCAGTGGTTTTTTACCCACTGCTTTTGAGGTTGGAGGATTAACTGCTGATTTTCCGGACTCGCCCGCAGTATTGCTACCATTTTTGCTTATAGAAATTGATTGCCCCGGATATATTTTATTAGGGTCTGATATATTATTCTGCTGTGCAATATCGTCAACATTTGCACCATTTTTTTCTGCGATCTTCGCCAACGTGTCACCAGGTACAACGATATAGATTGAGGGGCTATTAGTATTGGCACCATAAATCGTCAAGTGTTGACCTGGGAAGATCTTACTCACATCTTTTATATTATTGTTTTTGGCAATTTCATCAGAACTTGTCTTATAACGCTCGGCAATTTTCGATAGAGAATCTCCTGACATGACTATATACTCTATCGGCTTCTGAGCGCTCTTCTCACGTGGCACTTTGGGGGTCTCGGCAAGTGTTTTTGCAGAGAATTGAGAAAAATTTCGCGTGAGCAGTATATTCTTCGTTTCATCCCCAGCAACTGCTGAATAAACAACATCCTCTTTTCCAGCGGAATTAGTATATTTGACGACAATAGCCATTCCTTGTTTCGTATGGATGATTGTCTTGAGCTTGCCGTAAGCATCTGTTTTCCACTCGTAGCTAGTACTTCCTAGTGTCACTTTAAATGGCACATCAGCAACTGGTCGGGAGCCGTCTGAAACCGTCAAGTTTGTCACATACACCCATTTTTCAGTACCGGGCTTCAAGCCACCTTCTTTTTTACTGATTGCATCCACAACTTTGCCGAATTCATTATCATCCAAGTCAGATATTTTTTTATCTTTTGCAACGCCACTCTCTGAGATTATAAAATTGGAATAAGCTACGGGGTCATTGCCTGCGGTTTCAGGAGCATACTGCGACATCATCTCAGATATGGTGTTATTTCGATATTTTCGCTTCAATAATGCACATTTTTCACGCTCCCCAGCTTCAATGCTGGAAAAAATCGCAAATGTATTTTCTTTCGGATTATATACAGTCCCGGCACCTATCCGCCCTTTTTGCTTACTTGCATCAGGCAATGCCATAATATTCCCGGGATTGTTAAATCTCCAGTTTAATGTCCCTGCAGTTTTTAGCAAACGAGTCCCATCACCAGATTCGTATTCAACCGTCTTGGTTTCAAGATGGTATGTCGCTTTTACAAATCTCATAGATCATCCTTTTTATTTTTTTCCGTTGGTTTAAAGCTGGTGTCGTTTAGTAAAACTGATGTCATATGATAGCCTGTGACAGCAAGCATAACTTTTCCATCTACAGTGACATGGTGATTAAGTAAATTGCGTTTATTTTTATAATTGTCACCGCTAACAATGAGCTGAACATTGCTATCCCAACCTTTTTGCTCAGTATTAGCATCAACTACGCACTTTAACGGACTATTTAAATGCAGGATCCAGTAGAGTAATTTTTCGTCATGTTCCTTATCTTCCCCCCAATTTGGAGGGCCGTAAAACAACTCTTCTTTCATTACTCCTGAGAGTACAATCTTATCACCCTCTTTCAGACATGCAGCATATACACCGAAGTTATAAAATAAGATAGCTACACTCAACGTAAGTTTCATAAGCATACTTAACATTATCAACTAACCTTTGTTGAATTTAATAAAGTTGCAATCATTGACTCAGTCAATGCTGATGTTCTATCGTCTTCAGAGTCCATTTCACTTAAATAAAGATCGGCATCAGGTGCTTCATCCTCAAAATATTCCATACTGTCGTCTTCAGTTGATAAAACAGAAAGCTCCTCTTTACTCCAGGTTTCTCGCCCAATGATTAAGTTTAATGTATCACTTTCAGGAAGCACTATTTTCGGGAAGCGACCTGAACTGTCTACCGTGCCGGTCGACAGGATTTTCCCATTGCTGTCAGTAATGTTGTATGGCTGATTTGTCATCCAGTCCATACTTTGGCTGACACTATCGGCACCAGGGAAAGCAAAACGTAAGCTTTGTTCGCCAGGTTCCATTACAGGAAAGACAGGCAGCGTGACCTTTTCTGATGCGCTTGCCTTACGCCCATAATGTCCTGCTTTCGTACGATATTCACCTGCAGTAGCAGATTCAATCGCACTTGCATCAATCCTGATATAGCTCCCACCACCATTCAGAGTCAGCTTCTTCTTCGCGATGATTTTGATTTCATCCTCCGTGCTGACAATGCTGATTTCTTTACGTGCCAGCAATTCCATCAGGTCGTTCTGCGCCTGTACCTGCACCGGCCCCTGGTTCGCGATGAGCTTGCTCCCCAGCTTACGAACAAACACGCTCAGGGCATTGCCCACCCCGATGAACAGGTTTTTCACCACGCTGACGTCGGCATTTTTACCGGCCGTGGCAATCAGGTTCTGCCCGGCAGACACCTGCAGATGTTGTCCGCTGGTCAGCGCCATCCCCTCCGGCGCGCTGAGCAGCAGCACCGACTTTTTGAGCTCCGTCAGCTGCTGTTCCAGCAGTGTGATTTGCGCCTGGAGATCGGCCGGGTTCGCGGTCGCCTTCTGCGCGTCACCGGAAATGGATGTCATCTGCTCCCGGGCGTCACCCAGATTGCTCACCGCCGGCTGCATTTCTCGCTGTAGGCCCTGCGCCTTAGCCTGCCCGTCCGCGCTGATAAATATCCCTTTCTGCGCCCGTATCGCCCCCCAGCTGTCGGTTCTGAGCTCAAAGCCCTCGCCGCGCCGCTGTTTTTCGCCGTCGACCAGATGGCCGAGATTCAGCTGGCTTTTGC
>NZ_JACYMO010000017.1 GCF_014838825.1 Erwinia persicina | reverse complement strand
ACCTCCTGAGCCGCTGGCCTGTAAGCCGTTGTGCCGTCTCAGTGGTTGCGCATTATAGGGAGTTCTGGACGGGTGACAAGGGCTAATTTGCGATAATTTGACTGTTCGCTGCAATCCCCAGCAAAACCCCGCTTTATACCTGCTTATGCACAAACTTATCCACAATCCGTGCATGAGGCGAATTTTGACGAGCATCGCGCAATCGTTTTCGCTACAATGCCCGCGCATAATGGAAGCCCCTTCAGGGGCGTTACATGAACCTTAATCGCGCTTCTTTCTTCTTATAAGGAAGAAGAGAATGTCTAAGCTTCCTATAACGCTCTTTATATGCGATCCAAAGCCAAGGGATAAAACCACCATGCAACAACATCGTCCTGTACGCCGCGCGCTACTCAGCGTGTCTGACAAAGCCGGTATCCTCGAATTCGCTCAGGCGCTTTCCCAGCGTGGCGTCGAGCTGCTCTCCACCGGCGGTACCGCACGCCTGCTGGCAGACGCCGGTCTGCCCGTCACTGAAGTCTCTGACTACACCGGTTTCCCGGAAATGATGGATGGACGCGTTAAAACGCTGCACCCGAAAGTGCATGGTGGCATTTTAGGACGTCGCGGTCAGGATGATGCCATTATGGCCGGGCACAACATCTCTCCGATTGATATGGTTGTGGTTAACCTCTATCCCTTCGCCCAGACCGTTGCCCGTGAAGGCTGCTCACTGGAAGACGCGGTTGAAAACATTGATATCGGTGGCCCGACAATGGTCCGGTCCGCTGCCAAGAACCATAAAGACGTGGCAATTGTGGTGAAGAGCAGTGACTACCAGACTATTATTGCGGAACTGGACGCCAACGATAATTCACTGACGCTGGCCACCCGTTTCGACCTGGCCATTAAGGCGTTCGAACACACCGCCGCCTACGACAGTATGATTGCCAACTACTTCGGTAGCCTGGTTCCGGCCTATCACGGTGAAACCCAGGCACCTTCCGGCCGCTTCCCGCGCACCCTTAACCTGAACTTCATCAAGAAGCAGGATATGCGTTACGGTGAGAACAGCCACCAGGATGCCGCTTTCTATATAGAAGAAAATGTGGCAGAGGCCTCAGTCGCGACGGCACAGCAAGTACAGGGCAAAGCGCTCTCTTATAACAACATTGCGGATACCGACGCAGCACTGGAGTGTGTGAAAGAGTTCGACCAGCCCGCCTGCGTTATCGTTAAGCACGCTAACCCGTGCGGCGTGGCGGTGGGAGAGTCGATTCTGGCAGCTTACGAACGTGCATATAAAACGGATCCAACGTCAGCCTTCGGCGGCATCATTGCTTTTAACCGTGAGCTGGATGAAGCCACCGCGCAGGCGATTGTCAGCCGCCAGTTTGTTGAAGTGATCATTGCCCCCTCGGCGACTGAAGCCGCCCTGAAGATCACCGCCAGCAAACAGAACGTGCGGGTACTGACCTGTGGTCAGTGGCAGCAGCGTCAAACCGGTCTGGACTTCAAGCGTGTTAACGGCGGCCTGCTGGTACAGGATCGTGACCTCGGGATGGTGAATGAAAGCCACCTGCGCGTGGTCAGCCAGCGCCAGCCAACCGCACAGGAACTGCGTGATGCCCTGTTCTGCTGGAAGGTAGCGAAGTTTGTGAAGTCAAATGCCATCGTGTATGCGCGTGACAGTATGACCATCGGCATAGGTGCCGGCCAGATGAGCCGCGTGTACTCCGCTAAAATCGCCGGTATCAAAGCTGCCGATGAAGGCCTGGAAGTGAAAGGCTCTGCCATGGCCTCTGATGCCTTCTTCCCGTTCCGCGACGGTATCGATGCCGCCGCCGCTGTCGGCATCACCTGTGTGATCCAGCCGGGTGGTTCCATTCGTGACGAGGAAGTGATTGCCGCCGCTGACGAACACGGTATTGCAATGATCTTCACCGACATGCGCCACTTCCGCCATTAATAACGGAGCCTCTGATGAAAATTTTAGTGATTGGTAATGGCGGCCGTGAACACGCGCTGGCCTGGAAGGCCGCGCAGTCCCCGCTGGCTGAGACCGTCTTTGTTGCACCGGGTAACGCCGGTACGGCCCTGGAGCCTGCACTGCAGAATGTGGCCATCGGCCCAACGGATATCCCTGCCCTGCTGGCCTTCGCCCGCGATGAGAAAATCGATCTGACCATCGTCGGCCCGGAAGCCCCGCTGGTCATCGGCGTGGTAGATGCTTTCCGCGCGGCAGGTCTGAAGATCTTTGGCCCGACTCAGGCGGCTGCACAGCTGGAGGGTTCAAAAGCCTTTACCAAAGACTTCCTGGCGCGGCATAAAATTCCTACCGGCGAATACCAGAACTTTACCGAGGTTGAACCGGCTCTGGCGTATGTGCGTGAAAGAGGTGCCCCGATCGTCATTAAGGCCGATGGGCTGGCGGCAGGTAAAGGGGTCATTGTAGCCATGACGCTGCAGGAAGCCGAAGACGCCATTCAGGATATGCTGGCTGGTAACGCCTTTGGCGATGCGGGACATCGTATCGTGGTGGAAGAGTTCCTCGACGGTGAAGAAGCCAGCTTCATCGTGATGGTCGACGGTGAGAACGTGCTGCCGATGGCCACCAGCCAGGACCACAAACGCGTCGGCGATGGTGATACCGGCCCGAATACCGGCGGGATGGGGGCTTACTCCCCGGCTCCGGTGGTCACCGATGCGATCCACCAGCGTGTGATGGATGAAGTGATCTGGCCGACCGTGCGCGGTATGGCCGGTGAGGGCAATGTCTACACCGGGTTCCTGTATGCGGGTCTGATGATCGACAAAAGTGGTCAGCCCAAAGTGATCGAATTCAACTGCCGCTTTGGCGATCCTGAAACCCAGCCGATCATGCTGCGTCTGCAGTCGGATCTGGTCGAGCTCTGCCTGGCCGCCGTTGACGGCAGGCTGGACGAAAAGGATTCTGTCTGGGACCCACGTCCGTCGCTGGGTGTGGTTCTGGCCGCAGGCGGCTACCCGGGGGATTACGTCAACGGCGAGCAAATCCACGGACTGCCGCTGGAAGAAGTGGCGGACGGCAAGGTGTTCCATGCCGGAACCACGCTGCAGGACGACCTGGTGGTCACTAACGGAGGGCGCGTACTCTGCGTCACAGCGCTGGGTGACGATGTTGCCGCTGCGCAAAAACGTGCCTATGAACTGGCCAGACCAATCTCATGGAAGGGCAGCTTCTGCCGTAACGATATCGGTTACCGCGCTATAGATCGTAAATAGTCTCCCCGGGCGGCGGTTTTATCCGCCCGGCGCAGGACAGCATCAGGGGCGATCGTTGATCGCCCTTTTTTTTAGGTTAAAAATCCTGTTCTTTCGGTTCTGTCTTGCAGAGATCGCTGGCGGTCACCAGCAATAGCTGAGTTCCTTCCGGGGCCTCCAGCCAGGCAATACTGACCGGGCCTGTCGTCTCCCGCTGCTGACGCGCAATCTGGCTTAACTCCACGCTTTCAAGCGCAGGCTGCACCCTTTTGCCCTCACAGGTGCTGACGGTGCCCCCCTGCTGCCACCTGCCCTGCCTGAGCAGCACGCTACCCGACAGCAAATCGTCACTGATTTTCAGCATGCGCTGCGCGTCAAAGCGATACAGTGCCACCTCATCAGCCGTCAGCGCCTCACGCCGGCCCGCCAGCTGCCGCTGCATAAAGCTCAGACCACCGTTCTGGTCGAAACGCAGGGTGACATCATCCGGTTTATCCCCTGTGACATGGCGCTCTACTGAAAGCAGCCTGTCGTGCTGCCAGAGGTAGTCGGTCGTCTCGGGCGCAGCTCCGTTAAACGGGGTATAGACCGTCATCAGGTGAGCAACCTGCTGATCGTGATTTTTGCGCCAGATACGCACCGCACCGCGATCGGCAAGATAGCCGCTGGCGGTAAAGTCCGGCAGGTCGGAGTGCGAACTGCAGCCTGCCAGCAGGATCAGGGTGGCAAGAGAGAGCGTTCGGGCAAAAAAGGAAAGTTTCATGAAGAAAAGAGTATCACAACGCGCGGCAAGCGCGAGAAACCGTTAAGGGGAAAGGACGGAAGGGAAAAGGATTGCGGGACAAAAAGCATCATCTCTGCGCGAAGGTCGTTTAAACAAAAGGGGCATAACGCCCCCCTGTTTAAACTCTTCACTTCAGACGATTACTTAACAGCGTCTTTCAGTGCTTTACCAGAAACAAATGCCGGTACGTTTGCAGCAGCAATTTTGATTTCTTTGCCAGTCTGCGGGTTGCGGCCAGTACGCTCAGCACGGTGGTTAACTTTAAAGGTACCAAAACCAACCAGTTGTACAGCATCACCTTCTTTCAGAGACTCAGTAATCGCAGCCAGGGTGGATTCCAGAGCAGCTTTAGCCTGGGTCTTTGACAGGTCCGCTTTGTCCGCAATTACATCAATCAGTTGAGTCTTGTTCATAAGTTATCCTTACAGTGTATTTATCGCTTGCTAAGCATCAAGTGCGAGGGAAAAACCAGTTTCTGGCACTCTCCTGCATACACGCACCGATAGCCACATTTTTCAGCCCCCCAAATGTAGACCAGACTGGGGGCGAATGTGAAGCCCAAAGGCGCTACAAATCAGGCCTGAAGTCACGTTTTGTCGCCTTACTGCTGAAAATTTATACCGATATTACTAATACCGGATTCACGCAGGTCAGATCGCAGTCCTTTTATCAGTTCCAGGTCCCTGTCCTCGCAGGCTGCAAGCAGGCGGAATATCTCCCACTGGATGTCCCATTCCTCTTCAACGGCGGGATTCACTTTTAGCTCTTCTTCGGTCATTTCGCGACCGGCCTGGGTCATTTCCAGCATCGCCACCGTGGTGATGGAAGTTTCGCTAACGGCAATCGCATGGGTCAGTGTTTCACCGCTAAGGCGGGAATGCAGCAGTTCGCTCAGCGCGACGCACGCATCGATCGCCGGGTATACACCATACAGATCGTAATCGTCTGCAGAAGGGATCGCTTCTTCCAGCTTTTCAAGCTGGCTGTCAAAATTCACTTTTGCATCTTTCACCACCAGCGTTTCCCATAACAGATCGAGAATACGGCGATACAGCTGGCCGTCTCCAAACCCTGTCTGCTGGCAAAACTCGCGGTAGTTGGGTGCCATGCGTTCGCAGAGGCAGGCCATAAAAGTAACGTGCTGCCAGCTTTCCAGCTTTTCCAGCCGCAGATGAATCGGGTTACGTAACATATCGGGATCTCAGAATTAATGCGCTTGCCGCAGTGTACCTGAAAAGCCACTGAGCGGCACGGTTAACCCAGCTGCAGCCCGGTAAAAGCAGTGCGGCGCGAGGCCACCGCATCAGCCCAGCGCGTAGGCTCGGGCAGACGATACCCCTTCAGGCAGCGCTGTACCCATTCAAGGGCGGTGCCGTGGCTGACGCGGTGGCCCGGAGAGATAAACAATGGGTTACAGCGTGCCTTACTGCGCAGCACCCAGCCCAGCAGTTCTCCTTTATCGCTGAGCGCCTCACAGCTGCCAGGTTCGGCCCCTGGCGGTTCAAACTTGCCACAGAGGCGTTTTTTCGCCACGCCAATCGTTGGCACGTCCACCAGCAGGCCAAAATGACTGGCCACGCCAAGACGACGCGGATGCGCCACGCCGTGGCCATCAACCAGCAGCAGGTCAGGATGGTGCTCCAGCTGCTGCCACGCAGCCTCCAGAGCGGGTGTCTCACGGAATGACAGGAAACCGGGGATATAGGGCATCGTAGTGGCGATGCGGGCCACCTGATACTCAACCATTTTCAGAGAGGGGTATTCGAGGATGACCAGCGCGGCACGGGTCACTTCACCGCCCTGTTCAAACCCGACATCCGCACCGCCTATCAGGCGGGGAGGCATCACCTCAAAATCATCCTGACAGCTGACTTCTGCTGCGCGCCGGAGCTGCTGTTCGCGTAAATCCGCTATTTCCATCTCTTCCCCCTGTCTGATTTATCCTCTGTGGTAAGGGCGGGACAGCTTATGTACCGCTTCGACAAATACGCCTGCATTTTCGGGTGGGACATCCTGATGAATACCGTGGCCGAGGTTAAAGACGTGTCCCTCGCCCTGACCAAAGCCTTCCAGGATCCCCGCGACTTCCTGCTCAATACGCGCCGGTGCAGCGTAGAGCATCGACGGATCCATATTGCCCTGCAGCGCAACTTTGTGACCAACCCGGCGACGGGCGTCGGCAATATCCGTCGTCCAGTCAAGACCCAGCGCGTCACAGCCGGTGGCAGCCATCGCTTCCAGCCACTGTCCGCCGCCTTTCGTGAACAGCGTGACCGGTACGCGACGTCCTTCATTTTCATGCAGCAGGCCGTCAACGATTTTGTGCATGTAATGCAAAGAGAACTCCAGATAATCGCGTCCGGTCAGCACGCCACCCCAGGTGTCGAATATCATTACCGACTGCGCACCCGCCCGGATCTGTGCGTTGAGGTACAGCGTTACGCTGTCAGCCAGCTTGTCCAGCATCAGATGCAGCGTCTGCGGGTCGGCATACATCATCTTTTTCAGTTTAGTAAAGGCCTTACTGCTGCCGCCTTCGACCATATAGGTAGCGAGCGTCCACGGACTGCCGGAGAAGCCGATCAGCGGAACGTCGCCGTTAAGATTTTTACGGATGGTGCGCACGGCGTTCATCACGTAACCCAGTTCCTGCTCCGGATCCGGGATAGGCAGCTTTTCAACATCAGCACGACAGGTCACCGGCGAAGAAAAACGTGGGCCTTCACCGGCTTCGAAATACAGGCCAAGCCCCATTGCGTCGGGAATGGTCAGAATATCGGAGAACAGGATCGCCGCATCCAGCGCATAGCGCCGCAGGGGCTGCAGCGTGACTTCACAGGCCAGTTCAGCATTTTTGCACAGCGACATGAAGTCACCGGCGACCGCACGGGTAGCCTTGTATTCCGGCAGATAACGCCCGGCCTGACGCATCATCCATACCGGGGTAACATCAACGGGCTGACGCAGCAGCGCGCGCAGATATCGATCGTTCTTCAGTTCATTCATCACGAGACTCTCTCACCATACAGACTGCCAGTGTAACATTTATTGGAATTGACGATGATCGACCGCTCAAAAAATTGAGCGGCGACGCGTACAACCCCGGCTCGGCGGGAACAGTCAGGATCAGGGGCAGAAACAATCATAAGGCCAGTATGGCTTATTTTTTCTCATTGCCAGGGGGGGTTTTATCAGCTTTTTGATCGACGGCGGTGAGAACCGGGGCGCGCTGGCCGCTAGCGACCAGCGGTTTTTTATCTTTTTTCTCTGACTGCGCCTGCGGCTCCTCAATCTGGTGAGAGTTACCGATAAACACCCCGCCTTTTTCAATGGAAAACTCGCTCGCGTATACTTCACCTTCAATACGGCCACGCGACATAATAATCACCGTTCTGGCATAACAGCTTCCCTTAAGCAGCCCGTTAACCACCAGCTTCAGGGATTTTATCTTGCCGATAACCTTTCCCTCTTTTCCTATTTGTGTACTTTTCTGGCTGGTCAGATCGCCTTCAACAACGCCATTAATAGTAATATTATTTTCATTAGTAATTTCGCCGCGTAATACCGTCCCGATAGAGATAACGGTTTCTTTCGTACTGTTATCGTCGTTTAAAGAAGAAGGCAAAAGGGTACTGGGTTCTGCTTTGGCGGGTGAAGGCAATTTTTCAGTGGCTCGTTCTTCTTCTTTCCTGTTGAAATTAAACACGTTTGTCATCATCCTTTTTGTATACAGACTCGAAATTATTAGCAGCAGGCTGAAACACGCCATGCCAGCCAAAGAGAGCAATAAGACCGTCCTTGTCGAAAGCAGAAAGGCAATAATGCTCATACCCCAGCAGAGCCAGACGCCCCACAGACAACCTTGTTTTTTTGTTTCAGACATTATCTTGATTTGCCATATGCGAAAACACCTTTCCCTGGTTCAGTCATGCCCCCTGATGAATCAGTCCGGAATAGAATTTAGCTGATTTTTTTACACAAAAAAGCGTGATCTGTAAAAAAAGATAACACATAAATTCCGTTAAACTGATGCCATGGGTAATATAGTGCAGGCGTAATCCGGCGTTAATAAAATCTCATTCAATAACGGATTCTATAACTTGTTTACCGCACAGGATGATATTTGAAATTATCGAAGAGATAAAGCCAGATACGCCGGTCATTTTTTACAGTAAACCATTCTCTCCTGGTCCTTTACGCATTTAACCAGGAGAATATATCGCAAATATAAAAATATTATGGCAACGACAATATTATTGTCGGAATTATTCCGCCTCTGTGCGACACAATGCAACGGTATCTTCAATCAGCCGACGGGCGACAGTGCCAGCCGGGGGCAGCGGTGGCAGCGCATCAAAGCGATACCAGCCAGCGGAGATCAGCTCTTTTGGATCGATATGGATATCGCCAGCGTCATAGTCAGCCATAAACGCCATCATCAGTGACTGTGGGAAAGGCCAGGGCTGTGAAGAGACGTAACGTAAATTCTTCACCGTGATCCCACTCTCTTCCATCACTTCGCGTGCCACCGTCTGCTCAAGGGTTTCGCCCACTTCCACAAAACCGGCCAGTACCGTGAAAATACCGTTGCGGTGTCGGGTGTGCTGCGCCAGCAATATTTCCTCACCACGGCGGATAGCCACAATGATACAGGGGGCGATTTGCGGGTAGTAACGCTGGCGACAGTGGCTGCACAGACAGGCCCACTCTGTTTTACTGTGGTGCATCTCATGGCCACAGTAACCGCACCACTGGTGAGAACGGTAAAATTCAGCCAGCTGGATGCCGCGTCCGACCAGCTGGAACAGGCCGCTGTCCTGATCGATCAACTGCCGTAACGATCCCATTTCGTGAGGCCGGGTATCGCGGATCAACCATACCGTTTCCCCCTGCCACTCTCCAATTGGCGATCCCCGCGATCCTGCCAGACCCAGTAAACCCGCATTACCTTGAGGAAGTTCACCTTTTGGTAACCAAATTTTATGTTCGTGGCTGACAATCCACCAGCCAGCGTCTACGCTTAAAATTTCCTGTTCCATCATTTTGCTCATCATCCTCAGCTTAAAGACTGGATTGAGGTCAGACGTTAAAATATAACACTCACGGAGTTGAACATGCTTAACCAGTTGGAAGTCCTCACCGCGCGCGTTGGCGGGTGCAGTGAACTGGTAGACTTTTGTCTGCGCTCACGTAAGCAGTTGCTGGTTACCTATTATCAAATGGCTGGCATTAAGCCTAACAAGGAAACGCTGACGACGCTCGATGAAAACGCGCTGGATCTGTTCTGCCAGAATCTGGTGGATTATCTTTCTACGGGCCACTTCACCGTTTATGAACGCTTTATCAAAGAGCTGGAAGGTACAGAGCAGCTGGCAAAAGCAGCGCTTATCTACCCCTCCCTAAAGGCGAATACCGACCTGATCATGCAGGTTTATGATTCCCATCTGGAAACCGCTATCGATCATGATAATTATCGCGAATTCCAGCATGCCCTGTCGGTTGTCGGTGAAGCGCTGGAGGCGCGTTTTACTCTGGAGGATAAGTTCATCAAGCTGGCACTGGAAAAAAATGCGGAAAATCAGGAAGCGGCTAACGCCTGTACGCTTGCGCGTCCGGCCTGACAGCGGCTGCCCTCTAAACTTCTTGTCGTTTCCTTAAAGCCCCATTATGCTGAATGGGCTGTCAGGGTAAGGCATGCCTTGCCCTTTCAGAATTCATTTTGTGGTTTAAGCGTCGTCCGGACGGCGTGCGTACCTTAGGGTATGTGAGCATCCCGGGCGCAGGATGGCAAACAAGGCCGCTTAAAATACACTATTCTTCTTGTCGGAGTGCCCTTAGGGGCTGAGACCGTTAATTCGGGATCCGCGGAACCTGATCAGGTTAGTACCTGCGAAGGGAACAAGAGTAAATGCTAAAACGCTGTGAAACGATTTCTCTCACGACGTTCTTATTACTCCCGCCTCCAGGCAAGCAAACTTCCCGTTTATTATCAGGAAATTGCTATGTCTACCCCTGAAAAACCTGTAACAGAGAAAAAAAACCGTCGTCGCCAACAGCGGGCGGAAGCACAACAGTTTATTGATTCCCTGCGCGGTACCGCTTTTCCCCATTCAAAACGGATCTACCTGACCGGCTCGCAGCCGGATATCCGCGTACCGATGCGTGAAATACAACTCAGTCCAACCACCGTAGGCGGAAGTCACGATCGCCCGCTGCTGGAGGAAAATGAGCCGGTGCCGGTGTACGATACGGCGGGCCCTTACGGCGATCCGGACGCCACCATTAATGTTCATGCCGGCCTGCAAAAATTACGCAGCAACTGGATCTTTCAGCGCAGTGATACCGGGCTGGTCAGTGAGGTCAGTTCGACATTTACGCAGCAACGCCTGGCCGACGAAGGACTGGATCATCTCCGCTTTGAGCATCTGCCCCGTCCACGCCGTGCACTACCGGGTCGCTGTGTGACCCAGATGCACTATGCCCGCCAGGGCATAGTGACGCCGGAAATGGAGTATATCGCCCTGCGTGAAAATATGGGCCGGGAGCGGATCCGCAGTGAAGTGCTGCTGCAGCAGCATCCCGGGCACAGCTTCGGCGCGCATCTGCCCGACACTATTACCCCCGAGTTTGTCCGTCAGGAGGTTGCCAGCGGACGTGCCATTATCCCGGCCAATATTAATCACCCGGAATCAGAGCCGATGATTATTGGCCGAAACTTTCTGGTGAAGGTAAACGCCAATATCGGTAACTCTGCGGTCAGCTCTTCTATTGAGGAGGAAGTGGAAAAACTGGTGTGGTCGGTTCGCTGGGGGGCCGATACGGTCATGGATCTGTCTACCGGCCGCTATATACATGAAACCCGCGAGTGGATCCTGCGCAACAGCCCGGTTCCCATTGGCACGGTGCCCATTTACCAGGCGCTGGAAAAGGTGAACGGCGTGGCGGAGGATCTGAGCTGGGCTATCTTCCGCGATACCCTGTTGGAACAGGCTGAACAAGGGGTCGATTACTTTACAATCCATGCTGGCGTCCTGCTGCGCTACGTGCCCATGACGGCAAAACGCCTGACCGGCATCGTCTCGCGCGGTGGATCCATCATGGCAAAATGGTGCCTGTCACACCACCAGGAGAGCTTCCTCTATCAGCATTTTCGCGATATCTGTGAAATCTGCGCGGCCTATGATATCTCACTGTCACTGGGGGACGGACTGCGTCCGGGCTCCATCCAGGATGCTAACGATGAAGCGCAGTTTGCCGAACTGCGCACGCTGGGCGAGCTGACCAAAATCGCCTGGGAATATGATGTTCAGGTGATGATTGAAGGACCCGGCCACATCCCGATGCAGATGATCCGCGTCAATATGACAGAACAGCTCGAACACTGTCATGAAGCCCCGTTTTATACCCTGGGCCCCCTGACCACAGATATTGCTCCAGGTTACGACCATTTTACCTCCGGTATCGGTGCCGCGATGATCGGCTGGTTTGGCTGCGCGATGCTGTGCTACGTGACGCCGAAAGAGCATCTCGGCCTGCCGAATAAAGAGGATGTGAAGCAGGGGCTGATCACCTATAAGATCGCTGCCCATGCAGCCGACCTTGCCAAAGGCCACCCCGGGGCACAGATCCGTGATAATGCGATGTCAAAAGCCCGCTTTGAATTCCGCTGGGAAGATCAGTTTAATCTGGCCCTCGACCCGCATACCGCCCGGGCATATCACGATGAAACCCTGCCGCAGGAGTCAGGGAAAGTGGCCCATTTCTGCTCGATGTGTGGCCCCAAATTTTGCTCAATGAAGATCACCCAAGAAGTACGTGAATATGCTGCCCGCCAGGAGGCCGAAGCGCATCCCGTCACGGTCGGTATGGCACAGATGTCCGGGGCATTTCGCCAACGTGGCGGCGAACTTTATCATCCCACCGACGCCCTGAAACCAGAGGAAAAAATATGAATCGTGGCGCTTTCCCCCCTACCGCAGCACAGTTAGGCCTTTATCCTGTCGTGGACTCGGTGGAATGGATTGCCCGCCTGCTGGATGCCGGCGTTCGCACCCTTCAGCTGCGCATGAAAGACCGTGCAGAACATGAAGTCGAACAGCAGATTATTGATGCTATTGCTCTGGGTAAGCGCTATCAGGCGCGCCTGTTTATCAATGACTACTGGCGGCTGGCGATAAAACATCAGGCCTACGGTGTCCATCTCGGTCAGGAGGATCTGGATATTGCTGACCTGGATGCGATTCACGCAGCCGGGCTGCGCCTGGGGTTGTCAACGCATGATGATGCCGAGCTGGACAGGGCGCTGGCCGAGCAGCCCTCTTATATAGCCCTGGGGCATGTGTTTCCCACCCGGACAAAAGTTATGCCGTCTGCGCCACAGGGTCTGGCAGAGTTGACCCGCCATCTGCGGCGGTTGCAGGGGGTATCCACCGTGGCGATCGGCGGTATCAGTCTCGATCGCGCACCGCAGGTGCTGGCCACGGGGGTAGGCAGCATTGCCGTGGTCAGTGCTATTACCCAGGCCAGTGACTGGCGGGCCGCCACCCGCCAGCTGCTTGACCTGGTGGAACCACACACTGCCCACCGGCGTTAATGTTTTCCCTTGCTCTGGACGCATTGCCGCAAAAAATTGTCGCCGCCGGTAACGCCGTTAAACAAGGTGGAAGACGCTACGCAGGCTGAAGGATTGCTACTTTTCACTGCTGCCTGGCCCGCTATAGTGACAGCGCGGGTGACAATGCGGTCATCTGCCAGGGTCAGTACCCTTCCTTCTCGCTGACCCTGCCTTCTCCCGTCTCTCCCCGGGTGGAGGGCTCCGCCACCGCTGGACAGCACAGCATGGCACGTTCGACGGCCTCGCCCAGAATTTCCAGGGCGCGATCGGTTTTATCGGTAAACGGCTGGGCATAGCTGAGGCGCAGGCAGTTGCGGTATTTGCCTGATGCGGAGAACAGGGAGCCGACAGCGATCTGAATATGGGATGCCCGCAGATCCTGATTGAGCCGCAACGCATCGAAAGGCTCGGGCAGCTCAACCCAGAGCAGAAATCCCCCCTGCGGCCGCGTCAGGCAGATGCCACAGGGGAAATGATGGCGAACCCGCCGCGTGAAGATCTCAAAGTTGCGCTGATAGTCACTGCGCATTCGCCGCAGATGGGGCTGATAATAGCCCTGACGGATAAACGCGGCCACGGCCATCTGCGTCTGCGTGACCGTGGAGCCGGTGCTGATGTATTTCATATGCAACACGCGGTCAAAATAACGCCCCGGAGCCACCCAGCCCACGCGCAGGCCTGGCGCCAGCGTTTTAGAAAAGGAACTGCACAGCAGCACCCGACCATCCATATCCAGCGACTTGATGGTTATCGGGCGCGGATACTCAAATGCCAGCTCGCCGTAGACATCATCTTCAATAATGGCGGCATCAAAGCGCTGTGCCAGCGTCAGTAAGGCCTGCTTACGCTGTGCCGGCATCACGAATCCCAGCGGGTTGTTGCAGTTGGGGACCACCACCACAGCGTTGATCGGCCACTGCTCAAACGCCAGCTCCAGGGCTTCCAGACTGATGCCGGTGACCGAATCCGTCGGGATTTCGATTGCGCGGATGCCGAATCCGCGCAGCGTTTGCATGGTGCCATGAAAAGCCGGGGACTCGACGGCAATAATATCGCCCGGCTGACAGATTGCTCTGATCGACACGGACAGGGCCTCATGGCAGCCCGTAGTGATCACAATGTCATCTGCCGTCAGCTGACAGCCGCTGTCAATCATCAGGCGTGCGACCTGTTCGCGAAGCTCCGGCACGCCATAAAGATTGTCATAACTCAGCAGGCGGGGATCCTGTTGCTGGCCCAGACGGCTGATAATTTTCCACAATGGCTTGAGGGTGGGGGCATCAATACAGGGCATACCGCTGCCCAGCTGCAGCATATCTTTATCCAGGCGAGCGTTGAGCAGATCCATCACCGCATCCCACTGGGTAATCTCTACAGGACGCTGTACCGGACGGGTGATCGGCGGTAGCGGGGGCGCGGCTTTACGGGGGGTGACAAAATAACCGGAGCGCGGCTGCGGGGTAATCAGCTGTTTCTCCTCCAGCAGATAATACGCCTGTTGGACAGTGCTGATGCTGACGCCGTGTTCACTACTGAGCGTACGCACGGACGGAAGCCGTTCGCCGGCCTGATACAGCCCCTGTTCGATACGCTGTGCCAGTAACTCTGCCAGCCGTTGATAACGCGTCATTGTATCCTTCCCTCCCGATTACTTTTCACTAAAGCAGTACAGATTGCGCCATTTATCACCATTCAGTCACACTATTGCGCAATCTGTATGTCAATAAAAGATGTTTTTTGCATCTGTATCATCAGCGCCGTTAGCGACAGAATAGTCGGCATACACAAGGTGATGAGGAGGCAGTAATGGAGTTTGAAGAGAACAGAGCAGCGAAGCCCCTGAGTTGGTCGCTGATTAAAACAGTCTTTCTCCTGCCTTATCATCGCTGGCAGGCAAGGCGTATACGCGCCTGCACGCGCAGGATCCTGTCGCAGTTGAGTGTCGCGCAGTTGAAGGATATAGGACTGACCTGCGAGGATGTGCGTAACTTATAGTGATGTGGCCTGGGTCGAAGGATGCACCCGAGGGCAACGCGGACGTTCCACTGCGTTGCCCTTTTTTTATGCTGTGACGGACGATCAGTTACCGCGGTAGGTAGAGTAGCCGTACTGACTCAGCAGCAGGGGAATATGATAATGGCTGTCGCTGTTTTCCACATGGAAGATCACCGGGATTTCCGGGAAGAAAGTCGGCTGCTTTTGCTGTTTGTAATAATCACCGGTTTTGAAGACCACTTTGTAGTCACCCGCCGCCATTGTTTTCCCTGCCGGATAGAGCGCCGGGATACGTCCGTTTTTGTCCGTCACGCCGGAAGCCAGTTTTACCCATCCCTGCTTTTGCTGCTGTTCGAGTTCAACCGTCACGCCGGAGGTCGGCACGCCAGTCTGCAGGTTCAGCACGTGCACGCTCAGCGGGTTCTTCATCCCTTCATCACCGGCAGCCAGTACAGGCAGAGAAGCACTGACCAGGCTGGTCATTAGCAGGGCTTTAACAATCTTCATGTCGGACTCCTTAGGATTAATGTCGGCATGAAGATAACAGCTGTCCTGTTTAACCACGATTTTACTGCGGAAAATATGAAATTTCCCAGAGAACACGGATCGGGAAGGGCTGTCACCCTCCCCGTTTTCCGCTTATTCTTTACCTTCTGTCACCCAGACAGAGGGCCAATCAGCCGGTTGACCGCCGTTGCAGCCAGGCTGATTTTTAAAGCGTGCCAGGTGAAATGTCTTGCCGTCATAGATCCAGCCGCCGTTATTACCGCACTCGGCGGCCTCGTTACCGCGATCGGAGAAATAGAGATGGCCGACGGCTGAATCATATCCGCCCTGGGCAAACATCGTTTCCTGCAACGGCTTGCCGTCAGCACCGTTCAGCGGCAGCGGCAGCGTCAGCCGCCGGGCGTCTTTCGGATTATCACGTTCACTGATGAACACAACGTTTAATGTTTTGAAGTCTCCCGGTCCGCAGTTGACCATCACCAGTGCCTGGGTGTTATTCAGCGGTTCGGCATAGCTGCGTGCGCGGGTATCTTCATCCTGAGGGCACTGCAGTTGATTCAGCAGCTTGCCATTGGCAGCAATGGCTCCATCCACCAGAGCGGCAGGATCGGTCAAAGGCACCACGGCAGGCACCGGGAAGTTCAGTGCCACAGGTGCAGGTCGGGGCAGAACGGCTGAAGACGGCTTGTTGCCCACTTTCAGCAAGGCCGTCTGATTATCCAGGCGTCCCTGTCGTTCATCCACCAGCAGCAGCGCGGCGGTCAGCCCCTCAAGAGAAGCGCTTTCGGGGCCGGCTGAAAAGGCTATCGTCTGCGCATTTTTGGCCTGCGTCACCCACGCCTGGATCACCGCCAGCTTATCGCTACTGCCCACAACGTGCTCATCACTGCTCTGCGGTGTGGCAATCTGGATATCTGAAGACCAGGCCTGACCATCCAGCCAGATCCCGTCTGCTTTCAACGCTGCCCACTGCTGAAAACTAAGCGAAGGCTGTGCCTCCGCACCCGCCTGACGTTTGAGGATGATACGCAGCGTCTTGTCCGTGTTACGGACATCGCAGTCATTCACGTTATTACAGGTGACCTGCCAGTTTTTAAAGACCTTCTGTACCGGCGCATTGACCCACTCGTCTGCCTGAACGCCCGTACTTAAACCCATCAGCATAAACGCCATCACTAACTTGTTATTATTCATTATTATTCTCTGAACTCATCGGAAAAAATGCCTGAGCACGCTTTAACGCTGCCCAGGCGGCGGATCAGCAGGGGGAAGCCATCGCCCCCCGGCTACAGGGTTACTTTGCTCCGGCCGTCACCCAGAGGGATGGCCAGTCGCCCGGTTCACCACCGTTGCACTCCGGCTGGCTGTTATAGCGTGTCAGATGGAAGACTTTCCCGTCATATTTCCAGCCACCACTGTCCCCGCAGTCGGCAATACCGCGTCCACGCCCGGCCCAGGAGAGTTCACCGCTTTGCGGATCGTAGCTGGCTTCCGTAAACCAGCTCATGACGAGCGGCTTACCCTGGTCATCTTTATCGGGTAAGGGCAGCATCAACTGCGTCACCTCAGCAGGGTTATCGCGTGAACTGACAAACAACAGGCTGGCTGACTGATAGGCTCCCAGCCCACAGTTGACCAACACCAGCGCCTGTTTATCATTCAGCGGCAGCGCCTCACTTCGTTCACGCGCAGCCGTATCTGGCTCGCAGCTCTCATTGGCGAGCAGTTTATGGTTAGCAGCAATGGCCGCGTCGATCAGCGCAGCCTGGTTTTTGAGGGGCACCACCTTTGGCACCGGGAAGTTCATCACCGCAGGGACCGGACGGGCAGGCACCATCGAAGGCTCGTTGTTGCCCACTTTCAGCAGTGCTGTCTGATTCCCCAGACGCCCCTGACGTTCATCCACCAGCAGCAGCGCCGCATTCAGCCCGCTGAGTGAGGCGGCTTCAGAACCGGGGGCAAGGGCGATGGTCAACGCATTTTTACTCGCCTGCACCCACTGCTGGATATCGGCCAGCTTATCGCTTCCGCCCGCGCTGTCATCACCACTGATTTTTGAGGGTGCAATCTCAATACCGGAATGCCAGGATTTGCCATCCAGCCAGATGCCCTGCGGTATCAGATCGCCCCACTGCTGGAAACTGAGCGAAGGTTGCGCATCTGGCCCGGCCTTGCGTTTAAGAATAATACGCAGCGCCTCGTCGGTATTGCGTACATCACAATCATTGAGGTTGTTGCAGGTGACCTGCCAGCTTTTAAAGACTTTTTGTACCGGAGCGTTCACCCACTCTTCTGCCTGTACACTCGCGCTCAAACCCAGCAGTACCAGCGCTATCACAACCTTATTATTTGGCATTTTTATTCCATGTGATTTTGTTGAGTCGAAAAAAAACCCCGCCGAAGCGAGGTTTTTTATTATGCCACAGGTGGTTGACGATTAATCGTCATTACCGCCCAGGTTTCCTGCATTAAGCAGTTCAGCCAGGCTGGCAGAGGCTTCATCGGCAGTGACAACTGGCACGACTGGCGCTTCGCCCGCAGCTTTACGACGCATACGATCCTGATGATACGCGTAACCGGTACCGGCTGGGATCAGACGGCCAACGATAACGTTCTCTTTCAGACCGCGCAGTTCGTCGCGTTTGCCCGCAACGGCGGCTTCGGTCAGCACGCGCGTGGTTTCCTGGAACGAAGCCGCAGAGATGAACGACTCGGTTGCCAGGGAAGCTTTGGTGATACCCAGCAGATCGCGTGCAAAAGTTGCAGAGATCTTGCCGTTAGCTTCCAGTTCGCGGTTAGCGATCTTAACGCGTGAGAACTCAACCTGCTCACCGTCGAGGAAGTCAGTACTTCCTGCGCTGGAGATGGTTGCTTTACGCAGCATCTGACGAACGATGACTTCGATGTGCTTATCGTTAATCTTAACGCCTTGCAGACGGTAAACTTCCTGCACTTCGTTAGTGATGTAACGGGTCACCGCATGCACGCCGCGCAGACGCAGAATGTCATGTGGAGACTCAGGGCCATCGGAAACCACGTCACCGCGCTCTACGCGTTCACCTTCGAACACGTTCAGCTGACGCCATTTCGGGATCATCTCTTCGTAATGATCGCTACCGTCAATCGGGGTGATCACCAGGCGACGCTTCCCTTTGGTTTCTTTACCGAAGGAAATAATGCCGCTGATCTCAGCCAGGATAGCCGGCTCTTTCGGACGACGGGCTTCGAACAGGTCAGCAACGCGTGGCAGACCACCGGTGATGTCCTTGGTACCGCCTGATTCCTGAGGAACACGCGCCAGGGTATCACCCGAACTGATCTTGATGCCATCTTCCAGCTGCACAATCGCTTTGCCCGGCAGGAAGTACTGAGCAGGCATATCGGAGCCTGGGATCATTACGTCGTTACCGTTCGCATCAACAATTTTCAGCGCCGGACGCAGATCTTTACCACCCGCAGTACGTTCCGCACTGTCGAGGATAACCAGTGAGGACAGACCGGTCAGGTCATCCGTCTGGCGGGTAATGGTCTGGCCGTCAATCATGTCAGTGAAGCGAATGAAACCGCTCACTTCGGTGATGACCGGCATGGTGTGTGGATCCCAGTTTGCTACGGTCTCGCCCGCTGCAACCTGCTCGCCGTCACCTTTCGCCATGGTAGAACCGTAAGGAACTTTATAGCTCTCTTTGGTACGACCAAATTCGTCGATCATTTTCAGTTCAACGTTACGTGAAGTGATCACCAGCTTGCCAGCGGAGTTAGTTACCGACTTGGCGTTGATCAGTTTCAACGTACCTTTGTTCTTGACCTGAATGCTGGATTCAGCAGCCGCACGCGATGCCGCACCACCGATGTGGAACGTACGCATCGTCAGCTGTGTACCCGGCTCACCGATGGACTGTGCCGCGATAACGCCGATGGCCTCACCTTTGTTGATGATGTGACCACGTGCCAGGTCGCGACCGTAGCAGTGAGCACACACACCGAAGTCAGTTTCGCAGCTTACGACGGAACGGACTTTCAGGCTGTCAACAGAGTGTTCTTCTAACAGGTCACACTGCTGTTCGTGCAGCAGAGTGTTACGTGGCAGAAGGATGTCAGCAGTGCCCGGCTTGATCACGTCTTCTGCGGTCACACGACCCAGTACGCGCTCACGCAGTGGCTCTTTCACGTCGCCACCTTCGATAACCGGAGTCATCATGATGCCTTCGTGCGTACCACAGTCATCTTCAGTCACCACCAGATCCTGCGCGACGTCAACCAGACGACGGGTCAGGTAACCGGAGTTAGCTGTTTTCAGTGCGGTATCCGCAAGGCCTTTACGCGCACCGTGCGTGGAGATGAAGTACTGGAGTACGTTCAGACCTTCACGGAAGTTTGCAGTAATCGGCGTTTCGATGATGGAACCATCGGGTTTCGCCATCAGACCACGCATACCGGCCAGCTGACGAATCTGCGCTGCAGAACCACGCGCACCGGAGTCGGCCATCATAAAGATGCTGTTGAAGGAAACCTGACGCTCTTCCACACCATCGCGGTTGATCACGAGTTCGGTAGAGAGGTTTTCCATCATCGCTTTAGCAACGCGTTCGTTGGCCGCAGCCCAGATATCGATCACTTTGTTATAGCGTTCGCCAGCGGTGACCAGACCAGACTGGAACTGCTGCTGGATTTCAGCCACTTCCGCTTCCGCTTCGGTGATGATTTCCACTTTCTTCTCTGGGATAACCATGTCGTCGATACCGACAGACGCACCTGAGCGTGCCGCATAGGCAAAGCCGGTGTACATGGTCTGGTCAGCAAAGATAACGGTCGGTTTCAGGCCCAGGATGCGGTAACAGGTGTTCAGCATCTTGGAGATCGCTTTCTTACCCAGCGCCTGGTTGACGATGGAGTAAGGCAGACCTTTTGGTACGATCATCCACAGGATGGCGCGACCAATGGTAGTGTCGATGATGCTGGTCTTGGCAACCCACTCGCCCTGCTCACTTTTCTCGTGTTCGGTGATACGCACCTTAACGCGAGCGTGCAGAGACGCATGGCCGGCGCGGTAAACGCGTTCAGCTTCTTTCGGGCCAGTCAGCACCATGCCTTCGCCTTTGGCGTTAACACAGTCACGGGTCATGTAGTACAGACCCAGTACAACGTCCTGAGAAGGAACGATGATTGGCTCGCCGTTCGCTGGTGACAGGATGTTGTTGGTCGACATCATCAGCGCACGCGCTTCCAGCTGGGCTTCCAGCGTCAGCGGTACGTGAACAGCCATCTGGTCACCATCGAAGTCGGCGTTGTAGGCCGCACAGACCAGCGGGTGAAGCTGGATAGCTTTACCTTCGATCAGCACGGGCTCAAACGCCTGGATGCCCAGACGGTGCAGTGTTGGTGCACGGTTCAGCAGGACCGGGTGTTCGCGGATCACTTCATCCAGGATATCCCAGACGACGGATTCTTCACGCTCAACCATTTTCTTGGCGGCTTTGATGGTGGTAGCAAGACCACGCAGTTCCAGCTTGCCGTAGATAAACGGTTTGAACAGCTCCAGTGCCATTTTCTTCGGCAGACCACACTGATGCAGACGCAGGTATGGACCTACGGTGATAACCGAACGACCTGAGTAGTCGACACGTTTACCCAGCAAGTTCTGACGGAAACGACCCTGCTTACCTTTGATCATATCAGCCAAAGATTTCAGAGGACGTTTGTTAGAACCGGTGATCGCACGACCGCGACGGCCGTTATCCAGCAGCGCATCGACTGCTTCCTGCAGCATACGTTTTTCGTTACGTACGATGATATCAGGGGCAGCAAGATCCAGCAGGCGCTTCAGACGGTTGTTACGGTTGATTACGCGACGATACAGATCGTTCAGATCTGACGTAGCAAAACGACCGCCGTCCAGCGGCACCAGCGGACGCAGGTCCGGTGGCAATACAGGCAGCACGGTCAGGATCATCCACTCTGGCTTGTTACCAGACTGAACGAACGCTTCCAGCAGCTTGATGCGCTTGGTCAGTTTTTTACGCTTGGTTTCGGAGTTAGTTTCGTTCAACTCTTCACGCAGAGTTTCACACTCTTGTTCCAGGTCCATGTTTTTCAACAGAGCCTGGATCGCTTCCGCACCCATTTTAGCGTCGAATTCGTCACCAAACTCTTCCAGCGCGTCAAGATACTGCTCTTCAGTCAGGATCTGGCGCTTTTCGAGATTGGTCATGCCGCCTTCAACAACAACGTAAGATTCGAAGTAAAGAACACGTTCGATATCACGCAGTGGCATATCCAGCAGCAAACCGATGCGCGAAGGCAGCGATTTCAGGAACCAGATGTGCGCAGTCGGTGAAGCCAGCTCAATGTGGCCCATACGCTCACGGCGAACTTTGGTCTGTGTAACTTCAACGCCACACTTCTCACAGATCACACCGCGATGTTTTAAGCGCTTGTACTTACCGCACAGGCACTCATAGTCTTTTACTGGCCCGAAAATACGTGCGCAGAAAAGTCCGTCACGCTCAGGTTTGAACGTACGGTAGTTGATGGTTTCTGGCTTTTTAACTTCACCAAAAGACCATGAACGGATCATATCTGGCGAGGCCAGAGCGATCTTGATCGCATCAAACTCTTCGGTCTTAGTTTGCGCTTTCAGAAACTTAAGTAAGTCTTTCACGGATTAGCTCCCGTCGGAGTGAGACTTCTCAGAGACGCCCGGAGTGACCCGGGCGCCCTGTAACCAGTACAGCAGATGCGAGTTATTACTCGTCTTCCAGCTCGATGTTGATACCCAGCGAGCGGATCTCTTTCAACAGTACGTTGAAAGATTCCGGCATGCCCGGTTCCATCTGATGGTTGCCGTCAACAATGTTTTTATACATCTTGGTACGGCCGTTAACGTCATCAGACTTCACGGTCAGCATTTCCTGCAGGGTATACGCGGCACCGTATGCTTCCAGTGCCCACACTTCCATCTCACCGAAGCGCTGACCACCGAACTGCGCCTTACCACCCAGCGGCTGCTGAGTAACGAGGCTGTAAGAACCGGTAGAACGCGCATGCATTTTGTCATCAACCAGGTGGTTCAGCTTCAGCATGTACATGTAGCCAACGGTTACCTGACGTTCGAACTGCTCACCGGTACGACCATCAAACAGGGTGATCTGGCCAGAAGAAGGCAGGCCGCCGAGCTGTAACAGCTCTTTGATTTCGCTCTCTTTCGCGCCGTCAAACACTGGTGTTGCAATTGGCATACCTTTTTTCAGGTTCTCTGCCAGACGCAGCACTTCGTCATCGGTGAAGGTGTTCAGGTCAACTTTCTGACGCAGATCGCTGCCCAGATCGTAAGCACGCTGAATGAATTCACGCAGCTTGGACACTTCTTCCTGCTTCTTAAGCATAGCGTTGATTTTCTCGCCAATGCCTTTCGCAGCCATACCCAGGTGGGTTTCAAGAATCTGACCAATGTTCATACGTGATGGAACGCCCAGCGGGTTCAGTACGATGTCGACCGGCGTACCGAACTCATCGTATGGCATATCTTCGATCGGGTTGATCTTGGAGATAACACCTTTGTTCCCGTGACGACCGGCCATTTTGTCACCAGGCTGGATCTGACGTTTAACGGCCAGATACACTTTCACGATTTTCAGCACGCCAGGTGCCAGGTCATCGCCCTGAGTGATTTTACGGCGCTTGGCTTCGAGTTTTTTCTCAAACTCGTGCTTCAGCTCGTCGTACTGCTCGGCCAGCTGTTCCAGCTGATTTTGCTTCTCTTCGTCAGTCAGGCCCAGTTCCAGCCAGCGCTCACGTGGCAGCTTCTCCAGTTTTTCCGCTTCAACACCGCCAGCAACCAGCAGGTAGTTAATACGGCTGAACAAGCCGGCTTCGAGGATCTGCAATTCTTCAGACAGGTCTTTCTTCGCCTGCTTCAGCTGCATCTCTTCGATTTCCAGCGCACGCTTATCTTTTTCTACGCCATCGCGAGTAAAGACCTGAACATCGATGATTGTCCCTGACACACCGTTTGGTACGCGCAGGGAAGAGTCTTTCACATCAGACGCTTTTTCACCGAAGATCGCACGCAGCAGTTTCTCTTCTGGCGTCAGCTGGGTTTCACCTTTAGGCGTCACCTTACCAACCAGAATATCACCGCCGGTCACTTCCGCACCGATATACACGATACCGGACTCATCTAGTTTAGAGAGCGCAGCTTCACCCACGTTAGGGATGTCAGCGGTGATCTCTTCTGGCCCCAGCTTGGTGTCACGAGACACACACGCCAGTTCCTGAATGTGGATAGTGGTGAAGCGATCTTCCTGGACAACACGCTCGGAGACCAGAATGGAGTCTTCGAAGTTGTAGCCGTTCCACGGCATGAACGCGACGCGCATGTTCTGACCCAGTGCCAGTTCGCCGAGGTCTGTTGAAGGACCATCAGCCAGCACATCACCACGTTCAATAGGCTCACCCAGGTTCACGCAAGGCATCTGGTTGATGCAGGTGTTCTGGTTAGAACGGGTATATTTGGTCAGGTTGTAAATGTCGATACCGGCTTCGCCCGGATACATTTCGTCTTCGTTAACTTTGATAACGATACGGGATGCATCCACGTACTGAACGGTACCACCACGTTTCGCTACGGCAGTAACACCGGAGTCAACCGCAACCGCGCGTTCCATACCGGTACCTACCAGCGGCTTATCAGCACGCAGAGTAGGAACCGCCTGACGTTGCATGTTTGCACCCATCAATGCGCGGTTGGCGTCATCGTGCTCCAGGAACGGGATCAGTGACGCACCGACGGAAACCACCTGCTGGGTGGAAACGTCCATGTAGTCAACCTGATCGCGGTTGAAGAGGCTCGATTCGCCTTTGCTACGGCAGGTGACCAAGTCGTCTACGAAGTGACCTTCGTCGTCGAGATTGGTGTTTGCCTGAGCGATAACGTAGTTACCCTCTTCAATAGCAGAGAGGTAATGAATTTCGTCGGTCACCACGCCTTCGCGAACGCGACGGTATGGGGTTTCCAGGAAACCGTACTCATTGGTCTGTGCATACACAGACAAGGAGTTGATCAGACCGATGTTTGGACCTTCCGGCGTTTCGATTGGACATACGCGACCGTAGTGCGTCGGGTGTACGTCTCGAACTTCGAAGCCTGCACGCTCACGCGTCAGACCGCCCGGGCCCAGTGCAGAGATACGACGCTTATGCGTGATCTCAGACAGCGGGTTGTTCTGGTCCATAAACTGTGAAAGCTGGCTGGAGCCGAAGAACTCTTTCACTGCCGCAGAAATTGGCTTGGCGTTGATCATGTCCTGTGGCATCAGGGTATCCAGATCGCCCAGGGACAGACGCTCTTTCACCGCACGCTCTACGCGTACCAGGCCAACACGGAACTGGTTTTCAGCCATTTCGCCGACGGAACGGATACGACGGTTGCCGAGGTGGTCGATATCATCCACTTCGCCAATACCGTTACGGATACCGATGAGCTTCTTCATCACCTGAATGATGTCGTCTTTGCTCAGGATACCGGAACCTTCGATCTCGTCGCGCAGCAGAGAACGGTTGAACTTCATACGACCAACCGCAGACAGATCGTAGCGGTCTTCAGAGAAGAACAGGTTCTCGAACAGGTTTTCAGCCGCTTCACGCGTTGGTGGCTCACCAGGACGCATCATGCGGTAGATCTCAACCAGCGCGCTCAGGCGATCGCTGGTTGGGTCGACACGTACCGTCTCAGACATGTACGCACCGTGATCCAGATCGTTGGTGAACAGGGTTTCAATGCGCTTGTGACCGGACTGGCTGAGTTTAGCCAGCAGATCCAGTGACAGTTCCATGTTCGCTGCGATCAGCAGTTCGCCGGTGCTCTCATCAACGTAGTCTTTAGCGACCACTTTACCGGCAATATACTCAACCGGCACTTCGATGTGGGCAACAGCATCTTTCTCAAGCTGGCGAATATGGCGCGCAGTAATACGGCGGCCTTTTTCGACGTAAACGGTGCCGTTCGCTTCAATATCAAATGAAGCAGTCTCACCACGCAGGCGCTCAGGAATAAGCTCCATCTGCAGCTTGTTGTCGCGAATCTGGTAAACCACTTTATCGAAGAACAGGTCAAGGATCTGTTCAGTGGTGTAATTCAACGCGCGCAGAATGATGGTCGCTGGCAGTTTACGGCGACGGTCAATACGGACGAACAGGTTGTCTTTCGGGTCAAACTCGAAGTCCAGCCATGAACCACGGTAAGGGATGATACGTGCGTTATACAGCACTTTACCGGACGAGTGGGTTTTACCCTTATCGCTGTCGAAGAAGACACCAGGACTACGGTGGAGCTGAGAAACGATAACGCGCTCAGTACCGTTGATAACAAAGGTACCGTTATCCGTCATGAGCGGAATTTCGCCCATGTAAACTTCTTGTTCTTTGATGTCTTTAACGGTGCCTTCCGGCGCTTCGCGCTCGTAGATCACCAGGCGCAGTTTTACGCGCAGAGGAGCAGAATACGTGACGCCACGAATCTGACACTCTTTCACATCAAAGACGGGTTCGCCTAAACGGTAGCTGACGTACTGCAGCTCAGAATTACCGCTATAGCTTTGGATTGGAAATACGGAGCGGAATGCTGCTTCCAGACCATATTGACCTTCCGGATCTTGCTCGATGAACTTCTGGAACGAGTCAAGCTGGATAGAAAGGAGATATGGAATGTCCAGAACTTGTGGACGCTTTCCAAAATCCTTACGAATACGTTTTTTCTCGGTATAGGAGTAAACCATAGGGTTCCTCAGCTCGCTGAAATGTAGAACCTCGCTGTCCATCCAGGAGGACAGTTCATGCAACGCTGTTTTTGTGTTGTGCGAAAAACAGAGGTTTTTCGTAATACCTCTTTCTATCACGCTTAAATCATTTCGTTGCCGGTGTCTGAGCAGGGAACCCAGTCAGGAAGGCAGTATATTAAGTCGTCGATAGAGAAAGATATTAAGCTAATCAATGACTAAACAGTGTGAAATATCATTGATGCTGTAGAGCGCAAAAAGGCTGGTGACCAAAAAGTCACCAGCCATCAGCCTAAAAGACTAGGCTGCAACCTGAAAGGTTGGCTTATTTAACTTCAACTTCTGCGCCAGCTTCTTCCAGTGCTTTCTTCAGTGCTTCTGCGTCGTCTTTGCTGATGCCTTCTTTCAGGGCAGCAGGTGCAGACTCAACCAGATCTTTAGCTTCTTTCAGGCCCAGACCAGTTGCGCCACGTACTGCTTTGATCACGGCAACTTTGTTAGCGCCGATAGCTTTCAGTACAACGTCGAACTCGGTTTTTTCTTCTACAGCTTCAGCAGCAGCAGCAGGACCTGCAACAGCAGCAGCAGCTGACACGCCGAATTTCTCTTCCATAGCGGAGATCAGTTCAACGATTTCCATTACAGACAGGGCTGCAACGCCTTCAATGATTTGGTCTTTAGTGATTGACATTTCGTGTTCCTAAATTCAGAAAGTAATTTTGTACGTTAGCAAATGAACGGATAAGAAGAGCATTGCAGCTATTAAGCAGCAGTTGCTTCTTTCTGATCGCGTACTGCAGCCAGAGTGCGAACCAGTTTGCCAGCAGAGGCTTCTTTCATGGTTGCCATCAGGCGTGCGATTGCTTCATCGTAAGTAGGCAGAGTTGCCAGGCGGTCGATCTGAGCCGCACTGATCAGCTCGCCTTCAAAGGCCGCAGCTTTAACCTCAAATTTTGCATTCGCTTTCGCGAAATCTTTGAACAGACGAGCAGCAGCGCCCGGGTGTTCCATAGAGTATGCAATCAAGGTAGGACCGGTTAACGTGTCTTTCAGGCACTCAAACTGAGTACCTTCAACGACGCGACGCAGCAGGGTGTTACGAACAACACGCATGTATACGCCAGCTGCACGTCCTGCTTTACGCAGTTCGGTCATTTTGTCTACGGTAACGCCACGAGAATCCGCAACTACCGCAGACAGCGCGCCTTTGGCTACTTCGCTGACTTCAGCAACAATCGCTTGTTTGTCTTGAAGATTTAAGGCCATTAGCTTGTGCTCCTGGATTTTTGGCCGGGGATGGATTTCCCCGGAACTCACTTCACCTGAACGGTGTTACCACCGACAGGCGCTGAAACACGGTGAGCAGAATCCAGCAAAGACTATAAAAAATATTCTTTTGGTTCTGTCACCGTCTACGCAGGAGATTAAGTTTCTTACGAAACACCTGCGGTCTTGGACGGAGGCCTGGATAAGGCCAGGCTCCAACCTAAAAAAGGGTCTAACGCGTCATTGATGTATCGGTCGCAAGAATGACGCGATTAGAGGCTTTGTATATTTACAAAGCAACGGGCGTAAGATTCTAGATGAATTTTTCGCCCGCGTAAAGCACAGATTAGCTTGCAGCAGCGTTCAGGCCAGCCTGATCAACTGCAACGCCTGCGCCCATAGTGGTGGACAGGCTAACTTTCTTGATGAAAACACCTTTCGCCTGAGAAGGTTTGGCTTTTTTCAGCGCAACCAGCAGGGATTCCAGGTTTTCTTTCAGTTTATCTGTGTCGAAATCAACCTTACCGATAGTGGTATGGATGATACCGTTTTTGTCGTTACGATAACGAACCTGACCTGCTTTAGCGTTTTTCACTGCTTCAGCAACGTTAGGGGTTACAGTACCCACTTTCGGGTTTGGCATCAGACCGCGTGGGCCCAGAACCTGGCCCAGCTGGCCAACAACGCGCATTGCATCTGGAGATGCGATAACAACGTCGAAGTTCATTTCGCCTTTTTTGATCTGGTCAGCCAGATCTTCCATACCTACCAGTTCAGCGCCGGCTGCTTTAGCAGCTTCAGCGTTTGCGCCCTGGGCAAATACGGCAACGCGAACAGAACGGCCAGTACCGTGTGGCAGTACAGTTGCACCGCGAACGTTCTGGTCAGATTTACGAGCATCAATGCCCAGGTTCACCGCTACGTCAACGCTTTCTACGAACTTAGCAGTCGCCAGTTCCTTCAGCAGAGCAACAGCTTCGTTGATGTCATACTGTTTAGTTGAATCAACTTTGTCACGGATCACGCGCATGCGCTTGGTCAGCTTAGCCATTTCTTAGTCCTCTACTACCAGGCCCATGGAACGAGCAGTACCTTCGATGGAGCGAGTCATCGCTTCCAGGTCAGCACCAGTCATGTCCGCAGCTTTGGTTTCTGCGATTTCACGTACCTGAGCACGCGATACTTTACCTACTTTGTCTTTGTTCGGCTTGCCAGAACCAGACTTAATACCAGCCGCTTTCTTCAGCAGTACTGCTGCAGGAGGGGTCTTGGTAACGAAGGTGAAAGAACGGTCAGAGTAAACGGTGATCACAACTGGCGTTGGAAGACCTTTCTCCAGGGATTCTGTTTTGGCGTTAAACGCTTTACAGAATTCCATGATGTTAACGCCCTGCTGGCCCAGTGCCGGACCAACCGGTGGACTTGGGTTCGCCATACCAGCTGCAACCTGCAACTTAACGTAGGCTTGTACTTTCTTAGCCATGATAATTCCTCTATTGGGTGATAGCGCTCCTGGAGGAGCTCCCCGTGATTAATATTCACACGCTGAAAGAACAGCGTATAAAAACAAAAGGCGCGAAATTGTAGTGCAATTTCGCGCCTCTCGCAACCACTAGATGACAGTGATCGTCTCTTTTTTATGCGCCCCGCATCGACACCGGGGCGGCTTCAAAAAGGGTGGTTACCCTTTTTCAACCTGACCGAAGTCCAGTTCAACCGGTGTTGCACGGCCAAAGATGGACACAGACACTTTCAGGCGGCTTTTTTCGTAGTCGACTTCTTCCACCACGCCGTTGAAGTCAGCAAATGGACCATCGCTTACGCGCACCATTTCGCCAGGCTCAAACATGGTTTTCGGACGAGGCTTGTCACCAGCCTGCTGCAGGCGGTTCATGATCGCGTCAACTTCTTTGTCGCTGATCGGCGCCGGGCGGTCAGACGTCCCGCCGATGAAGCCCATAACACGTGGCACGCTACGCACCAGGTGCCAGCTGGCATCGTTCATCACCATCTGGACCAGCACGTAGCCTGGGAAGAACTTGCGCTCGCTCTTACGACGCTGACCGCCACGGATCTCAACCACTTCTTCGGTTGGAACCATGACATCGCCAAACAGCTCTTCCATGTTATGTAACTTGATGTGCTCGCGCAGCGACTGTGCTACACGGCCTTCAAAACCGGAAAACGCCTGAACGACGTACCAGCGCTTTTTTGGAGCTTCAGACATCTCAGAACCTCAGGCCAGTGATAAACGATACCAGACGAACCAGAATTCCATCCAGTCCCCACAAAATCAGTGACATCACGGCAGTGACCGCGGCAACGATTAACGTGGTGTGCAACGTTTCCTGACGAGTCGGCCAGATGACCTTACGAACTTCAGTGCGCGCTTCACGGGCGAATGCCACCGTTGCTTTACCTTTAGTGGTCAGCAGGGCAATGCCGGCTGCTGCTGCCATCAGGACCACGACGGCGAGAGCACGCAGAGGCAATGTGACATCGCGATAATAGGAGTTACCGGCGACAGCGGCGACCAGAAGCACCACCACACCTAACCACTTCAATATTTCCAGGCCGCGCCCGTTTCCTTGAGCTTCGGTATTAGCACTCATAAACCAACCTGCCACAATAAATCAGAAACACTTTTGCCGCGTCAGACGAGGCAACCGAACCGAATGATGCTGTTAGGCGTAACTCGGCATATCCTTTAATTCCAAGCCGTAGCTTGAAAACTATTGGCTTAAACGCCGTGCTACAGAGCCTGCCTCAGCAATGATTATGGTCGAAAAAATCACTGATGAGTCAGGTTCTATGTTACAGCGCGCAAAAAGGGCATCAAATGATGCCCTTTTCATGTGCATTGCGTCAAATATTATCAGCGATTAAGCGATAACTTTAGCAACAACACCAGCACCAACGGTACGACCACCTTCACGGATTGCGAAACGCAGACCGTCGTCCATCGCGATTGGGTGGATCAGGGTAACAACCATCTGAATGTTGTCACCAGGCATCACCATCTCAACGCCTTCTGGCAGTTCGATGGTACCGGTCACGTCAGTTGTACGGAAGTAGAACTGTGGGCGGTAGCCTTTGAAGAACGGAGTATGACGGCCACCTTCATCTTTAGACAGAATATAAACTTCTGACTCGAACTTGGTGTGTGGCTTGATTGAGCCTGGCTTAGCCAGTACCTGGCCACGCTGGATATCTTCACGCTTGATGCCGCGCAGCAGGATACCACAGTTCTCACCCGCACGGCCTTCGTCCAGCAGCTTACGGAACATTTCAACACCGGTACAGGTTG
>NZ_JACYMO010000016.1 GCF_014838825.1 Erwinia persicina | reverse complement strand
GCGAGAATCCCCGGGAGCTGACACCGGTCAGTGACCGGGGTGAGCACGCGCAGCCAACGCATCTGCAGCGCGAAAGATGACGGGCATCAGGGCAAAAAAAAACACCTGCCATAAGACAGGTGTAAATTTTCAGGTCGGCTAAGACAACCGGGTGGTACCTGACTCAACGTATTGCCCGATAATCCAATAAGACGTTAGCGATATTGGCTGGATGGACAACAGGTACCGTAAATTGGCTCTGCGTCATTCCCAGGTTTATGAAGCTTACGCAAACATAAGAGGTGGAATGAGCATCTACAGGGATATTCTTGCATAAGGCATGCCAGAACGCTATCAAACCGGTGTAATTACCGCTATGCCATTAATTTTTTTATGATTAATCTTTTTTCATTGCCGTGAGCCGCCTGCATCACTGTTACCTCACCCCGACACCCGGGCAGGAGATCCGTCTCCTGCTGGAGACACATTGACGGGAATTAATAAAAAATTATATTAATCAACATGTTAAGTGTCTCTGAATAACGACAACGTGTTATACCGCTCGCCGACTGCGTTCCACCAGCGCCATAATCACCGAATACAGTTCGTCCTGCGCCTGCCGGAGGCTAATTTCATCACGCGTGGCGGCATAGGATAACGACTCCGCTGCGCCCAGCATCGCCCAGAGCCCGGCATTCGTCAGCTCCCCGCCCTCACTGAAAGGCGACAATATTCCTCGACACTTCTCGATAAACGCGACCTCATAAGCCCGTTTGATCTTCTCCAGCTCTGGCGAACCTATCAGTGCAGCGATAACCCCGGGGATCTCCCGCCCCTGAAGCTGAACGCACTCCACGTAGGACTGAGCAATTACGGCGGCTCTGGCTGAGAGCGTCGCTTCACTTTTTGCCAGGGCCGCATCAAACAGGGCGTTCTGCCGCGCATCGAATTCCTGGTATAACACCGCAAACAGTCCCGATCTTGTGCCGAAGTGATCGTAGACCACCGGCTTGGTGACATCGGACTGTGCCGCCAGCCTGCCCAAGGTTAATGCCTCCGTTCCCTCATCGCGAATGAGCTGCCACGCCGTATCAATAAGCTGCTGATAGCGTGCTTCACGCGATAAACGCCGGCGCGGAAGCGGAGAAGAGTCATTGCTGATTGACATGCTTATATACCAAAGGTAAGTTACTAACAGTATATTAGCGTAACGTTTCTCTCTTTAACCTGCAAGCCGGAGTCTTGACGATGCCCACACTTATTGTTGTTTCTCACCCTGACCGCCAGTCACTGACACACCATATTGCCGCGCAGCTGGCGGAGGGCATTGCGGCCTCAGGCAGCCATGTTGATATTGCCGATCTGGCTGCAGAAGGTTTTGACCCCCGTTTTACGCAGCATGATATTGCGGCCTTCCGTCAGCAGGGGCCGGTTTCACAGGAGATCGTTGCAGAGCAGGCGAGGATAGACCGTGCCGATACACTGATCCTGGTTTATCCGGTGTACTGGTGGTCAATGCCTGCTCAGCTCAAAGGCTGGATTGACCGGGTATTTACCCATGGCTGGGCGTATGAAGACAGTGAAGGAGGACTGGTAAAAAAATTACAGCGTCTGAAGGTTCATCTGGTGGCGCTGGGCGCTGGGGACATGCGTACTTACGCCCGCCACGGTTACTTTGCCGCGATGAGAACGCAGATTGATCACGGTATCTTCGATTTCTGCGGTGCGGAGGTCGTCACGTCTGAACTGCTGCTGCAAACGCCGGGAGAAGCGCTCAGCGCTGAGGTGCAAAATGTGAAGCAACGTATAATGAGAAGGATGTAATGCTCAGATACGGGGTGAGCGAGACAACAGGTCACCCCGTACAGACGAAAAAAAACCTGCTTTTTCAAGCAGGTTTCTTAAATTGGTCGGCGAGAGAGGATTCGAACCTCCGACCCACTGGTCCCAAACCAGTTGCGCTACCAAGCTGCGCTACTCGCCGAATACTGCTTTAATGCCACTACTTTTCTTTATTTTTATCGCTTAAAGCGCTCAGGCTTCAGGCAAAAACCCCGCAACAGCAGAGCTTTCTAAATTGGTCGGCGAGAGAGGATTCGAACCTCCGACCCACTGGTCCCAAACCAGTTGCGCTACCAAGCTGCGCTACTCGCCGAATACTGCTTTACTGCTTAGATTTTGTGGTGCGAAGAGAGGGACTTGAACCCTCACGTCCGTTAAGACACTAACACCTGAAGCTAGCGCGTCTACCAATTCCGCCACCTTCGCATACAACAAAACCTGATACTAAAAAGTCTGGGGTGGCTAATGGGACTCGAACCCACGACAACTGGAATCACAATCCAGGGCTCTACCAACTGAGCTATAGCCACCATACCTGACTTCTTTACTGCTTCTTTCTACTACAAACTAACGCGGTAAATGTTACCACCGCCGCTCATGCGCACAAAAATCATGGTGCGCCCGACAGGATTCGAACCTGAGACCTCTGCCTCCGGAGGGCAGCGCTCTATCCAGCTGAGCTACGGGCGCGTAGCGCCGTTGCGGATGTGCATACTACGGAGGACAGCCCTGACTGTCCAGTGCTTTTTGCACAAATAAACGCGTTTGATTACGCTTTGTGCATTCCGTCTAAAGTCGCAGCGTTTTTCGCCCTTTTCACCGTAATGCACCGCACAAAACGACCTTCACTGACAGAAAAAACGTGCTGATTAAAGATCGCCGCGCCAGTGATATTTAAGGTATTTCAGCAGTCTGAGCTGGCGCTTAAGGCGGGTAGGCTGTGAAATCAGGCGATACAGCCACTCCAGACCCATTCGCTGCCATATCTTAGGCGCACGTTTCACCTGTCCGGTAAATACGTCGTAGGTACCCCCCACTCCCATATACAGTGCATCAGGGTAGCGGGCTTTACAGTCCCGCATCAAAATCTCCTGGCGCGGTGACCCCATCGCGACCGTCACCAGTTTAGCCCCACTTTCCCGGATCCGCGTAAACAGCGCTTCACGCTGGTCCGGTGTGAAGAAACCATCCTGAGATCCGACAATATTCACATTCCACAAACGACGTAGCTTATCCATCGTCTGCGCAAGCACGGCGGGTTGCCCACCGATGAGAAACACCGGGGTGCCCTCACGGCCGGCACGTTCCATCAGCGCTTCCCACAGGTCGGCACCAGCAATGCGTGAAACGTTGGCCTGCGGGTACTTTTTACGGATTGAGCGCACAATGCTGATGCCATCGGCGTATTTATACTCGGCGGCATCAATCAACTGATAAACCGCTGCATCGGCTTCCGCCGTCAGCACCTTCTCTGCGTTAATTGCCACCAGCGTGCCGGTTTTCAGTTCACCCTGCTGATTAAGGTAATCAACAAATTGTGCCATATCACTAAAGCCTGACAGCGAGATTCCGCGGATCTGATAGTGCGGCACGTCTACAGAGACAGTCATGGAAATTCCTTTAAAGCAAAACGCATATCAAGCGTTATGGCTGAATCGACAGTGAGCGGGCAGGCGCACGGGCACGTACCAGCCCGGCAGTATCAAGCAGCCAGTAGAGCAACTTCGCCAGCACAACGCAGAACGCAAAGATCACACAGAAGAACACCACGCGGGAGGCAAAAGCATCCAGCCCCTCTCGCGCCAGCACAATCATGTTAAATACCGCCCCAAAACAGAAACTTTGCAGGATGGCGGCTTTATAGCGGTTCGGCTCCTGCTGACCTTTTTCATACAGCCAGTCGAACCACTTGATAATTAACCCGACGGCTACTGCCCCCAGTGGTATAAACAGCGCCCCCCCCATCACCACCAGTGAACCGATGAGCGTGGGAGAGATGGCCAGCCCGGAGTGGTTATCCAGCACATCCCATGTAAAGTAGTTGGCACTGTTCAGAACGATGGAAGGCCGCCCGTGCCATAACCAGCTCGGGATAAATACGTAAAAGTCACGCCAGATGGGTGCCAGTCCCTGAAAATCAATTTTGTCGTAATTTTGCAGCAGCAGGCCCAGATTCTCCCAGGGTGAAAAGGTATCGCGGGTGAGATACAGGAAGGTATAGAACGCTTCTGAGCCACTGACATCCAGGTTGTAACGTTTTAGCGCCAGCCAGAACATGCCGACAATCCCGCCGACACCGGCCAGCACCAGCATCCACAACGTGATCCAGCCGCGGATAATGCCAATAAACAGAAACAGGGCAAACGCGATAATAATATTGGCGCGCGTTCCACCCACGATCATGTAGGTCAGCAGGCCAAACGCGACGGTGCTGATCAGGAAAAGCAGCCAGCTGCGTTTATCCTGTTTCAGGAAGTAGATCACCAGCATGGCCGGGATAAAGAAGTAGAAGAAGCGTTTCAGTGCGACACCAGAAACATCCGCAGAGAAAATCTGGCTGTAGCTGTGCAGCTTAAACAACAGGAAACCATTGTGCAGGAAGAACACGCTGACGGTGCCCAGCGCCACCAGCGCCAGAAGCCCCCAGGTCAGATGCGCTTCAATACGATTGATGGTAAACACCGGGCGTGGCGGTGGGCGGTGAGGAGCTCTGAGCCGGGTTTTATAGCTGACGTAGTAAATCGCATAAAATCCTCCCGCTGAGAGCAGCGCCTGCAGCAGGTATTCCGGCGGTACCACCTCAACATCAAAGCCAAACACCAGCATGCAGGTGAGCGGAAAGCCGAAGAAAAAGGTGAGCAAAAACAACAAAGAGAAAAACACATTGAAGTTAAAACGCACGCGACGAAACTCACGCCAGGTCAGCGTCAGAATAAAACCACAACAGCACAGGTATACAACCAGCAGCCCGGCGAACTGTAATAGCGTCATGCGTTATCTCCTTCTACCAGACGCAATGCCTGCTGCCAGCCGCCCAGATAGCCCGGCTCAAAAAAGGCAATATGCGATTTATCCAGCAGCATCATCTGACGCCGCGCCTCACTGACCGTCGCTGCATTCAGGGGATCGCCGTCAAACAGCACCGGCACCTGCTGTTCTGTCAGATCCTGCCAGAACGGATTTTTGCGGTTCAGAACAAAAGGCACATTCGCCTGCAGCAGCAGGCAGAGCGTGCCAATACCCTGCTGACGTTCGAAAATAAAGTAGCCAAGGTGGCAGCGGCCGATCAACTTCAGATAGTCGCTGAAGGCCAGTTTTTCCGTCAGGAGCTCCACCACACCCGGCCGGAACAGGGCCATCGCCGCCTCCTGCACCTGCTGAATATACGCGTGGTTATTGGCCGGGTAACCTAACGGTATGACAACACGCACGTTATCACCAAATTGCTGATGGATAGCCTGAAGCGCAGGGATATGGCGGTTGCTGGCATCCCCGGAATTGCCGAGCAGGATAGTAAGCGGGCCTTGCGCCTCCTCGCTGATCTGCACATCTTGTGCCAGCCGCGTCGGGAAATAGAGCAGCGATGCCGGAACATCGGGATGCCGCTGGTGAAAGTGACTGATATCTCCCCGGGTAGCAAATACGTGCCCCACCCGCTTCTGCGCCTGACGCCGCAGCAGATAGAACAGGCGGAATTTCAGGCGGCTGGACTCTTCATACAGGTCAGCCCCCCAGATGTGCCAGTAAAACTGCTCACGCCTGAGTTTTCCCGACAGCAGTGCCAGCCACAAACGTGGGTTAAACTGGCC
The DNA here is from genome assembly GCF_014838825.1 of Erwinia persicina. Lineage (GTDB taxonomy): Bacteria > Pseudomonadota > Gammaproteobacteria > Enterobacterales > Enterobacteriaceae > Erwinia > Erwinia persicina_A. Next base: position 29,985 of record NZ_JACYMO010000016.1, on the reverse strand, counting down.
GTGAAAGAAGAAACGCGTATCACGCTGCCTCCTGCCGGTCGCTATCACCGCCTGCGCCAGTTCATTTTTTGTGGCGAACAGCCGGACAGCCAGCATCGGATGCTGTGCAGCCAGTGCAGACTGTCCACTCACCACCCAGAACTCACGTCGGGAAGATGACGGCATAACGTCGTGTAAAACCTGGTTAAAAAAGCCCAGCACCGTCGCATTATGATGCGGAATGTCTGCGCCTAAAAGATGAATTACTCTGGTCATACTCGTCTACGGTAAATAATAAAAACACCTGCACAGAGTGCAAAATAAGCGATATAGGTCGCCATATACGCCTGTGCCGCTCCGGCTGCACCGTGCAGCGGGATCAGCCAGCGGGAAAATCCGGTCAACAGGACAAACTGGCTCACTTCCGTCAGCACATAGAAACGTAATGAGGCTTTAGCAATCACCAGGTAGCCGAAAACGTAACACCCCACCTTAAGTACGTCACCGATTAACTGCCAGACGAACAGATCGCGCATGGCGGTAAATTCGTGGGAAAACAGCAGCCAGATGGCCACGTCCCGCAACAGCCAGACGGTAAAGCTCACCCCAGCCACCACCGGCAGTACAAACTTCAGGGCCTTGATAATCTCACGGGAAATATCCGCCTTGTGCTGCAGACGCGACAGGGTAGGCAACAGATATACGCTGAACGAGGCGGTGATAAACTGCAGATAGGCATCAGAGATACTGCTGACGCCCTGCCACAGGCCAACCTGCTCCCATCCTGCATGTTGCGCCAGCAGATTACGCATCATCATCCAGGCAACCGGCAGCGTCACCGCGGTGATCAGCGCCATCAGGGTAAACTTCCCCAGCAGGGTGACAAACTCAGGTCGCCATGCGGGTAACAGATAACGCATCGGCAGATGATCGCGACGCACCAGCAACAGGACTGCAGGCACGACCACCATCGCCGGCACCATCGCCAGCCCAATCAGCGCGCCACTGTAACCTCCCAGCTTATAGCAGACAAACCACGCAGCGACCCCCATCAGGCTGCCGATGATTAACGACAGTGCATTCCCTGCAGCATCGCGGAAGCCTTTCATGATCGCCAGCGCCAGGTTAGCCCAGGCGATCCCCATTTGCAGGAAGGCGACGAAGCGGATCACCTGCTGATAGCGATCGTGACCAAACAGTGCGTGGCTGATAGGCGCGGCAAACAGCAGGAACACTATCGCCAGCAGCAGGGAAAACCCCAGCACCATGGAAGACGCGGTGCCGGTGACGGCACGCAGTTGGCCAGGCTCCTGCTGATACTGCGCCACGTACTTGGTGACACCGTTAAATATTCCGGCCCCTGCCAGTACGCCCAGTACGGTAATCAGCTGGCGAAAATTCCCGGCCTGCCCAACACCGGCAGGCCCGTAGGTCACTGCCAGCAGCTTTACCACCAGTAAACCGGCGGCGATTTTTACCAGCGTGGAGACCGCTGTCCACACCGACGCTTTTGCCAGTGACATATCAGGAGAAATAGCTCAGTAGGGAGTTGATCACTGTTTTCTGATTGTTATCAGAGAGGTTATAGAAGAGCGGCAGACGCAGCAGGCGGTCACTTTCAGACTGGGTGAAATGATCCTCACCGTGGAAGCGGCCAAAGCGCTGACCCGCAGGCGAACTGTGCAGCGGAATATAGTGGAACACCGCCATGATCTCTGCCTCTTTCAGCCACGCAATCAGCGCGCTGCGATCGTCATGGTCCCGCAGCTTCAGATAAAACATGTGAGCATTGTGCTCACAGTCAGCGGGAACGCTGGCCAGCCCGATGCGCCCGCGTGCCGCTACCGGCTGCAGGGCATCAGCGTAGTTTTGCCACAGGCGCAAACGCTGCTGATTTATACGCTCTGCCGCCTCCAGCTGCGCCCAGAGGTACGCCGCCTGTAAATCGGCCATCAGGTAGCTGGAACCGATATCGCGCCAGGTATACTTATCCACCTGACCCCGGAAGAACTGGCTGCGGTTGGTGCCTTTCTCACGGATGATCTCGGCGCGCTCCACCAGCGTGGCGTCGTTAACCAGCGTCGCGCCGCCTTCACCGCCCGCAGTGTAGTTTTTGGTTTCATGGAAGCTGAAGCAGCCGATATGTCCGATGCTGCCAAGCGCCCGACCTTTATATGTCGACATCACGCCCTGCGCGGCATCTTCCACCACCCACAGCTGATGCTTTTTCGCCAGCGCCATAATGGCATCCATCTCACAGGCCACGCCTGCATAATGTACCGGCACAATGGCTTTGGTCCTGTCGGTGATCGCCGCTTCAATCAGGCGCTCATCAATGTTCATGGTGTCCGGCCGCACATCGACAAATATAATGGTTGCCCCACGCAGCACAAAGGCATTGGCGGTCGACACAAAGGTGTAGCTCGGCATAATGACTTCATCGCCGGGCTGAATATCGATCAGAATAGCCGCCATTTCCAGCGAGGCGGTACAGGACGGGGTCAGCAGAACTTTACGGCTAGCAAAGCGCTGCTCCATCCACTGCTGGCAGCGACGGGTAAACCCGCCATCGCCGCAGAGCTTACCGCTGCCCATCGCCGACTGCATATATTCAAGTTCAGTTCCCACCACCGGTGGCGCGTTAAACGGAATCATGGCGTTTCCCTGTATAACCAGTAGGCGGTGCGTTCAATCACGCCACCGCAGCGAAGATAGAGTCGCAGCGCGGCAATATTGCCCAGCTGTGTTGCGACATGAAGCCGTGTCAGTCGGCGTGCGCGGCACCAGTCGTTAGCCGCTGTCATCAGCCGCTGTCCAATACCCAGCCCCTGCGCGTCCGGCAAGACCGCCAGCAGGCCAATACGTGCCGTGCCATCACCGAGTTCACGCAGCGAGACAAAACCCTGCGGGGTGCCATTTTCATCAACCGCCAGCAGACACTGATGGTCAAATGTGCCGAGCACAGCATTTTCCACCCACTGCGCGTAAAAACGACCGCTGTCACCCGGCGCATACCAGGGCGCACGAAAACGGCTCCAGATAAAAGCCTCTTCAGCCGCCTGGCGCAGTGCAGGAATGTGCTCCGCGCGCGCAATACGGATACCGGACGGGCGTTCAACCGGGGTGATACCCAGAACACAGTCCGCCTCACCCTCTACCAGACGAAAACCGAGGGCCGTCAGGGCATCCAATTCTGCGCTCTGCTGCGCCAGCACTTTGACCTGCACCAGCCCATAGCTGTCGAGCAGACCAACATCCAGCGCCGTGTCGCCCTGCAGTTCAAGCAGTGCGCTGTGGCACCCAAAGAAGGCGTTCTCCCACACCAGGGGTTTAAGCGTCGCCTGCACTATCGCCAGACCCCTTTCGTATCCACAATCCATGACTGAGTGACGGCGGCAGGCTCGATGGCTTTAAACGCACGATGATCGACCAGCATCACCAGCACATCGGCCTGCTGTAATGCCTCCTCCAGCGCCACCAGCGTCACGCTGGCCTGCAATTTAGCGGGCAGCGTCTGCACGTTAGGCTCGACGACCAGCGTGGTGCCCTGATGCCAGTCGGCGATCAGACGCGTCACCTGGACGGCCGGGCTTTCACGTAAGTCATCAATATCAGGTTTAAACGCCAGACCGAAACAGGCAATTTTCAGCTCGCTGGCACGTTTGTTACTGTGCATCAGGCAATCCGCGACCTGGCGTTGCACCTGCTCCAGTACCCAGTGCGGTTTGCTGTCGTTCACTTCGCGCGCTGTACGGATCAACCTCGCCTGTACCGGGTTCTGTGCCACGATAAACCACGGGTCAACAGCGATGCAGTGGCCGCCAACGCCCGGCCCTGGCTGCAGGATATTCACACGGGGATGGCGATTTGCCAGACGAATCAGCTCCCAGACGTTGATCCCCTGGTCAGCCGCAATCAGTGACAACTCGTTGGCGAACGCAATATTGACATCGCGGAAGCTGTTTTCCGTGAGTTTGCACATTTCTGCCGTACGGGCATTAGTCACCACGCACTCGCCTTGCAGAAAGATGTTATAGAGATCGCAGGCACGCTGTGAACAGCGCGCCGTCATTCCGCCAATCACGCGATCGTTTTTAAACAGTTCAACCATAACCTGCCCGGGCAGGACTCGCTCCGGGCAGTAGGCGACCTGAATATCGGCCTGTTCCCCTGCCTGATGCGGGAAACTCAGATCCGCGCGGGCAGTCGCCAGCCAGGCCGCCATCTGTTCAGTGGCCCCCACTGGCGACGTTGATTCGAGGATGACCAGGTCCCCTTTTTTCAGCATCGGTGCAATGGATTCAGCAGCCGCCTGGACATACGTCATATCCGGCTGATGTTCACCTTTAAATGGCGTCGGTACGGCAATCAGCCAGGCATCAGCAGCCTCTGGCTGAGTTGCAGCGCGCAACCAGCCACCTTCAACCGCCGTTTTGACGACCCGATCAAGGTCGGGTTCGACAATGTGGATTTCACCACGGTTGATGGTTTCCACCGCGTGGGCATTAATATCAATGCCAATCACCTGCTTCTGGCATGAGGCGAAAGCGGCAGCGGTAGGCAGGCCGATATAGCCCAGCCCAATCACTGAAATGGTGTTGAAACTCATAAAGTTATCCGGTTATTTTTGAGGGCCTGCACAATACGCTGGCAGGCCAGTCCGTCACCGTAAGGATTATGAGCACGGCTCATGGTGTGCCATGCGTCCTCATCGGTCAGCAGACGGGTGACTTCGCTGACAATTTTCGCCCCATCAGTGCCCACCAGCCTGACGGTGCCGGCGGCAACAGCCTCCGGGCGTTCGGTAGCATCGCGCATTACCAGCACGGGTTTACCCAGTGAGGGAGCTTCTTCTTGAATGCCGCCGCTGTCCGTCAGGATCAGCCAGGCGCGATCCATCAGCCAGACAAACGGCAGGTACTCCTGCGGTTCGATCAGAATGATATTGTCGATGCCACGCAGAATGCGGTTCACTGGCTCGCTGACGTTAGGGTTGAGGTGCACCGGATAGACAATTTGCGTCTCCGGGTGCAGACGCGCAATTTCAGCCAGGGCGTTACAGATGCGTTCAAACCCGCCGCCGAAACTTTCCCGACGGTGCCCGGTGACAAGGATCAGTTTTTTAGTGGCATCCAGGAAAGGGTAACGAGCTGCAAGGCTGTTTCTCAGCGTCTCATCGCTGAGGACGCGATCGCGTACCCAGAACAGCGCATCGATCACCGTATTGCCCGTGACGAAAATGCGCCCGGCGGGCAGATTTTCGCGTAACAAATTCTGCTGTGAACTGGCGGTCGGCGTAAAATGATAGCTGGCAAGATGGCCTGTCAGCGTCCGGTTGGCTTCCTCCGGCCACGGGGACCAGAGATCGCCGGTGCGCAATCCTGCCTCCACATGCCCGACGGGAATACGGTGGTAGAAAGCCGCCAGGCTGGCAGCCAGCGTGGTGGTGGTGTCACCATGAACCAGCACAACATCCGGCGTGAAATCGGCAAACACCGTTTTCAGCCCTTCCAGAATGCGGCTGGTAATTTCGGTGAGCCCCTGCCCGGGCTGCATGATATTAAGATCGTAATCCGGCACGATAGAAAACAGATGCAGCACCTGATCGAGCATTTCCCGATGCTGGGCAGTCACGCAGAGGCGCGACTCAATATCGTCATCCTGCGCCAGCGCATGCACGAGCGGTGCCATTTTTATCGCTTCAGGGCGCGTGCCAAAAACCGTTAATACTTTCACCGTGACTCTCTTTAATTCGTAAGGGTTAAACCGCTTATTGCCGGGATGGCTTTAACGACGGGAACGGCGCACCAGCGCGGTTCCTGCTCCCAGCAGTACGCCCACAGCGCCCCACATAATCATCAACAATACCCGGCGCGGGCTGTCACGTTTTACCGGTTCTTCCGGGGTACGCAGGTACCGCCAGGTCTGGAATGACTTCACCAGGGTGGGCCCCACATTCAGGGTCGTTTGCATGGCACGGTTTTGGTCGTATTCCAGATCATAGGTTGGCCCCGTCGCACGCAGTGTTTCCAGCCGCGCCTGCAACATCGGTCTGCCCAGCAGGAAAAGTTCCGAATCGGGAAGCTGCTCAGAAGGTGTCTGGGTTTTTGACTGTTCGAAGCCCTGCTGTTGAGCAATCTTAAGCGCCTGCTCTATGCTGTTGACCTGACGGTCGTAGATGGCTTTTGCCACGGCTTCCTGACGCTTAACCTGCGCTTTTAACTGGATGCTGCGGGCTGCCCAGGCAGCAGTAAGCTCTTCATTCAGGTGCGTTGTCGCCCGTGCATTCGCAAAGGCGACGTACTGGCGAAGCAGCGTATTGGCATCGGATGACGTTTCGGCAATCAGCTTGACCGTATCGTTGAGGTTCTTCGCGCTGTCTGCTGGCTGGAACTGGATATTGGCAATCATTTCATCCAGCAGTGCCGCATCCTCACGGGCATTGCCGGTTTTGCGCTTCTGGTAATAGCTGGACTGTAGCCAGAAATCACGTCGTGTATCCCAGGCAAACAGCTGCATCATAAATTCCTGATACGCTTCATCCATCACCGTTGGGGGAGCCACGGTCAGGCTGCCAGCACGGATATCCAGATTATTCAAAAACTGCTGCTGAGAGTAGTATCCGGAAAGCATATTCACGGTGGGCCGATCGACGATGGCGGTCGTGCTCCACTGTGGCGTCACCAGTAACGAATAGATCCAGGCCAGCAGTGCGAACAGCGCACCTCCGGCGATAATCCACAGTTTGCCGCGCCATAGCGCGCAGCACAGGCCACGAATATCCAGTTCGTTATCTGCGGCGTCAGGATGGGTCATACATCGGTTTCCTTGTCGTCAGGGCATCTGTCAGTCAGTGGAAGATTTGCTGTCATTATTGTTATTTCGCAGACGGCGTTTAAACCGTTTAATCATTCGCGCCACGCGCCATGCACGTTTAATGCAGTAGCCGTAGAGCATAAAAGCCAGCAGGAACAGAACCAGCATGGCCCATTCCGGAACAAACGAGAGGTATTCACCCAGCACACCCACCATTGCCAGCAGTGCTGCCGCCGCCGTGATCAGCACAAAGGCCTGCCGCGAGGTAAAGCCTGCGCGCATGATCAGATGATGGATGTGCTGACGATCAGCAGAGAAGGGACTCATGCCTTTACTGAGACGGCGATACATAATCGCCACCATGTCCATGAGCGGGATCGCAATCAGCCACAGCGCAGTCACAGGCGTAATCGGATGACTTGGGCCCTGCGTCGCTTCCAGCAAGATCCAGATAATGGTAAAGCCAATCAGCGTACTGCCTGCATCGCCCATAAAGACTTTGTAACGACGCCCAAACATTCCCAGGTTAAGCAGGATATAAGGCACGATAACGGCAATCATGGTGAAGCACCACATGGCGAGGCTGTTCTGCCCGTCGAGCAGGAGGATCACCCCCATTGCCAGGAAGGTGACACAGGATAATCCGCCCAGCAGCCCATCAATCCCATCCACCATGTTAAAGGCATTAATGGCTGCCCATACGGCAAACAGCGTCAGCACATAGCCGAACGGGCCAACAACCAGCTCCCACGGGCCAAAAATATAGCCCAGACTTAACAGATAGAGCTTCGCCTTCATCATCATGACGACGGCGACACCCGCCTGCACCACCGCGCGGAATTTTACGCTGATGTCGTAACGGTCATCGAGTGCGCCCACCAGCACCAGGCAGCCCGCGCAGCCCAGATACAGCAAAGCATGGGGAATGTAAAAATTCGTTAATGCAAAAGCAAAGCAGCTACCGGCAAAAACGGAGATACCGCCAACCAGCGGAATCACTCCCTGATGGCGTTTGCGATAGTTGGGTTTATCAACCAGCCCAACTTTTTTAGCCGCTTTGCGTGCAAAGAAAAGAAACACCAACGAAAATAAAAAAGTCAGGCCAAGTTCCGTACTCATATTGAGTAAATTCACATTATCCAGCTCTCTGCTATGAATTGCATATTGTCATAAGCAATATTGATGCCAATAACACCTGCATGATTCTGATTTTATTCACCAGGACGGGAAATTTCATTTTCCCTGCCACCTGTCCTGTGCCGTTCTTTAGGTTTGTTCTCCCAGATCAGGATAGCCTATAGTCCAAAAACAAAAAACGCCACGACTAAGCGTGGCGTTACCCGAGTTTTGTACTTTTTATTGACTACGCTAACCTCTTAGAGCAATGAGATCATCGTCTTACTCGAAAAGCTGCACCGGTTATGAACGCTTCATCATGTCGAAGAATTCATCATTGGTTTTGGTCATTGCCAGCTTATTGATGAGGAATTCCATCGCGTCGATTTCGCCCATAGGGTGAATAATCTTGCGCAGGATCCACATCTTCTGCAGCTCTTCCGAGGTGGTAAGCAGTTCTTCTTTACGCGTACCAGAACGGTTGTAGTCAATAGCAGGGAACACGCGTTTCTCAGCGATTTTACGCGCCAGATGCAGTTCCATGTTACCTGTACCTTTAAACTCTTCGTAGATCACTTCGTCCATCTTCGAACCGGTATCAACCAGTGCGGTAGCGATAATGGTCAGGCTTCCGCCCTCTTCCACATTACGCGCAGCACCGAAGAAACGCTTCGGACGATGGAGGGCGTTGGCATCTACACCACCGGTCAGCACCTTGCCAGAAGCAGGAACCACGGTGTTATAGGCACGCGCCAGACGGGTGATGGAGTCCAGCAGGATGATCACGTCTTTTTTGTGCTCGACCAGGCGCTTGGCCTTTTCGATCACCATTTCCGCAACCTGTACGTGGCGGGAAGCAGGTTCGTCAAAGGTGGAAGCAATAACTTCACCTTTCACCAGACGCTGCATCTCGGTCACTTCTTCCGGACGCTCATCAATCAGCAGCACCATCAGCACACAGTCAGGATGGTTGTAAGCAATGCTCTGCGCAATATTCTGCAGCAGCATGGTTTTACCGGCTTTTGGTGGCGCAACGATCAGACCACGCTGACCACGACCAATCGGCGAAGCCAGATCCAGTACGCGGGCGGTCAAATCTTCGGTAGAACCGTTTCCTCGTTCCATGCGCAGACGGGAGTTGGCATGAAGCGGTGTTAAGTTTTCAAACAGGATTTTGTTACGGGCATTTTCCGGTTTGTCGTAGTTAACTTCGTTAACTTTCAGCAGCGCAAAGTAACGCTCACCCTCTTTTGGCGGTCGGATCTTGCCAGAGATGGAGTCACCTGTGCGGAGGTTAAAGCGGCGAATTTGGCTGGGGGAAACGTAGATATCATCGGGACCGGCGAGGTAGGAGCTGTCTCCAGAGCGGAGGAAACCAAATCCATCCTGCAATATCTCGAGTACGCCGTCGCCGAAGATGTCTTCGCCACTTTTTGCGTGTTGCTTAAGGATGGCGAAGATAATGTCCTGTTTGCGCAAGCGCGCCAGGTTTTCCAGCCCCATATTTTCGCCGAGAGTTATCAGCTCAGAAACCGGCGTATTTTTTAATTCGGTAAGATTCATAATGGTGGGTTCTTAAACTCGGGGTATAACTTGAACTGTTTGTCGTGAATGGTATGGCGAAAGATCCATGCCTGTTTAATTGGTTCTTGGTTCCGAAGTCCACTCGATGATCACGTGCAGGATAACGCAAATCTGGGACGAGGAGACGGTAAGGACAAGAAGCCGGAAATCAGTTGATACTAACCGTCAGATTGCTGAACGTCTGTAAGACTTTTGATGAATACTGTGTTCAACAAGGAGTAATTCTAAAGATTCAAACTACAGGTAAGTTCGTAGTGCAGTAGATTTAACTTAGCATGGTTAATGCCGGGCGTCTAGCGGTCAGCGAAAAATTCGAACCACCAGCCGCCGGCATGACCCGATTAGCCCAGGTTCGCGTTCAGGAACTCTTTGAGCTGACCTTTAGACAGTGCGCCGACTTTGGTCGCGGCCACTTCGCCATTCTTGAATAACAGCAGGGTTGGGATACCACGGATACCGTACTTCGGTGCCGTTGCTGGATTTTCATCGATATTCAGTTTAGCGATGGTGAGCTTGCCTTCGTACTCTACGGCCACTTCATCAAGAATAGGGGCGATCATTTTGCAGGGACCACACCATTCTGCCCAGAAGTCGACCAGCGTTAAACCTTCTGCTTTCAGGACGTCGGTTTCGAAGCTGTCATCGGTCAGGTGAACAATTTTATCGCTCATGTTTACTCCAGGGGATTATCTTTACCTTGGGTGTTGCATTAAGCAGCACTCAGGCTGAGTTTATTTCACTGCTTTTATTTCACCGGATAAGCTTTCGTAAAGCAATAGTAAGCTGATATTCTACCACACTATGAGCAAAACACACTTAACCGAACAGAAGTTTTCCGACTTCGCCCTGCACCCTCAGGTTGTTGAAGCCCTTGAAACTAAAGGGTTTCATAATTGCACGCCTATCCAGGCGCTGGCATTACCGTTTACGCTCTCCGGGCGTGATGTAGCAGGTCAGGCGCAAACCGGTACCGGCAAAACGATGGCGTTTCTGACGTCAACGTTCCATCATCTTCTTTCTCACCCTGCTCCGGAAGGTCGTCAGGTTAACCAGCCACGGGCGCTGATTCTGGCACCGACCCGTGAACTGGCGGTACAGATCCATGCGGATGCTGAACCGCTGGCGCAGGTTACCGGGTTGAAACTCGGTCTGGCCTACGGCGGCGATGGCTACGATAAACAGCTGAAAGTGCTGGAAAGCGGCGTCGATGTGTTGATCGGCACCACGGGTCGTTTAATCGATTACGCAAAACAAAATCACGTGAACTTAGGTGCCATCCAGGTGGTGGTGCTCGACGAAGCTGACCGCATGTTTGACCTCGGCTTCATTAAAGATATCCGCTGGTTGTTCCGTCGCATGCCTGCCGCTAACCAGCGCCTGAACATGTTGTTCTCTGCCACGCTGTCGTTCCGCGTTCGCGAACTGGCGTTTGAGAACATGAATAATGCCGAATACGTTGAAGTCGAGCCTGAGCAGAAAACCGGGCACCGTATTAAGGAAGAGCTGTTCTACCCTTCCAATGAAGAAAAGATGCGTTTACTGCAAACGCTGCTGGAAGAAGAGTGGCCCGATCGTGCGATCATTTTTGCCAACACTAAACACCGCTGTGAAGATGTCTGGGGCCACCTGGCTGCAGATGGGCACCGTGTCGGCTTGCTGACGGGCGATGTCGCGCAGAAAAAACGCCTGCGCATTCTGGATGATTTCACAAAAGGTGATATCGATATCCTGGTAGCGACCGATGTTGCGGCACGCGGCCTGCATATTCCTGCGGTCACGCACGTGTTTAACTATGACCTGCCGGATGACTGCGAAGACTACGTACACCGTATCGGTCGTACCGGTCGTGCAGGGGCCAACGGTCACTCTATCAGCCTTGCCTGTGAAGAGTACGCGCTCAACCTGCCGGGTATCGAAGAGTACATCGGTCACAGCATTGCTGTCAGCCGCTACAACAGCGATGCGTTGATGAGCGATCTGCCACCGCCAAAACGTTTAACCCGTAATCGTTCTGGTAATGGTCCGCGCCGTGGTGGCAATAATAACCGCCGCAGCAGTGCACCGCGTAATCCTAACCGCAAACGTTCAGGTTAAGCCACCATGCTGAGTGCATCATCACTTTATGCTGCGATCGATTTAGGATCTAACAGCTTTCATATGTTGGTGGTGCGCGAAGTGGCTGGCAGTATCCAGACCATCGCCCGCATCAAGCGGAAGGTACGTCTTGCTGCTGGCCTCGATGCCGATAATCATCTTTCTGATGAGGCAATGGAACGAGGCTGGCAGTGTCTGCGGTTGTTTTCTGAACAACTGCAGGATATCCCCCCAGAACAAATCCGCGTGGTGGCGACCGCCACCCTGCGTATCGCAACCAATGCCGATAGTTTCCTGACGAAAGCAAAGACAATCCTTGGCTGTCCGGTGAATGTCATCAGCGGCGAGGATGAAGCACGTCTTATTTATCAGGGTGTTGCCCATACGACCGGCGGTTCTGACAAACGACTGGTAGTCGATATCGGTGGTGGCAGCACCGAACTGGTTACGGGCAAAGGTTCGCAGACCACCACCCTGTTCAGCCTGTCGATGGGCTGTGTGACCTGGCTGGAGCGCTTCTTTGCCGATCGTTACCTGGGCAAAGAGAATTTCGAACAGGCGGAACAGGCGGCCAGAGCCATGATCCATCCGATTGCGGATGCCTTACGTGAGCAGGGCTGGCAGGTGTGTGTGGGGGCTTCAGGCACCGTGCAGGCGCTGCAGGAAATTATGATGGCGCAAGGCATGGATGAGCGCATCACGCTCAGCAAGCTGGAGCAGTTGAAGCAGCGCGCCATCCAGTGCGGCAAACTGGAAGAGCTGGAAATTGAAGGTCTGACCCTTGAGCGCGCGCTGGTGTTTCCCAGTGGCCTGTCTATTCTGATCGCCATTTTTACCGAGTTGAATATCAGCAGTATGACACTGGCCGGGGGCGCACTGCGTGAAGGTCTGGTGTACGGGATGCTGCACCTTCCGGTGGATCGCGATATCCGCAGCCGCACACTGCATAACGTTCAGCGCCGTTTCGCGATCGATCCTGAACAGGCCAATCGCGTTTCTCAGCTGGCTGACAGCTTTGCCCGCCAGGTCAGCCAGGTGTGGAAGCTGGATGATCGCAGCCGGGAGCTGCTGGAAAGCGCCTGTCTGATCCATGAGATTGGCCTGAGCGTGGATTTCCGTCAGGCCCCGCAGCATGCGGCCTATCTGGTGCGCCATCTTGACCTGCCCGGCTTCACGCCGGCACAGAAAAAGTTACTGGCCACGCTGCTGCAAAATCAGGTGAATGGCATCGATCTGGCGCTGTTAAGCCAGCAAAATGCGGTTCCCCCACGGGTTGCCGAACGCCTGTGTCGGCTGCTGCGATTAGCCATCATCTTCGCCAGCCGACGCCGGGATGACAGACTGCCCGCTGTACGTTTGCTGGCTAATGAAGATGATCTTACGCTGACACTGCCGTCAGGCTGGATGGAAGCCCACCCGCTGCGTGCTGAACTGCTGGGGCAGGAAGTACACTGGCAGAGCTACGTACACTGGTCGTTGGTGATCAACTGAACTCCCGGTGATGCGGCGTTAAACCTGTCACATCACAGGATGATTACCGTTATGCCAGCGCCGTCATGAGGGGATTTTTCCCAACCAGACCGATGTTTGCTGGTCTGGCTGATTAATGCCTACTTCTTCGCTTTTGCCAGCTGCGCACGGAGACTGGCCAGATGGCTCTGGCCCTTTTGCATGCGCTCTTCCGCACTGATGACCTTACGCTCACTTTCCCACTGTAAGTCGTCCTGCGGCAGTTCCAGCAGGAAACGGCTTGGCTCCGGGCGGATCACCTCACCGTACTGGCGGCGTTCACGGCACAGCGTAAACGTCAGCTCCTTCTGCGCACGCGTAATGCCTACGTACGCCAGACGGCGCTCTTCTTCCACATTGTTTTCATCAATGCTGCTCTGATGCGGTAACAAGCCCTCCTCCATCCCCACCAGATAGACGTAGGGAAACTCCAGACCTTTGGACGCATGCAGCGTCATCAGCTGTACCTGATCGGAATCTTCATCACTTTCTCCCCGCTCCATCATGTCGCGCAGGGTAAAGCGAGTCACCACCTGGGTCAGCGTCATGGCTTCGTCGATATCACTACCTTCCAGCATCTCCGTCATCCACTGGAACAGGGTATTGACGTTTTTCATCCGCATCTCAGCGGCCTTCGGACTGGCAGAGGTTTCAAACAGCCAGCTTTCATAGTCGATGCCGCGGATCAAATCACGCACCGCCGCCACCGGCTCACGTTCAGCCAGCCGGGCAATCTCCTGCAGCCAGTGCGTAAAACGCTGCAGCGACTCCAGCCCGCGTCCGGTCAGCGTCTGCTCCAGCCCCATATCAAAACTGGCGTTAAACAGGCTTTTGTTACGCTGCGTGGCCCAGTCGCCCAGCTTCTGCAGGGTAGCGGAGCCGATCTCACGCCGGGGCGTATTCACAATACGCATAAACGCACTGTCGTCGTCAGCATTGGTCAACACGCGCAGGTAAGCCAGCAGATCTTTGATCTCCGGACGCGAGAAGAACGAGGTGCCACCTGAGATACGATACGGGATACGGTTCTGCATCAGCATCTTTTCAAACACCCGCGACTGATGGTTACCGCGGTAGAGGATGGCGTAATCTTTATACGCCGTTTTATTAATAAAATGATGGGCGATCAGTTCCCCGGTCACACGCTCTGCCTCGTGATCTTCATGGTTCGCCGTGACCACTTTCAGCTCGGTACCGTAACCCAGCTCGGAAAAGAGCCGTTTTTCAAAAACGTGCGGATTATTGGCGATCAGGATATTCGCCGCCTTCAGAATACGCCCGGAGGAACGATAATTCTGCTCCAGCTTGATCACCTGCAGCGCCGGAAAGTCCTCCTTCAGCAGCACCAGGTTCTGTGGGCGTGCCCCGCGCCAGGAGTAGATTGACTGGTCATCATCCCCCACTACCGTGAAGCGCGCCCGGTTACCCACCAGCAGCTTCACCAGCTCGTACTGGCTGGTATTGGTATCCTGATACTCATCCACCAGCAGATAGCGAATACGCTGCTGCCAGCGCTCCCGTACTTCCAGGTTACGCTGGAACAGCAGTGTAGGCAGCAGGATAAGATCGTCAAAATCCAGCACGTTGCACGACTTCAGATGCCGGTCATACAGCCCGTAGCAGTGAGCAAACAGCTTATCGCGGTCGGAAACGGCACTGGCTGCGGCACGCGACGGATCCATCAGATCGTTTTTCCAGTTTGAGATCGTTGAGATCAGCTGTTGTAGCAGCGTTTTATCATTTTCCAGCCACTCTTCCGTCAAATCTTTAAGCAGTGCCAGCTGATCCTGATCGTCAAACAGCGAAAACTTCGCTTTCATCCCCAGCGCGGCATATTCACGCTTAATCACCTCGAGCCCCAGGGTATGGAAGGTGGAGATCATCAATCCACGCGCCTCTTTACGCCCCAGCGTCTGCGCCACGCGCTCTTTCATCTCGCGTGATGCTTTATTGGTAAAGGTGACCGCCGCAATATGGCGCGCCTGATAGCCACATTCGCGGATCAGGTGGGCGATTTTGTTGGTAATCACTCGCGTTTTACCCGAACCGGCACCTGCCAGAACCAGGCAGGGCCCGGTGACAAATTCGACGGCATGTTGCTGACCAGGATTAAGACGCATATGAGAGATTCCGGGAATAAAACAGGCGTGCAGTATAACTAAAGTTTCCCTTCCTGTGGCGGGGAAAAACTTAACGTCGGCAAATCAACAATGTGCGCCCCTCCATCCACCACCAGTGTGGCTCCCGTGATATAAGACGCTGCGCTGGACAGTAAAAACGTGACGGCACTGGCGATCTCTTCGGGGTCTGCAGGCCGCCTGAGCGGCAGGTCTTTTGTCACCTCCTGCCAGGCTCGCCTGTTGGTCGGGTCCCATCCGCGCTTTACCGAGAGCTGCCGCATCTCCTCCTCAGCCATCGGTGTACGCGTCCAGCCGGGACAAACAGTATTGACCCTTACCCTATACGCACCGTAATCCCGTGCCAGCGATTTAGTCAGACCGATCAGGGCATGTTTAGTGACTGTATAGCCTGCCACGGCTGGCCCGGCGAAAAGCCCGGCCAGCGATGAGACAATCACCATACTGCCGCCCCGCGAGGTTAACCATGGAAGCACCTCCCGCGCGGTAACAAAAGCGCTGTTAAGGTTGTTGTGCAGGCTCTGCTGCCAGGCGGCATCGTCCGTTTCCCCCAGTCGCGAGAAACCGTGGCCACCTGCATTGGCCACCAGCATATCCACTCCGCCAAAATGGTCGGCAACCTGCGCGACTGCCCTGGCGGCACCCTGAGTGTCTGCCATATCGGCCGCCACCGGGAAGACATCGCACTCTTCTGCCATTGCCTTGAGCGGAGCGGGCCTCCTGCCCGTTATCGCCACCCGGGCACCCTCCGCCACCAGCATGTTTGCCGTTGCCGCACCGATACCACTGCCACCACCGGTGATCAGCACCACTTTGTCTTTCAGCCCGGTCTCCATGTGAACGTGTCCTTAAGGTTAAAATGGCGTCACGCCAGCGGGATAACAGTTAAAACTCATTTTGCTGATCATTGCGCCTGCCGGGCGGATCTGTACTTCGCCGGAGGCCGTTATGCCCATAAATATCCCGGTACACCGGCAGGACTGATAATCGAAGAAAAACACCGAACAGACCGGAATGATTTTTTCGCGGAAGGTGAAAAGGTACATATCGGGTTCAAATTTATAGTAGGTCGCGTAATCCATATCGCCATGGCCAAACTGCTCACCGCGCAGGTTCTGCCAGGCATAGCGCTGGCTGTTGACGTAAAAGTGCTCGTAGTAGTGGTGGGGGCTGTAGATATTCAGCGTACGGTAGCCTATCAGCTCTCGGGTCAGCTGAGGTTCAAAGCCGGACGGGGTCTGTGCCCCCACCGCGCCCGTATAAAATTGCTGGCTGAGCCGTGAGCCTCCCTGTGTCTCCTCTGCGGGCAGGATAGTACAGCGTACCACCAGCGCTCTGGCGGTCGTGGTATTTATCACCAGCGCCACGCTCTGCATGGCAGACAGCGGAAAGCTGAAGAAATAACGGCCTTTGGATACGCACACCTCGTCGACGGGTGCCTTGCCCTCTTCTCCGCCCCAGTGCCACGTAAGCCGGTGTTGGACGGCGGCCGTATGAAAACTCAGTTGTAAAACACTACCATCATTCAGTGCCAGGTCGAGCGTCTTACCCGCCCAATGGCGCGTGGACGGCAGGCGGTTGATATCAATGCCCCGTGAAAAATCATCATAGTTTTTCCAGCCTGGTTCCGCTAAAGGGCTCAGTACAGATGCGTTCATGCTCATTCTCCTTTTCTCGTCAAGAACGGTTTTGAGTCTATAAAACAGGAGGAGGAAGGAACGTGAAGTGAGAGGGTAAAATTCGCATTAACACATCGGAAAGCATCCAATGACAATCTCGCACCAGGCGCATTGAGCAGGTATAGTAGGCGCCATCCGGGCTACGGCCTGACCGTCGATAATTTTGGAGAACAACATGGCGAAGATGGCTGCAGCACTGCACATTCTGGTAAAAGAAGAAGCGCTGGCAAACGATCTGTTAGCACAGCTGAAACAGGGTGCTGACTTTGAAAAGCTGGCAAAAAAACATTCAACCTGCCCGTCAGGCAAGAAGGGCGGTCACTTAGGTGAGTTCAAACAGGGTGCGATGGTACCGGCCTTCGATAAGGTGGTCTTCTCCTGCCCGCTGATCGAGCCGCAGGGCCCGCTGCATACCCAGTTTGGTTACCACATCATTAAGGTCCTGTACCGTAATTAAAAAAAAGCGCCTGAGGGCGCTTTTTTTTGGGCGGAGCATTCATCCGCCCCGGCGTGCAGAAGCATTAACCCGCGACGGCGATACGCTTCATGTCGGTCATGTAGCCACGCAGTTTACGGCCAACGGTTTCGATGTCATGGTGGCGAATGGCTTCGTTCACATCACGCAGCTGCGCGTTATCAACCGTGGTTGTGGTGTTAACCGCTTTGCCCAGATCGCCGGCCTGCAGCGTGGTCATGAACTCTTTCAGCAGCGGTACGGCGGCGTAAGAGAACAGGTAGTTACCATATTCAGCGGTATCCGAGATCACCACATTCATTTCATACAGGCGCTTACGCGCGATGGTGTTGGCAATCAGCGGCAGTTCATGCAGTGATTCATAGTAAGCCGACTCTTCGATGATACCGGCAGCCACCATGGTTTCGAATGCCAGCTCAACGCCAGCTTTCACCATGGCAATCATCACGACGCCCTGGTCGAAGTAATCCTGCTCGGCGATTTTACCTTCAAACTGTGCCGCGGTTTCAAATGCTGTTTTACCGGTCTCTTCGCGCCATCCCAGCAGTTTCTTGTCGTCGTTTGCCCAGTCAGCCATCATGCCGGAGGAGAATTCGCCGGAGATGATGTCATCCATATGCTTCTGGAACAGCGGAGCCATAATGGTTTTCAGCTGTTCAGACAGGGCGAAAGCACGCAGTTTTGCCGGGTTAGACAGACGATCCATCATCAGGGTGATGCCACCCTGCTTCAGCGCTTCGGTGATGGTTTCCCAGCCGAACTGAATCAGTTTTTCTGCATAAGGCGCGTCGGTGCCTTCAGCAACCAGCTTGTCAAAACACAGCAGAGAACCGGCCTGTAACATGCCGCACAGGATAGTCTGCTCACCCATCAGGTCAGATTTCACTTCAGCCACGAAGGACGACTCCAGCACGCCCGCACGGTGACCGCCGGTTGCCGCAGCCCAGGCTTTCGCGATCGCCATGCCTTCGCCTTTCGGGTCGTTTTCAGGGTGAACGGCGATCAGCGTCGGTACGCCGAAACCACGTTTGTACTCTTCACGAACTTCCGTCCCCGGGCACTTCGGTGCAACCATTACCACGGTGATGTCTTTACGTACCTGCTCACCCACTTCAACAATGTTGAAGCCGTGTGAGTAACCCAGCGCAGCGCCATCTTTCATCAGCGGCTGAACGGCCTGAACCACCGAGGTGTGCTGCTTGTCTGGCGTCAGGTTAACCACCAGGTCTGCCTGCGGGATCAGTTCTTCATACGTCCCGACTTTGAAGCCGTTTTCGGTCGCTTTACGCCATGAGGCACGTTTCTCAGCAATCGCTTCGGCACGAAGAGCGTAAGCAATGTCCAGACCGGAATCGCGCATATTCAGCCCCTGGTTCAGGCCCTGCGCACCACAGCCAACGATGACGACTTTTTTACCTTTCAGGTAGCTGGCTTCATCCGCGAATTCATCACGAGCCATAAAGCGACATTTACCTAATTGCGCCAGCTGGTTGCGCAGGTTCAAAGTGTTGAAATAGTTAGCCATGGGGTACTCCGTATGAGGTTGTGTTCGCATTATTGTTTATTGTCTGGGGAGATAATTTCCTGCCCCTGAATAGACCTTATCATATGACAGGAAATGCGTTGCTGAAATTGATATATTAACAACGTGATATTGCACTTTTTGCAACGTAATGATGAGGCCTGACTCTGATGGATCTTCGTGACCTGAAACTGTTTCTCCATCTGGCTGACAGCCGCCACTTCGGACGAAGCGCACGCGCCATGCACGTCAGTCCTTCAACGCTTTCACGGCAGATCCAACGGCTGGAAGAAGACCTGGGCCAGACGTTGTTTCTGCGCGATAACCGTACCGTCACGCTGACCGATGCTGGAGAACGCCTGCGGCAGTTTGCCCAGCAGACGCTGCTGCAGTATCAGCAAATGCGCCACGCCATGGGCCAGAACGGCCCGTCACTCAGCGGCGAACTCCAGCTGTTTTGTTCAGTGACCGCCGCCTATAGCCATCTTCCCCCTATTCTCGATCGTTTTCGCGCCGAGCACCCGCTGGTCGAAATCAAATTAACCACCGGTGATGCCGCCGATGCGGTGGAAAAAGTACAGACTAACGAAGTCGATATTGCCATTGCCGGACGGCCGGAAACGTTACCCGCCAGCATCGGCTTTATGCCGCTCGGGCTGATCCCGCTGGTACTGATTGCCCCGGCGTTGCCCTGCCCGGTGCGTACGCAGGCGACGCAGGCACAGCCTGACTGGGCGCAGATCCCGTTTATTTTGCCCGCGCAGGGGCCGTCAAGGCGGCGTATCGACCTCTGGTTCCGTCACCGTCATATCGCTAATCCACAGATATACGCGACGGTGGCAGGCCATGAGGCGATTGTTTCGATGGTGGCACTGGGCTGCGGCATCGCACTGCTGCCGGATGTGGTGCTGGAGAACAGTCCGGAACCGATTCGTAACCGTATCCTGGAGCTGGAAGATGTCGAGATGGTCGCGCCCTTCGAGCTGGGCGTTTGCGTACAAAAAAAGCGGCTCAGTGAGCCGCTTATTGATGCGTTCTGGAAGCTACTCTAACCCGCGAGGAAGAAACGGAAAGCCGGGTTGCTGGTTTCATCATGGAAATCATAGCCCAGCGCCGTCAGATGCTCTTCAAACCGGGGTTCACTGTCACTCAGCTCAAATGCCGCCAGTACGCGACCGTAGTCGGTACCGTGACTACGATAATGGAACAGGGAAATATTCCAGTGCGTACCCAGCGTCTGCAGGAAACGCAGCAGCGCACCGGGGGCCTCAGGAAATTCAAAGCTGAACAGCCGCTCACGCAGGGGTTTGGATGGACGCCCCCCGACCATATAGCGTACGTGCAGTTTCGCCATCTCATCGTCAGACAGATCCACCACCTTGTAACCGCCGTCGGACAGTAGCGCCAGAATTTCCTCGCGTTCAGGCAGTCCACGCGTCAGCCGCACGCCGACAAAGATGCAGGCTTCATCGGCATTGGCATAACGATAGTTGAACTCTGTGACTGAACGGCCACCCAGCAGCTGACAGAATCGCAGGAAACTGCCCTGCTGCTCGGGAATGGTCACCGCCAGCAGCGCTTCACGTTGCTCTCCCAGCTCACAACGCTCAGAGACATAGCGCAGTCCGTGGAAGTTGACGTTCGCACCGGACAGCACGTGAGCCAGACGCTCCCCCTCAATCTGATGCTGCTGGATATACTTCTTCATCCCCGCCAGCGCCAGCGCGCCGGAAGGCTCCGCCACCGCACGCACGTCATCAAAGAGATCTTTCATCGCGGCGCAGATGGCATCGCTGTCGACGATGACAATGTCGTCAAGATACGCCTGGCAGAGACGGAAGGTTTCGCTGCCGATCCGCTTCACCGCCACGCCTTCGGCAAAAAGCCCGACGCGTGGCAGATCGACCGGATGCCCGGCGTCGAGCGCAGCCTTCAGGCAGGCAGAATCTGCAGCTTCCACCGCGATTACTTTGATTTGCGGCATCAGCTGTTTGATCAGCACCGCCACGCCGGCCGCCAGCCCGCCGCCGCCCACCGGCACAAAGACGCGGTCCAGATGAGCATCCTGCTGTAACAGTTCCATGGCCAGCGTACCCTGCCCGGCAATCACCATCGGGTGGTCGAACGGCGGCACGAAGGTATAGCCCTGCTGCTCAGAAAGCTCGATGGCTTTGGCTTTGGCCTCGTCAAAGTTGGCCCCAAAGAGATAAACCTCACCGCCAAACGCCCGCACCGCATCCACCTTGATATCTGCCGTTGCCACCGGCATCACAATCAGGGACTTAATCCCCAGCTTAGTGGATGACAGCGCCACGCCCTGGGCATGGTTACCGGCTGACGCCGTAATCACCCCACAGGCTTTCTGCTCTGCACTAAGCCCGGCGATCATCGCGTAGGCCCCGCGCAGCTTAAAGCTGTGGACCGGCTGGCGGTCCTCACGTTTCACCAGAATGGTGTTACCAAGGCGCGCAGAGATTTTTTCCATCTTCTGCAACGGCGTGACCTGTGCAGCTTCGTACACCGGAGCACGCAGGACGGCGCGCAGATACTCCGCGCCGCTGGGCTGGTCGGATAGCGGTTGAGATTCAGCCATGTTGGTTAGCCTCCCAGCTTACTCTTATCACGGACGGCGCCTTTGTCAGCGCTGGTTGCCAGGGTGGCATAAGCGCGCAGCGCGAAGGAAACCTGACGCTCACGACCGTGTGGCGTGTAGGCCTGATCGCCACGTGCATCTTCTTCCAGACGACGGGCAGCCAGTTCATTCTCTGGCACGTCCAGCTGGATGCCGCGTTGTGGAATATCAATATTGATGATATCGCCGTCTTTCACCAGCGCGATGGTGCCGCCGCTGGCCGCTTCCGGAGAAGCGTGACCGATTGACAGCCCGGAGGTGCCGCCAGAGAATCGTCCATCGGTGATCAGCGCACAGGCTTTACCCAGTCCCATCGATTTCAGATAGGTGGTCGGATAGAGCATTTCCTGCATGCCCGGCCCCCCTTTAGGCCCCTCATAGCGGATCACGACCACGTCACCTGCCGCTACTTTACCGCCGAGGATGGCAGCAACGGCATCGTCCTGGCTTTCATAGACTTTCGCCGGACCGCTGAACACCAGGCTGCCTTCATCAACGCCTGCGGTTTTAACGATACAGCCGTTTTCAGCAATGTTGCCGTACAGAACTGCCAGACCGCCGTCCTGACTGAAGGCGAACTCGCGGGAACGAATACAGCCTTCCTGACGATCGTCATCCAGGGTGTCCCAGCGGGTGTCCTGCGAGAAAGCCTGGGTCGTACGAATGCCCGCCGGACCGGCACGGAACATTTTTTTCACGGCTTCATCTTTGGTCAGCATGATGTCGTACTGATCCAGGGTTTCACGCAGGCTCAGGCCGAGGATGTTACGCACGCTATTGTCCAGCAGCCCGGCACGATCCAGCTCACCGAGGATCCCGAGGACGCCACCGGCGCGGTGCACGTCTTCCATGTGGTACTTCTGGGTGCTTGGCGCCACTTTGCACAGGTGTGGTACCAGGCGTGACAGGCGATCGATGTCAGAGATATCAAAATCGATTTCCCCTTCCTGAGCGGCGGCCAGCAGGTGCAGAACAGTGTTAGTTGAACCACCCATCGCGATATCCAGCGTAATGGCGTTTTCAAACGCGGCTTTGCTGGCAATGCTGCGCGGCAGCGCGGTTTCATCATCCTGCTCGTAGTAACGCTTAGTCAGAGCAACAATACGACGCCCCGCATTGAGGAACAGCTCTTTACGATCGGCATGAGTCGCCAGCAGTGAACCGTTACCCGGCTGAGACAGACCCAGCGCTTCGGTCAGACAGTTCATCGAGTTAGCTGTGAACATGCCGGAGCAGGAGCCGCACGTCGGGCAGGCAGAGCGTTCAATCTGGTCACTTTCTGCATCGCTGACGTTAGGGTTTGCGCCCTGAATCATCGCATCGACGAGATCGAGTTTAATGATTTTGTCGGACAGCTTGGTTTTACCGGCTTCCATCGGGCCGCCGGAAACGAAGATCACCGGGATATTCAGGCGCAGGGACGCCATCAGCATCCCCGGGGTGATTTTGTCGCAGTTAGATATACACACCATGGCATCCGCACAGTGTGCGTTGACCATGTACTCCACGGAGTCAGCGATCAGCTCACGCGACGGCAGAGAGTAGAGCATCCCGCCGTGGCCCATGGCGATCCCATCATCCACGGCAATGGTGTTGAACTCTTTCGCCACGCCGCCTGAGGCTTCAATCTCCTCGGCAACCAGCTTACCCAAATCGCGCAGGTGAACGTGACCCGGCACGAACTGGGTAAAGGAGTTAACGACGGCAATGATCGGCTTACCGAAGTCATCATCGGTCATTCCTGTGGCGCGCCACAGGGCACGGGCACCAGCCATATTACGGCCGTGGGTGGTAGTGGCGGAACGATACTTAGGCATGCTCTTTACTCCAGAAATCAGATAGTGCGCGGGCGTCAACTGACGCCCGCGAAAAAACATTATTGTTATGGGTTAACTGGATCCAGCCAGCCCCATTTGTCTTCCGTCTCACCCGTGAACAGGCCAAAGAAAGCAGACTGAATGCGTGCGGTGACCGGGCCGCGTTTGCCTTCGCCCACCTGGATCCCATCAACGCTGCGTACCGGAGTGATCTCCGCAGCAGTGCCTGACATAAAGACTTCGTCAGCCAGGTACAGAGACTCGCGCGACAGCACCTGCTCACGCACTTCAATCCCCATATCCTGCGCCAGTTTGATGATGGCGTCACGCGTAATTCCTGGCAGGGCGGAAGAGGTAAACGGCGGGGTAAACAGGATCCCGTCCTTCACTTCGAACAGGTTTTCACCAGCACCTTCAGAGATGTAACCCTGCGTATCCAGCGCGATCCCTTCCTGATAACCGTGACGGCGCGCTTCGCTACCGACCAGCAGAGAGGACAGATAGTTACCGCCCGCTTTCGCTGCAGTGGGCAGCGTATTCGGGGCCACACGGTTCCATGAAGAGACCATCGCATCGATACCCTGCTCCAACGCTTCAGCCCCGAGGTAAGCTCCCCACGGGAAAGCGGCGATGATGATGTCTGTTTCATAACCCTCAGGCGGGTTCACGCCCAGGCCGACGTCACCCACGAACACCAGTGGACGGATGTAAGCGCTTTTCAGGTTGTTTTTGCGCAGCGTAGCACGGCAGGCTTCCATCAACTCATCAACACTCAGGCTGACCGGGAAACGGTAGATTTTTGCAGAGTCACGCAGACGCTGCATATGTTCACGATGGCGGAAGACTACTGGCCCTTTGTGCGAGTCATAGCAACGTACGCCTTCAAAAACAGACGTGCCGTAGTGCAGCGCATGGGACATCACGCTGACCTTCGCGTCTTCCCATTTCACCATCTCGCCATTGAACCAGATAAAGTCTGCTTTCTTCGTCATTCTCGTTTCCTTGCGCGCTTATGCGCGGATTTGTTGTGTTGTTTGCTGTTGGATCTGAACGCAAGCCACATCCATTAATTTACTCAACTGCGTTGACAGTAAATCGACGGAGCGCTGGCTGGCAACGGTCATCTCAATATTAATGTTGTCGGTATTCACCCGCGAGGCCATGTGCATTGAGCACACCTGGAAGCCACGATGGCGCACAACCCGCAAAATGCGTTCCAGTATTTCCGGGCGGAAGCGCGCTTCTATAGACAATTGATGCTGTTTCATGAGGTTTTCTCCATCATATTTTCATTGCTGGCACCCGGCGGTACCAGAGGCCAGACGTTCTCATGCTCGTCAATGGCGACGTGGAGCATGTAAGGCCCTTCACTGTGGAGCAAAGCGTCTAATGCGGCATCGACCTGATCTTTACGGGTAATACGCTGGCCGGGAATGCCAAAGGCACTCGCCAGGATGAGAAAGTCCGGGTTATCTGAAAGGTTGGTTTCGCTGTAACGCTCCTCAAAAAACAGCTGCTGCCACTGACGTACCATGCCCAGCCGCTGGTTATCCATCAGAACGATTTTCACCGGCAGCTGTTTGCGCTTAACGGTACCCAGTTCCTGCACGTTCATCATGAATGAACCATCGCCGGAGACGCAGATCACGGTGTCATCCGGGCGCGCCACCTGGGCACCAACGGCGGCAGGCAGGCCGAAGCCCATGGTGCCCAGCCCGCTGGAGGTGATGAAATTTTCCGGGCGATTAAAGCTCATGTGCTGGGCAGCCCACATCTGGTGCTGACCGACATCAGTGGTCACTACCGCGCTCTGAGGTTTGCGGTCTGACAGCTGTTTCAAAAACAGCGGCGCAAAGATCGCCTCTCCCGGGTGATCGTAACGCCAGCCGTGGTCTGCTTTCAGCGCTTTCACGTCTTCGCGCCAGGCGGCGATATCAACCGGCTGATACAGGTCGGGCAGCAGTTTATTGAGATCGCCCTGCAAGCCCACATGCGCCCGGCGCAGTTTATGCAGCTCTGCCGGGTCGATATCCAGATGGATAACGCTGGCATGCGGGGCAAAAGTATCCAGCTTGCCCGTTACGCGGTCATCAAAGCGGGCACCGACGGCGATCAGCAGGTCACACTGCTGGACGGCCAGGTTGGCAGCCTTCGTGCCGTGCATGCCGAGCATGCCCAGATAGCACGCATCTTCGGCATCGGGCGTACCCAGCCCTTTCAACGTTGCCACCGTCGGAATGCCGGTCTCTTTGGCAAAAGCCCGTAAAGCATGAACGGCATTCGCCATTCCCACGCCGCCGCCGACATACAGAATCGGTTTCTTCGCCTGGGCTAGCAGGCTGCGCGCCTGCTGCAGTTCAGCATGGGGATGAGCCATTTCCTGGCCGACCGGCAGCAGATGGGCGACCAGATCGCCGCTGGCTAACTGGATATCTTTAGGGATATCCACCAGAACCGGGCCGGGACGGCCAGACTGTGCAATGGCGAAAGCTTCTGCCATCACCATAGGAAGTTCATCAAGGGACTCTACGAGGAAGCTATGTTTGGTGCAGGCCAGCGACAGACCCAGGACGTCTATTTCCTGAAAAGCATCCGTTCCCATCACAGCAGACGACACCTGTCCGGTGATGGCCACGATCGGCACGGAGTCCAGCATGGCATCAGCAAGACCGGTGATCAGATTCGTCGCACCTGGCCCGGAGGTGGCGATACAGACCCCCACTTTTCCCGTTGCACGTGCGAAGCCGATAGCGGCCATCGCGGCACCCTGCTCATGGCGGCACAGTAGATGTTCGACTCCGCCGTCGTAGAGCGCGTCATAGACCGGCATAATTGCTCCACCCGGGTAGCCGAATACCGTTTCGACTCCCTGTGCACGCAAAGCTTGAACCACCCACTGAGCACCATTCATAGTTATTCCCCCGCCTCTCGCTGGGAACAACAGCATTTTATGCTACTGTTCATATTCTGTTCCTCTGTCGTTGATACCTTGCCAAAAAAAAACCCCCGGACCTTTCGGTGCGGGGGTTCTTTCGAAATCAGGCTTGATTTTTAAGCCTTTCTTTCTCCGAGCGTAGCCCCGCACGGCGTGATAATAATCACGACGACGTTAATAACGACTAGGCTAATGACTCGTAGAAGGGCTTTCATTTAGATTCTTTTCATTCACTTGTTCGAAGTAATGCCTACAGAGTTATCACAGTTATTAGCTTTAATTCAACTTTTTTCATCATTTTATTTTATGACGTCGGACGCAGATCTAAAAAAAACTTTTGTTATTCAGTCGATAAGAAAAAAATGAATCTTTTTCATCAGTCACGCAGTGTGACCATTTTATTTTCTCTGTCTGCATTTTCGCGCCTGCCCGCAACACAATGTCGCTGACTGTTGAACGCGGCAATCATCTTCAGACAGGCTGCACAAATCGCCAATCGGCTTCTCGCCATCCCCCTTCTCCTGTCGCAGAGTTGGCACTACAAGGAGAGTTTATGTCGCTATCTGTCGTGTTTACCCGCGCCGCACTGGGCATCCAGGCCCCTCAGGTGTCGGTAGAAGTTCACCTCAGCAATGGGCTGCCGGCACTTTCGCTGGTTGGATTACCGGAAACCACGGTGAAAGAGGCCCGCGACCGTGTACGCAGCGCCATTATCAACAGTGGTTTCACTTTTCCGGCAAAGCGGATCACCGTTAATCTCGCCCCCGCTGACCTGCCTAAAGAGGGCGGCAGGTATGATTTGCCCATCGCTATCGCTATCCTCGCCGCCTCAGAGCAGATTCCGGCGAATAAACTTTCATGTTATGAATTTCTCGGCGAACTGGCGCTAACGGGCGCGCTGCGCAGCGTACAGGGCGCTATTCCGGCGGCGGTTGCTGCTCTGGAATGTGGGCGGCAGTTGATACTGTCTGCGGAAAATCAGAATGATGTCGGATTGATCCAGCATGGGGAGAGCCTGGTAGCAACCTGTCTGCTGGAGGTGTGTACCTTCCTGCACGGCAAAGGGAGGCTGGAATCGGCACAGTGTCAGCCACCGTCGTCACCCCCTATGTCGGGCGATTTAAATGAAATTATTGGTCAGCATCAGGCCAGGCGGGCGCTGGAGATCACGGCCGCAGGGGGACATAATCTTTTACTGATCGGCCCGCCGGGAACAGGGAAAACAATGCTGGCCTCCCGCCTGTGTGGGCTGATGCCGCCTCTAAGCGATCGTGAGGCCCTGGAGAGCGCCAGCGTAGCCAGTCTGGTGGGTAGCGGGGACCTGCACCGTCAGTGGCGTCAGAGGCCGTTTCGTTCCCCTCACCACAGTGCATCGCTCTATGCACTGGTCGGCGGCGGATCGCTGCCTAAGCCGGGGGAAATTTCGCTGGCGCATAACGGTATCCTTTTCCTCGATGAACTCCCGGAGTTTGAACGCCGGGCGCTGGATGCGCTGCGAGAACCCCTTGAGTCCGGAGAGATCAGCATTTCCCGGGCGCGGGCAAAAATAACCTATCCGGCACGCTTCCAGCTGATCGCCGCCATGAACCCCAGTCCGACAGGTCACTACACCGGACAACATAATCGCAGCTCACCCCGGCAGACGCTGCGCTATCTCAGCCGCCTGTCGGGCCCGTTCCTTGACCGCTTCGATCTTTCCCTTGAGGTCCCCTTGCTGCCTCCGGGTACGCTGAGCGGGCAGCCACGTGGCGGGGAATCCAGTGAACAAGTACGCGAGCGGGTGTTGAGGGCACGACAGCGCCAGCTGGAACGCAGTGGCAAAGTGAATGCGGTAATGAGCAACCACGACATCCAGGCTTGCTGTACACTTACGCCAGCGGATGCAGAATGGCTTGAGCAGGTACTGGTGCAGCTCGGGCTGTCAGTGCGGGCGTGGCAACGGATCCTCAAGGTAGCGCGTACGATTGCCGATCTGGCAGGGGATAATGCGGTCAGTCGGGAACATTTGACTGAAGCGATAAGCTATCGTGCTATTGACCGCCTGCTGATCCACCTGCACAGCAACCTGGCGTAGCAGACATGAAAAAGGGGCCGAAGCCCCTTGATCTTAATCGTCACTATCCGTGTAGTCTTCAACCCCTTCCATCTGCGGCTTGCCGCCGGAAAGAGTATGGAAACGCTTAGGACGTTTAATGCGGGTCATGTATTTTGACCAGACTTTTTCTGCCTCGGTTTGCGGCTCACGCACGCCCCGGCACACCTCAATGAACAGACGCTCTTCTTCTGTACCCGGCTCACGCTTTGCCAGGTCCAGTTCGTTAAAAGCGTAACCATAACGCTCAAGAAGTTGGGCTTCTTTGATGGTGAAATCACCGTGACGGGAGAACCCGCGAGGGTAATGTTTGTTATCAAAAAAACGATTCGTTGTTGCGAAGCTTTCCGCCATTTTACACGCTCCTAACTCTTTTATGGCCGTGCTATTTATGGCGCGGAGTATTAGATAGGCTTGACAGAGTGTAAAACAAAACATTTAAATCATAACGACAAATGTTTTTTAGGAGATGGATGTGGATACGGAATTACTGAAAACCTTTCTTGAAGTGAGCAGAACTCGCCACTTTGGACGTGCAGCGGAAGCACTCTATCTCACGCAATCTGCTGTCAGTTTTCGCATCAGACAGCTTGAAAACCAGCTGGGAGTGAGCCTGTTTACCCGCCATCGTAACAACATCAGACTGACGTCTGCCGGGGAACGCCTGCTGCCCTATGCAGAGAGTCTGATGAGCACGTGGCTAATGGCCAAGAAAGAGGTGGCGCACACGCAGCAGCATCATGAGCTGTCGATCGGTGCCAGTGCGTCACTATGGGAGGCTTACCTGACACCGTGGCTTCAGACGCTGTATGAGAACCGGGAAAGCCTGCATCTCGAAGCACGTGTGGCACAGCGTCATTCCCTGGTTAAACAGCTGCATGAGCGTCAGCTTGACCTGCTGGTGACGACGGAGGCTCCTAAAATGGACGAGCTAAGCAGTCAACAAATCGGCCATATCTCCCTGACGCTGTTCCGATCGCGAAAATCGGAGAAAAAAGAGAAATATGACTACATTAAGCTGGAATGGGGCGCTGATTTTCACCAGCATGAAAGCTATCTGGCCGGTGCCGATGATGTGCCGGTACTGACGACGACCTCCGCACATTTAACGCGACAACTTCTGCATACCACGGGGGCCTGTGCCTTCTTACCGGATGTTTGGGGTAAAGAATACAGCGATCTTTTAGTGATCCCTGATACTGCTGTCGCTTCCAGACCCCTGTATGCGGTGTGGTTACAAAACAGCGATCAGCAGGCACATATCCGTCAATTAATTAAGTTTCCGGTGAATGTCAGAGCGTAATTAGCTGAAATAAGCAGCAAAAAAGGCCAGCCTGCTGGTCTTTTTTTATGCATTTGGCGGAGTAACGGTGAAAATGGCAGGAATTTTAGACAAAAAAAATCCTTTGCCGAAGCAAAGGATTGTTTTTATTTGGCAGGGGCGGAGAGACTCGAACTCCCAACACCCGGTTTTGGAGACCGGTGCTCTACCAATTGAACTACGCCCCTAAAAGGGTGGCGGAACGGACGGGGCTCGAACCCGCGACCCCCTGCGTGACAGGCAGGTATTCTAACCAACTGAACTACCGCTCCACCG
>NZ_JACYMO010000015.1 GCF_014838825.1 Erwinia persicina | reverse complement strand
GAGACTTCCTGAACCTCCTGAGCCGCTGGCCTGTAAGCCGTTGTGCCGTCTCAGTGGTTGCGCATTATAGGGAGTTCTGGACAGGTGACAAGGGTTTATTGCAAAAAAATGACTGGGCGCGTTATTTTTCAGCGAAGCGTCTTTTTTTACGACAATTTGCCTGGGAAATCAGCAAATTCATGAGCAAAACGGGCAACCTGCTGCCAGTCGGTATACTCAACTTCTTTACTGGTATCCGTTTCACCTTTAGTCATACGCATAATCAGCTTGATCATGAAACGGTCAAAGAAGCCGTAACGCGGATAGCGCAGCGCACCGGCGAATACGGCACAGCAGTCCGGTTCCCACGGAGACTGCAAAAGAAACTTACGCGTATAAGCATTTGTCTGAGGGGTACGCTTCTCGGGTTTACGAGCGGTCAGATTGACAGAGTAAAAACCACTAACGCGCTGCTGCAACGACGTAAGATGTGTTTTGACAAATTTCGCTACCGCTGGTTGGAAGTGACCATAACGAATAGAAGCACCAATGAGCACCCGATCGTACTGTGACCAGTCAATCTCGTTAACCAGCTGGATATCGAACACATCACACTCCCGCACCTCCTTCAGCTGGTTAGCAATATAGAAGGCGATTTCGCGGGTCTGACCATCACGGCTGGAAAAAAGGATTAATGCTTTCATTGTTGCACTCTCACTCATTCACGCCAGAAAGTTGGCGTAAACAGAACTAACAAGGTGAAGACTTCAAGACGCCCGAACAGCATCGTCAAAATCAGTATCCATTTGGCAGTATCATTCATTGACGTAAAGTTGTCTGCTACCACCCCAAGTCCTGGCCCAAGGTTATTCAGCGTTGCTGCAACGGCAGCAAATGCGGAGAAGTCATCAACGCCAGTGGCGATGATCGCCAGCATGCTGAGAATAAAGACCAGTGCATAGGCAGAGAAGAACCCCCACACGGCTTCGAGAATACGTTCAGGTAAGGCACGGTTACCCAATTTAATCGTGTAAACCGCATTTGGATGGACCAGTCTCTTCAGCTCACGCGACCCCTGCTTAAATAACAGTAGAATACGGATCACCTTCAGACCACCGCCGGTCGAGCCCGCACAGCCGCCAATAAAGGCCGAACAGAGTAACAATACCGGAAGGAAGAGTGGCCAGCGGGCAATACTGTCAGTCGTAAAGCCCGCCGTCGTCGCCATCGAGACCACCTGGAAGAAGGCCTGGTTAAGCGTTTCCATTCCGGTCTTGTAGACATTGTGGAACCACAGTACCAGCGTACAGATGATCACCAGCGTAATCTGCACCCCAATAAACATGCGAAATTCAGGATCGCGCCAGTAGACGCGCAGACTGCGTCCGCTCAGCAGTGAGAAGTGCAGGCCATAGTTACAGCCGGAAATCAGCAGGAAAACCGCGATGATGGTATTAATAGTGGGGCTGTTGAAGTAGCCTACGCTGGCGTCATGGGTGGAAAACCCCCCTATGGCAATGGTCGAGAAACTGTGCCCAATCGCATCAAACATCGGCATGCCTGCCATCCACAGAGCCAGCGCACAGGCGACCGTCAGCAGGACATAGATCAGCCAGAGGGTTTTCGCCGTTTCCGCAATACGCGGCCGCATCTTGTTATCCTTCAGCGGCCCGGGCATTTCAGCACGATAAAGCTGCATTCCGCCGACGCCCAGAATAGGCAAAATCGCCACGGCCAGCACAATGATCCCCATCCCACCGAGCCATTGCAGCATCTGCCGGTAAAACAGAATTGCCTTTGGCAATGAGTCCAGTCCCACCAGCGTGGTCGCTCCGGTCGTTGTCAGGCCGGAGAAAGACTCAAAGAACGCATCCGTAATGGACAAGTTAGGCTGCTCAGAAAAAATGAACGGCATGGCACCCACGCTGCCCAGTACCGTCCAGAACAGCACGACAATCAGGAATCCTTCTCTTGGCTTCAGCTCACTTTTCTTTTTACGATTCGGCCACCACAGCAAGGTGCCAATCATCAGTGCCATGAAAAACGTCTGAGTAAATGCTCGCCCTGCACCATCGCGGTAAATCAATGCCACCAGCCCGGGCACGATCATGGTGCCTGAGAACAAGATGACCAGTAAACCCACTATGCGGGTGATGGCGCGAAAATGCATTCTGCCGTTCCTTTCCTGACATGAAGTGTTATTTGAGCGAGGCTAACTGCAAAGCGCCCCGGCTAAAGTCTGACAGATTTTGTCTGAACCCGGCCACCTGTGCATGAGGTAAGGCAAGGTGAAGCGTTATATTCTGCAAAAAATCCGTATTGAGTACCTGGCCGTCGAAACGCGCCACCATACGTTCAATCTCCCCCAACTGAGCATAATCACAGACGAGGCTAAAAGGCAGCATGGGAACTTTAATTTTGCGGGGCAGTAAACGCAGCGCCTGCTGTACCCCACCGCCATAGGCTTTGACCAGCCCACCGGTACCCAACTGGATGCCACCATAATAGCGCACGACCACCGCCGTAATTTCGCCAATGTTGTTGCCCATCAGTTGGGCCAGCATGGGCTTACCCGCCGTACCCGAAGGTTCCCCGTCATCGGAGAACCCAAGCTGTTGCGAATCATCCGGTGCGCCGGCCACAAAAGCCCAGCAATGATGCCGGGCCGTGGGATGCTGTTGTTTAACCTGCTGAACGAAGCCCCTCGCTGCCTCCACGCCTTCTGTATGCGCGAGCAGCGTGATAAAGCGGCTTTTTTTTATCTCTTCGCTGAAGCTAAAGTCCTCAGCAGGAATGTCGTAAGCGTCCATCAGTCCAGATGCAGATCGCGCGTCATGTTTTCCACGCCGTTAGCCTGGATCACCACGTTATCTTCGATTCGAATCCCGCCGTAAGGCTTAAGAGCATCAATTTTTGCCCAGTCAAAGTGCTGGCTGAACTTACCAGAACGCCACGGTGCCAGCAGAGAGTCGATAAAGTAAATACCCGGTTCAATCGTCAGCACCATGCCAGGCTCCAGCATTCGGGTACAGCGCAGATACGGATACTGCGCGGGAGCCGCCAGATGGGTTCCCCTGTCGTCCTGCATAAAGCCTGCGACATCGTGTACCTGAAGCCCCAGCGGATGGCCAATACCGTGTGGCATAAACGGCCCGGTAAGATCCTCTTTAACCATCGCTTCTGCACTCATTCCCTGCACCAGTTGGTGCTTCAGCAGCAGGCTGGCAATACGATAGTGCATCTGCTGATGATACTCGGTATAGCGCACACCCGCTTTCAGGGTGGCGATTAACGCAAGCTCTTCGGCGTTCATATCGCGGATAAGCTGCGCATATTCACTTTTATCACTGGCCGCATAGGTACGGGTCAGGTCAGCAGCATAGCCGTTATATTCGGCCCCGGCGTCGATCAGGAAGCTACGACTCTGCTCGGGAGGTTGATGGTCAAGCCGGGTGTAGTGCAATACCGCCGCATGTTCATTAAGAGCAATGATATTACCGTAGGGGACATCCGTATCCCGGTGGCCGGTGGCACTGAGATAAGCAACATTAATATCGAACTCGCTCATCCCGGACAGAAAAGCTTCCTTCGCGGCACGGTGGCCGGTCACGGCCGTCTTTTGCGCCTGACGCATACAGTACAGCTCGTAACCGGTTTTATAAGCGCGATGATAGTGCAGGAAGTCGATCACGCCCTGCGGGTTAATCGCCTCGGCCTTTAGCCCAAGCTGAGTCGCTCGCGCAGGGACCGGACCGATATACGCAACGTTCTGCCGCTGCGCAGGAAGCTGCTGTGCAATATCATCCGCGTTTTTCAGTGCAATAATGTCGATTTCACCGGTCCAGAAACTGTGAGGTAACGGCTCGACGTTATGCCAGTAATCAACCGGTGAATAGAACCAGAGCCTGGGTTTATTCACGCCATCGATCCACAACCAGCAATTCGGTACCTGAGTCACCGGCACCCACGCCTTAAACTGCGGATTGACCTTAAACGGATAGGTGTGATCGTCGAGAAATACCGTCAGTAATTCCCCGGAATGAATCAGCATGGCATCAAGATTGTGCCGTGCCAGCACCTGCTGAGCGCGCTGCTGTAACGTATTCACATGCTGCTGATAAAGCGTAACCAGTGACTCCATTATCCTGCCTCCGATATCACGAAATTGTCGGCATCTTATCACAGCCTGCAGGGGGATGGCGTTTTGCCGCAGTTGTGATCTTGTTTGCAAATCGACAACGTATCGTTTGCAAATAATTAACACGGCTTCCACACTCACGATCATCTGGTATGACCAGATCCCTTTTATCGCAGCTCAGGAGACAGACATGCTCTACCAAGGCGAAACCCTTTCCCTCGACTGGCTGGAAGACGGCATTGCCGAACTGGTATTTGACGCGCCCGGCTCGGTGAACAAGCTGGATACAAAGACAGTGGCCAGCCTCGGTGAAGCCCTCTCTGTGCTGGAACAGCAGCCCGGGCTGCGCGGTGTACTACTGAGTTCGCGTAAGCCTGCGTTTATTGTCGGGGCCGATATTACCGAGTTTCTTTCGCTGTTTACGGCCAGTGAGGAAAAACTGGCCCAGTGGCTGACCTATGCCAACAGCATCTTCAACCGCCTGGAAGACCTGCCGGTTCCCACCGTTTCTGCCATCAGCGGCTATGCGCTGGGTGGCGGTTGTGAATGCGTACTGGCAACGGACTTCCGCATTGCGACCCCTGATGCACGCATTGGTCTGCCAGAGACGAAACTCGGCATTATGCCAGGCTTTGGCGGCTCGGTTCGTCTTCCCCGTCTGTTGGGCGCTGACAGCGCACTGGAAATTATTGCCGCCGGTAAGGATATCGATGGCTCTGAGGCGTTGAAAGTAGGACTGGTCGATGCCGTTGTGGTGGCAGATAAGCTGCAGGCGGCGGCACTGTCCGTATTGAAAGAGGCCATTTCAGGCAGGCAACCGTGGCGTGAGCGCCGCCAGCCAAAGCTGGAACCGTTAAAACTGAGCAAAATTGAAGCCGCCATGAGCTTCACGACAGCCACGGCGATGGTGATGCAGACCGCCGGAAAACACTATCCGGCTCCCGTGACTGCCGTCAAAACCATTGAAGCTGCTGCCCGTCTGGGCCGAGACGAAGCCCTGAGACTGGAAACGGCGGCCTTTGTGCCACTGGCACGCTCCAGTGTGGCGCGTGCGCTGGTAGGTATTTTCCTTAACGATCAGGCCGTCAAAGCCAGCGCAAAAAAACTCACCCGCGATGTGGAAACACCGAAACGGGCCGCCGTGCTGGGTGCAGGGATTATGGGGGGCGGTATTGCCTACCAGTCAGCCTGGAAAGGCGTACCGGTTATCCTGAAAGACATCAGTGAGCAATCACTGGCGCTGGGAATGGGCGAGGCCGCTAAATTGCTGAACAGGCAGCTGACGCGCGGCAAGATCGACGGGATGAAGCTGGCTGGCGTGATTGGCACGATCCAACCCACCCTGCACTATGCTGGCTTTGAGGGTGTCGATGTGGTGGTCGAAGCGGTAGTGGAAAATCCACAGATTAAAGCCGCCGTGCTGGCGGAAGCAGAAAGCCACATCCGACCCGATGCTATCCTGGCCTCGAACACCTCAACCATCCCCATTAGCCAGTTAGCCAAGGCATTAACCCGCCCGGAAAACTTCTGCGGGATGCACTTCTTTAATCCTGTGCCGCGTATGCCGCTGGTTGAGGTGATCCGTGGGGAGAAAACCGCCGGGTCCACCATTGCCAAAGTGGTGGCCTGGGCCAGCAAAATGGGGAAAACGCCCATTGTGGTCAACGACTGCCCGGGATTCTTTGTCAATCGCGTGCTGTTCCCCTACTTCGCCGGCTTCAGTCTGCTGCTGCGCGACGGGGCGGACTTCCGCCAGATTGATAAAGTGATGGAAAAACAGTTTGGCTGGCCAATGGGCCCTTCCTGGCTGCTGGACGTCGTGGGTATTGATACGGCGCATCACGCTCAGCAAGTGATGGCGGAAGGTTATCCAGATCGTATGCAGAAAGCTTACCGTGATGCTGTCGACGTACTGTTTGACGCTAAACGTTTCGGCCAGAAAAATCAGCAGGGTTTCTGGCGCTGGGAAACCGATGCCAAAGGCAAGGCAAAAAAAGTCGCCGACGCGGAGACCGACCGCCTGCTGGAAGGCGTCTGTCAGCCCAAGCGGATCTTCAGCGATGAGGAAATTATCGCCCGCATGATGATCCCGATGATCAACGAAGTGGTTCGCTGTCTGGAGGAAGGGGTGATTGCCAGTCCGGCAGAAGCCGATATGGCGCTGGTCTATGGTCTGGGGTTCCCGCCGTTCCATGGAGGAGCATTCCGCTATCTCGACATGCTCGGGAGTGCAACATTTGTCGCCATGACCGAACCTTTTACCTCTCTTGGTGCGCTTTATCAGGTACCGGACACATTACGCGAAAAAGCGGCACAGGGGGGAAGCTGGTATCCCCTGGCAGCCCCGCTCGACGATTTATCTCTGAAAACGGCGTGAGGAAAAAAAAATGGAAAAAGTTGTCATCGTTGATGCCATCCGTACGCCGATGGGACGATCAAAAGGCGGTGCGTTTCGTCATGTACGGGCGGAAGATCTCTCTGCCCATTTAATGCGCAGCCTGCTGAGCCGTAACCCGGCGCTGAATGCCGCAGCCCTGGATGATATTTACTGGGGCTGTGTACAGCAAACACTGGAGCAGGGCTTTAATATTGCCCGTAACGCCGCACTGCTGGCAGAAATCCCCCACAGCGTGCCTGCAACGACGGTCAACCGCCTGTGCGGCTCGTCGATGCAGGCACTGCACGACGCTGCCCGTGCGATTATGGTGGGTGATGCCCGTTCCTGCCTGATTGGCGGCGTTGAGCATATGGGACACGTCCCGATGAACCACGGCGTGGACTTTCACCCCGGTCTGAGCCGCAGCGTGGCGAAGGCCGCAGGTATGATGGGCCTGACGGCTGAAATGCTGGCGAAAATTCACGGTATCAGTCGGGAAATGCAGGATCAGTTTGCAGCGCGCTCGCATCAGCGGGCATGGGCTGCGACGGAAGCCGGGCACTTTGCCCGCGAGATCGTACCGGTGTCAGGTCACGATGCCGACGGCGTGTTGAAACGCTATGACACCGATGAGGTGATCCGTCCGGATACGACGGTAGAGAGCCTGGCAGCACTGCGTCCGGCCTTTGATCCAGTCAGAGGGACCGTGACTGCAGGGACAAGTTCAGCCCTTTCCGACGGTGCCGCAGCGATGCTGGTGATGAGTGAGTCGTTAGCGCAGGAGCTGGGCCTGAAGGCCCGCGCACGGATCCGCGCCATGGCCGTCGTGGGCTGCGATCCCTCCATTATGGGATATGGACCGGTTCCGGCTTCACAGCTTGCATTAAAACGTGCCGGTCTGACTATCAGCGATATCGGAGTCTTCGAACTGAATGAGGCTTTTGCCGCGCAGACCCTGCCGTGCATTAAAGACCTGGGGCTGATGGAGAAACTTGACGAGAAGGTCAATCTGAACGGCGGAGCCATCGCGCTGGGCCATCCACTGGGCTGTTCCGGGGCACGTATCAGTACCACCCTGCTCAATCTGATGGAAAGGAAGGATGCCCAGTTCGGTCTGGCGACCATGTGCATTGGGCTGGGACAGGGGATCGCTACCGTATTCGAACGGGTTTAATACGTTGATCTGGAAGTACTATTGCATGTTATTACCGCCTGTCAGGGGCGGTTTTTTTGCTGACAAGAAACGCAGGGGCAGCGGGACTGCCCCTGACGGTCAGATAAAGGCAAACGCATCGCCAAACATACGGGCTTCCTGCGCACCCCGTTCAGCACAGAAGCGCTCACGGGCAATTTTTGCCATCTCGAAACGACCCGCAATATAGATATCGTGATCGGCCAGAGAGCCATAATCCTGCATTACGGCGGTCAGAACCGTACCGTTACGACCGGTGAACCCCTCTTCAGGTTGTTCAACCACCGGAATGACACTCAGGTTAGGATGCTTAATCGCCAGCGCATTCAGTTCATCCAGATCGTACAGGTGCTTCAACTCCCGTCCGCCCCAGTAGATCGCAATATGCCGATCGGGCTGCTGCGACAGTGCGGTCAGCAGAATAGAGCGCGCGTAGGAAAAGCCGGTGCCGCCAGCAATCAGAACCAGCGGGCGGTCGTTCTCTTCACGCAGCCAGGCATCACCGTGGGGAATATCGACGGTGATCTCGCGCTGCTGTTGAATACGTTCCATCACCGCCATGGCATAGAGATTCAGTTCAGAGGCCCCGATGTGCAGCTCAATGATGTCTTTTTCCATGGGCGTTGAAGCCAGAGAGAATGGACGCTTGTCACGCTCATCCATCACGACCATCAAATATTGACCCGCTTTAAAGCTGAAATCAGCTTCCGGGATCAGTCTTACGCGGTACACGGTATCGGTAATCGCCTCTACTGAGGTCACTTTACAGCTTAAGGTTGTCATGCGTTCCCTCTGTCGGGTCGTCATTATCATTTGACCACCTGCGCGTCAGCGCGCAGGTGTATCACTCAAGATGCCTAACTCATCCCAAATCGCATCAATGCGTGCGGTGACGGCAGGATCCTTACGGATCGGCGTACCCCACTCGCGCTGGGTTTCACCCGGCCATTTATTGGTGGCATCAAGCCCCATTTTTGAGCCAAGGCCAGAGACCGGCGACGCAAAATCCAGGTAATCAATCGGCGTATTTTCTATCAGCACCGTATCACGTGCCGGATCCATTCGCGTGGTGATTGCCCAGATAACATCGTTCCAGTCGCGTGCATTAATGTCATCATCGCAAACGATAACAAATTTGGTGTACATAAACTGTCGCAGGAACGACCAGACGCCCATCATGACGCGTTTAGCGTGCCCGGCATACTGTTTCTTGATGGTCACAACCGCAAGCCGATAGGAGCATCCTTCCGGCGGCAGATAGAAATCCACGATTTCCGGGAACTGCTTTTGCAGGATCGGCACAAAGACTTCATTCAGCGCGACGCCCAGTACGGCAGGCTCATCCGGTGGACGCCCGGTAAAGGTCGAATGATAAATCGCATCACGGCGCTGGGTGATATGCGTGATGGTAAACACCGGGAAACTGTCCACTTCATTATAGTAGCCCGTGTGGTCACCGTAGGGTCCTTCAGGGGCCATTTCACCGGGTTCAATATACCCTTCCAACACGATTTCCGCGCTGGCGGGTACTTCCAGGTCGTTGGAAACGCACTTCACCACTTCCGTTTTGGTTCCGCGCAGCAGACCGGCGAAAGCATATTCTGACAGCGTATCGGGCACCGGCGTCACTGCCGCCAGAATGGTCGCCGGGTCAGCCCCCAGGGCTACAGAGACGGGGAAGCGCTCCCCGGGGTGCTGCTGGCACCACTCCTGGAAATCCAGCGCACCGCCACGGTGTGAGAGCCAGCGCATGATCAACTTGTTTTTGCCAATCACCTGCTGACGGTAGATCCCCAGGTTCTGTCGTTCTTTCAGCGGCCCACGGGTGACGGTCAGTCCCCATGTGACCAGGGGGGCGGCATCATCCGGCCAGCATTTCATGACCGGGATACGGCTTAAATCAACGTCATCTCCCTGCCAGATTTGCTCCTGACAGGGGGCACTGCGCAGCCGTTTCGTCGGCATGTTCAGCACCTGCTTCCACTGCGGCATTTTATCGAAGAAGTCGCGGAAACCACGCGGAGGTTCAGGCTCTTTAAGGAATGCCAGCAGACGGCCAACGTCACGCAGCGCTTTAACATCCTCCTGGCCCATTCCCATCGCGACGCGGTCCGGTGTACCAAAGAGATTACACAGAACCGGCATGCTGTAACCTTTTGGGTTCTCAAACAGCAGTGCAGGGCCACCGGCACGCAGCGTGCGGTCGGCAATTTCGGTCATTTCCAGATCGGGATCGATCTCTTGTTTGATGCGTTTTAATTCCCCACGCTGTTCAAGCAGAGAAAGGAAGTCGCGTAAGTCGTGGTATTTCATGACTTTCCATCAGTACGGTCAGTGAGAAGGCCATTATAGTGCCGATCTCTGCCAGGGGGGTAGTTTTGTTACCAGGTTTACGCCACAGCCAAAAATCAGGCTGCTTCCAGACCGCGCTGCCGGTGGATCTCAGCCATCAGAGCCGCCGGTGGCTATAACGCAGATCGGGAAGCACTATTTATCGGTACGAAAAGGTTATTACCCGATCCGATAATTACTGCTAATTTGAAGTTATCCCGACAGCAGCCGGTTGAATAAGGCAGCAGGTGAAAACGAACGGATACCGCCAATCTCGCTATATCTATCTTAGCGATTTTGATATCCTTATCGACCAGATAATTGGAAAGCGATGTTATGGAATCCTGGTATTTACTTTACTGCAAACGAGGTCAGCTGCTGCGAGCAAAGGAGCATCTTGAGCGCCAGGCCGTACACTGCCTGAGCCCGATGATTGCTTTAGAGAAAACCGTGCGTGGCAAACGTACCCGGGTGGATGAGCCGTTATTCCCTAATTACCTGTTCATTGAATTCGATCCCGAATCCATTCATACCACGACCATTAGTGCGACGCGTGGCGTCAGTCATTTTGTCCGTTTTGGTAACCAACCTGCTACTGTACCTTTGGATGTTATTACCGCCCTGCAGAGCGATCCGGTTGATGTGGTCATCGACAGTGAACTGCCGCAGCCGGGTGACGCCGTGCTTATTACTGAAGGGGCATTTGAAGGACTGAAAGCCATATTTACCGAGCCGGATGGTGAAGCCCGCTCAATGTTATTGCTGAACCTGCTCAATAAGCAGGTGGTACGCAGCATAGGTAACCGCCAGTTCCAGAAGCTGTAACGGAAAGCGATCGGGGAGCAATGGTGCCCCCTCTGACCGGCTTAAAGACGAAACAGTTTCCGCGCATTTAATGCCGTTTGTTCTGCCAGCTCACCGGCATCCTCCCCACGCAACAGCGCCACCTGCTGTACAATATGCGGTAAAAAGCAGGGTTCATTGCGACGTGAAGCCGGGCGTGGATGCATATCTCTTGGCAATAACCACGGCGCATCGGTTTCCAGCAGCAGACGATCTGCCGGGATTAACGGCATCAGCTCCCGCAACGCCTGTCCCCGCCGCTCATCACATACCCAGCCGGTAATGCCAATGGATAATCCCATCGCCAGACAGGCCTCCAGCTCCTCGCGCGTTCCGGTAAAACAGTGCAGCACAGAAGCAGGCAGCTGAGGCAGCCAGGGAGCCAGAATGGCGATAAACCGTTCATGGGCTTCGCGACAGTGTAGGAACACCGGCAGCGACAGCTCGGCCGCCAGCGCCAGCTGAGCATTAAAGGCATATTCCTGCTGGTCAGGTTCTGAGAAATTGCGGTTGAAATCAAGCCCACACTCGCCGATGGCAACAACCCGATCGTTTTCAGCCAGCCGGCGCAGCGTGGCGGCAGTTTCCGCCGACCACTCGCTGGCATGATGAGGATGAACACCCGCCGTTGACCAGCAATAGTCCGGGTGCTGCTGCGCAAGGCTGCGGGCCTGCTGACTTTCCAGCGCGTTGGTGCCCGTAATTAACATGCCGGTGACACCCGCCTCGCGCGCACGTTTAACCACCTTTTCACGATCTTTTGCGAACTGCGTGCTGGTCAGGTTTACACCAATATCAAACATAGTTTCATCCATACAGTAACCGCCCTGACGGGCGGTTAATCAATTCAAACTGTTCTGCCGTGGCAGCCGTTCGCGCAACGTTACTCTGATTCTGCGTCCTGCTCTGCATCTTCATCGCGGCGGTTTTTGCCAACGTAGAAACGGGAAACAAACACCCCCACCTCAAACAGGCAATACATCGGAATGGCCAACAGCGTCTGGGAAAAGATATCCGGCGGTGTCAGCAACATGCCAACCACAAAGGCCCCTACCAGCACATACGGGCGTTTCTCACGCAG
The DNA here is from genome assembly GCF_014838825.1 of Erwinia persicina. Taxonomy (GTDB): domain Bacteria; phylum Pseudomonadota; class Gammaproteobacteria; order Enterobacterales; family Enterobacteriaceae; genus Erwinia; species Erwinia persicina_A. The sequence continues at coordinate 36,273 of NZ_JACYMO010000015.1, read as the reverse complement.
GTCTTCCGGAGTGGTGACCCCCGTCCAGCACAACAGTACGATAGCAATCGGTACTTCAAACGACACGCCAAACGCCATAAATAACGTCATCACAAAATCGAGATAGTTATTAATGTCGGTGGCAATCTGTACACCCTGTGGCGCCGTCTTGGAAAAGAAACTAAACGCCAGCGGGAAGACAATAAAGTAGGCGAAAGCCATCCCCAGGTAGAATAGGAATGAACTGGAAAACAGCAGTGGCATAACCAGCTTGCGCTCATGACGATACAGCGCAGGGGCGACAAAGGCCCAGACCTGGTAAAGAATGACCGGCACTGACAGGAACAGTGAAACAATGATCGTCAGCTTAATCGGCGTAAAGAACGGAGAGGCCACATCCGTTGCGATCATGCTGGCCCCGGCAGGTAACTGTTTGATCAGCGGGGCCGAGACAAGCTGGTAAATGTCGTTAGAGAAATACACCAGACACAAAAAAATGGCCAGAACAGCGATGATGCTGTTCAGCAGGCGCTTACGTAGCTCAATCAGATGACTGATAAGCGGTTGGGTATCATCAACAGCCATGTTTATCGTTCATCGCTTGGTTGTCCAGGGGGTACGGATGCACGCGGAGCGGCGGACGCTGGCGGCTCCTGAGGTTCCGGCGGAGGTGAAGAGGCAGACTGGGTGACCGTTACCGGTGCCTGTGCTGGCGCACTGGCCTGGTGGTCCGCTGCCGCAGGGGTCACACCATCATGCGATTCCTGCGGATCTTTCACTAACGGATTATGGATAGTGTGCGCTTCATCGTCGGCTTTTTCATTTTCGCCCAGGTAAGAACGCTTCATCGAATCGGCCGTCTGCTTCAATTCCTCTACCGAGGCTTTAAGCTCAGGAGAAAGGCTGTCTTTGCTGGCCTGTTCAATTTTCTTCAGACCGTCCTGCAGCTCCTGAATCTTCAGCTCCTGAGCCAGTTCATTCTGAACGCTGGTTGCAAGAGAACGCAGCGCACGGATCCAGCCCATCACCGTTCTGACTGCTACGGGTAAACGCTGCGGGCCCAGTACGACCAGGCCAATAACGAATACCAGTACCAGTTCACTAAAGCCTATGTCGAACACGGTTTATACCTTGTCGTTCTTGACGTCTTCTTTCTTTGCTTCTGTATGCTGTTGATCAGCCAGTTTGGCATTGAAGTCAGCATCGTTAGCGTTCGCTTTGTCTTTCTCTTTATCGTCTTCATCGCTCATCGCTTTTTTAAAGCCTTTGATGGACGAACCGAGATCAGACCCCAGGGAACGGAGCTTTTTGGTGCCGAACAGCAGGACGACGAGTACGGCGATGATTAACAAGTGTGGAAGTGTAATGCCACCCATTATTACCTCTGATATCAATAATTGATGCGAGTTTCGAGTATATAACAGCTTATGTCGTGCTGACGATGTACAAACCACACCCCCCGCGCAATAAGCTGCCTATTTACCTTTCATGACAATCAGTTTGTTCTGCGCCAGCCAACCAGCCAGGCAACAACGCCTGCGGCCATCAGTCCGGCAGAGAACACGTCCCATTCCGGGCGCGACAGCAGGATTGCCGTCCCACTGAGCAACAATGTTGCGCCGACACCAAAGAGATAACGTGACTGATGCTGCTTAGCACGCTCCCCTTTCAGATCGTTCGCCAGCCGGTCAACGCTGTGCCGTAAATGCTTGTGCTGACGCAGGCTGTCATAAAACAGCTCGGGCAGCTCAGGCAGTTTTTCCGCCCAGAATGGCGCTTTTTCTTTCAGTGCCCGCACGATGGCAGGGATACCGACCTGATCTTTAATCCAGTCTTCCAGGAACGGTTTGGCCGTCTTCCACAAATCCAGCTGTGGATAGAGCTGGCGACCGACGCCCTCAACATACAGCAGCGTTTTTTGCAGCAAAACCAGCTGAGGCTGGACTTCCATATTAAAGCGACGTGCCGTATTGAACAGGTTGAGCAGCACATGTCCGAACGAAATTTCGGCCAGCGGCTTCTCAAAAATAGGTTCACACACGGTGCGTATAGCGAACTCAAAATCTTCCACGTTGGTATCCGGCGGCACCCAGCCCGAATCAACGTGAAGCTCGGCGACTTTGCGGTAGTCACGATTAAAGAAGGCAATGAAGTTTTCAGCCAGGTAGCGTTTATCTTCTTTGTTCAGTGACCCCACGATGCCGCAGTCGATGCCGATATATTGCGGGTCTTCCGGGTGTTCATAGCTGACAAAAATGTTCCCCGGGTGCATATCCGCATGGAAGAAGCTGTCACGGAACACCTGGGTAAAGAACACCTGCACACCGCGCTCAGCCAGCAGTTTCATATTGACACCATGCTGTTCCAGCGTCACCACGTCGGAAATGGGAATGCCGTAAATACGCTCCATTACCATCATGTTTTCCGTGCAGTAGTCTGAATACACTTCCGGCACGTAAAGCATGCGGCTGCTGTCAAAGTTACGTCTGAGCTGGATCGCATTCGCCGCTTCACGCAGCAGGTTCAGTTCATCAAGCAGTGTCTTTTCGTAATCCGCGACCACTTCCCGTGGCCGCAAACGTCGCCCGTCAGGCAGCAAACGCGGCACCCAGCGTGCCAGGCGATAAATCAGCCGCATATCCGCTTTTATCACCGGTAAAATGTCAGGGCGAATCACTTTGATCACCACTTCACGACCGTTTTCTTTCAGCGTGGCGGTATGAACCTGGGCGATGGAGGCGGAGGCCAGCGGGACGATATTAAAATCGTCGAACTGGGTTTCGATCGGCGCACCCAGTGACTGTTCGATCAGTTTAAGGGCTTTTTTACCGTCAAATGGCGCAACACGATCCTGCAACATGGCCAGTTGATCGGCGATCAGCGGCGGGAACAGGTCGCGCCGGGTCGACATCATCTGACCAAACTTAATCCACACCGGCCCCAACTGCTCAAGCGCCAGGCGTAAACGCTCACCCAGTGGCCTGTCTTTATGGCGATTAGGCATCCAGAACAGGCATTTACGGCCGAAGCGTAATGGCAGTGTGAGGCGTATTTTGGGGATCAGTTCATCCAGGCCATAGCTGAGGAAAACCCGAATAATCAGATAAAGACGACGCAGTTCACCAAAGGTCATTTGGCCTCCATCTGGTTAAGGCGTGCGTCCAGCGCATCCAGTGAACGGGACACGGCATCCACTTCTTCAGCAAACCAGGCCAGCTCAAGGGAGCCGGGTGCCACACGCCACTCTTCAGTCAGCGTTTGTGACAGGTAGTTCTGCTTGCGCTGCACATCACGGCGTACGGCATTGAAGCCGCGACGGGCAAACTGAGTCATCCCCTGAGCAGCAATATCGCCGGTCCAGGGGGCAAGATATTCGGCAGGATCGAGTTCAGCCAGGTCAAGGAGCGCGGAAAACTGCTGCACCACCTGGAGATCACCGTCAACGTCGAGTTCACCGCTGCGTATCAGCGTGGTCAGTTGCTGACGGTCACGCAGTTTTGACAGCGTAGAAAAGCGTGTTTTCACCGTACAGTCCGGCGTATCACCCCACTCACCTATCACATCAACCTGCTGTTCACTGAAAATAAAAATCAGGGGCTGCTTCAGCTCAGCCAGCAAGATGGCCAGACTGCGACCATTGAGACGTTGACGCGCCGCCTTAAGGCCACGATCGCGGTAGAGCAGATGATTGAGCGCGGTCTCCAGACTGGCAGTTAATAGCGGCGTTAATGTCATGCGTTTCCCTGCTTAAAACTTGAATCCGCGGTGCAAGGCAACGATGCCGCCCGTCAGATTGTGATACGTCGTATTTTCAAAGCCCACATCCATCATCATCTGCTTCAGGGTTTCCTGATCGGGATGCATACGGATGGATTCAGCCAGATAGCGATAGCTGCCGGCGTCTTTTGCCACCATTTCACCAATGCGCGGCAAAATGTGGAAGGAGTAAGCATCGTAGGCTTTGCTCAGGGGTTCGAACTGCGGCTTGGAGAACTCCAGCACCAGCAGACGCCCGCCTGGCTTAAGCACGCGAAACATCGAGGCCAGGGCCTTCTCTTTTTCGGTGACGTTACGCAGGCCGAACGCAATGGTAATACAGTCAAAGTAGTTATCGGGGAACGGCAGGGCTTCTGCATTCGCCTGAACATAATTCACATTACCGATAATGCCTTTGTTACGCAGCTTATCGCGGCCCACCTTCAGCATTGAGCTGTTGATATCCGCCAGTACCACCTCACCGGTTTCCCCCACCAGACGCGAGAATTTTGCGGTGAGATCGCCCGTGCCACCGGCCAGGTCCAGCACTCGCTGCCCGCGGCGCACGCCGCTGGAATCAATGGTGAAACGCTTCCAGATACGGTGAATACCGAATGACATCAGGTCATTCATCAGATCATATTTGGCCGCAACGGAATGGAAAACATCAGCCACCATATCGGCCTTTTCGTCTTTCGCAACCGTGCGATAGCCAAAGTGGGTAGTGTCCTTTGATTCATCTGCCATTTGTTTTGCCTGCTCTACAATCAAATATTTGCCAAGTGTACCAGAGTCATGAAGACCAGGCACTTGCCGAAGGTTTATTCATTGACGCGGCGAGTGAGGGCATCTGCCGCAAACTCCGGCTTGTCAGCAGGCGAGTCGTCGTCCTCGTCTCCCTCGTCATCAGCTTCAGGCAGCGCCTGCCCCACCAGCCGGGGGTTGATCGGACGCTTCACTTCAACGCCCATCTGACGGAACCCTTCGGTCTGGGCAATCAGATTACCGCGCCCTTCCGACAATTTTTTCATTGCCTGGCGGTAGCTGTCCTGAGCCTTATCAAGGTTCTGACCGATTGCACTCATATCATCGACAAACAGGCGCATTTTGTCATACAGCCTGGCGGCGCGATCGGCAATACGCTGGGCGTGGCGGCTTTGATGTTCATAACGCCACAGATTATTAATCGTGCGCAGCGCCACCAGCAGCGTGGTCGGACTCACCAGCATGATATTCTGATTCAGCGCCTCGTTGATCAGCTCCGGCTGCCGATCGATGGCCAGCAGGAATGCCGGTTCAACCGGGATAAACATCAACACATAATCCAGTGAACGTAAACCAGGTAATTGTTGGTAATCTTTTCGACTCAGCAGCCGCAAGTGCCCGCGTATCGCGGCAATATGCTCGCTAATGGCCAGCTCACGTGCGGCGTCGTCCTCGCCGTTAAAATAGCGTTCGTAGGCGACCAGCGTCATTTTTGCATCGATCACCACATCTTTGCCCTGGGGTAGCCGCACTATCACATCCGGCTGCATTCGCCCTTTCTGTTCAAGCTGAATATTCACCTGGGTTTCATACTCATGGCCTTCCCGCAGCCCGGACGCTTCCAGTACCCGGCTAAGGATCACCTCACCCCAGTTCCCCTGGGTTTTGTTATCCCCTTTCAGCGCTTTCGTCAGGTTTATCGCTTCCTGTGCCATCTGAGCATTGAGCTGTTGCAGGTTACGAATTTCATGCGCGAGGGTATGCCGCTCACGCGCCTCCTGCCCAAAGCCTTCCTGTACCTGACGGCGGAAACCCTCCAGCTGTTCACGCAGCGGTGTGATCAGACCGTGCAGGCTTTGCCGGTTTTGTTCATCCACCCGCCGGCCGCTGTTCTCAAAGATACGGTTCGCCAGGTTTTCAAATTGCGCATTAAGGCGTTGTTCACTATTAACCAACAGGCGCTGCTTTTCTTCGGCCGCCATCCGCGTCTCTTCCAGCCGGATAGTGACTTCCCGCAGTTCGGCTTCCTGAGACGCATTAATTTCCAGCTGATTTCGCAGTTCCCGGGTCAATTGCTCTGCTTCCCCACGCCAGTGATCGAGCTGATGCAGCTTCTCACCGGCGGCCGCCAGCGAACCGTGCAGCTGACGCAGCTCCTGTTCATTCTGTTTCTGCGTGTGGAGGTGAGCATCCAGTAACTGCTGCTGGCGCTGAAGTCCGGACTGAGCCTGTTCAGCTGCCTGCTGCTGTAGACGACGTTCCGTTTCGGCCTTCGCCAGCTGTTGCTGGCTGCGGATCCCGGCTATCAGCCAGCCAGCCAGTAACCCGACCAGGCCAATCCCCGCGCCATAAATGATTGATACATCCACCTTACTTCTCCTGCTGAAACCCTGACAGGGGAAAAATAGAGGCGCACTGTATGAATGTCCAGATAAAAAGCAGCGGTCTGGTCTGTAAACGCAGAATTATCGAGAGGGATCTGAATTCAGAGGCAGGAAAACGGGAGAGTAAAGGCCGTGCCACAGCACGGCCAAAGCATAAGCTATCAGATCAGGCGACGTGCGGCCTCGACGACGATTTTAACGGCATCGCTTTCGGTACGTTTCATGGTTTCCGCATCAGGGATTTCCTGCTGGGTGCGGTTCACAATCACCCCGGCCACCATCCCGGCGCGCAGGCCCTGGCTGGCGCACATGGTCAGCAGCGTTGCAGACTCCATCTCGTAGTTCAGTACGCCCATCTGCTGCCACTCTTTCATTGAGTTCTGGAAGCGGCTCACTACGCGTCCGGAGAAGGTGTCGTAGCGTTCCTGGCCCGGATAGAAGGTATCCGACGAGGCGGTGATACCAATATGGGTGGTGGCACCCGCCGCTTTCGCGGCCTCCACCAGCGCCGTGGTGCAGGTAAAGTCGGCGACGGCCGGGAATTCCAGTGGAGCAAAGTGCAGGCTGGCCCCGTCGAGGCGAACGGAACCGGTGGTCACCAGCACGTCACCGACATTAATACCCGGCTGGATCGCACCGGTGGTCCCGACGCGCAGGAAGGTCCGCACACCCAACTGCGCCAGTTCCTCCACCGCAATGGAGGTCGACGGGCCGCCGATGCCGGTGGAACAGACGATCACTGGCGTGCCAGACAGTTCAGCACGCCAGGTAGTGAATTCACGGTGTGAGGCCAGGTGGACAGGATTGTCCATCAGGGCGGCAATTTTCTTCACGCGCTCCGGGTCACCCGGCACGATGGCCAGCGTGGCGCCCTGAAGGTCGGCTTTAGTTAAGCCAAGATGGAAAACGTCAGACTGTGCCATTTGAAACTCCTGTCACGGGAAGAGGGAAGAATGAACTTAAGACTACTGTAAGGAAATCCGTCGCACTTTTATGTGATAAGCGTCGACAATACAAATGAAAATTACATTGATTACATTATAAATAGTGACACCCATCACATCATACAACCCAGCCTGACCGCTTTCACACGCCTGACCCTGTCGTTTGGGGTGATCTGATGATAAGAGATACCAGAGGTGATGTCTGACCCCGGCGCATTTCGGGCTATAGTTAAACCCTTAATGCCGATCGTATTTGTGCACGCATGGAGAGGATAATGAAAACCGACGATAACACGACGCAAGAACAGAACAATAACGGCTTCGCGCCAGCCACGCTTCCCACTGCCGCCACTACGATTACCACGGACAGCGCGGATATTCTTTCGGGTGAGACGTCAATTCCGACCCAGGGTGAGAACATGCCTGCCTTCCATGCAAAACCGCGTCATGCCGAAGGGCTGCTGCCGGTGGTGCTGGTGATTCAGGAGATCTTTGGGGTTCACGAACATATCCGCGATATCTGCCGTCGTCTGGCGGCTGAAGGTTACCTTGCGGTAGCGCCTGAACTCTATTTTCGCCAGGGCGACCCGGCGGACTATAACGATATTCCGACCTTGTTCAGTGAACTGGTGAGTCAGGTTCCGGATACTCAGGTGCTGGCCGATCTTGACCATGTTGCCAACTGGGCATCCCGTCATGGCGGTGATATGCGCAATATGGCCGCTACCGGCTTTTGCTGGGGGGGACGAATTACCTGGCTGTACGCCGCACACAATCCCCAGCTTAAAGCGGCGGTAGCCTGGTACGGCAAACTGGTGGGTGAAAAAACCATGAAACAGCAGAAACAGCCAGTCGATATCGCGGTGGATCTTAACTCCCCGGTGCTGGGCCTGTACGGCGGCAAAGACGACAGCATTCCGCAGGAGAGTGTGGAAACCATGCGCCAGGCACTGCGGGCGGCCAATGCCACGGCGGAAATTATCGTTTATCCTGATGCCGGCCATGCCTTTAATGCCGACTATCGCCCGAGCTACCATGCCGAATCCGCTCAGGACGGCTGGCAGCGTATGCTGGCCTGGTTTAAGCAGCATGGCGTTGCGCCAAAAGCGTAAAAAAACAGGGGCGCCATGCGCCCCTCGTTGATAACCGCCATCACAACACCGGGAATGATGCGCTCTGTGCATTACGCAGGTTGTGCGCCGCTTTGACCATGTTGGCCAGTGCCTGACGGGTTTCAGTCCAGCCGCGGGTTTTCAGGCCGCAGTCCGGGTTCACCCACAGTCGCTCAGGCGGAATGCGCTGTGCGGCCTTGCGTAGTAGTGCTTCCATCCACGCCACATCAGGCACGTTCGGCGAGTGAATGTCGTACACCCCGGGGCCGATGTCATTCGGATACTCAAACTCCTCAAACGACTCCAGCAGTTCCATATCCGAACGTGAGGTTTCGATGGTGATCACATCCGCATCCAGGGCGGCAATGGACTCCATGATGTCATTGAACTCGCAGTAACACATATGGGTGTGGATCTGGGTGTCATCCTTCGCCACGGCGGCGTTGAGGCGGAAGGCGTCTACCGCCCATGCCAGATAGGCAGACCAGTCGGAACGGTGCAGCGGTAACCCTTCGCGCAGGGCCGGTTCGTCGATCTGAATAATACCAATGCCGGCGTTTTCAAGATCTACCACTTCATCACGCAGCGCCAGTGCAATCTGTTTAGCAATGGTTTCCCGGGACACATCTTCGCGAGGGAACGACCAGCACAGAATGGTGACCGGACCGGTCAGCATGCCTTTCACCGGTTTATCAGTCAGGGACTGTGCGTATTTCGCCCACTCAACGGTGATCGCGTCAGGACGGCTGACGTCACCGATAATCACCGGCGGTTTCACACAGCGTGAACCGTAGCTTTGCACCCAGCCATTCTGGGTGAAGATGAACCCGTCGAGGTTTTCACCAAAATACTCCACCATATCGTTACGCTCTGCCTCTCCGTGAACCAGCACGTCCAGCCCCAGTCGCTCCTGCTCTGCAATCGCCTGTCTGATGTGGCTGGCGATGCCGGTACGATAGTGGCTGCCGTCCAGTCTTCCCTGTTTAAAATCAAGCCGCAGGCCGCGAATTTCAGTGGTTTGTGGGAAAGAACCGATAGTGGTGGTGGGCCAGGCTGGCAGCTGAAAACGCTGGCGCTGGGCATGCGCACGTACCGGATAGGGGCTGTTACGCTGGCTGTCTCGGGCCGTAATAGCGGCCAGGCGCTGACCCACTGCCGCATTGTGTACGCGGGAGGAGTGCTGACGGGCACGGATCGGCGCGCTCCAGGCTTCCAGGGAGCCAGGATCATTATGATTCAGGGCGTTACTTAACAGCGACAGCTCGGCACACTTTTGCAGGGCAAACGCGAACCAGCTTTTCACTTCATCATCGAGACGGGTTTCGACGCTGAGGTCAATGGGGCTGTGCAGCAGCGAACAGGACGATCCGATCCACAGCTGTTTGCGCGTGGCCACCAGCGGCTGCAGGCGCTCAAACCAGCGGCTCAGGTCGGCACGCCAGACATTACGGCCGTTAATCACACCAACGGAGAGTACCCAGTCTGCCGGCACCGTACGGTTCAGTACCGTGATGTCGTCTTTGCCGTGAACCAGGTCAACGTGCAGGCCCTGTACCGGCAGCGCGGTAATGGTGTCGAGGTTCTGACCGATGCTGTCAAAGTAGGTGGTCAGCAGCAGTCGCGTCTCCCCCTGCAGGGCAGTGTAAGCAGGTTTAAAGGCCGCCAGCCACTCAGGGGGCAGCTCCAGCGCCAGGGCAGGCTCGTCGATCTGCACCCATTCAATACCCCGCTTAGCCAGTTCGGCCAGCACCTGCTGGTAGACCGGCAGAATATCGTTCAGCAGGCTCAGGCGGTCAAAAGCGTCCCCTTTCACCTTGCCCAGCCACAGATAGGTCACCGGACCAAGCAAAACGGGTTTCACGTTATGTCCCAACGCCAGTGCTTCATCCACTTCCTCCAGCAGCTGGGCCCAGGTCAGTCTGAACTGCTGGCCCTGAACAAACTCCGGAACCATATAGTGATAGTTCGTGTTAAACCATTTGGTCATTTCTGCCGCTGCCGCCGGTTCACCGGTCGGCGCACGGCCACGCCCGATCCGGAATAGCGTATCAAGGTCAACTGAGCCATCTTTATTCTGATGACGCGACGGAACGTTACCCAGCAGCAGGCTGGTGGTCAGAACATGATCGTACCAGGCAAAATCGCCCACTGGCAGCAGGTTAACGCCGGCGTCTTTCTGCTGTTGCCAGTGGCGGGCACGCAGTTCGCGGCCGGTGGCCAGCAGCGCTTCCCGCGAGCTGTTGCCTGCCCAGTAGCTTTCCTGCGCTTTTTTCAGTTCGCGACGCAGACCAACGCGGGGGAAGCCGAGAGTATGGTTAAGAATCGTCATCAGTTGTGCCTCGTTAGTTAACCTATGCTGCACCAGTCAGTGCATTTAGCCATCCAGATGTTTACACCGCTATATTGTGCAGGTACTGTATTATCCACAAGCGCAAAATATTCACCGTCGATGTGAAGGACTCTCATGATCGAACTTAAACACCTGCGGACGTTGCAGGCCCTGCGAACAACGGGTTCGCTTGCCGCAGCAGCGGCTCAGCTGCATCAAACGCAGTCAGCGTTATCTCATCAGTTCAGTGACCTGGAGCAGCGTCTGGGTTTCCGGCTGTTTGTGCGTAAAAGCCAGCCTCTGCGTTTTACCCCCCAGGGCGACATACTGTTGCAGCTGGCGGAGCAGGTGTTGCCCCAAATCCAGCAGGCGCTGCAGGCCTGCCATGAACCTCACCAGACCACGCTGCGTATCGCGATCGAATGCCATAGCTGCATTCAGTGGCTGACCCCCGCGCTGAACAATTTCCGCCAGAGTTGGCCGCAGGTAGTGATGGATTTCAAATCGGGGGTGACGTTCGACCCGCAACCTGCCCTTCAGCAGGGGGAACTCGATGTGGTACTGACATCGGATATTTTGCCGCGCAGCGGGTTGTTCTATGCGCCGATGTTTGATTTTGAGGTACGCCTGGTGCTGGCACCTGACCACCCTCTGGCGCAGAAAGACCATATTTCCCCCGAGGACCTGGCCCGGGAAGTGTTGCTGATCTATCCGGTACAGCGACAGCGCCTGGATATCTGGCGGCATTTCCTGCAGCCCGCCGGCGTCAGCCCGACGCTGAAAAGCGTGGATAATACGCTGCTGCTGATCCAGATGGTTTCAGCGCAGATGGGGATTGCCGCGCTGCCACACTGGGTAGTGGAGAGTTTCGAGCATCAGGGACTGGTGGTCACCAAGGCGCTGGGGGAAGGGCTCTGGAGCCGCCTGTACGCTGCAGTACGCGACGGTGAACAGCGCCAGCCGGTCGTGGAGGCCTTTATTCGTTCTGCCCGCCAGCACGCCTGCGATCATCTGCCACGGGTGCGCGATGCTTCGCGCCCTGGCATTCCACACCCTTCCGTCAGCCATCCGTAGGTTTTCGGCGTCAGCGCAGCGCTGGCGGAGAGGAGGGCTCAGGTCAGACCCATCCGCTATCGCAGATGCAGCCTGAGGTATGACGGGTTATACTGCGCGCACTGCAATTGTTTCACTACAGAGAGACCCTATGACCAATAACGATGTCCTGCGCAGCGTGCGTTACATGCTGAATTTAAGCGATGCTAAAGTGGTAAGCATTCTGGCGCTGGCAGAGAGCGAAGTGACCGAAGCCGAAGTACACAGCTTCCTGAAAAAAGAGGATGAAGCCGGCTTCCGCCCCTGCCCCGATGTCATCATGGGTTATTTTCTCAATGGCCTTATTTTTGAGCGTCGCGGGAAAAGTGAAGATGCCCCCGCGCCTTCAATTGAACGTAAAATGACCAACAATATTCTGATGAAGAAGCTGCGTGTGGCCTTTGACCTGAAAACCACTGATATTCTGGAACTGCTGAAAAGTGCAGACTTTGCGGTTGGACAGTCCGAGATTGGTGCGATCTTCCGTAAACCCGGGCATAAAAATTATCGTGAGTGTGGCGACCAGATCCTGCGTAATTTCCTTAAGGGCCTGACCATGAAAATCCGCCCGGCCAAAAAAGTCTAAGTTCTTCATGACAGATTAACGTCACCTGATGGCGTTAATCTTTGCGCTCATCAGCGAACCCGCCACCTTCCTTTTAGAACATTTTCACTCATCAAACGAAAGCCACACTCACTGTGCGGAATTACTTTTGTGACTATAATCACACTTTATAGTTTCATGGTGAAAATAAATCACCATTTTGTGATGTAGATATAGCCATTCCGTCATAAAACTGTAACATTTGCGCCTTTCTTCACAGTCAGCTTTTCTGATAACGACTACGCTATGCGCGAAATAGAACATTTACCCCTGATGACTCGGGTTAATGTTTCCTTTATCTGCGCATTCGAAGCCGGATAACAGACTTTCGAGCCATGGGAGGCCAAAATGTTAAGTTTTTTCAAACCCGCTGCACATCAGCCCCGCGTTGATGACAGCCGCGTTGATCCGTTATATCGCAAGCTACGTTGGCAGATCTTTCTGGGGATATTCTTCGGTTATGCTGCCTATTATCTGGTGCGTAAAAACTTCACCCTGGCAATGCCCTACCTGGTTGAACAGGGCTTCTCACGCGGTGATCTGGGCTTTGCGCTGTCCGGTATCTCTATCGCCTACGGTTTTTCAAAATTCATCATGGGTTCGGTGTCTGATCGCTCCAACCCACGCGTTTTCCTGCCTGCCGGTCTGATCCTGGCCGCTGCCGTGATGCTGTTTATGGGCTTCGTCCCCTGGGCCACATCCAGCATTATGGTGATGTTTGTTCTGTTATTCCTCTGCGGATGGTTCCAGGGAATGGGCTGGCCACCGTGCGGTCGTACTATGGTGCACTGGTGGTCACAGAAAGAACGCGGCGGCATCGTTTCCGTCTGGAACTGTGCGCATAACGTCGGTGGCGGCATCCCGCCACTGCTGTTCCTGCTGGGTATGGCCTGGTTTAACGACTGGAAAGCGGCGCTGTATATGCCTGCCTTCGGGGCCATTCTCATTGCGATTATTGCCTTTGCGCTGATGCGTGATACGCCGCAGTCCTGTGGCCTGCCACCGATCGAAGAGTATAAAAATGATTACCCGCCTGACTACGATGAGAAACATGAAAACGAGCTGACCGCAAAGCAGATCTTTATGCAGTACATTCTGCCGAACAAGCTGCTGTGGTATATCGCCCTGGCCAACGTGTTTGTTTATCTGCTGCGCTACGGCATTCTTGACTGGTCACCGACCTACCTGAAAGAAGTGAAACACTTCACGCTGGATAAATCCTCGTGGGCTTACTTCTTCTACGAATACGCAGGTATTCCCGGCACGCTGCTGTGTGGCTGGATGTCCGATAAGGTCTTCAAAGGTAACCGTGGTGCCACCGGCGTATTCTTTATGGTACTGGTGACCATCGCCACTGTGGTGTACTGGATGAACCCGGCAGGCAATCCTGGCGTGGATATGGCCTGCATGATGGTGATTGGCTTCCTGATCTATGGTCCGGTAATGCTGATTGGCCTGCATGCCCTTGAGCTGGCACCGAAAAAAGCAGCGGGTACCGCCGCTGGCTTCACCGGTCTGTTTGGCTACCTCGGGGGCTCCGTTGCCGCCAGCGCTATCGTCGGTTACACCGTCGATTACTTTGGCTGGGACGGCGGCTTTATCATCATGATCGGCGGCTGTGTGCTGGCAGTGATCCTGCTGGCGATGACCATGATGAGCGAGAAAAAACACAAACAGGGACTGAACTCACTCTGATCGGGACGGGTAATTATGTTGAAAAACGTTATCGCAACCGTGTTACTGACCACCTCACTCGCGGCGACAGCCGCGAGTACCTCGCCGCTGGTGATTGCTCATCGCGGTGCCAGTGGCTACCTGCCCGAGCACAGCCTGCCGGCGAAAGCGATGGCTTACGCGCAGGGGGCTGACTATCTTGAGCAGGATTTGGTGATGACCAAAGACGATCGCCTGGTGGTGCTGCATGACCACTATCTCGATCGGGTGACCGATGTTGCCAGCCGCTTTCCGCACCGTGCGCGGGCCGACGGACGTTATTACGCGATTGATTTTACTCTAGCCGAGATAAAAAGCCTGGCCTTCACGGAAGGCTTCAGCATAGAACAGGGTAAAAAAGTCCAGACCTTCCCGGGGCGTTTCCCGATGGATAAATCAGACTTCCGCGTCCACACCTTCGAGGAGGAACTGGAGTTTATCCAGGGGCTGAACCACTCAACGGGCAGGAACATCGGTATTTATACTGAGATTAAAGCCCCGTGGTTCCACCGTAAAGAAGGAAAGGATATCTCGGCAAAAGTGCTGGATGTGCTGAAGCAGTACGGCTACACCGGCAAAAACGATAAAGTTTTTTTACAGTGCTTTGACTTTAACGAAGTGAAGCGTATCAAGACCGAACTGGAGCCGCAGCGCGGTATGAACCTGAAACTGGTCCAGCTGATCGCCTATACCAAATGGGACGAAACGCAGGAGCAGAGAAACGGTCAGTGGGTAAACTACGATTACGACTGGATGTTTAAACCGGGCGCGATGAAAACTCTTGCGCAGTACGCCGACGGTATCGGACCTGACTACCATATGCTGGTGGCTGACGGTGCTAAAACAGGCAAGGTCACGCTAACCGGCATGGTGCAGGAGGCCCACCAGAATCATCTGGTGGTACACCCTTATACCGTTCGGGCAGACCAGTTACCGCCCTACGTCAGCAACGTCGACCAGCTCTACGACCTGCTGTACAACAAAGCCGGAGTCGATGGACTGTTTACTGACTTCCCGGATAAGGCTGTTCACTTCCTGAAACGCTAAACCACCGGGCCGATCGAAACAGTGGATCGGCCCGCAAGGTTGACCGGAAAAAGGGCCGACCGCTACCGCTCAGTATTGCTGGCCGGACAGCGGGATGCCCTGCTTCTGTATCTGCCGCCCCATCAGACGTTAAATAATGTCCGCAGGTAGTTGGGTACGGCCTGGTCCGCATTCGAACCGATCACTTCCAGCTCAGGCAGGATATCTTTCAGGCGCTGGTGAGAGTTACTCATGATGCAGCCTTTGCCCGCCATACTGAGCATCTCTTTATCATTCATGCCATCCCCGAACGCGATGCACTCCTGCAGCGAGTAACCCAGTGATTTAGAGACCGCGTCCAGCGCATGTCCTTTCGACACGCCGCCGGCCATCACTTCCAGACAGGTTGGCAGTGAGAAGCTGACGTTCACCCGATCGCCCCAGCGCGCCATCAGCGCCTGCTCAAGCGGGACCAGCAGTTCAGGGATCGCACAGGTAAAGAACACCTTGCTGATGCCGTCGGTCGCCAGTTGCCCGGGCTGATAAACCTGGTAGTTGAAGTCAGACTCGCGGAAAAAATCCATCTCATCCGGGCGGTGGCGGTTCAGAAACCACTCTTCATCCCGGTACACGTTGGTATAAATATCCGGGTTGCTGTGCTGCAGAGCAAACAGCTCAAGCGCAATATCTTCATCAAGATTATGGCTGAATACCAGCTCACCCGCCGTGTTGTGCACGCGCGCGCCGTTAGAGGTGATCATATAGGCATCAATACCCAGGCTATCGCGCATTTGGGCCACGTCAATATAGTGGCGGCCCGTAGCGAAGATAAAATGTATGCCTTTGCGGGTCAGCAACTGCAACGTCTCGCGAGCATAGGAAGAGAGCGTGTGGTCGGGTGACAGCAGCGTGCCATCCAGGTCTGAAGCAACAATACGGTACATAACACCTCTGGTTAATATTTTCTGACGGGCAGCATCACCCACCGGTATAGCATTCTGCCCGCTCAGGGGTGGCGGGAAAAAAAGGCCAGGATGGCATCCAGCGCTCTGGCGCGCATGCTGTCTTTCTCGAACAGGATCTCATGGCGGGCCCCCTCAATCACCATCGGTCTGCCGCCTTCACAGGGCTGACCTGCAGCCACCATCGTCTGACAGAACAAATCCTGCGCACGGTTATCAACGACTTTATCGTCAGCAGCCTGCAGCAGCAGCAGGGGCGTCGATATCTGCGCCGCCTGGCTTAGAATACTGTGCCCGGCACGCACCCCTTCGCGCACCCAGTGATAGGTCGGGCCACCCACCCGCAGTCCCGGGTCGTCGGCATAAAAGCGCAGATTACGGCGATAGCGTTCGCGACTGTGCGTAAGTTCATTGATGGCAAACGGTCGGGCATGCCATTTCCCGGTGCCCAGCGCATAGCCTTCGCGCATAGCCGGGTATTTTTCCGCCCAGTTAAGGATCGAATGGGCCATCCATAAGGGCATGGGCAGGAAAATACCGAACATCGGTGACGCGAGCGCCACGGCATTAAACGCCGCAGGCTGTCGTGCCAGCATCAGGGCCAGTATTGCCCCGCCCATCGAATGGGCCAGCGCATAGCGATGGCGGTAGTGACGGGCCACAATCTCTTTCAGATAGAGCGTTTCCAGATCATCGACATAATCTTCAAACTCGACGACATGACCACGGTGTGAATCCTGCAGCAGACGCCCCGATCGCCCCTGCCCCCGATGATCCATAATGATCACATCGTAGCCACTGTGGAACAGATCATAGGCCAGCTCCGGGTATTTCACATAGCTTTCAATACGCCCCGGGCAAAGCAGGATAACTTTATCGTGTTGCGGCGAGATGAAGCGCACATAGCGGATCGGCACGTTTTCGACACCCGCAAATTCGTCCTCTTCGCGCAGCTTCCAGAAATCCAGCAACGGGCCGGTAGCAAAAGCCGCGAAGGCTTTTTCGCGCGTCAGCCAGTTGTGTTTATGATGTTCCATCGGACTTTTTCCAGAAGGGGTATTGCCCTAAAAAAAGGAGCAGGGTTCCCCATAGCGCCATGTTCAACAATAACGTATTGTGTCACAAATGAGCGTTTTTCGGGAGCTTTACCCATGACCATCGAATGGTGGCTGACCTATCTGTTAACAACCTGTATTTTAAGTTTGTCGCCGGGCTCCGGGGCTATCAATACCATGAGTACCGGGATCAGCCACGGCTACCGTGGTGCCGTCGCGTCAATTTCCGGCCTTCAGGTCGGCTTGTCGCTGCACATTGTGCTGGTAGGCATTGGTCTGGGTGCACTGTTTTCACAATCACTCCTGGCCTTTGAGATCCTGAAGTGGGCAGGAGCCGCCTATCTGGTCTGGCTGGGCATCCAGCAGTGGCGTTCTGCCGGGGCAATCGACCTGAACGCAGTGGCAAAAGCGATGCCACGCCGCAGGCTGTTCAAACGCGCTGTGCTGGTGAACCTGACGAACCCGAAAAGCATTGTGTTTCTGGCCGCGCTGTTCCCGCAGTTTATCCTGCCACACCAGCCGCAGGCGATGCAGTACCTGGTGCTGGGCATCACCACCGTGGTGGTCGATATTATCGTGATGATCGGTTATGCCACGCTGGCGACGCGCATTGCGGTGTGGATCAAAGGTCCGCATCAGATGAAATTGCTTAACCGGATATTTGGGGGTTTGTTTATTGCGGTGGGGGCACTGCTGGCGTCGGCACGCAGAATCGCCTGACAACAAGGGCCGACCGGAAAAGAAGGTCGGCCCCTACGGGATATCATGGAGAACGGTTGAATCGACATCACGACCGGAAAAATTGGCCCGGATTAATAATTAATCCTCGTCCACACCGTCGACATGCTCTTTGATCATCACCAGGAATGGCTTGCCAAAGCGCTCCAGCTTCTTCTGTCCGACCCCGTTCACACTCAGCATTTCTGACGCCGTCAGCGGCATCTGTTCAGCCATTTCAATCAGTGTCGCATCGTTAAATACCACGTACGGCGGGACATTCACATCATCCGCTATCGACTTACGCAGCTTACGCAGTTTTGCAAACAGCTTGCGGTCATAGCTACCGGCATAGGATTTCTGGCTGCTGTTACGAGGCTTAATGGTGACCAGGCGCGGTACGGCCAGCATCAGCGGCACTTCGCCGCGCAGCGTCGGGCGCGCAGCTTCCGTCAGCTGTAAAGCCGAATGCATGGCGATATTTTGCGTCACCAGCCCCAGATGAATCAGCTGGCGCAGCACGCTGGTCCAGTGCTCGTGGCTCTGTTCACGCCCAATGCCATACACCGGTAATTTATCGTGCTGCATGTCACGAATTCGCTGGTTATTCGCCCCGCGCAGGATCTCGACGATATAGCCCATGCCGAAGCGCTGTCCAACACGATAGATACAGGAGAGTGCTTTTTGTGCCTCCACCAGACCATCATAACGGCGCGGCGGATCGAGGCAGATATCGCAGTTGTCACAGGCCTGCTGCCGGCCTTCACCAAAGTAGTTCAGCAACACCAGGCGACGGCAGGTCTGCGCTTCTGCAAAGGCTCCCATTGCATTCAGCTTATGCCGCTCAATATCCTGCAGCGGCCCCGGCGCTTTCTCCTCAAGGCACTTACGCAGCCAGGCCATATCAGCCGGATCGTACAGCAGCAGCGCCTCGGCAGGCAGACCATCACGCCCGGCACGGCCGGTTTCCTGATAGTAGGATTCAATGTTGCGCGGGATATCGAAGTGCACCACAAAACGTACGTTGGGTTTGTTGATCCCCATACCAAAAGCCACGGTCGCGACGACGATTTGCAGGTCATCACGCTGGAAGGCTTCCTGTACGTGGGCGCGATGCGCGTTATCCATACCGGCATGATAAGCCCCAACGCTGAGGCCACGGCTTTGCAGTCGGGCGGCGGTGTCTTCCACCTTTGCCCGGCTGTTACAGTAAATGATGCCGCACTTACCGCGCTGATCCTGCACGTAGCGCAGCAGCTGTTCGGTCGGTTTGAATTTTTCCACCAGCGTGTAACGAATATTCGGCCGGTCAAAGCTGCTGATCTGGATCAGCGGATCGTCCAGCTGCAGCAGTCGGGCGATATCGTTACGGGTGGTTTCATCAGCGGTGGCGGTCAGTGCCATCACCGGCACATCAGGCAGCCGCTGACGCAGCTGACCCAGTGCACCGTATTCAGGGCGGAAATCATGCCCCCACTGGGAAATACAGTGGGCTTCATCCACCGCCAGCATGGCCGGGTTCCAGTGCATCAGCTGCTCAAGGAAGTTGTCCATCATCAGGCGCTCAGGGGCGATGTAGAGCAGGCGGATTCTGCCAGTGCGGCACCCGGCCATCACCTCTTGCTGCTCTTCACGATTTTGCGTCGAGTTAAGGCACGCAGCCGATACACCGTTGGCCAGCAGCTGATCCACCTGATCTTTCATCAGGGAGATCAGCGGTGACACCACCAGCGTCAGACCTTCGCGCACCAGCGCAGGGATCTGATAGCAGAGGGATTTTCCTCCGCCGGTCGGCATCACCACCAGACAGTCTCGCCCGTTCAGCGACTCCTGAATGATGTTCTGTTGTCCAGGGCGAAACTGCTGATAGCCGAAGGTCTCACGTAATACCTGCTCTGCCAGCGTTTCTTTATTGATCACTGCTGCCGTAGACACATCGTCCCCAAATCTGTAATAACAAAAATTCTGGCCGGGTCGCTTGCACTCCCCGGTCACGACAACCTTAGAACAGGTCGTTGAGCGTCACGCCAACGCCGACGCGCGTTTGACGGTGGTTATAGTCGATGAGTGACTCGCCGTAACCACTGAATACCTGCGTGTAGAAACGCACATGATCGGTCAGCGGATAACTCCAGCCCAGTTCAGCGCCACCGTAGCCGCTGTTCCAGTTGTAGTTGCTTCTTACGCTGAAGATACTGTCACCCATCTGGTAACCGACTGTCAGGCGATAATACCCCATGTATTTGGTGATATCAGGGTTATCATCGTTATTTTCGCTTTCTGGAAGACGGAACCAGGGTTTCGCTTCCACCATCCAGTTTCCATTCTGCGCCATCAGGCGGGCATATACCCGGTTCCAGCTTCGTGACGTGGGATCTGAACGTCCGTTAGACTGATGATTAAGGCCCGTTTCCACATCGCGCAGCGTCCAGCCGGCAAAGCTGTAGTCCGTTGCCCAGCCGAGGAAGATCTGCGGCTCGTAGTTGGTTTCGCGAAACGGCGATGAGGCTCCCCGGTTGGAAAGCTGCCACCAGGAGCGCTGTGTATAGGATGCCGCCAGCACAGAGTTATCACCGAGAATGCCGCGCCATAACGGGAAGGCCAGGCTTAACTGGAACTTCACTTCATCGTGTTTGGCTTTGTTTCCCCAGTCGTAAGACTCGATCGCTTCCTTGTTAATATTGCTGGTATCGGTATACAGCAGATAGTTGTTTTCATAAGGAAAAAGGATAAAGGGGTTGTCATGCTTCTCCAGTAAGTTGGCGATAATACTGCCACGTACGGCTGGCTGGTCATGCACTTCTTTTACCGTAGCTTCCTGCGCCAGTACTAACGTCGGAAACAGAATTGCTGACGCCAGCAATCCTTTCAGCAGAGCCATAGCGATCTCCCAGAGAGGCAAATTGAATAAGTGAATAAAAAGCACGCCATTCTACACAGAAAAATCCTGAGAGATTAGTGCTGATTTGCGAAAGTGGAAAGCACGGGTAACGAAGCATAATATATACATTCCATTAACCTGATTTTCTTTCATTTTGTTTTACAGGAAGACCCGATAATGTCAGCAGTACCTATGGATCAGACTGCCGCTCGTCGCCTGATCGGTGAGATTTTTGTCTATCATATGCCCTTTAACCGTGCGCTGGGGCTGGCGCTGGATCGCCTGGAGTCGGACTACGCCGAACTGAGCCTGGCAAACCAGACGATGCTGGTCGGTAACGCTGCGCAAAAAATTCTGCACGGGGGCGTGATTGCTTCCGTACTGGATGTCGCCGCTGGCCTGGTGTGCGTCACCGCGGCGCTGACGCGTCAGGAAAGCATCACAGAAGAGGAGCTGCGGCAGCGTTTATCGCGTATGGGCACCATCGATCTGCGGGTGGATTATCTGCGCCCCGGTCGCGGAGAGCGTTTCATTGCCAGCAGCAGTCTGCTGCGCGGCGGGAATAAAGTGTCGGTTGCCCGCGTGGAACTGCATAACGACGCTGGCGTTCATATTGCCAGCGCCACCGCCACTTACATGATTGGTTAACTGAATGAACCCACAGCAGACGCGTCAGGGCATTATATTTGCGCTGGGAGCCTATTTTATCTGGGGGATTGCCCCAGTCTATTTCAAGTTGATCCAGCAGGTGGCACCCGGCGAGATCATGACTCACCGGGTAATCTGGTCATTTTTCTTTATGCTGGTATTGCTCACCGTCAGTCGTAACTGGCGCAGCGTGCGCACGCTGCTTCAACATCCCAGAAAAGTGCTGTTGCTGGCGCTTTCCGCGGTAGTGGTTTGCAGTAACTGGTTGCTGTACATATGGGCGGTCAATAACCACCATATGCTGGAGGCCAGCCTGGGGTATTTTATTAATCCGCTGTTAAACGTGCTGGTAGGGATGCTGTTTCTTGGTGAACGTTTCCGCCGCCTGCAGTGGCTGGCCGTGACGCTGGCTGCCTGCGGGGTGCTGATACAGGTGTGGCAGTTTGGCTCGGTACCCGTCATCGCGCTCGGCCTGGCCATCAGCTTCTCGTTTTATGGGCTACTGCGCAAAAAAATTGCCGTCGACGCCCAGACAGGGATGCTGATTGAAACCAGCTGGCTTCTTCTTCCTGCAGCCGTTTACCTGTTTGCTCTCACCGACAGCGCGACCAGCCATCTGGGTAACAACCCGATGAGTCTGAACCTGTTACTGGCAGCGGCAGGCGTGATTACCACCGTTCCTCTGCTGCTGTTTACCGCAGCTTGTACCCGTCTGAAGCTCTCCACCGTCGGCTTTTTCCAGTATCTGGGGCCAACGCTGATGTTTCTGCTGGCGGTGCTGTTCTACGGCGAGCAGATGACGCCGGATAAACTTGTCACCTTTGGTTTTATCTGGGCCGCTCTGGCACTGTTTATCGCTGACGCCCTGTGGTCCCTGCGGCGGCAAACCGCACAACACGTCTGAATTCTGGTATAAAAAAATCGCCCCATGGGGCGATTTTTTTCTGATGACGCTTACAGCCAGTTCTTGCGCTTAAAGTAGGCGTAAGGGGCCAGACCGGCCAGGATCATCAGGGTAATCGCGCCAGGATAACCAAAACTCCACTTCAGTTCAGGCATAAACTCAAAGTTCATGCCGTAACTGGACGCCACCAGCGTAGGCGGCAGAAACACGACGGAAACCACCGAGAAGATTTTGATAATGCGGTTCTGTTCGATGTTGATAAAGCCCATCGCCGCCTGCATCAGGAAGTTGACCTTCTGGAACAGCGATTCGTTGTGCGGCAGCAGGGATTCGATATCGCGCAAAATCTCACGCGCCTGCTCCAGCTGATTGCCCGGCAGTCGCGCCTTGCGCACCAGGAAGTTCAGGGCGCGCTGAGTATCCATCAGACACAGGCGCACTTTCCAGCCGATATCTTCCAGCTCTGCCAGCGTCGACAGCGCCTCATCAAAGGCATCGCCCTGCTGCCCTTCCATAATCACGCGGCTCAGCTTTTCCAGGTCGCTGTAGATATTCTCGATCTCATCTGCCAGCTGTTCAATTTTGGTTTCGAACAGGTCGAGCAGCAGCTCATAGGCATTACCGTCGGTGAGCACCTGGTTACGGGCTCTCATGCGGTAAAGGCGAAACGCCGGAAGCTCACGTTCGCGCAGCGTATAGAGGCGCCCTTCACGAATAGTAAACGCCACCGTTGAGTTACCGGCGTGGTCGTCAGCATCTTCATAAAAGAAGAAGGAGTGGATGTGCAGGCCGTCTTCATCTTCAAAGAAACGCGCCGAGGCCTCGATATCTTCCAGTTCAGGACGGGTTGCCAGGCTCTGACCCAGCTCGGTTTGCACCCGATCTCGTTCAGCTTCTTCCGGTTCGATCAAATCCACCCAGACGGAACCGGTCAGCTCGTCCCTGGCTTCACTCTCATCCAGTTCAAGGCGGGTCAGGCGATTTTGGTCGAGTTTAAATGCGCTCAACATAAGCTGTACTCCCAATTCACAGTAACAAAATGGGACAGAGCGCTTGAACACGGGAAACAGATGTTTCTGTCAGCGATCACCACTGACTCAGAGCGACGGGAAGGACGGTCGCCAACAACCACGAAGGCTATCGGCAGAAGAGGATAGCCTTAGGAGTTGCACCTGGAATGCAGGTCAATGAGCCAGTATGTACTGGGTGTGTCCAAGGCGAATGTCCTCTTAGGGTAATGGTGGGCGCATGTTACGCTGAGACTAAAAAGGCGTCAAGCAGGGCCATGCGCCCTTCAGTCCATCACATGGCTTCCAGTTTGGCATAGGCTGCCACCAGCCACTTGATGCCCTGCCCCTGGAAGGCCACCTGTAAACGACTGTGTTCGCCGCTGCCTTCCAGGTTGACGATAGTCCCCTCACCAAACTTGGCGTGGTGTACCCGCTGGCCGAGGGCGAAACCGCTGTCATTTTTAGCCACCGGCGTCCCCATTCGCTGATGATTGACCGGACGGCTGACGCTGGCACGCAGGCGGACTTCCTCTACGCACGCTTCCGGTAGCTCACCGATAAAACGTGACGGACGATGATACACTTCCTTACCATAAAGCCGGCGGGTTTCAGCATAGGTCAGCGTCAGCTTCTGCATCGCACGGGTCACGCCAACATAGGCCAGACGGCGCTCTTCTTCCAGGCGTCCACCCTCATCCAGCGACATCTGGCTGGGGAACATGCCCTCTTCCATTCCGACGATAAAGACCTGCATAAACTCCAGCCCTTTGGCCGCATGCATGGTCATCAGCTGTACGGCATCCTGCCATTTGTCCGCCTGGCCTTCACCGGCTTCCAGGGCAGCATGGGACAGAAACGCCTGGAGCGGCATCAGATCCTGATCTTCGTCCTGATAAGCGTATTGCCGCGTGGCGTTGACCAGTTCCTCAAGGTTTTCAATACGCGCCTGGCCTTTCTCGCCTTTCTCCTGCTCATACATCAGCCACAGGCCGGAATCTTTAATGACCCGATCGGTCTGGACGTGCAGGGGCATCTCGGCCGTTTCCTGTGCCAGTGAGTCGACCAGCTCAGTGAAACGCTGCAGCGCAGAGGCCGCGCGTCCGGCCAGCGCTTTCTCCTGCAGCAGCACGCGCGTGGTTTGCCACAGCGTCAGCTGGCGTTCGCGTGAGGTCTGCCGGACCACGTCGAGCGTACGATCACCAATCCCCCGCGTGGGCGTATTCACCACGCGCTCGAAGGCGGCATCATCGTTGCGGTTGGAGATCAGACGCAGGTAGGCCAGTGCATCTTTGATTTCCTGACGTTCGAAGAAGCGCATCCCGCCGTAAATCCGGTACGGCATGCTGGTTTGCAGCAGGGCCTCTTCCAGGACACGCGACTGGGCGTTACTGCGATACAGAATGGCACAGTCGTTCAGCGCGCCGCCATTCTCCATCCACACTTTGATGCGGTTAACCACGAACCGGGCTTCATCCAGCTCGTTGAACGCACAATAGATGGCAATCGGTTCACCGTCGCTGTCTTCCGTCCACAGCTCTTTACCCAACCGCCCGCTGTTATTGGCGATCAGGGCATTGGCGGCTTTCAGAATATTGTTGGTCGAGCGGTAGTTTTGCTCAAGACGGATGGTTTCTGCACCGGGAAAATCCTTGAGGAAGCGCTGGATATTTTCCACCTGCGCGCCACGCCAGCCATAGATAGACTGGTCATCGTCTCCCACGATAATCACTTTACCCGTGTCACCCGCTAACATACGGATCCACGCATACTGGATGTTGTTGGTATCCTGGAATTCGTCGACGAGGATATTGGTAAAGCGCTCACGATAATGATTAAGGATATGCGGCTTGTTCAGCCACAGCTCATGCGCGCGCAGTAACAGTTCGGCAAAATCCACCAGCCCGGCGCGATCGCAGGCTTCCTGATAGGCCTGATAAATACGCAGCCAGGTCTGCTCTATCGGATTCCCGTAGCTTTCAATATGTTTCGGACGAAGACCTTCGTCTTTTTTGCCGTTGATGTACCACATCCCCTGCCGTGCGGGCCACTGCTTCTCATCCAGATTCATCGCTTTGATCAGCCGCTTGAGCAGCCGCAGCTGATCTTCGCTGTCGAGGATCTGAAAGTCCTGCGGCAGATTCGCATCCAGGTGATGCGCACGCAGAAGGCGGTGGGCCAGGCCGTGGAAGGTGCCGATCCACATCCCGCCCTGGCTGGTGCCGATCAGCTGTTCAATGCGGTGGCGCATCTCTGCCGCCGCTTTGTTGGTGAAGGTCACCGCCATGATCGAATAGGGGGAGCAGTTCTCCACGGCCATCAGCCAGGCAATGCGATGAACCAGCACGCGGGTTTTACCACTCCCTGCGCCGGCCAGCACCAGCAGGTTACTGCGCGGCGCGGCCACGGCTTCGCGTTGTTTGTCATTCAAGCTGTCGAGCAGGTCTGAAACGTCCATAAGGCACCGTCGGGGATCGGGGGCAGCATCAGGCCGCCCACTGGATATTTAACCAGCTTATTATATCAGCGCAGTCAGCGATGCCAACTGCGAAATTTCCAGCGTCGGCAGCAGCCGGGAATCTTTGCTCTGCATCAGGTTAGCCCGATGCGGGTTAATCCAGCACGCCTGCATCCCACAGCGTATGGCCCCCGCGACGTCGGTGATAAGGTCATCCCCGACGTGCAGAATGTGCTCTGGCGCCAGGTTTAACCGCCCGGCGGCGGCCTGATACATATCCTGATAGGGCTTGGCGCGGCCATCCGGCCCGGCCCGCAGGGTGAAACGGAAGTACTGATCCAGGCCACACAGGTGCGGTTCCGCGTTACCGTTGGTGATGGCCACCAGGGGAATACGCTGTGCCAGCGCCGCCAGCGTCGCGTGCGTCTCTTGGGGAATGTCGATCTCGCTGCGCCAGCGGGCAAACACGGCCATCACGTCACGGGAACCTTCCACCGCCTGCGCGGAGGTGAGACCCACATCCAGCATCGACTGTTCTACGGCACGACGCCGCCATTCGCTGACGTCGTGGTAAATGTCGGGTTCAGCCGCCAGCAGGCGGTCACGCACCTGCTGATACTGCAGCACGCTGAAGTCGTTCAGAGCAGGATGATACGCCTGTAGTGCGCTGTGGGACTCCTCGGTGGTGCGGCGGATCACAGGAAGATTGTCATACAGCGTGTCATCAAGATCGAAAGTCATGGCCGCGACAGGGCGTAAAGGTCGGTAGAAGTGCATCAGGATTTTCCTCGTTTTGCACGGGGATGGGCGGCATCGTAAACCGACGCCAGGTGTTGAAAGTCAAGATGGGTGTAGATTTGCGTGGTGGTCAGGTTGGCATGCCCCAGCAGCTCCTGTACCGCCCGTAAATCCCCGCTCGATTCAAGCATATGTGTGGCGAAAGAATGGCGCAGTTTGTGGGGATGAACGTGGCTGGACAGCCCCTGTTTCACACCCCATTCGGCAAACCTTTTTTGTACGTTACGTGCCGAGATCCGTTTGCCCTGCTTTGACAGGAATAACGCCTCATCATCCGGTACAAACAACTCACGCAGCGCCAGCCAGTGACCGATCCAGCGTACGGCCGTTCCACCCACCGGCAGGCGACGCTCTTTGCTCCCCTTGCCGATGACCCACACCTCTCCCGAGTCCAGATCGAGATGATTAAGGTCAATCCCCACCAGCTCCGACAAACGCAAACCCGCCCCGTACATCACCTCCAGCATGGCGCGATCGCGAACGGCCAGCGGATCGTTGAGGTCGATATCCAGCAGTTTATTCACTTCATCGACATCAATATTTTTCGGTAAGTGCCGGGGGGCCCTCGGCGTGGCAACACCTTTCGCCGGATTGGCCTGAATAACGCCCTGGCTAATCAACCAGTCAAGGAAGCTGCGTAATGCGGAAAGGCGAAGCGCCAGGCTGGCGGGCTTCAGCCCGCTGCGGCTGCTGCGGGCTGCCAGAGAGCGAACCCGGGCTGCATCCAGCCGGGGCCAGTCACTCACTTTCAGTTCGTCCAGCAGGGTAACGACCGCACTGAGCTGACGGTGATAGCTGGTCAGCGTCAGCGGACTGAGCTGGCGCTCAACCTTCAGGTAACGCAGAAACCCCTCTACGGCTGGCAGCAGGGGCGATTCACTGTTCACGCCCGTTCGACCCAACGTGACAGCAGCTGTGGCAGCATCAGCGAGAGATGCTGTAACAGCACGGTACCCATCCCGGACTGATAATGCTGATTGTCCCGGCTGCTGAAAATCAGCACGCCCAGATCGCCCTCTTCGCCCAGCAACGACATCGCGACCGAGCCGATGGCCCTGGCCTGAGGGAGCAGTAGCAATAATTCAGGACCGTTGAGGCTGCCCAGATAGTGGTTTTGCTTACCCAGACGCTGAATACGTACCGGTTCAAACGCCTGACGCGACAGGGCAAGCTGCGTAAAGTCGGACGGGGCACCAATGTGCCATTTTTCACTGAACAGGCGAATATTAGCCCCGGCCAGACCAAACTCTCGCGCCCAGCGGTGCAGGCGATTAAGCATGTCGTGCAAGCTGGTGGCCGCCGCCAGTCGTCCCTGCAGGGCAAAGAGGCGATCAAATAGCTGCTGATTCGCACTGGCCTGCTCCATCAGCAGCGTAATATCTTCTTCTAACTGCTGAATGTGATTGCGCTGGCGCGCTAACTGCCACTCCACCAGCGACACCGCTCCACGTACCGGATGCGGAACCACCATCTGCTCGACCTGACGGGCATTGCGAATAAAGAAGTCTGGATTTTGCAGCAGGAACTCGCTGACCGTTCGGTCGTCCAGTAATACCTCACCCGCTTCCTGCTGTTCTCCAACATTTTTCATAGATGAATAAATCCGTCATAGACGTGAGTGGCAGGACCGGTCATATACAGGGGATGACCGAGCCCTTTCCAGGCGATATTTAACGTGCCACCGGGTAGATCAACACGCACATTTTCACTTAACAGCGTCTGCTGAATGCCCACAGCCACTGCGGCACAGGCACCACTGCCACAGGCCTGCGTTTCACCCGCCCCGCGTTCATAAACACGCAGCCGGATGTGCTCACGACTGACGACTTCCATGAAGCCAACGTTAACACGCTCGGGAAAGCGTTCGTGGCTCTCAAGCACCGGGCCCAGCGTTTCAACCGTGGCCGTTTTAACGCTTTCAACCTGTAAAACGCAGTGTGGATTACCCATCGACACGACGCCGCACATAACAGTTTGCTCGGCAGCGCGCATCAGATAGATATTTTCGGCTTTATTCGCACGGAACGGAACCTGCTGAGGTTCAAAATTAGGTTCGCCCATATTCACGCGCACCAGTTCATCCTGATCGACGCTGAGGATCATGCGGCCCGTTTGCGTGCTGACGCGAATTTCACTTTTATTGGTCAGCCCCTTCAGGCGAACAAAACGGGCAAAACAACGCGCCCCGTTGCCGCACTGCGACACTTCGCTGCCGTCGGCGTTAAAGATGCGGTAATGAAAATCAAGATCCGGATCGTAAGGCGGCTCTACGATCAGGAGCTGATCAAAGCCGATCCCCAGATGACGATCGGCCAGACGACGGATAAGCTCTGGGGAAAAATAGACATTTTGCGTGACGGCATCAACCACCATGAAGTCGTTACCGAGACCGTGCATTTTTGAGAACTGCATTTTCTGCTCCGCCGGGTGCGTCATTGTTTTATTACTGGGCCGGTTGCACACTCTGACCACGGGTCGAAGCAGGTGTCTGCTCTGACGTGACGGATGGCGTTGTTGGGGTGGCCTGCTGCACCTGCGGTTTAGCCTGCTCATCTTTAGGGAAATAGAGCGGGCCTTTCAGGCCACATCCCGTCAGGCTGACCGCCGTCAACACCAGAGCCAGCTGGATAAGTTTTTTCTTCATTCTTGTTCTACTCGTTAAAGATACCTGTTGCCATCTATCATCGCAGGTGAAGTCCGAAAAGCAACAGGAAAAGCGCAATCCCTGCTGGTACGTTCTCATTCAGCCGTCTGAATGCAGGCAGGGGATCAGGAAGGTCGGCAGGCCAGTTATCATGTCACGTTTACCCCCGATAATGCGGTCAGGTAAACGCCATGCTGTTGTTCGCACAATAATATTATTTCGATGAGATTGAAGCGTAAAAATACTAATGCATCTGATAGCGTCGGGCATACTCGTCGCTGGCCGCATCATCCGGTAGAGCGGCACAGAGCTGGGTCAGCGTCTGACTGCGGAAAGGGATCACCTGGAAACGTTCATCCGCCTGCACAATCTGATAGAACTGTGGCAGGTTGAAATTGATGAAACTCGACCCGTAGGTGAAGCGGTCATGGGAGGAGGAGTAGAAACGGCTGACATCCCTTACCAGCTCCTCTTTACTGCCTTCACAATGGTGATAGACCTCTACGCGGTTCGTTTCGTCGAGGATATAGATATTGAAACCGTGATCGTCCAGCGTATCTTCAAAGAAGAACTGGATAATGCCTTCACTGGCATAGCCATTAACAACAGCAGGCAGACGGACCTGATCCGTTTCTACCTTCAGCGACAGGCCGTGCAGTTTGTTATTTGAAATCGCCCCGTAAAACTCAACGGCATTTTCCAGCCTCTGCACGGAGACACTCAGACGTTCGAAGAACAGTCCCCACGTCTGGCCAGCTACGCGCAGTGCTTTGAACCGTCCCGGCTCCTGGCGGGTGCTGGAGAGTCGAAGCTCCACACATTCAGAGACCAGCTGCTGTACACGGGTACGGATCAACCCGCGCAGGTGCTGACTGTAGCAAAATACCTCTACAGAGTCCGGCGGCGAGGCATCCTGATGCATTTTCCCGAGAATGGTTTTCAGCGCCTCAATCATCGACTGCTCGCCGTTAAAGTGCAGCGTACGCACTTCATTCCAGGAATTGCGGTACAGCAGGTCAATACTGCCCACCAGGCACTGCTGCTGCTGGCCAAAGCTGAACACGTCCAGTTTGCGGAAATCAAAATGCACCACCTGATTACGAAACGCGGCCGTCGGGTCGTATTCGAGGTTAACAATAATCGCCAGATGGCGGATCTCACACGGGCTGTAAAGCGCCTTGGGCGTCGGTGAAGGCAGACGCAGCGGGAAATGGTGCGAGACATCAGCGACCAGTTCCTGCAAGCGGGCCAGATCGCAAATGTCATTTCCTTTGATATGCAGCCGCGTTTTGCTGGTCAGCAGGCCGTTAAACCATGCCCAGGCCACCAGCTTATTCAGATAACGATTATATTCCAGCGGCTGATGACTGATGATCGAACTCATATCCGGCGACTGGTTATACAGATACCATCCAGCGCGATTGGCGCGACCGTTAGGAACATGGATAAAGGTGAGATGCGATTCTGAAAGATCGGGGGAAATTTGCGGATTCAGCAGTGTCACTTTCCCCGGCAGCGCCTCAAAGGCAGCGTACAGTTTACGCGTCAGTACCCCAATATCCTGTGGGCTGGCACTCACGCTTAAATTGTTACGGCGGGCAAAGCGGATCAGGTTGCGATAGCTCTGCATCATCGCGTCCAGCAGTTCGTTGTGCGCTTCACGCACCTGGCTGATTTTCCAGTCTGCACGGCTGTCCAGCATCGTCAGACGCTCATGATCCCATCCCCACTCTTTTACCTGCTGGCTGAGGATCTCCCGACGCCAGCCCGACTCTTCCGTGCTGACCGACAGTTTTTCACAGACTTTCAGATAGAAGCAGCGGCGCACCAGATCAAGACGCGCATGGTCATCAATGCTGGTCAGATAATGAGTAACGCGCTCCAGCATCATGCAGTAGGGATCGAGACCGTAAGAAACAATCTCACCGTCGTGCAGACGCTGTTTAATATCCATCGCCAGCAGATGCGTCGCCGGATACTCCCAGGAGTAAGCTTCCAGCAGCAGCGTCTTCAAAACGGCTTTATAAGGGGAGTCGATGCTTTTATACAACTGCCACAGACTGGCACCGAAGTACTCTTCTGCTGACAGCGTACCAAGGCCCCCCAGATCCAACCATTCGTTTGGCGTCAGCACGCCCTGCTGATACAGCGACATGACGTAGTCGTCGTAGTGCTCTTCCTCTTCGCGCGGTACCATATTCCACAGAATACGTTTTCCGGCCATGCGCACGGCCGTGCGGTAAAACTCATCCAGCAGCAGGATGTGCTGGGTGGAACCACAGTCCTCTCCTCCCAAGCTGCCGCTTTCATTATGGCGGAAGCGGTTTTCATCAATCAGGAAGAAGCTCACCTCAACACCCATCGAGGCACACCACTTTTGCAAAAGCGTGCATTTTTTTTGCAGGCTGAGCCGCTCATCATTATCCAGCCATGACTGGTGGCATACCCAGATATCGAGATCGGAGGTAAAGTTCTGGCCGATGGAGGAGGTACTGCCCATTGAATAAACACCGGTAATCGGCATTTCGCCCTGCGGAGGCATGGCGGCAAACGATCCAGATTTATCTTCTAGATCAGTAAGATAGGATATCTGGTTATCATCAGGCGTGTAGAAGCTGATGCCATGGGGGACGTTACCTGCAAAGTAACCGGGCATCAAAGGGTGATGATAATGTAATAAGGTTGGCAGCAGACTGTAAACCTGTTGGAAAGCAGGCCCCATGGCAGCCAGTGCGCGGTCAACGCGCAGCTGGTTAATCGCATCCAGTCTCTGTTTCAGTGTCTCAATGTAGAGGTACAAGACGTCTCGCCTGATTATCCCAGTGCCTACACCCTTCTTTGACTGATAAGGGTATATAAAAGTTCGCTATCCGACATCTGCCGCTTGCTTTAAAAATAGTCGTGCAGATTATTGTCGGAAACGTGATCAATCTAACACCTGGCAGATTGACCGTAAAGAAAGATGCGCCAGTTAACAGTTTAGCACATTTTACGACCAACCCACTGCATTACGTCCGTGTACCGCCGTTTAACTGACAGCCTTCCCGGTTCAATGATAGGATAATCAGTGAACGATCAAAACGGTATCAAGCATGTTAGACAAAATTTTAAGAATTGCCACCCGTCAAAGTCCCCTGGCTTTATGGCAGGCGGAATATGTACAACAGCGTTTAATCAGCTGTCACCCCGGCCTGCGTGTTGAGCTGGTTCCTATGGTGACGCGCGGTGATGTGATCCTCGATACGCCGCTGGCCAAGGTTGGCGGTAAGGGCCTGTTCGTTAAAGAACTGGAACAGGCGATGCTTTCAGATCGCGCCGATATTGCCGTGCACTCGATGAAAGATGTGCCGGTTGCTTTTCCTCAGGGGCTGGGATTAGTCACTATTTGTGAGCGCGAAGACCCACATGATGCTTTTGTGTCCCATCATTACGCATCAGTGGATGCCTTGCCACAGGGTGCCATTGTCGGGACTTCCAGCCTGCGGCGTCAGTGCCAGATTAGTGCCCGCCGACCAGACCTGGTGATCCGCTCACTGCGCGGTAACGTCGGTACCCGTTTGGGGAAACTGGATGCGGGAGAATATGATGCCATTATTCTCGCCGTTGCCGGGCTGAAGCGGCTGGGTCTGGGAGAACGTATTCGTCAGATCATGCCCGCAGAGGAGTCACTCCCCGCCGTAGGACAGGGCGCGGTCGGTATTGAGTGTCGGCTGGACGACAGTTGGGTCATCGGATTACTGTCCGCATTAAACGACGACGACACGGCCTGCCGGGTCAGGGCTGAACGGGCAATGAATACCCGACTGGAAGGGGGCTGCCAGGTGCCGATCGGCAGCTATGCCGTACTGGAAGGCGATCAACTCTGGTTACGGGGACTGGTAGGCTCTCCGGACGGCAGTCAGATGGTTAAAGGCGAACGACGCGGCCCACGCACCGATGCCGAAAAGATGGGTATCTCACTGGCTGAAGAGTTGCTGGATAAGGGTGCCCGTGAAATTCTGGCTGAGGTTTATCAGGGGAATCCGCCCGCATGAGCATCCTGGTAACCCGTCCGTCACCGGCTGGAGATGAGCTGGTAAGCCGTCTGCGCGCGCGTGGACAGGTTGCCTGGGCTTTCCCACTGATTGAGTTTACCCCAGGAACCCAGCTGGACATCCTGCCTGCAAAACTGAGTACTCTGACCGCAGGAGACCTGGTTTTTATTCTGTCTCAACATGCCATCCACTACGCTCACCCGGCTTTATCTCTCGCTGGTATGACATGGCCCGCTGGGCTGAACTATTATGCTATAGGTCGCAGCACGGCGCTGGCTTTGCACGCCGTCAGTGGTCATGAGGTGGTGTGGCCCCATGAGCAGGAAACCAGCGAGGTTCTGATCCGCATACCGGCTCTTCAGTCCGTGGCCGGTAAGCGCGCCCTTATTCTACGCGGTAACGGTGGACGGGAGTTGCTGGCAGAAACTATGCTTGCCCGGGGTGCGCAGGTAGAATTTATTGAGTGCTATCAGCGCTGTGAAAAAAATTATCATGGTGCAGAAGAAGGCCGGCGCTGGCGTAACTACGGTATTCAAACCCTGGTGGTCACCAGTGGCGAAATGCTGCAGCAGCTTTACAGCCTCTTTCCTGATGTCGATCGGGATGAATGGCTTTTACACTGTCGACTGGTTGTCGTCAGTCAACGTTTGGCTACTCTGGCCCGCAACCTGGGCTGGGCGGACATTGGTGTCGCCGGGGGTGCCGATAATGACGCGTTACTACGCGCACTTAATATGGGATGAACCATTATGACGGAACACAAAGATTCCTCCGCCATGGTTGAAGAGACTACCCCCGTGGTCGATACCTCAACACCTGAACCACAACCACCGCGTAAAGCGAAGAACAGTGGAACGGTACTGGGTGTTGTGGCAATCGCTATTGCGCTGGCCGTGGGTGCTGGCCTCTATATGTATGGACAACATCAGGCGCAACAACAGGCTGCGGCAAGCCAGGCCCTGGCCTCTCAACTTTCTGACCTGCAGCAGTCAGCGGTGAGCGACAACCAGTCGCTGGTTAAGCAACTGGCGGTGCAAACCAGCGCGCTGGATACTGCGCGTCAGCAGCAGGCAGCGATGAGTCAGCAATTGGATGAGCTGAAACAGAAAGTGGCGACGATTTCCGGCAGCGATGCGCAAACCTGGATGCTGGCACAGGCTGATTATCTGGTCAAAATGGCCGGTCGCAAGCTGTGGAGCGATCAGGACGTGACCACCGCCGCCGCCTTGCTGAAAAGTGCGGATGCCAGCCTTGCCGACATGAACGATCCCAGCCTGATCGACGTCCGCCGGGCGCTGACCCAGGATATCAGTACGCTGTCGGCGCTCAGTCAGGTCGACTATGACGGTATTATTCTGAAACTGAATCAACTGTCCAACGACGTAGATAATCTGCGTATCGCCGATAACGACAGTGATAATGCGCCGATGGATTCAGACAGCGGAGAGCTCTCTTCCTCCTTACGTGAGTGGCGTCAGAACCTGGTTAAAAGCTGGCATAACTTTATGGACGATTTCATCACTATCCGTCGCCGTGATGCTACCGCCGAACCGATGATGGCACCCGATCAGGATATTTATCTGCGTGAAAATATCCGTTCGCGACTGCTGATTGCAGCACAGGCTGTCCCCCGCCATCAGGATGAAATTTATAAACAGTCTATTGATACCGTATCCGCATGGACACGCGCCTGGTTTGACAGCAATGATGCCAGCACCAGGGCCTTCCTCAGCCAGCTGGATGAGCTGAGCCAGCAAAGTGTATCGATGGATGTGCCCGAAGCACTGCAGAGCCAGCCGCTGCTGGATAAGCTGATGGAAACCCGCGTACGTAACCTGCTGGCCCAGCCAGCGGCACCGTCTGCCACATCCCAGCAACAGGGAGAATAATGATGCTTAAAGTTCTTCTTCTGTTTCTGCTGTGTATGGCGGGTATTGTCCTTGGCCCGCTGATGGCAGGCCATCAGGGTTACGTGCTGATCCGCACCGATAACTGGGATATCAAAACCAGCGTCACGGCCATGGTGATCATGATGGTGCTGGCGATGATCGTCATTCTGGCTATCGAGTGGCTTTTGCGCCGCCTTTTCCGTACCGGAGCGCGTACCCGTGGCTGGTTTAACGGGCGTAAACGCCGCAGCGCCCACAAGCAGACCAATGCCGCGCTTATCAAGCTGGCCGAAGGTGACTATCAGCAGGTAGAGAAACTGCTGTCGCGCCATGCGGATCATGCGGAACAACCGGTCGTCAACTATCTGCTGGCGGCAGAAGCCGCGCAGCAGCGCGGGGATGAGATCCGCGCCAATCAGCACCTTGAGCGTGCAACCGAGCTGAACAAGGGCGATCCGCTTCCGGTGGAAATCACCCGCGTGCGCATTCAGCTGGCCCGCAATGAAGATCATGCGGCACGTCACGGTATCGACCGTCTGCTGGAAATTGCCCCGCGTCATCCTGAAGTCCTGCGTCTGGCAGAACAGGCCTATCTGCGTACGCATGCCTGGAGTGCCTTACTGGATATTCTTCCTGCGATGGAAAAAATCAGGCTTGGCGATGAAGCTCATCGTCTCAGTCTGCAACAGCAGGCCTGGCTGGGTCTGATGAGCCAGGCGATGGCCGATCAGGGTAGCGACGGTCTTAAGCGCTGGTGGCAGAATCAGAGCCGGAAAACCCGACAGGAGCCGGCTTTACAGGTGGCAATGGCGGATCATCTTATCGTCTGCGACGATCACGATACCGCGCAGCAGATTGTACTGGAAGGTCTGAAGCGCCAGTACGATGAACGTCTGGTACTGCTGATGCCCCGACTGAAAACCGGTAACCCGGAGCAGCTGGAAAAAGCGCTGCGCCAGCAAATCAAACAGCATGGTGCGACGCCGCTGTTGCACAGCACCCTGGGACAATTGCTGATGCAGCATGGCGAATGGGAGCAGGCAGAAGAAGCTTTCCGCGCGGCGTTGCAGCAGCGCCCGGATGCCTTTGACTATGCGTGGCTGGCGGATACGCTGGATCGGCAGCACAAGCCGGAAGAAGCGGCAACGATGCGCCGTGACGGACTGTTGCTGACGCTGAAAAACAATCCCTGAGTGCTGAAACCTGTAAAAAAACCGGGCCTGTTGCCCGGTTTTTTTATGCCTGCGGCAGGAAGGCGGCAAGCGCGAGGATCCCCGGGAGCTGACACCGGTCAGTGACCGGGGTGAGCACGCGCAGCCAACGCATCTGCAGCGCGAAAGATGACGCTTAGT
>NZ_JACYMO010000014.1 GCF_014838825.1 Erwinia persicina | reverse complement strand
ATCAAATAAAGCAATAACCCCGACCGAAAGGCCGGGGTTTTTTGCGTTCAGGCTCCGGGAAAAAAAGCCGCAAAACTGCGCAAAGAGTGCATTAAATTTCCCCGGGTGGCAGAAGCTGAACCGATACGGCGGTACCCTTTATCCTCTTTTACCCCCCTTCTTTTTCCTCACTATCTCTGCACTGACCGCCATCAGATGAAACATTTTCAAGAATCGGATGAGTACTCGACATTCAGGCTATAGCGCGTTATCTTTGGCTGTCTGGATGTCTAAACGTATAAACGTATGTAGTGAGGAAACAGGTTATGCCGATCAGGGTACCCGATGAATTACCCGCCGTGAATTTTCTGCGCAACGAGAACGTCTTTGTTATGACGTCCACGCGTGCCAGCACGCAGATGATCCGCCCGTTAAAAGTGCTGGTACTGAATCTGATGCCTAAAAAGATCGAAACGGAGAACCAGTTTCTGCGTCTGCTATCTAACTCACCGCTACAGATTGATGTGCAGCTGCTCCGTATCGACAGCCGTGAGTCACGCAATACGCCGTCAGAGCACCTGAACAACTTTTACTGCAATTTCGAAGACATCCAGAATGACAACTATGATGGGCTGATCGTCACCGGTGCTCCGCTGGGGCTGGTCGATTTCTGTGATGTGGCCTACTGGCCACAAATTCATAAAGTACTGCACTGGGCGAAAGAGCACGTCACTTCAACACTCTTTGTCTGTTGGGCCGTTCAGGCAGCCCTCAATATTCTGTATGGCATTCCGAAACAGACGCGCGAAAACAAACTCTCCGGCGTGTTTGAGCACCAGATCCTGCACCCACATGCGCTGTTAACGCGCGGCTTTGACGACACTTTCCTCGCTCCCCATTCACGCTACGCCGATTTCCCGACGCAGCTGCTGCGTGATTACACGGACCTGGAAATTTTTGCTGAATCTGAACAAACCGGAGCTTATCTGTTTGCCAGCAAAGACAAGCGTCTGGCCTTTGTCACCGGCCACCCTGAATATGATGCACTGACGCTCTCCGGTGAATTCCACCGTGATGCTGAAGCTGGCCTTAACCCGGACGTACCGTTTAACTACTTTCCACATGACAATCCGGCGCTGCCACCGCGTGCCAGCTGGCGCAGTCATGGCAATCTGCTGTTCTCAAACTGGCTAAATTACTACGTGTACCAGATCACGCCGTTCGATCTGCGTCATATGAACCCAACGTTAGAGTAATTCCCTTTCTGTTTTCCTGACGGTGGATCAGCGATCCACCGGCTTCCTGATATATCCTGCCTGCCTTTTATTTGCTGAATCCAGTCACCCGATCGCGATATCATTTTTAACTGAAAACCACTTCCTTTAATTATCACTGTTTAATCTTTTTATATTCAATCGCTTATGTTGTTTAAATAATAAAAATGGAAATAGTTTTTGATTTTGATTTTTAACTGATGCTATTTTGATCCGGCAGTTCAAAGAATGTTCAAAGAAGATCGTCAGGTAACGCAACGCTTACCTGACCGTATCGGTGACAGGAGCAAACAGATGACGCAACAGACCATCAGCAGTGAACTGGCCTTTCAGCGCCCGTCCGGTCAGGCTGAACAGCAGATCCTGACAGAAGAGGCGGTCAATTTTCTCAGCGAACTGGTAGTAAAATTCACACCACGACGCGATCATTTACTGGCAGAGCGCAAGCGAGTGCAGCAGCAAATAGACGCAGGTAACCTGCCTGATTTTATTTCGGAAACGGATTCCATTA
This sequence comes from Erwinia persicina, assembly GCF_014838825.1. GTDB lineage: Bacteria > Pseudomonadota > Gammaproteobacteria > Enterobacterales > Enterobacteriaceae > Erwinia > Erwinia persicina_A. The sequence continues at coordinate 68,495 of NZ_JACYMO010000014.1, read as the reverse complement.
AAAAAACAGACTGGAAGATCCGCGGAATTCCGGCCGATCTGCAGAACCGCAGAGTCGAGATCACCGGACCCGTGGATCGTAAGATGGTGATCAATGCGCTGAATGCCAATGTAAATGTCTTTATGGCGGATTTTGAGGATTCACTGGCTCCCGCATGGGAAAAAGTGATCGCCGGGCAGATTAACCTGCGCGATGCGATTAACGGTACGATTAGCTATACCAGCGAAGCCGGCAAAATTTACCAGCTGAAGCCCGACCCGGCGGTACTGATATGTCGTGTACGCGGCCTGCACCTGCCGGAAAAGCACGTCACCTGGCGTGATCAGCCTGTTCCAGGGAGCCTGTTTGATTTTGCCCTGTACTTCTTTCACAACGTTGATGCGCTGCTGGCCAAAGGCAGTGGACCCTATTTCTACCTGCCGAAAACCCAGTCATATCAGGAAGCCGCCTGGTGGAGTGATGTTTTCAGTTACGCAGAGGATCGTTACGATCTGCCGCGCGGCACCATCAAGGCTACGCTGCTGATCGAAACGCTCCCCGCCGTCTTCCAGATGGACGAGATCCTCTGGCACCTGCGCGATCATATCGTCGGGCTGAACTGCGGACGCTGGGATTACATCTTTAGCTATATCAAAACGCTGAAGAACCACCCGGACCGCGTTCTGCCGGACCGTCAGTCGGTGACCATGGACCAGGGGTTTCTCAACGCCTACTCAACCCTGCTGATCAAAACCTGCCACCGGCGCGGCGCCTTTGCCATGGGCGGCATGGCGGCCTTTATTCCGGATAAGGATGCTGAACGTAACCAGTGGGTACTGGACAAGGTGCAGGCTGATAAACAGCGTGAGGCCGCCAACGGTCACGACGGTACCTGGATTGCGCATCCGGGTCTGGCCGACACGGTCATGACGATTTTTAACGAGGTGCTGGGCGATCGCCCTAACCAGCTCCACGTCCTGCGCGAGCAGGATACGCCTGTAACGGCTGAACAGCTGCTGGCTCCCTGTGACGGTGAACGAACAGAAGGCGGGATACGCGCCAATATTCGCGTGGCGGTGCAGTACATCGAAGCCTGGATCAGCGGCAACGGTTGTGTGCCGATTTACGGGCTGATGGAGGATGCTGCCACGGCAGAAATTTCACGCACCTCAATCTGGCAATGGATCCACCACCGCAAAACCCTGCAAAACGGTGAGGTGGTGACTGAAGCGCTGTTCCGCAAAATGCTGCGGGAAGAGATGCAGGTCATCCGTAATGAGCTGGGCGACGTACGGTTTAACGGCGGGCGCTTCGCTGAAGCTGCCGCCCTGATGGAACGTATTACCACGGAGCCCGAACTGGTGGAATTTTTGACACTCCCGGGCTATCGCTTACTTCCCTGAACCCTGACAAGGAGCACCACGATGACTTCTCGTACCCTACAGATTCAGCAGACAGAACAGGCCTGGCGCGATGCACGCTGGGACGGCATTATCCGCCCGTACAGCGCGGCAGAGGTAGTTAAACTGCGTGGCTCGGTAAACCCGGTCTGTACCCTGGCGGAAAACGGCGCACACCGACTCTGGGCATTGCTCAACGGCGGGGCGAAGAAAGGTTACGTTAACAGCCTCGGCGCACTGACCGGCGGGCAGGCCCTGCAGCAGGCCAAGGCAGGTATTGAGGCGATCTACCTTTCCGGCTGGCAGGTGGCGGCTGATGCCAACCTGGCGGCCAGCATGTACCCGGATCAGTCTTTGTACCCGGCGAACTCGGTGCCGTCAGTGGTGGAACGCATCAATAATACCTTCCGGCGTGCCGATCAGATCCAGTGGTCGGCCGACATTGAGCCGGGCGATCCCCGGTACGTGGATTATTTCCTGCCGATTGTCGCCGACGCAGAGGCCGGTTTTGGTGGGGTGCTCAACGCCTTTGAGCTGATGAAGTCGATGATCCAGGCCGGAGCGGCTGGGGTACACTTTGAAGATCAGTTGGCCTCCGTGAAGAAGTGCGGCCATATGGGGGGCAAAGTCCTGGTTCCTACGCAGGAAGCGATCCAGAAACTGGTGGCAGCGCGACTGGCGGCGGATGTCATGGGGGTGCCGACCGTGCTGATAGCGCGCACCGATGCTGACGCGGCTGACCTGATCACCTCTGACTGCGACGAATACGACCGCACGTTTATCAGCGGTGAGCGCACACCGGAAGGCTTCTACCGCACGCATGCCGGAGTTGAACAGGCCATCAGCCGGGGTCTGGCTTATGCGCCGTATGCCGACGTTATCTGGTGCGAAACCTCGAAGCCGGATCTGGAGCAGGCGCGGCGGTTTGCCGATGCCATCCACGCCCGCTTTCCGGGTAAGTTGCTCGCCTATAACTGCTCGCCGTCGTTTAACTGGAAGAAGAACCTTGACGATCGCACCATCGCCCGCTTCCAGCAGTCGCTGTCAGAGATGGGGTACAAATATCAGTTCATCACCCTGGCGGGGATCCACAGCATGTGGTTCAACATGTTCGACCTGGCGAAGGCCTACGCCGGTGGGGAAGGGATGCGCCACTACGTGGAGAAAGTCCAGCAGCCTGAGTTTGACGCCATCCCGCAGGGCTACACCTTCTCTTCGCACCAGCAGGAGGTAGGGACCGGCTATTTCGACCACGTCACAACCATCATCCAGGGGGGCGTTTCGTCAGTGACCGCGCTGACCGGATCAACGGAAGAAGAACAGTTCTGACACCGGGCGGGCCGTCAGGCCTGCCCCAGCGCCGGAGGTGAAACATGTCGATGCTGGAAACCCTGATTGCCCGCACCATCCTGCAGGGGTTTGACGCGCAGTATGGCCGTTTTCTGGAAGTGACCGCCGGAGCACAGCAGCGCTTTGAACAGGCTGACTGGCTGGCGGTACAGCAGGCGATGAAAGCACGCATTCATCTTTACGACCATCACGTCGGTCTGGTTGTGGAGCAGCTGCGCTGTATTACGGCCTCCCAGGCAGACGATCGTGCCTTTCTGCAGCGGGTCAAAACGATCTACACCGATCTGCTGCCGGACTATCCGCGTTTTGAAATTGCGGAAAGCTTCTTTAACTCTGTCTACTGTCGTTTGTTCCACCATCAGGCGCTGACGCCGGAGCGGCTGTTTATTTTCAGTTCACAACCGCCGCGGCGTTTTCGCAGTACCCCACGCCCGCTGGCAAAAACATTTCGCGCAGCAGAAGGCTGGCGACCCTTACTCCATCGCGTACTGCACGACCTCCCGCTGCGCCTGCCGTGGCAGGATCTGTCGCGTGATATTGATTTTATTCTGCGACACCTGCGGGAAAACTTCGCCGCAGACGCGCTGCAACAGGCGACCTTACAGGTCGCCAATGAACTGTTTTACCGTAACAAAGCCGCGTGGCTGGTCGCCAAACTCTATACCCCCTCTGGCATCTGTGCGTTCCTGCTGCCGATACACCGCAGCGAAGAGGGTGAGCTGTTTATTGATACCTGCCTGACCAGCAATCGTGAGGCCAGCATCGTATTTGGCTTTGCCCGCTCCTATTTTATGGTCTACGCCCCGCTTCCGGGGGCGCTGGTTGAATGGTTGCGGGAAATCCTGCCCGGCAAAACCACCGCCGAGCTGTATATGGCCATTGGCTGTCAGAAGCACGGTAAGACCGAAAGCTACCGGGAATACCTCAACTATATGGCAGCGACTACGGAGCAGTTTGTCGTTGCACCTGGCGTACCGGGGCTGGTGATGCTGGTGTTTACGCTGCCGGGGTTTGACCGGGTATTTAAAGTGATCAAGGACCGTTTTGCCCCACAGAAAGAGGTGACCCCCGAACGCGTACGGCAGTGCTACCAGCTGGTCAAAGAGCATGACCGCGTGGGGAGAATGGCCGACACCCAGGAGTTTGAAAACTTCGCGATAGAGCGGCAACGCCTCAGTCCTGAACTGCTGACGCTGCTGCAGCGTGAGGTGCCGGAAAAGCTGCACGATCAGGACGGGCAGCTGGTCATCAGCCACCTGTATATGGAGCGTCGTATGACGCCGCTCAATATGTGGCTGGCGCAGGCCAACCCTCAGCAGCAGCGGGAAGCGATAGAAGAGTACGGTAACGCGGTGAAACAGCTGGCCGCAGCCAATATCTTCCCCGGGGATATGTTGTATAAAAACTTCGGGGTTACCCGGCACGGGCGGGTGGTGTTCTATGACTATGATGAGATCAGCTACATGACCGAAGTGAACTTCCGCGATATCCCGCCGCCGCGTTACCCGGAAGATGAGTTGAGTCATGAACCCTGGTACAGTGTGTCACCAGAGGATGTCTTCCCGGAAGAGTTTCGCCACTACCTGTGTGCCGATCCGTCGATTGCCAGGCTGTTTGATGAAATGCACGGTGAGCTGTTCTGCGCCGGCTTCTGGCGTGAGCTGCAGCAGCGGATCCAAAACGGTCATATTGAAGATGTATTTGCTTACCGACGACGCCAGCGGTTTTGCCAGCGCTACGGTGTTTCAGCGCTGGCAGCAGAGACCGACGTTTTCGGGTCGCCGTGAGGGCAACCCGGAGGATCAGAACGGTTTGGTGGGCAGATACTTGCCGTCAAGGGTGATCACGGCACGTTCACCGCCGTCCGGATCGGCCACCTTCTGAATATCCAGCTTGAAATTGATGGCGCTGATCACGCCATCGCCAAACTTCTCATGCACCAGTGCCTTCAGCGTTGAGCCGTAAATCTGCACCATCTCATAGAAACGATACACGGTCGGATCGGTCGGAACACCACCGACAATACTGCCGCGCAGAGGTATGGTCTGCAGCAGGCGGATGGCGTCGTCATCCAGACCGAGTTTATCCCCGACAAGACGTGCCGCCGCTTCCGGTAGCGGGTGTTGCCCAAGCAGCGCCGCGGTCACGAAGGCAAGACTGAACCCCGTTCCCTCGTTAATCTCCTCAAAGGTCAGGCCCTTGCGGCTTTTCGCCTCCATAATGAGGTCGGTCAGATGCTGGCGCGGTAACTGGCTATGTAGTGATTGTGTCATGGTAACTCCTTTTAAGATTCAGGCCCGTAATCCGTTAACGGCAGTACAGGTCGTGAGGGGAATAAAGTGGCGCTCGTCGTTCAGTACCTCAACGGTACCGCTGGCAATGTCATAGACCCAGCCGTGCAGGGTCAGGCGGCCCTGTTGCAAGGCGCGGGCGACAGAGGGATGCGTTTTAATATTGGTCAGCTGGGCAATCACGTTTTCGCGCACCATGGCGCTGACACGCTCTGCATCGGAAACGAAGGTATGGGCTTCATTGATTGCTTTAGCCGCATCGGCATAGCGCAGCCAGCTCGCGACGGTAGGCATATGGTCCATACACTGGCAGGTGGCAATCGCAGTCATGGCCCCACAGTCGGAATGACCACAGATAATTATCTCTTCAACGCCCAGCGCCGCTACGGCGTATTCAACAGAGGCAGACACGCCGCCGGGCTCGGCGCTGAAGCCGGGTACGATATTCCCGGCGTTACGGATCACAAACAGGTCTCCGGGTTCACACTGGGTCACCAGTTCAGGGACCAGACGACTGTCGGAACAGGAGATAAATAAGGTGCGCGGGTTCTGGCTGGTCGCCAGACTACGGAACAGTTCGCTACGCCCGACAAAGGCTTCACGCTGGAATTTTAAAACACCCTCAACAACTTTTTTCATGCTCACTCCTTCGATGGTGACGAGTTGATGACGGCAGTGTGCGCCGCTATTGCTATAGCGTCTAAGACCCATTTACTATGTTCTCCATAGGAATAACCAATACCAGAGGGTGTATGCTACTGCGTCATATCCGCTACTTTCTTGCCGTAGCTAAAGAGGGCAATTTCACGCGTGCGGCCGAGACATTACATGTCTCACAGCCCACGCTTTCACAGCAAATCAGGCAGTTAGAAGAATCATTAGCGATACGCCTGTTTGATCGTTCCGGGCGGACAGTGCAACTGACGGATGCCGGAGAAGCGTGGATGCACTATGCGCAAAAGGCGCTGCAGGATCTGGAGGCCGGGGTACGGGCAATCCATGACGTGGAGACGCTGGCGCGGGGCAGCCTGCGGCTGGCGATGACGCCCACCTTTACGGTCTATCTTGCCGGTTCGCTGGTGGATCTTTTCTCACGTCGTTACCCGGGGATACACCTGAGTGTCAGTGAAATGACCCAGGAGAAAATGGAAGGGATGCTGGCAGCAGATCAGTTGGATATGGGGATTGCCTTCGCTCCGGTTCAGCTGGCGGAAACGGAGAGCAGCGAACTGTTTATCGAGTCACTGCAGATGGTGGTCGGGCGCGGACACCCGCTGGAAAAGCAAAAAACGCCGCTCAGCGCAGAAACGTTCTCCCGTCAGCCGCTGGCGCTGCTGAACGGAGACTTCGCCACCCGTCAGTTTATTGATATTTACTGCCAGCAGCATGGCCTGCATCCCGAAGTGGTGGTCGAGGCCAACGCCATCAGTGCGATCATCGACATTGTCCGCCACGGCCGGTTAGCCACCATTCTGCCCGAAGGGGTAGCGCAGGATCATCCTCAGCTTCAGGTGTTGCCTCTGGACAGCCTGCTTCCCACGCGGCGTGCTCTGCTGCTGCAGCGAAAAGGGAGCTACCGCAGCGCAGCCGCGCGCGCCTTCAGCGATGTGCTGCATGAACTGATCGCCGCGCGCTTTCCGGTTTAACGAGCGTCAGCGCACGCCGCCATATTCACGGGTGATCTCTTTTGCCGCTTTGATCACCAGCGCACCGATTTCGGTCACGCGGTCGTCGGTGATGCGTGAAATCGGGCCGGATATGGAGATAGCCGCAAAGGGTTCGCGATGCTCGTCATAGATACAGGCGGCAACGCAGCGCAGTCCCAGCGCGTGTTCTTCATCATCAAAGGAGTAACCGGTTTTACGGGTCAGCGCCAGGTTCTCCTTCAGGCTGTGCGGTGACATCAGCGTTTTTGGCGTGTAGTGATGCAGGCCCTGGCGGTGTAACAGCTCACTGACCTGCTTATCGTCAAGGTTAGCCAGGAACGCCTTGCCCGCACCGGAGGCATGCATCGGCAGCTTGCCGCCAATCGGGGCCGACATCCGCATCAGCTGGGTACACTGCACCTGGTCGATGATCACCGCCTGATGATCGCTCAGGTCCAGCACAGCCAGGTTCACTGTCTCGCCTGACTGTTCCATCAGCGTGCGCAGCATCGGGTGTACCAGCGCCAGCAGGTTACGGCTCTGCAGGAAGCTGCTGCCGACCACAAAGGCATGGGCTCCGATCGTCCACAGCCCTAAATCCCCCACCTGGCGGACAAATCCCTGCTGCTGCATGGTGGTCAGCAGGCGGTGCGTCGTGGAGTTCGGCAGTCCGGCCTGCTGTGCCAGCTCGGTCAGTGCCACATTACCGTGAGATTCGGCAATAAATTCCAGCAGCTTCAGACCACGGGTCAGCGACTGCACCTGACCCGCCGGGGCCGCTGTCGACACTGCTGCGGCGCGGGGCTTCTTGCCGCGTTTAGCCGGGACGGGGGTCGCCATAACAAAATCCTTAATTTTTCACCATGTGGAAATCATTTTCGTTTTATTGAGCCATATTGCAACGACAGCCTGACTGGTCGGATGAGGTCGCCGCCAGCTGAAAATGTCTCATCTGGCATCACTGTTACCCGCACAAAAGTTGTGCCAGTATGGCGTGCTGGCAGTGGTGCCAGAGGCGAGGCTGAAGGGGAAACGTGGTGAGTAACCGGATTGAAGCACTGCATCAGCAGTTGAAAAAACGCATTATGCTGCTGGATGGCGGTATGGGCACCATGATCCAGAGCTACAGGCTGGAAGAAGAGGATTTTCGCGGTGCGCGTTTTGCCGACTGGCCGAGCGATCTGAAGGGCAATAACGATCTGCTGGTGCTGACCAAACCCGACATCATTAGCGAAATTCATAACGGCTACCTGGCGGCGGGGGCGGACATCCTTGAGACCAACACTTTTAACTCAACCTCCATTGCCATGGCCGACTACCAAATGGAGTCGCTGTCGGCTGAGATGAACTACGTGGCGGCCAAACTGGCGCGGGCCTGTGCCGATGAGTGGACGGAGCGCACACCAGATCGCCCGCGTTATGTCGCGGGTGTGTTAGGGCCCACTAACCGCACCTGCTCCATTTCTCCTGATGTCAACGATCCGGCCTTCCGTAATGTCACCTTCAGTCAGCTGGTGGACGCCTACCGCGAATCAACGCGTGCGCTGGTCGAAGGGGGCGCGGATATCATCATGATCGAAACGGTGTTCGACACCCTGAACGCCAAAGCGGCTGTTTTTGCCGTGAAAGCAGAGTTTGACGCGCTGGGGATTGAGCTGCCGCTGATGATCTCCGGCACCATTACCGATGCCTCCGGCCGAACGCTGTCCGGCCAGACCACGGAAGCCTTTTATAACTCCCTGCGCCATGCCGAACCGCTCTCCTTTGGGCTGAACTGTGCCCTCGGCCCGGATGAGCTGCGCCAGTACGTGGCGGAGCTGGCGCGCATAGCCGAGGGCTATGTCACCGCGCACCCTAACGCCGGGCTGCCCAACGCCTTTGGTGAATACGATCTGGATGCGCAGATCATGGCGGAACAGATTGGAGAATGGGCGCAGGCCGGTTTTCTCAACATCGTCGGTGGCTGCTGCGGCACCACGCCAGAACATATTGCGGCGATGGCCCGCGCCATTGACGGGGTCGCTCCGCGCCAGCTGCCCGAACTGCCAGTTGCCTGCCGCCTGTCGGGGCTGGAGCCGCTGACCATCAGTGCAGAAAGCCTGTTTGTTAACGTCGGTGAGCGTACCAATGTCACCGGATCGGCCAAATTTAAGCGACTGATTAAAGAAGAAAAGTATCAAGAAGCGCTGGAAGTGGCGTTGCAGCAGGTGCAGAGCGGCGCACAGATTATCGATATCAACATGGATGAGGGGATGCTCGACGCGGAAGCGGCGATGGTGCGCTTCCTCAACCTGATTGCCGGAGAGCCGGACATTGCCCGCGTGCCGATTATGATCGACTCCTCTAAATGGAGCGTGATTGAAAAAGGCCTGCAGTGCATTCAGGGCAAGGGCATTGTGAACTCGATTTCAATGAAAGAGGGTGAAGCACAGTTTCTGCACCACGCCCGCCTGGTGCGACGCTACGGAGCCGCGATGGTGGTGATGGCCTTCGACGAGGCAGGCCAGGCCGATACCCGTGCGCGCAAAATCGAAATCTGCCGTCGTGCCTACAAACTGCTGACCGAAGAGGTGGGTTTTCCGCCAGAAGATATTATCTTCGATCCGAATATCTTCGCGGTCGCCACCGGCATCGAAGAGCACAACAACTACGCGATGGATTTCATCGGGGCCTGTGAAGACATCAAGCGCGAGCTGCCGCATGCGATGATCTCCGGCGGCGTCTCCAACGTGTCGTTCTCCTTCCGCGGCAATGACCCGGTACGCGAAGCGATCCACGCGGTCTTCCTCTATCACGCCATCCGCAACGGCATGGATATGGGGATCGTTAATGCCGGGCAGCTGGCGATTTACGACGATCTGCCGGCCGACCTGCGTGAAGCGGTGGAGGATGTGGTGCAGAACCGTCGCGATGACGGTACCGAGCGCCTGCTGGAGCTGGCGGAGAAATATCGCGGCAGCAAAGCCGACGACGACAGCACCAAACCGCAGGCGGAGTGGCGCAGTTGGGAGGTGGATAAACGGCTGGAATACTCGCTGGTGAAAGGTATTACCGAATTTATCGAAGCCGATACGGAGGCCGCCCGCCAGCTGGCCACCCGCCCGATAGAGGTGATTGAAGGCCCGCTGATGGCCGGAATGAACGTGGTCGGTGACCTGTTTGGCGAGGGGAAAATGTTCCTGCCGCAGGTGGTGAAGTCGGCGCGCGTGATGAAACAGGCGGTGGCTTATCTGGAACCCTATATCGAAGCCAGCAAAGAGAAGGGCAGCACTAACGGTAAAATCGTGCTGGCCACGGTAAAAGGCGACGTGCATGACATTGGCAAAAACATCGTTGGCGTGGTGTTGCAGTGTAATAATTACGAAATTATCGATCTTGGCGTGATGGTGCCGGGCGAGAAAATCCTCAAAACCGCCCGTGAGCACAACGCTGATATTATCGGACTCTCCGGGCTGATCACCCCGTCGCTGGACGAGATGGTGAACGTGGCGAAAGAGATGGAGCGCCAGGGCTTTACCCTGCCGCTGCTGATTGGCGGGGCGACCACCTCGAAAGCCCACACGGCGGTGAAAATCGAGCAGAACTACAGCGGGCCAACGGTGTATGTACAGAATGCCTCGCGCACCGTCGGCGTGGTATCGGCACTGCTGTCGTCCACCCAGCGCGATGAATTTGTTGCCCGCACGCGTAAAGAGTACGACACCGTGCGTATTCAGCACGGGCGTAAAAAACCGCGCACACCGCCAGTGAGCTTAGCGGTTGCCCGCGACAATGATTTTACGTTTGACTGGGAAAACTACACGCCACCGGTAGCTCACAGGCTGGGCGTGAGCGAAGTGAGCGCTAACATCGATGTGCTGCGCAACTACATCGACTGGACACCTTTCTTTATGACCTGGTCGCTGGCGGGCAAATATCCGCGCATTCTGGAAGATGAGGTGGTGGGTGAAGAAGCGAAACGCCTGTTTGCCGACGCGAATGAGATGCTGGATCAGCTAAGCCGTGACGGCGCGCTCAATCCACGCGGCGTGGTCGGTATTTTCCCGGCTAACCGCGTCGGCGATGATATCGAGATCTACACTGATGAATCACGCACACAAGTTTTGAAAGTGAGTCATCACTTACGCCAGCAGACAGAAAAAACGGGGTTTGCCAACTATTGCCTGGCTGATTTTATTGCGCCAAAATCCAGTGGCAAAGCGGACTACCTCGGAGCCTTTGCCGTCACCGGTGGGCTGGAAGAGGACGCCCTGGCAGAGGCCTGGGACGCCAGGCATGATGACTATAACAAGATCATGGTCAAAGCGCTGGCTGACCGGCTGGCTGAAGGTTTCGCCGAATACCTGCACGAGCGGGTGCGTAAGGTGATTTGGGGGTTTGCCGCTACCGAGAACCTCAGCAACGACGCGCTGATCCGCGAGAATTACCAGGGCATTCGTCCCGCGCCCGGTTACCCGGCCTGCCCGGAACACACCGAGAAAGCCACCATCTGGCAATTGCTGGATGTGGAAAACCACACCGGTATGAAGCTCACCGAGTCTTTCGCCATGTGGCCCGGAGCGGCCGTGTCTGGCTGGATTTTCAGCCACCCGGACAGTAAATATTTCGCTGTTGCTCAGCTGCAGCGCGACCAGATTGAAGACTACGCCAGACGCAAAGGGATGCCGGTCAGCGAAGTCGAACGCTGGTTAGCGCCGAACCTGGGGTATGACGCGGATTAAGGTCAGTGCCCGGCTGATGACATCCCCCGTTAATTTTTTCATCACAAATAAGCCACAAAGGGGTGCGAAGCTGACGGACAGGCCAGACTGAAGTCAGCTTCTGAATACAAAAGCGCGCAGCCGATTGCCGATACCGCCACGTGGGGGCGGGAAAACGTCATCATCAACATGAAGCGATAAGGCGAAGCGATGAAAACAATTCTGGTGGTACTGGACGGACTGAACTTTCAGGTGGCCCGGTACGCGATGGGCTACTTGCAGGCGGAGTGCGCACAGGGCCGGGGTCAGTGTTACCAGATGACCTGCGAACTGCCGTCGCTTTCGCGCCCGCTGTATGAGTGCATCCTCACCGGCGTAACGCCGTTGAATAGCGGTATTATTCACAACGGCGTCAGCCGTCTCAGCCAGCAGCGCAGCGTGTTTCACTATGCGCGGGCGGCAGGGCTGACCACGGCAGCGGCGGCGTATTACTGGGTGAGCGAGCTGTACAACCGTACGCCGTTTGACGCCCCGAGAGACCGTCATACCCATGCGCCTGAGCTGCCTGTCCAGTTCGGCCATTTCTATTCCGATGACGGCTACCCGGACTCGCATCTGTTTGAAGATGCCGAGAGCCTGCGGTTGCGCCATGATCCCGATTTTTTACTGATCCATCCCATGAATATTGACGATGCCGGGCACAAGCACGGCTTTTCCACCCCGCAGTACCGCAACCGGGCGCGCATGGCCGATGGCTATCTGTCGCACTGGATGCCGGACTGGTTACAGCAGGGTTATCAGGTGATCGTCACTGCCGACCACGGCATGAACGACGACCGCAGCCACGGCGGCACCCTGCCGGAGGAGACGCAGATACCGCTGTTTGTTTTCGGCAGCGCCTTCTCCAGGACGGTGGATGCCCTGCCGCAGCAGACCGAACTCTGCGGCACCCTTTGTCAGATCCTCGGGGTGGAGCATGATAAGCCCTACTGCGCCGCGCTGCTGGCCGCCGGACGGTGAAAGGAAAAGGACTTGCCTGGCTGGATACGCGGACGCAGCGTGAAGTGACCTGATGAAGAATGTGGGGTTACGCGTCATCCCGCCGTTTTAATCGGCGGAGAACGAGACAAGATCGGCTAAGATTAACGGTATGTGGCACAGGCGTGCCGTCATCATATTGTCATCATGGAGATCGCGACCGTTGTTAACCCTGCTTAACCTTCTTTCTGCCGTGGCGCTGCTGGTATGGGGAACCCATATCGTGCGTACCGGCATCATGCGCGTTTACGGTGCCGACCTGCGGCGGGTACTCAGCCGCAGCGTGGCCAAAAAACCGATGGCCTTCCTTTCCGGGATTGGCGTAACCGCGCTGGTTCAAAGCAGCAATGCCACCACCATGCTGGTGACTTCTTTTGTCGCGCAGGAGCTGGTGGGGCTGACGCCGGCGCTGGTGATTATCCTCGGTGCCGACGTCGGTACGGCGCTGATGGCGCGTATCCTCACCTTTGACCTCTCCTGGCTTTCGCCGCTGTTTATCTTCTTCGGCGTGGTGTTCTTCCTGGGCCGCAAGCAGACCCGTGCGGGGCAGCTGGGTCGCGCCAGTATCGGGCTGGGCCTGATTTTGCTGGCGCTGCAGCTGATCGTCACCGCCGCCACGCCTATCACCCAGGCCGCAGGCGTCAAGGTACTGTTTTCCTCGCTGACCGGCGACGTGATGCTCGACTCGCTGATTGGGGCGCTGTTTGCCATTATCAGTTACTCCAGCCTGGCTGCCGTGCTGCTGACTGCCACGCTGACGGCCAGCGGCGTGATCTCGTTTAAAGTGGCGCTCTGCCTGGTGGTCGGGGCCAACCTCGGCAGCGGGCTGCTGGCGATGCTGAATAACAGCGCATCGAATGCCTCCGGCAAGCGGGTGGCGCTGGGCAGCCTGCTGTTTAAATTTATCGGTTCGCTGATGGTGCTGCCCTTTATCGACCCGCTGGCGGGCTGGCTGGACGAACTCCCGGTAAACGATGAAGAGCTGGTGATCTTCTTCCACGTCTTCTACAACCTGATCCGCTGCGTGGTGATGGTGCCGTTTGCCGGACTGATGGCCAGCCTCTGCTGCCGGCTGATCCGTGAAGAACCGGAAACAGACCTGCGTCTGAAGCCGCGCCATCTGGATCCCGGGTCGCTGGATACCCCGGCGCTGGCGCTGGCCAATGCTTCCCGTGAAACCCTGCGCATGGGCGATGTGCTGGAGCAGATGCTGGCAACCTTCGGCAAGGTGGTGCACGGTGAACTGCGTGAAGACCGCGAGATCCGTAAGCTGGATGATGACGTCGATGTGCTTTATACCGCCATCAAGCTCTATCTGGCACAGATGCCGAAGGAAGACCTGCCGGAAGAAGACTCGCGTCGCTGGGCAGAAACCATCGAGATGGCGCTTAACCTCGAAATGGCGGGGGATATTCTGGAACGTATGAGCGGTGACGTGGCGGATAAATCCCTGGCTGCGGGGCGGGCGTTCTCTGCCGAGGGGATGAAGGAGCTGGATGCCCAGCTTGAACTGCTGACCAGCAATTTGCGTCTCAGCCTGTCGGTGTTCCTGTCACGTGATATCACCAGCGCGAAGCGTCTGCGCCGTGCCAAGCACCGTTTTCGCATCACCAACCGTCGTTACTCGCATGCGCACGTTGACCGCCTGCACCAGCAAAACGTGCAGAGCATTGAAACCAGCTCGCTGCACTTGGGGCTATTGGGCGATATGAAACGTCTGAACTCGCTGTTTTGCGCAGTGGCGTACAGCGTTCTTGAGCAGGCGGATGATGATAAAAAAGACGATTAACCTGCCAGAAGCGCTGTGACGGCAGATCGCCGCCACCTTGCCTTCAGCCTGACTACCGCCTCCCGGCGGCAGTCAGGCTAACCGTTACCGGGAAGTTATTTCTTAATCGGCTTACCGGACCAGTAACCCGCCAGCAGCGAGCCGGACAGGTTGTGCCAGACGGAGAACAGCGCACCCGGCAAGGCCGCCAGCGGCGAGAAGTACATCTTGCCCAGCGCCGCCGCCAGACCGGAGTTCTGCATTCCGACTTCCAGCGCCAGCGTGCGGCAGGTGGACTCATCGAAGCCAAACAGCTTGCCGCCCCAGTAGCCTCCCAGCAGGCCAATAGCGTTATGCAGGATCACCGCGACAATCACCATCAGGCCCACTGAACCGATAAAGCTCTGGCTGCCCGCGACCACGGCGCTGATAATCAGCAGGATACACACCATCGAAAACGCCGGCAGGTAAGGCTCCACGCGTCTGACGACGCCGTTCAGCGTATGGTGGATCACCAGGCCAAGACCGATCGGAACAACGACAATCTTCACAATACTCAGCAACATTCCGACCACGTCGACCTGAATATGGGTATCCACGTAGAATTTGGTCAGCAGCGGGGTGGCGAAGACGCCCACCAGGGCCGAAACAGAAGAGATGGTCACCGACAGGGCCACATCCCCCTTCGCCAGGTAGATCATCACGTTTGACGCCGTGCCGCTGGCCACGCTGCCCACCAGAATCATCCCTGCCGCCAGGTCCGGTGGCATATGAAACAGTTTTGCCAGGCCCCAGGCTGCCAGCGGCATCACCAGGTAGTGCAGGAAGGTCCCGGCGACCACCGGTGCCGGCCGGGTCAGAACGCGTTTAAAATCGCCGACGTTCAGCGTTACGCCCATACCAAACATAATCAGCATCAGCAGATAGGGCACGTACGGCCCCATGCCGGTGAACGTGGTGGGGGTGTAATAGGCAGCGACAGAGAGCAGGACCGCCCAGAGTGGGAACAGTCGGGTGACAGTGGCGAGCATAGCCGTGGATCCTTATAAGCGTTATTGATGAAGCGGAGAAAATTGCCATAGCACAGGATAATGAACAGGAGATCATAGCATTAAAAACGGGGTGAAAAGTCAGCGACATTGGCGTGATATAAAGCAGAAAACCCCACCGCAGTGGGGTTCAGGCAGCACAGCGTTCTTCTACTGCGTCCGGCGAAAAAAAACCGGGCCTGGCCCGGTTTTGCAATTACTCGAACAGATTGTGATGCAGCGTCTGCACGACTTTTTCAGCGTCGTTACCGGGCACCAGGAAGCAGAGGTTATAGCTGCTGGCCCCGTAGCAGATCATGCGCAGGTTAAACGGATCCAGGACGCCAAACACCTCTTTACCCACGCCGCAGGCCTGCGAGAGCTTGTTGCCGATAATGGCAATTAACGCCAGGTTCTCTTCCACTTCCACCCGGCACAGCGAAGAAAGTTCAGTCAGCAGGGCCTGGGTCAGCAGACTGGCCCCCGTCGAGGTTGAACCGGTGGTATCCAGCGTCAGCGCCACGCTCACTTCTGAGGTGGTGATCAGATCGACCGAGATTTGATGGCGCGCCAGAATGCTGAACAGCTCGGCGAGGAAGCCGTGGGTGTGCAGCATACTCAGGCTGTGCAGGGTTAACAGGGTCTGCTTGCGGCGCAGGGCCAGCGCACGGAACAGCGGCGGGTTCTCTGTTTTATTACTGACAATGGTACCGCCCGCCGCCGGATCCTTGCTGGAGCCCACAAACACCGGGATATCACGGCGTACTGCCGGCAACAGCGTAGCAGGGTGCAGCACTTTGGCACCAAAGGTCGCCATTTCAGCGGCTTCTTCGAAGGTAATGACATCAATCCGTTTCGCGGCAGGCACCACGCGCGGGTCGGTAGTGTAGATACCCGGTACATCGGTCCAGATATCAATCCGTTGCGCATGCAGCGCTTCACCCAGTAGCGCAGCGGTATAGTCGCTGCCGCCACGGCCCAGCGTGGTGGTGCGGCCTTGCTCTTCACTGCCAATAAAGCCCTGGGTGATGACCAGCGCTTCCGCAATGCGGGGTTGCAGCTGGCTGGCGGCCAGCCCGGACAGCATGCTGACGTCCGGCTCGGCTCGGCCAAAACGGTCATTGGTGCGCATCACTTTTCGCACGTCAAACCATTCTGCCGCCACGTCACGCTGGCGCAGGATCTCAACGAACAGCAGCGTCGACATCAGTTCACCGTGGCTGACCAGTTCATCGGTCAGAGCGGTCGAGGTGGCCAGCGCGGCGGCTTCGGACAGCATGGTGATGTTTTCCAGCATGCGGTCGATTTCGTCACGGATCACCGCGGGCTGATCCAGCGCGTCGATAATGGCGTACTGAATTCGGCGGATCTCGTCCAGCAGGAACGCACGTTGCTCCTGTAGCTGGCCCGCCGCCAGCTCAACCAGCAGATTGGTGACGCCTGCGGAGGCAGACAGGACAACCAGACGCACATCGGGATTAGACAGCACCACATCGGCGCTGCGGTTCATAGCTGTGTAGTCAGCGACACTGGTGCCGCCAAATTTCGCCACGATCAGATTTTGAGACATTACGATGACTACCTTCGTGTCAGGATTTATTCCATCAGCTTGGCACAAGGGAAGAACGCAACGGGAGAGGACGTAGAAGAAAGGCTACGCGTCACCCAGAAGCGCCCCACCTCGCCGCCCGACTACCGGACGTTGCTGGTGACAACCCAGAGGATTCAGCCCCTGCGGTCGATATGCCCCACTCCGTGTGGTTAATACCTCGGCGTCGCTCCCCATCATGCGTTATCAAAGGATACGGTTCCTCCAACACACTGCCTGGGCGACGCGCCTCTTCTGGCTTATGCGGTGCATAAGTTGCGCATAGGAATATCGGGTTATGGTGCGGCTGTCAACGCCTGTCGGCCGATGATTATTCATTTTCGTTATGATCGGTACGGTATCACCCACGCTAATCACTTTTGCTACAAAAATCACCGTTTAGACCCTAAGCGTCAATTCTTATAAGCCATGTCCGGGCTATAATTTTTACCCGGAAAAGGGTATGAATAGTCATACTTATATCCCCTGGCGGGATCGTCCGCACCGCCGGATACCGAATCGTGGCGGGATGATAGCTGTAACCTGTTGCAGGAAGAGGGGAGCCGAACGCCCGTAACAGGTAAGATATCGTCCGGTCTGACTGACTGTTCTTAAATAAAAAGAGTGTTGCTATGAAAAATATCAATCCGACACAAACCGCTGCCTGGCAGGCACTGATCCAGCATTATGAACAAATGAAAGATGTTCAGATTGCTGACCTTTTCGCTAACGATGCCGACCGGTTTGCTGCCTTCTCTGCCACGTTCGACGATCAGATGCTGGTGGACTTTTCGAAAAACCGCATCAACCGCGAAACCCTCGATAAACTGCTGGCGCTGGCCAAAGAGACCGACCTGCAGGGCGCAATCAAGTCGATGTTCTCTGGGGAAAAGATCAACCGCACGGAAGATCGCGCGGTCCTGCACGTGGCCCTGCGTAACCGCAGCAACACCCCGATCGTGGTTGACGGCAAAGACGTCATGCCGGAAGTGAACGCCGTGCTGCAGAAGATGAAAGGCTTCTCTGAGCGTATTATCGGCGGCGAGTGGAAAGGTTTCACCGGCAAACCGATCACCGACGTGGTCAACATCGGCATCGGCGGATCAGATCTGGGACCGTTTATGGTCACCGAAGCGCTGCGTCCGTTTAAAAACCACCTCAATATGCACTTTGTCTCCAACGTGGACGGCACGCACATTGCCGAAACGTTGAAGACCCTGAGCCCGGAAACCACCCTGTTCCTCGTGGCATCAAAAACCTTCACCACACAGGAAACCATGACCAACGCCCACAGCGCGCGCGACTGGTTCCTGACCTCGGGTCATCAGGAAGACGTAGCGAAGCACTTTGCTGCGCTGTCGACCAACGGCAAAGCCGTCGCTGAGTTTGGTATTGATACCGACAACATGTTCGAATTCTGGGACTGGGTCGGTGGCCGTTATTCCCTGTGGTCGGCTATTGGCCTGTCTATCATCCTTTCCGTTGGCTTCGAAAACTTCGAAAAGCTGCTGGACGGTGCGCATGCGATGGATCGCCACTTTGCCGATACGCCGGAGGAGAAAAACCTGCCGATCCTGCTGGCGCTGATTGGCATCTGGTACAACAACTTCTTCGGTGCAGAAACCGAAGCCATCCTGCCTTACGACCAGTATATGCATCGTTTTTCTGCGTACTTCCAGCAGGGCAACATGGAGTCTAACGGTAAATACGTTGACCGCGCCGGGCACCCGGTGACTTACCAGACCGGCCCGATCATCTGGGGCGAACCTGGCACTAATGGTCAGCACGCGTTTTATCAGCTGATCCACCAGGGCACCAAACTGGTGCCGTGTGACTTTATCGCGCCTGCGGTCTCCCATAACAAACTGGGCGATCATCACAGCAAGCTGCTGTCGAACTTCTTTGCGCAGACCGAAGCGCTGGCGTTTGGCAAATCGCGTGAAGTGGTAGAAAAGGAGTTTGCCGATGCCGGACAGGACGCGCAGTCCGTCGAACACGTCGCGCCGTATAAAGTGTTTGAGGGTAACCGTCCGACGAACTCCATCCTGCTGCGTGACATCACGCCGTACAGCCTGGGTGCGCTGATTGCCCTTTACGAGCATAAGATCTTCACTCAGGGCGCTATTCTTAACATCTTCACCTTCGACCAGTGGGGCGTTGAGCTGGGCAAACAGCTGGCTAACCGCATCCTGCCAGAGCTGGCGAGTGCGGAGCCGGTCGACAGTCATGACAGTTCGACCAACGGTCTGATCAATCGTTATAAATCCTGGCGCTAACCGCCAGGGGCGTGGGCGGCTTTTCACCTGCCGCCCCGTCGCATTGACCGGCACGGTGTCCGGCGCTGACCCCCGATTTCTGGGGGTTTTTTATTTTCTGGAAATAACTGGACCTGGTTGACAGTGCCGTGTTTTTCTCACCATTGCACTGCGGAGGCCGGGCGGCTCTCCCCCGGCTGATTCTGTGGCCTTTTTTCCACCCCAAAGATGAGTAAAGTGGCCGGGTCAGGGATGGGCTTATTCCTAAAAGCATCGTAAAAGATCGTATTTCGAGGCAGATAATTCTTAAATAAATGGCGCATTAATGGTATAAAAACACGAATAACCTATCAATTATCTCTCTGATTTTTAATGTTTTATTCAAATAATTTTGCAACTTAATCATGCAACGTCACGCTAATCCTCACTACCCGCCATTTTAAGCCGCACTTCCCCCGAATCCAGTAAACATTGGTATTAATCTCTGTTAATCGACTTTTCTCAGTCATATGTGTTAACACTTAACCTTTTTTTAGGGTTTTATCAACACGCCTCGCCATGCCATGACGTTCCGCCCGCTGCGCTGCTTTCTGGAAATTAATTCCTCATACTGGAGTCGCTAGGCACCATCCAGGTCCTGGTATCCATTCATTTAATGAAGGGAAAGTGTGATGAAAAAAGTCATATGGGCTACTGCAGCCATAGTGTACTTAGCGAGTGCAACTGGCGCGTTTGCCGCTGAAGCTGCTGGCGCTCCACCGGTGGAAGCCGGTGCTGCTGCTGGTGCTGATGCAGGTTCAATGTCAGCTGGTGCGACAACTGCTGTGGGTATTGGTGCCGTTGGCGCGCTGGCTGGCATTGCGCTGGCCGCAAGCAGCGGCGGAAATGGTTCCAACACCGGAACCACGACCACCACCACCACAGGCACGACCCGCTAAGTACAAAAATTAATCATAACCACACATTTGTGTGGTTATTTTCCGCCTTGTTCTCCTTTGCTCAGGGACACTCACAGTTGCGAAACCTACCACTTCTGCTGCTCTGCCTGCTGCTTCAGGCCTGTACACAAACGCAAAAAGGATTGGGTGAAACCGTCAAGCTGGCCTTTCTCGGCGCTGACGACATCCAGATGACTAACGAACAAATCGACGCGATGCCTTATGCCAGCATGTACCTGCGGGTCAACGGCGGCCAGCAGATCTTTGTGGTGCTGGGCTTCAATGAAGACGGACAGCAGAAATGGATCACGCGCGATAAAGCGATGCTGGTCACCCGGCACGGTCGCCTGGTCAAAACCCTGGGCCTGGCGGATAACCTCAATGACGTCAGTCAGCTGGAAAACGACCCGCTGCGTGATGCGCTGCGCCTGACCGAGGGTGCCAGCTGGACCCGAACGCTCAGCTGGACGCAGGACGGTAAACCTCAGGCGGACACGGCGGTTTCCCACTTCACGCGGGGGAAAGACGAGGTGCTGCAAATTGGCGGGCAGGCTGTTGCCTGTCGCGTCTGGCAGGAAGAGGTAACGACGGCGGAAAATGGCCGTTCGTGGCGCAATACGTTTTGGGTAGATATGTCCAGCGGGCAGGTGCGTCAGGCACGGCAGACGCTGGGAGCCGACTACCTTCCTGTTGAATTCACCATTCTGAAGCCTGCGAAATCATGAAAAAATTAACCCTTATTCTCGCAGGGATGGTGGCATCGCTGTCGCTGCACGCTCAGGCCGATGGCCGGGTGAATATCTTTTATCCCGGGCAGACGCAGCCGGTTGTGGTTGCCCACGCGGCGAATCTGTCACAGCTGGTCACCAGCCCGGCACTGATGGAAAAAACGTGGTGGCCGGGAACGGTGATCGCTGAACGACAGGCGACCGCTGTCGCAGTACAGCAGCAGCAACAGCTGCTGGCGCGGCTTCAGGCCTGGCGCGATGCACTGAAAAGCGACAATGATGCGCAACAGGCCGCCGTGGTTGAAAACGTGCGCCAGCAAATTGCCGGAATGAAGGTGACAGGGCGGCAGAAGGTCAATCTGGACCCGGACTGGGTACGGTTACGTCCCCAGGCCAACCGCACGCTGCAGGGGGAGTACAGCGTGTATACCCTGGCAAAACCGACCTCCATTACCCTGGCGGGGGCGGTGGAAAAAGCAGGTAAAACCCCGTGGGCAGCGGGACGTTCCGCCGTTGAGTATCTGGATGCACACCCGCGCATGAGCGGCGGTGAACGCAACATCGCACAGGTGATCTCCCCCGGGGGTGAGGTGACCGACGTGCCGGTGGCGTACTGGAACCGTCGTCACTACGAGCCACAACCGGGCAGCATCCTCTTCGTTGGCTTCTCCTCGTGGACGCTGCCGGCCGCCTATGCCGATCTCAACCAGCAGATCATTTCTGTACTGACGCACCGGATCCCTGACTGATGAAAAAACGTTATCTTCTCAGCCTGCTGTCACTCTCCGTTGCCTGTGCCTGCCAGGCTCAGGCTGCTACGTATCCGGACCCGATTGGCCCGTCTCAGTCTGACTTTGGCGGCGTGGGTCTGATGCAGGTGCCGACCGCGCGTATGGCCAAAGAGGGCGAGTTCAGCCTTAACTACCGCTATAACGATCAGTACCACTTTTACTCCTCCTCGGTGCAGCTGTTCCCGTGGCTGGAGGCCACCATCCGCTACACCGACGTCAAAACCCGGGAATACAGCGCCGTATCCAGCTTCTCTGGCGATCAGACCTACAAAGATAAAGCGTTCGACCTCAAGTTGCGCCTGTGGGAAGAGGGCTTCTGGCTGCCGGAAGTGTCCGTAGGGTCGCGTGACCTCGGCGGTACTGGCCTGTTTGACAGTGAATATCTGGTGGCCACCAAGGCCTGGGGGCCGTTTGACTTCACCCTCGGCATGGGCTGGGGCTACATCGGTAACAGCGGCACCGTCAAGAACCCGTTCTGTTCTGCCAGCGAAAAATACTGCTACCGTGCAGAGGGCAGCGGCACTGCCGGGTCGGTGAGCGGTGGCGATATGTTTAAAGGACCAACGGCTATTTTCGGCGGCATTGAGTATCAGACGCCGTGGCAGCCGCTGCGCCTCAAGATGGAGTATGAAGGCAACGATTATAAAGATGACTTTGCCGGGCGTCTGGAGCAGAAAAGCAAGTTCAACGTTGGGGCAATCTACCGGATTACTGACTGGGCAGATGTGAACGTCAGCTATGAGCGTGGCAACACCTTTATGGCCGGTTTCACCCTGCGCACTAACTTTAACGATCTGCACCAGAATCAGCGGGATACGCCGAAGCCGGAATACAATCCGCAGCCGCAGGACCGCTTCCTTGAGCCCACGCTGACTGCCAACCAACTGACCGACCTGAAGTACAACGCCGGTCTGAATGCGCCGAATATTCAGGTGGACGGCAGCACGATGACCGTCACCGGGGAGCAGTATAAATACCGTGATACGCAGCGCGGCGTCGACCGCGCCAACGTCATTCTTGCCAACCACCTGCCGGAAGGCGTGGATACGCTGCGCGTGACGCAAACGCGCAGCCACATGCCACAGGTCACCACGGAAACCAACGTGGGCAGCCTGCAACGCCAGCTGGCGGGATATCCGCTGGGACGGGAAGAGACGCTTCAGCAGCAGCGAGTTGACCCGCGCGATCCGGGACATACCGAGCAGGGCTTCCGTATCGACGGCGACCGTCTGAGCTACAGCCTGTCACCGGTGCTCAACCAGTCAGTCGGTGGGCCGGAAAGCTTCTACCTTTACCAGGTGGGCGTAATGGCGAACGCCAGCTTCTGGCTGACGGACCACTTGCTGCTGGACGGCAGCCTGTTTGGCAACCTGGCCAACAACTACGACAAGTTTAATTACAACGGTGCACCGGCGGACTCCTCCCTGCCACGGGTGCGTACCCATATTCGCGACTACGTTGAAAATAACGTCTATGTGAATAACCTGCAGGCCAACTACATGCATGAGCTCGGCAACGGGTTCTACGGACAGGTGTACGGCGGCTATCTGGAAACCATGTACGGCGGGGCCGGGGGCGAAGTGCTTTATCGTCCGCTGGATGCCAGCTGGGCCGTGGGGGTCGACGCCAACTATGTCAAACAGCGTGACTGGGACAACATGATGAAGTTCACCGACTACAGCGCCAAGGTGGGCAACATTACTGGTTACTGGCAGCCGTGGTTTATGCGTAACGTGCTGGTGAAAGCCAGCGTCGGGCAGTACCTGGCGGAAGATAAAGGCGTGACGGTGGATATTTCGAAGCGCTTCGACAGCGGTATTACCGTCGGGGCTTACGCCACCAAAACCAACGTTTCTGCGGAAGAGTACGGCGAGGGTGACTTCACCAAAGGCTTCTATATCTCCGTGCCAATGGATGTCTTCAGCGTGTCACCAACCCGCGGTCGTGCGCAGGTGAACTGGACTCCGCTGACGCGTGATGGCGGTCAGATGCTGGGTCGTAAGTACCAGCTGTACGATATGACCACCGACCGCGACGCGAATTACCGTTAAATCCCGACGTTACGGCGGGGCGATCTTTTTTCCCGGTCGCCCCGTCATGCGGTGAGCCTCATCGAAATGTTGTGATCTGCATCACACTCAAGCATATTGTTATCCGTCGGCATTCCCGACGGATAACAGTGACTTTGAGGTGTATCATGACGTCCCAGGAACGTAACACGCCCGCCACCCGGCTGGCCTTTGCCCTGCAAATGGTTTTAAACACCGGCCTGATTGTGCTGGCCTGCATTCTGATCATCTTTCTTGGCAAAGAGACCATCCATCTGGGTAACGTGCTGCTGAATACCGGCGAGCAGACGTCGTCTTATCTGCTGATCGAAGGTATCGTGATTTACTTCCTCTACTTTGAGTTTATCGCGCTGATCATTAAGTATTTCCAGTCTGGCTACCATTTCCCGCTGCGCTACTTTGTCTATATCGGCATTACGGCGATTATTCGCCTGATCATCGTCGATCATAAAAACCCCTTTGATACCCTGGCTTATGCCATCGCCATCCTGATCCTGGTGATCACCCTGTGGCTGGCAAACAGTAACCGCCTGAAGCGCGAATAAGACTGTAAACGCGCCATAAATTCACGGCTATTTGCCCGGCTTTGATAGGTTTGCCGCCAGGGTCTGCGTTACACTGACGCATCGAAGATTTTGCGGAGAAGTGTTATGGCTGAGAACGCGCTGTCGCAATTGCGCGCGATCAACTGGCTGCCGGATTCATCCCCTCTGTTAACGGCCCCCCTGCTTGACTGGCTGATGGAAGTCGATTCCATGACGCGTCGCTTTGAGCGTCACTGCCAGGCGGTGACGGTGAACCTGCTGCGTGAGGGATTTATCAGTGCGCAGGAAGCGGCAGAGGATAAAGATATCGTGCTGCTGCCTGCCGAGCCGCGTTACTGGCTGCGGGAAATTGAACTCTGCGGCGACGGCGTCCCCTGGCTGGTCGCCCGCACGCTGGTGCCGGAATCCACCCTCAACGGCCCCGAACAGAAGCTGCAACAGCTGGGCACGGTACCGCTGGGCCGCTATCTTTTTGCCTCTTCAACGCTGACGCGTGACTTTATTGATGTTGGCCACAGCGACACGCTGTGGGGCCGGCGTTCGCGTCTGCGTCTGTCAGGCAAGCCACTGTTACTGACCGAACTGTTTTTACCTGCCTCCCCGCTCTATGCCAGCGTGGCGGCAGAAGGGGGAGCATAGCGTGGAGAAGAGCGTGCCAATGAGTAAGGTGGCGGCCTACAGCCGTCTGATGCGTATTGATAAACCGATTGGTTCACTGTTGCTGCTGTGGCCCACGCTGTGGGCGCTGTGGCTGGCAGGAAGGCAGGCACCACCGCTTAACGTGCTGCTGGTATTTGTGCTGGGCGTGTTTTTCATGCGTGCGGCGGGCTGCGTGGTGAATGATTTTGCTGACCGAAAAATTGATGGCTTTGTAAAGCGCACCCGTGAGCGCCCGCTACCCAGTGGCGCGGTGACCCCGCGTGAAGCCAAACTGCTGTTTGCCGGCCTGGTGCTGATCTCCTTTGCGCTGGTGCTGACCATGAATAGCATGACCATCTGGCTGTCGCTGGGCGGCCTGGGGCTGGCCTGGCTGTATCCGTTTATGAAACGCTACACTCATCTGCCGCAGGTGGTTCTGGGTGCGGCCTTTGGCTGGGCGATCCCGATGGGCTGGGCGGCGGTCAGCGAGAGCGTACCGCTGACCTGCTGGCTGCTGTTTCTGGCCAATATCTGCTGGACGGTGGCCTACGACACCCAGTATGCAATGGTTGATCGTGATGACGACCTGAAGATTGGGGTGAAATCCACCGCCATTCTTTTTGGTCGTTACGATAAGCTGATTATTGGCCTGCTTCAGCTGGCCACGCTGTGCCTGATGGCGCTGGTGGGCCGGCAGCTGCATCTCAACGGTATCTTTTACTGGTCGGTGCTGATAGCAGGGGTGTTCTTTGTCCATCAGCAGAAGCTGATTGCCAGGCGGCGTCGTGAGCTGTGCTTTAAGGCGTTTCTGAATAATAACTGGGTAGGATTGGTACTGTTTATTGGCGTGGTACTGGGTATCGGAGGGTAAACGGCAAGGCCGATCCGCTACGGGATCGGCCTGCTATCCTTGTCGTATCAGTCGAGCTCTACCGCACTCTCAATGGTCATTCTGACGTCCTGAGTGATCAGGTCGGCCAGCAGCTGGTACACCTGCTGTGTCTGTTCAACCTGGGCATCACCGGAATCACTGATATAGCCTTCATCCCGCAGCGTTAACACCAGCGACGTAAACACTGCCTTATCGAAGAACTCCGGCGCATTAATGCCGTGCAGAACGGACAGACGCTGTGCCATGGTCCGGCTCTCTTTTTCCAGCGTTCCCCGGTTAATGGCCGGTTTTGCGCTGAGAATCGAGAAGGTGATTGAATAGCGTTGCAGGGTTTCACGAACGCCCGCTGCCAGCAGCTGCAGGGTACGGAAACGACCGGCACTGAGACGCAGGCTGCTCTCTTCGGCCACCAGGAGCCCCTGACGGGCCATTTCTGCCACCAGTGAGTCCAGCACCTGCGCCAGCTCATCGCTGTTCCAGCGCAGGAACAGTTCGCTCTTCAGCATCGGATAAATCACCGTGACCTGACGCAGCAGTTCGGCGCGGCTGATTTCGCGATGCTGCATCAGGATGGCAGCAATCAGCGAAGGCATCACCAGCATATGGTGAATGTTGTTGCGGTAATAGGTCATCAGTACCGCCTGCTCGCGCGGCAGCACCACGATCTCACCGATGCTGTCCTGCTCCAGCTCGAACTTGTTCATACTCAGCGCATGTTCCAGCATCGCCTCCGGGGTCATATCCGGTACGGTTGAGTCAGGCGAGTAGGGGACGTTGCGCAGCAGCTGTACGTAACAGTCGAGCTGTTCGGTCAGCTGTTCACGGGTCATGGAGCGCTGACGCGAGGCCAGCAGGGCGGTCACGCACAGGTTCATGGCGTTGGCCGCCCCGGCATTGTTAATCCGCACCATCACTTTCTGCGCGATGTCGTTCACGGCTGGGGTCAACCATGCCGGGCGCTGCGCCTCAATCGGATCGATAGCATCACGCCACTCCGGCACCTGATTATTCAGGTAAGCAATCAGCGGCAGCGGTTCACCAAAGTTGACATAGCCCTGGCCCAGGTTGCGCAGCTTACGCAGCCCGCGCACCATCGACATAAAGCCCTCTTTCTCTTTTGTCGCGCCGCGCAGCTCTTTCGCGTAGGTGCCCACTTCCATCACGTGCTCGTAGCCGATATAAATCGGCACCAGGGTAATAGGGCGATTGCCACCGCGCAGCATCGCCTGGATGGTCATCGACAGCGTGCCGGTTTTCGGGTCCAGCAGGCGGCCCGTGCGTGAACGGCCCCCTTCCACGAAGTACTCAACGGAATAGCCACGGGTGAACAGTTCACCCAGGTATTCGCGGAACACCGTGGAATAAAGCTTATTGCCCTTAAAGGTACGCCGTATAAAGAAGGCGCCCAGGCGACGGAAGATCGGACCGGCAGGCCAGAAGTTCAGATTGATACCGGCGGCGATATGCGGCGGCACCAGCCCCTGGTGATATAGCACGTAGGAGAGAAGCAGGTAATCCATGTGGCTGCGGTGACAGGGAACATAGACAATTTCATGCCCGTCCTGCGCCAGCTGCCGCACACGTTCACCGCCGTTAACATTGATTCCCTGGTATAATTTGCTCCAGGTCCAGCCCATGATGCGGTCGGTCAGGCGAATCGCTTCGTAAGAGAAGTCAGCGGCGATCTCTTCCATCAGCTCAACGGCATTCTGCTGGGCTTTTTCATGGGAGATCTTTTTGCTGCGTGCCTCATCCTCTACCGCTTTGGCGATAGCCTTGGACTGCAGCAGCTTGTTGAACAGGTCCTGACGTACCGGCAGGCGCGGACCGACGGCGGCCAGACGCTGGCGGGCGAAGTGCATTCTGGCGACGCGTGCCAGCTTCTGGGCAATGATTTTATCGGTGCCGTGTTCGGTCGCCATATGGCGCAGTGACACCATCGGCGAGAAGCGCACGAAGCTGTCGCGGCCCAACCAGAGCACGGCAAAGAATTTCTGAATGCCGTTCAGCATCCGCAGATGCGGCTGATCGTCACCCTGAACTTCGCGGCCAGGTGCACGGCCAAACATCACCGATACCGGCACCATCTGCACATCCAGTTCGGGATGGTTACGGTGCAGGTCGAGATATTCGTGGAACAGCTTGACCGACTGCAGATTCGGCACAAAATACGGGAATACGCGTGGGCCATCATGGATAAACACATGACGGGGCAGGACCGTGCCGTCAATCTCCAGCGGTTCCAGGGGATCGGGAAGGTCCTGTTTGCGACACTGCTCACGCAGGGCAAGGAGATCCGCCTTTGAATCATAAGGCAGCACATACATAATAGGACGCGACGTATCAAGCCCCAGTTCGGCAACCGGTTCAGCCGGGATTGCCTTACTTTTTACCAGTAATTTAACTGGCAGATTCAATAAGTTATAATATAAATTACGCCAACCTGACATAGACAACATGAAGCCTCTTGTTAGCAAAGCGCCGCAAGCATACCAGAAAGCGCCAACAGAATCTGTGGTGTTGAAAAACCTGTAGTTCCACTCATTGACGTTAAACTTCTCAAAGGGTTCCCTGATTATGGCAAATAATGTCACCGGACTGACACGAATCATAAAAGCGGCTGGCTACTCGTGGAAAGGCATCCGCGCGGCCTGGCAGCATGAAGCGGCCTTTCGCCAGGAAGCCGTGGCGGCCATTATCGCTATTGCCATCGCCGTCTGGCTGGACGTCGATGCGGTCACCCGGGTGTTGCTGATAGGGTCGGTGGTGATGGTGATTATTGTGGAAATCCTCAACAGCGCCATCGAAGCCGTCGTTGACCGTATCGGCAGTGAAATTCATCCGCTGGCCGGGCGGGCGAAAGACATGGGGTCTGCGGCGGTACTGTTGGCTATCTTGCTGGCCATGTTTGTCTGGATCATGCTGTTAGTGCCGCATTTGCGATGAGTTTTCCAAAAATCGCCACAAACGGCATTTCGCCCAACTTTAGGTTTTCAATGTCTAAATACCTGTATATACTCACAGTCGACTGTATAAACAACCAGGGGGCGGGATGAAAGCACTAACGGCAAGGCAGCAGCAGGTCTATGACCTGATTCGCGACCACATTAATCAAACCGGCATGCCACCAACGCGCGCGGAGATTGCTGCGCAGCTCGGTTTCCGTTCCCCGAATGCGGCTGAAGAACACCTGAAAGCGTTAGCGCGTAAAGGCGTGATTGAGATCGTATCCGGTGCGTCGCGCGGTATTCGCCTGATGATGGAAGAAGAAGACGGTCTTCCACTGATTGGCCGTGTCGCAGCAGGTGAACCTCTGCTGGCAGAACAGCATATTGAAGGCCACTATAAGGTTGACCCTGACCTGTTTAAGCCCGGCGCAGACTTCCTGCTGCGTGTCAGCGGAATGTCGATGAAAGACATCGGCATTATGGACGGCGATCTGTTAGCCGTGCATAAAACAGAAGATGTGCGCAATGGCCAGGTCGTGGTGGCGCGCATTGACGATGAAGTGACGGTAAAGCGTCTGAAAAGGCAGGGAAATACGGTGCAACTGCTGCCCGAAAACCCGGACTTCAAACCGATCATCGTTGACCTGCGCCAGCAGACGCTGACGATCGAAGGCCTGGCTGTCGGTGTGATCCGCAACGGCAACTGGCTGTAACCGGTACTTCACTCCCCGCTAAATGCTGTGTGCTGCTTAAGTGGCGCACAGCATCGTCAGTGAGGGTTTTTCGCTGATGGACTCCGATGACACTGCTCACCCCCGCAGATAAAAGCCTCTGGCGGCTCGCCCTGCCGATGATCCTCTCTAATATCACTGTGCCTCTGCTAGGCCTGGTCGATACAGCCGTGATTGGCCATCTCGACAGTCCCACGTATCTGGGCGGTGTCGCGATTGGCACGACTATTACCAGCTTCCTGTTTATGCTGTTGCTGTTTTTACGCATGAGCACCACCGGCCTGACGGCACAGGCTTTTGGCGCTAACGATAAACAGGCCCTGGCGCGTGCGCTGATGCAGCCGCTGCTGCTGGCACTTTGTGCCGGGCTGCTGTTTGTTGTGCTGAAGCAGCCGATTACGCACCTGGCGCTCGGGATAACGGGCGGTAGCGATGACGTCCTGCAGCAGGCCGCACTGTTTATGCAAATACGCTGGCTCAGTGCGCCGGCGACGCTGGCGAATCTTGTGCTTTTGGGCTGGCTGCTTGGCGTACAGTATGCCCGGGCACCGGTCATCCTGCTGGTCGTCGGCAATCTGGTGAATATCGTGCTCGACCTCTGGTTTGTCATCAGGCTGAAGTGGGGCGTGCAGGGGGCCGCAGCGGCAACGGCAATAGCGGAATACACCAGTCTGATCGTCGGACTGCTGCTGGTATGGCGGGTTATGGTGATGCGCGGTCTGTCGCTGCGCCTGATGTTAAGGGCCTGGCGGGGAGATGTGGCGCGACTGCTGCGTCTGAACCGCGACATCATGCTGCGCTCACTCCTCTTGCAGGTCTGCTTTGCCTCGCTGACCCTGTTTGGCGCACGCCTCGGCAATGACGTCGTGGCGGTCAATGCCGTACTGCTGATGTTTCTTACTTTCACTGCTTACGCGCTGGACGGTTTCGCCTATGCGGTGGAAGCCTGTTCCGGTGAAGCGTATGGTGCGCGCAACAGCCGGCAGTTACTGAGCGTGTGGCATGCGGCCTGTCGGCAGTCTCTGGTGGTTGCGCTGGGGTTCTCCCTGCTTTATGCCCTGGCGGGTGAGCACATTGTCGCGCTACTGACCTCCCTTGAACCGCTGCGCCAGCTTGCCGACCAGTATTTGTGGTGGCAGGTGGTGATGCCGCTGGCGGGCGTGGGCTGCTATCTGCTGGATGGGATGTTCATTGGCGCAACCCGCGCCAGGGAGATGCGCAACAGTATGGCAGTCGCCGCGCTGGGCTTTGGACTGACGCTGTGCAGCGTTCCCTGGCTGGGGAATCACGGCCTGTGGCTGGCTATCACGCTGTTTCTGCTGCTGCGCGGTGTCACGCTGTGGGCGGTCTGGCGGCGGCACTGGCGTAACGGCACGTGGTTTATGCCCTGAAACATTTTCTTACGTAAGGTACCGCTTCGCCAGCTTACTGATTTGGCTCTTTTTTTAGGGTTTTTCAGTACGACAGACAGGGTGTTTACGGCTTGAGTGCGATTTCTCTACTACAATTATCTCTGTGTCAGGCAATTAACCAGATAATTATCTGGCTAATCAGCCCAACTCCGAGCTGTTAAAGCTGTTTTAACCCAAGGTAGAGGAATCACATTATGAATAAAGACGAAGCCGGCGGTAACTGGAAACAGTTTAAAGGTAAAGTGAAAGAACAATGGGGTAAGCTGACTGACGATGACCTGACCGTGGTTGAAGGTAAACGCGATCAGTTAGTGGGTAAAATTCAGGAGCGTTACGGCTATCAGAAAGATCAGGCCGAAAAAGAATTGAAAGACTGGGAAACACGTAACGACCATCGCTGGTAATACAGCGGTACGTTAAGCTCCAGGCTCCTACCCGGCACAAGGACTGTGCCAACCCTTATTCCGCAGTTCTCCCCCCGTACTTCCTGTACCGTCCTTCACTTTTTCTTGCTAGCGTCCGCGCTTTTTTCCCTGCACGGTATGATCGTGCTGGCACGCATCCGGATGAGTGCAGGCTTCGATTTCCCCACATTGCTGACAGAAACCATGTGCTTCTATAACGCTGTGAGCCAGGGTAAAACCGGTTTTCAGGGCCAGCGATTTCAATATGTCTTCCACCCCATCGGCGTGCTGTTCCGTCACTGACCCACAGCGATCGCAAATCAGCATGGCTGAGGTGTGCGAGGGTTCTTCAAAATGGTGGCAGACAACATAGCTGTTGGTCGACTCCACGCGGTGGATAAAACCCTGTTCCAGCAAAAAATCCAGCGCCCGGTAAATGGTGGGGGGTTTCGCCTGAGGCTCGGAGTGGCGCAGAAGATCGAGCAAATCATAGGCACTGATCGCCCCATTCTGCTCACTCATCAGCCGCAATACTTCAAGCCGCTGCGGCGTCAGGCGCACACTGCGTTCCTGACAGATGGCTTCCGCCTGCGACAGGATTTTTTCAGCGCTGGTCATATTCATTGTTCCCCCTCAGGCCATAACAGGATGTTATTTTATCACATCTGTAACAAAACACCGAGTCGTGCCTTCCGGCAGCCGCCGGGGCGAAGGGAGGAAAGGTTGCACTCCAGAAAAGAATGGTATTGCTGATAAGCGCATAAGATAAAGAAAATTTAACCATTGGCATCCGGGTGCCAGGGCCAGTCAATAATGATTCAGTCGGGCTAATCTTATTTGCGCTGCTTAAGCTTCGTGTCTACCTTTTGCATAGGGCTCGTTGCGTTTGGCATTGGAATAACAGATGCAGAACGTTCAACTGTTAGCATGATAACAGATTAAGAAAATGGCAATGACCTGATAAGCCCACTCATCTTCTCTTAATTCACAGCAATGAAATGTCGCCTTTATGTTCATTATTCAGGCATTCAGTTATGCGTTTTTTACGCATTTTCTTTTTCATTATCTATGGTGGGTTTCGGGTCAATGGCACATAAATTTAATGCACTCAGCGGTTTTTACCGTCCGGTCGTCTTGCCCGCTCTGCTGCTGGCACCACTCAGTGGCCTGGCTGCCGGTAACTATTTTGATGCCCGCAATGATGCCATGGGGGGAACCGGCGTGGCCTCGTCCTCTTATGGTTCGGCAGTGCTGGCCAACCCGGCTCTGATGACCAAAGCCCTGCCGGAAGACTCGGTGAGTATTGTTCTGCCTGCTGTCGGTGCGCAGATCAGCGATAAGGGCAAGCTGGTCGATAAAGTGGATGATCTGACGGATGCCGTGGATGGATATAAGGACCTGGCGAATAACTTTGTCTTCCCCAACGATATTCCACGCCTGCAGGGTGCAGCAGGAGATTTAGCCAACCGCCTGCGGGAGATCCAGGGCGAAAAAGCCTGGGCAAAGGCCGGGGCGGCGTTTGCGGTCACGGTGCCGAATGAGGTTCTGCCTTTTGCGTTTGTCACCAAAGCCTATGGCACGGCATCAGTGGTGGCAAATGTGACCCAAAGTGATATCGATTATTTACAGGAAGTGGCGGATGGAACCCGCATCCCGCTGCCGGGGGATCAGGACAGGCTGACCTCTGAAGGACTGGGGCGTGCTGCCGTCGTCTACGACATGGGGATTGCGGTAGCCCACGAGTTTGATATCGCTGGCCAGCCAGTGTCACTGGGCGTGACGCCAAAGCTGCAAAAAACCACTCTGTATAACTACAGCGCCTCGGTTTACAGCTATGACAAGTCCGACTTCACCAACGGCAACTACAAAAACACCAACACTGGTTTCAACATCGATGCCGGGGCCTCAACCGACCTGGGTGACAACTGGACGCTGGGCCTGAGTGCGCAGAACCTGATCTCACGGGATATCGATACCAAAGAAGTCAGCGGTTACAAAGATACCTACCAGATCCGTCCGCTGGTGACCTCCGGTGTTTCCTTCCATACCGAGCGCCTGACCACCGCGCTGGATGTGGACCTGACCCCCACCAAACGCTTCAAAACGCAGGATGACAGCCAGTATGCTGCCGTGGGTGCAGAGTACCGCCTGCTGGACTGGCTGCAGCTGCGTGCCGGTTACCGTGCCGACGTGAAGTCCAACGACACCGATGTTTTCACCGGCGGTTTTGGCCTGTTACCGTTTAACAAGGTGCATCTGGATCTGGCGGGAATGGTCGGTAAAGACAACACCTGGGGTGCCGTTGCCCAACTGAACTTTACCTTCTGATCCGTTTTTGCTGCGGGCCGGCCTTTGCACACGCAGAGGCCGGCCTGTTTTCCCGTCAGTCGGTGTCCTATTCTTTTCCAGCCGCCTTCTGTCACGCAGGGGCCGATCTTTTTGTCGGCGTAACCCGTGCAGCCTGTGCAGGGACGACCGGAAAAAAAGGCCATCCGCTACAGGATCTCCCACCGCCGTGCTATCATTGCGCACAATATCGCCTCCCTTTTCTGATACAGAGTTAGCGCTTTTCATGACCGAAACATACCCTGCACATCGTTTTTCCATCGCCCCGATGCTCGACTGGACCGATCGTCACTGTCGTTACTTCCACCGCCAGCTGACGCGGCAGACGCTGCTGTACACCGAAATGGTCACCACCGGCGCGATCATACACGGCAAAGGTGACTACCTGGCCTGGAGTCCTGAGGAGCAGCCTGTCGCCCTGCAACTGGGCGGTAGCGACCCGGCGGCGCTGGCGCAGTGTGCGAAGCTGGCTGAAGAGCGGGGCTACAACGAGGTGAACCTCAACGTAGGCTGCCCGTCGGATCGCGTGCAGAATGGCCGTTTTGGTGCCTGCCTGATGGGTGAGGCGCAGCTGGTTGCTGACTGCATCAAGGCGATGCGCGACGTGGTATCGATCCCGGTTACGGTAAAAACCCGTATCGGCATTGACGACCAGGACAGCTATGAATTCCTGTGCGATTTCATCCGGCGCGTTGCGGAGCAGGGCGGCTGTGAGACGTTTATTATCCACGCCCGCAAAGCCTGGCTTTCCGGCCTCAGCCCGAAAGAGAACCGCGAGATCCCGCCGCTCGACTATGAGCGTGTTTATCAGCTCAAGCGTGACTTCCCGCAGCTGACGCTGTCGCTTAATGGCGGGGTTAAAACGCTGGAGGAGGCCCGACTGCATTTACAACATCTGGACGGGGTGATGATGGGGCGCGAAGCCTACCAGAATCCTGGCCTGCTTGGGCAGGTGGATCAGATGATTTTCGGCAGCAGTGCCCCGATGGTGGACTCTGTCGCGGTGGTGCGGGCGATGTATCCGTACATAGAGCGGGAGCTGGCGAACGGCACCTGGCTCGGCCATGTGACCCGCCATATGCTGGGCCTGTTCCAGGGCATTCCCGGGGCACGCCAGTGGCGTCGGTACCTGAGCGAAAACGCTCATAAACCGGGCGCGGGCGTTGATGTCGTCGAAAAGGCCTTACAGCTGGTCGCGGACAGGGTGCCAGCCAGCGTATAACATCGTCAAAATTTCACTAATTGATGATTAAATTCACCAGGTTTCAAACCGGCCTGGTGAACTCCTTCCTTAACTTTCAATAAGTTAGATTTCCTGCCGTCCTGGCACGTTTCTTGTAATAACTCCTTCAGAATTCCTTTTTCTGGAGCGTACCAATATGTTAGAGATCCTGTTTGTCATCGGCTTTTTTATGATGCTGCTGCTGACCGGTATTTCGCTGCTGGGTATCATCGCGGCGCTGCTGGTCGCCACCGTGGTGATGGTCGTTGGCGGGTTATTCGCGATTGTTATTAAATTGTTGCCCTGGCTGCTGCTGGCGGTCGCTGGCGTGTGGTTATATCGTGCATTCCGCAAGCCTGCGGTGAAGGAAAAACCGTGGCTATCCCGGTAATATCAACGAGTTGTAGATTTTTTTAGCGGCGTAATGCGGCGTGGATCACATCACAGAAAATTGCTTAGTGCCATTTTGCAATTAAACATATTTTTTACTTATGAATTCTGCCAGGATGGTTTCACTGAATCAACACGTATTCATCGCCGCTGACCCTACACTCAGTGCGAACAATAAAAAAGAAAGAAAAAGGGCCTCCTTCGGGAGGCCCTTACTATTTGTGGCTTACGGGATCAGCAGGCTTGAACCCTGAGTGCCGCGCCCTTCCAATACCTGGTGCGCATGCTGCGCATCGGCGAGGGCGAACTTCTGTGCTTCCGGCACATCCACTTTGATGGCCCGGCTGGCGATCAGCGAAAACAGCTCGTTACTGGCCTGCACCAGCGCATCACGGGTGGTGATATAGCCGTTCAGCGAGGGCCGGGTGACATACAGGGAGCCTTTCTGATTCAGGATCGCCAGGTTGACGCCGGTCACCGGGCCGGAAGCGTTGCCAAAGCTGACCATCAGGCCGCGACGTTGCAGACAGTCGAGCGAGGCTTCCCAGGTGTCTTTACCGACCGAGTCATACACCACGCGCAGTTTCTTGCCGTGCGTCAGTTCGCTGACGCGTGCGGCAATATCTTCTTCACGATAGTTAATTGTTGCCCAGGCACCGGCATTTTTCGCCAGTTGAGCTTTCTCTGCCGAGCCGACCGTCCCGATCAGATGCGCGCCGAGCGCCTTCGCCCACTGGCAGGCAATCAGCCCGACGCCACCGGCAGCGGCATGAAACAGGAACACCTCGTCGGGCTGTACCACATAGGTCTGACGCAGCAGATAATGCACCGTCAGCCCCTTCAGAAATGAGGCAGCCGCCTGCTCAAAGGAGATGACATCGGGCAGCAGCGCTACCTTATCCACCGGCACGTTGTGAACCTCGCTGTAAGCCCCGAGCGCTGACTGAGCATACACCACGCGATCGCCCGGCTTCAGCACGCTGACGCCCTCACCAACGCGGGTTACCACGCCGGCCGCTTCGGTGCCCAGTCCGCCAGGGAGCGGAGACGGATACAAGCCGCAGCGGACGTAGGTATCAATATAGTTAATGCCAATCGCTTTGTTCTCAACCTGCACTTCGCCCGGGGCCGGATCGGGCACATCAAACTCGACCAGGTGCATCACTTCGGGTGCGCCGTGCTGGCTGATTTGTATACGTTTCGCCATGTTCACTCCTGTGGATTTCGCCGCGATGAGGGGGAGGACGGCAGCCATGCAAACGGGTATACTTGCGCGTCCCCCCACAAGATTTTTGGTATCGCATCACTATGGCAGGAAATAAACCCACCAACAAATCCTACGAAAAATCCGCTGAGAACCGTGAGCCGCGTGACCGCCAGATGGAAGGTCTGAAGCTGCCTCCGCACTCGCTGGAAGCTGAACAGTCGGTGTTGGGCGGTTTAATGCTGGATAACGAACGCTGGGATAACGTTGCCGAGCGCGTGGTGGCGAAAGACTTCTTCAGCCGTCCGCACCGGATGATCTTCGCAGAGATGCAGCGACTGCTGGAGTTGGGGAAACCCATCGACCTGATCACCCTGTCCGAGTCGATGGAAACGAAGGGTGAACTGAGTATGGTGGGCGGCTTTGCCTACCTGGCCGAGCTATCCAAAAATACGCCAAGCGCCGCCAACATCGGCGCGTATGCGGATATCGTCCGTGAACGCGCAGTGGTGCGTGAGATGATCTCAGTCGCCAACGAGATTGCCGACGCAGGCTACGATCCGCAGGGCCGCACCAGTGAAGATCTGCTTGATCTGGCCGAGACCCGCGTCTTTCAGATTGCTGAAAGCCGTGCCAATAAAGATGAAGGGCCGAAAAGCGTCGATCAGATCCTTGAATCGACTATTGAGCGCATCGAGGCTCTTTACCAGACGCCGCAGAACGGCGTCACCGGCGTGGATACCGGCTATGGCGACCTGAACAAGAAAACCGCCGGGCTTCAGCGCTCCGACCTGATTATCGTGGCGGCGCGTCCGTCGATGGGTAAAACCACCTTCGCCATGAACCTGTGTGAAAATGCCGCCATGGAACAGGACAAGCCGGTGCTGATTTTCAGCCTGGAGATGCCCGGTGAACAAATCATGATGCGTATGCTGGCGTCCATGTCCCGCGTGGATCAGACGCGTATCCGCACCGGACAGCTGGATGACGAGGACTGGGCACGTATCTCCAGCACCATGGGGATCATGATGGAGAAGAAGAACATGTACATCGATGATTCTTCCGGCCTGACCCCCACCGACGTCCGCTCCCGCGCGCGCCGCATTTTCCGTGAGCACGGCGGCTTAAGCCTGATTATGATCGACTACCTGCAGCTGATGCGCGTGCCAGCGCTGTCCGATAACCGTACGCTGGAAATTGCGGAAATTTCGCGCTCGCTTAAAGCGCTGGCGAAAGAGCTGCAGGTACCGGTGGTTGCGCTGTCGCAGCTCAACCGTTCCCTGGAGCAGCGCAGCAATAAGCGGCCGATTAACTCCGACCTGCGTGAATCCGGCTCCATTGAGCAGGATGCTGACCTGATCATGTTTATCTACCGCGATGAGGTGTATGAGGAGAACAGCGAGCATAAAGGCATTGCTGAGATCATCATCGGTAAACAGCGTAACGGCCCCATCGGAACCGTGCGCCTGACCTTTAACGGCCAGTGGTCACGCTTTGACAACTATGCCGGTCCGCAGTACGACGACGAATAACACCACTCTGTGGTCGGCCGATAGCCAAGTCGGTCGCCGCATCAGTGTTTGCCCACCTGATAGTGCAGGGGCGACTCTTCTCCCGGTTGCCCCTGACGCCCACCCCGGCCATCGTAAAATAGTGTTGGACAACAACGCCATGAATGCGGTTATCTGTCTGTCAGCAGTCGCCTGAACTGACACCGGCATGGATGAATGATGACCCAGATTGATGATTTTGACCTTAAAATACTGACGTTACTGGAAGCCAATGGCCGCCTGACGAACCAGGAACTGAGTGATATTGTGAAGCTGTCGGCTTCCCAGTGCTCCCGCCGCCGCATTACCCTGGAGCAGGCCGGGTTGATCCTCGGCTACCACGCCCGGCTGTCGCCGGATGCCGTTGGCCTGGGCATGATTGGCCTGATCGAAGTCCGGCTGATCAACCACACGGCCGACTACGTCGAAAGCTTCCACCGCATGGTTGCAGAGCAACCCGCCATTGTCGATGCCTACAAAACCACCGGGGATGCCGACTACCTGCTGAAAGTGGCGGTGGCAGACCTGCCCGGTCTGAGCGCGCTGATCAGCCAGCTGGTCGCCGGGCATCAGAGCGTGTCGCATGTGAAAACGTCGGTGGTGCTTAACCGTCTGAAAGAGAATGGCATCATGTCGGTAAACGAAACGCCGCTGCGCTAAAACGGTGCGCTGACTGCCCCGTTTTTGTGCGTGAACAATGGCTTTCATGCGTAATCCGCGTGATTAAGTGTGCTGATATGCGCGAAGTAACGGAATAGCCCTCGTTTTATGCGCGATGTCGATATATAAAATTTCCGTTATTCAATGGGTTAATGTTTTGGCTCCTGCGGGTTACGCTTGCAGCCGAAGTCCTGGTGCGATTTTTGCAATGTATTCAGCTATTAACAGAGCAATCATCACCAGAGAATCAATCCAATGGATAACGTCGCACCACCATTCGTAAAAATCCCCCACACGCTGCTGGAAGATGTGCTGGCTATCCTGCTCGGGACGCTGATGGTCTCCTTTGGCGTCACACTATTGAAGCAGGCCGGAGCGCTGACCGGCAGTACCGCCGGTATCGCCTTTCTGATCAGCTATCTGAGCAAGACCACCTTTGGCCTCGCCTTTTTTCTGATCAACATTCCGTTTTACTGGCTGGCGGTAAAACGTATGGGCTGGGCGTTCACGGTCAAAACCTTCTCCGCCGTGGCGCTGGTGTCGCTGTTCAGCCACCTGCACCCCTTATTCATCCATTTTTCCGCGCTGGATCCCTTTTATGCGACACTGTTCGGTAACGTGGTGATGGGGATTGGGTTTATAGTGTTATTTCGCCATAAGGCCAGCCTGGGTGGGATCAATATCCTGGCGCTCTGGCTGCAGGACCGCTACGGGATCCGTGCCGGAAAGCTGCAAATGGCGGTGGATACCTGCGTGGTACTGGCATCGCTGTTTGTGGTGTCGCGCGAAATGCTCATTGCTTCTGTGGCGGGGGCCGTGGTGCTGAATCTGATTATTGCGATGAACCATCGTCCGGGCCGCTACGCCGTTTAGCCCTGCCTGAACTGACCGCGACGTCCGCCGGGGCGTCGAAGGATATCACTGATTATTTAATGGAGACGTGCACCGTGTTTCAAAACGTTGATGCCTATGCTGGCGACCCTATTCTCTCCCTGATGGAGACCTTCAAGCAGGACAGCCGGGCGCACAAGGTGAACCTGAGCATTGGTCTGTACTACGACGCCCAGGGCGTGATCCCGCAGATGAAGGCGGTGGCCGACGCGGAAGCGTTGCTGAACGCGCAGCCACAGAGCGCTTCACTCTACCTGCCGATGGAAGGTCTGCCGCCTTACCGCAGCGCCATCGCCCCGCTGCTGTTTGGCGCGGAACATCCGGTGCTGAAAGCGGGGCGCATTGCCACCATCCAGACGCTGGGTGGGTCAGGCGCGTTGAAAGTGGGTGCGGACTTCCTGAAGTATTACTTCCCGAATTCCCAGGTGTGGGTCAGCGATCCGACCTGGGAAAACCACATCGCCATCTTCGCCGGTGCCGGTTTTACGGTGAACACCTACCCGTGGTATGACGCAGAGACCAACGGTGTGAAATTTACGGCACTGCTGGAAAAGCTGCATACGCTGCCTGCACAGAGCATCGTTCTGCTGCATCCCTGCTGCCATAACCCGACCGGTGCCGATCTGACCGATGCCCAGTGGGATGAAGTGACCGCCGTGCTGCAATCACGCGAGCTGATCCCGTTCCTCGACATCGCCTATCAGGGCTTTGGCGCAGGCATGGAAGAGGACGCTTACGCCATCCGGGCGATAGCGGCGGCGGGCCTGCCAGCGCTGGTCAGTAACTCGTTCTCGAAAATTTTCTCCCTGTACGGTGAACGTGTAGGCGGCCTGTCGATCGTCTGCGATGATGCGGAGGAAGCCTCCCGCGTGCTGGGTCAGCTGAAGGCAACCGTGCGCCGTAACTACTCCAGCCCGCCTAACTTTGGTGCGCAGGTGGTCTCCTGCGTGCTGAATAATCCTGAGCTGAAAGCCAGCTGGCTGGCAGAAGTGGAAGCCATGCGCACGCGTATTCTGGCGATGCGTCAGGCGCTGGTGGAAGGGCTGAGCCTGGCCGTGCCGGGTAAAAACTTCGACTATCTGCTGCAGCAGCGCGGGATGTTTAGCTACACCGGCCTCAGCGCGGCGCAGGTGGATCGGCTGCGTAATGAGTTCGGTATCTACCTGATTGCCAGCGGCCGTATCTGCATCGCCGGTCTGAACCATAACAATGTGCGTCAGGTCGCAGAAGCGATGGCCGCCGTGATGTAATCCCCCTGCCGGCCGGAGCAAACCGGCCGGCAGTCTCCGCTTTTTTACTTTTCAGGTTTACCTTTTCGCCACTTGCTGCACACTTAACGCATCGGTTTAGTTAAGGAGTCGTACTTATGTGGTATCAGCAAACCCTCACTCTGAGCGAAAAACCTCGCGGTTTTCATCTGGTTACTGATGAAATCCTCAGCGAACTGCGTCGGTTAAGTGATGTGCAGACCGGACTGCTGCATCTGCTGCTGCAGCATACGTCTGCCTCTCTGACGCTGAATGAGAACTGTGACCCGACGGTCCGCGCGGATATGGAGCAGCATTTTTTGCGTTCCGTACCGGAAAATGCACCGTATCAGCATGACTATGAAGGGGCGGATGATATGCCTGCCCATATAAAATCTTCTTTGCTGGGCACCTCGCTGCTGCTGCCGATTAGCCGTGGGCGTCTGATGCTGGGCACCTGGCAGGGTATTTATCTGGGTGAACACCGCGTTCGCGGCGGCGCCCGACGGATTGTGGCGACGCTACAGGGGGACGATTAAGCATGAAGGTATCCGATCTACTGACGTACTGCATGGCCAAGCGCGGGGCAGAGCAGAGTGAACACGAGGAGTGGCAGGCGACGCAAATCAAAGCAGATGGCGTACTGTTTGCCATGCTGTACGACCTGAATGGCCGGCCTGCGGTGGCGCTGAAAAGCACGCCCGCGCTGGCAGAACTGATCCGCGATCAGCACAGCGACGTGCAGCCCAGTGAGCATCTGAATCCCTCGCACTGGAACACCGTACTGCTGGACGGATCGTTAAAGGACTCACAGATTTATTACCTGGTGGATGCCTCTTTTCAGCAGGTGCAGAAGTAACGTCCGGGCCAGAGGGCTGAAACAAGAGCGGCTATGGCCGCTCTTCTTGACCAAAGGTCTGATCCGTCCGCTCCGCTTCAGGTCTGCACCATCCAGTCCTGAATAATCTGGCCATACAGCCGCTCCGCCTCCTCCAGGCGAGACAGCAGGCAATATTCATCGGTCTGGTGCGCCATCGAGGGTTCACCGGGGCCGAGAATAATACAGGGCGGATGCCCGAGCGCCGGTAACAGCAGCGAGGCATCGGTAAAGTAGGGCACAATGCTGGGTTGTAGCGGCCGGTCGTGCAGCGGCTGGCAGCGCTGATACACCTGTTGGATCCACGCATGCGCATCGCTGCTTAATACTGCAGGCAGATCCACCAGGGTCGATATCGTCACCGTTTCTCCCAGCAGGGTGGTGAGCTGCTGGCGAATGGTGGCGTGCTGCAGATTGGGCGCGCTGCGGATATCCACATCAAAACGCGTGCGATCCGGCACCGAATTAATATTCAGCCCGCCTTCGATGCGCCCGACGTTCAGCGTCGGCTGCTTCATCAGCGGGTGGGGGGCTCCCGGCGAGAAAGTACGGATTTTACCGATGGCCTCTGCCGCCAGATAAATTGCATTGATCCCCAGCTCCGGCATTGCCCCGTGGGCGGTTTTCCCCCGCGTTTCACAGCGCAGCCACAACGCGCCTTTATGTCCGATAACCGGGTAGTTCGCCGTTGGTTCGCCGACGATCAGAGCCCCCACCCCGGGAAGCTGTCCCGCTTCAGTCAGCGCGCGGGCCCCGTCGCAGCCCGTTTCTTCGCCACCGGTGAGCAGCATCACCACCCCGCTACCGGCAAGAATGCTCTGCTTTTCGCGAACGCAGGCGACGGCAAACGCCGCGATTGCCGCCTTCATATCGCTCGATCCTCGCCCGTAAAGGCGATCCTCTTCGATCTCACCGAAAGGATCGTATTGCCATGCGGCACTGCCGAGGGGAACCGTATCGAGATGGCCGGTAAACGCCAGCGGCTTGCCGGGCCCTGTTCCGACCAGCCGGGCGACCGCATTCCACCGTCCGGTACCGAACGACGTCAGGGTGACCTCAAAGCCCTGTTCACGCAGCCAGTCGGCAAGAAACTGCATACAGGCCGCTTCGTTACCCGGCGGATTGATGGTATCAAAGCGCAGCAGCTGCTGCGCCAGTTCGCGGGTGCTGACGGCTTCCATCAGCCGCGCTCCGTCAGCCAGTCAAGGCAGTTGATCCACAGCTGGCGGTAGCCCGTCCATCTGGCGAACTCCTCCGGCAGCCAGTGCGCCGACATATCGCTGGTCCATACCAGCGAGCGGCCCTGCTGATATTCGCGTACTGCAACCAGTGGATGCGCAGTCCCGGCAATGGTGGCCAGCAGTTTGCCCTCTGGCTGCATCTCGACTTCGTTATAGCCCAGCAGCCATGGCCATTCAGGAGGCAGATCGTTAAACAGAGGGTGCGCTTCCGTCACACTGGCATAGCAGCCTTCCGGCGTTTCGATGCGGTCGTCCCACGCCAGGCACCTGACCGGCAGCACTTTCTCCACGGCAGTATTGCGATAGCGCGCGCCGCCGTTAATTCCCTGGAAGCTGTAATAGCCGCCAATCATCATCAGCGCGCCGCCAGCTGCCACATAGTCGTGGATCAGCGTCAGGCGGTTAGCGGTTCGGCGGCTTTTCAGCCAGGTATCCGGGTGCAGCAGCAGCGTGTTAGCCCCGATATCGGACAGGATGATTGCATCCCAGCTTTGCAGTTCCGCCAGCGTCAGCGGGAAATCGGTGGCTGCGGCATGGGCGGGCATATGGGTAATGGCGTAGTCACTGTCTGCCAGCGCGGCCATAAAATCGGTTGCTCCGCTGTGCCAGGTCGCTGTCGCAAACTGGTCGAAGCCTTTTACGTGCGTTGAGGTGCTGGTCCAGGACTCACCTACCAGTAAAATTTTCTTCTGCATCATTGTTCCTCTTTTACCCGCCAAACACGCGCTGCGGATTTGCCATCATTAAGGTCTCAAGCTGTTCGCCGCTGACGCCGTGACGCCTCAGACGGGGAACAAAATGTTTAAGAATGTAGCCATAGCCGTGGCCGCCGTAGCGGGTCAGCATGGTTTTCAGAAACACGTCCTGCGACAGCAGGATGTGATTAATAAAGCCGTCGTCAATCAGCTCGCGAATGGCGCGCGCGTTCTCCTCATCGGAGGGCGACTGGGCCGATTCATCGGCGTAGTAAAAGCTCATACCAATCATGTCGTATTCGAGAAATGCGCCGCGCCCGGCAAGTTCCCGCTGATACGTTTTGTCGGCAAAGCTGGGATTCATGTGGCACAGCACCGTATGGCGGAGATCGGCCCCTTCCTCTTGCAGAATATCCAGCACCTTGTGCCCCAGTCGTTCCCAGCCCGGAAGATGCACCTCAATCGGTACGCCGGTTGCCGCACTGGCACGGCCGGCGGCGCGCAGCGATTTTTCTTCATCGGCAGTAAAGCGACTGGAAACGCCGATTTCGCCAATCAGTCCGGCCATCACCTCCGGCTTCTCCTCCGCACCGCCAAGGTCGTAAATCAGCCTGTCGGCCAGTTGCTCCACGCTGGTGGTTTTCACCCATTCAGGATGTGACGGCTCCAGATACAGCCCGGTGCCCATAATGATATTCAGGCCGGTCAGGCGGGCGATGCGCTGTAGCGCTTTCGGATCGCGGCCGATGCCGATATTGGTCGGATCCACCACCGTTTCACCGCCCAGGGCACGGAACTTCATCAGCTCGTCGATCGCCACATCGACATCAAACAGCTGGCAGTTATCGCGGCTCATCAGCGGGTTGAGCGACAGCTCGCCGAGGTTTTCCATTTTCACCGGCATTTCGGCCAGATGACGATCGCTACAGCAGCAGGGCGGTACCCATTTGCCCGAGGCATCCAGCAGAATATGCTCATGCATCAGCGTTACGCCCATTTCTGCCAGCGGCAGCGGGCCCAGCACCGTCATCACATAGCCGCTGCGGATACCGATTGGTAGCGGCTCCGGGTGACGAAAAATCGAACCTTTCATCAGCTATCCTTTCGCTGCAGAGCGGGTAGGGTTGAGAATGCGCGTGTTCAGCCAGATGGCCAGCAGGATAATGGTGCCGGTGGCGATCTGGGTGTAAAACGGCGAGATATGCGACAGGATCAATCCGTTCTGGATAACCGCAATGGACAGCGCGCCGAGCAGGGTGCCAATAATGGTCCCGAAGCCGCCAAACAGGCTGGTGCTGCCAAGCA
The DNA here is from genome assembly GCF_014838825.1 of Erwinia persicina. Lineage (GTDB taxonomy): Bacteria > Pseudomonadota > Gammaproteobacteria > Enterobacterales > Enterobacteriaceae > Erwinia > Erwinia persicina_A. Next base: position 23,727 of record NZ_JACYMO010000014.1, on the reverse strand, counting down.
CTACTGCGGCAATGACCTGCAGTTCAAAGCCTTCGCCCTGGTTGGAGGAGCCGCTGCCCAGACGGGCCGTGATGATCATCCCGGCCAGCGCTGCCGCCATACCGCTGAGGATATACACCTTCATGGTGACGGCTTTGGTGTTGATACCGCTGCGGCGGGCGCCTTCAGCATTGGCACCGATGGCGGTTACGTAGCGGCCAAAGCGCATATGATTCAGCACGATATGGCCGATAACCAGGATGACGATACCGATCAGCGCCGGCATCGGAATGCCCATCACCCAGGCCCGCCCCATAAAGGTAAACAGGCTGTCGGCCGGGATCGGGATGGAATAGCCCTGAGTGACCAGCAGCGCCACACCGCGTACCACCGCCAGCGTGGCCAGCGTGACGATAAATGCCGGAATACCTTCATAGGCAATAAAGAAGCCGTTAATCGCGCCGACCAGGCCACCGAGCAGCAGCCCGCCGAGCAGCACAACCGGCCACGGCAGTCCCCAGTTGTTCAGGGCGATGGCCGAGAGCGCCCCCACCAGGGCGAGGGTCGACCCGACCGAGAGGTCAATGCCGCCAGTGGTGATCACCAGAGTCATCGCCGTGGCGACAATCAGCAGGGGCGCACTCTGGCGGATAATATTCAGCCAGTTTGTGCTGCTGAGAAAGTGGCTGGTGATCAGGGAAAACACCACGCAGCAGAAGATGAAAAACAGCGCAATGCTGACCACGCCCGAATGGTTGTGCAGCAGTCGGCGCGGCAGGGAATGCCGGATCGTGCGGGAGCCGCTTACGTTCATGATACTCATCCTGTTACCTCAGTGTGCTGCCGCAGAGTGGGCGGTGAATTTCTCACCCACAATCAGATTGACGATATCGCTCAGGCTGGTGTCAGCCACCCGGCGATCCGCGACGTTGGTGCCTTCGTACATCACCATGATCCGATCGCAGACCAGGAAAAGATCCTGCAGGCGGTGCGTAATCAGGATCACGCTGACCCCGCGCGCAGAGACGCGGCGGATAAGCTCAAGCACGGCTTCCACTTCCGCCACCGCCAGCGCCGCGGTCGGTTCATCCATAATCAGTACCTTCGGGTCGAAGGCCGCCGCCCGGGCAATGGCAATCGCCTGGCGCTGACCTCCGGAGAGGTTGCGGACCAGCATCCGGGTATCCGGAATTGAAATGCCCAACCCTTTCAGCATGTCACGCGCATCGGCGTGCATTTTGCTCTGGTCGAGAAACGGAATGCCGAGCAGGGATTTCATCGGCTCGCGGCCCATAAAAAGATTTCCGGCCACATCCACCGTGTCGCACAGGGATAAGTCCTGGTAGACCATCTCGATATGACAGCGGCGTGAGTCCGCCGGGTTGGAAAAATGTTGCTGTTCACCGTCGATGCGGATGGTACCGCTGGTGGGCACCACCGCCCCGGAAAGGACTTTGGTCAGCGTGGATTTTCCCGCGCCGTTATCCCCCACCAGGCCGAGCACTTCGCCCGGGGCCAGCTGCAGATTCACGCCGCGCAGTGAACGTATCGACCCGTAGGTCTTGGTGATATTGACCATCTCTACCCGAGCCGGGGCAGGTTGTGACTGCTGCATCTGATAACTCCCATCGGTGTGGCAGGGAAATGTTTGCCGTCCGGCGAAAAAGGCCTCATTCAGCACGGTCTACAGTCTAGTAAACCGGTTTACCTGCAGAATGAAGCTTTACTCTCACCATCAGGACAAACGCTACAAAGATATTTGTTCGCCAGTCAGAACATTGCAGCTTCCGTGCCAGGCGCAAAATACCGCGTGCGCCACCGATCTAAGGTCCTGTAATACAACGTTTTTAAACGGCATCATCAGGTAAACCGGTTTACTTAGTATACTGAAAAGGAAAAAAAGTGATCGAAATTTGCGCCAAAACTGTGCAGTTTTGCGCCATTTTGAGACGGAGTTAACAATGCTGGATAGAATCGCGGCCAATCCATTCGACGGGAAGACGTGTTTCAGCAGGGATATCACTCTCATTATTCAGCAGGCGCAGCATGATCCCGACGGCGGTACGGCCCAGTTCCCGTGCGGGCTGGCGGATGGTGGAGATCCGCGGTTGGGTAAAGTCGGCGTAATTGGCATCATCGAAGCCCACCAGAGATAACGCTTCGGGAGCCTGCAGCCCGCAGGCGCGCAGGCCGTCGAGCAGCCCGAGCACCAGATAGTCACTGGCGGCGAACACGGCGGTAGGGCGGGTAGGCTGGCTGAACAGGCGCTGCAGCGCCTGCTGGCCGAACTCGCGCTGATACTCTCCGTACATCACCCACTCCGGCGGCCAGCTTAATCCTGCCTGCTTCATGGCGGTGCAAAAGCCCTGGAAACGTTCGCGCACGCTCATCAGCTCATCCGGCCCGCCGACAAAGGCGATGTGACGGTGTCCGGCCGCGATCAGCTTTTCCGTGGCGATGCGTCCGCCCTGCACATTATCAGCAAACACCTTGGGCACGCTGCTGCCGGGGATATCTTCATCCAGTAACACAATGCGCTGGTGGCGCTGGATCTCTTTACGTAACAGCCCGTTATCAGGGCGGTTTGTGGTGAACAGCAGACCATCAACCTGGCAGGTATCCAGCCAGCGAATAAACTGGCATTCCTTATCAGGATTATTGCGGGTGATGCACAGTACCAGGCTGTAGCCACTGGCGGAGGCTGCCTCTTCGGCGGCATCGGCCAGTTCGGCAAAGAAGGGGTTGGTAATATCGGGCAGCACGAGGCCGAGGGTTTCACTGCCGCCTTTACTCAGGCGGCGTGCCAGGCTGTTGCCGCGATAATCAAGTTCGCGAATGGCCGTTTCAATGCGGTCAATGGTCTCCTGCGGCAGCACAATGCTGTGATTCATATAGCGAGACACCGTCGCTTTGGACAGCGAAGCCCGCCTCGCTACATCGGATAACAACACGCGTTTTATGCTCATTTTCCACGCCATTTTTCTCCAGGAGGGCTATCTGTAACATAAGTTAGCGTCACGCCAGTAGTCTTTTATCGGGGCTGACGGGCGATCAAATAAACACTTGACAAAAATTTCGCAGCGGAGAATTGTATAAACAGTTTACCGCCTTACCCGGGAAGTCATTCCCAAACCGGCCAGACCCCATTTCAGTCGCGCACCGCAACGGACCGGATGCCGAAATGAGGAATAGCAGGTCTTTGTTGCAACCGGATCCTGTCCGGCGCATTCATCTGATATTTGCCCGCCAAAAAAATCCCTCTGCGCTGCCTGGCGACGCGGACACAGCTGTTTTTCGCTCATTATTTTTCGAGGGTACTGATGATGGTATTTAACACCAGAAAATGGCATTTGATGGCAACGGCTTCGGCATTACTGGCTTCAGCTTTGGTGATTTCAGCGGCAAAGGCGGCAGATACCTATGCGCTGGTGCAGATTAACCAACAGGCACTGTTCTTTAATCTGATGAACAAAGGTGCCCAGGATGCGGCAAAAGCCAGTGGTAAAACATTAGTCATCTTTAATGCCACCGATAATCCGGTAGCGCAAAGTGATGCTATCGAAAACTATATTCAACAAGGCGTGAAGGGCATTCTGGTTGATGCCATTGATGTGAATGGCATTATGCCTGCGATCAAAGAGGCCGCCGCCGCTAATATTCCGGTTATTGCAATTGATGCCGTATTACCGCCGGGGCCGCAGGCTGCACAGGTCGGTGTGGATAATAGCGAAGGCGGTAAAATTCTGGGCAAATACTTCGTTGAGTATGTTGGAAAAGAGATGGGTGGCAAGGCGCGCCTGGGCATCGTCGGGGCGCTGAACTCGGCAATTCAGAATCAGCGACAGAAAGGTTTTGAAGAGACGCTGAAAGCCCACCCGGGCATCACCATAGCCGATGTGGTGGATGGCCAGAACGTCCAGGATAACGCCATGACAGCGGCGGAAAATCTTATCACCGGTAATCCCGATTTGACGGCGATTTATGCCACGGGTGAACCGGCTCTGCTGGGAGCCATTGCGGCAGTAGAAAACCAGGGGCGACAGAAAGAGATTAAGGTCTTTGGCTGGGATCTGACGGCAAAAGCGATTGCCGGCATGGATGGCGGCTACGTGGCTGCCGTCCTGCAGCAGGACCCGGAAAAAATGGGGTCGGAAGCCCTGAAAGCGTTAAACACCCTGACGGCGGGTAAAAGTGTGCCGAAAACCATTCTGGTTCCGGCCACGGTGGTGACCAAAGCGAACGTTGACCGTTACCGCACGCTGTTTAAATGATCGCTGTCTCGCCGCGCGTCCCTAACAGCGCGGCGAGTTCAGCGCTCTGGGGGAAAGCAGAAAGCGTGCCCCTGCGGCTGACCGTTATGGCGGCGGCCTGACTGGCGTGAGTCAGGGCTAACGCATCGGGCGCAACGCCGCGCAGCAGGGCGGAAGCCAGCATCACCGCCAGGAAAGTGTCGCCCGCCCCGGTCGTATCCAGCACGCTGGCGGCGGTCGCCGGGCAGAACTGGCGCTGACCCTGGCGGATGAGCCAGGCCCCGGCGGCACCCTGCGTGATCACCAGCGTGGCAACGCCCTGTGGCTGTAGCTGTCCCGCTTCCGATTCGTTGACGACGGCGATATCAACCAGCGGCCACAGTTGAGCAAAATCCGGGTTGACCGGTGAAGGGTTAAACACAGTGGTTAAACCACGCGCTTTCGCCAGCCGGAACAGGGCACGGGTTTTCTCCAGAGAAAAATTCCCCTGTTGCAGCAGGATATCCCCGGCGCGGGCATCGGCCAGCAACGGCTCGATAGCCTCCAGGTGAAAGGCATCGGCAGCGGCGGTGGTGGTCATAATGGCATTATCGCCGTCAGCACTATTGAGAATAATTGAGGTGTCGCTATGGCGATAAACAGGTTGAGTGGGTAACAGCGTCAGGGGTTCTCTGATTATCTGCTCACGTATCCACGATCCGTTGCTGTCACTTCCTGTGGCGGCAATTAACCGGGTGTCGATACCGCAGCGGGACAATATGATCGCCTGATTCGCGCCTTTTCCGCCGATATCCTGCGACACTTTATTTCCATGAATCGATGATCCCTTTTGCGGAATATCCGCAATGGACCAGGTTTCATCGACGGTAATATTACCAGCCACATAAACACGCATCGTGTTTCCTTAAAAGGATGAAGAAGATGGTTTCTATCTCAGCAGAAAAAACTGACGCAATACAAGCTATTTTTTCACGTAAGAAAGCCGTGATAGGTGTTATTCACTGCGATCCCTTTCCAGGGTCACCAAAATATCGTGGTAAATCAGTGAAGGATATTATTGAGCGCGCCTTACGTGATGCGGAAAATTATATTAATGGCGGCGTTCATGGCCTGATTATTGAAAATCATGGTGATATTCCTTTTTCCAAACCGGACGATATCGGGCCGGAAACCTCTGCTCTGATGGCGGTGATCACCGAAAAAGTCCGTGAGCGTTTTGGCGTGCCGCTGGGCATTAACGTGCTGGCGAATGCCGCAATCCCGGCGCTGGCAACGGCGCTGGCAGGCGGCGCGGACTTTGTGCGCGTCAACCAGTGGGCGAATGCCTACATTGCCAACGAAGGGTTTATTGAAGGTGCGGCAGCCAAAGCCCTGCGCTACCGCAGCCAGCTGCGTGCGGAACATATCCGCGTGTTTGCCGACAGCCATGTGAAGCACGGCAGCCATGCGATTGTTGCCGACCGTTCAATCCAGGAATTAACCCGCGATGTCGATTTTTTCGAAGCCGATGCGGTGATTGCCACCGGGCAGCGCACCGGGGACAGCGCGACGCTGGGCGAAATTGATGAGATCCGTGCGGCGACGGAGCTGCCGCTGTTAGTCGGGTCCGGGGTCACGCCAGCTAACGTGTGTCAGATCCTCAGCCGTACCCAGGGCGTGATCGTAGCCAGTGCGCTGAAATCAGACGGCGTGTGGTGGAATGACGTAGAGCTGGCGCGGGTGAAACACTTTATGTCCGTCGCGCAGGCGGTGCTGGAGGAGGTATGACAGAGGCATTCAGCGAACGTCTGCTGCGCGAGCACCAACCCGCGTGGCAGGCCATGCAGCAGCACCCTTTCGTCACGGATATTGAGCAGCAACAGCTGCCGGCGGCAGTGTTTAATCGTTATCTGGTGTTTGAGGGGCAATTTGTCGCCACGGCGATCGCTATCTTTGCCCTGGGTGTCAGTAAAGCGCCTGATATTCGCTCACAGCGCTGGCTGATCGGCGTCCTCAATGCGCTGGTGGATACCCAGATCCCCTGGTTTGACGCCGTGCTGGCCCGGCGGCAGATCAATCCTGCCGACCATCCGGGCGATCTGCCCGGGGTTCGCCGCTTTGACGACGGGATGCGACAGACGGCGCAGGAAGGCAGCTATGCGGAGATTATTACCCTGATGTTTGGCGCGGAATGGATGTATTACCACTGGTGTCACCGGGTGAGTGAACAGACGCTGCAGGATGACGACGTGCGATGCTGGGTATCTATACATGCCGGAGAGGCCTTTTACCAGCAGGCATGCTGGCTGAAAGAGGAACTGGACCGCTGTGCAGACGCGTTGAGTGAGGCAGAAAAGCAGGCGCTTTCGGCGCTTTACGGCAGAGTGCTGCAGTGGGAGATCGATTTTCACACGGCGGCCTACCCCGGGTGAAGGGGGATGACGGGGCCGGCCGGAACAAAGGGCCTCCCCGTGGCAGCAGGGGCGGACCTGCTTTCCCGGTCCGCCCGTGATCGTCACCGTTACGCGCGCAGCGTATCGATATCAATGACAAAGCGGTATTTCACATCGCTTTTCAGCATACGTTCGTAGGCTTCGTTGATCTCGTTGATATTGATCATCTCAATATCTGAGACGATGTTGTGCTTGCCGCAGAAATCCAGCATTTCCTGGGTTTCTTTAATGCCGCCAATCAGTGAACCGGCAATGCTGCGACGCTTAAAGATCAGGTTAAACACCTGCGGTGATGGATGGTCATGTTCTGGCGCACCGACCAGCGTCATGGTGCCATCACGGCGCAGCAGCGTGATAAACGGGTTCAGGTCATGCTGTGCGGCAACGGTGTTAAGAATGAAGTCGAAGCTGTTGGCGTGTTGCGCCATCTGGTCGGCATCCTTCGAAATCACCACTTCATCTGCACCCAGGCGCTTCCCGTCTTCAATTTTTGACGGTGAGGTGGTGAACAGGACAACGTGCGCGCCCATCGCATGGGCAATCTTAACACCCATGTGGCCAAGGCCACCCAGACCGACGATACCGACCTTTTTACCCGGGCCGACGCCCCAGTGGTGCAGCGGAGAGAAGGTGGTGATACCGGCGCACAGCAGCGGAGCCGCACCGGCTGGATCCAGGTTTTCCGGAACGCGCAGCACGAAGTCTTCATGCACCACCACCTGCGTGGCGTAACCGCCAAAGGTGATGTCGCCGCTGATGCGATCCTGACCGTTATAGGTGCCGACAAAGCCTTCTTCGCAATACTGTTCCAGGTCTTCTTTGCAGCTGTCACAGGTGCGACAGGAGTCGACCATGCAGCCCACACCGACCAGATCGCCCACTTTGTATTTGTGCCCGTGTGCGCCGACAGCCGTCACGCGGCCAACAATCTCATGGCCTGGCACCACCGGGAAGATGGTGTTGCGCCATTCATTGCGTGCCTGGTGCAGGTCAGAGTGGCAAACGCCGCAGTACAGCACTTCAATCTGCACATCATGTTCACGCAGTTCGCGTGGCTGGTACTCAAACGGAGCCAGCTTCGATTTCGCGTCCTGGGCTGCATAAGCATGCGTAATATTCATTGGATTCTCCAGTTATTGATGATGTGGCGCAGTGGCCGTGAGGGTGGGAGCCGGCAGTGGAAATGCCTCGCCGTATCCGCAAAATGATGAAGGTTAAGCATAGTCAGATAATGGGGTGGGGGGTATGTCCAAAACTCGCTAAGTCTTGCCTGATTCTGCAAGATTTTGTGGAGATGGTAACAAAAGTGCAGCAAATAGCGGGAAAAGCTATGGCAGAAAAAAACGGGCCGGTGAGGAACCGGCCCGTCTGATTTAGCCCTGTAACAGCGGCTTGAGGAAGCGGGCGGTGTGCGATCGTTCGCACTCTGCCACGGTTTCCGGCGTGCCGGACACCAGGATCTCGCCGCCGCCGCTGCCTCCCTCCGGCCCCAGGTCAACGATCCAGTCAGCGGTTTTGATCACGTCAAGGTTGTGCTCAATCACCACGATGGTGTTGCCCTGGTCGCGCAGCTGGTGCAGTACGGCCAGCAGCTGTTCGATATCCGCAAAGTGCAGACCGGTGGTCGGTTCATCCAGAATATACAGGGTCTGGCCCGTCCCGCGCTTCGACAGCTCACGCGCCAGCTTCACGCGCTGCGCTTCGCCGCCGGACAGCGTGGTGGCAGACTGACCGAGCCGGATGTAGGACAGGCCGACATCCATCAGCGTTTGCAGCTTACGCGCCAGCGCCGGCACGGCATCGAAGAATTCACGGGCTTCTTCAATGGTCATCTCCAGCACTTCGTGGATGCTCTTGCCCTTGTACTTCACTTCCAGCGTTTCGCGGTTATAGCGTTTGCCTTTGCACTGGTCGCACGGCACATAGATATCCGGCAGGAAGTGCATCTCAACCTTGATCACCCCGTCGCCCTGGCAGGCTTCGCAACGCCCGCCGCGCACGTTAAAGCTGAAGCGGCCCGGCGTGTAGCCACGGGTACGGGACTCCGGCACCCCGGCGAACAGCTCACGGACCGGCGTAAAGATCCCGGTGTAGGTCGCCGGGTTAGAGCGCGGCGTGCGGCCAATCGGGCTCTGGTCAATATCGATCACTTTATCGAAGTGCTCCATACCGGTGATATCACGGTACGGTGAGGCTTCGGCAATGGTTGCACCGTTTAACTGGCGCTGAGCAATCGGGAACAGCGTATCGTTGATCAGCGTCGATTTCCCGGAGCCGGAGACCCCGGTCACGCAGGTAAACAACCCGACGGGCAGCGTCAGGGTGACATCCTTGAGATTGTTACCGCTGGCCCCCGTCAGCTTCAGCACTTTCGACGGGTCGCCTTTGACGCGCTGCTCCGGGATGGCGATGCCGCGTTTGCCGCTGAGGTACTGTCCGGTCAGCGAGTCCGCGACCGCCATAATGTCATCGACGGTGCCTTCAGCGACAACCTGACCGCCGTGCACCCCGGCCCCCGGGCCGATATCGATCACATGGTCGGCGGCGCGAATGGCATCTTCGTCGTGCTCGACCACAATCACCGTGTTGCCGAGATTGCGCAGATGCACCAGCGTTTCCAGCAGGCGCTCGTTATCGCGCTGGTGCAGGCCAATGGACGGCTCATCCAGTACGTACATCACACCGACCAGACCGGCACCGATCTGGCTGGCCAGACGAATACGCTGGGCTTCCCCGCCGGAAAGGGTCTCGGCGGAGCGGGACATCGACAGGTAGTTCAGGCCAACGTTGACGAGAAACTTCAGGCGATCGCCAATCTCTTTCAGCACTTTTTCTGCGATTTGCGCACGCTGGCCGCTAAGTTTCATGTTCTGGAAGAACTCCATCGCATGGCCAATGCTCATATCAGAGATGCTTGGCAGCGTGGTGTTTTCCACAAAGACGTGGCGTGCTTCGCGACGCAGGCGCGTGCCGCCGCAGCTGGTGCAGGAGCGGTTGCTGATATATTTCGCCAGCTCCTCACGCACGGCAGACGATTCCGTCTCTTTATAGCGGCGTTCCATATTGTGCAGCACGCCCTCAAACGGGTGACGACGCACGGAGGTATCGCCCCGGTCGTTGACGTATTTAAATTCGATATTCTCTTTGCCTGATCCGTAGAGGATCACCTTGCGGCTCTCATCTGGCAGGGAACTGAACGGCGCTTCGATATCAAATTTCAGGTGCTCCGCCAGCGAGCGCAGCATCTGGAAGTAGTAGAAGTTGCGGCGGTCCCAGCCGCGGATAGCGCCCCCCGCCAGCGACAGATCAGGGTTTTGTACCACGCGGTCCGGGTCAAAATACTGCTGCACGCCCAGACCATCACAGGTTGGACAGGCTCCGGCCGGGTTGTTAAAGGAGAACAGCCGTGGTTCCAGCTCGTTCATGCTGTAGCCACAGATGGGGCAGGCGAAGTTAGCGGAAAACAGCAGCTCTTCGGCGCTGGTGTCGTCCATATCGGCCACCACCGCGCTGCCGCCGGACAGCTCAAGGGCGGTTTCAAACGACTCTGCCAGACGCTGCGACAGATCTTCACGCACCTTAAAGCGGTCAACCACCACTTCAATGGTGTGCTTCTTCTGCAGTTCCAGCTTCGGCGGATCCGACAGGTCACACACTTCCCCGTCAATACGGGCGCGGATATAGCCCTGGCTGGCCAGGTTTTCCAGCGTTTTGGTGTGCTCACCTTTACGATCTTTCACAATCGGTGCCAGCAGCATCAGGCGGCGGCCTTCCGGCTGGGCCAGCACGTTATCCACCATCTGGCTGACGGTCTGGGCAGCCAGTGTGACGTCGTGATCCGGGCAGCGCGGCTCGCCCACACGGGCAAACAGCAGGCGCAGATAGTCATGAATTTCCGTGATGGTACCGACGGTGGAACGCGGGTTATGCGACGTGGATTTCTGTTCGATCGAAATGGCCGGTGACAGCCCTTCGATATGATCGACGTCCGGTTTTTCCATCAGTGAGAGGAACTGGCGCGCATAGGCAGAAAGCGACTCTACGTAGCGACGTTGTCCTTCCGCGTAAAGCGTATCGAACGCCAGCGAGGACTTACCAGAACCTGACAGACCGGTGACGACAATCAGCTTATCGCGCGGAATGGTCAGGTTAATGTTTTTCAGATTGTGGGTGCGGGCACCCCGTACTTCTATCTTATCCATTCACAATTCCCGGATTAGCACAAAACCTCACCATGCCTGCCCGGCACGGCCAGAAAGAAACGCATTATTATGGCACAAAAAAACCTGAATGGATAACCAGTGTTTTGGCGTAGAATGCCATGCGCAACGATGTCATACTGCAACAACAGCCCCGTTTTTCGAGGCAGCGCCTAAATGTAGGATCTCAGGGTAGCCCATGATAGAATTTTGCGCCTAGACTTACAGAACGAACATTAACCGGAGAGAGCAACATGGCCAGCAGAGGCGTAAATAAAGTAATTTTAGTCGGAAATCTGGGTCAGGACCCGGAAGTTCGCTACATGCCGAATGGCGGTGCCGTTGCCAACATTACTCTGGCGACCTCCGAAAGCTGGCGTGACAAGCAGACCGGTGAAACCAAAGAGAAAACCGAATGGCACCGTGTTGTGCTGTTCGGCAAGCTGGCCGAAGTGGCGGGCGAATACCTGCGTAAAGGTTCTCAGGTTTACATTGAAGGCGCACTGCAGACCCGTAAATGGACTGATCAGGCAGGCGTAGAGAAGTACACCACTGAAGTGGTTGTCAATGTCGGCGGCACCATGCAGATGCTGGGCGGTCGTGCTCAGGGCGGCGGCGCACCAGCGGGCGGCGGTCAGAGCGGTGGCAACAACAACGGTTGGGGCCAGCCACAGCAGCCACAGGGCGGCAGCAACAACCAGTTCAGCGGCGGCGCGCAGCAGTCCCGTCCGCAGCAGGCCCCACAGCAGAACAGTGCACCGGCAAATAACGAACCTCCGATGGACTTCGATGACGATATTCCTTTCTAAGAAAGGATCGCGATTAATATCGCTGAATAAGCCCCGCACTGCGGGGCTTTTTTTATGCCCTGAATTAAGAGAGGGCCTGAATAAGCCTTCAGGCAGAGCGAAGACGTATCTGCCAGGGCGTTATTTTGTCCAAAGCGGGTTTGTAAGTATAAATTTCTAAGGAGTAACTTATATCCAGCCTCATGCGGAATGATAATCAGAATTAACTTATCTCAGTGCAGAGGCTGATGATTAAAAAAGCAATATTACGCTACTTTTGCTTGATATCCCCTTTTTTGAATGGATAATGTCCGAAAATTATAACGTCTAATTTCTCTGTAAACGGACTTTCATTAGAATGACTTTATCTTTTCGCTTTATTCAGCGCCGGGAGATCGCGCCTGTGCTTATGGGTGCGGTGCTGGCTTATTCTTCCCCCACTCTGGCTGCCCTGTTGCCCGACAGTGATGCCCGCCAGGCTGCCAGCCTGGATGCCCGGGAGCAGCTGCGACAACAGGCGCGGGAACGAGCGTTACAGCAGCAAAATGCGCCGGAAAGTGATGTCCGTCTGACGCGCCCCGGTGAGGTACTGCCGGACTACCCCACGAATGAAAAACCCTGTTTCCCCATTCAGACTCTGCGTCTTAACGGCGATCTTGCGCCCCACTTTCAGTGGGCGCTGGCGGCGGCAGACGGGGCAAAAGGCCGTTGCCTCGGCGGACAGGGGATTATGCTGGCCCTGAATAAGGTGCAGAACGCCATTCTCGCTGCGGGTTATGTCACCACGCGCGTAATGGCGCAGGAGCAGGATCTGACAACCGGCGTGCTGACGCTGACGCTCCAGCCGGGGCGCATTGACCATATTCGTTTCAGCCAGCCGGTGTCCTGGCGTGCCCGCATGTGGAATGCCGTCCCCGCCTCACCCGGCGACGTGCTGAATCTGCGCGATATTGAACAGGGGCTGGAAAACTTTCGCCGCGTACCGAGTGCGTCGGCCGATATCAGTATCCTGCCCGGCGGGCGCGATGGCACCAGCGATCTGCAGGTGAACTGGGCAGAGGGACGCCCGGTGCGCCTCAGCCTGGGACTGGATGACAGCGGTTCCAAAAGCACCGGCCGCTATCTCGGATCCGCCACGCTGGCCGTGGACGCCCCGTTTGCCCAGAACGACCTGTTTTATGCCAACATCGGTAAAGATCTCTTCGATCACGGCCCGTTTGGCAACCGTTCCCATACCCTGAATTATTCTGTGCCGTTCGGCTACTGGGGGCTGGCCGCCAACTATAACAACTACACCTATCACCAGAACATCGCCAACGCCAACGAGGTGCTCAGTTACAGCGGGAAGAGCGACAACGTGCAACTGACACTGTCCCGCCTGCTGTTCCGCAATCAGCTGCATAAAACCACACTGAATATGCGCGTCTGGCGTAAGCACTCGACGAACGCCGTCGACGGTATTGATATCGAACAGCAACACCGCCGGACGGCGGGCTGGGAGTTTGGACTCAGCCAGCGCAGCTACTTCAGCGATGCCACGCTGGATGCCAGCATTAACTGGCGGCGCGGCACCGGGGCCTTCGGCGCGCTGCGCTCCCCGGAAGAGGACACCCACAGCGGCAGCGCCCGTACCGGCATTGCCCTCGGAGATATCAGCCTGAACCAGCCGTTTACCCTGGGTGAAGAGCCGTGGCGCTATGTGACCAGCCTGCGCGGGCAGTGGAGCGCAAACCCGCTGACCCCCCAGGAACGTCTGGCGATTGCCGGGCGCTACACCGTGCGCGGCTTTGACGGGGAGCAGATCCTCTCCGGTGAGAAAGGGCTGATCTGGCGCAATGAGATGGCGTGGAATGTGCTGTCGCGCGGGCATGAGCTTTACGTCGCGCTGGACTACGGCCGCGTTGACGGGCCCGGCACGCGTTATCTGTCCGGGCATCAGCTGGCGGGCAGCGCCGTGGGCGTGCGCGGGGCGCTGTGGCGACGGTTCAGTTACGACCTGTTTGCCGGCGTGCCGCTGTATAAACCTGAACAATTCCACACATCAGGCGCCACGGCGGGCTTCAGCGTTAACCTGGAAATTTAACCGGCCGGCCGCCTGAGCGACAGCCGCATACTTCACTGAACGGATCTTACGCCTTCAAGGACGAACCCATGAACAAGCATTGCTATCGTCTTATTTTCAGCCGCACTCACGGGGAGCTGCGGGTGGTTTCGGAACTGGCCCGTAGCTGCAGCAGCGAACCCGGACAAACCCGTGCCACCGGAGCGCCTCGCCTGTGGGTAACGGTGCGCAGGGTGATATGGATGCTGGGTCTGACACTCTGTGCTGGCACGGCGACAGCCGGAGGGATTGTTGCCGACGGACAGGCGGGGGCGCAGCGCCCGCAGGTGATCGCGACCCAGAACGGCCTGCCGCAGGTGAATATTACCGCCCCCAACCAGGCCGGGGTCTCCCATAACCAGTACCGCCAGTTCGACGTCGATAAGAAGGGGGCCATCCTCAATAACTCCGCCTCAATGACCTCCACGCAGCTGGCAGGGATGATCCAGGGTAACCCGAATCTCAATCCCAAATCGGCCCCGGCCCGCGTCATTCTCAATGAAGTCAACAGCAACAACCCCAGCGAGCTGCGCGGGTTTCTTGAAGTTGCGGGTGGGCGGGCACAGGTCATTGTGGCTAACCCGGCGGGGATCGTCTGCAACGGCTGCGGCACCATTAATGCCGGACGGATGACGCTGACCACGGGTAAGCCCCAGTTGAATGCGGATGGCAGCCTCGCCGGTTATCAGGTCGAGCGCGGCACCGTGCGTATTGAAGGCGGCGGCCTGAACGGCGACGCGCGGCATGATACTGAGTATGTTGATGTGCTGGCGCGTGCGGTTGATATCAACGCGGGCGTCTGGGCCCGGCAGGGTCTCAACGTGGTCGCAGGACGCAATCGCATCAGTGCCGATGGTAAAACGGTGACGGCGCTGGCCACCGACGGTAAAGCTCCTGAGCTGGCGATTGATATGGGCCAGATGGGCGGCATGTACAGCGGCAGTATCCGCATGATCGGCACGGAGGCTGGCGTCGGGGTGCGCAACCAGAACGCGCAGGTTCAGGCGGGCAAGACGCTGACCGTCAGCAGTGAGGGCAGGCTCAACTGGCAGTCAGATGCGCAAAATGCTGCCACGCAGGCCGGTGGCGATATCCGCCTGGCGGCCAGAGACGCTGTTGACTATCAGGGTAAATTACACAGCGGTGGTCAACTTTACGTGCAGAGCCGCGAGGGTAAGCTGACGCAGACAGGCACCCTCGCGGCGGCGGGTGATGTGCAGCTCAACGCCATTCGCGGTATAGAGAGCAGCGGGCACCTTCTGGCGGGCAGCGATGCTAACAGCCAGATTAACCGCGAGGCCAGCCTGCGCCTGGAAAGCCAGGGCGATATTCGCGCCAGCGGCAGCCTGCTCAGTAAAAAAGATGTTGATGTGAGCGGACGCCGGGTCGACATCAGCGGCGCGAACGTCGCGGCCAGCCGTGCCCGGCTAAACGCAAGGGAAGGCGGCGCGGCGCTGCGATATGCAGCGATAGACAGCAAACAGCTTGTCATCAACACCGCCGCTGATATTGATGCGCGGCAGGCCAGGGTGAAAGCGGGCCGCTGGGACGTCGCTGCAAATAACCTGTTCAATCAGCAGGCCACCTGGTCCCAGACGGGAAGTGGTGAAAGTCGTTTCGCGCTGACGGGACGGCTGGACAACAGTGACGGCACCATAGAAAGCCGCCAGCTCAGCTTCAGCGCTGCAGCGCTGACCAACCAGCGCGGCAGCCTGCTGGCACTCGATAACGCGGCACAGCAGTGGCGAGTCAGCGGCCTGCTCGACAATGCGGGCGGCGAGCTGGGTAGCAACGGCGATCTGCGGCTTGACGCTGGTAGTCTGGACAATCAGAACGGCACGGTAAAAACCCAGACAGCGCTGGTGGTGCATAGCTCCGGCGCGGCCAATAACGCGGGTGGTAACCTGCTGGCCGGTAACGCCCTGACGCTCAGCGCGGGCGGTGACGTCAGCAACCAGTCCGGCACCCTGAGCGGCGGCCAGCTCACTCTGAAGGCCGGGCATCTGGATAATACCCAGGGGCAGGTTATCAGTCAGGGCGACCTTGGTCTGACCGCAGACAGCCTGGATAACCAGCGTGGCCTCATCGGGGCGGGTAAAGAGCTGGACATTCACACCCGCGACTGGGACAACCGGAGCGGCACGGCGCAGGGCGAAACGTCACTGAAGGCGGTAGCGAACGCCGTCAACAACGACGACGGGAAACTGCTGTCAGGCCAGCAGCTGATCCTTAATGCTGCAGGGCGCACCTCCAACCGCGGAGGCGAAATCAGCGGCACGGTGCTGACGGTGAGCGCTGACAGCCTCGATAACACACAGGGTAAGGTGATTGGCCAACAGACGCTGGACCTGAATGCCCATCAGGGGCTGGACAACGACCAGGGACTCATTGGCGCAGGTAAAACGCTGGCGGCTCACACCGACGGCGACCTGAACAACCGTGGCGGCACGCTCACCGCAATCGGGCAGGCTACCGTAACGGCACGGGACGTGCACAACGATGACGGCAAGCTGCTGGGTGGTGAGCAGCTCACCCTCACCGCGGCGGGGTTGCTCGCGAATGGAAAGGGTGAAATCAGCGGTCAGTCGCTGACGCTGACGACCGGCAGTCTGGATAATGCCCTGGGTAAGGTCATTGCCCAAAACGACGTCACCCTGACGTCGCAGCAGGGGCTGAATAATGCCGGCGGCTGGCTTGAGGCCGGTGATGGCCTCTCGCTAAACGTCGGGGGCGACTGGGATAACCGTGGCGGTACCGCCCAGGGCGGCCATCAGGTCAACGCCAGTGCGCAGTCGCTCGACAATACCAGCGGCAGGCTGCAGTCCGGTGGCGACCTGAGCCTTAACAGTACAGGCGATATCCTTAACCGCGCGGGCAAACTGAGCGCGCAGCAGGCAGTCACGGTTAACGCAGGCGCGCTCAGCCTGTTTGACAATGACGGTGGTTCGCTGCAGAGCGGCGGCACCCTGGCTCTGCAGGGCGGACGACTGACCAACCGTCAGTCTGGGCGGGTTTACAGCCAGAACGCACTGGCACTCAGCCTCGCCGGGGAATGGAACAACCAGGGCGGCACGTTGACCGGCAGCGGCAGCACGTGGGTACGCGCTGCAAACCTGTTGAATGCTCTGGGGGCTGTCAACGCGCTGGACAGCCTGGACATGCAGTTCAGCGGGAAGCTGGATAATGGCCAGGGACGTATTTTCAGTCAGCTGTCGCAAAAGCTCGACGCGCAGGACATTGTCAATGCCAGCGGCTGGATGGGCAGCCAGGGCAGCTGGCACGCCGTCAGCGGCAGCTTTGACAACGCACGGGGCAGCGTGCAAAGCCAGCAGGATGCGCAGCTTTCAGCGAACCGGCTGGGCAATACCGAAGGTATCCTGCAGTCTGCGGCGGACCTGGTGCTGCACGTTGCGCAGGATATCGATAACCACGGCGGCAAAGTTTCCGCACAGGGGCTGCTTGCCGTACAGGGCCCGACTGCGGATGCCTCCGCCGGGGCAATCAACAATGCGGGCGGCCAGTGGCTGGCGGGAGAGGCACTGAACATTGCTGCCCTGAGCCTTAACAACACCCAAAACGGTGAGCTGTACAGTCAGAAGCTGCTGCGCCTGAACCTGAACGGCGAACTGGATAACCGCGGCGGCAGGCTGCAGAGCGGCGACGCGCTGTCGCTTGACGCAAAGGCACTGAAAAATGCCGGTGGGACGACAGACGCCGGGCAGGCGCTGACGCTGCGCATCCTCAGCCTGCTTGATAATACCGGCGGTACAGTACGCAGCAACGGCGACCAGCGGGTAACGGCGGGCAATATCAATAACCGACAGGGAGTGTTCAGCAGCCTTGGTGACGTTGACCTGGCGACGGCACAGCTGGACAACGCCGGCGGCACGCTTATCAGTCAGGGTGCAGGCACCTATCACATCGACCGGCTTGACAACCAGCAGGGCAAGGTTCACAGCGCTGCATCGCTGACGCTTAACGCAACGCGGGTGAATAACCAGGGCGGCCAGCTCGTCGCAATGCAGGCGCTGAGGCTCAAGGCGGACGCGCTGGACAACAGCGCTCAGGGGACGCTCAGCAGCCAGGCGTCGCTTGACCTGCAAGCTGACAGCCTGAACAACCGCGACGGCGGCCTGATCCTGGGCACCACGCACACCGGCATCCGCGCGCGCGACATCGACAACGCGGCGGGACGGCTGCAAAGTGCGGGCACCCTCACCTTCACGGATGTCGCCACGCTGGATAACCGCCAGGGACGACTCCTTGCCAACGGTCATATCGCCATTAATGCCGGACTGTCGCCGACCGACTCACCGCTCGTCCTGCTCAATCAGGGCGGACGGGTAGAGAGTGCCGGTGACCTGACCGTGCATACGCGCACCCTGGAAAATCAGCGGGGCACCCTGCTCGGTCTGCAGTCGCTCACGCTGAGCGCGCAGCAGGATTACACCCGCACCGCGGGCGAAACCGTCAGCAGCAACGGCACGGTGACGTTCTCCCTGAGCGGTGCCTTTACCAACCTGGCGGATTGGTTGCTACCGGGCAAACTTATCCTCAATGCGGGCAGCATCACCAATCCGGCGGCCCTGGTGGGCAAAACGCTACAGCTGACGGCCGGGACCCTGAAAAACACCGGACGCATCGAAGCGGACACCATGACGATGGACGTCGGTACCCTGGACAACGCCGCAGCGCTGATGGGCGACGACATTAGCGTGCGTGCGCGTGCTCTCGACAACCACGGTCAGCCTGCGGTGATCGCGGCGGCCCACAGTCTGACGTTGTGGGCCGGTGAGCGCCTGAGCAACCGGGATGGCGCCCTGCTCTACAGCGGCGACAGCCTGTCGCTTCACAGCGATGGCCTGATTGAGAACCGGGCGAGCTTTATCGAAGCGGACGGCAACGTTACTGTCGAGGCCCGCCGGCTGGACAATCTGCGCGAAGGGCTGGAGATAGAGCGCGATGCAGAAAAGAGCGACTACAAGTGGCACCGCTACAACTACTACTGGCGCACCTATGGTTCGGCGGTCAACCCCGATAAAAGCACCATGGCGCCAACCACCCAGCAGCTGACCTTCCAGGATGACGCGGCGGCGCAGAGCAACCGCTACGGCACCCTGCTGGCCATTGATGCGGCGGGCAAGCGCGCGCAGGTGCGCGTAAAAGACAACAAAGGCCAGCTGACCGACCTGTGGGTCAACTACCTGGCGCTTAAGCCGAATAACGACGGCAGCTACGCCATGACGTTCTATGAAACGCGTGGGGGAAATCAGCTGGCGACCATCCCGACGCCCTATCAAAACGGCTTCCACTGGGAGCACGACTGGACGCAGGTGCTGACCTGGGACCCCGAAAAGCACATTGATATCGACAGCGCACCGTTCGTCACCGATTACAACAATTTCCGCGAACGTAGCGAGAGCGGCACGGTAACGCGCGACAGGCTGGTCTCCGAAGGTATCGGCGCGCGCATTCTGGCGGGCGGCAATCTGCTGCTGCGCATTACCGGGCAGTTGCTCAATGACGCCAGCGTCATCACCGCCAACGGCAACCTGACGCAGGATGGCGGTGGCAGCGTGGACAATCGCGGTTACTCGGTCAATGAACGGCGGCAGGCCGTCATTGTCGACCATTACGACAAGGACACCCATCACTGGTATCCGACGTTCAACCGCGACGAAACCACGGCGCTGACCACCGTTGACGGCATTATTACCGGCAACGGCACGGTTACCATCAACGGCGCCAGCATTACCAACACGACGGTAAACCAGGCGCAAATCAGCCGGCTCGAGTCGGCATTAAACGCCGTGGACGCCGAACGTGCCGAACTGGAGCGCAACCCGCTGGCCTTTACGGTTGAAGGTGCTGCCCTACTGGATGGCGACACCGCGCTTGCGCCGGGCGAGCAAGTGACCAGGCCGGGCGCCACACCGTCTTCGCCGCTGGGGCGCCCGCTGCTACCGGCCGAGCTGGCGCTAACGCAGTTACAGCATCTGGGTAATGTAGCGACCGCCATTCCCAATAATGGCCTTTTTGCCCAGCATACGGCGCCCGCCAGCCCGTTCCTGGTGGTCACCGACGAACGCTTTACCCGCCGCGATAAGTTTATCAGCAGCGATTACCTGCTCGACCGGGTGGGTTATGACCCGGCGCAGGCACACAAGCGCCTGGGCGACGGTTTTTACGAGCAGCGCCTGGTGCGTGAGCAGGTGCTGGCACTCACCGGTAAACCGTCCGTCAGGGGGGAAGATGCGATGGCGCAGTACCAGCAGCTGATGAGCAACGGTAGCCAGGTCGCGCAGGACTTCCATCTGGTGCCCGGCGTGGCCCTGACGCCGGAACAGATCGCCGCGCTGCAGCAGGACATCGTCTGGCTGGTCAGCGAGACGGTACAAACGGCCGACGGTCCGCAAACGGTGTGGGTACCGAAGGTCTACCTGGCACAGAGCACGCTGCGCCTGACCGGGGATGGGGCGGTGATTGGCGGCGGCAATCTGCAGCTCTCGGCCGGCAGCATCACCAATGCTGGCAACCTGTTTGCCGACAAAGCTCTGACGGTTGACGCCGGGCAGTTCCTGCACCAGGGTGGCGACATCAAGGCCGGCACTGTTGACGTGCAGGCCGACACCCTGTCGATGAGCACCAACCTGCAGGACGCGCTGCGCCAGGCGACGATGAGTGCCGATGATATCAGCCTGCGCGGCACTGATATTCGGCTTGCGGGCGCGAAGCTGACTGCGGCTGACACCCTCAGCCTGAGCGCGCGCAACAATCTGACCATTACCACTGCCAGAAGCAGCCACACGGCTGACCTTGGGGTTATCTCCGGCTCGATGGGCAACCGCACCCGCGGCGGCACGGAGGCAGCCGGATCCCGGATGGCGCAGGTCAGCGGCGAATGGCAGCAGGCGCTGGGGAGTGAGCTTAACGCCGGCGGCAATCTTACGCTCAATGCCGGGCGTGACGTGACGCTGACGGGCAGCCAGGTCCAGGCAGGCGGCCAGTTGGGCGTGCAGGCCGGCGGCAATATCAACCTCCTTGCCGATAAGACCACCAACACCACGCACCTGGACGCCAACAGCCGGACATCGTCAGTCAGCAACAGCCGCGAGGAAGAGCGGCTGACGCTCAGTAGCCTCGGAGGCGATCGGGACGTGACCCTGGTCGCGGGCAACCAGCTACTGGCCGAAGGCGCGCAGGTTGACAGCAAAGAGGGCCGCATCGGCATCAGCGCGCAGGACGTGACTATTCAGGACGCACGGACCCACACGCAGGACCAGGACCGTGAAAACAAACGCAAGGGCAAGACCAACAGCCATCGCATCGAGCAAACCACACGTGAGACCAGCAGCGGCAGTACCTTCAGCGGTCAGCAAGGGGTCACGGTTATCGGGCGAGGGGGCGACGTAACGGTCAACGGCAGCGCCCTGCACAGCGAACAGGGCGCCATCGCCCTGCAGGCGAAAAAGGATGTGACCCTTAATCACACCACCGACAGCGAACATCGCGTCTCCAGCGAGGAGAGTCGCGGCCGGAAAACCAAAGGTCAGCGCGCCGAAGAAACCCTGCGTGAAAATGTGGTGGGCAGTACCCTCAGCGGGCGCGACGGCGTCACGGTGGTGGCGCAGGACGGCAGCATTACCGCCACGGCAAGCGCCCTGCACAGCGAACAGGGGGCCATCACGCTGCAGGCGAAAAAGGATGTAACCCTCAATACCGCCACCGAACGCGAGTCAACCTTCAGTGAGGAACGATCTCAGAAAAAGGGCTTCCTGAAAAAAAGGAGCAGCCACAGCGTGGCGCATGATGCCACCACGCGTGAGAAAGGTACCCTGCTCAGCGGGGAGAGCGTCAGCGTCAGCGCCGGCAATGACTTGTCGGTCACCGGGTCGGCGATTGCCGCCGACCGTGACGTGAACCTGCAGGCCGGACATAACGTTGATATCGGTGCGGCCACCGAGACCGACACGCACTACCGGCTGGATGAGAAGAAAAAGAGCGGCCTGCTGGGCAGCGGCGGCATCGGCTTTACGGTTGGTAAGCAGTCGAGCAAGCACGAAGTCGACGAAAAAGGCAGGACCCAGAGCCAGAGCGTCAGCACCGTCGGCAGCAGCCAGGGCAATGTCAGTATCACCGCAGGCAACCAGTTGCACATCGGCGGTGCCGACCTGGTGGCGACCAGGGACCTGAACCTTACTGGCGACAGCGTGGCTATCGACCCGGGCTACGACCAGCGCACCCGCAAGGAAACCTTCGAGCAGAAGCAGAGCGGGCTGAGCGTGGCGCTGTCGGGCAGCGTGGGCAGCGCGCTCAACGCCGCCGTCAGCACTGCGCAGCAGGCGAGAAAGGAAGGCGACGGACGCCTGAACGCGCTGCAAAACACCAAAGCGGCGCTGTCCGGCGTGCAGGCTGCACAGGCCTGGGCGCGTGACGACGCCCTGACCGGGGCGGCGGACGCGAAGAATGCTGCAGCCGGCCTGCAGTCGGGTGATAAAGGTGCCGCGCAGGGAGCCACCAACACCGTTGGCGTCACTGCCTCCTGGGGCAGCCAGTCGTCGAAGAGCGAAACCCGCACCGACAGCCACCAGTCGCAGGGCAGCACGCTCAGCGCCGGGCAAAACCTGTCGATAACGGCAACCGGTAAGAATAACGCCGCGCAAAGCGGCGATATCGCGATATCCGGCAGTCAGCTTAAGGCGGGCAAAGACCTGACGCTTGATGCGGCGCGGGATATTACCCTGCACTCCGCGCAGAATAGCGAATCCACAACAGGCACTAACAGCAGTAAAGGTGGCAACGTCGGCGTGGGTATCGGTGCCGGCACTGGCGGCTACGGCATCAGCGTCTCTGCCGGGGTAAACGCCGGTAAAGGGCATGAGAACGGCAACGGCCTGACCCATAGCGAAACCACGCTCGATGCGGGCAGCCATCTCAGCCTGACCAGCGGCCGCGACACCACTCTGCAAGGGGCGCAGGCCAGTGGGGAAAAAATCACCGTTGACGCAGGGCGCAACCTGACGCTGGCAAGCGAACGGGACAGCGACCGCTATGATGCGAAGCAGCAGAACGTCAGCGCGGGCGGCAGCTTCACCTTCGGTTCGATGACCGGTTCCGCCAGCGTCAGCGCCAGCCGGGACAAGCTGCACAGCAACTTCGACAGCGTTAAAGAGCAGACCGGGCTGTTTGCGGGCAAAGGCGGCTATGACGTCACCGTCAAAGAGCACACCCAGCTCGACGGCGCGGTGATAGCCAGCACGGCGGAGAGCGACAGGAACCGCCTCGATACCGGCACGCTGGGGTGGAGCGACATCCACAACCAGGCCGATTTTAAGGCCACGCACAGCGGCGGCAGCCTCAGCACCGGCGGGCCGGTGGGCAAGGACCTGCTGACCAACATGGCCGGCGGCATGCTGTCGGGTGCCAACAACGGCGGCCATGCAGAGGGCACGACGAAGGCCGGGGTCAGTGAAGGGACTCTGACAGTCCGTGATACTGATAAACAGCAGCAGGACATCACACAGCTGAACCGGGATACGGATAACGCCAACGCCGGCAGCATCAGCCCGATATTCAACAAGGAGAAGG
Source organism: Erwinia persicina (assembly GCF_014838825.1). GTDB lineage: Bacteria > Pseudomonadota > Gammaproteobacteria > Enterobacterales > Enterobacteriaceae > Erwinia > Erwinia persicina_A. Next base: position 390 of record NZ_JACYMO010000014.1, on the reverse strand, counting down.
AGCAGAGAAGGCTCCAGGAAGCGCAGCTGATAGGTGAAATCGGCGGTCAGGCGATGGACGTTATCCGCACGCAGGGCGACATCGCGGGGCTGAAGGCCCAGACAGATCCGGCGGCGCTGGCGCAGGCGCGGGAGCAGCTGGCGAAAGACGGTAAACCGGCCGGCAGCGCGGCGGTGATGCAGCGCGCCTATGACAACGCGATGCGGCAGTACGGCACCGGCAGCGACCTGCAGAAGGCGGCGCAGGCGGTAACGGGCGCGCTGACGGCGCTGGCGGGCAACAACCTGGCCGGGGCGCTGGCGAGCGGTGCGTCGCCGTATCTGGCGACGGAAATCAGGAAGCTGACCACCAATCCGCTGACCGGTAAGGTGGACGTGGCCAGCAACGCGA
>NZ_JACYMO010000013.1 GCF_014838825.1 Erwinia persicina | reverse complement strand
CCGTTTTGGTTATCGGCGTATCTGGCAGCTTCTGCGGCGTGAAGGTCTTTGTGTTAACCACAAGCGGGTTTACCGTATCTATCAACTTAATGGCCTGAGGGTAAAACGCAGACGACGTCGTAAAGGGCTGGCAACAGAACGTCTGCCGCTGCTCCGCCCGATGGCGCCCAATCTGACCTGGTCGATGGATTTCGTCATGGACGCACTGGCCACCGGTCGCAGGATCAAGTGCCTTACCTGCGTGGATGACTTCACGAAGGAATGCCTGACAGTCACTGTTGCCTTCGGGATTTCAGGCGTGCAGGTCACGCGTATTCTGGACAGCATTGCGTTGTTTCGCGGCTATCCGGCTACGATAAGAACTGACCAGGGGCCGGAGTTTACCTGCAGAGCACTTGACCAGTGGGCTTATGAGCATGGCGTGGAGCTGCGCTTAATCCAGCCGGGCAAGCCAACGCAGAACGGATTTATTGAGAGTTTTAACGGACGCTTTCGCGATGAATGCCTGAATGAGCACTGGTTCAGCGATATTACTCACGCCAGGAAAATCATTAATGACTGGCGGCAGGATTATAACGAGTGCCGTCCACATTCGTCGCTGAATTACCAGACACCATCTGAGTTTGCAGCGGGCTGGAGAAACAGAAAATTAGAAGGTAATCAAACCGACATTACTAACTGATCGTTGTATCTGAGACAGGGGGCAGGTCAGTGCGATTGCTACGTTTGAACGGGAGATGATGCTTGAGCGTCAAGCTGAGGGGATTGCACTTGCAAAACTAAAGGGAAAATACAAAGGTCGAAAAGCAACTGCAAGAGAGAAAGCTAAAGAAGTTTGCGATATGGTAGATAAAGGTTTTACGAAACCTGAAATATCGCGTGAGTTAGGCATAGGCATCACAAGCATTTATCGAATAGTTAGGGAAACTAAATCTTTAAAAGGAGCTTAATATGACATCAACAGTGTTCGCTTTAGTATTACATTTAATGGTTGGATCTGAAGATATGTCTGCAGACATGGGGAAATATACTTATGACTATGTAAGTCGTGAGGAATGCCATAACACACTTAACTCTTTGCAAAAAGTATCAATTCGTTGGGCAAGGTTCGACGGCGAGTGCATTGAGACGCCAAAAACTGCAAACACGGACATATCTAGTAATCAGTTAACCAGCTTCACTCTTGTTCAGGGATATTTAGAAGGTGATCAAATCCAGTACGGTGGCCCAATGGAAAGAACTTGGACTAAAGACATGCAGTCTTGCCAATTGGCGATGAAATTAATACAAAGGGAAGTTGCCCATCGTCCGTCTGTCAATTTGGCTCTGGCTTGTATTCCATCAAGGCAAACAAGATCCCCTATTGCAAATTGAGCAGATGGATCATAAGATTCCCTTGCTAGTTAAGGAGAGATATCCTCGTGAAAACTTGATGTCCGTTGTTTGGGCATCGTGGAAGCTACGGCTTCTAAAAGCTCTCCACACAGAGCAGCTGGTACAATGTGCTTTCCTTGGCATTGATTCCGCTGCTGCTGGGTTTCCAATATGCCGGGTTGCCGATGTATCGGGTTACCGCGATGCCGAGTTGCCGCCGTATCGGTTTACCGTTACGCCGTGCCGCCGACTTACCGGGCTACCGTCATGCAGAGCTACCGGGTTACTACTATGCCGTGCCGCCGACGTACCGGTTTACCGTTATGCCGTGTTGCCGACGTACTGGATATCCAGATGTGTGCGAGGCACGACGCCATAAATGACGTCGGATTATTGGGGTTAATTGCTGAACAACTCTCAATCCTATCAGTTCATGCGAGGCTAGCAGGTCATACCGATCTGCTGGGAACTGAGAAGGAGTTGTTATATGCGTAAGAGATCACGCAAAAAGAACCAAACTAGTGTTCAGCAAACGTGTTGTATGAGTGGGAAGTTGAAGGACCTTTTGAAAGGATTAATGAAGATAGGGTTTACTTTATTAATCAAAGAGATAGTGTCAGAAATATTCCATTCTGAAGGGCTCGCGTCCTTGTGGTCCTTGGTGAAGCAGTGCTTCCGTTGGAGGCCATAATGAAAAGGATAACAGTCAATGAAAAATGCAACACGTTCCTCTAGTAGTTTCAGCTCACTAAAAAATTACCCTATAAACCAATCACCTTTATTCAAGCTGACAACTAAAAAAAAGCTTCTGGCTTTACTAGGTTTCAGTCTCCCACAAATTGAGAAGCTATCTAAAGACTCCTCATACAGAGTTTTTCTCACTCCGAGTGATCGATGCGTACAAGAACCTATATTACAACTAAAAAAAATCCATAAAAAAATAGGGAGTTTACTCAATAGGATTGAGCAACCAGACTACATCCATTCTGGAAGAAAAAAAAGATCTATAATAACCAATGCAAAGGTTCATCAGAATTCTTATCAGTTATTAAAATTGGACATTCATAAATTTTTCCCCTCAACTTCAGGTTCAAAGATCTATAGGCTATTTGTTAATGATTTTCAGATGCAACCTGATGTAGCTCATCTGTTAACTAATTTAGTCACCTACAACTATAGTGTCCCTACTGGTAGTCCTCTAAGTATGGTATTGGCTTACTGGGCCAACAAATCAATGTTCGATGAGCTATATCAATTAGCAAATGAAAATGACTTAGATTTTTCGGTATACGTAGATGACGTTGCTTTTTCTGGAGAAAAAATTCCAAAAGGTTTTTCACATTGTGCCAAGTCATGCATTTCCAAGCATGGTATGAAATCAAAATCAAAAAAAGAAATGTTCTACCAAGAGAATCAGGCGAAGCTTCTAACTGGGGTAATTATCTCGGATGGAGTACTGAAAACGCGGTGGAAGCATAGCCAAATGATTAAAAAAGGATTTGAAACTTTAGCCTTGCAAACATCAGATGGAGATCGGGTAATAGCATTGGAGAAACTGACAGGTAGGCTTCACGCAGCAGGCCAGATAGACCCAAGGATCAAATCCAAGGCAATACATTTCAGTAAAATTCTAAGAGCAGCCAAACTGGATATAATCGCGGCAAAGAATGAAAATGATAAGCCAGATGTATCATAAAACTAAGGTTTATGGTTTAGCTTCAAAGGGAAAATGGTAGAACCAAACGTGATTAAATTTACACGATTTTTTGCTATAAGGTATAGCCTGCGATATTCATTAGTGTGCTAGTGAGGTGTTGCTTAATGGTACAAAGTAGTGGTACATTCGCAATCGAAGCGAAAGACTAACTGATTAACAATCATATGGTTAATGAGTCAGGAACCGTGTCCTTGGTTCGATTCCGAGTCCGGGCACCAAATTCAGAAGAACCCGCTTTTAGCGGGTTTTTTGCTTTCTGCCATCCGGACTCTCCATCGAACTGCGTTCGATGACGGGTCTCATCCCTGAGACCCGCCCTTACCTCTGCTATTTAATAAAAAATGCCGCTTTTAAATACTGGACGATTACGGCCACCACGCACAGTCCGGCAGCGATCAGCAACAGCCAGCAGAACACCCTGAAAGGATAATTTCTCCACATGGTGGCGATGCTGCGCAGTTCGTCAGTGGAAAACCCTTTCAACCGGTGATGGAACAGACAGAGATAGGCCGCACTGTATATCACCCACAGCAAAGGGGTGAGCATCGCCAGGGTACGTCCCAGGGTAAGATAAAGGGCGAGCGGAATGGCAATAAACGGGATAAAGGCCAGGTCATCCCAGCGTTTTAACTTCTCCCTCAACCGATCGTCCTGCTCTTTAATCGCTTTCTTACTGAGTGACATGGCCCGCTCTTTTTCCGTAAGAAGATAACAGAAGTTTATCAGGCCCCGGCCCGTGACGGGAAGCCCTCTAATTTTGAGAGGTTACGTCCGGTGCGCCTGGTGATCCAGCCGCCTGCCTGAGCAAAAAATAGCGCTTCTGTAACTGCGCCAGCGCTATTGAAGCCTGCTGTCGTTCAGTCTCAGACGGGCTGGCGGCATAACGACGCAGACGTTCCTCAGCCGGTAGTGCGCGATTAAACGCCTGAGTCACGTCGTACACCACCGACTTGAGCTCGCTCACCGTGATATATTTTCCGCGCTGGCCATCGAGGGCATTCAGTCTGACGGTCAGCTGCTGCAGCTGTGCCATCCCCACCTGCCAGCCTCCCATCGTGTCTGCCGGTAGCGCCGACGCACTCATCTGCTGTTGCCACGCGGTAGCCATATTATCCGTAGCGGGATCCTGCGGGTTAAGCGTCTGTGCCTGATGCACCAGCCGCTGTCCATAATTGAGCGCTTCTGGCCAACGTAAACCAGGCAGCGGTTTGCAGCTCAACACCGTTTTTTTCAAATAACGACAGGCTGAGTTTTTCGACTAAATGCCAGTTCACATCTGGCCGTGCCGGGTGGGAGAGTTTGCCCAGTTCGTCGCGCAGGGCGGCATAATCCGGCAGCGTACGGGGATCGTCTGCGGCAGCATATCCACACTGATGCTGTTGAGGCGCGGCTCGTAGCGCAGCAGTACGCCGGACAGCGTGGTCATCAATTGATGTGCAGTGCCGGGCATCCCCTGCAGGATTTTGGTCATATCCGGCAGCCCATAGTCGGGCAGATGCGCCAGCGAACCGGCGCGGCAGTTGAGGATGCGCTGCATGTTATCGAGCACTGAGAGGATCACCTGGTTTTCCTCGCTGACGTTGTGCAGATCCAACCCGCCGCTGAAGTTGCCATAGAGCATTTCATACAGTGAGGGGGCGTTATGGGTGTGAGGCATTACTTGTCCTTAAGCGGTTGCAGCATTATCGTCTGCTGGTTCAGCTCAATCTGGCGGGCATCATCCGGGTCCAGATCGTCGCGACTGAGCACCAGACGCCAGCTATTGTTATCCTCATCGGGGGTGAGAAACATCGCGACCACCGCGACAAAACGGGCGCTGGCTTCCATCGGCATATCCACCGTCACCGCTTCACCCGGACGCAGACGAATATCTTTTTCCGTCAGCAAATCGGCCTTTAGCGCCTGGCTGTCGGTGGCAAACAGCGAGGCATAATCCGTGCTGTCAAATGCCTTCCTGTCTTTCAGCTGGTAGATCCTGACGACGGTGGACAGCGCCACACCAGCGGCATTGCTGTTCACGCCCTCGCGGGCGCGGATATCGAGGTGGAGGGTTTTTACCTGCTTATAAAAAATCGATTTGGTCACAGCAACGGTGCCGTCTGTCACTTTTTGAGTCAGCCCACAGCCAGCCAGTATCAGTGTGATACCGGCGGCCAGCGCTGCCAGAGGAAATTTACCAGCGGTAATCGCCATCTTCATCGGTCTCCCTACGGTGAATATTTTCCTGTACCCGCTCATAGCGGCCCAGGTTAATGGTGATTGTTTGGGGGTGCGTGGCGGTCTTAGCCGCATTCAGTGGTCGCATCACGGCAGTGCGGCCCAGCTGCACGGCACCTGCCTGCGGTTTACTGCTCATGGTCGCGTCAGGCAGCAGACTGCGGTCGACACACAGCTGTAACCGCACATCGAGGCGGGAGCCAAGATAAACATGCAGCAGCGCCATCAGATCCGTATGCAATTCGCCACCGGGCAGCCAGCCCTGCACTTCAGCCGGGTTAGTGGTCGTCAGGCGCATCAGCACCTGGCTGTTCACGTCGGTGGCATAGTTGCCCATCACCGGACGGTTTGTCAGGGTGACGGGCTGGCTGACGCTCATGGTCAGCGGCTTTTTTAGTGGCACACGGCGTTTGTCGTGGTGCCAGATTTTTACCTGCGAGTCAGGTGCCAGCAGGCGCACCAGCGAGGCCATGCCTTCCGCCGTCCGCCCCGGCAGCAGCATTACCGGCAGCAGTGCCAGAAAGCGTGAAGCCGGGGCCGCGATACTGTCCGTGCAGCCATCAATCCCAAGCCCGGCCAGCCCCAGCAGGTACTGCGAGGTTTTGTCCTTCCCACCCTCTTCAAAGGTCGCCGGGTAGGAATATTTACGCCAGATACGGTAGTACTGGGCAATCAGCCGGTGGTTGAAGATATCGAGGAAACCGGCGGTCGCCTCATACCCTTCCCGTCGCTGGGTGATGTCATTGACATAGTGCGTTGGCAGCGGAGACTCCACGCCGTAGAGCCCCATAAAGGTGATACGCACCGTCGGCGGCAAATGAGGATGCTCTGGCGGCTCAATCCCTTTGATTTCGGAGGCCGGGAAGCCCATGCCCGGATGCGGCCGGAAACGCACCGGCTCATGACGTACCTGCCAGCTGCTGCCCGTAACCGGTTTGTCCGGCTGACTCTGCTCCAGCAACTGACAGAAGCGGTAAAAGTTAATATAGGGCAGCCGGTCCCCCAGCTGCTCCATCAGCCGGGCAGGCGCGGACTGTGATTCTCTTTCCACCGGATGCATTTTCCTTCTGGCTGTATGATGAGGGTGAGCTGATTGAACTGGTTCATGTCGGCATACAGCGCAAAGAACCGGTTGAGCATTTCGCCAAAGAGGTGAATATCCCCCTCGCCGGTGAAGCCGTTGCTGTCGAGAGTCACTTCGATATCCAGCCCCCGCAGCAGATAGCCCTGCTCAAAACGTTGCAGGCGGTGATGCACCACATGCTGGATCGCCTCCAGACGTCGGGTGTTCAGTTCATCTTCCTGCCAGTTATAGAGCGCCAGCGTTCCGCGCAGCACTTCGGCGGTGCTCATCATGTTCAGGAACCCGGAGCCCAGGTGGCTCAGTACGCGCCAGTGGAAACGGTCTTCCGCAGGCGGGTAAACCGGCAGCGTGGGTTTGCAGAGGTTTTTCACCGACAGCGGCGTCTGTACCACCGGCTCACAGCGGTCGAGCAGCGTGCTCTGCAGCGCCCGGCGCGGTAACTGACCGTTGGTGCCGGTGATTTGCAGCGACACGGCTTCGCGCTCAAACAGACGGTCATCTTCCCACTGGTGGCCACCGAGGATAAGCCAGGTGTCATACAGTCCGGTGACGCTGCGTTTCACGCGGGTGTGGTAATACCGGGGCGGTGCCTGACGGCGCATCATCCCGCCCTTGTGCCGAAAGCTGCTGAACGGCACGTATTCAGCATCACAGGTGCGGTTTGAACCGGTGACCGAATCCACGGCATAAATCTCGGTATGTCCGTCCTGCAGTCGTTTGGGGCGCAGCAGATACTCACTTTCAAGCCCGGTGATGGTGAGCGGGTCAGCTTCCAGGGTGAACAGGTTAATCACCGGCACACAGTGCAGACGAACCGCGTCATCAGTGACCGGCAGGTCAGATGGCCATGGTGTACTGAACACGACTTCGATGTCGAAGTACTCTGCTCCTGCAGGCGGCGTGATCCCGTCCAGACCGTTGAGGTGGACAAACATAAATTTGTCGCGGAAGGTAAAGTACTCCAGCAGCAGCTGGTAACCGCTGAAGGCAGTATCCCCTTTCGGCCACAGACCGTCCTCCTCCGCAAATCCTCCCGGCGAGAAGTACCCGTCAAGACGAATGCGGTCGGCCTGCCCGGGCAGGCGCATATACAGGGCGGCCTGCCGTCTGGTCAGCATCAGGTGCAGCTGACTGCTGACGTGTGCATCCGCACCGAGATAGAGACTCAGCTGACTGAGGTCAGCATGGGACCAGTCTGCCTGCGTGCTGCAGGCAAAGCGCATCCTCAGCAGCGAACGCCCGTCAGGCTCGGTGGTCATGGTCACCCCAGAGATGTTCAGCGGGTTGAGCATCACATCGCGGGTGGTGCGGTAGCGGCAGACCGTGTTTTTCGGCCCCACCGGGCGTGAGTACACTTCCAGACCCGCGGGCATCACTTCCGCCATCTTCACGGCCTGAAGCGCAGGCGTGAACGCCACCACCGAGAGTGACGGAATGGTACGCAGGTAGTGAGGCCAGAGTATGCTGACCAGCCCTTCGGTCAGCTCCGGCAGGTCGTCGTCAATCTTCTCTCGCAGCCGCCCCATCGAGAAAGCAAAGCCTTCAAACAAACGTTCGACATAAGGATCGGCAGTGCCAGCCTTATCCAGGTCGAGCATCGCTGCACGATCGGGATGGGTTTGTGCGAACTCTTTCGCGGCTTCACGCAGGTAGCGCATTTCTGCATCGAAATAGCGCAGAGTCAAATCTTCCATTTATTTCTGTTCCTGTAGATTTAACCGCAAAGCAAAGCGGCACGGGCAGGATCGACGGCGATCAGCCCGGCAAGTAACTGGTCCATTATCGGTGTCAGACGGGCCTTATCGGCCTCACTGCGACCGGCTTTCAGCCGCAGGAGTTTGAGATGGCGGGCATGTACCTCGAACAACAGCTCTGGCTCCCATGCTGAGAGGGTCACCTCGCTGGCCCGCTCACTCAGCTCTGCAAACAGGTGTACCGCCAGTTCGTTTTTACCGTACTGCTCGGCAATGCGCCCCATCAGCAGGCGCAGCAGCCACTGCTGTCGCGCAGTCGTGACGCCCGGGCGGTTCTGTAACCAGCCCAGCGCGGCATCCGGGCCTTCACTGTCAGCCAGCGTCACGGCTTCCGGTTCCAGCGCCAGAATGTCTTCGTTGCCGGCGGTGACCGGTGCAGATGTGGTGTCGTTGCCCCAACCGCCTGCGGTATCCAGCACGCTCTGCTGGATCCAGTTCAGCGTCACTTCATCCGCAAACGGCGTTCCGTCACTGAACGCCAGCGTTTCCAGCCCGGACAGTCGTGACAACAGCCCTTTCAGGTCAGCGGTAATAATGTCGGCCAGCGTCTCCTGGCCTGATTTCGTCAGTGCCTGATGGATATACCACTGCAAATCCAGCCACAGGTGATTGGCACCGCGGGAAAACGTGCTGTCGGCCGTTTCCAGCATTTCAGTCCAGTTCTGCTGCAGGTAGAGGCGTTTGAGTAACGCGCGCTGATCCGCCCTTGGCGGCTCGATGCGCGTACGCCCCTGAACATCCGGGGCCGGGATGGCCCGCAGAGTGTCATGGCGCAGGCTTTTCATCAGATGGTGTGCTGACAGCCAGCCGTCCGGCTGCTCACGCAGGTATTCGGTGAGGGTGCGGGCCTGGGCCAGCAAATCCTGACCAGAGGTGATGCGCCCAATGAGCGGGGCATCGCTGTGGCTGGCCGTTGAGGGGGTTTCGCCGGTGCTGGCGTTCTGCGGTACCACCGCATCCACACCACCGGCTTTCTGCAGACGATTTTCCAGCGCACCATACAGCGCGTTAAGTTCCGGGCGGGTTTCATCGGGCTCATTTTCGGTCAGCCCGGCGATCAGCAGCAGCGCCCCGGTAGTCCGCATCGCATCGATCCTGACCACTTCCGGGTACAGGGAAAGCGAGTCGGTCATGCGCGACCCTGCCAGCCATTCCAGTGCCGCCTTACGGCTGCGGTTACGCTGTGGATGCAGCTTTGTACCAAAGCGTTCCAGCAGCCCGGCCAGCAGTTCAAGCCCTTCGGCCAGCCCCTGTTCACCTTCGCGGTGCAGTTTCGCCCAGCAGTAGTACGTTGCCACGCGGATGTCTTTCGCGGTGGTGGTCAGCAGCTTCTCTGCCAGCCGGCAGACGAGCTCTGTATCCGCACCGGAGAGTTTATTGACCTCCTCGCGCATCTGCTGGAAGTCATCGTCATAGCCAGGATCCTCGCCGGCGGGCGATGAACCGGAAAGCGGCTGCAGCCAGTTATCCCACTGCGCCACGCGTTCGCGGGTAGTGGCAAGCAGTGATTCCTGTCCGGTCTGGCAGGCGCTGAGTAAGACGTTCAGGGTACTCATCAGTAAACCTCCTCTGCAACATTGCCAGCACTGGCAACCTGGTCTGATGGTGCAATACCGGTGGTGCTGAAGATGGTTTCCGGCAGGCGGAAATGACGCAGCTTCAGAAGTGCCAGCGGGCCGTCTCCCGCTTCGGTACGCAGGGTGTAATTGAGTTTGCGGCCATCCTGGGCTTTCCAGCTCAGGCTGTAACTGCTGCCGATACCCGGGTAAGCGCTGACGGTGGCTTTATCGAGCAGTCTGATCCAGCCCCAGGCACCCGGCATGTCGGCGTACTGGCGGGTGCCCGCCTGCGTGCTTATCCAGCTCAGGTTTGCTCCAGGGGCTTCCGTATCCGCAGGCCAGGTGAAACGCTTCCACGCCGGGAGCTGGTTCACATAGGACAGCTTCTGGCTGTCAATAATCATGTCGGTCTGCATCACGCCATTGGCCGTGCCCGGACGCAGCTCGAAATTCATGCCGGCATTGCCTTCGGTGAAGGCCACATCCGAGAGTTGACTCAGGGTGTTAATGGCGTTGAGGAAGGCCGGGTTAAAGGCCAGCCCCTGCGAGTTGATACTGTCCGGTACCCAGTGGTTACCTTCTTTTTGCAGCACGCCCTTGAGGCGGGTCTGCAGGAACTGCGCGATACGCCCGGAATCGGCGTTGAGATATTTAGCCAGCAGCGGCAGGGAAACATCACTGCTGGAGTTGTTAAACGGATAACGTCCACCGAAGGCACTGTTCCACTCAGCCACCACCGCCTGCTGCCACTGGGCGTTGAGGCTGTCGGCCGCCGGGGTCAGCACTTGCTGCCAGGCCTGCTCCATCGGGTTTACAAACACCGTCCGGCCAAAGCCGCTCCACTCCTGACCCAGACCGGCGGCAATCAGGCTGCCGTAGTCACGGGTTTCGGTCAGGTCCACAGCTTTGCCCTGGAATACGGTCCGGGCAATGGTCTGGGTCATGGCCTGCGGGTCGGCGGCATTGGTCACCTGCTGCAGGCGCAGACGCACCTGGGTGACCCGGGTCAGATATGACTGCAGACTCTGGGCCTGCGTGCCGGAGCGGGTTTTATCCATCAGCGCCAGCACCGGGCCAAAGGTCGCATCCAGCGGGCCATGGGCACCGGCACTCTGGTCAATGGCGTCATTGTTGTCACCACCGAGCAGATTCTTCGCCGATTTCACCAGAGAATCTGATATTGCTTCGCCGGTCTGGCCGGTGCGCCCCTGCACATTCAGGGTGTTCATCAGCGCCACCAGAGGTGACTGGCGCACGTCGGCCATCAGGGTCAGTTGGTCAATGGCATCCGACAGCGTGGCCGCCTGATGCCAGCGCAGGCTGTTGAGGAACGCCAGCCAGGCACCGCCAAAGTCAGCGAAGTAGCGCTCCGTCAGGCGCTTTTTCAGCGCTTCCGGGGAGATTTCATCCTGCCTGTTCACCTGATGCTTACTGTCGGTGAGCACCCAGTCGAGCTCGTCCCGGCGCGCCTTCACCACCTTCCCGATGGCGGGCTGCACCGCCTGCGTCCAGGCCTGAAGCGTAAACATCCCCGGAACAATTTCGGTGGTGCTGAACAGGCGGGATGCGTCGGTATCGCCAGTCATGTCTTCAAGGCGCATATCGGCATACAGATGCGCCACCTGAGAGAGCATCTTCTGGTACAGGGTCGATTCACTGTTACGTACGCCCATCAGGCGAACCAGCAGGGAGCGCGCCTGGCTGACCATGCCCTCATCAGCTCGGAGCTTCCACTCCGGGTGCTTAGCCAGCCGTGCACCATAGAACGACAGCAGTGACGGGGCCAGACCCTGCCAGATACCGTCCTTCACGCCATCACGCTTCGGCCAGTCATGCAGCAGCGCGGTACTGAACCAGCCTGCATCCATATGTTCCGGACGCGCCAGCATCAGGTAGAGTTTGAGCTGCTCCCAGGTGTGTTTTGCCATCTGCTCACGCAGCGGGCTACCCGGCGGCAGCGCGTTAAAGGCGCTGACCTGCTTCTGCAGGTGGTCTGCGGCCGCATCCCGCAACAGCGGCAGTGCGCTGTCCTGATAACGCGGCCACAGTGCCGCCAGCAGGGCATTATTCTGGCTCAGACCGGCCTTTTCGTACCACGGAATACCGTGTTCAGAACGGTACTGCAGACGAGCCAGTGTTTTCTGCAGTTCCGACAGCGCGTGCAGACGCTGCTCCAGCGGCTGATTTTGTCGCGAAGCTATTGCAGCCCGGGCATTCGCAGCGTCAATCTGGCTGCGGTTGGTGACATACGCAATACTCATCCATGCAGCCCAGCCCACCATCGCCAGGGCGATAACCGACGCAAACACCTTGCGCCAGGGAATGCCCGGCTTAACAGGGCGCAGTGCGGCAGGCAGCATCCGGACCGACTCTGGCAGGACATCCCAGCGTTTATCCATGCCCCAGTGGTGCGGCACGGCGCGTTCGGCACCCGCTGAGAGCTGACTGAACACCACGCCAGCCAGCGGCAGCGGGCGGTACGGATTGAGCATCACCGACAGCGGTGCGGTCACGCTTTCCGGCTCACGAATGAGCTGGTCGGCAAGCATCAGCAGGAAGTTATGTTTCACTTCACCACAGGCCTGCTGCAGCCCCTGTGAAGTCAAATCCGGCGTCAGGACGGAGAGTTGTTCTGCCAGCCCTTCGGTACGACAACCGGCAGGTAACAGACAGCCGGTCGCCTGGGTAATGCGCCCTTCCGGCTGACCGGCGCGCAGATGCAGGGACCAGACGTACAGCGGGAGCTTCCAGCCAAGCGTTTCCATACGCGCGCTGATGGCGTGCGACAGGGAATCCATGGTGCTTTCAGACGGCACCGGCAGCGGCGGTTCCAGCCCTGGCGCAGATAGCTGATCAAATGCTGAAGTGACCCACACCAGCCCATCCACCGGACGGCGGCGCAGTTTGCGCAGCGCGATCAGCCAGGCGCTGTCTGCCGGGCTATTGAGGTCACCGCCCCACAGCAACAGCGTGCCACGGTCTTCCTGCCAGAGCTGAGCCGTAAGACCTGGCGTCAGCTGCTCCACCTCAGAGACGGTGCCAGTGACCAGCAGAATGCGCGTTTTACGCCCCCAACGCCGGCCGTAGAGGTTACGCATGGCGTCACGGATAGTATCAACTGTGACATTGCGAGGCGCAGTCTGCTTAACGCGACCTTCATCGGCAGGCAGGACACTTTTACGCTTCGCCTGAAAACGAGACCACTGTTGTTTAATAGCAAGGCTAATAGTTTTGCCATGACGGACAAGTAGCAGGAGGATTATCACCGCCACAAATACCAGCAGCTTAAGGCCATTACTGGTCAGTCCGAACGCATCGCCTTTTTTCCAGATGGCCAATCCGATCGCGGCAGCAATCAGCGCAGTAATACTGATGCGTCCCCAGTTACCACGCCACACTGAGTTATCCTTCGCCATTCATCAGATTCCCTGTAGTTACGGTATTTACATATCGCTGCTCTTTGTCACCCGAAAGCATCAGGCAATCTTCTTTTGTGAGCATGGCTATATCACTAACGACGGCGGCAATAATCCACGGTGAGAAAGGACCGCTGAGTCCGGCATATTTCTCCAGCCAATGGCACTGCTGGGGCCTCCAGCTGCCTTCATATTGTTTTGCACTGGCCAGAAGAGTGGAAAAATCATCCCCCCACTCCATGCTGTCGCCCACAATTGCACCCGCAGCAATAGCCTGTGACTGGGTTGAGAAAAAGATATCGAGCTCTTCACTCAACATTTGGGTTGATTCAAGCGACATAGGCCGAAGCAGGCGAGCGTGATGGTTTAGCTGATACTTCGTTGCTACATCATCAGAGGTCAGCATTAAAGCCGACAGCGAATCACTGTACTCATTCCCTCCCTGAGTCTGGTGAACCAACAGAAGCTCAACATCCAGAATCGGGGCTTTGAGGCGCTCTTCCACCCAATCAAAGGATCTGGCTATATGGATAGTCAGTGAGGGTACGGGATACGCCTGTCCAACAAACTGGAGCCAGCATGCTGAAAATTCTCTCTGTAATGTCACATCAGGATCGTGTGAATCAGTCAGTAAGGTTGCGTGGAAAGGGAGGTCAGATAAGCGCTGTAATTCTGATATGTCCAGGCCCCCAATCAATGCTGAAAAAGCATCTTCGCCAACAGGTAACGTTATTCCCCGAGAAAGAGAGCTACTCTGCTCGAGATCTTTGGGGGCCTGCAGAAATGTGGATGGTGTCAATTCATCAGGCAGGATAACCCGGCTATACAGAACCGTCAGATAACGCCCGGCCCAGGAAACCCATTGCTGCTGTGCATAGTCTGCCTCATCGGATTCAAACTGATGGCGGTCCATTGCGTGGTTATATATCCATCCGCGAATGCAAATCGTCACGAACCAGAGAAAAAGAGGGCCTCCGGAAACAATCCAGAGGTTAAATTTTTGCAATTTACCCAGGAACTGATTGGCGTGGAGTACAAAGAGCAACACTCCAGCAATAACAGCAATAAGGCCTGCAACCAGCCAGATGACCAGTGACGGCTCATCAGGTTCTGTAGCAATTGTGGCTTTCTGACGCTCCCAGCTCATAACTTATCCTACTGAACAATCCGGCGCACTGGAGATAACATGGCAGCCACATTCACATTCGCAGCCATCCACCACAACTTCTTTGCCATCTGAAATCCATTCAGGTGATCCTTCTATAATGGCATTAATACCATGCCCTTCAACAGGACAATTAATTTCATCGCCAACTAAGGCTACTTTCTTTCCGTTCACAATCATGGTCGAAGATGCAGATATAACCTCACCGCCGTGAGTAGTTTTATCTCCGAGCAATACAAATCCTTTGGACATAGCACACCTAACAAATTAGTTTACACGTTTTAATTGAGGCGACGGAACTGAATCCATCCGTTTTTAATTTGAGGAACAATATCATCATCGAGAAATGCAGAACAAATACCGAGTTCACCGACTGCAAAAACCGTTGCAGGATAAGATAAACCTATCCCTTCCCGTCCTTTTGGGTCTGGCTCTTCATAATCAGGAATACCATTCTCCCTATAAGCATTAACATCCAAGTATTGATTACAGTCCACATTAAAACTATTCTCATTAATTAATGACAACGGAACCATTTCATCCTTTTTAAGCCTTATCCGTTTCCCTAAGAATTCCTCACCAACAAATACATGGTCTTTGGTATCCTCTGTGACCATTCGAATAGTGCTTGCAGAAATAATCATATTCCCCTCAGTAAATCTAGCGCCAGCCCATCCAACCGTATTCAGATCAGACCCAACACTTTTTTGATAAAAATATACGATCGGGATACCCCCCTTAACTTTAATATATATTTCATTATCATCAGTAAACTTGGGAACAGGCGTTAATATATATTTACCCATCAATTTTCTAGGTTCGTTAGCTAAAACACCATACTCTTTCACGGCACCATGATCTTTATAAACCCAATATCCATAATACAGACCATCTTTTACCTTAATAGTATTGCAAAATGCAAAAAAAGGAACGACAGCAATAAAAAACAATATTTTCTTCATTGTACAATCTCCACATGGAATGCTGGCTCACCACGATTATCAAATGGACTGATATATTTCATTTCCCCTGGGTTATCTTTTACATATTTTGTAATAGCCTTATCAAAAGCCCGCTGCAAAGTGACAGGTAATAATCTTTTACTTATATCAAATACATTTCTCTGAGCATACGATTCAAGCGAAACACAATGTTTTGAAACAAGACGCCCCTCTTTTTGTAAAGAATTGACTTTATCAACCATGGCTTTTTTAACCTGATTCTCCTTACTTTTATCTATGCCACCCACAGCGATACCTGCTTGTACAACCTCCCGGCCCGCAGCAGCATAATAATCAAGTTGGGATTGCACACCCTTGTTGCACATATTGTTGTACATTGCTTCCACTTGCTCTTCGGGAGTGCGTAGGGTGCTAGTGATAGTAATTTTATGGACACCTGCAGATTTCATTATTCCTTTAATAACATCAATTGAATGAGCAGAAACCAAGCTCTGTAAGTTTTCAGATATATCAGTTTGAAACTTGACTAGAGGCTCAAAGTCGTTAACAACAGAAATTTCTTTTGCCTTTCCCTCTGAAGTAGTCTGATGCTTCTCTGGTTCATTTTTACTCCTGCGAGCAACAGACTTATCCGTCGTCGTAGTTTTAATATGAATTACATTGCTTTCCTTTTCCGAGTCTGCGGACTTGCTTCCTTTTGGCAAAACAATATGGCTTCTCGAATACTCTACGGCTGCTTTAGCATTAGCATTTTCAACCCCAATGGTTTTAAGAATCTCTTTTTTTGTCTTCACTGAAATATAGCGGCTAACATATCCATGATTTTGATTACTATCAGGTATTTTCAATTTCGCACCAATGCGCAACATGTTTACGTTATGGATCTTATTAATTCTTGCCAATTTCTCTACTGATACACTATATTTCTTCGCTATTGCTGATAAGGTGTCACCTTTCTTAACGGTATAAGTTAGAGTCTTATGCTTTTCATTGGTATTTTTTTCAACAGTTGATTTAGCTAATTCTTTGTAATTATCAGCAAGAATAGTAAACACAATTTCTGAACCTGCGATAGCATTGACTGATTTAGTCATCCCGTTTGCATCAGTCACGCCCTTGATAAAAACTAGAGCTTTCTCATAGTCTGACACTAAATTTGGGCATGTTGAACTTGGAAATGGAGAGATTGCAGCAATATAATTTTTGTTTTTGAATGCTGTATTATTTCCCGTAGACAGTTTAAATTTAGTATGAACTTCAGTGTTTTTTAGTAATCCTTCCACAACTGATAAATGCTTATTTATATAAAGTGCCCACTTCTCGCCATCTGCACTTTTCTCACGTGTACCATCGAGATATTTTCCTAAACTATAGGCACCATCATGATGCAACAAATAAAGCCATTCCCAGTATTCACTTTGATCTGATGTGTAACTCTCCATCACCTTCGATTTGTTAAGTAAAAAGGAATAGATTACCGCATAACATCCTTTCTCAGCTTCAAAAACTTCTTCATTACGAAGATCTAGCTGAAAACCAAGAATGCCTTCAGATTGTGCCAATGCATCTTTGATAAAACCAACTGTTCCTTGCGCTAAACCAGCTGCACTAGTAGTGCCCGCTGCCGCATCGGGGTTAAATCCAGACTCAACCTTAGTGGTTAATAATATATAAGATATCTCTTTATAACTTAATCCATAGCGGACAGCTATGGTAATTATCATATCTATAATAGCATCCTGGACATCTTTATCAGCATCTCCTATTGTACGACTGTTGCCTCTTAGCTTTCGGGATGTATCTATATCCGGATAGAGTGAGATTAAAGAAAATGGTTTAATCTGGTCATCAAAATATGCCTTTCCCTTTTTGGCATTTAAATACTCATATAAATCAGACATACCATACCTCAGCGATTGCTAATAAAGTCTATATTTGTATTGTCGTATGGGTTTTTTATTTCTCGAGACCTAAGCTCAGAAAGCTTGTTACCTGTAATAAAGTCCCCTGAAAAATCAATAAATGGGGCGTCAATATAGGACAACAATGCCCCCTTTACGCTCTCCTCTTCATCCAGCCCAAGATGGTATCCGATCACAATATTTTCATTGTCATAGCATTTCATTGTGGAGGGAGCCCAATCACCAGACTTAACTACATTATTAAAGGAATAACCCTGTCCTTCCAGGAGGACTTTTTGCCTGTTCGGGATGTACGGTAAAGAAAACTCTTTATTATTCGTCCCGTTCTTTATTACCAAACGGTAATTTTTGCATATATTCTCCTTTGGGCTTTTTTGATTCACCTGGCATTCAGCACTGACCTTTACCAAAGCTAAGCCACATTGCATTTGTGCTGATTTAGCATTCCATGTGCTACTTGCAAAAGAAAAAAATGGAGCCAGCAATATACATAACAAAAACTTAAACTTAAACTTAAACTTAAAAGTAATATCACGCACTTTAATTTCCCTCACACTCACTGCATTGACAACCATCACCCTGGAATGACATATCTGAAAATGATGAGCAATGTACTCTATCCACAATATTCTCACTATCGTACCAATAATCACTTTGAATCATTTCAAGTTCAAAAGGTTCATTCGGGTTTGATGAGTAAACTGGGACTGTTTCACCGCTCTCGTCTGTTCTACCAAATAATTTCTGCCCATTACTCGATGTCAACATATATGCCGCAGCTGCAACTGGAACTCCTGCATCAGACGATGCCGTAAATTTCCCACTATATCCAGATAGAAACTGGGGCATAACACTACTCATACTTACGCTGCCCATTTTCTGCGCATTGGCACATTTCCACAGGATATTACCTTCACAACCCATAATAATATTTTTACCCTGCAACTGGATAAACGACCCGTCCAGGTTTTTCAGCACGACATCTTTCGCTGCCGTGATCTCAACCCGCCCTTCCGTACTGGTTACGGTCACATCCTTTTTGGCTAGCGCCTCCAGCTCATCGTCCTGTGCCTGAATTTCAACTTTTCCCTTAGCGGCAAAAAGTTTCATTCCGGCCTTTCGGGCCAGCATACTCACAGCTTCACCCGCAGCCACAGTAAAACGCTTGAGCGCGCTGATATCAGTATTTTGCTGGGACATGATCCCTACACTGGCTGCACCAGAAGCTACACGCACAGCCTGAGGACTGGTGATACTCACCCCTTCAGGCGCATTCAATATGATCCCCGGTTTAGCGAGCTCTTTGAGAGCTGCGTTAAGCGTCTGCTGACTCGCAGTATCTGCTGGCAGGGCATCAGCCCCTTCAGCAGCAGATGACAAACTTTTGGCAATCGTCAGAGCATTTTCCAGCTGGGCAATGGCCTCTTTCATAGAGAGCATCTTGTCCCCGGCGAGCGTTTGTTTATCTGCTGTGATAAATACCCCAGCCCCACCGCGAATGGAAACATGTCGGTCAGTACGCAGCTCCGCCCCCTCGCCACGAAGAACCCTGGAAGCGTTGACGTTGTGCCCTAAATTAAGTTGGGTCTTACCACCGTACTCCGTACTGAGCTTAACGTGCTCTTCGCCGCGCTTGTCTTCCATCCGCAGCTTGTTCAGCCCGGCTGTGCGGATAACGTTGCGCGTGCTGTTGGCTTCAGTAACGTGGTCAACGTGGCGGGAATCATGCAGCGCGTGGGCGATGTACGGCCGGTCCGGATCGCCCTCATGGAAGGCGATGGCCACTTCAGTGCCCTGGATCAGCGGGAAGTGGAAGCCGTACTTGTCACCACCGTAAGGCTTGGCAAAGCGCACCGGCATACTTTCCATGCCCTGACGCCTGTCGTCGCGGTCGGCATCGAATTTTACCCGGTACATACCTGAGGCATCCTGCCAGGCATAGATGTCGTTATCCTTGGCGCTGGTCACTCGTGCCGTCAGGGTACCGCTGACCACCGGGCGTTTTTTAGCGGCAGGGCGCCAGCAGCGGTTCTCGTAGTACGGCATCCCTTCCCACGCCACTGACAGAGCATTCTTACGGCTGGCGATATAGCCCGTGCGGGTAATGATGATGCCGTTGTCCGTTTCTGTTGGTAGCGTTGGCAGTACCACATTCTCACTGATGGTCAGCACCTGGGCCGGGGAAAGCAGGGCATCATTGCTACACCCGCTTATAGTCGTCTGTCCTGACAGAAAACGCTCGTGCTCCAGGCGCGCCCAGAAGTTGCCGGTTTCTGCTGAGGGAGTGATTTTGTCGCCACGTTCAAGATGACGCGGCAGGTAGTGATAGACCTCACCGTAGGTCACACCGTCACCGTCACCGCGGGTCATGTCCGCCGGTACTGAGGTCAGGATATTCTGGGCTTCACGGTGATTGTAATCACTGGCGGTGACAGAGCGCTCCACCACGTTGTGTCGGACGTTAACGCCCCAGACCGAATCCGCTGCATTGTCACTCATTCCCGATGGGCTGCTGAGTGGCAGAGATTTACCGAACGTCCAGGCACTCTGCTTGTCTGCGAAATGCACCACTTCGGTATGGGTGTCGGGTTGCAGGGTAAAGAAGTAGAAAATCCCCACTTCGGCCAGCAAACGCTCAATGAACGCGAGGTCATTTTCCTTGTACTGGTTAATCTGTTCACGCTTCGGATAGTCGGCTTTTAGGGTGAACTCATACTCCCAGCCTTTCAGGCCATGCTCCTGCAACACTTCGGCGACGACTTCCGGTACCGACTTGTTGACGAAAAAGCGGTGGGTACGGAATTGCCTGCGCAGCAGAGACAGGAACGGCTCAATAATAATCTGGTACGTCGCCTGGTCACGTGAACCGCTGATACGCTTAAAATGCGTTACCACGCCATGCACCACTTTCTGCCCGGTCAGCCCCATCAGTGGCCCGGTTCCCATGGTCAGCGTGGCAGGCCTGGTCAGCAGCTGCGCTGCGCTGATATTCTGGTCGCTGCTGGTAAAAAGAATGGTGTAGTGGTAAAGCTCACTCATGAACTCCTGTCCGCTGAATTCTTCCACATCCAGTGAGGCTGTACAGGACGGAATATCCAGACGGTAGCGGTTCAGTCCGCCTTCCGTTAGCGCAGACAGGGTGTTATTACGCGTATCTGTCAGACTCATGATATTGACTCCATGGGATAACCTGCTGTCCATGACTTTCTTGCCGGCGGGCAAGTAACAGGTTTAAGTACTTAGTGAGTAAGAAAAAGAGTGATTACAATTCCAGCCCCGACAGTGCAATGAGGGCTTTAATCAGTTATACGGTCATTTCAAAATTATTCATGCCGTATTCGCCGTCGCCACTAATGGTATAAAGCGCTTAACAGACGTGTAAAAAATGCATCCGGAAGAAACAGCACACTCATTATGACTAAACTAATAAAAATAAAAATCTTCATTGTTTTGATGCCGGAGCACTATTCAGAGACTTTAATTGAACCATAGGGCCTTGCAAGTTCCCGGTCGGTCAAAGGGAAACTATATACTTGATTATTATTAACCCCCACACCGACAACAAAACTTCTTGATTCATTATGACTTCTGGTCGAGCGCAATAAAAACTCGACGATATATTTATTGCCACTTACAAAGCCATAGAAGGAAGACGGAATACAGAGCTCTCCATCTGAAACAATGAGATCAGGAGAGAAGTTATATTTTTTTCTTTCGAGGATGTTCCGCGTAAATTGATGACAATAGCAACAGGTTGATAATCCTTCGCATCCTTGATCTTAATACATACCTCCCATCCCTTCGAACTGGCTAACGAGGTTTCGTCCGGTACCATTCTGTCACCTGGGCTAGGACACCCTGTAAGTATCATTAGGCACACACTGAGTAAAAGCGTTTTAGATAGTGTCCTCACCATGGAACCCCCCGCAATGCATTTCGATATTGTTCTCTTATTATCGATTCCGATGTATCACCATCTAGCGTAACAATCGGATATTTTTTTATTTCAAGATAATTCCATGCATCATATCCAAATTTCTGGAGGACAAAATTATCTGCAATAATCTGCGCCTGCTGCTCCATCGGATATTCACTTAACAGACGGCCATCGAGTGTGTAACGATAACTGACCATCCAGCTCACCAGGCCCCGTCCAATAACATTCATCCCTCTTTCCCGTTGCCAGGCATGACTCATTTCATGGATGAATAGATGCTGCATATGATCGGTCGACTGCGAAAAGTCATCATGGTACTGATTACGAAAATAGAGCTCACCATTCGGCGTCATTGCCACATTCTCGCCCTGTAATCCAAAAGGCAGATAACTGCCATATTGAAGGTTACTCTCTTAACCAATTGGGCCAGTCTGAATTTGTCACCCAGACTCTCCCGTCGATGACCGGAGTCAATAAAGTCATATCCCAGATAGCAAAAGCTATCAAAAAAAACAGTACGGCGGCAATAACTAGCATAATAAAGAACATTACTTACCTCCGAGACTGCTATTCATCAATTCTTAATCATTTCATCATACGGCCTCAGGATCTCCATATCGGTGGGTCGTATGCTATGAACCACACCTTTACTCACCTCCAGCGCTGAAACAATACGTCGAGGACGGTCTGCATGCCTTAAAGAGGCAAAGCTGGCTTGAATGAAATACTGGCCATCTTTATTAAACTTATAAAATGATGGTGGAATACAAAGAAATTCATAATTTATCCGTAACTGTGGACTGAATATTATTTTTTCATCTTTTGGTTTTGTTCCCCGGGGATTAATAGATATGTACTTTAATACATAGTCATCGCCACCATTGACAGAGAAGCAAACACTCCCATCATTAACAATGATATGCCCCTCTTCATCTGGCTTCAGTCTGTCGCCAGGCCCCGGACATCCTGTTAAGGTCTGCAAACATATAACAGCAAGCAGGCCTGCACGCATAACCCGAAAAATTATCGGTATCACCATGGAAATCCTCTTAACGCGTTTTTATATCCTTGTTTAATGACAGCTTCAGAAATATCACCATCCAAAGTTATACTGTGGTCAATCCTCAGCTTTAACCAGCCATAATACCCTTCACTTTGCAAAGAAAAATTATCTGCAATGATTTGTGCTTGCTAAATGCGTTACCACGCCATGCACCACTTTCTGCCCGGTCAGCCCCATCAGTGGCCCGGTTCCCATGGTCAGCGTGGCAGGCCTGGTCAGCAGCTGCGCTGCGCTGATATTCTGGTCGCTGCTGGTAAAAAGAATGGTGTAGTGGTAAAGCTCACTCATGAACTCCTGTCCGCTGAATTCTTCCACGTCCACTGAGGCTGTACAGGACGGAATATCCAGACGGTAGCGGTTCAGCCCGCCTTCAGCTAGCGCAGACAGGGTGTTATTAAGCTTATCTGTCAGACTCATGATATTGACTCCATGGGATAACCTGCTGTCCATGACTTTCTTGCCGGCGGGCAAGTAACAGGTTTAAGTACTTAGTGAGTAAGAAAAAGAGTGATTACAATTCTAGCCCCGACTGTGCAATGAGGGCTTTAATCAGTTATACGGTCATGTCAAAATTATTCATGCCGTATTCGCCGTCGCCACTAATGGTATAAAGCGCTTAACAGACGTGTAAAAATGCATCCGGAAGAAAGAGTACGCTTATCACGAACAACGCAATAAAGGTGAGTGTTCTCATTATTTTATATTGACCAGCTACTCGGAAACTTGAATTGATCCATATGGCCTTGCTATTTCTCGATCGGTCAGAGGAAAATTGTATAACTGCCCATTATTCACCCCCACGCCAACGACAAATTTCCGTGGCTCATCTTCATTTTTCTTTGAAATCAATACATACTCAAAAATAAGCTTCCCCTTATCCGGAAAATGATAAAAAGAAGGTGGAATGCATAATTTTCCATTAACGATCGTGAGGCCTGGAGAGAAATTAAAAGCCTTCTCCTTCGAAGGTGTTCCTCGTGGATTTATCCCCATGTCAGCAGGTTGATAATCCTGAGCATCTGGAATATCTAAACATACATTTTCCCCCTGCTTGCTGACAGATGTGGTTTCATGAGGAATCATCCTGTCTCCCGGGCCAAGACATCCTGTCAGCACGGAAAGGAAAAAGAAGGTGAATATTCCTTTCAGGCATAAATCAAAGCATCGGATTATCATCATATAGAAGCCGAATGTTACTATTCAGTATGGTGTTTAGCGTGCCGTCGCTGGCACATGGTATTCCCGTGTCGTCAACGATACATCCCGAGCCTTACCGTTGATCATTTCAAATCCGGTGACAAAGCTCCTTGGATGGTTACTTTTACTCTTAGACTGCAATACAACCTCAACAATAAATGGGGCTTTTGACGTATCAGGAAAATGGTAAAACGAAGGACTAATACATAATTGGCTATTAATAATTCGTATATTCGGGTTTTCGGTAAACTGCCTTTCTTTAGACGATTTATTCCTAAGGTTGATAGAGATGAAAACAGGCTGATAATCCTTACTATCTGGGACGTAATAACAAACTGCATTATTCTTCATCCAGACGCTGGCTGTTTCAGCTGGGTAATATTTCATCCCACCCCACGGGCATCCGGTTAATGTAAAGACAGAAGTGACAGCTAAAATAATAAACAGTACTGAATGCCACCACTTTATTTTTACCATGGAAACCCTCTCAATGAATTTCTATACATTTCTCGGATCATTGATTCAGATGTATCACCATCAAGAGTAACGATCTCCCAGCCCCTGAGACGCAACCAACCATCATAGCCATGAGCCTCTAGTGTAAAATTATCTGCAATAATCTGCGCCTGCTGCTCCATCGGGTATTCACTTAACAGACGGCCATCGAGTGTGTAACGATAGCTCACCATCCAACTGACCAGCCCTCTCATAATAACATTCATGCCTTTCATTCGTTGCCATACATGCCCCATTTCATGGATGAACATATGTTGAAGATCGTCAGTTGTCTGGGAGAAATCGTCGCAGTATTGGTCACGAAAATAGATCTCCCCGTTCGGCGTCATCGCCGTATTCTTATCCTGTAAATTGAAAGGAAGATAACTCTCTCTGTGGATCCATACTTTCGAATAATCAATAGTGGATAAAAAAACAGATTGTGCCAGCTGTATCTCACCCGTCGTAAGTAGCCTGGCACCACCTTCTTTAATTCTGAACTGATCCTGAGTTTCTTCAGTCATGTTTAAACTCCAGCCCAATCCCCTCTTCCTCACTCCAGCTAAGGCGTAGCGACTGTGGTTTCTGTCTGGCCGCCATATGGGTCAGCAGCTGCTGACTCAGTACCGGCAGAATTTGCTGATTCAGCAGACTGTCGACGTTGCGCGCGCCGGTATCCGGCAGCAGGCAGGCTGCAGTCAGCGCGTCATACAGGCTCTCCCCGATCTGCGTAGTCAGACCGTAGTGACGGTTGAGGCGCTTGCTGACCTGTGCGAGCTTCATTTCCACGATGGTGCGCATGGCAGGCTCACTCAGCGGACGGTAAATCACGGTCTGGAAGCGCGCCAGCAGCGCGGGCTGGAAGTGGTCACGCAATATCGGGCGCAGCAGTTCGTGCAGGTCTGCTTCGGTGGATTCTGGTTGTTCGTCCAGCATCTGCATCAGATGGTCGCTGCCGAGGTTGGAGGTCATCAGGATCACGGTGTTGCGGAAGTCGATTTCACGCCCTTCGCCGTCGCGCATAAAGCCGCGGTCGAAGACCTGATAGAACAGGTTCATAACGTCGCGGTGCGCCTTTTCCACTTCATCCAGTAGCACCACGCTGTACGGATGCTTGCGCACCGCTTCGGTCAGAATACCGCCCTGGCCGTAGCCGACATAGCCCGGCGGCGAGCCTTTCAGCTGCGACACGGTATGCGGCTCCTGGTACTCGGACAGGTTGATGGTGATCAGCGATTTTTCACCGCCGTACAGCACATCCGCCAGCGCCAGCGCGGTTTCGGTTTTACCGACGCCACTCGGACCAACCAGCAGGAACACGCCCTGCGGCCCGTTCTCGCTGGTCAGCCCGGTTTTAGCGGCGCGCAGCCGCTGCGCGATGGCGTTAAGCGACGCCTGCTGGCCCACTACACGCTGGCCGATTTCCGCTTCCAGTGTCAGCAGTTCGGTCTGCTCGTCCTTCATTAATGAGGAAAGTGGCACCCCGGTCCAGTCGGCAATCACGTTGGCAACCGTGCGGGTGCCCACATCCACCTGAACCAGCACGTCGCCCTGCTGTGCCTCTTCGAGCTGCTGCTGCAGGACGGAAATGTCTGCCTGCAGGCTGATGTCCTGCCGGCTGGCCATCAGTCGCTGTGCCAGCGCCTTTTCGTTGCTGAACCGGTCTTCCTGCTCCCCGATACGCGCGTCCAGATCAGCCCGCTGCTGCTCAATCACACCCAGGCGGTCACCATCACGGTTGCTGCCGGCGGCGATATCGTCCAGCAGCGCCTGCTCTTCCAGTTCCAGCGCGGTCAGCTGTGCTCTCAGGCGCACAATTTGTTCCGGCACCGTATCAAGGCTCATGCGCACGCGGGCAGCGGCGGTGTCGAGCAGGTCGACTGCCTTGTCCGGCAGCTGACGGCCGGTCAGGTAGCGGCGGGAAAGCGTAACGGCCGCACGCACTGCGTCATCGGTGATGTGCACGTTATGGTGTTCGGCATAGCGGGATTTCAGGCCTCTGAGCATCAGGCAGGCGGTTTCGTCGTCCGGTTCGTCCACTTTCACCATCTGGAAGCGGCGCTCCAGCGCGGCGTCCTTCTCGAAGTACTGCTTGTACTCGCTCCAGGTGGTGGCGGCGATGGTGCGCAGCTCGCCGCGTGCCAGGGCCGGTTTCAGCAGATTGGCCGCATCCGCGCCCCCCGCCTGATTACCGGCACCGATAATGGTGTGGGCTTCGTCGATAAACAGCAGAATCGGCACAGGCGACTGCTGCACCGCATCGATGACGTTTTTCAGACGCTGTTCAAATTCACCTTTCACACCTGCTCCTGCCTGCAACAGGCCGAGATCAAGGGTGCGCAGGCTGACCGGTTTGAGGGATCCCGGGACGTTGCCTTCAGCAATCCGCAATGCCAGGCCTTCCACCAGTGCGGTTTTGCCGACGCCCGGTTCACCGACCAGGATCGGGTTGTTCTTGCGGCGTCTTGAGAGGATATCCACCATCTGGCGGATTTCCGTGTCACGGCCAAACACCGGGTCAATCTTGCCCTCTTTCGCTTTAGCAGTGACATCGAGGGTGAATTTATCCAGCGCGTTCTGCAGCGCCGGGTTCAGTTCGCCCTCTTTCAGCTCTGCACCCACAGGACGCCCCACAAACTCCACCTCACCGCCATGCTCCTGGGCCAGTTCGGCCTCAAACTGTAGCTCCGGGCGTTCATCAGACTGTGCATCCAGCAGCGGGCGCAGGCGGGAAAGCTGACTCATCCCGAGCGTCAGCAACGGCCACAGTCCGTCACAGTGAGCAAGTCGCTGATTTTCCGTCAGTGCCATCAGCAGATGAACGCTGCGGATACTCTGATCTCCGGCAAGCGAGGCCAGCATCCAGGCTTCCTGCAGCAGTTTCTGGATATCAGCAGATAGCTGCGGGCGATTGCGTACCGAGCGCGGCTGACTATCCAGCCAGCCCAGTAAATCCTGCCAGATGGCATCCATATCCCACTCGTAGCGGCGCGCAAGCACCGTCAGGTCACCTTCCCCCTGTTCAAGCAGCTTCAGCAGCCAGTGCTCCGGCAAAATTTCCGCGTGGGCACGGGTCTGGCAGAGCGAAGCCGCGCCTTCCATCGCACGGGCACAGTAAGGGTTCAGACGTCGCAGCAGGATGGCTGGATTTTCCATGAATTTCTCTCTTTGTCGGTTCCTGGACACGCTACCGCCCATCGCTGTTTCCCGTGAAGGGGACCAGAGCGCATGCGGTCGGGCTGGCAGTTTGTGGGTTTCTTTGCTGAACGCCCGCGAGCTGCAGACGTTCAGCAAAACAGCGGAAAGGTCATCCCCCTCCGCTTAAAAACGAGGATTACGCTAAAGAGTTCGTGTCGCAGGAAGGCGGCAAGTTCGTAAGTCTCCGGGAACAGAGATAACTATGTGACCGGAGCGAGCGAACGCAGCCAACGCACCTGTGGCGCGAAATATGACGCGTAATCAGGCGGTGGCGCGTTCGTTCCAGCTATCGGAATGAATGATGTTGCCGTCTTTGTAGGTCCAGGTGATTTTTTCGTAACGCAGCTCGATGGTTTCGAGGTGGTTATGCTTCTCGTAGCCCGGGTCTTTGATGTCGTGCATTTTCGGCGCGACTTTCACCAGCTTGACGTTCTCCAGTTTGGTGTTGAAGTACTCCACTTCCTGGCCCGCATCGTTGATTTTGTACCACTTGAATTCGGCAGACTTGAGGGTCTGACCGGTGGTCACCGCCTTGTACAGGTACGGGCTGGACGAGTCGATTTCCTTGGTGAACAGGAACGGGGTGTGGATACGGGTACCGGTCAGCTTGCCGGTGTTGTTATCGGTCGGGATGTACAGGTTATGTTCCTGTGCCACCACTTCGATGCTGCCTTCACGGTCTTTCACGTCCACGGAACCTTTGATGTCCGCACCGCCGTCGTCTTTTAGCCACAGATAGACTGGAATTGCCATGTGTTACTCCTTATCAGAACTTACTGTTGTGTCATCATCCTGTGATGACGTCTGGGATACTGATGCCAGGCAGGCGTCTGCCTGCGGCACCAGACTGATTTCGACCCGGCGGTTCAACGCACGACCTTCCGGGGTATCATTAGTTGCGATCGGGCGCGTGGCGCCGTAGCCCTGAACCGCAAAGCAGCTTTCCGGTACATCACCGGTGTCGCGCATCCAGTCACGCACGGCTTCGGCACGCTTCAGGGACAGCGTCTGATTGAGTTTTGGGTTGCCGGTGTTATCGGTATGGCCGGACACGACAATCAGCCAGCCCGGTTTGGCTTTGATGCCTACCAGCGAGTTCACCAGCAGTTTGGTGGAACCAGGCTTGAGGTCGAACCTGCCCGAGTCAAACAGCGACATGCTGTCGAGACGAAGGGTTTTCGGACCCTGGATGATTTTCTTAATGACCGGTGGCGGCGTTGTCGGCGGTGCCCAGTCACTGACAGCGGCCTCAACGGGCGGCACCAGGCGCAGCCCCTGATACAGACCCAGGCGATAACGCAGTGGCTCCCCGCGACGCTGCCAGTCGTCCAGCAATGCGCTATCGGCCCTGAGGCGCTGCTGCGCACGCAGTTTCGGTGCCACAGGCTTACCGGTCAGCTGGTGATACAGTGCAAGGTGATCGCCAACATTACGGATGAGGCGCTGGTTGTTCATCCAGGACGCCAGCATGGCGAGTGCCAGGAAAATCCCGCCCAGAAATGCGGCGTAACGCCAGAACACCATTCTGCGGCTCACGCCTCGCCGCCGCGGTAACGCCGGCAGCAGCAGTTCAGGCAGCGGCAATGGTTCTGTGGTGACAACGGCATCCGGTGGCAGCGCCGTCACGGAAGTGATGTGCTGTTGCCAGAGATTGCCCGCGATGCCGCTCACCGCCACCATGCACATACCCTGCACACAGGGCTTCATCACCGGTAGTTCGCCCTGCCGTAGCGACAGCAGGTCATTCACCGCGCTGCTCTGCCAGGCAAGCAGACTGTCCAGCCACAGGCCCAGGCTCAGACGCGAAAGATGCCCGTTTGAGCCGGTCTCCCGGGTCCATTCCGTCAGTGACACATTGCCCTGACCGGGCTGATGCACCTGAATACCGCTTCGCTGGCTTACCGTGGTAAACCAGACGGGCTCTGCCTCCGCGCAGGCCGCAGGGGGCGATAACCAGGTCACGGTCCACAGCGGGGGGAGAGTGCCAAATGCCGCACGGCACTGGACGACAGCCCGCTGCCAGCCCCGCAGTGACTGGGTAAAATCATCAATGGAGGTGTGCTGTTCAGGTACCACCGCCAGCATGACGGAGATTTGCGACACCAGCGCCGGGCGCACCAGGCTCAGGTGCTGTGCAAAGAGAGGCAGCTGTTCCGCATCCTTCACACACAGATACCAACCCTGCCGGGTTTCCCGGTGACGGGAACCGGACACAAACAGCGGGGTATTGTCGCCACAGACGAGGATAACCGACCCCTGAAAATCTTCCGGCGGCAGGTTTTCATTCACAATCTCACGGACAGCGGTCGCCCGTGCCTGAGAAGCCCGAAGCTGACGCCAGATCATCACCCCGGATACCAGAAAAACCAGCAGGCTGAGTGCCGT
Organism: Erwinia persicina; assembly: GCF_014838825.1. Taxonomy (GTDB): domain Bacteria; phylum Pseudomonadota; class Gammaproteobacteria; order Enterobacterales; family Enterobacteriaceae; genus Erwinia; species Erwinia persicina_A. Next base: position 97,466 of record NZ_JACYMO010000013.1, on the reverse strand, counting down.
ACGGCTGCCCGTGGACAGTGGCCAGAATTCCAGAACGAGCCACAGCGCCAGCAGGGCACCCAGAGCAGTTAACAGACTTCGGTACGCAACCTGCATCGCTTACCCCGGCCTGACGATCTGGCTTACTCGTTCGGTAAGCGAAGACGAAAGGAAGAACCAGAGGGCGACGAGGGCGACAGCGGCCACAACCCAGCTCAGCCAGTACCCGCGACGGCCGCTGCGCAGGCGTGATGCCCGGGCAACAATGGGGGCATCCTGCGCCAGCGTAAAGGCTGGCACCCGCTCACCCAACGCCCGCACCACATCTTCACGTCGTTCATCGTCTTCAGCCCGGTATTGGCCAACAAAGCCCAGTTGCAAAGTGCGGTACATGCAGGTCAGTACCGCGATGTCTGGTGCCGTTTCTTTCAGCAGGTTGCGAATACGTTCCCACACCTCTTCACCTGCATTCAGAGTGCCAAAAAAGTGCGCCTGTAACGGATCACGCCGCCAGGTCAGGTAACCGTCATCTGTGGATCCGCGGTTCAGCACGCTCTCATCAAGCAGGGCACACAGCGCATAGACCATGTGATCACGGCTGATATCGCTGTAGCCCGCCTCCTTCAGCGCGGCTTTCGCCTCCAGCACCAGACGACAGGCCCGACGGTAGAGCCCTTCCCCGTCACGGACCTCCTGTCCGCCCCGCAGCTGGCTGACCATCAACCAGCCGGGGTAGAAAATACGCTCAATTTGACTCATTTCTGATGTATTCATGTGCGCAGCACCGCAAAGAGTTCAAGATCCACATCCCCCAGTGAGCGCGGGGTATAGAAGGTGCAGCTTCCCGCTTCCAGCATCGCCCGTGCCGCCTCACTACTCAGATCCAGCGAGAAATACTGGTTCTCGAGGCGTAACGGGATAGCGGCCGGCACATGGGTCAGCGGCTTGATAACTATCCCGCTCAGAGCCACATTCACCACATCCGAAACATCATCAAAGCTGCCCGCTTTACACAGCTGCGGGAATTTTGTCTGAAGTTCATGGTTCGGCATGGAGGAGCGTACGGAAAGGTAGAAATCCGCCCCCTCGCGCAGGCGAGCATCGTGCAGAGCACCTTTCCAGATCTGATCCTGATGCTCCAGGTGGATACTCACCACCCGTGACGGCAGGCTCGCTTCCAGCAGCTTATCGAGCAGTGCCAGCAACGGCGGAAATACCCGCTCCGGTGCATCATGCTGATAAGCAGGAATATCCCCTGCGTCGTGTTCAAGAGAGAAAGTCAGCAGACTGCCGGCCAGACGTGTCAGTTCGCGATACAGCAGCTCCGGGTGACGCTCCGGTGTCTGCAGCAGCTCCGTCAGCACCGGCCCGGCGCTGTTCAGGGCATTGAGCAGCCAGAACAGGGAGACATCCGCGACGGCAAAATCTGCCATCCGCTCATTGCTCTCACGACGCATGGCCATCAGGCGACGTCGGCGGGTCTGCAGACGAACCAGCAAGTCACCCAGTTCGGTGGCAAGCCACGGGCTGGCAGCAACAGAAAGCATCGGCGGGATGAAAGCCGGGTCCCGGCTCCACTGCCCCTGGGCATTACGAACCAGACGGGCCACCGGACAGGTCAGGTATGCTGTGTTTTCCTGGCTGGACAGACGCAGGGTCAGCGCATGACGCAGAATCGCGAGTTCCCCGCGTTCATGCCCGGCCAGTTCCTGCACCACCACACGTTCAGCTTTCCAGCGACGCGGGCGCTCACTGTCCTGCCCATTATCGAGGTTGCCACCACTGGCGCTCAGCAGCGGCAGCGCGACAACCACATCAACAGGCTCACTGCCCGCTGCAACAGATAAATCACAGACCGGAGGAAGCCTGTCCGCCAGGTCGGTATCAATAAGAGTACCGTCCTGAAAGCGCACCACCAGACGGGTGGCGTTCAGACGCAAGAGCGCCAGTGCGGCATCGTCAAACTCTGCCGCAACCACGCCCCAGGGATGAGAAATACCCATCCGGGCGACCATGTCGGCGACGTGCGCCTCCCAGCGGGCCTGCTGCTGGAACTGCTGAGGAGACAGCAACGCCCCCTCGTTCCATAACGGACGATAGATTTTCATCCCTGACAACCCGCCTTACGCTTTAGCTTTCGGCATCTGGGAAACCAGAGACAGATTGATGTCCATCCCTTCCACCTGGAAGTGCGGAATGGCGTACAGCTTCACGCGGAAGAACCCCGGGTTGTCTTCGATATCCTCCACGATCACTTTCGCATCGCGCAGCGGGTGCGACGCCTGCAGCTCGTCGCCCGGATCGGTCATTTCCGTCACCAGCCCGCGCACCCAGGTGTTCAGCTCCAGCTCCAGCAGGCGGCGATCCTTGGTGGTACCGATGTTTTCACGCTGGATCAGCTTCAGGTAGTGCGCAATGCGCGACAGCAGGAAGATGTACGGCAGGCGCGCATTGATGCGGCTGTTCGCCGTGGCGTCGGCGGTGTCGTACAGCGCCGGCTTCTGCGTCGAGTTGGCGGAGAAGAAGCACGAGTAGTCGCGGTTTTTGTAGTACGACAGCGGGATAAAGCCGAGGTTGGCGAACTCAAACTCGCGGGTTTCCGGGATCATCACTTCAGACGGGATCTTCACCTGGTTGCCGGTGCCGAGGTCGTACAGATGGATCGGCAGATCCTGCACTGCACCGCCCGCCTGCGGGCCTCGGATCTGCACGCACCAGCCGTTGTTGATAAAGCTTTTCACCATGTTGGCGGCGAAGGCAAACGAGGCATTAGTCCACAGGTACTTATCGTGCTCCGGGCCTTTCACCTCTTCCACGTAGTTAAAGCTGCGTACCGGCACGGTGTCCGGGCCGTACGGCAGGCGGCCGAGCACGCGCGGCATCACCAGCCCGATATAGCGCGAGTCGTCGGTGTCGCGGAATGACTTCCACTTGATGTATTCGGCGCGGTCGAAATAGTTGCCGATATCTTTGATCGCCGCCACGTCTTCCATGTTGTCCTTCAGGAAGAACTGCGGACCGGCGGAGCCGATAAACGGCATATGCGCGGAAGCAGCGACTTTGGAGATGTTGCGCAGCAGCGCCACGTCCTGGGCCGAGGCATCGAACTCGTAAGACGAGATCAGCGCGCCAATCGGCTCGCCGCCCGGGGTGTCATACTCGGCGATGTAAGTGTGGGCGTAGAGGCCGCTCTGAATAATTTCCGGCGCGTCTTCGAAGTCCTGGCGCAGATCGTCCTTGGACAGGTCCAGCACTTCGATTTTCACGTTCTGGCGGAAGTCGGTTTTGTCCACCAGCGACTTCAGGCCGCGCCACAGGGATTCCACCTGCTGGAACGCCTCGTGGTGCATCACCGCATCGAGCTGGCGGCTGATCTGCCCGTCCAGGCGGGCGATATGGTGGTCCAGCAGGGTTTTATCCAGTTTTTCAATCCGGGTGCCCGACTGGCTCAGGCACTCCACCAGCACCTTCATTGCGGCGGTGACGCGCTCGCCGGCGCTGGCATCGGACATCGCCTGGCTGTCCTGCCAGCTATCCAGTTCGCTGAGGTGCGTCACCGGGCTGAGATTGATTTTTTCAAACAGGGAGGCGTAAACACCGCCCACAGCGGGGCGATCCAGCACGGTGGTACCACCGGTGGAGGAGGTTTCATTTTGCACAGACATCAGCATTTTCTCTCTATCATTCCGTGAGGGGGGGGATCAGGCTTTTTCAGGCGCCAGGGCAGACAGCTCGCTGCGCAGTTCGTCGCTCAGAGCGGGGTTTTTCAGGATAGTTTCCAGCTCTTTGCGGAAGGTAACGTTATCCAGCAGGTTGGCTTTCAGGTCGCGCAGCAGGTTACGCATCGCCAGCATGGCTTTGAGCTGGGGGATCTGGCGGGCGACCTGCTCCGGGGAGAAGTCCTTCATGTCGCGGAAGGTGAGCCTGACGCTCTCTTCGCTGCCGTCGCCGGCCAGGGTGTTTTCAACCGAGATGTTGAGCGCCGGGGAGAAGTCCGCCAGCACGCTGTCGAAGTTGTTTTTGTTGACGTTGACTTTTTCCCGTTCGGACAGCGCACGCTGCTCCTGGCCGTTGCTGAAATCGCCAGCAACCAGCAGCTTTAACGGCAGCTCCATTTTTTTCTGCGCCCCGCCGGTGTGCAGATCCAGCCGGATATTAACGCGCGCTTTTGGAATCTCGTTCTGATAAGAGTTGCTCATATTTTTTCCTGTAAAAAATGGGCAAGGAAAGCGTGATAAACACACGTTCCTTGTGTGGGCACAGGTGACTATAAAGTAATCTTTTTACAGGGAGCAAGCGTTTAAATCGGATCTTTTGCGCTGATTTATATAGGAATTTTCTTGTAATTTAAGTTAAGTTGCTGAATAAAATGATTTAACTGTTTCGATTTTATTTAACAAAAAAAGACGTTTCATGGCGACAGGCGGGGGCACAGGGTCAGTGCAATAACGTTAAAGTAACGGCTTATTATAAACAGTAGTAAAGAAAACTTATGGGAAGCGCCCATCAAAGTGATCTGATGAGAGGCACAGCAGGGAGGAGAAAGAGCAACATTTTCGCACCCGCAGCCGATCCCTTGCGGCACCCGAACTGCCTGAAAAAAGCCTGTAAAAACAGTGTTCAGGGGGCAAAAAGGGGGTGGCAGCAATTCCCGGAATTAACAGGAATCTTTTGGTGAATAAACACGCTAAAAGTCGAGCGTTTCGGTTTTTACCCAGGCAATCAGCGGGGAGCCTTTTGCATTCACATAGCCTATATTCACCCATTGCCCGCCAGATGTACGCTGGATGATCCTGACGCGATCGCCTGACACCAGATACCCCCGGGTCTTACTGTGATCCTCCGCCTCCGTGAACAGAACCGATCGCGATTTCACCGTTGCAGTAGTCTCAGTACGGGTTACATACCGCAGCAGATAACGGTTAATCATTCCTGCCGCTGCCGGGTTAGCGTTAGCCAGCCGCTGATAGTCATTGATATTTTCTTTCCCCGGGGCATCACAGCGCAAAAGGTTACTTACGCGACTGGCTTCCAGCAGGGCGAAATCCGATGCTGCCGCTTTCACAGTAGGCCGCTGGGACAGGAAGTCGAAGGTTTCGGCGTCAGGCCTGGCAGAGCTTGCCAGACGATCTTCCTTCCCGACCCAGGTGTAACCACAGGCTTCACCCGACCAGTCACTGGTAATACAGCCGTTGCGCATATCCACCACGCTGCAATAGGCCCGGTCGGTATAGGCTACCGAACCATCTTCCTGCACCAGATCACCGCCGGAAAGGCTGTTGACCACCAGATAGCGCCCGGAGGGAGACACAGGCGACGTGCTCTCATAGATACGGTCAGGCTGCGTAAGGTCAGCCTGACCATGACGATTCGAGAACACCATTTTACCCCACATCGCAGTGGCGTAATGTTCCCCCGCTGTTTTCTGAGAAAATGTCAGAGTCCCCCCCGTCGGCGAGTGAACTGACACATCCGCGTGGCTTGTGCCGGCGAAGAGCAGTGAACATAAAAGAAGACGGGCGTAAGAAGAGGTCATCGTTCCCTGAACCTGAATAAATGAAAAGAAGAGGCGAAATATAACACCCGAAGCCAGGCCGGCGTTAATAACAACGATCACCGGTTTACCCGCCCGACTTATTGACCGCCTGAGTTTAAATGTTCTACTATTTGCCGCCTTCATCACCCTCTTACAATAATATCGTCAGGGCATGAAGGATTTTTACAGATTTCCCTAACTACCCGATACCTATGCCATTCTCCTGATAATTTCGTTTATCCGGGCAGCTATTCGTTTGTATAAAGGCACAGGTCGTATAACAGACTAACTTAAGACAAATTTCTGAATTATCAGCACTGACAACAAGAAAATCAGATCCACTTTTTATTAAAGACGTTCTTTCATAATGAAAAAGCGGACAGTTTTTATTCTCAGGCAGGAGAACGGGGTGAAATGAGACAGTATCCATTAAGGAAAATCAGCCTGGTGGCGGCCGTGGTAACGCTGACGTCCAGCTGTGCCACGATGCATCAGGCCGGTCAGGACTACGGTACCGCGATCGGCTGCGTTGGCGGCGCGGCGCTGGGGGGCGGGTTAACCTATCTGCTCACCGGTGATGCCAAAAAAGCCCTCGCTGGCGGATTAATTGGCGGTGTGGCTGGCTGTGCGGCCGGGAATATCTGGCAGAATCGTGAAAAAGCACTGGCCAAAATTGCTGCGGAAGAGCATATCGCCATCCAGACCCGGACGCTGGAAGCGCAGGCGAAAAGCAGCAAACAGGCCGTCGGCCTGGTGGCACAGGTGCAGGACAAAGGCATGTTCGACACCAACAGCGCACAGCTCTCCTCTGATGGTCTGCGTCAGGTTAAAAAACTGGCGGCTGCAATGAAAGAGGGCGATCAGGGAGGGGTGATCCTGGTAGTAGGCCATACCGATGCCACCGGTAATCCGCAGCTTAACCAGCGCCTGTCTGAACAGCGGGCGCAGAACGTCGGCCGGGTGCTGGAACAGGCCGGCCTGAGCGGTAAAAACCTCTATTTCCAGGGCGCAGGCTCTTCACGTCCGGTCGCAGACAATGATACCAGCGAGGGTCGCGCTGCCAACCGCCGCGTAGAGATAGCCGCCCTGGCCAGTGAAGCCCTGTTAAAACAGCGTCTGGAACAGGAAGGCAGCAACCTCGCCTATCTGCGCTACGGCACTGCCAGCGAAAGCGCCAAACCGGCCAGTACGCGCGCGCCTGCCCGTAGCAGACCGGCAAAAACCGCCCCTGCCGTCAGCAGCGCCCCCCGCACGCCACCGGCGGCCACCGACACCGGGAGTGTCAGAGCAACAGCACCTGCGACCACCGCCTCACGGCCCGGCACCTCCGGCCCGGCGGCGATCGTGGACTTTGGTGGCCAGCCGGTCAGCAGCAGTACCGCTTCACTGGCCGCCAGCCTGAAACCCCGCAGCAGTGGCTTTAGCCTGATTTCAGAAGCCCATGCGGGCGGCGTGATGAAAAGCTGTTACAGCGATAACGCCCGCATTGGTGGTCAGGCGAAAAACCTGGCCAGCGGCCGCACAGTCGAGACCAGCGAAACGAAAAAATACCTGCCGGGCATGAATGGCCGCGCATGGGCCGGGCTGGTTAACGGTCATTTGGTGACCCTCTCTCCGGTACGGGTACTGAGTGATAACGCCACGGTCACGGAAAATCCGAAGGTGTATATCACCCGCGATTATCAGACCCGGCATAACCGCAAAGCCGATGCCCCGCTTGCCGCCGTCGCCAACGCGTGGGAGGGGGAAGACAGCATCCTGTATCGCGTTTATCTGCAAAATGCGCAACAGCAGGCGCTCTCCTGTATCGATCTTCTGGTACCGAAAGAATCGAAGAAAGCGCAGCAGGGACAACTCTTTTACAGCAATCATCACAGCCCATACCAGGCGTCTTACGCCCCCGTTGGCCTTTAAATTCAGGAACAGTTAATGGAATTTCTGCAAAGTATTGCCGAAGCGATCTCTTTATATCGTTATATTTTTTGGCCGCTGGTCGGGTTGATGGCGCTGATCATCATTTTCATCCGCTGGTGGGATCAGGTGAGCTATTTCTTCCTGAACCTGATGAGCAGCCTGCCGCTGTTTGGCTATATTACCCGCCTGTCGCGCAGCCATGAGCCGCGTCGCCGTGGCACGGGGGGCCTGGCCTGGTACCCGGCAGAAGAGGCGATCTGCGCCAAGTACTGGCAGTATTACAAAACCTCTAACCTGGACGCTGACTTCTATCTGCGCTGCGTCAACTACCTGAATAAAGTCGACGAGCGCGGCCGTAAGCCGACCGGCATTATTCTGTGGTGCGTCAGCGTGGCCCTCGTCCTGCTGGAAGCCTTTATTTTTGCCTTAGTACTGTCACCGTTTATCGCGAACAATATTTCTGCCAACCAGGCGGAGTTTTCTGCCATCGTGATTTCGGTACTGATCGGTGTGGTGCTGGTGCCGGCAACCCACCTGATGGGCTCTGAACTGCATAAAAACACCCTGCTGAAAAAGATCCGCTACTGGTATGCCGAAGCGCGCCACGGCGGGACGGCCAAAGGCCTGAGCAAAAATACGCAGATCTCGCTGGAAACCACGCGCCTGGACGATAACGACCCGAACTATCTGCAGATGCTGAACCGCGTGACCCACAACGCCCAGGTGAAGCCGCAGTACTGGGCTACCGGCATTGCCCTGGCGCTGATCCTGTTCTTTGCGGTCGGTGCTTACTTTGTTCGTGCCGCCACCATTGACTCTATTGATACGCAGGCCGTGAACGGCTCGCCATTCAGCCAGCAGACGGCAGCGGCCTCCGGGTCGCCGTTTGACCTGCCTGCGGCGGCTGTAGAAGACAATGCCCGTGCCGACCGTCAGGCCGCGCACGAGATCAGCGATAACCGCGTGTTTGCCTCCAAGCTGACCTTTATTATTCTGTCGGTGATTTTCGTCGGCGTTCAGCTGATCGGTATTCTGGTGGGCCTGTTCCGCTCCTTTGCCGGCATTGAGTCTAAAGCGGCCTCAAAATATATCGGTAACTTCAGCGGCTCAGAAGAGTTTGCCACCTGGCATGCGATGCGCCGCGAACGCGTAGAGCGCGACGCCCAGGAGAAACTGACCTCGCTGCAAAATCGCCTGATGATGAAGCGCACCAACAGCCAGAGCGAAGCGCTGAATACCCTGCCCACCTTCCAGGACTATGCCAGCGGCAAAGTGCGTGATAAAGCGCGGCTGGATGCCGAACAGCAGCTCCAGATGCAGGAGTATGCCGCGCCTCAGCCCGCCCCTGCAGCGCCGCCTGTGGCCGTGACTCAGGCGGTTCCTGTGCCTCAGCCGACTGCAGTCGCCCCGGCGGTCGTCCCGGAGCCTGTCGCAGCCGCCGCCATCGCACCGGCTGCCGCGCCGGTGACGGCCCCGGCTCCGGCGGCCCCCCTGGCCGATGACGCGGAGGAGAAGCAGCGCATTCATGCTCTGGGCGATCTCACCTCGTTCAGCGCCGATGAACTGCAGCTGATTGCCGACGATCAGGGATTAGCCCTCCCCGCGCTGCAAAAGCGCCAGCAGGTGCAGGCCCTGCTGAATAAGGCACGTCAGGGAGGAACGGCATGAAAGCCCTTATCGCGCTGATCCTGCTGGGCATGAGCACGACGCTGTACGCTGCCGAACGTAACGATATTCCGAGCTGCTACAGCTACGCCAGGCTCGACGCCGAACGTCCGCCCGCCAGCGGGCGCGAGCTGGTGATTATTGTCGACCAGACGGTGAAAGTGCCGACCGAACTGAAAAAGTCGATCTGGCAGCAGGTGCTGCGCTTCGCCCAGCCTGGCGACCACATCATCCTGTATCAGTTCTCTGCTCTGCTGCAGGACAACTACATGAAGCGCACCTTCGACGGCAAGCTGGAAGGCCCGTTCACCGATCAGAAAGCGCGCAACAGCCTCGGCATGGACAGCCTGAAATCTCTGGATGGCTGCCTGACACAGCAGAAACAGTTTTTTGAGCAGACGATTGGCAAAAAGCTGGCAGGTGCCTTCGCGGAGCAGGGCGATAATATTGCTAAAAGCGAGATCATGGACAGCCTGAAGCGAATCAGTGACGATCTGAAGGCAGAGCCGGCGCAGGCGAAAACCGTTCTGCTGGTGTCGGATATGCTGGAAAACAGCGATTTCGGCAGCTTCTACAGCAATAATCAGATCCGCCTGCTGGTGCCGGAAAAAGAGATGCAGCGCGTCAGCAAACAGCATCTGCTGGCCGATTTTGCCGGCAGCAGGATCTACATTGCGGGGGCCGGGCTGATCGACAGCGAGGCGAAAAATAACTACCGTTCAGGAAAAATTATGCAGCAGCTGGAAGCGTTCTGGCGTGACTATTTTTCGGCGTCCCACGCCACGGTGATCGGCTTTGGTGCCCCGGAACTGACGGTCGATCTGCAGTAAACTCTCCGCCCGGTACGCCCTTTTCCCTTAACGCGCTGGCCTCATGGTCAGCGCGTTTTTTATTATTGGGAAATTTTTGTCGGAAGTTATTGCATAGTGACAACCAATGATAATAATTGTCGTTATCTTTCACATTCTCATTGGCATCTAAACCCATGTTCACCACTAAGCCCTGCATGCTCGCCGTGCTGATCGCCAGCACCTGCACCGCCTTTGCCCACGCGGCAGCCAGCGATGAAAAAACACTGGTGGTCAGCGCCTCAGATTCTGGCGCCGCCGCCCTGCCCGCCTATACCAACAGCGCCACCAAGTCGGCGGTGCCGGAAAGCAAAACGCCTCAGGTGATCAATACCGTCAGCAGCAAGGAGATTGCCGCGCGTCACGCCAGCTCGCTGAATGAAATTCTGCGCTATGCCCCCGGCGTGTCCACCGAAACCCGCGGTGCCACCTCGTATATGAGCGAGTATAAAATCCGCGGTTTCACGGTGGATAACACCTTCTATGACGGCTTACAGCTGCCGTATAACGTCACGGGTAACACCAAAGCCAGTATCGATCCGATTCTGATCGACCATGTGGATATCTTGAAAGGCCCGGCCTCGGTGCTGTACGGCAACGGGTCGCCGGGTGGCCTGGTGAATATTCAGAGTAAAAAGCCGGAGAAAGAGCAGAAAACCGAAGTCGGGTTTAACAGTGGCAACCGCAAGCTGCGCGAAGGCTATATCGACAGCACCGGCGCGATTGCCGACAGCGACTGGAGTTATCGCTTTATTGGTAAAGCCAGCGCCGGGGACGATCAGCCGCGCACCACTCACAGTGAAAACTATCTGGTGGCCCCGTCACTCACCTGGCAGCCGTCGGATAAAACCCGCCTGACGATCGACGCGCAGTACCAGGACATCCCCAGCCTGACGCCGTCTGACCCTCTGCCGCTGGCCGCGCTGACCTCGTCAGACGCTTCGCGCCGCACTTATGCAGGCGACCGCTGGAGCGGCTTTAAACAGCGCCAGTGGATGCTGGGTTACAGCTTTGAGCATCAGTTCGATAACGGCTGGGGCGTGGCGCAGAAGGCGCGCTACTTTGACGTTGATACCCACCAGCGCAGTATTTATGCCTCGGGTCTGACCAATCCGGCCGTCAGTAACAGCCAGCTGGATCGGTTTGCCTACACCACCGATGAAGACCTGAAAAGCTTCAATATCGATAACCAGGTGACGAAGCAGTGGGATCTGGGTGACTGGCAACATCACCTGCTGGCGGGCGTGGACTATCAGCGGATGGATTCTCACTTCAACTATCAGTACGCCACCCGCACACCGGGCTTTGATCTCAGCAATCCGGACTACAACCAGGTCAGTGAGTCGGCGCTGGGCCTGTATACCGCCCAGCTTAACCGCCTGAGCTTCAACCAGACCGGCTACTACTTCCAGGACCAGGTGGAGTACGGCAATCTGAGCCTGATCGCCGGGTTGCGCTACGATGACTACCGATCCACCAACACCGACTACCTCGGTAATAATCAAAAAGAGTGGGTGGCGCAGCACCGCCTGACCAAACGCCTCGGCGCGCTCTACACCTTTGATAACGGCATTGCGCCGTTTATCAGCTACTCCGAAGGCTTCAAACCGGTTTCACCCACGGGCAACCTGACCTCCGCTAAACCGACCACCAGCCGTCAGCTGGAAGGCGGGGTGAAATACCTGCTGGCCGACTACGCCACCACGGTGACCGCCTCGGTATTTAATATCCGGCAGAAAAACGTGCTCACCTCCGATCTCAGCTTCCTGAACTATCGCCAGACCGGTGAAGTGGAGTCAAAAGGGGCAGAGCTGTCGGTGATCAGCCGTCCGACCGACAATATCAGCCTGATCGCCAACTACGCCTATACGCACGCGCTGAATACCGAAGATGATAAGTACCAGGGGAAACGCCCGACCCAGGTGGCGGAGAACAGCTTTAATCTGTGGGGGGACTACACCTTCGACAACGGCGCAGTGCGCGGCCTGACTGTTGGTGCCGGGGCGCGCTACGTCGGCCCGATGGAAATTGCCCTGGCCAACGATCAGGGCAAGCTGGGCGGTACCACGCTGTGGGATATGGCGGTGTCTTACAATATGGCGGCGGTCTCTCCGCAGCTGGCCGGGGTGACGCTGAAAGCCAGCGCGCAGAACCTGACCAATAAAGAAACCTTCACCTGCTACGACACCACGAACTGCTGGATCGGCCGTGACCGCACCTGGCAGGCGGGCATCAGCTACAGCTTCTGAGCCCCGCTCATTGCAGGCACTCTCTCTGCGGGAGTGCCTTTTTTTATTCAACGCAGCGGGTGCTGCGTCCCCGTCAGTACCGGCATCGCCTCACGCATCATGGTCAGAAACATCCGCAGACGCGCAGGATAGTAGCGGGCGTGGGGATAGACCAGATACACCGGCAGTGCGGCGGCCTGCCACTGCGGCGCAAGGTGCAGTAACGTTCCGCGCGCAATATCCTCCTGCACTACCCATGATGACGCAATCCCCACCCCCATCCCCGCCAGCACCGCATTGCGCAGTGCGTACAGGCTGTCGGTCAGCAGCCGCGGCTGGATATCAAAACGCTGGTTTTCTCCACCAGGAAGGTGCGTCAGCGAGACGCTGTGACGATAGAAGGTGCTAAGGGCCAGCCACGGCAGGCTCTGGAGCTGTTGCGGATGCTGCGGTACCGCATCCGTCGCCAGGAGCGCAGGGGAACCAATGACAATGCGCGGCACTTCAGCCACCAGCTGGGCTACCACCGACGGTTCGGTGACCGGGCCGACGTGCACCGCGCAGTCGATACCCTCGGCAATAAACTCCGGGTGGCGGTCACTCAGCATCCACTCCACGGTCATCCGGGGGTAGCGCTGTAAATAGTGCTGCAACGGCACAATCATCTGATCCTGCCCGAAGGCGTGCGGAGCCAGCACCCTCAGCACCCCCTGCGGCTCCTCGGTGACGCCGCGCAGGTCGTCCTCTATCCCCTGCCAGCTTTCCAGCAGTGTCCTGGCGTGGGCATAGCAGCGCTGGCCGTCCTCCGTCAGCTTCATCACATGGGTGGTACGCTGCACCAGCTTCAGGCCCAGCAGCTTCTCCAGGGTTTGCAGGCGGCGGCTGACGGTGGGCTGACTGGTGCCCAGCCGTGCAGCGGCGGCCGACAGATTGCCAGCTTCCACGATGCGCACAAAGGTCTGCATCAGTTCTATACGGTCAACGCCGGGAAATTGTGATGTGTTCATACGCCTATCGTATAACAGTTCTACCAGGCAGGCGACTACCGCTGCGCCTGCTAACGCATAATAATAGCGTCAACTTCACAGACACACAGGTGCTGACCATGTCGACCCAACCTTCTTCTTCACCCCAGCCGCTGTCAGGCCCCACCGTACTGATGCTGGCCAGCGGCGCTGGCTTCAGCGTGGCGTCGATCTACTACAGCCAGCCGATGCTGGAAATTTTGTCCAGCGAGCTTCATGCCAGCGTGACAACCAGCGGTCTGGTGCCCACGCTGACCCAGATGGGCTATGCGCTCGGCATTTTACTGCTCGCCCCGCTGGGGGATCGCCACGACCGGCGCACCATTATTACGATTAAAGGCGTGCTGCTGACGCTGGCGCTGCTACTCAGTGCGGCCGCAGGCAACATGATGGTGCTGCTGGCTGCCAGCCTGGCGATTGGCATCACGGCGACGATGGCGCAGGACATTGTTCCGGCCTCCGCCAGCCTGTCCCCGGAGGCCCAGCGGGGCAAAACCGTGGGCACGGTGATGACCGGACTGCTGCTGGGTATTTTGCTGTCAAGGGTGGTGAGCGGGCTGGTGGCGCAGTATTTCGGCTGGCGGGTGATGTTTGTACTCGCCGCCGTGATGGTACTGCTGATTACGCTGGTTCTGTGGCGTCGCCTGCCGCAAATCGCCCCCAGCACCACGCTGGGCTACCCGGCGCTGCTGGCATCAATGCGTCACCTGTGGCTGCACCACGGCGAACTGCGCCGCGCCACACTGGCACAGGGGCTGCTTTCCGTCGGATTCAGTGCTTTCTGGTCAACCCTGGCGGTGATGCTGCACACCCGTTATGGCCTCGGCAGCGCCACGGCGGGCGCCTTTGGTCTGGCCGGTGCAGCAGGCGCTATGGCCGCTCCGCTGGCAGGGATGATGGCCGACCGTCGCGGCCCGGCGCTGGTGACACAGTTCAGCACCGCGCTGGCCACGCTCTCTTTCGCCGCGCTGTTTTTCCTGCCGCTGCTGCCGGTGCCCGCCCAGCTGGCGCTGATTGTTATCTCGGCGGTTGGTTTTGATTTTGGGGTACAGGCCACGCTGGTGTCCCACCAGACGCTGATCTTCGGCCTCGAACCTGCCGCCCGCAGCCGCCTGAATGCGTTAATGTTTACCGGGGTATTTATCGGCATGGCGATCGGTTCCGCGCTGGGCAGTCTGATCCTGGAAAAAGCCGGATGGCCGGGGGTGGTTGCCCTGCTGACGCTGGCCGGTGCCCTGAGCTTTGTGGTGAGAATGTATGCCCGCCGTATCCGGCTGGCACAGGCCTGAGCCTGGATCTGCCGTCATCGGCACGGGGCGACCTGAAACAGGTCGCCCCTGATGGGCTGAGGGGTTATTCCGCCAGCTTTTTCATAAAGTCATCCCACTGCTGGCGATAAACATCCAGCTGCTTCAGGGCCCCGTCGATAGAGGACTGTGCCTTATTATCAGGATTCGGCGTGGCATTAATCACCCGGGCAAACGCACTGAAGGTTTCGGCCATATTGCTGCTCAGTTTCGTTGCCGCCAGCATCGTGGTCAGTTCAACCTGCGGCCGGGCGGTCCCGCTTTTCACCTGCTCAAGGTATTGGCGTGCTTCAGACTGCATGGTACCAGTGCCGTACTGCCTGGCAATATCCAGCATCCCCTGGGCTGACAGCAGGGTGCGTTCTTCACGATCGGCAATTTTCCCCTCAGTCATCCCGTCGACAATCTTTGTGGCCTGCTGCTGCTGATCCGGGGCAACATATTTTTCCACCAGCTTATGCAGTTTGGCCTGAGTTAGCGACAGCGCCATCGCTTCGGAGGTATCGGAATTGTCGTACTGATTACGACCCATCTGGCCCTGGGCTAATACCTCATGCAGGTCAGCGGCAAACTTATCCATGCTGGCCTGAGTATTATCGCGGGTCATACCCAGCAGGGGGGTGAAGGTGCGGGCATCCCAGTTGGTTTGCGGGTCATTAAACAGGTCATAGCCAAGGTTAATCACCGCCGTCTGGCTGGAGGATTTACCGGCATGCAGATCCTTCAGATTGTCTTCCTGCTGCTCCGCCGTCAGCGGTTCGGCCGTCGCCTGCGCCAGCCGCGCGCGGCCCTCCGGGGAGATCGCCACCACGCTGGCGGGCAAGGTTTTCCCGGTAATGCTTTCTGTTGCAGGCGCAGCGCTGGCGGCACCTGCGGTAGTGGCAACATATCTCCCTGCCACGCTGTCGGTTACTCCACTGATCACACCCATAAAGCCCTCTACGGTTATCACGTTGGTAGCGTAATTTATCGGCAAATGGTAAGGATCCTTTACGTAAAAGATGGGGCGAACGCTGGAAAATCCAGCGCTATGACAGCGTCAGATTGCCATAGGCCTGTGACCAGTCCTGGTCAAAGCGCTGCAGGGCGCTGTCTACTGCCGGATCGAGCAGGAACAGCTCCGCGACGTCAGGATCGACGGTGATCGCCCGGCAGCCAGCGAGCATACAGTCCAGCACCTGGCGCGGCGTACGGAAGCTGGCGGCCAGCACTTTGCTGTGCGGACAATGCAGATCGAGCAGGGTTTGTAATTCACGCACCAGCGCAATGCCGTCACCGCCCTGGGCATCGACCCGGTTAACGTAAGGCGCGATATAGCCGGCACCGGCCAGCGCGGCATAAAACCCCTGCCCCGCACCGTACACCGCCGTCCCCAGCGTGGGGATATTCTGTTGAGTCAGGGCCTTTATTGCCGTCAGGCCCTGATGGGTCACCGGCACCTTGACCACCAGCGAGGGCACAATTTCACGCAGCTGTAAGGCTTCATCCACCATCGCCGCCGCCTCATGCGCCAGAACCTGGGCAAACAGGGTCGCGTCAGCAGGAAGAATCGACACCAGCTCCTGGAGCACGCTGCTGAGTGGCCGCTGGCTGCGCGCGACAATACTCGGGTTGGTGGTCACCCCTTTCACCGGCAGCACCGCGGCCAGGCGTTTCACTACTGCGACATCAGCCGTATCTAAATAAAATTCCATCATTTTCTCCGGGAAAGGGCCTGTCTGTGTTTCATATGAAACATTCATTGCTTTCGCATAACAATAATGGAGATCCCCCGGCTGAAAGTTGATCGTCATCACGCTTAATCACGCAGGGAAAACATGCCAATCGAGGCAATAAAAACCATATAAAACAGAAAGATAATAAAAAAATCACCGACAGGGTTATAAAGAGTGAAAGAGGCCTTTCACCCGAAGAGGGATTGTGAAGCAAAACAACCGCCAGATGAAAGCGGCCAGGGCGTGGATCAGGCTTTCAGTACCGTGATCCCCTGTTGCTGTAGCGCATCTTCCATCGTCAGCAGCAGTCCGGCATCGGTGATCACGGTATTAATATCGCTGTGTTTCGCCACGTTGTAAGGGAACAGCTTGCCAAACTTACCCGACTCGGCAATCACATAGTTCTCTACCCGCTTCTCAATGGCCAGCCGGATATTCTCCGCCCGCATAACATCCCGCCCGGTAAACCCCTGCTCCGGGCTGTAACCGTCAATGCCGATAAAGACCTTGTTGAAATTAATATTGTTAATGCACAGATGCGTCAGCGGTCCCACCAGGCACTCACTGCGTTTTTGCAGCACGCCACCGATGAGCACCACGTCCTGATAGCAGTTTTTCAGCTCGTTGGCCACGTACACACAGGGTGTCACCACGGTCACATCCAGGCCGGATCGACCGATCTCCCTGGCAAAGTGCGCATTGCTGCTGCCGGCTTCGATAAACAGCGTATCGCCTTCTGACAGCAGTGACAGCGCCCGTTTTGCCATCGCCTCTTTGGTGGAGAAGTTACTGCTCACGCGCTCGGAGAGATCGTTAAGCGATACCGCATAGCCATGCGCCCGGGTGAGATAGTGCAGGCTTTCCAGCGCATTCAGATCTTTACGGATCGTCACGCCAGACACACCGGCGATCTGCGCCAGTTCGTTAATACTGACCTTCCCTTTCTCTTCTACCCGATCGAGAATTCGCCGGTGTCGTTGTTTCATCGTGACCTTCTGTCGCCACAGGGGCTTTCATTCGTAACGTTTCATTTTCATATTAAGTAAGCCGCCGACAGATAACAATCGCCGCCCCGGAAAACAGTGCCTCTTTTTCAGGTCGGTTTTTCCGCATACGGCTATTTTCCGCCATACTGCACGCCAGTAACCGGGCTTCGGGCGCAGTCCGCGCCGCCTGCCGGGCCGTAGCACTGGCGTAACGCCGTTAAAAGGGGAAGCCCTGTGCAAAAGCTGCCTCTTTTTTCCATCACCGATTCCAACGATGATGGGCCCTGTTTTTACTTTTTATTCAGGGGACCTGATGATTAAAATGATTGCTGTCGATATGGACGGCACCTTCCTCGATGACCATAAAACCTATAACAAAGCGCGATTCTTAGCGCAATATCAGCAACTTAAAGAAAAAAACATTAAGTTTGTCGTGGCCAGCGGCAACCAGTACTACCAGCTGATCAGCTTTTTCCCGGACATCCGCGATGAGATTGCTTTTGTCTCTGAAAACGGCGCAAATATTGTCGACGCAGGCAGGACACTGTTCTGCGGTGAGTTAAGCGATGACCATCTGAAAAAAGTGCTGACGGTGCTGAGCGCACTCCCCTATGCCCACACCGTGGTCTGCGGGCCGCGCAGTGCTTATATGCTTAAGAGCGCCCCCGACTCGCTGCGGGCGCTGATGGCGAAGCACTATCATCGTCTGGAACTGCGCGACGACTTTACCGCGCTGGATGACACCATCTTCAAATTCTCGCTAAACCTGGCCGATGAGAAGATCCCGGAGCTGATGGCGCACATTGGCCATGCTCTGGATGGTATCGTCGCCCCGGTATCCAGCGGCTTTGGCTTTGTTGACCTGATCATCCCCGGCGTCCATAAGGCCCACGGGCTGTCCCTGCTCCAGCGTCAGTGGCAGATTGCCGACCATGAAGTGGTCGCCATCGGCGACAGTGGCAACGATATTGAGATGGTTGCCCAGGCCGGATTTGGCTTTGCCATGGCCAACGCGCAGCCTGCCGTGAAGCAGGTCGCACGTTATCATACCGAGAGCAATAACCAGGAAGGGGCGCTGAATGTGATCGATCGCGTGCTGACCGGTCGCGCGCCGTTTGAGGGTTAAGGCCGCCCCGTACCGGGGAATTCTACCGCTGGCGGGCTGACCGGAACAAAAGGTCAGCCCCTGCGGAACCAGAAGTTTAGCCTCTACAGAAACAGACGATCGAGGGAGTCCTGCTGTCGCTGCTGATACAGCGCAAACTCATCAATGACCGGGCAGCCGAGCGCCTGCTCAAAGGCTGCCTGGCTGGGGTTTCCACTGCTCACCCGCTGCGTGTCGCCGCCCAGATTCGACTGGAAAATACCTGCCGCACTGACCGGCAGGAAATCTTCGTAGATAATCGGTTCGGCAATTACCGCGCCCCGGGCGATCTGGCTCTCCAGATCCTCACCTGGGGTAATAGCGTGCTGCGGATCGCGGCGGTAACGGTAAAACGCCAGCTGCTGCTGGCGCAGCTGGTCAGCGTCATCAGGGAACGCAGCAAACACCGCGCTCAGGTGGCGCTGGTGACTGGTGTTGTCCCC
Source organism: Erwinia persicina (assembly GCF_014838825.1). Taxonomy (GTDB): domain Bacteria; phylum Pseudomonadota; class Gammaproteobacteria; order Enterobacterales; family Enterobacteriaceae; genus Erwinia; species Erwinia persicina_A. The sequence goes on along the minus strand of NZ_JACYMO010000013.1, from coordinate 78,676 downwards.
GTGTTTCGCGGCCGAGGCCTCACGCAGCAGCCGGTCGTACAGCTCCCGCCCTTTGCGCGTCAGCGCCACGCCGCGCTGCTCAATTTCGCCAAAGCGCGCGGTATGTGTGCCGGCCGTCTGGTCGGTAAAATCGATCGCCTCATTCAGCGCCTTGAAGCTTGTCTGACGCAGCAGGATCGGGCAGCGCCTGGCCGGCGGCCCTTCAATGGTCTCTTTCGGCGTAATGCCATACTCCGGCATCAGCTGCTGTACGCGATCGATATCCAGCGTGCGCGGCGTCAGATGGTTGATATGCGGCCCGCGAAAGCACGCCACATCGGCAATCAGGCGATGCTGGGCCAGCAGCGCATTATAGGTACCGAGATCAACCGAGGCCTGATGATGCCAGCGGAAGGTGTCCAGCGCCTCCCGCACAAATTCGTCCGCCTGTTCATCCGTCAGCCCCCCCTGCTGCTGGTGGATAGCCAGCAGTTCGCGCAGACGGGGGGTAAAAATATCGCGCCGGGCCAGTAGTTCACTGACCCTGTCGCGCAGCGCCGGGTCCTCAATCAGCTCCAGCCGCAGCAGTGAGGTAAAGACCCGGAACGGGTTAACCTGTAATGAAGCCTCCGATACCGGACGGAACGCGGTGGAGTGTACCGGCACCCCGGCCGTGGAAAGGTCGTAATAACCCACGGCGGACATCCCCATCACCGCAAACAGTTCACGCAGGGTCGACAGCTCCTGTGCCGTCCCTACGCGGATAGCGCCGTGGCGCTCCACGCTCAGGCGGTTGACCTCCTGCGGCCACTGTGCGGCATCCAGCGCATCCGGGCTTTTGGCCAGTACCTGCTGATTTACCTCGCGCACCAGTTGCAGCAACGTGCCATATTGCGGAACTTCCTTCTGATACATCGCTGACATCGCTTTAGAGAAACGGTCGCGGATCTGGTCTTCGCTGATAAAACGGTGACTCATTGCAGATCTCCTGAAAGGTGCTGTTGATGTTCCCACAGGGAGGATAGCCATGCCGGTGAAGGCTAAGTGTTAGTTTCATCACAGATTGTAAACTGAGAATGAAAATATCATTGCAGCCGCGTCGGCAACTGAGACAAAATCATTCTATTACGAAATATTTCAAAGTGAATTTTCGTTAACCGACACTCTGGATTGTTACTGTTTACCAGCCGACTGGTGACAGGCAAAACCTGAAGCGTTTTTCTTACCCTGATTAAGCGGTAAGAAAAGCTATTCAGGTTTTTTTTTGCTTTGAGAAAAGTGTTTCGCAGAAATGAATAAGGAGAATGAAGAGAAAAGAAATAAAACGATAAAAATAACCCTCTGATTTAAAAGAGCGTCGTCTGCATTCGCACCCGCTCTCCATTTTATGCCCGTTAGCGGTAAGACTGGCAGGGAAACCGCATGTCTTTTATTTATCATGCCACACCTGGGAAGCTAAAAAGTGAAAAAATCGTCATTAACAATAATAGCCGTTCTTATTACTTCTGCTCTGTTTCCGGCCCCTCTTCTTGCCGCTAAATTAACGCTGGAGCAGCGGCTGGAATTGCTGGAAAAAGAGTTGCAGCGCACGCAAACAGAATTTCAGGAATATAAAGCCCGGCACGAACAGCCGGCTATAGCAAAACGTGCGACAGCGGTCAGCACGCCAGAGGCCGACACGACGCCTGCCACGGTCAGTGCCCGCTCAACGGTGGAGGTGGCCAGCACCTCAGCCGCTGGCGAAAGCAGCCAGCCAGTCACGCTGAAAGAGATCAGCCAGTATGTCAAAGATGAGATCGGCTTCACCTATTCCGGCTACCTGCGCAGCGGCTGGGCAACCGGCAATAATGGCTCTCCGCAGTCCTATGCGATCGGCTCCGTCGGGCGCTTTGGTAACGAGCACAGCGGCTGGTTCGACTTACTGCTGAAGCAGCGGGTCTATCAGCAGAACGGTAAAAGTGCCGAAGCTATCGTTAAACTGGATGGTAACGTCAGTCAGCAGTACGGCTCCGGCTGGTTTGGTGATAACAACGGCAATGAAAACCTGCTGCAATTTTCTGATATCTATCTGACCACCCAAGGCTTCCTGCCCTTCGCGCCAGAGGCGGACTTCTGGGTCGGTAAACACACCCTGCCGGTCTATGAGATCCAGATGCTGGACTGGAAAAGCGTGCGTACGGACGTCGGCGGCGGTATTGGCATCGAAAATCTGGCGGCCGGGCCGGGTAAGGTAGATCTGTCACTGACGCGTGAAGATATCGACGTTTACTCGCGCGATCTCAACAATAAGACCCAGATGAACACCAACTCCGTCGAGGCACGCTATAAAGACCTGCCGCTGTGGGACAGCGCCACCCTGACGGTGATGGGTAAATATTCCATGGCCAATAAAACGGATGAGCAGAAAAGCAATGAAGGCAGTGACCGCTTCTACACGCTGAAAGATGCCTGGCTGGCCACGGCCATCGTGCGGCAGCAGCTGAGCAACAAGGGTTTCAACGACTTCAGCCTGCAGGCCGGGAACAACTCTTTCGCCAGCAGTTTTGCCAATTACAACGGGGCCAGTTCCAATGTCAGCTACAACGGGTACTATTATGGCGACCACACCAACGGCACGGCATTCCGCGCCATCTCACAGGGTGAAATGTACCTGAGCGATAAGATCATCATGGCCAATGCGCTGGTCTACTCGCGCGGTAACGATGTGTACAGCTACGAGAGTGGTTCACACAGTGATTTTGAGAGCCTGCGTACCGTGGTACGCCCGGCCTGGATCTGGGACAGCTATAATCAGACCGGTGTGGAGCTGGGCTGGTTTACCCAGAGCAATAAAACCCAGTCAGGTGACACGCTGAAAGAGTCCGGCTATAAAACCACGCTGTATCACGCGCTGAAAGTGGATACCAGCATTCTTAACTCGCGCCCGGAGATCCGTTTCTACGGCACGTACCTGCACGTGCTGGACAACGGACTGTCAGATTACCGCTTCCAGGACAGTAAAAACGATCAGCTTTCGCTGGGCGTACAGGCCGAAGTCTGGTGGTAATCTGCCCCTGATGTGCTTAACCGATAAGGACGTAACCGATGAAGAAATCTGCTGTTGCACTGCTGCTGTCCGGCCTGTTGCTGGGCGCTACGCTCCCGGCCTTTTCCGCCACGCTGCCTGCTGATTTTCCGCCTTTCCCTCCCCAGGACCGGCCGGTAAACCAGTACGTAACCCAGGTGAACGCGGATCGCAGCATTACCTTCCGGCTGTATGCACCACAGGCGAAAAAGGTCTCGGTGTTTACCGGGGCCACGCCGGAAAGCTACGTGTCACACCCGATGGTGAAAGATGCCAGCGGCATCTGGAGCTTCCGCTCGGCGGTACAGGCCCCTAATCTGTATGAATATTTCTTCAGCGTCGATGGTTTCCGCAGTATTGATACCGGAACAGCGTATGCCAAGCCGCAGCGTCAGGTGAACACCAGCCTGATCCTGGTACCGGGCAGTATTCTCGATGTGCGCAACGTGCCGCACGGTGACGTACGCACGCTGACCTATCACTCGCCGCAGCTGAAGCGGGAGCGTCAGGTGGCGGTATGGACGCCGCCGGGCTATGACGGTAAAGGCGCGCCGCTGCCAGTGCTCTACTTCTATCATGGCTTCGGTGACAGCCTGCGTTCGGCCATCGACCAGGGGCGCGTGCCGGAAATGATGGATAACCTGCTGGCGGAAGGCAAAATCAAGCCGATGCTGGTGGTGATCCCGGATACGGAAACCGATACCGCCACCACCACGCCGGAAGACTATGTGCCGCAGGAACGCCGCAAACTGTTCTATCCACGTAATGCGCAGGCCGCCGACCGCGAACTGATCCACGATATTATTCCGCTGATCAACCAGCGCTTTAACGTGCGTCATGATGCAGAGGGCCGTGCTCTGGCGGGCCTGTCACAGGGGGGTTACCAGGCCCTGGTGTCCGGCCTCAGCCACCTGGATTATTTCAGCGCGCTGGCGACCCTGAGCGGCGTCAGCACCACGACCGTCCCTGACGCACGGGTGGCGGCGCAGCTGGAAAAACCGCAGCAGATTAACCATCAGCTGAAAAACTTTACCGTGGTGGTGGGCGAAAATGACATCGTGACCGGAAAAGATATCGCCGGGCTGAAGCAGACCCTGGAGGAAAAAGGCGTGAAGTTTGACTATCACGCCTGGCCGAAGCTGGGCCACGAGATGGATGTCTGGCGGCCCGCCTATGCTGAATTCGTGCAGAAACTGTTCCGTTAATCCGGTCATAAGAGAGAGATGATGTCATCACCACGTATTGGGGTCGGCGTTCTTATTTTCCGTGACGGTAAGCTGTTACTGGGGAAACGCCAGGGCAGCCACGGTGCCGGCGACTGGTCGGCCCCCGGCGGGCATCTGGAGTTTGGGGAAACCCCCCAGCAGTGTGCAGCACGTGAAGCGCTGGAAGAGTGCGGCATGGTGACCGGCGACTGTATCGCCGGGCCGTTTACCAACGATATTTTCCAGGCCGAACAGCAGCATTACGTCACGCTGTTTATGCTGGCGTATCACGCCAGCGGCACGCCGCAGCGCTGTGAGCCGGAAAAGTGTGAGGGCTGGCACTGGTGCGATCCGGCTGCGCTGCCGCAGCCGCTGTTCGCTCCGCTGAAATCGCTGCTGACACAGGTCGATCTGGTGGCACTGAGTACGCCGCCTTAACGGCCGCTTCCCACCGGGAAACCTTCCCTGTCGCTCTCGAGAGGGTCGGAACATCAAAAAAGCACCCGGCGGCAGCGCCCGGTGCTTTTTTAGCCTGTGCAATGGTTAAAAAGCGTGCAAAATCAGTAGCGCACGGAGGGACGCCGTCGTACAGTGGATCACCTGCCCTTCTGCCCGTGAGAACCGAATGAACCCGCTTGCCTCGCTGCTGAACCTGAGTGCTCACCCGATTACCGATGCCGCTTACACTGCACGCTGTCAGCAGGCGCTTGCCGCGCAGGGTGCCCTGGTGCTGCGCGGTTTTTTAACCGCTGCCGCCCTGGCCGCCATTAAGCAGGAAGGCGAGGACAACCAGCATCTGGCCTTTTATGCCAGCAGCCGGCACAACGTCTATCTGCAAAAAACCGACGCGGCTTTTGCCGCCGACCATCCGCGTAACCGTCAGGTGATCTCATCGAAAGGCTGTATTACCGATGAAGAGATCCCCGCCGACTCTGCCCTGCGCGCCCTGTATGATTCAGCCACCTTTAAAGCGTTTCTCTGCGGTGTACTGGATGAACAGCAGCTGTTTCCCTACGCCGACCGCCTGTCGTCAATCAACCTGCACTACGCGCACACCGGCCAGGAGCTGGGCTGGCATTTTGATAACTCGTCGTTCGCCATCACGCTGCTGATCCAGAAGCCGCACGCGGGCGGTGTTTTTGAATACGTCAGCCATCTGCGCAATGCCGAAGCAGGTGAGATGAACTACAGCGGCGTGGCAGCCGTGCTGGACGGTGAGCGTGCGGTGGAAAAACTGGCGATTGAGCCAGGGGACCTGGTGCTGTTTCGCGGGCGTAATGCCCTGCACCGCGTCACGCCGACGGAAGGGGAGATCACCCGGATGCTGGTGGTGCTGGCGTACAATGCTCAGCCGGATGTCGCGCTGTCAGAAAGCGCCCGCATGACCTTCTACGGACGCCTGTAAAGCGACTGCTGTAGCGCCTCCCAGCCGCGCTGGAAAACCTGCCGGGTGCGCAGCGCCGTCAGCGCCCGCCAGTCCGGATCGGCCGGGTAGAAGCCCTCAAACAGCTGCTGTTTCACGCGCAGCGCCTGTTCGCTGTTCAGGTCACCGTAGAGGTGCAGCCAGTGGTCGTCACGCACGCGGCGGTGCATCTCGCGGCCGTCATACGTTCCACACTCTACCACCAGCTGGATCAGGTCGGTTTCAGGCAGCTGGTCCAGCATAAACTGCGACAGGTAGCCCGTGGCCGTGGCCGTCACGCCGGTATCACTCTCGCTGCTGGCCCCGGTAATAATCACCGTCAGCCATTCGCTAAACAGGCGTTTCGCCTCATCCAGCGCCGGGTAAGCACGTTCGGCAATCGCCAGCAGCATCGGATGGCCCCAGGCACCGGCCCCGGTATGCAGGTCAAAGCTGATCATTCGCCGCGCCATTTGCAGATGATTGGCGATAATCTGCCGCAGGATCTGCTGTGACCAGCTGGCCTGACTGCCGCCATAGAAAATGCCATCGGCAAACTGATACTGTCCGGCTTCTACGATACGCTTCACGCCGTTCCAGCCGATGTCGGCACACTTCAGCGCCATCTGCACATCGGCCTCTGCCCGCTCTACCCCGTCAAGATCGCGACAGGTGTAAAGACTGTGCAGCGCCGGGTAGGCGGCGTTGTGCGGCACTTCAGCGCTAAAATCAACGAAGTTACGATTCAGATCGGCATTGTCTTCATTCACCCGCCGCAGATGCGCCGTGCCCCACGGGTTAATCAGATGGACCAGCACCAGCGCCACATCCTGCGGCAGCGTACTGCCATCCAGCTCCTCCAGCCAGGCGATCTGGCTGTCGGAACCGTAGTAGCCCTCAACGCCGTGGGTGCCGGACACCACCAGCATCACCTGCGGCGCATCGGCACGCCCTATTACCGCCACATCGGTGAAGAGCGCTTCGCCCTGCGGGCCGCTCAGCGGGTGCGGATAGCAGGTGACCGCGCCACCCCGCTTGCCAGCCGCCGCGAGAAAGCGGGCGCGCTGGGTTTGAAAATCAGATAGTGTGATCTCCGTCATGACTTACTCCGGGCGGTGATAAACATCAAAGCTGAAGTATTGCTTCGCCAGCCTGTCGTAAGTGCCGTTTTTATGCAGTTCCGCCATCGCCTCGTTAATCCTGGCGATGCGGGCACCGTCGTCTTTACGCAGGCCAATACCCACGCCCTCACCGAAGTATTTCGGGTCATACAGCGGTTTCCCGGCAATATGGTAATCCGCGCCCTGCGGCGTTTTCAGGAAGCCCGATTCCGCCGCAGCGGCATTGGTAAAGGTCGCATCCAGGCGGCCTGACGCCAGGTCCGGGTAAATTTCTGACTGGTTGGGATAGCTCACGACCTGAACGCCCTTGCTACCCCACAGGGTCTGAGCAAAGCCCTCCTGGGTCGTGCCCTGCGCCACGCCGATCGTTTTGCCTTTCAGCGAGGCCAGCTCCGGCAGCAGTTTGCTGTCTTTACGCGTCAGCAGCGCGCTGGGGGTGTTATAGAGCATATCGGTAAACGCCACCTGCTGGCGGCGCTTGTCGGTCATCGCCATCGCCGAGAGGATGGCATCAAACTTACGCGCGTGTAAGGCCGGGATGATGCCGTCATAGCCGGTCTGCACCCAGACGCATTTGACCTGCATCTGCTGACAGATAGCGTTGCCCATATCAATATCAAAGCCCTGGAGTGAGCCATCGGCGGCTTTGGATTCGAACGGCGGAAACGTCGGGTCAACGCCGAAGCGCAGCTCTTCTGCCGCCAGGGCGGAAGCGCTAAACCCCGCCAGCAACGCCAGCGCGGTCAGGGTCAGTTTTTTCATCTCACGTACTCCGAATCATCATGCGGGTTAGCATCAAGTAATAGCATGATTTTTCATGGAGAAATAAGGCTTTTGTCTTATGGCAGGCGGGGATTAATAAGCCATTTTTATAATGCGGAGTCTGGTCTCAGAGGTGGCCGGGCGGCCACCTCCTGGAGGATTAACGCGAGGGGTACATTTCCAGCAGACGGCGCGTCACGCCGTTGGTCCAGCCAAAACCATCCTGCAGCGGATATTCCCCGCCACCACCGAGCAGGGCGGCATCGCCGCTGATGTTATATTTTTCCACCAGCTTATGGTGCTGCTGCCAGGTGCTGTCGACCGTATTCAGCCAGCGCCGGGCGATCTCCTGCGCCAGCAGCTCATCGCCGTAGCTGTTAAAGCCTTTGACCGCCAGCCACTGCATCGGTGCCCAGCCGTTCGGGCTGTCCCACTGCTCGCCGGTGACTTCCATCGTGCAGAGCATACCGCCCGGCGCAAGAAGGTAGTCACGTACGGCTTTTGCCGTGCGCGTGGCCTGATCCAGGCTGGCCATACCGACATACACCGGGGTGACCGCTGCAGCGCTGAACAGGGCTTTTTCCCCTTCCCGCCAGTTGTAATCGCGGTACAGGCCAGTTTCCTCTTCCCACAGATACTTGTCGACCACCTCACGGCGGCGCAGCGCCAGCTGCTGGAAGCGGTCAGCAACTTCCTGCTCACCTTTGCTGGCCGACAGGCGGGCAATGGTGGTTTCCAGCTTGTAGAGGAACGCATTCAGGTCTATCGGCACAATGCTGGTGGTCTGGATACTCGCCAGCCGGCCAGGCTCGGCCAGCCAGCGGGAGGTAAAGTCCCAGCCGGAGGCAGCCCCGGCACGCAGGTCGCGGTACACTTCGCTTGACGGACGCGCAGAGTCGCGTGCCGTTTCCACGTCTTCCAGGTACGATTCGTCACGCGGCGTGTCGCGGTCATCCCAGTAGCGGTTTAGCACCGATCCGTCTGGCAGCATGACCACGTGGCGATACGCCTGATTCGGGGAGAGCTCCCCCTGCCCGTCCATCCAGAATTCGTATTCACTTTTCAGCTGCGGCAGATAGTGCTGCGCTTCATGAATATCATTTTTTTCAAACAGCTCGACCATCATCGCAAACACCGGCGGCTGCGAACGGCTGAGGTAATACGTCCGGTTACCATTGGGGATATGGCCGTACTTATCGATCATCCACGCAAAGTTGTCGGCCATATTCCGCATCAGATCACAGCGGCCAGCGGAGGCAAAGCCCAGCATGCTGAAATAAGAGTCCCAGTAATAGGTTTCACCGAAACGGCCGCCCGGCACCACGTAGGGTTTAGGCAGTGGCAGCAGTGAGGAAAATTCGCAGTGCTTTTCCGGCTGGCGGGTTAATACCGGCCATAGCGCATCAATATGCTGCTCAATGCTGTTGTTCGGATCGGCGACATAACGGCTGTCGTGGACGTGCGGCAGCTCAAAGTTTTCCAGCACAAATTCCAGCAGGTTGAAATCGTCCCGCTCACGGGCCAGATAATAGCGGTAGAGAATACGCTCTGGCTCAAACTTTGGCGCACAGTCGGCGAAGGTTTTACTGTCGGAAAAAATGCGCGACATCTGCACGGCTTCAAACAGATCCTGATAGCGGTCTGATGGCGTGAGGATATCGGGCGCAGGCAGGCCGCGGATTGGCTCCGGCTGTGGCTCAACTGCCGATTCCGGGCCAGCCTCATAATCGTTATACCAGGCTTCATATTCAGCAGGGTTGACGTCAATCATCGCTTCGTTTTGGTTAAAAGTGATAAGAACCTCCTGATGCCGAAAAAATACGTTGGCAAAGTCGTCTGGTGAAAAATATTTTTAAGTAATAAGGGGCTTATTATAGTACCCCAGTCTCAACGTGCAACCCGATGTTTCCATTACGCTTAATGACTGAATATTTCAAAAAATAAACGACAGGAAAAATAAGCCAAATTTACTGACATAAATAAAAATACAGGGAGGTATGCCGACAGAATAAACTACGAACCTCTTTAAATAAAACGGTTATTTTATTAATGAATTACAGCATCTTAGCCTGAATAATCAGAAAAAGGCTAAATGCCGCATTATTGTCATTCTTATCCAGTATTTTTTATTGCTAACAAGTGGTTAGCCAGTTTCAGCCGGTGACGGAAGCCTGTAAGGGGGAATGGCAGGGAAAAAGCCCTGCTGCTGCAGAAGGAGGCAAGGGTAAAAAAGAGGCCGCCGCCCCCCTGATTCGGACAATACTGAGACCGCAGCGGGCCATTTTTACCGCCGGGGATCGCCAACGATACCCTCAGGGGGAGAACGCCGGTGGCAGATACCGGGCATAAGGAAGAATATTTGCCCACTGTGATTTACTTCTCACTGTTGGGAAAATAAACTACGGCCCCTTCGTGACTCAACGAACCGAATCAAACAGATTTTCCCCTCAGGCTGAGGGGGAGCAGAAAGGATGATGTATGACGCTTCAACTCTGGCTGGCTTATACCGGCGTGATTGCCGCCCTGATTGCCATACCCGGCCCGTCGGCCCTGATCAGCATGACCCACGGCCTGCGCTACGGCCGCAAACAGGCCCTGGCGACGGTGACCGGTGGCGTACTGGCCGCCATGATGCTGATGACGGCCTCCGCGCTTGGCCTGGGGGCGATCCTTGCCGCTTCGACCACTGCCTTTACCGTACTGAAAGTGGTCGGTGCGGCGTACCTGATCTGGCTGGGGATTGCCGCCTGGCGAGATAACAGCGAACCCACCGCCGTGAATACCGTCGAGGCCGGAGACACGCCCGGAGCCTGGCGCCTGTTCCGTAAAGGCTTTACGGTCGGCATCAGCAACCCGAAAGATCTGCTGTTCTTCGCGGCGCTGTTCCCGAACTTTGTCGATGCCAGCCAGCCGCACGCCATGCAGTTTGCCACGCTGGCCATCACCTGGGCAGTCCTGGATCTCAGTATTATGTTCAGCTATGCCTGCGCCGGACGCCGCCTGTCGGGGGTTTTCTCTAATGCCCGCCGCCTGCGCATTCTGAACCGCTCCACCGGCAGCCTGTTTGTCTTCGCCGGCGGTGCGCTGGCGGTTTCAGCCAAATAAGCTATCCGGCCTGGCTTATGCGCCCGCTGGCGCGCGCATAAGCAAACAGCCCTCCGGCCTCGATTATCCTCGCCAGCTCGCCCACCGGGTCGGTCTTCAGTATTTCCCCCGTTTCCAGCAGTGTTACCGTCTGGCTGCGGGGATCTATCGTCACATAATCCCCGGTACGCAGCCGCTGATGCAGTGCGCCAGAGCAGATCACCGGCAGCAGTTCCCCGGTCACCACGCAGTTGCGGAAGAAAATACGCGCAAATGACGGGGCCAGCACCGCTTTTACCCCGGATGCCCCCAGCGCCATCACAGCATGCTCCCGCGAGGATCCGCAGCCAAAGTTTTTACCCGCCACAATAATCGGGTAAGCCGCACGTCCGCTGCCAGCATCAATAAACGGCAGTGCCCCTTCCGGTAAACCACACATCGCCAGGGAAGCCAGCTGGGCGTAACCCTCCGGCAGGGAAGGATTCACCTTGAGATACTCTGCGGTGAGGATCTGGTCAGTATCAATGTTGTCGCCCAGCACGTACACCGTGCCGCTGATGATCGGTTCCATACTCATACTCCGAGTTCTGCAGGATTGGTTATCATGCCGGTGATCGCCGCGGCCGCGACCGCATAAGGCGATGCCAGATAAATGCTGGCGCGCTTATGTCCCATACGGCCAACAAAATTGCGGTTGGTGGTGGCGATCACCGATATCGGCTGATGCACACGGCCAAAGGTATCTGGCGGGCCACCGCAGCAGGCAGCACAGCCTGCTTCTGACGATAGCTGTACGCCCGCATCGGTCAGGATTTGATAGACCGATACGCCCCCGATTTGTGTGGTGATAAGGTGGTGAAACACCTCTTTGGTGGCCGGAACGGCGAAGGTGGGGATGGTGACTTTGCGCCCTTTCATCACCTGTGCGGCGGCAATAAAATCAGCCAGCTTACCCCCGGTGCAGGAACCGATATAGGCCTGCGAGATGGCGACATTTTTCAGGGTATCAATGGCCACCACATTATCGGGCGAGTGAGGTTTTGCCACCTGCGGCTGCATCCCCGTGACGTCAAAATCGACCACGCGGCTATAGACCGCATCGGCATCTGCGGTCACCAGGCTGAACGGCACATCGGTGCGTGCCGCCAGGTAGTCAAGCGTGGCCTGGTTCGGCACCATAATGCCGTTCTTCGCCCCGCACTCCACCACCATATTGCATATCGTCATACGCTCTTCGACCGACAGGGCGTCAATCACGCTGCCACCAAACTCAATCGCTTCATAGGTTGCCCCCTCAACCGTCAGCTCCGCCAGCAGCAGCAGAATCAAATCTTTGGCCTGGACATGAGTGGGCAGAATGCCGTGATAATTGACGCGGATAGTGGTCGGAACTTTCAGCGGGATTTCCCCCGTCCCCAGCGCGTAGGCCGCATCCGTGATGCCTAAGCCAATCGCGAAACAACCAAAGGCCCCGGCGGTGACGGTATGAGAGTCAGTGCCCAGCAGCACCTCTCCGGGCCGGGTATGGCCGCCTTCGGCCAGGCCGATATGGCAGACGCCTTTATACTGTGGTGTGCCCACGTCATAGAAAGAGGTAATCTTCTGCTCTTTGGCAAACTCCCGCATAACACGGATATTCTGATTGGCCTGGGGATCGGCAGAATAGACAAAATGGTCCGGGATCATAATAAAACGTCCGGCGTCCCAGACTTTTGCCTGCGCACCAAACTCTTTTTTAAATACGCTGGCGACGCCAGGCGTACAGGGGTCGTGCGACATTAATATATCCACTTTCGCCCAGACTATTTCTCCAGGCATGACGGTATCCCTCCCGCTGGCACGCGCGAGTATTTTCTGACTGATTGTCTGACCCATATTTATTTATCTCTGTGTATTATTCCGGCCAATGAAGTGAATAAACTTTATTTACCTTACCGTTTTTCACTGCCGGGTAAACGCGGAATATGCTAATATCGTGGATTGTTTCCCTCTAAAAACAATCCGGGATCATAATGAGCGATTTTGAAAACCTGCACGGCATGATTATTTTTGCCAAAGTGGTGGAAACCCTGAGCTATACCGAAGCGGCGAAGGCACTCGGGCTGGCAAAATCCTCGGTGAGTAAAGAGATCACGGCGCTGGAAGTGCGCCTGGGGGCAAAACTGCTGCAGCGCACCACCCGGCGCATTCAGGTGACAGAAGTCGGGATGACCTATTACCACTACTGTTACCGGATACTGCATGAGGTGAAAAGTGCCGACCTGTTTATCCGCCAGTTTCACGAAGAGCCTACCGGCAGCCTGCGTGTGGTGGCACCGGTTTCCTTTGGCTGCCAGTGTATTGTTCCGGTGCTTAACCGCTTTGTCGCCAGCAATATCCACGTCAGCGTCGATCTGGATCTGACCGATCGCGCGGTCAATCTGGAAGAGGATGGCTTTGATATCGCCATCGCCATTACCCGCGAACTGCCGGAACACCGCCACTATCGTCCGCTGTCCGATATCGCCTGGGGGCTGTATGCCGCCCCGGCGTATATGCACAACATCGGTGCGATAGCCAGCCCGGATGACCTGCCGCGCCAGGACTATATTCTGTTTCGCGGCCCGGCCCACACCATTTCATTACCGTTCCGTAAAGAGAAACAGAAAAAGGATATTGAAGTCCGCAGCCGCTTCCGCGCCAACAACAGTATTGCCCTGTTAAATTCGGCCGTAGCTCAGACCGGCATTGCCTATCTGCCGAATTATATTGCTCAGGAGGCGGTGACTCGCGGGGATCTGGTACAGATCCTCCCAGAATGGGAAATGGACATTTATAAATCCTACGTTCTGGTGAAAAGTGATAATTTCATTTCACCGCGCGTACGGTTATTTATTGAAGAGTTGCAGAAGGCGTTAAAAAAATAACCCTGGCGACCGGAAAGGGAATGGAGAAAAGGTAAGAACTGGCCGACAGGGAATATAAGGTCGGCCACTACGGTTTAGCGCGGAAACGATTTCACCCTAAATAAGGGGCGTTACAGCAAGGCGGCAAAGGGGTGAATCCCCGGGAGCTTACCTGAGTAAGTGACCGGGGTGAGCACATGAAGCCAACGCCGTTGTCGCGTCAAGTATGACGGGTAAAATTACCCTAAATAATGGGCGTTACAGCAAGGCGGCAAAGGAGTGAATCCCCGGGAGCTTACCTGAGTAAGTGACCGGGGTGAGCACATGAAGCCAACGCCGTTGTCGCGTCAAGTATGACGGGTAAAAATTACCCTAAATAATGGGCGTTACAACAAGGCGGCAAAGGAGTGAATCCCCGGGAGCTTACCTGAGTAAGTGACCGGGGTGAGCACATGAAGCCAACGCCGTTGTAGCGTCAAGTATGACGGGTAAAATTAATAGTAGTTGCCGTGACGGTAATCCCAGGTCGTAAAGATATCCGACATCATCGACATAATCTTATCAACATCCAGGCCTTTACGGATCAGCACCGGGCACGGCGTGATATTACGTTCGCCTTTCTGCTCGGGCACCAGCTTACCGTTATCGTCAACCATCGCTACCATTACACCCTGCTCGTAACGGGTCTTTTCTGACTCGTTTGGCTGGATAGACTTCACATAGTCGTTAGCGGCAATAATCAGATCTGCGTGCTGTTCAATACGGTCGCCGATACCTTCGACCAGGCCACGGTTGCCTTTGCCTGACGGGTTAGCCGAGCTGGCGAAGGAGAACTTACCGTGGTTTTCCCACAGCTCTTTCGCCAGGTTCTCACCGGGTACGCCAAATTTGATGACGAAACAGCTGGTCTGACGGCGGTCCATCATCAGCTCTTTAGAGCCGTCATCCGGGATACGCGCTACCGCCTCTTCTTTCCACGGCAGGATGCAGCCCAGCAGCACGTCTTTGTCCCAGTGCTGCTGATACAGCGCTTCAATTTCCGGGTTCAGCTGGGCCAGCTCTTTCAGCTGTTCCAGAGAACCGCACAGCACTACGCCCGGCTTGTTACGGTTACGCTGCTTGGCGTCAAACTTGCGCTCCAGACCTTTGGCGTCAGACGTCATGATGATGTAGCCCACTTTGGTCGGGCAGACGATCATGCCGCCTTCCGCAGACAGGATCTTCACGGCTTCTGGCTGTAAGCCACCATTCCAGTTAACAACTTTATCGTTCATAGCAGCACCTTTCGTTCGGATTCGGTTCAAAGTAAAGTGGGTCATCACCCGTTGAAACCATCCTGCCACAGCCAGTTTTTAGCGCAACAATAAACACTATAAAGCCACGATTGTTTCCCACAGGAAACAACCGTTGCCGGTCAGCGCGGGATTAACTGTGCTGCTTTTAAGCGGTCAAACAGCTCAAAAAAGGCCTCACGCGTCGGCTGATAGCCCGTAAATCCGGCTTTCCGGCTTTTACTGACGTCGGTAAACACTTCCATCGGACGACCGAGGTCAGCATCGGTGTGCCACCATGACGCCAGCTTGCTGACATCCGGCTCTTTGAGGCCGGCTTCACTGGCAATCTTCTGCCACTGCTGCGCGGCATCGTTCATCCGCCCTTCCAGCGGCTGCTCGCCGGCGAAAGGGGCCGCTTCAATGCCGAAGTACGCGGCAATTTCGCCCCACATCCACTGCCAGCGGAACACGTCACCGTTGACCACGTTGTAATCCTGGTTTTGCGCAGAAGGCGTGGTGGCGGCCCAGAGCAGCTGGTCGGCCAGCAGGCGGGCGTCGGTCATGTCGGTCACCCCTTCCCACTGTGCTTTGGATCCCGGGAAGACAAACGGCTGCCCGGTCTGTTTGCACAGCGTGGCGTACACCGCCAGCGTCTGCCCCATGTTCATCGCGTTACCGACGGCGAAGCCAATCACCGTATGCGGGCGATGCACGCTCCAGGTACAGCCATATTTTTTTGCGGCGGCAAACACTTCGTCTTCCTGGGCATAGTAGAAATTCTCTACTGGCTGGCGGCCCTGCTCTTCGCGAAACGGCGTGACCGGCACCGCGCCCTTGCCGTAGGCGTCAAACGGGCCAAGGTAGTGCTTCAGGCCGGTGATCAGCGCCACGTGGCCCCCTTTCAGCGAGTCTCCCAGCGCGTCCAGTACGTTACGCACCATCGCTCCGTTGACGCGGATGTTCTCTTTTTCGTTTTCCTGGCGAGCCCAGGCGCTGAAGAACACCTTATCCACCACCACATCCTTCAGGGCGGCCTGTACAGATTCCGCATCGGTCAGGTCGGCAGTCAGCGATGTCACTCCGCCGATCACCGGGGTACGTCCGCGTGACAGGCCATTAACCTGCCAGCCTTCTGCCAGCAGGCGTTCGGCCAGGGCACTTCCGGTGACGCCGCTGACGCCCACAATCAAAGCTCGTTGCTGCATAATTTCTCTCCTGTTCAGTGAATTCCTTCAGCTTAATAGAGAATTAAATTCCCATCTCAGGTATAAATTCACAGTATTAATGAACAGGAGGAATGAATGGCCGTCTCTGAAGATCGTCTGAAAGGGATCACTGCCTTTGTCGCTACAGTGGAGAGCGGCAGCTTTACCGCCGCCGCCGAACGGCTGCATCTGACCAGCTCTGCCGTGAGTAAAAGCATGGCGCGACTGGAAGCACGCCTCGGATCACGGCTGTTTGAGCGCACCACCCGCAGTCTGGCACTGACCGATGCCGGGCAGGCCTATTACGACACCTGCACCCGCGTGCTGGGGGAGCTGAGCGAAGCGGAATCGGTGCTGGCGGCCCAGCGCACCATTCCGGTCGGCCGCCTGCGCGTGGCCGTCCCCCATACCTTTGGTCGCCTGCATGTGATGCCGCTGCTCAATCAGTTCTGCCGGCAGCACCCGGATATGCAGCTTAACCTGTCGTTCTCGGACCGCTTTGTCGATCTGTTTGAAGAGGGCATCGACGTTGCGGTGCGCATCGGTGGGCCAGGCAGCTATCCCCCTTCTCTGGCGGTGCGCTATCTCGGCTGCGAACAGCTGATCTTCTGCGCCTCACCTGACTACCTGACACAGCACGGCATCCCGCAGTCGTTAGCGGCGCTGGAACAGCACCGGGCGATTGTTTATGACCGCATCGACGGCAGCACCAGCCCGTGGCATGTCACCTCGCCGGATGGCCGCATCACCACGCGTACCGTACCGCACCGGATGGCGCTGGGGGATGGCGAAGCGCAGCGCTCCGCAGTCATGGCCGGGCTGGGTGTGGCACAGATGGCGACATGGCTGATGGAAGAACAGCTGACACGCGGTGAACTGGTGCCCTTCCTGCCGGAACTGACGGTGCCGGGCCTGCCGCTGTACGTGGTCTGGCCGCGCAGAAAGCAGCTCACGCCGAAGGTCGATGCGCTGTTGAGTGCGCTGGAGACGTTGAGGATTGGATGAGTGAGGCAATCGCAAAAGATGATCGCCCCGGTGCAAAGCCACCCCACGGAGCCGCTGAAAAACTGACGCGGCTGACCTTCCTGTTCGGTCAGCCCGCAGGTTACCCGTGAAAACCCAGCTCGGCGGAGATCGCTTTGGCGGTGGCTACCACAGGGGCCATCAGCTTTTTCACCCCAATCTGCTGGAGTTTCGCCGTTGGCAGTGACACGGATACCGCATACGGCACCCGCTGCTGAATATCAAACACCGGGGCAGCAATGCAGGAGACGCCCAGTTCGTTCTCTTCCCGATCCATGGCGGTACGCTGCTGGCGAATGCTCTTCAACTCTTCCAGCATTTCCGGCAGCGTGGTGATGGTATTTTTGGTCAGGGGCTGGATGGTCTCCTGATGGCTCTGCCAGTACTGCGCCGGGTACTCTTCGCTGCCCCAGGCCATAAAGATTTTACCCATGGCGGAGCAGTACAGTGGCATATGCTGGCCGATGTAAGCGCGGGTACGCATCATGCCGGTGGTCGGTTCCAGCTTGTAGATCAGGATCACATGGTCATCTTCCCGGCTGGAAAAGTTGACCGTCTCCCCCACCTCCAGATTCAGCTTCTCCAGATGCGGTGCCGCCACGTGGATCACGTTCAGCGATGAGAGCGCCTTCTGCCCGACGGAGATAAATTTCGTGGTCAGACGGTAGCTGCCCGGTGACGGTGCCTGGGTAACATAGCCGCTGCTGTGAAGCCCCTGCAGCAGACGGTGCACCGTACTTTTGTTCATCCCGGACAGTTCAGACAGATGGGCCAGCGGGCAACCGTTCGGGTAGTTGCTTAAGAGTTCAATCAACTGAAGGCCACGGAACAGGCTCTGCGTCCCCAGCGGTTTGTCTTTCTTATCGTCCTTCACGCTATCCGCTTTTACGCTCATCCACGCTTCCTCTTGGTTTCCTTCGCCCCCTCGCGGGGCGGTGCCCGATGTTACCCCATGCTTCCCGCACTGTGAATATGGAACGATGTTTCAGTGTAATTTCTGCGGCGTAAATCGCCCGAAACGCCACGAGACAGAAGTGAGCTGTCCATCACAATTCCATAACAACAAAAATAACTTATTGTTTTTAAATGATAAATAAAACTCTCGCTCCTTTGCTTTCCGCTCCAAGTGAGAATAGTATTTTTGAAACTTGATTTCGCATATTGAAATATTGCGGTGATTTTTCTGGCTTCACCGCTGTTGATGCTCACCAGGAGTTGCAGGAGGCTGCCATGCAGCATACACCCGGTACACCGGTTCTTACGCTGAGCCACATCACCAAACGCTTTGGCGGCAATATCGCCGTCAACGATGTCAGCCTGGACGTTTTTCCGGGCGAAGTGGTCGCCCTGTTAGGGGAAAACGGCGCCGGAAAATCCACGCTGATTAAAGTGCTCGCCGGGGTTTACAGCCGCGACGAAGGCGATATTCGCTTCCGCGAGGCCAGCATCGCCTCCGCCGCCAGTTTAAAAACCGCCCGGCAACAGCCGATCGCCTTTATTCATCAGGATCTCGGGCTGATTGAGTGGATGACCGTCGCGGAAAATATGGCGCTGGTGATGGGATTTACCCGCCGCCTGGGGCTGATTGACTGGCGGGCGGTGCGCGAACGTTCCCGCGCCGCCCTGGATGAGGTGGGCATCGCGCTGGATCCGGATGCCCGCGTCTTTGAACTGTCGCGTACCGAAAAATCCCTGCTGGCCATTGCCCGCGCCGTGGCGGTAAACGCCGAGGTGCTGGTGCTGGATGAACCCACCGCGTCCCTGCCCGCCAACGACGTCCGCCACCTGTTCAGCGTGATCAACCGCCTGAAAAGTAAAAAGGTGGGCATGATTTACGTCACCCACCGCCTGGACGAAGTGATCGAGATTGCGGACCGCGTCTGCGTGATGCGCGACGGTAAACGCGTGGCCGGGGGGATGACGGCGCAGTACAAGCTGCGCGATCTGGTGGAGATGATTGTCGGGGAGGCCATTGAAGGCGATCGGCGCGAGCCGCTGCCGGAAGCCCGCCCCCCGGTGCTGGCCCTTGACCGGCTGTGTACCGGTGAAGTCGGCCCGGTCTCATTCAGCCTGCAACCCGGCGAAATGCTGGCGCTGGCCGGGTTGCGCGGGGCGGGCCAGGAGGAAATTGGCCGCCTGCTGTTTGGCCTGCGTGAGCGCAGCGGCGGCAGCATTCAGTTCCGTGATAACGCCTATCACGCCGGGTCGCCGCAGCAGGCGATGGCGGCAGGCGTTTCACTGGTGGCGGGTGACCGCACCGGGGAAAGCCTGGTGATGTCGATGAGCGTGCGGGAAAACCTGTTTATCAATCCCTGTGCCAGCGGCCACCGCCTGCTGTCGCGCTACGGCCGCCGCGCCGAGATTGGGGCCAGCTGGTGGAAGGTGCAGCTGTTCGATGTTCGCCCTAAGGACGTCAATCTGGACATCAGTGCGCTGTCAGGCGGCAATCAGCAAAAAGTGGTAATGGCACGCTGGATGCACCTCAACGCCCCGCTGCTGATCCTTGAAGATCCCACGGCGGGCGTCGACGTCGGCGCGCGGGAAGAGATCTATCACCTGCTGAACAAGGCGCTGGCCGACGGCATCGCGGTGCTGGTGATCTCCAACGATTTCGAAGAGATCGCCCATATCTGCAACCGCGCACTGGTGTTTAACCGCGGTCAGGTGGTGGGCGAACTGAAAAATGAACGCGTCACCTTCGCCAACCTGCTTGAACTGGCTTCAGCCAGCCAGGAAACGCCGGTCGCTACCGTCTGAATCATTAACGCCACCGTCAGACGGTGGCAGGAGAAGCTGTTATGTCCAAAACATCCGTGAAGTCTACCGCGCTGGAGCAGCGGGTCAGCCTCGGCGAGCACGGTGCCGCCGCGTGGCTGATGCAGATCGTCACCCGCTACGGCCTGCTGCTGCTGTGCGTCCTGCTCACCGTCCTGTTCTCACTGCTGTCGCCCTCGTTCGCCAGCATGCTGACACTACAGGCGATCCTCGCCAGTAAGGCCAAAATTGCCCTGCTGGCGCTGGCCGCCACCATTCCCATGATCGTCGGCAAAATCGACCTGAACGTCGGCTTTGGCATCGTGCTGTGGCATATCCTCGCCATCACCTTACAGGTCGAGTATGGCTTCTCCTGGCAGATGGCGGTGCTGACGGTACTGGCGATCTCCGCCGTTTACGGCCTGCTCAACGGGATTCTGGTGGCACTGGCGGATATTGACAGCTTCGTGGCCACCCTCGGCTCCGGCACCGTGCTGTACGCCGTCGCGCTGTGGCACTCCGGGGGCCGCCAGATCGTCGGCGACCTGCCCGATGCCTTTATCGCCCTGCACCACACCGAAATCTTCGGCATTCCGATTGGCGCATTCTACGTACTGGCCGTGGCCATCGTCCTGTGGCTGATCACCGAACACACTCCGCTTGGCCGCTGCATGTATGCGGTGGGCGGTAACCCGGCGGCAGCAAGACTGAACGGCATTGCCGTTAATAAATTTACCATCGGCGCGTTTATCGCCTCCAGCGTGCTTACCGGTTTCAGCGGCGTACTGATCGCCGCCGAGCAGGGCGTCGGCCAGGCGAGCGTCGGTATGGATTACCTGCTGCCTGCGCTGGTCGGGGCGTTCCTCGGCAGTACCACTATCCGCCCGGGCCGCGTGAACGTCTGGGGCACCGTGGTGGGCATTGCTATTCTCGCCATCGGGATTGCCGGTATCCAGCAGTTTGGCGGCGATTTCTGGGTTGAGCCGCTGTTTAACGGTGCCACACTGCTGCTTTCCATTACGCTTGCCGGTTACGCCCAGCGCCGCCGGATGCTGAACCAAAAAGCCGTGGTGCGCAGTCAAAACACCCCGGCTGCCACTCCTGACAATAATCAAAACACCATCACTCCGGGGAGTACCTTATGAAACGTCATCTTCTTGCACTGACTCTTGGCACGCTGCTGGCAGGTTCGCTGCCAGCCTGGGCTGACAGCTACCTCGAGCAGGCCACCGCCGCAGTCAGTAAAGCCACCGCCAGCGTCACCCAGTGGGACGGCCCCACCACCGGGCCGACCCTGCAAAAGAACAAGAAGGTGATCTTTATCGCCTCGGATATGAAAAACGGCGGCGTACAGGGCGTGCAGCAGGGGCTGAGTGAAGCCGCTGCCGCAGCAGGCTGGAAGCTGGAAACGCTCGACGGCGGCGGCTCGGTGAAAGACCAGCTGGCGGCGCTGAACCAGGCTATTGCCCAGCGCCCGGACGGTATTGTCATTGGCGGCTGGAACCCAAACGTGGCCAAAATTCCGCTGAAAAAAGCTGTTCAGCAGAAAATCGTGCTGATGGCCTGGCACGCCGAACCGCAGCCGGGGCCGATTGCCAAATATAACGTGGTAACCAACATCACTTCTGATTCCAACGAGGTCGCCCGCCTTGCTGCACAGTATGCGGTGGTGCAGTCCGGCGGTAAGGCACAGGTGCTGATTTTCACCGATTCGCTCTATCAGATTGCGCTGGATAAGG
Source organism: Erwinia persicina (assembly GCF_014838825.1). Taxonomy (GTDB): domain Bacteria; phylum Pseudomonadota; class Gammaproteobacteria; order Enterobacterales; family Enterobacteriaceae; genus Erwinia; species Erwinia persicina_A. Next base: position 57,179 of record NZ_JACYMO010000013.1, on the reverse strand, counting down.
CCAATACGATGAAGCAGGAAATCGAGAAGTGCAGCGGCTGTAAGGTGGTGGAGTTTATCGATACGCCGCTGGCCGATACCGCCAACCGCATGCCGTCAATGACCTTCAGCCTGCTGCAAAAATATGGCGATAAGTTCCAGTACGCACTGGCGATCAACGACCTTTACTTCGACTTTATGGCCCCGGCGCTGAAGACCGCGGGCAAAGGCGGCAAAAACGCGCCGTTTAATATCTCCGCCGGGGACGGCTCGATTTCGGCCTTCCAGCGTATCCGCAGCGGCGACAGCCAGATCGGTACCGTGGCCGAGCCACTGAAGCTGCACGGCTGGCAGCTGCTGGATGAGTTTAACCGCGCCTTTGCCGGTCAGCCGCCGTCAGGCTATGTCACGCCGGCGCACCTGATCACTAAAGCGAACATCGGCAGCGACGGCGGACCGCAAAACCACTACGACCCGCAGAATGACTACCAGGGGCATTACAAAACCATCTGGGGCGTGAAGTAGCGGAGGGGCTATGCAGAGGACTGACAACCTGACGCTGGAAAAACTCTGTTCCCCGGCACTCTGGGCCGAGGGGCCGGTATGGCTGCCGGAACAGGATGCCGTGGTGTTCAGCGATGTGAAAGGGAACCGCATGTTCCGCTGGCAGCGCAGCGGCGAGGTGAGCCTCTGGCGCTCGCCGTCCCACTACGCTAACGGCAACGCCCGCGATCTGCAGGGCCGGGTGGTGAGCTGTGAGCACGGCCGCCGCGCCATCAGCCGCACGGAGCATGACGGCAGCGTCACGCTGCTGGTGGAGAAAGTGGACGGCAAGCGCTTCAATTCACCTAACGACGTGGTGGTGCGATCCGACGGCACGATCTGGTTCACCGATCCGCCCTACGGGATCGTCAGCGACGATGAGGGTTATCACGCGCACAGTCAGGTGATCGGCTGTTATCTCTACTGTTTCGATCCGATCGCACAGCGGCTGACCATCGCCGCCAGCGATCTGCAGCGCCCCAACGGGCTGGCTTTTTCGCCCGATGAAAGTCTGCTGTACGTGGCGGATATGTCGGTGGTCGACTTCCCGACGCTGGGTCGCCGCCAGCTGCGGGTCTATCCGGTTGACGGCCATGAGCTGGGCAGCGGACGGCTGTTTGCCGAAGTGGCACCCGGCTTTCCGGACGGTTTCTGCGTCGACGCACGCGGTTATCTTTACTGTAGCTGCGCCGACGGGGTGATTATTTTTGACAGCAAAGGCATGCCGTGCGGCAAGATCCCGCTGCCGGAACGCGTGTCGAACTGCACCCTCGGTGGCCCGCACGGTAACGAGCTGTATATCACCGCCACCACGTCGCTCTACCGGGTGCGACTCCCGCACTAGCGCGACAGGGCCTTCCCGGCAGCCGGATTCTCCTGCTGCCGGCTTTCGCTCGCCCAGAATCTGGTGGATGTGCCAGCGATCACAGAACCCAACACTATTTTTATCTATCTGTTTTATAAAGATAAATTACCACCTCATTTCTTTGACTTGTTCTCTCCAGGCGCATAGGATTTATTTGGAACGACATTCCATATATTGAAATAATGCCACCTCCGGGGAGAAACAGCAGTATGAGAATCAGCTATCAGCAGTTGAAACAGGCGTTCCTGCGGGTGTTACTGGCACGCGGTGTGCCGGCCGATAAAGCCGAAAGCTGCGCCACGATGTTCACTGACACCAGCGAGAACGGCGTTTACTCCCACGGGGTGAATCGTTTTCCCCGCTTTATCCAGCAGCTGGACGCGGGGCATATCGTGCCTCAGGCCGAAGCGGAAAAAATTCTCTCTCTGGGGGCCATCGAACAGTGGGACGCTCACCGCGCCATCGGTAACCTCACCGCCCGCAGCATGATGGATCGCGCCATTGAACTGGCCGACGGGCACGGCATTGGTCTGGTGGCACTGCGTAATGCCAACCACTGGATGCGCGGCGGCAGCTACGGCTGGCAGGCGGCAGAAAAAGGCTATATCGGCGTCTGCTGGACCAACTCCATCGCGGTGATGCCGCCGTGGGGCGCGAAAAACTGCGCCATCGGGACCAACCCGCTGATCGTCGCCGTACCGGGTGAGCCTATTACCATGGTCGATATGTCGATGTCGATGTTCTCCTACGGGATGCTGGAAGTGAACCGCCTGGCAGGCAACACCCTGCCGGTCGACGGCGGGTTTGATAATAACGGGGAATACACCCGCGATCCCGCCACCATCGAAGCCAATCGCCGCATTTTACCCATGGGTTACTGGAAAGGCTCCGCCCTGTCTATCGTGCTGGACATGGTCGCCACCCTGCTCTCCAACGGCGCTTCCGTGACTGAGGTGACCGAAGATAACGGCGACGAATTTGGCATTTCTCAGGTGTTTATCGCCATCGACGTCGATCGTCTGATCGACGGTGCGACTCGCGACAGCAAGCTGGCCCGCATCCGCGAATCCATCACAGGTGCCGAACGCGCCGACGACCGGCAGGCAATCCGCCTGCCCGGCCACAAATTCCCCGGTATCCGCGCCGAGAACCAGCGCCTGGGGATTCCGGTTGATGAGCGCGTCTGGGCACGTATCCAGGCACTGTAACGGGAGCAGAGACGATGATTTTTGGCCATATCAACCATACCGATGCCCGCCACTATCCGCCGGCCATTGCCCGTGCCCTGGCGTACTTAGCCTCGCACGACCTGGCGGGCATGGCGGCTGGTCGCTATCAGGACAGCCAGACCGGCTGGCAGGTGCAGGTGCTGGATCTGCACACCGCCCCGCACGGTGATAACTACCCGGAGGCCCACCGCCGTTTCATCGATGTGCAGTTCCTGGTGTCCGGCAACGAGCTGATGGGGGTGGCTACGGAAAAAACCGTACCGCCCGTTCACCAGCCTTATGACGAGGAACGCGACATCATCTTTTACCGCGACGTGCCGAATGAAACCCTGCTTCTGATGCAGCCGGGCCACTTTGCCGTGTTTTTCCCGCAGGATATCCATCGCCCGAACTGTGCGCTGGACGCTCCCGAGGCCATTCGCAAGGTGGTGGTGAAGATCCCCACGGCCGATCTCGCTGACTGAAAGAGGATCCCTATGAGCCTGACTTCCACCCCGATCGTCCGGGAACCGATCCCCGCCCTGCGCTGGCTGCGGATCATCCCGCCGATCCTGATCACCTGCATTATCTCCTACATGGATCGGGTCAACATTGCTTTTGCCATGCCGGGGGGGATGGATGCCGATCTCGGCATCAGTGCCTCCATGGCCGGACTGGCCGGCGGCATCTTCTTTATCGGCTACCTGTTCTTACAGGTGCCGGGCGGCAAGCTGGCGGTGTATGGCAACGGCAAGCGGTTTATCGGCTGGTCGCTGCTGGCCTGGGCGGTGATCTCCCTGCTGACCGGCCTGGCCACCAGCCAGTATCAGCTGCTGGCGCTGCGCTTTGCGCTGGGGGTATCCGAAGGTGGGATGCTGCCGGTGGTGCTGACGATGATCGGCAACTGGTTCCCGGATGCGGAACGCGGTCGCGCTAATGCCATTGTGATCATGTTTGTGCCGATCGCCGGGATCCTGACGGCCCCGCTCTCCGGCTGGATCATCACCGCCTGGGACTGGCGCATGCTGTTCTTTGTCGAGGGGGTGCTGTCGCTGTTTGTGATGGCGCTGTGGCACTTCACCATCAGCAACCGCCCGCAGGAGGCGACGTGGATCTCACCGGCGGAAAAACAGTATCTGATCACAACCCTGCACGATGAACAGCTGCTGATCAAAGGTAAAAACACCCGTAAAGCCTCGCTGCGTCAGGTGATGCGCGAGCCGGTGATGTGGCGGCTGATCCTGGTGAACTTCTTTTATCAGACCGGGATCTACGGCTACACCCTGTGGCTGCCTACCATCCTGAAAGGGCTGACCAACGGCAACCTGGAACAGGTCGGCTTGCTGGCGATCCTGCCCTATGTCTGCGCCATCGTCGGCATGTTCCTGTTCTCTGCCCTGTCGGACGCCACCGGCCGCCGCAAGCTGTTCGTTGCCCTGCCGCTGGCCGGTTTCGCCCTGTGCATGGCGCTGTCGGTACTGCTGAAAGCGCATATCTGGTGGTCTTACGCGGCGCTGGTCGGCTGCGGGTTCTTTATTCAGTCGGCGGCTGGCGTGTTCTGGAGTATACCTCCGCGCCTGTTTAATGCCGAAGTGGCCGGCGGCGCGCGCGGGGTGATCAATGCCCTGGGCAACCTCGGCGGCTTCTGCGGGCCGTATATGGTCGGGGTACTGATTGTCGCGTACAGCAAAGATGCCGGGGTATACAGCCTGGCAATCTCACTGACCATCGCCTCACTGCTGGCGCTGACGCTACCCGCCCGCTGTGATGCACAGAACAGGGAGGCAGCATGAGCCACTACTGGTTAGGACTGGACTGCGGCGGCACCTTTATTAAAGCCGGTCTGTATGACGCACAGGGTCGGGAACGGGCGGTATCCCGGCAGACACTGCCGGTGCTGGTACCGGAACCCGGCCGCGCCGAGCGTGATATGCCGCAGCTCTGGCAGCAGGCTGCCAGGGTGATTGCGGACGTGATGAAAAGCAGCGGGCTGCAGGCAAACCAGGTCGCCGGGGTGGGCATATCTGCCCAGGGGAAAGGTCTGTTCCTGCTGGATAAACAGCGTCAGCCGCTGGGCAACGGCATCCTCTCCTCTGACCGCCGGGCGCTGGCGCTGGTGCAGCAGTGGCAGCGGGACGGCATGCCGCAGACGCTCTACCCGCTCACCCGGCAGACGCTGTGGACCGGACACCCGGTCTCACTGCTTCGCTGGCTGAAGGAGCACGAGCCGCAGCGCTACGCGGCTATCGGCAGCGTGCTGATGGCCCATGACTATCTGCGCTACTGCCTGACCGGGGAACTGGCCTGCGAAGAAACCAATATTTCCGAATCTAATCTCTACGACATACAGCAGGGCGGCTGGTCTGCCGCGCTGGCCGACACGCTCGGTATCGGTGACATTCTTCCGGCCCTGCCGCCGATCGTCGGGTCAACGGCCATCGCCGGACAGGTGACCGCAGAGGCGGCAGCCCTGTGCGGGCTGCGCGAGGGCACGCCGGTGGTGGGCGGGCTGTTCGACGTGGTTTCTACCGCGCTGTGCGCCGGACTGCACGATGACACCCGGCTGAACGCGGTGATGGGGACCTGGTCCGTGACCAGCGGCATCACCGACCGCATCAGCGACGAAACCGGCCACCCGTTTGTCTACGGCCGCTACGCCATTGACGGTCAGTACATTATTCACGAAGCCAGCCCGACCTCGGCGGCCAACCTGGAGTGGTTCTGCCAGCAGTGGGGAATTGACGACTATGCACAGCTGAATCAGTGGGTCGCCGCCCTGCCCCCTGCACAAAGCTCGCTGCTGTTCCTGCCGTTCCTCTACGGCTGTAATGCCGGGGGCGACCTGCACGCCAGCTTCTTTGGCCTGCAGGCAGGCCACCAGCGCGGCCACCTGGTACAGGCGATCTACGAAGGCGTGGTGTTCTCGCACCTCACCCATCTGAACCGCATTCTGACACGCTTCCCGCAGGTCAGCGCCCTGCGCCTGAGCGGCGGCCCAACGCGTTCCGCCGAGTGGATGCAGATGTTTGCCGATGCCAGCGGTCTGCCGGTCGAGATCCCACAGATTGAAGAGAGCGGCTGCCTGGGGGCGGCGCTGGCGGCCATGACTGGCACCGGAGCCTGTGCCTCGCTGCAAGCGGCGCAGCAGGCGCTGCAACCGGCCATCGTCAGCTATCAGCCGGACGCCGGGCGTCACGCGCTGTATCAGAAAAAATACCAGCGTTATCAGCAGCTAATCACGGCACTGATCGCCGTACAAGGAGTCACCGCATGAGTCATTCCCCTGTTCCCCGGCTGCAGCTGGCGCTCGATCACACCCGGCTGGATGCCGCCCTGGCGACGGCGCAGCGCCTGCACCATCAGGTCGATATTGTCGAAGCGGGCACCCTTCTCTGCTTAAGCGCCGGGATTGATGCCGTGCGCCAGCTGCGCCAGCTGCTCCCGGATAAAACGCTGGTGGCCGATTTCAAAGTAGCCGACGCCGGGGCCACGCTGGCAAAACTGGCCTTTGAAGCCGGGGCCAACTGGATGACGGTGATCTGCAGCGCCCCGCTGGCCACCTTTGCCAGCGCGCTGGAGGTGGCGCATCAGCATCAGGGCGATATCCAGATTGAGCTGTTCGGCCACTGGACGCTGGACGATGCCAGGCGCTGGCGCGAGCTGGGGCTGACGCAGGCGATCTACCATCGCGGACGGGATGCACAGGCCAGCGGCCAGCAGTGGAGCCATCAGGATCTGGACGCGATGAAAGCGCTGTCCGATCTGGGCTTTGCCCTGTCGGTGACCGGCGGCATTACGCCAGATGAGCTGCCGCAGTTTAAAGAGATCGACGTGAAGGCGTTTATCGTCGGCCGGGCACTCAGCGAAAGTGCCGACGGGCTGGCGACGGCTGCCGACTTCCATCAGGCCATTGCCAACATCTGGGGACACTAACCATGCGCCAACACCCGCTGGGAATTTATGAAAAAGCGCTGCCTGCACACCTGAGCTGGCCGGAACGTCTGGCCCTGGCGAAAGCCTGCGGCTTCGACTTCGTTGAGATGTCGGTGGACGAAACCGATCTGCGCCTGTCGCGCTTACAGTGGAGCAAAGAGCAGCGCCTGTCGCTGGTCAACGCGATGATGGAAACCGGGGTCAGCATCCCGTCAATGTGCCTGTCCGGCCACCGCCGTTTCCCGTTCGGCAGCCGGGACCCGGCCACGCGCCAGCAGGCCTATACCCTGATGGAGCAGGCGATCCAGCTGGCGAAGGACGTCGGCATCCGTACCATCCAGCTGGCGGGCTACGACGTTTATTACGAACCGCACGATGAGGGCACGGTGGCGCGCTTTGCCGAAGGGCTGGCCTGGGCGGTGGACCGCGCTGCCGCCGCGCAGGTGATGCTGGCGGTCGAGATTATGGACACCGAATTTATCAATGCCATCAGCAAGTGGAAACACTGGGATAAACAGCAGGCCTCGCCGTGGTTCACTGTCTATCCCGATGTCGGCAACCTCACCGCCTGGGGCAACGACGTTGCCGCCGAGCTGGCGCTGGGCATTGACCGCATTGCCGCCATCCACCTGAAAGACACCCAGCCCGTCACCGCCAGCTCGCCGGGGCAGTTCCGCGATGTGCCGTTTGGTGACGGCTGCGTCGACTTTGTCGGCGTGTTCCGCACGCTGAAAGCACTTAACTATCGCGGGGCGTTTCTGATTGAGATGTGGACCGAGAAAGCCGAGGAACCGGTGACCGAGATCGTGCAGGCCCGGCGCTGGATTGAACAGAAAATGCAGGAAGGAGGCTTACAGTGAGCTTAACTACGCTGAAACAGCAGGTGTTCGAGGCTAACCTGGCGCTGCCGCGTCACCGTCTGGTGACCTTCACCTGGGGCAACGTCAGTGCCATTGACCGCAGCCGCGGGCTGGTGGCGATCAAGCCGTCCGGGGTGGAGTACGACGGCATGACCGTGGACGATATCGTGGTAGTGGAGCTGGAAAGCGGCCGCACCGTCGAGGGCAGCAAAAAGCCGTCGTCCGATACCGCCACGCATCTGGCGCTGTACCGGGCGTTCGCTGATATCGGGGGCATTGTTCATACCCATTCGCGCCACGCCACCATCTGGGCGCAGGCCGGGTTGGACCTGCCGGCCTGGGGCACCACGCACGCCGACTATTTCTACGGCCCCATACCCTGTACGCGCCTGATGACGCCGCAGGAGATCGCTGACGATTACGAACATAACACCGGCGAGGTGATTATCGACACCTTCCGTTCGCGCGGCATCAGCCCGACGGCGGTCCCGGCGGTGCTGGTCAACGCCCACGGACCGTTTGCCTGGGGCAGCACTGCCGACAACGCCGTCCACAATGCGGTGGTGCTGGAAGAAATTGCCTATATGGGGATTTTCTCGCGCCAGCTGACGCCTGGCATGAAGGATATGCAGCAGGTGCTGCTGGATAAGCACTATCTGCGCAAGCATGGAGCGGGGGCGTATTACGGGCAGTGACCGCTGGCGGCTCTCTTTCTGCTGGTGAGGACCGGGGTTAGGCTGGAGCCACAGCGGTTAAAAGCATTTCGCTTTCCTGCTGCGCCGAAGAAGCGATGATTTCCAGGACGTGCCGACGGGGCGTCGGCACGAGGGGGTGAAGGGGGCGGCGCGATTGCCGTCCCCCTTTCCGACCGCCCGTTACGGCGTCAGTTTCTCCACGTCGGCATTCCCCTGCTGATGCACCACGGCCTCATCCTTACGCACCTTAGCCACATCGCTGGCGGACACCGTAGACGTCGCGGTATTGCCCCAGCTGGTGCGGATAAAGTTCACCACGTCCGCCACCTGCTGGTCGTTCAGCCGCCAGCCGAAGGCCGGCATGGTGATGGTGGTCGGTGCGCCCTTCATGCCCGGCAGCTGCGCGCCACTGAGCACAATATGAATCAGCGACGTGGGATCGGATGCCAGCACTACCGGGTTTCCGCGCAGTTCCGGGAAGAAGCGCGCATAGCCGCTGCCGTCCGTTTTATGGCAGGCGGCGCAGCTGTCCACGTAGACCGACGCACCGGTTTTACTGTCATCACCTTTCCACAGCGCTTTCGCCACCGTATCGTCCGGCGTAAAGCCCACCTGATTCGGATCTTTCGCGCCCAGCGACTTCAGATAGCGGGCAATCGCCGTGGCATCTTCCGCGGTCAGGTGCTGCAGGCTGTGCTGCACCACGTCGGTCATGCCGCCGAAGACCGCCGTATGATCGTTGCGCCCCATCCGCAGGAACTGCACCAGGTCGTCCTCGCTCCAGCGCCCCAGACCATCACGTCCGTCGCCGCGCAGGTTACTGGCGGTCCAGCCGTCAATCGGTGCGTTACTGCCGGAAAGGAAGTCGCTGCCCTCGTCGTTGTTCAGCGCTTTTTCCTGCATGGTGATGCTGCGTGGCGTATGGCAGGCCCCGCAGTGCCCCAGCCCTTCCACCAGATACTGACCGCGCGCCAGCACCGGATCCTGACCCTGCACCGGCTGGAAGGCTTTCACGTCCGGGGCAAACACCCCGCGCCAGATCGCCAGCGGCCAGCGCATTGACAGCGGCCAGGGGATATCACTTTCCTGATTGGCCTGCGCCACCGGCTTCACGCCGTGCATAAAGTAGGCATACAGCGCCTGCATATCCTCATCGCTGACGACGGCGTAAGAGGGGTAAGGCATCGCCGGGTAGAGCGTATCGCCATTTTTCGCCACGCCGTGGCGTACCGCTTTCTGGAAGTCGTCGTAGCTGTAGCCGCCAATGCCGCTCTGCTTATCCGGCGTGATATTGGTGGAGTAGAGGGTACCGATTGGCGTCGCCATCGGCAGGCCACCGGCAAACGGCTCACCGCCAGCTTTGGTATGGCAGGCCACACAGTCCCCCGCGCGCGCCAGGTACTCGCCGCGCGCTATCTGCGCATCCGCACCGTCTGCCGCCAGGGCGTTCAGTGCCATCATGCCCGGCAGCAGGGCAATAAGAAGTAACTTTTTCATCTGTTTATCCTTATGCCTGCACCAGTGGACCCGGGTTTTTCAGGTACTGTTCGCGGATCGCTTTTGCTGACCAGTAGGTGAGCGCAGCGACCATACCGGTCGGGTTATAACCCAGCCCCTGCGGGAACGCCGAGGCACCGGGAACAAACACGTTCGGCACATCCCAGCTCTGCAGATAGCGGTTAATGGCGCTGGTTTTCGGGTCTTCACCCATGATCGCCCCACCGTTCATATGCGTGGTCTGATACACGGTGGTATCGAAATGCGTCCCCGGCATTTTTGGCGTGCCGCTGATGAGCTTTGGATTCATCGCTTCGGCAATCTTGTGCATGCGACCGTGCATAAACTGCGACATTTTAATGTCGTTATCCTGCCAGTCGAAGGTCATACGCAGCAGCGGCTGGCCGTGGATATCCTTGTAGTTTGGATCCAGATCGAGGTAGTTATTGCGGTAAGACTGGTGCGCACCGTGGGCATCCATCGACACATGGTGCGTGTAATGATCGGCCACTGCCGCTTTCCATTTGCTGCCCCAGTTTGGCGTTCCCGGCGGCGTTGGCAGGCCGGAGATCGGTTTCACACCCGCCTGATTCACCCACATCGGTGAGCCGCCGACAAAACCGTATTTCGCATGGTCAAAGTTGTCGGCGTTGAAGTCGTCGACGCCCACCCCGGCACCGCCCGCCCCGATAAAGTTATTGGTGAACACATCCTTACCGAAGAAGGCTTTGATGGTGGAGATATTCTGGTAGGCAAAGTTACGCCCGACGGTGCCTTCGTTGGTCACCGGATCGTACGGTTTACCAATGCCGGACAGCAGCATCAGGTGGACGTTGTGGAACTGGAAGGCCGACAGGATCACCAGATCCGCCGGCTGTACCTGCTCGCGCCCCAGCGCATCGACATAAGTGACACCGGTGGCACGCTTTTTATCGTCGGTCAGGTTCACCCGCAGGACGTGTGCATTGTTGCGCAGTTCAAATTTTGCCTCCTGGCGCAGCGCAGGCAGAATATTGACGTTTGGTGAGGCTTTGGAATACATGTAGCAGGCATAGCCGCTGCAGTAGCCGCAGAAGTTGCACGGCCCCATCTGCGCGCCGTAGGTATTGGTGTACGGGCCGGAGGTATTGGCTGACGGCAAATCATAGGGGTGATAGCCGATGCTCTCCGCCGCCTGGGCGAACAGCTGCGCTGACCAGGTGCGCTTCTGCGCGGGCAGCGGGAACGGGCTGGAACGGTCCGGGGCAAACGGGTTACCTTTGCCGCCCTGGCCGACCACTTTGCCCTTCACACTCCATGCCGAACCGGAGGTGCCGAACACCTTCTCGGCCTGGTCGAAGAACGGCTCCAGCTCGTCATAGGTCACGCCGAAGTCCTGAATGGTCATGCCTTCCGGGATGAAATTTTTGCCGTAGCGCTCTTCATAGTGGCTGCGCATCCGCAGTTCCATCGGGTCAACGCGGAAATGCACGCCCGACCAGTGCAGGCCCGCGCCACCTGTGCCGGTACCCGGCAGGAACGCGGCCAGCTGACGATACGGCTGTGCGGTCTGCGCAGCGTTATGACGGATGGTGACGGTGCTTTTTGACAGATCCTGGAACAGCTTTTTACGGATGTTATAGGTCAGCTCGTCAATCACCTGGGGATAAGCCCCGTCAGGATAGGTATCCCGGTGCGGGCCGCGCTCCAGCGCCACCACGTTCAGACCCGCTTCGGTCAGCTCTTTCGCCATGATCGCCCCGGCCCAGCCGAAACCGACGATCACTGCATCCACTTTTTTCTGTTCGTTAGCCATGATTAGCTTCTTTCCCCGCGAATTGATACCGGCGGCAGCGTGTAACGCTCGCCGCGTTCCACCCAGTCCATAAAGTCGGCGCGTGCGCCCGGGAAGTTGATCAACTGCCAGCCGACCAGCCCCTGATTGCCCCCGTGGATCGGGTCACTGAAAAAGCCTTCGCGGGTGTTCTGTAACAGGAAGGAAAAGAAGGTTTTCGCCGGAAGCTGTGGCAGCGTCACGCTGCCCGCTTCCAGGGCCTGTAAAAAGGCGTCCTGCTGTTCGCTGCTTAACTGCGCGAAAAGCTTACCGTGCTGCTGCTTTGCCAGCGCATCGGCGTCGGCCAGGCCAAGCCGGTAGATATCACGCGGCGTCAGCGGCAGCTGATAACCCAGAGCTTTATCGGCATCCGGGTGGAAGGGTCCCTGCATATACCAGTTGCTGCCGGTGGCGTAGGGCGTATTCATCTGGCGGTCGATGTATTCGGGTACGCCAGCTTCCAGCGCGCCGGGGCCACGCTCATCGGCGGGGATCAGCCGGGCGACTGCCGCCTGCACAAAGGCGTACTCTTCCGGGGTAAACCAGGTGGGCTGATACTCACGCGCCTGCTGCGGGCCGGTGGCGGCAGCCTCTTTCGCCACGGCGGGCGCGACAGCGGCCAGTGAACCCAGTCCGGCGGAACCTATCGCCATCGCCGGGGCGAGGGTAATGGTTTTCAGCAGAAAATCCCTGCGGGTACTGCCTGTTTTTTGCTCTGACATGACATTGCCTTCTCAAACGTTCGCGTGGGCGATCGCTAAAATGGGGGTCGGATGATTTTATCGTCACACTGATATAGGGGGTCTTTGCTGTTCCGGCCTTTATACGCTTTTTTGTTACCGGTAACAGTGGCGCATACTGTAACAGTTATACGTATAAGGTGTGAGGGGAGAGAAACAAAAAGGCACAATTTCATTAACAATTTACCGGCCCCGCCTGCTGCCGGGCCGGTCTCTGGCCCGGCAGCAGCGGAAAACGCCCTGACGGACAGCTTAAAACGCCTGTAAGCGGCACTCTGACGGCTGCGGGCGGCCGAAATAGTAGCCCTGGAACAGCGTACAGCCCTCTTCCTTCAGCCGCTCAAACTGCTCATTGCTTTCCACCCCTTCCGCAGTGATCTGAATGTCCAGGCTGCGGCTCATCCCGGTGATCGCGCGGATAATGGCCAGTGCCTCGCGGCTGTCGTGCATGTCGTTGATAAACGACTTATCGATTTTGATTTTATCGAACGGGAAGGAACGCAGGTAACTCAGCGACGAATAGCCGGTGCCGAAGTCATCCAGCGCAATACGGATGCCCAGCGCCTTGAGATTTTGCAAAATATGGATATTGACCAGGGTGTTATCCAGCAGCACGGATTCGGTGATCTCCACTTCCAGCCGGTGCGGGGCCAGGCCGGACTCCTTCAGCGCAGCCTCAACGACCGACACCAGCGCGCTGTTTTTAAACTGCAGCGGCGACAGGTTTACCGCCACGCTCTGCTCGCCCGGCCAGGTCGCCGCCTCACGGCAGGCTTCATACAGCGCATAGGCTCCCAGGCTGTGGATCAGTCCGGTCTCTTCGGCAATGGGAATAAAATCGACCGGCATGATGATGCCCCTTTCCGGGTGCTGCCAGCGCATCAGGGCCTCATAGCCGATGATTTCCCGGTGCAGATGGTTGGTAATGGGCTGGTAATACAGCCTCAGCTGGCGGCTGGTGAGTGCCTCACGCAGATCGTTTTCAATGGCCCGACGCCTCTGCGCCATCGCACCCATCGTCTCAGTAAAGTGTTCAAAACGGTTACGGCCGTTACGTTTGGCTTCGTACAGCGCCATATCCGCACGGCGTAACAGCTCATCCGGCGTGGCCATGCCGCCGTCGGCAATGGCGATGCCAATACTCAGCCCCACCGACAGGTTATGCCCGTCCACGCTGAACGGGGGACGAATGGTTTCGATCAGGCGGGTGGCAACGGCTTCAGCCTCCTGCCGCTGCGTCAGCCCCGGCAGAACAATGGAGAACTCGTCGCCGCCGCTGCGCGCCAGCGTGTCCTGGTCACGCAGAACCCCACGCAGACGCACCGCAACGGAACGCAGCAGATCGTCACCCGTCTGGTGGCCCAAGGCATCATTGACGTTTTTGAAGTTATCCAGATCCAGCCCCAGCGTGGCCGTTTTGCGACGCCCATCGCGATCGTCGCGCAGCGCCTGGGTCAGACGCTGGTTGAACAGGACGCGGTTTGGCAGGCTGGTCAGATTATCGTGATGGGCCATATGATGAATTTGCGCATCGGCCGCCCGCTGGTCGGTGACATCATCGGCAATCAGCAGCACATAGTTATGGTGCTCATCGTTACCGCGGATGATCGAGGCGCTGGCACTGATGATCCGCTCGCCACCCGGCGTCATCAGCAACCGCTCATTGCGCTGCATTCCCTCTCTGCGCTGCGCAGCATCGGAGAGCTGCATAAAGTATTCGCCCATTTCGGCAGTCATGCACTCCGGCCCGCGCTTGCCGATAAAATCGCGCTGCGTGCCCCCCAGCAGCTGTTCGGCTTTGTTGTTAAGCAGCAGGATCTCGCGTGATACGACATCCTCCACAATCACGCAGGAGGGAATATTGGCAATAATGGTGTCGAGGAAGGTCGACAACGAGGCCATTTTAGCGCTGTTCTGTTCGGCCAGTTCTTTCGTGCGCAGGATCTGCTGCTCATACTCGCGCACTTCGGTACAGTCGCGGGTGATCTTGGCGAAACCGATCAGCCGGTCCTCATCGTTGCGGATCGCATCGATCACCACATGCGCCCAGAAGGCACTGCCATCTTTACGGTACCGCCAGCCATAATCTTCAAAACGCCCGGTGCGGCGGGCGATCGCCAGGTTGCTTTCCGGCAGCTGCAGCAGCCGGTCCTGAGCGCTGTAGAAGCAGGAAAAGTGCTTACCGACGATCTCCTCTGCGGTGTAGCCTTTGGCACGCTGCGCGCCCGGATTCCAGTTAGTTACCGTTCCATCAGGGGTGATCATATAGATTGCGTAATCGACTACGCTTTGTACCAGCTGCCGGTACATCACATCCGAGTTGTCATTCATTATTATTTTCACCCAGGCGCTGGCGGTCATTTTTTCCATCGCGGAAAAGACGTTCAGCGCTGCATACGCCTTTCAGTGGCGTAAAATAACCCGCTCCTGCCGCGCGGCGGCAGCAGGATTCTTGACTGCTAATGTGGTCAAACCACATGGGTATAAACCTATAACATCAGTCTATTCAAGCAATTTCCTTCCAATCACGTCCGTTCATTGACGGTCGTCGACGTTGCTCAAAAAAATATTCAGCGTGAATTTTTACCTTTTTGACCTTAATGACGTCAGTTTAAAGGTTAATTTGGCCTTTCACTTCTACAAAATAAAGAGTACGGGAAAATTAACGGCACAATTAACCATGAAATAAACAAGATGTTTATCCCGACATTAATAGATACAACCGTAACGAGATCACTCAGCGTTAATCGCGGTATAACCAGCAAACATTAACAGCGGAGTGCCTATGTTTAAATCTTTTTTCCCCAGGCCCGGGCTGTTTTTCAGCAGCGTGGTGATATGGAGTTTCTTAGCGGTGGTGTTCTGGTTTGGCTATGCCGACAGCAGGCTGGCTCACCTGATGATTCATCTCTCCTTGCTTCCACCCGGTGTGTTACCGAACAACGCCCTGCGGTTTATTTCTCCCGCCGAGCTGGGTTTCTACAGCTATTATCTGCTGGCCACGCTGCTGTTTGCTGGCTTCTGGTTTTTCGTCAGCCCCCACCCCTGGCAGCGCTGGTCAATCCTGGGCAGTGCGCTGATTATCTTCGTCACCTGGTTTTCCGTGCAGGTGGGCGTGGCGATCAACAGCTGGTACGAACCCTTCTACGATCTGATACAGAAAGCCATGGCGCATCCGAATACCATTAAAATTTCGGCGTTTTATACTCAGGTCAATGGCTTCCTCAGCATCGCGCTGATTGCCGTGGTGATTGACGTGCTGAATCTGTTTTTTATCAGCCACTATGTCTTCCGCTGGCGCACCGCGATGAACAGCTATTATATGGCGCACTGGTCGCGGCTGCGCCATATCGAAGGCGCTGCCCAGCGCGTGCAGGAGGATACGATGCGCTTTGCCTCGACCCTGGAAGATATGGGGGTCAGGCTGATTGATGCGGTGATGACGCTGATTGCCTTCCTGCCGGTGCTGGTGGCGCTGTCCGTACACGTGAAGACCGTGCCGATCCTCGGGCAGGTGCCCTATGCGCTGGTGATTGCAGCGGTGGTCTGGTCACTGTTCGGCACCGGGCTGCTGGCGCTGGTGGGGATTAAGCTTCCAGGATTGTCATTTCGTAATCAGCGGGTGGAGGCGGCCTATCGTAAAGAGCTGGTGTATGGTGAAGATAATGCGGATCGTGCCAGCCCGCCAAAGGTTCGTGAGCTGTTCTTCAGCGTGCGCAAAAACTACTTCCGCCTCTATTTTCACTATCTCTACTTTAATATCGCGCGCATTTTCTATCTGCAACTGGATGCGGTATTCAGCATCTTTGTGCTGTTTCCCTCGATTGTGACGGGCGCTATCACGCTCGGGCTGCTGACGCAGATCACTAACGTCTTCGATCAGGTGCGAGGCGCGTTCCAGTATCTGATTAACGCCTGGACCACGCTGGTAGAGTTGATGTCGATCTACAAGCGTCTGCGCAGCTTCGAGCAGGCGCTGGACGTGAAGGAGCTGAGCATAGAAGGTCAGCCCCTACAATGAAATGTAGGGGCAACTCTTTTTTTCCGGTCGCCCCATGCCGGGAACAGGCACAACCCGGCAACAGGGACCGTTACCCGGCTTTACGCCGGTTGACCTGCCGCCAGCGCAGCAAACACCTTCTCAACGGCACAGGCACCCGGATCTTTCACGCCGTCCAGACTCTCCTGATTAAGGTAGGACGATCGTCCGGCGCGAGCGCTGCGCATGCTGCTGGTGCTGTCGGCCCCTTCCCTGGCCGCCGCCGCAACGCGGGTCAGGTCGTCACCGTTCAGCAGCGCGGCAAAGGCGGGGTGTAAGGCATCGATCATCGTGCGGTCCCCGACCTGCGCTCCGCCGTAGTGCTGCATCCGCTCCAGACCTGCGGTCAGGGCTTCAGCCAGCGACGCCCCGCTGGCCAGCTGCTGTCCGGCAGCGGTAAACATAATCGACATCAGCACCCCGCTGGACCCGCCCATGACGGTGGCCAGCTTTTCCCCCACGACCGTCAGTAGCGCATCCGGCTGGTTGAGCGGCAGCGCGTGGGCCTCACTGGCGTCCAGTACGCTACGGGCACCCGCGGCAAAGGTCGATCCGGTATCCCCGTCACCCACTTTCGCATCCAGCTGGTTAAGCTCACTCTCCAGACCGATCAGCGTCTGACAGATCGTCTTCACGATGGCTGCCGCCGTCGGGTTATCCGACGGGGTAAAGGACTGCAGCTGCGCGGCCGTTTTCGCCGGAATTTCCGCCGCGGAGAACGGCGCGAACGCCGTGATCCAGCCGCTGACCTGTACCGGGGCCAGCAGGGCCTCCTCCCTTTCAGCATCCAGCTGCATCACCGACAGGGAAAACCCTTTCATATCAAGCGCGCTGACCAGCGTCGCCGGGCCAATCAGCAGCGTCACCTGCTGGCCCAGCGCGGAATGCAGCGCTTCACGCACCACTATTGCCATCTCCAGCGCCGAAAAGCCGCCCAGGTTGTTGACCATCAGGGCGAGGGGACCCGCGATTTTTTTCGCCGTCAGACGCGACACCAGCTCTGCCACGATCTCCGCGCTGTTCTGGGTTTTCAGCGTTAAAGCACCCGGCTCACCGTGGATCCCCATACCCAACTCGCTGCCCCCTTCCGGCACGCGATGGTCGTCACGCGCCTCGCCCGGAACGTGGCAGGTGGTGAACGCCAGCCCGATAGAGGACGTCGCGTCACAGGCCTGCTGTGCCACGGCGGCCACCTGCGCCAGGGTCTGCCCCTGTTCAGCGGCATAGCCGGCAACTTTATGCACCAGAGCCGTTCCGGCAATGCCCCGTGGCTGCGGGTTTTCCGGCAGCGCAATATCGTCGCGCACCATCACCATTTCCACCTTATAACCCAGGCCCCGGGCTTTCTCCGCCGCCAGACCAAAGTTAAGGCGGTCGCCGGTATAGTTTTTTACGATCAACAGGCAGCCGGCATCTCCGGTGACGTTGATAATGGCATGCAGCACCGCATCCACGCTGGGTGACGCGAAGATATCGCCGCACACCGCCGCCGTCAGCATCCCCTGACCGACAAAGCCGATATGGGCTGGCTCATGCCCCGAACCGCCACCCGAAATCAGGGCGACGCGCGACTTATCCCAGTCCTTGCGGACCACCACCCGCATCTGCGGCCCCAGCGACAAGCGGCCAAGATTATGATGCGGGGAACTGAGCAAAATGCCCTCAATCGCGTCGTTCACAACATGCTGTTTCTGATTCATAAAAAACTGACTCATTGAAGCTCCTCATCCACAAGCGAATAATGGTTAATGGTTCATATATTAATAAAACCTTAATGGAACAGAGATACTTACGATATTTCCTATTTACAGTAGAGTTCAACACTGAAAATAGCCCCGGTGTTTTTTACCGGCAAAATGGCAGCGTGACTAAAAACAGGCTATCACAATGATAAAAAAGAAAACTTACTACTGTGTAATATTTTAATACATATTAACTGCCGCCGATAAGCGATAATGAAATTGTAGTATCAATCACAATTTGCTATTAAAAGAACTGCGGAAAGGCAAAAAAAAGTTTATAACTAAATGTGGCTGATAAGAC
Source organism: Erwinia persicina (assembly GCF_014838825.1). Lineage (GTDB taxonomy): Bacteria > Pseudomonadota > Gammaproteobacteria > Enterobacterales > Enterobacteriaceae > Erwinia > Erwinia persicina_A. Next base: position 38,965 of record NZ_JACYMO010000013.1, on the reverse strand, counting down.
GGTAACAATAGAATACCGCTTATCGATAACCTCCACGTTTCGCCGCCTGAGCGGGCGTTCTCTTCACCGGCCCCCCCGCTACCCGTATCACCCGTCATACCCACGCCAACACCAGGGCGTAAAAGGAGCAGGGGTTTCCCTTTTGCTCCTTTTTTTTCCTCTTCAGTTGTCACTTTTTCATACACGGTTGTCAGTTTTGCGCCAGCCAGAACCGGCATCGTCACTGCAGTATAGGGCTTCACCCAACAAGGAGCCTGACCGATGCTGCAGCAACCCGCCGACAAATATCACCCGTTTCCTCCCGTCACGCTGACCGATCGCCAGTGGCCAGGCCGAACGCTGAAGAGCGCGCCACGCTGGCTCTCAACGGACCTGCGCGATGGCAACCAGTCGCTGGCCGAACCGATGGATGCGGCACGTAAGAAAGCATTCTGGCAGCTGCTGCTACAGTGTGGTTTCAGGGAGATTGAAGTGGCGTTTCCCTCGGCGTCACAGACGGACTTCAACTTTGTGCGTGAGCTGATCGAAGAGCAGATGATCCCTGATGATGTGACTATCCAGGTGCTGACCCAGGCCAGGGCCGATCTGATCGACCGTACGTTTGTGGCGCTGGAGGGGGCAAAACAGGCCTGTATCCACCTGTATAACGCCACGGCCCCGGTATTTCGCCGCCTGGTGTTTCGCCAGAGCCGTGAGCAGATTATCGAACTGGCCGTTAACGCCACGCGACTCATTCGCCAGCGCTGCGAAGAGCAGCCGCAGACTCACTGGACCTTTGAATATTCGCCGGAAACCTTCTGCTTCACCGAGGCCGATTTCGCCCTGGAGATCTGCGAGGCCGTGGCGGCCGTCTGGGAGCCCTGTGCGCTGCGGCCGATGATCATCAATCTGCCCGCCACGGTCGAGGTAAGTACGCCTAACGTCTATGCCGATCAGATCGAATACTTCTGTCGTCACTTTTCCCGCCGCCCACAGGTCTGTATTAGCGTACATCCGCATAACGATCGCGGTACCGGTATTGCTGCCGCCGAACTGGCACTGCTGGCAGGGGCTGACCGGGTGGAAGGCTGCCTGTTCGGCAACGGGGAACGCACCGGTAATGTCGATCTGGTGACCATGGCGCTGAACTTCTACACCCAGGGCATTGATCCGCAGCTTAACTTTAGCCAGATGAAGCAGGTCGTCGACGTGGTGGAACAGTGTAACCAACTGCCGGTTCATCCGCGCCATCCCTACGCCGGAGAGCTGGTCTTTACCGCATTTTCCGGTTCCCACCAGGATGCGATTAAAAAAGGGTTTGCCGCGCGCCAGCAGCAGCAGGACAGCCGCTGGGAAGTCCCCTATCTGCCTCTGGATCCGGCGGACATCGGCTGCAGCTATGAGGCGGTGATCCGCGTCAACAGCCAGTCAGGAAAAAGTGGGGCGGCGTGGATGATTGAGCAGAATCACGGCCTGACGCTACCGCGCACTCTGCAGCAGGACTTCAGCCAGCAGGTACAGCAGGTGGCCGATGCGGAAAATCGTGAAATGACCCAGGCGGCCATCTGGCAGCTGTTCCGCCGGGTGTACGGCATTGAAGCCCCGACGTTGCAACTGGGGGAGTACCGCAGCGAAAGTGACAGCCAGGGAGAGTTACGCTTCGAGGCAGGCATCCGCCGGGGCGATCGGTATGACAGCATCAGCGGGCGCGGAAACGGCCTGCTGTCAGCGGCTGCGGATGCGCTGCGCCAGTCGCTGGACATCGCGTTTACCATTCAGGATTATCACGAGCATACCCTCGGCCAGCGCAGCGACAGCCGGTCCGTCACCTATCTGCGCTGCATCTTCCCCGGCAACCGCAGCGCCTGGGGCGTGGGTATCGACAGTGATGTATCACGCGCCTCTTTGCAGGCACTCCTGAACGCCGTGGCGCAGCATCAGCCGGCCGGGAAATAGTCACTGGGGGCGACGCCAAGGATGCGGCGGAACATGGCGCTGAAGGCGCTCTGGCTTTCATAGCCCAGCTCCAGCGACACCGTCAGCACCGAATCTCCCCGCGCCAGGCGCGTCAGGGCTTCCATCAGCCGGGCGCGTCTGACCCAGTCGCTGAACTGCAGGCCCGTCTCCTGATAAAAACGCCGGGCGAGCGTGCGGCTACTGACGTTGACCCGACGAGCGCTGTTTTCCAGCGTCCAGCTCTCTCCCGGCGACGCGCGCAGTGCCCGGCACAGCCCCAGCAGCGCCTCGCTCTGCGGTTCCGGCAGGCTGAAGGGGAGCTCGGTCATCACGCGGATTTCATCAAGGATCAGTTCATAGATACGCTCGGCACGGCTGGCGGGGGCATAGGCTTCGGGCAGATCCAGCGCGCTGACGATCAGCTCACGCAGCAGCGGCGAAATCTGCACCACCTGACAGCTGGCCGGCAGGTCAGCACGCGCCAGCGGATCGACAAACAGCGTGCGGGCGGCCACCTCGCCGGTCATCTGCAGGGCGTGTTTCACCCCGGCCGGCAGCCATACGCCGCGACCCGGCGGCACAATCCAGTGCCCCAGCGCCGTCTCCACCCTGACGACACCGGTCAGCGTATGCACCAGTTGCGCACAGTTGTGATGGTGCTGCGGTTCAACGTCGCCGTGACGGTAGTCGTGCGCGTAGGGGACCAGCGGGCGGTGGGCAAAGGAAAAATCGAGAATGGCGGACATGGGGTTCTCGCAGGTTGACGGAGATCCATCCTAGCAAAAAAAAGGGCGACCGGAAAAAAAGGTCGCCCCTGGTGAAGCTCATCACCGGCACGGGCGGCCGGACCTTACCGTCTGCGCCAGGGCGGGCGTAACCGTGGTTAACGGAAGACGCTGATCGCCTCGACCAGCCGCGTCGCCTGCCGCGTCATCCGGCTGGAAGCCTGTGCGCCCTCTTCTACTTTCGCGGCGTTCTGATGGGTGATGTGGTCGAGATCTTCCACCGCCAGGCTAATCTCACCGATGGCCGTAGCCTGTTGCGCGGTAGCCGCACTGATCTCGGCGATCAGCGATGTGACGTTCTGCACCTGAGAAACAATGCTTTCCATCGTTTTACCCGCCTCATTCACATGCAGCGTGCCGGATTTGACCTTACCGGCGCTGCTCTCTACCAGCATTTTGATCTCACTGGCGGCTTTCGCGCTGCGCTGGGCCAGGCTGCGTACTTCTCCCGCTACCACGGCAAACCCTTTCCCCTGTTCTCCCGCACGGGCGGCTTCCACCGCGGCATTCAGCGCAAGGATATTCGTCTGGAAGGCAATACCGTCAATCACGCTGGTAATATTGGCGATTTGCTTAGAACTTTCGGTAATTTCCGCCATCATTTTAACCATATCAGTCATCGCCTCTCCCCCCTGCACCGCAGCCTTACTGGTGCTGATCGACAGGCTTTTGACTTCGGCGGCGGTGTCGGTATTACTCTTCACCGTGGCGGTCATTTCGTTCATCGTCGCGGCAGTCTGCTGGACGTTAGCCGCCGCCTGCTCCGTGCGGCGGCTCAGTTCGCTGTTGCCCTGCGCAATGGCGTCGCTGGCGCTGAGCACGTTAATGGCCTGGCCGCTGACGTCATCGACCAGCCAGCGGAACATCAGCCCCAGCTGACCAATGGCCCGCAGCGTCGTGCCCACCTCATCGACCCGGTCCATCTGCTCGACTTTATGATCGGCACCGGTAGCGACGCGCAGCGCCTGCTGACAGACCCGTTCAATCGGCCGGGAAACCTGCATTTCCAGCCAGGCTGAAGCCAGCAGCAGCAGCAGCGCCATACCCGCAGCAAACAGGCCCAGCGCCCCGTGGCTCAGGCCCAGCCCCCACACACCCAGCGTGGCCAGCGGCAGTACCGCCAGCAGCGCCGAGCGGATACGCCAGCGCAGCGGCAGCGTTTTAAACAGTGAACGCCAGCTCATCAGACCGGTGCGGACAATCAGCCCTTTATGGAAACGTTTACCTTTTGCCCTGCCATTACGAAAATCCTGGTACAGACGTTCCGTTGCGCGCACCTCCTCCTCACCCGGTTTGGTGCGCACCGACATATACCCCTGCACGTTGCCGTTGCGCACCACCGGGATGGCATTGGCCCGCACCCAGTAGTGATCGCCATCTTTACGACGGTTTTTGACCAGCGCGGTCCAGGGCTCCCCTTTCTTCAGCGTTGCCCACATATCGGCAAAGGCTTCCGGCGGCATATCCGGGTGACGCACCATATTATGGGGCTGGCCGTTGGTTTCCTCCGGCGTAAAACCGCTGACCTCAATAAAGGCATCATTGGCATAGGTGATGTAGCTACGGGGATCGGTGGTCGACATGAGCGTGGCGTCATCGCCAAACTCATATTCCTGCTGCGTAACGGGCAAGTTATTGCGCATGGGTTAAATCCTTGAATGGATCAACGGGAGTTGTACCAGGGAATATTAGTAACGTTTTTTTATATTTTCGGCGCGAAACCGGGGATCTTTAGCCGGGTTTACGCGAATAGCGTGATCGGGGCGACAAAGCCAGTAACATTGGCATTCGTGCCCTGCAGGCAAACACGTGGCCAGCACCAGCAAAACCGCTTCTTTTTTAGCAGGGTATTATTCTTTAGAGAAAATTTATGATACGGCAATACATCTTTATTCAGGCAAGCCAGAAGCGGGAAGGTCAGGCAGAGAGGTGTAAGAAAAGAGGGATAAAGGAAGGCGTGGACCGGGAAGGGATCGGGCTGGCGGTCAGAACCGCCAGCCCGCAGGAGGGTTACGCTGAAGGCTGCGCCTTCAGCTGTGCCTCATAGGCACGGGCCTGTTTGGCATCAAACTGGTCTTCCCACTTGGCAATTACCAGCACCGCCAGCGCATTACCTACGACGTTCAGCGCGGTACGCGCCATATCGAGGATACGGTCAACACCGGCGATAAACGCCAGGCCTTCCAGCGGAATACCGACGCTGCCCAGCGTCGCCAACAGCACCACAAAGGAGACGCCCGGCACGCCGGCAATCCCTTTCGAGGTGACCATCAGCGTCAGCACCAGCACGATTTCCTGACCCAGAGAGAGGTCAATGCCGTACAGCTGGGCGATAAAGATGGCGGCAATGCTCTGATAGAGCGTGGAGCCGTCGAGGTTAAACGAATAGCCGGTCGGCACCACAAAGCTGGTGATCGCCTTCGGCGCACCGTAGGCTTCCATCTTCTCCATAATACGCGGCAGCACGGTTTCCGAGCTGGCGGTAGAGTAAGAGAGGATCAGTTCATCTTTCAGAATGCGGATCAGGGTGGTAATACGCAGCTTACAGAAGCGGGCCACCGCACCGAGAACCACCAGCGCAAAGAACAGGATCGCCACGTACACCAGGATCACCAGCTTCGCCAGCGGCCACAGTGAGGCAAAGCCAAAGTTCGCCACGGTCACCGAGATCAGCGCAAACACCCCGACCGGCGCATAGCGCATGATCATGTTGGTGACTTTGAACATCGCTTCTGACGTTGAACGGAACACTTTCACCAGCGGGTCACGGTGTTCCGACGGCAGGGAGGAGAGGCCCAGGCCAAACAGCACGGAGAAGAAGATAATCGGCAGCATGTCGCCTTTGGCAATCGCCGCAAAAATATTCTGCGGGATCAGCGACAGGATGGTGCTCACCAGACTGTGTGGCTGCCCCTGAACCTGTGCCGTTGTGGCTTCATACTGAGAGATGTCCACCGTTGCCAGCGTCGACATATCAATGCCGGAGCCGGGTTGAAACACGTTCGCCAGAGTAATACCTGTCACAATGGCAATGGTGGTAATCACTTCGAAATAGACGATGGTTTTAACACCAATGCGCCCGAGTTTTTTGGCATCACCTACGCCGGCAATACCGACAATCAGTGTAGAAATAACGATAGGTACGACGATCATTTTGATCAGGTGGATAAAGATATCACCGGCCGGACTGAGAATGTTGGTGACTAACCATTCACGGTTTTCCGGCTGATTATGCAGTATCGCGCCCGCGGCGATCCCCAGAACCAGTGCAATCAGTATTTGCCATGCAAGGCTGAATTTTACGGCTTTCATAACGTGTCTGTTTCCTTAACAAAACCTGCTTTCCGCGTGTGGTATGCGGAGTGAATAACACTCAAGGGAGGCTGACCGGAATCGGGCAATTCGCAGGTAATGGATGGTTGATTCCTGATTAACAGGCGCGTAATCAGTACCATTTTCAACGCCCTAAATGCAACCCCGCGAGAGATGAGGCTAATTAACCATCACTCAACAGGATAAAGCCCTGCTTTACGCCAAATAAAATAACTCTTTGTAATAATTAGAAATATTCCTGCCTGATACCGCATGACTATGCAGAAACGGGGTATTACCCCGCAGAAACAAAATGGTCTATTTGCGCCTTTTTTGTGCGACTTGTCGTGCGCCTCTCAACGATTACTGCGCGAAATGAATATCTTTAACGCCGTCAGATGACCCGGATCCATCAGATTATGTTATGGCGTGATCTGCCGCGCAAAAAGAAAACAAAGCCAAACCAACATCTTCACTTAACCTTTGATTGACATATTATTAACAATCTTCAAGGAGGCCAGCTATGAGCCAGTCACATACCTACCCGGTTCCCGCGAACATTGCGGAAAATACTCTGATTACACCCCAGCAGTACTCGTCGATGTATCAGCAGTCAGTACAGGACCCCGATGCGTTCTGGGGTGAGCAAGGTAAAATCCTGGACTGGATTAAGCCTTATACAGTGGTGAAAAACACCTCCTTCGCCCCCGGCAATGTCTCTATACGCTGGTTTGAGGACGGGACCCTGAACCTGGCGGCGAACTGCCTTGACCGCCATCTGACCAGCCGGGGTGACCACCCGGCCATTATCTGGGAAGGCGACGACAGCAGCGAAAGCAAAACCATCACCTATCGTGAGCTGCATCGCGACGTCTGTCGCTTTGCCAATACCTTAAAAGAGCTGGGCATCAGCAAAGGCGATGTCGTGGCTATCTATATGCCGATGGTGCCGGAAGCCGCCGTCGCGATGCTGGCCTGTGCGCGGATTGGTGCCGTGCATACGGTGATCTTTGGCGGCTTCTCTCCCGAAGCCGTAGCCGGGCGTATTATCGACTGTAACGCCCGTCTGGTGATCACCGCCGACGAAGGCATCCGCGCCGGACGCGCCATTCCGCTGAAGAAAAACGTCGATGATGCGCTGAATAACCCTAACGTGACCAGCGTTGGCAAAGTGGTGGTCTTCCGTCGTACCGGGAAAGACGTGGGCTGGAACAACGGCCGTGACCTGTGGTGGCACGAGCTGGTGAATAAAGCCAGCGCCCATCATCAGCCCGAAGAAGTGGGGGCGGAAGACCCGCTGTTTATCCTTTATACCTCCGGCTCTACCGGGAAGCCAAAAGGCGTGCTGCATACTACTGGGGGCTATCTGGTCTATGCGGCAACCACCTTTAAGTACGTGTTCGATTACCATCCGGACGACGTTTACTGGTGTACCGCCGACGTTGGCTGGGTCACCGGTCACAGCTATCTGCTGTATGGCCCGCTGGCCTGTGGGGCAACGACCCTGATGTTTGAAGGCGTGCCGAACTGGCCAAAACCGAGCCGGATGGCGGAAGTGGTGGATAAGCATAAGGTCACCATTCTGTATACCGCCCCGACGGCGGTACGCGCACTGATGGCCGAAGGCGACAAAGCGATTGAAGGCACCGACCGCTCCAGCCTGCGTATCCTCGGCTCCGTAGGCGAGCCGATTAACCCGGAAGCCTGGGAGTGGTTCCATAAAAAAATCGGCAATGGCCGCTGCCCGATCGTAGACACCTGGTGGCAGACGGAAACCGGTGGCTTTATGATCACCCCGCTTCCGGGAGCGACGGCGCTGAAACCCGGCTCGGCCACTAACCCGTTCTTTGGCGTGCAGCCTGCCCTGGTCGACAATGAGGGCAACGCCCTGGAAGGAGCCACAGAAGGTAACCTGGTGATCGTCGACTCCTGGCCTGGCCAGGCGCGAACCCTGTATGGCGATCACGAACGCTTTGAGCAGACCTACTTCTCTACCTTCAAAAATATGTACTTCAGCGGCGACGGCGCACGTCGTGATGAAGAGGGGTATTACTGGATCACCGGACGCGTCGATGATGTGCTCAACGTCTCCGGCCACCGTCTGGGCACAGCGGAGATCGAATCCGCGCTGGTATCGCACCCGCTGATCGCTGAAGCGGCGGTGGTGGGCATCCCGCACGGGCTGAAGGGCCAGGCGATATATGCCTACATTACCCTTAACCACGGCGAAGAGCCCTCGCCGGAGCTGTACACCGAAGTGCGTAACTGGGTGCGTAAAGAGATCGGCCCGATTGCCACCCCGGATGTGCTGCACTGGACGGACTCGTTACCGAAAACCCGCTCCGGCAAAATCATGCGCCGTATTCTGCGCAAAATCGCCGCCGGGGATACCAGTAACCTTGGGGATACCTCAACCCTCGCCGATCCTGGCGTGGTCGAGAAATTACTCGAAGAGAAGCAGTCGATTCAAATGCCATAACACGACAGGGGCCTCTGTGCCCCTGTTCTAAACTGCCGCAGAGCAGCCCTGCCGTATCAGGTCTTAATCTTGTCCGAACCAGGAATTATAAAAACTATATTTCACATTTCCCCTCAGTCACTGACGCTGCAGCAAGGCGGTAAAGCGATGAACTCCCGGGAACTTATTCGCATAAGTCACCAGGAAAAATGGCTCAGGCCTGTACCGCTGTGGCGTCAGGGATGAAGGGGGAAATACCTCTGGAGATATGACAATGAACGATGTCCTTTATCAAAGAATAGAAAAGAGCGCACGTTTTAAAGAGCTGGTGAGAAAACGCCAAAGCTTTGCCACCCTGCTGTCCGCCATTATGCTGGTGCTGTATGTCGGCTTTATCTTGCTGATTGCCTTCGCGCCCGCCTGGCTCGGCACCCCGCTTCATGAAGGGACGAATGTGACGCGCGGTATTCCCATTGGCGTAGGCCTGATTGTGATCTCCTTCCTGCTGACCGGCGTCTATGTCTGGCGTGCAAATGGCGAGTTCGACCGCCTGACCCGCGAACTGCTGAATGAGGTGAAAGGATGAAATCACGCCATCTGTTCTTTGCGCTGGCGGCCCTGCTGCCCTGCGGCGTGCTGGCGGCGGATGCCATCAGCGGTGCGGTTGAGCGCCAGCCCACCAACGTCGAAGCGATTGTCATGTTCCTGATTTTCGTCGGCTTTACGCTCGGGATCACCTACTGGGCCTCCAAGCGCACCCGGTCACGCAGTGACTACTATACGGCGGGCGGCAATATTACCGGCTTTCAGAATGGTCTGGCGATGGCCGGGGACTTTATGTCCGCCGCCTCGTTTTTGGGGATTTCGGCGCTGGTTTATACCTCCGGCTACGACGGACTGATCTACTCCCTGGGCTTCCTGGTGGGCTGGCCGATTATTCTGTTCCTGATCGCCGAGCGCCTGCGTAACCTCGGGCGTTATACCTTTGCCGATGTGGCCTCTTACCGCCTGAAACAGAAGCCAATCCGCACGCTTTCCGCCTGTGGATCCCTGGTGGTAGTGGCACTCTATCTGATTGCGCAGATGGTCGGCGCAGGCAAGCTGATCCAGCTGCTGTTCGGCCTGGATTATCATGTCGCGGTGGTGCTGGTTGGTATCCTGATGGTGATGTACGTGCTGTTTGGCGGCATGCTGGCCACCACCTGGGTACAGATTATTAAAGCCGTCCTGCTGCTGTTTGGGGCCAGCTTTATGGCCATTATGGTGATGAAAACGGTCGGTTTCAGTTTCAACACGCTGTTTACCGAAGCCATCAAGGTTCACCCGAAAGGGATTGCGATCATGAGCCCCGGTGGGCTGGTACACGATCCGATCTCTGCCCTTTCGCTCGGGCTGGGGCTGATGTTCGGTACGGCAGGTTTACCGCACATTCTGATGCGCTTTTTCACCGTCAGCGACGCGCGGGAAGCGCGCAAGAGCGTATTCTGGGCCACCGGCTTTATGGGTTACTTCTACTTCCTGACCTTTATTATCGGCTTTGGGGCCATTCTGCTGGTCGGGGCCAACCCGGCGTTTAAGGATGCTACCGGGGCGCTGATCGGCGGTAATAATATGGCGGCCGTGCATCTGGCGGACGCGGTGGGCGGCAGTCTGTTCCTCGGCTTTATCTCTGCCGTGGCCTTCGCGACCATTCTGGCGGTGGTCGCCGGACTGACGCTGGCGGGGGCTTCCGCCGTGTCTCATGACCTGTATGCCAGCGTCTTCCGTAAGGGGCAGGCGAGTGAAAAAGATGAGCTGCGGGTGTCAAAAATTACCGTCGTTCTGCTGGGTATTGTGGCGATCCTGCTGGGGATTATGTTTGAAAAGCAGAACATCGCCTTTATGGTCGGGCTGGCGTTCTCGATTGCTGCCAGCTGTAACTTCCCGATTATTTTACTGTCGATGTACTGGTCGAAGCTGACCACGCGCGGAGCGATGATTGGAGGCTGGCTGGGCCTGCTGACGGCGGTGCTGCTGATGATCCTCGGCCCGACGGTGTGGGTGCAGGTGCTGGGCAATGCGAAAGCAGTATTCCCGTATGAGTATCCGGCGCTGTTCTCAATGCTGGCGGCGTTTATCGGCACCTGGCTGTTCTCGGTGACCGACAGCTCGGCATCCGGTGCGGAGGAGCGTCAGCGCTTCCAGGCGCAGTTTGTTCGTTCACAGACGGGGATCGGCATTGAAGGCGGGAAAGGGCATTAATATCAGAGAGGCAGGTGCGGACCGGGTGTCACGGTCCGCACCGTAGCGGTTCACAGGGGCGGACCGGCTGTTTCGGTCCGCCCACGCTGTCAGAAATGAACAGCGGCACCCACGTATGGGCCATCGGCCACGACGTTATCTTTACGGCCATCTTTGCCGTTCATGGTCATATATTTGTAACCCACGCTCACATCCACCAGCGAGATAGGCTGGAAGCTTACGCCTGCAGACGCTTCCTGGTAGTTATCGATATGGCTGGAGAACGAGTCCGGAGACCAGAAGTATTCACCGTACACATTGAACATGTTAGTCACCGGGACTCGCACGCCGCCACCGATAGCCACACCGTAGCCATCTTTGGAGTCTTTCGGGTTAGTTGACATCGCTTTAACAGTAGGAGACAGGAACACATCACCGACAGCTACGTTGTAGCCCAGACCCAGGCTTTCTACGTTACCGTCGTGATCGCTGCGCAGCCAGTCACCGGAAAGTGCAAAACCAGGGGTATTAGTACCCAGGCCTACGTGAACGTCAGTGTAATCTTTGCCCACACTCACGCCACCTTCAATCGCCTGGGCAGAGCCTGCCAGCGCCAGCAGCGCCAGAGCGCCGGTTGTCATTGCCACTCTTTTCATTTTTTTCTCCTGATTAAAATTTACTCACGCCTTGATGCGGCGGCCTTGCAGAGTAAACCAACCGTTAAAGAAATTATATGAGAAAGCCGTGAATCAATGTGAATTTGAGTAACCTTACAAAAGCGCTGAAAACCGTTTATTTAACTCACGGCCCACATAATATGGCCAATGACCGGCGCGATCACCACCGTGACCACACCCGATAACATCATCACCAGGCTGGACACCACACCCTCCTGCTGCCCCATCTCATAGGCCCTTGCTGTCCCCGCACCGTGCGAAGCAGCCCCGAACCCGGCCCCCTTCGCCAGCCCCTGTTTGATCGCCAGACGCAGGAACAGCAGGTCCCCCACGGCCATGCCAAAGACCCCGGTGATCACCACAAACAGCGCCACCAGATCCGGCTGCCCACCCAGCTGCTTCGCCGCCGCCAGCGCAAAGGGCGTGGTGATAGAGCGAACCGCCAGACTGCGCTGAATGGCTTCCGGCAGGGCCAGCATCTGCGCCAGCCATACCGAACTGCACACCGCCACGGTCGTCGCGGTGATCACCCCGGCGCTGAGGGATAGCCAGTGACGGCGAATGATCGCCATGTTTTCATAGACCGGCACCGCGAATGCCAGCGTGGCCGGGCCAAGCAGCCACAGCAGCCAGCGGCTTTCCCCGATGTAGTCCTGCCAGGAGATATGGGCAACCAGCAGCAGCGCTACCAGCACCATAGGCGTCATCACCAGCGGCATCAGCAGCAGCCGGTGCCAGCGACGGTAGAGTCGCTTATTGAGGAAGTAAACCACCAGCGTGGCAAGCAGGCAGACGATACTGAGAATAAAATCACGCATCGTTTTTCCCCTGCTTACGGGCGGCAAGCCACAGTTCAAACCGGTATACCCGCTCCACCACCAGCGAGGTCGCCGCCAGCACCAGCAGCGTACTGAGGCCGATCACCAGCAGAATGCGCCAGCCTTCCACCCGCAGCAGGTCGCCGTAGTTCACCACCGCCACCACCGCCGGGACAAAGAACAGCAGCATTTCGGCCAGCAGCCAGCTGGCCCCCGCTTTCACCCAGCCCAGCGGCATCACACGCAGCATAATCATCGCCAGCAGCAGTAACATGCCGACAATGTTGGCAGGCAGCGGCAGGTGCAGCCAGTTCACTAACTGCTCTGACGCCAGAAAAAGCCCGACATACAGCGCCACCTGAAGCGGAACCCGCACCCGCTGCAGCCAGGCCGAACTCTGTGGACGTATTGCCAGTGCCATGCTGTTTTTCCCTCTTAAAATGTTTTTATGGGAAAGAGTATAAAGCGGTAACAAAGGGTGAAAAAAATGACTTAATATTATCCCAACTATGCCAGACAGGAATGATTATGGACGTTCGCGCCCTGCGCTACTTTGTGGAAGTGGTTCGTCAGCAAAGTTTTACCCGTGCCGCCGAGCAGCTGTACGTCACGCAGCCTACCATCAGCAAGATGCTGCGCCAGCTGGAGGATGAGCTGGGCTGTACGTTACTGATCCGCGAGGGCCGCAAGCTGCACCTGACCGATACCGGCCAGGCGGTGTACCAGCGCGGAGTCACCATCCTGCAGGAGTTTAAGCAGCTGGAGGCGGAGATCAGCGATATCAACGAACTGAAAACCGGTGAGCTGCGCCTGGGCATTCCCCCGATGGTCGGGATGCAGATTGCCGGATCGATCTCTGCCTTCCGCCAGCGCTATCCCGGCGTGGCGCTGAAAATCTCCGAGTTTGGCGGACTGACCGTTCAGCAGGCCGTGCTGTCCGGCAGCCTGGATATTGCCATGACCGCCCTGCCGGTGGCCGATGATTTGCCCCTCAACTCGCTGGCGCTGATGAGCCATCCGCTGTGCGTGCTGGTGCCGCGCACCGACGCCTGGCTGCGCCGCAGCCATATGCCGATCAGTGAACTGGCCGGGCTTCCCATTCTGATCTACAACGAGGAATTCTCCCTGAATCGCCAGCTGATGCGGGCGTTTCAGGCCAGCGGATTTACGCCACAGATTGCAGTGCGCAGCGGTCAGTGGGATTTTCTGGCGGCGATGGTACAGGCCGGGATGGGTGTGGCGATCCTGCCGGAGCCGATCTGCCAGCGTCTGGATAAAAGCCAGCTACTGTGGCTGCCGCTGGAGTCGGACCTGGTGTGGAAGCTGGGGCTGATCTGGCGGGAAGGGAGTTATCTGTCGCGCAGCGCCCAGGCGTGGATTACCTGCTGCCGCGAGTTCTGGCCGGGGGAAACGCCGTGCATTTCGTTGTGAACCGCTGGGGACAGACGTAAACAACACAAACCGGCGGCACGGGCGGCCAGGAAAGAAGGCCGCCCCTACCCGAATACTCTGCGGTTATTCTTCCTTTTCGACCAGCAGGGTTTCCATCAGATCGAGATCGTGCAGCAGTTTCTGCATGGTTTCATTGCTGATTTTCTGCGTGGCGCGCAGGTGATACAGCTCACCCCGTTCGGCACGCAGCCCGCTCAGGCGGAAGCGACGCTCCAGATTTTCGGCAAACAGCGCGCGCTCCATGTCCTCTTTGCCATCAACGCGACGGCGCAGGTTACCAATCACCCGGGAACTGACTTCTTTAATCAACTCAGGATCGATGTTCTCTTCCGTGTCATTGGTCAGCCGCTCTTCCATCTTATACAGGCTTTCAATCGCCGTAGCGGCCATCACCGCACGCGCCATCTGCAGCTCACGGCGGTGAACCGTCTTGTCGACGCCCTCCACTCCGCGCAGTAACAGCGGCAGCATCACCACGCCCACCAGCAGTGAGAACAGGATCACCCCGGTGGCCAGGAACACCAGTTCATAACGCGCCGGGAAGTCGTTGCCGTTACTCAGCAGCAGCGGAATAGACAGCACACCCGCCAGCGTTATCGCCCCGCGCACGCCAGCGAAGGAGGCAATCAGTAACTCACGCGTGGAGTAGCTGGAAAACTCCATCGGACGTTTTTTCAGCGCACTGCGGCTGATAAAGCGCATGGTCCACAGCCAGCCAAAACGAACGATCATCAGCGCCATATAGATCAGCACCACCGAGGCAAACAGCACCCACAGCTCCACGTTCGGGTCGGCATCGGCCTGACGTACGGAGATTTCCAGAATGCCCGGCAGCTGCAGACCCAGCATCAGGAACACCATGCCGTTAAACACGAATTCCAGCATCTGCCAGACGCTGTTGGCACGCAGGCGCATCGCCAGCGGTGCCTGACGAATAATGCCGGAGCGCGAGATGGTCATCCCGGCGGCGACCGCGGCAAGAATACCGGACACGCCGATATGCTCGGCAATCAGGTATGACGCAAACGGCAGCAGCAGCAGCAGCACGGTCTGCGTCGCCGGGTCATCCCCGCTCCAGCGGCTGAACAGGCGCAGCGACTTACCGTACAGCCAGCAGATGGCGATCCCCGCCAGCAGGCCACCAATCGCCACTTTCATAAACTCCAGCGACGCGCCCGAGACAGTAAAGACCATCGTACCCATGGCCACCGCAACGGCAAACTTCAGCGAGACCAGGCCAGACGCATCGTTCATCAGCGCCTCGCCCTGCAGGATGGCCATGATTTTTTTCGGGATGCGCCCCTCGCCGACAATGCCGGAGAGTGCAACGGCGTCGGTCGGTGACAGCACTGCCGCCAGCGCAAAGGCAGACAGGAGCGGAATGCCAGGCACCAGCCAGTAGATCAGGTAACCAATCCCGACCACGGTGATCAGCACCAGTACCAGCGCCAGGCCAAGGATCTCGCGCCCGTGATTGAGGAACTCGCTGGTCGGGGTTTTCCAGCCGTCAGCAAACAGCAGCGGCGGGATAAACAGGACTAAAAACAGCTCCGGGTCAAAATCGACGTGCAGGCCAAACGTCGGCCAGGCGAGCAAAGCGCCCATGGCAATTTGCACCAGCGGCAGAGGAATTTGAAAGGGAATAATACGCGCCGCGACGCCCGACAGCGACACAACCAGCGTCAAGATGAGAATGGTGAAGAAAATTTCCATGCGTTCCTTTTTATATGTCTTCCGAAGGCTCTGAACAAAAGCAGCCCAGGATTTGTATACCCTACGGGATAGTAAAGCAAATTAGGAAAGCGTTGAAAAACAGGATGTGCCTTAAGAGGGGAAATTCAGTGGCATCTGAAGGTGGGGCCGGCGATCCCGGCCCCGAAACAGCATTAAATCGCCCAGCCGCAGGCATAAAAAGCGACCAGCGCGACGGCAATCAGAACCGTACCGACGTTGAGCTTGCGCCATTCTCCGGCAAAGATGCGGCCGATCACCAGCGAACCAAAGCCGAGCATGATGCCGGTCACGATATTGCAGGTCAGTACAATAAATACGGCCGCCAGCAGGCCGGACATCGCATCGACGAAGTCGCTGAAGTCGATCTTGGAAACGTTGCTTAACATCAGCAGGCCAACGTACATCAGCGCGGGTGCGGTGGCATAGCCCGGCACGAGGTATGCCAGCGGCGACAGGAACAGGATCATCAGGAACAGAACACCGACCACAATGGCCGTCAGGCCGGTTTTACCGCCTGCCGCCGTTCCCGCTGCCGACTCGATGTACACCGCCGCAGGGGCTGCTCCAACCAGACCGGAGAAGATGCTGCTCAGAGAGTCACTGGTTAACGCCTTACCACCGTTGATGATCTGGTTGTCTTTATCCAGCAGGTTGGCCTGCCCGGCCACGGCGCGGATGGTACCCGTGGCATCAAAGACGGCGGTCATCACCAGCGCCAGCACGCTGGGCAACACTGCCGGTTTCAGTGCGCCGAGGATATCCAGGCTGAACAGCAGCGAATTCCCCTGTGCATCGCTCAGGCTGGGCATAGCAAACAGCCCCTGATAACTCACCGCCGGGTCAAAAATCAGGCCGATTACCGAGATGGTAATAATGGTCAGCAGAATACCGCCGGGTACGCGCAGTTTCTCCAGGCCAAAAATCACCGCCAGGCCCAGCAGCGTCATCACCACCGGGAATGACGGGAAGTGGCCCAGCGCGACCGGAAGTCCCGGCCCCGGGTTTTTCACCACCAGGCCGACGCCGTCGGCGGCGATCAGCAGCAGGAACAGGCCAATACCGACGCCGGTGCCGTGCGCCACGCCCATTGGCAGATTGCGCAGGATCCAGGCCCGGATACCGGTGGCTGAGATCAGCGTGAACAGGACCCCCATCAGGAACACCGCACCCAGCGCGACCGGCACGCTGATCTGCTGGCCCAGCACCAGGCTGAAGGCCGTGAAGGCCGTCAGTGAAATGGCACAACCAATCGCCATCGGCAGGTTGGCCCACAGCCCCATCAGCAGGGAACCAAACCCGGCGACCAGACAGGTTGCCACAAACACCGCCGTCGGCGGGAAGCCCGCTTTGCCCAACATTGAGGGCACCACGATCACGGAGTAGACCATCGCCAGGAAGGTCGTCAGACCCGCCAGGATTTCCTGACGGACGCTGCTACCGCGCGCAGAAATTTTGAACCAGGCGTCGAGAGAGCCGCTGGCCGGTTGAGAAGGAGCTGACATTGTAATCCCCTGAGCATTCTTATGAGTTATCGCTGCGTGGTACCGCTGCATCCCAGCGGTAGTCAACGTTTGCATCCCTGGCACAATATTCACGGTGTCAAAAACCTCAGGGCGAGGCACAAACCGGATAAAGGCAAACGTTTACTATTCCACGTAAAAACCGCGTCATTGCAGTGCGTATTTTCGCGCAAACGATTATCCGGTGTTTAATGGTGCATATTCAACACCTGTTAACGCTTAAATTTGCATAAGTCTTGATTTACATCCCCCTGGTCATTCACACAGAGGGATGTTAACGGGGGAAGCCCCCTGTCCTCTCATAGCGCTTTCTTATGACGGCGATACGGGGAGGGGGTCAGACGGGAACCTGCTCAGTCAAACTTGACTTCACCGCCCTGCTGCAGCGCACGCTGCCAGGCGGCACGGCTCTGCACCTTCTGCAGCCAGGCCTGGATAGCCGGGCTGTCTGCGGCCCCGCCACGTGCGGTCAGCGCCTGCAGGGGGAAGCTCATCTGGACGTCAGCGATGCTAAACCGGCTACCGGCAAACCATTCGTTGCGGGCCAGATGCTGCTCAATAAACTGACGGTGGTTAGCGATCTGCGGGTCGAGGTAACCTTTCTGCACCCCTTTACCAAAAGCGCTGCCGATTGGCCGCAGCAGCCAGGGGACAGGGGCTTTTCCCATGCGGCTGAAAATCAGCTTCATCACCAGCAGCGGCATCAGGGAGCCTTCTGCATAGTGCAGCCAGTAGCGTGACTGGATCACCGCCTCATCATCGGCCAGCTTCAGCTGGCCGGCAGCATCATAATGTGATTCGAGATATTCCAGGATCGCCCCTGACTCCGCCACCACGCGATTATCATCGGTGATCACCGGGGCTTTACCTAACGGGTGTACTTTTTTCAGCTCCGGGGGGGCAAGCAGCGTGCCCTCCCGCTGATAACGTTTAATCTGATACGGGACTTCCAGCTCTTCCAGCAGCCACAGCACGCGCTGTGAGCGCGAATTATTCAGGTGATGTACGGTGATCATAGTCGCTCCTTAAAACCTGAGTATAGAAGGTTAAGCGCCTTTCACATCCAGCAGGATCGCTCCGGTACCCTGTTCACTGAGCCGGTCATTCGGATTGCGCAGCGGGCAGTCCTCCATCGACAGGCAGCCGCAGCCGATGCAGCCATCCAGGTCATCCCGCAGACGGGTCAGCGTTTCAATGCGTCTGTCCAGCTCGTCACGCCACTGCTGCGACAGCAGCGCCCACTCTTTTGGGGTCGTTCGTTTGCCGGGGGAGTACTGCATCAGGCTGTCGCTGATGGTGGCCAGCGGGATGCCGATGCGCTGGGCGATTTTAATGACTGCCACCCGTCTGAGAACGTCACGCGTGTAACGCCGCTGATTTCCCGGATTGCGAAAGCTGCTGATTAGCCCTTTGCTTTCATAGAAATGCAGCGTCGATACCGCCACGCCGCAGCGCCGGGCAACGTCACCAGGGGTCAGTTCCCGCTTGTCAGAAGTGCGAAGAATTTTTTTCATTTAGCGCTTTACCTCAAGTTAACTTGAGGAATTATACTCAGCAACCATTGAGTTCGCGATCTATTGACGCAGAGACCCGGGAGAAAAGTGTATGCATGACGACATCATCAGCACCCTGACAGACTGGATCGACAGTAATCTGGAAAAAACCCTGTCGATTGATGAAGTGGCGGCGAAATCTGGCTATTCGAAGTGGCACCTGCAGCGTATGTTCCGTTCCGTGACGAAACAGACGCTGGGTGGTTACATTCGTGAACGTCGTCTTACGCTGGCCGCTGAAGCGCTGCGTCTGACCCAGCGCCCGGTGTTCGACATTGCCCTGCAGTATGGGTATGACTCACAGCAGACGTTTTCCCGCGTCTTCCGACGCCAGTTCGCCCAGACGCCGACGGCTTACCGCCATTCCATGCGTCGCCAGACGCTGCAGCGTTCAGGCTGGAATTTTGACTGCGGCGACTTCACTGCACCGCGCTTCAGCCCGTCGGGCCATGAGAAAGCCTGTCCGACGTGCAGCTAAAGCTTAACGCGATGCCATCAGCCTCTGCGGTGGCATCGCCAGCGGTTCCTGCCCCCAGTGCAGCGGCGACAGATACCAGCCACCGCCCAGCGCTTTGATGTGATACATCGCCGCATCTGCCTGAGCAATCAGCACCTCGCCGACCGGGTGATGTCTGGCCATCGCCGCCCCCACGCTTAACGACTGAACCACCCGGGTGCCATCAGGCAGTTGCACCGGCGGCTGCATCGCGCGGATGATGCGGCGGGCCACCTGGGCGACCTCTTCCTCATCTCCGGCTCTGGTCAGCAGCACCGCAAACTCATCCCCTCCCAGACGTGCAACCATATCCTCTTTGCCCAGCCGCGCCTGCAGGCGCTGCGCGGTCACGGTGAGCACATGATCGCCGGCAGCATGACCATGACGATCATTTACCTGCTTAAAGCGGTTGCCGTCGATAAACAGCACCGCCACCTGCTGGCGGCGGAGGGGGTCCAGCAGCAGCGCCTGAAGCCGGCGATCGAACGCTTTACGGTTCGGCAGCCCGGTGAGTCCGTCGTGTAAGGCCTGGTGAACGAGGGAGCTGTTCTCACGCGTCAGATGACGCTGCCACTGGTCCAGTTCGTCCAACAGGGCATTGAAATCCCCGCTCAGTTTGTCCAGCTCGGCAATCGATGCCGACGGGACGCGCAGCGAGAAGGCCCGGCGTTTGCGCACGTCATGGGTCACCGAGGCGATATTTTTCAGCCCCTGTAAAATGCTGGCGTGCATGCGGTGAGAAAGCCAGAACGCCAGGAGCGCGGTGATCAGCAAACTGCCCCCCAGCCACTGCATCGCCTGCCAGAGATAGTGCAGCACGCGCGTGGCATCGCCATGGATCCAGACCCGGCCAATTTCCTTATGATGATGAATAATGGGTGCGCTGACCGGTTTCGGAAACAGCCACTGGGCAACGGCGGCGCTGAGGCCCCGATGTACATTGGCACCCGGCATCTGCCAGCTCACCAGCAGTTTCTGATGAGCATCGTAGATGCGTGCAGCGGAAAAATCGGAATGGCTGCCGATATCACTCAACAGGCTTTTTGCTGTTTCGGCATCCCCTTTTAATACTGCGGTATGGGCGCTGTAGCTGACGCTGGTGGCAATAAGCTGAATATTATTTTCCGCGTAGCTGCGCAATACGTACATGGAGAGCGCCGACAGGGAAAGACCGCTGCACAGCAGAAACACCAGCATCACCGTCAGGTGAATACGCCGGAACGACTGGCCCATCGTCGGCAGCACACGTGCCGTCTGAGACGGCCGCTGATTGTGGGTGTTCATCCGATGTTCACAAGCGGTGAAAGGTGGCGAAGCCAGGAGTGACCATGAAAAGACATATACTCCCCCTTGGTGATTTCTGCAGTTCGCAGATCGGTAATTATATTAGAAATATTTATAATTCTTGTTTTAGACCAACAGCTGTCCGGCCCAGGAAAAAGCACTGGGAGAAAAGGCACAGCCGGGTTATGAGTAGCATTAGCGAAAAAATCCTACAGATCATCAAGACAACGCACAATGTTAAATAGCGTCGGATTCATCTTAAACCAATAAATTTGACTTAACAGAATAGTCAGGCTAGCGGTAAAAAATATCTACCATACCAGGTTTAAATTTTGTTCAGTTTTTAAAATCGGGTGATATAATGTGATCGACATCACACTTTAATGACCTGTTCGTCAGACCGGAAAGGAGCACGCCTGGCAGCTCCGGTTCCGCTGCGGGTGATGTTGCATTTCGTTTGTCAGGACAGACCCCCCGGAGTTTTCAGCATGGCGACTATTACCACCAGCGTTATTCTTATGAGATGGGAGCTGCTCAGCGCAGTGATGATGTTTTTTGCCAGCACCTTTAACGTACGCTGTCGTAAAGCCAGCCGTAACGTGATGGCCTTTGCTTTTACCGGCATCGGTATTGGCATGTCGTGCTGGTTTGTCACCGGACTGCTGGGCATTACGCTGAGTATGGAAAATCTGCATAACTTCTGGCATATCACCAAAGATGTGTTCGTTGAGGTGATGAGCCGGACGCCTGCCGACTGGCCAATGCCGTAAGCGACATCTGCCCGGGGAGCTGACCCGGCTCACCGGGCAGGCGATGACCTGCCACTGTTTAGATCTTTTTTAGCACCGCCGGCATCGGGACATCGCTGGAGGCTTTGACCTCAGGCAGCGCTGACGTCTGGCGATCCTGCAGCCACATATCACCCATGATCTGATTCAGACCGTTTTCCAGTCCGGTGACCATGCCCGCGCCCGGCGTGAAGGTCAGCTCACCGAAGTAGATATGGCCTTCATGGATGTACCAGTCCACCCGCACATAATCAAAATCTGCGGCCAGCTGTTTACTGAGCTCCAGTGCATGCTCCAGCGTCTCCAGCTCGGCGCTGGTATCGAATCCGGTGTCACGAATTTTATAGAACGTCTGCTTCAGGTTGTTGACGTAGAAGTTCATCGACAGCGCAGCGTTCCCCACCCGGTTATAAATCACCTGCAGCACGTATTCGAAGTTACCGTCTTTCTTGTTGAACATATGAAATTTGTAGTCAACGGCGGCAAACTTACCGTCACCGACGTACTGCTCAACCAGAATGCGGGGTTTGATGTAGCGATAGTGGATCTCGCGCGCATGGTGTGAGAAATCCTTGTGCAGCCACTCGTCACAGCGCTTAATCAGCAACTGCTTCTGGATGCAGTCAGGCTCCTCCAGCACGATCTCGACCATCCCTGAGCCATGATTGGGTTTAATCACCGTATTTTTCAGGCTCGGCAGACTCAGCAGCGTTATCGGATCGTCAGTCTGGTGAACCAGCGGGATCAGATATGACTCGCCAATGGTATGGGCAATATAATCCCGGACCAGTAATTTGTCCGATAAATTGGCATAGCGCACGTGGTCTCCCGTCACATATTTACGATACAGAACTTTCTCATTGAACAGTCGGGGTTCGCGAATATTCGGTATTCTTTTGAATTTCTGAAAGTAATAAACTTTATCCTGGTAAGACCAAGGCATTTTCTTGAACAGGTAAACAAAACCCTTTCTCAATTCTGCTTTGAGCTTCAACATGATTGACCTCATCTGTAGGTTTTGTAGTTGAGTGAGGAAAGCTGTATTTTAAGAATGATGCCATTCTTAAAGAAATAATTCATTATCGTCAGGGACAGGAGTTCGGTGATAAACACGCTCCAGGCTGCGCCTGTTAATCCCCAGGTGTGGATAAAGAAGTACGATGTCGCCAGGCCAATCACTACCAGCAGAATCACTTTCACCAGTAAATAATTGAAGCCACCCTCTTTAACCATGTAGCGATACGCTACGGTTCCCATTGCCGAAAAACAGGTTGCTAACGACAATAACGTAATGAGGTTTCCTGCTTGTGTGTAATCTTGCCCATACAGGCTGTTAATGATCCTGTCACCAAACAGCGTGACAACGGAGAGCATCAAAAGTGAAACTGCCATAACGTAACCATTCAGTCGTGAAGCCAGTTTAACTGCCACATCCGCGCGTTCTCTGAAAATCTCAGAAAAACAGGATGTAATAATTGCCACTGGAATAAAAATCCATGAAGCAGAAATGGTGTTGGCTGCGGTAAACAACCCCAGGTCATGGGCCGAACTCACCCCCAGAAGAAAGAACTGCGCGGTCTTTACCTGGACGGCGATAAACACGCTGGAGATGGCCAGCGGCAGGCCTGCATACAACAAATAACGCAGATAATTCTTACGTTTATGCCGGGGCGGCAGGCTGATGCTGTGGGTCTGATAGAAGCGACTGCGCTTAATCAGATAGGGCACCAGCGTGACCGCAACAATCGACAGTGATAACCACAGCGGGCTCAGTTTGTACCAGGCAACGGTAAAACTGATCATAAAGCTCAGTATCATGCCGATGGCATTCGCCACCGTATTCATACGTGATTCCAGGCGGGCGTTATTGTAAACGCTAAAAACATCCTGGGTCACAAACAGGGCCGATAAAAATGAAGCCACGGCAAAGACAATAAAATTCTCACGCATCGTTAGCCAGACGTACAGCAATACTGGCAGCGAAAGCACCAGTAATAAGGTCAGTCGTAGCGACTTTGCCACGGCCATCAGTCGCATTCCTTTCGGTGTGCTTTTACTGATGCTTTTAAATAGAATCGTTTCCGTGCCAAAAATGGCAATAGTCTGAATAATTGAAAATAGTGAGGCAGAAAATGCTATCTGGCCAAATATAACGGGACCGAACGATTTAGCCACGTAAGATGTGACAAAAATCACACCAAATACTGACACAATTTTTTCGGACATCATCCACGCCGCGTTTGACATCACACTGTATTTCATCGAAGCATCCTTTGTGTTTCCAACTCACTCAAACGGCAAACCAACACATCCGTGTCCACAACTGATTCAATAACGCACAGTGGAACGCTGGCGAGAACGCAAAACGAAAAAGTTTTTATTTAATGGCCTTATTGTGCCTTTTATTTTTAAAAGACTGTTTTCTAACCGAAGCAGGCGGCCGCCTCTTCGATTATGGTTTTGTGTGGTCTTAATTTTCCAGTGTTCGCTTTCTCAATCCCTTTGGCCGGGATTAAAGTTAGCACACATTTTTTTCCCTGCACGTTGGAGTTTTCCTAATTACGCCGTGGCCTTGAACTGGCATGAGACGAATCTATATCAAAAAAACCAATATCGAAAGCTATCAAAACCCTTTTGAAATAAAATAGGAGAAATCCCATGATGTTATTTCTTCATAATCCCTTAACTTAAAGCCTGCCATTCCAATCGCGTACTTTTAATCGCTGCGCTAATATTTACGCAAAACAGATCCATTGATTAATGCAGTTATTCTCATCCCATTATTGTTAAGAAAGGTAATAGCATTCATGAGAAAGTCACGATATACCGAAGAGCAAATCACCAGTGCCATTAAAGCTTCTGAAAACGGCATCAAGGTTAAAGAGATTTGTGAAGAACTTGGCATTTCCGAAGCCACATTCTACAGCTGGAAAAAGAAATATGCCGGACTGTCATCAGAAGAAGGAAGGAAAATCAAAGAGTTGGAGGAGAAGGTTCACAGCATGGAAAGAGAGATTCTGTCCCTTTCATCCGACAAGGAGATGCTGCAAAGCGTGCTGAAGAATTTCTTTACAACCAATGACAAACGGCAAGCCGTTAATTTCTTACAGGATACCTATGACATTGGTACGCGCCGCAGCTGCCGTCTGCTGGATATCAGCCGCAGTGTTTACCATTATCCTTACAATCTTGAAAATCAGTAATCAGGCAGTCGATGTGTATTATGATGCTTTAACAGGACCAAAATAAAATATTCTTTACGCTTATTGAAAAGTACAGATCGACTTTTTGATGCGGACGTTTACTAATGAGTTATTTGTAACCCCGCGCCAGTATTTGGCTGTAACTTAGTCAGGCACCAGCTAAAACCTCAATAGCATCAAGGCTTTCAATGCGCGTTTATCTTTGCAGGCAAAGATAAACGCGCCTAAAGTAAACCTGAAGTTTCTGATAATTATTTCGTCTTCTGCCAAAAAACCGTTAGCCCTCTTCACGCTTCTCTTTTTTTTTATGGTTCATTAATCTCACTTTTTTCTGATGGATTCCGGATGTCCGGTGACACCTCTTTACACTGATTTACCTGGCTTGCCGGGCAGATAACGCCTGAGCACGGGTGATGATCAAGAATTTAAAGTTTACCAGCACTAATCATTTTATCCCTCTTCCCTGCCTCAACCCTTCCCAAAAGAGGTCACCGCTTATCATTAGCTAATCTGTCGCTTACCGCCACCGGTCGGATTCGGGTGATTTTATCATCAGATAATTCGAGTTAAGGATGGTCTCTGATAGAGAAAGTCGTCTCAAAAATGAAGATTTTGCCATTCAGTAGGCCGGATACACTGTACAAAAAAAAGGATTTGTTGATTAGCGATTATTCTTATAGCCGAACAATCGCTGCATGTGGCAGAGGGCGCAACAGCCAGCTAACGATTGAAATGCCGTTGCAGGGCACTAAACAGTGATGGAGATCACATTGTAGCGATGAAAATACGCAAAACCGGGCCACAGTGGATTGCGTTAAGGTCCCAGCAATAACAGGGCTTTTATCGCCGGGATGAAGTTAATTTATTCGCCTGTTTTCAAGGACTTTACTACCGGCTCTGGCTTGATACGCATGGCACTCACCACTCCCACTATCAGGCACAGAATGCCGCACAGCGTCAGCACCGGCGGCCATGCCTGACGTAATAAGAAGGTATACGCCAGACCGGCCAGGATCTCGAAAACAATCAGCGGCCCCACCAGCACCGTCGGTAAACGCTGGCTGGCTTCATTCCAGCACAGCGTGCCCAGCCAGGAGCAGAGCAGTGCAATAGCCAGCATCAGCGCGATAAAGACCCCGGGGCGCGGACCGAACGGCAGTGGAAATCCGGCCTGGGTCAGGTGCAACTGCCCCATGACCAGCAGATACCCGAGCAGCGCCAGCGGCAGCGTGGCCAGGCCCTGCGCGGTGGCCCAGGTAGCCGGACGGATCGCATTTTTCCGCAGCCAGCGGGCATTACGCAGCGGGTACCACGTCCAGCACGCTACCGCGGTAAAGGCCAGTACCATCCCGCTGAGGTAGCGCCACAGGTCTGGCGGACGCCCGGTGCCGGTCAGTTCCGCCACATTGACACACACAAGACCCGCAATCATCAGTACCAGGGCCGGGAATAACTTTCCCCAGCGTAACTGCCCCTCATCCCGGCCATAAAACAGATTGGCACTGACGGCGATCACTACCGGCAGTGTGCCGATGATCATCGTCGACACCGGCGCGCCAGTACGCTGGATAGCCGTAGCCAGGCAGGCGTAATAAAGCAGGTTGCCCACCAGTGTCAGCTTGATCACTTCCTGCCAGTCGCGGCGGGTCAGTGCCGCCAGACGATGGCGGTCCTGCCAGGCCAGCGGCAGGGCAATCAGCCCAAACGCCAGGTAACGGCCCATAGATTGCAGGGTGCCGGGATAATCCGGCACCAGTAGCGGCCCGACGAAAATCAGGCCCCACATCAGTCCCGCGCTGAGAGCAAAGAAAATTCCAGTGAGCATTGTCCACTCCGGACGGCAAGAAAACCCCATTATGGGGGAAAGTAAGACCGGGGGATTGTAGCAAATTGCGGTCAGCGGACGGCGGCCCGCACCTGCTGCTGATAGCGGCCAGGGGTAATGCCATAGCGGGCGGCGAAGCTGCGGGTCAGATGTGCCTGATCGGTCAGCCCCACCGCCGCCGCGACGTCAGCTGCCGACAGCCCGGCACGGAGTAGCTGGCTGGCCTGATACAGGCGAAATGCCATCAGCATCTGATGTGGGGTGACGTGATAGTGGGCTTTAAACTGCCGCTGAAAGTGAAAAGGACTGAGAGAGACCAGCGCCGCCAGCTCGTCGAGCGTAATCCGCTGACTGAGATTAGCGCGCAGATAGTCGCGCACGCTATCAAAGCGATGCCGCGCCTCCGCCGCTAGCGGACGCGCAATGCGGGCATGGGGACGCAGCAGGTCGCACAGCGTGAGCAGTAATCCATCCAGGGCAAGGGGATCGTCAGTCTGCCACAGGCTGCCAAGCAGGTGAGCGAGCTGACGGGCACGTAAGGGATCGTGGCAAACCGCCTGTTCAAACCACCAGTCCGGTTCGCCTGTCAGGGCCGCCAGCCGCTGTGGTTCAAGATAGATCATGCGGTACTGCCAGCCGCCCTCGGTGGCGGACTCCCCGGTGTGCAGTTCATCCGGGTTCATCAGTACCAGCGAACCGACCGGTGCCAGGTGCTGGACGCCACGATAACGAAAGCGTTCGGCACCGCGATCGATAGTGCCGATGCCGAACGCTTCATGAGTGTGGGGGGCAAATGCATAGCGGGTGATATGGGCACGATAGAGCTCAACGCCCTGCCGCCCCGCAAGGTGGCGGAAGCGGGCACGATCCTCCTCATCACTGAACTGCTCAGGTACACCGTTCAATGTCATCCCCTGCGATATCACGTCAGGCAGCCAGCTTACGATCTTTCCCTGACGCGATCCACACCGCTTAGATCAGGCCTTCGGCCTTCATCGCACGCTGTACGGCAGGACGCGCCGCCACGCGACCGGCGTAAGCCTGAATATCGGGCCAGCCGTCGAGGGAAAAGCCGACTACCCGGCTCCACCCCAGCACGGTGAACAGATAGGCATCGGCCACCGTAAACTGTTCGCCCTGCAGCCAGGTTTTTCCGGCCAGCGCGGAAGAGAGCCAGTCAAGGCGTTTGTTCAGCCCGGCCACCGTCGCCTGCTTCCAGTCTGCGGTTTGCGCCGGGTTAAACAGCGCACCCATCGGTTTATGCAGCTCAGTGGAAATAAAGCTCAGCCACTCCAGCACCTTATAACGCTCCACGCTGCCTGCTGCGGGGATCAGACCCGCTTCTGGCTTCAGATCGGCCACGTACTGCGCAATGACCGTACCTTCGGTCAGCAGGCTGCCGTCGTCCAGCACCAGGGCAGGAATGTAACCTTTACTGTTGATGGTGACAAAGTCGGCACCGGTTTCGGTTTTTTTGCTTTTCAGGTCAACTTTTTCCAGCGTAAAGGTCGCTCCGACCTCTTCCAGAACAATATGCGGGGAGAGGGAGCAGGCACCCGGGGTATAGAACAGTTTCATCAGTCGTTATTCCTTGTTAATTAACGTGGACCAGCGTAAGCGACTCATCTTACGCCGACGTTAGCCGTTGATGCCACTACAGCGTGCCTGGCGCAAAATTAAACGCCAGCTTAACCACCGTACTGACAGAGGGATGGGTTTCACGGGCATTGATGCGCCATTTATTTTGCACGTGCTTCAATGCAGTCAATTCCACAGGGACAGGTAAAACATCATGTCAGACACGTTGGTTATCCCCCGTCAGGCAAGCGGACTTTCGCTTTTTCTGGCGCTGCTGAACGGCGGCATCAGGCCGGGTGCGCTCTGGGCAAAATCGTCCTGGCGTGCCAAATTCCTTGCGCGCTCGCTGGCCTGGCCTGTGGCAAGCGCACAGCACATGCAGCAGATCGCCATCCGGCCGACGATGCGCCAGGCGCTGGATCTGCAACCGATGCTGCCGGGTAAGATCCACCGACCTTACCTGTACCTGGGACTGACCGCCAGACAGCGGGGAGCGGTGCTCAGTCAGCATTATGATTTTTTGCAGCAGCTCACTCATCCGGGCCTGCGCAACGCCATGTTGTCGGCCCAGCCCACGGAGCTGGCCAGCTTCACCGGCAAAGAGGGTGAACAGTTTCAGATCACCCTGACCTGTAATGGACGCTGTGAGCGTGAAGGCGAAGTGAACATGCTGCTGCGCTGCGACGGCACAGTGCTGGCTATCCTGACTTTTGCCGTGGCGGATCAACAGGGACTGCCGGTGCTGGTGATCGGTGGGATCCAGGGTGCGAGCAGCTCGACGCCGCACGAGCTGATCCGCTCCGCGACAAAGTCCTGCTTCGGGCTGTTTCCTAAACGCGTGCTGCTGGAGGGGGTCTCCCTGCTGGCTCGGGCCACCGGGATCAGTGCGATCAGGGCGGTGAGTGACCAGGGCCACACCTACCGCAGCCTGCGCTATCGCTTTAAAAAGAAGGATGTGTTTCTGGCGAGCTATGACGAATTCTGGCAGTCCCTTAATGCGGAACAGATTTCCCCGGCGCTGTGGCAGCTGCCGCTGGTATTCAGTCAGAAGAGTATGGATGAGATCCCCAGTAAAAAGCGCGCGGAGTATCGCCGCCGCTATGAGCTACTGGAGACCATCCGCCAGCAGTTTGCCCGTTTTCACTGAGGCTGATTAAGGGGCGGTGGTTTCCTGCTCAACGTCGTCAATCTTCCAGCCATCACCTTCGTGAAGCAACGTGACCAGCAGATGCTGCTGGTCACCGGGGTCACGTCCCAGGGTGACATCTCCCGTTGCCCGGTTGCCGTTTAACGTAAAGCGACTGACGCTGACGTTATTCACCCAGCCGTCACTGTAGTCCTGGTCCTGCAGAAAATAGTCATCATCCATGCCATCCGGGCTTTTGATCAGCAGATTGATCTTCTGCAGCAGACGCTGCGTCACGTACTCGTTAAGTAACGGATCGTGTTCATCAATCGGGCTCTCTTCTTTATTCAGCGCCGTAAGATACCAGTTGTAAAACGCCAGACTGGTTCCCTGGGGATCGTCATTATGTGCTGCCGCCGCTGCCTGAAAGGCAACGAGCGAAACCACCAGCATCAGCAACCACTTTTTCATGCAAACCGCTCCGGATAACACCGCTATTCATTTTCCCAACCTGTGCCTGTCAGGTCGCCAGTGATTGTATTGAATTTATCCGGCTAATCCAGCCTCCGCCCTCCTGTTTACCTGCTTATTTAGTAAATGTTTATCCCAGGCCCGACAGGCACCGTCATGCCCAGTGCTTCTTCTTACTGGTTTTGCCAATGCCCGGATTACAGGCGTTGGTCGGGTCAAGCTGACGGAAGTGATGCTGATGAGCATCGGAAGCGTGATACAGATGGCCGATATTATGTTCTGCCGGATACTTTGCTCCGCGCTGGTCAAGATAGTCCAGCACCGCCGCTTTGAACTGCGCGCCATCAACGCCCGGTTTCAGAATATAGTCCTGATGGTTCACCAGACAGAAGAAGTGACCACAGCAGGACGCTTCCAGTACCTGATCCTGCAGCGCTGATGGCAGGCGGATCAACCACTGGTCGTCGTTACGACGCAGCGCAATGTCAAAGGCGATCAGTCGTTCATCGGTGCTGATACCGGCACGATCGCAGTAGAACACCGTACAGGCACCCACGCCAAAGCGGACCAGAAACGCATCCTTTTGCTCCGCATCCGTACAATGGAACCAGTCGCCGTTGCGTGAGGCAAAGAACGTGGTGAGCAGGCGACTCATCTGCGCCACCTCCGGCCGGGCCAGTTTGATCATCAGATGATGCTCGTAGCGGCGATGATAAGAGAGCAGGCGCGGGGCAACGGTTGACGGCGTGATGCGGTTACCCCACTGGATCAGCCGGTCGATAGTGTTGGCCGGCAGGATCCTGAGCTTTTTCACCCGCGCATCCCACAGCGCCTTTTTGCGCATCAGCCCCGGCAGCGCCGCCGGCCCAAGCCGTTTGATCGACAAAAACATATGACGGGCATAGCGCAGGGTCAGGCGAAACGCGTTGCGGTGAATGTATTCCGCCTGGATTGGCAGCGTATCGAGCCGTTCGATCAGATAGCGACGCAGGTCGAGCAGTACCTGCTCATCATTGGTGCCGATGTAGAAGGTGTCCTCCTGCGGCGTGGCGTCGAAAGTGGCCAGACGTACGGCAAAGACGATCACCTTGCCGGCACAGCCCGCACTGTCGTGCAGATACTGCGGGTTGCCGTTGAAGCGCGTGGGCGTGGTGGCATCGACATCTTTGATCACCGCCGCGTAGTCGTCGGCCCAGATTTTCCCTTCCCAGTCCGGCGCGGTGCCGGTGGTGTAGTCTCCGGCCTCCAGCCGGGCGATCATCTCTTCCGGGGTCTGGCCCAGATCAATACCGAGGTGGTTGATCAGATGCAGCTGGCCGCGATCGTCAATTTGCGCGAACAGCGACTTTTCGGTAAACGCCGGGCCGCGCTGCAGCAGCGAGCCGCCGGAGTTATTGCAGATCCCCCCCACCACCGACGCGCCAATGCAGGAGGAGCCGATGACGGAATGCGGCTCTTTCTGCCACGGCTTCAGGCTCTCTTCCAGCTCCGTCAGGGTACTGCCGGGGAAGGCAATCACCTGCTGCGCATTGTCGATGACCTGAACGCCTTTAATATTGCGTGTGCTGACAATCACCACCGGACGGTCATAGTCATCACCGTGCGGTGTCGAGCCACCGGTCACCCCGGTATTGGACGCCTGCATCAGGATAATGGCATCGTTTTGCTGACAGACTCTGAGCACCCGCCACAGCTGCAGCAGCGTTACCGGCAGCACCACCGCCAGTGCGTCGCCGTGACCCACGCGAAAACCTTTGCAGTAATAGGCCTTACGTTCACCGTCAGCGATCAGATGGTCTGAGCCGACGAGGTCGCTCAGTTGTTGCAGGATCAGAGAATGTTGCATTCAGGGTGCCGCTCCATAGCGCATTTTTAGCAGCATCGATTGTACCCGAGGGGCTGGCGCCAGGGCCAGCGCCGGGGGCGTGAAAATCGGTCAGGTTGCTGATCGCGGCGAAAAGCCCATAACGGAAATCGATCGTAACGCCAGCCTGCCGATCTTTTTTTCGCACGCGTCTGTCGGCAAAAAATGAATAAATAGTTAACTTTTGATTAACCTGTAGGAAACGCTTTTTTATGCATTCTATATGCAATTTAACTGCATATAAAAATATTTTACCCTGTTTTTCAGAAAGTTGAATGTGATCAAAAAGTGAATAATTTGTCTATACACCTGTGTTGACTTTGTTACAGCGCAGCGCCAGCATGAACGCCACGTACCTGTCCCCCCGACGTATTGCCCTGATTGCCACCCGTTTCAGTGAGGGTTGTATCGGCTAATAAGAACTGAATGAGAGGATGCCATGTCTGACCCAAAGGATGCGCCGCAGCACCTGCATCGCGGACTCAGTTCGCGCCATATTCAGCTGATTTCGCTGGGCGGCGCTATCGGCACCGGGCTGTTTATGGGGGCGGGAAAAACCATTGCGGTGTCCGGTACCTCCATTCTGATCACCTATATTGTGGTCGGCTTCTTTATGTATATGGTGATGCGGGCAATGGGCGAGCTGTTGCTGAGCCGTCTGGATTACCGTTCGTTTGCGGATTTTGTTTCCGACTACCTTGGCCCGAAAGCCAGCTTCTTCCTCGGCTGGTCATACTGGCTGAGCTGGGTGGTGACCTGTATTGCCGATGTGGTGGTCTGCGGTGGCTACATGCAGTACTGGCTGCCGACGCTGTCGCCGTGGATCCCGGCGCTGTTGACGCTGGGGCTGCTGTGCCTGTTTAACCTGCTGTCGGTGAAGATGTTTGGCGAAGCCGAGTTCTGGTTTGCGATTATTAAAGTTATTGCCATTATTGCGCTGATCGTCACCGGCTTCTGGATGATCGCCCGCGGCTGGACGTCACCGGATGGCGTGACCGCTTCGCTGGACAACCTCACCGACGCGGCGGTGTTTATGCCACACGGCATCGTCGGCTTCTTCGCCGGGTTCCAGATCGCGATTTTCTCCTACACCGGCATTGAACTGCTGGGCACCATGAGTGCAGAAACCCGCTCGCCGGAGAAGGTATTGCCCCGCGCGATCAGGGCGATCCCGCTGCGCATCATTATCTTTTACGTGCTGTCGATGGTGGTGATCATCGCCGTGACGTCCTGGCCGCACATCTCGCCGGACACCAGCCCGTTTGTCACGCTGTTTGCCAAAGCCGGGCTGCCCGCCGCCGCCGCCGTGATCAACTTTGTGGCGCTGACCTCGGCGATGTCCTCCGCCAACAGCGGGGTCTACTCCAGCACCCGCATGCTGTATGGCCTGTCGCTGGAACAGCACGCCCACTGGCAGTTTCGTATTCTGTCGCGCACCACGCGGATCCCGGTCCGCAGCCTGATGTTTTCCTGCTTTTGTATGTTAAGCGGTACGTTGTTGCTGTTCCTGGTGCCCAACGTGATGACGCTGTTTACCGTGGTGTCTACACTGGCAGCGATTCTGGTGATTTATACCTGGGGAATGATTCTGGTGGCGTATCTGGTGTACCGCAGGCGCAGCCCGGCACTGCACGAGCGCTCGACGTTTAAAATGCCCGCCGGGATTGTGATGAGCTGGCTGACGCTATTGTTTTTTCTGTTCTCACTGGTGGTAATGGTCTTTGACCCGGATACGCTGACCGCGCTGTGCGCGATGCCGCTGTGGTTTATCCTGCTGGCGTGGTTCTGGCGGGTGAAACAGCGACGTGAGCAACAAAATGTCGTTACGGCGTCGTAGGGGCGGCCCTTTTTCTGGTTGCCCCGTGCCGGTACCGGGCACTGCCGGGCGGCCCCGATCAGCAAGGGCCACCCGGTAAAACATTCACGATCCGACGTTACAGCACGCCCTGAGCCAGCATTGCATCCGCCACTTTAACGAACCCGGCAATATTCGCGCCGTGGACGTAGTGGGTCTGCCTGCCTTCTCCGCCGTGCTCCACGCAGGCGTGATGAATATCCAGCATGATGTGTTGCAGACGAATATCGACCTTCTCCGCTTTCCAGCTCAGACGTGCCGCATTCTGCGCCATCTCCAGGCCAGAAGTGGCTACGCCACCGGCATTTGCCGCTTTGCCCGGCGCAAAGAGTACACCCGCCTCAAGGAACGCATCGGTCGCCGGGATAGTGGTCGGCATATTGGCCCCTTCCGCCACGGCTTTCACGCCGTTAGCAATCAGCTGACGTGCCGCCGGCAGATCAAGCTCATTCTGCGTCGCGCACGGTAAGGCGATATCGACCGGCACGCTCCACGGCTGCTGCCCGGCAAGGTAAACCAGACCACGTTCACGCGCATAATCTTCCACGCTGCCGTAACGCACGTTTTTGATCTCCGCCAGCAGCGCCAGCTTTTCCGGGGTAAACCCGGCTTCGTCTACCACCGTTCCGCGTGAATCAGAAGCCGTCAGCACGCGCGCGCCCAGCGCCATCGCTTTTTCAATGGCGTACTGCGCCACGTTACCGGCACCGGAAACCGCAACGGTACTGCCTTCAAAGCCCAGCCCGTGACGCTTCAGCATCGCATCGGTGAAGTAGACCAGACCGTAGCCGGTGGCTTCCGGACGGATCAGGCTGCCGCCGAATGACAGGCCTTTGCCGGTAAACACGCAGGCGGTATTATTCGACAGCTTCTTCATCATCCCGGCCATAAAGGCCACTTCACGGCCCCCCACGCCGATATCCCCCGCAGGCACATCGGTATCCGGGCCCAGGTGGCGGTACAGTTCCGTCATCAGCGCCTGGCAGAAGCGCATCACTTCCGCATGGCTTTTCCCTTTCGGATTAAAGTCCGACCCGCCTTTACCGCCGCCCATCGGCAGGGTGGTGAGAGCATTTTTAAACGTCTGCTCAAAGCCGAGGAATTTCAGAATCGACAGGTTTACCGACGGATGGAAGCGCATCCCGCCTTTATAGGGGCCAATGGAGGAGCTGAACTGCACGCGCCATGCCCGGTTCACCTGCACCTGACCGCGATCGTCCGTCCAGGCAACGCGGAACTGGATCACACGTTCCGGCTCGACCAGACGCTCCAGCAGGCTTTGCTCCTGATACTGCGGGTGTCGTTCCAGGAACGGCCACAGTGACGTGAACACCTCGCGCACGGCCTGCAGATATTCCGGCTGGTGAGGATCGCGCTGCTGAACGGAGGTGAGAAACGACTCAAGAGAGTGAAAAGCTGTCATGACTAATTCCTTGTGCGTAATGTTCTGGCCCTGATGTTGTTTAGTATTGTTAGGGTAATCAGAGGGATGATGTTGTTCCTCTGCGACTATATCACCGGCTTTCGGTGGTACAACAAAAAACTTATGACCCGGGAAAACGCTAAAAAACGAGCGAAACTGCCGCAGGCGGCGAAAAACCTGAGCTGATGCGGCACCCCCCCCCTTATCGTCATAAGAAAAAGTTATCACCCGACCGCCGTCATAACTGTTGTTGATTGCCGGGTCAGAAAAGCAAAAACGGACCGCTAAATAAAAAGCGGCAAGAAAAAGAAAAGATGACACTTTTATTACAGCGCAAACAAACGACAGTGATTGTATTTATTTCAGCCGCAAGACAGCCTGTGGCGTCATTATTTATGTATAAATGTAAACTTAATAAATGCGGCTTGCCGCATCGTAATTGAGTGTGATTTCATCAACTCTCCACAAATTGTGCTTTACCACCTGAGAAAATAATGATGAGCAATCACAATGAAAATAATCAGGAAAAGCCGATCGGATTATTACTGATTAATGAAAACGCCCGTAACGGGAAAGCGAATAAACAGCAGGCATTATCCCTGCTGGCCGCCGGAGGCATTCAGGTGATTGAGCCCGGGCCCGGCGATCGCCGTGACAGTAGCGAAATTATTCTCGACTATGCCGACCGCATCGATCTGGTTATTGTCGGCGGCGGTGACGGCAGCCTGAATGCCGCCGCGAGAGGCCTGATGCACAGCGGGCTGCCGCTGGGCGTACTGCCGCTGGGCACCGCCAATGATTTTGCCCGCACGCTCGGTATTGCGAATAACCTGAGTCAGGCCGTCAGGGTGATTGCCACCGGGCACCAGCGCCCCGTCGATCTGGGTGAGGTCAACGGCCACCTGTTTTTTAACGTTTCCAGCATCGGTTTTTCCGCCACGCTGGCACACCATTTAACGGCCGAGTCCAAAAAACGCTGGGGGACATTTGGCTATGCACTGGCGGCCTTCCGGCTGCTGAAGCAGAGCCGTCCGTTCAGCGCCACGCTGGAGCATGACGGCATCGTAGAGAAAGTAAAAACCGTGCAGGTTTCCGTTGGCAACGGGCGCTTTTACGGCGGGGGAATGACGGTGGAACAGAGCGCCGCCCCTGATGACGGCCGACTGGACGTGTACAGCCTGGAGGTGGCGCACTGGTGGGAAATGATAGCCCTGCTGCCCGCACTCCGGCGAGGAACGCACGGTCGCTGGCGTAAGGTGCGCACCCTGTCCACCACCGCCATGACGCTGAGCACGCGCCGCCCCCATGATATTAACGCCGACGGCGAACTGATTGGGCAGACGCCCGCCCGGTTTACCATTAAGGCACATGCAATAACTGTTTTTGCCCCGTCCTGAGCAACATATGATAAAGGTTTAATAAGGGTTAATATGATGAATAAATTTAGCATTCTGGCCTTAACGGCAATGATGACGTTAATTACCGCCTGTGACGATGCGACCAAAGAAAATATTAAAGAAGAAGCGGATAAACGCACAAACAGTCTGGTAGAGTCGGCACAAACCCAGTGGGATGAAACCAGAAAGCAGGCGACGGACCTGGCCGATGCTAAAGTGGCAGAACTGAATGCGGCGCAGCCCCTGGAAGACGCCAGGAAAAAAATGGATGAACTGGGGGAGATGAAGCTGTCTGATTTGATTTCGGGCGGTGGAGAAGAGAAAGAGGGTGAGGAAGGGGAAGAGGCGGAGAATAATTAACGGCCGGTAAAGACACCTTCAGCCCGTCAGGGACGGCCAGACTGTAAGCAGACTCTTAAAGATCGCAGCCAAATAATATTGTCACCGGCACGCCGGCTGATGGGCGGGTGATGAACGGTTGTCTGGTGCTGACGGCGGAAGTACCGCCAACGGAGCCGGAAGTGATACAGGCCAGCGCTGCCCTAAGCTCTCGGCGCGTAAGCAGCGGGGACTGATGGACGTGATTCAGGTGATGGCGAAGCCGAAGAAGCACGGTGGTAACTGACTGTTAAAGTAAAAATCCCAGCCGATAAGGGCTGGGATTCGTTTTACCTGAAACTTAATAAAAATCGTCTTGTGTTAGCTGTTTACCCATTGGGATAACTTCATTTTTATCAAAAGACAAAAGATATTCCTCATCATAAAGCTTTATTGAGTATCCATAAAGTATCCCGTCCTCTTCACTTAGTCCCATAACACCGCCCTTTTTACCTGCGTATTTCTTATTTTTTTCTTTGCAGCTAGGAGATATTTCCACTTCCTGATAAAAACCAATCTTATTTTCCATAAAAAATCACCTTGGTTATTCATGTTTTATTAGCCCATCAAGAGATATATTTAGATGCGAACCATCTCTTGTTGCCCAATCAAGTTGAGCTTTGCCCTTTGGTGACAGTTGTACATCCCATTCAAAAGCCTGCCCAGCGGTACGCGAGGGGTCCTTCACCCATTCATTACCAAATTTATCAAGGTAGCCTTTATTAGGCCCCCGTGGTAATGGATTACTGGGCGAATAATTGCTGTCAGGGACAAAGCGAATTTTACCTTGCGTTGAAAGTTCTATATATTTTATACGATCTTTAGTCGACCACGGTTGTGCAGCACCACCTGTACCCGAAGGATTAAAAGTAGGCTCCCCCACATAAGCAGGAAATGTGACGTTTTTCATCTTCTCGCTGGCCGCTTTGATGGCAACTATCTGCCCCTGCGTCCGTGCGATATCCATCGCCTGACCGCCGATTTCACCTGTCAGCTGCGCCTGTTTGAGCCGGTTCTGCTCCTTCTCCCTGTCAAATATCGGGCTGATGCTGCCGGCGTTGGCGTTATCCGTATCCCGGTTCAGCTGTGTGATGTCCTGCTGCTGTTTATCAGTATCACGGACTGTCAGAGTTCCTTCACTGACCCCGGCCTTTGTCGTGCCCTCTGCATGGCCGCCGTTGTTGGCACACGACAGCATGCCGCCGGCCATGTTGGTCAGCAGGTCCTTACCCACCGGCCCGCCGGTGCTGAGGCTGACGGTATGCGACCCGGCATCACCGCCAGAACCGGAGATCATGCAGACGCTGCGTAAGGACTGTCAGCTGTCTGCCCGTAAGCAGCGGCAGGTGACGGAGCTGATTGAGGTGATCAGTAAACCGCAGGCAAGATTGAGTAGCTGACTGAACTACAGGTAAAAAATCCCGGCGCGATGGCCGGGATTAGATTTTATTATTTATAACTTATAGTATTTAATACCTTCATCTTTCTCATAAGATATTGGGAAAGAATCTAAAATATTTATTTCATCACCAATATTAACTATCATTAAACTTAAGCAGCCCTCAAAAACCAACTTTACTCCTATATAATTATTTTCCATCGATGAAAAAACCAAATTTACCTCTATGAGAATTTTCTCAAGGAGATGAACAAAAAGTGGACGGTGTGATATATCTATTATCACTTCTTTACCATACTCTCCAAGATCATTTTCTTGGAGAGGAATGTATGTCAGTT
The DNA here is from genome assembly GCF_014838825.1 of Erwinia persicina. Taxonomy (GTDB): domain Bacteria; phylum Pseudomonadota; class Gammaproteobacteria; order Enterobacterales; family Enterobacteriaceae; genus Erwinia; species Erwinia persicina_A. The sequence continues at coordinate 1,076 of NZ_JACYMO010000013.1, read as the reverse complement.
CAAGACTTGAACCATCCTTCCCACACTTAAAGTTAACGGATTTTTCATTATTGGAAAAAACAAGCTGCAACTGCTGAGGATGTTCAATCTCAGGCTTATCAAGAATATAGATCAAGCCTCGTACTACTGAGAGTTTCTCTCCAATAACACAGCAAGTCCACTCTTGATATTTTCCTAAAGGAGTAATCATTGTGGTTCTCCCTTTAGTGCATTTTTAACAGAAGTATTATTAATTCCGTCTTTAAGAACAGTAACAAAACTACCATCAGGCTTGGTAACTACAACGTCATTTCCCTTTATTCTGAAAAACACATCTCCACGACTGGCTCCTCCTCCCACACCTTGACCTGCAAATTTACCAGCAATAACTTTATCTGGATTAGAACCTATATCATTTATAATATCTAGCACACGCTTTCTATCTGCCGCATTTGATGCCTTACCGCCAAAATCTTCAACATGTTTCCCAAGCTTTTTACCCAATTGGGCATTACTAACTGAAAATGCAGCATTCGCTCCAACTCCTGAGCCAGGTAAAGAAGTATGGCCTGGTGCCGGTAAATATCCTGATATTTGATCACTGGCCTTATTAATCAGCTTCGACGCTTCAGCCACATCCCCTTTAGCCAGCGCTTTCTCTGCCGCTTTCAGCACACCCGCTGCAACACGCTCTCCCGGTATAAGAGAAGCGGCCACGTTGAGATAATCCAGTGCTGACTGTGCCTCCGCTGCGCCTTTTATCGTGCCAACAACCGGCACAAAATCTGCACCCGTTGACACCATATCTTTCAACGCCTCACGCCGCTCTTCGTACATCTTCACCGAGCAGGCTTCGGCGCTCATTCCGCCACAGTTTGCCTTTTTATAGCGATCGTTTTCGGCTTCAACGTACTCACCCGCCTTCTGCTCCAGCGTCTTGCCTTCAGACTGTGCCTGCGCAATATCACTCAGCGCATTATTCTCCACCGCATTCTTACCCGCCTGGCCGGCCGTGACTGCTCCGCCAGTATCGCCCGTCGCCAGGCCGCCCGCAACTCCTGCGGCCAGTTCGCTCAGCGCGCTGACCTGCTGTTTTT
>NZ_JACYMO010000012.1 GCF_014838825.1 Erwinia persicina | reverse complement strand
AGCCGAAGCCAGCAGTGCGTCGTACCCGCCAGCCGATCTGGCGGGTACGACGCTGCCCCCTTGCCGCTGGGTATACAGGGATCGGTAGCGCCAGCCTGCAGCGCCAATGTTATCCGTTATACTCTCCTTTCCGGGACTCCGGGCGCTAAGATGCCGGGGGATAAACGTCAGACAGGAGAGTCAGGGTGAAAAAAAGCGCGCTTCCGACAAAAGTTTGCACGGTGTGCGGACGCCCTTTTAGCTGGCGAAAAAAGTGGCAGGCATGCTGGGAGGAGGTGCGTAAGTGCTCCGAACGCTGCAGGCGTAAGAAAGACCCTGGCTGAAGAAATCCCCTCCCCTTTTTTATCAACGGATGGCGTCGGTGCTTCAGACGATCACTTTTCCGGTTTTATAAGGGGTTGCCCACCGTTGTTTATAACGCCAGTCTGCATCTGATGCGCCAAGAGAAAACCGCATCTCTTTTTGTCTCGTTTCACAGTGCTGCCTGGCCGCCTGTATGTTTTTCCACATCAGCAGGCTTCCCGGACTCAGGGATGAAAAACAAGGGTCAACGCCGCCGTTGGGGACGTCAAAATAGATTTGATTATCACTTTCAGCATGCAGAACCAGGTCCATCGCGCAGGGCGCGTCTCTGACAAAAAGAATGCTGCCAAAAACAAGATGCCTCAGTGACGTCAGGGTGGCTGTCAGAAGCCCCGTATCAAAACACTTCACCTTTCCCTGAAATCTTGCCGTAAATAAATGCACATAGATCTCAGAGAGCTCTTCAGCAGAAAACACTGACTGATCGCGCACCATCCCCCCGGCTTTAATAAAACGGTTAAATTCATTCCTGCGGTTTTTCTCACTCTTGGTCGAGAACTGCTGCTTAACGATGCAGATGGCATTTTTACGAGCCAGAGTATAATTGGCGTTTAGCAGCAAATTATTATGGGTGGGTGATAATCTGTTGGATTTTTCAGGAAAGAGTATTTTCGCATGAGGAGACAGCGGCAGCATAATTTCGTCATAGGAGAAGGGGTATTTCCCCCACAGATTCACGCCAACGCACTGCTCTTCAATAAGCGGGTAAGCGCCTGTAATTACGCCATTTTTCTCGCGATGAAAGTAGCTGATACGCAGGTTTTCATGATTGGCAATGAAATCAAGCACGTCGGGGTTAACATTCAGGCTTCCGCCAAATAACTGATAAGCGTTCCGGTATATTTTAGCATCGGATTTTTCCCAGCCATAAAGCACTCTTTTTAACTTGCTCATAATATAATTAATTGCTGTTAATCGAATGGCTATACTAAGCAGCCTTTATCAAGATATGTTCAAGATAGAGCAGTAAAATGATTTTCCGCTGGGGGGATTCTCTGCCGGTAAACTATTGACTGAATCTTGACGATATGGTGATAAAAGCAGGCTGAATTATCCGTCAGTTCCCACTGAAAAAAGCGAGACATCCGAACGATATCGGTTATCGACGTTATAACTCCGCTCTGCCTTTTCCTTATTCCCGAGGGTTGCCACGTCGCACGGGGATCTCCGGGCGGTACTGGCGGGTATCCGTATACGGAATTAAAGCCAGAACCCGCACCACACCCGGACCCGGTCACCGCAGTTTATCCCTCAGCCATTATCACGAAATCCGGGATAGAGACTCATGCCGCCATCGATGAACAGCGTGGTGCCATGAACATAGTCTGACAGATCACTGGCCAGCCAGACGACCCCGTTTGCCACGTCCTCCGCGTCACCGATGCGGCCGTAAGGGATCAGCTTCAGCAGCTTTTCTCCCGCCTCCCCCCGGGTACTTTCCTGATTGATTGCGGTCGCAATTGCACCGGGGGCGACGGCGTTGATGCGAATGCGCTCACCGCCCAGCTCCTGTGCCAGCGACTGCATCAGCATATCCACCCCGCCCTTAGAGGCGGCATAATTACTGTGCCCCGCCCATGGGATGCGCTGATGTACCGAACTCATATGGATAATTTTACCGGCGGCCCTGCTCACCTCAGGCCGGTGTGCCTGTTGACGGAACTGCCGCACGGCGGCCTGTGCGCACAGGAACTGTCCGGTTAAGTTGACCGCCAGTACTCCGTTCCAGTCTGCCAGCGTCATCTCGCTGACGGGCGCGTCTTTCTGCAGGCCGGAGTTCGCGACAAGGATATCCAGAACGCCAAATTCGGCTATCGTGCGGGCAAAAAGCTCTTTCACCTCAGCTTCTTTCGATACGTCGGCCTGGAGCGCAATGGCACGGCCACCCGCGGCGCGGATCCTGTCGGCCAGTGCCTCTGCGGGTTCAGCCTGACGGTGATAGTTGATCGCCACACTCGCGCCGGCCGCTGCCAGCGCTTCTGCACAGGCGTACCCGATACCGGAGCTCGCGCCGGTGACCAGCGCCACCTGCCCCCTGAGTGATACCCTCATAAACTCTCCTCATTCTGCGAATGTTGTCGTGTCTCTGCCCCTGCCGTCCGCGTGGCGGCAGAATTCGTAACGCACCGGTCTGTCGCCGGTCGTTCAAGTTTAGAGGACCCTGGCCGATAGTGATGAATAATCCCTCCTTAATTATCAGGATCTCTGACGTGGAAGATCGGTCTTCTAAATTACAATGGCGACTGGCTTTCTGGTTGTTTATCTCTCTCATCAGCGTCGCAGCCCTGGCCACCCTGTGGGAATTTACGCTCGAAGGCATCGTTCTGCCCTGGCTGGGTATTCCCTATGACGGTGGGTTTGAAACGGCGGAACGCTGGCGCTTCGTGTTCACCTCGACCGCTTTTGCCATACTGTCTATTCTCATTCCCGGCTGGATTATCCGGCGGTTGCTGATTTCACTCAGCCAGAGCTATGGGGAAATTATGGCGGCCCGCAAGGAAACGCTGCGGCTGGCGCGTCATGATGAGCTCACCGGGCTGCATAACCGTCGGGTCTTTATGGAACGCCTCAGGCAGGCGCTCAGCACCCCTGAAACCGGCACAGCCGTGATGATCATTGACCTCGACAAATTTAAGCCCATCAATGATACCTTCGGGCACGCCACCGGCGATGAGGTGCTGTGTGAGCTGGCAGAGCGGCTCAGGCATTTCCGCCGTGAGGGGATTAGCGTTGCCCGGATTGGTGGCGATGAATTTGCCCTGCTGGTCGACGGCAGCATGACCCAGGATGAGCTGGCTCTGCTGGCATCGGGCATCTGCATGGCCCTTTCTCAGCCGCTGGTATCTACTCCCCACCCTGTTTCCGCCGGGGTAAGCATTGGTATTGCCCTCGCCCCGCTGGATGCGAATGAGCCGGACCTGCTGCTGAAATGCGCCGATACGGCGATGTATCACAGTAAACATACCGGGCGCGGCGCGTACCGGTTCTACGATCCGGCTTACGGTGAGGCCGTGCGTGCCAGAGAGCGTTTTGAACGTGAAATCACTGACGCGATGCAGCAGGGGCAGTTTGTTCCTTACTTTCAGCCCATCGTTAACCTGCACAGCCAGCAGATCTCAGGCTTTGAAATTCTTGCACGCTGGCATCATCCCGGGCGGGGCCTGCTGATGCCTGCCGATTTTATTGCTGACGTCGACAGAATGGGCCTCATGCCCGCCCTGACCGAACGGATGCTGCGCCAGTCGTGCCGCATCGCCCTGAGCTGGGAGCCGCATCTGACGCTGGCGGTCAATGTCTCTGCCTCGATGATTGACGACCTGGACTTCCCGGAACACCTGCGCCAGCTGCTGCTGGAAGAACGCTTCCCCTGTTCACGCCTGGAAATTGAGATTACGGAGGAGGCACTGATTGCCAATCTGCATAACGCGAAAGCGAATCTGAATACCTTCAGGGCGATGGGGATATCCGTATCACTGGATGACTTTGGTACCGGCTACTCCGGCCTGTACCATCTGACGCAGCTTTCAATCGATAAGATTAAAATTGACCGCTCTTTTATTGCCCTGCAGTCGTCGAATAAAAACCAGATGGTTGATGCCATCCTGGCGATGGGTAAAAGCCTGGAGATGCAGGTCACCGCTGAAGGGATTGAAAAAATAGACATGGCACAGTGGCTGGCGATACATGGCTGCGATTTTGCCCAGGGGTATCTCTTCGGCAAGCCGGTTCCCGGAGAGGCCGTGTCCCACCTGTTCAACGGCGCTGCACTGAAAGAGCTGAGTGTACTCTTAAATGAAAGAATGAAGAGTGGGGCAGTGCTCACAGCGGAATAAGTTGTATACCGTTGACGGGGGAAACGCCTGATACTTCCCTGATGCCGACAGCCTGATGGTCTAGACTTACCCGGTGTAAACAGCCCTTTTATCTGAGGCTGACTGACCGGGAGGTGACATGAAGTTAACACTACCATCCTTGATGGCCTGCGTTTTTCTTTCAGGCTGCGGCGGCAACAACACCGGGCCCCAGGTGACGTCACCTGGCCAGCCGACCTCCCCCGGACTGAGCGCGTTATCCGCTGGTGCCGGGGTCATTCAATCCAGACCCCCAATTGCGGCGATTAACACGTATCTTGATGGTTTCCATTTTTACAGCGGGGACCGCAACGGTCAGATGGAGGCACACCATTATGTGACCGTGCTGAATGACGACGTCATGCAGGCGGTGATTTATGATGGAAACACGCGCGACGCGCGGCTGATGGGCATTGAATATATCATCAGTGAGCGTCTCTATAAGGGCCTGCCGGAGGAAGAGAAGCGGCTCTGGCACAGCCACCGCTATGAGGTAAAGTCGGGCACACTGATAGCTCCCGGCCTGCCTGCTCCGCTTGAAAAGCAGCTTATGGCGAGGATCGTCAATACTTATGGGAAAACCTGGCATACCTGGCATACCGATCGCGATAAAACGCTGCCCCTCGGCATCCCGGCGCTGATGATGGGGTTCACCGCCGATGGCCAGCTCGATCCGCGCCTGCTTGCCGATCGCGATCGCCGGTTCGGGACGAATACGCAGAGTATTAAACAGTCCCGGCAGGATCTTAGCAGTGAATCTGTCGACCCGCAGGCAGATGCCTGGCAAAAAGGCCATGTCATCCAGTTAAAGAGGGTAGCGGGAGGAGGTGAACATGCCAGGGGAAACACATCTTTCTCAACCCCGGAGCGCATCTTAAACCACGCTCAGGGTCACGCTGTTCCAGCGGACGATAACGGGATTTAACCTGCCCGGGGGCATGAAAACCGATTAGCGGTCAGCGTGATTATCGTTAATATCCCGGCCCCCGGCATCACGAAGCGCCGCCACATGTCGCGCAAAACTCGCTTTCATTTCCGGGCTGTCGGTATTGACGCTGGCATTGCCATCCTCGTCGATCAGGATCGCCTCCTTTTCCAGCCGGGCTTCCTCCATGTCTTCGCTGGACAGCACATTAAGCAGATTTTCAGGGCTGCTGAACAGATTTTTCAACAAACGAAACACCGTATTCTCCTGTAAACAGGTTAACCCCTGCCCCGGCTAACCTGTTTTCACATGCGGGTGCGGCTCCCTTATTTTTCAACGGGGGGCTCCGAACCCAGCTCTGCACCCGTGACCGGATCCAGCGTGATATCCGACGCGGTACGCAATTTCAGATTATCCAGATTTGCCTGGGCTTCCGGCGTCAGGGCCACACTGGCACCGCCATCCCCACCGTCCACGGCTGGTGCAGGATCGTCGACATAGCGGAAGTTTTCGTCAGAATTCCAGCTCCCCCTGACGTCTCCACCCTGCGACATGTTGTAATACACGTTGGCATACTGCTCCACAGGCGGCAGTTTGCCCGGTGGGAAGTGATTACGGATGGCGTACAGCGCCTTTTCAAAAGAGAGCTGGTGGGCCACTTCCCGGGTCATTAAAAATCCCAGCGCGTCTTTAACGCCGGGATCGTCAGTGACGTTAATTAGCCGTTCATAGAGGATTTTTGCCCGCGCTTCGGCAGCAATATTGGAGCGCAGATCGGCTGTGACTTCTCCAATAGTGTCAATATAAGCTGCGGTCCAGGGAACGCCAGCCGAGTTAGTCAGCGGCGGCCCGCCCCCGTACAGCAGGGAGGTCAGATGGCTGTCATTACCCTTCCCGGTAATTTCCCGGTAAAGCTCCCCCTCTTGTTCCGTGCCTTCAGCAAGTGCGCCCTTCGCCCCCTTATTGAGCATGCCGACCAGCGAACCGATAATTTCAAGGTGGCTCAGCTCTTCGGTAGCGATATCCATCAGCATATCTTTCCGTCCGGGATCGTCATCACCCAGCCCCTGAGTGAAGTAACGGCAGGCGGCGGCGAGTTCACCCTGAGGGCCGCCGAACTGTTCAAGTAACAGGTTTGCCAGGCCGGGATTGGGTTCCGCGACCCGGACGGTGTACTGCAGTTGTTTGACGTGTCTGAACATGGTTTACTCCCGCTGTTCATGAAAAACCTGCCCGAAAGCAGGCCATAGGATCATCTATTTTTTGGCTTCCACACCGGGCGTGGCAGAGCGCACCATAAACTGTTCCGTCACATCAGGAAGATGTTGCAGCGCCCAGTCGGCCATGGCCACTTCCTGTTCCCGGATCTGTTCAAAAATGCGCGCCCCTTCGATGTCGCCGACCAGTTCCGCGGCGGCAATCAGGGAGGTGTAGCTGGCAATTTCAAAATTTTCGAAGACGTAGCCGCTAATGGCCCCTTTTACGACCTCATCGTCTGCCATCATGCCTCCCATCGCCTGGCCCATGGCAGAGAGCTTGCCCATGGCATCTTTCACCATCGAGCTGGAGGTGTCGTAACGATCAATAACTGACTGAACCAACGCCTGCTGTTCACGTGTCTCTTCAATATGCTGTTCAATCCTCGCCCTCAGGTCCGGATAGTGTTCAAGTCGTGCCGCCATTTTTTCCAGCATACTCTCCGCCTGTTTTTCCATGGCATGAGCGTCTTTTACCCAGGAAAGATAGTGGTCTTCGTAGTTCATAGCATTCTCCTCGTTGAACAAATGCGCGTGCCGCGTGGACTCACGGGCTGACGGTCAGCAAGACCGGTCCCTCAGTTCTGTTGTTCTGCGATTACGTTCAGTTTTTCATCGGTGGCTTTCTCTTCTTCAAGCGTTTCTGCCAGCAGGCTGGCCGCTTCTTTATAGCCCAGACGGAGCGCCATGGCATGGAGGGTGCCGTAAGTGGCGATTTCATAGTGCTCCACCTTCTGCGCGGCGCCGATCAGACCGGCATCCCGCACCGGACCGGCCTCCACCGCCTCAATGATCTCCTGTGCTTCCTCGACCAGGCCTTCCAGCGCGTGGCACTTCATTCTTTTAATGCGAACGCCATCGGTCACCTCAACCAGCTTGTCCAGACGTTCAATCTGGCCCTGCGTTTCTTCCAGGTGCGCTTTAAAGGCAGAAATCAGTGTTTCATCTGTTGCTGCCCGCGCCATTTTTGGCAGCGCTCGCGTAATCTGCTTCTCGGCGCTGTAAATGTCAGATAAGTCATGAATAAAAAGGTCTTCCAGCGTTGTAATTTTCATCGTCATATCCAAATAAAAGTGAATAAAAGAAAGGGAAGTATTCCACAGACGGTTTTAAGTTTAGTCAGGATGGGGTGAAGATCATGTTCATATTTAAAAAATATGATAAGAATATTCTTAATTGCAAGGTTTGTCGGGTTTTACGATGGCAATGTTAATATTGTACATTTTTTATTTTTTTGTATAGATTGCTTTTTTTTGATGCTTTGCCACAATTGTTTTTCGGTGGAGAAGAGTGAGGGTTTTTATTAATCGAACCCGCATCTTCTTCCTCCCTGCATCCAGGTCTATATACTGTCGGGAATGGCTCGTTTCGGATTGAGTAGAGTTTTTCCTCGTGAACGTGATGCTGAAAGTATTCGCATTCTTATAACGAACTTACCCTGAGGCGGTAATGGAAAAACAACGAATCTTCGCGCTGATATCAGCCTGGCCACGACTGAATTTTGTCGCTATCAAAATCATCCGTGGTAGATGTGATTGCTCAGGAAAGTGGTGCAGTGATATTTATCTCACTGATAATAAAGAACAACCTTCATTACTCTTTATCGGTAAAGTGCCCGAGGAAGAGGCGGAACGCTGTATCGTCAGGCTTTCTGCATGGCTGATGGAATACAGCCATCAGCACGGAAAGCATGCCGGCTTTTCCCAGGAGAAAAGAGCAACACCTGTCTCTGATGACCTTCACATGACGTTGTCCGCTGCCGACTGGCGACTGACCAGAACGGGGGCGCGTATATAAGAAAATCCGTGTTTCAGTCATTTTTATTTAAAAAAAGTAAAAGTCAGAATTATTACTCAATCGCTCACGTCATTTGTATCCGGCCTTAGCGCTTTACTGTTTACGTAACGAGTGTTTATAACACCAGAGAACATTACTGGAGGATTTGCTTTGCCAGAGGTTAAAAGAATGAATTTTGCGGTGAGAGATTTCTCCTGGGCCCTGCTGGTGGCCGTCAGGCTCTTTCATCAGAACGGACAACGCTCACTCCTTGAAGAACATATTTTTATTATGCGCTGGCTTGAACAGGCAAAAAGAAAAAAGATTTTCCCGGTAAGTGTTGCCCCCGAGATTGATTTCTTTCTTAAAGAAGGTAAACGTCTACATTATCGGGCAGGACTGCGGGCAAAGGCTGAATATATCTGGAATACCTGTACAGGAAAAAAAGAAGCGCTGTCCGATCTCCGCCGCATTACCTCTTTCTTTGAGGCGATGCAGATGGTGGGCTGGCGCGATGTTCTGGTGCCGGACAGTGAATGGGACAGCATGATCCCTAAAGAGGTGACCTATCCCGCCGTCTATCTGCGCAAGTCCGCTCTGCACCAGGGCTTTGATCTGAATGAAAACATGCTCTACCCGATGACCCTGCGACTGAGTGCGGCGTTTCCCGGCCTGATGCTGCTGGCGGAGGATGCGCGATTAAATGCGACCGGCTTCGTTGATGAACGCGGATTTTACAGCGTGACGCTTTCCAGCGTCTCCGCGACTGAAGCGCCTGATATCGGGGAGCCTCAGTCATGATCCGCCGCAGGGTGACTTAACCAGACGGGTCGCCCCGCGTAATCCTGCGTTGAGCGGCCCTGCGCCCACGCCAGTACTCCTCCAGATAAGGCAGAATTTCAAAAAGGATAATCGCCGTCATGACGCTCACCAGGTAACCCACCGGTAACGGTGCCTCCCGCAGGCGTAATGTAAAATCGCTGGGCTCTGTCCCGGCACCAAACAGAGACAGAAACTGCTGCCAGTACCGGGAAATAACCAGCAGAAGCGCCATTAAAGGCACCATTTCGAGAAAACTGTGCACATGCTGTTCAACAGGCGAGACGCGTCTCGCCGTAACGGCATAGCTGACATCCCAGAGGGCTGTGGCTTCGTGACAGAAAAAAAGGGTAATCATAACCAGCAGGATCAGGGCATTGACCTGCATGAAAAGTGCCGCCAGCAGCGGGATCCCCATTTCCAGAAACATCAGCAGGTGGATAAAGGATTCCTTACTGCCTGACGTCGTTTCAATGTCCGATGCCCGGTGACACAGCCAGTCACAAAATCCGGCAATCAGCCAGACGGGCAGAACACCATAAAGTAATAATAAGAGTTCCGGGTCGGCATGCTGCATCATCAGTGCGTGCCTTATCTCAATGGATCTCGTGGCTCACCTTTTCCGCGCGGTTGTCCACGGGGAAAAGCTGGTTCCGTGTGATATCCGGCAGGTGCTCAAGTGCCCACCTGACCATCTTAAAATCTTTCTGGATAATTTTATCGAATAACTGAATAGCTTCCTGGTCTCCCAGCGCTTCTGCCGCCGCAATCAGCGGCGTCAGACAGCCGATTTCGTAAGCTTCCAGCAGATAACTGCCGATGAAATTATTGACCGGGTCCGGTGACATCAGCAGGCTGTTTATCCCCTGGATACAGTTCCGGAAATGAGACACTCGCTCGCTGCCCAGCGCAACCGAATCGATCTGGCGCTTTTGCATAAATTCAGTCAGCAGGGCAATGTTAGACCGGGTTTCTTGAATGTGCGTTTCTACATGGTCCTGCAGTTCGGGCCACAGCGTCAGGTGCTGTTTTAATTCATTGAGGGCGATCTCTGCGTGACGCTCAATCGCACACGCATCACGTAGCCAGCAGTGGTAACTTTTTTCAGGTTGCATTCCATTCTCCGTTAGAGGGTAGCGTGATATCAGACTCTCGCCTGAAACGTCAGGCATTGCTGGCTTCCCCATATTCGCTCTGTTGCTGATGTATGCTCAGGGCCCGTGAAACGCCATCGCGCTTTCACAGGCCCTGATCGGTCTTCACACGGTGACATCAATCATTGCGATGACTGTTTTGTCCACCTTTGCGGCCGGCTTCGGCCGCTCTTTCCGGATCGTTTTTAAAGTTACCGCCACTGTTCTGGCCGCCTTTATGGCCGGCTTCAGCAGCACGCTGCGGGTCATTTTTAAAATTCCCGCCACTATTCTGACCGCCTTTATGGCCGGCTTCTGCAGCACGCTCTGGATCGTTTTTAAAGTTCCCACCGCTGTGCTGACCGCCTTTATGGCCCGCTTCAGACGCTTTCTCTTTATTTTCTGCAAAATTACCAGATCCACCACGATGTTCAGTCATAATGTGTTCCTCATATTTTCAGATTAGAGAACGTCCTTATTCCGTTACGTTTCGCTTGTTCATCGACATTCCGTGTGCATTTAAAGTTAGACAAACTGTTTCTCGTGCGCAAATGGAAGTGATAAAAAATTATTATTATTTTTTTTCGTTTTTACTTAACTTCAAGTAATTAAAAAGAAATCATCGAGGAATTATTTTTCCTGTGTTGTTTTATTAATCTTTCAAATTATACAAATTAAAATATCTCGTACAGTTATGCGTGATAACGCAGCGATTTGTTAAGATATTGTTCTTATAAATCAGTAGTTAAATCTTTTTTTAGGAATATTCCTAATTTTATAACTTGGTTGTACAAGTTGTATATTATTAGAGTTCGTTTTTTACTGTTCACTCTATTCATCACTGTACGGAAGTAGCCGGTTAATCGTTCTTTACACCAAGGAGAGTGGTTAAGTTAGCCTCTTGTAACGGCTTTTCACCTGAATATACCGAGGAGGTGCGGATGACAGATGAAGCAAAACTTAAGATAATTAAAGAACGCTACCGTAGCGAAAAGAAGCGTGCAAAAGTGTTGTCTGAAATAGTAAGCGATTTCAGCGGGTCTTCTGAGGAGAGAAAATGGCTGGATACACTTATCCAGCAGAATCATCAGTTATTGCGAGAAATTCAAACCTCTCTGCTTCTCCATTCGCTGTCCCGCTGTGCTGTTATACAAAACATGGCTTCCGCTTCGTTACGCTTTCAATGTGATAAAGACCCGTCGCCGGGAAACGTATTTAAAAATGAACGTGGCAGGTATAACGAAACATTTTCTGTGAAGACTCAGGAACGGGTTATCTGGCGCTGAATATGTCGTGCTAGCCGTTTTCAGTAAAAACGTCCCGCTTAGGAGCAATCTGCGAATCCTTCAACACCGTACGGTGTGTCCGTTAAACGTCATGATCAGCATTTGAGAGGAGCGGTATGCGAATTCATCACCTTAACTGTGGCTGTATGTGTCCCTGGGGCGGTGCCTTATACGACGGGTTCAGCAAAGGGATAAAGGCGCACCTGGTTTGTCACTGCCTGCTGATCGAAACGGAGAGGCAGGGGCTCATTCTGGTCGATACCGGCTTTGGCCGGGATGATGTGCGCAGGGCGGATCAGCGCATCGCCGGTTTCTTTCGCCTGATGAATAACATCCAGTATAAACACTCCCTGACGGCTTTATCCCAGATTGAATCGATGGGGTATTCTGCCCGCGATGTCAGACACATTATTCTGACCCACCTTGATTTCGATCACGCGGGTGGCCTCTCTGATTTTCCCTGGGCAAAGATTCACCTGATGCAGCAGGAAATCGATACCGCCCGGTCGCGTCACAGCTGGCTTGCCCGATCGCGATACCGGCCGGCACAGTGGCAGGGGGCTTCCGGCTGGACGGGTTATCAGACACAGGGGGAAACATGGTTTGGTTTTGATTCCGTGACCGGACTGGATGGGCTCCCCCCGGAAATACTCCTGATCCCCCTTGCCGGCCATACGGCAGGCCATGCGGGTATCGCCATTGATACCCCGGAAGGCTGGCTGCTGCACGGCGGCGATGCCTGGTTTTATCGCAGCGAGATGTCGGGCGAGCGGCGGCACTGCACACCCGGGCTGCGCTTTTATCAGTGGCTGATGTCCGCTGATGGGCATGCCCGCCGGACGAATCAACAGCGACTGCGAGAGCTGGCCTGCTCTGCCTCTGCGAATATCACGCTATTTTGCAGCCACGATGCCCGTGAGCTGGCCGCGTTTCTCCCCGAAGAAGCGCTTACCGCGTCGGACGGACACTCAGCCGTCTGACGCCCTTCCCCTTTTCATTATGATGCGAGGATCCTTTTATGTCAGAGATGAATCAGCTATGTGTCAGTGCCTGTCTCAGCTGCCTGGCGGCCTGTGAACGTTGTGCCTCCGCCTGCCTGCAGGAGCCGAATCTGGAACATTTGCGGGACTGTATCCGCCTTGACAGGCAGTGTGCTGCGTTATGCGCAATGACCGCGCAGCTGCTGGCAATGGACAGCGAATATGCGCCTCAGGTCTGTAAGCTCTGCGCCGACGCGTGTGAAAAATGCGGAAAAATATGCAGCCAGCACGATCACGATCACTGCCAGATATGTGCAACGGCCTGCTTTGATTGTGCTGAAAGCTGCAGGGGCATCGCCATGAGACTGCCCTGACCCGCAATCGCGGTGAGTTTTACTGGTTTCCGGGAGGCGTGATGGTGATAATCAAGGTCAGCTCACTGATGAGAGGACTGCTATGAAAACCCCTTCTGCAACCATTACTGAGGTGGAAGCGCTGGAGCGTCTGTATGGTGCGGTTGCCAAACCCTCCCTGACCAAAGTGACCGACCATATTCACCCGGCCTATCGTCCCTTTATTGAATCCTCACCTTTTGTTGCGCTGGCGACGTCAGGCGCTGAAGGTATGGATATCTCGCCCCGGGGCGATCCGGCCGGATTTATCCACATTGAAGACGCCCAGACGCTGCTGCTGCCCGATCGTCGGGGGAACAACCGGATTGACAGCCTGCGTAACCTTTTACTGGACAACCGCGTGGCACTTTTGTTTCTGATCCCGGGTATCGGGGAGACCCTGCGCGTCAACGGAACGGCTGAAATCAGTATTGACCCGGCCCTGCTTGCCCGGTTTTCCGTGGATAATCATCTTCCTCTGTCCGTCATTCGCATCACCGTACAGCGGGTGTTTTTCCAGTGCAGCCGGGCCATTCTCCGTTCCCGGATGTGGGATCCCGCGCTTCACCTTCCGCGCACGGCCCTGCCGAGTACCGGCACGATCCTGAAGCAAATCTCGCACGATGAGATTGACGGTGAAGCCTATGATAAAGCGCTGCCTGAACGGCTGAAAACGACGCTCTACTGATCCGTCCTGCGGCCGCGGGCGGAGGACGGTCACCTGTTCTGGCTGGCAACCTCACCGGGGGTAAACACAGGTGCGTCTGAACCGGGCATCTGCCGGGGCCGCGTTCTGACCGGGCGGCTGCCCGGGTTGCCGTCATAACGGGATTTTTACTTCCTTGCTACGCCTTCTGCGCAATTGCATAAAATACGGCACCTGTCTTTCCCTTGTCAGCTGATTAACTCTATAATATTGGGTGTTAACGATGAAAAATTACTTTAAGGCCCGTTATTATGGATTTAACTCTCAGCAAACCCGATGAGATTGTCAGGCTACTGTGCGGGCGTCTGCGCAAAGAGCGGCTCACACAGCAGATGACCCAGGCCGACGTTGCGGCCAGGGCGGGGATTGGCGTCAATACCGTGTCCAATCTGGAATCCGGACGCAGCGTGGGGTTTGAAAATCTGGTCAGGGTGGCGATGGTGCTGGGGCGGGGTAAGGAACTGGAGGCTCTCTTCGCGCCGAAAATCGACAGCCTGGACGACCTGCTGCGCTATGAGAAAAACACGGCCCGCCAGCGTGTAAAACGGAGTATTCATGATGGTGAGTAAAGTCGATGTCTGGTACGAGGGATGGGGTGACCGCTGGCTGTGGGGAAGCCTGGTCTCCTCAACCGCCCTCACCGGACGCCCGCAGATCCTGTTTGAATACAGCGAAGAGGCGGTCCGCCGTGGGCTGGAGCTGGCCTCGCTCACTCTGCCGCTCAGCGGCCCACGCCTGCGCAGAGCGTTCCCGGCCCATCAGATGGGCCTGCCTGGCCCGGTATATGATGCCCTGCCCGACGGCTGGGGTATGCTGCTGATGGACAGGCTGTTCCGCCAGCGCGGGCTAAACGCGGCACGCATCGGGCCTCTTGAGCGGCTGACCTGGATCGGGGATAACGCCATGGGCGCGATGTCGTTTGTCCCCTCGCAGCAGGAGGAGACCGGCCAGGCGGAAGATATTGCCCTGGCACAGCTCTCGGCTGAGGTGCAGGAAGTGCTGGACGGTGAGGGCGGGCAATTTTTACAGCGGCTGCTGCTGATGGGTGGCTCACCACAGGGGGCGAGACCGAAAGCGTTGTTGTATCGTGATGCCGCCAGCGGGGCCTTTACCACCGTTGCCAGTGCAGACAGAGAGGCGTGGCTGATTAAATTCCCCGCCCGGCAGGAACACCCTGAGGTTTGTGCGATTGAAGCCGTTTATGCGCAGTGCCTGCGTGCGTGCGGTATCAGCACGCCGGAGACCGCCTGGTTTGCCCTGCCCAACGGCCAGGCCGCGTTTGCCTCACGGCGTTTTGACCGGCAGAACGGCCTGCGCGTGCCGATGCAGAGTCTGGCCGCATTCACCGGGGCCAACTACCAGACGCCAGGGGCGCTGGATTATACGAATTTTCTCCGTGCTACCGGGCTGTGTACCCATGATGTCCGACAGAAGGTGCTGGCGTTTGAGCGGGTGGTGTTCAACGTGGTGTTCAACAACCGCGACGATCATCCGAAAAACTTTGCCTATCTGATGTCAGCTTCGGGTCAGTGGCAACTGGCCCCGGCGTATGATGTCACCTGGTGTGAAGGGCCGGGTGGTTATCACCAGATGGATGTGATGGGGGAAGCGCTGGATATTGGCCGCGCACACCTGTTAGCGCTGGGGGAGCAGGAGGCTGAACTGACCGCCTCACAGGCCGGGGAGGTGATACAGCGCCACTGTGAGGTGGCGTCCGGGTTTACCCGGCTGGCCGGCGAGATGTTCCCCGGGCAGATCACCCGAGAGACGCTGCGCACTATTCAGCAGCGCATCGATGACACCCTTAAACGGATACAGACGTAATGCCAGGCGGTCGGGAGAAAAATATTTTCTTCCGACCGCAACCTTTGTCCTGTCCGGGGCGAAACTCTGGTTAAGGTTATCAGGGCGCTGTCGCCTGCCTCACACTGGAGAACTATTATGCGTATGAAAAGAACCCTCTGCACGCTGGCTGTCACCGCCCTTCTCGGGCTGGCGCTGCCCGTCACGTCTGCCTTTGCCGCTCTGCCAGCCGGTGCAAACGCCCCTGACTTTCAGCTGAAGGCGGCGCTGGCCGGTAAGCCGACCACCTTCTCGTTGCAGCAGGCCCTGAAGAAAGGCCCGGTAGTGCTGTACTTCTTCCCGGCCGCCTTCAGCGCGGGCTGTACGCTGGAAGCCCATGACTTTGCCGAAGCCACCGATGCGTTCAGCAAGCAGGGCGCAACCGTTATCGGCGTGACCGCCGGGAATGTGGATCAGATTGAGAAGTTCTCCCAGCTGGAGTGTCGTGACAAGTTCACGGTCGCCGCCGATCCGGGGGCTAAAGTGGCTGCAGAGTACCAGAGCACCATGCAGATGAAGGGGCAGACTCTGTCGGATCGTACGTCGTACGTGATTGCGCCGGACGGTAAAATCCTGCTGAGTTATACCGATAAAAACCCGGACACACATATCCAGAAAGCCATGGATGCCGTGAAAAAATATCGCCAGGCCAATCCGGCGTAACGTCCCGACTCAACGCAGGTAACGCTATGCTGACTGCCCTTGCTGCCGCCTTTCTTGGCGGCCTTATTCTCAATCTGATGCCGTGCGTCTTTCCGGTGATTTCCCTCAAAGCGTTGAGTATGATCCGCCATCACGACCGGCCTGCTCAGGCACGGGCGGAAGGGCTGGCGTTTCTCGGCGGTGTTGTGGTCACCATGCTGCTGCTGGTGGGGGTGCTGTTACTGGCCCGCGCCGGCGGATCGGCCGTCGGCTGGGGCTTCCAGCTCCAGTCGCCGCTGGTGATCGCCCTGCTGATCCTCGTGATGCTGGCTTCCGCCCTTAATCTGTTCGGACTGTTTGAGGTCGGACTCTCCGTGCAGCGGGTGGGAGAAGTCGGCGGCGGTCGCGGCGGGCTGACCGGCTCGGCGCTGACCGGGGCGCTGGCGATTATTGTTGCCACTCCCTGCAGCGCACCGTTTATGGCCAGCGCTGTTGGCTATGCGCTGACTCAGCCGCCGCTGGTGAGTCTGGTGATCTTCACTGCCCTGGCGCTGGGCTTTGCCGCGCCGTTTACCCTGATCGCCTTCTTCCCGCTGCTGGCCCGCCTCTTACCGGCTCCCGGTGCATGGATGGTGACGCTGAAACACGCGCTGGCGTTCCCGATGCTGGGCGCGGTGGCCTGGTTGATCTGGGTGCTGGAACGTCAGGCGGGTTCAGGGGCTCTGGCGCTGATCCTCGCCTGCTGCATCGTACTGAGCTTTGCCGCCTGGCTGTATGGCATCGCGCAAAAACGCCGTATGATGGGGCGGCGTCACTGGCCACAGCATCTCGCCACGGGGCTGTTTGTGCTGATAATGGTGCCCCCGCTGGCCAGCCTGACGTCCTTGTCTGCTCAACCGGAGGCGGAAGCAGGTGCGGACGCGGCAGCCGCGGTCGCCTGGTCTCCGCAGAATGTTGACGCGATCAAAGGCCAGGGGAAACCGATCCTGGTGAACTTTACCGCCTCATGGTGTATCACCTGTCAGGTGAACGATCGCACCTCGTTGTCAACGCAGGCGGTGAAATCCGCGATGGCGCGGACCAACACACTCTATATGGTTGCGGATTCAACGAAGTACAATCCTGATGTGGAACAGGCACTCAGTGAGTTCGGCCGGGGTGGCCTGCCGCTCTACGTGGTGTATCCTGCCGACGGTGGGAAACCGGTGGTGCTGCCGCAGGTACTGACGCCGCGCATCGTGATCTCTGCACTCGAACATGCCGCAAACAACGGAAAGAAAACGTGAATGAACCGATGAGTGAACGCTGTTGCGATGTCCGCTGACCGCCCGCTGAATGCCCTAACTGGCGGGAGCGTTTATGGCAGGCACTGATACCCGCGCACGGGAATGGCCGCGACTGATGGCGCAGGCGCAGGCGGGTGACAAGGCGGCCTATAACCAGCTGCTGAAAGCGATGGTACCGGCCATCCGTGCCTTTGCGCGCAAAAAAATCAGCGATGACGCCCTGCTGGAAGATGTCGTGCAGGAAGCCCTACTGGCAATCCATCGCGTACGCCATACCTACGATCCTCAGCGTCCCATTCTGCCCTGGGTAGCTGCGATCACCTCGGCGCGGGCGATTGATGCCCTGCGGCAGCGCGGCCGCCGCCCGGAGGTTCAGGATGATGACGCCCTGCTCCGCCAGGCGGCCGATGTCGGGGACGAGAGTGTCGTTTATGACGAGCTTACCGGCTATCTGGGCGCGCTGCCGTCGCGCCAGCGCGAGATGGTGGAGTCGGTGCATCTGCGTGAACAAAGTCTGGCACAGACGGCAGCGGCCAGCCACCTGTCGGTTTCTGCGGTGAAATCACTGTTACATCGCGCCATGCTCAATCTGCGTAAATATGGACGGGGGAATGATGAGAAATCATGACCAACTGATCGACGAACTCAGCCAGACTGTCAGGCCGGTCACGCGCACCTGGCCAACGGCCTGGCGCGTGGCCGCGTGGGCCGCCGCCGTGCTGCCCTGCGGCATGCTGACCAGCTGGGCATTGCACAGCCGGTTTACCGACTGGTCCCAGCCGGGATCCTGGCTGGCGCTGATCACCCTGCTGCTGTCGCTGGCCACGGGCACGGGCACGATGGCCGCGGCCTTTACCGTCAGCATCGCCGGTCGCCAGGCGTCCGGGTTGAAGTGGTGCGCGCTGCTGGCCGCTGTCTGGCTGGCCATTAACCTGCTGAACAGTGTACCGGCCTCGCCACCGACGGGCGCCGGGCACTGGGGAGAAGGCCTGCACTGCTATCTGTTTATGCTCAGTGCCAGCCTGCCGATGATCGCCATCTCCATTGCCTGTCTGTACCGCACCCGATCGCTGCGCCCCGGGCAGAGCCTGGCGCTGGCCGGGGCGGGCATAGCCTTTATGTCATCCATGCTGCTGTCGCTGTGCCATGAGGTTCACCTGCACCGGCTGGACTTCACCCTGCACCTGGCGGCGGGTGTCACCATTGTGATGCTGACCGTACTGGCCGGACGGCGCTGGATCCAGTTAAGCCGCTAGCCGTAGCGGCCTGCCTTCCGCAGCGTTGCATCAGGTTGATCGGCGATGCGCGGTGAGATAACGCTTCACCAGCACAAAGAACAGCGGAACAAAGAACAGTGCCAGCACGGTGCCGGCCAGCGTTCCGCCGATAATCCCCGTACCGATGGCAATGCGGCTGTTGGCCCCCGCCCCGGTGGCCACCGCCAGCGGCACCACGCCCGCCATAAAGGCCAGTGAGGTCATCATAATCGGGCGCAGGCGTGACCGCGCGGCCTGCAGCGCAGCAGCGCTGAGGGATCGTCCCTGCCTGACCGCTTCTTCGGCAAATTCGATAATCAGAATAGCGTTTTTCGAGGTCAGCCCGACGGTGGTCAGCAGGGCGACCTGGAAGTAAATATCGTTATTCAGCCCCCGCAGCGAGACGGCCAGTACGGTGCCGAGCACGCCCAGCGGAACTGTCAGCAGGACGGAGAACGGTACCGCCCAGCTTTCGTACAGGGCGGCCAGGCATAGGAAAACAATCAGAATCGAAATCGCATACAGGGCAGTGGACTGCCCTCCGGCCTGTTTTTCCTGCAGGGAAAGTCCGCTCCATGCGCCTGTCGTGCCAGGCGGTAGCTGTTCCTGCAGCGCCTCCAGCGCAGCCATCGCCTCGCCTGAGCTGTACCCCTCTGCGTTCTGTCCCTGGATCTCGAAGGCGGCAGAGCCGTTGTAGCGGTTTAGGCTTTCCGGTCCGACCGTCCAGCGGGTGGTGGCAAACGCGGAAAACGGCGTCATGCCGCTGTCGGCATTGCGGATAAACCATTTATCCAGGTCGCCCGGCGCGGAGCGATACGGTGCGTCGCCCTGCATATAGACGCGCTTCACGCGATCGCGATCGATAAAGTCATTGATGTAGGCCCCACCCCAGGCCCCGGTCAGCGTGTCGGTAATGTCGGCGGGTGCCAGGCCCAGCACCACGGCCTTATTGATATCTATATCCACCTGCAGCTGAGGCATCTGTGGCAGAACGTTACTGCGCACCGCCGCCATCTCCGGGCGGTGGCTGGCTTTTTCCAGCAGCGTATCACGCAGGGTTTCCAGCTGGCTGCGCGGCGTTCCCCCGCTGGCCAGCAGCTCATAGGTGAAGCCGCTGTTTTGCCCGAGGCCCGGCACCGAGGGGGGGGTGAGGGCGAAGATCTGGGCATCACGGATGCCTGACAGTGCGGCCGTCGCGCGGGCGGCAATAGCTTCAGCGGAGTTCTCCGCCCCCGGACGCTGATCCCAGTTTTTTAGCTTGATAAAGGCCATACCCGCGTTCTGTGCAGCCCCGCTGAAGTTAAAGCCATTGATGGTAAAGACCACCTCAACATTGTCTTTCTCCTCCGTCAGGAACCAGTCGACAATTTGCTGGTTAACCGCCTCCGTGCGGCTGCTGGTGGCTCCGGCTGGCAGCGTTGCCTGCAGCATGACGCTCCCCTGATCCTCATTAGGCAGGAAACTGCCCGGCAGACGGGTGAACACCACAAAGAGGATCAGCCCCATGGCACCGTACAGCACCACCATCATCACCGGGCGACGCAGCGTGCCCAGCACCTTGTGGCGGTATTTTCGTTCGGTCGCGGCATACAGCCGGTTAAAGCCCCCGAAGAAGCCACGGCGATGAGGTGTGACGGGCCGCAGCAGCATGCCGCACAGGGCTGGCGTCAGGGTCAGGGCCACCACCACGGAAAAGGTCATGGCGGCAATAATGGTGACGGAAAACTGACGGTAAATGACGCCGGTTGAGCCGGCGAAAAAGGCCATCGGCAGGAATACCGCTGACAGCACGAGGGCAATGGCCACGAGGGCACCTGAAATTTCCTTCATCGATTTTTCAGTGGCTTCCCGGGCAGGGAGTCCCTCGTCGTGCATGATGCGCTCGACGTTTTCCACCACCACTATCGCATCATCCACCAGCAGACCGATGGCCAGCACCATGGCAAACAGCGTCAGCGTATTGATGGTGTAGCCCATAACGGCCAGTACGCCGAAGGTGCCCAGCAGCACGACGGGGACCGCCAGTGCGGGGATCAGCGTGGCGCGGATATTCTGTAAAAAGAGGTACATCACCACCACGACCAGCGCTATTGCTTCAATCAGGGTGATCACCACGTCCTCAATGGAGATTTTGATAAAGTCGGTGCTGTCCAGGGCATACGAGACTTCATACCCGTCCGGCATGGAGTGACGATACTCTGCGATGGTGGCCTTTACCCGCTTCGCCGTGTCCAGCGCGTTTGCGCCCGGTGCCAGCATCACCCCCACCCCGGCCGCAGGATGACCGTTCAGGCGGGTGCTCATATCATAAGATTCGCTGCCGAGTTCGACCCGGGCAACGTCGCCGACGCGCACGATGGCCCCGCTACGGTCGCTTTTAACGATGATATTGCGAAACTGCTCCGGGGTCTGCAGGCGCGACTGCGCGCGCACGGTGGCCGTCAGTTGCTGATTGTCAGGTGACGGCAGTCCGCCGATCTTGCCGGCGGAAATCTGGACGTTCTGCGCCCGGATAGCGGCGGCTACATCCGAAGGCTGTAAGGCATAAGAGTAAAGTTTTGCCGGGTCCAGCCAGATGCGCATTGCATACTGACCGCCAAAGACCTGAATATCGCCGACGCCCTCTGCGCGCGCCAGAGGTTCCTGCATATTGCTGACCAGCCAGTCGCCGATATCTGAACTGCTGCTTTTATCGGTTGTATCATACAGGCCCATCACCAGCAGGAAGTTTGACTGGGACTTGGTGACGGTGACGCCCAGCTGCTGAACCTCTGTTGGCAGCCGCGACAGCGCCTGCTGCACCTTATTCTGCACCTGTACCTGCGCCGTGTCCGGGTCGGTGCCCTGGCTGAAGGTGACATCAACGCTGACGTTGCCCTGTGAGCTGCTGCTGGAGGTGAAGTAAAGCAGATTATCCAGCCCGGTCAGCTGTTGTTCAAGGATCTGGGTAACGCTGTTTTCCAGTGTTTCGGCAGAGGCACCGGTGTAGGTGGCGCTGATGCTGACCGACGGCGGAGCAACATCGGGATACTGCTCCACGGGGAGCTGCGAGATGGCCAGCGCACCGAGCAGCATGATAAGAATGGAAATGACCCACGCAAAAACCGGGCGATAGATAAAAAAGCGAGAAAACATCAGCGTATGCCTCGTTGTTTTCCAGCCTGATATGTCGCCGTTACCGTCGGGCGGCATGTTCAGATGAAAAACGAATGTTCTGACCAGAGTAAAACTGTCAGGGGGTGAAGTCTGACAGAAAATAAAGGCGAAAAAGTAAGGCGATATAGTAAGTTAAATTAACGGTTTTGGGTAATAACATCACCGATGTTTTCCAGAAAATCCCCAACGGCGTATTCGACTTTGAGCAACGATCCTGACCAGGGCGCGAGAGCCAGCTGACGGGCAGACAGGCCCAGCCGGGCTGAGGTAATGTATAAGGTTGTTCCGCTGCCATCAAAGGTGCAGCTGGTCGGGCGCGGCACAGGAAGGGGTAGCCAGCGAACGGTTTCACCATCGGGCGAGATACGGGCAACAGCCGCACCGTCAAAAAGCACGCTAATCAGATAACCCTCGCGATCGACCACCAACCCGTCCGGTTTGCCGTACTGACGCGCGAGGGTAACCAGCGGCTTGCAGATCCCCATCCGCCCGGTCAGGGGATCGCGGGGACAGGCATAAATCATGCCGGCGAGGGAGTCCGTGATATACAACATCCGCTGGTCATCACGCCAGGTGAGGCCGTTGATCAGGGTAAAACCATCGTCGATCGTTTGCCAGCGCCCGTCCGGTGACAGGCAATACAGATAGCCTGAACCCGCTGTCAGCGCTTCATTGATCAGACCGACCCAGAGACGGCCGCAGGCATCAAAACAGGCATCGTTGAAGCGGTAACCTGGCTGCGCGTGGGGGGCGGTGGCGATACGCTGTCTGCGGCCTGCGCGGTCAATCCGCTCAATGTGGCAGCCTGTGCCGATGACCAGCCCGCCGTCCGGCGCTTCTCTGACAAACGCCAGCGGAGCGGGCAGGGTCAGCGTCCGGTGGTGACCGGTCAGCGGATCAAAGCGATGGAGAACGCCGCCCGGGGTATCGACCCAGATGACCTGCCGATCGGCACGGTGCCAGATCGGGGATTCCCCGAGAAGCGACTCGCCTGCCACGGCGACAGATACCGCATTCATCCGCGCGGCTCAGGATGATGTACGGCAATCTGCGCCCAGTTTGCGGCAACATCGTCTGGCGTGGCTGCATGCACTGCGCGCAGATCGTAAGGATAATGCACACCACTGGCTTCTGCTGCGCGTGTGGCATGGAACTGGCCGTTAGCCGCCCGCAGTATCCAGCCACCTTCGCGACAGGCCGGGGAAGCCAGAAAAGCTACGCCGGGCGCGACGTCTGCGGGCCGCAGATCACCCGGTTCGCCGTCCACTCCCCACATCCGCGTTTTCGCCACGGGAGACACGGCATTCACCACGATCCCCGATTCTGCGCCCTCGGCGGCCAGCACGTGCATAATACCAACGACCGCCATGCGTGACGCTGCGTAAGCGGTCAGTCCGTGCTGCACATACTGCGGATAAAGCGCCCGGCAGGAAGTGGTCACGACGATCCGCCCATAGCCTGCGGCTTTCATCCCGGGCCAGGCAGCCTGTGCCAGCCAGAGCGGTGCCTTTGCGGCAATGGTCATCATCCTGTCGAAGGCCGCATCCCCGATGGCTTCCACCGGCTGATACGCCACCCAGCCCGCACTGTGAATCAGCGTGTTAACCTGTCCCGTCAGGGCTTCCGCGCGGTTGAAGAGAGCATAACAGCCCTCCCGGGTGCTGATATCGCCCGCTATCGCCCGCACCGTTAACCCTTCCGATCGGAGCGTGGCGGCAGCGTCTTCCGCAACCTGCGGATCGACGCTCTCCCCATCGCTGGCGGCACCGTTATCCTGAATCAGTACCGTTGCCCCCAGTTTGCCCAGGAGGCGGGCATAGGCCAGGCCCAGTCCTCGCCCTGCTCCGGTGATCAGCACCGTACTGTTGTTAAAATTCATGCTCTCTCCTCAACGTTAAACCTATGAGGGGGAAGTATGGGAGGGCTGCTACGATATTAAAAATACTCTTTACCGGCATTCATGATAGATTTTTTATATCGTATTGACGTGAGGGGGGGGGGATGAGATGGGGACGGGTAATACCTCAGCGATCACGCTACGTGCGATGGAGCAGTTTGTCGCGGTGGCGGAAGAATTGCATTTTCACCGGGCGGCAAAGCGGCTGAATATGTCACAGCCTCCGCTGACCAGTGCCATACAGAAACTGGAGCACGATCTTGATGTCATCCTTATTGAACGTGGTAACCGCGTGCTGGGCTTAACGCCCGCCGGGAAAACCTTTCTG
Source organism: Erwinia persicina (assembly GCF_014838825.1). GTDB lineage: Bacteria > Pseudomonadota > Gammaproteobacteria > Enterobacterales > Enterobacteriaceae > Erwinia > Erwinia persicina_A. Next base: position 107,856 of record NZ_JACYMO010000012.1, on the reverse strand, counting down.
GCTCAGGCTTATCTTCAGTTGCAGCAAAGAGAGCAGGCCGTCATTCTGACCCGTGATGTTGCTGCCGGGCGAACCGGCATTGTGCGACTGGGCTATGTGGGCAGTGCGCTTTACGGTTGTTTACCGGATGTGATACGCCAGTTCCGCCTGACACACCCGCAGGTGCGTCTCGAGCTGCGCGAAGCTACAACGGCGGCACAAATTATCGCTTTGCGTGAAGAGGATCTGGATGTGGGGGTAGTGATCCCCCCGGTGGCGAGCGCTGATGACATCAGCCTGACGCCCTTCGACAGCGATGCCCTGTGCATCGCCGTACCACAGGATCACCCTCTCGGCAGGCGGTCAGAACTGACGCTTGCCGCGCTGGCCGACGAGCCTTTTATTTTATGGCCGCGCCTGGAGGGCCGGGGGTTTCATCTGCAGGTGATCCGCCTGTGCGCGAAGGCGGGATTTGTCCCTGACGTGGCGCAGGAGGCCTTCGGCATGCACGCCGTGCTTTCCCTGGTGGCGGTTGGTGCGGGTGTGACCCTTGCTCCACAGAGCATGAGCCATTTTCTGGCAGACAGGATCCGTTACTACCCTCTCCCGGACGCGGATGCCCGCTTTGATCTGGTGCTGGCGCATCGCCAGCTTTCACCCGCAGCCGCGGCGTTTATGGGGAGGGAGGATGATTTTCCTGCCCACCGCCAGGGGAGGATAGAACAGTCCTGAAAAAGCGGAGTGCCCTGCGCTGGCCAGCCGCCAGGCAAGACTGCAGAGGAAGCGTTACTTTTTCCCCTGCCAGCTGGCCCAGGGGTCATCGGCCGGCGGCGCTGCCTGCTCCCGAGCGTCTTCCTCCAGCGAGGCGATATAGAGATCTTCGACCTCTTTTCGTGCCCATGGGGTGCGGCGCAGAAATTTCAGGCTCGATTTAATACTGGGGTCGCTCTTGAAACAGTTAATATTGACGCGTTTCGCCAGCTCTGCCCAGCCGTAACGCGCCTCCAGTTTGATTAACAGGGCTTCGAGGGTCAGGCCATGCAAAGGATCTTTCGCAGCGTGAGAGGTCATGGTTAAGTCCGGCGAGTCTGGGGAAATTGCGCACACGATACTGAGCAGGAGGAGCAGATGCAAATAAACCCTGCGCAATATCAGCCCTGCCGCGCTATAAAAATCAGGCTGTGTTTACTCGCCTCCAGCATGATGTCACGGCTGGCGAGCAGATTTTCACCCAGCATTGGATCTCCTGCGGTCACCAGCGATAGAAAAAGGGCGTTTATCGGCTCATTTCAGACATCCCTTCTCTCATTTTATTAACGGTTTGCCGCGAGGATCGCCAGGTGCGTGAAGCCACGCTGTTCCAGGCGCGCGGCGGCGCTGGCTGCACGGAGCCCGCTGGCGCAGACCAGCACAATCCGGCGGCCAGCTGGCGGTTGCCAGTGGTCGATCTGCTCTGGCAGAACGCGGACAGCGCGATCGCTGATACTGCGAGGGGCTTCCTCTTCGCTGCGCAGTTCAACAATACAATCGCTGCTGGTCAGCAACGGCCTGTCAATAAAGGGGACGCCGGGTCTGTCCGGCTCATCTGCGCCGTCAAAGCGAAACTGCCGGAAATGCCACGTACTGAAATCACAGTTAATCAGGCAGCCAAGCGGTGAGGGTGAAAATCCGAGCAGAATACTGAGTGCCATCTGAGCCTGAAGTGCGCCCAGCGTCGCCACTGCCGGCCCCATCACCCCGGCGGTATTGCAGTTCGCTGCGCTGCCTGGCAACTGCGGGAAAAGTGCACGGTAGCCGGGTGCTCCGCCGCAGAAGCCCCCTACATAGCCCTGCCGCCCCAGCACAGATGCGCTGACCAGCGGAATGCGACGCGGCAGGCAGGCGTCGGAGAGCAGATAAGTGACGGCGAAATTATCGGCGGCATCAATAGCCAGATCGATGCCTTCCAGCGCCTCGGCGACCCGGCTTGCACTCAGAGCCAGTGGCCGTACATCCACGACACACTCGGGGTTATGCCTGTATAGGGCCTGCTGTGCGCACGCTGTTTTCAGATTGCCAATATCCCCCATCCCGAAGAGCGTCTGGCGGTGAAGGTTGTGTTCCTCCACCCGATCGCTATCATAAATCCGCAGGTAACCGACACCGGCCCCGGCCAGCAGCGGAAGCAGCGTGGCACTCAGTCCGCCCGCGCCCACCACCAGCACCCGCGCATGGTGCAGGGCCTGCTGCCCTTCGTCGCCAATTTCCGGCAACATTGACTGTCGTTGATAGCGGCTCATCGGCTACAGCTCCCGTGAGTGAAACTGCGCCATACCAAAAATCGGCGTCGAGGCGCTGGCCATATCGCGACGTTCGACCAGACCGGCCTGCCGGGCATCCCATCCGGCCTGTATGGCAGCAGCAAAGGCCCCTGCCATCCGAACCGGATCCTGCGCTTTGGCAACGGCGGTATTCAGCAAAATACCGTCGAACCCCATCTCCATAGCTTCAGCTGCCTGGCTGGGTGCACCAATCCCGGCGTCGATAATCAACGGAATATCGTTAAACCAGGCGCGCATTGAGCGCAGCCCTTCTCTGTTACGCAGCCCCTGCCCCGACCCGATTGGCGCGCCCCACGGCATCAGCAGTTCACAGCCTGCTTCGATCAGTTTTTCACCCAGAATCAGGTCTTCTGTGGTGTAGGGAAACACCTGAAATCCGTCGGCGCAGAGGATACGCGCTGCCTCCACCAGGGCGAACGGGTCGGGTTGCAGCGTATCGGCATGACCGATCACCTCCAGCTTGATCCACCGCGTATCAAACAGCTCACGCGCCATATGGGCAGTGGTGACGGCCTCCTTCACGCTGTGACAGCCCGCCGTGTTCGGCAGAACCCGCTTATTCAGCCCGGTCAGCAGCTCGCGAAAGGCTGTACCGTGGCTGCCTTCACGGCGCAGACTGACGGTGATAATTTCACTGCCGGAGGCCGCAAGCGCCTGCTGCAGGATCGCCGGAGAGGGGTACCCGGCGGTACCGAGCAGAAAACGTGACTGGGGTACAAAATCATAAAACATCGTTTATCCCCCCTGCATGGGTGACAGGACTTCGAGTTCACAGCCTGGTGTGATCGGCTGCGTTTCATAGCGGGCGCGGGGCACGAACTGTCCATTTAACGCGCTGGCGACACAGCCTGCGTCAATCTGCTGTTCGCGCAGCAATTCCGCCAGGGTGCGGGCGGCAGTATCGACCGGCTGGCCGTTAAGCTGAATTTTCATATCAGGTTTTCCTGTATCAGTTGCTGCATCAGGTTTTCCGCCATCACTGGCGCGAGAAGAAAGCCGTGCCGGTACATGCCGTTAACGGACCAGACGCCGTTATGGCGATGAATGGCAGGGACATTATCAGCGTAGGCCGGACGCAGCCCGGTGCCGCTTTCCAGCACTCTGGCTTCGGCCAGTGCCGGGTGGATGGCGTAAGCGGCACTTAGCAGCTCCATCATGGCGCGGGCGCTGATCGGGCTGTCATCGTGGCTTTCCACCATGGTCGCCCCCAGCATAAAGCGCCCCCCCGTGCGCGGTACGAGGTAACAGGGAAAGCGGGGATGGAGTAAGCGGACGGGCCGGGAGAATTGCACCTCATCGCTGTGCAGGATCAGCATTTCGCCGCGAACGGCGCGCAGTCCCGGCTGTTCGTGGGCAGCGTGGATCCCCCGGCAGTCAATAACCGTGCCGCCGGGCTTGTCCTGATGGAAGTCAACGCCGTGTTGAAGCAGGCTGGCCCGCAGCTGCTGCAGCGCGCTGCGCGGGTCGAGATGGGCCTCGCCGGCAAAGAACAGCCCGCGGGCAAAGCGCCCTTCCAGGGCGGGTTCCAGCGTGACCGGTTCCACCCACTGATGGGCGTGCGTCATGCGCGAAAAACGGGTGAGTTCAGGCGCGTCGCGCGGGGGGGCGACTACCAGGGTGCCCTGATGCTCCACGCCTTTGACACGTGCAGACCACCACGGGGCAGACCGCTGGCCCAGCTCAACAACCTCCGCCGGGGCGCTTTCGCCTTCGCACCAGGGGGCCAGCATTCCGCCTGCCCAGTGGGATGCCGCATCATGCCGCGGTGAAGTGATCACCTCCACGGCCTGGCCGTGCTCTGCCAGCATCGTGGCGATGCACAGCCCGGCAACGCCGTCACCGATCACAGACCAGCGGCTCATGAGGTAAGGATCCTGACAGGGAGAAGGGGGGTTACCAATAGCGTCACGTTAGCCTCTCAAAACTAGATGAGACCCGTGATAAGGATAAGGAAAAAGGCTGAGGCGGAATAAACACAGGCCTTCGCGCGGGTACGCTGGGTGGCCGGCTGGCCCGTCATCAGGGTACGCGTCTTCCTACGCCAGTATCAACTGGGTCAGGTTCTAAGGGTCGCTACGCCGCGATAAATCGCTCATTAGCCTCTCAGTCTCTCTGGCGAGACTCCCCTGACAGGAAATAGTTTTATTTTACCGGGTGGGAATCGTCAAGCGATATGCGGTTTTAATGGGGAAAAAGACGGCAATTTGAGACGCTGAAATTTTTTTTAATTGAATGCTCAATCAATAAAAACTATCATTCGTGCTTCTGTTTACACAAAATTTACTTTCCGGAGGCGATTTGAGTCAAGAGTTATAACGATTAATCAATAAATTACACTAATATTCATCCTGATGGTTCTCCCAGTGTAATTAGCGGATATACGGCGGATTTTACCCAGTATGCGCTAATGCGCGCTTCGCAGAGCGGACTTCAGGTTCTTTCCCTGATCATTTTTTGCGGAGACATTATGCCGACGACTGAAATACCAGGAAAGCCTCAAAAAGATCGTATCAACCCCGTGGTTTTCTACACCTCAGCAGTATTGATCCTGCTGTTCTCCATGACGACTATTCTGTTCACTGATTTTTCCGATCGCTGGATTAATCGTACCCTCGACTGGGTATCCAACACCTTCGGCTGGTATTACCTGCTGGCCGCCACGCTGTACATCGTGTTCGTTATCTTTATGGCCTGTTCCCGCTTTGGTTCCATTAAGCTCGGTCCTGAGCAGTCCAAGCCCGAGTTCAGCCTGATGAGCTGGGCAGCCATGCTGTTTGCCGCCGGTATCGGTATCGATCTGATGTTCTTCTCCGTCGCCGAGCCGGTCACGCAGTATATGATGCCGCCAGAGGGCCAGGGACAGACGATGGAAGCCGCGCGTCAGGCGATGGTCTGGACGCTGTTCCACTACGGTCTGACCGGCTGGTCCATGTATGCCCTGATGGGCATCGCCCTGGGTTACTTCAGCTATCGCTACGGCCTGCCTCTGACCATTCGTTCGGCCCTGTACCCTATTTTCGGTAAACGTATTAACGGGCCAATCGGTCATACCGTGGACATCGCCGCCGTGCTCGGGACGATTTTTGGTATTGCCACCACATTGGGCATCGGCGTTGTGCAGCTGAACTATGGCCTGAAGGTGCTGTTTGATGTGCCGGAAGGACTGACGGCGCAGGCCGGGCTAATCGTGCTGTCGGTCATCATGGCCACTATCTCGGTCACCTCTGGCGTGAATAAGGGCATTCGCTTCCTGTCAGAGCTCAACGTGCTGCTCGCCTTTGGTCTGATCCTGTTTGTGCTGTTCGTCGGTGATACCAGCTTCCTGCTGAATGCGCTGGTGCTCAACGTCGGGGATTACATCAACCGCTTTATGGGCATGACGCTGAACAGTTTCGCCTTCGATCGTCCAACGGAATGGATGAACAACTGGACGCTGTTCTTCTGGGCCTGGTGGGTCGCCTGGTCACCGTTTGTTGGCCTGTTCCTGGCGCGTATTTCCCGCGGCCGTACTATCCGCCAGTTTGTGGTAGGGACGCTGACCATTCCATTTATCTTTACCCTGCTGTGGCTGTCGATCTTTGGTAACAGCGCCCTATACGAGATTATTCACGGCAATATGGCCTTCGCTGAAGAGACCATGGCGCACCCGGAGCGCGGCTTCTACAGTCTGCTGGCGCAGTATCCTGGCTTTACTTTCAGCGCCTCGGTGGCCACCATCACCGGCCTGCTGTTCTATGTTACCTCCGCGGACTCCGGTTCACTGGTGCTGGGCAACTTTACCTCGCGTCTGGCGGACATCAACAATGATGCGCCAAACTGGCTGCGTATCTTCTGGTCGGTCACCATTGGCGTCCTAACGCTGGGAATGCTGATGGTTAACGGCGTGACGGCGCTGCAGAAGACCACGGTGATCATGGGGCTGCCGTTCAGCTTTGTGATTTTCTTTGTGATGGCCGGTCTGTATAAATCACTGCGGGTTGAAGATCACCGTCGGGCCAGTGCCACGGTGAACACGCCACCGGTAGCGGTATCGCGTGACGATCGCCTGAACTGGAAACAGCGCATTTCACGCGTGATGAACTATCCGGGAACGACCCACACCCGCAAAATGCTGGATAACGTCTGTCGTCCGGCAATGGAAGAAGTCGGGCGTGAGCTGGAACGTCGTGGTGCCAAAGTGCAGGTGAATGAGCTGCCTGCGGTGGAGGATGAGCGTCTGAACCATCTGGAACTGCTGGTTGATATGGCGGATGAGCAGAGCTTCCTCTATCAGATCTGGCCGCAGCGTTACTCGGTACCCGCCTTTACCTACCGGGCGCGCAGCGGCAAATCGGATTACTTCCGTCTGGAAACCTTCCTGCTGGAGGGTACGCAGGGGAACGATTTGATGGACTACACCAAAGAGCAGATCATCAATGACATTCTCGACCAGTATGAGCGTCACCTGACCTTCCTGCATATTCACCGGGAAGCACCGGGTAATTCGATGCCCTTCCCTGAAGCATAAACCCTTAAAAAACCAGACTCCGGTCTGGTTTTTTTTGCTCAGAAAACCACGTCGTTCTCCTTATTATTGTGGAATGGCGCTCAGGCGAAATGCTTCGCGCCGGCAACACAGAGAATAATCGCCGCCGCACTGACCACCATACTCAGGGCAACCGGCTCGTGGAGGAACAGCGCGCAGAGCAACAGACCAAAAAACGGTTGTAGCAGCTGGAGCTGTCCGACCCCGGCGATGCCGCCCAGCGACAGCCCGCGATACCAGAAAATAAAACCAATCAGCATACTGAACAGTGAGACATAGCCAAGGCTGAACCAGGCGGGCGCACCGATCCCCTGCCAGCTGTGCGGCAGAGTCATCAGGCCCGTCACCACCATTACCGGTAGCGACAGCAGCAGCGACCAGCTGATCACCTGCCAGCCGCCCAGCCGGCGCGACAGTTCTGCCCCTTCCGCATAGCCCAGTCCGCACAGCAGAATGGCCGCCACCATCATCAGGTTTCCGGTCAGCGATCCCCCTCCGCCTGCTGAGAGAGCAAAACCTGTCACGATCCCGGCACCCAGCAGGGAGAACAGCCAGAAGGCCCGCGCTGGCCGTTCTCCCCCGCGCAGCACCGCGAAAATAGCGGTGGAAAGCGGCAGCAGGCCGATAAAAACCAGAGAACAGGCGGCGGTCATCTCGCGCAGGGCCAGGGCTGTCAGTAAGGGAAAGCCGACGACGACTCCCGCAGCCACCATCAGTAGCGATACCCTGTCGCTGCGCCCGGGGCGTCGCTGCCTCAGCGCCAGCAGCAGTCCCCCGGCGACCAGTGCGGCAATCACCGCGCGGGCAGAGGTCAGAAACAGCGGTGAAAATCCGCCAATGGCCACCCGTGTAGCCGGCAGGGAGCCGCTAAAAATCATCACGCCAAAAAGTCCACTCCACCACCCTGATGTTGTTCGCTGCATAAGTCCTCTGCGTAAGTATAAAAACAGGCATATCCCACGGATAGTAGAGGTCAGAACGGCGGATTCGAAGATACACTACCCCTACAATTAAGTTGTTCTGTATGGGGAGTCTTTCCCATACAGTTGATCACTGACAGGCTGGGATACCGATGACGCTTACCGAAACACTGATTGACGAAATCCGCCGCAGTATTCTGACCGGTACGCTGGCAGCCGGTGACCGGCTGATGTCGGTGCGCCGCTTCGCTGCCGCCAGGAGCGTGTCACCTTCTACGGTCGTCGAAGCCTATGAGAGGCTGGCAGCAGAAGGGGTGATCCGGGCACGGCGCGGTTCCGGTTTTTACGTGTCTGGCACTCCGCTTGTTGGGCGCAGTCTGATTGATACGCGCATCGGGCAGCCACGGGATGTCGATCCTTTCTGGGTCTCCCGCCAGTCGCTGGATGCAGCAGTGGGTGAACTGACGCCGGGCTGCGGCTGGCTGCCCGACGACTGGATGCCTCATGAGGCACTGCGTAAAGGGCTGCGGCAGCTTTCCCGGCTCGACAGCCCCCTGCTGACCGACTACGGCAGTTCCCACGGGTCGCCCAAACTGCGGCGTCTTTTGCTGGCGCGTTTTGCCCGGGAAGGGCTGTCTGCTTCGATGGACCAGCTGATGCTGACCGGGTCGGGGAGCCAGGCTCTGGATTTACTCTGTCGTTATCTGCTGCGCCCGGGCGACAGCGTGGTGGTGGATGACCCCTGCTACTTCAACTTTAAGGCGCTGCTGCGTGCCCACCAGGTGAAGATCACTGGCGTACCCTATACGCCAACTGGCCCCGATATCGCGGTTTTTGAACAGGTTCTTGCTGCGGAGCGCCCGCGTCTTTATATCACTAACTCCGCTCTGCATAATCCGACGGGTGCCTGCCTCTCTGCGCAGACTGCCTATCGCGTGTTAAGTGCCGCCGCGCTGCACGATACGCTGATCATTGAAGACGATATCTTTGCCGACTTCGAACCGGACCCTTCGCCGCGCCTGGCGATCCCCGACGGGCTTGATCGCGTTATCCGCACCGGGAGTTTTTCGAAAACCCTCTCCGCCTCGGTGCGCTGTGGTTATATTGCCTGCCGGGCCGGGTGGATCGATGAACTGGTTAACCTGCAGATCGCCACCAACTTTGGCGGACCAGGCCCGCTTGCCAGCGAACTGATTGCCGGTGTGCTGTCGGGGGGAAGCTATCGTAAGCATTTGCAGGAGGTGACAACGCGGCTGGATCGCGCCAGAAAAGAGGCGGTGGAACGCCTGGCAACGCTGGGTATCGTGCCGTGGCAGGTACCGCGCGGTGGGTTTTATCTCTGGTGCCGCCTGCCGGACGGGGTGGATTCCACGCTACTGACCCGACGCTGCCGCGAAGAGGGGGTCATTCTGGCACCGGGGAATGTCTTCAGCGTCTCGCAGACCGCCGGTGCATTTGTACGTTTTAACGTGGCGCATCTCAGTGATGCACGGATTTACGGCGTGCTGAAGCGTGCGATAGCGGAGCAGCACCGGTAACGGGTATGACGGCCGCTCGCGTTCAGACTTACCGTCTTGCTGTCAGGCACGAGTCAATCAGCCAGTGCGCATTTTTTCCCGCAGTTTTTCCAGCAGCCATAGCAGGGCCGGGTCGTGGCTGCGGCGCTTATTCCACAGCAGGGAGAGGGTAAAGGGCGGCACGCTGACCGGAACGGCGCTGCTCTGCAAGCCGAAGTGTTCCATCCAGCCCGCTGCCAGGCCCTGCGGGACGGTGGTCAGGGCCGGGATCTGCTTCAACATCAGCGGCAGTGAGGAAAAATGGGGGGTCACATAGCGCACCCGGCGGGACAGATTCTGCCGCGCCAGTTGCTCGTCTATCTGGCTCTGACTGGCACCGCGATAAGAAACCAGCAGATGATTATGGGATATATAGTCATCAAGGCTCAGGGGCGAAGTGAGTGCTAACTGGAGCGGGTGCCACAGCGTGCAGAATTCCATACGGGTAACCGGCTCACGCACCGTCCCGGCAGGAATGCCCTGCCCGACCGAAATCGCTACGTCAACGCGATCCTGTTGTACCATTTCCTCATCGTGGAAGGGATCGCTGGCCGTGATATGCAGGGTCACTCCCGGTGCCTGGCGGTTCAGCGTCGACAGCAGGTCGGGCATCAGCCAGCCTTCCACCCAGTCGCTCATCCCCAGACGGAACCGGTGCGTATCGGTTTCAGGTGAAAAGGATGGCGGCTGAAACAGTACCTGCTGCATCTCTTCCATCACCGGAAATAACGAGGCTACCAGTGTCTCGGCGCGCGGCGTCGGCGACATCCCTTTTGCCGTGCGGACAAACAGCGGGTCGTTAAACATCGTACGCAGGCGCGCCAGCGCCCCGCTGACGGCTGGCTGACCGAGGTGAAGGCGTTCAGCGGCGCGTGAAACGCTGCCCTCGCGATGCAAAACCAGCAGCACCGTCAGCAGATTCAGGTCGATACGGCTAAAATCATTTTCTCTGATAGTGTGCATTATTTTAATCGATTTGAATGATGTCGTTGAGGTCAGGATACTGGCACTCACGCAAAAACGACATGAATTAACGAGGTTAAAATGAAAACGATGGTAATGATGGCCGGTATTGCTTTCTCTGCTTCGGCGCTGGCCGCACCCGAATCTGTTCCGCCGGAGACCCAGGCGCCTGGATTTTACCGCATGACGCTGGGCAAGTTGCGTATCACCGCTGTTTCTGATGGCACGGTCACCATCCCGCTGGATAAGTTACTGACTCATATCAGCCCGCAAAAGCTGCGCGACCGTATGGCCAGTGATGCCATGACGCCGCAGGCAGAGACCTCAATTAACGCATACGTGATTGATAACGGCCAGCAGCGGGTGCTGGTGGATGCCGGGGCGGGCGACCTGTTTGGCCACAACGGCGGTCATCTGCTGGAGAATCTGGCGGCGGCAGGCTATCCGGCAGAAAGCCTCAATGCGGTGCTGCTGACACATATTCATGCCGACCACTCCGGCGGTGTCTCGCGCAGCGGCAAACTGGCCTTCCCCAATGCCCGGGTTTACGTTGAGAAGAAAGACGCAGACTTCTGGCTGACGCCCGGCAACGTTAAGAAGGTGGCAGCCAGCCAGGCCCACACCTTTGCCGAGTCTGAACGTACGTTGCGCCCGGTCATTGATGCCGGACGTCTGAGCACGTTCAGTGCCCCCGCGACGGTATTTGCCGGTATACGGGCCATCCCGGCACCCGGCCATACGCCGGGTAGCGTGCTGTACCGCGTGGAGAGTGAAGGACAGACGCTGGTGCTGTGGGGCGACATTATTCATGCAAAATCGGTTCAGATGCCCGATCCGCATGTGGCAATCCACTTCGATGTTGACCAGAAAAAAGCCGTACAAACGCGTGAGGCGGTACTGGCGCAGATGGCGCAGGAGGGGAACTGGGTAGCTGCTGCACACATTGCCTTTCCGGGGCTGGGACACGTTAAACGCGACGGTAGCGGCTATCGCTGGGTGGCAGCGAATTATACAACGCAGCTCAGCCATTAATCCCCGGTCAGGGGCACGTCTGTGCCCCTGACCGGATGCCGACATTACCCACACCCTGCTCTCTTCTGTCAACCGCTGCATTAGCGCCTGCGCGTTCAGTGTTGATGCGTTGAATTCGCCTGAAATCACGTTATCATCCTTATCGTATCCTCGTGCAGACTGGCTGACGCAGGGTTTATCGGACCATTTCCGGGGAAAATCGATGATATTAAGACCCATGCAGGCGGACGAGTTTCCGGCTTACCGTCAGATCGTGATTGCAGAGTATGGCAGAGACCTCGCAGAGTCGCGGCGTTGCTCCCTGGAAGATGCCCTTAGCCGCGCAACAACCCTGATTGACCAGGCCCTGACCCAGGGCGTTAACAGCCCTCCCCAGCGTTTGTTGTGTATCACGGCAACGGAGGGCGCCGAGCCGCCGGTGGGTTACCTTTGGATCAGCGTCAGCGAAAATATCGCCTGGATTTATGATATCTATCTGCTTCCCGAATGGCGCGGGAAAGGGTATGGAAAACAGGCGCTGGACGTGATTAACCAGCAGCTGGCCCTGGAAGGCATCACGGAAACCGGTCTGCGTGTAGCAGCCAACAACAGCCGTGCGAAAAAGCTGTATGAAAGCCTTGGGTTTGTGTTAACGGGTTACAATATGTCTAAACGGTTATGATCGTTTCCGCCTGCCCGGGACACAGGCAGGCGGAGGATTACTGTTTTTCGCCCAGGGGTAAGATGGGGCGGCCAAACTGTTCGTTAAGCACTTCGGCCATCGCCAGGTAAATCGCGCTGGCACCACAGACCAGTCCTGTCCCGCCTGCAAACCGGATGATTGCAGCGTTATCCATCAGATGGCCAATGGCCAGCAGCGCAAACAGCACCGTCAGGCTGAGAAATACGAATTGCAGCACGCGGTTGCCGTTCAGGGTGGCGAAAAACATAAACAGAGTGAAAATGCCCCACAGGCCGAGAAACGCCCCGAGGAAGTGCGCGTTGGCGGGCTCTGACAGGCCCAGTTCAGGCATCAGAATAATGGCGACCAGTGTCAGCCAGAAGCAGCCGTAAGAGGTAAAGGCAGTCATACCGAAGGTATTGCCTTTTTTATATTCCAGCAGGCCTGCAAAGACTTGTGCGATCCCGCCGTAAAACATGCCAGTGGCGAGGATAATACCGTCCATCGGGAAAAAGCCTATATTGTGCAGGTTCAGCAGGACCGTTGTCATACCAAAACCCATCAGTCCCAATGGTGCCGGATTCGCTAATGTCGTGTTACTCATAAGTCCTCAGAAAATGATGATGCGCAGAAAATGTGGATGCCGCACTCAGGGCGGGGCGCGGGATCATAATCAGTGTGGCCGTTATGCTCTTTGATCTCAGCAGGGAGAAAATGAATATTTTGCGCGATGTCGGTATCGTGAAAGCAAATAGTCCGAGTTATAGTTACAACATACAGGTAGTTACTATTAAAATCGACCTCTGTAAGATCGGTATTCAATTCAAATTCGCGGAATCTGTAAGTATATAGCTAAGGCAGGAAAAATCTCTGTGTTCACCAGGCATCCCTGCCCGCTCATGCGCCAGAAATAAAAGTCGCTCTCGGAGCGGGTTCTCGTATCCTGGCTAGCAATGCTGAGTCCACCTCTCAAACGATCTTAAGAAGACCCTTCTGAATCTTTGATCTTAATAGTATATGTTTTATCAAATTCCCCACCTGTCGCTACATTAGTGCCAAACAATCCGCCTGATACTCGTACGGTGACGATCCCCGGCTTTACTGGTACTCCCTGAATCCTGACGCAATTGTGAGCTGGAGAATCATTACAATACCTTAAAGTTAATCCTGTATCGGATGGAGTTATTGCACCTACAAATCTTTTTTTTCCACTAGAATCTAAAGATGATACAGCGCCACCACTTATATTTATTTCACTAGTATACGGCGTTCCTACTATAGCATCGTTAAGTGAATTACCATCAGGAGTAACATCAGCATGTAAAGTACATGCTGATACTGCAAATGAAATAAAAATAACAGAAAACATCCTCATGGCTATTTTAATGGTTTGAAAACCACCCCCCCGAAAAATCTATTGATAAAAAATTTCAAATCTTTTTTATGTTTAATCCAGTTGGCTGATTGCCCCCAGGAAAATAATTTTAAATTAACATACCCATTATTATCCTGTGTTACAGAACCATCCCATACAATCCAGTGCGTAGGTAATGTTGTGTTGTTTGTACTACCTTCAAGCAGTCCATCATTTATTAATGTCACAACTTTATAACCTTGCTCTACATACTTATTTAAATCTCTGATCCCCTGGACGCCTGCCTGAGTGATCCCTACATTACTATAGACCTTTTCATAACCGGCCTTTTCAAACCATTCAGTCAGTGTTTGCCACATTGTGATGCCTGCAACTGGCGAATCAAGAGCATCAAAGCTCAGCATGGTATTCTCTGAGTCCCTCAGCCCAGCCAGTGTCATCCAATCAAGCCCTAAGATCCTTGGCTGACCTCCACTTGTATAAAACATACCTGAAGGGTGTTTACACCCTTCGCCAGGGGAGATGGTCAATGCACCTATTTTAGTATTTCCATACCGCCATAGTTCCCTGGCAGCTTGTGCATATACATCAGGACGATCCATTTGAACACAGTAAAAAAATGCAGCAGGTCCACATACACTTGCCCTATCCTGATAAGGGTAAGAATAATGATAAAATCTGTCGTTTATCTCAGACTCAATTTTGTTTTTTTCAAACGGATCCTGCGGTGTTCCGATAGGATATTCTTTCGCTATAAATGGACGTTCCGGGATGGTGATTTTAATCTGCTTTGTTTCGCCCCCCTGACTCTCAGGTTTCATTGTCCCTTTTGACTCAAAATAACAGGGGTTTTCCCGCTTCACCGGAGACCAGGCTTTGCCTGACGAAAATTCTTCCAGCGTGTACATCTTAGTGAACGGAACAGGCGTTACACAGTGCGTATGCAACATGGTTTTTCGATAAAGCTTCATTTCCATAATATAAATGGTCGAGAGTGACTCATTTATATTTCCGGTCATGTGACTCTGTGTTTCATAATTGCCCAGAAACGGCTGTTGCTTCACATCCACCAGGGGGGATTTATTCCTGCCGGAGTCCATGCGATAAATGCACAGGTCATACAGCAAAGAATCAGCCGGGACATTAGAGTTAATACGGGTACTGAGATGGTAAACAGCCATAATTAATCCATTAATATATGCAGGTTAATATTTCAGCGGATTCAGCATAATGCCATCCGGTAACCCCGTGTTCATCGGTCACACCAGCTTCAGAACGTCCGTCCGGGAACATCAGAGTGTAGCGGCAACCAGCCATTAGCTGGCCATCGTCACCGGCGCACTGAAAGCGAATACAGTTCCGGGCGCCGGAATCCTGTGCCTGCTGCGCCGGGACAGGCGACTGACGGGTATTGCGGGAGGTCAGAGAGCCAGTGCCTGTGCTGGCAGACTGCGTGGCTGAACCGTAAACATAGTGATCGGGGCAACGGCACAGCACTCTGTCACCTGTGGCCGCATACGCTTTGCCTTCTTCTGCCCAGTCCTGTGCGGAGGCAAGCATTTCAAAATACCCGTTGCATTTGCTGCATGATGCCTTGTCGCCGGTCCGGGCTATTGCTTTACGTCCTTCATACCAGGACGCAGTCGCTGAAATGATTTCTCCGTAACTCGTTTTATCACCCAAACTGGCCAGTGCTCTTGCCATCATTAATCCCTCAATATATAAGCGGTTATCCTCACCGGCATCATACAACAATCACAACTTAACCCAAATCACCCGTTTGTGATTGCCGTTACAGTACCTGAATGCGGCATATCTGGGAGGGGCTGTACCCTGTGGCGTCTGCCGTTTCACGGATGCTCAGTTTCTTGACCTAGCGGTAGTACAGGACTTTCTCATGTCGCTCCTGATCGGCCTGTTTTCCCCGGTATTTACCCAGTGTATGCGCCCGTTCAATTCCCTGCTTTTGGCGCTGGCGGCGGCTCAGCCAGTCCTTATGCGACATCGCGGCCATCAGGTCGATAAGCATGTTATTGATGGCGGTTATCACGGCGCGGGTGATTGGGTCAGCCTGCGAGGGGTCTTTATCTGCCAGCGCCTGCCATGAGGTGGGCACATCCAGGCTGACAATCCGCAAGTCGTATTGCTCGATCTGCTTTTTCAGCGTTATCCAGTCGCTGTTGCTCAGACGGGTCAAGCGGTCTCTCTCTTCGACCAGTAAAATATCATTGCGGTGACTGTACCATCAGTAAGCGCCACAGTTCCGGGCGGTCAAGTTTTGTACCGATGATGTTCTCCCGGTAGTAGCTGGCGATTTTATGCCCCCGCTCCTGAACGATCTGCTCCAGCATCTCTTTTGCCCGATCGGCGAACTGATCTTCCGTCGATGCCCTGAAGCGTAAAGGGGTGAAGATCAACGAGCAACTGCTGTCGCATTTGTCCCCGCCAGGCCGGGAACACATCAATCTGACAGGCAATTATATCTGGAAAAGCAACCGGATATCGGCTTTCGGTAAGTTTCGTCGGCTGAGGCCAGCTAAAGTAGGAAGGTCAAAAAACAACCTTAACGTACAATAATTTTCGATATCCAAACTGACCCCATGTGCAAGGCAAGAGAATCGCTTAGTATTTCAGTTTAAAAGCACCCAGCACGATCACCATAAACGCGACGGCGACCAGGGCAAAAGCGACATAAAGATTGGTCAGATGCGCCACCCAGCCAATCAGTGCCGGTCCACCCAGTATGCCGAGATAGCCGAGCGTGGCCACCAGAGCCACTGCGCGGTGAACCGGCATTACTTTCTCCTGACCCGCCAGGGTGATCAGCACCGGGGCAATATTGGCCGCACCAATGCCCACCAGAACAAAACCGCACAGCGCCATGATCCAGCCCGGTACCAGCACCACTATCAGATACCCTGCAATGCCCAGCATGCCGCCGGCGACCAGCACCCGCTGTCGACCCAGCCTATTCACGACCGCATCCCCCGTTGCGCGCATCAGGGACATCGCGACCGCAAAGGCCGCGAAGCCCCAGCCGGCATGTTCCACCGCCATACCGCGATCCTGAATCATGAAAATACCGCTCCAGTCCAGAATGGACCCTTCAGCCATAAAGCAAATCATCGCCATGATCGCCATCAGGACCAGACGGAAGTTAGGCCGGCTGGCAGTATCAACTGGCTGATGTGGATCGTCCCCGCCAGCAGTCAGCAAGGCAGGAAAAGAACAGGCCGTGACCAGTACAATCAATGCCACCGCCCAGAAAGTTGCCGCCAGGGGAGTGACCCCTGCCCCAAGCAGCAGCGCACCGCCACCGGCACCGGCGATGCCGCCCACGCTCCACAGGCAGTGGAATCCGGACATTAAGGGCTTGTCCGCGGCCTGCTCAACCAGCGTCCCCTGGACGTTTATGGCCACATCGGCCAGCCCGATCCCCATGCCAAACACAAACAGGCTGGCGGCCAGTAAACGGATATCATCCAGCGTGGCCAGCAGTGGCAGCATCAGACAGTAAAGCACCACAGAGGCAACAATCACCCGCCGGCAGCCCGCTATGCCGATGATGCGACCCGATCCCAGCATGGCGATCAGCGAGCCGGCCCCCAGGCAAAGGAGTAGCAGTCCGAGATGACCGGCTTCCGCATGGGTGCGCATTTGCGCATAGGGTACCAACGCCGCCCACAGGCCCATGGCCATGCCGGTGACAAAAAAGATTGCCCGGGTAGCGCTGCGTCGGGCCTGACTTCCTACCTGCTGAGAGAGAACATTCACCGACATCGCGCACCTTTTTAAAAAAGACTTATTAAAAGACAATTAGTAAGTAAAAAGTATAGGTACGGTTTGAAAGAGATGTCAATGAGCGCGAGAGGAGACGGCCGGCAACCGGATGGATTACCGTTCGTCATTATTCGCCAAATAAACGGTGATGGTTGTAGTTTTCAAGCGTCAGCTCAGCGATGCCCTGCAGGTAATCCTGACGAATTGAGGGGCGGTAAATCAGGGCAGGAAGGTGCTTTTCCGGAATATGCTTTTGACAGATCTGCACTATCTCGGGGAGCTGAGACTGGTTGAGACGCGTTCCGGACAGGGCCACCATCACCGGGTTAATCAGTGCGGCCAGGGAGACCACAATGTGTGCCAGTTCCTCTGTCAGCGATAGCGTGATACCCGGGGTAAACGGCAGATGGGAGACCTCGCCGGCGAAGTTATTCGCCCCGGTCAGCACCTGACCGTTGATCACCATGCCACACCCGGTACAGGGAACATCAGGTTTGAAAATATAGGCAACCGGTGCTTTCACGCCGGGACAGTTACTGCGGTAAAAGCCCCATGCCGTAAAGTTGATATCGTTGCCCATTTCAGTAAATCGCCCTGAGCGCGAGGCGATCTCTGCGGTAACCGCCATGCCGGTAAACAACGAGATATCGCAGGAGGTGACGACCCCGTCAACAATCACGCCGGGCAGGCCGATGCCTATCGCCTGTACGACAGGAAATACCGCCAGCAGCGAGGCAATCTGCTGATAAAATCGTTCCGCCGTCAGGGGGATAAAGGGCATATCTCCGCTGTCCAGTGGCTCTCCGGTCGCAGAGGTCACTGACCAGACCAGCTCGGCGGCCTCATCGCTGCCAGCGGCATAGAGGCTGAGTACAGAGAAAAAATCGGGATTACAGGCGTATCGCTGCGCGGGCCTGCCGCCGCGGGAGGCTTCCCGCTCCAGTGTCAGCACTTCACCACTGGTAGCGAGTTCATTCAGCACGGCTCCGCAAGTGGCTGCACTCAGCCCGGTGTTTGCGGCCACCTCCCCCTTCGTCGCCGCCCCCAGCGCTTTTAGCGTGCGGATGACCAACGCAATATTATTTTTGCGCATTTCACGGGTGGTACTGTTTGCCGGAGTGTTCATTTCGCCTCAATCTGCTGCAGAAAACCGGCCTAACTTAGCACAAAAGTAGTTACTGACGCCCAAAAACCGCATGAGTTCACTCGCTTGTGCAATGCAGAACTCATCCTTCACTTTCCCCGGCGGTTAGAAGTCGTAATTCAGCTAAAGTAAGTTGAAAATATAATTTCACATTGTTTCATTTTGTTTTTTTTCTTATTATCTCGGCTCGTAATTCATGACAGTATAAACAAAGGATGTTAAATGAATCGTGTTGTAAAATTACTGATCGTTGGCGCTTGCCTTTCTTTTCTGACCGCCTGTACCGGCCACGTCGAAAATAAACAAAAAAACTGTACTTATGACTACCTGCTTCATCCTGCAGTATCTATTTCAAAATGGATCGGCGGCTGCGGCCCGACTGAAAAGTAGTTACCACAAGGCCGGGGGAAAAACCCCGGCCTAAAAACGATTATTTATCAACGAAGTAAAAAAACCGGCAAAACATAACCCTTTAAAATAAAATCTATCACAGGAAAATGCTGGCAACGCTACCGGCTCTTCATGACCCCGGCCTGATAAAAAACATCACAGTTAAATAAAGAGTACTACCAGTGTAATTCATGGCAGGTCTGTCTTGCATTCTCACCCCATCTTTCGTTGACGATTACCGACACTTTATTAATTAAACCGATAATAAATAATTCCACTGATGTTATTTTATCTCTTATCGCTTTTTTAACGGATGGGTGAATGAAAGACATTGTCAGCAAGAAAATCAACGAGTGCACGGATCTTGGGTGAGGGATGCCGGCTGGCAGGCCACAGAATATGGAAAGTCCCCCGCCACTCAATATACTCACCGAGTATCGGCACCAGGTTACCGTCTGCCACCTGCTGGCGAACAGAAAAATCGGGCAGGCAGGCGATGCCCAGACCACGCTGGGCAAAACAGACGCGGGTTTCGATATTATTGCATACCATGGACGCGGGGATCGCCAGATCGCCTGCGCCGCGCAACGGCCATTTCTCCAGTTTTCCGCTGTGGGGGAAACGATAGTGCAGGCAGCGGTGCATCAGCAGATCGGCAGGCTCCCGTGGTGTTCCTCTCTCCGCAAGATAGGCCGGGGAGGCAACCAGCATCGCGCCAAAGTAGCCCAGCCGCCTTGCAGACAGGCGTGAATCAGCGGGCTCCCCGGTTCTGATCACCGCGTCAAATCCCTCTTCAATCACCTCAACCATCTGGTCGGTAAAGTCCAGATCCAGTTCGATATCAGGATACTGGCGCATAAAATCACCCAGCACTGGCAGCATCAACGTACTGACCAGCGGCAGGCTGATGCGCAGACGTCCGGCAGGCTTACCGCTCACCTGCGACAGCTCCAGCTGCGCGGCCTCTACCTCGGCCAGAATACGCCGGCAGCGAGCCAGAAAAAGCGCACCTTCCGCGGTAAGGGTGATGCTACGAGTGCTGCGGTGAAACAAACGTACACCGAGCTTCTCCTCCAGTCGCGCCACGTTTTTACCCACCGCGGAGGGCGAAAGCCCCAGCTGCCGTCCGGCGCTGACAAAACTGCGTGTCTCGGCCACCTGGACGAAAACATTAAAACCACTCAGGCTGTCCATTACGCCCTCATTAGAGAAAATTATTCCGGAGTAACCCGCACTATACCCCAGTTTTTCTTTAATACGGCATTGATTAAGGTGAGCGGGCGATTCACGCCTCACTCACGGAAAATACTCATGACGCTTATAACGACTACTCAGGGCAACGTTGCTGACAAACTCCCTGTTTCTGCCCTGCTCGCGCTGGCGGTAGCAGGCTTCATTACCATCCTTACCGAAGCACTTCCCGCAGGCATGCTGGCGGCAATTGCAGACGGCCTCCGCGTGACGCCAGCTCTGGCTGGGCAACTGGTCACTGTGTATGCCGTCGGATCGCTGCTGGCAGCTATTCCACTCACCCTGGCGACACAGACTCTGCGGCGACGCCCGCTGCTGTTAAGCGCTATTGCGGGTTTTGCCGTCGCAAATACCCTGACGGCGGTATCTGAGCATTATCTGCTGACGCTGGCAGCACGTTTTGTCGCTGGGGTATCGGCAGGGCTACTGTGGGCCCTGCTGGCAGGGTATGCAGCCAGAATGGTCAAGGACGCCATGAAGGGTCGGGCGATTGCCCTGGCAATGGTGGGCACGCCGCTCGCGCTGGCGGTCGGCATTCCACTGGGCACCTGGTTGGGGCAGATAATAGGCTGGCGCAGCTGTTTCCTGTCGATTAGCGCACTGACGCTGGTGCTGATGGGCTGGATCCTGTTCAGCGTACCCGACTTCTCCGGTCAGCCTGCACAGCGTCGCCAGCGTTTAATACCGGTTCTGAAGCTTCCCGGTGTTCGTCCTATTCTGCTGGTCACGCTGATTTTTGTACTGGCGCACAACATTCTGTACACCTATATTTTTCCCTTCCTTGAGCGGGCAAATATGGCTGGCAGTATCAGCGGGATCCTGCTGACCTTTGGTCTGACATCGTTACTGGGGATCGGTATCGTGGGTGCCAGAGTGGATCGCTGGCTGCGGGGGCTGTCACTGCTGGCAACCGCGCTGTTTGCCCTGTCTGCCGTGTTAATGACTTCAGCTCTTCCCTCTGCCATTTATACAGCCACCGGCCTGTGGGGGCTCGCCTTTGGCGGGGCCGCCACTCTGTTTCAGACGGCACTGGCAAAAAGTGCCGGGGATGCGGCAGATATCGCTCAGTCAATGCTGGTAACGGCATGGAATCTGGCCATCGCCGGCGGGGGGCTGGCAGGTGCAGCCATTCTGCACAGCCTCGGGGCCGGCTACTTTCCCCCGATCGTGCTGTCGCTGCTGTTGCTGACTGCGTTGATCGTCATGCTGGCGAAGCAGCACGGTTTTCCGCCGGCAGACAGTGATTAATCAACCACCTGAATGCCCAGCCGCTCTACCAGGAAACACACCTGTGCGCTATCGAGTTTGACGCCTTCGAGGTCGGTGGTGCGCAGGTCGAGTTCACTCGTCACCGAACGTGTCAGATCGCAGTGGGTAAAATCCGCCGAGCGCCAGTCAAACGAATTAAATTCACCGCCTGACAGATCGGAACCGCTGAAAGAGGCCCCGAGTACATGGGTTCCTACCCAGCGGTTCTCCCACAACTCACATTTTTCCAGCACAACTTTGGAAAAGTTGGCGTAACTGAGATTTGTTTTGGTGATGAAGGCGCTGCAAAACCAGCTCTTTGTGGTGATCATATTCATAAAGCTGGCCCCGCGAAAATCGACGCCCTGCGCCCGGCACTCACTGATCTCAATGCCCAGCGCATCGACCGAACGAAAGTTATTCATGGTCAAATCGCAGTGTCTGAAGCTGGCCTCCCTGAGAACCGCCCCGCTGAAGTTGCAGCCCTGCTCAGTTTCGCGGTCATAGAACTGGCAGTGAACAAATCGTGAGTCGGTGAGGTCGCAACCGGAGAAATCACAATTGATAAAGCGGGTTTTTTCAACGGTGCGACCGGTAAAATGTTGGGTGGTGAATTTTTCATTACGGTAAACCGGTGACACTGTCATTTCAGGGCTCCATATAAAGTAACGCGCGCTCATCGAGCTGCAGTTTTTCGCCGGGATAACGATGTTCCAGGGCATGGTAGGATTCCGCAGCGATAATCCGTTCAATACTGTCGGACAGCGCATTCAGTGCCTGCTGCATTTGCGGCAGATAGTTGTGCGTGTCATACACCCGGTCAATGCCTTCCAGGGCATGATTCATGATCTTACGGGCGACATCATTAGGGGTATTAAGAGCAGCCAGCCGTGAACGTGCGCTGCGTCGCAGATCGCGCGTGGTAAATGCCTCAAGTCCCAGCCCGCGTTCCGCGCGAAGCATCCGTCGTAATGCCTGAGTCACCGCCCCGCGCGACAAAGGTTGTGACACCGTCACGGGTGACGGCACCAGCCAGGGTGAATCCGGCGGGCTGGCGTGTAACAGGGCCTCAATGCAGGTGCGCATCAGCGGCGTCAGCGGCAGAATATGTTCGCGCTGCGACTTGTTACGGGTACCCTGCCGCCAGATGCCGGACGTGAGGTTAAATTCCTCTTTTCGCGCCTGAACAACCTCATCAGGCCGACGAGCCGTCAGCAGGCAAAGGCGCAGCGCCCAGCGGCACTGCTCAGAGAGATCCCAGGCATCCAACCCGTGCCAGAACACCCAGACTTCAGCGTCGCTCAAGGTTCGGTTGCCCGGCGGTGAACTTCTGCCTGCGACATCGCGTTTTTTCATCGCACTGAGAGGGGAATGCTCAATGTAGCCCTGCATTTCGGCCCAGGCAAAAAATTGCTTACACAGGGCAAAAACGCGGCGGGCCTCCTCTTTTTTACCCTCAGCAATCAGAATATTAAACAGGCGGTTAAGCTGCAGGCGGGTGATCCCGGCCAGCGGCCGCTCTCCGATCGCCGGCAATACGTGCTTCAGCAGTGACGAGATGGCAATTTCCGGACGCCGACGCGTTTGTAACAATGACAGTCTGACCCACAGCTTCATCACCTGCAGCACCGAGCCCTCACTACCGCTGGCTTCCAGCTCAATCAGCGACGATCCTCGCACTTCGTGCAGCCAGAGAACAACATGGCGACCGACCAGCGGGGATGTGATAATCCCAGGATTACAGGATTCAGACATCCCGTAATCCTGGGATTATATGATTCTTTGTTGCTCTCACGCTGTCCTCCAGGGTTCGCTCCGCCAGCTTTTGCGGCACAGTGACAGTGATTTTATCGCGTCCGGCATTATGACTCCAGACTTAATAGGTCTGGAGTCATAATGGTTGCACAGCGACCATTATGAGACGTTCAACCTCACTGACGGGCACACCCTCAGTTTTGCCCAAAAAGGCCGTGGCCAGGATGATGGCAATGATTTTAAAGCAGCGTCGGTGACATGATGCGGACACCCGGCAACAAACCCTCTTTTCCGTGGCGAGGGAAAAGCAGCATAAATATCCGGCATGACGCCCGGAAGAAACAGAAAACGGCAGTCATGAGAGAAAAACACGTTCAGGTACCGGGCATAGCGGGAAAAAACCGCACGCTCGCATTAATCATGACGTTTCCTGCTCTGTCACGTTTATCTTCGTATAATTACGATTATCTCGCCTGCCGTTAAATAAATAATTAAAAAAAGTCAGGCGTACTAACAGGCCCCCTGACAGGTCAGCACTCTTCTGTCCCGGTAAAAAATCTGAAAGTGCATATAATAAACCGGCGAGAGACTCAGAAGGAATAAACAGACCGGTTTGAAGCCATTTTCCGGTAGCATCGCCAACCGAAAAATAACAACATCGGGGACATTTTATGACAGCAAACACGGAGACAGGACCGGGCTTAAAATGACGCTTTTCCTGCTAAAACCAGCCTCTGTGACGCTATTGTCGACAAATGATCGATAGCAGTGATCATTTGTCGCATGTTGTAACTAAAAACAAAAGAAATGTGCAGAGGGATGAAGAAAGTCTGTGTGCCTCCTTTTATCTGACAGTTATCTGTTTTTTACGCGCTGGCTATTATCGCCAGACAACGAGGCCAGCTTCACCAGCCCCCCTGAGAACAATAAGGGATAGCATTTCTGCAGGAGATTAGAATCAAACTATTCACGATACATAACATTCAGTGACAGGCCCCGTTGCATTATCTTTTTTAAGCAACGCCGTTACCTGTATAATCCTGACAGCCACTGTGCCAGCTCACACGGCCTGACGAAAAAATGGGCAGAAAAACGAGGGCATCAGTCTTCAGACGGAAAACGGCGGGTATACAATACGTTATGAATGGGGAGTTTTTCAGCGGTATTTCATGATATATACTGTCAAAAATCATGGATAAAGTTTCAGCTATCAACTTTTGATTTCAACAGATTCGTTAAGATTTATCCCATAAGTTGTAAATATAACGATATGCCACCCTGTTCTGCAGAGGACGAAAGTGATATCCGTGTAACATTTAAACCAATATTTTTCTACTTTAGTGTTTTTTCACTCTTCATTTGTCTGTACACTGAGTCTCGTTATGTAGTATCTAATTTAAACCAACCCACAGGTTATGGATTCCGTTATGAGCGAAACACTGAAAGTATTAAATAATATTCGCACCCTTCGTGCCCAGTCTCGTGAAGTGTCTTTAGCTGAACTGGAAGAGATGCTGGAGAAACTTGAAGCGGTTGTGAACGAACGTCGTGAATCAGAAGCCGCTATCGCATCTGAGATTAAAGAAAAAGAAGAGAAACTGGCTAAATATCGCCAGATGCTGCTGGAAGACGGTATCGATTTAAGCGAACTGACCGCAGCAGATAATACCGCCAGCAAAACACGTGCCAAACGCGCACCACGTCCGGCCAAATATCAATATACTGATGAAAACGGCGAGCAAAAATCATGGACCGGCCAGGGCCGTACCCCGGCAGTAATTAAACAGGCACTGGATGCCGGCAAGAAGCTTGAAGATTTCCTGATCAAGTAAATGCCAACCGGCCGCCAGACGGGCGGCCGGACGATTTATTTCGCTTCAGACAGCGTTTGCTGATAGATCCTGCTCAATAATACCTTCAGTTTTTCCGTGTGGATATTCTCCGTGCGCCATGAACAAATACTGATACGCAGCGCCGCTTTTCCCTGCCACACCGTTCCAGAAAACCAGGCTTCTCCTGACGCCTGCAATACCTCACGCACTCGCGCCGTCTGTGCATCGTCCTGTGCCCGAAACAGGATTTGATTGATCACAACTCTGTTCAGAATCTCGTATCCAGCAGTTTGCAGTCCGGTACTGAGCTCCCGCGCCAGTTCACAGTGTCGTTCGACCATCGCTGCGACACCTTCACGCCCCAGCGTACGGAGCGCCGCCCAGACAGGTATCCCCCGGGGACGACGGGAAAACTCCAGCGTCAGGTTTTTCTGCGCATCCTGCGCAGCAGCGGAATAGACAGCATCCGCGTTCATCGCTTCAGACAGCGCCTCCGGATGGCGGCAGATGGCCATGGCACAGTCATAGGGTGTATTCAGCCACTTATGCC
Organism: Erwinia persicina; assembly: GCF_014838825.1. Lineage (GTDB taxonomy): Bacteria > Pseudomonadota > Gammaproteobacteria > Enterobacterales > Enterobacteriaceae > Erwinia > Erwinia persicina_A. The sequence continues at coordinate 82,574 of NZ_JACYMO010000012.1, read as the reverse complement.
CGTCCGTCGTCCAGCTGTCAGCCTGTCCGACCCCCACGGTCAGTCCTTTCAGGGCCGAAGCGCGAGCCCACAGGCCAAACGCGCCGTCGACGTGTACCCAGGCCCCGGCGGCATGAGCCACCGGGATCAGCGTGGCAAAATCATCAAACTCCCCGGTGTTCACCTCTCCGGCCTGTAAACAGAGCACAGTAGCGTTGTCCAGCGGGGGCAGGCGTGCCGCATCAATTTGCCCTCGTTCATTGACCGGAGCGACCTGAAGATTTCTCAGCCCAAAACCCAGCACCCGCAGCGCTTTTTTCACGGTGATGTGGGTCAACGCAGAGATCACCACCTTGATCTGCGGCGCACCGGCCAGCCCATCCTGGTCAACGTCCCATCCCTGCCGCAGCAGTAGCTCACGGCGCGCGGCCACCAGGCAGCTCAGCGTACAGGCTGTGGCACTGGTGCCAAACCCGACGGCACTGTCGCGGGGCAGATCGAGGATCTCCAGCAGCCAGCGGCCGGCCAGGCGTTCCAGCGTGGCGGAGACCGGCGAATTATCCCATCCGGATGCGCACTGATCCCAGGCGATCATCAGCCGCTCGGCGGCTGTCGCCACGGGAAGTGAGGCTCCAATGACAAAACCAAAATAATCCGGACCGTTGGAGGCCACGGTGCCCGGTGACCCCGCATCATCCAGCAGCGCCAGCGTCTGCTCTGCGGGCAGGCCTTTTAACGGCAATGCTTCGTCAAAGCGTGCCAGCCCGGCCAGCGCTTCGGCATCGGGGAAAACGCGTCGTGTCGGCAGCGAGGCGCTGTAGCGGCCCGCACGGATATCCGCTGCAGTTATCAGGTCAGCTTCATTCATTATTATCCCCTTTTTAGTGAGTTCATTTTCCAGACAATCAGAGCCAGCAGACTGACCGCCGATCCCGACAGGCACACGGCTCCCCACCCTCCCCAGGCAAAGGCACGGGTGGAAATCAGCGCTCCCGCACCGCTACCGACAGAGTAAAACAGCATATAACCGGCAATAAGCCGCCCTCCCGCCTCTTTTTCGCTGGCAAAAATCAGGCTCTGGCTGGTAACGTGCAGCGCCTGGCCTGCAGCATCCAGCAGCAAGATCCCGGCAATCAGGAATACCAGTGATCCGGCCCCCAGCCACAGCGGCAGCCAGCTTAGCAGCAGCAGGATCAGCGAAACGGCACTGGTGCGCTCTGCCAGTCCACGGTCAGCCCAGCGACCTGCGCGACTGGCAATCAGCGCACTCATAGCCCCCACCAGACCCAGCGCGCCTATCTGCCCGTGGGTCAGCTGCCATGGCGGCGCACGAAGCAAGAGGACCAGTGCGCTCCAGAAAATATTAAAACTGGCAAACATCAGCAGCGCCAGCACTCCGCGGACCTGCAAAACCCGGTTGCTGCACAGCAGTCGCCACAGAGTTCCCGGCCCCTGCACCCAGCGGGCGGGGGCCGCAGGCGGTAAATCAGGCAGCCTGCGCCACAGGATCGCTGCCAGCACCGTCATTACCAGCGCCGAAAGCAGGTACACCCCACGCCAGCCGGTGATATCCGACACCATCCCGGCCACCGCCCGCGCCAGCAGCAGACCGATCACCACGCCCCCGGACACTGTCCCGACCACCTGACCGCGCGCTTCCTCGCTGGCGGCGGTGGCGGCATAGGCGATCATCCCCTGAGTCATTGCGGTCCCGAACACACCGATCAACAGCATCGCCACCAGCAGCATATGCGAACTGTCCACCGTGCAGACCAGCAGTAAAGCCGCTATCAGTCCCCCCAGCTGACAGCGCATCAGCGTCCGTCGGTTGATGACATCGCCTAACGGCACCAGCAGTAATAACGCCAGTGCGCAGCCCACCTGAGTGGCAAAAATCACACCACCTACCGCCGCAGGGCTGATAGAAAAGTCGATCGCCAGCGCATCCAGCAGCGGCTGCGCGTAATAGACGTTGGCCACGCTCAGTCCGCAGCTGCAGGCAAACAGGCCGGTCTGCCAGGAGGTTAATCCGCGACGGGATGTACTTTTTTCTGTCAGGGTAGTCATCCTGCCTCCAATTGGTTTCAAAACAAAACCATTTGCAGACTGCCGTATGTAGTTTTAAAATGCAACCAAATTCATTCCGGAGAATATCACCATGGCGGAACATCCTTCTCTGAGTCAGTCTCCCTGCCCGGTAGCCCGCAGCATTGATCTGATCGGGGACCGCTGGTTGCTGATGATCCTGCGCGATGCGTTCGACGGTATCCGGCGCTACAGCGAGTTTCAGCGCAGCCTTGGAGTAGCGCGCAATATCCTCGCCGACAGGTTAAAAAAACTGGTCGGGGCCGGGTTATTGAAGGTGCAGCCCGCATCCGATGGTTCTGCCTGGCAGGAATATGTGCTGACCGAACGCGCCAGCGATCTGTTTCCCCTGATCGTTTCCCTGCAGCAGTTTGGTGAGCAATACCTGTTTTCCGCCGGGGAAACCCACTCTGGTCTACTGGAGATTGCCAGCGGAGAACCGCTGGCCCCGCTGCGCGTGCGCAATCAGCAGGGAGACGTGGTCACGCCGGACAAGACTCGTGTGCAAAAAGCCCCTTAACCGTTATGCCTAAAACGCAAATAGCCAGACGAATTTCTTGCTTTTCCTGACCCCGTGTCAGGCATGATATTGATGGTCAGCCACTTAGCACACTGACCATCAAGGAATATATCATGCGCGTTTCTCTTCGCCTGACGGCGCTGGCCGCGGCCATGACCGCACTGGCCGCAGGGGCGGCAGACAAACCGGTACAGGGCGGCATCCTGGTTTACCTGGAGCAGCAGGCTCACACCAACCTCTATCCCCCGGCCGGCGGCTTCTATCCGAACGGCGGCATACTGAATCAGATCACCGATAAACTGACCTGGCAGAATCCGGAAACGCTGCAGGTCGAACCGTGGATCGCAGAAAGCTGGACGCGCAACGCCGATAATACCGAATACACCTTTAAAATCCGTCCTGGCGTGACATTCTCTGACGGAACGCCGCTGGATGCCCGGGCAGTGGCTAAGAATTTTGATACCTATGGGCTGGGCAATAAAGCACAGCGTCTGCCGGCGTCAGAAGTGATCAATAACTACGCGCGCAGCGAGGTCATCGATCCGCTGACGGTGAAGTTTTTCTTCAAAAAACCTTCGCCTGGCTTCCTGCAGGGTACCGCGACCATCGGCTCCGGTCTGGTATCACTCAGCACGCTGGCGCGAAATTTCGATGAACTGGGAGACGCCCGCCATATTATTGGCTCAGGCCCCTTTGTCATCAGCGGAGAAAAGCTGGGGCGTGAGGTGGATCTGAGAGTACGCAAGGACTATCGCTGGGGGCCGAAAAACCTCGCACATCAGGGCCGGGCAAATCTCGACGGCATAAAGATCATTGTCACGCCGGAAGACAGCGTGCGCATTGGCGCACTGCTGGCCGGACAGGCTGATGTCATTCGCCAGGTGCAGGCTTATGATGAAAAACAGGCCCGGCAGCAGGGCTTCCCCCTCTATGCCGCCCCCACGCGCGGGGTCAATGACAGCCTGAGCTTCCGTCCGGACAATCCGTTAGTGGCCGATATCAACGTGCGTAAAGCCCTGCTGCACGCCACCAACAGTAAGCAGATTGTCGACACGCTGTTTTCACCAAACTATCCGCAGGCCAAATCCGTCCTGGCCAGCTCAGCCGCCGGTTTTGTCGACCTCAGCGATCGGCTGACCTTCGACCCGGTTCTGGCGAAGACGCTGCTGGATCAGGCCGGATGGCTGCCTGGCAGCGACGGCATCCGTCAGAAGGACGGTAAAAAACTGGCGCTGACGGTATATGAGTCCCTGCCGCAGCCGCAGAATAAAGAGGTTCTGCAGCTGGTGGCCCAGCAGTGGAAACAGGTCGGCGTCTCCCTGTCCGTTCGCGCGGGCGACGCCGGTAGCCGGACCGTTGACAATCTGGATCCGCTGAAAACCCCGCTCACTGTGTCTGAAGTGGGCCGCGCCGACCCGGACGTGGTGAAAAGCATGTTCTACCCGACCAACCGCGACACGTTGTTACAGAAGGGCGGATCCAGCAGCCAGGTGGTGGCCTTCCGTGATGACAAACTCAATGACTTACTGGAAGGCATTGCCAGCGAAACGGATGCCCGCAAACGTCTGGCCATCACGGCGGATGCCCAACGCTACCTGATCGACAATGCCTATAACATCCCTATTTTCGAAGAGCCTCAGGTATTTGCCGGGGCCCCGTGGCTGAAAGGACTGACGTTTGAAGCCGTCGGGCGTCCGGGATTTTATGCCGCCTGGCTGGATAAGCGGGGGTAACGGAGCATGATGAGTTATCTGGCCCGGCGACTGGGGCAGGCGCTGCTGGTGTTGTGGGCGGCGTTTACCGTTGCCTTTATTCTGCTTCAGGTGCTGCCCGGCGATGCAATCCTGATTAAGTTTCAAAATCCGGATCTGGGCCTGAGCCCGGCGCAGATTGAAGAGATGCGTCAGGCTTACGGTGCCGCCACGCCGCTGTGGCAGCAGTACCTGCACACTCTTGGCAGCCTGTTGCACGGTGACGCCGGCTTCTCCGTGCAGGCGGGGGTGCCGGTCAGTGAGTTACTGGCGGAAAACTTCCCCGCCACGCTGCGGCTGGCCATTTCCGGATTTCTGCTGGCCACCCTCCTCGCCGTACTGATCGCATTCGCTTCCAGCCTGACGGGCCTGCGCTGGCTGCGTAATACGCTGCACGCCCTGCCGTCGCTGTTTATCTCCCTGCCAACCTTCTGGCTTGGCATCGCGCTGATTCAGGTCTTCTCTTTTCAGCTGCGCTGGATACCGATTATCAACCCCGGCGAGTGGGTGGGGCTGATCCTCCCCGTGATCACCCTCGCCGTACCGATTTCCGCCCCGCTGGCACAAATTCTCATTCGCAGTATTGACCAGGTGCAGCTTCAGCCGTTTGTGTCGGTTGCACGTGCCAAAGGGGCCAGCCAGCGGCGCGTGCTGTGGCATCACATAGCAAAAAATGCCCTGCTGCCCGTGTTAACTATTGCCGGGCTCCTGCTGGGGGAGCTGATTGCCGGAGCGCTGATCACCGAAACGGTGTTCGGTCTCAACGGACTGGGCCAGCTGACCCAACAGGCAGTAAACAATCAGGACGTGGCCGTACTCCTGGCTATCGTCATGATTTCAGCCACGGGGTTTGTGCTGATCAATTTGCTGGTCGACCTGCTTTCTCCGCTGCTCGACCCGCGTCTGAAACCGTTCACGAGGGCAACACGATGAGTCTGCTCGATGTTTTCCGTGTTCCTGCGGCTGTGCCGCGGCGTGCGGACTTTCGCTTTTTCCCCCGCCTGAAACCCGGCCTGGTGCTGGCATGGACCGTCATGGTGCTGGTGATCCTCTGGGCGCTGGTACCAAGCTGGTTTACCTCCTGGAGCAGTACGGAAGGTGTCGCCGGGGCACAGCGTCTGGCACCGCAGGCTGGCCACTGGCTGGGAACCGATCAGCTGGGCCGTGACCTGTACACCCGCATTGTCTGGGGAGCGTCCCACTCCCTGAGCGGCGCACTGGTCGCGGTGGTGCTCGGCCTGACTGCCGGCACTCTGCTGGGGGTCACCGCAGGTGCACTGGGCGGGCGCAGTGAGAACCTCATTATGCGACTGGTGGATGTGCTGCTGGCTATTCCCGGCCTGCTGCTGTCACTCAGCATCATCATTTTACTCGGCTTTGGCACGGTGAATGCGGCCATTGCCGTCGGTATCACTTCCGTGGCGAACTTCGCCCGTCTCGCCCGTTCAGAGGTCGTTCGCGTGCGCCACACTGACTATGTTGAGGCCGCGCGCGGCAGCGGCGGTACCTTTATGTCAGTACTGTGGCGGCATATCCTGCCGAACTCTCTGACCCCGGTGCTGGCCTTCTCCGCACTGCAGTTTGGCAGTGCGATCCTGGCGATATCGACCCTGAGCTTCCTCGGCTATGGCACCCCACCGCCCACCCCCGAATGGGGGCTGCTGATCGCCGAAGGGCGAAACTATATTTCCACCGCCTGGTGGCTGACCACGTTCCCGGGACTTATCGTTGTCGCGGTGGTACTGGCTGCTAACCGTATCAGTCACCATTATTCAGGAGGTCGCCGGTGAGTGAATCCCCTGTTCCGGTCCTGCAAATCGACAGGCTCAGCATGGCTTACCATACCGGCCGGCAGCGTAAACGGGTGGTACATGACGTCTCTTTCCACGTTAATCGCGGCGAGGTGGTGGCCCTGGTCGGTGAGTCAGGATCCGGCAAGACCACCACCGCCCAGGCAATTATTGGCCTGCTTGCGCAGAACGGCGAACGCGAAAGCGGCAAAATCTGGTTGAACGGCACCGAGATCTCCCAGTGGTCGCAAAAGCGGCTGAATGCGCTGCGCGGGGCCTGCATCAGCCTGATCCCGCAGGACCCAGGCAGCTCGCTGAACCCGGTGAAAACGATTGGCGATCAGGTGGGCGAGATCCTGCTGCTGCATGAGCGACTGTCGCGCAGCGATCGGGAAGCGAGGGTGATTGCCCTGCTGACCCGCGTGGGCCTCTCATACCCGGCACAGCGGACCCGGCAGTATCCGCATCAGCTGTCCGGTGGCATGAAACAGCGGGTGCTGATCGCTATTGCCATCGCGCTGAAACCGGCGCTGATTATTGCCGATGAGCCGACCAGTGCGCTGGACGTTACGGTGCAAAAACGCATTCTGGATCTGATTGATGACCTCCGGCACGAATCCGGCACCGCCGTGCTGTTAGTCACGCATGATCTGGCTGTGGCTGCGGCACGCGCCGATCGTATTGTGGTATTTCGCCAGGGAGAGGTTCAGGAGCAGGGGCCCGCCCGGCAGATTATTCATCATCCACAGCATCCGTACACCCGCCAGCTGTTTGCCGATGCGCCGGCGCTCTCCGGCACACCGCCAATCCCGCCAGCGCCAGGTTTTTCGCAGCCAGCCATCGAGATCGCGGGTCTGAGCCACTGCTTTCCACTCGGCAAAGAGGAAGGCTTCCAGGCGCTGAATAATGTGTCGTTCAGCGTGCCGCGGGGCACCACGCATGCGCTGGTGGGCGAGTCCGGATCGGGAAAAACTACCCTGGCCCGTATCCTGCTCGGTTTTCAGCAGGCGGACAGCGGGCGCGTGCTGCTGGACGGCATCGATATCGGCTCGCTGCGTGGGGAAGCCCTGCGCCAGATTCGGCAGAAGATCCAGCTGGTCTGGCAGAATCCGTTTGCCTCGCTGGATCCGTCTCAGACCCTGTTCCGGGTCATAGAAGAGCCGTTGCTGAACTTTGCTCCGCTCAGTCGCGAGGTCAGGCGGCAGCGTGTGGAAGAGGTGGCAAGCCGCGTGGCACTGCCGCTGGCACTGCTGGACCGCAAACCTCATGAGCTGTCCGGGGGACAGCGGCAGCGCGTGGCTATAGCCCGCGCGCTGGTACTGCGGCCTGAGATCCTGGTGCTGGATGAAGCCACCTCAGCGCTGGATGTCACCATTCAGGCGCAGATCCTGACGCTGCTGCAGGCGCTGCAGCAGGCGCTGGGGCTGACCTACCTGTTTATTTCTCACGACCTTGCCACGGTCCGCCAGCTGGCGCACAGCGTCTCCGTCCTGCGCGCCGGACAACAGGTTGACTGCGGCGAGACCCACCGCATTTTCACGCATCCGGCCAGCGAGTATACCCGTGAGCTGATCGCCGCCATTCCTGCGCTGACCGGCGCTAAGGATCCTGTATGACCCACAAACGCCTTGGTTTTTTCACCCGCCTGCTGGACAAAGCCAGCGCCGGAGAGCGTTACCGACTCGCCACCTTGCAAATCCAGCATGCGGAACGCTGGGGTTTCGACACCGCCTGGGTGGCCCAGCACCACTTTCACGAGCATGAAGGCGGCCTGCCTTCTCCGCTGCTGTTTCTGGCCAGCGTCGCAGCGCAGACTTCACGTATTCGCCTGGGTACGGCGATTATTACGCTGCCCATGGAGAATGCGCTGCGCGTAGCGGAAGACGCCGCCGTGCTCGACTTACTGAGCCAGCAGCGCCTGGAGCTGGGTCTCGGCTCCGGCGGTACGCCCACGTCCTTTTTACCGTTCGGACTGACCTTTGATGAGCGCGCCGCAGCGTTCGAAGCAAATCTGGCTACGCTGCTTCAGGCCTGGGCCGGTGGAGCACTGGGTGATGAGGACAACCGGCTGTATCCGGCAGCACAGCTGCTGGGAGAGCGGCTCTGGCAGGCAACCTTTTCCGTGGCGGGTGCCGCACGTGCCGGTGCGGCGGGTCACGGACTGATGCTGTCACGGACCCAGCCACGCCCCGCAGCGTCGCCCCACCTGACGCTGGATGAGATCCAGAATCCGCTGATCGATGCCTACCTGAACGCGCTGCCACCGGGGATAACCCCGCGTATCCTGGCCTCGCGCACGGCGTTTGTCAGCCGTGACGGAGCAGAAGCCCGCCGCCTGGCGCTGCCGGGACTGACCGCCCAGGCCGCCCAGCACCGCGCAGCAGGGCATCTGGTATCGGGGACGACGCTGGATGATTATATTGCCTCCTTCGACGTGCATACCGGCACGCCACAGCAGGTCGTGGCCTCACTGCAGCGGGATAGTGCCCTGAATCGCGTCACTGACGTCTCGTTCCAGGTGCATTCGATCGACCCACCGCATGATCAGATCCTGACGTCCATTGAACTGCTGGCGACCGAAGTCGCCCCGGCTCTGGGCTGGCGCCCCCCCGTGACCGCTCATTCTCATAAGGAAACCGTATGATCCCGTCCGATGATTTACTGCAGGAGCTCGCCGGTATTACCCCCGACAGCCCACTGGCTGCCGCACGCCTGACGCGTGACGCCGCCACCGAACATGCCCAGGGCAGCTATGATGTGCTGTTCTCCACGCACGGGAACGGTGATTTCCCGCTGACCGCCCGACTGGCTGTGGCGCAACAGGTGGCACACTGGCACAGCGAGCCACGTCTGGCTGCACACTATGCTGCACGGCAGGCGGACGCACGCCCCGGGACGAAGTGGCAGAGTGCGCTGGCGCACGCGGAACGGCTGACGTTTCAACCTGCCGCTGCCGGGCCCGCACACCTGCGAGAGCTGGAAGAGGCGGGCTGGTCTGCAGACGATATCGTGACACTGTCACAGTTAGTGGCGTTTGTCAGCTTTCAGAGTCGCCTCCTGCGCGGTTTACGACTGCTCGCCGGCGAAGACCTCGCGGCAGAACGCCCTGAACCGGCCGTGGCCGCGGCCTGGCGTACCGACCCGATGACAGCCAGTGGCCAGTCTGCGCCTCCGGCATTTACACGTGCGGAACTGGGCTGGGAGCCCTGGCTGGCAGCCAAACAGCTGGAGGAATTTTCCGCCGCTGAAAAAGCGACGCTGGCAAAATTTGGCCACAGTGACTCTGACTATTTCCGTCTGCTGGGACGCAACCTGCCGCTGCTGGAACAGCGCACGCTGACAGACAAAGGGATTTTTTATACGGCCGGCGGCCTGCCGCGTAAAGAGCGAGAACTGGCGGCCACGGTGGCCAGCAAGGTCAACGGCTGTATCTACTGCGCTTCCGTCCACGCCCGTAAAGCGGCGCAGCTGTCAAAACAGCCTGAGGATGTGCAGCGGCTGATTGATACTGCACCGGGTCAACCGCTGGCAGCCGGTCAGGCGGCACGCTGGCTGGCCATCATCGATTTCGCAGCGTCCCTGTCCACGACGCCGCCCGCAACTCGTCAGGCACAGCTGGTTCAGCTTCGGGCGCAGGGTCTGAGCGAGCTGGAGCTGCTCGATCTGATACAGTCCACCGCCTTCTTCGCCTGGGCAAACCGCCTGATGCTGACGCTGGGCGAACCCTTCACGCCGGCCCCGTAAACCGCCACCCCGGGTAAACATTCACCCGGGTGTTCAGATAGCCTGACAGGGGCCGGTGTCGTCAGGCCAGGGTGTCAGCAGGTCAAACCCGTTTTCCGTTACCGCGATGGTATGTTCCCACTGCGCCGAGAGAGAACCGTCCAGCGTCACCACCGTCCAGTCGTCCGGCAGCACGTCAGTCTCGTCCTTTCCGGCATTGATCATCGGCTCAATGGTAAAAATCATCCCCGGCTTCAGCCGCATCCCGGTACCCGCTTTACCGTAGTGCAGCACATCGGGCGTGTCGTGATAGACCTGCCCGATGCCGTGCCCGCAGTAATCTTTCACCACCGAAAACCCGGCCCTTTCTGCCACCTGCTGAATGGCCGCGCCCACATCACCCAGGCGGGCACCCGGACGCACTGCACGGATCCCCGCCACCAGCGACTGCCAGGTGACGTCCACCAGCCGGCGGGCCTGTGCCGAAGGCTCACCGACAAAGTACATACGGCTGGTATCGCCGAACCAGCCCTCTTTGATCACCGCCACATCTATATTGACGATGTCGCCGTCCTGCAACGTCGTACTGTCCGGGATACCGTGACAGACCACGTGATTGATCGAAGTACAGAGCGTACGGGTGTAGCCGTGGTAGCCGATATTCGCCGGGATAACGCCCAGCTTCTTTACGATAAAATCATGGCAGCGCCGGTCTAACTCATCGGTGGTCACGCCAGGGCGAACGAAGGGGGCGATCATCGCCAGGACCTGTGCAGCGGCATGGCCCGCTGCGCGCGCATATTCGATTTCTTCCGCTGTGTGGAGGGTAACCATATTTTCAGACCGCCTTTTCATTCATCACATCGCCGTTCAGTAGGCGTATAAGATCCATTCCCCCTTCAAGCTCCGTCTTCACCAGCGCTTTTGCCAGCTGATGGTGAGTCAGGTTGGGATAGAGTTCGGCCAGCATGCCGATTTTCAGCCAGTGCTCAGCCTGGGCGTTTATCGAGCGGCTCATGGCCTGACTGGTGATGCGCAGATTCTCATGCATCAGATCCGAAATTTTTACGATCCCCATACCACACCTATACGAAACATATATATAACGTATACTGTCAGAGTTTTTGGCAGATGGCTACAGAAAAGGGATGGAATGAGATAGCAGAGACCTGTTAGCCTGGTACCCGCTTTACCGGGTTTACGCTATTCTGCTACAAAGTTATTATGGCGAGGCACTCAGGCAGATGATGATGACGCTCTGCCACAGCAAAACCAGAGTCATAAGCACTACTGTTTAAGGAAGTTAATGAATATTACAAAAAAGTTTAATGCCGTATGCATTGAAGGCATCGATGAAGATGATGTACTCACGCTGGCGGTGGGTGACGATAAGCACAACCCTAAAAATTTCGTCATCATCAGTAAATTTGAGGAGGAGGATCTGTCAGCTGATGAGTGCATTGGTTTTCAGAGTGAGTCTACTCCCTATGAGATCCCGTCCGCTATTGAAAATATTGAATGCAGCAGCAGTGAACTGGTCATTGCACTCACTGACGAGGCAGAAAAAATAGCCGGTTTTAAAAAAATTCAGGCACTGTTAAATAGCTCAACAGACCTCAATATACTTAAAAAATATTTACATGCTATTTTTGATGACAGCCGTATTCCACTTATTTTCAGATAGATAAGTTCAGGAAAATATGAAAATCTGTGCTCGAACAGGCCTGAACCTGACTCATAAGGCTACCTGGAGTATATGCTGCGCTGGTCAGAATCTGCCACTGGGTAAAGTCGATTCTGTGGCAGAAAGGCTGGTAACTTTTAATTGAAGGTCTCTTAAAAAGAGATAATCACCCATCGCATTTAGAGTAGGGAGAATTAATATTCATCACTCCCAGGAAAGATAATATACGGCCGCTTCTTTCAAGATTTTACCCGGGCAGGTGAAAATACCCTGCTGACAGAAGGTGAAATACCCCCTAAATACCTGATGTATTTGCAAGAAAGGAATGACAAACCCTGTTTATAGCATATGCGCCATGCCTCGGTTTTGAGCCGGACATCTTCCCGCGATATTAACCCGCTCTCGTTCAGACATCCCTGCCGCAGCCTGCCGTTGATGGGCACCATCGTCGTTTACATATAAGTCCTGGGGCGGGCAGATTTAGTTGGGCCTGCCATCACCACCCCCTTTTGCCGGCACGACATGCAGCATCGCCCTGGCGTGGATCAGGTTGGCCTCCCATTTTCAGCTGCAGATCTGCCTCTCCCCGCTGCCGCATTTGTTTAGGCTCTGAAGGATCATTCCCGCCGTATTTTGCCACCACGTACAGAATGTGGCATCGGATATACCCAGCTTGCTGCAGATGTCCGGCACCGACATAACCCGGTCAGTCTGCTTCAGGGCAAGGACAATCTGCTCTTTGGCGGAGGGAGACTTTTTCATCGGCACCACCTCCATTTATGAGAGAAATGCTCATTCAGCAACACTGTTTCTGAGTGAAGCAGGTACCCGGGCCCTGGTAAGCCCAGGAAAGTTGCTAGAAAAATTCAAGATACCCAGGATTTTAGTGAAAAAACCCAGCTAACCATTAAAAATCAGAATAAGCATTTCCATTTATTATTTTAATATCTCATCGCGTAATAACATTATCTATGAAAAATCTTAAAACACCTCACTCCCATTGTTTTTTATTTTTCTCAAAATTGACAGCCATTACGATATGCGTATAAATTTAAAAAACCAAAGCACTCGTTATTTACTGGACCCTGCCCTCCCCATGGAAATACTAATCACTTTGGAGTAAGTGATGATTAAAAATAAACAGAAAAGCATTTAAATGCCTTTCCTGGATTCATCGTGATAAATGTTTCTTCATGTCAGCAGAAAACATAATACTCACACAGATAAAAATGGAATTGTGAATGAATAATATATTTAAGACAGTGTGGTGTGACGCAAAAGGAATGTATGTTGTTTCTTCTGAATTTGGAAAGGGATGTTTCAAATCAAAGAGTTCTTCAGGGTTAATGAAAAAAAATCCCATTTCATTAGCACTGAAAAGCGTAACTGCCTTTTTAATTATAGCAATCCCAGCATTTAATACTTCAGCTGCTAATGTGCAACCTACGTCGAATAATATTGATGCTACTCACTCAGCGCTAAATGGAGAACTTTCCATTGCCGGAGGCTCCGTCAATTCTTCCTGGGCCACTGACAATCAAAATATGCAAAATGCCGGTTCTGGTCGTGATTATGGTATAGCTCTCGGAGCTTTATCAAAAGGTTTTTGGGCGAGCGTTGCAGTTGGGGACTCTGCTGAGGGCCGATCTTTATATGGCACAGCATTAGGCCCTCACGCTAAAATAGATGACAGCTCCGACTACGCTGTTACCATTGGGCAGAATTCAAACATCAATAAAAGTAATAATGGTATTGCTCTGGGATCTAAGGCTCTGTTAAGTAATGCTGAAAATTCGGTGGTAATAGGTGCCAATGCCTCTGTTAATGGTGCTAAAGGTGCTGTTGCAATAGGTTCTGATTCTATTGCCGAAAATGATAATACTGTATCTTTCGGATCCTCATCCCTGAAGAGAAAACTTATTAATTTAGATACAGGAACGTTATCAAACAATTCATCAGATGCCGTCAACGGCTCACAGCTGTATGCCACCAACGAGGCAGTGGCGAAAAACAGCACTGACATTGCCAGCAATACCAGCAGCATTACCAGCCTGAGCAATGATATTTCCTCCGGCAAGTCGGGGTTGCTGCAACTCAGCGAGGATGGCAAATCACTGGTGTTTAACGATGCAGCAAAAGATGCTCTCACGTTTAACGCCGGCAACCGTGTCATGACCGGGGTAAAAGCCGGCAGACTGGCGGCAGGCTCCACTGACGCGGTCAACGGCTCACAGCTGAACGCGACTAACCAGGACATTGTGCAGAACACGACGGATATTGCCAATAATACGACCGATATTCAGACCAGCAGGGAAGATATTGCAGCAAACCGAAACAATATTGCCACCAGTAAGACTGACATACAGGATCTGGTGTCCGGCAGAACCGGCGTGATACAGATGAGCCAGGATGGCAAGTCACTGGTGTTCGGTGACGTGGTTAAAGATACGTTAACCTTCAACATCGGTGATCGTGTGATGAACGGTGTGAATGCCGGGAAGCTGTCTGCGGACTCTGATGAGGCGGTGAACGGCTCACAGCTTTTCACCACCAACGAGGCTGTGACGCAAAACAGCACTGACATTGCCAGCAATACCAGCAGCATTACCAGCCTGAGTAACAATATAGCCTCCGGGAAGTCGGGCCTTATCCAGCTGAGTGACGATGGCCAGTCGCTGGTGTTCGCTGACATAGCAAGCAGTGCAACGCGATTTAACGCGGGTAACCGCGTTATCAGTGGTGTGAATGCCGGGAAGCTGTCTGCAGATTCTGATGAGGCGGTGAACGGCTCACAGCTGTACGCCACCAACGAGGCAGTGGCGCAAAACAGCACTGACATTGCCAGCAATACCAGCAGCATTACCAGCCTGAGTAACAATATAGCCTCCGGGAAGTCGGGCCTTATCCAGCTGAGTGACGATGGCCAGTCGCTGGTGTTCGCTGATATAGCAAGCAGTGCAACGCGATTTAACGCGGGTAACCGCGTTATCAGTGGGGTGAATGCCGGGAAGCTGTCTGCAGATTCTGATGAGGCAGTGAACGGCTCACAGCTGTATGCTACCAATACAAAAGTAGATAAAAACACTAGCGACATCAGCAGCATGTCAGATGCCATTTCAAAGGGTAAAACGGGAATTGTGCAGTTGAGCGATGATGGTACAAGCATGGTCATCAGTGATGCTGCACAAGGCGCCGATACATTAAATCTTGGCGATCGAACTATTTCCGGTGTTAAAGCGGGTGAGCTAAGTGAAACCTCGACTGAGGCCGTCAATGGGTCACAACTCCATGCTACTAATCAACAGGTTTCACAAAATACCAATTCGATCAAACAATTAACGAATGATGTTAAAAGTGGTAAAACCGGTGTAGCACAGGTTAATGGCAACAAAATCGTTTTCGACGACAAAGGTCAAGGCACAACCACTATTGATGCGGGTAATCGTGATATTACCAACATCAAAAAGGGAGAGGTATCAAAAACATCCTCGTCTGCTGTCAATGGTTCTCAGTTATATGACACCAACATGAAGGTTGAAAATAATACTGCGGAAATTGCAGTCAATAAAAATGATATCAAGACAAATAAATCGGATATTGCGGTTCATAGTCATCAAATTGCCAATCTGGAAAGTTCATTTTCAGAAATGAATGGAGCATTTAAAAATCTGACAAAGGAAGTTGATAAGAATAAGAAAAGGGCTGATGCAGGTATTGCTGGAGCTATGGCGATGTCAGCTATCCCCTACGTTAGTTCACAGGATGTTTCTTTCGGCATGGCCGTTTCTGGATATCAGCAGCAGGGAGCATTAGCTGCAGGTATGACGTTCAGAACAAGTGATAACTCAGCGATAAGATTAAATACTTCCTGGGACTCCCAGCATGGCAGCGGTGTGGCAGCAGGATTTGCCGTTGGCTGGTAGGCCGGATAATGAGTGAATCAGGCCCGAAAAGAACCTAATGTCGCTCATTTAAGGAGCCGTTGAATATTCCAGTAGTTGTGTTAAAAACCGTAATCTTCGATGAGATTACGGTTTTTTTACAGGCATTTTCATAATGTCAGTATCCCGCCTAAGCACACCATTCACCTGAGAGACCTTGCGGCGTAGACAATCTGCCAACGAAGGTGGGTGCTCCACGACACGAAGCATGCCATAACGCTGTTTTACTTTTTTGCGAACAGCTGCATCACAGATAAGCCTGAACTGCGTGACACAAACATGGCTGATAACTATGTAGATGCCAGACAGACCAGCCGCAACAAGTTTTTCCGCCCCCACTGAGTATTACAAGTTTCAATAAGAAAGGTAAAAAGATCGTTCCGGCCCTAAAGACGGCATAATACTGATATGGCAGTATAAAGCTGATGTACCACACAGGAGAAGTTCTCAGTGATTGATGATTCCGCACGACGCTGGTTGCTCGCGCTTTCAGCCCCGATGGTGGCGATAAATGCCGGGTCGGGTGCCGCCTGGGACTGCGATCAGTTTTATCCTTTTGATACCCGCGTTGACCTGAAGGGTAGCTGGGGCATTGATTCACGCGAACAGTTGTTTGAGATGATTCTGAGAATGATCGACAACGGCCATGCAGAGGATCTGGCTCATTATTTCAGACTGTGGCACCGGCTAAGCCTGACAGAGTGGCAGGATTATGTCGCGCATCAGACGCCGGATGTACAGGCTAAACTGGCTCTGGTGGCGGACAGCGCCGTGTTGTGCGGTGACGGCGGGATCCGTGCCTGGGATTTGGCCAGGATGGGCTTTCTTTGCCGCATCGGGCTGCTTAACGGCTGGATAACGCCGCCGGAAAACCTGTGGTTTCACACCCGCCTTGGCGTGCGGGCGCGCTACTATTACTCCAGTTGGCAGAACTACAATGCCGGTTTCATCACCGGCAGACTCTACTGGCAGTCACTCAACGCCTCTGACGCCGATGCCCGACGTTATGCCTTTAGCGCAGACGCCGGTAGCACCACTAACATTGAATTAATGCGCCAGCTTTACACGCATCCGGAGAGCCCGATATCCCAGCTTCCCTGGCATATCGACGTGCCTGAAATGGATAAACCCGCATCATTGCCGGAGATGGACCTATGAGTAATCAGCCATGTTGGGCAATCCTGGGCATTGAACCGACAGAAGATCAGCAGGTCATTCGCCAGGCCTATCGCGAACTGCTGCCCACGTTTCATCCGGAAAGCGATCCGGCAGGTTTTAAGCGTTTGCGTGAGGCCTATGAACAGGCGCGAAAAGGCATGGAAGCAGCACCCGCCACCCTGTTGCCTGTTGAACCGCCGGTTACAGCAGCAGATACCGACCCCACAGGTCTGCTTGATGCTTTCAGCAGGCTACTCGCCTCTCCGGCTGAGCGTTATCTGCCTCTGAGCTGGCAGCGGTTTATCAGCCGGTTGGACGATCACCCCGTCGCCACTGTCGATCAGCTTCGCTGGCCGTTGCTGGAGACCGCTTTGCTGGTGCACCCTGTTTCTGCTGACTGCCTTTTACTGCTGGCTAACCGCCTGCAGTGGCGGATGCGTCTGCCGGAGCTTGATCAGGACACGGCGCGGCGGGCAGACGAGCTGCTGGACTTTGCCGACAGTGGCGACATGTTCGATCTTGCCACGCTGGCCCCTCTCAGCCTGGCAGCACAAGACGAAACGCGGAGTTATTTCCATCAGGTCCGGCATTTTTACTGGGAACAACCGACGGGCTGGTTGCGCTATCTGCTGGAAGAACCGCGTGTCATTTTCTGGCCATCCTGTCCGCGTCTGATGAATCAGGTCGTACGCTGGTTTAATGTCGCGGCGACATCGAACGCGATAATGCGTGACTACTGTCTCGGGCAGCTTGAACGCCATCCGAATGATCCGGAGTGGCTCTATCTGAGCGCCAGCCACTGCGGCATGATGGGGGATAATGAAACCGCTTTCCCACTGTGGCTGACCCTGCATGAGCAGTACCAACATGCTGAAGCTGAGCAGTGGTTGCTGGCCTGGTGTGCCCGCCATTTTACGGATTATCTTCCCCTGCTGATTCAGGCCTTTGACCGCCCGGAATTTGCGCCTGTCGACTCCGCCACCGGCGATAATGAAAGCGCATACCGACCACAGGCACAGTCCCCGCAAACGCTGGTGCGCTGGGCCGAAGCAACGCAGGTCGATGTTTCGCCCCTGGCCGCTGACTTCATCAGCTGGAAATCGGGCCGCTATCGCCCACAGGTCATGTTCGTGCATCTTTTGCAGGAAGATGGCACAGATGAACTGCGGCATCTCTACTGGCAGGCCAGCATGTTAACCCTGGGCAATGAAGCGTTGCTACAGGCGATCGTCGACCAGCCGGTTTCCGGCACGCCGCTGCAAATGCTTATCTTACGCGGTCTGCAGCGCCAGGCCCTGCAGCGTCTGGCGTGGCTTCAGGGCTCACCGGTGGTGGCAGAGTTCAGCGCGTGGTTATCCGCGCCTGAAGAGACGCCGTTACCTGAAAGATTTGCCGACAGTGAGGGGGCGGCCTGGAAGCAGAGCATCGCCTGGTTATGGCACTGGCGGCCGCTTCCCCGGCACAGCCTGACCCGGCTGGCGCAACATGCGGCCTATGGCGAAAGTGTCTTGCCGGCGCATACCAGCTGGCTGTGCTATCTCATCGAAAATGCCGCGATTACGCTACCGGACGACAGCCAGACGCCACCACGTGATGCGCTGCGTCAGGTGATGTTGCTGGTGGCGATGCTCGACCTTGAGGTTGATAACATCGCCCTGCTCAGCCAGCTGAAAGATTTTCCGCTGGATGAATCGCACCCCTTCTGGCCGATGTATCAGGTATTTACCCAAATTGACCTGGCCCGGGGCGATGAAGTCAGCCAGCTGAAAAGCCACCTTGAGCTGAACAACTCACTGCATTTCAACTGCTGGACCCGGCTGCCCGTCAGTATCGAAGAATGCATTGCCCGGCGTGATGAGACCTCGTCCAATGCCACCCACTATTTCTATCGTTATCAGCCAGCGTGGCAGGAGCGCCTGGGTCAGTCGCCCTTCCCTTATCAGGCCCTGTTCCATGCGATTTTTCTGTCGCATGAGAATGCGAGTTATGCCCAGCATCATCTGGAAGCCCTGGAAGCGCTCACCGCTCACTCGCCGGAAGACGTCGCCTTTAAACAGCAATTACTGTTGCGCCAGCGGCCGGTGTTGCCCCCTGATGAAATGCTGCCCAACGGAGCCCTTCACGCGCCGGCGGTTGCCCGGGGGATCCACCAGCTTGGCAGCAGTCCGGAATATGTACTGGACGCAAAGCTGCGTGACGCTGCTGAAGGCTGTGCTGACGATCCCGATGCAGACATCACGTTGCGATTAGCGGCAGCGACAATGCTACAGATCAATACCAGCCGTCAGAATACGTTTGCGGAATACCCGCAGCGCCGCAGTTATTTCTGGCAATTCTGGCGAGTCAATTCACGCCTGGGGCGGGTGGGGCTGGTATTGCAGATTGCGCTGGGAAGCAAGCTCGCTGTCCTGTTTGTGAACATGATTTTGGTTGAGGGGCAGCTGGCAAATACCGCCCTGTCGGCACTGCTGATCGTAATGAATCTTTACAGCGCTGTCGTCCGACGTGGGCGGGATTTAGGTCTGGCCTCTGCGGATAAGCTGAAAGAAATTAAAATACCGGTACTCAGGCTGCTGGGGATGTATCTGTTCAAACGCGGCATGCCTGAGCCAAACCGCTTTGGGCCTCCGCCGGGATGGTGGCGTAAAAAAAGCAAAAAATAAGTATATGCCGCCCGTTTGACGGGCGGCCGTTCTTTACCGGTTACGGGGTCATGTCCTGCAGCAGCGCCTCCAGACGCTGACGCAGCGGGGTGATATGGCTTTCCTGTTGGCTGGCTAACGCTGTTTCAAATTCTTCTAACCACAGACCAATCTGTCCCCGGGTGTCCCCGAGCGACTGCGCCCAGGATTTCTCTAAACGCGCCAGCAAGTTGCGGTTCACCAGCGTGTCACGGGGATGAATTTTCACCGACGCTAAACGTTCACGACTGCGCTGTTGCTGTTCAGGACTGAGACCAATCGGGCTGTGATCGATCACTTTACTGAATGACTCACCGCTGTCAGGCAGGTTGACGTCCACTTCCAGCAACCCGTTGATGTCATAGCTGAAACGCACGTCGATATTCTGCAACGCGCCGTTGGGTTTCACCGGCACCTGTAATTCATCAATAAAGATATTGTTGGCGACCAGGGGGTTTTCGCCCTGATAGATAGCAATGCGTATCATCGTCTGTTCGGCATGGCGGGTGGTGAAGGTCTCCACCCGTGAAGCCGGTACGACGGTATTACGCTCCAGGATCGGTGAAAACAACCCACTCCTGTGGTCGCTGGCAGTAGCAATGCCCAGCGTATATGGGCAGACATCGGTGAGGATCACCTCTTCAATATCTTCATTACGCAAGCGACAGGCCGCCTGGGCGGCGGCACCCAGCGCCACAATGGTGGCAGGATCCAGATGTTGATGCGGTAATTTACCAAACAGCTTCACCACCAGTTTCTGAATCACCGGCATCCGCGATGCCCCGCCCACCAGCACCAGATGATCAAGCTGTTCCGGACGCAGTCGGGCGTCGTGCAGCGCCTGTTCGATGGGGGCACGCAGCCGGGTCATCAGCGGTAACCAGATCTGTTCCAGTTTCTCCTCATCAAATGAGAGCGTCCAGGTCTGCTCCTGCCACTGCCAGCGCAGCTGCTGCACAGCGTTATGCTGACCGAGCTGGCATTTGAGCTGTTCAGCACAGTCGTACAGGTGCGCCAGTTCCGTGGCGGGGAGCATCTCCGCAGTGAGTTTCCATTCACTGAAACAGGCCTGAATAATCGCCTGGGTAAAATCTTCGCCACCAAGATAGTTGTCGCCGGCAGAGCCATGCACTTCAATCAGTGGCAGATCATACTCCAGCACCGTCACGTCAAAGGTGCCACCACCAAGATCAAATACCAGCGTCCGGCCGGTGTTCTGGGTATGTAAGCCGTAGGCCATAGAAGCGGCGGTAGGTTCGTTAATCAGCCTGACCGCGTTGAGTCCGGCCAGTTCTGCGGCAAAGCGGGTCTGTTTACGTTGTTCATCGCTGAAATAGGCAGGGACGGAGATCACCACATCGGTGATCTCCTGACCGAGGTAGGTCTGGGCATCCGCTTTGAGGGATTTAAGCACCAGCGCCGACAGCTCAGGCGCATCGAAGGTTTCTTTTCCAAGCCGGAACTGTTTCTTACTGCCCATAAAACGCTTAAAGAGTGCCGCCGTTTGCTGCGGATGGGTTGTCAGACGCGACAGTGCCGGGCGACCAATCAGCATACGGCCATCATTATCCAGACTGACCACCGATGGCGTGAGGTATTCATTTAATGCATTGGGGATCAGCCGGGCCTGCCCCTCCTGCCAGACACTGATCAAACTGTTGGTGGTGCCTAAATCAATGCCGATCGCCGGGACAGCCATCTTCAGTTCCGTCATGATTCTTTCTCATCAATGATGTGTTAAATGGATTTTATTCAATCGCATTGAATTATAGAAGCATTTGTCATGCCCCTGCGTCACAACCCCTTCTCAGGGGAACATGACGCAGGCAAACCCTGTTATGGTCTCCCGCTCAGCTTTTCAGCCTGCCGACCCTCTGCGGCCAGGGATCGTTAAACGCCCCCCCGCCCTGCCACCAGGCGATTTCCTGCTCAGTCAGAAAACAGCGGTGCAGCGCGAGGCAAAAATCATCCAGCTGATTTCGCTGTCCGATCACCGTCAGTCGGCAGCGCCGGTCGCCAAAACGCCCCGGCTGCGCATCCAGCTGCTGTTGCAGTATACGACGTTCTTCAGCCCCAAGATGGTTGTCTTTGTGGGCGAGTATCCCGGCTTTCCAGTAGCTGATAAATTCCAGGCCAATACTGCCTGATGCCTGATTCCATAACAGCGCCAGATCGTCCCGGCCAGGCAGCCAGAAAAAACCTTTACTGCGGTGGATCCCCTCCCCCAGCTGCTGCTGACAGGTGTCCCACAGCCGCCGCGGATGAAAAGGACGATCGTCCTCGATCACCCGCGATTCAATCTCATAGGGCTGGCCGTTGCCGGACGGCTGTTCAACGACCTCCTCCAGCTCATCAACCAGCTTCGCCACACGGTGGAAATCATACTCCGGTATCGCCAGCACCTCCTTCAGGGGCAGGTTGCCCCAGGGGAGCGCTGTCACCCCCACGCCGGGATTAATCTGATGGAGCGCGCGGGCAATCGTCATCACCGCACCGGCGGGCAGGCGGTCGGTTTTAGTCAGCATCAGATGACTGCAAAACAGAAGCTGCTCCGCCAGCAGATCCTCGATCCCGCGCCGGCGCTGGCGAACATTATCCTGCCAGCGCGGAAGCAGTGTGCTGGATCCGGCATAGTCGTTTTGCAGCATCACCGCATCCATCAGTGACAGCAGACCCTGCAGTCTGACGCGGGGGTGGTCGCGCAACAGCTTGATCAGCGGAAGCGGATGGCTGCTGCCGGAGGTTTCAAGGAAAATATGGTCCGGCCGCCGCCCTGCCATCAGCGTATCCAGCGCGGCAGCAAGTCTGACAATGCCGCGGCTGCTGCTGATGCTGTCGGCAGAAATGGTAATGAAATTATGCTGTTCACGTCCGATGATTTCCGTGTTGGCAATCAGCACGCCGTCGATATCCAGCTCACTCATATCATTAACAATCGCGCTGACGGACAGATGCTGGCGATGCGCCTGCATCAGCAGGCTTTTTAACAGCGTGGTTTTGCCTGCACCAAGAAAACCATTGAGGACAGTAAGGGGTATGCGCTGCATCGGGTGTCGTGATCCTGAAGGTAAAAGGTCTTTTATTGATACGTTATATTATAACAACAAAATACCCGTTTGCGGCGGTTGCTCAGCGTCAGGACATATTAAGCCAGGATTTCCGTGATGTGATCGATGCGATCATTGCCGGTGATGGGAGGGTTGGCGGGCTGGGTAAGCGCTATACGCGTATCGCCGCCTATCAGCAACCACTCTGGCGGCGTTAGGGTGGACTGACCAATCCGAGCGATATTGAGCAGGTGATCGCCCATACGCTGCGTGCGGCAGAGAGCCTGCGTACTGCATTAATAACTTAGTAGCATTAGGCCTGCGAGGTCAGTGAAGATGCAGTGACATGATGCTTATTGAAAAATAAGCGTTTCTTTCATTAGCCATCTGAGGCAGACCGAAAAGAGATAGTTAATGTGGATAAATTTCCTGTTCATGACATCCCTGGGTCAGCCCACACATGATCAGGAAATTTATCCACAGAAACGGGGGATAATCCGGTGCGTAACTTGCTTTAAACGGGGAAAAACCTTCTGGAAGCTGTTATCAACCATTTGATTTAAAGACTATTTTTTTGCACGTTCGGCAACTTCTGCCATCACACGTTTGTGGCTGATTTTATCGCCGATTGTTTTGTACCAACCGGCCAGCTTTCTGACATCCGTAAGGGGGACTTTCTCTGCGCGATCGTACGCCGTCAGACGGGTCCGGTACTGCTCCATAATGGTTATACAGCGACGAGCCCAGTCCCCTTCCAACTCGGATCCCGCCACCGCCCGCGGCCGGCGCGGGAATTTTGGCCTGAGGGGCTTGCTGGCTTCCGGGGTCGATTCATCCACGTAGGAAAACTTGATTGACACGACGGTGCGGCCTTTTTTGACTGGCTCCCAGATCACCGAAATGTCGGTATTTGCGTTAATACGTGCCAGCGTTGGCTCCAGCAACTTCTGACGAAAGTCGCGATAGTCCTCGTACTTGCCCTGAAGACCTGCCTTTTCGCGCATCCAGTCGAGCGCCAGGGTTACTTCAATAGCCTTACTGGATTTACGGCCATACAGGTTTTTCGCCTTGATCAGCCAGCCGTACAGCCGTACGGAAAAAGAGGTATCAAGCTTGGCAATATTGGCAAAATTGAGCTTGGTGAACGACTCTTTCAGCTCGTAGAGATAGGGGGCCACATCCTGTCCAAAGCGCAGTACGACGGCACTTTGCTCGTCACTGCTGACATATTCAAGGCGGGAAAACCACGACAGTTGTACGGTTCGCATCTTGCCGGTCTTACGATCGGGAAGATAGATGGTCACGGGTTTTTTCATCAGACTTTCTGCGGCTTCCCGCAGCTGACGGTGGCTGCTGGTGGGGTTAAGGCCGTAAATACGCTGATAATCATGGGGAAAAAGACGGTAGAGCGCATCGGGCTGAGGTTTCCTGCTGTCAATCTGGGCGAGCGCAAGGTTCAGCAAACGCATTTCGTCCAGGGTGACGCTGTACGCGCCCTCCAGGAGGTCATTACCTTGCACGACCGTCAGTTTGTTAAGCTCCATTCTTGCAGGATCCCTTTGTGGAATGTTCAGCAAAGTATTCCACACAAAAAATATTGAGGTAAAGTGAAATATTTTCGTTAT
Source organism: Erwinia persicina (assembly GCF_014838825.1). Lineage (GTDB taxonomy): Bacteria > Pseudomonadota > Gammaproteobacteria > Enterobacterales > Enterobacteriaceae > Erwinia > Erwinia persicina_A. The sequence continues at coordinate 58,590 of NZ_JACYMO010000012.1, read as the reverse complement.
TTTATATTTAAAGTCAATGCCTTACAAAGAACCCAAGCGCATGGGAACATAAAATCTTTCCACATTGGCCTGTATCAGGATCGTCTTTCACGCTGTAACGATCCTTTTTAGCCCCCCTGCCTGACATAAAATTTCTCCACGTAGCACCCATGCCAGTAACAGAAAATCCCTCCACCTTTAGCAGCCCTCCTACAGGAAATTATTCCACATCAGCGCGACAGCCAGTACAGGACAATGAAACGGCAATACGGGTTATAATGATTGACTCACTTATTCAACAGGTTAAGCCCCATGCTTTGCAGGAAATCTTTCCACATTACCGCCTTTAACTTACCCTGCTGGCGTACGTTCTGGCGATCAGCTGATCGTTCAGCAGGAAAAGTCTCCACCTTTCACAGAAAATTTATCCACGTATCCCCGTGCTACGGCACTCAGCATAAAATGATTCCACATATCAAACAAAGGTGACATTGTCACATCATCCGGTACTGACAGAAAATTTCTCCACATTAGCTCAGTGCGGCGTCCTTTCCGCCAACAGGAAATCATTCCACGTAAAAATGTGCAGGCAGATTTCTTACCGAAAATGTCTCCACGTATAAATTATATGTTCTGGTAACTTATTGGTATAACTCGTTAAAATATGCCCATCGCAAGTGCCCCCTGAGACGTTACAGGTTATATTACAGTGACGATGTCATTTTAATGTGACCGGCAACAGGAGTGACACACCACATTCAGGCGGAAAGCGACGAGAGGAAGACGGCATCAGAAAGGATCGTGAAGACAGTTATCCACAGAAAATGTCTCCACATAATAATATTTCGATAAATCATAAAGTTATCAACAGAAAAAAACTCTACATTTAACAGGAAATCATTCCACATCAGACAGAAAATCACTCCACCTGACGCAGGAAATCACTCCACATATTACTCTGTAAGGCGCTGATCCTTAAAAGAAAAAACAGCCCTTAAAGTTAAAGATCTAAACAAATAAAAAGAAAAACAAAGACGATGAGATCTCTTTTTTAAAAGGATCCTCCCCGGGATCGCGTTTCAGAACGGTGCCGGACTGCTCAGGAAGGATCCGAGGTTGACCAGGCCGCAGGCTATCGGGCTTCATTCTCGGGCAGCCAGCCTTCAATGAGCTCTGTCAGAACGTCTTTCATTTCGCGACCCTGCATAAAACAGGCTGTTTTGAAGCGACGGTGAAGTTCTTCGTCAATATTCGTTTGCAGTTTTTTTACTGCGCCAGTGACAGGCTTACTGACCGCATCCAGTGCGGGTGCCAGCTGACGATGTTGTCCCAGTTTCATTTTCATGCCAGTAACTCCAGGATCTCGTTAGTCATCACTTCAATCTCCCCTTTCGCATTCCCGTCGGTTGTATCGAATACCGTTCCGCCATCGAGCATCGTGCGGATATACACCTGACGCTGCGTTGTTGCTGTTTTGAGCGCAGGTACACCCGTATCCTGGATAGAGTCTTTCAGGACTTCGAGCATACGCGTTGACGCCACTTTTTTAGTGATCAGGAAGCGGGCGATCACCGGCTGCAAATTTTCTCGTGCTTCGACAACGGCAAGAATGGCACCACAGGCGGCGAAATCAAGCGGCGAAGGTGTGACCGGGATAAGAACCAGGTCGCTGACCATCACTGCAGCAGATGAAATGGCAGTAATCGCTGCAGCACCGTCAATCACCACATAGTCATATTCTTTTAACTGCTTACGTACGGTATAAACCTCTTTTTCAGAAGCCGCCTCAGCAAGGTCAAATTTGCACTTTGCTTCATCGTACCAGTTACTGATACTGCCCTGAGGATCGGTATCAACCATCACCACCTTATGCCCCTTTCGGGCAAGGCAGGTGGCAATGTTGATGGAGGTAGTGGTCTTCCCTACCCCACCCTTTCCGTTCAGGAAAGAGATGATTTTTGTCGCCATGACGCACTCCTGCAGGATTCCGGCTGGTATCCCGGGATGACAGAATCCCGGGATTATAGGATTTTTACATCACAGGATTCTGTCATCCTGTGATACAAAGATACCGTAATCAGCGATTGCAAACAATATCCCGGGATTTTATAATCATGTAATCATGTAATCATGTAATCATGTAATCATGTAATCATGTAATCATGCAATCTCAGGATTGTAGAATCCTTCTCTTATCCCCTTTTTCTTTGCACACCGCTATGCCTATTTATCTGCATGACGTAATGTGAAAAGGGTGATTCCATAATCATTGAATCATTGAATCATTGAATCATTGAATCATTGAATCATTGAATCATTGAATCCTGAGATTCCCACCATTACTGTTTGTTGTCGTTTAGATGGATGATAAAATTATCCTGAAATCCTGAAATCCTGAAATCCTGAAATCCTGAAATCCTGAAATCCTGAAATCCTGAAATCCTGAAATCTTCTTATTGACACTCTCCTCCTGTATCCTTTGCAGTATGCTGAGATGCTGAGATGCTGAGATGCCTGCTATTGATTACCCCTGTCAGCAGTAAATAATACCTGGCTGAATCCCTGAATCCCTGAATCCCTGAATCCCTGAATCCCTGAATCCCTGAATCCCTGAATCCCTGAATCCCTGAATCCCTGAATCTCTGAATCTCTGAATCCCTGAATCCCAGGATTATGAGGTGAGTGTGAGATAAAGACATCGGTAGGGTTTACCGGTAGGGGAGGGGGGAAGCGGATAGCATTATCCCCCGGCTCATTTAGCGGGGAAAGGCAGCAAGCAGGGTATCAATAGCACAGCGAAGCCGTCGGGGCATCGCCGGGGTTTTCAGCCATACGACATAGACGGGCAGACCCGGACCGCGCGATCCCGGCAACAGCTCGACCAGGTGACCGGTGCGAAGATCTTCACTGACCAGCCAGCGGGGCAGTTGGGCAATACCATACCCTGCAAGAGCGGCGGCATACACGGCGCTCATGGTGCTAAAACGCCGCCGGTCGTCGGGCTGCCAGTGAGTCAGCGTATGCACCGCTGTCTTCAGCAGCCACGGCTGCGTACGCCCCTGTTCCAGCAGCGTCAGATGGGGGAAACCCGCCAGGTCGCTGATGTCTGCTGGCGAAGGCCGATCGGCCAGCAGGGCAGGGCAGGCACAGAGCAGGAGCTGCTGCTCGCCCAGCTGTCTTGCTGTCAGATCGGCATGCTGGCCCGGGTCGCCAATACGAACGGCCAGATCCATCCCCTCAGCCGCCAGGTCGGTGCGCTGCGTGGAGAACTGCATGTCGAGCGCCAGCGCATCCCACTGTTGAGTGAGCGGCAGCAGTACGGGCAACACCCATTTTTCACCGAAGAGGGGAGGGGCGCTGATCCGCAAACGACCCGCGGGCTCACGGGCATGCTGGGCCAGCCGGTTTTCTGCGGCATCCAGGCTGGCGAGGATGTGCAGGCAGTCTTCGTAAAAGCGCCAGCCTTCGCTGGTCAGAGACAGCGAACGTGTGGTGCGCTGAAACAGTTTTACCTGCAGACGGGCTTCGAGACGCGCAACGGCTTTCCCAACCGTGGAACGGGACTGGCCAAGCTGCTCCGCCGCCCGGCTGAATCCGCCCGCCCGGGCCGCCTGTACAAAAGCACGAATGCTGTGGAGTCTGTCACTGTTGATCATCTCAGCCCCTGAATGACGATGTCGATTCGCCAGTATGACGAAATTATCGCGTAAAAGAAGACAGAAATTCGTGTCAGGCTGGAGCCATCCCGATTTAAGGAGCCCTGCAACATGACAAACCCGTCATCGCTATACCGACTGCAGGCCGGCATTTGTCTGGCCAGCTTTTTAGGGTGTATTGACTTCACCATCGTGAACACCGCACTGCCGGCCTTACAAAGGCAGTTTACGGTGGGCCCCGGCAGCGTGCAGTGGGCGATGACGCTATTCGTTATGGCACTTTGCTGCTGCATGGTGCTCACAGCACGGCTGGCGGAACGCTTCGGACAGCGTCAGATGCTGTATGCCGGCATGCTGGTATTTGGCCTGGCCTCGCTGGGTGCCGGGCTGTCATCGGGGCTGATGATGCTGAACCTCTTACGTCTACTGCAGGGCGCAGGGTGTGCCGTACTGTACACTGTGACCGCCGCCATACTGGTTGAAGCCGTTCCCCGGGAACGGCGGGGGAGGGCGCTTGGCCTGCTCTTTGCGGCTAATGGACTGGGGCTGGCTGTTGGCCCGGTAGCCGGAGGATGGCTGATGAGCGTGTCCGGCTGGCGATCTATTTTCCTGATCAACGTGCCGCTGATCCTGCTCAGTTTTACGCTCTGTCTGGGGCTGATACCTTCAGCGCCACCATCACCCCGCCCGCGCGTGGATTATCGCGGCTGGCTGCTGATGGTGGCTGGTCTGGTGCCGCTGCTGGTCTGGTCGGGTTATGTAACGCGCTGGGGCTGGTCGGCTTTCGTTTCACTGGCAACGCTGGGGACGGCCATCCTGTTCCTGCTGGTTTTCGTGCGCGTAGAGCGGCGGACGGTACAACCGCTGATTGATTTCAGCGTTTTGGGTTCTGGTGCCTTTTGCCGCGCCTGTGCCTTATCGGTTCTTCTGGCCATCTTTTACTGTGTCGCTTTTATGATGATACCGTTTCGTCTGGTTGAACGCTTCGGTCTCAGCGATGCGCAGCTGGGACTGATGCTGCTGCCGGTGACGCTGGTGATGGCGCTGATTTCACCTCTTTCGGGCAGGCTGGGTGACAGGTACGGGCCGTGGAGGGTGATGACGGCCGGATTTTTTCTGCTGGCCTGCTCCGCGCTGTTACAGAGCGCGTCCGGCAGCACGCTCTCGCTCAGTCGGATCGCGCTGGCCGGGGTCATGATGGGGGCAGGATGGGGGGCGATCCTCGGGCCTTCGGTGACGGCGGCGTTGGATGCCTTGCCGCAGTCTCAGCACGGGCAGGGGATAGGAATAGCCTGGACGCTGCACAACCTCGGGGGCGCACTGGGGCTGGCGGTGGCAACCCGTATGTATCAGTCCGGTGGAGCGGTTTACGGTTATCAGTGGGTGATGTGGCTGCTGGTGTTGCTGTCGTGCGTGGGAGGGGCGGTGGCGCTCTATTCGGTACGCCGCGCCAGCCGGAGACAGCTGGCGCGGGAGGATAACTAGCCCGTGACGGTCTTCGCGGCAAAGCGCTTACGCAGTTTCTGCAGCTTGGGGGGGATTACGGCCAGGCAGTAACGGTTTTCCTGTCCTTCTCCGGCCCAGTAGTCCTGGTGATAATCTTCAGCCGGATACCAGGTGCCATCGGCTTCGATGGTGGTTACCACCGGATCGGTATGTTCAGCCTGAGCACGTGCAATGGCCGCCTGTGCTTCAGCCTCCTGCTCAGGGCAGGCAGGGAAAATAGCAGAACGGTACTGCGTGCCAATATCATTCCCCTGGCGGTTAAGCTGAGTGGGATCGTGCGTGGCGAAACTGATATCCAGCAGATCGCCGTAGCTGATAACGTCAGGATCAAAGCCGATGCGGATCGCTTCCGCGTGCCCGGTATCCCCGTTGCACACCTGCTTATAGGTCGGGTTTTCCGTATGGCCGCCAATATAACCACTTTCCAGTGACTGCACGCCGTTGATCTGTTTGAACACGGCTTCAGTACACCAGAAGCAGCCTCCGGCGAGGGTTGCGTATTCTGTCGACATTTGTCACTCCTTCAGGGGTAGGTCTGCTGTTTGACTAAGAATGTGAGATTAACCTTAGCGCGTTACGGTGGGACGTCAATGCGTTTTTCATCTTCACCCTCCGTCCATACTTCCTGTCTGTCCGGTACGGCAGGCTGATAAAAGAGATCGGCGTCTACCTTTTTTCTTAGTTTATTTCGGTATGAACTATAACCGTTGGTTATTGGCTGTCGGCGTTCTTAGGGAAGAAAATGGCGGTAATTTATAACGTATTGATTTCTGTCAATACCTTATTAAAAAAGGTGTCTTTTGAACATTTCACTTACCGCCCGGCTGGCTCAACATATTTTAAGCCATCATCCCGGCGAGCAACAGCGGCGTTATGCCCGTGACGGCGTAACGGATTATTTCGCCTGTCTGTTTCCTGTGCTGCACGGCAGTGTCATCGATAGCGGTCTGGATGCGGTGTTTCGCGTTTATCCGGCCGAACACTCTCTGGAAAACCTCGCCTTACAGCTTGGGTATATGAGCCATTCGCTCGATTTTGATGATTATCATACCGATTTTCGCGGTCATCCGACGACCGTGGTGCTCTCCGCACTGCTGGCGTTAAGTAAAGATCGGAGCTCAGTCACGCCGGAACAGTTTCTAGATGCTTACATCGTGGGCGTCGAGCTGGCAGGCCGGCTGGGGAAAGCCATCGGCACCCGCCATTATTCTGCCGGTTTCCACAGCACCGCCACGCTGGGCACCGTTGCGGCGGCGGGCGCTGCCTGTCGTCTGCTGGCTCTCAGCACGGCGGAAACCCAGGTAGCCCTCGGGCTGGCGGCGACCCAGGCCTCCGGGCTGCGCAGCCAGTTTGGTTCAGCGGCAAAGCCACTGCACGCGGGCCTGGCGGCACGCAGTGCGGTCAGCAGCGTACAGCTGGCACAGGCAGGGTTTGGTGGTCAGCGCAGCGGTGTACTGGACAGCTTTCTGCAGACGCTGGGCTTTGGCGCCGCTCAGCCGCAGGCGCTGCTGAGCGGCTGGGGTCAGCCGTGGCGCATTGAGGAGCCCGGCCTGGAGTTTAAACGCTATCCAACCTGCGGCGGCACGCACAGCGCGGCAGAAGCGGCATTCGTGCTGCGTGAACAGCTGCTGGCCGCCGGGGAAGAAATAACCCCGAATGTGATCGAACGCATAGAGGTTGGTTTCCCGCCGGGTGCGGATACCGCTGCAAATATTGTCACCCCGCAGAATGGAGTGGAAGCGCGCTTCAGCCTGGAGTACGTCATTGCTGATGCACTGATCAATGGGGGCGTGGCGCTGGACAATTACAGTGAAGCCCCGGTGAAGCCCGCTATTGCGGCGCTGGCGTCACGTGTCACCCGCCGGCCGGATCCCACCGCACCGGCCGACGAACTCGATCCTGATCGCCGTTTTCACTGTGTCACGCTGTGGCTGAGTGATGGCCGAACCCTGAGCCACTGTGTTACCCGCCGCGAAACCGCGGCCGCTTTCACCGATGTGCAGGCCAAATTACAACGCAGCCTTGCGGCACTGCCGGCTGCGCAGGCGCAAACCCTCCTCACGGAGGCCCGTCTGCCCGACGCAGCCGCACTGCACCGTCTTATTTTTCTGATTTGCCAATAACGAAAAGGATCTCTTATGTCTGTGCAAAAAACGTCGTCACGTCAGCTGCGCCTCGGTCTGTTTGTTCAGGCGCTGGGCCACCATGTCGGCGGCTGGCGCGCGGAAGGTGCCAAGGGGTCGCCAACCGACGTTGACTGGTTTACCTGGATCGCCAAAAAAGGCGAGGAGGGGAAGTTCGACATGTTCTTCGTCGGTGATGCGCTGGCCACCAGCGTGCACCGTTTGCCCTCCACCATGTCCCGTCTGGAGCCGCTGACGCTGCTGTCGGCGCTGGCCGTACAGACGCAGCACATCGGTCTGGCCGCGACGGCATCGACCACCTTTGACCAGCCGTTCCATCTGGCGCGCGCGCTATCGTCCGTCGATCACATCAGTCGCGGCCGCGGCGCGTGGAATGTGGTGACCTCATTCTCTGCCGATGCTGCGCGTAACTTCAGTCGTGAAGATCTGCCGTCACATGCGGAGCGTTATGACGTGGCGAGAGAATTCCTTGATGTCACCTTCAAGCTGTGGAATGGCTGGGAAGAGGGAGCCATCGTGCGTGAAAAAGAGACGGGCCGGTACTCTGACGAAGCAAAAATCCACGCCGCGAACCACAAAGGAAAATACTTCCAGGTCCAGGGCCCGCTCAATATTGCCCGCTCCCCGCAGGGGCGTCCGGTGATTATTGAAGCTGGTTCTTCTCCGGCGGGCCAGAAGCTGGCGGCAGAAACGGCAGAGGTGGTGTTTACCGCGGCGGCGTCGCTGGAAGAAGGGCAGGCATTTTACCGCAGCCAGAAACAGTTTGTCCGTGAAGCCGGGCGTCATCCCGACCATCTGCTGATCCTACCGGGAGTGATGCCGATCGTGGGGCGCAGCCGCGCAGAGGCACAGGAAACCTGGAACCAGCTGAACGAGCTGGTGGACCTCGACAACGGCATTGAGCAGCTGTCAGCGCGCTTTGGTGTAGACATGACCGCGTATCCTCTGGATGGCCCGGTACCGGAAATTGGTGGTACCGAAGGCGGGCAGAGCCGCGTCAAGCTGCTGACCGAACTGGCAGCTCGCGAGAATCTGACCCTGCGCCAGCTGGCCGCCGTAGCCGCCGGTTCTCGTGGGCATCGCGTGGTCGTCGGCACGGCCGAAGAGATTGCCGATGACTTCCAGCAGTGGCTGGAGCAGGACGGGGCCGATGGTTTCAATATCATGCCTGCCGTCCTGCCTAATCAGCTGGAACTGTTTGTTGAGCTGGTGGTGCCTGAGTTACAGCGTCGCGGCCTGTTCCGTACTGAATACCAGTACTCAACCCTGCGTGAAAACCTTGGCCTGCCGCCGTTTGATGAAAATTTTGCCGCCGTCCCTGCACTGGCGACTGATAAGGAATAAACGATGAAATTCTCTGCCCTGACCGCCGTTCTTCTGGCTCTGGTACCGCTGTCGTCAGCCCTGGCGGCCGATCGGGACGTGGCGTTTACCAGCAGCGTTAAAGCCAAAGAGGATGCGACGCTGCACGCCACGCTGCCCGCTGAGATCCTGAAAAAAGGCTATATCGTGGCGGGAACTAACCCCAACACGCCGCCGACCACCTTCTATCAGGCGGATAACAAGACCCTGGCCGGACGTGAAATTGATATCGTCAGCGCCGTAGCCGACCGTCTGGGTATTGCGGTGCACTGGCGGGATACCGGTGGCTTTGACAACATCATTCCTGGCCTGAAATCCGGCCGGTACGATCTGGCAGCGTCGAATATCGATGCCAATAAGAAACGCCTGCAGCAGGTGGATTTTGTCGGCTATTACAATGCGTCAAAGCTGGCGCTGATTGCCCGAAAGGATGCCGGGCTGGGGCCGTATAACACTTTTGATGAACTCTGCGGAAAAACGGTAGGGGCCGGGGCGGGCACCTCGCAGATCACCCGTCTGCAAACGGCCAGCGATGCCTGTGTCGCGGCGAAAAAACCGGCCATTACTATCCCGGTGTTTCCGGATCGTCCGGCGGGAGTTCAGGCCGTCATGAGCGGTCGCGTACCAATGTTCTTTGGCCCGTATGAAGGCCTGCGCTATCAGGCCAGCCAGGTCAAAGCGCTGACGCTGGCTGGCGAAATCACCATTGAAGATACCATTGTTTCACTTGCGCTGCCGAAAGGGTCGCCGCTGGAAAAACCGGTACAGGCTGCCCTGAACTCGCTGATCAAAGACGGAACGTACCAGCAGATCCTCGACAAGTGGGAGATCGGCTTTGGTGCGGTGAAAACCGCCGGTCTGAATGAAGAGATCGCGAAATGAGTGTCAGACCTGACGACCCCAGCGCCGGGCTGCGTATCGTCGGACACCGTCACTACGGGCGCTGGTTCAGCGCCCTGATTGTGCTGCTGCTGGTGGTACTGATGGGATCGTCTGTAGTCAGCAATCCGCGCTTCGAGTGGGATGTGGTGGCGCAGAACCTGACGGAAGCCTCGATCCTGAATGGCGTGATCATGACCCTTAAATTGACGGCCATCTCCGTTCTGCTGGGCTTTGCCGGTGGAACGCTGCTGGCGTTGATGCGCCTGTCCGCCAACCCGGTGCTGGTGGGGGTAAGCTGGGCTTATACCTGGTTCTTCCGTGCGGTGCCGATGCTGGTGCAGCTGTTCCTCTGGTACAACATTGCGGCGCTGTATCCTAAGCTATCGTTTTTCCTGCCGTATCTGGGGGAAATATGGAGCGCCAGCACTAATGAAATCATCAGCCCGTTCAGTGCGGCGGTGATTGCGCTGGTCATGCACCAGTCGGCGTATGCAGCCGAAATCATCCGCGCCGGGATCCAGAGTGTTAATCCGGGGCAGCTGGAAGCGGCTAAAGCGCTGGGCTATCGTCCGGGCCAGATTTTCCGCCAGACTGTGCTGCCACAGGCAATGCGTACCATCTTGCCGCCCGCCGGGAATGAGGTGATCGGTCAATTGAAAACCACCGCCGTTGTCTCGGTGATCGCCCTGCAGGATGTGCTTTATTCCGCACAGATTATTTATCAGCGCACCTATGAGGTGATCCCGCTGCTGCTGGTGGCCACGGCCTGGTATTTGCTGATGACTTCCGTACTGTCAGTGGGTCAGCACTATGTGGAAGTGTGGTTCAGCCGTGGCAATACGCCGGTAAAAAAACGCTGGTTCCGCCGGGCAGTTGAACAACAGGAGCATCAGTCATGAGTGAGGCGATCAGCCTGCGCGGTATTCACAAGCAGTTCTCTGGCCGCACGGTGTTGCAGGATATCAATATGGATATTGCCGCCGGGTCTGTGACGGTGATCCTCGGTCCTTCCGGATCGGGAAAATCCACGCTGCTGCGCTGCATTAACCATCTGGAAAAACTGGATGCCGGAACCATTCACGTCGGCAAGTCGCTGGTGGGCTACCGGCGTAAAGGGCAGCATCTGGTCGAGCTACCGGAAAAGAGCGTCGCCGAACAGCGCCAGCGGATTGGCATGGTCTTCCAGCAGTTCAACCTGTTTCCACACCGGACGGTGCTGCAAAATATCACCGATGCTCCGCTGCGTATTCGCCGGGAAAAACGCGCGGTCGTGGAGGCGCGTGCGCTGAAACTCCTGGAGCAGGTCGGGCTGGCGCATCGTGCGCAGGCCTGGCCGCGTGAGTTATCGGGCGGTCAGCAGCAGCGTGTGGCGATAGCCCGCGCGCTGGCGATGGAGCCGGAAGTGATGCTGTTTGATGAACCGACCTCCGCGCTGGATCCAGAACTGGTGGGAGAGGTACTCCAGGTGATGAAACAGCTGGCGCATTCGGGCATCACCATGGTGGTGGTGACGCATGAAATTGGCTTTGCCCGCGAGGTGGCCGACAACATCGTATTTATGGATAACGGGCAGGTGGTAGAGAGCGGTGATGCCCGCACGCTGCTGGACAATCCTCAGCACCCGCGCCTGCGTGAATTTCTGGCCAGCGTGCTTTAAGGCAACTGAGCCTGCCTCCGGGGCAGGCTCAGTAATATCACTCGTCGACATGCCTTCTCACCCACTCAATAATCCCGCCCCAACGTTAACCGACAGCCCCAGAATCGCCAGATTAAACACAAAGGAAATCACCGACTGCAGCAGAACAATCTGACGCATATCGGTGGTGCCGGTCGCCACATCGGCCGTTTGTGCCGCCACGGCGACGGTGAAAGAAAAATAGAGAAAATCCCAGTAACCGGGCGCGTCGGGTTTATCCGGGAACATCATCGGCGTCACCTCCCGGGTCCGGTGCAGATAGTGGTGGTGCGCATAATGCATGGCAAACGAGGTGGGCAGCAGCGCCCATGACACCATCAGCGTGCTGGCGGTGAGCAGCATATGCAGTGTACGCGGGGTTCCGCTCAGATGCTTCAGCGTGCCAAGCTCCAGCAGAATGGCCATAACGCTGACCAGGCAGCCGAGGGAGACCATGCTCAGTACCAGCGAAGCGCTCTCGTCCTGGGAGCGGGCAAGGTGAGGGATATCTTTCGGCACCGTGCGCAACATCAGAAACCACAGGAAAAACAGATACAGCATGGCCAGCACGTTCCAGCCGATCAGCATCCGCTGCAGCAAACCCAGTTGTTCGGGCAGGGCAAAAAAGCAGACCATGCTGGCGAACACCGACATCAGCAGACGCAGACGGGAACGAAGGTGTACGTTGTACAAAATACGCATGATGGCAGGGGCTTATAGAAAGCAATTTCGATAGCTTAACTGTAGACGCTGCTGTCGGAAAATACGCGATATTCCATTTGGTTATAAACCATCGCGTTTCAGTCGTTTCCAATAATTCCCGGTCTGATTACTATCGTTTGGCAATTAGTGCTACCAATAATCTATGAAAAATAATCAGTTTAATTAATCAGCGGCGTTGGCTGATAAACCGGCAGAAAACAGGCATCAGATGATAGTTTTGCGCAACGTTTCTAAAATTTTTAACGCCAAATCAGGCCCGGTGACCGCCGTTGATAACGTCAGTCTGCGGGTGGAGCAGGGGCAGATTTACGGCATTATCGGTTACAGCGGGGCGGGAAAGAGTACGCTGATCCGCCTGCTGAACGGGCTGGAAAAACCCACCTCCGGCAGCGTGGTGGTTGCCGGGCAGGACATTGCCCAGGCCAGCGGAGAAGCCCTGCGTCAGGCGCGTCTGAAAATCAGTATGGTATTCCAGCATTTCAACCTGCTGTGGTCGCGCACCGTCAGTGAGAATATCGCTTTTTCTCTGCAGATTGCCGGCGCCCCGAAAGCGGAAATCCAGCGTCGGGTACAGGATTTAATCGCGCTGGTGGGGCTGACCGGAAAGGAGCAGGTTTATCCGGCCCAACTGAGCGGTGGGCAGAAACAGCGTGTCGGCATTGCGCGTGCCCTGGCCAACAGTCCGGATGTGCTGCTCTGCGATGAAGCCACGTCAGCGCTCGACCCACAGACTACCGATGCCATCCTTGACCTTCTGCTGGATATTAATCGCCAGCTCGGGTTGACGATTGTGCTGATCACTCATGAAATGCACGTGGTGCGTAAAATCTGCCATCACGTGGCGGTCATGGAGGACGGTAAAATCGTGGAAGAGGGCGACGTGCTGTCGGTATTCACCCATCCACAGCAGGCGATCACCCGTACGTTTGTCAAACAAACCACTGAATACAGTCACGCAGAGACGCCGTTTAATCTGGCGCTGATCGACGCGGATGACGGGGTGGTGCTGAAGCTGACCTTTATCGGTAAAAGCACCCGACAGCCGGTCGTCGGTGAGCTCACGCTGAAGTACGCTTTACCGTTCAATATCCTGCATGGAAAGATGAATCAGACCCCTCAGGGGGCCTTTGGTGAGCTGTGGCTGCAGGTTCCGGCTTCGCCGGCCCAGCTGGACGGTATTCTGCAAGATTTACATGCTCATTCTGTTACCACCGAGGTCGTCAGCCATGCTTGAGAACCTGTTCCCGCACCTGAAACTGGATCAGCTCTGGGCTGCCACCGGTGAAACGCTGTATATGACCGCGCTGTCGGGCGTGGCGACCTTCGTGCTGGGCATCGTGCTCGGACTGGCACTGTTCCTGACCGCCCGCGGCGGGCTGTTCCAGAACCGGGCCATTTACGCGGTGATTTCCGTGCTGGTAAACGTGTTTCGCTCCATTCCGTTCATCATTTTAATCGTACTGCTGATCCCGTTCACCAAAACGCTGATCGGCACCATTCTCGGGGCGGATGCGGCCCTGCCTGCACTGATCGTCGGGGCCGCGCCGTTCTACGCCCGGCTGGTGGAAATTGGCCTGCGCGAAGTTGATAAAGGGGTCATCGAAGCGTCCCGCTCCATGGGGGCCCGCCTCAGCACCCTGATTTTTCGCGTGCTGCTGCCGGAATCCTCTCCGGCGCTGGTATCGGGGATCACGGTGACGCTGATAGCACTGGTCAGCTACAGCGCGATGGCTGGCGTGATCGGTGCCGGCGGGCTCGGCAATCTGGCGTATCTGGAAGGTTTTCAACGTAACCACGGGGATGTAACGCTGGTGGCGACGGTAATGATTCTGGTGATTGTTTTTATCATCCAGTTCTTAGGTGATGTGCTCACGACACGGCTCGACAAACGTTAATTCTTAGGAAAATAAAATGAAAAAAACACTGACGCTGCTGGCTGCGGCTACTCTGGGTGCGCTGAGTCTGAGCGCATGGGCGGATACGCTAACGGTGGGCGCGTCCAACGTCCCGCACGCTGAAATTCTGGAACAGGCGAAGCCCATCCTGGCGAAGCAGGGTATCGATCTGGAAATCAAACCGTTCCAGGACTATATCCTGCCCAATACTGCGCTGGCCAGTCGGGATATCGATGCCAACTATTTCCAGCATATTCCTTACCTTAACAGCGTGCTGAAAGATCACGCCGGGGATAAAACTTACGATTTCGTCAGTGCAGGGGCGATCCATATTGAGCCGATTGGTATTTATTCGAAGAAGTATAAATCCCTGAAAGACCTGCCGCAGAATGGCAAGGTGATCATGCGTGACGCGGTGGCTGAAGAGGGGCGTATTTTGTCTATCTTTGAAAAAGAGGGCGTGATCACACTGAAGCCGGGCGTCAGCAAAGTGGATGCACGTATCAGCGACATCGTTGAGAACCCGAAGCATCTGAAATTCCTTGCCAACGTTGAAGGCGCACTGCTGCCGCAGATGTATAACAATGATGAAGGTGATGCCGTGGTGATCAACGCGAACTATGCGATTGATGCAGGTCTTGACCCGGTAAAAGGTCCGATTGCCGTCGAGAGCGGTGAGAATAATCCGTATGCCAATATTATCACCGTTCACCGGGGAGACGAAAACAAACCGGATGTGAAAGCGCTGGTTACCGTGCTGCATTCCAAAGCGATTCAGGACTGGATCCGCACCAAATACAAAGGCGCGGTGATCCCGGTCAATAACTGACCATCGCAGGCCGGGAAACCGGCCTTTTTTACCTCCGCGTATGACGCATTGCTGGCAGATCCTGGCACCCCAGCGCCTGACGGGCGGGCCGGTGTTCGTCAGTCAGCGTTGCCCGCGAATATTCCTTCCGCTGTTCAGATGCCCAGCTTGCTGAGCACCGGCCACTGCAACATCAGCGTATCAATCAACGCATCCAGTTCGGCATGTGTTGCCCCTTCCCGGGCGCGCACGGACATGCCCTGCAGCAGGCAGCAGAGATAGGCCGCCAGGCCTGCAACGTCAGTACGGGCGTCAAGTTCCCCGGCGGCCTGCCGGGTCTGCAGAAACGTCAGCAGATGCTGTTCCTGATTGCTGTGACGATTACGCAGCATTTCGGCGACTTCCGCAGAGTCGGCGGACAGCGTGCTGGAAGTACAGATAAAGAAGCACCCCCCCGGTTTTTTTCCGTCGGTGAAACAGGCGGCGGTTGAGCGGAAGTACTTCTCTATTCCGCCCGCGACGCCGGTTTCCGGGCACGCCAGTGCGGCTTCACTTCGGCTGGCGAATTTTTCCGTGTAGCGATCGACAGCCGCGCGGAACATCCCTTCTTTATTGGTAAATTCTGCGTATAGCGTCGGTGCTTTGGCCCCGGTCGCTTCCACCAGGTCTGACAGCGAAGTGCCTTCATAGCCATGACGCCAGAACAGCTCCAGCGCTTTATCCAGCGCGGCATCCCGGTCAAAAGTTTTAGGCCGGCCCCGGCCTTTACGTGTACCTGCGTCCTGCTCAGTATTCATCTTTCCTCACTTACGCAATCCCGCCCGGTTATTAAGTTATCAATCAGTATAAAAACAATAACCCGCGCTGTCGAGCGGCGATTTGAGGCGTTGTTAACCTGGGCTGTGAAGAAAAAATATAACTTTATTTGAAACAAATTCAAGGTGTTAATTAATAAATTATCGATCATTAATAAATCATTGTTGACGCGAATCAATAACAGGATTAACATTTACCTATCGATCGTTAATTAATAACGACGGCAACATTAAACCACCGAATTCAACTGAGAGTAAACATCATGAAAACCATCAAAATGACCCTGGCCGCTATCGCTCTGACTTCTGTTTCTTTCGCCGGTTTTGCGGCTGACCTGGTCAGCGCAGAGCCTGCGCAACAGCAGCAGGTAGGGGTGATTTCAGTTAGCGGGGCTTCGAACCTTTCTGCACTGGAATCCAAACTGTCTGCCAAAGCCGATCAGGCGGGTGCTAAATCTTTCCGTATCACCTCTGCCGTGGGTGACAATAAACTGAACGGCACCGCAGTGATTTACCAGTAATAGCGATGACAAACATCTGCATCAGGGGGGAGCAATGAATGTGATCCACACCGCCCTTGTTGCCGTCATCCTGGGCACCCTGTCGGGTGCCAGCCTGGCAGCACTTCCCGAAGGGCATACGAATACGGTTCAACCGTCAGTGGCCACCAGCTATGTTACCGGCAGCACCACGCTGGTTTCGCTGGACGTCCAGCTCTCGGGAACCCCTGCCGCAACGGCGTCCAGACCGATAGC
Organism: Erwinia persicina; assembly: GCF_014838825.1. Classification (GTDB taxonomy): domain Bacteria; phylum Pseudomonadota; class Gammaproteobacteria; order Enterobacterales; family Enterobacteriaceae; genus Erwinia; species Erwinia persicina_A. Next base: position 42,390 of record NZ_JACYMO010000012.1, on the reverse strand, counting down.
CCTGGCCCGTGTGTCAGGCGGTGCCAGCCTGTATGGTACGACCATCAGCTATCACTGATCGCCTTATAAAAAAAAACCGCCGCTGATCCGGCGGTTTTTTTTTACCTCTCATCCGCCGGGCTTTTCCCTCCAGTCGTCCTTTCGAACGATACACCTGCCTGCTGTCTGATGGTGTGATGTCATCAAACGACAGGCAGGACAGCAGGGGCGGGGATGGATATCAGAATCGATGCGCTGAACTATTACACGGCGACAAAAAAGTATGACCTGCACTTTGCGCCGCTCAGGGACGATCTTGACGTTGATGTGGTGATTATCGGCGGGGGCTTTTCGGGGATAAATACGGCACTGGAACTGGCCGAGAAAGGGATCACCCGTGTTGCGGTACTGGAAGCCCGCCATCTCGGCTACGGGGGATCCGGCCGCAACGGTGGGCAGGTCATGCCCGGCATAGGGCATGACATCGGCGCGGTGCAAAAGTACGTGGGCCGGGAAGGCATGGCTACGCTGTTCAGCATGGCGAACCTCGGCGCTGACATTATCCGTGAGCGCATAGCCCGCTACCAGATTGATGCCGACTTTATCCCGGGCTATGCCTATCTGGCCTATAACGCCCGCCAGGAAAAGGCGCTCCGACTGTGGCAAAAGGCGTTTAAACGCGTGACGCCAGAGGTTGAGACTGAACTCTTTACCGGGGCTGACGTGCATAACGTGGTGGGCTCCTCATGTTACACCTGCGCACTGAAGCATATGGGGGGAGGCCAGATCCATGCGCTGAACATGCTGCTGGGGTCGGCCTCTGCCGCCGCCGGGCTTGGCGTGCAGATCTACGAAAACTCACCGGCCGTGGAGGTCGCCTACGGTCCGCGCGTCAGGGTTCGCACCGCCACCGGGACGGTCAGTGCTCACAAACTTTTGTGGGCATGCGACAGTTTTCTCAACCAGCTTGAGCCTGAGCTGGACCGTAAAACGCTGGTGACTTACTCCTATCAGATGGCCACCGCCCCCCTGTCAGAGGCGCTGATTGAACGCATCAGCCCGATGCGCGGTGCCTTTAGCGATATCCGCCCGGTCATCAACTATTACCGTATCACGGCAGAAAACCGCCTGCTGTTCGGCAGCGCCACGCGTTTTGTTGAATATACTCCCCGTGATTTTGCCGCCTGGAACCGCACGCTGCTGCTGCAGATTTTTCCCTATCTCCACGATGTCAGAACAGATTTTGTCTGGGGTGGACCGATGGCCTGCAGCGCTAACCTCTTTCCGCAGATTGGCACCCTGCGTCAGCATAACAACGTCTTCTATGTTCAGGGGTACTCGGGGTTCGGCGTCACGCCCTCGCACATCATCTGCAAAGTGTTAGCCGAAGGAATGACCGAGGGCTCTGCGCGTTATGACCTGATGAGCCGTATACCCCATGCCACGATTTATGGTCGTGACGCCCTTCGTCCGGTGCTGATGACCGCCGGAAAGTTATTCCATCAGGCTGCGGGTTTCTTCAGTGGACGTCAGACGTGACCGCATTAAAGCGTAAACCGTCCTGCCCGCGCGGGTGCAAATTGTCAGCGTGGTGGAACAGCCTGCCCCCTTTTATCAACAGGAGTGATTATGAGTGACGTTGCAGTGCTTCCGGCAGTGAACGCATTTTTACAGCGTGAACACGGCCACTATATTAACGGCAACAGTCTGCCCGGTCAGGGCCCGTTGCGCCCGGTCATTAACCCGGCGACGGCGCAGACTATTGCTCAGGTGCGGGATGGCGGGGCGGGTGAGGTGCAGGCCGCCATGGCTGCCGCGCGGCAGGCGTTCAGCGGAGGATGGGGCACTCTGCCCGCGCTGGCGAGAGGATCGCTGCTGCTGAAGCTGGCCGATGCGCTGGAGCAGCATCGGGAGGAGCTGGCACAGCTGGAAACGCTGTGTTCCGGCAAGCTGATCACCCTGTCACGCGGGCTTGAGCTGGATCAGTCCGTGGTTTTCCTGCGCTATTTTGCCGGATGGGCTGGAAAAATAACCGGTGAAACGCCAGAGCTGTCGTTACCTTCCTTTCACGGTGAAAAGTACCGGGGGTTTACCCTGCGTGAACCGCTGGGCGTCGTTGTGGCGATCCTCCCATGGAATTTTTCCATCATGATTGCCGTCTGGAAAATGGCGGCGGCGCTGATCTGTGGCTGTACCCTGGTGCTGAAGCCGAGCGAGTTTACGCCGCTGACTATGCTGCGGGTGGCGCAGCTGGCAGGGGAGGTGGGATTTCCGCGCGGAGCAATCAATATCGTTAACGGTGATGGCACGCTGCTCGGCCCGTTGCTGACCGGTCATCCTGACTGTGCAAAAGTCACCTTTACCGGCTCTGTACCGACCGGCAGGGCGGTGGGCAGTGCCGCCTGCGCCCGGGCGATCCCCTTCACGCTGGAACTGGGGGGCAAAAATGCGGCTCTTTTTCTGAAGGATATGTCCGTCGACGAAATGGTCGACGGCATTATTGAAGCCGGCTACCTCAATCAGGGTCAGATCTGTGCGGCTGCCGAGCGTTTTTATCTTCCGGCGGAGCAGTGCGATAGCGTGCTGGAGGCGCTCTGCCGACGGCTGGATCAGCTGACGGCGGGATCGCCGCTGGATGAGGCATGTCAGCTGGGCCCGCTGGCTAACAGCGCCCACCTTGAAAAGGTGCAGGCGCTGGTGGCTCAGGCGCAAAAAGAGGGGGATGAGCTGCTCTGCGGTGGGCGTTCCCCTGACCTGCCGGGTTACTACTTCTTACCCACGGTGCTGAAAGTACGCAGCGCCGATGCCACGCTGATGCAGCAGGAGACCTTTGGTCCGGTCGGGGCCTTCCTGGCTTATCACGATGAGGAACAGGCGCTGGCGTGGGTGAATGCCTCCCCCTTCGGGCTGGCGGCCAGCGTCTGGACCCACGATCTGAGTCAGGCGCTGCGCTACAGCGAGCGGATCAGCGCAGGGACGGTCTGGGTGAATATGCACACCCTGCTCGATCCGGCGCTGCCGTTCGGCGGGGTGAAAGGCTCCGGTAACGGGCGAGAGTTTGGCAGCGCCTTTATTGCGGACTACACCCGGCTGAAGTCCGTCATGATGCGTTACTGAACGGCGGGCGATGCCGTGGAAAGGGTATTGCCCGGTTCAGTACTGAGCGTCGCGATGGTCAGTCAGCCCCAGACCGGCGGCCAGCTCGGTGCGGCTGTTGACGTGAGTTTTCGCGAAGATATTGCGCAGGTGGGTCTTGACGGTGGACAGCGAGACGTCAAGTTGCCGCGCAATACGTTTGTTACAGGCCCCCTCACGCACCATACCGACAATTTGCTGCTCTTTCGGCGTTAACCGGCAGTGTGCCGTCGCGGGGAGCAGCTCTTCCGTGGCCAGTTCAATCAGCGGCAGCGATGCACGCAGGCGGAGTCGCTCAGCCGCGCTGAAAGGAAGGTCACGCATGATCGACAGGCCCGCCACGATGCGTTTATGCCGGCGGACAAAGATCTCCGTCATATCTCCCATATGATTGGGCACCATAAACTGCCGGTAATATGGGGTGGTCTGCATCGCCTCATTCAGCCCGGCAAGGGTCACGGCCTGATGATTAAAACGCCGGGGGTGAAGCGGATCCAGCGGCAGAAAATCCTGCAGATAAGCCTGATGGGTTTCTGCAGAGATACCGGACAGCAGGTGCTGACCCGGCACCAGATTGCTGTCCACCAGGTAAAACACCGCCGATGCACCGGGGATCAGATGCGTTATTGTGTGCAGGCATTCATGGATAAATGCCCCCGGCTGAACGGAGGGTGTGAGCGTGCGCATGCCTTCTCCTTGTCAGTGCGTCTGTCTGTTCCCGCAGGGGTGTTTGCTTCTGAACGAACTGACTTAATTAACACATTATAAACATCTCAATAACGTGAGCTGCGGCAGGAAACGCTCAGTATCGTTCCTTCGGACGATACTGAGCGCTCTCAATGCCTGTTTACACTCTTTATTACCCGTCCTTTCCCGGAAGATTGAAATGTTAAAACACAGGCTTGCGGCGCACCTTAAACAGGGAGCCGTCGGTTTTCCCACCACGCTGGCCAGTTCGGTGGGGCTGATCATGGCCAGTCCGGTGATCCTGACGGTGACCAGTGGATTTGGCCGCGGAGGAGACAGGCTATTCTGATCGGTTTTATTATGATGCAGGCCCAGCTGATGAGCTTCTCAGAGGCCGCCATCCTGATGCCGACGACCGGCTCGGTCTACGACTATATCTCCTGCGGGATGGGCCGTTTTTTTGCTATTACCGGCGCACTGTGCGCCTATCTGATCGTGCATGTGTTTGCTGGTACGGCGGAAACCATCCTGTCGGGGGTGATGGCGATGGTCAACTTCGGCGACGCCGGTCTGCATTCTGGCCCCCATCCTGACAGCTGGCTGGTCGGGGTTGGCATGGTGCTGCTGTTTGGTCTGCTGAACGCCACCGGCATTGAGATTTTTGGCAAGGTGGAGGTGGTGCTGACTTTCATTATGTGGAGTACGCTGCTGATCTTCAGCCTCTCCGGGCTACTGGCTGCACCAGTTCCCGCGTCGGTGGGATGGTTTGGCCTGTCGCCGGACTTCCACCATCCTCAGACGCTGATCAGCATGACGGGGATGGCGATGTTCATGTTTGTCGGCTGCGAACTGGTAACGCCGATGGCACCGGAGATCCGCCGCGCGGATAAAACCATTCCCCGGGCGATGGCGCTGGGCCTGTGCGGCGTGGCCGGCTGTATGCTGCTTTTTGGTGCGGCGCTCAACCGGCAGGTGCCGAACGTGCTGCTGGATGCGGCAAACGGGCTCCACCTCTTCGATACACCGTGGGTGATCCCGGCGTTTGCCGGGCGGGTGATGGGGGAGCCCGGAAAGCTGTGGCTGGGGATCGGCATGCTACTGGCGGGGGCAGCCACCATCAATACCCTGATGGCCGCCGTCCCACGTATTCTTTATGGTATGGCGCTGGACGGAGCCCTGCCCAGATGCCTCACCTGGCTGTACCCGCGCTTCAAAACGCCAGTGGTGGCTATCTGAAGCGCTATCCGGTGATTGCGCAGACGCTGGGCGAACTGGACTACCGGCGTTTTCGCGTTGACCTCGCGTGCGGGCGCTGGTGCTGTGAAATTGAACTCTTCGCGGCCTGTGAAGCGCGCCTGCGCATCCCGCCCATGCAGCGTTATCTTCGGCTGAGTGCCAGCCAGCGGGTTCTGCTGTTAAGCCTGTTTCAACTGCTGGCGCAGATGATGGCGATACAGGAGACGTAGCCCGGCCTATGCCAGCTGAGTGAACGCTTCCAGCAGCTGCGTTAACTGGCGCAGTTTCTCCTTACCGAACTGCCGTTCGATTTGCAGATAACCCGCATCCACTTCACGGCTGGCCTGCTGGTACAGAGCCTGTCCGGCAGGCGTCAGGGCGGCCACCAGCTTGCGCTGATCATTAACGGGTTTAAGGCGTGATACCAGTCCGTCACGCTCAAGGCGGGTCAGGATGCCAGTCAGACTGGGACGCAGGATGCACGCCTGCTGCGCCAGCTGATGGAAGTCCAGCATGTTCACTCCGGCCAGAATACGCAGGATGCGCCACTGCTGCTCGGTCAGCCCGTAACGATTAAGGATTGGGCGAAAATAGCCCATGGCGGCTTCCCGCGCCTGTAAAAGAGCAATGGTCAGTGATTCGTGCATGTTTTCGCTGTGATTAAATATTTTGTTAATAATAACATAACCTGCTTATCTCCGGCATACCCCCCCACTTCAGGTACTTTTCATTTTGTTGCGTGTACTTATCAACACTATGAAAAAAATGAGTTTATTGTAAGTTTTATTTTTTTGCCTTCAAGGTCACAACTCAATAAAACTGAGTTGATCCTCTTTGTGATCACGCGTAATCCTGACTTCATTAATATATTAATGAAATGGCTGAGTTGAGGGTAATCATGAAAAAAACCATTTTTGGTGTGGCGTTGAACCATCAGTCGCAAACCGCGGCCTGGGCAAAAAAATTCCATCAGCCACCTTATAACACCCCGCCACAGACGCCGGTCTGGTTTATCAAGCCGCGTAACACCTGGCGACATCACGGTGACACCATTGGTTTACCGGTCGGGGAGACCGTCTTCAGCGGGGCGACGCTGGCCGTCATCATGGCAAAAACCGCGCGCAGGATCCCGGTGTCGGCGGCGGAAACGTATATCGAAGGCTACGCGCTGGCCAATGAGGTCAGCCTGGCAGAGGACGATTTTTACCGTCCGGCTATCAGGGCTAAGTGTCGCGATGGTTTCTGTCCAGTAGGCGAGGTGGTGCCGCTGCGTGATGTCAGCGCGCTGCATATCATCACCGAAATCAACGGTGAAGTGAGGGACGTATGGGACACCGGCGGTCTGCACCGTCATGCGGCTGAACTGATTGCGGCACTGAGTGAGTTTGTCACCCTGCAGCCCGGCGACATGATCCTGTTGGGAACGCCGCAGCAGCGAGTGGCGCTGCAGGAAGGTGACAGTGTCACGATAAAGGCCGCCGGTTTCCCCTCGCTGACCAATCGCTTCAGCCAGCAGGCACCGCACATCGCACAGCCCGGGGCGACACCCACGCTGTTTGCGCTGGGATTAAATTATGCCGACCACGCCAGCGAGCTGAACTTTACCCCGCCGAAGGCCCCGCTGGTGTTTATTAAGGCAGCGAACAGTCTGACCGGAGACGGCTGCGTATCGGTCCGGCCTGACCGGGTCGATTACATGCACTATGAGGCCGAGCTGGTGGTGGTGATCGGCAAAACAGCCCGCCGCGTCAGTCGCGATCGGGCCATGGAGTACGTCGGCGGATACACCCTGTGTAATGACTACGCGGTGCGCGACTATCTGGAAAACTACTACCGTCCTAACCTGCGGGTAAAAAGTCGCGACACGCTGACGCCGCTGCGCGCGGCCATCGTTGATCCCGCCGCGTTGCCTGACCCCCATAACCTGCAGGTGAAAACCTTCGTCAACGGTGAGCTGCGTCAGAGCGGCAGCACGCGTGACATGGTGTTTGATATTCCGTTTCTTATTGCCTGGCTGAGTGAATTTATCACCTTACAGCCGGGGGACATGATCGCTACCGGCACCCCTAAAGGACTGTCTGACGTGCGCCCCGGCGATGAGGTGGTAGTGGACGTGGAGGGCGTCGGCCGGCTAACCAACCGGATCGTCAGTGAACAACAGTATGAGGAAGGTGCACGATGAAAAAGATCAATCACTGGATCAACGGCAAAAACATCAGCAGCAGTGACTATTTTACCACCATCAACCCGGCCACCGGCGAGGTGCTGGCGGAGGTCGCCTCGGGCGGTGAGCGGGAGGTGGCTCTGGCAGTAGACGCGGCGCGCACTGCCTTTCCGAAATGGGCTAACACCCCGATGAAAGAGCGTGCGCGGCTGATGCGCCGTCTCGGGGAGCTGATCGATCGCGACGTACCGCATATTGCCGCACTGGAAACGGCCGATACTGGTCTGCCTATCCACCAGACAAAAAATGTGCTGATCCCCCGGGCCTCCCACAACTTTGAATTTTTCGCTGAGATCTGCCAGCAGATGAACGGCCGGACCTACCCGGTCGATGACCGGATGCTTAACTACACGCTGGTACAGCCGGTCGGCGTCTGTGCGCTGGTGTCACCCTGGAACGTGCCGTTTATGACCGCCACCTGGAAGGTGGCACCCTGCCTGGCTCTGGGCAACACCGCTGTCCTGAAAATGTCTGAGCTTTCGCCGCTGACGGCCGACCGGCTGGGCGCGCTGGCCCGTGAGGCCGGCATTCCCGCAGGGGTGTTAAACGTGGTGCAGGGCTACGGAGCCACGGCAGGTGACGCGCTGGTGCGGCATCACGACGTACGTGCCGTGTCGTTCACCGGGGGCACCACCACCGGGCGTAACATCATGAAAAATGCCGGTCTGAAAAAATACTCAATGGAACTTGGTGGCAAATCCCCGGTGCTGATCTTTGACGATGCCGATATCGACCGGGCCCTGGATGCGGCGCTCTTCACCATCTTTTCGATCAATGGCGAACGCTGCACCGCCGGGTCCCGCATTTTTATTCAGCAGAGTATTTACCCCGAGTTTGTGCGGCGCTTTGCCGAACGGGCCAACCGGCTGCGCGTTGGCGATCCGACCGACCCGGCGACACAGGTCGGTTCGCTGATCAGCCGTCAGCACTGGGACAAAGTGTCGGGGTATATCCGCCTGGGGATGGAAGAGGGGGCGAGGCTGCTGGCCGGGGGGCCGGAAAAACCGGAAGGGCTGGATCGCGGGCATTTCCTGCGGCCGACGGTGCTGGCCGACGTGGACAACCGCATGCGCGTGGCGCAGGAGGAGATCTTCGGCCCTGTCGCCTGTCTGCTGCCGTTTAAAGATGAAGCGGAGGGACTGCGGCTGGCCAATGACGTGGAGTACGGCCTCGCCTCCTACCTCTGGACGCAGGATGTCAGCAAGGTGATGCGGCTGGCACGGCGCATTGAGGCGGGGATGGTGTTTGTGAATACCCAGAATGTTCGCGATTTGCGTCAGCCTTTCGGCGGTGTGAAAGCCTCAGGCACCGGCCGTGAAGGGGGGGAATACAGTTTTGAAGTCTTCGCTGAAATGAAAAACGTCTGTATCTCTTTTGGCGATCATCCGATTCCACAATGGGGTCTGTAAGGAGGGAGCATGGGAACGTTAGCGCTGGCGGCCAAAATCACACACGTGCCGTCAATGTATCTGTCTGAAATGCCGGGAAAACATCACGGCTGCCGCCAGGCGGCGATAGAGGGACATCATGAAATCAGCCGCCGCTGCCGGGCGTTGGGCGTGGATACGCTGGTGGTCTTTGATACCCACTGGCTGGTGAACAGCGCCTATCACATCAACTGCAATGCCCACTTCAGCGGCATCTACACCAGCCACGAGCTACCGCATTTTATCCGTGATATGGCCTATGACTATGAAGGTAACCCGGCGCTGGGTTATCTGATCGCCGAGGAGGCAAGGGCAGAAGGCGTCCGTGCGCAGGCGCATGCCATCGAAAGCCTGACGCTGGAGTACGGCACGCTGGTGCCGATGCGTTATATGAACAGCGACCGCCGCTTCAGGGTGGTGTCGATTTCTGCTTTCTGTACCGTCCACGACTTTGCCGACAGCCGCCGTCTGGGCGAGGCGGTGCGGCGGGCGGTCGGCAAATACCCCGGTACCGTAGCGGTGCTCGCCAGCGGCTCCCTCTCGCACCGCTTTATTGACGACCGGCGGGCAGAAGAAGGGATGAATGCCTGGACCCGGGAGTTTGACGAGCAGATGGACCGGCGGGTGATGAAACTCTGGCGGGAAGGACGCTTTGCCGAGTTCTGCCGCATGCTGCCGGAGTACGCAGATTACTGTTACGGCGAGGGCAATATGCACGACACCGTGATGCTGATGGGCCTGCTGGGCTGGGATCGCTATCACCAGAAAGTGGAGGTGATCACCGACCTGTTCCCCAGCTCGGGTACCGGGCAGGTCAACGCGATCTTTCCCCTGACGGCGTAAATAAGGAGGTCCGCGATGCCGCACTTTATTGTCGAATGCAGTGAAAATATCCGCGAACAGGCGCAGTTTCCGGTGCTTTTTTCCCGGGTCAATGCCTACCTTGCCGACAGCGGGCTTTTCCCCCTGGCGGGCATCCGCAGCCGCGTTCACTGGGTGGACACCTGGCAGATGGCTGACGGTAAGCGGGATTACGCCTTTGTGCATATGACGCTGAAAATAGGCCACGGGCGCAGCGAGGAACAGCTCCGGCCGGTGATGTCAGGGCTGTTTGCGCTGATAAAAAGCCACTTTGCGGCGTTAATGGCCCGGCGCTATCTGGCGCTGTCGCTGGTGCTGGAAGAGCTGCATGCGCAGTTCAATTTTAAACAAAACAATGTTCATGCCCTGTTTCAGGCGTGAAGGAAGGGATCCTATGTTAGACGATCTTACGCTGGACCGGCTGGCGGCCGAACTGAATCAGGCAGAAAAAAACCGGGAACAGGTCCGCCAGCTCTCACTGCGGCATCCGGAGATCACCCTGGACGATGCGTATGCCATACAGCGACGCGGCATTGACCAAAAAATCGCGGCAGGGCGCGTGCTGAAAGGACACAAAATTGGCCTGACCTCTAAGGCGATGCAGGTGACTTCTCAGATCAACGAACCTGACTACGGCGCCCTGCTGGACGACATGTTTTTTGTTGAAGGCGGTGATATTCCGGTAGCGCGCTTCATTGTGCCCCGGGTGGAGGTAGAGCTGGCCTTTGTGCTGGGCACCTCGCTGCGCGGTCCGCAGTGCACGCTCTTTGATGTGCTGAACGCCACGGACTACGTGATCCCGGCGCTGGAGATCATCGATGCCCGCTGCCACGGCATTGACCCTAAGACCCAGCGGCCGCGCAAAGTCTTCGACACCATTGCCGATAACGCCGCCAGCGCCGGGGTGGTAATGGGGGGACGGCCGGTCAGGCCCGATGCGCTCGACCTGCGCCGCATCAGCGCCCTGATGTATCGCAACGGGGTGATCGAAGAGTCCGGCGTGGCAGCGGCGGTGCTGAATCATCCGGCCAACGGCGTGGCCTGGCTGGCGAATAAGCTCGCGCGACATGACGTTCAGCTTGAGGGCGGGCAGGTGATCCTGAGCGGCTCCTTTACCCGGCCGGTAGCGGCGCGTAAGGGGGACACGTTCCACGTTGACTACGGCACAATGGGTGCCATTGGCTGCCGTTTTATCTGAGGAAAGTGTATGTTTATCAATGAATTTAAGCAGGCATTACAGCATAAAGATCCGCAGATTGGCCTGTGGCTGGGGCTGGCCGATCCTTACAGCGCCGAGCTGCTGGCCGGGGCCGGGTTTGACTGGCTGCTGATTGACGGTGAGCACGCCCCTAATGACGTACGTTCGGTACTGGGGCAGCTGCAGGCAATCGCCCCTTACCGCTGCCATCCGGTGGTACGCCCGGCGTGGAATGACCCGGTGCTAATCAAACAGCTGCTTGATATCGGGGCGCAGACGCTGCTGATCCCGATGGTGCAGAATGGTGATGAAGCCCGCGCGGCGGTCAGGGCCTGTCACTATCCACCGCAGGGCATTCGCGGCGTGGGCAGTGCACTGGCACGCGCCTCCCGCTGGAACCGCATCGCAGACTATCTGCAACGGGCCGGGGAGCAGCTCTGTATTCTGGTGCAGATCGAAACCCGCCAGGCCGTGGAGAATCTGGCGGAGATCCTCGCTGTCGACGGGGTTGACGGAGTATTTATAGGCCCGGCAGATCTGAGTGCCGATATGGGGTTTCCCGGCCGTCCTGGCCATCCCGAAGTCCAGGCCATCATTGAGCTGGCTATCGCCAGTATCCGCACCGCCGGAAAGGCCCCGGGGATCCTGACCGCCGATGAAACGCTGGCGCAGCGCTACCTGGATCTGGGGGCGCTGTTTGTTGCCCCGGGTGTTGATACGACCCTGCTGGCGAGATCGGCCGAGGCGCTGGCGGCACGCTTTACCACCCGACCGACGCCGGTCATTGACGTGTCGTCACGATGACGGTCCGGGGAGAGAGCGATGCCACCATCTTCCATAAGGACGGCCGGTAACCCTGAACAGGATGGACGGGAGAGGGCAATGGAAAATATTAATATCAGCCAGGCGTTCGGTGAGGCACACAGCGGCAGCGATGACGTGCACTATGCCGTCTTTTCCCGTATGGCGGCATTTTTTGGCCGCGATATGCGTCCGCACTGGCATGACCGCTATTTTCAGCTTCACTGTCTGACTACCGGTAAAATTGAGCTGCAGCTGGACGACCACCACTATTCCGTCCGCGCTCCGCTGTTCGTTCTGACACCGCCCTCAGTCCCCCATGCGTTTATGACGGAAGAGGACAGTGACGGTCATGTATTAACCGTCAGGCAGGAGCTGATCTGGCCGCTGCTGCAGGCGCTGTGGCCTGGCAGTCGTGATGCGCTGGCCATTCCCGGATTCTGCCTGTCGCTGGCGGGCAGCGTGCAGACGCGTGGGGCGCTGGCGCACCTCTGGCCCCTGGTGGCACAGGAGTTTTCTCAGCAGGGCCCGGGGCGGGACACGCAGCTGCGTCTGCTGTCCCAGACGCTGTTTTTACTGCTGCTGCGCGAGGTTTCGCCGGAAGAGGGGGGAACCGGGCACGTCAGCGTGCGGGGAGAGATGACCATGTTTCAACGCTTTACGCGGATGGTGGATGAAAAATACCGTGAGCACCTGACGGTACCGGACTACGCACGGGAGCTGGGGATCAGCGAGTCGCGTCTGAATGAGTTGTGCCGCCGCCTGGCCAACCAGCCGCCGAAGCGTCTGGTGTTTGAACGGATGCTGCGCGAGGCAAAAAGGCTGCTGCTGTTTAGTGCGGGCAGCGTCCACCAGATTGCCTGGCAGCTGGGCTACAAAGATCCGGCCTATTTTGCCCGCTTTTTCCACCGACTGACCGGGTGTTCACCCAGTGAGTTCCGCCGTCGCTAAGGTGATGTGTCATCCGTGCGGTAGCGCTGCAGCGTCGGATCGAAACGATAATCTACTGAGATATCGGCTTTCTGACTGTAGCAGTTAAGCGTCACACGTTTCCCCTGATTAAGGGACTCAATATTCTGATAGATGGCCGTCATATAAAAACCGAAGTCACACTGGTGTTGCTGCGGGTCGAGGATCTGATCGACCCGCCCGGTTTTTTTATTCAGCACACTGACGCGGTTGATGACGATACCGTCGGGATCAGTCTGATAGTGGCCGATGAAGCTGTGGCTGGCGGTCTGCCCCCAGAAGGGGATATCGATCCCGTCCCCGGTAATGCTGCCTGCTGCGGTGTTGTCCAGCGATGCAGTGTGCTGCAGTGTCACCGGATAGCGCCGGGTGCCCTGTTGCCATTCACCCTGCAGGCGATCGCCTTCGCGCGTGAGGCGGAAAGGACAGTCGCGGGTGTCCACCGCCTCCGCTGTTCCCTGATTCATTACCCTGTCAAATTCCGCAGGGCTGTGGATTTCGCACAGTTCGAACGTGGTGGCGGTTTGCCTGCCATAGAGCGGGATCGGTGCGCGATGCTTATCGTAGTAGTAGCTGCCCTTGATATTCAGCCCGCTGCCATAGCTGTCGTACTGCTGCACAGACAGGTGTATCGGCCAGGCACCGAGCGTCCCGGTATAGTTATCCACCACGTACCATCCTGCGTGTGCGCCGGCGGTGGTAAAGAAGGCACTGAGTGCCAGAAGCGTTTTTACTTTCATCATTTCTGTGGATCTCCGGAGAGGGCAGCGAGGCCAGCGGATTCCGTCCGGCGGCTTTTTCATGCTGCCTGTTGACGCCAGCGGGCAGGCTACTGAAAAGTGCCTGAGATAGCCAGAAACGTCTCTTCCTGCGTCCGGTTTCCCACGCTTAAATAATAACAAAATTATAACAACCTGCGCACGGGTCGCGCATTCCTCTACTCTGAATCCGAGAAAATACGATGAAACCTGAAGATCACCGAGCCTCGCCCACGCGTCCGTTTACCGGCAGTGAATATCTGCAAAGCCTGTGCGACGGGCGTGAAATCTATATCTATGGCCAGCGGGTGGAGGATGTCACGCGCCATCCGGCCTTCCGCAATGCGGCCGGAAGCGTTTCCGCGCTGTACGATGCCCTGCACGATCCGCAGCAGCACAACCTTCTGTGCCGTGACACCGATACCGGCAGCGGTGGCTATACGCACCGCTTTTTCCGCTATGCCCGCTCGGCGCAGGAGATCCGCCAGCAGCGCGATGCGATAGCTGGCTGGTCACGACTCAGCTACGGCTGGATGGGCCGTACGCCGGATTATAAGGCCGCCTTTGCCAGCTCGCTGGGAGCCAACCCCGATTTTTACGGGCCTTACGCAGACAATGCGCGCCGCTGGTACACCCGTATTCAGGAGGCGGGGCTCTATTTCAACCATGCCATCGTCAACCCGCCGGTTGACCGCCACAAGCCCGTCGATGAAGTGAAAGATGTCTACATCCGGGTAGATAAGGAGACGGACGCCGGGATTATCGTCAGCGGGGCGAAAGTCGTGGCCACCAACTCGGCGCTGACGCACTTCAATTTTATCGGGTTTGGCTCCGCGCAGGTGATGGGCAACGACCCGGACTTTGCGCTGATGTTTATCGCCCCGATGGATGCGCGCGGGGTGAAGCTGATTTCCCGTGCCTCCTATGAGCTGACGGCGGGTGCCGTGGGGTCCGCATTTGACTATCCGCTCTCCAGCCGCTTTGATGAAAATGACGCGATACTGGTGATGGATAAGGTGCTGATCCCCTGGGAAAACGTGCTGATCTATCGCGATTTTGAGCGCTGCCGCCGCTGGTATGCGGAGGGCGGATTCGTCCGGCTCTATCCTATGCAGGCCTGCGTCAGGCTGGCGGTGAAGCTGGATTTTATTACCGCCCTGCTGCATAAAAGCCTGGAGTGTACCGGTACCCTTGAGTTTCGGGGCGTACAGGCGGCGCTGGGGGAAGTGGTGGCCTGGCGTAACCTGTTCTGGTCGCTGAGTGATGCGATGGCATCGGAGGCCAGCCCCTGGGTCAACGGAGCGTATCTGCCCGATGCCCGGGCAATGAACACCTACCGCGTGATGGCCCCAATAGCCTGGACAAAGATTAAGAATATTATCGAATGCAACGTGGCCAGCGGGCTGATTTATCTGCCTTCCAGCGTACGTGATCTGCAGAATCCGGAAATCGACCGCTACCTGGCGCGGTTCGTACGGGGTTCCAACGGAATGGACCACGAGCAGCGCATTAAAATTCTGAAGCTGATGTGGGATGCCACTGGCAGTGAGTTCGGGGGACGCCACGAGCTGTATGAGATCAACTATGCTGGCAGCCAGGACGAAGTGCGTATGCAGTGCCTGCGTGATGCGCACCACTCCGGGGTGATGGACGACATGATGGCGATGGTTGACCGCTGTCTGGCCGACTATGACCGCCACGGCTGGAAAAAATCGCACCTGCACAACAATGACGATATCAGTCAGCTGGATCGTCTGCTGAGCGGAGGGGACGGTCATGACTGATGACTGTGCACACCGTTTGCCATTTCGCGATGCCATGGCCCGTCTTCCTGCGGCGGTCTGTATCGTCACTACACAGGGGACGGCAGGGCGCGGTGGCCTCACTGCGACTGCCGTGTGCCCGGTCACCGATACGCCGCCGACCGTACTGGTCTGCATTAACCGCAGCAGTGCCATGAATCCGGTTTTTGAGCAGAACGGACGAATGTGTATCAATGTGCTCAACCACCGGCAGGAGGCGATGGCGCGCCATTTTGCCGGTATGACTGACCTGGCCATGGCGGATCGCTTTTTGCTGGACGGCTGGCGGCAGGGCGAATACGGTCAGCCGCTGCTGGGCGGGGCGCTGGCCAGCCTGGAGGGGGAGATCAGCCAGGTGCAGAGTCTGGGTACGCATCAGGTCTACCTGCTGGCGGTGCGGGCAATTTGGTGGGAAGAGGAGGGCGACGGGCTGATCTATTTTAAACGGCGTTTTCATTGTTTGCCTTGCCCCGTAAGCTGAGGTTTCAGGCCGTTTCTTTCAGCAGGCGTGCCATCGCCTGCAAATTATTTGACTGTATCCCCTTGCGCCACACCAGCCAGATAGCAATCTGCCCCATGCCCCCACTCAGCGGCCAGGCGTGAACGTTGTCGCGTCCCGGCATATTGTCCAGCATGCTACGCGGGATCAGCGCTAACCCGGCACCAGCGCTGACGCAGGCGAGGATGCCGTGATACGACTCCATCTCAAAAATTTTGCCCGGGGCCGCATTCTCGCGTGAGAACCAGTCTTCAAACAGCCGGCGATAGGAGCAGTTAGCGCGAAACGCATAGACGGTCGAGCCGGAGATGCTGGTGGCGTCAGGAACGGGCGGGTGATTCAGCGCTGAGATCAGCACCATTTCTTCGTTAACGACCGGCATACCTTCCAGCTGTGGATGCTTCGGCGGGCCGTCGGTAAACGCAGCGCTGTACTGACCGGCGAGGACACCGTCGATCATATCCCCGGACGGACCGGTGCTCAGGTCGAGCTCAACCTGCGGCCAGCTCTGGTGGTAGCGCGCAATCAGCGGAGGCAGGCGCACAGCGGCAAAACTCTCTATTGCGCCCAAGGTGAAGATGCCCCCCGGCTGCTGTCCGGAAACGCTGTGTTTCGCTTCGGCAGCGAGTGCCAGAAGGCGCCGGGTATAATCGAGAAAGGTCCTGCCGCTGTCGGTGATGTGCAGGCGCAGCTTTTCGCGGCGAAACAGCGAGCAGCCCAGTTCCTCTTCCAGCTGTTTCAGCCGGGTGGAGATATTAGAGGGGACTCGATGCAATCTCTCGGCCGCCGCCGTCACGCTGCCCTCTTCCGCAATGGCGCGAAAGACTTCCAGCTGGGTCAGATCCATATCATTCTCTTATTGAGTAAATTATTTTCTTTATTATTCATTTTTAAAGAATACACATCAAGACTAGGATGGAGCCATTGTGAATCACCTAAGGGAGCCATCATGACGCATATTTCTTCAGCGGTAGCCATTTCACGCAACCCCACCACAGGTGAGGTCGTTGCCCGATATCCTTTCGCCAGCGGAGCAGAGGTGGATGAGGCGCTGGCCTTAACCCATACGGCCTTTCGTACATGGCGGCACAGCGCCATCACTGATCGTGTCAGGTTGCTGCAAAACATCGCCGGTGGCCTGCGTCAGCAGGCGCAGCCCCTGGCGGAGATGATGACCCGTGAGATGGGTAAACCCGTGGATCAGGGGCTGGCAGAAGTCGAGAAAAGCGCCAGACTGTGCGAATGGTACGGCGAGCACGGCCCGGCTTTCCTCGAGCGTGAACCGACGCAGGTAGAGGGCGATAAGGCCTTTGTCGATTATCTGCCGCTGGGGCCGGTACTGTCGGTGATGCCATGGAATTTTCCAGTGTGGCAGGTGCTGCGCGGTGCTGTTCCCATCATGCTGGCGGGGAACAGCTATCTGTTGAAGCCTGCGCCGAACGTGATGGGCTGTGCGCTGTTGTTGCAGGAGATCCTGACGGCAGCGGGCGTGCCTGAGGGGCTGTTTATGGTGGTCAATGCCGATAACGACGGCGTGGCGCAGGCGATTAATGATAAACGTATTGCAGCCGTCACCGTCACCGGCAGCGTACGTGCCGGTGGAGCCATTGCTGCCCTGGCCGGTGCCGCCATTAAGAAATGCGTGCTGGAACTGGGTGGTTCTGATGCCTTTATCGTGCTGGCCGATGCGGATATTGATGCTGCGGTGAAGGGGGCGATCGCCGGACGGTTTATGAATAACGGCCAGCTTTGCATCTCTGCCAAACGTATCATTGTGGAAGCCGCCGTTTTTGAACAGTTCAGCGAGAAGTTTGTCAGCGCGGTGAAGGCGATGAAGATCGGCGACCCGCGCGAGCCGGGCACCTGGATTGGCCCGATGGCCCGCTACGATCTGCGTGACGAACTGGACGCGCAGGTGCAGGCCACCCTGAAAGAGGGGGCCACGCTGCTGGTGGGCGGTCATGCCCTGCCGGGTGAGGGTAACTACTATGCGCCCACGGTGCTGAGTGACGTTAAACCCGGTATGACCAGCTTCGACCAGGAGCTGTTTGGCCCGGTGGCCTCGCTGATTGTGGCTGATGATGCCGCTCACGCGGTGGCAATGGCCAATGAATCCGAGTTTGGCCTCGGCGGCAGCCTGTGGAGCCGGGATCTGGCCCGGGCGCAGACGCTGGCTTCACAGATTGAAACTGGCGGTGTGTTTATCAACTCACCGAGCTTCTCCGATCCGCGCGTACCGATCGGCGGCGTGAAAAAAAGCGGCTTTGGCCGCGAACTGTCACACTTCGGCCTGCGTGAGTTTACCAATGCGCAGACGGTATGGGTGGCGTCCTGACCCTCAGGCCTGGGGATAATGTGAACGCAGCCAGCGCTCCACGCCCTCAGGAATGAGCGGCCGGGAGTAATAAAAACCCTGGATTTCATCGCAGCCCAGACGCTGCAGTGAGGCCAGGGTTTTTTGATCTTCCACGCCTTCAGCCAGCACCACGTAGTGCAGCTCTTTCAGCATGGTAATGATATGGCGGGCGATCACTTCGCTGGCCGGGTCGTGGGACAGCGGCTGGATCAGCGAACGGTCCAGCTTGATCACATCCACCGGAATGCGGCACAGGGTATTAATATTGCTGTACCCGGAGCCAAAATCATCCAGCGCAATGCGGAATCCGCGCTGCTTCAGCTTATTCAGTCCCCGCCTGGCATCGGCATTTTCCAGCACCTGCTCGTTCTCCAGACACTCTATGCACAAATCGCCCGGTTTTAATCCGGCATTGAGCATTCTGGCTTCCAGCTTATCGGCAAAGTCCACACGCGAAAAATCACTGATGCACATATTGACCGAGACCGGTAGATCCAGCCCCTTGCTGCGCCACAGGCGAAGCTGAGCGATGGTATGGTCAATCACCCATTCCGTCAGTTCCTCCATCAGGCTGGTTTGTGCCGCCAGCGGGATAAATTCATCGGGGGGAATGTTACCGTACACGGGATGATCCCAGCGCAGCAGTGTTTCCAGCCCGACCGGCTTGCCCAGGCGCAGAGACATCTGTGGCTGATAAACCAGATACAGGCCCGGTGCGCCGCGAACCGCCGCGGCCAGGTCGTGCAGCAGCCGGAAATGCTGACTTCTGCGGCCATCACTGTCGGCATTATAAGCCATATAACTCTGTTTCAGGCTGATGGCTTCGTGCAGTGCGCTGACCGCACGGCGCAGTACCTCAGGTACCTCCGACCCGGTGGGTACAAAGTTCACCTCACCAACATGCGGTTTCGCATCAATGGTAATGTTGTCGAACAGATGGGCGCGTATCTCTCCCAGTTGCTGACTCATTTCGCGCCCGCCCGCACGTTGCTGGCTGTTGCTCAGGAGGGCAAAGCGACCGACCGCAACGGTATACAGAACGTCATCACTCTCCAGCCCGAGGCGGGTGCGCAGAATAGCGGTCAGCTCCCTCAGCAGGGTTTCCACGGCGTTCATACCGACCGATCGGGCAATCTCATAGGCACGCGGCATATCAATGCAGTCGATCAGCGTCAGATGATGAGGTTCGTTGTTGCCGGCCTGCCGCAGCAGTTCAATATCTTTCAGCAGGCGCTGACGGTTTGGCAGACGGGTCACCACATCCTGATAGCCGGCAATATACCAGGCATCCAGATAACCAATGACCAGGCTGGCCAGCAGCTCCAGCAGGCGGATCTGCTCTGCAGAAAACGCCTGCGGCTTAATATCGGTGACGCACAGGGTGCCGATGGTGATGCCGTCGCGGTTGCGCAGCGGGGCACCCACGTAAAAGCGGATAAAGGGTTCACCCAGGGTCAGCGGATGCTGGCTGAACCGGCTATCAAGATGGGTGTCGTGGCACACCAGTACTTTGCCCAGCTCCAGCGTATGACGGCAAAAAGCATGCTGCAGCGACGTTTGTTTCAGGTCAAAATTACAGGAAGCTTTAATAAACTGGTTTTCATCATCAAGAACCGAGACAAAGCTGCCGGGAATGCCCAGCAGTTCGCTGGCCAGCAGGGTAAATTTTTGAAGAATGTCATCGCGATCCGCATCATCGGCCTTGAGCATCTCAAGCGCCGCCAGGCGTTTTGCTTCGTCGCTACAAAAAGTCCCGCTCATATTCAGTTTCACATTCCAGATTCAACGGCCGTAAAGCGGGGCCAGGCTAGGATCGGTATCGGCCGCGCACCGCCAAACTTTATTGATGACAGCAGGAAATGATTGCATCAACAGAGCACGGCCCGGGTTTAAACATCAGATTACCCCCGCTGTGCCGCATTCTAGTCTTATGTTAAATCGAGTGCTGCCCAAACGATCGGCAGGAAGGCTTTATCGGTAACCAGTGCGGCGGGCGGGTATTCCTGTTCCTGCAGACTGACGACTTCTGGCGCGACTACAACGCTATGAAGGCTCCTGGCATCCATTTCTGCCAGGAGCCGCGAGAGGAGAAGTACGGGATGGTCGTTGTGTTTGAGGACATCTACGGTAACCGCTGGGTCTCTATCAGAACGCGAAGCCCTGACAGCTCTACGGCTGCGCACATCCGGTGCGTGGCCGGGATGTTATGGTAAATATCCCTTGCCGGTAGGCATCTTTATCGGTTCTCGATAATAAGATCGGCGGATTTTTGATAATCAGGGCGAGTCAAAATTACCAACATGTTGATTTCTGTGACTGAACCAGTGAACCATGAAGAAAGAACCTATGAGGTTATTTAACATAATTAACGTTGTGCGCACCGATGAGGGTGCGCTCATATTATATATATGGTATGAAGTGCAGTAATGATATTAAACCCCTTCCAGATGGCTATTTATTGCGGTTTAACCAAAGCTTAGGTTGCAAAGCCGCATGATACAGAGCTGAGATGGCCATAATTGCACGTAGTAACACCGGGAACTAATGGATTTTATTAAAAGGATAGCATCAGATGACGATGAGTGAAGAAAAGCGGAAAATGATCGCTGGCGACCTTTATGATGCCGGAGATGCGTTATTGCGTAGCGAACGGAAACAAGCAAGAAATCTGCTACACCTTTACAATCATTCATCGCCAGATGAGACAGATCTGCGTCAGAAATTATTAACTGAGCTGTTAGGCGGCCTTAGTAAGGCCTACGTGGAGCCAACTTTCCGCTGCGATTATGGATATAATATTCATCTGGGCAAGAATTTCTATGCCAATTTTGACTGTGTGATCCTGGATGTTTGTGAAGTGCGTATTGGGGATAACTGCATGTTTGCGCCCGGCGTACATATCTATACAGCCACTCATCCTCTCGACGCCGGGGCACGCATCGGTGGCGCAGAGTACGGTAAGCCGGTTACGATTGGTCATAATGTATGGATCGGCGGCCGTGCAATCATTAACCCGGGAGTGACGCTGGGCGATAATGTTGTTGTTGCATCAGGCGCAGTGGTAACGAAAAACGTGCCGCCAAACTGTGTTGTTGCAGGGAATCCAGCCAGAGTGATTAAAGAACTGTAGATATCTGATGGCACTGAGAACTGTCATAAGAGGCATCGAGAGGATCCACCGGGTCATAGACGGTATCACAGGGTAGCGTATATACGCTGTGATACGTCGTATGTTGGGCCAGAGACAACGTGTGAGTGGCTCGTTACCTGCTGAGAAGCCGAACGATTGTGCTTCGGCTGCGGTATGCACTGAATCGGCCCCAATATTAAGCGTCAACCGAGCGGGCAACTTCCCTGACGGCATTTTCCATACGTTCAGAATTCTGCTGGATGCTGGTAATCACCTCACCGGCCTCACGCATCAGGGTGACACCCTGACCAGTATTTTCAAGACTGACTTCTATGCCCCTGAGAACCTCTCTGGCCAGCTGATGGTTACCGGAGACAATCCGTTCAATTTCTTCTGTCGCGCCGCTGACGCTGGCTGCAAGGGTACGCACCTCGGAGGCAACAACGGCGAAGCTCCTGCCTGATGCCCCTGCCCTTGCGGCCTCTATCGCCGCATTAAGAGCAATGAGGCGAGTCTGCATGGCAAAGCCTCTGATGGTTTCCACCATACCGTCAATGCTGACCGACTGACTGTTAAGACGTGATATGTCGGCGGAGACAACGTTCATGTTTTCCGCAATCCTGTTAATGACCCGGATACTGTTATCAATCACCGCTGCGCCAGCCTGAGCGCTTCCCCGCGTCTCTACGGCCATATTCCAGGCATGGACGGCCGCATCCTGCTCACTCTTATTGCGTATGACCTGTTCCGTCACGTCGGAAGCGAATTTGACGATTTTATAGAGCTGGCCATTACTGTTAAAAACCGGATTATAGGTCGCGCGGAGCCACAGGGGTTCACCCTTCCGGTTGAGGCGTGGAAACTGACCGGAAAAATACTCTCCCTGATTGAGCCTCTCCCAGAACTGCCGGTACGCTTCGCTTGCGCTGAGTTTGTCTGAACAAAACATCCTGTGATGCTGCCCGAGCACGTGTTCCCGCGTATAGCCGGTAGCTTTCAGAAAGTTATCGTTAGCATCGAGTACCACGCCGCCAGGGCTGAATGAAATGATCGCCATTGACCGGCTGATCGCATTAATCACAGATTGCTGCTCCAGCGCAGACTCCATTCTCTCTGAAATATCCGCAGCTATTTTGATGATTTTGAATACTCTGCCCCGCCGGTCGGTTACCGGGATATAGCTTGCCTCAAGCCAGACGGGACGCCCTCCCCGGGCCAGGCGAAGGTATTTATCACTGAAACGTTCGCCAGCAGCGAGACGCTGCCAGAAGTTCCTGTATGCCGGTGTGTTAACCAGCGAAGGAGGACAAAACATACTGTGATGACGACCCAGTGTTTCCTCCGCACGATACCCCATAGTTTCCAGAAACAGAGGGCTGGCCTTCTGGATGATGCCGGCAGGAGTGAACTCAATGACAGGCATGGATTGAGCCAGTGCTTTTAACGAAGCAGAGGAATGCTGACCGCGATGGCGGTTCAGTAAGGCAAAGAGATATTTCAGTAACGATGGGCGCATCAGCAATTCCAGTTAACCAGGGGACTGTCCCGATTATCGGCAGCCAGGTCGTACGCATCACGTATCACTGCGATAGTTTCGGCTGATTATGATGTGCAATCGTTAACGGTGTAATAACCCTGAAACATTTATCCTGATCCACCAGGATTACCGCGAATATGTGAATCTTACAATCTGATGTTCCTGATACCGAAATCATGGCTGGGCGTGATGCAGGAGATGCCCGGTGTTCAGAGGGTAAGTGAGCACATCAGCAGGCTCTCCGGAAGGATAAGTATGCCCGAAAATGCCATGTCCATTAATTCCAGTAAGCCAGATAGGTAAGTGTGAAAGCCGAACAGAAAGCATAGGGGCTTAAAAGCAAAACATCCGAATAATGAATTTCAAATATCTTGGTTACAGGCCACGCCAGTACAACCAGCCACATGAAGATTGTAGAGCACACTATAAATAAGCTACCTTTTACAGTGGCATCAGGATAAAATCGCTCTGAAATCATCAGTAATGGTACACCAATTATTAAAGAACCCATTATGGTCCCAATAATACTCATCATGACGATGAAAAAGTAAGTAAAAATAAGAACCAATACGGATGTGCTATTATCTCCCCAAGAAAGATACATTAAAAATACTAATGAACCAACAAGACTACTAAAAAGTGCTGATATTGTGGCTTTTATAACCAAACTGTCGTCAATGATTTTCTTCATCATGTTCTCTACGTCTGTGTATCTATATTTCGCACGGCATATCTGATTGAATTTTTTATAGATATCATAACCTTCAATGTCTGATAATACTGCCAGGGTATAGGCTGCATCCAGTGAGCATACAAAATAAGTTTCTCTTCCAAAAGTATCACCCTGGTGGCAATAAATTTTTCCTGACCTGTCATTCATCTCCAGAGGTGAAAGTATTGAGTCTTTGCAGGCTGTGAACCAGATAATATCTGGCGATATTATGCAGAGAATGAAGGCTGGCCCAGACATCGTCCGCTATAAGCGGCGAGTCGCCAGCTTCCCATATTCCGACAGCATTGCCGTTGCTTCATCCATCCTTTGGCGATCAAGTTTATAGAATACCCAGTTTTTGATACGTTTCGAGGTCACAATTCCGGCTTTAGCTAGATTTTGTAGATGGCCTGTCACGGTGGGCTGACTTAACCCAATTTTTTCAGTGATAAACCCGACACATACACCATCTTTAACCAGATCGCCGTCCTGCTGCTCAGGAAAATGTGACCTTGGATCGGACAGCCATTCGACAATCACGAGCCGGTGCTCATTACCGAGGGCGCGAAAGATATCGGCCATGGATGTCTTTGAGTTGTTCATATAGCCAATTACCTATATAGTTAATGTCTTATATAACTTCACGGGCATACTATGACAAACCACACACTAAGGCCAATGGGCAGTGTCACGTTGAAAGATATTTACGCAGCTTCCCGGCTAATTAAGACAACAGTATGCAGAACTCCGCTGGTGCCTTCGTTCGCGCTGTCTGCCCTTGTCGGGACGGAGGTCAGGCTCAAGATGGAAAATCTCCAACATACCGGTAGCTTTAAGCTGAGAGGCGCCGCAAACGTTCTTGCCTGTCTCAGCGCAGACCAGCAACGTGCCGGCGTCATCGCCCCGACGGCGGGGAACCATGGCTTAGGGCTTGCTTGTGCGGGACAGGTAGCAGGCATACCCGTATCCATATTCTTGCCGCTGTCAGCAGACCCCATTAAGGTCTCGGCGATGAAAAGTTATGGTGCTCAGGTTACGTTTTTTGAAAATATTGAAGATGCGAGACAGGCTGCCATTATCGCAGCGCAACAGTCAGGCGCACTATTCGTCTCCGCCTATAATAATGAAAAGATGATTGCCGGGGGCGGCACTGTCGGTCTGGAAATTATGGAAGACTGGGCAGACGCTGACGTTATTCTGGTTAACATTGGCGGCGGCGGCCTGGCCTCCGGTATTGCAACGGCCATCAAAGCCATAAACCCTGCAGCCGAAGTATGGGCAATACAAAGTGAAGCGAGCCCGACATTTGCGCGTTGGAAAGATGCTGGCGAAACGATCCCTGTGGAAATTACGTCGTCAATCGCCGAAGGTATCAGTGGCTATATAGAACCTGAAACGATGACCTGGCCACTTATACGCGACCGCGTCGATCGTGTCCTTCTCGTTTCGGAAGCCGAAATTAAAGCAGCGATGCTGTTAATGCTTAATCTACATAGCCATGTTGTCGAGCCTTCAGGAGTACCCGCCGTTGCGGCGGTCCTTCGTTATGCAAAAGAACTGAGCGGGCGAAAAGTTGTCTGTGTGGTTAGCGGCAAAAACATATCTGGCTCCCGCTATCTCACATTAGTTAATGAGGCTTCACTCTGAAGAATCATTCCTTTTGTCTCTACGATTTTACAGACCTTTTGCCAGCGGCAATCGTCTTCAGCACCGCTGGTATTTCTGCAAAATGGCACATAGTATTATTCTGTTTTGAAAAGTAAAATGTGCGGCACAACCTGTTAATAACGAAGATAAACATCATGCCTCACGCTCCCAGTTCTACCGCGAAGAAGGTAAAATTTTCCGCCCTGTTTATGCTGACGTCGCTACCTTTGATAGCCGTTGGCATTTTCTTTTTGATCAACCTTGAGGGATCAAACAGGATTATCGGGCCGGTTGTCACCTTTTTAGCCGCCATCAGCATTGCCCAGTTACTGTGGAAACACATTCAATAAGCCTCAGCAGAAAGTTCTCCGTTGCGGGTGTTCCCCACTGCCGGGACATGCAGAACGGAGCTTGCCCGGGTAAGGGACGGGGGCGGTCTTCTGCCCCCGGGAGACGTTAGCGCGCGGCCATCCCCGGCACCAGGATCACCTTCCGGCACTCCTCCTCGCGTTTTTCAAAAATTTCGTATCCTTTCGCAGCATCTTCCAGCGGCATATGGTGGGTGACAATCTCTTCAGGCTTCAGGTGGCCCTTTTCGATAAGGGAGAGCAGGTCCGGCAGCCAGGCGTGAACATGGGTCTGCCCCATCTTAAACGTCAGGCCCTTATCAAACGCATCACCAAACATAAAGCTGTGGATGAAGCCAGCGTAAACGCCGGGGACGCTGACCACCCCACCGCGCCGCACGGCAGCAATACACTGCCGCAGCGCCTTGCCGCTGCTTCCCTCAATTTTCAGCGTGGTCAGCACGGTTTCGGTCAGGCTGCCTTTGGCTTCAAAGCCCACGGCATCAATGACGGCGTCCACACCGCGGTGGCCCGCCGTGTTTTCAATAATCAGTGCGGCAGGATCGTCATTTTCATCAAAGTTAATCGGGATAACGCCATAGCGCTCACGGGCAAAGGCCAGACGGTAATCATTATGATCGACCATAAAGATCTGTTCCGCCCCTTCGTGCCGGGCGCAGGCGGCACTGAGTAACCCTACCGGGCCGGCACCGTAAATGGCAACGCTGGAACCCCGGGTGATCTCGGCATTCTTCACCGCCTGCCATGCGGTGGGTAAGATATCTGAAAGAAAAAGGACTTTTTCATCCGGCAGCGTTGAGGGAACCCGGAAGGAGCCAGTATTGGCTTTGGGGACCCGAACATATTCAGCCTGTCCGCCGGGAATGCCCCCGTAGAGATCGCTGTAGCCGAACAGGGCCGCCGGAGGCGTGATGCCTTTTCGGTTCAGGATGGCGCCTCTCCCGCTGTTGGTATTCTCGCAGGCGGCATACTTGTGCAGATGGCAGAAAAAACAGTCGCCACAGGCGATCACAAACGGGATCACCACGCGATCGCCCTTCGCCACCGCGCTGACCTCTTTGCCGGCGTCCACCACCTCACCCATAAACTCATGGCCAAATATGTCGCCGTGATGCGTGCCGGGTATTTTTCCCCGGTAAAGATGCAGGTCCGAACCGCAGATTGCCGTTGCCGTGACGCGAAGAATAATGTCATCCGCTGCCTGCAGGGCCGGGTCCGGAACGTTGTCGACGCTGACCTTATGCGGTCCGTGATAGGTTAATGCTCTCATGCGCTGCTCCTCCAGGAAGGGGGGAAAAGGACGTGACGATAAAAAGCATAGAACAAACCCGATGAGTTAAGCCAAAGTGGTAGCGTAAAATCTCATAAAACCGGCTCCCGCCCTGGCCGTTTATGCCCAGGCAGGTTCACTGATAGGAAAAGGTAATGCTCGCTAAGGCCTTTGCCGTGCCGGGTGTCAGATCCCCGGTGCGCACGAACCTGGCCTGAAACGGCAGTGTCAGCGTCTGCGCCGACGTGGTTGTTTTAATATAAAACTGGTTAGTTGTGCCTTCGCTGGTGTTATCAGGCCCCATCATCAGCGGGCCGGTACCATTGTAGAAAAACTGTACGCCGACGCCGGATGCCGTCGAATCGCCTGTCAGCGTGACCACCGAAGAGGTATTCGCCGGCGTGGTCTGATCGGTCATGACCGCATTCACCGCCACTTTCTCATCACAGGTCAGGCTCACGTTGAACGTACCGGAGGCGGAAACGCTGCCTGGGCTGGGCAGGGTGCGGACATCCAGGGTGCCCAGTTTGACGTCTGCCTGTGTTGTGCTGACCGTACATCCGCTGGCGGTCACAGTAATAGTGGTCGGGTTGATTCTGACTCTGGCGGTTTTTGTTTCGTTGTTATACGCCGTCAGGATCGCGGCATCGATACTCGCCGTTTGATAGGTGCCCGATTTCAGCGTCTTGTTGGTTTTCACAAAAGTCACCTTTGCTGACCAGCCTAAATCCGTTGCCACGGCACTGGTTCCTTGCGCGGGATACGTCTGAATCACACCGGTTTGCAGCGGAATATAGGTTGTGCCGTTAAAATCACGAAGACCGATAACGAAGCCGACACCCGGCACGCCGGTTTCGAAAATGGCATAATTTGCGCCATCTATTGCCACCGTCATGCCGGTGGATATCGCACCGCTGCCAGGCTCCATCGTCCCTTTGTTGCAGGTGGCTATCCATCCGCACCAGAAAACCTCCTGAACAGTGGCCGAAGCGCTCCAGGCATTGCCAATAATCTGACCCGGCGTAACGGAATCTGCCGGGCCTTTGTAGGTCATGGGCGGGGGGGAAATGGTAATGTCTGATTTCCAGTCCAGCGCACAGGCGTTGTGGGCGAAAAGCAGACAGCCGATCACTATCCGGTGACGCATTACTGATACTCCGTAGTCCAGGTGGCAATGGCCGACACCGGGCCGACGCTGACAGCATCGCCCGTCGCAATCAATCGGGCATAAAAGGTCATCTCAACGCTGTCACTTCCCTCAGTGCCATAGGCTTTGGTCTGAGTGTTGAGCGGGATCGGTGAGCCTGTAGCATCGAGGATCTGTACCGCCACGCCCGTCGCCCCGGGTTCCGCCACCTTGATGAACTGTGGCGATACACTGTCCGGGGTACCACTGAAGGTGATCCTGACGCCGGCAAAGGTGGGGCCACACTCTTCCAGCTTTAGCGTAAAAGGGGTTTTGATATTGCTGACGGCCCCTGCCCTGCTGAACTGCTTAATGCCAATGGTGCCGAGCGGGACGTTCTTCACCAGCGAATCGGCGGCGGCCACACAGGTATTACCAATCAGGGTGCCTGTTACCGAGACCAGGACGTCATATCCCTGGGCTGGGCGCATACCGGTCAGCAAAAGCACAAGAGCGGCCAGACGAAGGCTTACTCGCATAGCACCTCCTGCGCATATAGCCCCGTATGGGGGTTATAGTTCTGTTGAGTCAGCCGGTAGCGGATAGTGCACTGCCGGTCGTGCCCGTGTCCCCAGGCAGCCTGCAGCGTTCCCTGCGGGGTTAAGCCTGAGAAATACAGACTGCCGCCATCGCCGACAATGCTGCTGGTGTTGCCCTCGGCAAAGGAGACGAGGGTGCCGAAAGGCAGCACATCCTGACGATGCCGAACGATAAACATCACTTTCGCGCCCTGATGGGTTGTGATCGTCGCGCGCACCATCGCGCCTTCAGCCGGTGTGGTGTTGACGATGGCATTTTCCACCTCAACGTCACTGCCCGCTGTCGTGACATCCAGCGCAACCTGGTTCACCCGATACGGGGTAGCGTAAGGGATCACGGCATAGCCGCGACTGTCGGTTTTTATGCCCTTCTGATTGAGTATTGCCACCTGGCTGGCGCCTGTGGCTTTCACCAGAATATTGGTATTTCCGAGCGGCTGGCTCAGCGTCAGGCCATCTTCATGCAGCACCACGGCCCCGTTGATGCCATAGTTAACGGTTTTTGAGTCCTGACCATAGCTGTAGCCGACGTTGTAATCGCCCCACTGACCGTCATATTGCAGTGCGGCATCGCCGCCGTACTGCTGCTGCTGGCTGTAACGCTGATTCACGCTGTAGAACAGATTCTCATTCCCCGGCACATAGCCACTGACCCCTGCGCTATGGGTGGCCCCGGTCGAATTGGCCTGTGTCGTGGCGAAGCGCACGCGCGTAGAGTGGGCCGGACTGCCTAAGGGCACAGAAACGGACATCGCCAGAATGTTATCTTTCTCGTTATCGTAGATGCTGGTGCTGCGCTGCACGCTCACACCGACGGAGACCCGATGGAACGTCGCGTTCCAGGCCAGCTGCATACTCTGCGTGGTGTTAGGCGTATTCCAGTAGGTTTGTTGATCCCAGGAGAGCGACAGCGAACCCAGCTCACCCAGCGGCTGCATTAATAACACCTGGTTCTTCGCTTTACGCGTCAGGCGCAGGTTGTAGGCACTCTGATAATCAGAGGTGCTGGTCGTGTCTCTCGCGGTACTGTTTTCCGTCCCGCTCCCGGACATGACTTTATAGGTGGTGTCAGACAGGGTATAGAACCCTTTCGTGGAGTAGCGCAGCGAGAAGAAGTTCAGGCGGGTACCGTAGTCGTTCAGCAGCTTACTGTAGCGCAGGCGGACAGAATTACCGGCGTAATGTCGCTCATCCGCCAGCTCGCTGCGGGCATGAGTGATATCCAGCGAGTATGCGCCAAATCTGCCGATGTTTTGCCCGATGCCGGTCGCTATCGCGTTGTACTGATCCGCAACCTGCGCTCCGCCGTAAAAAGTGAGCCCGTATCGCCAGCCATAAAAAAATTCCCCCTGGGCAAAAGCAGGCGCGTTCTGCTGAGTACCGGGCCTGTAACGGCCTGCCCCAAAGGCATACTGCACCTGTCCGTTACGTACCAGGTTCGGTACGCTGGCAAAAGGCTGCGTGTAGCGGGTGATCCCGCCGTCGCTTTCATTAATCGTTACGTCGAGGTCACCACCCGTTGAGGTGGGATAGAGATCCTTCAAGACAAATTCTCCCGGCGGCACGGAGGTCTGATAGATTATGTTGCCGTTCTGGCGCACCGTGACCGTGGCGTTGCTGCGTGCGATGCCGCGCACCTCCGGAGCGTATCCGCTCAGGCTTGCCGGCAGCATATTATCATCGGTTTTTAACGCGACACCGCGTAAGCCAACGGCATCAAAAATCTGCGAAGAGGAATAGGTTTCTCCGGCATAAATCTGAGCCCGGAGAGCGGGTATATCCCGCTGCAGCCAGGTTTGTACGTGTGTGAGTTCGTTGCTGTCCTTTGCCCACGTCGTGTAATCGCGCAGTCGCCATGCGCCGAGGTTAACGCCGCTATTTAAACTCATGAAGAGCTGCTGTTCACGCGTGCGCTCGCTACCCCGATATTCGGAATTCGACCCGTTAATGACGTAGTTCACCCATGCCGACGTAATACCATATTCCCAGCTGTCCGGGTTGACGAAGCCGCGCGGCAGCGTGCGCATTGCTCGCTGGGGAAAGGTGAAATTGAGGCTCAACGTTTGCTGGTCGAGGCTAAAGTGAGTGTCATCAAAAAGCTCTCCAGGAAAATAGCAGGGGCTGACTAACGGTAGTTTGCCGCCTTTAGCCTGACGGATATCGACACCCAGCGCGGAAATTTGCTTCTCCGTCAGGCATGGCTGGGCATCGCCGATGCCTCTGCCGTCAACCCTGAATGCGATATCCCCGGTGAAGGCATAATTATTATTCGCAGAAACGTTCAGATTATATTCACCAGGGGGTAAAGCACTGCCTGCGTTGATCCATGACAGATCGGCAGTGTTTGGATTTTCGCCACTGAGAAAAGCCGGATTAAATTGCAACGCGTTTTCTGCGGCGATGGCTTGCCTGCCAAGCTGGTAAATAACCAGAACACACAGCGTTCGTAATTTCACGGTGTCGCTTATTGATGTAAAGGCAATAGAGTGACAGGCGTCCATGCGCCGTAATCATTAATGGTCTGATAACTGAAGTTCTTTGCACCATTAAATGATTCTGACAGCGTAACGCCGCCTTTTGGCGGTATCATGACCTGCTGCATAGCTTTACCGTCAACACTCACATTGATCGTGGTGATGTAATAAGGCGTTGGGTTCGTCAGCGTGATATTGCCTGCATGAAAACGGCCGGTAATTTTCCTGCCTGCCTCCCCGGCTTCGCCGTGGAGTCCCACAGGGCGATAAAAAATTTTGATTCGGTTCGCGGAGGCAAACTGCAGTGAATTACCCGCACTCTCTTTATTCTGCTGGGGAATGGCTTTCACCGTCATCCAGTAAAGGGTTTCACGATCCTGCGGTAAAGCATTGCCGCTAAAAAGGATTTTAACCACGCTTTCACTGGCGGGTTTCAGCACATACAAGGGGGGCGTAATCACAAAATCGTTCGTCCGTTCACCCCGGTCATTTTCAATCCATGACTGAATCAAAAAGGAGGCTTCAGTATGGGTATTTCTGACCTGAAGCATGGATTGCGATGTTGAGCTGGAATAGATCATTCTGGTTGCGCCCAACCCCACGCCTCCGGCGTGAACGGCTAATGAGCACAGCGCACAAGCCAGAAAAATCCCTATTTTTGCACGCACTGGTTTCTCCTTAACGTGAAAGAAGACCCGGTCGCAGACCGGGCCTGCGACTTATGAATAGGTAATGGTATAGGTCGCGACGGCACTGGCATCACCGGCCGTGGCGCTGCCTTTGGGTGAATAATATTTTGCGCTGTAACTGAGGGTGTTTGAGCCTTTACGAATCGGAATGGCTTCTGCCGCTTCACCCAGCTTCACCACATTGCCCTGCGCGTCATAAAGACGTATTGCGACGTTTTGCGCGGCAGCGCTGCCTCCGTTTGCGCCCACGGCGAGGCTGTTGGGGTCCGTGCCGTCGGGTGTACCGCTGAAGGTGACTGACACGGCAGTGGCCGCAATCGGAGCATCCGGGGTTGAAGCCGAGGTATCAGCGATTTCGCAATCTTCCAGCGTAATCTCGAACGATTTTGCCGTGCTGGCTTCACTGCCCGCTGCCGCGAGTGCAGCGGTTCGGACCTCACCCATTGGCACATCGATAACGGCGCTTTTTGCGCCAATAGCACAGGCAGACGTCACGACGCTGCCATTAAAATTGACCGTACCACCGCTTGTCCCTGCGGCGATAACTGAACTGACTGGCATCAGCGAGGTAATAACCAGCGCCAGCAGAGTTTTAGTATTCTTTTTAACGTTCATTGTCTTTATTCCATAATGGTATTATTACGATATTTGCCACGTCAGGTAGCACATTTAACGGGGTGGGAATACGATTAAATATGTATTGCCCTCCACCCTTGGTTTCTTTCTTATCAATCCGGGAAAAGATCAGGTGATCCAGTCAATGACTTTTTAACACTGTCTCTTCATAAGAAGATGCCAGGAGAAAATAAAAATAAAATACCCGTTTGAGAATGGGAGGGTAATTTCTGTTAACAGCTCTCTCTCTCAGGCCTTAGCATGTATCACCCGTGCATCTTATGAAATTACGTGAAAATGCGTAGTCAAAAGAAAAGTTGTCTGTCTGGTCTGATAGTTGTGATTATTTTGGTTGTAAAGGCTGCAGTAATCTAGCTTTTCAGTTTTATGTGCTGGGTGTTTCGTTTAGGGTGAGATGTTTCTTAAGTGTTGCAGGTGTATAAAACGGCAGGATATTATACTTTTTGTGTGGGATTTGTAAAAAAGATGAACGATAGGGTTGTTTTTAAATGAAAAAAAATCAAACAACAGTTCGTAATAATGTCCTGTTCTTTCCGGTAGATGCACGCAGTGGATCACGTCAGGCTGTTCATAAAGCCGAAGCTTCAGACTTCAGAATAGCGACTCTGCAAGCAGGATAAGCGCAACACGATAATAAAAAGGAAGTACGTGGGGTGCAGAACCGGCAGCTGCAAGGCAGCAGGCAGGCTGAACGACCTGCCGCTCAAGGGGGGAATGGCGGGATAAAGGGGAACAATAGCAGAAGAAATAACCAGGCCCTGAGGGGGGAGCCTGCGACAGACGTCAGGGAGGATATCGTCGTTAACACTAATCGAACATTAATTATGTAGGATGACGGGCGTTCATCTTATCAGGGCAGACAGGCGAAAAGTTATAGTGCTTTGCACTTTGCATAGAGCTCACATAAAATACACGGGAAGATTTTTTTAACGTTATTAATCTTATAGCCTCTCCGGTCAACCTTTAAGATCGCATTCTCGTCCACGTCCATCTCACGAAGAATGGTATTGACACGATTGATGCTCCGCCTTAAAGCCTGTTCAGATGAGCTTAATCCATAGCTGTCCCACACTTCATATAAAATATAATCAGCGCTGACGTAATCTTCTTCAAAGTTATTCAGAAGAAGGTAAAGAAGCCGGCTGACCGTTTTCCGTAGTTTGATGACGTTGTGTTTTCGGTTGTTCTTCAGAGCGTAATTAACAAGTACTCTTTCTTTGGGGATAAAAAGCACCTTGTCATTTATCAGGTACATTCCTTTTTCTTCACTTTCCAAACTTTTTAATCTCCACACCTCTTTGAACGGCATGTTATCAAAGATAATAAACGTATCATTGGCCAGTTCATTAACAGCATTTAACAAGACTAATAAAACAATTTTTTGGATTTAAATTCCAATTTTCTTATGCGAAATGGGATTAAAATCTAAATATTAAAGTTTTATCGGTTTTTAATCCCGTAAAATGTGAAGCAAAAAGGGGCAGTGTTTTATGTTTTTTGATAAAAACTGATTAAAATTAATGCGTTGTGATGTAGCGTGGGCCTGGCGGGTGTCAGAACCCACCTTACTGCCTGTGACGGTGGCGTCTGCCTTACCTCGGGATCTGTTGTATCACGTCCGGAGAGGGCCATACCGTTCCTGGCCGTGTGCGCCGTGCTCCGTCATGGGGGATAACTGCCCGGCAAGGTCTGTCTGATGTGGATAACGAATCAGCGAGGGCAAGGTGAAGAGGCGGAGTGACAGCTTTTCAGCGAACCGTTTTCATATCTCTTTTTATCAACGCCATTAATGAAAAAGGCGCAAAAGTGGCAATCAGACAGCCTCTTAACGTCTTCAATCCGGTATCCGCGCCGGTAAACCCGTTTGATGCACTCCCCCTCTTTTCGTCCGGACATCTCAATGATTTTTTTATTAATCATGTTTACGCTACGGTACAGTGCCTGGCTCGATGAACTTAATCCATGAGTATCCCAAACTTCGTACAGGATTTTATCATCCGGGACATATTCTTTATCACCTGATTTCAAAATAACAAATAATACTCGCGCGGTGGTCTGCCTGAGCTGAAGGATCCTGCCTGTCCCTCTGGCCGCAGGTTTCAAACTCAGCAGTTTTCTGAACTTAGGAAAAAAAACCTGTTCATCGCCAAAGATGAAAATATCATTGCAGTTGTTCATTATCATTCTCTTCCACGTGTCATCGCAGGCTTATTTGTTTTAAAAATGACGGATTATCTGGGGCTGCCGGGTTTGTGCGTCCGCAGGGCGATGGTTGAACAGGGTATTAAATGACGGCGCAACGTCTCTTTCATTGCTGACGCTGACGCTGACGCCTGTACGCAGGGCCCGGCGTCAGCGATGAAAAAATTGAAATTCGTGATTAATGGCCAGGTTTTTATTTATGCAGCAACAGGCTGGTACGGGTGCCTGTCTGGCAGGGATCGTTTGACCACTTCACATAGCGCATCTCAGACATATCACTGAAATTGTGCTCGAAGATGATATTCCCGGCGACACTGGCACCCGGGGTGAGTCCATCCGCTATGATTTTTGAAATTTCCGGGCTGGCGCCCTGGGAAACCACTGACTGCCCATTTTTAGCGAATAAAACGAAACAGCCTTTCCCAAATTCAAAACGTTGATTGCTGTCGTTACGTACATCAATCCAGACCAGGGTGATGTATTTATCCGGCTTGCCGTCTACGGTATAAGCACCGGTCTCCTGTTGAAAAGCATCTATTTTCAAAGAATTTGATAATTCGGCAGAATGCGTCAGATTCGTTGATAATACAAAAGGAATAATAAATAATGCCAGCTTCTTAATTAAAGTGTGCATGTCAGCTCCTGAAATACCAGGTCATCCTGGGTTTTAAGGTAATTGTGATAGTGAGTATTTCCAGATGAGAGACAGAGACACTCTCAACTGAAATATTTTATAACCCTGTAAAATATTAACGTAAAAGGGCAAGAGAAATTATTTCATACTCACCACTTTCCACTGTCATATCTTTTTCCGGTTATACGTCAAAAAAATCAACCTTACCGCCAGTAAGATGATACATACTGCCAATGATTTTAATTTTTTTCTGACGTTCCAGATCTTTTAGCACCGGGCTGTTATTACGGATATTGGCGATGGTGAGCTCGACGTTTTTCCTTGCCACCGCATCGACAAAGTCGTAGTTATTTCCCGTACGTTCTCCTGGATACTCGGTTTTTTCAATTGCAGGTTTAATTTCATTCAGCAGTCCCGTCAGATTACCCAGTTCAGCATTATCAATCGCCCCACGTACTGCACCACAGCGGGTATGCCCCATCACCAGCACGACCTTCGCGCCGGCAACCGCACAGGCAAACTCCATGCTGCCCAGAATATCGCGATTACTGATATTACCTGCAACCCGGGAATTAAATGTTTCGCCTATCCCCGCATCCAGGACGATCTCCGCTGGGGCGCGTGAATCAATGCAGCTCAGTATTACCGCTGCAGGGTACTGACCCGCGATAGTGCTGCGCTTCTGTACCAGGTAATCATGCTTTGCCGGACGGTTTTCCCGAAAGCGCAGATTGCCTTGTTTAAAGCGTTCGATGACGGCATCCGGCGTCATACGATCGCGCTCTTCTTTGCTGAGTGATGCCGCAAAAGAGAGGGTTGGCAGCGATAATGTCCCGATCCCGGTGACGGAAAGTGCCGAAACAGCCAGAACTTTCTTCAGGATATTCCTGCGGGACGGTTCAGCCGGTAGGGTATTTTTCATAAGGTTTTCCAGTCCAATTTACAGCGTTAACGATAAAAAAGAGGGAGCCGGCAGAGATAAACCGGGGACACGGACCCGACGGTCAGTGCCACTTATCGGATGAGGATAATGAGCCCGACCGCCAGTCCGGCGTCTGGTGTTTACCCGCCATTAACGTTGATGGCCCACCGCTCAATGAGTCAGCGAGTCCATCGGCCACGTCAGCCATTTCTCTCTGGCTGCTGCACGTATTGCTAATCGCCCTAAGACATGCCCGCTGGCGCTGTGAGTCTTTCTCACTGGCCGCCATGCCTGCCAGCGCCTGGATCAGTGTCGAAGAACTGATTGCGTCGCCGTCCAGCAGCAGTTTAAGTACGGCTTCACCGAGCATGATATCGGCGAGCAGTTCTCTTTTATTTCGGTACATAGTTTTCTCTGTTAACGAGGTTATCCGTCTCTGGCAGGGGCGGGGTAATATCGCCCTAAAAATAACAGCTTGTCTTATTTTCTTCGTTGGAAAGATAAGGCAAGCCGTCGGAGAAAGATTATGCCATGAGGGCAAAAACCGGACCGTGGAAACGCGTTTATGCCAGTTAGTCTGCTTATCAGAAAAACTCTGCGTTTACCTTTTTTAAAAACAAAGTTACAGGCATTTTCGCGTAAAGAAAAAGACATTTCAGACGCGGATAAGGCTAGCACCTCAATCCTAAATATCTTATATATAGAAGAGTCGTTGTTTGTAACGGATTAGTATTCATGTTGTTGAAAATTGAACGATGACCTGCCGGATAGATAAATGAAAATGACAGTGATAAATAAACAAAGAGTTTTCAGTTTAATAAACCTTTTACGTTAAGATTTTTCTGTGTAAAGTGCAGCTTAATCCGTTAACGGTTATCGAAAATGCCTGCGCCTGCTGGTGAATTTTATACGGTGGGGTTTAAGACAGCGGCGGCGGAAGTGCAGTGAGAGGTATCTTTTAACCACGTTGAGAAGAGGTTACAGTGAAAAAAATTGCCATGGTATTAACCGCATTAGCCCTGTGTGGCTGTGTTGATATGGGCCGCGTTGGCATGCACCCAAAAGTGAAAACAGCGTATTTAAATGCTCACAGGCATGTCGGGACTGACTGTCTTTACCAGGCGGCATACCGCCAGCATTTGAGCATGGAGAAAGACGATCCCTTACCGGGAGGAACAGAGCGCTACAATCTGCTGGATAAAAATTATGAAACGGTGGCATGGCTGGATGCCTCGCCTTTTGGTAAAAAGCAGACCAGCGTTGATTTCTACTATGGCCCGGATGAGCCTGAGATTGAACGGTCAATAGAGGCGATGATTTCACAATGTAAGAACCCTTTTTAAACGCGGGGGGTAACCTTCTCATCAACCTGTTTACGTTTACCGTGCTATCATCACATATGCCCGATCGGGCACCTTTTGCCGGGAAACTGACGATCTGCTATGAATTATAATATCGACGATATCGTGCTTTTTAACGCAGATTTGAACACCCTGACCCAGACAGAGACCCATGAAAGTATTTCACTGACCCTGTCGCAGTCAGTGTTGCTGGAGCTGATGCTCAAATCCAAATCAGAGATTTTATCCAGGGACAGCATCATTGATACGTTATGGCAGAGTCACGGTATCAACAGTTCGGGTCATACCCTCAATCAATACATCAGCCTGCTGAGACGTTTGTTTGCCCAATTTGGTCTGAATGACCTGATTATCACCATCCCCAGGGTGGGAGTAAGGCTGAATCCTGATGTGCGGGTTTCAGAATGTACTCAAGATACGAGCCCTGCTGTAACGACAGAAGCGTTTGAGCTGACGCATCCCTCCGCCAGCGGAGTGCGAACGGCATACCCCCTGCGGCGTTATATGATATCGCTGTTGCTTTGTCTTATCGCCGGACTGGTCCCGGTCCTTTATTTTTATCACGCCGACAGTAATAAACAGTCGCTGAACGTTGTCACGTACGATGGATGCCAGATTGGTTTACTCGGGCATTTCACTCCCGCGGACAGTAAGTTTATTTACGGTCAGGTCCGGGAAATCATGGTTGAAAATAAACTGGTCTGCGGCAAAGACCGCACCCTGTATTTTGGATTTAATAAATCAAATGCAGGCCCGGATTTGGGCAGAACATTTTTAGCTTTTTGCATCCGGGGAGATAATAAAAGATTAATCTCCTGTGATAACTATTATTACCGTAACTGGAGAGTGGAATGAGGGGGGCTAACCTTATCATCACATTCATTTTCATTGTGGCTATCGCCATCGCCTCGTTTTTCTTATCCCGATACTATCGTGAGCAGGCAGTGACTGAAGTCCGATGCCTGTCGTATGTCAGAATGGACCTGGGCATAAATGCTTCACAGACGCTGCTTATTGATGCCGTAATCAATTTTCAGCGCAACAAGGAAGGGGCCGTGATGCTGATTAAAGGAACCGCAGAAAGTGATCAAGGCCTGTCGACGTTATCCAGGGAGATTATCCTTGATACCGCTAACGTAGATGATCTCAACGGTTATGAATATACCGTCAGGCATATCAGACCAGGACCTACGGATGATACGCCTGAGGGGAGTTTTTATCAGTTATTAGGTGAGATATCGGGTGACGATCATCACGTCTTTCTGAATGACAGAATTATACGCGATGACGCCGTGTTGATTGGTGGGCCCTATTCCAATCTTTTTATGTGCGTCAAATACTGATGCCGGCGGGCGAGAGGGACAGCGCCACTACTCAGATTGTCACCGTCAGACAGTGATGTTTTGTGGTATCATATTCTGTTTATATTAATAAATTTGGATTAATCGTTTATATACTGGAGTGCATTGAATATTTTGCACTGCATTCAGCCCTGGTTTGTTATCGTTTTTGCAGACGGGCAACCCGTGACAGTCATACCGGAGGTTGCCCAAAAGTATAACAATCGTGAGGTCTGTCGCCATGACGCTGTTACCGACATTTACATACGAAAAAATCAGCAGAAAGCTGCACAAAAATCATATCCTGGACAGGATAAGGCTGTATGGCTTTGATGAGTGCGCCAAAATTATCTCCTTTCTCAATTATGTCTGTGACGATGAAGTACTTGATACGCCTTCTCTTCGTTATATCTACGGGAAAGTGTCTGAATGTCTGCATAATCACGCCTCCGATACCGGGCGTTACGGTTATAATGTTTCGCAATGCTACTTCAGGGATCTTATTTCCCTGCGCGATGAGCTTGAATTTGTCATCTCAATTTCTTGTAAAACCCGTGTTCAACAGCGGGCGTGACGTCCTGTTTTAATGTAAGCCAATAAGGTCTCTTCAGGGAAGATGCAAGGAGAGGAAGACCTTACTGACAGCTGGATGAGAGTAACGGGAATGGGCAGTGAGCAAACCGCTCAGGAAAAATTCATATATATTGTCGCTTTGACGTCATATTTTTCCGTTCTCCCCCGTTTTTTACGAGTTGCCTGAACGACAGGCGTGACTGTTTTACTGTTTCCATCTTTTATTACACCCATCGTGTA
Source organism: Erwinia persicina (assembly GCF_014838825.1). Lineage (GTDB taxonomy): Bacteria > Pseudomonadota > Gammaproteobacteria > Enterobacterales > Enterobacteriaceae > Erwinia > Erwinia persicina_A. Next base: position 2,998 of record NZ_JACYMO010000012.1, on the reverse strand, counting down.
TTGCGACAGGTTTTTTTCCATCCATTCCGTTCCTTTCTGCGCATCGTTCACCCCATAGAGCCGCTTTAAAATAACGCTGTTGTCTTCATTCAGGTGACCGTCAATGCCGCGACTGCTGGTATTTAGTGTCAGGTTGATTTTAGGCCTGTATTTTACTGACAGGCATATTCCGCTCAGGAAAGCGACAGCCAACCCACCTCATTTTTTAAGTTCGCTTGCAACACTGCTCATCCGCTGGTCACCAGCCAGCGATAATTGGTGACTCCCTGCCTCCCCCCGGTATGGCATTAAAGCTGCTGAACCAGTGCCTTAAGCTGCCGGATCAGCGGATCCTCCTCCCCTGTAACCGTCGGTTGGGCGGTGGACTCCCTGATCATCAGGGTGGTAGGAAGCAGGTCGGTAAAGACGGCCTGCGGGGAGTTCATCCTGTTTAACAGATGAGTGACGGCTCGTTGACCGATAAGGTCAAAGTCCTGCCTGACCGTGGTCAGAGCCGGGTGGAAATACTGACTGTCGGGCGTATCGTCATAGCCGATAACGGACACATCCTGAGGGACACGCCGGTTGAGGTGCCGCAGCGCGCTGATGACCCCTAAGGCCATCTGATCGCTGGCCACCAGCATCGCAGTGATGTCAGGATGGCGGCTGAATAATTCGATGGTTTTTACCCAGCCGCTGCTGGCGCTCCAGTCGCCGTATTCGACGTCCCGCTCCAGGACGCCGGCCTTGCAGAGCGCGTCGCGCCAGCAGGCCAGGCGAAGCCGCGCGGAAATGGAGCTCTCAGGTCCGGCCAGCAGGCCAAATTTTTCATGACCCAGACTGAGCAGAAGATTGACGCTGCTGGCTGTTCCGTCGTTGTGCAGAAAGCCGAGATGACAGACGCCGGCAGTGGGAGGCACGTCGAGGAACAGCAGCTGCATATGCGGATTATCCTGTGCCAGCGTTTCCGCCTCGGTTTTTTCCAGCGGCAGGCTCATCACTACGCTGTTGATCTTCTGCGCGCTGAACTCACTTAGCGCGGTCTGCAGATCATTCAGCTGCCCGTCTTTCAACATTGAGATGGCCACCTGATACCCCACCTTTTCCGCATGGTGTTTAAAGGATGACGCTATCTGCGACGGAGCATGCAGGGCCAGAGAGGTGGTGAGCAGGCCAAACGTGGGCAGGGTCTTGCCCGCCAGAATCTGCGCCGAGCGGTTAGGGACATAATTCAGCGTATTCATGGCGCTGAGCACTTTGTTGCACGTCCGCTCAGAGACAATGTCAGGGTTATTCAGCACCCGTGACACCGTCTGCTGGGAGACGCCCGCCGCTTTGGCTACATCTTCCAGTGTTGCCTGCCGTTTATTCATTATTTTTCCTGGTCATAAACACTTCTTGTCGGAAAATGTATTAAATAGATAATAAATGTCATGCGTAAGACATTACATGAAATAATCAGCTATTAGCGTGATTTGGCTCAAAAATACCGGTCAAAAGCATTGCTCATACTGACTGATATCGTTTTTACTCCAGTTTAAATGTATGGCGCTATACATTTTGGGCGGGCAGGACTGGAACACGGAAGAACGCGGTGTTCCGGCTACCCGGCACCCCCCCGGGGGGCAGAAAATGCAGTGGTGCTATTCAACATCAGGAAGCGTGGACGGGGCGTTTCATCCCCATGACAGAATAATAATCCAGGTGACACTATGAAAATGACGCAGCTTTCTACGCAGGAACGGCATAACTTTATCTATTTTATGCTGTTTTTCTTCTTTTACTATTTCATCATGTCGGCTTATTTTCCCTTCTTCCCGATATGGCTTTCGGACGTCAATCACCTCACCAAGTCTGAAACCGGTCTGGTGTTTTCCTTTATCGCCTTATTTGCCATCGTTTTCCAGGTGGCTTTCGGTTTGATCTCCGACAAGCTGGGCCTGCGCAAGCATCTGCTCTGGGCGATAGTCGTGCTGTTGATTTTGTTCGCCCCGTTCTTTATCTACGTTCTCGCGCCTTTGCTGCAGTACAATATTTATGCCGGTGCGCTGGCGGGGGGGCTGTACCTGGGGTTTGTATTCTCCGGCGGCGCGGGGGCAGTGGAAGCCTATATTGAGCGGGTCAGCCGGACCAACCGCTTTGAATATGGCAAAGTCAGGGTGTCGGGCTGTGTGGGCTGGGCTATTTGCGCCTCCATCACCGGGCTGCTGTTCAGTATCAACCCCAATATCACCTTCTGGATCGCCTCAGGTTTCGGGGTAGTGCTGGCGGTATTGCTGGTGGTGTCCCGTCCGCAGCCGAATCAGACGGCTCAGGTGCTGAATAAACTCGGTGCAAACCAGCGCGAGTTCTCGCTGGCGATGGCGCTGGAACTGCTAAAAATGCCGCGCTTCTGGGCCTTCCTGTTATACGTCATCGGTGTCGCCAGCATCTATGACGTCTTCGATCAGCAGTTTGCCAACTTCTTTAAAGGATTCTTTTCTTCGCCCCAGCGGGGTACTGAGATCTTCGGGTTCGTCACCACCGGCGGGGAATTACTCAACGCCTGTATCATGTTCTGCGCACCGTTTATCATTAACCGCATCGGGGCAAAAAACGCCCTGCTCGTGGCCGGAGCCATCATGTCAGTCAGGATTATCGGATCCTCATTCGCCAGCAGCGGCGTCGAGGTGATCCTGCTGAAAATGCTGCATATGTTTGAGCTGCCTTTCCTGCTGGTGGGCACCTTTAAATATATCTCGTCGGTCTTCGATCCCCGGGTGTCGGCCACTCTGTTCCTGATTGGATTTAACCTGTCCAAACAGCTCTCCGGCGTGGTGCTCTCCGCCTGGGTGGGAAGAATGTATGACACAGTAGGCTTCCATCAGGCCTACCTGATCCTGGGGCTGATCACCACCACCTTTACCGTGATCTCCTATTTTACCCTGACCGGACGCGGCCTGCGTCCGCTGGCTAAGGCGGATACGGCCACGCTGTAAGCCGAAGCCAGCAGAGCGTCGTACCCGCCAGCCGATCTGGC
>NZ_JACYMO010000011.1 GCF_014838825.1 Erwinia persicina | reverse complement strand
ATCAAATAAAGCAATAACCCCGACCGAAAGGCCGGGGTTTTTTGCGTTCAGGCTCCGGGAAAAAAAGCCGCAAAACTGCGCATAGAGTGCATTTTTGAAGATACTGCACGAAATAAAACCTTAAATAAGGTCTTCCGGGTGGTTAAAATTGCGAAATGCAGACTCTGCATGGGCAAATAAAACACTGTGTCCCCCTGCCTGCTGAAGAAAAAGCAACAATTTACGATCCCCACCGGCCAGGTAGTGCTGCAGTGAACCCGCAAGACTGTGGTGCAGCAGCGCCAGGGTGGGATGCTCACGATCTTCTGTACGTGCCCACACTGCTCGTGCCTCCTCTTTATGCTGCCAGAGATGCTGAACCAGATCGGCAGGCAGGCTGGGCGTATCGCAAGACGTAAAAATAACCCATTCTGTTTGTGCCTGTTGCAGGGCGGTCAGCATGCCCGCTAACGGACCCGGGAAGTCAGACAACGTATCTGATATCACCGGAAATCCACTCTGTTGATATACCTCAATATTACGGTTGGCATTAATCCATACAGTAGTGACCTGGGGCTGTAAACGCTGTAAAACGTGTTGATACAGCGGCCTGTTCTGCCACAGTATGAGTCCCTTATCTTCGCCACCCATACGACTGCCTCGCCCGCCGGCCAGGATCACACCGGTTATTGCTACAGGGATTGGCGGTGAGTCGATCTTCATTTGTTTTATACCCTATGCTTACTCAGGGTTTCTTTATACAGGGACAACAGCATGAAATGCCATCGCCTTAACGAATTAATCAGCTTGCTGCAACCGGCCTGGCAACAGGATCCGGATTTGAATCTGGTCGCATTTTTACAGAAGTTAGCCGATGAAGCCGGCTTTAAGCAGCCTGTGAGTGAATTAACCGATGATGTACTGATCTATCATCTTAAGATGCGCGGCAGCGACAAAAATGCTGAAATCCCGGGTCTGAAGAAAGATTATGAGGATGATTTCAAGACGGCACTCTTGCGCGCGCGCGGAGTGATTAAGGATTAAATCAGCCTGCCGCCCGGTCGCTGAGACCATTTAATGATATTCTTGCACCTATTCTTTACTGATGATCAGCGAGCCTCCCGGATGAAAGAACCTGCCTTTAACTTCCACGCCCTCACGCCAGATACTATCCTTGATGCGCTGTGGGAAACCGGGCTGCGGGTTGAATCTGGCCTGACGGCGCTCAACAGTTACGAAAATCGCGTGTATCAGTTCTCTGATGATGACAAACGGCGCTACGTGGCCAAGTTTTATCGACCGCAGCGCTGGTCGCAGGAGCAAATAGAAGAAGAGCATCAGTTCGCCACAGAACTGTTTGCCGATGAGATCCCGCTGGCTGCTCCTCTGACCCTGCAGGGCTCAACGCTTCACCAGCATCAGGGTTACTGGTTTGCCGTCTTTCCCAGCCTGGGGGGACGTCAGTATGAAACCGATAATTATGACCATCTGGAGTGGGTAGGCCGTTTTCTCGGACGCATTCACCAGGTTGGCCGTCGCCAGACGTTTGCTGCCCGACCCACTATCGGTTTACAGGAGTATATCGATGAGCCGTTACAGGTTCTGACAGACAGTCCGCTGGTTCCGTCTAAGCTAAAAAGCGATTTACTGGCCAGTATTGGCCGGCTGCGCACAACTTTACAAAACTGCTGGCATACTCAGTGGCAACCTCTGCGACTGCACGGCGACTGCCATCCGGGGAATATTTTATGGCGCGACGGTCCATTGTTTGTGGACCTGGACGATGCGCGTAATGGCCCGGCAGTGCAGGACCTGTGGATGCTGATTAATGGTGACCGTCAGGAGCAAAGGCTGCAATGGGATATTTTGCTGGAGGCCTACGAGGAATTTTGTGAGTTCGACACTCATGAATTGTCACTGATTGAGCCTTTACGTGCTATGCGGATGGTTTATTATCTTTCGTGGGTTGTCCGCCGCTGGCAAGACCCGGCTTTCCCGGCCAGTTTTCCGTGGATGACGGATGAGGATTTCTGGCGCCGACAGATTTCCACTTTTAACGAACAGAACAAGCTGCTGCAGGAACCCCCGCTCCAGCTTGCGCCTGTTTTCCAGGTGTGATCACCCTTTGGTTCGCCTATTGAGATGTATTCAGGAGAGAGTTTGACGATGAAAAAGATTTTGTTTGCGCTCGTTGGTATGGTTCTGGCATTCAGCGCTTCTGCCGCACAATTTACCGATGGTCAGCAATACGTTACGCTGGATAAACCGGCGACTGGCGAACCTCAGGTTCTCGAGTTCTTCTCATTCTTCTGCCCACATTGCTATCAGTTCGAGCATGTCTGGCATGTAAGCGATGCCGTGAAGAAAGCGCTGCCGGCTGACACAAAAGTGACCAAGTACCATGTTGAGTTCCTGGGTGGCGAAATGGGTAAAACCGTGACGCAGGCCTGGGCTGTGGCGATGGCGCTGGGTGTGGAAGACAAAGTCACTGCCCCTATTTTTGAAGGTGTTCAGCAGACACAAACCATCACCGATCCGGCCAGTCTGAAAGCGGTATTTGTGAAAGCTGCGGGTATCAAGCCTGAAGAGTATGATGCTGCCTGGAACAGCTTCGTGGTGAAATCGCTGGTCGCCCAGCAGGAGAAAGCCGCTGCTGACCTGGATTTGCGTGGCGTGCCTGCGATGTTCGTTAATGGTAAATATATGGTGAACAATGGTGGCCTGGATACCAGCTCACAGGAAAACTTTGTTCAACAGTATGCCAACGTGGTGAAGTTCCTGATTTCTCAAAAGTAAGCCCCTGACGATTTGCAACACGCCGGCCAGCCCGGCGTGTTTTACCCTTCGCGACAAAATTATTATCGTAAAAATGTGCTTTCCTCAGTGAGAGATCGCGGATCTTAACTCACGGGCGTCAATTTATATCCACATCACTCATATTACATAAAACCTAAAGCTATTCCTGGTGTGAATAAATAACCAAATGATTATAAAGAAAAAATAATCGTACCTTTTCAGTTTTCCGCACAAGTTATTCCATGTTGGTAAATTTACACACAAACTTATCCACAGAACGTTCATGCGAAGTGCTGCGCAAAATGACCACCTGATGTGGATTAATCGTCGTTGAGATTTCATCTTTCAGGGTCAGCTGTGGCATCCTTACTCCTAATCAAAAACCAAAGAAGAACGTGACGACTTATGGCTCAAATTGCAGAAAACCCGCTGATTCTGGTAGATGGCTCTTCCTACCTGTACCGTGCTTATCATGCGTTCCCTCCGCTGACCAATAGCGCAGGCGAACCCACCGGTGCAATGTACGGCGTATTAAATATGCTGCGCAGCCTGCTGCTGCAATATAAGCCAAGTCATGTGGCAGTGGTATTTGATGCCAAGGGTAAAACCTTCCGCGACGAATTATTTGAAGAGTACAAATCACATCGCCCGCCGATGCCGGACGATTTGCGTGCACAGATTGAGCCGCTACACGCGATGGTAAAAGCGATGGGGTTGCCGTTGCTGGCGGTTTCCGGTGTGGAAGCCGACGATGTCATCGGTACGCTGGCACTGGCCGCAGAAAAGACCGGAAAACCCGTACTGATCAGTACGGGTGATAAAGACATGGCTCAACTGGTGTCACCCAATATCACGCTGATCAACACCATGAATAATGCAATTCTGGGCCCGGATGAGGTGGTGGAGAAATACGGTATCCCACCGTCATTGATCATTGATTTCCTCGCCCTGATGGGCGACTCCTCCGATAATATTCCTGGCGTGGCAGGGGTGGGGGAAAAAACCGCCCAGGCCCTGTTACAGGGGCTGGGCGGTGTAAAAGATATCTATGACAATCTGGATAAAGTGGCAACGCTGACGTTTCGTGGCGCGAAAACCATGGCGGCCAAGCTGGAGCAAAATAAGGAGATGGCTTTCCTCTCCTATCAGCTGGCAACAATTAAAACCGATGTTGAGCTGGAATTAACCAGCGAGCAGTTGACGGTGAAAGAGCCTGCAGTGGAAGAACTGCTCGGATTGTTTAAGCATTACGAATTCAAACGCTGGATTGTCGATCTGGAAGAGGGGAAATGGCTTCAGGGCAATAAAGGCAACGTTGCTGCGAAGAAAGTTGCTGTGGCTGAAAGCCAGCTTGCCGTGGAGGAATCCACCCGCGTGCTCTCTTCAGAAGGCTATGTCACCATTCTTGACGAAGCAACGTTCGACGGCTGGATGAAGAAATTACAGCAGTGCGCGCTGTTTGCCTTCGATCTGGAAACGGACTCACTGGATACTCTCAGTGCCAATATTATCGGGCTGTCATTTGCCACTGCTCCCGGAGAGGCGGCCTACCTGCCTGTGGCACATGACTACCTTGATGCCCCGGAGCAGTTAGATCGTCAAGCGGTGCTGGCACGTCTTAAGCCGCTGCTGGAGGACCCGAAAGCACATAAAGTCGGCCAGAACCTCAAGTACGATCGCGGCGTGCTGGCAAACTATGGTATCGAATTGCAGGGAATCGCGTTCGACACCATGCTGGAGTCCTATGCGCTGAACAGCGTAGCGGGTCGCCATGATATGGATACGCTTGCAGCCCGCTGGCTGAATCATAAAACCGTCACTTTTGAAGAGATTGCCGGCAAAGGCAAAAATCAGCTGACATTTAACCAGATTGCTCTTGAGGAGGCGGCACACTATGCCGCAGAAGATGCCGACGTCACGCTGCAGCTGCATCTGAAAATGTGGCCAGAGCTGGAAAAAGAAGCGGGGCCGAAAGCGGTCTTCGCGCAGCTTGAGATGCCGCTGGTACCGGTTATTTCACGTATTGAACGTAACGGTGTGTTGATTGACCAGAATATACTGGCGGCGCACTCGCAGGAGCTGGGGAGTCGTCTGGCGGAGCTGGAGCTGAAAGCCCATGAGCTGGCAGGCGAACCGTTTAACCTCTCTTCCCCGAAGCAGCTACAAACTATCCTGTTTGAAAAGCAGGGTATCAAGCCGACGAAGAAAACCCCGGGGGGAGCGCCGTCGACCAGCGAAGAGGTGTTAGCCGAGCTGGCGCTGGACTATCCGCTGCCGAAAGTGATTCTGGAGCATCGTGGCCTTTCCAAGCTGAAGTCCACCTATACTGATAAGCTGCCGCTGATGATTAATCCCCACAGCGGACGCGTGCATACTTCGTATCATCAGACGGTCACCGCGACGGGCCGCCTCTCTTCCAGCGATCCAAACCTGCAGAATATCCCGGTGCGTAACGATGAAGGACGACGCATCCGTCAGGCCTTTATTGCACCGAAGGGATATCGCATTGTCGCGGCTGACTACTCCCAGATTGAACTTCGCATCATGGCGCACCTGTCACAGGATAAAGGATTGCTTACAGCCTTTGCCAGCGAACAGGATATCCACCGTGCTACCGCGTCTGAAGTCTTTGGCGTGCCGCTGGATAAGGTCAGCGGAGAGCAGCGCCGAAGTGCCAAGGCCATTAACTTTGGTCTGATTTACGGCATGAGCGCCTTTGGTCTGTCGCGTCAGCTCAATATTGGTGCCGGAGAAGCGAAGAAGTATATGGATCTCTATTTCGAACGTTACCCTGGGGTGCTGCAGTACATGGAAAGCACCCGCGAGCTGGCCGCAGAGAAAGGCTACGTGTCAACGCTGGACGGCCGGCGTCTGTACCTGCCTGATATTAAGGCCAGCAATGCCATGCGTCGTAAGGCGGCTGAGCGGGCGGCGATCAATGCCCCTATGCAGGGGACCGCGGCGGATATCATTAAACGCGCCATGATCGCTGTTGATGCGTGGCTGATGCCTGAGACCAGCGGGGACGTAAAAATGATCATGCAGGTACACGATGAGTTGGTGTTCGAGGTTCAGTCCACTGCCGTGGACGCGGCATCGGCGAAGATTCGCGAATTGATGGAAGGCAGTATGAAACTGGACGTTCCGCTACGGGTTGATATCGGCGTGGGCGATAACTGGGATCAGGCACATTAAGGTTTAACCCCGGTGCGGCGGGCTGTTTTGATTCTCAGCACAGCCTGTCGCTTTACACGGTTCAGCTCTTCGTCGTTTTCCCTGCTTAACGTCACCTCTGCTAACCGTCTCAGCTAAAACACTTTTTTAGTAATTAAGCTACATGTTCGATGGTTTTCTGTGACTTGAGTTGGATAATGGATGTTGTTTTCTGAAAATTAACTACAAAAAACCCTTTTGAGCGCTCAAAAAATGAGGTAAAGTTTCAGACGTAGGGTACAGAGGTAAGATGTTCTATCTTTCAGACCTTTTACTTCACGTAATCGGATTTGGCTGAATATTTTAGCCGCCCCAGTCATTTATGACTGGGGCGTTTTTTATTGTCTTTTACCCGTCACACCTGACATCACCGCTGGGTCAGCGGCGATCACCTGTTCCGATGGTTTTATGTTCGCATGAGGCAAGAAAGAGTGTCTTGCTGCACAGTCAGACGGTGGGTGACAGATCGCCGTTCTTAGCCGGTGACTTCTTCTTCCGTTGCCGGAGGAATATCGCGGTACCAGCTGTCCAGCTTCTGGCTCAGTTTATCCACGCCAATTTTTTTCAGGGATGAGAACGCTTCAACATCCACCGTACCGAGGAAGGTTTTTGCTTCTTCACGTACCGCATTCAGCTGTGCTTTACGCGCGCCGGAGGCCAGTTTGTCGGCCTTGGTCAGCAGGATCAGGACTTCAATTCCACTCTGTACCGCCCACATGACCATTTGACGGTCGAGATCTTTCAGCGGATGGCGAATATCCATCAGCACAACCAGCCCTTTCAGACAGTGACGATCGCGCAGATATTCTGCCAGCGCGCGCTGCCATTTTAACTTCATCTCTTCGGGAACCTGCGCGTAGCCATAGCCTGGCAGGTCGACCAGGCGGTAACCTTCCGCCACCTGGAACAGGTTAATTAATTGGGTACGCCCCGGCGTTTTACTGGTACGGGCGAGGCCCTTCTGATTGGTCAGCGTATTCAGTGCGCTGGATTTACCTGCGTTAGAACGTCCGGCAAAAGCAACCTCAATGCCGGTATCGGCAGGCAGGTGGCGGATATCAGGGGCGCTGGTGACAAAATGGGTGACGTGATAATTCCAGCCAGACAAAATAGATACTCCAGATAAAAAAGGGCAATTTCGCTGATTATACCCTGTATGGCGTCAAAGCGCCCGGTAAGACACTGTCCGAGCGGCCGCTGTGAGACATTGACCATTGGTGTTGCCAGCACTCTCTGCATTTAATATTTTTAAAAATGGATTTTTTACTAATTTTCAGTGGGTTAAAAAAACACCTAAAAAAACAGAGTAAAAATTACCTGCATCACCTTGTTTGCTGGACGGGTTAGTCTACATTTGTAGCCAGAAACAGGATATTTCACTTCAGGATGAAGCGCTCATGGAGTATCAGGACGATCGCGGGCGGGGCAGGAGACGTGCACAGGCGTGCGCGACAGGGACTCAGGAAGGTTCACAGGATTGAGCAAAGGCAAAGGAAAACAGGGATGCTGGCTGCTAATAAGGACGCTGACAATGTCAGTCCTTCCGCGGAAGGTGCGAAAAAAGGCGACAGGGTGACCTGGCGCCTTTTTTCTTTGCCTGCTTTCTGCTAGATTTCGCGGCAATTCTATACTGAAGATAAACGTCTGAGAGCAGAAACCATGAAGCAACCCGCACGCACGCCCCAGGATAAAAAACCGGGAGCTAAAGTGAAACGTAAAACGCGTGATGAGATCAACCAGGAAGCGCGTGACCGCAAACGTGATAAAAAGCACAGCGGCCATGCTTCCGGTAGCCGCGCGAACCCGGTCACTGAAAGTCAGAAAAACGCCAACGGCAAACCGGCTAAAGATCCGCGTATTGGTAGTAAAAAACCGGTCGCGCTGGGTAGTGATGCAGTGGCCAGCAAGCCAAAGCCGGTTAAAGCCGCGAAGCCCGCCCCCGAGAAAAAAGTGAACCTGTCGCCGGAAGAAGAGCTGGCGAAGCTGGAAAATGATGAGCGTCTGGATACCCTGCTCGATCGTCTGGAAAATGGCGACGCCCTGTCGGCAGAAGATCAGGCCTGGCTCGATGCCTCACTGGATCGCATTGATGTCCTGATGGAACAGTTAGGTATTGCCCTGGACGATGGTGCTGAAGATGAGCAGGCAGAAGAAGATATGTACCGTCTGCTCAAGGGCAAGGATTGATCGCCGGCGATAGCCTGTTTCTCTGACGTTCCTTGAGGCAGCGCAAATTAGCGCTGCCTTATCCTTACAGGGTTTTTGGTGATGATTTGGCCTGGATCAATTATTGCGCTGATTCTGCTGTGCTGGCTGGGGTGGTTATTCGTTAAACTACAGCGGCTATCGCGGCTGAAAACCCGGCTGCGCAGCAGGATCGTCAGCCAGCAGCTTCCTGTCACGCGGCGGTCAGTGCGACGACGATAAGGGAAGTGAGCATGAAAACGCAGACCACCGAGTGGGATCTCCCACTGATCCAGAAGTACAACATCGCCGGCCCCCGCTATACCTCTTATCCGACCGCCCTCGAATTCCGTCAGGATTACGATGAATCCGCCTTTTTGCAGGCAACGCAACGTTATCCCGATCGCCCTCTGTCGCTGTATCTGCATATTCCGTTTTGCCACCGACTTTGTTACTTCTGCGGCTGTAATAAGCAGGTGACGCGCCAGCAGCATAAGGCAGATGAGTATCTGGATGTGCTGGTGCAGGAAATTGCCGAGCGTGCGCCGCTGTTCCGCCAGCGTACGGTGAGTCAGATGCACTGGGGCGGCGGTACGCCGACGTTTCTCAACCCGGCTCAAATCGGCCGCCTGATGGCCTGCCTGCGCCAGCATTTTCACTTTGCCACGGACGCTGAAATCTCGATTGAAGTCGATCCGCGAGAAATTGAACTCAACGTGCTCAACCATCTGCGTGCAGAAGGCTTCAACCGCCTGAGCATGGGGGTACAGGATTTCAATAAGCAGGTGCAGGAGAAAGTGAATCGCGTACAGGATGAGGCGATGATCTTTGCTCTGATGGCCCGGGCGCGTGAGCTGGGCTTTGCCTCCACCAATATTGATCTGATTTACGGCTTGCCCCTGCAGACGGCAGAGAGCTTTGCCTTTACCCTGCAAAAGGTCGTTGAGCTTGATCCTGACCGTCTCAGCGTTTTTAACTATGCCCATATGCCGGCGCTCTTTCCGGCCCAGCGTAAAATTAAGGATGAAGACCTGCCCGACGCCCGGGAAAAACTGGATATTTTACGGCAAACCATCGCCACGCTGACGGCACAGGGGTATCAGTTTATTGGTATGGACCATTTTGCCCGCCGTGACGACGAACTGGCGATGGCACAGCGCGCGGGCGAGTTGCATCGTAATTTCCAGGGCTACACCACGCAGGGCGACAGCGACCTGCTGGGCATGGGCGTGTCTGCCATTAGTATGATCGGGGACACTTACGCGCAGAATCAGAAAGCGTTGAAGCACTATTATGCGGATATCCGGGCAAAAAAAACGGCCCTGTGGCGCGGTCTGCAGCTCAGCGAGGATGACTGCCTGCGTCGTGACGTGATTAAAAGTCTGATCTGCAATTTTGCGCTGTCCTTCAGCGAGATTGAAGCCCGTTATAGCATCGATTTCCGCCGGTATTTTGCCGCCGATCTTTCAGCGCTGCTGCCTCTGATTGAGGACGGGCTGGTGGAATACCAAGATAATGGCCTTGTGGTCACTGCTAAGGGACGATTGCTGATAAGAAACATCTGTATGTGCTTTGATCGCTACCTGCGGGAGAAAGCGTCTGGCGCGCAATTCTCACGGGTGATCTGACTGGTGGGTGTGAAGGAAACAACAGGTCGGCCCCTGCGGCGATCTCACGGGTAGTGACCTGCGGGGATGTTGCAGGGGCGGACCTTTTTTCCGATCCGCCCGGATGACGTACCTGACGGTTATTCCATTCCCAGCTCTTTCAACTTACGGGTCAGCGTATTCCTTCCCCAGCCCAGCAGACGCGCGGCTTCCTGCTTATGGCCCTGAGTATGACGCAGGGCGGTGGTGAGCAGGGTCCGCTCCATCTCTGGCTGGGCTTCTGACAGCAGGTTTTGATGACCGGAACGCAGCGCACGGTCTGCCCACTGTGCCAGCAGCGTTGCCCAGCTGTCCGGTAGGGACTGTACCGGGTTTTCCGGGGTCGAGGTTTCAAACAGCTCCGGCGGCAGATCCTGAATCAGTACTTCCTGTCCGGCGGCCATCACGGTCAGCCAGCGGCAGGTATTCTCCAGCTGACGAACGTTACCGGACCAGTGCAGACGCGTCAGTGCGGTTTCTGTTTCCGGATGCAGAATTTTGGCCTCCACACCCAGTTCACGTGCGGCGACCTGGAGGAAATAGCGCGCCAGACGTGGAATATCTTCCCGACGCTCGCGCAGCGGGGGCAGATGCACGCGGATCACGTTCAGGCGGTGAAAGAGATCCTCACGGAATTTTCCTTCATGCACGCGCAGCTCAAGGTTCTGATGGGTGGCGGCAATAATACGCACATCCACCTTCACCGGGGCGTAGCCGCCGACGCGATAGAACTGGCCATCGGCCAGCACGCGCAGCAGGCGGGTCTGCACATCCAGTGGCATATCGCCAATTTCATCCAGGAACAGCGTGCCGCCGTCGGCCTGCTCAAAGCGTCCCTGACGGATCTGACTGGCACCGGTAAAAGCCCCTTTTTCATGACCAAACAGTTCGGACTCGATCAGGTCTTTGGGGATCGCGGCCATATTCAGGGCGATAAACGGCGCTTTGGCGCGCGGACTGTGCCGGTGCAGCGCGTGGGCCACCAGTTCTTTACCGGTACCCGACTCGCCGTTGATCAGTACGCTGATCGACGAGCGCGACAGGCGACCGATAATACGGAACACATCCTGCATCGCCGGGGCTTCACCGATAATATCCGTGGTAGGGCCACTCACCGGTTGATTACGCGGCTGCTGCTGTTCCTGGTAGTGACTGATGGCACGTTCAACCAGCGCCACCGCTTCATCAATATCGAAAGGCTTGGGCAGATAATCAAAGGCGCCCTGCTGATAGGCGCTCACGGCGGCATCCAGGTCGGAGTGCGCGGTCATAATGATGACCGGCAGCATCGGGTGTCGCTGCTTGATCTGCTTCAGCAGAGCCAGACCATCCATCCCGGGCATGCGAATATCTGACAGTAAAACGTCCGGGGTTTTGCTCGCAAGCGCTTCCAGCACCTCACTGGCGCTGTCAAACGTTGCACAGGTTAAACCGGCTCCAGTGAGCGCGCGTTCAAGCACCCAGCGGATGGAGCTGTCGTCATCGACGATCCAAACTATCCCTCGTTGCATAGAAACCTCACTGGCGAATAGGCAGGTAAATCGAGAATTCAGTGTGTCCAGGCCAGCTGTGGAACTCTATTTTTCCCGAATGCTGATCGATCAGGCTGCGGGCTATGGATAATCCCAGCCCGGTGCCGCCCTCGCGGCCGCTCACCATCGGATAAAATAGCGTGTCCTGCAGCTGTGCCGGAATGCCGGGGCCGTCATCCTCAATATCGATGCGCGCCACCAGGCGATAGCGTGTGCCGTGCAGCGTAAGCTGGAACGCCGTCCGGGTTCGTAAAATAATGGTGCCACCTGCCTCACCCAACGCCTGCAGGGCATTGCGTACGACATTCAACAGGACTTGCTCTATCTGGTCGGGATCGTGCGGCAGCTCCGGCAGGCTTGGGTCGTAATCACGAACCAGCGACACATTGTCGGGCAGCTCCATCGACACCAGATTGACCACCCGTTCCGCGACCTGATGGATGCTCTGTGTCACATGCATCCCCGGCTGTTGCGGGCCCAGCAGGCGATCGACCAGATTGCGCAGGCGGTCGGCCTGTTCAATGATGACCTTGGTGTATTCCGTTAACGCCGGGTCGGGAAGCGCTTTGGCCAGCAGCTGCGCTGCGCCACGTAACCCCCCCAGCGGGTTTTTAATTTCATGAGCCAGACCGCGCACTAAATCACGCGCGGCGACCTGCTGCGCATGTTGAAGCTGCTCCTGACTGAGACGGCGCTGATTGTCCATCGGTGCCATTTCCAGCAGAACAAGTCCATCGGGCAGACGCTGTGCAGTCAGCGACATCACGTGCGCCCGGCTGTCGACCACCAGGGTGACTTCGCTGTCGGTAAAGCCTTGTCCTGCGTCCAGACTTTCGAGCATGACCTCAATATTCAGGGAAAAATACCCCATTAACTCCGGCAGGGGAGTACCAAACAGCTTGCGGGAACTTTGAGCCAGCAACTGCTGTGCAGCGGGGTTGGCGTAATGGACCACCAACTCACTATCAACCAGCAAAATACTGTTGATCAGTGAATTAAGGATCTGCCCAGCATCGGGCGGCGTGCCGGTAGCCATACAGCGTTCTCCTGAGGAATTTTTGCACCAATTTAGTGCATTATAGCCATATAACCCGAAAATCATCCCGTAAACAGGGAATTTGCGGTGAAAAAAGCCCATCCTGAGATGGGCTGAAAGTTTCCACGGCAACAAAACCCCGGACGCCTTTCACGTCGCAGCGTGATGGGCTCCCTCCGTTACCCGAATGGCCTGGTCTTACCCGGCACATCGGGCTTCCTTTGGCCGCCTTACTACAACGTAAAGGGCACCGGGCTTACTTCAAACTTAAGGCGATGTTAAACGCTGTAATACAGTTCGAACTCAACCGGATGCGGTGTCATACGAACACGGTCCATTTCAGCTTTACGCAGTTCAATGTACGCTTCGATTGCATCGTCAGTGAACACGCCACCACGGGTCAGGAACTCGCGGTCTTCGTTCAGGGCCGCCAGGGCTTCGTCCAGAGAACCTGCCACTTTTGGGATCTCGGCTTCTTCTTCCGGTGGCAGGTCGTACAGGTTTTTATCCATGGCATCGCCAGGGTGGATCTTGTTGATGATGCCGTCCAGGCCAGCCATCAGCAGTGCAGCGAAGCACAGGTATGGGTTTGCCGCCGGGTCAGGGAAGCGCGCTTCAATACGACGGGCTTTCGGGCTGGCAACCACTGGGATACGGATAGACGCAGAGCGGTTACGGGCAGAGTAAGCCAGCATTACTGGTGCTTCATAGCCCGGGACCAGACGCTTGTAAGAGTTGGTGGTCGGGTTGGCCAGGGCGTTGATGGCTTTAGCATGTTTGATCACACCGCCGATGTAGAACAGAGCCATTTCAGACAGGCCGCCGTATTTGTCGCCAGCGAACAGGTTAGTGCCGCCTTTTGACAGAGACATATGGCAGTGCATACCAGAGCCGTTATCGCCAAACATCGGTTTTGGCATAAAGGTCGCTGTTTTGCCGTAAGCGTGAGCAACGTTGTGGACGACATATTTGTAGATCTGAATTTCGTCAGCTTTTTTGGTCATGGTGTTGAAGCGGGTAGCCACTTCGTTCTGACCGGCCGTGGCCACTTCGTGGTGGTGAGCTTCAACCACCAGACCCATCTGCTCCATGGTCAGACACATGGCAGAACGGATGTCCTGCGCGGAGTCAACTGGTGGCACCGGGAAGTAGCCGCCTTTCAGACCTGGACGGTGGCCTTTGTTGCCGCCTTCGTACTCTTTACCGGAGTTCCAGTAAGCTTCGATATCATCGATAGCGACGTGAGAACCGGACGTGCTGCTGCCGAAACGGATGTCATCAAACAGGAAGAACTCTGGCTCTGGCCCAAACAGAACGGTGTCTGCAATGCCGGAAGAGCGCAGGAAATCTTCAGCACGTTTGGCGATGGAACGTGGGTCACGATCGTAGCCCTGCATGGTGCCTGGCTCGAGGATGTCACAACGGATGATCAGGGTAGAATCTGCAAAGAACGGGTCAATGACCGCCGTGGTGGCGTCAGGCATCAGAACCATGTCGGATTCGTTGATACCTTTCCAGCCACCAATGGAGGAGCCGTCAAACATTTTGCCTTCTTCGAAGAAGTCAGCATTAACCTGATGAGCGGGGATAGTCACGTGCTGCTCTTTACCTTTGGTGTCAGTAAAACGCAGGTCAACAAATTTGACTTCATGCTCGTTCATCATCGACAGAACGTGTTCAGCGGACATACTTAACTCTCCTGGATTTTGTCATTGTCGTCGTGACAGTGAACTTCACGGGTGCGCTTTGCGTTTCAGGGCGCTTACTCCGATAATAAAGATCTCTGCCGCGCTATCAACCGTTGTGGAAACTGGCGTTTTTCGCTTAAAGAGTAATTGCGAAATCTATGCCAACTTTTTTATTTCATGAAAAAAGCGCTATGATGCACCCTCTCGTGAAACGGGGACTGCACCACAATGGAAGTCGCGCACCATTTTGGTGCTATTGAGTGATTAATGGGCACTGTTTTGGTGCAATTTTTCGTCACAGTGCAATCTTTGCACTGAAAATGGCTATAAAAGCAATCCGGACAGTTATCTTTATATGAAATATGTGATCCTGTTCAGTCCTTCGATTAATCCGTGTACAATAGCGCGCTATTTCTAAATGCCTGAGGCAAAGCTGTGATCGAAAATTTGCGTAACATCGCCATTATTGCCCACGTTGACCATGGTAAAACTACCCTGGTTGATAAGTTGCTGCAGCAGTCCGGGACCTTTGATGCCCGCACCGAAGCAACCGAACGCGTAATGGACTCCAACGATTTGGAGAAAGAGCGTGGGATTACCATCCTCGCAAAAAACACCGCCATTAAATGGAATGACTACCGCATCAACATCGTGGATACCCCAGGACACGCCGACTTCGGCGGTGAGGTAGAGCGTGTGATGTCTATGGTCGACTCGGTGCTGCTGGTTGTGGATGCAATGGATGGCCCGATGCCGCAAACCCGTTTCGTGACCAAAAAAGCGTTTGCTAATGGTCTGAAGCCGATCGTGGTAATTAACAAAGTTGACCGCCCTGGCGCGCGTCCTGACTGGGTTGTTGATCAGGTCTTCGACCTGTTCGTTAACCTTGATGCGACCGATGAGCAGCTCGACTTCCCGGTGATCTATGCGTCTGCCCTGAACGGCATCGCAGGTCTGGATCACAACGATATGGCGGAAGACATGACCCCGCTGTACGAAGCGATTGTTCAGCACGTATCACCACCACAGGTTGAACTGGAAGCCCCGCTGCAGATGCAAATCTCTCAGCTGGACTACAACAACTACCTGGGTGTTATCGGTATCGGCCGTATCAAACGCGGTAAAGTTCGCCCTAACCAGCAGATCACTGTGATCAACAGCGAAGGCAAAACCCGTAACGCGAAAGTCGGTAAAGTTCTGACCCATATGGGCCTGGAGCGTATCGAAGCCACTGAAGCGGAAGCTGGCGATATCATCGCTATCACCGGTCTGGGCGAGCTGAACATCTCTGACACTATCTGCGACCCGCAGAATGTGGAAGCGCTGCCAGCCCTGAGCGTTGATGAACCGACCGTAACCATGTTCTTCTGCGTTAACACCTCTCCGTTCTGCGGTAAAGAAGGCAAGTATGTGACGTCACGTCAGATTCTTGATCGTCTGAACAAAGAACTGGTGCATAACGTGGCACTGCGTGTTGAAGAAACCCCTGATGCTGACGCCTTCCGCGTCTCAGGTCGTGGTGAGCTTCACCTGTCAGTACTGATTGAAAACATGCGTCGTGAAGGTTTCGAGCTGGCGGTTTCCCGTCCTAAAGTTATCTTCCGTGAATTCGAAGGCCGTAAGCAAGAGCCATTCGAAAACGTGACCCTCGACATCGAAGAGCAGCATCAGGGTTCTGTGATGCAGGCGATGGGCGAGCGTAAAGGTGACATGAAAAACATGGATCCGGATGGCAAAGGCCGTGTGCGTCTCGACTACGAGATCCCAAGCCGTGGTCTGATTGGCTTCCGTAACGAATTCATGACCATGACATCCGGTACCGGTCTGCTGTACTCCACCTTCAGCCACTATGACGACGTGCGTCAGGGCGAAGTGGGCCAGCGTCAGAACGGCGTACTGATCTCTAACGGCCAGGGTAAAGCGGTAGCGTTCGCCCTGTTCAGCCTGCAGGATCGCGGTAAGCTGTTCCTCGGCCACGGTGCTGAAGTGTATGAAGGCCAGATCATCGGTATTCACTCACGTTCAAACGACCTGACCGTAAACTGCCTGACCGGTAAGAAGCTGACCAACATGCGTGCTTCCGGTACGGATGAAGCCACTACGCTGGTTCCGCCACAGAAGATGACCCTTGAGCAGGCGCTTGAGTTCATTGATGATGACGAACTGGTCGAAGTGACGCCACAGTCGGTGCGTATCCGTAAACGTCACCTGACTGAAAACGACCGTAAGCGCGCAAGCCGCGGTCCAAAAGAAGCGTAATCACGCTTGCTCAGGGCCGGAGTTTTCTCCGGCCCTGTCCTTCCTGCTTCATCTTCCCCGCAGTTTTCAAAGCCCTCACCTGTTCAGTCTTCCAATTTACCGCTAGAGTGAATAACTCACCGGAACAAAAGGAGATGACCATGCTGTATATCTTTGATTTAGGTAACGTCATTGTTGATATTGATTTCAACCGGGTTCTCGGTGTCTGGAGCGATCTGAGCCGCGTACCGTTAGCGACCCTGCAAAGCCGGTTCAAAATGGGGGAGAGCTTTCACCAGCACGAACGGGGTGAAATCAGTGACGAAGAGTTTGCGCATAAAATGTGTGAAGAGCTTGAGCTGCCCTTAAGCTATGAGCAGTTTGCTGCCGGCTGGCAGGCCGTGTTCATCGGTGTGCGCCCGGAGGTGATTGCCATTATGCAGCGGCTGCGTGAGCAGGGAGAACGCGTCGTTATCCTCTCCAATACTAACCGCCTGCACTGCCAGTTCTGGCCAACGCAGTATCCTGAAGTTCAGGCTGCCGCAGATAAAATTTATCTGTCGCAGGAGATGGGTGTACGGAAACCTGAGCCGGAAATTTTTCAGCGTCTGTTAAACGAAGAAGATTTCTCCGCCGAAGAGGCGATCTTCTTTGATGATAATCCCGATAATATCGAAGCTGCACGTCAGGCAGGCATACACAGTTTGCTTGTCACCGATGCCAGCGTGCTGCCTGCTTTCTTTGCCGATCGTCGCTGAATGTCTGTTTTGAACCATTACCGACACCGGTTGCGGGCCTTCTGGGCGTGGATAAAGCTACTCTGGCAGCGTATTGACGAGGACGGCATGACGATGCTGGCCGGGCATCTGGCGTATGTATCTCTACTGTCGCTGGTGCCGCTGATTGCCGTTGTCTTTGCGCTGTTTGCCGCCTTTCCGATGTTTTCGGACGTCAGCGTTCAACTGAAAAACTTTGTCTTTAACAATTTCGTGCCGGCGGCCGGTGCCACTATCCAGAACTATCTGGAGCAGTTTGTTGCCAATGTCAGCAAGATGACCGCCGTGGGTGTTGGCGGCCTGGTCTTTACCGCGCTGTTGCTGATGTATTCGATTGATACTGCCCTCAACGTTATCTGGCGCAGTAAACGTAAGCGACCGCTGGTCTACTCCTTTGCGGTCTACTGGATGATTCTGACGCTGGGGCCGCTGCTGGCGGGAGCGAGCCTGGCGATCAGCTCCTATCTGCTGTCGCTGCACTGGGCAACCGTCAGCGGTGTCAGCATGCTGGTCGACATCGGACTGCGTATTTTCCCGCTCCTGCTCTCCTGCCTGTCGTTCTGGCTGCTGTACAGCATTGTTCCCACCACTCAGGTGGCAGGACGCGATGCACTGGTAGGGGCTGTCGTGGCGGGTGCCCTGTTCGAACTGGGTAAAAAAGGCTTTGCGCTGTATGTTACGATGTTTCCCTCGTACCAGTTGATTTACGGCGTGCTTGCCGTTATCCCCATTCTTTTTTTATGGGTGTACTGGACGTGGTGTATCGTTTTATTAGGGGCGGAAGTGACCGCCACGCTGGGCGACTACCGCCGGCTTAAACAAGAAGAACAAGAAAGAGAAAACGAGGGATCATGATTGCCTTAATTCAACGGGCGCTTTCTGCCAGCGTCACCGTGGCGGGGGAAACCCTCGGCGAGATTGGGCCGGGTTTGCTGATTTTGCTGGGCGTAGAGAAAGGGGATACCCCGGGGACCGCACAAAAGTTAGCGGATAAGGTGCTGGGTTACCGTATTTTTGCCGATGAAAACGACAAGATGAACCTGAACGTGCAGCAGGCGGGGGGCAGCGTGCTGGTGGTGTCCCAGTTCACGCTGGCAGCCGACACCAAAAAAGGGATGCGCCCAAGTTTTTCCGGCGGTGCTGCGCCGTCCGACGCTGAAGAGCTGTATGAATATTTCGCTGCCTGCTGTCGTGATAAAGGTATCGCCACGGAAACCGGGCGTTTCGCCGCTGATATGAAAGTGGCGCTGATTAATGATGGCCCCGTAACCTTCTGGCTGCAGGTGTGAAGTCGTTAGCCGGACGGCACAGAAGTGACCTTGCGGGACCTGAAAGAGAGAACCATTTTATGTATCACCTCCGTGTGCCAGAAACTGCAGAAGAGTTAGATATCTATTACCAGTTCCGCTGGGAAATGCTGCGTAAGCCGCTGCATCAGCCGATGGGGTCGGAGCGTGACGCCTGGGATGCGCTGGCCCACCATCAGATGGTGGTGGATGAGAAAGGGGACCCGGTGGCCATCGGGAGGCTGTATATTAATGCCGACAACGAAGCCGCTATCCGTTTTCTGGCGGTCCACCCCTCCGTGCAGGGCAAAGGCCTGGGCACGCTGGTGGCGATGACCCTGGAGTCGGTGGCGCGTCAGGAAGGGGTTAAGCGCGTCGTCTGCAGTGCGCGTGAAGATGCCGTTGAGTTCTTTTCCAAGCTCGGCTACCTCAACCAGGGTGAGATCACCGCACCGCAGACCACGCCGGTACGCCATTTCCTGATGATTAAGCCGGTGGTGACGCTGGATGATATTCTGCACCGCGCTGACTGGTGTGGCCAGCTCCAGCAGGCATGGTATCAGCACATCCCGCTCAGTGAAAAAATGGGTGTGCGCATACTGCAGTATACCGGCCAGAAATTTATCACCACCATGCCGGAAACCGGCAATCAGAATCCTCACCACACCCTGTTCGCGGGCAGCCTGTTTTCGCTGGCGACGCTGACCGGTTGGGGACTGATCTGGCTGCTGCTGCGTGAGCGGCATCTGGGCGGGACGATCATTCTGGCCGATGCCCACATTCGCTATAGCAAACCGATCAGCGGCAGGCCGGGCGCGATTGCTGACCTGGGTTCTCTGAGTGGCGATCTTGACCGGCTGGCGCGTGGCCGTAAGGCGCGGGTGCAGCTTGAAGTTGAGCTGTTTGGTAACGATGAGTCGGGTGCGGTGTTTGAAGGGGTGTACATTGTACTGCCCGCCGACCCGGACGGCCCGTTGGAGCCGGGCGTGGGCAGCGGGCAATAAAAAAGTGCCTTAGCGGCCCTTTTTCTTGCGGCCCGGCTGGTTAAAGCGTTTACGACCCGCCGGGCTGGCAGCCGCTTTATCTGGCGTTTTTGCCCCGCTGCTGGTGGGCTTTTTCACGGCGGTTTTTTTCGCCGGTGCCTTCTTCGCGGATTTATCTTCGGAGGAGGAGTCCTCGATCAGCTTAAACAGTGCGATCAGCTCATCATCGGTCAAATCCCGCCATTCACCCGGCGGCAGGCCTTTCAGGCTGATGTTCATAATGCGAACACGCTCGAGCTTTGTCACCTCATAGCCAAAGTGCTCTGCCATGCGGCGGATCTGACGGTTCAGCCCCTGTACCAGCGTAATGCGAAACACAAAGGGTGCTTCTTTTTTCACTTTGCATTTTTTGGTCACCGTACCCAGCATCGGTACGCCTGCGCCCAGCCCGCGAATAAACTCTTCCGTCACCGGCTTGTTCACGGTCACGATATACTCTTTTTCGTGATCGTTACCGGCGCGCAGGATCTTGTTCACCAGATCGCCGTGGTTGGTCAGCAGGATCAGCCCCTGCGAGTCTTTATCCAGGCGTCCGATGGGGAACACCCGCTTGCTGTGGTTAACGAAATCGACAATGTTGTCCCGCTCACCGTCTTCCGTTGTGCTGACGATACCAACCGGCTTATTAAGCGCAATCAGCACCAGGTCATCTTCGTTACGCGGTTCAATAAGCTGGCCGTTTACTTTCACCACATCGCCAGCAAAGACCTGATCGCCCACCGAGGCACGCTTGCCGTTGATAAAAACGTTTCCCTGTTCGATGTATCGATCGGCATCGCGGCGTGAGCAGATGCCGCTCTCGCCAATGTATTTGTTCAGACGAATGGATGAATTGGTCAGCATGGTTCCCCCGTAAAAAAACGGACTATACCTTACCCGCGTGAGGTTGCGAAGCCCGGACGGGGCAGATAGTACCCCGAACGAGAATTACTGCGCGCCAGCGACCTGGCCTGCCTGCATGGTCTGTTGCACCGATTTATCGCCTGCTGTCACTGTCAGCGTGCCATTAGCCGACGATTTCAGTGATTGTGCCGCCGACAGATTGCCCTGCAATTTCAGCTGGAGATTGCCGTTACCCTGCAGTGGCACCTGTGGCCAGCCCCAGTCATGTAACACATTCACGGGCACCTGACGGCCACTCAGGGTCAACGATAGCGCACGTTGCGGTTGCTGGCTGAGCGTTGCCAGTCCCTCCAGCATACCTTCATGGCTGAAAGCACTCATCTCCGTCACGTTAATGCTGTTATCCCCGGCGTTGAGTACCAGCGAGGGATGGCGCAGGTCGACACGGTTAAACGTGGCTTCGGCGGCATTGACGCTCAGATCGCCAGACCAGATTCCCCACTGATGTTCACGAGCCATCAGCAGACGGTTGCCGGTGCCGTCCAGGGAGGTCATCTGGAAAGGGAAGTCCGGATTGATATCGATAATCAGGTTGCGATTAGCGCTGAATTTCGTCACTTCCACGCTGTCAAGCCAGGCGGGCAGCGGCTGCATCCAGCGTTCACGCCAGTTGAGCGGCAGGGTATATTCCAGCCCGGCTATGACCAGTTCGTCCAGCGTCAGTTTCCGGTCACTGCGGGTCCAGTTACCCTGTGCACGCACCAGACCGTTGACCCAGCGTGAGCTGAACTGCGTAATGGCGATCCCCTGGGGGGAGAAGTCCATATTGGCAATCGGATCGTTCAACTGCAGGCTGCCATTCACAAAGCTGCTGGCGTTCAGTGACAGCGAGCCGTTATCGCTCTGCCAGTCACCCTGGCTCAGGCTCAGGTTTTTCAAATTCAGGTCGAGATCGGTCACCGCCCAGTCCTGTCCTTCAAGGCGGGCATCGGTCACATCGATGCGATCAAAATGCACTGGCGGCAGCGCACCCAACGGCAGCAGGAAATCGCGCAGCGTCTTATCTGTTTGCAGGCGGATGCTGTTCAGACGCAGGGTGGAAACCTGCCACGTACCGTTTGCATCGCGCTGCGCGCTGGCGGTCACGGAGCCCAGCGCCATGTCCGCCCCCAGGTTACTGAGCTGCAACTGTTGTCCTTTCAGGCTTCCCTGGATCAGCACGTTAGCGGCAGGGATGCCGTTCAGCGTCAGCGAGCCGGCACTCATCTGGAAGCGGGCTTCCTTGCCGAGAAGCTTACCGGCCTCCGGCTTCCACGGCATCACACCGCCATCAACACGCTGTGCCTGCAGCGGCCATTCACCCTCGCTGCGGTTCAGCGCCATCTGGCTGAGTTGCAAACGGTCAGCCTGTAATGAGAGCGGCGCACTTTTTTCACTGAGATTTAGCGTCCCCTGATCAAGGCGAATACTGGCAAAGTGCAGGGGATTGCTGAACTGGATCAGACCCAGGCCCAGATTAACGCGTTTAGCAACCAGCGTGGCGGGCTGACCTTTACGGCCAAAGGAGACGTTATTCAACAGCAGATGGCTGGGATCAGAAAAGTTATGCTCCATTTTACTGAGTGACAGCTCATAATCACTGTCGGCGCTGACCTGGCGACCGATCCAGCCCGCGCCCCACTGCGTCTGCAGCAAAACATACAGGGCAACGACCACCAGCAGTAGAAACAGCAGCAGCGTGAGCAAAACTTTTCCGAGAAACTTCATCGTATCCATCCCTATGAATTCTGGTAATGGCTTGTTATGCCTGATTTATCGCCGCATCTCAACCTGCATGCGGCGACCGGGTGAAATTTCCACACGTCTCCAGAATGACAGGAACCGGTTTATTTTTCCTGCGGGAACACCAGATTCAGAATGATCGCAGTGATACCCCCGGCGGCAATGCCGGAAGAGAGCAGCGTTTTAAGCCAGTCCGGTGCAAATTGCAGTATCAGCGGCTGCTGCGATACGCCGAGGCCGACGGCCAGCGACAGCGCAATAATCATGATAGCGCGGCGGTTAAGCGGTTCACGCGACACAATACGCACGCCGGACGCGGCGATGGTACCGAACATCACAATCGTTGCGCCGCCGAGTACCGGTTCAGGAATATGTTGCACGAAGCCACTCACCGCGGGGAACAGCCCCAGTACTATCAGCATCAGCGAGACAACAAAGCCGACGTAGCGGCTGGCCACGCCGGTAAGCTGGATCACACCGTTATTCTGCCCGAAGCAGGAGTTAGGGAAGGTATTGAACAGTGCGGAAACAAACGAATTCAGGCCGTTGGCCAGCACGCCGCCTTTCAGGCGTTTCATATAAACCGGGCCGCTGACCGGCTGCTCGGAGACATCAGAGGTGGCAGTGATATCCCCGATGGTTTCCAGCGAGGTGACCATAAACACCAGCATCAGGGGGATAAGCAGGTTCCAGTCGATGCCCAGTCCGTAATAAAAGGGCATGGGAAGGGTAATCAGCGCGGTATTGGCCGGTGTCGTATTTTCCGGCAGCATGCCCATGGCCCAGGCCAGCAGGTAGCCTACCGCCATCGCGATCACCAGGGAAGCCACGCGCAGGTAAGCATTACGCTGGCGGTTCAGCAGAATGATCACCGCCAGCACCACGCCAGCCAGCAGCAGGTTTTTTGGCGCCCCGAAGGTGTGATCGTTCATCGCGGCAAAGCCCCCGCCGATGGACGTCAGGCCGACCTGGATCAGTGACAGGCCGATAATCATCACCACAATCCCGGACACCAGTGGGGTAATGACCCGGCGCGCCAGGTGCAGCACGCGCGACAGCGCCATTTCCGTGCAGGATGCCAGCATCAGCGTGCCGAACAGAGCCGCCATCATGGTGGGCACGTCAGCCCCGCCATTTTTCAGCGCCAGGCCGCCCATAATCAGCGGAGTCACAAAATTGAAGCTGGTACCCTGAATCGACAGCAGACCGGAGCCCACCGGGCCCCAGGTTTTTATCTGCAGAACAGACGCCACGCCGGAGGCAAAGAGCGACATACTGATAATATGCTGGGTATCCTGCGCGGGCAGGCCCAGGGCCTGACAAATCAGCAGGGCCGGGGTAATAACCGCGACAAACATCGCCAGCAAGTGCTGACAGGCTGCAAACAGGGTTTGCGGTAACGGTGGGCGATCTTCAAGGCGGTAAATAAGTTCGCTTTTGCCAGTAGCAACAGGGCTACGGTCGGCGGCAGCATCTTGGGTTTCAACGGTCATGTTAAGGCTTCCCGGGGCAACAAAGGGGCGATTTTAATCTTCTTTAGCGCAAAAGCAATCGTTTGCCAACGTGGCAAACAGGAATCTAAAACATTCATGATCAGGCGTTGGTATAGCGTTCGGTTTCCGGTAGCCAGCGTTCGATCAGGGCGACTGCCTGCGCCGGATAGTGCTGATGAATATGGCGCGCCACGCGCTGGACTTCAGGGATCATTGCCTGATCGCGCAGCAGGTCGGCGACTTTGAATTCGGCATTCCCGGTCTGGCGGGTGCCGAGCAGCTCACCAGGACCGCGAATTTCAAGGTCACACTGGGCAATGACAAAACCATCGTTGCTGTCGCGCAGTACCTGTAAGCGTTTCTGGGCCGTTTTACTCAGCGGCGCTTTATACAATAGTACGCAGTGAGAGGCGATCGCCCCACGGCCGACGCGGCCGCGCAGCTGGTGCAGCTGTGCCAGGCCCAGACGCTCCGGGTTCTCAATAATCATCAGGCTGGCATTGGGGACATCCACCCCGACCTCAATGACCGTGGTGGCAATTAACAGGTGAATATCACCCTGTTTAAAGGCCTGCATCACGGCCTGTTTTTCCTGCGGTTTCATGCGACCGTGTACCAGCCCGATATTCAGCTCAGGCAGGGCCAGTTTCAGCTCTTCCCAGGTGGCCTCAGCCGCCTGCGCTTCCAGCAGCTCAGACTCCTCGATCAGCGTACACACCCAGTAGGCCTGGCGGCCTTCGCTGCCACAGGCCAGTTTCACTCTGGCAATGATATCGGCCCGGCGCGTATCCGGGATCGCCACGGTAGTCACTGGCGTGCGGCCCGGCGGCATTTCGTCGATGGTGGAGGTGTCCAGGTCTGCATAGGCGGTCATCGCCAGGGTGCGGGGGATGGGCGTCGCGGTCATAATCAGCTGGTGTGGATGGAAACCCTGCTCTTCGCCTTTCTCCCACAGCGCCAGGCGCTGGTGGACGCCAAAGCGGTGCTGCTCATCGATAATGACCAGCGCCAGACCGTTAAACTGCACCTGCTCCTGGAAAATTGCATGGGTGCCAACAATCATCGAAACCTGGCCGCTGGCAATGGCTTCCTGCTGGGCGATGCGGGCTTTGCCTTTTTGTTTACCTGCCAGCCAGCCGACTTCCAGCCCCAGCGGTGCAAACCACTGACGGAAGTTATTCGCGTGCTGTTCGGCCAGCAGTTCGGTGGGAGCCATCAATGCTACCTGTTTGCCAAAGGCAATGACATTCAGCGCGGCCAGCGCCGCAACCAGCGTTTTCCCTGAGCCCACATCACCCTGAACCAGACGCATCATCGGGTAGTCGCGGGCCAGATCGGTTTCGATCTCACGCACCACGCGTGCCTGGGCGTTAGTCGGTTTGAAGGGCAGGGCCGCCAGCAGCCTGTCACTCAGACTGTGGCGGGCCTCCATCGGCAGGGCATGATAGCGCTGGGCTCCGGCACGCACCGCCAGCATGCTGAGATTGTGCGCCAGCAACTCCTCCATAATCAGCCGTCGCTGGGCAGGATGGGTGCCGCTGTCCAGATCGGCCAGTGCCATATCCGGCGGCGGCCGGTGCAGGGTTCGCAGGGCCGCGGGCAGGCTGATCAGGCCCTGGCTTAACTCCGGCGGCAACAGTTCGGCAATGGCGCAGGTGTCCAGCAGGGTTAACGCCTGGTCAGTGAGATTCCGCAGTGTGGCCTGGCGGACACCTTCCGTAGTGGAGTAGACGGGCGTCAGCGTCTCCTGGAGCGCTGTCACGCTGCTTTCCCCCTGAACCTTATATTCAGGATGAATAATCTCTGCGCCACGCTGGCCGCGTTTGATCTCGCCATAGGCGGTAACGCGACGGCCGGCGACGAGGCTGTTTTTCATTCCCGCATTGAAGTTAAAGAAGCGCAGGGTCAGCACGCCGCTACCGTCGCTGATCTGACAGGTGAGCATACGACGACGGCCAAATGAGATGTCGCAATGCAGCACTTCCCCTTCTACCGTGGCGTAAATGCCCGGCAGCAGGTCGTTGATGGCATACAGCTGGGTACGGTCTTCATAACGCATCGGCAGGTGCAGCAGTAGATCCTGTACCGTCAGCAGGCCGAGTTTAGCCAGCTTTGCCGCCTGACTGGCACCCACACCTGATAGCGTGTTCAGCGGGACGGCATCGAGCAGACGGCCCTGCATTATTTATGCGCCTTCGACTGCATGGTGGCCCACCATTCCGGTTCCGCTACGACTTCACCCCGATCGTTAATTTCCGGGTAGGGTAGTCCCTTATGCTTTGCCACGCGGGCCAGTACCGGATAACCCCCCTCGAATAGCAGACGCTGCTGCTCCGCATAGTCCAGCGTGCTTTCTTCACGCAGGTACATGCCGGCATTTTGCCGCTGACGCTGGGCTTCATAGAGGATCAGTGCTGATGCCACGGAAACATTCAGCGACTGCACCATCCCGATCATCGGAATGATAATATCCTGATCGGCCAGGTCGAGCGCCTCCTGGGTGATCCCGGTTTTTTCCTGCCCCATTAAGATACAGGTGGGGCGGGTGTAGTCGATTTCACGAAAATCAACGGCCTTGTCAGAAAGGTGGGTGGCCAGAATCTGCATGTTCTGATCTTTAAGATGGGTCACGGCGTCCGATATAGTCCGGTGAGTTTTCACCTGTACCCAGCTGTTACTGCCTGCAGCGGAAGAGACCATGGTGCGCATACGGCTGCCTGGCCATACGGCGTGAACTTCATGCACGCCAACGGCGTCAGCGGTACGGATCACTGCAGAAACGTTATGAGGTTTATGCACCTGCTCCATACAGACCGTCAGGTCATGCTGACGGGCGGCAAGCATTGCGCGGATGCGGGCATAACGTTGAGCATTCATGAGAAGCAGACTCCCTAAAAATTAGTCATTCCGTCAGACCGGCGATCGGGGAGCAGAAAGAGACGGAGCAGGGCTCCGTCCCTGACTTAATTGCGGTTGCGGTGCACCTTGATTACATCCGGCATCACGCGAATTTTACGCATGATATTCGCCAGATGAACGCGATCGCGTGCCGTCAGACGGATAAAGGCGCTGTACACACGACCGTCTTTCTCTTCGGTGTTCAGGCTCTGAATATTGGAACCCGCGGTGTTGATGGCCGCCGTCAGGTTAGCCAGCGCGCCCTGGTGGTTAAACATATCCACCTTAATTTCAGCCACGAACTCCTGCTCGGTCACCTTATCCCACTCTACGGCCATGTATTTCTCAGGCTCTTTCTGGTAACCGCGGATATTACGACAGGATTCATGGTGTACCACCAGGCCTTTGCCCGGGCTGACGTGCGCCACAATCGGGTCACCGGGGATGGGACGGCAACATTTGGCGAAGGTGATCAGGACGCCATCGGCACCTTTGATTGGCAGCTTGCTGCGCGCTCCGCTGGCAGGTGACGTGCCCGTTGCTGACGCCGTACTCTGGTCACTCTGCTGCAGATTTTTCGCCACCACCACGCTCATCGCGTTGCCAAGGCCAATTTCAGCCAGCAGGTCGTCCAGCGTGGCCAGCTTCATACGCTCCAGCTCATGCTGAACGTTAGCTTCAGGAATTTCGGCCAGCTTACGGCTGCCGCCCAGAGCGTGATTGAGCAGGCGACGGCCCAGGCTGACCGAGTCATCGCGTTTAAGATTTTTCAGCAGTTGGCGGATCTTGGCGCGCGCTTTGGAACTGACAACAAAGTTTAGCCACGCCGCATTCGGGCGGGCACCCGGTGCGGTAATGATTTCTACGGTCTGGCCGCTGGTCAGCGACTGCGACAGCGGATAAGGCTGGCGATCGACACGTGCGCCGACGCAGGCATGACCGATATCGGTATGGACAGCATAGGCGAAGTCCACTGGCGTCGCGCCGGCAGGGAGTTCGACAATGCGCCCTTCCGGAGTGAAGACGTAAATTTCATCCGGGAACAGGTCGGATTTAACGCTTTCGATAAATTCAAACGAGCTGCCGGCGCTCTGCTGCAGCTCAAGCAGGCTCTGCAACCACCGCTGGGCGCGGATCTGTGCCGTGGTGCTGCTTTCGCCCTGCTCTTTATAAGCCCAGTGCGCGGCGACCCCCATCTCTGCCATTTGATCCATATCTTCGGTACGGATCTGCACCTCAACCGGCACGCCGTGCGGGCCGATCATTGAGGTATGCAGGGACTGATAGCCGTTGGCCTTGGGGATAGCAATATAGTCTTTGACCCGGCCAGGGCGCGGCTTGTACAGGCTGTGCATCTGGCCTAGTACGCGGTAGCAGGTATCAACATCACGGACAATGACCCGGAAAGCGTAGATATCCATAATGGAATGGAATCGCTGCTCTTTCAGGTGCATTTTGCAGTAGATGGAGTAAAGGTGCTTCTCACGTCCGCTGACGCGACGGGTAATACCGGCTTCTTCGAGGCGACCGTCAATTTCGGAGAGGATTTTTTGAATCATCTCTTTACGGTTGCCGCGTGCTGCTTTCACCACTTCTTTAATCACGCGATAGCGGTTCGGATACAGGGCTTCAAAGCCCAGCTCTTCCAGCTCGGTTTTAAGGTGGTGAATACCCAAGCGGTGTGCCAGCGGGCTGTAAATTTCGAGGGTTTCCTGGGCAATGCGGCGCTTTTTATCGGGACGCAATGCACCCAGAGTACGCATATTATGCGTACGGTCAGCCAGCTTGATCAAAATGACGCGGATATCCTGCACCATCGCCATAATCATCTTGCGGAAGTTTTCAGCCTGGGCTTCTTTTTTATCGCGGAATTTCAGCTTATCGAGCTTGGAAACCCCTTCGACCAGTTCCGCAACAGTCTGACCAAACAGCTGTTCCATATCCTGGTAGGTGGCAGGGGTGTCTTCGATAACGTCGTGCAGAAGGGCGGCCATCAATGTTTCATGGTCGAGCTTCATTTCAGCCAGGATACAGGCTACGGCAACCGGATGGGTGATGTAAGGCTCACCGCTGGAGCGTGTCTGTCCCTCGTGAGCATCACGTGCGACAAGGTAAGCTTGCTTGAGGCGCTTTATTTGCTCCTCAGGCAAGTATCTTTCAATCAGCTGATTGAGGCTTTCAAACAGATACAAGGCGGGCCTTCAAAGCGAATTAACGACGACCTTCAGCAATAGCGGTAACAGCCTGCATTTCAGCGGCTTCCTGCTCATGCTGCTCCTGGCGATCGCGAACGTCGAGGATCTGATTAGTGATCAGGCCTTCTTCGATTTCGCGCAGCGCGATAACGGTAGATTTGTCGTTCTCTTCCGGAACCAGTGGGTCTTTGCCGCCAACCTGCATCTGACGTGCGCGACGTGCTGCTACCAGAACCAGGTCAAAACGGTTACCAATTTTTTCTACTGCGTCCTGTACGGTTACGCGTGCCATAAGTGTGATACTCCACGGGTGGTGACGAAATGACTGGGCATCATACTGAGTTGTCCTCAGTCTGCCAATAGTTTGCTGATTAAAGCATCATGACGGGCTTTTTGACGAGCCATGCGCAAACGCTCTGCGCGAATAATATTTTTCAGGTCGGACAGCGCCAGGTCGAAATCATCATTCACGATCAGATAGTCGTACTCTGCGTAATGGCTCATTTCTGCTACGGCCTGCGCCATACGTTTAGTGATCACTTCTTCGCTGTCCTGGCCGCGGCCTCGCAGTCGGCGGTCCAGTTCGTCTTTCGACGGCGGCAGCACAAAAATGCTACGTGCGGACGGCATTTTCTCACGAATCTGTTTTGCACCCTGCCAGTCGATATCAAGAAATACATCAACGCCGGTCGACAGCACCTGCTCAATCGCTTTACGCGAGGTTCCGTAATAGTTACCAAACACTTCAGCATGTTCAAGAAACGCATCTTCGCTGATCATGGAGCGGAACTCGTCGTGATTGACGAAGTAGTAATGCTCTCCATGATTTTCACCCGGCCGGACGCCACGCGTGGTGTGGGAGACGGAAACCTGTGTATCGTACAGCGGTTGCGTTTTTAACAGTGCCTGAATCAGGCTGGATTTACCCGCGCCGCTGGGGGCGGAAATAATAAAAAGTGTGCCTTGAGCCATGATTATTCTTGATATGCCAATAAAGCGGAGTCTACTTCCTGCACAGTATACACAGGTGCAGCCCGTCATGCAGCGTTTAGGGTGCGTTAACCCGTTTTTTCTGAAGAAACAGGCCGCATCGCGCAATTTTTTGTCGGCGGATATGAGCCGGGAGCGGAAGTTCTGAAGCCATCTCCCGAATGGTCGTTTCCTTCCTCGCCATCCGTCCGGACCTGCGTTTTACTGCCGCCCTTCACTGGCACGAAAGGAGGAAAGGATGCGTTACGTCATCGTACTGATGTGGGGGTTCAGTTCAGCGGCCATTGCCGCGTGCCCTGTCTGGACGCCCGTGCGTGCAGATGCTGAGATCAGCGCACTGGACGCGCAGTTAACGCAGTGGGATGACGCCTATTACCGTCAGGGAAAAAGTCAGATAAGCGACGCCGACTACGATGCTTTACAGGGCAAAATGCAGCAGTGGCAGCGCTGTTTTCAACCTGCCAGTGACCGTCGGCCACAGCTGACTACCGATGGTCACGTACTGCACCCTGTTGCCCACGTCGGCGTCAGGAAGCTGTCGGGGAAAGCGGCGATGGCGAAATGGATGGAGAGTAAGCCAGACCTGGTGGTGCAGCCTAAAGTGGACGGGGTGGCGGTAACGCTGGTTTACCGGAACGGTATCCTGGCGAAAATGATCAGCAGGGGGGATGGGATCGTCGGGGAAGACTGGACGGCCAGCGCCAGGGCGATCGCGGCTATTCCCGACGTTATACCGCTTTCATCCGGGCAACAGGTTTTTCAGGGGGAACTGTATCTGATGATGAACGATCATCACCAGGCTGTCGACGGGGGCAAAAATGCCCGCGCCATCGTGGCAGGTGCCATGAGAGCCAAAAACCCTGGCGGCGTGCTGCGCAACATCGGGCTGTTTGTCTGGGCCTGGCCGGACGGACCGGAAACCCTTGCACAGCGGTTGTCCGGGCTGCGTAACGCCGGATTCCCTGATGTCAGCGCCTGGACGCGCAGAGTGAAGGATGCGGATGAGGTTGAGGCATGGCGTGAGCGCTGGTTTCATCAGCCCCTGCCGTTTGTCACCGATGGCGTTGTTGTACACGCCATTCCCGCTCAGAAGGGCAATAGCTGGATGCCGGATGCTGGCGACTGGGCGGTGGCATGGAAATATGCACCGCCGCAGGTGTCCGGCGAAGTGCAGTCAGTGTCATTTTCAGTCGGTCGCACCGGGAAAATCAGCGTAGTGTTAAATCTTGAGCCAGTGCAGCTGGATGATAAACGTATCAGCCGGGTCAGCGTGGGGTCATTAGCCCGCTGGCGGCAACGTGATGTTATGGCAGGCGATCAGGTTCGCATCAGCCTGGCTGGCCAGGGGATCCCGCGGCTGGATAGCGTCCTCTGGCGCGTTGCGCAGCGCGACCTGCCTCGTCCGCCTGACGGCAACTTTCATGCACTGAGCTGCTTTCATCCGACACCTGAGTGTCGTCAGCAGTTTCTGGCAAGGCTGGAGTGGTTGAGCGGAACGTCGGGGCTGAATCTGACGGGAATAGGGCGGCAGCGCTGGCAGCAGTTGATTCAGTCCGGAAGTCTGACTCACCTGTTTTCATGGCTGACATTATCGCAGGAGCAGCTCCAGGCCATTCCGGGGATAGGGAAGGCAAAAGCGCAGGCTTTCTGGCAACAGTTTCGTTTAAGCCGCCAGCGCCCTTTTAAATGGTGGGTCAGGGCACTGGGAGTGCCTATACCCGCGCAGGCAATGCATTCGCTGTCAGACGACAGCTGGGTACCGCTGCTGTCACGCAGCATGCAGGAGTGGCAGCAACAGCCGGGCGTGGGGCCCGGCCTGGCAGGAAAAATCTATGCTTATCTGCACCATCAGGAAGTGGAATGGCTCATCCGCTGGCTGGAAGCATCAGCCTCCCGTGATCAGTGGTCACCGTGAGGGTAGTTGAACACCGGGAGCCCCAGTTTGAAACGCAGCGCTAAAAGACGCGCACTAAATCCGGCGAGCAGCGTGATGATAATCACGGTTTCCGTTGCCATTGTCGTTTTCAGCAACAGGATATAGATCCAGCCAGAGGCGAAGGCGATCCCGGCGTAAAGCTCCTTCTGAAAAACCAGAGGAATGCGATTACAGAACATATCGCGGAGTACGCCTCCGAAGACCCCGGTGACGACCGCGCTGATCGCCGCAATGATCCCAGCGTGCCCCATATCCAGGGCAACCTGAGCTCCAATGATGGAGAAGACCACCAGACCCAAGGCATCCAGGACCAGAAAAACTTTACGCAGGTGCGGCATCAATGGGGCAGCCAGCGTGGTAATCACGGCGGCGGCGGCCACGATCATAATGTATTCGGGATGCCTGACCCAGCCAAGCGGGTAATGGCCCAGTAGCATGTCGCGCACCGACCCTCCACCAATCGCGGTAACAGACGCAATGATGATAACGCCGAACATATCCATCTTACGTCGGCCAGCGGCCAGCGCCCCGGTCATGGACTCTGCGGTGATACCAATGATGTAAAGTACAGTGAGCAACATAGCCATCTCCTCAAAACCTGGCGGCAATGCTAAGGGGTTCGCGCCCAAACGGCGACAGAAATTTTCTCCGGCTGATTTTCACCACGATGCGGGCTTAAAGGCCTTAGATACGCCGCTTCAGGCCATGATCGGTTTTTTCGCGATATTTCATTCGGAAAATAAATTATGAGCAACGTGTGTTTTTAAGTGTACCTGTTATTAGTCGCTTTTAATCTAAAGGTGTCGGAATTTTTATAAAAGAGGCCAGTCTTAACGCTTTTATTTTATATTTTTTATAGTCTCACTTGTGAGTCATGTGTGTTTATTTAACGCAAAAGCTTGCCATTCCGTACGTCGCGCAATTAAGATAATTTTTTGGATTCTGGTTTTAATAGAACGTGTATTGATTCGGGATGAACACCCACATGGAGGATGTATGTATAACAGATACACAGTGGCAATCTCTGACGACCACCCGCACATCATTAATTCACTCAAGGTACTGTTCGCCAGGAGCGATCGTTTTTCTATTACCAGCGAAACAGTATGTGGAAAGAGTTTACTGAATGTTTTAGCCTCCACACCAACAGATATCGCTATTACGGATTTTTCATTGAGTTCAGACCGTTCGGCTATCGATGGTTTTGCCAAGCTTCGTGCTTTGCATAGCCGTTTCCCGGCGATGAAAATTGTTCTGCTCACGTCGCAGAATAATACGGCGATCCTCAGAGGGGCGTGTGATTATGGCGTTAAGGCCATTGTTAGCAAAGCGGACCCGGTTGATGAAACAGTACAGGCGTGCCAACACATTACCACGCAGTCGGGATGTTATTTCTCATCGTCATTCAGTCACATTAAGAATTATCTGGTAAAAGGTCAGGAAAAAGGAAGTCCGCTTACTCCAAAAGAGTTAGAGGTGATTAGGCTCTTTTCATCGGGCTATACGCTATCAGAAATAGCTCATCGTCAGAATCGAACGATCAGTACCATATCAACGCAAAAATATAACGCGATGCGTCGGCTGGGAGTCTCTTCAAACATAGAGTTAATTCGTTATGCCTATGCTCAGGGATTAATTTAAGTTTACTGGCGTCTTACTTTTTTCCATTTACTCTCTTTATTTGACAGTAAGCGTCTCAGGACTGCATTAGCGTTCAAGGGATGAAACAGCGGTTTTCCTGCTGGCCTGTTATTTGATCAGTACCTGGTACCATCACCGCGTTGTACCGTTTAACCATCGTCCCCCTATCGCCCTGAACTCACGGCGGGGTGGCCCATTAAAAAGGCGGGGAGTTTCCCCCCCGGTCGGGCAGTCACAGGTCTGTTGCTCTCGAACCGAATTAAGTGCGTACAGGCATTCACCGGCGATCGGCGAAGCCTGACGACTCACAGCTTTTCCCAGGCTTTCTTCAGTCCGGTCTCTTCATCGGGGTCGGCCCCCTGAAGTGGCGGTGTTTCCTCTTCTTCCGTGACGGCCTCACTGTCAAATGACGGCATGGTTTCCTCAATCATCTGCTCATCAAATGCCGGATTCAGTGCAGGAGACAGCGGAGAGCTCATCAGACTGTCTGGCATCGCAATATGCGGAACCGGTGCATCTTCCACGAACTGTGCTGCATCCTGTTTCACTGTTCTGCTCAGGCCGACAATCATCAGCCCACACAGGGCGAAGAAGGCATACAGGGTATTGCCCCCCAGCGGCTCCATCAGTAGCCCCACCACTAACGGTCCGATACTGGCACCTACCCCAAAGGCCATTAACAGGCAGGCGGCCAGTGACACGCGTCGTTCCGGCTCAACCAGGTCATTGGCCAGCGCCACCGCCAGCGGGTAGAGTGAAAATTGCAGCATGCTGACAACGAAACCGAGCACCAGCAGCAGTGAAAAACTGATCTGCGGCAGGATCGCCAGCGGCAGCGCGGCAACGATAAGCACAATGGCATTCAGACGCATCAACAGGGTTCGGTTATAGCGGTCAGACAGCCAGCTGAGCGGGAACTGGGCCACCAGACCGGCAAATATCGCGATAGCCATAAAGAGGCCGGTTTGCCCGGTGGTGAGCTGCTGCTGGCTGGCGTATACGGGGGCAAGACCGTAAAAAGAGCCGACCAGCATCCCAATAGCCAGTGTGGTAGCCAGCACCTTCGGGATTGCGCCAACAAAATAACGCAGCTCCATCGGGGCCGGGGAAAGCTGACGGGCGTGCGTGCGCGTGGTCAGCGCAATAGGTACCAGGCAGAGTGAAAAACAGAGTGCTATCAGCAGTAACGTACTCAGGCCAAGGTCAGTTTGCAGCATCAGCACCACCTGCCCGAGCGACATGCCAAGATAGGTGGCCACCATATAGCAGCCAAAGACTTTGCCGCGCTGTTCCGATTCAGACTGATCGTTGAGCCAGCTTTCCAGCACCATATACTGGCACATCATACACAGGCCAATAATCAACCGCAGGCCGACCCAGACCGGGATAAACCCGGTTAACCCGTGGCACAGCACGGCGGCGGTGATGATGCCGGCACAGGAGACGTAGGTGCGAATGTGGCCGACGCGGGCAATCAAAAAGTGGCCGACTTTGCCACCGATCACCAGACCAATGTAGTTTGCAGCGATAATCGCCCCGATCAGCCCCCCGGACACATGGGCCGAGGTCAGGCGCAGTGATACGTAGGTCGTCAGCAGCCCGGAACCGAGCAGCATTAACAGCGTCGTGGTATAAAGCGGGAAAAACACGCCTAACGTCTTATTCACTCTGCCCCCTGGGGAAATATTGAGCCGGTCCGTTGAGCGCCGCACGCCCTTAACACATGAAGTTTGTGCCTTGTGATACTAGCAGTTTCAGACGTGAGGGCAACTCAGGTGGGAAAAGAGGGGGCCAGTAGCGCTGCGGCTACTGGCCGGGATCAGTTCTTTTTCACAAACTCGGACTTCAGCTTCATCGGGCCAAAACCATCAATTTTGCAGTCGATGTTATGGTCGCCTTCCACCAGGCGAATACTTTTTACTTTCGTGCCCATCTTCAGCGGCGTGGAACTGCCTTTGACCTTGAGGTCTTTAATCACCGTGACGCTGTCGCCGTCTGCCAGCAGATTGCCGTTGGCATCTTTCACCGTCAGGGTATCGTCGGTGGCTGCATCTGCGCCGTCAGCCCAGACATGTCCGCACTCAGGGCAGTTGAGCATTGCGCCATCCTGCCAGCTGTATTCTGAGTGACATTTTGGGCAGGGAGGTAAAGTTTCCATTATCATCCTCAAGTAAATCCATAATAAAGTAAGGGAATAGTTTACCCTGTCAGCGACTTTCTTCCTACCGCTGTTTGCCCGCAGCGATGATACCCAAAAGGTATCGCCTGGTTTGAAATTCAGCGCATAACTCAATCATGAAAGAATACTGTTTCATTTTATGGAGGGGTTATGAAAACAAGACAGCTGGGTCAGGATCTGAGCGTGAGTGCTATCGGCTACGGTGCGATGGGGCTGAGTGAATTTTACGGTGAAACAGACGATAGCCAGTCTCTGGCACTGCTCGGCCAACTGGCTGATGCGGGCGTAAACTTCATTGATAGTGCAAATTTATACGGCCGGGGTCATAACGAGCGGCTTATCGGCCATTTTTTAGCCCAGCTTGATCCTCATACGCGCAGTCAGTTTAAAGTGGCCACTAAATGTGGCATCGACCGCGATCCTGATGACGCCTATGCGCGAAAAATAAATAACCACCCGGATTATATTGTTCGCTGCTGCCATGAATCTTTACAGCGTCTGGGCGTGGAAAAAATAGATCTTTTCTATCTTCACCGCGTGGATAAAGACGCTGATATCGAAGAGAGCATGCGCTGTTTGTCCCGCCTGGTGCAGGAGGGGAAAATCGGTCATGTCGGGCTGTGCGAAGTCTCTGCTACCACCCTGCAAAAAGCGCACGCCGTGTTTCCAGTAACGGCGCTGCAAACCGAGTACTCGCTGTGGACGCGCGATATTGAAGAGAGCATTTTGCCGATGGTGAAGTCGCTGGGGATTGGCTTAGTGCCTTATTCTCCACTGGGTCGGGGTTTTCTGACGGGTAAATATCTGAAGAACGCGGACTTCCCGGAAGGAGACTTCCGCCGGAACAACGCGCGTTTTCAGCAGGATAATATCGATCATAATCTTAAGCTGTTAGACGCCATTGCACCGCTCACGCAAAAGTACCACTGCACGTCGGGGCAGATTGCACTGGCATGGTTACTGGCGCAGTATGATAAAACGGTGCCTGTCCCCGGAACCAAGAATGTAAATTACCTGGCAGAGAATGCTGCCGCTGCCGATCTGGTACTGGATGCGTCAGATGTCGTGGCGCTGAATAATATTCACAGAACGATTTCGATTAAAGGTAGCCGTTATTCCGAAGAAGGGATGAAAGGCGTTAATGCTTAACCATCTGATGAGCCAGTAAAAAAACCCGCCAACTATCCGGCGGGTTTTTTTTGAGTATTTTTTCTGTGCGCATGTTAACGCGTTACGCTGAGTGCGACACCTTCCCCCCCGCCGATACATAGCGCAGCGATACCTTTATGAAGGTCTTCACGAATTAATCCATGAATTAACGTGACCAGAATACGGCAGCCGGACGCACCAATGGCATGCCCCAGAGCGATCGCGCCACCGTGTGGGTTAATTCGCTCTGAGGGGACGCCACAAGCGTGTGCTACAGCCAATGCCTGGGCAGCAAAAGCCTCATTTGACTCCAGAATATCGACCTCCTGAGGCGACCAGTTCATGCTCTTGATATTCATTTCAATAGCGTTAATCGGTGCAGCCCCCATCAGTTCGGGCTCAATACCGGCATTGGAGAAAGCACCGAGTGAGGCGAGAACAGCCATTCCCCGTTTTTCTGCAGTTTCCCGACGACAAAGCAGCACTGCAGCTGCACCATCATTCAGAGACGAAGCGTTACCCGCTGTCACTGTTCCCTCTTTTTTAAATACGGTTTTTAAGCCAGACAGCTTTTCAATGCTGGTATGACGAGGACATTCATCCTGAATCACACTCCGTGGTTCGCCTTTCCTGGTCACCCATTTTACGGGAACAATTTCTTCAAAGAACAGTCCTGCTTCCTGAGCTTTTAACGCCTTGCGGTGAGAGCTCAGGGCGAACTCATCCTGCATTGAACGGGAAATATTATAGTCAGCAGCGACATTCTCAGCGGTCACGCCCATATGGTAATGATGGA
Organism: Erwinia persicina; assembly: GCF_014838825.1. Classification (GTDB taxonomy): domain Bacteria; phylum Pseudomonadota; class Gammaproteobacteria; order Enterobacterales; family Enterobacteriaceae; genus Erwinia; species Erwinia persicina_A. The sequence goes on along the minus strand of NZ_JACYMO010000011.1, from coordinate 100,598 downwards.
ACGCATCCCACAGACCGTCAGCAATCAGACTGTCCTGTAGCGCACCGTCACCCAGCCGAATGCCCTGCCTGGAGCCTGACAGGATATGTGGGGCATTCGACATGCTTTCCTGGCCCCCGGCAATCACAAACTCGGCCTCCCCACAGATGAGTGCCTGCATGCCAAGGTGTACGGCTTTCAATCCTGAACCACACACTTTGTTAATTGTTAGCGCAGCGACCGCGACAGGAAGGCCGGCATTTAATGCTGACTGCCTGGCGGGATTCTGGCCGCAACCAGCAGTCAGAACCTGACCCATAATGACCTGGTCCACATCCTCTGCGGGTAATTTACTGTCGGCCAGCAGCGCCTGAATCACTACGCTACCCAACGACGTGGCCGAATGTTCGGCCAAACCGCCCATAAATGCGCCTGTTGCCGTTCTTTTCGCCGAAACAACCACAATCTCATTCATTTCTTTCTCCACTCTTCTGAGAAGAGAAGCGTGCAGTTGCTGCGCGATAGGCCGTCAAGCCATTCATACAGGCAGGAACACCGGCGTATACCGCCATCTGGATGACTATCTCAAGCAACTCTTGCGGTGTGACACCGACATTCAGTGCGCCGCGCATGTGCAACTCAAGCTGAGGCTGCGCATTACCGGATGTTATCAGCGAGGCCACCGTTAACATTTCGCGTGTTTTGAGGTCCAGACCGGGGCGCCCAACGATGGCCCCAAAAGCATAATCAGTAATCAGATTTGGCAGGTCTGCATCCAGTTCTGCCAGCCGGGATGTCACCGAATCGGCGAGCCCGTCTTCGAGGCGGTCCATAATTTCACGGCCATAACGGGTCAGTTCAGCATCGTGGTTCATGCAATATTCTCCATCATTTTTTTCGTAACAGGCTTGTCGGACGGAATGAACACAACGAGGAGGAAGGAAAGAGCGATAGCCACGCCTGCGGTCACAAAAAGTGCCGGAAGTGACAGGGCAGAAACCATCCAGGCACCAACAGAGGCCCCGATACCGATTGCGGCGTTAAAGAAAGAGACATAAATTGCTGAGGCAGGAAACGCTTCTTCTCCAGCCACACGGAGTACCCATGTCTGGAAACCAACAAAGATGCCTGAAACGGCAATTCCCCATAGCATGACCGCGGCCAGTACCAAAGGTCGGGACAATGACTGAGCCTCAAGACCCAGCGCGACCAGTACGATACCAATCAGCAGAACGGAGAGAGAGACGGTCATTTTAAGGTATTTATCGATCAGCATACCGGTGAGGAAGTTTCCGGCCAGACCAGCGATGCCGTAAATGAATAACACGACCGGTATGAAAGCTGCGGATAGTGCTGGCTGGGTTTGCAGCCAGGGTTCAATAAAGGTGAAGGCAGCAAAGTGCGCGGTAATAGCCAGCAACGTCGCGGAGTAGATTTTCCACAATGTGGAGGAGCGTAAAACATTTTTCAGTGCGCCCAGACCAATCGTACTTTTGACGCTGATATTCGGGACAACCCACATCATGCCAACAAAGGCAACCACGCTCAGAATTGACATCAGCCAGAAGGCCTGACGCCAACCGAAGTTCAGACCAATATAGTTTGAGAGAGGCACGCCAAACACGCTGGCGGCCGAAACACCGCCAAACACAATGGAAGTGGCTACTCCGAGGTACTTAGTTGGAACCATAGCCACCGCCGTGGCTCCAATCATTGCCCAAAATGCGCCGTGGGCCAGTGCGCCGACGACACGTGCCGCCAGCAATACCTCATAAGAGCTCACTGTTGCAGACCACACGTTCGAAATGAACAGGACAACAGTGAGTGACAGGAGGAGGATCTTTTTGGGGAAATTACCCAAAAATACCGAGGCAAAGAGTGCACTCAATGCGCCAATCCAGGCATAGAGTGATACGGTCATACCAATCTCCGATTCAGAGGCATGAAGCCCGTTGGCGATAGGCGTGAGTAAACCTACCGGAGCCAGCTCTGTCGTTACAATGGTAAAAGTGGATAAAGCCAGAATAAATAATGCCACCCATGTGCGGATGGACATCGTTGACTCTTTTATATCAGAGACCATGATAATTTCCTTGTTAAGTTTTAAATGTTGCGCCAGCCTTTCAGTGCCGCATAATCCATTAGCCTGATGTTCTTCCCTACGCAAACTGGATGTCCTGTTGCTTCCAGCATCGGTATGTCGGAGATATCATCACCATAGGCATAGCAATCTTCAGCCCGAATATCGTTATCATCACAGAAGGAAAGTATGGCCTCTTTTTTTCCGCTTCCAATTGTTTGTGGCGTGCCAATCTTCCCTGTTAGCGTACCCTTTTCATTGATTATTAAGGGGGCGCAAATAATGTTTTTAACGCCTAAGTAATCTGCAATAGGCTGCAGAAGAGGCAACATCGAGCCGGAAACAAAAACGGGTGTTATTCCATTTTTCTGATGAAAGCGTAGCTCTGAAACTGTTTCGTTAATAAATATGTCTTTATTAAGGCATTGCTGGAACCATTCCTGGCCAGACTTATTCAGCGCATCGAGAGGGATATGAGTAAATTGCTGGTAATAATCCTTATTTAGCAGCTCTCGTCGCTTTCCATTTTGCATGTCTTGCTTAAATTTGGTGATATATTCATTATATTGAGTTAAAAGTCCTTTTTCTTTACACCAGTATTCATAAAAACTAAACATGCTTTTAAAGTTTATGATGGTTTCATCAACATCAAAGAAAGCAGCGACTTCATTCACACTGACTCCTTGTAATTTTTTCTTCTGCTTTTTATTGGGAATTGAGGATCATTGCCGCAAATGCCGGCATCACTCCAACGTGAAGGTAAAACTTCATTAATAACTACCGATATTTTATCCAGTGGTGCCCCACTGGTTTGGTGGACGGCGAGTGTGACGGCTTCCATCATATTTTGTACCTGTGCTTCATTACTCATTTTCCAGGTTGAAATGTGAATAAAAGGCATTGTTTTTTCCTCAGGGGGTCGTCGTAAATTCATCAAATGAGCGAAATTTAAGTTTTAATTGAGCGTGTATATCACCGCCCAGTCCATAAAAACCGATAGCGCCGCCATAACTTTGTTGAGTACTCATATAAAGCACCACGACATTAATAATACGATTGCTGTGGTGGTGACGTTTTGGAAATGGATTAGGCAATTCTGCCCAGAAACTGGCGTGGCCTGATTCATCAGTAATAAATACATTCGGTATGCCTAGTGGACCGGGTCTGCTGGTATTTTCCGGGTCCAGGTCGCGCTCGCGCAGACTCATTATGGTATACAGACTGTTCGGCACCAGATGATGGAACACAAACTCGAACCGGGCACTTTTCCTGTCGCCAGCGACACTGACAACCAGTTCTCCTCTGGCAGCCAGCCAGTGACGTAATGTGACTGGAGAGATTTTCCGCCTGCCATCGCTGTCGCGGTAATCAGAGATATGTCCCTGATGCAGAGGAAGACTATCACGCTGCTCTGAGTTGGCCTTTGGTCGCTGCTCAGGTGCGAATAACATATTGTAGTTATTTAAAGGGATCGGTAAAGGCAGTGTGAATAACACAATCTCTTCAAGTTCTTGAGGCGATACTTTTTCCAGAAAGCGCACTATCGTGTAGGGTGCGACCTGGCCAAAAGCGGGTAGTGGACTCTGTGGTGAAACGAGGGCGCGACCCCATCGAACACCGTGTTGACCGGGTATCATACCCTCTACAACAAAGTTACCCTGACTATCCATCACCTCCGCAGGGGGGTAAAGCGGCCCCTGCGTGGTGGCAGCCAGTTCATACTTCCGGCTGTTTTCAGGCATGGATAGCCTCTACCGGGGTCTGCTGTGCAGCAATGAAGGCATTTTGTGTCGCTGTCATTGCCAGTTCACTCTCTTTGCTGCTGATCACCTCGGAAGGATAAACTGTAAATGATACATCCATCGTCGCGCATGCCGTCTCGTGTTGAGTAACACGAATTTGCGCTTTAAAACGTGCGCGGCGATCATTAATATCCTGCTCCAGAATTTCGTAATGCATTACTGCGGGCAGCGGAAAAAGGAAATTGCTGAAATTAATAGCCATGCCGTTTATCACGTAATAGCGGTTTTTATTGCCGCTAAAGAAGAACTCTTCTGTTACGGCAATAAAGGTTTGCCTGCATGCTTCCACTAAAAGCATGCCCTGAATATGTTGCCCGGTTTGATGGTCGGCCATCAGTTCGCAGCGCTCATCAATCAATAAGGGAAGCGCGTATAACTTATCGTTATGTTCTACTTTTTCAGCAGCACCAATCAGCACATTGTGTTTTATTTTTTTATGTGCGTAACAGTTCTTCTTTGCCTCTGCCAGTTTTTCTAATGAGATGATGTTTAATTTGTTATCATGTATCTCATTACGCTTCTGGTTTTTGATGACTTTTCTTGCAAAGTCATCTCTGACACCCTGGCCAACAATGATTTCATGTTCAGTATCGATTATTTTAGCCGGTATTTGTGTAAGCAGTTCCAATTGTGAAATGGTTAAAACATTTTTACCATTTGTAAATTCACTAAATTTATCACCGACAACAAAAATTTTCTTAATTTTCATATAATCTCACTTTCAACAAGAAAAGGCGCTGTAGATACGAGTATAAAGACCTTCATTGCCTCCGGTAATATAATTATCACCGGCTTGTTGGATAATGTTCTGATAACGAGTGTTTGTGAATGCCTCTTTATACTCATCTTTGTCACCATTAAATGATGAGATAAACATAACGCCTGGCAGACCACTAATGAGAGAGTGAAAAGCTTCAAAGCTGGATATTTTATCTCTGTTGTCGCGAACAACATTGAAAATGGTCTCATCACGCCAGTGGCGATATTGCGAATAATTATCAGCAGGAACTTCAACGTGACGAAGTTGAATATATTTAGTGTCAGGTAGCGACTTATCAGTTTCGATAGGGGCTTCTACATATTTCACCAACTCGCGGCGAATATCACCTGAAAGAAGCGATGCCATATTATGGAAGGCGGCCTCAAGCTCACCCTCTACCCACGGAATCTCTTTTATATCGTTAAATGAACGAAGTTCAAGAAGTTCATGGATATCATTTTCCTCAGAGAAAAAATATTTTTTCTCTGAAGTGGATTTTAGTCCGGTAATTGCAGAAGGGTTTACGTTGTTTTTGAGTGGGAAGCGGGAAATTAAAACATATTTAGCAGACATGATAGTTATCCTTAGTGGGCGAATTTCAGGAATAAAAATATCATCTGGATTTTTTATGAGAATTGTTAATTTTGTAATACGGTTTAGGTATCACAAGAGGTTTTGGTTTGTAACATATTGATTAATTTACAAAGACTTTCAGGTGAGATAATATGTTAACCATCAAATCGATGCCAAAAACTGAATAATGCCCCAACAGCTGCGGAGAATTTGTGGACAGCATTAATAGTAAGTTACCCAGCATAAAGCAGTTGCAATGCTTTCTTGTGGTTGCTCAGGAGCTTAACTTCAGACGTGCCGCTGAACGGCTGCGAATGACTCAGCCACCGTTAACCCGGCAGATTAAATCCCTGGAAGATGCACTGGGGCGTGAGCTGTTTACCCGCAATACCCATGAAGTTCGCCTGACAGAAGCTGGCGCCATGCTGGTGGATAAAGCAACGCACCTGATTAATGAGTTCACCAAATTCGTTCGTGAAATGAATAAAGAGCCGTCCCATCTGCGAATTGGTCTTACCCGCACGCTCAGTTTCGATAATATTCCTCAGGTTAATGACAAAATAAAAAAACTGATGTGCGCCGAAGAGATCGAGATACAGAATCAGACATCCAGTCAGCTTCTGCAGTCCCTCTCTAAGGGGCAGATGGATATGGTCATCATCGGTGAAAAGAGTTTGCACAGCGATCAGGATTTTAGTTTTCACTGGATCTACCGCGAACCACTCCTGCTGGCAATGCCGTCCTCTCACCCTGCCAGTTTAAAAGAGAAGGTTGCGCTGGCTGACATTGCTGATCTGCCGCTGTTCTGGTTCCCCCGCCATGCTAACCCCGTCTATTACGATAAATGTGAGGCTTATTTTCAGCATCTTCCATTTACGCTCAGGCGCATAAAAGAGCCGGACGACTCTCTTGTGCTGCTTGCCAGTATTGCACGGGGTAAAGGAATGACGCTGATGCCGCAGTCGATGTGTACGTTTAATCAGCAGGGATTATGTTATCGCGCGCTGGCCGACGATGCACAGTCGTCACTGAATATTGATGTCTACGTGGCAACGCGGAAGCATGAACGACGGCAGCCGGTCATTAACGGCGTTGAGGCTCTGGCAGAGAAAAATAGCGTAAAAAAAGCCCTGTAAACAGGGCTTTTTAGTGCCATGAGAAGAGTATTACTCGATGTTCTGAATCTGTTCTCTCATCTGCTCAATCAGCACTTTCAGCTCTATGGCTGAGGCGGTGATTTCAGCATTAATGGATTTAGACCCCAGGGTGTTCGACTCGCGGTTGAACTCCTGCATCATAAAGTCGAGACGGCGGCCGACCGCTTCCTTCTTCTTCAGGATGTTATAGGTTTCTTTGACATGCGCTTCCAGGCGGTCGAGTTCTTCTGCCACGTCGACACGCTGTGCCAGCATTACCAGTTCCTGCTCCAGGCGGTTATTTTCCAGCTGCACCTGCGCCTCTTCCAGACGCGTAAGCAGACGTTCGCGCTGCCATTTCAGTACGTCTGGCATATGCGTGCGCACTTTAATTACTTCGGCGCTGACTCCTTCCAGACGCTGTTCGATCAGCGTCTTCAGTGCGGCACCTTCGCTTTCACGGGCGATAATAAACTCGTCGATGGCAGCATCCAGCGCGGTCAGCAACTGGGCAGAAATGGTATCCAGATCCTGCTCTTCAGCCGACATCACGCCTGGCCAGCGCAGAATATCGACGGGATTGATCTCACCTTCATCGCTCTGCATTTTCACCCAGTTGGCCGCCTGCACCAGCTGGATGGCCAGCTTCTCATTCAGCACCAGCGAACTCTGAGCGCTTGGATCTGCGTCGAACCGCAGATTGACTTCGATTTTTCCGCGCGTCAGGCGATTACGGATGCGTTCACGGATCACCGGCTCCAGGCCACGGAATTGCTCTGGCAGGCGGATGTAGGTTTCGAGATAGCGTTGGTTGACGGAACGCAGCTCCCAGGCTGCGCTGCCCCATTCGCCTTTGGTCTCGCGCCGGGCGTAGGCGGTCATACTGCGGATCATTTTGCGTACCGTTTTAAGAAAAGTAGCTGCGATTATAGCGGTGCTGACGGCGGCTTAACAGGAATTCGGTCAAAAGGCGGTGTTTTGGCTGACGTTTTGTGGTCAGCAGCTTAAGATGCTGAACGTCAGAACAACACTATCTCCAGGAGAAAACATGATCTCGCGTGCCCTCACTTTTTCTTTAGTACTGCTGGCGCTGTCAGGCTGTACCGTGACAGATCGACCATCCTCTTCCTCTGTCCAGCCGGTCTGCGCGGTAGGTGATGCCATGAGCCAGACCACGCTCTATTTCGGTCTTAATCGTCCCCAGGGAACCGCGATCACCGAAGGGGAATGGCAGGCATTCATCGATAATGAGGTTACCCCGCGCTTTAAAGAGGGCCTGACCGTGTTCGCGGCGAAAGGGCAGTGGCAGGGGAATGACGGAAAGCTGGCGCGCGAAAACAGTAAGGCGCTGCTGCTGATCCACCCGGCTGATAAGGCGAGCGAACAGGGAATCGAAGCATTGCGCGCGCGCTATAAGCAGCGTTTTTCCCAGGATTCGGTGATGCGGGTGGATGCCCCGGTATGTGTGGCATTCTGAGGTTTTTTCATTCATGAGACCCGGCGCGGCTGCGCCGGGTTCCGAGATTACAGCACCAGCCCGGCGAAGGCTGCGGACAGCAGGCTGACCAGCGTGGAGCCGTAAATCAGCTTCAGGCCATAACTTGAGACCACGTTCCCCTGCTGCTCATTCAGCCCTTTTATTGCCCCGGCAACGATGCCGATGGAGGCAAAGTTGGCGAAGGAGACCAGGAAGACCGACAGAATACCCAGCCCGCGCGGCGTCAGTTCCGCGGCGATTTTCTTCAACTCAATCATTGCAACAAACTCGTTGGTGACCAGCTTGGTCGCCATAATACTGGCGGCAGACAGCGCGTCCGCGGTCGGGATCCCAATCAGCCAGGCAAACGGCCAGAAGACATAGCCCAGGATCTGCTGGAAACTGATGCCAAATACGGCCAGAAACACCGCATTGACTGCGGTAATCAAGGCGATAAAGCCAATCAGCATCGCCAGGATAATCATCGCTACTTTGAAGCCTGCCAGGATGTATTCACCGAGCATTTCAAAGAAGCTCTGGTCTTCATGCAGCTTTTCCAGGCGGATTTCCGGCTCATCACCCACCGGTGTCGGGTTGATGATCGACAGGATGATAAAGGTGCTGAACATGTTGAGGATCAACGCTGCCACGACGTAGCGCGGCTCGATCATAGACATGTAGGCACCGACAATCGACAGCGACACGGTGGACATCGCCGCCGCGGCCATGGAATAGAGGCGGCGTGGGGAAATGTCTGCCAGGATACCTTTATAGGCAATAAAGTTCTCTGACTGCCCGAGGATCAGAGTGCTGACGGCGTTAAATGACTCCAGCTTGCCCATGCCATTGATTTTAGACAGCACGGTACCCACGATCCTGATCAGTACCGGCAGGATTTTCACATGCTGCAGGATACCGATGAGTGCGGAGATAAACACGATCGGGCAGAGCACGCCAAGGAAGATAAAGGCCATTCCCTGTGCCGCCATGCCACCAAAGACAAAGTCGGTGCCCTTCGCCGCGTACTTAAGCAGCACTTCAAAGAAGCCGGAAAATGCGGTAACAATGGTCAGTCCGGCAGAGGCGTGCAGGAAGAACCAGGCCAGCGCGCCTTCAATCACTACCAGCTGCAGCAGTACGCGCGGGCGAATTTTTTTACGGTCATTACTGAACAGTAACGCCAGGCCGAAGATAATGGCCAGCGCCAGAATAAAATGGAAAACAGAAGTCATACACAGGTCCGGCATGAGGAATTATCGAAGAGGTGCATTTAGCCATATTTCGGTACGCTTTACACCCTGTAGCGGGCTATCTTGCTGTTTTAGCGTTTAAACAGACGGCATTCGCATAACAACCTGCTTAGATGGCCACCTGCGATAGGCAATCCGCGGCGAAATCCGTATAATGCGCAGCCAATTATGTTTAGCTAGCCGGAGAGAAATTATGCGTCCATCAGGTCGTAGCGCACAACAGGTGCGTCCCGTCACCCTGACCCGTCATTACACCAAACACGCAGAAGGCTCTGTGCTGGTTGAATTCGGTGATACCAAAGTCCTGTGCACCGCCACTATCGAAGACGGCGTACCACGCTTTCTGAAAGGTCAGGGCCAGGGTTGGGTCACTGCTGAATACGGTATGTTGCCTCGTGCCACCCACAGTCGTAACGCGCGTGAAGCGGCTAAAGGGAAGCAGGGCGGACGAACCCTGGAGATCCAACGTCTGATTGCCCGTTCACTGCGTGCTGCTATCGATCTTAAAGCGCTGGGGGAGTTCACCATCACTCTGGACTGCGATGTGCTGCAGGCCGACGGCGGTACCCGCACCGCCTCTATTACCGGTGCCTGTGTGGCGCTTGCCGATGCGCTGAACCATCTGGTCTCCATCGGTAAACTGAAAGCCAACCCGATGAAAGGCATGGTCGCGGCTATCTCTGTGGGTATCGTTAAGGGCGAAGCGCTCTGCGACCTGGAGTATGTGGAAGACTCTGCGGCTGAAACCGATATGAATGTGGTGATGACCGAAGATGGCCGCATGATAGAGGTGCAGGGGACGGCAGAAGGTGAGCCGTTCAGCCACGATGAGCTGCTGAAGCTGCTGGCGCTGGCGCGGGGCGGTATTGATACGCTGGTTGCGGCGCAAAAAGCGGCGCTGGCCAACTGATTTTACCAGGCGACGATGAAGTCGCCTTTTTTACGCCATTATTTTGAGGAAGATGACATGAAAGCCTGGCAGCGCCAATTTATCGAATTCGCCATCAACAAGCAGGTGCTGAAGTTTGGTGAGTTCACGCTGAAATCAGGGCGTAAAAGCCCTTATTTCTTTAACGCCGGACTGTTCAATACCGGGCGTGATCTCGCCCTGCTGGGCCGTTTCTATGCCCAGGCGCTGGTGGATTCCGGTATTGATTTCGATCTGGTCTTTGGCCCGGCCTATAAAGGCATCCCGATTGCCACAACCACCGTGGTAGCGCTGGCCGATCACCACGATCGTGATGTGCCTTACTGCTTTAACCGCAAAGAGGCCAAAGCCCATGGAGAAGGCGGTACGCTGGTGGGCAGCCCGCTGCAGGGTAAGATCATGCTGGTCGACGATGTGATTACGGCGGGTACTGCTATCCGGGAATCAATGGAAATTATCGCGGCCCATCAGGCGACGCTGGCTGGCGTGCTGATTTCTCTCGATCGGCAGGAGCGCGGGCAGGGGGACATCTCTGCGATACAGGAAGTGGAGCGGGACTACGGCTGCAAGGTGATTTCGATCATTACGCTCAAAGACCTGATTACTTACCTCGAAGCACAGCCTGAGATGGCCGATCATCTGGTGTCGGTTCGCGCTTACCGCAGCGAATTTGGCATTTAACCGGCCTGTCCGGTTATGCGGGCGGACCGCAACCGTGGGTCCGCCCCTGCTCAGGGGGCGATCCTCTTCCCGCCGGCCCTGTGGCGATCGACCCGCAACGTCAGACGAGCTGAGCCGCCAGGAGCGGCCAGCGCACATCAAAGTCAACGGTAGGGCGATAACGAAACTCTGAACGGACAAAGCGTGACAGCAGCCCTTCGCAGAATGCCAGTAGCTGGCTGGCCAGCAGCGTTTCATCGGTGGTAAACCCTTCACCCTCGCGCATTTTCTTTTCACGCATCACCTGGCGCAGCTGCACTTCGATACGCTCAAAAAGCTGGTTAATACGCCCCTGCAGACGATCCTGTTCGAACATCAGCGCATGGCCGGTTAAAATGCGCGTTAAACCCGGATTACGCTCACCAAAGCCCAGAATTAACTGAGTGATCATACGTAAGCGCGGCAGCGTCTCTTTTTCGTCTTTCAGAATCAGATTGATGCGCGTAATCAGGCTATCTTCGATAAACTCGATAAGGCTGTCAAACATCTTGGTTTTACTGGGAAAATGCCGGTAAAGCGCCGCTTCAGAAACCCCAACACTGGCCGCCAGTTTGGCCGTTGTAATGCGCTGACTTCCATCGCTGGATTCCAGCATTTGTGCCAGCGCCTGCAGGATTTCTTCACGGCGATTCCGTTTCGCACTCTTTTTTTCAACCATGTCTTAAAAGACCCCTGAAAACATCACCATAAACGGGCAAAGGCCCACTCAACGTCCGTAAACACGTGGTTTACGGACGTAAAATCCAGTTTATCGTCGTTATGAGAGCAGTGGAGAGCTACTGGCGACCTGAATGGCCAAAACCCCCTTCGCCGCGCTCGCTGGAATCAAAGTCACTGACCAGATTGAACTCTGCCTGGACGACTGGCACGAAAACCATCTGTGCAATACGCTCGCCCGGTTCGATAGTAAAGGAGTCCTGCCCGCGGTTCCAGACGGAAACCATGAGCTGGCCCTGATAATCGGAATCGATCAGACCCACCAGATTGCCGAGCACGACGCCATGTTTATGGCCCAGTCCCGACCGGGGCAGTATGACAGCAGCCAGCCCCGGGTCAGCAATATGGATCGCTAAACCCGTTGGTACCAGCGTGGTCACGCCGGGTTCGAGCACGAAAGCGTCATCCAGGCAGGCGCGAAGATCGAGCCCGGCGGATCCTGATGTGGCATAGGTCGGTAAGGGAAAGTCGGTACCGACACGCGCATCAAGGATTTTAACGTCGATTTTTTTCATCATAAAGGCTGACAATCTCGTCTAATAACTGTTGGCCAAGGAGCGACTTATCGCACAGCGGTAAGACCTTGTCTCCCTTCTGCCAAAAAAGGTGAAGAGCATTGGTATCGCTATTGAAACCCTGCCCGGTTTTGGAAACGTCGTTGGCGCAGATCACGTCCATATTTTTACGTGTCCGCTTTTCTTGCGCGTATTCTTCCACATTCTGGGTTTCAGCAGCAAATCCTACAACATAGGGCCTGTTGTGCTGCATCGCGGCTACCCCAGCCACAATATCTGGATTTTTTATCATGCGCAGGGTGATTTCATCCCCCTGTTTTTTAATTTTTTCTTCCGCCACGGCAGCTGCCCGGTAGTCTGCAACCGCAGCACAGCCAATAAAAATGTGCTGGGCAGTGGCCTGCGCCATTACCGCCTGCTGCATCTCCAGCGCCGTTATGACATCAATGCGCGCCACGCCTGGAGGCGTCGCTAACGCGACCGGGCCCGCAACCAGCGTCACCTTTGCACCGCGTTTTGCAGCCGCGGCAGCAAGGGAAAACCCCATTTTCCCACTGCTGTGGTTACTGATAAAACGCACCGGGTCGAGAGCTTCCCGGGTCGGGCCGGCGGTGATCATAATATTGAGATGTTGCAGATCGTTGACGGGGGCTGCCCAGCCCACGGCCAGCTCCACTATTGCCAGCGGATCGAGCATGCGTCCCGGCCCGATATCACCGCAGGCCTGGCTACCGATGTCCGGACCCCAGATCAATACGCCACGCTGTGCCAGCAGATGTAGGTTGTGCTGTGTCGGCAGTGCGCGATACATCTGCTGATTCATCGCCGGAACTACCGCCACCGGTGCCGGCGTTGCCAGGCAGACGGTGGTCAGCAGATCGTTGGCCATGCCGGCAGTGACGCGCGCAATCAGGTCGGCTGTCGCGGGTGCGAGGATGACAAGGTCCGCCCATTTGCCTAACTCAATATGGCCCATGGCCGCTTCGGCAGCCGGGTCAAGCAAATCGTCAGAGACCGGATAACCGGAGACCGCCTGCAGACTGAGCGGGGTAATGAAGGCTTTTGCCGCATCGGTCATCACAACCCGAACGTCCGCACCGCGATCGCGTAGCCGACGTACCAGTTCCGGTGTTTTATAGGCCGCAATACCGCCGCTGACGCCAAGGACAATACGCTTTCCGCTTAATCCCATCATTTTGCTGTTCGCCTTCTGTTAAACCTGCCCGATGCCGTAGCGCCGTAATCTCCCTATTTTATCACACTCCTTTGTGAGGGGGATGACTGCACAATATTTGCGAGGCAGTACGTAAAATCGGCACGTCAGGTTAGAAAACTACTGTATATAATGCCATGATTTTTCTCATTCAGGAAGGAGAAGAAAAAATGAAAGAGCCATGGCTTGGCCTCCCGCCGCGAGAAAAATTGTTCGAATTCGGCGCACACGCGCTCAGTGATGTTGAACTGCTGGCTATTTTCCTGCGTATTGGTTCTCGCGGGGTTCACGTGATGACACTGGCGGAACAGCTACTCGATAAATTTGGATCACTGCATCGGCTGCTCACCGCGACACCGGAGGCGTTAACCGCGATCGATGGGGTGGGCACCGCAAAGTATGCACAGCTGAATGCGGTGGCAGAACTGGCGCGGCGCTGCTTTACCTGCCGGGAAGCGCTGGAAAATCGCGTAGTCAATAGCACGGAACAGATGCTGGATTTTTTCAACAGTTCCCTGGCACACCGGGAACGGGAAATCTTTCAGGTGATCTTTTTTGATAATCAGCATCGGATTATCCATACCAGCGAAATGTTCAGCGGTACTTTCAATAGCGTAGAAGTGCATCCACGTGAGATTGTGCGTGAAGCGTTAAAACGGAATGCGGCGGCGCTCATTCTGGCGCATAATCATCCATCTGGACTGGCTGAACCCAGCCGTGCCGATCGTCATATTACGCAACAAATCGTGCGGGCCTGTACCCTGATGAATATCCGGGTGCTTGACCATATTGTGATTGGACGGGGTGAATATGTCTCTTTTGCGGAGCGAAGCTGGCTCTGACGGGTTGGATGTTATTTAACCATTTCTGGGTTTAATTTCACTTTTCTACCGCCTGAACCGCGCATTTCCCGTACAAAAGAGACAATAGTACGCGATCCTGAGGGATCTTTATCTGTTCGGGACTTGAGCACTCGCGCTACAGGGCGTATACTACGCCACCTTTGAGAATCTCGGGTTTGGCGTTGAGCCTACTCAGCGGGTTCACATAGAACTCGCCTGGATGGGCTATAAGCCTGACGAGGCGGCCAGAACCTTATTTTTAAAGCTCGAGCTGATTTGATTTTTGGAGAATAGACATGTCACGAGTCTGCCAAGTAACTGGCAAGCGTCCGGTAACGGGTAACAACCGTTCCCACGCAATGAACGCGACGAAACGCCGTTTCCTGCCGAACCTGCACTCTCATCGTTTTTGGATTGAGAGCGAAAAGCGCTTCGTTACACTGCGCGTATCTGCCAATGGCATGCGCGTAATTGATAAAAAGGGTATTGATACGGTCTTGGCCGATCTCCGTGCCCGCGGTGAGAAGTACTAAGGTAAGGAACTGAAACATGGCTAAAGGTATTCGTGAGAAGATCAAGCTGGTTTCTTCTGCTGGTACAGGTCACTTCTATACCACCACGAAGAACAAGCGTACTAAGCCGGAGAAACTGGAACTGAAGAAATTCGATCCAGTTGTCCGCCAGCACGTGATCTATAAAGAAGCTAAGATTAAGTAATTAATCTCAGTGGATAAAAAAACCCGGCCCCGGCCGGGTTTTTTTGTTTTCAGCTTTTCTTATAGAATACGTGGTTAAAGCGAAGCGCTGACAGCGCGATACGGAGGCAGGGCAATGCCAGAGTTACCAGAGGTTGAAACCAGTCGACGCGGGATTGAGCCGCATCTGGTTGGGGCGACGATATTACATGCTGTGGTGCGTAATTCCCGCCTGCGCTGGCCGGTATCTCAGGAGATCCACGCGCTGAGCGACCAGCCCGTACTGAGCGTCCAGCGCCGGGCTAAATACCTGCTGCTGGAACTGCCGGCGGGGTGGATCATCATACACCTGGGGATGTCGGGCAGCCTGCGGGTGTTACCGGAAGATCTTCCTGCGGCAAAGCACGATCATGTTGATCTGGTAATGAGTAATGGCAAGGTACTGCGCTATACCGATCCCCGTCGCTTCGGTGCCTGGCTGTGGGCTCCGGATCTTGCTGCCAGTTCCGTATTGTCACATCTTGGTCCGGAACCGCTGAGTGACGTGTTCTCCGCGCTGTATCTGTTTGAAAAATCGCGCGGGAAACGCACGGCAGTGAAACCCTGGCTGATGGATAACAAGGTGGTGGTCGGCGTCGGGAATATTTATGCCAGTGAATCACTGTTTGTCGCGGGGATCCTGCCCGATCGCCCCGCGATGGCGCTGACTGAATCAGATTGCGGGCTGCTGGTTGCCACCATTAAAGCGGTGCTGCTGCGCTCCATCGAACAGGGCGGCACAACGCTGCGCGATTTTCTGCAAAGCGACGGTAAGCCGGGATATTTTGCACAGGAATTACAGGTGTATGGCCGTGCGGGTGAACCTTGCCGCCAGTGCGGGATGCCGATAGAAAGCAGTAAACACGGGCAGCGCAGCACCTTTTTCTGCCGGCACTGCCAGAGGTAAACCGCGCTTTTATCCGAGCTTTTCTTTCAGCGCCCTGTAAACCGGGGCTGGCAGGAATGCCTGAACTTCTCCGCCATGGCGCGCCACCTCTTTCATCAGGGATGATGAAATAAAGGAATAAGCTTCAGAGGGCATCAGGAATACGCTTTCCAGCGTCGGCAGTAAATGGCGGTTCATATGCGCCAGCTGAAGCTCGTATTCAAAGTCGGAAACGGCCCTCAGACCACGCACCAGTACGTTGGCCTGTTGCGCTTTCGCAAAGTTAGCCATCAGGTCACTGAAGCCTACGACCTCTACATTGGGCAGATGTGCCACTACCTCACAGGCCAGGGCGACACGCTCTTCTAACGAGAACAGCGGTTTCTTGCTCGGACTGGCTGCGACAGCCAGGACGATGTGATCAAACATCAACGCAGCACGCGTAACGATATCAAGATGGCCATTGGTCATCGGGTCAAAGGTGCCGGGGTAGATGGCTTTGGTGCTCATAGTCTGCCGCTCCTGGATGCGTGATTCAGAGCCCAGAGGGCCGTGTATTTATTGAAAGTATACTGCGCGTTGACCACGGCCAGCAGCCAGCCCTGTTTGCCATCCAGAAATCCTGCCCGCAGCACCAGCGTTTTCAGGAACGCCCCAGCGGTATGGCCAAAAATAGCGACGATACCACAGCGCTTTCCCTGCTGATGGCGCTGCCTGGCCCAGGCTTCTGCGTAGGCAAACTGTTTCCACTGAAAGGCGGAGAAGTCACGGCAGGTCAGGTGCAGCAGATCGCCGCTTAACGGAGTGGCTTTGACCTGACCCGTTTCCAGTGATTCATGCACCTGATTATTGTTGTACTGATATTGCCGGGGATAGAGGCGCGTGACGCGATCAGGATACCAGCCGCTGTGGCGCATAAAACGCCCGAGGAACAAGTTGCGTCGCGCAATGCTGTAGATTTTTTCCGACGGCGGCTGGCAGAGTATGGCGTCAATGGCCTGCTTTAACTCGGGTGTGACGCGCTCGTCGCTGTCGATCATCAAAATCATCGGGTGAGTGGCATAACTCTGCGCCAGCTGGCGCTGTTTACCATACCCGTGCCACTGGTCTGAATGAAAAACCTGTGCACCGTGACGCAGAGCAATGTCCGGCGTACCATCGCTGCTGCCGGAGTCGAGCAGGACTATTTCATCCGCCCAGTTCACCGACGCCAGGCATTCGGGCAGCACGTCAGCTGCATCTTTCGCTATCATCACGACCGATATTTTCTGGCGTACGCTCATTTAATGATTCCGCTGTGGCAGGTGTGGTTCAAGTAAATGCAGCAGGCGCTGAAGTGCGCCCTGATTCTGATGCAGTACGTCTACGGCGTGGCGGCCGTAATAGAGGCGATAGTCCTCATCGGTCAGCAAGGTCCCGATCTCTTTATCCAGCGAGTCGGCATCGGTCACGGTGATCAGACCGTCGGCCTGCTGCAGGCGGGCGCAGATATCCTTGAAGTTAAAGATATGCGGCCCCATCAGGACCGGAATGGCATGGGCTGCCGGCTCCAGCGGGTTGTGGCCGCCGCGCTCAACCAGACTGCCGCCGACAAAGGCCAGGTCAGCAATACCATACAGCAGCATCAGTTCACCCATGGTATCGCCTATCACCACCTGAGTACTCCCAGACGGGATTTCACCGCTGCTGCGAAGGGTATAGCTGAATCCGGCCTTCTGCGTCAGGGTGCGTGCCACATCAAAACGTTCAGGATGGCGGGGCACCAGAATCAGCAGCAGGTTAGGGAAGCGGGCCAGCAGCTTGCGGTGGGCATCCAGAATAATACTCTCTTCACCCTCATGGGTGCTGGTGGCAATCCATACCGGACGGCGCGGGGCCCACTGGCGACGGAGCGTGATGGCTCGTGCTGCCAGTTCTGGCGTGACAGAGATATCGAATTTAAGGCTGCCGGTAACGGCCAGTTGCGATCGTTTTACGCCCAGACCAATAAACCGCTCCCCGTCCTCCTGATTCTGTGCGGCAATCAGGGTAATGCGCTGCAGCAGGCGTTTCATGAATTTGCCGATTTTCGCGTAGCCCTTCGCCGAGCGCTCTGACAAACGGGCATTGGCGATCACCAGCGGGATTTTGCGCGTATGCAGCTGGGTGATCATATTTGGCCACAGTTCGGTTTCCATGATGATCACCAGGCGTGGACGCACGGTATCGAAGAAACGGTTCATGGCTCCCGGCAGATCATAGGGCAGGTACACGTGGTGGACGTCCTTCCCGAAGGCCGAGCTGGCACGCTCTGACCCCGTTGGGGTCATGGTGGTTACCACGATGGGCAGATGGGGATAACGATGACGCAGTGCGCGAACCAGCGGGATCGCAGCCAGCGTTTCCCCCACGGATACGGAGTGCAGCAGGATACCGTCTGGCTTCACTTTCCCTGCACAAAAACCATAACGTTCCGCCCAGCGCTTTCGGTAGGCGGGTGCCTTCCGGCCGCGCAGCCAGAGGCGCAACCAGATAAGAGGCTGAATAATATAGAGCAGAGCGGTATAAATGGTAATCATCGCATTGTTTTTCAGGTGAACAGAGACTTACGTCCAGAGATGGCCGAAAAAGAAAAATAATGCGGCATGTTAGCAGATAAGTGCGGCGGTCTCACACTACTTCATGGCCATCGCTCTGGGGTTTACAGAGCAGACCGCGTGATTCAGGTGCAGTTATCCGTTCAGGTCTGCGCTGGCGCAGATTTTCGCCAGCGGCGCAGGCGGCTCATCCAGAGCAATAAATGATACTTTTGCTGCAGGCCTCGTGCATTACGCCGCATTCTGAGTGGCATCTCAGCCGCCCAAAAATCAGCAATCATCGCCTGTCTGGCCGTTTCATCTGGCTCCCGGCGTATGGCATGACAGACGGTGAGCGCTTCCCGGGTGATCTGTGCGTAAAGCGAGCGATGAATGTTGACGAAGCGACTATATTGCTGGTTTATCTCCTCCAGCTTTTGACAAATTTTCAGGTAATGACGCTGGTACTCAACGTTTGCCTGGCCTGTTCTTGGGCGGTTACTGATGGACTGTTCATGTGACAGATAGCTGTAAAGGGGGCGCTCGTTATACCTGACCCGTCGTGCATTTAGCATAAACTCGGTGGTCCACAGAATATCCTGATGATGGAGCCCGGGTATAAAGGTCAGGTTACGCTGCCGGATGAGTGAAACGCGATAGATACCCAGCCACACGACGTGCAGATAGCGATGCGTTTTCAGCGCCCGATTTAACCAGGAGGCACCACTGAGGACCGGAGTGGAATGCAGCCGGCGGGCAGGAATTAATACCTTTTCCTTCCTCCCAGGAGTACTGGTTCGCCAGGCATTACACTGCGCGGCATCCAGATCGTCTGCGGTAGCCATAGCGACTAACGTGCTGAACATCTCCGGTTCAAGAATATCGTCCGCATCGGGGAACGTGACATATGTTCCCCTGATGTACTTCATCCCAGTGTTACGCGCCCGCGAAACGCCGCCATTCTCCTGATGGATAACCCTGATATGAGAGGCCCTGCGGGCATACTCCTCTGCCCGCTCTCCTGAACCATCCGTCGAGCCATCATCCACGATAATGATTTCCAGATCGCGAAAGGTCTGTGACAGCAGAGAGGTCATAAAAGGGGCAAATAACGCACCCGCATTATACAGAGGAACAATCACACTAAGCAGTGGTGTGGCAGACATTGCAGTGTCCTTTCATTTAAGAAAATCTCAATCCATTGAAATTTCAAGTGGTTAGTGAATGTTAAATGTTTTGCTGGATTTTTTTTAGCATTAAGTGTGCAATCCATAACGTAAGATTGTCAGAGCACGACAGGACGTCATCGCGTTACACGCATAGGTTTGCGAGTCCACTGGGAAAGTGTGGGCAGAAGGTGGTTTTCACCAGAACAAGGAGGGTTATCAGGCGAGTCACGTCCAGCAGGACGGAACTCCGGTAGACATAAGCAGACTGTTTGTTAGCAGGTTGGTAATGAAGAATATTTTGATTATACGCCGTGACAATATTGGCGATTTGGTGTGTACCACCCCGTTAATCGAGGGGGCAAAAACCGCCTTTCCGGATGCTAACATCTACCTTTTGATTAATACCGTTAGCCACGATGTGGTAAAAAATAATCCTTTCATTAAGCAGGTTTTTATTTACCGTAAAGCCAAACACCGAACAGAAAATGAATCGAAAGTCGGCATCTATGTCGAAAGGATAAAAATCATTTTGCAGCTGCGGCGGATTGCGTTTGATGCGGTGATTCTGGCTAATCCAACACCTTGTAAATACAGCCTGAGAATGGCAAAAATGATTGGGGCGAAAAATATCATTGGCGCTTCGAAGGGCGATCGCGGCATAACCATCCCTTTCAGCCCGGAAGATTTCCAGGGCCAGCACCAGGTGGAGCGGACATTCAGTTATTTATCGGCACTGACCGACAGGCAGATCGCCATCCCTCCGGTGCGTGTCTGGCTGACCCGGGATGAACAGCAACAGGCTGCCAGCCGGCTGAAAAATCGACCATCAGATTACCCGGTCGGATTAGCTGTCCATATCAGTAGCCGGAGTGAAAAGCGTCGATGGCCGCTGGAGCGCTACGCGGCAATCATCCAACATTATCTGCAGGAAAACAGCCACAGCAGCGTCTGCATTTTCTGGTCACCTCAGGGCACGTTGGCCCCGGATGATGTCGGTGACCAGCATCGTGCCGAGCAGCTATTGGCGACATGTCAGGATCCCCGCGTATCACTTTACCCTACCGCTTCAGTGCGTGAACTGCTTGCCGCCTACGAGCATTGCGACCTGATACTGTGCAGTGATGGCGGTCAGATGCATCTTGCGGCCGCGATGAATAAAAAGCAGGTCGTCTTCTTTGGTGATACCGACCGCAACGCCTGGCATCCCTGGTCTGGTCGATATGAGATCATGCAAACAGACTCAGGGAACTGCAGCGATATATCTGTTGACGAAGTGTGGGATAAAATCCAGTTGCAGCATTAAAAATCAGCACGCTGAACGGCTGTCATCAGTAAACGATACTTATCATTTTTGTAGTGATAAGTATCGATCAATAGTGATGTCATAACTGAATTTATTGTACATCTCTTCGCGAATAACCGGAGGCGAATACCATGCCTGGCGCATTTTCTCTGCCAGTGAGGAACTGGTTAACTCTGCCAGGAAAGGTTGAAGTTCACCGGTCATAATCTCAGAAGCGCCACCCGGACAGGCTGTACTGACGACCGGCGTATGGCAAATGAGTGCTTCAATAAGTACAGATGGTAATCCCTCGCTATCTGAACTCAGGGCGATCATTTTAGCCCCTTTAATCACCGGTAGCGGATTGCTGATAAAGCCTGTAAAAATAACGTTATCCTGCAAGTTGAGTTGTAAAACCTTGTCCTGAATTTTTTGGGTGACGTCAGCTTCTCCCTGGCCAATGATAATTAACTTGCAGGGCAGGTTGGCCAGCGAAAAGGCTTCTAATAAACGATCGTGCCTTTTCACCTGATGAAATCGGCCCACATGAGCAATGTATGATTCTTGTTCATAGGGATTGCTTAAAGCCGCACGCGCAGTAATTTCATTAAGATGGAACGGATTATAAATAGTCATTATCGTTTTGGGTTTCAGTCCCACGTTGCTGACTAAATCCTCACCAACGGCATCTGAGACAGAGATAATATTGCGGTTTTTATATACTTTTTTTATTTTGTTTGTTTTTAGCCAGCGGCTGAAACCGGTTTTATTACCCAGATAGGATCGTGAGAACATGCCGTGAACACACAACCACAGATTACAGGCTCTGAGTACGCGAGAGCGCACCACAATGCGATCTGTTTTGTGCAGGCTGCTGATCACCAGGCTGGGTTTACCATATTGAAGAAAAAGCGCAGGTAATAAATGGTCCACTGAAGCAGCACGCCTTCTCAATTCACAAAGTTTACGTAATGGCCCTTTTCCTCCAGTATCTTTATCCACTATATAGTTGATTTCTTTTGGTATTTCATAATCAAGCCGGTCACTTAAAGAGAGAAGCGTGACAGTGTGGCCGCGCTGCGCTATACCTTTTGCCAGCGTGAGGGTGACATTTTCTGCGCCGCCACCGGGCAGCCCATCGATGATAAACAAAATATGGCTTTTCATTGAGTTAATACTCTTTGATAAAGGTCGATCAATTGTGACGAAAGGCTCGCAGGATGATAAGGCAGAATTTTCTCCCGCGCAGAGTGGCCCATTGCAGAGCCAAGCGCCTCAAGCGGCAACTGCCGGATGGCCGCCGTCAGCGAGGGAATGTCCAGCGCATCGGTGACGAAACCATTGATGCCTTCGCTGATAAATTCAGCACCACCGCAGGTTTCGCTGGTAATAACGGGTAAACCGCAGGCCATGGCTTCGAGAATGACATTGGGAAAAGGATCATAAAGGGTGGGCAATAACAGGGCATCTGCGGCCTGATAAAATGGCAGGGTGCTTTTCTGAACGCCCATAAAACGAACCCGTGACTGGCAGCCCAGAGATCCGGCAAGCGCCTGATAAGATTTTTGATTTTTATCCCGCCCGATCACCATCAGGTAACTCTCTGTCGGTGCAATCGCACGAATAGCGGCTTCCAGTCCCTTTCTTTCAAAACCAGAGCCGACAAAAATCAGGCAGTGCGCCTGTTCTGGTAACTGATATGCCTGGCGCAACTGATGCTTAAGGGCGATATCCGCAGGCCGAAAGGCGTGGTTATCGATAGCGTTGTAGATAACGGTGATTTTTTCTGGCGCAACCTGAAACTGCTCAACTATCTCGCGTTTAATCATCTCCGCGTTACAGATCACTGCTTTCAACTCCGGGGCTGAATACATGTCTTTTTCTGCCTGCATCACGAAACGATGATAGGGACTGTTAAACATAAGAGTACGATGCCAGGCGGGAAGCTGACGCGCCCGCTGAAGAAGCCAGTTGCGGTGTACCCCATCCCCTGCACGATAGATATCACAGCCAGCGATACGCTCATGACTCTGTACCAGATCAAAATTCTCACGCTGCCAGATAGATCTCGCTGCTGAGGCAAAGCCCCGTTCCCGGCTGATGCGACCCAGCTTCAGCGGATTACATAAATGGATATGCCAGTCAGGGTGAATGTCACCTTGCCATTCGCGCGTAATCACATTAAGTTCAAGGTCTTTTTTTTCCAGTGCGAGTAACGCACGAGAAATAAAGCGTTCGGCGCCCCCATCCGGACGATATTTTTGGCGTACCAGCGCCAGACGAAACGGCTTCATTCCAGGAGCTCCCTTGTGGCATTGATTACGGCTTCAGTGGGGATTAAATCAAGATAACGTTCACTGGTTTTTGTATCCACATTATCCGGGTCGGGCAGCGTGCCATAGTCTCCTGCCCATATGGTTTTCCCTTTTCCTTGCCACGGGTGCCATAGCGTCAGTTTGCTTGGGCCGAAAAGGGCCACGTAAGGCGTGTTTAGCGCAGCGGCCATGTGCATCGGAACAGAGTCTACCCCAAGGAAAAGATGTGCATGATCAATGAGCGCTGCGAGCTGGCGTAAAGTGAGCTGGCCTGCCAGTGAAATCACCCGTTCTTTCGGACAATTTGCCATAATGGCCGCGACCATTTCCTGCTCTCGCTTGTCAGGGCCTGATGTGATCACCAACGTATAGCCTTCTTTTTGCAGAGCGGTGATAGTGGCCGCCATTTTAGCTTCCGTCCAGCATTTGAAGAACCACCGCGAAGTCGGTTGAACCACAATGAAATGATCCGCAACAGCGTGTTGATGAAGTAATTTTTCAACGTGCTGCCAGTCGCGGGCCTCATAACTCATTGTGACCTGAGTGGTGTACGCCAGGTCGCCCAGGGGTTCAAGCAGCGAAAGGTTTTGCTCAACGGTATGCAACTGACCATGTCCGGCAACCGTGACCCGCTTTGTATGGCAGAAGCGCCATAATGCTCCCTGCCGTTTGGGGAAATCAAAGCCAAGTCTAATCCTTGCACCGGTCCAGCGTGCCGCGAGCGCACTGCGCCATTGGTCTGCCAGATTAATCACTACATCGTACTGGCGTGCGCGCAGCTGCTGCAAAAGCGCCCACTCTTGCTTTACATGGACAGCAGGACCAAGCTTCTTCCACTGTCGGTCGATGGATATCAGTCGGGCGATGCAGGGGTTGGCAGAGAGCATCTCTCTGGTTTCCTGATACAGCAGCACATCCACTTCTGCCTCCGGCCAGTTTTGCTTCAGCGTATTAATGACCGGTGTCGTGAGCAACATATCGCCATGATGACGGAGTTTAATAACCAAAATGCGTTTTGGCAGGGGAACAAGGGCTGAATTCATGATGTATTGCTTTCCAGGATACAGAAGGTGAATTCTAATGGAGCAATGGCATCGTGGCTAGCACTGCTCGGTTTTACCCAGGCGGGTAATCAAGTGGGCGACTGCATGCAAAGTCATTTGCTCTGAGGAAATGGGCTGCGTAACATAAGGCCAAAAGCATAATTCAGGTTATAAATCCATGGTCAAACCAGCGTTCATTATTACCATCGATACGGAGGGCGATAACCTGTGGGAAAACCACAACCTCATTTCGACCAGGAACACCCAATATCTTCCGCGATTTCAGGCGCTGTGTGAAAAGTATGCCTTTAAGCCGGTGTATCTGACTAACTATGAGATGGCGGTGGATGATGATTATGTTGCTTTTGCCCGCGATGTTATTGCGCGTGGTGCTGGCGAAGTTGGAATGCATCTGCATGCGTGGAACAGCCCGCCGCTTGATCCGCTCACGGATGATGACTGGCGTTATAAACCGTACCTGATTGAATACCCAGCCGGGCTGATCCGCAGTAAGGTTGAGTTTATGACCCGGTTGCTGGAAGACACGTTTCAGACAAAAATGCTGAGTCATCGTGCCGGGCGCTGGGCCTTTAATGAATACTATGCAGCTTTGCTGATTGAGTTCGGCTACGTGGTCGACTGTTCTGTGACACCAAAGGTGAACTGGCAGTTTTCCCCGGGTAATCCAGAAGGGAAAGGGGGGACAAACTATCGCAATTTCCCTTCACACGCCTACTTCATGGATGAAAAAAATATTGCGCGAGCTGGAACGTCATCACTGTTAGAAGTCCCAATGACTATCCAGTACAAACATTCTGGCTTAATGAATTCATTGAAGAGTGGTTATGACCGTTTGCGGGGTAAGCGACGTTCACCCTCCGTAAACTGGCTGCGACCTTCAGGTGGTAATGTTGAGAACATGAAACAGGTTGTGCGGCAGTCGCTGGATGAGGGACAGGATTACGTTGAATTCATGCTGCACTCTTCTGAGTTTATGCCGGGCGGAAGCCCCACATTTGCAACAGAGCAACATATTGAACGTTTGTACCAGGATCTGGAACAGCTCTTTAGCTGGCTCTCTGAACGTACGGTGGGAAAAACACTGGCAGAGTACTATCAGGCTAAAACAAGCAAGGTGTAGTTTTGCGATAAAGCAGCAGTGTGCCGGTGGGCCCGGCACATAAGCTTTAATAAACCCGGTCTATTGCTGATAACCGTTGGGATTTTGTTCCTGCCAGTTCCAGGCATCGCGCATCATTTCTTCCAGGCCTCGCTGTGCTTTCCAGCCCAAATATTGGTAGGCTTTTTCAACATCAGCCCAGCATTCGCCGATATCTCCTTCGCGACGCGGCACCATTTGGTAAGGCACTTTTTTGCCAGATATCTTTTCGAATGCTGCCAGCATTTGCAACACTGAATACCCGACTCCCGTGCCCAGATTATAGGTACTGACCCCGGGAGACTGCCGGATGTTTTGCAGTGCTTTCAGGTGACCTTCCGCTAAATCCATAACATGAACATAGTCCCTTACGCCGGTGCCATCAGGGGTAGGGTAGTCATTTCCGAAAATGGACAACTGCTGTAATTTGCCGCTGGCAACCTGAGAAATATAGGGCATGAGATTATTCGGGATCCCATTGGGATCTTCACCAATCAGGCCTGATTCATGGGCACCAACAGGGTTGAAGTAACGTAGGATGGTTATGTACATCTCTGGCCAGGCTTTTGCTACATCGACCAAAATCTGCTCAACCATCAGTTTTGAGGTACCATAAGGGTTAGTGGTACCACCTATTCTTGCAGTTTCTTTGAGCGGTATTGTCGTTGGGGTGCCATAGACGGTCGCGGAAGAACTGAATATAAAATCTTTCACTCCAGCAGCATACATTTCTTCCAGCAAGACTAAAGTGCCGGCAACGTTGGTTTGGTAGTACTCAAGGGGTTTAGCAACAGACTCACCAACAGATTTCAGACCAGCAAAATGAATGACGGCTGAAATGTTATGTCGGGAAAAAATCGTTCTTAATGTCTCCCGTTCCCGGATATCGTTCCGGTAAAAGGTGACCTTGCACCCTGTTAGGCTTTCGACTTTCCCCAGCGCCACCGGTGATGCGTTGATGAGATTGTCCAGCACCACGACTTCATAATTGTGCTTCAGCAACGAAAGCACTGTGTGCGAACCGATATACCCGGCACCACCCGTTATCAGAATTGCCATACAGATCTTCACTCTCTCTCTCTGTGTCTGACGTGACTTCCCGTCGTTCGGCCAACATTTTTAGCTCACGTAATATAGTGCGTGATTAAGAAGGCAAGTGCAACACGCTCCCGGGCCCGCTTACTGCGGTTCTGCGGCATAGCTGAACCGTCGAAACTCCCCCAGAACAGTGCTATCATACGATACATATGTATTATGATTTGTTGATTTAATGACCTTGCTTTGTAGTGAAAGCATACAGCGTCGATGCCGTTCCAGCGTATGAATCTGGAAGTGTTTTATAAGACAAATTGAGTGGTAACAATGAAGGTATCTAAAATTAAGTGGATTAACCGGGTATTAATGTTTTATACCTTTTTTTTTCGCCATTTGAAAAAAAATAGACCTCTGAATTCAGACAGTGAGTTTCAGCGCATTGCGATTTTTTCAACCACGGCGCTGGGCGATTTGATGTTCAACACCCCTGCTATTTTTGCCTTAAAGCAACGTTATCCGCAGGCTGAATTTGTGCTGGTTTCGAGTGAAAAAAACCGTCCGTTAGTGGATAGCAGCCCGTGGTTCGTCGAGGTCCTCTACTGGGATAATAAAATAAGGAATGCACATCGGCTAATAAAATCGTTACGCTCTTTCCGGCCGCAGTTAACCGTTATTCTGCACTCTTATATGCCCTATGATATATTTTGCGCCGTTCTTTCTGGCAGCGAATATATTGTCCGCGATCAGTATCGCGTAGACAGTCCGCTTATGAACCGCTGGCTCAATCTGTATTCGATGCCTTATAACGGACATTTGATCCAGCGTAAACTTGATTTGCTCACCGCCCTGGGATGTCGTAATGACGATCCCCGCATGCATATTCCAGTCGCATATCGTGCGGCAGAAAAGCAGGGAAATAACATTCGCATCGGTTTTCAGATGGGCGCCTCTGAAGCCAAACGCTGTTGGCCGGTCGCTCGCTTTGCCGAGTTGGCAACGCTCTTATATCAGCATGAGAACTATCAGATTACATTGATTGGTGGGCCTAAAGACAGAGGATTAGTTGCTGAGTTCGAGCGGCGGGTCGGCGCAGAGATATTTTCTCATGTAGACAACCAGGTGGGAAAAACTTCATTGGTAGAATTACTTACGCTGATCGATGGATTTGATGTATTAGTGACAGGGGATACCGGGCCACTGCATCTGGCTATTGCGCTGCAAACCGCGACCGTGAGTCTTTACGCTGATGCGGAGCCTAAACATACGGGGCCTTATCAGGATTTAGTACAGCATATTATTATGAAAATGACCCATACTCTGCCTGACAGCAGGCAACCACTGGAACAAATAAGTGCAGAGTCGGTTAAGGAAAAAGTTTCACTGTTAGCCTTCGCTAAGCAATAGACACACCGAAAAGCATCGGTGTGTCGGTGTTTATCGCAGATTACTATCTTCTTGGCAGCGCCATCACCAGAGCGAGTGGGAACCAGAACAGCACCCATGCTGTACCCGGGTTACCAATAACGAACATGCCCTGAGTTATGTAGAACAGCAGGGAAAACAGCAACATCGATGCCTCCAGCGCACGGTGTGCTTTAAAGTGCTGCCATGCCATATAAGCGCCATAAACGATGACCATCAGCAAGAGTAGTCCCCCGACAACGCCGCCTTTCAGCAGCGTGGCGAGATAGAGGCTGTGGGTAGTGTGGACCCTTTGCCCTATCTCGTTCACAAAGTTAATTTCCTGGCCAAAACCCCATCCAAACCAGGGTTTTTGCTGCACATAGCTCAGTGCATCTTCCCAGATACCAAACCGGATAAAACTTTGTGAGTAGCTGCTTTCAATTCTGTGTAAAAGAACGTTATAACCATTGCTGAATATGATGGCCAGGATGATGGCCATTAAGAGCAGAGCGATAATTAACCAGTCTTTACGGTGCAGGCGTTTAATCAGTAAAAGTAGCGGGGCCAGAGCGACAATCAGTGAGAACAAGGGGCCACGGCTCTGCGTAAGCAGTATAGCGAAAAAAAGCAGGGCGATCGGCAGATAGAGCCATTTCTTACCGGTCTCTCTCAGCAGGATAAGACCGCAAAAGATACCGATACCGTAATAGCCTGCCATGTCGATAACATTCTCAGGTGCAAATGGAAATCCATTTTGCAGACGATTATATAACAATGTTTTCTTATTAATATAAATTAACGTTAATATGCAAAGTATCACCACAGAAGCAAAAATCAGGGCTAACATAATGTTCTTTTTATCATGCTGGGTGATGATATAAAAGATAAGAATGAAGAAGATAATATAAACACTGTGAGTCAGGTCGGAAACGACAGTGTCAGCATTGGTACTCCAGAGACCACTGATAGAGAAATAAAAAAGGAATATGGAGGTAAGTACCAGTCCAGTTATCAATTTTTTATTTTTAAATATATCGCGACGAAAATCACTGGCTGAAATTAAATAAATTATGCTAAGTATTAAAGCCATGTGAAAGGAATTGTTAACTTTAGTTAATCCGCCTAAGAGAGGCATGAAAAAAAGGAAGATAGCATAGAAAAAAATCATGCTCTTCTCAATGAAGTTGTTTTTATTTGATATCATCGGGCTTTACCTTTTTAAAGATGCTACTGTCTAACGCACTATATGGAGAAAGATTTAACACATCGATGAAGTGTTCTTTTAAGACGTTACTGGCATGTCTGAAAGCCGGTTCTATTAATCCTGAAAACTGTTTATCAAGACTGCAGGGAGATATGTCATTTTCATTTTCATAAAAGCGGGGTTTGTCAAAGTTATTCATATCCAGGCCAGCAATAATTATGCGGTTAAACCCTAAATACTGGATAATCTGTAATGCCCAGTGCGCCACCGTACCGGCATCAAACACACCTTTGCGTATATCTTTAAAAAAGGCAATGTTACAGTCGGCTTCGCTGAAGCTGACACTTTGTTCATGTTGATAGACTTGGTGTATTTCTTCAGTCAGTACCCTGGGCTGGAAGTTCTTATAGCACGCATCTTCAACGATAGCGACCTGACAGCGAAGGGAAGAATACCCAATATAGTCAATGAGTTGAACAATACAACGAAGTGTGGTGAACAGAATGATTTCCGGATCTCTGACCATGTCCTTAACCATGCTTAAGCGCTGGTCAATAAAGGTCATATCCACAATCACGAAGAACTTGAAATGGGTTTTATCGCGCATAAACCATGAGCCATTCATGCCCATAGCAGGTATGTGCTGCAGGGGGGTGAAATCGGTGTCATTCACAGAAGGGCCAGATGCTATCAGCAACAGATCGCCTGCGTATTGATGATGTAAATCGTTGAGGTTAACGAGTTTCACCAACTGTCCACGCAGGCTCAGACTGCTGATGTGCCCTTCACTGGCACGTGTGATTTTGACATAGGGCCACAGATTTTCGTTATGGCGAAAACGGCGCGAATGGCTGTACCGGTAAAGTTGTTTAAAAAGCGTTCCCATATCTGGTGCTATAACCTCACGTCGTATGACGACTTTCTGCAGTGAATTGCCGGTGATTCCAGAAAAAACCATCCATTATTACAGACAGCTGATCCCTGTATTGCTATGAAAGCAGTGTGGCAAGTTTTTGTAGCACACTTTGCGCGGTAATGGCCGCCATATCGTTTGATCCCATCGGGCGTAACACAAACTGATTCTTCCCATATCCTCCAATCAACCCCGGGTCGGTCGGGCCGTAGAGGGTGATATTCGGCCGGTCGAGCGCGGCGGCTAAGTGGCTTAAACCGGTATCAACCGAGACGACGGCGCGCGCGCCGGCTAGCGTACGGGCAACCTGCTCCAGCGTGAGTTTTGGCAGTACCTCAACAAAGTCGAAGCCTTCTGCCAGCCGCACTGCACGCTGATGCTCATGCTCGGCACCCCAGGGTAATTTAATCTTTAAACCTGAAGGCTGCATTAACCCAATCAGCTCGCGCCAGTGATCTTCCGGCCAGTGCTTATTGTCGCGCGTGGTAGCGTGAAGAAACACCAGATAGCGGTCTGCATCAGCAGGTAACGCCTGCGTAAAATGCTGTGCGATGGCGTAGTCGCCAGTGGTATCGGGTAGCTGATACCCCAGGCTTTTAGCGAACAGCTCGCGGGTACGCTGTACGGCGTGCTGCTGTTTACTGACTTCATGGCGTTTGTCATACCACCAGCTGGCGAAGGGTTCACGTGCGCTGCGGCTGTCCTGGCCATGTTTCTCACCTTTTGCCAGCCGGGTCACCAGGGCCGCACTTTTCATCAGCCCCTGGGCGTCGATAACGGCATCGTAATCGCGAGACTGCAGCGCGCGTTTGAAGACGACGCGCTCTTCCCGCACCTGGCTGCCGAACCAGTGCTTACGCCAGCGACGGATTGCCACGGGTAAGACCCGGTCGACGGCCGGATGCCAAGAGGGGATCTGGGCAAAACCTTCTTCCACGACCCAGTCAAAGCGGATCGCAGGGATAGCGTGCATGGCATCCGTCAGGGCAGGTAATGCGTGAAGGACATCCCCCATTGAGGATGTTTTAATAATTAATACCCGCATTCAGACTCCAGGCCGTGGGCAAAGCGTGGCCAGCTCGTTGAGGACACGCTCTGGCGTAATATCAATCAGGCTCTGGTGATAACCTTCGTCGGCATCCCCTTTGCGGACCTTGTGGTAACCCGTTATCAGACGGATCACGCGGGCTTTCGCAGACAGCGGTGGGGTGAAGTCCGGGCTGCTGGGCCCGTAAAGCGCAATCAGTGGTCGGTCGAGCGCAGCGGCGATGTGCATCAGTCCGGAGTCATTGCTGACGACGGCATCGCATGCCGCCAGCAGAATAACAGCCTGCTCCAGCTGCGTTTCTCCTGCCAGGTTACGGCAGTGCTGGCGGGCGTCTTCAGCCAGTGCAGCCAGGATCTGCTGTCCAGTTTCATGGTCTTTGGCCGAGCCGAACAGCACCACCTGATAGCCCTGATCGATCAGGCTCTGTGCCAGCGCGGCGTAGTGATAGTGTGGCCAGCGTTTGGCCGGACCAAATTCAGCGCCCGGACAAAACCCGACCGTCGGCCGCCCGGAGGCGAGATCGAAGGTGTGAGCTGTGGTCTGTTTTTCCGCTTCATTCACGGTTAACTGCGGCCAGAGCAGAGGTTGCGGCAGGTCACTGGCGCTATGGATACGCGCTTTATCGTACCCGAGCGCAACATAGCGCTGCACCATCAGCGGGAAAGCGGCTTTATCCAGCCGTCGCAGGTCGTTTAACAGCCCGTAACGCATTTCCCCGCGCCAGCCGGTGCGACGGGGAATATCGGCAAAAAACGGCACCAGCGCAGACTTAAACGAGTTAGGCAGAACATAGGCACGATCGTAGCCGTTAACCTTGAGCGCTTTACCCAGGCGGCGGCGCTCGGCAACCTGCAACGCACCGTGCCCCAGCGGCATGGCCAGGGCTTCGTTCACTTCCGGCATCCGTGACAGAAGTGGACGGCACCACGCGGGTGCCATCACGTCAATCACGGCATCAGGATGTTCGGCCTTCAGGGTGCGATAGAGACTTTGTGACATCATCATATCGCCGACCCACGATGGGCCGATAACCAGAATTTTCATTCCCGGACGGTGCCTCTTACGCGTTACGGTTTAGCCAGGCCATGTAGTCAGCCACGCCCTCAGCAACGGTTTTGAACGGTTTGTCATACCCGGCGGCGCGCAGTTTGGTCTGGTCTGCCAGCGTGAATGCCTGGTAGCGGCCTTTGAGCTTTTCCGGGAAAGGAATGTATTCAATTTCGCCGCTCTGATGGTACTTCAGGGCGGCATCGGCCACTTCCTGGAATGATTCGGCGCGGCCGGTGCCACAGTTAAAGATGCCCGATACCGCATTTTCCCAGAACCACAGGTTCACTGATGCGACGTCTTCAACATAGATAAAGTCACGTTTGAAACCATCGCTGCCTTCGAACAGTTTCGGGTTTTCGCCGTTGTTTAGCTGGGTATTGAGGTGGAATGCCACGCTCGCCATGCTGCCTTTGTGTCCTTCACGTGGACCGTAGACGTTGAAGTAACGGAAACCACACACCTGCGACTGCGCTTCCGGCAGGATATTACGTACATAGTGGTCAAACAGCATTTTGGAGTAGCCATAAACGTTGAGAGGCTCTTCAAACTGACGCTCTTCAATAAAGTCGCTGTTGCGGCCGCCGTAAGTCGCGGCGGAAGAGGCGTACAGGAAGGGGATCTGATGTTCCAGGCACCAGTGAAGCAGCTCTTTGGAATACTGATAGTTGTTATCCATCATGTATTTCCCGTCCCACTCGGTGGTGGACGAGCACGCCCCTTCATGGAATACGGCTTCCACATCACCAAAATTTTCATCCGCCAGGATAGAGATGAGGAAGTCTTCTTTATCCATGTAGTCGGCAATATTCAGATCGGCCAGATTGGCGAACTTGGTGCCGTCTTTCAGATTGTCCACCACCAGAATGTCGGTGTGACCCTTATCATTCAGCGCCTTAATAATATTGCTACCGATGAATCCAGCGCCGCCAGTGACGATAATCATGAGCTTAAACCCTAAAAAGTGGGGTGGAACAGGAGGTTCCACTCGCTAATGGTTCATATCATAACATCTCATCGCAAAGTCGACAGCCAGAGGAGTCTGTAACGCGGAGAGGAGAAGTTTCCTTTCCGTGAGTTATGCTGCAAAAAAGAGATTATTCCGCGTATATCATCAACCCTGTGCTTCAATTTCAGATATCTGTTTTGTGAAAATATTGATTTGGAGAATAAAGGTGAGACAGGAATTCTATCAGCAGCTTACGACCCAACTGAGCGATGCAGAGCAGGAAGGATTATTTAAAAGGGAACGACAGATTACGCTGGCCCAGCAGGCCATCATTGCCCTGGCAGATGGCAGCGAGCTACTGAACTTCTGTGCCAACAATTATCTGGGGCTGGCGAACCATCCAGCGGTGATTGCTGCGGCGAAAGCTGGCATGGACAGCCACGGGTTTGGGATGGCCTCAGTGCGCTTTATCTGCGGAACCCAGGATATCCACCGTCAGCTGGAGCAGGCGTTAGCGACCTTTCTCGGCATGGAGGAGGCGATCCTCTACTCCTCCTGTTTTGATGCCAACGGCGGGCTGTTTGAGACCCTGCTGGGACCCGAAGATGCTGTGATTTCTGATGCCCTGAATCATGCCTCGATTATCGACGGTATTCGTCTGTGCAAAGCCCGGCGCTATCGCTATGCCAATAATGATATGGCTGAACTGGAGGCCTGTCTTCATAAGGCCAGGGCCGACGGCGCTCGTCATATTTTGATCGCCACCGATGGCGTATTTTCCATGGACGGGGTGATCGCTAACCTGACGGGCATTTGCGATCTCGCTGACCGGTATGGGGCACTGGTGATGGTCGATGATTCCCACGCTGTTGGATTTGTGGGGGCGCAGGGGCGCGGCAGCCCTGAGCACTGCGGCGTGATGGGGCGGATAGACATTATCACCGGCACGCTGGGCAAAGCGCTTGGCGGCGCTTCAGGCGGCTATACGGCGGCGAAAAAAGAGGTGGTGGAGTGGCTGAGACAGCGTTCACGGCCTTATCTTTTCTCGAACTCGCTGGCGCCCGCCATTGTCACCGCTTCCCTTGAGGTCCTGAAGATGCTGGAAGACGGGCAGGGTTTACGTCGGCGGCTTTGGGATAACGTCTGCTATTTTCGGGAAAAAATGAGCGCCGCCGGTTTCACCCTCGCGGGGGCCGATCACGCAATTATCCCGGTGATGCTGGGGGATGCTCGGCTGGCGCAGACGTTCGCGGCCCGGCTTCAGCAGGAGGGGGTTTTTGTCACCGGCTTCTGTTATCCGGTGGTGCCGAAAGGACAGGCACGGATACGGACCCAGATCTCGGCAGCGCATACGCAGGCCCAGCTAGAGCAGGCAGTAGCTGCCTTTTGTCGTGTTGGCATTGAACTGGGCGTCATAACAGGCGGGGAGGTCTTATGAAAGCGCTGTCAAAACGCTATGCCCGTCCCGGGATCTGGATGACGCATGATGCTCCGGTGCCTGAACCCGGTCATAACGATCTGCTGATCAAGATCCGTAAAACGGCGATCTGCGGTACCGACGTGCATATTTATAACTGGGATGAATGGTCGCAGAAGACCATTCCGGTGCCGATGATCACCGGCCATGAATACGTCGGGGAAGTAGTGGCTGTCGGTCAGGAAGTCGCGGGCTTTCAGCCCGGTGACCGTGTGTCGGGTGAAGGTCACATTACCTGTGGGCACTGCCGCAACTGCCGGGGCGGCCGTACGCATCTGTGCCGCAATGCCATTGGCGTTGGCGTTAACCGTCAGGGTTGTTTTGCCGAATATCTGGTGATCCCGGCGGTGAACGCCTTCAAAATTCCCGATAATATTTCCGATGAGCTGGCCGCGATCTTCGACCCCTTTGGAAATGCCGTTCACACGGCACTGTCATTTGACCTGGTAGGCGAAGATGTTCTGATCACCGGTGCGGGTCCGATTGGCATCATGGCGGCGGCCATCTGCCGTCACGTGGGAGCCCGCCATGTGGTGATCACAGACGTGAATGAGTATCGCCTGGGGCTGGCGCGAAAGATGGGGGTAACACGGGCGGTTAACATCAGCGAAGAGAGTCTGCCGCAGGTGATGCGTGCGCTGGAGATGACGGAAGGGTTTGATGTCGGACTGGAAATGTCCGGCGTCCCTGATGCGTTTCGCTCCATGCTGGATGTGATGAACCATGGCGGGCGCATTGCAATGCTGGGTATCCCTCCGGCATCGATGTCAATTGACTGGAATCAGGTTATCTTCAAGGGGCTGTTTATCAAAGGCATCTATGGCCGTGAGATGTTTGAAACCTGGTACAAGATGGCGGCACTGCTGCAATCGGGGCTCGACCTGTCGCCGGTGATCACCCACCGCTACGGGATTGACGATTTTCAGCGAGGGTTTGACGATATGCGCACCGGGCAGGCGGGGAAAGTCATCCTCGACTGGAACTGACATCAGGGGCGGCCAGACATGGCCGCCCCCCGCATCCCTATTTTCCAAACAGACTTTTCTTCAGATCCTGCACCAGCGGGCTGTTGCTGATGCTCTCGGCCACGACTGTCAGCGCACGTGTTGCCGGCACCGGCGGCACGGTCACTTTGCACACCTCGCTGCCGTGGAAAGGATTATGTGGTTTGACAGGCTGGGGTTGACTCTCCGGCGGGAGAGGCTTGTTATTTATGCGCTGTGGTTCGTTCAGAAGCTGGCTCGGGCGCACCAGGGTGATATCAGCAGGCAGCGTCGGGAGCATCTGCTGCAGGACTCTGACCGTGGCCGGATGAGGGTGACCGATGGCAATCGCTGAACCATCCCGCTGTGCCAGACGTACCGCGCGGGTAAACTGCTTGCGGATATCCGCTTCGTTCTGGCTGTCGTCCAGGAACACCCGACGTTTGATCACTTTCACGCTGGTGCCGGCTGCGGCCCGGGTGGACTGGCTGTTGCCGATGGTCATACTGTCGAGGAAATAAAAATTGTAGTGATCCAGCACCTGCATGACTTTCTGCATCCCCGGCAGGCTGGAGGTCATCGCACTGCCCATGTGGTTATTCAGGCCGACGGCAAAGGGGACGGCCGCTGCGGCATCACGAATAATGCGTGCGATCTCTTCTGCGGACATGTCAGGGCGCAGGGTATCTTTTTCCAGCGGCTGCTTGCTCAGCGGTGCCATCGGCAGGTGGATCAGCACTTCATGTCCCCGCTGATGGGCTTTAGTGGCCATTTCCCGTGCGTGCGGGGCGTTGGGCAGCACGGCCACGGAGAGGGCGGCAGGCATCTGCAGCACCTGATTTTCCTGGGCAGGGCGGTAGCCAAAATCATCAATGACGATCGAAAGCTTACCGGCGAAGACCGGGCTGGATAAAAGCAGTCCTACCAGCAGCCCGCTGAGTTTTCGATGTTGGAACAACACTTATCTTCCTAACCACGGTTGTGGATTGACTGCCCGTCCCTGACGGCGGATTTCAAAATAGAGCGAAGGCGTGCCGCGACCACCGCTGGTCCCGACCAGCGCAATCGGCTGCCCTGCACGTACCTGGGTTCCGACGCTCACCAGCGCACTCTGGTTGTAGCCATACAGGCTCATATCACCCTTACCGTGCTCAACCACCACCACCAGTCCGTAGCCCTGCAACCAGTCAGCCATCAGGACGCGGCCATCGGCAATCGCTTTCACTTCAGTGCCTTCCGGTGCATCGATGACCAGCCCCTTCCAGCGCAGCTCGCCCTGAAGCTCTTCACCGAACCGGTGTTCGATCGTGCCCCGTACCGGCCATATTGCCTGGCCGGACGGTTTACCCAGGCCACCGGTACGCGACATCAGGGAGCGTTCACTGTCGGTGGGTTTATAGGTGCTGCCTTTACGCTTCGCCTGAGCTTCACGCTCACGCACTTTTTCTGCCTCACGCGCTTCCCGTTCGGCACGCGCTTTGGCTTCCCGCTCTGCTCTGGCAATTTTGTCACGCAGGCGGCTTTCGTTTTGACGCAACTCGACCAGCTGTGCCTGATCTTTTTCCAGCGAGGACTCCAGTGTGTTCAGGGTTTTCTTACGCGCCTGGCGTGCGCCTTCCAGTTTTTGCTGCTGGCTCTCCTGCTGGGTCAGCAGTGATTTTTGCTGTGCCTGTTTGTCGATCAGGCTGGCTTTCTGCGCTGACAGATCGCTACGGGTCTGCTTCAGTGCTTCTATCGATTTCTGTCGGGCATCGTTCAGATAGCCAAAATAGGCCAGCATTCGCTCGCTACGCTGGCTCTCTTCGCCACTGAGGATCAGCTGCAATCCACTGTGCTGCCCCTGACGGAATGCCGCATCCAGCTGCTGCGCCAGGATGCCTTCCTGCTGTTTCTGCTGCTGCTGGAGTTTATTGATAGACGCGGTCAGGCTGGCGATATCTTTATTGATCGCGCTGAGGCTGCCCTGAGTCTCACGCAGCTGACGACTGGCCTGCGCAATGATTTTCTCCTGGCTCTGCAGCTGATCGAGAAGCTGACTGCGCTGCTGCTTTTGCCGCTGGACACTCTTCTCTTTTGCGGCGATATCCTGCTGGAGGGTCTGTAGCTGGGATTTGTTGTCTTCTGCGGCTGACGCAGAAAAAGAGAACAACAATGCGCCGGTGCAAAATGCACTGACGGCCAGGGCGGACAAGCTTGCACGTAATGGCGGAACAACGGCCGTGGGCTTACGCGGGGTCCATGAATGTAACACTGTCGCTTTTTCCCTCATATCTGTGGATTATTCCACGATGAACAGCAGCTTACCAGCCATCTCTGGATGGTTTTCTATTTCTGTCAGTAACAGTCGTATGCTTTACCCACCGGGGACAATCAGGCGAAAGCGCTCTCAGCGACAAAGCAAAGTGAAGTGTGAAAAAGCGACGATGCACAACAATTAACCGCTTAACTTCGCCGCAGTCCCTTCACAGGATAGCGGTTTTCACTTAAGGCAACTTTTTTTTGTAATCTGTCGCAGAAAACATAACTCTGAAGGGCTTCTCGACTGTACATGACACTCCTGGCAGGTATACTCAGAAGCCTTGTTTTTAGCTTATTAACCCTTTCGGGAGTTGTTACCCCTCATGCAAGATATTATGCAGTTCGCAGGCAATCACACCATTTTAGGTCTGGCGTGGGTTGTTTTGCTGGTACTGGTGATCGTGACCACCGTTAAGGGCATGTTCTCCAAAGTAAAAGTGATTAGCCGGGGTGAAGCCACCCGCTTAATTAACAAAGAAGAAGCCGTGGTAGTGGACGTGCGTGGGCGCGATGATTACCGCAAGGGCCATATTTCTAACGCGATGAACGTGCTGGCAGCAGATATTAAAAAAGGCAGCTTCGGCGAGCTGGAAAAACATAAAGCGCAGCCACTGATCGTCGTGTGTGCAACCGGAACATCGGCCTCTGATTCAGCGACCAAGCTGAATGCAGCGGGCTTCGAGCGGGTTTACGTGCTGAAAGATGGTGTATCCGGCTGGAGTGGCGACAACCTGCCGCTGGTTCGCGGTAAATAAATTACGGGAGTTCTGGCATGGCAAACGTTGAGATCTACACTAAAGCGACCTGCCCTTTCTGTCATCGTGCGAAAGCATTGCTGAGTCAGAAGGGCGTGAATTTCAAGGAAATCCCCATTGATGGGGATGTTACCCTGCGTGAAGAGATGATAAAACGTAGCGGCCGGACAACCGTTCCGCAGATTTTTATTGATGCACAGCACATCGGCGGCTGTGACGACCTGTTTGCACTTGAAGGTCGTGATGGTCTTAGCCCGTTGTTAAACTAGGGAAGGCTGCGCATTCTGGCGCATATTGCCTGACGATTGCTGCAGCAGAGTAACGGATTATTAACCTATAGGATTACGTACCATGTCAGAACAGAACAACACCGAGATGTCTTTCCAGATCCAGCGTATCTACACTAAAGATGTCTCTTTCGAAGCGCCAAACGCACCTCAGGTTTTCCAGAAAGAGTGGGAGCCGGAAGTCAAACTGGATCTGGACACCGCGTCAAGCCAGCTGGCCGACGATGTGTATGAAGTCGTGCTGCGCGTGACGGTGACCGCTACCGTCGGTGAAGACTCTGCGTTCCTGTGTGAAGTTCAGCAGGCGGGTATCTTCTCGATCGGCGGCATCGAAGGGACGCAGATGGCCCATTGCCTGGGTGCCTACTGCCCGAACATTTTGTTCCCGTATGCGCGTGAGTGCATCACCAGCCTGGTCTCCCGTGGCACCTTCCCGCAGCTGAACCTTGCTCCGGTTAACTTTGACGCGCTGTTTATGAACTACCTGCAGCAGTCAGAAGGTGCAGCGCCTCAGCAGGATGCTTAATGGATAGCCCTCATGCATCCATGAGCGTCATCGGTGCCGGCTCGTACGGCACCGCTTTGGCGATTACGCTGGCTCGTAACGGCCACAATGTGGTGCTCTGGGGGCACAATCCCCGGCATCAGGCGCAGTTACAGGCCGACCGTTGCAATACCGCTTTCCTCCCCGATGTTCCTTTCCCGGATACCCTTCATCTTGAAACCGACCTTGCGACGGCGATAGCGGCCAGTCGAGATTTGCTGGTGGTGGTGCCAAGCCATGTGTTTGGTGACGTGCTGCAGCAGATCAAACCCTATCTGCGCGCGGATTCGCGTCTGGTCTGGGCAACGAAAGGTCTGGAGAAAGAGACGGGACGGCTGCTGCAGGATGTGGCCCGTGAGATCCTGGGGGATGCCATTCCGCTGGCGGTGATCTCCGGCCCGACCTTTGCCAAAGAGCTGGCAGCCGGTCTGCCGACAGCCATTGCTCTGGCGGCAACGGATACGGTGTTCGCTGATGACCTGCAGCAGCTCTTGCACTGTGGCAAAAGCTTCCGTGTCTATAATAATCCTGATTTTATCGGCGTGCAGCTGGGCGGTGCGGTGAAAAACGTTATCGCTATCGGCGCTGGCATGTCAGATGGTATTGGCTTTGGAGCCAATGCGCGCACGGCGTTAATCACCCGCGGCCTGGCAGAAATGAGCCGGTTGGGCGCGGCGTTGGGTGCCGATCCGACCACATTTATGGGCATGGCGGGGCTGGGCGATCTGGTGCTGACCTGTACCGATAACCAATCTCGTAACCGTCGTTTTGGCATGATGCTGGGGCAGGGTGCCGATGTGGAAGGTGCGCAGGATACCATTGGTCAGGTGGTGGAGGGCTACCGTAATACCAAAGAAGTGAAGGCACTGGCTGCGCGGTTTGGCGTAGAAATGCCGATCACCGAGCAGATTTATCAGGTGCTCTATTGCGGAAAAAATGCACGCGAGGCAGCATTGAGTCTGCTCGGGCGCACAAGGAAGGACGAAAACAGCGGAAGCTGAACCGGACCGACAGTGTTGTAGCCAGTGGCGTCTGACCGGACGCCATTTTTAATGGGGAGAGATCCATGCCGTGTGTAGAGCCAGAAATTATCTGGGATAGCATTAAAACGGAGGCGCGTGCGCTGGCCGACTGTGAACCAATGCTGGCCAGCTTTTACCACGCCACTCTGCTCAAACATGATGACCTGGGGAGCGCCCTCAGCTACATGCTGGCGAACAAGCTGGCGAACCCCATCATGCCGGCGATTGCCATCCGTGAAGTGATTCAGGATGCCTACCGTCAGGACCCGTCGATGATCGTTTCTGCGGCCTGTGATATTCAGGCAGTCCGCCAGCGAGATCCGGCTGTCGACAAATACTCCACGCCGCTGCTCTACCTGAAAGGCTTCCACGCATTGCAGGCATATCGTATCGGACACTGGCTGTGGAACGAGGGACGTCGGGCGCTGGCCGTCTATCTGCAAAACGAAATCTCCGTTTCGTTTGCCGTCGATATTCATCCGGCAGCCAAAATCGGCCGTGGGATTATGCTCGATCATGCTACCGGTATTGTGGTGGGTGAAACCGCCGTCATCGAAGACGATGTTTCCATCCTGCAGTCCGTCACCCTCGGTGGTACGGGCAAAACCAGCGGCGACCGCCATCCGAAGATCCGTGAAGGGGTGATGATCGGCGCAGGCGCGAAGATCCTCGGCAATATTGAAGTGGGACGCGGGGCGAAGATCGGGGCGGGTTCAGTAGTATTACAGCCCGTACCTCCGCACACCACGGCGGCGGGCGTACCGGCGCGCATTGTCGGCAAGCCGGGCAGCGATAAGCCGTCAATGGATATGGATCAGCATTTTAATGGCATGGTGCCAGGCTTCGAATTCGGCGACGGCATCTGATTAAGCCTGGTTTACTTGCCATTTTTTGTCCGGGCAGTGCTCGTCACCCTCACGTACTGCATGCACGCTGCGGTGACTGCGCGCTGGCCGAACGCAAACTGGCTGCGACACCGACGGCCCTTGATAGAGGTGTAAAATCTGTCCTCACGCTCCGCTACTCCTTAATTAACGCCCCTGCGTAACCCAACTGCCGCCACGCTTCATACACCACCACTGAAACGGCGTTAGAGAGATTCATGCTGCGGCTGTCCGGCATCATCGGGATGCGGATTTTTT
The DNA here is from genome assembly GCF_014838825.1 of Erwinia persicina. Taxonomy (GTDB): domain Bacteria; phylum Pseudomonadota; class Gammaproteobacteria; order Enterobacterales; family Enterobacteriaceae; genus Erwinia; species Erwinia persicina_A. The sequence goes on along the minus strand of NZ_JACYMO010000011.1, from coordinate 59,355 downwards.
GCTGTGCGGGCAGGGCGTCAAGAATAGCGGCGGGCAGGCCGCGCGTTTCCGGGCCAAACAGCAGGTAATCACCCGCCTGATAGCTGACAGCGCTGTGGGCCGGTGTGCCCTTGGTCGTCAGGGCAAACACACGCTGGGGGGCTTCTGACGCTGTAAACGCCGCATAGCTGTCATGATGAGCGATCGCGGTGAACTCATGATAATCCAGCCCGGCACGCCGCAGTCGCTTGTCATCCCAGGCAAAGCCGAGCGGTCCGATGAGGTGTAGCTTAAAGCCGGTATTGGCGCACAGGCGAATGATGTTGCCGGTGTTAGGGGGGATCTCGGGTTCGAATAAAACGATATTTAGCATGTAACGGCCCTCAGGAACGAGGGCCGAAGGATAGCAAATTATTCACGCTGAGTGGTATACAGCGGCAGCCAAATCGTCAGACGCAGACCGCCCAGCGGGCTGTCGTCGGCTTTAACCCAGCCACGGTGCTGCTGGATAGCATTATCAACAATCGCCAGCCCCAGCCCTGTTCCGCCGGACTCACGGTCGCGGGCTTCATCCGTGCGGTAGAACGGTCTGAAAATCTGTTCGCGGTCTTCAGCACTGACCCCGGGACCGTCATCATCAACGTGGATGGTAATGCCCTGTTTATCCACCGCAAAGCTGACGGAAATCCGGCTGTGAGAATAACGCAGTGCATTACGCACGATATTCTCCAGTGCGCTCTCAAGTGCGCTGGGGTTACCGTACAGCGGCCACGGGCCTGGCGGGTAAGGAACCTCAAGCGTTTTCCCTACCTGTTCGGCTTCAAAGCGCGCATCTTCCAGCACTCCTGACCACAGATGGTTGGCCTTAATCGCCTCGCTGATCAACGCATTGGTGTGCTGCGTGCGGGATAACACCAGCAGATCGTTGATCATGCCGTCCAGCCGCTGTGCTTCCATTTCAATACGTCCCAGCTCTTTGCCCTCACCGTGGCGGCGGCGCATCAGCGCGGTTGCCAGCTGCAGACGCGTGAGCGGGGTGCGTAACTCATGGGAGATATCGGACAGCAGCCGCTGCTGGGCATTCATCATGCGTTCCAGCGCACTGACCATCTGATTGAAGCTGGCCCCGGCCGCCAGAAACTCCTGGGGCCCGGATTCCAGTTCCGGCCGCTGACGCAGATTCCCCGCCGCCACATCGTCGGCAGCGTGTTTCAGCTTACGCGCCGGTTTTGCCAGGCTCCATGCCAGCCACAGCAGCAACGGTGAGCTGATCAGCATAGTGACGATCAGCAGCAGCAGCGGGCGGTCAAACAGCAGGTTAATAAAATCGAGCTGAGAACTGCCTGCCGGACGGATCAGATACAGCTGGTAGTTATCCTCCCCATCGCGAATGGAGAAGGGGCCTGCCATCTCTACCCGGCCATATTTCTTCTTTTGCGGATGATCGGCATTATCGGCCTGGCCGATAAAGTTACGGATCACCTGCATCTCATTATGCTGTGCACCAATCACACGCCCTTCGCTGGTGACCAGCAGCAGGCGTTGACCGGGCGGAGCCCATTTATCGATGGCGCGGAACAGCCTGCGCCACCACATTAAATCATTGGGCGGGTCCTGACTCAGCTCCGCCTCAACGTGCTGCTCAATCATGATCCCCTGACGCTGCTCGTTATCCAGCAGCGGCGTCATCTGACGGGAGTCAAGTTTAGGCAGCATTAACACCAGCATCAGTACCAGCGCCAGAGTCAGCCAGAAAATGGCAAAGATGCGGGTGGTCAGGCTGGATATCATGTTGCCGACACCATCAGGTATCCCCGGCCGCGCAGTGTTTTAAACCACGGATGGCCATCCCTGCGCTCCGGCAGCTTACGCCGCAGGTTGGAGATATGCATATCAATGGCGCGGTCAAACGGCGTTAGACGTTTGCCCAGCACTTCCTGGCTGAGATGTTCACGTGACACCACCTGCCCCAGATGCTGTGCCAGCAGATAGAGCAGCGTAAATTCGGTGCCAGTTAAATCCAGCGTCACACCGTCGAAACTGGCTTCCTGACGTCCCGGGTTCAGGCGCAGTAAGTCCACTTCCAGCGTAGGTGAGCTGTTGTCATGCTGTTGCTGCTGCTGTTCGCTCCAGTTAGAACGGCGCAAAATGGCACGAATACGTGCAACCAGTTCACGGTCGTTAAAGGGCTTCGGCAGGTAATCATCTGCCCCCAGTTCCAGACCCAGCACACGGTCCAGTTCACTGCCACGCGCGGTTAGCATAATGACCGGCGTTTGGTGTTGTTGACGCAGTTCCTTAAGGGTATCGATGCCGTTTTTCTTCGGCATCATCACATCCAGTAATAACAGATCGACAGAGCTGTCCAGTAGCGCCAGTGCCTGCTCGCCGTCACCGGCAACCAGCACGTTGAATCCTTCCATTTCAAGCAATTCTTTAAGCAGCGAAGTCAATTCGCGGTCATCGTCAACCAACAGGATTTTATTCATTTTTTATTGCCCTCCGCAGGCAAAATACCGTGAACGAATGCGCTCAATCCATGACTTTACGTAGTTTTACACCCCCTGACGCATGTTTGCAGCAGGCACCGTAGACTCATTCTCGTTGAATCGAAATACGGAAACAAACCTGGGAGTAGACGATGCGTAAAGTTACCGCCGTCGTTGTCGTTCCGGCGCTGATGTTCACTCTCTCCGCCGCATGGGCAGATAACGTCGCGACGACTGATGAGATGCATCAGGATGACGCAGCAAACCATACGCTAAGACAGGTTCCGCAAAGCCATATGTTTGATGGCATCAACCTGACGGAACAGCAGCGACAGCAGCTACGCGATCTGATGCAGCAGGCACGGCACGATCGTTCTCCTATAAGTATTAACGATTTAGAGCGACTGCACGAACTGATTATTGCAGATAAATTTGACCAGACGGCCTATCAGGCTCAGGCAGAGAAAATTGCACAGGCGGAAGTGGCGCGCCAGGTCGAAATGGCCCGGGTTCGCAACCAGATGTACCACCTGTTAACGCCTCAGCAGCAGGACGTTTTGGAACAGAAACACCAGCAGCGCTTTAACGAAATGCGCAGGCTGACGAATATGCAGCAGTTTTCACCGCTGCAGGCAGCAAGTAGTACCGGCAGTACCCAGTAACATAGTATCCCTGTTTTTCCTTGCCATAGACACATCCCTGTCTTCCCCCGCCATGATGGCGGGGTTTTTTTTGCCTGAAACCCAGTATACTGAGCATTCGTTATTATGGAGTTTTCCATGAATGCAAACTATGCCCGTCTGGTTAATTCGGCGGCACTGGCGGCCACGACGCTGGCTTCACTCCTGCTGATAATCAAAATATTTGCCTGGTGGTACACGGGGTCGGTCAGCGTACTGGCTGCGCTGGTGGATTCTCTGGTGGATATCGCTGCATCGCTGACCAACCTGCTGGTGGTGCGCTATGCATTACAGCCTGCCGATGCGGAACATACCTTTGGCCATGGTAAAGCCGAATCTCTTGCGGCGCTGGCGCAGAGTATGTTTATCTCTGGCTCAGCACTGTTTCTCTTCCTTACAGGATTGCAGCACCTGGCCTCTCCCGAACCAATGAAAGCTCCGTTGGTTGGTATGGTGGTTACTCTGATTGCGCTGCTATCGACGATGGTACTGGTGACGTTCCAGCGCTGGGTCGTTCGGCATACACGTAGCCAGGCGATCCGCGCGGATATGCTGCACTACCAGTCTGATGTCGTGATGAACGGCGCTATTCTGCTGGCGCTGGCCTTAAGCTGGTACGGCTATCATCGTGCCGATGCGCTGTTTGCGTTAGGGATTGGTGTGTGGATTTTGTATAGTGCTTTGCGCATGGGATATGACGCGGTGCAGGCCCTGCTTGACCGTGCTCTGCCTGCCGAAGAACATCAGGCCATTGTGGCGATCGTAGCCGGCTGGCCCGGTGTGCAGGGCGCACATGATATCCGCACCCGGCAGTCAGGCCCCACACGCTTTATCCAACTGCATCTGGAAATGAACGATGATCTTCCTTTGCACCAGGCTCACCAGTTAGCGGAACAGGTTGAACAGGCTTTACTGCATCGTTTTCCGGGTTCTGATGTCATTATCCATCAGGATCCCTGTTCGGTGGTGCCGGAGGGGCGTAAAGGCAATTTTGATCAGGAAAGCGTTTCTAAATGAAATGGTTAGCGATTACACTGGCTATAATGTGACGTAACGCAAAAAAAATAGCCGAAAGTTGCCTGACCTGAATCAATTCAGCTTTCAGGGTTTGATATACTATTGCCAATAATTGAGTCGGTTATCTCGTTCGCCTACGTCGACCCGCTCCGGCGTCCAGAATTCATCATTTGCATCATCAAGTTCAGAGGTTGTCATGATCAAAAAAATCGGTGTACTGACAAGCGGCGGCGACGCCCCAGGTATGAATGCTGCGATCCGGGGTGTTGTTCGCGCCGCGCTCAGTGAAGGACTGGAAGTGTGTGGCATTTATGACGGCTATCTGGGCCTGTATGAAGATCGCATGGTTAACCTCGACCGCTACAGCGTGTCGGATATGATTAATCGCGGGGGCACCTTCCTGGGCTCAGCGCGTTTCCCTGAATTCCGTAATGACGATGTGCGCACCGTTGCCATTGAGAATATGAAAAAGCGCGGTATTGATGCGCTGGTGGTGATTGGCGGTGACGGTTCTTATATGGGAGCCAAGCGTCTGACCGAGATGGGCTTCCCGTGCATTGGCCTGCCGGGCACCATTGATAACGACGTCGCGGGCACTGACTACACGATCGGCTACTTCACCGCGCTGGAAACCGTCGTAGAAGCGATTGACCGCCTGCGTGACACCTCCTCTTCACATCAGCGTATTTCTATTGTCGAAGTAATGGGACGTTACTGTGGCGACCTGACGCTGGCGGCGGCGATAGCGGGCGGTTGCGAATTTATTGTTCTGCCAGAAATCCCTTACACGCGTGAAGAGCTGGTGAGTGAGATCAAAGCGGGCATTGCCAAAGGTAAAAAGCACGCTATCGTGGCGATCACCGAACACATCTGTGATATCGACGATCTGGCGAAATACATCGAAGAAGAAACCAAACGCGAAACCCGAGCCACGGTGTTGGGCCATATCCAGCGCGGTGGTGCGCCTGTCGCTTACGATCGTATCCTGGCCTCCCGCATGGGTGCCTATTCCATTGAGCTGTTGTTACAGGGCTACGGCGGCCGCTGCGTGGGGATTCAGAACGAGAAGATGGTACACCACGACATCATTGACGCGATTGAAAATATGAAGCGTCCGTTTAAAGGTGACTGGCTGGATACCGCGAAGAAACTGTACTGATTAACAACAGGGCGCTGTCGGTCAGCGCCCTGCTTATGCAGTGCTTTATTCCATATAGTTATTACAGCTAATTTTTAATTCTTTAATCCGCAGATTACTTTGTGTCACGCTCCCTGACAGAGAAAATCTTTGGGAGTGCGTGCAATGAAGAAGTGGAGTGTGGGAATTACCCTGTTACTGGCCTCAACCAGCGTGCTGGCGAAGGATATCCAGCTACTGAATGTCTCTTACGATCCAACCCGTGAGCTCTACGAGCAGTACAACAAAGCCTTCAGCGCACATTACAAGCAGGAAACGGGTGACAACGTGGTGATCCGCCAGTCACACGGTGGTTCGGGCAAGCAGGCCACCTCCGTTATCAACGGCATCAAAGCCGATGTGGTGACGCTGGCGCTGGCTTCTGACGTTGATGCGATTGCTGAACGTGGCCGTATCGATAAAAACTGGATCAAACGTCTGCCGGACAATTCTGCGCCTTATACCTCTACCATTGTTTTCCTTGTACGAAAAGGCAACCCGAAACAAATCCACGACTGGCAGGATCTGATCAAACCTGGCGTGTCGGTTATTACGCCAAACCCGAAAACCTCTGGCGGTGCCCGCTGGAACTATCTGGCTGCCTGGGGCTGGGCGCTGGATCAAAATCATGGCGATCAGGCTAAAGCACAGGAATATGTGAAAGCGCTGTTTAAAAACGTCGAAGTACAGGATTCTGGCGCACGCGGTGCGACGAACACCTTCGTCGAGCGCGGCATCGGTGACGTACTGATTGCGTGGGAAAACGAAGCGTATCTGGCGGTGAACAAACTAGGTAAAGATAAGTTCGATATCATTACCCCAAGTGAATCCATCCTGGCGGAACCGACGGTCTCTGTGGTCGATAAAGTCGTGGATGACCGCGATACCCGTAAAGTGGCAGATGAATACCTGAAGTATCTTTATTCTCCGGAAGGTCAGGACATCGCCGCACAGAATTACTATCGTCCCCGCGATACCGCGGTAGCGAAGAAATATGCCAGCGCGTTCCAGCCGGTGAAACTGTTTACTATCGATAATAAGTTTGGAGGCTGGGCTCAGGCACAGAAAACTCACTTCGCCGAAGGCGGAACTTATGATCAGGTAATGAAGCGCTAATTTGCTTTATGTGCGATATTTTACAAGGGCCGACTATTGTCGGCCCTTTTTATTTGTCTCAGTGTTAATAGAATTAAGAGCTTGCTGATTTTCTTTGCTTTAAATAAATGTTACACCCCGGGATAATTTCGCATGATATTTTTCACGTCTTAGACTACATTGTGAGCAACCAAGGTACAGAGGTTCAGAAAAAATGCTGGGACGAAGGCGGGTTGTTATCACGCTGGTCGCTATAGTGGTAGTAGTAACCGTCGGTTTTGCTTGTATCACACTGAAATTTAACAGTAATGCAGACCAGCTGTGGAACATTGTTAGCCAGCAATGTGTGCCCGGTCAGGAAAATAAAAACAATCCTTCTCCCTGTCGCCTGGTCAATATTCCGGATGGATACGTGGTGCTTAAAGACAGGAATGGTCCTTTGCAATTTTTGCTGATGCCGGTGGCGAAAATTACCGGCGTGGAGAGTGAGAAATTGCTCAACCCCGCCACGCCTAATTACCTGTCAGAAGCCTGGCGGGCGCGTCATTTTATGGAAGAGAAGCACGGCGCCATTATGGACGATCGGGTATTTTCTCTGGCGGTTAATTCGCGCTGGGGCCGTTCTCAGAATCAGTTGCACATTCACATCTCCTGTCTGCGGCCAGATATCCGTCAGCAGCTGGACAAGCTGGATCACCGTCTGACCGCAAAATGGCAAAGCCTGCAGTTGGGCAGCCATGAATATGAAGTCCGAACGATGACGCGCGATGAGTTCAAACGGACCAGCCCGTTTATCCGTATTGCTAATGAGTTGCCTGGTGCGCGCGAGGATATGGGGAGTTACGGCATCGCCATTGCCGTATTAGCGGACGGCAGACGCGTGTTGATGGTCGTAAAACGTAATTTGCTGCTGCTCAACCGGGCCTCTGCCGAGGAGTTGCAGGATCACAGCTGTGCGTTAGTAAAATAATTTCGCCCGTCGTTGTATCGGGTCGACCTTCTGTCCGGTCGACCCCCCTTTATAAGCTACTTCACACGTTGATTTTGTTCTGGTTCCGGGTCATTTTTGTACTGGGCGGTGGCAATCCAGGCCGCGCAGAACAGCGTCAGGCGCGCAAAGAAATAGAAAAAGGCCATCAGACCCAGTACCGATCCGAACGCAGCGCCGGATGGCGAAGATGCCAGCTTTGGCAGTGTCAGGGTCATAATAAATTTAATTATCTCAAATCCAATCGCCGCCAGCAGCGTGCCGCGAAACAGGGCTTTTTTGCGTGGCTTATGGCGCGGCAGTATCCAGAAAATCCACAAAAACAGCAGGTAGTTGGCGAAGATCGAGATCGATAACGCAATCAGCGTCATGGCCGGACGCAGCCACTCAATGCCTTCCAGCCCCAGCGCACGCACGATAGCTGCCTGCGCCGCCCCGGCAATCGATGTCAGCGACAGCGTGATAATCAGCGCCAGCACCAGTCCGGTCAGAGAGATAAAGTCCCGCGAGTATTTGAACCAGATTTTTTCCTCGTCCTGGGGGGCTCGCTCCCACACATCCCGCGACTGAGCGCGTATTGCTTCGCGCAGATTCCCCATCCAGCTAATCCCGGAATAGAGCGCCACCAGCAGCCCGGTCAGACCGACGGTGGTACGCTGCTGAATCGCGGTATTTACGGTGCTTTTCAGCGTGGCTGCCAGCGAGGGATCGCTGATATTACTGACGATCGTGTTGATCAGTTTTGCCAGCAGGTCGGGGTTCGAGGCCAGCACAAAACCAACACCGGCAAAGGACACCATCAGGATGGGGATCAGGGAGAGAAAGGAGAAGTAGGTAATGGCGGCTCCGAACTGACTGCCGAGACGATCGTTAAAGCGCTCCCCGGCGCGTATAAAGTGTGCCACCGCAGGGATGGCCCGGAACCACTCGACCCATTTCGAGACGCGCGACAGGGATTTATCCACCGTATGATTACCGGTTTTTAGCGAGATAAGCGGTTTTTCTGCCGGCTTCTCTGTGGGCCTGATTGGGCGCTGTTGATTGTCTGCCATGAATCTTTCGTTATCCTTATAAAAAACTGACTGCCGCTCATTATAGTCTGCTGGTCAGGTGACGTAATGCGTAAGCGTCTGACTCAGCCATTCAATAAATACCCGCACCCGACGCGCCAGGTTCCGGCGATGCGGGTACAGCAGGGCGACGGGCATCGGGCGCGCGGTAAACTGGGGCAGTATTTCGACCAGTTTTTTTTCTTTCAGGGCCTGTAATACCCCCGCCCGTGGCACCTGAATAATACCCAACCCGGCGATGCAGGCAGCCCGGTACGTTTCTGTGCTGTTAACGGTCACTGCCCCGCCGGTCTTAATCAGCCGGGTGGTTTTTCCGTCGTCATATTCGAATCCGTCCGGCAGCCCGCCGAGGTGCTGGCTGTAATGAACCATCGCATGCTGAGAAAGTGCTTCCAGGGTGTCAGGTGTGCCAAAACGCGCCAGATAGTCCGGACTGGCGCAGTTAATCAGCGGCAGATGGCCAATCTGACGGGCGATCAAACCGGAATCCTCCAGTACGCCAACGCGTACCACACAGTCAAAGCCTTCGCGGATCACGTCCACACGACGGTCGCTGCTGCTGAGTTCCAGCTCAATGCCCGGATACTGTTGCAGAAAGTCCGGCAGCAGCGGGATCAGGTAATTACTGGCCAGACTGACCGGCATATCCACCCGCAGCCGTCCGCTGAGGGTGGCGGGATCGTGTTGAAACAGGGCGTCCATCTCATCCAGGGTGGCCAGCACGTCACGGCAGCGTTCGACGTAAACCTGCCCGTCCTGAGTAAGCTGCACGCGACGCGTAGTCCGGTGCAGTAAACGTGAGCCCAGACTGTTTTCCAGTGCCTGGATCTGTCGCGACAGGCTGCCTTTAGGCAGGCCGAGACTTTCCGCTGCTTTGGTAAAACTCTGCATTTCTGCCACCCGGACAAACACCTGCATTGCGTGAATTTTATCCATTGCTGTGCTCATTGTTGTGATAAATGGAACAGTGAAGCGTAGATGAAGACATTTATAGAACATATGAGAGGTAATATCCTCCTTTTTGTCCACAGCACACAACGGGAGTATAAAATGAGCCAGAAAATAGCACTGATTACCGGCGGAAGCCGGGGTTTAGGCCGGAATGCGGCCTTAAAACTCGCAGAAAAGGGCATCGACGTGATTTTGACCTATCGTAGTCAGAAGCGGGAGGCAGAGTCCGTTGTCGCCCGGATTCAGGCGCTGGGGGCCCGTGCCGTGGCGCTGCCGCTGGACGCAGGCGACAGTCAGGGTTTCAGCGCCTTTGTCAGCGAAGTCACGCACCAGCTGAAAAAAATCTGGCAGCGTGAAACATTTGATTATTTATTCAACAACGCCGGTACGGCACTGTATGCGCCCTTTACCGATACCACCGAGGCGCAGTTTGACCAGCTGGTGAACATCCATTTTAAAGGTCCGTTTTTCCTGACGCAGGCCCTTCTGCCGCTGATGGCGGATGGCGGACGCATACTCAATGTGTCCAGCGGCCTGGCGCGTTTCAGCCTGCCGGGTTCCAGCGCTTATGCCGCCGTAAAAGGGGCGATGGAGGTACTGACACGCTATCAGGCGAAAGAGCTGGGCGCGCGCGGTATCACCGTCAACATCCTGGCTCCGGGGGCGATCGAGACGGATTTTGGCGACGGGCGTGTACGGGATGATGCGGCGATGAATGCCTTTGTGGCATCACAGACGGCACTGGGTCGGGTCGGGTTACCTGATGATATTGGTGATGCGGTTGCTGCGTTGTTCAGCGAGGGGTGCCGCTGGGTGAACGGGCAACGCATCGAGGCATCGGGAGGGATGTTTCTGTAAAGGTGGGCGGACTGAAAAGGTCCGCCCTGTGGATGCCGGGCTATACCCGGATTGTGCCGTCGATCACTGTGACGGTCTGGCCGCCAATCCACACGCCATCTCCGGTCCAGGTGACGCTCAGGCGACCGGCCCGCTGCATGGCCGTTCCCTGACGCACGCGGTAATCCAGCTCGACGCCGCGCGCCTGCAGGTAGCGGGCCAGGCAGGCATTGGCACTGCCGGTCACCGGGTCTTCAACCAGGCTGCCCTGCTCAATCAGCAGGCCACGCACTTCATATTGTTCACTCCCGCCAGCTAACGGACCAAAGGGCATCACCCCGTCGACACCGGCTTGTTGCACCAGCCGGGTAAACGCCACCACGTCTGGCTTAATCGCCAGCACGGCATCAGCAGACGTCATCGGCACCAGCAGCCAGCGAATCCCCATATCGGCAATCATCACCGGAAGCTGTGCTTCCAGATCGCTGCTGTTGAGAGCATGAGTGATGGACGCGTCGCTGAACGGGGTGAGGATGGCTTCCGGGGCGGCGAAAGCCAGTATGCCGTCGTCACTGATGTTGACACGCACCAGCCCCAGGCCACACTCCTGCACAATCTGGCCGGGCGTTTTCAGCGCGATCCCGGCTTCGAGCAGCGCATGGGCGGTGCCCAGCGTCGGGTGGCCGGCAAAAGGGAATTCAGTATCCGGCGTGAAAATACGCACACGATAATCGGCAGCAGGGTCGGTCGGCGGCAGTACAAACGTTGTCTCAGACAGATGGGTCCAGCGGGCAATGGACTGCATCTGGTCGTCGCTCAGGCCGCTGGCATCCATGATCACCGCCAGCGGATTGCCGTTGTAGGGGGTGGAGGTAAATACATCAACCTGTTTAAAAGGACGTAATGGCGTCATAGCGCTTCCTGTCAGTGTGAAGGTTCTGCCGGCCGGGTCTCCGGATGAAGGTTGTCAGCCCCGACTATTATCGGTATTAATAAACCACAGTGGTTTAAAAAAGTGATGTTTTTATGCTGAAAATATTGGGTCGTGCGTCATCTATTAATGTCAGAAAAGTGCTGTGGTTGTGTGATGAGCTGGCGATCCCCTTCCGGCGTGAGGAGTGGGGCGACGGTTTTAAGTCGCCGCAGGACGCTGAATTTAAGGCAATGAATCCGAATGCGCTGATCCCGGTTATCCAGGACGGCGACTTTATCCTGTGGGAATCGAACACCATTATTCGCTACCTGGCCAATGCGTACGGTGGGGAAGCGCTGTACCCCACAGCACCTCAGCAGCGTGCGCGCGTCGATCAGTGGATTGACTGGCAGGCCACGGAGCTGAACACCGCCTGGCGTTACGCGTTTATGTCACTGGTTCGCCACTCTCCGGCTCATCAGGACCCGCGCCTGCTGGCTGCCGCCAGTAAAGGCTGGGCGTACACTATGGGCATCCTTAATCAGCAGCTTGAGCGAACCGGCGCTTACGTGGCCGGGGATGCCTTCTCTCTGGCGGATATTCCCATTGGCCTGTCGGTGAACCGCTGGTTTGAGACGCCGCTTGACCACGCGAACCTTCCCGCCGTCCGCGCCTACTACGAACGTCTGACCGGACGCAAAGGCTATGCCACCTGGGGGCGCAACGGCACACCTTAACCCCTCAGGGATACCGGGCCGCGGTTACATCCCGGCGGCAATCCCACTCATTTCACAGGCCACCGCCCCGGTGCGCTTCAGCGCCCAGGTATAACGCTCGTCAAAGGGGTAACAGCAGGAGAGCCGCAGCGCGTGGTTGCAGCGTTCGGACAGCGTATAGAGTGCGCCGGGCGTCAGGCAAATTTTCTCCTGCAGCAGGCGATGGAACAGTTCCAGAGTGTCAATATTGCCCGGCAGTTCCACCCAGAACACAAAGCCGCCGCTGGGCCGGGTGGCGCGTGTCCCCTGTGGGAAATGGCGGGCAATAATACCGCGCGCCTCCTCCAGCTGCGCGGCGTAACGACGACGCAGCGAGCGCAGATGATGGTCATAGCCGCCCGATTCGAGAAAATGCCCCAGCGCCTCCGACAGCAGTCGCGACTCCGCCAGAGAAGAGACGGCCTTTAGTCGTGCCAGCTGCTGGCTGAAGCGTCCGGCGGCAATCCAGCCGAGATGGAAGTCTGGGGCGACGGTTTTGGTAAAGCTGGTGCAGTACATCACCCAGCCATCTTCATCAAAGGCTTTCACTGCCGGGGTCAGCGGCCAGCAGAACTGCAGCTCGCTGTAGAGCCCATCCTCCAGCAGCGGTACCTGATAGTGGTTCACCAGGCGCGCCAGCCGCTTTTTCCCTTCCAGTGTCATGCTGCTGCCCAGGGGGTTCTGTGCATTCGGCATGGCAATCAGCGCCTGGATGCGCTTCTCCTGTAGCAGCAGCTCAAGCGCATCCAGCGACAGCCCGAACTGCGGATCGGTCGGGATCTCCACCACTTTCAGGCCCAGGCTGGCCAGCAGGGGGAACAGGTAAAAATAAGTGGGTGTCTCCACGCCGACGCAGTCGCCGGGCCGGGTGACGGCGCGCAGGCCCAGCTGTAGTGCTTCCATGCAGCCGTGTGTGAGGGTGACGTCATCGGCGCTGAGGCTGATGCCCAGGGCCATCGATCGGCGGGCAATTTCACGCCGCAGGCGCAGGCTGCCCGGTGGCAGAGCGTAGCGGCCAATCAGATCGGGCTCACGTCGCATCAGCGAGGCGATAATCCGGCTGATTTTTGCCGTTGGAAAGAAGTCCCCGCTCTGTGGGCAGGCCAGGGAGATATTGGTGTACTCACTGTGGTTCTGGGCGGCAAACACCGTATCAATCAGATCGAGCTTTTCGCTACTGGGGGAGCGGACGCCGGTGGGCTGAAATGCCTGCCGGGTCAGCGAGGGCAGCGTATCACGCACGTAATAACCTGACTGAGGGCGGGCCTCGATCAGGCCGCGATCTTCCAGAATACCGTAGGCGGTGAGGACCGTATTCACGCTGACCTGATGGCTGCTGGCACAGCGGCGGATCGCCGGAAGACGAGTGCCGGGCATAAAGGTCCCCTGATGTATGGCCTCTGCCAGCGTTTCTGCCAGCTGATGATAGAGCGTAGCCTGCGGTTCGATGGTGGACACAATATCCTCCTTAACTCATGGGTACAGTTATCGATTATTCATTATTGTACTCATTACAATAACTCGTTTCTGCATCTGTTACCATTGGGGAGGTCTGATTACACTGAGGGCCTCACTTGAAATGCAGGACAAAAATCATGCTTGATCCCTCTTTTATCAGCTATGTGACCGTGATGTCGATTACCCCTGGCCCGAACAATCTCATGCTGGCGACCTCCGGGGTTAATTTTGGCATCCGCCGCACGCTGCCGATGGTCAGCGGCATCCTGATCGGGTGTGGCTTACAGACGGTGCTGGCGGGGGTCATGCTTGAACTGCTGCTGCAGTGGATGGGGGCGATGCGTCTTCCGCTGACTCTGCTGGGCTGTACCTATCTGCTGTGGCTGTCGTGGAAAATCTTCCGCTCCGGTGCGCCGGAGCTGCGTGAGAAAGCGCGGCCGATGACGATGATCGGCGGCGCACTCTTCCAGGCGGTGAATCCGAAAGCGTGGCTGATGGCGATCAACGTCGCGCTGATGTACACGGTGAACAGCACAATCCTCACGGTGATGCTGAGTTTTATGGTGCTGAATCTGCCCTGCATCCTGATCTGGGCAATGATGGGCGATCGGCTGGGGAAACATTTACAGGTGGCGTGGAAACTCCAGCTATTCAACACCCTGATGGCGTTATCACTGCTGGCTACGACGCTGTGGATGCTGGTGGAAGCGTTTCAGGTGGCATAAAACGCAGGGCCGATCGCAACGTGCAATCGGCCCGGGGACTTATTTCCCGACCACGGAATCCACCACAGCGACGGGTTCGTCATTGGCAGCCGGGTTCATGGGGGCATAATCCAGCTGCAGTATCCGGCTGGTTTCAGCCAGCTCACGCTCGGTCGCTGCAACGTTGCCGTTTAGCCGCTGGCCATAGAACGGTATGATCGCCTTCAGCTTGCTCTGCCATTCAGGGGACTGCATCTGCTGCCTGAACACTTTGCTCATCAGATCGAGCATAATCGGCGCGGCGGTAGAGGCGCCGGGTGAGGCACCCAGCAGGGCAGAGATGGTGCCGTCCTGCGAGGTGACCACTTCGGTACCCAGCTTCAGTACGCCGCCTTTATCGGCATCCTTCTGAATAATCTGCACCCGCTGTCCGGCTTTCACCCGCCGCCAGTCGCCTTTTTTGGCTTCCGGGAAGTATTCACGTACAGCATTCATGCGGTCATCTTCATTCAGCATTACCTGGCCCACCAGATACTTCACCAGGTCGAAGTTGTCGAGGCCTACACGGACCATCGGCATCAAATTCGACGGCGTGATGGAGCCGAACATATCCCACAGCGAGCCCTGCTTGAGGAACTTGGTCGAGAAGGTGGCAAACGGCCCGAACAGCAGCACCTGTTTGCCGTCCAGCGTGCGGGAATCCAGGTGCGGCACCGACATCGGCGGTGCGCCCACGGACGCTTTGCCGTACACCTTCGCGTGATGGCGCTGTACGACCTCCGGGTTATCGGTAACCAGGAATTCGCCCCCGACCGGGAAGCCGGCATAATTTTTTGCTTCCGGGATGCCGGACGCCTGCAACAGCGTCAGCGCCGCCCCACCGGCACCGATAAACACGTATTTCGCCCTGATGATGGTTTTTTCATCGTTATTTTTCAGGTCGGTGACGGTAATGCTCCAGGTGCCGTCGTCGTTGCGCCTGATGGTCCGTACTTCGTGTCGGCTCTGGCGCTCAAAATTGGGGCTTTTTTCGAGGGAGGCGACCAGCTGGCGGGTGATCTCACCAAAATTGACATCGGTACCGGTAGGAATGCGGGTGGCCGCCACTTTCTGCGTGTTGTCACGCCCTTCCATCACCAGTGGCACCCATTCTCTGACCTGCGCCGGGTCTTCTGAAAACTCCATGCCGCGGAACAGGGTGCTTTGCTGCAGGGCGGTAAACCGTTTCTTCAGGAAATTAACGTTGTCCTCACCCCAGACGAAACTCATATGCGATACGCTGGTGACAAAACTGCGCGGATTGCGCAGGACGTTACGCTGTACCTGGTGGGCCCAGAAACGACGGGAGATCTGAAACGCTTCGTTGATTTCCACTGCTTTCTTAATATCGACAGAACCGTCGGCGTTCTCCGGCGTATAGTTCAGCTCCATCAGCGCTGAGTGACCCGTACCGGCGTTATTCCAGCCGTTGGAACTCTCTTCTGCCACACCATCCAGACGTTCTACCATGCCGATACGCCAGTCTGGCTCCAGCTCCTGCAGGTAGGTGCCGAGCGTGGCACTCATCACACCCCCCCCGATCAGTAAGACATCGACGTGCTTCTCTACTGCCATTTTACGCATGAGACAACATCTCCGTGTGATAAAGGAAATCAACATGTTAAGTAGAGAGGCAGGGCAGAATTTCTGTTCCCCGTCTGACTGCTTTGCCCTGATAAGGATTGCTGACAGTAAAAAACCACACCAACAGAATGTGTTTAATTGCTGTTCAAAAGCGTTGGAAAATATAGCATTGTTACGGGGTAATTAAAAAAGTGTTTAAAGATTAAAAATAAGAATGATAGGTCTTATAAAATAAGTAACATTTATACGGGCCGTTGAACGGCCCGTGAGGGCAGGGAAGATGACAGCGGAGGAAGAGGGGTAACTCTCTGAACAGTAAGAATTAATCTCGTGGGGCGCTGTCAGGTAACTTGCGCAGGCCGATGGCCAGTCGGTTGTAAGCATTCATCAATCCGATGGCAATGGTCAGGTCCGTTACCGCGGCGTCGTTAAATTCTGCTTGCACCTGTGCGAAAACCTCATCGGGGGCATTGGTCTGGGCGATCAGCGTTAGCGATTCGGCCCAGGCAAGCGCGGCCCGTTCCCGGGGGCTGAACCACTGACCGGCTTCACGCCAGACCTGAGTGAGCACAATTTTGTCCCACGGCAGGCCAGCTTTGTGTAACGCTTTCGTATGCATATCGATACAGTAGGCACAGCCGTTAATCTGTGAGACGCGCAGAAAGGCTAACTCGACGACATCATGCGGCAGACCGCTTTTGGCTACAAAGCTCCCAACGCCTGCCAGCGCTTTCATACCTGCCGGTGAAGCAGAGTAAAAGTCGATACGTTCGCTCATTGTCTTATCCTTTTATCGGGGGTTGGACGTTATTTTCCTTCGTTTTATGGGCTGCAGAAAGTGCCAGGAATTCACAAAAACATTGGTCCATCGGTTCCCGGGATTCTGTTGCGGCGTGATACCGGCCGCTCGCTGAGTGAACAGATACGCGAGGGGATATCCCAGGCGATTGACGAAGGTCGCCTGCAACCTGGTGCACGGGTGCCTTCCTGCCGTGACCTGGCCGCCCAGCTCGGCGTGGCGCGCGGCACGGTAAGGGTGGCCTACGACATGTTGGTGGACAGCCAGCGGTTGGTGGCCAGAGGCGCTGCGGGGACCTGGGTCAGTGAGGTGGCGCGGCCACAGGACGATCGCCAGCTGTCGGAGACGGCCGTTGTAGCCCCGCTGGCGGCCATTATTCACGCCTTCGATCGTCCACCGCTGACCTTCCAGATGGGGGTGCCTGCCAGCGATGCTTTTCCGGCAAAAGTCTGGTCGCGCATTCTGACGCGCCACGCCCGGGAGATGGTCAGTAACCCCGTGGGCTATGCCGATCCACGCGGCAGCCTGGCGCTGCGCCAGCAGTTGGTCAGCTATCTGTCGATGGCGCGCGGTCTCCGTTGCCAGGCCTCACAGGTGATCCTCACTAACGGTTATGCCGGAGCGCTGGGGCTGATCTGCCTGGCGCTCGGTTTACACGGCCAGCGAGTATGGATGGAAGATCCGGGGTATCTGCTGGCACGTAAGGCCCTGACGCTGGCTGGCGTGGAACCGATCCCCGTCCCGGTCGATGAGCAGGGGCTGTGTGTGGAGCAGGGGATACGCCTTGCAGCAGAGGCCGCGGCCGTGCTTGTGACGCCCGGTCAGCAGGCTCCGCTGGGCATGACGCTGTCGCTGGCGCGGCGTGCAGCCCTGCTGGCGTGGGCGAAGCGACAGGGCAGCTGGATCATTGAGGATGATTACCTGGGCGAACTGCAGCTTGAAGGGCGGGCGGCACCCGCGCTGGCCGCGCTGGATAGCGGTCGCGTGCTGCACATCGGCACTTTCAGTAAAACCCTGACACCCTCCCTGCGTCTGGGGTATCTGGTGGTACCGGCGGATCGGGCGGCACATTTTGGTGAGGCGGCCGCGCTGCTTGCCCCAGCCTCGTCCTTCGTGCTGCATAATGCGGTGGCGGAATTTCTCCATGAAGGCCATTTTATGCGTCATCTCCGCCGTATGAAACGGCTTTACAACGAGCGGCTGCTGGCGCTTTTAGAAGCCCTCACACCCTATTTCCCGCAGGCATCCCGTGCTGCACTGGCTGTGATCATCGAGCTTCCGGCAGGCAGCCAGGATACGCGTATCGCCCATGAAGCGCTGGCGTATGGTATGGCACCGACACCGCTTTCAGTGTGGTATCAGGATAACGGACGTCGGGGGCTGGTACTGAGTGTGACGACGTTGCCACGGGAGGGGTTTAACGGAAGTGCGCAGCGGCTAAAAGCCTTAGTGGATGCGTTCGGTTAAATCCTGCCCCGGGGAGGGGCAGGAGGCGATCATCAGGCTTTTTTCGCTGCGGCAGCAGCTTTAACGATCACGGCGAAAGCATCCGCTTTCAGTGATGCGCCGCCCACCAGGGCACCGTCGATATCCGGCTGGGCAAACAGCTCTGCAGCATTCTTGTCGTTCACCGAACCGCCGTACTGGATGATAACCTGAGCGGCTACCGTCGCATCTTTCCTGGCAATGTGGTCACGAATGAATTTGTGAACGGCCTGAGCCTGAGCCGGAGTGGCAGATTTGCCGGTACCGATGGCCCATACCGGTTCGTACGCCACGACAACACCGTTGAAGGCATCAGCGCCCTGGGTATTCAGCACGGCGTCGATCTGGCGAGCGCACACTTCTTCCGTTTTACCTGCTTCGTTTTCCGCTTCGGTTTCACCGATGCACAGCACAGGGATCAGACCCGCTGCTTTCAGCACGGCAAATTTCTTCGCGATCAGCTCATCGCTTTCAGCGTGGTAAGTACGGCGCTCAGAGTGACCAATGATGATGTACTGTGCGCCCAGATCTTTCAGCATGTCAGCAGACACTTCACCGGTGAAGGCACCAGACAGGTTCACGTCGACATTCTGCGCACCCAGTGCGATATGGCTACCGGAAATGGCATGTTTAGCCTGATCCAGATACATCACAGGCGGCGCAATCGCCACACCACACCCATCAACACCGCTCAACTCGGTACGCAGACCGGCGATCAGTTCGTTGACCATGTGCTTGTTGCCGTTCAGTTTCCAGTTACCCATAACTAATGGATGTCGCATTGTATCCTCCACGCTTAGAGAGTATTAAAGCTGCCAGCAGGCAGCATTGTCTGCCAGACAGTATAGAGATCAAACACCGGAAAGGCTTTGCTTTTCGTCATCCTTTGGGTCTGTCTTCTCAGGGATTGCTTAACGCCAGTTTCAGCGGTTCCACAGCAAATGTTAATCCTTTATCGCCGTTATCGGCCACGATGTAGCGCAATGCTCCTTCGGTCTGCTGATAAAAGCGCGACCCCTTACCTTTTTCCAGCAGTTCTTCTGCACGTTTCGTACTCTGTTCGTCACTGAGCATCGGTTCAAAGAAGCGGATGAGTGCGGCAATATACGCCACCGCTTTGTCGCGTGACGGTTTCTGTTCAGGGCCGGGGATAGGAAGCCAGGTAATCTGCAAGGTTTTGATTTTTCCTGTTCCCTGTTCCAGTGCGGTCGACGAATAAAGATTTTCGTTGATCTTGCTGGCGGCACGCGTCAGATTGCTTTTATCATCACGACTGTCAATGGCGCGATATTCACTTAACGGTAACGTTGTATTGGCAGCATTATACTTTTCGCGAAACTGGCCGATAGTCATATCAAAGGTCGGGGCGCCTGCCTGCAGATAGGGAGCGGCAGGAAGATGCTCTGTACGGTTTTGTGGATCGGGACTGGCGTGTGCCGCAGGGAAAATGATGGCGGATAGCAGTGCCATCCCTGCCCAAATCGCGTTCTTCATATCAATGGCCCTAACCTGTAAACTCAGCCCAAGATTAAACGGACAATGGCCCGCAAAGTCAAAGGGCACCCGGACTCTGAGATAAAAATAATGACGTTACAGCAATGGTGTTTCTCTTTTCGTGGCCGTTTGGGTCGGCGGGATTTTTGGATCTGGCAGGCCGCCTGGATTTTAATGCTGGTCCTGCTGTTCACTCTGGCGGGCAACGGCTGGCTGGATACCCAGACGGCAGCCTTCTGCGTCGTGGCCCTGCTGTGGCCTGCGAGTGCGGTTCTGGTCAAGCGGCTGCATGACCGCAACAAAGGCGGCCAGTGGGCGCTGCTGTTTATTCTGGCCTGGATGCTGATGGCGGGACACTGGGCGATGCTGCCCGGGGATCTGCAGTGGGTCGTGGGGCGTTTTATTCCTACGCTGATTCTGGTGAGCATGGTGGTCGAGCTGGGGGGCTTTACCGGAACGGCGGGGGATAACCGTTATGGCAAAGCGACGCAGCCGGTTGTTTTTCTGCGTCGCCGTGCCTCTGACTACCAGTAATGTTCACTGGTCATATGTCCGGGTTTGCGTTTCAGATGCTTACGCATTCCCCGGCTCTCCTTGAGCACCTGCTGGGTATCACGCACCATTTGCGGGTTGCCGCACAGCATCACATGGCTGCTATCCGCATCCATCGTTAATCCGGTTGCCGCTTCCAGTTCACCGCTCTCAATCAGCGCGGGCACTCTGCCGGTGAGCGAGCCGGGGCTCTCTTCACGGCTGACGACTGTCTGGATCTGTAATTTCCCGCTGTAGCGCTGCTGCAACGCCTGCATCAGCGGCAGGTAGCTCAGGTCCTGTGCATAACGCGCGGCATGAACCAGAACGATATTATCAAAGCGATCCAGCCCTTTGCCTTCCTGCAGAATGGACAGATATGGGCCAATGGCGGTGCCGGTTGCCAGCATCCACAGGGTTTCACACTGGGGAACCTCATCAATGACAAAGAAACCCTGGGCATCCTGGGTGATCATCACCTCATCGCCGGGTTTCAGCGCGTGCAGTCTCGGGCTGAGTTTCCCCTCCGGTACGGTAACCAGGTAGAACTCCAGATTTTCATTGCTGGGCGCGTTTACAAAGGAATAGGCGCGTACGACACGTTCGCCGTCAATTTCCAGCGCCAGTTTGGCATATTGCCCGGCTGTGAAGGGATCGACAGGGGCCGTCACCGTCAGACTGAACAGGGCGTCGGTCCAGTCGGTAACCTGTTTAACACGGGCATTGACCCATACGGCCATAAAACTCTCCTTTCTTCACTTGCAACAGTATTCGCGTCTCTGTGGCTATCTTCCTTACCCAATGGACTTTTTTCCAGTCATGGGAGCAGGTCAGAGCTCATATCGACAAAGTATGCGCACTATTTAAACGTAGCGTAAAAAATGTTTTACAGTATCGCCCGTATTTGCTGACAGTGAAGCACGGGTTATTTCACTGCGGCCTCTCGCTTTGCCACGTAATCCTGATATTTTCACCGCCATAATGCCGGCCTGGCTGGCAAATCTTCTTAACTGCGCGAAATTCTTCGCACTTTATACTGATGTGAATCGATGAAAAAGATTGAGAACGGCCACCTGCTGGTGATGCTGATTGCCCTGCTGGCGGTGGGTCAGATGGCCCAGACTATTTATGTTCCGGCGATGTCGGCTATCGCGGAGGTCTTCCATGTCCGTGATGGGGCGGTGCAGCGGGTGATGGCCGCCTATCTGATGACCTATGGCGCGTCGCAGCTGTTTTACGGTCCGCTGTCGGACAGCATCGGCCGTCGCCCGGTGATCCTGATGGGGATGGCGGTATTTATCATCGGATCGCTGACCGCACTCTTTGCGGTCAGCCTGAACGGCCTGGTGCTGGGGGCCGCTATTCAGGGGATGGGAACCGGCGTCGCCGGCGTGATGGCCCGAACCATGCCCCGTGACCTGTATGCCGGCAGTGCGCTGCGCTACGCCAACAGCCTGCTCAATATGGGCATACTGATCAGCCCGCTGATCGCCCCTCTGATCGGGGCGGGGCTGACCCACCTGTTTGGCTGGCAGGCCTGTTTCGCCTTTTTACTGCTGCTGTGCCTGGCCGTTACGGCAGCGATGCTGCGCTGGCTGCCCGAAACCCGGCCAGCGGGCCAACAGAAGCGGCCGTTCTTTTCCCGCTATCGTCCCCTGCTGGCCGATAGCAGTTTTATCCGTTATCTGGTGATCCTCATAGGGGCACTGGCTGGCATTGCCGTATTTGAGGCCAGCTGCGGCGTGCTGATGGGGGGCGTGCTCGGCTACAGCAGCCTGGCGGTCAGCGTGCTGTTCATTCTGCCTCTGCCTGCAGCCTTCTTCGGGGCCTGGTTTGCCGGGCGCAGTGAGAAACCTTTTACCACCGTGATGTGGTACGCAGTGAACAGCTGCCTGCTGGCGGGCGTCATGATGTGGATCCCCGGCTGGCTGGGGGTGATGAACCTGTGGACGCTGATAGCGCCTGCCTCGCTGTTTTTCTTTGGGGCTGGCATGCTGTTTCCGCTGGCGACCACGGGCGCAATGGAGCCCTGGCCCTATATGGCGGGCACCGCCGGGGCCCTGGTGGGGGGCTTACAGAATCTGGGTTCCGGACTGATTGCCTGGCTGTCAGCCCTCCTGCCGCAGACCGGACAGTTCAGCCTCGGGATGCTGATGTTTGCCACCGCGCTGCTGATCCTGCTGTGCTGGCTGCCGCTCTCGAAGCGACCGCAGGCACACGCGGTATAAACCGTGCATCGCCTGCAGGGTCGCCATTCGGTCCGGCAGGTGATGCCTTTTTTCTGCCCGCCCTGCCACGGGCGGTTATAAAATATACTGATGCAGGCTCGGGTCTTTCAGGTCCAGGTAGTGAATGGACTGAATACGGCGAATAGTGCGCGATTTTCCCCGGATCAGCAGAGTTTCAGTCGTGGCCATATTGCCCTGGCGGGTGATGCCCTTTAACAGATCGCCGCTGGTGATGCCGGTGGCAGAGAAGACGACGTTGTCGTTCCGCGCCATCTGCTCCAGCGTCAGGACCTGGCCCGCTTCAATCCCCATTGCCCGGCAGCGCGCCAGCTCCTCTTCACCCAGACGACGATTGTCCGGCGTATCCCCTTTTACCTCGTGGCGTGCCAGCAGGCGGGCCTGCATATCACCATCCAGTGCCCGGATCACCGCCGCTGACACCACGCCTTCTGGTGCTCCGCCGGTACCGTACATTACGTCCACTTCGCTGTCCGGCATGCAGGTGAGGATCGAGGCGGCCACATCGCCGTCCGGGAAGGTGAAGACGCGCACCCCAAGCTGTTGCAGGCTGGCAATCACTGCATCGTGGCGCGGCTTCGCCAGCAGCGTCACCGTCAGCGCCGTCAGGGGCTTGTTGAGGGCAGCGGCCACCCGGACCAGGTTCTCTTCCAGCGGCAGGTTGAGGTCGATAGTGCCTTTGGCACCCGGCCCCACCACCAGTTTTTCCATGTACATATCCGGGGCGTTGAGGAAGGTGCCTTTATCCCCCACCGCCATCACCGCCAGCGCATTGGCCTGGCCCAGTGCCGTCATGCGGGTTCCTTCGATGGGATCGACAGCAATATCTACGGCATCACCGTTACCCGTGCCGACTTTCTCACCGATATACAGCATCGGCGCTTCATCAATTTCCCCTTCGCCAATCACGATCTGACCGTCAATATCCACTTTGTTAAGCATAATGCGCATGGCGTGTACGGCCGCGCCGTCTGCGGCATTCTTATCGCCGCGCCCCAGCCACTTATAGCCAGCCAGTGCCGCCGCTTCGGTTACGCGGGAAAATTCAATCGCCAGTTCTCGTTTCATGACATGCCTCGGGAAAGTAATGAGGCGGGAAGTTTATCACAGGGAGCGGAGGGGGGAAGGGAGATACCCGTGGTCAGGCGACCACGGGTTGGGGACTGTTACTTGTCGTCAGCCTCTTCCCATGCCTGCGCACGGGCAACCGCTTTCTTCCAGCCAGCGTACAGCACATTACGCTGGGTGGTTTCGATGCTTGGACGGAATTCACGCTCAATCACCGACTTGGCACGGACTTCATCCAGATCTTTCCAGAAGCCTACCGCCAGGCCCGCCAGGTAAGCGGAACCCAGTGCGGTCACCTCACGGACTTCAGGACGCTCAACGCGTGCGCCCAGAATGTCGGACTGGAACTGCATCAGGAAGTTGTTGGCTACCGCACCGCCGTCAACGCGCAGCGACTGCAGGCGGGTGTTGGCGTCGTTCTGCATCGCTTCCAGCACGTCACGCGTCTGATAGGCGATGGACTCCAGGGTGGCGCGAATGATGTGGTTGGCATTGGCACCACGGGTCAGGCCGAAGATGGCCCCGCGGGCATACGGATCCCAGTATGGTGCGCCCAGACCGGTAAACGCCGGTACCATATAGACACCGTTGGTGTCTTTCACTTTAGTCGCGAAGTACTCAGAATCCGTAGAGTCGTTGATCAGCTTCATTTCGTCACGCAGCCACTGGATCGATGCGCCGCCGATAAACACCGCGCCTTCCAGCGCATAGTTCACTTCACCGCGCGGTCCGCAGGCAATGGTGGTCAGCAGGCCGTGCGTGGAGGTAACGGCTTCGGTACCGGTGTTCATCAGCATGAAGCAGCCAGTGCCGTAGGTGTTCTTCGCCATTCCCGGCTGGACGCAGAGCTGACCATACAGGGCTGCCTGCTGGTCACCGGCAATACCGGCGATCGGAATACGTGTGCCACCTTTACCACCAATGTTGGTCTGGCCATACACCTCAGAAGACGACTTCACTTCAGGCAACATTTCACGCGGGATATCGAGGATCTCCAGCATGCGCTGATCCCACTCGAGTTTATGAATGTTAAACATCATGGTGCGTGAGGCGTTGGTGTAATCGGTAATGTGAACCCGTCCCTGCGTCATCTTCCACACCAGCCAGGAGTCGACGGTACCGAACAGCAGCTCACCACGGCGCGCGCGTTCACGAGAGCCTTCAACATGGTCGAGGATCCATTTCACTTTGGTACCGGAGAAGTACGGGTTAATCACCAGCCCGGTTGTGTGGCGGATATACTCTTCCAGGCCTTCTCTTTTCAGTTTGGCGCAGTAGTCAGCGGTGCGCGGATCCTGCCAGACAATGGCGTTATAAATCGGCTTACCGGTCTCTTTATCCCAGACAATGGTGGTTTCACGCTGGTTAGTGATACCAATGGCGGCAATCTCGTCAGAGTTGATATCCGCATGGGCCAGCACTTCGACCAGGGTGGAGCTTTGCGACGCCCAGATATCCATTGGGTCATGCTCAACCCAGCCAGCTTTCGGATAAATTTGCTGGAACTCACGCTGCGACACCGCGACGATGTTGGAGTCATGATCCAGAATCACGGCGCGGGAGCTGGTGGTTCCCTGGTCGAGAGCGACGATATATTTTTTTTCTACGGTCATAATCAATTCCTGATAATAAACAGTGAGCAGGAGTTACGCTTTACGCTGTGCGGCACGCGGTGCTGATTTTTCCTGTTTCTCCACAACCTTGCCGGGAAGGTTGTTGGCAATCAGGACACGGTAGCCAAAGGCGCCGAGGCTTGCACCGACCAGCGGGCCAAAAATCGGAACAAGGAAGTAAGGAATATCGCGGGCACCGGTGAAGGCAACATTACCCCAGCCAGCCAGCCAGGCGAATAGTTTTGGTCCGAAATCACGCGCCGGGTTAAGGGCGAAGCCGGTCAGCGGGCCCATTGCAGCACCAATGATTGCGATCAGGAAACCGATCAGCAGCGGGGCCATCGGGCCACGCGGCAGGCCGTTACCGTCATCGGTCAGGGCCATAATCAGCGCCATCATGATCGCGGTGATCACCATTTCGACAAGGAAGGCCTGGCCTACGCCGATATGGGGGTTAGGGTAGGTGGAGAAGATACCTGCAAGGTCGAGGCTTTCAACACTGCCGCGCACCATATGATGTGTCTGTTCGTAGTCGAGGAAAAGGTTATGGTACAGGCCATAAACCAGTGCAGCGGAGCAGAATGCGCCAGCAACCTGGGCGATGGCGTAAGGCAGTACCTTACGGCCTTCGAAGTTGGCAAACAGCCAGAGTGCAACGCTGACGGCGGGATTAAGGTGTGCCCCGGAAATACCGGCGGTGAGATACACGGCCATCGCCACGGCAAGGCCCCAGACGATGCTGATTTCCCACAGGCCGAAGCTGGCTCCGGCGACTTTCATGGCGGCGACACAGCCAGCACCAAAAAAGATGATCGTGGCAGTGCCGAGAAACTCGGCGATGCACTGCCCTTTAAGCGTGCTTGTAGCATGACTCATGATGAAATTCCTGAAGGCGAGGTTAATTGTCAACGGTCTTAGTTTTGTTTCATCCGTGAACCAGCCCAATCTTATGTAGGGCTGATGTGAATTTATCGTTAACGAGCATAAACGAGAAATAGCGAACTCAATATTTGTGTTCTGTGTCATAAAAATGAGCGTTTTCGCGTGTTTTTGCTTTCCGAAAATCACCTGATGCGCGTTTAATCGCGTGTGAAATGTGCAATTTTTTAACCCGCACCTTACAAGCTGCCCCTTCAGATGTTACTTAAACCAGGTATAGACTGAAAATTGTTACAGACTGCGCCCTGTAAAGGTTCGTTGCTGGACTTGAGCGGTCGCTCTACTTACAATCGAAGCATCGTTGTTATCCGCGGAATGCCGGTTCATTCCTCACCCCTGCGGCTAGCATCATCAACGCGCTGCGATTAGGAGAGGTTACAGACATGTCATTTGAAGTATTCGAGAAACTGGAAGCAAAAGTGCAGCAGGCGATTGATACCATCACGCTGTTGCAGATGGAAATCGAAGAGCTTAAAGAACAAAACGGTCATCTGAACCAGCAGGTTCAGCAGGCAGCTGGCAGCAGCGATGCGCTGGTACGTGAAAATCAGCAGTTGAAGGAAGAACAGCACGTCTGGCAGGAACGTCTGCGGGCTTTGCTGGGAAAAATGGAAGAGGTGTAATGCTGCGCCTGGCGTAAAAAGCAGGAAGCAAGCAGAAAACGGGTGCCGAAGGCACCCCTTTTTTGGTGTTCGTTTTTATTCGATGTCGAGCGGATCTTCTGAGAGGATCATCCCGGTGTTATCGGCATAAAGGTGGTCGCCGGAGAAGAAGGTCACACCGCCAAAGTTCACCCGTACGTCGCTTTCACCAATGCCTTCACCCGCGGCACCCGCAGGAATGGCGGCGATGGCCTGGATACCGATGTCCAGCTCTTCCAGATCGTCGACCTGACGCACAGAACCATACACCACAATGCCTTCCCACTCGTTTTGCAACGCGATCCTGGCCAGCGCGGCGTCGACCAGCGCACGGCGTACCGAACCGCCACCGTCCACCAGTAATACGCGGCCACGGCCGTTCTCCTCCAGCAAATCATAGAGCAGCCCGTTGTCCTCGAAACATTTTACCGTGGTGATTTGCCCGCCAAACGAGGTGCGCCCACCAAAGTTTGAGAAAAGCGGTTCAACGACATTCACATCTTCATGATAGATGTCGCACAGTTCTGACGTATCGTATTTCATAGGGGGTTTCGTCTGTTTGCCACAGGGGAGATAAGTATATCGCTTAAAGGGGGCTGTTGGCAAAATCATCAATTGTTAAAAGTTGCGATGGGTCAAGCACATCGCGTTTAACTGAGCAGCAGTCCCGCCGCGAACAGCACATTGATTAACAGCGCAGTTTTGACGGTTTTTTCCAGCATCGGACGCATGGCCAGTGCGCTGGTTTCCCGCAGAATATAACGCCCCTGCTGCCAGAGAAGAGGTGCCGCTAACAGGAACAGCCAGCCAGGCAGACGCAGCCCGGCAACGCCGCTGTAAAGCGCAAAGCAGGCCAGGGCCGTCATCAGCAGCCCGGCGTGGTAACGCCGCGCTCGTGTTGCTCCCAGACGCACGGCCAGGGTGAACTTACCGTTCTGCCGGTCGCTGTCAATATCGCGCAAATTATTCACGTTCAGCACTGCCGTGGCCAGCAGGCCGCATCCGCTGGCGGGCAGCAGCAGTAACGTATCAAGCTGGTGGGTCTGCAGGTAGCTGCTGCCGATGACACCGAGCCAGCCAAAGAAAATCATCACCGAGAGGTCGCCCAACCCAAGATAGCCGTAGGGCTTTTTCCCCACGGTATAGGCGATGGCGGCGACCATTGCCAGCGCGCCCATTACCACGAATCCCAGCATGTCGGCGGGTGACTGGCACGCCCGCAGGATCAGCAACAGGCCACAGCCGGTCGTTACGCCGACGGTCAGAATCAGGGCAATACGCATCTGTGCCGGCGTGATCGCTCCTTTCTGCATGCCACGCAGCGGGCCAATACGCTGCGGCGTATCGCTGCCTTTTAGCGCATCGCCATAGTCATTGGCCAGGTTCGAGAGGATCTGCAGCAGTATGGTGGTCAGCAACGCCAGCAGGGCAATGGCGGGATCAAAATGTCCCTGATGCCACGCCAGCGCGCTGCCAGTAATAACGGAAGCGCAGGCCAGCGGCAGCGTGCGAAGGCGCAAACTGTCCAGCCAGGCCCGGGGCAGTGAGGGGGGGGAAGCCAGTTGGCTATGTTCCATAAGAGGTGGCGCCTCCGTTCCGCTTCAGGTCGCGTGTGGCGGGTGCCAGCACGATATCAGCCCCATGGTAGGACGCTTTTCAGTGGCAGGTGTTAATCCTGGTCAAGGATAGTGTTCGGACATAAAAAAAGGAGGCCGTAGCCTCCTGTTCGTTATGGACAGCGATTTACAGGATAAAGCGGCTAAGATCTTCGTCAGCCACCAGTTCATCCAGGTGTTTGCCCACATACTCCGCGTCAATGGTGATCGACTGGCCGTTCAGGTCGCTGGCATCGTAGGAGATCTCTTCCATCAGACGCTCCAGCACGGTGTGCAGACGACGTGCGCCAATATTTTCTGCGGTTTCGTTGACCTGCCAGGCAGCGGCGGCGATTTTACTGATGCCGTCCGGGGTGAAGTTGATCTCAACGCCTTCGGTGTTCATTAGCGCTTTATACTGCACGGTAATGGACGCACTTGGCTCCGTCAGGATGCGCTCGAAATCGTTGGTCGTCAGCGCCTGCAGCTCAACGCGGATTGGCAGACGACCCTGCAGTTCCGGGATCAGATCTGACGGGCTGGCGACCTGGAATGCACCGGAGGCGATAAACAGAATATGGTCTGTTTTCACCATGCCGTGTTTGGTAGAGACAGTACAACCTTCAACCAGCGGCAGCAGATCGCGCTGTACGCCTTCGCGGGAAACGTCCGGGCCGGAGGATTCGCCGCGCTTACAGACTTTATCAATCTCATCGATAAACACAATGCCGTGTTGCTCAACAGCGTCAATCGCTTCCTGCTTCAGCTCTTCCGGGTTCACCAGCTTGGCAGCTTCTTCTTCCACCAGCAGCTTCATCGCTTCTTTGATTTTCAGCTTGCGCGGTTTCTGTTTCTGACCGCCGAGGTTCTGGAACATCGACTGCAGCTGGCTGGTCATCTCTTCCATGCCCGGAGGAGACATGATTTCCACCCCGCCGGAGACAGCCGCGAGATCAATTTCGATCTCTTTATCATCCAGCTGGCCTTCACGCAGCTTTTTGCGGAATGACTGGCGCGCAGCGGAGGGTTCCGCGGCGGTTTCATTCTGGCCCCAGTTGTTTTTTGCCGGGGGGATCAGTACGTCAAGAATGCGTTCTTCCGCCATCTCTTCGGCGCGATAGCGGTTTTTATCAATCGCCTGTGAACGCACCATTTTAATCGCTGAATCGGTCAGATCGCGGATAATCGAATCCACTTCTTTACCGACATAGCCCACTTCAGTGAATTTCGTCGCTTCTACTTTGATGAACGGCGCGTTGGCCAGTTTAGCCAGACGACGGGCAATCTCGGTTTTACCGACTCCGGTCGGCCCGATCATCAGAATGTTCTTTGGCGTCACTTCATGACGCAGGTCTTCGTCCAGCTGCATCCGGCGCCAGCGGTTACGCAGGGCAATAGCCACCGCTCGCTTGGCGCCATCCTGGCCGATAATGAATCTGTTCAGTTCGCTGACAATTTCGCGCGGAGTCATAGCAGACATAAATTAGGGTCCTTACGCTTTAGAAGGTAATGCTTCAATGGTGAGGTTGTGGTTGGTATAAATGCAGATATCCCCTGCAATACCCAATGCTTTTTCCACAATATCGCGCGCGCCAATCTCGGTGTTTTCCAGCAGCGCACGGGCAGCCGCCTGGGCGTAAGGGCCGCCTGAGCCGATGGCAATCAAGTCGTTTTCTGGCTGGATGACGTCACCATTACCGGTAATGATCAGCGAGGCGTTTTCATCCGCCACGGCCAGCAGGGCTTCCAGTTTGCGCAGCATACGGTCAGTACGCCAGTCTTTCGCCAGCTCCACGGCGGCTTTCACCAGGTGGCCCTGATGCATTTCCAGCTTGCGTTCAAAAAGTTCAAACAGGGTGAAGGCATCTGCGGTACCGCCGGCAAAACCGGCAATGACTTTGTCATTGTAGAGACGACGCACTTTTTTGACGTTGCCCTTCATCACGGTATTGCCGAGGGTAGCCTGGCCATCACCGCCAATCACTACCTGGCCGTTGCGTCGTACACTTACTATTGTTGTCACGGGCAGACCCCTTATTGCAGTCGGAAGATGACCCCGCACGTTTTGTACGGGGCACTGATGCAATCAGATATGGGGCAGGTTTGAAGGGTTTCAACCCCCGATGGAAAGAGGAATACAATTTGAGTGGCCGGAACCACGCAGTCGTTTCAGCGTCGTATCTGCTGCGCTACGGCTGTTATAGGGCCCAATAACCACGCGATTCCAGCCGCCGCCGGTAGTGATGCGACTTTCAAATCCCTCAAAGGCTAACTGAGCGCGAATGGACTCGGCCTGATCGGTACCTTTGAAGGACCCACACTGCACCATCCAGCGCTGTGTGCTCTCTTTTTCTACTTCCTTCGGCTTTGTTTCAACTTTCGGTTTGGTTTCCACTTTTGGCTGCACTGCCACTTCCTGCTTCGGCCGAACCGGCTCGCGCGTCACCGATGTGACGGGGGCCGTATGCTGCGTTTGCGTTGGTGTCTGGACCGGTGGCGGCGTGCGCTGAGTCTGCTGCGGCATCCGCGACTGCTGCTGAAGCTGCTGACTTTGCTGTTGCTGACGCTGAAGGGTCTGCTGTCGTTGTGCCGGCGTCTGTTCGTTCCATGGCACTTCGTTAAGCTGCGTTGGCTGCTGACGCATATCTGCCTGCATCTGATCCAGCAGCTGACGCTGCTCGTCGGTTAACTGTGTCTGTGAATGAGCCTCACCGCCGGAAGTGGGTTCGGTTGGCGAAGGAACGCCAAGCTGGCGGTTTTCCAGTTCTTTAATATAACGCCAGCGCTCTTCAGGTTTCGGGGGCAGGCCGTTACCGGTGGCTTTGTGATCCGGGATGACCGGGGTCTCTTCTTTTTTATGGTGTGCGATAAACCACAGCCCACCAATAAAGGTGACCAGAACGGCAACCGCCAGCACTATCATGATTTTTGATACACCCGATCCACTGCTGCGCTTCTTGCTGCGACTGTTGGTCTTTTTGCTGCGCGTCCCTGTCGAACGCCCGCGGCCTACATAATCTTTTTGTGCCACTATCGTTCCGCTAATAATCGATGAAGGTAAGATCGGGCTGAAAGCGTGACGATAAGTGCCCGATGAGTGCCCGCCATGTTACTGAAGGGCCGGAAGTTTGACCAGCGGCGATCTTACTAAGAATCCACTGATTTTCCTGATGAGCGTTTGCGCGGTGTGCTGACGGGCCCGTCAGTCCTCATCACGCAGCGAGGGAGCGGTGCTGCCACGAATTTTCAGCTCAAAATCCAGCAGACGTGAACCATTACTCACCATCCTGCCCTGTAACTGCTCCAGCAAGAGTAGCATTGCTTCACGACCGATGTTGAAACGCGGCTGAGCCACCGTAGTGAGCTGGGGATCGCTGTAGCGCGACAGCTCGATATCATCAAAACCGATAATCGACAGATCCTTGGGCACGCGCAGACCCATATTTTTTGCCTGCGACATGGCACCCAGCGCGATGATATCGCTGTGGCAGAATAAGGCATCGGGTGGCCTGGGGAGCGTCATCAGATGCTTCATCGCCTGGGAGCCGGCATCAAAGGTGAAGTCACCACGCACAATATAGGTGGGATCGACAGTCATTCCGTGGCGGCGCAGCGCCTGAATGTATCCCTGGAGGCGATACTGGCACAGCGGCATCTCTTCCGGGCCTGAAATACAGGCAATGCGGCGATGCCCGAGCTTTTGCAGATGATTAACGGCTTCAAAGGCGGCTGTCAGGTTATCGATATGAACCGTAGGTAGCTCCAGCTCTGGCGCAAACTCATTCGCCATCACCATGGGCGGCAGATTGCGCTGTTCTTCGACACCGGTCTCAAACGGCACATTGGATCCCAGCAGCACCATTCCGTCGATCTGACGGGTCAGCATCAGGTTGAGGAACGATTTTTCCTGCTGATTCTGGTGCGCGCAGTCACCGATCAGCACCAGATAACCCTCAGCGGCGGCCACTACTTCAATGCCGCGAATCATCTCACTGAAAAACGGATCGCAGATGTCCGGCACAATCACCAGCACGGTACGGGACTCGCTGCGCCGTGCGCTGCGGGTCATCGAATGCGGGGAGTAGCCAACGGCAATCACTGCCTGTTCAACCTTATAGCGCGTTGCGGCGGAGACCTTTTCCGGGTTCATCAGGGCGCGGGAGACCGTTGCCGTTGATACGCCTGCTTTCTCAGCCACGTCCTTCATGGTCGCTACGGTTGACTCTTGATTGTGATCCAACGCTTTTCTCCTCACGCCAGTCTGCGCTGGCCTGAACAACGAATGACAAGTGATATCCGGTACCTGAGGTTATCGCGTCCACGGCGGATAACCCCCGCATTCTTAACAGATAAGCGGGGGGGCTGTTACTTAATTTGCATAAAAATTGTGACTTGTGCGACTTTTTTCGATCCAATACGCATCTTTGCCATGCAAACGATTACGCCTTAACTTTCCGTCGGGTCGATATCCAGCGTCCATTTCACTTTGCGTGCCTGGGGCAGGGTAGTGATCAGCGGAAGGCTGGACTTGATGAGTCGCTGCAGAATGGCGCGTGAAGGATGCTGGAGCAGGAGCTGCCAGCGGTATCGCCCGCTGCGTTTTGCCTGCAGGGCAGGGACAGGGCCCATCACCCAGAAGGATTCACTGTTTAACGGGCTGGCTTCCAGCAGATTACGCAGCTGCTGCAGGAACAGGCTGGCCTGCTGGTTATCGTGATCTTCCGCCCGGAACAGGGCATGGCTGGTGAACGGCGGCAGGAAGACGCTGTTGCGTTCACTGAGTGCCTGGTGGGCGAACGCATCGTACCCCTGATGCAGCAGGGTGTGCAGCAGCGGATGGTCCGGGTGGTGCGTCTGCAACAGCACCTCGCCCTGTTTACCGGCACGTCCGGCGCGGCCGGCGACCTGCACGTAGAGCTGGGCAAAACGCTCTGCGGAGCGGAAATCGGCAGAAAACAGCGCGCCGTCGACGTCCAGCAGCGACACCAGCGTCACGTCGGGGAAGTGATGCCCTTTTGCCAGCATCTGCGTTCCGACCAGAATACGCGCTCCGCCGCGATGTACTTCCGCCAGCTGCTGTTCCAGAGCCCCTTTTCGGCTGGTGGTGTCCCGATCGATACGCGTCAGGGGGACACCGGGGAACAGTGAACCCAGATTATGCTCCAGCTGTTCGGTGCCCAGCCCGACCGGTACCAGGTGAGTGGAACCGCACTGCGGGCACTGATGGGGTACCGGGCGCTGGCTGTCGCAGTGGTGGCAGCGCAGCTGACGCTGGTTCTGATGTAGCGTGTAGTAACGGTCACAGCGCTGGCATTCGGCAATCCAGCCACATTCGTGGCACAGCAGCGTCGGGGAGTAACCCCGGCGGTTAAGGAATAACAGTACCTGATTATCCGCTTTCAGATGCTGGCCAATTTTCTTGATCAGCATCGGAGACAGGCCACCCTGCAGCTTCACGCCTTTCAGATCGACCAGCAGCTGGGTCGCTTTGGTGGCATTTCCGGCGCGTTTGCTGAGGTTGAGCTGATGATATTTCCCGGACTGGACGTTGTGCAGCGTTTCCAGCGCCGGGGTCGCTGACCCCATGACAATCGGGATATCTTCCTGACGGGCGCGAAACACCGCCAGATCGCGGGCGTGATAGCGCCAGCCTTCCTGCTGCTTATAGGAGCTGTCGTGCTCTTCATCAATGATGATGGCACCCAGTCGGGCAAAGGGAGTAAACAGCGCAGAACGGGTACCAATAACAATCGCCGTCTCACCGCTGCGGGCGCGCAGCCACACAGCCAGACGCTCACTGTCGTTTAAGCCGGAGTGCAGCACATCAACCGGTGCGCTGAAGCGCTCGCGAAAGCGGGCGATGGTCTGGGGCGTCAGGCCAATTTCCGGCACCAGCACCAGCGCCTGCCGGCCGTTAGCCAGAATATTCTCCAGCATACTGAGGTAAACTTCCGTTTTGCCCGAGCCGGTGATCCCAGCCAGCAGCCACGCTGAAAAGTGGTCGTCTGCGCTGCGGATCGCCCCGACGGCGGTGGCCTGCTCGGTGTTAAGCCGCAGACGTTCACCCTGCAGGGTGAGATTATCGCGCCAGTCCTGCCGGGCGCGGGGCTGCGCGCGCAGCACGCACAGGCCTTTCGCCTGTAATGCCTGAAGGGTGGCCTCGGTAATGTCGTGCTGGCTGACTTCATGACGGTACAGGCCGCGGTTGCGCAGCGCGGCCAGCGCCTGCTGCTGTTTCGGTGCACGCTTCAGGCTTTCTGGTGCTGTCGCTTTACCCTCGTCAGTGATCAGCCACTGCCAGAGGGGGGCCTCTTCCGCCGCTTTACCCTGACGCAGTAGCACCGGCATCGCGTGGAACAGCACTTCTCCCAGCGGATAGTGATAGTAGTCGGCTGCCCAGAGCAGGATACGCCACAGGGAGGCAGGGTAGAGCGACTCGCTGTCCAGCACCTCATGGACACTTTTTAACTGATCGAGCGGAAAATCACTGTGTTCAACGATCCCGACTACCACCCCGATGGCTTTACGCTTGCCAAAAGGCACGCTGACGCGTCCACCCACCACCGCATGGCTGAGATGGGCAGGCAACAGGTAGTCAAAGTTGCGGGCAAGCGGAACGGGTAAGGCGACCTGAACAACGGGCATGGATTCATCCGGGTGAAAAATTAAGCCAGTTAGTGTACACTGAGTCGTGCTGAATGTGCGGATCCGATTGCGGTGTGTGGTTAATATCTGTATAGTTCGCCGCCGTTGGTATGACATTTTGATATCAGCATAAACTTAATATTAATCTTCGTGTGGTGCCGGTGCAGGAATTATCCTGGCGCGGGAGAGCGACACGGCCTTAACTGAGGTTTTCCCATGAAAAAAGGTATTCACCCTAATTACACCGAAGTTACTGCTAAATGTTCTTGCGGTAACGAAATCAAAACCCGCTCTACCGTGGGTCGCGACCTGAACCTGGACGTGTGCGGCAACTGCCACCCGTTCTACACCGGTAAGCAGCGTGATGTTGCAAGCGGTGGTCGTGTGGATCGCTTCAACAAGCGTTTCAGCATCCCAGGCGCTAAATAAGCACCCTGTAAGATGTCAGAAAAAACCCAGCTTCGGCTGGGTTTTTTTATGCCTGCGATTCAGGATGCGGTGGCGTATCTGAGGACATCGCCCTGCCAGCCTTTCTCCGCATAGTTTTGCAGATGATCGATGCGCTTCACCGGTTGTCCCACCGAGAAGTTAATCGCTTTCAGGTTTACCATGACGTCTGAAGGCGCGAAGACCGACTTGAAGTGATACTCCCCATGGCTGAGATCGGCCAGGGTGGTCCAGTAGGTCGCCACCCCTTTATTTTCCTGCGGGTATTTTGAGTAGCGGGCATAGGCGTCGGTAATGTCTCTGACCATCGGGTCGCTGGCATCCGGGTAATTAATCGGGAAGGCGGTATTATTGATCACCGACAGCACAAAGCCCTGGGCCTGCGCTTTACTGTCCGGCTGCGGAATGTTTTTCAGACCGATACTGGCCCTTACGAAGCGGTCCTCCGCGCTCTGGGTACCGGGAATATGGCTGGCGTCCACTGACTGAAAGGCCGCCAGATTTTTTAACTGCTGGTCGTAGGACGGCGGGTTGGTCATCACCTGATAGCGGCGATTATGGTAGATATGTACCTTGCCGTTATCGATTTCGACAATAGCGGAATCGCCGGTGCGATCCTCCAGGGCGATATGCTTGGTGTCAGAGGCATAATCGATCGGCATTTTTTTCGCGACCAGCCTGACGTTTTGTAACCCCTGCACGGCCTCATCAACGGTGGCATAATTGTCCAGCAGATAGCTCAGCCAGGCGCGGCTATCCAGCTCCGGCTTATCCTGATGGTCCTGTTGTACCTGCCGGCCATGGGTGTAGTACTGCGTATGACCCGCCAGCCCTTTTTCATTGATGCCATCCATCGGGAAAACACCATCGGCATAAATCACTACACTGCCATAGCGCGTTTTCCAGTGCAGGGCATCAGCGCCCTCACTGCCGGTATGTTCGATGCCCTGGGGTGTGATAATGAGCGAGGGATCAACCGGGCCGAAGAAGTCCAGATTGCGGGCGCTGACCAGGTAGCCGGGATAGGTGTTCAGAAAGGCGCGGGTGCAGGCATTGGCGCTACCTGTCGCGGTGATGCCAAGTGCAGCACCGATGACCACGGCGGTAACGGTAGATAAGGTTGTTTTCATCATCTTTCTCCTTTGGGTTCACTGAGCGCTAACGTAGCGCGCAGCGCGAGGATGAGAGAGTCATTCACCGGGGGAAATCCCCCCTTACGGCAGACAGGGAAGTGCATGGCAGTTTCTTTTTCACTGGTGCAGATAGAAGCGTTTGCCAGTATCGTCGAATGCGGCAGCATTACTCGTGCGGCAAAGAAAATGGGCAAGGACCGCACCACCGTCAGTGAGCTGCTGGAATATCTGGAACTCGATCTGGGCTATGCGCTGTTTGAGCGGCACTGCCGCCCTATCGCACTGACGGAGCGTGGAAATCTGCTGTATCGTCAGGCCCGTCTGTTTCTCCACGAGGCGCAGGCGTTTAACCACATTGCGCTGCAGCAGCAAACGACATCGCCCCAGTCGCTGACCCTGAGTTACGATATTTTTACGCCTTGCCACCTGCTGGCCCGGCTGGCAGGAGAACTTTATCAGCAGGGCATTCAGCTCAATCTGCGTTATCAGGATCGCCACCAGGCGGAACAGGCGCTGGAAAAGGGGGAGGTCGATATCGGGCTCTACCAGCCGGTGAACAAATCGGTCAGCGAGCGTTTCAAATGGCGGGCGATGGGGAGTGTTGAACTGGCGGTTTATGCCAGCCCGGATTTATTCAGCCTGCGGCCCGTCAGTCTGCTGACGCTGGCCTCCTGCAATCAGCTGATCGCCAACAATAGTCTGGATGCTGCTCTGGCACGCCGCATTCAGATAGCGGACCGGGTGCAGTTTATTAATGACCGGGTAGTGCTGAGATCGTTGCTGGCCAGCGGACAGGGGTGGGCAATGCTGCCGGTGCATGCCGTTACCAGTGAGGATCGGGCAATAGAACGCATCGTAACGGAGATGGGAGAGAGGGGGATGGTGCAGACCATCGTGGCTATCTGGCAGCCCGGTCAGGCCGGGCACCCGATACTGAATCAGGTGCTCGACCGGATAACCGAGCTGTTTAGCGCCTAGTATTCCCAGGTATCAGGATCAACGCCCATTTCGCGCATGATCGCTTTCGCTTCTTCGGGAATTTCGTCACTGCGTTCTTTACGCAGATCGACATCATCCGGCAGAGGCTGGCCGGTAAACGCATGCAGAAATGCCTCGCACAGCAGTTCGCTGTTGGTGGCATGACGCAAGTTATTAACCTGGCGGCGCGTGCGCTCATCGGTCAAAATTTTCAGTACTTTCAACGGAATGGATACCGTGATTTTTTTAACCTGCTCGCTCTTCTTACCGTGTTCAGCGTAAGGGCTGATATATTCGCCGTTCCACTCAGCCATGGGCTACCTTAATTATATTTAAATTAGAAATACCGAAATCCGGCTAATTATGCCCGAAGTTCGTGTCCATCACACCGGGATGGCACAACGTTCTCTGGGGTATATCGACATAATTCTAACGGTTATTCGCGCATTGCTCAATCTATACGCAAAGACATTTAGATGTCCAGATGTATTGACGTCTATACCTGCCCGCTTTACTCTATCCGTCTTCTCTTACACTCCAGCAGGAACTTGTGCACCATGACGCGTAAACAGGCAACTATCGCAGTCCGTAGCGGTTTGAATGATGACGAGCAATATGGCTGCGTTGTCCCCCCCATTCATCTTTCCAGTACCTATAACTTCACCGACTTTAATGAGCCCCGTGCTCATGACTACTCACGCCGTGGCAACCCGACGCGTGACGTGGTGCAACGCGCACTGGCAGAGCTGGAAGGGGGAGCCGGTGCGGTGATGACCAGCACCGGGATGTCGGCTATTCATCTGGTGTGTACCGTGTTTCTGCAACCGGGTGACCTGCTGGTGGCTCCGCACGACTGTTACGGCGGCAGCTACCGCCTGTTCGACAGTTTGAGCAAACGCGGTGCGTATCGCGTTAAATTCGTCGATCAGGGCGATGAGGCGGCACTGCGGGCCGCACTGGCTGAAAAACCGAAGCTGGTACTGATTGAAAGCCCAAGTAACCCGCTGCTGCGCGTGGTGGATATTGCCACCATCTGTCAGGCCGCCGCGGAAGTCGGGGCGGTCAGCGTCGTGGACAATACCTTCCTCAGCCCGGCGCTGCAGAACCCGCTGGCACTGGGCGCGGATCTGGTGATCCATTCCTGTACCAAATATCTTAATGGCCACTCCGACGTGGTGGCCGGAGCGGTCGTGGCGAAGGATCCGCAGCACGTGACGGATCTGGCCTGGTGGGCGAACAATATTGGCGTCACCGGCGGCGCGTTTGACAGCTACCTGCTGCTGCGTGGAATGCGCACCCTGGCTCCGCGTATGGCGGCGGCACAGCGCAATGCGCTGGCGATTGTTGATTATCTGAAACAACAACCGCTGGTGAAAAAGTTGTATCATCCTTCGTTGCCAGAAAATGCCGGCCATCAGTTTGCGGCACGTCAGCAAAAAGGCTTTGGCGCCATGCTAAGTTTTGAGCTCGATGGTGACGAAGCAACGCTGCGCCGTTTCCTGAAAGCGCTGGAATTATTTACCCTGGCGGAGTCGCTGGGCGGTGTTGAAAGCCTGATTTCCCATACGGCTACCATGACACATGCGGGTATGTCTGCTGAAGCGCGGGCGGCGGCAGGGATTTCGGAAACGCTGCTGCGTATTTCGGTGGGAATTGAAGATCACGAAGATTTAATCGCCGATCTGGACAATGCGTTCCGGATCGCGGCCAAGAGGTAAGCATGAGTTATTCAGCAGTGGCAGACAGTTCGCGGCAGTTACATAAATTTGGTGGCAGCAGTCTGGCCGATGCCAAATGCTACCAGCGCGTAGCC
This sequence comes from Erwinia persicina, assembly GCF_014838825.1. Classification (GTDB taxonomy): domain Bacteria; phylum Pseudomonadota; class Gammaproteobacteria; order Enterobacterales; family Enterobacteriaceae; genus Erwinia; species Erwinia persicina_A. The sequence continues at coordinate 20,192 of NZ_JACYMO010000011.1, read as the reverse complement.
GGGATTATGGCTGAATACAGCCAGCCCGGCGACCTGATGGTGGTTTCGGCTGCGGGCAGCACCACGAATCAGCTGATCAGCTGGCTCAAACTGAGCCAGAGCGATCGTCTCTCTGCCCACCAGGTGCAGCAGGCGCTGCGCCGTTATCAGAGTGAGCTGATCGGTGCGCTGTTACCGCCTGCCGTGGCCGAGCCACTGATTGCTGAATTTATACGCGATCTTGAGAAACTGGCGGCCCTGCTGGATAGTGCCATTACTGACGCCGTGTATGCGCAGGTGGTGGGGCACGGTGAGATCTGGTCGGCTCGTCTGATGTCCGCCGTGCTGAATCTGCGGGATATTGAGGCGGGTTTTCTTGATGCCCGCGATTTCTTACGCGCTGAGCGTGCCGCACAGCCGCAGGTGGATGAAGCAAAATCGCTGCCGCTGTTACAGCAGCTGATGGCACAGCGCCCCGGGCAGCGCCTGGTGGTGACCGGGTTTATCTGCGCCAATGATGCCGGTGAAACCGTACTGTTAGGGCGCAATGGCAGTGACTATTCGGCGACACAGATTGGTGCGCTGGCCGGGGTGACGCGCGTCACCATCTGGAGCGACGTGGCCGGCGTATACAGTGCCGATCCGCGTAAAGTAAAAGATGCCTGTCTGCTGCCACTGCTGCGCCTGGATGAAGCCAGCGAACTGGCTCGTCTGGCGGCGCCGGTACTGCACTCCCGTACGCTGCAGCCGGTTTCGGCCAGCGATATTGACTTACAGCTGCGCTGCAGTTATCAGCCCGGGCAGGGTTCAACACGCATCGAACGCGTGCTGGCCTCAGGCACGGGCGCGCGGATTGTGACCAGCCATGATGACGTCTGCCTGATAGAGTTCCAGGTGCCCGCACAGCACGACTTCGCCACGCTGCGGAAAGAGATCGATCAGCTGCTGACCCGGGCCCAGGTGCGCCCACTCGCGACCGGCGTCCACCCGGATCGTAATCTCCTCCAGCTTTGCTATACCTCGGAAGTGGTCAACAGCGCTTTAACCCTGCTACAGGATGCGGCGTTACCCGGCCGTCTGCAGCTGCGTGAAGGGATGGCAATGGTGGCGATGGTCGGCGCAGGCGTCTGCCGTAATCCGCTGCACAGCCACCGTTTCTGGCAGCAGATGAAAGACCAGCCGGTGGAGTTTATCTGCCAGTCTCAGGAGGGCATCAGCCTGGTGGCGGTGCTGCGCGTCGGACCAACGGAACATCTGATCCGGGGTCTGCATCAGACGCTGTTCCGGGCGGAAAAACAGATCGGTCTGGTGCTGTTTGGCAAAGGTAATATTGGCTCCCGCTGGCTGGAGCTGTTTGCCCGCGAGCAGGAAACCCTGTCGGCGCGTACCGGTTTTGAATTTGTTCTGGCAGGCGTGGTGGACAGCCGCCGCAGCCTGCTCAGCTACGAGGGGCTGGATGCCAGCCATGCGCTGGCCTTCTTTGAGGATGAGGCCGTAGAACAGGACCAGGAATCGCTGTTCCTGTGGATGCGTGCTCATCCGTTTGACGATCTGGTGGTGCTGGATGTGACCGCCAGTGAAACGCTGGCCGCGCAGTATCTGGATTTTGCCAGCTACGGTTTCCATGTGATCGGGGCGAATAAAGTCGCGGGTGCGGCCAGCAGCGACAGCTATCGTCAGATCCGCGATGCGTTCGCTAAAACCGGGCGTCACTGGCTCTATAACGCCACCGTCGGAGCCGGGCTGCCGGTGAACCACACGGTGCGCGATCTGCGTGAAAGCGGCGACAGCATCCTCTCCATCAGCGGTATCTTCTCCGGTACGCTGTCGTGGCTGTTCCTGCAGTTTGACGGTACGGTTCCGTTTACCGAGCTGGTGGACCAGGCGTGGCAGCAGGGTCTGACTGAGCCAGATCCGCGTGCCGATCTCTCCGGCCAGGACGTGATGCGTAAGCTGGTGATCCTCGCCCGCGAGGCGGGCTATGATATTGAACCCGGTCAGGTGCGCGTGGAATCACTGGTGCCGGCCAGCTATCAGTCCGGATCGGTTGATGACTTCTTTGAAAACGCCGATGAACTGAACGATCAGATGGTTCAGCGTTTTGAAGCTGCTCAGGAGCTGGGCCTGGTACTGCGCTATGTGGCGCGTTTTGACGCGAACGGGAAAGCGCGCGTTGGTGTAGAGGCCGTGCGGGACGATCACCCGCTGGCTGCCCTGCTGCCGTGCGACAACGTGTTTGCCATTGAAAGCCGCTGGTATCGTGATAATCCGCTGGTGATCCGTGGGCCGGGAGCCGGCCGCGACGTCACGGCCGGGGCGATCCAGTCCGATCTTAATCGCCTGGCACAGCTGCTGTAGTTTTCCTCGGGGGTCTACCGAAATAAAAGGGCGACCCCAGAGGTTCATTTCCTCATTCTTCCTTCCCTGCATGAAGTTTCCTCATCTTCGTTGAGAATTTGTCACGTCAGGTCATCATTTAACTGTTGACTGATTAATCGATTTGCGGCATTTTGAATGTCTGGACGTCTAAACGGATAGACGTTAAGACAGCGATTTATCATGATCAGCGATCGATGAGGTAAACGGGTATGAGTTTTTTCCACGCAAATCAGCGCGAAGCACTGAACCAGAGTCTTGCCGAAATCAGCGGGCAAATTAACGTCTCCTTTGAGTTCTTTCCGCCGCGCACCAGCGAAATGGAAGACACCCTGTGGAGCTCTATCGATCGCCTCAGCAGCCTGAAGCCAAAATTTGTCTCGGTCACTTACGGGGCTAACTCCGGTGAACGTGACAGGACCCACAGCATTATCAAAGGGATCAAAGACCGTACCGGTCTGGAAGCGGCCCCTCACCTGACCTGTATTGACGCGACACGCGATGAGTTACGTCATATTGCCCGTGACTACTGGGATAACGGCATTCGCCATATCGTCGCTCTGCGCGGCGACCTGCCGCCGGGCGGGGGCAAGCCGGAAATGTACGGTGCCGATCTGGTCTCGCTGCTCAAGGACGTGGGGGATTTTGATATCTCGGTGGCCGCTTATCCGGAAGTGCACCCGGAGGCGAAGAGCGCTCAGGCTGACCTGATCAACCTGAAGCGTAAAATTGATGCGGGGGCCAACCGGGCTATCACCCAGTTCTTCTTCGATGTGGAGAGCTATTTGCGCTTTCGTGACCGCTGCGTATCCACCGGCATTGATGTTGAAATCGTTCCGGGCATTCTGCCGGTGTCGAATTTCAGGCAACTACAGCGCTTCGCCACGATGACGAACGTCCGCGTGCCGGGCTGGATGACCAGTATGTTTGAAGGGCTGGATAACGACCCGGAAACCCGCAAAATGGTCGGTGCTAACGTCGCGATGGATATGGTAAAAATTCTCAGCCGCGAAGGGGTGAAAGATTTTCACTTCTACACCCTGAACCGTGCGGAGATGAGTTATGCCATCTGCCATACGCTGGGCGTCCGCCCGGGTCTGGCCGTCGCCTGATCACCGCGACAAAAAAAAGGACGCATAAGCGTCCTTTTTTATTGTCAGGGGCAGACCGAAAATGAAGGTCTACGCCTGCTGGTTGTGAGGGCGATCCTTTTCCGATCGCCCTCTGCAGTCGGCTTAACCCGTGTTACGCATTCCCGCCGCTACGCCGGCGATGGTCACCATCAATGCCTGCTCAACGCGGGCATCCGGCTCTGCGCCCGCCGCTTCCTGCTGACGCGAACGGTGTAACAGCTCCGCCTGCAGAACGTTCAGCGGGTCAGTGTAGACGTTACGCAGGGCAATCGACTCGGCAATCCACGGCTGGTCGGCCATCAGGTGCGAATCGTTGGCAATGGTCAGCACGGCTTTGATATCGGAGTCCAGCTGATCGCGCAGCTGTTTGCCCAGCGACCACAGGGATTTATCCACCAGACGCTGATCGTAGTATTCAGCCAGCCACAGGTCAGCCTTCGAGAACACCATTTCCAGCATTCCCAGGCGGGTCGAGAAGAACGGCCAGTCGCGGCACATGGTTTCCAGCGTTTCCTGATGACCCTCTTCCATCGCTTTCTGCAGCGCGGCACCGGCACCCAGCCAGGCGGGCAGCATCAGGCGATTCTGTGTCCAGGCGAAAATCCACGGAATGGCACGCAGCGACTCAACACCGCCGGTCGGGCGACGCTTCGCCGGACGTGAGCCCAGTGGCAGCTTGGCCAGCTCCAGCTCCGGAGTGGCAGAACGGAAGTAAGGCACGAAGTCTTCGTGTTCACGCACGTAGCCCCGGTACATTTTGCAGGACACATCAGACAGCTGGTCCATGATGCTGTTCCACTCGGGCTTCGGCTCCGGCGGTGGCAGCAGGTTAGCTTCGAGGATCGCCCCGGTATACAGCGACAGACTGCTGATAGTGACTTCCGGCAGACCGTATTTAAAGCGGATCATCTCACCCTGTTCGGTCACGCGCAGGCCGCCTTTCAGGCTGCCCGGGGGCTGCGACAGAAGCGCCGCATGTGCCGGCGCACCGCCACGGCCGATGGAGCCGCCGCGTCCGTGGAACAGCGTCAGGGTAATACCGGCTTTCTCGCAGGTTTTGATCAGCGCATCCTGAGCCTGATACTGTGCCCAGCTTGCTGCCATAACGCCCGCGTCCTTCGCCGAGTCGGAATAGCCGATCATCACCATCTGCTTGCCCTGAATCAGGCCGCGATACCAGTCGATATTCAGCAGCTGGCTCATGACATCGTTGGCGTTGTTCAGATCCTCGAGGGTTTCAAACAGCGGGGCCACCGGCATCGCATAAGGAATACCTGCCTCTTTTAGCAGCAGATGAACGGCCAGCACGTCTGACGGCGTTTTCGCCATGGAGATGACGTAGGCGGCAATCGAGCCCTGCGGTGCATCCGCCGCTACGCGACAGGTATCCAGCACCTCTTTCGTATCGGCACTCGGCTCCCACTGGCGTGGCATCAGCGGACGTTTGGAGCTCAGTTCGCGGATCAGGAAAGCCTGCTTGTCAGCTTCTGACCAACTCTCGTAATCGCCCAGGCCGAGATAGCGGGTGATTTCAGCAATGGCTTCAGTATGGCGGTTACTTTCCTGGCGGAGGTCAATACGCACCAGCGGCACGCCAAAGCACTTCACGCGACGCAGGGTGTCGAGCAGCTGACCGTTGGCAATAATGCCCATGCCACAGGCCTGCAGTGACTGGTAGCAGGTGTACAGCGGTTCCCACAGCTGATCGTTGGAGATCAGCAGGTTGTCCGGGCGCGGCAGGCGCTCGCCCTTCAGGCGGCGTTCCAGATAAGCCTGGGTGCTCATCAGCTGGCCACGCAGGTTTTTCATGATCTCGCGGTAAGGCTCCAGCGCGTCCGGGTTACCGCACAGCTCACGTACTTCCGGCGTACATTCTGACATCGACAGCTCAGAGACCAGTACGGCGATATCACGCAGGAACAGGTCGGTGGCTTTCCAGCGACTGAGCTGCAGGACATGGCGGGTGATATCGGCCGTCACATTCGGGTTGCCGTCGCGGTCACCGCCCATCCAGGAGGTAAACTTCACCGGCACAAAATCAACTGGCAGGGTATAGCCAAAGGCGGCTTCGACCTGCTCATTCAGCTCGCGCAGGAACTGCGGTACGCCTTCCCACAGGCTGTTTTCCACCACCGCAAAGCCCCACTTGGCTTCATCCACGGGCGTGGGGCGATATTTACGAATTTCATCGGTATGCCAGGCCTGGGCCACCAGCTGGCGCAGGCGGCGCATGATCTTGCCATGGTCATAGTCAGACAGGTCATTGTGATCCAGTTGCTGCAGGCAGCTGTTCACTTCGACCAGTTTATGGATCAGGGTACGGCGGGTGATTTCAGTCGGGTGGGCGGTCAGAACAAGTTCCAGCGACAGGGATTCAATCGCTTCGCGAACGGCGGCTTCGGTCAGGTCTGGCTGCTGCTTCAGACGCTCAAAGGTACCGGCCAGCAGTTCAGGGTGATTCGCACCTTCGCCTTTTGGCGAAATGGTGTGGTACTGCTCGGCTACGTTGGTCAGGTTGAGGAACTGACTGAATGCACGGGCTACCGGCAGCAGTTCATCATTGGACAAATTTTGCAGCGTGGTCAGCAGTTCCTGACGGTGGGCATCATTTCCCGCACGTGATGACTTCGAGAGCTTACGGATGGTTTCTACCCGGTCCAGGATGTTCTCTCCCAGTGCATCCTTAATAGTATCCCCGAGCAGTTTGCCGAGCATACTGACATTACTTCGCATTGCGGAATATTGTTCGTTCATATGATCCCTGACACCCTTCTTGTATTTGTAACTATCTTTCACCCCAGTGGGCATAACGTTGTCTTTTATCTAGCCACGTTCGCAACCATTCGTCAATTGACTTAAATACACCGCATCGTGACGCTAAATAGCCGGAATTTATGAAATTTAATTACAGCAGAACGAGATAAGTTATTCTTATCATCCGGAATAATTGAAATCAGGGGCAACCCGCTGTTTTTGCAGCCAATTGTCCCTTTTGTGCCTCATTCTTACCCTGGAAAGGTATGGGCCGGGCACCTTTACCCCCGTCACATCGTGATGGGGACTGACGGGCCTGTCGTCCCCCTGAAACCCGAAGTATTTTGGTTAAACCGACCTAATGATGGCAAAAATGATGCACCACCTGGGCGATCAGTTCGCGGGTCGGTTTAATGAACGCGGTATCAATAAATTCGTCCGGCTGATGCGCCTGATCGATGGAACCCGGGCCTAAAACCAGCGTCGGGCAGATCTGCTGGATGAAGGGGGCCTCGGTGCAGTAATTCACCACCTCTGTTTCTGTCCCCAGCAGTTTTTCTACCACCTGAACCAGCTGATGTTCACGCGGACACTCATAGCCCGGGATCGGCGGGTGCAGCTCACCCACGGTCAGACGGCCCGGCCAGCGCGCACTGACGGGAGCCAGCGCCTCATTCAGCAGACCGTCAAGATCGCTCAACGTCAGGCCCGGCAGTGGGCGGATATCCATATGCAGCTCACAGCAGGCGCAGATCCTGTTGGCTGCGTCGCCGCCGCTGATATGGCCCAAGTTCATCGTTGGGTAGGGGATGGCAAAGCCATCGTGGTGATAGCGTGTTTTCAGCGTATTGCGCAGTTCCATCAACTGGGTGATCGACTCATGCATCAGTTCAATAGCATTGACCCCGCGGCCCGGATCGCTGGAGTGGCCTGACTGACCCTGAATACGGATCACATTAGAAATATGGCCTTTGTGCGCACGTACGGGTTTCAGGGAGGTGGGCTCGCCGATAATCGCACAGTCCGGGCGCAGGCTGGTGGTTTCAGAGAAGAACTTCGCGCCCGCCATGGTGGTTTCTTCATCGGCAGTGGCGAGAATATAAAGCGGTTTTTTCAGCGCTGACACGTCAATATCACGCAGGGTCTCTAAGATGAAGGCGAAGAAGCCTTTCATGTCGGCCGTGCCCAGCCCGTAGAGCTTATTGTCATGCTCACTCAGGGTGAATGGATCGCGCGTCCAGCGGCCATCGTCGAATGGCACGGTGTCGGTATGACCGGCCAGCAGCAGACCGCCTGCACCCTGACCGCTCCTGGCCAGCATATTGAATTTATTGCGCGTGCCGGGTACCGGCTGGACTTCCACGCTGAAGCCGATATCGCGGAACCAGCCTGCCAGTAAATTGATTAAAGTTTCATTGCTCTGGTCGAGCGCACTGTCGGTGGCGCTGATTGATGGCGTTGCAATCAGTTGGCGGTAAATCTCAAGAAAAGGGGGTAATTTTGTCTTCACTGTTGACAGTCCTTGGGTTAGGATAGTATCAATATTCATGCACTAATAGTGAATAAAAATACAATATCGGCGGCCAGATGGAAACCGAAAATTCTATCTATCACAGAGAGCGAGTTGAGTTGATGACCCATCCGTTAATTATCAAGTTAGGCGGTGTGCTGCTGGACAGCGAAGAGGCGCTGGAGCGTCTGTTTACTGCTCTGGCCAGCTACCGTACCACGCATCAGCGCCCGTTGCTGATCGTTCACGGTGGCGGCTGCCTGGTCGATGAACTGATGAGCAAGCTGTCGCTGCCGGTGAAGAAAAAAAACGGACTGCGCGTCACACCCGCCGACCAGATTGACATTATCACCGGGGCCCTGGCGGGTACAGCGAACAAAACCCTGCTGGCCTGGTCAAAAAAACATGGCATTGATGCCGTTGGTCTGTGCTTGGGTGACGGCGGCAGCGTTGATGTGGCGCAGTTTGACGATGAACTGGGCCATGTGGGGCTGGCCACGCCGGGTTCTCCCCACCTGATAAATACGCTGCTGGGTGCGGGCTATCTGCCGGTCGTCAGCTCGATTGGCATCACTGCCGATGGCCTGCTGATGAACGTTAACGCCGACCAGGCCGCGACGGCGCTGGCTGCCACGCTGGGGGCGGACCTGATCCTGCTTTCTGATGTCAGCGGTATTCTGGATGCTGACAAGCAGCGTATTGAAGAGATGACGGCAGAGAAAGCCGAACAGCTGATCGCCGATGGCGTGATCACTGACGGGATGATCGTCAAAGTTAATGCTGCGCTGGAAGCCGCCCGTACGCTGGGCCGCCCGGTGGATATCGCCAGCTGGCGCCATGCCGAACAGCTGCCAACCTTATTTAACGGCGTGTCCATCGGCACCCGTATCCTCGCTTAATTAGTAACGTATTCATTTAAGGAAGAGACAATGCAAGACAAAAGCATCAAGAAAATCGTACTGGCTTACTCTGGCGGTCTGGATACTTCGGCCATCATTCCATGGCTGAAAGAGAACTACGGCGGCTGTGAAGTGGTGGCATTCGTGGCGGATATCGGCCAGGAGCGCGGCGATCTGGAAGGCGTGGAGCAGAAAGCGCTGCAGTCCGGTGCGTCTGAGTGCCATGTGGTGGATCTGCGCGAAGAGTTCATCAGCGAGTACGTTTATCCTGTGCTGCAGACCGGTGCCCTGTACGAAGGGACTTACCTGCTGGGCACCTCAATGGCGCGCCCGATTATTGCTAAAGCGCAGGTTGAGCTGGCGCTGAAAGTGGGCGCAGATGCCCTGTGCCACGGCGCAACCGGTAAAGGCAATGACCAGGTGCGTTTTGAAACCACTTACACTGCGCTGGCCCCACAGTTGAAAGTCGTCGCGCCATGGCGTGAGTGGAACCTGCGTTCCCGTGAAGCCCTGCTGGATTACCTGAAAGAGCGTAATATTCCGACCACCGCGTCGCTGGAAAAAATCTACAGCCGTGATGAAAACGCCTGGCATATTTCTACCGAAGGCGGCGTGCTGGAAAGCCCGTGGAATGCCCCGAACAAAGACTGCTGGGTATGGACTGTGGATCCACTGGAAGCCCCGGATCAGCCTGAGCAGGTAACCGTTACCGTTGAGAAAGGGCGCGTCGTCGCGGTGAACGGCGAAGCGTTAAGCCCATTTGGCTGCCTGGACAAACTGAATGCCATCGGTGCCCGTCACGGCGTCGGTCGTATCGATATCGTGGAAAACCGTCTGGTGGGCATCAAGTCCCGCGGCTGCTACGAAACCCCTGGCGGTACCATCATGGTGAATGCGCTGCGTGCGGTTGAGCAGCTGGTTCTGGATCGCGACAGCTTCAAATGGCGTGAGCAGCTTGGCCTGGAAATGTCCTATGTGGTTTACGATGGCCGCTGGTTCGCACCGCTGCGTAAATCCATTCAGGCTTCCGCGGCGGCACTGGCAGAAGAAGTGAATGGCGAAGTGGTGCTGCAGCTGTACAAAGGTCAGGTAACGGCGATCCAGAAGAAATCGGCTAACAGCCTCTACTCTGAAGAGTTTGCCACCTTCGGTGAAGACGAAGTGTACGATCACCGTCACGCAGGCGGCTTTATCCGTCTGTTCTCTCTGTCTTCACGCATTCGCGCGCTGAACGAGAAGAAGTAATCTTTTCCGGGCGAGGCCACTCGCCCCTACAGGCATTCGTAGGGGCGGCACCTGTGCCGCCCTTATTACATTATTTGAATGGAGTACTGAGCATGGCACTTTGGGGTGGACGGTTTACGCAGGCAGCAGATCAACGTTTCAAGCTTTTCAATGACTCACTGCGCTTCGACTATCGTCTGGCAGAGCAGGACATCACTGGTTCCGTTGCCTGGTCCAAAGCGCTGGTGACGGTCAATGTGTTAACCGCAGACGAGCAGCAGCAGCTGGAAGTGGCGCTGAATGCTCTGTTGGAAGATGTGCGCGCGAACCCACAGCAAATTCTGGAAAGCGACGCCGAAGATATTCACAGCTGGGTGGAAGGGAAGCTGATCGACAAAGTCGGTTCGCTGGGTAAAAAACTCCATACTGGCCGTAGCCGTAATGACCAGGTCGCGACCGACCTGAAACTGTGGTGTAAAGCGCAGGTCAGCGAACTGTTGACTGCCACACGTCAGTTCCAGCAGGCACTGATCGCTACTGCAGAAGCCAACCAGGACGCGGTTATGCCGGGTTACACCCACCTGCAGCGCGCGCAGCCGGTGACGTTTGCCCACTGGTGTCTGGCCTATGTTGAGATGCTGGCGCGTGATGAAAGCCGTCTGCAGGATACGCTGAAACGACTGGACGTCAGCCCGCTGGGCTGCGGTGCCCTGGCCGGAACCGCGTATGAGATCGACCGCGAACAGCTGGCTGGATGGTTAGGCTTTGCCTCCGCCACCCGTAACAGTCTGGATACCGTATCCGACCGCGATCACGTGCTGGAACTGCTCTCAGATGCTTCTATCGGCATGGTACACCTGTCGCGTTTTGCCGAGGATCTGATCTTCTTCAATACGGGTGAGGCGGGCTTTGTTGAGCTGTCTGATAAAGTGACGTCGGGCTCCTCGCTGATGCCGCAGAAGAAAAACCCGGACGCGCTGGAACTGATCCGTGGCAAGGTTGGCCGCGTACAGGGGGCACTGACCGCCATGAGTATGACGCTGAAAGGTCTGCCGCTGGCATACAATAAAGATATGCAGGAGGACAAAGAAGGACTGTTCGATGCACTCGATACCTGGTCTGACTGCCTGCATATGGCCGCGCTGGTTCTGGAGGGTATTCAGGTGAAGCGCCCGCGTTGTCAGGAAGCCGCCGAACAGGGTTATGCAAACTCGACCGAACTGGCGGATTACCTGGTCGCCAAAGGCGTACCGTTCCGTGAAGCGCACCATATTGTCGGTGAAACCGTGGTGGAAGCGATTAAGCAGGGTGTAGCGCTGGAAGCACTGGCGCTGTCTGACCTGCAGAAGTTCAGCAGCGTGATTGCAGAAGATGTTTATCCCTTCCTGTCGCTGCAGTCCTGCCTGGACAAACGTAACGCTAAAGGCGGTGTCTCTCCGCATCAGGTATCAACCGCCATCACTGAAGCGAAGCAGCGCCTCGGATAATGTGCGAGGGGCTGACCTTCTTTTTTGGGTCAGCCCGCCTGACGTGAAAGGGACGACCCGAAATGCAGGCCGTCCCCCTTCATTATGCCGCGAAGAATTGCTCTAAATCATCACTGCCGCCAATATGGCGACCGCCAATAAACACCTGAGGCACGGTAGCGCGTCCCGTCACGGCACGCAGGCTGACGGTGGTGGCATCCTGACCCAGAACGATTTCTTCAAACGCGATCCCGCGATCTAACAGCATCTGCTTGGCTTTGGCACAGAACGGGCAGCCCGGCTTGCTGAACAGGGAAACGGACTCCTGCACTTTAAACTCCGGTGCTACATAACGCAGCATGGTATCCGCATCGGACACTTCAAACGGATCGCCCGGCTTATTCGGTTCAACAAACATCTTCTCAACCACGCCGTTACGCACCAGCATGGAATAACGCCATGAGCGGGGGCCAAAGCCGAGGTCGGCTTTTTCCACCAGCATCTCCATGCCCCGGGTGAAATCACCGTTGCCATCGGGAATGAAGGTGATGTTGCCGGCGCGCTGATCGGCTTTCCAGGCGTTCATTACAAAGGTGTCATTGACTGACACGCACAGGATGCTGTCCACGCCATGTTGCCCGAACACGTCCGCCAGTTCGTTATAGCGCGGCAGATGGCTGGATGAACAGGTGGGGGTAAAAGCACCCGGCAGAGAAAAAACGATCACTGTTTTGTCTTTAAACAGCTCATCAGTGGTGACATCGACCCAACTGTCGCCCTGACGCGTGTGAAAAGTGACCTGCGGGATAGACTTACCTTCCTGACTAGCAAACATAAAAAGACCTCAACGTTATAAAAATTAGGTGTGCTCCCTTTCTGCACCGGCACATTATCTTTATTGATGCTTGATAGGGATAATCGTTGGTTGCTATGCTATCTATCGTCACGAACTATCGTGAAAGAGAGGATAAGATGAATATACGTGATCTGGAGTATCTGGTTTCGCTGGCAGAACATCGCCATTTTCGTCGTGCAGCCGATGCCTGCCATGTGAGTCAGCCGACGTTAAGCGGCCAGATTCGTAAGCTGGAGGATGAGCTGGGCGTGATGCTGCTGGAGCGCACCAGCCGTAAGGTACTGTTCACTCAGGCCGGTCTGCTGCTGGTGGATCAGGCCCGCACCGTGCTGCGGGAAGTGAAAGTACTGAAGGAAATGGCCAGCCAGCAGGGTGAGGCGATGTCAGGCCCGATGCATATTGGGCTGATCCCGACCGTGGGCCCGTACCTGCTGCCGCAGATTATTCCCACGCTGCATAAAACGTTTCCGAAGCTGGAGATGTATCTGCACGAAGCGCAGACCCAGCAGCTGCTGGCGCAGCTCGACAGCGGCAAGCTGGACTGTGCCATCCTGGCGCTGGTGAAAGAGTCAGAAGCCTTTATTGAAGTGCCCCTGTTTGATGAGCCAATGAAACTGGCGATCTATGCCGATCACCCGTGGCATGACCGCGATCGCGTACCGATGTCGGATCTTTCCGGTGAAAAGCTGTTAATGCTGGAAGACGGTCACTGTCTGCGCGACCAGGCGATGGGCTTCTGCTTCCAGGCCGGAGCAGATGAAGACACGCACTTCCGCGCGACCAGCCTGGAAACGCTGCGCAATATGGTGGCAGCGGGCAGCGGCATTACGCTGTTGCCTTCGCTGGCGGTACCGAAAGAGCGAGTGCGCGACGGGGTGTGTTACCTGGACTGCTATAAGCCGGTACCACAACGCACCATCGCGTTAGTGTATCGCCCGGGTTCCCCTCTGCGCGGCCGCTATGAGCAACTGGCAGAGGAGATCCGCGAGCATATGCAGGCGGTCATGAACGGCGGCGCGTTAAAACAGGCGGTTCAGGCCGTTTAACGCTGCAACCCGGTAGGCTTCCGCCATCGTCGGATAGTTAAAGGTGGTATTGACGAAGTACTCAATCGTGTTGCCACCGTTTTTCTGTTCCATAATCGCCTGACCAATGTGGATGATCTCCGCAGCACGCTCACCAAAGCAGTGAATGCCGAGGATCTCTTTGGTCTCGCGGTGGAACAGGATCTTCAGACTCCCGACGTTCATTCCGACAATCTGCGCACGCGCCAGGTGTTTGAACTGTGCACGACCCACTTCGTAGGGCACTTTCATCGCTGTCAGCTGCTGTTCGGTTTTCCCGACGGAGCTGATTTCCGGGATGGTGTAGATACCGGTCGGAATGTCTTCAATCAGGTGCGCGGTCGCTTCGCCTTTGATCATCGCCTGGGCGGCGATACGTCCCTGATCGTAGGCCGCAGAGGCCAGGCTGGGGTAACCAATCACATCTCCCACCGCGTAAATATGCGGCTGTGCTGTCTGGTACATGCTGTTCACTTTCAACAGGCCACGACCATCCGCTTCCAGTCCGACAGTGTCCAGCGACAGTGAGTCGGTGTTCCCGGTGCGTCCATTGGCGTACAACAGGCAGTCTGCCTTGAGTTTCTTGCCGGATTTCAGATGCATAATCACGCCATCTGCCACCCCTTCAATTTTCTCAAACTCTTCATTATGGCGAATCACCACACCATTATTCCAGAAGTGATAAGAGAGCGAGTCGGACATTTCCTGATCGAGGAAGGCCAGCAGACGGTCGCGGGTGTTAATCAGATCCACTTTGACCGACAGGCCACGGAAAATCGACGCATACTCGCAGCCGATCACGCCGGCACCATAGATAATCACATGGTCCGGTTCATGGTGCAGGTTGAGGATGGAGTCGCTGTCATAGATGCGTGGGTGGCTAAAATCGACATCCGGCGGATGGTAAGGGCGTGAACCACAGGCAATCACAAACTTTCCGGCGGTCAGACGCTCGACCGTGCCGTCATGGCTTTCTATTTCGATGGTGTTGGCATCAACAAAACGGGCATCGCCCTGGAACAGTTCACAGTGGTTGCGCTCGTAGAACCCCTGACGCATGCGGGTTTGCTGGCTGATAACGTTTTCAGTATGGTTCAGAATATCAGCAAAAGAAGAACGCAGAAGACGCGTGTGGTCGCTATACAGGGGATTCTGATTGAATTCGATAATGCGGCTGACGGCATGGCGCAGCGCTTTAGAAGGGATCGTCCCCCAGTGTGTACATCCGCCACCGATATTGTGATAGCGCTCGATAACGGCAATACGTGCGCCCTGTTTGACCAGGCCCATCGCAGCACCTTCACCGCCAGGGCCGGAACCAATCACGATGGCGTCGTAATCATAAGACTGTTGCATACCAATACGTCCTATTTTTTATACAATTTTACAACGAGATTCTAACATCTCGCGCCGCAGTTCCCAATTCTAACCGTGCTTTTTGCCATCATTTGCCAAATGAGTGAGTTAACAGGCGGTCACAAAGTTTGGCCCACTGTACGCTGAAATTTTTGCTATAGTGCCCACTTGCAGGCTAAACAGGCAGAAAAATGGGCGTCAGAGCGCAGCAAAAAGAACGTACACGGCGTTCACTTATCGAAGCGGCATTTAGTCAACTAAGCGCCGAACGTAGTTTTGCCAGCCTCAGCCTGCGGGAAGTCGCCAGGGAGGCGGGTATTGCCCCGACGTCATTCTATCGTCACTTTCGTGATGTAGATGAATTGGGGCTAACGATGGTGGATGAAAGCGGCCTGATGCTGCGACAGCTTATGCGTCAGGCACGTCAGCGTATTGCCAAAGGTGGCAGCGTTATCCGAACGTCGGTTTCTACCTTTATGGAATTTATTGGCGACAATCCCAATGCGTTTCGCCTGTTGCTGCGTGAACGATCCGGAACGTCATCGGCTTTCCGTGCTGCCGTTGCGCGTGAGATTCAGCATTTTATCGCCGAACTGGCTGACTATCTGGAAATCGAAAACCGCATGCCGCGCAGCTTCACCGAGGCGCAGGCTGAAGCGATGGTGATTATCGTATTTAACGCCGGTGCGGAAGCGCTGGATATTGATGCCGATCAGCGGCGTCAGCTGGAAGAACGACTGGTGCTGCAGCTGCGTATGATCTCGAAGGGTGCCTATTACTGGTACCGTCGTGAGCAGGAAAAGCTGGCAGTTACGCTGGAATCCAAAGACTAGCAGGGGGTGACATGAATTTAGCAACGGGCCGGGACAAAGGAACACTGCTGCTGACCTTTATTACCGGACTTTCCATTAACGGTACCTTTTCGGCGCTGTTCAGTTCTCTGGTGCCCTTTTCAGTTTTCCCGTTGATCGCGCTCGGCCTGGCTGCATGGTGCCTGCATCAGCGCTACCTGAATCGTGCCATGCCTGAAGGAATGCCTTCGCTGGCTGCCGGCTTTTTCCTGCTGGGGATTCTGGTGTACAGCGCCATCGTCCGGGCAGAATACCCGGATATTGGCTCTAACTTTGTGCCGACCATCCTGATGGTGGTGGTGGTGTTCTGGATTGCTACGAAGTGGCGTGCGCGTAAAAATAGCCAGTAACATCGGGCGATCCGCATCGCCCGGGCCAGATTAGCGGCGGGTCAGTAGTACGCCGCACTCCATATGATGGGTGTAGGGGAACTGGTCAAACAGCGCCAGACGAGCGATCTCATGGGTGTCGGACAGCGTTGCCAGGTTCTCGCACAGCGTCGTCGGATTACAGGAAATATACAGAATGCGCGGATACGCCTGCACCATCTTCACCGTTTCTTCATCCAGACCACTGCGCGGCGGGTCGACGAAAATGGTTTCGCACTCATAGCTGCTCAGATCGATACCTTCCAGCCTTCTGAAGCTTCTGTCTCCGTTCATTGCCTGAGTAAACTCTTCTGCCGCCATTCGGATAATCTGTACGTTATCAATCTGGTTTACCGCGATATTGTACTGAGCAGAGGCGACTGACGGTTTGGCGATTTCCGTTGCCAGCACACGGCGGAAGTTACGCGCCAGTGCCAGTGAGAAGTTGCCGTTGCCGCAGTACAACTCCAGCAGGTCGCCGCGAGAATCGCGCGTGGCATCCAGCGCCCATTCCAGCATCTTCACATTCATTGCCGCATTGGGCTGCGTAAAGCTGTTTTCTACCTGGCGATAGATCATCTCACGGCCGTCCACCATCAGACGCTCATCAACGAAATCCTGGTCCAGACAGATTTTGGTTTTAGTGGCGCGGCCGATCAAATGCAGATCGAAACCTTCCGCACGCAGCGCGTCGCGCAGCAGCGTGGCTGCCTGCTGCCACTCTTCATCCAGCTTACGGTGATAGAGCAGAGAAACTACCACCTGCCCGCTGACCGTCGATAAATAATCTATCTGGAACAGTTTAAAGCGCAGCGCACGCTGGTCGCGCACGGCCGCGATCATGCGGGGCATCAGGCGGTTAATCAGCTCACTGGCCGCCGGGAAGCTGTCGACCCGGATGCGGTTGTGCGTCTCCTGATCGAAAATAATATGGTACAGGTCGTCGCCATCATGCCAGATACGGAATTCGGCACGCATCCGATAATGGCTGACCGGAGAACGGAAGATTTCGACTTCGGGCGCGTTAAATGCGGACATCATCGACGTCAGTCGTGTCACTTTCTCAGTGAGCTGGTCATCATACTGTTCAACAGGCAGTTGTTCGGGTGTCATGGTGATTCCTGGGTATTTGGCGGATATAGCCGGGCGATTGTAGGGAATCTTTATCTCATGTCCAGCGTTGTCCACTCTTCATTCATTATGGATGTCTGGATATCTGGACTTCTAATATATTTGTACATAAAATGCGGCCTCCGGCCTCCCAACGAGTTAAAAGGGAATCCAGTGTAAATCTGGAGCTGACGCGCAGCGGTATAGAATGTCGTGACAATAGCGTAATGCAGACACTGTCTTATGACGGGAAGTCATTGCCACTTAAGGATTCTGAGCCCGAAGACCTGCCGGATGAACGTCGCATTTTTTACGATCATCGCGTGCTATCGATCGTATGCCTGCGGCATCCTGCACATCTTTTGGATGCTTGATGATGATAACAACTAAAAACTCGCTGCTGGCGTTTAGCGCTACGGCAATTTCCCTCTGGGCGCAAAACGGCTTTGCACAGGACCGTAACGAAGAAACGCAGGTTGTGACTGCGAATCGTTTTGAACAGCCAGTCTCTTCTGTATTGGCCCCTACCACGGTGGTCACGAAAGAGCAGATCGACCGCTGGCAGTCAAAAACGCTGACGGATGTGATGCGTCGCCTGCCGGGTGTCGATATTGCTCAAAATGGTGGAATGGGCCAGCAAAGCTCACTGTTTATTCGTGGCACTAACTCCAGCCATGTTCTGATCTTAATTGATGGTGTGCGCCTTAATCAGGCGGGGATCAGCGGTGCTTCCGATCTCAGCCAGATCCCAATTTCACTGGTTCAGCGGATTGAATATATACGTGGAGCACGTTCAGCAGTCTATGGTTCTGATGCCATTGGAGGGGTACTCAACATCATTACCACGCGCACTAAGGATGGTACGACGCTTGCGGCAGGGGTTGGTTCCAACGGCTATCAGACTTACGACGGTTCCACTCAGCAGATGCTGGGCCAGAATACTCGGGTGACGCTTGCAGGTAACTATACCTACACCAAAGGCTATGATGTCGTTGCTAACTACCCTGATGCACTTGGCAACACTGCACAACCCGATCGTGATGGGTTTATGAGCAAGAACATCTATGGCGCGATTGAACATCAGATCAATGATGATTTTAGTGCCTTTGTTCGGGGTTATGGCTTTGATAACCGTACTGCCTATGACGGTAGCCCGACCTATGTTCAACCCGATACCTATGTTGATACCCGGCAGCTGTATAGCCAGACCTGGGATGGTGGACTCCGCTTCAACAATGGTCTCTATTCTTCCAATCTGACCGCCAGCTACAGTCACACGAAAGATTATAATTACAGTCCTGATATGGGACGCTATGCGTCCTCTGCCACACTTGATGACTCCCAGCAGTATAATTTGCAGTGGGCCAATAATGTGGCCGTGGGACAGGGCAGTGTGGGTGGCGGCGTTGACTGGCAGAAGCAGTCCATTGAGCCAGGGACTGCTTATGTAAATGACCGCCGTGAAGTGACCAATACGGGTTTGTATGCCACCGGGCAGCAGATGTTTGGTCCAGTGACGCTGGAAGGTGCCGTTCGTGGCGATGATCACTCCGTTTACGGCTGGCATAACACCTGGCAGTCCAGCGCGGCCTGGGAGTTCATTGAGGGTTATCGTTTCATCGCCAGCTACGGGACGGCATTTAAGGCACCCAATCTCGGTCAGCTTTATGGTTCTTTTGGCGGCAATAGCAATCTTGATCCTGAAGAGAGCAAGCAGTGGGAAGGGGGCTTCGAAGGCTTAACGGGCCCTGTGACCTGGCATGTCTCCGGATATCGCAACGATATCGACAGCCTTATTGATTACAGTAGTGCCAACGGCGGTTATTACAATATCAATAAAGCGACCATCAAAGGTGTTGAAGCAACGGCTTCATTTGATATCGGTTCGGTATCTCATCAGATTTCCTATGATTACGTTGATCCGCGTAATGCTGAAACCAATGAGATTTTGCTGCGTCGGGCTAAACAGCAGGTGAAGTATCAGCTCGACTGGACGGTGTATAATTTCGACTGGTCAGTGAGTTATCAATACCTGGGTGAACGCTACGACCGTCAATATGCAACAAATCCAAATGGTGATCTGGCCAAATTGGGGGGGGTAAGCTTGTGGGATCTCGCGGTTTCGTATCCAGTCACATCCCATCTCACCGTTCGTGGTAGAATTGCCAACCTGTTCGATAAAGAATACGAGACAGTGTATGGCTATGAAACCCCTGGACGGGAATACTACCTCAGCGGCAGCTACACCTTCTAAACCGCGCCCCACCGTGCTGGTCTTTGACTCCGGTGTCGGTGGGCTTTCTGTCTATGATGAGATCCGCAAATTACTGCCGGATCTCCATTATCTCTACGCGTTCGATAATGTCGCTTTCCCTTATGGTGAAAAGTCGGAAGCGTTTATCGTCGAGCGTGTGGTCGCTATCGTTGAAGCGGTGACCCGCCGTTATCCCCTGGCCCTGGTGGTGATCGCCTGTAACTCAGCGAGTACCGTCACGCTGCCCGCTTTACGTGAGCGCTTTGCATTTCCTGTTGTCGGTGTGGTTCCTGCTATAAAACCGGCAGCGCGTCTGACCCGTAACGGTGTTGTTGGCCTGCTGGCGACCCGGGGGACGGTGAAGCGTCCTTATACGCATGAGCTGGTGGCGCGTTTTGGCAGTGAATGTAAGACTGAGATGCTGGGATCGGCGGAGTTGGTAGAGCTGGCGGAGGCCAAACTGCATGGACAGCCTGTTTCTATCGATGACGTGAAGCGCATATTGCAGCCGTGGCTGCGTATGCAGGAACCACCGGATACCGTCGTCCTGGGCTGCACGCACTTCCCTCTTATTAGTGAAGAGCTACAGCAGGTACTCCCTGAAGGTACCCGTTTAATCGATTCAGGTGCGGCAATTGCGCGTCGAACGGTGTGGTTACTGGAAAATGAGTCGCCAGACGCTTTTTCGCAGGATGAAAACATGGCGTTCTGTATGGATATTACTGAGCAGGCGGTACAATTAATGCCCGTTTTACAACGATATGGCTTCAGTAAGCTCGAAAAATTACCACTTTAACCACGTTTCGGGTAAAAAATCACCACTCAGCAAGTTTTTTGCAATTTACCCTTGTCAGCTGCCAGAAAATCCCTATACTGCGCCTCCACTGACACGGAACAACGGCTTACAGGCTACCGGGTCAGCAGCATCAGGTAACTGATAGCGCCGGAAAAACTTCTCAAAAAGAAGTTGACTCCGAAGGAGGAAAGCGTAA
>NZ_JACYMO010000010.1 GCF_014838825.1 Erwinia persicina | reverse complement strand
ACCTCCTGAGCCGCTGGCCTGTAAGCCGTTGTGCCGTCTCAGTGGTTGCGCATTATAGGGAGTTCTGGACGGGTGACAAGGGTTTATTGCAAAAAAATGACTAAGCGCGTCATTTTTCACCAGAAGCGTTAAAAGCATACGTATTCGGCGCAATAAATCAGCATTTCTGCCCATAAAACTGATAAAGCACCACGCTGAACGCTGAAAGGGAATGCTATGCTTTCTCTACTACATGGGCCTGCCCTGAACTTTCTTCCAAAATAAAGGGATAACAATGATTAAATCCGCGCGCAGTATGGCCGGACTCCCGTGGATTGCCGCTATGGCCTTCTTTATGCAGGCGCTGGATGCCACTATCCTGAACACGGCCCTACCCGCCATCGCTCACAGCCTGGAGCGCTCTCCGCTGGCGATGCAGTCTGCCGTGATCAGCTACACCCTGACCGTAGCGATGCTTATTCCGGTCAGTGGCTGGCTGGCAGACCGCTTCGGAACTCGCAAAGTCTTTATTGCCGCCGTGTTTCTTTTCTCCCTGGGATCGCTGGCCTGCGCACTGTCCGGCTCGCTGACGATGCTGGTTACGTCCCGCGTCATTCAGGGCGTGGGCGGCGCGATGATGATGCCGGTGGCTCGCCTTGCTCTGCTGCGGGCCTACCCGCGCAGTGAACTGCTGCCAGTGCTCAACTTTGTCACCATGCCAGGGCTGATTGGCCCGGTGCTGGGGCCTTTGCTAGGCGGTGTGCTGGTCACCTGGGCTACGTGGCACTGGATTTTCCTGATCAACATTCCGATTGGCATCCTCGGCATCATTTATGCCCGTAAATATATGCCGGACTTCACCACGCCAAAGCGGCGTTTCGATATGCTAGGGTTCCTGCTGTTTGGTTTAGGTCTGGTCGGTATCTCAAGCGGTATTGAGCTGTTCGGTGAGCAGGTGGTTTCCAGCCTGATTGCCCTGGGCGTATTACTGGCCGGCATTGTGCTGCTGCTTCTCTATATAGTGCATGCCCGTCGCCACCCTTCTCCCCTGCTGCCGTTACCGATGTTCAAGACCCGAACCTTCTCGGTAGGCATTGTCGGTAATATCGCCTCACGACTGGGCACGGGGTGTATTCCCTTCCTGATGCCGCTGATGCTTCAGGTCGGTTTTGGTTACACGGCCCTGCTGGCCGGGTGCATGGTTGCGCCAACCGCCCTCGGTTCCATTCTGGCGAAATCAACGGTCACTCAGGTACTGCGCTGGTTTGGCTACCGTAAAACCCTGGTCGGGATCAGTATGATTATTGGCGTACTGATCGCCACCTTTGCCCTCCAGGTGCCGGGCTGGAATATGCTGGCGCTGCTGATCCCCCTCTTTATTCTGGGTATGGCAATGTCAACGCAGTTTACCGCGATGAACACGATTACCCTGGCTGACCTGACGGATGCCAACGCCAGCAGCGGTAACAGTATGCTGGCGGTGACTCAGCAGCTGGCCATCGGTTTTGGCGTGGCGGTCAGCGCGGCTGTTCTGCGCTTCTATCAAAACTTTGATGGCACCACGCTTCAGCATTTCCATGCAACCTTCCTGACGATGGGGGGGATCACGATACTGTCCGCGTTGGTATTCCTGCTGCTGAAACCGGGAGATGGCCGCAATCTGATCAGCGACCGGGAGAAGAAAAAGCGCGAGGGGGCCGTGACGTAAGCGCTTACGCTTCGCGCAGATCGCCGACGGAGGCGCGTTCCATTAGTTCCGGCGTCAGAACCAGCAGCTGAGGACCGGCGCTGGGATCGGCCAGGCGGTGCAGCAGAGCGTCTATTGCCAGTTCGCCTAACTCATCTTTAGGCTGATGAACGGTGCTGAGGGGAGGCGTCATATAGCGCGCCAGCTCGATATCATCGTATCCGACGACGGCGATATCCTGCGGAATACTCATCCCTGCCAGATAGAGCGCATGATAGACCCCGACGGCCATCGCATCATTACAGGTAAATACGGCCTGCGGCCGCGGGTTGAGAGCCAGCAGCGTATTCATGGCGTTAAACCCGCCCTGGAACTCAAAGTCACTGCTGACTATATACTCTGCAGGAACCGTTAAACCGGCGCGGGCCATGGCCTGCTGATAGCCTTCAAGGCGCAGGCGCGCGGGCGTTTTGTCCTGAGGGCCGGCAATACAGGCAATGCGCGTATAACCACGAGAGATCAGATGCTGCGTGGCCATCTCCCCGCCCAGTAGTGAATTATCCTGGATAATGTCGCTACTGCCTTCGAACGGTGCCCAGTCCATCATCACAGAAGGGATGGACGGATATCGATGCAGCAGTTCTGCGGAAGGAAGATGGCTTTCGGTACACATAATCAGCAAGCCATCGACGCGCTTTTGCAACAGCGTCTCCAGGCTGCGGTTCATACGATCTTCATCACCCTCGGTATTACACAATACCAGGCTGTAGCCCCGTTCATAACAGCTACGCTCTACCCCCCTCACCACCTCAGAATAGAACGGGTTGCTGCTGGCGGTCAGTAACATGCCGATGGTGTGGGTCTGATTAAGCTTGAGGCTACGCGCCAGTGCAGAAGGCGCATAGTTCAGCTGGCTTACCGCTGAGGTCACTTTTTCACGTACCGCTTCACTGACAAAGCGGTTGTTATTAATGACGTGCGACACGGTGGAGGTCGAGACGCCCGCCAGGCGGGCGACATCTTTCATGGTTGCCACATCTACTCCTGCTGCTGCAAGAAGCGATCTATCTCTTCACGCCACGGGACGGAAGGTTGCGCACCGTGACGCGTGACGGCAATGGCGGCCGCCGCATGGGCAAAACGCACCGCTTCTGCCATTGGACGCTGTTCCAGCAGCGCGGTGATCAGCGCACCGTTGAAGGTGTCACCCGCCGCAATGGTATCCACCGCCTCCACGCGGAAGCCGGGAACACGCTGCCCTTCACCCTGCTCACTTAACCAGACACCACGGCTGCCGAGCGTGATCAGTACGGTACGGATGCCTTTATCATGCAGCACCGCAGCGGCCCGGGCCGCGTCTTCATCACTGTTGACCGCCACGCCGGTGAGGATCTGCGCTTCCGTTTCATTCGGGGTGATCATATCCACCAGCGAGAGCAGTTCATCAGAGAGCGCGGTTGCCGGGGCGGGATTTAATATCACCTGGGTCTGATGCTGATGTGCAATACGCGCGGCTGACAGCACGCTTTCCAGCGGCGACTCCAGCTGCATCAACAGGGCGGAAGCATCGGCAATCACCTGCTGATGCTGCTCAACGCGGACAGGCGTCAGAGCGGCATTCGCGCCGGCGTGAATACCAATCGTATTTTCACCTTCTCCGTTGACGAAGATCAGCGCCACGCCGGTTGATTCACCGGATACCACTTCGATTGGACTGACATCAATCCGGTCATTCATCAGCTGCTGGCGGATACGCTCGCCGGTATCGTCGTCACCCACACAGGCAATAAAAGCAATGTCTGCACCACTGCGTCCGGCGGCAACCGCCTGGTTCGCGCCTTTCCCACCAAATGCGACCTGATACTGCTTCCCGATCACCGTTTCACCCGGACGCGGAAAATGCGCCAGATTCAGAATATGATCGGCATTAATGCTACCGAGGACGGCCAGTTTGCCAGTTTTCATCATAAGGGGATTGTCCACATAAGTGCGCCACCCGAAGGGTGGCGCGTGCCATGCTTTTCTTTGATTTATTGGGTGACCAGCTTCAGATCAACCGGATTGATAGCTTTAACTTTCTCGCCTTTCAGCACTTTATCAGCCGTCTGAACGCCGATAACGCCAATCTGCTCCGGTAACTGAGCAACGGTCGCAGCCAGTTTGCCGCCTTCAACCGCTTTAATCCCATCAGGGGTGCCGTCGAAGCCCACAACTACCACATCAGATTTACCCGCAGTTTGCAACGCACGCAGGGCACCCAGCGCCATTTCGTCATTCTGAGCGAATACCGCCTGCACATCCGGGTGAGCCGTCAGCAGGTTCTGCATTACGTTCAGGCCCTTGGTACGGTCGAAATCAGCCGGCTGGCTGGCCAGGATGTTAAATTTGTGCGCATCGGCAGCCTGCTTGAAGCCTTCGCCACGTTCACGTGCCGCAGAGGTACCGGCAATGCCCTGCAGTTCAATGATTTTGGCATTATCGCCGACTTTCTTGGCGATGAAATTACCCGCCATTTTGCCGCCAAAGCGGTTATCAGAAGCAACGTGACTCACCACGGTGCCCTGTGAGGAAACACGGTCCAGGGTGATCACCGGGATGTTAGCCTGGTTTGCCATTTTCACGGCATTACCTACCGCGTCAGAGTCGGTGGGGTTAATCAACATCAGTTTAGTGCCACGGACGGTGAGGTCCTGCACGTTCGCCAGCTCTTTCGCCGGGTTGTTCTGAGAATCCAGCACGACCAGGTTGTAACCCAGTTTGTCGGCTTCCTTCTGCGCACCGTCTTTCAGCGAGACAAAGAACGGGTTATTCAGGGTCGATACCACCAGAGCAATCGTGTCTTTTGCCAGCGCGTTAGCACTCAGGGTGGCGCCTAACAGTACAGCCAGTGCAGTCAGTTTTTTCATGTTCATATCCTGTAAGGGTAAAGAGTTTTATTTACTGCTTTTGTTATCTACCAGCACCGCCAGCAAAATCACCACAGCTTTGACGATCATTTGGTAGTAAGAGGAAACACCGAGCAAATTCAGCCCGTTATTCAGGAAGCCTAAGATCAGTGCACCAATCAGCGTGCCCATAATCCGGCCCTTACCGCCAGCGAGGCTGGTCCCACCCAGCACTACCGCGGCAATGGCATCCAGCTCATAGCCAGTCCCGGCGGTCGGCTGCGCCGAAGAAAGACGCGCAACTTCAATGGTCCCCGCCAGTGCCGCTAACATGCCACACAGCGCATAAACGATGATCTTGACGCGATTAACGCTGATACCGGACAGGCGCGTTGCTGCTTCGTTACCGCCCAACGCATAAATATAACGGCCAAGGCGAGTGTGATGCAGCATGTACCACGCGGCAAGGAACACCAGGCCCATTAACCACACTGGCGTCGGGATCCCCAACGGGCGACCAATGCCAAACCAGCCGAACAGATCGGCGTTCTCATTGAAGCCGGTATTTACCGGGCTGCCGTTGGTGTAGACCATCGTCACCCCGCGCAGCAGCAGCATCATCACCAGCGTGGCGATAAACGCCTGCACTTTACCTTTTGCCACAATCGAACCGGTAATCGCGCCAATAAAGGCACCCAGCGCCAGCGATGCGGCTACGGCAACCAGCGCATTCACTTCCAGCCCGACAATAGAAGCCGCAACCGCGCCGGTCAGTGCCAGCAGCGACCCGACAGAGAGGTCGATACCGGAGGTGAGGATCACCAGCGTCATGCCCACGGCCATAATGGCGTTAACCGAGGTCTGTTGCAGAATATTGAACAGGTTTGCCACGGTGAAGAAATTCGGACTCATGCTGGAAACGATGGCAATCAGTACCACCAGCGCAATCAGCGATTTCTGCTCAAGCAGCCATGCCTTACTGATCAGGCGGCGTGAAGGAATTGTTTGCGTACTCATAGTGTTGCCAGCTCCGCGCTGTAATGTTTACCCACTGCCGCCGCCATCAAAATTTCCTGCGAGGCTTGTTCAATCGGGAAGTCACCGCTCAGACGACCTTCGTGCATCACCAGCACGCGGTCACTCATACCCAGCACTTCCGGCATTTCGGACGAGACGAGAATGATGCTCAGCCCTTCCTGTTTAAACTGGTTAATCAGCTGATAGATCTCTTTTTTCGCACCCACGTCGACGCCGCGCGTCGGCTCATCAAGGATCAGCACTTTAGGACGCGTCATCAGCCCGCGGGCTATCGCGACTTTTTGCTGATTACCGCCGGAAAGCAGGCCAATGGGCTGGTTCATTGATGGGGTTTTAACGTTAAACAGCTTGATAAAGTCCCCGACCGCCAGCTGCTCTTCCGCATGTTTTAAACGGCCGCCGCCGTAGCTGAAGTAGTTAAGCGCGGTCAACGACATGTTCTCTTTAACCGTCATTCCCAGCACCAGACCATCGCGTTTACGATCTTCCGAGATATAGACGATACCGTTAGCCAGCCCCTCTTCCGGGGAACGGGCCACCACATTTTTGCCGTCCAGCGTCACCGTACCGCTGCGGCGGGATAATGCCCCGTAAAGCACTTTCATCAGTTCGGTACGTCCCGCGCCCATCAGCCCGGCCACACCCAATATTTCACCTTTGCGCAGCGTAAAGCTGACGTCCTCAACGCCGGAGCCACAGAGGTGTTCAACGTTAAGACGAACCTCACCTGGCACCTTATCCAGACGCGGATATTGCTCTTCCAGCTTGCGGCCGACCATCATTTCAATCAGCGACTCTTCGGTCAGGGTGGCCACTTCACGCTCCGCGATAAACTGCCCGTCGCGGAAAATAGTGACATCGTCGCAAACCTCAAAAATCTCTTTCATGCGGTGGGAGATATAGACAATGCCGCAGCCCTGGGCTTTCAGCTCGTTGATCACCCGGAACAGCGAGGCGGTTTCGGTATCGGTCAGCGCATCCGTCGGTTCGTCCATGACGATCACCTTAGATTCGAAGCTAAGCACCTTGGCAATCTCCACCATCTGCTGGTCACCAATCGACAGGTCACCCACCAGCTTGTGGCTGTTGAAGCGCAGATTAAGGCGTTTCAGCAGCGCGTCTGCTTCTGCATACATTTTTTTCCACTGAATGCCGCCAAAACGATTAACGAACTCGCGGCCAAGGAAAATGTTTTCAGCAATACTCAGCTGTGGGATCAGGTTAAGTTCCTGATGGATAATGCCAATCCCGGCCGCCTGAGACTCTTTAGGTCCGTTAAAGGTGGTTTCCTTACCCAGCCATGCAAAAGACCCCGCATCACGGGCATAGATCCCGGTCAGCACTTTCATCATCGTGGATTTCCCCGCGCCGTTCTCACCGACCAGCGCCATCACGCGCCCCGGATACACCGAAATCGCCGCACCCGACAGCGCTTTCACGCCCGGGAAGGATTTGTCGATACCTTTTAATTGCAGTAAAGGTTGCATAACCGCCTCAGAAGGTCACGCCAGCGATCAGAATGACATTCGCATACGGGGAACACTCCCCGCTGCGAATGACTGCCTGACTGTGCTGTGTTTGTTGTTTGAACTGTTCGTGACTGACATAACAGATACTGATGGTATTACCCTGGTGTTGTTGCAGTAAGTCGAGCAGGGCGATCAGTTCACTGTGAAGCTGCGGATTATGCTGCTTAATTTCTTCCGCAATGATGGCACTCTCTACCTGCATCTCATGGGTGACCGCCTGGGCGACCTGTAAAAACGTCGGTATACCCTGCGTTACGGCCAGGTCAATACGCTGCGGACCCTGTGGGATCGGCAGACCGGCATCGCCAATCACAATGCTGTCAGTATGACCAAGCCGGGAAATCACGGATGAGATAGCAGAATTTAGTAAGGTGCCTTTTTTCATTATTCACTCCAGAGCGAAACGTTTCGCTGACAGGGAGTGTAAGAAATGCACAGGGGAAAACAATCATCGAATGTTGAAATTGTGATCGCCATCGAAACGTTTCGCTGACGCAGAGGAGGGATTTGTTTTAAGGATGAAAATGGCCCTCTACTGTTACCGGTAAAGGGCCAAAACAGGATTAATTAAAGACCATACCGCCATCAATAAGCAGTGACTGCCCGGTCATATAGTTCGAGTCCGGACCGGCAAGGAAGGCCACGCAGGCGGCAACATCTTCCGGTTCAGACAGACGGCCCAGCGTGATGTTTTTGGCAAACTCCGCCGTACCATAGCCGACGGGTTTGCCTGCCGCTGCAGAGAACTGGCGGTCGATCTCGTCCCACATCGGGGTTTTTACTATGCCAGGGCAGTAGCCATTGACGGTTATCCCCAGCGATGCAAGATCCCGTGCAGCCGTTTGCGTCAGGCCGCGCACAGCGAATTTACTCGAGCTGTAGATTGCCAGCTCCGGATTCCCGACATGGCCCGCCTGCGAACAGGCATTGATGATTTTGCCGCCGTGACCTTCCGCTTTGAACGCCTTAACCGCCGCCTGGATGCCCCAGATCACCCCTTTAACGTTCACGGCATAAACCTTATCGATCACCTCTTCCGTAATCTCTTCGATCAGCGTGGTGGGGGCCACGCCGGCATTGTTGACGATGACGTTAAACCCTCCCAGCGTTTTACGCGCCTCTTCAACAGCGGCAAACACCTCATCGCGCTTTGAAACATCCACGGCGACCGCCAGTGATTTACCGCCTGCGCTGGCAATTTCATCAGCTACCCGGCGTGCTGTGTCCGGGTTAAAATCGGCGACGGCAACGGCAAAACCCTCCTTTGCCAGACGCAGGGCTATCGCACGTCCTATCCCCTGACCCGCACCGGTCACCAGGGCTACGTTGTTTTTCATATGAACTCCTTCTCGTTTAGGGTTAACAGAATTTACAAAATCTGGCTGAGGTGCAGCTGTCCCATCAGCAGCGGGTTATCGGCATAATCCACCGGGATCG
This sequence comes from Erwinia persicina, assembly GCF_014838825.1. GTDB lineage: Bacteria > Pseudomonadota > Gammaproteobacteria > Enterobacterales > Enterobacteriaceae > Erwinia > Erwinia persicina_A. The sequence goes on along the minus strand of NZ_JACYMO010000010.1, from coordinate 129,983 downwards.
CTACCACCGCCGGGCCCTGCACGTCCATGGCTTTCCGCAGCGTTGGCTCCAGCATCTCGGCACTTTCAACTGCGAATCCCGCTGCGCCAAAGGACTCCGCATAGGCTTTAAAATCAATCGGCCCGAATTTCACCCCGGAGACCCGCTGATATTTCTTCTCTTCCTGCATCGCCACCATGTTGTAGCACTCATCCACCCAGATGATATGCAGCAGGTTAGCACCCAGCCGTACCGCCGTTTCCAGCTCCATGCTCGACTGCAGGAAACCGCCATCACCGGAGACCGACACCACTTTGCGGGACGGGTCTACCAGCCAGGCACCGATAGCCCAGGGTAATGCCACACCCATGGTTTGCTGACCGTTAGAGATCATGATCTGGCGGGCACGGAAGCTGTAGAGATAACGTGCGATCCAGATATGGAAGCTGCCCATGTCGACCGTCAGCGTAACGTCACTGTTAATGATGTCCTGCATGGCACGGACGATGCGTAACGGATGCAGGGCAAACTGATTAAGCTGATGGCCGCGCAGCGCCAGCAGTTCGCGCTGCTGCTGACGATCCTGCAGGATGGCTGCTGCCTGGGCGCTGAGGGTTAAGGGACCACCGATGCGCGCCGTCAGTTTGTCGAGCGTGGCTGCAATGTCGCCCACCAGCTCCGCATCCGGCTGGTAGCAGTTGTCAGTATCCGCCGGCAGCACGTCGATATGGACCAGGGTGGCCTTCCCGCTGTTCCACATGGCAGGCTCATATTCCACCGGGCTGTAGCCGATGGTGATAATCAGGTCGGCCTCACGCAGCAGACGGTCACCGGCCTGGTTATTAAACAATCCGACGCGTCCGGCAAAGCGGGAGAAGTGTTCCTGGCGCACCGCACCGGCCGCCTGGTAGGTGCTGGTGACCGGAATATGACTGCGCTCCAGCAGCCGGTGCAGCGCATCACTGTTCGCGGGCTGGCTGGCCATCAGACCCAGCAAGAGCACCGGATTTTTCGCCTGTGCGATTTGCTTTGCCACCGCCTCGATGGCCACATCGGGCGCTGCCCCCAGCAGCAGCTGACCGCTGGTATTCAGCAGATGGCCCCGCGCGGGTTCATTAACAATGTCCTGGGGCAGGCTGACAAAAGCCCCGCCGGGGCGTCCCTGTTCAGCGCTGCGGAACGCATTGGATAACACTTCGGCGATGGCATCGGACGATCCGACCTCAACCGCGTATTTGCTGACCGGACGGAACATCGCCACGGTATCCATGCTCTGGTGAACCTGTTTCGCACTGTCGGCGCGTTTAACCGCCCCACCCAGTGCTACCAGCGGATCCCCCTCGGTGGTCGCGGTTGCCATCCCGGTGATCAGGTTGGAACAGCCCGGCCCGGACGTCACCAGCGCCACCCCGGCCTTGCCAGTCAGTCTGCCGACCGCCGCTGCCATAAAAGCGGCATTGGCTTCGTGCCGCACCGGTATCGTCTGAATAGAGGTATCCAGCAGCGAATCAAACACTTTATCGATTTTAGCGCCGGGGATGCCAAAGACATGTTTCACCCCCTGCGCCTCTAACTGTGCCACCACCAGGTCGGCACCGTGTGCCCACTGCTGAACGTCGGTTACGTTTTTCATCTGTCTGCTCTTCCTTATTTCAGCTTTCTACGGAACGAATGGCGGAATCCAGATTATCCGGGCTGAGGTCGGCCCGCAGGAAATCGCTGTCTTCGGGCAGGTCAATCACCAGCTTGCTGATCTCACCAAAGGTGAGCGTGCCGCGATCGAGATGATAATCCAGCAGATGCCCGCCCCCCTGGCGATCGTCAGTAATAAAGTGTTCATGGTAGCCAGCCACATTAATGCCCTGCATGTACTGCGGGGTGCGAAAACCAATCAGCACGCCGTTGCGCTGCTCAAAGTGAAAGGTCGGCTGCTGACCCAGGACTTCCGGCATCGATTTATACGGGCGGTGCTGGCAGGGAACGGTACGGGTTTCCGCACGGCTGAAGAGGCCATCAATACGCAGGGCGCAGAACTGGTTGTCGGAACGCACCTGCTGGTCGATCACCTGATGCACTTCAGCCCGGCTGGCAGGACCGGTGAAACGGTGCTGATACTGTGGGCGGAAGAAGGTCATTACCGCAAACGGCGATTTCTGATCGGGACTGGCCGCACGCGCGCTGCCATCCGAGCGCAGCTGGTACACCTCACGGTTAAAGGCGATCATTTCGCCGTCCAGTTGATTAAATGTCCCCAGACCAAAATCGCCTTTCTTCAACAGGTCGGCCACGGTGGTGGTGCCGTCATAAACACCACTGAGTAACGCACTCATCAAAGAGGTCTGATAGATTACACTTTCTGGCCTTTCTCTCTGCATCTCTTTGACCGTGGTGGTCAGCTGTTCCGTACATGAACAATCAGTTACAGAATGTGTCATTGCCCTCTTCCCCGCTAAACTGTTAAGAAGTATTGAATCAATGTTGACTCGATTCAGTCCGGGATTCCAATATAGAACACCCCCCACTTTGAGACGTTTTCGATATGGAACTGCGGTATCTACGTTATTTCGTTGCGGTCGCTGAGACGAAGCACTTCACAAAGGCGGCGGAAAGACTCGGCATCTCACAGCCACCGCTGAGTCAGCAAATCAAAAAACTGGAAGAGGAGATCGGTACACCGCTGCTGAAAAGGCTGACGCGCGGGGTGGAACTGACGGATGCGGGAGAAGCCTTCTATCAGGATGCGTGCCAGATACTGGCATTAACCGGCCACGCCCTGGAGAAAGCCAAAGGGATTGCACGCGGTATCAGCGGGCAACTGTCGATTGGTTTTGCCAGCTCTAATGCCTTTCATCCGCAGATATTCCAGCTGCTGCGCCGTTTTCAGCATCGTTTTCCGGCCATCACCCTGCTGCCGCAGGAGGAAAGTATGGCAACACTGATGCACAATCTGGAGGAGGGTTTACTGGATGCTGCCTTTGTCCGCCTGCCCTGTGAGAGCAGTAAGGCGTTTAATCTGAAGGTAATTGCGACGGAGAAGATGGCGCTGGTGCTGCCGGCCGGACACCCGCTGGGCGGAATGCCCTGCCTGCCGCTGGCACAGCTGCGGGAGGAGCCGCTGATCCTCTTTCCGCGAGAGGTCGCCCCCAGCCTGTATGAAGTGATCATCAGCGCCTGCCTGCGTGCCGGATTCCAGCCGGATGGCGTTCAGCAGTCCCCGCAGATTTCATCGGGCATCAGTATGGTCGCTGCCGGGTTTGGCATTACCATCGTGCCCGATTCCCTGCGCTGTATCAGCCTGCCCGGCGTCAGCTTCCATCAGATTGAGGATGCTGCGCTGGGCAGTGATGTCGCCCTGGCCTGGCGGCGCTGGGATCGCTCCCCCGCCGTCCATCACCTGGTGTCTATGCTGGCGGGTGATTAACCACCGATTTTACGCACCTGCTTGACGTCGAGCTCCAGCGAGTTGAAGTCTTTATCCAGCTTACCCTGCAGTTCAACGTTATCTTTCGGGCCAATGTTCTGACCGTCCCAGCGCTTATCGTCGATCTCCACGGTCATGGTGCCGGTCGCATCGCGGAACTGATAGTTCTCATCACCCACGCGTTTTTCAATGTGACCGCGCATTGTTACCCAGGCATCGTCGCTCATATCCTGAGCCTGTTTTACGGTTGCCACCGTGCCGTTCGGGCCGCTAAAGCCGCCTTTCTGTACCTGGGCTGTCGGCGCGTCGGGGTCAACAAAACCACCGGTCTGTGTGGCCAGTACGGGCATTGACATCAGGGCAGTGATCGCCAGTAACGCAGCTGTCTTCTTCATCATGTTCAATTTTCCTTATGGCGGTGGGCAGTTCGTTCTGCCCGTGAATGTCTGTCGGTAAGTATTACAGCAAAAGGTTCTTAACAGGATCTTAAGGCCACCGGCATCCTCACTTTATTGTGTAAAATTGACGAAAAGTCACGAATATCGCCGATCCTTGCTGTACAAGCCGCATCATGATTCCGTATAACTCGGTGAACTGCGAGGGATAAGCCAATGCGAATTTTATTAATTGAAGATGACCGCCTGATTGGCGACGGTATTAAAGCCGGGTTAAGCAAACTGGGATTTAGCATCGACTGGTTTACCCTGGGTAAAGAGGGGCTGCGGGCGCTGAGTGCCGCTCCCTACGATGCGGTGGTGCTGGATCTCAGCCTGCCGGAAATCGACGGACTGGATATTCTGCGCCAGTGGCGACAGCAGGGTCAGGATGAGCCGGTGCTGATCCTGACGGCGCGCGATGCGCTGGAACAACGCATCAACGGGTTACAGCTGGGAGCAGATGACTACCTGTGTAAACCCTTTGCCCTCAGCGAAGTGGCCGCTCGCTTACAGGCACTGATCCGCCGTCGCCACGGTCAACTACAGCCCACGCTGAAACACGGCAGCGTGATCATGGAGCCCGGCTCACATACCGTGACGCTGAACGGCGAACCGCTGGTACTGAAAGCGCGTGAAATCGCGCTGCTGGAACTCTTTCTGCTGAACGCCGGGCGCGTCCTGACCCGTTCCCAGCTGGAAGAGAAACTCTATGGCTGGGATGATGAAGTGTCCAGTAATGCCGTAGAAGTACACATCCATCACCTGCGTAAAAAACTGGGCAGCGAGTTTATCCGTACCATTCACGGCGTGGGATACACTCTGGGGGCGGCACCATGATCCAGCGCAGCCTTCGCGTACGCCTGATGCTGGGTTTTTTACTGCTCAGCCTGCTGTGCTGGGGGGCGGCGGCCGTGGGTTCCTGGTGGCAGACACGTAACAATATCAACGAACTGTTTGATACTCAGCAGATGCTGTTCGCGAAACGCCTGCTGCGCCTGACGCCTGAACAGTTCAGCCCGCAACTCCCACTGCCCAAAAGCAAAAAAATGCTGCGCCATCACCACGGCGATCAGGATGACGATGTGCTGGCCTTTGCCGTCTTTACCCGCGAGGGAAAAATGGTGCTCAATGATGGCGACAAGGGAAAGGATTTTATCTTTAATTATCAGCGTGATGGTTTTCTTGACGGGCGACTGAAAGATGACGATGACCGCTGGCGCATGGTCTGGCTGCATACGCTGGATGACCGGTATGTGGTGGTGGTCGGCCAGGAGTGGGAGTATCGCGATGATATGACCCGCGACCTGGTCAAAACTAATCTGATGCCGTGGCTGGTGGCACTGCCGGTGATGCTGATGCTGATGCTGTGGCTGGTCACGCATGAACTCTCGCCGCTAAAACACATTGCTCACCAGCTGCGACAGCGCGCCCCGGATGAAATTACGCCCCTCACCGCCCGCCGTGTCCCCCAGGAAGTGCGTCCCCTGCTGACGGAGCTCAACCAGCTGTTTGGCCGCATTGGCGACCTGCTGCTGCGCGAACGCCGCTTTACCTCGGATGCGGCCCACGAGTTGCGCAGCCCGCTGGCCGCGTTGAAAGTACAGACCGAAGTCGCTCAGTTAGCCCATGATGATGCGGTCGTGCGTCACCATGCGCTGTCCAGCCTCGATGCCGGGATCGACCGCGCCACCCGGCTGGTGGATCAGCTACTGACGCTGTCGCGCCTGGACGTCGGGGAGGATCTGGAAAAACAGGGCGTGCAGTGGCAGCAGATCGTCCGGCAGGCAGTGGTCGATCAGTATGCCGCCGCGCAGGCGGCTGGCGTGGAACTGGCACTGGATGCGCCCGATGCGCCCGTCATTCAGCAGGGTAACCCGCTGCTGCTGACGCTGCTGGTCCGCAATCTGCTGGATAACGCAATTCGCCACAGCCCGCCGGGCAGTGAAGTCTGGCTGAAGCTGGAACCGGGCCGTTTGCAGGTGCTGGACAGCGGTCCCGGCGTGACACCTGAAGCGCTGGCACGCATTGGCGAACGCTTTTATCGTCCGCCCGGTCAGCAGCAGTCCGGTAGTGGATTGGGCCTGTCGATCGTTCATCATATTGCGCACCTGCATGGCATGAAGGTGACAATGAATAATCGGGCTGAAGGCGGGTTTGCGGTGACTATAACACTGTAGGATTCGCCCTTCTGTTTCGGTCAGGCTTTTCAGCAGCGTGCAGGGCGATGAGGATACCCGGCCCGCCACGACGAAAGAAAGGGACGTGGGGGGCAGGATGCCCCCCGTTGCGGACTAAATTTCGACCTGGGTGCCCAGCTCAATGACGCGGTTAGGCGGGATTTTGAACTGGTCAGGTGCGCGCAGGGCGTTACGCTGCAGCGCAAGGAACAGCTTGCCGCGCAGGCGCAGATACCACGGACGTTTACCGATAATGAGTGATTCATGCGACATAAAGAACGAGGTTTCCATCATCCGGCAGCTTAAGCCTTCCAGCCCGCAGCGGTGGAAAATCTCCTCGACGTTAGGCGTTTCACGCCAGCCATAGCTTGCCACCACGCGCCAGAAGGTCGGCGAAAGCTGCTCGATGGTCACGCGCTTCACATTGTGCACATAAGGCGCATCTTCAGTGCGCAGCGTCAGCAGCACCACCCGTTCATGCAGCACCTTGTTGTGCTTCAGGTTATGCAGCATGGCAAACGGGATCACATTCAGCGCGCGGGACATGTACACGGCGGTGCCCGGTACGCGCACCGGCGGGGATTTCTCCAGGGAAGCGATCATCGCCTCCAGGGAGTTACCGTGTTCATGCATCCGGCGCAGCAGACGGAAACGCTCACTTTTCCAGGTGGTCATCACCACAAACATCACCAGCGCCAGCGACAGCGGCAGCCAGCCTCCGGCGAACACCTTCACCAGGTTTGCTGAGAACAGAGACACGTCGATACACAGCATGCCGATCAGCAGCGCGATCACCAGATAGCGATTCCAGTGCCAGTTTTTAATCGCCACAACGCTGCACAGGATCGCGGTCAGCACCATGGTTCCGGTCACGGCAATGCCGTAAGCGGCCGCCAGGTTGCTGGAGTGTTCAAAGCCGACAATGACGATCACCACCGAGACAAACAGCAGCCAGTTAATCACCGGAATGTAGATCTGACCCGACTCCTCTTCTGAGGTGTAGACGATACGCATCGGCGGCAGATAGCCCAGGCGCACGGCCTGACGCGTCAGGGAAAAGACCCCGGAAATCACGGCCTGCGAGGCAATGACCGTCGCCAGCGTAGCCAGAATCAGCATCGGGATCAGCGCCCAGTCGGGAGCCAGCAGGAAGAAGGGATTTTTTATGGCCTCAGGATTTTTCAGCAGCAGAGCCCCCTGACCAAAATAGTTCAGCACCAGCGAGGGCAGCACCACAATAAACCAGGCCAGGCGAATAGGGTATTTACCAAAGTGACCCATGTCCGCATACAGCGCCTCGACCCCGGTGATGGCCAGCACCACCGCGCCCAGCGCAAAGAAGGAAACCATTTTATATTCAATGAAGAAATGCACCGCCCAGTAAGGGTTCATTGCATGCAGCACTTCAGGGTTGCTGATGATGCCACGGGCACCCAGTACGGCCAGCACAATGAACCACAGCAGCATCACCGGTGCAAACAGCTTACCGACCAGCCCTGTGCCGTGTTTCTGGATCACAAACAGCAGCGTCAGTACACCAATCGCCAGCGGCACAATAAAGCGGTCCAGCGATGGCGCGGCGATCTCCAGACCCTCAATAGCCGACAGCACCGAAACCGCCGGGGTGATCACCACCTCTCCGTAAAAGAAGCTGCCGCCAATCAGGCCCATAATCACCAGCACCGCCGTAGAACGCGCGCCAGTATTACGTCCCGCCAGCGACATCAGCGTCAGGATCCCGCCTTCCCCGGCGTTGTCGGCACGCATCACGTAACTGATATATTTCAGCGATACAGTGAGCAAAAGCAGCCAGAAAATCAGCGACAGAAAGCCAAATACCGCATCACGCTCCACGCCAAAACCAAACTGCCCGGAGAGACACTCGCGCAGGGTATAAAGCGGGCTGGTACCAATATCACCATACACGACACCAATGGCAGCCAGCGTAACGGCGCCCAGGGACTGCTTCTTTTCTGAACTCATAGACTTGTCTTTTGTTGCGGTAGACTGACGCGGGATTGCGCACGGCTCAACGGCCCGTCAAAACGCGCACAGTATGCACGATTAAGCATGAATGCCTATCCTTAATTGCCGGTTAAATGACAACATCAATGGTCAGTGTCACCCTTTGATAATAAAAAAGCTGACTGCAATCAACTCTTTCAAGCATCATAGCCAGTAGTGTTTGCGCTCGCCAGACAGCAATCTGGCCTGACCGTAGAAAAAGGATGAATGTTTGATTATGGCCCACTCTCAATTACTGGCGGAACGCATCGCCCGCCTCAGCAATGCCTTAGAGAAAGGACTTTACGAACGCCATCATGCGATTCGCCTTTGCCTGCTCGCCGCGCTGTGCGGCGAAAGTGTCTTTTTACTCGGCCCACCGGGCATTGCTAAAAGCCTGATCGCCCGTCGACTCAAGTTTGCTTTCCAGCATTCACGCGCTTTTGAATACCTGATGACGCGCTTTTCCACCCCGGAAGAAGTGTTTGGCCCCCTCTCTATTCAGGCACTAAAAGACGAAGGGCGCTACCAGCGTCTGACGAAAGGTTATCTGCCTGATGCGGAGATCGTGTTTCTCGACGAAATCTGGAAAGCCGGCCCGGCCATTCTGAATACGCTGCTGACGGCAATTAACGAACGCCGATTCCGTAACGGTGACAGCGAAGAAAAAATCCCGATGCGCCTGCTGGTCACCGCCTCCAATGAACTGCCGGAGGCCGACAGCGGACTGGAAGCCCTGTATGACCGTATGCTGATCCGGCTGTGGCTGGACAATGTTCACGAAAAACAGAACTTCCGCAGCCTGCTCACCCACCAGCAGGACGAGAATCAAAATCCGGTCTCTGATTCACTCTGCATCAGCGATGAAGAGTATCTTGAATGGCAGCAGGGTATCAGCAAAGTCAGCCTGCCCGATGATGTTTTTGAGCTGATTTTTCAACTGCGTCAGTGCCTGGAAAATCAGCCTGAAGCCCCCTATATTTCGGATCGTCGCTGGAAAAAAGCTATTCATCTGCTGCAGGCCAGCGCCTTCTACAGCGGCCGCAACACCATCGCGCCCATCGATCTGATCCTGCTGAAAGACTGCCTGTGGCATGACGTCGGATCAATGAAGCTGCTGGATCGTGAGCTGGATAACCTGATCACCCAGCAGGCCTGGCAGCAGCAGCCCATGCTGTTCAGACTCCAGCAAATTAATACCCGCCGTCTGGCCCTGCAGCAGCAGCAAAGCGTCGAACAGGCGATCCGCCTGGAGAAACATGGCGGGATGTTCAGCCGCAAACCGCACTTTGACCTTCCCGCCACGCTGGCCGCAGATGCGTTAACGCTGATGCTGCAAAAACCGCTAACCCTGCACGAGATTCAGGTCACGCACATCACCCTCGCCCGTGAGGCGCTGCACCACTGGCTGCAGAAAGGCGGGGAAGTCCGCGGGAAGCTCAATGGGATTGGCTTTGCCCAGACGCTGGATCTGCACGTCGATGGCCAGGACTGTCTGACCCTGCGTGATGTCAGCCTGCAGGCCACCCGCCTGATGCTGCCGGGAAAACCTCAGCAGGGACTGCCGGAAGAGATTACGCTGGCACTGGATGAATTAGAGACTCAGCTTCGCGCCCAGCGCACCCTGTTCAGCCAGCATCACCGCTGCCTGTTCATCAGCGATGACTGGCTGGCGCGCGTGGAAGAGAGCCTGCAACAGGTGGCAGAGCAGCTGAAGCAGGCGCGGCAGTGATCTCCCTTGATACCCTGAGTATGTTTCTGGCGGTCAGCGAAAATGAGCTGATTGAAGAGCTGGTGATCGGGCTGCTGGCGTCCCCCCAGCTGGTGGCCTTTTTTGAAAAATTTCCCAAACTGAAAAACGCGCTTACCCGCGACCTTCCTCACTGGAAGGCAGAGATCCTGCAACAGATAAAATCCACTCCGGTGCCGGAGGATCTGGCGGAGGAATTCAGCCGCTTTCAGCAGTGTCAGACGCTGCGATTGCCCGATTTCAGCGCACAGATGCCCGCCCTGCTGAGCTGGCTCGAACAACAGCACTCGCCGTTTGCGGAAAAAGCGCGAACGCTGGTCGACAGTCATGAGGGGCAGCCGCTCAACAGCGCCCGGCAAACGCTTTTTTTACAGCGCTGGCGACTGAGCCTGACGCTGCAAACGCTGACGCTTAACCAGCAACTGCTCGATCGTGAACGCGACAGGCTGCTGGCCGAACTGCAACAGCGGCTGGCAATGAGCGGCCAGCTTGCGCCGGTGCTGACCGGTGATGACGACGCCGCCGCCGGCCGGCTGTGGGATCTGACCCGCAGTTCGCTCCAGCGCAGCGACTATCAGCTTATCGTGCAGTATGGCGATTTTCTCGCCAGCCAGCCGGAGCTGCTGAAACTGGCGGAACAGCTGGGCCGCAGCCGTGAAGCAAAGGCGGTACGGTCAGAAGAAGCTCCGCCGGAGGTCTTCCACCAGCTGGTACGTGAGCCGGAAAGCGTACCGGAAGAGGTCAACGGGCTTCATCAGAGTGACGATATTCTGCGCCTGCTGCCGCCGGAGCTGGCGACGCTAGGCATCAGCGAACTGGAGATGGAATTTTACCGACGCCTGGTGGAAAAACGCCTGCTGACCTACCGTCTGCAGGGTGAGAGCTGGCATGACAAAGTCACGCTGCGCCCGGTGGCCCACCAGCATCACGATGAACAGCCGCGCGGTCCGTTTATTATCTGCGTTGATACGTCCGGCTCAATGGGCGGCTTTAACGAGCGCTGCGCCAAAGCGTTCTGCCTGGCCCTGCTGAAAGTCGCGCTGGCGGATAACCGTCGCTGCTACATCATGCTGTTCGCTCACGAGGTCGTTGGCTATGAGCTGACGGCAGAAGATGGTATCAGCCAGGCCATTCGTTTTCTCAGCCAGCGTTTTCGCGGCGGCACCGATCTGGCCGCCTGCCTCGATGCGGTACTGCAAAAACTTGCCGGCCCGCTGTGGCAGGATGCGGATGCAGTTATCCTTTCTGACTTTATCGCCCAGCGCCTGCCCGATACGCTGGTTAAACGCGTACGCGACCACCAGAGTCAGCAGCTTCAGCGCTTCCATGCCGTTGCCATGTCCGATCATGGAAAACCCGGCATCATGCGTATCTTCGACCATATCTGGCGTTTCGATACCGGGCTGAAAAGCCGCCTGCTTCGCCGCTGGAAACGCTAACCCCGTCTTTCGCCTCGTCCCGCAAAGCTTATTTGCTATAGTGATGTATACGCTTTAGCCAGATGGCAAGATGGGAGCACCACGTGACTTTGCAACAACACCAGACAGGATTACCAGCGCCAACCTGCACGCCGCTGTTAAGCGGCAACGATCCAGAACAAAAACGTCAGGAGCTGCTCAACTACTTCCGCCAAACGTGGGAGTTATATGAAAGCCTGTTTGACTGCCTGGCAGATGAACGGGCGTGGACGACGAAGGCCATTTCGCTGCGTCACCCGCTGATCTTTTATTACGGCCATACCGCCACCTTCTACATTAACAAGCTGATGGCGGGCCGTCTTATCGACAGCCGGCTTGACGACGGTATCGAAGCGATGATGGCGATTGGCGTGGACGAGATGAGCTGGGATGACCTTGATAACAGCCACTACGCCTGGCCGTCGGTTGCCGAACTCCGCGACTACCGTGGCAAAGTGCGCGTGCGCATTGAACAGTTTATTCGTGAAATGCCGCTGACGCTGCCCATTGGCTGGGACAGCCCGGCCTGGGTGGTGCTGATGGGGATTGAACATGAGCGCATCCATCTGGAAACCTCCAGCGTGCTGATCCGTCAGTTACCGCTGGCATGGGTAAAACCTCAGCCCCACTGGCCGGCGTGTCCGGATGCCCGTAGCGATCGTCAGACCGTGCCGCACAACAGCCTGATCCCGGTGGCTGGCGGACAGATTGTCCTGGGTAAAACCGATGACACTTACGGCTGGGATAACGAGTACGGCAGCCGTATCAGTGTGGTGAACGCCTTTGAGGCCAGCAAAATGCTGGTCAGCAATGCGGAGTTCTATGAGTTTGTAACGGCAGGAGGCTATCAGACGCCGCGCTGGTGGGATGATGAAGGCGGGAACTGGCGTGAATTCGCCCAGGCCAGCCAGCCCACCTTCTGGGTCGGCAGTGCTGCACAGCCGGATGCACTTAAGTTAAGGCTGCTGGCTGAAGAAGTGCCGATGCCCTGGGACTGGCCTGCTGAAGTTAACCAGCTGGAAGCGGCTGCCTTCTGCCGCTGGAAGGCGGAAATTACCGGCCAGTCAGTCCAGCTACCGGCAGAGAGCGAATGGATGCTGCTGCGGGAAAAGGTAGACGGCGATCAGCCCGACTGGAACGATGCGCCAGGCAATATCAACCTTTCCCGCTGGGCCTCCTCCTGCCCGGTCGATCGGTTTGCCCAGGGTGACTTTTACGACCTGGTCGGCAACGTCTGGCAGTGGACCACGACACCAATTAACGGCTTTGAAGGCTTCCGCGTTCATCCCTTATACGATGACTTCTCTACGCCGACGTTTGACGGTAAGCACGCGCAGATCAAAGGGGGAAGCTGGATTTCAACCGGTAATGAAGCACTGAAGTCGGCACGCTATGCGTTCCGCCGCCACTTCTTCCAGCACGCCGGTTTCCGTTACGTGGTATCAGACCATCAGGAAAGCATGGTCAGTAACCCGTACGAAACCGACAGCATGGTGTCGCAGTATCTCGACTTCCAGTATGGGCCGGAATATTTCGGCGTTGCCAACTATGCGAAGGCACTGGTGGAGATCGCCTGCGGTGTCACCAGCCGTCGCGAGCGGGCGCTGGATATCGGCTGTGCTACCGGCCGGGCAAGCTTTGAACTGGCTCGTCACTTCGACCAGGTGGTGGGCATGGACTACTCCGCGCGCTTTATCGATGTGGCCCTGCAGTTGACCAGCGGTGAAGACTTCCGCTATGTCACTCAGGAAGAGGGTGAGCTGGTGGAATACCGCCAGGTAAGACTGAAGGATATTGGTCTCGGCCCTGAACAGGCCAGTCGCATTCAGTTCCTGCAGGGAGATGCCTGCAACCTGAAACCTCAGGCACAGCCTTATGACCTGGTGCTGGCTTCCAACCTGATTGACCGTCTGCGCCAGCCACAGCGTTTTCTGCAGGACATCACGCGGATGATCCGTACCGGCGGCGTGCTGGTCCTCTCCTCGCCATATACCTGGCTGGAAGAGTTCACACCTAAAGAAAACTGGCTGGGCGGGATCCGGGAAAATGGCGAAGCACTCTCGACGTATCAGGCCCTGCAGCGACTGCTGGCCGCAGACTTTGAAGAGATCGCACCGGCGCAGGATGTGCCGTTTGTCATTCGTGAAACCGCGCGAAAATATCAGCATACCGTTGCCCAACTGACGCTGTGGCGTAAACGCTAATCCTGCCTCACAGCGGGTGCCCTCCGGTGCCCGCTGTCCTGTTCTCACGCCGATTGCCATTAGGTTCATGATCCCGCACATTATCATGCTATTCATTGTGAGTAATTCAATCAGAGAGCCACCATGCCTGACAATATGCAGCCCGACAGCCTCGACCGCGGGATCCTGAATGCGCTGATGGAAAATGCCCGTACTGCCTATGCCGAGCTGGCTAAGCAGTTTAACGTCAGCCCGGGGACCATCCACGTCCGCGTCGAGAAGATGAAACAGGCAGGGATCATCAAGGGTACGCGCGTGGAGATCGACCCTAAACAGCTGGGTTATGACGTCTGCTGTTTTATTGGCATTATCCTCAAAAGCGCGAGGGACTACCCGGCTGCGGTGGCGAAGCTGGAGCAGCTGGAAGAAGTGGTGGAAGCCTGGTATACCACCGGTCACTACAGCATTTTCATCAAAGTCATGTGCAGGTCTATCGATGCCCTGCAGCTGGTATTGATCAATAAGATCCAGACCATCGACGAAATCCAGTCAACCGAAACCCTGATTTCCCTGCAGAACCCAATTATGCGCACGATAAAACCGTGATCGGTGCATAAGGTTATCCACAGCAGAGTATTTTCACTTTTTCATCGCGATGTGTTTCGTCACAGTCAGTTTTGAAACGGCCGGCGCACAAAAAACGGAGCGTACAGGCGTACGTGAGGATTTTGAGCCCTGCCCGGATCGAAAATGGCAACTAAGATAGCCTCCCATCATTCATCATAAATCCCCTACTTTTCCACAGGTAGATCCCAGGGTGATCACAGAGTACAATACTGCCCTCAATGACTCCGGGATCCCATCATGGCCGACATTACCTTAATCAGTGGCAGTACCTTAGGCAGCTCAGAATATGTAGCGGATCACCTGGCTGAGAAGCTGGAAGAGGCAGGGCATACCACAGCAACCCTGCACGGGCCTGAGCTGGAAGAGCTGAAGACGGAAGGCATCTGGATTGTGGTCTGTTCTACACACGGTGCAGGCGAACTGCCGGACAATATTCAGCCGCTGTTTGATGCCATAAAGGAACAGCAGCCCGATCTGAGCCATCTTCGCTTTGGCGCGGTCGGTCTGGGTAACCGGGAATACGATCTTTTCTGCGGTGCCATTGAACAGTTTGACCAGCTGCTGATCTCGCTGGGCGCACAGCGTATCGGCGATCGTCTGGATATCGATGTACTGCAGCATGAGATTCCGGAAGATCCTGCAGGCGTGTGGGTCGAAAGTTGGGAAAAACAGATCTAATTCGGACGGGATCGGCAAGCGATCGTCGATCCGATCCGCAAAAAAATGCTTTTCTGGCTCTGAGTTTTGTAAATATTGCTCTTTTTAGCCTGGTTTTAACGCATCCAACTGTGGATAACATAGCTCAATACCCGGTAATAACCGGTGTTTATCCCAATAACAACTTTGGTACTTGCCGGTACCTGTGGATAACATGCCATTTAGATCCCAGCTTATACGGCGCAGGATCACCGATCATTCACAGCTAATGATCCTCTCTAATTAGTTGATCCTTATCAGCAAAAAAGGCTTATCCACAGAGATCGTCGATCCTAATAGAAGATCTAATAAAGAGATCTCTAAATAAAAAAGATCTTCTTTTTAATACACGAAGATCCCGGCGCTTTCGCCATCGTCTAAAGTTGAGTAGAATCCACGCCCTCAGCAACACTCCCTTAATTCGCACAAACCGCGAGGTGCAGTACCATGTTTTATCCAGATCCTTTTGACGTCATCGTAATCGGTGGTGGTCATGCGGGAACGGAAGCCGCGATGGCCGCTGCCCGTATGGGTCAACAAACCCTGTTATTAACCCATAACATCGACACGCTGGGACAAATGTCCTGCAATCCGGCGATCGGCGGCATCGGGAAAGGACATCTGGTAAAAGAAGTGGATGCACTGGGTGGGCTGATGGCCCATGCCATTGACCAGGCCGGTATTCAGTTTAGGATACTAAACGCCAGCAAAGGACCTGCGGTACGGGCGACCCGTGCTCAGGCCGATCGCGTGTTGTACCGGCAGGCTGTTCGCACCGCACTGGAGAATCAGCCTAACCTGATGATCTTCCAGCAGGCGGTCGAGGATCTTATTGTCGAAAACGATCGTGTCGTGGGTGCTGTCACCCAGATGGGTCTGAAGTTCCGTGCCAAAGCCGTTGTACTGACTGTCGGCACGTTCCTCGATGGTAAAATTCATATCGGAATGGATAACTACAGCGGTGGCCGTGCAGGCGATCCGCCGTCGATCTCGTTATCACAGCGTCTGCGTGAGCTGCCTCTGCGTGTCGGACGTCTGAAGACCGGTACACCGCCACGCATTGATGCCCGCACCATTGATTTCAGCGTACTGGCTCCGCAACATGGCGATACGCCAATGCCGGTATTCTCGTTTATGGGCAATGTCAGCCAGCATCCTCAGCAGGTGCCGTGCTACATCACCTACACCAACGAGAAAACCCATGATGTGATCCGCAATAACCTCGATCGCAGCCCGATGTATGCCGGTGTGATCGAAGGCATTGGACCACGTTACTGCCCGTCGATCGAAGACAAGGTGATGCGCTTTGCCGATCGTAACGCACACCAGATCTTCCTTGAGCCGGAAGGCCTGACCAGCAACGAAATCTATCCTAACGGCATTTCTACCAGTCTGCCGTTTGATGTTCAGATGCAGATCGTTCGCTCAATGCAGGGAATGGAAAACGCCAAAATTGTGCGCCCTGGCTATGCCATTGAGTATGATTTCTTCGATCCCCGCGATCTGAAGCCCACGCTGGAAAGCAAATTTATCGAGGGTCTGTTCTTTGCCGGACAGATCAACGGCACCACCGGTTACGAGGAAGCGGCCGCTCAGGGCCTGCTGGCGGGCCTGAACGCCGGTCGTCTCTCTGCGGACAAAGAAACCTGGGCACCGCGTCGTGACCAGGCCTATCTCGGCGTGCTGGTTGATGATCTCTGCACCCTTGGCACCAAAGAGCCGTACCGCATGTTTACCTCACGGGCTGAATATCGTCTGATGCTGCGTGAAGACAATGCCGATCTTCGTCTGACCGCGGCAGGCCGTGAGCTGGGTCTGGTGGACGATGCCCGCTGGGCACGCTTTAACGAGAAGCTGGAAAGTATTGAGCTTGAACGTCAGCGCCTGCGCGATATCTGGGTGCACCCGAAGTCAGAGTGCGTGACAGAGGTCAATACGCTACTGAGCGCCGGCCTGACGAAAGAAGCCAGCGGCGAAGATCTGCTGCGCCGTCCGGAGATGACCTATCAGAATCTGATGACACTTAGCAGCTTTGGTCCGGCGCTGGCCGATCCACAGGCAGCAGAACAGGTTGAGATTCAGGTCAAATACGAAGGGTACATCGTCCGGCAGCAGGAAGAGATCGATCGCCAGTTGCGTAACGAAAACACCCTCCTGCCTGTGGATCTCGATTACCGTCAGGTGAGTGGCCTGTCTAACGAAGTGATCGCCAAACTGAACGATCACAAACCGGGATCGATTGGTCAGGCATCACGGATTTCCGGTATTACGCCGGCCGCCATCTCAATTTTACTTATTTACCTCAAAAAACAGGGCCTGCTGCGCAAAAGCGCCTGACCTGACATTCGGGTCGGGCTTGCCCGACCCTACAGGACCTCTTCGTGATTAATAAACTCTCCGCCCTGCTGAAAAGCGCGCAAATATCCCTGTCCGATCAGCAGAAAGAGCAGCTGGTTGGGTACGTTTCCATGCTGCATAAGTGGAACAAAGCCTACAACCTGACGTCAGTACGCGATCCGGAGCAGATGCTCATCCGCCATATTCTTGACAGCATTGTAGTGGAGCCGCATCTGGTGGGGGAGCGGTTTATCGATGTCGGCACAGGGCCTGGTCTGCCAGGTATCCCGCTGGCCATTGTCCGCCCTCAGGCGCACTTTACGCTGCTAGACAGCCTGGGCAAGCGTGTCCGCTTCCTGAAGCAGGTGCAGCATGAGTTGAAGCTGAGCAATGTTGAGCCGGTACAAAGCCGGGTAGAGGACTTTCCCGCCGAGCCCCCCTTTGATGGCGTGATCAGCCGGGCTTTTGCCTCGCTGACCGATATGGTGAACTGGTGCCACCATCTGCCGGGCAGCCAGGGACGTTTTTATGCCTTGAAAGGCGTTATGCCAGCAGATGAAATCGCCACCTTACCTGCCGGTTTTCGGGTGGAAAATGTCAGTCCGCTACGCGTTCCACAGCTGGAAGGTGAGCGGCATCTGGTGGTAATTGTCCCCAGTCGATGAGTCAGGGTCGTAATGTCTGTGCCCGTCAGCCTGTTTTTTCACCGCTGGCGGGTTTATTTTACGGTAAAACCCCAATTACAGTGGGCCTATGTGCAGATTTAATTCATAGTTAACCACTGAAATTATATGGTTTTTTTGTGTGGAAGAACCCTGAGATTAGTACGAGTATTCCTAATGTGCGGTCCTGGGGATGTTTTTTGTGAAAATTTGCCTGGACGGAGCTGTTACCATCAGGTTAAATCACGGGTCAGTCATTCTCTGACAATCTCTGTTACATTTAACGTTATTTTCACATTTAGTTATCACTTGAGTCATATTTCTTCCGATATTTTAGGGTGAAAATAGTCACCGACGAAAATATCTCTTCCTGATAAATTGGCGTAAGTAACGGCCTGCTTGATGTTAAATATTTGCTACAGATGTCAACAAGACCTTTTAATCAAGATAAGCGTCTGTTTTTACAAATAACGCGACTATCCTTATGAATTTATAGAATTTTTAAATTAGATGTCACTCAGATTCATCCAGATGTCTGTTTAATTGTTCTCCATTACATTACTAATTTGTGATCTTCCGCACGCTTTGCAAGCAAGGAATGTCGCGCATTGCAGGAAAAAGTCGATAAGCTTCCTTTGTCATTGGTTTTGGAAAATAGGTTGCTGGAAAGAAATTTAAATAATTGTTCACCTTTTCTCTACTTATCGATTGAAATCACAGGTGCGCACCGTATAATTTGCACGGTTTTTGCTGCTTGACTCAAAAGAGCAAAGGCAGTTTTATACGACACGCGACATACCCCCATCGGGGCAGGAGAGTTTCAGCGTCATGTCAGTGTCCCTTTACAGAGTGAAATTTGCCCGAACCATCCTGTTGTTACAGTTGGTGACCTTCGTCGTAATCGGTGCGCTGTTTGCCCTTAAAGATCTGACCTGGGGCGTGTCCGCCCTTGCGGGTGGACTGGCAGCCTGGCTGCCAAACGTGTTGTTTATGATTTTTGCCTGGCGTCACCAGGCGGGGCACGAAGTGACGGGGCGGCTTGCCTGGACTTTTGCGTTAGGTGAAGCGCTAAAGGTTCTCGTTACGATTCTCGTGATTATTGTGGCGCTGGGAGTGTTTAAGGCGGCGTTTACGCCGCTGGGACTGGCCTGGTTATCGGTGCTGATTGTGCAAATCGTCGCACCGGCTGTAATTAACAACAAAGGGTAAGAGGCATCATGGCTGCAGGAGAAATCTCTACGCCGCAAGAATACATAGGTCATCATCTGAAAAACCTTCAGCTTGACCTGCGTACCTTCGAGCTAGTGAATCCGCACGACGCTCCGTCGTTCTGGGTATTAAATATCGACTCCATGTTTTTCTCTGTGGTGCTGGGACTGGTGTTCCTGGTGCTGTTTCGCAAAGTGGCGAAATCAGCGACCAGTGGCGTACCAGGTAAATTACAGGCCGCTGTTGAGTTAGTTGTTGGTTTCGTTGACGACAACGTGCGCGACATGTACCACGGTAAAAGCAAACTTATCGCTCCGCTGGCTCTGACGATTTTTGTCTGGGTGTTCCTGATGAACTTCATGGACTTGCTGCCTATCGATTTGCTGCCGTATATCGGTGAGCATTATCTGGGTCTGCCAGCGTTGCGTGTGGTGCCTTCTGCTGACGTGAATGTCACGTTGTCGATGGCCCTTGGCGTATTTATTTTGATTCTGTTCTACAGCATCAAGATGAAAGGCATTGGCGGCTTTACGAAAGAGCTGACTCTGCAACCCTTCAACCACCCTGTGTTTATTCCGATCAACCTGATTCTGGAAGGTGTGAGCCTGCTGTCCAAACCGGTATCCCTGGGTCTGCGACTGTTCGGAAACATGTATGCGGGGGAATTGATTTTTATCCTGATTGCCGGTCTGTTGCCGTGGTGGTCACAGTGGATTCTGAATGTGCCTTGGGCCATTTTCCACATACTGATCATCTCGTTGCAGGCTTTCATTTTCATGGTCTTAACGATTGTCTATCTGTCGATGGCATCTGAAGAACATTGATTTTTTTCTCAACACTACTGCGTTTTAACTGAAACAAACTGGAGACTGTCATGGAAAACCTGAATATGGATCTGCTGTACATGGCTGCCGCTGTGATGATGGGCCTGGCGGCAATCGGTGCTGCGATCGGTATCGGCATCCTCGGAGGCAAATTCCTGGAAGGCGCCGCACGCCAACCGGATCTGATTCCTCTGCTGCGTACGCAGTTCTTTGTTGTAATGGGTCTGGTGGATGCAATCCCGATGATCGCTGTTGGTCTGGGTCTGTACGTGATGTTTGCTGTCGCGTAAAACCGTTTGTTCATCGCTGTGTCAGTATGGCGATGAACGGCTTCTGCCGCTGTTAGTGACAGCGGCAGAAAACGTTAACTTAACAAGAGGCATTGTGCTGTGAACATTAACGCAACAATCCTCGGCCAGGCTATCGCGTTCATCCTGTTTGTAGCGTTCTGCATGAAGTACGTATGGCCGCCGCTTATGGCCGCTATCGAAAAGCGCCAGAAAGAAGTTGCCGAAGGCCTTGCTTCCGCTGAACGTGCCAAGAAAGATTTGGATCTCGCGCAGGCTAATGCGACCGATCAGCTGAAGAAAGCGAAAGAAGACGCTCAGGTCATCATCGAGCAGGCGAACAAACGCCGTGCGCAGATCCTGGACGAAGCGAAAGCTGAGGCTGAGCAGGAACGTAGCAAGATCGTCACTCAGGCGCAGGCAGAAATTGATGCCGAACGCAAACGTGCACGTGAAGAGCTGCGCAAGCAGGTCGCGATGCTGGCTGTTGCCGGCGCCGAGAAAATCATTGAACGTTCCGTGGATGAAGCTGCTAACAGCGACATCGTTGATAAACTGGTCGCTGAACTGTAAGGGAGGGGCTGATGTCTGAATTTACTACCGTAGCTCGCCCCTACGCTAAAGCCGCTTTTGACTTTGCGGTTGAACATCAAAGTATCGATCGCTGGCAGCAAATGCTGGCGTTTGCCGCCGAAGTGGCTGGCAATGAACAGGTATCCGAACTTCTTTCCGGCGCTCTGGCGCCGGAAGCGTTGTCTGGAGCGTTCATCGCAATCTGTGGTGACCAACTCGACGAAGCCGGTCAGAACCTGATTAAGGTGATGGCTGAAAACAAACGTTTGCCGGCGCTTGCCGATGTTTTGGAACAGTTCATCCAACTGCGTGCCGCACATGATGCGACCGCTGAGGTTGAAGTTATCTCTTCCACAGCATTGAGCGACGAACAGCTGACCAAAATCAGCAGCGCGATGGAGAAACGTCTGTCACGCAAAGTTAAGCTGAATTGCAAAATTGATAAGTCTGTAATGGCGGGCGTAATCATCCGAGCGGGTGATATGGTCATTGACGGCAGCGTACGCGGTCGTCTTGAACGCCTCGCAGACGTCTTGCAGTCTTAAGGGGACTGGAGCATATGCAACTGAATTCCACCGAAATCAGCGAACTGATCAAGCAGCGCATTGCTCAGTTCAATGTAGTGAGCGAAGCTCACAACGAAGGTACTATCGTTTCTGTAAGTGACGGTATCATCCGCGTCAACGGCCTGGCCGATGTGATGCAGGGTGAGATGATTGCCCTGCCGGGCAGCCGTTACGCAATCGCACTGAACCTGGAGCGTGACTCTGTAGGTGCAGTGGTGATGGGCCCATACGCTGACCTCGCCGAAGGTATGAAGGTGAAGTGTACTGGCCGTATCCTGGAAGTACCGGTTGGCCGTGGCCTGTTAGGTCGCGTGGTGAACACCCTGGGTGCACCTATCGATGGTAAAGGCGCAATCGACAACGACGGTTTCTCACCGATCGAAGTGATTGCACCTGGCGTTATCGATCGTCAGTCAGTCGACCAGCCTGTACAGACCGGCTACAAATCTGTCGATGCAATGATTCCAATCGGCCGTGGCCAGCGTGAGCTGATCATCGGTGACCGTCAGACCGGTAAAACCGCGATGGCGATCGATGCGATCATCAACCAGCGCGACTCAGGCATCAAATGTGTGTACGTCGCTATCGGTCAGAAAGCCTCTACTATCGCTAACGTGGTACGTAAGCTGGAAGAACACAACGCGCTGGCTAACACCATCGTTGTGGTTGCGACCGCATCAGAGTCTGCTGCACTGCAATACCTGGCACCGTATGCCGGTTGCGCGATGGGCGAATATTTCCGTGACCGTGGTGAAGACGCACTGATCGTATACGATGACCTGTCTAAACAGGCTGTTGCTTACCGTCAGGTTTCTCTGCTGCTGCGTCGTCCACCAGGCCGTGAAGCCTTCCCTGGCGACGTGTTCTACCTCCACTCCCGTCTGCTGGAGCGTGCTTCTCGTGTGAGCGCCGACTATGTTGAGCGTTTCACTAACGGTGAAGTTAAAGGTAAAACCGGTTCACTGACTGCGCTGCCTATCATTGAAACCCAGGCGGGTGACGTTTCTGCGTTTGTTCCAACCAACGTAATTTCGATTACTGATGGTCAGATCTTCCTGGAAACCAACCTGTTTAACTCCGGTATTCGTCCGGCGGTTAACCCGGGTATTTCGGTATCTCGTGTTGGTGGTGCTGCTCAGACCAAGATCATCAAGAAACTGTCCGGTGGTATTCGTACCGCGCTGGCACAGTATCGTGAACTGGCTGCGTTCTCTCAGTTCGCATCCGATCTGGATGAAGCCACCCGCAAACAGTTAAGCCATGGTCAGAAAGTGACCGAGTTGCTGAAACAGAAACAGTATGCGCCGATGTCTGTCGCACAGCAGGGTCTGGTACTGTTTGCTGCTGAACGCGGCTTCCTGAATGACGTCGAACTGGCGAAAATCGGTAGCTTCGAAGCGGCACTGCTGGCATTTGCCGATCGCGATCACGCAGAGCTGATGGCTGATATCAACCAGTCTGGTAACTATAACGGCGAAATCGAAGAGAAGCTGAAAGGCCTCCTCGAAACGTTTAAAGCAACCCAGTCCTGGTAATGTCTGGCGGCCTGTCCTTTCGGGGGCAGGCCGCAAGGCTTTGAGGAGAAGCTTATGGCCGGCGCAAAAGAGATACGTAGTAAGATCGGCAGCGTGCAAAATACGCAGAAGATCACCAAAGCGATGGAAATGGTCGCCGCCTCCAAAATGCGTAAATCGCAAGAACGCATGGCGGCCAGCCGTCCTTATGCAGAGACCATGCGCAAAGTGATTGGTCACATTGCGTTAGGTAATCTGGAATACAAGCACCCATACCTGGAAGAGCGTGACGTTAAACGCGTTGGCTATCTGGTCGTATCTACCGACCGCGGGCTGTGTGGTGGTTTGAACATTAACCTGTTCAAAAAAGTGCTGGCGGATATGAAAGCCTGGGCTGATAAAGGCGTCGAGAGCGATCTGGCGATTATTGGCTCTAAAGGTCTGTCATTCTTCAGTTCTGTCGGTGGCAACATTGTTGCTCAGGTAAACGGTATGGGCGATAAACCTGCCCTGTCTGACCTGATTGGCCCGGTCAAAGTGATGCTGCAAGCTTACGATGAAGGCCGTCTCGACAAGCTGTTCATTGTCAGCAACAAATTTATCAACACCATGTCTCAGTCTCCACAGATCGTACAGCTGCTGCCGTTACCGCCAGCAGATGATGCGGAAGGCGTTGTGAAGAAGAGTACCTGGGATTATCTGTATGAACCCGATCCGAAAGCGCTGCTGGACACATTACTGCGTCGCTACGTCGAGTCTCAGGTTTACCAGGGTGTTGTTGAAAACCTGGCCAGCGAGCAGGCCGCGCGAATGGTGGCGATGAAAGCCGCGACCGATAACGGCGGAAACCTGATCAAAGAGCTGCAGTTGGTATACAACAAGGCTCGTCAGGCCAGCATCACCCAGGAACTTACCGAGATTGTCGGTGGGGCCTCCGCGGTTTAACCAGGTATACCCTGCTGCGTTTCATGCGGGCGGGGTATAAACGAATTAGGTAGAGGATTCAAGATGGCTACTGGAAAGATTGTCCAGGTAATCGGCGCCGTAGTTGACGTCGAATTCCCTCAGGACGCAGTACCACAAGTGTACAGCGCCCTTGAGGTTAAAAATGGTGATGTTCGTCTGGTGCTGGAAGTTCAGCAGCAGCTGGGCGGCGGCGTGGTTCGTACCATCGCCATGGGTTCTTCCGATGGCCTGAAGCGTGGCCTGGAAACGGTTGACCTGAAGCACCCGATCGAAGTACCTGTTGGTGTGGCAACACTGGGCCGTATCATGAACGTGCTGGGTGAGCCAATCGATATGAAAGGCGACATCGGCGAAGAAGAGCGTTGGGCAATTCACCGCGCAGCACCTTCATACGAAGATCAGTCTAACTCTCAGGAACTGCTGGAAACCGGCATCAAGGTTATCGACCTGATGTGTCCGTTTGCCAAAGGCGGTAAAGTGGGACTGTTCGGTGGTGCCGGTGTGGGTAAAACCGTAAACATGATGGAGCTGATCCGTAACATCGCGGCAGAGCACTCAGGTTTCTCGGTATTTGCGGGCGTAGGTGAGCGTACTCGTGAGGGTAACGACTTCTACCACGAAATGACCGACTCCAACGTTATCGATAAAGTGTCCCTGGTCTATGGCCAGATGAATGAGCCACCAGGAAACCGTCTGCGCGTTGCGCTGACCGGCCTGACTATGGCTGAGAAGTTCCGTGACGAAGGTCGTGACGTACTTCTGTTCATCGATAACATCTATCGTTATACCCTGGCTGGTACGGAAGTCTCCGCTCTGCTGGGTCGTATGCCTTCTGCGGTAGGTTATCAGCCAACGCTGGCGGAAGAGATGGGCGTTCTGCAGGAACGTATCACCTCAACCAAAACCGGTTCAATCACTTCTGTACAGGCCGTTTACGTCCCTGCGGATGACTTGACTGACCCGTCACCAGCCACCACCTTTGCGCACCTTGATGCAACCGTGGTACTGAGCCGTCAGATCGCTTCCCTGGGTATCTACCCGGCGGTTGACCCACTGGATTCTACCAGCCGTCAGCTGGATCCACTGGTTGTTGGTCAGGAACACTATGACACTGCACGTGGCGTTCAGTCACTGCTGCAGCGTTATCAGGAACTGAAAGACATCATCGCCATCCTGGGTATGGACGAACTGTCAGAAGAAGACAAACTGGTGGTAGCACGCTCTCGTAAGATGCAGCGCTTCCTGTCCCAGCCGTTCTTCGTGGCAGAAGTCTTCACTGGTTCACCGGGCAAATACGTGTCGCTGAAAGATACCATCCGTGGCTTTAAAGGCATCATGGAAGGTGAATTCGACCATATGCCAGAGCAGGCTTTCTACATGGTGGGTTCTATCGAAGAAGCCGTGGAAAAAGCGAAGAAACTGTAATTCTGGTTTCTCAGGAGGTTAACAATGGCTATGACTTTTCACCTGGACGTTGTCAGCGCAGAACTGCAAATGTTCACAGGCACTGTGCAGAGCATCCAGGTTTCAGGTAGCGAAGGTGAGTTGGGTATTCGCCCAAATCATGCCCCGCTTCTGACCGCCATTAAGCCTGGTA
Source organism: Erwinia persicina (assembly GCF_014838825.1). Classification (GTDB taxonomy): domain Bacteria; phylum Pseudomonadota; class Gammaproteobacteria; order Enterobacterales; family Enterobacteriaceae; genus Erwinia; species Erwinia persicina_A. Next base: position 104,717 of record NZ_JACYMO010000010.1, on the reverse strand, counting down.
TGATTCGCATCGTTAAGCAGCACGGCGACGAAGAGGTGATTTATCTCTCTGGCGGCGTACTGGAAGTGCAGCCTGGTGCGGTCACCGTACTGGCTGACACAGCGATCCGCGGCAGCGATCTTGATGAAGCTCGCGCGCTGGAAGCGAAACGCAAAGCCGAAGAGCATATGAACAGCTCTCACGGTGACGTTGACTTCGCTATGGCGTCTGCGGAACTGGCTAAAGCGATCGCCAAACTGCGTGTGATCGAGTTAACCCGTAAAGCGATGTAATTCAGGTTTAAACAGTAAAATGCCAGTCAGGAAACTGACTGGCATTTTTTTATGCTTCACCTCAGTCACCCGTGGTTGTCAGCTTCCCTGCGATAGACCCGTCGCACACGCCACCATCGCCAGATCCCCTCACCTCCTGAACAGCACCAGACCATGAGGCTACCCATGCAGGAATCTCTCCCCCCCCTTTTTTTTACGCTGCGCATATTCGGTTTAATACTGCAGAACCGGAGCGATGAACTTAAAACGCCCGCTTTTAAACGGCGAAAAAACTGCACTGAGAGGGGCGGTTGAAGATGTTTTTTGCCGAAAAATATGTAGTAATTACACCCTTAAACCGCTTAACTTCGTTTAACTCAGAATTAGTCAGGATGTCTATGTCAAACCGCCCGATGAGCGTGGTGATCCTTGCCGCCGGTAAAGGAACCCGAATGTATTCCGAACTGCCAAAAGTGCTGCACGAGCTGGCAGGCAAACCGATGGTTCAGCACGTGATTGATGCGGCAAAAGCGCTTAATGCGCAGCGCATTAATCTGGTTTATGGCCACGGAGGCGATCTTCTTAAAAGTACACTCAATGATGACTCGCTTAACTGGGTGCTTCAGTCCGAGCAGCTGGGTACCGGTCATGCAATGCAGCAGGCAGCGCCCTGTTTTGCCGATGACGAAGACATTCTGATGCTGTACGGCGATGTGCCGCTGATCTCTGTAGAGACACTGAGCCGTTTACAGATGGCGAAGCCGGAGGGCGGCATTGGCCTGCTGACGGTCATCCTCGATAACCCAACCGGTTACGGGCGCATCATTCGTGAACAGGGTCAGGTCGTGGGCATCGTTGAACATAAGGATGCTACGCCAGAACAGATGCTCATCACTGAGATTAATTCTGGCATCCTGGTGGCCAATGGTGCCGATCTTAAACGCTGGCTCAGTAAGCTGAACAACAATAATGCCCAAGGTGAATATTATATCACCGATATTATTGCCCTTGCCCATCAGGAAGGCCGCCAGATCAATGCGGTGCATCCTTCACGCGTGACGGAAACTGACGGCGTGAACAACCGCCTACAGCTGGCGACGCTGGAGCGTGTTTACCAGGCCGCGCAGGCAGAAAAGTTGCTGCTGGCCGGGGTGATGCTGCGGGATCCGGCACGCTTCGACCTGCGGGGGGAGCTGGTGCATGGCCGTGATGTGATTATCGACACCAATGTCATTATTGAAGGCAACGTGACGCTGGGCGATCGCGTCAGGATCGGCAGCGGTTGCGTGATTAAAAACAGCGTGATTGCTGATGACAGCGTGATCAGCCCTTACAGCGTCATTGAAGATGCGCAGCTGGCTCCGGGCTGTACTGTCGGGCCATTTGCCCGCCTGCGTCCGGGCAGTGAACTGGCCGAAGGGGCGCACGTCGGTAACTTTGTCGAGATGAAAAAGGCCCGACTGGGTAAAGGCTCGAAAGCAGGCCACCTGAGCTATCTCGGTGATGCGGAGATTGGGGCAAACGTCAATATTGGTGCCGGTACCATTACCTGTAATTATGACGGCATCAATAAATCGAAAACGATCATCGGTGATGACGTATTTGTCGGCTCGGATACCCAGCTGATTGCTCCGGTGACCGTGGCGGCGGGAGCCACCATTGCGGCCGGGACGACCATTATGAAAGATGTCCCGTCGGCAGGTCTGGCGTATAACCGTAAAGAGCAGCAACTGAATACCGGCTGGCAGCGCCCGGTTAAGAAAAAGTAAGTTTTCATCAGGTTGAACACGATTTCAGCCGGTAAAAAGGCAGTAAACATAAAAATAATCCCCACTCTACAAGGCTCGGGGAACCGGAATAACGCATTATCTTTCAGGCGGACAGGCGCTGACTGCACCCGTTTATCCAGGCACAGGATTTTCTGTGCTGCAGGGACGTCACGGACGTGCCGCCTGAATGAATGAGCGTATTACCGGAATATTCAGGTCAGAAGACAACGCTGATGCCGCTGAACGGCATCATGTCAGGAAATTAACTATGTGTGGAATTGTTGGTGCTGTAGCGCAGCGTGATATTGCGGAAATCCTGCTTGAAGGGTTGCGTCGTCTGGAGTATCGGGGCTATGACTCTGCGGGGCTTGCCGTGGTTGATCATCAGGGTCATGCCACCCGCCTTCGCCGCCTTGGTAAGGTACAAAACCTTGCTGAAGCAGCAGAGACTACCGCTCTGGTCGGGGGCACGGGTATTGCCCATACCCGCTGGGCTACCCACGGAGAGCCGTCGGAAGCGAATGCGCATCCGCATATCTCTGAGCAGATCATTATCGTGCATAACGGGATTATTGAGAATCACGAACCGCTGCGTGAGCAGCTTGTCAGCCGTGGCTATACCTTTGCCTCTGAAACCGACACCGAAGTGGTGGCGCATCTGGTCCACTGGGAGCAAAAGCAGGGCGGTTCACTGCGTGAGGTTGTGCAGCGCGTGATCCCTGCACTGCGCGGCGCATACGGTATGGTCATTATGGACAGCCGCGATCCGTCGACGGTTGTTGCGGCCCGCTCCGGCAGCCCGCTGGTGATTGGCCGTGGTGTGGGTGAAAACTTTATTGCTTCTGACCAGCTGGCGTTACTGCCGGTTACCCGCCGCTTTGTCTACCTGGAAGAGGGCGACATTGCGGAAATTACCCGCCGTGATGTGAGTATCTTCGACCGCAGCGGTGCGCAGGTGAAGCGGGCAGAGATCGAATCTACTGCTCAGTATGACGCCGGCGATAAAGGCGTTTACCGTCACTACATGCAGAAAGAAATCTACGAGCAGCCGGTCGCCATTAAAAATACCCTGAGCGGTCGCTTCAGCCACGGCGAAGTTGACCTTTCCGAGCTGGGGCCGCAGGCAGATACCCTGCTGGCAAACGTGGAACATATTCAGATCGTTGCCTGTGGCACTTCCTACAATTCCGGTATGGTTTCGCGTTACTGGTTTGAGTCACTGGCCAATGTACCCTGCGATGTCGAGATTGCTTCTGAATTCCGTTATCGCAAATCTGCGGTGCGTAAAAACAGCCTGCTGATCACCCTTTCTCAGTCGGGAGAAACGGCGGACACGCTGGCGGCACTGCGCCTGTCAAAAGAGCTGGGATATCTCGGCTCGCTGGCCATCTGTAACGTCGCTGGTTCCTCACTGGTGCGTGAGTCAGACCTGGCGCTGATGACCAAAGCGGGTACTGAGATTGGCGTCGCCTCCACGAAAGCGTTCACCACCCAGCTGACGGTACTGCTGATGCTGGTGGCCAAAATAGGCCGCCTGAAAGGCGTCGATCCGCAGGTGGAGCATGACATCGTGCACTCCCTGCAGGCGCTGCCAAGCCGCATCGAACAAATGCTGTCGCAGGATGAGCTGATTGCCTCGCTGGCGGAAGATTTCTCTGACAAGCATCATGCGCTGTTCCTGGGCCGTGGCGATCAGTATCCGATCGCGATGGAAGGGGCGCTGAAGCTGAAAGAGATCTCCTACATTCATGCGGAAGCTTACGCAGCCGGTGAACTGAAGCACGGGCCGCTGGCACTGATCGATGCGGATATGCCGGTGATTGTGGTGGCACCGAACAATGAGCTACTGGAAAAACTGAAGTCGAATATTGAAGAAGTGCGTGCCCGTGGCGGCCTGCTGTATGTCTTCGCCGATATTGATGCCGGTTTTACCAACAGCGAAGGCATGCGCATTATCCCTCTGCCGCACGTGGAAGACGTGATAGCACCGATTTTCTACACCGTGCCGTTACAGCTGCTGTCCTATCACGTTGCCCTGATCAAAGGCACCGACGTGGATCAGCCGCGTAACCTGGCGAAATCTGTTACGGTAGAATAATCCGGCATTCCGTACCGCTACCCCGCACAACAGTCCGGCATTACTGTAACAAACAGTATGCCGGACTTTTTTTGTCCAAATATCCCTATTCGCTTTCTTTAAGATGAACACCCACATCTGATTTTAAGGGAAGAGGATGAAAAAGAGTAAAGCCGGAGGGGTTCTGATGGTGCTGTGCGCGGTGACGGCGGGTATCGCTGCTACCGCCAGCGCGGCCTGCCCGGTTCCCCTGACCACCTGCCCGACCCCGCTGGATAAAACCCTGCCCGACGTAAAAAATATGCTCACCTGGACGCCTGACCAGCGTGTTATTGGTTTCCGTAACGACTATCGATCCTATCCGGGGGATATCTTCAGAGCAGGTAAACCCGCACCGTTACCGGTTGCCCGTCAGGATCTCTCCCGCGTCACCTTTACCTTTCGGGGACATCAGTACAGGCTGACGAACTACCTTAAGCGTAACAACGTGACCGGTTTTATGGTGATTAAAAACGGTAAAATCGTCTGGGACTATTATGGCAAAGGCAATACAAAAACCACGCTCTGGACGTCACGCTCTGTCGGTAAATCGGTGGTGTCAACGCTGGTGGGGGTAGCCCTGAAGCAGGGTAAAATTGCCTCGCTGGATGATGAAGCCGGTAAATACAATCCTGCCCTGCGCGGTACGGCCTGGGAGCATGTACCGTTGCGCAGCCTGTTACAGCACACATCAGGGGTGACGTGGAATGAGGACTACACAGACCCGAGCTCTGATTTTGCCCGGCTGACGCAGTGTGAAGCGGGCAAGGACACCTATGCGTGCGTCAGCAAGCTGATATTGGATCCTCAGCGCAAAGCCTGTGCCAGACCTGGCCAGATCTGGTCTTACTCGTCTGGCGGAGCCTGGGTATTAGGTGACACGCTGGAAAAAGCCACTGGTGAAACGCTGGCCCGCTATCTGCAGGACACTATCTGGCAGCCTTACGGCATGGTGAATGATGGTGTCTGGCACAGCTACTTGCCCGGCAAACACGACGTCGGTGCTCACGGGTTTAATGCCACCCTTGAAGACTGGGGCAAGTTTGGGCTGTTCGTCATGAACAAGGGTGTTCTGCCTGATGGTACTAAAACCCTGCCCGATGGCTGGATAAAAGAGGCCACACGCTGGACCCGTGCGCAAAACTCAGTGACGGCCGATTATCCTCACGGCCAGTTCGGTTATCAGTGGTGGAACAGCAGCGTACCGCTGAGCACCAAAAAAGCGAGCCCTGTTGACGGGTTAACCCGCGATAAAGCACTGTCGGCTGAGGGTATTTTTGGTCAGATGATCGCCATCGATCAGCAGCAGAAACTGGTGATTGTTCAGTGGTCGACCTGGCCTCAGGCCGAGCCGGCGGCAAATAAGCAGCCGCTTGAAGCCTCCCTGATGTTTAACGCGATTGCGAATGCGCTGGCAGAAAAGAAGGTTAAGTAGCCTGACGGGAAAAAGAGGTCAGGCATCGGTAAGGCGAAGCCCCGGGCGGGGTGGCCCTTGAGTGTGGCGATGGTCAGGCAGACGGAGATGCTGCCTGACCATCGCTACCCTGTTTTTTTACGCGTAGTGACTTCGGATGCGTAAAAGCCTGGTAAGAAAACTCCCCGTGATAACAGCCCATCCCGGAGCCACCCACGCCGCCAAAAGGCAGATAAGGGGAAGCGGCATGAAGCAGCAGCGCGTTGATCCCGGCATCTCCCGATGGAATGGCGTCAATGATGGCGCGTGCGCGGTCAGTGTCGCGCGAAAAAACATACGCCGCCAGTGGCTGCGGATGGTGCGTATTGATATGCGTCGCAATGTCCTGTTCGCTGTCGAACGTCAGCACAGGGAAGATTGGGCCGAATAGCTCATCCTGCATGGTGCTGTCATCAAAGCTGACGTTATCCACGACCGCAGGGCCAAAAAAGCGCTGTGCTTTATCCGACCTTCCGCGCCAGACGATCTCCCCCTCGCTACGGGCGAGGATGTTTTCCAGGCGCGCATATGCTGCATCAGAGACAATCCTGCCGTTACTGCCCGCTATCCCAAACTGGCCGTTCAGCACCCTGCACAGATGACTGACAATCTGCGGTTTAATCTGCCTGTCGATATACAGATAATCCGGTGCCACACAGGTTTGACCGCTGTTAATCAGCTTGCTGGCGATCAGCTCAGACACCACTAATTCCGGGTTGGCATCTTCCAGCACAATCGCCGGGCATTTACCGCCCAGCTCCAGCAGTACCGGGGTGAGATGCCTGGCGGCGGCGGCCATCACCACTTTCCCCACCGCTGGGCTGCCGGTGAAGAAAATCAGATTAAACGGCAGTGTCAGCAGGAATTCATTTTCCTCTTTTGCCCCCTGGCAGACATGGATGTAGTTCGATGCAAAGGTGCGACTGATGATCTTTTCAATCACGGTGGCGGTGGCCGGTGTGGCTTCAGAGGGCTTAATGATGGCAGTGTTGCCGCCGGCAATGGCACCAATCAGCGGGCAACAGCTGAGCAGTAGCGGGTAGTTAAACGGCCCGATGATATAGTTAACACCATAGCCCTCCCGTGTAATAAAGCTTTCACTGTTGCCCAGAGACGGCGGTGTCGGTACCTTTTTCTCAAGGGCCCATTCATCAAGATGGTCGAGGGCGCAGCTGATTTCATTCATTAGCGGCACGATCTCTGCCTGTTCCACGCCCGTTTCACTGCGGCCGAGATCGGCCCACATCGCCTGGCAGATTGCCTCTTTGTGGGCCAGCAGCGCGCTTTTCAGTTTTCGCAGCTGGTTTTTTTTAAACACATTGTCCCGGGTGATACCGGATAAAAAGAGAGCTTTCTGCTGGTGGAAAATCTCGAGTAATTCCCCTTTTGCTTTCGCATCCATGGCGCCTGCTCCTTTATATCCGGTAGCCTTTATCGACGATCAGCACGGGCTTGATGGTGACGCCGCTGGCGGAGTCCGCTCTTGCCTGATTGATGTCGGCAAAGTCATAGTATTTCACTAACTTCTCAAACGGGAACCACCCACGCTGATGCCACTCAATCAGCTTCGGCACGGAGACCTGAGGAATGGCGTTCCCCATCAGTATCCCGGCCACTCGCCTGCTGGACGCCACCAGGCTGCGCATCGGATTAAAGGTTAGATCGTGACGTGTGACGGCAAGTGGGACCAGCGTGCCGCCCGTCGCCAGCGCATCCAGCGCACTTTTCATCACCGCTGACAGGCCGGTGGTGTCGATGGCGTAATTGACCCCCTTGCCCTGGGTGAGGCTGGCAATAGCGCTGACCACCTCCTCTTTGCTGCTGTTGAGGATATCGGTCGCACCCAGTTCGCGCGCCAGCGACAGGCGGGTATCATGGATATCAATCGCGATGATGTGCCGGCATCCGGCAATTTTCGCCGCCATGATCGCCGCCATGCCAACCGCACCGGTGCCAAAAATCGCAATGTCTGAACCGGGCTGTGGCTTCAGTCCGTTGAATACCGTCGCTGAACCCGTTAACAACCCACAGCCCAGCGGGGCCACCAGACGCAGGTCTGCTGATTTATCCACGACGATCAGGTTATTGAGGCGGGTGTGGGTGTGAGTGGCGAAAGAGGACTGTGAAAACATCGTAGACACCTTGCCGCCGTCGGGCTTCAGCAACACGGCGCTGCCATCGGTACGGAACCCTCCGGCGTTAAGCATTCCCCAGTGCTGGCAGTGAGAGGGCTGGCCCTGACGGCACCGATCGCAGCAACCGCAGTAAGCGTAAGACATCACAACGTGATCGCCCGTCGTTACCCCTTTCACCGAGCGGCCCACCTCCTCAACGATACCGGATCCTTCGTGGCCCAGTACGCCCGGAAAAAAATGTTCTTCATCACCCACGCGTAGCGCTTCGTCGGAATGACAGATCCCGGAGGCGACGACTTTTACCCGCACCTCATCGTCGCGTAAGGCCGTCAGCTCCAGTGGCTCCAGCTGATAGGGGGCATTGACGTGGTTGATGACCGCAGCCGTTATTTTCATGGTGGTTATCTCCTGTCCTGTGGAAGGGCAAAAGTAGCACCGTGGAAAATCAGCGCAGCGGCAGGAAGTGTGATCGCATTAAAAGCCTGTCGCGGGAGCAGGCAGACAATCTTACGATGATGAATATTTCGCTGGGGTGTGTCACAAAAGTGTCATATTTCGTACATTTTACTGTCACCAAACTGTCCTATTTTGCCTCCAGCAGCAATCATAATTATATCCTTCATACTTCAAGCTGCAGGTGCGTTGGCTACATTCGCTCACCCGAATCACTTACAACGGTAAGCGCATCGGGATTCGATCATTTGCCGCCTTCCTGCAACCCGAATTATTTTGGCTATAGACAAACACGGCAACTGGCCTGACTTTTTAATCCCGTGGAGGGAACATGACACTGATGCACAAAACCCTGGCTCAATTCGTCGCAGTAACCCTGTCTCTCAGCGCCGTTTCTGCCATGGCCGCGACCAACCTGACCGGCGCAGGCGGGACCTTCCCGGCACCGGTATACAACAAGTGGGCTGCAGAGTACAACACCGCAACGGGCAGCCAGGTTAACTATCAGGGTATCGGTTCATCCGGCGGCGTTAAGCAAATTATTGCTAAAACTGTAGACTTCGGTGCTTCAGATGCGCCGATGAAAGACGAAGATTTAGAAAAAAATGGCCTGTTCCAGTTTCCGACAGTTATTGGCGGGGTGGTACTGGCGGTTAATATTCCTGGTATCAAATCTGGACAGCTGACCCTGGACGGCAAGACCGTGGGCGATATCTATCTGGGCACCATCAAAAAGTGGAATGACCCGGCGATCGTCAAGCTGAACCCGGGCGTGAAACTGCCGGATTCCAACATCAACGTGGTGCGCCGCGCTGACGGCTCCGGGACGTCATTCGTGTTTACCAGCTACCTGTCCAAAGTGAACAGCGACTGGAGCAGCAAAGTTGGTAAAGGCAGCACCGTGAACTGGCCAACCGGTCTGGGCGGCAAGGGTAACGACGGCGTGGCCGCTTTCGTTCAGCGTCTGCCGGGTTCCATCGGTTACGTTGAGTATGCTTACGCTAAACAGAACAGCCTGGCGTACACCAAGCTGGTGGATGCGGACGGCAAAGCCATTGAGCCTGGCGAGCAGAGCTTTAGCGATGCGGCGAAAGGGGCTGACTGGAGCAAGTCATTTGCTCAGGACCTGACTTTCCAGAAAGGCGACAACGCGTGGCCAATCACCTCCACCACCTATATCCTGGTACACAAAGAGCAGGCTAACGCTGAGAAAGGTGCAGCTGTCCTGAAGTTCTTTGACTGGGCTTACAAAAACGGCGGCAAAACCACCGCGAGCCTGGATTATGCTTCTCTGCCCGATTCAGTGGTCGAGCAGATCCGTAGCGCCTGGAAAAAAGACGTAAAAGACAGCTCTGGCAAAGCCCTGTACTAAGCGATGGCAGTAACGCACCACCGCAGGTGGTGCGTATGACCCCCATGGGCAGGCAAGCCTTGCCCGATACGTATCTGCAGTAACAGACTCGAGAATTCTATGGCTGAAACCAAGCCGGCATTCAAGGCCCCCGGAAAACAGGGTGACATCATCTTCGGCGCACTGGTCAAACTGGCTGCGCTGATTGTGCTGTTGCTGCTCGGCGGCATCATTGTCTCCCTGATCATCTCCTCATGGCCGAGTATCCAGAAATTTGGCTTCTCGTTCCTGTGGAACAAAGAGTGGGATGCCCCTAACGAACAGTTTGGTGCGCTGGTGCCGATTTACGGTACCGTCGTGACCTCCATTATTGCCCTGCTTATCGCAGTCCCGGTGAGCTTCGGTATCGCCCTGTTCCTGACGGAACTGGCCCCGAACTGGCTGCGTCGTCCGCTGGGCGTGGCGATTGAACTGCTGGCTGCGATCCCCAGCATCGTTTACGGCATGTGGGGCCTGTTTATCTTTGCCCCGCTGTTCGCTACCTACTTCCAGCAGCCGGTCGGTGACGTACTGGCTAACGTACCGATTGTCGGCACGCTGTTCTCCGGCCCGGCCTTTGGTATCGGGATTCTGGCCGCCGGGATTATCCTCGCGATCATGATTATCCCTTACATCGCCTCGGTGATGCGCGACGTGTTTGAGCAGACACCGGTCATGATGAAAGAGTCCGCTTACGGCATCGGCTGCACCACCTGGGAAGTGATGTGGCGCGTGGTACTGCCTTTCACCAAGAATGGGGTGATTGGCGGCGTGATGCTGGGCCTGGGCCGTGCGCTGGGTGAAACCATGGCGGTGACCTTTATTATCGGTAACACCTACCAGCTCGACAGCGCATCGCTGTTTATGCCGGGCAACAGTATTACCTCTGCACTGGCCAACGAATTTGCTGAAGCTGAGTCCGGGGTGCATACCGCTGCGCTGATGGAGCTGGGGCTGATCCTGTTTGTGATCACCTTTATTGTGCTGGCCTGTTCGAAACTGATGATCCTGCGCCTGGCGAAAAGTGAAGGAGCACGTTCATGACCACGATGGAATTACAGTCGCGTGATGCGCTGTTAGCCTCACGCCGCAAAATGCAGGCGTGGCGCCGGATGAAAAACCGCATTGCGCTCACCCTGTCATTACTGACAATGGCATTTGGCCTGTTCTGGCTGGTGTGGATCCTGTTTTCAACCGTCACGCGCGGTATTGATGGCATGACGATGTCGCTGTTTACCGAAAATACCCCGCCACCGAATACGGCAGGCGGTGGGCTGGCGAATGCTCTGGCGGGCAGCGGGCTGTTGATCTTCTGGTCAACGGCCGTTGGTACGCCGCTGGGTATTATGGCGGGCATCTATCTGGCCGAATACGGCCGTAAATCCTGGCTGGCTGAAGTCACCCGCTTTATTAACGATATCCTGCTGTCTGCGCCGTCGATTGTGGTGGGGCTGTTTGTTTACACCATCGTGGTAGCACAGATGAAGCACTTCTCCGGCTGGGCCGGGGTGGTTGCTCTTGCACTGTTGCAGATCCCGATAGTCATCCGTACTACAGAAAACATGCTGAGACTGGTTCCGGACAGTCTGCGTGAAGCGGCCTATGCGCTGGGAACGCCGAAGTGGAAGATGATTTCAGCGATCACCCTGAAAGCATCCGTATCGGGCATCCTGACCGGGGTACTGCTGGCGATTGCCCGCATTGCCGGAGAGACCGCTCCCCTGCTGTTTACCTCGCTGTCGAACCAGTTCTGGAGCACCGATATGATGCAGCCGCTGGCGAACCTGCCGGTGACCATCTTTAAATTCGCCATGAGTCCGTTTGCCGAATGGCAGAGTCTGGCCTGGGCGGGCGTGCTGATTATTACGCTGTGCGTACTGTTACTGAACATCCTGGCACGCGTGATCTTCGCCAAGAGCAAACATTAATTGAGCAGCGCGGCGGTAGCGGCGCGGACTGAGTGAGAGAAAAATGATTAATACTTCCGCTAAGATGATTCAGGTTCGTGATTTGAACTTCTATTACGGAAAATTCCATGCGCTGAAAAACATCAATCTGGATATTGCGAAAAACCAGGTGACGGCGTTTATCGGCCCATCAGGCTGCGGTAAATCCACCCTGCTGCGCACCTTTAACAAGATGTTTTCACTTTACCCTGAGCAGCGTGCTGAAGGTGAGATCCTGCTGGATGGTGAAAATATTCTGACCGCCAGCCAGGACATTGCCCTGCTGCGTGCCCGCGTCGGGATGGTTTTCCAGAAGCCGACGCCGTTCCCGATGTCGATTTATGACAATATCGCCTTCGGCGTACGTCTGTTTGAAAAGCTGTCCCGTGCCGATATGGACGAACGCGTCCAGTGGGCGCTGACCAAAGCGGCGCTGTGGACCGAAACCAAAGACAAGCTGCACCAGAGTGGCTACAGTCTTTCCGGTGGTCAGCAGCAGCGTTTGTGCATTGCCCGTGGTATTGCCATTCGCCCTGAGGTGTTGCTGCTGGACGAGCCCTGCTCTGCGCTGGATCCGATTTCAACCGGGCGTATTGAAGAGCTGATTACGGAGCTGAAACAGGATTACACCGTGGTGATCGTGACGCACAATATGCAGCAGGCCGCACGCTGTTCCGATCACACCGCGTTTATGTACCTTGGCGAACTGATAGAATTTAGCGATACCGACACGCTGTTCACCAAGCCGCATCAGAAGCAAACTGAAGATTACATCACCGGCCGCTACGGTTGAGTTGACTGGAGAATACAATGGATAGCTTAAACCTGAATAAACATATCTCCGGCCAGTTTAACGCCGAGCTGGAGCACATCCGCACCCAGGTGATGACCATGGGCGGCATGGTTGAGCAGCAGCTGACGGATGCTATCACTGCGATGCACAACCAGGATGGCGAGCTGGCGAACAAGGTGATCGAAGGTGACCACAAGGTCAATATGATGGAAGTGGAGATTGATGAAGCCTGCGTGCGCATCATCGCCAAGCGTCAGCCGACCGCCAGCGACCTGCGTCTGGTGATGGCGATCATCAAAACCATTTCCGAGCTGGAACGCATTGGCGATGTGGCCGAGAAAATCTGTCGTACCGCGCTGGAAAAATTTACCCAGCAGCACCAGCCGCTGCTGGTGAGCCTGGAGTCTATGGGCCATCACACGATCCAGATGCTGCACGACGTGCTGGACGCGTTCGCCCGTATGGATCTCAATGCAGCAGTGGAAATCTATCGTGAAGATAAGAAGGTTGACCAGGAATATGAGGGCATCGTCCGCCAGCTGATGACCTATATGATGGAAGATCCGCGCACCATCCCCAGCGTGCTGACGGCGCTGTTCTGTGCCCGAGCTATCGAGCGCATCGGCGACCGCTGCCAGAACATCTGCGAGATTATCTTCTACTTCGTCAAAGGCCAGGATTTCCGTCATGTGGGCGGCGACCAGCTGGATAAACTGCTGACCGGGGACGACAGCGGCGAAAATAATCCGGGTTAAGCTCTGCCGAGGCGTGCCGGCTTGCGGCATGCCTTTCCTTCCCTCCTGCCCTGACCCATGAGTTTTTCGTCTGGATACCACGCGCCGTCATACTTATACTTGCGGCCAAATTCTTATGAAAAGGTCAGAAAACCATGTCAGTTTCCCCCCCGGATAAGCGCAGCGTCACGCCAGGAAAGGCGATGGTTGCGGCGGTCAGTGGCTATGCAATGGACGGCTTTGATCTGCTGATACTCGGCTTTATGCTGCCGGCGATCAGCCTGTCTCTGGCGTTAAACCCTTCACAGGCTGGCTCTCTGGTGACCTGGACCTTAATAGGGGCCGTGCTGGGCGGCATCATTTTTGGCCATATCAGCGACCGTTTTGGCCGTATCCGCGTCCTGACCTTCACTATTTTGATGTTTTCCGTCTTTACCGGGCTGTGCGCGGTGGCGCAGGGATACTGGGATCTGCTGGCATACCGTACTCTGGCCGGAATGGGGCTGGGCGGTGAATTCGGTATTGGTATGGCGCTGATTGCCGAGGTCTGGCCTGCTAACAAGCGCAACCGTGCTTCAGCGTGGGTCGGTATGGGCTGGCAGCTGGGCGTGCTGATGGCGGCGTTTATCACCCCACTCCTGCTGGATATTATCGGCTGGCGCGGTATGTTTCTGGTCGGACTGCTGCCTGCGCTGGCATCGTTTGCTATCCGGCGGGGTATGGGGGAGCCGGATACCTTCACCGAACACGTGGACGTCAATCAGGGGCTGTCATTCTCCGCCCGTATTAAGCTGCTGTTTGCGGATGCTGCCACCACAAAAGCCAGCATCGGTATCTTTATCCTCTGTTCCGTGCAGAATTTTGGTTACTACGGCCTGATGATCTGGATGCCCAGTTACCTCTCAACCACGTTTGGCTTCTCCCTGACAAAGTCAGGATTGTGGACGGCGGTGACGGTGGTGGGTATGACCTTCGGTATCTGGCTGTTTGGTCTGCTGGCTGATCGCTTTGCGCGCTGGAAAATCTTCCTGATCTATCAGATGGGGGCGGTCGTCATGGTGGTGGTGTACGCACAGCTGCGTGACCCGACCATCATGCTGTTTACCGGTGCGCTGATGGGGATGTTTGTTAACGGAATGATTGGCGGCTATGGCGCGCTAATCTCTGACACTTATCCGGTGAAAGTCCGCGCTACGGCGCAGAACGTCCTGTTTAACCTGGGGCGTGGCGTGGGTGGCTTTGGTCCGCTGGTGATTGGCCTGCTGGTGAGCCAGTGGTCGTTTGCTGCGGCGATCACCCTGCTGGCGCTGATCTATCTGCTGGATATCGTTGCCACGCTGTTTCTGCTGCCGAAAAAGCAGGGTAACGAAGACGCTCTGGGTGCGATAGGCTGACTGACCGTCGTCCTGTGTGGGAGGACACCGCGCAGGACGACACGGGCAGTATTCACACTTTCCTCCCTTTCTCTGCGAACGCGTTATTTAATGCACCCACCTGTCCTGATGGGGGGGTCTTCCTCCTGCCTGTTTATTTTTTACAAAAAAAAACATGGCAACAAATATGGCGCGTAATTAATTTTTGCGACTCATTATTTTACTTATTACTATTCGTGTGGGTGATCAGGTCGCTTTTATTGATGCTATATCGATAAAATATCGAAAAGTTGTTACCACTTACGCTTTTTAGCCATTTATTGTTGTTTACAGCTTAAAAAAAACTGGTTAACTTTACCCCGCAAGGTGGCGAACTGTTTTTAGCGGAGGCGGATCTGTGCCCGCATCCATACTCAAGTATCGCCATTATTCACCATCACTATTTAAAATATTTTTGTACTCTGTCTTGCCATGATAATGGTCAGGTTGTGGCGGAGCCTGCCTGCTGATATTGATGGGGCAGGATAATGAAGGAACAGGCTGCATGACAGTAAGTGGTTGGTATTTAATTTTTTGTAAGTATGGGCGTATGGAGCAGGCAGAGGATTCGCTGGAAAAAATCGGGATAACCACCTTTTGTCCGATGATGACGCGCGAAAAAAAACGCGCCGGTTCGCAGCGAATCAAAGTCAGTGTTGAGCCGATGTTTCCTCCTTATCTGTTCGTTAAAATTGATGCTGACCTCATCAATACTGCCAGGATAAATGCCTTACCCGGGGTCAGTTATATTGTTAAGTTTGGCCGTGAACCCCGGCCCTTACCGCAAAGCCTGATTGAAGCATTGATGAGAAGAGCCTGTAACCACTCCTTGACTGACGATCAGGTCAACAATGACCATAATCTGATGAAAATGGAAGAAAGGCTGGAAAAAATAAAGGACGGCAACAGCTATGGTTTACTGTCTTTTCTGCATGAAATGATCATGTCAGAAATAAGGCTAAACCGTGTCGAATAATTAAATTTAGCTTTATATTATATCGGTTTGTTAACGCTGCTGATTACTTGTTTTTTTATTCATCTCTTGATGCTTTTATGACGCCGGGTAATAGGGGGTTGATTGATATGAAAATAAAGAAAACACCTGTAGAGCAAAAAAAATGCGAAATGCTACATCAGTTAGCGTTAATTTGTGGCGAGATTGAATCCAGTCGGGGAGAGGGGGGCGGCTTACAGCAGCCTGAGGTCTGGCCTAAAACCCGGGATTTAGCGGACAGCTGCGGAGAGAGTATTTATATTACACGCACCCTGCTTCTCCAGTTGGTTGCCGAGGGGAAAGTGATCAAACACTCTTCCCTGTTGTTGAAGTCACTGCGCTGGTATATCAATAAAAATGACGGGATTGAGTCTTAATCCCGTCCGTGTGCCCTGAAAATACAGGTAAAGGCGTTACGGCCTATACTATTGCCGTCAGCGGGTCAGCTGCCAGCCGCGTGCCTGCCAGAGCCCGGGTAGATCGGCCATATCCTTAAATACCGTTACCAGCGGGTGATCGATATGGGGGTTATGGGCATCCACGCAATAATAGAATACCGGGATCCCGGCCGCGATGCCGGCCTTCGCCCCGGCTTCCGAGTCATCCACCAGTATGCAGTGCTCAATTGCAACGCCCATCTGCCGGGCAGCGTGGTACATCAGCTCCGGCTCCGGCTTCCAGTGTCCGATGTCGTAACCGCTGTAGAGACGATCGCCAAAGTACGCACGCATTCCGGTCAGGCCAAGCGAATGCTCCATTTTGGGGACCGTGCCGTTGGAGACAACACACATCGCTACACCGATCTTGTCCAGTAGCGCTTTAGCTCCGGTGATCGGTTTAAGCTCTAACTCGAACAACCGGGCCACTTCCCGGCGATAGGCTGGCTCAAGGACCTCCACGGGCGTTGTGAGCTGATGCTGCCGGCAGACGTCGGCGATGATGTCATACAGCTTCACGCCTTTATATTTCTCGAACATCTCCTGCAACGACAGCGAAGCGCCAAACTCTGCGAAGGTGTTAACGTACGCCTGCGTACAGAGCATTTCGCTGTCGACCAGTGTGCCGTCACAATCGAAAAAAATACATTCCACTGACATCCTGCTTCCTTATGCGTCCTGATGGGCTGATACCGAATAGTAGCGTGAAGCAGGGGGGCATTTCGATTATTGATCGTACAAACCCTGTTTTTTGCCGTGTGAAGTGTCTTTTCCAGTTAACGGCAGAGATAAGACGGTAAAAACAGCGCAATCGGTTGCGAAAAAACCGGGTGATCAATATCCCAAAATCTGAATTTTGGGGTAGGATAACGGCCGACAACTTTTCTCCGTTCTGGAAACACATAATGACGAATCCCGGTCTGTTACAACGGATTTTTAAATTGCAGGAGCATGGCACCACCGTACGTACTGAGGTGATTGCTGGTTTCACCACTTTCCTGACGATGGTCTATATCGTTTTTGTTAACCCGCAGATCCTGGGCGTGGCTGGCATGGATACCCAGGCCGTCTTTGTGACGACCTGCCTGATTGCCGCCTTTGGCAGTATTTTGATGGGGCTGGTAGCCAATCTGCCGGTTGCCCTGGCGCCGGCGATGGGCCTGAACGCTTTCTTTGCCTTTGTGGTAGTTGGCGCGATGGGCATTTCCTGGCAGATCGGTATGGGTGCTATCTTCTGGGGAGCGGTAGGGCTGCTGCTGCTGACAATTTTCCGCGTGCGCTACTGGATGATCGCCAATATCCCGCTGAGCCTGCGGGTGGGGATCACCGCCGGTATTGGCTTGTTTATCGCCATGATGGGGCTGAAAAATGCAGGCATCATTGTCGCCAATGAAGCGACGCTGGTGTCGGTGGGCAACCTCACCTCTCACAGCGTGCTGCTGGGCGCACTGGGCTTCTTTATTATCGCGATTCTCGCCTCACGCAATATCCATGCTGCGGTGCTGGTGTCGATCGTGGTGACCACCGGTATTGGCTTGGCCATCGGTGACGTGAAGTACACGGGGATCTTTTCTGCGCCTCCGGCGGTGACCTCGGTGCTGGGGCAGGTTAATCTCAAGGATTCACTGAATATTGGCATGGCGGGGATTATCTTCTCCTTTATGCTGGTGAACCTGTTTGACTCCTCCGGGACGCTGATTGGCGTAACGGATAAAGCAGGCCTGACCGATGAGAACGGCAAGTTCCCCCGCATGAAGCAGGCGCTGTACGTCGACAGCATCAGCTCTGTCGCCGGTTCCTTTATCGGCACCTCTTCCGTCACCGCCTATATCGAAAGCTCATCCGGTGTGTCTGTCGGTGGCCGTACGGGATTAATGGCGGTCGTGACGGGCGTACTGTTCCTGCTGGTGATGTTCCTGTCACCGCTGGCAGGCATGGTGCCAGCCTACGCGGCAGCGGGTGCGCTGATTTATGTGGGCGTGCTGATGACCTCCAGCCTGTCGCGCGTGAAATGGGACGACCTGACCGAAGCCGTTCCGGCGTTTGTTACTGCGGCAATGATGCCGTTTAGTTTCTCGATTACGGAAGGGATTGCGCTGGGCTTTATCTCTTACTGTGTGATGAAACTGGGAACCGGCCGCTGGCGTGAAATCAGCCCGTGCGTGGTGGTGGTGGCGTTGCTGTTCGTGCTGAAAATCGCCTTCGTCGACGCGCACTGATGTAACAGGCGGGTGGCAGAAAGGCCACCCGCATCCTCTTCAGGAATAGTTAAGCTGTTTTTCGGTTGGCAGGCTGGTCAGTCGCAGCGTGCGCGGCCCCAGATTTTGGGCGCAGACATTAAAATCGCGCAGCGATTCCCATCCATTATCATGATTATATTCCCACAGCCGCAGCCGGTCGGTGCCTGGCGACAGTGCGCAGGACCAGACCAGTAACGGCTCAACGTCACACAGCGCCTGTATGTCAGGCCAGGTAACCGAACGCAGGCGTCCCGATGCGGGATGTAATCGCAGCGAGTTGATCCCGTCTTCGCCTTCCCCGGTCAGCTTGAGAATGCTCTGGCGCAGCGTCCAGAGTTGAGTGGAGGCTTCAATGGCGTCGTTCTGCGCATTGATCCAGGCCTTTTCCCCTGACGACAGGCATTCAAAATGATGCTCCATCGTCTGGCGACTGTGCGCGCGAATAATTTCCATGTCCAGCCCGGCACGCCCTCCTTCCTCTGCTAACGCTACGCCGACCATATTTCCGGCGTAGGCAAAACTGAAGTCCGGAAGATCCTGATCGGCAAAGCAGGGGCGTCCGCTGGCGCTGGTGATCAGCTCTGGCAGAACAGGCATCCCGTATACACGCTGCATCAGCTCGGCCAGCAGGATACGGGCGGCCAGATAGCGGGCACGACGCTTCTCTGTGAATCTGCTGGCGTACTCTACAATCGGATGTGGAAGTCGGTGTACCCGGGGTCTGGTCTGGGCGAGAGCCCAACGTGCAAAATGACTTGCCATCTGTCGCTCCGTGAAAATGGTCGGATAATCATCACTGCTATTGTAAGAATATTCTTACCTGATTTCACCTGAGATTCCATTCTCAGGGTCATTTTCGGACTATTGTCACTGTTTATGGACAGATTGCTGGTGGATAAGAGCGATCCTGCCGGCGGATTACTTCCCTATACAGAAACTGGAGAAGATACGGCCTAACAGGTCATCGGAACTGAACTCACCGGTGATCTCACTCAGCGACTGCTGTGCCAGACGCAGTTCTTCAGCCAGTAATTCCCCCGCCCACGCACCCAGCAACTGGTCTTTCCCCTGTTGTAAGTGAGTGGCTGCTAACTCCAGCGCCTGCAGATGACGACGACGTGCCAGGAAGCCCCCCTCCATATTACCGGAGAAGCCCATGCTCTGCTTCAGGTGGTCCCGCAGCACATCAATGCCGTCACCGGTCCGGGCTGACAGACGAATAAGTGAGTGACCATTCACTTCCTCAAGACCCAGCACTTCGCCGGTCATATCCGCCTTGTTGCGTACGACGGTAACCGGTAACGCCGCCGGTAAACGGGCCATAAAGTCCGGCCAGATTGCCGCAGGCGCTGTTTCACCGGTGGTGGTACCGTCTACCATAAACAGTACGCGGTCGGCCTGTTCGATCTCATTCCATGCCCGTTCGATGCCGATGCGTTCAACTTCGTCACCGGCTTCCCGTAGCCCTGCTGTATCAATTATATGCAGCGGCATGCCGTCTATATGAATATGCTCACGCAGCACGTCGCGGGTGGTCCCGGCAATATCGGTGACAATCGCTGCTTCACGTCCGGCCAGCGCGTTCAGCAGGCTGGATTTGCCGGCATTAGGGCGTCCGGCAATGACCACTTTCATCCCTTCGCGCAGCAGGCTACCCTGGCGTGCTTCAGCGCGTACGCTATCCAGGTCAGCTATCACCTGATGCAGCAGTGCTTCGATTTTGCCGTCAGAAAGGAAGTCAATCTCCTCGTCCGGGAAGTCGATGGCAGCCTCAACGAAGATCCGCAGGTGAGTAAGTGCTTCCACCAGATGATTAACGCGGGCGGAGAAAACGCCCTGCAGCGAATTGACCGCCGAGCGTGCCGCCTGCTCTGAACTGGCATCGATCAGATCGGCAATGGCCTCTGCCTGGGCCAGGTCCAGCTTGTCATTGAGGAAGGCGCGTTCGGAGAACTCGCCCGGGTTAGCGATACGCAGGCCAGGCAGCGCGACAATACGCTTCAGCAGCAGATCGAGGATCACCGGGCCGCCGTGACCCTGCAGTTCCAGCACGTCTTCACCGGTGAATGAGTTCGGGCCAGGGAACCACAGCGCGATACCCTGGTCGAGCGTGCTGCCGTCAGCGTCGCGGAAAGGCAGGTAGTCGGCGTAGCGTGGCTTTGGCAGTTTGCCCAGTAGCAGCTGTGCGACGTCGGCAGCTTTACTGCCGGAAACACGCAGAATGCCAACGCCGCCGCGGCCCGGAGGCGTCGCCTGTGCGACGATAGTATCGCTATGGCTCATATTGAATTCTCTTTTTGGAATAAAAAAGGCGGTCATGATGACCGCCTTAGTGTAAGCATTGTTCGTTCCGTTAGCACGGGGCGACCCCGACATTGTAGGGGCTGACCTTCTGTTTCGGTCAGCCCGCAACATCAAACGCGTTACGCTTTTTTCTTGTCGCGGCTGTGCAGGCCACGCTTTTCCAGGCCGCGATAAATCAGCTGCTGCTGGAGAATGGTCACCAGGTTACTGACGATGTAGTACAGCACCAGACCTGAAGGGAACCACAGGAAGAACACGGTGAAGATGACCGGCATGAAGGTCATGATCTTCTGCTGCATCGGGTCGGTCACTGTGGTCGGCGACATCTTCTGAATGAAGAACATCGTGATACCCATCAGGATCGGCAGGATGTAATACGGGTCCTGTGCGGCCAGGTCATGGATCCACAGTGCGAACGGCGCATGACGCAGTTCAACGGAGCCCATCAGCATGTAGTACAGGGCCAGGAAGATTGGCATCTGGATAACCAGCGGCAGACAGCCACCCAGCGGATTCACTTTCTCCGCCTTATACAGCGCCATCATCTCCTGACTCATCTTCTGCTTATCGTCGCCTAAACGCTCACGCATCGCCTGGATCTTCGGCTGCAGCATGCGCATTTTCGCCATGGAGGTGTACTGCGCCTTGGTCAGCGGGTACATGATGCCACGAACGATGAAGGTGATAACGATAATCGAGAAGCCCCAGTTACCGATAAAGGTATGCAGGAATTTCAGCAGTTTGAACAGCGGCTGAGAAATAAACCACAGCCAGCCGTAATCCACGGTCAGATCCAGGTGTGGGGCCACGGCCGCCATCTTGTCCTGAATTTCCGGGCCAACCCACAGGGTGGCAGCCAGCTGCTGCTGGGAACCCGGCGCGATGGTCACTGGCGCAGACTTGTAGCCAATGGCGGCAATACCGTTACCCAGATTGCTGGTGTACAGCGTGTTGATGCCTGCTGTCTGTGGTACCCATGCGGTCGCGAAATACTGCTGCAGCATCGCCACCCAACCGTTGTTGGTGGTGGTGCTCAGGTTTTCGTTGTCGCTGATTTTGTCGAATTTGTACTTCTCGTAGTTGGTCTCACTGCTGGAGTAAGCCGCACCACGGAAAGTGTGCAGGGCAAAGTTGCTGCTGCCGGTATCGCGATGCTTCGGCAGGTCAATGGACTGCTTCAGCTGACCGAACATCGACACTTCCAGCGGCTGCTGAGAGGCGTTGTTGATCTGATAATCGACATTAATGGCGTATTCACCGCGCTTCAGCACGAAGGTCTTGGTGTAGGTCGCGCCATTCTCAGCGGTAAAGGTCAGCGGGATACGCAGTTCGCTCTGGCCTTCAGCCAGTTCGAAGTGATCCTGAGCTGCGGTATACAGCGGACGTGCGCCGTTCGCCGGGTTATCCGGGCCATTACGACCGGTCAGGCCGCTCTGCGCCTGATACAGGAAGCCTGGCGTGGTTTCCAACAGCTGGAAAGGCTTGTCAGAACCCAGTGAGTCCGGGTAAGTCAGCAATAACGCCTGGTCAATATCGCCACCGCGAGTATTGATGTTCAAAGACAGGACATCAGTCTTAACGGTGATCGTTTTGCCCTGTCCGCTGGCAGGGACACCCTGATTGGCGGCATCACCGACTGCGCTGTTGGTGTTCTGTGTGGTCTGGGTCTGCAATGGCTGCGGAGCGTGGTCCGTCTGCCAGGCTTGCCAGATCATAAAGGACACGAACAGAAAAGCGATGAGGAAAAGATTGCGTTGCGAATCCATCGTTAATGTTCTCTGGGATCAATGGTTATGTGGCGGCACCGGATCGTCGCCACCCGGGTTTAAGGGGTGGCATTTTAATATGCGTTTCATCGTCAACCAACTCCCTTTTACCACCCCAAACCTGCGCAATGCCTCAATACCGTATTGCGAGCAGGTGGGGTGAAAACGGCAGTGGGGCCCTAACAGCGGACTGATTACGCGTTGATAGACGCGAATCAGCGCGATCAGGACCCGCGAGCCAGGCGACAATGGCGACGCCATAATTTCTCCAACGCTTCCGTCAGTGCCTTATTATCCAGATCGGCAACACCCTTTTTCGCTACGATCACAAAATCCATCGCGGGCAATTCATGCTGACGCAGACGAAAGCTTTCGCGGGTCAATCGCTTGATCCGGTTACGTTCGTGAGCACGTTTAACATGTTTTTTGGCGACGGTAAGACCGATGCGGGGATGCCCCAGCGCGTTCAGGCGGCCGAGAATAGTAATTTGCGGCGTGCCAGCCCGTTGTGGCTGCTGGAAGACGAAAGTGAAATGAGTGGGAGTTAACAAACGTAACTCCCTGGGAAATGCGAGCTTAACCACTCAGCGGTTAGCTTTTATTACTTAGAAACGGTCAGACGAGAACGGCCTTTAGCACGACGACGTGCCAGAACCTGACGACCATTTTTATTTGCCATACGAGCACGGAAACCATGTGAACGGTTGCGCTTCAGTACGGACGGTTGAAAAGTGCGTTTCATGGCGATTTCTACCTAAACTTGGAAAATTTCACTTGGTGACGCGTTATCTGGCCCGAAAAAACGACCGACGCCTCAGTGTGTCTTTAATAAAGAGGCGGGATTGTAATAATTGTACAGTCCAGAGTCAATTTACTTCGCGTGAAAAGCGCGCCTTGATTGCCCGTAGTGACTCACTGTTTCAGCCAAAAGGGCTATGGCGCCACACGCCGGGGCAAGAATTATACGGTGTCCATTAAAAATCGCAAGGATCGCGCAGGATCTTCTTGCGATCCCGTTACATTGAGTTTGCGGCAATAACGTGACGCCGCCATTAAATTTCAACGAATGCAGACGATCCTGAATGCCTTTTGCTCAGGGTGGCGTAAACTTATCCCCGCTGTGGATGCCTGTGGATAAATTGGATCAAAACTGTGTAGAAAGTGAAGATCTCTGCTGCGCTTTACGCTATGATCCGCCCTTCCGCTGACGATCCTCCGGGTCGGATCCTACCCCGCAAGCATGAAAAATGTCGGGGACGGGCGGAGTAACCGCGGATAGCGGTTCGCATGTGTCTCATCGGCATGCGTCAACAATGATGAAATTATCGCTTCAGCGCCTTTTATATCTTATCGAATTTTTTCGAGTGGAGTCCGCCGTGTCACTTACGCTTTGGCAACAGTGTCTTGCCCGCCTGCAGGATGAGCTACCTGCCACAGAATTTAGCATGTGGATACGTCCCTTACAGGCCGAACTGAATGACAATACGCTGGCCTTGTATGCACCAAACCGTTTTGTACTCGATTGGGTTCGGGATAAATACCTGAATAATATCAATGCCCTGCTAAATGATTTTTGCGGGGCAAATGTGCCATTGCTGCGTTTTGAGGTTGGCAGTAAGCCGGTCGCGCAGACCATCAGCCAGCCGGTAATGGCCAGTGCTCATGCCAGCGCACCGGGTATCATCAGCCGTCCTGCCCCGATGCGGCCAAGCTGGGACAACATGCCGGCACCGGCAGAGCTGTCTTATCGCTCGAATGTGAATACCAAGCACAATTTTGACAACTTTGTTGAGGGTAAATCGAACCAGCTGGCGCGTGCGGCGGCACGTCAGGTTGCAGATAACCCCGGCGGCGCTTATAACCCCTTGTTCCTGTATGGCGGTACAGGCCTGGGTAAAACGCACCTGCTGCATGCGGTGGGTAACGGCATTATGGCGCGCAAGCCAAACGCGAAAGTGGTTTATATGCACTCAGAGCGTTTTGTGCAGGACATGGTCAAAGCACTGCAGAATAACGCCATTGAAGAGTTCAAGCGTTACTACCGCTCGGTCGATGCGCTGCTGATCGATGATATTCAGTTCTTTGCCAATAAAGAGCGTTCACAGGAAGAGTTTTTCCACACCTTTAATGCGCTGCTGGAAGGCAATCAGCAGATCATTTTGACCTCGGATCGTTATCCGAAAGAGATCAACGGGGTGGAGGATCGTCTGAAATCACGCTTTGGCTGGGGCCTGACGGTGGCGATCGAGCCGCCGGAGCTGGAAACCCGCGTAGCGATCCTGATGAAGAAAGCCGACGAAAATGACATTCGCCTGCCCGGTGAGGTCGCGTTCTTTATTGCCAAACGACTGCGTTCAAACGTTCGTGAGCTGGAAGGTGCGCTGAATCGCGTGATCGCCAACGCCAACTTTACCGGTCGTGCCATCACCATCGATTTTGTGCGCGAAGCGCTGCGCGATCTGCTGGCATTGCAGGAGAAGCTGGTCACCATTGATAATATCCAGAAGACAGTCGCTGAATATTATAAAATCAAAGTGGCCGATCTGCTGTCGAAGCGACGTTCCCGTTCGGTTGCCCGTCCACGCCAGATGGCGATGGCGATGGCCAAAGAACTGACCAACCACAGTCTGCCGGAAATCGGTGATGCTTTCGGGGGTCGTGACCACACCACGGTGTTACATGCCTGCCGTAAAATCGAGCAGTTGCGTGAAGAGAGTCACGACATTAAAGAAGATTTCTCAAATCTAATCAGAACATTATCTTCCTGACTATGAAATTTATTGTAGAACGTGAGCATTTACTCAAACCCTTACAGCAAGTTAGCAGCCCGTTAGGCGGGCGTCCGACGCTGCCCATTCTTGGTAATCTGCTGCTGCAGGTCACTGAGGGTACGCTGCTGCTGACCGGTACCGATTTAGAAATGGAAATGGTCGCCCGCGTAGCGCTGACCCAGGACCATGAGCCGGGGGCCACCACCGTACCGGCGCGAAAATTCTTTGATATCTGTCGTGGTCTGCCGGAAGGCGCAGAGATCACGGTGATCCTGGACGGTGAGAGGATGCTGGTGCGCTCCGGCCGCAGCCGTTTCTCACTTTCCACGCTGCCCGCCAGCGACTTCCCGAACCTGGACGACTGGCAGAGCGAGGTGGAGTTTACGCTGCCGCAGGCCACGATGAAGCGCCTGATCGAAGCCACGCAGTTCTCGATGGCTCATCAGGACGTGCGCTACTACCTGAACGGTATGCTATTTGAAACCGAAGGCGAAGAGCTGCGTACGGTGGCCACCGACGGCCACCGTCTGGCGGTGTGTTCCATGCCGGTCGGGCAGTCGCTGCCAAGCCATTCGGTGATCGTGCCGCGTAAAGGGGTGATTGAACTGGTACGTCTGCTGGACGGCGGCGATACGCCACTGCAGGTGCAGATTGGCAGCAACAATATCCGTGCCCACGTGGGAGATTTTATCTTCACCTCCAAGCTGGTGGATGGTCGCTTCCCTGATTATCGCCGCGTGTTGCCGAAAAACCCCGACAAAACTCTTGATGCGGGCTGCGACCTGCTGAAGCAGGCCTTTGCCCGTGCAGCGATCCTCTCTAACGAGAAATTCCGTGGTGTTCGCCTTTATATCAGCGAAAATCAGCTGAAGATTACGGCGAATAACCCGGAGCAGGAAGAGGCCGAAGAGATTCTGGATGTCACTTACGGCGGCACCGACCTCGAAATCGGCTTTAACGTCAGCTACGTGCTGGATGTGCTGAACGCGCTGAAGTGCGAGAATGTGCGCCTGCTGCTGACGGACTCGGTATCCAGTGTGCAGATCGAAGATGCGGCCAGTCAAAGCGCAGCCTATGTCGTCATGCCGATGAGATTGTAATTTATCGGGCTAACTTGCTTGCCCTTTTGCGCCCGGGCAGTGCTTGTCATCCTCACGTACTTCGGTACGCTGCGGCGACTGCGCACTGGCCGTATGCAAACTGGCGGCGACGCCGACGGCCTGGATCGGTGTTACAGAGATAACGAGCCGGGCAATTCAACTTCTTTACTCTCTGTGGAACCACTGCATTTATGGCTTTAACCCGCCTGCTTATCAAAGACTTCCGTAATATTGAAAACGCGGACCTTGCGCTGGCCCCCGGATTTAACTTCCTCGTGGGGCCCAACGGCAGCGGTAAAACCAGCGTGCTGGAAGCCATTTATACCCTTGGGCACGGTCGGGCCTTCCGCAGCTTACAGGCGGGCAGGGTGATCCGTCATGAGCAGGACGCTTTTGTGCTTCACGGACGCATCGCCGGGAGTGAGCGCGAAGTGTCAGTCGGCCTGACTAAAAACCGTGCCGGTGACAGTCGCGTGCGGGTGGACGGCAGCGACGGGCATAAGGTGGCCGAGCTGGCGCAGATGCTGCCGATGCAGCTCATTACGCCAGAAGGGTTTACCCTGCTCAACGGTGGGCCCAAATACCGTCGGGCCTATATCGACTGGGGATGTTTTCACAACGAACCCGGTTTTTTCAGCGCCTGGAGCAATCTTAAGCGGCTGCTCAAGCAGCGTAATGCCGCCCTGCGCCAGGTCTCGCGCTACCAGCAAATCCGGGCGTGGGATCAGGAGCTGGCTCCTCTGGCGGAGCAGATAAGCCGCTGGCGGGCGGACTACAGTGCAGCGATTGCGGCAGACATTAATGCCACCTGTGCGCAGTTTCTGCCCGAGTTTCAACTCAGCTTCTCTTTCCAGCGTGGCTGGGATAAAGAGAGCGACTATGCCGAACTGCTCGAACGCAACTTTGAGCGCGATCGTGCACTGACTTACACCGCCAGCGGCCCTCATAAAGCAGATTTCCGCATTCGTGCGGAGGGGACGCCGGTAGAAGATTTGCTGTCACGCGGCCAGTTAAAGCTGCTGATGTGCGCCCTGAGGCTGGCGCAGGGTGAGTTTCTCACCCGACAGAACGGGCGACGTTGCCTGTATCTGATAGATGATTTTGCCTCTGAGCTGGATGAAACGCGCCGCCACCTGCTGGCAGCGCGCTTAAAAGCCACTCAGGCCCAGGTTTTTGTCAGTGCCATTGCACCGGAGCATGTCTTCGATATGACTGACGAAAAGGGCAAGATGTTCAACGTAGAACAAGGTAAAATAGCGGTTCAACCTGAAGATTAAACGAGCGAGAAAAGTTGATGTCGAATTCTTATGACTCCTCCAGTATCAAAGTTCTGAAAGGGCTCGATGCTGTACGCAAACGCCCGGGTATGTATATCGGCGATACGGATGACGGTACCGGTCTGCATCACATGGTATTTGAGGTCGTGGATAACGCCATTGACGAAGCGCTCGCCGGTCACTGTTCCGATATTCTTGTCACTATTCATGCTGATAACTCCGTTTCCGTTGTGGATGATGGCCGTGGTATTCCGACCGGTATTCACGAAGAAGAAGGCATCTCAGCTGCTGAAGTGATCATGACCGTGCTGCACGCCGGCGGTAAGTTCGACGATAACTCTTATAAAGTCTCCGGCGGCCTGCACGGCGTGGGTGTTTCGGTAGTGAACGCCCTGTCGGAAAAACTGGAGCTGACCATTCGTCGCGAAGGGAAGGTTCACCAGCAGACTTACGTCCACGGCGTGCCTCAGGCCCCGCTGAGCGTGAGCGGTGAAACGGATCTGACGGGAACGCGCGTGCGTTTCTGGCCCAGCCACCAGACGTTTACTAACGTCGTGGAGTTTGAGTACGAAATCCTGGCAAAGCGCCTGCGCGAGCTGTCGTTCCTGAACTCCGGTGTGTCAATAAAGCTGGAAGATAAGCGCGACGGTAAAAGCGACCATTACCACTATGAAGGTGGTATCAAGGCGTTTGTTGAGTACCTCAACAAGAACAAAACCCCGATCCACCCGAATGTGTTCTATTTCTCAACCGAGAAAGACGGCATTGGTGTGGAAGTGGCGCTGCAGTGGAACGATGGTTTCCAGGAAAACATCTACTGCTTTACTAACAACATCCCACAGCGGGATGGGGGTACGCACCTCGTTGGTTTCCGTACCGCGATGACCCGTACCCTGAATGCCTACATGGACAAAGAAGGCTACAGCAAGAAAGCCAAAGTCAGCGCCACCGGTGACGACGCGCGTGAAGGCCTGATTGCTGTGGTATCGGTCAAAGTGCCGGATCCGAAATTCTCTTCACAGACCAAAGATAAACTGGTCTCTTCTGAAGTGAAAACCGCCGTAGAACAGCAGATGAACGAGCTGCTGGCAGAATACCTGCTGGAAAACCCGACCGACGCCAAAATCGTCGTGGGTAAAATCATTGATGCAGCGCGCGCACGTGAAGCGGCCCGCCGTGCACGTGAGATGACCCGCCGTAAAGGTGCGCTGGATCTGGCAGGCCTGCCGGGCAAACTGGCGGACTGTCAGGAGCGTGACCCGGCTCTGTCCGAAATCTACCTGGTGGAAGGGGACTCTGCGGGCGGCTCTGCCAAGCAGGGGCGTAACCGTAAAAACCAGGCCATTCTGCCGCTGAAGGGTAAAATCCTCAACGTCGAGAAGGCGCGCTTTGACAAGATGCTTGCGTCCCAGGAAGTGGCCACGCTGATCACCGCGCTGGGCTGCGGTATCGGCCGTGATGAGTACAACCCGGACAAACTGCGTTATCACAGCATCATTATCATGACCGATGCCGACGTGGATGGTTCGCACATCCGTACCCTGCTGCTGACCTTCTTCTACCGTCAGATGCCGGAAATCATTGAGCGTGGTCATGTCTATATTGCCCAGCCACCGCTGTACAAGGTGAAAAAAGGCAAGCAGGAACAGTATATTAAAGATGACGATGCGATGGATCAGTACCAGATCGCCATTGCGCTGGACGGCGCTACGCTGCATGCGAATGCCAGCGCTCCGGCCCTTGGCGGCAAGCCGCTGGAAGATCTGGTGTCCGAGTTCAACAGCACGCGCAAGATGATCAAGCGCATGGAGCGCCGTTATCCGGTGGCCTTGCTGAATGCACTGGTCTACAACCCAACCCTGAGTGAGCTGGCCGCTGAAGCGCCGGTACAGGCCTGGTTGAGTGAGCTGGTGAAGTACCTGAATGATAACGACCAGCACGGCAGCACCTACAGCGGTCTGGTACGCGAAAATCTGGAGCTGCATATCTTTGAGCCGGTACTGCGTATCAAAACCCACGGTGTGGACACGGATTATGCCCTGGACAGCGAGTTTATGCTCGGCGGTGAATACCGTAAGCTCTGCGCTCTGGGTGAGAAGCTGCGAGGCCTGATCGAAGAAGACGCGTTCATCGAACGCGGCGAACGTCGTCAGCCGATCGCCAGCTTTGAGCAGGCGATGGAGTGGCTGGTCAAAGAGTCACGCCGTGGCCTGACCGTTCAGCGTTATAAAGGTCTGGGCGAGATGAACCCGGATCAGCTGTGGGAAACCACCATGGATCCCGACAGCCGTCGTATGCTGCGTGTCACCATCCGTGATGCCGTGGCCGCCGACCAGCTGTTTACCACGCTGATGGGTGATGCGGTAGAACCCCGTCGTGCCTTTATCGAAGAGAACGCCCTGCGCGCGGCGAACATCGATATCTGATCGTGCAGGCAGCGACCTTTTTTACCGGTCGCCCGCCAGCAAAAAGCAGACCTCCGGGTCTGCTTTTTTTTTGTCCTGGGTTTCCTTTCCGCTGGCGTCACGGTGCGTAGCGTGCCGCTCATTTCACTGTCAGGCTGGTCATTCTGAGCTGAATCGCGCTAGCATGGTAACAAACTCTTAGCTAACGAGGATGGTATGGCGATTAAACTGATTGCGATTGATATGGATGGCACGCTGCTTAACCCACAGCATGAAATTTCTCCGCGCG
Source organism: Erwinia persicina (assembly GCF_014838825.1). GTDB lineage: Bacteria > Pseudomonadota > Gammaproteobacteria > Enterobacterales > Enterobacteriaceae > Erwinia > Erwinia persicina_A. Next base: position 74,682 of record NZ_JACYMO010000010.1, on the reverse strand, counting down.
TGAAGCAGGCGATCCAGGCCGCACGTGATAAAGGCGTGGCGGTGGTGCTGGCCACCGGCCGTCCGTTTATCGGCGTACAGCGTTACCTGGCGGAGCTGGGCTTGCAGCAGGAAGGTCAGTACTGCATCAGCAATAACGGTGCGCTGGTGCAGAAAGCAGATAGCGGCGAGTGCATTGCGGAAGTGGCGGTCAGCTTTGACGACTATCTTTACTATGAGCAGATGGCGCGCGATCTCGGCGTGCATTTCCAGGCGCTGACGCAGACCCATCTGTACACCGCGAATAAAGATATCAGCCGCTATACCGTGCATGAAGCCAGCCTGACGGGCATTCCCTTGCGCTACCGCCCGGTAGAAGAGATGGATGCTTCCATGACCTTCCCGAAAATCATGATGATTGATGAGCCGGAGCTGCTGGATGCCGCTATCGTACGTATCCCGGCGGAAGCCCGGAGGCGCAATACCCTGCTGAAAAGCTCACCTTACTTCCTGGAAATCCTTAACAAAGAGGTGAATAAAGGCGCTGGCGTGAAAGCCCTGGCTGACCGTCTGGGACTGCAGCGTGAGGAGGTGATGGCACTGGGCGACCAGGAAAACGATTTGGCTATGCTGGAATTTGCCGGTACAGGGGTGGCGATGGGCAACGGCATTGACTCAGTTAAGGCCATTGCGCAGTTTGTGACCGCGTCTAACGCTGAAGATGGTGTGGCCGTGGCTATCGAGAAGTACGTTCTGTAATTTTTACCCTGCCAGTCAGACGGCGGATACCCTTCATCCGCCGAATGAATTACCCTGAGCAAAACCGCGCAAAGGGTTCTTCCGATGAAAGAAAAACAGCTAACGTTCGCTCCGCGTCATCACCAGTTAACCAATATCAACGTCTGGACCGCCGACAGTCAGTGGCTGGCTTATGATGTGCGTCCCGGCGGAGCGTCTTTTACGGGGCTGACGATTGAACAGGTTAACGCCCACAGCGGCGTGACCGAAGTGCTGTATCAGGCGCGCGACGGTGCCCATGTCGGTGTCGTGACCGTCAGCCCGGACCTGCCTGCCCGTTACGTCTGCATACACGGACCGGAACATCCGGACAGCCAGTGGAAGTATGATTTCCACCACCGTCGCGGGGTGATCATCCAGCACGGGGTCGCGGAAACCCTGGATGCCTGCGATATCACTCCCCCTTATACCGCCGGTGCGCTGCGCGGAGGATCACATGTACACGTTTTCAGCCCGGACGGTACACGCCTGAGTTTTACCTATAACGACCATGTTATGCATGAATGGGATAAGGCCCAGGATTTACGCAATGTGGGGGTGGCCGTGCCGCTACACGCGGTGTGTCCGCCGAAACACCATCCCCGCGAATATGAGGGCAGCCACTACTGTGTGCTGGTCAGCTGCACGACGGCCAGCCCACGGCCGGGCAGCGATGAGATTAACCGGGCTTACGAAGAGGGCTGGGTGGGTCAGCAGGGTTACCAGCGCTCTGATGGCAGCCAACAGCGCTGGGCGCTGGCCTTTATGGGTGACACGCTGTCGGCCAGCGGGGAAAAAGTGACGGAGGTGTTTATCGTTGACCTGCCGGAAAGCAACGCGGCGTTCGCCATCGCGGGCGATGCGCCGCTGGAAGGCAGTGAAACCCGACTGCCGGCCCCGCCCAGAGGCGTGCAACAGCGGCGTCTGACCTTTACCGCAGACCGTCGTTTTCCCGGTCTGGCCGCGACACCGCGACACTGGCTGCGGTGCTCACCGGATGGCAGCGCCATTGCCTTTCTGATGAAGGATGATGCTGGCGTGGTACAGCTGTGGACCGTCTCTCCGCTGGGCGGTGAACCTCACCAGGTCACCCGGGGTGACAGCGATATTCAGTCCGCGTTTAGCTGGCATCCTGACGGGCATCAGCTGGCGTTTGTCATGGACAACAGCATTACTCTCTGTGATGCCAGAAGCGGATCGTTACGACGCATCACCGCGCGCAGCGCAGTTGCCCCGGTGGCCGATGCGGTGGTGTTTTCCCCCGACGGGCGGTCCGTGGCGTATTTGCGTGACTGTGGTGAGTTTAGACAGATATTTACGGCGCAGGTGAATTAGCCACGTCCGGGGCGATGGTCTGCTGCATAATCTCGTTGGTACGGTTCTTCTGTTCGCTGCGGCGGACACGATCGCGTGGCGAGTCAGTATCCCCGGCGCGGTAATAATCGAGTGGCAGCAGCAGCGTATCCAGTACGGCAGAAAAAGGCAGATCAATCAGAGCCAGGGGCTTCATAACCCAGCTGCTGTCTTTGTCCGTCAGAACACTGGCGCTGGCGCGCGTACCGGGATAATAGCCCTCGCCCGCGCCGCTGTGTGACATCATGCTTGAGCAACCGCTGGTGCTGACCAGGGAAACACAGGCAACCAACCCGGCAATATGGCACTTCTTTAAAGCATTCATCTCGATCATCCCTTCAGTCATGGCAAGCCTGGCTGAGACTCATTGCCGGCGTACTGGCCACTCTGTGGTGGCTGGCACGATGGCCCGGCAAACTCATCCCTGAGTGTATGTCATTACGTGCTTTCAGGTAAAAAAATCGTCATTTCCCCCTTGAAAGCATGGTGTTCATCACCATTTTATTTCTACGGTCAGTGAAACCTGTGCCGACAGGGCAGTGTTTTCTGAACCGGCGACCCGTCCATGATGGAGGGCCGTTATCATTGACCTCATCCTCGCTGATAATCAGGAGCTTAAAACATGCGTAATTTCGACCTTGCCCCACTCTACCGTTCTTCCATCGGGTTTGACCGTCTGATCAACCTGCTGGAATCAAGCCAGAGCCAGAGCAACAATAACGGCGGCTATCCTCCGTATAACGTTGAGCTGGTGGGCGAAAACAACTACCGCATTACGATTGCCGTTGCCGGTTTTGCTGAGAATGAGCTGGAGATCACCTCTCACGATAATCTTCTCAGCGTGCGTGGATCGCACCCGGACGAGCAGCAGGAACGCACCTATCTCTATCAGGGGATCGCGGAGCGTAACTTCGAACGCAAATTCCAGTTAGCCGAACACGTCCATGTTCGTGATGCAAAACTGGAAAACGGTTTACTTTATATCGATCTGGAGCGCGTTGTGCCTGAAGCAAATAAACCGCGCCGTATCGAAATCATCAAGTAATCCAGCACGGTAGTCGGGCCGTCAGCAGGCGCTGGCGGCCCCGATCTTACTCGCAATGGGCCCGCTCAACTTCCTCTGCCAGAATCCTGATCCCCTGCTCAATCTTATCGTTGTCCGGCACATAGTTCATACGCATGCACTGATGCGTGTGCGGCCACGCCTGCTCAAGCCCCGGGAAGAAGAAATGCCCCGGCACCATCAGCACGCCCCGTTTTTTCAGCCGCTGATACAGCACTTCAGTGGTGATCGGCAGATCTTTAAACCACAGCCAGAGGAAAATCGCCCCTTCAGGCTTATGGATCAGGCAGCGGTCAGGGGATAAATAACGGCGGATCACCGCAATGGTCTGCGTCACGCGCTGCTGATAAAACGGCTTGATCACCTCTTCCGACAGTCGCAACAAGTCGCCGCGCTGGATCATCTCATTGGCGATGGCAGGCCCAACGCTTCCGGGAGCCAGGCTGATAATACCGTTCATATTACTGACGGCAGAGATCACCTTCTCATCGGCAATAATGATGCCGCAGCGCGCACCCGGCAGGCCAAGCTTTGACAGGCTCATACACAGAATAATATTCGGATTCCACAGCGGGCGTGCCTCGCTGAAGATAATTCCCGGGAAGGGGACGCCGTACGCGTTGTCGATCAGCAGCGGGATATCATGCTGCTGTGCCAGCGCATCCAGCTTGAGCAGTTCATCATCGGTGATCACATTCCCGGTCGGATTGGTCGGCCGCGACACACAGATCAGACCGGTATCCTCACCGATATGCAGATGTTCAAAGTCCACGTGATATTTAAACTGTCCTTCCGGCAGCATCTCAATATTAGGGCGCGTCGAGACAAACAGGTCTTCATCCAGACCGGCATCGGCATAACCCAGATATTCAGGAGCCAGCGGGAACAGAACACGCTTTTTGCTGCCGTCGGCACGGTAGCCGGCATACAGGTTAAACAGATAAAAGAAAGCGCTCTGGCTACCGTTGGTCAGGGCAATATTTTCCGGGGCGATGTCCCAGCCAAGCTGGTCGCGCAGCAGGGCTGACAGGGAATCCAGCAGCGTCGTTTTACCCCGCGGGCCGTCATAGTTGCACAGGGCCTCCGCCAGCTTGCCCTCATCATGCATCTGCTGAAGCAACTGCTGGAAATAGTCGTTCATGGCCGGGATCTGCGCGGGATTGCCACCACCCAGCATCACCGTGCCCGGCGTACGTAAGCCCTGACCCATATCTTCCATCAGGCGTGAAATACCTGTATGGCGCGTAAATTTTTCACCAAATGCCGAAAAGCTCATACCCTGTTAATCGCTTGTTATTTACAACGGGTGTCCACCTTAACGCCAGCACCTGTGTGATGCAATCTTCAGGGGGAGCGATAGCATTTGTTCATGGCGGCGATGTTTTCGCGGCGTCTGCCCATCGGGCCGTGCGTTACTAAGCTGAATCGTTTTAAGACAGTGGCGTTACAGGGTGCCTGTCATCACATCTGTTAATGTATCCGTGATGATTAATGGCAAAATTTAGTGATTTACTGCACGTTTAATAGAGTAAAAATTGCCAATAGGCCAGTCGGTGATGGCAATCACGTTTTTATCCTGCGCTGGTTTGTAGTCTGTCCTCCCATAACGCTTAATCAATTCAGCTAAAGGACAAGAACCATGAAAAAAACACTTCTGGCAGGGGTAGTGATGGCGGTAATTAGCGGTCAGGCGGCGGCGCAAAGCTGGGTGCTGACGGATGCTGAAACCAGTACGGAAAAGGGAAACTGGCAGATGAACAGCCAGCAGCTGAAGCTGGGAGGGGAAAGCTTCAGCATCGAGCAGAAAGTGCTGCACGGCGGCAAACAGGAAGGGTCAAAAGTCCTGACCATTACCAGCAAGAATGGCCTGACCATCAGTCTGAGCCCGACACGCGGTATGGATCTGCTTAAAGTGACCGGACATGGCGTTCGTCTGGGCTGGGATTCGCCAGTGAAGGAAGTGGTTAACCCGGCTAATATCAATCTGGAAAGCCGTAACGGTCTGGGCTGGCTGGAAGGGTTCAATGAGATGATGGTGCGCTGCGGCTTCGAGTGGACCGGCCACCCGGTGACTAAAGACGGCATGATCTACACGCTGCACGGGAAAGCGGGCAACACCCCGGCGTCGAAAGTGGAGGTGATTGTCGATGATAAAGCCCCGCATGAAATCCGCATCCGCGGCCTGTTGAAAGAGACCACCTTCAAAAAAGCGAACCTCGAAACCTGGACCGAGCTGCGCTATGTGCCGGGCTCCGATGCCTTTACCGTTCATGATGTGCTGACCAACCAGGCCGATTATCCGCACGACTACCAGATTATCTATCACAGTAACTTCGGTACGCCGATCCTGGAAAAAGACGCCCGCTTTGTTGCCCCGCTGAAATCCGTTTCACCGTTTAATGACTACGCCAAAAAAGGGCTGGACGGCTGGAACGTTTACGGCGCGCCAACCAAAGACTTCGATGAGATGGTATTTAACCTGACGCCAAAAGCCGACAGCAACGGCAAAACCGTGGCCGCAGTGATCAACAGCAAAGGGGATAAAGGCGCATCGATTGAGTTTGACACCCACCAGCTTCCACTGCTGACCATGTGGAAAAATACCGACACCCTGAAACAGGGCTATGTGACCGGGATTGAGCCTGGTACGAACTATGCCTATCCTGTCACGATCGAGAAAGAGCAGGGGCGCGTGAAACAGCTGCAGGCAGGACAGAGTACCGAATTTACACTGACCTATACGTTGCTGAAGGATGCCAGCGCGGTACAGAAGGTCGAGCAGCGAGTGAAACAGATCCAGGGGGATGACACCGTCGCCATCGACGAAACGCCTATCGCCAAAGAATAATTATCGCCGCCAGGCAGGGGTTGACTGCATTTCCGGTCAACCCGCAACCGCATCTGGCCGATCGTCAAGACGATCGGCCCTGCAGAACGACATCTGCGGTTAACGCGGATTAACGCAGTTCTTTTCTACCCTGCCGTTCAGTGCGGCAATCAGATTATCAACGGCATCTTTCGCCATACCGTAGCGTGTTTCATGGGTCGCGGAGCCAATATGCGGCAACGCCACCACGTTACGCAGCTGCAGCAGTTCAGAGCTGACCGGCAGGGGTTCCTGCTCAAACACATCCAGCCCGGCTGCGTGGATCGTCCCGTCTTTCAGCGCGGCAATCAGCGCCTGCTCGTCCACCACCGGACCGCGTCCGGCGTTAATCAGCACCGCTGTTTTCTTCATTTTCGCCAGCTGGTCACGACCGATCAGGTGGTGTGTCTGTTCAGTCAGCGGCAGGCTGATACAGAGGAAGTCGGATTCGGCCAGCAGCTGGTCGAGGTCGCAGTACTGCGCCTCAAAGCGCTGCTCGGCTTCCGTATGATGTTTACGGGCGTTGTAGAGGATGGGCATGCCAAAGCCAAGATGTGCGCGCTGCGCCAGGGCCAGGCCGATGCGGCCCATGCCGAGGATCCCCAGCTTCTTATGGTGAACATCAATGCCGTACCAGTCAGGAGCAATGCTTTTTTGCCACTCTCCCGCTTTAACGCGCTCCGCCATTTCTACCACCCGGCGGGCAGAACTCAGCACCAGCGCCATCATGGTATCCGCCACGGTCTCGGTCAGCACCGTCGGGGTATGCATCAGCAAAACGCCGCGATCGTTGAGCGCCGCCACGTCGAAATTGTCGTAGCCGACGGAAACGGTCGAGGCAACGCGCAACTCAGGCATATGCTGCAAAAACGCGGCATCCACTTTACCACCGGAGCCCAGAATACCTTTGGCCTGACGAAACGTGTCGGCATGAGCCGCGAGGGTTTCCGGGCTTAAGTCTTTTACCTCTGTCACGCTGAAATGCTCATCCAGACGTGCGCGCAGATCCTCAGGTAACGACTTATACAGCACCACAGAAGGTTTCATATGCTCTTCCTATTTTCATTTATTTCATTAACAGAGTGGCTCGTCTCGCCAACGAAAACCGCCTCTGTAGCAGAGGCGGAAGCCGTTATTTTGAGGAGAGGGCACCATCAGGCAGCGGCGACTGCTTATTCTGCGCTGGCTTTACGATAAGCGTCAGCCAGACGGAGACCAGTAAGGCGCTGCCCATAAAAATATACGACGCGGACGGGCTGCCGGTAGCACCGTTCAGGTAACCCACCACCCAGGAACCGAGGAAGGAGCCCAGCGCCCCCATGGCATTGATCAGCGCCATAGCGCCACCAGCGACGTTGCGCGGCAGCATTTCCGGGATGATGGCAAAGAACGGACCATAGGGGGCATACATTGCCGCCCCGGCAATCACCAGCAACGCGTAGGACAGCCAGAAATTACCCGGCCCCACCAAATATGAGCCTAAAAAGGCCATGGCACCAATCAGCAGTAACGGCCAGACAAACAATTTACGGTTTTGTAACTTATCCGAAGCCCAGGAGACAACAATCATCGCTATCGTGGCGGCCAGATAAGGTACGGCCGACAGCCAGCCCGCTTCCACCATGCCCATCTGCGTGCCGTTACGCAGAATGGAGGGCAGCCACAGCACGAAGCCGTATACGCCGATGCTCCAGGTAAAATACTGGGCGCACAGGATAATGACGTTTCGTGACTTAAAGGCTTCGGCATAGTTACGAACGGCTTTCAGGTTCTCTTGCTCTTTCTGTAACTGCGCCTGCAGAGCGGCTTTTTCCGCATCGCTCAGCCATTTGGCCTGCGCCGGTTTATCCTGCACCAGGAACCACCACGCTACCGCCCAGATTACCGCCGGGAATCCTTCAATAATGAACATTTCACGCCAGCCAAAGGCGTTGATCAGGTAACCGGACACCACTGACATCCACAGGACGGTCACCGGGTTACCGAGGATCAGGAAGGTGTTGGCGCGCGAACGTTCCGATTTGGTAAACCAGTTGCTGATGTAGATCAGCATCGCCGGCATCACCGCGGCCTCCACCACGCCGAGCGTAAAGCGGATGGCGGCCAGCATCGGAATATTACTGACCATCCCGGTCAGCGTGGCGCAGATACCCCATAAAATCAGGCACCAGAACACCAGCTTTTTAACGCTGCGGCGCTCGGCGTAGATCGCCCCCGGGATCTGGAAGAAGAAGTAGCCGAGAAAGAACAGGGCGCCCAGCAGCGAAGAGACGCCTTTGGTGATACCGAGGTCTTCGTTGATCCCGGCGGCAGAGGCGAAGCTGAAGTTAGCACGGTCAAGGTACGCCAGGCTGTAGGTGATAAACACGATGGGCATGATGTACCACCAGCGTTTAGGCGCGATTGTCTGATTTTTCATAAGTCTGATCCTCGGTGGCCGCATTCTTTAGTAGGGGTCGATGCGGTTTGTTTTTTTTCCGGGTCGTGACGGCGTCAGAAGTCACCCAGCGCAGCGCGCGTCGGTAATCCTTCGCTGTCACCGATCGCCTGAATGGCCAGTGAACCAATTTTGTTACCGCGCAGTATCGCTGCCGGTAGCGTTTTGCCTTCCAGTAAGGCGCTGATAACGCCGACGGCAAAGCCATCACCGGCACCGACGGTGTCCACGACATGATCCGTTCTGATCGCCGCCACCTGGCCGCTGTCGCCGTCAGCCGTTTTGTACCAGGCTCCGTCACTGCCGGTTTTAATCACTACGGCTTTCACACCCATCGCCAGGTAAAAATCGGCAATGGCTTCCGGCTGCGTATAACCGGTCAGGATCTGGCCCTCTTTGATGCCCGGCAGCACCCAGTCGGCATACTGCGCCAGACCGTTCAGCTGCCTGACCATTTCCGCTTCGCCGGACCACAGTACCGGACGCAGATTCGGGTCGAAGGAGAGGGTTTTTCCCGCCTTTTTCATCGCCTGCGCGGCCTGCTGCAACAGCGCAAGCGAACTGTCGGAGAGCGCCGCCGCTACACCACTCAGGTGCAGGTGACGGGCCGAAGCGAAATATTCCGGATTAAAATCCTCACCGGAAAGGTGACTGGCGGCTGAGCCCTTGCGGAAATACTCCACCTGCGGATCGGAGCCATCGTCGACTTTCGATTTCAGCTGAAAGCCGGTCGGGTAACGGGTATCAACTGTCACCTGACGGCGATCCACGCCCTCCTGATCCAGCTGCTGACAGGTAAATCGCCCGAAGGAGTCATCACCGATGCGGCTGACCCAGCCGACATTCAGGCCCAGGCGTGCCAGGCCAATGGCGACATTCAGCTCAGCCCCGGCGATGCGCTTGCTGAACCGGCCGGCACTGGCAAGATCGCCGCACTCTGCGGCCACGAACATCGCCATCGCTTCGCCGATGGTGACCACATCCAGGGGGCGGGTAGTTGCAATACTCATGATCTACTCCTCACGCAGCAGGTCGACATAGTGGCGGGTCACCGCCACCAGGTCCGGGCCTTCCAGCGGAAATTCAATAGCACGCGGAACATCAGCGGGCAGCAGGGCCAGCGTGTCACGCCACAGATTATCAGCCTCATCCAGCGCCACGGCGCGCCAGCCTTCACCCTGTGGCACGGCGGCTTTCACATGGATATAGCTGACATAACGATTCAGGCGCGTAGCGGCCTCCAGCGGTTTATCGCCCACCCACAGCCAGTTGCCCATATCAAAGGTCATACCGTTGCAGGTGCGGCTTTCTCCGCAGGCGTGGAAAAAGCGATCGAGCGCGGCCAGTTTCCCGCAATCGGTCTGATCGTTTTCCACCACCAGATGCACTTTTTTCCCGGCGAGCTTACTGCGCAACGCCTGGCAGGGAAAACGCGGGTCATAATGTCCCAGCGAATATTTTATTAACTGGGCATTAAGTTGTTCCGCTTCGGCAAAGTGCTGGTCGAGACGGGGATTAAGCGAACCATCGGCCATAAACAATGCTTCCGGTACGGAATAGAACGCCACCAGCCCGACGTGACGGATAGCCTCCGCCATAACGGGCAGCGAGGCGAGCTCATGATCGGTCATCAGCTCACGCCGGATTTCCACGCCGTCCGCCCCCGCCGCGGCAATAACCGGCAGCAGCGCCTGCTGGCCACCCATGGCGTTAATCTGCTGTTGCCCGTAGGCAGCGGTGACGACGATGATTTCTCTTTTCATACATCCTTCCTGCATTTTTGTTCTATTAAAACCGTAGATGGAACCGGTTCCAAAAGATAGCAACAGAAGTGGAATTTATGATCGCGCTCACGATGTGCACAATTTATGGCCGGGAAAGGTCTTAAAAATAGGGGGGGGGAAAGGCTGTCACCGACGGGGTAAGAAAAGCCTGCCGCCGTTTGTGACAGGGTTGAAAATATTACGGTGCGAGCTTCTGCGTTGATCCGCGCACGATCAGTTCACCACGAAAAACCTGCTCATGCCGGGGCTGTTCATCTCCGGCGATGCGTTTCACTACCTGCTCCAGCGCGGCATAGCCTATCTGCCAGGTGGGCTGCTTCAGCGTGGTGATACCGACGCCGGCCAGCTCCGCCCACTCCAGTTCGTCAAAGCCCAGCAGGCCAATCTGCTCACCCCAGTTCAGATTCAGGCGGCGCAGCGCGCGGGCAACCTGTAGCGTCAGCGCCCCATTCACCACCATCACGGCGCAGGGTGTGCCGCGATGGCGCTGGTAAAAGTCACTCAGTACCGCATCCAGCCGCGTGGGATCGCCAAGGGCAATCTCGGCCTGTTCAGCCGCCAGCTCAGGCTGCTGCGCCATACGCTGGCGAAAGCTGTGGACGCGCTCCAGCCGGGTGTTGACCAGCCCGAGTGGTTCGCTGATAAATAACAGCGATCGGTAACCCTGTTCAAGCAGGTGCTCTGTGGCCAGGACGGCGGCGGCATGGTTATCCAGTCCGACCACGTCACACTCAAACTCGGGAATTTTCCGGTCAATCAGCGTCATCGGCAGCAGCGACTGCTGAAGCTGGTTCAGCGCCTCCTCACGCATGCCAACTGCATTGACCACAATGCCTTCCACCTGATAGCTGTTGAGCAGGTTGAGATAATGTTTTTCGAGGTCAACTTCGTTATTGGTATTACACATCAGCAGGGTAAAGCCGTGAGCGCGGCAGGCGGCTTCAATGCCGCTTAACACATTGACGGAATAGGGGTTGGTGATATCGGCAATGATCAGACCAATCAGCTTGGTGCGCCCGCGCTTCAGGCCGCGTGCCATCTGGCTGGGGCGATAATTGAGCGCGGCGATGGCCTGCTCAATACGCGTTTTCAGGTCGACGGAAAGGGCATTCAGCTCGCCGTTCAGGTAGCGTGACACGCTGGTCTTCCCGGTGCTCGCGGCTTTCGCAACATCGCTGATGGTGGCTTTGGCGGCCTTACGGTTCATGGTGTTCCCTGATGGTGAAGATGGCGCGAGACTACCACAACTTATCCGCGACGGCAGCATCAGGGCAGTTTTAGCACCGGCTGCCACAGCACCTGCAGCGTGGCAACATCCTGGCCTTCAATCAGTTTCATGACCATACTGGCAACCTGCTGACCGACGTCGGGTCGCGTGGCCTGATCAATACTGGCGACCGGATCGGAGACCACCGAATCGGCGGGCAGGCCGTCATAGACCACCAGCACAATCTGCTGTGGACCGGTAAGGCGGCCCGCCTCACGTAGCGCAATCGCCGCGCCGTCACCGAGCATGTTGCAGTCGGTGACGATGACCTGTGGCTGCGGGTGCTGTGCCAGCATCTGCCGGGTCAGGCGGTAGCCTTCCCGACGGGTGGGTTCCACCTGCCAGCAGGCATCATTGGCCAGTCCATGTTGCGCCAGCGCCTCAATAAACCCCTGCCGCCGCTGCTCTACGAAGGTCTGATCGTAATGGCTGCCCAGCCAGGCAAAGCGCTGCATACCGCAACCGGCATAATGGTTGACCGCCAGCGCCGGGCCGGCCTGGTTATCAAAATCGAACCAGGCATAAGGTCTGTCCAGTTCGCTACGCCCCAGCGCCAGGAAAGGAAAGCCCAGTCGCTGGAGCGTGATCAGACGACTGTCCTGGCGCGCGGTATGCGCCACGATCAAGGCATCCACACAGTGTGTGCGCAGCATTCGCTGCATTCCGCGATGGTCGTCATGGGTTTCATCGGCGATGATCAGCAGGTCGATATCTGACCGCGCAAGCGATTGCGCGGTGGCACCCATCATTTCGACGAAGCTGATATCGTTAAACGGCAGAGGTGTGACAGGAAACAGCAGACCCACGGCATTGGTACGCCCGGTTTTCAGACGCCGCGCCACTGCATTGGGGCGGTATCCAATGCGTCTGGCTTCCTGTTGAATACGCAGGCGGGTTTCCTGTGCCACGTCATCATAGCCATTCAGGGCACGACTAACGGTGGTGACGGAGACCCCAAGGGCGCTGGCAATGGCTTTAAGTGACATATTTACAGGGGGTGATCAATTTCTGCGCAGGTTAGCATAAAACAGACATGCTCACTATGACGCATCAACGTTATTCGAAAAAACAGGAATAATCGCCCCGGCACAGACAGGCCGGGGCGGGCGTGTTACAGCGGGCTGAGGGTGATCTCAACGCGACGATTCTGCGCTTTGCCTTCTGCAGTGCTGTTAGAGGCAATAGGGTTATCCGGGCCCATACCACTGGTGCGAACGCGGCTGGCCGCGACACCCTGGGTAATCAGCGCACTGCCCACACCGTCTGCACGCTGCTGTGAAAGCGTCATATTCAGCTGACGGCTGCCGCTGCTGTCGGTGTAACCGACAACGTTAACTGCCGTTTTTGGATACTCTTTCAGCACCATGGCCACGCCGGTGAGGGTATTGGCACCTGCCGGTTTCAGCGTGCTGCTGCTGCTGTCAAAGGTGACGTTATTCGGCATGTTCAGCACGATATTATCGCCATTTCGCGTCACGCTGACGCCCGTGCCTTTCATTTTGTCACGCAGCTTCGCTTCCTGCACATCCATGTAATACCCGGCACCTCCGCCCAGTGCGGCACCGGCAGCCGCACCAATCAGTGCGCCTTTACCCCGGTCTTTTTTGGAGGAGGAGAGCATCCCCACCCCTGCGCCCAGCGCTGCGCCAATACCCGCGCCAATGCCGGATTTGCCTGCTTCGCTCTCTCCGGTGTAAGGGTTCGTGGTACAACCTGCCACGCTCAGGGTGCCGCACAGCACCAGAGCCAGTGTGATGACGCGTTTTTTCATTGGGGGTTCCTTCTCATTGCAGCATCTGGACAACGTTGCCCATAAATGCGGCCATTATGCCGCTGAAATGTGGAGGAAATACCCAGGCTTATTCTCATTTTTGTAAGCGAAAGCTACTTCTTATTATCGGGATGGCAAAAGCATGCCGTCGTGTGTTCGCTGATCAGCCCACAGGCCTGCATAAACGAGTAACAGGTTGTGGAGCCGACAAATTTGAAACCGCGCTTTTTGAGCGCTTTTGACAGGGCATCGGAGGTGACGCTGGTGGTTGGCGCGGTCCGGTAATCCGTGAAACGGCTGACCTGCGTCTGATGTTCAACGAAGTTCCAGATAAAGGTGTTAAACGGTTCGCCGCCGGCTTCCATCGCCAGCAGAGCGCGGGCATTGGCTATAATAGCGGCAATTTTCCCCCGGTGACGGATGATCCCGCTGTCCTGCATCAGACGTTCGATATCCTCTTCCTGCATGGCGGCGACGGCCCGGACATCAAAATGATGAAAAAGACGGCGGTAGTTTTCGCGTTTTTTTAAGACCGTTAACCACGACAGTCCGGCAACCTGACCTTCCAGGCAGATCATTTCAAACAGCGCTCTGCTGTCCGTCAGCGGAACGCCCCACTCTTCATCATGGTAGGCAATATAGAGAGGATCCTGTGAAACCCAGCCGCAGCGTTGCATCGTCAATGTTCCTTATCCGAAAGGGATCTCATGGTAGCGTTAAACCCATCCTCTGCGCCAGTGGCCGGGATTGGCGCTAGCGGAACATATCCGCATCGCGCAGCAAATGCGCATTACCGTGACGGCGGGTGAAGCCACAGCGGTCAAAATACTCCAGGATCTGCACCGCCAGCTTGCGTCCGATGCCGAGCTGGTCACGAAAATCACCGGCGGTAGTACTCTGCTGCTGTGCGGCGCGCTGACGGATGATAGTGGCAAAGCACATAAGACGGTCATGGCTGTAATACCGGTCTTTCACAATGGCGGTGATCTCGCCGCTCTGCGCTGCCTTGCGTAACACCTGGCGCATCAGCTCTTCTTCAGCGCCCTGCTGTATCGCCAGGTCGCGCACCCACCAGGCGTCGGTGGTAAACCGCGGTTGTACCTGTGACCAGATCGCTTTCTCCCGGTCATCAAAACGAATGGAAAAGTCGGGCAGATGCAGCCAGCCGCGGTTGTTGATCAGTTGCTGACGGTCCCGCAGCCGGTCGATGAAGGCAAACACCAGCGATTCCGGCAGCGAGGGTAATGCTATGCGCCGCAGGCGGTCGCGGCCAATACCCGGCCGGTCGTCATGATCGTTGTGGTAGTTTCCCAGCGCGACCAGCAGGGCGTTTTGCCACTCTCTGGCCATCTCCTGAGTGCACAGATAGCCGCCTTCAGCGGCAGGCATCACCTCCGTCAGCACAGAAGACAGGGCCCCGCCGGTCATTTGCAGCAGCCACTCCAGCTCTGCCAGGGTACGGGGGCGCTGCTGCAGCAGCAGCAGCACTTTTTCAGCGGCATGGTGCGCGCGTTCCCGCTGCTGCAGCCACGCAATGAATGCCGGCTGACGCCTGCCGCGTTTTGGTGGCGTCAGCAACAGCACTCTTGCCGCCCCCAGCGTCTCACGCGCACTGATGTCACGCAGGATCAGCCGGTCTTCATCCGTCAGCCACAGCGGTTTATCGAGGTGTAATTCGGCCAGGTTATCCTGCAGTAATGCGATGCGGCCGGTAACATGGCTGGCCGCGTGATGCAGATGCAGCGTCTGCCCCTGGCGCAATGGCTGGCGTAGCGTCAGGGCGACCATGGCCCGATCGCACGGCTGCGCGGGTGGTTCGGTCAGCAGCCAGTCGCCCCGGCCGATCTCATCCTTTTCAACACCGCCGCTGAGGTTCAACGCAATGCGCTGGCCGGAGTGGGCGTGCTCCGTCGGCTGATTTTGCGCGTGCAGGTTGCGCACCCGCACCCGCTTGTTCATGCCCGTCAGCCACAGCGAGTCCCCGGTACGCACATCCCCGGACAGCGCGGTACCGGTGACCACCAACCCCGCGCCTTTGACGTTGAACACACGGTCGATAGCCAGGCGAAAGGTGCGGCCGGTTTCGGCCCGTCGTGGGGGGAGGTGGCGCAGGTGGTCGCTCAGTTCGGCAATGCCCGCGCCACTCTGCGTGCTGGTGGTGAACAGGCTGAGGGTTTCCCAGCCCGACTGGAGCGTCAGCTCGCGGATATGCTGCGCGACGGTGTCGCACCGAGCCGCATCCACGCTGTCACATTTGGTCACGGCGACGGTTAGCGAGGGCTGCCCGCTGAGCTGCAGGATCGCCAGGTGTTCCCGGGTTTGCGGCATAATTCCGTCATCGGCGGCCACCACCAGCAGGGCGTGATCGATACCGCCGATGCCGCTCACCATATTATTGAGAAATTTCTCGTGGCCGGGGACGTCAATAAAGCCGATTGTCCCACCGTCGGCTCGCGGCAGCCAGGCGTAGCCGAGGTCGATGCTCATTCCCCGGGCTTTTTCTTCCGGCAAGCGGTCAGTGTTAGCGCCGGTAACAGCCTGAAGCAGCGCGGTTTTTCCATGATCGACATGGCCCGCCGTGGCAATAATCATTGCGTCATCATCCTGATAAAGAGGGTGTCATCTTCCAGTGCCCGCAGGTCGAACCACAGACTGCCGTTATAAATACGCCCGATCACCGGCACATCTCCCGCCCGCAGTCGGGTAGCCAGCGCCATCAGCGTCCTGCCGCTGCCGTCCAGAGGGGTCAGTGTCAGGGCAACGGAGGGGAGCCGTTCAACCGGCAGAGAACCGCTGCCAATTTGAGACTGGCACTCTGCGGTACTGACCCTGAACCTCCCCGCCAGCGCCGCCGCCAGCGGAGGTAACAGCCGCTGGGCCTGTAGGGCAATGTCGGACGGTGGGCGGGTCAGTAGCCTCAGCGTGGGAAGCCGGGTCACTAACTGTTCCGGGTGAAGATAAAGCTGTAACGTCGCTTCCAGCGCGGCCAGCGTCATCTTATCCACCCGCAGCGCCCGTTTCAGCGGGTGCTGCTGCAGGCGGTCAATCAGCGCTTTTTTGCCGACAATAATTCCCGCCTGTGGCCCACCGAGCAGTTTGTCCCCGGAGAAGCTGACCAGGCTGACGCCGGCGGCAATCAGCTGCCGGGGCATTGGCTCCTTCGGCAGGCCGTAGTGGCTGAGGTCAATGAGCGAACCGCTGCCCAGATCGCTGATGACCGGCAGGTTAAGCTCGTCGCCCAGCGCCACCAGTTCGGCCTCGCTCACCGCTTTGGTAAAACCCTGTACCTGATAGTTGCTGGTGTGTACCTTCATCAGTAGCGCGGTCTGTGCCGTCACGGCGGCGCGGTAGTCCTTCACATGGGTTCGGTTGGTGGTGCCGACTTCGCGCAGCATACAGCCTGCCTGGGTCATGACATCGGGGATGCGGAATGACCCACCTATTTCCACCAGCTCGCCGCGTGAAACCACCGCCTCTTTTCCCGCCGCCAGCGCCGCCAGCATCAGCAGGACCGCCGCCGCATTATTATTGACGATGCAGGCGTCTTCTGCACCGGTCAGTCGGCAGAGCAGATCGGCCAGCGCCCGGTCTCGGTGGCCGCGCCCCGCCTCATCCAGTGCGTACTCCAGGGTGACCGGCTGGCGCATCACCCGGGTGACGGCGGTCACGGCAGACTCTGCCAGCAGCGCCCGGCCGAGATTAGTATGCAGAAGGGTGCCGCTCAGGTTCAGCACCGGTAACAGCCCGCTTCGCCGCGTTTTTTCAAGGTGCTGGTCCGCATGGTGTGCCCAGTCAGCGCACCAGTCGGGGAGATGCTGATGCTGACGGATATGCTCTCTCGCCTGTTTTTGTAACTCACGGAGCAACGTGACCACCTGCTCATGGCCCCAGCGTTCACTCAGGGCCTGAAACTCTGCCTGGCGCAGCAGGCGGTCAATGGAGGGAAGTTGGCTGAACAGTGTCTTCATTAAGGGGCTCAGTTAGCGGGCGGTTCCGTACGGGCAAAGCTGTCACGCTGGAACAGGGTGGTAGCCAGTGCGACCAGCGTGGGCCGGTTCACATGCCAGGCTGGCGCCACGCGGCGATAATTGAGGTAACCCAACGTGCAGGCGGTGGCAATATCGGCCAATGTGATCTGCGGGCCGTTAAGCCATTTTCCCTGCACGGCGGCCGCTTCAAGTGCATCCAGCCCGCGCTGAATTTTATCGCGCTGGCGCAGCATTTCACTGGCAGACTGCTGGTCCGGCGCTTTCTGCTGTTCGCGAACGATCAGCAGTGCGGCATCGCAGACGCCATCCGCCAGCGTTTCCAGCTGGCGGACTGCAAGCTGTGCGTGCGGGTCAACGGGCAGAAAGGCCGGATCGATATGCTGGAGCTCCAGCCAGGCGGCGATAATCGACGAGTTATACCAGACCTCTCTGTCATCACTGATCAGCGCAGGAACCTTGCCCAGCGGGGTGTAGTCCTTCACATGGCTGCCTTCATGCCACGGTGATTCGTTGATGAACTCGAAGGTCATGCCTTTTTCCAGCAGCATCACTGAAATTTTACGCACATACGGACTGGTGTAATTACCGATTAGCTTCATCGTCTAGTCTCCCGGGAATAAAAATGGATTGAGACTGCTGCGGGCGAAACCTTCCTGCTCCATGCGTGCATCAAGAATTAATGAGGCGAGATCGTCAGCCACTGGTTCGACCGCCGGGTCCTTTTCCTGATAGAGCATCTTCAGGTAGGTGCCGCAGTCACCGCAGCTTTCGGCCTTGATGGCTGCCGTTTCATTATCCAGCGACCAGTAGTGAAGATCCTGGGTCTGTTCGCAGTTACTGCATTTGGCGCGAACCACATGCCATTCGCTTTCACACAGGTTGCAGTGCAGATAACGCAGCCCGTCTTTGTGGTTGCCCATATGGATCACGCTGGACACCGGTACGCTGGCACAGACCGGGCAGAACTGACGCTGTTCACCGGCTTCCGCCCGGGCTTTCCCGGGGATCAGCGCGGCCATCTGCGCCCAGTACAGGGATAATGCCGCCCAGATAAACGGGGATTTATCGCTGCTGACCTGGGCGAAATCACTGGCAAACAGCGCACTGGCCATGGCTTCCAGCTCGGCAGAGGAGGCTTTTTCCAGGTTCTCCAGCACCGCCAGCGCCTGGCCGGTCATTTCGGGTTTAAGTTCAGCGATCAGAGAGTGCAGCAGGCGCTGCCAGTGGTCGTCGCGCGGCAGGGTGCTGATATCCAGCGGCGGTTTGCCGAGGCGGGCGCTCTCTTCCAGCCGTGTGCGCAGATCTTTCTCTAACGGATGGTCATAGAGTACGATCTCCTGAGCCGTGGCAATCACCGCTGCAAAGCGCAGATAATCACCCAGCGGATTTTTGTCTGCCAGCTGACGTAAACGGGCGGCGCGGCGGCTGTATAGCTGCTTCAACCTGGGGAAAAGTAACGGCGGAATGCTCTCCGCCGTTGCCGTGTCGCTTTTCTCCAGCCGGTCCTGCGGGATAATGCGAATAGTCATCAGGGGCCTTTTTCCTGTTGTTTTTGCTGGTTTTGCTGCTCTCGCACGCTACGATACCAGCGCGGGTGATGCTTTTTAGCCCAGGTCGCGGTGACCCAGCCTTCCACCATCGCCGTTATCGTGCCTTTGATCCAGAGTGCGGCGTAGACGTGTACCATAATCACCACAATCAGAACCACCGCAGCTACCGAATGCACCACCAGCGCACCCCGTATCAGAGGGATGCTGAAGACCGGTGCAAAGTAAGGACGCCAGATCACAACGCCGCTGGCCAGTAGCAGAATTAAGCTGATGATAGCCGCCCAGAATACGCACTTCTGACCGAAATTATAGCGTCCGGTGTCGCCGGCTTCCTCGTTTTGGACAATTTTATGAATATTTTTTGCCCAGACCAGGTCCTGCCTGTCGATGAGATTGTGCCGCCAGTAGCGGAAAAACATCAGCAGGAAGGCCGCAAACATCACCACACCGGCAAACGGATGCAGGATGCGCGCCAGCTGCGGCGTACCGAGGATATGCATCAGCCAGTTCAATGAAGGGAAGAAAAACCCCAGTCCGCTGACGGCCGCCAGGATAAAGCAGAGAACAACCAGCCAGTGATTAAGACGTTCAGGTGCGCTGTAGCGCTGTATACGCTGATGGGGTTTCATTGATCATCCTCCTGATGTTCATCCTCTTCCTCTTCGGCCCGGTTCGGGCCGACCCCGACATAGTGGAATACCGAAGCAGCAAAGGTGGCGGCAAAGCCAAATGCAGCCAGCGGTTTCCAGATGCCTTTCCAGAAGGTAACGGCCGGGCTGATGGACGGATCTTGCGGCAATCCGTGATACAGCGTCGGCCGGTCGGCATGATGCAGCACATACATGACGTGTGTGCCGCCCACGCCTTGCGGATCGTACAGGCCGGCGTGGTCATAGCCGCGCCCTTTCAGCTCTCCGACGCGCTCTGCCGCCACCTGCTTCATTGCCTCTTTGCTGCCGAAGTGAATCGCACCGGTGGGACAGGTTTTCACGCAGGCTGGTTCCTGACCAACGTTAACCCGGTCGACGCACAGGGTACATTTGTACACCCGATTATCCTGCGGGTTAAGACGCGGCACGTTGAACGGGCAGCCGGCAATGCAGTACCCGCAGCCGATACACTGCTCTGACTGGAAGTCGACGATGCCGTTGGCATACTGAATAATTGCGCCCTCTGACGGGCAGGCTTTCAGACAGCCTGGATCGGCACAATGCATACAGCCATCCTTGCGGATCAGCCACTCCAGCCGACCGTTCTCCTCCACCTCGGAGAAGCGCATCACGGTCCAGGATTTGGCGGTCAGATCGGCGGGGTTGTCATACACCCCGACGTTAGTCCCGACCTCATCGCGGATGTCGTTCCATTCGGAACAGGCCACCTGGCAGGCTTTACAGCCGATGCAGGTGGTCACGTCGATCAGTTTGGCCACCTCCTGCTGGTGGTCGCGGGCCTGCGGGGGAGGTGTCAGGCTGTTGGTTGCCGAACGGCGAATAATGTCCTGAGATTGATAAGCCATCGTTTACACCTTCTCCACGTTAACCAGGAACGCCTTGAACTCTGGCGTCTGCGTATTGGCATCACCGACGAAAGGCGTTAGCGTATTAGCGAGGAAGCCCTTCTTCGCCGCGCCGAGGAAGCCCCAGTGGATCGGAATGCCAATGGTATCGACCGGTTTACCATTCACGGTCAGCGTCTGCAGGCGTTTGGTCACCACCGCTTTCGCTTTGATGTAGCCGCGATTCGAACTGACCTTCACCGTATCGCCGTGCCCGATGCCCAGCCTGCCCGCCAGCGCTTCCCCGATTTCAATAAACTGTTCCGGCTGGGCGATGGCGTTCAGCCGCGCGTGCTTGGTCCAGTAATGGAAATGCTCGGTCAGCCGGTAGGTGGTGCCGACATACGGGAACTGCGGTGCCTGTCCCATGTTATTAAGATCGTCGGTGAACACCCGTGCTGCCGGATTGGAGATCACCGACGGATGCAGCGGGTTAGTGCCAATCGGCGTTTCAAACGGCTCGTAATGCTCCGGGAACGGCCCTTCCGCCATTTTATCCAGCGCAAACAGTCGCCCCATGCCTTCAGGCTGCATGATGAATGGCCCGGCATCGCTGCCCGGTGGCGCAGTACCATAGTCGGGAATATCCTGACCGGCCCATTTTGCGCCGTCCCAGTGCAGCAGCTGGCGTTTCGGATCCCAGGGGTTACCCTGCGGGTCGGCAGAGGCGCGATTGTAGAGAATGCGGCGGTTCAGCGGCCACGCCCAGCTCCAGGCAGGGGTATTCCCCAGCCCGGAAGGATCGCTGTTATCGCGTCGGGCCATCTGATTGCCTTCCGGAGTCCAGCTTCCGGCGAAGATCCAGCAGCCGCTGGCGGTGCTGCCATCGCTGCGCAGCTGGGCAAAGCTGCTCAGCTGCTGGCCTTTTTTCACCAGAATTTCGCCCTGATCGTCCCGCAGGTCATTCAGAGCCCGGCCGTTACTTTCCCTCGCCACTTCTTCCGATGCCGGCGCATCAGGTGTCTGATAATCCCAGCTCATGTTCAGCACCGCCTCTGGTAGCGCACCGCCCTCCCGGGCATACAGCTCGCGCAGGCGGAGGTAGATGCCGGCCAGAATCTCGCCGTCATTTCGCGCTTCACCCGGTCCGTCAGCTCCTTTCCAGTGCCACTGCAGCCAGCGCGCCGAGTTGACAATGGAGCCGTTCTCTTCCGCAAAGCAGGTGGACGGCAGACGGAAGACTTCCGTGCCGATTTGTGACGGATCGGCGCGGTTGAACTCGCCGTGGTTTTCCCAGAAACTCGCCGTTTCGGTGGTGAGCGGATCGATAGTGACGAGGAATTTCAGCTTCGCCAGCGACTCCGCTACCTTTTGCTTGTGTGGGAATGACGCCAGCGGGTTAAAGCCCTGGCAGAGGTAGCCGTTGACCTCGCCCCGGTGCATCATGTCGAAATACTGCAGCACGTCGTAGCCTTTGTCCCACTTCGGCAGCCAGTCGAATCCCCAGCTGTTTTCCGGCCGGGCGTGGTCGCCATAGAACGCCTTCATCATGCTGATAAAGAACTTCGGATAGTTGCTCCAGTAGTTGACCTGGCCGGGCAGCAGCGCTTTTGGCGTGTTGGCAGCAAGATAGTGCTCAAGATCGGCCTGTTTTTCGGAGGGCAGCGTCATGTAGCCCGGCAGGCTCTGCGACAGCAGGCCAAGATCGGTCAGCCCCTGGATATTGGAGTGGCCGCGTAGCGCGTTAATGCCGCCGCCCGCCATGCCCATATTGCCCAGCAGCAGCTGGATCATCGCCATAGTGCGGATGTTCTGTGCCCCCACGGAGTGCTGCGTCCAGCCAAGTGCGTAGAGGAACGAGGCTGTCCGGTCCGGTGCGCTGGTGTCGGCCAGCAGTTCACAGACGTGCAGGAAATCCTTTTGCGGGGTACCACAGATATTTTCCACCACTTCCGCGGTGTAGCGGCTGACGTGGTGTGACAGCAGGTTATAGACACAGCGTGGGTGGGCGAGCGTGGGGTCGCGTAGGGCAAAGCCCTGCTCATCCAGCTCATAGTGCCAGCTGGTTTTATCGTAGCTGCGCGTTTCAGGGTCATAGCCACTGAACAGGCCGTCATCGAAGCTGAAATCTTCCCGCACGATCAGGCTGGCATTAGTGTAAGCCGAAACGTACTGGTGCTGAATTTTGCCTTTTTCAAGCAGATAGCGCAGCACGCCAGACAGGAAGGTAATGTCAGTGCCGGAACGAATGGGCGTATAAAAATCCGCCACCGATGCCGTACGCGTAAAGCGCGGATCGATAACGATCAGTTTCGCGTTGTTATGGATTTTGGCTTCCATCGCCCAGCGGAATCCTACCGGATGCGCTTCAGCGGCGTTGCCCCCCATGACGACGACCAGATTCGCATTGCGGATGTCGACCCAGTGATTGGTCATCGCACCGCGACCGAACGTTGGAGCAAGACTTGCTACCGTCGGTCCGTGTCAGACGCGTGCCTGGTTGTCGACGGCAAGCATGCCGAGCGACCGGGTCATTTTCTGGGTTAAGTAGCCAGTTTCATTACTGGAAGCCGAGGCGCAGAGCATCCCGGTAGTGAGCCAGCGATTGACGGTCACGCCCTCTTTATTCTGTGCTACAAAGTGCGCGTCGCGGTCATCCTTCATCAGCCTGGCGATGCGGTTAAAGGCATCATCCCAGCTGATACGCTGCCATTTATCGCTTCCGGCAGCGCGATATTCCGGGTACTGCAGGCGGCTTTCGCTGTGAATAAAGTCGAGCAGCCCGGCCCCTTTCGGACACAGCGCCCCGCGGCTTACCGGATGGTCCGGGTCCCCTTCAATATGGAAAATGCGCTCTTTCACATTTTTTGCCCCATCACCCATGCTGTACATCAGCAGGCCGCAGCCAACCGAGCAGTAGGTACAGGTATTGCGGGTTTCACGGGCACGTAACAGCTTGTACTGGCGGCTTTCTGCCAGTGCAACGCCGGGGGTAAAGCCGAGAGCGGCGGCAGTGGTCCCTGCCATCCCTCCGGCACAAATTTTAAAGAATCGTCTTCTGCTGACTTTCATCACGTCATTCCTGGTTCGACAGTGGTCAATTATTTTGCTCCGCTCAAATGAGAGGTTCACAATAAGCGCAGGTGCTTTTTAGCGTTTACGATGTGAAATAATACCACAGGATTATTGTGGTTGATGAGGCGAGTGGGATTCATTGAGCGACGAACAGCACAAAACAGAGGACAGCCTGCCCCCAGCCGCTGGCTTACGCCAGATTGCGGTCTGGCAGCGCGATGCGCTGGACGCCCCCCGGCCGGACTGGCTGGCAGAAGAGGTGCCGGTGGCACTGGTGTACAACGGTATCTCGCATGTGGTGATGATGGCGACGCCGAAAGACCTGGAGGCGTTTGCCACGGGCTTCTCTCTGTCGGAAGGCATTATTGCCTCACCCGCGGATATTTTCGGGATTGATGTGGTGCCGGGGTGTCAGGGGATTGAGGTGCAGGTTGAACTGTCGAGCCGCCGCTTTATGGCTCTCAAAGAGCAGCGCCGGGCGATGGCCGGACGGACCGGCTGCGGCGTCTGCGGCGTGGAGCAACTGGCTGAGATCGGTAAACCGGTTCAGCCGCTGCCGTTTACGCAGCGCTTTGATTTCAGCCAGCTCGACAGCGCGCTGCGTCAGCTGAAAGATTTCCAGCCGGTGGGTCAGCTTACCGGCTGCACTCATGCCGCCGCATGGGTCACGCCGGCGGGACGTCTTAGTCTGGGCTGTGAGGATGTGGGCCGCCATGTGGCGCTGGATAAGCTACTGGGGCTGCGCAGCATGGCACCGGCCGCACCCGGCGCGGTGCTGGTCTCCAGCCGGGCCAGCTATGAGATGGTGCAGAAGTCCGCGATGTGCGGCGTGGAGATCCTGTTTGCCGTGTCTGCCGCTACGCAACTGGCGGTGGAGGTCGCCGAACGCTGCAACCTGACGCTGGTAGGCTTCAGTAAGCCGGGGCGCGCCACGATCTATACGCATCCGCAGCGGCTGGTGTAATATTAAGCAACTTGGCACAGTGAGGATGTGACTTATGCGACAGCCCTATCGTCTGAAGAGCATAACGCTCAGGGATATTGGTGTTTTTGAACATACGCATTTTGATTTTCCACCGATCGAAAGTGTAGAAAAGGATGCTGCAAAAGCGGAGATTCATATTTTTACCGGGCCGAATGGCTGCGGGAAAAGCACTATTTTGTATGCAATGGCGGCGACATTTGAGATGGCTGAGGATAAGTCGCTAATCTTTAAACGTTTTCGCAATAATAAAAGTACCGTTGATTTCAGTTTTCTGCATGAGCACGGGCGTTATAGCGTCGAAAATTCATCACCTCTTGATCGGACAAGTGACGGGTTGTACCCCCTTAAGCTTTTGGGACAAAGTTCATTTTGGAGCAGCGATTCTGACAGCGTTTTTAAAACTTATTATGGGCGCTTTGATAAAAATAATCGTCTGAAAGAGTCTGTGTTTCCGTTTGCTGCTTTTGCCTATGCGGGCAATCGCTCTCCGCAGGGTGAATTCAATGTCAAGGCCATACAAAATATCACCGACTCACCGTTTGAAGACGCCCTCTCCTTTGATAAAACGGTACGCCCAGACATTCTGGCGCAGTGGATTGCTAATAATCGTACCAAAGCGGCACTGGCGCAGGCAGATAACGATAGTGAGGACGTTAAACGTTATAATTCGGCTTTGCTGGCAATCAGTGATTTTATCCAGGATGTGTGCCAACTCAACGTCAACTTTCGTCTGAAGCGGATGCCGCTTGAAGTGATTGTGGATGTAGACGATATTGCGGTGTCATTTGATGCCCTGCCCGAAGGCCTGAAGTCCATTATCTCCTGGGTAGCTGACCTGGCGCTGCGGCTGGAAGATATTCCCTTCGTTGAGCAGCGCGATATTTTCTCTCAGCCCATTATTCTGTTCCTGGATGAAATCGATATCCATCTTCATCCTAAATGGCAGCGCCGTATCCTGCCTGCTGTCCAGAAACTGCTGCCTAATGCTCAGGTCTTTGTCTCCACGCATTCGCCGTTTGTCGTCGGTTCCGTTGAGGATGCCTGGGTCTATCGTCTGCCTGACCCACAACGCACCGTGTGTCTTGACCCGTCGATGCCTGAAATCATTATCCCGGAGGCCTCTGCAGCGGGGAAAAGCGTTCAGCTTATTCTTGAGGAAGTCTTCGATGTCAGCGAGCAGTTTGATGTGGAAACCGAAGGAATGCTGAACGACTTTTACCATGTCCGTGACGCGTATCTTAAGCACCCTGTTGACGATAGCGCACTGATGACTCTTGCTGATAACATTCGTCAGCGTGGGGAAGAGCTGGAACTGATTATCGAAATGGAACTGCGCCAGATCGCACGCCGCATTAAAGGATAGGGATCATCAGGGATGAGAAAACTGATACGTATTGCGCAGCCACCTTGTCTGGCTGCCAGATTTATGGAATGGACCGATCGCTATATGACCGCTCGTGAAGTGAATGCGGCGACGGCTTTTAGCTGGTATTCCAGGGCCTGTTATCAGGATGTGCGAACGGCATTGCTCGCCATGACGCAGCATCATTGTGCGTTCTGCGACGGATTCGTCGGGACAGAAGGGCGCGAAACGGTAGAACATTTTCGCCCGAAGAGCACTTACCCGCAAGAGGCTTTCCTGTGGCGTAATTTATTCCCCTGTTGCGACGTATGCCAGAGTGCCAAGTTGGAACGTTATGATAATCTGCTGCTTAAGCCTGATGAAGAAAACTATCAGTTTGAACATTTTTTTATTTGTAATTATGGCACCGGATAATTACAGCCTGCGCCGGAAATCAGCGCTGCGGATCAGGGGCGGGCAGAAAAAACCATTGAGTTTTATGGACTGAATCTACCATTAAGGAAACAGGCCAGAGTCAGGGAACTCAAAAAATTTCTTGCCGTGGGCAATGATATACATATTGATGAATTCCCTTACCGCTATTTCCTTGCTATCTAAGCCAGCACCACCTGCGGCAACACTGCTTTCAGCGCGTCAAATGCTGCAAGGCTTTCCGCGCCGCTGTCGGTCACCAGCGTGCTGATCTGTTGCAGGCTGGCATAGCTGATGCGGCTGGTTTGACCGAGTTTGGTGTGGTCGGCCAGTACGATCAGCCGTCCGGCCTGCTCGCGCATGGTGCGGGCGATCGCCGCTTCGTGCGGCTGAAAACTGCTGGCACCCTGCCTGGCGTCCAGCGCCACCGGGGACAACAGCGCCACATCGGCGCGATAGCGGTGAATTTCGCCCACCGTCAGCTCACCACGCGTCTCCTTCGCTCCGGCCAGCATGTTGCCGCCCAGCAGGATCACCTGATTGTTCAGCGCCTCGTGTTCTTCCGCTGCGCACAGCGTTAATGCGGCGTTGAGACTATTGGTGATAATCGTCAGGCCGGACATCGAGCGTAACTCTTCCGCCAGCATGGTGGTGGTGCTGCCCGCATCAAGAAATACTGTCTGACCGGACTGCAGCAGCTGCGCCGCCGCGCGGGCGATGGCGAGTTTCTCTTTTGCCATCACGGCGCTGCGCACCGTCAGCGGGGGCTCCGGCATAGTACCCGGTGCCATCAGACCACCGTGTACACGGCGTGCCAGGCCCTGGGCTTCCAGCTCAATAATGTCGCGGCGCGCGGTCTCCCGTGAGATCCCCAGTTCTTTTATGATCCGCTCGGTACTGACCTGACCCAGCGTACTGAGTAGCGCACGAATGCGGTGTAAGCGTGTTTCCTGCAGCATGATCCCAATCCCCTGACTCTCTCTGCGGTATAGCCTAACCGACTCTGTGCCACTGTGCCTGTGTATTTTGTTGTACTTGTGTGTTTTGTTGCATTTAGTCGAAAAATTGCCATGATGAGCATCAGACATGGCTGACTGCCACCGGGCAACCCTCAATTTAGCAACGGGAGTGATCATGGCTACACGTTCAACCATCATGGATACCAACAGTTTCCGCGCCGAGCATGCCGACGGCCTGAGCGCTGATGTGCGCAAGCTGACCGACAAGCGCAGCAGGGTGCTGGGCGAGTCTTATCGTCTCTTCTATCGCAAGCCGGTACATCTGGTGCGCGGTCAGGGCCAGTATCTGTGGGATGCTGCCGGGGATAAATATCTTGATGTATATAACAACGTTGCCAGCATTGGCCACTGCCATCCTGCGGTGACGGATGCGGTATACCGGCAGATGCAGCAGCTGAACACCCATACCCGTTACCTGCATGAAGCGATCCTCAACTACTCGGAACAGCTGTTAGCCACTACACCGGCTGAGATCGACCGTGCCATGTATATGTGCACCGGTTCAGAGGCCAATGACCTGGCGATCCGCGTGGCGCGCGCCTTCAGCGGCGGGACCGGGATTATCGTCACCCGGGAGTCCTATCACGGCACCAGCGACCTGACCTCGGGCGTGTCTCCGGCGCTGGGCAGCGGACAGCCGCTGGCCGCGACCACCCGTCTGGTGTCACCGCCGGACCGTTACCGCGTTGATGCCCCCGATCTCGGAGCCTGGTTTGCCGCTGAAATTCAGCAGCAGATCGATGATATGGCCGCACATGGCATCAAGTTTGCCGGTTTCCTTGCGGATTCGATCTTCTCCTCCGACGGCGTACTGCCCGGACCAAAAGGTTTCCTTCGCCAGGCGATCGACGTGGTGCATAAGAATGGCGGCATCTTTATTGCCGATGAAGTGCAGCCGGGCTTTGCCCGGACGGGGGAGGCGTTCTGGGGCTTTGCCCGCCACGGCGTGGTACCGGATGTGATCACGACCGGCAAGCCAATGGGCAACGGCATCCCGGTTTCCGGCCTGCTGGCAAAAAGCAACGTGCTGGCCGCCTTCAGCGATGATATTCCGTACTTCAACACCTTCGGCGGGAATCCGGTGGCGATGGCCGCCGCGCAGGCGGTACTGGACGTGATTAACGCTGAGGGGCTACAGGAACACAGCCGTGTGGTGGGGGCGAAACTGCTGGCGGAACTGTCGACGCTGAAAGAGAAATATGCGTGCGTGGGTGATGTGCGCGGGGCCGGTCTGTTTATCGGGTTCGAACTGGTGAAAGATAAATCCAGTAAAATCCCGGATAAGCAGCTGGCGCTGGATGTCACCGAGATGCTGCGCGAAAATCACGTACTGACCTCCGTGGCAGGTCCGCATGGCAACGTGCTGAAACTGCGCCCGCCGCTGGCGTTTCAGGAGAGTGATATCGACTGGCTGGTGGGGGCACTGGACAAATCACTGGCGGCGCTGGGGCGTTAACATGACGGGCCGATCGGAAAAAAGGATGGCCCCTGCTGGTCGTTTCATTCCGCGATGAAGTGAATAATCCCTTAGATCATTTAGTTGTAACCTGAAAGGGATTGGATATAACCACCCGTTCCTGCCGGGCTTGCTGTATAACCTTATCAACGTCGGGGCATTGATAACCCTTTTCCCGATCATTTATTTAACTATAATGATCCGACTGCTTACGCGGTGCTGAACAGCGAGCGCCGCCCATAATCTGAATGGAGACGATGAACATGAGTTATTCACTGCCATCCCTGCCTTATGCGTATGACGCACTGGAACCGCATTTTGACAAGCAGACCATGGAAATTCACCACACTAAGCACCATCAGGCTTATGTGAACAACGCCAACGCTGCGCTGGAAGGCACTGAGTTTGCCAACCTGCCGGTGGAAGAACTGATCGCAAAACTGGATCAGCTGCCTGCGGACAAAAAAGGCCCACTGCGTAACAACGCGGGCGGTCATGCTAACCACAGCTTCTTCTGGAAAGGCCTGAAAACCGGCACCTCTCTGGGCGGCGACCTGAAAGCAGCCATCGAGAAAGATTTCGGCAGCGTTGATGCGTTCAAAGCAGAATTCGAAAAAGCGGCCACGACCCGTTTCGGTTCTGGCTGGGCGTGGCTGGTTAAAAAAGGCGACAAGCTGGCGGTTGTCTCAACCGCAAACCAGGACAGCCCGCTGATGGGCGAAGCGATTTCTGGCGCATCCGGTACTCCGATCATCGGCCTGGACGTGTGGGAACACGCCTACTACCTGAAATACCAGAACAAACGCCCTGACTACATTAAGGCGTTCTGGGACGTGGTTAACTGGGATGTGGCTGCCGAGAACTTTAAAGCGGCTAAGTAATCCTCAGCGGGCGGGCAGACCCTAAAAGAGGTCTGCCCCTGCAAACCGCCCCTGTTCTGATAAACCGGCGACCTGTTCGCCGGTTTTTTTATGCCCGTGCGGCAGCAGACCTTTCTGACAGGCAGCATAACTGTCTTATATCTGGCTGTAACTCCTCTCTTTTCGACTGGTTATCTTCCTGAGGCCAGCGCTTCCCCCTGTAGTGTCTGGACATCTGGATGGCTAATATTATTATGTGTTAGCTTATACCCTTTCGGTCGTTGCCTGCCGTGACAATCCATTAAAAAATGCAGCGCACCCCTTTATTTATTGAGCCTGAGAAAACACGCCCATGACCGCGATAAATCGCCTTGAAATGCGCCAGATCTCCATCGCTTTTGGCGGTTTTGCGGCGCTTAAGTCCGTTGACCTGACGCTGGACGGGCATTCCATTCATGCCCTTACCGGTGCCAACGGTGCCGGAAAATCGACGCTAATGGCGGTACTGTCGGGCGCTTACGATCATTACAGCGGCGAGATCCTGCTGGACGGTCAGCCAGTGAGTATCCGTTCCCCGCGCGATGCCAAACAGCTGGGGATTCACCTGGTACAACAGGAAGTCGATGTGGCGCTGGTCGCCGGCCTGACGGTGGCAGAAAACATCATGCTGGATCGGCTGGCGGAAGGGGGACAGCTCTATCGCTGGGGCGAAATGCGCCGTCAGGCGCGGGCACTGCTGGCGCAGCTGGATGTGCAGATAGACGTCAGGCGCAAAGTGGAGCAATGCACGCTGGCGGAAAAACAGCAGATTTTGCTGGCCCGAGCTCTGTCACATCACTGTCGTTTTCTGATCCTTGATGAGCCCACTGCGCCGCTGGACCAGCATGAAAGTGAAAAGCTGTTTGCTGTGGTTCGTCAGCTGCAGGGGCAGGGTATTGGCGTGGTGTTTATTTCACACCGCATTAATGAGCTGAGTGCAATTTGCGACCGGCTGACCGTCCTGCGCGACGGTGAACTGATTGAAAGCGGCCCGATGCAGGGGCTGAGTGGTGAACAGATCGTCGAGAAGATGCTCGGGCACCAGCTTGATGATATCTATCCCCCGCCGCGTCCACCGTTCAGTGAGGAGACGCTGCTGCATATTGCCGGACTGCATGATGAACATCTGCTGAAAGATATCACCCTGACGCTGCATAAGGGCGAGATCCTCGGGATTGCCGGACTGGCCGGTGCGGGAAAAACCGAACTGTGCAAAGCGCTGTTCGGTGCCAGTAAAAGCCGGGTTCAACAGGGCGAACTGCACGGTAAACCGTGGAAGCCGTCATCGCCTCATGCGGCAGTCGACAACCGTATGGCGCTGATCCCGGAGGAGCGCCGCAAAGAAGGCATCTTTATTGACGAGTCCGTGGTGATGAATCTCAGCGTGACGGCCGATAACAGCTTTTCGCGCTGGAGTCTGTTTGGCCATCGTCAGGCATGGCGCTGGGCAGAAGAGGTCATCGGTAAACTGGGTATCCGCACCACCGGTCCCCGGCAGAGACTGCGCCGCCTGTCGGGAGGAAATCAGCAAAAGGTGGCGATTGGTAAATGGCTGCGTAACAACGCTGACGTACTGATTTTTGATGAACCGACCAAAGGCGTGGATATCAAGGCCAAAACTGACCTGTTCGATCTGATCGACGGGCTGGCCCGCCAGGGAAAAGGGGTGATTTATGCCTCCGGCGAATTTTCTGAACTGGTTGGCCTGTGTGACCGTATCTGCGTGCTGTGGGACGGACGCATTGTGGCGGAAATGGCGGCCAGTGACGTTGATGAAGAGACACTTTTATTATATTCCACCGGAGGAACGCCTGCGTGAGCAGCAAAGAAATTTCCCTGAAGGCGGCACCGACCGTCAGACACCAGCTGTTTGATTTTCTCTATAAGTGGGGAATGTTGCTGACGGTCGTCGCGCTGATCGCTGGCTTTGGCCTGGCCTCGGACAGCTTCCTTGAACCGACCAATATCATCAATATTTTGCGCTCCATTGCCATTGTCACTGTCATTGCCATTGGCGTGTCGATCTCGCTGACGATCGGTGGTTTTGACCTGTCAGTGGGCTCTACAGCTTCGCTGGCGAACTCGCTGGTGATCTCGCTGTTCGTCTGGTACGGCTTCGGTCCGACCCAGGCTATCGCTCTGACGCTGCTGCTTTGTACGCTGGTCGGGTTGTTTAACGCCTTTATGATCGTCGTCCTGAAAATCCCTGACATGCTGGCGACCCTTGCCAGCCTGTTTGTGGTGCAGGGCGTGGCGATGACCTACAGCTTTGGCGGCTCAATTACCGAAAATATGGTTCTGCCGAGCGGAGATATGGCGGAAGGCACAATCCCCGCAGTGTTCTCACTGCTCGGCCAGGTGCCGATTATTGTCATCGTGATGCTCGCGGTGACGGTGGTGGCACAGTTGCTGCTGTCGCTGACCAAGCATGGCCGCCGGATGTATGCCATTGGCGGTAACCCGGAAGCGGCGAGGCTGTCGGGCATCCGCACCACGCGCTATCGCGTGCTGGCTTACGTGATCTCTGCGCTGCTGGCGGGGCTGGGCGGTATTCTGCTGGCGTCGCGTATTGGTTCTTCACAGGTAAACGCCGGTGGCGGGTATTTGATGGATGCGGTGGCAGCGGCCTGGATTGGCTTGTCGCTGGCGGGAGCGGGAAAACCCAACGCGCTGGGCACACTGCTGGGTGCCGTGATCCTGGGGGTATTACAAAATGGCCTGGTGATGTTGTCCGTACCGTATTACGCGATGGACATTATTAAAGGCCTGGTGCTGGCGGTGGCGCTGGCAATAACTTACGTTCAGCGCCGTGAGGCGTAACTTTTCAGACAGGGTAATTATAATGAAAAAAATCACCACATCGCTGCTGGCTCTGAGCCTGCTGACGACAGTACCTGCTTTTGCTGCGGACACAGACGTGCCGGCGGCTATTGCCAACCATGAAGGCCCGGTACGAATTGCGGTGATCCGCAATCTCGGGTCTGACGATAACACCACACAGTTTGTGGCCGGTGCCATTCAGGAAGGACGCAAGCTGGGCTTTAAAGTCAGTACCTTCCTCAGCAACGGTGACGATGCGCGTTTCCAGGATTTTGTTAATCAGGCCATCAGCCAGAAATATGATGGCATCATCCTGTCACACGGCAAAGATCCCTACGCTACCGATCTGGTGAAACGTATTACCGACGCCGGTATTAAAGTCTCGGTGTTCGATACGCCGGTGAATAAAACGATTGAGGGGGTGACCGTGACCGCGCAGGACGATGCGTCTCTGGCGCAGCTCTCGCTCGATCAGCTGGTGAAGGACACCCACGGTAAAGCCAATATCGTCAAGCTTTGGGTCGCGGGTTTCCCTGCTATGGAGCGCCGCCAGGTAGTGTATGAGAAAGTCCTGAAAGCGAATCCGGGCATCCATCAGCTGGAATCCATCGGCGCGGTTTCCTCTGACGTGCAGGGGGATACGGCGAATAAGATCGGCGCTATCCTGGCGAAATACCCGAAAGGCAAGATTGATGCCATCTGGGGCTCATGGGATGCCTTTGCTCAGGGCGCGTATAAGGCCCTGCAGGAAAATGGTCGTACCGAGATTAAGCTGTACAGCATCGACGTGTCCAACCAGGATCTGCAGCTGATGCATGAGAAAAACAGCCCGTGGAAACAGACCGTGGCTGTCGACAGCAAGCTGATTGGGGCGACTAATATGCGTCTGGTGGCGAACAAGATTGGGGGTGAAAGCACTCCGGCTACCTATCAGTTTACCGCCTCTGCCATCTCGCAGGCGCAGCTGGCCGCGCAGAGCGGGGCCGTAAACGTGGCTAATCTGAATAAAATCATTCCGGGCTGGGGCACGTCCAGTGACTTCGTGGCACCGTGGTTTGCTACCCTGGAAGCGAAGTACGCGAAGAAGTAGGGACCTCCGCATCTGACGAAAGCGAACGGCCTGCCCCTATCCCTGGCAGGCCGTTTATTGTCTGCTCATCGTGCAAGACAGACATACAGCGGCGTGGTGCCTTCGGAGACCAGCAGTGCATTGTCGCTGAACTGCGTGAGCCTGAGGATAAAGGCATTACTCGTTATGAGCGCATGATAGAACACCGTGTCAGGGGCGGTATCAATATCTCTGACGATGGTGCTGGCGTAATCCACCTCCATAACGTGATTTTCCGGATGATAGCGCGAGTTCATCATCAGCGTCCTGCTGAGCGTAAAACGCCCTTCCCCCGTGATGAGCTGCCCGGTGAACCCGATGGCAAGGCGCTTACTGCCAAGCGTTGTCAGACTCACACTTCCCTCCATGATGACCCTCGAATCCGGTTTTTCCAGATCAAAATGCACATTGCCTTTGCAGGAAATAGTCAGCTGAGGCTTATCTAAATCCGTTTTACCCCGGGTTAAGCTGATGAAATAAAAGAATATTAAAAAAAGGATAGCTCCACTGGTCAGAAGAATATTTTTCATATTTTTTATTGTTGCTGAAAGTAATTTTCACAGTGCGTAAGTTTTTGGTGACTGCTCTGATAACACTGGGTGATAAAAATGACCTTCTGATCGAAATCTTTTCGCGGAAAGAAATTTACAAACTTAAAGTGGATAGTACTGTGACGTCTGCGACAGTCTATTTTCTGTTCTTTGATAAATAACGTTAATGACTTTATTTTTTCTTCTCTAAAGCTGTGCGGCTCTTCTGATAAGTCAATTATCTGGCACGTACCGATAAAATCTGCTTTTCTCATTTTTGCACTGAACGGATAATTTTTTACCGTAAAGAAGAGTAAAATAAAGAAGACGGCTACCAGACAGGCTAACAAACTTCTTTTAATGGTGAGTGTTAAGTTTTTTCTCCGTTGCAGTAGTGAGAAAATAATGTTAATTATTTTACTGAAACGAATAATAACATTATTGTTTCGTGCAGGTTCCCTCCGGGTAAGCGAAATCTCTGCCTCCAGACGAAACCCCTTTTTAGGGACGGTAATGATAATGTTTTCATTAATACCAAGCTGCGAAAATGTTTTTCTCAGAAAGCTTATATGATTGCTTAAATTACTTCCTGACGGCCGTAGTCCGTGATCTTCCCAGACTGATTTGAGTAAGTCTTCACGTGTTATAGTTTTACCTGAACGTGTAATCAATTCAGTTAAAAGTCTCGAGCTCGGCCTGGGCAGTTGCACCGTGGAATCGTGATTATCTATCAGTTTCAGTAATCCATTAACTGTATCGAAATGGATGATCTGATTAATAAAATAGTCCATTTTAATTTTTCATTAAGATTCCATTGTTTGCCTTTTGATTATCTTAATCCTGAGCTTCTCTGTCAATGGTTGCAGGATGAGCAGATGTGTAGGCTGTTATTGCTCGCTCATGTTTACTTTTTATTATTAATTTCAAGATAAGATTAATTGTTACAGGGATAACACTTAACACTAGTCGTGAAGGATTCACATTTTAGTTTTTTAAGCTGTTTATGTGTTTATTAATAGCATTTAATATTGCAATTATTTAATAATTGATATTAAGTTTTGTTTTTGGCCTGTGCGTACTATCATGGCGTTGCTTTGATTTTGCAGAACTTTTTTTTATGCTTTAAAACGGCAGGAGCCGGACATACCTAAAGGAGAAAGATGATGAGTAAATTCATGAAGAAGAGCGTTCAACGGAAAGCCGTTGTGGATAAAGTGATTACAGCCCTGAATGACTTTTTTGAAGAAAATAGTACGGCAAACTCTTCTTCATCGGTATCAGCCACCACCAGAGACGTTGCTAACCGGTCTGAATTAAGCATTTATAATGCCAGGCATATATTGATTAAGCTGGAAAAAGAGGGTGTTATCACCTCTGTGAAGAAAGAAAAAAGTAAAGGTCTTTTTTGGAATAAAACAGAAAATTTTAGATTGTGATGAGGTTGTGCTTACTGTCGGCGTACCCTTTTTCAGGGTACGCCTTTTTTAAGACCGGGTTCATCGTTAATACCTTCCCCGGGTTTTAGATATCTCGCCGGAACCAGTTGCGCATAAGGGCTATTTCACACTCTTTCCTGGTGGATAGGATTCTGCAATCCTGAGGTTGTAAACCATGGTGGCATTAGGGGGGATCTTCGGTGGCAGTCCCCGGTCCTTGTAGGCCAGCTCAGGCGGAACGACTATAGTGATAGACCCATGGTTTTTCAGTTTGCTTAATGCTTCACTAAAGACGGGAGGATAATCGGCCAGCGGCTGAGTCAGCACCATTCCGCTGGTATCCATATCGGTAATAACATCCCCGTTTGTCAGACTCTCTTTGACCACGACGTCCAGCGCGGCATTTTTCGGCAGGGGAGTATCCCCGATATAACTAATGTTGTACCAGAATCCGGAAGGTGACTTGTGCGTGCCTTTCATTTTGGTAAAGCGCTGCAAATACGCTTTTGTTGCTTTATCTAAGTTGGTTGTCAGTGATTTCTGATCTTTTTCAACACGACTGCTGACTTCTTTTAATGTTTTCCTTAACACGTCAGTGGACAGTTTTGCCTGCCCCTTGAAAGCATCCACTATTCCTGCAAGGACGATAGTCTGATCGCTCGACGTGCCCCAGTTCCGATTTTCTACCTGCATCTGCAAAATTTCATCCCCGAGAGACATACCGATAGCATAAGCCTCGCGGGACTCTTTTTTATTCAGTTTTTCCGGGGTGAGAGCGGGCAGCGAATTTTCGGGCTTCACCTCTTTCTGCTGTTTTTCGCTCGCGGCGAGTTTCGCTAGTGCATCGTCCAGTTTCGCCTGTAGCGCAGCCAGTTTTTCCGCTTGCATCTGCTCTAGCGCTTTTTGTTTGTCTTTGTCGACCGCCGCAACCGTGACCGGTGCATCAGGTTTTGCTGCACCATAGAGATCGATTTGATCCAGTTTTGACTGAAGTGACTTCGCGACCAGCTGGCTCTCTGCCAACTGCTCAGGCGTCGGCCGGGTGGTGAGCTGCGCCTGCAGTTTCACTTTATCACTCTCCAGCGCGGTTTTAGACTGTTGCGCATCGTTGAGCTGTTGTTTTAATTGCTCTAACTGCTGCTGAAGTGCCACCTGCTGTGCATCGGCAGCCGAACGGTCTCCGGCTATCTTTTTCAGTAGCTGCTGTTTTTCATCAGCAAATGTCTGCTGATCGCCCGTATTTTTTGCCGTCAGCGCTTGCAGTGAAGACTGTAGGGAATCTCTTTCTTCGGTGGCACTATCGACTGCTTTACTCCGGGCGGACAGACGCTCTTCAAGCGTCGCAATCTGCTGCTGCAGTGCAGCTTCGCGCGCGCTGGCGGTGCTGGTTTTGCTGTCGCTGAGGGTCTTCAGTTGGTCACGCAGGGAGGTTTCTGTGAGCCGGGCTTCCTGAAGCTTCGTTTTCAGTGCCTGCAGCTGCTGGGTTTCTTCAGCAAACGTCTGCTGTTCAACGGCACGTTTCGCGGTCAGGGCCTGGAGTGAGGACTGCAGGCGATCCCTTTCTGCGGTGGCATTCTCAGCCTCTTTACCGCGTGCGGACAGACGCTCTTCAAGCGTCGCAATCTGCTGCTGCAGTGCAGCTTCGCGCGCGCTGGCGGTGCTGGTTTTGCTGTCGCTGAGGGTCTTCAGTTGGTCACGCAGGGAGGTTTCTGTGAGCCGGGCTTCCTGAAGCTTCGTTTTCAGTGCCTGCAGCTGCTGGGTTTCTTCAGCAAACGTCTGCTGTTCAACGGCACGTTTCGCGGTCAGGGCCTGGAGTGAGGACTGCAGGCGATCCCTTTCTGCGGTGGCATTCTCAGCCTCTTTACCGCGTGCGGACAGGCGCTCTTCAAGCGCCGCAATCTGCTGTTGCAGTGCAGCTTGCGCCTCGGCGGTACTGGTTTTGCTGTCGCTGAGAGTTTTGAGCTGGTCACGCAGGGCGGTTTCCGTGAGTCGGGCTTCCTGAAGCTTCGTTTTCAGTGCCTGCAGCTGCTGGGTTTCTTCAGCAAACGTCTGCTGTTCAGCGGCACGTTTCGCGGTCAGGGCCTGGAGTGAGGACTGCAGGCGATCCCTTTCTGCGGTGGCGTTCTCAGCCTCTTTACCGCGTGCGGACAGGCGCTCTTCAAGCGTCGCAATCTGCTGGTGATACTGCTCAATCTGTTGCTGAAGCCCCGCATCCCGCACTTCACTGTTGCTGGCGGTCTTAAGCTGGTCACGCAGGCCAGTCTCTACCTGCTGCGCGTCATGCAGCTGTTTTTTTAACACCGTCAGCTTATCTCTCAGGGCGCTTTCCCCTGGCGTGAGGCTAAAGATCTGGCGTAAATTGCTCACCATATCCAGCATGGCTTGCTGATCAGCCGGATTGAAATGCGATGCTTTTTCAACAGCACCCGGCTGAGGCTGTTTTAAGGTAGCAGCAGCCTGTTGTAAGGCTGCAATCTGTTTTTCCAGCTGGGTAATCGCTGTATTTTTTTGCGAGATTTTCTGTTCCTGCTCTGTGAGCACCTGCTTCAGTGTCGTCAGCCGTCGGTTATCGTGCTGGGGAGCAGGTTGCTGAACGATGTGAGGGCGAGGTCGTGGCTTCACCGTGTTTTCATGCTCGATCGCGGGGAGTGGCAGTGGGCGTACCGCAGGGGTAGACGGTGGCTTTTGTTCCGCATAGGTAGTCGCAAATTGTAGGACAGCGGGTTCTTCCGCCTCTGCGGCACGGGCATGGTGAGAGGTGGCCACAAGGCAAGCCACCAGTAGGGTAGCGGCTGATAAGGCAAATGGCAGAGGGTATTTATCGGTCATTGATGTGCTTCACCTTTACTGGTCAGGCTGTCCATCAGGGTTTGTGCAATTCGGGCACAGAGCTGATTCGCACGGTAGTGATAAAGCGAATCCACCGTGTCCTGAGTATTAGGATCGACACTTTTACGCAGCCCGTTATATTGCGCTGCGCTTTTCATCAGATAGTCGAATGAGCCATGAAATTTGGTGTACTCCGGTTCGCTCATGACCTGCAGTGCTTCAAGCTGCGCCTGGCAGGTTTTCAGTTTTTCGCTGTCCTGAATGTACTTGGCACTGTGCACTGTCTGCGTGGCACCAGTGGGACGAGCCAGTTTTGACGTTCCCTGGCAGCCTGAGAGTAAAAAAACCGACAGTATGGCGATCCCATTTATGGTTCGGGTTAATGAAATCCTGCAGTTTGTAATCATGAGTCACTCTGAATTAGTCGCTTAACAAATGATGATTGACCGTAACAGGCGAAGCCATACTGTCGGACAGGACAAATGGCACCCTGTCACACTTAATGAAATGGTTCACTTTTACGCAGAGAATCACACCAGCCTTCCTGAATTAACCAGTAATTGAGTTCTGCAGGGCGAACCATATTGAGCTTGGACATAATGTTTCGCTTATGCGCACTGACCGTTTTTTCACTGATATGAAGAAAACGCGCCACACCACCGTTACTGATACCCCGTGCCAGATAGCGGAGAATCTCCGTTTCACGCCTTGTCAGGTTATTGGTAATACGATTTGAACAGGGTTGGACCAGGATATTGCGTAAGCTCTGGAGCTGCTCCCTCTGCTTATTGATGACAGATAAGACGCTGTTAACGGCTTGATCGCGGTAAAGCGTGGCATAGTGATGAATGCTGTGCACTTTCGTTTCGCTTGGGTCATCTTTCGTCTCGCTGTCTTTGATGATAAAAATGCACAGCGGCCGCATGGACATGCGTCGATTCAGATAATGGATATTGGCAACGGATAAGGAATCCTCCGCCAGGAAAAGCATCTTTGCCCGGCTGTTAAAAACACAGTCGGTAAAGTCAGTGTGAATTCCTTGGTTGGAAAAATCTGCAGAAAGACATTTCGCTAATCCATCGGCGTAGAAGCGATTGGCGTCATTGATGACAATGGTGATGTTATTCTTTCTCATGATTCATTACCTGAAGTTATCCTTAACCAGAGACGCTATTATCTCGCTTGAAGAGCGCCTCTACGTGACTCCTGAACAGCTTGACTGTGATACATTATATTGAAAAAGTAACATTAACGATATCTATGTTCTATTGGTTGTCTTATTGCGATATTTAAGTCTCATTTATACGGTTTTTTCGGGTCGATAAATCGCAATTTAAAATTAATGGCTTTTTTTCGACACTTAATGTCGGTGTAATGATTGTGGCTAGAATAATATTTAAAAGTGTCAGCGGTTGTAATGTTATTTGACTGGTTCAGGCAAAGGAATGAAGATGAGAAAAGGGAGCGTTAACGCGTCATGCTGTTTTTTCCAGGTAAGGAAGAGTCTGATAAAACGATATTAAGTATTTTTCTTTGGCGGAGTTTGATGTAAATAGAATGGCGGGAAAGGGTGTTTTTGTAATAAAAAACAGGATGCGACGATCCTGTTTTTTTGTCATTTCGTGGGATCAGAACGCCTTTTTTGCGTAGCCGGTCATCTCTTTCAGACCCATCTCACGGCCCAGGGCGGTAGTGGGATGAACCACAATGATACCGCGCACGCTTTTCTTCAGGGCACCCATATTAGCCTGCTCTTTCTTGGTGATCGGGCGGCTGAAAGGCAGACCCTGCAACTGCTGTGCTTCTTTACTCAGTTTCTCAGCCCGGACGCCGCGCAGACGTTCGATTTCGGCTTCTAACTTATCTTTTTCTTTCAGCAGCTCACCGAGCTTTTCGCTCTCGCCTGATGCCAGCAGTACCGGCTCTTTATGATTAAGGGCATCCAGCTTGTCGCTGAGCTCTTTAATTTCTGACTTGACCTGTTCTTTCATCACGATTGACCATTAAATTGATTCATTACTGCAAAGGATACACGAAAGCGGAGCAAAGAGGGAAAAGGGCGGGTTACTTTTTGAAAGCCTGCTTCAGACTGATGCGCGAGATCAGCGCCGTTAAGGACAGGACCATCGTGGAGCGCACGACCTGCTGATAACGCTGCTGTTGCATGGCCCGCAGCCCGGCATCGTCGCGGGCAAAATCAGGGCGCGGCGGCAGGCCGGTGACGCAGTGCAGTTCGCCAAACGGTCCCAGGATTTCGTCATCAGTGAAACGGTACTCATTGCCGTCGTGATTCAGCTCTTCGCGCAGCGCCATCAGCAGCTCACCGTCTTCGTATTCACTGCGGTTAATCATCCCTAAGCCGTAGATCAGCTTCAGCCGCACCGACAGCTCACCCAGCGGCCCATCGCCAAACAGAAGCGGCTCTACGGCGTATTTAACGGCGTAGTCGTCTTTACGGAACACCTGAACCACCAAGATGTTTACCGCCTCTGCCAGCAGTTCAACGGCGGCGATCAGAAAGCTTCTTACCGATCGTCCGGCATTCAGGCGTTCGAGCACCCGATTTTCAAAAGCCTGTGGTTGTTCCATGAGTGCCTGCATATCATTCTTATGGCGTAAAAACGCCCGCGCGGGCACAGCAGCGGTGCCGTGCCCTGATTTTTCGTCCGTGAGGAGCGCTTGCGCCGTCATTATGCCATAGCGTTCCAGGCCTTCACTACTGCCTTCACCACATCGCTGTCGCTGTCCAGGCCGGAGATGCTGGCCAGCGTGGTGGCAACGTCCTGTTTTGCCAGCAGGTCAGCGAGCTCTTGTGCCTGCGGATCCTGATCGCTGCGATAGTGCAGCGCGGCCGCAATTCCGCTGACCAGATGGTCGTGTGGCAGCTGGTATTCCAGTGCGCCGAGCAGCGGCTTAATCAGACGGTCACCTGCGCTTAGCTTACGCAGCGGCTGGCGGCCAACGCGCTCTACGTCATCTTTCAGGTACGGGTTTTCGAAGCGGCTGAGGATTTTCTGGATGTAAGCCGCGTGCTTCACAGCATCAAAACCATAACGCTCAATCAGCACTGCACCGCTTTCTTCCATTGCACCCTGCACCACGGCCCGGATTTTCTCATCCAGAATGGCATCGCGAATGGTCTGATGGCCGGCCAGCTGCCCCAGATAAGCCGCGATAGCGTGACCGGTATTAAGGGTAAACAGTTTACGCTCAACGAAGGCCATCAGGTTGTCGGTCAGTTCCATACCCGGGATGGCGGGCAGGTCACCTTTGAACTGGGTTTTATCGACAATCCACTCGCTGAAGGTTTCCACGGTCACTTCCAGTGGGTCGCTGTTGCCCGCTGCAGACGGCGGCACAATACGGTCAACGGCAGAGTCAACGAAGCCAATATGGGCTTCCACCCAGGCGTGATATTCGGCGGGGAGAGCGTTCAGCACGTGGCCTTTCAGCTGCGTGGTGCCGCGCACCATATTTTCACAGGCAATAATGTTCAGCGGACGGGTATTAGCGCTATCACTGCGTTTGGCCAGCCCTTTGGCAATGCTGGCAGCAATGCGCTCCAGGATCTGTGGGCCAACCGCCGTGGTAACGATATCAACCTCTGCTACCAGGGCGACGATGTCATCGCTGGTGCTGTTTACGGCATTCACGCCTTTAACGATTTCGACCTGCGCCTGCTCCCCCACCACGTGCACCGGGTACTCACCGCGAGCGTTAAGCGCGTCCAGAATGTTCTGGTTCACGTCGGCGAAAGTCAGTTGAAAACCGGCATCGGCCAGCAGTTTGCCAATAAAGCCACGGCCGATATTACCGGCGCCAAAATGTAATGCTTTCATAATTATTCCCGTATCAATGAGATCAAGGTCGGGCATGTCCCGACCAAAAAAGGGCCGGGCATGCCCAGCCCTACACAGAGGTGCGTTCGTTAAACCGGCTTACGCGCGGGGTTTACCGGACAGAAGGTCAAGCACTTCCTGCACATCGGTGGTGGTCGCCAGGCGGGCGATGACGCTGTCGTCGTCCAGTGCATTGGTCAGGCTGGTGATCACCTGAATGTGTTCGTTGTTACGTGCAGCAATACCAATCACCAGGCGAGCGATATCCTCCGGCTCCTCGCCGAAGTGAACCCCGGCCGGGTACTGGCAGAACACCACGCCGGTTTTCAGCACACGGTCTTTCGCTTCCACGGTGCCGTGCGGTACGGCGATAGACTCGCCAAG
Source organism: Erwinia persicina (assembly GCF_014838825.1). Classification (GTDB taxonomy): domain Bacteria; phylum Pseudomonadota; class Gammaproteobacteria; order Enterobacterales; family Enterobacteriaceae; genus Erwinia; species Erwinia persicina_A. Next base: position 32,198 of record NZ_JACYMO010000010.1, on the reverse strand, counting down.
ATAGGTCGGCGTCAGCTTTTCACGTTCCAGCATGGCTTCAACGTATTCCGGCTCCACGTAGCCACCTTTCACCAGCTGTTCACCGGCAAAGCGGATAGCCTGTTCTTTATCGGCAGCCTGATTACCGAGGAAGATATTGGCGGCGCTCAGTTTGAACAGATGGTCCTGACCATCATCAAAGCTGTCGCTCAGGGCGCTGCTGACTTTCTCGCGGTGACCTGCGCTGCGTCCTGCTTCCACCAGGCGGGCCGTCAGGTCGTTATACAGGCCGCTATCGAGGAAGTTGGTCAGCGAAATATGCTGGGCGTGAGGAGCCTGGCGCATCGCCCGCTCCGTCAGGTCACGGTGGGTGATCACCAAGTCAACATCGCCTGGCAGACTGTTAATGGCCGTATTTGTTACGGAAATCAGCGTCAGACCCGCATCGTTAACCTTCTTACGCAGTACACCGGCACCCATGGCGCTGGAGCCCATTCCTGCATCGCAGGCGACGATGATTTTGCGCACGTGGCTCAGGTCGCCGTGCAGGCCATCAGCTGCGGCAGCAGGTGCCCCCGACTGACCTTTAGACTGAGCTTTCATTTCCTGCACGCGGCGGGAAGCGGCTTCGATATCGTCATCTTCTTTCACTTTGCTGGTTTTCAGCAGAATGGCCGAGACGACGAAGGAGACGGCAAAGGCAGCAAAGATCGCGGCGATGTTCGCGAAGTAAGCCCCTTTTGGTGTCATGGCCAGTACCGCAAGGATAGATCCCGGAGAGGCTGGCGAGACCAGGCCACCGTTCAGCAGCGTCAGGGTAAAGACACCGGTCATCCCACCGAGGATAACCGCCAGAATCAGGCGCGGATTCATCAGCACGTACGGGAAGTAAATTTCGTGAATACCGCCGAGGAAATGGATAATCGCAGCACCACCGGCAGACTGTTTGGCATTGCCACGGCCGAAGAACATATAAGCCATCAGTACGCCCATACCCGGGCCCGGGTTCGCTTCGATCAGGAAGAAGATCGACTTACCGGCTTCACTGGCCTGCTGAATACCCAGCGGCGAGAAGATGCCGTGGTTGATCGCATTATTCAGGAACAGGATTTTGGCCGGTTCCACAAAGATAGAGGTCAGCGGCAGCAGGTTGTTCTGCACCATCAGATTCACGCCAGCTGCGAGAATATGGGACAGGCCTTCCACCAGAGGACCGATCGCCAGGAATGCAAGGATAGCCAACAGCATGCCGATGATACCGGCAGAGAAGTTGTTCACCAGCATTTCAAAGCCGCTTTTGATCTTACCGTCAACCAGGCGGTCGAAGGTTTTGATCGCCCAGCCGCCCAGCGGGCCGGCAATCATCGAGCCGAGGAACATCGGCATATCAGCCCCGACAATCACGCCCATGGTGGTGATTGCCCCCACCACACCGCCGCGATCGCCGCCCACCAGACGGCCACCGGTATAACCAATCAGTAACGGCAGCAGGTAAGTGATCATCGGACCAACCAGCTTCGCCATGGTTTCGTTTGGCAGCCACCCGGTTGGAATAAACAGCGCGGTGATAATACCCCAGGCGATAAACGCGCCGATATTTGGCATTACCATGTTGCTCAGAAAACGACCAAAGTTTTGAACTTTGATCTTGATATCTGATGAGGACATATAAAACACCCCTTATGAGTACGCGCCGACAAATAAGAGAGCGCGTTGATTTTTGTTTTAGACCTGACAGTGGGAAGCCATCAGTATCACTGTATGCAGGCGGACTCTATCACGCGAATTTGACGCTGCGTAGGTGTCGGAATATTTGTGATCCATATCACGGTTTGTGGGCGGTTAAAGGGGGGTGGTGAGTGATGTAGATCACAAATATTCAGGCATCATCAAAATAACGCTGAAAAAATAGCCGGGTAAGCTCATGTTTTGTGATTTAAATCACCTTTTCATTTTGTTGATTTGTTCTGTTTTTGTGATGTAAATCACAAGTTATTTTCAGCGTAAAAACGTCAGATCACACTTTCCGCGATGGACTTTCACTTTCCTTATCCTGCTACTCACTCAACGTCGGTAGGGAAGGAAAACACTGTAAAGCGAACAAATAAGCGTTTGTCTTAAGTTATGGATTTAATACGATTATATTACCAGCGCTATTCCATTAGTCTTAGCTCACCGAACAGACTGATCGGTAAAGGATTCCATCTAAAATACAAGGGAAAGTTATGACTATTCGTGAATTAAATAGAGAAGAAGTTGCTACTGTCAGCGGTGCACGTTTAAGCGGCGAAAGCTTTTTCCAGTCCCTGAAAGGCGTTGAGCAAATGGCAAAGCTGTATGCTGCCGTAACTCCGGAATATGCGGGTAAAGACTGGCGTTATATTGCTGCCGTTGAGCCTGGCCTGAACGCCGGTATGAGCCAGCTGATTGATATGTTTGGCTGCAATGGTAAACAAAGCCTGGCTAACTGGGCGCGTGATTACGCCTAAGTTACGTTCGCGAGGGAAGGGCCACTTTGTGGCCCTTTTTTAATTCTGTCCGGTCTTAGCGACTGGCGTTCAGTACGCTTTGCGCCTGGGTCAGTGCCCTGGCATTAGCGCTGAGATTACTCATCAGTGCATTATATTGTGTGGCCTGAGCCTGGCTCGGGAACTGGATCGCCGAGCCGTTAAAGCTGACGTTCGCCCCCTGCTGCTGCAGGAAGTCCCCGGTCTGAACGGCATCCTGGCTCAGTGCCTGAAGCGCAGGCAGAAGCGGTGCCAGAGTGGTCGCCGGCTGCGTCACGACAGTGGTGTAGACGTTGTCATAGACCGTTTTCAGGTCTGATGGCTGCTTCAGTGCTGCCTTGCTGCTGTCGGCCTGGGTTTTTGCTGCCTGAATTTGCTGAGTCAGCACGCCCAGCGAGCCGCTTGCCTGACGCAGTGCATCACGGCGCGTCAGATAATCCTGCGGCGTGCGGATCGCCGACAGTTCATCCACGACGGGTTTGAGCCCGGAATCCACCGCGCGGTTTACCTGCTGTGAGAAACCAAAAAGAATGGCGTAGTCGCTGACGTAGGGGCCGAATTTCTGCTTCTGGTCTTCACTCAGGCTTGGCAGATGCTCACCGCTGCGCATCACGGTGTTTTGCAGGAAATCGATAAACGCTTTGCGCTGATCGGCTTCATTGTCGCCACAGCCGGTAAGCTGTAACACCATGAATAGCGCCATAAAAGGCACCAGCAGACGGGTCCAGATGCGTGATGATCCTGTCATCATAAGAAATTAACTCCTGTTAACAAAGACTTATTGGTTTTATTCAAACAACAAATGTTGCGTAAAGAATAGTCGAAATCAGTTTTGATGGATAGCGATGTCTGTGTAACTTATTTTTTCGTTGTTTTTCCCGGCCAGGTTTTCAGCAAGTTGAAAAAATAAACAAAAAATATGATCCAGATCTCTCAAAATGATCTAATACTTATGATCCTGGCTTTCCCCTGTGCTGCCCCAAAAAGCGTCCCAGTGGCTGTTGTATGCCAGCATTGAGAATCTGGATATAAGGTTCTTTCCCTCTGGTTGTTCACGTTTAGTGAGTTTTTGAGGAGTGCTTATGGAGACTAAAGATCCGATGTCTGAACTGCTTTCCAGCCTGGAGCAGATTGTTCTGACCCGTAATGTGATGCATACCCTGCCAGCCATGAAAAGTGAAGTGGCACCCCCTGAGCCAAAAAGAGTTCGGGAAATTACTGGTATGCAGATTGCTGAGTTTGCCCAGGCACTGGGTGTCAGTGTTTCTTCGGTGAAAAGCTGGGAAGCGAAACGCACCAAGCCGTCCGGTAGCGCGCAGAAGTTAATGCAGTTGATCCACTCGAATCCGTGCATCAGCAGACAACTGCTGGGCTGACAGAAAAAACCCGCCAACGGCGGGTTTTGTATTTTCGCGGGCAATCAATGATTTCCTGGCTTTCCTGTCAGTGATACAGCGGCACATCACCTTTCAGTTTCCGCTCCTCCTGCAAACGATCGCAATGTTAATGACGGACGCCGATGTTGCGGTCCGCCCGTCAAAACATCACCTCACTGCAGCAGAGAGATATCCGCCACCTGCAGGAACAGCTCGCGCAGTTTCGCCAGCAGCGTCAGTCGGTTGATACGGATTTCTTTCTCCTCGGCATTGACCATCACACGCTCGAAGAAGTTATCCACCGCTTCACGCAGCTGCGCCAGTTCAATCAGCGCATCCTGGTAGCGTCCTTCCGCGAAGAACGGCTGCAGTTTGCTGCTCAGTGCCGACACATAGGTCGCCAGCTTGATCTCTTCATTCTCTTTCAGCAGTGACGCCTGCACGCTGTCGTTCAACGGCTCGGTGGCTTTAGCGAGAATATTCGAGACGCGCTTGTTGGCGGCCGCCAGGCTGGCTGCCTGCTCCAGCGTACGGAAGTGCGATACCGCCTTCATCCGCGCATCGAAGTCTGCCGGGCGCGTCGGACGACGGGCCAGCACGGCCTGAATGGTGTCGACGCTGTGGCCCTCTTCCTGATACCAGGTACGGAAACGGCCGAGCATAAAGTCGATGACTTCATCAACGGCTTTAGCGTTAGACAGTTTGCTACCATACAGGCGCACGGCTTCTTCGGTCAGAGTTTGCAGATCCAGCGGCAGGTTCTTCTCAACGATAATACGCAGCACGCCCAGTGCGGCACGGCGCAGGGCAAACGGATCTTTATCGCCTTTCGGGTGCTGACCAATACCGAAGATCCCCGCGAGGGTATCCATTTTGTCAGCAATCGCCAGCGCACAGGCCACCGGGTTGGACGGCAGCTGATCGCCGGCGAAGCGCGGCTGATACTGCTCGTTCAGCGCTACGGCGACGTCTTCTGCTTCGCCATCGTGACGCGCGTAGTGCATGCCCATCACGCCCTGGGTGTCGGTGAACTCGAACACCATATTGGTCATCAGGTCACACTTCGACAGCAGGCCCGCACGGGTAGCGTGATTCACATCTGCACCAATCTGCGCGGCAATCCAGCCTGCCAGCGCCTGAATACGGTCGGTCTTGTCACGTAGGGTACCCAGTTCTTTCTGGAACAGCACGGTTTCCAGACGCGGCAGGTTATCTTCCAGACGGCGCTTACGGTCACTGTTGAAGAAGAACTCGGCGTCGGCGAGGCGTGGGCGGACCACTTTCTCGTTGCCGGAGATAATCTGCTGTGGATCTTTTGACTCAATATTGGTGACGAAGATAAAGTTCGGCAGCAGGTTGCCCGCTTTGTCGTACACCGGGAAGTATTTCTGGTCGCCCTTCATGGTGTACACCAGCGCTTCGGCCGGCACCGCGAGGAACTTCTCCTCAAACTTCGCCGTCAGCACCACCGGCCACTCCACCAGGGCGGTCACTTCTTCCAGCAGGCTCTCGCTCAGGTCAGCCATGCCACCAATCTTCGCGGCGGCTTCTTCGGCCCCCGCTTTGATCAGCGCCTTACGCACTTCGAAGTCCGGCTGCACTTTGCCGCGCTCAACCATAATCTGCGGATACTGGTCAGCGCTGTCGATAGTGAACTCAGGTTCACCCATAAAACGGTGGCCGCGAAGGGTGCGCGCTGAATCAATACCGAGGATTTTCGCCGGGATCAGCTCATCGCCCAGCAGCAGCGTCACGGTGTGTACCGGGCGCACGAACTGCACCTCGGACGCGCCCCAGCGCATCAGTTTCGGGATCGGCAGTTTCGCCAGCGAGGTGGCGATCATCGCCGGCAGCAGGACCTGGGCGCTTTCGCCGGTCACCTGGGCGCGATACAGCAGCCACTCGCCTTTGTCGGTGCTCAGGCGCTCGGCCTGGTCAACGGTGATGCCACAGCCACGGGCCCAGCCTTCAGCGGCTTTGCTCGGCACGCCGTTAGCATCAAACGCGGCCTGAATGGCCGGGCCACGTTTTTCGACTTCGCGATCGGGCTGTGCAGCGGCCAGGTTCGCCACTTTCAGCGCCAGGCGGCGCGGGGCAGCAAACCAGCTGACTTCGCCGTGGGCCAGGCCAGCGGTGTCCAGCTCAGCGGTAAAATTAGCCGCAAAGGATTCCGCCAGGCTGCGCAGGGCTTTTGGTGGCAGCTCTTCGGTGCCGATCTCCACCAGGAAGGTTTTTTCAGTCATGGCTGCCTCTTATTTCTTGTTATTGCACATCGGGAAGCCCAGTGCCTCGCGGGAGGCATAGTAGGCTTCAGCCACGGCTTTCGTCAGGGTGCGGATGCGCAGAATGTAGCGCTGACGCTCGGTGACGGAGATCGCTTTACGCGCGTCCAGTAGGTTAAAGCTGTGTGCGGCCTTCAGAATACGTTCGTAGGCAGGCAGCGGCAGCGGTTTTTCCAGCGCCAGCAGGCTCTGCGCTTCTTTCTCGTACTGCTCGAAGCAGGTAAACAGGAAGTCGACGTCAGCGTATTCGAAGTTGTAGGTAGACTGCTCCACTTCGTTCTGGTGGAACACGTCGCCGTAGGTGGTTTTACCCAGCGGGCCGTCGCTCCACACCAGATCGTAGACGCTGTCCACGCCCTGAATGTACATCGCCAGTCGCTCGAGACCGTAAGTGATCTCGCCGGTCACCGGCTTACACTCCAGGCCGCCAACCTGCTGGAAGTAGGTGAACTGCGTCACTTCCATACCGTTCAGCCATACTTCCCAGCCCAGGCCCCAGGCTCCCAGGGTTGGGTTTTCCCAGTTATCTTCCACAAAGCGGATATCATGGATGGTCGGGTCCATGCCCAGCTCTTTCAGGGAACCGAGGTACAGCTCCTGAATGTTGTCCGGGGACGGCTTGATGATCACCTGGAACTGGTAGTAGTGCTGCAGGCGGTTCGGGTTTTCCCCGTAGCGGCCATCGGTCGGACGGCGCGACGGCTGCACGTAGGCAACGGCGGTCGGCTCCGGGCCCAGCGCACGCAGGCAGGTCATAGGATGGGACGTACCCGCGCCGACTTCCATATCCAGCGGTTGGATAATGGTGCAGCCCTGGCGAGCCCAGTAATCCTGTAAGGTCAGGATCAGCCCCTGAAAGGTCTTGGTATCAAACTTTGGCATGTTGATTTCGCACGCGATACGAGTCGTTATAAAAAGTGGGCGTCAGTATACCCTTTGACCGGCGCTATTACCAAAATGCCGTGATCATTCCCCGGGGAAATTTTTGTCGCCCGCGCCACATAATCCCTTCATCCTGGTCTGAATTTTCGTTCATCAGGTTGTTGAAGCGCATGGACCTGGCTACCCTCAGTTTCGCTATACATAGGAAGTGGCGAGAAAATGAGGATGAAATGTCGCAAAAGATTGGATGGATAGAGAATTTACGTGCCGTGGCCTGCCTGATGGTGATTATGATCCACACCACCACCTGGTATGTCACTACCGGGCTGTCAGTGGGCGAACACAGCTGGGATCTCTCCAACCTGTTGAACTCTGCCTCCCGTGTCTGTGTGCCCATCTTCTTTATGATTTCCGGTTATTTATTCTTTGGCGAACGCAGCGCGCAAGGGCGGCATTTTCTGCGCATCGTGCTGTGCCTGCTGTTCTACAGCACGGTGGCACTGCTCTATATCACCCTGCTGACGCCGATCAACGAAGCGATGTCGGTGAAGCACCTGCTGCAAAAACCGGTGTTCTACCACCTGTGGTTCTTCTTTGCGATCATCGTCATCTATATGCTGTCACCGCTGATTCAGGTGAAGCCGGTGCGGGCGCGCTACCTGGCGGTGGTGACGCTGGTGCTGGCGCTGCTGGCCAACCCCAATACCATCGACAGCTCGGTGGCCCGCTTCCACTGGCTGCCGATCAACCTGTATATCAACGGGGACACCATCTATTACCTGCTGTACGCGCTGTTTGGCCGGGCGATTGGCATGATGGAGACGCAGAAGCGCGGCGTGTCCTGGCTGGCCGGGGGCGTGTTTGCTGCCTGCGTGCTGATGATCGCCTTTGGCACTAAGCGGCAGTTCGCCATCAATGGGGCGTTTGCCGATACCTGGTATCTGTACTGCGGCCCGGCGGTATTTTTCGCCGCCGTCAGCCTGCTGGTGCTGTTTAAAAACACCCTGAACGACCGCGTGAATCCGTTTTTCGCGCTGATTTCCCGCTGCTCCCTGCCGATCTACGGCTTTCACGCGCTGTTTATCCACTATATGCGCACCCATGACCTGGACAACACCGACCATCCGCTGATCGACATCCCGCTGATTTTCGGCATTACCCTGGGCGGCAGCCTGCTGCTGGCGCTGGGCCTGCAGAAGCTGGATAAGCGCCGCCTGGTCAGCTGACCTTTTCCTGCGCGTCTTTCGCCACCTTCAGCGGGCGCAGCCGACGGATGCGCGGGTTAAGGATCACCTTCGGCATGCGCACCAGCCTGCGGCGGTTCGGGTTACGCACCGGGCGCTCGTGCCACAGCTTGAGCATAATCACCGTTAGCGCCAGCAGCGCGGTAATGCCGTTGGCCGCCATTACCGGCACGTCGTGCATACGGTGGCCATACCACGTCCAGCAGGCAACCCCGAAGAACAGCGCCGCCCACATTCCCAGCGACAGGCCGCTGGTGTCCTTATTCTTCACGATATGCAGCACCTGCAGGCAGAACGAGCCGGTGGTCACCCAGGCCGCCAGCGTGCCCAGCCAGACCGGCCACGGAGAAAGAAAAATAATCGACAACAGTGCCAGCGCGACGGTGGTGGCCACAATGAGCAGGTTCTTCATAACGTTTGTGCCTCGTGTCAGTAAGCAGTGGGATTACGCTTTTTTATAGCTAAATCGGTTTAGCTTTTGATGTAAAAAAAAGCGCAATGTTACAGGTAACACTAGCACAGGCGTTGAGCGAATTGAAATCGGGCAGGGTGCTCCCTGGTGAAAGTGAGCAGAGCGGCCTTTTTCTGACGACGATTATTTCAGGGTGTTATCCCCCTTCCTTTTTCACCCCTCCCAGCGCTGTAATGCCCGGCGCAGCTGGCGCGAGGAGGAGAACCCGGCCGACAGCGCGGCGCGTTCATTGCCTTCGCCCTGCTGCAGGCGCTGCTGGGCAATCGTCAGCCGCAGCTGTTCATGATAGTCACGTACGCTGATGCCGAGATGCTGACGGAACAGCCGCGTCAGATGGCGCGCGCTGACGTGGACTCTGGCGGCAATCTCCTCCAGCGGCCACTCCTGCTCCGGCTGCAGGGTCAGCAGATCCTGCGCGCGGTGAATGGCGGGGTGAATGTGGTTGCGGTAGCGCAGCCAGGGAGACAGCTGCGGATCTTCCCCCGAACGGCGAAAATAGACCACCATTTCCCGCGCCACATCCATCGCCGTCTGCGCGCCGCACAGGCGGTTAATCAGATGCAGCGACAGGTCGATACCGGCGGTAATGCCCGCGCTGGTCCAGATGCCGCGATCTTCGACGAAGATGCGGTTTTCTTTCACAATCGCCCCCGGTTCGGCTTTTTTCAGCCGATCTATTACCTCATGATGCGTAGTGCACTGTACGCCGTTCATCAGCCCGGCTTTCGCCGCCAGCAGGGAGCCAGAGCAGATGCACACCAGCGACACGTCACCGGCATGAATGGCGGGCTGAATGCGCATCAGCCAGTGACGCGCGGCCACCGCCTGCGGCGTGTCGAACCACACTTTAGAGTCGCTGACGCCCGGGAGCACCAGCAGGCTCCCGGCTGGCAGGGATTCCGGCAATGGCTCAATGCGGCTGATGTACATCTCGGTGGAGGTGAGCACGGATTCATCCGGGCCGATATAGCGCAGCGAAAACGCCCCTGCTGCCAGCTTCAGCGTTTCCGCCGGACCAGTGAGATCCAGCGTCATCACACCGGGCAGGGTTACAAACCACACCGGGATCGTCATATTATGCAAGCTCCTGCAGGCAGCCCTCAGCGGTGCGGATATCGGCAAAACGATGGATCAGCACGCTTTCGGTACGGTGGCGTAAGTCGGCAATGCTCAGGGTAATCCCATCATGGGTGATTGGGAAGGTCAGCGTTGCCTCGGTGACATAGGTCACGCGATAGCCGAAGTCCGACGCCACGCGGGCGGTGGTTTCACAGCACTGCTCAGAGCGCAGGCCGCTGATAATCACATGCTTCACCCTGTTCTGTTCCAGCCACTGTTGCAGGCCCGATTCGGTCAGGGCGTTATGGACTTTTTTGCGGAAGCTGGCGACCGGCTCATGGGTCAGAAACGGCAGACGCACCACCAGACCGGATCCCGGCGCAAAGGCTCCTTCGCTTTCGACATGGAACACATCCACCACCGGGATCCCCTTCGCCTGACAGCCCGCCACCAGGGTGCTTAATGCTTTTTCGAATGCCGGGGTTTCTGGCGTTTCCTTGTAGCCACGCTCATAGAAGGATTGCTGGGCATCAATCACTAACAGTACGGTATCGGTCATTTCTGGACTCCTGCTGGATGGGATTAACGCTATGATGGACGGGATAAGGCAGGGAAAGAAGGCCAAAAACGGACAGCTTACTGTCGGTGTGGGACATGGGGACGATTTCGGTAAAACCCGGAGTTTATTTGTGGTCATTGGCAATGGTATACTCAGCCCCTCTTCAAAAGGGAAGATCGTCGTCTCCGGTGAGGCGGCTGGACTTCAAATCCAGTTGGGGCCGCCAGCGGTCCCGGGCAGGTTCGACTCCTGTGATCTTCCGCCATTCGATATCTCTCAAACTCTCCTGAATTCAACTAAAACCCCGTTTATACTGGCTTCAAGCCATGATTCTGTCTACAGAGTTCAACCGAACTCAACCCACATCAAGTGATACTTGGGGGTCCTTTAGGGGGTTTAAAAAAGTATGCTATTTTCTGGCACCCCCGTAGGCACGTTGTTACCCCTTTTTATCTGGTTTGGCAGCACCTCGCTTGAGGCCACTGCCCATATCTATCAATGGAGATGCTATGCCACTAACGGACATAAAAGTGAAAACGGCCAAGCCGATGGAGAAAGCCTACAAGTTGGCTGACGGCGGTGGCATGTATCTGCTGGTCAAACCCAATGGCTCAAGTACTGGCGTTTGAAGTACCGGTTTGCTGGTAAAGAGAAGATGCTTTCTATCGGCGTGTATCCCGATGTCTCATTGGCTGATGCGCGAGAGAAAAGAAAGGAAGCACGCAAAAAGTTAGCCTCTGGTGGCGATCCAGGTGAAGTGAAGAAGGCTGAAAAGCCGTCGCAAAAGCTTTCTATCGCGAACACCTTCGAAGCTATCGCACGCGAGTGGCATCAGCATAAGGCCGACCGTAGGTCGTTACGCTACCGTGAGGAAATTATCGATACCTTCGAGAAAGACATTTTCCCTCATATCGGCAAACGTCCTATTGCTGAAATCAAGCCGATGGAGTTGCTGGAAACGTTACGACGGATGGAGAAACGTGGGGCATTGGAGAAAATGCGTAAGGTACGGCAGCGCTGCGGGGAGGTTTTCCGCTACGCCATTGTTATCGGGCGTGCTGAGTACAATCCGGCCCCCGATTTGGCAACAGCATTGGCTACACCGAAAAAGACGAATTTCCCTTTCCTTAGCGTTGAAGAGTTACCGCACTTCCTCAGAGATCTCGCTGGGTACACCGGCAGCATCATCACCAAAACCGCAACGCAAATCATCATGCTGACAGCGGTCCGTACACAAGAGTTACGTTTTGCTCGTTGGCAGGATATCGACTTCGAGAAACGGCTTTGGGAGATCCCTCCTGAAGTGATGAAGATGAAGCGGCCTCACATCGTTCCGTTGTCTGAGTAGGTAGTGAATTTGTTCTTGTCACTGAAACCTATCACAGGTGCATACCCATTGGTGTTCATTGGGCGAAATGACCGGACGAAGCCGATTTCAAAGGAAAATGTTAACCAGGTGATTGAGTTGCTTGGGTACAAGGGAAGGCTGACGGGCCACGGATTTCGCCACACGATGAGCACGATTTTGCATGAGCGAGGTTATAACTCGGCTTGGATTGAGACCCAGCTTGCTCACGTTGATAAGAACGCAATTCGTGGAGCCTACAACCATGCGCAGTATCTGGACGGCAGGCGGGAGATGATGCAGTGGTATGCGGATTACATGAAGAGTTTGGGTGTAGGGCTTGAGAAATAATACAGACATAAAGATGTCTATACTTTATGGGATTTCAATGCTGCTCGTAAAATTTATTTATGTTAGTAAGCTAACAGTGCCTGTAGATATATTGATGCCCTCAGCCTGTAGGAACTAATGCTGGCAAGGCGTTGGGAGCGTAGAAAATAATAGGGTGTAAATACTCTTAATTTATAATTGTCCTTGAACGAAACCGATGACTAAAAATACAACCAATAAAGATTTGCATGTGGTGCGGTAGAATGGTATATAAGCCTTATAAATACGCGTGTTGTTGCGTATTTATAAGGCTGGATGCTTGGATTTACATAATCTGGTGGTACAGTGAAGAGGGTTGTAGTAGGTGAGGTCGTTACCGGTTCCCCCTACCAAAGTGCTTTCCAATAGATGCGACTTTAATTTTTTTTCGACCGGTAGGTTCGTGGAATTTAAGAGCAAAATAAATTCTAACGAGGTTAACTGATTGTAGTCTTCTCCCACTATCATCCCAATTTATTTTTAAGTGATATTCACAATTGACTAGCTCATTTCCTTCCGCATCATCGATAGGAAAACTAAACATTGGTTTATTTGAGCCTTGTCGAGTGCAGGCTAATTGTTTACCAATATTAGATGTATAAGAAGAAATGAAATTAAGATCCTCCTGGTTTTTATTAGGATCTTTTGAAATGAAATGATAACATTGATTTAATGCATTCAGTGAATCAGATATAATGAATTTATAATCTTGATATGTTCCTTGAATAATAGAGTCTAAAGTATCTTTTATATCTTTATGGAATACAATGTTATCATAGTTATCTTTAGACCAATTTATAAATTCCTCCTTGTTTTTATTATTTTCTGCGATAAACATTGAGTTTTTTTTCAGTGTATCTTTCCAATTGCTGGTATGTATGTCAATACTTTTCCCAGGCCATGGAATACCATCAATAGTTAGCGGATAGAGTCTAGGGAATGTTTTTGGTATTACGCCAGAAAGTGAGTCCTCATAAAAAGAACTTGCTATGTTTGATTTTACATTAGAAATGGCTTTTTCAAACATATCATAATAATGAGTAAATATGGATAAATCTTCCTGAGCTATTTGAAATATTATTTCTTCAAGAGATAGAACATCAGAAGGTGATTTATAATCTAAAAAATCCTTAGCACATTCTACATGTATATTTCTAGAGTAACTATAATCGCTAACAATACTTTTTAGCGTGTCTGTCAATGCAACAATATCATCAAAAGTATTATTAACGGATAAAGAGCTACACGTATATCGCGTGATATAAATGCGAGAGGCTATAAATTTCTTCATTTATTAACCCCGAAATCTCTCACATTTATATTCTTGATTTCTTCACCTTTAATTAAAGTCTTTAGATCGTAAGCTTGTTGGTCAAAAAAACCTTCTGGCCACTTAGAGAGTTCTCCTTTATCACCAACATCTATTTCATCAACATTACTCTGGCTATTATTATTAGAGGAGACGTAATAAACTTTAAAATCTCCTTTTTCATATTCATTATTTAAGCGAGCAACAACTCGCAATCCATTCAGCAAATGATCACTATGAGTTTCAATTATTACTTGAACTCCAGATAGGGCCGTGAGAGCAATTAATCGCCCTAGGAAACTTTGGCCTCTTGGGTGAAGATGAGCCTCTGGATTTTCTATTATGACTAACCCTCCCGGTTTGGTTACTAAGAGTGCTATAACAACGCTTAAAGCATAGCTTAATCCAAAACCCATATTTAAAGGAAGAGTTTTACCGGAACCAAAAGCTTGAAATTGAGCATGACTTATGCCAGCTTCTTTTACTATGTCTGATTCTATTATAAAACCAGGTGATATCTCAGACATCCAGTAGTTAATATTTCTTCGAATTGAAGAGTTCTTATCTGCCTCTGGGTGAGTTCGTACATCTCCTTCAGAAAGCCTGATTCCTGTTTCATCTAAACTCGAATAAACCTCATATGAATATTGCCCCTTGGAACCTAGCCAATTAATAATTGATTCTGTTCTATTTATATTAAAATAACTACGTGGGCCATATCTTTCTGCCTCAATAAACTGGAATCCATTATTTATAAAATAATTTGTTGATATGCTTTGCAAAGCTTTAACATTAGAAGTTTTGAACGTGAGATGATTTTTAAGTTCGACTTGTTCATTAAAGCTATCAAATCCCCAAGAAAAAGTATGGTTCGTCCTATTTTTGATGTCTATTTCAATTCTAAGACTTTCATCACCATCGTTTGCATGGCGAGAAAAAATGTCAGCCGAAGAGCCCAATGTAACTAAATCGCCATTGATTGTTGCACTTTTTGAAAACTTGCTCTGAAAAGGAATAGCAATAGCCTGAATAGCTGTACTTTTCCCAACTGAGTTGTTCCCACAAAAAACCGTAAGTTTACCAAAATTGAATATTTGTTCTTTATAGCATTTGAAGTTTTTTATATTCAATTGCGTAATCATTTCTGTGCCTCCACCATTTCTATAATTTCAAGCTCGCAACCAGTAGTCATTTTTATTATATTTATAATGGATTCGAATCGATAAAGGATTGTAACACGTTTTCCTGTAGAGTTAGAAAGAGCATAATGAAGGCCGCGATTAGCATCAATATATGATTGGCTTAACCACTCAGAAAAATCTCCAGAGTCATCGTTGATTGCATTATATAATGCATCTTTAAATACTTCTTTTTTAGATCTGATTTGATTTTTTTGTTCATCAGATGCATTAGAAAAAAGGGAAACAAAGACTTCAAATAGAGGTTTACTAATTGGATCTTTTTTGCTGGAGTTTCTAACTTTTTTAAAAGCGTCTTTACCAAAAACTTCTTGGCAAAATTTCAAACCTAGTTCGAAATTTTTAGTTAAATCAGTAAGTTTTTGAGATTCAGAAATATAGGAGATAATATTTTCTTTGCTAACTTTATTTGTATTTTGGTTGTTAATCCACTGCATTGTTTTTGTTAGAAAATCGTCGTATCTGTTATTTCTATACTCCTTATAACCGTGAATCATAAATGCTAAGGCACCTAGGCATAGCTCTAAGTCTTTTTGCCTTTTAGTATTAACAGTATCAGTCGTTGCAGAAACAAAAATTTTGCTGGAAGCAAGGAATTTTAAATAAAAAACGCTAGATCCGAAGTTGATTGCAGACCTAATTTCTTGATCACTAAGCTTCACACCATAGGTATTGATTCTATGGAATAACTCTGTGATAAATTTGTTGGATCTTGGATCTTCAATATCAATTACATATGCCGTTATCTCAAACTCTCTAATTGCTCTAATATAATTCCTATTAAAATCTTTGAACATTAAACCATTAGCATCAAAAACTGAAGAATTTTTTTCAAGCTTTAACGTAAATTTATTTTGCATGAAATCTTGGACAGTTGTCAGTCGCTGCAAACCGTCAATAACAACCCAATTATCATTTTTTCTCTCCCCGAAATAAAATATTGGCAGAGGGAGTTCCATAAGAATAGATTCGATCAGCTTTGATTTTTTATCATCGCTCCATATGCGATCTTTACGCTGATAATCAGGTTGGATCTCAATCTCATCATACAATAGACGTTCGTATAAAAGTGCAAAGCTTGGTGTTTGCCTACGTATATTCGGTACACTCATGAAGTTTTGTAGCTCATCAGTTTCTTCACTGTCGTCATTAGACATTGAAGAGTCTGAGTTGTCGTTACCTTCATCAATACCTGTAATATATGACATGTCTACTAAATCAGCCATATCAAAATCTTCACTTTCTGCAGCTTCTGAGAGACGCTCGATATTTGAATAATTTTCTTTTATATCTAATTGTAGAGTTGTGGAATTAATAATTTTCGAAATAGAGTCAAAGTCAGAGAGAAGCTCTCGTATTTTTGTATCAGCTATTAATCCGGGTGACATTTTATGAATCTTGTCAATTTCTTTATGTAGTAACGAAATATTATTAACAAGGTCATGTGAGAAACTTTTAAACTGAAGATTTTTAAGATTTGAGATTACTTTTCGTACATTGCGCTGCTCTGAAGTAGACAGTTCTTCTAAAGTTGCATATGGGCGTGTTTCTTCGTTACGTAATACGAGGTATATTGAATTTTCATATTTAAAATGATTTATAAATGGTAAATTTGCGAAGATTGTTTCTATTTGAGTTTGACTGGTTTTAGATAGTTTAAGTACTTGTTCAACAGCACAATACCCAGTTCTTGTTAGTTCGTTAAAAACAGACTCCAACTCTTTAAATGTTCTAGCTGATAGTCTTTTTTGACCATCAGCTTGAATGAAGCATTTTTTAGCAATATGGTCTATGCAGGTAATAATTAATGTCTTATTGCTTTCAAAAAATGATTCTAGTGGTAATTCTATTAGTTTGTTGATTTTTTGAATAACATCATCAAATTCCATGATTAACCACACTATGCTAATTTAAACGGTAATTATATCATGATGTTAATTATTTTTCCACATGAGTTGACTTTTGCATTATTATATATTTTCTAAGTAATCCAAAACAGATTTAGCAATAGCTTCTGAAAGTAAAAACGGTACTCCATTTCCAATAGTTTTAAACATATTAGTTAGTGACATGGATGAAGGGAGTTCAAATTCTTTTGGTAAAGATTGAATTGATAAAGCTTCTGACGCACTTAGCCTACGATCTTGATAAGGATGTAAATGTACCTCATTGTTTCCATAAGCGGTTGTAGGTGAATATCTCCATCGATGCAACCTCTTAAATGATTTTCCACTAGAATCACCTTCTTGTATAGTTTTAAATTTTACAATCCCTTTTCTAGGCTGAAAATAATGACATGAGTTGGGATGATTAAGAACATCATTTTTATTAAACCAATATTCAACAGTTAATTGTAAATATTCACTAAGCTCATTTGGTGGTGCTTTTACTGAACCTGCGCTATAAATTTCTTTTTGTGGCCATAGCTCTTTGGAAGGAATATCGTTCCTATTGAATATAGCGTACTTCTGCCAAAGAAACTCATTGTGAATATTATTTCTTTGTTTTTTATTTAATAGTTTATTTTTAATACCAAACAGAATTATTCTGTCTCTATCTTGTGGCGCTCCATACTCAAGGCTATTAGCAAGAAAGTCAGTTAAAATATATCCGCTTTTTTCAAGCAATAATTTAATATCATTATAGAACACTCTGTGCTTCTCAGTTTTCCAT
The DNA here is from genome assembly GCF_014838825.1 of Erwinia persicina. Classification (GTDB taxonomy): domain Bacteria; phylum Pseudomonadota; class Gammaproteobacteria; order Enterobacterales; family Enterobacteriaceae; genus Erwinia; species Erwinia persicina_A. The sequence goes on along the minus strand of NZ_JACYMO010000010.1, from coordinate 14,943 downwards.
AAACCTTTGACATTTTCAAATAAGAAAAAATCAGGCTTATATCTAATAATTAAATCTATGTACTCCTTAGTTAGTCGGCCATTATCACCTTGATGTCCCCTGTTTTTTCCTCCATTTGAGAAGTCAGGACATGGCGGTCCCCCAATGAAACCCACAAGGCTTTCAGTTTTAGATTTCTTTACCAATTCTTTAAGTTTATTTTTATGCTCTCCATTGATGTATTTTTCTATACTCTCTAAGTGATGGCCATAAACTGGAGTAGGCAGCTGCATTACTTTCCTGGAATGAATATAGGCATCAAAGAAAGGCTTGTGTAGCTCGTTCATAAATCTAATATCGAACCCTGACTTTTCAAATCCAAGATCTAAAAAACCAGCGCCAGAAAAAAATGAAAATACAATAGGTTTATTATCTTTCTTTAACATTTCAAAACTCAACATTTATCCCAACATGACATTATAAATCGTATTTGACTATGATGATACAAAATTCATGAAAAACCAACAAAGTGCAACTTATTGATATTGTTGGGTTTATTTGAATATTAAACTCTGCATTTGCATCTGATTGTTAGCTTGGTAGTGTTTGTGTAAGAGAAAACAACCAAAAATGGTTGATTAATGTTCTATCTATACGATTAAATGTAAAGTGTATTTTACCATAATTCCCTTGTAGTTATTGAATCTGCCTTTGGCCCATAAATATTTTTTTGCTAGTTTAGGCTTTCGGTTGGTATGTTATCTTAGATGCCAGATTAATATTCAAGGTGAATTCACTAGCGGTGCGGTATGTTGTGCTTTTGCTTGTCTTGTTGACATTATTATATCGAATGCATACATGTGTCTATCAAGTATTTTATTGTTCTTATATTTGCGCTCCGGGTTATGTTAGATCATGGCGTCTTTGCGAATGGAGAATCTTTAGCTATCTCAGATAACTGTTCGGGCATGTTTTTTCATCCAATGCTGGAGTGTTGCAATGCGGGTTTTTCCCCATATTGACACTTCAAATTATCAGTTGTTTTATTTGGTTTGCTTGATATTAGGTGTCTTGGATTTCCTGTGGTAAAATTAGAATTTATCAGCAAAAATCCTAAATAGATACGGATAGTAGCACATTGATTACTAACGCCCTGTGATTATTAACTCATTTCTAGAGCTTTTTACCACTCCAGTTCCTGCTATTGTGCAGTAGGCTACTTTTAATATTCCGTGGGACCTATCTACTAAAAAGTAGCCTACTAAGGCTGGCGGTATTGGTCTTTGTGTGGTTGCCCAATCTACGTTGATTTCGCGTGAGTTCTCCGATTGTGCGGATAATCTTGTCGACATTGCTAATAACGTAGGATGGGTAGATAAAAAAGCTGATGACTGAGAATCAGGTACCAATGGCCGTGCGAGTGACACCACCATGAAGAGTAACCCGTGGACGGCAGTTAACCTTGATGGTGCCATGTGTAAAGGCTGTATCGGTTGCTTTGTTAGCCCACACGAAAGCTTCCCCTGGTGCTAAGCGGCTCAAGTCTTCTGGTTCCAAGTGTCTCAGGGCGGTATTGGCTTTCTGGATATGCTTCAGCCATGCAGGGGAGTTGAATCGGTGAAGATAAAGTTGTGTCGACAGCTCTATCAGCGCCACGGGAACTGACGGCGGGTCCTGTGAAGCCACCAGAATACTGGTAGCCTTATGGCGCATCTCGCGAACAACCTCTATCAAGCCTGCCACCAAGCCATCATTACCGATGTACTTGTGAGCTTCATCGAATACAACCAGCTTGCTGAAGGTTTCACCCTGCCAAGTGGCTTCAGCAAATATCTGCAGCATCACGACAAACAGACCCAACGCCTCGGCCTTCTCAATGTACTCGTCACGCAGGTCGACAATAATCAGCCTCCCTGGTCGCAACAGTGTCTGCAGGCGCTGCATGTCATCAATGTATTCACTGGCAAAATCCAGGCGCTGAAGTGCCATTTTTTTCTTCTGTGCGCCAAGGTCGGATTTGCTCACGGCTTCGCGTAAGGTTTCAAATGTGAGTTCACCTCGCCGTGTACGCATCAGGCCGTTGATTTGGCGAACATACAGGCTTGGGTTGCCCACCGTACCCATTAAAAATTTCCAGTGTGATGCATTGAGTTCAGCAGCAGAAAACGCGATAGGAAGAACGGGAATGTCTGGATGCTCTGCCTGTCGCTGTGCCACCTTGCTTGCAGGTGTCAGAATCAATACATCTTTCAGTGCCTGTGGTGTCGTCTTGTATTGCTCTCGTAGCAGTGAAATATCCTCCGCTACTGAGTTTGCCTGCCTCATAGATGTAAATTCGGGCGCATAGTCTTGTGTTGTGCTGTAGTGGAAGATAACTCCTGCACGTGGGGCGGGCAGAGTATTGATATTGTCGATACTGTGTAGTGGTATAGTAAATTTGGCCACCTGAATAGAGGTGATATCATCACCTCATAGTCAAAACAGGTGACATTATGACCGGACGTAACAGACGCAATTTTTGCCCCGAGTTTCGCCTCGAAGCTGCCCGGCTTGTACTCGATCAGCACTACACCGTTGCCGCCGCTGCCACTGCGATGAATGTCGGAAAATCCACGATGGACAAATTGGTTCGACAACTGAAAGATGAGCGAGCGGGAAAATCACCCATAGCTTCACCCATGACATCTGAGCAGATTGAGATACGTGAGCTAAAGAAAAGACTTCAACGCGTTGAAATGGAAAGAGATATATTAAAAAAGGCTACCGCGCTCTTGATGTCACACTCCCTGAACAGTTCTCATTAGTTGAGAAACTCAGGGCGAGGTTTCCCGTTGCCGTTATGTGCAATGTGTTTGGGGTTCATCGCAGCAGCTATAAATACTGGCGGCAACCAAAAAAGCCTGATGCCACGCGAGTGACATTACTCAGTCTTGTTCGTGAAAGTTATCGCGAAAGTAACGGCTCCGTAGGCGCACGTAATATTGCCGCGATGGTCACGAACAAAGGTGTAAAACTTAGCCGCTGGCGGGCAACAAAGCTAATGAAAGAGCTTTGTCTCATCAGTTGTCAGCAGCCTGGCCATAGGTATAAGAAGGCGTCTAAGGAACACGTTGAGATCCCCAATTATCTGGAACGCCAGTTTGCTGTAACCGAGCCTAATCAGGTCTGGTGCGGTGATGTGACTTATATCTGGACGGGTAAACGCTGGGCTTATTTGGCCGTAGTGCTTTATCTGTTTTCCCGTAAACCGGTTGGCTGGGCTATGTCATTTTTCCCGGATTCTGCACTGACAGCTAAAGCGCTGTCCATGGCCTGGGAAGCGCGAGGAAAGCCGGCTAATTTACTGTATCACTCGGATCAAGGCAGCCACTCTACCAGCAGGAATTTCAGACAATTACTGTGGAGATATCAGATAAAGCAAAGCCTGAGTCGCCGGGGAAATTGCTGGGTTAACAGCCCAATGGAACGGTTCTTCAGAAGCCTGAAAACAGAGTGGGTACCGGATAATGGCTACGCAAATTTTAGCCAAGCCAGCGCGGCAATAACGAATTACATCACAGGATATTACAGCCAGCTCAGACCCCATCAATATAATGGTGGTTTGACGCCGAATGAATTAGAAAGATTGTTCTGGAAAAACTCTAAAGCCGTGGCCAGTTTTTGTTGACCACTACAGTTGCGGGACGTAAATCGCAGAGTATTCGTCAAAATTACCTTAAACCTATGGTTGATGCAAAGCAGATCAGATTAGCATTCCCTAATAAACCTAACTATCCGAAGCAGGGATATACTCGTGTTTAATAATTTCTTTGCGGCTGATTGGGGTTTTTACATTTTCAGGGTAAAATAATTCACCCCGTTCTGTTCAACGTCACTGATTTCGTTATGATTTTCAATCGGTATTGTTATAAGTAAAAATCTCCTTCCATTATTTCCCATTCTGGAATTCTCCTCGCATTTTATTTCCTCTGTTACAGCGATTTATCATTCTTTTTTCGCTATTTTAGGGTGAGTCATCAGTGTGTTTTTATACAGGAAGGTTTTTATGAATCGCGGTGTTAACGGGCGGCAACCCGTTAACACCGCTGACCACAACAACTAACAGGACTAGTTATCATGGCTAAATACGATTGTAAGTCAGAACCCGTTATTTCCAAAATCCAGCGAAAGTTGAAAGTGGGCTATATCAGCATTCGGCATGAGGATGCCAAAACCGGGTTAACGCATCATTATTCGCGCAGCCCGTCGCTGAATCTCAAGGGGCTGTGGCTGGAGGCGTGTGGTTTTCCCACCGATACGTCCGTCACGGTGCGGGTGATGCCGGGCTGCCTGGTGATCGCCGCAAACCCGCCGCCCGTTACGCCTGCCCGTCAACTGCTGGCCCGCAGCGAAGCGCTGCCGGAAGCCGCCCTGAAGGAGCTGCACACGGTGATGGAGGCACTGCTGATCCGCGAAGGGCTGGGCAAGGTAACGGTTTAAAAACCAAAGTGGCTTCGGTATTAAGGGGAGGGGGGATAGTGAGGTCAGCCGACCCCATCCCCTCAACCATTCTTGCCCGCTGTGGGTCTGGAAACAGCCACACCGGGGGCAGTGGGTGAAGGAGGAAGGGCTGGTTGCAGCAGGCTGCCGGCCAGGGAAGGCCGGCCGCCAGGCCACAGGGACGTGTTTATGCCGTTGCAGCAAGCAGTCCTTCCTCCGGAAACCGGGTATCGTGCTTCCCGCGATAGCGCCCTGGTTATTTTTCTGGGGATACCTCAGGGGCCGACCCGACGATACCTGTTCCGGTAAAAACGGCGTATCGGTCACCCCTTGCATCTTCCCGGCACTGGCCTAAAATTTCCCTCTCTTTAGCGCAAGGAACATCGGATGTCACAGTACTGGTGGAAGGATCTGCACGACCGCAATCAGGCCTGGCTGGGGCTGGCATTACACAGCCAGAAGCCGCTGACGTCGCCCATTCTGGAAATGCACAGCGGGCATCATGGCCGCATGGCGCTGTCGCTGCGCGGTGTGCCGCTGTTCTGGGCCTCGATGCTGAAGGATCACTCCGGCCTGTGGCTGGTGTTCAACACTGAACATCCCGATCCGCAGGCCGTCTTCCCACCCATTACCTCACCGGCGCTGGAGTCCATTCGGCGTACCGGGCCGGAGGCGTGGATCGGTGAATGGTGCCGTTACTTTGCCCGCTATCTGCTGACGGCGGATGTTCCGCTGCTGCCGGCGGGCCGCTGGCTGCTTCGCCCGATGCTGCCCGCCGTTCCCACTGCGCCTTACGCGCTGCAGCGACAGCCCGCGCTGAAGGACTGGCGTTTTCACGCGCCAGCGCAGAGCGGCAATATCGGTTTTAGCTGGTCACTGTTTGGCAACGACATTCCGGATATGACAGCCCCGGTTCGCGTTTCACAGGTGGACTGGTGGTGGAACGGTACCCCGCTGCTGGCGCGCTATGCCATTCAGCCCGACGCCGGGCGTCTGAAGTGGTGGCGCAAAAAAGTCCGGGAAGGGACGCTGCCGCCGGTGCTGGTACGCTTTTTTGCCGGGCTGGGTTCGTTCGTGATTCTGGACGGGCATTACCGCTTACAGGCCGCTATCGAAGAGGGCATTCCGCCATTGTTCCTGGTGCTCAGTGAGCTGGGGGAAAGAACCTTCCCGTCCAACCCGGAACATCAGGCGAAGATCGTGGCTGCGCTGGCAGCACAGCAGCAAAAGAACTCCGCCAGCAGTATCGACGGCATGAATCAGACGCTGATCAACCTGTATGACAATGCGGAGATTTACGCTCCGGGCCAGAGCCGGGCCGTGCTGGGTGAGGGGGAACGCTGGGCGCGGGAGGTGACGGCATATCTGCGCAGGTATGGGGAAGACGCCGTGCTGGAGAAAATAAAGCGCCGTAGCGCGTAACGTTTCGGCGTCTTCTACCGCACCGCGGAAATAAGGCTGGCAGGGCTGCCCGCCTGTTCTTTAATCAAATACCCCGTTAATCACCGCCGTCACTAAGGCGGTACTCAGCGCAATCAGCACCAGATTGTCACCGACAATCTTCCACTCATAGCCCGGATAATAGGGCAGCTGGTCGAGCATTGAGGCGGGAACGGCTTTTTTCGCAATGCCCGGCGGCAGCGGCTTGCCGCGCGCCAGGTTTTTTGCAATGCCGGGGGGCAGGGACCGGTAGCCGGTCAGGCCATAGTTCAGCGCCAGGTGGCGTGCGGCATCAAAGCTGATATCGTCACTGACCCGATCCGGCTTACCGTGATTTTTACGGTGTGAGGGACCGCCCTCATTTTTGCCCGGCTTGTCTTTCTGGCTGTGGCCGTGCTTGCCATTGCCGTTACCCTTTCCATTCCCGTTACCCGGATCCGCCAGCGCCGGTGTGGCAAGCAGTGAACAGGAAATAATAGCGGCTAAAACAGCCGTTATACTGCGGCGTCTGAACATGATCGTTTCCCCAGTGGTTTTATCTTAATAATATTAGGACAGGCGCGCGTAAATCACCCTATCCTGTCGTCTGATTTTCACTGCGCAGCGCCCGTGTCTTATTCCATCTCTTCAGATTTTGATCATGTTGACCAGCATGGCCACCCACAGCAGAAAGCCTGACAGGAAGTAGCCATAGAGAAATTTATTGCCCGCCGGGAACTGATAAGGCCCCTCAATGCCCGCCTTTCTTGCTTTTAACAGCAGCAGAGGAGGAAGAAGCACACTCCAGATCACCAGCGCAATCCCGGCATAGGCCAGCGCCGGGATAAAGCCATCAGGGGTAATGATGCACAACAGTGCAGGGGGCAGATAGGTCATCGCTGCGGCAGGAAAGGACGATGTTATCCCTAAAAAGGAACCTAACAGGTCATGAAGATAGTCAAAAAGACCGAGGGAGGCGGACAGTAAAGACGAGGTCACGGCAAAAAAAGCAAAGAACAACAGAATGCCGTTAATGTAATGGCTCAGTTCATTTTGGCTCAGGGCGGTCATAAAGACATTGATATTGCCCCCCTGGTCTTTGATGGCGGCAAATGCCCCGCGATCGAGGATGCCCATCGTCATGCCCAGCCAGTAGATATAAATGAGTGCGGAAATCCCCACGCCGAAGCACAGGGACTTAACCACGAATTTGTGTTCCTTCCCGCCATACATTTTGATTAATGAGGGGATGCTGCCATGAAATCCGAATGAAATGATACAGACAGGGAGCGTTAATAATATTGCGGAAAAGCTGCCGAACGCCGGGCTGGTTAATACCAGCTCCGGGGAGATGCGATGCAAATGTCCTGCCGTTGCCATAAAAAAGGCGGTGAATTTAGCGGCAATAAAAAAGGAGATGATGTGGGCAGAGAACTGCCCGCCCTTGCAAACCACGGCGGAGACAAACAGGGTGATCAGCATGACGGAAAGCACCGGATAGCGTTTCCCCGTCAGGTCAGATTGCAGGGTGGAAAAGACCGCAGAGGCCCCGGAAAGATACGCATAGGTCACCAGGTAGAGCACAAACACCAGGCTCAGTCCAACGATGAAATTGACCTTTCTGCCGAGCAGTTTTTTTGTAAACGTATGGAAGCTCGAACCCTGCGGAAATCTCATGTTCACATCGACCAGCATCAAACCCGACGCGAGCATAAATAATGCGGAGAGCAGGAGAAAAACAACGCCTTTGGTAAACCACAGTGCTTCTAACGCGATCGGCAGCGCAAACATTCCGCCTCCGACAATGGTTGCAACGACCAGGACGGTGCCGTGAAACGCGCTGTTACTGTACTTCTGCATCGCTATACACCATAAAAAATCCCGGCAGGCCCGGGTTAACATTGCCTCTCAGCGTCAGGCTTTGGAGAAACCGTAAAACCTGTCGCGCCCCTCCTGTACGGATGGGGCCGACAGGGCACGCCGTAGAATAGCATGGCTTTCTCACATAATTGAAAGGCAGCCAGTGGGGATAATGAGAAGCCCGGCATCACAGCAGGGTGCTCAACTCATCCCGCAGATCGCCCTGGCGGAGCCAGTTCAGCAGCTCTGTGTTGCGTTTAAACCCTAATTTTTTCATGGCTGACCCTTTGTGGGCGCTGATGGTTTTGACACTCAACCTGAGCTCTGCAGCAATCTGGCCCGGAGACTGGGCCTGGCGCATCGCCAGCAGAACTTGCTTTTCCCGTAGCGTCAGCGTCAGTGCACAGCGCGGACACGCCCAGGGCTGGGCAGCAGGCGTGTCATGCTTCATGATACGTTCAACCTCGTTTAACAGCGTCCCGGTGCTTATCAGGCGATTAATTACACTTTTTTCGCTCAGGCAGGGGACAAGCCGCTGGCGGTAGCCCGGCGGAACGGGCTCCTGGATGGTGATCAGAGACTGGTAGTGAGCGGGTTGTCTGTGGCAGTACTGCGCAGTCTGGTTCAGATTTTGTTGCTGGAACACGAGGTCGGCTTTCCAGTAATACTGGGCGGGTAAAAACGCCGTCGTACAGCCCATTCTGATGAAGTAGGGTCCCAGTAGGGCTTCCAGCCCCTGGGAAAAATACTGGTCATTATCCAGAATGACGATATCGATATGTGATTTCATAGCGTGGTGTGCCCATCACTGCTGGCGGGGGAAAACCGTGCGTCGCGTGGGAACAGGCGTTCTGCCTCCTGACGATATCGCTCCGCCAGCGCAGGCTTTTCTTCGTGGCGAAAAATGAGCAGCAGGTTGGCATAGACATTTTTATCAATGCGGTGGCTCAGATAGCCCTGAGCCCAGTCGGCGTACTGATGCAGTTGCTGTTCATCGCGAGTGTGATTAAACGCCAGCAGCCCGGCCAGCTGGCGATCAAAACTCAGACGGTCGCGATGTATCCAGCTTGTCCAGGCGGGCAGCGCCTCAACCGGTTGCATATCCTGCAGGCCGCCGCGTTCTGCGCGGGTTAAGGTCAGCCCGCTGTATCCCCCCCCGATCATCATCGCCAGCGCTGACAGAGACAGCGCCAGCATCGGATATTTCCAGCATTGCAGTCTGTTCTCTCGCCACAGACGCGGACTGACCAGCCGGTCCAGCATCGCCAGTAACAGTAAGAACACCAGCCAGTGCAGTGTGGAGAGATAAAACGGGTATTCAGTCTGCGTGTGCAGCGTCACAGGCAGCAGCGCCAGGCAGAGCGCTATTGCTTCGCCTGCCGTCGACTTACGACAGGCAAAGGCCCGCTGGTCACGCTGGAGCGCGCGCGCGATCAGCTTTATACCGCTCCAAAGCAGTAGCAGGATGCCCAGAAGGGCAATAACCCCTCCCTCCACCCACCATAGCAGCAGCTCATTATGGGGATGACGGGCGATCTCTGTCACGACAATGGGGGGATCCTGATCAATGCGAAAATGCTGAAAGCTGTATTCAAAGCCACCGTAGCCCCAGCCTGTCAGCGGTTTATCGGCAATCATCGTCAGCGTGTCGCGCAGCATGGTATACCGCGCGTGGTTAGAACGTTCGTGGCTGGTATACGCCAGCGCATCGCTTAGCCCGCTGCCCAATTTCATCACGGCTACCGCGACAGCAATGCCAGATGTCGCTAACAACGCAGCCACCACTATTCGCTGCGGAAAACGGCGGCCAAAAAAGAGGATAAACAGCCCCAGTACCAGGAGTGCGGCGAGCCAGCCCGTTCGCGACTGTAACCAGGTCAGCACCATGGGCATGACCAGCAGCGCCAGTGCGATGGCCCGTAGTCGCCAGCGCTCCATGCGCGCAGAAGCAAGACGGAATCCCGGCAGCAGAAAGGCCGCCAACGCTAACGCCAGGCCGGTAGCGATAAAGCTGGCCACGACATTAGGCTGTTGAAAAATGCCCAGCGCGCGATGCTCACTGACCGGCACCCAGCTTTGGGCAACAGAGGGCGCAAAGAGCTGCAGCATGACAATCAGCGCCTGACCGGCGGCGGCCAGCAGGATCAGGTAGAGCACCCCATGGCGCTGGCGTTCCGTCAGGTGCATCTGCAGCCAGGTAAAATAGAAGCCTGCCCCGGCGAATAATCCTGCCAACCGCCACAGGGCGGTACTCTGCCACTCTGCCCGGGTAAAGAGAGCCGGAAGCGCCATGAGCAGGCAGGCGGCCAGAATCAGGCGACAGGTCGGCGTGATCGTTATGCGGCGCTGCGGTGCGTTATACCAGCAGACGGCGATCAGCAGTGCTGCCGCCCCGCTGAACAGCAGGTTAAACGGCAGTGCCAGCCCCACCCCGCCGGGGTTGGGAAGATAAATAATGCTGGGGATAAACAGCAGACTCAGGCAGAAGAAAACAACGCGATTGGCTATCACGATAATGACCATTAATAAATAAAAGGTTAATGAAGTATGGCGTTATGACTAACGTCATTGTTTACGATAAATATTGCACCGCTGATTTCAGGAATTACCGGTAATTAATATTCAGAACAAGGCTTTTACTGGCGGCGCCCGGCACGAAAAATATCAAGGTCACGCCCAGTTGATCTCCTGCGCCGCATGGCTGGCTTTTCGTTCTGTTTATCGGGAGCTTATTCATTAACTGAATAAATACGCCATACCGTAAAGCGCCTCAGCGTATTTATCCGCTGCCAGGGTTTTTCAGAAAAATGATAAAAGTGCGTTATTTTCAGGCGCTCACCATTTACGCTTAATCTCAACAGGCGCACGCAATCAGTCATGAGATCGGGTTACACGGACAGTGATGATGGCGATCGGCAACTTAAGAAAATTCTAACCTCACGCCCATTAAAAAACGATATAATCTGTATAATTGTAAGAAATTAGGATAAAACTCCAGATGTTGGCATATAAGCCTTAATTAAAAGATAGTTAAACCAGTTCGTTAAAGGTTAAAAGCCATTCCGCCTTTGTAATTTTAATAAAACTCCGGCCCGTCGCGTAAAAAGACCTGCTGACGGCGACGGGCCTGATGCCCGGCAAAATCCAGCCACATGTTAACTGCGCGGTTGAGCTTTCGATAAAATCTGACGGTATCTCAGAGAGGGTCTATATAGACAATCGTCCAGCCCGTGTACTAGCCCGAGGAGACGTCGCTGCTGTCACTAAGCTTGCTCTCGATCGTCACAGTAGACAAACCGGCCGGCAGCTCTTTTCGCGCACCATCGAGTACCTCTAATTCGGCCGTCAGACCAGGTGCCAGATTCAATCTTTTCTAGTCAAATCATATAGATACTGTCGCCGGTGCCGTGCAGTTGATTGTGAGAGCCCCACGAGCTGTGTGACCACTGATACCCTCCGGCGGCAAGGGACCATGGCTTAAGGGCAGGGATGGGGTGTCAAACCTGCAATAGACTGGATTTGCTGGGGGCTTACTGCAAAAGCTCATGGGGCCGTGAGAGGTCTTCGATATAGGCGAATCAACGCTTGCATACATCGGGCACCCAACGTTTCCCTGATCGCTGCTTTGAAATGATGTGCGTTGACCACATTTTGCATAAGCGAGTTTTGCTGCTTCGGCATGGGTGAGAGAGGGATCGACCTGGGCTTCACAGACCACCCCATCGGTAGGGCTCCCCCAGAAGGCCTCATGAAATATGCCGTAAAAGTTGCGCCCCGTGGGTTTGTCAAACTCCGGGCCCGCTATTTCAACCAACTGCTGTTCAATATATACAGTTGATGTAAAGGGATCGCAGTACGGGCAGTGGATTTTGTACCCGGTGGTGGTTATGACGGGAAAATTGTGAGCCAACGCACTAGACACGTGTATCGTTGACACAAAGGTGGATAAAAAAAGATTATTACGCGTAGCATATTCAGATCATCATTCCATCATTCATTTTAGAACCTATCACCCGGCAAGAGTGAAGTCATACCCGGTATCCGCTTTGCCCATCATGTTCACCATGCTTCGGACGTTGTCAAAAGCATACAGGCGGCGATTATTGCGCGAAAGGGACCCGGCGCAGCGGTGTTGCCCGCCAGCATACGCTCATTAATAGAGCCGCGCCGCCGTAGACCAGCAGATTAAACGGCAGCGCCAATCCAATACCGCCGGGGTTGGGGATATATATCGTTAGATGTCGATAACAATCAGTTTCTGGAAATAAATAAAAAGAAATAGGCTTTCTTACCGTGAAGCCCGCTATTCCCAAAGTTTATGGGTCAATGTGATGCCAGTGTGCCCCGTACTACGGGAGTTTACGCCACGGATAGGGCGAAGCGAAAAAATTTACTGTCATAGCTGGCAGCTTTGTATTTGCAGAAATGCGTTTAAATGACGGTATGGTGAGGGCATAACGCCAAACGCCCGTGGAGATGACGAACTTGCGTGGGCCGTCCCGCCGGTGGTTTGCGGTCGTCATAGATACTCTACCGTATAAACAAAGGCTGCAGAATAGAAGCCAGGTTTAGGGCTATTCACGGTTGCACCCACAGTGAGATCAACATAACTAGGGGCACCGTCGCCGGTTATATGGAGAGCTCGTTCGGGTGCCGAGGCCCACAGTTCAAGACCAGGAACAGGACTGCTTGTGGAGGGCCCAACGACAGATACACGGATATCCGTCTCCCCGCCGCCGGAGCACGTAACGGCCGAACGTACGGCACGTGTGGTGTTCTCGGTGAGTTCGCCGAGATCGACGATCGGTGGCGCGTCGATGACACATACGAGAGGAGTGGAAATGCTGCCCTCTGAGCTGTAAACCAGGTGGAATGAATTGGATTCACATATGCGAATATTTATTGCAACGCCGGATGGTTGATCCCCATAGCGATTTGACGCTTGTGGGATTGCCACGTTGCTGAACAGTGAGGCAGCGAAGGAGGTGACTGCGTCCGACAGGATGCCGGGACCCTTTTGTGGGATGCACTTCTTAGCGGATTTTTCGAATAGACGGGTCTTCCCGTTGTTTGTCACAAATATCATTGCGCATGAGGTGTCATTGTTGGGGCAAACTCCGCCGTAGCCCGCATAGGTGTCACCGCCGAATAGACGGAGGGAGCGGATGGTGGCCTGGCGGGGAGCCGGCGAGTCGGCGAATACATCTGCATATGCGGGATTGGGTTGGTATCGATCGGGCAGGCGTGACAGGTCGTACGCGAGAGCATCGTTACACAGGAGGCTGACGCAGAGAATCACCGGGGTGAGGGCTTTTGAAGATTTGGTCATGTAGTAGAACTCGCATAATTTCATTCATCCGACAGAGCGAAAATCAGCAAATATCATCCATTGGATGACCCCGCATACGCTCTGCCCATAATGTCCACCGTGCAGATTAAACGGCAGCGCCAATCCAATACCGCCGGGGTTGGGGATACATGGTCCTTGTAGTGGAAGTCCCGCCCCGCGCGTTCGCATCAAGGCTTCGCCGCGCTGGGGCTCGGATGCCTGTGAGCGATGTCGTACGCTGGATGGAGGTAGCCCCCTGATAGGACAAGCCTGACCGCATGCAGTTATGAAACAGAATCATACGTCACTGCAGTTCAGCGGTTACGACCGCAGACGCTGTGTACGTCCCCGGAGCGGCAGACCCAGGGACGGTCGTTGCTCTCAAGGTCGCATCAAGGGACTGATTCTTCTTGGCCTGCACACGATACACGTTCGATCCGCCGCCCTGGCTCTCTGCAAAGCTCATGCGTACAACCCCTCCCGGCGCGTAGGGGACGTCCGCGGAGCCATCCCGCCCCCCGACCTTGACAGTCACTCCCGTGTCCACGTTGCATTTGATAGTCAAAATGGACCCGCCTGTGCGGATCTCATCCGGGCCCACAGGCCCCAGGTCGATGTTGGCAGCTTTAAGACTGCATGAAGGTCGGGGTGGCAGACCGGTCCATTTCGTGATGCGAACAGTCACCCGATAGTTCCCGTTCGTGTCGCCATACACGGATATGGTGAACTTGGTCGTCAGCCCTTGCTCAGGACGAGAGATCATGGTGAAGCCCTTACCCCGTCCACCGTAATCACGGTGCGTAAGGTCGGTGATAGTATTAGATAGGCTGGACCACGCATCATCTTCGTCATACGGTACAAAGCCATTGTGGGAGTAGCAGTCTTCATAGACGGAAGTTATCATGTTCCCGTACCCGGTATCGATCATCCTACGGTCGATGCAGTCAACAGGAAGTGTACCAGTCGACCCCGTGGTAATTTGATCATCCCATTGAACATCTTTGAGGTATGCCCTCTGGTTTGCCTCGTCCCACACTCCCACGGCGGTTACGTCTCCACAGGAGGCGCCGAATGATGCGCCCAGCAGGAGCACGAAGGTCAGTCCTTGTCGCAGAGTGTGGATGGTTCCTTTGCGTGTCATGTTCGTTAATTCCGAAGCAACAGATCATAAGATCTAAGAATTATTGGGCGTTTAAGCCGTTTCGTCAGTACTACGCACTGGCTTCAACATACGCTCTGCCCATAATGTCCACCGTGCCTCGTACGTTCGCACTCGTTCCGCAGTTTCTGTCGATGACAGCCCCTGTCGGCGAGCCTGCTCGTAAAGCCGCGCGCGTCGTGCACGGTGGTATTCTTTGCAGTTGCCGATACAGCCGGTCGTCCTGCTGCGCCCAGTGAAAGCGCAAATGCCAGATGTCGGCATTGGGCGGGGCATGGCGGTTTGCCATGCCGCTGCACTGTTATTCATATTCCAGGCTAAAGGTCACTACCGCACTGAACGGCCCGCGCTCAATGCTTTTATGCTTCAGCGCGTCCGGTTCACCCTGCACATAGGCCTGTGCCGCCAGGGTGTTGGCCCCGCTCACCAGTGCCTGCGCCTTGCCTTGCTGGTTAATGGGCAACGGTTCGCCCTGCGCAGTTTCCATACCGATGGCGATGCCGCTGGCCTGGCTGGCACCGCTAAGCGCCAGCAACCCCGGCAGCGCGGTGCTTTCATTACCGCTGAAGGTCACCCTGACCGTTTTACCCAGGCTGAGATCGCACTGCGCCAGATGCAGCCTGAACGCCTGGCCGGGGGTGCGGGTGTTCAGATACAGGTACTTGTCGATTACCGTGTCAAAATCCAGCACCACCGTTTCATCGCCCGGCGGGATCAC
>NZ_JACYMO010000009.1 GCF_014838825.1 Erwinia persicina | reverse complement strand
GCAGCGTTTTCCCGCTACCGGTCGGGCCGATCAGCAGAATATTACTTTTGCCCAGCTCAATACCGTTGCTGGTGTCGCCGTTGCGCAGACGTTTGTAGTGGTTATAAACCGCAACAGAGAGCACTTTCTTCGCCCGTTCCTGGCCGATAACGTAGTCATCCAGGTGGTGGCGAATTTCATGCGGCGTGGGCAGTGAGTTACGCTCGCGATGCGGCGCAACTTCTTTAATCTCTTCGCGAATAATGTCGTTGCATAAATCAACGCACTCATCACAGACATACACCGACGGGCCGGCGATCAGCTTACGCACTTCATGCTGGCTTTTGCCGCAAAAAGAGCAGTACAGCAGTTTCCCTGAACCGTCTTTGCGTTTATCAGTCATTTACTTCCCCCTCATTGTCACACTCACCTTCCCACAAGGGGTTAGTTACGCAGGCCGCCACCAGAGCTATCTGCGGAGGCAGCGGCAGCGTGTCACAACATGTTTAATCAGTTACGCTGGGACAGCACGGAATCCACTAAACCGTACTCTACAGACTCGCTGGCCGACAGGAAACGGTCGCGATTAGTATCACGTTCGATAGTCTCGATCGTCTGTCCGGTATGTTTCGCCATCAGCTCATTCATCATATGCTTAGTTTTGATGATTTCGCGGGCATGAATATCAATATCTGACGCCTGACCCTGGAACCCGCCCAACGGCTGGTGGATCATCACGCGTGAATTTGGCAGACAGTAACGCTTGCCCTTCGCCCCTGCGGTCAGCAGGAAAGCGCCCATCGAACAGGCCTGGCCCATACAGATGGTGCTGACATCAGGCTTAATGAACTGCATGGTGTCGTAAATTGACATCCCGGCAGTGATGACGCCACCAGGAGAGTTAATGTACAGGTGGATATCCTTCTCAGGATTCTCCGCTTCCAGAAACAGCATCTGCGCGACGATCAGGTTGGCCATATGGTCTTCGACCTGGCCGGTCAGAAAAATAATGCGCTCTTTCAGCAGGCGCGAGTAGATGTCGTAAGAACGCTCTCCGCGAGAGGTTTGTTCGACCACCATTGGCACCAGAGCCATATGAGGTGCAGTTTGTTCACGTTCGCCGCTGTATGACATTATCGTCTCCTGGATAAATTTCATTTGGCAACACTCTACAGTGATTCTACTTGAGAGCGATCAGGAACACTATGATTCCAGGCCTTACACCCGATGCCGTCCGGACAGTTATCGGGCCTGATGACTTCGTTGTACCAATTTGGGGATGATCCCNGTAGCTTAGTCGATAATTTGCGGATTAAATGCGCAAATAACCCGTAAAAGCAGCGGTACCTTGAGCCATAAACGACAAAAGCCCGCTGCCGGAGGCAGCTGGCTTGGCGTCAACCAGAGGATTCAGAATCAGGCCGTAGCGGTCTGGTTCATCAGTTCCTGGAAGTTTGTCGCTTTTTCAGTCACTTTTGCTTTTTCCAGCACGGCTTCAACAGCCTGCTCTTCCAGAGCAACGTTACGCATGTTATTCATCAGCTCGTTGTTCTTGCTGTAGAACTCGATCACTTCTGATGGATCTTCATAAGCAGAAGCCATCTCTTCGATCAGCGCTTTAACACGGTCTTCGTCGGCTTTCAGTTCGTGGGTACGAATCACTTCGCCCAGCAGCAGTCCAACCACTACGCGGCGTTTAGCCTGCTCTTCGAACAGTTCACGAGGCAGCTCAAGAGCCTGCTTCTCGTTGCCACCAAAACGCTGTGCAGCCTGACGCTTAAGCACGTCAATTTCACTGTCAACCAGTGCCGCTGGCACATCGATATCATTGGCTTTCACCAGACCGTCGATAGCCTGCGTCTTCACGCGGTTACGCACAGCGCCTTTCAGTTCACGCTGCATGTTTTTACGTACTTCCGCACGCAGACCCGCAATGGAGCCATCTTCAACGCCGAAACGCTTGATGAACTCTTCGGTGAATTCTGGCAGCTCACGCTCTTCCACTTTTTTCAGTACGATTTCAAACTTCGCTGCTTTACCTTTCAGGTTCTCAGCATGGTAATCGTCCGGGAAGTTAACGTCGATAGTGAAGGTTTCGCCGGCTTTATGGCCAACAACGCCCTCTTCGAAGCCTGGGATCATACGACCCTGACCCATCGCGAGTACGAAGTCAGAGGCTTTACCGCCTTCGAACTCTTCGCCGTCTACAGAGCCGGAGAAGTCGATAGTGGCGCGATCTTCAGCGGTTGCTGCCGCATCGGTTTCTTTCCAGGTGGCCTGCTGCTTGCGCAGGGTGTCCAGCATGGTGTCAACGTCAGCATCCGTCACTTCTACAACAGGTTTTTCTACTTCGATAGCGTCCAGACCCTGCAGCTCAACTTCCGGGTACACTTCGAACTCAACGGTGAAAGTGAAATCTTCACCGTTTTTGTATTCGCCTGGCACGTAGTCAGGTGCGCCAGCCGGATTGATTTTTTCTTTGATGATCGCATCGACAAAGTTGCGCTGCATCAGATCGCCCAGGACGTCCTGGCGAACAGAAGCACCGTAACGCTGTTCAACAACAGTCATCGGTACTTTTCCTTTGCGGAAGCCGTCGATGCGTACTTTTTTAGCTACGCTTGCCAGCTCACTTTTCACCGCTTTTTCGATCACATCTTTATCAACGGTAATCGTTACGCGACGGCCCAGGCCCTGAGTTGTTTCTACTGAAACTTGCATCTTATTACCTCAAAAAATCACGTGCTCGGTCAACTTCAGACATACCCGGCTGCTGTGAGCAGGGTGAATCTAACAACCGGGACGGCTTCTGATGTCAGAACCGCATTCCCTGTTTTACAGAAGCATCCCGAAGACATTCCGGAAAAAATAGACGCAGCATTATAGCGGTAACGTCTTAACGAGTCGAGGCTACACTCTCGCCTGAACCCTGCTACTTTTTACATTTTTGCCAACAAATCGCAAGAATTTGCTCATGAGGGGCTTTTTCAGGCTGCGTTAACGAAAAAAAACGGCCAAATGGCCGTTTATCGTATTTTATGCCGATTTATGCCAGCGTGCCGGCACCGCGACAGTTGGGTGAGGCCGGGACGGTATCCTGTAAACCCTCCCACTCTTTCAAGGTATAACTGTGCAGTGCCAGCGCATGGACGCTACCGGCCAGCTCATCCGCCAGCACACCGTAAATTGCCCGGTGGCGGGTCAGAAAACGCTGATCCACAAAGCTGTCACTGACAATCACCACTTTGAAATGACTCTCAGCCCCTGCGGGTACATTATGGCGATAGCTTTCGTCATGCACCTCCAGATGCATCGGTGAAAACGCCGTACGTAACTTTTCTTCTATTTGTTCACGGATCATACCTTGACTCCTCTGATGCAGAGAACTGCGCCCCATCTCTTTAAATCGTAGTCGCTTTTTATCTAAAACCGACGCACTTTATTGAATATTTCCTGCGAAGAGTGACGCTACCCCACCCAGTGCGCAACATAACCGCCTTTGTGTGGTCGAATGCCTGAACATCGCGAAGTCAGAAAATTCCGCAACGCGATGAATTTACGCTCGATCGGGGCTTCCCCTGTCGACAGGCAATGATATGATGACCGCAGTTTTATCAGCAATACAACTCACGTAATCGAGAAAATAAGCATGTTAAAAAAATTATTTTTCCCTCTGCTGGCCGCGTTTATTCTGGCTGGCTGTGCAGGGAGCAGCAATACGCTCGACATTTCTCCAAAAATTCAGCTGCCGCAGCGTGACCCCAGCCTGACGGGCATTACGGTCAGCATCAACGGTGCCGATCAGCGTAGCGACCAGGCTCTGGCGAAGGTTAACCGCGACGGTCAATTGATTACCCTGACCCCCTCACGCGACCTGCGCTTCCTGTTGCAGGAAACGCTGGAGAAGCAGATGACCGCACGCGGTTATATGATCGGACCCAATGGTGCGGTAGACCTGCAGATCGTGGTGAACGGCCTGTACGCTGATGTTACCCAGGGTAACGTACGCTACAGCATCACCACCAAGGCGGATATCTCCATTATCGCCACCGCTAAAAATGGCAGCAAGCAGGTGAAAAACTACCGTCAGACCAGCAGTGTTGAAGGGGCTTTCTCCGCCAGCAATGAGAAAATCACCAATGTGGTCAACAACACCCTGGGTGACGTGATCGCCGATATGGCACAGGACACCAGCGTTAACGAATTTATCAAGCAAAACGCGCGTTAATCCCTCTGGCCCGGCAGGACGCCGGGCCTGATTTAAGGTCCGTATGTCCAATCACTATCTGCATATCTTCACCCGGCGGAACTCTGCCCTTCTTCTGATCCTCGGCTTTGCCTCAGGCCTGCCTTTGGCACTGACCTCTGGTACGCTTCAGGCGTGGATGGCGGTAGAGAATATCGATATTAAAACCATCGGCTTCTTCTCCCTTGTCGGCCAGGCTTATGTCTTTAAGTTCCTCTGGTCTCCCCTGATGGACCGCTACACGCCGCCTTTCCTCGGGCGCAGGCGAGGCTGGTTACTGCTGACGCAATTACTGTTGATCGTCGGTATTGCGCTGATGGGCTTTATGCAGCCTTCGCGCGATCTGACTCTGCTGGCGGCGCTGGCGGTGCTGGTCGCGTTCTGCTCGGCTTCGCAGGATATCGTTTTTGACGCCTGGAAAACCGACGTGCTGGCCGCCAGTGAGCGCGGCAGCGGGGCGGCAATCAGCGTACTGGGCTACCGTCTGGCCATGCTGGTATCCGGCGGACTGGCGCTGTGGCTGGCAGACCGTTTTCTGGGCTGGCAGGCGATCTGGTGGCTGATGGCCGCCATGATGGTTCCGGGCGTTATCGCTACCCTGGTAGCTAAAGAGCCGGAAGCCACTGCCGACCGCCCCCATACGCTGGAAGAGGCGGTAATAGCTCCGCTGAAGGATTTCTTCAATCGTAATAATGCCTGGCTTATTCTCTCGCTGATCGTTCTTTACAAGCTGGGGGATGCGTTTGCCGCCAGCCTAACCACCATTTTCCTGATCCGTGGCGTAGGCTTTGATGCAGGCGATGTCGGACTGGTCAACAAAACCCTGGGGCTGGTAGCCACCATTATCGGTGCGCTGGCGGGAGGCGTGCTGATGCAGCGCCTCAGCCTGTTCCGTGCCCTGATGCTGTTCGGCATTCTGCAAGCCATTTCCAACCTCGGCTACTGGGTGCTGTCAGTCACGGACAAACATCTTTACAGCATGGCGGCCGCCGTCACCGTGGAGAACCTGTGCGGCGGCATGGGCACCGCCGCCTTTGTGGCGCTGCTGATGACCCTGTGCAACCGATCGTTTTCTGCCACGCAGTTTGCCCTGCTCTCGGCACTCTCTGCGGTAGGCCGCGTTTACGTCGGGCCCGTGGCAGGCTGGTTTGTTGAATCCTGGGGCTGGCCAACCTTTTATGCCTTCTCGGTAGTGGCGGCATTGCCGGGGCTTTTGCTGCTGCTCGGTTGTCGTACTACACTGGAGTATGCACAAAACAACGCCGACTTTATGCCGCGTACCGCCTCCCCTGCAGGTTACCGCTGGGCGCTGCGCGGGGTGATGGCCGGGGCTGGACTGCTGGCCGTCTGGCTGCTGGCGCTGGCGGTTAATGCGCTAGGCTGGATGTCGTTGACCGGTCTGACCGCTCCGCTGTTTGAAGTGGGTATCCTGCTGATGTTAAGTGGCATTATCACCGGAACATTGCTGGATTTCCTGGCGTTACGCCAGGCTCATGCGGGGGTGAAATAAGCGTTTTTTGCTCCGGCGGTTGAGATGTTAAAGAAATTATTTGCATAACAAAGAGTTTACAAAAAGGGTTGTTTTCGCGACATGCGATGCACAACCCGAAGGTAACACATCGGAAAATGCGATAGCTTGACGAAAAATATTAATTTCTCGCTTTATCGTCCGGGCAAAAAAAATTCTTTGCGGTTACAGAGGGCCAGTTTCAGGTATTAAAAACCGGTGCGTAATTAGTTTTGGTTAATTAATATCGCGCAATTGATAAGGATTTGTTAAATAAATGGTGCATTAAATGGCTGGTTATAGCAGATACAATTTTTGTACGGTTTTTTCTATCGGTTTTTGTTATATTGACGCCAACCCTTTGCCAGCATTCATATTTTGTCACGTACGGCAACATATGTGACAGCGTTTGCAAAAGGTGTCAACACCCCGCTGACACAACCTGTTGCAGGTTTACAGTACTGAAACCTTCCCGTAAAATGCCGCCACACTTAAACGACAATAGAGCCCTTGTCATTGAGGTCGTTAAATGAGACTCATGAAATACAATAAAAGTTTGGGGATTTTGTCATTAATCACAAGCATGATTTTGTTAAGTGGTTGTGATAGTGCGTTATTAAATCCCAAAGGACAGATTGCAATGGAGCAACGTTCGCTGATTCTGACGGCCTTTGGCCTGATGATGATCGTCGTGATCCCCGCAGTCTTGATGGCCGTGGTGTTCGCCTGGAAATATCGGGCATCGAACACCAATGCGAAATACAGCCCAAACTGGTCACACTCGAACAAAGTGGAAGCCGTGGTCTGGACTGTGCCAATCTTGATCATTGTCTTCCTTGGCATTCTGACGTGGAAATCAACCCACGCGCTGGAACCAAGTAAGCCATTGGCATCTGATTTGAAACCCGTCGTGATCGAAGTTGTCTCGCTTGACTGGAAATGGATGTTTATTTACCCGGAACAGGGTATTGCTACCGTGAACCAGATTGCTTTCCCGGTTAACCGCCCGGTGAGCTTCAAGATTACTTCGAACACCGTAATGAACTCCTTCTTCATTCCTACCCTCGGTAGCCAGATTTACGCTATGGCGGGGATGCAAACTAAACTGCATCTGATTGCGAATGAAGCCGGTACCTTTGACGGTATGTCCTCGAACTTCAGTGGTCGTGGTTTCTCTGGTATGAAGTTTAAAGCGATTGCTACTCCTGACGAAGCCAGCTTCGAACAGTGGGTCGCCAAAGCGAAACAATCTCCAGACACCCTCATGACAATGGATGATTTTAATAAGCTGGCTGCGCCTAGCGAAAATCACCCGGTGGAATTCTTCTCAAGTGTGAAACCTGGACTGTTTAAAGACATCATTGGTCAGTTCCAGATGAACCACGGCGGAAGCATGGACATGTCTCACGGCGAAGGCCATGAAGGCATGGATATGAGCAATGCCGCTCACGCGGGAGCCGAGGAATAATACGATGCTTGGAAAATTAACACTGGATGCAGTGCCGTACCATGAGCCGATTATCATGGTCACCGTTGCCGCCATTATTCTTGGTGGCCTGGCGCTTGTCGCCGCGCTGACTTACTTTGGTAAGTGGAAATATCTGTGGACCGAGTGGCTGACCTCCGTTGACCATAAAAAACTCGGTATCATGTACATCATCATGGCCTTCGTCATGCTGCTGCGCGGCTTTGCCGATGCCGTGATGATGCGTACCCAGCAGGTGCTTGCCTCGGCAGGCGAAGCGGGCATTCTGCCACCGCACCACTACGACCAGATCTTCACGGCTCACGGCGTGATCATGATCTTCTTCGTAGCGATGCCGTTTGTTGTTGGTCTGATGAACATTGCTGTTCCTTTACAGATCGGCGCACGCGATGTGGCCTACCCGTTCCTGAACAACCTGAGCTTCTGGTTCACGGCTGTCGGTGTGGTTCTGGTTAACCTGTCACTGGGTGTGGGCGAATTCGCACAGACCGGCTGGCTGGCATACCCACCATTATCGGGGGCGGAATACAGTCCGGGAGTCGGCGTTGACTACTGGATATGGAGTCTACAGCTCTCCGGTATCGGGACGACCCTGACAGGTATCAACTTCTTCGTGACCATTATGAAGATGCGTGCGCCTGGTATGACCATGTTCAAAATGCCTGTCTTTACCTGGGCATCACTGTGCACCAACGTACTGATCATCGCTGCGTTCCCGGTTCTGACCGTGACCCTGGCGCTGCTGACCCTTGACCGTTATCTTGGCTTCCATTTCTTCACCAATGATATGGGCGGCAACATGATGATGTACGTCAACCTGATTTGGGTTTGGGGTCATCCGGAAGTGTACATCCTGGTTCTGCCGGTGTTCGGTGTGTTCTCGGAAGTGGTTGCGACCTTCTCGAAAAAACGTCTGTTTGGCTATACCTCACTGGTGTGGGCAACGGTGGTCATCACCATCCTGTCCTTCATCGTATGGCTGCACCACTTCTTCACCATGGGTGCGGGTGCAAACGTTAACGCCTTCTTCGGTATTATGACGATGATCATCGCCATCCCGACCGGTGTTAAAATCTTTAACTGGCTGTTCACCATGTACCAGGGTCGCATTGAAATGCACTCCTGTATGCTGTGGACCGTGGGCTTCCTGGTCACCTTCTCTGTAGGTGGTATGACCGGGGTGCTGCTGGCCGTGCCAGGTGCTGACTTCGTGCTGCACAACAGCCTGTTCCTGATCGCTCACTTCCATAACGTTATTATCGGTGGTGTGGTGTTCGGTTGCTTCGCTGGCGTGACTTACTGGTTCCCGAAAGCGTTCGGCTTCAAGCTGAATGAAACCTGGGGTATCCGCGCGTTCTGGTTCTGGATCATTGGCTTCTTCGTTGCCTTTATGCCGCTGTACGTGCTGGGCTTCATGGGTATGACCCGTCGTATCAGCCAGGACATCGATCCTCAGTTCCACCCAATGCTGGTTGTTGCCGCATGTGGTGCAGGTCTGATCGCTTGTGGTGTTATTTGCCAGATTACTCAGTTCTATGTTTCGGTCCGCGACCGTGAGCAACTGCGTGATGTGACCGGTGACCCATGGGGCGGCCGTACTCTGGAGTGGGCAACCTCTTCTCCACCACCGTTCTATAACTTTGCTGTTGTTCCTGAAATCCATGAGCGCGATGCGTTCTGGGAAATGAAGGAAAAAGGCGAAGCCTATAAGCAGCCGGCTCACTATGAAGAAATTCATATGCCGAAGAACAGCGGTGCGGGTGTTGTAATTGGTTTCTTCAGCGTGGTCTTTGGTTTTGCAGCAATCTGGCATATCTGGTGGCTGGTAGGCCTGTCATTCCTGGCCATTATCGTGTCCTGGATCGTCAAGAGCTTTGACGAAGACGTGGATTACTACGTCCCTGTTGCTGAGATTCAAAAAATCGAGAATCAGCACTTTGACGAAATTAGCAAAGCAGGTCTGAAAAATGTCGACTGAAACTGTGACTAAACACCACGACGCCCATGCGGAGCATGGGCATCACCATGATGCAGGAGCCAATAAAGTCTTTGGCTTCTGGATCT
The DNA here is from genome assembly GCF_014838825.1 of Erwinia persicina. Taxonomy (GTDB): domain Bacteria; phylum Pseudomonadota; class Gammaproteobacteria; order Enterobacterales; family Enterobacteriaceae; genus Erwinia; species Erwinia persicina_A. Next base: position 130,043 of record NZ_JACYMO010000009.1, on the reverse strand, counting down.
ACCTGATGAGTGACTGCATCATCTTCGCCACGCTGTTTGCGACGTATGGTGTGATGGTTAACAACACCGCGGGCGGCCCGGCAGGCAAAGACATCTTTGAACTGCCGTTCGTCCTGGTGGAAACCGCCCTGCTTCTGTTGAGCTCCATTACCTATGGTATGGCGGTGATCAACATGAACAACAAGCAGAAAGGTGCCGTCATTGGCTGGTTAGCAATGACCTTCCTGTTTGGTGTGGGCTTCATCGGGATGGAAATCTATGAATTCCATCACCTGATTAAAGAAGGCTTCGGTCCTGACCGCAGTGGCTTCCTCTCTGCGTTCTTCACGCTGGTGGGAACTCACGGTCTGCACGTGACCTCAGGTCTGATCTGGATGGCGGTACTGATGTATCAGGTCGCTTCACGCGGTCTGACGGACACCAACCGCACCCGTATCATGTGTCTGAGCCTGTTCTGGCACTTCCTGGACGTGGTGTGGATCTGCGTATTCACCATTGTTTACCTGATGGGGGTTATGTAATGAGCCATTCAGCAACTGAACATGGCGCTTCTCACGGTAGCGTGAAGTCTTATATGATCGGCTTTATCCTGTCGATCATTCTGACAGGTATCCCATTCTGGATGGTCATGGACGGCAGCGCTTCTAAAGCGACCATCCTCGCGGTTGTTCTGGTGTGTGCAGTCGTCCAGGTGCTCGTTCACCTGGTGTACTTCCTGCATCTGGACAGCAAGTCTGAGGGCGGCTGGAACCTGATTGCTATCGTGTTTGCAGCACTTATCATCCTGATTGTTGTTGTTGGCTCGCTATGGATTATGTGGAACCTCAACTACAACATGATGAGCCACTAACAGAGCTACTGTGATGATTAAGCAATACCTGCAAGTAACAAAACCAGGAATTATTTTCGGGAATTTAATTTCTGTCATCGGGGGATTCCTGCTGGCTTCTAAAGGCAGCATTGATTATTCCCTGTTTCTCTTCACCTTAGCCGGCGTCTCGCTGGTGGTTGCGTCAGGTTGTGTTTATAACAACTTTATCGACCGTGATATCGACAAAAAAATGGAGAGAACCAAGAATCGGGTGCTGGTTAAAGGCCTCATCTCTCCGAAATTAAGCCTGGTTTATGCAACCGTGTTAGGTATTGCTGGCTTCGCAATGCTGTATTTCGGAGCAAATCCGCTGGCCATGTGGCTGGCGGTGATGGGTTTTGTGGTTTATGTCGGCGTTTACAGCCTGTACATGAAGCGCAACTCCGTATACGGCACTCTGATTGGCAGCCTTTCCGGTGCTGCACCGCCAGTGATTGGCTACTGTGCTGTGACTAACCAGTTTGATGCCGGTGCATTGATCCTGCTGGCGATCTTTAGCCTGTGGCAGATGCCGCACTCCTATGCGATTGCGATCTTCCGCTTTAAAGATTACCAGGCAGCCAATATTCCGGTTCTGCCGGTAGTGAAAGGCATTTCGGTGGCAAAAAACCATATCACGCTGTATATCATCGCGTTTATGGTTGCCACGCTGATGCTGACGCTGGTGGGCTACGCCGGGTATAAATACCTGGTTGTTGCTGCAGCGGTCAGTGTCTGGTGGCTGGGAATGGCACTGTCAGGTTACAAAACTCAGAACGATCGCGTCTGGGCCCGTAAGCTGTTTGTATTTTCGATTGTCGCCATCACCGCATTAAGCGTGATGATGTCGGTCGACTTTATGACCCCTGCCTCGAAAGACTTTCTGACTTACGTCAGCTAACAGTCCGTACACATCACACTGAGGGCGCGATTATCGCGCCCTTTCTTTTTGTTACCACTAACTAAAAAGTAATGTTTTACCCGCCCTCCCCTCACACATAAACTATGTGCATTCGACAGACTGAGGTAGTAATGAACGATAATAAAATGACTCCGGTCGAGCTGCGTGCGACCTGGGGTTTGGGGACGGTTTTTTCCCTGCGTATGCTGGGAATGTTTATGGTGTTACCGGTCCTGACCACTTATGGCATGGCACTGCAGGGAGCAAGTGAAGCATTAATTGGATTCGCCATTGGCATCTACGGCTTAGCGCAGGCCGTATTCCAGATCCCCTTCGGACTTCTTTCCGACCGTATAGGCCGTAAGCCGCTGATCGTCGGTGGCTTACTGATCTTTGTATTGGGTAGCGTGATTGCTGCCATGACCACTTCGATCTGGGGCGTTATCCTTGGACGCGCCATGCAGGGTTCAGGGGCGATTGCGGCAGCGGTAATGGCCCTGCTGTCTGACCTGACGCGTGAACAGAACCGGACCAAAGCGATGGCGTTTATCGGTATCAGCTTCGGCGTCACCTTTGCGATTGCCATGGTGCTGGGCCCAGTGATCACCCACGCCTTCGGCCTGCACGCGCTGTTCTGGATGATTGCGCTACTGGCCTGCGGCGGCATCGTGATCACCCTGCTGGTGGTGCCGTCGGCCTCAAGTCACGTGCTGAATCGCGAATCTGGCATTGTGAAAGGCAGCATTCGTGATGTCCTCGCTAACGCCCGGCTGGTCAAGCTGAATATCGGTATTCTCTGCCTGCATATTTTGCTGATGTCGAGCTTTGTCGCCCTGCCGGGACAGTTTGAGCAGGCGGGTCTGCCCGCTGCCGAGCACTGGAAGGTGTATCTGTTTACCATGCTGATCGCCTTCGCCAGCGTATTGCCATTTATTATTTACGCTGAAGTGAAGCGCCGCATGAAGCGCGTGTTTGTTGGCTGCGTGGCGCTGATGCTGGTGGCGGAAGTGGTACTGTGGGGCGCAGGGAATCACTTCTGGACGCTGGTCGTTGGCGTGCAGCTCTTCTTCATCGGCTTTAATCTGATGGAGGCGATTTTGCCCTCACTGGTCAGCAAAGAGTCACCGCCAGGCTACAGAGGAACAGCCATGGGGCTTTACTCTACCAGCCAGTTTATCGGTGTGGCGATTGGTGGCAGCATGGGCGGCTGGATTTATGGTCACGTTGATGCGCAGACGGTATTTTTGATCGGTGCGTTCATTGCAGCCGCCTGGCTGATGGTCAGTCTGACCATGCAGGAGCCGCCTTACGTCAGCAGCCTCCGTATCACGCTTGAACAGAATAATGAAGATAAAGAACAGCTGGAGCAGCGTCTGAAAGCGCAACCGGGAGTCGCGGCGGTGTTTATCGTGCCTGAAGAGCGCAGCGCTTATGTCAAAATTGACAGTAAAATCACCAGCCGCGCCGACATAGAGAAACTGATCGCCGCAGGGGTATAAGTGCCGCAGGCGGACCATAACAGATGGTCCGCCTCTTAATACCGCCATGGCCGACGCGACTTCTCAAACAGCAGCCGGGTCAGCCTTTCTTACGATCGGACTGAATGCCTAATCGCGGAAGTTTTTGAACTGGAACGGCTGCCCCAGATCTGCTTTCCGTACCAGCGCCATCGCGCTCTGTAAGTCATCGCGCGACTTGCCAGTTACCCGCAGTTCATCGCCCTGAATCTGGGTCTGGACCTTGATTTTGCTGTCTTTAATCTGCTTAACCAGCTTTTTAGCGATGTCGGACTCAATGCCTTTTTTCATCTTCGCTTCGACACTCCAGCTTTTACCGCTGTGTTCAATCTGCTCTGGTACGTCCAGCGCTGCCCCTTCAATGCCACGCTTCAGCAGTTTTTCACGCAGGATGTCCACCAGCTGTTTCACCTGGAAGTCAGACTCGCTTAATACTTTGATGGATTCATTTTTTTCGTTCAGCTCAAAGCTGGCTTCTACACCGCGAAAATCGAAGCGGGTGGCAATCTCACGGTTAGCAATATCTACCGCGTTACGCACTTCCTGCATATCAATTTCAGAAACGATATCGAAAGATGGCATGATCTATTCTCCTGATACTAAAGTGACAGGCATAATACCTTCTTGCCGCAGGTAAATAAAACCACTGGCGCTGAAAGCTATAATAATGAGCAGGACGGTTAACTCAACCCGCGTGCGGGGAGGAATAATGAAAATTACCGTACTTGGATGCGGAGCGTTGGGGCAAATCTGGTTAGCGGCTTTGGAACAACAGGGACATGAAGTGCAGGGATGGCTGCGGGTGCCGCAACCCTATTGCTCGGTGAATGTGATCGGCCTGAATGGTCTGACGCTTAATAAAACCTTTATTGCTAACGATCCAACGTTTCTGGCTGAATGTGAGCTGCTGATTGTCACGCTGAAAGCGTGGCAAGTGTCTGAAGCCGTGAGAAATCTCCGGTCTGTACTGCCTGCCTACTGCCCGGTGCTGCTGCTGCACAATGGCATGGGGACGCTGGATGAGCTGAAGGGCCTGACCCAGCCCCTGCTAAAAGGGGTGACCACGCATGCTGCCCGTCGCGACGGCACGGTCATTGTCCATGTCGCCTCCGGGATCACCCATATTGGCCCGGCACTCCCTGCGGGTGTGGAGATGAGTGAACTGGCAGAGATGCTGCACCGCGCTCTGCCGGACGTGGCATGGCACAATAATGTGGCTTCTGCCGCATGGCAGAAGCTGGCGGTCAACTGTGTGATCAACCCCCTGAGCGTGTTTTACGACTGTACGAACGGTGAACTGGCAGAACATCGCCAGGAGATCGAAGCGCTGAGCAACGAGGTTGCCAGCGTCATGGAGCGTGAAGGCCAGCACACATCACGAGAGTGGCTGATTGATTACGTGCTGGAAGTGATCCGCAGTACGGCAGGCAATACCTCATCGATGCTGCAGGATATTCGCGCAAAGCGCCGCACCGAGATTGATTACATCAACGGCTACGTCATCCGCCGTGCGCGGGCTCAGGGGCTGACAACGCCGGAAAACAGCCGCCTCTACGAATTTATTAAACGAAAGGAACAAGATTATGACCGCGAAACCATCGGTTCTGGTTTGCCTGGCACCTGGGAGTGAAGAGACTGAAGCTGTCACCACCATCGACTTACTGGTGCGCGCCGGGCTGAGGGTGGTCACCGCCAGCGTGGCGGATGATGGCAACTGCGAAATAGTCTGTTCCCGGGGCGTCCGGCTGCTGGCCGATGCTCCGCTGGTGGAAGTTGCCGATGATGATTACGCCGCCATTGTGCTTCCCGGCGGATTAAAAGGCGCAGAGTGCTTTCGCGACAGTCCGCTACTGGTAGAAACGGTGCGCCAGTTTAACCAGTCAGGACGCATTGTCGCGGCAATCTGTGCCGCCGCGGGAACGGTGCTGATCCCACACGATCTCTTTCCCGTCGGCAATATGACCGGCTATCCCGGTCTGAAAGAGACTATTCCTGAAGAGAAATGGATGGATCGTCGCGTGGTGTGGGACCGTCGCGTCAATCTGCTGACCAGCCAGGGGCCGGGCACTGCGATTGATTTCGCCCTGAAGCTGATTGATTTAGTGGCAGGAAAAGAGAAAGCGCGCGAGGTGGCAGAGCAGATGGTTCTGGCTGCCGGGATTTACGACTACCGCGATTAATACAATGGCAGTTTGCGGCCGTGCGCACCAGACAGCGGCGGCGCAGCCCATTCGCGCCCGGTCAGTGTACAGCCACCACAGCGTATCTCATTACGTGAGGATGGCGAACACTGTCAGGGCACGAATGGCCAGTAAGCCAGCATAAAACTGACTTAAGGGCGATACACTTTAACGTTTTTGAAGCCCTGCTCGTGCAGGTATAGCGCCTGCAAACGGCTCATGACGCCGCGTTCACAGTACAACAGCCAGGTCTTCTGCTGATCGAGATCGCCAAACTGGGTACCCAGCTTGTAGAAGGGCAGCGGTTTCACTTCCACCCCCGTCAGCATCAGCGGACGAGCATCCTGCTCGTCACTGGAGCGGATATCGAGGATCACATCGTTTTCAGCGAACGAATCCACGGTTTCCACTTCTACCACTTCTTCTTCGGTCTTTTCTGCGATTTCACGGATGTCGACGTTCGTCGCTTCATCGACCATGCGATCGAGAATGCTGAAGTCGAAGTGCTGCTCTTCCGCTTCGATTTTCTCTTTAACGGCTTTCACCGTCGGGCTCTTCGAGATCACCCCGCAGTATTCCGGCATGGTACGGGCAAAATCTTCCGTCCCGATCTCACGGGCAACTTTGATGATGTGCTCTTTATCGTGAGAGATCAGCGGGCGCAGGATCAGCGTATCGCTGGCGTTGTCGATCAGGCGCAGGTTCGTCAGCGTCTGGCTGGATACCTGTCCCAGTGCTTCACCGGTCACCAGTGCCTGTACGCCATAGCGCTCGGCCACTTTCGATGCCGCCCGCACCATCATGCGCTTCAGCACCACGCCCATCTGGCCGTCGTCCACTTTTTCGAGGATCTCCCCCACCACCGGCTCAAAGTTAATCGCGACAAAGCGCACGCGGTGCGAACTGCCGTAACGCTTCCACAGATAGTGAGCCACCTGACGGACGCCGATCTCATGGGCGGCACCGCCGAGGTTAAAGAAGCAGTAATGCACGCGGCAGCCGCGGCGCATCAGCATATAGCTGGAAACGCCCGAGTCGAAGCCGCCTGAGATCAGCGACAGCACATCTTCCTGGGTACCAATCGGATAGCCACCAATGCCTTCATAGCGAGCGGTAACCAGAATCAGGCGCTCATCTTCGATTTCAAGATTGACGGTCACTTCAGGACGATTAAGCTGAACCTGTGCAGTGGCAACATGCTGGTTAAGCCCGCCACCGACGTAGCGTTCTACATCCTGTGAACTGAACGCGTGCTTACCACGACGCTTCACGCGCACGCAGAAGGTTTTACCCTCAATGCGCTCGCGGTTCATTTCCAGAACCTGCTCAAAGATATGATGCACATCGGTATATGAACGGTCTTCTACCGCCAGCACATGGTGAATACCCGGGATTCGCGTCAGTTCAGCCACGATGGCTTCACGCTGATTTTCGTCTTTGGCGCGCACTTCGATATTGTCCCAGTGGCGCACAACGGCGAGGGTTTCATCGAAAGGTTTGAGAACGTTGCGGATATTACCGGTCAGGATTTTGATAAAACGCAGGCGTACTGACTGACTTTTAATCGTAATTTCAGGGAATAACTTAATGATAAACTTCATAGCGGCATGTATTCGTCAGGTAATTAAGTGCTGAACAGCATGGCACTTAACTGATAAAATCAGAGTCTTGCAAATTGGCTTACGCCCTTTGCATCCAGGCGCAGTAGTATATCATCTTTGTACAGTGGCTGCTTCTTCATCTGCCGCCCTGATTACCCACCCCCGCCGCGTGAAAAATGCAGGGATATTTTGCTAATCATGGGTCATCAGCTACCATGAGCGTTTACTGATGAAAAATGATAAGTCAGGATTAAAAATGCCGAAAAAAGCCGAACAGCCCGCCAGTTTCGAAACGTCACTGCAGCAGCTGGAACAGATTGTTACCCATCTTGAGAGCGGCAACCTTCCCCTGGAAGAAGCGCTGAATGAATTTGAACGGGGCGTGCAGCTGGCACGTCACGGACAGAAAACCCTGCAACAGGCTGAACAGCGCGTACAGATTTTACTGAGCGATGATAAAAACGCCGATCTGACACCATTCACGCCGGAAAACGACTGATGGATTTCAATGTGTTACTCACCGCGCACTATCAGCGGGTGAATGCCGCACTGCAACGGTTTATTTCGCAACTGCCCTTTCAGAGTAGTCCTCTGGTGAATGCAATGGAGTATGGGGCACTATTAGGGGGCAAGCGGTTACGCCCTTTTCTGGTGTATGCCACGGGTACCATGCTGCGTGCCGACGATGCTGCGCTTGATGCGCCTGCAGCCGCGGTGGAGTGTATCCACGCCTATTCCCTGATCCACGATGATTTACCCGCCATGGATGATGACAGCCTGCGTCGCGGCCAGCCCACCTGTCATATTAAGTTTGGTGAGGATTCTGCCATTCTAGCCGGGGATGCCCTGCAGACGCTGGCCTTTTCAATCCTTGCTGATACACCGATGCCCGGCGTGACGGCGCAAGCCCGTATCGCTATGCTGTCAGAACTGGCCCAGGCCAGTGGTGTAGCCGGTATGTGTGGCGGCCAGGCCCTGGATCTGGCGGCGGAAGGGAAGCAGGTTACGTTGCACGAGCTGGAACAGATCCATCGTCATAAAACAGGCGCGCTGATCCGCTCTGCGGTGCGGCTGGGTGCCCTGACCGCCGGTGAGCACGGACGCGCTGCCCTGCCCGCTCTGGATCGCTATGCCAGTGCCATTGGCCTCGCTTTTCAGGTACAGGACGATATTCTGGACGTCATCGGGGATACCGCCGTTCTCGGCAAACGGCAGGGAGCCGATCAGCAGTTAGGAAAAAGTACCTACCCGGCATTAATGGGGCTGGACAATGCCCGGGAAAAAGCATGGGATCTCTATCAGGAATCCCTCAGCGCATTAGAAACGCTTGCCGTACAGTCTTACGACACCGCCCCACTCCGGGCGCTGGCAGGCTTTATAATTGAACGCGATAAATAACTTCCAAATGAGTCTCTGAATGAGTTTTGAACCTGCAAAATACCCAACGCTTGCTCTGGCAAGCACGGTGCAAGAATTACGTTTGCTACCGAAAGAGAGTCTGCCAAAACTCTGTGACGAGCTGCGCCAGTATCTGCTCGACAGCGTAAGCCGCTCCAGCGGTCATTTTGCGTCTGGTCTTGGCGTGGTTGAACTCACCGTTGCCCTGCATTACGTCTATAACACGCCGTTTGATCACCTGGTGTGGGACGTCGGCCATCAGGCCTATCCGCACAAAATCCTGACCGGGCGTCGCGATCGCATCGGCACCATCCGCCAGAAAAATGGCCTGCATCCGTTCCCGTGGCGCGATGAAAGTGAATATGACGTGCTGAACGTCGGTCACTCGTCCACCTCAATCAGCGCTGGCCTTGGTATGGCTGTGGCCGCCGGGAAAGAAGGGAAAGATCGCCGTACCGCCTGTGTCATTGGCGATGGCGCGATCACCGCCGGCATGGCGTTCGAAGCGATGAATCACGCCGGGGATATTAAAGCCGACCTGCTGGTGGTGCTGAACGACAATGAAATGTCGATCTCAGAAAACGTGGGTGCGCTGAACAACCGCCTCGCGCAGATCCTTTCCGGCAAGACTTATTCCCGCCTGCGTGAAGGTGGCAAAAAAGTACTGGGCGGTCTGCCGCCGATCAAAGAGCTGGTCAAACGTACCGAAGAGCACCTGAAAGGCATGGTGGTACCGGGTACGCTGTTTGAAGAGCTGGGCTTTAACTACATCGGCCCCGTTGACGGACACGATGTGCTGGCACTGGTGCAGACACTGCGCAATATGCGCGCGCTGAAAGGCCCGCAGTTCCTGCACGTAATGACCAAAAAAGGCAAAGGCTACGCCCCGGCAGAAAAAGACCCGATTAGCTGGCACGCGGTGCCGAAATTTGACCCGGCCAGCGGTCTGCTACCAAAAAGTGCCGAAGGATTACCCAGCTATTCAAAAATTTTCGGCCAGTGGCTGAGTGAAACCGCCGCAGAAGACAGTAAGCTGATGGCCGTCACCCCAGCCATGCGTGAAGGCTCCGGTATGGTCAGCTTCTCCCGCGACTACCCGCAACAGTATTTTGATGTAGCGATTGCGGAACAGCATGCCGTGACCTTTGCCGCCGGGCTGGCCATCGGCGGCTATAAGCCGGTGGTGGCGATCTACTCCACCTTCCTGCAGCGCGCCTATGACCAGCTGATCCATGACGTGGCAATCCAGAAGCTGCCAGTACTGTTTGCCATCGATCGCGGTGGCATTGTCGGTGCCGACGGTCAGACACATCAGGGCGCATTCGATATTGCCTTCCTGCGCTGTATTCCGAATATGGTGATCATGACGCCAAGCGATGAGAACGAGTGCCGTCAGATGCTGTATACCGGCTATCATCACGACAGCGGACCCAGTGCGGTACGCTACCCGCGCGGCAGCGGAACAGGTGCGGCGCTGGAGCCGCTGGCCTCACTGCCGCTGGGTAAGGGGCGCACGCTGCGTGAAGGAAGCGGGCTGGCTATTCTCAACTTCGGTACCCTGCTGCCAGAAGCCGCCGCCGCCGCAGAAGCGCTGAATGCCACGCTGGTCGATATGCGCTTTGTGAAACCACTGGATGACGCGCTGATCCTCGAACTGGCCGCCAGCCATGATGCGCTGATCACCCTTGAAGAAGGCGCAATTAAAGGCGGAGCCGGAAGTGGAGTGAATGAGCTACTGATGGCTAAGCGCCGGCCGGTTCCGGTGCTGAATATCGGCCTGCCGGATGCCTTTATTCCCCAGGGAACACAGGATGAAATCCGTGCCGATTACCTGCTGGATGCCGCCGGTATCCGCCAGCAGATCGAGACCTGGCTGGCACAGTAATCCTGCCACTAAAGTGTTACAACGTGCTCCCCTCACCGGGAGCTTTTTTTTGCCTGCTATTCTTACTAAATGATTAATAGCAGGAGTCCGCATGAAAACCCTTCAGTTAGCCAATACCGATCTGACCGTTTCCCGCCTGTGCCTGGGCTGCATGACCTATGGTGAACCCGACAGGGGCCGCCATGCCTGGACGCTGCCCGAAGAGAGTAGCCGCCCGCTGATCCGCCAGGCGCTGGAAGCCGGGATCAACTTTTTCGATACCGCTAACAGCTACTCTGACGGCAGTAGCGAAGAAATTGTTGGCCGGGCCCTGCGGGAATTTGCCCGGCGTGATGAGGTCGTCGTCGCGACAAAAGTCTATTTCCCGATGAGCAACCTGGCCGGCGGCCTGTCGCGGGCCAGTATCATGCAGTCCATTGATGACAGCCTGCAGCGCCTAGGCATGGAGTACGTCGACCTGCTGCAAATCCACCGCTGGGACTACGACACGCCGCTGGAAGAGACGCTGGAAGCCCTGCATGACGTGGTCAAAGCAGGTAAAGCACGTTACATCGGTGCCTCCTCCATGCACCCCGAACAGTTTGCCCGCGCGCTGCAGACGGCAGACAGCAACGGCTGGACGCGTTTTGTCACCATGCAGGATCAGTACAACCTGATCCAGCGCGAGGAGGAGCGTGAAATGCATCCTCTGTGCCTGCAAGAAAATATTGCCGTACTGCCCTGGAGCCCGCTGGCCCGCGGCCGCCTCACCCGCCCGTGGGGAGAAACCACCGCCCGTTCGGTATCGGATGAATACGGTGAAACGCTCTACAGCCAGAGTGAGAAAAACGATGCAGAAATTGCAGAACGGCTGGCTAACATTGCCCGGGATAAAGGAGTAAGCCGTGCGCAAATCGCGCTGGCCTGGCTGTTGAGTAAACCGGCGGTTGCCGCCCCGATCATCGGCGCTTCGCGCAGTGAACAGCTGGAGGATTTGGTGAAAGCCGTAGATGTTGAATTAACGCAGGAGGAGATTTTTGAACTGGAAAGCGTCTACCAGCCGCACCCGGTCGTCGGGTTCGAATAATCCCGGCGTGGGGAGTAAAACGGGCTGAACGTTATCACGGGCCGGTCGCAACAGCAGACCGGCCCACGGCATCAGCCCGCCAGGTAGAGTGCGCAGCCCCACAGCAGGCCGGCTGAGATCACCCCGGCAATAATATCATCGACCATGATCCCCATGCCGCCGTGCACGTTGCGGTCAAACCAGCGAATAGGCCAGGGTTTCCAGATATCCAGAACGCGGAACACCAGGAAACCTGCCAGAACCCACTGCCAGCTGTCGGTCGGGATGGCCATCAGCGTGATCCACATGCCGATAAACTCGTCCCAGACGATGCTGCCATGATCGTGAACGCCCATATCTTTCGCGGTACGGTGGCAAAGATAAACACCGATACTGATCCCCAGCAGCAGCACCAGAGAATAGAGATCCTGTGGCAGCAGGTTGAGCAGGTACCAGAATGGGATGGCCGCGAGGGATCCTGCCGTTCCCGGCATCCAGGGGCTCAGACCGCTGCCAAACCCGGTCGCCAGCAGATGCCAGGGGTTGCTCATCTTCAGGCGACTTTTCGCCACGTCCTTAGCGCGTACCAAAATGGTCAAATCCTTTCAGGTTCAGTTCTACCGGCTTATCATCCTGCAGCAGCGTCAGGCCTTCTGACTGCGGAGCAATCTGGCCAATACAGGTGAAGGGAACGCCAAGATAGCCCAGCGCCACGTCCAGCGCGCCGCGGTTAATCTCCGGAACGGTAAAGCACAGCTCATAATCTTCCCCACCGCTCAGCGCCCAGCGTATGGCCTGTTCCGGTTCGAAGTGCTGTTTCAGTACGGCGGAAATCGGCAGTGCATCAAGATGGAGACGGGCACCACAGTCACTGGCTTTAAGAATATGGCCGAGATCGGAGACCAGCCCGTCAGACAGGTCGATAGCCGAACTGGCGAGATCGCGCAGCGCCTGCCCCTGAAGGATTCGCGGCATCGGGCGCAGATGGCGCTTGATCAGCGCCTCATGGGCTGCCGGATCGCTAATCTTCACGTGGTGTTGCAGCAGTTCAAGGCCAGCAGCACTGTCACCGAGCGTGCCGGTGACGTAAATCCAGTCACCTACGCGCGCACCACTGCGCTTCAGCGCCCGTCCCTGCGGCACCAGGCCATGAATACCCAGCGTCATACTCAAGGGCCCGCGCGTGGTGTCACCCCCGATCAGCTGCATATCATAGTAGTCGAGCAGCTCAAACAGACTGTCGCTGAAATCTTTCAGCCAGGCTTCATTGATCTCTGGCAGCGTCAGGGCCAGCGTCAGCCATGCAGGATCAGCGCCCATGGCAGCCAGGTCGCTGAGGTTTACTGCAAGGGCTTTATATCCGAGGTCGGCGGGATGAATATCTCGCAGAAAATGCACGCCTTCTACCAGCGTGTCAGTGCTGATTGCCAGCGTCTGCTTTTCCGGTACGCCGAGTAATGCGCAGTCGTCACCGATGCCTTTTTCAACATCGCGACGGGAACTGGTTACACGGTCAAAATAACGCGCAATCAGTTCAAATTCGCCACAAGCCATAATGCATTCCGGGAGTAAAAAGATGAGGCCGTGATGAGCGGCCTCAGAGAATTATTTGCGGTTGGGACGGATAAACGGGCCAGCTTTGTCCAGCACGCCGTTGACAAACTTATGGCTGTCTTCAGCACCGAACACTTTAGCCAGTTCGATCCCTTCGTTGATCGCCACCTTGTAGGGAACGTCTGCACGCTTGCTGAGTTCAAACAGTGAGATACGCAGGATGGCCTTCTCAACCTGTCCCAGCTCTTCCAGCTGGCGTGACAGGTAAGGTTGCATCAGGCCGTCGAGGTATGCACTGTTAGTTGCAACGCCGCCGACCAGCTCACGGAAGTAATTAATATCGACGTCTTTAACGTCCTGTTCCGCCAGAAACTGGTATTCGACATCAGCGATGTCGTTTTTGGAGATTTGCCAGGAGTAAAGTGCCTGAACAGCACATTCACGGGCGCGGCGACGAGCAGCAGGTTTCACGAAATTCCCCTTAAAATCAGGCTTTGATGGCTTTCAATACGTTAATCATTTCCAGAGCGGTCAGGGCTGCTTCAGCACCTTTATTACCCGCTTTGGTTCCGGCGCGTTCAATGGCCTGCTCGATGTTTTCCGTCGTCAGTACGCCAAAAGCAACCGGGATATCGCTGTTCATGGCAACGCTGGCCAGACCAGAACTGGCCTCACCTGCCACATATTCGAAATGGGCGGTGCCGCCACGGATAACGGTTCCCAGCGCCACAACGGCATCATGCTTACCGGTGTTCGCCAGCGCACGTGCGGTCATTGGCAGCTCATAGGCACCCGGAACCCAGACGACGGTGATGTTTTCATCTTTGACCTGACCAATACGCTTCAGGGCATCAATGGCACCACTCAGCAGGCTGTCGTTGATAAAGTTGTTGAAACGCGCAATAACCAGAGCAACGCGCGCGTCAGGAGTAGCAACAGCAGCTTCGATAACGTTCATATTCTTCCTTTCAGGGTTCTGTTTGGCCCCGCAGGGGGGCGGATTCTACCATACTCTTCAGGGGTCTGCTTGTTTTTGCGCAAACCGCTATAACGGCGTCAGCGTCAGGCGTAAATCAGGCCCAATCTGACGGATATCACTAAAAGCAAAAGCGGGGGCATCGACGAGATGTGCAAGGCCCGGCAGCTGACACAGGCCTCGCCCGCTATCACCCAGCAGTTTAGGGGCCAGATAAACAATCAGTTCATCCACCACTCCGGCCTGTAACAACGCCCCGGCAAACTGCGCCCCGGCTTCCACCCAGACACTGTTAATCTGTTTTCTGCCCAGCAGCATCATCATTGCCACTAAATCCAGCCGCTGGTTATGCCGTGGCACACTGAACTGCGTGACGTTTTCCGGCCATGCCAGTTCATCGCAGGTCGTGCGCGCCAGCCAGGTTTCACCGGATTGTGCAATAAGCTGATGCTGAGGCGTGACGCGATTCTGGCTGTCGACAATAATTCTCACCGGCTGACGCAGCAGGTCAGCGGGGTAATCAGCCTGAGTCGCGTCATCCAGCTCCTGATGACGAACCGTTAATGACGGGTTATCCGCCAGTACGGTCGCACTGGTGCTGAGAATAGCGGAGCTCTGCGCCCGCAGACGCTGGACGTCGCGCCGCGCCTGCGGCGAAGTGATCCACTGGCTTTCGCCACTGGCCAGTGCGGTGCGGCCATCAAGCGATGCCCCCAGTTTAAGCTGAACCCAGGGGAAACCGGTACGCATACGCTTAAGAAAGCCGCGATTCAGCGCTTCGGCCTCCTGCATCATCAGGCCGTGGCTGACATCAATACCAGCCTGCTGCAAGCGGTAGAGGCCACGCCCCGCGACTTCCGGGTTCGGATCCTGCATGGCCGCGACGACGCGGCTGACACCGGCGCTGATCAAGGCGTCACAGCACGGCGGCGTACGCCCGTGATGACTGCACGGCTCCAGTGTCACATAGGCTGTCGCGCCTTTGGCTTTTTCACCGGCCATGCGTAACGCATGCACCTCCGCGTGCGGCTCACCGGCGCGCAGATGGTAGCCTTCACCGACAATGTCGCCGTCACGAACCAGCACACAGCCAACGTTAGGGTTCGGTGTGGTAGTAAAACGCCCTCTGCGCGCCAGTTCCAGCGCGCGCGCCATATACACTTCATCACGCATAACGTCAGTCCTGTAGGCGGGCGATCTCTTCGCCAAATTCACGGATATCTTCAAAACTACGGTAAACCGAGGCAAAGCGAATATAGGCCACTTTATCCAGTTTTTTCAGCTCATCCATCACCAGGCTCCCGATCAGCTTGCTGGCAACTTCCCGCTCTCCCGTCGCCCGTAGCTGGCTTTTGATATGGGTCAGTGCGGTTTCGACCGCATCAGAATTAACCGGCCGTTTTTCCAGCGCTTTCATCAGGCCACTGCGCAGCTTGTCTTCATTGAACGGTTCACGCACATCATTGCTCTTGACCACGCGCGGCATGACCAGTTCGGCCACCTCAAAGGTGGTAAAACGCTCATGGCACACCAGGCACTGACGGCGGCGGCGCACAGAGGTGCCTTCCCCGACCAGACGGGAGTCGATCACTTTCGTATCCACGGCAGAACAGAATGGGCAATACATGACGCGTCCTGTTAATTCTTAAGAGTAACGGGTAGTGTACCGCGAACCCGGCTTAGAGCCAAAGGCGCGTCCGCAATACTGCCCTGATTTTATGCGGCTTACGCAACAAAATCCCTTATTTCTTTGCAGGCGATCAAGACCCGTTTGCTCTAAGATAAAGTCATTCGCTTCAATCAAAAGGAAATGAACAATGACAAGCACTTATCTTCGTCTGTCACTGGGTTCGCTGCTGCTGCTGGCGGGCTGTGCCAGCACGCCGCCCCAGCCCAAAATCAATCAGCTGCATAACGAAGTAGGGAAACTGACCCAGGAGATGCGAAAGCTCACGAAGCAGGCTGCCGCGCTTGAGCAACAGGGCAATCTGAACAGCGGTTCGGCGCAGGGGGCCTGGCTGCTGCCCGCAGCCAATACCGGCGTGATCCTGAAAAGTCAGGCCGGTGAGCTGAAGTTGTCGCTGAGTCATGTGCAGCAGGAGGCCAACGGAACCCGTGCCATCCTGCATATACGTGCCACCGGAGAGGCTCCCCTTCCGGCCTTTACGGCCCAGGTGGAATGGGGAGAACTTGACAGTACCACCGGAAAACCCCTGACGGTAAACAGCCAGGTACAGCAGATCGCGGTAGCCCGTGAACTGCTGCCCAAAACGGAAGTGACGCTGCCCCTGCGCTTGAGCAACCTTCCGCCCGAGCAGTTAGGGTATGTGCGTGTGCATGATGTCGTAGTCAGCCCGCCGCCTGCGGTGACAGCACCATAAAAAAAGGGCCACGCGATGCGTGGCCCTTTCAGTTGGAGAAGGTTTAACCCATTAAGGCAGAATGGAAGGCTGGTCTGCGCCCTCTTTTTCCACTTTCTGCTGCAACATATGCTCGCGCTTCATGCCCAGCTTCAGCGCCAGCGCAGAGGAGACATAAATCGACGAGATGGTACCGATAGTGATACCGATCAGCATGGTTAACGAGAAACCTTTCAGCAACGCGCCGCCGAAGACAAACAGGATCATGACCATCGCCAGGGTTGTTACCGAGGTGATAATGGTACGACTCAGGGTCTGCGTCAGGGAGACGTTGGTGATGTCATAAGACGAACCGCGACGGATCTTGCGGAAATTCTCACGAATACGGTCTGATACCACGATCTTATCGTTTAGCGAGTAACCAATGACTGACATCAGTGAGGCAATGATAGTCAGGTCAATCTCCACGTGGAACAGCGACAGCAGACCGGCCGTGATAATCACATCATGCGCCAGCGCCAGAACCGTTCCCAGGGCAAGACGCCACTCAAAGCGGAAACCGATATAGATCAGAATGGCAATCAGCGCGGATAACAGCGCCATCCCGCCAGCCTGAGCCAAATCGCTCCCCACGCTTGGGCCGACGAATTCGATTCGCTTAACCGTCGCCTGCTGCTGGGTGGTCTGATTGATCGTCGCCAGTACTTTCGCGCCCAGCTCCTGACCTGCATTCCCTTCACGTGGTGACATACGCACGATCACGTCACGGCTGCTGCCAAAGTTCTGCACCTGTGGCTCGTCAAATCCTGATTTCACCAGGCTGTCGCGCAGCAGATCCAGTTCAACGGGCTGCTCGAGGTTAATTTCAATCACCGTACCACCGGTGAAATCCAGACCCCAGTTAAAACCGCGCACGCCCATGATGGCTACGGATGCAATCAACAACAGCACCGAGATGGCGAAAGCCAGCGTGTCCCAGCGCATAAAGTCATAGACTTTACGGCCGTGGTTCATTTGTTCAACACTATGTTCCTGTGACACAACGCACTCCTCAGATAGACAGCTTGTTGATGCGTTTGCCGCCGTACAACAGATTGGCGATGGCGCGAGTACCAATAATTGCGGTAAACATCGAGGTCGCAATACCGATTCCCGTGGTGATCGCAAAGCCTTTAATTGAACCTGTACCCACTGCGTACAGAATCAACACTTTGATCAGCGTCGTGACGTTAGCATCAACGATACTGGAGAACGCGCCTTTATAGCCCTCATGGATCGCCTGCTGAACGGAACGCCCGTTACGCAGCTCTTCCTTGATACGTTCGTTGATCAGGACGTTAGCATCGACCGCTACCGCCAGCGTCAGCACAATCCCGGCAATCCCCGGCATGGTCAGCGTAGCGCCAGGCAGCAGGGACATGATACCGACAATCAGCACCAGGTTTGCCAGCAGCGCACTGGTCGCAATCAGACCAAACTTCTTGTACCACACCACCATAAAGATGATGGAGGCGATCAGGCCCCACAGGCAGGCTTCCAGGCCCTGAGTGATGTTCTGCTGACCCATTGTCGGGCCAATCGTCCGCTCTTCAACAATCTGGATAGGCGCAATCAATGCACCGGCACGCAGCAGCAGCGAGAGCTGACGGGCTTCGTTCGGATTATTAATGCCGGTAATACGGAAGCTGTTACCCAGGCGGGACTGGATATTGGCGACGTTAATGACCTCTTCCTGCTTCTCAAGAATGGCGCGGCCGTTGGCGTCTTTCTTCCCGCTGTCTTTATATTCGACAAACAGGGTTGCCATCGCTTTACCGACGCTGTCCTTGGTGAAGTTGGACATGATGTTACCGCCCGCGCTGTCCAGGGAGATATTAACCTGTGGCTGGTTGTATTCATCCGTGCTGGAAGTGGAGTCAGTGATATGGTCACCAGTGAGGATCACACGCTTGTACAGCACAACAGGCTGGCCATCACGGGTGTCTTTCACTTCAGAGTCACCCGGTACACGGCCATTGGCCGCCGCCGTGGCATCCACGCTGGTATTCACCAGGCGGAACTCCAGGGTAGCCGTAGCGCCGAGGATCTCTTTCGCGCGCGCCGTGTCCTGAATACCCGGCAGTTCGACCACGATACGGTCAGAACCCTGGCGCTGTACCAGCGGTTCGGCCACGCCGAGCTGATTCACGCGGTTGCGCAGAATATTGATGTTCTGCTGCACCGCATATTCACGGGCTTCACGCAGACGTTCGTCACTCATTACCGCCGTCAGGGCATTGCTGCCGCTGCTGTTGATGACCATATCGCGGTGACGACCTGTCAGGTAAGTGACGGCCTGATCGCGTGCGGCGGCATCACGGAAACGGATTTCCATGCCGTAATTATTAGTTTTACGAACGTTAACGTAAGGAATGCTTTTCTCACGCAGATCGCTACGCAGGCTATCGATATTCTGCTCCTGGAGTTTACCCAGAGCCGTATCCATATCCACTTCCATCAGGAAGTGCACACCGCCACGCAGATCGAGACCGAGTTTCATCGGTTCGGCGTTAAGCATGGCAAGCCATGATGGCGTCGCAGGTGCGAGGTTAAGCGCCACAACGTAACTATCGCCAAGCGTCTTGATAATCGCTTCACGCGCGCGCATCTGCACGTCGGTGTTAGCGAAGCGCGCCAAAATAGCGCCATTTTCCAGCGCCAGTGATTTGGCCTGAATATTATCTTGTTTTAATGCGGTCTGGATCTGAACCAGCGTTTGCTCACTGGCGGCGCTTCCGCGCGCACCAGTGATCTGAACGGCCGGATCCTCACCATACAGGTTAGGCAGTGCATACAGCAGACCGACGAGTAATACGACGATCAGCATGATGTACTTCCACAAAGGATAACGGTTTAACACGGCAGTTCCCTTAGGGAAATCGAAAATTAAAGCGCCTTCATTGTACCTTTCGGCAGAACGGCGGCAACGAAGTCACGTTTGACCACAACTTCAGTGGTTTCGTTCAGTGCGATAGCAACATAGCCGGTTTCAGCGACTTTAGTCACACGGCCTACCAGACCACCGGTCGTCAGCACTTCATCACCTTTAGAAATGGAGTCCATCAGTTTCTTGTGCTCTTTCGCACGTTTCTGCTGAGGGCGCAGGATCATAAAGTAGAAAATCAGACCAAACACAACCAGCATAATCACCAGAGAGTAAGGACTTCCCTGAGATGGTGCTGCGGCTGCTACGGCATCAGAAGTGAAAAAGCTCATTAAATTTCCCTCATTTGTTTAATTATCAGACGGTAATGGCGGAACCGCCAGCCCCGTCCGTTGGTAGAATTCGGTGACGAAGTGCTCTAAATTACCTGCTTCGATAGCCTGGCGTAAACCGGCCATCAGACGCTGATAGTAACGCAGGTTATGGATGGTGTTGAGACGCGCACCCAAAATTTCGTTACAGCGATCAAGATGATACAGATAAGCCCGGCTGTAATTGCGGCAGGTATAGCAGTCGCATTCGGCATCCAGCGGAGACGTATCGTCTTTATATTTCGCATTGCGGATTTTCACCACGCCGTCGGTCACAAAAAGATGGCCGTTACGCGCATTACGGGTGGGCATTACGCAGTCAAACATATCGATACCCCGGCGCACGCCCTCCACCAGGTCCTGTGGCTTACCCACGCCCATTAAGTAGCGCGGTTTATCCTCAGGAAGCTGCGGGCAGACATGCTCCAGAATACGGTGCATGTCTTCTTTTGGTTCACCGACCGCCAGGCCGCCCACAGCGTACCCATCAAAGCCAATATCTACCAGTCCTTTAACTGAGACATCACGTAAATCTTCGTAAACTCCGCCCTGAATAATACCGAACAGCGCGTTCTTATTGCCCAGTGAATCAAAGCGATCGCGGCTGCGCTGTGCCCAGCGCAGTGACATTTCCATTGAGCGTTTGGCGTAATCCCAGTCAGCCGGGTACGGGGTACATTCATCGAAGATCATCACGATGTCAGATCCCAGGTCGAACTGGATCTCCATCGATTTTTCAGGATCGAGGAAGATCGCATCACCGTTAATCGGATTGCGGAAATGCACGCCTTTCTCGGTGATCTTACGAATGTCCCCCAGACTGAAGACCTGGAAACCACCGGAGTCGGTCAGGATCGGCCCCTTCCACTGCATAAAGTCATGCAGGTCACCGTGCAGCTTCATGATCTCCTGGCCCGGACGCAACCACAGATGGAAGGTGTTGCCGAGGATGATCTGCGCACCGGTATCCAGTACTTCTTCAGGCGTCATTCCCTTTACCGTGCCATAGGTGCCCACCGGCATAAATGCCGGGGTTTCCACCACGCCACGTTCAAAAACCAGACGGCCACGGCGCGCGCGACCATCAGTTGTGTCTAATTCAAACTTCACATTGCCTCCATCAGAGAAACAGTCTGATGTTAATGGTTACAAAAGGGCCGGACGGTGCCGCCCCCTGGAAAGGATCACTGCCCCGGAATTTCGCTGACAGCCTGCGGATTACGGGTAATAAACATCGCATCACCATAGCTGAAGAAACGATATTTTTCAGCTACGGCCTGCTGATAAGCGTGCATCGTGTGCTGATAGCCTGCAAACGCCGAAACCAGCATGATCAGCGTGGATTCCGGCAGGTGGAAATTGGTCACCAGTACATCAATAATTTGATAGTGATAGCCGGGATAGATAAAGATGCTGGTGTCACCAAAGAACGGCGCAATCAGCGCATCCTGCGCCGCCTGCGCAGCGCTCTCCAGTGAGCGCACGGAGGTGGTACCGACGGCAATAACCCGGTTACCGCGCGCTTTACATGCCAGCACGGCATCCACCACGTCCTGCGGCACTTCCGCATACTCGGCATGCATGATGTGATCTTCAATGGTGTCTACGCGCACGGGCTGGAAGGTCCCCGCCCCGACGTGCAGGGTTACAAACGCGGTTTCAACGCCTTTCTCCCGCAGCGCGGCAAGCAGCGGCTCATCAAAATGCAGCCCTGCCGTCGGTGCCGCGACTGCCCCGGGTTTCTGGCTGTAAACCGTCTGGTACAGCTCGCGGTCAGCGTCTTCATCCGGGCGGTCGATATAGGGCGGCAGCGGCATATGACCGATGTCATTCAGAATATCCAGCACCGGGCGCGGGTCGTGAAATTCAATTTCGAACAGGGCATCGTGGCGGGCCAGCATCGTGGCCGGCACATTTTCTTCGTCCCCCAGCAACAGTTCACTGCCGGGCTTTGGAGCTTTCGACGCGCGGACATGTGCCAGCACGCGCTTGTCGTCCAGCATACGCTCGATCAGTACTTCGATTTTACCGCCGCTGGCCTTACAGCCAAAAATACGCGCCGGGATCACCCGGGTATTGTTAAACACCAGCAGATCGCCGGGATTGAGCTTATCCAGCAAATCGGTGAAGATCCCATGCGTCAGTTCGCCATCCGGGCCATTGAGCGACAGCAGACGGCAACCGCTGCGCTGGGCCTGCGGATAGTGGGCAATCAAAGATTCAGGTAACTCAAAGTTAAAATCGGCAACGCGCATGGTCATTCACAGTCCGGGAAATCAGGGCGCACATTCTAGCTGAAAACTGCCCATAGCTAAACAATCTGCTGACTATCCCTGCAACTATCGGCAAAATAAGTCACATTACCGCCAGCACAGCTGCGGCTTGAAGTCTGCCCGCTATAGGTTAGAATCCCGCCATGAATTATCTTGCTCACCTCCATCTTGCCACCCTTGCCGACAGCTCACTGCTGGGTAATATGATGGCCGATTATGTTCGCGGTAACCCTCACCAGCAGTGGCCCGCCCCTGTCGCTGAAGGCATAGCCCTGCATCGCCGCATCGACGCGCTGACGGATTCTCTGCCGGAAGTGCGCAGCGCACGCCAGCTCTTCCGCAGTGAAACACGTCGCGTGTCCCCGATTACCCTCGATGTCATCTGGGATCATTTTCTGTCATCTCACTGGAATACACTGGTGCCGGAAATTTCTTTGCCAGCTTTTTTGTCACATGTCAGAAGTGTGATCGAACCGCAACTTGGACCGACACCGGAGCGCTTCCAGACTCTTAATCATCACTTATGGAATGGACGCTGGATGGAGCGCTACGCCGAAGCGCCGTTTCTGCAAAATGTGTTACAGGGTATGGCCAGCCGCCGTCCAAAGCTGGCTGCACTGGCGGAAAGCTACCAGGATTTTATAGAAAATTATCAGGCGCTTGAAGAATATTTCTGGCAGATTTACCCCCGCATGATGGCGCAGGCCGTGCAGCGTAAGCTGTAAAAGACATTGCCACGTTTACACCTTGCCCTTTTTCTAAAAAAGGTTATTGTATGATACTGCTTTATAATTACTCGAATTTTGATAGGCACAACCTATCCGAATAATTGGTGCAGTTCGCTGGCCCGCACCGGGCACGCCCCGTATACTGCCTGCGTCTTGTCACCTTAATTCAACTAACTTTTACAGGAGTGAACATGGTCCTGGTTACTCGTCCAGCCCCAGATTTTACCGCCGCCGCCGTCCTGGGCAACGGTGAGATCGTAGAGAACTTCAACTTTAAAAAACACACCGCTGGTAAAGCCACCGTTGTGTTCTTTTGGCCAATGGACTTCACCTTCGTATGCCCTTCTGAGCTGATCGCTTTCGACAAGCGTTATGCCGAATTCCAGAAGCGTGGCGTTGAAGTTGTGGGTGTTTCCTTCGATTCAGAGTTCGTGCATAACGCATGGCGTAAAACGCCGGTTGATAAAGGCGGCATCGGCGAAGTTCAGTACGCGATGGTTGCTGACATCAAACGTGAAATCCAGAAAGCCTACGGCATCGAGCACCCGGATGCGGGCGTTGCTCTGCGTGGTTCTTTCCTGATCGACAAAGCCGGTGTGGTTCGTCACCAGGTGGTTAACGATCTGCCACTGGGTCGTAACGTTGATGAAATGCTGCGCATGGTTGACGCGCTGCAATTCCACGAAGAGCACGGCGAAGTGTGCCCGGCTCAGTGGGAAAAAGGAAAAGAAGGTATGGGCGCATCACCGGAAGGTGTGGCTAAATACCTGTCTGAGAATGCTGCGAAGCTGTAATTACCGCTGCGTTTTCAATAAAGCTCGCTTCGGCGGGCTTTTTTTTCGTCTGTCCTCCCCTTCTCCGCACCTTTTGTCACACCTGTCTGAAAAACCTTGTAATGATGCCTACTGGTACAGACACCACAACAAGGATGATCCCGATGAAAAAGCACGTTCTGCGTTTTTCCCTCGCCGCCCTGCTCAGTTCGCTCAGCCTGCTCGCTCAGGCCGCGCCCCACTATGTGCTGGAAAAAGTGGTGGAAGTCAGCCGTCACGGGGTGCGTCCCCCTACGGCAGATAATCGTAAAGAGATGGAAACCGGCAGTGCCCGCCCCTGGGCCCCCTGGCTGACGGCTGACGGCCAGTTGACCGGCCACGGTTACACCGCGGCCTGGCTAAAAGGGCAATACGAAGGCAATGAATACCGCCGGGCCGGACTGCTCGGTGCAGGCTGCCCAACCGGGAAGGACGTTTTCGTCTGGGCCAGCCCCCTGCAGCGTACGCGCGCCACCGCCGAGGCCCTGACGGACGGGGCATTTCCCGGCTGCGGCCTGACGGTACATTACTCACCGGTGCATAACGACCCGCTGTTTCAGAACGACAGCCCGGGCGGCGTCACGCTGGATGCACAGAAGCAACGTGCAGGGGCGCTTAAAGCCCTGGGGGGAAGCCTCAGCGAGGCACAAAAGCGGCTCCAGCCGGAAATTTCTCTGCTGAAAAAAGCCGTCTGCCTGCCAGACCAGCCCTGCCCGGTATTTGATAAAGCGTGGGAAATTAAATTTGCCTCTGATGGGCGCATAATGATCACCGGCCTGGATACGCTGGCCGCGATGGCGGAAACCCTGCGCCTGGAATGGAGTGAGAATAAACCCCTGAGTCAGGTAGCGTTTGGTCATGCTTCGAGCGCCAGGGAGATGGGTAAACTGATGGCCATGCTGACGCCAAAATATGATGCCACCAACGACCAGCCTTACGTTGCGCAGCGCGGCGCATCCCTGTTTATGGATCAGATTGCCAAAGCGCTACAGCAGGGCGTTTCGCCTCAGGACAATGCCCCGCCGGATACCCGCTGGCTGCTGTACGTTGCCCATGACGTGAATATCGCCTATCTGCGTACCCTGCTGAACTTCAGCTGGCAGCAGGGTGACTATCCGCGCGGCACTATTCAGCCTGCGGGCAGCCTGGTGTTTGAACGCTGGCGTGATACAGAAAGCGGTAAACGCTATATCCGCGTCATGTTCCGTGGGCAGAGCCTCGATCAGATCCGCAATCTGACGCCTCCCGATGGTCAGCATCCGCTGTTGACCACCGAGTGGCACTATGCCGGCTGTCAGAAAACGGTGGCAGGTACTCTATGCCCATATGACAGCGCCCTGAAGCGTCTGCGCCAGCACATCGACCCGTCGCTGCTGCGCCCGGTCAGCTATGCGCAGTAACCCCTCCTCGTGTTAAGGCAAGGCTGAGACATCCGGTGCCGTTTTTCCGTTATCAGGCGACAGGCGTGCTCCGGTTTCAGCATCCCTTAAAGGGCTGCACCCGATACGCACAGCGTCGGGCCTCGCTGAGGATATGCTCCACGCGAACCACTTCGGCCTCCAGGACGTCACTGAAAATGGCCTGTTCAGCGCGACAGAATCCCTGACAGCTTGCTGCGGCCGCGCAAATCGGGCAGTGGTTTTCAATCAACAACAGGCTGCCATCATCCTGTACCGCGTATTCCGCCATATATCCCTCTGCAGAACGGATCTCTGCCAGACGCGCCACCCGCGCTGGCAGGTCTGAAAGCGCTGACAGCTCCTGGCGGTAGAACACACGGGTTTTCTCCTCGCGTCTGGCAATCAGCATGTCAATCGCCTGTTCGCCGAAGGATTCACGCACCACATCCAGCAGTTGCACCGTGAGTTCAGGATGGGTATCAGGAAATTGTTTCTGCCCCTCCGGAGTAAGCTGCCAGAACTGGGAGGGACGCCCGACGCCTCGCGCCTGCGAAAACGCGGCCACCAGCCCTTCCGTTGCCAGCTTATTGAACTGCTGACGTGCCGCTTCAGCGGTCATGCCCAGCACGTTTCCCGCCTCAGAAGCCTGCTGCGGTCCACGCGTTTTCAGCAGGTGAAGCAGTCTCTGTGATGTCGATAAATGCTCTTTAGCCTCGGCAGGCGTTAGATGTGTTGACAATATTTTTCTACCCCAAACAATATAACAAGCATTTTCTTGTTTTATTAATTTACCTCAGGGCATGAAAGCAGGCAACCCTGAGTGACTCACTCACGTCGCTTAAGGAAATCATTATGTCACCACATGAAGGAAACTGGGGGGATCTTCTTTCCGGTAAGAATGCCCTGCGCTCTGTCGCGCTATCTGGTGGCGTGGCACTTCACGCTATTAATATTTACATCGCGACCACCGTGCTGCCTTCCGTCGTTAAAGAGATCGGCGGACTCAATCTTTACGCCTGGAATACCACGCTGTTTGTGGTCGCCTCAATCATCGGTTCGGCGTTGACCAGCCGGACGCTAAGTCGCGCCGGGTCACGAGGGACTTACGCTATCTCCATTCTGCTGTTTGTTGCCGGTTCCCTGCTGTGTGCGCTGGCTCCCAATATGCTGGCAATGTTAGTGGGGCGCTCCGTTCAGGGCCTTGGCGGTGGCTTCATGTTTGCCCTCGGCTACAGCATGATTTACGAGGTCTTTGAAAGAACGCTGTGGCCGCGTGCCTTTGCGCTGATCTCGGGGATGTGGGGGGTGGCCACGCTGACAGGCCCGGCGATTGGTGGCATCTTTGCGGATATGGACGCCTGGCGGCTGGCCTTTGTTTTTCTGCTCCCCATGACAGCAATCTACGCCTGGGTGGTATGGCGGGCTTTGCCAGCGGAGAGCCGTCAACGCAGGCCAGCAGGCCGCCTGCCACTGATACAGCTGTTGCTGCTCACCGGCGCAGTCCTGGCCATCAGTATTGGCAGTACGAAATCACAACTGAGTGACAATCTCACAGGGGTTGCCCTGGCCATCCTGATGATAGCGCTGTTAATCCGCCAGGAATGGGTAAGTGATACCTGCCTGCTGCCACGCAATGCGCTGCGCCTGCGTTCCCCGCTGCTGAGTCTTTATCTCACTATCGGCCTGCTGGTGGTGGGCATGACCAGCGAAACCTTTGTCCCCTACTTCCTGCAGAATCTCCACGGCCAGACCCCACTGATATCCGGCTATCTGGCCGCGCTGATGGCGGCAGGCTGGACGCTGGCGGAAATCTGGAGCTCAGGCTGGCGAGCGAAAAAAGTGTCGCGGGCCATCGTCGCCGGTCCCCTGCTTGTACTGGCCGGGATGGTAATACTGGCTTTCTTCTTTCCGTTACAAAGCGACGCGAGTCGTATGCTCGTGGTGATCATTTCACTGGGGTTATTGCTGGTGGGTTTTGGCATTGGTCTGGGCTGGCCTCATCTGCTGACTCGCGTGCTGGATGTCGCCTCCCGTGACGAGCAGGATGCCGCTGCCGCCTCGATCTCCACGGTACAACTGTTTGCTACCGCATTGGGTGCGGCACTGGCAGGTATGCTGGCCAATCTGGGAGGCTTGAATGTACCCGGCGGCGTGGAAGGTGCCAGCAGTGCGGCAAGGATCGTGTTTAGCGTACTCGCTATCGCTCCTCTGCTGGCGTTTTTCAGTGCCAGACGGGCAGCGTTATCTTAAGGGGAAGGATAGTGCTGGTCAGTTGAGCTGACCAGCATTGAAGGTTTATCGATTTTTGCGTTTCACCCACTGCCAGCTCACCAGCAGCAGCAGGATCCAGCCCATCCCGACATAGAGCGATATGCGGGTATCGGGAAAATAGCCGATCAGCCCAATCACAAACAGCAGGAACAGGATGCCAACCATCGCGGTCGCCGAGCCACCCGGCAGCGCGAACTTCAGCGCGTTCTTTTGCTCAGGGGTCAGCGTACGGCGGAAGGCAATCTGAGAGAAGAGGATCATAATCCACACCCAGACGGTGGCAAAGGTCGCCAGCGAGGCAATGACCAGGAACACTTTTTTTGGCATCAGATAGTTCAGGTATACGGCCACCAGCATCGCCATCATCATTGCCAGCACCGTCACCCACGGGATGCCCCTGCGCGATACGGTAGCAAACACCTTCGGCGCATGCCCCTGCTCAGCCATACCGTGCAGCATCCGTCCCACGCCAAACACATCGCTGTTAATCGCCGACAGTGAGGCGGTGATCACCACAAAATTGAGGATGGTGGCCGCTGCGGCAATGCCCATATGCTGGAAAGTAAGGACAAACGGGCTGCCGTTGGTCCCCACCTGGTTCCACGGATAAATCGACATAATGACAAACAGCGTACCGACATAAAAAATCAGAATTCGCAGCGGGACGGTATTAATCGCCCGGGGAATCGATACCTGGGGATCTTTCGCTTCACCCGCTGTGATACCGATGATCTCAATGCCGCCAAAGGCAAACATCACCACCTGCAGTGACAGCACCACGCCAATCCAGCCATTGGGAACAAAACCGCCGTGAGTCCAAAGATTGCTGATCCCGGTGGCCTGGCCACCGTTGCCAATGCCCCAGAAAATGATGCCAAAACCGGCGACGATCATCACCATAATGGTGGCGACTTTAAACAGTGACAGCCAGAACTCGACTTCGCCAAACACTTTCACCGTGGCGAGATTCAGCGCGCCGATAATCAGTACCACGCTCAGTACCCAGATCCAGTGCGCTACATCCGGGAACCACACGCCCATGTAAATACCAAAGGCGGTGACGTCGGCAATCGCGACAATAAGAATTTCAAAACAGTAGGTCCAGCCGGTGATATAGCCAGAAAGGGGGCCGAGGTAATCTCGTGCATAGCGGGAGAATGAGCTGGCCTGCGGGTTGTTCACCGACATTTCGCCCAGCGCACGCATAATAATATAGGCGGCGACACCGCCGATAAGATAGGCAATCAAAACGCCGGGGCCGGCCATTCTGATAGCATCCGCCGAGCCGTAAAACAGCCCGGTGCCGATGGCAGAACCCAGCGCCATAAAACGAATATGGCGGGTGTTCAGTCCCTTTTTGAGTGTTGTACTTGTCATTTTTCCACCTGTCGGCCTCTTACCGGCAAGAAGGTAAGAGGGAGTTTACAACGCTATTGCTGATGCGCAGTAACCGACTGGCGACCTGAAACGCGATCGTACACGGCCACCAATACCAGCATCACCAGTGAAGGCGGCAACCATGCCAGCCCCTGATCGGCTAAGGGCAGATTCTGGGTAATAGCGGGCAGGATTGCCTTAAAGTTGGTGCTTTTTATTGCATCGACGATGCCAAATACCAGGCTGACCAGCATTACCGGGGCAACGATCCTTGTACTTTTTTTCCACCATTTCAGGGTGAAACTTAACAGTACCAGCACAATACAAGGCGGGTAAATCGCAGTTAACACTGGAATTGAGATCTGAATCAGATGGCTGAGGCCCAGGTTGGACACCACCATGGAGAACAGACCCAGAATAAACACCAACTGACGATAGCTGAGAGGCAATAATTGCTCAAAAAACTCCGCGCAGGCACAGGTCAGGCCCACGGCGGTGACCATACAGGCAACAAAAATCAGCGCGGCCAGGAACAGGCTCCCCATGTTGCCAAAAGTATGTTGAACGTAGGCGTGGAGGATCGCTGCCCCGTTTGCCTGCTGGTCAACGATGGACGCACTGTCGGAGCCCAGTTTAAACAGCGCCAGATAAACCAGCGTCAGCCCTACGCCAGCAATCAGTCCGGCAATCACGGTGTAGCGGGTCAGCAATCTGGCATCACCGATGCCGCGCGAACGGGCAGCGTTAACAATGACGATCCCAAACACCAGCGCGCCAAGCGTATCCATCGTCAGATAACCGTTTACAAAGCCACTGGAGAAGGCTGCACGCTGATAGTCAACGGTAGCCGGAACCAGACCGCCTGCCGGCCACAGCAGAGCCGCGACGCCCAGTACGGTCAGAGCTAAGATCTTCAGTGGTGCCAGGACGTGGCCAACCGTATCGAGCAGTTTGCCGGGATACAGGGAAATGCCAATCACCAGCGCGAAGTAGACCACGCTGTAGATCATCAGCGGCAGTGCGCCATCGCCCGTCAGAGGGGCAATTCCTACCTCAAACGATACGGTGGCCGTGCGCGGTGTCGCAAACAGCGGCCCGACGGCCAGGTAACACACCGTCGCCAGTACCACGCCAGCGGCTCTGCCGATCGGTGAGCTAAGGGCATCAATACCGCCGCCCACGCGCGCCAGGGCAATCACCGTGATCACCGGCAGACCGACGGCGGTGATCAAAAAGCCAAGCGCGGCGATCCAGACGTGTTCGCCGGACTGGATCCCTACCATAGGAGGGAAGATGATGTTTCCGGCACCGACAAACAGGGCAAACGTCATAAAGCCCAGTGCCAGAATATCTTTGGAAGTTAAACGATGTGTCATAAGAAATCGTGTTGCCCGTGATGGTGTGAAAAGTCGTGTTATCAGGTCTCTTTGAAAGACCTGTGTCCCTGTTTGCTCTAAAAACGCGGTCTGACAGAACCTATGCAGTGGAAACCACTTCCAATGGCATTATCAACAGCGAATGTGAGCTGATTATTTTCTGTATACAGGGTGATGACGAAAAAACGGGGGTAAGTAGAACGTTTATAGCGGCGAAAGGCAATACGGGATCGAAAAAGCAGGATGATATAGCGCAAAAAACTGCATAACCAGTGCATATCTTTAGTTATCAGAATAAATGCGTTACATGATTTGTATCATTTTTGTCCGGCGGGAGGGTGAATTCGGCAATAAGCCCCCTGTTGATGCACAAAGGGCGCGGAAACCCGCGCCCCGTACACAGAATGACGCTGGCTTACCAGACGCGGCTGGCGACATCCACCACCAGACGGACCTTGGCCCACTGCTGCTCTTCGGTCAGGCTGTTGCCCTCTTCGGTGGAGGCAAAACCACACTGTGGGCTGAGGCAGATCTGATCCAGACTGACAAACTGTGCGGCTTCATGGAGACGTTTTTCCACGGTTTCCGCCGCTTCCAGATCACCGGTTTTGGTTGTTATCAGTCCCAGTACCACCTGCTGTTTGCCTGGCTTGATAAAGCGCAGGGGCTCGAAGCCACCTGAACGCTCGTTATCGTATTCCAGGAAGAAGGCATCAATGTTTACCCCACCAAACAGAATCTCTGCCACGGGTTCATAGCCCCCTTCGGAAATCCAGGTAGAACGGAAGTTACCGCGACAAACGTGCAGGCCAATCACCAGGTCGTCCGGCTTACCTTCAAGGGCCTTATTCAGCACACGAGCATAGGTGCGGGCCAGCACCTGTGGATCGTCACCGCGCTCCCGGATCTGCTGCTGCTGATCGGCTGAACACAGGTAGGCCCAGACTGTATCGTCCAGCTGCAGATAGCGGCACCCTGCCTCATAAAAGGCGCTTATCGCATCGCGATAGGTCTGCGCCAGATCGTCAAAATAGACATCAAGATCCGGGTAGACATCAGCATCTATGACTTTACGCCCACCGCGAAAGTGCAGCACGCTGGGGCTGGGAATGGTCATTTTGGCGACGGCGTCACCGCTGATGCTTTGCAGGAAGCGGAAATCATCCAGCATCGGATGGTCGCTGAAGCCAAGCTTACCGGTCACTTTCACACCGCGCGCTTTGGTCTGTACGCCGTTAAACTGAATGCCCTGTTCAGCCTCATAGCGCTCCACCCCGTCCAGTCCGTCAAAGAAGTCGAAGTGCCACCAGGCGCGGCGGAACTCACCGTCTGTCACCACCTGCAGGCCGCTTTCACGCTGGCGTGCCACGACCTGACGGATCGCATCATCTTCCACCCGACGCAGCGCTGCGGCATCGATCTCACCGGCTTCAAACTGCTTACGGGCCTGCTTAATTTCAGCGGGACGAAGGTAGCTGCCCACCACTTCGGCACGGTATGGGGTGAAAGTAGTCATGATGAAAGCCTCCTGGCCTGTACGTGGCGCATAGTTTAGTGACGAAATAGTTACCGTAGGTTATCCATAGACTTCTGGACGTCTACATGGCTGTCACTAAGAGTGTCATGAGAATCTTTCAGGGGCAAACGAGGAAATTTCACCGTACATGAATAAAATTCAACTTTGCCTGGTGTGGCCGCTTGCTGTCACGGCGCTAACATCGCGCGGGCACGCTGCCTCTGCTGCTCCGACAGCGGCAGATAACCCGCCTGGCTGACCAGCGCCTGCCCCTGCGGCGAGAGCGCTAAACGCAGGAATGCAGCGGTGAGGGGCTCCAGCGGTTTATCCGGGGCTTTATTGACGTAAATATAGAGGGGACGGGCATAGGGATAGCGTCCGCTGCGGATATTGTCGATGCTGGGCGCAATCCAGTCGTTGCCCTCGCGCGCCACTGGCACGGTTTTTACCCCACTGATATGAAACCCGGCGCTGGCATAGCCAATGCCGTTCAGCGTTCCTGCTACCGCCTGTACCACGGCTGCCGATCCGGGATACTCCCCAACATCGTTGCGAAAATCGCCGTTACACAGCGCCTGCTGTTTGAAAAACCCCCAGGTGCCGGAGGCCGAATTACGACCAAAGCGCTGCAGGCCCCGTGTCGCCCAGCCGGGCTGAGTGAGCTGTAAATCCCCCCAGGTTCGGGGCACCGACAGGCCGCCACAGCGGCGGGTAACGGAAAAAATGGCATCCAGCTGCTGTGCACTCAGTCCGGTAAGTGGGTTGTCCTGATTGACCACCACCACCAGCGCATCCATCGCCACCGGAACGGCCAGCGGAGGATAGCCGTAGCTGTCCTCAAACAGCTGGCGCTCGGTGGCCTGCATCGGTCGGCTCATCGCCCCAAGCTGGGCGGCCCCGGCTGCCAGCGCGGTCGGGGCCGTTGATGACCCCGCCGCCTGGATCTGTACGTTCACCCCGGGGTACTGCCGGTTGAAACTGTCCCCCCACAGCGCCATCAGGTTACCCAGCGTGTCAGAGCCAACGCTGGTCAGATTACCTGCCAGCATTCCCTCTTTCGCCGTCGCCGGTGACATCACCAGCACCAGCGCCAGCGCGATTAACGTTTTCATTGCATGGGTTCCGTAAGACTTAACGCTGCGCATTCTCAGCCAGTTCGGCACTGACAATCAACCTTGGTGGTAGTTGAAAGCTGAAACAGGTTTCGCTGCCGGGCTTGCTGGTGATATCCAGCCGCGTGTTGTGGTGGCTGAGCGCGTGTTTCACAATCGCCAGCCCCAGTCCGCTGCCGCCGGTCTGCCGCGATCGCGCTTTATCCACCCGGTAGAAGCGCTCCGTCAGCCGCGGCAGGTGTTCCGGCGCGATGCCCGGCCCGTTATCTTTCACCTTAAACTGCGCCCCCTGCGGGCTGCGCAACCAGCTGACGTCAATGCGCGTCCCGTCCGGCGTGTGGTTCACGGCATTGTAGACCAGATTAGAGATCGCACTACGAAGCTGCTCATCATTGCCAAAGACCCGCAGATGCGGGTCAGTGTGAAAATGAATATCTTGGCGGCCATTACTGAGGGTTTCCGCTTCGCGCTGTAGCACGCGGAGCATCATCGGCACATCCACTTTTTCCTGCAGATCCAGCGCCGGTGCCGCTTCGATACGGGACAGGGTAAGCAGCTGTTTCACCAGGCTGTCCATGCGTTTGGTTTGCTCCTGCATGGTATGCAACGCCTTATCACGCAGACTCCCCTCCAGCACGGAGTCATTCATCATCTCCAGATAGCCCTGCAGGACGGTTAATGGCGTGCGTAGCTCATGGCTGACATTGGCAAAAAAGTTGCGGCGTGCGCCCTCCAGCTGGTGCATCTGGGTCACATCACGCGCCACCAGCAGCCACTGCCCTTCGCTGTAGGGCATTACGCGGAACTCAAGATGACGATGGCTGTTAAGCACCAGCGTCAGCGGGCGGGAAAAATCACGCTGGCGCAGGTAGCGGGTAAATTCAGGATAGCGCAGCAAATTCAGGATGTTCTGACCGTTATCTTCCGGCCAGCGCAGCCCCAGCATCTGCTGCGCCAGACCGTTGCACCAGAAAATGGTGCCCTCTTCGGTGGTCAGCACCACCGCATCGGGCAGCGATTCCGCGCCACTGCGAAAACGTTTAATCAGATGGCCGAGCTCACGGCGACGGCGACGGTTGCGCGCCTGCATTTGATACAGACCGTAGAACAGCGGTTCCCAACTGCCGCGGCCGCTGGGTGGCGTCATGCTGCGGTCAACCCACAGCCAGTGAGAGAGTCGAAGTAAGTTGTTGAAATGAAAACCCAGCACGCACAGCACTGAGACTAACAGCAGCCAGGGCAGCCCGCCCACCAGCAACCCGAGGATCAGTGCGGGCAGGCTGGCGAGCAACAGCTCAAGCAATAATCTCTTCCAGGAGAGGCGTTCCAACACGGTTCAGACTCCAGCGCGAACAATCAATAGCGTGCAGAGAAACGATAACCTGTTCCGCGAACCGTCTGCACCATACGATCGTGCCCGGTCAGCTCCAGCGCTTTACGCAAACGGCGAATATGAACGTCGACGGTACGATCTTCGACGTAAACGTTAGTTCCCCAGACGTGGTTTAGCAACTGCTCACGGCTGTAGACACGTTCCGGGTGGGTCATAAAGAAGTGCAGTAATTTATATTCAGTCGGCCCCATTTCCAGCGGCTGTGTGTCGGACATTACGCGATGCGAGGACGGGTCAAGACTCAGCCCCTGCATCTCAATAACCTCTTCCACCGCCATCGGAGAGATACGGCGCATCACGGCCTTGATGCGTGCCACCAACTCTTTCGGTGAAAAAGGCTTGGTGATGTAATCATCCGCGCCCACTTCCAGGCCACGCACGCGATCCTCTTCCTCACCGCGCGCCGTCAGCATCATCACCGGAATATCCCGGGTCATGGCTTCACGCTTCAGGTGCTTAATAAACTGGATGCCTGAACCGCCCGGTAACATCCAGTCCAGCAGGATGAGATCCGGCCACGGCTCAATCAGCAAGTTGACTGCGCTGTCATAGTCCTCGGCTTCGATCGGTTGATAATCGTTTTGTTCCAGAACGAAACACAACATCTCACGGATTGGGGCTTCATCTTCCACCACCAGAATACGCTTGGCCATTATTGCTCCTGCTGCTGTGACAGGTTGTCACGGGGATATGCGGCGCCATTATGCGTCAGTTTTATGACACTTTTATGAAAAAAGCACCCCCTGAAAGCATTGATGGAATTAAATAAAATCCCCTGCACAGCAATAATCTGCCTGTCGTGGATAATTCGGCAGGCAGGACGGGTATACTTCCCGCCATCCATTTCCGCCATGAAAGGACCCCCATGCGCATCATTCATACTGCCGACTGGCATCTTGGCCAGTTTTTCTATACCAAAAGCCGGGCGGCCGAGCACCAGGCCTTTCTTGACTGGCTGCTGGAAAAAGCAGAAGCGCAGCAGGCCGACGCCATTATCGTCGCCGGGGATATTTTTGATACCGGCTCGCCGCCGAGCTATGCACGCGAGCTGTATAACCGCTTTGTGGTCAGGCTGCAGCAAACCGGCTGTCAGCTGGTGGTGCTGGGTGGCAACCACGATTCAGTGGCGATGCTGAACGAATCGCGCGAACTGCTGGCCTGCCTGAATACCCGGGTGATCGCTGCAGCCAGTGACGATGTCAGCCAGCAGGTCCTGCTGCTGAACCGCCGCGATGGCCAGCCCGGCGCACTGCTCTGTGCCATCCCCTTTTTACGTCCGCGCGATATTCTGCGCAGTCAGGGCGGCCAGTCAGGGCGGGAGAAGCAGCAAAGCCTGCTTGAGGCCATTACCGATCATTATCAACGCTGCTGGCAGGAGGCACTGACGCAGCGTGAGGCGCTGGGACTGACGCTGCCGATTATCGCTACCGGCCATCTGACCACTCTGGGGGTGACCAAAAGCGACGCGGTGCGCGATATTTACATCGGTACGCTGGACGCCTTCCCCGCCGACTGTTTTCCCCCGGCAGACTACATTGCCCTCGGTCATATTCACCGCACCCAGCGTATTGCCAACAGCGAACACATTCGTTACAGCGGTTCGCCCATTCCGCTCAGTTTTGATGAATTGGGTAAAGCCAAAAGCGTGTTTCAGGTCGACTTTGACGCGGGCCGTTTCGTTGCCGCTGAGGCGCTGCCGATCCCATCCTTCCAGCCGATGCAGATGATTAAAGGATCGCTGGAGCAGATCGAACAGCAGCTGGCGGCGCTGACGCCCGATCCGCAGGGCAGAACTGTCTGGCTGGATATTGAGATCGTCACTGACTCTTATCTCAGCGAGTTACAGCGCCGTATTCATGAGCTGACCGCACCGCTGCCGGTGGAGGTGGTGCTGTTGCGCCGCAGCCGCGAACAGCGGGAGCAGGTTATCGCCCGGCAAAATAATGAAACCCTCAGCGAATTGAGTGTTGAGGAAGTGTTTTCCCGCCGCCTGGCCCAGGAGACCGACGAACCGGAACGACAGGCGCGGGCCCGTGCGCTGTTTGCCCAAACGCTGGAAGCAGTGCGCCATGAGGAGCAGCCCTGATGAAGATCCTGACCCTACGCTTTAAGAACCTCAACTCGCTGAAAGGCGAATGGAAGATTGATTTTACCGCTGAGCCGTTTGCCAGCAACGGGCTGTTTGCCATCACCGGCCCGACCGGCGCGGGAAAAACCACGCTGCTGGATGCCATCTGCCTCGCGCTGTATCACGAAACCCCACGTCTGAAGAGCATCACCCAGTCACAAAATGACCTGATGACGCGTGACACTGCCGAGTGTCTGGCGGAGGTGGAGTTTGAGGTTAAAGGCGTGGCGTGGCGTGCATTCTGGAGTCAGAACCGCGCACGCGGTGCCGCTGACGGCAATTTGCAGGCCCCGCGCGTGGAGCTGGCGCGCTGCGATGACAATAAGATTGTGGCCGACAAGGTCAAAGACAAGCTGGAGACGATCGCCGCTCTGACCGGGCTGGACTTTGAACGCTTTACGAAATCCATGATGCTGTCGCAGGGCCAGTTTGCCGCATTTCTTAATGCCGATGCCAATAAACGCGCTGAACTGCTGGAGGAGCTAACCGGTACCGAAATTTACGGAAGACTCTCTTCGGCGGTGTTTGAACGACACAAACAGGCGAAGGTGTTACTGGATACCCTGAGAGCGCAGTCAGGCGGCATGGAGTTATTGAGCGAAGCGCAGCAGGTCAGCCTGAATACGCAGCTGGCACAAAGCATTGCGGAGGAGCAGGCACTCACTTCGCAGCAGCAGACCCGGCAGCAAAAAGTGCACGCATTGCAACAGCTTGAGCAGCTGCAGCGGGACCGGCAGCTGCTGACCGCACGCGTACAGCAGCTGGATGAACAGCGACAACAGGCGCAGACCGCACTGACGGCGGCAGCGCAGCAGCAGCAGCAGGCTTTGCTGGCGCAGGAGCAGCATCAGACGCTGCACCTGCAGCAGGACACCCTGATAGCAGAACACATACTGCCGCTCGATCTGCAGCTGAGCGCTCTGCGGGAGCAGGTTCAGCAGCAGGTCCGTGAGCAGAATGAGCACCAGCAGGCGTTCGCCTCACGCCAGCAGGAAAGCGTGCAGAACCTTCAGCTGCAGACGGAAAAACAGTTGCAGCAGCGGCAGCTTAACGACTGGCGCAGCGCCCATGCGCAGTATGAACGTTACGGAGAGTCTCTGCCGCTGTGGCGGGAACGTTTCCGTCAGCAGCAAGAGAGTGAGCAGTCACTCACATCTTTGCGCCAGCAGGTGGCGACCCGCCAGCAGGCGATGGTGCAGTATGAACAGGCCTGCGCGCAGCTTCAGCAGCAGCAGACGCCTTTACAGCAGCAGCTTACCGACGCAGAACAGGCACTTGCTCAGGCCCGGCAGCGGCTGGTACCGCTGCAACAGCAGCACCCGGAAGAGTCCCTGCGTGCGGCGCTGGCGCAGTTTGCCCGGCAGCGGCCGCAGCGCCTGCTGCTGGCAACGCTGCTTCCGCAGGGCCATCAGCTGAACGGTCGCCTGGCCCGGTTACAGCAGGAACACCAGGCGCTGACGCAGCAGATCCAGAAAAACAGTGAGCAATTACTTACGCTTCGCGCGTCATGGAAAGAGAAGTATCAGCATCAGCAGGATCTGGATAAACGCTGTGAGCTGGAACGGCGCATTGCCGATCTGGAGCAGCACCGGGCGCAGCTGGAGGCCGGTCAGCCCTGCCCGCTGTGTGGTTCAGAGACTCATCCGGCGGTGCAGGCATATCAGGCATTACAGCTGTCAGAAAACCAGCAGCGGCTGGCCACCCTCAGGCGCGAGGTTGAACAACTGAAAGATGAGGGAAGCACCCTCGCCGCCCAGGTGAAACAGGCGCAGACGCAGGAGGCCCGTCTGCAGGAGGAACTGGCCGATCTGGGCCGTCAGCTGCAGCAGCTGGAGCAGCAGTGGCAGAATGCCGCGGGTGCACTCTCGCTGACGCTGACCCCGCAACAGCATGCGCAGGCCAGTGAGTGGCTGGCAGAGCAGGAACAGCAGGAAAGCACCCTGCAGCAGCAGCTGGAAGCGCTGGAGCAGGCACTGCGCCACTGTCAGCTGCAGAAAGAGGGGCTTTATCAGCAGCAGCAGGCATGGCAAAACCTGCAACAGCAGATCCAACTGCAGCAGCAGGAGAAAGCCGCCGCCGTGCAGGCCCTGAACGCACAGCAGCAGCAGCTTGAACAGGATGAAGCGCGTACACAACAGCTCCTCAGCAGCCTGGCAGAAGCATTGAGTCCGCTGGGTCTGTCACTGCCGCAGGACGGCGACTATCAGGGCTGGCTGCAGCGCTGCGAACAGCAGTGGCAGGCATGGCAACGTAACAGCGAGGCGCTGGCCGCGCTGGTGCCCGAAATGGCCACTCTCACCAGCCGCCAGCAGGCGCTGGATGATGAACTGCAGCAGCAACAGACGCGACTGACCGCAGGGGATGAGCGCCTGCAGCAGCAGCAGTCGATGTTGAACCAACTGCAGCAGCAGCGTCAGGCGCTGTTTGGCGATCGTCTGGTGGCTGACGTTCAGCAGCAGCTGCGGGCGGCCGCCGCGCAGCACGATCGGGCCGTGCGCCAGGTTCAGGTGCAGTGGCAGGAGCAGCAGGACCGGATAAATACTCTGACCGGACAGCATAAATCACTAAATGAGCAGTTGATTACTCTGCAGTCGAAATTAGATGATGCCTTAACCAAAACAGGTACGGTGGACGACCTCCCTGCCCGGCGTGCGCTGCTGGAATCTGAACTCCACGGGCTGAACCAGCAGCTGCGGGAGCTGGCCAGCCAGCAGGGCCAGCTGCGTCAGCAACTACGCGATGACAGCGAAAGGCGGACTCGTCAGCAGGCGCTGCTGGCGGAGATTGCGGCTAACGAGCAGCATCTGGAGGACTGGAGCTACCTGAATCAACTGATTGGTTCCAGAGAGGGGGATAAGTTCCGCCGCTTTGCGCAGGGGCTGACGCTGGATCATCTGGTGTGGCTGGCGAACAATCAGCTGAACCGTCTGCACGGGCGCTATCTGCTGCAGCGTAAGTCTCAGGAAGCGCTGGAGCTGCAGGTGATCGACACCTGGCAGGCGGATGCACAGCGCGATACCCGCACGCTGTCAGGCGGTGAAAGTTTTCTTGTCAGCCTCGCGCTGGCGCTGGCGTTGTCGGATCTGGTCAGCCATAAGACCCGCATTGAGTCGCTGTTCCTGGACGAAGGGTTTGGCACGCTGGATGCGGAGACGCTCGACAGTGCGCTTGACGCGCTGGATGCACTGAACGCCAGCGGGAAAACGATTGGGGTGATCAGCCACGTGGAGGCGATGAAAGAGCGCATTCCGGTGCAGATCAGGGTGAAGAAGATTAACGGACTGGGCTACAGCAGGCTGGAAACGCCTGTGGCGTAGGGGCGTTCTAAGACGAACGCCCCAGCGGCATTGACGTTATAACGCCGTTTTCACTTTTGCACGCGGCCCCGGCAGGATGCTGCCGTTGCGGCCATCGGCGGTGAGCATGGTTGCTCCGGCGATGATGGCAATATCATGGCTTTTGTCAGACATATTGCTGGACATCTGTTTCACCGCCGCGGTGATCAGCATCCCCAGCAGGCCGTTATTGCTGTTGTCCTGCGCGTCAGAAGCATAGCCCTTACCGGACCATATTTGCTTACCACTGCGCAGATCCACCAGCCGCGCGGTGGCGCTGACCTCAGTGACACTGTCCACTACGCGGTACTGGCTGCCATAGCTGTCGATATCAATATACAGCGCCGCATCCGCGTGGAAGATCTCATACAGTTTCGCCGTGCTGACCGCCTGAGCCTCCGCGCCGCTGGTCAGCCCGTTCTGCTCAAAGGTTTTATCGACCACGGCGACCGGGAAGACATAGTAACCGGACTCGGCCAGCGGTGCCGTGACCACAGACACCAGGCTGCGGGCCGCTGTGATATCCGGGCTGCTGTTTTTCGCCGGCAACACCACAATAGAACGTGGCTTACTGGCGCGGAACGCGCTGTAATCGTAAGGCGTTTGTTTCGCACAGCCACTCAGCACCAGCGTTGCGGCTACGGCAATAAGGGTCCATAGTTTCATTATTTTTTCACCTTATTGCGCATCAGGAAATCCATATAGGCCGCTGATTCTGGGAACAGGGTCTTTTCCATATTAAATTGCTGGAAGGCCTGGTCCGGATGGCCGGTTTCAACATAGAGCAAACCTGTCTGGGCATGGAGACCCGGCGGTACCGGTTTATTTTTCGCCTTCGCCTGCTCAACAATGGCATTCAGTGATTCAATCTGCTGTTCAGGCGATTTATCATTTTTGTAATAACTGTAAATCGTGGACTGATAATCACCCCAGTAATACACTGTTTCTTTTTTTTCGGCGCAGGCGACCATCAGCAGCGCGACCAGGGTCACGCTGGCAATTTTAATCACGTTCATTATTTCATCCCTGTCGATTATTTTACCGGACGCCATGCGCCTGATTCGATTCCCTGTACCAGATGATTCACGGCTTCACGTACCGCTAAATCCATCACCTTACCATTCAGCGTGGAGTCATAGCTGGCAGTGCCGCCAAAGCCAATCACTTCGCGATTTGACAGGCTGTATTCACCTGCACCCTGCACGGAATAAACCACTTCAGAAGTGGCGACATCAACCACATTCAGATTCACCTTGGCATAGGCAACCTGAGACTTGCCGCGGCCAAGAATGCCCCAGAGCTGCTGGTCTCCAACTTCTTTACGACCAAACTCGGTAATGTCACCGGTGATCACATAGGTAGCGCCTTTGATGGTCTGCTGGCTGCCTTTGTACTGCGCTTCCGCTTTCAGTTCGTCAAGGTTGGCACGATCCAGCACGTTAAAACGGCCGGTCTGTTGCAGATGCGTAATAAGGATAGTTTTTGACTGATTGCCCAGGCGGTCAACACCATCAGAGAAAACCCCGTTCATATAAGAAGAACGGTTATCGAACTTACCGACGGCAATCGGGCTTTTCGCTCCCTGATATTGTGGCTGAGAAGCCGCAGCGACCTGAGGCGCTTCAATAGAACGGGAGGATTCAGTGGCACAGCCGGAGAGGACCGATGCGCTTAATAAAGACAAAGCAACAAGGCTTGTGGATTTCATTTCATTTCCCTGAAAGAATTCGTATTAAAATAATAACCCTGAACCTGAGCAGCATCCAGATTATAGCCAGAGTGGATTATTATAAAATAAAGGCGGGATGCCTTTGGCACAAAATATTAGCACAGGGTAATTACAAAAATAAACGTAAAGATTCAATTATTTTAATTTGTCACGACCGTCAATTATAAGACAACTAAGTATTATCTTAACTTAATTCAAATAACCCGACGCCGGTTAACAGTGATAACCTATATCCTGTCTACCCTGCCAGCGCATCCTGACGCCATCATCGCGGGCGGCGTCATCGGTATTGCCGCCATGTTCAGCGACGGCTGGATTAATCTGCAGGGCATGACGCTGACGGCGGCCATAATCACCCTGGCGGTAGAGTGCCAGGTGGTCATGGTAGGGTTCAACGCCCTGATCGGTGCGGTGTTTGCTGCACTGATGCTGGCGGGTTATCTGTGGTTCCTGCTGACCAAAAGCCAGCGTGATAACGCGCCACACGATGCGATGTTGCAGGGCGAATAAGGCGCGGTTGTCCGTGCATTACCGGGGCCGATCGGCGTCATCCTCAACCCCGGTTTCGATCACAACGGCCAGAGCCAGGCCGCACCGCGTACCCCGCTGGAATCACCGTGGATCGCCTGACGGATGGGCGTTTCGCACTCCCCGCCAAACACCCAGTTTTTCATCAGCAGCGGCAGCGTCTGGTACAGACGGTCAACGTTGCTCATCCCTCCGCCCAGCACAATCATGTCCGGGTCAAGAATGTTCACTACGTTAGCCAGCGACTTTGCCAGCCGCAGCTCATAGCGGCTCATCGCCAGCTCAGCCACCGGATCCTGCTGCGCAACCCGCTGCATAATCTCCACCCCCTTCAGATCGATACCGCTCAAGCGCTGATAGTCGGTGGCAAAGCCGGTGCCGGAGATAAAGGTTTCGATACAGCCCTGCTTGCCGCAGTAGCAGGGCACTTCCGCACGGTAACGCAGTTCGTCTTCATCCATCCACGGCAGGGGGTTATGCCCCCATTCTCCGGCATTGCCATTGCCGCCGCTGTGCGCCTGGCCGTTAAGCGCCACGCCCGCGCCACAGCCGGTGCCGATGATCACCGCAAACACCGTCTGACGGCCTGCCGCCGCGCCATCAACCGCTTCCGATACCGCCAGGCAGTTGGCATCATTGGCGATACGCACTTCGCGGCCCAGCCGCTGCTGCAAGTCCTTATCCAGCGGCTGGCCGTTAAGCCAGGTGGAGTTGGCATTTTTGACCCGCTGGGTAAAGGGCGACAGCGTGCCGGGAATGCCGATACCGATGCTGCCCTGCTGACCGGTCTCCTGCTCTGCGCGCTGCACCAGCCCGATGATATTTTCCAGGGTTTTCTTATAGTCGTCACGCGGCGTGGGCACGCGATAGCGGAACAGCTCTTCCCCCTGGTCAGATAAGGCAATCACTTCTGTTTTCGTGCCACCTAAATCGATACCGATACGCACTTGTTATTCCTCATTATTTAACGTGGAGATCATTACCTTAGAAGGTGCGGTGCGGAAAGGCAATGAAACGCCGCCGCCGATTCGCTATCATGCGCGCTGACTTTGAACTCGCGCGCCCTATTGCGCGCCCTGAGAGGGAATGCAGCATGCTGTGGTTTAAAAATTTGATGGTTTATCGTCTCAATCGCGACATTCCGCTGGTGGCAGACGAGATGGAAAAACAGCTCGATGCCTTCTCTTTCAGCCCCTGCGGTAGCCAGGATATGGCCAAAACCGGCTGGGTTTCACCGATAGGTCCGCGCAGCGACGATCTGACGCACGTCACAAACGGTCAGATCCTGATTTGTGCGCGTAAAGAAGAGAAAATGCTGCCATCACCGGTGATCAAGCAGGCGCTGGAAGCGAAAATCATCAAGCTGGAAGCAGAACAGTCTCGCAAGCTGAAGAAAACGGAAAAAGACTCCCTGAAAGAGGAAGTGCTACACAGCCTGCTGCCGCGCGCCTTCAGCCGTTTCAGCCAGACCTATGTGTGGATCGACACCGTGAATAACCTGATCATGGTCGACTGCGCCAGTGCGAAAAAAGCAGAGGATACGCTGGCCCTGCTGCGTAAGAGCCTCGGTTCACTGCCTGTGGTCCCACTGACGCTGGAAAGCCCGATTGAGCTGACCATGACCGAATGGGTGCGTTCGGGTGAGCTGCCTGCCGGATTTGCCCTGATGGACGAAGCCGAGCTGAAAGCGATTCTGGAAGATGGCGGCGTGATCCGCTGTAAGAAACAGGACCTGGTGTGCGATGAGATCGCTAACCATATTGAAGCCGGCAAGCTGGTGACCAAACTGGCCCTCGACTGGCAGGAACGTATCCAGATGATCCTGTCGGATGATGGCTCCATCAAGCG
The DNA here is from genome assembly GCF_014838825.1 of Erwinia persicina. Classification (GTDB taxonomy): domain Bacteria; phylum Pseudomonadota; class Gammaproteobacteria; order Enterobacterales; family Enterobacteriaceae; genus Erwinia; species Erwinia persicina_A. The sequence goes on along the minus strand of NZ_JACYMO010000009.1, from coordinate 86,656 downwards.
GCTTAAGTTCGCCGATATTTTACGTGAGCAGAATGACGATATCGATCGCGAAGATGTCACAGGGCGTTTTGATGCGGACTTTATTCTGATGACGGGTGAGCTGGCGGCCTTGATCAGTAATACCGTGGAAGCGCTGGGCGGGGAAGCACAGCGCTAATTTGCCGATCGCTCCGCTCACGTCTGCGGACGATGCAGGGCTGACCTTTTCATCCGGTCAGCCCTGACAAAATCAGTCTTTCAGATAACGGCACAGATAGGCAGACGGCTCGGCCACCTGTAAATGGAATTCACTGTGGCCCGGTACATTAAACACCTGGCCCGGCTGATAGTGTTTCCACTCTACCTCTCCCGGTAGTAATACCTTCAGTGACCCACTGACCACGGTCATCTCTTCTGCCTGAGCCGTGCCAAAGGTGTATTCACCTTCGGCCATCACGCCCACGCTGGCGCGCCCGGTGCTGGCACTCTCATAACCAATCGACTTCACTTTACCGTCGAAATACTCACTAACGTTGAGCATATAAATTCCTTAAAATCAGAGACAAAGGTAAGTTCGCAGTGTAGAGCCATAATTAACGGGCTGTCACGCACTATTGCGTACCACGCACTGCAATCGTGATTTACACCAGCAGTTCTGCAGCCAGTTTTGCCACCAGCACATTCGACAGCACCACCGGTATCCCCAGCAGCGCCTGCAGAAAATCGCGGTGGCGCTGGTGATAGCCGAGGCAGTCAAGCACCACAACGTCGGCCCCCTGCTCCTGTAATGACAGCGCCGCGTCGATCAGCTGGTCATCATCTGCACGATAGGGACTGGCCACGGCAAAACAGGGGGGGCGCGCCAGATTTTTCCATTTACTGGCCTGCGCGGTGATTTGCCCCGCTTTCGACACCACAATCCCGGCCTGATGCCCGTCGACAATGGCGGCAACCAGCGGCGGGACAATGCGGTGCGGCTCCAGCAGAACGGCCGTACTGGAAAATAATCGCTGACTGGTGTCGGGCTGCAGCAGCAGGATGGTGTCATACCCGCCCTCTTCCAGCTCTAGAATTCGCCGCTGCAGCCCGCCCTCGATCTTTTCCGCTGACAGCATGACGTCCCGGTCATTATCAATCCGCAGCGTCAGCGTTTTTTCACCAGCGTCAGGGGCATACTGTTGCTTAATTTGCTGATGCGTCAGGCCGTCGAGCAGGCCAACACAGGTAATTTGCTCTTCAGGAAGATGTTCCAGCAGCAGTGGCATAATGTCAGTGCGCGGAGACTGCCCGCCGGAGAGAATGACCAGAGATGGTTTCATAGTGCTTATTCCACATGCTGCAGGCGATCACCCTGCTTCATCGCAGGCAGCAGTCTCGTCATCCTCCCGGGGTCGATGAGACAACAGCCTGAACAGTTCTTTTATTCAATAATAGCAGCAACGCCGGACGCGACCCGCACCCTGCCTTATTTCTCAGTATAAAGAGAGACCCCCTGACAGACTCAGGGGATCCTTCTGGGGGATGATTTCTCTGCCTCTGAACGGGCGTTTAAGATAATCATCATTGTAACGGTTACTGCAAGTGCCCTGGTGAGGCGTATTTCATCGCCGCTCAGGCGATGAAATAATTACTGCACGAAGGAGGCAATGCGCCCCCCCGGGCCTTCGCTATCACCGTATTTTCCGGCCAGCTGGCGCGTGACACTTTGTAAGGCATCGAGCGCAGGGGGATCATACGGTGAGGCGTGATGCTGCGAGGGGAAGGAGAGGCAAAGCGCGATGGTTTCCCCCCGATGTTTATTAGCGATAGTGGTAGACACCGCGCTGATGCCCTGCAACGTTTCATTACGCGCCATCGCCCAGCCCTGCTGACGGATACAGGCCAGTTCAGCCAGTAAGTGATCCAGAGACTGAGGAGAGTTGAGGGAATTAACCTGCCAGCCCCCGGCGTAGAGTTTTCTGACGTAGTCGTCGCTGTAGCGGGAGAGGATTGCCCGGCCCACGGAGGTTTCTGCCGCCGGCAGCCTGCTGCCCGGTGGGGTGACCACCTGAATGAACATCCGCCCCTGAAACATCCGCATCACCATAATCTCGCGGCCTTCCAGCACGGAGATATAGCCCGTACAGCTTGATTCCACAGCCAGCCTCGCCATCAGGGACGAAGCACTGTCCACCAGCGGCGTGGAGAGATAATGACTGGCCAGCGTCAGCAGCATCCGCCCAACGTGAAAGCAGCGTGTATCAGGATCGCGCTCCAGTAAACCTTCGCTTTCCATCGTCGAGAGCAGGCGGGATACGGTACTTTTTGGCAGCCCAAGTGCCTGAGCGATGTCGGTAAACGTCAGCCCGGGCTGTCCTTGAGTAAGACCACTACGATTAAACAACTTCAGTACGGCGGTGGCGTTTTCTAACGTGGTCATACCGTTATTTCCACTATATGGAACTTCTGTTCCTTTTTTTTGCGATAACTAAACCTACGACCGGACAGGTTCAGGGTCAAGTATTAATTGTGCTGGCGAAAGGTGGGGAACGCAGGGGTGTCGGCATCCTTGCCATGGACATTACTCTTTGGACTGATCTTCGTAACGCTTTTTGGCGTCCAGCGCTTCCTGCTCGGTTTCGTGTTCGCTGATCAAGGTATCAGGTTTCGGATGATCGGCACGCAGTTCGTACCAGATCACCGATTTGCCGGGTGCGCCTTTCTCTACCGGTACGATATTCGCTTCTCGTGGATATGGCGGTCTGCCTGGCATAGTGCTCCCCTCTCTGATGTCAGTGAATGGCGTAGTCAGTATGACTGCTCACATCAGAGTATAGACAACCGTAACGGTTTAACCGCCGGGACAAGAGAAAAGACGCCAGCATCATGCCGCTTCAACAGAACACTTAGCTGGCGCGGGCGAGAGAAAGTACGCTGAGGATCTGACTGACCACCTCGTCCGGGCGCTGCATGGCATCAATAATATGGTGCGCGGCCTGACGATAAAGCGCATCACGGGCTGCCAGAACCTCGACCATTTCTTCCGCAATGGGACGTCCGGTCAGCGTCGGACGCTGTTCCGTCTCAGGGTAGGCTTCCAGCCGGCCGGCCAGCACAGCGGCCTCGGCCTGCAGATAGATGACCTGCCCCTGCTCACGCATAAACTGACGGTTTTCTTCCGACAGCACCATGCCGCCGCCGGTGGCGATCACCGTGGCCGCTGCGCTGACGGTTTTGAGCGCGGCAGTTTCACGCAAGCGGAAGCCGGGCCAGCCTTCACGGGTCACTATATCGGCGACCGTCTGACCGCTGGCGTTTTGAAGTGCGTGGTCAGTGTCACAGAAGCGATACCCCAGCGCCAGCGCCAGAGCGTGGCCAACGGTCGTTTTGCCGCAGCCGCGTGCGCCGACCAGATAAATGGGTAATGACATAACAGGCCCTTCCTTAAGCAAACGCCAGCGTCGTTAACAGCGCACGGCTGGCCAACCAATAATTAACGTTGCAGCGCATGATACCCGACAATATGCTGGTGGGCTATAAGTCACGTTTTATTTACAGGCACCCTGCCCACTGCAAGCATTAACCGCATGATTAGTAAAATATAAATGGTGTAACAAAATAGTTACACCCTGCATATCTGCGCCGAGATCACCGCAACATTTCCTTACGCCAGTACGATTTACTTTCCCGTCACTCATGCCAATAGTAATGCTGTCGCCCGTTTTCGGAGAAACACAATGCAGAACGAAGAACAGCAGTTAATTGATAACCTGTTTACCCGATTGAAGCAGGCAGAAGCACAGTCCGGTCCCCGTGACAGCGCGGCAGAAAAACAGATCCAGCAGCAGATCCAGCAGCAGCCCGGTGCCCCCTACTACATGGCACAGGCTATCCTGATCCAGGAGGCGGCGTTAAAGCAGCTTAACGCCCGCGTCAGCCAGCTGGAAAATGACCTGTCGCAGGCGCGGCAGCCGCAGCAGAACAGCGGCGGCTTTCTTTCCGGCCTGTTCGGCGGCGGCAGGAGCCCACAACCCGCTCAGAGCACATCCGCCCCCGCGCAGCCCTGGGGCAATAACGTTGCGCCCGTAACGGCACAGCAACCTGCCTATGCAGCCGCCCCGCCGGCTGGCCGCGGCTTCATGGGTGGCGCACTGCAAACGGCGGTGGGTGTGGCAGGCGGCGTGGTCATGGCCGAGATGCTGACCAGTATGTTCCAGCATCAGCAGCCGCAGGAGATCGTCAATATCATTAATGAGCCGCCGTTACCTGATCCTGACCTCAATAACAATCTTGATACCTTTAACGGCAGCGACAATAACGCATTCTCCGGCCAGGATAATGGCCTGCCGCAGGACGATGTCAGTGACGATTTCAGTAATGACGCCTTTGCTGATAACGACTTTGATGACGATAATTTTGTCTGAGTGCGGACAATGCCTCTCCCCGACGGGAGAGGCCTGCTCACTGTCGCTGCTGCTGTAACCATTTATCCAGTTCATTGGCAAACTGCTGACGGTCACGCTGGTTAAGCGCTGGCGGCCCACCAGTCTGCACCCCGCTGCCGCGCAGAGTGTCCATAAAGTCACGCATGGTCAGTCGCTCACGAATGGTGGCATCGCTGTAACGTTCACCGCGCGGGTTCAGCGCGACGGCACCCTTTTCCATCACCTCCGCAGCCAGAGGAATATCTGCGGTGATCACCAAGTCGCCAGCTTCCACGCGTTGCACAATTTCGTTGTCTGCGACGTCAAATCCTGCCGCAACCCGCAGGGTACGCAGAAAACGCGACGGGGGAACGCTCAGTGACTGGTTCGCTACCAGCGTCACCATAATCTGTTCGCGTTCCGCCGCGCGGTAAAGCACGTCTTTGATCACTTTCGGACACGCATCGGCATCCACCCAAATTGGCATGGCTGTTTCCTTTTAAACAATCGTGAAGGGTCAGATCTTCCCACTCTTTTCAAGAATGGCAAAGGGAATCTGCACCCTTTGTAGTGTAAGCCTGGTGAAAGCTGAGTTAAGGTGTACCTGTGGCATCTGCCAGATTTTCACAGACTGATTAAGCAGGGAGATTATCATGGAAAAGAAAGTAGGCTTTATTGGCTGCGGCAATATGTCAAAAGCCATTATTGCAGGTCTGGTCGCCGCCGGGCAGGTTAAACCTGAAAACATTCTGGTTTTCGACCGCAAACCCGACACCAATCGGGCGATGCATGAGCAGTATGGCATCACCCCGGCCGGCAGTGCCGAAGAGGTAGCCCGCGAGGCCGACATTCTGTTTGGGGCGGTGAAACCGAACGTGATCCTGTCCGTACTGAAAGATATTGCCGGCAGTCTGAACAAAGAGACGCTGATTGTCTCTGTCGCAGCGGGTATTACGCTGGATGCCCTCGCTACCGTGCTGGGCCACGACCGTAAGATCGTCCGCGTCATGCCCAACACCCCGGCGCTGGTCAATGAAGGCATGACCTCGGTAACCCCCAACGTGCTGGTGACGGAAGAGGAAGCCCGTGAGGTGGTGGAGATCTTTAACGGCTTTGGTAAAGCGGCGCTGGTACCCGAATACCTGATCCATGCCGTGGTGGGCGTCAGCGGGTCAGCCCCGGCCTATGTCTTTATGTTTATTGAAGCGATGGCAGACGCTGCGGTACTGGGGGGAATGCCCCGTGCACAGGCCTATCAGTTTGCCGCCCAGGCGGTAAAAGGGGCCGCGCAGATGGTGCTTGAAACCGGTAAACATCCTGCCGAACTGAAAGATATGGTGTGCTCACCCGGAGGGACCACCATTGAAGCGGTGAGGGTACTGGAGCAGAAAGGCTTCCGCTCTGCGGTTATTGAAGCGATGCATCAGTGCATGGCTAAATCAGAGCAGATGAGCCGGCAGTAGCTCTCGCGGTGCCGCATCTCAGGCGGCACCACCCTGCCCTAAGTCAGAGCGCTGGGAAGAATAATCAGCAGGAAGATCAGCACAATCAGCGAGTGCTTTACCGCATAGTAAAGTGTGCGGTTGCGTTTTTTCAGGTTTTGCCCGGCGTCCCGTATACGGTTTACGTACTTAAAAATACGATTAATTGCGCCGACCCGGTCCCCCTCGTCATTCGGTGAACTGGCGGCTGACATCAGCGTTTCCCCCACCCAGCGGTTGACACGCTGTGCCCATGGCCATTTCATGGGGCGTTCGACGTCGCAGAACAGAATGATTCGTGTTTTTTCACTGCCGTTTTGCGCCATATGCACGTAGGTTTCATCGAAAATCACTGCTTTGCCATCCCGCCAGCTGTGTCTGATACCATCCACGTCAATAAAACAGCGATCATCTTCCGGCGTCAGCAGACCCAGATGATAGCGAACCGATCCGGCGTAGGGGTCGCGGTGCTTGCCGAGATGGCTGCCGGCGGGAAGCTCGGCAAACATGGCCGCTTTGACGCAGCCGATGTCACTCAGCAGCGCACAGGTGACCGGACAAAGCTCGCGGGCAGAAGGATGAACATCGTCGTACCATTTCAGATAAAAGCGTTTCCACCCTCGTTTGAAAAACGTATTAAACCCGGCATCGTTATGGGTCTGTGCCGCTTTAATATGATCCTGCAACCGTACGGCCTCTTCCCGGATTGCCTGCCAGTTATCAGTCAGGCTGTTTAATTCAGGAAAAAGGTCATGATCAAAATAGGGCTGTTTATCAGGCAACGCAGAAAGCCCGGTCATAAACATATTGATGGGGGCCATAAAAGTAGAGTGATCAAATAACTGCCGCGAAAACTTGAGTTTTACCCTGCCGCGCGAATGCGCATAGATCACACTGATAATAAAGATAGCGATAATGATAATAGCCACCATACAACACATCCTGTAGTTGTTAGTGAATAAAGGGCAACAGTGGTCGGACAGAGCAGTCACCGCGTCGGGATAAAAGCGGTCATTTTAAAGAGAGGCTGGCACTGAATTTAACAATCAGTGCCAAAGGTCGTGCGGGAAAAAGAAAGGAGAATACGGCAGCCGTCAGGGACACGGTTATTCAGCCTTTTTTCAGGCAGGTGCTCATAAAGGTTTTACGCTCATCGCCCTTCAGCATTTTTTCACCCGCCTGCGCATTACAGGTTTTCATCTTCTGCTGTTGAGGGGTCATCCCGTCCATTTTATTGTCTTTACTCAGGCAGTGGCTCATAAAGGTTTTTCGTTCGTCTCCTTTCAGCATTTTTTCACCCGCCTGCTGATTACAAACCGTCATTTTCTGCTGCTGTGCCGTTTTCTCAGCGGCACCGGCATACCCGGCCGCCGTCAGCGTCAGCAGAGCAGTCGCTATCAGTAATTGCATTTTCATTCTGAACCCATCCCGTTATTGTTATCAGCACACCTTTGAGTGTGGCACGACTTTTTTTTTCAGCGAGTCAGAGAGTGGGAAACTTTAACCGGGGTAACATTAAAACAGACCGCCGCCACATACATGTGAGCAGATGGTGGGATTAATACAGAAAGGGAATTACTGGCGGGGATGGTTTAACAGGCGCTGGATGTAGCTTTCCAGCAGAGGCGCATCTTTTGTCAGGTCCGGTGCCATCGAGGTTGAGGCCGTTCTCATTGCATCAGAAATGCTGGTGTTCATGGCCTGCAACTGGTCTCTGTCCAGTTTTCTCAGCAGGGCGGTAACGACAATCTCCAGAGCTTCTACCTGCGCCACCAGCTCTTTCGACTCTTCTTCTTTTTCCGCCAGCCTGATCAGTAATTCAGCGATGAGGTTTTTCATGCGAATGTCTCAGCAAGTTAAAGCAAGACGGTATCATTCGCATCAAAAAAATAAAACTCATATTTGCTATATATTTTCGCGACTTATGCCCCAAAACAGAGCAATAAAAGCGTTTTATTTTTCGAAACGTTTCGCTGGCAGCACCCCGGTCAGTCAGGACGGGATTGTTGCCATCCGGGGCAGCGATCCGCCCCCGATTGAAGTCTTAGCGCCCCGCTTCCGTGAACCCTCCACGCGGACCACCGCCTCCGCCATGTCCCCCGCCCCAGCCACCACCGCCCGGCGGTGGGAACAAACAGCCGCTTAATACGGCAACCAGCGCTATCGTCATTGCCACTTTTACCATCCGAACCATGCTACTGCCCCCCTGAACTGCTGTGAATGACAAACCGGCGCTGATAGTATGCGGCGAACGGGTGTTCCACAATGCAGAATCCTCCGGTTCCCGCCCCTGTTTACCGCAGGTAACGCTGATTAACATTTTCCTGTCATTTTCCCGCGTTAACCCTGCACCTGGCGCGGATCCGGCCCTCTCTTCTCAGCCGTAAATCTTGCGACAGGCATCGCATCCCCCACTCTTTTTTCTTTACTTCATTTCGCTTCAGTATCAATGTGAGCGCATAACATTTATGAGGGATCTGGCATGACTGATATTACTCCACTCACCCTGCAGCAGCTTTTGTCCATGCGTCACTGGGAAAACCCGGCCGTCACGCACCTTCATCGCCTGCCTGCCCATCCGCCGTTTGCCAGCTGGCGGGATCGCGATGACGCACGTCACGATCTCGCCAGTGCCGCCGTGCAGTCCCTGAACGGCGAGTGGAATTTCAGTTACTACCCTCGTCCGGAGGCGGTACCGGACGCGTGGCTGCTGGGCGAACTGCCGCATTCAGACCGCCTTAACGTGCCAGCAAACTGGCAGATGGCAGGATACGATGCGCCGATCTATACCAACGTACAGTACCCGATCCCCGTCGATCCTCCCCGCGTACCTGCGGATAATCCGACGGGATGTTACTCGCTCACATTCCAGTGCCAGCCAGCGTTTCTGGCCGAAGGACAGACGCGGATCATCTTTGATGGCGTGAATTCGGCCTTTTATCTCTGGTGTAACGGTGAGTTTATTGGCTATTCGCAGGACAGCCGCCTGCCTGCCGAGTTCGACCTTACCCCGAGCCTGCGCCCGGGGGAGAACCGGATTGCTGTGATGGTGCTGCGCTGGTGCGACGGCAGTTATCTGGAAGATCAGGATATGTGGCGTATGAGCGGTATTTTCCGCGACGTTACCCTGCTGCACAAACCGGCCGTCCGCCTGTGTGATGTCCACATCGATACGTTTCTCAGCCCCGAGTTCAGTTCCGCACAGCTCAACGTGCTGGCACTGACCTCTCTGACGGATGCCAGTGATTATCAGCTGGAGGTGACACTGTGGCAGGAGGATCGCGAGATTGCCCGCCACCAGCAGCCCTTTGGCACGTCGGTGATTGATGAGCGCGGACGCTATCTCGATCGCACCCGCCTGACGATGCACGTCGACCGGCCACTGCTGTGGAGTGCTGAAACGCCCCATCTGTATCGCGCCGTGGTTGCCCTGCTGGATGCCGGCGGCACGCTGATCGAAGCCGAAGCTTACGATGTCGGCTTCCGCACGGTTGAAGTCAGCGGCGGATTACTGAAGCTGAACGGGAAACCGCTGCTGATCCGCGGTACCAACCGTCATGAACATCACCCGGATCGCGGCCAGGTGATGGATGAAGCCACGATGATCAAAGATATCCTGCTGATGAAGCAGCATAACTTTAATGCCGTGCGCTGCTCACATTATCCTAACCATCCGCTGTGGTATCGCCTGTGCGATCGCTATGGCCTGTATGTGGTGGATGAGGCGAATATTGAAACTCACGGCATGCAGCCTATGAACCGCCTGTCCGACGACCCGGTCTGGTTTAATGCTTTTAGTGAACGTGTTACCCGCATGGTTCAGCGTGACCGTAACCACGCGTGCATCATTCTCTGGTCGCTCGGCAACGAATCCGGTCACGGCAGTACCCATGACGCGCTCTACCGCTGGATCAAAAGCCACGATCCCAGCCGTCCGGTGCAGTACGAAGGCGGCGGCGCGAATACTGCCGCCACCGATATCATCTGCCCGATGTATTCCCGCGTCGACCAGGATCAGCCGTTCGATACCGTGCCGAAATGGTCGATCAAAAAGTGGATTAGCCTGCCGGAAGAGACCCGCCCTCTGATCCTCTGTGAATATGCGCATGCGATGGGAAACAGTTTTGGCGGGTTCGATCGCTACTGGCAGGCATTTCGCCAGTTCCCGCGCCTGCAGGGTGGATTTGTCTGGGACTGGGTTGACCAGAGCCTGACGCACAAGGATGCCCAGGGGCAGAGCTTCCAGGCCTACGGCGGTGACTTTGGCGATACGCCAAACGACCGCCAGTTCTGTATGAACGGGCTGGTCTTTGCAGACCGCACCCCTCACCCGGCGCTGTTTGAAGCGCAGCGCGCCCAGCAGTTCTTCCAGTTCGAGCTGGCGGGCACCGCGCCATTAACCGTGCGCGTCACCAGCGAATATCTCTTCCGCCACAGCGACAATGAACAGCTGCGCTGGCGGATTGAGCATCAGGGCAGGCCGGTGGCGGAAGGCCAGTGTGAACTGGCTCTCGCTCCCCAGGACAGTATTGAACTGGAGACCGGCGATCTGCCCTCACTGACAGGTGAGCTGTGGCTGCATGTTGAGGTGATCCAACCGCTGGCCACCGCCTGGTCGCCAGCGGGGCAGCGTGTGGCCTGGGACAGCTGGCGTCTGCCTGCTGCGCTGGCCCTGCCGAACGCACCGACTGCAGGTGAGCTGCCTCAGCTCTGCCTGGAGGCTGAACGGCTGACGATCCGCCACGGCGAACAGCAATGGCAGTTCTGTCGCCAGAGCGGTGAACTGGTGCAGTGGCTGCGTGGGGACCAGCCTCAACTGCTCTCCCCACTGCGCGACCTGTTTGCCCGTGCGCCTGTCGATAATGATATCGGCGTCAGCGAAGTCACGCGCATCGATCCTCACGCCTGGGTAGAGCGCTGGAAACGCGCCGGTCACTATCAGCTGGAAGGCCAGCTGCTGCATCTGCAGACAGACACGCTGAGTGATGGTGTGCAAATCAGAACGGAACACGCTTTCCATGCACAGGGGGAACTGCGTTTCCTCAGCCGTAAGCGCTACCGGATCGACATGCAGGGTGAACTTCATATTGAAGTTGAGGTGGATATTGCCGCCGGACAGCCGGAACCGGCACGCATCGGCCTGCGCTGCCAGCTGGCAGCGATCGCAGAAAAGGCGCACTGGCTGGGACTGGGACCGCACGAGAACTATCCCGACCGTCAGCTGGCGGCCGCGTTTTCCCGCTGGACACTCCCACTTGACGAGTTGAGCACGCCTTACGTCTTCCCCGGGGAGAATGGCCTGCGCGGCGGTACTCAGGAACTGGAGTTTGGCGACTGGCGCATCCACGGGGCGTTCCACTTCTCACTCAGTCGCCACAGCCTGGAGCAGCTGCGGGATACCTCGCACCGCCACTTGCTGCGTGATGAGCCGGGGTGCTGGCTCATTATGGATGGCTACCATATGGGAGTCGGTGGCGATGACTCCTGGAGCCCCAGCGTGAACGCAGACTTCCTGCTGTCAGAGCGGCAGTATCGTTATCAGCTCAGTCTGTCGGTGAAACCTTAATCATCAGCCCCGGCGCAGCATAGCGCTGCGCCGGGATCGCCGATAAACCCAAATCAGCTGTACGCTGTTCACCATGATCACTACCGCCGTCGCGGCAAATACCCAGCGGAAGCCTGCTACGGCAGAAATCGCCGAGCCCATCAGCGGTCCGACAACGTTCCCCAGGTACATAAATGACTGGTTATAGCCAAATATACGCCCGGTAACCTGGTCACTGGAATAGCGCAGCAGCAGCGTCTGCACCGCCGGCATCATCGCCCCATCAGCAAATCCCAGCAGAAAACGAAAAATCCCCAATTCCACCGCGCTGTCTGCCCAGGACATGCCGACAAACAGCACCACGGAGAAAATCAGCGCGGCGAACAGAATACGTTCCGCACCAATCCGGTCACCAAGTTTGCCGAGCGTGGGCGCGGAGAGCAGCGCCGACACGCCGGGGATGGCGGCCACCATACCGCTGATAAAAGCGATATTTTGCACGTCCGGCTCAAGCTCACGCACAAACAGCGTCAAAATCGGGCTGACTGAGCCGTTGCAGAGCTGGATAACCAGTGTGGTGACAAACAGGCTGATCACCAGTCCCGGGCGACTGAGCGTGTGAAAAACCATACTGCCACTCAGTTTGTCCTCTTTTTTCACTCTCGGCGGGCCGCCCTCTTTGATCAGGAACAGAGTGATCAAAAAGCTTATCAGCAGCAGGCACGAGGTGATAATAAATACCGCCTGCAGTCCAAGCCAGTCCGCCAGCAGCCCGCCCATCAACGGCCCCATAATCACCCCACAGATCTGCGCGGTGCTGACCATACTCAGCGCCCAGCCGCTGCGTTCACGCGGAACCTGAGCCGCCACCAGGGCCATGGCGTTGGGGATATAGCCCGAGGTCAGCCCCATCAGCGCACGCAATGCCAGAAGCTGCCAGACGTTAGTGACAAAGGCCTGGAGCAGGATCACCACGCCCATCCCGAGGGAGGCACGCAGCAGCATCAGCTTACGCCCTTTACGATCGGCAAGGCTGCCCCACATCGGCGAGACAATCGCCGAAACCAGGAAAGTAATACTGAAAATCAGACCCGACCACAGGGTCAGCGCGCCGGGGTCGGTGACGCCCAGTTGTTCAACATACAGGGGGAGAAAAGGGATAATCTGGCTGATGGCCAGCCCGGTAAATAAACAACCGAACCAGACGGAGATGAGGTTAACCTTCCAGGATTCCATCGTGCTGTGCGTACAACCTGTCGCGAGGGGCGGAGCATACAGTGTAACAATACGTCGCCCGGCCGTCAGTGGCTTCTGCCCCCGCGAAAGGCAGAAAGTTGTTAGCAAACGAATCTTCCGCCTGGTAACCGGGGATGAAACGCAAAAAACCCGCCACATGGGCGGGTTTTTATTCACATCGACTCTGAGTTTATTACCGCCGGAGCGGAAAACAAACTTAGATAGCAGTTACGTTAGCAGCTGCTGGGCCTTTCTGGCCATTTTCGATAGTGAAAGAAACTTTCTGACCTTCTTCCAGCGTCTTGAAGCCGCCGTTCTGGATTGCAGAGAAGTGTACGAATACATCTTTGCTGCCGTCAGTTGGGGAAATAAAGCCGAAACCTTTCTCAGCGTTGAACCATTTTACTAAACCAGTCATTGACATGGGTCTTTCCTTCAAAATTGTAGTAAGCCACAGTGGGCACAGGGTTCGTCAACAGGGATTACTATGAGGCACTCAGAAGGAAGTCAGGAAGAAGCTTGAAATAACGCTTGAACTGAAGACTGCTTTACTAAAATTGCTCGCATACGTGGGTCTGTATCAAAACCAACGAGTGCATTTACTCATAACGCCGGGTTCAGTACAAGTCCTCTCAGAAGAAAAAAACAGATAAAACAATCAAGCCACTGATTTAAAACAATAAATACATTTAACTTTTTGTTTACCTTATCCCTTACGCCTCTTCTGTTTATTCGTTCTCTCCGCCATAAGCACCACTAAAGGCCTAATCCAATGTTTAAACTGCAGTTACACTTCGCATCCCTGTGGGGATAAGGCATTATGCTAACTCCCCTGTTTATCGCATAAGGACACCAGCGATGTTAGAACTGATGAAAGCCATTAGCCTTGGCCTGGTGGTGCTGTTGCCGCTGGCGAACCCGTTAACCACCGTAGCGCTGTTCCTGGGGCTGGCGGGTGACATGAATTATGAAGAACGAAACAGGCAGTCACTCCAGGCCTCTATCTATGTCTTTATCATCATGGCCGTTGCCTATTATGCTGGCAATGTGGTGATGGACACCTTTGGAATCTCTATTCCGGGCCTGCGTATCGCCGGGGGGCTGATCGTTGCCTTTATCGGTTTTCGTATGCTGTTCCCCCAGCAGCAGGCAGGGCAATCGGTGGAAGCCGACCATAAAATGGATGAGATGAGCGAGCGTAAAGCGGTGAACATTGCCTTCGTGCCGCTGGCCATGCCGAGCACCGCAGGGCCCGGGACGATCGCCATGATTATCAGTACCGCCTCAACTATTCATAGCGGCACGCCGTTCGAGCCCTGGGTGATCATGCTGGCTCCACCGCTGACCTTTGCCGCCATTGGCGTGATCCTCTGGGGCTCCCTGCGCAGTTCCGGCACCATCATGCGGCTGGTTGGCAAGGGCGGCATTGAGGCGATTTCCCGCCTGATGGGCTTCCTGCTGGTCTGTATGGGCGTGCAGTTTATGATTAACGGTATTCTCGAAGTGATCTCCACCTATCATGCGCTGCCCGCTTAGCGCTGGCAGAAATGAAAATATTTCTGTTTGTTACTGGCATTCCCCTCTCCGCCATCTAGAGTAATAGTCATCCCCGCCTGTTTATCATTTAAACAGGCGGCAGGCTGCCGTTCTGGTAGCTTTTTCTGTGTCGTGAGCGTAATTAACCCGATCTCTCAGTGTCCCGGGCGGCCACTGAGGGCGCGTATGTGGAGGTTTGCCATGAGTCAGCCACTACCCGGCGCGGGGCGCGCCATCACCGACTATTTTAACAGCCCCTCTTTTCATGCCCCGAAAGAGAGTGAGCTGCTGGAAGCCATTATGATGGAGCTGATGCAGGCCGGAAAATCGCCCAGTAATAAAGCGATTATTGCCAACGTGATAGCCCGCCTGGAGCAGGAGGCCGATGCGTCAGTGCTGGAAGGGTATCGCAATTTGCTGGCCCAGATCCTGGACAGTACGACGCCGCGCGCGGCCGGGTAGCCGGGTAACGGAACGAAGAGAATAAAAAAATCCCGCACTGGGCGGGAAAGACGAGCATTGCATATTTTTCAGAGTGACGAGGAAATCACTGTTTTACCGCCCGACCTTATCGCGCTGAGATTGCAGCCAGATGACAGGCACGCCCTTTCCCCCTCCTCCTATACGAATGTTTACACGCGATAAGATTGCCATTCACCCTGACCCCGTTAAGATATGCGCCGGACGCAGGCGGAGACAGGTAATGCGCAACTGGCACCAAATACTGATACACCAATTTAAGCAGGTAAGCCGTTATCTGCTGCTGCCTGCCTTATTAATGATCCTGTTAATCAGCCTGATCGATGTGCTTCGCGCACCGGACCTTCCTCCCGACATTTCGACCCAACCCCTGCATACGATAGACGGTCAGGACCTGACCCTGGCAGAACTGAGTGACAAAAAACCTCTGCTGGTCTGGTTCTGGGACCGCTGGTGTGGTGCCTGTAAAGACACGGTGCCGGTCCTGATGCAGTTAAATGATAAACGCACCAGCGTACTGACAGTGGCCAACCGTTCAGGCAATGACATCAGCATTGTACGTTATCTGAACGGACATCATCTGACGCTGCCGGTGGTGAACGACAGTCGTGGGGAGCTGGCCGCGCGGTGGGACGTGACGGCAATGCCGACCCTGGTCATTATTGCAAAAGGAGAGGTGGTGGCAACCACCAGCGGCTGGACCAGCGCACCGGGGATCTGGCTGCGTCTGTGGTGGGTAAGGAAGTGGTATTACTGAGGGACGACCGGCACAGCGGACGCCCCCGGGTGACATCAGCGTTCAGGCCACATCAGCCGCAGTAGACACTGCTGATATTGCCCTGCTGGTCGGCCATAAAGTTAATACGATTCAGGTTAAAGTCCATCGTGACCGCAGAATTATACGGAATGGCGCGGACGGCATTGTCAAAGCGTAAAGACGACACCGATGCCAGCGGCTTACCGACATATTGCTGATACTGAGAGGCTCCGCATCTGTCCATCTCAGGATCGACCGGCGCAGCGGAAGCACTTTTGTTGCTGCCCGACTGGCAGCCTGAAAGCGCAACCAGCGCGGCAATCAAAGCCAGTTTCCCATAATATTTCACTGTTCGTTCTCCTCTCTTTGCATAGATATCCGGCAATTACCCTAAAAGATTAACAGATTACTCCGTCTTTGCGCAGTCAAAATCCCTGGCCAGTGCCGGTTGCCCATACCCTGGTAGCGCACGGATCGCTCAAAAATCAATCAGAGGAAGATTATAATTTCAGGACAAACCCCGGAGAGGAGATTCTTATGGAACTGGCTATTTTTGTTACGTTTGCTGTCATCATGACGCTGGTGGCAGTAAGAATTCGTTAACCCTCTGAGCGCGCTTCTGGTCGCCAGTCGCGCGCGGTGACTCTTAATCTTCTGTGCCACGCTCAACGCCCCTTCCGCGTCACGCTCTTCCGGTTTTTCACTTTGCGCCACGGTGCCGTTGGTGTCTCGACAGCGTTCGTCGTGCTTGTTACCATCGCGCTCTTCACCGGCTACCGGACCCCACGCCATGACACCCTCAACCGACCGGGTTAATCACACCCTGCTTTGCGCTGGCGTCTTTCTGGTCTGGTACAGCATTACGGTCCTCGTCAGCAGCGTCCCGCATTTTGCGGCGTTAAGAAGCCAGGGGTTGCTGATGCCGGTCCTCTGCCTGCTGGAGTTTGCCGCCCTGCTGCCACTTTACCGCGCATACTTGCGGCACTATTCCGACATCCCGCCAGGCAGGCTGCGTCCGGGCCAGATACTGCTGTTCAGCGGCCTGCTGCTGGCCGTGATTGCCAGTCAGTCACTCTATCTGCGTCAGGAGAGCTGGACCGGCGAACAGCTCAGCGACAGCACGCCCGTTCTGCTGGCCTTTACCGTGGCAGTGGTGCTGCTTGCACCGGTGTTTGAAGAGATTCTGTTTCGCGGCTTTATTCTTCAGGGATTTCTGCTGTGGGCCCCCCGCCAGCGCGTGGCCTGCGCCCTACTGACCTCCATTATCTTTGCCGCCATGCACACCCAGTATGCTCATCTGCAAACGATGATTGCCCTGGTGGTGCTCTCCCTGCTGCTGTGCGCCGCGCGCCTGGTTTCCGCGGGGCTGAAACTGCCCATTTTCCTGCACATGCTTAACAACCTGCTCAGTATCAGCCCGCTTCTGTGGAGCCACTTCGGTGGTCAGGCGGTCGGGGCATAATTCAATTTTATAACTGTTTCATTCACCTTATAACTTTCCAGCATAACGATAGCGAATAATCTACTATTGTTCTTAATGCTTGTTCCCTTACACTCGCGAAAAACGTCACTTCAGGAAACGTCATGAAAATTGCAGTCCCTTCCGTTCTTGCACTGGCACTGGCCGCCTCCTTTACGGCTTCTGCCGCAACGCCTGCGGATACGCTGGTGATCGCCCAGTCTATCGATGATGCTAAAAGCTTTGACCCGGCAGACGGCTTTGAGCTGACCTCGGTACAGGCGTTTACTAACCTCTATCAGCGCCTTGTTCAGTCCGATCCGCAGAATCCGATCGACCTGAAGCCAACGCTGGCGACCAGCTGGACACCGGGCAGCGATAACCGCAGCATGACTTTCACCCTGAAAGAAGGGGCTAAATTCGCCTCCGGTAATCCGCTGCGCCCGGAGGACGTCATCTTCTCCCTGTCGCGGGTGGTCAAGCTTAACCTCGACCCGTCGTTCATTCTTACCCAGCTGGGCTGGACCAAAGAGAATGTCGACGCCCAGTTGAAGAAAATCGATGATAATCACGTAGAGATCCGCTGGAGTGCCGACGTCAGCCCAACCTACGTGCTCAGCCTGCTGGCCGCCCCGGTCTCTTCAATTGTTGATGAAAAAACCGTCATGGCGCATGAGCAAAAAGGCGATCTGGGTAACAAATGGCTGGCCCTGAATTCCGCAGGCAGCGGCCCGTATCAGATCCGCAAGTACATCCCGCATGAAGTCGTCCTGTTCAGCGCCAACCCGACCTCACCGGCCGGGGCACCTAAATTAAAAAATGTGCTGATCAAAAACGTCCCGGAGCCGGCGGCACGCCGTCTGCTGCTGGAACAGGGTGATGCCGATATCGCCCGTAATCTGGGCGCTGACCAGATGGCCTCCCTGAAGAATAAGCCGGGCGTGAAAACCCTCGCGGTGCCGATGGCCTCCCTGTACTACATTCAGTTCAATATTGATGCCAATCCGGCGCTGAAAAACCCCGCGCTGTGGGAAGCGTCGCGCTACCTGTTCGATTACAAAGGCATCGCCAACGATCTGCTGAAAGGCCAGTTCCAGGTGCATCAGTCGTTCCTGCCAGAGGGCTTCCTGGGCGCACTCAACGACAACCCCTACAGTTATGATCCTGAAAAAGCCAAGGCCATTCTGAAGAAAGCCGGCCTGACCAACGTCAGCTTTAAGCTGTCTGTCAGCAATCAGCCGCCTTATCTCGACATTGCCCAGGCGCTGCAGGCCAGCTTTGCTAAAGGTGGGGTAAAAGTGGAGGTACAGCCAGGTATCAGCTCCGAAGTGGCGACCCGCGTGAAGGCACACCAGTATGAAGCGACCCTGAATGCCTGGGGGGCAGACTACTTTGATCCCAACACTAACGCCGCCGCCTTTGCCTACAACCCTGAAGATGGTAGTAAAACCCTGGCATGGCGTTCTAACTGGCATATTCCGCAGTTGAGTAAACAGACGCTGGCCGCGACGGCAGAAACCGATAAAGCGAAACGCGTCGAACTGTATGAAAACATGCAGCGCGAAGTGCAGAAGAGCTCTCCGTATGTCATTGGCATGCAGGCCCGTAATCTGGTGGCCATGCGCGATAACCTGAAAGGGTACGTGCAGGGGATCAACCCGGATATGGTCTACTACAGCCAGGTCACTAAGTAATGGCGGTATCCGAACACAGCGCCGGGCCTTCTGCCCGGCTTTTCTGGCGCCGCAGCGGTGGGGCACTCAGTGCCCTGCTTTCACTGGTGGTGACACTGCTCGGACTGCTGGTTTTCACCTTTGCCCTGTCTCATCTGTCTCCGGTCGATCCGGTGCTGCAAATTGCTGGCGATCATGCCAGCGAATCCACTTATGCCCAGGTCCGGGCCAGCCTCGGGCTCGATCAGCCCGTGCCGGTGCAGTTCTGGCACTACCTCGAACATCTGGTACGTGGCGATCTCGGGATCTCCAGCATCACTAATCAGCCCGTTGCCAGCGATCTGCTGCGCACTTTCCCGGCGACCATTGAGCTGGCCACCTGCGCGATGATCTTCGGCGCCGTATTCGGCATTCTGCTGGCGCTGCTGGCAGCATGGAAACCGGGAAGCGTACTGGATAACGTCGCCCGTCTGATCTCTCTGCTCGGCTACTCGGTGCCGGTATTCTGGCTGGGGCTGCTGGGGCTGCTGCTGTTTTATGCCGTACTGCACTGGTCTGCCGGACCGGGTCGTCTGGATGATATCTGGATTTACACTCTGGAGCCGAAGACCGGGCTGGTGCTGATTGACAGCTGGCTGTCCGGTGACCGTGAGATGTTCCGCAATGCCATCGCACACCTGTGGCTACCAGTTGTGGTGCTGGGGCTGCTGTCGATGGCCACCATTACCCGCCTGCTGCGCGCGGCGTTACTGGAAGAGAGCAGCAAAGAGTATGTCACGCTGGCACGGGCCAAAGGGGCCAGTCGCGGACGTATTCTGCTGCTGCATATCTTCCCTAACGTGCGTGGAACGCTGATTACCGTGCTGGCACTCTCCTACGCCACACTGCTGGAAGGGTCGGTGCTGACGGAAACCGTCTTCGCCTGGCCCGGCGTCGGGCGCTATATGACCACCGCGCTGTTCGCCTCCGATACCCCGGCGATCCTCGGCTCCACCCTGCTGATCGGCGGCTGTTTTATCGCCATCAATGCGCTGGCGGATGCGTTAACTTATCTGACCGACCCGAGAACCCGATGACGCAATCTCTCTCTGATGCTGCAAGCGTCAAACCGCGTGCGCGACGTACCCGCCGCAATGTGACACTGATCGTGGGCCTGAGCCTGGTAGGTCTGCTGATCTTTGCTGCCCTGTTTGCGCCACTGCTGGCCCCGTTTGACCCCAATGCCCAGGAAATGGCGGCGCGTCTGATGCCTCCCTCTGCCAGCCACTGGCTTGGCACCGACGGCTTTGGCCGCGACCTGCTCTCCCGGGTGATTTACGGCGCTCGTCCGACCCTGATGCTGGTATCGCTGATCCTGGTGCTGACCATTCCGGTCGGAATGCTGATTGGCATCAGCGCCGGTTATCTCGGCGGCTGGAGCGAACGCGTCCTGATGCGTATCACCGATATTTTCCTCTCACTGCCCAATCTGGTGATTGCGCTGGCCCTGGTGGCCATGATGGGGCCGGGCCTGATGAACGGTGCGCTGGCGCTGGCGCTGACCAGCTGGCCTCCTTTTGCCCGCCAGGCCCGTGCAGAAACGCTGGCGCTGCGCCGCAGTGACTATCTCGCCGCCGCACGCATGCAGGGCATCAACGGCCTGCGCCTGATGTTCGGCCATATTTTGCCACTGTGCCTGCCCACCGCCGTGGTGCGTGCGGCGCTGAGCCTGGGTGGCATTATCCTCTCTGCTGCGGGACTTGGCTTCCTCGGTATGGGCATTCAGCCGCCCACTGCGGAATGGGGATCGATGGTCGCGGAAGGTAGCAAGGTCATCTTTGACCAGTGGTGGGTCGCCGCCGTACCCGGTGGCGCTATTCTGTTCGCCAGCCTGGCGTTTAACCTGACAGGCGACGGCCTGCGTGACCGACTGGATACCCGAAATGGCAACTGATTCTTCTGCACAAATTGTCGCAGATGGTTTAACGATCAGCAGTGCTGACGGCACTGCGCTGGTAAAAAATATCAGCTTTACACTGGGCCGCGAACGGGTGGCGCTGGTCGGCGAGTCCGGCTCCGGTAAATCTCTGACCGCGCGCGCACTGATGGGGCTGCTGGCGCCGTCACTGCAGATCCAGGCCAGAACGTTAAGCATCGCCGGGGAGAATGCCCTGACGCTGACTGAGCGGCGATGGAGCCAGCTGCGCGGCAGCGAGCTCGGCATGGTAATGCAGGATCCGAAATATGCCCTTAACCCGCTGCGGACTATCGGCTGGCAGGTGGCAGAGCCGCTCAGGCTGCATGGCCGCTTCTCGCGGACTGAAATAAAAGAGAAGGTTTGCGATATGTTAGCGGCGGTGGGCCTGCCCCAGCCCGCAGAGCAAATGAAGCGCTATCCACACCAGCTTTCGGGCGGGATGGGCCAGCGCGTGATGCTGGCGATGGCGCTGATCGCTGAACCCCGCTTTCTGATCGCCGATGAGCCTACGTCGGCGCTCGATCACGCCATGCGCGATCAGGTGCTGGGGCTGATCCGCAACCTGGTGGAACAGCGTGATATGGGCCTGCTGCTGATCAGCCACGATCTGCAGCAGGTTTCCGAACACTGCGACCGCGTGATGGTGATGTACCAGGGGGACGTGCTGGATCAATTACCCGCCGCCGATCTTCCTCACGCCACGCACCCTTACACCCGCACACTGTGGTCGTGCCGCCCGAGTAAGTTGACGCGCGGCCAGCCGCTGCCGGTACTGGATCGTGACGCGCTGGCCGGGGGGCTAAAGCATGATTGATTTATCCCAACTGAGCGTGGCCCATAAGCAGGGTTACGATCTGCGCACCGTGGTGCATGATGTCACGCTGTCGGTGAGCCCGGGCGAATGTTTTGGCCTGGTCGGCCCTTCCGGCTGCGGCAAATCATCGCTGCTGTGGGTGATGGCCGGTCTTAACCCCCACTGGCAGGGCGGGATGCAGCTGGCGGGCCATCAGGCACGGCCAGGTAAGCCCTTCACCGGCCAGCTCAGGCGTGACGTGCAGATGGTATTTCAGGACCCCTATGCCTCACTGCATCCGCGTCATCGCCTGCGCCGGACGCTGGCAGAGCCGTTAAAGCTGATCAAGACAGAAAATATTAACGACCGTATCAACCAGGGGTTCCGCCACGTCGGGCTGGATCCGGCGCTGGCCGACCGTTACCCGCATCAGCTTTCTGGCGGCCAGCGTCAGCGCGTCGCCATTGTTCGTGCGCTACTACTGGAACCGAAAATTTTGCTGCTGGATGAGCCCACCTCCGCACTGGATATGTCAGTGCAGGCGGAGATCCTCAACCTGCTCAATCAGCTGAAGCAGCAGGACAATCTGACGATGGTACTGGTCAGCCACGATCCGGATGTTATCGACCATATGTGCGATCGCGCCGTGCAGATGGCGCAGGGGCGGATCGTCGGTTAATCGCTCACCCTGCCAGGTTACGGGGGGCCGGATTGCGGCTCCCCCTTCGGGTTGTGTTTTTATCAGCTAACCATAGTCAAAACCGGCATTTCCGATCGCATGCTATCCGCCTATAGTCCTGATATCCCTACCCATTCAGGACTATTTTTTTATGCGCAACCTCATTCCCCTGCTCCTTGCCAGCACGCTGGCGTTAAGCCATGCCGCCCTGGCCGCGACCCCTGCTGATACGCTGGTGGTGGCCATCTCGCTTGATGGCATCATCAGCTTCGATCCGGCGGAGAGTTTTGAAACCGTCAGCAACAGCAGCCTGCGCAATATCTATCAGACGCTGGTGTCACCCGAGATCGGCAATGAGCGCCGCCTGTCACCGACGCTGGCCAGCCAGTGGCAAACCGGCAGCACGGAGCGCAGTCTGCGGTTCACGCTCAGGCCCGGGCAAACGTTCGCCAGCGGCAACCCGGTCACCAGCGACGATGTGATTTACTCACTCACGCGAGCGGTGAAGCTCAACAAAACGCCGGCGTTCATTCTTGGGGAATTTGGCTGGACGCCGGAAAACATTGACGCGCAGTTCACCCGGCTAAGTGATACTGAGTTTGAACTGCGCTGGGTGTCCGACATTGGTCAGGATCTGGCGCTGCGTCTGCTCACCTCACCCGTTGCGTCAACGGTCGACAGCAGGCTGGTCAAAAAGCACGTCAGTGAGCAGGATTATGGCAATGCCTGGCTGCGTACTCATTCAGCGGGAAGTGGTGCCTTTACCATCAGTAAGTACCTACCGCAGCAGGCGCTGGTACTGGAAAAGAGTCCTCATGCCCGACCTGCCCCGCATCTGCAGCGGGTGATACTGAAAAGCGTCACCGATGCCGGTTCGCGCCGGCTGCTGCTGGAAAAAGGGGATGCGGATGTCGCCTACGATCTGGGCGCGGACCAGTTTGCCACGCTGAAAAACCAGAGCAATGTGCGCGTCACCAGTTACCCTTCCAGCCTGATTTACTACCTCGGCTTCAACACCCAGGATAAACAGCAACCGGCGCTGGGTAACCCAGCACTATGGCAGGCGGCACGCTGGCTGGTCGATTATGACAGCCTGTCCACGCAGTTGCTAAAAGGTCAGTACCAGACGCATCAGACCTTCCTGCCGGCCGGTTTTGACGGCGCACTGACTAACCAGCCTTTCCACTACGATGTGGCGAAGGCCAAAGCTATCCTGGCTAAGGGGGGAATTAAGCCCGGCACCCGCTTCTCTCTGACCATTATTAATCAACCCCCTTACAGTGATGTGGCGCAGGCGCTGCAGGCCAGCTTTGCCAAAGCCGACATTCAGCTCGATATTGAGCCGGTGGCGGAGTCAGAACTGTGGGGAAAGATGCGTGGACGTCACTTCCAGTCAATTTTCATTTACTGGGGGGCGGATTACGTGGACGCCAACAGCAATGCCAGTACCTTCGCCTATAACGTGGCGGGGGGTCCTAAAACGCTCGCATGGCGCGTCGGCTGGAATATTCCTGAGCTGAGTGCTAAAACGCGTGCTGCGGCGGCAGAAAGCGATGTCAAAAAACGGACGGTGCTCTATCAGGAACTGCAAACTGAAGTGCAGCAGAATTCGCCGTATGTGGTGACATTACAGGGGCAGCAACAGGTAGGGCTGGGTAAAAATATACAGGGGGACTATCAGGGTATTGGCGTCAGCCTGCTCTATTTCGACCGGATCAGTAAAAGGTGATCCTGCCCGGCTACGGGCTGACGCCCGTAGCCAGTGCTGATGGCCGGTAAGGCGACTCAGGAAATAGCAGAGTCCGACGCGTGTTTATGTTTTTCCGCTTCGAAGTGCGTTTTAAACTGCTCATAGATCGAGATCATATTGGCCGCATCGCCCTGCAGTGGGCTTAATTTCCCCGCGCGGACCAGTTCAATCACCAGCTGTAAGGCTGCCTGCTTCGGGCTGTTGGACGGGTGTGCAATTTCGTTCGACATATCTCATTCCGCTAAGTCAGTGTAGCCCGCACTTTAGCAAGTAAGACCGCCCTGCGTCACTCTTTTTGCCTGTTCTTCCCAGCACAAACCTGTACAAAAAAATAATGTTGTACAAGTTTACAGATACGGGTACAGTGGGCCCGTAACGAATTATGCATTTGCATGGCCTCGGGAAGTGTTCGTGGGTTTCCCACTTCCCGAGGCTTATTTTTTCCTTCCGCTTCCCCTTTCATCCCCTGCCATGATCTTTCTGTGCTTAATACTCCCTATCTTTGATTTCAGACAAGGTAAAACTGCGCAAATAGATTAAATTTTAATCACCGCAATTCAGTAAGGGAGGGGATATGAAACGCCAAATGGTAGCCTCATCTGCGATTCACTCTGTCGGTTACGATGCCGAAAAACGAATCCTGGAAGTGCAGTTACTGGACCAGGGCACCTGGACCTACCGCGATGTACCACTGACCACCTGGCATTTTTTTATGGCCGCACCGTCTAAAGGCTCATTCTTCTATCAGCATATCAAGCATCAGTTTTCGCAGCATTAATCCCTGGGAACGCTGGCGGAGACCCGTTAGTTTCCGCCTTTACTTCAGATCCAGATGAATTAAGAGTATTCCCATAGAGATACGCCCCCCTAAACGCCGATATTGCTTCAGCCTTATTGCAGGCAACGGTCGTAATGCGAAAAGTCAGGGTGGCCTGCACTTATTGGCTATGACATTCAAAGGCTAATGGAGGGCATACGCAATGCAACCTTTCCGCGATAAAACACCATTCACTGCCCTCATTCCGCTGATGCTGATCGCGGTATCCAGCCTTTTTACGCCCTTTTCCACGGCAGAGAAAATCGTGATCTCCTTATCACAAGAGCAGGACGGCGGCGATGCAGGCCGCGCCTGTATCTATGTTCACAAGGGGAAAGCCGAGTTTCGCCTCATCCGGCCCGACGAAGCCTGCGCGCCGGAAATCACGGTCAATCAGCAGCGTAGCTGACCCGGCGGAGATTTTTGCAGTAAAGCATCGGACTTTAACGTGGATATGTTACCTTTAGAGCAAGTGAACACCTGCAGATGCCATGCAGTGTAGCCCTCTGGCAAAGGAATCCGTTGTTTGAAAACGCTCAATATTAAAATTTTAACGCTCATCGCCACCTATCTGGTTATTCTGCTTCATACGGCAGCGATACCCTTCAGCTCTTTTCATGTGGCCTGGTCGGTTGCGGTAATGTATGACGTGCTGGGGCGAATTTCGTTCCCCCTGTATTTATTGATTGCCGGTTATATATCGCTAAATAAAACAGAATCTTTATTAAGCACGCTGAAAACGCGCGTCCTCAATTTACTGATCCCCCTTGTTTTATGGACAGTAATCTATTTCATTTATGACAGAAAAATGAATGGCAGTGCGACTTCGTTCAGCCTGCTCGACCTGCTCAGCACCCCGGCCTACGATCACCTGTGGTTTATCTATACCCTGATCCTGCTGTTCCTGGTCACCCCGCTGTTGAACACCTTTATCCAGCACGGTAGCAGGCAGCGTATTAACTACATTCTTACCCTGTGGTTTGCACTGGCATCGGTGTACATGCTGTTTGACCATTTTAAAGAGAGCGTGCTGGAAAATCATCCTGCGCCCACCATCAGCAATATTGATATGGTGATCTACCTTTCCGGATTCTATATTATTGGCGGGGTGGTTCGCCGCTATAAACTGGCCCCGAAGGTCACTATCGCCAGTATTATCTTTATTTTAAGTGCGGTATTAACCGCTGCGATGGGCTATTCCCTGTCGAAAAGCATTGGTGAACCTAACGATATTTTCCTGTTTTATTCCGCTCCGACGATAGTGGTGCTGGCGCTGGCCTGCTTCTTTATGCTGCTGAATGCGCCATTGCGCTTTTCACGACGGACAAATCGGGTCATTCGCCATCTGGCCAGGCTGAGTGTGGGGGTATTCTTTATTCATATGCTGGTACTGGAAACCGTACTGCGTGTCTGGCCAATGAACTTTGAGAACTACAACTCCGCATTTAGCATCCCGCTGGTAGCGTTGGTCTGCTATGCCCTGTCAGCGCTGCTGATTGCCGTACTGGATCGCATCCCCGGACTCAGGCGTCTGACCTGATATCATGGCCGTTCAGATCCTTCCTGAACGGCCGCTGATAGCCGGTCGCAGACGTACCGGTTACTGGCAGGTTATCAGAACCGTGCCTCCGCAAATTTTTGCGGCTGATTAATTGCCCGACGGGCAATCCAGTAGAGTAAAATGCGTTCGTCATCCTGATCCTGATCCGCCATCGCCAGCAGCTTTAAGCCCAGCGTGGATTTGTTAACCGGCTGCCCTGTAATACTCAGATCGACAACCGCTTTCCCAATGATATTGCACACCTCTTCTTCACTTGAAACCATCACTACATCATCAGTGCTCATTACTTCCTCCTCTTGGGTTAAAGATTAAGCATAGCAAAGCTACGGTAATCGACCGCCAGAGTCGGATCTATCTCATTTTCCGCGACTGGCCCAGGGGATTTGCGACAGGGAGTGACCACGATAGACCCAGGCCGGCGGCAGGTTCGCCAGCACACGCGTCCGGTTCCAGGCAAAATAACCGGAGAGCAGCGGCTCACAGAGAGAAGTGTACTGGAACTGAACAAACACGCCGTCGGCACTAAGCTGTGAGGCCGCCTGCTGCAATATACGGTGGCGTACGTCATGGGGCAGCGACAGCAGCGGCAGGCCGGAAAAAATGGCATCGAATTCTCCCTTCAGCGTTTCTGCCGACTCCCCAATCACCTGCAAGCGGGGATCCTGCAGTGCCATCAGTCGCGGATGAAAGCGCGGATTGGTCTCGAAGGTTAACAGCGTCGCCTCCGGCCGCATCCGGGTAAGCAGATGGCGGGTCAACACGCCATCACCGGCGCCCAGTTCAGCAATACGCAGACTTTCCTGCCAGTCCACAGCATCCGACATGGTTTTGCATAAGGCTTTTGATGAAGGCGCAATGGTACCGGTCTTGCGCGGGTCAGAAATAAACTCCTGCAAATAGCCGGTCTTATCTTTGATATATGACAGTGCGGATAGCAACATACTTCCCCTCAGTTCAACACGGCAGTCTTCAGTAGGCCATAAGTGACTCAACAAGTTCTTAAAAACCTGCTCTGTTTGGCTAAAACCAGGATTAATCGCAAATGGCCGCAGGAAGAGATCGCGCGGTTCGGCGGGCGGAGAGGATATTCTGAAAATGAGACGGTGATTCCAGCTTCAGGCGGCCACATTTCACAACCAGCCTTATCCGTCCCTGACAGGAGAAAGTTCTTATTACGCGCTGTCCGTTGCTCGGCAGTAAAGATGACCGTTTGATGACAGCAATAAAAGGTCAGTATTGGCTGGATCTTTTTTCCCGCCACGGTCGCTGGAGTCGGTCTGACACCGTCGTGAGATGCCCATATCAACCCCTGTCAAATCTGATTATTCTTCTCCGGCAGCACCTGCTGTCTTCATGCCCGAGGATAATAAAATGAAATACGCTAAATCAGTTTTTCTGCTGCTATTGCTGGCAGGAAGTGCCAATACCTGGGCCGTTACCGGTGCAGGTGAGGCAGCAGGAAGTAGTGCATCGACCATGTCAGACGGCACGTCAGATGCCGTTGGCGTCGGTGTGGTTGCTGCTTTGCTGGGCGTAGCGCTGGCCACATCAGGCGGCGGCGATGGCTCCAATACCGGCACCACGACCACCACAACATCGACAGTTTCACGTTAGTTATTTTTCAACACACAGCACGTAATGGCCCTGCGCATGCGCCGGGCCATTTCTGATCGCTCACACGACGTTGGGCATGTCTTTCAGTACCTGCTCAACCCGCCTGCGCTCTGCGCTGTCGAGCCCGAGCAACGGCCGGGGCAGAACCGGCTGGCAGATCCCCAGAATATCCGCTGCCGCATACATCACACGCAAACTGCTCAGGCTCTGAAAAAGCTGCCACAGCGGTTCAAACTGCTGGTTCAGCTCGGCGACCCGCTCTGCCTCTCCCGCCTGGGCGGCCCGGGTTAACGCCAGCGCTGGCTGCGGCAGCAGGCCGCCAACCACGCTAAACCACACATCGCCTCCGCCCAGCAATGCCCCGGCTGCAAACCAGTCGCCGCTGTAGCCGACCGCAAACTCCGCAGGAAACAGGTCGCGCAGCGCCGTCACATCCTGTTCACCGATACCACTCTGACCCGGCTGTTTCACCGCACGGATCTGCTTCAGCGTGCCCAGTCGCTGAAGCAGACGATGGCTAAAGGTAAAATGCGTGGTTCCCGGGTTATTGTAGACACAGACAGGCAGTCCGGTGGCACCGGCCACACTGGCATAGTGTTGAAACACTTCTTCTTCGCCCAGAGGGGTATAAGAAACCGGGGCCAGTAAAATACCTTTCGCCCCCGCGCTTTCAGCATCCTGCGCCAACAGGCAGGCTTCATCGGTGCGCAGTGCCCCGGCACTGGCGATAACCGGTATATCCGGCCCCAGACAGGCCACAGCAGCTTCAATGGCCCGCCGCTTCTGGTCACGGCTCAGATAAGCATACAACCCGGTGCTGCCGGGCAGGCCGACTGAGTCCACACCCGCCTGTTTCAACCGCAGCAACACCTTTTCCAGCGCCGGTATATCCACCACACCGGCTGCATCAGTCGGTGTGATGGGGAAAGCAGAAAGCCCCTTGAACTGCATGAATGACACTCCTGAAATGGCCAGCCTGACGCTGGCAATGGGTGGGTGAAATCAGAATCGTACAGCCGGGCACACGCGGAACACACCCGCTTCGTCCAGTCGCCTATACTTGAATCAGTTCCTAATCTGTCAAAGGAGTGAGTGATGTTAATCGGCTTCGTATTACTCGTCAGTGCCTGTGGATATGACGCCTGTGACGCACTGCCGGTGTCAGAGCATATTTACCCCACCCGGTACGATTGTGAACAGATGGCCGAACGTATTCTTGCACGCCGCCCCAACGTCGTGCTGCTGTGTGGGGAGGTTTATCGTTAGCTGTTTTCTGTCGCCGCTGCGTCATCGACAAACCGCGTCACCGCCAGCAAACGGTTGACGTGCGTTAACAGCAGATCCACATCTGTCTGTAAAAAACCATCACCGCTCTGTGATGCAGCCAGAACAGCGTTCTGAATATTTTCGGAAATGGAGGCCGATCCGTCTTTACCCGCCGTTAGCAGCAGCGCGGCAATGAGCAGGGATTGGGCCTCGACCTGGGCTGTCAGCTCTTTAGTATCTACATCCATTTTGGCGAGCTTCATTAAAATATCGATGACCAGTTGCTTCATGTTGTTATTATCCTCATAAGATTATTCGTATGAAATTACCACCCTGATCGAAGCGGGTAAACAGGACAGTCCACAAGAAAGATCAATTCGTCGCATTTTCCGATAATGTCTGAGTGACGACTTTCACCCTCATCTGATAGCGCAATCGCTACTCTGCTGCCAGGCTTCCCCGAAACCCGCAAAGGAGAGACTATGTTCCGTTTTATTTGTTCACTGTTTTCCAGCCCTGAATCCCTGCTCCAGGTGATGAGCCAGCGTGATATCGCCGAATCCATTGAGGACGGTGATCGCATCCTGATTGATGAAGATGGCTGCGCTATGGTTAACTTTTCCAGCTATGAAGTGCATGAAGATTTTGCCCGGCACGTTAATACGTTAAAAGGGGCCTGAGATGGGAACAGCAATATTTATGGTGCTGATGGTGTGCGGCTACTGGTACACCAGTCGCGATCTTTCCACCCGTTTTAAAATCAAACGCTCCTTTGGCTGGGATGTCTACTTCCTGGTGGCGCTGTACGGTTGCATCTTTGTTCTGCAGGGCGTGCTGGCAACCGGTCTGATCTGGCTGGTACTGCTGGCTGCATCCGCCTTATTCAACGCCATCCCGCAGCTGGCCGACGGGTTGCATCATCAGTGGCAGATCGAATTTATGACCTGGAGCTTCTTAGGCATTCAGGCACCGGTCGTGGTCATGCTGGCTTTTGCCGTGTCCTTCTGCCTTTATCGCTCGAGCTGGTCTGGCAGTGCCCGTTTGGACAGCAACGGCCGAAAAAAACTGTATAAAAAGCTCTCCCGCGCCAACGGCGTTGAAGGGCTGCTGTTTCAGTGTATGGAAGAAGGCGAACTGGCGTGGATCACACTGAAGTCCCGGCGCATCTATATCGGCATGATCCACGCGGCCTCCTATGACAATATGGCCACCGCCAACGTAGTGCTGATCCCGATGCTGAGTGGCTACCGCGACGGTAAAAAACTCAATTTATGCGTTGAGCACAATTACAGCCGCTGGTATGCCGAACACGACATTACGCTGGATTCGGAGCCGAAGTCAGCCATGGCCTTCCGCAAAGTGATTATGCTGGATCAGATAGAGAGCCTGTCACTGTTTGACCCGGCCAGCGCCAGCGCACTGGCCAGCTGAGACTAAAACAGCACCGAGATCAGCCAGAAACCGGCAAACGTCATCAGCAACGATCCGATAACGTGGATCAGCACCGACGCCATGGCCCACAGATAGCTGCCGGACTGCATCAGCGTGACCACCTCCAGTGAAAAGGTGGAAAACGTCGTCATACCGCCACACAGGCCGGTGGTGATCAGCAGCTTCCAGGCGGGATCGATGCCCGGGTGGCGCACAAACCACGCCACCGTGGCCCCGATGATAAATCCGCCTATCAGGTTGACCAGCAGCGTGCCGGGTGGCAGGTTGGGAAACAGGGCATTCAGCCGCACGGCCAGCAGCCAGCGAATGACACAGCCCGCGCAGCCGCCGATCATGACGGCCAGTAAAGGTTTCAGCATAAGATCCTCAGGGTAAAGAGGAAGGTGCCAGCAGGCAGATTTAGCACAGCCTGAAAACACCGACCTCGTCAAAGCGTCAGGGTTATCAGGCGTCATCAGCCCGGACAGTCGGGCGGTTGGGAAAGGTGGAACACCATCACCTTATGGCCATTAAGATAATCAGCGGCTGGCAATTTTGCAAGCCGCTGCTTGCCGCCAATAAATCAACACTTTGTTGATAACCATACAATGCGTTGATATTCTGCTCACTCAGTCCCCTTTACCACCGAGATATTATGTCCGCCCCTTCTCCTGATATCCGCCATGAGCGCGCCCTGATCCTGCAAACCCTGCACGCTGCCGTGACGGCACTGGGCAGCGTCGTCGGCCGCAATACAGAAATTGTCCTGCACGACCTGGAGCACCCGGAACAATCCGTGCTGGCCATTGCCAACGGCCACGTTACCGGCCGGAAAGAAGGCAGCCCGGTACTGGCTGTCCCCGCTGAAGATCAGGGCCTGCGGGCGTTAATTAACGAGACATCCCCGGTGGATGACACTACCCCTACGGTGATCCCGGACTACCCCACCCGCGGCAGGCAGGGGCAGACGCTACGCAGCGCAACGGCGCTGTACCGCGACAGTAGCGGGCGGGCGTTTGCTGCACTTTGTATAAATACCGATAACAGTGAGCTGCTGGCGGCCAGGCGCTGCCTCGACAGCCTGCTGAACAGCACAGACAGCCCGCCAGCTGCGGCTGAGGAGGGGGCCGATATGGCGCAGCTGATGGCCGATATTATCGCTGACTCACTCAGCGAGCTGAACAGCGACCTGCGCCATTCACGTAAACAGGCCAAGCTGGCGGCCGTACGAAAAATGCAGGAACGCGGCATGTTTATTGTGAAAGGCGGTATTGAAAAAGCCGCAGCTGCCCTCGGCGTTACCCGCTATACCATTTACAACTATCTGGATGAAATCCGTGATGAACAGCAGCCCGGGAGTCCGTCATGAGCCTGCATATTGCCACCCCACTCCTCACCTCCCGCCCGCTGAGCCTGCTGACCGGCCGCAACGTGCTGCTGAAAATGGAGGCGTTACAGCCGCCGGGGTCATTCAAAATTCGCGGCATCGGTCTGGCGTGTGAAACATGGCAGCACCGCGGGGCGCGTCGCTTTGTCTCCTCATCGGGGGGCAATGCCGGGCTGGCCGTGGCCTGGGCAGGACGGCATCTGGGCGTCCCCGTCACCGTAGTGGTGCCGGAAACCACCTCCCTGTGGGCGCAGCAGCTGCTGCAACAGGAGCTGGCGGAGGTGATTGTCCACGGCAGCTCCTGGCAGGAAGCGAATCAGCACGCGCTGTCACTGTTGACTACGCAGGATGCGTTTCTGCACCCCTTTGACGATCCGCTGCTGTGGCAGGGGCATGCCACCATGATTGATGAAGTGGCGCAGAGCGGCGTCCGGCCTGATGCCGTGGTACTGTCGGTGGGCGGCGGCGGCCTGCTGGCCGGTGTGGTGGCAGGGCTGCAGCGTAACGGCTGGCAGGATGTACCCGTGCTGGCGGTGGAAACCGAAGGGGCCGCCTCTTTTCACGCGGCAATGGCAGCCGGACACCCGGTCGAACTGGACGGTATTCACAGCATCGCCTCATCGCTGGGCGCAAAACGGGTCTGTGACCAGGCACTGCGCTGCGCCAGCGAACATCCGGTACACAGTCTGCGGGTATCGGATCGGGCGGCAGTCAACGCCTGCCTGCGCTTTCTTGACGATCACCGCATACTGGTGGAACCGGCCTGCGGGGCAAGTCTGGCGGTGCTCTACGAGGCACATCCGCAGCTCGTCGCGTATCAAAATTTGCTGGTGATTGTCTGCGGCGGGGCGACCAGCAGCATCGAACAGCTGCAAACGGCCGCGACCGCACTGCGTGGCTAGTCGCCTTCCACTTCGTACTGGACGGACAGTTGCCCTTTCTTCTCTTTAACGCCGGTGATATGCACCCGGCCAACCTGCGCGGTGGTCAGCACATGTGTGCCGCCGCAGGCAAAGGCGGGAAGTGAGCCCCAGGTGACTTTGCGCAGTCCTGCCTGCTCACTCAGAACCCGGGGAAGGTCCGCTGCCACCAGCGCACGCGTCAGCTGCTCCAGCGCGTCTCTCTCCACCGGCTCCGGCGCTATTCCGGGGGCGAAAACTATCCGTCCGGCACCGGGGCGGTGATCGCCTTTGGTGGCATGCCAGCCAAACTGTTCACCGGCGACGCCGATCAGATGCCCCGCAGAATGCATCCGGGTGTGACGTTTACGCACCTCTCCGTCGACGAGGAGAGTCACCGGCCCGACAGGTAACGGCGTTGCCAGCAGGTGGACCACCTCTCCCTCTTCCTGACTGACTTTCACCACCTCTGCGCCGCCCAGCGTCCCCCGATCGGCGGGCTGGCCGCCGCCCTGAGGATGAAACAGTGTGGAAGAGAGAATAACCCGGTAATGATCGCTGTCATCCGGTTCACAGCGCAGGACCTCGGCGGTCATTGCAAGGCTGTCGCTGTGGTAATAGGCTTTTTCCGTCATGGCTCGGACTCACTCAACAGGGGAACAGAGGCTGTAAATTAGCATTCACTTGGGATAAATTAAACAAAATGTTGAATAAAACTGTGTTTAACGGATTTTTATCAACAAATTTAATAAATTTAGTTTTTTCTCGCCCAACGCCGGAAAAGGGGAAAGGCATCCGCCCATTCTGCCGTTTTTAATCCCGTCATTTTTAGTCCATGCTGGTAGCCCCCTTTCTTTCAGAGACGATGCTATGACCAGATATCTGAACAAAGACACGCAGGTCTGTATGTCACTGGCGGCGCGCCCAGGCAACTTTGGCACCCGTTTCCATAATTATCTGTACGACGCTCTCGATCTTGATTACCTCTATAAAGCCTTTACGACTGAGGATCTGACAGCGGCGATCGGCGGCGTGCGGGCGCTGGGTATTCGTGGCTGCGCTATCTCTATGCCGTTTAAAGAGCAGTGTATCCCCCTGCTGGACGAACTGGATGCCTCTGCCAGCGCCATCAGCTCGGTGAACACTATCGTCAATACGGATGGCTATCTGAAGGCGTATAACACTGACTATATCGCCATCGTCAGCCTGCTGAAGCAGTATCAGGTCAATACCGGGCTGACATTCGCACTGCGCGGTAGCGGCGGTATGGCTAAAGCCGTTGCCTGTGCCTTAAAAGACAGCGGATTCAGTCAGGGAGTGATCGTTGCACGTAATGAGACCCGGGGCCGTGAGCTCGCTGCACTATACGGTTTTGAATGGCGTGCCAGCCTTGATGGATTACAGCCCGGACTGCTGATCAATGCCACCCCTACCGGCATGGCTGGTGGTGCGGATGCTGATGCGCTGTCGTTTGATCAGGCCACCGTGGACGCTGCCAGCGTGGTCTTCGAGGTGGTCGCCCTGCCTGAACTGACGCCGCTGGTGCGCTATGCCCGCGCCCGGAACAAAACCACGATCGTCGGTTCTGAAGTGTTTGCCATTCAGGCCGTCGAGCAGTTTGCACTGTATACCGGGGTGCGCCCGGATGATGCGCTGTTCCGTCAGGCGGCAGAGCACGCGCGCCAGGGATAAGATCCGGGTGGCTTACAGATTGAGACTCTGACTTAACATACCGATCAGAGTACTGGCACTGCCGGACTGCTTCAGGTGGCGATCATTATCGTAGATTTCCAGCTCTCCACCGGATGCGTCCTCCGGCACAATAATAATAAACCGCCCTCCCTGCCGCTCGGCGTTACGTTTCGACGCGGTGATACGCATCTCAGAACAGTCGTTGACGATGCTCAACTGTGGGAAGGCGGCTCTCAGCCTGCGTCCGAGCGCCAGCGCATACGCCCTCCCCGTCGATGAACATGAGATAATCACCACATCAGTCATTCGCGGCTGCAGCCTGCTTTTACGTGTTAACTGCTGAAGACGCATCAGTGGCTCCAGCATAAAGGCGAAACCAAAGGCGAAAATCTCCCGCCCGAGGAGTTCACTGGCGCAGCCATCGTAGCGGCCGCCGCGACACAGCAGGCTTCCCTCCTCCAGCCGGTCGCTGTGCCACTCAAAAAGGGTATGGCAGTAGGCATTGGCCGGATAAAGCGTTTTATCCACCACAAATGGGATGCCTGCCCGGGTCAGTGAATCCGTTAAAACGGTAAAGCGTTCCTGGGAGGATACCGAGATAAAGCGGCCAGGTTCTGGCGCCCGGGTTTGCAACGTCGCCAGCAGGCTGTCGGAGGACTGCAGCAGCTTTTCCGGCCTGTCAGCCAGCCAGTCTATCCACTGCGCACGGAAGAAAGAAATAAAGGGCTGATAGTACTGACGTAACGCCTGGCGAAACGCGGCAAACTCCCTGGCGCTTCCCAGCGTATTGATTTTCAATTCTATATGGCTGTCCAGCCGCAGGGATTTAAAAAAATCATACTGCATGATGAACTGTTCCAGCTCGATATCAACCCGGGGATAACCAAAGGCCTCTACGCCGAGCTGCTGATACTGTTCAACAGGGGCGTGCTCATCTTTCCGCAGGCGAAACATGGTCCCCAGATACCAGAGCTTGCTGGTTGACTGTAAATCCCGGTGCGCTTCTATGGCATGCAGGCATCCCAGCGTTCCCTCACGACGCAATAAAGTCGGGTGCCCTGCGGTAATCCGACACGCCCCCGCGTCCCCCTGGGCAAAATCAGGAATGCGTTTTAATTCCCCCTCTCTTTCCAGCAGAGGCAGGCGTATTTCCTGATAGCAGTAACGCTGCAGCAGCTGAGACGCCTGACTTTCAAGCCACACCCAATCCATTACCTGACTGTGATAATACTTTCTGGGCCGGCCACACTGGCGCGGTCTGACCCGGCGGTGGAGAAACATCTCCAGCTGCTGGCAATATTGCGGCGTTCCCAGCACACAGTTCTGACTGAGGCTGTGTTTAATTTTTTCGGACACCGCTGCACTGAGCGGGATCTGCATAAAGCGACGGTACTGTGCCGCCCGATCGGCGTGGGTTTTCCCGAGTTTTGCATATTCTTCATGGGCAGTAAGGCGGGCGATGGGCTCCCCACCAGTGTAATGCGGGTAGCTACTGCCGTTTGATAAGGCCGACTTATCTGATCCCGCACTGTCAACAAACTGCTGGACCAGGAGGAAATAAGCGCCCGGTTCAATCAGGCAGCTGTTGTAGCGCCCTTCCCATAGCGCGCCACTGCGATGATATTTTTGATTAAA
Organism: Erwinia persicina; assembly: GCF_014838825.1. Classification (GTDB taxonomy): domain Bacteria; phylum Pseudomonadota; class Gammaproteobacteria; order Enterobacterales; family Enterobacteriaceae; genus Erwinia; species Erwinia persicina_A. The sequence goes on along the minus strand of NZ_JACYMO010000009.1, from coordinate 50,626 downwards.
ATAGCGGACATAGCTGCGTCCGATATGCTGCACCAGTCGGCTAAGATCCTCTTTACTCCCGGGGGTTAATAGCAGAAAAAATTCTTTTACATGGAGGGAGTAAGCATGCAGCGCGCAGGAATAGAGTGCTAACGCCCGATCAAGACTATTAAGAAAAACATCACAATCTTTCTCATCTATAAAGATAAAATCATGATTATGCCCTTTTAGCTGTATAAGCTGCGGCAGCCCCTGAATATAAATACGCTCTTTTCTCGACATATCACCCTGACATTTATAAAAATAAAATGAATATTAAATTTCTGTCGCCATTTATTTTAATAAGCTGTTATCAAAGGGTGCATGAAACAGCGCCCAACTGTCAATATAACAACTGTAAATTAAACACACTCTCGTCATGTGAAATTAATGTTAATTAATAAATAAAAAAATGAGACAAGTTACCCACCCACGACAAAATAAAGTAAATAAAAAATGGGACGGAGTCATTAAGTTATATTTTGTATAAAATTCGCGCTATTTTTCAGCCGCAAAATACATAACGTGCCTTTTATTCCCTTCATCCTCTAAAAATCCCGCACCTGCTTTCTTAGAATCACTGCATCTCGGTGATATCCCCCTGGTTATCACTTTTTTATGGCAACGACTACAGGACATTCAATATGGGAACCATGAGTGCGGCTAAAGCACATAAGATGGGCGTCGTAGCACTAACGCTGGTGACCGCGTCAAATATGATGGGGTCAGGGGTATTTATGCTTCCGACTAACCTTGCCGGGGTTGGTTATATTTCGCTGTGGGGATGGCTCTTCACCATAATAGGTGTTATTGCCTTAGCACTGGTTTTTTCTAAGACGAGTCTGATTACTCCACGTACCGGAGGCATTGTCGCTTACGCCAGTGATGCTTTCGGCCCTTTTATCGGCTTTCAGACCACTGTTTGCTACTGGATCAGCGCCTGGGTCGGTAACGTGGCATTACTGGTGGCCGGGGTCGGTTATCTCAGCTATTTCTTCCCTGAACTGAAAAACCCGTCAATCGGCAGCGTCGTGGCAATTGTCATCCTGTGGGGGTTTATTGTGCTGGCCAGCTTCGGCGCGCGCGTCGCCGGACGGGCACAATCCTTTACGGCCAGCTGCATGCTGGTGGTGGTGCTGGGGATTGGCGTCGTCGGCTGGTTCTGGTTCGATCCCACCCTGTTCTCTCAGGTCTATAACGGAACGGGTAAAAGCGACACCTCTGCCATTATCACAGCGGCATCCATCGCGCTCTGGGGTTTTCTGGGCGTTGAATCTGCGGTGGTATCCAGTGGTCAGGTGGAAAAGCCGGAATACACCGTTCCCCGCGCCACGGTATATGGCCTGCTTATCGCCTCCGTCTGCTACGTTGGCAGTTGTACCGTGATTATGGGGCTGGTACCGCATAACGAACTGGTGAACTCCGCTGCGCCTTTCGCCGATGCTGCCCGCTATATGTTCGGTAAAACCGCCGGAAACATCGCCTCTGCGCTGAGTATTATTGCCTGTTTCGGCTCCATATCTGGCTGGTTAATTTTACAGTCGGAAGGACCCCGCGCAGGGGCTCAACAGGGTCTTTTCCCGAAATTATTCTCTGACGTAAATAAAAATGACGTCCCAATGAAAAGCCTGATTTTTACCGGGGTACTGATGACGCTGGTATTACTGATGACGGCCTCCCCCAACCTGGCTAAACAGTTCCAGACCGTCATTCTGATGTCGGTTTTTGCCTCACTGCTGCCTTATATGTACGCCCTGATCTCCCTGCCTATTATTATGGTATCCAAAAAGATGAACCGTGGACGCAGCTTTATTTTTTACAGCGTGATGGTTGTTATCGGGATGATCTACAGCATCTTCGCCATGCTCGGATCCGGTACGGACTCCATGTTCTGGGGCGTCGTCATGATCATGATTACCATTCCCCTTTTCTGCTTCGTTGCCGCAGGACGCAGCAAAAAAGGCGTCGACATACTTTATCTGGATGAAAAATAAAAACGTTACTTTATCCGTTAACCGAAAGAAGGAATAGCAAATGACGTTATCTATTGAAGATCAAAACAAGCTGGATGCTTTCTGGTCGTACTGTGTAAAAAACCAATATTTTAATATCGGGTATCCTGAGTCAGCGGATTTCAACTACACCAACCTCGAACGCTTTATGCGCTTTTCAATCAATAACTGTGGGGACTGGAGTGAATATTGTAATTATCTGTTGAACTCCTTCGATTTTGAAAAAGAAGTGATGGAATACTTTGCTCACCTGTTCAAAATTCCGTTCGAAAAAAGCTGGGGCTATGTAACGAACGGCGGTACGGAAGGCAATATGTTTGGCTGCTATCTTGGCCGTGAAATTTTCCCTGATGGCACACTCTATTATTCAAAGGATACCCACTACTCGGTGGCCAAAATTGTTAAATTGCTGCGCATCAAGTCACGGCTGGTGGAATCGCTGCCGAATGGTGAAGTGGATTACGACGATTTAATTAAAAAAATCACGCTGGATAAAGAGCAGCATCCGATTATTTTCGCCAATATTGGTACTACCGTTCGCGGCGCCATTGATGATATTGGCCTTATCCAGCAGCGCCTGAAAGAAGCGGGCTTCAAACGTGAAGACTACTACCTGCACGCCGATGCCGCACTCAGCGGCATGATCCTGCCGTTTGTCGATGATCCGCAGGGTTTTACCTTTGCAGACGGCATTGACTCGATCGGCGTCTCCGGCCATAAGATGATTGGATCACCTATCCCCTGCGGCATTGTCGTGGCGAAAAAATCTAATGTGGATCGGATCTCCGTTGAGATTGACTACATTTCCGGCCACGATAAAACCATCACCGGCTCCCGTAACGGCCACACCCCAATGATGATGTGGGAGGCAATCCGCAGCCACAGCCATGCCGACTGGAAACGCCGGATCGCACACAGCCTGAAGATGGCCCAGTACGCCGTCAGTCGCCTGCAGGAAGCAGGCATCAATGCCTGGTGTAATAAGAACTCGATTACCGTAGTTTTCCCCTGCCCGTCTGAGGCCGTCTGGAAGAAACACTGCCTTGCCACTTCTGGCGAGGTGGCCCACCTGATCACCACGGCCCACCATCTCGACACCAGTAAAATCGATGAGCTGATCGACGATGTGATTGCTGACAATCTGATGAGCGCCGCGTAAAAAATGGCTGCCTGCCCGCCGCTGCCGGGGTGAACCTTGCCCGTCCGGCAGCGGCGGGCAGGTAGCACGCGATACACAGGATAAGGATTTATCATGAGTAAAATTCAGTCCATCCGGGGAATGCGCAGCATTCTGCCGGAGGAAACCCCGGTGTGGCAGTGGCTGGAGAGTAAAGTCCGCACTATCGCCCACCGGTATGGTTATCAGGAAGTTCGTTTGCCGATTCTGGAACCAGTCTCGCTTTTCGAACGCGCCGTCGGCGAGTCGACTGATATCGTGTCGAAAGAGATGTATAACTTCCAGGACAAAAGCGGGGAACACATTACGCTGAGGCCCGAAGGCACCAGCGGCTGCGTCCGCGCCGTGGTGGAAAACAACATGTGCTATAACACCACGCAGCGGCTGTGGTATCAGGGCCCGATGTTCCGCTATGAGCGGCCGCAAAAGGGCCGTTTGCGGCAGTTTACCCAGTTTGGCGTTGAGACCTTCGGCATGCCGGGAGCCGATATTGACGCAGAGCTGATTTACATGGCCTGGGATATTTTTAAAGCGTTAAACGTTGACCGCTTTATTCGTCTGGAGATCAACTCACTGGGCACCCTGCCCGAGCGCAAAGAGCACCGTCAGGCGCTGGTCAGATGGTTTAACCAGCATCATGCCCTGCTGGATGAGGACAGCCTGCGCCGCCTGGAGAGTAATCCCTTGCGGATCCTCGACAGCAAAAATCCGGCGATGCAGGAGATGATCGAAGGGGCCCCGCAGCTGCTGGACTTCCTCGGCGATGCGTCACGGCAGCATTTCGACACGTTGCGCACCCTGCTGGACAACGCGGGCATCGCTTACCGCGTCAATCCACGGCTGGTCAGAGGGCTGGACTACTATACCCGCACCGTTTTCGAGTGGATTACGGACGAACTGGGATCGCAGGGAACGGTCTGCGGCGGTGGACGCTATGATGGTCTGGTCGAACTGTTCAGTGACAAAAAGCTGCCCGCTTCGGGATTTGCCATCGGTATTGAACGCCTGCTGCTGCTGCTGCAAACCACCGGCGGTGACAGCAATATCACTAACTATCCCGATATTGTGGTGACCTACGAAGATCCGCAGCAGAACATTGATGCCCTCCTGCTGGCAAATACTTTACGTCAGCAGCTTCCTGCGCAGAAAATATTCAGTGATTTCAGCGGGGCAAGACTGAAACGTCAGCACAGCCACGCCCTGAAAAGCGGCTGCCGTTTTATTGTCACCCTGAATGCCGATCGCCGTCTCGGCCTGTGGGATCTGGTGAACAATCGTCATGAAACGCTGAGACTGGAAGAAATCTGGAAGAGCATCAGCGCAGCCGGAAAATCGCCCTCACGCTGAACAGTCTGCCCGGTGGTTTGGCCCAGCAAAGGGCGCACTCAGGCCCGTACTTTCCCCACCGGCAAGCATTTGGGTTAACGCTTGTCTACCACCATTTTTACCGCCAGCCCGGCCAGTACCGTCCCCATCAACCAGCGCTGGGCCTTTTGCCAGCCGGGACGGCTGGCCAGGAAGGTGGCAATGGTGCCCGCAGCGAAAACGATCAGGCTGTTGACCAGCATACTGGTGAGGATCTGGGTAAAGCCCAGCGTCAGGGATTGTGCCAGCACGTTGCCCTGCGCCGGGTGGATAAACTGTGGCAGCAGCGTCAGATAGATCACCGCCGTTTTAGGATTGAGCAGATTGGTCAGCAACCCCATCGTGAACAGCTTACGCGGGCTGTCGGGCGGCAGATCGCGCAGCTGAAACGGCGATTTTCCACCGAACAGGGCCTGCCACGCCATCCACAACAGATAGGCTGCCCCGGCAAAACGCAGCACATCATAGGCCACCGGCACCGCCATCAGCAGTGCGGTGATCCCCAGCGCAGCGCAGACCATGTAAAACATAAAGCCCAGCGCCACGCCGCAGAGTGAGATATATCCTGCCCGCCGCCCCTGGCAAAGCGAGCGCGAAATCAGATAGATCATATTCGGCCCGGGCGTCAGCACCATGCCGAGGGCAATGGCGGCAAAGGGGAAAAGCTGAGAAAGCGTGACCATATTCACCGCCTGTTTACACTATTTATCGTTAACCACGCACCGTATCGTCACCCCAGGCCACCCACTTATAGGTGGTCAGTGCTTCCAGCCCCATGGGGCCACGCGCATGCAGCTTCTGCGTACTGACCGCCACTTCGGCCCCCAGACCAAACTGACCGCCGTCGGTAAAGCGGGTGCTGGCGTTCACATAGACGGCAGAGGAGTCCACTTCATTGACGAAACGGTCGGCGTTGCCGAGGGTGCGGGTCAGGATCGCGTCAGAATGCTGCGTGCCGTATTCACGAATATGGGCGATCCCCTCATCCAGCGAGTCCACCAGCCTGACGTTCAGATCCAGCGCCAGCCACTCGTCGCGATACTGCTCTTCTGTTACAGCGCTCACGCGGGCCGGCCCGTTTTGCAACAGCGGCAGCGATCGCGGATCGGCATGAAGCGTGATGCCCTCCCCGGCCATACGGGCACTCAGTGCGGGCAGGAAGGTATCGGCAATGGCCGCGTCTATCAGCAGCGTTTCCACAGAATTACAGGCGCTTGGGCGCTGTTTCTTGGCATTAACGATCACCTTCAGCGCCGCGTCTACCTCACAACTGCGATCCACATAGATATGGCAGACGCCAATCCCGCCGGTGATCACCGGAATGGTCGATTGCTCGCGGCACAGCTTGTGCAGGCCGGCACCGCCGCGGGGGATCAGCATATCCACGTAGCGGTCAAGCTTCAGCAGCTGGCTGACCAGCTCACGATCAGGACTGTCAATTGCCTGCACCGCCCCGGCCGGCAGCCCGTGCTGCTGCAGTGCAGCCTGGATCACCCGCACGGTGGCAGCGTTAGTGCGGTAAGTCTCTTTCCCGCCGCGCAGGATCACCGCATTACCGGTTTTCAGGCACAGGCTGGCCACATCGACGGTGACGTTCGGCCGTGCTTCATAGATGACCCCCACCACGCCCAGCGGCACGCGGCGACGCTCAATACGCAGTCCGCTGTCGAGCTTACCGCCGTCGATCACCACCCCCACCGGATCGGCAAGGCGGCAGACCTGACGCACGTCATCGGCTATGCCCTTCAGGCGTGTCTGATCCAGCATCAGACGGTCGAGCAGCGCGGCGCTCATGCCATTCTGGCGGGCATCCGCAAGGTCGAGTTCGTTGGCCGCCAGAATGGCGGCGCTCTGCACCTCAAGGTGATCGGCAATGGTCATCAGTACCTGATTTTTTTGCGTGGTCGACAGTACCGACAGTTGATACGACGCGGCCTTCGCAGCCTTACCCATTTCTTCAAGCATCAGAATTCCTTAAGCAACAATCATATCGTCACGGTGTACGGCCACCGGACCATATTCATAACCCAAAATTTCGCTGATTTGCTGGGAGTGGTGCCCGGCAATCATACGCATGGCATCGCTGTTGTAGCGTGAGACGCCGTGGGCAACATCGCGGCCCTGCAGGCTGCGAATGCGGATCACTTCCCCCCGGGAGAAGTTGCCGCTGATCTCGCGGATCCCCTTAGGCAGCAGCGAGCTGCCACGCTCGAGGATCGCCGACAGTGCTCCGTCGTCCACCACCAGCTCACCGGCCGGGGGCGCGCCAAAGATCCAGCGTTTGCGGTTCTCCAGCGGCGTTTCAAAAGCATGAAAACGGGTGCCGACCGGATTGGCGGCAATCACATCGCCGATCACCCCCGGCAGATTACCCGCCGCGATAATGGTGTCGATGCCGGCACGGCAGGCCACGTCGGCCGCCTGTAATTTGGTGGCCATCCCGCCGGTGCCCAGACCGGATACACTGTCGCCCGCCAGCGCACGCAGCGCGTCGTCAATACCGTGAACGTCGCGGATCAGTTCAGCGTCAGGGTTGTTACGCGGATCGGCGGTAAACAGCCCCTGCTGATCGGTGAGCAACAGCAGCTTATCGGCTCCGGCAAGGATCGCCGCCAGCGCCGAGAGATTATCGTTATCACCGACTTTGATTTCCGCGGTCGCCACCGCGTCATTTTCGTTAATGACAGGAACAATATGGTTGTCGAGCAGCGCCCGCATGGTGTCGCGGGCGTTAAGGAAGCGCTCACGATCTTCCAGGTCGGCACGCGTCAGCAGCATCTGACCGATATGAATGCCATAAATCGAAAACAGCTGCTCCCACAGCTGGATCAGGCGACTCTGCCCCACCGCAGCTAGCAGCTGCTTTGAGGCGATGGTCGGGGGCAGTTCCGGATAGCCAAGGTGCTCACGTCCGGCCGCCATTGCGCCTGAGGTAACAATGACAATGCGGTGTCCCGCCGCATGCTGCTGTGCGCACTGACGCACCAGCTCCACGATATGTGCCCGATTCAACCGACGTGAGCCGCCGGTCAGTACGCTGGTCCCCAGTTTCACCACCAGGGTCTGGCTGCTGCTCATTATTTCCTGCCATTTCGTAAAAAAGAGTACAAAGAAACGTTTTAGCAGGTGTGGTGCCCGAAGCCAACAGCCAGCGCGGGAAAAGGGCGAAAAAGGCCTGACCACGCGCTCGTCTAAAAGTTCGGAATTAACCAGAAGTGTTGAAAACTGTAATAAATCTTTAATAGGAAAAGGGTAAAAAGTCCGTGCTTCGAACCGAGCCTCCGGGCCGTTTATAAATTTTACTCTTTCGGGATTGATCGAAAATGATGAAGAAAAGCGCACTGGCAATCTTAACCGCAGCTCTGGCTCTGTCCACCGCTGCACAAGCCGCAGAAGTATATAATAAAGACGGCAATAAGCTGGATTTCTACGGCAAAGTTAAAGCAATGCGTTACATGAGCGATGCAGACACCAACGCCAGCAACAACGCTGACAAATCCTACGTACGTATTGGTTTTAAGGGTCAGACCCAGATCAGTGACATGCTGACCGGATACGGCCAGTGGGAATATAACTTCAGTGCCAGCAACTCTGAAGGCGGCGCTGATGCGCAGGCAGGCAATAAAACCCGTCTGGGCTTTGCCGGTCTGAAAATGAAAGATATCGGTGCGATCGACTATGGTCGTAACTACGGCGTTATTTACGATGTAGAAGCATTCACGGACATGATGCCGGAGTTTGGTGCAACCGGTTATACCCGTGCTGACACCTATATGCTGACGCGCGGCAACAGCATGCTGACTTACCGAAATACCGACTTCTTTGGTCTGGTAGACGGCTTGAAATTTGCGTTGCAGTATCAGGGCAAAAACGATGCATCATCTACACGTAATGGCAACGTCTCGAACGGAGACGGTTACGGTGCCTCCGTTTCCTATCAAATCATCGATGGTCTGACAGTCAATGGTGCGATGTCATCTTCAAACCGCCTGATTCAAACCCAGAAAGACGCGGCATTTGGTTCAGGTGATAAAGCCGAAGCCTGGGCAACCGGTTTAAAATATGATGCAAACGGTGTGTATCTTGCGAGCACCTATGCTGAAACCCGCAACATGAACCCGATCAACAGCGGTGCAACGTTTACCGCGGCAAACGGCACCACGTCGTCAGTATCAGGCTACGTGAATAAACTGCAAAACTTTGAAGTGGTCGCTCAGTACCAGTTTGACTGGGGCCTGCGTCCATCACTGGCTTACGTGCAGACCAAAGCTAAAGATATGGAAAATGGCATTGGTGATGCTGACCTGTATAAATTCGTTGATATCGGTGCCACCTATTACTTCAATAAAAACATGTCTACCTTCGTCGATTACAAGGTTAACCTGTTGAATGATGACAATAAGCTGGGACTGAATACCGACGATATCGTTGCCGTTGGTGTGATGTACCAGTTCTGATGCCACACTCGCTGCAACACGCCACTGCGGCAGCGGGTTAAGCGCTACCCCTCGTTATGTGTCTAAAAAAAAGGCTGGAGCAATCCAGCCTTTTCCTTATTCTGCGCTGAGTGTGTTATTCAGTCAGCTTAACCGGCTGGTCAGCGAAGCCGTCGGCCGGGATGAGCCCCAGCTCTATTTCCGCCAGCTGTGCTTTTAAACGCACATGGAAGTTACGTAACGTCTCTTCAACGCGGGCATTATTATCCTTACCCTTCACCGCACCCGGCTTCCAGTTGCCTTCTTTATCGAACAGCCCAAAGTGATACTCATAAGTGAAATGGTCTGAATGTGCTTCCAGCTCCATCCACCAGCCCCAGAATTCACGTAACTCCGGTTCAGGTTTCACATTGACGCAAACTGCCAGGCAGTCAAAGAAGAAGCGCTCGCCTTCACATTTGCCTTCACGGATGTAAGGACCTAAAGAGTGAAAGCGCTTAATCAGCCTACTCTTCGGATGTCCACTCGGTAACGTCATCGTTTAAACTCCTTAGTTAAGCTTATAGTTGTAGCAAACTATTGAATATTAGCAACTCACTCGTCCAGCCGCTGCGCCAGCCAGTCACAAATATCGCGCAGCCCTTTATCGAAGTTCGCCATCGCCGGAGACGTATTAATTTTTAACAGCCGCCCGGCAGACGAGGAGTTCGCGATCAGGCGCGATTCTTCTTCCGGGCTGAACGGATCGTGGGCCCAGTATCCTGACAACATCGGGGTCGAACAGCGGCGGCCCAGCAGGCCCTGAATCTTCAGCGAGAAGCGGCTCAGTTCAGTACGCAGCGCACTGTCTGAGGAGCCGGACATTCCCAGGCGGCTGGCCAGCATATCCATATACATCTCGGGCACGCGGTCCTGCAAATTGGTATTGCTTAACAGACTGTGTACCACCGGTCCCAGGCAGGCCACGCCCCGCAGACGCTGGCTTTCCAGATAGGCCAGCCTGACCGCAATATTGGCACCAAAACGGAAACCGAAGGCCGCCACCCGGGTGTGATCCACCCAGGCCACATTCTCCAGCTGGCGCAGCACCTGCTGATGCAGGAAGCTGGAGTCCTGGGTCAGCTTCCACTTGGAAGAGAAGCCCACCGAGGGCATATCCAGCGTCAGCATCGCGATGCCACGCGGCGCAAGATAATCGTGGAACAACCGGTAATGGTCACTTTGCAACGCATCCAGGCTGCCACACAGCAGCACCGTCGGATAAGGGGCTTTCACCTCTGGAGGCATATGCAGGAAACCGGTCACCGGGCTGCCACCCTCGATGGCAAACTCCAGCTCTTTCAGCTCACCAGGCAGGCGGTGAGTGGCCTCTTGATAAGCCCGGCTGGCCAGCAGCTGAGCCTGTTCGGCCAGTTCGTCCTCTTTCAGGTGGGGGTAACCCGCCACGCTGTAAAGATGGGCAGCATGCAGCCAGTGCTGGCCCGCCAGCAGATCGTCTTCGCACTCGCTGGCTTTTTGCTGCCACTGCGCCGCCTGAGTCGACCATTCGTAAATCCAGTTACCGCCGCGATAGCCAATCACCGTATCCAGCAGCTGGTCGTCGGTATGCTCTACGGTGCTGACGGCAATACGCGCCAGCACTTCGCTCACTTCCTGCGGTGACAGGCCGCGCCACGTCCACAGCAGGCGGTTGATCATGCGATACCAGCCGGCATGGGTTTCACCATCCAGCGCAGAGTGAATGCTCAACGGGCGATGGTGATGCAAACGTCGGACCAGCGATGAGGTTTCCGGGTGTTTGAAACGCGGCTTGAAGAGTTCTTCGCTGAGATTTTTCGGCGACATAACAGGGATTTCCTCCGGCGTACGGGTAGAAAATGAGTCTACCGTAGCCAGGAGATTGACGCGAAGGGTAAAAACAGACGTGCCCGACAGAATCGGGCACGGTTTGATCTGAACAGGCTAAATAGCGCTGAAGAGAGGGGAAAGGTATCAGCCCTTCACCAGCGGAGGAATAAAGGCAATGCCCATATCCCATGGCTGTTCAATCCAGGTGTTCTGCGGGATATCAATAACATAATCATCCACCAGCGGCCGACCGGCTGGTTTAGCGAAAATGGTCACGAAATGCGCTTTAGGGTACATATTGCGAATTGCCTGCGCGGTGCCCCCGGTATCAACCAGGTCATCAATCACGATGAAGCCTTCTCCGTCGCCTTCGGCACGTTTCAGGATGGTCATTTCGCGCTGATTGTCGTGATCGTAGCTGGAGATGCAGACGGTATCAACATGGCGGATGCACAGTTCACGCGCCAGTAAGGCGGCAGGAACCAGCCCCCCACGGCTAACAGCAATAATGCCTTTCCACTGGTCGGCAGGCAGCAGGCGCTCGGCCAGTTTACGGGCATGAATTTGCAGCATGTCCCAGGTGACGATGTATTTTTCACTCATTAAAAGGATCCCGGCCAGTAAAATTGGCTTAAAAATTGTGCAAGGGGAGCGGTTGCGCGAAATTATAGTGATCTGAAGCACTAAAAACCAGCCCGCTGCGCCCTGTCAGCCCATTTTTCCTGGGGCAGCGTGAGCATGAGCCAGAAATCGGTGATATTCTTTTGCCATCGCGTCAGATTCGCTGGCGGGAGTTTTCCCAACCGATATCAAGGCATCCCCCCTGCCATTACGGCAGCCAGGTGATGCTGACACAGGAGAGTTATCGTGTCTGAATTGTCTCAATTATCCCCACAGCCGCTGTGGGATATTTTTGCCAAAATCTGCTCCATTCCCCACCCTTCTTATCACGAAGAAGAGTTAGCAGCCCATATCATCGCCTGGGCGACGGAGCAGGGTTTATGGAATGAGCGCGACCAGGTGGGTAACATCCTGATCCGTAAACCGGCTACGCCGGGTTATGAAAACCGTAAGCCCGTGGCCCTGCAGGCACACCTGGATATGGTGCCGCAGAAAAATAACGATACGGTGCATGACTTTACGAAAGATCCGATTCAGCCGTGGATAGATGGCGAGTGGGTGAAAGCACGCGGCACCACGCTGGGTGCCGATAATGGCATTGGCATGGCTTCTACACTGGCGGTACTTGCTGATAGCAGCCTGGAGCATGGCCCGCTGGAAGTGCTGCTGACCATGACCGAAGAGACCGGTATGGCGGGTGCATTCGGCTTGCAGGCCGGCTGGCTGCAGGCCGATATTCTGATCAACACCGACTCCGAAGAGGAAGGTGAGATCTACATGGGCTGTGCGGGAGGCATCGACTTCACCAGCACCCTGCCCCTGACCCATGAAGCGGTTCCGGCAGACTACCAGACGGTCAAACTGACGCTGAAAGGCCTGAAAGGCGGACATTCCGGCTGTGATATTCATGTCGGGCTGGGTAACGCGAATAAGCTGCTGGCGCGCTTCCTGTTTACGCATGCGCAAGAACTCGACCTGCGTCTGGTTGACTTTGCCGGGGGTACGCTGCGCAACGCGATTCCGCGTGAGGCGTTTGCCACGCTGGCGGTTTCGCCTGCCAGCCTCGACAAGCTAAAGTCCCTGGCGGCAGGCTATCTGCTGACACTGCAAAATGAGCTGGGCCTGAAAGAAAAAAATATCGCCGTGGTGGTGGAAGACCTGGCGCAGGCTCCTCAGGCGCTGAACAACACCAGCCGTGACCGCTTTATCGCCCTGCTGAACAGCACCCCGAACGGCGTGATCCGTCAGTCTGACGTCATGAAAGGGGTGGTAGAAACCTCCCTGAACGTGGGCGTGGTGACATTTGAAGGCAATGAAGCAAAAATTAACTGCCTGATCCGCTCCCTGATCGACAGCGGTAAAGAGTATGTGGTGGAAATGCTCACCGCACTGGGCCAGCTGGCCGGCGCGAAAACCCTTGCCAAAGGCAGCTACCCGGGATGGCAGCCGGACGCCAGTTCGCCGGTCATGGCGCTGGTGCGTGAAACCTATGAAAAACTGTTCGATAAAACCCCGAACATTCAGGTTATCCACGCAGGTCTGGAGTGCGGTCTGTTTAAAGAGCCCTATCCGCAGATGGATATGGTCTCGATTGGACCGACCATCACCGGGCCACACTCGCCGGATGAGCAGGTACATATTGCCAGCGTCGGGCTTTACTGGCAGCTGCTGACCGCACTGCTGAAAGCGATCCCGGTGAAGTAATACCGGATGTGACGGGCGGATCGAACAGCCGATCCGCCCGGATCCTTCCTGCAGCCGCTATTTTTTCGCCCGCTTCCTGTGGCATATTTACAGTCCCAACAGCAGCTGCCTTTCCATCTGGGGATCAAGCAGCGTGACATGCAGCCCCACCAGCCTGACGCCGCGACCTGCGCGACGCTCATCCCAGCTTTTCCGTGCAATCGCAATCAAATCGTCCTTATTCAGTACCTGCCAGACATGTTCCTGGGTCGTCTGCTGGAAATCGTTAAACTTGAGTTTGACCCCCTGCCGGGCAATCTGCCGGTCAGGTTTGATTTTATCCAGCCGCCGCGCCAGCTCGTCGTATAGCAGGTCGATGATCGTCAGGCAGTCATCCCAATGATGGATGTCTTCCGACAGCGTCCGCTCAACACCCAGCGATTTCCGTTCACGTGAGGTAATCACTTCTCGTTCGTCGATGCCGTTACAGCGCTCCCAAAGCACGCGGCCAAACTTACCAAAACGCTTCAGTAGCCTCGCCAGGTCGGTTTTCTGCACATCCGCGCAGGTGGTCAGCCCCAGCTCTTCCAGCTTTCGCGCCGTCACTTTTCCCACACCGGGGATCTTCGCCAGCGGCAGGCCAAGCAGGAAATCCGACATCTCGGGCGGCGTGATCACAAACTGACCGTTGGGCTTATTGATATCGGAGGCGATTTTGGCGAGAAATTTGATGGGCGCGATGCCGGCAGATGCAGTGAGGTTAAGCTCCTGCTGAATGGTGTCACGGATTTCACGCGCAATCAGCGTAGCGGAACCCTGGCAGTGCGGGCTGTCGGTGACATCCAGATAGGCTTCATCCAGCGAGAGCGGTTCAATCAGAGAGGTATAGCGGGAGAATATTTCACGGATATGGGCGCTGGCTTCTTTATAGGCATCATAGCGGCCACGCACCACTGTCAGATGCGGGCAGAGCTTGAGCGCCATCGCCGTCGACATGGCGCTGTGTACGCCATATTTTCGCGCCGGGTAGTTGGCCGTGCTGATCACGCCGCGCTGCTTTTCACTGCCGCCGATGGCGATTGGAATGTCGCGCAGGCTGGGGTTATCGCGCATTTCCACGGCGGCAAAAAAGCAGTCCATATCCACGTGAATGATTTTACGCATAGCCCCCTCCGACAATACTGGATAAGTATACAGTTAAATTACCAGAGTTCAATGCACAGCAAAACACGCATAAAAAAAGGTTTTTGTTCTTCCCTGTCTTGATAAAAAAATAGACAATGCTAAGGTGACGCAGCGATAGCGGAATTGTCCGATATTGCACGTCAACAGACGCCTCCGGCGTTGCTTCCAACCCTACATTTCAAGGGAACCAGAATGGGCAAAATCGCACTGCTGTTTGCGATGATTTTTCTGCCAGCCGTTGTCTTTGCCAGCGTACCGGATTCGGTTACACCCCTGGCCCCGGTAAGCAAAGAGTTAAAGAAACAATTAATTGGCACCCCCGTGTACCTGCAAATCTTCAAAGAAGAGCGCACGCTGGAACTCTACGGCAAGATCGGTAATGAATACCGCCTGCTGAACAGTTACCGCATTTGTAATTTTTCCGGCGGACTCGGGCCAAAGCGTGTTCAGGGCGACTTCAAAAGTCCGGAAGGGTTTTACAGCGTAGGGCTTTCACAGCTCAAGCCTGACAGCCGCTTTTATCGCGCGATTAACGTCGGGTTCCCGAATGAGTACGATCGTCAGCAGGGCTATCAGGGTAAATACCTGATGATCCACGGCAACTGCGTGTCCGTGGGCTGCTATGCCATGACCGACGCCTATATGGACGAGATTTATCACTATGTGGAAGCCGCGTTACGAAACGGCCAGCCGCGCGTTGAGGTCAGCATCTATCCGTTCCGCATGACGGAAAGCAATATGCAGCGCCACCGCTACTCCACCTATATCAATTTCTGGAAGCAGCTGCAGCCGGGCTATGCACAGTTCGTGCAGACGAAACAGCCGCCGTCGGTCAGCGTGAGCGCCGGCAAGTACGTACTGGGCCGACCAATGATGGCCAGCCCAGGCGCACCGGAATCAGCCCTGGCGCTCACCCAGGCAAAATAGTGCCCACTCACCTGGCTCAATCTTGTGCCAGGTTTCATTCGCCGTCAGCGGCTGAGTGGCAACAACCGTGACCACGTCATCTGGCGTGGTCTGCTTCTGAAAATCAATTTCCACGTCCTGATCCAGAAGTTTGGCCTTGCCGAACGGCGCACGCCGGGTGATCCAGAAAAGATTGGTCGAGCAGAATGCCATCAGGTACCGCCCGTCTGACAGCAGCATGTTAAACACCCCTTTTTCACGCATCTCTCCCGCCAGCTCCGCAATGTAGCGGAATACCGCCGGCCAGTTACCCGGCGTGCGGGGATAACGGGTGGTCAGCTTATGCAGCAACCAGCAGAAGGCCAGTTCGCTGTCCGTTTCGCCAACGGGACGGTACGGACCGGTATCCAGGTTTTTATAGCCTGTAAGCTGCCCGTTGTGCGCGTAAGTCCAGTTACGCCCCCACAGTTCGCGGGTAAACGGATGCGTATTTTCCAGCGACACCTCGCCCCGGTTCGCCTGGCGGATATGTGCCACCACTGAGCAGGATTTAATCGGGTAGTCCTGCACCAGACGGGCAATCGGTGATTGGAAACTGGGCTGCGGATCTTTAAAGGTGCGACAGCCTTTCCCTTCATAGAAGGTAATGCCCCAGCCGTCTTTATGCGGCCCCGTCCCGCCCCCGCGCTGCACCAGCCCGGTAAAGCTAAAACAGATATCCGTCGGGACATTCGCGCTCATCCCTAATAGTTCGCACACAGGATTACCTCGTGAAAATAGATTCTATCCCCAATGGATTTCACGTTGCAGGAAGGCGGCAAACGCGTGAATCCCCGGGAGCTTACACGAGTAAGTGACCGGGGTTCACGAGAGCAACCAACGCACCTGCGGCGTGAAGGATGAAGGGGATTAAGCGACCATCTCTTTTTCGATGAGCAGCATCAGAATATGGATCACTTTGATGTGAATTTCCTGGATGCGGTCGGCATAGCCGAAGTGCGGCACGCGGATCTCCACGTCTGCCACTCCATCCATTTTTCCGCCGTCTTTGCCGGTCAGGGTGATCACCTTCATCCCTTTCGCACGCGCGGCCTCTACGGCTTTAATAATGTTGGCGGAATTACCGGAGGTAGAAATCCCCAGCAGAACATCCCCGGCGCTCCCGACCGCTTCGATATAGCGGGAGAACACAAAATCGTAGCCAAAGTCGTTACTAACGCAGGACAGGTGGCTGACATCAGAAATGGCAATCGCCGGGTAGCCCGGGCGGTTTTCACGATAGCGGCCCGTCAGTTCCTCCGCGAAGTGCATTGCATCACAGTGAGAACCGCCGTTACCGCAGGAGAGGACCTTCCCGCCCGCTTTAAATGAATCAGCCAGCAAAACGGCCGCACGCTGGATCGCGTCGATGTTTGCCTCTTCACTTAGAAATTTATTCAGCGTGTCTGCCGCTTCGTTCAGCTCGGCGCGAATGATGTCCTGATACATAGGGGTGTCCTTTTTAGGAAAGAGTTACTGCCGGAGTTTACCAAGTTGCCAGAGAGCCGGGAAGCGATCTCCCTGAGGGGCGAAAGGATTAACGCTTCGTGCCCCCGCTTTGTGAGCTAGGTTGTAATTATTATGTAAACAGATTGCACCTGGCGTCGGGGTAATCTAAACATATAACCAACAGGTCAGACCTCTTACTACTTACGGAGCACACGTTATGATGGTTCTCAGTGTTGTGGCGACGATCGTGCTGATCGGTGCCCTGTTTTATCACCGCGTCAGCCTGATGGCTGCCAGCGCAGTGTTGCTTATCTGGACGGCGGCCTTCGGCATCGCCGGGCTGTGGACGTTGTGGCTGCTGGTACCGCTGGCACTGATCCTGCTACCGTTCACGCTGCCGTCGATGCGCCGTGCGCTGTTTTCTAAACCGACACTGGCCACCTTCCAGAAGGTAATGCCACCGATGTCGCGCACGGAGAAAGAAGCCATTGATGCCGGGACCACCTGGTGGGAAGGCGATCTGTTCCGTGGTACCCCGGACTGGAAAAAACTGCATGCGTATCCGCAGCCGCGCCTGACGCCTGAAGAGCAGGCGTTTATTGACGGTCCGGTGGAAGAGGCCTGCCGTCTGGCCAACGATTTCCAGATCACCCATGAAATGGCCGACCTGCCCCCCGAACTGTGGGCCTATCTGAAACAGCATCGCTTCTTCGCCATGATCATCAAGAAAGAGTATGGCGGACTGGAATTTTCAGCCTACGCTCAGGCGCGGGTGCTGCAAAAACTGGCGGGGGTTTCCGGTATTCTGGCTATCACCGTGGGCGTCCCTAACTCCCTCGGGCCTGGCGAGCTGTTGCAGCATTACGGTACCGACGCCCAGAAAGATCATTACCTGCCCCGTCTGGCACGCGGCCAGGAGATCCCCTGCTTTGCCCTCACCAGCCCGGAAGCGGGTTCGGATGCCGGTGCCATTCCGGATACCGGGGTGGTCTGCATGGGTAACTGGCAGGGTGAAGAGGTGCTGGGAATGCGCCTCACCTGGAACAAACGCTACATCACCTTAGCTCCTGTCGCCACCGTGCTGGGCCTGGCATTTAAACTTTCCGATCCCGATCGCCTGCTGGGCGACACGGAAGAGCTGGGGATTACCTGTGCGCTGATCCCCACCCAGACGCCGGGCGTCGAAATTGGTCAGCGTCACTTCCCGCTCAACGTCCCGTTCCAGAACGGCCCCACGCGCGGTAACGATATCTTTGTGCCCATCGACTATATTATCGGCGGCCCGGAAATGGCCGGACAGGGCTGGCGGATGCTGGTTGAATGCCTGTCAGTAGGGCGGGGGATCACTCTGCCCTCTAATTCGACCGGCAGCCTGAAAAGCATTGCGCTGGCCATTGGTGCCTATGCCCATATTCGCCGTCAGTTCCGCCTGTCGATTGGTAAAATGGAAGGCATTGAGGAACCGCTGGCGCGCATTGCGGGCAACGCCTATGTGATGGATGCAGCGGCAACGCTGATCACCAGCGGCATCATGCTCGGCGAAAAACCGGCGGTGCTGTCGGCTATTGTAAAATATCACTGTACCCACCGCGGTCAGCGGGCGATTGTGGATGCGATGGATATTGCCGGAGGCAAAGGCATTATGCTGGGCAACAGTAACTTCCTCGCCCGCGCCTATCAGGGAGCCCCCATTGCCATCACCGTGGAAGGGGCAAACATCCTGACCCGCAGTATGATTATCTTTGGTCAGGGGGCGATCCGCTGCCATCCCTACGTGCTGGCCGAGATGGCTGCCGCACAGAATCACGATCTTACCGCGTTTGATAAGGCACTGTTCAGCCATATCGGCCACGTGGGCTGCAATACAATGCGTAGCCTTTGGCTGGGCATCACCGGCGGGCTGACCAGCACCTCCCCGACACGCGATGCCACCCGTCGCTACTACCAGCATCTGAACCGCATCAGTGCGAACCTTGCGCTGCTGTCGGATGTCTCGATGTCGGTGCTGGGCGGCAGTCTGAAGCGCCGTGAGCGCATCTCCGCACGTCTGGGTGATGTCCTGAGCCAGCTCTATCTGGCGTCGGCCGCGCTGAAGCGTTATGAAGATGAGGGCCGCAACGAAGCCGATCTGCCGCTGCTGCACTGGGGCGTTCAGGATGCACTGAACCAGGCGGAAACCGCCATTGACGACCTGCTGCGTAACTTCCCGAACCGCATTGTTGCGGGCCTGGTCCGCCTGGTGGTGTTCCCGACCGGTCGTCACAGCCGGGCACCGTCTGACCGTCTTGACCACCAGCTGGCGAAGATCCTGCAGGTACCGTCAGCCACCCGCACCCGCCTGGGGCGCGGCCAGTACCTGACGCCAAGCGAGCATAACCCGGCGGGCCAGCTGGAAGAGGCGTTGCAGCATGTGATGGCCGCTGAAGTTATTCACGATCGTCTGTGTAAACAGCAGAAAAAACATCTGTCATTTACCCGCCTGGATGCGCTGGCGGCTGAAGGACTGCAAAAAGGATGGGTGACTCAGGAAGAGGCCGACGTACTGGTCCGTGCCGAAGCCAGCCGCCTGCGCTCCATTAACGTCGATGAGTTTGCTGCCGATGCGCTGGCGACCCAGCCGATCAGAGGGGACGTTTTGCCGCGAAAGATTGAAGCGGCATAGCGTTTAACCCGGGAGGCCGATCGTCAACGATCGGCCCCTGCCGTTATCCGTTCTGACGGATACGCGCAATCAGCGCTTCACTGTCCGGGATATGGTCAGCCAGCAGGATCAGACTGCGACCCAGCGTTATCGCCTGACGCACGCATTCAACACGCATCGCATCATCGTCAATCTTCTTAATATCCGCCACCTGCGACATGCCCACGGTACGGCGGATCAGCTCAGTACCGCAGTAGCCAATGGTATCGCTCCAGACCTTACGCAGAAACGCCTGCGAATAGCCTGACACCGCCAGCGCCCGATCCCGGCTCTTTTCTGCCGCCAGGGCAAGGAAGCGATCGCTGAAGCTCCGCCACACGTCGCGCACGTCGTTAAGGCGATTTTCACGCGCGGCTGCTGCTTCCCTCGGTGGCAGCAGCCCCGGTGCAGCACAGTAGCTGATCAACAGATTGCCCAGCGCACTGCCGATATCAAAGCCCATCGGGCCGTAGAAACCAAATTCTGCATCAATGACCTTCAGACGGTTGTCTGCCACGAAGATTGAACCGCTGTGCACATCTCCGTGCAGCAGCGCTTCGGCATGGCAGTAAAACCGGTGCTTCAGGCCCCCGACCGCCACCCGCAGTTCAGCATCGTCACGCAAAGATTCTGCCAGCGGCTCCAGCTCACGCGGATACGCGTTGCGCTCGTGCACTTCATATGGCTCGTTGAAGAACAGCTCTTCGGTGATATCGCACAGCTCCGGGTTAGTAAAACGGATCACGTCCGCTTTTTTCTTATACGGATGCTGGAAAAAATCGGAGGTGTGGAACAGGGTCTGTGCCAGATACTCCCCCAACTGCCCTGCCGCCTGCGGATATTCAACACCGTTCACCAGCTCACTCCGCCAGATAGCGTGATCTGACAGATCTTCCATAACCATGACCGCAAGCTCCGGGTCATAATGCAGGATATTGACCGTGTGCTGCGGGCAAAATTTGCCATGTTCAATCAGCACTTCGGCTTCCAGCCTTGCGCGGTCAAGGGTCAGGGGCCAGGATTCGCCCACACAGCGCACATAAGGTAGCGCCTGTTTGACGATCACCCGGCTGACGCCTGAAGTATCAAAAATCTTAAATACCAGGTTGAGATTACCATCGCCCACTTCCTGCGAATCAACCAGAGACTGGGGATTATCCACGCCGCCAAACTGACGGGCATATTCCACGGCATCCGCTGCGGTGAACGTACGGTATTGCGACATTGACCTGACCCCCAAAATAAGACATGTTTCGTTGTAATAAGCCGTTCAGACGTCTATACATCCGTCAGCCATGTTGGCACAATATGACGCATTAAAGCAACCGGGATTTAACTCATGCAAACACTCAGCACCACCAGTTTACAGGTTCGTGACAATCAGCTCTGGATCCTTGACCAGCAGGCCCTGCCACAGCAGAAAGTCTGGTGCCCGACGCCGGATGTTGCCGAACTGGTGAGCCATATTAAAGCGCTGCGGGTCCGCGGCGCACCGCTGATCGGCCTGTCGGCCAGCCTGCTGTTGGCACTGCTGGCTGAAAACGGCATGGCCAGACCGGCACTGGCGAAGGCGCTGGAGGTGCTGCGTGCTGCGCGTCCGACAGCGGTGAATCTGATGAATAACCTGGATCGCATGAAGCTGGCGCTGGCCCAGGATGATTTTGTCAGCGCGCTGGGGGCAGAAGCACTGCGGTTGATTGATGAGGATAAAGCCCTGTGTGACAGCATTGCCGCCGCCGGCAGCGCCCTGATTACCCCCGGCAGCCGCCTGCTGACCCACTGCAACACCGGCGGGCTGGCCACGGCAGGCGTCGGCACCGCGCTGGGTGTTATCGCCCGCGGCTGGACGGAAGGCAAGGTCAGCCAGGTATGGGTGGATGAAACCCGACCGCTATTACAGGGCGGACGCCTGACGGCGTGGGAATTAGGCGAACTGGGCGTCCCTTACCGGTTAATCTGTGATTCGATGGCCGCCAGCCTGATGGCCCGGGGAGAGGTTGATGCTGTCTGGGTGGGGGCGGATCGCATTGCCGCTAACGGTGACGTGGCGAATAAAATCGGCACCTACAGCCTGGCGGTGCTGGCGAAATATCACGACATTCCGTTCTACGTCGCGGCACCGCATACCACGCTGGATCGCGAATGCCCGGACGGCGATGCCATCCCGATTGAACAGCGCGCCGGGCGCGAAGTGACGGGCGTTGCCGGCAGCTTTGGTGATGTGCAGTGGGCACCGGAGGATGCACAGGTGTACAACCCGGCGTTTGACGTCACACCCGCCGCCCTGATTAGCGGCTGGGTGCTGGATACTGGCGTGGTCACCCCGGCCCAGGTAAAGGCGGGCGAATTTCAGCCGCGTCGTTAAGGGGTCTCACCAGGGCGAGCGGCTGCAGCCAACGCCGCTGCAGCCTGAAGAATGACGGAAAATAATACCCTAAATTATTCGGGTTGCAGCAAGGCGGCAAAGCGGCGAGTCCCCTGGGAGCATAGATCACTATGTGACCAGGGCGAGCGGCTGCAGCCAACGCCGCTGCAGCCTGAAGAATGACGGAAAATAATACCCTAAATTATTCGGGTTGCAGCAAGGCGGCAAAGCGGCGAGTCCCTGGGAGCATAGATCACTATGTGACCAGGGCGAGCGGCTGCAGCCAACGCCGCTGCAGCCTGAAGAATGACGGGTATTACGGTAAGCGCGGATAAGCATCAGCGATAGTATCGCCGGTAAACTTCGCCACCCAGCCTTCCTGATTGTCGAAAATACGGATAGCAGTAAAATTAGGGGACGAGCCCATATCGAACCAGTGCGGCGTGCCTGCCGGGACTGAAATCAGATCGTTCTTCTCGCATAAGATCTGATAGATATGCCCGTCAAGGTGCAGGCAGAACAGTCCGGCCCCTTCCACAAAGAAACGAACTTCATCTTCCCCGTGGGTATGCTCAGAGAGGAACTTAGTGCGCAGCACTTCTTTCTGCGGGTTGTCCGCACGCATGCTGATCACATCCCAGCTCTGATAACCTTTTTCTGCCACCAGACGATCGATTGCATGCTGGTACGCTTTGATCACGGTGTCCGCATCCGGGTTTTCACCCAGATCGCGGTCTGCTTCCCAGCGTTCAAAACGCACATCCTTTGCCTTCAGTTTTTCAGCGATTGCGGCGGCGTCAGTGCTGTGCCACACCGGGGTGGTCGCTTCGGTATCGGTAAAAATAGTCAGTGCGCTCATGAGTTCAACAGTTCCTGGTTAATCTGATCAAAACCTGCCACCTGGCGATGACGGCTCTCAGCATCCGCGTCGCCGCGTATTAACTGCACGGTCTTCCAGCCTGCATCCTGCGCCGCGTCCAGCTCCTGATGAATATCGGATAAGAACAGCAGTTCCTCTGCAGGTAAACCAATCTGGCTGGCAATGTTGCGGTAAGACTCCCTCTCACGTTTGGCGCCGACGTGGGTGTCAAAGTAGCCGCTAAACAGCCCAGTGATATCACCTGCGTCGCTGTAGCCAAATAACAATTTCTGCGCAGCAACGGAGCCAGATGAATAAACATACAGCGCGATGCCCTGCTGCTGCCACTGTTTTAACGCCGGCAGCACGTCAGCATAGAGATGACCGGTAAAGCTGCCGTTCTCGTAACCCGCGCGCCAGATCATGCCCTGCAGCGCCTTCAGCGCGGTGGATTTTCGGTCCTGATCCATAAACCCGAACAGCACGGCGACCAGGTCATCATTGCTGGCCTGCGGCTGATTAATCTCGGTACGCAGATCGTCCAGCACCTGTGCCACAGCGTGCTGTGAGTGATGTTCCGCAATAAAGTCCGGCAGATGCTGCCGCGCATAAGGAAACAGAACGTTATGGACAAAGCGAATATCGCTGGTGGTCCCTTCAATGTCGGTGACGATGGCGCGGATCATGATTTCTCCAGGATGCGGCGTTGTAATTCACACTGGAAGAGAAACTCCAGCCCTTCAAGATGACGACGTGCTTCGGCCACGTCTTTCCCCCAGCAGGTCAGTCCGTGGCCGCGCAGCAGGAAACCATAACGCAGCGGCGTATGCCCAGCAAACTGCGCAATACGCTGTGACAGCCCGGCAATATCCTGATCGTTATCGAACAGCGCCACCGCCACACTGCCCTGATGCGAAGTCTGCCCGGCCAGCGTCTTTTGCATTTCATAGCCCTGTAACACCAGCGCTGCGCTTTTTTCCACCCGGGACAGGACGGTGGCGTTCACCGTGTGGGTGTGCAGCACCGCACCCGCCTCAGGAAACAGACGGTAGATCAGCGTATGCAAACCGGTTTCTGCCGAGGGTTTACGGCCGGACGGAACGCAATTGCTGACGATCTCAACCTGGATAAAGTCGTCGCGCGTCAGGCTGCCTTTGTCTTTGCCGGACTCACTCAGCAGGCAGAACTGCGCGTCCTGGCGTACGGACATATTGCCGCCGGTGGCCGGTGCCCAGCCGCGTTCGCCAATCCAGTGACAGGCATCAACTAATTGATCTAACTGAGAGCGTTGTGTCATCTCTTTCCTTAGTGTGAAAGATGATAAGGATGATTATAGACGTCTAAGCGTCTTGATTGCCAAATACTAACACCGTGTTATATTGGCAGCAATAACATCCATTTCCCCCCACTCGCTGGGGTTGCAGCAAGGCGGCAAATCGATGCGTCCCGGGGAGCTTACAACAGGCAGTGACCGGGAGAAATGCACCACCGCCCTTGCAGCTTCAGACAGTCAGGGAAAAAACGTGCTACAAGGGTTGAGTCATATGAGCCAGACGTCGTTTACCCCAGAAAGCAAGCTACCTGCGCTGGGCACCACTATTTTTACCCAGATGAGCGCACTGGCGCAGCAGTACAACGCCATCAACCTGTCGCAGGGGTTTCCTGACTTTGACGGCCCGCTGTATCTGCAACAGCGCCTGGCACATCACGTCAGCCAGGGCGCGAACCAGTATGCACCGATGACCGGCGTGGCTCCGCTGCGTGAGGCGATTGCCCAAAAAACGGCTGAACTTTATGGCCACACCCCCGATGCAAACACCGAAGTCACCGTCACGGCCGGTGCTACCGAATCCCTGTTCGCCGCCATCACTGCGCTGGTGCGTCCGGGGGATGAAGTGATCTGCTTCGATCCCAGCTATGACAGCTATGCACCGGCCGTGACCCTCGCGGGTGGCGTGATGAAACGCATCGCCCTTCAGCCCCCGGGGTTTCGCCCCGACTGGCAGGCCTTTTCCGCTTTGCTGTCAGCGCGTACCCGCCTGGTGATCCTGAATACTCCGCATAACCCGACGGCCACGGTGTGGCAGCAGAGCGACTTCGCCCAACTCTGGCAGGCCATTGCCCGGCAGGAGATTTACGTGCTGAGCGATGAGGTCTATGAACATATCTGCTTCGACGCTAACGGCCATGCCAGCGTGCTGGCACACCCGGAACTGCGCGCGCGCGCGATTGCCGTGTCTTCATTCGGTAAGACCTTTCACATGACCGGCTGGAAAGTGGGCTACTGCGTGGCCCCGGCGGCCCTGAGCGCCGAAGTACGCAAGGTACATCAGTATCTGACCTTCTCGGTGAATACCCCGGCACAGCTGGCGATGGCAGATATGCTGGCGCAGGAGCCGCAACACTACCGGGAACTGCCGGAATTCTACCGGGCACGACGCGACCGCTTTGTGAAAGCCCTGTCGGGCAGCCGCTTTACGATCCTGCCTTGCGAAGGCACCTACTTCCTGCTGGCTGATTACAGCGCCCTTTCCGATCTTGATGATGTCGCCTTCTGCCAGTGGCTGACCAGAGAAGTCGGCGTGGCAGCCATCCCGCTGTCGGTGTTCTGCGCCGACGCCTTTCCTCATAAACTGATCCGCCTGTGCTTCGCCAAACAGGAAGCCACGCTGGACGCTGCTGCGGAGCGCCTGTGTCAACTTTAAACATCACTGTTCTTCAGCAGCCGCTGGTATGGATGGACGGCCAGGCTAACCTGGCCTTTTTCAACGACCTGCTGGCCGATATCCAGGGCCGTGACCTGATTATCCTGCCGGAAATGTTCACCACCGGATTTGCCATGGAGGCGGCGACCCGTTCACTGCCAGAAGTTGAAGTGATTGCCTGGCTGCAGGAGAAAGCCCGTGCAGCAAATGCGATGGTGGCGGGCAGCGCCGCCATTCAGGTTGAGCACGGGGCGGTAAACCGCTTCTTCCTTGTCGAACCGGAAGGCAAAGTGCATTTCTACGACAAGCGCCATCTGTTCCGCATGGCCGGAGAACATGAACACTATCTGGCCGGGGAGCGCCGCGAGGTGATTGAGTGGCGCGGCTGGCGCATCCTGCCTCAGGTCTGTTACGACCTGCGCTTCCCGGTGTTCTCCCGCAACCAAAATGATTACGATCTGGCGCTGTATGTGGCTAACTGGCCTGCGCCACGCGCCCTGCACTGGCAGACGCTGTTGCAGGCGCGCGCCATTGAAAACCAGGCGTATATCGCCGGGTGCAACCGCGTGGGCAGCGACGGAAACGGCCATCAGTACAGCGGTAACAGCCGGATAATCAGCCCGCAGGGTGAAATTCTGGCAGAAGGTGAACCGCACCAGCCTGCACGCCTGGAGGCCACGCTGTCGCTGGAGACGCTGCGCGACTACCGCGAGACGTTCCCGGCGTGGCGCGATGCGGATAGCTTCAGCTGGTGAAACCGCTGGCGGACGGGCAGAAACAGATGACCGCCCCTACGGGCGGGCCACAGCTTTTTCCGTTCGTCCCGATGATACCCGGTTAAACAGCAGATTCAGCGTTACCGAGACCAGGCAGGCGGCGCTGATACCGGAATGAAAAAGGGTCCGCACCCAGCCGGGAAACTGATCGTAGAAGGTCGGCATGACAATTGGGATCATGCCGAAGGCAATCGAGGTGGCAACAATGACCAGGTTCATATTGTCTTTATAATCCACCTTTGCCAGGGTGCGAATGCCGCTGGCCGCCACGGTACCAAACAGCACCACACCCGCTCCACCGAGAACGGGCAGCGGTATGGCTGCCACGACTCTGCCCAGCACCGGTAAAAAACCCAGAATCACCAGAATGACGCCCCCCGCCGCGACCACAAAGCGACTCTTCACCCCGGTCATCGCCACCAGCCCGATATTCTGCGCAAAGGCACTCTGTGGGAAGGAGTTGAACAGCGGTGCCAGCGCGCTGGTCAGCATATCGGCGCGCAGGCCACGGGCGATGCGCTTTCCGTCCACATCCGTACCCACAATGTCGCCAATCGCTATCAGTCCGGCGGTGGT
This sequence comes from Erwinia persicina, assembly GCF_014838825.1. Taxonomy (GTDB): domain Bacteria; phylum Pseudomonadota; class Gammaproteobacteria; order Enterobacterales; family Enterobacteriaceae; genus Erwinia; species Erwinia persicina_A. Next base: position 23,926 of record NZ_JACYMO010000009.1, on the reverse strand, counting down.
TTCGGTCAGCAGCACCAGCACAATCAGCGTCATCGAGACTATGGCCGCCACATCAAATACCGGCATGCCAAAGGTCATCACTCCCGGCAGAGCCAGCCAGTCCCCCTGCGCCACGCCGGCAAAACTTGCCTGCCCGGTGAACAGGGCGACACCGGTTCCACAGGCCATTGCCAGCAGGACCGCCAGCCGTCTTACCGCGGCACTGCCCAGACGATTTAACAGCAGTACCATCACCAGCGTCACCGCCGCCAGACCGATATTGTCGGTTGACCCCCAGCCTGCCGCATGAGGGTTGCCCCCCATCGCCCAGCGTGCCGCCACCGGCATCAGCGACAAGCCGATCACCGCTATCACCGTCCCGGTCACCACCGGGGGGAAAAAGCGAATGATATGCGCAAACAGCGGGGCAATCAGCAGACCAAGCAGCGAGGAAGCCATCACCGCGCCGAACACCACCGGCAGACCGCCTTCACTGGTGACCAGCGTCACCATGGTAGCCACCCCGGCAAAAGAGACGCCCTGCACCAGCGGCAGCCGTGAACCAAATCCGGGCATACCCAGCGCCTGAAGCAGCGTGGCGCAGCCGCTGACAAACAGCGCAGCCGTCACCAGGATACCCAGCTCGCTGGCACTCAGCCCGGCGGCTGAACCAATAATCAGTGGGGGAGCAATAATTCCGCCGTACATGGTTAACACATGCTGTAAACCCCAGGCAAAAGCCTTGCCTGCCGGATAACGCGTATCTTCTGGCCTGACGCTCATAATGATGCCTTTTCGTTTTATGCAGGTTGACGGGCGGCCCGGAAAAGCGGGTTCGCCCAGGGAGGCTTTCCGGCCACCCGCTGCCGTCACAGGTACGGTTTATGACCCACGATAGGTGGACCAGGACCACGGGGTGATCAGAAAGGGTAAATGGTAGTGGCTGCCGGGGGCGGTAATGACAAAGTCGATCCGGGCGTTGACGTAGAGCGTTTCCCGCCCGTCGGCGGCAAAATAGTCGCCGATGGCGGCTGTCAGGCGATAGCGGCCCGCAGCCAGTCCGTCGGGCGTCAGATCGCTGACCCGGCCGTCGGCGTTGGTGACGCCAGATGAAAGTCGCTGCCAGCCTTCGCTGCCCTTCTGTTCAAGGACGATGGTTACGCCGACGGCGGGTTTCCCGCGCGCGGTATCCAGAATATGCGTGGTAATAGTGCTCACCGGAAGGCCTCCTGCAGGCGTAAAAGCGTAATTTCACGCAGCTGGTCGAGCGCTTCGCGCTCCTCCTGCTGCATATCGTTGTTCAGGCGACGCTGTAACTCGGCCAGGATCTGCTCGCCGCTGCGCCCTTTGGCGCGGATCAGAAACACCCGGCCAAAACGCTGTTCATAGTCAGCATTGCCCGCGCGTAAGGCCCGGGCAAGTTCCGCATCGGCGCTGTTCACCAGGACCTGTTCGTTACCCGACATGGCCGCTTCTTTTCCGCCGCCCGCTGCCCGCTCACCAATGCGCGGGTGAGCAGAAAGTGCCCGCATCAGCGCGGTACTGTCCCACTGCTGTGCCACGCTGTCCGCCTGTTTCAGCAGCTCTGCCAGCGAGACGTAGGGCCGCGCATCCGTCAGCCGCGCGGCCCACTCAGGCAGTGCCACGCAGTGCGCAATGCTACGCTGCGCCTCGTCAGCGCTGGCCTGGTTGAACTGCGTCAGATTCATTTTTCGGCCACCGCCGCCACGGCCTGCACGTAAGCCTGTACGGCCAGAGCCACATCCTGCGGGGTCACGGATTCCGCCGGATGGTGGCTGATGCCGCGATCGCAGCGCACAAACAACATCCCGACCGGCCAGCGTTCAGCGATGGCAATGGCATCGTGTCCGGCTCCGCTGGGCAGCGACAGGCTGCGGCCCTGAACGGTGCCGACGGCTTGCGTCAGCGCAGTCTGTAAGCCTTCATCACAGCGCGTGGCCGGGATTTGGTAATACTCCTCTGCGCTGAAGCTCAGGCCACGCCGCAGGGCAATGGCTTCTCCCTGAACCAGCAGTTCAGACAGCAGCGCCGCCAGCAGCTGGTCTTCCGGGCCGCGCACGTCCAGCGTCAGCGTCACCTCTCCCGGAATGACGTTCACCGCCCCGGGCTGGCACTGTAGGGTTCCTACCGTCGCGACCAGCTGTGGATCCAGCTGCGGTGTGCGCTGTTCGATAAACACCATCCACTCTGCCGCCGCCGCCAGCGCATCTTTGCGGTGGCTCATCGGCACCGTCCCGGCGTGTCCGGCCTCCCCGGTAAAACGACAGTTGAGGCGCCGCGCGCCGTTAATTGCCGTCACGACCCCCAGCGCCAGCTGCGCCTGCTCCAGGCACGGGCCCTGCTCAATATGTAACTCCAGGTAAGCAACGAAATCCTCAACGTCGCGCGCCGCCTGCCATAGCAGATCGGGGTTGAAGCCAATATCTTTCATCGCCTGTCCGACGGTAATGCTGTTGCCATCCGGATGGGTGAGCCAGTGTGCTGGCCAGGTACCCGTCAGGCCCCGGCTGCCCAGCAGGGTAATACCAAAGCGCGTGCCCTCTTCGTCCGCAAAGCCGATAATTTCGACCGCCAGCGGCAGGCGCTGACCGCGATCGTGCAGATACTGCACCGTTTCAATCGCCGTCAGCACGCCCAGCATGCCGTCATAGCGCCCGGCGTTGCGTACCGTATCCAGATGTGAACCCAGCAGCACCGCCTTCGCATCCTCACGCTGTCCTTCATAGCGCCCGCAGATATTGCCCACGCTGTCCTGCCAGACCTGCATGCCAGCCGCTTTCATCCACTTGCCGACCATCGCATTCGCACGCAGGTGCTCCGGCGAAAGATAGACGCGGGTCAGGTAACCCGGGGTTTCACTGATTTCAGCCAGTGCATCACAGCGGGCCATGACGCGCGCCGCAGCGGCGGCAGCGGCCGTGGCATTCATCAGGCACTCGCTCATCCGCGACTCCCGTTGTAGTGGTCCCAGGCGGCCTGCATCGCCGCCCCCTGAGTACTGCGGAAACCGACATAATTCAGCACCGACTCCAGCGCGCTCAGGGTCTGCATAACGCAGTCTTTACGGGCGTTATATCCCATCGTGCCGATGCGCCATACCTTGCCAATCAGCGGGCCGAAGGACGTACCGATCTCAATACCGAAATCTTCCAGCATCAGCTGGCGCACCTGGTCGCCATTCACTCCCTGAGGGATCATCACGCCCAGCACGTTATTCATTTTGTGGCTCAGATCGCCGAAGGTATCCAGCCCCATACCCTGAATGCCTTTCAGCATCGCGTCCCCGTGCAGCTTGTGGCGGGCGATGCCGTTATCCAGCCCCTCCTCAAGGATCAGGCGGGCACACTCGCGCGCGCCAAACAGCGCCGAGGTCGCTTCGGTGTGGTGGTTAAGACGCTCCGGGCCCCAGTAGTCCATGATCATGCCAAGATCGAAATAATTGGACCAGATCATCTCGTCATCACCATCCTGATGAGCATCGGTGCGGATCCCCGCCTCCACGCATTTGCGCTTACGGATCGTCTCTTCCATCGCCGGGCTGAGGGTAATCGGCGAGGTCCCCGATGGCCCGCCCAGGCATTTCTGCATGCCGACTGAGACCGCATCCAGGCCCCAGGCGTCAGTTTCCAGCCTGTTGCCGGCGAGTGAAGCGGTGGCATCGGTATAGAACAGCACGCCATATTTTTTACAGATTGCTCCCAGCTCTTCCAGCGGCTGCAGCATGGTGGTAGAGGTATCCCCCTGCACCGTCAGCAGCAGCCGTGGCCTGACCTTTTTAATCGCGTCTTCAATCTGGTCCGGGGTAAATACCTCGCCCCACGGCACGTCAATGGTATGGACTTCTGCACGGCAGCGGCGGGCAATTTCGCACAGCAGATGGCCGAAGCGGCCAAATACCGGCACCAGCACTTTATCGCCGGGGCGGATCGCCGACAGCAGGATCGCTTCAATTCCGGCGCGTGAGGTACCGTCGATCAGCATCGTCCAGCGGTTTTCGGTACGGAACACGCCGCGATACAGCGCCATCACTTCGTTCATGTACTGCGTCATCGCCGGATCGTACTGCCCCAGCAGCTGGCTGGACATCGCACGCAGTACGCGCGGATCGGCGTTGATCGGTCCCGGCCCCATCAGCAGGCGCTGCGGCGGGTTAATCTGGGTAAATGTAGATAAATCCATCATCGATTCCTGTATTGAAATAACCCCTTAGGCGTTACTGGTGCAGGCAGTTTGAACACGGACAGCGCGCAAGAACCGGAGCGTACACGTCGTACGTGAGGATTCTGAGCACTGCCCAGGTTCAAAATGACAAACAAAGTAGCCTAAAGCCCACGCACCGAGGAGATAAACTGTTTTAATTCATTCGTTTGCGGGTCAGAGAAGACGGTTTTACTGTCGCCCTGCTCCCACACCCGCCCCTGGTGCATAAACACCACGCGGTCACCGACCTCGCGGGCAAAATTCATTTCGTGTGTTACGAGGATCAGCGTCATGCCCTCTTTTGCCAGCTGCTCCAGCACTTTCAATACTTCCCCCACCAGTTCCGGATCCAGCGCCGAGGTGATCTCATCGCACAGCAGCACTTTGGGCGACATGGCCAGCGCCCGCGCTATCGCCACGCGCTGCTGCTGCCCGCCGGAGAGGTTGGCAGGATAGTAATCTATCCGGTCGCCCAGACCGACTTTTTCCAGCATCCGGGCGGCCAGTTCGCGGCATTCTGCCTCTTTCTTTTTCAGCACCCGCCGGGGGGCCAGCATCACGTTTTCCAGCGCCGTCATATGCGGGAACAGGTTGAAGTTCTGGAACACCATCCCGACGGAACGGCTGATGTCCCGCGCCTGGGCATCGCGATCGGTAATGGTCATCCCGCCGAGTTTAATACTGCCCTCCTGATAGCCTTCCAGCCCGTTAATGCAGCGTAGCAGGGTGCTTTTCCCCGATCCGCTGCGGCCGATAATGGAGATCACTTCACCCATATCGACGTCGAGATCCACGCCTTTCAGTACGTGATTGTCGCCATAGTATTTCTGCACCTGATTAATGGTGATGAGCGGCATTGAATTTCTTCTCCAGATACTGGCTGTAGCGTGACAGCGGATAACACATCAGGAAATAGCCGAGGGCCACTAACCCGAACACTTTAAAAGGCTGATACGTCACATTGTTCAAAATGGTGCCGGCCTTGGTCAGCTCTATAAAGCCGATAATGGAAGCCAGCGCGGTGCCTTTCACCACCTGGACGGCAAAGCCGACAGTGGGGGCGATCCCCACGCGCAGCGCCTGTGGCAATACCACACGCCAGAGCGTCTGACCAAAGCTCAGGCCGAGGCAGCGACACGCCTCCCACTGCCCTTTCGGCAGGGCTTTAATGCTGCCGTGCCAGATATCCACCAGAAAAGCACTGGTGTAGAAGGTCAGCGCCAGCGACGCCGCCGTCCACGGCGACACGTCCAGGCCAAATAGCGCCACGCCGAAGAAGGCCAGGAAGAGCTGCATCAGCAGCGGCGTACCCTGGAACAGTTCGATATAGCAGCGGATCATCCGGTTTGGCCAGCGACGCCCACTCAGGCGCACCATCACCAGCGGCATTGCCACCAGCGTGCCGCCGAAAAAGGCCGTCAGCGACAGAGCGATGGTCCAGCGGGCCGCCAGCAGCAGATTGCGCAGAATGTCCCAGTCAGTAAAGGTTGTCATCATGGCTGCTCTCCAAACCACTTGCGCCCCGCGGCCAGTAACAGCTGACGCATGGCAATCGACAGCGCCAGATACATCAGCGTGGTCACCAGATAAACCTCAAAACTTAAAAAGGTGCGCGACTGGATCAGGTTGGCGGCAAAGGTCAGCTCCTCATAGGAGACCTGAGATACCACCGAGGAGCCAAGCATCACAATAATGCACTGGCTGACCAGCGCCGGATATATACGCTTCATTGACGGCGGCAGCACCACCCGGATAAAGGTCTGCGTGCGGGTCAGGCCCAGTACGCGTCCAGCCTCCCACTGCCCTTTCGGTGTCACTTGGATGCCGGCACGGATTATTTCCGTACTGTAGGCCCCGAGATTAATCAGCATGGCCAGCAGCGCCGCTTCGCCGGCGGTCAGCTTCAGACCGAGATTGGGCAGACCAAACACGATAAAAAACAGCTGCACCACAAACGGCGTATTGCGGATAAGTTCGACATACACGCCCCATAGGCGGCTGAACAGTGAAGGCCTGCCGCTGCGCAGCGCTGCCCCCAGAATGCCCAGCCCTACGCCGCCTACCGTCGCCATTACTGTCAGCTGAATGGTCACCCACAGGCCGGAAAGTAATTCCGGCCAGAAGGGCCACAGCGCAGGAAAATTCAGTTGCCCAATCATTGGTCAGCCCTTACGCGCCGAGATCGGCGGGCAGCGGAGCCTTCAGCCACTGCTCTGAAAGCCCGTTCAGGGTTTTATCCTTAATCGCCTGTACGATCAGAGCATCCACTTTCGCTTTCAGCGCGGGCTCATTTTTCTTCATACCGATGAAGCACGGGGAGTCTTTCAGCATAAATTTCGCGACCGGGGCTTTATCTGCCTGCTGGCGGGCGATGGCGGCCACCACCAGGTTGCCTGTGGCAACATACTCCACCTGACCGGAAAGGTAAGCCGACAGCGTGGTGTTATTGTCTTCGTAGCGCTTCACCTGGGCGTCTTTCGGTGCGATCCCCGTCAGCACCATGTCTTCAACGGCCCCCCGGGTGACACCGATGGATTTGCCACTCAGGCCAGCAGCCTCTTTCAGCGCCCCGTCTTTTGGCCCGAACACGCCGAGGAAGAACGGCGCATAGGCGCGACTGAAGTCGATCACTTTCTCGCGCTCCGGATTCTTGCCCAGGCTGGAGATCACCAGGTCCACTTTGTCCGTCTGCAGATAAGGAACGCGGTTGGCGCTGGTCACCGGCACCAGCTGCAACTTAAGTTTCATCTGTTTCGCCAGGTACTTTGCCATATCAATGTCGTAGCCCTGCGGCTGTAAATCAGTGCCGACCGAACCAAACGGCGGGAAGTCCTGCGGGACTGCAATGCGGATAACGCCACGTTTTTCAATATCCTGCAGCTGGTCGGCATGGGCCACTATTGCCTGAGAAAACAGTACGGCACCTGCCAGTAATGCAAATAAGCCTTTTTTCATCTTCACTTCCCCGGTTAATACATCATGAAACGAAAGATTCTTAAAGAACTTAATTGCAACTAATGTGCCAGCGCGTGAGAGGGGATAAAAATTTCTGCTGCCCGGTGCATACCGGGTGAGAAAAAACCTGCTGCAGCAGATTATTAACCTTAAAAGAGTCGGGGAAAGCAGGACAGTTCCTGACCTGACTGCCCGTTAAAAGGCCATAAAAAGGGGCGCGGCAATGCGCCCCAAAATCATGCAAAGCACCATAACAGTGCCCCACTAGCGGTGTTCCAGCTCATCCAGCTGGCCGTAGAGGTCAGCAATCTGATGTATACGCTGGCGTCCGTCACTTAACCTTTCGTGCAATACCGCATTGGCCAGCAGGTTGATCAGACTGTTGGCTGCCGCATAGCTGTCAAAGGCCGACACGCTGTCCAGTGGGGCGCAGAGCTGCCAGCGCGTCAGCGTCATTACCGCCTGCGCCTGAGGCTCGCACAGCGCCAGCGTCGGGATACCGTTATGCTGTAGCTGCTGCAATAGCGGCCGGATAATGCGCGGTCGGCGGCGAAAAGCCATCACCACCATCAGATCCTCCGGGGTGAGATCCACCAGCTCTTCCGACAGCGTCTGCCCCGGCTGCGGCAGAACCTGAACCTGAGTCCGCGCCTGTAACAGCTGCTGGCGCAGATGCAGAGCAACCGGATAGGCGTTTCGCATCCCGATGATAAAAATGCGTTTGCTGTTTGCCAGCGCCTGTACGACTTCACCAAAATGTCCGGCATCAATGCCGTTAACCCACCGGGTCAGGTTGGCCATCTCCTGCTTGTAATGGCGTGCCAGCAGCGTATTCCCCTGCACCGCATCGCGGTTGTCCGTCAGCGGCATCCCACTCTGGCGCAAGGTACGCAGCTCATCGCGCATATCTTTATATTTTTCATAGCCCAGGCGTTTAAACAGGCGACTGACCGTAGCTTTAGACGCCCCGCTCAGGCGTGCCAGATCGGCACTGTTGTAGCTGATCAAATCATCGAAATGGTCGAAAACAAAATCAGCGATACGCTGTTCCTGGGGGGAAAGCTGCGCGTACTGACTGCGCAGGCGTTCATCAAGCTGCATCATGGTGTTGACCCTGTAACGTTTGTTTCATCCTCAGAATGATATACAAATAACGTGCCTGTCTGTAGCGGGGGACGCTGGCGGAAAGAAATCAGCAAACTTTTATCTCAAAACCGGAGCTGGCCGACACATATTCAATTGGTAACAGCCTGATCCTCGACAAACTGGAACGGCTATTGCTTTAGTCAACGCATCTGTAATCCGATTGACGGGAATCGAATGAATCAAAGCAATATGGCTCCTCTGGGGATGGCCGTTACGCCGCACCACCTGGCGAGTGAGAGCGCACTGAGTATTTTGCGTGAAGGTGGCAACGCCATTGAGGCGATGGTGGCCGCCGCCGCGACCATCGCGGTGGTGTATCCCCATATGAACGGACTGGGAGGCGATGGTTTCTGGCTGATCGTCCCCCCTAAGGGCGATCCGGTGGCCATTGATGCCAGCGGGGCGGCTGGCGCGCTGGCATCGCCCGATTTCTACCAGGGCAGCAGCACCATTCCCCATCGCGGTCCGAAGTCTGCGCTGACCGTGGCCGGTACCGTCAGCGGCTGGGCTGAAGCACTGACAATCTCACGAGAGATGGGCGGCGTGCAGCGCACCCTGCCGCGCCTGCTGGCCGATGCTATACGCTATGCCGCCGACGGCATCCCGGTCACCGCCTCTCAGGCCGATGCCACCGCCAGTAAACAGGCAGAGCTGATACACCAGCCCGGTTTCGCAGCCACCTTTTTACCCGACGGTGAGGTCCCCCGCTGCGGCAGCCGCTTCACCCAGCCAGACCTGGCAAACACCCTGATTCATCTGGCGGAAGCGGGGCTGGAAAGCTTTTATCGCGGCCCGCTCGCTCGCCAGATGGCCAGTGAAATGTCACACCTGGGAATGCCCGTGACGCTGGAAGACCTGAACCGTCAGCACGCCGCACGCCGTACACCGCTGCGTATTCGCCACCAGTACGGTGAGGTCTTCAATATGACCCCGCCCACTCAGGGCGTGGTATCACTGGCCATTCTCGCTATGACCGACCACCTGCAGATGGCAGAGGCTGACGAAGCCCAGACCGTGCATCGCATCGTTGAAGCCACCAAACTGGCCTTTGGCCTGCGCGACCAGTACATCACCGATCCCCTGCACATGCGCGAAGAGATGCAGACGCTGCTCGACAGCGATCGCCTGCAGCAGATGGCAGCACAGATCGATATCAGTCAGGCGGCACCGTGGGGCAGCGGTAAAGGGCCGGGAGATACGGTCTGGATGGGGGTCATGGACAGCAGCGGGCTGGCAGTTTCCTTTATTCAAAGCATTTACCACGAGTTTGGCAGCGGCGTGGTGCTCCCCGGTACCGGCATCACCTGGCAAAATCGCGGTGCGGCCTTCAGTCTCGATCCCGATCATCTGCTGGCGCTGCTGCCCGGTAAGCAACCCTTCCATACGCTAAACCCTGCCGCGGCCAGGCTGAACGACGGCCGGACGATGGTTTATGGATCCATGGGAGGAGACGGTCAGCCCCAGACCCAGGCGGCGATTTTCACCCGCCATGTGGTACAGGGCATGGGATTGCAGCAGGCCGTCAGCGCCCCCCGCTGGCTGCTGGGACGTACCTGGGGCCAGGCTTCCGACTCGCTCAAGCTGGAAGGCCGTTTTTCCGCTGACACCGTCGCCACGCTCAGGGCACTGGGACACGAGGTCGAACTGCTGCCTGACTACAGCGAAGCCGTGGGCCACGCCGGGGCCATTGTTCGGCATATCAACGGGATGCTCGAAGGGGCATTCGATCCGCGCAGCAACGGCAGTGCGGCCGGATTTTGACAGAATAAACAGGAGATGAGCATGACACCAACGACGCCCGACTGGGCAGCCTATATCACACAGATGGAGCAGGTGCTGGCGCTGGAGCTTGACGATGCACGTCGTGCTGAACTGCAGGTGCAGTTCAACCGCATTGCCGTTATGGCGGTGCCGCTGATGGTGTTTCCGCTGGATGACCGCCTGGAAGTGGCAGGAGTGTATAAAGCATGAATCTGGCCTCCCTTTCCATTGGCGAGCTGACCCGGGCCCTGGCCCGTGGCGATCTCAGCGCACGCGAGATCGCCCGGCACACGCTGGCCGCGATTGAGCGGCATAATCCGTCACTCAATGCCTGGACCGCTATCACTCAGGATCGGATGTTACAGGAAGCCGATCGCCTCGATCGTCTGAAACATCAAAACCAGCCGCTGCCGATGCTGGCCGGGATCCCTTACGCTGTCAAGAACCTGTTCGATGTGGCAGGACACACTACGCTGGCCGGTGCCCGCCTGTTCAGCAACCGTCCGGCGGCGCAGCAGGATGCGTGGGCGGTACAGAAGCTGGCCAGCCACGGGGGGTTACTGTCGGGCATGCTGAATATGGATGCTTACGCCTACGGGTTCACCACGGAAAACACGCATTACGGTGCCACCCGCAACCCCCACGATCCGGCGCGTATTGCCGGTGGTTCGTCCGGAGGCTCCGCAGCGGCCGTCGCCGCAGGACTGGTACACTTTTCTCTCGGCACCGACACCAACGGGTCGATTCGCGTGCCCTCTTCACTCTGCGGCATCTTTGGTCTGAAACCGACTTTTGGCCGCCTGTCGCGCAGCGGTAGCCATCCGTTTGTCGCCAGCCTTGATCATATCGGCCCGCTTGCCCGCCGCGTCAGCGACCTTACGCACGTCTATGATTTATTGCAGGGTCACGATCCTGCTGACGGCTTCCAGGCCGATCGCCCTGTGCAAACCGTCAGCCCGCAGCTGGAACAGGGCATTGATGGCCTGCGCTGCGGCGTGCTGGGAGGGTACTTTCAGCAGTGGTGCGATGATGATGCCCGTGCCGCAGTGGCACGGGCCGCCAGCGCGCTAAATGCCCGCGAGGAAGTGGTGCTGCCGGAAGCGGAGCTGGCGAGAACCGCAGCGTTTATTCTTAGCGCCTCCGAGGGAGGAAATCACTACCTGCCCGCGCTGCGCCATTCTCCGGCACAGTTTGAACCGCTGTCGCGTGAGCGTCTGCTTGCCGGGGCGATGATCCCGGCGGCCTGGTATGTACAGGCGCAGCGTTTTCGTCGTCATTTCCAGCAGCAGGTGCTGCCTGTCTTTGAGCAGGTGGATGTGCTGATTGCACCCGCGACACCAGCCAGCGCCACGTACATTGGCCAGGAGACGATGCGCATTAACCACACTGACCTGCCGATCCGCGCCAGCATGGGCATGCTGACCCAACCTGTTTCATTTCTCGGCCTGCCGGTGACCACAGTTCCATTGCGTACTGCTCACGGCCTGCCCATTGGCCTGCAGCTGATTGCAGCACCCTTTAACGAAGCCGCGTGCCTGCGGGCCGCCAGAGCCCTGGAGCAGATGGGCATCACACAGGCCGACCCGGCCAGAATGGAACCACAAAAATGAACAGTGAATATAGTGATCGCCCGGCGATCCTGGCTGAAGTCACCGCCGCGTTTTATCGTTATGAAGCGGCGCTGGTCAGCAATGATATCTCCGTGCTGGATGCCCTTTTCTGGCATGATCGCCGCACGGTACGTCTGGGTGCCGGGGAGAACCTTTATGGGATTGAGGCGATCCGCGATTTTCGCGCTTCGCGCCCCTCCGCAGGGTTAGATCGCCGCTTAAGAAATACGGTGATCACCACCTATGGCGACGATTTCGCCGTATGCAGTACCGAGTTTACCCGTGAGGGTAGTGACCGCATCGGACGTCAGCAGCAGACCTGGGTGAAATTCCCCTGCGGCTGGCGCATTGTGGCCGCGCAGGTCAGTTTGATGACCTGATCCACCGCAGTAAACCCGCCGGTTTCGATGCTCCGTAATTCTCACGGTGGTGCAGGCTGGCAGCGAATGATAAAACTCCCCTTCACTTATCCACATAGGAGAGAAAGATGACGCTGTTAGCTCCCCTAACCCCCACCATGACGACCCGAGGCCCTCCCCCTGCGGGTGACTGGCATCGTGAAGAAATAAAATGTGCTATTCGACTAAAAGGTTATTCTATCGCCTCGCTGTCACGGGCAAATGGACTGGCTGGCGGCACGCTGGCTAATGCCCTGACCCGGCCCTGGCCTAAAGGTGAAAAGATTATTGCCTCACTGCTGGGGCTGGAGCCAGCGGATATATGGCCCAGTCGCTATGAAGCACGTAAAGCCAAAAAACACCGCCAGCCGGGTGTAAAAAAAACAAAAGCGCCGTCAGGGGGTAATGACTCCCCCTGATCGTTCAGGTTTTATCGTTCAAAAGGCATAATCGTTTCACACTGCTGAAAAATATTTTTAGGGATAAAATTATTAAAGCCCTGCTCAATACAGTAATCGATCAATCCACGTTTATTTCCAACACCAGCCTTTTTATAAATGCGACACAGAATATCTTCAACTGTACGGTTGGACACCCCGAGAGACTTCTCAATCATTTTCGGGGTGAATGACTGACAGGTGTAAAAGATGACGTCCCACTCTTTTTCAGTAAACTGCTTACTGGGAGGTGTAAACACCAGCGATGTGGGCATTTTAACCTTCGATAACCGGGTAATAAACACGGCCTCAACCGGCCGACAGTGAGGGATAACGCCCAGCACCTCGCCTTTTTCATTCATCAGGGGAATTTTGTCAGCATAATAAGGCTGCAGATAATCCAGACCATTAAATTGCTGGATCACAATGGAGGTAATACGATCGCGTGCTGTCTGTACCATCCGATCGTGCGCCTGAAACTGGGCTTCAAACTCACTGATAGCCACAGGAAGTTCACCATCATACCGTCCTTCCGGATTATATCCCTTCGGTAATCCCAGAAACTCACAGAGTCGTTTATTGGCATAAACAAACTGTGATTCGGCGTTCTTAACCCACCAGGGTTCGCGACTGTTTTCCCAGAACTTTACCAGTGGCTTAATGATCCTGAGAATTTCACCGTCTTTTTTTTCTTTGTTCATTGCTTAATCCCTTAAAAATCACCTAAGCATTAGGGCTTAGTGTAACTTCATCCATTATTTCAGATAGTTTCACAAGCGAAACGAGATAAGCCTTATTTTTGTATCGATATAAATCCATTTTATCGTGGGAGGGATAAAAACAGGGCGAGGAGGAACCTCGCCTCAGCGATTACAGCGTTGGGGCGGGATGCGCTTTTATCCAGTGGTCGGCAATCTGCTGGCGGGTACAAATCCAGACGCGCTCGTGTTGCTGGATATAGTCGAGGAATCGTTGCAGCGCGCGGAAACGGCCGGGACGGCCCAGCAGGCGACAGTGCATGCCGATGGACAACATTTTCGGGGCTTCATCGCCTTCAGCATAAAGCACGTCAAAGCTGTCTTTCAGGTAGGTATAAAACTGCTCGGCGGTATTAAAACCCTGTGGTGTGGCAAAACGCATATCATTGGTTTCAAGCGTATAGGGAATAATCAAATGCGGTTTTACCGTGCCGTCCTGACAGGTGACCTGAGTCCAGAATGGCAGATCGTCACCATAGTAGTCGCTGTCGTAGGTCAGCCCTCCCTGTTCAACCACCAGCCGCCGCGTGTTAGGGCTATCACGACCGGTGTACCAGCCGGTAGGCGTTTTACCAAACAGGTCTGTCAGCGTATCAAGCGCCTGCTGCATATGCTGCCGTTCCGTTTTTGCATCCATTCCCTGATAGTGGATCCAGCGCCAGCCGTGGCTGACTACATCATAATCCGCCGCTTTAATCGCCCCGACGATCTCCGGGTGCCGTGCCAGCGCCATGGCGACGCCAAAAATGGTTAGCGGCAAATCCCGCTTCTGAAATTCGTTGTGGATACGCCAGAAGCCGGCACGTGAGCCGTATTCATACAGCGAGTCCATCGACATATGCCGCTCAGGATAGCTGGCGGCACCAATAATATCGGAAAGAAACTGCTCGGAGCCTGCATCACCATGCAGCACGTTATTCTCTGCACCCTCTTCGTAATTGAGGACGAACTGCACGGCAATCTTCGCCTTACCCGGCCAGGCCGCATGGGGAGGCTGGCCCGCGTAACCGCGCAGATCGCGCGGATAGTTCTTGTTGAAGCTGTACTCTTTTTTTTCCGCAGTATTAGTCATCGTCTCAGTCCTTAACGTCGCAAAACAAGGGGGACCCGGCTTTTAGTTTAGGCGCTCAAACTGGCCAGACAGATTTTTTCGCAACGGATAGTCCAGATCGCCATGCTTGCTGGTACCAAGACCCAGTGCCACCAGCGACTCAACCATTTTTACCGCCGCAGTAACGCCGTCAATGACTGGCACCCCAAGCTCTTGCGTGAGCGCCCGGGCCAGGTCAGCCATACCGCCGCAGCCGAGTACGATGGCACCACTGCCATCCTCACGTTTGGCCTGTATACAACGCTGGCGCACTTTTTCCTGTGCCAGACCGCTGCCGTCTTCCAGTGCCAGCACGGGCAGGTCGATAGCGTGCAGCGCCGCACAGTGATGTTCAAAGCCATATTGCTGCAAAAGATGACGGGCAATAATTAATGTTCGTGGCAGCGTGGTGACGATGGAAAAGCGTGTCGCCACCAGCGTGGCCATATGCATGGCTGCTTCAGCAATGCCCACCACCGGTCCCTGCGCCAGCTCGCGTGCCGCCAGCAGCCCGGGGTCGCCGAAGCAAGCAATGACGTGCCCGCACACGCCCTGTTCACGTCCGGCTTTAATCTGCTCCAGCACGCCAATCGCGGCAACCGCTTCATCGAAATGGCCTTCAATGGAGGGGACGCCCTGGCTCGGGCAAACCGCCAGAATCTCGGTATTCGCCCCGGCCACCGCCCTTGCCGCCGCACCGATCGTCTCCGTCATCGCCAGGCTGGTGTTGGGGTTGATCACCTGGATGATCTGTTTGCTACTCATCATCACGCTCCTTTCGAGGCAAACAGCCGGGAGAAGTCCGGCAATGTTTCACCACTGCGTTCAAAGCGCAGACTGGCGACAATATGATCAAAATGTTGCCGTAGTGAGTCAGTCAGCCCGGTCAGCGCATTTTCCCGTAGCAGACGCACCAGCCGATCGTGATCGTCACAGCGGCAACCCTGCTGCCACGGAGCGCCGTAGGCGGCGACCACCAGCGAAGAACGCTGGGTCAGGCGCGTCACCATGTCGGTCAGCACCTGGTTGCCAGATATCGCCTGAAGCTGAATGTGGAATGCCGCAGAAAGACGGATTGCTGCGGCCCCATCGTGCTGTTCATGAGCCTGCTGCTCCTGGCGATTAAGCTTTTCCAGCGCGGCCAGGTGGGGAGCCTGACAGTGCTTCAGCACGTCAGGCAGGTTGGCGCATTCAATCAGGCTGCGGGTGCGAAAAATATCCTGCGCTTCCTCTACCGATGGCGTGGCAACCTGTGCACCACGCTTGGGCGTCAGGGTGATCATTTGCACTGCGGCGAGGCGCTGTAACACCTTGCGAATCCCGGTGCGGCTGACGCCGAACACCTCAGAAAGTGCCTCTTCCGGTAATTTGCTGCCCGGTGGTAATTGATGTTCGACAATGGCTGTCATCAGTGCCTGGTAGATAGGCTCATCCTTGTCGCCCAGGTCGGAGGCCGTTTTCAGCCCGATTTCACTCTTCATTCCCTACTCCGGTCATCCTCATTTCCGTCAACAATCGTACACAGGAATACTGATTTTTGTATACATGAAATTCTATTCTGGCCTGGATCCTGCAATACCTCTCTTAACCCGGTTTATTGATTGCTGTATTCACAGGAGCAGGTTTCATGCCAAACACTCAAATTTCTTCTAAGGCAGCGGCGACCGACGCCTCTGCACACTACAGCCCGCGGCTGTGCAACGAGGATCTGGCCCCGACACGTGACCAGAACTGGAGCTGGTACAATATTTTTTCTTTCTGGATGTCGGATGTACACAGTATGGGCGGCTATGTGGTGGCGGCGAGCTTCTTTACGTTGGGCCTCGCCAGCTGGCAGGTTCTGCTCTGTCTGCTGGTAGGTATCTGCATCGTGCAGGTCTGTGCCAATCTGGTGGCGAAACCGAGCCAGATGGCCGGCGTCCCTTATGCGGTGATCTGCCGCCAGGCGTTTGGCGTCTTTGGTGCCAATATTCCGGCGGTGATACGTGGGCTGATTGCGTTTGCCTGGTATGGTATTCAGACCTATCTGGCGGCCAATGCGCTGATGCTGGTCTCGCTGAAGTTCTGGCCCGCTCTGTCGTCCCTGACGCACGCCTCCTGGCTGGGTCTGTCACAGCTCGGCTGGATATGCTTCGGCATTATGTGGCTACTACAGGCAATGGTCTTCTGGCACGGCATGAACGCGATTAAGCGTTTTATAGATATTGCCGGCCCGGCAGTCTACGTGGTGATGGTGGCGCTGGCTGGCTGGATTGTATACAAAACCGGTTTTGACGGTATTTCCTTCACTCTGGCGAGTAAAGCACTCTCCGGTGGTGAGCAGGCGTGGCAGATGCTGACAGCAACCGCGCTGGTTGTCTCCTACTTCTCCGGCCCGCTGCTGAACTTTGGCGACTTCTCCCGTTACGGTAAGAGCATGGGTGAGATCCGTCGCGGAAACCGTTGGGGCCTGCCATTTAACTTTTTGCTGTTTTCACTGGTCACTGTGGTGATCGTCTCCGGCACTCAGTCCCTGTTTGGCCGCATGATCACTGACCCGATTGAGACCGTGAGTATGGTGGGCAACGACCTGGCGGTGGCGATTGGCCTGCTGACCATGATCACCGCCACCATCGGCATCAATATCGTGGCGAACTTCGTTTCCCCGGCGTTCGATTTTTCTAACTGCTCCCCGCAGAAAATCAGCTTCCGTACCGGTGGAATGATCGCAGCGGTCGGTTCGGTACTGCTGACCCCGTGGAACCTGTTCCAGTCTCCCGAGCTGATCCACTATACCCTGGACGTGCTGGGCGCCTTTATCGGGCCACTGTTCGGCATCCTGCTGGCGGATTTCTATCTGATCAAACGCAGCCAGATCTCCGTCGATGATCTGTTTGACGCCACCCCAAAGGGCAAATACTGGTATCGCGGCGGCTTCAACCCAAAAGCGATTGTGGCGCTGCTGCCGTCGGTGGCGATTGGCCTGGTGATCAGTTTTATCCCCTCGCTGCATGCGGTGGCAAACTTTAGCTGGTTTATTGGCGTGGCGCTGGGTGCGGGCAGCTATCGCTGGATCGCCCGTGGCGATGTGGAGAATGTCGCGACACAAGGCTATACCGCGAAAGTCGCGATGCAGAAAGAGTCCTGACGTAAAACGAAAAAGGCCGATTCTTTCGAATCGGCCTTTCTCTGAATGTTTGGCGGAACGGACGGGGCTCGAACCCGCGACCCCCTGCGTGACAGGCAGGTATTCTAACCAACTGAACTACCGCTCCACCGATGTTCCCCGTCGGGAACGAGGCGAATATTACGGGCCCGCCCGAATTTCGTCAACGCTTTTTATGGGGAAACATCTCAACTGCTCTCTTTTTCACCGCAACGCGGTTTTCATCCGCATTTTAATCACTTATCACTCGCTGGCTTCAGCCGGACGCCATAAACAACTGCCGCCTTTTTTCTGCACCAGGTCCAGACGCGACTCGTGGGCGGCCAGCTCCTGTTCAGTGGCGCGCACCACCCGCAGGCCGGATGCCGGACGCGCGATACGGTGAATGGTCTCCCCCCCTTCCTGCTCTTCACGATCGCCTTCCATGGAGAAAGTCAGTGAGGTCTGCCCGCCGGTCATGGTCAGGAAGACTTCCGCCAGGATTTCGGAGTCAAGCAGTGCGCCGTGCAGCGTACGTTTACTGTTGTCTATTTCATAGCGTGAACAGAGCGCATCCAGGCTGTTACGCTTGCCGGGAAACAGCTTACGCGCCATGGCCAGGCTGTCGGTGATCTGACAGAAGGTTTCTGTTTTCGGAATGCCGCGCTGGAGTTTGGCAAACTCGTAGTCCATAAAGCCGATATCGAACGAGGCGTTGTGGATCACCAGTTCCGCGCCATCGATATAAGCGAGGAAATCATCCGCGACCTGCGCGAAGGTGGGCTTATCCAGCAGGAATTCATCCGCAATACCGTGAACACCGAACGCTTCTGGATCCACCAGCCGATCGGGTTTCAGATAAACATGAAAGTTATTGCCGGTCAGGCGGCGGTTGATGACCTCGACGGCACCAATTTCAATAATCCGGTGGCCTTCATAATGGACACCGATCATATTCATACCGGTGGTTTCGGTATCAAGAACGATCTGACGTGTTGTATTTACTGTGCTCATAGGACCCGTTTATGGCAGACTTGGCGTTTTTACTTCAGGGAGTCTACCAGAGATGCTTAAGCAGGTAGAAATTTTCACCGACGGATCGTGCCTTGGCAACCCTGGTCCCGGGGGATACGGTGCCATTATGCGCTATGGCAAACACGAGAAAATTTTCAGCGCTGGCTTTCATCTGACCACCAATAATCGCATGGAGATGATGGCGGCCATCGTGGCTCTGGAAGCCCTGACGCAGCCCTGCGCGGTAGTGCTCAGTACCGACAGTCAGTATGTACGCCAGGGGATCACAACCTGGATCCATAACTGGAAAAAGCGCGGCTGGAAAACCGCCGATAAAAAGCCGGTCAAGAATGTCGACCTGTGGAAGCGACTGGACGAGGCCCTCAGCCATCATCAGATTGTCTGGAAGTGGGTTAAGGGCCATGCAGGTCATACTGAAAATGAGCGCTGTGATGAACTCGCGCGTTCAGCGGCAGGTAACCCGACTGCCGATGATGTCGGGTATCAGGCCGGGGCGTAATCGCGGGCTGACCCGGAAAAAAGGTCAGCCCCTGCCTGTGTTTGTTTCATACTTACCCTTTCCGCTCTTCTCTGAACTGGCTGGTCGCCCCTACCGCCTGCAGCTGTCGCTGACTGGCGCTTTTCTTCGCGGGGTTACGCGTCAGAGGGAACGTTCGCTTACGTGCAACGATCAGATTAAGGCAGCCGAGGGCCGGTAAATGCGTGCTAATCATCTTGCCACCCTGACGGTTCCACGGCAGTACCTGAAAACGGGTGCGCTGCATGACTTCATAATTGAGCAGACTCAGCCAGTCCAGCAGGCGCATCTGGGTAAACATCCTGCTGTTCCAGGGAACACGACGATGCACCCCGGGGATCAGTTTCCCTATCCCGAGAACGCTGAACAGGTTAAACCCACTGATAATCATCCAGCCATCATCGATCAGGACCCGATCGACCTCACGCAGGATGCGGTGCGGGTCACTGCTCCACGCCAGCGTGTGCGCCAGCAGGCAGGCATCCACCGATTTTGACTCGAACGGCAGACTGAGGGGATCGGCCCTGACCTGTAACAACTCGCCGCCCAGCCCGACGTTCACCTGATGGGAAATAGCGCAGCACTCCGTATCAATCTCCGCACTCAGACTGCCAATTTTCAGCAGATGGAAGCCATAAAGTTTACTGAGGCAGGGGCGCAGCTGGTGAGACAGTGCGTCACGATAATATTCACCGCAGGGGATCTGCGACCAGGACTCGGGTATCTGGCGGAATTGGCGTGTTTTAGCAGGCTTCATGCTTTACCATCTTCTTTCCCTTCGAGCATCCAGGAGTGACAAAAATGAATCTTACCAGTATTCCCGCCCTGCAGGATAACTACATCTGGACCTTAAATGATGATGCCGGTCGCTGCCTGATTGTTGACCCTGGCGAAGCGGGCCCGGTACTGCGTGTGATGGAGAAAAATCAGTGGCAGCCGGTTGCCATTTTGCTCACCCATCACCATCAGGATCATGTGGGAGGCGTAGCCGAACTGGTGTCCCGCTTCCCGCATCTGGAGGTTTATGGCCCGGAAGAAACCCGCACAAAAGGTGCGAAGCATATCGTTGGTGATGGCGATACCCTGTCCATTTTGGGTCAAGATATTACGATTTTCGCCACCCCCGGCCACACTTTAGGACATATCTCATATTTCAGCTTCCCTTACCTTTTCTGCGGAGATACGCTTTTTTCTGGCGGCTGCGGAAGGCTTTTCGAAGGTACTGCAAAGCAAATGTTTGATTCTTTTCAGAAGCTTAACCAGCTACCAGCAGAAACTCTGGTTTGTTGCGCGCATGAATATACGTTATCTAATTTAACCTTTTCACAGGCAATTTACCCACAAGATGCAGAAATAGCCCGCTACTATCGAGAAATTAAGGAGTTACGCGCAAAAAATGGCATTACTTTGCCTACAAAACTGGCTCAGGAGCGTAAAATAAATATTTTCCTGATGACAAAAGATGTTGAATTACAAAGAAAAATTGGAATAGAAACAACTCCGCAACATGAATGGCAGGTATTTGCCGCTCTACGCGAGAAGAAAGACGCTTTTTGATTTTATAGGTTGTGTTGTCGGGGTCGAGCACGTATTATTGCTCGTCTTTTAAGCGAACTATTGACACACACATGAAGGCTAAAGCGATATTACTCGCCTCAGTCTTGCTGGTCGGATGCCAGGCGTCAAGGCACGATGCTAACATCCCCGAACAGCATGCACAGAGTTTGTCTTCGGCAGGTCAAGGTGAAAATGGACAGTACTCAGATGAGATGTTGTCGCCGCGCTGGCAGGACGATGGAACGACGCTTGCGGACGACAAAGATCTGTGGAATTTCATTAGCGACGAGCTGAAGATGAAGGTTCCGGATAATTACCGGATACGCGAACAAAAACAGAAGTACCTGAGTAACAAGAGCTATCTCCACGATGTAACATTACGGGCAGAGCCGTATATGTACTGGATTGTCGAGCAGATTAAGCAACGTAAAATGCCGATGGAACTGGTACTGCTACCCATAGTGGAGAGCGCTTTTAATCCCCACGCTACATCATCTGCAAATGCCGCTGGCATCTGGCAGATTGTGCCGCAGACGGGACGTAATTATGGTCTGAAACAGACCCAGTGGTATGACGGACGACGCGACGTTGTGGCATCGACCAAAGTTGCTCTGGATATGTTACAGCGCCTTAACGGCATGTTTGACGGTGACTGGTTACTGACCATTGCCGCGTATAACAGCGGTGAAGGGCGTGTAATGAAAGCGATAAAAGCCAATAAGGCTAAAGGTCGACCTACGGATTTCTGGTCACTTGCGCTGCCACGAGAAACGACGGTTTATGTCCCTAAAATGCTGGCTCTGGGGCAAATCCTCAAAAACAGCAAGCGTTATGGCGTACGTTTGCCGGCACCTAACGAAGCACGCGCTCTGGCGCGAGTGGAAGTAAGCCAGCAAATTGAGCTGACACAGGCCGCTGAAATGGCGGGTATGTCACTGAGTAAGATGAAGAGCTTTAACTCCGGCTATACGCGTGGAAAGACAGCCCCTAATGGTCCTCATTACATTATGGTGCCGAAATCCAACGTAGCAAAACTGCGTAACTCACTGGCAAGCGGTGATATCGCAGCGGTACAGCCTACTTCACTTGCGAAGAACAGTGTTTCTCCTGCCTCTTATAAGGTGCGCAGTGGCGATACGCTGTCAGGCATAGCAAAACGTCTTGGTGTACCGGTAAAAGATCTGCAGCGTGCAAATAATTTGCGTGGTGCCAATATCAAACCGGGACAGACGTTAAGTCTGGGCAGCAATGGTACGCGGCTGGCAGATAACGGCGACAGCATCACCTATAAGGTACGTAAGGGTGATTCTCTGGCCAGTATCGCAAAACGTCACGGCGTTAACATCAAAGATGTTGTGCGCTGGAATAGCGTCGCCAGTAACACCAGAAACATCAAGCCAGGCGATAAGCTAACGCTGTTTGTTTCTGATAATGCGACGCCAGACAGTTAGCAGTCATACCCCGCCGAATGAATGGCACAATAAAAAGCCCGTCTCTGACGGGCTTTTTTTATGGCCGTATGGCTTCAATAAACAGGGTATCAGTGCAGAAACTGCCGTCGGGCTGTAACGCAAAATAGCGCTGCACCTCATCTGATGCCGACCGCTGATAGGCACGTATCGCCTGCACCATAACCTCGGGGGTACGCATCCGTGCCACCCAGCTGCTGAACTCTAGCGTAAGCTTATCCTGAGATACCTTGTCTATGACCAGACCACTTTCCGTCATCATCCTCATCCAGTCCCCCGGGCTGTAATCCTGGACATGGGAGGTGTCACGTAAGGCTTCAACGGTTTGCAGCCAGATATCCAGCACCGGGTGCCCCGGAGCAGCGACATCCATAAAAATGACCTTTCCTCCGGGCTTCAGAACCCGGCGGACCTCACGCAGCGCACTACCTACATCATGCCAGTGATGTGCCGAGTAGCGGCTAATCACAGCATCAAACGTGGCATCTTCAAACGGCAGATTTTCTGCCATCCCTTGCTGAGTGAGCAGATTATGACAGCCACGTTCCACTGCGGCGTCCCGGACAACGGCGAGCATTTTTGCTGACAGGTCGTATGCCACGACGTCTTTTACCTGCCGGGCAGCCGTAAAGCTGGCATGCCCGGCACCACACCCCAAATCCAGCACCCGGGCCCCCGCTGAACCCGCCAGGCAGCTGTCGAGCCGTTCGAGATCGCGGCCGCTGGCATGCACGGTACTGGTAAGATAGGCCCCCGCCTGCTCACCAAACTGTTTTTCAACGTTGTCGTGGTGCTTCGTTTCTATCATAAGGCGCTCTTTTTACGGCGAAATTAGGCCCCGGCGTCAAACTCTACCAGCAGCGGGTTGTGATCCGAGGCGCTGGTGACCAGCACAGAGGCCTCTGCCACCCCCATCCCGCGGTAAAAAACAAAATCCAGCGGACGGCCAAAAGCTTTACGCCGGTGATCGTCGGTGAATCGCACCTCACGCAGACCCATCTCGCGGGAAAAACGGTACAGGGCATTGATGCGCTGGCGGCTCCAGGC
Source organism: Erwinia persicina (assembly GCF_014838825.1). Taxonomy (GTDB): domain Bacteria; phylum Pseudomonadota; class Gammaproteobacteria; order Enterobacterales; family Enterobacteriaceae; genus Erwinia; species Erwinia persicina_A. Next base: position 822 of record NZ_JACYMO010000009.1, on the reverse strand, counting down.
GTTAAAATCACCGGCCATGATCACCGGCCCCTTATGGTGAATGATTTGCTCACCGATAGGCCCAAGCTGCTTGCTGTACACATCTATTCCCAGGCTGAAGTTCACCGCATGAATATTTACCACCATCAGCATCTGGTTCCCGGGCAGAGGATAGGCGGTTACCAACGCAGATTTAGCCAGTCGGAGCAGTGGCTCACGCTCACGCAGTGGGCAGCAGTAAACCGGATGCGCAGAAGCCAGCGTCATCACCCCTGAAGGGTGCTGAGGCAGAACGAACGCGGGTACCTGGTCGGCAGCAAGATAGTTTGAAGTCGCGAAACGCACCAGCTCGGGCGTAGTCTGTGCCTCCTGCAACAGGACAAGATGAGCATCTTTACCAAAGTTTTGCAGAACTGAGAGCCATTCCGCGCGCTGTTGTTTGAAGATATTCCACACCAGCACCTTTAAACGAGCTTCGGTGGTGAGGGGTGCTCCTGGCGGTAATGCCTGGCCGACATGAAGCATCGCCACGGGAGGAAAAATGCGCTCCGCTGGCTGACCTGCTACATATCTCATGGCATAAGTCTTTTTTTGCACGTTACCGCCTGCACTTTTGAAACCGGGTAGATTAACCATCTACCAGTTATAGGGACTTTACCACTGACTTTCAATCGGCGGGCGCTAATTCGGCGTGGATTGTACGTAAGGAAATGCAAATACAAAAAAACCCTGACTCTTATGAGTCAGGGCTTCCTGTTTTAGTGGCGGAACGGACGGGGCTCGAACCCGCGACCCCCTGCGTGACAGGCAGGTATTCTAACCAACTGAACTACCGCTCCACCG
>NZ_JACYMO010000008.1 GCF_014838825.1 Erwinia persicina | reverse complement strand
CGGTCACTGTTGCCTTTGGGATTTCAGGCGTGCAGGTCACGCGTATTCTGGACAGCATTGCGCTGTTTCGCGGCTATCCGGCGACGATAAGAACTGATCAGGGCCCGGAATTTACCTGCCGCGCGCTCGATCAATGGGCCTTTGAGCATGGCGTGGAGCTGCGACTTATCCAGCCCGGCAAGCCGACGCAGAACGGATTTATTGAGAGTTTTAACGGACGCTTTCGCGATGAATGCCTGAATGAACACTGGTTCAGTGACGTCAGTCATGCCAGGAAAACCATCAGTGAATGGCGTCAGGATTATAATGAGTGCCGCCCGCACTCCGCGCTGAATTATCAGACGCCGTCTGAATTTGCGGCGGCCTGGAGAAAGGGTAATTCTGATAGTGAAGGATCCGACATTACTAAGTGAGCGTTGTATCTAATCCTGGGGGCAGGTCACAGCGTGCGAAACGCAGTTCACTAGATCGTATGAATACTAATAGCGTTAGTTCCACCGCCAGTCGAGTAAGAGGTCTGCCAGTGTAGGTATCAATTCGATGAAGTAGTTCAGGAATGCGATTAAGTTCTAACGCAGCGCGATGCTGTCGCTTAGCTGTAGCAACCGCTCCAGCGATCTCTTGTGCGGGGTTGTAATCGATTAAACCGCTCTGCACGGCAAATCGCATAATTGCTGTTGTTCGTTGTTGTAGACGCGCCGCCACCTAAAGACGTCCAGACATCTCTACGGCTTTAATCGGTGTAAGCAGATCTCGGGTTTTTAACTCTGCGATACTTCGCTTACCAATCGCATCGAACAAATTATCTTCCAGACTTTTAAGAACACGGCCACGATGCGACTCAGACCACTTTTGATTGCTGGCGTGCCAGTCTCTGGCTACCACTTCAAACGTTATCGCCTCTTGCTCCTGCTCTACCTTAACGGCTTTCTTGCTCTCACTGGGATCCATGCCATTAGCTAACTGCTTACGCGCATCGTCACGTCGTGCCCTTGCATCCGCCAGCGACACTTCAGGGTATTTCCCCAATGCCAGCATCTTTTCTTTACCACCGAAGCGATAGCGTAACCGCCAGTATTTCGAGCCGTTAGGGTGAACCAGCAATACCATGCCTTCACCGTCAGTAAGTTTATAGGCTTTTTCTTCAGGCTTAGCCGTACGAACCTTTACATCACTCAGAGCCATGTTGAGTATCCTTTCAAGGGTTCTGTGTGGGTACAAACATTATCGAACCGGGTTATACCCACATTTTTACCCGCATCAGTAAGTTGATGTAGATTGAATCAGGTTGACTTATGTTGACTGAAAAAGCGAGAGGAGCCTTGCGGGGACTGGATTTTAGACATAAAAAAAGACCTCAGTTGAGGTCTATTTACATACTTATGGTGCCGAAGGCCGGAATCGAACCGGCACATCTTTCGATGGTTGATTTTGAATCAACTGCGTCTACCGATTTCGCCACTTCGGCACTGAAGGGTATGCGGAAAACGTTGTGGATTATACCGTTACCCTCTGCATACGCAACCCCCTTGCGCATGTGGTGTGTCTGAATGCTGAAAAAACACCCGCGTGGCCTCTCGGGTGCCCGTAAATAGTGTCGCTCCTGCGAGTCGTGCTGTCGGCATGCCGGGGTGCGAGGGGTGCTTAACCTCTTCCCCGTTCGGCAAATTTTCCACCTGTGCAGATAATTCTCATTCCTTGCACCATAATGGCTATGTGACGCCGTGTGGGGGAACTCCCCCGCTATCTGGGAGTCGGAACCTACAGATCTGTCGCGTTGCCAGGCAGGCGGCGTGCGTCACGTCACACTGAATGGGTATATCAATGAAAGCAGCAATGAAATGGGTTCTGGCTTGTTCTGTTACTACCGCGCTATTCAGCGCCACAGCAGGTGCGGCCAGCTGGCAGGATCAGCTTAACTCTGCCGCCAGCGCGCTGGGTCAGAACGGCAGCAGCACCACCAATACCTCCGGCGCTAGCGCCGCACCAGCCGGGAACTCGCTGGGTGCGCTTGCCGGCCTGCTGAACGGCGGCAGCCAGTCCCTCAGTGCCGGTACCATGACCAATGCGGCAGGCGTGCTGCAGTACTGCGTGCAGAACAATATTGTCGATAATAATGTCTCTTCAGTGAAGGAGCAGCTGCTCGGCAAGCTGGGGCTGGAAGATACGCAGAAACAGCAGGAAACCACCGATTATAAGCAGGGCCTGATGGGGCTGCTGAATACCGGCAACAATCAGCAGGTGAACCTGAAAGCGCTGGGTGATACCCCGATGGGCAAAAAGGTGAAAACCAAAGCCTGCGACCTGGTGCTGAAGCAGGGTAAACAGTTTATCTCATAACGTCTCTCTAAAGGCGGTCAGGCTGTCCCCTTGCCGCCTTCTTCCCCCTGGCCACCGCTGTGTGGCCTTTTTTTTATTGCCGCCCCCCGTTCTTCATTCTTTCTGCACAGTGTTTGCTTATGGTGAGGTTCTGCCGCTCCGGCTTGCCTACAGGAAAATACGATGAAACTCCGGCTACTCACCGCGTTAACCGCTATCCTGCTGACCGGCGTCTCTGCCAGCGCCCAGGCGGACAGCTGCCGTAAAAATATCTTCGATGGCTATGACTGCACCTATGATAACGGCACCACCTCCACCAGCCGCGCCAACATTTTTAACGGGCAGGATGTGACCTACAGCGACGGGCGCACCTCGTCCAGCCGGGCCAATATTTTTGGCGGTCAGGACACGCGCAACAGTGATGGTTCAACCTCGACCAGCCGTGAAAACATCTTTAAGGGCCAGGACACAACCTACAGCGACGGGCGTTCGTCAAGCAGCCGGGAGAACATCTTCAAAGGCCAGGATACGCACTACAGTGACGGCACGACCTCAACCAGCCGTGCCAATATTTTTGAGGGTCAGGACACCCAACACTAAGCGTCGGGCAGCCTGTTTATGGATGCTGACCGGAACTCAACGGTAGACCAGCCCACCGTCAATCAGCGGTGCCTGCCCAGTCATATAGTCAGCGTCCGGTCCGGCAAGGAAGGAAACGAACGCCGCCACGTCATCCGGGGTCTCGGCGCGCCCCAGGGCAATCCCGGAAACGTACTTCTCATAGGTTGCGCCCGGCGCTGCGCCCGTCTCTTCCGCCATGCGTTTATCAATCTCCAGCCACATATCGGTACCCACCACGCCGGGGCAGTAAGCATTCACCGTGATGCCGAACGCCGCCAGCTCTTTTGCTGCCGCCTGGGTCAGCGCACGCACGCCGAATTTGGTGGCGGAATAGATCCCCAACAGCGCAAAGCCTTCGTGTCCGGCAATCGACGAGGCATTGATGATTTTGCCCTTCTGCTGACGCGCCTTAAATTTACTGGCCGCCGCCTGAATGCCCCACAGCACGCCCTGCACGTTGATCTGGAAAATCGTTTCCACTTCCTCACGGGTGACCGACAGCAGTTTTTTGGTCTGGCTGATGCCGGCGTTGTTGACCATCACATCAAAACCACCAAGCTGCTTTTCTGCCTGCTCAACGGCAGCAAATACCTGCTCACGCTGGCTGACATCGGCGTTGATGAATGTGGCGCGGCGGCCAAGGGCGATAATCTCTTCCGCTACCCGCCGGATTTTATCGTCATTAACATCCACCAGCGCAATATCGGCCCCATCACGCGCCAGTCTTAATGCAATACCGCGTCCAATCCCCTGGCCCGCCCCGGTGACCAGCGCCACTTTTCCATGAATCGACATCATGTTACCTCGCTGAAATGAGAAATCCGCTTTCAGCATGCGTCCGTTTTTTGCAGGAAAACTGACTCTTTCGTGCCTTTCAATGTATTACTATTGATTGCAATGACATCAGGCATGATTGTCGCTGATCCGCGTGCACAGGCTGCCTGCTATGCTTACTAACCTATTCTCCTGCCTCACAACCAAAGGGATACTGGATGATGACCGAGCCGCTGCTGATCGCTCAGACCACTGAACACCAACTGCACCTGCTGCCCGCCATGGCCAACCGTCACGGGCTGATCACCGGGGCCACCGGCACCGGCAAGACCGTTACGCTGCAAAAGCTGGCGGAAAGCTTCTCCAATATCGGCGTACCGGTGTTTATGGCCGATGTGAAGGGCGATCTGACCGGGATCGCCAAAGCCGGGGCGGAGTCAGAGAAGTTACTCGCGCGGCTGGCGAAAATTGGCGTGACGGACTGGTCACCACAGGGCAATCCGGTGGCGCTGTGGGATATCTTCGGCGAACGCGGCCACCCGGTGCGCGCCACGGTGTCCGACCTCGGGCCGCTGCTGCTGGCGCGCCTGCTGAATCTGAACGACGTACAGAGCGGCGTGTTGCAGATCATCTTCCGCGTGGCGGATGACCAGGGCCTGCTGCTGCTCGACTTTAAGGATCTGCGCGCCGCCACGCAGTATATCGGTGAAAATGCCAAAGCGTTCCAGACCCAGTACGGCAACATCAACAGCGCCTCGGTGGGTGCCATCCAGCGCGGGCTGCTGTCGCTGGAGCAGCAGGGAGCGGAATACTTCTTCGGTGAGCCGATGCTGGATATCCAGGACTGGATGCGCACCGATGAAAACGGCAAAGGGGTGATCAATATTCTGGCATCGGAGAAGCTGTACCAGATGCCGAAGCTGTACGCCACCAGCCTGCTGTGGCTGCTGTCCGAACTGTACGAGCAGCTGCCGGAGGCGGGCGACCTGGAGAAGCCTAAGCTGGTGTTCTTCTTTGATGAGGCGCATCTGCTGTTTGACGATGCCCCGGCGGTGCTGCTGGATAAGATCGAGCAGGTGATCCGCCTGATCCGCTCCAAGGGTGTCGGTGTGTGGTTTGTATCGCAGAACCCCTCGGACGTACCGGATGCGGTGCTGGGCCAGCTGGGCAACCGCGTGCAGCACGCCCTGCGCGCCTTTACCCCGAAAGATCAGAAGGCCGTGAAAGTGGCGGCGCAGACCATGCGTGCCAATCCGGCGTTCGACACCGTGGCGGCCATTCAGGAGCTGGGCACCGGCGAAGCGCTGATCTCCTTCCTGGATGCTAAAGGCAGCCCGTCAGTGGTGCAGCGAGCGATGGTGATTGCACCCGGCTCACGCATGGGCCCGGTGACTGACGATGAGCGTAACGGCCTGATCAACCACTCTGCGCTTTCCGGTAAGTATGAAGAGGCCATTGACCGCGAATCCGCTTACGAACGGCTGCAGAAGGGCATGCAGGAAGCCACCGACAACAGCAGCGCGCCACCGGCCAGAGGCGAGACAGTGGCGGTGGATAACGGCATTCTTGGCGGGCTGAAAGATATTCTGTTCGGCACCACCGGGCCACGCGGCGGTAAGCACGACGGCGTGGTACAGAGCGTGGCCAAAAGCGCCGCACGGCAGATCACCAATCAAATCATTCGCGGCATGTTAGGCAGCATTATGGGCGGAAGGAAAAGATAGGACGTTTATGGATAAGGAACGTGAGTTAATCCGGGCGAAGCGCCTGCCGTTACTGTTACTGGCGGCGGCGGCACTGCTGTTTGTCGCCACCATTCTCTGGCCGCTGTACTGGCCGCCCAACCCGTGGATCGCCGGACTGAAGGCGGTGGCGGAAGCCTCAATGGTCGGGGCGCTGGCCGACTGGTTTGCCGTCAGCGCGCTGTTCCGCCGCGTCCCCATTCCGCTTGCGGGGCGTCATACGGCGATTATCCCGCGTAACAAGGACCGTATCGCCGACAACCTGGCCCTGTTCGTGCAGGACAAGTTCCTCAATACGGACTCCCTGCTGGCGCTGATCCGCCGCCATAATCCGGCGCAGATTATCGCCAACTGGCTCAGTCACCCTGATAATGCCGCCCGACTCAGCGGAATGGTGCTGAAAACGGTGCGTGGCTTCCTCGACCTGGCCGACGACCAGCGCATTCAGGGGTTTATGCGCCGCGCCATTCACAAGGCCATCGATAAGGTTGACCTCAGCCAGTCGACGGCGATGATCCTGGAAAGCCTGACCAAAAATAACCGTCATCAGCAGCTGCTGGACGACGCGCTGGCGCAGATCCTGCAGCTGGTGAATAAACCCACCACCCACGAGTTTATCGCCCATCAGGTAGTGAGCTGGCTGAAGCGCGAGCATCCGATGAAAGAGAAGATGCTGCCCAGCGAGTGGCTGGGGGAAAAGAGCGCCGATCTGGCGGCCAGCGCGGTGCAGTCGATCCTCACCGAGATCGAGCATGATGAATCCCACCAGCTGCGCCAGGGCTTTAACCGCGCCGTGCAGCGGCTGATCGCCCGTCTGCGCACTGACCCGGAGATGGCGGTGAAAGCGGAGGAGATCAAGGCGTACCTTAAGCAGGACGAGGCGCTGAACAGTTATATCGGCCAGCTGTGGCACGACCTCAGAACCTGGCTGAAGGAGGATCTGGAACGTCCCGACTCGGTGCTGCACGCCCGGGTCAGCGCCGCCGGGCAGTGGTTTGGCGAAACCCTGATGCAGGACGAACCGCTGCGCAACTCGCTCAATCAGCATATGGAAGAGGCCGCCAGCAGCGTGGCTCCGGAGTTCTCGGCGTTTCTCAGCCGTCATATCAGCGATACGGTGAAAAGCTGGGATGCGAAAGATATGTCGCATCAGGTGGAGCTGAACATCGGCAAGGATTTACAGCGCATCCGTATTAACGGCACGCTGGTCGGTGGGGGGATTGGGTTGATTCTGTATCTGCTGTCGCTGGTGCCGCAGCTGCTGGAAAGGACGCAGGTGCTGTAGGGGATTAGCGGCCAGGGCCAGAGGAACGCCACGGGCGGACCGGAAAAGAAGGTCCGCCCATGCAATGAACCATCGCGACTTTATTACCGCCGTTTCAGCAGCATAAACACGCTGATGGCAAAGAACGCCGCACTCGGCAGCAGCGCACCCAGAACCGGGGGAATGTTATACACCAGGCTCAGCGGACCGAAAATCTGATCCAGCACGTAGAACAGGAAGCCGAAGCTGATGCCGGTAACCACGCGCATCCCCATTGACACGCTGCGCAGCGGGCCAAAGATAAACGACAGCGCCATCAGCATCATGACCGCCACCGACAGCGGCTGGAAGATCTTGCTCCACATGTTCAGCTCATAGCGGCCGGAAACCTGCCCGCTCTGCTTCAGGTACTTCGCGTAGTTATACAGCCCGGTAATCGACAGCGCCGTCGGATCCAGCGCCACCACGCCCAGCTTGTCCGGGGTCAGGGTAGTTTTCCATTCGCCGGTCAGCGTCTGGCTGCCCTTAATCTGCTGCGGATCGGTCAGGTCAGACTGATCCACCTGCGACAGATCCCACTGTTTTTTATCCGCGTTGTACTGGGCAGAGGCCGCATAGCGCACCGTCTGCAGCCGGCGATCTTTATTAAAGCTGTAAATACTGATGCCCGCCAGCTGGCTGTCGCCACGAATGCGCTCGATAAAAATAAAGTTATCGCCGTCTTTCGCCCACAGCCCGCTCTGCGTAGAGAGCAGTGAACCGCCCACCAGCTGCTGCGCACGGTAGTTACGCGCCATCTGTTCGCCCTGCGGTGCGACGAACTCGCCAATCGCCATGGTCAGCAGCACCAGCGGGATGGCGGTTTTCATCACCGACGCGGCAATCTGCATACGCGTAAAGCCGGAAGCCTGCATCACCACCAGCTCACTGCGCTGGGCCAGCATCCCTAACCCCAGCAGCGCCCCGAGCAGGGCCGCCATCGGGAAGAAGATCTCAATATCTTTCGGCACGCTGAGCACGGTGTACAAACCGGCACCCAGCACGGTGTACTCGCCCTGCCCGGTTTTACGCAGCTGGTCGACAAACTTGATGATGCCGGAGAGCGACACCAGCATAAACAGCGTCGCCATGATGGTGTTAAAAATCGTTTTACCGATATATCTGTCAAGAACGCCAAACATCAGACCGATCCTCCGCGAGTGAAGCGCGCACGCAGCCGGCGCATTGGCACCGTATCCCACGCATTCAGCAGTACGGCCAGGGCCAGATAAGCGAGGTTAACGCCCCACATCCACACGGCCGGGTCGAGTCGGCCTTTGTTGCCGCTGGAGCGCAGCGAACTCTGCAACAGGAAAAATATCAGGTAGAGCAGCATGGCAGGCAGCATCGAGAGGACGCGGCCCTGACGCGGGTTGACCACACTGAGTGGCACCACCATCAGCGCCATAATCAGCACCGAGAAGACCAGCGTCAGCCGCCAGTGCAGCTCGCTGCGGAAATCAGGCTTATCCGACGACCACAGCTCGCCGAAGCTCATCTGTTCAGAGTCATTCGGGTCCAGCGTCGCTTCCTGATGGCCGACAATCGCCTGATAGTTTTTAAAATCGGTAATGCGGAAGTCACGCAGCAGCGCGGTACCTTCGAAGCGTGTGCCGTTGTCCAGGGTCACCACTTGTGAACCGTCGCGACGCTGTTCCATATTGCCATGGTCCGCCACGACCACGGAGGGACGGGCGTTGCCTTTTGGCCGCAGCTGCGCGAGGAAAACGTTGCCGAAGGTGTTGCCCTTCACGTTTTCAATAAACAGCACAGACTGCCCATCGCCGGACTGCTGGAACTGGCCTGCTGCCAGCGCAGCCGCGCCCGGGTTCGCCTTGGCGTTCTGCATCACTTCACTTTGATAGCGTGATGACCAGGGGCCCAGCAGGCCCACGTTGACCGCCGCCACCAGCGCAGTGAACAGCATCAGGATCATCGCCGCCTTCACCAGCACGCTTTTGCCCAGACCGCAGGCATGCATCACGGTGATCTCACTCTCGGTGTATAACCGGCCAAGCGTCATCAGAATGGCTAAAAAGAGGCTTAACGGCAGGATCAGCTGCGCCATCTCGGACACGCCAAGGCCAAGTAATGTCAGGACTAAATTTGTTGGAATCTCGCCATCCACCGCGGCTCCCAGTATCCTGACTAACTTCTGGCAAAAGAAGATCAGCAGCAGGATGAACAGGATAGCCAGCTGGCTTTTGAGCATTTCCCGAACCAGATATCTAATAATGATCACGCTGAGTACGCCTGTGAAAACTTGTCTTTTTGCAGGAAAATCGCTAGTTTCATCGCTTATACGCCATTTATTCTCATCAATGGCCCAGGTCATCGTTATACTCGTCAGACTTCAAGTATAAATTTTATGACAACAATCGCGTTCTGGTGATGAAAAAAATAACAATCTTCACCAAAACCCAATCTGACAACGACGTAATGCGCCAGCGCTATACGTTACGGAAGCGGTACATTCTAGCCGCAGCAAGCGCCGTTGTCTTTAAGATTCAGGAGAGTGCATGGAGTTCAGTGTAAAAAGCGGTAGCCCGGAAAAACAACGCAGTGCCTGTATCGTGGTGGGCGTGTTTGAACCGCGCCGGTTGTCACCGATTGCTGAACAGCTGGATAAAATCAGCGATGGATATATCAGCGCCCTGCTGCGCCGTGGTGAACTGGAAGGAAAAGTCGGCCAGACCCTGTTGCTGCATCATGTGCCGAACATTCTCTCTGAGCGTATCCTGCTGATCGGCTGTGGCAAGGAGCGTGAGCTGGATGAGCGTCAGTATAAGCAGGTCATTCAGAAGACGATCAATACGCTCAATGACACCGGATCGATGGAAGCCGTGTGCTTCCTGACCGAGCTGCACGTTAAAGGCCGCAACACTTACTGGAAAGTACGCCAGGCGGTGGAAACGTCGAAAGAGACGCTGTACAGCTTCGATCAGCTTAAAAGCAACAAAGTCGAACCGCGCCGTCCGCTGCGTAAGCTGGTGTTTAATGTACCGACGCGCCGTGAACTCACCAGTGGCGAACGCGCCATTCAGCACGGGCTGGCGGTTGCCGCCGGCGTGAAGGCAGCGAAAGACCTCGGCAATATGCCGCCGAACATCTGCAATGCTGCGTACCTGGCCTCCCAGGCGCGTCAGCTGGCGGATACCTGGGCGAATATCACCACCCGCGTGATCGGCGAACAGCAGATGAAAGAGCTGGGAATGAACGCCTATCTCGCCGTCGGGGCCGGTTCGCAGAATGAATCCCTGATGTCGGTGATTGAGTACAAAGGCAACCCGGATAAAGAAGCACGTCCCATCGTGCTGGTCGGCAAAGGCGTGACCTTTGATACCGGCGGCATTTCGCTCAAGCCGGGCGAAGCGATGGACGAAATGAAGTACGATATGTGCGGCGCAGCCTCGGTGTATGGCGTAATGCGCATGGTCGCGGAACTGGGGCTGCCGCTGAACGTAGTCGGCGTGCTGGCAGGCTGTGAAAACATGCCTGGCGGCCGCGCTTACCGTCCGGGCGACGTGCTGACCACCATGTCCGGCCAGACCGTTGAGGTGTTAAACACCGATGCGGAAGGTCGCCTGGTGCTGTGCGATGCCCTGACCTACGTTGAGCGTTTCGACCCGGATGTGGTGATTGACGTGGCCACGCTGACCGGGGCCTGCGTGATTGCGCTGGGCCACCATATCAGCGGCCTGCTGTCGAACCACAATCCGCTGGCGCATGAGCTGATTGGCGCTTCCGAGCAGGCGGGCGATCGCGCATGGCGTCTGCCGATGGCCGATGAGTATCAGGAGCAGCTGGACTCCAACTTTGCCGATATGGCAAACATTGGTGGCCGTCCCGGGGGTGCCATCACCGCCGCCTGCTTCCTGGCGCGCTTTACGCGTAAGTACAACTGGGCTCACCTGGATGTGGCAGGCACCGCCTGGCGCTCAGGGAAAGCGAAAGGGGCGACCGGTCGTCCCGTTGCCCTGCTGTCGCAGTTCCTGCTCAACCGTGCGGGTCTGAACGGCGACGATTAACCCGCAGGGCGGCACAGGTCGCCCGGGGTTTCCCGGGGGCGGATCACCGATCCGCCCCTGTCGTTTATTTCAACCAGGCCTGAATGCATGAAAAACGCAACTTTCTATCTGCTGGAAACCGACACCCCGGTTGACGGACTGAGCGCGCTGGAAGCGCTGGTCTGCGATCTGGCTGAGGCCCGCTGGCGTGACGGGAAACGCGTGCTGATAGCCTGTGAGGACGAAGCGCAGGCCATCCGCCTGGATGAGGCCCTGTGGCAGCGTCCGGCGAACGCCTTTGTCCCGCATAATCTGGCCGGTGAAGGCCCGAAATACGGTGCGCCGGTAGAGCTTGCCTGGCCGCAGCGTCGCGGCAACGCGCCGCGCGACCTGTTGATCAGCCTGCTGCCGCAGTTTGCAGATTTTGCCACCGCTTTCTATGAAGTGGTAGACTTCGTCCCCTATGAACCATCTTTGAAACAGCTGGCGCGCGACCGCTATAAAGCCTATCGCAGCGTTGGATTCCACTTGAATACGGCAACGCCACCTTTGCCTAAGACATAGCAGACATGGAAAAGACATATAACCCGCAAGATATCGAGCAGCCGCTTTACGAGCACTGGGAACAACAGGGCTACTTTAAGCCGCATGGCGACACGAGCCAGGAAAGCTTCTGCATCATGATCCCGCCGCCGAACGTTACCGGTAGCTTGCACATGGGTCACGCCTTCCAGCAAACCATCATGGACACCATGATCCGCTACCAGCGCATGCAGGGGAAAAATACCCTGTGGCAGGCGGGTACAGACCATGCGGGCATTGCCACGCAGATGGTGGTCGAGCGCAAAATCGCCGCCGAAGAGGGTAAAACCCGTAAAGATTACGGCCGTGATGCCTTTATCGAAAAAATCTGGCAGTGGAAAGCGGAATCCGGCGGCACCATTACCCGCCAGATGCGCCGTCTGGGTAACTCCGTGGACTGGGAGCGCGAGCGCTTCACCATGGACGAAGGCCTGTCCAACGCGGTGAAAGAGGTGTTCGTTCGCCTGCATAAAGAGAATCTGATTTACCGTGGCAAGCGCCTGGTGAACTGGGACCCAAAACTGCGTACCGCCATCTCCGATCTGGAAGTGGAAAACCGCGAGTCGAAAGGCTCCATGTGGCATATCCGCTATCCGCTAGCCGACGGCGCGAAAACTGCTGACGGGAAAGCGTATCTGGTGGTCGCCACCACGCGTCCGGAAACCGTGCTCGGGGATACCGGCGTGGCGGTCAACCCGGAAGATCCGCGCTATAAGGACCTGATCGGCAAGTTCCTCGTGCTGCCGCTGGTCGGTCGCCGTATTCCGATCGTCGGTGACGAACATGCCGACATGGAGAAAGGCACCGGCTGCGTGAAAATCACCCCGGCGCACGACTTCAACGACTACGAAGTGGGCCGTCGCCATAAGCTGCCGATGATCAACATCCTGACCTTCGACGGTGATATCCGTGAAACCGCACAGGTTTACGATACCAACGGCGAAGAGTCGGACGCCTGCGATCCGACCATCCCGGCTGAATTCCAGAAGCTTGAGCGCTTTGCCGCGCGTAAAGCCATAGTGGCTGCGATTGATGCCCTCGGCCTGCTGGATGAGATCAAACCTCACGACCTGACCGTGCCGTACGGCGATCGCGGTGGCGTGGTGATCGAACCGATGCTGACCGACCAGTGGTACGTGCGTACCGCCCCGCTGGCGAAAGTGGCGGTGGAAGCGGTGGAACAGGGTGAGATCCAGTTCGTGCCGAAGCAGTATGAAAACATGTACTTCTCCTGGATGCGCGACATTCAGGACTGGTGTATCTCACGCCAGCTGTGGTGGGGCCACCGCATTCCGGCCTGGTACGATGCCGAAGGCAACGTCTACGTAGCGCGTAACGAAGCCGAAGCGCGTGCGGAAAACAACATTGCAGCCGACGTGGTGCTGACCCAGGACGAAGACGTGCTCGATACCTGGTTCTCTTCCGGGCTGTGGACCTTCTCCACCCTCGGCTGGCCAGAGAATACCGAGGCGCTGCGCACCTTCCACCCGACCAGCGTGCTGGTCAGCGGCTTCGACATCATCTTCTTCTGGATTGCCCGCATGATCATGCTGACCATGCACTTCATCAAAGACGAAGACGGCAAGCCGCAGGTTCCGTTTAAAACCGTTTATATGACCGGCCTGATCCGCGACGATGAAGGGCAGAAAATGTCCAAATCGAAGGGTAACGTCATCGATCCACTCGACATGGTTGACGGAATTTCGCTGGAAGATCTGCTGGAAAAACGTACCGGTAACATGATGCAGCCGCAGCTGGCGGAGAAAATCCGCAAGCGCACCGAGAAGCAGTTCCCGAACGGTATTGAGCCGCACGGCACCGATGCCCTGCGTTTCACCCTGGCGGCGCTGGCCTCTACCGGCCGCGACATCAACTGGGATATGAAGCGCCTGGAAGGGTACCGCAACTTCTGTAACAAGCTTTGGAACGCCAGCCGCTTTGTGCTGATGAACACCGCTGAACACGACTGCGGCTTCAACGGCGGCGAACTGGAACTGTCGCTGGCGGACCGCTGGATCCTCGCCGAATTTAACGAAACGGTGAAAGCCTACCGGGCAGCGCTGGACAGCTATCGCTTCGATATCGCTGCCAACATCCTGTATGAGTTCACCTGGAACCAGTTCTGCGACTGGTATCTGGAGCTGGCCAAGCCGGTGATGAACGGCGGTTCCGAAGCCCAGCTGCGCGGCACGCGTAATACGCTGGTGACGGTACTGGAAGCGTTGCTGCGCCTGGCGCACCCGATTATTCCGTTTATTACCGAAACCATCTGGCAGCAGGTGAAAGCGCTGAAAAACATCAGCGACGACACCATCATGCTGCAGCCGATGCCAGAGTTCAGCGAAAGCCGCGTCGATGCGGCGGCGATGACCGATACCGAATGGATGAAGCAGGCTATCGTCGCGGTGCGTAATATCCGCAACGAGATGAATATCTCCCCGGCTAAACCACTGGACGTGATGCTGCGCGGGGCCAGCGCCGATGTGGTTCGTCGCGTGAACGACAACCATAACTTCCTGAAAACCCTGGCGCGGCTGGAAACGCTGGAACTGCTGCCCGCGGGCGAGAAAGGCCCGGTATCCGTCACCAAGCTGGTAGACGGTGCCGAGCTGCTGATCCCGATGGCTGACCTGGTGGATAAAGCTGCCGAGCTGGAGCGTCTGGCGAAGGAAGTATTGAAGCTGGACGTGGAGATGGAAAAAATCACCACCAAGCTGGGTAACGAAGGCTTTGTGGCGCGCGCACCGGAAGCCGTCGTGGCTAAAGAGCGTGAGCGTCTGGCTGACTTTGAACAGGCGAAGATCAAGCTGATTGAGCAGCAGGCGGTGATCGCCGCGCTGTAAGGGTAACGGGATGGGCTTGCCCGTCCCTGCAGCACCCTTCCCCGCAGGGGCCAGGCATGCCTGGCCCCTTTTTTATGGCGTTATTCTGCCGCCTGAACGGCTTTGATCCTGGCTGGCATATCCGGGTGGGTACTCATCCACTCCGGCAGATCGATATTCCCGCCCTCCTTTTTCGCTGACTGCTCAAGCTGACCGTAGATCTCCGCCATCGCCGCCAGCGAACGCCCCTGGGCTTTCATCTGCGCAATAGCGAAGTCATCCGCCTCGCGCTCCATGCTGCGGGAATACTGCAGCTGGTCGATGAAGGCCGCCGACTGCAGCAACGTATCCCCGATGCCGCTGACGTCCCCGGTCAGCCAGAGGTAGCTCAGCGATACCAGCGAAGAGCGCACCAGCATCCGCATCACGTGACGATGCTGGTGATGGCCCATCTCGTGCAGCATCACCGCCGCGATCGCGTCATCACTTTTGGCCATGCGCACCAGGTCATCACTGACGATCAGCGTACCGTCCGCCAGCATAAAAGCGTTCGCCCCGCCGTCGAAATGCATGATCTTCAGCCGCAGCGGCGTCGGGTCCTCTTTCATCTCCGCAGGGACCGTGTCGCGGAACAGGCGGTTGATGCGCTGCTGCTGTGCAGGCGTCAGCCGTCCGGCGGTGAACCCGGTGTTCTGCAACAGGGTAAAGGTTTGCTGGCCAATCTGCCGCTCAACGTAGGAAGGGATATGCTGCGCCAGCACCTGACTGGTCACCGGCAGGATCACCCAGATCCAGCACGCAATCGCCACCAGCGTGCCCAGCAGGGTCAGCAACACGCCGCGGCGATGCTGCTCCAGCCGGTGCACGAGGCCCGGACGATGACGCTGCTGCCACCACTGGCGAAACGCCCTGTCATCCTCCGGCACAAAGCGGCCGCCGTCCGGGAAGGCCAGAGTCAGCGGGATGGTGCCCAGCGCATCAGACACCGCCACATCCTTCATCATCACCAGCTGCCGGTGGCTGCCCTGCTCCAGCGTCAGATGCTGTTCAGACAATGTGAGACGGGCAGCCTCGCGAGCTGCCCGTCCGGGGTACTGATAAAAACCGTTCAGCTGCAAGTCAGATGCCAACGTTCAGATCGAAAGCGGCAGCCACTTCCTCAGCCACGGCCGTACCGGCACTATCGTTATGCGCCTGCACGTCCAGCAGAGAAATATCCCCTTCCAGCGCCGTACTGTTAGCCATATAGCGTGCCAGACGCACTTCGGCAATCGGCGTGCCCAGACCCAGCGTGAAAATCACGATCAGGGTATTGGTCAGCGTCAGGCCAAGGAACGAACCGGTAGACATAGTTGACTTAAGACGGAGTTTTTCACCAAGTTTAGTCTGGCCGAACACGTAATTACGCTGGGCAGAGACTAAATAAGCAGACGAAACTAAAGCACCGAACAGTAATACCAGGAAGGTCAGGAAGATATTTAACATATTCCCCGCCATCATTGAATTCAGCATCTCAGGATCGGTCATGCCCATGGCGATGGAATAAAAGATCGAAACAAACAACGTACCAATCAACATTCCCGCGACAATCAGGAACGGCAGCATAATCAGGAAGCTGATCAGCACCATTTTGATGAAGCTTTTTTTGCTCAGTTCAGCTTTAAAAGGCAGCGAACCGTAGGACATGTTGTTGATATAGAGATCGTGGTTCAGTGCAGCCACGATGCCCTGCACCGATGCCAGACCAGCCAGGAACGCTACAAAACCCACGATGCCGAGGATCAACGAGACGCTGATACTGCCGGTGTTGATAGCCACCATACCAATCAGCGCCATGACCGCATAGAGAGCGACAATCAGCAGCACCGGACACAGATACATTGTCCAGTAAGCACGGCCCACGCGGCACAGGTAGTTAAACCGCACGCCACGGAAGCTGCTCATCAGCGCGTTATAGCGCCAGCTGCGGATGATAATCCACGGGATCAGCGCACAGAACGCCAGCAGGAAAACCAGAGAAATAGCGGGCATAGCAGAGGACAGGATAAAGAACAGCACCAGTCCCACAAAGACGATAATACGGCCTTTGAGAATATCGACAGGACGGGCATGATAGTCAAAGCGGTCGCCTGCAATTTCAGTGTTACCAAAGAAATAGCGACGGCGACGGACGGTTGCCCAGGCGGAATAAATGCCTAACGTGACCAGGGTCAGTAGTACATTGACCAGCCAGATAGAAAAATACTCACCAGAACGCCCGTGGAACAGCACCGCATGGCGTTGCTGATTCGAGGTATTGTTTTCCATTTGTTTTTCTTCCTGAAAATAGAAATAGTCTTCTGCATTGCAGAAAATAAAAAGCGTAATAAATAGCCGGGCTATTTAAGCATGGCACCAGAAACCCGACAATAAATAATTATCATTTAGAATGATCCTAAGACCAGTTCGGCTCCCGCGTGTCGCCATTGCATCTGTTCGCCGGCAATGTTATTACACTATCTGCAACCGACCGACCATGAGCGAAATGTATGACAACCGTATTACAGACCTCCCTGCGCGTGCGCCCGATCGTTCCCGCTGACAATCCGCATATTGCTGCAGTGATCCGCGTGGTATCGGCAGAATTTGGCCTGACGGCAGATAAAGGCTATACGGTCTCTGACCCGAACCTTGACCATCTCTACGAGGTCTACAGCGCAGATCGCTGTGCGTTCTGGGTGGTCGAAGTGGAAGGAAAAGTGGTGGGCGGCGGCGGTGTCGCTCCGCTGGCGTGCAGCGATGCAGACATCTGCGAACTGCAGAAAATGTATTTTATGCCGTCGGTACGCGGCCTGGGTCTGGCGCGCCGCCTGGCCATTCAGGCGATGGACTTCGCCCGTGAACAGGGGTTCAAACGCTGTTATCTGGAAACCACCGCCTCGCTGACGCGGGCCATCCGCCTGTATGAACACCTGGGCTTCGTGCATATCAACGGGCCTATGGGGTCAACCGGCCACGTAGACTGCGAAGTCACCATGCTGAAGACGCTGTAATCACTGCGGGCTGAAGGGCCGGGGGGTGAGTTTCCCGGCCCCTTATCTGCGGTACGCCGTCAGGCTAAAACCGGCACGCCGCTGTGGAACCGCAGCTGGCTGTCCGGTTCATTAATCAGACGCGCCTCCGTTTCCCCGATTTTACGCACCCGCGTGCTGATATCGGTCGGTGAGATCTTCGCCGCCAGCGCAAGATAATCCTGATAGTGACGCGCTTCAGAGCGCAGTAGCGAGACATAAAACGCCGCCAGCTCATCATCCAGGTAAGGTGCCAGGCTGGCAAAACGTTCG
The DNA here is from genome assembly GCF_014838825.1 of Erwinia persicina. GTDB lineage: Bacteria > Pseudomonadota > Gammaproteobacteria > Enterobacterales > Enterobacteriaceae > Erwinia > Erwinia persicina_A. The sequence continues at coordinate 125,377 of NZ_JACYMO010000008.1, read as the reverse complement.
CAGGATCGCGCCTCGATATAGGCTCCGCAGATCAGTTTATCGACCAGCGTTTGCGGTTCGTAGGTAGCAATCTCGCGCAGCAGCCCTTTTGCATAGCGGCTGGCGGTAATACGCATATAGGGAATGCCCCGCGCCTGCATAATCTCCAGCACCTGGTAAAAGTGGTGCAGCTCCTCTTTAATCAGCAGCACCATCTTATCCACCAGCTCATCGCCATACGGCACTTCTTCGCGGCTGATAATGGTTTTCGACAGGCCTTTATGCTGCTCAAGAAATGCCAGGTCGGCCCGATCGTTATGGACAAAGTTTTCCCAGGGCTTGAGCCAGGCCAGCAAGGCATCGCCACTGGCTTTATCCGCGACATATTTACGGATCAGCCACATAGCGGTCTGCGCGGCTTTCAGTTCGCACACCAGATGGTCGGTCAGGAGAAGAGGCAGATGCTGCGGCTGACGGGCTTCGTCAATCCAGGCTTGCGGCGTACGGCAGTGAAGGAATTCCAGGACAGGGGCAAGCAGGTGTTCGGTGTTCATCAGTCAGACCAGAGGTAAAGGGATCGTGGCCGGGGTCACCCCGGCCAGTGCGCGATTAGTGGCGGATACCGTTATCTTCGCCGTCGATGGCTTCGCCATCTTCACCGTCTTCGTCGTCTTCATCCTGCGCGTCCGGGTCTTCAAAGTAAGTACCCCAGCCGTCGTAGTCGACGTTGAATTTGGCGGCCACGTCGATCAGCTGCTCAACCTGCGCGTCGATCAGCTCGGCGTTCAGGGCGCCTTCACTGAGGATATCGCAGCACATCACTTTGGTGCCGTCTTCCAGATCCAGCTCTTCCGGCTCGGTCACTTCATAGCCCAGCTTGAAGGCTTCCACGGCCGCTTTTTCCAGCGCATCGAAGCTGTCACAGGAAAAATGATGCTCGATGGTGTACAGCGCGTCCGGATCGCTGCCATCATCCAGCAGTTCTTCAATAATCAGCCGCGTTTCTTCACGCTGCTCTTCCAGTAATGCTTCGTTAGCCATGATTTCTTCCTCATTAGGGCGTTATTTCGCGTATTTTCCCACAGTGCCCTCTGCGCCACTACCTTTAAAAACAAGTTTCTGCGCTGCGGGGTTGAAAGTGAATATTAATACGGTTAAATTGAATTTTAATTCATTCTCTACCCACGATAATTCGAGTTGCATGAAGGCAGCAAACGCGTGAATCACGATGAGCTTACTCCGGTAAGCGATGCGGATGAACGAGAGCCGCTAACGCACAGACAGCTTGAAATATGGCGGGTATCCGTTACCTGGAGTGCTTTATGAGTCAGTTATATCAACGTCACTTCCTCAGGCTGCTCGATTTCACCCCTGCTGAAATCAACGGCTTGCTGGCGCTGGCGTCCACGTTGAAGACCGATAAGAAAAATGGCGAAGAGACTCAGCACCTGAAAGGGAAGAATATTGCGCTCATCTTCGAAAAAGACTCGACCCGCACCCGATGCTCTTTCGAAGTTGCCGCTTACGATCAGGGAGCGAACGTCACCTATCTGGGCCCGAGCGGCAGCCAGATCGGCCATAAAGAGTCGATGAAGGATACCGCCCGCGTGCTGGGCCGCATGTATCACGCCATTCAGTACCGCGGTCACGGCCAGGCGCTGGTTGAGTCGCTGGCCGAACATGCCGGCGTGCCGGTGTGGAACGGGCTGACCAATGAGTTTCACCCGACCCAACTGCTGGCTGACCTGCTCACCATGCAGGAGCATCTGCCGGAAAAAGCCTTCAGCCAGATGACGCTGGCCTACGTGGGCGATACCCATAACAATATGGGTAATACCTTACTGGAGGCCGCCGCGCTGACCGGTCTGGATCTGCGTCTGGTCGCGCCGAAAAGCTGCTGGCCGGATGCCGCACTGGTGGCCGAATGCCGCCAGGTGGCCGAAAAAACCGGGGCGACGATCACCCTGACTGAAGACATTGCGCAGGGTGTGAAAGGCGCGGACTTTATCTATACCGACGTCTGGGTGTCGATGGGCGAGCCGAAAGAAGTCTGGCAGGAGCGTATCGCATTGCTGCGCCCTTACCAGGTCAATATGGCTATGCTGCAGGCTACCGGCAACCCGCAGGTGAAGTTCCTGCACTGCCTGCCCGCCTTCCACGACGACCAGACCACGTTGGGTCAGCAGATGGCGCAGCAGTACGATCTGCACGGCGGGATGGAAGTGACCGACGAGGTGTTTGAATCGCCACACAGCGTGGTGTTTGATCAGGCAGAAAACCGCCTGCACACCATTAAAGCCGTGATGGTCGCCACACTGGCGCAGGGGGGATAAGTCAGGCCGGGCAAACGATTACGTTGCCGCGTTTTTCACTTGCCGCCGACCAGTGAATGCGTATAATGCTCCCCGTTTGCCGGGAGGATACATGAAACTGAGCTGCATTAATCAAGCCGTACTGACGCGCCGTTCCACAGGCGGGCAGCACCGTTTTTCCTTCCGTGGCATGACCGATCGTTAAGAAAGCCCCTCAATGAGGGGCTTTTTTTTGCCCGCATTTCAATGCTGAAACGTTGCTCTGTCGCCGTCCTGAGGCCGCCCCACCGCGCTGCACCGGGATTGATGACCCGCAAAAGGAGTGGAAATGGCTAACCCCCTGTATAAAAAACACATTATTTCGATTAACGATCTCAACCGTGACGAGCTGGAACTGGTGTTGCGTACCGCAGCCAGCCTGAAAGCTAACCCACAGCCCGAGCTGCTGAAACATAACGTGATTGCCAGCTGCTTCTTTGAAGCCTCCACCCGTACCCGCCTCTCTTTTGAAACGGCGATGCACCGTCTGGGCGCGTCGGTGGTCGGCTTTGCCGATGGCGGTAATACCTCGCTGGGGAAGAAAGGCGAAACCCTGGCCGATACTATCTCGGTGATCGGCACGTATGTGGACGCGATTGTGATGCGTCATCCGCAGGAGGGCGCTGCCCGCCTAGCCACTGAGTTTTCCAACGGCGTACCGGTGCTGAACGCGGGCGACGGCGCTAACCAGCACCCGACCCAGACGCTGCTTGATCTGTTTACCCTGCAGGAAACCCAGGGCCGCCTGAGCAACCTCAGCGTGGCGATGGTCGGGGACCTGAAATATGGCCGTACCGTGCATTCTCTGACCCAGGCGCTGGCGAAGTTCGAGGGCAACCGCTTCTACTTTATCGCACCGGATGCGCTGGCGATGCCAGCCTACATTACCGACATGCTCGACGAAAAAGGCATTGTCTGGACGCGCCACGACAGCATTGAAGAAGTGGTGCCGCAGGTGGACATTCTGTATATGACCCGCGTGCAGAAAGAGCGCCTCGACCCGTCGGAATACGCCAACGTCAAAGCCCAGTTTATTCTGCGCGCTGCCGACCTCGCGGGCGCACGTGAGAACATGAAAGTTCTGCATCCGCTGCCGCGCATTGACGAAATTGACACTGACGTTGACCGCACGCCGCACGCCTGGTATTTCCAGCAGGCTGGCAATGGTATTTACGCACGCCAGGCGCTTCTGGCGCTGGTACTGAACAGCGAACCGGTTCTGTAAGGGGATAAGCACATGACGCAAGATAATAAATTACAGGTTGAGGCGATCAAGCGCGGCACGGTGATTGACCATATCCCGGCGCAGGTGGGCTTTAAGCTGCTGTCCCTGTTCCGCCTGACGGAAACCGACCAGCGTATTACCATCGGCCTGAACCTGCCCTCCGGTGAGCTGGGACGTAAGGATTTGATCAAGATCGAAAACACCTTCCTGACCGATGACCAGATCAACCAGCTGGCGGTCTATGCCCCGCACGCCACGGTCAACCGCATTGATGATTACAACGTGGTGGCGAAGATTGCCCCGACGCTGCCGGATCGTATTGACCGCGTGCTCACCTGCCCGAACAGCAACTGCATTAGCCGGACGGAACCCGTGTTCTCCAGCTTTGCGGTGAAGCAGCGCCAGGATGAACTGCACCTGAAATGCAAATACTGCGAGAAAGAGTTCGCGCACTATGTGGTGATGGCAAACGGCTAAAGCCGTTTGCATTTCGCCGCCCCGGTGGGCAGGATGGGCTGTCCCCTCTTATCAGACACATTCAGGAGAAATTATGTCTCGCGAAATCAGTACGGAAAACGCGCCAGCGGCTATCGGTCCTTACGTTCAGGGGGTCGATCTTGGCAGCATGATCATCACTTCAGGCCAGATCCCGGTTGATCCGAAAACCGGCGCAGTGGCAGAAGATATCGCCGCTCAGGCACGCCAGTCGCTGGAGAACGTGCAGGCCATTGTTGAAGCTGCAGGCCTGAAAGTGGGTGACATCGTCAAGACCACGGTTTTTGTGAAGGATCTGAACGACTTCGCCACGGTGAACGCCACCTATGAAGCGTTCTTCACCGAACACCAGGCCGCCTTCCCGGCGCGTTCGTGTGTGGAAGTGGCGCGTCTGCCGAAAGATGTGAAGATTGAAATCGAGGCGATTGCCGTTCGTCGTTAACCGACGCGCGACAGGAAGGGGCGATCGCCCCTTCCTGGCTATTTTCCGTAACGTAACAGCTTTTCGATTGGATAGACCAGCGCGATCACCACTTCATCCTGGGTCAGCGCCGCCTGATCCAGGCGCTGATGCATTCTGGCCACTTCGCGTGCGCCAAACGTGCGATCCTGTTCTATCGCCTCCAGTAGCGACAGGCCCATCTGACTGATCTCCTCAACCTGTTCGGCAACCGGCATCAGCGGCCGCAGCTGGGGACTTTGTGCCAGCACCGGAGCGACCTGGGGAATATTCTGCCGCCACTGCTCAAGCTGACGCCGGATGGCCAGCGCCGCCAGGCGTTTCCCCCGATTGGCAATCAGTGCGTCTACCTGACGATCCAGTTCACGCACGTTGTTGCTCTCGCTGGGCAACACATCCGCCAGCCGGTTGAGCGGTTCGGCCTGGGTGTAATGCCCGGCCTGGTATTTCAGATGCTGGCGGGTGTAAAACTGCGCCGGCTCCAGCGCCTGGGCAAAGATTTGCAGCGCAACCGTGTCGCTGCTGTTGGCCAGGCGCATCATCTGCAGCTGTGTTTCTGCGTGCTGCTGCAACCCCACCGAAACCGCTGACCAGCTGTCTACCGCCGCCAGGCGCTGATACATGTTCTGCTCGTCAGTGACGTCCGAGGCCGACCACAGCCGCTCGGCCACCACAAATGCCCGGGGCCACAGCCGCACATCAATCACGTTCTCATCAACCATTTCACTCCACAGCGCCGCTTCCCCGCCCAGCAGATTGTTGTGCAGCTGCGCGTCATCCGGTAGTGCAGGCCGGATCCCCGCCGGGGTCTGTGCCAGCCGGCTGCCCACCGTTGGATAACGCACGTTACCAATGCGCCAGTAGCCGCTCATCGTGTCGCCGGCCAGGGTCAGCACCGGACGCAGCTCCCCCATCCAGCTGTCAACGCGGAAGGTAAACTGGGTGGGAGAGAGCCAGCGGATCTCGCGCACCATGCGGCGTGAACGCCCGTCGAAGTCGATAAAACCACGCCATCCTCCCCGCCCGTCAATCAGCGTTACGCTACCTTTCAGCGGATTGCCCTTCAGCCGGGGCAGCGTAAACTGCCAGCTCTGAGCCACCTCCCCCTCGCCGATACGGTCGGCATCGTTCAGCCCCTGCGGCCAGACTTCGTTGCGGTAGTGAAAAGCGGCAGGCTGCGCCTGATCGAGGTAGAAACCGGTAGAGAGGATGCTGCGGTAGTTATTCTTTGCCGCTTCGCCCAGCGCATCCTGGCCGCGCCAGGACTGGATCAGGATGCTGCGCGGCAGATCGGGGTGATAGATCTCATCCCAGCCAGCCATGCGCCGCTGGTGTTTTTCCAGGATCGCCTCCACGCGCTGATTAAAGTACGCCTGCAGCGCGTGGCTGTCCTTTAGCCCTTTCTGCTGCATAAACTCCCGGATCGACGCCGACGCGTTCCACTGGCTGGCATCAACTTCATCCCCGCCAATATGCAGGTACGGATCCGGGAAAATCGCCGCCACCTCCCCCACCAGCGTATCAATAAACTGATAAACCTGTTCGCGGGTCGGGTCGAGCAGCGGTTTGAACACCCCCCAGCCGCGCTCCATCTGATATGGCCCCGGGGCCGACATCAGCTCGGGCATCGCCACCGCCAGCGCAGAGGCGTGGCCGGGGAAGTCGATCTCCGGCACAACGCGCACGCCCCGGCTGGCCGCATAGCTGACGATCTCGCGCATCTGCTGCTGGCTGTACCACAGACCGTCGCTGGCTTTCTCCTGCAACTGGGGATAGTGGGTCGAGGCAAAGCGCCAGCCCTGGTCATCGGTCAGGTGCCAGTGAAAGACGTTCATTTTCGCCGCCGCGATACCGTCAATCTGGCGCTTAAGGGTGTCAATGGGTAAAAAGTGGCGGGCAGAGTCGATCAGGATGCCACGCCAGGGAAAGCGCGGAGCGTCGTTAATGGTGACCAGGGGAACGGTGCCGTTGTGAACCAGCTGCAGCAGCGTTTCCATGCCGCGCATTGCGCCAAAACGGGTAGCGGCCTCAAGCACGATGCCGTCGGCGCTGACCACCAGCCGGTAGTGTTCATCGCTGTCCGGCTGGGGGATTGCCGCAACCGGCCGGGCGATGCGGATCTGCAGAGGCGTGGCGCTGGCGGAGGTCGGCAGCACCGGACTTCCCGTCTGCCGGGCCAGCCGTTTCTGCCAGCGCGGCAGCGCCTCACGCAGGCTGTCACCCTGCACCTGGATCGCCAGCGGCGTGGTCAGCGTCAGCCGGCCTCCTCCTTGCGGCAGTTCCACCTGCTGCGGCCACGGCATCAGCGGCAACGCACCTGCCGGACTGGCAGAAAGCGATAACGGCAGCATCAGGGAACAGGCGAGCAGCAGGCAGCGCAGTGACCGTGGCATATCAGGGCATCCTTTTTTTGTGATGCACTCTTAAAACATAATTCGCTTGTCACATCAAGTTACACATGACGAAAGCGGTCTCTGCGCGACATTTACTCCCGTTGATGTCATAAATCGGTACACACTATGCGGAATTGGCTCTCTGTGGCTAATCTTAGGGAATAACGCTCTCAGCAACCCACTGGATATCAGGATTCAGCAATGACAAATACTCCACCCTGGTGGCAGAACGGCGTGATTTATCAGATCTATCCCAAGAGTTTTCAGGACACCACCGGCAGCGGTACTGGCGATCTGCCCGGCGTAATCCAGCGGCTGGACTATCTGCAAACGCTGGGCGTTGATGCCATCTGGCTGACGCCATTTTATCTTTCTCCGCAGGTCGATAACGGCTATGACGTGGCCAATTACACCGCCATCGATCCGCAGTTTGGCACCCTCAATGATTTCGATAATCTGGTGGAGGAAACCCACCGGCGCGGGATGCGCATTATTCTGGATATGGTGTTTAACCATACCTCTACTCAGCATCACTGGTTCCATGAGGCGCTGGATCGCGACAGCCCCTATCGCGCTTACTATATCTGGCGCGACGGCGCTCCCGGCCAGCTGCCGAATAACTGGATGTCCAAGTTTGGCGGCAGCGCCTGGCGCTGGCACCCGGAAAGCAGTCAGTACTATATGCATCTGTGGGCACCGGAGCAGGCCGAGCTGAACTGGGAAAATGACAGTGTCCGCGCCGAGCTGAAGCAGGTGGTCAATTTCTGGGCCGACCGGGGCATCGACGGCCTGCGCCTGGATGTGATCAACCTGGTGTCCAAGCAGCAGGATTTTGCCGATGATCCGGGAGGGGATGGTCTGCGGCTGTATACCGATGGTCCGCGTATTCACGAATTTATGCGGGAGATGAGCCGCGAAGTGTTTATTCCGCGTCAGCTGGTGACCGTAGGCGAAATGTCCTCCGCCACGCTGGAGCACTGCCAGCGTTACGGGGCGCTGAGTGGCGAGGAGCTGTCGATGGTGTTCAGCTTCGATCATGTGGAGGTCGATTTTTATCAGGGCCAGAAGTGGACGCTGACGCCGCTCAATCTGGTGGCACTGAAGGAGATATTTACCCACTGGCAGCAGGGGATGCACAACCAGGCGTGGAATGCGCTGTTCTGGTGTAATCATGACCAGCCACGGGTTGTGTCGCGCTGGGGGGATGAGTTTAACTATCGGGTCGAATCCGCCAAGCTGCTGGCCCTGGCCCTGCACGGCATGCAGGGCACCCCCTATATATTCCAGGGGGAAGAGCTGGGAATGACCAATCCGCACTTCACCCGCATTATCGATTACCGCGATATTGAAAGTCACAACATGTACGCGGAGCTGCGTTCTCAGGGCCGCGACAGCGATAACCTGCTGGCGATCCTCGCCAGTAAATCCCGCGATAACGGCCGCACGCCGATGCAGTGGGACGACAGTGAGAACGGCGGATTTACCCAGGGCACACCGTGGATCGGCATGGGCGACAATGTGAGCACCGTGAATGCGGCCGCCGCGCTGGCAGACCCGGACTCCGTCTTTTACTGCTATCAAAAGCTGATCGCGCTGCGTAAACACTACGACATCCTGACCCACGGGGACTACCTTGACCTGCTGCCCGACCATCCGCGCCTGTGGTGTTACTGCCGCCGGATAGCGGGGGAAACGCTGGTGGTGGCGACCAACTTCAGTGGTGAAACGCAGGTCTGGCATCCCCCGGCTTATAGCGGCCACTGGGAAGTGTTAATCAGCAACTATCCGGATACGCACGTCACGCCGGGTGAAGTGATGCTGCGTCCCTGGGAGGCGGTGTGGTGGTATCAGAACACCCTGCGGTAGGGACCGATCGTTTGTTCCGGCCGGCCCGCATCCTGGTTACGAAAACAGCGCAGTAAGATCGTCCGGGCTGAACTGGGCCGGTTCGCTCAGTTCATCATCCAGGATCTCACCGGCCAGATCGGCTTTTTGCTGCTGCATGGCGACGATCTTCTCTTCAATGGTGTTGGCGGCAATCAGCTTGTAGACAAACACCGGTTTATCCTGCCCGAGCCGGTAAGCCCGATCGGTGGCCTGATTTTCTGCCGCCGGGTTCCACCAGGGATCGTAGTGGATCACGGTGTCTGCCGCCGTCAGGTTCAGACCGACGCCCCCGGCCTTCAGGCTGATCAGAAACACTGGCACCTCTCCCTCCTGAAAACGGCGCACGGGTTCGTTGCGATCGCGCGTACTGCCGGTCAGCATCACGTAGGGAATACGTGCTTTCTGTAACTCTTCCGCGATAATGCCGAGCATGGTGGTGAACTGCGAGAAGATCAGAATGCGCCGATCCTCTGCCAGCAGGTCATGCAGCATCTCGCGCAGCAGCGCCAGCTTGGCGGACTGTTTGACCCGTTCGGCACGCGGGTCAGACATCAGGCGCGGATCGCAGCAGATCTGCCGTAATTTCAGCAACGCATCCAGCACCAGAAGATGGCTGCGCCCCGGCCCCTGCTGCTGCATCGCCAGCTGCACCCGATCCTGCATGGCTTCCCGTACCTGGTCGTACAGATCCCGCTGTGCGCCGTCCAGCGGTACGCTGCGGACAATGGTGTTTTTCGGCGGCAGCTCTTTGGCGACTTCCTGCTTGCGGCGGCGCAGCATAAACGGCCGCACGCGTTTTGCCAGCAGGTCGCGCCGTACTTTGTCACCGTTGCGCTCGACCGGAATACGCCAGTTCTGGGTGAAGTCGCGCTCGCTGCCCAGGAAGCCCGGCAGGAGAAAATCAAACTGCGACCACAGCTCGCCAAGATGGTTTTCCAGCGGTGTTCCGGTCAGGCACAGGCGATGGCGCGTCTTCAGAGTGCGGATCACCGAGGCGGCACGCGAAGCGCTGTTCTTCACGTACTGCGCTTCATCAAGGATCAGCATATGGTAGAAGTGTGCCACGAGCTGAGGCTGATCGCGCCACAGCAGCGAATAGGTGGTGATCACCACATCGTACTGCTCCAGCTGGTCGTAAAAATCTTTGCGCTGCGGCCCGGTCAGGGCCAGCACGCGCAGACCGGGCGCAAAGCGCCGGGCTTCGCAGCACCAGTTATGCACCAGGGTGGTCGGCACCACGATTAACGCCGGACGATCCAGCCGCCCGGCCTCTTTTTCCAGCAGCAGATGCGCCAGCGTCTGGATGGTTTTTCCCAGCCCCATATCATCGGCCAGTACGCCCGCCAGCTGATGCTGACGCAGGAACTGCATCCAGTTCACCCCCTGCTGCTGATAGTCACGCAGGGTCGCCTGCAATCCGGCAGGGGGGGCAATGGCCTGAATGCCGCTGTTGCCACTCAGCCGTTCGGCCAGCTGATGAACGGCATTATCACCGTCAAAAATCCAGCGGCTGCGATCGTCCGACTGACTGAGCCGCCCGATGTCCCAAGCTGCCAGCCTGAGCGGCTGCGCGGTGTCAAACAGATCGATCAGATTGCCCACCAGCGGCTTAAGCTGAGCGGCGCGGAACAGCAGGCGCTGATTTTTATCATCGCGCAGTTCAATCTGTTCATCGTCTGCGATCAGGCTAAGATTGCCTGACGTCCAGCGGCGGTCATGCTCGAACAGCTTTGCCAGCAGCGGCTCCAGCCGCACGCGACGGCGGCCAATCTTCATCGCCAGCTCCAGATCGAACCAGCCATCATCCCCCTGGATCGCGCGCCCTTCTATCGCATCCACCTCGGAGACATTCCAGGTAAAATCATCATCCATGCTGATGCGCCAGCCGCGTTTGCGCAGCGCCGGCAGGCCTTTTTTAATAAAGTCGCGCCACTGCGGCGGCGTTACCGGGGCAAAAATAGCCGGGGGCAGCGGTGCGGGGGTGTAGATATGCCCGGCGGGAATGGCGTTCAGCCCGGCCGAGTCAATCTGAGCCAGCCAGGACTGCTCTTCTTCGGTATGACGTTGAACGTGATAACGCAGTCCCGAACGATCACTGAAGCTCTCCGCACGGCTGCCGGCATCCACGCTGACCCCGGCGTAATCAAAGCTGACGGAGGCAAAGTCGAGGCGTTTTTGTCGGTGGCCGTAATGGCCGTAGCCGCTGATAAATTTGGCCCGTGACTGCAGTTGCAGCACCGGAACGGGCGTCGCGCGGATCGTGTCGAGCACCACCGTGACGTCCTGCTGGCGCGGCTGAAGATTAGCCAGCATCAGCGCCGCAACGTGCTTACAGTTATTCTTTACCGCACAGCTGCACTCACCGCTGGCAAGCAGGCGGCCCTGAGGGCGGCTGAAATGCACCATCACGCTGAACGGTTCCGCTTTACGGCCCGGAACCTCACCGGTTAACAGGTTATTCTGCCACTGAACATTCTGTACGCTGGCGACCAGATCGCGCGCGCGCGCAACGGTTCGCGAGCCGAGCCAGCGAATGACCTGTTTTTCGTTATAAGCGACGGACGACATCGGGCAATATCCCTGAGTAACCAGAGCAAAAGAGGGTTCGCTCCACAGCAACCGACAATAGTAGTAATTCCTCAGGGTTGAATGCAACCATCACCGCACGTATGAGCGGCAAAAAATAGCGCTGCGTTCAGAAAGGCAGCAGGAAGCAGGAGGGTTACGCCCTGTTATCCCCTGTGATATTTTGCTTCGCAGTTTATCAACAACTCCGCACATGTATCGGCGCCCTGGCGCTGTTTATCGCCGCGTTGCTCTGCCTGAAACGTTCAACCGTTATCTGAGGGGGGCTGCGGGAAAGATTTTCCACTCTTAAGTTCCATGCGGTAAATCAATAAAACCACCATTATTCTCCGCACAAACACTACATATAGCGTTTACTATAGCCACCGAAACCTACATATAGTTTTCTTCCTTCAGGAGAGCAGCGGTGGCAACTCAGGTAATCAAGCGGGACGGCTGTCAGGTCGCCTTCGATCCAACACGTATTGAGGCAGCGATTCGTGCTGCCGCACAGGCAGCCAGCATTGACGATAATGACTACTGCGCCACCGCCGCCAGCCAGATCAGCGCCCTGCTGACCGCCCGTCCCCGGGTGGATATTGCCGAGGTGCAGCTCGCGGTGGAAAACCAGCTGATGGCGGGATGTTACCCCCAGCTGGCACGCAGCTACATTGAGTATCGTCACGATCGCGACGTCGCCCGCGAGCTGCGTGGTCGTCTGAATCATGAGATCCGTGGTCTGGTTGAGCAGAGCAATCCCGCGCTGCTGAATGAAAATGCCAATAAAGACAGTAAAGTGATCCCGACCCAGCGCGACCTGCTGGCCGGTATTGTGGCTAAACACTATGCCCGTCAGCATATGCTGCCGCGTGATGTGGTCAGCGCCCATGAACGCGGTGAGATCCACTATCACGATCTCGACTACTCTCCGTTCTTTCCGATGTTCAACTGCATGCTGATCGACCTGCGCGGCATGCTGACGCACGGCTTCAAGATGGGCAATGCGGAGATCGAACCGCCGAAGTCGATCTCTACCGCCACCGCCGTCACCGCCCAGATCATCGCGCAGGTTGCCAGCCATATTTACGGCGGGACCACGATTAACCGTATTGACGAGGTGCTGGCACCGTTTGTTGAAGCCAGCCTGGAGAAGCACCGCGCGACCGCACTGCAGTGGCAGATTGCGGATGCTGAAGCCTATGCGCATTCGCGCACTGAAAAAGAGTGTTATGACGCTTTCCAGTCACTGGAATACGAGGTCAACACCCTGCACACCGCCAATGGCCAGACGCCCTTTGTCACCTTCGGTTTTGGCCTGGGTACCCGTTGGTCGGCGCGTCTGGTTCAGCAGTCGATCCTGCGTAACCGTATTGCCGGCTTGGGGAAAAACCATAAAACGGCGGTGTTCCCGAAGCTGGTGTTTGCCATTAAAGCCGGTCTGAACCAGGCGGCGGGCGAGCCTAACTACGACATCAAACAGCTGGCGCTGGAGTGCGCCAGTAAACGTATGTACCCGGATATCCTCAATTACGACCAGGTGGTGAAAGTCACCGGTTCATTTAAAACGCCAATGGGCTGCCGCAGTTTCCTCGGGGTCTATGAGGAGAACGGCGAACAGATCCACGATGGCCGGAACAATATCGGCGTGATCAGCCTGAACCTGCCGCGTATTGCGCTGGAGTCGGAGGGGGATGAGAGGCGCTTCTGGGTTCTGCTTGAGCAGCGCCTGCTGCTGGCGAAAAAAGCGCTGATGACACGTATCGCCAGGCTGGAAAATGTCAAAGCCCGCGTTGCGCCGATCCTCTATATGGAAGGTGCCTGCGGGGTACGCCTGAAGGCCGATGAGCCGGTGGCCTCGATCTTCCGCAACGGCAGAGCCTCCATTTCTTTGGGCTACATCGGCATTCACGAAACGCTGAACGCCCTGAGTGGCGGCAGCGTGCATCCTTATGACGATGAACAACTGCGGGCGAAAGGGCTGCAGATTGTCGCCCGGCTGCGTGAGGCCGTGGAAGCCTGGAAAGAGGAGACCGGCTACGGCTTCAGCCTGTACAGCACCCCCAGCGAAAATCTGTGCGATCGCTTCTGCCGCCTTGATGCCGCCGAGTTTGGTGTGGTGCCGGGTGTGACGGATAAGGGCTATTACACCAACAGCTTCCACCTTGACGTGGAGAAGAAGGTGAACCCATACGATAAAATCGACTTTGAGGCGGGCTACCCGCCGTTAGCCAACGGCGGTTTTATCTGTTACGGCGAATATCCTAATATTCAGCACAACCTGAAGGCGCTGGAAGACGTCTGGGATTACAGCTACAGCCGGGTGCCTTATTACGGTACCAATACGCCGATTGACGAATGCTATGAGTGCGGCTTTACTGGCGAATTCGACTGCACCAGCAAAGGCTTCACCTGCCCGAAATGCGGTAACCACGACAGCACCCGCGTTTCCGTCACCCGTCGGGTATGCGGCTATCTTGGCAGCCCGGATGCCCGCCCCTTTAACGCCGGGAAGCAGGAAGAGGTAAAACGTCGGGTTAAACATCTGCACAACGGCCAGCTGGGATGAACATCCATCAGTACTACCCGGTGGACATCGTTAACGGCCCCGGCACGCGCTGCACGCTGTTTGTGTCTGGCTGCGTGCATGAATGCCCGGGCTGCTATAACAAAAGTACCTGGCGGGTAAACTCCGGGGTGCCGTTTACGCTGGAAATGGAAGAACGGCTGATTGCCGATCTCAACGACACGCGCATTCCGCGCCAGGGGTTGTCGCTGTCCGGCGGCGATCCCCTGCATCCGGCTAATCTCGCCGATGTCGGACGGCTGTTACGCCGGGTGCGCCGTGACTGTGCGGGAAAGGATATCTGGATGTGGACCGGCTATCGGCGGGAGGAGCTGGACGCGCAGCAGCAGCGGGTGGTCACAGAGGTTAACGTACTGATTGACGGGAAATATATCCAGGCGCTCAGAGATCCGGCGCTGCGCTGGCGCGGCAGCAGCAACCAGGTCATTCATCAGCTGCGCTGAGATCAGTCAGCAATAAAGTGCGGGATAAACCTTGAACTGTCTTTGGTGATTGGCCCGTTATCCTCACGAATACCGATACCCGCGGCGCTGTCACCCACAATCCAGCTGCCGATCAGCGTATGGTCATGCCCGAACCGGGGTAACGGCGCACTGGCCTGCCAGATACGGGGTTCATCCGCGTATTCGCCGGGTTCACTGGCCAGCCGTTGCCGGCCATCGCGATCGGCATACATCGTGATGTTCGCCCCTTCGCGCGAGAACAATGGTTTACTGACAAAACCGCGCCACTGAGCGCCCATTTCTTCTGCTAAGCGCCAGCCCGGTTTATCCACTTCCCCGGCAAACCAGGCAGGCAGCAGGTTAGGATGCCCGCGATGCCAGCGCCACAGCAGCGGTAAGATGCCCTTGTTACTGAGCACGGTTTTCCACAGGGGTTCAATCCAGCGTTCGCGGCCCTTGCGCAGTAGCGGACCGTAATCATCACGCAGCATCCACTCCAGCGGGTAAAGCTTGAATGCCTGTTCAATCACCCGGTCGTGCAAGTCCGTGAGCACGCCCCCCACGCCCATGCCCACTTCTTCCAGATAGAGAAAGCGCGTTTCAAGGCCTGCCTGTCTGGCGCAATCTTCAAGATACTGCACCGTGCCGCGATCTTCCGCCGATCCCTGACAGCAGCAAAAATAGAGCGGGTGCTGATTGCGCCAGAGCCCCAGCCGGGCGATCAGCTTTTCCTGCAGGGAATTGAACTGATCGGCATGATGGGGGACCGGCCCCCTGCCCGCGACATCGGTCAGCCACTGCCACTGAAAAAACGCGGCTTCATACAGAGACGTGGGCGTATCGGCATTGTATTCCAGCAGCTTAACCGGCCCCTGCCCTCCCCAGCTGAAGTCCATGCGGCCATAGAGTGAGGGTTCGCGGCGCTGCCAGCTGCGGGCAATGGCCTCCCAGTAGAGGGGCGGGATCGCCAGTGCTGTCAGCAGCTCTTCATCGCCGGTAACGCGATCGACCAAATCGAGGCACATCTGATGCAGCTCTTCCGTTGGCCCCTCAATATCCTGCTCGATCTGACGCAGGGTAAAGCGATAGGCCCGGGTTTCATCCCAGTACACCTCATCATCAATGATATGGAAGTTAAAACCGTAGCGGGCGGCAATAGCGGGAAGATCGCGCCGGGGCGTGCAGGCGATACGTATCATCTTCAGCCCCCTGAACGATGATATGAACTGCCGCCAAACCCGCCGCGTGAGACCGTGCGCCCACTGAACTTGTGGGAGTCAGTATCAGCAGAGGAACGCGTCCAGCGTGCTTCACTGCCCGGCGTCCTCAGCGTCTCACGATCGTTCGGGTCACGATAGAAGGCGCGCCCACCACCGTAGTAACCGCCACCGGAAGAGGAACTCCCCTGGACGTCTTCCTGCGGGCGCTTACCCATAGTGAAACCCGCCAGCCGGGGCAGAAAACGGTGTGTTGCCAGGCTGTAATGACAGTTTCCGAGGCCATAATAGCTCTGACAGGCATAACTGTTATCAAACCCCTGTGAACTGGCATCCAGCTGTTGCTGGGCGGCCTGCTCCTGCACCTCACAGGCCCGGAGGGAATAGCCTGCCTGCGTACACTCATTGCTGCTGGAAAAGATGGTCTGCTCTTCCCCCTTATCCTGGCAGCTGTGGAGCAGTGCCATACCGGTGCCGCCCATAATAACCAGCGTCAGCCATGACGTGGATTTACGCGGCGCGTCATTCAGGGCTGCGCCTTGCGAGAAGGACTTAAATTCCACCGACTTTTGACCGCCCGAACGTGAGCGGCGACGTTTCTTTTTCAAGGTTACTGCTTCCCTGCCTGAAAAGTTTTAGTAGGTCATACAGGCTGCATTAATGATCCCTCCGCCAAGGGAGACCCCGCCGAGAAATAAGCCAACAGCCAGATGGTTATCTTCAATATGCTGGCTGATTTTCGGCAGATAAATACGCGCCAGACCAAACACCAGTAATTGTACGACCAGCGCGACTGCACCCCATAAAACATAATCGAGTAAATTGATGGAGTTAATCGCCACGCTGGCCAGCGGGATAATATAACCTAATAGCGCACCAATGAAACCCAGTGCCGCCGCCAGATTATTCTCTTTAATCAGACGCCATTCGTTATGGGGGGTAATGCGGGTGTAGATAAACAGAAATATCAGCACCATTGCACAACTGGTGAAAAAATAGGAGCCGAAAGCGAGTAACAGATGCAGCGTAGCCATGGGTTCGTCCTGAAGGTGATGGGCAGAGTGAGAATTCATCATAAGGGGCGGTACTGGCAAACGCCAGCAGGCTGCATTTTCTTTACCTTTGTGTGCGCCCTCTTTTCCCAAAAAATCAGTAACCTGTGAATTGAAAAGCCACACCGGGTTGATTTTCAGCATCATTGAACCACACTTATTCCGTTCTCAACGAAAGCTCACAGGAGGAAATATGAGCAAGAAGATTGCGGTGCTGATGACCGATGAATTTGAAGACTCAGAATTTACTTCCCCCGCCGAGGCGTACCGAAATGCCGGCCACGAGGTGATTACCATTGAGACTGAGGCGGGTAAAACCCTGACCGGGAAACAGGGTAAAGCCAGCGTGAAGGTCGATAAAAGTATCGATGACGTTCATCCGGCTGAATTTGATGCCCTGCTGCTGCCGGGCGGTCACTCCCCGGATACGCTGCGCGGTGACGACCGGTTTGTTGAATTTACTAAAGCTTTTGTGGCCCTGGGTAAACCCGTTTTTGCCATCTGCCACGGCCAGCAGCTGCTGATTAGCGCCAATGCGGTACGCGGGCGTAAAATGACCACGGTGAAACCGGTGGTGATTGACCTGAAAAATGCTGGTGCCGATTTTTACGATGAAGAGGTTGTAGTCGATAACGATCGCCTGGTCACCAGCCGCACGCCGGACGATCTGCCCGCCTTTAACCGTGAATCCCTGCGTATTCTGAACGCCGCCTGATCGTCTCCCTGGCCAGCTGCGGCTGGCCTTGCCCCACTTAAGATCCCGCCCAATATGCGCTAAAGTAGCCTCCTCCTTCTTTGTGTGGATTGGGACGCTTTATGTATTCTGCTGCAACTGCCGGCTGGCAACTTTATATTGTGCGTACCGCCAGTGGGATGCTGTACACCGGCATCACGAATGACGTGGCACGACGCTTTGCGCAGCACCAGAGCGGTAAAGGCGCGAAGGCATTACGGGGTAAGGGACCGCTTGAGCTGCTGTTTCACTGTGAGGCAGGGGATCGATCGCTGGCGTCAAAGCTGGAATATCAGGTAAAACAGCTAAAAAAGCCGCAAAAAATAAGGCTGGTTGAACACCAGCCTGTGTCACTTGTTCAGTGGCTTGCGGCGCTCAGAAACGCGTAAACGGCGCAGAGAATTCGATGCGGCCTTCCACGCCGTTAAAGGCATCATCTGCCAGCTTATAAACCTGGAAAGTCGCTTCAGTGCCTTCCCAGCGACAGTCCAGCTGGTGGCGCGCAGCCGGCTCAAACCCATAAGGCCCGAAGTAAGCGGGATCGCCCAGCACCACCACGGCGGCATAGCCGAACTCATTGAGCGTATCCAGCCCTTCATAGACAAGCTGCTTACCGATGCCCTGCCGGCGGACGCATTCATCGACCGCCAGCGGCGCTAATCCCACCCACTGACGATCTTCATCGTTCAGCGTGACCGGGCTGAACGCCGCATAGCCCAGCACCTGGCCCTCATCATCCGTGGCCACCACGCCGAGAGTTAACAATCCGTCTTCACGGAGTTGCTGCACCAGCTCCGCCTCGGCAGAGGTGGGGAAACTGCGGCGCAGCAGGCTGTCGATGCTGGCAGCATCGATACCAATTTCGGAACGAATTAACATGAGACACCTGCGCGATCCGCCGGGGAAATCGCGTCCTTTTTCAGTCCGGCTTCAATAAAGTCAGCCAGTTGCATTAGTCCGATGCGTAACGGCCTCGGCATGGATTCCAGATCGATCGCATCCATCAGGTTTTTCACTTCCAGACCCAGCTCGGTATCACCTTCAATCAGCAGACGACGTTGAAAAAACAGGGTATCCGGGTCCTGTCTGCGGGCGGCGATCAGCACCAGATCGTTGGCATTGCCACGAAACCAGACATCGGCTTCCGCGCGTTCGGCTACCTGAAGTTTGCCCTGCTGCAGCGTCACTGACCAGCACAGTTCGAGATCGCTAACCTCGATTCCCAGCCAGCGCCCTTCCAGGAAATCCAGCTCACCTTCCTCCAGCGCCTGCTGAAACTGCCAGCGTAGCAATACCTGCAGTAGCGGTTTCTTCACGGCAAACGGGGTAAACCGCAGTGGAAGGCGCAGCAATTGCGGTCCGTGGCGGACACAGTGGCTGCGTAGCGGGTTCAACACCATTATCACTCCTTACGAATAAATTTCAGCTATTTTGCCACAACAGCAAAATGCGTCTGACGGCTGGATCAACAAAGTGTGCGAACTATACGAGTTTTATCAGGGATCACGAACCCCATCAATACGCCATTAGCTGCCTTAAATCAAAATTTGTCGCCGCTTTCCTCACTAAACTCATCAACTCTTCTGATTAGTTGGATCGACCCCTATGGAACTTCTCTGCCCGGCCGGAAACCTACCGGCGCTGAAGGCGGCCATCGATAACGGTGCCGATGCGGTGTATATCGGCCTGAAAGATGAAACCAATGCCCGCCACTTTG
This sequence comes from Erwinia persicina, assembly GCF_014838825.1. Classification (GTDB taxonomy): domain Bacteria; phylum Pseudomonadota; class Gammaproteobacteria; order Enterobacterales; family Enterobacteriaceae; genus Erwinia; species Erwinia persicina_A. The sequence continues at coordinate 106,276 of NZ_JACYMO010000008.1, read as the reverse complement.
CGGGCCTGAACTTCACCGACAAACGCCTGCAGGAAGCAGCACGCTACGTTCATCAGCGTAAACGCAAACTGCATGTGGCGATCAACACCTTTGCCCATCCTGATGGCTATGTGCGTTGGCAGCGCGCCGTCGATATGGCCGCACATGCCGGTGCTGATGCTTTAATCCTGGCAGATATTGCCATGCTGGCGTACGCCGCAGAAAAATATCCCCATATTGAACGTCATGTTTCGGTACAAGCCTCCGCGACAAATGCGGCTGCCGTTCGCTTTTACCAGCGTAACTTCGATGTATCACGCGTGGTATTGCCGCGAGTGCTATCGATGCATCAGGTTCGCCAGCTGGCCCGCGATACCACCGTCCCACTGGAGGTCTTTGCCTTCGGCAGTCTGTGCATTATGGCAGAGGGCCGCTGCTACCTCTCTTCTTACCTGACGGGCGAATCCCCCAATACGGTCGGCGCCTGCTCACCGGCCCGTTTTGTTCGCTGGCAGCAGACCCCGGCCGGGCTGGAATCCCGGCTGAATGAGGTGCTGATCGATCGCTATGACGCGGGAGAAAATGCCGGATACCCGACGCTGTGCAAAGGCCGTTATAAGGTCGACAAGGCCCATTATCATGTCCTCGAAGAGCCCACGAGCCTCAATACGCTGGCGCTGCTGCCTGAGCTGATGGCAGCGAATATCGTCTCGGTTAAAATTGAAGGGCGTCAGCGCAGCCCCGCCTATGTTGAACAGGTGGCACGTATCTGGCGTCAGGCCATTGATCGCTGTCACGCTGACCCGCAGAACTTTACCGCACAGCCCCAGTGGATGGCGGCGCTCAGTGCGCTGAGTGAAGGCACACAAACCACGCTCGGTGCGTATCACCGGCAGTGGCAGTAGGAGGCAGGATGAAATATTCACTGGGACCAGTACTGTGGTACTGGCCAAAAGAGACGCTGAACGCTTTTTATCAGTCGGCCGCCGACAGTGATGCTGACATTGTCTACCTGGGAGAGTCGGTGTGCAGTAAACGCCGCGCCACGAAAACCAGCGACTGGCTGAGTATGGCCAGGCAGCTGGCTGATGCCGGGAAGCAGGTGGTGCTCAGTACGCTGGCGCTGGTGCAGTCTCCTTCGGAACTGACCGAGCTGAAGCGCTATGTGGATAACGGCGAATTTCTGATCGAAGCCAATGATGTTGGTGCCGTGACGCTGGCCAGCGAAGCCGGGATTCCCTTCGTCGCCGGGCCTGCGCTTAATGTCTATAATGCTGTCGCACTGAAACTGTTGCTGGACATGGGAATGATGCGCTGGTGCATGCCGGTGGAACTGTCGCGAGACTGGCTGATGCAGTTGATCACTCAGTGTGAAGAACTGGGCATCCGCCAGCGGTTTGAGGTTGAAGTGTTGAGCTATGGTCATCTGCCGCTGGCCCTGTCAGCCCGCTGCTTTACCGCACGTTCAGAAAATCGCAGCAAGGATGAATGTCAGACCTGCTGTATTGACTATCCCCAGGGACGCCGTGTACATACCCAGGAGGATCAGCAGGTGTTTGTTCTGAACGGCATTCAGACCATGAGCGGCAGCTGCTACAACCTGGGTAACGACCTGCCCTCCATGCAGGGACTGGTCGATATTGTGCGTCTTTCACCGCAGGATGCAGGAACACTGTCGGTGATCACCCAGTTCCGCGCTAACGAAGCAGGCCAGATGCCGCTGAAGAGGGATCACCACGCAGACTGTAACGGCTACTGGCGACGGGTAGCAGGGCTGGAGCTGGTCAGCTAAATCACGCTCGCGCCGATCCTGGCGGGGAGGATTTCCGCCGGGATAAATCCCGCTATTATAATAACGGTGGATCAGCCGCCCTGCGGCACCGTTAATTTCAGGAGTGCTGCGAACGGACAACAATACGGACAGCAAATGCCTTAATCTGTCTCTTTTGTACCTGGCGCAGCGTCGGCCGTTAGACAAAGTGAGCAACTATGCCTGATAAAAAAAATGTACCGCTTTCGGTACTGGATCTCGCCCCCATTCCTCAGGGTGCATCGGCGCGCGATGCGTTTCATGCATCACTCTCTCTGGCAAAGCAGTCTGAGACTCTTGGTTTTCACCGCTACTGGCTGGCAGAGCACCACAACATGTCCGGGATTGCCAGCGCGGCCACCTCGGTGCTGATTGGGTATCTGGCAGCGAATACGCAAACCCTGCGCCTGGGTTCGGGCGGGGTGATGCTGCCCAATCATTCCCCGCTGGTGATTGCCGAACAGTTCGGTACCCTGGAGTCGCTCTACCCAGGCCGTATCGATCTGGGTCTGGGCCGCGCACCGGGTTCCGATCAGCGCACCATGCTGGCGCTGCGCCGCCACATGGCGGGACATGTCGATAATTTCCCGTCCGATGTCAGTGAACTCATCCGCTGGTTCGATCACACAGGCGAAGAGATGCCGGTGGTACAGCCGGTGCCTGGAACCGGCCTGAAAATCCCGGTCTGGCTGCTAGGATCCAGCCTGTACAGCGCGCAGCTGGCGGCACAGATGGGCCTGCCGTTTGCCTTCGCTTCCCACTTCGCCCCCGATATGTTGCTACAGGCGCTGCATTTATACCGCGAGCACTTTAAACCCTCTGCGCGGCTGGATAAACCCTATGCGATGGTGTGTGTCAACGTGATCGCCGCTGACAGCGATCGCGATGCGCGCTTCCTGTTTACCTCCATGCAGCAGCAGTTTATCAATCTGCGGCGCGGCAAACCGGGTCCGCTGCCCGCACCAGTGGATAACATGGACAACCTGTGGTCACCGTCAGAACAGTACGGCGTGCAGCAGGCGCTGAGCATGTCGGTGGTGGGTGATAAAGATAAAGTCCGTCAGGGGCTGGCGGCGCTGATGCGTGAAACCCAGGCGGATGAAGTGATGGTCAACGGGCAGATTTTTGATACTCAGGCGCGGCTCTACTCGTTTGAGCTGGCCATGCAGGCCCGTAACGCTTTGTAACCCTGACAGCAGGGCAAAAAAAAACCAGCCCGAAGGCTGGTTTTTTTATGGGGCATCAGTGGTTACGCGTCACGACGACGGGTAGGTGCTGCGCCGCCTTCAGTGCGTGGGCCACGTGAAGGGCCACCCGGACGACGTTCACCGCCACGGTCATTGCTGAAGCGACGACCGCCTTCAGCACCACCGCGTGGGGCTCCACCTTCACGGCCAGCGCCAGCGCCAAAGCCACCGCGTGCAGGGCCGCCCGGACGACGTTCGCCGCCACGGTCGTTGCTGCGTGGCTGTGCATCACCAATCAGCTGCATATTCATCGGTTTGTTCAGAATACGCGTGCGGGTGAAGTGTGACAGAACTTCGCCCGGCATGCCTTTTGGCAGTTCGATAGTGGAGTGCGTACCGAACAGCTTGATGTTACCGATGTAGCGGCTGCTGATGTCGCCTTCGTTAGCGATAGCGCCAACGATGTGACGCACTTCAACACCGTCATCACGGCCTACTTCAATGCGGTACACTTCCATATCACCGACGTCACGACGTTCACGACGTGGACGATCGCCTTCTGCGCGGGGTTCACGTGGTTCACGTGGGCCACGATCCGGACGATCGCTGCGGCCGGCCTGGCGGTCATCACGATCGCGGAACTGGCTGCGCGGACGCTGTGGCGCATCAGCAGGAACGATCAGTGGACGTTCGCCCTGAGCCATTTTCAGCAGTGCTGCGGCCAGCGTTTCGATGTCCAGCTCTTCTTCTGGCTGCATTTTAGCCAGCAGAGCACGGTACTGCTCCAGATCGCTGCTTTCCAGCTGCTGCTGAACTTTAGCAGCAAACTTCGCCAGACGACGCTCACCCAGCAGCTCTGCGTTTGGCAGCTCTACTTCAGGAATGGTCAGCTTCATGGTGCGTTCAATGTTACGCAGCAGACGACGCTCGCGGTTCTCAACGAACAGCAGAGCACGGCCGGCACGACCTGCACGACCGGTACGGCCGATACGGTGAACGTAAGATTCTGCGTCCATCGGGATGTCATAGTTAACCACCAGGCTGATACGCTCAACGTCCAGGCCACGGGCCGCAACGTCGGTGGCGATCAGGATGTCCAGACGACCGTCTTTCAGACGCTCCAGGGTCTGCTCACGCAGTGCCTGGTTCATATCACCGTTCAGTGCAGCACTGTTGTAACCGCTGCGCTCCAGCGCTTCAGCCACTTCCAGCGTTGCGTTTTTAGTCCGCACGAAGATGATCGCAGCATCAAAGTCTTCTGATTCCAGGAAGCGGGTCAGTGCATCCGTTTTACGGCCGTACGCAGTCCAGTAGCTCTGGCTGATGTCCGGACGGGTGGTCATGCTTGACTGGATACGCACTTCCTGCGGATCTTTCATAAAGCGCTTGGTGATACGACGGATCGCTTCTGGCATGGTCGCAGAGAACAGAGCAGTCTGATGATTGTCCGGGATCTGCGCCATAATAGTTTCAACGTCTTCGATGAAGCCCATACGCAGCATTTCATCGGCTTCGTCCAGCACCAGGCCGCGCAGGTTAGACAGATCTAACGTGCCGCGTTTCAGGTGGTCAAGCAGACGACCAGGCGTACCCACAACAACCTGTGGTCCCTGGCGCAGAGCGCGCAGCTGCACGTCATAACGCTGGCCGCCGTAAAGGGCTACCACGTTCAGGCCGCGCATATGTTTAGCGAATTCAGTCATCGCTTCTGCAACCTGCACCGCCAGTTCGCGGGTCGGTGCCAGCACCAGGATCTGAGGTGCTTTTACGGTTGGGTCAATGTTATGTAATAACGGCAGCGAGAAGGCTGCAGTTTTGCCACTCCCGGTCTGCGCCATACCCAGCACGTCACGGCCCGCCAGCAGATGAGGAATACACTCAAGCTGGATTGGGGAAGGCTTCACGTAGCCCATGCCGGTCAGTGATTCGAGGAGGTCGGCGTTCAGGCCAAGGTCAGCAAAAGTAGTTTGGATATCAGTCATGTAGTACACGTGCCTCTTAGATTGCGGCGGCCAGTCTACATAACTCGTCGTGAAAACTTTCAGTCATTTTCATCAAAAAGTGTGAACCGGCTCAAATTAGTGGTTTTGACGAACAAAAAGGCCCTCATCCGCTAAGATGATGACTTTTCGAAAAAACGGGCAATGAAGTTCGTCAGCTATTGCTGGTCAGATTCTGATAAATCGTCTTGTGTCTGGCCGAGTAGCGCCAGCTCCAACAATGCATATCGATGCTCAACAAAGTTGTGAACGTTGTTGGCGACCGTCAGCTTGAACAACGCTTCTGCGTTGTCCTTCTCCCCCAGACTTAGGTAATACTTACCTAAATAGAAGTTGGTTTCACTGAGATGTTCAGCGAGCGAGGTGTTATCCGTTGCGTCCGCCTGGAGCCGTTCCATCAGCGTTTTTTCGCTGATATCGCCCAGGTAGAACTCGACAATATTCCATCCCCATTGCTCCTTCACCGCTTTGTCGTAACGCTGCTTGAGCGAGACTTTTGCCTGGTCTGCGTTGATCTCACGTTCAGTGAGATACAGCCACAGGCTGCGGAAGGGATCGTTAGGATCGTCTTGATAAAACGCCAGCAGATCATCTTGCGCCAGTTTAAATCTTCCGCCGTAATACAGAGCGATACCACGATTTAAACGCGCATAATTGTAAGTTGGATCAAGCTCAAGTACAGAATCAAACGCTTCATAGGCAGCATCAAAGTTGCCTGCCTGCGTTAAATATATGCCTAAGTAATTGAATACTTCAGGCATATCCGGTCTGATAGACAGCGCTTGTGAAAAATCATTTCGCGCCAGTGCTCTCAAACCGAGACTATCATACAACACTCCGCGCTCATATAACAGCTGTGCGCGTTCATCATCGGTCAATGACCGACTGGCAAGTATTTGTTCCATGCGCGCGAGAATGACTTCCTGCTGCAGCGTAGGCTGCAAGGGGACCGCCAGTACTTCGTTCTTACGCCAATCGGTGTTGCTGCATCCTGCCAGCGTCAAAGCTGTCGCAACAATACACCAGCGCAAAAATGGCTTCATTTACCACTCCCGAAAACAAACATTGGGATGCACATCCTGTCATCCGCCTGCCGTTCACAAGGCCATCCAGCCCTCGCGATGAAACAATCCTCCGCACCCGAAGGTGCGGAGAACTCAATGGTCTTGCCGTTACTCTGCTTCAGGTGCTGCAGGAGCTTCAGCTTCAGGCTGGGCCTGTTCGCTGGCTTCTTTGATGCTCAGGCGTACGCGACCCTGACGGTCAACTTCCAGTACTTTCACTGGTACTTCCTGGCCCATCTGCAGGTAGTCTGTCACTTTCTCAACGCGCTTATCAGCGATTTGAGAGATGTGAACCAGACCTTCTTTACCACCGCCGATAGCAACGAAGGCACCGAAGTCAACGATGCGGGTCACTTTACCGTTATAGATACGGCCCACTTCGATTTCTGCGGTAATCTCTTCGATACGACGGATAGCGAATTTCGCTTTCTCACCGTCAGTCGCTGCGATTTTAACCGTACCGTCATCTTCAATTTCAATGGTAGTACCGGTCTCTTCAGTCAGCGCACGGATCACAGAACCACCTTTACCGATCACGTCTTTAATCTTATCAACGCTGATCTTGATGGTATGGATGCGTGGAGCAAACTGAGAGATATCGCCACGCGGGGTGCTGATTGCCTGCTCCATAACGCTCAGGATATGCAGACGCGCACCCTTAGCCTGGTTCAGCGCTTCATGCATGATTTCGCGGGTGATGCCTTCAATTTTGATGTCCATCTGCAGCGCGGTGATACCTTCACGGCTACCGGCTACTTTGAAGTCCATGTCGCCCAGGTGATCTTCGTCACCCAGAATGTCTGACAGAACAACGAAGTTATCGTTGTCTTTCACCAGACCCATCGCAATACCGGCTACGGCTGCTTTGATAGGGACACCGGCGTCCATCAGTGCCAGAGAAGCACCACATACAGACGCCATGGAGGATGAACCGTTAGATTCAGTGATTTCAGACACGACACGTACAGTGTACGGGAACGCATCGCCTTTTGGCATGACGGCCAGAACACCACGTTTCGCCAGACGACCGTGACCAATTTCACGACGCTTAGGCGAACCGACCATGCCGGTTTCACCGACAGAGTACGGAGGGAAGTTGTAGTGGAACAGGAAGTTATCAGTACGCTCACCCATCAGTTCATCCAGGTTCTGCGCATCACGGGCAGTACCCAGTGTCGCGGTAACCAGTGCCTGAGTCTCACCACGGGTGAACAGTGCTGAACCGTGGGTACGTGGCAGAACGCCGGTACGCACATCCAGACCACGGATCATGTCTTTTTCACGGCCATCAATACGTGGCTCGCCGCGCAGAATGCGGCTACGTACCACGTCTTTTTCCAGCGCGTGCAGAATGTCGCTGATCTCACCGGCATCCAGTGACTCGTCTTCAGCCAGCAGGGTCGCGGTGGTTTCTGATTTAATCACGTCAACCTGAGCATAGCGCTCCTGTTTTTCGGTGATACGGTAAGCGTCGCTCAGACGGGCTTCAGCCAGCGCAGCGATACGGGCGTTCAACGCGTCGTTCGGTGCTTCTGGTGTCCAGTCCCAGCGAGGTTTGCCTGCTTCAGCCACCAGTTCGTTAATGGTGTCGATAACAATCTGCTGCTGCTCATGGCCATACACCACAGCACCCAGCATCTGGTCTTCGCTTAACAGTTCAGCTTCTGACTCCACCATCAGCACTGCGCCTTTGGTACCGGCAACGACCAGATCCAGTTTGCTCTCTTTCAGCTCATCGGTCGTTGGGTTCAGCACGTACTGGTCGTTCAGGTAACCGACGCGCGCAGCACCGATTGGGCCGTTGAACGGCAGGCCAGAGAGTGACAGCGCCGCAGAAGCACCGATCAGAGCAACGATGTCCGGGTTAACCTGTGGGTTAACGGAAACAACGGTAGCGATAACCTGCACTTCGTTGACGAAACCTTCCGGGAACAGTGGGCGCAGCGGACGGTCAATCAGACGTGAAGTCAGTGTTTCGCCTTCGCTTGGACGGCCTTCACGACGGAAGAAGCTGCCAGGGATACGACCAGCAGCGTAGGTACGCTCCTGATAGTTAACAGTCAGCGGGAAGAAATCCTGACCTGGTTTTGCATTTTTACGGCCAACAACTGTCACGAACACCGCGGTGTCGTCCATGCTTACCATCACGGCAGCCGTTGCCTGGCGGGCCATCATACCGGTCTCAAGAGTGACGGTATGCTGACCATACTGGAATTTTTTTACGATCGGGTTCAGCAAAATTAGTTCCTTAACTTCAGGGCCGGTAGTTTTTTATACCGACCGTGGATATTTAATCTTCATTTTGCATCCTCGCGACTAATGACAACCCTAACCCCAGATGGGATAAAGCCTCTCATTAGCCGCGCGAACGTCTGCAACTGAAGATCACACTCAGCAACAATACAATAGTTTGCGTGTAATTGCTGCCGCTTGCTTGAAAAAAGGGGCCTTAAAGGCCCCTTTCCAGCGAAACTCGCACCAGGTTGTCCGATGACCCACTTACACTTTCAGAAGATCCGAAACCGTGGCGGGACAACCTGTAAGACTTAGCGACGCAGACCCAGACGTTCGATCAGGCTGGTGTAGCGTGCAACGTCTTTACGCTTCAGGTAATCCAGCAGCTTACGACGCTGGGATACCATGCGCAGCAGGCCACGACGGCTGTGGTGGTCTTTCTTGTGCTCAGAGAAGTGACCCTGCAGATGAGTAATCTGCGCGGTCAGCAGTGCAACCTGAACTTCAGTAGAACCACTGTCGTTTGCGCCACGACCGAAATCAGCAACGATCTGTGCTTTAGTTTCAACACTTAGAGACATGAGACAACTCCAAAAATTAAGATAAATGTACAGGCGCCGATCTCTAATTCAGCAACCCAGTGTAAAGCCGCGCCATTCTACTCTTCGCGCTACTTAAGCGCAAATAGCTAGTCGAAATATTCTACAACCAGCCGGCGCGGGGCAACGCGTCCATCGTCGGCGATTTCCGCCATACCGATAAACTTCTGCTCCTCGCCTTCCGTTACCCGCACCAGTCCGCTGGCGGGGGCCCCTGCAACCTGTACCGGCATGCCCTGCTTAAAGTAAGCCGCGACAGCACTCAGCAGATTCACCACGGGATACTCTGCCGCCGGACTGTCCATTGGCATCAGCAGTGCGTCCAGCAGGTCGGCAGGTGACTGCTCGCTACGGTGAGCCTCTTCCGTCAGGGCATTAAGCTGTTCCAGCGTCACCATTTTTTCAATGGGATACGTGGCTACCTGCAAACGGCGCAGGTAGGTGACGTGCGCACCGCAGCCCAGCTTTTCACCAAGATCGTCAATGATAGTGCGAATGTAAGTGCCTTTTGAGACATGGATTTCCAGCTCAAGCTCATGGCCTTCGTGACGAATAAACAGCAGTTCATAGACCGTGATACTGCGCGACTCGCGCGGCACTTCGATGCCTTCACGGGCATATTCGTACAGCTTGCGGCCCTGGTATTTCAGCGCTGAATACATGGACGGGATCTGCTGCGTTTCACCGCGGAAACTGTCCAGCGCCTGCGCCAGCGTCTCGGCACTGAACGCGACCGGACGCTCGCTGACAATCACCCCATCGGCATCGGAGGTATCGGTGCGCTGCCCGAGACGGGCAATGACCCGATAACGCTTGTCCGATTCCAGCAGATACTGGGAAAACTTGGTCGCTTCACCCAAACAGATCGGCAGCATGCCGGTCGCCAGAGGATCGAGCGCGCCGGTGTGGCCCGCGCGATTGGCGTTATACAGGCGTTTGACTTTCTGCAGCGCGTCGTTGGAGGACAAACCGCCAGGCTTGTCCAGCAACAGAACGCCATGGATATCACGACCGCGACGACGAGGACGACTCATTACTCTGCTTTGCCTTCTTCCTGGTTCTCTTCCTGGCCATCTTCAACCGGGCCACGACGCTCTTCGTCATTTCTGACCACGTTCGTTACCAGGTTAGACATGCGCATCCCTTCAACCAGTGAGTTGTCGTAGAAAAACGTCAGCTCAGGCACGATACGCAGGCGCATCGCTTTGCCGAGAAGGGAGCGGATATAGCCAGCCGCATCACCGAGGGCACGCAGGCCGCCTTTGATAGCTTCTTCGTCTTTATCGTTCAGGAAGGTCACGAACACTTTGGCGTAGGCCAGGTCACGTGACACATCCACACCGGAAACCGTTACCATCATGCCCAGGCGCGGGTCTTTAATCTCACGCTGCAGGATCATGGCGATCTCTTTTTGCAGTTCCTGAGAAACACGCTGCGGGCGACCGAATTCTTTCGCCATAATTTTATCTCTCTTATAAAAGATTGGGAGGCCAGAAGCCTCCCAAATTAGTGTTGTTGATTGCGGACGTCGACTTAGTCGATGGTGCGCTGGATTTCGATAATTTCGAAGACTTCGATCATATCGCCAACACGCACATCGTTGTAGTTCTTCACGCCGATACCACATTCCATGCCGTTACGGACTTCGTTAACGTCATCTTTGAAGCGGCGCAGAGATTCCAGCTCGCCTTCGTAGATCACCACGTTGTCACGCAGAACACGGATTGGGTTGTGACGTTTGATATTACCTTCCGTCACCATACAACCGGCGATGGCACCAAATTTCGGTGATTTGAACACGTCACGTACCGCTGCCAGACCGATGATCTGCTGTTTGTACTCTGGTGCCAGCATCCCGCTCATCGCGGCTTTCACTTCGTCAATCAGATTATAGATGACGGAGTAGTAACGCAGATCCAGGCTTTCTGAGTCGATCACGCGGCGCGCTGAAGCATCAGCACGCACGTTGAAGCCCACCAGGATGGCGTTAGAAGCTGCAGCCAGCGTCGCGTCGGTTTCAGTAATACCACCTACGCCGGAACCGATGATTTTCACTTTTACTTCATCAGTAGAAAGCTTCAGCAGTGACTCGGAGATAGCTTCGACAGAACCCTGTACGTCAGCTTTCAGCACGATGTTCAGCTCGGAAACTTCGCCTTCAGTCATGTTCGCAAACATGTTCTCCAGCTTAGATTTTTGCTGACGTGCCAGCTTAACTTCACGGAATTTGCCCTGACGATACAGTGCCACTTCACGCGCTTTCTTCTCGTCACGTACGACGGTCGCTTCATCACCCGCTGCCGGAACACCGGACAGACCGAGGATCTCAACCGGAATAGAAGGACCGGCAGTCATCACTTCGCGGCCCATCTCGTCACGCATCGCACGCACACGGCCGTATTCGAAGCCACACAGAACGATATCGCCTTTATTCAGCGTACCTTCACGAACCAGAACTGTTGCGACCGGACCACGACCTTTATCCAGGAAGGATTCGATTACCACACCGCTTGCCATACCCTGACGAACAGCGCTCAGTTCCAGCACTTCCGCCTGCAGCAGGATAGCGTTCAGCAGGTCATCAATACCGGTACCGACTTTCGCTGAAACGCTGACGAACATGTTTTCGCCGCCCCACTCTTCCGGGATAATCCCGTACTGAGTCAGTTCAGTTTTAACACGGTCTGGATCGGCATCAGGCTTATCGCATTTGTTCACCGCCACGACAACCGGCACTTTGGCCGCTTTCGCATGCTGGATCGCTTCGATAGTCTGTGGCATCACGCCATCGTCTGCAGCAACAACCAGGATAACGATATCCGTTGCCTGAGCACCACGAGCACGCATTGAGGTAAACGCGGCGTGGCCTGGGGTATCCAGGAAGGTCACCATACCGTTGTCAGTTTCAACGTGGTAGGCACCGATGTGCTGGGTAATGCCGCCCGCTTCGCCAGAGGCGACTTTCGTGGAGCGAATGTAGTCCAGCAGGGAGGTTTTACCGTGGTCAACGTGACCCATGATGGTCACGACCGGTGCACGAGACTCATGCACAGCATCGGTATCACGGTCGCTCATGACCGCTTCTTCCAGCTCGTTTTCGCGGCGCAGTGTCACTTTGTGACCCATTTCTTCCGCGACCATCTGAGCAGTTTCCTGGTCGATGACCTGGTTGATGGTGGCCATGGCGCCCATTTTCATCATCGCTTTGATGACCTGGGAACCTTTCACCGCCATCTTGTTAGCCAGTTCCGCTACGGTGACAGTCTCACCGATAATCACGTCACGGTTAACCGCCTGTGCTGGCTTATTGAAGCCCTGCTGCAGGGTGCTTGGCTTGCGCTTGCCGCCTTTACCGCCGCGAACCTGCGCACGCGCTTCTTCACGGTCAGTTTTCGCTTCAGAATGCTTGTTGCCTTTCTTGCGAACCGGGGCTTTAGCCGGACGAACAGCAGTACGTGTACGGCGGTCACCTTCGACCTGCGCGTCATTTTCGTCTTCTGCTGCACGAGCATGAGTTGAAGTGGTCACGTGATAATCAGAAGTGTCTTCGACTTCTTTAACCTGTGTCCACTCTTCGCCTTTCTCTTCCGCCATTTTACGTGCCTCTTCGGCTACGCGCTTCGCTTCTTCTTCGATCTTGCGACGCGCTTCTTCTTCCGCTTTACGCTTCAGTTCAGCCGATTCCGCTTCGCGGCGGGCTTTATCGGACTGAGAGGCCCGGGTCATTTCGTCGGTATGTTGATTGCTCACTTTATCTTTTTCCGCCGCTTCACGTTTGGCTTTATCAGCTGCCTCACGCTTGGCCTGCTCCTCGGCTTCACGCTTTGCTTTGTCTTGAGCTGCGCGCTGGGCCTGTTCTTCAGCCTCGCGACGAGCCAGTTCTTCCGCTTCACGCTCTGCCTGGGCTTCCGCTTCTGCCTGTTCAGCATCTGCCGGATCGCCTTTTACATAAGTGCGTTTTTTGCGGACTTCGATTTGCACCGACTTACTTTTGCCCCCGGTGCCTGGAACATTCAAGGTGCTGCGCGTTTTGCGCTGCAGAGTAAGCTTACCAGATCCACCGCCATGTTCGCGGTTCAGATGGGTCAGCAATGTCTCTTTTTCGTGCTGGGTAACAGAGTCGGTTTCAGACTTTTGGATCCCTGCGTCAGCAAATTGCTGTACCAGGCGTTCTACCGGTGTCTGAATCTCTGCGGCCAGCGATTTTACGGTTACATCTGTCGTCATGCTGTTCCTTCCTGCTACAGTTTATTACGCGTCGTCGCCGAACCAACAAATATTTCGTGCAGCCATAATCAGCTCACCAGCCCGTTCATCGTTCAGGCCCTCAATATCTGACAGATCGTCCACACCCTGCTCGGCAAGATCTTCCAGCGTACGTACGCCTTTAGCTGCCAGCTTGTAGGCCATCTCGCGCTCCAGACCTTCCAGGTTCAGTAAATCTTCCGCTGGTTGGCTGTCGCCGAGGCTCTCTTCCTTGGCCAGTGCCAGGGTGGTTAACGCGTTTTTAGCTCGGTCGCGCAACGCTTCTACTGTCTCTTCATCAAGACCGTCGATTTCCAGCAGCTCGTTAATCGGCACATAAGCCAGCTCTTCCAGGGAAGAGAAGCCCTCTTCGACCAGAACGGTAGCGAAGTCTTCGTCGATATCGAGATGTTTGGTAAAGACGTCGATGGCAGCATGAGCTTCAGCCTGATGCTTGGCCTGCAGGTCGTCGACCGTCATCACGTTTAGCTCCCAGCCACTTAACTGTGAAGCCAGACGCACGTTTTGGCCATTACGGCCGATCGCCTGAGCCAGATTACCGGCTTCTACTGCGATATCCATGGTGTGATTATCTTCATCCACCACGATAGAGGCGACATCCGCCGGGGCCATTGCGTTGATCACGAACTGAGCAGGATTATCATCCCACAGCACGATATCAATACGCTCGCCACCCAGCTCACTGGATACCGCCTGAACACGCGCACCACGCATACCTACGCAAGCACCGACCGGGTCGATACGCTTGTCGTTGGTTTTCACAGCGATTTTGGCTCGGGAGCCTGGATCGCGCGCAGCGGCTTTAATTTCAAGTACTTCTTCGGCAATTTCCGGCACTTCAATGCGGAACAATTCGATCAGCATTTCCGGTTTGGAACGGCTGACGAACAGCTGAGCACCACGCGCTTCAGGGCGCACAGCATACAGCACGCCACGGATACGGTCACCCGGACGGAAGTTTTCACGCGGCAACATATCTTCGCGAATGATCACGGCTTCTGCGTTGGTATTAGAACCATCGTTTGGTCGGACTTCGAGCGAGATATTATCGCGGTTTACTTTCTTCACCACGCCAGTGATGATTTCGCCTTCCTGCTCGCGGAACTGATCGACGACCATCGCGCGCTCAGCTTCACGAACTTTCTGTACGATAACCTGCTTGGCAGTCTGCGTGGTAATACGGTCAAAGGTGACAGATTCGATCTGGTCTTCAACAAAGCCACCCAGGCCCAGTGATTCATCTTCGTAGACGGCGGCTTCCAGCGTGATTTCACGCGTCGGCATCGTCACTTCGTCCACAATCAGCCAACGACGGAAGGTATCGAAGTCGCCACTTTTGCGATCGATACTGACGCGAACGTCAATTTCCTGCTCGTATTTTTTCTTGGTGGCTGTGGCCAGCGCGCTCTCCAGCGCTTCGAAAATCTTCTCGCGTGGGAGGGACTTCTCATTAGAGACCGCTTCTACAACAGCTAAGATTTCTTTGTTCATCCTGGTATGCCTCAATCCGGACTTTTAAAAGTGGGGAACCAGGTTCGCCTTCTGGATGTTACTCAGCGCGAACACTTCGTCGTTACCCTCAACGGCAACAGTAATCATCTCGCCTTCAACAGACTTAATGATACCCTGCCATTTGCGACGGTTCTGGACCGCCATACGCAGCACCAGGCTCACTTCTTCGCCAGTAAAACGTACATAATGTTCTGCGGTAAACATCGGGCGGTCAAGACCAGGCGAGGAAACTTCGAGGTTATAAGCCACGGTAATCGGGTCTTCGACGTCGAATACCGCACTGACCTGGTGACTCACATCAGCGCAATCATCAACATTGATGCCATCTTCACTATCAATATAGATGCGCAAGGTGGATGTGCGACCGCGTACAAACTCAATACCAACCAGTTCGTAGCCTAGCGCTTCTACCGGTGCTGAGATCAGCTCTGTTAATTTTTGCTCTAATGTGGACAATCCCACCCCCAAGACGTAAAAAAAGGGCCTATAGCCCAGTGATGCTGCTTCCTGATAACAAAAAACCCCGAAATATCGGGGCTTAGTGCGACTGGACCCTGTACACCGCCGTCGGCGGCTCGGCACAATCCAAGAGAATTTTTTTCAAAATCAACTGAGATACCTATGTGATGTATACAGTTTATTTGAAAAAGAACTCTAAGGGAAAGTGGTTGCGGGGGCCGGATTTGAACCGACGACCTTCGGGTTATGAGCCCGACGAGCTACCAGGCTGCTCCACCCCGCGTCCGAATACTACGCAAAACTTGCAGAATTTGCAAGCACAACTGAGATTTGGTACCGAGGACGGGACTTGAACCCGTAAGCCCATGCGGGCACTACCACCTCAAGGTAGCGTGTCTACCAATTCCACCACCACGGCACTAAAGAGGCGACTATTTTATTTCTGTCGCGTCGAAATCATTACTGCTTGTACTGCTGAGGTACTGTACTGCTTACTGCGGGATATCGCTGCCCGGCGCTGCCGGTTTAGCAGGCGAAGTCTGTTGAGACTGTGCTGGCTGAGTCAGGTTTTCCCACTCGCTTCCTTTCTGGGTTTTGTTGCTGTTGATGTTACCCAGAACCAGACTGATAATGAAGAACAGGGTCGCCAGCACTGCAGTCATACGGGTCATGAAGTTACCAGAACCGTTAGAACCGAACAGCGTACCAGAAGCGCCTGCACCAAATGATGCTCCCATATCAGCGCCTTTACCTTGCTGAAGCATGATCAGACCCACAAGGCCGATTGCCACAATAAGGAAAACTACTAAAAGAGCTTCGTACATAATCAACCTTGTTCCTGGTGCGTTACACGCACATCAAAAGCATCAAGCCAGTTAGTCTTAATAAGCAGTTCACAACCTGCCTATGAAGCGGGTGTGAATACTAACCAAAGGCGTCCGCCCGTGCAAGGGCAATTTTATGTGCGCTCGCCGAGTGAGGAAAAAATCAGCGAAATGGTGAATTTACTATCGGGTTGAGCCTGTTTTCAGCCCGTCACCGGGAAAGGATACGCGAAAATAAAGTATGGACGACCGGAAAAAAAACCGTCCACACTTCCTATACCCGCCCTGGGCCGATGTTTTATTTCGCGCTACTGCAAAGGGTTATACCGCTTTTACCGCGTCGGCGATGCGGTGCGCCAGGGCGGTGACCTGCGCTTCGTCTTCCCCCTCCACCATCACGCGGATCAGCGGCTCCGTACCGGATTTACGCAGCAGCACGCGGCCGCGCCCTTTCAGTTCGGTTTCGACGTCTGCCGTGACGGCCTTCACGGTGGCATCTTCCAGCGGATCGTGGGTGCCGCTGAAGCGCACGTTGACCAGAATCTGCGGCAGCAGTTTCATCCCGCTGCACAGGTCATGCAGGCTCATATGGTTGCGGACCATCGCCGTCAGCACCTGCAGTCCCGCCACAATTCCGTCGCCGGTGGTGGTTTTATCCAGCAGGATCACATGGCCGGAATTTTCAGCCCCCAGTCGCCAGCCTTTCTCTTTCAACTTTTCCAGCACGTAGCGGTCGCCCACTTTCGCCCGGGCAAACGGAATACCCAACTGTTTCAGCGCCAGTTCCAGGCCCATGTTACTCATCAGTGTTCCCACCACACCACCGCGCAGCTGGCCCTGACGCAGGCCTTCACGGGCGATCAGATAGAGGATCTGGTCGCCGTCGACTTTATGGCCAAGGTGATCCACCATCATGATGCGGTCACCGTCACCGTCGTAGGCCAGGCCTACATCGGCCTTTTCCGCCAGAACACGTTCCTGCAGCAGGCGCAGGTCGGTCGCCCCGCACCCTTCATTGATATTCATGCCGTCCGGCTGTACGCCGATAGCAATCACCGTCGCGCCCAGCTCACGCAGCACGTTTGGCGCAATGTGATAGGTGGCACCGTTGGCACAGTCGACCACGATTTTCAGGCCGTTCAGGCTCAGTTCACTGGGGAAGGTGCCTTTGCAGAACTCAATATAACGCCCGGCGGCATCCACGATGCGGCTGGCTCTGCCCAGTTCAGCAGACTCCACGCAGGTAATCGGTTTTTCCATCTCCGCTTCAATCGCCTCCTCCACTTCATCCGGCAGCTTAGTGCCTTCGGTAGAGAAGAATTTAATGCCATTATCATCAAACGGATTGTGCGAGGCAGAAATAACAATACCGGCCTCTGCACGGAACGTGCGGGTCAGGTAAGCAATCGCAGGGGTAGGCATCGGACCGGTGAACGCCGCCGACAGGCCGGCGGCCGCCAGACCAGCTTCAAGCGCCGACTCCAGCATATAGCCGGAAATACGCGTGTCTTTGCCAATGATAATTTTTTTGGAACCATGACGCGCCAGCACTTTACCGGCGGCAAAACCCAGCTTCAGCACGAAATCAGGCGTGATGGGGGACTCACCCACTTTGCCGCGGATGCCGTCTGTACCGAAATATTTACGTTCACTCATTCTATTTTTCTTCCCTTGCAGACTGTGTGGCTTCGACGACACGCATCGCCTCTACGGTTTCTTTCACATCGTGTACGCGCAGAATATGGGCACCCTGCATCGCGGCTATTACCGCACAGGCAAGACTGCCCGTCAGGCGGTGCGATGGACCCACGTTCAGGAGCTGGCCCACCATACTCTTACGTGACATACCGACCAGCAGCGGCAGACCAAAGTGGTGATAATCGCCCAGGTGCGCCAGCAGTTGATAATTGTGGGACAGATTCTTACCGAAACCGAAACCCGGGTCGAGCAGCAGTTGCGATTTTTTGATCCCGGCGGCTTCGCAGCGGGCGATTTGCGTCACAAAAAAATTATCCACATCGCGCAAAATGTTCGCGTAATGCGGTGCCTGCTGCATGGTCTTTGGCTCGCCCTGCATGTGCATCAGGCAGACCGGCAGGCCGGTTTCCGCAGCAGCGGCCAGCGCACCAGGCTCTTGCAGGGAACGGATATCATTGATGATATGCGCGCCTACGCGGGCGGATTCGCGGATCACTTCCGGTTTTGACGTATCGACTGAAATCCACACCTCAAAACGCTGCGCAATGGCTTCTACCACCGGGATAACCCTCTCCAGCTCCTGCTCAACGCTCACTTCCACTGCACCGGGACGCGTTGACTCGCCACCCACATCAATAATCGTCGCCCCGGCGTTAATCATCTCATTGGCGTGCGTCAGTGCCTGGATTAACTCGTTATGCTTGCCGCCGTCAGAGAAAGAGTCAGGGGTGACATTCAGGATCCCCATAACGTGAGGATGCGAAAGGTCGAGCACAGAATCTCTGGCATACAGCTTCATAACAGCGGGTCTCCGGTAAATCAGGTATAAAAAAACCCCGGACATCGCCGGGGTTCATCGTTACTGCAGTTTACAGCGCAACGTATTACTTGTCGCCTAACTGCTCTGACATGGTGTTACCTGGGTTTGGCGTATTCGGTTCATCGACCGGACGCGGTGCCTGCGGCGTACCATTGCTATCAGAATTACTGCTGCTACCCGGATCTGTCCAGCCTGCTGGCGGACGCACTTCACGACGTGCCATCAGGTCGTCGATCTGTGGAGCATCAATCGTTTCATACTTCATCAGGGCATCTTTCATCGAGTGAAGGATATCCAGATTTTCTCCGAGGATCACGCGGGCACGTTTATAGTTCACTTCAACCAGAGACTTCACTTCCTGGTCGATGATACGCGCGGTTTCATCAGACATATGCTTGGCTTTTGCAACAGAACGACCCAGGAAAACTTCACCCTCTTCTTCTGCATACAACAACGGACCCAGTTTCTCAGAGAAGCCCCACTGTGTGACCATGTTGCGGGCAATCGACGTAGCGACTTTGATGTCGTTAGACGCGCCGGTAGAAACATGTTCCACACCGTAAATAATCTCTTCTGCCAGGCGGCCACCGTACAGCGTGGAAATCTGGCTTTCCAGTTTCTGACGGCTGGCGCTGATCGCATCACCTTCAGGCAGGAAGAAGGTCACACCCAGTGCACGTCCACGTGGGATAATCGTCACTTTGTGAACCGGGTCGTGTTCTGGCACCAGGCGACCGATAATCGCATGGCCTGCTTCGTGATAAGCGGTCGATTCTTTCTGCGCTTCGGTCATCACCATGGAGCGACGTTCTGCCCCCATCATGATTTTATCTTTGGCTTTTTCAAACTCAACCATCGATACCACGCGCTTGTTGCCACGGGCAGCAAACAGGGCAGCTTCGTTGACCAGGTTAGCCAGGTCAGCACCGGAGAAGCCAGGCGTACCACGAGCAATGATGGCGGCTTCAATATCGGTAGACAGTGGCACACGACGCATATGGACTTTCAGAATCTGTTCACGTCCGCGCACATCTGGCAGGCCAACCACCACCTGACGGTCAAAGCGACCTGGACGCAGCAGAGCCGGGTCAAGAACGTCAGGACGGTTAGTCGCAGCAATGACGATGATACCTTCATTACCTTCGAAGCCATCCATTTCAACCAGCATCTGGTTCAGGGTCTGCTCACGTTCGTCGTGACCTCCGCCTAAACCGGCACCGCGCTGACGGCCTACTGCATCAATTTCATCGATGAAGATAATGCACGGCGCTGCTTTTTTAGCCTGTTCAAACATGTCACGGACGCGGGATGCACCCACACCAACAAACATTTCGACGAAGTCAGAACCGGAAATGGTAAAGAAAGGTACTTTTGCTTCGCCAGCAATTGCTTTCGCCAGCAAGGTCTTACCGGTACCCGGAGGACCGACCATCAGTACGCCTTTCGGAATTTTACCGCCGAGTTTCTGGAAGCGGCTTGGCTCACGCAGGTATTCCACCAGCTCGCTAACTTCTTCTTTTGCTTCGTCACAACCGGCAACGTCAGCAAAGGTGGTTTTGATTTGATCTTCGGTCAACATGCGGGCCTTGCTCTTGCCGAAGGACATCGCGCCCTTTCCGCCGCCGCCCTGCATCTGACGCATAAAGAAGATCCAGACACCAATCAGTAGGAGCATTGGGAACCATGAGATGAAGATCGACGCCAGCAGGCTCGGCTCTTCTGGTGGTTCGCCCACTACTTTCACATTTTTAGTCAACAGGTTATCGAGCAACTTGGGATCGTTGACGGGAATGTAGGTCGTGTATCGATTACTGTCTTTTTTGGTTACGTTAATCTCACGCCCGTTAATACGTGCCTCGCGGACCTGATCCTGGTTCACTTCCGACAGGAAGGTTGAATAATCAACCCGACGGCCATTCGACTCGCTGGGCCCAAAGCTCTGGAATACAGACATCAGCACGACTGCGATGACTAACCAGAGAATCAGGTTTTTCGCCATGTCACTCAAGGGATTAACCTCATATTACAACTGTGTTAACAGACAGCGTAGGGTACGCCATATCCTTCATACTTGAAACCGCTGAGGTGCTGACAGCCGTTCCAGTTATTCGGGTTAAGGTTTGCGCCCTGTCGCTACAATGTACACTTCACGCGATCGAGAGCGCGAAGCGTCCGGCTTACGAATTTTTACTTTCGTAAACAGGGAGCGAATTTCCCGGAGGTATTCTTCAAAGCCATCTCCCTGAAACACTTTCACTAAAAAGCTGCCGCCAGGTGCCAGAACGTCACGGCACATTGCTAACGCAAGCTCACATAAATACATTGAACGGGGAATATCCACCGCAGGCGTACCGGTCATATTGGGTGCCATATCTGACATCACAACCTGAACTTTGGTCTCCCCTACGCGTTCCAGCAGGGCTTTCAGCACCAGTTCATCACGAAAGTCGCCCTGCAGGAAATCGACACCGACGATAGGATCCATCGGCAGGATATCACAGGCGATGACGCGACCTTTTGACCCAATCTGCGTTACAACATATTGCGACCAGCCGCCGGGAGCCGCGCCGAGGTCAACCACGGTCATGCCGGGTTTGAACAACTTATCGCCTTGCTGTATTTCGTCAAGTTTAAACCAGGCGCGCGAACGCAGCCCTTTTTTCTGTGCCTGAAGCACATATTTATCGCTAAAGTGTTCCTGTAGCCAGCGGCTGGAACTGGCCGAACGCTTTTTACCAGTCATACAATTTCCAACTATGATTCAACGTATGCGATAAATAAACCGCGCAAATCAGCGTTGCCGATTTGGTGATACACCAGAGATGGCGGTAGAATGACCCGTTTTCAATCCCAATGTAAGTAAAAAATACGATGAATCTGAGTACCAAACAAAAACAGCACCTGAAAGGCCTGGCCCATCCTCTGAAGCCCGTTGTTATGCTGGGCAACAATGGTTTGACCGAAGGGGTGCTGGCCGAGATCGAACAAGCCCTTGAGCACCATGAACTTATCAAGGTGAAAATCGCCACAGAAGATCGTGAGACGAAAGCCCTGGTGGTCGAGGCCATCGTGCGCGAAACGCGTGCAGTTAATGTGCAGGTTATCGGCAAGACGCTGGTGCTGTACCGTCCAACGAAGGAACGCAAGATCGCCATTCCGCGTTGATAAGTCGATCGGTTTTCGAACCGATCTGCCCATCTTAAGCTCAGGACGGGAGAAAGTGCCATGCTCCTGACTCTGATAAAAGGCCGCACAGCGGCCTTTTTCTTATCTTTACAAAACATTCAGCAATACACCGGATATTTTGGCAGGGAAGAAATCAGAGGTATTCCACTTTTATGATTTCATATTCCACGTCGCCACCCGGGGTTTTAATAATGGCAACGTCATCCGCCACTTTACCCACCAGGCCACGCGCCATCGGTGAATTTACAGAAATCAGATTCTGTTTAAAGTTGGCTTCGTCATCCCCCACGATACGGTAGGTTGACTCTTCATCTGTATCGACATTCAGCACGGTCACCGTGGCACCAAAAATAACGCGGCCATTCGCATTGCCCGCCATTTTGGTGACATCAATCACCTGCGCATTAGACAGTTTAGCTTCAATTTCCTGAATGCGGCCTTCACAGAACCCCTGCTCTTCACGGGCAGCGTGATACTCGGCATTTTCTTTCAAATCGCCGTGTTCACGCGCATCAGCAATTGAGGCAATAATTCTGGGGCGTTTAACGGTTTTCAGCTCTTCGAGCTCTTCGCGCAGTTTTTCCGCGCCCCTTAACGTCATCGGAATCTGGTTCATCTCAATACCTCTTAAAATCTGTCCTGTTCAAAGTGTCGTCATCCTGACGGGTGGCATGCAGAAAAGGCGTCCTGCGGCGCTTACTACTGATTTGAAACGAAAGAAGCCTGACCCGGAGCAAGCTCCAGGCCAGGATCGATTTTGCAATTTGATACGTATTTTACCCCAGAGTTCACTGGGGGTCATCGTTTACTTTGCACCGCAATGCACCGTAGTATGACAGCATCACCTGTCAGTTACCGCGAGATTATGCGATTTTCACGAATTGTTACCGGCTTTACCTGCGCATTTATGCTGCAAGCGCAGGCTGCGCCTGTGGAAGACTATACTCAATATCTTCCCGATGGTGCGAACCTTGCGCTGGTTGTGCAGAAGATTGGCGCTACCACGCCATCGATCGACTATCACAGCCAACAGATGGCCTTACCGGCCAGTACCATGAAGGTGATCACCGCGCTCGCTGCCCTGCTACAGCTTGGCCCGGATTACCGGTTCCATACGCAGCTGGAAACGAAGGGCAGCCTCAGCGGTAATACGCTGCGCGGTGACCTGGTCGCCCGATTTGGTGGCGATCCTACGCTGACCAGGCAGGATCTGCGAAATATGGTCAGTGCGCTGAAAAAACAAGGCGTTGAACATATTGATGGCAACCTGGTGATTGATACCTCGGTGTTTGCCAGTCACGACAAAGCGCCGGGCTGGCCGTGGAATGATATGACACAATGCTTCAGTGCCCCACCGGGCGCGGCCATTGTTGACCGTAACTGCTTTTCCATTTCACTGTACAGCGCTCCGACGCCAGGCGATAAAGCCTTTATTCGCGTCGCATCGTGGTATCCGGTCAATATGTTCAGCGAAGTGCGCACGCTGGCTAAGGGTTCTCCAGATGCACAATACTGTGAACTGGACGTGGTGCCAGGAGAGCTGAATCGCTTTACGCTTACCGGCTGCCTGACACAGCGAGCTGAACCCTTACCGCTGGCCTTTGCCATTCAGGATGGGGCCAGCTATGCCGGTGCGATCCTGAAAGCCGAGCTGCAGAATGCCGGGATTGATTATACTGGTCATCTGGTCCGACAGACGCTGGTGACCCAACCCGGAACCGTGCTGGCCGAAGCGCAGTCCGCACCGCTGCACGATCTGCTTAAGATTATGCTGAAGAAGTCGGACAACATGATCGCTGACACCGTCTTCCGCACCATTGGCCATGAACGCTTTGGCGTGCCGGGAACGTGGCGTGCAGGGTCGGATGCCGTGCGTCAGATCCTGCGTCAGAAGGCAAATATCGATATGGGCAACAGTATTCAGGTTGACGGTTCGGGCCTGTCACGTCACGATTTGATCTCACCGGCGACCATGATGCAGGTGCTGCAATATATCGCGCAGAATGATGCCCAGCTGAATTACATTTCCATGCTGCCGCTGGCCGGTTACGACGGAACATTACGCTATCGCGGTGGCCTGCACGAAGCGGGCGTCGATGGTAAAGTGTCGGCTAAGACAGGTTCTCTGCAGGGGGTATATAACCTCGCAGGCTTTATGACCACAGCCAGCGGCCAGCGCGTCGCGTTTGTGCAGTTCCTGTCTGGTTATGCCGTGCCACCGGAGGATCAGCGCCAGCGCCGTATCCCGCTGGTCCGCTTCGAAAGCCGTCTGTACAAAGACATTTATCAGAACAACTGAGCTAATGAAAATACTGATCGTTGAAGACGATATGCTGCTCCAACAGGGATTAACCCTTGCCCTTACGGGCGAGGGTTATGCTGTGGATTGCGCTGTCAACGCCGCCCAGGCCGTGGCGTATGTGTACAGCGGTCAGTACAGTCTCATCGTGCTGGATCTCGGTCTGCCGGACCGTGATGGTACCGACCTGCTGCGGCAGTGGCGCAAGGAGCATGTCGACCTGCCGGTCCTGATCCTGACGGCACGCGATGCCCTATCCGATCGCGTTGAGGGCCTGGATGCCGGCGCAGACGACTATCTGATTAAACCCTTTGCCCTGGTGGAGCTTAAGGCCCGTGCCCGCGCGCTGATCCGCCGTTATCAGGGCCGAAGCGACAACCTGCTACAGCACGGTGATATTGCGCTGAACCTCTCTTCCCAGCAGGTGGTGGTTGATGGCCACCCCGTTGAGGTCACACCGAAAGAGTTTTCCCTGCTGACCCGCCTGCTGATGCGCATCGGGCAAACCGTACACCGGGAAACCCTGCAGCAGGATCTTTACAGCTGGCAGGATGATAATGGCTCTAACACGCTTGAAGTGCATATTCACAATCTGCGCCGTAAGTTAGGGAAAGATCGCATTAAAACCGTGCGGGGCGTGGGTTACCGGCTGGAAGAGCGCGAATGAACAGTATGCGTCGGCGTTTACTGATGATGCTGGCGCTGATCCTTCTCAGCTGTCAGCTGATGAGTGCCTTCTGGCTCTGGCACGAAAGCCGAGAGCAGATCAGCTTCCTGGTCAATGAAACGCTTTCTGCCCACGCGCGTAATGACCACGTTGAAAATGAAATCCGGGAGGCGATTGCCTCGCTGCTGCTACCGTCGCTGGTGATGGTCTGCTTTACCCTGTTGCTCTCTTTCTGGGCCATCAGCTGGATTATCCGCCCGCTGCGCTCTCTGCAAAAAAGCCTGGTCGCCCGTTCTGCTGACAATCTTTCTCCTCTGCCACTACATTCAGAGATGGATGAAATCGTTGCCGTCACCGGGGCGCTGAACCAGCTTCTGGGCCGTCTGGACCACACCCTGCAGCAGGAGCGCCTGTTCACCGCCGATGCCGCACACGAGCTGAGAACGCCGCTGGCAGGCCTGCGCCTGCACCTTGAGCTGCTGGAGCAGGAAGGGGTTAAACAGGGACCGATGCTGGTTGAGCGCATCGACCAGCTGATGCATGTCATTGAACAACTGCTGATGCTGTCCCGTGCGGGGCAAGCGTTGGCCAGCGGCCATTATCAGACGCTGAGCTGGCACCAGATCATCGATCCTCTGCGGCAGGAAATGGATGAACTTTTGGCGCTGCGGCAGCAGACCCTGACCATCACCACCACCACCACGCGTACGGTTCAGGGCGATGCCGTACTTCTCAGGCTGATGCTGCGTAACCTGCTGGAAAATGCCTCACGCTACAGCCCCGCAGGCAGCACGGTGACGCTACTGCTCGAAGATCATGAATCAGGCAGCCGGGCCACCGTCCGCGATGAGGGCTCCGGGATTGATGCCGGTGCGGTGAATGAGGCGATTAAAGCCTTCCGACGGATGGACCAGCGCTACGGTGGCAGTGGGCTGGGGCTGAATATCGTCCAGCGTATTGTGCAAATTCATCATGGTCACCTCAGCCTGACCAACCGCAGCGACCGCAGCGGCCTTAACGCAGGCTGCTGGTTGCCCGCTCATCTCGATTAGCTGCCCTGCCCTGACGCCATTCTGCCTGATCCAATCAGTCATGCTTACCTTTTGTGTGGGATCGTTCTTCCGGTCATTCCGCTGATAAACTCAGTCATAGCGGCACATAACGCTACCTGTGTAAAAAATTCCTTACGATAACTAAATTAATTTACCTTTATTGACACTCTGTGTTAATCGACGTAGCTTACTGGCTCTGAAAGCAAATGATAATAGTTATTACTACGTTTATCATTTAAATGAGGATGCCCGATGGAATCGTTAACGTCACACAGCACGCTGAAGTTTGCCTCACAGGCCGCCGCCAGTGGCTTTTTCTTTATGTCTCCCTGGCGCAGTCTGGCCGCACAGGGCTGCTTTACGACCGTCACCACCCCGGCTTTCGGGGGAGAGGCGCTGGAAGGTGTATTCCAGCAGGAAATCCGCCAGCGATTCCTTGAGGCGAAACGTCAGGGAATTGAAAAGCCGATCGTCGTCGGGGCCATCCCTTTTGATCCCAGCCAGCCCTCTTCGCTGTTTATCCCGGAATCCAGCCAGTACTTCGATAGCAACGCCTTTCTGCAGCAAATGGGTGCGCCAAAAAGCCCGTTACCTGAGGTGGTTCGTCGTACTGCCCTGCCAGCGCAGCCGGCGTTTATGCAGATGGTCAGCCAGGCCGTTGCCGCGACTGGCGCACAGCAGCTGGATAAAGTGGTGCTGTCCCGACTGATGGAGATTGTCACTGCGGAAAAGGTAGACATTGCCAACCTGATGACGCGACTGATGACGCAGAACCCGGGAAGCTATAACTTCCACGTTCCGCTGCCGGAAGGGGGCTCCCTGCTCGGTGCCAGCCCTGAGCTGCTGCTGCGCAAGCACCACAGCCGCTATTACACCCATCCCCTGGCCGGTTCTGCCCGTCGCGACAGCGATCCGCAGAAAGACCGTCTTGCAGGTGAGCAGCTGATGGCCTCGGTTAAGGATCGCTACGAGCATCAGCTGGTGACCGATGCCATGCGCGATGTGTTACAGCCGCGTAGCGCCCACCTCGTGCTGCCGTCCACGCCCGAACTGCTGACCACCTCAACGCTCTGGCATCTGGGGACGGCAATTGAAGGCGAAGCAAGGGATAAAGCCGATACCGCGCTTTCGCTGGCTTGCCTGCTGCATCCGACGCCGGCCCTGAGCGGCTTCCCCCACGCCACTGCGCAGCAACTGATTGCCGAACTGGAGCCGTTCAATCGTGGCCTGTTTGGCGGTATTGTCGGCTGGTGCGATGAGCAGGGTAACGGCGAATGGGTCGTCACCATCCGCTGCGGAAAGGTCAACGGCAATCGCGTTCGCCTGTTTGCCGGAGCCGGTATTGTGCCGGCCTCCTGCCCGGAATCGGAATGGCGGGAAACCGGTGTCAAACTGAACACCATGCTACGGGCATTTGGCCTTAACTAAAGAGTGCTGTCATGACAATTTCTTATACCCGCTGGCCGGAGGACCTGGCCGCCCGATATCGTACTAAAGGCTACTGGCTGGATCTGCCGCTCACGGACATCCTGCAACGCCATGCCAACAGCAGCGACATTGCTGTTATTGATGGCGCACGCCGCTTCCGCTATCAGGATCTGGCTCAGCAGTCAGATCGGCTGGCCGCGTCGTTACAGCGCCGCGGCCTGCGGTGCGGCGACACGGCGCTGGTACAACTGGGTAATGTTGCTGAATTCTATGTGACGTTTTTCGCCCTGTTGAAAATGGGTGTCGCCCCGGTGAATGCGCTGTTCAGCCATCAGCGCAATGAACTGAGCGCCTATGCGCTGCAGATCCAGCCCGCCCTGCTGATTGCAGACCGGCAGCACAGCCTGTTTGCCAGCGATGCGTATCTGACTCAGCTTCAGCAGGAGATTCCGGCACTGAAGGTGATAGCGATGCACAACGATAACAGTGCTGCGCTGTCACTGTCAGGCATGATTGACGAGGGGACCGGGGAATTCACTCCCTGCCCGTCTGCCGCCGATGAAGTTGCCTTCTTCCAGCTGTCGGGCGGCAGCACCGGTACGCCGAAGCTGATCCCACGTACCCACAATGATTATTACTACAGCATCAGGGGCAGCGTCGAAATTTGTCAGTTCAGTGAACAGACGCGTTACCTGAATGCCCTGCCCGCTGCGCACAACTATGCCCTGAGTTCGCCAGGCTCCCTCGGCGTGTTTTACGCTGGCGGCTGCGTGGTGATGGCAAACGATCCCAGCGCCAGCCTCTGCTTTCCGCTGATTGAACAGCATCAGGTCAACGTCGCCGCGCTGGTGCCACCGGCCGTCAGCCTGTGGTTACAGGCGATTCAGGAGTGGGGCAGTAACCAGGCGCTGGCCTCACTCACCCTGCTACAGGTAGGCGGGGCAAGACTCAGCGAATCGCTGGCGGCACGCATTCAGACGGACATCGGCTGCCAGCTACAGCAGGTCTTTGGTATGGCGGAAGGTCTGGTCAACTACACCCGCCTTGATGATGACTTGTCGCATATTCTCACCACACAGGGCCGCCCCATTTCTGACGATGATGAAGTCTGGGTTGCCGATGAACAGGGGCACCCGCTGCCCCCAGGGGTAACCGGCCGTCTGATGACGCGTGGTCCCTATACCTTCCGGGGTTACTACAACAGCCCGGAACATAATGCCGCCAGTTTTGATGCGCAGGGCTTCTACTGCTCCGGCGATCTGATTGCTATCGCCGAAGATGGCTACATAACCGTGCAGGGCCGTGAGAAAGATCAGATCAACCGGGGGGGCGAGAAGATCGCCGCGGAGGAGGTCGAAAATCTGCTGCTGCGCCACGAAGATGTGATCCATGCGGCCCTGGTGTCGATGGAAGACAGTCTGATGGGTGAAAAAAGCTGCGCCTTTATTGTCGCACGCCGTGCGCTTAAGCCGGTGGTACTGCGACGTCACCTGCGCGAGCTGGGTGTGGCCGAATTTAAACTGCCGGATCGTATTGAGTGCGTAGAGGCATTGCCGCTGACCCCGGTGGGGAAAGTCGACAAAAAACGCCTGCGCCAGCAGCTGGCCACTCAGCAAAACGGATAACTTTTCAGGAGAGACATCATGGCGATCCCAACGCTACATTCTTACGCGCTGCCAACCGCAGCCGAACTGCCGACTAACAAGGTCAACTGGGCATTTGAGCCAGCGCGCGCCGCACTGTTGATCCACGATATGCAGGAATATTTCCTCAATTTCTGGGGCGAAGGCAGCCCTCTGATCGAGCAGGTGGTGGCCAACATCGCCCGTCTGCGTGAATACTGCAAATCTCAGGGGATCCCGGTTTTCTACACCGCACAACCGAACGAACAAAGTGCCGAAGATCGCGCTCTGCTGAATGATATGTGGGGACCGGGACTGAACAGACATCCTGAACAGCAGAAAGTGGTAGCAGCCCTGGCACCGGACGACGATGACCAGGTGCTGGTCAAATGGCGCTACAGCGCGTTCCATCGCTCCCCCCTGGAGTCGATCCTCCATGAAAGCGGACGAGATCAGCTGATTATTTGCGGTGTGTATGCACATATCGGCTGTCTCACTACCGCTACGGATGCGTTTATGCGCAACATCAGGCCATTTATGGTGGCCGATGCCCTGGCTGACTTTAGCCGCGAAGAGCACATGATGTCGCTGACCTACACCGCTGGCCGCAGCGGCCGCGTCGTCATGACAGAAACCCTGCTGCCACTGCCACAAAGCAAAGCACAACTACGCGCTGTGGTGATACCGCTGCTGGATGAGGACAGCGAAGGCATTGAAGACGGTGAAAATCTGGTGGACTACGGACTGGATTCCGTACGCATGATGGCCCTGGCTGCCCGCTGGCGCCAGGCGCACAGCGATATCGATTTTATCGCGCTGGCAAAGAACCCCACGATTGACGGCTGGTGGGCACTGCTTTCACGGGAGAGTGCGTAATGTCATGCAGCTTTGACTTCAGCGGCAGGCAGGTATGGGTCACCGGTGCAGGCCAGGGGATTGGTTATCACACTGCACTGGCGTTTGTTGCTGCGGGTGCCTCCGTGGTGGGTTTGGATCGGCAGTTTGCGTCCGGCAATTACCCGTTCCGCTGCGCCCTTGTCGACGTTGCTGATGCCGGGCAGGTGAAAGAGGTTTGCCAACGCCTGCTGGCGGAAACGCCGCACCTGGATGTGCTGGTGAATGCCGCGGGCATTTTACGCACCGGCACCACCGAAGAACTCGCGGTGGAAGACTGGCAGGCATGCCTGGCGGTCAACGCTGGCGGTGCGTTTAACCTGTTCCAGCAAACGCTGCCACGGTTCCGTCAGCAGCGTGCCGGGGCAATTGTGACCATCGCCTCTAATGCTGCCCATGCTCCACGTATCGGAATGTCAGCCTACGGCGCATCGAAGGCTGCCCTGCGCAGTCTCTGCCTCACCGTCGGGTTGGAAATGGCTCCGTTTGGCGTACGTTGTAATATCGTATCACCAGGTTCCACAGACACCGCGATGCAGCGGAGCCTGTGGCATACGCCGGAAGACGAACAGCAGATGATTGCCGGCTACCCCGAGCAGTACAAACTGGGCATTCCGTTGCAGAAAATCGCTCAGCCACAGGAGATTGCCAGTACGGTGCTGTTCCTCGCATCGGACAGCGCCAGCCATATCGTGATGCAGGATATTGTCGTCGATGGCGGAGCGACCCTCGGTGCCTGATATGTGGAAACGGCAAAGCAGCCTGGCAGAACTGAATAAGATGGCTGAAGGTACTCTTATTGCTGGTCTGGGAATGGTCTTTACCCGCCTGGAAGCGGACTGGCTTGAAGCCACCATGCCGATGGATGCCCGGACACAGCAGCCTTTTGGACTGCTGCACGGCGGTGCTTCTGTGGCGCTGGCGGAGTCCCTGGGCTCCATGGCGGGATGGCTCTGTTCGCAGCCGGGTCAGAACGTGGTAGGGATTGAAGTCAGTGCCAGCCATCTGCGCGCGGTCTACAGCGGAACGGTTCGCGGTGTCTGCCGCGCGCTGCATCGCGGCAGCCTGAATCAGGTGTGGCAGATTGAGATCGTTAACGGTCAGGATCAGTTGTGCTGTATGGCCCGGCTCACCACCGCTATTATTGGCTGAACCGGCCTGCCGGAAAGCAAAACGGGACGCCAGAGGCGTCCCGTTTTTTTCGCGTCGGTTAACGCTGATAGACCGTTTCGACACCTTCTTCGTCGTCTTCGTCCCAGTCGTCATCCCAATCATCATCTTCGTCTTCAACTTCAGGCTGTGTCTCTTCCAGCTGCTGACGGTGATAGTCGTCCCACATGAATTCCACTTTCTCTGGCTGTTTCGCTTCCAGTTCGGCTTCTTTCGGGTTGGCATTGATAAAGGACATCAGGTCCCAGCACAGCGCGTTGACGCCAGAGCGGTTAGCCGCCGAGATCAGATAATATTTCTCCGTCCAGCCTAAGGCGTCAGCAATCGCTTTAGCCCGCGCTTCCGCCTCTTCCTGATCCAGCAGATCAACCTTATTGAATACCAGCCAGCGTGGCTTCTGGAACAGCTTATCGCTGTATTTTTCCAGTTCACCCAGGATAATGCGCGCGTTCTCAATCGGATCGCTTTCATCAATCGGAGCAAGGTCAATGGTGTGCAGCAGCACACGGCAGCGCTCAAGGTGCTTCAGGAAGCGGATCCCCAGACCGGCACCGTCCGAAGCGCCTTCAATCAATCCTGGAATATCGGCCACGACGAAGCTCTGCTCACTGTCCATACGCACTACGCCAAGGCTGGGCACCAGGGTAGTAAACGGATAGTCAGCCACTTTTGGCTTGGCCGCGGAAACCGCACGGATAAAGGTCGATTTACCGGCATTAGGCAGACCGAGCATACCGACATCGGCCAGTAGCATCAGCTCCAGCTGCAGATCGCGCTTTTCGCCCGGCGTCCCCATGGTTTTCTGGCGAGGGGTGCGGTTTACGGATGACTTGAAACGGGTGTTACCCAGACCGTGCCAGCCGCCTTTGGCAACCATCATCTTCTGCTGATGATGTGTCATATCGCCGAGAGTTTCACCGGTGCCCTGGTCAATAATACGCGTGCCGACAGGCACCTTGACCACGATATCAATACCACGCTTACCGGTGCAATCACGGCTCTGGCCGTTCTGCCCGCGTTCCGCACGGAAAGATTTTTCAAAGCGGTAATCGATCAGGGTATTGAGGTTTTCATCAGCCTGCATATACACATCACCGCCATCACCGCCATCACCGCCGTCCGGGCCACCGCGTGGAATATATTTCTCACGACGGAAGCTCACGCAGCCATTGCCGCCATCGCCAGCCACTACCAGGATCGTCGCTTCATCAACAAACTTCATTTTACTTCTCCGTCACTCATACGCCCGTGGCCCGATGCAGATGGCACCGGTACGGGATTGCTCCGCCGTGGCCATAAGCGATGACCAATTGCGGAAAACATGGCGCCTGACACCACAACCACTGCGCCGACAAACCCTAAGGTATTGAGCTGCGGAATCGCAAAAAAGTCGGGCCAGCCAAGCGATAAAAATTCTGAAAACAGCAGGGTAAACAATGGCGTCAGCGTCACAATTGCGCTGACCTGCGCCGCCTGCCAGCGTGCGTAGGCTTCCGCCAGTGCGCCATACCCCACGAGGGTATTGAGCACACAAAAAATCAGACAGCCCAGTTGCCAGCTATCTAATTGCCCTATCAGTTCAAGATGAGCCAAAGGCAATAACGTCACTGCACATAAAGTGTACAGCAAAAACAGGATTTGCTGCGAACCCAGTCGACGCAGTAATATTTTTTGCGTCACCCCATAGATGACCCAGACCAGCGCCGCACTGACGCCAAGGATCACACCCCAAGTGTAATCGGTCAGGCGGGTAAAGATCTCTGCCAGGCTGGTATTAAAAAACATCACCAGTCCGCAGAGTAGCATGGCCACGCCAATCACCTGGCTGCCGCGCATTTTCTCCTTCAGGATAAAGACGCTGGCCAGCATCATGCCTGGCGGTGCCAGTTGGGCAATCACCTGAGAGGCCGTAGGGCTGAGGTACTGCAACGAAGAACCAAACAACACGAAGTTACCCACCAGTCCGGCGGTAGCAACCACCACCCACACCAGCCAGCGCGGATGCCGAAAGAAATCACGCGGCGGCAGCTGTCGCTTCAGGGCAAGGATCGTGCCCAGGCCTAAGGCTGCAAAGGAAAAGCGATAAAACACGACGGTGAATGGGTCCATCACCTGTAGCACCATTTTCATGGCAATCGGTAATGAGCCCCAGCTCATAGCGGTCACCAGCGCCAGCGCAATGCCCATTCCTGCCTGCTGTTTGATCGCTAACATCAGTGTTCCCTGACAGAATGTAAAAAGCCCCGCAGTCTAGTGCGGGGCTTTTCTTTTCGCAGCAGTGAACGGCCTGAAAGCCGTTCCGCGGCACGAAAACCTAATTACTCAGCAACGATGCTGATGTACTTACGGTTGTTCGGGCCTTTAACTTCGAATTGGACCTTGCCGTTTGCCGTAGCAAACAGGGTGTGGTCACGACCGCAGCCTACGTTGGTGCCCGCGTGGAATTTAGTGCCACGCTGACGAACGATGATGCTACCAGCCAGTACAGATTCGCCGCCGAAACGTTTTACGCCCAGACGTTTTGCATTGGAGTCGCGACCGTTACGGGTCGAGCCACCAGCTTTCTTATGTGCCATTTGTCAGATCTCCTGTTATGCGCTGATGCCAGTGATCTTCACATCAGTGAACCACTGACGGTGACCCTGCTGCTTACGGTAATGCTTACGGCGACGGAACTTAACAATCTTGATTTTGTCGCCACGACCGTGAGCTACGATTTCCGCTTTGATCACGCCGCCTGAAACTAAAGGCGCGCCGATTTGAACGTCTTCGCCATTGGCAATCATCAGAACCTGGTCGAATTCAACGACTTCGCCGGTTGCGATGTCCAGCTTTTCCAGGCGAATGGTCTGGCCTTCGCTTACTCGGTGTTGTTTACCACCACTTTGGAAAACAGCGTACATATAAACTCCGCTCTCGCGCTTGCCTTCTTTGATTTCAGGCTGCGCTATAAATATTCACAATAGGGCGCGAATTCTACGCAACTTCCTCGGTAAAGACAAGTGTCTGTTGCGCTGTATTGCAGAAAAAAAACGCAACATGAATGGGGGCGTTTCACCGCCGCATTTTTGCAGTACAATCTGTCATACATTTCATGCCACCGGCACGGGTAAAGGCGCTTATCATAGCAGCGAACTGAGCGATAGCTGAACAGACTGATGAACTTAGAACAGATAAACGAACTCACCGCGCAAGATATGGCGGACGTCAATGCGACAATACTCGACCAGCTGAACTCGGATGTATCCCTCATCAATCAGCTGGGTTATTACATTATAAGCGGCGGAGGTAAGCGCATTCGTCCGATGATCGCAGTGCTTGCAGCACGCGCCATCAATAACTACGACGGTAAACAGCACATCACGGTCGCGGCACTGATTGAATTTATTCACACTGCGACGCTCCTGCATGACGATGTCGTGGACGAGTCTGACATGCGTCGCGGTAAAGCCACCGCTAACGCGGCTTTTGGCAATGCAGCCAGTGTGCTGGTCGGTGACTTTATCTATACGCGCGCCTTCCAGATGATGACCAGCCTCGGCTCGCTGAGAGTGCTGGCGCTGATGTCAGAAGCGGTCAACGTCATTGCTGAAGGCGAAGTCCTGCAGCTGATGAACTGTAATGACCCGGATATCACCGAAGAAAGCTACATGCGGGTGATTTACAGCAAAACCGCACGCCTGTTTGAAGCGGCCGCCCAGTCGTCTGCCATTCTGGCGGGGGCCAGCGAGGCGCAGGAGCAGGCATTGCAGGATTACGGTCGTTTCATTGGCACCGCTTTCCAGCTTATCGACGACCTGCTGGATTACAGCGCCGATGGTAAAACGCTGGGTAAAAACGTCGGGGATGACCTGAGTGAAGGGAAACCAACCCTGCCTCTGCTCCACGCCATGCGTAACGGCACACCAGAACAGGCCAGCCTGATCCGTTCGGCTATCGAAGACGGTAACGGCCGCCATTTACTGGAACCCGTTCTGGAAGCGATGCACCAGTGTGGATCACTGGAATGGACGCGGAGCGCGGCGGAACAGGAGGCGGATAAAGCCATTGCCGCTCTGAAAATCCTGCCTGAATCTCCGTGGCGTAGTGCGCTCGAAGCGATTGCACATATGTCCGTTCAGCGCGAGTTTTAGTTGCTGAAACAATAAGGAAAGTGCGGACTGTCCGCGCTTTCCTTATTTTCTGCCCCTTCTCTGTTCATAACCCGATTCCTCTCCCTTCTTGCTGAAATTACCCGTCGCCGCACCGACACTTTTGCGTAGCGTTACGCAAAAAAGCATCTTACATCTGAAATTAACTGGAACTTAATGGAAACTATTTGCTATAAATATCCTGTTATAGCGAATGATAACCCGTCGCTTTACCAGGAAATACCGACCACAGGCTGGCACCGGCAACATTCTGCCCCTGCCTGACCACAGTGCACATGGAGGATAAGCACATGAAACAGACCCCGCAAGACTGGCATCCTGCCGACATCATCGCTGCGCTACGCAAAAAAGGCACCACTCTCGCCGCTCAGTCGCGTCTGGCGGGCTTGAGCTCATCAACGCTCGCCAATACGCTGTGTCGTCCATGGCCGAAAGGAGAATGGATCATTGCGGATGCGCTGAACGTTCATCCGGCAGAAATCTGGCCCAGCCGTTATTACGACCCGGTAACGCACCAGCTTATTGACCGTAAAAAACTGATCCGGGGATAAAAAAAAGGGCCGGTATTCGCTACCGACCCTCGTTTTACTGCTGAAAAAGTTACTCTTCGCCGCTGACGCGCTGAATATTGGCACCGAGGGCAATCAGCTTGTCTTCGATATGCTCATATCCCCGGTCAATATGATAAATACGATCGACCACGGTCGTGCCTTCCGCAATACAGCCTGCCAGCACAAGGCTGGCGGAGGCACGCAGGTCGGTCGCCATCACCTGGGCGCCAGAAAGTTTCTCTACGCCATGGCAAATCAGCGTATTACTTTCAATTTCACCGTGTGCGCCCATACGCACCAGTTCAGGCACATGCATAAAGCGGTTTTCGAAAATGGTTTCAGTGATCACCCCGGTTCCTTCCGCCACCAGATTCAGCAGGCTGAACTGCGCCTGCATATCGGTCGGGAAGCCAGGATGAGGTGCCGTACGCAGGTTAACCGCTTTTGGCCGTTTACCGTGCATATCCAGACTGATCCAGTCGCTGCCCACTTCAATTTCGGCACCCGCTTCGCGCAGTTTGGCCAGTACCGCATCCAGCGTATCCGGCTGAGCCGCACGGCAGACAACTTTGCCGCCGGAAATGGCAGCAGCCACCAGGAACGTACCGGTTTCGATACGGTCAGGCAGTACGCGATAGACACCACCCCCCAGGCGCTCTACGCCTTCGATGGTAATGCGATCGCTGCCTGCACCAGTGATTTTGGCTCCCAGGGTGTTGAGGAAGTTGGCGGTATCAACGATTTCCGGCTCACGTGCAGCATTCTCAATAATCGTGGTCCCGGTAGCCAAGGTCGCGGCACTCATAATGGTCACGGTCGCGCCAACGCTGACCTTATCCATCACGATATGTGCGCCTTTGAGACGGCCATTGACTGAGGCCTTCACATAGCCCTCTTCCAGCTTAATCTCTGCGCCAAGCTGTTCCAGACCGGTAATATGCAGATCAACCGGACGGGCACCGATCGCACAACCGCCAGGCAGTGATACTTGCCCCTGACCAAAACGCGCCACCAGCGGCCCCAGGGCCCAGATAGATGCACGCATGGTTTTCACCAAATCATAAGGCGCACAGAAAATATTGACGTCACTGGCATCCAGATGCACGGAACCATTGCGTTCCGCTTTCACACCCAACTGACTGAGCAGTTTCATGGTGGTATCGATGTCTTTCAGTTTCGGGACATTCTGAATCTCTACCGGCTCTTCAGCCAGCAAAGCAGCGAACAGGATCGGCAATGCGGCATTTTTAGCGCCGGAGATTGTGACTTCACCACTCAGTCGGGTCGGACCCTGTACACGAAATTTATCCATTGCAACTGCTCTCTGTTGTCAGTCAAAAAATCTGCTGCGCAGACGCTCACCACGCGAGGCGGGGTAAGCTCTGCACAGCTTAGAAACCGTTTAGCTTACGGTCGCGCGCCCACTCTTCAGGGGTGTAAGTCTTGATGGACACCGCATGGATGCGATTATCCGCAATATATGCCATCAGGGGGGCGTAAACCGTCTGCTGTTTCTTAACGCGGCTCAACTCACCAAACAGCTCACCCACGGCGATAACCTGGAAATGGCTGCCATCACCCGTTACGTGGACTTCCTGCAGCGGTAACGCGCCCATCAGCACGGACTGAATTTCACTATTTTCCATGATGCTTTCAAATTCACTTGATATTAAACAGGCACACATCTTAGTGGAATCTGCCCCACTCTTAAACAAGCAAAAAATGCCTGGGGTAAGAGAAAAAGCGTAAACGGGAAGGGATAACCACTCAGACGATGCAGGGAGGAAGGAACCGGGGAGCCGGTTCCTGGGGTAAAAATGAGCAAACTCATGATGTTCCGCTAAGGTCAGGTGGGAAACACCTGCCGCAGTGATTTACTCACTGCCCGGGATAATTTTCTGCAAGTTATACAGTGTGATCAACGATCGGAGCTTATCCGTAATGCCGGTAAACCGGGGAACGCGCCCCCGTTGTATGGCAATCTGTCGCAGGTGAACCAGCAAAGCCAGCCCACCTGAGTCAACGCGCTCCAGTCCGGAGACATCTATCGTCTCAACCCACTGCATCACCGCATCACGCTGTTGCCACAGGGGTAACAGCGTTTCGCGCTCCAGTTCTCCCGAGAGGCGCAGAGTATCCGACTCCACCTCCCAACGCAGTTGATCGCTCATTACGACTGCTTATTAAGAGTAATCGGTTGGTTAGCATAGGATTTCAGCTGTTCTGTTAATCCATCAATGCCTTTCTTACGCAGGATATCGCTCCACTCATTCTGTTTCGTGGTGATCATGCTGACGCCTTCAGCAATCATGTCGTACGCCTGCCAGTGGTTGCTCACGCTATTTTTACGCCACTGGAAGTCCAGGCGGACTGGCGGACGCCCATTCGGGTCAATGATCGTTACGCGAATGGCAATAATATTGGCATCGCCCAGTGGCTGCGCCGGGGCGATCTGGTAGGTCTGTCCGTTATACATGGCCAGTGCCTGACCGTATGCCTGGGCCAGGTAATCACCAAAGGCTTTGAAATAAGCCTCACGCTGCGCAGGCGTAGCATCTTTGTAGTAGCGGCCCAGCACCAGTGCACCGGCGTATTTAATCTGCACATACGGCAACAGTTCATCACGAACGATCTGACGCAGATAGTTTGGATCCTGCTTGATTTTAGGTTGTTCCGTTTTGAGACGCGTAAAGGTTTTTTCCGCTGCCTCTCCCATTAATTTGTAGGGATCGGTTTGATCCGCGGCCGCATTTGCCGCCAGGGGAGCGACAATCAGCATCGCGACCATCAGTAAACGTTTAAACATTATTTAACCTCTTCTGGATTGTTCGCTGCCGGTGCAGATTCTGCTGCAGGCTGTTCGCCCGTGGCAGCTGCATTTTTGTCTTTGTCGTCACCACTGCCACTTTTGTACAGGAATTGCCCAATCAGGTCTTCCAGTACCATAGCGGACTTCGTGTCCTGAATCGTACCACCATCTTTCAGTGTAGCAGTGCCCATTTCCGGGTCGTCAAAACCGATATTCATGGCAAGATATTGTTCACCCAACAGACCCGAAGTGCGCACCGCCAGTGAGCTGGTATCAGGGATATTGTTGTACTTATCTTCAATATCCATGGTCACTTTAGGCGAGTAATTTTTCGGGTCGAGGCTGATATCCACCACACGACCGATCACCACACCGCCCACCTTCACCGGTGAACCGGCTTTCAGACCACCGATATTATCGAAAGTCGCATAGAGCTTCCAGGTGGGCTCGTTGCCGAGTGATTTAAGGTCAGCCACGCGCAGACAGAGAAAAATAATCGCGCATAGCGCCAGCATTAAAAAGGCACCTACCCAAATTTCGCTTTTTTTCGTTTGCATCGAATCAGTTCCCAAACATCAGTGCCGTAAGCACAAAATCCAGACCGAGCACTGCCAGTGAGGCATGTACTACGGTACGCGTCGTTGCCCGACTGATCCCTTCAGAGGTCGGAATGGCGTCATAGCCGTTAAACAGCGCAATCCAGGTCACGGTCACCGCAAAAACGGCACTTTTGATCACGCAGTTGATAATATCGGTGCGCAGATCGACCGCGTTCTGCATCGCTGACCAGAAGAACCCGGGGTCGATCCCCTTCCAGCTGACCCCCACCA
Organism: Erwinia persicina; assembly: GCF_014838825.1. Taxonomy (GTDB): domain Bacteria; phylum Pseudomonadota; class Gammaproteobacteria; order Enterobacterales; family Enterobacteriaceae; genus Erwinia; species Erwinia persicina_A. The sequence continues at coordinate 67,164 of NZ_JACYMO010000008.1, read as the reverse complement.
GTCCGCCACCAAGAATGCCGACTGCGACAAAAATCAGGGTCAGCAGCGGCATACTGATCACCCCCGCCCAGAAACGCGGTGAGATGATGCGACGTAGCGGATCAACAGCCATCATTTCCATACTGGAAAGCTGTTCGGTGGCTTTCATTAACCCAATTTCAGCGGTCAGCGCCGACCCGGCACGCCCGGCGAACAGTAGCGCGGTGACCACCGGTCCCAGTTCGCGCAGCAGAGAGATCGCCACCATCATTCCCAGGCTGGTTTCAGCACTGTAGGTTTTCAATACCAGATAACCTTGCAGACCCAACACCATACCGATGAACAACCCTGAAACCAGGACAATCAGTAATGACAGTACGCCAACGCTATATAACTGTTTTATCAGTAACGGCGTATGTTTACGAAAGCGGGGAATGCCAAATAACGCATGGAATAACATTAGCCCTGCACGGCCGAAGGAGGCGCAGGTGTTAATCCCTTGTCGCCCTAGTGATGCCAGTGCGCGTAAAAACATCAGTCTTTCACCCTCCCTGAGCCGACCAAATCTTGCAGATAATCCCCTGCCGGGAAGCGGAACGGCACTGGCCCATCGGCAATGCCATCAATAAACTGTCGAACACGGGCATCATTATTTTCACGTAATTCTGGCGCGGTACCCTGCGCAATCACTTTTTGATCGGCAATGATATACGCGTAGTCAGCAATACTGAGCACTTCAGGCACGTCGTGGGAAACGACAATACAGGTCACGCCTAAAGCGTGATTCAGCTCATCGATTAATTTGACCAGTACGCCCATAGTAATGGGATCCTGCCCGACGAACGGCTCGTCGAACATGATGAGGTCGGGTTCCAGCGCGATAGCACGCGCCAGCGCAGCACGCCGCGCCATCCCCCCTGACAGCTCGGAGGGCTTAAGATTTGCCGCCCCCCGCAACCCAACGGCTTCCAGCTTCATCATCACCGTGCTGTTCAACAACGGCAGCGGTAATTTGGAATGTTCCCGTAACGGCCATGCTACGTTGTCAAATACCGTTAAATCGGTAAACAAGGCTCCTGACTGGAACAGCATGCTCATTTTTTTTCGCGCCTCATAAAGCCGCGAACGGGACAGCGTAGGTATATTCTCACCGTTAAACCAGATCTGGCCACTATCTGGCGGGATTTGACCACCAATCAGACGCAGCAACGTGGTTTTACCAATGCCGGAGGGCCCCATGATAGCGGTCACTTTTCCTTTGGGCACCGTAAGCGAGATGTTATCGAAAATCAGCCGGTTGCCACGGGAAAAACTCACCCCCTGGACATCCACCAGATTCATCTCCGTCTGGCTCATAGTTACCTCGACCTCTATTCTAAGACGATTAATTTACTCCCGATGGTAACGTATTAACCCTCGGACCGGGCATTTTTACAGAAACTTACCTCTGTTGCGTAGCTAAAGCTGGCATAAGTTTTACTTTTTGTCCTGAGATCGTCAAAATCATGGCCACTAAAATGACCTTGCCTGACGTCGTTGCCGCTAGCCGCCTTTGACGATAATACCTCATTAAAAGGACACTTCATGCTCGTCGCTACAGCACTACTGATTATCGGTTTAGTCTTACTGGTTTATGGAGCCGATCGTCTGGTGTTTAGCGCCGCTATTTTGTGTCGTGCTGTCGGTATCCCGCCGCTGATCATCGGGATGACCGTCGTCGGAATCGGCACTTCGCTGCCTGAACTGATCGTCTCTTTCTCTGCCGCCTCGCACGGGCAGATGGATATTGCTGTCGGTACCGCGATGGGATCGAATATTACCAATATTTTGCTGATTCTGGGAGGCGCAGCACTGCTTCACCCGTTAAGCGTACATTCGAACCTGGTGCGTCGTGAACTACCGCTGATGCTGCTGGTTACCCTGTTGTGCGGCGTCACGCTGTTCGATAATGAACTGAGCCGCAATGATGGTCTGGCCCTGATCGCCATCGCGGCACTCTATCTGTGGTTTATTATCAAGATTGCCCGCCGGGCTGAACGCGATAACAATGATTCGCTGACGCGTGAGCAACTTGCCGAACTTCCCCGTGACGAGGTGGGCAATACCGTTGCTTTCCTGTGGCTGGCGGTGGCGCTGATTGTGCTGCCGATGTCCACGCGCATGGTGATCGATAACGCAACGGTCATCGCTGACTATTTTGGCGTCAGTGAGCTGGTGATTGGTCTGACGATCATTTCGGTAGGCACCAGCCTGCCTGAACTGGCCACCGTCATCGCCGGAGCATTAAAAGGTGAAGATGATATCGCCATCGGTAACCTGATTGGTTCTAACATCTATAATACCGCGATTGTGCTGGGTCTCCCGGCGCTAATCCACCCCGGTACGCTCGACACCGCTATTTTTGCCCGTGACTACTGGGTGATGCTCGGTGTCAGTGCTGTGTTCACACTGATCTGTTTGCAGCGCAGTCGCCGCATTGGTCGGCTGGCTGGCGCGTTGTTGCTGTGCGGATTTATCGTCTGGGTAGGAATGCTGTATGGCTTCCCCTCAGTGACCTTCTGGTAAAAGGACTGGAGAATTATGGCGCATATCACTGCCCATCCCGACTTTGACTTTCAACAGGCCGGGAAAGAAGTACTGCGAATTGAACGTGAAGGGCTGGAGCAGCTCGACCAGTACATCAATGATGACTTCACCCGCGCTTGCGAACTGATCTATCACTGTTCCGGTAAAGTGGTCGTGATGGGAATGGGTAAATCCGGGCATGTGGGGAAGAAGATCGCTGCCACCTTCGCCAGCACCGGTAGCCCGGCTTTCTTTGTTCATCCTGCGGAAGCCAGCCACGGCGATCTTGGGATGGTGAGCCCCAGTGACGTCGTGATTGCCATCTCGAATTCCGGCGAGTCTTCAGAAGTTCTGGCCCTGATCCCGGTGCTGAAACGCCTGCGGGTTACGTTGATCTGCATGACGGGACGGCCGGAAAGTGCAATGGGCCGCGCAGCAGATGTGCATCTCTGTGTTAAAGTGCCGCAGGAAGCCTGTCCGCTGGGCCTTGCCCCCACCACCAGCACCACGGCAACCCTGGTGATGGGGGATGCGCTGGCCGTCGCACTGTTGAAAGCACGGGGCTTTACGCCGGAAGATTTCGCACTCTCCCACCCTGGCGGTGCGCTGGGCCGTAAGCTGCTGCTACGCGTTGATGATATCATGCACTCCGGTAGCGATATGCCGCATGTGAGTCGCGATGCCTCACTGCGAGATGCCTTGCTGGAAATAACACGTAAAAACATGGGGATGACGGTAATCTGCAACGATTTAATGAAAATCGAAGGCATCTTTACCGACGGGGATTTACGCCGCGTGTTTGATATGGGCATCGATATCCAGCGTGCCGGCATTGAAAGTGTCATGACGCCGGGCGGTATCCGCGTCCGGCCCAATACGCTGGCTGTCGATGCACTGAATCTGATGCAGAGTAAGAATATTACCTGCGTGATGGTCGCCGATGGCGACACTCTGCTGGGCGTGGTGCATATGCATGACATGCTGCGGGCCGGCGTTGTTTAACAAAGGAAGTCGAGATCAATGAGTGATTCATCAGCCACCGTAGCGACCTGCTACGGCCCGGTTAGCCAGCAGGTCATCTCCCGCGCGCAGAAAATCAAACTGCTGATCTGCGATGTGGACGGTGTGATGTCGGATGGCGTGATTTACCAGGGCAACAGCGGTGAAGAGCTGAAAGCCTTCAACGTCCGTGATGGCTACGGTATCCGCTGCCTGCTAACCAGCGACATAGAGGTGGCGATTATTACCGGCCGTAAAGCCAAACTGCTGGAAGATCGCTGTGCCACACTGGGGATTACTCATCTTTACCAGGGACAGACTGATAAGCTTTTGGCCTTCCGTGAACTTCTGGATACACTGTCACTCAGTGCTGAACAGGTTGCCTATATCGGCGATGACCTGATTGACTGGCCAGTTATGGCCGAAGTCGGCCTGAGCGTTACCGTTGCTGACGCCCATCCCGTTCTCCTTCCGCGCGCCGACTATGTGACGCGGATTGCGGGTGGCCGTGGTGCAGTGCGGGAAATTTGCGATCTTCTGTTGATTGCACAGGGTAAGTTTGATGAGGCCAAAGGGCAGTCTGTATGAGTAAAACGAGACGCTGGATAACGCTGATTCTGGCACTGATCGCCATTGTGCTGATCGGCTGGAATCTGACTGCGACGGATGACAATGACGACGCGGTAAACAATGGCAACAATGAACCGACGTATATGAGCGATAATTCACATACGGTCGTTTATAACCCTGCGGGGTCACTGAGCTATAAGCTGGTCTCAGACAAAGTGACCTATTTCTCAGCCGACGCAGTGAGCTGGTTCGACAATCCGGTAATGACAACGTACGACGAGAATAAGGTGCCCACCTGGTCGGTCCGGGGGGATAAGGCCAAACTGACGAACGATCGCATGTTGTATCTTTACGGGCATGTTGAAGTGAACAGCCTGACAAAAGACACACAGCTTGAGCGTATCAAAACGGATAACGCTCAGATCAACCTGACGACGCAGGATGTTACCTCTGACGATCAGGTCACACTTTATGGCCGCAGCTTTAACTCTACAGGTATGAAGATGCGTGGGAATTTACGGAAGAAAACTGCCGAGTTGATTGAAAAGGTCAAAACATCTTATGAAATTCAAAATGAACAAAAGCCTTAAATTACTGACTGCTACCCTCCTGTTCGCGGCGAGCGTTCCGGCTTTTGCCCTGACCGGTGACTCAGAAAAACCGGTCAACGTTGACTCGGAAAATCAGGCGCTGGACATGCAGGGCAACGTGGCCACCTTTACCGGTAAAGTCATTGTGACCCAGGGAACGATTAAAATTACGGCGGATAAAGTCGTGGTGACCCGTCCGGGCGGCGACAGTAATAAAACCATTGTGGATGCCTACGGCAACCCGGCGACGTTCTATCAGATGCAGGACAGCGGTAAACCCGTCCAGGGCCACGCGCAAAAAATGCATTACGAGCTGGCCAAAGACCTGGTGGAGTTAACCGGTGACGCCTATCTGGAACAGCTGGACAGTAATGTTAAAGGCGATCGCATTACCTATCTGGTGAAAGAGCAAAAAATGCAGGCCTTTGGCAGTTCCGGCAAGCGTGTCACTACCGTACTGGTGCCGTCACAGCTGCAGGACAAAGGCACACCGTCAAACGGTCAGAAAAAGAGTAACTAACGAACATGGCAACCTTAATTGCGGAAAACCTGGCGAAGGCCTACAAAGGCCGTCGCGTGGTTGAAGATGTCAGCCTGCAGGTCAAGTCTGGCGAAATCGTGGGTCTGCTTGGCCCAAACGGTGCAGGTAAAACCACAACGTTTTATATGGTCGTTGGCATCGTACCCCGCGATGCCGGCCGCATTATCATCGATGATGAAGACATCAGTATTCTGCCGCTGCACGCCCGCGCGCGTCGTGGTATTGGCTATCTGCCACAGGAAGCCTCCATTTTCCGTCGTCTGAGCGTGTTTGATAACCTGATGGCGGTGCTGCAGATCCGTGACGACCTGACCAGCGAACAGCGTGAAGATCGTGCGAATGAGCTGCTGGAAGAGTTCCATATCGAGCACCTGCGTGACAGCCTGGGTCAGGCGCTGTCTGGCGGTGAACGCCGCCGTGTCGAGATTGCCCGCGCGCTGGCGGCTAATCCGAAGTTCATCCTGCTGGATGAACCCTTTGCCGGTGTTGACCCGATTTCCGTTATTGATATTAAAAAGATCATTGAACACCTGCGCGACAGCGGGCTGGGTGTCCTGATCACCGACCACAACGTCCGTGAAACGCTGGCAGTCTGTGAGCGTGCCTATATCGTTAGCCAGGGGCATTTGATCGCCCACGGCACCCCGGAAGCGATCCTGGCCGATGAACAAGTTAAGCGTGTCTATTTGGGCGAAGAGTTCAGACTCTGATAAGGTGTTTGCATTCGGTAAGTTTTCTGGGGAATTAAGACTCTGAACATGAAGCAAGGTTTACAACTCAGGCTCAGTCAACAGCTTGCCATGACGCCACAGTTGCAGCAGGCCATTCGCCTGCTGCAACTCTCTACGCTTGAGCTCCAGCAGGAAATTCAGTTGGCGCTGGAAAGTAACCCGTTGCTTGAACAAACCGACATTCATGAAGAAGTCGATACCCGCGAATATCAGGAAACTGAAGCGCTGGATACCCGGGAAGCGCTGGAACAGAAGGACATGCCTGAAGAACTGCCGCTGGACGCCACCTGGGACGAAATTTATACCGCAGGGACCCCGTCCGGTACCGGGACGGATTACCACGATGATGAACTGCCCGTCTATCAGGGTGAAACCACCCAGACACTGCAGGACTATCTGATGTGGCAGGTAGAACTGACGCCGTTCACCGACACTGACCGGGCGATCGCCACCTCGATTGTGGATGCGGTGGACGATACGGGGTATCTGACGGCCTCGCTGGAAGAAATTCTGGAAAGTATGGGCAGCGATGAGCTGACTATCGACGAAGTGGAAGCCGTGCTGAAACGTGTACAGCGATTTGATCCGGTCGGCGTCTGCGCTCGTGATTTACGCGATTGCCTGCTGGTTCAGCTGTCACAATTCGCGGCCGATGTTCCCCTGCTGAAAGAAGCGCGTCTGATTGCCAGCGAGCATCTTGATCTGCTGGCGAATCATGACTTCCGCAGTCTGATGCGCGTCACCCGCCTTAAGGAAGAGGTGCTCAAAGGTGCTATGCAGGTAATACAGACCCTTGACCCGCGTCCAGGGCAGTCGATTAATACTCAGGAACCCGAGTATGTCATTCCGGATGTGCTGGTACGTAAAATCAGTAACCGCTGGACCGTTGAGCTCAATGCCGACAGCGTGCCGCGCCTGAAAATCAATCAGCACTATGCGTCGTTAGGCTCCAGCTCACGCAGCGACAGTGATTCGCAGTTTATACGCAGTAACCTGCAGGAAGCGAAATGGCTGATTAAAAGCCTGGAAAGTCGTAATGACACGCTGCTGAAAGTGACACGCTGCATCGTTGAGCAGCAGCAGGCCTTTTTTGAGCAGGGCGAAGAGCATATGCGCCCGATGGTGCTGGCCGATATTGCCAGTGCTGTTGAAATGCATGAATCGACGATTTCCCGTGTGACCACCCAGAAATATCTGCACAGCCCACGGGGCATCTTTGAACTGAAGTATTTTTTCTCCAGTCACGTCAACACCGAGGGCGGAGGCGAAGCCTCATCCACGGCTATCCGTGCGCTGGTGAAAAAGTTAATCTCGGCGGAGAATCCCGTCAAACCACTCAGCGACAGCAAGCTGACCTCCATGCTTTCCGAACAGGGGATTATGGTAGCAAGGCGCACTGTGGCAAAATACCGAGAGTCTTTATCCATCCCGCCATCAAACCAGCGCAAACAGCTGGTCTGAACGAACTGAGAAGGAAGACACTATGCAGCTCAATATCACTGGACAACACGTAGAAATCACCGAACCACTGCGCGAATTTTTGACTGAAAAGTTTGCCAAACTGGAACATTATTTTGATCGCATTAATCAGGTCTATATTGTGCTGAAAGTGGAGAAAGTGACACAGATTGCAGATGCTACGCTGCATGTGAACGGTGGGGAGCTGCACGCCACCTCGGAAGATAAAGATATGTACGCGGCGATTGACGGGCTGATTGACAAGCTGACTCGCCAGTTAAATAAACATAAAGACAAGCTTAAACAACACTAAATTCACCATGCGTTGATGGTTTTTCAGCAGCCACCCCTTTAAAGGTTAAGCTGAAAGCGGTATCGGCTCGTATTCTTCCGGGAATACGAGCCGTTAATCAATACAGCATGTTAATCTTGACTCCGAAACGGGGAAGAGGATAACTCGCCTGCGGCAGTGAAAAGTTAAGTGAAACTATGATGAACAATGATTTGAAACTGGAACTGGGCTCCGTGCTGAGCGTCTCATGTACGCGTAATGGCGTGCATTGCCAGAGCAAAAAACGGGCGCTGGAAATTATCAGCGAACTGGCAGCTAAACAGCTAAACCTTCCGCATCAGACAATTTTTGAAGCGATTCTGACGCGTGAGAGAATGGGAAGTACCGGTATCGGTAATGGCATTGCCATCCCGCACGGCAAGCTTGAGGAAGATACGCTGCGTGCCGTCGGCGTTTTTATTCGCCTTGACCAGCCCATTGCGTTCGATGCCATTGATAATCAGCCTGTGGATCTGCTGTTTGCCCTGCTGGTACCCGCCGATCAGTGTAAAACGCATCTGCATACGCTCTCACTGGTGGCCAAGCGCCTGGCGGATAAAACCGTACTGCGGCGTCTGCGTTCCGCACAGAGCGATGAAGATCTTTATGCGATCATCACGGAAGATCACGAACAGAGCTAGTCAGGCAGGTTAAATGAGGGGAATTGTGAAATGGTGCTGATGATCGTCAGCGGTCGTTCAGGCTCAGGAAAATCTGTGGCGTTACGCGCCCTGGAAGACATGGGTTTTTACTGCGTGGATAATCTGCCCGTGGTCCTGCTGCCTGACCTGGCGAATTCGCTGGCCGAACGCAACATATCTGCTGCGGTAAGTATTGATGTCCGCAACATGCCGGAATCTCCGGAAGTGTTTGAAACCGCACTTAACAGTTTACCAGACTGTTTTTCGCCGCAACTTCTGTTCCTTGATGCTGACCGTAATACCTTAATTCGTCGCTACAGTGATACACGTCGTCTGCATCCGCTCTCCAGTAAAAATCTGTCGCTGGAAAGCGCCATTGATGAAGAGAGCGATCTGCTGGAGCCCCTGCGCTCCCGGGCCGATTTGATTATCGACACCTCAGAGATGTCCGTGCACGAGCTGGCCGAGATGTTGCGTACCCGCCTGCTGGGCAAGCGAGAGCGTGAACTGACGATGGTGTTTGAGTCCTTTGGCTTTAAGCACGGCATTCCGATTGACGCTGATTACGTATTTGACGTGCGATTTTTGCCTAACCCGCACTGGGATCCCAAGCTGCGCCCGATGACCGGACTCGATCGCCCGGTTGCTGCCTTCCTCGATCGCCACACGGAAGTGCATAACTTCATCTATCAGACGCGCAGTTACCTTGAGTTATGGTTACCGATGCTGGAAACCAATAACCGTAGCTATCTGACCGTGGCGATTGGGTGTACCGGCGGCAAACACCGTTCCGTCTACATTGCCGAACAGCTGGCAGATTATTTCCGCTCTCGCGGTAAGAACGTACAGTCCCGTCACCGCACGCTGGAAAAACGTAAGTCATGACCGTGAAACAGACCGTTGAGATTAAAAACAAGCTGGGCATGCACGCCCGTCCGGCGATGAAGCTGTTTGAACTGGTACAGAGTTTTGATGCGGAAGTGCTGCTGCGTAATGAAAGCGGCACAGAAGCTGAAGCCAGTAGCGTGATTGCCCTGCTGATGCTCGACTCTGCCAAAGGCGGGCATATCGAGGTGGAAGCCAGCGGACCGGAAGAAGATAAAGCGCTGGCGGCGGTCATCGACCTGTTTAACGCCGGTTTCGACGAGGAGTAATCCCCTTCCCCGGCAGACCGGCCCTGACGGCCGGTCTGTGTTGCCCCCCTTTTTGCAGTTCCTCTGTCAGATCTGAACCTGGTCCGGACTCATTGCAATTGGTGTTCCCTGAGGAAACCTTCCCCGCCGAGCTGGCGCATCTGACGCATGATCCACTGCTGACGCTGGCGAACATAGCCTGAAGGCGCGTCGGCGCGGTAGCGTATTGGATTCGGCAGAACGGCGGCCAGCAGCGCCGCTTCGGACAGGGTTAAGCGGCTGGCCGGCTTGTGAAAATAGCGCTGAGAGGCTTCCTCAACGCCAAAGACCCCTTCTCCCATTTCAGCCACATTCAGATAGACGGTCAGAATACGTCGCTTGGTCCAGACGGTTTCGATCCCCACGGTCAGACCGGCCTCCAGGCCTTTACGCACCCAGCTGCGTCCGTCCCAGAGGAACATATTTTTTGCCGTCTGCTGAGAAAGCGTAGAGGCACCGCGCATGCCAGCTTTTTCTCCGCTGTTGTCCAGAACCGACTGGATGGCGGCCACGTCAAAACCCCAGTGCGTCGGGAATTTTTGATCTTCAGAAGCAATGACGGCCAGCGCCATCCATGGCGAGATGTCATCCATCCCCACCCAGTCAGAGTGCGCCACATAGTCGAAATCACCGCTAAACCAGGCTCCGATCTGCCGTTCGGCCATCACCGCAGAGAACGGCACCGGCAGAAAGGCAAAGAGGATAATGCCAGCAAGCCACAATCCAGTTATTCCCAGGACCAGGCGAAGCAGAAATGCTTTGATGCGCGTAAAACCCCGTGATTTATTGCGACTCATTACTGAGGATCCCGTCCATATTTATCAGTATGAAAATTCACCAGGAATTCTCCATCATTGTTAATTAACCCAACATAACCGGAATCGGTTCCATTAAATCACGCCATTTACCTTAACTCCACGCTGGATCGGCTTACGGTTGAAATTGCATTAAATCAATTGGTTCAGCCTGCTTATAAATTTCTCCTGCCACTTTTAAGGAATTTCACGCTCACTTAAGAAATGGGCACGACATTCGGGTGGTAAGTGATGTTTTTCCCGCATATTAAGCCACTGGTAAGAGCAGTCAATCTTGCTGAACGGAGTCAGCTTTTAGGTCTGCCCTCCACTGAGTTTGAGAATTTTTGCTAGCAGAAACCAAAACGTTTCGGAAGCATCTGGTTAATAAACAAAAAAATAGCTAAAAAACATGATGTTAAAAGAAAACCTTACCCCTTACCTGTTCCCTGCCGCCCGACCTCGAAAAAAGCCGGACAAGAGAAACATTGACCTGCGCCATCCGGGCTTAAAGAAACAGGTAATTGTACAATTATCATGCGAATCATCGTAAATAAACATTCCCTGCTTGACTGAGTGAGCAAAATCGGGTCTTCTATTTACGAACGCTGCTCAACATCACACATTTTAATGAATCCGCTAACATGTGATGCAAGATTTGCTAAAGTAGTGACTGAGCTATTTAACGTTCAACCAATACCAAACCTTCGCTCCCGATGATTAAAATCAGAACAGCGCAGGTTACCAATTTCCCTGGTGTTGGCGCAGTATTCGCGCACCCCGGCTTCGGTCGGGGTCATTTTTTTTCAGCATCCGTCACCCATTGCCGCAGAACATCCACGTCGTGACGCCATTCCTGTTTCAGTTCATCAATCCACTCCTGAACATTGTCCCACCATGCAGGTAGTTCCGGACTTTGGATCTGTTTTGCAATCTGCTGTAAATGCGTTAATCCGACGGAACCCGCCGCGCCCTTAATTTTGTGCCCCTCTTCCGCAATGCCCTTTTGATCGCGAGCCATCATGTTGGAATCCAGCACCGCCAGATAGCCTGGCATCATCTGCTCAAACATTGCCAGACTCTGGTGGATCAAGCCCGGCCCCACCAGTTCGATATATTGTTCCAGCATTGGAACATCCAGCAGTGCCAGTTCTTTCTTGTCCATGGTGAACTCCGGTTCAGTGGCTAAGTCGTCGACCTGAAAATCCCAGTATTTTTTAATCATCGCCGTCAGAGCAGGAACCGCCAGCGGTTTGCTCAGGACGTCATCCATACCGGCATCAAAATATTCGCGTTTATCTTTCAGCACGTTTGCCGTCAGCGCCACCAGCGGCGGCAGTTGCTCACCCGCGTGACGCTGATGAATCATCCGCGCCACATCCAGACCGGTCATGTCGGGCAGTTGGATATCCAGCAGCACCAGATCGAACTCATCCGGGTCAAACATCTCCAGCGCGGCCTGGCCGGTCATCGCCACTTCCACGCTGCTGCCCAGTTTTTCCAGCACAGAGCGGGCAACCACCACATTCAGTTCAATGTCCTCGACCAGCAGGATATGCAGCGCAGGCAGTGGCATGTCGTCTTCCCTCTGCTCATCCTGCGGCTCTTCCTCAACGCGTGGCGCATTGAGCGTCAGGGTGAAGCAGGAACCCTGTCCCGGAGCGCTGTGAACGCGGATATCGCCACCCATGCTCTGCGCCAGACGGCGGGAAACGGCCAGACCAATACCCGTGCCGGTGGCAGGTTTGCCGCCCCGCTGATCTTTCACCTGGTAATACATGGCAAAAATTTTATCCTGCTCATCCTGTGGGATGCCCATACCGGAGTCTTCCACCTCAAAGCACAGGCAGTCGTCCTGCTGATAGCCGACCCGTACTACGATCTCACCCTGCTGGGTAAACTTGACCGCGTTACCGATAAGATTCCACAGGATCTGACGCAGACGGGTGCCATCGGCAATGATTTTATGCGGCAGGGGCAGCGCCGGTGCCAGCACAAACTTCAGCCCTTTTGGCTCGGCCAGCAGGCCGGAGAGGTTTTCCAGATCGGCCAGGAAGCCGGTGAAATCGATGGGCTGATTGTCCAGCTGCACTTTGCGCCGCTCGATTTTGTCCATTTCAATCACATCATTGAAAATATTGCCCAACGTAATGGCAGAAACGTGGATCGTTTTCAGATACTTCAGCTGTTCCTGATTGAGATCCGTATCCAGCAGAATGCGACTGAGCCCGACAATGCCATTAAGCGGCGTACGAAGCTCGTGGCTGATCGTAGAGATAAAGGTGGTCTTCTCCCTGCTGGCGTTCTCTAACGCGTCCTGGTAACGCTTACGCTCGGTTATATCGCGTCCGAAGCCCATCAATCCGCTACGTTTGCCCACGCGGTCGTAATAAGGCACTTTACGGATCTCAAAACAGGCTTTGCGGCCGTCAGGATATTCCAGCCACTGTTCATAGGTGAGGGAGACATTATGACGGAAGACTTTCTCATCGGTTTCCAGCACTTTCGTCGCCGCATCGTCGTCATAGACCTCTTTCGGCGTCAGCCCGATAAGCTGTTTTTCGCTTTTTCCCGTCAGTAGCTCCATAGCACGGTTACAGCCAGAGAACTGCTGGTCACTGTTGCGGTAAAACACCAGGTCAGGGGAGGCATCGAGGAAGGAACGCAGGAACGAGGATTGCTGTTCGAGTTCGATTTGCGCCTCTTCGCGCCGCGCCATCTCCTCTTTGAGTTTCGCCATCACCTGCAGACGCGCCTCTTCGGCTTTGATACGGTCGGCAATCTCCTGGTTAAGCTGGGTAATATTGCCCTGCATTTGCTGGTTCAGCTCAAGGTCGCGATTGCGCATCTCTTCGAGCTTATCCACCAGCCTGGCCAGACGCTGACGCGATTCTTCTAACTGTTCCACCACCACCGACAGGAAATAGACGGCCCATGGGGTAATCAGCAGGCCGAAAAATACCGACCGCACCATATCAATACTTTCAACGTGGCCCCGCAGCACCATCGTTACCGCCATCTGCACAATCATGGCCAGCACTACCAGCGCCGACGCCAGCAGCAGCGAGAAGCGTACCAGCCCAAGTTTGACCATCAAATCAACATAGTACTGCGCTAATAAACGAATTTGTTTCATAAAGGATCCCTTCCAGCCTGATAAAAGCAATCATACCGGAATTGACCAAAAGACCAACGCGCTATCTCGCCTGACAGCCGGGGGGATGTTGCACAATAACCGTGCAGCAGCACCCACATCCTTTCACCCGTTACCACGGGATTATCGCCGCCAGCGCCGGTAAAGCGCCGAAAACGGACGCAGCCCCTCTCCTGCCTGGGTTACCGTACGAAACGCTCCGATTGCCGTTCCCCGTAAAAACTTACCGCCAGGGATATTGACTAAATTTTATAACTGCATAATCTGTAAGGCCGCTCTGAATTCAGTGCGCCTTTCTCATGTTGATAGTTTTCATAGCGATGCCCCACCTCCTTCGCTTTCTCTTGTTACATCTAACGAATAATAATTCACAATAAATGAAATATTAATCACGCCTTTTCTGATTAATTTTACTAATGATGCCCCCCTGTTTAATTCAAATAATCGCGCCAGCTAAAAACAGTGCGTTCCTGCGGTTATTCCTACGTTGACAGCATATTCTGCTGCCATTAACCCCGGCACCAGCATGGTGCAGAGATTTGCCTGCTGCCCTATAGTGAGTCAGCTCACACTTCGCTCCCCTTCGCCTCGCCTTTAACAGGGTTAAAATAAGGCAACATTTACTTATTTATCATTAAGATAACTCAGTAAAGACATAAAAAAGCCTAAGTAAGATCGCTATTTGACCTGAGTTCGCTTTCCCGATAAGTTGGAAATCCGCTGGAAGCTTTCCTGACGGGCCAGTGTCTCGGCATATCTATGCAGCAAGTAGACTCCCTCGTGATGTAAGTTATCTCCAATTTGAGACCCGGAATTTCGTGAGCAATGCCATCAAGGACGTTTCAGACAACGGTCCCTGTACGGCATGTTCGGAGTCACGGTGTCTGCGTTTTAGCGGCAAGAAAATGATACAGCGCCAGACGAGACACCCCGTGCGCTCTGTGCCTGAAGAATAGTGGTAATGTCAAAAGCAGTTAAGGAGGCCCTCGATGTCCAACTCAAAACCTTATCCCTATGGCTTGTATGATCCATCAAAAGACAGTGACAGCTGTGGTGTGGGTTTCATTACTCGTAAGGACGGCGAGCAAACTCATGAGGTTCTGCAGATGGCCCACAGTGCCCTGTGCACCGTTCCTCATCGCGGGGGCATGTCTGCAGAAGGCGTAGGTGACGGCGCCGGCGTTAACGTTGACCTCTCTCTGCATTTCTTCCGCAAAATTACCGGACAGCCGCTGGAAGCCGGCCGTTATGGCGTCGGCAACTTTTTTGTGCCGAAAGACGGTGCGCTGCGTGCCAATGCCGAACGCCTGGTGGAAGACACCCTGGCGGCTTACGATCTGTCGATCCTCCTTAAACGAGATATGCCCCTGGATACCAGCGTACTGCGTCCGGCGGCGATTCAGTTCCAGCTGCCGATCGTGCAATGGGTGTTTACCGCCCCGGCCGATGTCAGCAACCAGATTGATTTCGAAAAACGCATCTACCGTGCCCTGCTGGATATCGAAGCCCGCGCCTTTACCGAAAGTGAATTTGGCGGCCTCTATCCACTGTCGCTCTCTTCACGCACCCAGGTGTTTAAAGCCCGCCTGAATTCGAATGAGGTGATCCCCTATTTCCAGGATCTGACCGACACAGACCACCAGGTCCGCGGTCTGTTCTTCCATACCCGTTTTTCAACTAACACCGATCCGCATACCACCATGGCGCAGCCATTCCGGCTGATGGCGCACAACGGCGAGCTGAATACCGATCGTAAAAACCGCATTGCGGAATCGGCGCTGGCGCTGGCACGCGGGAAGAAGATCGTGCGCCCGAAAGGCCAGTCAGACAGCTCACGCCTGGATCAAAGCATCCACAGCCGTCTGATGGAAGACAATCTGGACCTGATCACCGCCGTGGTCTCGATGATGCCGCCAGCGTGGGAAAACGATCCTTCCCTCTCAGCTGAAGTCCGCGCGATGCTGGAATACTTCTCTTTGTATGAAGAGAAGAATGACGGTCCGGCCGCCCTGATCTTCGGCAACGGTGAAGTCATTGGTGCACGCCTTGACCGTCTCGGCCTGCGCCCGCTGCGCTCAGTAGAAACAGCTGAATACATTGGTGCGATGTCGGAAGCGGGCCAGATTGCCTTCCCACCGGAAAGCGTCCTGCGCCGTGGCCGTATCGAAGCGGGCGGTATGCTGTATTACGATCACCGTGAAAAACGCAGCTATACCACCGTCGAAGCGCTGGAAAAGCTGGCGGCGGTGGCTGATTATCCGGCGCTGCTGGCCGAGTCACGCGTGACATTACAGGACCTGCCGGTGATCCCGGCGGAGCAACAGGGCTCCCCTCTGCGTTATAGCGGCGACCTCAAAACCTACCAGCGTTTTGTGGCTTACTACTACAACCAGGAAAGCTTCAAATTTATGATGGATCCGATGCTGACCACCGGCGCAGAGAAAATCTCTGCGATGGGTTACGGCAACGCGATTAACGCCCTGTCCGACCACGAAGGCGGAATGGCGCACTACTTCTCTCAGCGATTTGCTCAGGTTACCAACCCACCGCTGGATTCCATCCGTGAAGTGGATGGCATGACCCTGCGCGTTGCGCTGGGCGCGAAACCGCATCTCGGGCGCAGTAAAGGCCACCAGATCGTGGTGCCCACGCCGATCCTGACGCATCTGGATATGCTGCAGCTGCGTGAGCAGACCGTGGCCCCCTATGCTCGTTTCGAAATGCTCTATGAGCCGGTTATCGGTAAGGACCCTATCAGCCGTGCCGCCAACGCTGATGCGCTGGAGCAGGCTATTGATGCTCTGGCACAGGAGGTGGTGGATTTCGCCCGTGAACAGGGCGGTATCGCCGTTATCACTGACCGCCATATCTCTTCAACCCGTGCCGCTATCCCGATGCTGCTGATGGTGTCAGCCATCAACCAGCGCCTGGTGCAGGAAGGCCTGCGCCTGGATGTGTCACTGGTAGTGGAAAGTGGCCAGAGTATCTCTTCACACCATATTGCTGCCACCCTCGGCTTCGGGGCTTCTGCCGTTTATCCGCTGGGCGTGCAGATGCGTGCGGAAGAAAAATACGGTGAAGGCGAAGAGGGCAACAAAGCGTTCAAACGCTATGCCAAAGCCGCTGAAAAAGCGCTGATGAAGACCATGGGCAAAGTCGGCCTGTGTACCGTTGAGAGCTACAGCTGCGGTGAGTTCTTTGAGCCAAACTTCCTCGATACGGAAGATCGCGTGTTGAAGAAGTACTTCCCGAATATTAAAACGCCGGTGGGCGGTGCAGGCTTTGCCACCATCGCGCAGATGGCCGTTGACTGGCATCAGAGTGCGCTGCGCATTCAGGGTGAGTCAGAAGTGCCGCTGCTGGGCCTGTTTAAAGAGCGTGCAGAGGGGGCCGGCCACTCTTACGGCACTATCGCCGTGCGTACTTTTATTGATATGACAGAGCAGCCAATTCGCTTCTCGGATAAAGCGCGCGAGGAGGATAATTTTATCCGCCTGATGACGCTGGCCAAGCTGGACAACGCATTCAATATCAAAACGAAATCCTTTGCGGACAGCAGTTTCGAACGCATCCCGGACGAGGTGATCGACAACTTCACTATCACTGCGGATTACCGTCAGTTCTCCAGCCTGATGCTGGAAGAGCGCAAGCGCCGCCCGGCGGCACTGCGTGATATTCTCGCCCTGCCGGCAGATCTGACCCACGTCGACAGCGAAGCCGAGTTCACGCGTAAGCTGGGACGTTATTCGCTGGTGAATAACGGCTTTGCCGTGCGTGGCCTGGTATGTGAAGCCGACGCGGCACATGAAGGCCAGTTCACGCTGCGCCTGACGGATGCCATTGTCGGCCTGAAAAGTGAGCATGACCGCCTGACCACACTGTCCACCGTGCTGAAAAAACGCTTTGGTGACGCCATTGAACAAGCGGAAGTGGTGGCAGACGCCCTGCTTCTGAAGGCGACCGGCAAAGCGGCTGACTATCTTTCACGCATCTTTACTCTTGCTCCGGCGCTGCCGTTAAGCGAAGTGCAGCCTGCCCATGAAATTACCCGTACCTTTGCCTCCGGGGCGATGAGTCACGGTGCGCTGGTGGCACCGGCGCATGAAGCCGTTGCTCACGGCACCAATATGGTAGGTGGAATGAGTAACTGTGGAGAAGGGGGTGAGCACTATTCCCGTCACGGTACCATCCGTGCTTCACGCATTAAACAGCTGGCATCCGGTCGTTTCGGCGTCTGGGCCGCCTATCTGGCAGACCCAATGCTGGAAGAGCTGGAAATCAAAATCGGTCAGGGAGCAAAACCGGGTGAAGGCGGCCAGTTACCGGCGGCTAAGGTGACGGTTGAAATCGCGGCAGCCCGTGGTGGTACCCCGGGCGTGGAGCTGGTCTCCCCTCCTCCGCACCATGACACTTACTCCATCGAGGATCTGGCCCAGCTGATCCACGACTGTAAGGCCGCCCGCGTGCGGGTGATTGTCAAACTGGTCTCCTCTGAAGGTATCGGCACCATCGCAGTTGGCGTGGCGAAAGCCGGCGCTGATGTGATCAACGTGGCCGGCAACACCGGCGGTACCGGGGCCGCTTCAGTGACCAGCCTGAAATATACCGGGCGGGTAGCGGAGATCGGCATTGCGGAAGTCCATCAGGCGCTGTGTGCCAACGGCCTGCGTGAGAAAGTGCTGCTGCGCTGCTCGGGTGCACAGCAGACGGGCAGTGACGTGGTGAAATCCGCACTGCTGGGCGGCGACAGCTTTGAATTCGGCACCACGGCACTGATGATGCTGAAGTGCGTGATGGCGAAAAACTGCAACGTGAAGTGCCCGGCCGGTCTCACCACCAATGCCGAAGCCTTCGACGGGGATCCGCGCCAGCTGGCGCAGTACTTTATCAACGTGGCCCACGAAGTGCGTGAGATGCTGGCACGCCTGGGCCTGCGTTCACTGCGTGAGGCACGTGGCCGGTCTGACCTGCTTCACCTGATGGACCACCCGCTGGAAGTGGGTAAACTGGATCTGCGCGCCATGTTAACCGTGGTGCCTGAGGTGAAAATTGCCCACCCGGTCTATCTGGAAAAAGATTTCGAACTGGATAATGGCTGGATCGATCTGCTGAACGATCGCCTGGTCAGTCAGGGATCGACCGCGATCGCACTGGGTGACGGGATCACGCTGAACAACCGCAACAAGAGCGTGGGCGGCCAGCTGGCCATTGATATCGAACGCCTGCTGAACCACACGCTGAATGCCGAACACCTGAACCGTATTCCGGCGGCGTTGCTGGACGATCGCGGCCGTCGCTATCTGGCTCCGGCGACGGTCACGATTTCCACCTCCGGCTCCGCCGGTCAGTCTTATGGCGTGTTCTGTAACGACGGCATGCGCCTGGAGCATTACGGCACCTGTAACGACGGTGTTGGTAAAGGACAGTGCGGCGGAGAAATTGTGGTGATGTCCCCGGGCGGCGGATCTGAGGATGCTGAAGGCAACGTGCTGATCGGTAACTTCGCCCTGTTCGGTGCCACCGGCGGACGTCTGTTCGCTCAGGGTCAGGCTGGTGACCGCTTTGCCGTGCGTAACTCAGGTGCCACCGCCGTGGTCGAAGGCGTGGGTGACTTCTGCTGCGAATATATGACTAACGGTGCGGTGCTGAACCTCGGCACTTACGGTACCGGCTTTGGTAACGGTATGAGTGGCGGTTTCGCTTATCAGTATGACCCGTACGGCACGCTGGCGGGATCTGCAGCAGCAGATTCCGTGATGCTGGGTTCCATCACGGATGACAGCGAAATGGCGCGCGTGCACAAAGAGGCGGTACTGACGATGCTCAACTGGCATCTGGAAGCCACCGCTTCTCCGCGTGCGCAGTGGCTGCTAGACCACTGGGAAACCGAGTGTCAGCACTTTGTTTATGTGATGCCGCGTTCCCTGCTGCTGTATCAGGATGGCGCTGAGATCCTCAAAGCCAAGAGCCGTAAGGATCTGCTGGAAGAGCTCTCCACGGCGCTGGCCGGACATCAGGTGGCGAAATTTAAAGCGGCCTGGCGGGAAGGGAAACCCATCGCCAATGGTGCGGTCCCGGGCTACGGCGCGACGGACACCCCTGAAATGCTGGTGCTGTTAAATAACTACACCGTACTCAGTTCTGCGCAGCAGCTGGCGCTGTCACGCCTGCCGAAAGGCACCGCTGTGGAAGATCCGGCCGTTGAGAAAGCGGTGCGTAACCTGCTGATGACGGAAGATTTTACCCTGATCAGCAAGCTGCAGCGCCACGGTCGTGCAGCCATTGAGAGCTACAGTGATGAAGAGCTGGCCTGCCTGATCGGTGCGAAGCGCATGACCGATTATAAAGCCGCGCTCACGCAGCGTAATATCCGCTCCATGGACAGTCTGGCGACTTACGGCTGGATCATGTACCAGGATGCGTGTAACCGTGACGTGCTGGGACGACTGCCTGACTTTGAAGAGTTGTTTGCGCGTGCTGCTCTGCCTGAACTGGCAGCAGCCGTCGGCAAATTAGCTTAACTATTTGACTATGAACAGTGACTCATACTTTCCCTGTTTCGGGCTGGCAGCCAACCCCTCTGCGGCCCGAAGCATGGCGAGTATTCAACGGGATTGAGTAGATAAAACTGATGAAGATTCCTTATATTCCTGAAGACGCGCCGTTTAACGGCGAGCAGAAATTTTGGCTGGCAGGCTTCCTTGCCGGATTACATTCACGTCTGCTGGTGCTGGAAAACCAGCCACAGGCCGCAGGCTCTGCGGCCTCTTCCGCCACCACACAGCTTCATATCCTGTTTGGTTCGCAGACAGGTAATGCTGAAGCCTTAGCGCAAAGCGCAGCAAAAGCCGCGCGGGCGAAAGGCCTGGTGCCGGTCGTCCAGGGGCTGGGCGAAGTGGATATCGACGTGTTTGCCACCATGCGTCACGTGCTGGTGATCACCTCGACCTACGGCGAAGGCGAGATGCCGGACAACGCACAGCTGTTCTGGCAGGCGATTTCCGCCAGCACTGCACCGCGCCTGGAGCAGATGCACTTTGCGGTTCTGGCTATTGGTGATACCGGCTACGATGGCTTCTGCCAGGCGGGTAAATTTATTGATATGCGCCTTGAGCAACTGGGTGCAAAACGCGTCAGTGACCGTATTGACTGTGATATCGACTACGAAGAGCCGTCCAGTGCATGGATCGCCGGCGCGATGCCGCAGTTTGCCGCCAGTGCAGGCAGCAGCGGCACCGCGCTGGAGAGCGCACCGGAAGCACCGGTGATCCCCGGCAGCAATAAAAATAATCCTTATGCCGCCGCCCTGGCGACCAACAAGCGTCTGTCCGGTGAGAAGTCCGGCAAGGATATCCGTCACTTTGAATTTGACCTCACAGACAGCGGGCTGAAGTACGAAGCAGGCGATGCGCTGGGGGTGATCCCGGTCAACGAGCCGGCACTGGTTAACCTGCTGCTGACGCAGCTGAAATCCGACTACGATAACCCGGTCCCCGGCTTTGACCGCAGCCTGGGCGACCTGCTGACCTACCAGTTCGAGATTTCTGAGCCGTCGCGCAAGCTGATTGAGTGGGTGGGTCAGAACACCACCAACCAGGAGCTGCGCCACGTCTTACAGCACGATGATAAAGATGCCCTGGGCGTGTGGCTGTGGGGCAAAGATACCCTGGATCTGCTGCAGCTGGATGTGACCCGTTCGCTGAGCATTCCGGAGTTTGTTGGCCTGCTGCGTCCGCTACAGCATCGTGCTTACTCGATTTCATCCAGTCAGAAAGCCCATCCTAACCAGGTGCACCTGACTATCGCCTCCGTCCGTTATCACAGCGCTGGCCGTGCCCGCAGCGGCGTCTGCTCAACCTACCTGGCCGAGCGCGTCAAGCGCGGTGAAAAACCCGCCATCTTTATTTCACCGAATAAAGCCTTCCGCGTTCCGGCAAACGGCGATGCACCGCTGATCATGATCGGTCCGGGAACCGGTATTGCCCCCTTCCGTGCTTTTCTGGAAGAGCGCGAAGCCGTCGGTGCCAAAGGGAAAAACTGGCTGTTCTTTGGCGATCAGCATCAGGAACATGACTTCATCTATCAGGATGAGCTGAAAGCCTGGCAGGAAAGCGGTCTGCTGACCCGTCTCGACCTGGCATTTTCACGCGATCAGGCAGAGAAAATCTACGTCCAGACGCGGATGATGGAACAGGGTGCCGAGCTGTATGCCTGGCTGCAGGAAGGGGCATACTTCTACGTTTGTGGCGATGCTTCGCGCATGGCGAAAGACGTGGATAAGGCGCTGTATGAAGTGATTACGCAGTTTGGCGGGTTGTCTGCAGAGCGCGCAGCCGATTACGTTGACCAGCTGAAAAAAGAAAAGCGCTACCTGCGCGACGTCTACTGATGAATCCGGGGGCGAAGCGCTCCCGGATAGACAGTGTAAAAAAAACGGGCCCGAAGGCCCGTTTTTATTTTACGACGCGAAGCGCCGGACGACCACCACGCGGAGGCGGTTCATCGTCGGGGCCGTTATCGTCATCAGAACCTGCATCATCGGGACGATCGCCGTCGATCACCGACATGACCGTTTCTGGCGCATCATCATCCTGTGCAGTTGAAGCTTCAAACTCACCGGCTTCATCATACGCCGGTTCCGGTTCAAACATCGTCCCGGCACCGTTTTCCCGCGCATAAACCGCCAGTACCGCAGCCATAGGCACGGAGACCTGACGGGGAACGCCACCAAAACGGGCGCTGAAGCGAACGTCATCATTGCCCAACTCGAGATTGCCCACGGCACGCGGAGCAATGTTCAGAACGATCTGACCATCGCGGGCATACTCCAGGGGCACCATCACGCCGGGCAAGTTAATGTCGACGACCAGATGCGGCGTGAGATTGTTGTCAAGCAACCACTCATAGAAAGCGCGCAGCAGATAAGGACGACGTGCGGTAAGTTGGGACATTTCCATCGTAATCAGCCCCGCGTTTGCAGGCGCATTTCACGTTCCGCTTCCGTCAGAGAAGCCAGGAAGGAATCACGCTCGAAGACACGTGTCATATAGCCTTTCAGCTCTTTAGACCCGGCACCGACCAGTTCAATACCCATCTGTGGTAAACGCCACAGCAGCGGAGCCAGATAGCAGTCAACCAGGCTGAACTCTTCGCTCATAAAGAACGGCGTACGGGCGAACAGTGGCGCAATCGCCAGCAGCTCTTCACGCAGTTGCTTACGTGCAGCTTCAGCTTCCTGCGCGGTGCCATTTTCGACTTTACGCATCAGGCTGTACCAGTCCTGCTCAACACGGTGCATCATCAGGCGGCTTTCACCACGGGCAACCGGGTAAACCGGCATCAGCGGAGGATGCGGGAAACGTTCGTCCAGGTATTCCATGATGATGCGCGATTCATACAGCGTCAGCTCGCGATCAACGAGGGTGGGCACGGTACGGTATGGGTTGAGGTCGATCAGATCCTGCGGCAGGTTATCCGTTTCAACCTGCTCGATCTCGACACTAACACCCTTCTCAGCCAGTACAATGCGTACCTGGTGGCTGAAAATGTCAGTCGGACCAGAAAACAGCGTCATTACCGAACGTTTGTTGGCAGCGACAGCCATGTAAACCTCCAAGTTTATCGAGAAAATTACTGCGAATAGCCATCCACGTGGCGACTCATTATTGCCACCGGCCCGAAAATTAACCGCTCCCTGGTACACAGGATACACACGTTATTACCCGGCCAATGGGCACAAAGTGACACACAGTTTACCAGATTTTAGCCAGCTTGTGGGGGGTCGCACACGGAATTGCGGGGGAAAATGGTAAAGCGGTGTGTGTTTCGCGCTTTTTGCATCAGAAGAAAATAAAAAACCCGGCGCCAGGCACCGGGTTTTCCGATAATCGATCCTGCCTTGGCAGAAAAAATTAACGTTTGGAGAACTGAGGACGACGACGTGCTTTACGCAGACCGACTTTCTTACGTTCAACCTGACGAGCATCACGAGTAACGAAGCCTGCTTTACGCAGTTCGCCACGCAGTGACTCGTCGTACTCCATCAGAGCGCGTGTGATACCGTGACGGATCGCACCAGCCTGACCAGAGATACCACCACCTTTAACAGTGATGTACAGATCAAATTTACCGACCATGTCCAGAAGTTCCAGCGGCTGACGAACTACCATGCGGGCAGTTTCGCGACCGAAGTACTGTTCTAAAGAACGCTGGTTGATAACGATGTTACCGCTACCCGGCTTAATAAAGACGCGTGCGGAAGAGCTTTTGCGGCGACCAGTGCCGTAGTTTTGATTCTCAGCCATTGCCTGTAATCCCGATTAAATGTCAAGAACTTGCGGTTGCTGTGCCGCATGGTTGTGCTCGTTGCCCGCGTAAACTTTCAGTTTACGGTACATAGCACGGCCCAGCGGGCCCTTTGGCAGCATGCCTTTAACCGCGATTTCAATCACACGCTCAGGACGGCGAGCAATCATCTCTTCGAAGGTCGCTTGCTTGATACCACCGACGAAGCCGGTGTGATGGTAATAAATCTTGTCAGTACGCTTGTTACCCGTTACGGCAACTTTCTCAGCGTTCAGAACGATGATGTAATCACCTGTATCGACGTGCGGAGTGTATTCCGCTTTGTGCTTACCGCGCAGGCGACGAGCCAGTTCAGTCGCTAAACGACCTAAGGTTTTGCCTGTTGCGTCAACAACATACCAGTCACGTTGGACGGTTTCTGGCTTAGCTGTAAAAGTTTTCATCTAAAAGCTTACCCAAATTAAGTTACACGTTGGTGAAATCCCAAACGCTTGAATAAACGGTTGGAGCTCACACGACCATCTTGACCAGTAAGCCCACCCCTTCGGATAGAGTTACCGGAACACAAAGAGTTTTGGGAAAAAAACCTTTGTTGTAACGTGGGGTCGCAAGATTATAGAGAAGTCGCCCATAAAGATCGAACGTTTTCTGCGATAAAATTACTACCACGTTACAGTAATGCAAGCTTCAGGGTAAATGCGGCAGCCGCAGGTACTCTTCGCTCTGCATCTCCTGCAGGCGGGAGACGCAGCGCTGGTACTCAAACTTCAGCCGCGTACCCTGATAAATCTCATAAAGTGATGTTTCTGCCGAGACCACCAGCTTCACATGACGCTCGTAAAATTCATCCACCAGCGCCAGGAATCGCCGTGCCTGGTCTTCCGTCTTGTAAATCATCACCGGCACATCATACAGCAATACGCTGTGGAAACGGCGTGACAGTTCAATATAGTCGTGCTGACTGCGTCCTTCGCCGCACAGCGCGAGAAAATCCATCGCCAGCACGCCCTCTGCAATGCCCAGCGTCGGCAACTGACGATGATTAATCTCCAGCGGCTCGTGGTCTTCACGCGGTTTCCCGGCGAGGGCAATAAACATCCGCTCCATTTCTCTACTGGTTTCATCCCCCAGCGGAGTCATCCACAGGTGTGCGGAGGTCAGCGTACGCAGGCGATAATCTATCCCGGCGTCGACGTTCATAATTTCGCAGTGCTGCTTAATCATCTCAATGGCCGGGATAAAACGCGCCCGTTGCAGTCCGTTACGATAAAGATCGTCCGGTGGAATGTTCGAGGTTGCCACCAGCGTTATGCCCCGGCTGAACAGGGCTTCCATCAGCGTGCCCAGCAGCATGGCATCGGTGATATCCGAGACAAAAAATTCGTCGAAGCACAGCAGGTCGGTTTCGGCTTTAAAACGGTCAGCAACAATCTGCAGTGGATCGCTCTGCCCCTGCAATGCGGTCAGCTCCTGATGTACCCGCAGCATAAAACGGTGGAAGTGCAGACGCTGCTTGCGCTCACCAGGAATTGCCCGAAAAAATATGTCCATCAGCCAGGTCTTGCCGCGCCCGACGCCGCCCCACATATACAGCCCCTGCACCGGTATCTGAGCATCGTTTTTACTTTTGCCCAGCAGCTTATTAAGCCGGCTAAACAGCCCCCCGCCGGCAGGTGCCGCTGCGGCGCTGTCCCGGGTTAATGCCTGATATATCCCGTCTAAACGGGTGATGGCGGCACGCTGTACTTCATCGGCCTGATACTCGCCGTTTTCCAGCGCTTGCTGATAAAGCGCCAGAGGAGACATCGTTTGCATAATTTAGTCACATTCCCTGAAAAATGGCCTGACCCGCGGTCGATCGTCGAAAAAAAAGTCGTTCTACACTAAGCGAAGCTGCCGCAGGATTCCACTTCCGTGAGATTAGCGGTTATAGTGGCGGGTATGAGTTGGAAAGGTCCTACGGAACAACGAAGACAATATGGGAGTGATTATGACCTGGGAATATGCGCTTATTGGGTTAGTAGTTGGGATTATTATTGGCGCGGTCGCCATGCGTTTCGGTAACAGGAAACTGCGTGAGCAGCGCAGCCTGCAGTATGAGCTGGAAAAAAGTAAAGCCGAACTGGCCGATTACCGTGAAGAGCTGACCAACCATTTTGCCCACAGCGCAGAGCTGCTGGATAACATGGCGCGTGACTATCGTCAGCTTTATCAGCATATGGCTAAAGGATCGAATGACCTGCTGCCAAACCTGCCGGGTGAAAAAAACCCGTTCGCTTATCAGCTGACCGAGTCCGAAGCGGATAACGATCAGGTGCCGGTACAGATGCCACGTGATTACCCGGACAGTGCATCTGGCCTGCTGCGCGGTGAGCGCGCCGCAAAGTAATGTGTGTCGGGGGCCGTGTCGTGCCCCCTGTTTTTACATTGTCATACCTGTTTGACTCAACATATTGCCTGCAATTTCGGTTCCCCCCCTTCCCCTGATAGCGAGAGCTGAGTTCCGATGAAAAAGACATCATTTCTGTTAAGTGCATTAGCATTGAGTATTGGCGTCAATATGGCGGTGGTACCGGCAACCCAGGCAGCACTCCCCTCGCAGGTTCAGGGAGATCCTCTGCCAAGCCTGGCCCCCATGCTGGAAACTGTGTTACCTGCGGTCGTCAGCGTGCATGTTGAGGGAACGGAAAGCGACAGTCAGCAGCAGCCCATCCCGGATCAGTTAAAGCGCTTCTTCGACCAGAATGGCCAGGACGGCGCACAGGGTGATGACAAATCCGAAGAGTTTGAAGGCCTGGCCTCAGGTGTCATCATTGATGCAGCAAAAGGCTATGTCTTAACCAATAACCACGTGGTGAGCGGGGCGGACAAAATCAGCGTCCAGCTGAGCGATGGCCGTGAGTTCGATGCCAAACTGGTTGGCCGCGATGAACAGACCGATATCGCCCTGATCCAGCTGAAGGACGCCACTCACCTCACTCAGGTCAAGATCGCTGACTCTGATAAGTTGAAAGTCGGGGATTTTGCCGTGGCCATCGGTAACCCATTTGGGCTGGGTCAGACCGCCACCTCCGGTATTGTCTCTGCCCTGGGGCGCAGCGGCCTGAATCTTGAAGGGCTGGAGAACTTTATTCAGACCGATGCCGCCATTAACCGCGGTAACTCCGGTGGTGCGCTGGTAAACCTCAACGGCGAACTGATTGGTCTGAACACCGCCATTCTGGCTTCGAGCGGCGGCAATATCGGTATCGGCTTTGCTATCCCGAGCAATATGGCGATGGGCCTGGCGCAGCAGCTGATCCAGTTTGGTGAGGTGAAACGCGGTCAGTTAGGCATTAAAGGCACTGAGATGACGGCCGATATGGCGAAAGCGTTTAATGTCGACGTGCAGCGCGGCGCTTTCGTCAATGAGGTACTGCCACAGTCGGCGGCGGCGAAAGCCGGGATCAAGGCCGGTGATATTATTACCAGCGTTAATGACAAAGCCGTCAACAACTTTGCTGAACTGCGGGTGAAAATTGGCACCACGCCACCGGGCCAGGAAGTGAAAATTGGCCTGATCCATGACGGTAAGCCGCAGACGGTCACTGTCAAACTGGATAACAGTACCCAGAGCAGTGCCAGCGCCGCCCTGCTGACCCCCGCCCTGCAGGGCGCGACCCTTAGTGATGGCGCAGCAAAAGACGGCACAAAAGGCGTGAAGGTCGACGAGGTTGCCAAATCAACCCCTGCCGCCCAGTTTGGCTTGCAAAAAGACGATGTGATTGTCGGCGTTAACCGCACGCCGGTGCAGAATCTGGCTGAACTGCGTAAACTGCTGGAAGCAAAACCTCCGCTGCTGGCGCTGAGCGTCATGCGCGGCGGCGAGAATATCTATCTGCTGTTGCCTTAACCCTTGCGCAGACACAGGCTACTGTGTCTGCGTAACTCATGCTATCCTGCCATTCGTCCATTCATTCACCGCCTAAGACCATGTTTCTTAAAATTTTGCGTTCAGTGATCCTTGGCCTGATTGTGGCTGGTCTTCTTCTCGTCGCCATACCTGGCCTCAGGCTGGGTAGCGACCTGCTGTCACATTCAACTGTCAGTACCAGCGAAGAGCCGGTCAGCTACAACACAGGCGTACGACGCGCAGCGCCTGCCGTGGTTTACGTGTACAACCGCAGCGCCAACGGTGCCAGTGACGTGCTGGGATCGGGCGTTATCATGGATCCCCGCGGCTATATCCTGACCAATAAACATGTGATTAACGATGCCAGCCAGATTATCGTCAACCTGCAGGATGGCCGTTATTTCGAAGCCATGCTGGTCGGGTCGGACTCTCTCACCGATTTGGCCGTGCTGAAAATCAATGCCACTAATCTGCCCGTTATCCCCATCAACCCGCAGCGTATTGCGCACGTTGGCGACCTGGTGATGGCGATTGGTAACCCGTATAACATCGGTCAGACGGTGACACAGGGCATCATTGGCGCCACCGGCCGCGTCGGCCTGAGCCCTTCCCGTCATCAGGATTTCCTGCAGACGGATGCCTCAATTAACCGGGGTAACTCAGGCGGAGCGCTGATCAACTCACTGGGTGAGCTGATGGGAATTAACACCCTGTCATTTGATAAAAGCAGCAATGGCGAAACCCCGGAAGGACTCGGCTTTGCCATACCGACTAAACTGGCGACCAAGGTGATGGAAAAGCTGATCCGCGACGGACGCGTGATCCGTGGCTACATTGGGATAACCGGCCAGGAGTTTCGGCGGTTTAGCGGGCAAAATAGCGGTATGGAGCATCCCCAGGGCCAGGGGATCGTGGTCACCGTAGTGAAAGCAGGTGGGCCCGCCGATGCGGCCGGTATCCGGGTTAACGATGTGATTACGCGGGTGAATAATGTTCCGGCTATCTCGCCCATGGAAACCATGGACCAGGTGGCGGAGATCCGTCCGGGGACGGTGATTAATGTGGAAATCAGCCGTGAGGATAAAAAACTGACGCTACCCGTTACGGTGCAGGAGTATCCGGACGAGAATCCGGGACAGAGTCAATAATCCTTCGGGGTGACAAAGCAGATCCGGGAGCGGCAGTCCTGCATCAGGCGGCAGCTCCCGGTATAAAGCGATTACTTAACGAAGTCTTCGCCGAGGGTAATATCACTTTTCAGCGTAGCCAGCATGCCGTCAAGCGACTGCTTTTCAAACGCACTCAACTGGCCAATCGGACGACGCTCTTCAATACCGTTTTTGCCTAACAGTACCGGCTGTGAGAAGAAGCGTGCGTATTCGCCGTCCCCTTCCACATAAGCACAGACGACAACATTGCTTTCACCCTTCAGGGCGCGCACCAGTGACAGGCCAAAGACAGCCGCCGCCTGACCCATGGACAGCGTGGCAGAACCGCCACCGGCTTTTGCTTCCACCACTTCAGTACCGGCATTCTGGATACGTTTCGTCAGGTCAGCGGCTTCCTGCTCACTGAACGTTACGCCAGGGATCTGCGACAGCAGTGGCAGAATAGTGACGCCAGAGTGGCCACCGACCACCGGCACATTCAGGTCCTGAGGCTGCTTACCTTTCAGCGCTGCAACAAAGGTATTGGCGCGAATAATGTCCAACGTGGTCACGCCAAACAGTTTATTTTTATCGTAAACGCCCGCTTTTTTCAGCACTTCAGCTGCGATAGCAACGGTAGTATTCACCGGGTTGGTAATGATACCGATCAGCGCTTTCGGGCAGGTTGATGCCACCTGCTCAATCAGATTACGCACAATACCGGCATTAACATTGAAAAGATCTGAACGATCCATTCCGGGTTTACGGGCCACACCGGCAGAAATCAGCACGACGTCAGCGCCCTGCAATGCAGGGGTTGCATCTTCACCGCTGAAACCTTCAATGCTGACTGAGGTAGGGATATGGCTTAAATCCACCGCTACACCTGGGGTCACTGGGGCGATGTCGTACAGAGAGAGTTCTGAGCCAGCCGGAAGCTGAGTTTTAAGCAGGAGGGCAAGAGCCTGACCAATACCACCTGCTGCACCGAGGACTGCAACTTTCATCCTAAACTCCTTATTATATTTTGAATATTACATGTGCCGGGAAATCCATCTACATTTGCATTGTGATGCGGCGTTACATTACACCTTTAGCGCTGATGCGGACAACCTCATCATTATAACAAACTGTTCACATCGTGCGTATTTCAGCACAGTTTCAGCAAATTCTTTTCGGCACTAAAATTTGCTAAACTACCTTCCCACCGGTAGCGATGCCCCCCTGAATCATTTCTTATTTGCATAAAAATTCATTTAACTGCATAATAATGTCATATCCCGCTGCGGATATCCTTTAATCACTCCCTTTTATCGGTAACCTATGCGTAACCCATCTAAGCAAGAAGAACTGATTAAGGCTTTCAAGGCCTTACTCAAGGAAGAAAAATTCAGCTCGCAGGGCGAGATTGTCAATGCGCTTCAGGAAGGCGGCTTCGAGAATATTAATCAGTCGAAAGTCTCCCGAATGCTGACAAAGTTCGGTGCGGTTCGCACCCGCAATGCGAAAATGGAGATGGTTTACTGCCTGCCAGCGGAACTGGGCGTGCCGACCACAACCAGCCCCCTCAAAAATCTGGTACTGGATATCGACCATAATGAGGCGGTAATAGTGATCCACACCAGCCCGGGAGCCGCACAGCTGATTGCCCGCCTGCTCGATTCACTGGGTAAAGCGGAAGGCATCCTCGGCACCATTGCCGGTGACGACACCATCTTTATTACCCCGGCACGCGCCTTCACGGTGAAGCAGCTGCACGATGCCGTGCTGGTTCTGTTCGAACAAGAGTTATAAGCCACAGACGCAGTTAACCTGCAGGCAATACCTGGTGTCGCGTCATTGTGCGAAAGGCCGTATCTCACCGGCCTTTTCTAATCCCCTACTAAAATCCTGAACAACGATATATTCCACTACCTTTTCCATTCTCAACCTGCCAGTAAGACCCTCTGGATTCATTTCAGCGATGTGATCGGCACCGACTAACAGCACAGATCGCTAATTTCACCCAGCCTGCTGTTTTTACAAGGTTTTAACAGTGAGTGGTTAAACTATACGCATTTTTTATAACGTCTGGTTATTAAAAACCACAAGGCGTAGGAAGAATCCCAACAAAACATTATTAGCATGCTATTAATTTTTTACGTTATTAGATCTATACTTGTTTTCGTGATGCAAATCACAGTATTCAAAAAGATAAAAACAGTTGACGAGGAAATTATCATGAACATTAAAACTATTATTGCCGCATTTGGCGTGTTATCTGCGCTGTCATTTGGTGCTTTTGCCGCTGAATCGGTTAACGCCGAACAGGCTAAAGACCTGCAGTCAATGGGCGTGATCAGCGTCAGTGGCGTTGCCGGTTCTCCCATGGACGTGCGTGAAGCACTGAATAATAAAGCCACAGAGAAAGGCGCAAGCGCTTACCGCGTTATCGAAAACTACGAGAACGGTAACTGGCACGCGACTGCCCTGCTGTACAAATAAGTCAGACAGTTTGCCTGCATCTGAATTAATTATTTAATCAATACGGTAACCCCAAGTATAACAAACGCTTTTTAGCCCTTTCGGTTACCGCGAAACCTACATTCTGGAGTCTTTATCATGAAAACCACATTTACTGTCGCTGCGTTAGGTCTTGCTTCTGTTCTCTCATTCGGTGCCGCTGCCGCAAACCTGGTAACCAATGATCAGGTTGCCAGCCAGAACCTGCAAGCGGTGGGTACCGTGAGCGTGAGCGGTATTGCCGGAACGCCAATGGATATCCGCCATCAGCTTTCTGAAAAAGCCGATCGTCAGGGTGCAACCTCTTATCGCATCATCGAAGCGCGTAACGGCGATAACTATCACGCCACTGCCCAGCTGTATAAATAACACCGTATCGGGTGCCTGAAACGCCCGGCCGTGACATGACTGCGGTCATGATATTGAATCCGCAGGTTGTTGGTCACAATGAGGAGATTAAAATGAAAATGAAAACAACCATCGCTGCATTGGGTCTGCTATCCGTCATCAGCGCTGGCGCATCTGCTGCACAGCTGGTGAACAGCCAGCAGGCTGAAAATCTGCAATCTGCGGGGACAATTACGTTAAGCGGCGTGGCGGGTACGCCATCTGATATCCGTCAGCAGCTGTCAGCGAAGGCTGATAGTGAAGGTGCTCACGCTTATCGCATTATTGAAGCGCGTAATCAGGACAGCTGGCACGCCACTGCCGAGCTCTATAAGTAATTCCTCGTCGACAGCCAGCCCCATCATGGGCAGGCCAGACGAACTTTTTGGCCCCGTTCGCCGGGGCCCTTTTTATTTCTGGTTATCGGACATTAAAGCGCAGCTGACCATCCAGCTCCTCTTCTGCCTCATCAAACAGCAGGATCAACGCACCGTAACGCCGCTTCTGGCCACTACCCAGATGAATAAACTCTATTTCCAGTGGCAAAGGTATGCGTGGCTGAATAATGGCATCCCAAAGGCTGTCCAGGTCAGCGATCCCCCCAGCCGTCAGCCCGAATCGTTCGCTGAACTGACGGTAGAAATGGGCCTGATCGACAATTTCGTTAAAATCAAAACACTCTTTTCTCATACTGACTGCTCCGCAGGACACCTCGCCGTTCACCGGGCTAAAGCCCGCCAAGATGCAGGGCTTTCACTTCCATAAACTCGTCCAGTCCCAGCACCGACCCTTCACGTCCCAGCCCCGACTCTTTGACGCCGCCAAACGGGGCCAGCTCGGTAGAGACTGCGCACTCATTGATCCCCACCATACCGCTTTCCAGCGCGGCGGACACGCGGAATACCCGCTGCAAATCTCGGGTATAAAAATAGGCGGCCAGACCAAACTCGGTGTCGTTAGCGCGGCGGATCACCTCATCCTCTTCATCGAAACGGAAGCAGGCGGCTACCGGCCCGAAGGTCTCCTCCTGCGCCAGCTTCATACTTTCACTGGCTTCGGCTATCACGGTCGGCTGCCAGAAATTCCCGCCCAGCGCGTGCCGCGCACCGCCCGTCACCACCCTGCCGCCTTTTGCTACTGCGTCATTGACGTGCTCTTCCACTTTTTCCAGTGCAGATGTCTCTATTAGCGGACCGACGATCACCCCGTCGTCCATGCCATTCCCTACTTTAAGCTTGCCCACTTCAGCGGCGAGTTGGCTGACAAAACGGTCATATATGCTGTTGTGAATAAAGAAGCGGTTGACGCTGACGCATACCTGCCCGGCATTGCGGAACTTATTGGCGATGGCACCTTTAACGGCCGCATCAATATCTGCGTCATCGAAAACGATATAGGGAGCGTTGCCGCCCAGTTCCATGGACACTTTCTTCAGCGTGTCTGCCGCCTTTCTCATCAGCAGCTTGCCCACTTCCGTAGAACCGGTGAAGGAGATCTTGCGCACAATCGGGCTGGCCATGATCGCATCGCTGATGGCCTGCGTATCCCCCGCCACCGCATTCAGCACACCGTCTGGAACCCCCGCCTTTTTCGCCAGCGCCAGCAGGGCAAAGGCAGACAGCGGCGTGTTATTTGCGGGCTTAATAATACCGGTACAGCCTGCCGCCAGCGCCGGGCCAAGCTTACGGGTCAGCATGGCCATCGGGAAATTCCACGGGGTAATAGCCGCCACTACGCCAATGGGCTCACGGGTGGCAAAAATCCGGCTACCGGCCTTAGCCGGGGGAATAATTTCACCATTGGCCCGCTTTGCCTGCTCGGCAAACCACTGAATAAAGCTGGCGGCATACTCAACTTCACCCTCTGCCTCTTTCAGCGGCTTACCCTGTTCGGCGGTCATCAACTGACCCAGCCAGGCTTTATGCTCAATCATCAGCTGATACCAGCGGTACAAAATCTCTGCACGCTCTTTGGCCGTTTTAGCGCGCCAGGCGGGGAAAGCCGCCGCGGCGGCGGCGATAGCCTGCTCAGTTTCCGTTTTACCCGCTTTTGCCACCCGGGCAATGACATCACCCGTCGCCGGGTTTAAGACATCAAAGGTGCTGGCCGCCTGCTGCCAGACGCCGTCCACCAGAAAACCTGTCTGAAAAAGTTCGTTATCCTTAAGCGTTGAGAGGGCCATGACTCATCTCCTGATAGGGGTATTATTTGCCTGAGAATAAGTATAGATGGCAAACGACGGTCGTTTTATGACGTAATGGCATGGGTGGCGGGAATGTGACGGCAAAAAATGCTGGCAGCGGGCGCTGCCAGCGGCTTATTCAGATCCGGATCAGCGTATTCTGATATTTTTTTAGCACTGCAGCCAGCCGAGCTACCGGCTCGGTGACACTGACAGGTGCCTCATACTGCACCAGCTTTTGCTGGTAAACCCCAAAATCAGCCAGCAGACGCTCGAAGTAATGCCGTTTTTTCCCCTCGCTCGTCGCCGAAATAACGCGATCAGCGGTATGGCGCATCTGTTTATGAAAGGCTGAAAGGTCTGAGTTGACCGGCACATCAGCATCCCGCATGCGCTGATGGGCGATAATCAGCGTCAGCGCCAGACGGTACTTATCGATATCGCTGGGAAAAATATTGAGCAGCATAAAGAGCTGCTGATAGAGCGCGGGCAGATGATTTTCTTTGCGTCGTGCGGAGTTGGTCGTTAGCGCAGACACCGCCGCATACATCAGACGATTCAGCAACGTTCTGCCAACCCGCTCCTTTGACGTATCGCGTATCAGCAGGATCACCAGCAGCGCCACAAAGCAGCCGATCGCCTGGCCGAGTGCGCTATCGAGGAACAGGCTGACTTCAAATTTCATCGGATTATCCAGCGTCAGGATATTAATGGTTCCGACCAGCGCGCCCAGCGTCCCTATCTGACGCCGCTGGATGAGAATACCGCAGATAAAGGCGATCAGGCCCAGGGCAATACACAGCAATAGCATACTTTGCTGCGTACCAGGCATCACCACCATGTAATAGAGAGACCCCAGCGGGATGGCGACAATCATACCGTACAGGAAGTCCTTCGCCACCATCAGCGGATTCGGTGTACGCATAGCCAGAGAGGTGATCACAGCCAGCATCACCATCGCCCCGCTGCCGGATGTCCAGCCCGTCCACAGCCAGAACAGGGAGCCCACCGCGATAGCAACAAAGGTGCGTAGTCCGTTGACCAGGGCGTGACGGCTTTCCGCCGAGCGCATTTTTACCACCGGCTCCGCGTTCAGTATCTCTTCTTCCATACGGCTGATACTGCTGTTGGTGTGTACGCCTTTAAGCAACAGGAGGTAACGGCTGGCCGCGCCCACCCAGGAACGGATCGTCGTCGGCGTATTCTTGCTGCCGCTGGCGGCGATCACCCGACGCATCACCTTCATCCGCTGATGAATATCAGTGATATTTTCTACCGGTTTTTCGAAAAACAGATGAAACTGGCTGGGAACATACTCCTGGCGGGTGTTCTGGATCAGGAAGGTCTCGCACGCCTGGGTGATCAACGTCAGCGACAGCGTGTTCATCACCCGCAGACGCCGGTCAATTTTTTGCCAGCGTCCCGCCTCCATCATCAGATGATTACGCATGCCGTTCAGGGCGGTGGTACGGCGCACCAGACCTGCCCAGCATTTATCGACCTCATCCTTATCAGCATGAGCCACGCAGAGCTGCATCAGGCGGTACTGTTCCACCAGCAGGGCATCAATTTCACGGTCAATATCCTGCTTAATGGAACGCGGTGAAAACAGCATATCGGCCAGAATAGCGCAGACAATGCCGATGATAATTTCACTGCAACGCTCAACGGCAAACTGTGGGGCCAGCAGCAGCGACCCGTTAGCATCAACGCTGACCACGATAATCAGGGCTGTGTAACCCGCCAGCCCCAGGGCATAGGAGTTCTCCACCTTCATCAGCGAGGAGATCCACACGCAAACGCCCGCCCAGATGCAGCAGAGCAGCAGCATCACCACCGGTGCGCGAATAGTGGCTACCATGATCGCTACCGCGGCAATACAGCCAATAAAGGTACCGATAATACGGAGCATACCGCGATGACGCAGCGCACCGGAGAAGGGATCGCCTCCGGCGGCAAAAGCCGTCCCCCCGGCCACGATGGCGGCGGTCATCACCGCCCAGCGAGGGGTTTCCAGATTGAACTCAAATCCGACAATCAGCGCCAGCAGAATGGCAAAGGTCAGTTTGATGGGAAAGCGCAGACGATACCACTGCATAACCGGCCCCGCCTCAACCAAACTCGCGCAGACGATGCATCAGCTGCATCAGCGGTGAACGGTCTTTATCCTGGCGATCCCTGGCCCCGGTAACCACAACGGTCGCGGTGGTCCCTGACGGATAAAGGTTACCCGGCTGCTGGTCAAGATGAATACGCACCGGCACGCGCTGCGCCAGACGCACCCACTCCAGATTAGAGTCGATAGTGGCCATCCCTTTACTGTCAACGGTGCTGCTGCTGTTGGTCACGCCTGCAGCTACACTGTCGACCGACCCGTGCAGCACGTGGTTGCTGCCCAGGGGGGTAATCTCAACCCGGTAGCCCGGGCGGATGCCATCCAGCTTGGTCTCTTCCAGATAGGCCAGCACGTAAAACGAATTCTGTTTCACCAGCGCCACGGAGGTCGACCCTCGGGTAATAAACTCACCGGTATAAACATTCAGGTTAGTTATCCAGCCCGCAGACGGGGCTTTAACGACCGTACGCTCCAGGTCCAGCTTCGCCAGGTCACGCGTGGCCACCGCTTTCGCCAGCTGATGCTCTGTCGTCTGATAGTCATTATTGGCCTGGTCAATCGCCTCGCGCGACATGGCTGAGACGCCCAGCTTATTACGGCGAGATGCTTCACGACGCTTTTCACCCAGCACAGCCTGATAATAGGCCACGTCGGCCTCCGCCTCTTCCAGGGTTTTCTGGTAGCGCGGCTGGTCAATGGTGAACAGTACCTGGTCTTTCTGCACCAGCTGATTGTCATGGACGCGGACATCGGTAATCAGGCCGCTGACATCAGGGGCAATCGCCACCACATCGGCCGTAAATTTAGCGTCACGTGTCCAGGGGGATTCGGTGTAAAACACCCACACGCGGAAAATCAGGACAACGGCGATGATCACCAGCAGCAGGGTAATGGCGAAACGGGAGATTTTTCTTGTTAGAGCTTTCACGATGACCTCAGACGAACAATCGGGATACCAGATAAAACAGGCAGCAGTACAATGCTGTATTAAACAGTGCCGGGTGCCAGACAAGATCGTAAATCCCGGTTGGGGTAATAAGACGTCGCACCAGCCAGAACACCATCAGTGACACTATAATTTCAAAAAAAATGGGGGGGAATGACATCCCGAACACCACAACAACGGGTAGCACACTCATCTCTTATCCTTATAAATACCTGACCAGGCCACCCGCACTCACCGCTCACGCCTCTCCCGTTAACCACGCGGAAAGGTATGCAGGTTTATGATGTTTCATCGACAAGTCGACTGAAGAGACGCATCAGCACCGAAGCTCATTGAATAATAGCCTGTTCAGTGAGCCCGCATTTAAAGGGAATGGGGTGAGGGAACGATAACCCGACGATGCTATAGTAACGCGGCTGACTATAAGTTATCTACCAAATGTGATCTAAATCACTTTTAAGCCAGAGTTAATAATGGAAAGATTAAAGGGCATGACCGTTTTCGCCAAAGTGGTTGAGTTGGGTTCGTTTACGGCAGCGGCACAGCATATGCAGTTGAGCGTATCGGCCGTCAGCCAGATTGTGGCCCGACTGGAAAATGAGCTGCAGGTGAAACTGCTTAATCGCAGTACGCGCAGCCTGGGGCTGACCGAGGCCGGGAAGATCTACTTCCAGGGCTGCCGGCGCATGATGTCCGAAGCGCAGCAGGTACATGAACAGCTGTGGGCCTTTAATAATACGCCCATCGGTACGTTGCGCATCGGCAGCTCGTCGACGATGTCGCAAAACCTGCTGGCCCCGATGACCGAAGAGATGCTGAAAGAGTACCCCGGACTGACGGTCAATCTGGTGACCGGCATCCCGGCACCTGACCTGATTGCCGACGGGCTTGATCTGGTGATCCGCGTCGGTGCGCTTCAGGACTCCAGCCTTTTTTCGAAACGCTTAGGCTCTATGCCGATGGTGGTCTGTGCAGCAAAAAGCTACCTCGCTCAGTTCGGCACGCCTGAGAAGCCCTCGGATATCAGTAACTATTCCTGGCTGCAGTACAGCGTCCGCCCGGATAACGACTTTGAGCTGACCTCACCGGAAGGAACCTCGATCCGCCTTTCACCTCAGGGCCGTTTTGCCACCAATGATTCTCAGACGCTGATCCGCTGGCTGAAGTCCGGCACCGGCATCGCCTATGTGCCGCTGATGTGGATTATTGATGAAATTAACGCAGGGCGGGTAGAGATCCTGTTTGCCCATTATCAGTCGGTGCCGCGCCCGGTGTACGCTGTATATACGCAAAAGGATAAGCTGCCGCTCAAGGTGCAGGTGTGTATCAACTATCTGACGGACTATTTCGATAAGGTGGCGGAGATTTACCAGGAATTTCGTAAATAAGCTGCCGGGGCGACCGAAAAAAAGATCGCCCGCTGCGCTGAATTCAGTGGCAGGGGCAGACCTTTTTCCGCTCCGCCCGGGATTAAGCGGTGCCGCCTACGGTCAGTTTATCCAGCTTCAGGGTTGGCTGGCCGACGCCAACCGGCAGGCTTTGGCCCTCTTTACCGCAGACGCCGACGCCTTTATCCAGCGCCAGATCGTTACCCACCATCGATATCTGTTGCATCGCCTCAATGCCGGAGCCGATAAGCGTTGCGCCTTTCACCGGCTTCGTCACCTTACCGTTTTCAATCAGATAGGCCTCTGAGGTGGAGAAAACGAACTTACCGGAGGTGATATCCACCTGTCCGCCGCCGAAGTTTGGCGCATACAGGCCGTACTCGACGCTTTCAATAATGTCCTGTGGGGTGGATTTTCCTGCCAGCATATAGGTGTTGGTCATGCGGGGCATCGGCAGATGCGCGTAAGACTCACGGCGACCGTTACCGGTCGGTGCCACACCCATCAGGCGGGCATTGAGCTTATCCTGCATGTAACCTTTCAGGATCCCGTTCTCAATCAGGACATTGTACTGACCCGGTACGCCTTCATCATCCACGGCCAGCGATCCACGCAGGCCATCAATGGTGCCATCATCCACCACGGTGCACAGCTCGGAAGCCACCAGCTGGCCCATCTGACCGCTAAAGACTGACGTTCCCCGACGGTTAAAATCGCCTTCCAGTCCGTGACCGACCGCTTCATGCAGCAGCACGCCAGGCCAGCCCGCGCCCAGCACAACCGGAATGGTGCCCGCCGGAGCGGCGATTGCATTCAGATTCACCAGCGCCATGCGCACCGCTTCACGCGCCCAGGCATCGGCCCGCACTTCACCGTCTTCATTGGCCAGGAAGAATTCGTAACCAAAGCGCCCGCCGCCACCGCTGGCACCGCGCTCACGCTTACCGTTATCTTCCACCTGTACGCTGACCGAAAGGCGCACCAGCGGACGCACATCGGCGGCCAGAGTGCCATCAGTAGCGGCAACCAGAATCAGCTCATACACGCCGGTCAGGCTGGCAGACACTTCCTGCACGCGTTTATCAGCGGCGCGAGCCGCGCTGTCGACGCGGTGCAGGAGCGCGATTTTCTCTTCCCGTGACAGACTCTGCAGGGGATCGAGTGCCGGGTACAACGACCGGTTGATGACCGCACCCAGCGTCCGCGACTGGCCGTTGCCCTGCTCACGCACGATGCTGCGGGCAGCCGTTGCGCTCTGATGCAGCGCATTCAGCGTGATCTGGTCGGCATAGGCAAAGCCGGTCTTTTCGCCGCTGACGGCACGCACGCCTACGCCCTGATCGATATTGTAGGAGCCGTCTTTAATAATGCGATCTTCCAGTACCCAGGATTCATGGTAGCTGGACTGAAAATAAAGGTCGGCATAGTCCAGCTTGCGCTCGGAAAGCTGGCCGAGGATGGAAAAAAGGGCGCTTTGACTAATATTGTTAGCAGTTAGTAACTGCTCACTTACCAGATTCAGACTCATGAATTCTCACTCTGTGTGGGTACTTTCACCATCAATCATACCCGATAGATTTCAGGGTGCAGGACGGCGGCGACCGGTCGCTTACCGTAGTAAGTGACCGGGGAGTAAAGAGCAGCCGACGCGCCAGCAGCGTGAAAGATGAAGGATAGTGACAGCCTGAGGCAATACAGCGGCTACGTCAAACTCACTTACTGCCAGTGTCGCGTGGTTTGCGCAGGACTTCATCAATTTTGGGTTTATCTATCGGCCCGCTGATATGGTAACGCAGCACGGAAATTTTGCTCCACAGCGGCCCGAGTACCTTACTGGCGGCAAAGACCGCGGCACCAATCACCGGGTTCACCGCAAAGGCCGTGGCTACGCCGACGGTGGCCGAAATCTCCGGTGCCACCACGGCTTCCATATCAATCTGCCGCTGCACCAGATCAACCTTACCTTTCATGGCAATATCAGCCTCGAGCCCGTCCACCAGCAGGTTATCGGTGTGCATCACACCGTTTTCAATCCA
Organism: Erwinia persicina; assembly: GCF_014838825.1. GTDB lineage: Bacteria > Pseudomonadota > Gammaproteobacteria > Enterobacterales > Enterobacteriaceae > Erwinia > Erwinia persicina_A. Next base: position 26,737 of record NZ_JACYMO010000008.1, on the reverse strand, counting down.
CGCCGTACCGTTAACAGAATCAAAGTAGAAACCCTGACTGAAGGTGTCGCTGAAATCGAGGCGCAACTTACGCAGCAGCGAGTCGAAGCTGACCAGACGCAGAAGCTGTCCGGCCCGCCCGGTTGAGACATCAGCTATCTGTCCGGCACCAAGATGCGATTTTAACACGCCGCTTAGCGAGGCTTCCGACGGCTGCCAGGGAGCAGACTGCCAGTGCAGGTCATACTCAAACTTAAACGGTGAGTCGCGCAGCGGTGAGCTGACGCCGAACCAGTTCGTTGCATCATCAATTTTTTTGCCACTTAGCACGCCTTTCAGTGACGTCCGCTGCTGGCCCGGCTGGTTCACCCATTCGCCGTTAACGGTCAGCTTTGCATTACCGCTATCAATCAGCCCGTTCTCTAACTTCAGCGTATCACCGGACGGCGTCAGCGCCCCCCTGATGTGGCCAAACTTCTGGCCACGCAGCCAGCACTCCTCACAGTTCAGCCGCAGCGCAGGCCAGCGGCTAAAGTTCACCGCACTGGCATCCGTCGGCAGGGGTGAAGACGTCCCTTTGCTGTCCCACTGCGGGTTGTAATAAAGATATTTCAGGTTAGCCAGCCACGGACCTTTCTGTTGGGTGACCAGAGAACCGCTGATGGTCTTGCCCTCAACGCTGGCAGTCATCTCGCCGGCGACACTCTGAGTCAGGGTGGCGGTAAGATCTTCCCATTGCTGACCGGCCAGCGTCAGTGACGGGGTATGTACGCGGATATTGCCCGGCAGCATGGTCGTGCCAGATTTCCCCCCCCCGCCGATGCCGGTCCCCGCCCCCAGCAGGCCAAGCCAGGCCTCACCGTCAAGGGCAGGTAGATTGAGCACCATTCCGCTGTGATCTGGCAGCGCCGGGGTCTGTTTCGCATCGTTTTCCCAGATGCCCCGGTCAACCTTCAGCTGCTTTTCCAGCAGCCAGCGGCTGTTAAACCGGTGGCGATCGCCGACCGAACCACTCACCTCAACGCTGTTCAGGTTGCCTTTTGCCATAACCTTAACCGGAAGCGCGCTACCGCTCTTTTTATCCAGCGGTGCAGGTAAGTGACTGCTCACACTCTTCAGATCGCCGTCGATATTAATCTGATAACGGGCTCCCCCCGTATGCGGTAATGTCACCAGCACGTTGCTCTGCCACGGCAGGTTACCGCCCAGCTTTTTACGCACAGCCTCCGGGAGAGCGGTCATTGTGCCTGGCTGCCAGTCTGCATTGAGATCCACACCGATTTGGTACTCTTTTTCACCTTCACGGGTGTTAAAACTGACGCCGACGGGCTGGCCAAACCAGCGCGCGGTCATGGCATCGCTTTTCAGGTCGCCGTTATCGTAGGTAAAGTGCCCGGTCAGCGCGTCAAATTGGGTATCGAGCGGCCTAATCAGCAGCGAGTTATGTGCAAAATTCACATCGCCCGTCGCCCGGACGTCCTTGCCATCCAGCGGTATATCGAGATGTAAGCGACCACTAACATCCCCGCCGATTTGCAGCTCATCAAGCGCCGCGCCTAACGAAGATTTTAGCGGAGACTGATTAAAGTAGTCGCGGATCTGCGGCCCACCGCCGCTGATCTCGCCGTCAATAATCAGTTTCTCCTTCAGATAGTCAGGGATCACGGCCGAAATGTTATGGCCGTTAACCTCCCCCAGCTTAATCTCTGCCGCGCGCATCCACAGGCCGTTATTCGCGAAGTCGAGGTCAATATTCAGGTTTTCCAGCGCAGGCCAGCCGGGTTCAAACTCATAGGTTGCCTGACGCAGCGGCACGGCGACTTCAAACATGCCGTCATTATGTTTGAACGGAAACTGCTGCGGATCACCGGCAAAAAGCAGCGTCGCATTCTGTACCTGTCCGCCTCTCAGCGCCCCGCTGAGGTAGTCCGTTAGCGACGTCCCCATCAAAGGTTCCGGGAAATAACGCCAGGCATCACCGGCATGAGTCAGGTTAATGCCAGCGAGAATATCAAGCTGGGGCGGCTGATCTTTCGCCTGCCGGTAGCGGAAGTCGCCGCGCGCCCACAGTGAGCGAGCCTGAACGTCAAGCTGCTGCCCGGAAAGTGTCAGCCCCTGCTCACCGTACTGCCAGCTGATGGCGCCCGTAGCCCGGGCGATCTCCAGCGGAGCACGGAACATATCGCCGTAGGGCAGGGTCGCCTGATGCAACGTGAACGCCATGCGCCCGTCGGCCACGCCGCCCGCCAGCGTCCCGTTAAAATGCTCCATGCCCGGCACAATTTTCCACTGCTGCCAGCTCAGATCCCGCCACTGCGCCTGGAAGCGCGTCCGTTCCGGCTGCTGAAGGGGCACATCCAGCGCCAGCGCATCAAGTTGGCCGCGCGGCTGCAAAGAACGCCAGTTTTCCAGCAGTTGAGGAGAGAGTTTGGCAAACAGTGGGATCAGCGGTTCAAGACGCTCAAGATCAATATCGGTCGCCCTCACCCGCACTTCCTGACTGTGATCAGGGCCTGGCAGTTGTGGGTTTTCCGGCAGCCACAGCAGGGAGAACTGCCCGTGCGGCCAGGGTTTGCCGTCGGTAATAAACCGCGTTTGCGGGACGCTGATATTCCAGCCGCCGTTAAAACGGCTGACGTGCGCCGTGAGGTTATCCACGCTGAGGTGGTGTGGTTGTCTGTCACCGAGCCAGTTAGCTCCCCCTTTCTTCAGCCAGATATCGCCGCCGTGTATATCGCCGTTTTCGACGCTCATCCAGGCCGCGAGGCTGAAGCGGGCACTTTCCAGACTGGTATTATCGCGCATCCACTGCCCCAGCCAGGGCTTCACATCCACATCATCGGCCTGCATCCAGACCCGTCCGGTACTGAGGTAACCGTTTTTGTCGCTGAGATCCAGCCGCAGCTGCACTACGCCATGCTGGCCGGTAAAGCTGGACAGGCTGACCAGTCCTTCCGCACGGTGTCGGGTTTCTTCATTCAGCCAGGAGAGCTGGGGAATGGCCAGCGTGGCACGCTGGCCGGACAGCGTGACAAAACTGATTTGGCTGTCGCGGAGGTCGAAATGGTCAAACTGACGCAGGAAGAGATCGTTCAGCCGTTCCGTTTGAAAATCTGGCTGTTGTTTATTGCCACCCGTAAGCGGCGTGTTGGTCACCAGATTAAGCTGCCAGAAGGTCAGATCGCGAAACTGCCAGCGCAGGTGCAGGAGAGACTGCCAGACATCCAGTGCCAGCGTGACACGCTGTATTTTCAGCCCACCGCCATCGGGGAAGTCCGCCTGAATATCTTTTATTTCCAGGCGCGGGCCAAAATTTTCCCACCGACCTTCAAGGGAACTGGCCTCTATCTTTAGCCCCGCAGCAGCAGAAACCTGCTCAAGAATGGGCGTGCGCCAGCTATTCATGTGTGGCATTAGCAGACGTAAGCCACTAACCAATAGCGCAGTCACCACAACCAATGTTGCGCCTGTTAGTAGCAAAATTCTGGGCAATTGCCTCACACACCTCTCCTTGTCTTCCGCTGCAACGGATAGTCAGTCACTAAAAATCGGTTGGTTGTCCCGCAAGCAAGACCCGACAAGGCAGTTCAAGCCGTTATTTTCAGTTTACCCCAGCTTAGTACGCTTTATTAGCGTATAACCGGGATAAACACGCTGCAATTACATCATGACCACGTCAAATTGTTCCTGCGTATAAAGCGGCTCAATTTGTACTTTTACCTGTTTGCCGACAAAGATTTCCACCTCAGCCAGCGCGTGAGATTCGTCACTCTTCAGGGCTTCTCCCACGGATGGAGAGGCATAAACCAGGAAACGATCGGAGTCATAGGCATGATGCACACGCACGATCTCGCGCATAATCTCGTAGCAGACGGTCTCCACCGTTTTGAGCGTGCCACGTCCTTTGCAGACCGGGCAGTCCTGGCAGAGGACATGCTCAATACTTTCGCGTGTGCGTTTACGCGTCATCTCAACCAGCCCCAGCTGCGAGAAGCCGTTGACCCCGGTTTTCACCCGGTCTTTGCTTAACGCCTGATCCAGTGAGTGCAGCACGCGCCTGCGGTGCTCATCGTTATTCATATCGATGAAATCAATGATAATGATACCGCCAAGATTACGCAGGCGCAGCTGGCGGGCAATGGCCTGCGTCGCTTCAATATTAGTATTGAAGATGGTTTCTTCAAGATTGCGGTGGCCGACAAATGCCCCGGTATTGATATCAATGGTGGTCATGGCTTCGGTCTGATCGATGATCAAGTACCCGCCTGACTTCAATTCGACTTTGCGATCGAGCGAACGCTGGATCTCATTTTCCACATCGAACAGATCAAAAATAGGCTGCTTTCCGGTGTACAGCTCCAGCTTCGCGGTCATCTCTGGAATATATTCACCGGTGAACTCCACCAGATGCTCAAAGGTCTGACGTGAGTCAATGCGAATACGGTCCAGTGCGGCACCGGCAAAGTCGCGCAGGATGCGTTGCGACAACGCAACCTCGCCATACAGACGACAGCGGGTCTGATTGCGTTTCTTACGCTCAATCACTTTGGTCCACAGGCGCTTCAGAAAGGCTGCATCAGACGCCAGCTCATCTTCACCCACACCCTCTGCGGCCGTGCGGATAATATAGCCACCCAGCTCATCACAGTAGCCCGCCACCACCGCTTTCAGGCGATCGCGCTCGGCTTCGCTTTCAATGCGCTGTGAGACGCCCACATGTGAAGCTCCCGGCATAAAGACCAGATAGCGTGACGGCAAAGTAATATCGGTCGTCAGTCGCGCCCCTTTGGTACCCAGCGGATCTTTCACCACCTGTACCATCAGATCCTGCCCCTGGCGCACCAGTTCGGAGATATCGCGCACGATAAAGTTTTTCTTTTCGTCGCGCGCGACGCATTCGGTGTGCGGCATGATATCGGACGCGTGCAGAAACGCGGCTTTTTCCAGACCAATATCCACAAACGCGGCCTGCATGCCGGGAAGGACACGGCTGACACGGCCTTTATAAATGTTACCGACAATGCCGCGACGCGCTTCACGCTCGATGTGGATTTCCTGCAAAATGCCACCGTCGATGTAAGCCACACGGGTTTCTGACGGCGTAATATTCACCAGTAATTCAGCTGTCATTTTGGCCTCTCACTTCACGCAGCGACTGGAAGTGGCTAAACAGTTCGGCTGTTTCCACCAGAGGCAGTCCCACAACCGCGTGATAGCTTCCGTTAATTTTTCTGACAAAGTTGCCGCCCAACCCCTGAATGCCATAAGCCCCGGCTTTATCCATAGGCTCACCGCTGGCAATATAATTCGCAATGTCTTCTGGCGTTAAGGTGCGGAAGGTCACCTCGGTGACGACAAGACATTCCAGCGTTCGCTGGCGGTCAGCCAGGGCAACGGCCGTCATCACCTCATGGGTCTGGCCGGAGAGCATGCTCAGCATGGCGGTGGCCGACTCAGCATCGGCGGGTTTTTCCAGCACTTGGTTATTGAGGACCACAATCGTATCCGCCCCCAGTACCGGGAGATCCCTTTCTGCCACGGCCACACCGGCCCGGGCTTTATCCCGCGCCAGACGGCGAACATACTGCTCTGCCGTTTCGCCAGGCAAACGCGTCTCTTCGACCTCGTTAGCGAGGCGTTCGAAAGTCAGGCCCAGCTGCGTCAGCAGTTCGCGACGTCGTGGCGAGCCAGAAGCCAGATACAGGGAAAGCATAATTGTCCTTTATTGTACGGCGAACTGGCGGCGGATTTTTCTCATCAGTAAGAACAGCCAGGGCCAGAGAATACCGTCAACGACGCTACTCCAGAATATTTCCGGACGGAAGGAGACGTTAATCACCAGGAACTCAGACCAGAACACAATGACATCCATCGCCAGGGACAGCACCATCACCATCAGGGCCTGCTGCCACAACGCCAGATTACGAAAGAGCTGAAATTTAAATGCCACCAGATAGGCAACAATGCTGAACGCCAGAGCGCGGACGCCGAGCGTCGAACCCGAAATAAGATCCATTATAGATCCCATCACAAATCCGCTCCCGACATTCACCCGGTGCGGCAGCGCCAGCACCCAGTAGATCAGGATCAGCAACAGCCATGACGGACGGTACATCAATAACTCTTCCGGCCAGGGCATAATTTGCAGCACAAGAGCGACAAGGAAAGAGAGCCAAATCACCCAACGCCCGTGGCTGCGGTAGCTACTCAAGGCTGGCCCCCGCGCACGGCACGCTGGCGGACAGGTGCAGCACCCGTTTCCGGAGCCGTTGCCCCCGCAGCCGGGGCAGAGGTTGTCGTCGGAGGAGCCGGAGGCCCAACCATTTCGCTGGCGCGGGGTAGTACCTGCGGCATCATCTGCATCAGACGTTCGTTAGCGACACGATGGACTTCGTCCGGGGCCATCGGCATGGAGCCATTGCGATCCGCGCCCCACAGCAGCAGCAGATAGCGCAGACGCTGAAGACCGGCGGTAGGTCGGGCCTGAATAACGGTGTAAGCACGCTGTGTATCCACCTTCACAGAGGACACAACAGCAACAGGATATCCTTCCGGGAAACGTCCCCCCAGACCGGAGGTCACCAGCACGTCGCCGACGCGAATGTCGGTATTACCCGGCAGATGTTCAAGCTGCAGATCTTCGGTACACCCGTTACCGGCGGCAATCACGCGGATATCATTACGCAGGACCTGGATCGGCAGGGCGTGGGAAGCATCGCAGATCAGCAGTACGCGGCTGGTGATTTTTCCTACCGCCACAACCTGACCCACCACGCCTTTATCACTGATCACCGGCTGGCCTTCGTAAACGCCGTTAACGCTGCCTTTGTCGATGACGACCTGGTCGGTGTAAGGATCGGTGCCCGTAGAGATCACCTGAGTCACCATTTTTTGCTCGTCCTGACGCAGCGGTGAACCCAGCAGCTCACGCAGGCGGGCATTCTCTTGCTTGAACTGACCCAACATCAAGAGTTCGCTGTTTTTCAGTATCAGCTCACGGTGTAAGGCTTTGTTTTCCAGTTCGATCTGCTGGCGGGAGGCCAATGTTTCAGAAACATTGTCCAGAATTTTACGCGGCCCGTTGGCCAAAAAATAGAATGGACTGACTGCAGTGTCCATATAGGTGCGGATCTGGGAGAAAGCCCCCATTCGACTGTCGGCAACAATTACGCCTATTGCCACTATAACCGCTAAAAATAAGCGTAACTGCAGGGAAGGTCCCCTGCTGAACATCGGCTTCATAAACTCGGCGTTTTCCTCGACAACATGAAAAAGGAGTGCGGGCAGCGCCCCGGCACTCCTTCAGGCAGATTATTCTTCGCTGAACAAATCGCCGCCGTGCATGTCAATCATTTCCAACGCTTTACCACCGCCGCGTGCAACGCAGGTCAGGGGATCTTCTGCGACGACAACAGGGATACCGGTCTCTTCCATAAGCAGACGATCAAGGTTACGCAACAGTGCGCCACCCCCCGTCAACACCATACCGCGCTCTGAGATATCAGACGCCAGCTCTGGTGGGCACTGCTCCAGTGCGACCATGACCGCGCTCACGATACCGGTTAACGGCTCCTGCAGCGCTTCCAGAATTTCGTTGGAATTCAGTGTAAAACCACGCGGAACCCCTTCCGCCAGGTTACGGCCGCGCACTTCTATCTCGCGGACTTCGTCACCCGGATAGGCGGAACCGATTTCGTGTTTGATACGCTCTGCGGTGGCTTCACCAATCAGAGAGCCGTAATTACGGCGCACATAATTAATGATCGCTTCATCGAAGCGGTCACCACCGATACGTACGGAAGAGGAGTAAACCACGCCATTTAGCGAGATCACCGCGACTTCCGTAGTACCGCCACCGATATCCACGACCATGGAACCGGTTGCTTCAGATACCGGCAGGCCAGCACCGATAGCGGCGGCCATCGGCTCTTCAATCAGAAACACTTCGCGCGCACCGGCACCCTGTGCCGATTCACGGATGGCACGACGCTCAACCTGGGTCGCTCCCACGGGCACACACACCAGCACGCGCGGACTTGGGCGCATAAAGCTGTTGCTGTGGACCTGCTTGATAAAGTGCTGCAGCATTTTTTCGGTCACAAAGAAGTCGGCAATAACGCCATCTTTCATTGGGCGAATAGCTGCGATATTGCCGGGCGTACGCCCCAGCATCTGTTTTGCGTCATGACCGACTGCCGCTACGCTCTTTGGGGAGCCGGCACGATCCTGACGGATAGCAACGACGGAAGGCTCGTTCAGCACAATGCCCTGCCCTTTCACGTAAATCAGGGTATTGGCTGTACCCAGGTCGATGGACAAGTCGTTGGAAAACATGCCACGGAATTTTTTAAACATACTAAAGGATAATCCTGCAAGCTGGGGGCGGAAAATAAAATCCGCTTACTTTACCAACCACACGAAGCAGCGACAAGGCGCAAAAACGTTCTGCTCCGGTGAAAAATCATGCTATCTCGCGCCAGCGTCACAACCTGGTCTGCAGATGGCGCCGCAGACGCCAGTAATCAGGCGTTCTGCACGGGTTTTGGACAATCTGGCGGACATAACATACATAAACATTAACAGTTCAGTTTCGCCTCGGCCGGCGAGAAAGCCGCTTCGAACCACTATCGCCCGGGTATTCTACGTGAAAACCTGGCTGACGTGAGACTAAACTCGATATCTTTGCGAATATTTTTTCACGCTGCTGTCCACCGGCTGCGAGGGCGCGAAAAAGTCGCCCTGTCCCCCGGTAACACCCAGCTCCACCAGCGTTTGCCACTCTTCGCGTGAGCGAACACCAGCGGCAAAAACCTGGGTAGAAGTCTGCTTACTACTTTCAAGCAGGCTCTGCACAAACAACTGGTTCTCAGTGCGACGGTTGATATTACGCACCAGACCAGGATGAAGCTTGATCAGCCGCACCTGGAACTGCTTGATATACGCCGTACTGACCACGGTCAGACCCGCCTGATTGACCACTACGCTACAGCCGAAACCATAGAGTAATCGGAACACCGGCTCTAAACGGCTGATGTGTTGACACACATCCGCTTCCGCAAGTTCAAATAAAATACGTTTTCTTTGTGATTTAGTGCACTGGAGCAAGCTGTCGCGCAGCCAGTTCTGGAAGGAACGCTGCAATAAAGCATCCAGTGTCAGGGGGATAGCCAGCGTTTCCTCCGGCCACAGCGCGATCAACGCCAGGATACGCTTGACCATCTGACGGTCATAGCGTTCGGCCAACCCCAGCTGCTGCATCATGGGCAGATACTCCGCCGCCAGCAGCTCTTTTTCACCGTCGAAGATGCGCGGCATCATTTCGCGGTGATAGACCTCGCCTTTCGCGTTCACCGCAGGTTTCTGATAGAGCCTTGGCCCGCCACGATTCAGGGTATTTTCCAGTAAAGTGCGCCACTTCACGCTGCCGCGCGCAAAGTCCTGCTGCGCCCCTTCTCCCACTGACCAGTTATTCCCCCCCTGCAGCGTGGCCTGACGGGTTGCCAGTTCGGCATTTTCCATCACTTGCTGGGTGGTCTGGCCGCTGTGCCAGCCGCTGATGCCGATATGGATCATGTCTTCACGATCCACCATGCGCGTGGAGGGCAGGGTATCAACCGCTTTGATCAGCTGTGAAGCGATACTGTCGGCATCTTTCACGCTGCGGTGCGGCAACAGCACCGCAAAATCACTGCGAAAATAACGTGCCAGTAAAGCCCCCGGATAGCGCAGCACAAACGTCGACAGCATATTGACCAGCGCAAACAGATACTCCTGTACCTGGGCGTGGCCCCAGCGTTCGCGCAGGGTATCGAAGTCCGGCAGGCGGATGATCATCACCATACCGTGTGTGCCTACGGCCTCAGGATCTTCCAGCAGCGTGGTGAGCTGGTTATCAAAAAACAGGCGGTTATTCAGGCCGGTACGGGCGTCCTGTGCCGCAAAGGAACGGATCAGCGTATCAATACGGTTGTGCTGCTCACCGGCCTCTTTTAAGTCGGCCAGCAGCAGGTCAATGGCGCTGCTGGCTTTCGCGGGCCACTCGTGGACAGAGCCGGGCCTGACGGTCAGGCGTTCCCCCTTGATGATGGCACCTGCCCGCTCCTCAAGGCGCTCCATACCCTGCAGCTGTCGGTTAAGCCAGCGGCGGGCCTGGAAGAGCAGCAAAGTCATAATCACCACGACGCCCAGCATCAGCGACAGGCTGGTTGTACCGATTAAGGAGGAAAACCAGGTACGGGTTGAATCGACCCACTGGACACGCAGCGTCATCTCAGGGTGCCGGGAGAGAGGGAGGTGCATTTCGCGGTAGCGATTGGGTTCATCATCCAGCAGCGGCTGCTGACGGCGGGTCACCTGAAAAAGACGCTTACCGCCCTGCTCCATCACGATATGTTCGATTTGCAGGGGATTCATCACATGGCTGAGCCACTGCTCAATCTGTTGGGGTGACTGAGTCTGTAACGCCGTATCAACATCGTCAGCCATCCGCTGGATCCGATGTTCTGCCCTCTGATTGCTGAGGTAAAAGAAACTGAGCACACTGCCCACCAGCATCAGTAACATGGCCAGTGAACACAGCAGGGTAATAATCGCAGAGAGCTTGGTGGTTAATCGCATCCTTGTGCCCATATAGCTGCGGTAGTCGGGACATCATTAACAACGAACCGCAACCGTATTGTTAATGACCAGATAAAAGCCTTTGCCGGTAAGCGCCGGTGGAGAAAAATACCACACCCCACCGTCCGATTGCTTGCCCGGCGTCAGATAAAACCGGATTTTGAGGAGTATAGTCCCGTTAAGTCCTATTTTAATTAATACCCCCACTATTTCAGGAGATTCTCATGCAGGCACTGGTTCTGGAGCAGGCAGAAGGTATAACCACCGCGACCGTGAAGATGATAAGCGCAGACAGCCTCCCCCCAGGCGAGGTGACCGTCGATATCGACTGGTCCGGCATTAACTATAAAGATGCCCTGGCGATCACCGGAAAGGGAAAAATTATCCGCCAGTTCCCGATGGTGCCGGGCATCGACTTCGCCGGTAAAGTGCATACCAGCAGCGATCCCCGTTTCCACAGTGGTCAGCAGGTACTGTTAACCGGTTGGGGCGTAGGTGAAAATCATTGGGGGGGGCTGGCCGAACAGGCGCGGGTTAATGCTGACTGGCTGGTCCCCATGCCGGAAGGCATGGACGGGCGCAAGGCGATGATTATCGGCACGGCCGGTTTTACTGCCATGTTGTGTGTCATGGCGCTGGAGGAAGGCGGTATTACGCCAGAGAGCGGTGAGGTGCTGGTGACGGGTGCCAGCGGGGGCGTTGGGAGCACTGCCGTGGCGCTGCTCAGTGCGTTGGGTTATCGCGTGGTTGCCGTCAGCGGGCGCGAGTCCACTCATGATTATCTGCTTCAGCTCGGCGCACAGGCGGTGCTGCCGCGCAGTACGTTTAGCGCGGAATCCCGGCCGCTGGAAAAGCAGCGCTGGGCCGGAGCCGTGGATACCGTGGGCGATCGGGTGCTGGCGAGCGTACTGGCGCAGATGAATTACGGCGGGGTGGTAGCGGCGTGCGGCCTGGCTGGTGGCTTTGCCCTGCCCACCAGCGTAATGCCGTTTATCCTGCGCAACGTTCGTCTGCAGGGTGTGGATTCGGTAATGACGCCGGCACCGCGCCGTCGTGACGCCTGGAAGCGGCTGGTAAAAGCCCTGCCCCCCGCATTTTATCAACAGGCGACGACAGAGGTTCCCCTGACCGAAGCGGCCTCCGCCGCCGAAAAACTTCTGAATAACCAGAGCACCGGGCGCACGCTGGTACGCATCCGCTGATCCCGGCCTGCCCCGGCCTGACGGCAGGGGCAGGCATCCAGGAAATTTCACATTTTTCGCCCACAATTAGCGTATTGTCCGGCTCTGCGCCATGCTCAACATTATTACCCCACCAAGTGCAAGGGTCGCCGATGAAAGCCATTAATAAACTGACTGAAAATGATGTCACGCCGGAAAGCATTTTTAATACCCGCCGCAGAACGCTGCTCAAGACCCTTGGCCTGAGCGCTGCGGCCCTTTCACTGCCGACCGCGGCCCGCGCGGACGTGCTGTCCTGGTTTAAGGGCAACGACCGTCCCCCGGCCCCGGCGGGCAAGCCTCTCGATTTCACCAAGCCGCCGCAGTATCAGTCTGACCTCGCCCTGACGCCGGAAGATAAAGTCAGCGGCTATAACAACTTCTACGAATTCGGACTGGATAAAGCCGATCCGGCCGCTAACGCCGGCACGCTGAAAACGACCGACTGGAAAATAGAGATTGGCGGCGAAGTGGGAAAACCCATGACGCTGGATATGGATGATATTTTTAAGCGCTTCCCCCAGGAACAACGCATCTACCGTATGCGCTGCGTGGAAGCCTGGTCGATGGTTGTCCCGTGGATTGGCTTTGAGCTGGGTAAGTTACTTAAGGCGGCTGAACCCACCAGCAATGCCCGTTATGTGGCCTTCCAGACGCTGTATGCCCCGGACCAGATGCCCGGCCAGCAGGATCGCTTTATCGGCGGAGGCCTGGATTACCCTTATGTTGAAGGACTGCGACTGGATGAAGCAATGCACCCGTTGACGCTCCTAACCACCGGCGTTTACGGTAAAGCACTGCCTCCGCAAAACGGGGCACCGATCCGCCTGACCGTTCCCTGGAAATACGGTTTTAAAGGCATCAAATCGATTGTCAAAATCACTCTCGTTAAAGATATGCCGCCCACGACCTGGAATCAGCTTGCCGGCAATGAATACGGTTTCTTTGCCAATGTGAATCCGCATGTCGACCATCCGCGCTGGTCGCAGGCAACGGAACGTTTTATCGGCTCAGGCGGTATTCTGGATGTGAAACGACAGCCTACCCTGCTGTTTAATGGCTATGCCGACCAGGTGGCTTCTCTTTACCGTGGGCTCGATCTGCGGGAGAACTTCTGAGATGGTCCGCCTGTCGCTGAAACAGATTACGGGCTTAAAAGTGCTACTGCACCTGGCGGGTTTTTTGCCGCTGCTGTGGTTGCTGCTGTCGATCGATCAGGGCTGGTTCAGCACCGACCCGGCAAAAGATATCCAGCATTTCACCGGCAGAATGGCGCTGAAGTTTTTGCTGGCCTCTCTGGCCGTGACACCACTGGCACGCTACGGTAAACAGCCACTGTTGATCCGCGTACGCCGCCTGCTGGGCTTATGGTGTTTTGCCTGGGCCACGCTCCACCTGGTGAGCTATTCCCTGCTGGAGCTCGGGATCAGCAACCTTGGCCTGCTGGGATCGGAGCTGATCTCACGTCCTTACCTGACACTCGGGATTATTTGCTGGGCGATCCTGCTCCTGCTGGCCGCCACCTCCTTCCAGCGTGCGCAGCGTAAACTGGGGAAAAAATGGCAGACGTTGCATAATGCCGTCTATCTGGTGGCCATACTGGCACCGGTTCATTATCTCTGGTCCGTCAAAACCCTGTCGCCCCAGCCGTGGATTTATGCGTTAATTGCCGGGATCTTGCTGGCATGGCGATACAAAAAACTGCGTAAATGGTTGCCTGGCCGCAGCCGATAACTGTGTCCTGCCCCGCATCTTCAGCAATCAACTACGCCTTTTTTCCCTGGCGTGGTTGATCATCTTCGCTGATACGACCAGTATTTAGCTGCTAATTGCGTTGATATCATTATAATGCCCGACTTCATACGGTTGCTTTCGTCAAATTTCATCTGAAAAGGTGACAAACCGGCGTTTGCGATGTATTTTGTGCGATGCCTTTATTATCGCAGGAGATAGCAGCAAGATGACCGACAAGTTGCACGTACTGCTTTTGAACGGCCCCAACCTCAACATGCTGGGGACCCGTGAGCCTGAAAAGTACGGTCATAGCACGCTGGCAGATATTGTCAGCGATCTGACCGCGCAGGCGAATGCGCTGAACGTCACTTTGAGCCATCTCCAGTCAAATGCGGAATATGCGCTCATCGATCGCATACATGAGGCAAAAGGCAATGTCGATTATATCGTCATTAACCCGGCGGCATTTACCCACACCAGCGTGGCACTGCGTGACGCGCTGCTGGCAGTGAACATCCCGTTTATCGAAGTTCATCTGTCAAACGTTCATGCCCGTGAGCCCTTTCGCCATCATTCGTATCTTTCTGATATTTCTGCCGGCGTGATCTGTGGACTTGGCGTCGACGGTTATTCCTGGGCTTTACAGACGGCAGTTAAACGCCTGTCACCATCTAATTAAACAGAGTACGGAACCACACTCATGGATATTCGTAAGATTAAAAAACTGATCGAACTGGTTGAAGAATCAGGCATCGCTGAACTGGAAATCTCTGAAGGCGAAGAGTCTGTTCGCATCAGCCGTGCACCGGTTAACGTCGGTTACCCGATGATGCAGCAGGCCTATGCGGCGCCAATGATGCAGCAGCAGCCAGCACTGGCTAATGCCGTTGCTCCGGCTACCGCTCCGGCAATGGAAGCGCCTGCCGCTGCTGAGATCAGTGGCCATATCGTACGTTCCCCAATGGTTGGTACTTTCTACCGTACCCCAAGCCCGGATGCGAAAGCCTTCGTGGAAGTGGGTCAGAAAGTTAACGCCGGTGATACCCTGTGCATCGTTGAAGCGATGAAAATGATGAACCAGATCGAAGCCGATAAATCCGGCATTGTGAAAGCGATTCTGGTCGAAAGCGGTCAACCTGTTGAGTTTGACGAGCCGCTGGTAGTCATCGAATAACGAGGCGAGCCATGCTTGATAAAATTGTAATTGCTAACCGTGGTGAAATCGCGCTGCGCATTCTCCGCGCCTGTAAAGAACTGGGCATCAAAACGGTTGCCGTGCACTCTACGGCTGACCGTGATCTGAAACACGTGCTGCTGGCTGATGAAACCGTGTGTATTGGTCCGCCACCGTCAGTGAAAAGCTACCTGAATATCCCGGCGCTGATTTCAGCCGCTGAGATCACCGGGTCAGTCGCGATTCACCCTGGCTACGGCTTCCTGTCTGAAAATGCTGACTTTGCCGAACAGGTAGAGCGTTCTGGCTTTATCTTCATCGGACCGAAAGCCGACACCATCCGCCTGATGGGCGATAAAGTGTCCGCGATTACCGCGATGAAGAAAGCCGGTGTTCCGACCGTGCCAGGCTCTGACGGCCCGTTAACCGAAGACATGGATAAAAACCGTGCCTTCGCGAAACGTATCGGCTATCCGGTGATCATCAAAGCCTCTGGCGGCGGCGGTGGTCGTGGTATGCGCGTCGTTCGCGGCGACAAAGACCTGGAACAGTCCATCAACATGACGAAAGCGGAAGCCAAAGCGGCTTTCAATAACGACATGGTGTACATGGAAAAATACCTGGAAAACCCACGCCATATCGAAATTCAGATTTTGGCTGACGGTCAGGGCAACGCTATCTATCTGGCAGAACGTGACTGCTCTATGCAGCGCCGTCACCAGAAAGTTGTGGAAGAAGCACCTGCACCGGGTATTACTGAAGAGATGCGTCGCTACATTGGCGAACGCTGCTCGAAAGCCTGTATTGATATCGGCTATCGGGGTGCAGGTACCTTCGAGTTCCTGTACGAGAACGGTGAGTTCTACTTTATTGAGATGAACACCCGCATCCAGGTTGAACATCCGGTGACCGAGATGATTACCGGCGTTGACCTGATCAAAGAACAGCTGCGCATTGCAGCCGGTCAGCCGCTGTCAATCAAGCAGGAAGAAGTGATCATTCGCGGTCATGCGGTGGAATGCCGTATCAATGCCGAAGATGCCAACACCTTCCTGCCAAGCCCCGGCAAAATCACCCGCTTCCATGCACCTGGTGGCTTTGGTGTGCGCTGGGAGTCTCATATCTACGCAGGCTATAGCGTGCCGCCGTACTATGACTCGATGATTGGCAAACTGATTACCTTTGGCGAAAACCGTGATGTGGCCATTTCACGCATGAAAAATGCGCTGGCTGAGCTGATCATCGACGGGATTAAAACCAATATCGAACTGCAGATGAAAATCATGTCAGACGAGAACTTCCAGCACGGTGGCACTAATATCCACTATCTGGAGAAAAAACTCGGCCTGCAAGAGAAGTAATTAGCCGCTGTTCAGTGGGCCTGTATCGTCAGGCCCACTTTTCTCTGCCCCCATTCCGCTACTTTTGCAAGATATCGCTGGGCAAATGCGCATCCTGTCGTAAAATTCCCTTCTTTTTATCTGTCCTTGTCGTAACCCTGAGGGAGAAACGGATGGAAAAACGCTTTCTGCAAGCACACCGTGAAGCACGCTGGGCCTTCTGGCTGGCGGTGGCTTACCTTGCCTGTTGGGCGCTGTCGGGCTGGCTGCCGGATGATAAACCCGGTATGACCGGTCTGCCGCACTGGTTTGAAATGGCCTGTCTGCTGGTACCGGGTGTGTTTATTTTTCTTTGCTGGCTGATGGTTCGCGTCATCTTCCGCGATATCTCCCTGGAGGACGACGGTGAAGCTTGACATTATTTTGCCTCTGATTGGCTATCTGCTGCTGGTCGCCGGCCTCTCTGTTTATGCCATGCGCCAGCGCCGTGAGGGCAGTTTCCTGAGTGAGTATTTCCTCGGCAGCCGCTCAATGGGTGGCTTCGTACTGGCCATGACCCTGACCACCACCTATATCAGCGCCAGCTCGTTTATTGGCGGCCCCGGAGCGGCCTATAAATACGGTCTGGGCTGGGTGCTGCTGTCGATGGTGCAGGTGCCCGCCGTCTGGCTGTCGCTGGGTATCCTTGGCAAGAAATTTGCCATTCTGGCCAGACGCTATAATGCCGTCACCCTCAACGATATGCTGTATGCGCGCTATCGCAGTCCGCTGCTTGTATGGCTGGCCAGCATCAGCCTGCTGGTGGCCTTTATCGGTGCCATGACCGTGCAGTTTATTGGTGGTGCACGCCTGCTGGAAACGGCCGCCGGCATTCCTTACAACACCGGGCTGCTGATCTTTGGCGTCTCTATCGCGCTGTATACGGCGTTTGGCGGCTTCCGCGCCAGCGTACTCAACGATGCCATGCAGGGGCTGGTGATGCTGGCAGGCACCTTCCTGTTACTGTTCGCTGTCATTCAGGCGGCAGGCGGAATGCACCAGGCAGTCGAAACCCTGCAACACATCGATCCGCAGCTGGTGTCGGCTACTGGCGTGGATGATATTCTCTCCCCCACGTTCCTGGCCTCTTTCTCGGTGCTGGTCTGCTTCGGCGTCATCGGTCTGCCGCACACGGCGGTACGCTGCATCTCCTATAAAGACAGCAAGGCCGTGCATCGGGCGATCCTGCTGGGTACCGTGGTGGTGACAGTGCTGATGTTTGGTATGCACCTCGCAGGTGCCCTGGGACGGGCGGTGATCCCGGACTTAGCGATCCCGGACCAGGTGATCCCAACGCTGATGATCCATGTTCTGCCGCCGCTGGCAGCCGGGATCTTTCTTGCCGCGCCGATGGCGGCGATCATGTCCACCATCAATGCCCAACTGCTACAATCGTCGGCAACGATCGTTAAAGATCTCTATCTGCGTATGCGGCCGCATCAGCTGGATAATGAGCCGCTGCTCAAACGTCTCTCCTCGCTGGTGACGCTAATTCTGGGCCTGCTGCTGCTGGTGGCTGCCTGGAATCCACCAGAGATGATTATCTGGCTCAACCTGCTGGCCTTTGGCGGGCTGGAAGCGGTGTTCCTCTGGCCACTGGTGCTGGGGCTGTACTGGGAGAAAGCCAACGCGGCGGGCGCACTGAGCAGCATGATGACAGGTGCAGCCTGTTACACCCTGCTGGCCACCCTGTCGCTGCAACCCTGGGGTTTCCACCCGATCGTACCGGCCCTGCTTCTTAGCCTGCTGGCCTTTATTATTGGCAATCGTTTTGGCCATTCTGACCCTGTCACGACGACTGCCTCCCCCCTGATTGATGGAAGAGATTGAAAATGCCCTGGATACAAATGAAGTTGAATACCACCGGTGCGCAGGCTGAAGACCTGGGCGACGCACTGATTGAAAACGGCGCGGTGTCGGTCACTTTCCAGGACACCCACGACAACCCGGTCTTTGAACCGCTGCCGGGCGAAACCCGTTTGTGGGGAGATACTGACGTGATTGGGCTGTTTGATGCCGAAACTGACATGCCGGGAGTGATTGCCGGCCTTGAGCATCACCCGCTGTTAGGCACCGATTTTCATCATAAAATCGAGCAAATTGAAGACAAAGACTGGGAGCGCGAGTGGATGGATAACTTCCATCCGATGCGCTTCGGCCAGCGTCTGTGGATCTGCCCGAGCTGGCGTGACGTTCCCGATCCTGCGGCCGTCAACGTGATGCTGGACCCCGGTCTGGCATTTGGTACCGGCACTCACCCGACGACCTCGCTGTGTCTGACCTGGCTGGATGGTCTCGATCTGACGGGTAAAACCGTGATCGACTTCGGCTGTGGTTCCGGTATTCTCGCCATTGCCGCCCTGAAACTCGGTGCCGCTGCCGCTATCGGTATTGATATCGATCCGCAGGCCATTCAGGCCAGCCGTGACAATGCACAGCGCAACGGCGTGTCCGAGCGTCTGTCGCTCTATCTGCCACACGAACAGCCAGATAATCTCAGTGCTGACGTGGTGGTAGCAAATATCCTTGCCGGCCCGCTGCGTGAACTGGCACCGCTGATTAGCGTCTTGCCGAAAAATGGCGGCCATCTCGGCTTGTCCGGGGTTCTCGCCAGCCAGGCAGAGAGTGTGTGTGAAGCCTATGCGGATACCTTTACACTGGATCCGGTGGCGGAAAAAGAAGAGTGGTGCCGCATCACCGGAATTCGTCGTTAAAATAAACCGCTGATGCAGCCCAGATAAGCTGCATCAGCCCGTTCATCACGTCATATGTCTCGAATAACAGGCAAACTGACGTGATTTATGTTGCTAACTGGGTCACAAAAAAAGAAAAATCTTTGTACACAATTTCGTCATATTTTTTTAATTCATTGTTTTATATGACTATTAAATAAATACCCCTGACGAGTACGGTGGTTCCTTGATCGGCATCAGCGGATTGTTCAAAGTTTGGCCTTTCATCTTCCTGAAAAAATGCGTAATATACGCCGCCTTGCGGACACACTATGGTCACTTTTTTTTCATGCGCATAGGAAATCACCAGCTTCGTAATCGTTTGATTGCAGCCCCGATGGCCGGGATAACAGACAGGCCATTCAGGACCCTTTGCTATGCAATGGGCGCTGGTATGACTGTTTCCGAGATGATGTCGTCAAACCCTGAAGTCTGGGGCAGCGATAAGTCGCGGTTGCGTATGGTACACAGTGACGAACCTGGTATTCGTACCGTGCAAATTGCCGGTTGTGACCCGGAAGAGATGGCGGCAGCCGCACGCATCAATGCAGCATCAGGTGCGCAGGTGATCGACATCAATATGGGTTGTCCCGCTAAAAAAGTGAATCGCAAGATGGCAGGCTCCGCGCTGCTGCAACATCCTGAGCTGGTGAGGTCTATCCTCCTGGCTGTGGTGAATGCAGTCGACGTACCGGTCACCTTAAAGATTCGCACTGGCTGGGACAGCGACAACCGCAACTGTGTAGAGATTGCCCAATTGGCTGAGCGTTGTGGTATTCAGGCCCTGACAATTCACGGACGCACTCGCGCGTGTTTGTTCAACGGCGAAGCTGAGTACGACAGCATTCGGACAGTTAAGCAGAACGTATCCATTCCGGTTATCGCGAATGGAGACATTACTGACCCGCACAAAGCCAGAGCCGTACTTGACTATACGGGGGCTGATGCCCTGATGATAGGACGGGCGGCTCAGGGAAGACCGTGGATCTTCCGGGAAATCCAGCACTATCTGGACACTGGGGAGCTGCTGGCACCGATGCCACTGGCTGAAGTAAAGCGCTTGCTCATCGGGCACTTACGGGAACTGCACGACTTTTATGGTCACCGCAAAGGATACCGTATTGCCCGAAAGCACGTCTCCTGGTATCTGCAGGAGCACGCCCCAAACGACCAGTTTCGGCGCACATTCAACGCCATAGAGGATGCCAGCGAACAGCTGGAGGCGTTGGAGGCATACTTCGAAAATCTTGCGTAATTAGAAATAAAGAGCTGACAGAACTATGTTCGAACAACGCGTAAATTCTGACGTACTGACCGTATCTACCGTAAATTCACAGGATCAGGTGACCCAAAAGCCACTTCGTGATTCGGTCAAACAGGCACTGAAGAACTATTTTGCTCAACTGAATGGTCAGGATGTAAATGATCTGTATGAGCTGGTACTGGCTGAAGTAGAACAGCCTCTGTTGGACATGGTGATGCAATACACCCGTGGCAACCAGACCCGTGCAGCCCTGATGATGGGCATCAACCGCGGTACACTGCGTAAGAAACTGAAAAAATACGGCATGAACTAATAGCCTCTGGCTATCATGTTGTATCTAAAGCGCTTATCCCTATGGTTTAAGCGCTTTTTTATTGATAACGTATCGCAACGGGCGATGCGCTTGTTCCACAGTCAGAGAGCAGGAGACCCAGGCAACGCCTGATAGGAAACTTCCCATCCATCTTTCCCTGTGTAACGGGTAATCTGTGTGCCTTTACATAAGATGGAGGTACTTCCGCTGAAAAACCTCACCGATTTGACCGCAGTACGCACTCCCTTACGAATGTAAATTCTGGTCAAGAACAGAATGTGAGTAAACCATAGTCCTGAACGGGTGTCTGATTGAGTGTATCGCAGCTGACTTTCCTCACTTTGCGTTACAGGTCCCGCCCTTAATGTCTGAATGAGTAAATATGAAGCAGCCACAAAAATTCCAGAGGAGCTTTTTACGTCCGCGCTACTGGCTCACCTGGTTTGGTGTCAGCGTGTTATTTCTGCTGGTCCAACTGCCCTATCCCGTGCTGAACAAATTGGGTACCTGGATGGGACGTACTTCCATGCGCTTTATGAAGCGCCGTGTTTCCATTGCCCGCCGTAACCTTGAACTCTGTTTCCCGGATATGGATGAGCAGCAGCTTGAACGTTGTATTGTCGGGAATTTTGAATCTCTCGGCATGGGCTTGCTGGAAACCGGCATGGCATGGTTCTGGTCCGATCGCCGGGTGAAACGCTGGTTTACCGTTAACGGTCTCAATAATCTGAAAGCCGCCCAGACGGATGGCAAGGGAGCCCTGATTATCGGCGTACACTTTATGTCGCTGGAATTAGGCGGACGTGCGATGGGCCTCTGCCAGCCGATGATGGCGATGTACCGCCCGCACAACAATAAACTGATGGAGTGGGTGCAGACCAAAGGTCGTATGCGTTCGAACAAAGCGATGATTAATCGCCGCGATCTGCGCGGTATGGTACAGGCCCTGAAGCAGGGTGAAGCGGTATGGTTTGCACCGGACCAGGACTACGGTCCGAAAGGCAGCGTATTTGCGCCGCTGTTTGCCGTGCCGGAAGCCGCAACCACCAGCGGTACCTGGATGCTGGCACGCATGGCAAAGCCTGCGCTGATCACCGTCGTGCTGATCCGTAAGGAAGACGGCAGCGGTTATGAGTTGGTGATCCAGCCCGAACTGAAGGATTATCCGATTGAAAGTGAGCAGGAAGCAGCCGAATACATGAACCGGGTTATTGAACGCGAGATTATGCGTGCGCCCTCCCAGTACATGTGGCTACACCGCCGCTTTAAGACCCGTCCTGCCGGAGCCAGTTCCCTGTACTGATCGCGGTATTAAAGTATAACCCCTGTTCTCTTCCCCACCAGCGCCTGATGGCGCTGGTCTTCGCAACAAAATTTACACTTAAATAACAAATCTGCAACCATCCTCACATTGCTTCCATATAGTGAAACTAAATGCACTATTTGTGACCATCATGACTATTTTTGCCCCTTCCTGGTGCGCGATATTAATACAGCTTGTAATAAACCTCCCATTATCAGTAACGCTTTTCAACAAATTCAGCGCTCTGCAAATCTGGCATTGCCTTTGCAAAGCAGTGAATGGCCTCCGGCCACAGACAGGAAAAGTGCACCAGAGCGTGCACTAAACATAACAATATAAATCCGCCACACAGGATGCTTTATGAAAAAGATGATGCTCTCCACGATGATTGCCGCCGCTACGCTGTTTAGCCTGGCGAATCAGGCTCATGCAGGTACGACACTGGATGCCATTAAAAAGAAAGGATTCGTGCAGTGCGGTATCAGTGACGGTCTTCCGGGTTTCTCATATGCCGATTCCAACGGCAAGTTTACCGGCATCGATGTGGATGTTTGCCGTGCAGCGGCAGCGGCGGTATTTGGTGATGCTACGAAGGTAAAATATACCCCGCTGACCGCGAAAGAGCGTTTCACTGCGTTGCAGTCCGGTGAGGTCGATATTCTTTCGCGTAATACCACCTGGACTTCCTCCCGCGACGGCGGCATGGGCTTCATCTTTGCTGGCGTAAACTATTACGACGGTATCGGCTTCCTGACCCACCAGAAGGCAGGCCTGAAAAGCGCCAAAGAGCTGGATGGGGCCACCGTGTGTATCCAGGCCGGTACCGATACCGAGCTGAACGTGGCGGACTACTTTAAAGCGAACAAAATGCAGTACACGCCGGTCACCTTTGACCGTTCTGATGAGTCAGCTAAGGCACTGGATACTGGCCGTTGCGATACGCTGGCTTCCGACCAGTCTCAGCTGTATGCACTGAGAATCAAGCTGGGTAAACCGAGTGAATTCATCGTCCTGCCAGAAGTGATCTCGAAAGAGCCTCTGGGCCCGGTTGTGCGTCGCGGTGATGATGACTGGTATACGATTGTTAAGTGGTCGCTGTTCGCCATGCTGAACGCGGAAGAGATGGGCATTACCTCTAAAAACGTGGATGAGATGACCGCGAAGCCCTCAACACCAGATATGGCGCACCTGCTGGGCGCAGAAGGCGACTTCGGCAAAGACCTGAAGCTGGACAACAAGTGGGCTTACAACATTATCAAACAGGTGGGCAACTATCAGGAGGTGTTTGACCGTAATGTCGGTAAAGACAGCCAGCTGAAAATTGCACGCGGTCAGAATGCACTGTGGAACCAGGGCGGTATTCAGTACGCGCCACCAGTACGTTAATTCCCTTGATTACAGGGCACCGGTCTGCCGGTGCCCATGCCAGAATTTTCGTCACTGAGGTCTCACCATGTCTCAACGCCCAACCGTAAAAAGGGATTTTTCATTCAGTAATCCTGCGGTTCGCGCCTGGCTTTACCAGATCATTGCGATAGTCGCAGTGCTTGCCGTTGCGGGTTACCTGATACACAACACCATCATTAACCTGGCCAACCGGGGCATTACATCCGGTTTTAGTTTCCTTGAACGTAGTGCTGGCTTTGGTATCGTCCAGCATCTGATCGATTACACTGAATCCGATACTTACGCTCGCGTGTTCCTGGTCGGGCTGACAAATACTCTGCTGGTTTCTGCGTTGTGTATCGTCTTTGCGTCCTTGCTTGGCTTTTTTATCGGGCTGGCACGCCTGTCTGACAACTGGCTGCTGCGCAAGCTGTCCAACATCTATATTGAGACGTTCCGTAATATCCCTCCGCTGTTGCAGATCTTCTTCTGGTACTTTGCGGTATTACGTAATCTGCCGGGTCCGCGCCAGGCACTTAATGCTTTTGACCTTGCCTACATCAGTAATCGCGGTCTGTATATTCCGTGGCCTGAATATGTGCCGGGTACCGGGCCATTCCTGGCCGCCCTGGTGCTGGCGCTGCTCATTGCCTGGGGAGTGTTTCGCTACAACAGGCAGCATCAGTTGAAAACCGGTCAGCTACGACGGACGTGGCCCGTGGCCATCGCGATGCTGGTCGTGTTTCCTCTGATAGCAACACTGTTTGCAGGTCGCCCGATGCACTGGGATATTCCGGAACTGCGTGGCTTCAATTTCCGCGGCGGATTCGTGCTGATCCCGGAGCTGGCAGCATTAACGCTGGCGCTGTCGATTTACACGTCGTCATTTATTGCCGAAGTTATCCGTTCCGGGATCCAGTCTGTGCCGCACGGACAGCATGAGGCTGCGCGTTCTCTCGGTTTACCTCATCCAGTCACCCTGCGCCAGGTGATCATTCCGCAGGCCATGCGGGTGATTATCCCTCCGCTGACCAGTCAGTACCTCAATATCGTCAAGAACTCCTCGCTGGCCGCAGCGATTGGGTATCCCGATATGGTGTCTCTGTTTGCCGGTACGGTGCTGAATCAGACGGGTCAGGCCATTGAGACCATTGCTATCACTATGGGTGTCTATCTCATTATCAGCCTGTCGATTTCGCTGTTAATGAACATCTACAACCGCAAAATCGCCCTTATTGAGCGCTAAGAGAACGGATTATGACGATAACCACTCATGAAACGCCCGCAGTCGTCCCGAACACGCTGTCGCGTGCCGTTGGATGGGCAAGAAAAAATCTGTTCTCCAGTATCGGTAACACCTTGCTGACGCTGTTTTGTCTGTGGGTGATATGGGCCGTTATCCCTCCGGCGCTAAACTGGCTGGTGTTTCAGGCGAACTGGTTGGGTGAAACCCGTGCAGACTGTACAAAGGACGGCGCATGCTGGGTGTTTATTCATGCACGCTTTGGCCAGTTTATGTATGGCTTATATCCCCATGAGCTCCGCTGGCGCATCAACCTGGCACTGATCATTGGCCTGGTGTCAATTGTTCCGATGTTCCTGAAACGCCTGCCGCGCCGGGGAACCTATATCGCTGCCTGGGCGGTGATCTATCCGGTTACCGTCTGGTTCCTGCTTTATGGTGGCTTCCTCGGGCTCGAGCGTGTTGAAACGCGCCAGTGGGGCGGACTGACCCTGACCCTGATTATTGCCTCAGTGGGTATTGCCGGGGCATTACCCCTCGGCATCCTGCTGGCTCTGGGTCGGCGCTCCCGCATGCCGGTGCTCCGCACGCTGTGCGTTCTGTTTATCGAATTCTGGCGTGGTGTACCGTTGATCACCGTTCTGTTTATGTCATCGGTGATGCTGCCGTTGTTTATGGCAGAAGGCAGCTCCATCGATAAGCTTATCCGCGCGCTGGTCGGTGTCATCCTCTTCCAGTCGGCCTACGTCGCCGAAGTGGTGCGTGGCGGGCTTCAGGCTCTGCCGAAGGGACAGTATGAAGCTGCTGAGTCACTGGCACTGGGCTACTGGAAAACACAGGGGCTGGTGATCCTTCCTCAGGCGTTGAAAATGGTGATCCCTGGTCTGGTTAACACCATCATTGCTTTGTTTAAAGACACCAGCCTGGTGATCATCATCGGCCTGTTTGATCTCTTCAGTAGCGTGCAGCAGGCCACCGTCGATCCCGCCTGGTTGGGCATGTCGACCGAGGGCTATGTATTCGCTGCGTTGGTCTACTGGATTTTCTGTTTCAGCATGTCGCGCTACAGCCAGTATCTGGAAAAGCGCTTTAACACCGGGCGTACGCCGCACTGAGGTTTAAAATGACGCAAATTATTACCCCAACTGACGACGCAATGATGATTACGCTCGAAAATGTGAATAAGTGGTACGGACAGTTTCACGTCCTGAAAGACATTAACCTCAAGGTTAAGCCCCGGGAGCGTATCGTACTCTGCGGCCCCTCTGGGTCTGGAAAATCTACCACCATCCGCTGTATCAACCACCTTGAGGAGCACCAGCAGGGGCGTATCGTCGTCGACGGGACGCTTCTTAACGACGATCTGCGTAATATTGAACGCGTTCGTACTGAAGTGGGTATGGTCTTTCAGCACTTTAATCTTTTCCCTCACCTGAGTGTGCTGCAGAACTGTACCCTGGCGCCAATCTGGGTACGTAAGACACCGAAGAAAGAAGCGGAAGAGCTGGCGATGCATTACCTGGAGCGCGTACGTATTGCCGAACATGCGCATAAATTTCCAGGACAGCTCTCCGGCGGCCAGCAGCAGCGCGTGGCCATTGCGCGTTCGCTGTGTATGAAGCCGAAAATTATGCTGTTCGATGAACCCACTTCAGCGCTCGACCCGGAAATGGTGAAAGAAGTGCTCGATACCATGATTGGCCTGGCAGAAGATGGCATGACCATGCTGTGCGTTACCCACGAAATGGGTTTTGCCCGTACCGTAGCAGACCGGGTGATCTTTATGGATCGCGGAGAGATCGTTGAAGAAGCTCCACCACAGGAGTTCTTTGCCAATCCTAAGTCTGAACGTACCCGAGCGTTCCTGTCACAGGTGATCCACTAGTATACGTGACTGACAGCAGCAAAAAGCCCCGGCCATCACTGGTCGGGGCTTTTTTTATATTCGTATTTCAGGGTATTAGCAGGCACCGTTAAGCGCTGGCAGAAAACAAAAAGAAAAAAGCCCCGCACTTTCGTACGGGGCTTTCGTCTTTATTTGATGCCTGGCAGTTCCCTACTCTCGCATGGGGAGACCCCACACTACCATCGGCGCTACGGCGTTTCACTTCTGAGTTCGGCATGGGGTCAGGTGGGACCACCGCGCTAAAGCCGCCAGGCAAATTCTTGATTTACCGAACTCACGCTTTATTACTGGTGCTGATACCCAGAGTCGAACTGGGGACCTCACCCTTACCAAGGGTGCGCTCTACCAACTGAGCCATATCAGCACACTTAATTTTTAAGGGCGACACGAATGTCGCCCTTAATGATTTGATGCCTGGCAGTTCCCTACTCTCGCATGGGGAGACCCCACACTACCATCGGCGCTACGGCGTTTCACTTCTGAGTTC
>NZ_JACYMO010000007.1 GCF_014838825.1 Erwinia persicina | reverse complement strand
GTGCTTACGGCAGAGCTCACGGGCAGAAACTCCGGCTTCGGCCTCGCGGAGAATACTGATGATCTGTTCGTCGGAAAAACGCGTCTTCATGGGGATGTCCTCAAGTGGCTTATGAAGACATTACTAACATCGCGGTGTGTTAATCAACGGGGAGCAGGTCAGTGTTGGTATAAACGTTACACCTATACAGAACGGTCTCGGGTCAGGTACTTCAGGTACATTTGAGCGTGTTGGGATTGTTGGCTACAAGTACAGCTGGATTCTGACCGAGATGAATTATACATCTCTGACTAGTTGCTACAGTGAAGATTTGAGAACACGTTACGCCTTTTCTATTGCGCGGTGCAATGGAGTGAACATTAACACTTATGGAATTGAAAACCTGACCGTGGTTTCCGGTGATGGACGACTTTGCGCTATTGTAGATAGCCAAGTGACATTTAACGGACTTCAGGCTTCGTACAACATCAACTTATCTGGTGTTAGTGCAATAACTGTTTCAGGTAATTCGCAGGTAACCATTAATGATCTATTCATCGTTGCAGTTGGTTCCGCCTATGTCCCGCTTCAGACTGACAATACCTCTCGCGTCCGTATGTTTGGTTTTAAGTCAACTGGGCCGACGCCATTAGCTAACAATTTAGGATCGCAAACAATCATCTATGCTGACCAGGGCAGGACTGAATGTGTTAGCTTTCCCGGGAACTGGAATGGCGGATTCCTGAGAATTGGGGCTATTAGATTATGGGATGATGGCACAGGGTTGAGAATAAAGCGAGGCTCAGACCCTGCAAACATCAGTGATGGTACGTCATTGTAACGAATTCGTGGCTGGGACTGGACGCCAGCCCGCTTTTATTATTCTCTTTCCAATCATGATGAACGGCTTTTCTAGATATTCATACGTTAACCAAGAAAATGTTACTGAGGCGCATACCATGTATGCAAACCTGGATATTCCACTAGTTTTTTCATACATAGGAACGTAACTAGAGTAATATGTCATCACATAAATCACAATGACGTGCGTTAAATAAAGTGAGTAAGATATATCACCAAGAACCGTGAGGATTCTACTCTTTCCGATATCATGGGATTGTTCGAAGAGCATCAATCCAACAATTATTGCTAGCCCCCACATGCCATAATTTAACGGACCGGATCCAATTCTGAAATTGCTAAAATAGCAAATAAAAACAAACGAAAGGCAAGTGAATAATATAATTCCGGAGTGTTTTGCTAAATTAACATTGCTCACAAGTTTATGTAATAACATTCCATATATAAACTCAATCAACATTGGTGATGCAAAGAAATTAAGCATTGTGATGCTAGTTCCGTTTAACAGCATGTCTCCTGAAAGGGATATTTCATCGTTGTAAATACTCTGAAGTATAATTCCTGGCAACAATAGAAGAGCTGATGCAATTAAAACTCTATGGTAATGATTGATAGACATTGCAATTACGAATATCATATAAAAATATAGTTCATAAGTGAGCGTCCATGCTGTATATAGTACGTTATAACCAAAGAATGGGCCGTGCATTGAATAGTTGGTATGAATTAGCAATGCTGATTTTATTAATGATGATATTTCAATTGGTTTAATGTAATTGACGACTAAATAACATAATAATAATGATGCTATAAATACAGGGTAAATGCGAAAAAATCTTCTTAAAATAAAAGAGCCAGCAGAAGATCGTTCCTTATCGTGTGTTGAGTAAGAGATGATGAAACCGCTTATGATGAAAAAAAGGTCTACTCCTGCCTGCCCGTTAAGTAGCAAAAAGTTGCCTAAATCCTTAATTCCAAACATTCCATTTAGCATTTGCCTTGCATGAAATCCCACTACCAACAATGCGGCGATGCCGCGGAGATAGTGTATTGATTGAATTTTGTGATTGTTCATTATCAGACCATGGTTAGGTGGCTAAAATCATCGTGACAACATACATTTAGATAGTTTCTCAATAATATCACTATATCTATACTTGATCGACTACAGCAAAAAGTAATGCTGTATGTTTATACGGTTATTTTGTGAGGTGACTATGCCACGCACAGCAGACATACACGCCGCTTTAGTTGCGGTCATACAGCTCAACCCTAAGGGATATCGCTATCTGAGCACAGACAGCTTCATCGAGAAGCTGCGTGACTACAACTGGCACTTTACCCGTTCAGACGCCAATGCATGGATAGAGCGCTACCAGCCAGACTTCACAGATAAGACGACTGACGGGACAGACAACCACTACTGGATCCTTCGCAACATGGGGAGGGTTCACTGATGGGATTCCCTTCACCGGCAAAAGACTATATCGAACCCCGTATCGACCTTAACGCCATATTCATCCGCCACCCTGCCGCCACGAAACTGGTTGAGTACGACGGCATGACGTACGTCGTCGATGCAGCAATAAAGCCCCGGGATGGCTCAACGCTGTGTTATGAGTGGTTGGGTGAGCATGGCATAGGAAAGCTGATGGGCGCTGTGTGATTACGACCGAAGGTGATTCGATAGAGGGGGATGCACTGGCAGAGCTAACTGTGATCGGAATAGTCGTGGCTGCCGTAGTTCATCTCTACGATAGTAATGGGCGGGTGATTTGAGCAGTAGCACACTGGTTGCACAAAAAAATACCGCAAAGCAACGCAAACCCGACGATGTGAGCGTTTAAACTTTGCGGTATGCATCTGCAAAACCACGTATCAACCTGAATTAACCTAACTATCAGTCAGTTGAGACCGACATCATGAACATGCAGGTTTAGCAGACTGGCAACGAGCACTGAACAGGGCCGGCGATCGTTGGCCCTGCCGTTTTAACAGCAGCGGATCCCACAGGGGCTCCTCTGGCGCAGCCCTGCCCGCCATGGGATATGCACGCCGTGCAAATTTACCTCCCCCGGTCACAAATCCTGCAACCCCCCCCTGTATTTTTCCCTGCCACTGCCGATAACTTTCAACAGCGTTCCTGAGCGCGTGCTGACCCGCGCCGGCTGACAACAATGAATCATCACCTTGAGGTAGACATGGATAACTTTCAAAAAGAGATAGACGAGAGAGCGAATCTCGCATTATCGAACAAGTTCGAACTGTTGTTATTCCGTCTGGGGTCTGCTCATCAGGAAGATAAGCCAGAGTTATTCGGTATTAACGTCTTTAAGCTGCGTGAAATTGTACCGATGACCACCATCACCCGTGCGGCAGGTATGAAGTCACCGCTGCTCGGGATGGCCAATATTCGCGGTCAGTTGATCCCGGTTATCGACCTGCCTGCGGTGGCTGGCTGCACCCCAGCCACCGGACTGAACCTGCTGCTGGTCACTGAGTATGCCCGCAGCACGCAGGCGTTTGCGGTAGAATCGGTAGAAGATATCGTGCGTCTGGACTGGAGTCAGGTTCATGCAGCGGAGTCCGGCGTCAGCACGCGTAACATCACCAGCATCGCCTGTCTGGATAATAACAATAATATGGCAATGGTGCTGGACGTTGAGCAGATCCTGCATGATGTCATTCCTTCCGTGCGTGAAGTGAAAGAAGACGACATCAAGGTGAAAACTTTCAAGCTGAAGCCGGGGGCGATAGCCATTGTGGCGGAGGATTCGAAGGTGGCGCGCCAGATGCTGGAGCAGGGGCTGAAAGCCATGGGCATCCCGGCAGAAATGCACACTACGGGCCTGGAAGCGTGGGAAAAAATTAAAAAACTCTATCGCGAAGCACAGGAGGAGGGCCTCTCCATCCATGACAAAATTGCGCTGGTGCTGACCGACCTTGAAATGCCAGAGATGGATGGTTTTACACTGACTCGCAACATTAAAAGCGATCATAATCTGAAAGGACTGCCGGTGGTGATCCACTCTTCCCTGTCAGGGAGCGCCAACGAAGATCACGTCCGTAAGGTGGGGGCTAACGGTTATGTGGCCAAATTTGAGATCAGCCAGCTGTCAGCGGTGATCCATCAGGTGCTGGAAGACGCCGTGTACTGACGGTCGGAAGCAGGGAGGTGAGGGCGTCAGATGGCTCGCCTTCCTGTGTGTAAACGGTAGCGGCAACAGTTTATCAAGACATACATCAGAAAAATTCACTTATCACCAGACTGAAAAATCCTAAAATGACAGCAGGCATTGTTTAACGGAGACTGGAAGGCGTGGAGGGAGAGTATCAAAGGCGTAGGGCACCCGTAGGGACCTGATACGACTGGCGACCTTTCTCACTGTGGTTCCTTCATCAGAACTTATGGATAAAGACAATCTGCAACACCCCCCGAGTCCCCCGACCGATCCGACTGCCGGGCCTTCTCCTGCCGGTCAGGACAGGGCCCATCCTCTCAGCGTGGATATGGACGGCTGGGTACTTACGCCAGCACAGCGGGCGTTTATTCAGTCATTCCTTAGCGATGATGACAGCCAGGCCTGACCCAGTAACGATCGGGCCGCCCGCGCGGCCTGGTTTTTTACTCCGCGCTCATGGCCTGAATCGCCGCAAGGCAAAACGTGCAGGCCGTCCGGTGACCCGTGCCGGGCAAGCCACAGTGCGCACACTGCGGTAACGCGCCTCCCGCTCCGCGCATCTTCTGGCTCAGTGTAATCTCCGCTCTTTCCCCCAGCAGCGTGCCAATTTTGCGCAACAGCCTTTTCTCACGCTGTCGCGCGGCGACAATCTCTGCCCGTCGTGCTTTGTAGCGGCTGCGACAGGTACCGAAGGGTGCCGCCGTTTTCCAGAATATCGTTGCCATAAAAACCTCCGGTACAGGAAGCAGCGATCTGATCCCCGATGTGTGACAGGAAATATCCCCTAAGCGCTGCTGATGTTTTACGCTTATAAAAACGATAGCCAGGGTTATTATCAATATCAATGGTTATGAGTTAAATAACCTATGCTATCGATGTATTTTGTTGAAATCGTTGATTTTAAATATTTTATTGTCATTAATTGTCAGTTTTATGGCGAACATGTCAAAAGCTTTACTAATCTATTCAGTTATATCGAAAGATGAACACTGTCAGGGTCATGATGAGAGGGCGCTGATGGTTTACCGCGAGGAAAAACTGATGGTATCTGTGTTATTCAGGGTGTCTGGCGGTCACTACGAAGAGACGATCCTGCCGGAGCAGGACGTCAGCGATTACCGCCGTAAATCGCGGATGAGGAAGATAGCGACGCCGATAAGCAGGACGTCGCCGGACAGTTCTACTGCAGGCAGTCGGGGGTCATCAACGGTTAAAAAACCGTTGGAAGGGCCTTCCAGGTAACGGTACACGGAGAGCCGGCCATTCATCAGCGCAATGACTAAATCTCCAGATTCAACTGGTACATCGCAGTCGATAATGACGATGCTGCCAGCGGTGGCCTCTGCGCACCCGCTGTTGCGGTCAAGAATATAGGCACGCCAGCTTTTTTTTGCCTTCACGCCGGTGGGGACGCTCACCTGTTCACTGGTTTTTCCGCTGGTATCCCAGACCGGCACCGTAGTACCACTTTTTATTTTATCTGCCGGGCCTGATACCGCCGTGCCGCGCATTTCGCCCGACCCGTTAGCCAGCCATTCCACATTGATATCCAGCGCTCTGGCAATATCGACCAGCTTGCGCGATCCCTCTGCTTCACCTTTCGTCAGTCGCCAGATGGTAGGCTGTGACACGCCCGATGCTTTGGCCAGAGCACCTTGTGTAATTCCCATCATGGTCATGGCCGTGTTCAGCCGCCAGGCAAGTGTATTCTGTTTCATATACCAGAATTTATAGCGACGCGTATTTTTCGTCAAACACGCTTTGCTATTATTTTGTGTAATACTATTTGCTATTATTCACGCATGACATATACCTATAAGTATCGCTTCAGTGTCTCACATACCCAGAAACCGGAATGAGATCTGTCGTCAACGATGACAGGAGGGTTGCGCATGGCGCTGAATTTCCCATCGACTGGGGCAGGATCAGGGCCAGTGTAAACGTGATATTTAACGATAGTGTGGCAGCAGTCAGTCATGCCTGCCTGCACTGGCTGAATTATTTCACCGCTCTTTATCAATCAGGCCGTCCAGCCTAATCGCTGGCTCACTTGTAAGGGGGCTGTTCGTCCTCCTGACGGATGTTCCGTTGCCGCCTTGCTCTGCATGATCTCATCGGGCAGGCAGGCGTAGCGGTGTTAACGGCTGAAATGTGCTGACAACCTGTCAGTGTCTATCCGCACCGATACAGAGGAGCAGAAGATGCGAGATATCAGAATGTTACTTGAGCGCTGGGGAGGGTGGGCGGCAACCGGCCAGCCTCGCCTGGGTTACGCATCGGTTGCGGCCGGGTTCCGGGGGCTGGTTCATGCCCGGGGGACGGAGCGACCGGCCTGTGGTGATCGCGACGGTCTGATCCTTGATGGCTGCATCAGCAGGCTGAGGCAGGTGAATAAAGAGCAGCACGATATTCTGGTTGCCCACTACCTCTATCAAATTTCTCTGCGCTCGATTGCCCGCCGTCGCCGCTGCGCGGATGGCACCGTGCGTAAGCAAATTCAGACAGCGGAGGGATTTGTCTGCGGCGTATTAAGCGCGCTGGAGTGCCAGCTTGAGTGCGAAATAACGGAATGAAGACGGTGAATACGCCACTTTAAAGGGAAAGTAAAAAATAATTTACGGCCCGTTCATTGCGTACGCATTTTCTGATCCAGACTGTTAATAACCCGTTTTTCACTCTCCCTCCTTCATTATCTTTATTCACTGACGTGTTTATTTATGGCTGTTGTTATTCAGTCAGATATCTCATCACGTTTATTTAATTTTCTGTTAGCGAGGTGAACCATGAGTCAAATTATTCAGATCCTGCTTTTTGAAGAAGGTTATAAAGAACGACCGTATCGCGATACGGAAGGATTTCCTACGGTGGGCTGCGGAATAAAGATTGGGCCTGCCGGGGCTGCACTCGGTAATTATCTCTTCGCTGTACCACGAAAGGTCGGAGAGGTCTGGATGCAGACCGTGCTGGATCGCCAGAATGAAGAGATGCTCAGGCAACCCGCCATTCAGGCTGCACTGCGGCAGTGTAACCCGCCGCGTGCTGATGTGCTGTGCAGCATGGCCTATCAGCTGGGTACCCAGGGCCTGACGGCATTTAAACAGACCCTGCAAAGGGTCGCCGACGGGGATTTTGCCGGCGCGGCAGCGTCGATGCTCGCCAGCCTGTGGGCACGACAAACGCCGGAGCGCGCACGGCGTCATGCTGAGGTGATGCGCAGCGGAACCTATGAAAGCTATCAGGAGGTCCTGTGAAATTTACCCTGTTTGTTGTGCTGGTGGCTGCGGCATCGCTGGCGATCGGCCTGTTAGCGCAGTCCGGACGGGTGGCGCTGGTGAACCATGCCCGCCTGCTGGTGAAAACCTGGTCGGTCTGGCTGGCGTCAGGGGGATCGGTGCTGACCGCCTGGGTGCAGTCGTTTCCTGATGCAGCACTGAATGCCTGGGTGGCGCTGCCGGAGGACGTCAAAGCCTGTCTTCCTCACAATTTTCTCGGAATGATCGGTGCCTTTATGGTCGCGATGGCGGTCATGGCACAGTTTATTCGCCAAAAAAATCTTAACACTCAGCGCGATGCGTTGAACGGAGGCAAGGTATGAGCACACTTTTTTCTTTACTGAGCGCTGGCGGGCAGGGCCTGCTGACGGTGGGGGCGCTGCTGGCAGCGTTGGGCGCGGCCTGGTTTGGCGGTAAACAGGTGGGTAAAGCCCGTCAACACCCACTTGTCGCGGCGGCAGAGAAAAGTGCGGCGCAGACCGCCGCCGTCGCCAAAAAACAGGTGGAAAACAGTGAGGAGGCAAAAAATGTGCAAACGGCTAACGCTGTCCTTAATGATGCTGACGCTCGTCGTAAGTTGCAGCAGTCACGATTCAACGCCGACCGGGGCCGGTGAATTAATTACAGATTCGTCCTGTACTCTGTTTTCCCCTCTTTACACACACGGACAGGATGCACAGTTAATGGATATCCGCACCGTCAGACAGATTAATGCTCATAACGATCTGTGGTTATCGCTGTGCGGAGGTGAAAATAAATAAACCGTACTGAATAAATAATATTAAGGAGGTGTCAGGCCGTTCGTCGTGCTCTATCAATTTCCCTCAATCCCTTTTATTTATCCTGAATAAGGCGGCTGGCGTTTGCGTGCTGCCCGGAGGTTATTATGATTGAAGTTAACTCTTTTGCTGAATTACGAACCACCGCGCCGGTTAAAGCGGGAGATTTTGCCCTGCTGAAGCGTTATTACGATAAAGACTCCACATTTCGCGGCGGTGGCATGTTCGTGGGGTTTATCACCACGGCACTGCCGGTCGATGACGGCGGCACGTATGCGGTTGGCGCGGGTTTCTTCTGGAAACGCGTGGTCAACAGCCTGGACGAGCTGAATATCTATCACTTCGGTGGTAAGGGCGACGGCATAACCGACGACAGCGGAGCCTTTAAACTGATGCTGAACTGGGCACAAACGGTGAATACCAGCAGCCGGAATCTGGGCGTTCGCTTCC
The DNA here is from genome assembly GCF_014838825.1 of Erwinia persicina. Taxonomy (GTDB): domain Bacteria; phylum Pseudomonadota; class Gammaproteobacteria; order Enterobacterales; family Enterobacteriaceae; genus Erwinia; species Erwinia persicina_A. The sequence goes on along the minus strand of NZ_JACYMO010000007.1, from coordinate 134,399 downwards.
CCGGCGGCAAGTTCCTGATCAACCCGATTGATCTGTCCGCCAGCGAGATACCCTGCTTCTACCTCTACGGGGATGATAATCCACAGGGGGGGATGCCGCGAACGACGATTGTATCGAATAAATCGTCCACACCGGTGTTCAGGGTCAACGCCCGGCGCACGACCATCAAGGGCATCAGCTGGAACGGCCAGGCATCGGCGGATATCACGGCGAATAAAGGGGCGATCACCGCCGAGATGTGCACTAACCAGCAGCCTTTTTTTGAAAACATCATGGTCGCGGGCCAGACCGTGTTGATCACCTGCTTCCGCGTGCAGAACAACGGAGGGACGGCGATCAAACTGCTGGATACGCTGGACAGCAAGTTCGATCAAATCTATGCCATTAATACCTATGCACGGGTATTTGATATCGGCTGGTCCGATACGGTTAAGGGCGTCTGGGATCACTCCACGGCCATTGAGTTATCGAATGCCAATTTCCAGAGCGGTTACGGTGATGCCACGCTGATGATGCCGCGTGTCACTCAGGGGTTGATCAGTAACGTGTGGATTGAGCATACCCGCAACCCCGGCGACCTCAGTAACGGCCAGTGGCTGGTGGAGGCCTTAAGTCTGGAAAACTGCGCTAATCCGCTGAATATGGATAACGCCCGGGTGCAAATCCGCCAGCTTAATCTGCAGGCAGGCGCAACGGTCAGCCTTAATACGGCCCCGGGCCGCTGGCTTTCCGGCTATGAAACCGGCTGGCGTCGGGATGAAAGCTTCGGCACCCAGATGTCCGGCACCCTGCGTGCCGGCTGGTACAGTGGGTATAAAATTAATAACACCACTACCAGTGACAAATGGTACAAGCTGGGCAAGGTGTTTATGCCACGCGACAACCAGCAGTGGATCATTGAAATGGTGAGTAAGGTGTCTAACGATGCGGTCACCGGCACGGCGGGTAACCCGGTCAGCGCGGTCTCGTCAGGAACCAGCTATCTGGGGATCTCGCGCTGCGCGACGGCCATTTATGGTGATATCCGCCATCACGGCTCCCCGGCGGTGCTGGATATCAAGTTCAACCGCATTGGTACCACGACCTCTGAGATCTGGGTGAAACTGAAGGCCGCCAGCGGCGACACGATGTTTAACCTGAAGTCTACCGGCCCCACGCGCTTTGAGTCCGGGGAGTGTTCCCTGTTCACTCCGGACCTGGGTGAGGTCACCGATCTCACGACGATCGGGACGGTATCGCCTGCGGCAAGGATGAGCCTGCACAACGGTCTGGCAGGGGTGGGGGCGAATGAGAAAGGGGTGCTGACGGTGGCGACCACCGATGCGATTCCCCCCACGACGACGACCGCTGCCGGCTATATCACTGTTAACGTTAACGGGACGGACAGAAAAATTGCTTACTATTAATCAATGACTTAAGGCCGGGGAAACCCGGCCTTTTTTTGTCGTTTTCGCCGGAAAACAAAAGGATTGTGAACTTTCGACGTCACGCCCGGTCACAAAAGGGGTAGGCTTCTTTTAACGATGAAAGGAAATATCCATGAGTGATAACGAAAGCAAATCGCAGACTGAACACTTACGTGACGTGACTTCGCAGCTAAAAGAAATGCGCCATTACGCTCAGAATAACACTGAAACGCTGTCCGCACAGTGGCTGGCGTTCGATCAGGGGGAGTACAAAGACGCGGGCTTTGCAGAGAAAATTAATCAGTTACTGACTCAGCAAGGTGGCCTGCTGGATGCGCTTGATACCGCCATCCAGGATTTTGAAATCGAAGCGAACCGCATCGAAAACGAAGCCTGATGCTTCAGGGTCGGCCTCTCCGGCCGGCCCCGGCCTGAAACGGGTCACTGCCTTCCCTTCGCTACAAAACAAACTCCGGCCGAACCTGATTGCGCCCGCTGCTCTTGGCGATGTACAGCTGTTCATCGGCGCGAGTAATCGACTCATCCAGACTATTGACGTTATTAATATTCAGCGCACTGATGCCGATGCTGACCGTTACGCTGAGGTTGTTACCGTTGAGCATAATCACATTTTCTTCGATACTGTGGCGCAGGCGGTTCGCTAACAAAAAGGCGCGCGGCTGAGAAATTCCCTCTATTAATACCAGAAACTCCTCTCCCCCCATCCGGCACACCATCGCCGACGGCTGCAGGCACTGACGAATGCACTCCACCGTTTTTTCCAGAACATAGTCGCCGCTGGCGTGGCCGTAGGTGTCGTTGATGTTTTTGAACCGATCGATATCAATAACGAAAACGGCACCGAAAAAGCCCTTAGGCCGGTGGCGCGGAGTGACCAGCGTCTCCAGCCTGGAGGACAGGCCGCTGCGGGTCAGCGCGCCTGTGAGAAAATCATAGTCTGCACGCTTGGTAATGCGCGCTACCAGTTTTCGGTTAGACGCCGTACTCAGTGCCACAATCAGCGGGCTGATGAGCATCGCAGCCACCCCAAGGCGGGCTGATGACAGGCTGTCGATGCGGAACAGATCGTCCTTGCCCTGAATGTTCAGCACGTTGCCCGCCACGAGAATAATCTCGCTAATGCCGGTCACCAGCGTCAGGAAGCAGGTGATAAACAGCGGATAGCTGATGGCGCACCACAGCAGGGCGGGCAAGGGGAACAGCAGGCTACCGCCGCCGCCTACCCAGATACCGGTCACGGTAGTGAGCACCAGCGCTATCACCGGCAGCACCGTGCTGTCGCGCAGGGCAGACAGTAGCTGAGTCAGCTCATCGCGGCGGGGCAGGCTGATCACCAGCGGCAACAGCAGGATAGAGGTGGACATCTGTTCGGAGAACCAGGAGAACCAGGCGTTAAAAAGCTTGTCCTCGAAGTAGTGTTCGCTGACCAGCGCACCGGCCAGCGCGCACACTGCCGCTCCCAGCAGTGAGGCCGGAAAAACATGCAGCAGAGCCTGCAGGCGGCGCGGGTGTCCACGGGTGAAGTGGTCATTCAGCAGCGCCCAGCGCGCCGTAGCAATAAACAGAATATTGGCGGCATCGAGGCCTGTGGCAACGATCGCCGGGGTGCCGTAAAGGACATCGGCGCTCCACATGCCCAGGAAGAGCACCACCAGCGTACTGGGCTTGTCCAGCGAAGGAAAGCGGATCAGCAGGCCAAGAAGAATGGCATTACTTGGCCAGAACAGAGACAGCGAGGCTAAATTGCGCGATTCCAGCCCGATGGTGGACAGCAGCATGGCAAGGGCGAATAAGATGATGACCCGGTTAACGTTATATTTATAGTTTGGCATCTTTAAGCTCAGGACGATGAAAACGGGTCACTCACGAGACGGTCAGATTGACTGGCTGGTTGTAGGTTGATAACAGATCGACTTCAGGGGACTGGTGCAAAATGACGCACACAACATACGTGACAACCCTGATGAAATCAATTTATTCGGATTATTCCTAGTTACGGGATAAGACCTTATACATGAATACGATCTGGCGTTCGCTGGCATAGCTGAGTAAGTTAAGAAAAACTAATCTTTTTTACCCGCAGTACCGTTATGCGCTGCCACGTATAGCGTAAAAATGAGCAGTTATCGAATAAAAAATCGCACACTGGACAGGTTTGGGAAAATTCCTGGTGATGCTAACGTATTGACGATAATCATAAAAAGGTTTTTTTGCGGCCCTGATGTCCTGCTGGCGTAACGCAGCGCAGGTGTACTCTGGCCTGTAGCCGGGCTAATGTGCGGGCCGGAAACGGACTGGTACACAGGGGGTAAAGCCGGGGGCCAGACAAAAAAACGCGTGAAGTGTTTCAGTCATTGACAAAACAATGTGCAGACTCAGTGGCTTAGTGGTTCCATAACGCGGTGCTAACCTTTATTATCCCTCCCAATTGTTTACTGCCCTTAGAAAGACGGATGTCATGTATCAGCCTGTCGCCTTATTTATAGGCCTGCGCTATATGCGCGGGCGTGGTTCAGACCGCTTTGGCCGGTTTGTTTCCTGGCTTTCCGCTGTCGGTATTACGCTGGGCGTCATGGCGCTGGTGACCGTGCTGTCAGTAATGAACGGCCTTGAGCACGAGCTGGAAAAAAATACGCTGGGTCTGATGCCCCAGGCATTAATCACCAGCGAGACCGGATCGATTAACCCGCAGAAACTGCCTGCCAGCAGTCTGCATCTCTCAGGTATCAGCCGTATCACGCCGCTGACCACCGGTGAGGTGGTGATGCAGAGCGCACGCAGCGTGGGGGTGGGCGTCATGCTCGGGATTAACCCTGATGAAGCCGATCCGTTAACCCCTTTCCTGGTCAGCGTGCGTCAGCAGCAGCTGCAGTCGGGGCAGTATAATGTCATCGTTGGGGAACAGCTGGCCGGTCAGCTGGGCATCAAACGCGGCGATCAGGTGCGTCTGATGGTGCCTTCCGCCAGCCAGTTCACGCCGATGGGGCGTATTCCCAGCCAGCGTCTTTTTACCGTGATCGGCACATTTGCCTCAAACAGCGATGTGGATGGCTATCAGATTCTGGTCAATCAGCAGGATGCGTCACGCCTGATGCGCTACCCGGCGGGCAACATTACTGGCTGGCGTCTGTGGCTGGATAAACCCCTTCAGGTCGACAGCGTCAGCCAGCAGACCCTGCCGCCAGGCACGGTATGGAAAGACTGGCGCGAACGCAAAGGCGAGTTGTTCCAGGCTGTTAAAATGGAAAAAAATATGATGGGGCTGCTGTTAAGCCTGATCGTGGCCGTGGCCGCGTTTAATATTGTGACCTCACTGGGCCTGCTGATCATGGAGAAGCAGGGAGAAGTGGCGATCCTGCAAACCCAGGGGTTGACGCGTCGTCAGATTGTGGCGGTGTTTATGGTGCAGGGCGCAACGGCAGGCGTCGTTGGCGCACTGGTGGGCGCGCTGCTGGGCGTGCTGCTGGCCAGCCAGCTGAATAACCTGATGCCGGTGATTGGGGCATTCCTCGATGGTGCCGCCTTACCGGTTGCTATTTCCCTGACCCAGGTGGCGACGATTACACTGTCGGCGATCGTCGTCGCACTGCTGTCAACGCTTTACCCTTCCTGGCGCGCGGCCGCCGTTCAACCCGCTGAGGCTTTACGTTATGAGTAACAAGATCCTGTTGCAGTGCGACAACCTGTGTAAACGCTATCAGGAAGGCAGCGTGCAGACCGATGTCCTGCGCAATGTGACCTTCAGCGTTAAGCCGGGTGAGATGATGGCGATAGTCGGCAGCTCCGGCTCGGGTAAAAGTACCCTGATGCATCTGCTGGGCGGGCTGGATACGCCTACCTCCGGCGAAGTGGTCTTTGACGGGCAGTCGCTGAACGCCATGTCTTCAGCTGCTAAAGCCGGGCTGCGTAACCGCGAGCTGGGCTTTATCTATCAGTTCCATCATCTGCTGCCCGATTTCAGCGCGCTGGAAAACGTGGCGATGCCGCTGCTGATCGGTAAAACCGCTAAAGCAGAGGCGCAGGAGAAAGCCATTGCCATGCTGAAAGCGGTCGGGCTGGATCACCGAGCGGCTCACCGTCCGTCAGAGCTGTCCGGCGGGGAACGCCAGCGCGTGGCCATTGCCCGCGCGCTGGTGAATAATCCGCGTCTGGTGCTGGCCGACGAGCCTACCGGGAATCTGGATGCCCGCAATGCCGATGCCATTTTTGATCTGCTGAACGAGCTTAATCAGCGCCAGGGGACGGCTTTCCTGGTGGTGACCCACGACCTCAACCTGGCCCGGCGGATGTCGCGTCAGATGGAAATGCGCGACGGCCAGCTCAGTGACCAGGCGCAGACGGCGGGTAGCTTCTGATGGCGGGTTCTCTCTCTCTTCTGCTTGGACTTCGCTTCAGCCGTGGCCGCCGGCGCGGAGGGATGGTGTCGCTGATCTCGGTGATCTCCACCGTCGGGATTGCGCTGGGCGTGGCAGTGCTGATTGTCGGCCTCAGCGCGATGAACGGCTTTGAACGTGAGCTAAATAACCGCATTCTGGCCGTAGTACCGCACGGGGAAATTGAGCCGGTCAACCAGCCCTTTACTGGCTGGCAGGGGCTGTTGCCAAAAATTGAGCAGGTTCCCGGCATTGCCGCAGCGGCACCGTACATTAATTTCACCGGACTGATCGAGAGCGGCAGTAAGCTGCAGGCGGTTCAGGTGAAAGGCGTTGACCCACAGCAGGAGAGCCGCCTCAGTGCGCTGCCCTCCTACGTGCAGGGTGGTGCCTGGCAAACGTTTGCTGCCGGTAAGCAGCAGATCCTGCTGGGGCAGGGGGTTGCGACCAGCCTGAAGGTCAGGCAGGGTGACTGGCTGACGATCATGATCCCCAACAGCGACGCCGGGAATAAACTGTTACAGCCTAAGCGCGTGCGCTTACAGGTAGCCGGGATCCTCAAGCTGAGCGGGATGCTTGACCACAGCCTGGCCCTGGTGCCGCTGGCCGATGCCCAGCAGCTGCTGGGGATGGGAGAGAGTGTCACCGGCATCGCCATTAAAGCGGCCGATCCGTTCAACGCGGTGAGCCTGGTGCGTCAGGCGGGGGAAGTCACCCATGCGTATGTGTATATCCGCAGCTGGGTGGGGACCTACGGTTATATGTACCGCGATATTCAGATGATCCGCGCCATCATGTATCTGGCGATGGTGCTGGTGATTGGCGTCGCCTGTTTCAATATCGTGTCGACCCTGGTGATGGCAGTGAAAGATAAAAGCAGCGACATTGCCGTGCTGCGCACCCTGGGGGCAAGAGACGGCCTGATCCGTGCCATCTTTGTCTGGTATGGTTTGCTGGCCGGGCTGGTAGGCAGCGTCAGCGGCGTGGTGGTAGGCGTGCTGGCCGCTCTCAATCTGACACCGATCATTCATGCGATTGAAGCGCTGACCGGGTATCATTTCCTTTCCGGGGACATCTACTTTATTGATTTCCTGCCGTCGGAGCTGCACTGGCGCGATGTCGGCATCGTGCTGGTGACGTCGCTGCTGCTCAGCCTGCTTGCCAGCTGGTATCCGGCACGACGTGCCAGCCGTATCGATCCGGCACGCGTACTGAGCGGCCAGTAAGCCGGGAGGCACGAGGGCGTCTGGCGGGAAGCGTTTTTTTGACCCGCCAGCCGGTTTAGCGGCAGACTCTCAGTGCACCCGGGACGATCACCCGTTATTATCAGGGACACACTCCCTGGCGGAGTGCACAGTGCTGCACTCCTGCATATTAAGGATTAGAGGTATTTGATGATGCGCACTCCCCGTCGCCGCCTCAGGCTGGCACGCTACAAAAAGACCCGACGCCAGGTTCATCAGCGTTTCCGTCAGCGCATTTTCGAACGCGACCGTAATATTGAAATTGCCCGCCATCCACTGCCACGCGTGGTCGTCCTGACCGGCGCGGGTATCTCTGCTGAGTCCGGCATTCGTACCTTCCGCGCCGCAGATGGCCTGTGGGAAGAGCACAAAGTGGAAGATGTGGCGACGCCGGAAGGATTTGCTCGCGATCCGCAACTTGTGCAGGCGTTTTACAATGCGCGCCGCCGGCAGCTGCAGCAGGATGACATTCAGCCGAACGCGGCGCACCGGGCGCTGGCCGAGCTGGAGTCGGCGCTGGGTGACCACTTCCTGCTGGTCACGCAGAATATTGATAACCTGCATGAGCGTGCCGGAAACCGTAACGTGATCCACATGCACGGTGAATTGCTTAAGGTGCGCTGTGCCGCCAGCGGGCAGATCCTGCACTGGACCGAGGATGTTAAACCTGACGACCGCTGCCACTGCTGTCAGTTCCCGTCAGTGCTGCGCCCGCACGTGGTGTGGTTTGGCGAAATGCCGCTCCAGATGGATGAGATCTACCAGGCGCTGGCTCAGGCTGACTATTTCGTGGCAATTGGCACCTCCGGGCATGTCTACCCGGCGGCGGGCTTTGTCCATGAGGCCCGCATCCAAGGCGCTCACACCGTGGAACTGAACCTGGAGCCAAGCCAGGTCGGCAGTGAGTTTGAAGAAAAACAGTACGGACTGGCCAGTGAAGTAGTACCTGATTGGGTGCAGGATCTGCTGGCGAATATTGCCCGTCCGGCGCTGACCGGCGATGATGCCCCGTCAGCGTTTGGCCAGCGAGAAGATCAGGTGGGCGATAACCCCACCGATTAATCCCCAGAAGGCGGCCCCTATGCCAAGCAGGGTGACGCCAGAGGCGGTGATCAGAAAAGCGATCACCGCCGCATCCCGCTGTTGCTCATCGCTTAACGCCCGCTGCAAGCTCCCGGCAATGGTCCCCAGCAGTGCCAGACCGGCAATGGTATGGATCAGCGCCTGCGGCAGCGCGGTAAACAGCCCACTGATCGCCCCGCCAAACACTCCTGCCAGCAGATAAAACACCCCGGCCGCTGCGGCTGCCCAGTACCGCCGCTGTGGATCGCTGTGGACCTCCGGCCCCATACAGATAGCCGCAGTAATGGCGGCAATACATACAGTGAACCCCCCGAAAGGGGCGAGCAGCAGAGCCGTCAGCCCGGTCCAGGCAATCAGCGGCGATACCGGCAACGCATAACCATGGGCTTTCAGCGTGGCGATCCCGGGAGCATTCTGCGACGCCATGGTGACGACAAAAAACGGAATACCGACGCCCAGCAGGGAGGAGAGGGTAAAGTGCGGAGGGATAAATTCCGGCATCACCAGGCTTTGTGCGTGGGAGACGTGGACATTGCCCTGCACGAGAGCGACCGTCAGGCCGGCCAGCAGGGTCAGCACGATGGCGTAGCGCGGCAGCAGGCGGCGGGACAGCAGATACACCAGGCACATGGTGCCGCTCAGGGCGAAGTTTACCTGCAGGGCGGCGAAGGCATCGATGCCGAAACGCAGCAGAATACCGGCCAGCATCGCCGCAGAGATCGCCTGTGGTATGTAATTCATCAGGCGGGCAAACAACCCCGTCACCCCACAAATCAGGATCAGCGCCGAGGCGAAGATAAACACCCCGATGGCTTCATTGAGTGACGTACCCGGCAGGCTGGTGACCAGCAGTGCCGCCCCCGGCGTCGACCACGCGGTCAGTACGGGTGTGCGATACCACAGGGACAGCCCCAGAGAGGTGATGCCCATCCCCAGTCCCAACATCGTCAGCCAGCCGCCCGTCTGTGCGACGGTGGCACCGGCCGCCCCGGCGGCCTGGAAAATGATCGCCGCAGAGCTGGTATAGCCGACCAGCACGGCGACAAATCCGGCCACGACGGCAGGAAATGTCAGATGACGCAGGGTGAGAGGGGGGCGCATAGCGAGATCCCGTGGTAAGGTTGACCGTTATAACGCACAAGCTATCACTGTGCGTTATAACGTACAAGTGGTTATACTCTCCGCTGACGAAAGGGAGACAACGACGTGGACAGTTTACAACACCATCTGGCGCACATGCTCAGAGCCCGGCGCAGCGAACGGGGCTGGAGCCTGACCCGGGCTGCACAGGCCACGGGCGTCAGTAAAGCGATGCTGGGACAAATTGAGCGCGGGGAATCCAGCCCGACCATTGCCACGCTGTGGAAAATCGCCACGGGCTTTAATTTGCCGTTCTCGGTTTTTATCGCACCAGAGGCCGCAGACGAAGCGGCACCGCGCCGTCAACGATGTGGCTACCCGCCGGCGGATAAGATCATGCAGGCGGTACCGCTGTTTCCGTTTGATCCTGCGCTCAGCTTTGAGATGCTGGTGATTGAGCTTGCCGCCGGTGCCAGCAGCCAGTCCGCCGCCCATGAGGCTGGGGTGGTTGAGCATGTCGTGGTGATTAACGGGGTACTTGAGGTGCAGGTGGAGGGCGTCTGGCAGTCGCTGGCCGCAGGCGAAGGGCTGCGTTTTCAGGCTGATCGGCCTCATGCGTATCGTAATTCCGGAAGCGTGCCGGTGCGTTTTCATGATCTCATCCATTATCCGCCACGTTAATTCAGCGCCTGCGTACTAAACTGACCTGAAACAATATTTAACATGATGGCGCTATCCATAATAAGCGCTGGCATCCAAAGGGAAGACAGATGAATAATTTACTCGATCGCTTCTTACACTATGTGTCTTTCGATACGCAATCTAAAGGTAACGTTCGTCATGTCCCCAGTACCGAGGGGCAACTACGCCTGGCTCAGCGGCTTTGTGACGAGCTGCGCGCCATGGGGCTGAGTGACGTCAGCTGCAGCGCGCGCGGTATTGTTATGGCCACGCTGCCGTCGAACGTCAGCTGGCCCGCGCCCGTTATCGGCTTTATTTCCCATATGGATACGTCACCGGATTTTACGGCGAAGAACGTTAACCCGCAGGTGATTGAAAACTATCGCGGGGGCGATATTGCCCTCGGCGTGGGGGATGAGATCCTGTCGCCGGTGATGTTTCCGGTGCTGCACGAGCTGATCGGACACACGCTGATCACCACCGACGGGAAAACCCTGCTCGGCGCGGATGATAAAGCCGGTATTGCGGAAATCATGACGGCGCTGGCGCATCTCACGTCCGGTACGGTGGCTCACGGCGAGGTGCGCGTGGCCTTCACCCCCGATGAGGAGATTGGGCGTGGTATCCAGCATTTCGATGTGGCGGCCTTCGGCGCTGACTGGGCCTATACCTTGGATGGCGGCGGGATGGGGGAATTTGAGTATGAAAACTTCAATGCCGCCTCGGTGACGGTAAAAATCACCGGGAATAACGTCCATCCCGGCAGTGCGAAGGGGGTGATGGTTAATGCCCTGGATGCTGCGATGCGTTTCCACCGGGAAGTCCCGGAAGATGAGGTGCCGGAAAAAACCTCGGGCTATGAAGGCTTCTGGCACTTGCACGGGATCAAAGGCAGCGTGGATCGTGCTGAACTGCACTACATCGTGCGCGATTTTACGCGCAGCGGTTTTGAGTCGCGTAAGCAAGTTCTGATAGAGGCTGGCGCGCGGCTGGAGCAGAGCCTGGCAGCACCTTCCTCCGTGGAAGTGGTGGTGGAAGACAGCTATTACAATATGCGTGAGCAGGTGGAAGCGTGCCCGCAGAGTATAGAGCTGGCGCTGGCGGCGATGCGTGACTGCGGTATTACGCCAAAGGTGAAGCCTATTCGGGGAGGGACAGATGGAGCGCAGCTGTCATTTATGGGGTTACCCTGTCCGAACCTGTTTACCGGGGGATATAACTACCACGGGCGGCACGAGTTTGCGTCGCTGGATAATATGGAGCAGGCGGTGAAGGTGATCACGCGGATTGCCGTTTTAACGGCGGAGCAGGCAAAACCCTGAAGAAACAAAGATGCCGGTATTCCCGCAGGGGCGACCTGTCATTCCGGTCGCCCCGTACCGTTATCGGGCAGAATTAATCTTCGCTATCGAAGTACCAGTAACCGCTGTTGACCAGCGCCGCCAGCTGGGCGAGGAAGGAGGGATCGTCCAGCGCGTCGCCAAACTGGTCGTGACCGAGGGTTAAATCATTCGCCAGCGCGGTCAGCGCCGCACCATGCGGAGAGCTGACCTGTTCGCCATTGATAAACACCGCGTCACCAATGGACACCACGCGCAAGCCGCCCAGGCGCGACAGGCGATCGCCCTGCTGCAGTGCATCGTAAATCTCATCCGGCTGATACGGCGGTTCAGGTGGTGCCACATCCAGCTCGTGACGTGACTGCGAGATAAACTCGCCAAACCACTGGTTGAAATGCGCTGGCTGGTTAATCACATCCAGCATCATGGCACGGATACCGTCCAGCTCGGCAGGCAGGATCTCTGCGTTGTGCTCACGGGGCTGGACGTCCGGATCGCTGAAGCGACGGCTGCCCAGTTCGCGCGCCAGCACGTAATCGGCAAAGCCGCTGATCAGCTCACGTCCGCTCGGCGCACGGAAGCCAACTGAATAGTTAATGGCATTTTCCAGCGAGTAGCCTTCGTGAGGGAACCCCGGTGGAATATAAAGAATATCACCCGGTTCCAGCTCTTCATCAATAATGGCTTCAAAAGGTTCGACCTGAAGCAGATCGGGATGCGGACAGTGCTGCTTCAGCTCTGCTTTCTCCCCCACGCGCCAGCGACGACGGCCGGTGCCCTGAATAATGAAGACGTCATACTGGTCAAAGTGCGGGCCAACCCCGCCGCCGGGCACGGAGAAGGAGATCATCAGATCGTCCACGCGCCAGTCAGGGATCATCCTGAAAGGGTGCATCAGCGCTGCGGAGGGCTCATGCCAGTGGTCGACCGCCTGAACCAGCAGTGACCAGTTATTCTCACCAAGATGATCAAAGCTCTCAAACGGGCCGTGGCTGACCTGCCACTGACCGTCCTGATGGCTGACCAGGCGACTGTCAACTTCGTTCTCCATGGCCAGACCGGCCAGTTCATCGGGAGAAATGGGGTCAACGAAGTTTTTAAAACCGCGCTTAAGCACTACCGGGCGTTTCTGCCAGTAGCGCTGTATAAAGTCGGGCCAGTTGAGATCGAGCTGATAATCCATGATGTTTTCCTGAAACGCGAAAGTGAGTAGATTATAACAGCGCACGGCAGTGGGTGTGTACCACTGCCGGTAAAAGTCGTGGTATGACGATTACTCGTGTTTGTGCAGGATCTCCTGGCGCTGAAACTCTACCGCCATGCGGGCCCCGCCCAGCTGACTGGTACTGGCATGAATATCGCCAGCATACTGCTCCATAATATCGCGGGCCAGCGACAGGCCCAGGCCCTGGCCTGGACGCAGGGTATCGGCGCGCTGCCCGCGGATAAAGATCAGATCGCGCTTGTTTTCCGGGATGCCGGGACCGTCGTCCTCAACGATCAGCAGCAGCGTTTTTTCCGTCTGCTGGACGCTGATCTCAACAAATTCCAGGCAGTACTTACAGGCGTTATCCAGCACGTTGCCCATCACTTCCATAAAATCGTTTTGCTCACCGACGAAGATTACCTCTGGTGAGATATCCAGCGTCAGCACCACGCCCTTGCGCTGGTAGACTTTATTCAGCGCCGAGCACAGCCCGTCGAGCAGGGCCGGTACCGAATGCACATCCCGCTTCAATGCGTGATGATCGGCCTGCATGCTGGCCCGGTGCAGGTAGTAGCCAATCTGCTGCGAGATACGGCTGATCTGCTCCAGCATAATGGGCTCGGCCTGCTCGATAGACAGGTTACGCCCGCCGCGCAGCGACCGCAGGGTGGTCTGCAATACAGCCAGCGGGGTTTTCAGGCTGTGGGTCAGATCACTCAGCGTGGTGCGGTAGCGGGTATAGCGCTGCCGTTCATTATCCAGCAGCAGATTCAGGTTACGTACCAGCCCCTTCAGCTCCTGCGGCGGGGCTGGATTGAGGGTTTCGCGGGTTCCGGCTTCCAGTTCACGCACCTGGGCGGCAAGTGCGCCAATCGGGCGCAGGCTCCAGTGTGCCGCCAGCCACAGCAGTGGAATAATCAGCAGCAGGTTCGCCAGCAGCACATAGCTGAACCACGACCACACCACGTCTGAGTGCTGTAGCTCCTGGGGAATAGAGTCGACCACCACGATGGTCAGGGCAGGCAGCGTGGACGTTGCCTCATAGCGGTTCACGGCCACCGAGTGGGTAAAGGTGTCGTTGCCGTCATCGTCATAGGCGGTGAGCTTGTTCTGCGCCACGCGGTCATTACCGAGCACTTCACGACTGGTGTGATTATTGGTGTCGATTTCATAAAAATCAGACTTGCTTAACCACTCACGGCGGATCTTGCTGCGAATATCCGGCACGTCCCGCTGCTGCCACAGCAGCTTGCCGTTATCGTCATAGATAAACACCAGAGCCGGAAAGTTCAGCGTCATGCGTTCAGGCTGGACGATACTCAGCTTGCCGTCCTTCCACTGGGAAAGGGTGAAAAACAGATTACTTTCGCTGCGCAGCACGCGGTAGGTATTTTTATCAAAGCTCACCACGTAGCCGATCACGGCCACCATTCCGTAGGAGAGCGACATGGTGAGTACCACCGCTGCGGTGGCCAGTAAGAACCGTATCCGCAGCGAAAGCGGCTTTCTCCGACGCCAGTTAATCATGCTCAAATATCGAAGCGGTAGCCCTGACCGCGTACCGTGGTGATCACTTCCTGCGCATACTCGGCGAGGATTTTTTTGCGTAAACGGCCCATCAGTACATCTATGGTGTGGCTCTCGCGCAGCTCCGCATCGGGGTAAAGTTGCAGCATCAGTGAGTCTTTGCTGACCACTTTCCCGGCGTTGCGGATTAATGTTTCAATAATGGTGTACTCAAACGCCGTCAGTTTGATCTGCTGTTCATTGATGGTCAGCTCGCGGCGCGACAGGTCGATCTGGAAAGGGTGCAGGGTGATGATCTGCGAGGCCAGCCCGCTGTTGCGGCGCATCAGCGCCTGCATCCGGGCCACCACTTCTTCTATATGAAAGGGCTTGGTGACATAATCATCGGCACCGGCTTCCAGCGCTTCAACCTTTGCCTGCCAGCCATCACGCGCGGTCAGCACCAGAATCGGCTGGCGGACTTCCTGCCCGCGCCAGCGGCGGATCAGCGTCATACCGTCTTCATCAGGAAGACCGAGGTCGACCAGCGTAATATCCGGCGTATGCTCATTCAGAAAATAGTCGGCTTCTTTGGCGTCTTCGGCAGCATCCACCTGATGCCCCATCTCCCGCAGCTGCACCGCCAGATGATGACGCAGCAGTGGGTTATCTTCCACAACTAACACACGCATAACCGAATCCTTAAATAAGATCAAACTGCCAGAGACATCAACATAGCCCTGGAATGCGTCAGGGTGCAACTGTGTAAGCGGTTGCTCCCGTTGATCAGGGCATAAACTGGCGATAAGTATAGAGGAGAAGAGGTAAACAGCAGGTTAACACGGGCCGACTGAGTCGGCCCGCTGGCAGGGCGTTACTTCAAATCGTCAACCATCTGGATGGCGTGGCCGATATAGTTGGCCGGGGTCATCTGCTTCAGACGGGTTTTCTCTTCTTCCGGCAGTGCCAGGCTATCAATAAAGGTCTTCATGCCTTCAGCATCCACGCGCTTGCCGCGCGTCAGCTCTTTCAGTTTTTCATAAGGCTTTTCGATACCATAACGGCGCATTACCGTCTGAATAGGTTCGGCCAGCACTTCCCAGTTGTGATCCAGCTCGTCCAGCAGGCGGGCGCGGTTCACTTCCAGCTTGGAGATGCCTTTCAGCGTCGACTGGTAGGCGATCAGCGAATAACCAATGCCCACGCCGAGGTTACGCAGCACGGTAGAGTCGGTCAGGTCACGCTGCCAGCGTGATACCGGGAGTTTACTGGCCAGGTGCTGCATCATGGCATTGGCCAGGCCGAGGTTGCCTTCGGAGTTCTCGAAGTCAATCGGGTTGACCTTATGTGGCATGGTCGAGGAACCAATTTCGCCTGCAATGGTTTTCTGCTTGAAGTGGTTCAGCGCAATGTAACCCCAGATATCGCGATCGAAGTCGATCAGGATGGTGTTAAAGCGCGCCATGCAGTCAAACAGCTCGGCGATGTAGTCATGCGGTTCGATTTGCGTGGTGTACGGGTTCCAGGTCACTCCCAGCGAGGTCACAAACGACTCACTGAACGCATGCCAGTCCACTTCCGGATACGCGGCGATGTGGGCATTATAGTTGCCGACGGCACCGTTGATTTTACCGAGGATCTCAATACGTTCTAACTGGCGTAGCTGGCGCTCAAAGCGGTAGGCGACGTTCGCCATCTCTTTACCCAGCGTGGACGGCGTGGCGGGCTGGCCGTGCGTACGTGACAGCAGCGGAATATCCCGGTACTGCACTGCCAGGTCTTTGACCGCAGCAATGATTTTGCTCCAGTAAGGCACAATCACCTCACGGCGGGCCGTTTCCAGCATCAGCGCGTGTGACAGGTTATTGATATCTTCTGAGGTACAGGCGAAGTGAATAAACTCAGACACTGCATGCAGGGCAGGCATGGGTTCTACTTTCTCTTTCAGAAAGTATTCCACGGCTTTGACGTCGTGGTTGGTGGTGCGCTCAATGGTTTTGATCCGCGCGGCGTCTTCTTCACTAAAACCGCTGACAATCGCGTCAAGGAAAGCGTTTGCGTCGGCATCAAATGCAGGAACTTCCTTGATCGCAGCGCAGGTGGCCAGTTTTTGTAACCAGCGAACTTCCACCTCAACGCGGAATTTCAGCAGGCCATATTCGCTGAAAATACCACGCAGTGGGCTGACTTTGTCGCCATAACGACCGTCTACAGGTGAGACGGCGGTCAGAGAGGATAATTCCATTGTTGCTGCTCCAGGATCGGTTAAAAAAATCAGGTTGGGGTCCCGTTAAGGCGGGCCAGGATCGCTTTAGCCTCATTCACCAGGCGGTGACGGGAAAACATCAGCTGCAGACGGCCTCCGCCGACCTGCTGCCACAGCACCGCTGAGCGAATACCGGCCAGCAGTGTTGCACGAACTTTATTCTGTACCTGGCTGTTCTGCAGGATAGCCGGAGATCCGGTCACCTGGATACGGGGGCCAAGCGGGCTGATCACATCGACGTAGATCCCTGCCATGGCACCTAACAGCGTATCGGACTCCAGATCGTAGTGCGCCAGCTGACGATCGAGTTGGGCGATTCGGTCCGCCAGCGTATTCATTGCCGTTTTGCTGGCGTTAAGTTTACGCTCCAGCACCATCATGCTCAGGGTATAGCGTGTCAGTTCCGCACCGAGGCCCTGGCGGCTGTTGCTATTCAGCACCGCCAGCAGGGTTTCCAGTCCGAACTGCAGGTTCGCTTCATCGTTACCGAATACCGCCAGCGTGGAGGCCGGATTGAGATCCAGCAGACTGTTCAGTGATGTTTTAAACGCATCGGGGGGACACTGACCCTGGTGTCCCAGCTGCTGCACCAGATGGGCTGCCTGGCAGATACCGGCCAGCGCCAGCGTAATATCATAATAGTTCTTCGCCACGTTTACTCCTGTATACGGCCCGAATTACGCGTTAACCAGCGGCAGGCGCTGTTCGATGATGCCGCCGCCGAGGCAGACTTCATCCAGATAAAAGACCGCAGACTGGCCAGGGGTGACGGCGGCCACCGGCTGATCAAAACGCACGTCAATGCGCTGCCCATCCAGCGGCGTCACGGTGCAGGGGATATCTTCCTGACGATAGCGGGTTTTCACCATGCAGCGTAGCGGGGCGGTCAGCGTGTCGCGATCCACCCAGTGCAGTTGCTGGGCGATCAGGCCCACCGACATCAGATGGGGGTGCTCATGGCCCTGTGCGACCACCAGAATATTACCGGCCACGTCTTTATCGACCACGTACCAGGGTTCTTCATTACCGTCTTTGGTGCCGCCGATACCCAGCCCTTTGCGCTGGCCGAGCGTGTGGTACATCAGACCCTGATGCTGGCCAACCTGGTCCCCGTCCACCGAGATTATCGGACCCGGCTGGGCGGGCAGGTAGCGGCCAAGAAATTCAGTAAACTTCCGCTCACCGATAAAGCAGATACCGGTAGAATCTTTTTTCTTCGCGGTGATCAGCTCAAGCTGTTCTGCAATGCGGCGAACTTCAGGTTTTTCGAGTTCACCCACCGGGAACAGGCTTTGAGCAATCTGTTCGTGCCCGAGGGTGTAGAGGAAGTAGCTCTGGTCTTTGTTACCGTCCAGCCCGCGCAGCAGGCGGCTTTTGCCGTCGACATCCTGGCGACGCACGTAGTGACCGGTGGCGATATAGTCCGCCCCCAGATCTTCGGCGGCAAATTCCAGAAAGGCTTTAAATTTGATCTCTTTATTGCAGAGAATATCGGGGTTGGGCGTGCGGCCCGCTTTGTATTCGGCCAGGAAATGTTCAAACACATTATCCCAGTATTCGGCAGCAAAGTTGACCGTATGCAGATAAATACCCAGTTTGTCGCAGACGGCCTGCGCATCGGCTAAATCTTCCGCGGCGGTGCAATACTCTTCACCATCGTCCTCCTCCCAGTTTTTCATAAACAGGCCTTCAACCTGATAACCCTGCTGCTGAAGCAGCCAGGCTGAAACGGAGGAGTCAACGCCGCCGGACATCCCGACGATCACTTTTTTCTGGCTGTTTGAACTGTTCAACATTGCTTGTCCGACTTTAAGGAGCCGTTAAAGGCGACTCTGATAAAATTGCGACGCATTCTATCATGCGTCGACGATCTGCGCACTCTCGCTAAACGGCCACTGGAAGGCGCTGAGGATTGCCAGTGGGTAACGTGGCCCGGTCTGATAAATCTGCAGACTTTCCGCAACCAGCGGTGAACGCAGTTTTTTCGAGGTGATAATCTCCTGCGGTGGCAGCCACCAGCAACGGTCAATATCGCGATCCTGCGGGTAAGTCTCCACTGCTTCCGGCAGATCCAGCGCGAACAGGAAGCGCAGGAACGGCGTATTATCCGGGGCGATCCACTGATGCAGGCGTAAAAAAGCCTGAGGAACCGCATCGATACCGGTTTCTTCCGACAGTTCCCGTACCGCCGCCTGGAGCAGAGTTTCATCGGCTTCCAGATGCCCCGCCGGTTGATTCCATGTGGTGCGGCCTCGCACGCGTTCTTCTACAACCAGAAACTGTCCTTCTGCCTGGACCACCGTGGCGACGGTGACGTGCGGTTTGAACATAGTGTGCTCCATAGGGTTAATGTGCGCAGGTTACCGCGCACTGAATGTCAGATTTCGTGACTGATATCGCGCCATTCGCCGGGCGCCAGACCCTGTAACTGTAACCTACCCATAGAAAAACGGATCAACCGCAGGGTAGGAAAACCAATGTGTGCCGTCATTCGCCGCACCTGACGGTTGCGTCCTTCGTACAGGGTGATTTTCAGCCAGCAGGTTGGGATCGCTTTACGTTCGCGGATCGGTGGCTGGCGTTCCCACAGCCAGTCAGGCGCGGCCACCTTTTCGACCCCGGCGGGCAGGGTGGGTCCGTCTTTCAGTTCGACGCCCGTTCGCAGGGGCTGCAGGTCGGTTTCCTGCGGCTCACCCTCCACCTGCACATAGTAAATTTTCCCGGTACGTTTGCCCGGCTGGGTCAGTTTAGCCTGCAGTGCGCCGTCATTGGTCAGCACCATCAGCCCTTCGCTGTCGCGGTCTAGCCGGCCGGCGGCGTAAATTCCCGGCTGGGGCACATAATCTTTCAGCGTACGCCGGCCTGCCTCATCGCTGAACTGGGGCAGCACATCGAAGGGCTTATTAAACAGCACCACGCAACGCGGGCCTCTGGCAGCCGGTTTGGCCGCACGGCGGGCGGTGGAACGCCCAGGATGATGATTCGTCAGGGAAGATTTTCGCATGGTCTTTGCACTTGATAACAATGAGCGCATTATACCGCAATCCGGAGATGATTGGCGCGGAGTCAATATTCAAGTAGTATTGACGCGCATCTTACAAGTCATTAACAAAAAAAAGCGCTCGAAGGAGAGGTTAATGGAAAGCAAAGTAGTTGTTCCGGCGGAAGGTCAGAAAATCACCCTGGATCAGGGAAAACTCAACGTACCTAACAATCCGATCATCCCGTTTATCGAAGGTGATGGTATTGGCGTTGACGTGTCTCCAGTGATGATCAAAGTAGTTGATGCCGCTGTGCAGAAAGCTTACAACGGTGAGCGTAAAATTTCCTGGATGGAAATTTACACCGGTGAGAAATCGGTAGAGCTTTACGGCCAGGATGTCTGGCTGCCAGAAGAAACCCTCGACCTGATTAAAGAATATCGCGTAGCCATCAAAGGCCCACTGACCACCCCGGTCGGCGGCGGTATTCGTTCCCTGAACGTTGCCCTGCGTCAGCAGCTTGATTTGTACATCTGCCTGCGTCCTGTCCGTTACTACACCGGCACTCCAAGCCCGGTGAAACGCCCGGAAGACACCGATATGGTGATTTTCCGTGAAAACTCCGAAGATATCTATGCCGGTATCGAATGGAAAGCGGGTACGCCGGAAGCAGATAAAGTCATCAAGTTCCTGCGTGATGAGATGGGCGTGAAGAAAATTCGCTTCCCTGAACAGTGCGGCATCGGCGTTAAGCCATGCTCAGAAGCGGGCACCCAACGCCTGGTGCGTGCCGCCATCGAATATGCGATCACCAATGACCGTGATTCTGTGACGCTGGTTCACAAAGGCAACATCATGAAGTTCACCGAAGGCGCTTTCAAAGACTGGGGTTACCAGCTGGCGAAAGAAGAGTTCGGCGGCGAGCTGATTGATGGCGGCCCGTGGATGAAGGTGAAGAACCCGAACACCGGCAAAGAGATCGTCATTAAAGACGTGATCGCCGATGCGTTCCTGCAGCAGATCCTGCTGCGTCCGGCCGAGTATGACGTGATCGCCTGTATGAACCTGAACGGTGACTACATTTCTGACGCCCTGGCGGCGCAGGTTGGCGGTATCGGTATTGCGCCGGGTGCGAACATCGGTGACGAATGTGCCCTGTTTGAAGCCACCCACGGTACAGCACCTAAGTATGCCGGTCAGGATAAAGTGAACCCAGGTTCCATCATCCTGTCAGCTGAAATGATGCTGCGTCATATGGAATGGTTCGAAGCCGCTGACCTGATTGTTAAAGGCATGGAAGGCGCGATTGCTGCCAAAACCGTGACCTATGACTTTGAACGTCAGATGGACGGCGCTAAGTTGCTGAAAGCTTCAGAGTTCGGCGACGCGATGATCAAACACATGTAAGTGTGTTTGCCGGCGGGAGCCTGGTGCTCCCGCCCTCATTTCTTCACCACAGAAAGTCATCCCCAAAATATCCCCAATCCCCTTCCCCAAAGCTGTATAAAGAAACCACTAAATTTATCCCGCTACAACCGTCCCATCTTAACTCCTGTCATCAGGGTCTTTATCGGTCTGCTGCTGATTTTTATGGCTCAGTAAATCCTGCGTATTAAGACCCTTTTTTGCGTATAAGAACCCGGTGATTGTCGTGAGTCATAGCGCAATATCAGGACCGTTCGACAGGCGAAAATCAAGGGCAGGACAGCATGACGCGTCATCCATACCAGCGGCCTCGGGTAAAAGAATGTTTTACCGTCTCCTGACCGCTGCCGGGGTAAGTCGTTGTGTGGCAGGTTACTTCAGGACGCGAAGATTTTTTACATCAATCTCAACGCTGTTCCAGTCTTTATCGATTTCACCCTCAATTCGGATCTTGCTTCCCGGTGAGGCGGCCTGACCCTGCCAGCGCTTATCATCGATATCCACATTAATGGTGCCGGTGCTGTCACTGAACTCATAAAGTTCATGGCCCACCTGCCTGATGATATTACCTTCAAGAACTACCCAGGCATCATCACGTAACGTTTTAGCCTCTGCAACGGAAGATAAACCCGGTGTAGGGCCTTTAAAACCGCCCTGAGAATAGCCCTGTCCTTCAGGAGTAATGAAACCTTGCTGCTGTGCGGCAACGCCGAATGAAAGGCCAGCCAATAGGGTAATTAAAATTGCTTTTTTCATGATTTCATTTCCTTGTAAAATTCGTGTCTGGGTAAATTACAGGAAAGTTCTTAACGTAATCTTAAAGGCTGTGATGCTTTTTTTAAATTCAGTTGCTGCGGTTCAGGATGCCGTTTTTTAACATTTTGAGCAAAGTGCGGCGGGAAAGGGTGTCAAAACGCTTTGTGGAACAATAAGAACCAAAACACCGAACTGAAAGGTGATTTTTGTTTATTTTTTAGGCTTTTTTGTCATCCCTTTCTGAATCGGCCTTGTCACCAGGAACGGGCTGGATTAAGCGCCGAACAATCGGGGGAAGTATCCCATCACTCTCTCCCGTCAGAGTAAGGTTGCCTGCTGAGATTTCATTGTTTTATTTATAATTAATTGAAAATATTGATTTTTTGTTTTTTATTGGGGGCGTGGTCAGTAAAAAAGACATCAGAAAATTGCAGTAATTGAATCGCCAAAAGGTGTTTTCCTCTTCACTGGCTTATTGACGATTAAATGATATAAATCAAATTTAACATTTGTTGCGGATCTTCTGAGTTGCTCATTGCGTTTCTGTTTAAGGTTGAAGGACCAAGATACGTCACCTGTTTATACTGTCGAAACGCAAATAAAGAAGAGAAATAATTATGAAGCTGTCCGTATCAGTCAAAAAATGCACGTTAGCCGGTATTATTATGTCAGCGGTTCTGGCTATGACCGCCTGTTCAAGTGATTATGTTATTTCAACGGATGACGGGCACATGGTCACGACGCATGGCAAACCCGTTAAAGATAAAGATACCGGCCTGATCTCGTATAAAGATACTGACGGTAACACCCATCAAATTCATCAGAAAGATGTGAAGGAAATTGTCGAAAAATAGGGGGAAGGCAGCCATGGTGCATAGCTGCCTGTTTCGGCCATCGCTGAGGGAAGGATGGCCCGCCGGATTACAGTCGATTACTGGCTTCAACCAGGTCGTTGTAGGATTTCAGTACCCGCATCGGTGAACCGGTGACCGTCCAGCCCGCGCTGCTGCCATTGTTTTCCATCAGCCCCTGCTCGCCGTGACTGTAAGGTGTTTTGTCGCGCACGCGCCGCATCCTGTCTTTGCAGTCTTTCAGGAACGTGCTGGCGCTGGTCTGGAAGACTGACCAGCTCACCGGTTTGCCGGGCTCGCTGGCGGTGGCGCTGGCTGACTCCTCTACCAGCGCACCGTAGGCATCGATTGCCTTCGTTGCCGCGGTCACATCGGGAGCATCAGCGCTGAGCTGGGCGGCTAACAGTTTCCCCTGGCTGACTAATGCCAGACGGAAGTAGGGTGAGTGTCGTCCCTGTGTTTTTTCAATCTCAATAAGCTGTGCATCAGTCAGCCTGACCGTTTCCTTTTCCACTTCGTCACCGTAGACGTCGCTGGACTTGATAAAGCGCCCGTAGGCCATCATCAGCGGCTGGTGCATTTGCTTGCCCCTGGCGAAGCCGTCGTCCTTGTAGTCTTCCTGGCTGTAATATTGATGAGCCTGCGAGACCAGTGGTACCAGTGCGGTGAGTTCTGACAGGTACTGTACCGCAGCGGTGTCCAGCGCCGGCAGGGCGGGTTTGGCCCGCGAGGCCTCGCCAATGGCTTTGGTGCAGCTGTCCAGCTCGTAAGCGGTCAGATCGCCCGGCACGTTGACGGTGCGTTCTTTACCTGTGGGGCCCTTATCCAGGTCATGGATCCAGCTGACATAGCGCTGCGCGCTGTTACGGGCCGCGCCATCGGCGGTATTGAAGCAGCTCACATAGGCGTTTAACTTGGTCGCCAGCTGCGCGTTGGCATCTTCCTTAAAGGCCGCAGTCCCGGCGGGTTGCACCGGCTTTTCTTCTGTGGTTTCACTCTGGTCACAGCCGGCTAATGGCAGCAAAAGTGCCGTCGTTAACATCCCACACAATACCGTCTTTCTTGCTTTCTGAAACACACCCGCTCCTTAGTCAGTGAACGTAATCAAAAGGTTACCATCTTAAAAATCACCTAAAGCTTAGCGGATTTACTCACAAAAGAACCTTTTATCTTTCGGCTGAGGGAACCCTCAGGCGGGCAAGAACGTTTTCTTCCCGGTCATTTTAATTCGCCGCCTGACAGCTTCATCATAAACAAGGTCTGACCCTCTTTCTGAATAATTTCCTGCCCCTGAAAGCGTGTCAGGTCACCAAATATATCATTCTGATAATGCAGGTCATCGAATATTGTTTCCCGGGGGCCGCGTACAGGGTAGCGCTCATCTGAGAGGCTGCGGTTTTTTCTGGCAATATATTTAAGGTGGCGGGCCGTTCTTTCATCCAGGTGCTCGCTGACAACGCCGCCCTGGAACTGCATACACCATACGGGCGTTTTATTTTTAGAAATGATTATCTGGCCGTAAATATTTCGCCTTTCGGTAAAATAATTTCGGTATGAGTAACTGTTACTGTGATACTCAATCAGCTGCATATCATTATAAGCAGAGTCTTTAATGATAAGTTTTTCCGGGTAGCTGAACAGAAAACGGTTTGCCTCTATCAAAAACTTTTTCATTTAACCTTCCTTATCTTTAAATGAACGGTGCCGCGATAAAACCTCGCTAAGGCGGGTGTTCCCCCCTCGCTCTGGCGGTAAAGGCTCGCTGTGAGTGAGGGAGGGATTTTAATTTGTTACCGTTAAATTGGCATCCCCTGACGGCGGATTTCCTGTCGCTGACTGAAACAAAACGATCGTTCACGGCATCCTGTCGTAGAGGGTTATTTCAGTCGATTTTATGGATATTTTTCTGCTTATGGCCTGATTATTTCCCTTAAGTGAGGGTGTTCTGTTGTGTAAAAGCGTTAAATCTTTTCGGGTTTTTCAATGCAATATGTAACATTTGCCTGTTTATTATCAATTTGATTTAAATCAGGGGTGATATGACGGTAAAAAGCCGGGCGAATATATCCCTTTTCTGGTGGCAAGCAGAGGGCGGGGAATGGCGAACAGGTTCAGGACGCTGGCGTCACCCGACAGCGCTGATTGGCAGAGGCGTGACGATGGCTAAGACGGCTATGCCAGATATAAAAATAAACAGTGTAGGTATATTCGTGCTGATTTCAGCGGCATGGCAGATTAACAGAATAGTGTTGATGAATGATTGAAATGATGACCCGAATAAATAAACGATTCATATAACATATCAACATTAAGGTTATTTCAGCCATAAAAGGGCGGTCATCCGATCGGAGCCTGCTGATAATATCAGCTCTCCTCGTCAATCCAAAGGAAGGACTCTTTATGACCCCGTATGAAGAAAAACTATTAGCTGATGAAGCGAAATACTGTTCCCATGGTGATACGGTGCATTATGTCACGACGCCAAAAATATTTAACAGCTGCAAGGGGAGCTATCTCTTTGATGCGGAGGGAACGCCGTATCTGGATCTTCAGATGTGGTATTCCGCGGTTAATTTTGGCTATGCCAACCCCCGGCTGGACAATGTGCTGAAACGGCAGATTGACGTGCTGCCGCAGATTGCCAGCCAGTACCTGCATCCGACCAAGATTGAACTCAGTAAAGTCATCGCGCAGGATATGGCGCGTAAGTTTGGTCTGTCCGGACGCGTTCACTATAACGTGGGGGGCTCACAGTCCGTTGATGATTCTCTGAAACTGGTGCGCAACTACTGCAACGGTAAAAGCCGGATGTTTGCCTTTGAAGGGGGTTACCATGGCCGTAGCCTCGGCGCATCGTCCATTACCTCCAGTTATCGCTACCGACGTCGTTTTGGTCATTTTGGTGAGCGTGCCCAGTTTATTCCTTTCCCATATCCCTTCCGGCGGCAGAAAGGCATGACGGCAGAAGAGTATGGCGAAAAGCTGATTGCCGACTTTGCACGCCTGTTTGAAAACGAGTATCACGGCGTATGGGATCCTAAGGCCAGCCAGTCTGAGTTTTCCGCTTTTTATATCGAGCCGGTGCAGGGAACCGGTGGCTATGTGATCCCACCACGCAACTACTATAAAGGACTTAAAAAGGTGCTCGACGAGCACGGGATCCTGCTGGTGGTCGATGAAATCCAGATGGGCTTTTATCGTACCGGTAAACTGTGGTCAGTCGAGCATTTTGGCATCACGCCCGATGTCCTGGTGTTTGGTAAGGCATTAACCAACGGCCTGAACCCGCTGGCCGGTATCTGGGCGCGTGAGGAGATGATTAATCCCGTCACCTTCCCCGTAGGATCAACGCACTCGACCTTTGCTTCTAATCCTCTGGGAACCGCCGTCGGACTGGAGGTGATGCAGATGCTGGCGGAAAAAGACTACGAGAAACAGGTTATGGAAAGCGGGGCCTGCTTCCTTGACGGACTGAAGTCACTGCAGCTGCGTCATCCGGAAATCGGTGACGTGGACGGGCTGGGTCTGGCGCTGCGTGCTGAACTCTGTACCGCAGATGGATTTACCCCGAACAAAGCGCTGCTGGACAAGATGGTGGATATCGGGCTGTCAGGTACGCTGGATTATCAGGGCCAGAAAACGGGCCTGGTACTGGATGTGGGGGGCTACTATAAAAATGTGATCACCTTCGCGCCTTCACTGGAGATCAGTCGTGCTGAAATTCATCAGGCGATTGAACTGCTGGATCAGCTGCTGGTGCGGGCTAAAAAAGCGCTGTAAAATCCCTGCGCCCGATGCTCACCGGGCGCATTGACTGCTGCTGCCCGGGAACGTCCTCCTGCATCAGCTGGCAGTGGGCCGTGACCGGGCCGCTGCGTCTTTTGCCAGACACAGGATACCCAACAGGATCAGCACGCCGCCGAGGGTTTTGCTCAGCGTGAGGTGATCGTTAAACAGCCACACCGATATCAGCGTCACGGAAACAATATCAAGATGTGATGCAGCAAACGCAGGGCCGACGGGGACCTTTCTGAGCAGTGTCATCCAGGTATAGAAAGCGCCCGCATAGCCCGCAAAGGCAATATAGAGCCAGACCTGCGTAAAGAGGCGGTACAGCCATGCCGCATCCAGCGTCAGCGGAGAAGCGGCGATCGCCGTGTACTTGAAACCCACCTGTGCCAGCGTATCAAACACCATCAGGGCTAAAAAACCCAGCAGGTAAACGTGTTTCATCATCCTGTTCCTACGGCCAGTACGCCCAGCGCGATCAGCAGTATCCCGGTTAAGCGCCATGGACTTAAGCGCTCCTTAAACCACATCCGGCCCGCAACCATAATCACCACCACATTTATGGCTCCCAGCATAACGCCGACGGACAGCGGCACCAGCGTTAAAAAAGCCAGCCAGAGGATAAACTGCAGCACGTAACAGCTTGCGCCCAGCCAGATCCAGCCATGGCCGACCATATGACGCCAGAAGGCGAGGCCGCTAAAGCGGGCGCTGTTGTGCGAGGCGGCTTTAAAGCACAGCTGGCCGCCGGTATCGACCAGCACGTTCAATAGCCATAACAGCAGCACCAGTTGACTCATGTTATCAGGCGCATTACGCCGGAGTACCGACGGTGGTCTGTAGCGGTAAGGGGGCTGGCCTGCGGATTTTCTGGGTGTCGGTCTGCTGCTGAATAAATCTGAGCGTGCGGGCGATCAGTTCTGCGCGGTCGTTATCGATGGTGATCATGTGATAGCTGTTCTTTAACAGCGCCAGATCCACCTGTCCGCTGACCCGATCGCGGATCAACAGCGCATTGCGGCGGTGAGCGATATCGTCATTTTCAGCGTGAAGTACGAGGCAGGGCGCGACAACCTGCGGAAGTGCCCGGCGAACGCTGCGCGACAGGGCCATCATTTCATTCAGTGAGGGCCACGGATTTCCCGGTAGCCCGGCGACTGCGCTGTCCTCCTCCTGCATGCTTTTGGCGATGCGGCGTCGCAGAACTTCATTACAGACGCCGTAAGGTTCTTTTTCGTTGAACATGCGGTGACGGCCCAGATGGAGGAACGCGGCGAGCGGCAACAGGCAGGGGGCGGCCCAGCGTGAAATGACAGGGATGCTCCAGCCGTCATAGCGGAACGTCGCGCTGTAGGCCAGCACGCCGTTTACCGGAAATTCAGAGGCATATTTTAGCGCCAGCACGGCCCCCATTGACAGCCCGCCTACCACCAGGCAGTCCACCTGCTGCCGCAGCTTGTGAGCCGCATTAATGACGCTCTGATACCAGTCCTGCCAGCGAGTGGCGATCAGATCGTCAATGCTGCCGCAGTGGCCCGCCAGCTGTACGGCACAAACGGTATGGCCTGCCTGGTTCAGTTCACGCGCCACGCCGCGCATTTCATTTGGCGTGCCGGTCAGGCCGTGGATCAGCAGCACGCCGGTCTTGCTGGTACCGGGCAGCAGAAAGCCATGTTGCTCAGTCATGCGTTCTCCACGGCATCAGCGGATTAAAGGCGCGGTATCCGCTGTCGCTGCCAGTCGTCTGCAGCCAGCGTGACAGCGCGGGAACGGCATCACTGAAATCGTGAAACGGCGTGCAGGCAATGCCCTGGCGGCGGCACTCATCAATTAACGTCCCTTTTGCCAGCACGTGGTCAGCCTGGCCCGCGACGCAAAAATCAGAGCGCCCGTCACCCACCATCAGGACGCGGCCCGTAACGGTTTTAGCCACGGCACACTTGCAGACGCCGCTGGCGCGTCGGCAGTCAGGGGCGGCCCAGGGGAGGTGAAGCCGCCAGCGGCGCTCGCTCTGCTGCTCCAGATGGTTAGCGATGACCGTTAAATGACCCAGTTCGTGACGGTCGAGAATATGCTGAATAGCGTAATCCAGCCCGTCACTCACCACGGTCAGCGGAACCGCACAGCGCCGGGCTACGGCGACAAAATGTTTAAAAGCGG
This sequence comes from Erwinia persicina, assembly GCF_014838825.1. Taxonomy (GTDB): domain Bacteria; phylum Pseudomonadota; class Gammaproteobacteria; order Enterobacterales; family Enterobacteriaceae; genus Erwinia; species Erwinia persicina_A. The sequence goes on along the minus strand of NZ_JACYMO010000007.1, from coordinate 106,230 downwards.
GATCGATGCGGATAGTGCTCAGGCAGCTATCCAGCTCCTGCCGTGACATATCCAGCAGGGCAATCTGCCCGGACATACACTCCGCTGAGCCGGTTTCCCCTGTCAGCCACTGCTGTTCCAGTTTTTCCCAGCCGGGCAGCGCGAAGCGTTCCAGCAGGGTGTCCGTAATATCTTCAGGGCTAACCGTTCCGTCGAAATCACATAAAATGGTCCAGGGCAGGGCACCATTATCCTCGTGAGAAAGCCTGGTCGTCATACATACACCTATTTATCAGCACAGGATCGTAAGCAAACGTCGTCATCGAAATGAAAACTCACTGCATGTTAAGGGGCGGGTGATAAATGAAGAGTCAACAATAGAAACCCACGCAGGCTATTTCATGGCAGGGGATTCATCGGGTGATGAAATAGCATTTTTTCGCCTCGTCATTGCCTGATATAAACGTTTTTCGTGGCGGTGGCATTTATTGTGAAGAACGGAGTGCCTGATTAATTAAGCGGGCTTCGGTATTGCGGCGGCGTCAGAAAATAGAAGGCGTGTTTGTTAAAATCGTCCATGACGGGCTGTCTGTAATCTCGGGGCGACATTTATTTCGTGGCCAACCCCGTCTCTGTGCTGCTCAGGTTATATCGGGGTAACGCTGACCGACACGTTCCAGCCCAGTAAATAGAGCGCCTGTTCTAATGTCTCAATCTTCGAGGCGTGCTCCACATCTAACAGCCTGTCTATCTGCGCTCCCTTCATGCTGAGCTTTCGCGCAAGGTCAGCTTTGCGGGTGCCGGTCTGGATCATGGCGTTGTGTAATGCCGCTTTCAGGCAGGTCAGAACGGGAAGATGAACGATAAACTCGCCCTCGACGGCGGCGGAGGGGGTGGGGAGGGGCAGGCGTGCATCAATAATGTCACCGATGGCTGCCGTTAATGCCTCGCTTGCTTCAAGCTCAATATCTTCCTCTGTGAAGGCCACTACGTCTGATGTGTCGAAATCCCGAAAGCGGATTTCATAGGTATCGCTTTCTTCGTCACAGAAAAATGAAGCCGGATAATTGAACATAGAATGCCTGTTGGTTTGCGCCCGAAAGGGCTGTTAACTTAGCGCCAGCGTTGTGAGTAAAAATACTGATGCTGTGTGCAGATAAGTGGAACGTTTAAAACAATATACCTTGCTTTCCTACCATACGTGACTATTCTCTCTGATAATAAAATCAGCGCCACAACTGCCTCTTACGTTCGCAGCTTGATAACTTTCGTCATGGTATTCATGATGACCTCTGATTTTGACATCACACGTTACCAGCACCCTCAGACGGAACCGCGTACATGCTATTCACCCTCGTTTACCGTAGCCACGTTGCAGAAAATTTTCCCCATAAAGACATTGAATCCATGGTTTTCAAGGCTAATAAGGTCAATCAGTCACTGGATATCACCGGGATCTTACTGTTCAACGGGACACATTTCTTCCAGCTTCTTGAAGGGCCAGAGCAGGCAGTTATCCACCTGTTCGAGGGCATCTGTACGGACGGTCGCCATCACAATGTGGTCGAGCTGATGCGTGATTATGCGCCGTCAAGACGCTTTGGCAATACGGGCATGGAACTCTTCGATTTGCGGGAAAATTTTCGTGGCGACGTGCTTCAGGCGGTGCTCGAGCGCGGGACCTCGCTTCATCAGCTCAATTATCACGACCGTGCTTTGCACTTTCTGCGGACGTTCGTCTGTTCGCATGAAAGGGAAAACTACTTCGAATTACCACCTGAAGGGTCGTGGAAGTTTGTCAGCGAAGGCGAAGTGTTAAGACTTCCCGCTGAGTCTGCGGAAGACCACACGTTTGCTTTCCAGCCGGTGGCCGACCCGCTCTCGCAGCGAGTGACAGATGTCGAAGCCCGGCTGCGGACTCCGGCTGGCGACGGTGCAGAACGCTATTTTTCAGGCATGACGGCTGAAGCCATGTGCCAGGCGGATATCGCCTCAAAGGAGACGGCATTCCGTTTGGCAAAATCGCTCGGACTTGGCAGCCAAAGCCTGTGCGTGAACGTCTCGTCACTGGCGCTGGTGACCCAGCCCGGAGCCACCGATACTTTACTCAGTGCGGCGAAACGGCACGGGCTGATACCGGAACAAATCGTGGTGGGGATCACCGAGAACGAAGTGGTCACTGATACGGCCGCGCTGTCCGTCGCCATCAGGGCGCTCCGTTCGGCCGGAATGCGTCTGGCTATCAATGATTTTGGCTCCGGTGCGGGCGGCCTGCAGATGCTTGCCCGCCTGCAGCCTGAGAGAATTAAAATTGATGCTGAACTGGTGCGTGATGTTCACGCCAGCGGTCCGAAACAGGCGATTATTCAGGGACTGCTGCGCAGCTGCCAGGCGCTGGAGATCGCGGTGACCGCCTCTGGCGTCAGTAAACCTGAAGAGTGGATGTGGCTGGAAGCGGCTGGCGTCAGCAGTTTTCAGGGCGATCTTTTCGCCCCGCCTGAGCTTAACGGATTGAACCCGGTGGCCTGGCCTGAGCCGGTGTAAGCCGGTGTTATCATCTGCGTTCACCAGGGCCTGATAAAGTCTGCCGGTGTGACGCCCATCCTGTGGCGAAACATGGCAATAAAGGCCGAGGGGTAGTTGTAATCCAGCTGTGCAGAGACATATTTTACACTTCGGCCCTCCTGCAGCAGACGGAGGGCTAGAATGACTTTTTTTCTCAGTTTCCACTCGTTGAAGGCAATACCCGTGGCCTGAGAAAAGCGCCGGGAGAGCGCCCGTTCGCTCAGGCCCAGCCTCTGTGACCACTGCTTCAGGGACAAAAGCGGACTGCCATCCTGATTCATTTCGGCGGTCATCAGCGCCACCAGCCCATCCTCTCCCGATCCCATGGGCAGATAGCAGGTAAAGGCCTCGCACAGGGCCAGCTGCTCAATAAACACTTTCACCAGCGAACGGTCTGCCCGGCTAACCGGATGCCCGATCTCCCGCAGAGAAAAGTCGTGAAGAATAGCGCGGGTAACCAGGTTCAGTTTAAGTGCGGTCGCCCTTTCAGGTAATGACAAACATAAAGGCGGCGCAATATTCACGATAATATAGTGTATATCTGTTTTCGCCACGGACTGATGTGTTGTCTGCGGTGGCAGCCACAGCGCATATTCCGTGGTGGACAGATAGACGGATGATGAAGCCTGTATTTCGGCCACCCCGCTAACGGAATACATCACCTTTCCCCACGGAAGGCTTCTTTCAGGAAATAAGGTTCCCGCAGGCCAGTATTTGCGGCGAAACCAGATTGTTTTCGGTAGCATCCCGGAAAATAATGACTCCGTATCCACGCTGGTCTCCCGCTGTGATGAATAAAATGGCCGCTAATCATAACAGGCCGTCCTGCTTACGGCATTTATCAAAATATGCCCGGCGTTATCCTGTACGGGTAAGTTTTATTTATCCACGAGGAGAAACCTGTGTCTGGAAAAATGATTGATCTTTCTGTGCCGCTGATGAGCGGAATTCATTCTGACCCACCGATGTTTCTGCCGGAAATTGACTATGTGGATCACCAGGCCGGTGCGGTTCAGCTGGCCGCCTCGTTCACGGGAGTGCAGCCCGGCGACCTGCCGCATCACGAAGGGTGGGCGGTTGAGTTTGTCCGCATGAGTACGCATGCCGGGACGCACATGGATGCCCCTTACCATTATCACTCGCATATGGAGGATGGCACGGCGTCTAAAACCATTGATGAGATCCCGCTGGAGTGGTGCATCGGTCCCGGTGTGAAGCTTGATTTCCGGCACTTTCCTGGCGGTTATGTGGTCACCGCCCAGGATATCAGGATGGCGCTGAACCACATCGGACACGTCCTGAGCGCAGGGGATATCGTGCTGGTGAATACCGCCGCAGGAGGGCGCTATGGCCAGCCTGACTTCCTGTCATCAGGCTGTGGGATGGGAAGAGAAGCAACGTTGTTTCTGACCGGATGCGGGGTTCGCGTGGTGGGCACGGACGCATGGAGCTGGGATGCGCCTTTCTGCCATACGGCGGAAACCGTTCGCCAGACGCGGGATGTTTCTCTGATCTGGGAGGGGCATTTTGCGGGTAGCGTCCGGCCTTACTGTCAGATTGAAAAACTGGCTAACCTCGATCGGCTGCCGGCGCGAGGTTTCACCGTAATCAGTTTACCGGTCAAGGTGTATAAAGCGTCCGCAGGCTGGACGCGGACCATCGCTATTATCTAATGTCAGGGAGAAAATGATGTCACGTATTACCTTATTCAGCATGGAACGTTTAACCGCTGCTGAGCGGGAACAGTACGCCCGCTTTCCGGCCAATCTGACGCTGGGATTATTAAGAACGACGTCCTCTGCCCGGGGATATCTTTCCCTCGGCGCGTCTTTTCCTGCCGGGAAACTAGAGGACAAAGATCGCGAGATGGTGATTATGCGTGTCGGCGCGCTGAGCCATAGCGCCTACGAGCGTATGCAGCACTATCCGTTAGCGTTAAAAGCGGGCTGGAGTGAGGAAGAGATTCATAATATTGAACGCGGGGTGGTGAACGGTCAGAGAAACAGTGCCATTCTCAGTTTTGTCGATGAGTGTGTTAACCAGGTGAAAGTTTCCGCCAGCACGTTCCGTTCCGTGGCGGAATACTATGACGACACGCAGCTCGCTGAACTGACGCTGCTGATTGGACATTATATGATGACGGCGCGATTCCTTGAGACGCTGGAGATTGATCTGGACGACAAGGCCACCCCCTGGGATCGGATGTCCGTGTAGGCAGGTCACGGCAAGCGCGGGCCCGTGGGACGCGCTTGCCGGCCACGCCCGCTCTCTGTCAGGCGGCTTTACTGCTGCGTCGAATCAAGACAAGTGCGTCAGTCAGCCGCGCTTTATCGGCATTGGTCAGGTGGGGGGCATGCAGTAACGTGGCAATTTCGGCCCGATCTTCACCGCTAAACCCCCCGGCCAGCAGACGCTGCGCAATCGCCTCCAGTATGCGTTTATCCTGAACGGAGATCGACGTTCTGACCTCCTCCAGGCTTCGGGACGGGGTGGCAGAGCCCGGCTGAGATAACCAGTCTGCGAAATAACGATACTGAATGGCTTTGGCGACATCCATTTGCGCCTGAATAAAAGGCATCACCGAGGCCGGATCCAGCTGGGCGGCCTCCGCCTGTTTCTGAGCAAGCGACAGAACTTTTTCTTCCCTGCCCCGATCCTCAACGGGCAGGTGGTGAGTGGCTTTGTAGCTGGCCACCTCTTTCATATCCAGCATGCGCTGATTCATCGCCGACGTCAGCGAAGACATGGCACTGGCGGTTGAGGAGGCCGCAAAAACAGATCCGGCCATCATTAACGATGTGATTAACAGAAGGAGGTAGGGCATAGATCTCTCTTTATCGGTGATGGATTCAGAGCGTTCAGCTTACACGATGAATAGTACCGGTTGGTGACAGTTTCATTGCCGGTTGTCCTGGTTATCATCAGAATCGGCTGAAAGTTAACCGGATTGCATCACTTTTATAAGAAAGCCCCGGGGCCAGGCGCTGTCTCCTTGATCCCTGGCAGGGAGGTTACGTATTTCCCCGATTCAGGCCAGCAGCCACGGCCAGAAGTAACGCGGCCGCCGCCAGCCCACAGGCCAGCCAGAGTGTATCTGTCAGAGCCAATCTATCGACGATCTGCCCTCCGATCCAGGCTCCCAGCGCAATCCCGGCATTGAATACCCCGACATACAGCGCAGCGGCAATCTCCACGGCGCGGGCGGCGGCTTTCATCATCCAGGTCATCAGTCCGACCGAAAGCCCACCGTAAGCCAGCCCCCAGAAGATGACCACACCACTTCCCCCCGTGACCGATTGCCCGGCAGTAATAAACAGTAACGGCGTTAACACCAGCCCTGCCGCCATCACTATCAGGGTAAATATCGTATAGCGTGCTGCGGTGATACCCGCCAGAAAGTTACCTGCAACGCCAGCGATACCGTAGGCGAACAGGATGGCACCTATCCCCTGCGTATCAAATTCTGACACTGAGATCAGGAGCGGGCGCACAAAGGTAAAGGCAACGAAATGGCTTGTTACGAGTAGTAAGGTCAGGAACACGCCCGCTTGTATTTTGCGGTTGCCAAGCAGAGCAATGAACTGCCTAAGGTTAGCCGAACCTGTAACGGGTAATGACGGAATCACCGCAAGGTGGAGTGCCAGCACCAGTGCGCTGAAAAGGGTCATGATGCCAAATGCCCAGCGCCAGCCAATAACATCGCCAATAAACGCCCCCAGGGGAACGCCCAATACCGATGCAGCAGCAACACCACCGAAGATGATGGCGGTTGCCAGGCCAATAGCCTTTTCCGGAACCAGACGCGAAGCAAGCCCCCCCGCGATGGCCCATATCCCCCCCATGCAGAAGCCGAGCAGGATGCGGGCGGCGAGCATCACCATCAGATTAGGTGCCAGCGCGGAGGTAAGGTTTGCCACAACCAGCAACGCCAGCAGGCCACACAGTATCCACCGGCGATCTGTTCCACCCGATGCAATGACGACGAATGGCGCAAATAAAGCGGCCAGCAAGGCGGGCAGGGAGATCATCAGACCTGCGCTTCCTGTGGTCATGTTGAGCGTACCGGCGATGGCGGTCAGCAAACCCACCGGGAGCATTTCTGTTGTCACCACAGAGAACGTCGCCAGACCAACGGCGAAAACCGCGGTCCAGGGGGGGCGAACGCATTGCATGGCAGAACATGTATTCATCATTCAGATCCTAAAAAGCGCACGCAATCAGGCGCGATCATCCTGTTTGTGCAGGGTTAAATAGCTTAAAAAGGCCATGAGCAGCACCACGGCGCCGGCACCTAAGGCGACGCAGAACCCCGCCCGAGATCCCCCGCTGTCGACAACCTGACCGGCGAGGGCCGCGCCCAGCGCAACGCCTACATTCAGCCCGGCCAGCAGCCAGGTCATGCCCTCTGTGAGCTGGCTTTCAGAAACCTGGCGTTCAATGAGTGACATGGCCACGATCATGGTCGGGGCGAAAAAGAGGCCTGCCACCAGCACGGCTGCTGTCAGCGCGGTAAGATGGGTGACCAGTATCAGTGGGACAGTGGTCGTGGCCGTTGCCAGCCCGCCCAGCCACAACAGCCGGGGGAGTGGGGTTTTCAGTTTGAGCGAGCCATAGATCAATCCGGATAAACACGAACCCACGGCATAGGCGGATAACACCAGGCTGGCCGCAGCCGGGTGCCCCCGTTCTACAGCCCAGGCGACACTCACGATATCTACCGTGCCGACAATGACGCCCATCGCCATCATCAGCAGCGCCAGCCGCTGTACGCTGGTCATCCTGATGACCGAACCCGTGGCCATTTTGCCGCAGGATACGCTCATTACCGGGGGTTCCGTTCCGCGCTGTATCACCAGGGCAAACACCCCTGAAAACAGCAAAAGTGCGGCGAGCAGCAGACCTGACTGGGGATACAGCGTGAGGGAAAGGCCAATCGAGAGGGGCGGGCCAACAATAAACGTCAGTTCATCCAGCACCGTTTCAAGCGAATAGGCTGTCTGCAAACGCGGCTGGCCCCGATATAGCAGCGTCCAGCGTGCCCGTACCATGGCCGACATACTGGGCATAAACCCCGCCAGTAATGCGCCGATAAACGGGATCCAGCTGGCAGCACGCCACTAGGAACAGGCGATGAGGATGACAAAACCAGCAACACTGATCGCCGTAGCTGCAGGCAAAACGCGGTGCTGCCCATAACGATCCACATAGCGGGAAATCTGCGGCGAGAGCAGGGCGTAGGTCAGAACAAAGGTGGCGGCAAGGGCTCCCGCCAGCGCATACCCTCCGTACTGTTGCGAAAACAGAGTAATAATTCCGATGCCTGTCATCGGCAGCGGGATGCGTGCGAGCAGACCTGCCATAGCAAAATGTGCCGCGCCAGGCGCAGTAAAAAGGTCTCGATACAGATTAGCCATCATCTCTCCGGTAGCATTTGCTTGCCACAACGCGGTGACAAAGCGACAATACATACAACGCGTATGAATCCAATCGTATATTCATACGGAGTGTTTGTAAATAATCATTCATGTCGTATGTAAGGAGCAAAGTATGGTTCGCCGGACCCGCGCTGAAATGGAAGAGACAAGAGCCACATTGTTAGCCACTGCCCGTAAGGTTTTTCGTGAATATGGCTACGCTGATACCTCAATGGATGACCTGACTGCGCAGGCCGGGCTGACCCGTGGTGCGCTTTATCATCATTTTGGTGACAAAAAAGGCTTGCTGGCGGCCGTTGTGGAACAGATCGATGACGAGATGGACCAACGCCTGCAGGCGATTTCCAGTGATGCAGACGATCCGTGGGAGGGGTTTTGCAACCGCTGCAGGGCTTACCTCGAGATGGCACTGGAACCTGAATTTCAGCGTATTGTGCTGCGTGATGCCAAAGCGGTGCTGGGGGGGGCTTCCCCTGAATCACAGCGTCATTGCCTGGCGTCCATGCGGGGCCTGATTCACGATCTGGTTCAGCAAGGTGTGGTGGAAGATGTCGACCCAGAGGGATTGGCTTCTCTGATTTACGGGAGTCTGGCAGAAGCGGCATTCTGGATTGCTGACGGTGATGAGAGCAATACGAAGCTGACACAGGGCATTACCGCGCTGAACCTGCTACTTCGCGGATTGCGACGGACTGGCTGAAAATCAGGCTGACATGCACGGGGAGGGGGCCGCGACTGGCGACAAGCGATCATCAAGGCGTGTTGACCCGCGTTGATCGCAGAGTGGACGTTAAATTTCCTGGTGCCTTTTAGACGATGTGTCTGTCCCAGTCACTGAATAACTGTTCCATAATCATTAAATATTTTCATCAACAGCACCCTGGGTATTCCTTTTGCGGAGATTCTGAAACTCGTGCTCAGGCGCGAGGCAATAATAGCGGAGGTAAGTTTGTTATCGTCATAGGCAATGGTCATCTGCTTTCCGATGTTCTGCCGGGTCATGGTCGATAATTTCTTCCCACATTCATCAGTGAATTTCATGATGATATTCTCATTGTCCACTTCATCTGCCTCAACATATTCAATGGACTCTACACATCCAGAGTTGAAGGACGTCTTTTCCCCTGAGATCGAAAAATCAAAATCGCCTTTTGCTGCAACCGATGTCAATGGGATGAGTGCTACGATTAACAACGCTCCAGCTTTGATATACATCATCATCTCCTTGTTTTTTATAAAATTATTAATTAATCCTAATGAAAGGCAGCCAATCTGCTTCCCATAAATTAGCATATCGCAATTTCAGCAACATCAGTTCCTGGCACAAAGCAGGTATACACTTGCGGAATGTCCGCTTAGAGCGAAGAGCGGACATTATGTCTTAGAGAAGGTTTGATAAAATGGCGTTCGATCCGAACAGTTATCATTATCCGGCGATGAGCAATCAATCAAAGGCCGAATATAGCCTCAATTTCTATCGAGAGGTCAGGTGAGAAGAGGCGGCTGACTTCCACGAGCGAGCTGGCGGGCAGGTGATCACCGTAATTTCGGTACAGCACGTTGCGTAGCCCGTTTATCTCCTCAAAAGAGGTGATGAATATAGTCACTTTGATCAGTGCTGAAAAATCTATCTCTTCTGTGCTGGCAATTTTCCTGATTTGGCTGAATATTTCTTCAGCCTGCTCAACAATACCTTCATGCTGTGCCGCTGTGCCAAACGCGGTCAGGCCGGAAATATAGAGCGTGTTGCCATGCTTTACTGAATGGACGTACGGCGCTTTTACTTCACCTAACGCACTGTAATTTTTTCTTACCAGATGACTCATGCCGATGGCCTTTTTGAAAGGGAACACGCCACAATCCTACCACTCCACTGTAAATGCTCAACGTTGATTGGCGTATCGTAAAGTATGCCATGTCCGCTTCTGGCGCAGGGCTGCTGTGACAGCCCAAAAAATCGTAGACTGCAATGCCCGGATAACGGACTGTGCTTTCCAGTTTCTTATAGCCCAACAGAAGCTGGAGCAGCCGGTGATTCTTGGTTTTCTTATAAAGCAGGTGAGGTTTTGTTCTTCTTATGGAAGGTGTGCTGCACAGCGAATCTTCGGGGCCAGACTTTGCTGCCCGTCCATGAAAAATGCGATTGTATTGTCGGGTTAGCGATGTTGGCAAGATGTGCAGTGATGATGTGATGTATATTTAATTTTATTTATTAAAATCAATAATTTATTCCTGGAAAGCGACGGGCTTTTCAAAGGCGGTCTGATCAAATGAACAAGTTGAAATGGGGGTTTATGGTCTGGCTGCTTGCTCGCGTACAAGCATGCGTACCTGCTTACCACGATAGTTAACATGAGTTTGAAACTGGAAACCAAAGCGTTCAGCTAAATAATTTGAACGTTTGTTTTCTTCATCAATAATACAGCACACCGGCGAGGAGAATGTCCTGTCGGCCCATAGTAAAATTGCGGTCAGTGCTTCAGACGCATAACCGTTGCCACGAACTTCTGGAATCAACGTCCATCCAGCTTCAGGGTATTGCAACTCAGGCGAGATATCACGATGCGCATCCTGAAATCCAAACGCACCAGCATAACGGCCTGTCTTTTTTTCAAACACTGCCCAGTAGCCATACCCTAACGCCTGCCAGTGCCCGATATAACGTAATAAGCGGGTCCATACCATTTCAGCCGTTGGATTTTCTCCGCCATTAATCTTCGCCATTTCAGGCGTCGCCCAGCATTCTCTGAGCGCCGGGAAATCATCAAGTGTAAATTGCTTTAAAATCAGGCGTTCTGTTTCAAGTTGAGGTGCTTGCTGTGTCATCATTATTTCTCCTTATCTTAGCGCCAGAGTTTGGCTAATATTGACCACCTTGCACAGCTCTTTTTCCAAAATTCATATAACGGGAGTAACGTCCGCTTCTGGCACATAGCGGACGTTGTGTACACATCCCCATTACGATTGAGCGCGCTGAATGCTAAGTTCATAAACTACGCAGGGCACATCGTAATGCTGTTCTATTGCTTTGTAAGTCATGCCTAATCGCTGCATCACTCGCTGAGAGGGCGCATTTTCAGGGTCAGCAACAGCCACTAAATACGTTGCGCCTCTCTGCTCTGCCGCGAAATCAATAATCGCTTTAGCCGCTTCTGTTGCATAGCCTTTACCATTCTGTTCTGGGATGAGCCGCCAGCCAATCTCTAAGGGGGCACCCTCAACGTTTGCCAGGTATTGGAGGCATGCTGCCCCAACAACGGCCCCGGAAGCCTTCTCTTTGATAGCCCACCACGAAAACCCATATTTCTGCCATCGGGCCTGAACACGCCTGATACTTTCCCAGGTCTCTTCTGGGGTTTTAACAATACCTTTGCTGATATACCGCATCACACCGGAATTGTTATCCATCAGCCTTAAGCCTTCGTAGTGTGAATCATGATAGGGTTCAAGCCTTAAACGCGTAGTTTCTAAATTCATCTGACCATCCTTTTTACTTGAAGGCATTACTTTCGGTGAACCTCTCCCCATAAATCAATCTGGCACGATGTCAACAACGTCCACGCCGGGCACAAAGCTGCGTTTAGAGAGCGCATATCAGCTATGATCGTGAAGCAAACTATGATTAACATAAAAGCATTACTGATAATATTCGGGCATGTCCGATATTGTTCAACGTGTTGATTTAAATTATAAAAGGCTTTTAATGGATACGATTGATGAAGTAAAGGCGAAATATCCCGGCGCGAATAGCTGGCAAATGGGTGACAGTCCTGAACTGGCCGACGAACTCGCCACCCTTATTACAAAAGGGATCAAAACAGCCTCATGTGGATCTTTTGCCTCTTATCAGCAGGAAGAACCCGCCCCGAGGATAGGGAGTTATAACATCATCCTTGATGGTCAGGATGTACCGGTATGCGTTATCCGATTGGTTTCGATGCGGCTGGTGCGTTTTTGTGATGTCACCGGGGCGTTTGCCCGAAAAGAGGGCGAGGGCGATTTAAGCCTCGAATACTGGCGAAAAGAGCATCAGCGATTTTTTACCCGGGAAGGTTATTTTGCTGATGATATGGAGCTGATCACCGAAGAATTCGAGGTGGTTGAGGTTCTGTGAACCTGACCCACTTAAAAAAACAGGTGTCCCGCCCTTGTCTCTGAGGTGAGCCCCCCTTTGCTCTGGTGGGCAGGTGCAGGCCCGACGATACACTTTTTGGAAGCCATTATGGATAAGAAAGCCAGGAACATCCTCTTTAAAACGTATTGGGGCAGCAGCGGCTGGCTCTCTGAATACAAGACCGATCCCGAAGACTTTGTTTATGCCAGGGCCCGGGGAGTGATGTTCGATCCGGTCAACGTGACCCACGACGATTGTCTGCAAACAATTCTGGCAATAGTGAAACGGATGCCGCCCACCAAAGCGTCGCACGCTTTTCTGTCCAGCCTGTCCACAAAAAGACTCGACTGGCGGTCAGGCGTCGCCTCATACCATCTCGCCCGTCAAATGAGCCCACATCAATACACGCCGGTGGTCAGCGGGCAAAGTTTTAGCCCGGACGGTGCCATATGCAACACGAGCCATACATGCTCCGTGTGCCGGGACGTCGTCCCCGGGCTGACGATTGGTGCTGAACGGTACAGGAATGAGGACCTCAACATCCTCAATTTCGAACGACTGAAGTGGGGCGGTGTCCGTCACGGCCAACTGATCTACACATGGTTCGATCTGCAGGCGCTGGACGCTGCCGACATTCCCGACCCGACGGATGAGGACATCGTGATCCTTGAGCGCATCCTCTCGACGATCGCATCAAGCCAGCCGGGCGATCATGCCGGTACGCTCGAAAAGCGACTGGCGGCCGCCGTTAAATCGTCAAAGAACGAGCGACGTACCATCATCAATATCCTGGCCAGCCTGGACGTGCTCAGGCCCGCATCATTCGACCGCCCGGTTCACGGCAAGAGCGACTGGTCGGCGGCGGCCGCTGCATGGCGTGGGGAAGATCGCTATGACAGGGACGCTGTGCGCCTTCACTTCGGCGAATGGTTGCGCTGCTGATTCAGGCCAGCAGCCACGGCCAAAATTAACGTGGCTGCCGCCAGCCCCCAGAAGATGAGCACATCACTTCCCCCCGTGACCAATTGCCCGGCGGTAATAAACAGTAACGGCGTTAACATCAGCCCTGCCGCCATCACTATCAGGGTGAATATCGTATAGCGTGCTGCGGTGAAAGTGACCTGCAACGCCAGCGATACCGTAGGCGAACAGGAGGGCACCTATCCCCTGTGTATCAAATTCTGACACTGAGATCAGGAGCGGGCGCACAAAGGTAAAGGCGACGAAATGGCTTGTTACCCGTAATGCCGGTGCAGACGGCGGGAGGAGCCCCGCCGGTTTTGATTATCAGTAATTACCTTGCGGCCAGTCGGTGTAGCCCTGAGCCCCGCCGCCGTAATACGTTTCTTTTGGCGCAAGGGTCAGTGCGGCACCGTAACGCAGGCGCTTCACCAGATCCGGGTTGGAAATAAACAGGCGGCCAAAGGCGACGGCATCAATAATCCCCGCGTTCCGGCGGCTGATGGCCATCTCAAGGTCATAGTTGTTGTTGCCGATAAACGGACCTGTGAACTGCGCGCTCAGCGCATCCATATCTACATCGGCAGGCACGTCGCGCGAGGTGGCCGTTGCCCCCTCAACGAAGTGCAGATACGCCAGATTAAAGCGATTCAGCTGCTGGATCAGATAACCATACATCGCCATGACGTTGCTGTCCGGCGGGGTATTACCCGCGTCAGGGGTCACCGGTGACAGGCGGATGCCAACACGTTCATTGCCCCAGATGCTGGCGATCGCTTCAGTGACTTCCAGCGTCAGGCGGGCCCGGTTTTCAATAGAACCGCCCCAGGCATCGGTGCGGTGGTTAGTGGAATCGCGCAGGAACTGATCGAGCAGGTAACTGTTGGCTGAGTGTACTTCAACGCCGTCAAATCCGGCGTGCAGGGCGTTTTCTGCCGCGTGTTTGTACTGCTCAATGATCCCGGGAATTTCATCTGTTTCGAGCGCGCGCGGCGTGGAAACCGGAACAAAGCCGTTCACGGTGTAGGTCTGGCCCTCTGCTTTGATGGCAGACGGGGCAACCGGGCGCGCACCGTCAGGCTGCAGTTCCACGCTTGAAAAACGGCCAACGTGCCACAGCTGGCACACTATTTTTCCGCCCTGAGCGTGGACTGCGTCAGTCACTTTTTTCCATCCGGTGACCTGCTCTTCATTCCAGATCCCGGGCGTGGCGGCATAGCCGCGGCCCTGAGCCGAGATATTGGTCGCTTCTGAAATAATCAGACCCGCGCCGGCGCGCTGCGCATAGTAGGTCGCATGCAGTTCGTCAGGCACGCCATCCTCACCGTAACGGCTGCGGGTAACGGGCGCCATCACAATGCGGTTAGCCAGCTGAAGACTGCCCATCGTGACGGGTGAAAATAAATCGGTACGAATAGTGTTGTCAGTCATGTAAACCTCTAATTAGTTGACCGGTCGTCTAGTTATTAGGTAAAAAAAAACGGCTACCCGAGCAGCCGTGTTGTTGCATTCATTGCTTTGCCAAAGGCACTGTCCGGATCATGGATTTTCGCCATCAGGGAGGCACCAAGCCACAGCTGATAAAGTTCTTCAGCCAGCTCACCGGCATTGCTCACCGCAGGCAGTGAGCCGTCTTCCTGCCCCAGCCGTATACAGTCCGCGATTTTTTGTATGATCGCCTGCGTGCCGGTCGCCAGCACGTTTCGCATGCTGTCGTACCGATCGCAGACTTCCGCCCCGAGCTTGACCACCAGGCATTTGCTTTCCGGCAGGTCTGCGCCCTGAGTGGTCTTCCAGAAGGTGAAGTAGCGCAACAGCCGTTCTCTCGCCGTTCCGGTACCGTTCAGCTGGTTGCCTACCTCCTGCAGATAGTGGCTGAAGTAGTGCTCGAGCAGCGCTTCTGCAAACTCTTCCTTGGATCTGAAGTAGTAGTAAAAAGAGCCCTTGGGAATACCGGCCGCCTGGACTATTTCGGAAAGCCCGACGGCGCTGTAGCCTTTGTGCGTCATAATCGCCCGTGCCACATCAATGATGTGCTGGCGCATATCTGTCGCGTGTTTTTTTATCATGCCTGTACTCTATTTAAAAACTGACCGGTCGTCTAGTTTTGGTTGTCGCATTTTGTGCGATCAGGACTGAACGGCTGCAGCAGCCTGACGGCATGCTGGCCGATCAACCTCAGACTCTGAGGTGTGGCACCGTCTTTTGCCTCAATCGACATGCCCTCCAGCAGGGTGTTGAGAACAGTCGCCAGCGCGGCGGTCTGGGTTTCCTCAGGCAGCTGCTTTTCCTGCACTGCTCTGGCCAGCCGTTGTTCAAACAGATCTTTTCCCTCCTGCCTGAGAAGGCTGACTGCCCTGACCACATCATCCGACTCGGCGGAGACATTGATCGCCGCCAGTACCACCATACAGCCGCACGGTGCTGAGGGAGAAAGCAGGATGTCTGCTGCTTCACTGAAGAAGCGGTCAATTGCCCCCACGATGTCCTGCGCCTCTTCAAGCCGCGCCCAGGTGGCCTGCCAGTAAACCCGCTCGTAGTAATTCACGGCTTCCAGAAACAGCCTGGCCTTATTGCCGAAGGCGGAATAGAGGCTGGGCGGGTTGATCTCCATTGCGGCGCAAAGCTCGGCAACCGATGCCGGCTCAAAACCTTTGCGCCAGAAAAGGTGCAGCGCCTTCAGCAGTGCCTTATCACGGTCAAAACTGCGCGGCCGGCCTTTGGGCTTTTCCCTGGCTTCAGGCCGATCATGAGTTTTCATAACGAGGTTTCCAATCATTGCTTGACACTTTACATAGCGATCACTATACAATAATAACATTACATAGTGGTCACTAAAAAATTCAGGTAACAATACGGCAGGCCTTATCTCATCCCTGAATTTTATCTGCAGATGCTGGTGGGGGGTACGGGGGTCTTGTTTGCGGTTTTTCTCGCAGGCTCACTGCTTTTTTCGGCCCCACGCCAATGAGTATCAGACGAAAGAGGGGTATCTGAACGGATGCCCGGTTTACTGAAATGGAGACAAAAAATGATGAATGACACGACTTATGTGCAGGACTACAACGACATTGTGAACGTGCTGAACCAGTACAACGAGGGGGGTAAGCAGGCGAAAAGTGAGCTGATGAAGCCCGCATTCAGTGAACAAGCCACCATTTTTGGCATTGACGGCGACGGCAATCTCAGCGGCGGCCCGATCCAGGGGCTGTTTGATACGATCGACAGCGCCTTCCGTCCTTCTCCCGAAGCGAAGGCTGCTATTGTGCGTGTAGACATCGTCGGGACGGCCGCCAGCGCCCGCATCGATACCGATGACATTTCGGGCTTTCGTTTTACCGACTTTTTCAACCTGCTGAAGGTCAACGGCCGCTGGGCTGTGGTCAGCAAGATTTATCACACCCACACTGCACCCTGATAGTTGACCACCGCAGCCTGCAATCCCTGCAGGCTGCACAGAAGAGGACATGAAGATGCGTCAAAATAGCTAAGCGACACCGACCGCGGATGACCAGGCCGCTACGCAAACGGCAGGGAGAGGCGTTGGAAGGACTGCGGACCGGTCAGCGGAAACCGGACCTTGTTCCGCGTACTGTTGACGGGTTTCCCCCTTCTGTTGCAGACGTCTTAGTGACTTTATGTTCAAAGGCATTAAAAAATTATAAATTACATACCTGCCCATCCTCTTAGAGAGTGCAACATGCTGACCGGACTAAACCACATCACCCTTGCAGTCAGTAACGTGGCAAAGAGCCTGAATTTTTATGCTGAAACTCTTGGGTTCACCCCTAAAGCTAAATGGGATAATGGTGCCTACCTTTCGCTGGGTGAACTCTGGCTATGTCTTTCGATAGATACCGTATCCATTGGTGATGATTACACACACTATGCTTTCAGTATTCCCACTGAAGAATTTGATGTGTTCGTGGAGCGCTTGAGATCATCGGGTATTAAGGAATGGAAAACTAACAAGAGTGAGGGCAAATCTGTCTACTTTTTAGACCCCGATGGCCACCGGCTTGAGATCCATGATGGCGATCTTAAGAGCCGTTTAAATGCTTGTCTTACCCAACCCTATGAAGGAATGACGTTCTTCTGAATTATCTGTTCCCCTTCTGATAAAAATATCCCATATGAGTCAGGGTTTTGTTAATGCCTTGAACGTCCACCCCTGCCGCCTGGCGGACATCAGTTCCAGGCCCCGGGACTTGTGGCAACCCTCCGTTGATGACTTCATGGCATTTCACGCCTGCCAACTAAAACTTCTTTTCCACCAACGGCTTTACCAAAATTTCCATAAATCAACTTGATTGCGTGGGCTGATCAATAATACTGTATATAAATACAGTAAATAATGAGAAGACAGTCATGATGTTTTTTAAGCCTGCCGATATTCACGCGATTGTCGCGTTACCCCTGTTTATTGATCGCGTGCCGTGTGGATTTCCTTCCCCGGCCCAGGATTATGTTGAGCAGCGTCTGGATCTGAACCATCTGCTTGTCGCTCACCCAAGTTCAACCTATTTCATCCGGGTCAGCGGGGACTCAATGATCGGCGCGGGGATAAACGATGGCGATATGCTGGTCGTTGACAGCGCACTAAATGCCGTGCATGGAGACATCATTGTCGCTGCCTTATCGGGCGAGTTCACCGTCAAGCAGCTGATCACCACTCCTTCTCTGTCCCTCAGGCCCATGAACCCCGCCTATTCCCTTATTCCCATTACCGACCCCGATCAGTTTGAGATCTTTGGCGTGGTGAAACACGTCATTAAGACGATGCACCGCTAATGTTTGCCCTGGTGGATGTCAATTCGTTCTACGCCAGCTGCGAAACCGTATTCCGGCCCGATCTGCGTGGCAAAGCGGTGGTGGTACTGAGTAATAACGACGGCTGCATCATTGCGCGCAGTGCCGAAGTCAAAAAGTTAAACATCCCGATGGGCGCTCCCTATTTCAAGCTTAAAGACCAGATAAAACAGCATAACATCCACGTCTTCAGCTCTAACTATGCGCTGTATGCCGACATGAGCCACCGGGTGATGACCACCCTTGAGCAGATGGCACCCGCTATCGAAATCTACTCCATCGATGAGGCCTTTATGGATCTGACGGGCGTCCGTCATTGCCGGATCCTTGACGAGTTCGGGCGGGAAATCCGGGAGAGGGTGAGGCGGGATACGCATCTGACGGTGGGGGTGGGCATTGCGCCCACCAAGACCTTAGCCAAGCTGGCCAACCATGCGGCCAAAAAATGGACGAAAACCGGCGGGGTGCTGGACCTGTCGGATGTTGAGCGCCAGCGGAAGCTGATGGGGTTAGTCGCGGTCGAAGATGTGTGGGGCGTGGGGCGGCGCATCAGCAAGAAGCTGAATACGCTGGGCATCTTCACGGCGAAAGATTTGTCGGAGCAAAGTACCAGCACCATTCGCAAGCATTTCAACGTGGTACTGGAGCGAACCGTGCGTGAACTGCGCGGTGAGCCGTGTCTGACGCTGGAAGATCTGACGCCCGCCAGGCAGCAAATCATGTGTTCACGATCGTTTGGCTCACGCATCACGGAATACGACGAGATGCGGCAGGCGGTGTGCGCCTATGCCGAACGTGCGGCCGCAAAGCTGCGGGAAGATGGCCAGTACTGTCGGTTTATCAGCGTTTTTCTGCGCACCAGTCCCCATGCGGAAGGGGAAGTGTTCTACGGTAATCAGGCCGCTGGCACGCTGCTGACGCCCTCGAACGACACGCGGGACATCCTTCGCGTGGCAACGGAGGCGCTCGACCGGATTTGGGTTGAGGGGCATCGTTATATGAAAGCGGGGGTGATGCTGGGGGACTTTTTCTCGCAGGGGGTGGCGCAGATGAACCTGTTTGACGCGCCCCCGTCTCCCCTCAACAGCGAAGCGCTGATGGGGGTGATTGACGGGCTGAATCAGTCAGGTAAAGGTAAAGTGTGGTTTGCCGGGCAGGGGATAGAGAAAGCCTGGGCAATGAAGCGGGAGATGCTGTCGCCCGCTTATACGACCCGATATGCAGACCTGCCGGTAGCAAAATGAGCATACTCCGCTGACGTTACCCGGCGATTTTGATCACAATCTTACCGAATGCGCCACGCGACAGATGTTCAAATGCTTCAATTGCCTCGCTGAAGGGATACACCTTTTCAATCACCGGGGCGATATTGTGCTGATTCAGGAATGGATTCATACGGTCAAATGCGGCGCGCGGCGCCACGGCAATGCCCCGCAGAGTGGTCTGACGGAAAATCACCGACATCAGATCCAGCTGTGCAGTCTGGCCCGTCAGGAACCCGACCTGGGCCACCGTACCGGCAACCTTTGTCGCCTGGACGGACTGGTTGATCCCGTTACCGCCAGCCACCTCCACAGTGATATCCGCCCCTTTACCGCCGGTCAGTTCGAGGACTTTCTTTTCCCAGTCGGGATGAGTTTTATAGTTGATGCCTTCATCAGCGCCCAGCGCTTTGATGCGGGCAAGATTTTCATCGTTGCTGGAGGTAGCGATCACTCGTGCGCCGTAAGCATGGGCGATTTGCGCGGCAAACACCGATACGCCGCCCGTCCCCTGGACCAGCACGGTCTGACCCGGCTGCAGATTTCCCACCTCCATCAGCGAATACCAGGCGGTCAGTGCGGCGATCGGCAGCGTTGAGGCTTGCTCATCCGTCATATTCTCCGGGGCCTGCACCGCACTGTCTTCATGAATAATCATATATTCAGCAAGGCCGCCGGGCAGCGGCATACCCACACACCAGTCGGGCTCATCCGCAGCGGGTTCGCCGTCAAGCCAGCGTGAGTAGAGATGGGAGTTAACGCGATCGCCGATGCCGAAGCGGGTAACACCTTCCCCGGTTGATACGACCGTACCGGCGGCGTCAGAAACAGGTATCAGCGATTCAGGCACCCTGTGGGGCTCGTAGAACCCCTCCACGATGGCTTTATCACGAAAGTTTAGTGACACTGCGCCCACCTTCACCAGCAGTTCACCCGGACCCGGCGTCGGAACAGGGACGTCTTCAAGCCTGAGGTTGTTAAGGCCAAAATCTTTCAGTAACCATGCTTTCATTGTTGTGCTTCCTCTTAATCATCGGTGGCGGGAGGTGGCTGAAATATTCAGCCCCGGTCAGACTCCTGAACCACCCAATGCCGCTCAGAATAGTCACCGCAGGGGACGGGAAAAAGAGGCGAACGAATACTTCAGAATTACTGTCAGTGAAACAATGCTCTCCATCCGGGCAGGCGATCCCGGGTAGAATGTGCGGAAAGCGTCAGGCGATGGCGGTTCAACAGGAAGGTGAAGAGGAACGATGCATTCAAACATGCTTGATTCAATGAAAGTTTTTGTTCAGGTCGTCGAATTACGCAGCTTTACTAAAGCTGCGGACGCCCTGCAGCTTCACCGGCCTGCGGTCACCCGGGCGATCCAGCAGATTGAGGAGGACCTGGGCGTTAAGCTGCTTCATCGCACCACGCGCAGCCTGAGTCTGACGGCAGAGGGAGACGCGTTTTATCAGCGGGCCAGGCTTCTGCTGCTTGAAGTCAGCGACATCATGGCATCATTTTCTCCCACGCAGCCGTCCCGGGGGCGTTTACGTATCGATGCACCGCTTGCCCTGACGCATAGCATTCTGGTCCCTGCGCTGGCCGATTTTCAGGCCCTTTACCCGGATATAGAGATTGTGCTGACCGCCTCCGACCGCAGGGCCGACCTGGTCGCCGAGGGCATTGACTGTGCGATCCGCCTTGGCGAACTGGACGATTCCAGCTTTATCTCCCGGCGTCTGGGCAGCGTGCGGATGGCCACCTGCGCCGCGCCTGCCTATCTGGATAGATACGGAACGCCGCTGACGCCTGACGACCTGATACACCACAAGGCGGTTAATTTTTTCAGCGAACACAGTCGTGAGGTGATGGCATGGAATTTTGACGTGGACGGTGAGACAGTTGCGCGACGGCCTGGCAGCAGCATGCTGGTTAACAATTCTGACGTTCTGCTGTCCTGTGGTCTGGCGGGGTTAGGAATGCTTCATGCGTTACGCACCGCTCTGGAACCGTCTATCGCTAACGGCCGGTTGAAAGAGGTGCTGACCCCTTACGCGACCGTCACTAAGCCAGTCTCTATTGTGTACCCGGACAGGCGCTACCTTTCGCCTAAGGTCAGAGTCTTTATCGACTGGTTTGGTGCGTTGTTTGCCAGGCAGCAGGGGATCTGATGTTAACGGGATGGCGTTACCATCAGCGCAGATGAATACGGGCGTCCAGTTGATGCCATAGCGCCAGCAGAACGCCGGGAAGACAAACGCTGATAATCACTAAAAATCCCATCAGGGGGCCACCAATCAGCAGCAGTGAAAAGAGTAACGCGGCGTTCATACGGTTCCTTATGAGGGGGAGGGACACACCCTGTATGCTGTTCCAGCGGGCGAGAAGTTGTTTTGATCGCGATCACAACTTTTGCCGCTGTTTTTCAGACCCGGCTCACGCGTACGCAAAAAACCGATTAACGTTATAAAAACAGCGTTGCCGGCATCATCACGGTAATCGTTTTTTAACCTGGCCCTGGCCGGGTTTTTTTTATGCCTGAATCGGTAAGAGGACACAGCGGAGGGGGCAATATGGTAACAACATTATTGGCAGTGAGTCTGGGAGCCGCCGTCACCACGGGCACCAGTCTGGTAGGGTTTATCGGGACAACGGATTATGGCGTCCTGTTTGGTGCTTTTGCCGGTGCTGTTTTTTATGTGGCCACGGCGGCCGATATTCAGGTGATCCGTCGCGCGGCCTATTTTCTGGTGTCGTGGATTGTCGGGATCTACGGTGCAGGTCTGGTCGGCGCAAAGCTGGCGCTGGTGCTGGGCTACAGCGATAAACCGCTGGATGGTCTGGGGGCGGTGCTGCTGTCCGCCCTGGCGATAAAAACGCTGACGTTTTTCAGTCAG
The DNA here is from genome assembly GCF_014838825.1 of Erwinia persicina. GTDB lineage: Bacteria > Pseudomonadota > Gammaproteobacteria > Enterobacterales > Enterobacteriaceae > Erwinia > Erwinia persicina_A. Next base: position 84,221 of record NZ_JACYMO010000007.1, on the reverse strand, counting down.
CAGGATCCGGCAAGCTGGCTTGCCCGCTGGAGAGGAGGACAACATGGTAACAAGTGATCCTATGGTCATCACTAACGTGGTGGTGTGCTCGGCCATTGTGTTACGGCTGATGTTTTTCTATAAAGCCGGGGCCCGACACCAGCGCTGGGCATCGTGGCTGGCCTATCTGATTATTCTGGCATATGCCTCCGTACCGTTCCGCTTTCTCTTTGACGTCTACGCCCACACGCACTGGGCGGCGGTCATTATCAACCTGATATTTTGTGCGGCAGTCTGGCGGGCAAAAGGCAATGTGGCGCAGGTTTTCGAGGTGCTGCGCCCGCGGCGCTGAGGGGCGGGGCGACAGCAGGTAAAACCCGCCGCAGAGCGGGTTATTTCAACCTGGCGTGACAGCGAAACTGCTGTGACTGACTGAGCATGACGCGGCCAGTGACATGCAATCCGGGCCGTTCATCCGCTGAAATCGTCCACGCTTTATAGCGTGGGTTATCCGAGATTACATACAGCTGTGATTTCACTTTTTGCAGCCGTTTAACAAAAATATCATCCTGATAGTTAAACAGATAGATCCCATCCCCCTCGAAAAAATCAATGCTGGTATCGACAAAAATAAGGTCGCCGGGATCGAGGGTGCCAGCCATGCTGTCACCGCGCACGTTGATCAGCCTGACGGCAGGGGCGGGCTTATTGTTAAATATCATCATCGCTTCTGAGCGGACGTATTCCACAGCATGCACCACCTGCACCACGTCCCGGGCCGGAGGATGGCGGCCAGTGCGGGTGGGTAGATCGACGGCATCAACCCGATACACCTCCTGCGTGGCGGAAGGGGGAACCCCTGGCGGCGCAGGCGTGTTATCGCTTATCTCCGTGGAAAAGAGGCCTGAAATACTCACTGACAGCGCCGCCGCGATTTTTTCCAGCATGACATCGCTGTAGCCCTGACGGCCACGCTCCAGGCGCGACAGATTCCCCACATCGCTACCGACACGCTGTGCCAGTTCCCTGAGCGTCATTTTCTGCGTTTTACGTAACTGACGGATTCGAACGCCTGGTTTCATCACATATCTCCCTGTTATGTGTTTTTGAATTGCGCATGGCGCATTCAAAGCGCGGTTACGGGGATTAATGGCGCAACACTGCAATTAAGTGTGCGTCGTAAAGCCCAATAACGGCAGAAACAGTGTGCAACTGAACGTGACCGATCGCAACCATACGGCCATCATCCCGGGTTAAACGACGGCGATAGGCCCTGGCCTTCAGCGCCGCCTGCTCAATCGAGTCAGCGCCTTTCCGAAAAAATACCCGATTTACCGGATGTGAGAGAGCTTTTCTGGAAATTACTGGCTGTATTTTATACGGGGAAAAATACGGATGGGGGAACGGTTATGCTTTTTTAACCGATAAACGCTTGAAAAGCAGACAAAGAGCAATTTAAATCCAGTGGTGGGGTTGTGATGTCGTCATCAGGCTACGTAAAATAGGACCAAAAGTTAAATCAGGAGAAGATCGTGTCTGAATCGGTATCTGGCGAACATCAATTTGAACGGCTTGAAGAAGCAAAAAATATCGCTCTCGGCTGGCGTATTGTGGGGCAGATGCCCCCCCAGACGCTGGAAGAAGCCATTCAGATGCTGCGCGACAGTTCAGCCTTTGCAGCAAAAGTACACGATTTACTGAGCGAAGAGCTGGCGGCCAGCGCCCATCGTTAGGGGCCCGTTGCCCGCCCGCCTTCATCACGGCATCGTTTCAGTGCGATGCCGGTAGCGTGACCACTCCTCCCAGCAGCGCGCCGGGTCTGTTTCACTGAAGTTTTGTGACGGGTCCAGCGCGCAGGCAATGCGGTCAGGGATGGTCACGCAGAGAACAGAATCGCGCAGCGCTTCCACTTCCTCGCGCGTCAGCCTCGTCCCTTTCTGCCGTTCGGCATGACTGAGTAAACCCATCAGTGACGGAATATAAATTGTGGCCATTGCTGTCCCGATTATTGCCTGCTTATGGTGTGGTTAATTTTTCGGCAGCGGGCGGGAAAACTTTAGGGACAGAGACAAAACGGTGGGCTATATAACGTTCAGGGGTATTCGGGGCAAAAAAAAGCCCGCTAAGAGCTTGAGTGCGGGCCAACACCAGGGAAATCGATTAATTTAAATAATAGGACGATGCGGAACAAATGCAAATAAAAACCCGTATCATTCCGCATCAACATCAATTTTTTTGGCTGACCGCACGGTATTAGCATCAAAATTCTTCGGATACCATCCACTCGTCGGCTTCATCAAACATCTCTTCGATGATGCGCAGCAGCGTGGATTTATCACTTTTGCTGGCGTCACTTTTCACGCCGTTGGCCTGCATAGGCTTCACCTTAACCAGGGCGTCAGGAAACACTTTCTGTACGCGTTTTTCCAGCTCGTTAAGGATCAGCTGTTCGGCATTCGCCAGACCGGCTACGTTGCGCTTGTCATAAATCAGTTCAACAAACATTTTTGCTCCTTGTGCATTTTTGCTGGATAAAAATACAGGTATCTTTCGCCGGGTACAAACACTATTTCCCCTGCGAGGAGAAGAAAGGCAGTAAACAGCAAAACGGAGTGGGGTACAGGGCTAAAATAGTCAACCTGTTAACAAGGAGAACGACATGAGCAACAGAATGACGGGCTGTATGTTACTGATGCTGGTGGGATTGCTGGCAGGTTGCAGTAGCGACCATATTCTGCACATGCGCGATGGCAGTACCGTGGTGGTTGAAGGTAAGCCTCACCTCGATCGCGCCACTCAGATGCTGGTATATACCGACGCCACCGGGCGCACGCAGGCGGTGAATCTGCAGGAGGTCAAAAGTATGTCCCGGGTCAAAAACTGAGGACAATGCTCACCGTTCAGGGGAGAAACGCTTTTTTTTGTGGTCACCCGACGCTAAAATTCTCCCCTGTTCCGGGAGGAATGACGCTAAGGAAACGGTGAATGACACAAAATATTTATGACGACCCGGCCTTTTTTGCCGGTTATGCCACGCTGAATCGCTCCACTCAGGGCCTGGAAGGCGCGCCTGAGTGGCCTGCGGTGCAGGCGCTCCTGCCTCCGTTAAAAATGAGTCAGGTGGTCGATTTGGGCTGTGGTTACGGCTGGTTCAGTCGTTATGCCTGCCAGCAGGGCGCTGAAGCGGTGCTGGCGCTGGATGTCTCGGAAAAAATGCTGGCAAAAGCGGTCTCGCTGGGGGATAACCCGGCGATTGACTGGCAGCGTGCGGATCTGGAAACGTTAACCCTGCCGCCGCAGCGCTACGATCTGGCGTGGAGTGCCCTCGCACTGCATTATGTGGAAGCGCTGCCAACGCTATTGCAGACGGTGTTTGCCTCCCTGAAACCTGGCGGGCAGTTCATTTTTACTGCCGAACATCCGATCTACACGGCACCCCGCAACCCGGGCTGGCTGAGTGCCGGAGAACAGCAGAAATGCTGGCCGCTCAGTGACTATCAGCGCGAAGGAAAGCGGGTGACCAACTGGTTTGCCGACGGGGTTATCAAGCAGCACCGCACGCTGGGCACCTGGATTAATCACCTTGTCGCCGCCGGGTTTACCATCGACTCGCTCAACGAGTGGGGCCCGACGCCGCAGCAGGTAGAACAACAGCCCGCGCTGGCGGAAGAACAGGAGCGACCGATGCTGTTTATTATGGCGGTCACCCGGCCCAACGCCTGATCAGTGGAGGCTGGTATGCAGCGCGGAATGGCGCAGATCCAGTACGTTATTCTCTGCCTCATCCAGCAGCGCCAGCCACTGACGCACATCCACCTCCTGCCACGCCTGGTGGCCGAGGGTGGTTCCCATCAGCACCACATCCGGGCGTAACGCCCGGTAAAACTCCAGCGTCTGCCGCAGATCGTTTTCATTACTTTCCTCTACCAGTACTGTCACCCAACGCCCGCGAGATAACGTGACAGTGTCACCAACGAACAGGTAGGTTTTGCCATAGGGTGACGCATAAAGATAACTGGTGCTGCCCGGCGTGTGGCCGGGTGTGGGGACCACATGAAAACTGCCGCAGTGAACTTCAGCCGTATGAAAGGTGGCATCGGCTTCCGCGAAATGGCTGACCTGACCTAAAGCCCGCGCATGGCAGTACAGCGCGGAATTAAACCGCTGCTGTAATGCCCGCGTCGCAGGACAGGCCTCATGACAGTGAGTCAGATAATGGCGGATGAGACCACCGCGATCGGCAATGGCCTGCTGATCTTCCGCGCTGGTTACCCGTGAAATCAGTAAATTTCCACGCAAATGCTGCAATAAAAAACCGTGCATGAGCTGCTCCGGTTCATCCTTACTGGCGGGAAACTCCGGGGTGGATACCCAGAGATCTTCATACAACTGTTTCATTATTATTGTGCTCCCCACGATCAGCGCAGCACGGGATGTCCTGATATCTGCAGTGACGCTGCGGATCCCTCCACTGTCAATTGGCCCCGGGCACCAAGGGGCAGGGTGACGGTGTCCGCACTATGGCCAAACTGCAGATCGGTGACCACCGGCAGGCCGGTTAAATCGCGTATCAGGTTCCAGACGCTGGTGAAATCGTAGCCGTTGTCATAATCCGTCGAAGTGGTTCCGCTAAAACTGCCGGTAACAATGGCACTCTGGCGGGAAAGTAGGCCGCACTGATGCAGCTGAAGCAGCATCCGTTCAATGCGGAAAGGGTGCTCATTCACATCCTCGATCACCAGAATGCCACCGTGGATATCGGGCATCCAGGGTGTACCAATCAGCGACGTTATCATCGCCAGGTTACCACCCCATACGGTGCCGGCCACCTGTACCTGCTGTGATACTGTCGTCCAGTTTACCGTTAATGTAGGGGAAGTTAGCGCGTGCCAGAAGTGCCGGACGGTAAATTCAGATAAAACCTCAGCGCCGAAGTTACCTGCCAGCATCGGGGCGCTGAAGCTGAGGACGCCACTTTGCGCCAGCAGCGCCAGCTGAATGGCGGTGAAATCGCTGTGGCCACACAGGGCAATGGGGGCATCCAGCAGGCGATCGCGCAGTGCAGAATAGTCAATGAGGGGCAACAGGCGGGAGGCACCATATCCCCCGCGCACGGCCAAAACGATATCCGGGAGCGTCTCCAGCGTAGCCAGGCCGTTAATATCGGCCAGACGCTGGCTGTCACTGCCGGCAAAACGCTGTTCACGGCGGGCAATAACGCCGCTGTTCGTCACCCGGTGGCCGTCAGCCTCCAGGCGGGCGACGCCGCGTGCTGCGGCCGCAGGATTGTGGCAGTAACCCGAGGGGGCAACCAGATGAATCGTACGTGGAATAGTTGACATAACGCTCACTTTGGTGGTTTTTTATGCGCACGCAGGGAATTATTTCGAATTCAGTGCGGTCCTATAATGTCGATGATGACGAATAGCCGTTATGAAGTCATCCGCATACCGCACAATTTAAGAGTGACGGCAATTTCCTGAAGGCAGACATGCCGTATGATAGTCATGAAGCTAAGGCTCAGAGGATAATAAAAGCGTGAGAAAAAGCGTGAAAACAGCGGCGATCATCGCAGCATTACTGCTGGCAGGCTGTGCCAGCGAACCGCACAGAAAAATTGTTCGTCAGACCGACACGCCCTTAACCCAGGCACCGCCTTCACAGGTGGCCAGCGCCTGGTCCATGATGACCGAGCAGGCCGCCCAGCGGAACGGTGTGGATCAAAAGCTGGTTGAAGCGATTATTGCCGTGGAATCGGGCGGCAATCCAACGGTTGTCAGCAGATCGAATGCCGTTGGATTGATGCAGATAAAGGCCTCAACGGCCGGGCGTGAAGTGTATCGTTCTCAGGGCCTGCGCGGCCAGCCGACGAAGTCAGAACTGCGCGATCCGGTGAAGAATATCGACATTGGTACCGCGTATCTGCGTATTCTGCAGGAGCAGCAGCTGGCGGGCATTCGCGATCCGAAAACCCTGCGCTATGCCACCATCGTTTCCTATGCCAACGGGGCCGGAGCGCTGCTTCGCACCTTCTCGCGCGATCGTGACCGGGCAATTGCGATGATTAATGCCATGACCCCGGAAGCGTTCTATCAGCACGTACAGAATAAGCATCCGGCGGCTCAGGCACCGCGCTACCTGTGGAAGGTCACCACCGCCTACCGCACCATCTGATATTTACTGGAAACGGTTGGCTTTATCGCGCGCCAGCCGTTCCAGTGAAAAGATCACCTGCTGTAACGCCCGCTCCTGTGCCGCGTTCAGCGACAGGAAGCGAAAGCTCAGGCGGGGGGTGACTATCGTTTCACTTTTACTGCCCACCACGCTGCGTTTACCGATGGTGATCAGCTGTGCATCCACTTCAAAACGGCCATAGTCGCCCATCTCCACGCGCAGTTTAGTAATGCTGTCGCCGGTTTTCAGCGTCTCCGGCAGCGCGCTGTCCGAAAGGACGCCCACGCCACCCAGAGACAAGTCCTGCAGGCGCAGCCGGCCTTCACCGGATCCGTCAGGCCAGGGAATATGACAGTAAAACACCGGATTGAGCGGGGCGGTCACGCGGAAAAACTCGCGGCGCTGGATCATCCAGAGCAGTTCCGGCAGGTCGGCAGAAAAAGCCGGCAGCCCGTCATGCTCTACCGTCCCCAACGCGTGCAGAGCAAACTCGACTTTGGCGCCACGGGTTTCTGCGGTGATGTGCAGGTTGTCAGCCTCGCTGGCCAGCTGATTGTCATAGTCATTACTGCCGAAATCGAGCACCATGTTCGCTTTGTCAGCATACAGCAGCCGGGTGATAAACTGGCCACGCGCGTGGGAGACCATCACCGGCGTCTGGTTCTCCAGAAGATCCCGCAGGACGGCCAGCACGGCCAGCGGCCCACGTTTCAGATACTGCTCTTTGTCGTCCTCTTTCACATCCAGCTCCAGTCGAATACCCCATCATGCGCGTTAGCGGCCCTGTAACGGTTATCGGCACCTGCATCGCGTCCTTTACAATTATCTTACTAAAGTTGTTAAGAAAGTTTAGATTTAAATCACAGACTTAGAAACCTCGCCTATACTTAGTGCGTTTTATTAGGTGAAGCGTTAAATCAGAAGATATTAAGGAGTCAGAAATGGGTATTCTTTCATGGATCATCTTTGGTCTTATCGCCGGTATTATTGCCAAGTGGATCATGCCGGGTAAAGATGGTGGCGGCTTCATTATCACCGTCGTGCTTGGGGTGGTGGGTGCCGTTGTCGGTGGCTGGATCAGCACCTTGTTCGGCTTCGGCAGGGTAGACGGGTTTAACTTCGGCAGCTTCGTTGTCGCGGTAGTGGGTGCCATTGTGGTGCTGTGGATCTACCGTAAAGTGCGCAGCTAAAACCGCATGTTAAAAAAGGGAGGCTCCGGCCTCCCTTTTTTGTTGCGTATAACCGGTGTTATTTCGCCGGTCTGGCGGCGCTGATATCGCCGACGTTATTACAGGTCGTCTCTTTCGGACAGTAAAGATCCATCAGTTTCAGCGTGACGCCGTTGGTCCAGCCAAAGCCATCCTGGAGCGGGTATTCACCGCCGCCACCGCCGCCAAGACCTTTCCCTTCGACCACGTATTTCTCCACCAGCTTGTGCTCTTTATCGTAGGTGGCCTGCACATTCTGCAGGAATCGCATACCAATCTCTTTGGCCAGATCCTGTTTGCCGTAGTGGTTCAGCCCTTCGACAGCGGCCCACTGCAGGGGAGCCCAGCCGTTAGGTGCATCCCACTGCTGACCGTTATTCACCGTGGTGGTCACCAGCCCTCCTTCCTTCAGCAGCTGTGCCTTCACTGCCGTGGCGGTGCGGTTAGCGTGATCGTCAGTGGCTGCCTGGAGATAGAGCGGGAACAGCGCAGCGGCCGTCAGCTGTGGACGGCCCTCGGCTTTCTGCCAGTCATAGTCGGCATACCAGCCCTGTTTGTCATCCCACAAATAGCGGTTAATCGCTTCCTGACGCTGCGCGGCGCGTGCGGTCAGGCGTTTGCTGGCGTCCTCATTCTTTGCCACCTGATAAGCATGAGCCAGGGTTTTTTCCAGATGGAACATCAGGGCATTGAGGTCAACCGGTACGATACGCGTGGTGTGGATGGTGGCCAGATCGCCCGGCTTATCGAACCAGCGTGAGCTGAAATCCCAGCCCGAGGCCGCTCCGGCACGCAGGTCACGGTACAGCCCGGCTTTGTCGCGATCCGGCGCTTTGCCTGCGGTGGCGATATCATCCATGTAGGATTCGGTACGTGGCACGTCGCGGGCATCCCAGTAACGGTTGAGCAGGGTGCCATCTTTCAGCTTAACGATCCGCTTGCTGGCCGAACCGGCGGCTAACGACGGACTGTCTGCATCGGCCATCCAGTAGTTGTACTCTTTCTCCAACTGCGGCAGATATTTGCTGTAAACGGCTTCGCCGTCGTGCTTCGCCAGCAGGTCGACCATCATACTGAAGAACGGCGGCTGAGAACGGCTGAGGTAGTAGCTGCGGTTGCCGTTAGGAATATGGCCGTATTTATCCAGCTCCGAGGCGAAGTTATCGACCATGTCCTGCACGCGGTCCCAGTGTCCGCTTTCTGCCAGACCGAGCATGGTGAAGTAGCTGTCCCAGTAATAGACTTCACGGAAGCGACCGCCCGGCACCACATAGGGTTTTGGCAGCGGCAGTAGCGAATCCCACTGATTCGCCTGGCTGGCCGACCGCGTCAGCACCGGCCACAGGCCATTAATGTGTGCCCGCAGGCTCTGCCCGGATGGGGGAACATATTTTTCGCCGGCAGCGGGCAGGGTGAAGTTTGTCTCGACAAAACGTTTCAGATTGAAATTGCGCTGCTGTTTCTGCATCTGCCAGTCGCTGAGAATGGCGGTCGGGTCCTGCTTAGGCACGGCGTCGGCAAACGTTTTCTGGTCGGGATATAGCTTCGCTGCCTGCACCGCGTGGAACAGTGGCCCCAGACGCACATCAGGCGGCGGAGGGTTGCTGCTCAGCATCCGCTGGCTCTCTTCCGCCTGCAGTGAAAAACTGGCCGTCAGGGCAGCAGTCAGTAACAGGGGGGTAAACAGGCGGGTGTTCCATTGACGTTGTTCGACTCTTCTCATTGGCCATTCTCCATGTCCAGACCGTACATGATCTGTAAGTAGTTGAGCAGATTAAAACTTTAGTCGATTTTGACGAAATGATCAGGAAGCGAAGGGATAAACTGTGAGTCAGGTAAGGATTTTAGCGCAATGGCGGGTTCAGTTAACAGGATCAGTTGAAGAGACGGGGACGGCCTGCGCCCCCGTTAAGTCCCTTCACAGGTTGACGCAAAGGTCTTCCGGCAGACCGAGCATCAGGTTCAGGTTCTGTACCGCCGCACCCGACGCACCTTTACCCAGGTTATCCAGTCTGGCGACCAGCATGCTCTGACGCTGCTGCGCATGGCTGAAGACGAACAGTTCCATATTATTAGTATTGTTCAGCGCTTCCGGCAGCAGATACGGTGATGTGTCCTCATCCATGTGATTCAGCGCGTGTACCTGAATAAAATGCTGACCGGCATAGAAGCGGGCCAGCGCCTGCTGGAAAGCCGCGCCGTCGCTGTTATTCACCGGGATAAAGACCAGCATCCCCTGGGCATAATCACCCACCGCAGGCTGGAAAATCGGCCTGCTGGTCAGTCCACCCCAGGCCTGGATCTCTTTCAGATGCTTGTGATCAAAGCCGAGGCCGTAAGCGGCAAAGCCGGTACCGGCCTGCTGGTATTTTTCGATCATCGCTTTACCGCCGCCGCTGTAGCCGGACACGGCATTAATCGCCAGCGGCTGGTCGGCCTTCAGCAGACCGCACTGCGTAAGCGGGGCCAGCAGCGCAATGGCCCCGGTGGCATAGCAACCCGGGTTGGAGACGTGGCTGGCTGCACGGATTTTTTCACGCTGACCGGCCGCCAGTTCTGGCAGGCCATAGACCCAGTCCGCATCAACACGGTGGGCGGAGCTGGCGTCCAGCACGCGCGCGCCGACGGCATCGGCCAGGGCAACCGCTTCACGCGCGGCCGCATCGGGCAGGCAAAGAATACTGACATCAGCCTGTTTCATCAGCGCCTGACGGGCGGCGGCATCTTTGCGCAGTGCCTCATCAATGTGCAGCATTTCAATCCGGGGATGGCGGGCTAACCGCTGCTGGATCTGCAACCCGGTGGTGCCCGCCTGACCGTCGATAAACACGCGATATTTCTGACTCATTACAGCCCTTTGCCTTAAATGGGTGAAAAACAGTAGGTTCAGAGTATGCGTGATGGCGGCCGTGAGGACAATAAAAAATGACTTTTTATCTGATTAATTTGCATAAAAAGTCATTTTTCGGGGTTGAGTAAAAAGATCACGCTGCCGCGATACCACGGCGAGGCCAGCAGGCGCTGCTCATCCTGCTTATTCCATTGTCCGTGCTGTACCAGCCCCAGGCGGAAGGGGATGCGCAGACCGTCCAGCGCCGGAAGATAGTCAGCATAGCGGCTGACTGTCTGGCGTCCCTGGTAGCTCTGGATCACCAGCTCATCCACCGGTAGCGCATTCAACGTAGCGACGTTGCCCGTTTTCGCCCAGTCGAGCAGCCCGGTTACCCCCAGAGAGAACTCTGGCGGCAGGACTTTTCTCAGCCGCTGCAGAAACAGGCTGTACTGATCCAGACGGTGGGTGGCTGCATCAAAGTCAATCTGCACGCCGGCCACGTGATTACCGGCCTGCTGCCAGCGCCGCGCCAGCTGAACCGTGCGCTCCAGCATGGCGTCCGGTACCGCCAGCGTTTCCATGCGCACCGTGATCCAGATCTGCGGGAAGGTTAAACGACTGACCGGCAGACCCATACGGACAAACACCGCCTGACCCTGCCGGGAGATCACCTCCCCCTGATGCAGATAGACGGTGCGCGCAGTGCGCAGCTCAGGACCCGGCCGGACGCCCGACCACAGCCAGAATGCCTGAGCATCGCGGGCGGTAATCTGCTGTGTGGCCCTGACCGGCAGCGCAGACAGGAACACCAGCGCCAGGCTTACCAGTAATACTTGAGCTTTTTGGCCCACGCGCTTCCCGGATACTGTTTTTTCAGCTGCGTGAACCAGCGCTGGCGCTGGGACTTATCGACTTCTGCGCCGCCGCAGTCGCTGTAGCCCGACGGGGCGTAGCACATCACGGCGCGATACAGCGCATAGCTTTTATCTTCTGGTTCCGTTTTGCTGTTGCCAATCACCTGCTGGTAGTAGTGCTGGCGGTCCGGCTGTCCGGGCCGTTTACCTTCCGTCACCGTCGTGTCCAGCGTGCCGTTGCCGCCGCTGTCGGCCGCGAGACTGACCGCAACACCGGTGGTGCGGAAGAATTCGCTCAGGCAGTTCAGCGCGTGGCTGTTGTCGCGCTGACCATTGAGCTGCGTCACGACCGTCTGCAGCGACGGGCAGGCATAGCCTTTTTCGGTCTTTTCCCCGCTCCAGTCGAAGGCGCTGAGCTGCACATCGTCAAACGCCCCGGTCACCACTGGCGTGGTGATATGCCCGGCCAGCGTCCGATCCTGCAGCCACTCACCGTAGCGCGCTTCGGTGAGATCCCTGACCAGCAGGGTGTGCAGGGCGATGGTGCGTTCTTCATCGTTGGGGCCGTTGCTGGCCTGCTGGCGCAGCAGGGCGGGGGTAGCCCGGGTCTTCAGCACCAGCGAACGGTATCGCAGGTTCGTTACCTGACTGTCCGGGGCGAAGATTTTTGCTGTTTCATCGCCAGACACCAGCGCGGCGGCCAGCCGTCCCTGCAGGAACTGTTGCTGTTCTGCATCCTGACTCAGGGTTAACAGATGTGACCAGTGGTCACGGGCAGCCGGCCACTGCTGGCGGGCCATCAGTGCATCGCCGTACAGGACCTGTTCGCTGAACGTCAGGATATCGTGCGCGGGCAGGGCGTCTGCGGGTTTAATCGCGGCGATCACGGCGGGGTAGTCACCCTGACGGAATGCCTGCATCCGGGTCAGATAGTGCCACAGCGGCAGCCGGTCGGCCTGGTCGAATATCGGCTTAATGCTCTCAAGATAAGCCGCATCGACGCAGGGCTGGCGTGACGGGCAGTCGTGACTGCGCATCAGACGCAGCGTCTGAGTAAAGGTCAGCAGCGGAGCGCCGGTGGCGCTGGTGAATATCGCATCGCCGCTTTGATCTTTGCTTTGCAGCTTCAGATCGTTTTCAGCGATCAGTGCGATAACGTCATCCGTGTGTGTCGCCTGCGTCAGGGAGTGTTCATATTGTTTTGCCAGCGAGTCCCAGTCTTCCAGATACCAGTTAATACGGCGCATCATCCCCTCTGCCGAGGCCACATACTGTCCTTTTGGCCAGGCCGTCAGATAGGCACGGGCCGCTGTCATCGCGCTGGCTGCAGCCTCTCTGTCGATTTTTTTAACATCGAAATCGCCATATTCACCGTTGGCGTTCTGACTGCTCTGATTCAACGCCGTGCGCATCAGCATATAGCTGGCGGTTTCCGCTACCCAGGGCTGTGTGGATTTTTCCAGTGAGGTGAATGCCTGTCCGGCTGCCGGGTAGTCACCCTGATAGAAGAAGCTGGCGGCCAGCAGGTAGTCACGGAAGGCCTGAGCCGCAGACCCTTCAGAACCGGGCAGCGCTGCTGTCTGCTGGCGGTATCCGGCACTGTCGGACAGGGACATCCGCGCGGTGGCCAGCGCCTTACGCTGTTCTGCGTCCAGCGTGGTATCGGCCAGCAGCGCAGCGAAAAACTGGGAAACGGTGCTCAGCGTGTAAGAGACAAAACGATTTTCCTCTTCGCCTGGCGCCATCGGCGTGACCTTAAGAATGTTGTCGTTAAGACCCAGCGCGGCAATCTGCGTTAGCAGCGTTTCTGACAGGGGATCCCCGGCGACCACCGGGCTGCTGGCGGCAGGCGTCACCTCGTCATGGTAGCCGAAATAGAATGAACGGCTGCGGGTTATGTCCTGCGGCACGGGCAGTGCCAGCAGAGAGGGCGGCATCTTTTCACTCACCAGGCGCAACAGATTGTCACGGGTGTCATTGGTCACGTCCAGCACCGGCGGGCTGACGATAAAACAGTCGCTGCTGCCCCACTGGCAGCTCTGAATATCCGAAGACGCGAACGCCTGAACGCTGACGGTCAGTGACGCCAGGACGGTGAGGGCAATCCTTGATTTACGCATAATCCTTTCCGGTAGGTAATGGAGCGTTGATGAGCCCGCGAATAGTAAGCCGAAAGCAGATCACGCTTCAATGGCTTTGCCGTCGTTAATCTTCTGCTGCAGGATGACGCGACAGGCGTTATCCCGCTATGATGCCCGTAAAATTAAAGAGTTCAGGGGAACAGGCATGACGGTATGGCAGTGTTACCTGCGCGGCTGGAAAGGGTATGTGAACTTTCAGGGGCGGGCAGGCAGAAAGGAATTTTGGGTATTTCTCGGCTTCAATATCCTGCTGTCGCTGCTACTGGGCATGCTGGTGATGTCTCTGCTGGCACTGGCCGGTTCGCGTGCCGCGATGTTTTATGGCTCGATGGCGCAGTCGCTGTTCTCCCTGCTGTTTCTGCTGCCGTTTATCGCCGTCGGTATTCGCCGCATGCACGATATCAACCGGTCAGGCTGGTGGTTCGGTGCCATCTTCATTACCTCTGGCCTGTTTAAGCTGCTGACGGCGATCCTGCGCGGTTTCGCTACGCCGGAAACCTTTATCTATGGACAGATGGTACTGTCGGTGCTGCTCGGCTGGGTGCCGCTGGTGATCATGATCGTTCTCTGCTGCAAAAAAAGCGTCGCGCCGGAATCTGCGGAGGCCTGACATGCAGGCCTGCCCGGAGCGCGGTCTGGCAGCACCGTGCAGGCCCGTCGGAAGCTACGCGTCGCGAAGCTTAAACACCCGCACCATCTCCAGCAACTGCTCTGCCTGCTGCTGCATGGCCTGAGCCGCCGCCGCCGAGGCCTGAGACAGCGTGGCGTTCTGCTGGGTGGCCGCGTCCATCTGCACCACAGCTACGTTCACCTGGTCAATCCCGCTGCTCTGCTCGCCGCTGGCCATTGAGATGGTTTCCACCAGCTGGCTGACGCGCTGTACGCTGTTGACGATCTCATCCATGGCGCTACCCGCCACTTTCACCTGCGAATTTCCCTCATTGATGCGCGTTACCGAGCGATCGATCAGCGTACCGATCTCTTTTGCTGCCGAGGCAGACCGGTGCGCCAGCGCCCGGACTTCGGCCGCCACCACCGCAAACCCCCGCCCCTCACTACCGGCGCGGGCCGCTTCGACCGCGGCATTGAGCGCCAGAATATTGGTCTGAAAGGCGATACTGTCGATCACTCCAACAATATTGCTGATCTCGGTAGAAAACTGGTGGATTTGACTCATGGTCTGTACCACCTGTTCTACCACTTCACCGCCCTGGCTGGCGACCGCGCAGGCTTCAATGGAGATGGTGCTGGCGATGCGCGAGTTCTCTGCGTTGTTTTTCACCACCGAGGTCAGCTCTTCCATTGAGGCCGCCGTCTGTACAATAGCGCTGGCCTGGGCTTCATTACGGGTGGACAGCTCGCGGCTGCCGGTGGCGATCTCAGCGGAGGCTGAGGCAATGGTCTCCGTGCCGGAGCGCACGCCGGAGACAATGCGCGTCAGGTTGCCGTTCATGTCGTGCAGGGCATGCATCAGCCCGGCGGTTTCATCGCGACCGCTGACCACAATAGGCGTCTGCAAATCGCCGGAGGCCACGGCGCGGGCAACAGAAACGGCCTGAGCCAGCGGGCGGGTGATACTGCGGATCAGCCACCAGGTGATCAGCGTCCCGGCCAGTAGCGTCAGGCCCATTGCCAGCAGCAGCATCAGGCGGGTTTGCTGATACTGCTGCAGGTTGCGTGCTTCACTCTGCTGACGCAGCAGCGTCGCCTTCTTCAGCGTGGCACTGACCACTTCATCGATCATCCGGGTGGGTTCACGGTCGATGCCCGTCACCAGGCGATCGACGCGGTGTGCGCTGCCGCTGTCCCGCAGATCGTACTGCTGCAGGGCGGAAAGGTAGTGTGCTTCCAGTGCATCGTGCAGCGTACGCGTTTTCAGCACCTCCGCATTACTCAGGCCGATCTGCGGCAGCATGGTACTCAGTTGAGTAAGCAGTTGCCGGGTGTTCTGACTGCGGGCGATAAAGGCCGTGCGGTACTGATCGAATTTATCCTGACCCTGAGTGCCGCGCAGCAGGGTATTTTTCCACTCCTGAACCTGAATTTTAAACTGTACCTGCGCGTTGCGTGCGGTATCGATGCTCTCTGCTATGGTCGCTTCCGTGGCCAAAATATGTTGGTTCTGCGTCAGTCCATCGGCGTTGATCATCAGACCGCGCAGACCGGTAAACAGGGTGGCGAGCAATAAAATGGCCGCCAGCAGGCTCAGTCGCTGTCCGATGGAGAGGTGATTAAGTTTCATAGCGTCAGGATTTCCCGGTTAAAAAATCAATAAGTTCACGTACGCCAGTGGTATCGACCCAATCGGCAGTGACTTTAATCGGCAGGAGAGGGGAAAAGGGAGAGAATAGCGGCTAACAGGTTGATCTGTAGAAGGAAGGGGGGGTTATGACGTTTTCGTGACAATGGCATCCCCTCCGCAGCGGGAGGGGAATACCGGATTACGCGTTTATTTTACACACTTATCGCATTGGTTTTGCTGGATCTGCTGGAAGAAGTCGTTGCCTTTATCATCGACCAGAATAAAGGCCGGGAAGTTTTCCACTTCGATCTTCCAAATGGCTTCCATCCCCAGTTCAGGGTACTCAATGCACTCCAGACTCTTGATGCTCTGCTGCGCCAGCACGGCAGCCGGCCCGCCAATGCTGCCGAGGTAGAAACCGCCGTGCTTGTGGCAGGCATCTGTAACCTGCTGGCTGCGGTTGCCTTTTGCCAGCATGATCATGCTGCCGCCGTTGGCCTGCAGCTGGTCAACGTAAGAGTCCATACGGCCAGCGGTTGTCGGGCCAAGGGAGCCGGAAGCATACCCTTCAGGTGTTTTCGCCGGGCCGGCGTAGTACACCGGGTGATCTTTAATGTACTGCGGCAGGCCGTCACCGCTGTCAATGCGCTCTTTCAGTTTGGCATGGGCAATATCGCGGCCGACAATAATGGTGCCACTCAGCGACAGGCGGGTCGACACCGGGTATGCCGACAGCTGGGCGAGGATCGCCTTCATGGGACGGTTCAGATCAACCTGCACCACATCACCTTCACCCTGCTGGCGCAGTTCGACCGGAATATACTGACCCGGGTTCTCTTCCAGTTTCTCAATCCAGATCCCGTCGCGGTTGATCTTCGCTTTGATATTACGGTCAGCGGAGCAGGAGACAGCCATCGCCAGCGGACAGGATGCGCCGTGACGTGGCAGGCGGATCACCCGGATATCATGCGCAAAGTATTTGCCACCAAACTGCGCACCGAGGCCCAGCTGCTGTGCTGCCAGCAGCAGCTCCTGCTCCAGCTGAACGTCGCGGAACGCCTGACCGTGTTCATTGCCTTCGGTAGGCAGCTCGTCATAGTAGTGCGTGGAGGCCAGCTTGACGGTTTTCAGCGTGCTGTCAGCCGAGGTGCCGCCGATGACAAAGGCGATATGGTACGGTGGACAGGCGGCCGTACCGAGGCTGCGCATTTTTTCAGTCAGGTAATCTTTCAGTTTACCCGGGGTGAGCAACGCTTTGGTTTCCTGATACAGGTAAGTTTTGTTGGCTGAACCGCCGCCTTTTGCCATGCAGAGGAATTTATACTCATCGCCGTCAACGCTGTAGAGGTCGATCTGCGCGGGCAGGTTAGTACCGGTATTGACCTCTTTGTACATATCCAGCGGGGCATTCTGGGAATAGCGCAGGTTATCTTCTGTATAGGTGTTGTACACGCCCTGGGCCAGGGCGGCTTCATCGCCGCCGCCGGTCCAGACCCGCTGGCCTTTTTTACCCATGATAATCGCGGTGCCGGTGTCCTGGCAGGTCGGCAGAATCCCTTTGGCGGCGATTTCAGAGTTCCTCAGGAACTGCAGGGCGACATACTTATCATTTTCACTGGCCTCGGGGTCGGCGAGGATCGCCGCCACCTGACGCTGGTGGGCAGGGCGCAGCATAAATGAGGCATCATGGAAGGCCTGCTGTGCCAGCAGCGTCAGCGCCTGCGGCTCGACCTTGAGGATTTCCTGTCCTTCGAATTCGCTCACGGAAACGTGGTCGCGGGTCAACAGGTAGTATTCGGTATCCTCTTTGGCAAGAGGGAACGGGGTCTGATAATGGAAAGGTTTTTTCGACATTGTGCTCTCACTTAATGATGTGCTGCCATCCTTCTCTGACGCGGAGGCCCGGCAACATTAATGGCGATATCTGTTTTATTTTTTTGACCTGCCGGCCCGGGCTCGGGTCGGCAGGTCAGGAATGGTATAACATTGTTGCAACATCTGCATGCCTGAGTGCGAAATTAACCGTTAAGTCCGCATCAGAACATCATCACCATCCACGGATAGCCAATCAGCATCAGTGCGCAGAGGAAGATAGCACCGAAGATGGTGCCCAGACGCCAGTAGTCTTTGGTTGGCAGGTAGCCGCTACCGTAGTAAATCGGGCTTGGGCCGGTGCCGTAAGGGGTGATGATGCCCATCACACCCAGTGAGGTACACATCATCAGGCAGAATACCGGCATATTAATGCCCGGAATCGATGCCGCGATAGTCAGCATGGCCGGTAACAGCGCGGTAGTATGCGCAGTGGTACTGGCGAACAGGTAGTGCAACAGGAAGAAGGCAATCATCAGCACTACCGCTGAAACCTGAGGGTCATAACCCTGCAGCAGCATGCCACCTTCTTTGCCCAGCCAGGCGATAAAGCCGACGCGAGCCAGACCGTCCGCCAGCGCGACCAGGGTGGCAAACCAGGCAAAGGTGTTCCAGGCCGGTTTGTTACTGGTAATGTCGTTCCAGTTGAGGACGCCGGTCCACAGCATCAGTACCACTACCAGCAGTGCGGCCATCGCCGGTTCAATCCATGCGGTAGCGAAGATCCACATCAGCAGGGCAGAGACCACGAACACCAGCAGCAGGATTTCGTTACGCGACAGTTTACCCAGTTTTTCCAGTTCACTGATGGCCCAGCGCGGGACTTCATCGTTAAATTTGACTTCCGGCGGGTAGAGCCAGTAAGCCAGCAGCGGCATGGTCAGCAGCAGTAACAGACCCAGCGGCAGGAAGGCGAGGAACCACATACCCCAGGAGATATCGAAGCCTACGACACTTTTCACCAGGGCCAGGGCCAGCAGGTTCGGTGCCAGCGCCGAGAGGAACATGGAGCTGGTGATACAGGCGGCGGTGATGGCCACCCACATCAGGTAAGAACCAATCTTACGGGCGCTGGGGTCATTGGGTTTGGAACCGTACAGGGGCGGCAGGTTGGCAATAATCGGATAGATAGTGCCTCCGCTGCGCGCGGTGTTGGACGGGGTGAACGGTGCCAGCAGCAAGTCAGCGAAGGTAATGGCGTAACCCAGCGTCAGGCTGCGGCGACCCAGATATTTCACCAGAATCAGCGCCAGGCGACGGCCAAACTGCGTTTTGTCGTATCCCGCCGCAAACATAAAGGCACCGAAGATCAGCCAGACGGTGGAGTTCCCGAATCCGCTCACCGCCCATTTAAAGGCCTGAGCGGCGGTTTTGAATTTAGGATCCGCCAGCTCAGCCGGGCTGAACAGTAGCCACTGACTGAACAGGGCAATCACTACCACGCCGGTGAGGCCGATAACCGCACCGGGCAGTGGTTCAAAGATCAAACCGACAATCACCCCAACGAAAATGGCAAAGAAGTGCCAGGCATGCGGTTCCAGGCCGTGCGGGACCGGTACCAGCAGCAGCAGTACCGCGACCAGAACGGGCAGGAACAACATAAGCAGGCGTTTTTTTTGCGCCGCAGGGGCCGGAGGAGCCTTTGCGGTATCACTTACTATCGATGTCTGTTTCATAGTTTTTGTCTGCAAGTTAATAAGAATGCGTTAAGTATCCGGTAAGGTATAGCGGTTTTTTTTACTTTCTTTTCTATTTGTTCCGTTTTTTTTACCCTGATACTTGAATCTTTTTTGCCCTGTTCCTGGTGAGGAACGTCATTATTTATGGGCTTGATATAAATATAATGCGACTTCCTTAAATATAGACTTTGATCTAGATCAAGAAAAATCAAAGGACCCTTTTATTTTTAACAAATGGGACTGAATTATTATGAGTAGTTTTCATTTGAGCACATTATTACCCCTGATACGGTAGATTTCATTTCCAGAAAAACCCAGGTAATTTTTTCAACCCATTGATTTTAATCATTTTTATTTTAATGTAAACCATAAGTTGATTTTTTGTTCTCATTGGTTAACAATTAATAAAAGTATTTATATCATTTTAGGATAATAAAAATCAATCGTTTATTTAAAAGTTAAATAATTAAAGTTATCGATTATATAGCTAAAGAAATTGCTATATTAGCACCATGACATCGGACCATTCATATAAATAATAAACAGCTGTCCGCGAAAGAATTCAGAACTTTTAATTTGGAGTCCACCTTATGAATACGTTAACCCCTATTCTCAACCCGCTGACATTGCCTAACGGTGCGGTGTTGAAAAACCGCCTGCTGATGGCACCGATGACTACCTGTACCGGCTTTTATGACGGCACCGTCACCAGTGAGCTTGTCGAATATTACCGTGACCGTGCGGGCAGCATTGGCACGGTGATTGTCGAGTGCTGCTTTATAGATCCGAAGGGGCCGGCCTTCCCTGGCGCCATCGCCATTGATAGCGATAACAAGATCCCGGGCCTGGCAAAAATTGCTCACGCTATCAAAACCGAAGGCTCTAAGGCCATCCTGCAGATCTACCACGGTGGCCGTATGGTCGAACCGGAGCTGATTGGCGGTCGCATCCCGGTCGCACCGAGTGCCATTGCCGCCCCGCGTGAAGGGGCGACCACGCCGCAGGCGCTGACGGCAGAAGAAGTAGACGTGATGATCACCAAGTTTGGTGACGCCGTAAACCGGGCGATTAAAGCCGGCTTCGATGGCGTAGAGATCCACGGTGCTAACACCTACCTGATCCAGCAGTTCTACTCCCCGAACTCTAACCAGCGCGACGATAAATGGGGCGGCAGCCGTGACAACCGCGCCCGCTTCCCGCTGGAAGTGCTGGAGATCACCCATAAGATGGTGGAACGCTTTGCCGATTCCTCCTTTATTATCGGCTACCGCTTCTCCCCGGAAGAGATTGAAGTGCCGGGCATCCGCTTTGACGACACGCTGTACCTGCTGGAAAAGCTGGCCGCACGCGGCCTGGATTACGTGCATTTCTCCGTGGGACAGCTGCTGCGTTCCTCCATTGTCGATCGTGAAGATCCAACCCCGCTGATCACCAACTACCTGGCAGCACGTTCAGAGACCCTGGCCAGAGTGCCGGTGATTGGCGTAGGTGGGGTGGTTAACAAAGCGGATGCCGAGATGGCGCTGGAGTACGGTTTCGACCTGGTGGCCGTGGGTAAAGCCTGTATCGCCTACCCGGACTGGGCAGACCGCATCATTAAAAACGATCATCTGGAGCTGTTTATCGACAGCACCCAGCGCGAAGCACTGAATATTCCTGAACCGCTGTGGCGTTTCTCACTGGTTGACGCCATGATCCGCGATGTCAGCACCAGCGGTCGCAAATACAAAGCCGGCGTGTATCAGGAAAAAGTGGAAGCCGAAGCGCTGAAGCTGAAAATCAACGTCACACTGGATACCGACCGTATTACTGACATCTCGCTGATCCCTGACGACAGCCTTGATGTTGACTTCACCACTACCTTTGAAAGCCTGCGTACCCGCATGCTGGTGGCTAACAGTCCGCATGTGGATGCAGTAACCGGCGCGACCACGCAGAGTGAGGCGCTGAAAAAAGCCGTTTCCCGCGCGATGACGACCTCCAGCAAGGAGCACGTAATCGAAGAGGGCGGTAATCCGCAGGCACCCCAAAATTACGACGTGGTCGTGGTCGGCAGCGGCGGTGGCGGTCTGGCCGCAGCGATCGAGGCGAGTGATGCCGGTGCGCATGTGGTGATCATCGAGAAGATGCCGACCATCGGCGGGAATACCATTAAGGCTTCCGTCGGCATGAATGCCGCAGAAACCCGCTTCCAGAAACTGAAAGGCATTGAAGACAGCAAAGAGCTGTTCTATGACGAGACGCTGAAAGGCGGCAAGTTTAAAAACAATCCCGAGCTGCTGCGTGAGTTCGTTAACCTCGCGCCGGAGGCCATTGAGTGGCTGGCGGGCAACGGTATCGAGCTCAACGATATCACCATCACCGGCGGCATGAGCATTGACCGTACACACCGCCCTGCAGACCGTTCAGCCGTCGGCGGCTTTCTGATCAGCGGACTGGTGAAGAACATCAACCAGCGCAATATTGAAGTGCTGCTGGAAACCTCTGTTGCTGAAATTTTGATGGAGAATGGGGCGGTCAGCGGCGTGAGAGTGGTGGATGAGTATAATGACACCCGCATCCTCAATGCGAAAAGCGTGATCGTCGCCACCGGGGGCTTCAGCGCCAACCGCGAAATGGTGGTGAAATACCGCCCTGAGCTGGACGGCTTTGTGACCACCAACCACAAAGGTGCCACCGGCAGCGGGATTGCTATGCTGCAGAACATCGGTGCGGATACCGTTGATATGGGCGAAATTCAGATTCACCCGACAGTGGAGCAGACCACCTCGTACCTGATTTCCGAATCGATTCGCGGCGGCGGTGCCATCCTGGTCAGCCAGGCAGGCCACCGTTTCTACAACGAAATGGAAACCCGCGACAAAGTGTCCGCTGAGATTATTGCCCTGCCAGAGAAGAGCGCCTGGATTATCTTCGACGATCAGGTTCGCAGCAATAACAAAGCGGCCGATGAGTATATTGCCAAAGGCTTCGTGATCAGTGCGCCAACGCCGCATGAGCTGGCAGTGAAGCTGAATATGGATCAGGAAACGCTGCAGACCACGCTGGGCCGCTACAACGGCTTTGTGGCACAGCAGAAGGATGAAGACTTTGGCCGTACCACCGCCCTGCGTCATCCGCTGAATAAGGGACCGTACTACGCCATCCGCATCGCCCCGGGCGTTCACCACACCATGGGCGGCGTGACCATTAACACCGATACATCGGTGCTGGATGCGCAGAAACAGGTGATTCCTGGTGCTTGGGCGGCAGGGGAAGTGGCCGGTGGCATTCACGGTGCTAACCGCATCGGTGGAAACGCCGTAGCCGATATCATCATCTTCGGTACCCTGGCTGGCCGTAACGCTGCGGCTTACGCCCGGCGCTAACGGCCGCGAGGCATGAACGGGCTGACCGGAAAAAAGTCAGCCCCGCCATCGCCTTCATCCACAGGGGACGCAACCTGCTGTCCCGGTCGTCCCGCATTGAGGAGCCTGAGAATGACCCTGCCCGCTGAAACTGGCGTGTACGCCTATTCCGCCGTCCTGATGGGCTCACCCATCCTCCTTAAGCTGTTTGACCACGATGAAGCACTCGCCGGGCGAGTGTTTCGTCTTATTAAGCAGCAGGAAAATCTATTCACCGTTAACCGCGCTCACTCTGAAGTCATGGCGATTAACCATGCGGCAGGGCGACATCCTGTGGTCGTCAGCCCGCCGGTCTATCAGCTTATCAGGCGGGCCAGTGAGGTCAGCAGGCTACCCGGTAGCAGCTTTAACTTTGCCATCGGCCCGCTGGTCAAACGCTGGAAAATAGGCTTTCAGGGGCATACGGTGCCGCCTGAAAGCGAACTGAAGACGTTACTGGCGCTCACCGACCCGCATCAGGTGGTACTGGATGATGCCGAACACTCAGTTTTTCTGCAGCAGGCAGGTATGGAGATTGACCTGGGAGCGATCGCCAAAGGTTATATTGCTGACGTGGTGCGCGACTATCTGCACCAGCAGAACGTTGACTGTGCGCTGATCAACCTGGGGGGGAACGTCCAGACGCTGGGGCATCCGGGTGAGCAGGGCTGGAGCATCGGCCTGAAACAGCCGTTTGCTGAACCTGAGGCGCTGATCGGTGTGATCGCGGTATCGCATCAGTCCGTAGTGACCTCCGGTGTTTACGAACGCTACTTCGAGCTTGAGGGACGGCGCTACCACCATATCCTTGACCCGCACACCGGCGTCCCGCTGGACAATGAACTGCTCAGTGTAACGATCGTCTCTGCTGACTCGATTGACGGAGACATCTGGACGACGCTGTTGTACGGCATGGGGGTAGAAAAAAGCCTCGCTGTCCTGCGCAATACGCCAGACATCGAGGCCATTTTTGTTACCCGGGATCGTCAGGTGATCTGCTCCTCACAGCGCACTTACCGCTTTACGCTGCTGGACGACAGCTATCGCCTTACTGGCAATACTGTTTAAGCAGGGCAGTATGCTCCGGCTGCAGACGGTAGCGGTAGACCGGGCGGCCGGTGGCACCGTAGTGAATACTGGTAAACAGAATATTGCTGTGCGCCAGCCAGATGAGGTATTTACGGCAGGAAACGCGTGAAATATTCACGGCAGCAGCGAGGTCGTCCGTGGAAAATTCATCATTCGGATGCGCATCGATCCACAGGCACAGGGTACGTAGCGTCTGCGGGGTCAGACCCTTTGGCAGGCGTTTGGTATCTTCAGCCGCTGGCGGATTACCGTGCAGCAGCTGATCCACGTCTGCCTGTTCATAAAACGCGTGGTTGTCCATCAGCGTTTTTTTCTGTTTCCATCCGGTCAGTGCCTCTTCGAAGCGGGAGAACTGGAAGGGTTTGATCAGATAATCCACCACACCATAGTGCAGGGACTGTTTGATTGTCGCCGCATCGGCGGCAGAAGAGATGACAATCACATCGACAGCGCGTCCGGACTCGCGCAGATCCGGCAGCAGATCCAATCCGTTGTCCTGCTGCATATAGACATCCAGCAGAATCAGGTCGATAGGGACGTCACTGTGCAGCACCCACTCTTTTGCCTGTTGCAGGGTGGACGCCACGCCACAGCAGGTAAACCCCGGCAGTTGAGCGACATAGCAACGGTTCAGTTCTGCGACCATCGCATCATCATCGACGACTAAAACATTGATCATGCGTTTTTATTCTCTCCATCCCAGGGCAGTTGTACAAAAAATTGCGTATAAACGCCAGGCTCGGACTCTACAATAATTTTCCCGCCAAGGCTCTCGGTTTGTTGTTTTACCAGAAACAGTCCAACGCCGCGTTCTTCGCCTTTCGAAGAGAAACCCTTCTCAAAAATAGCCTCCAGCTGGTCGGCAGCAATGCCGGGGCCGTCATCGCTAACCTCACAGGCGAGGAAGCCATTCTGGTAGTGTAGCAGCACGCTGACTTCGCCCTCAGCGCTGGGTCCCAGCGCATCGAGGGCATTTTCAATCAGGTTACCCAGCACCGTGATCAGCACGGCCACCTGGGTTTCACTGCCGCTGTCAGGCAGCATGCAGTCATCGCTGATCAGCAGATGATTACCGGTGTCGGAAGCACGGTTAATCTTACTCAACAGGAAACCGGCAATCACCGGCGACTTGATTTTTCCCATCAGCGAACCGATTTCAGTCTGATAATTATTAGCGGTTTTCAGAATATAATCCTCTACTTTGCCGTAACTTTTCATGTGCAGCAGGCCGAGGATCACATGCAGTTTATTCATAAACTCGTGAGAGCGTTCACGCAGGGCATCAACATAGCTGACCATCCCGTCGAGGCGCTGCATCAGCTGACTGACTTCGGTCTTATCCCTGAAGGTGCAGATGGCACCGATAATGACGCCGTTACTGCGGACGGGCATGGTATTGCACAGCAGGATGCGGCCTCTCAGGTTGATCTCTTCATCCCGCCGGGGCAGGCCATTGCTCAGCACGTTGCGCAGATTCGAGATCAGCGGCCCGGAGGCTGCTACCGTCTCGCCGATATCACCGTTCACCGCCTGCTGGATGCCGGCGTCGCGCAGAAGCTGACGCGCCGCACGGTTAATCAGCGTGACCTGCGTGTGATCGTCCACGGCGATCACCCCTTCTTTCATTGATTGCAGCATCGCCTGGCGCTGCTCAAACAGCGTGGATATTTCATAGGGCTCCAGCCCGAAGAGGATGCGTTTGGCGGCGTTTACCAGCAGGAAAGTGCCAATTGCCCCAACCAGAATACCGAACAGTGCAGACCA
Organism: Erwinia persicina; assembly: GCF_014838825.1. Lineage (GTDB taxonomy): Bacteria > Pseudomonadota > Gammaproteobacteria > Enterobacterales > Enterobacteriaceae > Erwinia > Erwinia persicina_A. Next base: position 59,000 of record NZ_JACYMO010000007.1, on the reverse strand, counting down.
GAAAATGTTCCAGCGGCTCTGGTTAATCTGTTTGGCGACTTCGCTTAACGAGATACCGATCGCCACCACGCCAATTTGTTGCTGCTGGTGGTTGTAAACCGGGGTAAACAACCGGAGCGCCTCAGCCAGTTTGCCGTGATTGATGGCCATATTCTCCTGACCCCGTAGAGCAGGCTGCAGATCTTCCCCGATAAAGTGCTGGTTGATCAGGCTGGCATCGGGATGAGAATAACGGATACCGTCCATATTGGTGATGACCACAAACAGCAGGTCATTGCTTTCCTGCACGGCGCTGGCGATCGGCTGAATGATCCCCTGGGTGGGGGGTAACTGCAGTGCTTGCTGGATCTCAGGGGAGTCGGCCAGGGTGCGTGCTACCGCCAGGGCCTTATCTTTGACGCTTTCCTGGGTGACGTGGCTTATCTGGAAAAAATAGAACAGATGCACGATCAGCAACACCGTAGCGATCACGGCGCTGACCATCAGGCTGACGGAAGTGCTGAGTTTCATCGGGCGCTTTCGCACCGGCGGCGTCAGCTGCGGGTCACTCATGGAGACTCCTGAAAGAGAGGGAAGCGGCTTAAACTGTCGCTAATATAACGCGTGAACCGGTTAAACAGGATATTTTAGCGGAAAATGAGGTTGGTTTTCTTACGACAGGGGGGCGCTAAGAGGTAGGGGGGGGAGGAGTCTAAAAGAGCCCCCGGAGGGGCTCACGCCATTATTTTGGCAGTTCGCTGAGCTCTTTAACGTCACTCTTGCTGATCTGCTGTTCAGTGCCGTTGGCATCGGTGTAAGCAATCAGACCCGTTTTGTTATCTTCCTTCGGCTTGCCATCACTGATGATGGTACGGCCATCATTAGTATGGATAGCATAGCTGCTGCGGGTGCAGCCGGAGAGGGCGGTAACGCAGAACAGTGCCGCCAGAGATACAGCCATAATCTTTTTCATAGGGATTCCTTTTTATTAGTTGTCGAGTTCACTCATGTTTTTAATCTGCTCACGGTTAATCTGTTCTGTTTGACCCGTGCGAGCATCTTTGTATGAAACCAGTCCGGTTTCATCATCAATCTGTGGCTTACCGTCGGTAACGATAGTCTTACCATCGGTAGTTTGAATTGACTGATTCGACGCACAGCCCGCGAGCATCAGCAGTGACAGCGCAGCGATAAAGGTAGACTTAAACAGTGTGACTTTCATTTGGATTTCCTTATTGGTGTCTTTTTCGTCTCACCCACCAATTATAGTTGGGATTTTCAAATCTGCTATAAATTGGCAGTAATATATTTCAGGGTGCTGCGTATTTACAGTTTCTTAACCAGGCTTCTACTTTTTCGCAGATTAATCTTAAAAAAATAGAATGATCTTGCCTTTTTTTATAATGTTATTTACTTATTTGTTTGGTCTTAAGCGCATGCGTCGGAGGGGTAAGTGGGTGGAATAAAAAAATGTTCTAAATCAATGTGTTGATTCTTCGCTTTGTTGGGGTTCTTCGCTATTCGCGCGGGATTTGATGTCGGGGATGTGCAATATTCATCATGAAATGTTAATATTAAAGTACATACAGCCAGACAAGGGGTGCATGTGCACGATAATAACCAGGAATATCCGAAAGAAATTTATGCAGTTATTGGGCGGGCAGTGTCAGAGTTGATTACAGCAAAACAACCGCTGGATAAGAAGAGCGTGCTCATTATGCTGCAGGTTCACAGCAGCAAAACAGCAGATGCTCAGCTTCTGGATATTTATAAGCAGGCCTTCCGTTATCTACTGGAAAGCTTTCATTAATCGCGCGGAAAAGCGTGGGCTCCTCTGCTAATGAAAAAAACATCTCAACAGCAGAGAGATAAATCTTAGTTTTGTTTCAACTCAGCAAACGCATTGACACTTTCGTTATATTCCACCAGATTGAAAGGCACACCTGCAGATAACTCAGGTGTGCCTCATCATGCGGTTTTGTCTCGCCGGCGGCTGACCATCCTGTCAGGCATCGTCTGGCGTCATGCCAACGACCACTTCCAGCACCTGACGATAAACATCCAATTGCACAACGTCCGAGGTGGTCTCCAGCTTCTCAATCAGCTTGAGGATAATGGCTTTATTGTTGACATGTCTGCCACCGGTTGCCAGTTCCTTTATCACAGCACCGAGAACCTGAGCCTCTTGTGAAAACTTCTCACCGCCACCCTGAAAATAACTCAGGATTTCGGATTCTGATGACATCTGCTGCATGGATAATGACCTTGTAAAAAATGGAAAAAATGCTCTATGAGCCAGCTAAGGGTGTTTTCCACGAAGTAAGCAGGGCGGAAAACGCTGACGCTAAAGTGAAAACTGCTCTTCACCGGACGCGCCTGCTGGCGGTTTAAGCACGCCTTTCAGGCGCCATCGATGAAACAGATACTGTAAGGCAAACGTGATACCGCTTTACCCCTGAATGAGCGTAGTACACCCAGCCAGATCCATCAGTGTTTTTTCGTTCCGTCTGCCGGACCTTCGCTGGTAAACAGGTGGGTCACGTTATCCCTGTCGCGGATCTCCCGGGTATCCGTATCCGGCTCAGGAGCCTGGTAACTCCTGACCTCCGCAATGGCACGTCTGCAGGCGCGCTGCCGGGTGAGTTCTTTTTCTCCTGCGGCCATAGCTTGCAACTGACGGATGAGAGCTGAACTGCTGATCGCCGCATCAGCTTTCAGCAGAACCATAACGGCTTCGCCTAAAATAATATCGGAGAGTAATTCTTCTTCGTCTTCGTTTCTGTACATACCAACTTCTCTGAATCAGTGATGCGGGCAGAGCTAAAATACCCGCAGAAACCTGCATCCCGATACCCTGTTACAGCATGTGCCGATGGGCAGGATGGTCAGATTGTCGGACTGAGTCGTGACGTAATGCGCACTTATAAGTGTTCAATCAGCAAAAGTTGCTTAAAAACTCAGTCACCGCGGCCAAAAAGTAAGCCAATCAGTTCTTGATAGTGCCGTTCCTGCTCAGGGCCCGATGCCAGCTCAAGGCGCGTCAGCAGCTTTGAACAGATAGATTTGCGGTTAAGGTTGCGGCCTGAACGCAGGATCTCAACCACAATCTGGCCAAGTGTTTCCTGCTGAGAAGGCATTACCGCCTCACTAAAATAACGGCTGATGTCATTTTCAATCTTCGGGTTGGAACCGTCCTGACGCATAAGAATGTCCCTCAGTCGTAAAGTTTGTTGTGTCAAATTTTCCGCAGTAAAGTTATACATCTATGAGTGATTTGTACAGGAATAGTGAATTTTGACCCCCTTAAGATTTGTGCAAAAAGTGCTAAATCTTTAAGATCATCGTGTTACGAGATAGACAGGCAGGATCATACCGCCCTCGATGGAGGGGAAAATAGGGAAAATTCTGAAATTTAAGGCGGGCAGGGTAAGGGCTGGCGTACAGTAAAGGGGTCAGGCCGATGTTGTGACATCGGCCTGGGGCCGCTGCGCAGATGGTGCTTCAGCGTTTTGGTTTTTCGGTGTCGCTGTAAACGTTCATCGTGATGTCAGACTCTTTGCTGACCGGATCGTTTTGATGGCCTGATGAGGCCAGCCAGTGATTTCCCGCAGGGGCGGTAGTACGCCCTTTTTTATACTCAAGCAACCACGTGCGCGCTTCATCAATCTTCAGCAGCCGATCCTCATCGTCTTCCGTGCGCGCCATACTCTGTAACTGGTTAATGAGAGACCCAAGACTGACTTCTTCCCTGCTGAAGATAAGATTCATTGCAGCCTCACCGATGACAACGTGCTGTTTTTCATCTTCATCAGAAATAGACAAAAATACCTCCAGAGTGCTTTTCAAAAGATTAACTTTTTACGTGCAGACTAATTATAAACCATCCTGCCTCATTACGCTGACGCCACATGAGTTGCAGATCAATTTGATTGATAGATTAAAACGATTAAAAGCGGCCTTTTATATTTTAAGTTGCTGTTTTTTATAGTTTATTATATTTTCGCCCTATTTTTTTCTTCAGATTTATTTATTTTTATTGCGACAGATTACCTACAGATCTGGAAATATTAAGATGTTTCCTAGGTTATTTTCACTGCGTGCTCAGGGATAAGCGCATCAGGAGAGCAGGTAAGACGTCTCTGCTTCTACAGCAGGGTACCCCAGTGAGACCATCAGCGTTGATACAGCGGTCATCGCGGCATTCAGCACCTCATCGAGGGGGCGATCAGCATCGATATCCACCAGATGTGCCCCTTCAAAGGTCAGCAGCGGCGTCATGGCAATCTTTCTGGCCAGGGATTCGGTATGATGGTCGGGCTTGCGTTTGCAGGCGACGTCAAGACTGACGTTCAAGCGGATCACCAGATCCGGCTTCTGCCTGGCCATCCAGCTAAATGCACGTCGCTCCCGTTCGGCCAGCCACAGGACAAAACGCCCGCCAGGGACATGGGCAGGAAAAACCGGTCCATCGTTCGTCCCGGGCATTTGCACCTGGGGAAAGCGGTCGGTTAAGACAATCAGCCCACGGCGGCGGCAGGCCAGCATATGTCTGAAACGCCACAGGCGGCGAAGAACAAAACTCATTACGACCAGGGCAGGGATGGGGCCGGGAAGTTTTTTAGCCGCAATCACTTTATTTCGTTTAATGGCATTATCCAACGCTGGTCCAAGTAGCGGTAGCTTAATAACCGCCCGCTCAACGTTTCCCGCCTGTTTTCCCAGATGAACTCTGACGGCAGGGCCATATTTATTAATATAAGTAATTAAATGTTCACAGACAGTGGACTTTCCCGACCCATCGCAGCCAATAACGGCAATGAGCGGTATCTTTTTCGGTGACATACTTAAACTCTTTCTGGATACAGTGAGCGGAAAAATACGCTCATCCTGAAATGTCCTCAAGAGGTACGTCTGTAAAATGCCATTAATACATAAAGCGACAGTTAACCGCACGTAACCGCAAATAACCTCAGAGAAATTTGAATTAGCATCGTGGCATTATTTTCAATACGGATTTAGCTGTGAAGCAACCTTCCTCTCTTATGCCTCATCCTGCGGTCAGGGTTATTGCCATTGCTGGCTGCGACGGCGCGGGTAAAACAACGCTGGCCTCTCAACTTGTACGTTATTTTTCTGCCGGAGAAGCTGCGGCACTCGTGTATCTCGGGCAGTCGTCAGGCCATATTGCAGAAAGGATAGGTCGTCTGCCTGTGGTTGGCGCGCCTTTCAGTCGCTATTTACGGGCGAAAGCCCGGGGGGTCCATGCTAAACCGGCATCCCCGCCGGGTGGGGGCACGGCTCTGGTCATCTATCTGCTCTCCTGCTGGCGCACCTATAAGTTTCGCCGGATGCTGAGCCGCTGTAAAAAAGGCTCTTTACTCTTTACCGACCGCTACCCGCAGGCGGAGGTGGCCGGATTTCGTTTTGACGGACCTCAGCTGGCGAAAACCGCAGGGGGCAACCGGTGGATCTGTGCGCTGAGAGCGCGGGAGCAGAGACTGTATCAGTGGATGGCGTCTTATCCCCCGCTGCTGTTAATCAGGCTGAATATTGATGCCGAAACCGCGCACCAGCGCAAGCCTGACCACCCGATCGCCGCGCTGCGGGAGAAGACGGCGGTGATCCCCCATCTGCGATTTAATGGGGCGAAGATCATTGACTTAAACGGCTGTGAACCTGCGGATAAAATCTTTGATGCCTCAAGGCAGGCGGTGCAGATCTCACTGGGGACATCACCTCTCCGCACCTTCAGCGACGATCAGAATTGATGTCAGGGGCATCTGATAACGTGAAGATAAACGAACAGCCCACAGGGGCCTGTATTCCGGGCCTGATCGCGGTCGTCGGGTGCGATGGCACCGGAAAATCGACGCTGACCGCCGACTTAGTGAAGAACCTGAAAACGCATTACCTCACAGAGCGCCGCTATCTGGGGCTGGTTTCGGGTGAGGAGGGCGATAAAATCAAGCGCCTGCCGTTGATTGGCGTCTGGCTTGAGCGACGTCTGGCGGCAAAGTCGTCAAAGACCCAAAGTATGCAGACCCGTTCACCGGCGCTATGGGCGGCGCTGATTATGTACGGGTTTTCGCTGCGGCGCAGGGCAAACCTGCGCAAGGTGGAACGACTGGCAAAAAGCGGGGTGATGGTGATCAGTGACCGCTACCCGCAGGCAGAGATTGCCGGTTTTCATTATGACGGCCCCGGCATTGGCGTTGAGCGAGTGAAAGGGTGGCTGATGACAGGGCTGGCCCGGCGCGAACAACGGCTCTATCAGGAAATGGCGTATTATCGCCCACAGTTAGTGATCCGCCTTGATATTGATATTGATACCGCTTTTTCCCGCAAGCCCGATCACGATTACGAAGAGTTGCGGGATAAAATCTCTGTTATGGATAAAATTAATTACAATCACGCGGCTGTGCTGGAAGTGGATTCCAGAGCACCCTATAACGATGTGCTGCAAAAATCGCTGAATGCCATTCTGGCCATTGCCCCTCAACGGCAATCTCCCTGAATAAGGTATTCATGGCAGAGGCGCAATTGTCTTCAGGGAAATATTTACGGGCAGGGTTTTAATGTCGGCGTCTTATCTCTCTGATGAAAAATTTATTGAATAATATTTCAGTTAAACGCACTGAATGGCGAGTGGTTTTCTTTATTCGCCCGGTTTGCTGGAATATTGGCTATGGCTGACTGTTTCCATGAAACACTGGTTTTCTGATGGTGTGTTTCGCACCATTTTGCGCAATACGGCCTATCTGGGCTCTGGCAATGTGGCCAGTGCTCTGCTGGGGTTGCTGGCACTTTCCTGTGCCGGGAAAGGGATGTCGCCCGCCCTGTTTGGGGTGCTGGTGGTGATCCAGTCGTATGCGAAAACGATAAGCGATGTGATGAAGTTTCAGACGTGGCAGCTGGTGGTGCAGTACGGTACCCCGGCATTAGCGAATAATAACCTGCTGCAGTTTCGCGAGGTGATCTCCTTTTCGCTGGGGCTGGACCTGGCCAGCGGCGCAGCGGCGATTGCCGGGGGCATGCTGCTGCTGCCTTTCCTTGCACAGGCATTAGGACTGGACGCGCACAGCTTCTGGCTGGCGATCCTCTACTGCACGCTGATCCCTTCCATGGCGGCATCCACGCCCACCGGCATTTTACGTGCGCTTGACCGGTTCGATCTGATTGCGGTTCAGCAGGCGGTCCGGCCCTTTCTGCGGGCAGCAGGCAGCGTGATCTCCTTCGCCGGGGATTTTGGCTTCGCCGGTTTTATGCTGACCTGGTATGTTTCTGATCTGATGGGGGGCGTGCTGTACTGGTGGTTTGCTGCCCGCGAACTGCGCCGCAGGGGCATCCATCACGCTTTCCGGCCGCGATTACTGCATGCTGCACGAAATCTTCCCGGGGCGTGGGGCTTTGTCTGGGCAACGAATATTGCCCACTCTATCTGGGCAGCGCGTAACTCCGGCAGCACGGTGTTAGTCGGCATCGTGTCCGGACCTGCCGCCGCCGGCCTGTTCAAAATTGCGATGACCTTTTTATCGGCCACCGGTACACCGGCGAGCCTGATGGAGAAAAGTTTTTATCCCGAGATGATGCGGCTGGATCCGCGGACGAAAAGGCCCTGGCTGCTGGGGCTGAAATCAGCATTGTTAGCCGGAGGCATTGGACTTGCCGTCGCACTGGTGGTGTTGATGGTGGGGCAGCCCTTAGTCTCCCTCGTTTTCGGGCATCAGTATCTTGAAGCTTATGACTTAATTCAGGTGATGCTCTGTGCCGTTGTCGTGTCGATGATGGGCTTTCCGCAGGAGTCGCTGCTGCTGATGGCAGGAAAGCAGCGCGCCTTCCTTGTGGCCCAGGCCATCTCATCCGTCACCAGTATGTTACTGCTGGTCGGTTTGTCACACTTCTTTGGCGTGTCCGGCGCGGCGTTTGCCTATGCAGCAGGGCAGTGTGTGGACGTGCTGCTGTTGCTTGTTCCGACGCTGCGGGCCTACCGCCATCGTCATTTACTCCCTTTCAGTCAGCACGGAGAACGTCCCCATGACCAGCAGACCAGCGTGGCGTAAGTACCCGCCTGAAACCGTCGATTTACTGTTTACTGCGGTGGACGAAGACGATTGTATTGATGACAGCGTCAGCCTGCCGCAGGCGATCGACCTCTCCTGTTCCGGGGAGAGCATTCGCGATAATTACGCCCTGTGCCTGCAATACTGGCAGGAGGGTTTTACGCGGGCAGAGCTGCTGGGCCTGGTCACCCGGGTTATACAGGGGCAAACGCTGTCAGAACAGGAGCGCAGGCAGTACAAATATATCCGCTCACGTTACAAACACCTGCGTTTTGCCCAGCGGCTCTACGGGCAGCAACACGCGTGCAGCGCGGGGTTGAGCAAAACCACGGTCTTTCTCGGGCGCTTTCAGGATGCATTCCGTAACGAAAATATAAGCCATGTGACTTTTTATGGGCGGATACTGCGTTTCTGTCTCAGCGCGCCGGTCTGGCGGTGGGTGGATCACTCTCTGCGGCATTTTCCACTGACCGGAGAGCGTGACTTTATCGCCTGCTGCCAGCAGGAGATGCGCAAGCTTGAGGCATTCCTCGGCAAACCCAGGCTCACTGGGCGGGAGTTTCACGCCGTGCGGAAAATTGTCAGTCAGCAGGTCTCTTACTACGACACGCTGCGCGCCCTGGCCCCAGACGATCTGCAGGCCAGGCAGATCTCGCGCTACTTAGCGGCAATAAACGGTTTAATGGGCGACCGGCACGATGAAATGGTGTCCGGCAACCTGGCGGGGCACAGTGACTATAATGCCGCCGCACCGCTGGATGCGGGTATCCGTCAGCGGCTGGAACAGTTTCTGGAACGCTATCCGCTTGGCGTCCGTCAGTAACATCCATCAGAAAGGAAGCATGATGAGGTTATGCAGATGTCTGCCCGTTTTGGGTCTGTTACTGCCGGTGCTGGCCACGGCGCACAACTTCGATATCGGACACCGGGTACCGCCCGTTCTGATTACGGATGATGGGGAGCTGCGGCTGGAACACGGGCAGATTCATTATTCACCCTGGAAGAGTACGGAGCTGGCGGGCAAAATTCGCGTGGTGCAGTACATTGCCGGACGCACCTCTGCAAAAAATAAAAACGCACTGCTGATCCAGGCCATTAAGCGTGCCCGGTTTCCATCCGATCGTTTCCAGCCGACGACCATCGTCAATACGGATGATGCCATCCCCGGCTCCGGTTTTTTTGTGCGCAGAAAGGTTGAAAAGAATAAAAGACGTTACCCCTGGGCGCAGTTCATTATCGACAGCGATGGCCTCGCCCGGCGCGCCTGGCAGTTGAAGGCGGCGAGTTCAACCATCCTGGTGCTTGACCAGCAGGGGCGTATTCAGTGGGTGAAGGATGGGGCCCTGACGCCAGATGAGGTTGCCCGGCTTCTCGCGCAGGTTCATCACCTGCTCGATCAGCAGCAGTAATGGCAAAAGGCGCGCGGTGTATGTTGCTGATTGAACGCTACATCCTGATGCAGACTCACCGCTTAGTGGCGACCCTGGTGGGCTTTCTGATTTTTATTTTTGCCAGCTATTCGGCACAGCGCTATCTGACCGATGCGGCCAACGGTACGTTAGCCCTGTCGGTGGTGTTCGATGTGGTCTTCTTTAAGGTGGTGATCGCCCTTGAGATGCTGCTTCCGGTCGGGCTTTATGTCGCCGTCGGTGTCGCGTTGGGGCAGCTCTACAGCGATGCGGAAATCACCGCGATGCTGGCTTCCGGTGCCAGTCCGCTGCGGTTGTATAAGGCGGTGATGCTGCTGGCCGTGCCGCTGGGTATGATGGTGATGCTGTTGTCAATGTACGCCAGGCCCTGGGCCTACGGGCAAATTTATCAGTTGGAGCAGCGGTCGCAGTCCGAACTGGACACGCACCGGCTGGTGGCCAGTAAGTTTAATGTCAATGACAGCGGCAGGATGGTGCTGGCGGCAGAGATTGATCCCGTCACCCGTATCCTGTCGGATGTGCTTATTTACACCTCATCTGGGATAAAAAGCAGCGTATACCGGGCCGGAACGGTCAGCGTGACCGACCCTTCGCCTGCCAGCCCCTCGGTGCTGCTGCAGTCCGGAACCTCTTATTCGCTCGATCACCAGGGCAGCGCGGACAGTGAAACGCTGTACCGTCATCTTCATCTGCAGCTGACCCCGATCCCCCAAAGCAACAACACCCGGCGTAAGTCGGCCTCCGTGAACGAGCTTGCGCGTTCGCAGGATCCCGCCGACCGGGCTGAACTGCAGTGGCGGCAGAGCCGGGGGGCCAGTGCCCTGCTGATGGCGCTGTTAGCCGTATCACTAAGCCGCATCAAACCCCGGCAGGGGCGCTTTACCACGCTGTTGCCGTTGACCCTGGTGTTCACGGCGATTTTTTATGGGGGGAATCTCTCCCGCACGCTGGTGGCCAATGGGGCGCTACCGGTGTTTCCCGGCGTGTGGTGTGTGCCTTTGCTGATGCTGGCGGGGGTGGCGCTGCTTATAGCCCGCGATCTGGCGCTGCTGCCGGCACGCTTCCGGTGAACATTTTCAGCCGCTATGTCATCCGTAACGTCTTCACCGGCTTTGCCGCCGCCGCAGGATTGCTGATCCCGCTGTTTACCACCTTTAATCTGATTAACGAGCTGGATGACGTCAGCCCCGGCGGTTATCGCTGGACGCAGGCCGTGGCGGTCGTCCTGATGACGCTACCCCGCAGCCTGGTCGATCTTATTCCCTTTATCGCGCTGCTGGGCGGCATTGTCGGACTGGGGCAGCTGTCGAAAACCCTCGAATTAACGGCCATGCGCACGGCAGGTTTTTCTGTCCTGCGCATCGCACTGGCGATAACCGCTGCCGGCATAATGTTAACGTTTGCGGCTGGCGCGCTTGATGAGTGGGTGGCCTCGCCGTTACAGCAGCGCGCGATTACGTTGAAGAGCGCCGCAGCGGCGCAGGATGAAGACGGTGAGAGCATCAACAATGCGCTCTGGGCGAGGAGTCATAATGAATTCGCTACGGTCAGACGGCTGGATGAGCATCAGCAGCCCGTGGGCGTGGAGATCTTCTGCTACCGGCCAGACCTGACGCTGGCGTCCTATATTTATGCCGGTAGCGCCACCGTCCTCGGCAACGGCATATGGATGCTGCACGACGTGAATCAAAAGCAGTGGCTGAACCAGAAAGAGACAGTAACGATACGGCCGTCCCTGGCGTGGCGATCCCTCTTCACACGCATCAGCCTGAAGGAGCTGACGCTGCCGGCTGCCAGCTTTTCGATTGGCCAGCTTCGCCGCTATATTCACTACCTGCACGATACCCACCAGCCCGGAACGGAATTTCGGATCGCCCTGTGGCAGAAGCTGGGGCGGCCGGTGTTAACCCTGGCGATGGTCTTACTGGCTATCCCGTTTACGTTCAGCAACCCGCGGTCGCCTGGCATGGGCAGCCGTTTAGCCACCGGTGTGATTGTCGGGCTGGTGACCTACATCAGCGACCAGATTATTGTTAATCTCGGGCTGCTGCTCTCACTCAATGTACCGCTTACCACCCTGGGCCCGCCGGCGTTACTCCTGCTGTTGGCGGTAGCGCTGGTCCGCCGGTTTGACCGGCAGCACTGACGCAGGGGGGAGCGTGACGCAGAAAGCGGCTCGCCGGTAACGCGGGGAGCCGCCGGGGGGTTCAGCCTTTTACATCGGCAAACGCCTGAACAATTTTATCGATTTGCGCTTCGCTGTGGGCGGCGTTGATGCTGCAGCGTAGCAGCGTCATCTCCGCCGGTGCGGCAGGCGGCAGGACCAGGTTGACATACACGTTGCGGGCGATCAGCGCACGCCACAGCCGCAGACCTTCCTCTTTCGAGCTGATAATGACCGGTACCACCGGGCTGATATGCGCCCCCAGCGGGTAACCCAGGCGTTCCAGCCCGTTGTAAAGGCGGCGGGCATTCTTCCACAGTGTTTCCCGCAGCTCAGGCCGTTGTGCAACCGTTCGTAACGCCGAACGCACCGAGGCGATAACTGAGGGTGAGGAGGAGGCAGTAAAGATATATGGGCGGCTGCTGTAGCGCAGCACATCCATCGCCGCGGCGCCAACGGCAAATCCGCCGACAGACGCCAGGCTTTTGCTGAAGGTGCCGGTGATGATATCCACCTCCTGCTCAACGCCGACGGCTTCGGCCAGCCCGCGTCCGCGGGCACCGAGCACGCCGAACGAGTGGGCTTCGTCCACCACCAGATAGCCCCCGAGACGGCGCTTAATATCGACGATCTCCGCCAGGGGGGCCACGTCTCCCAGCATACTGTAAATGCCCTCGACAATAATGATCGCTTCGCGGGCACGCTCGCCCAGGCGCAGCATGCGGCGCTCCAGATCGGCGGCGTCGTTATGGCGAAAACGGATGATCGTTGCCCCTCCCAGCGCACAGGCGTCGTAGAGGCTGGCATGGCTGTCGGCATCCAGTAATACCACGGCATCATGCCCGGCAAGGGTGCTGATGATGCCCAGATTAGCGGTATAGCCGGTAGGGAAGACGATGGCGGTAGGGCGGTCAAAAAAGGCAGCGATCTCATGTTCCAGGGCCAGATGTGAACCGTAACTGCCGTTTGCCATGCGTGAGCCGGTGGTGCCTGTTCCCTGAGCTGCCAGTGCCGCCTGACCCTGCGCAATCGCCTGCGGATTAAACGTCAGGCCCAGATAGTTATTGGTTCCGGCCAGTACCACCCGGTTCTCCCCGATGCGGCCTTCGGTTGCCGAGTAGACTTCATCAATACAGGTACCGAACGGGTTAAGACCGCTGGCCTCAAACTGTTCCCGGTGGTGATCAAGGCGGGCAAAGCGATCATAAAGGCCCATATGACTTCTCCAGGAAGGGGAGTAACGCATCCCGGAGCTGCACCGGGGTCCTGACATCCAGCAATATATTGATGGGGATGGGGATATCAAACCGGTCTTCTAACATCATCAGCAGATCCATTACCCTGATCGACTCCAGACCCAGTTCATCAACAAGATCGCTGTCTGGTTCGATCTCCAGCTCACTGGCAACCATGCCCCGCAAACAGGCCAGGATATAGTCCATCACCGCGTTTTGATTCAGCATAAAATCCTCAACTTCCCTTTAGTCAGTGTTTCAAAAGAGCCCGGCACGCAGGGCGTGCTCCAGGGTCACCGCAGGCAACCACCCGGTATGTTCAGAGAAACGTACATTGCTGGCTGACCAGTCCTGATGGGTCAGCTCATGAATTTTGCTGCGGGTCAGCATCGGCTCCCGACCCGCTATACGGCTGGCCAGCACGCTGAGATCCGCCAGCCCCTTCAGCAGCGGCAGAGGGATGCCGATCAGCCGCACGGGCCCCTCACGCACCCTGGCACCGGTGGCCTGTAATGATGGCCAGCTGTAGCCGCCCTCCACGCCGTCACAGAGTTCACAGGGGCCGGGTGGGGGCTGTGCCGCCGTTAACCACTGCCCCACGGCGGCGGCCAGGTCGCTGACGTGAAGAAAAGAGAGGCGCGCGTCCGCCGGTCCGGTCTGCGGCAGCAGCCCGCGCAGCAGCCAGCGAAACACCGGTTTCAGCTCTTTATCTCCCGGGCCGTAAACCGCTGTCGGGCGAAAAATGCCGAAAGTGATCCCGGCGGTCAGGTTGGTTAAACGTTGCTCGGCCAGATATTTCGACTTCGCATACCACGAGAGGTGAGGGTGGCGCGCAGCCAGGGAAGACATCAACAAAAAGCGCTGGCAGACGCCACTGGCTATTGCCGCCTGCATCAGACGCTGACTGCCGCTAACGTTGGCCTGCATAAAACTCGCCTCCTGCCATCCCCGCACCTGGCCGGCGCAGTGAACCACGTAGTCAGCACCGCGCACTAACTCAGCCAGCGCGTCGCTCTGCTCCAGCGTGCCCGCAACCCAGGTCAGATTATTGACCGTGCCCTGAGGGCGGCGGGTCAGAGCCCTGAGGGTAAACCCCTGCGCCAGCAGGCTGTCGGCAATGTGCCTGCCGATAAAGCCCGTGGCTCCCGTGATGGCGACGGTGCCGGTCATGGCGTCTGGCCTGCCAGTTCGACCCGTGGGCTGACGGCGGTGCCCAGCGCGCTGAGATAACGCTTTCTGGCCTCTGCTCGGGCGGGCTTACCTGATGAGGTGCGTGGAAGACTGTGCGGCGGCAGGAGTTCAATCTCGACGGCGACGCCGAATTCACTTTGAATATGCGCGGTGAGGGAGTGAACGATCTGTTCCCGGCGCGCCTCTGAACTGAACCTGCACTGGATTTGTAAGATAATGCGAGCCCCTTCTTCCCGATCCTGCGGGGTGACGAAGGCTATTGCATCGCCGGAATGAATTTCCGGCTCCTGCTCGGCGACATATTCAATATCCTGGGGCCAGATATTACGTCCCCGGATGATGATCAGATCTTTTTTGCGTCCCGTAACGTAGAGGTTGCCCTGCAGCAGATAGCCCAGGTCACCGGTATCCATCCAGCCGGTCTCCTGCATCAGCCGTTGTGAGGCGCTATCCTGGAAGTAGCCGCTCATTAAGCTGGGGCCGGAGATACAGATATGGCCGACGTCACGCTCGGGCAGGGCCTGCCCCTCTTCATCACGGATTTCGATACGGTGGCCCGGAAGCGCCCTGCCGCAGTTAACAAAGGTCGAGATCGCCCGGGTTTTTTCACCCGGCGCGACGGCCCTGCTCTGGTATTCCAGAATACCCCGATCGACCTCATCCACCTGAGTCCCGCAGTCCGCCGGCGAAAAACTGACGGCCAGTGTGGTTTCCGCCAGCCCGTAACAGGGCATAAATGCCCGGCGGTCGAAGTTCACTTTGCTGAAGTGCCGGGCAAACTGGTCAAGTAGCAAGGCGGGAATGGGTTCAGCCCCGACGCCCGCCACGCGCCAGCTGGAGAGGTCGATACCGGCCAGTTCTTTGTCGTTACTGCGGCGTAAGCACAGGTCGTAACCGAAAGGCGGGGCGACAGACACGGTACAGCGGTTTTTACCGATAAGCTTGAGCCACTGCATGGGCCGCATGGCAAAGTCCTGCGTACGCAGATAATCAACGGAAAGCTGGGTGGCGACCGGCGTCAGCATAAAGCCCACCAGCCCCATATCGTGATAGAACGGCAGCCACGAGACGCAGCGGTCACCCGCGCGTAACTGGATGCCGTCATGGCTGATGACCCGCAGATTCGCCATCACCGCCCGATGAGTGATGATCACCCCGCGCGGGAAGCGCGTGCTGCCCGAGGTATATTGCAGATAGGCAATATCCTCCGGGCAGGGAAGTGGGAGGGCGATCTCCCTCTCTGCCAGGGCCGCCAGGTCATCATTGCTGAGGGTATGAATACCGGGGGTATCTGCACTGGCCGAACGGATCAGCGGCAGCCACTCCTCACTGCTGATAATGGCGACGGGCTGACAGTTTTTTAACAAGCCCCGGAGCTTGGTGATATAAGAATCACGCTGGCCCATTCCCATCGGGATAGCCAGCGGTACTGCCACTAACCCCGCATACTGACAGGCAAAGAAAGCTTCGATAAAACCCGCACTGGTCTCCGCCATCAGCGCCACGCGATCGCCTTTATTCAGGCCGAGCGACAGCAGTCGCCGGGCACCCGTGATGGCCCGCTGCCTGAGCAGGCGATACTCCAGCACGTCTGCCAGCTGATTACGCCTGTCGTAAAAATTCATCCCGGTATCTCCCCCGGCGGCGTAGTTTAACGCCTCAACCAGAGTGGGGAAGTCAGCATGGCGCATGGGAAGAGAGTGGTGTGAACTTGTTTCAGATATATACGATAAAGCCATAGATTAAAAACCGCCAAAAAGTACAGATAGCTACGGGGAATAGAGGTCTTTGTAAAAAACTCGCAATAATTTTTCTAAAATGACATTAGATTAAGGTATGTATTTAATTGTAATTTTAATGGTTAACCTCCCGCAGGCCTCGCGCGAGCTTTACACGGATAGCTATATCCGCAGGTGCGCGACCGCATACTGATGAGTGGGGGAGAGACCCGTTGATATAATGATATCGCGATTGGCCGGATAAGCCCTGTACATGAAAGTCTTCTCAGTTAATATCGTGGGATTATTATGACGCTTAGTTTTTTAAATGTGTATGGTTAGTTTTACACGAATGTGATTAAACGCATTTAGTGGTAAAAATAGCCATGCCCATTCAGATAATTTCTGTAACATATTGAATTCAGTAAAAAGCATGACAAGGTGATGACAATATTCATCACAATAAATTACGCTATGCGGTTGCAAGGGTAAGATAGCAGAACGACTAAAAAAAACTTTTTTATCATTTAACGCTTTTTTCATTTTATGACGCTGCCTGGGATATACAGCAATAAACCGCTGCGTCGGGAATGATGACCGGTTTATTGTATTATTTCGTGAATAACCCACTGATAAGGTTGTTATGATCCACATTGAAAAAGTTGATACCAGGCAGCAGTTTAAGGCATTTATAAATTTTGCTTCTACCTTGTATGCTGACGATCCTCACTGGATTGATCCCTTATATATGGAGCGTGCGGAACATCTTTCTGATAAAAATCCGGCGAAAGAACATATTGAATGGCAGGCCTGGATTGCCAGAAAAGGAGAGGTTGTTGTCGGGCGAATAACGGCGCAAATCGATACGTTACATCGTGAGTTATATGGTGAAGATACCGGCCATTTTGGCATGATAGAGGCCATTCACGATCCATCGGTGTTCAGCTTATTATTCCAGACGGCAGAAGCATGGCTGAAAGCCAGAGGCGCGACAAACATTAGCGGCCCCTTCAGTCTGAATATTAACCAGGAAAGTGGCCTGCTGATTGAGGGATTCGATACGCCGCCGTCGGCGATGATGCCTCACGGTAAACCCTATTATGCTGCCGCAGTAGAACAGCAGGGATATACTCAGGGTACCGATTTGCTGGCTTACTGGATGCGCCGTACCGATCTGTATTTTTCCCCGTCATTAAACCGTCTGATGGATAAAGTGCGGCAGAAAGTGACTATCCGCCGCCTTAATCGTAAGCAGTTCAGCCAGGAAATGCAGATTATGCGACAGATTTTTAACTCCGGCTGGCAGAATAACTGGGGATTTGTGCCCTTTACCGAACGGGAGTTCGCCGTCATGGGTGACCAGTTAAAATTCCTCGTACCCGACGATATGATTTATATTGCTGAAGTGGAAGGCAACCCCTGCGCCTTTATCGTCGGCTTGCCCAATATCAATGAGGCTATTGCCGGTTTAAAGGGGCGAATGCTGCCGTTCGGTTGGGCAAAGCTGCTGTGGCGACTGAAGGTCAGCGGTGTGCGCACCGCCCGGGTGCCGCTAATGGGGGTGCGGCAGGAGTATCAGTTCAGCCGCAGTGGACCAGTCATGGCACTGCTGTTGATCGAAGCGCTGCGTGATCCCTTTGCCCGGCGTCACATAGATGCGCTGGAAATGTCGTGGATTTTAGAGGCAAACAGCGGGATGCGCACGATGCTGGAACGTATTGGAGCTGTTGCTTATAAGCGTTACCGGCTGTATGAAAAGCAGCTTTAACCGCACCAGGCAACCGTCTCAGCGCTGGCGCTGAGCGTTCCATTCATCGCGGGTGATTTCCCATAGCTCTGAGGGAAGCCATCCGCAGACATACTCCTTTTTTTCCGTTCTGATCAGGCGCATACCACTGCCGACAGAAATATGCCGGGAACGACTGTTTTCGGCCGCTTTGGGTGCCCGCAGCACGGGCCTGTTTAAGGTATTAAACCAGTAATCTGTCACCTTAATACTGGCTTCCCGCATTAATCCCTGCCCCTGCCATTCCGGCACCAGCCAGAATCCCCGGTTATTATCCTTCTCATCATCCAGGCAGATAAGCCCTATCAGGTTATCGGGATCGCTACGCCGCCGGATTGTCCAGACCCAGGCCTCGCCTTTTGCCATCGCCGGCAGCGCCACGTGATTGACGTAATGCTCTGCACCGTTCTCAGGGTATGGCCAGGGAACTGAGGCCACCATGTAACGCACAATCTCCCAGCGTGGATAGATCGTCTGAATCTGTGGCGCATCTTCAGCGACTAACGGTTTTAATATCAGGCGCTCGGTTTTAAGCACGGGCACAGGCATGTGTTTACCTCCTTTTGACACGAAAGCATGATGGCCGGCTCAGGCGCACAGTCCTGGTGTGGTATCGCGACGCGCATCCCGCCAGCCGGGCGAACTCCGGTAAAGGTGCGTTATTTTTTCAACACCGTCAATTCAACCTGACTCCGCCAGAGTTAAGTCCCGCCACACGGGGTGAACGGGCATACGCGTTAGCCTGACGCATTGAAGTTGCCTCGTTGCCTCTGTCCCCCGGGCCGCACTGGGGCAGTCAGGCATTCCCCCACCCGGGGGGGCAGTGATTTGTGAAAGATAGATTGTGTTCAATTTAATTTTGCTCAACCCTTATGTTGTACGCTGTTGCTGCCGATACAGGGTCACTACGTTAACTGTCCTGAGAAGATTGATGAAAATTGCAACGCGACTGACTGCAGGCTTTGGCCTGATTATTTTGCTTTTTATAATGTGCACCAGTATTGCTATTAACGCGCTCTGGCATGCCCGTGATGGCATGAATGATACCGTTGATGTGAAGATGAAGCGTTTCGCGCTGGTGCTGGATATGCGGGGGAGTGCGCGCGATATGGCCATTGCCGTACGCAACCTGGCTCTGATAACGGACCCGCAGCAGATGCAGCCGGAGTGGCAGCGCCTGGTTAAACAGCGTGATGCTTATATTCAGACACGTGAAGCGTTGGAAAACAGTATGTCATCCCATGTCTCTGCCCGCGGGAAGGCAGCATTGGGGCGGACGTTATCCGCAGAGTCTGCGGCACTTTCTACCCTGATGACGGCAGGCAAAATGGGGCTGGAAAACCGTAAAAACGACGCCACGGCATACCTGCTGATCACGGCTCGCCCCGCGCAGAAAGAACTGCTGGAAGCACTGAATCAACTGACCGACGTACAAAAGCAGCTGAGCCGCGATACGGTGGCTGAAAACAGCGCCCGTTCTTCACGTACCGCCTCTCTTTTGATGGCTATTACTGCATTGTCCGTCCTGCTGGCGGCGGCGACCTGTTATCTGACGGTACGCATACTTATGCGCCAGCTGGGCGGTGAACCGGCTCAGGCACAGGCACTGGCTGCGGCTATTGCTGGCGGCGATCTCACTTATCCGGTCACATTGCGGCGACACGACAGGGGCAGCCTGCTGGCATCGCTGGCCACCATGCAGGGCAGCCTGCGTAGCCTGGTCTCTGATATCAGGGATTCCTCGGTGTCCGTTGCTATGGCGGCAGACGAAATATCGCAGGGCAATACCGAACTGTCCTCGCGGACCGAGCAGCAGGCTGCGGCGCTGCAGGAAACGGCCGCCAGCATTGAACAGCTTAGCGCGACGGTGAAAAGTAATGCGGCGGGTGCGCAGCAGACGGCGGATACGGCCCGGACCACGGCGACGCTGGCCCGTACCGGTGAGAAAGACGTACAGCGCATGTCGCAGACGATGAACGATATATCTCTCAGTGCGACGAAGGTTCGCGACATCACGGGCGTGATTGAGAGCATTGCCTTTCAGACCAACATTCTGGCGCTGAACGCTGCCGTTGAAGCCGCCCGCGCAGGGGAAGAGGGGCGGGGATTTGCCGTCGTCGCCGGTGAGGTAAGAACGCTGGCACAGCGCAGCGCTAACGCGGCGCGCGATATTAAAGCCCTGATTGAACAGGCGGTGAGCCAGGTAGAAAACGGCGTGACAGTGGCTACCGGCACCGGAGACAGTATTCTGAAAATAGTAGGCATGGTAAGCGAACTGGCGGACGCGATGGACAACATCTCACTCTCCTCGGGTGAGCAGATGCAGGGGATCTCGCAGGTCAGCGTTGCGGTGAGCCAGATGGATGGCGTCACACAGAGCAACGCGGCCCTGGTTGAGGAATCATCCACCGCATCGCAATCTCTGTCCGCACAGGCCCATACGCTACGCGGCATGGTGGAAACATTTCGCGTATGAGGCCTGCAGAAATGCCGGCATCGTCCTCGTCAGAAGATCTTCTCTCACGTATCTGTGCGCTCAAAAGTGACGTGAATTTTCTGATGAAGCAGCTTAGTGAAGGGGAGTATCTGAGCCTGGACACCTTTGCAAACAACTGGGTGCATCTGATGCGTCTCTACACCGGTATTCAGCATCACATGAATGACGCTGAACTGATGGATGTCGTGGTGCGCACCGATGTGTTGCTGGCGGCTGACCTGATGGCAGTAGGACGTATTATCGAGGTCATGAATAACGTCCTGCGCTGCGCGGCAAAGCAGAGCAAGTGATTCAGCCCGGAGGTCATATTCCCTCGTTCTCACCCTCACTGATTTGTCAGAAAACAGGGACGTGTTCTGATAAATTAGATTGACATCAATTAGACTTGATTCAATACTTCGCAGGCTTATGCAAGGGCGAAGCCTGCGGCTCTCGTCATGATGCCTTTTTCGGACCGGGGCCGGGAAGAGCAGGGGCCATCCTGCTGTGTCAGCCCGCCACGATGTGCAGCAGAAAGGCACCCCGTTCGCCATCAGATTTGGATCCTCAATGTGTAACGATGTTAACCATGAAACAGATGACGCGGATGAGGCTTCTGCCATTACAGATGCACCGGTGACGGTCGATCAATTTCTCTGTTTTGCGCTTTATTCTGCCTCACTGGCCATGACCAAACTCTATCAGTCGCGACTGAAGCCTATCGGCCTGACGTACCCGCAATATCTGGTTTTGCTGGCACTCTGGCAAACGGACAATGTCACGGTGTCTGACATTGGCGCTCGCGTTTGCCTGGATTCCGGTACGCTCAGTCAGCTGCTGAAGAGACTTGAAGTCTCCGGCTTGATCGCCAGGAAACGTGACCTGGGTGGCGATGAGCGCAGGGTACTTATTTCGCTAACGGAGCAGGGACACCAGCTCAGGGTTAAAGCGGCCGGTGTGCCTGCAGATATGGTCTCGGTAATGGACACGCCGTATGAAGAGTTGTCTGACCTGACTGTACGGATTACAGCGCTGCGCAAGAAACTGACCCATGCTCTGGAATGATCATCACACTCTCTTCCAGCATCCTGCACGTTGAGAACCGATACCGTCAGGACAGAAGTGACTTCAGGCTGCGATTGCCTGTCAGATAAGCAGGTTGAGGAATGCTGATTGAACGCTGATGATAAGTTAAAAATGGACAGGATCCATGCGGTGATAGGGCGTACCGTTTCATCTCTGCTGAAGTCGGGTCAGCCATTAGACTCTGACACTCTGGTGGCGGCCCTGAACCAGCGTGAGAGTGAATCTGTTGATGGAATGAAGCAAACCTGTGCAGCAGCGGAACGCCTCATTTCTGACAGGCTTAAGAAACCGTGAGCCTTCCTTAGCCCTTTCCCGTCCCGGGTGAACTCTCCGGCATCACCGACTGAGCTGACGTGACGCTGCGTAAGATTCGCCCTGAGCCCGCCTCCTATACAGTAACAGCAGTTACCCCCAGTCCGGCCATTCGGTCAGCGCCAGTATCGCTGACCTTTGCTGTTAACAAAGGGAGCAGGTAGCGCGGGGCCAGGGGGGGCCTTGCCGGATGAGGCGTGATAACTTTTCGATCCGCTGTCTTTAGTCAGTCTCCAACCCCAGTGATGAATCACGTCTGTGATCGCCCATCACACACCGGGCCCGGTCAGTGTTGCCCTGACGTGAGGCAGACTCTGCGGATAATTTTGCTGAATAAACTCAATCATTTTTTCCCGCACGTGGCAGCGTAAATCCCAGGCCGTAGGGGAGTTCTGTGCCGTCATCAATAATCTGATCGTCATGGTTTTGTCCGTGGTATCGGTGACCTGGAGTACCTGAGTCTGCTGATCCCAGAGTTTTGTTTCACTGAGGATTTTTTCGAAATGCTTACGCAGGGGATCCAGCGGCATGGAATAATCCAGGTAAAGAAAAACCGAACCTAATATTTGTGCGTTATTGCGCGTCCAGTTCTGGAAGGCATTTTCTGTAAAGTAGGTTATAGGCAGAACCAGCCGGCGCAGGTCCCAGATACGCACAACAACATACGTCAGGTTTATCTCCTCAATCCAGCCCCATTCATTTTCAACCACTACCGCATCATCAATTTTTATCGGTTGCGTAAAGGCTATCTGAATGCCGGCAAACAGGTTAACCAACGACTTCTGCAGAGCAAAACCAATGATGATCCCGGCAACCCCGGCACCGGCCAGGATGGTGGTACCAAATTTTCGTACCCCGGGGATACTGAGCAGAATCAGGGAAAGGCAGAACAGAACCAGCAGTACGATAGCAACCTTTTTTACGTACATGATCTGCGTACGGATTTTACGCGCCCGAAGATTATTCGAAAGATTAATATCATAGCGTATAAACAGCATATCCTGCGCCACATTGGTCAGCCGGATTAACACAGAGCAGAATGATAAGATAATAAAGATGTTGATCACGGTGGTGATAAGCGAGAGGGAGCCCGGGTGAATATCAATGTAATTAATCCCTACATTAATAAGCAGTAAGGGTATGAAAAGAAACAGGGAGCCACGCAGATGCTTTTCAAGAGATTTGAACAACTTTCTGTCACGACTCTGCCAGTAGCGGATGAACCTGAGTAATATAAATCGGGCCAGGAAACCCAATGCAAATGAGAGCGTGACGAGCAATACCGCAGGCACCCAGGATGGCGCACCAGAGAACTCACCGAATATCATTAGCATGCTTTTTCCCTTTTTTTCAGCCAACAACCAACGTTTGCGTTGCCAGTTCAGTAAAAAAATCAGTTACCGCTGTCTTCTTCGTGGTCAGCGGATCAAATGGTTAACGCAGATGAGTTTATGAAAAATTTGCTGATCTGACTTTCTTAACAGCAAAAAAGCGCGAAAAGAGATCGGATTTCAGCTGGCTGCTATTGCAACTGGTTGAAATGTAAAGGAGTTAATTTTTTACTCGCCGACAGGCTTTGCGTACGTAACTCGCTCTGCCACCTGCGCCTGCGCAAGACAGAGTAACACGATAGCGTTATCACAGCGCGTGTGATGAGTATCCTCTTTCATAAATGCCATCTAATGAAACAGTTAATCCGGCGTGATTAAACACCCTGAAAATCGTCCTTATTCCTGAAATTCAGCAAAGGGGATGGCATTTTTTCACCGTATTGAGGAGAAAGGTTAACCCTTTCTTTCAGTAACTTAAATTAAATTTCAAGAAAATTCCTATATAAATCAGATCGTATTGCGCACCGTTTCATATTGCTCACATTAAACAGACTGCTATATAGTCCCGCCTGTACACACAAGGAAAGTGTGCGTAACGCCTGCTTTCTGTGTCCATTTTTACAGGAAAGAAAATGAGCAACTCTTATCAGAATGAGATCCCAAAAGCGCGCGTTAATATCCGGCTGGATCTGCACGCCTGCGGGGCGCAGAAAAAGTTTTGCCAACTTCGCCGGCAGCTGGATAAATTTCCAAAAATATCATTTAAATATCACTGCGCTTTCCGAAAAAATATTAACCTGCCTGCTTTTATCAGAGATGTCTCATAAGGTATAAAATGCCAGCTGTCATTCATCCTGGCCATGACTCCCCGATAGCAGAACTGTTCTGCAGAACCGTTCTGGGGTAAGATTTCCGCACAAGGAAGTTTGCTGGGGTGAAGGGTGAGATGAAAAATGAAATAAGAACAGCTCATTCAACTGTACGCGCTATTGTTGAATTTTTAAAAAAATAAAAGAGAACAACATGAGTAAAATGAAACTGATCTTTCGCATTATGCTGCTGCTGGGACTTATTTTGGCGGGGGTCAGTGGTTACCTTGCTTTTGACGCTTATCAGTTTCAGGCAAACGCTATCCATACTCAGGGGAAAGTGACCGACCTGCGCTTTAGCCGCAGCGACAACGCTTCATCAGGCAAGTGGTATACGGAAGTGACCTTTGTTGATAATAAAGGGAAAACTAACGTATTTGAATCCTCGTCCAACAGCAATTCTTATCGCAACGCATTTAGTGATGGCATAGATATCCTCTATCTCAGCGATCGTCCTGAAACCGCTAAAGTTGACGATAAGGCCCGGCTGTACCTTCCTTCAATGGTGTTTGGCGGTGTATCCGCTGTTATTTTGTTTATAAGCTTTATCGGCATCAGAGTGACAGGCAGAGGCAGTCGTTATGCCAAACTGGTTCATAACGGCCGTCCCGTTGACGCTGAAATCGTTGGTGTGGCACTGAATGAGACGATCCAGTTTAACGGCCGTTCTCCGTGGATAATTGTTTGCCAGTGGCTTGACCCGTTGAGTAATACTGTATACGTGTTCAATAGTGATAACTTTTATTACGATCCGTCATCGTATATCAAGGAAGATAAAATAAGAGTTTATATTGATCACGGAAATTTTAAGAAATATTACGTCGATACCTCTTCATTTCCCAAAAAAGCGTAAGGAATATGCAGGGCGACTGGCGCGGGCGATGATTCTCTCAGAGATGGATGTTATCCGGTGACATCCTCGCGTCGCAGAAAGCCAGTCATGCTTTGCAACAGCGGCCTGCTGGCCCATCAGGCTGCTGTGCGAACGGCAAGAGAGATTAAAAATCTGACCCCAGGTCAACAGAATGAGATCAGCAAGGACGGTTTACCAATGGACGATTTAAGCCTGCGCTATTTCGACGCTGAAATGCGCTACCTGCGTGATGCGGCAAAAGAATTTGCCCGCGCGCACCCCGACCGGGCGGCGATGCTGGACCTGGATAAAGCCGGAACCCCGGATCCGTTCGTCGAAAGGCTGTTTGAGGGCTTTGCCTTCTCAACGGTCTGGTACTGCGTCGCGACGTCCCAGGCCCGGGCAAAGCCCGCCAGATTGAGCTGAACCAGCAGACAATCACGATGCAACCACTTAAGGATAAGTAATGCCCCATTCCCATAACGCCCCCTCGCTGTATGAAATTCTCTACGGTAACTTCAGCGGCGGGCTGGAGCTGCATAACGTCAGCGAGGAAAACCAGGTGATCCTCTCGGTGCTGGACAATATGCAGCGCATCCTCAACTGCCGCGCGGGTTCCCTCGCGCATCTGCCCGACTACGGCCTGCCGGATATGACGAAAATTCTGCAGGGGATGCCCGGCACCGCGCATCAGCTGATGACCACGCTGTCGTCGGTGCTGCTGCGCTTTGAGCCACGGCTGAAAAGCATCAGTGTCGTGATGCTGGAACAGACCGTGCCGGGTGAGCTGAGCTATGCCATCGATGCTGAACTGAACGGCATCGGGCTGGTGCGCTACGGCACCGGGTTTATGCCCGAGGGCAAAGTCCTCATCCGCCATATGAAACAGCAGCAGTACCTGGACCCGCGCGCTGCTCTTTAGCAGACGCCGCTTTTTTCCGATGACAATCTGAAGCCGCTTATGACACTTTTATCTGAACGTTACCTGAAGACCGGCGGCGATCCGCGTACGCTGCCGGACTATGCCGCACTGCGCGATGAACTGGGCAAACTGACGCATCCGGCACGACCGGACGTGAACTGGCATCTTGTTGAAAAACTCAGCCTTACTCTGTTTGAACAAAACGGCGTGGAGCTGCAAACCGCCGCCTGGTACACGCTGGCCCGCACTCAGCTGGGCGGGCTGGCGGGGCTGAACGAGGGCGTGTCGATCCTTGAGGCGCTAATCAGCCACCAGTGGGGCAGCCTGTGGCCCCGGCAGGCCCATGCCCGGGTCGAGATCCTCAGTGGACTGAGCCGTCGCCTGCAGCAGATGATGCGCACGCTGCCGCTCAGCTACAGCGACCTCAGCCAGCTTTATCACGCAGAGCAGCAGCTTGGCCGTCTTAACGCCAGCCTGCAGCGCCTGGAGTTAAAACATCTGAGCCAGTTTGACGCGCTGGCCACGCTGATGCACACCAGCGCGGTACGGCTGGAAAACAGCGATACGCCTGCGGTGACTCCTTCAGCAGCAGTGTTACCGGCTGCAGTGCCGCCCGTGACGGGGGGGGGCCGGGTGGGCGGAGCGCAATGGGTGTATGTGGCGCAGTCTCAGCCCGCCCCGGAGGGGGGAACGGCGGTGCCCGCGAAGGCAAGCCGCTGGAAACCGTTTGTCGCCGGGGTGGTGGTTACGCTGGTGGTCGGCAGCGCCGCCCGGTGGGCCTGGCTTACCCTGCACCGTCCGGATGCGCTGTTAACCCAGCTTTACGCCTCACTGTCGCCGCCGGCATCGCCGCTGTCAGAAGAGCAGCTAAACCGTCTGCAGATGAAGACTATGCCGCCGGACAACCTTATGCCACGCACGCAGCAACAGCTGACGCGCCTCAGCGGGCTTGCGCCGGACTGGGCGCTTGATTATGGACAGCGTCTGGTGCATCAGGCAAAGGCGCTAAGCCCGCCGAATGCCACCACGGAAAAAATGGCTGCCGCGTGGCAACAGCAGGTCGGGGCAGGGGCGTTACCGCCAGAGGTGATGTCGGGCTGGCAGCAGGGGATGGCGCAGCTGCAGCAACTGACCGCCAGGCTCAACGCCCTCGACGGACAGCGCGGAAAATATATCACGGTCAGCGAACTGAAGTCGGTGATGTATGATGCCACGCAGGCGTTTAACCGTTCGCTTCCGGCTGAAGAACGATTGCGTCTGTATGCGGCCCGCCCGTCAGAAACAGAACGGCGGCAGGCGGAAATGGCGCTGGATCAGTTACAGAAGCGGTATTTTTTGCTAAAGCAGGCGGCTGAGTCGCCGGGTGCAACGGAGGGAATGCCCTAGCATCAGGACTCCCTGTTGCCGCCGGTCGTCTGAAAGTGTTCCCCGTTCTCCTCGCGGTAAGAGAGCGGGAATGTCGTTTTGTCAGCGGGGAATGAAAGAGCCGGACGGGGCGCGGTTTTCAGCAGGCCACCTCCGGTATGCCTGCTAACACGGAGGCTGGCTGCGTCAACAGCAAAGACGTTCTGACCGCAGCAGGTCGGCAAGGGCGGGAGTCTTACCGATTCAGGTCCCGTTTCTTGCACCGGGCCTGAAAGCCTGTTTTTTACCGAAATAAGCAATAACAAACGCGACAGACATCAAGGCCAGGATCGCCCAGGGAAATGACACCGCACCCGCCTGATTAAGAAGCAGGCCGCCGGCAACGCCGCCGCTGGCGATAGCCAGATTCCATGCGGTGGTCACCATCGCCTGAACGACATCGACATGTCTGTCGGCCGCATCGGCCGCTGCCGTCTGCATCTGGGTTGACGCGCCGCCAAATGATCCTCCCCACACGATAACCGCCAGAAATACCACGATCGGCTCCCGCATACCCACCGCCAGCACCAGAGCTACCGCAGCCATCGCCGCAAGGCTGAACAGCACAAGAGGGCGCAGGTGGCGATCAACCAGCGTTCCGGTTATTCCGATGCCAACAAGGGCCGCAAGCCCGAAGACCAGCAGGATGAGTCCGACGAGTGCGGTCAGCCCCGACAGTGCCAGGAACGGTCCGATAAACGTATAAATAATATTGTGTGCCGTCATCCAGAGAAAGATCACCGCCAGAATCTGACGGACGCCAGGTAGCAGAAAGACCTGCCACACGGGCAGGCGGCGCTCCGCCGGCTGCCCGGGCAGGTCAGGAACCGCAACCAGTGTCCAGATAAACAAAATCACTGCCAGTGCGGCCATCAGCCCAAACGGTACTCTCCATCCCATCATGCCGCCCAGCCACGCTCCCGCCGGCGTTCCCAGCGACAGGGCAACCGGTATGCCTACCATAGCAATGGCCAGCGCACGGCCCTGTAAATCAGCAGGCACAAGGCGGCGCGCATAACCGGCCAGGATCCCCCATGCCAGTCCGGCAGCCACGCCGGACATAAACCGTGCCGTCAGCGTCAGCCAGTAGCTGGTTGAAACGGTGGTAATGGTATTGAAAATCAGGAAGGTACCGACAGCCAGCAACAGGACTTTTTTACGCCGCCATCCACGGGTAAGCACCGTCAGCGGGATCGCCGCCAGCAGTGAACCCAGTGCGTAGAGACTCACCAGCTGGCCCGCCATCACCTGTGACACGCCAAGCCCCTCGCCAATTTCCGGCAGCAGGCCCGCCGGGAGGGTTTCAGTCAGGATGGCAATAAAGCCCGTCATGGCAAATGCCAGTAGGGCGGCCAGAGGCAGCTGCTGCTGCGATGGGGTTTCACGTAAGTTTGTCTCTGCGTGCACGGTGAGTCCTTATTGAGGTGTCTAATAAATAGCGGAAACAGTTCAGACAGTGCGTTTCTGTCATGACATATATACTGAATGGTATATATGTCAGACGCTATAGGTCAGCCCGAAGGTTGTCAAGCATATCTGTATCGATTAGTATTTATGTGTCACTGGCATAATCAGGAACCAATATGGCGCAGATGGGACGACCACGTTCATTCGACCGGGACGAGGCAATTCGTCAGGCAATGTACCTTTTCTGGCAGCATGGCTTCGAGTCCACCTCGCTTGCCCTGCTCAAGGCGAACCTTGGCAACGGCATCACCGCACCCAGCTTCTACGCGGCGTTTGGCTCTAAAGAGGCGCTGTTTGAAGAGGTTATCGAATGCTATATGTCGACCTTTGGCCAGGTTAACGACTGCCTGTGGGACGACACGCTCGGCCCGCGTGAGGCTGCGGAACGTGCGCTGCGTCGTTCAGCAAAAATGCAGACAGAACCGGGGCACCCCAGCGGTTGCCTTATCGCCTTATCCGTTAACACCTGTTCGCCCGGGAACGAGCACATCCGCCAGCTGCTGACAGCCCGACGCGCACGCACAAGAGAGGGATTTCTGCGCTGTGTGATGAGAGCAAAAGAGGCGGGTGAACTGGCTGCGACCACTGACGCACGGGCGCTGGCCACCTTTCTGCACAGTTTTGAAACCGGACTCTCAACAGAAGCGCGCGACGGGACTCCGGGCGAAGAGCTTGATGCTGCGGTATCGTCTGCCATGAAAGCCTGGGATGCAGCAGCGCTGCTTACTGTTAATTAACAGAATCTGAGGTGAAGCGGCCCGTTTTGGCACAGGGCAGCGGCAGCCCTGAGAATCGCCCCCTTCGACGGATGCACAGACCTTCCCCACATCACCGGCTTCAACGCCCGGACAACCCGCCGCGCTTTCCAGCGTCTAACCCTCAAGCAAAAGAAAGAAAAACGTAACCAGTTGCTAACCGGAGGCGGCCATCGGTTTTTTTTTGCTACTTTTAACTGACACAATCAACATCAGAATAAGCCTTACTCAGGCCACCACCCCCGCAGGCGTGGCAGCGCTGTTGATTCCTTTTATGTGAGCCCGGAGTCGTCATGAGCAAAAAAACACACCGTACCGTGCCAGGCGTGCATCCCTACGATGGCCCGGCAGGCGGCTGGGGAGCCCTGAAAGCGACGGCCATTGCCGTAAAAAATCAGATGGATACCCTGAAAGCGCCGTCCACGCTGATGCGCACCAATCAGCCTGACGGTTTTGACTGCCCCGGCTGCGCCTGGCCGGATAAGGATCATCAATCCACCTTCCAGTTCTGTGAAAATGGCGCTAAAGCCGTGACGTGGGAAGCCACCACTAAACGCGTTACGCCCGCCTTTTTAGCCGACAATACCGTGACATCGCTGCTGGCACGGACAGACTTTGAGCTGGAAGGGTACGGCAGATTGACCACGCCGCTGCGCTATAACCGCGACTCAGATACCTTTAACGCGCTCAGCTGGGATGAGGCCTTCACGATTATCGCTGAAAAACTGGCGGCGCTGCAGCCGGACGAGGTGGAGTTTTACACCTCCGGAAGGGCGTCAAATGAGGCGGCTTATCTGTTTCAGCTGTTTGCCCGCGAGTACGGCACAAACAATTTCCCGGACTGCTCAAACATGTGCCATGAAGCCACCAGCGTTGGCCTGCCTCAGTCGATTGGTATCGGCAAGGGCACGGTTTCCCTGGATGACTTCGACAGCGCAGAGTTGATCCTCTCCTTTGGACACAATCCGGGGACCAATCATCCGCGCATGATGGGGACGCTGCACGAGCTGGCACGCCGTGGCGTCCCCATCATCGTCTTCAACCCGATGCGTGAACGCGCGCTGGAGCGCTTTGCCGATCCGCAGAATGTCATGGAGATGGCCACCAACAGCTCAACCGATATCGCCTCCACGTACTATCTGGTTCGCGCCGGAGGTGACTCGGCCGCGCTGAAGGGCATTGCCAAAGCGGTACTGGCGATTGAGGCCGCGACCGGCACGGCGCTGGACCATGCCTTTATCCGCGAACACACCGACGGTTTTGCGCAGTTTGCGGCCGACATCGACGCCACGTCCTGGGATTCGGTGGAGCTTGAGTCGGGCCTGACGCAGGCGCAGCTTAGTCAGGTGGCCCAGGCTTACGTGAAGTCGAATGCCACCATCCTGACCTACGGTATGGGCATCACTCAGCACAACCGTGGCACCGACAACGTGCGTCTGCTGGTTAATCTGCTGCTGTTACGCGGCAACATGGGCAAGCCCGGCGCCGGGGTTTGTCCACTGCGCGGTCACTCCAACGTGCAGGGTAACCGCACGGTGGGGATCACGGAGAAGCCGTCTGCTGATTTTCTCAGTAAGCTTGAGAAAGTGTTCGGGTTTACGCCCCCGTCGCATCACGGTCACGATGCGGTGCAGGCGATGAAGGCCATCGTGGATCGGCGGTCGAAAGCGCTAATTTGCCTCGGCGGCAATTTTGCGGTGGCGCTGCCCGATTCCGGAGTGAGCTTTCCGGCGATGCGTGAGCTTGAACTCAGCGTCCACATCGGCACCAAGCTGAACCGCACGCACCTTTTGACCGGGAAAGAGACCCTGCTGCTGCCCTGTCTCGGGCGCACCGAACTTGATGAGCAGGACGGCACCCGCCAGTCCGTCACCGTCGAAGACTCCATGTCTATGGTGCATGCGTCTTCTGGCAAGCTGAAGCCAGCCTCGCCGCTGCTGCGGTCGGAACCGGCCATTGTCGCCGGGATGGCTAAAGCGGCGCTGCCGGGCACGAAAGTGGCATGGGATGCGCTGATTGCCGATTACAGTCTTATCCGCGATCTGATTGAAAAAACCATTCCCGGCTTTGAGGATTACAACGCCCGTATACGGGAACCCGGTGGCTTCCAGATGCCGCTGCCGCCCCGGGATCGCATCTGGCCGACCGCGAGCGGTAAAGCGATGTTTTCGGTTTATCAGGGCACCCATGAGGACCTGTCCGTGCCGGGTGACAACGTCCTGCGTCTCATCACGCTGCGCAGCCACGACCAGTACAATACGACCATCTATGCCCTGGACGATCGCTATCGCGGGGTGTTTGGCCGCCGTGATGTGCTGTTTATGTGCGACGATGATCTTGAGCGTCTGGGGCTGGAACACGGCGATGTGGTAGACCTGGAGTCAGCAGTGAAGGGCTACAGCATGCGGCTGGAAGGCATGACGGTGATCCGCTATGCCATCGCCAGGGGATCGATCGGGGCCTATTACCCCGAAGCAAACGTGCTGATCCCTCTTGATTACATCGACAGGGAAAGCGGCACGCCGTCTTACAAATCGGCTCCGGTACGCATCACGCTGCGGTCACGTGACATCGCCACCCCACTGGCCCCCGCGTCTGCCTGAACCGAGCCTGACGCGGGCAGGTGTCCCTCTTCATGCCGCGTAAGCGGCATTAACACCGCTGAGGGGGATCAATACCTAAAAGCGCAAAATCAAAAGCTTTGTTTTTGATGATTTTCTTATTGGTTCTCAACTTTTCCTTTATACCATCGTGATATAAGGAGGGGTTGCTGCTGCGAGCACAGTGAATAAACGCAGCCGGATAAGCATAGTCTCTCGGGGAATACAGTACGTCCTCAATCGTTCGTTCTGAAGGCAGGATGCACCCGACAACTAAAGGGATATAGTACTCCTCAAGGACGCGCCGGATGTGCTCAGACACCTCACTGGCTTGTTCAGGGCGGGG
Organism: Erwinia persicina; assembly: GCF_014838825.1. Taxonomy (GTDB): domain Bacteria; phylum Pseudomonadota; class Gammaproteobacteria; order Enterobacterales; family Enterobacteriaceae; genus Erwinia; species Erwinia persicina_A. Next base: position 27,016 of record NZ_JACYMO010000007.1, on the reverse strand, counting down.
CACAGCGATCGCCCCGTAAATATCGGGACTGAACTTTTTATCCTGCCGTCCTGAAGTGGTAAATGAAAAGCAGGCATTACTGCCCAGGTTGCTTTTATAAGGCATTTCAATTTTGGACAGGCTGTCAAACAGGGGGCCACCAAAGACATGCCCGAGCAGGACAAAGGCGTGCGCCTTGACCAGGTACTGCAAAGACAGCTCCGCCACCAGCTTTTTTTCATAGCGAAATTTCAGGCCCCGCTTAACGGCGGTGACGGCCAGCGCGTGACACCCGATACGTTTGAGCTCGTTTTGCAGCTCCTCTTCAAAATAAATCCGATGTTCCCTGCTCATGACTCACCCCTGTATCAAACCTGTACCTGCACTGTTTACCCCCCGCTGCTGCAACCGAATCGTGCATGACAACCCGCCCGATTTCAATAACCTTTATCGGAGCCTGTCCGGTTGCCATCCCCGGCGCCGTTAAAGGTCAGCGGCTACTCAGGCAGGGGGATCTCCTGCGGTGAAACCGACCCCGGTCCGGCAGGTTGCCTGGCCGAAGAGAGGCCCGCCGGTCCGTCTCAGGCCCCGTCGAATAACGCACCGGCCTTATCCTGAAGCGCGATGCCGATATTCTCATATCGCTCAAGCTCATCCTGATCATAAAAATCATCGGCAACACTGAACCCTACAAAGATATCGACAAAGGCCAGTGCCAGTTTCTTCGGGATCCTATCCTGTCTTCTGTAATGACCAATCAGGACATCAATAGCCAAAAACAGCTCGCTGACTTCCGCCGCCGCTCCCCCTTTTCTGGCGCGAATTTTTAGCGGGATGGCGTTTTCCCCCATCAGCCGTGCATAAACCCCCTCAACCGCGCGCTCCGCACCCATAATCCCCTCCCTGACACCGTTCATCTGGTTTCATCTCATTGTGCATCACGCGATGATTCCTCGCCCGCTCCGTTTTTCAAAGTTTAAGGCACCGCTGTCCCATTTGGAAAATATGCTCTGAGCAGACTGTTCGAATTTTCATTTAATTAATGCTGCCATGGGAATGGGGGCAAGAAAAAAGACCCGTATATGGCCATTGATGATAAATTAAATGTAGTCGACCGCATACAAACCGATAAAGTTAACCCCGCCAGCAAGGCGTTGAGCGAAGAACATAATACCTCGCTCTGGCAGGCACACCTGATTTTCGACACATCTTTCAGTTAGTTTTACCCATACAGGGTGCAGTTCAATAAGGTAATGTCTAACAGCTGTTAACAGGCAGTTTTTAATCCGGTTGAGATGAAATGGTTTTTTTAAATCACGGTGAATTGATATTGTAAATCGTGAAAAAATAAAAAACAGGATTTTAATCTCTATGCAACATATTTTTTAGATGTATATCTCAATTGTCAGTAAGTGGTGTTAACATTGCCTCCATGAAATGACAGGTTTATTTAATAAAAGATTTAATGTCATATGTCATTTAATAATGTGGGTCCTCCCCGAAAACAGGCGTTTCTAACCTTATAGAGAGCGCGTTCTCTATAATAAAATAAATATATTTCCTGTATTAAAAGGAGGCTTCCGTTGCAATGGAATCTGTGGGCAGAGGGGATGTTAAGAAGGCTGACCTGATGACTTACGCTGCGCCCGCCCTTAGTCAGCACTTTGGTAGATATATGAAAGCACTCATCGCATCCCTGGTGATACCCGTTATCTGTATATCCGTTACCCCGTGTGCGGCCGACCCTGTACAATTCCCCTCCCGCTTCTCAGGGGGGGATCTCCTGGTCTGGCAGTGACCCTGCGGTGCTGGTCGACATCCCGTCTTCGCAGCTTGACTACCGGATCCCGGCCAGACCCGACTTCGTGTATCGCGATATCTTTGTTGTGGGTGTCAGTGCCTCCGGTATGCGCTCTGAACCACACTTCTTAGGAGGCAGACAGTCCGGGGCCACTAATGGCCAAACTTTACGCCCTTTCGCCATGACGTTAACTCCACGGGATTACAGCTTCTACCTTAATGCCGTACCCGTCTGCGCGACTGTACAAATCCGCGAACAACCGGGTGGCAATAGTAGTTTTATTCGCGTCATCTGGGAGTCATCATGTATACCGATCGACACGTCAGTACCAACATCTTGCACCATAACGCAACCCGTACGACTGAACCATGGCGTGGTCACCGCTGGCGATCCCCCAGGTCTGGCGTCCGCAGATCTGAATATCAATTGTAACGCGGCTGCGACGGGCCGCCTCTCTCTGGCATCAGCCAACGACCGTATTTCCCTTGGGGGAGGATACGCGAGCATAAAAACCTCCACGGGTCCGCTCAACGCGCGTCTCTCTTTATCCAAAGGTAACAATACTGTCGTCCTCAGGTCGGAACTCTCTGGGGTCGGTGCTGGCTCCTGGTCTGGCAGTGGAGCTCTTAGCTTAAATCTCGATTAATGCGATATACCACCTGGTCCGGTAAACCGTGCCTCACCTGTGAGCCCCGGTTCATCAGGTTTGATGTGTACAGGGATCAGCAAACGCCTGGGGACAGGTCAGATAAGACCGTTATCTGCTCTGAGAGTGGCTAAAGCCAGCCTCAGAACAGATGAAATGGTGCGGCGGGCTTCAGCAGCAACGGGGGGCGCGTTTAGCGGTTGCCTGAAGAAGGGTGTGAAAATGAAAAACCCACGCCGTGGCGTGGGTTTGATCGTCGCTGTCTGCCTTGATGAGGGGCTTTTTCACCCCATCAGTCAGAAGAACGGGTCAGACGTTGAACTGCGATTATTTATTTATACCATTGATTTTTAAAATTTATTTAATTAGTTTTTTTATAAATACTCATCTTTGTACTCATTTAAAACTTAGCACGCATTCGTATTGCGAAGGTTGAAGGTTATACTTCTACTATCGAACCCTTTAAATCAATTACTTATACAGCTTCTGTCTTTGTTAAAATCCCCAATTTCTCTCTTGCGTACTTATGGGGGTACTTGTTTAAAAGATATAGCTGGTGGCTGTGTATTGAACGTTTGGTGAGTAGTCAGCAGCTAAACTCTTTGCGATTTTGTCAGTTGCCTCCTGTCCCCCGATACTCTGCAATGCATGGTAGGACGTCTTGTACAATTATTTGGTTGGTGCAAGTAGTATGAATTTTGATGACGTCATTAAGCAGTAAAGAGAGAATCAGATAACAACAGAAAACTTGGAATTTATGACCGTACGTGAGCTTTCCGGGGAACGGATAGTCCGTTAACCGGACCAGTCGCTAGAGATATTCAGTGAGCAACTGTTCAAAATCTTCCAGAAAAAACCTTTACCTGCGATTTATCGCGGTAATTCTGAGAGTGCTAAATGAGGAAAGTTAACCGTGTCTGAGTCATGTTCTGAGAAAAAGAAGTGAGATGAGTTGTTATTTCACTTCGTTGATCATTATCATAAGGCGATTATAAACCGAGTGAAGATGTCCTGATTGCCAGTAACGTCAGCCCAGGCTCCTGAACGATAACAGACAACGGCATGTTATGAAGCATATTCTCCTCGCCACGATTGGCGCCAGCCCGCAAGTGTTGACCGAAACGCTGTATGCCCTCCATCAAAGTGGTAAACCTTTCCCCGATGAAGTGTTTGTCATCACCACCGGTGTTGCCCGGCAAAAGCTGGTCAACGGCTTATTTCGCGATGGTCATCTTCAGGCGCTAAAAAACGAGTATCAACTGCCGGAGTTTTGTTTCGATGAGCAGCATATCTGGCTCATTGAGGATAAATACGGCCAGCAGTTAGAGGACACCCAATCCCCGGAAGAGCAGGAAGCCGCCGCGGATTTTATCATCCGTCAGGTCTTCAGACTGACCCAGAACGCTAACTGCGCCATTCACGCCTCTCTCGCTGGGGGACGCAAAACCATGACGTTCTATTTTGGTTATGCGATGTCTCTGCTTGGCCGCGCGCAGGATACGCTCAGCCATGTTTTTGTCGATGAGCCTTACGAATTTGTGCGCGATTTCTGGTATCCGACCAAAGACACCCGCTGGGTCGCGGGTCAATTTGGACAGCGCGAGGTGGATACGAAGAATGCGCAGGTCAGATTAGTGGAAATTCCTTTTGTGCGGATGCGCGAATCCGTTTCCCCGACACTGATTGATTCCATGAGCAGTCACTCTTTCAGCCACATTGTCGCACTGATTAACGAAACCCACCGCGGCGAGCTTTCTGTCAGGCTGGATAAAAGCCGCCGGACGATTGGAGTTCAGGAAAATAACATCACTTTGACGCCGAAGGAGTTCGCCTTCTACCTTTGGCTGCACAGCAAGGGTAAACAGGGGATTGTGGTCGATCGTGACTTCAGCGAACAGGAACAGCACAGCCGGGATTTTTTGCGAATTTATGCCGTGTTGGCGAAAGATCCTCGGGTTTTCAATACCTTTGACACCAGCTACGAAGTGTTTTCCGCAGGGGGGAATGTCAGGCTGCGCGGTATGGAGAAAGAGTTTATTCAGACAGTTCGGTCGACTATCAATCAAAAGCTTACTAGTCAACTCCCCGCGCAAACGGCAAGAAATATCGAAATCAGCGCTTACAGCGAGAAAACTCAGCATCGTTATGCGCTGGCGTTATTCAACCATCCGGTCGCAGTGACACTATTACCTTAACTCATGCCTTGTGCCCTGCGTCCGGCACACCTTTCGCGTTCCGCTGGGTGAAGTTCATAAGCTTATTAAGCTTTCTTCTCTCCCACCGATCCGTAAAGTGGTGTTCAACCGATAGCGTGACAAAAAATGTGACTCCTGGCAAATAAAATTAGTATAACTATTTGGTGAGGCTGAATATTTTTCCTGGTTAGCCGATAACGCATTCGATAACTTTATTGAGGAGAGCAAAAGAAATGATCTTCGATCCAAGCAAATTCACCGCGCCCGCCGCGAAACCCCTTCCTGTGATACTGCTGCTTGATATCAGCGGCAGCATGAGCGGCGACAAAATCCGCAGCCTCAATCTGGCCGTTGAAGAGATGATTGCGTCGTTTGCCAGTCAGGAAAAAATGGAGACGCAGATCCTGTTCTCCGCCATTACCTTCGGCGACGGCGTTGTACTGCATACGCCTTACACCCCGGCTTCTCAAGTGCAGTGGCAGCCGCTGAGCGCCAGTGGATTAACCCCGATGGGTAAGGCGCTGGAGACGGCAAAGGCGATGATTGAAGATAAAACTATCACCCCGTCGCGCGCTTATCGTCCGGTGGTGGTACTGGTCTCTGATGGCCATCCCACAGACTCATGGGAGCAACCGCTGGCGGCGTTTATCGGCCAAGGGCGCTCCGAAAAATGTGACCGTATGGCTATGTCGATTGGCAGCGACGCGGATGATGCGGTATTAGGCCGTTTTGTGGAAAACACGACTCACCCGCTGTTTTACGCTGAAAGCGCCTCCCGGCTGCGCGAGTTTTTCCGGCTGGTCACCATGTCCGTCACGCTGCGCAGCGTCTCTGCCAACCCCAACGCGGTGCCGACTCCTGAGCAAATCGTGCTGGATGGCGGCAGCGTTCAGTTAGCTACGGTGTACGACAGCGTGGCGGATGCCGATGACAACAATTACTGGTAATCCACCCTACGGAGGTAGCTATGTCTAAAGCCATTGGCGATCCCGACGAACTGGATCGCTTCGGTTATGCCCTGAGCGAATTTGTTGAGACGCTGAACGAGGCGCTGGGAAGCCTGAACCACAGTTTCTCGAGGGTGGGGGAGAGTTGGCAGGATGAAAAGCGCGCCCGCTTTGAAGAGGACTTCAATCTGTTAATGCAGCAGCTATCGCGCTTCGAATCCTGTACGGCAGAGCAAATCCCCTGGATCCACGCGCTGGCGTCTCGCTTAAGAGAATACTTACAAAGTTAAGGTAAGGGAATGAGCTACGTATCGGTGGGGCAGGTCGAAAACCTGGAAGAGGCAATCGGTAATCTGGACATGCTTTATCAGGGGATGGAATCCGCCTGTCAGGCCCAGATTGCCAGTGTTGTTGCCCGATGTGAGGCGGCACAGGCGGAGCTTGAAAACAGCACGGCGTTGCTGGACGCGGGCATCGAACAGGAGATGCAGGCGGAAAATGCGTTTGTTCAGTGCCAGCAGGCATTGATGGCGGCGCAGGGAGAATTGAGTCATGCCCATGCAGCGCTCGCCTTCTGTGAAGCTGGCGGCCGCTACGATGCCGAAGGCCATTATTACCCGCCGATATGCAGCCAGGAAGAGCACGGGATCGCCATAGCCGAAGCGGATGTACAAGGCGCTGAAACGGCGCTATTTAGCGCTGAGCAAGGCGTCGTGGCGGCGAAGCAACAGCGTATGGCGCTGGAGCAGCGCCGGGATCTCGCACATCAGTGCCTGGATATGGCCAGTCAACTGGCGCAAAGCGTACACAGCGAATGTGCCGCCCGCCTGAGCCATGCCGCGCAACTGCTGGAAACGGGCCGTTGCCGGTTGAGAAACGCCAGCACTGTGCTTACCGCGTACCTGAATACGCATCCTGCCGCCGCCGAGTTTCACGCCTGGCTGAACTGGAAACCTGATGGGAAAAAGGTGGTGACCCCGCAGGATCTGCATGCCCGGCTCAACCTGACTCCGGAACAGCAGCGCTATTTCTATCAATACCTGGCTGAACGCGACCCGCAGTTTCGCGCCAAAATCGCCGACTACCGCCAGCAGCTCGCCAACGCGGCGGGCCCGGCGGAAGTCATGGCGGTGCAACTGAAAATTCGTCGCCATCTTAGCGGGTATTGCGGTGAAAAAATCGTCGAGAAAGCGCTTGGCCCGCTGGCAGGCAGCGTGAGTACCCAGAACAAAACCCGGTTTGCCGATGGCCGTTACACCAAAACTGACCTTGTGCTTCAGGATCTCAATGTTCCAGTCATCCTGGGGCGCGGTACGGGGATGAGCGCGCCAAAGGGCGGCTCCATCGCTATTGAAGTGAAATGCGGCGGTACGGCCTACCTGCTGGGGCAACAGGATCACATGGTATTTCAGTCAGGCGGCCATCAGCAGGCTGATGCCTCGGTGACGATCTGCTCGCGCGATATTAAAAAGCTGCCGCAAGAGAAGCAGGACCAATTGCGCGAAGCGCTGAGGCAGTCCGGCTCGCCGCTTATCGGCATGCTGCCTGAAAAAGCGGAAATTGATAAGGCCTGCTGGCTGCTGGTCACAGAAGAACAACAGAACAGCGGAGGCGCTGATGAAAATTAATCTTGCGCTCCTGTCCGCGCAGAGGCGCACCGAAGCAGAAGCGCTCAGCATCCAGCTGGAATGCGCGATGATGGCGGGCGACGTTAGCGATGCTGACAAAATTACCCAACAGCTATTGAGGCTGGCGCAGCCAGAGCCACTGCTTTGGGTGCCGGAAACGACATGGCGGCGAATGCTGGCGCGGGTGCGTGAAACGCAGAGCGATTTTAGCGCCGGTTTCGTGCTTGAAGAGCCGCAAATCGCGCAGCTGGCGCAGGCCTTATCCAGCCCGGAAAACGACGAAGCCCTGGTCGCGGTCGCGGCGCTCATAGCGCTGGCGCGATCCACTGGTTCGCTGCTGCTACAACTTCCTCAAGCTGAGGAGGATGAAGATGTTTGAGGAGCTGGTTTCGCTTGCTTCAGTGCGTATAACGTCATTCGCCGGAACGATTAACGACAGTTTTGGACAGTCGATTATTGACGATGTTTTCACGCCCATGCTGGCGAATCTAACGGCGTTGCAGCACATGTCGACAAGCAGCTGCGAACAGGGCGCTGCAATAGACTGCATCAGCGCTGAAGTAAGGACCATCGGGAGCAAAGGAAATGAAATACTCAACGCCGGGCGGTAGCTCTCTGCGCCAGCGAATCACTGACGCGTTGTGTCAGTTGCAAAAAACGCTCGCCCGACGCGATGCCCATGTACGCACCGTGGAGAGCGATTTTCCCGGGCAAAAGCTGGCGCTTGCCGATTATCAAAAACGTACTGAACGCCTGGCGGCGGTGAACCAGCACTTCGAACAGAGCTGGCTGGCGGCGCTGGATACGCTTGATCAACTCTGCCAGCGGGTGCGCCATCGCCAACCGCATCTCAATGTGCTTGATGAGCAACATATTAATCAGGGGGAGAGTTACCCCGATGCGCTGGCGTTTGGACGCCTGCACTGCCGTTATGAAAACTGGCGCGGCTACGTGCCGCGTCTGGTGCCTTTTCCGTTGCCGAATGCGCTATGGCACGCCCCAGGCAATGAAACGACGCGCGAGATCCATCAACTGGTGCTGCGTTTGCTTCAAGTTGTGCCGGTGGGCCAACTGGAAATCACCGCGTTTGATCCCTCCGGGTTGGGACGCGCGCTTGAGCCGTTCCGTCCTCTGTTGGCCATCAAAAAACTGGTGCCGGCGCAGCGTATTCTGACGCGTTCCGATGAGATTGAGCACGCGCTGGCGGCACTGACCGACGAAGTCGAAAACCTGATTCAAAACCAGTTCACCGCACAAGCCGCTGACTGGGCCGCGTATCGTTCCACCCGGCGCGATCGTCTGTTGCCGTATCGACTGCTGTTTATTTTTGACCTGCCGGAACAATTATCCGATCGCAGCCTGTGGTCTCTGACGCGCCTGATTGAGCATGGTCCGCGTTGTGGCGTGTTGCCAGTGATGGTCGCGGATGTCGCGCGCCTTGAAGATCGTAAATTCACTGCGCTCAGAGACGCGCTGCGTACCTGTGCCAGACCGATTGACGCGCTGGTGAAGGGCGATATCGTCCCGCAAACCGATGCGATTATCACCGTCAGCGAAGAGGGCGAGTTCTGGCCCCAGCAGCAGGCACTGGACAATTTCCTGCGCCAGCTGGCGCAGTGCTATCAGCAGCATGCCGGAACACAACGTCCACTCGGCGAATTATGGGCCGAGGAGGACTACTGGCGCAGCAGCAGCGCGCAGGGCATTAGCGCGCCCATCGGCTGGTCTGACGAGGGCGAACCGGTGTGTCTGGCGCTGGGCGGAACCCATACGGAGCATCACGTCCTGCTGGCTGGTCGCTCTGGTTCCGGGAAATCGAATCTGCTGCATGTGCTGATCCATGGTTTATGCCACGCCTACGGGCCTGATGAACTGCGCGTCTGGCTGCTGGACTACAAGCAAGGCACGGAATTCAGCGCATATGCTTCGCCGCCGTTACCGCATGCCAGTCTGGTCGCGACCGAAGGCTGCCCGGAATATGGCGTCACCGTACTGACGCATCTCTGTGAGGAACTGGATAACCGCGCGCGCCAGTTTAAACAGCACGACGTGCGCGACATCGGCGAATACCGTGCGGTCTGTTCCGAGCCTCTGCCCCGTCTGTTATTGATTGTGGATGAATTCCAGATCCTGTTCTCCTCCGGGCGCGATGTGGCTGATAAAGCGGACAGGCTGCTGAATCAATTATTGCGTCAGGGCAGGGCCTACGGCATTCATCTTCTGCTGGCGACCCAGACGCTGCGAGGTTTGCAGTCGGGGTCGACCGGACAGCTTATTAGCCAAATGGGCTGCCGGCTGGCGCTGGCCTGTAGCCAGGAGGATTCCGCGATGATCCTCGGTAACGGCAACTGGGCGGCGTCAGAATTAAACAGCCCGCCGCAGGGCATTATTAATAATGCCAACGGAGCGCTTACCGCCAATAAGCTGCTGACCATTCCGCAGGCGCAGCGCCAGTTACTGCAACATCATCTGGCGTCAATGGCGGCGCGCGCGCAAGCAGAAGGCTACTGTACCCGCACGCGCGTCTTTAACGGCAGCCATCTGCCCGCTATGCCGCACCCGGCATGGTTTGCCGAACGCAGCGATCAACAATTACGGCTGCTGCCTGGCCTGCGTCTGGACTTTAGCGAAGCGCCGTTAGAGATCCCCTGCGGCCCCCGCGCCGCCAACCTGTTAATAGCCGGGTATGATCGGCGGATCCAAAAAGGTCTGTTGATGTCGCTGCTCCGCAGCGTGGCGACGTCGGGCCAGATTGATGAAATCGTCTGGTTTAATCCCAACGGCGTAACGACGGACGCGCTTTTTTCCGCAGGCGATGTGCCGGTGCGCCGCTGTCAGCATAGCGATGAACTGGCCAGTCTGCTCAAAGCCCCCGTCAGTGCCAGAAGGGTGCTGTTAATTGAAGGGCTGGATGAAGTAAAAGCTTTCCACAGCGATATGACGTTTCGCGGCGCGCCAAAGAAAGATGAACCGCCTTCGCCAAAAGATCTGCTGCGCGCATGGCTGGAAAACGGCCCGCGTCACGGCAGCTTTGCCTTTGCCTTCACCGATAACTGGCGACGTTGCAATACGGTCTGTAAAGAACTGACGCAGTTGTTTGAGCAACGTATCGGATTTGCCATGAATGAAGACGATGCTGGCGCGTTCCTCTCGGGCGGTTCGCTCGTCAAATTCAAAGGGTTGACGGCAGATAACCGCGCCGCATGGGCCGATCGGACGACCTCTGAGGTCACCACCTTCCGCCCCTTCATCAGTGAGGATGACAAATGAAAAGCTGGTTAATCACATGGTACGGCATCACGGATCTGCGCGCCGCGCAGAGCCTGGAGGGGGGAGACGGCCCAGTGCTGTCTGCGCTGCTGGCGGAGGCCTATTCCCACGTTTTGATCCTGGGTTATTCGCAGGCTGCGTCGCCGGATAATAACGCGCCTCTGATGCAGCCTGGCGGCATCGGCGCACTGGCGAATACGCCCCAGGCGCACCGCCTGTTTATTGACTGGTTAACGCAGCGTCTGGCGCAGGCGGGGCGCAGCACAGCGATCGATTTTCGCCCCGTGCCGCTCACCCACCTAAATGACACCCAGGGCATTTATGAGGCCGCGACCGGCGCGCTTACTCAACTGGCGCAGATGCCCAACGATAAGCGCGTGACGCTGTATCTTAGCCCCGGCACACCGGTGATGGCTTTTGCCTGGGCCTTCGCCGCCCTGAAATATCCCAACCTAAAAAAACGCTTAATTACCGCGTCGCAGCCGGGAAAAGCGCCGGAAACCATTGCGCTGCCTGATGAATGGCTGGAGTGGCATGGTCGCCAGCGTAACCTGCCAGATGAAAATACCCGTGGCTTCGATGTCATTTTCCATTTGTTCGGCGAGCAGCGTATCCCCGGTCTGCTCGCTATCCGGCAATTTCCCTGCCTTCACCATATTTTCGTCAATACAGCGCGTTTCCCCGCCGCAGCGCTGCGGCAGTTTACAGGGAGCGCCGTTTTTGAGGAGCTTGCTATCGATCCGTGGGATTCTGAGCAGGTACGCAGCACGCTGCTGGCGCGTATCGCGCAACTGCCTGTCGGATTACGCATTGGTTTTAACCTGACGGGCGGCACCAAACTTATGTTCGCCGGCGCGCTGGCCGCCTGCCGTAAAGTCAACGCTACACCGTTTTACTTTGAAGGTAAAAGTAAGCAGGTGGTGTTTTTGAATGATTATCGCAAGCAGCCGCTGGCGACGCTCAATAGCGTGGATGACTTTTTACTGCTGAATGGCGACGGCCTGAAGATATCAAAACCGGGCCGCGTCGGGGAAGAGCACCTGGCGGAGAAGCTGACGCTGGCGCGGGCGCTGTGGAAACAGCGTCATAAAATCGTCAGTAAGTATCGCGAGCTGAAACCACATGCAGACCAGCAAACGCCCTCTGCATTTATCCTGCGCACCGAGCAGATCTATGCCGAACTGACCGACGATTATCAGGCGCGCCTGACGATTGGCGGCGAACGCGTTGAGTTCGACTATTTTCCCGGCCTGGCGCGGTTCTTAATGGGAGAGTGGCTGGAACTGTACGTCTACTCTCTGCTGAAACCGCTGCTCGACCAGGGCGTGATTAAAGATCTGCGCCTCGGGCTGGAGGTCTCTGTGGCGCAAACCGAGGTTAACCCGCATTTCAGCGAGTATGCCCAGAACTACAGCGACCACGCACTTTATCAGGAGTTCGACGTTATCTTTACCGACGGCTACACGCTGACCATTGTCGAGTGTAAATCCGGCAGCGTCACGTCGGAACAAGTGGTCAAGCTGCATCAAATCAGCAAGAAATTTGGCGGCGGAGATGGCAAAGCTATTCTGGTCTCCTCGTTCAAAGCCTCTCATCCGGTCACTCGCCAGAAAGCGCAGGATCTCACTATCGACTGGTATTACAGCAATGGCATGGAAGAGGCGCTATTGCAGCGCTTCGGGAGCGAAAGCGCATGAATCAACACCTGAATGTGGTGGTTGACGTCTCCGGGAGCATGGCGGAGATGGGTAAGGTAATGCTTCAACAGACGTTGTGCCGCTTTATCCGGCAATGGACGGCGGCAAACGCCCCCGCCGTTACGCTCAAATTTTATCTGTGGGAACAGCAGGTCACGCCATTACCCCTCGACACGCTTCAGGACATTCCACCGTTTACCGCCGCAGGCCAGGCCGACTGGCAGGCGCTGGCGACATTTTGCGCCGCGCTTCACGAAGACGACGTTTTGCAAAGGGTCCTGCTGTTGACCGACGGCAGTGCGAGCGGCAAAACTCTACGCCTATTTCAGGCGGCGCTCTCGCCTCAAATCGCCCTGTCTCTCTGCCCGGTGGCGACAGGCGCTGATGCCGATACGCAACGGTTGGAAGAGATTGCCGATAACGCCAGAGTGTTTGCCGCAGAAGATATTGCGGCGGCGATAGCCCATGTAATGAGAAATAAACGCGAACGTTTCCTGATGCCTGCTTCCCTTAACGAGATACGCATCGGAACCGTGAGTAAGCCATCCGCAGAGGAAGCGGAGGATGACTGGAATGACTGACTGGCAAATCTGGGGATCGAGCGTCACTGGCCCGCTGCATCAGCAACAGGGTATCCCTAACCAGGATGCCTGGATAGCGCGCCGCTACCGTTGGGGCCATGTACTGGCGGTGTGTGATGGTCTGGGCAGCAAACCTCATTCGCATCTGGGTTCGAGCGCCGCTTGCGCGGCGGTCATCACGGCGGCCCGGTGTTTTCAGCGCCATCCGCAGGCCGGGACTGAAGCATTGCTGCGGCTGATCCATGCCCACTGGCTACTCAACATCGCGCCGTTGACGGCATCACAATGTGCCACCACCTGCCTGTTTGCGATCCACACGGCGGAAAAGGTGATTGTCGGGCGTCTGGGCGATGGCGCGATTGCCGTTTATCGCGCCGCAGACGAGGGATGCACGCTGCTTTGCGAGGATAAACAGGCTGCGTTCTCTAACTTGACCGCGAGTTTGCATCAGGCATTTAAACCGGAGCTGTGGCAGGTCGCCGTGTTTAACCCACAGGAGGTTAGCGCCGTATTTCTCTGCTCAGACGGCATCGCTGATGACATTTTACCGACAGCGTTCACCACCTTTATTCACGAAATGTATCGGCAGTATGCGGCCCAGACGCCGCGCAACGTGGTAAGCGACCTGCGGCGCTGGATGACGGCCTGGCCGGTGCCGGGGCATACAGATGATAAAACGTTGGCCGGGTTGTGCCTGATACCTGAAGGAGCCGTGCAATGAACAACGACATTTTTATTGATGAGTACGGCTTTGATCATGCCCGGAGCGAAGTGCTGGGGCAGGGCGGTCAGGGCGTGGTTTTCCGCACTGATGATCCCGATCTGGCGATTAAGCTGGTCACCGATGCCTATGGCGAACCGCTGACCGATCCAGTTCAGATCCAACGGTATCAGCGGCGTTTCCAGTGGGTGCGCCTGCTACCGTTGCCCGATGGCGTAAATATCTCCATGCCCATCGCATTGCTGAAAAACAAGGCAGGGTACGTAATGCCGCTGTTGGGCGAGATGGAACCATTCGAGTATTTCTGGCCGTATACTGCCGCGTTGCAGGGTATTTCTGATGATGCCATTCCCCACTGGATGGCTGCCATGCAACCCGCAGACGCAAAAAAACTGGTTCATTATCAGCGTACCGGCGGCCTGCGCCGTCGGCTGAACGCTCTGCTGCAAAGCGCTTCGCTGCTGGCGCGACTGCATGGTTACGGTCTGGTATACGGCGATATCTCCCCCGGCAATATGTTTATCTCCCGCGGCGCGGCGGCGGCGGGAGATGCCGTCTGGCTGATTGACGCCGATAACTTGCGCTTTGATCGCCCCTCCTGCGGTAGCGCGATTTATACCCCGCGTTACGGCGCGCCGGAGTTGGTTAACCAGCGCGATGGCGGCCGCCCGGCCAGCGACTGTCACGCTTTCGCCGTCGTCGCCTTCTATCTGTTGAGCACGGTGCACCCGTTTATGGGCCGTCAGGCGCTCGGCGAGGATCGGGACTGGTCCGATACCGATGATGATGCGCGTACGTCAGAAGATCGCGCGCTCGCCGGAGAGTTGCCGTGGGTGGGTGACGAAGAAGATGACAGTAACGCAACCGATTCAGGGCTGCCGAGCGTACTCGTGCTGACCCCCGCGTTGCAAACGCTGTTTAACGATACCTTCAGCGCAGGCCGCCTGGCTCCCTGGCGCCGTCCGGCAATCTGGCATTGGCCGCAGGCGCTGGCCGCCGCGGCTGACATCACGCTGGAATGCGCGGGCTGCAGCATGAACTACTACCCCGAGACGCCTTACACAAAAACGTGCCCATACTGCCAGGCGCCGCTTCCGGCGCGGCTGGTGCTGGAATCGTGGCGCTGGGAGGGGGCAGACGCGCCTCTCGGCGACCCAGACTGGGGCTTCTGCCGTGAAATTACGCCAGGTGCCGAAATAACTCTGCCGCGCCGCGTGGTAGATGATTTTGCCGTCCGCACTGCCGATGACGACGCGCTGGTGTTTTGCTTCGACGGCCCGCGACTGACAGTCAAAAAAATCGTCGGGGCAACAATGACGCTGGCAGCGGCAACCGACGGGGCATTTCATCCGGTTAGCGCGCAGCTTGGCATTGAATATGCTGATGCCGCGTCAGGCTTCTGGCTATTTACTGAAATGACGACCCCCCGCCTGATTAGGTGTGTGATGCAAGAGGCAGGCCAATGAAATTAAGCGATATCAAAAATGAGCTTGTCTTTGAGCTGATGATTAAGCCTGAGTATTCCGATGAGGTCATCCAGCCCGGCACCGGCACGCTTCACGCGGATCCCAGCCGCGCCGAATGTTATCAGCTCTATTTTGGTGGGGTGATGCAGCAAGTCATGGTCGAGACCCGGGGCGCGGCCAGCGAGCTGAATACCCATTTACGGCGCGGATGCGCCTGCCTGGCGCACATTGACCTGGCGCAGATCTTCCCCGGCGGCCGCGCCGCCAGGCTGACCGTGCGCTTCTTCAATGGGGAGGCCGTGGACTGGGGCGATATTGAGATTGGCCTTGATGAGCATATTTTAAACAGCGCGAAGAAAAGCGGAATGCGCTGTAAAAACATCGATGAACTGGCCAGGCTGATGGAACAAAAATACCAGTTGCAGATTAACGGCGAGGATTGGTTTGTTTTCACCAGCGGCCCGGCGGCGCGCACTGAGCTGGCATCAGAACCCGTGGCGAAAGACGCCCCGCCGCAGCAGGCATTTATGCTGCATGGCGAACGCCAGCGCCTGGCGGTTGAACGGCGTCAGCAGGATTTTACGACGGATATCCTGCTCGCCAGCAAGGCCATCGCCAGCGATAATCCGCGACCGAACGGTGCACTGCGGCTGGCCAAAGGCCGATTGATGTTCACGGATCATACTCAAACTGGCCGTCTGCGCGCTCAGGCGGCGGGCGCGATGCAAAAGCTCAGCCAGCAGGAAGATAGTTATTTAAAGTCCTGGGATCAGTATGGTGACATTGAAGGCGAGATGCTGTTGACGCGCGCCAGAGCGGTGGGACGTATTGATTTTCGCTGGCCGCCGGTGCCGGTGTCGGGAGGCATGAAGTTTTCTGTTTCGTCGCTGCCGGAGGCGTTAACCGAAAACGATCGGCTTGAGCTTACCGATGAAGAGCCGTTTTATCTGCGCCACCCTGAGGCCAGTTGGCAGGATTATGCCCGGCATCTGGAAGAACAACTGGCGGAGCGTCAGTTCTCTTCAGGTAGCCAGCCGCTGAAAATTATTAACCTTTCTGCGTTCAGTATCAGTCTGGAATTGCAGGTAGAGCCTGCTGAAGGGAAATTTTTAACCCTGTCCATCGGTGGCGATAAAACTCAGATTGAACGCCGTATGCAGAGCCGCAAAGCGATCATCGAAGGCCGTAGCGCCAATCCGCTGCTGGGGTTATTGATAGAGGAGAACGGCACCCTGCCGCCGTTGCGCTATAGCTCCAGCCTCAAGCCGTTAACGCCTTTCGTTGAAGACAAAATTTTCCGCCATAAACCGACGGATAAACAGATCAAGGCCATCGACGTGGCGCTCAATACCCCGGATATCGCATTAATTCAGGGGCCGCCGGGCACCGGGAAAACCACGGTCGTCACGGCGATTATCGAACGCCTGAATGAAGAGTTCGATAAGACGCGTTCCATGCGCGGGCAGATTCTGGTCTCCGGTTTCCAGCATGATGCCGTGGAAAATATTATCGCCCGCTTGAGCATCAATGCCCTTCCGGCGGTGAAGTTTGGCAAGCGCTCGGGCGATAACGGCTATGGCGCGGATGCGGTAACCGTCCGCACGGAAGCCTGGTGCGCCAACATCGCCAAACGCATTCGCGAGAAAAATCCGCAGATTGTCCAGACTGAGCATCAGCGGAAACTGTGCGAGCTTACGGCAATTTATGCCCGAACGCCTTCGCGCAGCAACACGCTGACGCTGCTCAATAATATTCTGCAACTGCCGCGCCGCCTGATTACGCCGCAGATCGTCGATGCCGCGCGGGCTATTCTCGGCTCATTACAGGCTGAATCTGCTTCGCTCAGCTTCCACTCGCAGCGTTCTGTTCGCGCGTTGCGCGTCAGCCCTGAGGGATTTGCCGATGATGGCCCAACTGGCGCGCTGGTGCTGCTGGAAACACTGGGCGAGCAACTGACTACAGAGGATCGGGCGCTGCTTGAGCGGGCGGCGTTCTGGCGGACGGGAGAACCACTGGACTTTTTAGCCGCGCTAAAAATGTTAAAAGAACGGTTACTGTTGAGCGCCAGAGGACTGCCGGACTATCGGCGGGATAAAACGCTGGAGAGCGTAACGGAACTCGTCGCAGAGGTGCAATTCTGTCTGAAGTCGGAATTAAGCGGCAGCAGCAAACGCGATGCGATTTTAGCGGAGTTTTTGCACCAGCTTGAAGACAACCCCGATGGCGTATTAACCGCAATTGAAGACTACAACTTTGTTTTCGCCGCCACTACCCAGCAAGCGGACGGGCGGGATATCCGCAAAGCGAAAAAACGCTCTGACGACGAGCGGCTGACTTATGACACCGTCATTATTGATGAAGCGGCGCGTACCAGCCCGCGCGACTTGCTGATCCCGATGTCGCAGGCAGAAAAACGCATCATTCTGGTGGGCGATCACCGGCAACTTCCTCATATCGTGAATGAGGATATCGTAAATATGCTGGGCGAAACGCAAACCAGCGAGAATGATTATGTGCGCGAAAGTATGTTCTCCTACTTAAAAAGGCGTTTGACGCGGTTGGATGCCGAACAGGATTATACGCGCGGACGCGTGGTTACCCTCGACGCGCAATACCGCACCCACCCTCTGCTGGGCAAATTTGTCAGCGAGCATTTCTATGAGCAGCATAAAGAGGGTTATAAGTCGCCGCTTTCTGCGCGCTATTTCCAACAACAACTGCCGGGTTTGCAGGGCAAGGCCATGGCGTGGATTGACGTTCCGCACCGACAGGGCAAGGCGACTCGACTGCCTACCGGCAGTTACACTCGCGACTGTGAAGCGTTAAAGATTGCTCAACAACTGGCGGACTGGCTGCGTTGTGAAGAGGCCAGCGCGGAATACATGAGCGCGCTGACCGGCGCGCCTCATCCCGGCCTGAGCTTCGGCGTGATTACCTTTTACCGGGCCCAGGTCAATGCGCTGCATGAGGCGCTGCAATCCTTAGGGATCAGCAGTTTTGTCAATGGCGAATGGCAAATTAACGACGAATGGCGGTTTTATTCCAACGATGAAGAACGGGTACGCATCGGTACCGTAGATAGCTTCCAGGGGATGGAGTTTGACGTCGTGTTGCTCTCCATGGTGCGTAGCGAAGATATGCATCATTTACCTGACTTTATCCGTAAGGAAGCGAACCCGCGCAAACAGCAGCAAAAGATATTTGGCCACCTGATGTCTGAAAACCGGCTATGCGTCAGCATGAGCCGCCAGAAACGGGTGCTGGCGATTGTGGGCGATAGCGGCACGGTACGTAGCGCGCACGGCGAAGCGGCGGTATCCGCGCTGAGAAATTATTACCAGCTCTGCCAGACGGAAGGAGTCGTACTATGAGCAGCCAACCAACAGACTATCGACCGAAAATCATCAGTTTCTCTGATACCACCACGACGGTGAGTTTCGCTGCCCGGCAGGATATTTTGTGGCCTTGCCACGCCTGGACGTTATCTCTTCCGCACAAAAAAAACCGTGTGCTGAATGTGTTTGAAGAGCTGATTTTGAATCTGATGGCCGTGTCATCAACGGAAGCGGCGCATCTGGCGGATCTGACGTGCCTTGAAGTCGAACTGGTGACGTTTATTCAACAGCGGCTGCACCAACTCAACCTGCTGGATACATGCCAGCAGTTAACGCCGCGCGCGCATAAATTGTTGGCGGAACAGCACGATCCGCACGGCGGCGAAGTGGAATACCGCGTGGCGTGGGTGCTGGTTGATGCGCTGAATGGCGAGCTAATGGAGTGGATCACCACCGAACAGCCGGTTTTCAAAAAAGTGGAGCACTGGGATGGCGGAGAAAATCTGCGATTTCTGCAACGCCAGACCGATAAAAATGCCATTCACGCCATACGAATTTGGCCACGCGGCGCGGTGGCGCATGCGGAAAAACCGAGCGTCAATCAGGTGCTGCGGGCGATGCGCGGATTCGCCAGAAGGCATAAAGACCTCCGTTATCTTAATCCCCAGGTTGAACTGCCGTTTTCCTCGCTTCCGGAGGCGGAAGCCATTCAGATAAGTGATAGCGCCGAGCTGGTTTTCTTGCACTGCAGCGCGCTCATCCGTAAGGGGAGCGGCAATGTGATCGTCACCGATGGCTTTGGTTTCGGCTTCAACGACGCCCTGGCGCGATACTGCGTCTCGCAAAGTATGCCGTGGATAACCGGGCTGAAAAAACGCGCGCGGGTCGAACGTATACCGGAGCAGCGCGCGGACCACATTCGGGCCGCTTATACCCATGCCCAGAGCATCGGTAAGTATCACCAGGTCGCGCGCAGGCTGGCGGTCGCGAAGAGCCTTATCGTGCGGAGCGAACGTCTTCATGCGGATCCTGACGGCAACGAAGAAAGACTGATGCAAAACGTCGGCGATACGGCAATCGGGCTCTATGAAGCATTTGAATGGTCGCTGCGTATTTTGCTTACCCAGTATCCTGCCGATCGCTGGCAGAAGTTGTTCAGCATGCAGCGGCCAGTACAAAATCAGTCGATACTGGTCGGGTTTGCCCAGGATCTTGGCCTGAATTTTCCGGGCAGCGCGGCGGGAATGTTAAGGGTTAAAAGCGGTAAATTCCGTACCCTTCATGATAATAACGTTGAATTGCAGCCCTTACTGGCGTTAGTCATTGCCGCCGCACACGAGCGCCCCCGCCATCCTCTGCGCGCGCTTGCGCGCCAGGAGCCGGATTGGATCGAATTTCTACTGCAATTAAAAATTCGTCGGGATCAGGCGATGCACGGTAAGTCGCAAATGCTGCGTTTGGACATTGAAAACCTGCAAATGTGGTTGAAACGCACTGAGACCGCGATCCTGACGCTTTTCCCGGATTTTTCCCCCGAGGAATCCGCTACTGACACCGCGACATCCGAAGACTTCAATCAGCAGTTTCTCGCCGCCAGTCTGGCATTGGATGACGCGCTGGGGATAAGCGTCGCCCATACCCTGGATAGGATGCTGCGCAATGCGCTGATCCAGATGATTCAACTAACCACGCCTCCGCTCGACCCGTTGCAGACGGAAGCGGCGTTTCGTACCTGCATCGCCACGGTGATCGAGTTGGCGTTAGCTCATGTCAGCAAAGGCTACCGCCAAACGGCGCTCATCCAGGGGGAACTGAAGAGCGTGGCGCTGCAACGAATGGTCGATGCCGGTTTTGCGTCATCGGTCAGTGAATTACCGACGCCCGTTGTCACGGTGGCCAATGAAAAAGTGCAACAGGCCGTATTGGGAAGCGGCCCGACGCTGGGAGCGAATCTGCTGGGGATGTTTATTCTGGCGCCGGAAAAAGAACTGAAAGCGCTTTTCCATCGGGATGGCGACTTTATTCATTTCGTCGCCAGTCTGGCGTTGTTACGCGGGCATGGCAACGAAGCACCAGCCAGTCTGATCAGCGCTGCCGAAATGGACCAATTACAACAACGCGTACTGACAACGCTGAACCTGATGATGGAGATATTTTAAGTGAAAGATAATGCGTTACTTCAGGCCGAACTGACAAACATGGAGCAACCTTCGCCGGACACACAGCATCAATGGCGAATGATTGAACAGGAAAGGGAAGCATTAGCGCGTCGGGAAAACGCGCTGTCTGCCGCTGAGAGGGAGTTTAGCGCCAGACGCGACGTCTTTGAGAGCCAGAACCACGAGATGCGCGCACAGAAATTTACTGAGTTGCATGCGCAACTGGCTCAGGCGCGCCAGAACAGCGAGCAGCAGCTTGATACCGAAAGGTCAGCGCGTACGGCGCAACTTGACGATGAGCTGGCGCAGCGGCGCGCGCAATGCGATCACCAACTGGCGAGGGCGCGGGAAGCCCACGATAAACAGTGGGAACAGGAGCGGACGCAACGCCGCCAGGCGCTGGATACCAGCCTGCAACAGATGCGCGCGGCGCTGGACACGCAGATCGCCGCCGTCAACCAGTCTCAGCAGCGGCTTGCAGAAGAGGCGAATCAACATGACCTGCTGACGCGTCGTTTGGATGCGCGTGAAGAGCATCTCGATCAGCGTGAGCATCTACTTGAGGAAGAAGTGAAATCACGTGTGGCGCAGCGCAAGTTATCATTTGAACGCCAGATCGCTGATTTCGCGGATGAAAATGAACGCCTGCGCCAGGAGATTAGCCGCAGCAACGCGCTAAACCAGTGTTATGACGAGCTTGCGCGGCGACTGGGCGGGGATGAGCCGGAGCGGGTACTTCAGCAACTGACAGAGTACGAAATGAAAGTCAGCAACTTGCGTGAAGAGCTGCTGGCGCGCCCATCGCTGGCGATGCGCGAAGAGTTCGAGCGGCTGAAAAGCGAGAAAGAGGCGCTGGATCTTCAGCAGCAAAATCTGGCTGACGATTATGAAAATCTGCGCAAACGCAGCCGGGATTACGACCGGGTGTTAATTGAGCTGGAGAGCGCTACGACCCGCAACAAAACGCTGGAGCAAACCAATACGTACCTGGAGGCGCATAACCAGCACCTTATCGACAGGCTCGATCGGTATAAACACGCCCGGGAGCGCGGTGATGAACTGGTGAAATGGCGAGAAGAAATTGAAACGCCTTACTTTAAACTGCCGTTGCCGCGTGCTGATAAGGCCAGCGTTATCACGGAAATCGACTGGTTAAATGGGATAGGCAAACGCTGCGCCGATTATGGGCTGGTGTTCCCGCGTCGTATTCTTTACGCCTTCCATACCGCGCTGAAAACTGCCGAATGGTCCCCGTTGACGGTACTGGCAGGGGTCAGTGGCACCGGTAAATCTGAGCTGCCGCGTCTTTATGCGCATTTTGGCGGCATCAACTTTATGAACCTGGCGGTGCAGCCGAACTGGGACAGCCAGGAAGCGATGCTCGGCTGGTTTAATGTCATGGAAGAGCGATTCGAAGGTAAGCCGCTACTGCATTTGCTGGCGCAATCGCAGAAACCATGCAGTGATGACTATCCGCTTGGCCTGGCGGATACCGTTAGCCTGGTGCTGATGGATGAGATGAACCTGGCGCACGTAGAACTCTATTTCGCAGAGTTCCTTAGCAAACTGGAGCAGCGCCGCGGCATGAAAGGCAGCGATGCGCCAACGCTGAGCATTTCGCTGGGGGGCGTAATGGAGTATCCATTGCAGCTGGGGCGCAATGTGCTGTGGGCCGGCACCATGAACCAGGATGAAACCACCAAATCACTTTCGGACAAGGTGCTGGATCGCGGTATCGTCATTAACTTCCCGCGCCCCTCTATTCTGCAACGACGTAATGTGCTGAAACCTCTGGAGCCAGCCAGCCCGCTGTTACCGCGCAGAACATGGGAAAACTGGTGGTGCAAACAGAGTGATTTTACTGATGAACAAATCGACCAGTTTAAGGCGCTGATTCAGGAGATTAACCAGGCGCTGGCTGCCGTCGGGCGGGCGCTGGGCCATCGCGTCTGGCAGTCGATTGAATACTACATGGCGAACTACCCTGACGTGCTGGCGGCGAGACAGCAGGAAAACACGCAGGCGCTTCAGGCGGCAATGAAGATCGCTTTTGAAGATCAACTGGTGCAGAAAGTAATGCCCAAGCTGCGCGGTATTGAAACCCGGGGAACCGCTAAAACCGAGTGCCTGGATAAGATCCGTGACCTGCTGATCCGGGATGGTTACAACATCATTGATGACTTTGAGCACGCTTGCCGTTTTGGCTATGGCCAGTTTATCTGGAGCTCGGCGAATTACTTACTGGATGATGCGTTGCCGTTTGAAAGTACGCCAGCGGAGCAGGAATAAATGGCGCAGGGAATTGATTCGCAAGCGGCGCTTATTAAGGCGCTTGCGTCAGATGCGCCACAGCGAACGCAGGCGGAACGTTTGGTCGCGCTGCGTAACTGGCTATCGCGGGTTACGCATGCCGATCCGGCAAGCGGAGAGCTGTTGGCGACCGACGCGGTAGAGTTTCTTAACAGGGTCGGCACGCAGGGTCTGCCACCAGACCAGGGGGGGCGCGATCGCCTGCAACGCCTAGCAGAAGATCTGCTGGCACCGTTGCAGGGTATTCTGGGGCAGATGCGTGAGAAGATTGTTCGCGACCACGGCGTCATGCCGCTGTATGCCGCCAAAGAGATGGATAGCGTCAGCGTGCAGTGGCTTAGCCGCCAGCAGGGAACCACGCTACGCCAAAAGCTGGGCAATCAGCGCCGGGTGATGGCGGTACAGCGGCGCAGTAGCGTGGATACGGCAGAAAACCGGCTGTTGAAAAGCGTATTACTACGGCTGGATGAGCTGCTACAGGCGCGGGGAACGGTGTTTCAGGGCGAAGAAGAAGAGACGTGCGAAACTCTGCTGGTTCATCTTCAGCGCTGGCTGCGCGGCGATGAGGCGGCAGAGATCGGGTTGTGGCAGAACGTGCCGCCAAACAACACCTTGTTGCAGGACCGGCGTTATCGCAAGGTATGGGATGCCTGGCAGACGCTTCTGAGCCTGGATGAGTATATCGCCGCAGATGCTGCGCGAATGCGGCAGGATTTGATGCTGGCGCTGCAATGGCAAACCCTGGCGGCGCTGCATCGCACTGGGCGATTCCGTCTGCTTCAACAACCCCTGGCTTTCGATTACCACACTTTTGCGGTTAAACCCGTGCTGCCCATACAGGGCTGCCTGTTTCCCCTGCGCGATGGCCGCAAGCGGGGAAAAATTAAAACCGTTAATAAGGTTAAAAAATTTGGATTTATTACCGATCGGCAGGGGGAGGATTACTTTTTCCATCAAAGCAACCTTGACCGCGTACTGAATTTTTCCGCACTGCAACCGGGCCAGCAGGTCCAGTTTGTCGTGGGGCAAAACAAGCAGGGCCCGTGCGCGGACAATATCAGCGAAGCCGCTGCGATTGACGTGTTTGATATTCGCCAGGGGGCGCAGGGTTTTACCCTGGAAGGCAAACATCAGCAGATTACCGTAAGCTACGGCGATAGCGAGATTGTGGTGACGCAGTCGCCTTCGGGGAAAACGCTGCGCTTTCCGCTGGCAGACCAGGCGCTAACTGAGGTCGCGCCTGCGCTGGCGCGGTTAATAGCCGGAGAGATCGCAGCGCCTGCGGAACCGGAATGGGATGTGGAGCCGCAGGGGCAGATGTTTGTGCAACTGTGCGCTGCCCGCCCTGTCATCGGAGGCGAAACCGGGTACCTGCGGCCCTTGCCTGTTCGCCTGATGCAACAGCTTTGGCCTGGTCAGACGGTTAACTGCGACCGGGCCAGCGCGCTAGGACTGGGCGGCGAGCAACAGACGGTCAGTATGCGAAGCCTTTTCCTCCCGGACTCGCCGCTCACGGAAACGCAAAAGAGCGAAGCGGCTCGCACCTTTATCCAGCAACTGGAGCAATGGCTCCCGGCTGAGCGGTTGTGTTGGCTGGCACCGGACTGGAGTAACGAATTTCAGTTGCAGCATTTGGCGCGCAATATTAATACCACCTTCCCTGACTCCGTACCCTTGCCGGAAAGCATCGCGGCGCTACTGGCATGGCAATCTTCTCCTCGCTTTGCGCGCGATGTGGTCGCGGCGGGGGACAAGGTGCTGATTTTTGATGTGTTCGAAGGCGGGCTGTCGGTTACGCCGGTTCAGGCGATTGCGCTGCCGGAGGTGGTCCGGCAGATCCCATCAGCCTGCGGCATCGGCTGGGAACGCCATCCTGCTTTTATTCTGGAAGGATATGATTGTACGGCCATTGTTCAGCATTTGTCGGCGCAAGGTTGCCCCCATGCCGGGGCGCTTTTCTCGCTGTTTGGCGCGGAAGGACTGATGCAGGAAGCCGGCCAACTGTCGCTTGTGGACCGGCAGTGGTTCCACTTGCCGGTTTCCATGA
Source organism: Erwinia persicina (assembly GCF_014838825.1). Taxonomy (GTDB): domain Bacteria; phylum Pseudomonadota; class Gammaproteobacteria; order Enterobacterales; family Enterobacteriaceae; genus Erwinia; species Erwinia persicina_A. Next base: position 2,234 of record NZ_JACYMO010000007.1, on the reverse strand, counting down.
CGGATACTGTCTGTCCCGAGGCCGCAAAAGTCAGTATTACGCCGTCCCTGATTAATGAGTGTCTTAGCCAACTGGCGCTGCGGCTCAAAGGCGGTAGGGTGCATATCCTGGCGCTGAACCGCAATATTAAAAGCGAGACATTGCCGCCAAACGTTAACTGGATTGGCGGCGGATGGTCGCTAACCGCGGGCGCGCGTACCCTGGCACAGTGGCAAAAACAGGCGGGGGAGACGCCATTATGGCGCGACCATCTGCCGGTGTTGTCGCTGATGGATATTCCGCAGCCCGTTGCCAACGGCAAATACTGGTGGGCGGATTTCGCGCTGGTCGATAATCAGACGGTAACCCCAATGCGCGGACGCAGCATGCGCATTCAGGTGGCGGAGACGTTCACGCTGCCAGCCGGGCGGCCATATTACCGTTTTCCGCTACGCCAGGGACAGGGGCAGCAGTTGCAGCAATATGTTGCGGAGTTGCGTTCTCCGGCCTTTCCGTTGCCGGAGGACACCCCATGCACGTTAGAAATGACATATCACTACGGTGAGGAGATACCCTACGAGTTGGTCTTCGTGCCGACGGGAAATGCCACCGGTCGCTTCAGGCCAGCGCAGGTCAAATGGCTAAACGATGCGGATCATCAGCAGGGGAAAAGAGCGCTGGCTGCCGCGCCCGCGTATCCGGCGGCGAAACGCTGGGCGGATTTTTTACAGTTCCCTGACCAGAACAAAGGCACCGTTACCGACCTTGCGGACTGGACACAGCGTAATATGGCGATAATTGACGAATTGCAGCGTTTTTTCAGCGCCAGTGCCGATAGCATAAGGAAATTTGCTGACAATGGGCCATCACCCTTCCCCTGGCGGCAGGATAAAAATGGCCATTGCTTCTTCACGCGTCGTTATGACTACGGCAAGGTATTCTTTCATCAACGACATTTTAAGTCCTTTGATGCGCAGGCTACCTCGCTGTCGTTCAATCTGTTACCGCAGCAAGAACCCAATGAATTTGTAGCCAAAGAGATTGCGTCTGGGCATGCAATAACTAAAGACACTATTACCCACCTGAGGAGCAGCCTGCGTTTCCCAACGCTGACCCTCTGGAATAACGCCTTTTCGTTAAATTCCGGGGAGATGCCGCCTGATTTTTGCCGCATCGTGATGAGCGGTATCGCCAGCGCGCAAGCGCTAATGGACGCGGATAATGTGCCTGAAAGCCTGAAAGAAGAGCTGTTTAACTTTCTCTGCTATCTCCACGTTGACGCGCCTGAAAGCGTTGTTAGGGCATTGATGATGGCAGTAACGGCGCAGGGCGATTTATCTGCTAAGAAAAACAATATCGCTTACGCCATCGGCAGTGCAGAGCGGGAATGGCAGCAGGACCTGCTGGCGGCGCTGATCGCCCCGCAACGGCAAGAGCGATGGGTGAGTTCCGCTACGCTGGAGATCCTGGCCGTCGCGCTCTGGCGATCGCGCCAGCTCATTTTTCGCTTTAATAAAGCAGAGATAGCGACTCTGCTGCTGCGTACGGAAAACTGCCTGAAGTTTGACTTACAACGGTTAGGCCAGCCTGGACGTGCGCAGGATCCAGGTATCCTTACCCGGCATCTGGAATTGCTGCTGGCGCTGTTACGCAGCCGCGAATCGCAGGATGAGGAAATCCGACTACTGCTGGTGCCGGGTTCAGCGATGGCGCGGCGGTTACTGGCGCTGACAGATGCAATTGCCTGTAAAGCTCTAGAGAAAAATATTGCCTTAAAGTCACGTATTCACCTGGAGATTATCGAATCGGTCGTTTCCAGCGAAGATGTGGCGCTGGTTTACGCATTGCGCTGCTATCTTTCCGGCGATTCTGGCGGTAGTTCAATCGTGATAAGCGCGATTGATGAGGGTAAATGAAGTCGGGGTAGATAAAGGTCCGGCAGCCAGGCACTGCCGGACGGGATGCGCAGCCTTGCCCGCAAGGAAATAATGCTGCCGTACTTCTCAAATCCTGAACTGACGCAGGGATCTGCCCGCGTGGTGTTTGCTATGTTGAAAGAGGCTTGAGCTTTTCGCCGATCGGAGTTACTCCCTTTGGTTGTAAGTATCCCTGCAAAACGAACCATTCACTCTTAGTGACCCTCTGACATACTGGTTATGTCTCCTGAGGAGATTGACCTGCTCCCCGTTGATTAGTACACCCCGATGTTAGTAATGTCTTCATAAGCCACATGAGGACATCCCCATGAAGAAACG
>NZ_JACYMO010000006.1 GCF_014838825.1 Erwinia persicina | reverse complement strand
TGCTGATGGCATGGTCACCGCTGGTGAACTCAATGCGGTAGCTGAACGGCGTGCTCAGGGCTTCATCGCCCTCAAAGGCCAGTACGTCGAGGGCTGACCCGCACCCTTTTACCGCCAGCAGGTGGTGGCTGTGGCTGAATCTGTTGGGGGGATTATTGCTCATGTGTACACTCCTTGTGTAAGTTCAAACGCCAGCCGGATACCCTTTTCATCGCGCCAGCCCGGCGTGAATGTCCGCATGGGCGCGGTCTGGCAGAGCGAAGCCGCGCCTTCCACCGCACGGGCACAGTAAGGGGTCAGACGTCGCAACAGAATGGCTGGATGTCCCATACATCCCTCTCTTTGTCGGTTCCCGGACACGCTACCGCCCATCGCTGTTTCCTCTTAAGGGGACCAAAGCGCATACGGTCGGGCTGGCAGTTTGAGGGTTTCTTTGCTCAACCCGCGCGGGCAGGCGTTGAGCAAAGAACGGGCAGAAGAGACTGTCCGTCAGGACGCTTGCCCTGGACTACTCTCGAAAGTGTTGTGAAACGTCTTCATCCTGTGATGACGCTGAAGGTTTGCCCGGGAGCTGGCAGGCATCGGCCTGGGGTACCAGGCTGATTTCGACACGGCGGTTCTGCGCCCGGCCTTCCGGGGTATCGTTGGTTGCGACAGGACGGCTTGCACCATAACCCTGTACCGCAAAACAGCTTTCCGGCACATCGCCGGTGTCCCGCATCCAGTTACGCACCGCTTCGGCACGTTTCAGGGACAGCGCCTGGTTCAGTCCCGCATTGCCGGTGTTATCGGTATGGCCACTCACCACAATCAGCCAGCCCGGCTTCGCTTTGATACCGACCAGTGAATTCACCAGCATTTTGGTGGATCCCGCTTTCAGCACGAACTTGCCGGAATCGAACAGCGACATGCTGTCGAGCCGCACAATTGTCGGGGCCGGTTTAGCTTTCGGCTGCGGTTCAGACGGCAGTTCAGACGGAGGTGGAGGAGGCACATACGAGCGGATCGCCTCCAGTACCGGCATTCGCAGGCGCTCCCCCCGATACAGACCCAGGCTCATCCGGGCCGGTACGCCATTACGCGCCAGGTCATCAAGCTGTGCCGCATCGTCACGCAGGATGGAAACGGCGTCGGCTTTTGGTGCGAAATCATGCATAGGGATACGGTTGTAGCGGGCAATATCAAAACTCACCCGTTGCAGCAGCTGGCGATTGTTCCAGCCACTGCTGAGCAGCGCGGCAATGGCCGCCAGCGTGAAGATCCCGAGCGCACATCGCCAGGTTCGTCCGCGCGGCGTCAGGCCTTGCCCTTTCGGCAATAGCGGCAGGATAAAATCCGGGAAGGGGGAAATCACCGTGCTGTCGGTCCCCACCGGCTGCCAGCCCGTCACCTGCTGCATCGCGGTGTGCCGGGAAAGCCACACCGTCCAGACCGAGGTGGCCAGGCTTCCGGCAAGGATCGGCCCCATTCCCCACAGCACGGCAGCAGGGGCGATGATCGGAACATCGGGGTTCTCATCCATAAAGACGGCTTTCACGTGCTGATGGAACCAGCTCATCAGGGTGTTCATCAGCACCTGCTGCTGCATCGCAGGCGTCCCGCCGGTAGTGACCCATGCGGCAATTGAGCTCGGTGCTGAAGACGCCCGCCAGACCCTTACCCCTTCCTCCGGGACAGCGGCTTGCCAGAGCATGTCATTTGTCATCGCACTGCCGATCTGACCATTCAGAACCAGCGGCACAGAATGACCGGTTTCTTTACGCAGCTGGCTGATTTGCCAGCGCAGGGCCAGCAGGCGACTGGTAAGGCGCTCGCTGTCAGCGTGTTTCTGCGGGCAGACACTGACCATCACCGACAGCTGACGTCCCCAGTCAGGGCGCAGCCACAGTACCTGGCGGGCTGCCTGCTCGAGATCCTGATGATCTTCCACGCGGATCCAGCATCCCTGCGTGACAGTGAGCACCGGTGACTGCTGCATACATGCCAGCGGCAGATCGCCGCAGACCAGCACCACGGGCTGCCGGTAAGTGGCGTCCGGAAGGTCATCCAGACGCAGGGTGACATCGTGCTCCGCACGACGACGAGCGACAGCCCAGAACGCCATGATAAGCCCCAGCATTGCCAGCAGAACCAGCACAGAAACCAGTCGGGTGGCCGGCAGGAAACCCAGGCAAACCACGGCACTCAGCAGGGCAGCCCACAGCGCAAGCCCGCGCTGTTGTGCAGGACTCATTTCATGGCTTCCGGCAACAGGGTCTGCAGCGTCTGATCCAGCCAGTGATCCAGACCCCACCAGAGTGCAGCCACCACCACCACGCTCAGACCAATACGCACGGGCCATGACGCCAGCCAGACGCCCACTCCCCGGCTGGCAGGACTTTCCGCCAGTACCGGATGAGTTTGTGGATAGCTGAACGGCGTAACCTGTTCACTGAGGGCGTTGACGAGTTTCTGCCGTGCCGGGTCGTTCAGAGAGCAGAAGCTGCCGAGAAACCCCAGCTTCATGACCCGCTGAAAGCAGGTCACGACGACGTGGTCAGGAGCCGGTTCGCGCAGCACGTCGCGCATCCGATCGCACAGCGTGTCACCGGCGTCCATGGTACCGAGGAAGTGGCCCTGCAGGGGAATGTCATACCACTGCACGCAGGCGTCATCCTCCACGCCCCGACCTTTGACCACCTCATCAAGCAGCGCACACTGTGCGGTGAGAATATGCTGACAGCTGGCTTCATCGAGTTCGCTCGCTTTCAGCTCACGCTGCACGCGCTCCACATCAGCGATACAGCGCTCCCACAGCATCCGGCCTTCACCATCCTGAAACTGCGGACCGTGGCGCAGGCTGATGACCTGAAGCCAGGTGTCCTGAAGCAGGGAATCAATATCAATGGATGCGGCAGCGCCGCGTTTTTGCTCACTCATGTTCTCAGTACCGCAAAGAGTTCAAGTTCAGGCTCACCCAGCATTCCCGGAACGTAAAACATACAGGTCCCGCCCTGGAGCATTTCAATGGCCAGTGGATGAGAGACATCAAGGCTGAAATACTGGTTTTCCAGACGCAGTGGAATGGCAGCCGGCACATGACGCAGAGGCACCAGAGGCACCCCCACCCGCGATGAATTAACGATACTCCTGACATGATCGGGACTACCCACCTTGCACTGACGCGGGAACTGTTCCTGCAGCTGTGCCACCGGCATCGGTGAGCGTACGGAGAGATAGTAATCAGCGCCTTCGCGCAGACGTGGGTCATGCAGACGAGCCTGCCAGAAGTGAAGCCGGGCATCATGCTCAAGCTCAATCGCCACCACCCGCGACGGCAGGCTGGCTTCCAGCAGGTCGCCCAGTAAATCGAACAACGGCGGGAAGACGTCATTCAGCTGCTCGTGCTGCCAGACCGGTATCGCGCTTACCTGATGCGCCAGCGAGAAGGTCAGCAGGCTGCCTGCAAGTCGTGCCAGTTCAGGGTACAGACGCTCAGGCGGGCTTTGCGGATGGCGCTGAAACTGCCCCAGTACAGGCTCTGCACTGTTCAGGGCATTGAGCAGCCAGAACAGGGAGACGTCAGCCACGGCAAAATCGGCCATACGCTCATTGCTTTCACGGCGCATCGCCATCAGACGGCTCAGGCGGGCGCGCAACTGGGTCATCAGCTGCTCCAGTTGGGTCGTCAGCCAGCGGCTGCCCTGGAGGGTCAGGAGTGGAGGGAGAAACGTCTCATCACATTGCCAGGAACCCTGCGAATCCTGCTGCAGTCGGGCGACCGGACAGCACAGGTAATCACTGTTGTTCTGATGAGCAAACCGCAGCGTCAGCTCTGGCTGCATCACCGCAATCTGGCGGGTATCGTCGCCGAAAGTATTGCGGACATCACGCCAGCGCTGGCGATATCGCACCGGACGCTCAGCCACCTCATCGGGTTTCAGGCAGTTGCCACCATTCGCCCGCAGCAGTGGAAGCGCCAGAAGGACCACCACCTCATGCGTAATGCTTTCAAGTGACAGCACCGGTGGCAGAGTATCTGCATTGTCTGTATCAATCAGCGTCCCGTCCTGAAAACGGATGTGCAGATGACGGGCCTGCAGACGGCCCAGCTTCAGTGTTTCCGGTTCGAAAGCGACATTGATCACGCCCCAGGGCTGTAATAACCCCATCCGGGCGATACCTTCAGCAGACCAGGCTGCGTACGCGACCTGCTGCTGGAAATGCTGGGGAGCGATCATAACGCCCCTGCCCCATAACGGTTGTTCCGTTTTCATCGGCTTCCTGCCTTAATGTTACGAGCATGGCCTTCAGCTGGGGGAGTTGCCGGGAGACTTGCTCTGGAGAAAAATCTTTCATGCTCTGAAATATCAGACTGATGCGTCATTGCTACCATCAACAGCAAGCGTGTTTTTAACGATCAGGTTTGTTTTTGGAAAATATTCAGAAAGCACTGCGTCAACGTTGTTTTATTCACCTTCACTTTTTCGCGCCCGGACAGGGGTGCCGATTCCTGACCGTTACTGAAATCACCCGCCACCCGTCATTTCAGGGGGCGTTCAGTTTTATTGCTTGCCTCACCGCTATGCAGGTCAGGTTTTAGAGGAATACCCGCCCCGGGAATGTCGGACTGACAGGGAGCGTTAGTCATGGCTGTCCCTGTTCTAAAGAGTCATAGAAGCGGTCAATGCCAGTAAGAAATGATTAAGAAAGGCAAACCCAGGCAGAACAACCTCCGGTTCACGTCATCCGACGAGCGTCAAAATCCCGGGGTTAAAAGCGAGCGCATTCCTTACACCAGCATGTCAGCACTGTATTTTTGAGTGTTTATCTGAAATGTAAAAATTCGGATAACACCCAATAGGCGGAGTGTAGAAACGTTCCCTGCCTGATCGGAAATGAAAATGTGTAACAAAAATTTACAATTGGCGATTTTAACAAGCACAGATCATCTTTCTGATTTATAAGAATTTTCTTTCAAATCTCACCCAGGCCTTGTGGGATAAGGGTGTTCAGTAAGCGATCAATTTCACTTAGGGATTAAAAATCACCCAAATACAATGAATATTGTGAAAAGTCTGATTTTTCATTTTTTGCAAAAAAGGGGAGGCAGGACGTGACTGAACAGACGTCCATCTCACGGCCGGTTCAAATCTTCAATAATATTTATTATTGACTGGCCTGGCGGGCCTTAAAAAGCCCGCTTGCGCGGGCCCGGGTAAAGGTATTCAGCCGCCAAATACCAGCGTTGTAGACTTCGCTCCGGCATTAGCCGCCGCGAAGGTTTTCGCCTCGCTGGCAGACTTCGCACTGTAAGCGTAGTTAGACGAGGCCGTCCACCGCGCTTTGGGTGACTTCTGGTTGGTAATGGCGGGTACGCTGCCGGTATCCGTGAAGGTACCGGTCCCTTTGTCATCCAGCATCCCTTTGTTCGCACTCCCCTCACCGAAATAGTTATTCTCAGAGAGGATATTGGCATTCTGCGCCAGCGTGAAGCCCAGCTGGAACTTGTTAACGTAGTTACTGTAAACGTGGAAATAGCCATAGCGCATCAGGCCGGGAGCCCGAACCTGCATATTATCGAAGTAGCTATGGCAGAGAGTCAGATGAGGGAAGCCGTTATAGGCGGTATTGTTATCATCTGCAGGGTGGCCGAGGATCAGGCCATATTTATGGTTGCCAAAGTAGCAGTGACTGATGGTCACGTAGTCGGCTTTATCACCGACATACACCAGTTTATCCAGACTGCCGTCGCCGTCGGACCAGGTATGGCCGATAAATGAGCAGTGATCGATCCAGTATTTACTGCCGTAGTTAAGGTAAAGCTGGATATCATCATTGTCTTTGATGTTCACCGAGTGCTGGAAAATCAGGTTCTGCAAAATGATATTCTGCGACGTGGTCGTTGCCCGGAAGTGGATATTTTTCAGTGTCCGGTTCTGGAATGAGCCCACGATGGTTTTATTGGAGCCCAGGCTGACTTTTGTCAGGGTGGAGGCGGTGATATTACTGTTAATGACCAGCACGCGCGCCGTGCTGTCGCCCGCATACTGGTTCAGCTGGGCCAGAGAGTTAATTTCTACCACCGTCCCGTTCCAGCCGCCCGTGACGTTAGCGGCTTTGGCGAAACCGACCAGACCCTTCAGCTTACTCGTTGGATATGTCATAAAAAGCCCTTATACGTATTACGTTATAGTGAAAAACACCGTGATACGACATCCTGTCGACAGAGCCTTCCGCTATCAGCCTGTATCACTAATAACATCGGCTAACCCGCCAGTGGCCGGGTACGGAACCCGTTATACGCCAGGCTAAAAACAATGGCCCAGCCAGTTCACTCTGCTGGTCGACAGGCAAACAGAACGCTTTGTCCGACACGCCTTTTGTAAGGAGATCCTGCTCAAATGTAACAGAATATAATAACCGTGAGCGGTAAGGCCTTATATAAGCGGGTGCCTATGACTGAATAAGATTATGTATAAAACGAACAGATTCAGGCTGAAATAAATAAGACATTCATCTCATAAAAGCCCTTATCGGCAAGGTTAATTCAAACTTTAGTTTATTTTATAAATGTTAAAAACAATACACACTTTGGCTTTTATGAATGGAATTAACAGAAATTGACTTTCTTAAAAAAGCATAACAAACAAAGAGTTAAACAATTCAGCACGTTATGCTTCTATTAATAAATATCATCTATTTTGATCGTAGACAATCATTCATCTGAAACTATAATTCAACGCACTATCAAGAAGGTTTACTTATAGGCTGATAGTGAAACTCATTCGCAGAATTGAGTTATATAACTGACACATGGAAACAATGATTTTTTTAGTTGTAAAACCCCAAGATAATTTTTATTCCCTCACCCGTGGTTTGACTGAAAATCATATTGAACATAAGTGAAATTTAAAAAATGAAAAGACTCCTCAACAATATTAATTTGCCTGCAAAATTCCTGCTCCTTGCGTTTTTTTCATTGATGCTATTTGCGGTTCCTTCCTGGTTATTTATTCAAGAAGGAAACCAGCAGATCAACGTGAAGGAATTAGAGTTACAGGGTATTCCCGTTGAAAAGGAGATGCTGAATCTGCTTAATCTGATGCAGCGCCACCGTGCTGAAGCGGCCATTGCTATCGCTACCAATGATCCCGCTACGCCAAATCGTCTGGCACTGAAAGCCCGGATTGACCAGCTCAATGCCGCCCTTCTCACCACGCTGAGTGCCACCCGTAACAACGATGCCCTGCTGCAACGTTTTAACGCGCTGACCGCTGAGTGGGAGCAGCTGCAGCGCGATATCGACAGCCGCAATCTGACGCTGGCAACCAGCCTGAATCGTCACGCTGAGGTGATCCGCTCGGCGCTGGACCTGAATGTTGACGTGCTTGATTTTTACAGCCTGTCGCTGGATGCCGATTTAAATACCTATCAGTTCATCATCAGCTCCTTCAGCCGCCTGCCTGACTTAACAGAAACACTCGGTCAGATCCGCGCTCGCGGTACGTCGCTTCTGGCGAAAAAAGACGGGATTGAGGACAGCGATTACGCCCGTATGGAGTTTCAGATCCGCAACGGCCGGAATGCCCTGCGGTTGTATAACGCGAACCTGAAGAAGTCATTTGAGACAGACGAAGAGGTCCGTGCAAAATTCAGTGGCAAAGGGGAAGCAGCGCTGCAGCAGGCCAGTGAGGCCTTAAAAATTGCTGAAGATGTGTTTGTGAACCGGACCAAAACCGATCTCCAGCCAGCGGAGTTTGTCGCCCTCTTCACCCGCGCCATCAATCAGTACAACACCTTTGGTCTTGAAGCGAGTGACGAAATCAGCCGGATGCTGTCTGAACAAATCAGCGCCCATCGCCTGGCGCAGGTTGAGTTACTCGGCGTACTGGCCGTGCTAGCTCTGTTTGTGGTGATCCTCGGGGTATATATCATCCGCTCCATCACCGGCCCCGTCAGCGATGCCGCGAAGGTTGCCCGGGATGTCGCCTCCGGCGATTTAACCTCCCACCTGGCAGTCACCGGCAACAACGAAATGGCCGGGCTGATTGGCTCCCTGATGCAGATGCGTGAGCGCCTTTCACTGCTGGTGGCAGACATTAAAGATAACGCCACGACGATTGCCACCTCTTCAGAAGAAATTGCCCAGGGCAATGGCGACCTGTCTGCGCGGACGGAAGAGCAGGCGGCTTCGCTGGCACAGACCGCTGCCAGCATGGAAGAACTCTCCTCCATCATTCTGCAAAATGCGGATAACACACGCTATGCCGCCGGCATGGCAAGCTCCGCTACGGATGCCGCCCTGCTGGGTGGGGAAGCGATGGAGTCGGTCCTGCAGTCGATGCAGAAGATCAGCGCCAGCGCCGGACAGATTGAAGAGATCATCAGCGTTATTGACAGCATCGCCTTCCAGACCAATATCCTGGCGCTTAATGCCGCCGTTGAGGCGGCCAGGGCCGGAGAACACGGGAAAGGCTTCGCCGTCGTGGCCGCCGAGGTCAGAGCGCTGGCCCAGCGTTCCGCAACGGCCGCCAAAGAGATCAAGCAGTTAATCGGCGTGTCGGTGGATAATGCCCGTCAGGGGATCGCCATGGCGCAGGATGCAGGGGATAAAGTGAAGCAAAGCGTGGGGGCCATTGAGCAGACCGCGCAGCTGGTGAACGAAATCTCCGCCTCGTCACAGGAACAGAGCGCCGGTATTTCGCAAATCAACATTGCCGTCAACCAGATGGACCAGGTGACCCAGCAGAATGCGGTGCTGGTAGAGCAGTCCGCCTCGTCGGCGGATGAGCTGGCCGCGCGGGCCGTTCAGCTGCGGGAGCTGGTTGCCGTGTTCCGCACCGCGCAGGCCGCCCACTAAACCGATTGACCGTGAATAAACCATCCGGTGTCGCCGCAGGGCGCACCGGATTTTTTTATTCCGGGATAACGCTGCCGGCAATCGCCCGCACATCACTGCCGGTCGGTGCCTGATGAATACGCAGGCCGAACTCGCCGATCACCGCAAAAATATGGTCAAAAATATCCGCCTGAATGCTCTCATACTCCAGCCAGACCACCGTATTGGTGAAGCAATAGATCTCTACCGGTAGCCCCTCCGGGCCCGGGGCAAGCTGACGCACCATCAGCGTCATATCCTGGCGAATCGACGGATGCTGGCGCAGATACTCGGTCAGATAGGCGCGGAAAGTGCCAACGTTGGTCATTCTGCGCTGGTTCAGCACCGACGCGTCCGCCCCCTCCTTCCCGTTCCAGCTGGTAATCTCTTCCTGACGTGATGCCATATAGGGCTTCAGCAGGCGTGCCTGCATCAGGTTGTTCACCTCATCAGCCGTGAGAAAACGGATGCTGGTGCTGTCGATATTAATGCAGCGCTTAATGCGTCGCCCACCGGAGGCGGACATGCCGCTCCAGTTTTTAAACGCATCCGACACCAGCGCATAGGTCGGGATGGTGGTAATGGTGTTATCCCAGTTGCGCACCTTAACGGTGGTCAGCCCGATATCAGTTACCGCGCCGTCGGCACCGTATTTGGGCATCTCCAGCCAGTCCCCCAGCTTCAGCATGCTGTTGGCAGAAAGCTGGATACCCGCCACCAGGCCCAGGATCGGGTCTTTAAACACCAGCATCAGCACCGCGGCCATGGCCCCCAGCCCGCTAATCAGGATCGCCGGTGATTTACCGATCAGCAGGGAGATCATCATGATGCCAATAACGATGGCACTCAGCAGCTTCACGCCCTGGAAAATCCCTTTCAGCGGGAACTGAGCAGCAAAGGCAAAGCGGTGGGACAGGCCAGAGATCACATCCAGCAGCGAGAAGAATGACATCAGGGCATAGAGCATGACCCACAGCTGCGCGCAGGTCGTGACGATCAATAACGCATCACTGTCTTTTTGCAGCCACAGCAGCGCCTGAATATTGACGATCATCCCCTGCACGGTGAAGGCGAGGCGGTGGAACAGCTTGTTGCCGGTAATGATTTGCAGCCACAGATGGCTGCTGCTGTTGGCCCGCCGTTCAAAGGCACGCAGGACGATGCGGTGCAGAATAAAGTGAACGATTAATGCTGTGAGAAAAATAATGCCAAAAATAATAATCAGCGAGGTGGTGTGATCAGGATTTATTCCATATTGCTTCAGAATCGCGGTCAACTGCGGCATAAAGCCTCCTTTTTAAAGCGAGGCGCGATCATGCCCTGTGCCGAAGGCAGGTTCAAGCCTTACAGGTAACAGTATCTTGCCGATGTATTGCAGAGGTTAAGTGTTCAGGCGCTTAATCGCCGCGAAAAACAGCGATATTCAACGGATTGATTCCGCGCGCGGGCGGGTAATCTGACGGTATTATTGTTGACTGCCGTACCGGAGCATTCCATGCCAGATAAAGACGCCGTTGTTGAACGCCTCTCCCTAGAGGTTCTTGCACTGAGAAACATTGTGCAGATGCTGATCGCTTACGGCAATGTGCCAACGGGCGGCAAACTGAATAAGTACCTGGAAAAAATTGCGGAAGAGGTGGAACACCGCGACGGACGCGAAGCGAATAAAGCCATTGCGGATGTGATCCGCGGTTATATTCGCTAGATCATAACGAGGCCACCCGGTGCGATCGCCGGGTGACGTCGGCAGTGAAACGACGTTGAAGGGCGGGATAGCTTCCGCCAGCGGCGACGCATCGCCATGCGTGGCGTCGGTATTTTGCACCGTCTGATGCCCCCTCGGCGAGACGGCCAGCGTCAGTTTAGCCATCGCCCTGCACTGCTCTCTCCTCCACCTTCAGCTGGTTTTTAACCCCGTCCTACCGCAGACATCCGCCGCCTTACGCCACCTCATGGGTATCCAAAACGGCAAACTCGCTTAATAAATTGATATATATCAATAAATAAACTCACGCCCTACGATCCTCTTTGCGTCTGCCAGCGGCCATTCATGTCGTCCCAGAGGCATTTCATTCCCTGGTCAGGGCAGTTCATGCCCTTTTTCCCCGCAGTAATGAAGCCCGGCTCTACTATTGGCTTAATTCAAGATCCTTAGTATTTCCACCAGGAGATTTCCATGAACGCATCAACCGCAGGTCACCGCGTTAACCGCACCCGCTGGTTAACCCTGATCGGTACAATCATTACGCAGTTTGCGCTGGGTTCGGTCTACACCTGGAGCCTGTTTAACGGGCAGCTGTCTGACAAGCTGGATACCAGCATCAGCCAGGTCGCTTTTTCATTCGGACTGCTGAGTCTTGGGCTGGCGGTTGCTTCATCCGTAGCCGGAAAACTGCAGGAACGTTTTGGCGTGCGTAACGTCACCATCGCCGCCGGGCTGCTGATGGCTGTGGGCCTGATGATGACTTCCCAGGCGGATAACCTGTTTATGCTTTATCTGAGCGCTGGCGTGCTGGTCGGGCTGGCTGACGGGGCGGGTTATCTGATGACCTTATCGAACTGTGTAAAATGGTTCCCGGAGCGTAAAGGCATGATTTCCGCCTGTGCGATCGGTGCCTACGGCTTGGGCAGCCTGGGTTTTAAATTCATCTGTAGCTATCTGTTAAGCGTCTACAGCCTGGAAACTACCTTTATGATCTGGGGGGGGCTGGCGATGAGCATGATAGTCGTCGGTGCGCTGCTGATGAAAGATGCCCCGGCGCAGCAGGGAAGCAGTAGCAAAACCAGCCAGAAGAGCCGCGATTACTCGCTGGCAGAATCTATGCGTCTGCCGCAGTACTGGATGCTGGCACTGATGTTCCTGACGGCGTGTATGAGCGGTCTCTACGTGATTGGCGTGGCAAAAGACATCGGTGAGAATATGGTTCACCTGAGCGCACAGACCGCAGCCAATGCGGTGACCATCATTGCGATTGCCAACCTGAGCGGCCGTCTGATTCTGGGCGTACTGTCTGACAAAGTCGCCCGTATCCGGGTGATCACCCTGGCGCAGATTGTCTCCCTGGCCGGGATGAGCATTCTGCTGTTCAGCCATATGAATGAAGGCAGCTTCTTTATTGCCATCGCCTGCGTCGCCTTCAGCTTCGGCGGCACCATCACCGTTTATCCGTCACTGGTCAGTGACTTCTTTGGCCTCAACAACCTGACGAAAAACTACGGGGTCATTTATCTTGGCTTCGGTATCGGTAGCGTGATGGGGTCGCTTATCGCTTCCCTGTTCGGCGGCTTTACCGTGACCTTTAGCCTGATTATGGCCCTGCTGGTTATCTCTCTGCTGATGTCAGCCACCATCCGCATGCCGCACCGGGCTGCTGAAGTGAAAAAAGCGTTACAGCACGCCTGACAGACAGCATCACACCGCATGCCCGCAGGCGACTCTCCCTGCGGGCTTTAACGTCAATATCGGCCCACGCTCAGTTCCTGTACGAAATAACGCCCGCTTGACCGGCAGGCTATTCCCTGATGTTGAAAGCTGCGCTATTTTCCCCCACTTCTGCTTTAAGATGATTCTCATCAATATCGTGATTTTTTCATCATTATCTTATTTAATATACTTGAGCAGAGTCAGAGCATTAGCATATAGAATTATTTTGAAATATTTCCTCTGATAACTCTACATTCGCGGCATTATTCCTCCACTTTTCTTGCGTAAAGTTGTAGTCATAGAAAAGGGCGGGAGATAAACATGAAAACAATAATGAAAGCGACCTCTGTCATGGCACTGATTGTGATGCTGAGCGGTTGTATTATTGCGCCTCGCCATCATCACGACGGTGACGGCGGTTATCACGGCGGTGGCGGCGGATATCACGGCGGCTATCATCATGGCGGCGGGCCACGGCGCGGCTGGTGACGAATTCGGTGAATATTCACCGATAGGCCCGGAACCCTGTCGTCGGATTGACGCCGCTTAAGCGACGTCAACACGCAGCAGGGTTCGGGGCTGGGCGGGCAAAGCCTGCACACAGCAATATAAAAAGAACCATGAAGTAGCAAAAAGTTGGGCGGGGATTTCCCCGCCCTTATTTTTATTTAACTTTTAATACTGTAATTACACTGATACCAGGCTTTCATCAGGCCAGGTACATGGCTTTCCTGTGGGCTTAACGCCTCCACTTTATCAAAGCCACGCTCAGTACAATATCGTTCAACATCTTTCTCCATTGCCGTTTTATCGACGTTAACCGGATTAAAACGATATTGAACGGTATTCACTGCCGGATCTTCATCCACCTTCTCAAAGGCCCCGGGTTTGCCGGAAGTACAGCCAGCCAGCAGTAAAATCGCCAATACGGCGGATAGTTTCTTCTTCATTATGACTCCCCTCTTCGAGTGCCGCATCATAGCAATCTCCCTCCCTGCGGCTATCAGACTCAGGCGCATTTGCACAATTTTACTTAGCTTATGCAATGTTTTGCCGATTGAATCGATTCAGGAGAGTGAATGGCCTTCAGGCGATATCAGTGCGAATATGGCCCCAGACATTAGAAGATGTCTGCGCAACACCAGGTATTTATTTACTATAATTAGAAAGTTTTTATGCCCGCGGCGAGCGGGCTTTTTTTTGGCATCAATTACCTGTTCCGCTAATAATTATACGTAAAACATTGGCTGAATCTTTACCCGGAAGTGCCAGAACCGACTGATAAAGATCTATCGTCATATCGCAGAGTTTACCTTCATCCACCCCGGGTTCAGCCGGTGTATTCAGCGTTTGCAGATCACTGCCCCAGCGACCATACAGGCCGCGTACCACGCCCTGAAGCTGCACACGTCCCTGTTTTAAATCCACAGATTGTTCTGCCCCCCGGCTGTGCTGCAGCAGGACATCCATCGACTGCAGCTCCCGGTCGGTAACGGCTTTTGGCAACAGCTGACTGACGTTAACGCCCCCTTTAACCTGGGGAAACAGAAAGCGGAAACACTGTCCGGCACCGTGCTGGCGGATCTGTTTCATCTGCTCAAGGGAGGCCTGCATGTAGTCGATCAGGTCCTCATCGCGGGCCGCATTAATACGCTGATTCAGCAGGTCAGCCACCAGAGGACGCAGGCTGTCGATCGCCTGCTGCGTCGGCATTCCGTCACGGAGATGGGTCATCAATTGATCATAGGCCTGCTGGTAGAGCGCAGGCTGCTGTACTTTCACCGTGCGCCAGACCGGCAGCGTGGCGAGGCGGGCCGCTGAGGCATCAATGGCGGCCTGTTTCTGCTGTGCCGGGTTCACCCAGCCGAAGTAGTAAACATTGCCCGCCAGCAGCGGAAGTACAAACAGCAGTATTGCCGCAGCAGGCCTGAGTTTTTTACGCTGTCGCAGGCCACCAATAATAACCAGCCAGACCAGAGCGGAGAACAGCGAGGCAAGAATAGCGTGAGAAGTCAAAGCAGGATCCTGAAGTTATCAGGCCAGCTAGCCGGCCTGTAAAAACACCTTAGTCAGCGCGCACGTCCACCAATACCGGACAGCTGGCACGTTCGATAACCGCTGCACTGCATGAACCTTTCAGCAGACGGTTGAAGGAGGAGAGATGGCGACGTCCGATGATGATCATCGCCGCCTGAAGGCGGTTCGATTCGGCCACGATGGTTTCAGCCGATTCCCCGGCGACCACCCTGCCCCGCGCCACCACGCCCGCACGGTGCAGTTCCGCCAGCGCCTGGCGCACCACCGCTTCGGCGGTATTTTGCTCGTCCAGCGCCAGGCCAAAATCACCGGGATCTTCACCCGCCTCTATATCAAACGGGCCGGAGTCCGCATAGCTGGCATCCACGCAGCACACCACCACCACCTCAGCCTGTAAGGCCAGCGCCTGTTCGGTCGCCAGCGAAACAACTTTGCGGGCAATGACCGAATTATCTACTGCAACTAAAAGCGTTTTCATAGCCTTCTCCTGTCAGTCGCGTAATGCGGCTTTTCCAATTTCATCGATCAGTGCCTCCTTACACCGCAGGATCGCCTGCCGGTTGCGCGCCTCATGCCGCTGAAAGCGGGCGCCAGGGATTAACAGACTGATGGAAAAACGCCCCAGAATGGTGTCGATCGCCACCGCCATGGTGGAGATGCCCTCCAGGGTTTCTCCCCGATCATAGGCCAGACCGGTACGGCGAATTTCAGTCAGATGCGCCAGCAGCGCAGGGAAGTCGCGCACGGTCAGTTCTGTGATGGCCTGAAAAGCCTCCCCGACCCGCTCTCTGGCCGTCTCGTCGCTGTCCAGCGCCAGCAGCGCACGGCCGCCGGACGTGCTGTAAAGCGGCAGGTTCATGCCGATGCGCGGCACCACCCGCAGCTCCCTGTCGGCCACCACATAGTGAATAATGGCCAGCTGCAGACCGCTGGCCCGCGCCAGAGAGACGGTTTCCCCCGTCTGGTCGCACAGCGCCTGAAGCCAGGGCTGGGCGATCGCCACCACATCAGTATGAACATTGGCGATAAGTCGCAGCAGAGCTGGCCCGAGGCGCACGCCTGCCGCCGTACCGTGGCTGCGTACCAGCTGGACCGAGTCAAGCGCAGCGACAATACGCTGTACGGTGGAACGCGGCAGATCGACCGCCTGGGCAATTTCGCCCAGGCTCATCCCGTCCGGTTTTGCCCCTAACGCGTCAAGAATTTTCGCCGCGCGGGTGATCACCTGAATGCCGCCGGAACGCTCGTCATCGCGGCAGCCTGAAGACTCAAACATAGGGATCCTTTTCCTTGTTACCGGCCTTTACTGTAGCACTGAATGTCTCACTGGATACAGTGTACCGCATTGCAATACACGGCATCACCCTGTAATATTCCGCACAATGTATCACGATGCAATACAGTGCATCGATAATAAAAATAGTGTTGGAGTCCCTGCAATGAATGGCCAGCCTGCGGCAATGCCGCCTCCGCACCCTTTCACCCTGCGCCTGGCGCTGGGCCTGGTGGGTGTGTTGATCGCCGCACTCAGCTCCGGCCTTAACGATCGGGTGACAGATCTCGCTCTGGCCGACATCCGTGCCGCACTGGGCATAGATTTTGACACCGGGAGCTGGATCACCTCCGCCTATCAGGCAGCGGAAGTCGCTGCCATGATGATAGCTCCCTGGTTTGCCGTCACCTTCTCCCTGCGACGTTTTACGCTGGCTGCCACGCTGGGTTTCTGCCTGATGGCGGTCGTCCAGCCACTGGTTTCAGATGCGTCAGGCTTTATCGCCCTCCGGGTGATCCAGGGGATTTTTGGCGGTGCCCTCCCGCCAATGCTGATGACGGTCGCTCTGCGCTTCCTGCCGCCCGGCATTAAACTTTACGGGCTGGCTGCGTATGCCATGACCGCGACCTTTGGCCCGAATATGGCCGCCTCCCTGGCCGCATTCTGGACCGACTCCGTTGGCTGGCAGTTTACCTTCTGGCAGGTTATCCCCCCCTGCCTGATCGCCGCCCTGCTGATTGGCTGGGGGCTGCCGCAGGATCCGGTCCGGCTGGAGCGGTTTCGCCAGATTGACGGGCTGGGGATGCTTACCGGCTGTAGCGGTATCGCCCTGCTGATACTGGCGCTGACCCAGGGAGAACGGCTTGACTGGTTCCAGTCACCGCTGATTAGCGGCATGTTACTGAGCGCGGCTGCGCTGCTGCTGGTGTTTCTGATCAACGAATGGTATCACCCGCTGCCGCTGTTCCGGCTGCAAATGCTGCAGCGAAAAAATCTGACCCACGGTCTGCTGGTGCTGGCAGGGGTACTGATGGTAGGGCTGTCGGGTTCGGCCCTGCCTTCAGCTTATTTTGCTCAGATTGACGGCTTTCGCACCGCGCAGTTTGCTCCGCTGGCGCTGACGATTGGCCTGCCGCAGCTGCTGATTGCGCCGCTGCTTGCTGCGCTGCTTAACCTGCGCTGGATAGACTGCCGCTGGATGCTGACGGCGGGAGCCGGGTTGATGATCCTCTCCTGCATGATGGGAATGCAGATCACCGGCGAGTGGGCGCGACAAAATTTCTGGGTCATTCAGGTTTTACAGGCGTTTGGCCAGCCAATGATGATCCTGCCGGTACTGATGAGCGCCACCAGCGTGGTGATGCCGCCCGAGGGGCCCTTTGCCTCGGCGATGTTCAATACCGTGCGCGGTTTTTCCAGCGTGGCCGCCGGCGTGCTGGTAGAGAATTTCCTCACCCACCGCGAGAAGTTCCACTCGCATACGCTGGTCGATCAGCTGGGTAACCGGCCGTGGCTGATGACCGCCGCGCAGAGCGACAGCGCCAGCGGCCTGATGCCGCTGCTGCCCGACGGGACGGTCAGTTCCGTTGAGAACCTCAGCCATTTCAGCACGCTGCTCAGACATCAGGCGGTGATCCTCAGCATCAGTGACGCCTACCTGCTGATTACGGGGTTTGCGCTGGTTCTCATTCTGCTGACCGCCTGGCTGCCGAAACGCGTGTGGCCGCCGCAAACCTTACTCACTCCCGTTCCGCCAACATCGAGATCACAATCATGAGCTTCACACCTGCTAAACGCACCGCTTTGCTGGCGGCCCTGTTGCTGATACTGCTGGCCATTGCTTTTTTTATCTGGTCGGCCATTAACCGTCATCAGCTGCGCACCGACGATGCGGTGGTCACCGCCGACTACACGCTGGTCGCGCCCAAAATTTCCGGTTATATCCGCACGGTTAACGTCTCTGATAACCAGCAGGTCACTGCCGGAGAGGTGCTGGCCACCCTCGACGATCGGGACTACCGCGTTGCGCTGGAAACGGCCAAAGCGAATCTGCAGGTGAGCGAGGCGAAACAGGCCAGCATTGAGGCCCAGCTTGAGCAGCAGAAAGCGACCATCGCTCAGGCTGATGCCGCGGTCAGCGCCAGCCAGGCCACGCTCAACTACGCCGCACACAATGCGGACCGTTACCGCCGCCTGTTGAAAAGCGGTACGGCGACCGCCGATGAGCAGCAAAAATCCAGCGCCACCATGTTGAGCGCTGCCGCCCAGGTGAAGCAGAGCGAGGCCGCAGCGCTGGCCGCGCATAAAGCGGTGGCGGTACTGCAGGCCAGCCTGAAACAGGCGCAGGCAGACAGCAGTGCCATGCAGGCCAGCGTCGATCAGGCGCTGCTCAATCTTTCCTACACCCGCATCACCGCCCCAATTTCCGGTAGCGTTGGCCAGCGCGCGGTGCGACAGGGTGCGTGGGTAGCGGCGGGTACCCGTCTGCTGGCCGTAGTACCGCTGAAACAGAGCTATGTGGTGGCCAACTTCCTTGAAACGCAGCTGGCCAACGTGACTGCCGGACAGCCGGTTTCTTTGACGGTTGATGCGCTTCCCGGCGTGACGCTACGCGGTCACGTTGACAGTATTGCCCCGGCAACGGGATCCACCTTTGCCGCCATTACCGCCGACAACGCCACCGGCAACTACACCAAAGTGGTGCAGCGCCTGCCGGTGAAAATCGTACTGGAACCGGGCCAGGCAGATCGGGAACGGCTGCGCGTGGGCATGTCCGTCGTCCCGGAACTGGAAAGGTATTAATGTGAACAAGGTCGCATAATAATGACCTTTATTTTGCAGGGCAATACAGGTAAATTAGCCTCGGATCCGGCCCATATCGGGCGCTCAGAGGACTTGTTTGTGAAATATGCTTTGATGGGAATCTCTTTTATCCTGTTGATCTGGGTTGGCACTTTCTATCTGATGCTGTAAGGATAAAAGTGACGGGGTCAGGCTGCCCTGACCCTCACTGTTTTTAAATGTCGTCGTCGCTACTTTTGGTGGCCCCCGCCAGAATACCCTCTGCACGGAACATCGCTTTTATGCCTCTGACCGCCTGACGGATACGATCGCTGTTTTCTATCAGCGCAAAACGCACGTGCGTATCACCATAGTCACCAAAGCCAATACCCGGCGAGACACAGACCTTCGCCTCCTGCAGCAGCAGTTTGGCAAACTCCAGCGACCCGAGGTGCGCATAGTGGTCGGGAATTTTTGCCCAGACATACATCGAGGCTTTCGGGTTATCCACCATCCAGCCCGCCTCGTGAAGGCCTTTTACCAGCACGTCACGACGGCGTTTATACTGTTCGGCAATATCCCGTACGCACTGCTGATCCCCTTCCAGGGCGGCAATGGCCGCCACCTGCAGCGGCGTAAAGGTGCCGTAATCATGGTAGCTTTTGATACGCGCCAGCGCCGAGACCAGCTCCTTGTTACCCACCATGAAGCCGATGCGCCAGCCCGCCATATTGTAACTTTTTGACAGCGTGAAGAACTCTACCGCCACGTCACGTGCGCCCGGCACTTCCATAATCGACGGGGCCTTCCAGCCATCGTAGACAATGTCGGCATAGGCCAGGTCGTGGATCACCAGCACGTTGTACTGTTTCGCCAGCGCAATCACCCGCTCAAAAAAGTCCAGCTCCACGCACTGCGCGGTCGGGTTCGACGGGAAGCCGAGGATCATCATTTTCGGCTTAGGGTAGCTCTCACGGATGGCGCGTTCCAGTTCGTTAAAGAAGTCGACACCGGCCACCAGCGGCACGGAACGCACCTGCGCGCCGGCAATCACCGCACCGTAGATATGAATGGGGTAGCTGGGGTTGGGCACCAGTACGGTGTCGCCATGATCGAGCGTTGCCAGCATCAAATGGGCCAGTCCCTCTTTCGACCCGATGGTGACAATCGCTTCTGATTCCGGGTCAATATCCACCTGGTAGCGGTCGGCATACCAGCGTGAAATGGCGCGGCGCAGGCGGGGGATCCCGCGCGAGGTGGAGTAACCGTGCGTATCTTCACGCCGGGCCACGGTACAGAGTTTTTCAACGATATGCGGCGGCGTCGGGCCGTCGGGGTTTCCCATACTGAAGTCGATAATATCTTCACCGCGACGGCGGGCGGCCATCTTCAGTTCGGAAGTGATGTTAAATACATACGGGGGAAGACGTTCAATACGGGAAAAACGGCGTGGGGAACTGTTGTCAGCCATAGCATAGCATCCTTTGATTCACGTAAGCGCCCGGACCATCCGAGCGACGCTGACCACTCTGGTGGTCGTTGAATCAACATATCTTACAATTCTGTAACCTGTCGAGAGGCAGGATAAAATTTTTTATCCGGCGGGATTAAGGCGGCCAAACAGCCAGTCATTCACCCACTGGCCGTGTAACAGGTAATTATCCCGCAGCGTCCCTTCCAGCAAAAAGCCGTTTTTTTCCAGCACCCGTCGCGAGGCATGATTACCCTCCACGACCTGAGCTTTGAGTTTATGGAACTCACACTCGTCGAATAAAAAATCACACAGCGCACCCAACGCCTCGCTGCCATAGCCCTGACCGAAACAGTCGCTGAACAGCGAATACCCTACCTCAGCCTGCCGGTGCGGGGCCCACTCGGGATTGGCACCCATCAGCCCGACCACGCGCCCACTCTCTTTCAGCCGCACCACCAGGCACAGCATGTGAAAGCTGGTGACCTGCCAGGGGGCCAGACGGTCCTGAAAACGCTGACGAATATCGGCCAGCTGCGGCACCGCGCTGATAAATTTCATGCAGGTTTCATCGCTGTGGATCTTGAGGAAAAGCTGCCAGTCTTCAGGCTGTAATCGGGTCAGAATCAGTCGCTCAGTCGTGAGTTGCATACATCGTCTCGCTAAAAGGGGAAAAACCACAAAAAACACATCTCTTTTCTCTGCCGCTTTTTCGCCGTGTAATGATCCGCAGCTTCACACCATGATAATGAATTTGTCACAGGAGAACGACATGACTGACCTCAAAATTGACAATATTCCGGATGCTATTCGCCGCGTTAAAATGCAGCTCCGCCAAGAGCTTCCGCACTATCGCCAGGTTTTTGCCGAACTGGACAAGGAGATGCGCCGCCAGATCGATGCGCTCCACGCGGAGCAGCAGCGCGGGGAGCATCCGGTACCGCAGCTGGATGCCGACGATATTATTCACCACCGCATCACCGAGAGCCAAAAAAACCAGATCCGCCAGCGCGGCTGCTGCACGGTTCGCGGGGTTTTCTCCGTACCGCAGGCCCGCGCATGGAATGAACAGATGAGCCACTATCTTGACGATAATCAGTTCGTTGAGAAACTCAAGAATGCCGCCGAAGATAACTATTTCGGTGACCTGAAGGAGGGAAAACCGCAGATCTACGGCGTTTACTGGTCACAGCCCCAGGTTCAGGCGCGGCAGGATGCGCGCATGCAGGCGGTTCAGGTCTTTCTGAATTCGCTCTGGCAGACCGAAAGCCAGGGCAGACAACACTTTGACCCCACCCGCATCGTCAGCTATGCCGACCGCATTCGCCGCCGCCCGCCACATTCCGGTTCGCTGGGCCTGTCGCCGCACGTAGACGGCGGATCGCTGGAACGCTGGCTGGATGAAAACTTCCGCCACGTATACCGCCACGTCTTCAGCGGCGACTGGCAGCATTATAATCCGTTCGATGCCGAAGGCCGGACGGAAGTGCGCGAGTTCGCCTCACCCGCCGTCTGCTCAATGTTCCGCACGTTTCAGGGCTGGACCGCCCTGACGCCGCAGCGCCGGCACGGCGGCACCCTGAAACTGCTACCGGTGGCTAACGCCATGGCGTGGATATTACTGCGTGCCCTGCAGGATGACGTAGCAGAAGATGACCTGTGCGGCGCGGCTCCGGGCCGGGCGCTGTCGGTCAGTGAAAAATTCCATCCTCTTTTACTTGAAGGTTTTTCCTCTATTCCGGATATGGAGCCTGGCGACACGGTGTTCTGGCACTGCGACGTGGTCCATGCCGTGGAAAATGAGCATCACGGCGAATTTGACAGCAATGTGATGTACATTGCGGCAGCGCCCTGGTGTGAGAAGAACGCCGCCTATCTGCAGCGCCAGTGGCCGGCATTTGTCGACGGTCGTTCACCCCCGGACTTCGCCGCCGATGATTTTGAGGTGGATTTTGCCGGACGCGCCACGGAGGCGGATTTAACCGGAACGGGGAAAAAACAGATGCACGTCTGATCCTGCCAGCGGTTCCGGTCGGTGCGCACTGTTCCCTGCTTTGTGCCGACCGGGTTAGCGTTTAGATCTCCTGACTGACCGCATGGGGAGCGGATTTGTTTGCACCCTGAATTTTTTCGTTTACTGTGGCAGATTACTTTCCCCCTCTGATATCGACTGACAATGGCAAACACGCTATGACGTTTATTCTGCGAGATGCGAAACAATCCGAAGCCGCCCTTCTCAATCAGTTAGGCATCCGTTTATATACGCACCATTTGCAACATTACTGGGATTCAAAAGAAGAAATGAATGAATACCTTCAGCAGGAGTATTCGTTACATACGATTCAGCATAGCCTCAACGATCCCGCCGTCAGTTGGTATATTGTGGAGTCTTCAACCCCGGTTGGCTTCTTAAAAGTCACATGGCGATGTCATATCCCCGGAACCCGTCAGGAGGGAACGCTGCTGAACAAACTTTACCTCTCGCCGGATGAAACGGGGAAAAACTATGGCAGGCAGATCCTTGATGACATCGCTGAAAAAGCGAGAGAGCGCGGCAATGATTATCTCTGGTTAGAAGTTCACGAACATAACAAACGTGCGCGTCAATTCTATGAAAAACAGGGGATGGTGTTCATTCAGGATTTTTTCCATAAAACATCCACATCTGATGTAAAGGTTCATATCCTCGGTAAAAATCTTTGAACGCGGTTGATGCTGATATTGATCAGGTAACGTCGCCTGATGGTCAGCCCAATCGTATTCCCCTGGCTACCCTGTGCCATAAAGGAACTTAATGAAGCAAAGCTGGGATGTGTATGCAGCCTGCTTCCTGTGACATCACTTATTCTTACTAAGCGATTCAGCTGGATCGTAAATTATCAATCGCATTACTGCTAAGCATGAGCACTGATTTAACGCTGACCCTTATTCTATCGATAATGGCCTGCCGGGGGCCAAGCCGCCACTCTTCACTATTATAGAAAGATTCCTGAGAGGATTTCAGATGGGAGAGGCTGTCATAAGCCCTGATCAGATAGTAAGCGTCGTCGTCGTGGGCTGATATACCAAAAGAAATAATATCCATACCCGCTAAACGGTGAAGCGGAGCGCTCTGCTCCGTCATTATCCTGTGGAAGTCTTTCCCGGTGCCGGGTTTTAGGGTATACAGCAAAAACTCGACTGTTCTCATCGTCGCTATCCTGTTGATTTTTTTTAAAATAATAGTGACATTTCGCCCTGGAAACATGAAATCTGTCAGAACTGGCGGAGCGTCCTGATAGACACCCGGTCTTTCTTCGCTATGCTGTTTCCGAGTAGCTCCCGAGTGCCAGTAGGGAGATTGATCACCCTATAGCTGGCGGGAAAACAGATAATCAGGGGACGTTAATGGCCATCCGTTCCCTGAACGGTGAGTTTCAGCATTGCCGGCACGGTCTCTTTCAGTATGGCTACCAGCCTGGGATCCATAAAGAGGTAATCGTCGGGGATATCCAGGATGTGCAGTGGCTTAAAAGCAATGATTCGGCCATATTCTGCCACCAGACGATTTTTATGCTTCTCTTCCATAACGCAGATAATATCGGCCCACTGAAGCAGATCAGCAGACACCTTTTTTTTAGCATTCCGGCTTGTGCCCGCAGAACGCACGGAAAGGGTTGGATGACGGCGGAACACCTGTTCCGCCGTGGGGCTGCGCCATTGATTACGACTGCATATAAAAAGTATATTCATCAGAAACCTGGTACTCTTCCAGACCTCGTGAGGCAAGCTGTTGGTTAGTAATACGTGGATACTCAAGCCCCAGTTGTGCGGCACGCAGCAATTTATCTGACCGCGTATAAAGCATCTTCCAGTTTTTTTCGCCACGAAAAGTTAATAAAGCATTGTGAATATCTCGAGACTTATTGCGTTGCTTTTGCGCCTTGCGCCAGCCTCGGGTACGGATCGTTTGCATAATTTCTCTCTCAAAGAATGATCGGGGTTAGCAGCCGCGATAATACGGAGAGAACAAACTCAGTAATTATAACGTTTTCAGGGACAATAGGCACCCCCGATTATTGGTTGAGAATGTTTAACTTTCTTATGTGATGAGAAGCTTGTCCCTCTTCAGCCTTGCTGCGGCATCCAGTCAGGCACAAATGTTATTCTCATTGATACCTGACATTAACTTCAGCTGTGTGTCAGAAGCGGACGTTATCAGGTAATAACATCGCACCAGTCAGTATTCATCTGACAGACAGTCATACCGCATTCTTATCACCTGGTTTCAGAAGGCTACATGCTTTAAACCCTGCATCCAGAACCGACTGAGTTCTGCTGCGGAAATAGTGGATGCAGGTAGCAGTGGTTCAGGCTGCTCAAAAAAAATTTTTTTAGCGAATTGTCTTCCAACCCACTGCGCTGCTGAGGTTTTGATATGTCTCTGTTGGTAAAAGCCTTGCAGAGCCATTTCCAAATCATCTGTCTCCTTCAGTAAACAAGTCAGGTGCCATGCATCTTCCAGCGCCTGACAGGCTCCCTGCCCGGATGTCGGCAACGAAGCATGAGCCGCATCCCCGATGATTACAACATTGTCTCGATGCCAAAAGGGAAGAGGATCAATGTCATGCACGAAAATGCCCTTAACAGATGCACTATCACATGACAGCAACAAGTTCTGCACAGGATCAGGCCAGTCTCGAAAATGCTGATGCAACTCATTGTACCAATGTGCCCGAGGACGTTCATTGTCCACAGGAGCGTTCCACGCTCCTGCCCAATAGCACAACCTGTCCTTCACCGGGACGATACCAAAACGCTCCCCCTGACCGCGAAAGTCATCAATAGCGTTATTCGATGCACCCTCTCGTTGCCTTCCCACTCCTATGACGTTCACGAAACCATGATAACGAGGCGTTTCTTTGTCCCCGTGCAATGACTGACGAACGACTGAATTCATTCGCCCGTCAGCGCCGACGACTAAATCAAACGCCAGGCTCAACTTCCTGACGTCCGCAGTAGTGACTGAACAATTGAATTTAATCTCCCTGCCCAGGCTCTCTAACCTGGCGGCCAGTAAGTGCATCAGTTCACGCCGTAACACGGTCACACTCGGAAAACCGCAAAGTGAATTCACTGCTAAAATATCGAACTGCGTCTGAAGGTAACCATTCCGATCAAACTGCCGCATCATGAACGGTGTACCACCTACATGCTTGACCTTTTCGTCCAGCCCCATCTTCTGCATGACGAACATGGCATTGGGCCATAAAGTTACGCCAGCTCCCATGTAAGAGACGTTGCTGCCACGCTCAAACAGGCTAACCTGATGGCCCTGTTGGGTCGCGAGTATTGCAAGTGCCATTCCAGCAACGCCGGCACCTACGATGGCAATTTTCTTAGGCCTGGTCATCATTATTTTCCTGTTATGAAATTTAACGAAAATTGTAATGACCACCTGATTAATGATAAATATAGAGTTATAGCTTTGTTAATCTCATTTTTTGGGATAATTAATGATTGAAAAATGTGAATTGCAGTGGCTTATCAGCTTTCAGGTGGTTTATGAAAAGCTGAGTTTTAAGCTCGCGTCAGAGCAGCTTCAGTTGCCATCGTCCAATGTCAGTAGACATGTCGCTTTACTTGAACAGCAACTTCATCTGCGGCTACTGGAGCGTACGACGCGTAAGATAATGCCAACCGCAGCCGGTAGAATGCTGTATCAATCCATTACGCCGCTCACGCACGCTTTGGATCATGCACTGCAAGAAGTCGCACTGTTTGGTGATTCACTATCAGGTCACCTGAAGATCATTACACCAGACCTTCCATTCATGGCAGATATTCTGGCTGACTTCTGCATCAAGCATCCACATATACAGCTCAGTTGTGACACACAATTGGATCCAACAGAGGGCCTACTGGATGGATTCGATCTGATATTACGCTTTGGACGTGGGCCACTGGAAGATTCTTGCTGGGTAGCCAGGGAAATTCTGCGTTGGCCGAGTGGTGTGGTAGCTGCACCAGAACTTCTGGAACGTCACCCCTCACCACAATCGGTGGATGAGCTCACCAAAACCCCCTGCATTACGAGTATGTCGGTACTCCAGGGAATGCCCTGGAGATTTAAACAAAACCAAAGCGTCCAGGTACAATCCAGCTATAAGGTGAACAGTGGACAGATGGCCAAGGCCGCTGCATTAAAAGGACTTGGTTTCGCCATTTTGCCTCTCCATGCCTGTGAATCAGAAATCAATAACGGCTCCCTTGTTAAAATTAACTGTAACCGCGAACCCGAGGATTTGGTGCTGTACGCGCTCTATTCCGGCAGAAAATACCTACAGGTGAAAGTGAAGGCGTTTCTGGAACACCTGCAAGAGGCTATTGCTCAATTAGATATACGCGGTAAGAAAGGAACATGAATGACTCAGCAATCCAGTATCCTGGACGAAGTGAAAAGTAACGCCGCTTCTGACGGATCGGCGAAGCTAACCCGGCAGCCGGGCCGGAATGCTTAGAACTGCTATGTAAGAGCAACTTGCCCCGGCCTTGGCGTGTAGTTAGCTGAAAGGAGTAAATATGGAAATAACGGTAGAACGGTGTCCGCCAGATGAATGGGAATCCATGGTGAAAATTTTTACCGAAATGGAAGAGCACTATTATGGCAAGGGCATCATTCAGGAATCACTGTTAAAGAATTACCTCCGCAATCGACTGTTCAGTCAGCTCTCCGGGACTCTGGTACTCAGGGCTCGCTGCGATGCTCATATCGTTGGGCTGGCGTGCTGCAGTCTTCTCTACCCTTCTCCCCGATACAGTGGTCAGCTGCACATTAAAGAGCTGTATGTCTCTCAGAACAACAGAGGTCAAGGCACAGGGAAATCCATCATGCGCTTTATTGCGAAACTCGCTCTTGAACAGGAGTGTCTTAGCCTCAGTTGGAACGCCGAGAAATCAAACCCCGGAGCAAATCGTTTTTATCAGTCTTTAGGGGGCAGAATAAATGACGGTATTGTGAATTATTATCTCCAGGGTGAACGCCTGAGCAAGCTGGCTTCCGGCAGTTCGGCAGAAACTGGCGGCTCTACCGGTTAGACTCATGCGCTGACGATTCGACTTGCGGTGAAACCTGCAGGGTGTAGATAACCACTCTGTGCCAGAAGCGCACGTTGCTCATCCCCTGAGTCACGCTTAAACAGTTTGCAGTGCAGCTTATTTCTGTTCCTCATGTAAAAAGGGCATTAACTGAAAGATGTCACTTAACTTCCTCATGTATATCTACTTACACACAAAGTCATCAGGAAAAGGAAGAATGAAGATGCTGAGAGGTAAAAGAGCGGTTATTACCGGCGGAGGTGGGGGATTTGGCCAGGCGCTGTGCGTGTGGCTGGCACGAGAGGGCGTCGAGGTGGAATTTTGCGCACGGCGGGCTGAAGATATTCAAAAAACCTGCAACATCATCACTGCTGAAAGCGGCATTGCAAAAGGGTATATCTGTGATTTAACCCGGCCTGAATCCCTTTCTCAGTTTTCTTCACAGCTGTTAGCTTCAGACAAGCCTATAGACATTTTAATCCTGAATGCTGCTCAGTGGTTATCAGGGAGATTAGACGATCAGCCTGATATAGAAATTATTAATACCGTCAATTCAGGCCTGACAGGTTCGATTCTCCTGACTCAGGCTCTACTGCCGGGGTTAAGACGTTCAGAAAATGCTGATATTGTCTCAATTATATCTTCGTGTGGGGTCCCCAACTTTACGGATTCTATTGCGCACCCAGCCTTTTTCGCCAGTAAACACGGGCTTAGCGGGTTTACAACTAAACTGGCACAGCAGTTATCTGAAGAAAATATCCGCGTTACCGGGTTGTACCCTCCGGATTTCGAATTTACAGGGTTAGATACGTCTGTCGATAGTCAATCCAGAATGGGAGAACGTTTAATGAACGGACGATCGGTCTGGGAAACGATTCGTTTTGTGCTGACACAACCGCATAGTTGCCATATAAGCAGCATCTACTTTCAAGGTCCAACTCGCGAAGATCTTAACGCCAGGCGCTAAACTGGGGGACGGTGAGCATTCTGCTCAACGTCCGCTTCTCGCTCACAGCGGACCTGACGAATCCTCTACAGGTCTGCTTCGTGACAAATAAGGCGTTAAAATTATTATGATGCGCTGTATTTTGCATAGCTGGTTAACTTGCCTTCAAGTATGTTCATGAGCAAATCGTGTGGGAAGATTGTTTCTTTAGTCTGTCTGAGCTCATCGACTGCCCACCAATAGTGATCGCGAATGACTTTCTTTTCGTTGCAACTCCAGCCTGAGCTATCAATATCTGATTTATCTGTATAAATAACAAAAAAACGCTCTTCAGCAAGAACTGTCTCCCCACTTGGTAGCATCATTGTGAAGGTTCTGGATGCTACCTGCTGTCCTGCTGCGGCTCTTGTCAGACCGGTTTCTTCAAATAATTCGCGTAAAGCAGCCTGCTCATAGGATTCATTATGTTCGAGTCCTCCACCTGGTGTTGCCCAGTATGTCTTTCCACTCAGAGCATCATCTGTATGGCAGAAACGAAAGAGCAGGACGTGATTTTCAGGCGAAAGAACGATCAATCGAGATGATGGACGAGTGCGCACAAAGCCCCCCTTAAGTAAGGTTAAACCCTAATTATTGAATTTATGTAAACATAAGCGGCATTGTTACTCCCCTGATTTAAAAATGATTTCTCTCAGCTTTAACTGCGTTCAACGTCACCTTCTCGCTCGAAGCTGACATTAGCCTGCCGTCAGTCCGCTTTGTGCCAGGAGCGAACTTTGCAAACATCACTGTTTTATTTAGAGGATAACAGGTCATAATAAGTGGTCCTCATTAACTGCGTTCCATCAATTCAAGCGTCTGACCATCAGGGCTTTGTAAATATATTACTCTGGTTCCCTGCATGGGGCCTGACAACACTGTCTGAGGTTTACCCGGCGTTTTCCAGCCGTAGTCCGATACGTTGCCCAATAGCGTATCAAGATCCTCGACATTAAAAGCAAGGTGAGCGTAGCCTGGGATATAGGGTGCTGAAGGTTCTTCTGGCTGCTCAATGTTATTGTATTGTAGTAATTCAATTCGAATATCAGCCAGTTCAAGCAAAGCCATTCGTACATCAGCTCCCCTTGCACCTGTTACCTCATCGATTATAGGTCCAGACATTTTTCCTTCACGTAATAATTTACCTCCAAGAATCTGAGTCCAAAAAAATAATGAGTCTTCAATGTTTTTAACTGAAAAACCAACGTGATTAACACTTAAGATCATGCAATTACCTGCTGAGTTTTGAAAGTTCATCATCCAGCTATATAGAAAGCCTGCATCTTTTATCGATAAATTGCGAATGTCCGCTTCTCGCTCGAAGCAGAGGGTATCCCCTTCAGAGTCAGCCTTGTACAAGCCCCAGTTCGCCGGTGCTTAAACCGGCCTCTGAGACGTGGCCTGACGATTCAGGGCGTATTCTTCATTACGCCACTGCGACTGGCTCCCGGCGGCTGGCCGTTGATACGCTTGAAAGCCCGACTGAACGCGGCCTGAGAGGTATAGCCCAGACGCTGGGCTACCGTGTCGATCGATAGCTTATCCTGGCTGAGCCACTGACTGGCGAGACGCATACGAAACTCCGTTGCATAGCGCAGCGGCGGCACGCCAATGGTCGTTTTAAAGCGATCGGCAAAAACAGAACGCGATACATGCGATTCCGCTGCCAGTTCAGCAACAGTCCACTCTTTGCCGGGCTGACGGTGTATAGCCAGTATGGCCCGGGCAAGGCGCGGGTCCCGCAGGGCCGCAAAAAGGCCAGATGCAGATTCACAGCCACATTCAACCCATCCACGCACCATCATCGCGGCCGCGACCTCGGCAAGACGAGCCAGAATGCCGGCAAAGCCGATGCGTCCTGAGCATATTTCGCTTTTCATGGCATACAGAATTGACACCAGACCCGGATAACGCGGCTGATCGGTATTCGCCACGATGACCTGCGGCATCAGTTTACCGAGCCTGTGCATGCCGCCGAAATCGAACGCCATGCAACCGTAAAAAAGCACTGCGCTTGGGATCGGGTGCGTACTGGGGCAGGTATCCACCCCGCTTACGGCTTCCCCCAGGGGAGCTGTAGCGAAATTGTCGATAGGCTGAAACACAGCGAGGGGGTCTGAAAGCAGCTGATGCGTTCCTCCCTGAGGCATGAACACAGCATTGCCAGCCGTCAGCTTGTGAAGCGCGCCGTCATTTGTACGTAAGAAAGCCGAGCCAGCGGCCAGATAATGAAAATAAGCATGTCCCGGCCTGTCATCAAACCCCAGCCCGAAAGAAGGGCCGGTCTGGATACGGCGATACTGGACACCGCGCAGGCGCATGCCCGTCAACAGTTCACTTATCAGATCGGACGACAGGGCGGTTTGTTCTTTATCGGTCATTTCAGGTGTTTCGGGCATAACATCAAGATTCAGCATCATAGATCGTCCTGCCAATCGACGCTAGGCTTTCCGCTGTGATAATTACCCTGGGATAGAGAAGATGAGCAATGATGTAAATAGTGCTGTACCCGCATCTGCAAATGATGATGAACCGGCGGGAGCCGCATGGACCGCTGTATTTTCCCTGGCAATGGGCGTGTTTGGTTTGCTGACGGCAGAGTACCTCCCTGCCAGTCTGCTGACGCCTATGGCCGCTGACCTGCAGGTGTCGGAAGCGCTTGCTGGCCAGGCGGTGACCGTGACGGCAGTCGTGGCCCTGTTTGCCGGCCTCCTTGTGCCCGGCCTGACTCGCCGGTTTGACAGAAGGGCCGTCCTGTTGAGTTTCACAGGACTGATGATTGCCTCCAATCTGCTCGTGGCATGTTCCTCAAGCCTGACCGTTCTGTTAATTATGCGAATACTGCTGGGCATCGCTTTGGGAGGGTTCTGGAGTATGGCCGCTGCCGTTGCCATGCGGCTGGTTCCCGCCAGGCTCGTTCCGCGCGCGTTATCCTTTATCTTCAGCGGCATTGCCGTGGGCACCGTGGTTTCGGTGCCGCTGGGCACTTACCTGGGGGGGCTTTACGGGTGGCGCAGCGCCTTTGTGGCAGCAACGGCAGTGGGTGTGCTGACACTCATCGTCCAGTTATTCACTCTGCCGCGTATGGCGGCGCGCAAAACGGTACGAACCGCATCGGTAATAGAGTTACTCCGACGACCCGGTATTGCCCCGGGAATGATGGGATGTGTGCTTGCCCACACTGGACAGTATGCGCTGTTTACCTATATTCGCCCGGCTCTTGAAAGCGTTACCCACAGTGACGTGAATGGTTTGTCTTTAATACTGCTTGGGTTCGGTGCAGCCAATTTTGTGGGAACGCTACTGGCCGGATGGCTGATGGAGCGCAGCCTGCGAGCCACCCTGGTGCTGATGCCTGCAATAGTCGGCGTAGCGGCATTGTTCATGATCTGGCTTCCCGTACAGTTAACCGGAATGATATTCCTGATCGTACTGTGGGGGCTGGCGTTTGGTGGTGTTCCCGTCGCCTGGTCTAACTGGGTGGCGCGAGCGGTGCCGGATCAGGCAGAAACGGCAGGAGGCATGGTGGTCGCATCCGTACAATCCTCAATCGCTGCCGGCGCTGCTGTAGGCGGGCTGATGTTTGGATTTAGTGGCGTTGCGGGCGTTTTTCTTACCGCCGGCGGCTTGATGTTGCTCGCTGCGCTTTTTATTGCCGTTAAGGTTCGGGTAGAACTGCCACAGCATGGCCAGTCTGACAGCCCGGCAACACACTTTTAGCTTAAGGTTCGGTGGCCCACGAATGGCGTCTTTGCCTGAACGGCGCCCTGTGCATCAACCTGACTGAGTGTTAACTACGGTAAACACATCAGGTCAACATGGCTCCGCAATGTAGCATTGAAGAATCGACTCGATCATTGTTACCTGCGTCCCGAATGGCTCAATGCCGGGCCTGGCTCCAGTCAGGCCTGGCATTGCATGCCAGTCGGGTATGTGCCAGAAGCAGACATTACAGCGGCGATGGTATTATCCTAAGCTCATTGCAATATCTGCTGTCTTTACTGACAGAAATTGCGCTGATGAACGGCTCCCAATACTAAATTTTTAATAGCTTATAAAAAGTTCCCTGAAAAATTATACTCTCAGTTTGTTGCTCAAATTTGATCTCTGAGGATGGATTTTTATGGCTCTTGAACCAGAAATTGCAAATCTCGTAAACGATTTCATCTCTGCAGGTCGTCCGTCATCGCGTAATCAGACGTTCCGGGAACGTCGGGATGGTTATGTCGCAAGCACAGCACTGGCTGGTAGTACTGAGACACGCGTAAATATTGAAGACATGATTATTGACAACATACCGTTGCGTATTTTCTCGCCATTAAATGAAAAGAAAGTGTTACCTACGGTTGTCTATTATCATGGTGGCTGTTTTATAAGTGGTGGTTTTTTAACGCATGAAAATCAATTGCGACAAATTGCTTTCCTGGGGGGTTGCCGTGTCGTTGCTGTGCAGTATCGTTTAGCGCCAGAACATACTTATCCTGCAGCACATGATGATGCTGAATATGCCGCTAACACTGTATGGAAACACGCACAAGCGTTAGGTATTGACCGTAATTGTATAACGTTAATGGGAGATAGCGCGGGCGGCCATCTTGCTCTGATAACAGCGTTGCGAGTGAGAAGTGCTGGGCAGTGGTTACCCAGACAGCTAGTACTCATTTATCCTATGCTGGATGCAACAGCATCATCTGAAAGCTATAAGTTAAACGGCAGTGATTATGTGATAACTCGTGATACGCTAATTACCGGTTTCGAAGCCTATTTCCCTAACACTAATTTTGACCACCCTGACGCCAGTCCGTTATTCCGTAATGATTTCTCGGGCTTGCCGCCAATACATATTATTACAGCGGAATATGACCCCTTGCGCGATGAAGGTGAAGCCTTGTTTGTTCGCATGACACAACAGGGGGTAAAGTGCACGGCACAACGCTACCTCGGCGTCATCCACGGCTTCTTCCAGCTCGGAGGCATTAGCCAGACAGCACGTAATCTGATGCGGGACATTTGCTCCCTGCTTCGTTCAGTTGATGAGCGATGACATACTTTTTTATCAGGTCATTACCTTATCGCTAAATCAGAAAAATAGCGGATCAAAGGCGAACCATGGCATAACGTCAGCTTCTCGCTCAAAGCAGACACTGCGCGGGTTACATCAAGCGTCCAGCGCCCCCACAAGGCCTTATTGAACGCTGAGTCATGCAGGCTTAGACATTTCAGGGAACGTCACGCGCATCAAGATGCCGTTGCATAAAGGTCAGGTCCAGCCAGCGGCCAAATTTGTTGCCGACTTCAGAGACCCGGTACGCTGGTAAGGTATGAAAATCAGGCGGTCTGGCAGGATCCCGAAAGCCATTACATTCGTCGCCACGTGTCACCGGACCCTATCCCTGTCGACCTGGTCAGCATCGCCCTTCCTGCCAGAACGGCGGTGCCGATGCCGGCTATCTCCTACCGTTCCCGGCGTCAGGTGATCTGGGTGCTCGAAGGCAGGCTGACGCTTGAAGAAGGGCCGACGACTTTTGAGATGCTCACCGGGGATTGTCTGGCGTTGGGCGTTCCGGCCGATTGTGTTTTCAGGAATGAGACTGATGAGACGTGCCGGTATTCAGTGGTGGTGCTAAAGCCCGCCTGAAGAGCCCCATTACGCTGATGAGGTGAGACACGTTTTTCATCACCCCGGGTCAGCGATTAATCACTGCACGGGATGCGTAGCGCCTCCCGTAGTGTAACCGGTGATTAGCCAGGCGACGTCAGGATGAATCTGACGGCCATCCACAATAGATAAATCCCCAGCGTTATCTGCACACCCCGCAACGCCCAGCGGGCATAGCGCCACGCATGACGTTCGCGGGCGTCAGCCGCAGCGATAACCGGATCCGCGTTAATGACTCTTTTATTCGGCCTGAAATCCAGCCAGATACTGACGACGACGGCTAAGGCGACAATCACTTTATACAGCACATTATGTTCCATCATTCCGTTCCCGGTTGTCTGATAAAAATCGTCCTTAATACTGAACGGGCATCCCCTCTGATGGCGAAATGCAGAGTGAGGGCATTCGCATTTGGCATGTCAGCACGGTTCATCCCTTCATACGGCTTTTTTGCCACTCATCTAAGTGGAGTGAAAAAAACATGCTCGGCGGTGCGTCATTCACATCATCAATGTCCCGGATATACCTCAGCCCGACGTTGTGCAGGACTTTTTGCGAGGCCAGATGGTTTCTTCTGACCACCGCACCTATCCCGGCCAGCGCGATCGTTTCAAATCCATAGCGGACGGCACGATCGGCAAATTCTGTCGCCAGACCTTTGCCCCATGCCTGCGTTGCAAAGCGATACCCCAGATTGTTAATCGACATATCGGCGACGCGGGCTATCTGCAGCCCTCCGAAACCGATGATGTTGTCAGGATTATCGAGAAGCGCAATGGCCCAGTGGCCAAACCCGTGACGTTCACGATGCTCTGTCCAGCGATGCAGAACCGTTCTCGCATGATGAATATCCGGATAAGGCCCTGCGGGATTGAACAGGTTGGTGGCAGGGTCACCGTAAATACTGAACAGGGCCGCCGCATCGGATGACACGACCGGCCGAAGGATCAGACGCTCAGTTTTAATTTCCACTTTCCCCCCCGGATGGGTGTTATCCGTCCATTCGCTGTTGATGCCTGTCCGCTTACTGATGTTAATCCCCTTCGCTGAAACCTGATACCGCATCTTCGGGGTAAGTTCAGCGCAAACCGTCATGTTTTTGGGCAACCGCTGACCTGCGGATAATGGCGACAGACCAGGTTGAGCTTATTCTTCGGCTCGAAACCGTTATCCAGCATGCACCGCTGAACCTGTGCGGCTTTACGTAGCGTCGGCACGTAAGGTAGCGAGCCCAGAGGTTGCGGATAACCACACTGATACATCACCACCAGCGCCTGCTTATCATTTTCAATCTGCTGTGTGAAATGCTGTGAAGCCCCCGCTTTACGCCAGGAGATCAGGGAATATTCGCTCACACCGTAAGCCGGATCAATCGGATTAAACCCGCTGTCTGCGACAAAAGGCAGTGCTTCAAGCTGTTTCTGACTCAGGGGGTGTCCCTGCTCCTGGCTGATGCAGGCCGGGGTATCATGAAAAACCCCCACGCTGCAGATTTTGAAACCGTCTTTACGGGTAAAGCCTTTATTTTCCATGCACTGGTAATAGAGCACGGACTCATTATACGTTTTAGGGATGTCGGGGCCAGGAAGTGGCACACCGCACTGCCCCATCGCGACCCGCACGCCATCGGTGTCCGTGTCAGGACGCTGCCACTGGACCAGGTCCGGTGCGGGGGGGCACCCTGTCAGCAGGAACACCGACGCTGTCAGCAGAGATAACGTCATCAGCGTTGCTTTTCGGCACATGAACATTCCTGTTTTATTATGATTTCAGCGCATCCTCATACTGCCCGGAATGTCCCTTGGCGACAACGGTGTTGCGCTTTATCCTCACGCAGAAACGTCCTTATTACCGTATCAACGTCGTCTTCACGAACGGATTTATCCCCGTCGATCCGCTGATAGCGGGTACGTATTTTTTTCAGTCCTGACGCCACTTTTCGCCCATCGCCCCTGTCATTGCGTGGCGGAGGGCAACAGGCCTGCCTGTGAATACCCCCGGATAAGCTCATCGAAGAGGCTAATATCATTCCGGCTGCGCGCCATTAACTGAGCACCTGCAATCGCGGAAAATATCGCCCGCGCCCGCGTCTCACCGTCCCCTGGACCGCAAATACCGGCGTCCTGAAGCTGCGCATTCAGCCATGCCACATTGATATCGGCGAATTTCTGCACCTCTGTTTTGACTTTATCTGGCAGGTCGTCATATTCAGCCGACATAAAACTCACCATGCACAACCGGTTCTCACTTTCCAGAGAACGGCGAAAAATATGGGGATAGCGAATCAGACTGTTGAGTGCGTCGCCTTCTGTTTCACGTATTGCCTGAAGATCCCGCGCCGTATCCTCCCAGTAGCGTTGTGCCACTGCCGCCCCCAGATCCGCCTTGCTGGCAAAATGATAGTAAATGCTTGCCGCTTTAATCCCGACCTCATCGGCCAGGGCACGAATGTTCAGGCCGGTGTACCCATGCGCCTGTGCTTTCAGGCGGGCCGCGTGAAGGATTTCATCACTGGATGTCTTGCTCATTATTTTTCTCCTGAAGAAAGCCATTATTCTAACACCTGTTAGTTAGGTGTTGACAACACAATCTCATGCGCCTACTGTTTTACCTACCAACTGTTAGTTAGTTTTTTCTCTCAAGAGGCAATCATGAGCAACGCTATTTTTTATTCAGACGCAACCCAACTCGCCAGCATGATCCGCAGCCGCGAAATTTCCCCGGTGGAAGTCATGCAGGCCCACATTAACCGCATTGACGCCACTAACCCGGACGTTAATGCCATCGTGACCCTGGCCGGCGATGCGATGAAGCAGGCCATCGCAGCGGAAGCCGCGGTAATGAGAGGTGATGATCTCGGCCTTTTGCATGGAGTTCCGTTTACGGTCAAGGATTCGATAGACACTGCCGGCGTGCTGACGCAGCGCGGCTCGCCGATCTTTAAAGACCGTCGTCCTGATGAGGACGCAACCAGCGTAGCGCGTCTTAAAAAAGCAGGCGCTATCCTGCTGGCGAAAACCAACCTGCCCGAGTTTTCATACTGGATCGAGAGCGACAACCTGCTTTCCGGCCGTTCCAATAACCCCTGGGATCTGACCCGGACACCCGGTGGCTCCAGCGGAGGTGAATCCGCTGCTATCGCAGCAGGCATGTCTCCGCTGGGCCTGGGCACCGATCTGGCCATTTCCGTACGCGGTCCGGCGGCACAGACCGGCATCACATCGATGAAAGCCACGCACGGCAGCATTCCGATGACCGGGATCTGGCCCCGTGCGCCTCGCCGGTTCTGGCATGTGGGCCCGATGGCCCGCTCCGTACGTGATATTGCCCTGGCCTTTTCACAGCTGTCCGGCCCAGACGGGCACGATGCCTTTTCCAGTACCGCGCCGGTTTATCCGGATGGGCTGCCCGCGGCGTCCTCACGTCCGCTGCGAGTTGGCTGGATGACCGGTCCCGGCTTTGGCCCGGTCGACCCTGAGGTGGTCGCCGTTGTTAAGTCAGCGGCGGATGCGCTGCACGGCACCGGAGTGACAGTGGAGCACGTAGGTATTCCGGCTCTGGAACAGGATTTTGCGCTGGACGTATTCAACAGGCTGCACGTGATGGAAATGAAACCCGCTTTTGCTGCCGCAACGGCAGGTCGTCACCCTGACGAGTTGTATAAAATGGCAAAAACCATGCTGTCACTGCCGGACACCTCAATGTCCGACTATATCGATGCAGAGCAGGCAGCAGAAAGGTTGCGGGATGGTTTTGCGGAATACTTCTCCCGCTTTGATGCCCTGATCACGCACGTCCTTCCCGTGCAGGCACACAAGCACGGCGTAGCGCATTTTGTCATTGACGGACAAGAGGTGGATGCAACCTATCTGCAGGGAGCGACTGTCCCGCTTAACATCACCGGTTTACCCGGCATAGCGCTCCCCTTTGGAAAAAGTCGTGAGGGGATGCCGATTAACGTTCAGATAGTGGGAAAATGGCATGCGGAAAGAACCATTTTACATATCGCTTCACTGCTTGAAGCCGTCAGCCCGGTGAAAGGATCCCACCCGTCGCTCTGAGTATAAGCGGCCTCGCCGGGTGAGGTGAGGCCGGGTACACAGGTTCACGCCGATGTCAGCTGCGGTGTAACACGTTCCCTTTTCGCGCCAGGGATGGCGGAGTACCCTCCTTACTAACCCCCCTGTTTACCGCGTCATGAGGCAACCGCAGGGATTTCCCCGCGTTCAATCTCCGCGCCCAGGATTAACGCTGGGTAAGATAATTTTTTAGAATGTGTCCGGCAGAAAGGAGATGTTCAACCAAGCGGATACCTTCATCCGGGCTGAAAGGCAGCCCGACTCTGTAGCGAAAAGAGGTCAGTTATCGCCAGAAATTGATCCAGACAGGGATCGGGGCATTCCGGCGTGCGGATGCCTGGCACATCCTGCGCACTTTCCCTATCATAGGCGCATTATCCCCACCAGCCGAGACGCCCGTGCATTCGATGTTTGAGATGTTGCTCGCCGTGTTTGACCGCGCAGCGCTGATGTTAATCTGCCTGTTCTTTATTACCCGTACCCGTCACTTCCGCCAGCTGCTGCAAAAAGATGAGCATTCGCGTCAGGAGCTGATTGCGGTCACCGCAATTTTCTCGCTGTTTGCGCTGTTCAGCACCTGGACCGGGATCAACGTTGAAGGTTCACTGGTCAATGTGCGGACCATCGCCATTATGTCTGGCGGCATCCTGTTTGGTCCCTGGGTAGGGATTGCCACCGGCGTGATTGCCGGGTTGCACCGCTTCCTGATTGATATGGATGGCGTCACCTCGGTGCCGTGCCTGATCACCAGTATTGTTGCCGGGGTGGTCTCCGGCTGGATCAACCTCAGGGTGGCCAAAGAGAAGCGCTGGAGCATCGGTATTATCGGCGGCATGGCCTGTGAGTCCCTGACCATGCTGCTGATTGTCGCCTGGGCCTCCCCCACCTCACTGGGGCTGGATATCGTGTCGGAAATCGCCATCCCGATGATCCTCGGGGCCGTCAGTATCGGGCTGATCGTGCTGCTGGTGCAGAGCGTGGAGGGGGAAAAAGAGGCCATTGCTGCCCGTCAGGCCAAGCTGGCGCTGGATATTGCCAATAAAACGCTGCCGCTGTTCCGCCAGGTCAACAGCCATTCCCTGCGTCAGGTATGCCATATCATTCGCGACGACATTCATGCCGATGCGGTGGCGATGACCAATAATAAGCAGATCCTCGCCTATGTTGGCGTGGGGGAAGAGAACTATCACAACGGTGATGACGGTATCAGCCCGACCACCACAGCAGCGATAACCGAAGGTAAAATCATCATCAAAAACAATGATGAAGCCCATCGCACCCCGGAAATTCACTCGATGATTGTCATCCCCCTGTGGGAGAAGGGTGAGGTTACGGGAACGCTGAAAATTTATTACCGCCATGCCCACCGCATCACCTGGTCGCTGAAAGAGATGGCCGTCGGACTGTCGCAGATTATCTCCACTCAGCTGGAGGTGTCGCGTGCCGAGCAGCTGCGTGAAATGGCCAACAAGGCCGAACTGCGGGCGCTGCAGAGCAAAATTAACCCTCACTTTCTGTTTAACGCCCTGAATGCGATCTCTTCATCCATCCGCATTAATCCGGACACCGCGCGCCAGCTGATCACCAACCTGTCACGTTATCTGCGCTATAACCTTGAGCTGAACGATGACGAGATTATCGATATCAAAAAAGAGCTCTACCAAATCAAGGATTACATCGCCATCGAACAGGCGCGCTTCGGCGATAAACTCACCGTGATCTACGACATTGAAGAGGACGTTAGCTGCTCGCTGCCCAGCCTGCTGATCCAGCCGTTGGTTGAAAATGCCATTGTGCACGGCATCCATCCCTGCCGGGGCAAGGGCGTCGTAACGCTAAGTATTCACGACCTGGGTGACCGGATCCGTATCGCCGTCCGCGATACTGGCAACGGGATCAGTGAGGACGTGGTGGCCAGGGTGGAAAACAACGAGATGCCGGGCAACAAGATCGGCCTGCTGAATGTGCACCATCGGGTGAAGTTGCTGTACGGTGAAGGACTGCATATTCACCGCCTTAACCCGGGTACAGAAATTGCGTTTTACATCAGTAAAAACGGTGTGGGTCTGCCGGAAAAACCTAGTATTTCAATAACCTGAACCGGGATACAGCGTGAAAGCAATCATTGTAGAAGACGAGTTCCTCGCCCAGCAGGAGTTAAGCTGGCTGATACGTGAACACAGCCAGATCGCTATTGAAGCGACGTTTGATGACGGTCTGGACGTGCTGAAGTACCTGCAAACCCATCAGGTTGACGTGATCTTCCTTGATATCAACATCCCCTCGCTGGACGGGATGCTGCTGGCGCAAAATATCAGTAAGTTCGCCGATAAGCCGCTCATCGTCTTTATTACCGCCTATAAAGAACATGCGGTAGAAGCCTTTGAGCTGGAGGCCTTTGACTACATCCTTAAGCCCTGGTCTGAAATGCGCATCATCACTCTGTTACGCAAGCTGGAAAACCACAGCCAGAGCCACTCTCCGCTGAATCAGACGGCGGTACGCCCTGCCCCGCACACCATTAACCTGGTGAAGGACGAGCGCATTATCGTCACCGATATCAACGACATTTATTATGCAGAAGCCCACGAGAAGCTGACTTTTGTCTACACGCGGCGGGAAGAGTATGTGATGTCGATGAATATCACTGAATTTTGCAGCCGGCTGCCGGATGAGTATTTCTTTCGCTGCCACCGGTCTTACTGTGTCAACCTCAGCAAGATCCGCGAGATCGAGCCCTGGTTTAACAATACCTACATCCTCAGGCTACGCGATCTTGAGTTTCAGGTCCCGGTCAGCCGCAGTAAGGTGAAGGAGTTTCGCCAGCTGATGCGGCTGTAACCGCCGCATCGCTGACGTGAAAGGCAGGGTTTACAGCACCCGCCCCAGGGTCTGACGCAGGTGAGCGCCCGCCCCGAGCAGGCCTGGCTGATCGTGGGTGATCAGATAGACAGGAATACCAGAAACGTAGTCTTTGAAGCGGCCTTTGTCCTCAAACGCGGCGCGGAAGCCGGAGGCTTTAAAGAACTCAAGGAAGCGCGGAACAATCCCGCCAGCGATATAAACGCCGCCGAAGGTACCGAGGTTCAGCGCCAGATTGCCGCCAAAGCGACCCATGATCACGCAGAACATCGACAGCGCGCGACGGCAGTCTGTGCAGCTGTCCTGCAGGGCGCGCTCGGTGACGTCACGCGGCTTCAGATTTTCTGGCACCCGGTCATCTGATTTAACAATCGCCCGATACAGATTCACCAGCCCGCCGCCGGAGAGAATACGCTCGGCGGAGACATGCCCCAGCTCCTCACGCAACACTTCAAGGATCTGATCCTCTTCTTCACTGTTGGCGGCGAAATCGACGTGGCCACCTTCGCCCGGCAGGCTGACCCAGCGCTTATCCACATGCACCAGATGCGCCACGCCCAGGCCAGTCCCGGCACCGTAGACCGCAACCGGCTTATCCGGCACCGGCGCACAGCCGCCAAACTGCAACACATGCTCACTGGAGAGCATCGGGATCGCCATCGACACGGCGGTAAAATCGTTAATAATTTCCAGCGCCTCGAAGCCGAGGCTGGCTTTCAACTTGCTGGTCGAAAACGCCCAGTCGTGGTTGGTCATTTCCACCCAGTCTTCCGTGATTGGGCAGGCAATGGCGATGCAGCCATGTTGAATATCCTGCTGCTGTTCGTCGAGATAAGCGCGGATCACCGCTTCAAGACTGTCATATTCTGAAGTGGAAAAGGTTTTAGCCTGTGACAGGGCACCGTTACTGACGTCACACAGTGCCAGACGGGCATTGGTCCCGCCGACATCACCTACCAGGGCATAGCTGGTCATTATTGTTCTGCTCCGCTGAATTCAATTTCCTACACTATACCCAAAAACAGTCGAGTTGCATCAAGGCGACATCTGAATTACGCCTAAACAGACTTACCGACTGTTGCTCTGGTGCAGGGCCCGGGTGACCGAGGCCAGCAGCGGCGGGATGTCATCCGCGGGCAGCACCACTTCCACCAGCGACAGGCATGACTGCGGCGGCTGGAGCAGCAACATCGCGTCCTCCAGCTGCACCGTCTGGGTCACACGCCAGCTCTGCGCCTGACAATCAACGTTGAGTGCCTGGGGCAGACGCGTCCAGTCCCAGCTGGCAATATCGTTATAGCGCTGCTGCGCGCCGTGGATAGCCCGTTCAACGGTATACCCCGCGTTATTGAGCAGGAAAATAACCGGCTTCTGTCCGTCACGCAGCATCGTACCCAGCTCCTGTACCGTCAGCTGCGCGGAGCCATCGCCGATAATCAACACCACCCGCCGCTCCGGCTGGGCCGTTTGCGCGCCAAAGGCGGCCGGCAGCGTGTAGCCAATTGACCCCCACAGCGGCTGTACCAGCATCAGAACATTGTCCGGCAGACGCAGGGCCGCAGCGCCGAACGCTGCCGTCCCCTGCTCCGCCAGAAAAATATCTCCCGGTCGTAAAAAGCGCTGTATGGCCTGCCAGAAGGTGCTCTGGGTCAGGCTGTCGGACGGGGCATTCTCCATCACCGGCGGGGCCACAATGCCCTGCCGCCAGCCCGCCCCGTGCCTGCGGGCCAGCGCATGCAGGACCGCCAGCGCTGCCGCCATCGGTATACCGGGAAACTCACGCCCCGCCACATGACAATCGTGCAGGTCAACTTCAATAGTACGGCTGCGGGTAATATGCTGGGTAAAGCCGGCGGTCAGCGTATCGGTATACTTCACGCCAATGGCGATCAGCACCTCGCTCTCTTCGATCACCGCCCGCGTACTCTCCGCGCTGGAGGCCCCGGCATAGGTTCCCGCA
Organism: Erwinia persicina; assembly: GCF_014838825.1. Classification (GTDB taxonomy): domain Bacteria; phylum Pseudomonadota; class Gammaproteobacteria; order Enterobacterales; family Enterobacteriaceae; genus Erwinia; species Erwinia persicina_A. The sequence continues at coordinate 241,779 of NZ_JACYMO010000006.1, read as the reverse complement.
TAGCCATACAGTCCTTCCGGCAGCACGCTTTTGCCCATCAGCAGGGTAGCAAAGGGCATCGGGACCTCAGTCAGCCAGTCGCGCAGGCGCTGCTGCTGCCCGGCGCGGTCAGCAAGAAAATCAGCCAGCATTGCCGCACTTCCAGCGCCGGCCAGCAGGGTTTCGGCCGCATCGGCGAAGGCGGCCAGCGACGCACTGGTGCTCGCGACGGGCAGCGCCAGCGGCTGTTCCGGCGGTGAAAGCGGGCTTTCGCCCACGTTGGTGGCCAGCAGCAGGTAAACCGGACGGCGCGCCGTTAAGGCCGAAAGCAGCAGCCGATCGATTTCGGCGGCAGCGTTACCGACCGTCAGCACGCTGGTGGCGACGGCAATCTCCTGATACATGCGCAAAAAATGGCTAAAGCTACCGTCCCCCAGCGTATGGTGCAGCAGCTCGCCGTTGTTCTGTGCGGCTTGTGAGGGGGCCCCGACGATATGCACTACCGGCAGATACTCCGCATAACTTCCCGCCACGCCGTTAAGGGCGCTTAACTCACCGACGCCAAATGTGGTCAGCAGGGCCCCCGCCCCCCGGCAGCGGGCATACCCATCCGCCGCATAGGCCGCATTCAGCTCATTGGCACAGCCCACCCAGGCGAGGCGCGGATGATCGATCACATGATCGAGAAACTGCAGGTTGTAATCACCCGGTACGCCAAACAGATGATCGATTCCAATCTCATTTAAGCGGGCAAGCAGGTAATCACTGACGGTGTATTGCTTCATCGTCCTGGTCCTCTCTGGCATCTGCTTTCAGTATTAGCGATTATTTTCACTCTGTTATCGGAAAACCGCAGAACCAAATGGAAAGGGATCGTTACGCGCCAGGAATTATCTTTAAGTTGCGATCCGTCGCGCGATTTCATTTAGTGTAACCGTATACACTACTATGCTGTTTAGCGACCCTCCGTTTTCATTACAGGATTTATTCATGGTTTATCAAGCAGATACCCGTCGTTATGAGACAATGACCTATCACCGCACCGGGCGCAGCGGTTTGAAACTTCCGGCTATTTCCCTCGGTTTATGGCATAACTTTGGCGACAGCACCCGCGTCGATAACAGCCGCGAGTTGCTGCATCATGCGTTTGATAACGGTATCACTCATTTCGACCTGGCCAATAATTACGGCCCGCCTCCCGGGTCAGCCGAAGAAAACTTTGGCCGCATCCTGCGCGAGGATTTTCGCGGCTATCGTGATGAACTCGTGCTCTCCAGCAAGGCGGGTTACACCATGTGGGAGGGGCCATATGGTGACTGGGGTTCGCGTAAGTATCTGATTTCCAGCCTCGATCAAAGTCTGCAACGTATGGGCGTGGAGTATGTGGACATCTTTTATCATCACCGCCCGGATGCGGAAACGCCGCTGGAAGAGACCATGACCGCGCTGGATCACCTGGTGCGTCAGGGCAAGGCGCTGTACGTCGGTCTGTCCAACTACCCGGCAGAGCTGGCTGCACAGGCTATTGCGCTGCTGAAAGAGCTGGGCACGCCGTGTCTGATCCATCAGCCAAAGTATTCGATGTTTGAACGTGCGCCGGAAAAAGGCCTGCTGGACGTGCTGGCCGACCAGGGCGTGGGCAGCATTGCCTTCTCACCGCTTGCGGGGGGCATGCTGACTGACCGTTACCTGAACGGTATTCCTGAAGACTCGCGTGCCGCCAGCGGCAGCCGCTTCCTCAGTGGCGATCAGCTGACCCCGGAAAAAATGGATAAGGTGCAGCGGCTGAATGCGATGGCGCAGCGTCGCGGGCAAAAACTGTCGCAGATGGCGCTGGCCTGGGTACTGCGCGGCGACCGCGTCACCTCGGTGCTGATTGGAGCCAGCAAAACCAGCCAGATTGATGACGCCGTGCAGATGCTGGGCAACCGCAACTTCAGCGCAGATGAACTGGCGGAGATTGACGCAATTCTTGGCTGATCTTCATCGACGATCCTCTCAGGGCCGGTCGGAACACCCCGGCCCTGTCATTACGCCCCGTTGCAGATAAATCCCAAATCCACGTATTCCGCACATTTTCAGAGTTCCCCAGGCGTAACGGCGAGGAACTGTTTATATTGTGCCTCTACGGTGGCGCAGTCAGGCCGCTGATAAAGGAGATAATATGAAACGCATCTTGCTTATTGCCGCTTTGCTGGCAAGTTTATCCCCGCTGGCGGTACACACAGCTTACGCCGACAGCGCCCGTATCACCCTGGCTCCAGGTATTACACTGCATTTAGGCGATCGCGACGATCGGGGACGTTACTGGGACGGTGGCCGCTGGCGCGACAACCACTGGTGGCGCAATAATTACCGTTACGATGAAGGGCGCTGGTGGCGACACGAGCAGTGGCGACGTCATCAGGAGATGCGCCGCCACCATCAGTGGGAAAAGGAGCGCCGCTGGCGCGACCACGATCGCCGGCGCGAGTGGCGTCATCATGAAAATGAACGCCGTCATGATGAGCGCGACCGCCACGATCGCCACGACCGCTGGTAATTTTTCAGGGCGACCCGTAACCGGGCGCCCTGTTATTTTATGACAGGATCAAAGGTTCATTGCCATGGCCACCAGCAGGTAGCCGTTTAATACCACCACCACCGCCACAATCACCCAGCCAATACTCTGCATCAGCCGTGAATTCACCATTTCGCCCATCAGATCGCGGTTGCCGGTAAAGGCCAGCAACGGCACCAGCGCCAGAGCAATACCAAAGCTTAACAGCACCTGACTCATCACCAGAATACGCGTCGGCTCCCAGCCCGCCATAATCACGATAAAGGAGGGCAGCATGGTGACCACGCGCCGCACCAGCAGTGGGATATGGAAGCGGATAAAGCCCTGCATCACCACCTGACCGGCCATAGTGCCGACCACGGTAGAGGAGAGCCCCGCCGCCAGCAGGCTGAGACCGAACACCACGGCGGCCGCTTTACCCAGCAGGGGATCCAGCGTCAGATAGGCCTGGCCGAGATCGGCAATGCCGCTGTGACCGCTGAAGTGAAATGCCGCCGCCGCCGTCGCCATCATCGCCAGATTAACAAAACCGGCAATGGTCATGGCAATGGCTACGTCCAGCTTGGTCGAGGAGTAGCGCTGCGCGCGCGTGCCGCCCTCGTCTTTTTGCGTCAGGGACGAGTGAAGGTAGATAACATGGGGCATAATTGTCGCCCCCAGCACGCCCGCCGCCAGCAGGACAGCATCGGCCGTTGGCAGGGAAGGCACTGCCATGCCGTGCATCAGGTCGATCACTTTCGGCTGCGAGAAGAACAGCTCAATCACATAGGCGGCAGCAACAAACAGCAGTAATCCGCCAATGATAAACTCCAGCGGCTTCTGCCCGCGGCTTTGCAGCATCAGGATCAGGAAGGTCGCGACCCCGGTGAGCATCGCCCCCTGCAACAGACTGACGCCAAACACCAGCTTGAAGCCAATCGCCGCGCCGATAAACTCCGCCAGGTCGGTCGCCATAGCGATAATTTCCGCCTGCACCCAGTAAAACCAGACGGCCGGGCGTGGGAAGCGGTCGCGAATATGCTCGGCAAGGTTTTTGCCGGTGGCAATGCCCAGTTTGGCAGACATCAGCTGGATAACCATCGCCATCACATTCGCCCACACCACCACCCACAGCAATGTGTACCCGTAGGAGGCCCCGGCCTGGATATTAGTGGCAAAGTTACCGGGGTCGATGTAGCCAATCGCCGCGATAAAAGCGGGCCCCATCAAGGCAAACTTGATTTTACGATTACTGCGAATGTTCTGCTCCGCAGTGCGGCTTCCGAACATAGTGTTTACCCCTGAAACGATGACCTGACTGTCTATGCTGCCCTTTATTGATCATGCTTATCAAGGGCACAGAGAACGGTTATTTTTATCGCTGTGATAGCCAGCGCTATAAGGTATAGCAAAGGCTATACTTTAAAACAAACTACGGTAAACTCAAAAAATGAGCAACCCTTTTTTACTGTAGGATATTCGGAAATCACTTACCAGCTAAAGGGTCATTATTTAATCAAACAGGGCTTGTCAGCCCGCGCATAATCGAGGATAACGTGCCTGAAGATAAGGTAAGTCGTTAAGTTTTGGTGAAAACATGTGACGGCTCATGCTTTTCTGCAATCTGCTGCAATAGGGAATTGTTATATTGCGGCGTAGATCTCGTTTTTCCCGTTCTTGTTACATAGAATGTGCAACGAAATATAACAGCCCTCAAATTTGGAGCAAACATGTCCCGCATTCTGCACTTTGCTTTGGCACTGGCGGTGGTCGCCCTGCTGGCCCTTCTGGTCAGCCGCGATCGTAAAAATATCCGTGTGCGTTTTGTCATACAGCTTTTAGTCATTGAAGTTCTGCTGGCCTGGTTCTTCCTGACCTCAGAAGCCGGTCTGGGTTTCGTCAAAGGCTTCTCAGACCTGTTCGAACATTTACTGAAGTATGCGGCGCAAGGGACTAACTTCGTCTTCGGTAATATGAGTGATAAGGGCCTGGCGTTTTTCTGGCTCAACGTTCTCTGCCCTATCGTCTTTATCTCGGCGCTGATCGGTATTCTGCAGCACTTCCGCATCCTGCCAATCATTATCCGTGCTATCGGTACTGTACTGTCGAAAATCAACGGCATGGGTAAGCTGGAATCTTTCAACGCAGTGAGCTCACTGATTTTGGGACAGTCAGAGAACTTTATTGCCTATAAAGATATCCTCGGCAAGATGTCAGAGCGCCGGATGTACACCATGGCAGCCACCGCTATGTCGACCGTTTCTATGTCGATCGTCGGGGCGTATATGACCATGTTGCAGCCAAAGTATGTCGTGGCTGCGCTGGTGCTGAATATGTTCAGTACCTTTATCGTGCTGTCGCTGATTAACCCGTACCGCGTAGACAGCGAAGAAGACCTGAAGCTGGGTAACACCCATGAAGGTCAGAGCTTCTTTGAAATGCTGGGGGAATACATCCTCGCCGGGTTCAAAGTGGCCGTTATCGTAGCCGCGATGCTGATCGGCTTTATCGCGTTGATCTCGGCGATTAACGCCCTGTTCGATACGATCTTTGGCATCAGTTTCCAGGGTATCCTAGGGTATGTGTTCTACCCGTTCGCCTGGGTTATGGGTGTACCAAGCCATGAAGCCCTGCAGGTCGCCAGTATTATGGCCACCAAGCTGGTGTCTAACGAGTTTGTGGCGATGATGGACCTGCAGAAAATTGCCGGTACGCTGTCTCCACGCGGTGAAGGTATCCTCTCCGTGTTCCTCGTCTCGTTCGCCAACTTCTCGTCTATCGGTATCGTTGCCGGGGCAATTAAAGGCCTGAATGAGGAACAGGGTAACGTCGTGTCGCGCTTCGGCCTGAAGCTGCTGTACGGTTCTACCCTGGTGAGTGTGCTGTCGGCATCGATTGCCGGTCTGGTACTGTAATCACCTGGCGGGGCCTCTGGCCCCGCTTTCCCCTCCCCCCTGCTTCTCCTCTGTACGAACCTCCTCCTACGCTTCAACACGCCCTGTAAGCGGTTAAACAACGCATAAGCCTAGCCGTCGGCGATCCTGTCGCTGAAAGCGGTCCGAAAGGGATACGGAATACGGGAAACGAAAAAAAATCCGCCTGAGCAGATTGTGGGTTTAATCAGGGAAGGATCAGAATTTGGTGGAGATAAGCGGGATCGAACCGCTGACCTCTTGCATGCCATGCAAGCGCTCTCCCAGCTGAGCTATACCCCCACATCTTAATTCTCAGTTTTCCGGTGCCACCTTATCTTCTGGTAAAGAGTTGGTGGAGATAAGCGGGATCGAACCGCTGACCTCTTGCATGCCATGCAAGCGCTCTCCCAGCTGAGCTATACCCCCAAGCCGGAAAACTGTGTCGTGTTGACGGCGGGGATAATATGAAACGGTGGGGTTGGTGTCAACGCTAAAATAACAATCTGAGATCGATCGCTGAAAAAGCCGTCAACGCAGGGCAAAAAGCGATAACTCCCTGTTTTCCCCCCCCCTTTCTGCCGCGGCCTTTTCCGCGATGACTTTCTGTTAATGACGCGTTAATAACAAGGTTAAAAGCTACTTGTTTTTGTTAATCGACCATGCAAAACTGCGCCCGTTTTTTGATGCCATGCCCTGCTCTGCGCTGGATGGAAGCCTTTTTTAGCGGACAGCGGAATCTGGCGCCCTTTCCCGTTATTAATTTCACCAGAGCGAATATGTCTTTGCACACACCAAAAGAGATTTCAGCTGTCGCGGTTCAGGCAGGCGTGATCAAAAGCCGTACACCGGTATCTTCTCTGCTTATTCTTGGTTTCCTTGCCGGGGCGTTTATCGCATTTGGCTTTCTTCTCTATATTCACGTCGTTAACCAGCTGCCGGCAGACTGGGGATCATTTGGCATCCTGCTGGGTGCGGCGGTATTCCCGGTAGGGATCATCCTTACTGTGCTCGCCGGGGGAGAATTACTGACGGGAAATATGATGCTGCTGCCGGTGGCATGGTTCGCACGCCAGATCAGCGCACTCAGCGTAATGCGTAACTGGTTCTGGGTGACCCTGGCGAACTTTATTGGCAGCATCACCATCGCGTGGTTCTTTGGTCATATGTTAGGAATGACGGAAGGTGACTATCTGAAGAAGACGGTGGCGATTGCCAGCGCAAAAGTGAATGCTGATTTCCTCCATGCCTTTATTTCCGGTATTGGCTGCAACTGGCTGGTCTGCCTGGCAACCTGGATGGCTTTTGCCAGTAAAGATGTGGTCGGCAAAATTTTCGGCATGTGGTTCCCCATTATGGCTTTCGTTGCCATTGGCTTCCAGCACGTGGTGGCCAATATGTTTATTGTTCCGGCCGCCATTTTTGCCGGTTACCTGAGCTGGGGAGAGTATCTGCCTAACTTTGTGGCCGTCTTCCTCGGTAACGCCGTGGGTGGTGCCATATTTGTTGGCCTGGCCTACTTTGTCGCCTTCCGCGCACCGCCGTCAGAAAGCCCCGTTTCACGCTGACATCACGCTCCCCTGCGGCTGTGGGGGAGTGTTTTTTGAACCGTCGTCAGATTTTGCGCATTAATCTGTCAAGGTTAGTAATTTGTGTTAGTTGTTCACGTGATGAATTGTTGTAATATGCTAGCGACTTTATTCGGCAAAAGGGACAAGAACGTGAAAAAGGATTGGTTAACGCCGGAAGAACTGGCACAGCAAACAGGTTTTAGCAGACAAACGATTAATAAGTGGGTGAAGAAAGAGAACTGGACTACTGCACCGAAACCCGGCGTACAGGGTGGAAAGGCACGCATGATTCATATTGATGACCGCGTAAAAGTATTCTTAAAATCCACACGTCATGCTGCAGAACCTCATGCCCAATATCGCGTGAATCAGAATTCACTTCCTGCGCTGTTAATCACCTCAATCCAGCAATTGAGCAGTGATGAACAGGATAAGCTGGCAGCCATGCTGCTTCGCGAAGGAATACAGGGAATTTTGCAACGACTGGGTATCAGCAATTGAAAAAAAACCCGGCCAGATGGCCGGTTTTTTTATTTTATACCTTCTCAGGCTTCGCGAGTGGCAATAAACGCCAGCGCTTTCTCAATACGCGCCACGCTGCGTGAACGACCAATGGCGTGGACGGTCACATCCAGCGCCGGAGACTGCCCGGCACCGGTAACCGCCACGCGCAGCGGCATCCCCACCTTGCCCATCCCGACTTCCAGCTCATCGGCTGTTGCCTGAATCGCATGATGGACGTTTTCTGCCGTCCAGTCGGTAATCGCAGCCAGTTTGTCACGCACCACTTCCAGCGGCTGGCGTGCTACCGGACGCAGGTGTTTTTTCGCGGCATCGGCATCGAACTCATCAAACTCTTCATAGAAATACCGGCAGGATGCCGCCATCTCTTTCAGCGTCTTGCAGCGCTCACCCAGCAGCTTCACCAGCTGTGCCAGCTCAGGGCCGGTACGGGTGTCGATTTTTTCCTGCTCAATGTGCCACTGCAGATGGGTCGCCACGTACTCAGGTGCCAGGCTGTTGATGTAGTGATGATTCAGCCACTGCAGCTTTTCCGTGTTGAAGGCGCTGGCCGATTTGCTAACCGCATCAAGATCGAACAGTTTTTTCATCTCATCGATGGTGAAAATTTCCTGGTCGCCATGTGACCAGCCCAGGCGAACCAGATAGTTCAGCAGCGCTTCCGGCAGGTAACCATCATCGCGGTACTGCATCACCCCTACTGCCCCGTGGCGTTTGGACAGCTTTTTGCCATCATCGCCAAGGATCATAGAGACATGCGCATACACCGGCACCTGGGCACCAATGGCTTTCAGGATGTTAATCTGGCGCGGGGTGTTGTTGATATGGTCTTCGCCGCGAATGACGTGGGTGATCTCCATATCCCAGTCGTCGATCACCACGCAGAAGTTGTACGTTGGCGCACCGTCGGTCCGACGAATAATCAGGTCATCCAGCTCCTGGTTGCTGAACTCAATCGGGCCACGGATCTGATCGTCAAAGATGACCGAACCTTCCTGCGGGTTGCGGAAACGCACCACACACGGCTCATCATCGGCATGATGCTCGTGGCTGTCGCGGCAGCGACCGTCATAACGCGGCTTTTCGTTGTTCGCCATCTGGTGTTCGCGCAGCGCTTCCAGACGCTCTTTAGAGCAGTAGCACTTATAGGCACTGCCCGCTTCCAGCATCTGATCGATAACGCTGTTGTAGCGGTCAAAACGTTTAGTCTGGTAGTACGGGCCCTCATCCCAGTCGAGATTCAGCCAGTTCATGCCATCCATAATGGCATCGATCGCCTGCTGGGTTGAACGCTCCAGGTCGGTGTCTTCAATACGCAGCACAAACTCTCCGCCCTGATTGCGGGCAAACAGCCAGGAGTAAAGTGCGGTACGAGCGCCGCCCACGTGGAGGTATCCAGTTGGGCTTGGAGCGAAGCGGGTTTTGATTTTCATTAATGAATGCCTTATTACGCGGTGGCTAGGGCCTGGTCGGAACAAACTTTTAGGGGAAACATTCTATCACCTGCGGGCGAATCCTCAACGCCAATCCCTGTTTGCAGCATGACAGAGCAGAGACTTTCCAACAGCAAGCCTCTGTTTTTGCCTGAAATGGGAACATCCTGACTATTTTTACGACGAACACACATTTTACGCGGAAAAAGCGTTGACTCATTTCCGCGCTTCCCTATAATGCGACTCCACACAGCGGGGGTGATTAGCTCAGTTGGTAGAGCATCTCCTTTACACGGAGGGGGTCGGCGGTTCGAGCCCGTCATCACCCACCATTCATTATGTGAATGATGCCCGCGAAAATGCAGTACCCAGAGATTTGAGATGTGGGTGATTAGCTCAGTTGGTAGAGCATCTCCTTTACACGGAGGGGGTCGGCGGTTCGAGCCCGTCATCACCCACCATATCTCGGTAAATTGTCTGGCAGCAGTACGATATGGGTGATTAGCTCAGTTGGTAGAGCATCTCCTTTACACGGAGGGGGTCGGCGGTTCGAGCCCGTCATCACCCACCATATCGGGTCGTTAGCTCAGTTGGTAGAGCAGTTGACTTTTAATCAATTGGTCGCAGGTTCGAATCCTGCACGACCCACCAATGTAGAAAGGCGCCCTAAAGGCGCCTTTTTGCTATCTGTCACCCGGGCGGGGTTCGAACCTGCCGCAGGTTCAGGTCAAGCGCAGCGAGACAGCGTTGCTGAAGGCAACGGCCCGAAGGGCGAGGCAACGCCGAGTCATCCTGCACGACCCACCCATTCAGAAAGAAGCGCCTGACGGGCGCTTTTTTCGTTCTGCCCATCGCACGGCGGTCGAACCCAGAACATCCAGGCTGCCCCCTGGTGTGCTTTTCGCTTTGCGAACACACTTTTTACGCATTATGTGCTCAAGTCTGGAGCGATCCTTTCCGATAACCCGTATTGGTTAAATACAAAGGAGACAGAGATGACAACCATCAATACCAGCGCCAGCGTATCGGGCGGTTCAGGGGGCGGGGATTCGGTTTCGCAAACCGCCAGCATCAGCAAACAGATTGCCAGACTGCAGGAACAGCTGAAAAGCATGGCCGGTGATACGACCATGGATGAAGACCAGAAAGCAAAACAGCAGCAGATGATCGAAAATCAGATCATGATGCTGGAAGCGCAGTTAGCGCAAATCCAGCAGCAGCAGGCTGAAAAAGCCGCCGAAGCGCAGGAAGCCAGTAAAGATGCGGACAGCGGTAGCAGTAAAATGGCCGACGGGGTTAACCGTCCGACCGAAAATAATAAGCTGAACGTCTACATCTAATAAGGCGATGCGCTGGCACGTTGCTGCGTCAGCAGCTCCGCCTGCTGGCGCACTTCCTGCCATATCGCCTCTGCCGCAGGCGTCAGCGAGCGGTTTTTACGCCTGACCAGCATAATGCTGCGGTTGATCTCCGGTACAATGCGACGTACCAGCAACGGCCTCCCCTGGGGTAATGGCAGCGCCAGCGCCGGTAAAATACTGATACCGATCCCCGCCTCCACCATGGGAAACAAGGTTGCCGGATGGCCAATCTCCTGGGCTATCTCTGCCTGTACCTGCTGGCCGCGCAGCGCCTCATCAATCAGTACCCGGCTGCCCGAGGCATAGTCCTGCAGTACCAGCGTGCGGTGGTTAAGCATGTGCCAGTAAACCGTGGTTGTCAGCGCCAGCGGATCATCCTGGCGGCACAACAGCAAAAACGGTTCATCCAGGATAGCCTCACACTCCAGATCGTCCGCCTGCAGCGGCCCGACGACAATGCCGAAATCGACCTCCGCATTGCGGATGCTTTGCAACACCCACTGCTGCGGACGGTCGCGCAGCAACACTTTGATCTCAGGGTAGTGCAGCTGCCCAGCCGCCAGACACTGCGGCATCAGGTGGGCAGAAGGGGTCTGACTGGCAGCCACGCGCACCGTACCGCTGCGATGATGGCCGTAACTGCGCACATCCAGCAGCGTGGTGTTCAGCTCTTCCAGCAGGCGCTCAAGGCGGCTGGCAAGCTGTTCTCCCGCCTCGGTCAGCAGCACCTCACGCGTGGTACGATCCAGCAGTCGAATGCCCATCTCCGTTTCCAGCTCTTTTATGCTGTGACTGACCGCCGACTGGCTGAGCCCGATCAGCTGTCCGGCCTGGCTGAAACTTCCCTGCTGGGCCACCGCCACAAACACCCGCAGCTGACGCAACGTATAATTCATCGATTCTACTCATATATGAATTCAATAAATTAATTTTATTTCTAAACCCCGGCAGAGCACAATAGCCGCATCATTTTTTAACCGGGTATTAACAATGGGCATATTTCGTATTGATCCACTGATGTTGAAGCTGATTATCACCGTGCTGCTGGCATCCTTCCTGCCCGCCCGCGGCTATTTTGTTGATTTCTTTGGATGGATGACCACCATCGCCATCGCCCTGCTGTTCTTTATGCACGGAGCCAAGCTGTCGCGGGAAAAGATCATTGCCGGCGGCGGCCACTGGCGTCTGCACCTGTGGGTGATGTTCAGTACTTTCGTCCTGTTCCCGGCCCTCGGAATGCTGCTGGTCTGGTGGCATCCGTTAGATCTCAGCGTTGAGATCTATACCGGCTTTATGTACCTGACCATTCTGCCCGCCACCGTGCAGTCGTCGATTGCGCTGACCTCGCTGGCGGGCGGTAACGTCGCGGCAGCCGTGTGCAGCGCCTCGGCCTCCAGCCTGCTTGGCGTCTTTATCTCGCCGCTGCTGGTTGGCCTGCTGATGAATGTTCACACGGATGCCGTCGGTGGCAACCTGGAGCAGATGGGTAAAATTATGCTGCAGCTGCTGGTGCCGTTTTTACTCGGTAATCTTTCGCGCCGCTGGATCGCCGGCTGGGTGGAAAAAAACCGTGGCCTGATTGGTAAAACCGACCAGACGTCTATTCTGCTGGTGGTCTACTCGGCCTTCAGCGAGGCGGTGGTGAACGGTATCTGGCACCGCGTAGGGGTGATGACGCTGGTGTGGATTGGGGTGGGGAGCCTGGGCCTGCTGTTTGTGGTGCTGGCAATTAACCTGGCTGCAGCGAGACTGTTTCGCTTTAACCGTGAGGATGAGATTACCATTCTCTTCTGCGGGTCGAAAAAGAGTCTGGCAAACGGCGTGCCGATGGCCAATATCCTGTTCCCGTCAGCCGCCGTGGGGATCATTGTGCTGCCGCTGATGATCTTCCATCAGATCCAGCTGATGGTCTGTTCCATGCTGGCGCAGCGCTATAAAAGAGCCGGTGAGAAACTGGCTGCGCAGAAGAAAGCAGACGAGCAAAAACCTGCGGTAATGGAATCGCAGAAGTAAGACTGTGTTACGGGGCCTGATGGCCCCGTTTCAACGGTTTCACGAGTCCTTCCAGCCCCTCTATTTTGATCGCCAGCGCGATCTGCATCAGCTCCCCCAGGTGTCCCTGAGGAAACTCATCTTTGCGGGCAAACCACAGTAAATATTCTTCGGGCAGGTCAATCAACACCCGTCCCTTATACTTACCAAAGGGCATTTCGGTGTTGGCGATCTCGATCAGGTGCTGTTTTTCCATCTCACTCACCCAGTAAACGTATCATTTCCGCTTCGTCGATCACCGCAATACCCAGCTCCTGCGCCTTAGCCAGCTTGGAGCCTGCGGCTTCTCCGGCAATCACCAGATCGGTTTTCTTCGACACGCTGCCGCTGACTTTTGCCCCCAGCGCCACCAGCCGATCTTTGGCTTCATCGCGTGACAGCACGGTCAGAGAACCGGTCAGCACAACGGTTTTACCGGCAAACGGGCTGTCGATCTCTTCCGCTTTGACCACCACCACCTCAGGCCAGGTGATCCCGGCTTTTTCCACCAGCAGGCGGATCACCTCACGGTTGCTCTCTTCATCCAGGAAGTTACGCACGTGGCTGGCAACCACTTTGCCGACGTCCGGCACCGCGATGAGCGCGTCGAGATCGGCGGCCATCAGCGCCTCAAGAGTACCGAAGTGGGCAGCCAGGTTAGCGGCTGTGGCCTCCCCGACTTCACTGATGCCCAGGGCATACAGGAAGCGCGCAAACGTGGTGTGCTTCGCTTTTGCCAGGGCATCCACGACGTTCTGAGCAGACTTTGGCCCCATACGATCCAGCCCGGTGAGTTTGCCTGCCGTCAGGTCGAACAGGTCGGCCGGGTTCAGGACATACTCTTTATCGACCAGCTGGTCGATAATCTTTTCGCCCATGCCGTCTATGTCCAGCGCACGGCGGGAAACAAAGTGTTTTAGCGCGCCCTTACGCTGGGCACCGCAGATCAGACCGCCGGTACAGCGGGCGACGACTTCGCCTTCTACCCGCTCAACGTCCGAGCCACAGACCGGACAGTGGGTCGGGAACACGACGTCCCGCGCATCTTCAGCGTGTTCCACCACGCTGACGACTTTCGGGATCACATCGCCCGCACGGCGGATCGTCACGCGGTCACCGATTTTCAGCCCCAGCCGCTCAATTTCATCCGCATTGTGCAGCGTGGCGTTGCTCACTATCACCCCGGCGACCAGCACCGGCTCCAGACGTGCTACCGGCGTGATCGCCCCGGTACGCCCGACCTGGAACTCGACGTCCCGCACCACGGTCATCTGCTCCTGGGCTGGAAACTTAAACGCGATCGCCCAGCGAGGTGCGCGGGCTACAAAGCCCAGCTGCTCCTGCAGATCCAGGGAGTCCACTTTGATCACCACGCCGTCAATATCAAACCCGAGGGTCGGACGAGCCGCTTCAACTTCCCGGTAAAAAGCCAGCACCTCTTCGGCACTGTGACACAAACGCACGCGATCGCTGACCGGCAGGCCCCAGGCTTTAAACTGCTGCAGGCGACCCATGTGGCTGCGCGGCATCTCGCCCCCCTCCAGCAGGCCAAGTCCATAGCAGAAGAACGTCAGCGGGCGTCTGGCAGTGATGCGCGGGTCAAGCTGACGCAGTGAGCCAGCCGCCGCATTGCGCGGATTAGCAAATACCTTGCTGCCGGTGCGCCGTGCTTCGTCGTTCATCTTTTCAAAGCCGGCCAGCGGCATAAATACTTCGCCACGCACTTCCATTCGTGCCGGGATATTTTCCCCGCGCAGGCGCAGCGGAATAGCGCCAATCGTGCGCACGTTGGCAGTGATATTTTCCCCGGTGGTGCCGTCACCCCGCGTCGCTGCCCGCACCAGTTCCCCGTTTTCATACAGCAGGCTGACCGCCAGCCCGTCGAGCTTCAGCTCGCAGCAGAAGGTCATCTCATCGCTGCTTTTCAGGCGATCCTGTACGCGCTTGTTAAACGCCAGATAGCTCTCTTCGTCGAAGGCATTCTCCAGCGATAGCATCGGCACTTCGTGGCGCACCTGGTCAAAAGCAGTAAGTGGCGCAGCACCGACACGCTGGGTGGGAGAGTCGGCGGTCACCAGTTCAGGGTGGGCGGCTTCCAGCTCACGCAGTTCCCCCATCAGGCGATCGTACTCCGCATCCGGCACTTCCGGCGCATCCAGCACGTGATACTGATATTCATGGTGGCGAAGCAGGGTTCGCAGATGGGTGATTTTGTCTTGTAAGGATTCCATAGCGGCACCATCAGAGATAAAAAACCCCCGAAGGCCGGGGGTTTGGGAAGATTATGATTCGGGTGAAAATTACTGCGCGTTGGCGTCAATCACATCGCGGATACGCGCTTTATACGTTTCCAGCTTTTGTGGTGTCATCATCCGGCGTTCATCATCCAGCACTACGCCGCCAACATCGTCGGCAATGCGCTGGGCAGACTGCAGCATCAGCTTAAAGTTCTGATGTGCATCGCCGTAGGACGGCACCATCATAAAGATCGACACGCCTGGGGTGGTGAAATCAGACATGTTGTCCGGATTAAACGACCCCGGTTTAACCATATTCGCCAGGCTGAACAGCACCGGGCCACTGCCCGCCGGGTTCAGATGGCGGTGGAATATATTCATTTCGCCAAACTGGAAGCCTGCCTGCAGTACACCCTGTAGCAGCGCTTCACCGCTGATGCTGCCGCCTGCATGGGCAGAAACGTGCAGAACGAGTACGGTCTCTTTACGACGGGCCTCTTCGCGCTTCGCCTCTGCGATTTCCTCGTCAGACGGAGGCTGGACGGCCCCGGCCACAGGTTGAGGCGGCTCCGGCGGTCTGCTAACCGGCGGTGCCTGGCGCACGGGTTCAGCATGACGCACAGGTTCAGCATGACGCACAGGTTCAGGTGTCTCGTACTCCGGTTCCGGGGCATGCTGAAACTCACCGCCAAACAGCGGGTCAGATTCAGGTTGCTCATCCACCACGGGCTGATGCCGTACCGGTTCAGGTGCTTGACGAGGTTTTGACTGACGCGGTGGTTCATCCCCGGCATTAAATCCACCCAGGGAAGGCTCCGACGGCTCAGGCTGGCTGCGCTGGACACGCACTTCGCCCACGCCCTCTTCCTCGTCTTCGAACGCTTCTTCTCTGTCCTGCTTTAAACGCTTGTGCGGGCGATCGCGAAAAACAGATGAGCGCTCTTTACGGCTGGTCCACAAGCCGTGAAGGAGAAGCGCTATTATGGCGATCGCGCCAACAACGATTAATATCAGACGCAAATCCTGCATCATTGTATTCTCTGTTGTTCCAATACCTTGCCACCGCGGCAAACTTTATCCTCTAACTGTATTTGCCCAGGTACACAAGTGCAAGTCTGTGCAGTATTTTCTGACAAATATCCCGCTATGAGGACGGTTTTTTGCTGTTTTTTCGCTCAAAGCCCCTCTGGCAAGGGGAAAAAGCTGAGTTATGATACCCCCTGGCCGCCCGTTTAATGGAGAAAAGCAGTACATGTCACTTCAAAATTCTGACCCGTCGCACAATGGCGTCCACTTTTTTGCCCAGGGATGGAAGCTGATCATGCTTCCTGGCATCCGACGTTTTGTGCTGCTGCCGCTGCTGGTCAACATCATTCTGATGGGTGGCGCTTTTATCTGGCTGTTTGATCGTCTGGGGCACTGGATACCCCAACTGATGGCGATGGTTCCCGGCTGGCTGCAGTGGCTTGGCTATCTGATCTGGCCGCTCACAGTACTGTCGATCATTTTAGTCTTCAGCTATTTCTTTTCGACTATCGCTAACTGGATAGCCGCTCCTTTTTGCGGCCTGCTCTCCGAACAGCTGGAGGGGCGTCTGACCGGAAAACCCCTGCCCGATAACGGCTGGAGTGGTCTGATAAAAGACCTGCCGCGCATCATGAAACGTGAATGGCAAAAGCTGGCCTGGTATCTGCCGCGTGCGCTGGTTCTGCTGCTGCTCTATTTTGTTCCGGGATTTGGCCAGACGGTGGCCCCGGTGCTGTGGTTCCTGTTCAGCGCATGGATGCTGTCGATTCAGTACTGCGACTTCCCCTTTGATAATCACAAAGTGAGCTTCCGGGACATGCGTACTGCACTACGACAGAATAAAACGGAGAATATGCAGTTCGGTGCCCTCGTCAGCCTGTTCACTCTGATCCCGCTGCTGAATCTGGTGATTATGCCCGTTGCCGTCTGCGGCGCGACGGCCATGTGGGTAGAAAAATACCGCCCGCAGCTGGCACTGAACCGATAGGACCCGATCAGCGGGCCGCGCTTTCCGGCCCGCCCCTGTCCAATCCCGCGACGGGCAGCGTGGATTTTCCATGATTTCGCCCGTCATTTCGCGCTTATGCCATTTCGGCAGGCCTTATTTCGGCAGAACATATCTATATACGATTTCTTCACTTCACTGGCTAAATGAACAAGGTATGCTCTAAGCGTTCCCAATATTTCATACAGTTAAGGACGGGCTATGAGTAAGATCTATGAAGACAACTCTTTAACAATCGGTCATACGCCGCTGGTTCGACTGAACCGCATCGGTAATGGACGCATTCTGGCAAAAGTAGAGTCGCGTAACCCTAGCTTCAGTGTCAAATGCCGTATCGGTGCCAATATGATTTGGGACGCAGAGAAACGCGGAATTCTGAAGCCGGGTATTGAACTGGTCGAACCGACCAGCGGTAACACCGGTATTGCGCTGGCCTATGTTGCCGCCGCACGCGGTTATAAGCTGACGCTGACCATGCCTGAAACCATGAGCGTTGAGCGCCGTAAGCTGCTGAAAGCGCTGGGCGCTAACCTGGTGCTGACGGAAGGGGCCAAAGGAATGAAGGGTGCCATCAGCAAGGCAGAAGAGATTGTGGCCAGCGCGCCAGACCGCTTTGTCCTCCTCCAGCAGTTCAGCAACCCGGCTAACCCCGAAATTCATGAAAAGACCACCGGCCCGGAGATTTGGGAAGATACCGATGGTGAAGTCGATGTGTTTATCGCCGGTGTCGGTACGGGCGGAACGCTGACCGGCGTCAGCCGCTACATCAAAAATACCCAGGGCAAAAAAACGCTGATCACCGTTGCGGTCGAACCGACCGACTCCCCGGTGATTGCCCAGGCGATTGCCGGGGAAGAAATTAAGCCCGGCCCGCATAAAATCCAGGGCATTGGCGCGGGCTTTATTCCCGGTAACCTCGATCTCAACCTGGTGGATCGGGTGGTGGCTATCTCCAATGAAGAAGCGATTTCAACCGCCCGTCGCCTGATGGAAGAAGAAGGAATTCTGGCCGGTATCTCTTCCGGTGCTGCGGTCGCCGCCGCGCTGAAACTGCAGGAAGATGAGGCCTTCGCCAATAAAAATATCGTCGTAATCCTCCCCTCTTCCGGTGAGCGCTATCTCTCTACCGCTCTGTTTGCCGATCTGTTCACTGAAAAAGAACTGCAACAGTAGTGCCAGAACGCCGATATTGTCTGAAAAAGCACCCGTTCGGGTGCTTTTTTGTGGGCTGCTTCAAACTTTTACCACCCTACCGATTGATTTTACCCTCTGGTGTCTGGTATTTAAGCTGCCAATTATTTCGATCCGTAAAATTAATCGCCGCGTGAACTGGATCAAGCTGAATCGATTTACTGGTTTGGCGCACAACGCGAAATAGCGGCATAATGGGTAGTGG
This sequence comes from Erwinia persicina, assembly GCF_014838825.1. GTDB lineage: Bacteria > Pseudomonadota > Gammaproteobacteria > Enterobacterales > Enterobacteriaceae > Erwinia > Erwinia persicina_A. Next base: position 223,766 of record NZ_JACYMO010000006.1, on the reverse strand, counting down.
AAAAGCAAGAGGGAATTCCGCATTCATCCTCCCTGTTCATTCCACCTTACCAGCGCATTTTTTGGCCAGTCTTTGTACCATGCCAGCGCGACTCACTACAGGCTAAAGTTCAGCCACCAGGCTAGACTTTAGATCAACAACACCAAACCAAATTAAGTTGGGGAAACATAATGTTCCAGCAAGAAGTCACCATTACCGCACCAAATGGCCTGCACACTCGTCCAGCCGCTCAGTTCGTTAAAGAAGCGAAAGCTTTTGCCTCAGAAATCACCGTGACCTCTAACGGTAAATCTGCCAGCGCGAAAAGCCTGTTCAAACTGCAGACCCTGGGTCTGACTCAGGGTACTGTCGTTACCCTGTCAGCTGAAGGCGAAGATGAGCAGAAAGCCGTAGAGCATCTGGTTAAACTGATGGCGGAACTGGAGTAATCCATTCGCTTTCCAGCTAGTCCAGCGACGTTTTTCCGGACATGAGTAAGCAATATTGATCGCGAACAGTACGTTCGCGATGTTGTTTTCGTAAACTAGCCAAAAAGCTGACGAAACAGACGGTATGTGCTGTCCGGCTCGCTGAGTGGATTAACCGATGCAGTCATCCGCGGTTCTTCGCCTCAGATGATTTTCAAAGAATGAAAAGGTAGGGTTATGATTTCAGGCATTTTAGCATCACCGGGTATCGCTTTCGGCAAGGCGCTTCTGCTGAAAGAAGATGAGATTATCATCAACCGGAAAAAGATTTCTGCCGACCAGGTCGATCAGGAAGTTCAACGTTTTCTTGATGGTCGTAAAAAGGCTGCCGTGCAGCTGGAAGCGATCAAAATCAAAGCCGGGGAAACCTTCGGTGAAGAGAAAGAAGCGATCTTCGAAGGGCATATTATGCTGCTGGAAGATGAAGAACTGGAGCAGGAAATCATCGCCCTGATCAAAGACGAGCATGCCACTGCGGATGCTGCTGCCTTTTCTGTCATTGAAGGTCAGGCTAAGGCACTGGAAGAGCTCGATGACGAGTATCTGAAAGAGCGTGCTGCCGACGTGCGTGATATCGGTAAACGCCTGCTGCAAAACATTCTTGGCCTGCATATCGTTGATCTCAGCGCCATCAATGAAGAAGTATTGCTGATTGCAAAAGATCTGACCCCGTCAGAAACGGCACAGCTGAACCTGAACAAAGTGCTGGGCTTTATCACCGATATCGGTGGCCGCACGTCGCACACCTCGATCATGGCGCGTTCTCTGGAACTGCCTGCTATCGTCGGCACCGGTGATGTGACCAGTCAGGTAAAAAATGACGATTTCCTGATCCTCGATGGCGTTAATAATCAGGTGTACGTTAACCCGACCGCTGAAAAAATCGAAGAGCTGAAAGCCGTAGCCCATCAGTATCTCAGCGAGAAAAACGAGCTGGCGAAACTGAAAGATCTACCGGCGATTACGCTCGACGGCCATCAGGTAGAAGTATGCGCGAACATCGGTACCGTGCGCGATGTCGCCGGTGCAGAACGTAACGGCGCTGAAGGTGTTGGCCTGTACCGTACCGAATTCCTGTTTATGGACCGTGAATCCCTGCCGACGGAAGATGAGCAGTTCCAGGCGTATAAAGCCGTGGCTGAAGCCGTCGGTGCGCAGGCGGTGATTGTCCGTACCATGGATATCGGCGGTGATAAAGACCTGCCGTATATGAACCTGCCGAAAGAAGATAACCCGTTCCTCGGCTGGCGCGCGATCCGTATCGCCATGGACCGTCCTGAAATTCTCCACGCCCAGCTGCGCGCTATCCTGCGAGCTTCTGCCTTCGGCAAACTGCGTATCATGTTCCCAATGATTATCGCCGTTGAGGAAGTGCGCTTCCTGAAAGCCGAGCTGGAAACGCTGAAAGCGCAGCTGCGCGAAGAAGGCAAAGCCTTCGACGAAAGCATCGAAGTGGGCATTATGGTGGAAACACCGGCTTCAGCCGTGATTGCTCACCACCTGGCGAAAGAAGTTGATTTCTTCAGTATTGGGACAAACGACCTGACGCAGTATACTCTGGCAGTTGACCGTGGTAATGACCTGATTTCCCATCTCTACAACCCAATGTCTCCTTCTGTACTGACGCTGATCAAGCAAGTTATTGATGCTTCTCATGCCGAAGGTAAATGGACAGGCATGTGTGGTGAGCTGGCAGGCGACGAACGTGCTACACTACTGTTATTGGGAATGGGGCTGGACGAATTCAGCATGAGTGCCATTTCTATTCCACGCATCAAGAAAATTATTCGTAATACGAATTTTGAAGATGCGAAGGCATTGGCAGAGCAGGCTCTTGCTCAACCTACAGCGGACGAGTTGATGAACCTGGTCAATAAGTTCATTGAAGAAAAAACACTCTGCTGAGTTAGAGACACGCTGGCCCAAAATTACTGCTTAGGAGAAGAACATGGGTTTGTTTTCAAAACTTTTTGGCGATAAGTCTGATTCCGCATCAGGCACTATCGAGATCGTAGCCCCCCTGTCGGGTGAAATCGTCAATATCGAAGACGTGCCGGATGTAGTGTTTGCAGAGAAAATTGTTGGCGATGGTATCGCTATCAAACCTACCGGCAATAAAATGGTTGCGCCGGTCGATGGTACCATTGGTAAAATTTTCGAAACCAATCATGCTTTTTCCATCGAATCTGACAACGGCATTGAGCTGTTCGTCCACTTCGGGATTGATACGGTTGAACTGAAAGGCGAAGGCTTTAAACGCATCGCTGAAGAAGGTCAGAAAGTCAAAAAAGGCGACGTGGTGATCGAGTTCGATCTGGCGCTGCTGGAAGAGAAAGCAAAATCAACGCTGACCCCGGTCGTGATCTCCAATATGGATGAGATCAAAGAGCTGGTTAAGCTGACGGGTAATGTTGTAGTGGGTGAAACCCCGGTTATCCGCATCAAGAAGTAACAGCCGTCATCGTTAAAAAGCCCTCTGATTTCGGTCAGGGGGCTTTTTTTATGGCTGATTACCGGTTACTGGGTCAGTGCATCGCGCAGGCTGAATGAGGCCTGCGGCCCCTCCTCCAGCGCCAGCTGCCGCTCCAGATGATGCAAATGCTCATCCATAATTGCCTGCGCGCGGGCGACCGCCCCTGCCCTCAGCGCGGATACCACAGCAAGATGTTCATCACACTGGCAGGCCGGGGTTTCATTACGCTGGTACAGGGCAACAATCAGCGAGCTGCGCACCAGCAGGTTGTCGAGCATTTCACTCAGCACCCGGTTGTCGCTGATCCGGGCCAGCAGCAGGTGGAAATGGCTGAGAACCCGGATGATATCGCGGCGATCGTTTCCCGCGATCGCCTCCCGCTCCGCCTGAAAGTGGGCGTCAAGCTCCTGTTCATGCTTCGCCATCTTTTCAACGCTGATGCCGGCAAGCATCGCACGCTCTAACGCCCGACGGGCGATAAACACTTCATGTGCCTCACGCGCTTCCGGCTGGGCCACCCTCGCCCCACGATTTGGCGAGATAGTCACAATGTGCTGCAATGCCAGCCGCTGAAGGGCTGCCTGCACGTGGTTCCGGTTGGCCGACAGCACCTCGACAATCTGTGCTTCAACCAGCCGGGTACCGGGCGTGAGCCGGTGCAGCGCAATCGCCGTTGACAGCGCATCGACGATCCGCTGAATTTCCTGCTGTCTGGCACTGGCCGCTGTGTTCATCCTCTTCCCCTCAGTCAATTATCCCCTCTGCGCTGAAGCGGGCTCAGACTACCCAGTGCGGCAAACGCAGAGTCAGTTCCAGCCCGCCATCGCGGGCGTTGGCGGCACTGACCTCACCCTGATGGGCGATCACCACTTTACGCACGATGGACAAGCCCAGCCCATAGCCTTTGCCGGACAGGGGCGAGTTAACGCGGACAAAGGGGTCAAATATACTGGAAAGCTTGTCAGCCTCAACCCCCGGGCCGAAATCACGCACGCCGATCACCAGCCAGTCCTGCTCCTGATGCAGGCCGATAACCACCTGCTGCCCGTTACCGGAAAAGCGTAGCGCATTGCGTATCACGTTTTCTACGGCAGAACGGATCAGGTTTGCCTCCCCCTTGACCGTGTAATCCTGCTGTTCATCGGCGTTAAACAGGATCTCCACGCCGGGGACCTGTGCTTCATAGCGCGCGTCATTGACAACGGCCTTCAGCAGCCCCAGCAGATCGAAATATTGCTCATCGGGCAGGGTCTGATGTTCTGCCCGCGACAGCGTGAGTAATTCGCCGATCATCTTATCCAGGCGACGCGCCTCTTCATCAATACGATCAAGCGAGGCGTCAACGGATCCCGGCGTCTGACGGGCCAGTCCCGTCGCCAGCTGCAGGCGGGCAAGCGGGGACCGCAGCTCATGGGAAACATCGTGCAGCAACTCTTCGCGCGCCTTAACCAGCACCGACAGCCGTTCAACCATCGCATCGAACTCCTGCGCCACCACGGAAAACTCATCGTGCCTGCGGCGCATCTGCGGCAGCAGGCGAACGGACAGATCGCCTGCGGAGACCCGGGCAAATCCGGCGCGTAGCTGGCGCATCGGACGCGTCAGGTTCCAGGCCAGGAAAAGGCTGAACAACAGCCCGCAGGCTGCCCCGACAATAAACAGGGGCTCCGGCATATTAAGAATACTGCGCGGATGGCCGCCCAGGGTACTGTCGGCGCGCAGGCCCGCCACGTCGTAGCGCAGCTGATACTGGCGACCATCGGCCCCGGTCACCCATTCAATGACTTCCCGGGGGAAAGCTCCCGGTGCCAGATCACGGTTTAAATCATCGCGGGACTCCGTCCGCAGGGGCGGTCTGGCCATCAGCTTTACCGAGAAAAAACGCCGGTCGTTGGGCGGCCAGTCCACCATCATATCATTCAGCGCTTCCAGCCCACCGCGCTGCAGCACCGACACTGCCGAGGTCATCTGCAGGTTAACAATACGCTTTGTTGCTCTGTTTTCAGGGGGCTCATGATGTTTCCCGTACAGGCTGAACCCCAGCCACAGCAGCTGGGTAATTACAATGTAGGTCAGCCAGAAGCCCAGCAGGATCTTCCAGAACAGAAAGCCACGGAAACCGGTTTTCATCGGATACGGTAACCGATGCTGCGCACCGTCTCGATAGTGATGGTATCCTGGGTCAGCGCGGCCAGCTTCTGGCGAATGTTACTGATGTGGACGTCGACACTGCGATCGTAGGCTTCACGCGGCCGCCCGAGGCCTTTTTCCGACAGCTCGTCTTTCGACACCACGCGGTCTGGGGAACGCAGCAGCAGATCCAGCAGATTGAATTCAGAGGCGGTAAGATCAAAGGGTTTTTTCTGCCATTCACTGATGCGCGTTGCCGGATTCAGCGTCAGCGCACCCCAGCTAATCAACGCCTTATTCTCAGTCACCGTCGGCTGCTCTTCCACGCGTCGCAGCACTGCACGCAGGCGTGCCACCAGCTCACGCGGGTAGCAGGGTTTGGGCATATAGTCATCAGCGCCCATCTCCAGCCCGATGACCCGGTCGATATTATCGCCCTTTGCCGTCAGCATAATCACCGGCAGGCGGCCATGCTGGCGCACCTGACGCAGCACATCAATGCCGCTCATATCAGGCAGCATAATATCGAGGATCATGGCGCTGTAGCCGCCGGAGAGCGCCCCTTCCACCCCCGCCTTTCCCGTTAACACCAGTGAAGCATCAAATCCTTCGGCAATCAGGTACTGACTGAGCATGGTGCCCAGTTCGAGGTCATCATCGACCAGTAAAATTTTCATAGGGGATCTCTCAATGGTATCGCCGCTATTTTCGCCTGTTCCTGACGAGTCCGCAGCCGCTTTTACCTAATCCTTACAGTCTACTCAACGGCACGGGAAAGTGTCAGGACGGATTTGAGACAAGCAGCGGCAGAGAATTCCGCCGCTGAAAGAGTAAAGAAGGGATCAGTAGACGCCAGTGGAGAGATAACGATCGCCACGATCGCAGACGATAGCCACAATGATGCTGCCGGGATGCGCTTCTGCAATGCGCAGCGCACCCGCTACGGCTCCGCCGGAGCTGACGCCACAGAAGATCCCTTCACGCCGGGCGAGCAGCCGCATGGTCTGCTCCGCGTCCTGCTGGGCCATATCCATCACCTGGTCCACCAGCTCCGGGCGAAAAATACCCGGCAGATAAGCGGCCGGCCAGCGGCGAATGCCGGGAATGCTGCTGCCCTCTGACGGCTGCAGGCCGACAATCTTTATCGTCTGATTCTGCTCTTTCAGGTAGTGTCCGACGCCGGTAATGGTCCCCGTGGTGCCCATGCTGGAAACGAAATGGGTCAGACGCCCTGCCGTCTGCTGCCAGATCTCCGGTCCGGTGGTCAGATAATGCCCCAGCGGATTATCCGGATTATTAAACTGGTCCAGCACTTTTCCCTCACCGCGTGCCGCCATCTCCTGTGCCAGATCCCGCGCCCCTTCCATTCCCTGCTCGCGGCTCACCAGGATCAGCTCGGCCCCATAGGCGCGCATGGCTGCCTGGCGCTCAATGCTCATGTTGTCCGGCATCAGCAGTTTTAAGACGTAGCCCTTCATGGCGGCGATCATCGCCAGCGCGATGCCGGTGTTGCCACTGGTCGCTTCGATCAACACGTCGCCGGGGTGAATTTCCCCGCGCAGCTCTGCCTGCTGGATCATCGACAGCGCCGCGCGATCTTTCACCGAGCCGGCCGGGTTATTGCCTTCCAGCTTCAGCCAGATCTCGCTGCCATTGGCGGGCGTCAGACGCTGGAGCCTGATCAGCGGCGTATTGCCGATGGTATTTTCGAGTGTGGTCAAGGTACGGTTCCCGGCATGAAATGGCAAAGGGCCGGAAAACCCGACCCCTTGCTGGCAAAATACTGTCAGAGAAAAATATCAGGCGCTTTGTGCAAAGGCAACAGGCCGTAACGGCGTCGTCCCGTTATAGAGGCGGGCATGTTGCAGCCCCAGGAACAGACGTTCGCCCCGAACGGGTGCCAGCTGGTCTCCGTCCATCACGACCGTCACCGGCTCTCCGCTCCAGTCGGCGGGCACCACCACCAACTGCCAGTAGTGGCCGCGCGGGCTGACTTCCAGCACCTGGGCAGGCAGCGGCGTTTCTAGGCTGCTCTGACGGCTAACGTCGATTTCCCACGGACGCAGGAACAATTCTACCGCGCCCTGATGCGCCGGGGCATAGCCCAGCGGCCAGTGATGGGCACCAACGTGGAACTGGGAGCCATGCACTTCCCCATCAAAGCGGTTCACCTCGCCCAGAAACTCCAGTACAAAACGGGTGGCCGGATCGCGCCAGACATCATCCGGGGTGCCGACCTGTTCAATATTACCCTGGCTCATCACCACGACGCGATCAGCCACTTCCATCGCCTCTTCCTGATCGTGGGTGACAAACACGCTGGTAAATTTCAGCTCTTCGTGCAGCTGACGCAGCCAGCGGCGCAGCTCTTTTCGCACCTGAGCATCCAGCGCGCCAAAAGGTTCATCCAGCAGCAGGATCTGCGGTTCTACCGCCAGCGCACGCGCCAGGGCAACACGCTGCTTCTGTCCACCGGAAAGTTGTGCCGGAAAACGGCCCGCCAGATGGCCCAGCTGCACCATCTCCAGCAGGCGCGTCACTTTCTGTTTAATCTCGGCGGAAGACGGGCGTTCGCGGCGCGGTAGCACCGTCAGCCCAAAGGCAATATTGTCGAAAACGGTCATATGGCGGAACAGCGCATAGTGCTGAAAGACAAAGCCCACCTGACGGTCACGGGCGTGAACCCGGCTCACGTCTTTACCGTGGAAACTCAGCCGTCCGCTGTTCTGGTTTTCCAGTCCGGCGATAATACGCAGCAGTGTGGTTTTCCCGGAGCCGGATGGCCCCAGCAGCGCGACCATTTGCCCGGAAGGGATATCCAGTGAAATATCGTTCAGGACTTTGGTCCTGCCGAAGGATTTATTAATGTTACTGATTTCAATGCTCATGGTTCCCCTCCTGTTGCAGACGCTTGCTCTGGCTTTCTAACCGCCACTGCACTGCACTCTTTAAAAACAACGTGACTATCGCCATCAGGGTCAGCAGCGCGGCGGCGGTAAAGGCCCCGACGGTGTTGTAATCCTGATGCAGCAATTCAACCTGCAACGGCAGCGTATAAGTTTCACCGCGAATCGACCCTGAAACCACCGATACGGCACCAAACTCCCCGATGGCGCGGGCATTAGTCAGCACGATGCCATAGAGCAGCGCCCAGCGAATATTCGGTAAGGTCACGCGCCAGAACATTTTCCAGCCCGATGCGCCCAGCAGAACGGCGGCTTCATCCTCGTGGCTGCCCTGGCTTAACATCACCGGCACCAGCTCACGCACCACGAACGGGCAGGTGACAAAAATAGTCACCATCGCCATCCCAGGCCATGAGAACATCAGCTGGATATTGTGGGCATCCAGCCAGCCACCTGCAGAACCGTTGACGCCCCAGAACAGCAGGTACATCAGCCCGGCGACCACCGGCGACACGGCGAAAGGAATATCAAACAACGTCAGCAGCAGCTGGCGTCCAGGGAAGGTAAAGCGCGTGACCAGCCAGGCCAGCAGCGTACCAAACACCAGGTTAACCGGCACCGTAATCAGCGCAATCAGCACGGTCAGCCAGATGGAGTGCAGCATATCTGAATCGCCCAGGTTGGCGAAGGTGGCCATCAGCCCCTCAGAAAGGGCGGCGGTAAAAATGGCCACCAGGGGGATCACCAGCAGCAGCAGGGAGATCAGCATGCCGAGGCCAATTAGCAGCCATTTTCCCCACTGAACTCGGGCGCGCCCGCTGCCCCGCAAATCGGTAACATCAGCCATTAGTGACCTCCAATACGACGGCCAAAGCGGCTTTGTAAGGTGTTTATCGCAAACAGAAGCAGCAGGGAAGCGGCCAGGATTACCGAGGCGATCGCACTGGCCGCCGGATAGTCAAACTCCTGCAGGCGCACGAAGATCATCAGCGAGGTCACTTCTGTCTTCCAGGCAATGTTGCCTGCAATGAAAATCACTGCGCCAAACTCGCCCAGACTGCGGGTAAACGACAGCGCCGTTCCGGCCAGCAGCGCCGGGCCGACTTCCGGCAGGATCACGCGACGGAAGCTCTGCCACGGCGTTGCCCCCAGGGTTTCAGCCGCCTCTTCATATTCCGGCCCCAGCTCTTCCAGTACCGGCTGAACAGTGCGTACCACAAACGGGATGCTGGTAAAGGCCATCGCCACCGCAATACCGAGCCAGGTATAGGAGACTTTGATGCCAAACTGGGCCAGCCATTCGCCGTACCAGCCGTTCACCGAGAACAGACCCGCCAGCGTCAGGCCGGCTACCGCCGTCGGCAGTGCAAACGGCAGGTCCATCAGGCCGTCCAGCAGCGTACGCCCCGGGAAACGGTAACGCGTCAGGATCCACGCCATCAGCATCCCGAACACGGCATTAAAGATCGAAGCCACACCTGCCGCCAGCAGCGTTACCTCATAGGCGGCCATAACCTGCGGGTTGGTGACCACCTCCCAGTACTGCGCCAGGGTCATCTGCGACAGCTGCATCAGCAGCGCGCTGATCGGCAGCAGCAGGATCAGACAGGTGAAGAAAAGGCTGCTGCCCAGGCTGATACCAAACCCGGGCAGGACACGTTTACTGCTTGCTGAAAACATCACTACCGCCCCGCCGCTAACAACTTATCCAGTTCGCCACCGCTGACAAAATGGGTTTTCATCACCTGGTCCCAGCTGCCAAACTCATCGTCAACGCGGAACAGCTCCGTCTGGGGGAAACGATCTTTCTGCTGCGCCATCATCTTCGGGTTATTCACCCGATAGTAAAACTGGGTGATGATTTGCTGCGCAGCCGGGGTATAGAGATAATTCAGATAGGCTTTGGCGGCTTCTTCTGTGTGGTTACTGGCGACATTTTTATCGACCCAGGCCACCGGAAACTCGGCCAGAATATTGGTTTTTGGCACGATCACTTCATAGCCGTCTTTGGCGTACTGCTGACGGATGGTGTTCACCTCAGACTCAAAGCTGATCAGCACATCGCCCAGGCCACGCTCAACAAACGTCGTGGTCGCCCCGCGTCCACCGGTATCAAAGACTTCAACATTTTTCAGAAACTGCGTCATCTGCTGTTCCGTTTTCGCCTTATCTTTACCGTCGGCGCGGTCGAACGCTCCCCAGGCGGCCAGATAGGTATAGCGGGCATTGCCTGAGGTTTTGGGATTCGGGAAGATCAGTTTGACATCGTCACGCACCAGATCGCTCCAGTCATGGATGTTCTTCGGATTACCCTTACGCACCAGGAACGCCATGGTGGAGTAGAACGGTGAACTGGCATTCGGCAGACGCTGCTGCCAGTCAGCCGGGATCAGCCTGCCTTTATCATGCAGCACCTGGACATCGGTCACCTGGTTATAGGTCACGACGTCGGCTTTCAGGCCCTGCAGAATAGCCAGCGCCTGTTTCGACGACCCGGCATGAGACTGTTTGATGGTCAGCGTGTCGCCGGGATGCTGCTGCGCCCACTGCTGTTCAAACGGTGCGTTCAGGGCGGTAAACAGCTCGCGTGAGACGTCATACGAGCTGTTTAACAGCTCGGTGGCCTGCGCGCCGGAACTCAGCAGTAACGCCAGCGCGGAGGCTGATACGAATTTTTTTACCGTTGGTAACGTCATTATGCACCCTGAGAGAATTACCGGCTCACCGGCCTGAAGTCTGTTCAGTTTATTTATAACCAGGGTAAAAGCTGTAACGGTTTTATATACCGTTTGGTGCTTTGCAAGCAGAAAACGCTATAAGGGTGTGGAATTGAATATGCAGCGGGCGGGAATAAAACGTCATCGTCAGAAAAAGGTCTGCATCACGGCTGGCGTTTCCCCTTCACACGGGGCGGGCAGAAAAAAGGCCCGCCCCTGCCGGGATGCTGCGTGGTGGTCGGCCTACGCAGAGGTCGACCCGGTGCTGAATGACAGTGCGGCAAGCTGCGCCAGTGATGGTGCATAAAAATAACTGCCGCTGACCGGTTTAGTAAACCGCAGCATGGCATCAAACTTACCGTCGGTTTCGCCAAACATGCTCAACAGCTGCTGTTCAATATTATGCAGCGTGGCGCAGTAGGCGAGGAAAAACAGGCCATGGGTGCCGCTGGCCGTGCCGTACGGCAGGCTCTGACGCAGAATTTTCAGCCCTCTGCCGTCCTCTTTCAGATCGACACGTGCCACATGGGACGTCGCCGGACGCGCATCGCCTTCCAGTTCTTCATTGCTCTCTTTGGTGCGGCCAATTATCTGCTCCTGTTTCACCACCGGAAGGCGGTTAAACATGACCAGATTATGCTGCCAGCGCTGGCTGAAGACGTAGCTTCCGCCGGCATTATCGCCGCTGGCGATAATCGCGACTGTCTGGCGCTGCGCGCCCTGCGGGTTTTCAGTACCGTCGACAAAACCGCTGAGGTCGCGCTCTTCCGTCCAGCGAAAGCCGTGGGTTTCTTCCACAATGCGGATGGCATCGCCAAACGCGGCCAGGGCCGCCTGCGCCAGGCTGAAGTTGACATCATGGCGCAGCGACTGAATATGGATAAGCAGGTCACGCTGGGTGGCCGGTGCCATCCCTTTACCCAGCGGCTGAAAGTCTTTCAGTTCAGCACAGCGGTGGCCCGGGCAGAGGTCATTCCACAGGGCCTGACCAAAGGCTAAAACGGCCCCCAGTCCGGCATCAGGATAGCGCTGTTGCAGCTGTTCCAGCTGCTGAAGAAAACGGTGGCTGCCATCGCGTAGGGCGGCAAGATCGCTCCCGGCCATGGCTTCAAGGTAGATAGCAAAACGGCGGTGTTCTAATAAAATACCGCTCTGGAAAGGGGACATGCTGCATTCTCCTGGTGTTCAGGTCAGTTCCGATCGATTTTTCAGAACAGGATACCTCAACCCACTGCCAGGAGAATGTTTAAACGCATGTTTTATGCGGACTTTAAATGCGGCGCACTAACGCCGCCAAATCATCTTGCTTAACGTCCAGGTTTTCAGCGTGTCATCAGAGGGCATCAGTCCCTGCGGCCCGTGCCAGTCGCCGCTGAACACAAAGCTGATGTGCTGGCTGCCCGGCGCTTTACACTCCACGTTAGCACGGTCTGCGCCGTGGCCTTTCTCACAGGCACCAAAGGCTTTACTGTACAGCTCACTGAATTTCGTGCCGAGCTTGACGCCGTTTTCGGTGGTGACATCGCTGTCCGTGACGTCAATGCGGTTAACGGTGGTGTCCCCTACCAGCTCCACTTTTTGCTGCTTCTCACTGTCCACCCCCTGCCAGAACCGCTCAATCGTTCCGTCAGTGGTGCGCATCCCCTGCCGCAGATGATAATTATTACCCAGGGCATCGTTCAGTACGTCGTGCTGCATCAGGGTACTGCCGTTGACCTCACCCAGGCCGCGCTCAGAGAGGGTCAGCGAAGAGCCAAACCAGTGCGTCGGTGACAGGCTGGACCACGACCAGGAGACCGGGTTCCACCAGGTGGAAGATGAGTCGCTGCGCGGCGCGTCAGAAGAGGAACCGGCACAGCCAGCCAGCATTAAGGTGGCGATCAACAGCGCCGGGCGAATAGTTTTCATGACAACTCCAGTGTATGAACAGGGTCCTTGCTTACCTGCTTGGAGTGCCGGCAGGCAAAAAAGTTTTATTTAATGATTTTTAGCCGGATCGAAGCAGTCAGTCAGACGGCGGTAAAAAAGCAGTGCTACCAGCGCCAGGCCATCAGCAAGGGTCACCAGCAGCAGCAACTCTGTCGTCGGGTCCTCCTCCTGCCACTGCATCACCAGCTGCGCCAGCAGGGTAACCACCAGCGTCAGCACCATCACCCAGCGCCATGCCTGCCACAGGCGCGGCAGGCGCTGCCGGTAGCCGGTCAGCAGCAGCCCGACAGCCGCCGGAACACCAAAAGCCAGCCCCAGCCAGAACGTGTGGTTATCAGGATAAAACAGCGCCAGCAGGTCTGCCCCCTGCTGTCGCGATGCACCGGCCATCACAAACAGTACCCAGGTACGGGCCTGCAGCAGCAGGATGGCCCAAAAACTCAGCGGCAGACGCAGCTGGCCTTTCGCATCATAATCATCAGGGGAATAGGACAACGTCGTCACTCAGTACTCGCGGTCTTCAATCAGGCGCTTGCCTAACAGCTGGCTGTCCTGCGTTTCATACTCCAGCTTTTCGTAGAACCCGATGACGGCATCGTTCTCTTCCCGCACCATCACGTTGATCTTCGGACAGCCCCGGGCAATCAGTTTTTTCTCCAGGCGATTAATCAGTGCATTAGCAAAGCCACGCCCCTGATAATCAGGATGCACGCCCAGGTAGTAGGCCGACCCGCGATGCCCGTCGTATCCGCCCATCAGCGTCCCGACGATTTCCCCGCCCACCACCGCGACCATGAAAAGGTCCGGATCGTGGTTCAGCTTGCGCTCGATATCCATCTCGGGATCGTTCCATGGCCGTAACAAATCGCAACGCTCCCAAAGCGTCATTACTTCTTCAAAATCATCTTGCCGGAATGCGCGGATTTCCATGGAGTTTGCCCTGTGGTTAAGCATAATTTGCTGATTATCACGCATTCTTCTGCGGGTGCAAGTCCGTTCGCCCGCCAGGCAGAAAAAAAACGCAGGAAGAGGGATTATTGTCCTGAAATACATGGAAAAAGCCTGCAATAGTTCCCTCCTCGCCGCCGACCCATTGTTACGATATAACAATAAGCACTTTTTGCCCCCAGGATCTGCCATGAAGAAATTAACCCACCTGACGCCGCTGACCACCCGCCGCCAGCTACTGCTTTCCGGTCTGGCGCTTGCGCTGCTGACCAATGGCCCGGCCCGCGCGGCAGAGGAGGACGCGACCCTGCGCATACGCCCGCGCCCGCATAAGCAATCCAGCCCCCCGCCACCGCGTCCCGCCAGCGGTAAACGTATTGTGATGATTGATCCGGGGCACGGCGGCATTGATTCCGGCGCGGTGGGTCATCAGGGGTCAGAAGAGAAGCATGTGGTTCTGGAGATTGCTCAGCACATCCGTCACCTGCTCAGCGAGCACCCCCGTATCGAGGTTCGCCTGACGCGGGAAAGCGACCACTTTATTCCGCTGGGTGAACGCGTGGAAATTGCCCATCAGCACGGGGCCGATCTGTTTATGTCGGTTCATGCCGACGGCTTTACCAGCCCGACCGCCAACGGTGCCTCCGTCTTTGCCCTGTCCAATCGTGGTGCCAGCAGTACCATGGCCCGCTATCTTTCGCAGCGGGAAAATGCGGCCGATGAGGTGGGCGGCGTCCGGGCGGCGGCTAAAGATCACTATCTGCAACAGGTGCTGTTTGACCTGGTGCAGACCGATACCATTAAAAATAGTCTGATCCTCGGCAAACACGTGCTGGGACAGATTCGCCCGGTTCATCATCTGCACAGCCAGCATACTGAACAGGCCGCATTCGCGGTGCTGAAATCCCCCTCGATCCCATCGGTGCTGGTGGAAACCTCCTTCATTACCAACCCCGCCGAAGAGAAACTGCTCGGCACCACGGCTTTCCGTCAGAAGATTGCCGGGGCGATTGCCGACGGTATCGTCAGCTTTTTTGACGAGTACGATGCCACCCGGCGTATGGGCTGAATGAACAGGATAAAACCGGGAGACGCCAGGCCGCGGATACGCTGGCTGCCACTCGAATTCTTTTGGGTATATAATCCCCGCGTCTTTTAGTCACAGGATTTTTTTATGAACGCACCGGATATCGCCCAGGTAAAACAGTTTTTGCTCAACCTTCAGGATGACATCTGTCGCAAGCTGGCGCAGGCCGACGGCGAAGCCCAGTTTGCCGAAGACAGCTGGGAGCGGCCGGGCGGCGGCGGCGGACGCAGCCGCGTGCTGCGCCAGGGCCGGGTGTTCGAGCAGGCGGGCGTCAATTTCTCCCACGTCCACGGCGACGCCATGCCCGCCTCTGCCACCGCGCACCGTCCCGAGCTGGCCGGTCGCAGCTTTGAGGCGCTGGGCGTGTCGCTGGTGATCCACCCGGAGAACCCGTACATTCCTACCAGCCACGCCAACGTGCGTTTCTTTATTGCTGAAAAACCGGGTGCTGATCCGGTGTGGTGGTTCGGCGGTGGCTTTGATATGACGCCCTACTACGGCTTTGAAGAAGATGCCATCCACTGGCATCAGACCGCCGCCGATCTCTGTCAGCCGTTTGGCCAGGATGTCTATCCGCGCTATAAAAAATGGTGCGATGACTATTTCCACCTGAAACATCGCAACGAGCAGCGTGGCATTGGCGGGCTGTTCTTTGACGACCTGAATACGCCTGACTTTGACCAGAGCTTCCGCTTTATGCAGGCGGTAGGAAACGGCTTTACCGACGCTTATCTGCCCATTGTTGAGCGCCGTAAAACCCTCACCTGGGGCGAACGTGAGCGCGACTTCCAGCTTTACCGCCGGGGCCGCTACGTCGAGTTTAATCTGGTATGGGATCGCGGCACGCTGTTCGGCCTGCAAACCGGTGGACGTACCGAGTCGATTCTGATGTCGATGCCGCCGCTGGTGCGCTGGGAATATGACTATCATCCGGAAGAAGGCAGCCCGGAAGCCGCACTTTATCGCGACTTCCTGCCAGTTAAAGCGTGGATATAAACAAGAACGCCGGGCAGATTGCCCGGCGTTTTGGCTTACAGCGGCGCGGTCTGGGCCTCCACAACCGCCAGCGCGACCATATTGACGATGCGTCTGACCGATGAGATGGGGGTCAGCACGTGCACCGGCTTCGCCATCCCCATCAGTACCGGCCCGACCGTCACCCCGTCAGAGCAGGAGACGCGCAGCAGGTTGTAGCTGATGCGCGCGGCTTCCACGTTCGGCATAATCAGGATATTCGCCGATCCTTTTAGCGGGCTGTCCGGCATCAAATCCTGGCGAATGCTCTCAACCAGCGCAGCATCACCGTGCATCTCTCCGTCGATTTCCAGGTCAGGCGCGCGTGCTTTGACCAGCGCCAGCGTGTCGCGCATTTTTCGCGCGGCCGGGGCATCAGACGCCCCAAAGCTGGAGTGGGAAAGTAGTGCGACCTTTGGTTCTATGCCAAAGCGGCGCACCGTTTCGGCGGCCATCAGCGTGAGTTCGGCCAGCTGTTCCGGCGTCGGATCTTCGTTAACGTACGTATCGGCAATAAAGGTATTGCCGCTCGGCAGCTCCAGCGCATTCATCGCGCCAGCCACTTTGACATCCGGGCGGAAGCCAAACAGCTTTTCAACAATGTCGTAATGCTGGCGGTAATCCCCAACGGTACCGCAGATCAGCGCATCCGCTTCCCCCCGGTGAACCATAATCGCCCCGATCAGGGTCGGATTGCCGATCACATCACGCTGCGCCTGCTGGGGGGATACGCCGCGTCGTTTCATGATCTGGTAATACTCGTTCCAGTATTCTTTAAAACGGGGATCGGACTCGTTATTCACCACGTCGAAATCTTTACCGGCCTCAATTTTCAGCCCCAGCTTCTGCAGGCGCATCTCAATAACGCTCGGACGGCCGATCAGGATCGGTTTTGCCAGCCCCAGCGTCACCAGTTCCTGGGTGGCGTGCAGAACGCGCGCCTCTTCCCCTTCGGCCAGCACCACGCGCTTCGGATCTTTCCGCGCCTGCGAGAACACCGGCTTCATGAACAGATTGGTTTTGTAGACAAACTCCATCAGCTTTTCACGGTAGGCATCAAAGTCGGCGATCGGCCGTCGCGCCACACCGGAGTCCATCGCCGCCTTCGCCACCGCGGGCGCAATCTGCACGATCAGACGCGGATCAAACGGTTTAGGGATCAGGTAGTCCGGGCCAAACGACAGCTCCTGATCGTCATAGGCCGAGGCCACCACATCGCTCTGCTCTGCCAGCGCCAGCTCGGCGATGGCATGCACCGCCGCCAGCTTCATCTCTTCATTGATGGCGGTAGCACCGACGTCCAGCGCCCCCCGGAAGATAAACGGGAAGCACAGCACATTGTTCACCTGGTTAGGGAAGTCAGAACGGCCGGTGCAGATGATGGCGTCCGGGCGGACTTCTTTCGCCAGCGGCGGCAGGATTTCCGGCTCCGGGTTGGCCAGCGCGAGGATCAGCGGGTCGCGCGCCATGCTTTTCACCATCTCCTGCGTCATCACCTTCGGCCCGGAGCAGCCCAGGAAAATATCCGCTCCGTCAATCACCTCCAGCAGTGTGCGCCTGCCGCTGTCAGCCACTGCATAGGCCGCTTTGGTCTCTGCCATCGGGGTTTCACGCCCCTGGTAAATCACCCCTTTTGAGTCACAGACCACGATATTGTGCTTCTGCATACCCAGCGCCACCAGCAGATTGAGGCAGGCGATTGCCGATGCCCCGGCCCCTGAGACCACCAGCCGCACGTCGGAAATACTTTTTTTCACCACCCGCAGGCCGTTCATCACGGCGGCGGTACAGATGATGGCCGTACCGTGCTGGTCGTCGTGGAACACCGGGATATTCATGCGCTCGCGCAGCTTCTTCTCAATATAAAAACACTCGGGGGCTTTGATATCCTCCAGGTTGATGCCGCCAAAGGTCGGCTCCAGCGCAGCGACCACCTCGATCAGTTTGTCAGGATCCAGCTCATCCACTTCGATATCGAACACGTCGATACCGGCAAATTTTTTAAACAGCACCCCTTTCCCTTCCATCACCGGCTTACTGGCCAGCGCGCCGATGTTCCCCAGCCCCAGCACCGCCGTCCCGTTAGAGATGACGGCCACCAGGTTGGCGCGGGCAGTATATTTATCGGCAGCAGAGGGATCAGCAGCAATCTCCAGGCACGGGGCGGCTACGCCGGGAGAATAGGCCAGTGCCAGGTCGCGCTGGGTGGCAAGGGGCTTAGTAGGGGAAACCTGAATTTTTCCGGGAACCGGGAATTGATGAAAATCGAGCGCACTCTGTTTTAACTGTTCGTCCATTAGCAGGATCCTTTTTTATGTAGGGGTACAACTGCTCAGTATAGGAGGGCAGGACGGGTGAAAAACTTGAGGGAGTGCATAGTTTGGGGAAGAAAACGGGATGAGTTCAACGATACGGGGCGACGGGAAAAGGCATATCCCGCTTGGAATGCAGGGGCTGACCTTCATTCAGGGCCAGCCCACCATATCTTTATTTGGTCATACTCAACAGCGTGCGGATGTTCTGCGCCGTGGTGGCAATCATATCAATGGCCCCGGTGCGCAACGCGCCCAGCAGCGCCATGGCTTTGGTGTTCTCCGACGCAATGGCTATCACGCAGGGAATTTTGCGCAACTCGTCGATGCTCAGACCAATGACCCGGTCGTTCATGACCGTATCCACATGCTGGCCCTGGGCATTAAAGAAGTCATAACCCGCCACATCACCAATCACCCCCTGATTCAGGCTGGCATCGATAATTTCGTGGGGGGTGAACCAGCCGAGCTTAACCATATAGCTGTTTTCATTCATATCGCCGATGCCCACCAGCGCCACGTCGGCCTTGCGTGCGCGGTCGAGCGTCTCTTTGATCGTGCCGTTTTGCATAAAGGCTTCTTTCAGCGCCCGGTTCTCAACGTAGGCCGGGGCATAAAGCGTTTCACTGATACCGCCAAACTTCTTCGCCAGACGGCGACTGATATGATCGGCATTGATGGCATCCCCGGGACGATGAGTGCCACCAATCCCGCTGATAAAATGGCAATTGCGCGTGGGGACACTGCCAGGATGGTCAGCGACAGCCGCAACGTTACGCCCCTGCCCCACGGCCACCACCGCATTATCCTTCAGCGATTGTGACAGATGCATCGCCACCAGCGCGGCCACCTGTCGCCGCTGTTCATCATCGTCATGATGGTCAAGCGCAATCAGCGCCCGCTGTAAGGGAAAGCGCTCAAGCAGCTGTTGTTCCAGCCGGGTGCTGAACACCGGGTGATAACGCACGTTGATTTCAACGATGCCCTCTTCTTTGGCCCGCTTTAACAAGCGCCCCACTTTGATACGGGAGATCCCAAATTTACGCGCAATCTCTTCCTGGGTGATTTCGTCCTGATAGTATGCGACGGCAATTTCCGTCAGCAATTCAGTGTCCTGAGATAGCGTGTTTTTTTCCATCCGGGCAGTCGTCTCTTCTCATCGGTTTCAGTGGCAGGCGCGATGGTAACCATCGCGCCTCAGGCAACAATTTATACCATTTTATGCCATCCGACAGAGGATTAACGACGGATCGCGTCGATTTTGAGCATTCGCGCAATGACGAGATCCAGTTCTTTCTCATCGAAAATCTGTTTCCAGTCCGGCTTAATGATCTTCTCGCGGCCATACTCCATCGCAATCATACAGGCATCCGAGAAGGGGTTAGTGGCACGGAATGCAACGGCCAGAGCAATCTGGATATGCCCGTACAGCATCGCTTTGGCTGCCTCTTCCGGTACGCCCGAGTGTTTTACCGTCTCATCCAGCGCTTCTTTCATAAAGGAACCGACCATGCAGGCGACGGTTTCCACCAGCGTAGGCTCCAGGTAGGCCAGCTGTTTTACGGTAACCCAGTGAACCTGCTCAACCGGGCCGTACATCACGCCGATCACCTTACTCAGCTCCGCTTTCTGCGCGTCGCTGCCGCTCTCGAAGGAGGCCGCCACATGCTGAATAGCGGCAACACCGCCGAACGCATCCGCATGCTCTTCTTTTGTGTAGCGGTCGAGAAACACAGAAGGATGGCATGGGTGTGCCACGGCGTAATGAATACCGTCACGCAGCGCAATCAGATTGGCATAGGCTGCCGCCGGATCCAGCGTCAACAGGGTGGCCCCGGCTTTCATCAACGGCACAATGCCTTCAGAGACTTTGCCTAAGACAATGTCCGGTACCGCAAGGATAACAACGTCGCTGTGTGGCACTACGGATTCAGCGCTGGAAAGCTCACGCCCCTGCTCCGTGACCTGCGCCTGCGCTTTCGGTGCGCTCTCACAGTAAAACACCTGATAGTGGCTGCGCTGCAAATTCGCTGAAATACGCATGCCCATCTTTCCGCCTGCGCCAATCACGGTGATCGTGGTTAATACTGTGCTCATAGTGACTCCTGAAGGTGTTTGTGACGTAAAAAGTCAACGCTCTGTTGCGTCCACTCAGCTTCGCGCTGGCAGGTGCTTTCAGCATCCTGCTGCCACGGTAGCCAGTGTTCGACGATCTGGTTAATGCCGCGCTCGGCCGGGCGCACCCGGGCCATGAGCAGGTCGTAGTCAAGCAGCCCTTCTCCCAGCGGGCAGCCGGTCAGCGTAAACCCCACCCAGCCCTCCTGACGGGTAAAGGCAAAATCTTTGATATGCAGGTTAAGCACCCGATGTGCGGTATGGGCAATCACCTGTTGCGGGAGCTCCAGCGCCGCTACGCAATTGGCCGGGTCAAGGCAAACACCGAGGAAACCAGAAGAAAAACGATCAATCACAGACATCATCTGCACGCTATTCACCTGTTCGTACGTTTCCAGACACAGCCTCACTTGCTGGCGTTCAAACTGCGGCAGAATAGTCTCGATCAGCCCGGCGGCTTCAGTCAGCGTCGGACGGTGGCTGACGCTGTTAAACATTGAGCGGATTAGCGATACCTGTAACACCTGTGCGATGTGCAAATAACGCTGTAAGTGAACGGTTTGCAGACCGCGTGTGCCGAGTTCCAGCTCAATGCCGAGCGCCTCAGCCTGCTGGCGGAGGGTATCCAGTTCGGCATCGCTCCAGGTTTCAATCTGCGGATAGTCGCAAATCTGAAACAACGTCACGCCCATTGAGGCCGTTTTTTCCAGCATCTGCGCCAGAGTCATGGGGGCCGCTACCCGTTCAGAGGCACGCCAGAAAAATGCGTAGGTACTTAAACCAATAGCCATTTATGCCTCCTGTCGTGGTGTGCTGCGGGCCAGTGAGGCCGCCTCATCAATGATTTCCGCCAGGGCGTCAGGCCGGTGGGCAAAGCGCCCGAGGAATAAACCACTGACCTGATGGCCCAGCCGGTTCAATAAACCCGGCCCGGCGCTACCTCCGTAAATCACACGAAAACCGATCTCTCCAGGTTCGCTGAGCTGACGTAAGCCCGTGCAGACCTCGCCAATAAAGGCATCCGGGGCCGGTGATGGGGCACCAATAGCCCACTGCGGTTCCCAGGCCAGAATCACCTCCCCACGCAGCTGCTGTTGACGTGCCTGACTGAGTGCTGACGTTATCTGCTGGCGGCAAAAGTCAATCGCCTGCTCACTACTGAGATGCTGCTCCTCACCCAGACACAGTACCGGGGTCAGACCGTTGCGCAGCGCAGCTGCCAGTTTTTTTGCCACCTGATCCTCATCTTCAGCAAAATGACGGCGACGTTCTGCGTGGCCCACTTCTACATAACGACAGCCAATTTCCGCCAGCATCGGACCGCTGACCTCGCCAGTCCAGGCCCCCCCGTCTTCCCAGGCGAGATCCTGTGCCCCAACGCTGACCTCCGTATTGGCAAAAATCTGTTTTATCGCCGGGATCGCGGGGAAAGCGGGCAGTACAAACAGCGCCACGTCACCACTGACAATCGCCGGATGCTGACGGGCAATTTCAGCCACCTGCTGGCTCCAGGTGAGCGTTTGCTGATAGCCGAAATACATTTTCAGGCTGACACCGAGGATGATACGCGCGCTCACTGGCTGGCCTCCTGAAGTGCTGGCTTCGCCGGCGCACAGGCCTCGAGCACCCGCAGTACCTTATTGACGATGAGCGCCAGTGAGACGGCCCCGGCATCCGGTGTCCCGAGGCTTTTCTCAGCCAACGGACGTGCCCGGCCCATTTTCGGCAGCAGTTGCGCGGTCTCGCTGGCGCTTTGTGTGGCCTGCCGTGAAGCTACAGCCCAGGCATCGGTTAGCGTGTCTCCCGCCGCGACCCGTTCCGTCAGACGGTCGCTGAACGGCACCAGCACATCGACCATGGTTTTGTCCCCTGGCTTCGCTTTACCAAAGTGCATAATGCCCTCTTTAGCGTGCCGGACGCCCAGCGCCACGCGCCGGGCATCGGGTGATGTCTCATCGCCCAGCGCTGTACCGATTGCTGTCAGCAATACGCCCCACAGTGCGCCAGAGGTACCGCCAGCCTGATCAGCCCAGGCATCGGCGGCACGGCAGAGCAGTGTTCCCGCCCCGGCCTGCCGCTGCTGCATCTCGCGCGCTTTTTCCAGCGCCCCCAACGATCCACGCACCATGCCAATACCGTGGTCGCCGTCGCCGGCGACCGCATCGATGCGCCCCAGTTCAGCGGCGTGCTCTTCAATCACTTCCGCGATAGCCGTGATCACGGACAGCACACAGCGGGATGCCTGCCTGGAAGCCGCACTGGCGACCGGAACAATATCCACCTCCGGTAGGTTCTGAGCGGCGGCATCCAGCGGCTCTGCTTTCAGTACGCTGCCTTTACGAAACGCCGGGGCATTGGCCGGGGCGCGCCACAGTGTTTCAAGCTCATCATCCAGCCACAGCAGCGTCAGTGAGGCCCCCGCCATATTAAAACTGGTGACAAACTCGCCCACCTCCGGCTCCACGACCACCAGCCCTTCAGCAGTCAGAAGCTGGGCCACACGGCGATAGACAACAAACAGCTCTTCATATTTTACCGACCCCAGTCCGTTCAGGATCGGTGCCACGCGCTGCCCCTGGCGCTGGCTAATCTCTTCCGGGCACTCTTTCATCAGGCTGCTGACGAACAGCTCTGCCAGCGAATCGGCTGCCGGGATATCACATTCGCGGATACCCGGTTCGCCGTGGATACCCATCCCCAGGGCCATGGTGCCGTGTGCCACGCTGAACAGCGGTTGAGTGGCTCCCGGCAGCGTACAGCCCGAGAACGCCACGCCCAGTGAACGGGTACGGTGATTAGCATAACGAGCCAGACGGGCTACCTCTGCCAGCGAATAACCCGCCTCGGCCGCCGCAGCGGCGACTTTGAACACCGCAAGATCGCCCGCCACACCACGCCGTTTTTCACGTTCCGACAGCGCCGCGCTGGAAATATCATCTGTCACGGCCAGCAGTTCGCAGTCAATACCTTCCGCTTTCAGCCGTTCACAGGCCTGGCCAAAATGCAGCACATCTCCCGCATAATTACCAAAAGCCAGCAGGACGCCGCCGCCGTTATCGGCCGCACGGGCCACATTGTAGATTTGTTGAGCCGAGGGGGAAGCAAACAGGTTTCCCATCGCCGCCCCGTGCGCCATACCCTGCCCGACCAGACCTGAAAAGGCCGGATAGTGGCCAGAACCGCCGCCAATCACCACCGCAACACATCCCGCAGGGCTTCGGGTGCTGCGCACAACGCCCCCCGGCACCTGGCGCACTTTATCGGCGTTGGCCGCCACGAAACCCTCAATCAGTTCACTGGCAAAGGCTGAGGGTTGATTAAACAGATAAGTCATTGGGATGGCTCCTGTGGGACAGGACTGGACTGAAATCCAGAACGTCTGGCGTTAAGTAACAGCATCAGTAGCGCAGAGAGCAGCATGAAGCCGCCCACTACCATCATTGAAACGGTGTAGCCGCCGGTGGCGTCATGCAGCATTCCGGTGAGGTAACCCGCCGAAAAACCGGCGACATTACCCAGGGTGTTGATCAACGCAATCGCGGCGGCGGCAGAAGCCCCGGTGAGGAATTGTGTCGGCAGCGTCCAGAAGTTAGGTAGCGCGGCAAAGATTGAGCTGGCAGTCACTGATATCACCAGCATGGTCGCCAGCGGTGATTCCATATAAAGGGCCAGCGGTACGCTGACAGCCCCGGTCAGGGCAGGCAGTGCGATATGCCAGGTTTTGCAACCCCGGCGGCTTGCATCACGCGACCAGAAGAACATCACTACGGCAGCTACCAGATACGGTGCCCCGGTGATTAACCCCTTCTCAATCACGTTGAACGAGGTGCCAAACTGCTGCTGGAACCCGGCAATGATGGTCGGCAGGAAGAAGGCCAGGGCATACAGGCCATAGATAAAGCCGAAATAGATCAAACAGAGCAGCCAGACGCGGCCATTGGTCATCACGCTACGCAGACTGGCATGAGCCGTTGTGCCTTTTTCACGCTGCTCTTTTTCCAGCGCCGTGGTGAGCCACGCTTTCTCCTCTTTATTGAGCCACTTCGCCTCACGCGGCGAGTCCACCAGATAGAACCAGGCCACAATGCCGATGACAATCGCCGGAAGGGAAACACCGAGGAACATCACGCGCCAGCCGGACAGACCAAACAGGCCGTGTTGCTCAATCAGTGCTGCGGCTAGTGGCGCACCCAGCACCACCGTCAGCGGCTGGGCAAGATAGAACAGCGACAGCACTTTACTGCGGTGCTTCGCCGGTACCCACATGCTGAGAAACAGAATAGCCCCCGGGAAGAAGCCCGCTTCGGCAATCCCCAGCAGCATTCGCAAGGTGTACAGCCCCTCAACACTGCTCACCCACGTAAAGAGCAGGGAAACAATGCCCCAGCTGACCATGATACGTGCCAGCCATTTCCGCGCGCCAAAGCGGTGTAGCGCCAGATTACTTGGTACTTCCAGCAGGATATAACCGATAAAGAAAACCCCGGATGCCAGACCGAACTGCACCGCAGTCAGTCCAAGATCCTGTGTCATACCATTAGGCCCGGCAAAAGAGATCGCCGTGCGGTCAAGGAAGTTGATAAAGAACATCAGGGCCACAAAGGGCACCAGCCGCAGTGAGACCTTACGGATGGCCGATTTTTCAATCGCCTGCGAGTTCAGGGCAGTCATACGATACCTCCGGCGAACTGGAGAGCAGAACAGAGACAATGACGCTGGCGATAACACACCAGATCTGGTGTAGGTAAAAGGCTGATTTGACGCATGGTTGAGTCCTCAGTGGGTCTTCTTGTGCATTGCATCAATGCGTGAACAAATGAACACTATCTGTATTAATGTTCATTTCCCAGCGGGGAAAACCAAAACTGTGACGCATCTCAAAACCTTTAAATTTGCATTTTATGGCCAATAACACGCTAAACCGCAGGGAATAAGGAAAAAAGGCTCGAAAAAATAATACGGAAGAATAAAACAAAAGAACAATGATTGAACATATGAACACAAATGAGGTAGGGTAATCCTGAACCGTTACCGGGATCCTCTTCTCTGAAAGCGATCCGGTAACCCTGATATCTCAGCGGGAGTAACCTATGTCCTCTATTGCGATTGGCGCCGATGATGCGGCCCTGGAATTAAAAAACCTGATCAAGCAACTGCTGCTGGAAAAGAATATTGAGGTCAGCGACTACAGTAATGACGGTGGGGCCACAGGCCCCATCTACCCCGATATCGCCTGGAACGTGGCGAACGCGATTCGTGAAGGCAGGCATCAGCGCGGGATCCTGATCTGCGGCACCGGAATTGGCATGGCGATTGTGGCGAATAAAGTGCCGGGTATCCGCGCGGCACAGTGCCATGACACCTACTCTGCCGAGCGTGCCCGTAAAAGTAACAATGCACAGGTGATGACGCTGGGGGCGCGCGTTGTTGGGCCAGAGCTGGCGCGCAGCATTGTCAACAGCTGGCTAAACTCTGAATTTGAAGGCGGAGGGTCGTTGGAAAAAGTGGAGAAAATCAGTTATTACGAGCACAAAGTCGGCGA
This sequence comes from Erwinia persicina, assembly GCF_014838825.1. Lineage (GTDB taxonomy): Bacteria > Pseudomonadota > Gammaproteobacteria > Enterobacterales > Enterobacteriaceae > Erwinia > Erwinia persicina_A. Next base: position 198,126 of record NZ_JACYMO010000006.1, on the reverse strand, counting down.
AAAGTAATCCTGATGTGCGGTATTAGCCCCGCCGCACCCCCTGTTTGCCACGAGCTGCTACACTTTACTGTCGTGATATTTTTGCCAGTTGACTGGCCCATTGGGCGAACCCATCGCAACAATCAGAGAAAACGCATTCCCATCTTCGCGGGTCTGATGCAATGTTTCGCCTAAGAATACTCAGCCGTGTCCGGTAGAGTTGTTGCGTATTGCCTGTTAAAACAGCCGCAGCACACGCGTCACGGTCAAATTTGCATCACCGATTGTTATCAAGGAGCTTTAGATGAACCAGTTAGACGCACTGAAACAATTCACCACCGTGGTGGCTGATAGTGGCGATATTGAATCCATCCGTAATTACCACCCGGAAGATGCCACAACCAACCCGTCTCTGATCCTGAAAGCCTCTGGCCTCGACTCTTACAAACATCTGATTACCGACGCTATCGACTACGCCAAAAAACAGGGCGGCAGTAAAGAAACCCAGATTATCAATGCCAGTGATAAAGTGGCGATTAACCTCGGGCTGGAAATCCTGAAAAGCGTACCGGGCCGTGTGTCTACCGAAGTGGATGCGCGCCTCTCCTTCGATCGCGGCATGTGCGTCACTAAAGCAGAAAAGCTGGTGAGAATGTATGAAGAGCACGGCATTGACCGTTCGCGCATTCTGATCAAGCTGGCCTCCACCTGGGAGGGGATCAAAGCGGCTGAGGAACTGGAGAAAAACGGTATCCAGTGTAACCTGACCCTGCTGTTCTCCTTCGCTCAGGCTCGTGCCTGCGCCGAAGCCGGTGTGTTCCTGATCTCCCCGTTCGTGGGCCGTATTTACGACTGGTACAACAGCCGTAAGCCGCTCGACCCGTACGTGGTTGATGAAGATCCTGGCGTGAAATCGGTCCGTAGCATTTACGAATACTACAAACAGCACCGCTACAACACCGTCATCATGGGTGCCAGCTTCCGTAAAACGGAGCAGATCCTGGCGCTGGCAGGCTGCGACCGTCTGACGATTGCCCCTAACCTGCTGGAAGAGCTACAGGCCAGCAACGCCCCGGTTGAGCGTAAACTGACGCCATCCACTCAGGCCTTCCACCAGCCGGCTCCGCTGTCTGAAGCGGAATTCCGCTGGGAGCACAATCAGGATCCGATGGCGGTAGAAAAACTGGCCGAAGGTATCCGTCAGTTCGCCGTTGACCAGCAGAACCTGGAAGATGTGCTGGCCGCGCGCCTGTAATTCCCCCGCTTTCCAACCCTGTTCCCCGGGCGGATCGTCGATCCGCCCTCACGTATTCTGGAGGAAATAATGTCTTCACGTAAAGAACTGGCAAATGCCATCCGTGCGCTAAGTATGGACGCGGTGCAAAAAGCCAAATCTGGCCACCCCGGTGCTCCGATGGGCATGGCCGATATCGCTGAAGTCCTGTGGCGTGAGTTCCTGCATCACAATCCGAACAACCCGGCCTGGGCCGACCGTGACCGTTTTATCCTGTCTAACGGCCACGCTTCGATGCTGCTCTACAGCCTGCTGCACCTCTCCGGTTACGATCTGCCGATGTCCGAGCTGAAGAACTTCCGCCAGCTGCATTCAAAAACCCCGGGTCACCCGGAGCTGGGCTACACGCCGGGCGTTGAGACCACCACCGGGCCGCTGGGCCAGGGCCTGGCGAACGCCGTCGGTCTGGCCATTGCAGAACGCACGCTGGGCGCGCAGTTTAACCGCCCCGGCCATGAAATTGTCGACCACCACACCTATGTATTTATGGGCGATGGTTGCCTGATGGAAGGTATCTCCCACGAAGTCTGCTCACTGGCGGGAACGCTGGGTCTGGGCAAACTGATTGGCTTCTACGATCACAACGGCATCTCGATTGATGGCGAAGTGGAAGGCTGGTTTACCGATGACACGGCTCAACGTTTTGAATCCTACCACTGGCATGTGATCCGCGACATAGACGGTCACAACCCGGATGCGATTGCCAGCGCTATCAAAGAGGCGCAGAGCGTGACGGATAAGCCGTCCCTGCTGATCTGTAAAACCGTGATTGGCTTCGGCTCACCGAACAAAGCCGGGAAAGAAGAAGCCCACGGCGCAGCGCTGGGTGATGAAGAAGTGGCGCTGACGCGTAAAGCGCTGGGCTGGAATTATCCACCGTTTGAGATCCCGAAAGAGATTTACGCCCAGTGGGATGCGAAAGAAGCCGGTGCCAGAGCGGAAAAAGCCTGGGACGAGAAATTTGCTGCCTATCAGGCCGCACACCCGGAGCTGGCCGCCGAGTATACCCGCCGTATGACCGGTGGTATGCCTGAGAACTGGCAGGCAGAAACGCAGAAATACATTGAGAAGCTGCAGGCTAACCCGCAGAAAATTGCCAGCCGTAAGGCCTCGCAGAACGCCCTGGAAGCTTACGGTCCGCTGCTGAAAGAGTTCCTGGGCGGCTCTGCTGACCTGGCCCCGAGTAACCTGACCATCTGGTCTGGCTCGAAGTCGATCAAAGAGGACGAGGCGGGTAACTATATCCACTACGGCGTGCGCGAATTTGGGATGACGGCGATTGCCAATGGCCTGGCCCATCACGGTGGCTTTATTCCTTATACGGCGACCTTCCTGATGTTTGTGGAATATGCCCGTAACGCCGTACGTATGGCGGCGCTGATGAAAGCCCGTCAGATTATGGTCTATACCCACGACTCCATCGGTCTCGGGGAAGATGGCCCGACGCACCAGCCGGTTGAACAGATTGCCAGCCTGCGCGTCACGCCCAATATGAGCGTCTGGCGTCCGTGCGATCAGGTTGAAACGGCCGTAGCGTGGAAACATGCCGTTGAGCGACATCATGGCCCGACCGCGCTGATCCTCTCGCGTCAGAACCTGGCGCAGCCGGAGCGAACGAAAGAGCAGCTGGCGAATATTTCACGCGGCGGCTACGTACTGAAAGACAGCGACGGTACCCCGGAGGTGATCCTGATTGCCACCGGCTCCGAAGTGGAAATCACCCTGGGTGCGGCCGACAAGCTGACCGCCAGCGGCCACAAGGTTCGGGTCGTCTCCCTGCCATCAACCGATCTGTTTGATGCCCAGGATGCCGCCTACCGCGAATCCGTGCTGCCGTCCGGCGTTCAGGCGCGCGTGGCCGTGGAAGCGGGCATAGCCGACTACTGGTATAAGTATGTTGGCCTGAACGGTGCCATCGTCGGCATGACCGGCTTTGGGGAATCAGCCCCGGCCGAGAAGCTGTTCCCGGAGTTTGGCTTCACCGTGGAAAACATTGTCAGCCACGCCGAGGCGCTGCTGAAGCCGCACTGATGGCCCGTTTTCCTCCGTACACTGAACCGCCGAAAGGCGGTTTTTTTATGGCTTCGCCGCAGCCTCGTCGCGGATCGCCAGACTGAGGCAGGCGGGCAGCACCGTCAGCGTCACCAGCGTCGCCACCAGCAATCCGCCAATAATGGCATAAGCCATAGGCCCCCAGAATACCTGCTCCGCTATCGGGATCATGCCGAGGATAGCCGCGCAGGCGGTCAGCATAATCGGACGGGCGCGATGGTGTGCGGCGGCAGTAATCGCATCCTCTTTGGCCATCCCCCGCTGCAAATTGCTGTCCACCTCGCTGATTAAAATCACCGCATTACGGATGATCATACCGGCGAGTGCAATCATTCCCAGCAGCGCAACAAAGCCCATCGGCGTGCCGGTGGGGAGCATCGCCAGCACGATACCAATCAGGCCGAAGGGGGCCATCAGCAGCGCCAGCAGCATCCGTGAGAAGCGCTGTAACTGAACCATCAGCAGGATCAGCATAAAGAACAGCGTCACCGGCAGCACGGCAAACACCGAACTGTTGCCCTTATCTGACTCGGCCACCGCGCCCCCCTCTTCAATCCGGTACTCCGGCGGCAGGGCGTCCCGCACCCGTGCGACAGATGCTGCCAGCTGCTGTGAGACGGCTTCCGCACGCCGCCCCGGTGCCAGGTCGGTCTGCACGGTGATAAATGGCAGGCGCTGGTGACGCCAGATAACGGGATCCTGAATCCCCCAGTTAAGGGTCGCCACCTGGCTTAACGGCACCTTTACGCCGCTGCTGGCGGTGAGTTGCAGTGTGGAGAGTGTTGACAGATCCTGGCGTTCTGCATCATTTGCCCGCAGCACCACGTCCACCAGCCGGTTGCCGTCACGAACTGTTGTCACCACGCTGCCCGACCAGAGGGTATTCAGCGCGCTGGCCACGCTTTCCGAAGAGAGACCGGCTGCGCGGGCGGCGGTCTGGTTAATCTGCAGCGTAACCACGCGCTCCGGCTCCCCGGCGGTGAGGTTTACTTCGCGGGTGGCCGGACTGTCGCCCAGGATACCGGCGAGCTGGCGGGCGATCGCCTGCACCCGATGATAGTCCGGCCCGCTCACGCGGTATTTAAGCGGCCAGCCGACCGGTGGGCCAAGCTCCAGCGGCGACACGCGCGTGGCGATATCGCCAAATCCGGCGGAGAGGATATGTTCCAGCTGCTTGCGCAGCGCTTCCCGGTCCTCAAGGCTCTTCGCTACCACCACCAGCTGGGCCGTATTTTCGTTGTCCAGCAGCACATCCATCGGCAGATAGAAGCGGATCGCGCCGGTGCCAATATAGCTGGAAAAATGGTCAATATGCGGGTTCCCGCGCAGTGCCTGCTCCAGCCGTTCCGTCCGCCGTTCGGTTTCAGCCTGCGAAGCATTACCGGGCAGCGTCAGGCTGACCAGCAGTTCGGGCCGGTCGGACGCCGGGAAAAATTCCCCCTGCATAAACGTAGTCCCCCACCCTGCCAGCACCAGCAGGATCAGTGCCATGGATACCGTTTTCAGCCGGTGGCGCAGCGCCAGTGCCAGCAGCCGGTGATAGCCACGCGCCAGGCGCCCCGGCCCGTGTTGGTGGGGGCTGAGGGTCGCGGGCAGCAGCCAGGTACCGGTCAGTGGGGAAAACAGGATGGCCACCACCCACGAAGAGAGCAGCGCAATCATCACCACGGCGAACAGGGAAAAACAGTACTCCCCGGCGCTGGAGGCAGCAAATCCGACCGGAATAAACCCGGCGATCATCACCAGCGTACCTGTCAGCATCGGGAAGGCCGTGGTTTCAAACGCATGGCTGGCGGCCTTCCAGCGGCTGTCTCCCGCCTCGAGCCTCGACACCATGGTTTCCACGGTGATCATCGCATCGTCCACCAGCAGCCCGAGCGCGATAATCAGCGCGCCCAGTGAAATCCGCTGCAAACCGATCCCGGCCAGCATCATGCCGGTAAAGGTAATGGCCAGCACCAGCGGGATTGCCGTGGCCACCACCAGCCCGGCGCGCATTCCCAGCGAGATAAACGAGACCGCCATTACGATAATCACCGCTTCTGCCAGCACCCGGGTGAAGCCACTGACCGCTTGCTGAACGACCTTGCTCTGGTCGGCGACCCGGGTCATCTCAATCCCGTGCGGCAGTCCGGCCTGAATGGCCGCCATACGCTGGCTGAGCGCCTCGCCAAAATGGATCATATTCCCGGTGGCAGCCATAGAGATCGCCAGCCCAATGGCGGGCTGGCCGTTAACGCGAAATGCGGACGCCGGCGGCTCCGCGGCCTGGCGAGTTACCGTGGCAATATCACTCAGGGGAATATACCGCTGGCCGATATGCAGGACGACGGCCCGCAGGCTCTCTGCTGACCCCAGCGCCCCGGTGACACGCAGGGCGATGTTTTCCCGGTCGCTGCGAATTTCCCCGGCCGGTGCCACGGCATTCTGTGCGGCAATGGCGGCGGTAACCTGCTGGAGATCCAGCCCCAGCCCGGCCATTTTACGCGGCGAAAAGGCAATGACGATCTGCTCTTCCTGCACGCCGGTCAGGATAATTTTCCCCATATCCGGCAGTGACATCAGGCTGCGCCGAATATCCTCTACCCGGTCACGCAGCTCACGTGGGGTGAAGCCCTCGGCGGTAAAACCGTAAATGGTGCCGAACGTATCATCAAACTCGTCGTTCACCTGCGGCGTCTGTACGCCCTGCGGCAGGGAAGGCGCAATATCTTCGACCTTCTTGCGCACCTGATACCAGATACCCGCAACGGCGGCAGGCGGCGTATCGTCGCGCAGATTGATAAAAATGACCGCCTGCCCGGCGCGGGTTTCACTCTCGACATAGTCGAGGTAAGGGATCTCCTGCAGCTTTTTTTCCAGCGTATCGGTGACCAGATTGACGGTATCTTTTACATCGGCTCCGGGCCAGGCGGCCGTCACCACGGCGGTCTTGATGGTAAAGGCCGGATCCTCGTTGCGCGGCAGGTTCATATAGCTGAAGGTTCCCGCCGCCATCACCAGCAGCATAAAGAAGACAATCAGCTGCTGGTGCTGTAGCGCCCAGGTGGAAAGGTTAAAACGTGACGCGGTTTTTTTCGGGTTCATTCTCCGTCCTCCAGCAGCGTGACTTTTTCACCGTCGCGCAATTTGCTGACACCGGCCGTCACCACCGCTTCCCCGGGGCGAACCCCTGCGGTGACGGAAATGTCCGTCACCGTGAAGGCCCCCAGCGTGACCGGGCGCAGCCGCACCCGTTGTTGGGCGCGATCGACCACAAATACGGCGGCCTGATCCCCCAGCCGGGTCAACGCCGACGCCGGCAGGCTGATACTGCGCGTGCCCTCACGCCGCCAGTTCACCTGGACGCTGGCCCCCAGCGCCATGCTTTCCGGAGGATGATCCAGCGTTACGCGCACCCGCCAGGTGCGCGTCTGGGGATCGGCCTGCGGGCTGACGTCTCGCAGGTGCGCCTGAACCTGAATGGTGGGGTCGGCCAGCAGCGACACGCGAACCACGGCGGGGTTACTTTGCGTCAGCGCCTGCGGATCGCTGAGGTCAAACACGGCGTCGCGGCCGCCGCCTGCCGCCAGGGTGAACACTGCCTGTCCGGCACTGACCACCTGACCGGGCTGGGCGCTGACCGCAGTAATAATGCCGTCTGACGGTGCGGTCAGTCGGGTCCAGCTCAGGCTGTCCTGCGCATTTTTCAGTGCAGCCTCGCTGCTCTGCCTTTTGGATAAGGCCGCCTGCCAGTCTGACCGGGCCGTATCGAGCTGCATGCGGGCAATGGCACCGGTTTTTGTCAGCGTGGTCATCCGTTGCAGATTCAGCGCCGCTACCCGTTCAGCCGCCTGCGCACTGGCCAGATCAGCCCGCGCGCTGCCAAGCTGGTTCAGCCCCGTGCTGTTATCCTGCACCGCCAGTAACTGCCCTGCTTTCACCCGGTCACCGACATCCACGGCACGCGAAATCAGGCGGCCATCCAGACGAAAAGCCAGCGTTGTTTCATCCGTTGCGCGGATCTCTCCGGTCTGCGACAGCAGGCTGCCGGAAAGCGAGGCCGGGGCAATCACATAGCGAACAGGACGGACGTGCGGCGATGCCGGCTGTCCCTTGTCACCGCAGGCAGCGAGAAGAAAAATCAGCGGAAACGAGAACAGCCACAGACAGTGGACAGAGAGCCGGCCAGGCAGGTTGAGGTGGTGCAGTATGTGGCGGGCGTAGTCAGTAAAGGTATCGGTCATAGGGCTATTCCTGTGCGGTGATAGCCCTATTCAATCGTGCGACTGTCCAGATTTGCTGCACGTCCTGTCAAGGAAATGTCAATTCAACTGATTTTTCATTCCCGCCTCAGGAATGGCAAACGGCAGATAGAGGCTTATCGTCAGCCCCCGGTGTTCGGGCTGTGAGGCCACCAGCTTCCCCCCGCAGGCTTCACAGATAGCGCGGGCTATCGACAGGCCAAGCCCGCTGCCGCCAGAGTGGCGCGCGCGGGATGATTCGGCGCGGGTGAACCGTTCAAACATCAGCGGCAGAAACGCGGCATCCACACCCGGCCCATGATCGGTAAAAGCAATCAGGTAGCCTTTAAGATGGGGCTTTATCTCAATATCCAGCACCTTGCCTTCGGCAGCATAGCGCACCGCATTTTCCAGCAGGATAGTAAACACCTGCCCCATTCTGAACGGATCGCCGCGAAAAACGGCGGGGGCCGGTGCACTGACGTTAATGCTCATTGCGGCCGCTACGGCCTGAGGCCTGATCCAGGCTACCCGCTCGTTCAGCAGTTCCACCAGATCAAAGGTATTGAGGGTAAACGTGAGCTGTCCCGCATCGGCAAGGGACAGTAGATGCAGCTCATCCGTGAGACGGTTCAGGTGTTGCAGCTGCTTCATCACCATATTTAACTGGGTCAGATCGGGCGCAAACACGCCGTCCAGCATGCCCTGCAGCCGTCCGATAGCGGCGGTCAGCGGCGATCGCAGCTCGTGAGCCATCGCAACATGGGAAGCCCGCAGTTCCCGATCGTAACGTTCCAGCTGCCGGGACATCAGATTAAAGTCTTCCGTGAACTGCGCCAGCTCCGCAGGCGCGTTTTCCACCGTATCGGCCCGGGTACCAAATTCGCCGTGCGCCACGGATCGTGCCGCCGTGGCCAGCCGGCTGAACTGCTCCGAAAGCGGCCTGGCGGCACGTAGTCCGAGAACAATAATCACCGGCATGGCCATCAGGATTAACACCCACAACGTTATCCAGTCAGAAGAGGTGATGTCAGGCACTGAATAGCTGATGCCAAACCCGGCATCCGCCAGCTGGTGAAAGCGTAAGACGTCGCGTTCGGGATTTTTTAACAGGATAGCCAGCTCCTGACTCTCTGCGGGCGGCATACGGTTGAGCACCCAGTATTTCTGGATCACAAAGCGCAGCCACATGCAGAAGCCGATCATCACCACCGACCCCATCACCAGCGCAAGGATCCGCATGCAGATCCAGCGCCACAGACTCTGTTCTTTTGGCTGACTCATGGCTGTCTGAACCGGTAGCCGACGCCGCGCACGTTATGCAGCACGTCCGCAATGCCCGCGTTTTCCAGTTTCTTACGCAGGTTGTATACGTGAGTATCCACCACGCGCTCCAGCGCTTCGCTCTCGGGCAGGCAGCGCTCCAGCAGCTGCTGGCGGGAAAAAGGATAGGTCTGGGACTGCATCAGCGTGGTGAGCAGGGAGAGTTCCGTCGGCGTAAGCTCCAGCCAGGTGACGCTTTCGCCGTCGTGCCTGACCACCGCCGTCAGCGACTCCGTATCCACTTCCAGCCCCTGCCAGCGTAGGAGCTCTTTCTGACCGGTACGCACGGAAGCCCGGCGCAGCACGGCATGCACGCGTGCCACCACTTCACCGGGGTTGTACGGTTTAACAACGTAATCATCGGCCCCGTAGCGCAGCGCGCCGATTTTGTCCGGCGTGTCGCCCATGGCGGAAACCATAATCACCGGAATATCGCCCTTGCGCCGCACGGCGGCCAGCACATCACTGCCGTTCATCACCGGCAGCATAATATCCAGCAGGATCAGATCTGGCTTCCAGCTCTGCGCCATCTCCAGCCCGGCAAGACCGTCGCTGGCGATCGCCACATTAAAGCTTTCCCGCCGTAAATAAGCTTCCAGGACATTAGCCGCATCCGCGTCGTCCTCAATAATCAGTACGCGTTTCATCTGCATTTACTCACCTTGATTGTTTCTTCATAAAACCCTGGCAGGAAATTGACACTGCCTGTTCATCATTCGGTATCAGATGCGCGGCCGCTTGGGAGCCGTAATGATTCGGTGCTGAGGAGCGACGATGATAACCAGAAAACTTACCCTGTGCATTAGCTGTATTGCCGTTATGAACATCACGCTGATCGCCGGTGCCTGCGCCGCCGATCCGACCAGCCTGACCGTGGGGGTTGGCGCGACCAGTGCCCCGCGTTACAGCGGGTCCGACCAGCGCCAGTGGCAGTTTGCCCCGGTCATTCAGGCGCGTGATGGCGCGGTGTTTTTTGATTCGCAAAAGGGGCTGGGCTATGACCTGCAGGCTGATTCGGGACTCTATCTTGAACACACGCTGGGCTACAGCCTGGGGCGGTCAGAGAAAAACGCGTCATGGCGTGACGGGTCCGACAAACTGAAAGGGATGGGAAATATTGACGCCGCCCTGAACACGGCGGTCGCGGTCGGCTGGACCATTGAACCCTGGCTGTCCGTCGAGGGCAAAGCAACGCTGCCGTTAAGCGACAGTCAGGGGGTGCAATATCAGACGTCGGTGACGCTGATCCCCCTGCAAAACGACAGCGATACGCTGGCCTTCCAGTCTGCCGCGTTATTCGGTGACAGCCGCTATATGAATACCTTTTACGGAGTCAGCGGGCAGCAGAGCACCCGCAGCGGGTATCGCCGCTATTCGGCCCCCGGCGGCCTTTATGGTGTGGAAAACAGCGTCACCTGGGGACATCAGTTTACGCCGCAGTGGGGCACCACGCTGGTGGCAGGCTACACCTGGCTCAGTGATCATGCGGGTGACAGCCCGATTGTTTTCCGCCGTAACGAAGCCACAGCGACAGCGGCCGTCACCTACACCTTTTAATGAGCATGAAGAAGGTGACGCGGTTAACCTCACGGCTGGGCGATTTTCTTACCGACTATGACGTGGGGTTCGTGGCGCTGACCCTGGCTGGAATTGCCGCCATCCATTTACTGTTTTATTACCTGATGGCCTATTGCGATGCCTGAGCGCAGCGAGCACCGGCTCACTGCGCCTGCATTGCCACCATGCCCGGGTCCTGCTGCGGTGCAACGGACTGGCTTTCCCACAGTACCGGCCACTGATCGCTGCTGTGCCAGGCGTCACAGGTTTTCTCCTGTGCGTACTCTGCCAGCACGAACTGGCGGCCATTATACTGCCAGCGCGTGGCCACCCCGCAGTCGCCCAGCCCGCGATCCTTACTAAAGGTCAGAAGCTCACCGCGCGCCGCGTCAAAGTCGGCATTCACCAGCTCCAGATTATTATCGCTGCGATCCGGCAAAGAAAACGGCAGGGTCAGGGTAATACTTTTCGACACATAGGGGGCTGTCCGCGTCACCTCAAACGCCAGATCGATGACGTTGTAGGCCCCCATTTCACAGCTGACCAGCAGCAGCGCTTTGTCATCACTGAGCGGTGAAACACTGACTTCACGGCGCAGTGGATCCAGCGAACAGCTATCGCTGTTCACCCGCCAGGTGCCAAAATCAATCAGCCCGCTCGACTCCTCTTGGGTCAGGGCCTGCGGCATTCGCGGCGGCGCACTGATCTGCGGTAGCTGCGGGGCGGGCGGGACGCGGCTGGCCGCGTCATTGCCGCGCTGGATCAGGGCGCTACTGCCGTTCACCCTCCCCTGAATTTCATCCATCAGCATCAGTGCTTCCTTGAGCCCGCGCATGCCGATCACCGCATCCGCCCGGTACAGCAGTTGCAGCGTACCGGCGTCCATCACCTGCGCCAGGAATTCATCTATCGAAATGGCGTGCGTGGTCAGCAGGTGATGCGGCTCCACCTCCCAGTGTTTGAGATCGAGCCGCAGCCGCCGCCCGTCCAGCAGCAGATTGTCACGCAGCGCACCGCCGGGCAGCGGTCCGCTGTAACGATTACCGTAATCAAGACGCAGCTGTGTCGGGGCATCGCTGCCAGCCTCACGCTCCAGCGTCATCGCCAGGCCGTTATTGCCGGGAATGCTGCGCACTTCGCAGCTGTTGAGATTGTTACAGGTGATCTGCCAGTCAGAGAAGGTCTTCTGCAACGGCTGTGCCTGTCCAGAAGCGACGTAAGAGAGCGAAAGCAACCATAACCATTTCGTCCAGTAAGACATTGCTCGATGAAGTCCCTGTAAGGTAATGCAGAAAAGAAAGCCCGTGACGGGCAACCCGTAGGGCCCCTCTATCATGCTCAGTTAACGTCATGGCCTCAATCAGATTTATCGGACAGTCGCCTGTGCCGGGGGGGGAATGGGTCAACACCACATAAACGGTTAGCAACAGTGATGATATTTTCAGTTACCGATAAAATGTCAGGAAATCAATTTTAGCAAAAGCCAGCATATTCACCCCAATTAATGTGACACACGTCACTCTTATATAAGAAACAACAGTAAAACCCCTGCATTTATTTAGAGAGCGATCACTTTATGGCGCAACGTTAACCCCCGGGGGCCGGACGCCTGTCTGGTGCGCATTTTGCGCGGAACGATGCCGTACCTTTTATCTACACCGGAGATATTTATGATGCCGATTGAACGTCAGCGACAAATCATCGACATACTCAGCCAGCAGGGCCGCGCACTGGTGGCTGGACGGGCGGAGTGGTGCCTGGCCCGCCAGCTGCCGGATATTGAATTAAACGTACTCACTCATTCACTGAGAACGGTAGAAACACGGGCGGTAAAAAGCAATTTACGCACCCGCTGTCTCAGCGGTGAATATTCTGCCCGCAATGAAGATTTTACCGGCGTGGTGGCTGCGCGTCCCCTCACGGAGTTTTTAATTAATAAAGCCTTCTTTTCCTGCGGCAGCTTGGGTACCGACGGTTATCTGCGGGAAGGGAATGAATAAAAGGGCATTTAAAACAGCAGGTGCTGCTGGCGTCTGAAAGGAAATACTTATTGCTGGATACCGGTAAATTTCTGCAACCGTCGTTTGCCCATATTTGTCATTACCGCGACGTCGACTTTTTAATTACCGACAGCCTGAAAGATAAAGAATGACAACAGGCGCTGGCGTGGAACGGGGCCAATATTAGTGACTGCTCGCGCCGTCAGGGGCGGCTCATTCCATGCCGCCGTATGCCGATGCGTTAGCCCGGCTACAGCAGCATCCGCCCAATCCAGGCCATCGCTCCGCACACGGCGATCTGTGTCAGTCGGTGATGGTTAATGGTGCAGCCAGCCCTCCAGCAGCGCGTGCTGCAACAGCGTCACGGTTTTACCGTCCTGGATCCGGCCATCCTTCACCATCGCCCAGGCCTCCGGGAAGGTCATTTCCAGCACGTCAATATCCTCGTCATCAATGCCGCCGCCCGCGTTGTCACGCCGCGACTCACTGTACTCGGCCGCAAAAAAGTGCACCATTTCGGTAACGCCGCCCGGGGACATATACAGGGCAAACAGCTTCTCCACCTCCCCGACCACGTAGCCGGTTTCCTCTGTGGCCTCGCGGCGAATGCACACTTCCGGGGAGTCGTCGTCCAGCAGTCCGGCGCAGGTTTCAATCAGCATGCCCGAAGGATTACCGTTTACCCAGGTGGCAATACGGAACTGGCGCGTCAGCACCACGCTGTTTTTTTCGCGATTGTACAGCAGGATGGTGGCACCGTTGCCGCGATCGTAAACTTCGCGTTTATGGCGGAGGGTGGAGCCGTCTTTTTTCGTCAGGTCGTAAGTGAAATTACGCAGGGTGAACCAGTTTTCTGACAGGATCTTATTTTTGATAACGTCAATCTTGGCTGACATACCGTCTCCGTTTGGGTTTCCGGGAGAGGAGGATCATAGAGGGTTTTGACGGCCAGAGCGATGAGAATAATAAGAAAAGGCGGCCCGGTGAGGGCCGCCCTGCTTAAGCAACTCGGGGAACAGGACGATGACATCGTCCCCCGGTTTATCAGTGGTTGTGTTCTTCCTGCGCCAGCGCATGAACCCGCTTGCGCGCGCCAAACCAGCCCAGCACCAGCACGATGGCAATCAGCGGGATAGCCGCCACGGTGTAGGTCCCGTTCGGATAGTCAAATGCCATCAGCACCAGCACGCTGAACAGGAACAGCAGCGTTAACCATGAAGTAAACGGAGCCCACGGCAGCTTGAAACTGACATCTTCCGCTTTGCCTTCTTTAATGGCTTTGCGCAGGCGCATCTGGCACACCACGATAAACGCCCAGGAAGAGAGGATCCCCAGCGCCGCGACGTTCAGCACTATTTCGAAGACGCGGGAGGGCACCACATAGTTCAGGTAGACACCAATAATGTAGACACCGATGGTCACCAGGATACCCATGTAAGGAACCTGCTGGCCGCTCATTTTCGACATGAATTTCGGTGCGGAGCCGCCCATCGACATGGAGCGCAGAATACGTCCCGTCGAGTAGAGGCCTGAGTTCAGACTGGACAGCGCCGCGCTCAGTACCACGATATTCATAATGCTGCCGACGTAAGGTACGCCAAGTTTGGAGAAGAAGGTCACAAACGGACTCTGCCCTGCCTGATAGGCATTCCACGGCAGCAGAAGGACCAGCAGCACCACCGACCCGACGTAGAACAGGCCGATACGCCAGATCACGCTGTTAATTGCTTTTGGCAGCATGGTTTTCGGGTCTTTACACTCGCCAGCCGCCGTGCCCACCAGTTCAATGGAGGCGAAGGCAAACACCACCCCCTGCACCAGCACCAGCGCCGGCATCAGACCGTTCGGGAAGAAGCCGCCGTTATCGCTGATCAGGTGGAAGCCCGTCGCATTGCCATCCAGCGGCTTGCCGCTGCCGAGGAACACCACGCCCACCACCAGGAAGATGACAATCGCCAGCACTTTAATCAGGGCAAACCAGAACTCCATTTCGGCAAACCACTTCACGCCGATCATGTTCATGGTGCCAACAATGGCCAGCGCCCCGAGGGCAAACACCCACTGCGGCACATCGCCGAACGCGCCCCAGTAGTGCATATACAGCGCAACGGCGGTGATATCGACAATCCCGGTCATCGCCCAGTTAACAAAGTACATCCAGCCCGCCACGTAGGAGGCTTTTTCACCGAGGAATTCGCGGGAATAAGAAACGAAACTGCCGCTTGAGGGACGGTGCAGAACCAGTTCACCCAGCGCACGAAGAATGAAGAAAGAGAAAATACCACAGACCAGATAGACAATGGCCAGTGCCGGACCGGCGGCCTGCAGGCGGGAGCCCGCACCGAGAAACAGCCCTGTACCAATCGCGCCACCGATGGCAATCATCTGTACGTGACGATTGTCCATAGCTTTATGGTAGCCAGAATCATGAGAGTTTAACCAACGCCTTCTTGCAGCGCGCTTTTCTGCGCCCGTTTTCTTTTCAGCTTTCATTGTCATTCCTATTTCCTGTCCACAAAGTGATGCGGTTACCTGTCCCGGGTATCCTGTTTCTTATAGGCCAACCAAACGATTGCGTACGCGACGCAGGCGTGGAAGATCCCCCTGTTTGCTGTAATTTTATTCATGACGCAAGCAGGGAAATCGCGGCGATGCATCCTAACCGTTCTGATTAATCGACGCAAAAATTCCACGCTGGAAATCGTGAGCTTTTGTAATTTTTGTCGGGTGGCGCATAAAAAAACCGACCGCAATTTGCGGTCGGTCAGTGCAAGCACTAAAGACTACACAGGGACAGACAGGGACTACAGGAGATGAGGGTAAAACAGGGCTTAACGGTAAATCTCAGCGTTTCCTGACCAGAGGCTGGAATCGCCCGGGGTGTTGGCACCGATCACCCGGAAGCTGCTGGCGCCCATGGCATCGGCTTTTTTCGCCAGATGACGGGTGGCATCATCCAGCGTGCCTCTGACGCCATTCACCGACACCGTGCCAATACTTTGCAAATCTGCCGCCTGGCTTTGTCCCACCTGCGTGGCGGCCAGCGTAGAGAATGACGTTGCAGCAAGCAGTGTGGCCGCGATCACTGCGGGTAACATCTTGTTCATCATGAAGCTCCTCGGGGAATCGTTTCGATTAATGTAGTGACGGGATTGATTATTACCTTTTCAATGAAAAGCAGAGTGAGCAGGGCGTAAAGCCGTTAAAACATTCCTGGTATTGCGCGTAACACTGCCAAGAAGCGTAAAGAGATATGTCGAATTTCAGCAGATGTAACCGTCAGTGACAGTCCGGTACTACTGCTTCAGTAAACCTTAGCGCGGCGTTATAATAACCCTCCTGATATTAAGGATGATTAATGTGACCATCACCCGCTCCCTGACGCACAGCCTGGCCCGCGCGCTGTTTACTATTGTTCTTCTGTCCGTCATTTCCAGCGGGCTGGCGCTGCTGACGCTTTCCGGCAGCTTGCGCGATGCAGAAGCAGTCAATCTGGCAGGCTCCCTGCGGATGCAGGTCTATCGCCTGAGCTGGGACATCAGCACGCGCTCCCCCCTTTCTGCACAGCATATCGCCGACTATCAGCGCACACTGCACTCCCCTGCGCTGGAAGCGCTGGACCGTTTTTATGTGCCGGATACCGTGCGCCAGCGCTATCGTGAACTGCTGGTCACCGCGCGGCAGACCGCCTCCGCGACAGCGGGAAACCACCAGCAGGTGATTACCGAGGTTGATAAAATCGACCAGTTTGTGCTGGCTCTGCAGCACTGGGCCGAGCTGAAAATGCGTCTGGCCGCCCTCGCCTGCCTGCTGGGTTTACTGGCCATTAGCCTGAGGGTCTGGTTTATTCTGCGTCATATTCGCCAGCGGGTGGTCGGCCCGCTGCAACAGCTGGTCAGCGCCAGCGAAGCGATTGAACAGCGGCGCTTTCATCTCCCCCCACTCAGCACCGGCCTGCCAAATGAACTGGGGGTGCTGGCACGGGCGTTTACCCGAATGTCCGGCGAACTGGAAAAGTCGTGGCGGGCGATGTCCCTGAATGTGGAGGAAAAGACCGCCGATTTAACCCAGGCCAACCGCCGCCTCAGGCTGCTGTACGCCTGTTCGCAGCAGCTCAGTCACAGCATCAAGGGGCAGGAGGCGTTTCAGCAAACGCTGCGGCTGGTGTCTGACCATGAAAAGCTCAGTTACATTGAGCTTTCCACGCCCGAGTTTGGGCGACTGAGCGCAGGGCGTAGTGTGCCGGACAGGGCGTGGCAAACGCTGCCCCTTCACTCACACCCGGAGCAGCCCCCCTGCGGTGTGCTGCACTGGCAGGCGGAGGAGAGCGAGTCGCCGCTGATGAAAAGCGTGGCGGCTTTACTCGTCCATGCGCTGGAGCTGTGGCAGGCACAGCAGCAGGTGCAGAGTCTGCTGCTGCTGGAGGAGCGTGCGACCATCGCCCGTGAACTGCATGATTCGCTGGCGCAATCCCTGACCTTTTTACGCATTCAGCTGGTCAGACTGAAACGTACTCTGGACGCGGAGGCTACCGCTGCGAGGGAGATCGTGACCGAGTTTGAAGAGGCGCTGAGCACGGCAAACCGGCAGCTGCGCGAACTGCTCACCACCTTCCGGCTGACCATTGAACCGGCCAGCCTGACGCGCGCCCTGGAGCAGGTCATCGCTCCCCTGCGCCAGCAGACCGCCGCACCGATTGTGCTGAAGGGACAGCTTGAAGTGCGGCTTCCGGCCCAGCAGCATATTCACGTATTGCAGATTGTCCGCGAGGCCCTGCTTAATGCCGTACAGCATGCGAACTCAACGGAGATCGCCGTCAGCGGCGATTACGACGCGACAAGCGGGCTGACGATAGTCATTGATGATAACGGCGTGGGCATTGCCTCGCTGGAAGAACCCGAGGGTCACTACGGCCTGAACATCATGCATGAGCGCGCTGCAAGGCTGAACGGCCAGCTGACCATCGTGCGCCATGCGCACGGAGGCACGCGCGTGTCTTTACACTTTAAACCGCTAACCGAAATGGGTTCTGACAAGGAGTAGCACCATGGAAGACAACACCGTCAGCGTGATGATTGTCGACGATCACCCTCTGATGCGTAACGGCATTCGCCAACTGCTGGCGCTGGAGCCCCGGTTCAGGGTGATTGCAGAGGTCGGCAATGGTCACGATGCGATAGCGCAGGCGCTGCTGAACCCGCCAGATCTGATCCTGCTAGATTTGAAAATGAAGGGTCTGTCCGGTCTGGAGACGTTTAACGCCCTGCGCGCCAACGGCATACCCGCCCGGATCCTGGTGCTGACGATTTCTGACCAGCGCAGCGATATTTCCGCCCTGCTGGAAGCCGGGGCCAGCGGTTATCTGCTGAAGGACAGCGCCCCGGAACAGCTGCTGTCGCAAATTATCCAGGTGGCAGAGGGGGGCGTCGCGTTCAGCGCGCCGCTTAACGCGCTGCGTGATAACGACAGCTGGAAAGCTGATCCGTTTATTATTCTGACCGAACGTGAGCAGGAGGTGATGAAAGAGGTAGCCTGCGGCCTGTCTAACAAGCAGATTGCCGAAAACCTGACCATTTCGGAGCAGACGGTCAAAGTCCATATCCGCAACGTATTACGCAAGCTGAACGTCCGTTCGCGGGTGGCAGCCACCGTGATGTGGCTGGAGTCGCATCACGCCAGTCTGTAACCACAGGTGCGTTTACCTGTGGCATAATTTACATATTCTCCTCAATTTCTCCACGATTGTTTCGCCGGCGGCGGGTACAGTGGTCCCCTGCCGGAGCACGTTGAATAAATTCATAAATTTGTCCCGTACCGGCCAGAGAGACCGACGGGATATTTGCCCCGAACGCCGCAGGGAACACAGGCACTATTTTGTTATTTTTTGAGGTTATACCCACCATCATCCATCCTGCAGGCTGACGCCAGCCCGTAACGCCCCGCGCGCAGATCGTTATCTGACCGGCGCGAACGGGCGTGCGACGCGCCTGCCGCGGTAACATGATGACGGATATACATGCTGCGGAGCTTGAGATGGCCAACTTCTTTATCGATCGCCCTATTTTTGCCTGGGTGCTGGCAATTCTGATGTGTCTGACCGGGGGTCTGGCCATCGTCTCTCTGCCCATTGAACAATATCCCGACCTGGCCCCGCCTAACGTCCGCATCACCGCCAACTATCCGGGTGCGTCTGCTGAAACGCTGGAAAACACCGTTACCCAGGTGATCGAGCAGAATATGACCGGCATCGATAACCTGATGTATATGTCGTCGCAGAGCAGCAATACCGGCCAGGCAACGATTACGCTGACTTTTGAAGCCGGGACAAACCCTGATGAGGCCCGCCAGCAGGTGCAGAACCAGTTGCAATCTGCGCTGCGAAAACTGCCGCAGGATGTTCAGTCGCAGGGCGTGACGGTCAATAAAACCGGTGATACTAATATCCTGATGGTCGCCTTCGTGTCGACCGACGGCAGCATGGATAAACAGGATATCTCGGACTATGTTGCCAGTAATATTCAGGATCCCCTCAGCCGCATCGACGGCGTAGGCCAGGTGGATGCTTACGGTTCGCAGTATGCCATGCGTATCTGGCTCGATCCCAATAAGCTGATTAACTATGCCTTGACCACCAGCGATGTGGTCACCGCCATTAAATCGCAGAACAGCCAGGTGGCGGTAGGCCAGTTGGGCGGGCTGCCCTCTGTCGACAGCCAGGCGCTGAATGCCACCATCAACGCCCAGTCCCTGCTGCAAAGCCCGGAGCAGTTCCGCGATATCACCCTCAGGGTCAATGCCGATGGCTCCGTGGTAACGCTGGGTGATGTGGCAAAGGTGGAGCTGGGCGCGGAGAAGTATGATTACCTCAGCCGCTATAACGGCATGGCCGCGTCAGGGCTGGGGGTCAAGCTGGCCTCCGGGGCCAATGAGCTGCAAACGGATACCCTGGTCCGCGCCCGTCTTGACGAACTGTCACACTATTTTCCCCACGGGCTGAAGGCGGAGATCGCCTACGAGACCACGCCGTTTGTCAAAGCCTCCATTGAAGACGTGGTGAAAACCCTGTTTGAAGCCGTGCTGCTGGTCTTCCTGGTGATGTACCTGTTCCTGCAAAACTTCCGTGCCACGCTGATCCCGACCATTGCCGTGCCGGTGGTGCTGCTGGGCACTTTTGGCATTCTCTATCTCTTCGGTTACAGCATCAACACGCTCACCATGTTCGCGATGGTGCTGGCCATCGGCCTGCTGGTGGATGATGCCATCGTGGTGGTGGAAAACGTCGAACGTATTATGAGTGAAGAAGGCCTGTCGCCGCGCGAGGCGACGCGCAAATCCATGGGGCAGATACAGGGGGCGCTGGTCGGTATCGCGCTGGTGCTGTCGGCGGTCTTTATCCCGATGGCCTTCTTCGGCGGCACCACCGGGGCTATCTATCGCCAGTTTTCAGTCACGATTGTCTCCGCCATGGTGCTCTCCGTACTGGTAGCGATGATCCTTACCCCTGCCCTGTGTGCCACGCTGCTGAAACCACTGGCCAAAGGCCACCATCACGGCCGCCGGGGATTCTTTGGCTGGTTTAACCGCCTGTTTAACCGCAGCGCTGAACGCTACGAGCGCGGCGTGGGCAAAATTCTGGCCAAAGGGGGACGATGGCTGGTGCTGTATGTGGCGCTGATCGCCGTGATGGCCCTGCTGTTTATTCGCCTGCCCACTTCTTTCCTGCCGCTGGAAGACCGGGGTATTTTCACCACGCAGGTTCAACTGCCGCCGGGCGCCACCCTGCAACAGACCATGAAAGTGGTGGAAAAAGTCGAGAAGTACTATCTGACGCACGAGAAAGACAACGTGCTGTCGGTATTCGCCACCGTGGGTGCCGGCCCCGGCGGCAACGGGCAGAACGTGGCACGTATGTTTGTGCGCCTGAAAGACTGGCAGGATCGCACCGGCAGTGACAATACCGCCTTCGCCATTATTGAGCGCGCCACCAAAGCCTTTGCAAAAATCAATGAGGCGAAAGTGATTGCCAGCAGCCCACCCGCCATCACCGGGCTGGGCAACTCGGCCGGCTTTGATATGGAGCTGCAGGATCATGCCGGGCTGGGCCATACCGCGCTGATGGCGGCACGCAACAGCCTGCTTGAGCTGGCGCAAAGCAACCCGTCCCTGACCCGGGTCCGTCATAACGGTCTGGATGACAGCCCGCAGTTGCGTATTGATATTGACCAGCGGAAAGCCCAGGCCCTGGGCGTGTCGCTGGATGATATTAACGCGACGCTGCAAACCGGCTGGGGATCGACCTACGTCAATGACTTCCTTGACAGAGGACGGGTGAAAAAAGTTTATGTCCAGGCTGACGCTACCTTCCGCATGCTGCCAGACGATATCAGCAAGTGGTACGTCCGCAATGCCAGCGGCGAAATGGTGCCCTTCACCGCCTTTGCCCGCTCTCACTGGGAGAGTGGTTCACCCCGCCTTGAACGCTACAACGGCTATTCCGCCGTTGAAATTGTGGGGGAATCGGCACCGGGCGTCAGTAACGGTGCGGCCATGGACGTGATGGAGAAGTTGGTCAGCCAGCTGCCGGTGGGGATTGGCCTGCAGTGGACAGGGGCATCGCTGCAGGAGCGTATGACGGGCGCACAGGCCCCGGCGCTGTATGCCCTGTCGTTGCTGGTGGTGTTCCTGTGCCTGGCCGCCCTGTACGAAAGCTGGTCGATTCCTTTCTCGGTCATGCTGGTGGTACCGCTGGGGGTGATTGGGGCGCTGGTGGCCACCTGGCTGCGTGGGCTGGAAAACGATGTCTATTTCCAGGTCGGTCTGCTGACCGTGATCGGACTGTCGGCGAAAAATGCCATCCTGATCGTTGAATTTGCCAGTGAGATGAACACCCGCGGCGGCGACCTGGTGGAATCGACCCTGGAAGCATCGCGCCAGCGCCTGAGACCGATTCTGATGACCTCGCTGGCCTTTATTTTCGGCGTCCTGCCGATGGTGATCAGCAGCGGTGCCGGGTCCGGCAGCCAGCACGCGGTCGGGACCGGAGTGATGGGCGGGATGATCTCCGCCACGGTACTGGCGATCTTCTTTGTGCCGCTGTTCTTTGTGCTGGTTCGCCGCCGCTTCCCGCTGAAAGATAAACCCCAGTAAAAAGCAAAAAGGCAGCCTGTTACGGGCTGCCTTTTATAACGGAAGTGACTGAAGGTAAAGCAGTTTGATACGGTCGCCTTGCTTTTTTTGTCTGAAACGCATTACTTGCGTAACATCGCTTCAATAAAGTCTTTCCAGTTCCCCAATTCTAAATCAATCATAATAACCTCTCTTTTTTTGTCTTTTCATTTTAAGAGTATTCCTAAGCAAAAGAAAGATCGGGATCCCAATTACTGCCATCGGTAAAATGAGTTAAACGAAAATTCGATGAAACTGTGCTATGCCGCACAGTCTGTAGGTGATGATTTCTCAGGGGATTATTAGCGGTAGCATAATTAAGAGGCTTCGTATATCCGGCAGGCGCACCTGAATACGCCAGACAACCACTCTTCCACCGTCTCAAGAGGAACATCGACCCCGGGCGGGGCCGGATGATTCACTATTTCAGAATGATGATTTTATCGTAACCGCCGCTTTCACTGTCGATGTGCGTTTTCGCGTCGGGGTGATCGCGCATCACTGCGTCAACGATATGAGCAAAATCCTCACAGCGGGTTTCTTTTTTACGCTTCAGTACGATCGTGGACTGGGTTTCTTCTACCGTATGCGCGGCCGACTCTTTCATGTAATTCATCGCTCCCCTCCTCTTAATCACGGGCTCTCTACCCTTCTCATCGTGCTCGTCGCTATTGTCCTGCATTGAGCTCATCCGAATATAGATGAATCCCACAAAAAACAGAAGGGTACACAAGTCTGACTTTTACCGGCAACGCATCAAACGTCCTTCCTGGCACCTGAGTTTCATCATCTCAAGGGCTGTCTGCCGGCGCTATCCACTGTAAACTGTAACCCGTAATTATCAGCCGGCACAGGAAACGGATACCGATGACAGAACAGAGCCCGAAAAATACCTTTACGATGTATGGCATCAAGAACTGCGACACCGTTAAAAAAGCCCGGAAATACCTGGAAGCGAGTGACGTGAACTATCTGTTTCATGACTACCGTGCAGACGGATTAGAAGCAGATTTGCTGCAGCGCTTTATCGATGTTCTTGGCTGGGAAGCCCTGCTCAACACGCGCGGCACTACCTGGCGCAAGCTGGAAGAGTCGGAACGTAAGGCAGTGGATAATCCGGCAGCGGCACTGACGCTGATGCTGTCGCAGCCAGCCATCATCAAACGCCCGTTGCTCTGCGCCGCAGACGGCTCTATGCTGCTGGGCTTCAGTGAAGGTACCTATTCGTCGTTTATTCAGGAGAAGTCATCATTATGCACTGTCCGGTCATAGAGCTGACGCAGCAGCTTATTCGTCGCCCCTCCCTCAGCCCTGATGATGCCGGTTGCCAGGCTATTCTGATTGCCCGTTTACAGGCGCTGGGTTTTACCGTTGAACCGATGAACATTGGCGACACCCTGAATTTCTGGGCATGGCGCGGCGAAGGGGAAACGCTGGCCTTTGCCGGTCATACCGACGTCGTACCGACCGGGGATGCCAACCGCTGGATCAATCCCCCGTTTGAACCGGCTATCCGCGACGGGATGCTGTTTGGCCGCGGTGCCGCCGATATGAAAGGGTCGCTGGCCGCGATGGTTGTGGCCGCGGAACGTTTTGTTGCCGCCCATCCGCAGCACAAAGGGCGTCTGGCCTTTCTGATCACTTCCGATGAAGAGGCCAGCGCCGCCAACGGCACCGTAAAAGTCGTGGAAGCGCTAATGGCCCGCAACGAACGCATGGATTACTGCCTGGTGGGCGAGCCGTCCAGCACTGAAGTGGTCGGCGACGTGGTGAAAAATGGCCGTCGCGGGTCGATTACCGCTAACCTGACTATTCATGGCGTCCAGGGCCATGTGGCCTACCCGCACCTCGCCGATAATCCGGTTCACCGCGCCATGCCTGCGCTGAATGAGCTGGTGGCCAGAGAGTGGGATCGCGGTAATGAATTCTTCCCGCCGACAAGTATGCAGATTGCCAACGTACAGGCCGGGACCGGCAGCAACAACGTGATCCCCGGCGACTGTTTTGTGCAGTTTAACTTCCGTTTCAGCACCGAACTGACCGATGAGATGATCCGGCAGCAGGTTCAGGAACTGCTCGATCGCCATCAGCTGCGCTACACCATAGAGTGGAAACTCTCCGGTCAGCCGTTCCTGACCTCACGCGGTAAGCTGGTTGATGCGGTGGTTAACGCGGTTGAGCACTATAATGAGATCAGGCCGCAGCTGCTGACTACCGGCGGCACCTCTGACGGGCGCTTCATTGCCCGCATGGGGGCGCAGGTGGTGGAATTAGGCCCGGTCAACGCCACCATTCATAAAATCAATGAGTGCGTGAAAGCCGCCGACCTGCAGCTTCTCAGCCGCATGTACCAGCGGATCATGGAACAGCTGATCGCATAAAGGTGAAATGATGGAATTTATAAAGCACTACTGGTGGATCCTGGTGATCCTGCTGATGATTGGCATTCTGATGAACGTTTACAAAGATCTGAAGCGCATCGATCATAAAAAGTTTCTCGACAACAAGCCAGAACTCCCCCCACATCGTGATTTTAACGATAAATGGGATGATGAAGACGACTGGCCGAAGAAGAAATAATTTCCTCCCGATTCAGGGCCGACCGGAAAACACGGTCGGCCCTGACACGCTAATCACATCAGTGCAATCACATCATCATCGCCCGGTTTCGCACCGCTGAGTGCTTCGTCAAAATAACGACGCGGTACGGTAAACTGCAGGCGTTCGAGCGCTAAGCGCATCGCCCGCTCGTCGATGGCATGCGGCAGATCGTCGATGATATCCAGCGTCACATCACCGCCCAGCGCTGACAGCCGCTCTTCCGCCGCAACCGCGTGCGTCAGCGGCAGCACGGTATCATTATCGCCGTGGATCAGGTGGATAGTGGTGCGCGTCCCGGCCTGGTCGGGCAGCGTGGCATACCGGCCACTAAAGGCCACTACCCGCCCTGCCAGTCCCGGCTGCACCTTAATCGCCTCCAGCGCCATCGTCGCACCCTGAGCAAAGCCTATCAGGGCAGTTGCCCGCGCGTTGACCCCACTCTGCTGCTGCCAGTGGCGAACGCTGGCGATAAAACCATCCATTGCGCCATCAACCTGCTGCTGATGACCGTCCGGCACGGACGGCATATACCAGTGAAAACCCCCGTCAGCATCCGCCTGCGGTCCGCCGATGCTGACCACCAGCGCCCGCGGGAAGGCCCCGGCAAACCAGTGACCAATCTCACCCATTGCCACTGGATTATCGCCGGCAGCGTGATACAGCAAAAACAGCTGCGTCGCGGGTAACGAGGGGGTCTGAACAACAACATGGGGAAATTTCATGGTGAACTCCTTAAGCTATTGCCGGGATCATACGCCCCTGCTGGCTGAAGAACAGGGGGTATTTTTGATGAAGACGGTGGATTTATTGTAATGAGATGACCCACTGCTGGTGCCGCTGTGCCCGCAGCGGGTCCTGCGCCATCAGTCCCTGCCGGGCCTCCTGTCGCCAGGCAACCAGCAGCGCCTTACGCCCGGACAGCCGGAACCGGGTGCAGATCTCCGCCGGGGAAAGCCCCTCAGCGATGGCCGCACGCAGCAGCGGCAGGGCTGAGAAAACCGTACCAGTCAGTCTTCCCAGTGCGGCATAGCTGGCCTCAAACGACCGCTGTGCCCAGGCAAAACCGGACAGCTCCAGCCAGTCATCGTCGGTCAGCGTCAGATCATCATCGGCGGGCAGGGGCAGCGCCTGTGAGCCCGACTGGCGGTGCAGCCAGCCCGCATTTCGTGCCAGACGTCGGGCGGCAGAGTCAGCCAGACGTTCTCCGGCCGGGCTGAGAGGCAGGATGGCCATCGCCGTATAACAGCCGCTGCTGGCCTCCCGCTGGGTGCCGAAGCGCACCAGCTGAAAACCACAGCGCTGCCAGAAACGCCACAGCGGGTCGGTAAAACCAAAGCTGACGGATAAAAAATCCAGTTCCGGGGTAAGCTCCTGACAGCAGGCGACCAGCCGCTGACCGCAGCCCTGCCCGCGCAGCGGTGCCGCGACCGCAATCCGACTGATGCGCCGTGAACGCAGCTGGGGGGCGTCGATCTCACCGGCATGGGCCGCCAGTGACTGGGCAACCAGGCTACCGCGCGGGCGGCGGGTACCGGCCCAGATGGCGGCAGACAGCCCGGCGGAAAGCCCCCCCTCGTCCACCAGCCATAGCGCCCCCTGAACGCTGTGCTCCTGTACGGCGGCAATAAAGTGCATCCCTGGCGCATCCATCATCCGCCGCAGATCGAGCGGTGAGGTACGATAGTGTGCGCTGGTCAGCAGCTGGTAGACCGCTGCCATCCGAGCGGGCTGGCGTACCCAGTCTGCCTGTTCCAGCGGCTGACAGGCCAGTGGCCCCGCCTGCGGAGGGGCAACGGCATCGTCAAACAGCAGGGCCTCCGCCACGATCCGCTCCAGCGGATCGTTCGCCGCCCAGCGCAGGGGAGCGTCCAGCCGGTAATGCGTCACGTCCGGCAGACCGGCACAGAATTTCAGCATAAAGCCGCGTCCGGTCCCCTCATAACCCTGAACGGTGGTGGCCAGCAGGACGCGGGGGAAAAGGGCCACCAGCCGCTGTAACAGCGGGGCTGGAATGGCCGCCGCCTCATCAACCAGCAGCCAGTCAACGCCGGGGACAAGCTCCTGAGCACTGGCCAGCAGGCGATCCGGTGCAACAAAGTGATAGCGATCTCCGGCAAAGCCGGCGAGTACGTCCGTGGCGGCACGGGCGGGCGCGGTGACCAGACAGCGTCCGGGCCAGCGGGCGGCCAGCATACCGGCCAGCGCGGATTTTCCCCGGCCACGGGCGGCGGTCAGCGCGTAAATACCCGGAACAGCATTGATCAGCCGATCGAGCATCCGCTGCTGTTGCTGGCAATCGGTCTGCCAGTCCGGGGGCAGCGGGACGGGGGAGATCTTCAGAGAATGGGACTGACGCCAGTTAACCACGCCAGGATCGGTCAGCAGCAGCCGCTGAAAGCGCTGAACAAAGCGCGGAGTGGCACAGGGTTGCTCACCATCAACCCAGCGCAGTGAATCGGCGTCGGGCCGCCCCGCCCAGCTATCCCACTCCGGCAACAGCAGCAGCAGCCAGCTTCCGGCACGCAGCGTGCCTGCCAGTGCGGCAAAGGCTTCGGCATGAAAACCCTCGCGGGCGTCAAAAACCGCATGGTGGTACTCCCGACCCAGCAGCGTGCGCAGGGCCTGTGGCTGGCAGTGCAAGGGGGCAGCCGCGTCACTGCCCACCCACAGCCAGTCCCCGGGGAGCTGCGCCATCAGCCCGGCGGCCTGCTGCGCACACCATGCCGGTTCCCCGCTGAGGGTCAGTAAACGGCGGCAGCCCTGCCGCTGATGAACGGCAGCCGCCGTGACAAGCTCATTCACGCCGCATCAGCCTGCAAAGGTATTACACTGGCCGGGATTACCGCTGTCGAAACCTTTCTTGAACCAGGTATAACGCTGCTGTGAGGTGCCGTGTGTAAAGCTGTCCGGCACGACCCTCCCCTGGCTGCGCTGTTGCAGCCGGTCATCACCGATCGCCTGAGCCGCATTCAGCGCGGACTCAAGATCCCCGGTTTCCAGCACGTTTTCCTGCTGCATATAGTGGCCCCAGACGCCGGCAAAGCAGTCCGCCTGAAGCTCCATTTTCACCGACAGCTGGTTTACCTGCGTACGTGACGCGCCCTGCTGCATCTCGCGCACTTTTTTATCAATGCCCAGCAGGTGCTGTACGTGGTGTCCGACCTCATGGGCAATCACGTAGCCCTGGGCGAACTCACCGCCGGCCCCCAGTTTGTGGGTCATTTCGTCATAAAACGACAGGTCAATATAGACTTTACTGTCTGCCGGGCAGTAAAACGGCCCCATCGCCGACTGGCCGCTGCCGCAGGCGGTGGCCGTCTGATTGCGGTACATCACCAGCGTCGGGGGCTGCCACGTTTTATCCATCTGCCGGAACAGCTTTTGCCAGGTATCTTCCGTCAGCGCGAACACCGTACGGGTGAACTGCGCGGCCTCATCCTCTTTCGGCGTGGTCTGCCGCTGCTGCTGCTGAGCCGTCGGTGCGGCGGAGCTGCCATCCCCGGTCAGCAGCGGCGTCAGGTCATAGCCATAGTAGCTGGCGATGGCCACGACAATCAGCAGAGCGATGCCCCCTTTACCACGAGGAATACGTATGCGCCCACCGCCAACCGTCCCGGATTCATTACGGCGATCTTCCACATTGTCGCTTTCGCGACGCCCTTGCCAGCGCATAAGTGTTTGCTCCAAATTAATAACGACAACCCGTGTGTCGATTTTAGTCGGATGCCGCAGGGAAAACCAGAAAACACGGGAATTGAGAGGATGAGGTGAAAAAGGCCGGGCAAGCCCGGCCTTTCGGCAGTCAATAGATCGTGAGGGCGTTAACCCTGGCGGGGATCAGTCGAGAGTGACACCCAGACGTCTGGCCACTTCTTCATAAGCTTCAATCAGGCCGCCAAGGCTCTGACGGTAGCGGTCCTTATCCATCTTGTTCAGCGTTTCTTTGTCCCACAGGCGGGCACCGTCCGGCGAGAACTCATCACCCAGCACCACTTCACCGTTAAACAGACCGAACTCCAGCTTAAAGTCGACGAGGATCAGACCAGCATCAGAAAACAGCTTGCTCAGCACGTCGTTGGCCTTGTAAGTCAGCTCACGCATCCGCGCCAGATTCTCTCTGTTTACCCAGCCGAAGGTTTCACAGTACGACTCATTGACCATCGGGTCGTGTTTGGCATCGTCTTTGAGGAACAGATCAAACAGCGGCGGATTGAGGATCATCCCCTCTTCCACACCCAGACGCTTGACCAGCGATCCGGCCGCACGGTTACGGATAACACACTCGACCGGCACCATATCAAGCTTTTTCACCAGCGCTTCGTTGTCAGAGAGCAGGGCTTCCATCTGCGTTGGGATCCCGGCTTCCTGCAGTTTTGTCATAATGAAATAATTGAACTTGTTGTTAATCATTCCCTTACGGTCAAACTGTTCGATACGCTCACCGTCCAGCGCTGACGTATCGTTGCGGAATTCGAGTACCAACAGATCCGGGTTTTCGGTGCTGTAAACGGTTTTCGCTTTGCCGCGATACAACTCAGCTTTTTTCTGCATCTTGTTTAACTCCAAACGATATAAGTGTCACTATCAGGCTGGCAGTGCCAGCCCGTTAAAATTTTGCCTGGCGGAATTATATGTTCCAGGGATAAAAAACCGAAGCAATCGTTTACGTCGACCCAATAAAAAAAGGCCGGAGTCTCTCCGGCCTTCTGGCTTACTTGCTGAATGCGGCCTGGAACACCGCCACCAGCGCATCATTTTGCGCCTGGGTAAGCGGATGACCTTTCGGATCGAGGAACTGCAGGCTGCTACGGTTATCCAGGTCACCGACCTGCACTTTGTAGTCACCGTTGTTCAGTTCCGGGTCTTTCGCACCCAGTTCGTCAAAGGTACTGCTGCCTGGCGCTTTGTAGGTGACGTTCAGGCTGCCCTGTGAACGGTTGCTGTCAGTCACTTCCATGCCAACACGTTTCATCGTCGCGGGCAGACGTTGCCACACCACATTGAACGGCGCACGCAGGATCAGGTTAGGCAGGCCGGTATCATCGGCACCGCTCTGAACGTCAATCTGGCTTGGGCTGCGGCTGGCCGCGGCATTTTCACGCCCGGTTTCCATCTTATCCAGCCCTTCGCTGATGGCATTGACCATCTGCGCGGTATAGCGCTGGATCTGAACCGGAGAGGTTACAGCTTTCTCCTGCTGTTGCAGCTCCAGCAGTTTCACCGTCAGCGCCTGCTGACCGCCCTGCTGCTGTACGCTTAACTGATAACGGCCACGATACTGGTTGTCTTCATCTGCACGGTTCCACTGAACCCAGTCGGTCGTCAGGGACTGACGGGCGTCCTGACGGTCGGCGATCGGGTATTTGGCCGCCTGTACCACATCAACTACCTGTGGCCAGAGAGAGCCGCCGCGTGAATCGACCAGCAGTGTGCCGGTATTGCCCGCGAACTGGCTACGGGTACCGTTCATCAGGGCCAGCGTCTGAGCCGGAGGACGAATATCCAACTGCTTACCCACCTGCCCTTTGCTGCTGACGGAAGGTATATCAAAGTCGCCATTCTGCAGCGGCAGGATCATGCCCGCAGGGGCACGCAGATCGCTGAGATCGGCAGCCTTCAGGTAGGATTCGTCACCGCTCACCTGACGCTTGTAACGTTGATCGTTAGAACATGCTGCCAGCAGCATCACTAACGACAGTCCCACCACTTTTGCTACCGTGGACTTTTGTACTGAGTAAGCCATTAATTCTCCCTAAATTTAAAGCAGGCCAGCGTTTTTCAGTGCCAGCTCAACAACCGGACGACCTGCATCGGTCAGCGGCGTCATTGGCAGACGCAGCGTATCGGTTGCTATTAATCCTAATTGTTTTGCAGCCCATTTCACCGGAATAGGATTCGGTTCAACAAACAGTTTCTGATGCAGGTGCATCAGGCGCTGGTTCAGAAGGCGCGCTTCAGCAAAGTTTCCCTGCCGTGCCAGCGCACAGAGGTCAACCATTTCACGTGCGGCGATGTTTGCCGTCACGGAAATTACGCCGTGCCCGCCCAGATGCATAAAGTCCAGTGACGTGGCGTCATCGCCGCTCACCAGCACAAAATCTTCATTTACCTGCTCTTGGATCTGACTAACCCGCGATAAGTTCCCGGTCGCCTCTTTGATTCCGATAATATTTTTTATTTTAGCCAGGCGGCCGACGGTCTCGGGCAGCAAATCTGTACCAGTACGTGACGGTACGTTATACAGCATCTGCGGAAGATCGGTACTTTCGGCGATGGTTTTGAAATGCTGGTACAACCCTTCCTGGGTGGGGCGGTTGTAATAAGGTGTGACGGTCAGGCAGCCTACGACGCCCGATTTTTCGAAGCGTTTAGTCAGAGAGACGCCTTCAGCGGTGGCATTTGCACCGGTACCGGCAATAATCGGAATACGACCATCTGCCAGTTCCAGCGTCAGCATCACCACGTCACCATGTTCGTCATGGCTGAGGGTGGCAGATTCGCCGGTCGTTCCTACAGAAACAATTGCCGCGGTTCCGCTGGCAACATGGTAATCAATCAGTTTTTTCAGACTCGCACGGCAGACATTACCTTTGTCATCCATCGGCGTTACGAGTGCAACAATACTTCCCGTGAACATTAGCCATCCCCTCGACAAACAAGTGCTTCATGGTACGTTTGTCCGAGCAGTAAAAGCAAGCGCATAGGGCGGCTCAAGCGCTTGTCAGCAGTTTTTTTTATGTTTACCTTATAGTTATTAGATTTTAGACAGGAAGCTTGATTTTGCCGCAGTCATCGCCACACCATCTGGTCATTACCGCCCTGGGGGTCGACCGCCCCGGGATTGTCAATGCTATCACCCGACATGTCAGCAGCTGTGGCTGTAATATTGAAGATAGCCGACTGGCCATGCTGGGCGATGAGTTTACCTTTATTATGCTGCTGTCCGGCAGCTGGAATGCCATTACGCTGATTGAATCCACCCTGCCGTTAAAAGGGGCGGAGATGGAACTGCTGATCGTGATGAAGCGTACCAGCGCCCGGACCACGCCGCCGATGCCGGTCACCGTATGGGTACAGGTTGAAGTTAACGACTCCCCACACATCATTGAACGTTTTACCGATCTGTTCGATTCGCAGCAGATGAATATCGCCGAACTGGTCTCCCGTACGCAACCTGCAGAGGAAAATCAGCCGCCGAGGCTCTATATTCAACTGACCGCACACAGTCCGGCCAGCCAGGATGCGTCTTTTATTGAAATGGCGTTCAACCGACTCTGTACAGAGCTGCATGCTCAAGGCACTATTAAGGCAGTTTCTCATCACGGCGCGTAACGATGCCCACCCGCGAGAGAAAGTGCGCAAATTTTCCCCTAGCATGATGATAAAAACGGAGAGTAGTGATGAATCCACTGAAAGCCGGTGATACCGCACCGAAATTTAGCTTGCCCGATCAGGACGGTGAACAAGTAAATTTGACCGACTTCCAGGGACAGCGCGTTCTGGTCTATTTTTACCCGAAAGCGATGACGCCAGGCTGTACGGTCCAGGCTTGTGGTCTGCGTGACAGCATGGATGAGCTGAAAAAAGCCGGGGTTGACGTCTTGGGAATCAGCACCGATAAACCAGAAAAACTGTCCCGCTTCGTCGAAAAAGAGCTGCTGAACTTCACCCTGCTTTCAGATGAAGACCACCAGGTCTGTGAGCAGTTTGGTATCTGGGGTGAAAAAACCTTTATGGGCAAAACCTATGACGGCATTCACCGCATCAGCTTCCTGATTGGCGTGGATGGCAAAGTGGAGAAGGTCTTTGACGACTTCAAAACCAGCAATCACCACGATATCGTGATGGATTACCTGAAATCCGCTTAATTATGTCCGGGTCGACCTTTCCGGTCGACCCGTAACAAGGTCAGCGGTGACTATTTGGCCAGCTCATCCGGCCAGGCATGTACTACCGCTTTCACCAGGGTGGCCAGCGGAATGGCAAAGAAGACGCCCCAGAACCCCCATAAGCCGCCAAAAACCACCACCGATAAGATAATCACCAGCGGGTGCAGATTCACCGCCTCCGAGAACAGCACCGGCACGAGGATGTTGCCGTCCAGCGCCTGGATGACCAGATAGATCACCATCATGGTCCAGAAGTCACCGGATAATCCCCACTGTCCCAGCCCGACGCCAATCACCGGGATGGTTACCACCATCGCCCCGATATAGGGAATAAGCACCGACACCCCAACCAGCACCGCCAGCAGCAGCGCGTAGTTCATGCCAATGGCGAGGAAGCCCACCCAGCTGACCACGCCCACCACGACCATTTCCAGCACCTTACCGCGAATATAGTTAGACACCTGCTGATTCATCTCTACCCAGACCTGGCCCGCCAGGCCGCGATTACGCGGCAGCACGCGGCGGATGGCATTCAGCATCTGCTCTTTGTCCTTCAGCAGGAAGAACACCATCAGCGGCACCAGCACCAGATAGATCGCCAGCGTCATCAGCCCCACCAGCGAGGCGAGAGAGTATTTCACCAGCTGATCGCCCAACCCGCTCAGGCGGCTGCGCAGGTTTTCCACCACAATATCAATGATGCCGGCCCCCATCAGGGTGGGGAAACGGTCAGGCAGCCGCATCGCGTACTGATACAGCCGGGTCAGCATGGTGGGCAACTCATGGGCCAGATTGATCCCCTGCTGCCACGCCACGGGAACCACCACCAGCATCAGGATCAGCAGCAACGTGGCAAAGACGATCAGCACCAGCGTGACGGCCCAGGTGCGTGAACAGCCCAGCCGCTCCAGCCGCACCGTTGGCCATTCCAGAAGATACGCCAGCACCAGCGCCACCAGCAGCGGTGCCAGCAGGCCGTTAAAGAAAAACAGTATGCAAAAAGCCGCCAGCAGAATGGCCAGCAGCGCAATCGCCTGGGGATCGCTGAAACGACGGCGATACCACTGCATTAAAAGTTCGAGCATGGGAGTCCTTGCTTGAAAAAGATGGGAAGAGTGTATCTGATACGGCCCGTTCTTGCGTCATGCCGTCACGGGCGTAGAAACATCAGTGCGGCAAGACCTGCGCCACGGCAGCGGTTTCGCCGATATCGGGGGCAACGATCACCTGATTGCGCCCTGCATTTTTTGCCTGATAAAGCGCATCATCGGCCTGTTTGAAGGTGGGATCCATACTGCCGTCACGATCCGGCTGCCAGAACGCCACCCCCACCGAAACGGTAATATGGCCCACCCGATCCAGCGTTAGCTGTTCGATGCGCTTGCGCACCCGTTCAGCAATCACTGTCGCCACTTCACGATCGGCCGCGGGCAGGATCATCAGGAACTCCTCTCCACCGTTGCGGCAGATCACATCCGTCTGCCGGGCCCCCTGCTCAAGCTGACGTGCTACGGTCTGGATCACCGCATCCCCGGCATCGTGTCCGAAGGTATCATTGACGCGTTTAAAATAGTCGATATCCAGCGCCAGCACCGCAAAGGGCTGACCAGTCGCCAGAAAATAGTCCAGTACCGCATTCAGGCCCCGCCGGTTGAGCAACCCGGTCAGCGGGTCCGTCTGTACTTCACTCTTCAGCCGGCCGATTTTGTCCTGCATCAGGGCAATGCCGGCCAGCATGGCGCGCTTAATCTGCGAGGCTTCATAGTACCAGGAGCGGATGCCGTTAATTTCTTTCGACACATTTTGCGTATCCATCTGGCTGGCCTTCCGGGCCAGCTGCCACAGCGGCAGCGCGATGCGCTGCGCGAGGATCAGCGCAATAATCAGCGTCAGCAGGGCGAAAGGCACCGAATGCTTGAGCACTTTCAGCAGCAGGCTGTTGAGCGGTGCCAGCGTCACCTCCGCTGGTTTAAGCGTGACGATTGTCCAGCCTGCCGTCGGCACGTTAGCAAACCCCGCCAGCATCCGCTCACCGCTTTCCGTCGTTACCTGCTGATTACCGTTGCTGGCGCGGGCGCGCACTGCCGCGCTGATCAAAGGATCGATGGTTTTCCCTACCTGCTGACGGTCCTGGTGATACAGCACCTGATTTTTACCATCAATGACGTACAGGGACGATCCGTCGCGGTAGAACTGCTCGCCGAGCAGAACGTTAAGAATGCTTCTTTTTTTCAGGTAGATAGAGCCGCCGACATAGCCCAGATAGGTGCCAGTTTTCGACCAGATGGGCCAGGAGACAAACACCAGCAGATTGTTCGCTGCGGACATGCTGGGCTGGCTGATCAGCGGCTTACGCTCACGCAGGGCCTGCTTCGTGGCCGTGGAGCTGAGATGCATGCCTTTCAGCATCAGAGATTCCGGTGAAATTGCCCGCACCCAGCCGCTGGCATCGACAACCACCACGGAGTTAAAACTGTTCGTTTGCTCACGCAGGCGATCGACTTCATCCTGCAGGGTCGCGTCATTATCCAGACCGTTCCCCAGCACTTTGGCGCTGTAGGAGAGCTGCGACTGCGCCAGCTGGAAAAACACTTCAGTGGTAGACGCCAGTTTAGTGGCGTAAACCCGGTTTGACTCCAGCGTATTTTCGATAAGCACATCGCGCTGTACCCGCCAGCTGGCGTACAGTGAGTTAGCGAGGGTGATCACAATACTGGCGACCGCCAGCAGGGTAATGAGCGTGCGCAAATCCGTTTTGGGGCGCGAAAGCCTCAGCATGGACTCACCCCGGTGAGTAACATCATTATCAGCGCCTTATATTTTTTATGCGCGTTATGCCCAAAGAGCGAATAGAGGTTAAGTACGATTTATGCCCTGGTAAAGCACGGGCCAATTGTACACCTCTCAGCCGATTTGGGAATATTCTGAGGCCTTCAGAGCCAATAATTATTTCACTTAAGACAGGAAAGTTTGCGCAGGGAGGCGGGCCGGCGGCTCGCTGAGAAGAATTACATCGACAGGAAGGCGTAGCCCTGATTTTCAAGCGTGGAAACCGTTGTCGGGCTGGGCAGCGCGTGGGTAACCGATTTATCAATCCAGTCGCTCTTATAGTGGTGGAAGGCGACAGACCGATCGCAGACGGACACGTCGACCCCTTTTTCCCGCAGCGCGGCAATCAGCGGCAGGTTGGGATTATCCCTGCCGAACAGTCGGTGGTACTGTGCGTTGTTCAGCATGGCGGGCGTGCCGTCACCGGTGACCGAGACCACAAACTTCAGTTTTTCTGCCGGCACCCCGGAGGCCACGTACAGGTTGACCACCCGCGCAACACGCACCTCCTCTTAAAGCGCGCAGCAGGAGGCAATCCTCATCACGTTCAGTTTTTTACGGCAAGATGGCTTACCGTACGCAGTACGGGGCGCGCGGGGTGACATTAAGCCATTTCATTCGCCCCGGGCTGTGGTTAAGATGGGGAATGCGTGCGTTGCTTTTACGCGCCAAGAGAACATTTCGGCACGTTGCCGGTCAGAAACTGGACTTCCTTGTTAGGGTTTGCGTATGTTCATCCGATTAAAGAAAAGCCTGCTGGCGACGCTGATGGTTACACTGCTGGCGGGCAGTCAGCTTCCGGCCCATGCTGATATCAGCGATAACCTGCCGGATATTGGTACAACTGCAGGCGGTACGCTGTCGATTAATCAGGAACTGGCGATGGGCGATTTTTATGTTCGTCAGCTGCGTGCCAGCGCACCCATCATTAACGACCCCCTGCTGAACCAGTACATTAATCAATTAGGCCAGCGCCTGGTGAACCATGCCTGGTCGGTTAAAACGCCCTTTCATTTTTATCTGATCCGCAACGATGAGATTAACGCCTTTGCCTTCTTTGGCGGTAACGTGGTGCTTCACTCCGCGCTGTTCCGCTACAGCGATAACGAAAGCCAGCTGGCCTCGGTTATGGCACACGAAATTTCTCACGTTACCCAGCGCCATCTGGCCCGCGCCATGGAAGAGCAGCAGCGTAATGCCCCGCTAACCTGGGTCGGTGCGCTCGGGTCAATTCTGCTGGCGATGGCCAGTCCGCAGGCCGGTATGGCGGCCCTCAGCGGCACCCTGGCGGGGGCCCAGCAGGGCATTATCAGCTTTACCCAGCAGAACGAACAGGAAGC
Organism: Erwinia persicina; assembly: GCF_014838825.1. Taxonomy (GTDB): domain Bacteria; phylum Pseudomonadota; class Gammaproteobacteria; order Enterobacterales; family Enterobacteriaceae; genus Erwinia; species Erwinia persicina_A. Next base: position 161,874 of record NZ_JACYMO010000006.1, on the reverse strand, counting down.
CGACCGCATCGGCATCCAGGTATTACAGCGTGCCGGATTTGACCCGGAGGCGATGCCGGACTTTCTGCAAAAACTGGCCGACGCCTCCCGCTTTGCCTCTAAGCCCCCCGAAATGCTGCTGACGCACCCGCTCCCCGACAGCCGGCTGTCAGATGCCCGTAACCGCGCCAATCAGATGAAACAGGTTGTGGTGCAGTCATCGCAGGATTACTACATGGCGAAAGTCCGGGCGCTGGGCATGTTCTCTACCGGGCAAAACCAGCTCACCAGCGACCTGCTGACCAGCCTGACCAACGGCAACAGCCGTGAGCAGGCGGCGGCGTTGTATGGTAAAGCGGTGCTGCTGCTGGGGGAAAGTAAATACCAGGAGGCCAGAACCATCATTGCGCCGCTGCTGGCGAAACAGCCGGACAATATCTGGTATCTGGATATCATGACGGATATTGATATCGGGCTGAAGCAGCCGCAGCAGGCGATCAATCGTCTGCTTGCCGCTAAAGGCGTAAACACTAATCCGGTGTTGCAGCTTAACCTGGCGAATGCCTACGTCGAGGCTAAACAGCCCGCCAGTGCCAGCAAAGTCCTGTACCGCTACACCTGGGCAAATAAAGACGACCCGAACGGCTGGGGCCTGCTGGCACAGGCTTCTGCCGACCAGGGCCTCACCGATGAAGAGCAGGCGGCACGGGCGGAGGATCTGGCATTAAGCGGTCAGCTTGATCAGGCTATCCGCAGCCTGAGCAGCGCCAGCGCGGCGGTACCGCTGGGCAGCCTGAAGCAGGCGCGCTATGACGCCCGTATTGACCAGCTTCGCCGGCTGCAGGAACGTTTCCGCCAGTACCAGAAATCGTAACGACAGAAAGGGAAAACCATGTCTGAGGTGCAGATTTACCACAACCCGCGCTGCTCGAAGAGCCGCGAAACCCTTGCCCTGCTGAAAGAACACGGCGTGGAGCCGCAGGTGATCCTCTATCTGCAGACGCCGCCGAAAGTGGCAACACTCAGCAGACTGGTGCAGCAGCTGGGATTCACCAGCGCACGCCAGTTGATGCGGACGAAAGAAGTGCAATATAAAGCGGCAGGTCTGGACGACCCGGCTCTGACGGAGGCGCAGCTGCTGACCGCACTGGCGGCGGAGCCGACGCTGATTGAACGTCCGATCGTTGTCGCTGGGGATAAGGCACGCATTGGCCGGCCCCCGGAGCAGGTGCTGGCGATCCTGTGATCGCCAGAACGAAAAACGGCGCTAGAGGGTTAGCGTCTCTTTGACGAAAGGAATGGTCAGCTTACGTTGGGCGCTGATTGAGGCCTGGTCGAGCTGATCCAGCGTCACAAACAGCGTACGCATTTCGCGATCGAGCCGTTTCAGCAGGAAGCGGCCCACATCTTCAGGAAGCTCAAACCCGCGCAGCTTCGCCCGCAGCTGTAACGCCTGCAGTTTGTCCTCATCTGACAGCGGCTGCAGCTTATAGATCTGCCCCCAGTCCAGACGCGATGCCAGATCGGCCAGCTTCAGATTAAGCTGACGAGGGGGACGATCTCCGGTGATCAACAGCCGCGTTTTCCCGGTCTCCAGGATACGGTTATAAAGATCGAAAATCGCCATTTCCCACGGTTCATCCCCGGCAATACACTCGATATTATCGATGCAGATCAGCGCAAGCTGCTCCATGCCGTCGAGCACTTCGGGGACAAACCAGGTGCGTTTATCCAGCGGAACATAGCCCACGGCTTCCCCCCTGGCTGACAGTTCAGCACAGGCGGCATGCAGCAGATGGCTGCGTCCTCCCCCTTCGCGGGACCAGAAGTAAAAGTAGCTACCGTGTTGCTGATGCAGTGCGCCCTGAAGGGCAGCCAGCAGCGACGGATTTTCCCCCGGCCAGAAGCTGGCAAAGGTTTCGTCGTCGGGCAGGTAAAGTGGCAGTGAGAGCTGTGCCGGCGTGTTCAGATTCACCTCAGGGTTTGAGCAGGCAGAAAACGGTAAAATTCTAACACAACTCGCCCGGGATCATGAAACGCTAAGGCTGTCTGACCGGCAGGTTAGCGAGGCAACCGTGGTGGCTGCCCCGATCAGACTTACTTCGCGCCGTTACCGTCGTCCGGCAGCTCGATCACTTCTTCTTCGCTGCGCAGCAGGGAAATCGCTTTAAAGATCAGACTGAGCCCGATCCCGACGACGGTGGCCAGGGCCATGCCTTTCAGTTCTGCGGCACCAATATGCACTTTCGCCCCGCTGACGCCGATGATCAGGATCACCGAGGTCAGGATCAGATTCTGCGCTTTGTTGTAATCGACTTTTGATTCGATCAGCACGCGGATCCCCGATGCGGCTATCACTCCGTACAGCAGCAGCGACACCCCGCCCATCACCGGCACCGGCACGGCCTGAATAGCCGCAGCCAGCTTGCCGACGCAGGAGAGCAGGATCGCCAGAATGGCCGCGCCGCCGATCACCCAGGTACTGTACACCCGGGTGATCGCCATCACACCGATGTTTTCGCCATAGGTGGTATTCGGCGTTGAACCGAAGAAGCCGGAGAAGATGGTCGAAATACCGTTGGCAAACATGGAGCGGTGCAGGCCCGGATCTTTCAGCAAATCTTTCTTCACGATATTGGCCGTCACCACCAGATGGCCAATATGCTCGGCAATCACTACCAGCGCCGCAGGCAGGACGGTAAAGATGGCATACCATTCAAAACGCGGGGTGTAGAAGGTCGGCAGGGCGAACCAGTGCGCCTCACGCACTGGCGTCCAGTCGACGATGCCCATGCCGAAGGAGAGCGCATAGCCCACCAGCACCCCCACCAGAATCGGGATGATGGCCAGAAAACCCCGGAACAGCACCGAACCAAACACCGTCACCCCCAGCGTGACCATCGAAATAATAATGGTTTTACTGTCAGCTGCGCTGCCATCGGCAGGGAGAAGACCCGACATATTGGCTGCGACGCCAGCCAGTTCCAGGCCGATCACGGCTACAATCGCGCCCATCGCGGCGGGTGGGAACATCACATCCAGCCAGCCGGTACCCGCTTTCTTGACGATCAGCGCTACCAGGCAGAACAGCACACCGCACATGATAAAACCGCCCAGCGCCACTTCATAGCCCAGCGGCAGCAGCAGCAATACCGGGGAAATAAAGGCAAAGCTGGAGCCAAGATAGGCCGGAATTTTACCTTTGCAGATAAACAAGTACAGCAGTGTACCGATTCCGTTGAACAGCAGCACGGTGGCCGGATTGATATGGAAGAGGATGGGTACCAGTACCGTCGCGCCAAACATAGCGAACAGATGCTGGAAGCTGAGTGGAATAGTTTGCAGCAGCGGTGGCCGCTCGTGTACGCCAATTGCGCGACGCGTCATGATTTCATTACCCCTTGAGTTTTCTGAGCCATAAAAAAACCGACTCTATGGTCGGTTTGTTAATAAAAATAATGTATTACCGCAAAATTTCTGCCGCTGCAGGGATCGGGCAGACCAGGCGTTATTGTCGCCGACGGTACAGGCAGGGACAATCGCCTGGCACATCGTTTATTTCGTCCCGAAGATCTTATCGCCGGCATCGCCGAGGCCAGGGATGATATACCCCTTCTCGTTCAGGCCCTGATCGACGGAGGCGGTGTAAACTTCAATATCCGGGTGCGCTTTTTCCAGCGCAGCCAGCCCTTCCGGTGCGGCCACCAGCACCAGCACCTTAATGCTGCTGCAGCCGGCTTTCTTCAGCAGGTCGATGGTGGCGATCATTGAGCCGCCGGTGGCCAGCATCGGGTCGACGACCAGCGCCATACGCTCTTCAATATTGGAAACCAGCTTCTGGAAATAGGGAACCGGCTCCAGCGTCTCTTCGTCGCGATATACGCCGACCACGCTGATACGTGCGCTGGGCACATGTTCCAGTACACCTTCCATCATGCCCAGGCCCGCACGCAGGATCGGCACAACGGTAATTTTTTTACCTTTAATCTGCTCAATCTCAACCGGGCCGTTCCAGCCTTCGATGGTGACGGTTTCGGTTTCTAAATCGGCAGTGGCTTCATAAGTCAGCAGACTTCCCACTTCTGACGCAAGTTCACGGAAACGTTTGGTGCTTACGTCATGTTCCCGCATCAGACCCAGTTTATGTTTGACCAGCGGGTGTTTGACTTCCACGATCTTCATTGTTGTACTCCCGGAGTGTTAAGCTGCAAAAAAAATCGCGAGATTATAGCGCCATTTAACCGCTGCGCCATATGACTTCGTGCAATACTTTTCATCTCTCCTGCAAGCCCCCTAAGAATTAGCTAAAATCTGACTATCCGCAATAGCGCTTAAGATGGCACTCGCAAACGTTTGCCTGCGCTGTTAGAATTGCCGCGCTTAAAACAGCCACAACACCAACCGCAAAACGCGTGGGGATTCCGCAGTGACCGACAAAACCTCTCTCAGCTATAAAGACGCCGGCGTAGATATTGATGCTGGTAATGCTTTAGTCGACCGTATCAAAGGCGTAGTGAAAAAAACCCGCCGCCCTGAAGTCATGGGTGGACTGGGCGGTTTCGGTGCCCTTTGCGCACTGCCGCAAAAATACCGTGAGCCGATTCTGGTTTCCGGCACTGACGGCGTCGGCACCAAGCTGCGTCTGGCGATGGACCTGAAACGCCATGATACTATCGGTATCGATCTGGTCGCCATGTGCGTCAACGATCTGGTGGTACAGGGTGCAGAACCGCTGTTTTTCCTTGATTATTATGCCACTGGCAAGCTGGATGTTGATACCGCAGCCAGTGTGATCACCGGCATCGCTGAAGGTTGTTCGCAGTCGGGCTGTGCGCTGGTCGGCGGTGAAACCGCTGAGATGCCAGGCATGTACCACGGTGAAGATTACGACGTGGCGGGCTTCTGCGTCGGCGTGGTTGAGAAAGCCGACATTATCGACGGCAGCAAAGTGGCCGATGGTGACGTTCTGATCGCCTTGGGCTCAAGCGGCCCGCACTCTAACGGCTACTCGCTGGTGCGCAAAATTCTGGAAGTCAGTCACACTGACCCGGACACCACCCAGCTGGAAGGGAAGTCGCTTGCTGACCACCTTCTTGCCCCGACCCGCATCTATGTGAAAAACATTCTCAGCCTGATCGAACAGGTCGATGTGCATGCGATTGCCCACCTGACCGGCGGTGGCTTCTGGGAAAATATTCCGCGCGTTCTGCCGGAAAACACCCAGGCCGTACTGTCCGAATCAAGCTGGGAATGGCCAGCCGTATTCGGCTGGATGCAGCAGGCGGGTAACGTCAGCCGTTTTGAAATGTACCGCACCTTTAACTGCGGCGTCGGCATGGTGATCGCGCTCAGTCCGGCAGATGCCGACAGAGCCGTGCAGCTGATGACGGATGCCGGCGAGAAAGCGTGGAAAATCGGCGTGATCAAAGCCTCTGACTCTGACGAGCGTGTGGTTATTAACGCATGAAGCGCATAGTCGTGCTGGTTTCCGGCAATGGAAGCAATTTACAGGCAATCCTGGATGCCTGCCAGCAGGGGCGGATTAACGGCAGCATCGCTGCCGTCTTCAGCAATAAGGCAGAAGCCTTTGGGCTGGTGCGCGCACGCGATGCCGGTATTCCCGCCCATGCCCTGTCTGCCACCCAGTTTGCCGACCGTGAGGCATTTGACCGCCAGCTGATGCTGGAGATCGACGCTTACGCTCCCGACCTGGTGGTGCTGGCCGGGTATATGCGCATTCTCAGCCCGGCGTTTGTGCTGCACTACGCCGGTCGAATGCTGAATATCCACCCTTCGCTGTTACCGAAATACCCGGGGCTGCATACGCATCGTCAGGCTATCGAAAACGGTGACGACGAGCATGGCACCTCGGTGCATTTTGTTACCGAAGAGCTGGACGGTGGCCCGGTGATCCTGCAGGCGAAAGTGCCGGTATTCAGCGATGACAGTGAAGACGATGTCACCGCGCGCGTACAGCATCAGGAACATGCGATTTATCCGCTGGTAGTCGGCTGGTTTATGGCTGGCCGCCTGGCGATGCGCGACGACGCGGCCTGGCTTGATGGCCAGCCGCTGCCGCCTGCCGGACATGCCCTGGACTGACGCCTGACGGGCGGATCCCCTCCGCCCTTCTTTTCCCCGTTTCACGCCAGCGGTTTTTTTGCCGTCTCGCGAGAACAGAAGACCGCAATGGCCGTGATCAACAGCGCCAGCACAATATATAGTGACACCCACAGCGTTCCCCCTGTCTTGCTGAACACCGTCGTGATGATCAGCGGCGCAAAGCCACCCCCCAGGATCCCCGCCAGCGTATAAGCCATGGATGAACCGGCATAGCGTACCCGGCCGGGAAACTGTTCGGTGACAAATGCCGCCTGCGGGCCGTACATCAGGGCATGGATCAGTAAGCCCACCACCACCGCCAGGCAGATCGCCCACGGCTGCGCGCTGTCCAGCAGGGCAAAGAACACAAAGGCCCAAATCATCCCCAGCAGCGTACCTGCCAGATAGACCGGCCGTCGGCCAAAACGATCGGACAGCAGTCCGCACAGCGGAACTGCCAGCGCATTGGCCGCCGCGCCCAGCATCGTCGCACCCAGTGCCAGCGGGCGCGGCAGCTGCAGCACCGTGGTGACGTAGGTCAGCGTAAAGACCACGACCAGCGCGTACAGCACGTCGGAACCAATTCGTGAACCACCGGCGATCAGCAGCGCTTTACGCTGCGTCAGCATCACCTCTTTCAGCGGCCTGTGGCTGGTCTGTTTTTTCTCGGCCAGCGCCCGGAACACGGGCGTTTCATCCACGCCACGGCGCAGCCACAGGCCGAACAGCATCAGGATCAGACTGAGCAGGAACGGGATGCGCCAACCCCACTGCTGAAACTGCTCCGGGCTGACCGACAGGCTGATCAGCGCAATGATCGCCGTACCGCACAGCGTGCCGCAGGAGGGCCCCATCTGCGCGAAGGATCCATTGAGACCGCGCCGATCCTGGCGGCCGTGCTCCATCGACAACAGTACGGCCCCTGCCCACTCTCCCCCCAGCGCGATCCCCTGCAAGAAACGCAGCGCCACCAGCAAGATCGGACTCAGGATCCCCCACTGCGCATATCCCGGCAGCAGCCCCATCAGGGCAGAGGTTCCGCCCATAATCATCAGGGTAGTGACCAGCACAAAGCGGCGGCCCAGCACGTCACCCAGATGCCCGAACAGCATTCCGCCCAGCGGGCGCGAAATATAACCGACTGCATAGGTCGAAAAAGCAAGGATTGTCCCCACCAGCGGATTAAAAGAGGGGAAAAAGATATGGTTAAAGACCAGCGCCGCCATGATGTTGTAAATGGTAAAATCGTACCATTCCAGGGCGGTGCCAATTGAGCTGGCGGCCGCCAGCCGGCCGGTTTTCGCGGAGGAGGTCACGTCCCGTTCAGGAATAACGGTCTGGCTCTGCGGCAGTTCAGACAGGCTCATGATGTCATCTCCTGAGAGGTTAATTGCCAGCTCAGCGTATAAAACTCTGCAGTGCCCTGCAGCGCCGTCGACGCCCGCCGCGCCAGCGCATCTACCGCCGCCTCGCTGCTGGCTTCAATCAGCACCATCTGCTGCAGGCGTCCGGGCAGGCGTGCCTCTTTAGGCAACGGCGTGCTCAGGACCTCATCCGGGCTTAACCGCGCACAGGTGACAAAGCCCGGCAGCGCAGAGAGCGCCTCCCCGACCTGCATCACGTCGTCGGCGGTCACCGGCTGCGCGCACGTCAGCACCGCCAGGTGCGCCCCACTGCCCGCCCCCGTCCGTGCGTCAATACGGCAGACCCGACGGAGCGGATCGATCATCCTTTGCAGATTCGTTACTGACCACGCGGTCTGCCGGGTGAAGGCGGAGTAATAGTCGTCGCGGGTAAAATCGTCGAGACTGTGGGTTTTATACAGTCCAAGATAGCGCCGCCCGGCCTGCCGGGCCCGATAGCGCGTTCCGCTAATAAAACCGCTAATCGCCACGCGCTCGGCGACGTGTTCATTGTCGTACCAGCAGTTAAAATCAGCGTCATCTTCACTGGCGACATTGGTCGCTACAAACAGCATTCCCTGAGGGTGTGATGTCATCTTCAGACTCCTGTTGATTGAGTAAGGGGGCGCAGCGCCTGTTCCACCGCCAGCGCACAGCACATCAGCGCGGTGTCCCGATCCGGCAACGCTGCCAGCATCAGGCCAACCGGCGCGGTTCCTGCCGGATGGCAGGGTAATGAGACGGCACAGCCGTCCAGAAAATTAACCAGCGACGGGTTTCTCAGCAGCGCCGCGTTAACCGCAAAATAGTGCGCCTCATCCTGCTCCAGCTCCGCCACTGTCGGGGCGGTCATCGGTACGGTCGGCATCAGCAGCGCATCATAGCCGGCCATTTCTTCACTAACGCGCTGCTGCCACCCGGCACGCTGCCGGTGCAGCAGGGCGGCATCCTTTGCTGAAATGGCCGCACCACGGCGAATACGTGACAGAACGCGCGGGTCGTAACGGTGTGCCTCTGTGGCGATCGATGACTGATGCCACTGCCAGGCTTCACAGGCGGTCAGCCCTCCGGCGGCATTAATCTGCCCCAGCTCTGCAAATGGCGTCAGCGGCAGCGTGTCAATACGCAGGCCGAGGGATTTCAGCCGCTCAACCGCAGCGTAGAAGGCCTGCGCCACCGCCGTCGTTAAGCCTTCGAGCACCAGGGTTTGCGGCACAGCCAGCCGCAGCCGCTGAAGGTCGGGCATGGCCAGCACCAGGGGCCGGTCCGCCACCACGCCGTCCAGCAAGGCACAGCTGGCCACGTCATGGGCGATAACCCCGACAGAATCCAGCGAGGGCGACAGCGGCTGCAGGCCCTGCATGCTGATACGGCGGGCCGTCGGTTTAAAGCCGGTCAGTCCGCAAAGCGCGGCGGGGATGCGCACCGAACCGCCGGTATCACTGCCGAGGGAGCCGAGGCACATGCCGTCACTGACGGCGACCGCTGCACCGGAGGATGACCCGCCTGGGATCAGCCTGCGCTCACGCTGCCAGCGGTTTGCCGGGGTGCCGTAGTGGGGATTGATGCCGAGGCCGGAATAGGCAAACTCGGTCATATTGGTACTGCCGATGGGCACCGCTCCGGCCTGACGCAGTCGCGCAACGGCGGCGGCATCCTGTTGCGCGGGTGACGCCTGTGCCAGACGCCGCGAACCGCCGCTGGTGCTCTCTCCTGCCACATCGAACAGCGCCTTGACGCTGATCGGGAGGCCATCCAGCGGCCCGCGTGACTGCCCCTGTCGGCGGCGATCATCGGCCTGAGTGGCGNGCGGGTCTTCGGCGGCGGTCAGCGCCTGCTCCGTCAGCGAACGGGCGCTGACCTGCCCCGCTGCCAGCGCGTCTGCCGCCTGTTGTAAGGTCATCGTCATCCCGCCTCCTCAGGCCACCAGCGGCAGCGTCTGGATCTGATACTGATGTTCAATACTGCGCCCGCGCTTTTCATCGACCAGCGCCATGCGAAACTGACGTGCGGGGCGTATTCCGCCGAGCGCACTCAGCGTGCCGCAGCTCATGCCCAGGCCCTCTGGCAGTTCCCGGCCCCCGGCGTAGCGGGTGAGCAGGTCGTCCGGCGTGCGCAGTTCCGCCAGGTAACCCTGTTGATAAAGCGTCCAGTCGGCCCCCTCTTTGACCCACGACTGCAGCAGCAGATTGTCCCAGTCGTCAGCCACCTCACTCAGTCGCCAGGCATCGCGGGCCAGCGGCTTGGCACAGACCTGTTTGGCCAGCGCCACGCTGTGCGTTTCAAGCTGGCGGTCGGTATGATCGGAGGAGAGCGTCAGCCAGCTCTCTCCCTGCCAGCGAAAGAGGAAGGGTTCGGCCTCTCCCGAGCTCTGTTCGCCCAGCACCTCAATATGGTTCTGCTGGGTGAGCAGCGTCGCACTGGCACGATAAAACAGCGGCACTGCACCCGGTGCGGGCACCCCCAGCGCCTCCAGCTCACGGATGTGTGCCAGCACGGCCTGGCTATCCCTTCCGGCCCAACCTGCAATAACCAGTTGATTAATAGTGATATCAGTCTGCCCTTCTGCCACCGGACCCAGTGAAAATTGCAACATAACTGCTCCTTTTGATTAACTAAAATACCTGTGAAATTTCACTATAATTTAAAAAGTGCAATTGTCATGCCGAAATGTGTGTAAAATGTGGGCAAGGTCAAAATGAAGAAAGGAATGCTGATGAGCGATACGGTACAGATCCCGGCAGGAGATCGGGCTATCTCACTGAATGAACTGGCTTATCTCCGTTTTCGTCAGGCACTGATCACCCTGGAATATAAACCGGGGGATTATCTGAACATGGCGCAGGTGATGGCGGATCTTGAGGTCGGACGCACCCCGGTGAATCAGGCGGTGCACCGTCTTGCGGCAGAGGGACTGTTGCAGGTCCTGCCGCGCAAGGGGGTGATGGTCGCGCCGCTGTCCGTCGACGATGCGCTGGAGCTGATTGAGGTGCGTCTGGTGAATGAGCAGCTCTGTGTCCGCCTGGCCGCAGCGCGTATTTCTGCCGCCCAGGTCGGCCAGCTGCGGGAGATCAACGCGCGCCTTGCTGAGGCCAGCCAGCAGCGCGATCCGCTGACGATGATGGCCTGCGATAACCAGTTTCACCATCTGCTGGCGGCCATTGCCGCCAACCGTCGTCTGATGGATATTCTCAGTATCATCCACGCTCAGGCCCAGCGTTTCTGGGCGACAACGCTTTCGGATGCCGGGCATATGGAAGAGGTAATTGCCGAGCACAACGCGATTATTGATGCGCTGGCGGCCGGGGATCTCAGCGCGGCCGGGCGGGCGACAGAGCACCATATACTCTCGTTCAAACGCGCTCTGCTGGCGGGCAGTGCCCGCTAGCCCGCCGCTTATCTGATGGTGTCAGCCGTAGCGACCGGTAATATAATCTTCAGTTCGGCGCTGGCGCGGTGAGGTAAACAGGGCATCGGTGAGGCCAAACTCCACCACGCTACCCTGATGCATAAAGGCGGTATAATCCGACACACGGGCCGCCTGCTGCATATTGTGAGTGACCAGAATCAGGGTGAAATGCTGCTTGAGCGAGGTCATCAGCTCTTCGATCACCAGCGTTGAGATGGGATCCAGCGCCGACGTTGGCTCGTCCAGCAGCAGGATTTCGGGTTCAATGGCAATGGCCCTGGCGATCACCAGACGCTGCTGCTGTCCGCTCGACAGCGTCAGGGCGTTCTGCCAGAGATTATCTTTCACCTCCGGCCACAGCGCCGCAGCGCGCAGCGCGCGCTCCACCGCTTCATCCAGCACGCGCCTGTCGCGCACGCCCATCAACCTCAGACCGTAGACGACGTTATCGTAGATCGTTTTAGGAAACGGATTCGGCCGCTGAAACACCATGCCCACGCGGCGACGCAGCGCAGAGAGATCCCGATCGGGGCCGAGGATCGACTGCTGCTGCAGGCGAATATCGCCGGTGATGCGGCAGCCATCAATCAAATCATTCATGCGGTTAAAGCAGCGTAACAGCGTCGACTTACCGCAGCCGGACGGCCCGATGAGCGCCGTAATACGATTTTTCGGCACCCGCAGGCTGATGGCATTGAGTGCCAGTTTATCGCCGTACCACAGGCAGAGATTATCCAGTTCCAGCGCGGTATCGTTATCATCAAAGTTCACAGTCATAACGGAATTCCGTGTTAATGCGTCAGGGCACGATAGCGTTCGCGCAGACGATGGCGAAGGATCATGGCCATCAGATTCAACCCCAGGATCAGCAGCACCAACAGCAGCGCGGTGGCAAAGACCAGCGGGCGATCGGCTTCAGCATTAGGGCTCTGGAAGGCCAGATCGTAAATCTGAAAACCAAGGTGCATAAATTTGCGATCGAGGTGCAAATAGGGGAACAGCGAATCAATCGGCAGTTCCGGCACCATTTTCACCACCCCCACCAGCATCAGCGGTGCCGTTTCTCCGGCGGCGCGGGCAACGGCGAGGATCAGCCCGGTTAACATCGCCGGCATCGCCTGCGGCAGGATCACATGCCACAGCGTTTCTGCCTGCGTGGCCCCCAGCGCCAGCGACCCCTGGCGTAAGGTCACAGGGATGCGTGACAGCCCCTCTTCAGTGGCCACAATCACCACCGGTAGCGTCAGCAGAGCCAGCGTGAGCGATGCCCACAGCAGCCCCGGCGTGCCAAAGGTCGGATTCGGCAGTGTACTGGCGAACAGCAGACGGTCAAGGCTGCCCCCCATAAACCAGACAAAGAACCCCAGGCCAAAGACGCCATAAACGATCGATGGGACCCCCGCCAGATTGACCACGGCAATCCGCACCAGCCGGGTCAGCAAGTTGCGCCCGGCGTATTCATGCAGCCAGATAGCGGCAATCACCCCCAGCGGCATCACCACGATCGACATCAACAACACCATCAGCACCGTACCAAAGATGGCCGGGAATATTCCGCCCTCTCCCTGACTGCCAGCGGATGAATCACTGACAAAGTGCCACAGCTGGCTGCCAAAATGACGCCATTTCATTCCGGTAGTCATCGCATTGGGCTGCCAGGCAGCCACAATCTGCGCCAGCGATATCTGATGCTGAACGCCGCTGGCATCCCGCAGTAGCAGTACGGTACTGTCACTTTCCCGGTGCAACGTGGCCAGCCTGGTGGCCTGACGGGCAAACTGGCGCTGCAGCTCGGCACGATCGGCCAGATAAACCGACTGGGCTTCCGGAGTATAGGTCTGTTCATTACGCTGATGCTGCCGCTGCTGTTCCAGCGCCTCCAGCTGGGCATTCAACCGGGCCATATTTTTCCGCCGCAGCTTTTCCGCCTCGTCGATACGCTGACGCGTCTGGATCAGCCGCTGCTGCAATGTCTGGCCGAGGTCCTGTGCCGTGAGCGGATGGCGATCTTCACGCAGCCCGTCAAACCAGCCGTAGGCATTGCCGCCGGTGCGCCGTTGCAAAACAATCACCTGAGGCGGTATTTCCCGCGAAACAACATCGCTGGAGAGAAACGAGCGGAAGTCCGAGCCGCTAAAATCACGGTTGCCGGTTTTGATCAGATAACGCGTGACGCTGGCCGGCAGGTTTTGCCCGTGGTGCTGGCCGCTGGCCATCAGCTGCTGCCGTGACACGGTCTGCTGCTGGGTCACTTCACCCAGCATCTGTACCTGACCGTCGGGCGTATTCAGGGTGAACAGTTCCAGCGGCTGCGGCCAGAAATAGCGCAGCCCCTGCCAGGCCAGCAGCGCGATCAGCAGGAAAAAAGCCAGCAGGCTGACCGCAACGGCTCCGCCGGTCAGCCAGCGCCAGCGGTGATTATTACGCTGTGCCTTCATCCTGGCATCTCCTGCTGGCTGTAACGCTGCCGCAGCCGCTGCCGCACCATTTCGGCCAGGGTATTCACCACCAGGGTAAACACCAGCAGCACCAGCGCGGATAAGAACAGCACGCGATAGTGCGCACTGCCTGCGGCAGCCTCCGGCATTTCTACCGCCACGTTGGCGGCCAGCGAACGCAGGCCTTCAAACAGGCCGCCATCGGTGACCGGTGTGTTCCCGGTCGCCATCAGTACGATCATCGTTTCCCCTATCGCCCGGCCAAAGCCGATCATCAGCGCGGCAAATATCCCCGAGGAGGCCCCCGGCAGTACCACCCGCGTCAGGGTCTGCCACGGCGTTGCCCCCAGCGCCAGCGACCCCTGCCCCAGTGACGCCGGTACGCTGAAGATGGCATCTTCTGCCAGGGTGAAAATCAGGGGGACCAGCGCAAAGCCCATCGCCACGCCCGCCACCAGCAGGTTGCGTTGCTGATAGTCGGCGCTGAAGCGCTCAGCAAGCCCCCCGTCCCACAGCGCCTGCTCTGCCAGCGGGATCGCCCACAGAGAGAAAAGCGCCGTCAGCAGCAGCACGGGCAGCAGCAGCATCACCTCCCGTCCTTCGGCAAGCCAGCGCTGTCGCCAGCGGGACGGCAGTTTCTGCATCAGCCAGCCGCACAGTAACAGCACGGCGGCCAGCAGGAGGGGTAACAGGAGAACCCCCAGCAGGCGGTCGGCAATTTTAGGTGCCAGCCACAGACCGGCAATCAGGCCAATCACGACACTCGGCAGTGCCCCCATCATTTCAATCGCCGGTTTCACCCAGCGTCGCAGTGCCGGTGCCATAAACCAGGCCGTATACATCGCCGCTGCCAGTGCCAGCGGGGTGGCAAACAGCATGGCCAGACCGGCTGCTTTCAGTGTCCCCACCACCATCGGTACCAGGCTGAACTTCCCCTGGTAGTAATCATTAGCCGAGGTCGACTGCCAGACATAGTCCGGCTCCGGGTAGTTTTCATACCAGACTTTCTGCCACAGATTACGCCAGCTGAGATCCGGCCAGGGGTTCGTCAGATGATAGTGCTGCCAGCGTCCGGCGCGCTCAACCAGTAAGCCATCCCCCTCAGGAGAGAACTGGGCCCGTTCAGCTCCCGGCGCAATCCGCTGGCTGAGAATCGCCCCATCCTGCTTGCTGGCGTAAAGATTGAGTTCACCCTGCGGATCCAGGGTGGCAAAGACACGGCGGTGAGGTTCGGTGAACAACAGCGGCTGCCAGGTCGCCCCGGCAAACTGGCGAATATGACGCAGATGCGGGCCGCTGACGCTGGCAATATCAAACCACTGGGCGATCCCGTGACTGTCGGCGATCAGCAGCGAGTTTCCCCCGCTCAGCAACGCCATGCTTTTGGGTGCCTCGGCCAGCATCAGGGAGTCACGCAGCCGGGGCTCGCCGCTGCCTAACGTCCAGACGCGCAGCTGTGCCCCGGAAAGCGCAAATAAAAGATGTCCGTCGGGAGAAAGCAGAAGATGGTCAACATCCGGCACGTTCAGCCGGTAGTTTTGTGCTGGCTGCTGTGCCTGTAGCTGCCATAGAGTAATCGTATCGGCCGAGGCCAGCGCCACCTGCCAGCGATTTTCACCACTCTGCGCCAGGCTGAAATGGCGCACGCCGTCCTCGCCGGTAGCCAGCGGCACATCGCCGAGGGGAAATTTCCAGCGTGGCTCCTCGCCAGCCGGAAAATCCGGTTGTACCAGCACCATCGCCCCGCCGCCGGACAGCAGCATCACGCTGCTGTTATCGGCGCTGGCGCTGGCACGCACCTCACCGACCTCACGCAACAGCGCAAACTCAGCGGAAGGGGGTTGAGCATTCAGGGGGATAAAGCGTCCGCGCCCCTGTTGATCAATACGCCAGCCCCACTGCTGCGGCTTGTCCATGCCCATCGCCACCGCCGGGCTGCTCTGCCCGAGTTTTATCTCGTTCCCTGCCTGCAGGCCCGGGCTGACGAAGAGTGGGACGACTACCCAAATCAGCCAGAAAAACAGCAGCATCATGACCAGCAGGATCGCCACGCCACACGCCGTTACCACGCGTCGCGTCAGCCGATCGACCATGCGGCGGCGCCCGGCGTTATCGTGGACAGGGATTGGGCGGTCAGTCATATCAGAGTGGGTTTCCATTGTGCGTCGAAGCCGCTATGTTGCCCGTATGTGATTAATAAGACAATCAACAATCACGAGCGTTGGACAATGCTGCCATACTCTCGCCATAATGTTTCAGAACAATGGATACCTTCATCCTGAATCAGACAACGGAGTAAAAATGGGTCAGGAAAAGCTGTATATAGAGAAAGAGTTAAGTTGGTTATCCTTTAATGAACGCGTCTTGCAGGAAGCGGCAGATAAAACTAACCCGCTAATCGAGCGTATGCGCTTTCTAGGTATCTACTCCAATAACCTGGAGGAGTTCTACAAAGTTCGCTTTGCCGACCTCAAGCGTCGTATTCTGATCGGTGAAGAACAGGGCTCCCCCAATCCGCCGCGTCACCTGCTGAAAAAAATTCAGGCCAGGGTACTAAAAGCCGATCAGGAGTTCGACAGCCTTTACAACGACCTGCTGCTGGAGATGGCGCGTAATCAGATCTTCCTGATTAACGAACGCCAGCTGTCACCCAACCAGCAGAGCTGGCTGCGCCACTATTTCAAACATCATCTGCGCCAGCACATCACGCCAATTCTGATCAATCATGACACCGATCTGATCGAGTTCCTGAAAGACGATTATACCTATCTGGCCGTGGAGATTATTCGCGGTAACGACATTCGTTACGCGCTGCTGGAAATCCCGTCCGATAAAGTCCCGCGTTTCGTTAACCTGCCGCCGGAGACGCCGCGCCGCAGAAAACCGATGATCCTGCTGGATAACATCCTGCGTTACTGCCTGGGAGACATCTTCCGGGGGTTCTTCGATTACGATGCGCTGAATGCCTATTCAATGAAAATGACGCGGGATGCGGAGTATGACCTGGTCACAGAGATGGAATCCAGCCTGCTGGAGCTGATGTCCTCCAGTCTGAAGCAGCGCCTGAACGCCGAACCGGTGCGCTTTGTTTATCAGCGCGATATGCCCGATGCGATGGTGGAGCTGCTGCGTAACAAGCTGAATATCTCGAACTATGACTCGATTGTGCCCGGCGGCCGCTACCATAACTTTAAAGACTTTATTGGCTTCCCGAACGTCGGTAAGGCCAACCTGGTCAATAAACCGCTGCCACAGCTGCGCCACATCTGGTTTGATCGGTTCCGCAATGGTTTTGACGCGATCCGTAATCGTGACGTCCTGCTGTACTATCCCTATCACACCTTCGAGCACGTGCTGGAGCTGCTGCGTCAGGCTTCCTTTGATCCGGCGGTGCTGGCGATAAAAATCAATATTTACCGCGTGGCCAAGAATTCACGCATTATTGATGCGATGATCCATGCGGCCTACAACGGCAAAAAAGTAACGGTGGTGGTAGAGCTGCAGGCCCGCTTTGACGAAGAGGCGAATATCCACTGGGCTAAGCGGCTGACTGAGGCCGGGGTACACGTTATCTTCTCCGCCCCCGGGCTGAAGATCCACGCCAAGCTGTTCCTGATCTCTCGTCGTGAAAACGGTGAAATTGCCCGCTATGCGCATATTGGTACCGGTAATTTTAATGAAAAAACCGCCCGTATTTACACCGACTACTCCCTGCTGACGGCGGATGCGCGTATTACTAATGAAGTGCGCCGGGTGTTTAACTTTATCGAAAACCCGTATCGTCCGGTGAGCTTTGAGCATCTGATGGTGTCCCCGCAGAACTCACGCAAAATGCTGTATCAGCTGATTGATGCTGAAATTGCTAATGCCCAGAAGGGGATCCCGGCCGGTATCACCCTGAAGATTAATAACCTGGTGGATAAAGGCCTGGTGGATCGTCTTTATACTGCCTCCAGCGTGGGCGTGAAGGTTAACCTGCTGGTGCGCGGCATGTGCTCGCTGATCCCGGATCTGGAAGGGATTAGCGAAAATATACGCGTGATCAGTATCATCGATCGCTACCTGGAGCATGATCGGGTCTACATTTTTGATAATGGCGGCGACAAAAAGGTCTTCCTCTCTTCTGCGGACTGGATGACGCGCAACATTGATTATCGTATCGAAGTCGCGGTTTCCATCCTTGACCCTATTCTGAAACAGCGTGTGCTGGATATTATTGCCATCCTGTTAAGTGATACGCTGAAGGCACGTTTCGTCGATAAAGAGTTAAGCAATCGGTATGTTCCTCGCGGTAACCGTCGCAAGGTTCGGGCCCAGCTGGCAATTTACGATTACATTAAATCTCTTGAGCAACCTGACTAATCACTATGCCAATTTCCCATAAAAGTACGCCCAAACCGCAGGAATTCGCTGCCATTGACCTGGGTTCGAACAGTTTTCACATGGTGATTGCCCGCGTAGTTGACGGGGCGATGCAGGTGCTCGGCCGCCTGAAACAGCGTGTGCACCTGGCCGACGGGCTGGACAACAACAATATACTGAGTGAAGACGCTATCGAACGGGGGCTGAGTTGTCTGGCGCTGTTCGCCGAGCGTCTACAGGGTTTCAGCCCGGCCAATGTCACCATTGTCGGCACACACACTCTGCGCCAGGCGATCAATGCAGAAGATTTTCTGCAGCGCGCCGCCGATGTGATTCCCTATCCGATTGAAGTCATTTCCGGCCATGAAGAAGCCCGCCTGATCTTTATGGGCGTGGAACACACCCAGCCGGAAAAAGGCCGTAAGCTGGTCATTGATATCGGTGGGGGGTCGACGGAACTGGTCATCGGTGAGGATTTTGAACCCAGGCTGGTAGAAAGCCGCCGCATGGGCTGCGTGAGCTTTGCTAACCTCTATTTCCCCGGCGGCGTCATCAGCAAAGAGAACTTCAACCGGGCCCGCCTGGCCGCCGTGCAAAAACTGGAAACGCTGGCCTGGCAGTACCGCCTGATGGGCTGGCAGTTTGCTCTCGGTGCCTCCGGCACCATTAAGGCCGCCTGTGAAGTGCTGCAGGCGATGGGTGAGAAGGATAAACTGATCACCCCGGAGCGCCTGGACAGGCTTTATAACGAGGTGATCCGCCACAAATCTTTCGATGCGCTGAGCCTGCCCGGCCTGTCTGATGAGCGTAAAGGCGTGTTCGTTCCCGGCCTGGCCATCCTGTGCGGCGTGTTTGATGCCCTGGCCATTCGTGAACTGCGCCTGTCCGACGGTGCGCTGCGTGAAGGCGTGCTGTACGAGATGGAAGGCCGCTTCCGTCATCAGGACATCCGCAGCCGGACCGCACAAAGCCTGGCTAACCATTACGCCATCGACAGCGATCAGGCTCGCCGCGTACTGGAAACCACCGTTGAGCTTTACGAACAGTGGCGCGACCAGAATACCCGCCAGGCCAATCCGCAGCTCGCCGCGCTGTTGAAATGGGCGGCCATGCTGCATGAGGTGGGGCTGACCATTAATCACAGCGGGATGCAGCGGCACTCAGCCTATATCCTGCAGAACACCAACCTGCCCGGATTTAATCAGGATCAACAAACGCTGCTCGCCACGCTGGTACGCTACCACCGCAAAGCCGTGAAAGTGGAGGATATGCCGCGCCTGACCCTGTTTAAACGTAAGCAGTTCCTGCCGCTGGTCTTTTTACTGCGTCTGGGCGCGTTACTGAATAATCAGCGCCAGGCCACGACCAAACCGACCGCGCTTCAGCTGCAAACCGATGAGGGCAACTGGACGCTGACCTTCCCGCGGGACTACTTCAGTCAGAACAACCTGGTTCAGCTGGATTTGGAACGTGAGCAGACATACTGGAAGGATGTCACCGGCTGGCAGTTAACCATTCAGGAAGAACCGTGATCCGCGCGGAATAACCGCTAACAGGGCCGATCGCCGCACCGGATCGGCCCCCTACAGAACTGACAACGATGACACAACACACAGACACCTATTTCACTGAGAAATATCAACTCACCGCCCCCCATTCCGAGGTTGTGGAAGCGATGACCTACCTGGACGGAGGACGAGCGCTGGATGTCGGCTGCGGCAGCGGCCGCAATTCCCTGTTTCTTAATAGCAAAGGCTTTGACGTCACCGCCTGGGATAAGAACCCGAACAGCCTGTCACGGCTTAACCAGATTATTGCAGCAGAAAACCTGAGCGGCATTCATACCGCAGAACAGGATCTGAACACCCTGCGCTTTAACGGTGCCTATGAACTGGTTCTGTCGACTGTGGTAATGATGTTCCTGCAGCCGGAAACGATCCCACAGCTGATTGCCGATATGCAGGCCAGCACCGTCAGGGACGGATACAATCTGATCGTCGCCGCCATGGATACACCGGACTACCCCTGCAATCAGGGGTTCCCGTTTGCCTTCCGGTCGGGTGAACTGAGCGACTATTATCGTAAATGGCATATCGTCAAGTACAACGAAAACGTCGGTCAGTTGCACCGGGTCGATGAAAACGGTCAGCGGATTGCGTTACGTTTCGCCACGCTGCTTGCCCGCAAGGCCAGCATCAAAGCCTGACCGTTTTGCTGGCCCCTGCCTGTACAGCGGCCAGCTCCGTCAGGGGAACGGGCGCACCCGTCACTGCTCCCTGCAGATAATCCACCCCCATTTTACGCAGCGCCTCGGCGTTCTCTTCAGAATCAACGCATTCCGCCACAATCTGCATGCGCTTCAGGCGGGCAACGACACAAATCGACTCGATAATCTGATAATCCAGACTGTTACTCAGCATATTGCGCACAAAGCTGCCGTCGATTTTCAGCATATCCACCTGCACCAGCTTCAGGCGGGAATAGCTGGCATAGCCGGTACCAAAATCGTCGATCGCCACCCGGCAGCCCAGATTACGCAGCTGCGCTATCGAACGGTTACCCCAGCTGTGGTCAGTCAGCATCGGTGACTCTTCCACTTCAATAATCAGCTGCCACGGTTCGATGCCGTTGACCTTCAGGCGTGAAGCGATTTCCTCCACAAACTGCGGCCGGCAGAGCGTCGCCGCAAACAGGTTCACGGCCAGCCGGATACCCGGAAGCTGTTCGCTGTGGCGCTGCATAAAGGCCAGCGACTGATCCAGCATCAGGCTGTCAACTTCCCACGTCAGGCCAAACTCATGCACCACGGGTAAGAAACTTTGTGGTTTTAACGGATCACCCTGCGCGTTTACCATGCGCAGCAGAATTTCATAATAGTCGTCACCGCGCACGCCACGGATCTTTTGCGCCATCAGACGAACCCCTCCCTGGCGCAGCGCCCACTGGATGTCATGCAGCATCGCCAGTTTCCCGGTGATCTGCTGCTGTGCCGGAACGTTGCTTTTCTGCTGCATATTTTCCGCGTGTCCGCTCTGCAGGGATATTTCCGCCATGGCGCTCATCTCGCCCAGCAGTTCATACAGGTACTGCACGGGGGGCGTCACCGTACAGTAGCTGATCCCGACATCAGGATGGATGGGCAGGCCGTCCCAGCTTAACTGATAATCTTTCAGGCGGGCCTCCAGCCGTTCTATCCGCTGCTGGTGTCCGCTCATTTCCAGCCGCAGGACCAGGTCGAAGCCCGGCAGCTGGTAGATATCCTCGCCCGCCAGCATGCAGGGCTGGAGATGCACGGCCAGGCTGCGCTTATATTGAATACGCAACTGCAGGCCGTAGGTCCGGCTCAGTCGGTCGAGGTCAGGGATGCGCAGAAAGCACAGTGCCGAGCCGGAACCGATCGCGAGATCCTTGCTTAACGCGCGCAGATTGGGCAGGCCGATCACCGGGTCGGTCAGCGCCAGCTCGCGGGCTTTAGCCAGCAGACGGCGCTGCCGGGAGCTGATAGCAGACATCAGCAAAATCGTCAGCGTAAATACCAGCAGGTTCGCCGAGACCACGGCCAGATCGTGGGGTTCAACCGCAGGGTGCATAAAGCGGTCATGGAGCTGGTAAAGCACGACCAGCAGCCCCCCCCAGGAAAGTGAGGTAAACAGATAACCAAAGCGTAACGCGCTCCAGAGCATCAGCGGCAATAAAAAAGGAATGCCGTACTCAGTGGTCAGCAGGTTATCTGGCGTATGCCTGAACTGCGTCAGCATGGTGATGGACATCAATAACAGCGCCACCCAGCACAGCCATTCCCGCACCGTTGCCGTAGGGGAAAACTCCTGTTTACACCGCGCTTTTAATATTAAATAGAAACGAGGATGACGCAGAGTGCGTATTGAGAAGTAGAACAACTGCACCATGGCGAGGGAAGAGAGCAGTGTGGACTGATAGTTGAGTAAGGTCTGCAGCGAAAAAGACTGACGGACAAAGATGGAATTTATTTCAGGCAAAATAGCCAGCGGCACCATGGCCTGGAAGAGCAGCGTAAACAGCGTAGGCACGGCAAATGCCAGCCAGAACAGCCGCGTCCCTACCTGCTTCAGGTCGCCAAAACTGATGCTCCAGCGGCTTCTTGTCTGGCTGCGATAGCCTGCCCAGCATATCATCAGCGTCGCCATAAATATGGCGATGATAATGATAGCCTGCGGCACGCTGTAGCTGGAAAAATTGTGCCAGCACAGCGCGGCAAAAATGCCGGGGAAAGCCGCCCAGTCAAACACCATCAGCATGGCGATCATCATCGCCAGCGGCAGGTAGATCAGATACACATAGCCGTCTGGCAACCATAGTCGTACTGATAGCGAGGAAGCCAGCGGCATCAGCAACATCCCCAGCAGGAATGGCAGCCCCCACCAGCGGTGGTTAAAGAGTGTCAGCAACGCCGATTTTTTCATTGAATTATTGTTTTGTTTAATATTAATTTGCAGGTTTATTCTTAGATGATCAGCGACTGCGTTGCTTATCAATTAAAAGGCTTTTAAAAAGATGGCGCTATAGTAGAGGTTAAATCTCACAATAAATTGATTTAAATCAATTTCACTGTAATTACGTTAATAGACACGCGATTGAGTTAATGCTTCATCTAACAATCAACAGCGTGTTTCGCGTGACCTGCTGCCCCCGGCCGTAGTCCTTTTTCTCATTGACCTTCACACCTGATTTGTGCGTAAATTAGCCATCGCCCTCTGGGTATACTTCAGGAAAAACTGCGTGAACAGCGCTATGTCATTTAGAAAACGTCAGAAAACAGGTCGCATGACCCGCGTTATTTTACTGGTCAGCTTTATCATCTTATTAGGACGCCTGATTTATGTCGTTCCCGGTGCCATCGAGCATCATCAGCAGAAAAAAAATCCACCTGCGGTTCCCGTCACCGTCGTTAACGATAAATAGCGCCTGCCCGCCGGGCATGTTAACAGACGCTTTTCGGAGCTTTTGCCGCCTCTCTTTTGCCTGAAATCAGCTAAACTATAGCCTCGTTTCGTCTTCCTCTTTTAGCCAGACAAAAGGATGTTGTATGTCTGTAGCGCACTCCCATGTTCAGCAGTTGGCTGAAATTCGTAGCCGTATTCTTAATCTGCTGCTGAATGATAAAGACCTTGTCGATACCTTACACGAGCGCCCTCTGCGCGAATCTGCCGCTGAAGCAGAAGCGCATCGTGAGCAGGTTGCAGAGATCCAGCGTACCCTGCCCCTGCTGCATGCGGCCGATATCGCTGACCTGCTGGAAGCCCTCCCGGAAGATGAGCGCCTGGCGCTGTGGCGTCTGATTGGTAATGACCGCCGGGGCCGTGTGCTGGTTGAGGCCTCTGAAAGCGTCTGGGAAAGTCTGATAGAAGAGATGAGTGACCGCGATCTGCTACGCGCTATCGCTCCTCTGGATATTGATGATCAGGCTTACCTGGCCAAATATCTTTCCCGTGATTTAACCGGCCGCCTGCTGACCTCTCTCGATCCGGAACTGCGTTCCCGCGTGCTGGATGTGATGCATTTCGACCGGGACCGGGTTGGCCGCATCATGGACTTCAAAATGGTGACGGTGCGTGCAGATGTCACCCTGGCAACCGTACAGCGCTTCCTGCGCAGTAAAAAATCTATCCCGGATGGTACGGACAAACTGTTTGTTACCGGCAAGAATAACAAGCTACTTGGCGAACTCCCACTGACAGAAATCCTGCTGAACACCCCGGAAAAGCAGGTTTCAGAGGTCATGAATACCAAACCCACCACCTTCCTGATTGATGATAAAGCCGAAGATGCTGCCGGGGCCTTCGAACGTTACAACCTGATCTCTGCTGCCGTTATCGATGCCAAAGGTAAGCTGATGGGCCGCGTCACCATCGAAGATGTGATCGACCTGGTGAATGAAGAGAATGACAGCAACATTCGTAAAATGGGTGGCGTTAACCCGGAAGAGGATGTCTTCGCTCCGGTGAGAAAATCAGTGCGCACCCGCTGGGCCTGGCTGGCCATCAACCTGTGTACCGCGTTTATTGCCTCCCGGGTGATTGGCATGTTTGAGGAAACGATATCTCAGCTGGTCGCGCTGGCAGCGCTGATGCCTATCGTCGCCGGGATCGGGGGCAATACCGGTAATCAGACCATCACAATGATTGTGCGTGCGCTGGCCCTGCACCAGGTTGAACCGGGCAACTTTTCCTTCCTGATTGGTCGCGAACTGGGCGTTGCATTAATTAATGGCGTGTTCTGGGGCGGGATCATGGGCGGCGTGACCTGGGCGATGTACGGCAATCCGGCACTTGGCGGCGTCATGATGCTGGCGATGGTGCTCAATCTGCTGCTGGCTGCGCTGATGGGGGTGCTTATACCGCTGATGATGACCAAACTCAAACGCGACCCGGCAGTCGGCTCCAGCGTGCTGATCACGGCATTGACCGATACCGGCGGCTTTTTTATCTTCCTCGGTCTGGCCACCCTGTTCCTGATCCACTGATCGTTAAGAAAGCACGCGCATTGTTATAAAATGATAATTAATGGTTATTAATGTGATTTATAACGCAGAAACTTCCTCTCACAGCGCTTAATCTAACAAAAAATAACAAACCTTCTCGTTATTTCACTTATCCCGGGCTCAGGTTAGCCTGAACCCGGGACAGGATGACTGTTGCCTGAAGAAAGGACATCTCCCTGCTCTTTACCCGAAAAGGAAGCCGTATGAACTCACCTAACGCCGTTATCTCCTCTCCTGCTGTGGTCAGCGACAGGGAAGAGAATGCCTGGAAACGTGCCGTCTGGCGCATCCTGCCGATCCTGACCGTGAGCTATATTTTTGCCTACCTCGACCGGATCAACGTCGGTATTGCCAAACTGCAAATGTCCAGCGACCTGGCCTTTTCCGAAACGGTCTACGGACTCGGGGCCGGAATTTTCTTTATTGGTTTCTTCTTTTTCCAGGTGCCCAGCAATATCGCACTGCACCGCTTTGGCGCCCGTCGCCTGCTGGCGGCACTGCTGGCGTCCTGGGCGGTTATCGCTCCGCTAACCGCGCTGGTCTCCACGCCCTTTCAGTTTTATGCCGTGCGTTTCCTGCTCGGCCTGACGGAGTCCGGATTTTACCCCGGGGTGATCCTCTACCTCTCCCTGTGGTTCCCCTCCTACCGACGCGGAAAAATGTTTGCTCTGTTTGCCGCAGCCGTCCCTCTGTCCGGGCTGCTGGGAGGCCCTCTCTCCGGCTGGATTATGGAATATTTCCATAACGCTCACGGCATCGCGGGCTGGAAGTGGCTGTTTATCATTCAGGGAACCCCCTCCCTGCTGATTGGTATTTTGGTGTTCTTCCTGCTGCCCGACCGCATTGAAAACGCCCGCTGGCTGAGCGCAGAAGAGAAAGTCATGCTGAGCACGCGCCTGCAGGAAGACGCCGTACAGGACGCGACGGCTGAGCAGGCGACGATTGGCAGCGTACTGCGAAACGGCAAGCTGTGGCTGTTAACCTTTATCTATTTTTGCCTGATCGCCGGGTTTTATACCGTCAGCTTCTGGCTGCCGACGCTGGTGCGTAATGCCGGGGTGGAGGATGTCTTCACCGTCGGACTGCTGACGACGATCCCGTATGCCGCAGCCATTGTCACGATGATCGTCGCATCGCGCAGCGCCGACCGCCACCGTGAGCGCCGCTGGCACCTGGCGGGCATTGCCGTCCTAAGCGGTGTCGGGATGGTGATATCTGCCCTTTACAGCGACAACCTGGTTATCGCCATGTTTGGCCTGACGCTGGGCGCGGCGGGAGGGCTGAGCACCCTGCCCCTGTTCTGGAGCCTGCCGACAGCTTTCCTCGGCGGCACCATGGCAGCCGTCGGTATCGCGCTGATTAACTCTTTTGGTAACCTGGCCGGGTTTGTCGCTCCTTACCTGATGGGCATTCTGACCGATCTTACACACTCTACGCTGACCGGCATGATGATCATCTCCTGCACGCTATTCGTGGGCGCGGTGGCCATCTTTTTCATTCCCGGTCGTATCGTCAACCGCTAACATCAATGAGGAACACTATGAATATCGTTGTCACCGGCGCAGCCGGATTCCTGGGGAAAAAACTGCTTCAGGCCCTGCTGGCAAAAGGCTCGCTGAACGATGCCCACGGACAGCCGCAGATCATTAAGCAGATCACTGCCATTGATATTGCCCCCGTCCGCGGCATTGAAGACCCCCGCCTCATCGTACGCTGTGGGGACATCAGCAGCCGCAGCGAGCTGGAAACCCTGATTGATGCGCAGACGGACAGCGTTTTCCATCTGGCCGCTATCGTGTCCGGACAGGCTGAACAGGACTTCGACCTGGGAATGAAGATTAACGTGGATGCCGCACGTCAGATTATGGAAAGGCTGCGCGCTTTACCGCAGTGCGTGCGACTGGTCACCACCAGCTCAGTTGCGGTGTTTGGCGGGGCGCTCCCCGACAAAGTGCCGGACGACCAGGTGTGGAGGCCGCAGAGCTCTTACGGCACGCAAAAAGCCATCAACGACCTGCTCCTGTCTGATTACAGCCGCAGGGGATTCCTGGACGGACGCAGCCTGCGTATGCCCACCATCGTTGTGCGCCCGGGTAAACCGAACGCTGCCGCCTCCAGCTTTGCCAGCGGTATTATTCGCGAACCGCTCAACGGCGAGAAAGCCAACTGCCCTGTCAGCCTGGCCACCCGCCTGTGGCTGATGTCTCCGGCCAGAGCGGTACAGGCGCTGATCCTCGGCCATGAACTGAAAAGCGCAGACCTGGACCAGGGGCGGGTGATCAATCTGAACGGACTGTCAGTGACCGTAGAGGAAATGCTGGCTTCGCTCCGGCGTATCAGCGGTGAAGACGCGCTTTCCCGCATCAGCTATCAGCCTGACCAGGCCATTATCAACATCGTCAACTCCTGGCCGGGCGATTTCCACGCCAGCTATGCCCATCGCCTGGGCTTCAGGGCAAATGACTCATTTGATGAGATGGTCAGGGAGTATCTGGCGGAGAGTGATGCCGCGTAATCGCTTTGCTCAGATTGAGTTTTAACGCGGCGGCAGCGGTTTCCTGAATATGCCCGGGAACGCGATAGCCGCCGCGCTGGCTCAGCCATGTCAGCACCTCGGCAAGATGCCAGATGGTCGCCGCCCCTTCATGCACCGGTGGTGGAAAAGTCAGGTAGTGTGTCAGCATCAGCTTGCGCATATTTTGCCGGGTCACCCCAATCAGATCGGCCACGTCCGTCAGGCCCACATAATCCGGTGAGACTTCAAACAGGCGGGCCGCCGGCATCACCGTATTAATCTGCTGTAAGGCGCTCTCCATTGCCTGACCTGCCGATGGCGCTTCACGAATAAACTCCAGCGCCATTCGTCCCGGAATACCGAGGCCAATCAGGGCATCCTCACAGCCCGCCGTCGCCAGACGTTCAACCAGTACGTCAGCGGACGGTGCCTGGTCAGCTAGCTGATATTTCAGTGTAAACGTGTATTCCATGGCAGCTGAGTCCTTCCATTGCTTTCAAATTGCTGGCGCAGTGTGCAGTGATCGACCACCCGTCTGAGCTGTTTTGCGTGATTCGCTGCATTTTTGGGCGTACACCACACGCAGCAAATACAAAACTCCCCGCAGCGGCACGGCGTACTGTTCCAGGGACAATATAACTTCCCCCAGGCATGGCTGCCGCCGCAGACAACACGCCAGCCCTGCTGTTCGGCATGTTTAAGTACCGCTTCAATTTCCTTAATGGCATGAGCCCGGCGCGCCATGTTTCCTCCCAGTATCTGATGCTCCAGTTAAGTTGTCAACTGACAACCTCCATTCTTTGCGCCATCTTGTGATAAAGAGAAAAAACGTGCCAGCATAACGTTTCAGGAATGTGAGACAGGCTGACGGCGGACGTTGCGGATTGCGGGCTGGCACAAATTTTTTGCGTACCAGCCCGAGAAAGCTCCCCTGCAGCGGGAAGGTTAAGAAGCCGTCAGGTCAGATCCCGGGATTTTCTTTTTGCAGATTGTCCTCACCCAAACCGCCGATAAAGGGTAAGCGCATCTGGAGCGGCGCGAAACCGACCCCCAGATTCAGCCCCAGCACGTTAATTTCAATGCCCTCCTGAGCGCCGAGCGTGACCGCCGCTATCCCCAGCACTGACACCTGAACGCCGCGCCCGGAAGGCGGCAGCCCAATGGGGTTAAGCAGAGAGCGATAGTCTTTCCCGATCGCGTTAGCGGGCAAATTCAGCTTTAACGCCGGGACTTCCCGAC
The DNA here is from genome assembly GCF_014838825.1 of Erwinia persicina. Lineage (GTDB taxonomy): Bacteria > Pseudomonadota > Gammaproteobacteria > Enterobacterales > Enterobacteriaceae > Erwinia > Erwinia persicina_A. The sequence continues at coordinate 133,907 of NZ_JACYMO010000006.1, read as the reverse complement.
CGATATGCGCCAGGAAAGTGTTGCTGTTGGGGCCCGGCCAGGCATGATAGGTCCGTGGCCAGGGATAAGAAACAATCGCCGCCACAATCTGAGGGATCATCGCTTCCGCCTCTGCCCCCCGGTGCTCTACCAGCAGGCGGGGACGTGCGCCATACCAGTAAGCATCAGGTAAGTTACTGTTCCGCCTTACTTTATCGTCGCTTCCCCAGCTAATCACTTCATAACGGGTATAGCGGGTTTCGCCGGCACGTTTATAGATTATCCACGGATGTACGGCCACTGCCCCCTTCCAGCCATAGGTCGGGGCGGCATAAATCTGCACAATAGCCAGACGGGCAAAGCGCTTAGGGTCAGGGGCCTGCCCGGAGGCGTCGCGCCGCGCCGTCGCCCAGCCTCCCTGCCCGCCGGTCTCCTGATGGCGCGTGGCCGCTGTCAGGCTGGCTCCCAGTGACAGCAGCATAATGCAGAGCAAAATCAGGCTCAGGGCTTTCAGTGAGAACATGTTGGGGGTTTCCTGGCGATGTGGGTTTACCAGCATACCTTAATGTACGGGGATGCACAGTGCCGGGAGGATCCCCACCCCGGAGGGGGGTTTACACCCGTCCTCATCACGTTAAGATAATGGGCATTCACAGGGAGGACAGTATGAACATCACCGTATCAGACTGTGTGGCGTTTGCGGCACTGATTGTCTCGATAGTCAGTCTGCGTTATGCAAAGCAGCAGAATCAGCATTCCCGGATAGCCGCGCATAATGATTACCGTTCCTATCTCTCTGAACAGCACGCCCCCTATCGTAAGGCGTTAAAACAGATCCGCGATCGGCACAAAGAAGACATTTCGCAGCTCAGCAGGCTGGCAGAGGAAACGCTGACCAACGTTGTACATCAGTTCGATCGCTTTGATCTCAAGAACCACACGCCGCGTTATTTACGCCATCTGCTGCATGAAAGTTCCGAAATGGTTTTTTGGGCATTTCGCGGGCAGTTAGGCTGGCAAACTGCAGAAAATTTGACCTGGAGACTGGCAGCGTTTATTCACATTGAAGACCACCTGAACGCCCTGGACAGCCACTCAGGTGATGCCGATTTCAGAGCAGTTTCGCAACAAAAATATTTGGCCGATCCCAACCGTCTTCTTGAAAGCGATCTGAAGAACGATATCTATTTTTGCCATCTGGTATCCGAATTGAAATCACGCATCGACCCGGAACAAAATGCAGAGCTGTTATTAACCATGCAGCGCGAAATCGCCCCTTTCCGCGCTAAGCTGGAAAGGCTGCAACCTCAGTTTCAGGCAAGCGCAACGGTGCTGGATGAACTGATCGACGAGGGCGTTACCGGGCACTTTTCACTGAAGGAGTCTGCGGAACTCTATCAGGCAATGAAAAAGAACAGGGCGATACTGAAAACGTTAGGCCGACTTTATTTCCAGCCGATCAGTGAAAATTATGCCAGTAAATACTCAAATGCCATTTCCCTGAGTATTCATACCTGCGCCATACTGCAGATGATCCAGGGCGTTTCAATGTGGGGCGTTGAGGTTTAACAAGGGTAAAAATAACGGAGCAACTGATTGATGCGCTATGAATTCGTTGAAGTCCTTAACGACCTGATTGATTACTTTTTGATTGGCGACCTTCGTCTGCTGAAAAAATTCAAGGACGACAACCTGCTCAGTGACGATCTGGCCTCGGAATTTGCCAGCAATGATAGCGGTGACAGGGCGGTGCTGAACGGCATCGTCATCCCCTTAGCGGGCATTGAAAATTACCCGTACACGATTATTTTCAACCTTTCGAATGAGATGCCGGAGCTGCTCAAGCCGGAGAGCCGTTTACAGCATCGGCGCGGCGGCTACTTCCTGCGGATTGAAAACCAGCAGCTCCTGCTCTTCACATGGCGGATTCTGCAAAACTTCACCGATGCCGATATCCACTCACTGCAGGAACGCTATCACCAGCCGGGACGGCCACAGATCGCGCTTGAGAATGGCCTGTATGATGTTGAAATCCTCGGCGGTGAAGTGCTCAGAGGCGAGGACTACGAACCCGCTTTTGAGTTCGTTTTAAAGAAAACCGAACGCGCCGATATTACGTCTGAGGTCGATATCAACTATCGTTTCACCATCGACAGCAGCACTTATTAATCATCCTGAGGCATCATCCGCTATGAATTCAGACACTCACTCGCCAGCCCCGACCAGCGACCTTCCCCCTCTGGCCTGGCCAGAATTTGCCGATGATAATGCCCGGCTGGACTGGTGGCGTGTCTGCGCACTGGCCTGGCTCGATCAGTGGGAAAACCCGTCGCCGCTGACGCCTGTCAAACCCGAAGAGGTGGTCGCCCTCGAACAACGCCTGGGCTGCCTCCTCCCTCCGTTACTGCGCACGTATCATGAGCAGATTGGCGTGCTGGACCTGGCGGAAACGTTGTGCAGCGTGGCCCCCGCCAAATACGCCAGCATTGAACCGCTGCACAGCGCCTATCCCGGCATTAGTGACATTCTGGAAGATGCCCCCAATTCCGATGCACTTTGGGTACTGGTCAAGCAACTGGTCGTCTTCGGTGACTATTTGGGCAATGGCAATATGTGGTGCTTTCATGTCGAGACCGGCGAGGTGTGGTACTTCGATCACGACAGCTCGCCGATGCTGACGCAAATCTTCAGCGACGTGGGCCAGTACCTCGACGTGCTGATGTTTATGTGCCTGCTGGCGGTTCACGGCGAGGAGGACAATGAGGACCTGTTGCGTGAGCATCTGGGCGATGCTGTGGTGGAAAAGTGGATGTATTGAATAAAAAGACATATCAGCACCAAATTCAAACATTACACTGACAGCGCCTTTAACAACGCCAACACTGGGTGCCGGAAATCAAACCGCCAGCGCATCCAGTTTAACGGCAACGCTGCGAGCGCCTGAGCGAGCTGGCCGGCATGTGCGAACTCAGTAACGCGTTGCTGATACAGCAATTGATAGCTATCGCTGGCGGTTAGCCAGCTAATCTCTATATCATTCAGTTTGAGCAGAGCCACCTTATTTTCTGCCGGGTCGTGAGTAAAAGCGAAATCCATAAAGGCCGTTAACGCATTCATCATCCCGTCCACATCGCCCATTTCTGGTTGGCAGATATCGTTAACCGCAACATAGACACGGCTGCGCCAGAACAGCGGGCTAAATGCGCTGCGTCGCCATGCGCGCAACAGGCAGCAGCGCTGGTATTGCATCAACGTGAGCTGGCTTCCTCTCGCCTGCGCCTGATGCCAGTCCGCTTCGATCAATATGCCAAGCGCCTGCTGCTGTGGGTCCGGTTGAGCCTTAGCGAGTCCGGCATAAGCATCCAGCATAAGTTCAGTAAACCCATCATCCTGCTGATGCTCATCCACGGCATCGGTAAACGGCAGAGGATTGCTGGCAGTAACCGGCGCTGCGGGAGCCGGCGATATAAGCTCATTATTGCTTAACGCGCTCCACCGGTCAGACGCAGCATCAGACCAATAAAAATCAGCGCAATGCCCGAGGCGTAAACCGGGAACCAGCGCGCCCACCAGTTGGTAGAAAACAGCGGCGTGCTATTGATATGACTGGTGGCATAGCTGCTATAGAGGTTCAGGGCTAACACTATCGCGAGGCTGATAAGGCCGATAAAAACCAGTAGATTCGAGACCTTATACATTGTGCTTCTCCTGTTCAGGGAACATCAGGGATAGATTGAAATTGTCGCCGGAAATTACCATTTCGGTATGAATTTCAGAGACGTAATTATTTTCCTGCGTCTGCATCAAGCGGTTCTCCGGCGAGGGAAGCGCCTCCCGGAAAACCAGCCAGTCGTCGTTTTTGGCCTCCAGAAAGACGGGAAAAGCGGATTTTTCGCTGCGCTTCCACGCGCAGTAGCGACGGCAAACTGAAAAACTGAGGCGCAACGCCCAGCGGCTGTTTAACACCCTGGCTCAGCCCCTGCTGGATAACTTCCCCGCAGACGCTAATCAGTCCTTTAAAAGGGTGCACCCCCTGCAAAGTCTCCATCAACGTGGTTTTTCCCGCGCCATTTGGCCCTACCTGACCGAGAATTTCGCCGGGGTTTATCTGCAGCGAAATATCATGCAGCACCTGAACATCAGAGTAAGATTTACTTAACGATTCCACCTGCAGTAGCGGCGACCGACCTGCCGAAAACTGATGTGATGCCGGGCTATTTGCGAGCTGAGTAGCCAGAGTGATGTCATCCTGCTTGATCATTAGTTGGGAGCCAGCGAGAAAGTGTCAGGAGGGTAACCGGCACAATGTTTCGTACCGGTTGCGTAGAGGGAAATTAACCGCCACTACTGGTAATGCTGCCCATCGTACCGATGCTGCCTGCCGAAGCAATACTGCCACAACCTGCGGTAGATGCGGTGCTGACACTGGCTGCAGTTGAAGCGCAGTCGCTGGCGAAATACAGGGTTTCCGGCAATTCTTCCACCAGCAGATTGATCCCGTCGAACTGCGCTGAAGGGGAGTCAAGCGTAATATCCAAGCGATGGGACTGACTAACCAGAGATGAGAAAGTAGCCATAAAACATCCTTATAATCTGATTACATTGAGACAACTTGTGAAGCAATTTTTAACACAAATGATAAATTTGTGTAAAGTAATTATCCATTTTTTGTAAGCTTAATACCTTTACAACTCTTATCAATCTTCCGTTAATGACGCCAGGCAATGGGCGCTACAGGCGTTTAAACCCTGACTGAGCGGGCCCTCGATGACAGGAAATTTTGCGATGCAAACAGAACCTGACGTGTTTCCCAGAACGTGCTGCAGTGATTAACCCGACCAAATTGAGCGCATCGTTACCAGCGATAATTCGAGCAAAGATGTTCACGACGATCCGAAGGGGCCCATGAAGAGGTTAACGACGTCAGAAAAATGCGCATAATGATGGAAAAGGCGGACAAGGAGGAAAAGTCAGGATGGCGTATCAGAAAACAAAATAATGGCGTTCAGGGTTCTGAAGACGAACCGCAGCGCAGGAGTTCTTCAACGTGTTTATGCCGGGGAAAAAATAGCCAAAAGCCCGCAGTTACGCGGGCTTAGAGGTACTTTACTGCTTTTACGTGCAGGCTGTTGCCAGACGCGAAATCATTCCCACTCTATTACCAATAATAATAAAAAAACACTATAAAACAATATCATGGAAATCACGCACTACTCAATACCATGAAAAATACCCTTGTAAAATGTATGGCAGCAAGGATAGCATTGTAACGGAGTGTAATCGGGTTTATGGTCAATGCATAGTGTCACACATCCGCCAACCACGGGATGACCTGCTCCCCGTTGATTAACACACCGCGATGTTAGTAATGTCTTCATAAGCCACATGAGGACATGCCCATGAAGAGGCGTTTTTCCGACGAACAGATCATCAGTATCCTCCGCGAGGCTGAAGCCGGGGTTTCAGCCCGGGAACTCTGCCGTAAGCATGCTATTTCAGACGCTACCTTTTACACTTGGCGCAAGAAGTTTGGCGGCATGGAAGTTCCCGAAGTGAAGCGGCTCAAGTCGCTTGAAGAGGAGAACGCCCGCCTCAAGAAGCTGCTTGCTGAAGCCATGCTGGATAAGGAGGCGCTACAGGTGGCTTTGGGCCGAAAGTTCTGACGACAGACCAGAAGCGAGCCGCAGTGCTGCCGATGATTAAGAATGATTCTGTCCGCTGTGTAGCCATTTCAAGCAAAGCAGCAGTTGCCTTGAGCAACCTCGCAGAATGAGACTATGGCCGCTGCTTCAAGAGCCAACCAAGCACAGTTACAATAGAAGAGCTAACGCTTCATCTCTAGGAAAAAAGCTTTCATATGACAAGAGCGATAAACAATTCAGCAGCGATACCAAATTTGAAGGTTCTGCGCTTTCATGATTTACTTCACGAGACAACCTCCCGTCTGGCGAAGATTTTTTCCACTACACGAATTGACGGAAATCACGGTACATCAGGACACATGAATGCCAGTGAGATGCTACCATCCTAAAATGAAAGACTTAGCTAAAAGATTAATTTGATCATGAGGGTGTTTTAAAAAATCTTTAGACTCCCCCATTTTCCTAAGGCTGTTGTAAGGAGACATCAATGCTTAACGAATTAGCCACATTATTATACAGGTTTTTAGCGACAGACCAAAGTTATCACGCACAACAACAACCTGACGGAACTTACAGAAAGAGAGCAGGTGCCATCACCCCAAAACTTTTGGAGAAAACCCTAAATGATGGTGGATCCGTCGCAATCTATCAAAAAAATAACGATCTCACAATTAACTGGATCTGCTTTGACTTTGACATAATTAAATCTAATTTAAATAGCGAAAACCACGGAGCCGCCCAACAAGAGCTTGAACGTAGCGTAAATCATTTCTGTCAATCACTTGAGTCACTTAACATACCCCACTTACTTGAGTTCTCTGGCAACAGAGGTTTTCATATATGGATAACATTCGAGGATAGAATAAGTTACCGAACAGGCTATGAAATTCAACAAACACTAATTGATGCAACTGAACTCAGCTTCAATAAAGATCTTATAGCTATAGATTTATTTCCAAGCTCTGGTACGCCTACTGACGGGGTTGGACTTGGAGTTAAATCCCCTCTGTCTAAGCATGCCAAATCAAAACAGTACGCACTACTTTTAAGCTCATCAAAAGGAATACAATCAGTCACAAAAATCACGGAATTTAATGACGAAGTAATAAACAAAAACCTTGAAATACTGAAAAACCATCGAAACACCAGTAAATCCGAGTTAGAAAGTGTTTTTGGAGTATTCTTCGACATAACACACGATGAAACATCTAGACCCACAAGAGTCAAGTCAATAAAAGTACAACAAAATGGCTTCACGCTTGACGAAATATTTACGCACTGGGAAGGCAGCGCACCACTTAATGCACTTGCGAAAAAAATCAATGAAACCGGAAAGCTGAGTCATGAGGAGAGAAAACTACTCGTTGGATTATTCTGCAACATTCAAGCTAAAAAAATAAAAAATGCAGGACAAAGCATTCTACAAGAATTATTTAGCAAGACCGACAACTACAACCCCGAAGTAACTAGCAGATCAATTAAAAAGCTTTCCTCATTTAACTTCCCATCACAAGAGCAAATAGAAAAGACGACGAAGGTAAGGTTTCCCAACACACTTTCAACAGAAGAACTGATAAATACCTGCATACCAAAATTTTTAGCTTATACAGATGCTACATTTGATATCTCGAAATCTGATATAGAAATCACCAAAGCCGCTGAACTTAGCTACCTTTTTCTAAACGATGAAGCACAGTCAAAAATCATTATTAACGATCTTTCATCCGATGACAGTTTTAGACTACTGAACCTCGCAGAAAATGTAATAAAAAACCCAAAATCAGCTCAGTTTTATAAACATCTACGAAACGAAAAAAACAAAGTAAGAACTTTAATAACGTTGAAGGCACCAGAGAGAATAGCTACTTCGTGCATTCTCAAGCAGTTAATATATTTTTTAAACCTTCAACCAAGCACCAACTCACATGGGTATAAACCAAATAAAGGCTTTAGTGGTGGTTACATATTCCAGCCATGGTTATACCTGTGGATAAAATTTGTATCCAATATAAGTACAGCTATCGAAGACAATGATAATCAACAGTGCTATATCGTAAAAACTGATATCAGAAATTTTTATGACACGATACCGCACGACAATCTAAAAAGGATGCTTCTTGGGGGAGCAAACCCTCGTATAGTCGCAAAATCAGGTGCTTTATCTGAAGCGTCAAAGCTTCTGTACAAAGCACATATCGATACATTATTCGAAATAACAGAAAAAACGATTGACTCTAAAATAGGCTTGCCGCAAGGACCGGCTTATGCACGGTATTTAGCGGAGCTGTATCTTGACAATCTTGACCAACAATTCGACGCAAAAATTCAAAAGGAAGAATTACAACTATACCAACGGTACGTAGATGATATTTTCTTCGTAGCACCTACTGAAGAATCTGCAAATGTTGCGCTTAAAACATTACATACAGAACTTGAACTCCTCGGACTAGAGATAAACTATGATAAAACAGTAATAACAAAAATAAGTAATTTCTCTGAAGATTTTAACAGTTATCGTTCACAATCCAAATACGCTGTAGACAAAGTCTCAAAAAACTTTGCTGACTCAACCGACACACAAAAAAACCTGGCTATTACTGAGTTTATGAGTCTTGTTCAATCAGATAGCTGCGATAATGACCTTGCCTTCATTTTCTCACATTTAGCGGGCGTGCCCCAACTAGACACGTTGAAAAGAGAAAAAGTAGAGCCTACCTTAAATGGCAGAGCTGGCAGAGGAAGCCTTTACAAACATTTGTTCAACTTTGTTCTAGACTCACCAGAAAACTGGAGTGAATTAGAAAAGATAGAGCGATTCGATGATCTTCAATCAGAGGTATTGACCGCTTGCTTTATCACTATGCTAGAGTCAAGCAAGTCGGCTACTGAAGCGCTTAAACATTTAGTCACTCAGATAGAAGAAAAGCTATCTGACTCTGAATTAACCCATGAGAATCTTGCACATCTCGCATTGGTGTTCGATGCCAAAATCAATCTAAAAAAAATTTCTTCAACCACCATCATTAACTGTCTAAAATCCATACCAGATGTAGACACTATAAACGTAACAACAGAGCTAATTGAACAGCTAAACACATCTCTAAATGACATTAAATTGCTGCCAGACTTTATTGAGGCTATTTACCCTCTCTGCGCCAGTCCGAAAATAAAAAATAAAGAATTAAATAACTTAGCAATTACATTTTACGCAAAACTTTCGACAGACCAAGCTAATGGTAAACTGGCCACATCCACACAACCTGAAATAAAATCCCCATCAACTACATCTAAATACTATTACTTGCTTTGCCTTTTCTCAATTTCCGACAAAAATAAATCAATCGATCTTTTAATAAATGCATGGAAATACTGTGCACATATATTCAATACATGCGACACGGAAACCACACACAAGTCCCAAGACTGGTTCAAAAAAATCAATAGCATTGATTACAGCGAAGAGAAAGCATTATTTATAATATCATCTATAGTCGACGGAAATATATTCAGAGGACTTTATGACAGAAGCAAAGTTTTCGAAAAATTTCACAACCTACTATTAATATACATAACATTCCAAGATAACAACTTAAAAAGCACCGATATTAAAAAAGCTCTCGAAGAGCTTAAATACAAGGCAAATTTTTACAACTGGCTTATCGAAAAAGACGGAACACTTTTATTTCCAACGACCAATAAATCATGGTTTGAGAAAAACATAATTGAAAACAGTTCGATTATATTGAAAAAAGGTAACTCTATACTTTTCAGGAAGCCCACCACCAACTTTCACCCATCTAGCCTCCCAGAAAGCGAGCATAATGGCTATAGCGAAGTAATTGTTGAATATAACCCAGCAGATCTAAACACTCTTTCAGACACTCTTTCAGGTAAAACTACCGCCCAAAAACTAAAAAAACTTCTCGAAATAATAGATTACTGTAAAAATTCAGATACATACCCAAATATTTTTTGTCGCGATCGCATTCTAAATTACAGCACTTCACTTCCATTTAGCAACGAACTTATGAATTCGAGAACAATTCTATTTGAAGACAAAAATGAAAACATTGAAACACTCGCAAACAATCAGAAAAACTTTATCAGAAGTTTTTTCCGCTCAGAACCTGATGAAACCGGGCTACTTCCGATTAAAGAAAAATACATCGACAACCTAGAAGATGATTTTAATATAGTAGAATTTATAAAACACCTATCTCTTCAACTCGAAGAAACAAATATAGTAGAAGACAATTTTCATTTTGACATTGCGGCAGCAGCTGCGCTGTATCTATGCTTGAAAGAAACAGACACAGTAAGAAGAATTGATAAATTTGTTAATCAATACCACCGATTTAATCAATCCAATAATGATCGCCATATATATGCTATAGACCAAAAAACAAATCCGCTTGATGGCACTCCTATACAGTTACTACACACTGTAGAAGTCTCACTCAAATTAATACCTTTAGAAGTAACCCCATCTTTGGCTCTATATATCCACAAAGATATTCAGCAGTACAAACAGCGACTTATCAGCTTAGTTGAGTTGCACAACTCAGAAGCTCCAGCATTAGATATAAATAAATTCATACGTGTTTATCCGAGAATTTCCCCTCTCAGCGAATCGTTAAACATTAATAACAAAGACTACAAATTCAAAAACATCAAGCTTATAAATTTGACAACTAATGAAATTCATCCATTTGAGGCTCGCCACTCTGTAGCCATAAGCTCATCAGAACATATTTATTTTTTTGAAAACGCAACCGATACATATATAGCCTCAATAAACAGTGCAATTAGTAAAATATACGACTCCATAGTAAAAAGAGCAGAAAAAACAACTAACACTGGTGTACCAGCTAAAAGCTACCCAGCATCAATTTTCGACGAAAAAAGTATAGTCTGTTTAAACAATTTCGATTCTGCCATTGATGTTATCTCACAGCATCGCGACATTCCGAAAACAGACGCACAAAAAAACCTAGTAAAATGGCTCAGTGCGATTCCAAAGAAATTCCACCAGATGTTAGTAACACTAATATCTGCTCATGTAGTTATGCGCGAGGAAGACATAAATAATTTCGCGAAAAAGGTAGAAGAGCTATTGAATGACAAAAATGCCAATCCTTTTTTAATAAAACGTGTTGGTGATTATAATGGAACCCACAGGATTTTATTTAAATATACAACTATTGGTCGAAATATCGAAAACCTATCTCCATTGAGAATTTCAGAAAATGCAGATAATGCAACGATAATCACCGACAACATTATCACAGGATCACAGATAATTTCGTCCCTCAAATTTTACTTATCCGTCAACGAACCTAGACCAAACGCGAATAACTTTGACATACCAAAGGAGAGCCAAGAATCTTTAAAAAACACACTACAAGGACTTAAATCAATAAATATATGCACTATTTTATATACGCCCACAGCGCTACAGAACATTGAAAATGAATTAAAAGAACTTATCGACAAAAATATAACTGTAAATATAATATGCGGAAAAGATATTGGTGATGATGCACTATTTGGATCAACAAGCAAAATAGGTGAAAAAGAAAAGGACTCTATTCGAAGTACACTAAGGGACTTGGAGGCGATGCAGGAGCTGTATAATCATCTTGATACCATACGGGTTTTTAAACAAGCAATAGCCTCTATAGATGACGAGATAAATAAAACCAACTTAGTGGCTAGGCATCAATCTCTTCCAAAAAAATGTTTCAACTTTCTTAGAGCAGGCCTAAGACATGAGGCCACCTGTCACCCTCTTATTCGAGTGCTTGAACTGAATGAGTAACGATTCAAGAATAGTTAAGCTATAAACGTTCCAGATATTGGTTTAGACCAATATCTGGCAACTACATTTCAATCAAAAACGCATTCGTTCTATTATCCCTAACTGAATTGCCACGCTTTAAACACCTCAGGATCATTTTAAATGCTTTAAAGAGAGGTGGCCATAAGTGTAAGTACACCCGTTTTAGTTCCAAACACTTTTTGAGATTTCCGGTTTCTCAGCCATCATCCGATATTCTTCCGGCGTCAGGTTATTCAGGGATTCATGGGGCCGCTCACTGTTGTATTCCGTCAGCCAGCGCTCCGTGATTTCCCGTGCTTCGTTCAGAGTTCTGAACAGATAAAAATCCAGGATTTCTGTCCGGTACGTCCGGTTAAAGCGTTCGATAAACGCGTTCTGCGTCGGCTTACCCGGCTTAATAAAGTCCAGCAACACACCGTGCTCCTCAGCCCATTGCGCCAGAGCCAGTGAGACCAGCTCTGGCCCGTTGTCCATCCGCATCTTCAGCGGATAGCCACGGTTTGCCACAATCCTGTCCAGCACCCGCACAACCCGTTGCGCCGGAATATTCAGGTCAATTTCTATCGCCAGAGCCTCGCGGTTAAAATCATCCACGACGTTGAAGGTCCGAAAGCGTCTGCCACATGTCAGGGCGTCGTGCATAAAATCAATCGACCAGCTCTGGTTAAGTGCTTCCGGCGTGGCCAGCGGAGCCGGATTACGCACCGGCAGACGTTGTTTACCCTTACGCCGGAAATTCAGTTTCAGCAGGCAGTAAATCCGGTGTACACGCTTGTGGTTCCAGACGTGGCCCTGCCTGCGAAGCACCTGGAACAGCTTCTTAAAGCCGTAGCGGGGATAGCGTTCAGCCGCCTCAGTCAGCCTCTGGATCACCGGTTCATCACGTCGCGTGTCCGGTTGATAGCGAAACACCGTCCTGCTCAGCGATAACGTCCTGCATGCCTGGCGTATGCTCATCGTAAACTGCGCGGTCAGATAGCTGACGAGCTCACGCTTTATCGCTGGTTTTAAAGCTTTTTTTCGATAACGTCTTTCAGCGCCCGGCATTCCAGGCTCAGGTCGGCAAACATCTGCTTCAGGCGACGATTTTCGTCTTCAAGATCTTTTATCTTTTTGATATCAGCGGCTTCCATCCCGCCATATTTCGCCTTCCAGTTGTAGTAGCTGGCTTCGGATATAGCGGCCTCGCGGCAGACATCTTTGACGGTCCGTCCGGCTTCGACGGACTTCAGAACGGCGATGATCTGGTGCTCGGTGAATCGGATCTTGCGCATAGCGATCTCCTCAGGGGATATAGTCAGTATGTCGGAAGATCTCTAAAAGTGAATGGTTCGTTTTGCAGAGATACTTACACATGTACCGATACATCAGACCAATTTCAATTGGCGTCAATGCCCTGTCTCGAGGCTCAAATTTCGCTATGCTTGCAGGCCGTACCAGATCAGCAGGATTCTCCACCTTCTGACCGCGCTCAATAGCCCAGCGATAGACTTGCAATACAATCTCTCTGGCGTGTACAGCTGTCGCTGGTGCCCCTCTCTCGACAATGTTATCGGTTAATGCGCGTAAGTCTTCATGTGTAATCTCACTAAGTTTCTGCTGGGCAAATTTTGACTTCAACTCCCTTTGATATACCGAACGCCGCATATCACGCGTCGATTCAGCCATTTGATAACCGCGTAACCATTTTTCAGTCCACGCACCAAAAGTCTCCGCATCTTTAATACGCGCTTTATCTCTGGCTTTTTCCCTCGCAGGCGATATTCCACTGGCAACCATTTTTTTGGCTTCATTGAGCCGTTCACGCGCTTCTGCAAGCGTGATCCCTCCAACACCATAGCGGCCAAAAGTAACAGTCTCCTGTCTTCCGTTTATTGAATAGTTATAACGAAATGAAATAGTTCCAGCCGGAGTGACCGCAACATACAGACCATCACGGTCATTAACTTTATAGAGTTTCTCCTTCGGCTTAAGGTGACGCAGCCTGGTGTCAGTCAACATGGTTTATTGTTTTCCTTTTATCAAAAAATACCATGTTGTAAAAAATTCAGAAAAATTATTTAACTATCTGTTTTTAATTGAGTTATAAAAAACAAATACCATAACTCAACCAGAATTTATCACATGGTACTTTTTCAAACCTGAATTCAAAACCAGAGAGTACCATCAAAAATTCCATTGAAAAAACCCTGCTTCCCGTTGCTAACAGCTGCCAGAAAGTGCCAGACACAAAAACAAAAAAGCCCGCAGTTACGCGGGCTTAGAGGTACTTTACTGCTTTTACGTGCAGGCTGTTGCCAGACGCGAAATCATTCCCACTCAATCGTCGCCGGTGGTTTACCTGAAATATCGTAAACCACACGGGAAATCCCGTCGACTTCGTTGATGATGCGGTTGGATACGCGGCCGAGGAAATCATACGGCAGATGCGCCCAGTGTGCGGTCATAAAGTCGATGGTCTCGACGGCACGCAGGGAAACTACCCAGTCGTACTTACGGCCATCACCCATCACGCCGACAGAACGAACTGGCAGGAAGACGGTAAAGGCCTGGCTGACTTTGTTGTACAGGTCGGCTTTATGCAGCTCTTCAATGAAGATCGCATCGGCACGACGCAGCAGGTCACAGTACTCTTTCTTTACTTCACCCAGTACGCGCACACCCAGGCCCGGGCCCGGGAACGGGTGACGGAACAGCATGGCGTGTGGCAGGCCCAGCTCCAGACCGATTTTACGCACTTCGTCTTTAAACAGCTCACGCAGTGGTTCAACCAGGCCCATCTTCATTTCTTTCGGCAGGCCGCCCACGTTGTGGTGCGATTTGATCACGTGCGCTTTGCCAGTAGCAGAAGCGGCTGATTCAATCACATCAGGGTAGATGGTTCCCTGGGCCAGCCACTTCACGTCTTCCAGCTTCAGAGCTTGTTCATCGAAGACTTCAACGAAGACGCGGCCGATGATTTTACGCTTGGCTTCCGGCTCATCTGTGCCTGCCAGTGCGTCGAGGAAGCGTTTTTCGCCTTCCACATGGATGATATTCAGACCGAAATGGTCACCAAACATCTCCATCACCTGCTCGGCTTCGTTCAGGCGCAGCAGGCCGTTGTCGACAAAGACGCAGGTCAGACGGTCGCCAATCGCACGGTGCAGCAGCATTGCGGTCACAGAGGAGTCAACGCCGCCGGACAGGCCGAGAATCACTTTATCGTTGCCGACCTGCACACGCAGACGTTCAACGGCATCTTCAATGATTTTAGCCGGAGTCCACAGGGCTTCACACTGGCAGATATCCAGCACGAAACGCTCCAGCAGACGCAGACCCTGACGGGTGTGTGTCACTTCCGGGTGGAACTGTACGCCGTAGAAGCGCTTCTCTTCGTTGGCCATAATGGCAAACGGGCAGGAGTCGGTGCTGGCAACGGTCACGAAGTCAGACGGGATCGCCGTGACTTTGTCGCCGTGGCTCATCCACACGTCCAGCAGCGGCTTACCGGCCGGGCTGATCGCATCTTCGATGTCCCGGATCAGCGCGCTGTTGGTCTGTACTTCAACCTGGGCATAACCAAATTCACGTTCGCTGGAGCCTTCCACCTTGCCACCCAGCTGCATTGCCATGGTCTGCATGCCATAGCACACGCCCAGTACCGGGACGCCTGCGTTAAACACGTAGTCCGGCGCACGCGGGCTGTCGTGCTCGGTGGTGCTTTCCGGGCCACCGGAAAGGATAATGCCGTTCGGGTTAAAACCACGAATCTGCTCTTCGGTGACGTCCCACGCCCACAGTTCACAGTAGACACCCAGCTCACGCACACGGCGGGCAACCAGCTGCGTATACTGCGAACCGAAATCGAGGATCAGGATGCGATGTTTATGAATATTTTCCGTCGTCATTGGGCTATTCCAGGCGATGTAGTACAAAAATTTCGGGGATTATACCCTAAGGGCATATTAAAACGCCCGGCTGTTTAGCCGGGCGTGGGGTTATCAGGAACCCATACGGTAGTTCGGAGACTCTTTGGTAATGGTCACGTCGTGAACGTGGCTTTCCTGGATCCCGGCACCGCTGATGCGCACAAATTCCGCTTTGGTGCGCAGCTCGTCGATGGTAGCACAGCCGGTCAGTCCCATACAGGAACGCAGGCCGCCCATCTGCTGGTGAACGATCGCTTTCAGGTAGCCTTTGTACGCCACGCGGCCTTCGATACCTTCCGGCACCAGTTTGTCCGCGGCATTATCGGTCTGGAAGTAACGGTCTGAAGAACCTTTGGACATGGCGCCCAGCGAGCCCATCCCGCGATAGGACTTGAACGAACGGCCCTGGTAGAGTTCGATCTCACCCGGAGACTCATCGGTTCCCGCCAGCATTGAACCGACCATCACGGCGGCCGCACCGGCGGCGATCGCTTTGGCGATGTCACCGGAGAAACGGATACCGCCGTCAGCGATAACCGGAATACCGGTGCCTTCCAGCGCTTCGACCGCATCAGAAACAGCGGTGATCTGCGGTACGCCCACGCCGGTCACGATGCGGGTCGTACAGATGGAGCCCGGGCCGATACCGACTTTCACCGCACTCACACCCGCTTCCACCAGCGCCAGTGCGCCCGCGCCGGTTGCCACGTTACCGCCAAGGATTTGCAGATCAGGATATTTCGCACGGGTTTCACGGATGCGCTGCAGCACGCCTTCGGAATGGCCGTGAGAGGAGTCGATCAGCAGCACGTCAACACCGGCGGCGACCAGCGCATCCACGCGCTCTTCGTTACCGGCACCCGCACCCACGGCAGCACCGACGCGCAGGCGTCCGTGCTCATCTTTACAGGCGTTAGGTTTACGTTCGGCTTTCTGGAAGTCTTTTACAGTGATCATGCCCAGCAGGTGGAAGCTGTCGTCCACCACCAGCGCTTTCTCCACGCGCTTTTCGTGCATGCGGTGCAGCACCACTTCGCGCGCTTCACCCTCTTTCACCGTCACCAGACGCTCTTTTGGCGTCATCACGGCTGAAACCGGCAGGCTCAGGTCGGTCACGAAGCGCACGTCACGGCCGGTGATGATACCCACCAGCTCGTTTTCGCCGTTCACCACCGGGTAACCGGCAAAGCCATTGCGTTCGGTGAGCGCTTTAACTTCGCTCAGGGCCGTGGTCGGTAACACCGTCTGCGGATCGGTCACCACGCCGCTTTCGTGTTTCTTCACCTTGCGAACTTCTTCCGCCTGGCGCTCAATGGACATATTTTTGTGAATAAAGCCCAGGCCACCTTCCTGTGCCAGTGCAATGGCCAGACCCGCTTCGGTCACGGTATCCATAGCAGCGGACAACATAGGAATGTTTAAACGGATGGTTTTGGTAAGCTGGGTACTGAGGTCGGCCGTATTTGGCAGGACAGTCGAGTGGGCAGGAACGAGCAGAACGTCGTCAAATGTCAGGGCTTCTTTAGTGATTCTTAGCATGGCAATATCTCAACCTCAGGGTGAATGAGAACTTGTAAAATATTGCCGCGGCATTATACAGGGCGTAATCGATTGCCTCCAGCATTATTTTAAGAAAAATGCTTGATCCCCTGCGTGGGCCATGTAGTATCGGTTAATTAACCCTCTGATTTAAAGTTTGATCTTCATCACATGTCGCTACCGCCAACCGCCAATATTTTTACCGTCACCCGTCTCAATACAACAGTGCGCAAGCTGCTGGAGATGGAAATGGGCCAGGTCTGGCTGAGCGCGGAGATCTCGAATTTCTCCCAGCCTTCTTCCGGCCACTGGTACTTCACCCTGAAGGATGATGGTGCCCAGGTACGCTGCGCGATGTTTCGCAACAGCAACCGCCGGGTGACCTTCCGCCCGCAGAATGGCCAGCAGGTTCTGGTGCGTGCCACCATCACCCTGTATGAGCCGCGCGGCGACTATCAGCTGATTGCCGAAAGTATGCAGCCCGCTGGAGAGGGGCTGCTACAACAGCAGTTCGAACAGCTGAAGCAGCGGCTGATGTCAGAAGGTCTGTTTGAGCAGGGCCATAAACAACCGCTGCCGGACCCGGCACATCAGGTTGGCGTTATCACCTCTGCCAGCGGTGCCGCGCTACACGACGTGCTACGCGTCCTGCAGCGACGCGACCCGTCCCTGCCGGTGGTCATCTACCCGACCTCCGTACAGGGCGCAGACGCGCCCTCAGGCATCGTACGGGCCATTGAGCTGGCGAATGCGCGCAATGAATGCGACGTGCTGATTGTCGGACGCGGCGGCGGATCGCTGGAAGATCTGTGGAGCTTTAACGATGAGCGCGTGGCGCGGGCAATTTATGCCAGCCGCATCCCCATCGTCAGCGCCGTCGGCCATGAAACCGATGTGACTATCGCAGATTTCGTCGCTGACCTGCGCGCCCCGACCCCTTCTGCGGCGGCAGAGCTGGTCAGCCGTAACCAGACAGAGCTGCTGCGTCAGCTTCTGTCCCAGCAGCAGCGGCTGGAAATGGCGATGGACTACTATCTTGCGCAGAAGCAGCGCACCTTTTCCCGCCTCCAGCATCGTCTGCAGCAGCAGCACCCGCAGCTGCGTCTGGCACGGCAGCAGACCGCGCTGCTGACGCTACAGCGCCGGCTGGATGATGCCATGCAGCTGAAACTGCGCCAGGCGACGCGCCAGCAGGAGCTCGTGGACCTGCGCCTTCGCGCCATTCGCCCGGAAATGCGCATTCAGCGCGCCGGGCAGCAGCTACAGCAGTGGCAGTATCGCCTGCAGCAAGCCATGCAGCAGCAGCTCAACGGCAATAAACAGCGCTTTGGCAATCTTGCCGCGCAGCTTGAGGGCGTCAGCCCGCTGGCAACGCTGGCACGCGGTTTCAGCGTGACGACGGCCGCCGACGGTCAGGTGGTGAAAAAGACCCAACAGCTGCACCCCGGCGATACGCTGAAAACCCGCCTGGATGACGGCTGGGTGGAAAGCGAAGTCACTGCCATCACCCCGGTGAAAAAACCGCGCAAACGCCGCTCCCCTGAATGACGGTTGAGACTGCCTGATAAGTCCGGGTCGTTACCCGGCAATCATCTGTCTGATATCGGCTAACACCTGCTGTTGATCCATTGGCTGCCGCTCGTTGATGCCCATATCAAAAGCTTCCAGGCTGGCATGAAGTTTCTGCAGTAAGGTTTCATCATCCCGCACAGCGATAATATAGGCATTTTCTAACGGCAGAAGATCGACCAGTCTGACCGCGTGTGGCTTGAGATAAAAATTAATATGTTCAAGCCAGGGCAGTGAATAGACGATTTCAGCGGGATCCATGCTGGCGGTTGACCAGTCGATCTCTTCAATCGCGGAGAAAATAAAATTCGCCGGATCTTCGGATATTGACAAATCAGACAACGTTTTCAGCTCCGGAATATAGCCGTTATATTCACTCCACTCCTCATAAACCATCAGGTTCTGTGCGCTAAGCTGTTGATAAAGCCAGTCTAAAACCGTTAACAGCTCACTGTTTTCCGGGGTCTGACTCTGTAAGGGCGCGATATCCAGTTGCGGAATACACTGCTTCAGAACAGCGATCAGATTCTGTATCTTTTCCATTAACGTTTCCTGTTATTTATTATGCGTTACGTTGAACGCGCCGCCACGATAACGCCACCCGCACTTACGTTCTTTCGCCAGCGAACGGGCTGAAAGGATATTAACAAATAAAAAAAGCCCCTTCATTACTGAAGGGGCTTTGACTGTCAGGCCAGCGAGGGATCGCCAGGCTTTATTTGTCCAGGGCGTAAGCGATCACATAGTCACCGCGATCCGGCGACTGGCGTGCGCCACCGGCAGAAATGATGATGTACTGCTTACCGGTTTTCGGTGATTTATAGCTCATCGGACCGCCCTGGCTGCCGACCGGCAGTCGGGCTTTCCACACTTCTTTACCGGTTGAGGTATCGAAAGCGCGCAGGTAGTAGTCCTGAGTCCCGGCGATAAACACCAGACCGCCCTGTGTGGCCAGTGTCCCGCCCAGCGTCGGCATACCGACCGGCATTGGCGCATGCATTTTGATCCCTAATGGACCGGTATCCTGCACGGTACCCACCGGAACCTGCCACACGACCTTCTGCGTTTTCAGATCGATAGCCGACAGCGTACCAAACGGTGGTTTCTGGCAGGGAATGCCCATTGGCGACATAAAGCGGTTTTTATTCACCGCATACGGCGTACCTTTCAGTGGGACCGCACCCATACCGGCGTTGACCGCTTCCCCACCATCGCTGGCTTTCGCATCAGCCTGCACCGGTACCATCTGTACCCACAGGCCCAGGCGCATATCGTTGGCGAAAATATAGTGGTTGTTCGGATCGGTCGACAGGCTGCCCCAGTTCATGCCACCCAGCGATCCCGGGAAGCTCAGAGACAGGTCAGTACCGGGTACGGTGTACAGGCCATCGTAACGCATGGATTTAAAACCAATACGGCAGGCCAGCTGATCGAACGGCGTCGCCCCCCACATATCAGATTCTTTCAGCGTTTCCGCACCAATTTGCGGCATGCCCACTGATTTTGGCTGGGTCGGCGTGTACTGCTCGTTGGGAATGTTGCCGGCTTTTACCGGGACTTCTTTCACTTCAGTCAGCGGCTTGCCGGTCAAACGATCCAGCACAAAAATCTGCCCTGCTTTCGTACCGAATACGATAGCGGGCCTGGTGCTACCGTCTTTCTGCGGGAAGTCGATCAGGCTAGGCTGCATCGGAATGTCGAAGTCCCACAGATCGTTATGCACGGTCTGATAAACCCACTTCTCTTTACCGGTGGTCGCGTCCAGCGCCAGGATGGAGGCCCCGTATTTGTGATCCAGCGCGTTACGGTTGGCGCCCCACAGGTCGACAGACGAGCTGCCCATGGGCAGGAACACGGTGTTCATGCCGGCGTCGTAAGACATGGGGGCCCAGGAGTTTGGCGTACTGCGAGCGTAGGTTTTACCCGCTTCCAGTGGCGCATTCGGATCTTCATTGCCCGGGTCAAACGCCCAGCGCATTTCACCGGTGATAACGTCAAAGCCGCGCAGTACGCCGCCCGGCATATCAGTCTGCACGTTGTCGGCCACACGGCCACCCACGACCACGGTGGTACCGGCCAGCGTCGGGGCTGAGGTTAACTGGTATTTCGGATCGCTGGCGTCGCCCAGACCGGCTTTCAGGTCAACTACCCCTTTGTCACCGAAGTTCTGACACATTTCACCGTTTTCGGCGTTGATCGCCACCAGACGTGCGTCAATGGTATTCATGAGAATACGGCGCTGACAGGTATCACCTGCGGCCAGCGTTACCGGCTTAACCGGCGTTGAGCCCGGTACCGTCGGCTGTTCAAGCGGTTTACTGGCGTCAAAGTAGGCCAGGCCACGGCAGCGATTCCATACCTGAGACTGCGCGTTGATCTCGGTTTTCCAGATCTGCTTGCCGGTATCGGCATCCAGCGCAATCACGTTGTTGTGGGGGGTGCAGAGGAATACGCGGTCACCGACCTGCAGCGGAGTTTGCTGATCTTCCGCGCCGCTGCCAGTCGGGCTTTCAGGAATATCACCGGTGCGATAAGTCCAGACTGGTTTCAGGTCTTTTACGTTATCACGGGTGATCTGATCCAGCGCCACAAAGCGGCTGCCGCCTGCGGTATTGCCGTAGTTATCCCAGTTTTTCTGTTCAGTGGACTTATCCACCGGTACCAGCGGCAGTTCATGGCCGTTGGCGACGGTCGGGTGCGGCTGGAACATGCCGTACAGCGTGGCCAGCAGGCCGACGACGGTCACGGCGCTCAACGCGTAAGCGCCTTTCGCCCCCGCAGGTTTGCCTTCATGCTTACGCAGGGATGGCCAGGTGACTAGCGTCAGCAGCAGTATTCCTGCCAGGAACATCAGGCGCGACACCAGCGGCCAGAAGTCGATCCCGGCATCCAGCACGGCCCAGATTGCCGATCCCACAAACACCAGACCATATATCACCACGGCGGAAGCCCGGCGGCGGAAGAACTGGATAGCAGAGAGCACGGTGACGATACCGGCGATCGCGAAATACCAGCTGCCGCCCAGGGAAACTAACTTTCCCCCCCCGATGACAAAGTAAAGGCCCGTTGCCAGTAAAATTAAACCCAGCAGGAAACACCACAGGCCCAGCCATTTTGATGACCCGGCATTGATTTGAGGCATAGCAGAAATACTCCTGGAGAAGACAAGGCTTTTTTGGATGAATACCTTATCTTTATTAACATGTTACACGGATAGCATCCGGTCCTGCATTGACTGCGGAGGCTCTGAAGTCACGGCTGGCGTGGCAGAGCACCGGGAGCAAGCGGCAGGATTGTACCATCAGGTTCGTAATTTGCTAAACACAAAATTAACAAGCGGCTGACTGCCAGCTTTATCAGGTCGGGAGTCCGCACAAAAAGATTAACGTGATAAAAAGAAAGGATTAGCCCTGTTCGGGTGCTACAGGCAGCCACAGCAGGCGCTTTTTAGAAATTAACCCATGACCCTGCTGACAAAAGTAGTCGATCGCGCCACAGGCTTTGAGCACGTGCAGTGGGTGCTGGCAGTCGGGGCAGCAGGCGGTGAAAGGGTGCTGGCATTCGGGGCAGACGCTGCCACCGTCGGTGGCGTTCTGGCGCTGGCAGCGCGGGCAAGGTCTGTTCATTCAGTCTCTCCTTTGTCTTTGCGGTTAAGCATAAAACAAAGGGGGCCATCAGGCCCCCTTACGGATCAACGTTTGTTCTTTTTGAGATGACTCATCAGGCGCTGGCGCTTACGCTGCTGATTTGGCGTCAGCAGGTTACGCTTACCTTCGTACGGGTTATCACCCTCTTTGAACTGAATACGGATTGGCGTACCCATAATTTCCAGTGAACGGCGGAAATAGTTCATCAGATAACGTTTGTAGGAATCCGGCAGGTCTTTAACCTGATTACCGTGGATCACAACAATCGGCGGGTTATACCCGCCGGCGTGCGCATATTTCAGCTTCACGCGGCGGCTACGCACCAGTGGCGGCTGATGATCGTCGGCCGCCATGTTCATAATGCGCGTCAGCATGGAGGTGTTAACACGGCGGGTAGAACAGTCGTAGGCTTCGGTCACGGATTCAAACAGGTTACCCACGCCGCTGCCGTGCAGGGCGGAAATAAAGTGAATGCGGGCGAAATCGATAAAGCCCAGACGGTAGTCCAGCTGCTCTTTCACCTCATCACGGATTTCCTGTGACAGGCCATCCCACTTGTTGACCACGATCACCAGTGAGCGCCCACTATTGAGGATAAAGCCCAACAGCGAGAGATCCTGATCGGAAATGCCTTCGTGCGCATCAATCACCAGCAGCACAACGTTGGCATCTTCAATTGCTTTCAGGGTTTTGATCACCGAGAACTTTTCGACGGTTTCAGTAATTTTCCCGCGCTTACGCACCCCGGCGGTGTCGATCAGAACATATTCACGCCCGTCGCGCTCCATCGGAATATAAATACTGTCGCGCGTGGTACCCGGCATGTCATAGACCACCACGCGCTCTTCACCAAGAATGCGGTTAGTGAGTGTTGACTTACCGACGTTCGGACGACCGACAATGGCCAGCTTGATCGGCAGATCCAGCGGGTTAAAGTCATCTTCTTCATCTTCCGGCATTTCACCGCTGGCTTTGGCTTCTTTCGCCGCGAACTCCGCCCAGTAGGCTTCGTTCTCTTCTTCTTCTGTCAGCTCACGCTCAGGCGCGACCACGTCCATCCACGGCAGCAGCACCAGCTCAAGCAGGCTGGTCACACCGCGCCCGTGAGAGGCGGCAATCGCATGGATTTCACCCAGCCCCAGCGACCAGAAGTCAGTGACGGCAGAATCCGCATCCAGACCGTCGGTTTTGTTCGCCACGATAAACGTTGGTTTGTCGCGCGAGCGCAGATGTTTGGCAATAGCCGTATCTGCAGGCATCAGCCCGGCACGCGCATCAACCATAAACAGCACGACATCGGCCTCTTCAATCGCCAGCAGCGACTGTTCCGCCATGCGCGTTTCCACGCCCTCTTCATTACCGTCGATACCACCGGTATCGATACAAATAAACTCACGCCCTTCTATTTCGGCGCGGCCATATTTGCGATCTCGGGTAAGCCCGGGAAAATCTGCCACCAGCGCATCTCGTGTGCGCGTCAAACGGTTAAACAGGGTGGATTTTCCCACATTGGGACGCCCGACCAGCGCGACCACAGGTACCATAGTGAAGCCTCATAACTAAAAAATAAGCGCCTGGCTGCGATATTATTCGCTGTGCAGGCAGATTAACTGCCGCTCTACTCAGGCCGATGGCGCCTAGAATAACACGCCTTGGATAAAACAAAACGGCCCCTGAACAATCAGGAGCCGCTTACCCTTCATCTCACTGCCTGCCGCGATGGTGGCAGACGGTGATTTTTGGGGCTCAAACTGACCGGCGAATTAACGCGTAATCGCGTAAACCTCACCGTCTTTGGACTGGATCAGCAGCTTATCGCTGGCAACCACAGGTTCAGTCTGGAAGCCAGAACTGTCCAGTTTCTGTTGCGCAACAAAACGCCCGTCATCCGTATTGATCCAGTGCAGGTAGCCTTCTGCATCACCGACCACCAGGTAGCCGTTATACAGCACCGGCGAGGTCAGGTTACGGTGCAGCAGATCGCTCTGACGCCACAGAGTCACTCCGCCGTCAGTATTCAGGGCAATCACGCGGTCATCCTGATCCACCAGGTAGATACGGCCTGCATCAACAATCATGTCATGGACTGAACCGATTTCGCGTTTCCACAGGATCTGACCAGAGCGCAGGTCCAGCGCCGTCAGGTTACCGTTGTAGGCCAGTGCGTAAACCACACCGTTAACAATAACCGGCGTGGTATCCACATCCGCCAGGCGGTCGATTTCAGTCGCTCCGCTTGGCTGGGAGATGCGCTGCTGCCAGATAATCTGGCCCTGGTTCATGATCACGGCGCTGACACGACCGTTATCGCCGCCAACAATGGCCGCGCCAAATGCCGTCGCTGGTGCAGACTCGCCGCGCAGGCTCAGCGCCGGAACATCGAGGTTAACGGTCCATTTGATATTGCCACTGGTCTGATCCAGACCCTGCAGCATACCGTTACTGGTGTGAACCAGTACCAGACCATCGCTGACGACCGGACGGGACAGTACTTCACCCGCCGCTGTGGTCTGCCAGGCGATCGAGCCATCGCTGGTGTTCAGTGCGAATACCTGACCGCGCTCGCTGCCGATATAGGCATGGCCCGCATCAACGGTCACACCACCGGAAAGCAGTGCAGGGATATTGCTGGAGAAGAAACCGG
Source organism: Erwinia persicina (assembly GCF_014838825.1). Classification (GTDB taxonomy): domain Bacteria; phylum Pseudomonadota; class Gammaproteobacteria; order Enterobacterales; family Enterobacteriaceae; genus Erwinia; species Erwinia persicina_A. Next base: position 109,137 of record NZ_JACYMO010000006.1, on the reverse strand, counting down.
TTTTTTCCGACAGGTCCACTTTCCACTGTTCTTTGCCGTCGCCGGAGTTCAGGGCTTTCACCACGCCGTGGCGGTCAGCAGCATAGACGGTATTTTCTGCCCAGGCCGGGTGCAGGTTGGAATAAAAATCACCTACGCCATCGCCAACCGAAGTGCTCCAGACTTTTTGTGGTTCGAACTGGTTTTGAACCGTTGGCAGTGGTGACATTTTCACCACGTCCTCTTCACCGCTGAACCATGAACATCCGCTGAGTAAAGTGACTGACATCAGTCCCGGCAGAAGTAACTTACGCAATTCCATGAAATCCCTCTTGTGCCTGTTCAGGCCAAATATTAGAGCCTTATACCAATCCCGCAGCAGCCAGCATTCGCCGTTGCTGCGGTGACAGGCTGGAAATTAACCCGGCAGATTATTCACTTTCATTTGCAGCATCTCTTTCAGCGACGATGAGGCATCAGAGTCGATCCCCTTAGTCCACGCATCGCGTGCACCCTTTGCGTCGCCTTTGCTGAGTAACGCTTCGCCGCGCACGTCAGCCACGATGGCTGCCCAGCCGTCACCCTTAACGCTATCCAGGGTTTTTAACACGGCGTCAGGCTGTTTCTGCTGAAGCTGGATACGCGCAAGGCGCAGATTCAGCACGGCCTGCAGGTTGGCATCTTTGGTGCTTTTCAGGCCACTCTTCAGCTGCTGTACGGCTTTATCCAACTGATTATTATCAATATAGCGTTTTGCCAGATCCAGTGAAGCCAGCGCACCGTAAGTATTGCTGTTTTCACTGGCAAACTTCGCCACCGCATCAAGCGAGGCAGGTTTGCTGGCGTCCAGCGCCGACGTGACCTGCTGGTAAGAGGCAGAGACTTCGCGCGACCCGCTGTCCTGGTGATGACTCCAGTAACGCCAGCCAAGCAGTGCCCCAACCCCCAGAACGACGCCGACCACTAATGCTTTGCCATTTTGAGCAAAGAAGTTCTTCAGCGCATCTACCTGTTCGTTTTCGTTGCTATATACTTCCACGCAATCTTACTCCTTTAAATCGTGCCGCTGCAGGGGCTTAACGCTGTAACAGTGACGCCAGCGCGGTTGCCGCATCACGTTGAGCCAGCGTTTGCTGCTCACCATTACGCAAATCTTTAATGACCAGCTGGCTATTAGCCACTTCGTCTTCGCCAAGTACCAGTGCAATGCGGGCGCCCCACTTGTCTGCACGCGCAAACTGCTTCTTAAAGTTGCCGCCACCAAAATTAGTCATCAGCTTCAGTTCAGGCAGCGCATCGCGCAGCTGTTCTGCCAGCTTCATCGCAGCACTCTGCACGCCCTCACCCGAAGCGATAACATAGACATCAACAATGCGCGTCGGTTCAAACTCCGGATTAACGGCCTGCACCAGCAGGACCAGGCGCTCCAGGCCCATCGCGAAACCGACGGCCGGCGTTGCGCGCCCACCCAGCTGTTCGACCAGACCATCATAGCGGCCCCCGGCACAGACGGTGCCCTGGGAACCCAGGCTGCTGGTAACCCACTCAAACACCGTACGGTTATAGTAGTCGAGACCCCGCACCAGACGCTGATTGACGGTATAAGCGATGCCGGCATCATCCAGCAGGCTGCACAGCCCGGTGAAATGCTCACGGGATGCTTCATCCAGGTAGTCACCCAGCGTTGGCGCGTCATTAAGCAGCGCCTGAACGTCCGGGTTTTTGCTATCCAGCACGCGCAGCGGGTTAGTATACATGCGGCGTTTGCAGTCTTCATCCAGCACGTCAATATGCTGTTCCAGGAAGGCCACCAGTGCATCGCGGTAGTTCGCACGCGCGTCCAGGGAACCGATAGAATTCAGCTCCAGACTCACGTGATCGGCGATACCCAGCGCTTTCCACCAGCGGGCCGTCATCATGATCAGTTCGGCATCGATATCCGGCCCCTGCAGGCCAAACACTTCGGCACCAATCTGGTGGAACTGACGGTAGCGGCCTTTCTGCGGACGCTCATAGCGGAACATGGGGCCGATATACCACAGGCGTTGTTCCTGATTGTACAGCAGACCGTGTTCAATGCCCGCACGCACACAGCCAGCGGTGCCTTCGGGACGCAGCGTCAGGCTTTCACCATTGCGATCGTCGAAGGTATACATCTCTTTTTCAACCACGTCGGTGACTTCACCGATAGCGCGTTTGAATAACGGGGTCTGCTCTACAATCGGCAGGCGAATTTCGCTGAAGCCGTAGCTGCCTAACACCTGTTTCAGGATCTGTTCAATCCGCTGCCACACGACCGTGTCAGCGGGTAAATAGTCGTTCATGCCACGGATGGCCTGTATATTTTTCGCCACTGCAATGTTCTCATCAATGAGTGCCCGCCCCGGGATAACCCACCGTTGTGGTCCCCAGGGCATTACCGGGCGCGATTAATTATTTTTCGACCTGCTGGATATCAATCCGGCGTGATGCGTCCAGGATGGTGGCTTTCGCACGGATGCGCGCTTCCAACTGGTCAATCATATTGTCGTTATCAAGACGCTCGCGCAGACGCACGCCGTCCTCGTAGAAACCACTTTTTTTACTGCCGCCAGTCACACCCATGGTGGAAACGGTCGCTTCACCGGGGCCGTTAACTACACAGCCAATGATAGAGATGTCCATCGGGGTGATAATATCTTCCAGCCGCTCTTCTAGCGCATTCACCGTACCGATAACGTCAAATTCCTGACGTGAACAAGTCGGGCAGGCGATAAAATTGATCCCGCGTGAGCGAATGCGCAGCGACTTCAGGATATCAAAGCCGACTTTCACTTCTTCCACCGGGTCCGCCGCCAGCGAGATACGCAGGGTATCGCCAATGCCTTCAGACAGTAACAGGCCAAGACCAATGGCGGATTTCACCGCGCCCGCTCGGGCGCCACCGGCTTCGGTGATGCCTAAGTGCAGCGGCTGGTCGATCTGCTTAGCCAGCAGCCGATAGGATTCAACGGCAAGAAACACATCGGAGGCCTTGACGCTGACTTTGAACATATCAAAGTTCAGACGGTCAAGAATATCCACGTGACGCATGGCGGATTCCAGCAGCGCCTGGGGATTAGGCTCGCCATATTTTTCCTGCAGATCTTTTTCCAGCGAACCGCCGTTCACACCAATACGGATAGGAATATTGTAGTGGCGTGCACAGTCAACGACTGAGCGGATGCGCTCTTCGTTGCCGATATTGCCGGGGTTAATGCGCAGGCAGTCCACCCCATATTCGGCCACTTTCAGCGCGATACGGTAGTCAAAATGGATGTCAGCGACCAGCGGGACGTTAACCTGCTGTTTGATCAGACGGAAAGCTTCCGCGGCATCCATGGTCGGCACGGAGACACGTACGATGTCGACACCGACACGTTCCAGCGCTTTGATCTGGGCGACCGTCGCGGCAACGTCGGTGGTACGGGTATTGGTCATGGACTGAACGGCGATAGGTGCACCGTCACCCACGGGCACCTTGCCGACGTAAATGCGTTTTGATTTGCGACGGATAATGGGTGCTTCGTTATGCATATTCTTTCTCCACAATTACTCGAGACCAGAGAAGATGCGTTATTGCGCACCTAAAGTCAGGCGAGCAACCTGGTTAGTACGGATATAACGACTCAGATCGACAGGTTTGCCCTGATACTCAATCTGTACTGCGGCTGGCGCACCAATTTTTAAACGATAAGGTGCTGTACCAGCAAGGCTCAGTTTGCCCCCGCTGCGCTGAATACCGCTAAACAATTTCTTGCCTGCGGCGTCGGTCACTTCCAGCCAGCAATCGGCGGAAAAATTCATAATGACGGCATTCGGGTCAACTGCAGGCTGGCTGACGCCTGCGCTGCTGGTAGGCAATTGACCACTGGCACCGGTATCAACCGGTGCCTGGCTTGGTGAAACCACGGCAGGCTGAGTATTGTCAGCCTGCGTGTTCGCCACAGAGGGCGCTTCCGCCGTCGGCGTGGCAGCAGCAGGTGCACTGCTGGTGTTCGCCGACTCTGCTGGCGTAGTGTCTAACGGAATCGCCGTCTGCGAGCCGTTATCGGCACCGCTGCTGGCGTTACTGTCAGTTAAGGGGATGGACTGGCTGTTATCCCCTTCAGGTGAAGCATTCTGATCGGCCATCGTCACCAGATCATCCTGAGCGGCTTTATGATTCTGCCACCACCAGGCTCCCGTCAGGCCCACCACAACAAACAGCACCAGCCAGGTGAAGATCATCAACCAGCCGTCGCGTTTTTTGCGGCGTTTTCCGAGGGAGTAGCTTTGCATCGGTTCAACTTTTGCGGCTCTGACCGGGGCTTGTTTTGCCATCATCGGTAGCAGCTCTTCTTCCGGCACACGCACCAGGCGTGCGTAGGAGCGAATATAGCCACGCAAGAATGTCGACGCCAGATCGGCAGGCGACTTGTCCTCTTCAATATCACGAACGGTGGAAAGTTTCAGGCAGAGGCGTTCAGCAACATTCTGCTGAGTCAGGCCCATAAGCTCACGGGCACCACGCAGGCGCTCGCCTGTTGAATTTACGCTAGATTTTTCTTGAGTGGCTTCAGTATTCATTAGCTAAAAAATGCTGGTACTGTATCGAGTGTGGAAAAATTCGCGCAAGCTGTACCCCATAATGTTGAACGTCATCGAGTTGATTTGCCTGCGCGGCGAAGCGAATCTCTAACCACAGGCTTTCTGCCGAAACCGGAAAGTTTTGTTGGTAAATATCCAACAGAACCCGCGATTCTGCGCGTTTTCCCTTTCCAAATCGCCTTTCGGCTTCTGCCAGCATAGGCAATCCTTTGGCTGGTTCGGTCCGCACCGCGTCCATCAGTGCGTGATAGGCTTTTTCATGCTGCCCGGCATTCAAAAAGCAGTAGCCCGAATTTTCAACACTGTCAGCACGAAGCCCGTTGGTTGAATCATCCATGGCCCTGCGGAACTGCCGTTGTGCCGCATCATACTGCCCTAATCCGCAGAGAAACGCACCGTAATTATTAAGCACATAGCTGTTTTGCGCTGCTAATTTAAGGGCGCGGCGATAATGTAACTGCGCGCTGCGGGTATCGCCAGTCTGCTGTCGGTAACGTGCCATCGCCAGCTGGCTGCGGTAATCCCCAGGGGCAAGATCGAGCGCACGCTGTAAATTCCTGCGTGCGGCGTCATTGTTGCCGCGTGCCAGATACGCCATTCCTAACTGAATCCGTGTTTCAACCAGCCCGTCCGGCTGCGGTAATGTCCGGCAACTCGCCAGCAGCACCAGCAGCAAAACGGCAGCCCGCCCTGTTCGCATCTCTGTGACTCCCTGTCAGTATTAACGCACTATCGTACGCCAATCTCACCAGGGTCAACCGCGGATAAGGCTGGGTTTCAGATCGCCTTCACAGATATCGCTTCACCGGCCATTTTCTTTTTCAGTGTGCGCTTGGTACGGTCAATCACGTCCCCGGCTAACTGGCCGCAGGCAGCATCGATATCATCACCACGGGTTTTACGCACAATAGTAGTAAATCCATAATCCATCAACACTTTAGAGAAGCGATCGATGCGGCTGTTCGAACTGCGTCCATAAGGTGCGCCCGGGAAGGGGTTCCATGGGATCAGATTAATTTTACACGGCGTGTTTTTCAACAAGGCTGCCAGCTCATGGGCATTATCGGTACTGTCATTGACGTGGTCGAGCATCACGTACTCGATGGTGACACGCCCCTGATTAGCGTTGGACTTGCCAATATAACGGCTGACCGAGGCCAGGAACGTTTCAATATTGTACTTTTTGTTGACCGGCACAATTTCGTCACGAATTGTGTCATTCGGCGCATGAAGCGAGATCGCCAGCGCAACATCGATCATATCACCCAGCTTATCCAGCGCCGGAACCACACCGGATGTTGACAGCGTTACGCGACGTTTTGACAGGCCGAAACCAAAGTCATCCAGCATGATTTCCATCGCCGGCACCACATTAGTCAGGTTGAGCAGCGGCTCCCCCATGCCCATCATCACCACGTTGGTGATGGGACGCTGGCCGGTAACTTTGGTGGCACCGATAATTTTCGCCGCACGCCATACCTGACCAATAATTTCGGATACGCGCAGGTTGCGGTTAAAGCCCTGCTGCGCTGTCGAGCAGAACTTACACTCCAGCGCACAGCCCACCTGGGAAGAAACACACAGCGTGGCGCGGTCTTTTTCGGGGATATAAACGGTTTCGACCTGCTGGCCGCCGACCTGGATAGCCCACTTGATGGTGCCATCTGTCGAGCGCTGCTCTTCAGCCACTTCCGGCGCACGGATTTCGGCAACCTCTTTCAGCTTGTTCCGGAAGACCTTGTTGATATCGGTCATCTCATCGAAGTCATCACAGCAGTAGTGATAGATCCATTTCATGACCTGATCGGCACGGAACGGCTTTTCTCCCATACCGGCAAAAAACTCACGCATCTGCTGACGGTTGAGGTCGAGCAGATTCACTTTTTCTTTTTTAGGGGTGGCGATTGCAGGAGATGCAGGCGACGGCGTCACAATAAGTTCTGACATAATTTTCTCTGGCCTCGTTGTTACACGTTATGGCACTGGGTTTGGAGTGAATAAAATAGAAGCGCCCCCGAACACAGCTCAGGGGCGCATTATTGTACTCATGACGTGATAAGGGTTAAAGGAGCAAACTCACTTTTTTTGTAAACCCCGTTCCGTCAGGCAGCCGGATTAACGGGTGCGCGGGCAGATTTCGCCTTCACCGAAGAAATAAGCGATTTCACGGGCAGCAGATTCGGCAGAATCAGAACCGTGAGTCGCATTCTCGGTAAAGCTGTCCGCGTAGTCAGCACGCAGGGTACCGGCCAGCGCGTTCGCCGGGTTCGTTGCGCCCATCAGATCACGATGACGCTGCACGGCATTTTCACCTTCCAGTACGGAAACCACCACCGGGCCGGAGGTCATGAATTCAACCAGACCATCAAAGAACGGTTTGCCCTGGTGTTCCGCGTAAAAACCCTCTGCCTGCTCTTTGCTCAGGTGCAGCATTTTGCTGCCAACGATTTTGAAGCCAGCGCTTTCAAAACGGTTGAAGATGGCACCGATCACATTCTTTGCCACAGCGTTTGGTTTTACGATGGAAAATGTACGCTCAATAGTCATTGTTGACCCTTGTCTTATCTTTCGAGTTTAGCCGCGAAAACGGTTCCCGGCCGGGAAAATGGCCGCAGATTATAGGGGGCATCGCGTGAGATGCCTACCGGAGATTCAATAATTTATCGAAAAATCCGATCCTCATCGCGACATTTTTTCCCCACCTGCGACTATTTTACGCAGGCAGGCAATCGATGACCAGAAAAGCGCCTGGGGATCCGTCTGAAATTAGCGGATTAAGGCCACATTGATCACCCGGCTGTCTGCCCGGCCGCGATCGTCAACTGCCCGGATACGGTATTTACCGGGGCGGGAAGGCCGCCAGTCGAGGGGCGTCTTACTGGCGCTTGAGCCAAGATATACATCGTCGACAAACCAGTAAACGGTGGCGCTGTCTGCATCGGTCACCGCACTGAAGCTGATATTGTCCCGCCCCTTCTGCGACTGCCGTAGCTGGTAAGTCGTATGTCTCAGCGGCGATGTGATGCGTGGCGCATCCCCCTCCACCGCCCCCTGCTGGCAACTTACCGAAGGCGGAGCACGTTTGGGCAGGCCCGCCTGCATAAAGACCTGGGCCAGGTCTGAGGGCCAGAACTCAAACACTTCAACGTGACTGGCTTGCGGATCCCAGGGAGCACAGACCGGCTGACCGCTGTGATTGTCGATGCGCAGTGGCCGGTACACCGTATCCACGTTGATCGGTGATTTTCCGGGGATAAACCAGCTGCGTCCACGCTGCTGACACCACTGCGTCGGCAGATCTCCGCTCGGCAGGCAAATTTCCACGCGCTTCAGATGCGGCGGAAAGCGGTGTTCAGGTTCACGCAGCCCGGGATAGCTGGCGATGACGCTATCAATGATATTGAAGAACAGCGGCGCGGCGGCTTCTACGCCCACAAAGGCGTTATTCCCCTGGCCGTTAAAGTTCCCCTGCCACACCACCAGCACATACGGGCCGAAGATCCCCACGCTCCAGGCATCACGAAAGCCCCAGGACGTTCCCGTTTTCCAGTAGACCGGTAGCGATGATGGACGCTGTGCCAGCGTATCCCCCGGGCGACGGTGCTGGCGCAGGATATCCAGCGTCATAAAGCTGGCCTCTTCACTCAGCAGGCGGAATGCCGGTGGCTGAGGCGTCTGTTCCCGCATCCGCAGCGCCCGCAGCGCCCCCCGGTTTGCCAGCATCGCATAGAGTTTTGCCAACTCCTGCGCCGTCACTTCCCCGCCGCCCAGAACCAGCGACAGTCCGTAATGTTTCTCACTGGCCAGCCCGCTGATGCCGGCCAGCTGAAGAAACTGGTAAAAACCCGGCTGGTGCAGCCGGGAAGCAATGGTCACCGCCGGGATATTACGGCTGAAATTCAGCGCATCGGTGGCGGTGACCGGCCCGAGAAAGCGGCGGTCAAAATTTTCCGGCGCATAGCTGCCAAAAGAGTAAGGAACGTCTTTCAGCACCGTCATCGGATGTAAGATCCCCTGCTCCATGCCGAGCGCATAAATAAAGGGTTTCAGTGCCGACCCCGGTGAGCGCCTGGCATTCGTGCCGTTGACCTGACCCTGTATCTGGCGATTGTAATAGTCGGCTGACCCGACCAGCGCCCGTACGCCCATATCGCGGCTGTCTACCAGCAGCACCGCCGTATTGTGGATGCCCCGGCTCTGATTACGGCGGATAAACGCGTTGACCTGTTTTTCCACCAATTGTTGCAGGCCGGCATCAAGCGTGGTGTCGACCCGTGACGCCCGCTCCCCGTTCTGCAACTGTTCAATAAAATGGGGGGCAATATAAGGCAGATTCTGCGGCTGGCGCAGGGCCAGCGGCAATCTGAACAGGGCCTGCTGGCTGCTGTCGGTGGGATGGGCGTGCTGCCACCGCTGAAAAAGGCGGTTACGCGCCTGCATCAGCGGAGGACTGACCTCACCGCTGCGGGGATTCATCCGCAGGCTGGGTGACTGAGGCAGTACCGCCAGCGTCAGCGCCTCTGCCAGTGTCAGCTCCGCCGGCGGTTTATTAAAATAGATCAGGCTGGCCGCGCCGATGCTCTCAATGTTTCGCCCGTAAGGCGCAGCGTTAAGATAGGCCTCCAGAATATCGTGTTTGGAGTAGCTCAGTTCGAGCTGGATCGCCCGTAATACCTGAACCATCTTGCCACCGGGTGAGCGCGTATTGAGCTTCCAGTGCATGCGGGCAAGCTGCATGGTGACAGTCGATCCTCCCTGCCGGCTGCTTCCCAGCACATAGCTGCGCCAGAAGCCGCGTGCCAGGCTCAGCGGGTTGACGCCGGGATTATAATAAAACCAGCGGTCCTCATGCAGCAGCAGCCCGTCCACCGCCAGCGGCGAAATGGCCTCCAGCGGCGTCCACTGACGATAGCGATCGTCGCTGGCCAACGACAGACGCAGCAGCGTACCGTGCCGGTCATACCACGCTGTTGACAGCGGCACCCCGTGGGACAGTGGCGGGTGCGGCCACAGCCGGATGCCTGCCAGCAGCAGCGCCAGTAATCCCAGCGCCACCGCCAGATTTTGCAGCAGCCGTTTCATCGCAGCAAACGCCTCGCGGCAGGACTATTCAGCTGCCACCACCGTGATTTTTCCGCTACTGGCTGACATGGCCTGAATGTCACGATCGTACATCGCCTCTCCGTACGCCGGAGGGATAACAAAGCTGCCGGTATTGGTGGCTTTGATCTGGTAAACGAACTCCTGCAGTTCCGTACTGGCGCCCCCGTAAATAATCACCCGATCTTCACGAATGTCGCTGTAGTCCGGCGCCCAGGTGGATCCACTGACGGCCAGCGGCGACTGCCATCCTGCTGAGGCGGCGTCAGCCGTTTCATCCTCATCGGCTTCCGGCGGAGGCGGCGTCTGCTGAACCACTTCAAAACCGCCCGGCAGGAGATCCACAATCGCCAGATTGCTCAGTGCCGCTTTCGAGTTAGCGCGGATTTTCAGATGGACGTTAAGGGTTTGCCCCAGCGTGACCTTGTCGACCACTTTACCGGCGGCGTCCGTGTAGTCGCGGCTGATTTCCAGACCACGGTTGATCGCCTTCTGCGGTGCTTCCCTGTCGTAACCGGCTTGTGTGACCACATACCAGGCCGGTGCGTTTCCGGCATTTCGGAACTGAACGGATGCTGCCGCTGAACTGAAGTTCCCCTGAGCAAAGCGCCCCTGCAGTGCCGAGATCAGCTGCGGAGTGCGGTTGTCGCGCCCCAGCTGGTTGATGGTCAGCGCTGCCGCATCGTTTTGCCTGGCGACCTGCTCCGAATAGCTCTCCAGCGCCAGAATGCTCATTGCCGCTGAGAAGGTGGTGTAACGCTCTTCACGCAGGGCCATGACCATGTTTTCCAGCAGCTGCGGTGGGATCGCGGCCACTTTCTCCGGGAAGTGGCGGGTGATCAGATACAGCCGGGTGGCGTCCTGCACCAGCGGATCGTAGTAGTTCTGTGTCCACCAGCTTTTGTCATACGCCTTATTCAGTGCCTGCCAGCCCGGATCAAACAGCCGTTCCGCTTCATCATCGGCTTTCAGCAAACGCCAGGACGAGGCCAGATAGAGCGCACTGAGATCGGTCTGCCAGCTGTCAGGATAGCGTTTTTTTAGCGTCTCCTGCACTGAGCCGAGCGCACTGGTGGTGATCTCACCCTGACGCGTCAGCAGATAAACCGCCCAGGCACGCAGTCGCAGGTGGTAGAGATCGTCATATCCGCTGGCGGCCAGCGAACGCAGCGCAACATTGGCGTCCTCCAGCATACCGGCAGGCAGCGGATAACCAGCCGCTTTTGCCTCCAGCAGGTACTGCACCACATACGGCGTAATAAACGGATCTGCCTGCGGCGTCGCCATCCACAGACCCACGGCACCCTCGCCATTCTGTCGGGAGCGCAGCACGTCGAGAATGCCCTTCAGCTGCTGACGCACGTTAGCGGCATCCAGCCCGTTGCGCAGCTCGGGGTGTTCGCTTTGCAACAGCAGCGGGATGGACTGGCTGACAATCTGTTCAGAACAGTAATAGGGGTAGTTCGCCAGGTATGTTGCCAGACCGCTGGTCAGCACCAGCGGTGAATTCGATACCGACGCCTGGCGCTGCGCAAAAGCATCAAACATCAGGCGCAGGTTATCCACCTGCTGCTGACTGCCGTTCATCCGTCCCATCACCGTCTGGATGCGGAACGGCATTGCAGGACGTACAGAAGTACTGATCGTTCGCTGGCTGGTTTTATCCGCATACTGCGCGCTGAAGACCAGTGGCGCATCGCCCAGCTCGGCTTTGGCACGCAGACGGAAGCTGACCACGCCCTCCTGTTTTGCCGCCAGTTGCAGCGGCTGGGCGGCCTGACCCACCACTTCCAGCTGAGGGGGTGGCGTCACATTAATCGTCACGGGCAGTTTGTCATTGCCCTGCCCTTCTCGGTTATTGCTGACGCCCACGCTAACGTCAAATTCATCCCCCGGAGCCACCATTGCCGGAACGTTTGGCGTCAGGATAATGTCATCACGTACGGTGGTGCCAGTCTGCGCTTTACCGATTTTATCCGCCGTAACCGAAATGGCCATCACGCGGATCCTGCCGTTGAAGTAGTCCGGCACCGGCCAGCTAAACCGTGCCTGCCCGTTTACGTCAGTGATGCCCGACCAGAAAGCGACCGGCTTGTCGCGCTTGCGTTTAAACGGGTTGAGATGCAGATCCAGCCCTTCGCCACCGTCCCCGCCTGGCGCAGAGGTCAGCGACATCAGCTTGCTGAACTCCGGCAGGATCAGATCGAGGATCTGCGCGCTTTCCACATTCAGTTCACGCTTGCGGAAGAAGTAGTCCAGTGGATCGGCCAGGCGATAGCGTGCAACCTGCAGGATCCCTTCATCCACCGCGAATACCACCACCTGCTGCGGCCCGTCGGTGGTGACGTCGACCGTCAGATCGTCGCCCGGCTTGATCACCTGCGGTGCCGCCAGCTGCAGGCTGTTCTTACGCGCATCATTACTGATTTTAAACGGCATAACCCCGTAACTCAGCGGGCTCATAAAGATCTCGTCCGAGTTAATATCACGCACAAACTGCACGTTGATATAGGCATTGCCCTCCAGCCCGGCCGGAATGCGGATCTTCTGCACGGAGTTGGTCGTGGTGGTGTGGAACCACTGCCAGCTGTAAACCCGATCCTTTTCAATGGTGATCAGCCCGCTGCCGGTATAAGGCGCGTTGATCGCCACTTCAATCTCACTGCCCGGCTGATAGTTATCGCTGTTCAGCTTGAGTTTCAACTCCGCATTGCGGTCGAGTGAGCGGGTCAGGTTGGCGTTTCCGGCCACGCTGTAAGCGATACGGTTCAGCACCTCGCCTTTGGCATTTTCCACCACCAGCACGTAATCACCGGGTTTGTCGGTAGCCAGGGCTAACGTATGACCGCCGACAGGAATATCCAGTGGCGTTTCCGACAGCGGGATCTCTTTCAGCTTCGACTGATACTTGAAGACCCCGGACTCCTGGCGGGTGAGTACCGACAAATATTTTTGCTGCAGAAGATGCAGTGACAGGCCGTTGATAGCCATAGTGTCCAGCGACGGATTGATGGCGATCAGATTGACGTTGCGCACGGCATTCTGATGGATATAACCGAGGTCGCCGTCGGCTTTCACACCGATCAGGTAATCATAGGGCGAGACCAGCGTACGGGCCGTGGCCGCCACCGAACGACCGCCCCCGGCGACAAAGGCGTCTGACAGCAGCTGCAGCTGGTAGGTCGACTCGCCAAAACCGCTCAGATCCAGCTTGATCGCAGCAGCACCGTTCTCGTCGGTGGTGCTGTCTTCCAGTTCAGTTTCATAACCCTCGCTGGCCGAACGCGCTTCATAGAAGGCGTAGTCTGCATAGCGATCAAAGGCCGGATATACCGGACGCAGGGTCATTTTAGACGCCACGCGTCGCCCCTGCGCCGGGGTACCGAACAGGTTCTGTACGTCGATACTGGCCTTCAGCGCATCCGGTTTTACCCACCCCTGTTGATGGTCCGGGGTCAGGGTCAGTCTGACCTTCAGCTGGTCAGGCTCGAACTCCTTCACGTTAACCGCCGTACTGCCGAGCAGACGCGTGGAGTCATCGTCTTTACCCGGCAGGTAAAGGTAAATATTCCATTCTCCCGTCGGCGAGCTCTCTTCAGTGGTGAAACTCAGCTCGTTAAAGCCGCTGGCACTGAGGGTCAGCGGGACGGTACGCATCAGCTTATCGCGAGGGTCACGTATTTCAGCACGCACCGGAATGCCGCCCACCGGCACCGCCCAGTCAGCAGCACGGGTGATCACACCAATATGGAACGTATCGCCGGGACGATAGACACCCCGGTCAGAGAAAAGATAGCTTCCGAGGGTGCGCGTATCATCCGGGGTGGTTTCGCCATAGACGTCAAAACGGGAGAAATCGAGGCCACGGTCATTATCCCGTCCGGTCGGCAGGAAGGAGACATCCCCGTCTTTTTCCACAAGGAACATCACCGCTTCGCGTTCGCTGGTATAGACCTCCAGCGACGGGAAGCTGACGTGTCCGTCTTCAGCAGTCTGGCGGGTTAGCAGTTTTTCGCCATTTTTTGCCACTACCGAGACCTTCGCCCCGACGACCGGCTGACCGCTGCTGATCGACTGCACAAACAGATCGCGGGTTTTATCCTGCGAACGTTTGGCAATAATGCCCAGATCGGTCACCACCACAAAGCGTGAGTCGCCGGTGATTTCCTGCTGTCCGTCCTCTTCCTGATACTCCTCTTCGCCCGGCTCAGGCTCTTTCTGCTGCGGTGACCATTCAGACAGGGTCAGCAGGAACACGCCGCGATGAGAGTCCGGACGGGTAGAGAGATAGCGCGACAGATCGACGCCCTGATAGCTGACCTCGCCCGGTTTGTCGTTATTCACCGTCGTCTGGTAGCGGAAGCGCTCGGTAAAGTACTCATCGTTCAGGCGGTTAAAATCAGCCGATGCAAACTGGCGGCTTTTAAACGAAACGATGTGCTGTAACTGGCTGGGGATAACCCGCTTAATGTCAACGCGCAGTCCCGGTACATTGCGCGCTGCCACGCTGATACGTTTATCGCCGTTGACCGACAGCAGTGCCCCCTGGGCAGCAAACTGTAGCAGCTTCGGATAGTCCGGCACCTGTACCACGCGCCAGACTTTTTCAGCCATTTTGTAGCCACCGCTGGAGGTCATCGCGTTATCGGTCAACACCAGCAGGTAGCGTTTAGCCGGGGCATCAAATTTAAAGCTGAACTGCGGCTGCCAGGTTTCTTCTGCGTCATTCAGGCTTAACGGTACTGCCGGGGAGCGATCAATGATGCTCTGATCGACATTGTCTTGATCCCAGACGGTATAGTCCACCTCTGACAGTTCGCTGGCGGGACGGCGCGGATCTTTCTCCGGCAGCAGCCAGGCTTTGACCCCTTTTCTCACGTCCGCATCGCGCACGGCATCGCTGAAGCCGATTATCAGCGCGCGTTCGCCCTGGCTGCCTGGCTTATCCACGACTTCAGCGCTGATATCATTCAGGCTCAGGCTGTAGAGATTCGGTACGTTCACCCAGCCGTTGGTCTTACGCGTCACCGGACTGCCGGGATGCGAAGAGGCCACCCCACTGTTAACCTGCAGATGCACCGCACCGCCGTGATCCATCGGCTGTAAAGCCGAAGAACGCACCCAGGCATTGAGCTTCTTTTCATCCCAGGTCACGCTGTACTTCAGCGGCTGCTCAGGCTGCCCCCGGGCTGCCGTCAGGCCCAGCGAGAGCTGTTTTTCCACGCTCTGCACATCGGCAGAGGCTGTAAACCTGAGGTTAAAAATAGCGCTGTGATGGCTGTTGTCCTGCGGATCCTGATAGTACTCACTGCTGACGATCTGATAGTCAAAAGCGGGAACCGTGAAGGTATAACGGGGCTGTTCAATACGGATCTGGGGGGCCAGCAGCGTGTCAGGCTTCAGCGTGACTTCGTAGCCTGCGCCCATTGGCAACGGCTGCGCCGGGGTAAATACCAGCGTCCAGGCGTTCTGCCACTGCCACTCACCGGCCAGTGATGGCTGAACACTGATGCCCTCGGTGATCTTTTTACCGACAAGGGTGACCGGGGCAACCGACTGGTTAAACCGGAGCGTCAGCGTCTGTACGGCGGGTTTAGCCACGCTGTAGTCAACCGCTTGCGGGTTTACTGCCTGCACGCTGCTGTGCTGGATGGTCAGCGGTGCCACCTCAATCGGCCTCGGGCGGTTCTGCCACCAGTGCCAGCCATAGACGCCAGCCACGCCCGCTGCGACCAGCAGCAGTACGCTAAGGGCAATCTTCTTCGGATGTTGCTCAATACCCTGCTCCAGACGGGTAAAGCGGGCTTTCAGGGGGTTTACCCAGCGGGGAGCCTGCCAGTTGACCTCACCCAACAGCGGGCGCAGCAGCCATCCCAGCATGCGGAAAAACCGCGACAGGAGCCAGCACAGCGCTTTTAGCAGGGTAAAAGGCAAGCGCAGGATAAACGTGATCACATCCATCAGAAGGAACCTTCCATGTTACAAAATTGGTCAAAGAGTAATAGTTTCTCCGGGCAATATCTATCGGTGGTGGCAAAGATTTTTCAGGAATCCAGAGCCAGCTCTGAATAGCGTGATTTCGCCTTGTGATAGCTGACAAAATCACTGACACTCAGCTAAACGTTACTGACAATGAGGCCGCGATGACGACTCCTTCTCTTTTTGTAACTGCTGACTGGCTGGCAGAACATCTGAATGACGACAACCTGCAGGTTCTGGACGCACGCATGCTGCCGCCAGGCCTGGAGAAAACCCGCAACGTGCAGGAAGAGTACCAGGCGGAACACCTGCCGGGTGCGCCGTTTTTTAATATTGAAGCCCTGTCTGATCACACCAGTGCTTATCCACATATGTTGCCCCGGGCGGAGACCTTCGCCGTGGCGATGCGTGAGCTGGGCGTCCACAATGACAAAAACCTGGTGATTTACGATGAGGGTAATCTGTTCTCTGCCCCGCGTGCCTGGTGGATGCTGCGGCATTTTGGCGTGAAGCAGATTTCCATTCTGGCCGGAGGGCTGGCGGGGTGGAAGCAGGCGCAGCTGCCGCTGGCGAGTGGCCCGGTGAAACTGGCAGAAAGCGAATTCGAAGCCGATCACGGTGAAGGCGAAGTTAAACGCGTAACGGACGTGCTGCTGGCCAGCCATGAAGGCGGCGCACAGATTATTGATGCCCGTGCCGCCAACCGCTTTCACGGTGAGGTGGACGAGCCGCGGCCGGGGCTGCATCGCGGGCGTATCCCGGGCAGCCTTAACGTTCCGTGGAATACCCTGGTCACCGAAGGACGCTTAAAACCAGCGGCCGAACTGCAGGCAATTTTCAGCCAGCAGGGCGTGGATCTGTCACAGCCAGTGATCGCCAGCTGCGGCTCCGGAGTCACCGCCGTGGTGGTTATCCTCGCACTGACCAGTCTGGGGTTAAAAAACGTGGCGCTGTACGACGGCTCCTGGGGCGAATGGGGGGCACGGAACGATCTGCCGATCGTCAACGATTCCTTATAACGCAGACTGAAGGGGGCGGATATTGCAGTCCGCCCCCACCTTTCAGTCGATATTTTTCACTTTAAAGTCCCGCAGGAAGCTGCCCCAGCGCCGTTCGTAGAAGGGCGTGATATGGGCAACAAAGAAGTGACTGATGCCCTTTTCGCCTTCCACAACCTGACAGATATCAATCGGGTCATCCTCTAACAGCGTATCGGTCGCCACGCTGCCTGCGGCCTGGATAATCGCCTCAAGATCGCCCTCACCTTCGATGCCAATCAGTAAATTGGCAGGCTGGTCTGCATGCTCTTTGATCTGCGCGACGTAGGCACGGCGAACGGTTTTGTATTTCGCCAGTAGCTGGGTCAGCGAGTCAATCATCTGCGCAGGCGGTTCGGCGAGCTCCGATAACAACAGCGACGTTCCGCCCTCCAGCACCGTCTGCTGGCTCAGAGCGCTGCTGCCCTCGCCTAACAGATGTGCAATTTCACGCGGGGAAAACTCTTTGCCATTCGGTAATTTAGGGTTAAGGAACAGCGCTTCGCCCAGCGTCATTTCAAACAGCGTACGTACCGGCAGTACCAGGTAGGCCTGCTCACCGCTGACCGCCTGTTCCAGGGCTGCCGCCGACGTGAAAAATGGAATAATGCTGGTGCCGTCGTCTTTTTCCCAGTGCTGTAAATCCACCGGCGTACTGGCGTCAACCGCCTGTTCAGGGTGGGCACTCTCGCCCGGCACTACTACGCTGGCGTCCATCAGCAGCGTAAAAAATTCCGGGCGATGTGCCGGCTCCGTCGCCGCCAGTTTTAGTACTTCTTCCAGCCGCGGGTTTAGTTCGTTCATGAATAGGTTCCAGAGTGTACAGCGGGCGGACCGGAAAACAGGGCCGCCCCGACGAAGGGCCGATCGCTTTGTGATCGGCCTGAGATATTACGCCCGGTTTAACAGCAGGTTAGCGACAGTACGAACGCCCAGACCGGTTGCGCCGGCAGCCCACTGATCGACCGCACCTTTGCGATAGGTCGCAGAGCAGTCGATGTGCAACCAGCCCTGCTGGTAGTCGCTGACGAAGTGTGACAGGAACGCCGCCGCCGTGCTGGCACCGGCAGAGTGCGACGGGCTGGCAATATTGTTCAGGTCAGCAAAGTTTGACGGCAGATGGCTGCGGTGGAACTCGGCCAGCGGCAGACGCCAGAAGGGTTCATTTTCACCCTCTGCGCTGCGCATCAGTGACTGTGCCAGTGCGTCGTCAAAGCTGAACAGGGCATGATAGTCATTGCCCAGCGCGGTTTTTGCCGCACCGGTCAGCGTAGCCGCGTCGATAATCAGCTCCGGGTTCAGCGCGCTGGCATCGATCAGACCATCGGCCAGGACCAGGCGGCCTTCGGCATCGGTGTTCATCACTTCCACTGATTTACCATTGCGATAGCGAATAATATCGCCCAGCTTGAAAGCGTTGCCGCTGACCATATTGTCCGCACAGCAGAGGATCAGCTTCACGCGCTTTTTCAGGCCACGACTGACCGCCAGCGCCAGTGCGCCGGTCAGGGTCGCCGCGCCGCCCATATCTGACTTCATGGAGTCCATAAAGCCACTCTGCTTCAGGCTGTAACCGCCGGTATCAAAGGTGATGCCTTTGCCCACCAGACAGGCGTAAACCGGCGTGTCATCGCTGCCGCCCGGGTTATAATCGAGTGTCAGCAACACCGGGTTGCGTGATGAACCCCGGCCGACCGTATGCAGTCCCATGTAGTTTTGGGCTTTCAGATCGTCACCCTTGATAATGCGGTAGCTGACTGCATCGCAGGCAACGTCGCACAGCAGATCGATGGCACGCGTCGCGAGCTGTTCCGGGCTCAGTTCTTCCGCCGGCAGGTTGATGGTGTTACGCACCCAGTCGATAATTTTCAGGCGATTAACCAGTTCCTGCTGGTCGCTCTCTGCCAGCGTGGCCCACTGCACCTCACGCTCGCCTTTTGGACCACGATAGCCCTGCCAGAACGCCCAGCTGTTTTCCAGATCCCAACCCTCGCCGCTCAGGCTGACGTGGCGGATGCCCTGGCTATCAATTTTTCGCGCCGCGCGCTGAATGGTAACCAGCGGTTCGCTGCCGGTCAGGTGGATCGTCATGCCACTGTCATTGCTGCTCAGGGTGGCTTTTTCCCCCCAACGCAGGTCGGCCGCGGCCGTTGACAGGGTAATATTCATAGGGGTGGTCATCGCATGGCTCCTTTTGATTTTTTTATCTTTCAGACCGGGATTGCCCGATCGCTGCGATTTTTCCGCAGTTCGATTGTACAGCCAGACTAACAGAAATGTGACAGGGATGTTTTTGCTGGATGCGACTGCGGATGCAGAGCGTGTCAGACGGGCCGAAAAATCCGGCCCGTGGGTTCAATGCCGGGTCAATCAGCCGGCCTGTTTCGCACCGCTGGCTTTGAAGGCTTTCCACTGCGGCGTAAGCTCGCGCAGGCGACTGACGGACTTTTGCACCAGTTGAATAGCGTAGTCGATCTCTTCTTCGGTGGTAAACCGGCCGAGAGAGAAGCGAATTGAGCTGTGAGCCAGCTCATCGTTCAGTCCGATCGCCCTCAGGACGTAGGACGGTTCCATACTGGCCGAGGTACAGGCCGATCCGGTCGATACCGCCAGATCCTTCAACGCCATAATCAGCGACTCGCCGTCGACGTAGTTGAAACTGACATTAAGAATATTCGCCGCGCCCTGCGCCAGAGAGCCATTGAGGCAGACCTCTTCAATACTGCTCAACCCCGCCCACAGGCGGCTGCGCAGTGCGCCAAGCCGCGCCATCTCGCTGGTCATCTCTTCTTTTGCAATGCGATACGCTTCACCCATTCCGACAATCTGATGAACCGGTAGCGTCCCTGAGCGCATTCCGCGTTCGTGCCCACCGCCGTGGATCTGCGCGTCCAGGCGGATACGCGGCGAACGGCTGACATACAGCGCACCAATGCCCTTCGGCCCGTAAATCTTATGAGCGGAGAAGGACATCAGGTCGACGTTAAGGACGCTCAGATCGATGGGTAATTTGCCCACGCTCTGCGTGGCGTCAACGTGGAAGAGAATGCCGCGTTCACGGCACAGATCGCCGATGGTGGCGATATCCTGCACCACACCGATCTCATTGTTGACGTGCATAACAGACACCAGCACCGTATCGTCGCGAAAGGCGTCAGTCAGCTGTTGCAGGTCGAGCGTGCCGTCATGGCGCGGGTTGAGATATGTGACGCTGCAGCCCTCGAGCTCCAGCTGTGCACAGGTGTCCAGTACCGCTTTATGTTCTGTGGTGCAGGTAATAATGTGACGGCCCTTTTCCTTATGGAAGCTGGCTGCCCCTTTTATCGCGAGGTTATTGGCTTCGGTTGCACCGGATGTGAACACGATTTCGCGCGGGTCAGCCCCGACCAGTTCAGCAATCTGGTTACGCGCCACATCAACCGCTTCTTCTGACTGCCAGCCATAACGGTGAGAACGGGAAGCCGGGTTGCCAAAGGTACCGTCCAGGGTGAGATACTGCATCATTTTAGCGGCCACGCGAGGATCGGCGGGCGTGGTGGCAGAATAATCCAGATAAATCGGTAATTTCATTGCTCGTTAAGCTCCGGGAGGTTTATCGATTGCCGCCCTTCTGCGCCCTGAAATCTTTGCTGGAAGCAGAAATGAATAAAAGGCCCGTGCAGGCCTTTTATTCATTTCCGGGGGCGAAGAACGGGCCCCGCCCGGACTGCGATCAGGCGCGCAGATTGACGTTAATGGTTTCCTGCATACGCCCATTAGGCGCACGGCGGATTTCATTGCTGTTCTGACGGTCAGCCACTTCCAGGATCTCCTGATTGTTGACCAGTTCAGCCAGCGTAATATTGTTGAGGAAGTCGCTAATGCGCTCACTCAGGTCACGCCACAGCACATGCGTCAGGCAGCGCTCGCCACCCTGACAGCCTTCTTTGCCCTGGCACTTTGTCGCATCCACGGACTCATCAACGGCAGTGATCACCGCACCCACCGCGATAGCATCAGCGCCTTTACCCAGCAGATAACCACCACCCGGACCACGTACGCTGGCCACCAGACCATTCTTACGCAGACGGGAGAACAGCTGCTCAAGATAAGAAAGGGAAATGCCCTGACGCTCTGAAATATCCGCTAAAGGCACCGGGCCTTCATGGGAATGCAGCGCAACATCAAGCATAGCGGTAACAGCATAACGGCCTTTGGATGTCAGTCTCATGGCGTTTACAACCTCGGTTATAACCCTGGATGGGTGTTAACAAAATATGGACGCAAGTCTGACATTCCCGAGTAAATTGGTCAAGTATTTAACCTACTAAAACACTCAACTATTTAA
The DNA here is from genome assembly GCF_014838825.1 of Erwinia persicina. Classification (GTDB taxonomy): domain Bacteria; phylum Pseudomonadota; class Gammaproteobacteria; order Enterobacterales; family Enterobacteriaceae; genus Erwinia; species Erwinia persicina_A. The sequence goes on along the minus strand of NZ_JACYMO010000006.1, from coordinate 88,107 downwards.
CCAAGTAAAACACTCAACTATTATGCTGCTATTTTAACCACTCGTACGGACTCATTCGCTCTGTTTTTTCTCTAAAGATGACAGCATTCCACGCAGGATATTCAGCTCGTCCCGCTCCGGACGCGCACGGGTAAACAAACGACGCATCTTACTCATCACCTGTCCCGGGCTGGCTTCACGCAGGAAGCCGCTGCCGATCATCATTTTTTCCATGTGCTGATAGAAGCGTTCAAGATCGTCAACCAGCGGGTACGGTGACTCCGCCGCAGCTTCCTGTGGGGTGTCGAGCGACTGAAGGTAGGCCATTCGCACTTCATAGGTAATCACCTGGACGGCCATCGCCAGATTCAGCGAGCTGTAGTCCGGGTTGGCGGCGATGGCGACGTGATAGTGGCATTTTTGCAGCTCTTCGTTCGTCAGACCAACGCGCTCACGGCCAAAGACCAGAGCGACCGGTGCCTGTTGCCCCTCTTCCACGCTTTTCAGACCGCACTCACGCGGGTCGAGCATCGGCCACGGCAGGGAGCGGGAGCGCGCACTGGTGCCCACAACCAGGCTACAGCCGGCAATGGCCTCATCAAAGGTGTCGACAATTTTCGCGTCACCAATCACATCGCTGGCCCCGGCCGCCAGGGCAATGGCCTGCGAGTCCGGTTTGACCAGTGGATTGACCAGATAAAGGTTGGTTAAGCCCATGGTTTTCATCGCGCGCGCGACGGATCCCATGTTGCCGGTGTGAGAGGTCTCCACCAGCACAATTCGGATATTTTGCAGCATAAGGATTCTGAAGTCCGGGAGTTAATTTGGCGATACTAACATATTTTAAGGACATTTACCGTTATGCCCTGCTATACTACGCGCCGATTTATATCAGATAAATGATATACCGTTCTTTAACATCCAGCGAGACGAAACTTAATATGCATCCAATGCTCAACATTGCCGTGCGCGCTGCGCGCAAGGCCGGAAACGTAATTGCTAAGCACTATGAAACCCCGGACTCAGTCGAAGCCACCCAGAAGGGCAGCAACGATTTTGTCACCAATGTTGACCGTGAAGCGGAACGCCAGATTATTGAAGTGATCCGCAAGTCCTACCCTCAGCACACCATCATTACTGAAGAGAGCGGTGAACTGCAGGGCGAAGACCAGGATGTACAATGGGTTATCGATCCGCTGGATGGCACCACCAACTACATCAAACGCCTGCCCCATTTCTGTGTTTCCATCGCCGTGCGCATTAAAGGCCGTACCGAAGTCGCGGTGGTGTATGATCCGATGCGTAATGAACTGTTCAGCGCCGTTCGCGGCCAGGGCACCCAGCTTAACGGCTACCGCCTGCGCGGCGGCACCGCCCGCGATCTGGATGGCACCATCCTGGCGACCGGTTTCCCGTTCAAACTAAAACAGCACGCGACCCCGTATATCAACATCGTAGGCAAACTGTTTACCCAGTGTGCAGACTTCCGTCGCACCGGCTCTGCCGCGCTGGATCTGGCCTATGTGGCCGCGGGTCGCGTTGATGGTTACTTCGAGATCGGCCTGAAACCGTGGGATTTTGCCGCCGGTGAACTGCTGGTGCGTGAAGCAGGCGGTCTGGTTACTGACTTTGTTGGCGCACATGGCTATATGCTGTCAGGCAACATCGTCGCCGGTAACCCGCGCGTCGTGAAAGCAATGCTGGCCAATATGCGTGACGAATTGAGTGAAGCCCTGAAGCGTTAATCGCTGTCGTAAAAGGGCCACCGGAGACACACACTCTCCATTCAGGGCTGACCACGCAGTGGTCAGCCCTTTTTTATGGCAGAAACATCGGGCGGATGCCGCCGGACATCGCTGGCTGAGCGCTGACCCACAGAAGCGCGCCGGCGGCGACCAGCAGGATCCCCCCCAGCAGCGCCAGGCTGTTCAGCGCCACGCCGTGCCAGCCAGCCTGGCCACGGTTCTGGGTTAACCGCCGGGCCAGCGCACGGGAGAGCTGCACCAGCAGGGCCATCGCCGACACTGTCATCGCGGTGCCAAGCGCCATCACCACCGCCGACAGGACGCCCCAGAGGTACACGCCGATCACTTTCGAGAACAGCAACATCATGATCGCTCCCGAGCACGGCCGCAGGCCCATCGACAGCACCACGGCGGCCCGGGTTTTCCAGCCAGTCACCTGGGACAGCATCGCGCTGTCCGGCACGTGCTGGTGGCCGCAGCCGCAGTGGTCGCTGTGCTGATGATCGGCAGGCAGGATGCGGGTGATGGTCATTCGCGCTGCCGGCGGGCGCAGCGCCAGCCGCAGTTTTTTCAACGCGCGCCAGCACAGCCAGAGCCCCAGCCCGCAGACCAGTAAATAACTGCCCTTCTCCAGCCAGTAGCTGCTGAGATGAAGCTCACGGGACGACCGCTGTAACACGCCGAGCATCACGGTCACCAGCGCGATGGCCACGCCCCCCTGTACCACGGCAGCGGCCAGCGTCAGCTGCAGACTGGTTTTCATTTTGGTCGGATGGGTGGCCAGGAAGGTGGCAATCACCACTTTGCCATGCCCGGGCCCGAGCGCATGCAGCACGCCATACAGCAGGCTGAAGCCCATCAGCGTCACTCCTGCCTGGTGAGGATTACTGGCCACCTGCTGCAGTAACCCGGTCATGTGCTGATGCAGTTCCTTCTGCCACAAAATGCTTTGCAGCAGGATTTGCGGCCAGTGCTGCCAGCCCCACACGCCTGCCCCCGCCAGCATCACCATCAGCAGTGCAAAAGGCCAGATCGCCGCCCTGTGCGGCAGACGAACGGTGTCGTTTACTGACATATCAGGGTCACCGTCTGGGCAAACTGCCGCCCCAGATCCATCTCTTCAGCGGGCGCATCGGCTTTATCCAGTGACAGCGCATAGGCCTGCATGGAGGCATCTGGTTTTGGGGTGTGCAGTTCGAAACGGCACTGCGATGCCAGTTCAGCAGGGACGGTCAGGGATTTTTCAGAGTCGTAATACATATCTACAAAGTACGTCGGATCGAAGGTGGAAAAAAGGTAACGCTGGCCTTTCAGCGCCTGTGGGTGGGCCAGCGGCAGGATAAACTCCAGCACCGCCTTGTGCCCTTCTCGCGACAGATGATACTCCGGGGGCAGATTGTCGAATTTGACAGGCTGCTTCTGGTGCCAGAACTCGCTAAAATAATGCTGGCCCAGCACGTTTGCCATCACCTCTGCCGCCAGTTTTTTCCACACCACCGAGTCTGGTTTTGCCGTTCCGGCATCGTACAACAGGTCAGCAGAGGTAATTTCATCCATCACCCAGCGCATTTTCAGCCCGGTGAGCCGATCTCCCTGGTGAACCAGGGTGGTCTGCATATCGATAAAACTGTGCGGGTGCGCCCCGGCACGCTGGGTCAGAAGCGCCATCAACACGACAGTGGCTGCCACCCACCTGTTATAATATAACAAAATAAACCCCACCTCAGTTTTTGTCGATTATTTTTGTGACCTGTCTTAAAAGCTCTGAATAAAAGCGCCCCCCACCGGCCACAGCGTCTGCGGGTCAGGCTATTCTTAGCAGAATCAATCGTCACTGGGATCACAGATGATGAGTGCACACTCACCAGAAATTTCTGTCCTGTCCAGTCAACAGCGCCGTTGCCACCTGCTTTTAATGCTCTGCCTGCCTGCGTCCCCTGTAACTGAGGAGTCGGTTTGCCAGCTTAACGGAGTGGAACACGCCGTAACCCGGCAAGATATAGCGAAGGTCGCAGAGGAAATCCAGCGTTATCACCGTCTTGTCATTGAGCAGGACGGTCAGGGCGCGCTGTCACTTTGTGGAACGGATTTGGATCGCCGCCTCTGTCTGCTGCACGGCCTGCGCCGTGCGCTGCGCCTGTCGCCATCATTTATTCATACCGATTTTTCCCGCGCCATCAGACAGCGGCTTCATTCGCTACCCGTTGATAAAGCGTTGTATGATGAACACAATCTGCTGGCGCTAATTCAGCACTGCTCACTGCATCTGGGGCGGGAGTTCAGCCCCCGTGACGCCCAGTTCCTGCAGGTCTGGCTGCGTTTTTCCCTCGCCTGGCCCTGCCAGCCCACCTTCACCCCGGTTCAGCAGCGGTGGCTGAGAGGAAAAAGCGAGTCGGCGCTGGCGGAGGAGATAGTCCGCTGCTGGCGCAAGCGTGGCTATCAGGCCACCGCCAGTGAGAGCGACCTGCTTACCCTGCTCTTCAGCCAGCTGCATATCCCGATGCTGCAACACCCTCACGCAGAGCATGAACGCCAGCTGCTGCAGTCTGTTCAGCTGTTGATTCAACGCTTTCAGGCGCTGTCGGGCATGGTGTTCAGTAATGATGACGGGCTCAGTGCGCAGCTGTATACGCATCTGGCACAGGCCCTGGAGCGTGCGCTGTTCGCTATCGGCATTGACCACAGCCTGGTTGAGGATATCGCCCAGCAGTATCCCCGGCTGTTACGCACCACCCGTGAGGCGGTGGCCGCTTTTGAACAGCAGTACGGTGTCCAGTTCAGCGATGAAGAGATGGGGCTGATTGCGATTATTTTCGGTGCGTGGCTGATGCAGGAGAGCGCCCTGCAGGAAAAACAAGTGCTGTTGTTGATCGGTCACGATCGGGAGCTGGAACGTCAGGTCGAACAGCAGCTGCGCGAACTGACGCTGCTGCCGCTGAATATCAAGTATCAGGATGTTGCCGATTTCCAGCGTCACAGTGCGCCGAAAGGCATCGCGCTGGTGATCACCCCCTATGCCACCCCGCTGCCGCTCTATTCTCCCCCGCTGATCCATGCGGAACTGCCGCTGGGAGAACACCAGCAGCGCAGCATCCGTACGCTGCTGGAGTCGTAATCAGCTCACTTTTGGCCGCAGGAAGAGCACCGGTACAACCAGTAGCGCCATCACCCAGAATACGCCCCCCTGCAGATGCTGGAACAGCACGCCACAGACCATGGTCATCAGGGCGATCCCGCCGCCCATCGCCAGCGCCGAGTAGACGGACTGCAGCCGGATAACTTCTCCGCCGTCACGGGCGGCGATAAAGCGCATCGCGGCCAGATGGCAGAGGGTGAAACTGCCACAGTGGAGAATTTGTGCGGCGATCAGCCAGCCCAGATCGGTGGATGAAGCCATGATACTCCAGCGTACCAGCGCCGAAATACAGGAAAGCAGCAGCAGATCACTCGCACTCCAGCGGCGAAACAGCCGGTGGCTGGCGGCAAAAATGATGATTTCAGCCACCACCCCCAGCGACCACAGGTAGCCCACCGTGCCCGATGAGTAGCCCGCCTCCTGCCAGTAGATGGCGCTGAACCCGTAATAGGCCGCATGTGCCCCCTGCATCAGCGTCACGCACAGCAGGAAACGCCAGACGGCGTTCTCACTCAGCATCTGCTTCCACTGCGCCCATCCGGCATGCTGTGCCTGTTTTTCCGCCCCCTGCGGCATCACCGCAGGCCGCAGCAGCATCCCGCCGATCATCGCCCCGCAGCCCACACACAGCAGCACTAAAATAGCGTGGTAGGAAAAATGAGTCACCAGCACGCCGGTGAGGGCTGAACTGATAACAAAGGCGAGCGATCCCCAGAGCCGCACCGGGCCGTAGGGCAGCGCAATCTGCCGCTGCCAGGTGGCGGCCAGCGCATCGCTCAGGGGAACCAGCGGTGAGAAGAACAGGTTGAACCCCACCATCACCAGCAACAGCCATAACCACTGGGAACCCGCCCAAAAGCCGAGCGCAAACAGCAGGGTCAGGAGCGCCAGCAGGCGCAGCACCGTAATCAGTCGGGAGGGATTGGTAACGCGGGAAGCAATCATCAGGCTACCGGCAAAGCGCGCAATCATGCCACACCCCAGTAAAAGACCGATTTTTTCCGGCTGCAGACCGCTGTCTTTTAACCAGACGCCCCAGAAAGGCAGATAGACGCCATAGGCGAAAAAGTAGGTGAAGTAGCTCAGTCCAAGCCAGTACGTGGAACGTATCGTCATTTTCCCTCCGACAAAGTGGAGGCTAATGTACACCGTGGCGGGAGATAAAAAAATAGCGGGACACGTTGGTGTCCCGCTATCAGTGGTCAGGCTCCCCTGTGGCTGCGGGGAGACGCGCTCAGGTTATGCGTAAACCGGGAAGCGCGCACAGATATCCAGTACCTGCTTCTTCACGCGCTCGCTCACGCCTTCGTCATTGATATTGTCAAGAATATCGCTGATCCAGCCTGCCAGTTCGCGGACTTCTGCTTCTTTAAAGCCGCGACGGGTCACCGCCGGGGAGCCGATACGGATACCGGACGTCACAAACGGGCTCTTCGGATCGTTAGGAACGCTGTTTTTGTTCACGGTAATATTGGCACGACCCAGGGCAGCATCCGCTTCTTTACCGGTCAGGTTCTTGTCCACCAGGTCCAGCAGGAACAGGTGGTTGTGCGTACCGCCGGAGACAACGTTGTAGCCACGCGCCAGGAAGACTTCCACCATCGCTTTGGCGTTTTTAGCAACCTGCTGCTGATAGGTTTTGAACTCAGGCTCCATCGCTTCTTTGAAGGCGACCGCTTTCCCCGCGATAACGTGCATCAACGGGCCACCCTGGCCACCTGGGAAGACGGCAGAGTTCAGCTTCTTGTAAAAATCTTCGTCGCCGCCGTGCGCCAGGATCAGACCGCCACGCGGACCGGCCAGCGTTTTGTGGGTGGTCGACGTCACGATGTGCGCATGAGGAACGGGATTAGGGTAGACATCAGCCGCGATCAGACCCGCAACGTGCGCCATATCGACGAACAGGTAAGCGCCTACCGTGTCGGCGATTTCACGCATTTTGGCCCAGTCGCACACGCCTGAGTAAGCAGAGAAGCCGCCCACGATCATTTTCGGCTGGTGCTTTTTCGCCAGTTCGGCCAGTTCGTTGTAATCAATCTTACCGCTTTCGTCGATGCCGTAAGGAATAACGTTGTACAGTTTACCTGACAGGTTAACCGGGGAACCGTGAGTCAGGTGGCCACCGTGGGCCAGGTTCATCCCCAGAATGGTATCGCCCGGCTGCAGCAGCGCGGTATAAACGGCGAAGTTGGCCTGAGAACCTGAGTGCGGCTGCACGTTAGCGTAGTCGGCACCGAACAGCGCTTTCGCACGGTCAATCGCCAGTTGCTCAACGATATCCACATACTCACAGCCACCGTAATAGCGTTTGCCCGGATACCCTTCCGCGTACTTGTTGGTCAACTGAGATCCCTGAGCCTGCATCACGCGTGGGCTGGTGTAGTTCTCTGAGGCAATCAGCTCGATGTGCTCTTCCTGACGCACTTTCTCCTGCTCCATCGCCTGCCATAATTCGGCATCGTAATCGGCAATGTTCATTTCACGCTTTAACATCTGCATCTCCTGACTCAACTGACTTTCAAAAATGAATGCCCCCTCGGGGGTGATGGTAAACAGTTTAAACTGTTTACCCACCCGTTGAATAGCATCACGGCCGCCTTTTTACGCAAACGATTGGCTTCAGGATTGGCAAGGGTTAGTTACAGTTTTCTGCCAGCCCCCGATCGGGGCGTATCCTCGCCCGCCGCAGACAGGCTGTTGTTCTGAAGCGGATGTTACGTGCGAAAAAATACCCCTTAACTCATAAGGTGTATTTACAGAATTAGCTGCGCGGTTATAAGATACATTTAAAATACATGTTTATAATCCCTGCTAAGGAGCACGCCATGCTGGACAGCCAAACCATTGCTACTGTGAAATCCACCATTCCCGCCATTGCTGCACTCGGCCCGCGCCTGGCCGCCCATTTCTATCAGCGTATGTTCAGCCACAATCCTGAGCTGAAAGACATTTTTAATATGAGCAATCAGAGCAGCGGCAACCAGCCTGAAGCGCTGTTTAATGCCGTCTGCGCCTATGCCAGCAACCTGGATAACCTTGCGGCCCTGGGCCCTGCGGTGGAAAAAATCGCCCAGAAACATACCAGTTTTGCGATCCGCCCGGACCAGTATCCCATTGTCGGTAAGCACCTGTTGGCCAGCATTGATGAAATGCTGCATCCGGGAGAAGAAGTCCTTGAGGCCTGGGGTAAAGCCTATGGCGTGCTGGCGGGGATTTTTGTCCAGCGCGAAGAGCAGATTTATGAAGAGACCGAGGAGAAAGTCGGGGGCTGGCGGGGGGGGCAGCGTGAGTTTGTCATGAGTGAGATCACGCCACAAAGCACGGTGATCAAAAGCTTTATCCTGACCCCGACGGACGGTCAGCCAGTGGCAGACTACAAACCCGGCCAGTATCTCGCCCTGTGGGTGAAAGATCCCTCTTTTGCCAATCAGGAGATCCGCCAGTACTCACTGACCCGCACACCAAACGGTCGCGACTACCGTATTGCCGTTCGTCATGAGGAAGGGGGGGTTCTTTCCAGCTGGCTGCATCAGCAACAGCCGGGCCAGCGGGTCCACCTGGCACCGCCCGCCGGGGATTTCTTCCTCGATGTGACCCCGGAGACACCAGTGACACTGATTTCGGGTGGTGTGGGCCTGACGCCCATGCTGGCCATGCTGAACCAGCTGGCAGCCGACAAACATCCTGCCTGTGTCCAGTGGCTGCACGCCACGGAAAACGGGGCCACACACGCCTTCGCTGAAGAAGTGACCAGACTGGGCGCACGGCTGCCGCAGTTCTGGCAGCATGTCTGGTATAACCATCCGCAGGAACAGGATCAGGGCCGCTACGACAGCCGCGGGCTGATGAACCTGCTGCCGCTGGAATCCCGTCTGAGCGATCCGGCCATGCACTACTATCTGTGCGGACCGCTGGCCTTTATGGCGCTGGTAGAGAAACGCCTGCTCGAACTGGGCGTGACGAAAGACCGTATTCATTATGAAGTCTTTGGTCCGCATAAGGCGCTGTAACCCGGCCCTGCGGGGACACCTTCGCCTGTTGCTGAATGTCAGCAGCAGGCGACAGGGTTCCACCCGTTTCACCCCGGATGTCTTTCCGCCCTATTTCTCCGCCTGACGGCGCGCCTCCGTCACCTGCTCAGGTTTCACCCCCGGGGCCTGATTGCCCCAGCTGTGACGCACGTAGTTCATCAGTTCGGCCATCTGAACATCATTCAGCGCCCAGCCGTAACCCGGCATGGTCTGCGCCATCCCCTGCTGTGTAACAGGCGTCTGTGCCCCGTCCAGCACCACGCGCAGCGCGGTCAGCGGATTGTCCGCCGTAAGCGTGGCATTCCCTGCCAGCGCAGGAATGGTGTGAGCGTTGCCCTCGCCCTCACTGCCGTGGCAGGTTGAACAGTACATGGCATAGGTTTTCGCCCCTGCGGCGGAAGGCGTGGCGGGCTGACTGCGGGCTGCCGGGGCCGCAGGCAGACTCCGCAGATAGACGGCCATGCTGGTGAGGTCGGCCTCCGTCAGATACTGAGTACTGTGGGTGACCACGTCCGCCATCGGTCCGGCTACCGCGCCCCGGGCACTACGCCCGGTTTTCAACAGCGCCACCAGCTCCTCCTCCGGCAATCCTCTCAGCGAGGGAGCATACCAGCCGTCCAGCTCTGCGCCGCTGAGATAAACATCACTCTGCTGATCCAGCGCCTGCTCCTGCATTCCCCAGCCGCGCGGCGTGTGGCAGCTCCCGCAGTGCCCTGCCCCCTGCACAAGATAAGCCCCCCGGTTCCATTGCGCACTCTGTTGCGTATCAGGCTGATAACGGCGGTCTTCATGAAACAGTACGTTCCAGATGCCCAGCGGCCAGCGCGCCGATAGCAGCCAGGGAATGTCGCTGTCGCGGTTCGCCTGGCTACTGGCGGGCACCTCCCGCAGCAGAAAGTCGTACAGCGCGTGCATATCCGCCTCGCTCATTTTTGCATAAGCGGTGTAGGGCATGGCCGGATAAAGACGATGACCGTCACGAGCTTCACCCTGTCGCATCGCCCGGTCAAACTCTGCAAACGTGTAGCGTCCAATGCCGTGTTGTTTATCAGGGGTTATATTGGTGCTGTAAATATCCCCTACCGGCGTGGCAAAGCGCAGCCCGCCCGCCATCGGTACGCCCCCCTGCGCGGTATGGCAGGCCGTACAGTCGGCTGCTTTTGCCACGTATTCCCCCGGCGACATCGCCCAGGTCGGGCCGCCTGCCAGCAGCATAAGGCTGAAGATGGCCCTCTTCATGACGCTTCCCCCGGGGCTGACGTGCCTCCTGCCGGCTCATTGACCGCCCGCCAGGCCTGATCGATAGCCGAGTGTGCGTAAGGGCTCCAGTCGGCGTCGGCGTTGGCAATGAAAATATTACCAACGGGCGCACGGGCGCGTTCGATAGTTCGTTGTGCCTCTTCTTCATCATCAAACATGCCGCTCAGGGCATAAGAGTAGCCGTGTGACCAGCGGTTAACGGTGATCGCCTGGATATCACGCTGATGGTCGAAACCTGCCGGGCCGAGCATCGCCTGCAGCTGTTCACGGATCATCTGCTCATGTACCGAAAACGGCGTGCCCAGCAACATGGCGCGCCCTTTGCGTGACTGCTCACGCGGGCTGAGTCCGCTGCCCGGCAGCGTTGGCACATACACCATGTGCAACCCGATGGGCTGCCGGGGATCGTGCGGGTGGTGATAACCGCCCAGGCTTACCGGATAGTCGAGCTTAACGCGGGAGTATGGCGCACCGGGCGCATAAAACTCGTGGATGCCCAGCTGAATAAACGGCTGCCAGTTGGCAATCTTCACCTTGCTGTAGACCAGCGGTGCCTTAACGTTTTGCTTCAGTGCCTCCTGCTGCGCGGGCGACATCTGCGGCACCAGATAGGGGATCATCATGTTATAACCGGCCATTATCACCCGTCCGGCGCGTACACGAGTCAGCGTATCACCGGTCATATAGCTCACCTCAGCGTGGTTACCCACATTTACCACCTGCATCCCGGTGCTGTTCAGGCGCAGTCTGACGGGGGAATCCGGCCGGTCTAACTGGCTGTAGTCAAATGTCGCCTGCACGATATCATTCATATTCTGTCCGGCGGAGGTCACAGACGGAATAAGTTTGCGCACCATCAGGCGGGCCAGCGTGGCGTTCCCGTCCGGGAAGTGGAAGACGTAGGGGTCGTCAAGATCGGCCTGAGATTCCTCATCCAGCGGCGGCAGTCCCATACCGTCCAGGCCGGGCAGGTCGCAGATACGCGCATCGCTGCAGGCGGTGGCATCAATACCGACGGCCTGAAAATCGTTAGTCGACTGCTGGAAGTAGCGGATAGCCTGTTCACTTAACCCCACTTTCTCACGCAGGAAGGTGCTGTAACTGTGCTTATCCAGCCAGGCCACTTTTTCCTGCTGGCTCAGTCCTGGCAGATAATCCTTCGGTACCGTATGCAGAGCAATCAGCGCCTCACGGTCGCTTTCCGGCAGCGGAAAATCATTGATAAAGGCCTGCCACGAGCGTCCGTTAAGCCGGTCACGCGGAATATCGTCGGCCACAACCCTGCCCGGATCGCCGCTGACCACTTTGTCCACGCCGAAATTTTTCCTGTCAAAGTAAACTCCACGACTGAGGCCCAGATCCGGGTAGAAGGTTTTATCAAAGCCCTGCTCCATGCCGTCAAGACTGATGCCGAGAGTGTTAATCAGATCCATCACCACCGGGCTAAAATTGGAACGCGGAGACTGGAAGGATTCACTGCCGCCGTAACCCAGCAGCCCGTTAAGCTCATTACGTTTAGCATGGCCGCCAAAGTCATCATGGTTATCAATCAACAGAATACGCTGCTGTTTCCCATGGAGCTGCTGCCAGAAACAGGCGGCCGCCAGACCGCTAATCCCGGCCCCGACCACCACCAGATCGTAGTCTTCGGTTACCGGCTGAGAGTCGAAATCGAACGCCACATTATCGCGGCCCAGGCGGTGGGCATTTTCAAAGGATCCCGGATGGTTGCCGCGCAGACCGGTAAGCGAAGGAGGATAGTACAGCGTCTTTTGCGCCTGTAACGGCGAGGCCTGTAATATCTGCAGGGGGGTCATACCGGCGGCGACAGTGATCGCGACGCCGTTGAGAAAATCGCGGCGGGTGATAGCCATAATCGTCCTTAACTGTTGAAAAGTGGCAGTTCAGCCTGAAGGCTTCGGGGGGCTTATTGTCCGGACAGGAGAGCGATTGTCAAAGGAAGGGAGAAAGACGGGCAGAAATAACAACAGGGGCCTGAACCGACAGGCCCCTGAGCAGTCACGGGCGGTTTAAATCGCCTCTTCGTCTTCTTCACCGGTGCGGATACGCACCACGCGGGCGACGTCAAAGACGAAAATTTTCCCATCGCCGATTTTGCCCGTCTGCGCCGTGCGCATAATGGTATCCACACAGGTATCAACGATATCGTCAGCAATGACGATTTCAATTTTTACCTTTGGCAGAAAGTCGACCATATATTCAGCACCACGGTACAGCTCGGTGTGGCCTTTCTGACGACCAAAGCCTTTGACTTCCGTTACGGTCATCCCGGTGATGCCGACTTCCGCCAGCGCTTCACGCACATCATCGAGTTTGAACGGTTTGATAATTGCATCAATTTTTTTCATGGCTGACCCTTTTCTCTCCCTCCGTACGCGGACGGATAATCAGTTAACTATATACCCGTAACACTCAGCCTGCCTGCGCCTGGGTGGCAAACCGGTGATCGCCATGGGTATAGCGGATGTCCGTCTCTTTTCAGGCAGATAAACTACCATAACCGGACCGGCTAACCGCAGTGAAAATTACTCTTTAAAATCGGCAGCATCCAGTTCGTGTCGCGATAACAGCTTATAGAATTCTGTGCGGTTGCGTCCCGCCAGCCGTGCGGCGTTGGTGACATTGCCACGGGTCATTTGCAGCAGCTTACGCAGATAGTTCAGTTCAAACTGATTGCGCGCCTCAGCAAAGGTCGGCAGCGCCGTATTCTCCCCGGCAAGCGCCTGTTCCACCAGCGCTTCCCCGATCACCGGGGCGGACGTCAGCGCCACGCACTGCTCAATCACATTCACCAGCTGCCTGACGTTGCCCGGCCAGGCGGCGGCAATCAGACGGCGCATCGCATCGGTGGAGAAACTGCGTACAAAAGGCTTATGCCGTTCGGCAGACTGCTTAAGCAGATGATTAGCCAGCAGGGGGATATCTTCAGCGCGCTCATGCAGCGCCGGGATCTTGAGGTTGACCACGTTAAGGCGGTAGAACAGATCTTCGCGAAACTCTTTCTTTTCCATCGCCTTAGGCAAATCACGATGTGTGGCAGAGATGATGCGCACATCAATGTCGAGGTCGCGGTTGCTGCCCAGCGGGCGAACCTTTCGCTCCTGCAGCACGCGCAGCAGCTTGACCTGTAAAGCCTGTGGCATATCACCGATCTCATCGAGGAACAGCGTCCCGCCCTCGGCGGCCTGGAACAGCCCTTCACGGCTGCTAACAGCGCCGGTAAAAGCTCCTTTCGCATGGCCAAACAGCTCTGATTCCAGCAGCTGCTCCGGCAGAGCCCCGCAGTTGATGGCAATAAAGGTTTTGCCCGCGCGCGGACTGGCGGCGTGTATCGCCTGGGCCAGCACCTCTTTGCCGGTGCCGCTCTGGCCGTTGATCAGCACGCTGACATCGGACTGCGCCACCATCCGCGCCTGATCGAGCAGACGCAGCATCACCGGACTGCGGGTGACAATGCTTTCGCGCCAGGTTTCATCACTGGAAGGGGCGCGGTGGGCCAGCGCCCCGTCGATAGCTTTATACAGGGCATCGCGGTCGACCGGCTTGGTGAGAAAACTGAACACGCCCTGCTGCGTCGCCGCCACCGCGTCAGGGATCGAGCCGTGGGCAGTGAGTATAATGACCGGCATCCCCGGCTGCAGCTTCTGGATCTCAGCAAACAGCGCCATGCCGTCCATCTCGTCCATACGTAAGTCGCTGATCACCAGATCGATTGTCTCGCGGTTCAGCACCCGCAGTGCTTCCGGCCCGCTTTCTGCGGTGGTGACGCTAAACCCTTCACTGGTCAGGCGCATCCCCAGCAGCTTTAACAGACTCGGGTCGTCATCGACCAGCAGCAACCTTGCTGACTTTTTCATCATGGATTGGCATCATCCTGTGGCAGATTATCAGCCGGGGCATCGCCAGAACTGTGGCTATCCGGAGCGGTGGTATCATCGCCGTGGCTGGTACTATCGGAAGCATCCGGAGAGCGGCGCGACGACAGACGACGTTCAATATCGGTCAGGGTATCGAGCTTGCGTCGGGTCACCACAAGTTCGTTCTTCAGGCGGATTTGCTGCTGGCGAAGCGCGTCCAGCTGACCGTCGCTGCTCTCCTGCAGGTGGGCATAGCGCATCCGCTCTTCAGAAAGTTGTAACTGTGAGCCCTGCCCTTCGCGCCACAGCATCAGTAACGGGCGTACCGATGCGGGATAGTCATAGCTGTAACTGTCCAGACGTTTAAGAAACTCACGTCGCTCAACGGGCGTCACGTTGCCATTATTCAGTAATACCGCCTGTTTGAAGGCGCTCTGCCAGTCATTACCAGGCCAACGACGGGCTTCTGCACGGGCATCCACGGGCGACAGTCGGATACCGCAGTCGATGGTGCGCAGCCAGTAGAGAGGGTTCCCGGTGGCAGCAACATCCGCAAATGCCCAGATATTCTCGCAGGCAACGCTCTGATAATCGACAATTTTGACATCAGGTTCGCTCACCGGGATATCCGCACGGCTGACAACCTTCTGAGTTGCTGGCTGACTGCATCCCAGCAGCCCCAGCGCCAGTATGACAGTAACGGCAAATCTGCCCAGGCGTCCGTCGTGCGGCGCGGCAGAAAAACGTGATGATTCCATTATGATAACGTCCCGGCGGTGGTGTTTAATTCGATGCGGAAGCAGACATCAGCATCAACGCTGTCAATCAGTTGTAAGTCCCCCTGCAGCCGTCGCAGGCAGTCTTTGGCAATACTCAGCCCCAGTCCGCTGCCTTTGACCGCCCCTTTACGTTGCAGGTTTCCCTGGAAGAAGGGTTCAAAGATCATTGCCTGTTCCGCCGCAGGAATGGGGGTTCCGGTGTTCGCTACCTCAATGAGGACGCGGTTTCCCTGTTGCCGACTGCGGATCCAGATATTTCCGGATTCTGCACCGTAGTGTACCGCATTGGAGTAAAGATTATCGATGGCCCTCAATAACAAAGTCGGTTCAGCACGGCAGCGGTCTGCCTGCAAATCGATATCAATATGAAGCAGTTTAGCGCGGGCCGTCAGACTGTGGGAGGAAACCAGCGTATCAATTAACGGCCGCAGTTCGACATCTTCCAGCGCTACCGGTCCATCGGCCAGCTTGCGGTTATAGTCCAGCAGCTGTTCGATTAGCGTTTGCAGGTGGCGGCTGCTGTCGTTAAGAATGCTGACGACCTCTTTCTGATCGGGCGTCAGGGGCCCGGCCACCTGATCGGCAAGCAGTTCGGTGCCCTCACGCATACTGGCCAGCGGGGTTTTTAACTCGTGGGAGATATGGCGCAGAAACTCATGCCGTTGGGACTCCAGCCAGGCCAGACGCTCGCTGAGCCAGAGGATCCGTTGTCCAAGTGAACGGATCTCACGCGGCCCTTTAAAGGCGAGGCTTTGTCCCAGCGGTCGGCCTTCTCCCAGCCGATTAATCATCCGTTCAACCGCCTTCACCGGGCCGATAATCATCCGGGTGAAGAGCATGACCAGACCGAAACTGAGCAGAAACAGGATCAGCGCCTGCCAGCCAAAATACTGACCCCGTTCGGCAATCTCACGCTGCAACTGCAGACCGCGTGAAAACACCACTTCACGCGTGGCCTGCACCAGCTGGCTGTTAGCGGCAGAGAACGCTTCAAGCTGGTCGGCTGCCGCAGGCACCGGGCTGCTGTTGACGCATTTAATCTGACTCAGCTGCGTCAGGTTCTGACGCAGAATCTGCCCGGTGCGCATATCTGGCAGCACCGGAGCGTGGGCATCCAGCATTTGCGAGTAGCGGCTACGCTGAGTCTGATAAAGCCGTGCCAGCATCGGGTCGTCCAGCACACAATACTGACGGTAGCTGCGTTCCAGCTCCAGTGCGGTACGCGCCATGGCTTCACTGCGGCGCACATCGGTCAGCGTGGTACGGTTGGTATCGGCGGCGCGGTCACTCAGCGCCGACAGACTTTCCCAGGCCTGCCAGGCCAGCACCAGTAACGGTAATAACACCAGTAAAAAGGCCATCAGCACCAGCTGACGTAACGATCGCGGTAACAGACGCCATTTCTTCACGACACAGGTTCTCTTTGCAGTAGTTACGGCGATGCTAGCTGAGAGTGAGCGGATAAGAAAGTGCGCGGGGAGAAAATGAAAATGGCCGGTTCAAAGAACCGGCCACTGGTGTTACGCCGGAAAGCCCGCGTAACTGAATAGGTGGTGCCTAACTCAACGTTGCGTCCGATGTTTGATAACGTCACAGAGTGAACGATTATCGGTATGGTGGACGACAGGCACCGTATTGTGCGTCATTCTGGGTGTTATGGGCACTTGACCGCTTGCGCAGGGCTGTCATAACCAGGTGAATGAGCCACTGAGGGTAATATAGCAATAACTGTGCCATATTGAAAATATATTTTTAACCCGCTGAAATATTTGGATTTTAATGCTCTTCTACCTACAGCACAGCCCATTTTTGACCATCGGGTCTGCAAAACTGTCGCCAAATGGCTACACCATTCAGACGAAAAAAAACAAGCATTAAAAATCAGTTGCTTAGATGTCTCCTTTTGGAGACAGGGCGGGGGCGACTTTGTAGTGAAATAGCAACACTGGCTGTCTGACCGCCGTAAAACCCCAAAAAAACCGGCCTCCTGAGAGGCCGGTTAGCAGGTACAGTCGTTCGCTCAGGCAGGGGTTTAGCCCAGTTGTTTACGCGCATTACGGAAAATACGCATCCACGGGCTGTCCTCGCCCCACTCTGCCGGATGCCAGGAGTTGCTGACCGTGCGGAAAACGCGCTCCGGGTGCGGCATCATAATGGTCACGCGGCCGCTTTCGTTCGTCACGGCAGTAATCCCGTTCGGCGAGCCGTTCGGGTTCGCCGGGTACTGCTGCGTCACCTTGCCGAAGTTGTCGACGAAACGCAGCGCCACCAGACCTTTGCTTTCCAGCTGGGCCAGATGCGCATCGCTGCGCACCTCCACGAAGCCTTCACCGTGCGATACCGCAATCGGCATGCGTGAACCGGCCATGCCGTCCAGCAGCAGCGACGGGCTGGCCGCCACTTCCACCAGGCTGAAGCGGGCTTCAAAACGTTCGGACTGGTTACGCACAAAACGCGGCCACTCTTCGCTGCCGGGGATCAGCTCGCGCAGGTTAGACATCATCTGGCAGCCGTTACAGACCCCCAGCGCCAGCGTCTGCGGACGGTGGAAGAAGGTTTCGAATTCGTCGCGCACGCGGGTGTTAAACAGAATCGACTTGGCCCAGCCTTCGCCTGCCCCGAGAACATCACCGTAGGAGAAGCCGCCACATGCCACCAGCGCCTGGACGTCCGCCAGGCCGCGACGGCCTGCCAGCAGATCGCTCATGTGCACATCAACGGCGTCAAAACCGGCACGGTGGAAGGCTGCCGCCATCTCAACGTGAGAGTTAACGCCCTGTTCACGCAGCACCGCCACTTTCGGACGTGCGCCGGTCGCGATGTACGGCGCTGCGATATCCTCCTGTGGCTTAAAGGTCAGCGCCACGTTCAGGCCCGGATCGCGGTCATCTTTCTTCGCGTCATGTTCCTGGTCTGCGCAGGTCGGGTTATCGCGCAGGCGCTGCATCTGCCAGGTGGTTTCTGCCCACCAGGTACGCAGCGTGGTGCGACTTTCACTGTAAACGGGCGTATCGCCTGAAGCGATCACAAAGCGATCGCCTTCCACGGCCCGGCCCAGCAGATGAATGCAGTCGCTCAGACCATGATCGGCAAACACCTGCTGCACCGCCTCACGATCGGCGTCCGCGATCTGGATAACCGCGCCCAGCTCTTCGTTAAACAGGGCTGCCAGGCTGTCGCTGCCCAGCGCCGCAATGTCGACTTCTACGCCGCAGTGGCCGGTAAAGGCCATCTCTGCCAGCGTCACCAGCAGGCCGCCGTCAGAGCGGTCGTGGTAGGCCAGCAGCCTGCCATCGGCCACCAGCGCCTGGATAGCGTTATAGAAACCTGCCAGCTGCTGCACGTCACGCACGTCGGCAGGCTTGTCGCCCAACTGACGGTAGACCTGCGACAGCGCCGTTGCCCCCAGCGCATTGACGCCTTTACCCAGGTCAATCAGCATCAGGGCATTGTCACCCGTCTGCAGCTGTGGGGTCACGGTTTTACGCACGTCTTCCACGCGGGCAAAGGCGGTGATCACCAGCGACAGCGGAGAGGTCATCTCACGCTGTTCGCTTCCCTGCTGCCAGCGGGTTTTCATCGACATAGAGTCTTTGCCGACCGGGATGGTGATCCCCAGCGCCGGGCACAGCTCTTCACCTACGGCTTTCACTGCTTCATACAGCCCGGCATCTTCGCCCGGGTGACCGGCAGCGGCCATCCAGTTTGCCGACAGTTTGATACGCGTCAGCGGGCCGATGGCGGTCGCCGCGATATTGGTGAGCGCTTCCCCTACGGCCAGGCGACCGGAGGCGGCAAAGTCGAGCAGCGCTACCGGGGCACGTTCGCCCAGCGCCATGGCTTCACCGTAGTAACTGTCGAGGCTGGCGGTGGTCACCGCACAGTTGGCCACTGGGATCTGCCATGGCCCGACCATCTGGTCCCGGGCCACCATACCGGTGACCGAACGGTCGCCGATGGTGATCAGGAAGGTCTTCTCCGCCACGGTCGGCAGATGCAGGACGCGGTTTACCGCATCCGCCACGGTGATCCCGTCACGCGCCAGCGGCTCGCCTTTCGCTTGCAGCGAGGCAACGTCGCGGGTCATTTTCGGGGTCTTACCCAGCAGCACGTCCAGCGGCATATCAATGGGGGTATTGTCGAAATGGCTGTCCGACAGAGACAGGTGCATCTCTTCGGTGGCCTCACCAATCACCGCGTACGGAGCACGCTCGCGCTGGCACAGGGCATCAAACAGCGCCAGGCTGTCCGGGGAAACGGCCAGAACATAGCGCTCCTGGGATTCGTTACACCACACTTCCAGCGGACTCATGCCAGGCTCATCGTTCAGAATGTCGCGCAGATTGAAACGTCCGCCGCGTTCACCATCGCTCACCAGCTCCGGCATGGCGTTAGAAAGACCGCCCGCTCCCACGTCATGGATAAACAGGATCGGGTTCGCTTCACCCAGCTGCCAGCAGCGATCAATCACTTCCTGACAGCGCCGTTCCATCTCAGGGTTATCACGCTGCACAGACGCAAAGTCGAGGTCTGCATCTGACTGGCCCGAAGCCATTGAGGATGCGGCCCCGCCGCCCAGGCCAATATTCATCGCCGGGCCACCCAGCACGATCAGTTTGGCACCGACGGTGATTTCACCTTTCTGTACGTGATCGGCACGGATATTACCGATACCACCCGCCAGCATGATCGGCTTGTGGTAGCCGCGCAGTTCTTCGCCATTATGGCTGTTGACGCGCTCCTCGTAGGTACGGAAGTAGCCGTTCAGGGCCGGACGACCAAATTCGTTGTTAAACGCTGCGCCCCCCAGAGGGCCTTCGGTCATAATATCCAGCGCGGTAACAATGCGATCGGGCTTGCCGAAATCTTCTTCCCACGGCTGTTCAAAGCCGGGGATACGCAGGTTCGATACGGAAAACCCGACCAGTCCGGCTTTGGGTTTTGCGCCGCGCCCGGTGGCCCCTTCATCGCGGATTTCGCCACCGGAACCGGTAGCGGCACCCGGCCACGGCGAGATCGCCGTCGGGTGATTATGGGTTTCCACCTTCATCAGGATATGGGCCTCTTCCTGATGGAAATCGTAATGGCCCTGCGCGTCCGCGTAGAAGCGCCCGACCTGAGAACCTTCCATCACGGCGGCGTTGTCTTTGTAAGCTGACAGCACGTGATCGGGGGTCTTCTCAAAGGTGTTTTTAATCATTTTGAACAGCGACTTCGGCTGAACCTGCCCGTCAATCACCCAGTCGGCGTTGAAGATTTTATGGCGGCAGTGCTCAGAGTTGGCCTGAGCAAACATGTACAGTTCG
This sequence comes from Erwinia persicina, assembly GCF_014838825.1. Lineage (GTDB taxonomy): Bacteria > Pseudomonadota > Gammaproteobacteria > Enterobacterales > Enterobacteriaceae > Erwinia > Erwinia persicina_A. The sequence goes on along the minus strand of NZ_JACYMO010000006.1, from coordinate 67,993 downwards.
ATATCGTTCGGGTTGCGCCCCAGTTGTTCAAACGCCGCCTGCAGGTAATCGATTTCGTCATCAGCCAGCGCCAGCCCCAGTTTAATGTTGGCCTGAACCAGCGCGTTACGCCCTTCACCCAGCACGTCTACACTCTGTACCGGCGCAGGCTGATGCTGAACGAACAGCGCGTCGGCCTGCTTCAGATCCGTAAACACGGTTTCCATCATGCGGTCGTGCAGCAGGGCCGCCAGTGCCCCCCACTGCGCTTCCGTTAACTGTGGCGCCTTGACATAGAAAGCCAGACCGCGCTCAAGACGCAGCACCTGCGGCAGGTCGCAGTTATGGGCGATATCCGTCGCTTTGGAAGACCAGGGCGAAATGGTACCGGGACGAGGCGTCACCAGCAGCAGGCGACCTTCCGGGGTATGTTCAGCGAGAGAGGGGCCGTATTTCAGCAGGCGCTGCAAACGGGATTTTTCATCCGTGCTCAGCGGCGCGCTGACATCAGCGAAATGGACGTACTCAGCGTAAATGTCACTCACCGGCAGGTGAGCATCCTGAAAGCGGGCCAGCAGTTTGTTAATACGAAATGCCGACAGAGCGGGCGAACCACGCAGAATTTCCATCATTAAAGATCTCTCGTCTCGAAGCGCCGGGCGACGCTTCATTGGGCGCAACAGGGGAAAACGGGCGGTATTATAGTGAATCCGCACCCGTTACGAAACCGTTTGCGCAGAATTTATCGCGATAAGGAATTGCCTGAAAAACACACAAATCGGATGGAATTCAGTTGCGGAGCCGCGCGGAGTTGCGCAGAATGCCCCACGCTCAGGGCCAATTATAGACCACAAATACTGCCATAGAAGACAGATACCTGAGAACCATCGAGAGATAACCATTTGAAACGCCTTAAATTTAATTATCTGCTGGTCGGACTGATCACGGTACTTCTGGCGCTTGCGCTGTGGCCGTCTATCCCATGGTACGGGGACTCCACCGACCGGATTGCACAGATAAAATCGCGGGGAGTACTTCGTGTCAGCACGATTAATTCTCCGCTGACTTACTACACGGTCAATAAATCACCAGCGGGTATGGACTACGAGCTGGCGAAGCGCTTCGCCCGTTATTTAGGTGTGAAGCTTGAAGTCACCGTTCGTCCTAATCTGGGCGATCTGTTTGATGACCTGGAAGATGACAAGGCCGACCTGCTGGCGGCCGGCTTAATTTATAATAATGAACGGCTGGCGCGTTTTCGTGCGGGCCCGTCCTATTATTCCGTTTCCCAACAGCTGGTGTACCGCATTGGCGCTCCGCGCCCCAAAAACCTCGGCGATCTGAAAGGTCGCCTGACGGCGGCATCCGGCTCAGCCTATCTGTCGACGCTGCGCAATGTGAAAGCGCATCAGTATCCTGACCTCGACTGGGCGATCTCCACCGATCAGACGCCCCAGGGCCTGCTGGAGGCGGTGGCAGACGGCAAACTCGATTATACGGTGGGTGACTCGGTCACCATTGCCCTGATGCAGCGGATCCATCCACAGCTGGCGGTGGCCTTTGACATTACCGATGAAGAGCCGGTCACCTGGTACGTGCAACACGAGCAGGACGACAGCATGAATGCGGCCCTGCTCGACTTCTTTAACCAGATGAGCGAAGAAGGTGCGATGGCCCGACTGGATGAAAAGTATCTGGGTCACGTCGGCACCTTTGACTATGTCGACACGCGCACCTTCCTGCGCGCCATCGACGGCACACTCCCGGACATTCAGCCGCTGTTCGAGAAGTACGCGCAGATTATCGACTGGCGTCTGCTGGCGGCCATTTCCTACCAGGAATCACACTGGAACCCGCAGGCCACTTCACCGACCGGGGTACGCGGCCTGATGATGTTGACGCGTAACACCGCTGACAGCCTGAACGTCAGTGACCGTACCGACCCCGAGCAAAGTATACGCGGCGGCAGTGAGTATCTGGTGCGCATGATGGAGAAGGTGCCGCCCACCGTGCCGGAAGATGAACGTATCTGGTTTGCGCTGGCGGCCTATAACATGGGGTACGCCCATATGCTTGATGCACGCAAGCTGACGGAAAAGCAGAAAGGGGATCCGGATAGCTGGGCTGACGTCAAAGTCCGCCTGCCCATGCTGAGTCAGAAACGTTACTACAGCCAGACCACCTACGGTTACGCGCGCGGTCATGAAGCTTATGCCTACGTGGAAAATATTCGCAAATATCAGCTGAGCCTGGTTGGCTATCTGCAGGATCAGGAGAGAAAGCTGGCCCAGCAGGCGGCGATGGAGGCCGAACTGGGCAGCGGTTATCCGGCGGTGGCAGCAAAAATCGCGCTAAACTGAACCGACTCAGTCGGACGGAGGCACCGGAACAGACGGCCGGCCTCTAGAGGCGGAGAGCCTTCTTTTCGGCCCGGCGCTGGCGGAAAAAGTCGCTCAGCAGCGCAGCACACGCTTCCGCCAGTACCCCCTGTTCAGTCTGCACGTGATGATTCATTCCCGGATGCCCCAGAACGTCCAGCAGTGACCCCGCAGCCCCGGTTTTTGCATCCCGTGCGCCATACACTAACCGTCCCACGCGCCCGTGGATCATCGCCCCTGCGCACATCACGCAGGGTTCCAGAGTGACATACAGCGTAGTGTCCAGCAGGCGGTAGTTCTCGATCACCTTCCCCCCCTGCCGGATCGCCATCATCTCGGCGTGTGCCGTTGGATCGTGATGACCGATCGGGCGGTTCCAGCCTTCACCAATCACCCGCCCCTGATACACCAGCACAGCGCCCACAGGGACTTCGCCCTCGTCCCAGGCACGCCTGGCCAGTGTCAGCGCATGGCGCATCCAGAATTCATCGTTATTGTCAGTCACCCGCGTCTCCAGCAAAAAAAAGCGCGACATTATATCGTCAATTGTCGGTTATTCCAGTTGCTGTAGCTCCCCCACCGGGGTAACTCTGAAGCGGTGCTGGCAAAAAAACAGTAACGGGTTGTCCTGCTTACTGTCGCTGTAACCGCTGTAAAGCTGCAGCGGAGTCCCAATCTGCTCTTCCAGCTGCGCCACCTTCTCATGGCCCAGGCAGCGCATTGCCAGCACCCGCCCGCCCCAGGCTCGCCCCATCTGACTGGCGATCAGTTTAACCTGCGGCAGAAATGCTGAATCGAAGTAGACCTGCTCCACCAGGGGCTGCGGCGACCCGGTGATCAGCCAGACGTCGGCATCCTCACTGCTGAGATAGTCCGTCAGCCGCTGCTGCACCACGGGGAAGGCCGTCACGCGCTGGCGGAACCAGAGGGCAAACTGCTGCTCACGCGCCTTCAGACGCGCCTCACTGTGGCCAAAGGTGATTGACCACAGCAGCAGGCTCATTGGCCAGCGTGCGGCGCGGCCCTTCAACAGCAGGCCAAGACCAATAACCGGTAGCAGAGGCGCAACCAGCAGCAGGTTCAGAGGCTGACGCCACAGCAGCCAGCGCATATAGGTGCCGAACATATCCTGCCGATGCAGGGTGCCATCAAGGTCAAAAAATACCACACGTCGTTCCCGACTGGTTGTCAAACCTCACTCCTCAGGGTCGTTGAACCCCATAAACCATGCAAACAGAAAGCCGCAAATCACAGCTGTCAGCCACCCCACCAGATACATCATCACTTTACCGGCCACGATGGTCATCGCCAGCGGCAGGCCGGAAAGCCCAAATGTAATAAGGGTAGCGACCTTAGCATAACCGATCACTGCGCCGCCAACCGCACCGCCCAGGCAGGCCGCGATAAAAGGGCGTCCGAGCGGAAGCGTAACACCAAAGATGAGCGGTTCGCCCACGCCGAGGATCCCCACCGGCAGTGCCCCTTTAACCAGCTTTTTCAGCCTGGCATTCCGCGTTTTCATTAATACCGCCAGCGACGCCCCGACCTGCCCTACCCCGGCCATCGCCAGAATGGGCAGCAGCGCGTTATAGCCGTGCGCCTGCACCAGCTCGACGTGGATCGGCACCATGCCCTGGTGCAGGCCGGTGAGAACCAGCGGTAAAAAGGTTCCCGCCAGTACTGCTCCTGCCAGCATTCCGCCGCGATCGATGGCCAGCGTGGCCCCATGAGCAATGGCGTCTGAAATCATACCGCCCAGCGGCTGTAACAGCACAATCGCCAGTGATGCTGTAATAAGTGTAGTCAGAAGCGGGTTAAGGATCAGCTCCAGAGACTCTGGCAGCCGCTGACGCAGACGTTTTTCAATCCAGCACATCATGACCACCACCAGCAATACGGCAATCACCCCGCCGCGTCCTGGCTGGAGCGGTTCGCCAAACAGGGTGATCTGCGCCAGCGCCGGACTGGAAAGGATGCCCGCCATAACGCCACCGAGAGCGGTAGAGCCGCCAAAAACTTTGGCCGTATTAACACCGACCAGAATATTCATAATGGCGAATACCGCACTGCCGAAAATCGCCGCCAGCCCGATGATATTGGGGTACTGCGTGGCAAGGTTACCCACAATATCAGGACGTTTGACGATATTAATCAGCCCGGTGATCAAACCGGAGGCAATAAAAGCCGGGATCAGCGGGATAAAGACGTTCGCCAGCTGGCGCAGCGCATCACTGAAAGGGGCGTGATACTGCGCTTTCGCCTGTGCCTTATTCTGTCTGACGACCGCCGCTGCATCAGCCGCCCCGGGGGCGGTAATCAGCGTACGCATCGCATCGGTCACTTTGGCCGCTGCTCCTGGCCCCACAATAAACTGATGTTGACTGCCCTGCTTAACGTAGCCTTTCACCCCTTCCAGCCGGCGCAGCTCTTGCGGTATCAGCAGGCTTTCGTCACGGACCTCAACGCGCACGCGCGTCATACAGTTTTCCAGTCGCAGAATATTGGCCGGGCCGCCAATGCCCTGCAGTAATGCCTGTGCCAGCTGGAGAGATTTTTCCATGGGTGATCCTTTTTCTGCCGTTAGTTGCTGGCGAGTGCCGCGCGCAAAAAGCCGTTGCAGGCAACCAGTCGCTGTTTTGCCTGGTCGGCCGGAAGATCGGCGAGAATCATTAAAATCGCGGTTTTCACTTCGTACTGTGCCTGCTGTAAGGTGTTCCCGGCCTGCTGCGCGTCGCAGCCCGTGGCCTCACACACCATGCGCCGCGCGCGATCGATCAGTTTGATATTAGTCGCCTGCATGTCCACCATCAGGTTCTGATAGACCTTACCGATTTTGACCATGGCCCCCGTAGAGAGCATATTCAGCACCAGCTTCTGAGCCGTTCCCGACTTCAGCCGCGTTGAGCCGGTCAGCGCCTCCGGACCGACCACGGGTGAGATAGCAATCAGCGCTTCACGGGCAATGGGGGAGTCTGGATTGCAGGAGATCGCTGCCGTACGACAGCCCTGCTGGCGGGCATAGCGCAGCGCACCGATGACGTAAGGCGTGCGCCCCGAGGCGGCAATCCCCACCACCATATCGTTTGCGGTCAGGTTCAGCGCCTGTAAATCAGCGATCCCCAGCTGTTCATCATCCTCAGCGCCTTCCACCGCCTTGAGTAACGCCCCCGGGCCGCCCGCAATCAGCCCGACAATCAGCCCGTGCGGTACGCCAAAGGTGGGCGGACATTCGGACGCATCCAACACGCCCAGCCGTCCGCTGGTACCGGCACCCATATAGATCAGACGGCCGCCGGCGGAGAGCGCGGCAGCGGCGGCATCAACGGCCTGCGCCACCTGCGGCAGCGTCAGACGGACGGCGTCCGCCACGGTGGCATCCTGCTGATTAAATCTGGATACCATCTCTAAGGTCGACAGATTATCCAGATCGATCGTATCCGGGTTACGCGTTTCTGATACCAGTGAGCCAAGATCCATGACTTCTCCTTTTAGAATTTTTAATTCACAATAAATTTAATATATACGAATATTTTATTCTTTGCCGCATGCCATTTTACCCTTCTTAATCATGGAAACCGTTAAATGGCACGTTAGACTTAGAGCACTGAATGTTATCATTACAGATAATTCAATATGATGGGCCTGATTCGTAAGAGGAAAAATGATGAGTTCACTGCTGCGTATCCGTCAGCTTTATCCCAGCCTGGCTCTGAACGAACGTCGGCTTGCTGACTATCTGCTGTCGCAGCCGGACCGCGCACGCCACCTGAGCTCACAAAAGCTGGCGGATGAATCAGGGGTCAGTCAGTCCAGCGTGGTGAAATTCGCTCAGAAACTGGGTTACAAAGGGTTTCCGGCACTGAAGCTGGCACTGAGTGAGTCCCTTACCGAGAAGGATGCAATCACCGTTCACAATCACATCCTCAGTGACGATGCGCTAAAGGTGGTCGGGGAGAAGCTGTTTACCGAAAAATGTTCCGCCATACGCGCCACGCTGGATATTAACAGTGAAGAGATGCTGCTGGAAACGCTGCGCCTGCTGAAGCAGGCCAGACGCATCGTGCTGGTAGGTATCGGCGCTTCCGGCCTGGTTGCAAAAGATTTTTCCTGGAAGCTGATGAAGATAGGCATCAGTGCGGTGGCAGAGCAGGATATGCATGCCCTGCTGGCCAGCGTTCAGGCCCTGGAGGTGGGCGATGTGCTGCTGGCTATCTCCTACACGGGGGAACGCCGGGAAATTAACCTGGCCGCGCAGGAAGCCCAGCGCATCGGTGCTACCGTACTGGCGTTTACCGGGTTTACGCCCAATACCCTGCAGCAGGCAGCCAGCCACTGCCTGTACACCGTGGCAGAAGAGCAGACGACGCGCAGCGCGGCCATCTCTTCCACGACCGCGCAGCTGGCGCTGACCGACCTGCTGTTTATGGCGCTGATCCAACGCGATCCGGAACGCGCATCCAGCCATATCCGTCACAGTGAAGCGCTGGTGAAAAAGCTGGTCTGAGCAGACAGCGTGCGTATAATACCCGCGCACTTTAACCGGTTACTGGATGAGAGAACGATGGCGCTGCTGATCACTAAGAAATGTATTAATTGTGATATGTGCGAACCCGAGTGCCCTAACGAGGCGATCGCCATGGGTGACGAGTACTATGAAATCGATGCTGACCGCTGCACGGAATGCATCGGCCACTACGACGCTCCCACCTGCCAGCAGGTTTGCCCCATCGATAACACCATTATTGTCGACCCGCAGCGCAGCGAAAGTTCCGACCAGCTGTGGGAGAAGTTTGTGCAACTGCACCCTGCCGGCTAGCTTTCGATAATCACCGTCGCACAGGCGTAGTGACGTTCATCAGCCAGCGTGACGTGCACGTGAACCACCCCGAGCTTCGCCGCAACTTCACTGGCCTGCTGGAAAAACCGCAGTCCGGGTTTGCCAAGTTCGTCGTTATAAACCTCAAACTGATTGAACGCCAGGCCACCTCTTATCCCGGTGCCAAAGGCTTTCGCCGCCGCCTCTTTTACCGCAAAACGCTTGGCCAGAAAGCGAACCGGCTGCTGATGCGCCTGATACTGCGCCCATTCACTGGCACTGAGTACGCGTTTTGCCAGGCGGTCGCCGGATCGGGAGATCACCCCTTCGATACGGGCAATCTCCACAATGTCAGAACCGAGCCCGAGAATAGCCATTAACGCCGCGCTTCCCGCATCAGCTGCTTCATCTCTTTCACCGCCTCAGCCAGGCCACTAAACACCGCACGTCCGATAATGGCATGGCCGATATTCAGCTCGTGCATCTCCGGCAGTACGGCAACCGGCTGTACGTTGTGGTAGGTCAGGCCATGCCCGGCATTGACCTTCAGGCCTTTCCCGGCGGCATAGGTGGCCGCTTCAGCAATACGCGCCAGTTCACCCTCGCGTACCGGGCCTTCTTCGGCTTCAGCGTAAGCACCGGTATGGATCTCAATATAAGGTGCGCCGGCGGCGACGGCGGCATCAATCTGGCGATGGTCAGCGTCGATAAACAGTGATACCAGGATGCCGGCATCATTCAGCCGTTTTACCGCAGCCGTCACTTTATCCTGCTGGCCGGCCACGTCCAGCCCGCCTTCGGTGGTCACTTCTTCACGTTTCTCCGGTACCAGGCAGCAGAAGTGCGGCAGGATCTCGCAGGCAATATCGACCATCTCATCTGTCACCGCCATCTCCAGATTCATCCGGGTCTGAATGGTCTGACGCAGAATGCGCACGTCACGATCGGTGATGTGGCGGCGGTCTTCCCGCAGGTGGACGGTAATGCCATCGGCCCCCGCCTGTTCAGAGACAAAAGCGGCCTGAACCGGATCGGGATAGTGCGTGCCACGGGCATTACGAACGGTGGCTATGTGATCGATATTAACGCCTAACAACAGCTCTGCCATGATAGTCCTCAGAAAATCGCGAAGGGTTTTAAGAAGTGTACAACGATCCCAGCACACAGGGGTATGGCTGGTGGCTATTCATCGCCCGGAAGCGCTGCATCTGGTCGTTTTCTCGGCAAAAACTGCCGAAACAGTTCGGCACTTTTCAACGGTTTTCCTCCGAGGTAGGGCTTAAGGGCAATGCGGGTAAAGCGCTTCGCCGCGCGCAGGGTATCGGCATCTGGAAAGTCACGCTGGTACAGCGCACGCAGATGACGCCCGGTGAAACTGCGGTGCCCCACCACCAGGCTGGCGATAAAGCCCTTCTCTTCGCGGTAGCTGTAGGTCATGCCGTCGGCCACTTCTTCCCCGCTGCCTGCACAGTGCAGAAAATCTACGCCGTAGCCAAGGTGGCCGAGCATCGCCAGTTCAAAGCGCCGGAGCGCAGGTTCAGGGGAAGCGGCATCCGACGCCAGCGTCTGAATGCAGTGCAGATAGTCGAAGAAGAGCTCGCTGAATGCCGTCTCGTGTTCCAGCACCCGGGAAAGGAGCTCGTTAACGTACAGGCCGCAGTAGAGAGAGGTACCGCTGAGAGGGAGAGCAAGGGAGACCGGTTCAGCCCCACGCAGGGTTTTCACCTCGCCACGGCCTCCCCAGCGCACCAGCAGCGGAGTAAAAGGCTGCAGTGCCCCTTTCAGGCTGGAACGTTTGGAACGGGCGCCTTTGGCCAGCACCCGTACCCTGCCATGCTGTTCAGAAAACAGGTCAAGCAGCAGGCTGGTTTCGCTCCAGGGCCGTCCATGCAGGACAAATGCGCGTTGCCAGCCTTCCATCAGGTTCAGAGGTCGTCGGTATAGCCCAGGCTGCGTAAGGCGCGTTCATCATCCGCCCAGCCGGACTTCACTTTCACCCACAGTTCAAGGTGCACTTTCGCCTCGAACATCTCTTCCATGTCCCGACGGGCCTCGGTACCAATCACTTTGATTTTGGCACCTTTGTTACCAATGACCATCTTCTTCTGACCTTCGCGTTCCACCAGAATCAGACCGTTAATGGTCAGGCCACCGCGCTCATTGGTGAGGAACTGTTCAATTTCTACCGTCACAGAATAAGGCAGTTCAGCCCCCAGGAAACGCATCAGCTTTTCACGGATAATTTCCGACGCCATAAAGCGCTGAGAACGATCGGTGATGTAATCTTCCGGGAAGTGATGTTCGGCTTCCGGCAGACGTTTGCGCACGATGCTGGCGATGGTATCAACGTTAGTGCCTTTTTCGGCCGAGATCGGCACCACGTCCATGAAGTTCATTTGTGAACCCAGGAACTGCAGGTGCGGCAGCAGGATGCTTTTATCGGTAATGTTGTCGACTTTATTGATCGCCAGCAGTACCGGCACTCTGCCGTCTTTTAACTTGTTCAGCACCATCTCGTCATCGGCGGTCCATTTGGTGCCTTCCACGACGAAGATCACCATTTCAACGTCACCGATCGAGCTGCTGGCAGCACGGTTCATCAGGCGGTTAATCGCCCGCTTCTCTTCCATATGCAGGCCCGGGGTATCGACATAAATCGCCTGATATTCCCCTTCCGTATGGATGCCCATAATGCGGTGGCGCGTGGTTTGTGGCTTACGCGAGGTAATGGAAATCTTCTGTCCCAGTAACTGGTTCAGTAAGGTAGATTTACCAACGTTCGGACGGCCTACAATAGCAATAAAGCCGCAATGGGTAGTTTGTTCGTTCATTCAATTCCCAGCTTAATCAGCGCCTGTTCGGCTGCTGCCTGTTCAGCTTTGCGACGGCTTGACCCGGTTCCCACAACCGGTTCTGCCATGCCGCTTACCTGACAGTGAATAGTAAATTCCTGATCGTGCGCTTCGCCACGCACCTGCACCACCAGATAGGAGGGCAGAGGCAGATGGCGACCCTGCAAGAACTCCTGCAGACGCGTTTTTGGATCCTTTTGTTTATCGCCCGGGCTGATCTGATCCAGACGGCTGGCGTACCAGCTCAGGATCAGCTGTTCTACCGTCTGAATATCGCTGTCGAGGAAAACCCCGCCAATCAGCGCTTCGACAGTGTCAGCCAGAATCGATTCGCGGCGATAGCCGCCGCTTTTCAGTTCACCAGGCCCCAGGCGCAGACATTCGCCAAGGTCAAATTCCCGTGCCATTTCGGCCAGCGTGTTACCGCGAACCAGCGTGGCGCGCATCCGACTCATGTCACCTTCATCCACGCGCGGGAAGCGCTGATAAAGGGCATTAGCAATCACATAACTAAGAATTGAGTCGCCCAGGAATTCCAGTCTTTCGTTGTGTTTACTGCTGGCGCTACGGTGAGTCAGCGCCTGCTGCAACAATTCCTGATGAGTAAAAGTGTAGCCCAGCTTACGTTGAAGCTTGTTTATTACGATGGGGTTCATGCGTTACCAATTTCTTAATGCGTCAATTATGCTGCACACGGAACAGGGCTGAACCTGAACACCAACACGATCTGTTTCGTGTGCAGTGGCCTGCCAGGATGACAGGCCACCCGTTGTTAATGCCGCCCGCAGGCGAACATTAGTGGATGCCACCGATGCGGCTCAGGCGCACGCCGGTTGGCCATTCCCCTTCCTGCTTGTCGAAGCTCATCCAGATGGCTGTCGCTTTGCCTACCAGATTACGTTCCGGAACGAAACCCCAGTAACGGCTGTCAGCGCTGTTATCACGGTTGTCGCCCATCATAAAGTACATCCCCTCAGGAACTACCCAGCTTGACTGCGGCTGTCCTGGCTGCTGATAGTAGGACCCAGGCTGGCTTGGTGCCTGAGCGATCAACAGGATACGGTGGGTGACGTCGCCCAGCGTCTCGTTACGAGTGGCTAAACGAATGCCGCCCTGCATCGACTCCCCTTTGGGGACCTGGAAGAAACCATTGCCGCGTTCGTTACCGCTATAGCCGCTGAAGGTCTGAATAAAGTCGCTCTCTTCCACGTCTGAGTAAGTGACCGGCACGGCGCTGGCCGACTGCTGTACGGAGACCGTTTTACTCAGGGGATCATAGGTTACCCGGTCGCCCGGTAAACCGATCACCCGCTTAATGTAATCCATGCTGGGATCTTTCGGGTATTTAAACACCGCAATATCCCCACGCTTAGGATGACCCGTAGGGATCAGCGTCGTCTGGGTGATCGGATCTTTAATACCGTAGGCAAATTTTTCCACCACGATAAAATCACCAATCAGCAGCGTTGGCATCATTGAACCGGAGGGGATCTGGAACGGCTCATAAATAAACGAACGCACCACAAACACCACGAACAGAACCGGGAAGACCGATGCGGTGGTTTCCACCCAACCTGGCTGTTTGTCAGCCTTCGTCGCTTCGATACCCTGTGCCTGTGCTTCTGCACGTTTGGCGCGCCGCGCCGGTGCCCATTTAAACTTGTCGATACACCAGACAATGCCGGTGATCAGCGTTGCTATCGCCAGAATCAGGGCGAACATATTAGCCATTCCAGTTCCCTTAACACCCAAAGAGGGGTTTATTTACTGTCTTTACCCACGTGGAGAATGGCAAGGAACGCTTCCTGCGGTAACTCAACGTTACCCACTTGCTTCATGCGCTTCTTACCGTCTTTCTGTTTCTGCAGCAGTTTTTTCTTACGGCTGACGTCGCCGCCATAACATTTGGCAAGCACGTTTTTACGTAGCTGTTTCACCGTAGAGCGGGCGATAATGTGGTTACCAATCGCCGCCTGAATCGCAATGTCGAACTGCTGACGCGGGATCAACTCTTTCATCTTCTCTACCAGGTCACGGCCACGGTACGGTGCGTTGTCGTTATGGGTGATCAGCGCCAGCGCATCGACACGCTCAGAGTTGATCAAGACATCGACGCGTACCATGTTGGAAGCCTGGAAACGCTTGAAGTTGTAATCCAGTGAAGCATACCCACGTGAGGTGGATTTCAGGCGGTCGAAGAAATCGAGCACCACTTCCGCCATCGGGATTTCATACGTCAGTGCGACCTGATTACCGTGGTAAACCATGTTGGTCTGCACGCCGCGTTTTTCGATGCACAGCGTGATGACGTTACCCAGGAATTCCTGCGGCAACAGCATGTGACACTCGGCAATCGGCTCACGCAGTTCTTCAATATTGTTCAGCGGCGGCAGTTTGCCCGGGCTGTCGACGTAAATAGTCTGGTTATCCGTGGTAACCACTTCGTAGACAACGGTCGGCGCGGTGGTGATCAGTTCGAGATCGTATTCGCGCTCCAGACGTTCCTGAATGATTTCCATGTGCAGCAGGCCGAGGAAGCCACAACGGAAGCCGAAGCCCAGCGCGGTGGAGCTCTCTGGCTCATAGAACAGCGAGGCATCGTTCAGGCTGAGTTTACCCAGCGCATCACGGAAGGCTTCATAATCATCGGAGCTGATCGGGAACAGGCCAGCGTAAACCTGCGGCTTGACCTTTTTGAACCCGGGTAATGCTTTATCTGCCGGATTACGGGCCTGCGTCAGGGTATCCCCGACTGGCGCACCCAGAATGTCTTTGATGGCACAGACCAGCCAGCCCACTTCGCCGCAGTTCAGCACATCGGTATCCACGCGTTTCGGCGTGAAGATGCCCAGACGGTCGGCGTTATACACCTGACCGGTGCTCATAACCTTAATTTTCTCGCCTTTACGCATGGTGCCGTTTTTAATACGCACCAGCGAGACCACACCGAGGTAGTTATCGAACCATGAGTCGATAATCAGCGCCTGCAGCGGACCGTCCGGATCGCCTTCCGGCGGCGGAATATCACGCACCAGTCGCTCGAGCACGTCAGGCACACCAATACCGGTTTTCGCTGAACAGCGTACGGCATCCGTCGCGTCAATCCCGACGATATCTTCAATTTCCTGCGCCACGCGGTCAGGATCGGCGGCCGGCAGATCGATTTTATTCAGTACAGGTACGACTTCCAGTTCCATTTCCATCGCGGTGTAGCAGTTGGCCAGAGTCTGAGCTTCCACACCCTGCCCTGCATCTACCACCAGCAATGCGCCTTCACAGGCGGCCAGAGAACGCGAAACTTCATAGGAGAAGTCGACGTGTCCCGGGGTGTCGATAAAATTGAGCTGGTAAGTTTTACCATCTGGCGAATGGTAATCGAGCGTCACGCTCTGCGCTTTAATGGTGATGCCACGCTCACGTTCTAAATCCATGGAATCCAGAACCTGCGCAGCCATTTCACGTTCGGTCAACCCCCCACAAATCTGGATCAGACGGTCAGAGAGCGTTGATTTACCGTGGTCGATGTGGGCGATGATAGAAAAGTTTCTTATGTGCTTCATTATTGAGATTTTTCTGCCTTACAAATTCTGGAACTCTCGCGATGCGAAGTCAGGAGAGCGTGATATCACAGGCGAACGATGGCCCGAAAGGCAGCATTCTACACTACATATCAAAGGGGTGGAATCGTCACGGTCAGGCAATACGATTTGCCCTGCCGTAATGAAAGGGAAATGAGGATTATTAGCGGGTGAAATAAGACGGTCGGCAGAAAAATATCGCCAGCCGTCCGCGCGCCGATCAGGCATCCGTGGTGATGTGTATGGCATCGGGCGGTAGCGCCACGCTGAGGATCACCGGTTGAAATGAGGCCGAACGCCCCAGCATAGCGGAGATACCTTTTGCAATAATAAAACCGCCTACGCCGCCTAATAGCGCACCGCATGCCGCGGCCAGATCGCTGTGAAACAGCATCTGAAAAACCCCGGCGAGGGCAAACAGCCCGATCAGCGGGGTCATATAGACCAGAAACGCCGAACTCAGCAGGCTGCTTTCCGCTATGCCCAGTTCAATCCGCTGGCCGGGCACCAGCGGTGCCGCGCTGGCGATTTTCATCACGTGCGCATTTTTCGGACCCAGCTTATCGAGCATGTGGCTGCCGCAGCCTTTACGCGCGGAACAGCTACTGCAGGAGGTTTTTATTTCGGAGTGTAACGTGGCAATACCGTTCTGCCACGACACGACCGTCGCCCATTCTCTCATCATTGTGCTGCCCCCAGGACAACGCCATCAGCAATACGTTTAGCGGTCGCTGGCGGAAGTTCCCCCACGACCGTTATCTCTGCATTATTGCGCACTTCCGTCAGAACCGTACGTCGCCCCGTGCGCAATTGCTGCGGAGAACTGGTTTTATCGGCCAGGGTAATGTTGATCGAGAAACTGAACAGGCCGTCAGAATAGAGTCGCGTTTCAACCGGACGGTCGAGCGAGGGCAGCTGACGGCGGCTTTGTGCCACTTCCTTCATGCCGGCCGGAAGCCAGCCTGATTTCCAGTTAAAGGTCACCGCACCGCCTGTCGGCACTGACGACAGCGGAGGAAGTTTGGCGTCCTGCAGCCCCTGCAACAGCTTGCTTACACCATCATCGACGGCAAAGCTTACCACCCGGTACTGTTCCAGCGTTTCGCCATCACGATCGAGGAGATCAACCCGAAGGGGCAGTTTCGTGTCGCTGTCCAGCCAGACAATATAGCCGTAGCGGGTGCCGTCTCGCGGCACAATACGGATCACTTCACAGAGCTGATCGGCAATACGCGTACGCCCTACTGAGACGAAATCATAGGTGGCAGAAAGTTGCTGAAAGTCGGCATAGACCAGTGCGGGCAGCGAGTCGACAATATGATCGCCCGCCATCGTAAAGGGTTGCAGACCTGACTCAAAAAAGCTGACCTCTTTACCACGCTGAATGATTTCCCGACGCGGGCCATCCATCTGCAACAGCTGTGCATACGTTTTGTTGTCGATGACGGCATGACGGTAGCGTAGTGACTCAATGCCCAGCCGCGAGACATTGATATAGGCAAGTTCATAGCTGAGTGACTGGCTGGCCTGCTCCATCTGATGTAACAACGCCCCGGATGGCGTTTGTGCGGCCGGGGCGGAGGAGGAGTAAATCAGGCTGCCAGCGATAAGGCTGACGGCGCACCAAAGCTGCTTCATTACTGCGATTGCATTCCTAACGACTGATTACCCGGAACCTGAGCAGCAGCCTGCTGGTCAGGACTTTGATCAAACTGCAGTTGTTCAGCATGCAGGCGACGCTGTAATTCGTAATCCTGCAGCAGCGCATTTACGCGACGGCGCTGATCCTGCACCTGCTGGTTGCTGTTCGCTGGCGCACTGGCATTTTCAGCGGGTACGCCCAGGCTGACAGGCGACGCCTGCCCCATCATCGGCAGCGTGTTAAACACCGGTGAATCGGAGGACTGACCTTCGACCGGTTTGTTGTACTGCTGAACACCGACAATCACGGCCAGTGAGACGCATGCGGCCACGCCAATCTGGGTAATCTGCGCCGCCCAGGGGCGCACTTTCGCCCAGAACGGCATCGCAGCCGCTTCTTCAGGTTTTGGCTGCGCTTCCGGTATCAGACGGGTCACCGCTTTAGCAGGCTCATTTTCAATCACAGCCATCACGCGGGCTGAGATATCAAAATCGAGCTGCTGTGGGATATCACCGCGCATGGTGTCGCGGATTAGGTGGTAGCTTTCCCAGTTTTTCTGCAGCACAACGTCTTTAGACAACGCGGACATCACTTCATTATCCAGCGTTTCACCGTCCATAAGAGCGGAAAGTTGTTCTTTCTGCATGCCTCAATACCCTTCCTGTGTCGCTATCGCTAGCGTTGGATAAGCGGTTGAATTTTATTATCAATAGCTTCACGGGCGCGGAAAATACGTGAACGAACCGTACCAACCGGGCAATCCATGATCACGGCTATCTCTTCATAGCTCAGGCCATCGAGTTCACGTAGGGTGATAGCCATACGCAAGTCTTCGGGTAACATCTCGATGGTGCGAAAAACTATTTGTCTCAATTCTTCCGACAACATTAAGTTCTCAGGGTTCGAAATTTCTTTTAGTGCCCCTGCACTTTCAAAATTTTCGGCGTCGATAGCATCCACGTCGCTTGACGGTGGACGGCGACCCTGAGCCACCAGGTAATTTTTGGCCGTATTGACGGCAATCCGATAGAGCCAGGTGTAAAAAGCACTGTCGCCGCGGAAAGATTCCAGCGCACGGTAGGCTTTAATAAACGACTCCTGCACTACATCAGGGACATCTCCAGACGGCACATAGCGTGAAACCAGGCTCGCCACTTTATGCTGATAGCGGACTACCAGTAAATTGAATGACTTCTGATCTCCTTTCTGCACTCGTTCAACGAGAACCTGATCCGTTAACTGCTCGCTCATCCGAGGTAATGTCTCCCCAAACTTGTCTCCACGCGTAATCCCACTTCCAGTAAAAACTCAATCTTTATGAACGAGCATGCAATCTGAGTCATTTTCATCAGGAAAGTTCCATTACGCCATTATTTTTGTCGTGTCATACGGAGACATTTACAAACCAGCACGCTTTATTATGCATTCTCACTGATTTGTCAGCCACTGCCTCTCCTGACTCCCGAAATGTCATCATCCGGGAGCCTGATGACGCCCGCAGAGTACCGCAAGAAGCCAGCTTTTTCACCATATTATCGCGTCATTAAGTGACCGTTAGTCGGGTAAATCGCGTCCTGCCGTCGTTTTCCTTACCAGGAATAAGGTCATTTCTGGGCTGAGGCCTCCCCTGTCCGCCCCCTGAGGCGTCGCGATAAAAAGCCTTTTTGCCGGGAGAGGTGAGTGTTATGCTCAACAAACCACCTGTTTAGTAAATTAAACAACATGACTGATTCTTCTGATTACTGCTGTGATGTGCTGATTATTGGTAGCGGCGCGGCGGGGTTATCCCTGGCGCTGCGCCTGGCTGAAAAGCATCAGGTAACCGTACTGAGTAAAGGCCCGGTTAGCGAAGGCTCTACGTTCTATGCCCAGGGCGGTATTGCCGCCGTATTTGATGAAACTGACAGCATTGAATCTCATGTTGAAGATACGCTGATTGCCGGAGGCGGCCTGTGTGACCGGGAGGCCGTCTCGTTCATCGCCAGTAACGCCCGCCACTGCGTACAGTGGCTGATTGATAAGGGCATGCTGTTTGATAAAGAAACGCCGCTAAACAGCGAGGAACGCTATCACCTGACCCGCGAAGGGGGCCACAGCCACCGCCGTATTCTGCACAGCGCAGATGCCACCGGAAAAGCGGTGGAAAGCACGCTGGTCAGCCAGGCGTTAAGCCACCCGAATATTACCCTGATTGAGCGCGGCAACGCCGTCGACCTGATCGTCTCCGATAAGATCGGCCTGCCGGGTGAGCGCCGCGTCGTGGGGGCATACATCTGGAACCGCAAGCGGGAAGCCGTTGAGACCTGCCGCGCGCGCGCCGTGGTGCTGGCTACCGGAGGGGCGGCAAAAGTGTATCAGTACACCACCAACCCCGACGTGGCCTCTGGCGATGGCATTGCCATGGCGTGGCGTGCCGGCTGCCGGGTGGCGAATCTGGAGTTTAATCAGTTCCATCCCACCTGCCTGTTCCACCCGGATGCGCGTAACTTTCTGCTGACCGAGGCGCTGCGGGGCGAAGGGGCCGTGCTGAAGCGCCCGGACGGTACCCGCTTTATGCCTGACTTTGATGAACGCGGCGAGCTGGCTCCGCGCGATATTGTGGCGCGGGCAATTGATCACGAAATGAAGCGGCTCGGCGCTGACTGTATGTATCTGGACATCAGCCACCAGCCGCCGGCGTTTATACGCGCGCATTTTCCGACCATCTGCGAAAAACTGCTGACGCTGGGCATTGACCTGACGACGCAGGCAATCCCCATTGTTCCGGCGGCGCATTATACCTGCGGTGGCGTGATGGTCGACCAGCAGGGGCGTACCGATCTCAGCGGTTTGTACGCCATTGGTGAAGTCAGCTATACCGGGCTGCACGGTGCAAACCGTCTGGCCTCCAACTCCCTGCTCGAATGCCTGGTCTACGGCTGGTCCGCGGCGGAGGATATCAGCCGTCGCCTGCCACAGGTGGCGATGGTCGATGCCCTGCCCGCCTGGGATGAAAGCCGGGTGGATGATTCCGACGAGCGCGTGGTGATCCAGCACAACTGGCACGAGCTACGGTTATTTATGTGGGACTATATGGGGATTGTGCGCACCACCAAGCGGCTGGAGCGCGCGCTGCGTCGTATCAACACCCTGCAGCAGGAAATTGATGAGTATTACGCGCATTTCCGCATCTCGAATAACCTGCTGGAGTTACGCAACCTGGCTCAGGTCGCCGGGCTGATGGTACGCTGCGCGATGGCGCGTAAAGAGAGTCGGGGCCTGCATTACACCCTCGACTATCCGGAGACCCTGGGCAAAGCGCTGCCGACCATCCTCAGGCCATAATTATCGGAACAGATAGAAGTCGCGGGTCAGGCTGCAGTGAGCGTCAGAATACTGATGATCCGGCCCGCGTATGGTCATGCGATCCAGCAACTGCTCGCCGGGCTGCGGGGACAGCGCCAGAAGAACCCGGTTAGGCGGCCGGGTATCGTTATCTGAGACATCGGTCCGAAAGCGCAGGTGCCAGCCGCGCTGAAGCGCCTGTTCAATCAGCTGACTGCCCGCCGCTTCCGGCAGGATCACGCAGAAGAAACCCTCCTCCGCAATCAGGTTTTCAGCACACATCAGCAGGACGTCGTGCGTCAGGTCATTGGTATAACGTGCCGACGCCCGTTCCGGGGAGGCACATTCTGAACCTGGTGAAAAATAGGGCGGATTACTGACAATCAGTGAATAGCGCTGCTCACAGTGCTGCGCCCACTCAACAATATTTGCCTGATGGACATGAACTCTTGTCGGCCACGGAGATTCTGCCACATTTTCCTGCGCCTGTTCCGCCGCCGCCGGATCCAGCTCAACAGCATCAATGTCCACCGACGCCGTGGTTCTCTGCGCCAGCATCAGGGCAATCAGGCCGCTGCCGCTGCCGATATCCAGCACGCGTTGAACACCGGCCACAGGCGCCCATGCCCCCAGCAGCACACCGTCAGTGCCGACTTTCATGGCACAGCGATCGTGGGCAACAAAAAACTGTTTGAAGGTAAAACCGTTGGCGCGGAGAATGGCTTTCTGTTGTGACATTTGACTGACCTGAAAGGGAAACGGCGCTAGCATAGGACAATCCGCGACGAAGGAAAAGTCATTAACTCCACACAAACAGATGAAGATCGTGTTCAATCTGTCTATAATCAGCGCCCCAAACTGAGGTAGACCATGACTGTAACCACTTTTTCCGAACTCGAACTAGACGAGAGCCTGCTGCAAGCCCTGCAGGAGAAAGGCTATACGCGCCCTACTGCCATTCAGGCAGAAGCCATTCCGGCAGCACTGGAGGGTCGCGACGTTCTGGGTTCGGCACCAACCGGTACAGGCAAGACTGCGGCCTACCTGCTGCCCGCACTGCAACATCTGCTCGACTTCCCGCGTAAGAAGTCCGGCCCGCCGCGCATTTTGATCCTGACCCCGACCCGCGAACTGGCTATGCAGGTCGCAGACCAGGCGCGGGAAATGGCGAAACACACGCACCTGGATATTGCCACCATCACCGGCGGCGTGGCGTATATGAACCATGCTGAAGTGTTCAGCGAAAACCAGGACATCGTGGTCGCCACCACCGGACGTCTGCTGCAGTACATCAAAGAAGAGAACTTTGACTGTCGTGCGGTTGAAACGCTGGTGCTTGATGAAGCAGACCGCATGCTCGATATGGGCTTTGCCCAGGACATCGAAACCATCGCGGCTGAAACACGCTGGCGCAAGCAGACCCTGCTGTTCTCCGCCACGCTGGAAGGCGAAGCGATTAAAGATTTCGCCGAGCGCATTCTGAAAGAGCCCATTGAGATCGAAGCCGACCCGGCGCGCCGTGAGCGCAAGAAAATCCAGCAGTGGTACTACCGTGCGGACGACATCAAACATAAAACCGCACTGTTAATCCAGCTGATGAAACAGCCGGAAGTCACCCGTGCCGTGGTCTTCGTGCGTAAGCGTGAGCGCGTGCATGAGCTGTGTGGCTGGCTGCGTGAAGCCGGGATCAACACCAGCTATCTGGAAGGGGAACTGGTGCAGGCGAAGCGTAACGAGGCGATTAAGCGCGTTGCTGAAGGCCGCGTTAACGTGCTGGTGGCGACCGATATCGCCGCCCGCGGAATCGACATTGATGATGTCAGCCACGTATTTAACTTCGACATGCCGGTCACCGCTGACACCTACCTGCACCGTATTGGCCGTACCGGCCGCGCGGGTAAAAAGGGTATTGCGATTTCACTGGTGGAAGCGCATGACAACATGCTGCTCGGCAGGATCTGCCGCTACATCAAGGAGCCGCTGAAAGCGCGCACCATTGATGGGATGCGACCGACAACCCGCGCACCGAGTGAAAAACTCAAAGGCAAGCCGTCGAAGAAAGTACTGGCGAAGCGCAAAGAGCTGAAAGATAAAGAGAAGCTGGAAGAAAAACCGCGCGTTAAAGAGCGCCACCGCGATGCTAAAAACGTGGGTAAACGGCGTAAGCCAACCGCGACAAAAACGGACAGTGCTGAATAATCACACTGCCTGACAAAAAACTGCCCTGTTAGGGCAGTTTTTTTTGCCTCAAACCGGCAGAAACAGGGCTGATGCCAGGCAATAACCCGCATCAGGCCCTTTTCTCATATTCTCCGGCACGCTCGCTGGCAGGGAAGTCAAATCGTGCTTTGTTATCAAAAAGTTAATAAAAAAGGCGACAGGTGAGTTATTCACCTGCCGCCCTGTTAACCTGCCCCGTCGGGGGTTACAGGCTTTCTGTAAAGGTGCGGGTAATCACGTCACGCTGCTGTTCTGGCGTCAGTGAGTTAAAACGGACAGCATAGCCGGAAACACGGATCGTCAGCTGCGGGTATTTCTCCGGATGCTTCACGGCCTCTTCCAGCGTTTCACGGCTCAGGACGTTCACATTCAGGTGCTGGCCACCCTCTACGCGAACCTCTGGCTTCACTTCCAGAGGAATTTCACGGTATTCAATCTGGCCGAGGTCGCTGACCGGCACGACCTGATCTTCGCTGTAACCAGCTTTCGCACAGACGCAGCGTGCTTCAGCAGTGTCACTGTCCAGCAGCCAGAAAGAGTTCAGTAATGCGCTGTTGCTTGCTTGAGTAATTTGAATTCCAGTAATCATAGTGTCGCCTCCCAGGCAATAAGGCACTGATAGCCATTATCAGCGCCAGGTTGATGAAAAAACCGTGATCTTATCGGTTCTGTATACCAGCACCGGGAAAGAGGCTCTTTGATACAAATCAACCCCTGGCCAGGCATCGCGGGGCCTGAAAGGGCAACTTTCTGTTTTATATCAATTTTATCACCACGATAAATTCCGCTTTTTCTGCAAATTTTCAATTATTTTTTAAGTGTCACCGTCCGGCAAAGCGCGTTAAGCTACGCGCTTTGATGAATGAAAGGAGACGGCAGTGGTGAATACCATGACGTGGCACGATGTGCTGGCAGAGGAAAAAGAGAAACCTTATTTCAGAGAGACGCTGGCCATGGTTGCCGCAGAGCGTGCGGCGGGTAAGACCATCTATCCCCCGCAAAAAGACGTGTTTAACGCTTTTCGCCTGACCGAACTCGGCGACGTTAAGGTGGTCATCCTGGGTCAGGATCCCTATCACGGTCCAAATCAGGCGCACGGACTGGCGTTTTCCGTTCTGCCCGGAGTCGCGGTACCGCCCTCGCTGGTGAATATGTACAAAGAGCTGGTCACAGATATTCCCGGCTTTGAACGCCCGCAGCACGGATTTCTTGAGAGCTGGGCGCGTCAGGGCGTGATGCTGCTTAACACCGTGCTGACGGTGGAGGCGGGTAAGGCGCATTCGCATGCGAAATTCGGCTGGGAAACCTTTACAGACAACGTTATCGCCGCCATTAATCAGCATCGGGAAGGCGTAGTGTTCCTGTTGTGGGGGTCGCACGCGCAGAAAAAGGGCAGCATTATTGACCGCAGCCGCCATCACGTGCTGCAGGCTCCACACCCTTCCCCGCTTTCCGCACACCGAGGTTTCTTCGGCTCTGCTCACTTTTCGACAACCAATCAGCTGCTCAGTGAGCAGGGTGAAACGCCCATCGACTGGGTCCCCCGGTTGCCCGCAGCGTCATAACCCCAGGCAGGGGGCTGCCCCCTGCAACAGCTACCGTCCCCGCTGTTAACATTTCCACACGTAATAAGGCGATTTACGTCACATTTTTTATCAAGATTTCCCACTTCCTGCCGATTTGATCGGCTTCAGGGAGCATATCCATGTTCCCGACACGGGCTGGAATCCATTCAGGGGAAATAACGAATGTTATCTGTGAAAAATATGAAAGTAGGCGTTCGCCTCGGGGCCGCCTTTGCCCTGATCATACTACTGTTAATCGTCGTCAGCGCTACCGCCACGCTTAAAATTGGCAACATTAACCGCACGGTAGACAGCATTGTCAGCGACCGTTACCTCAAAGTTCGCCTGGCCTTTGACGTACGCGACGGGGTCAACGATCAGATTAAGTTTTTGCGCGGCATGGTGCTGGACGCCACCACCCCGGAGAAAAACGCTAAACGCTTTGGCCAGCTGGACAGCGCCACGCAGAAAACCAATGCCGCCATTGATAACATCGCACGACTGCAAAGCACCGAAATCGGCATTAAGAAAATTCAGGAGGTGAAAGCGGCAGCACAGCGCTTCGAGCAGGATAAGCAGACGCTGATCGCGCTGATCCGTACCGGAGAGATTGCCCCTGCCACCGAGTATGTTCTGCGAAAAATCACCACCAGCCAGAATGCGTTTCTCGATATCGTGGTCAGATTTGCCGACTCCCAGTCCGGGCAGCTGCAGGCTGAAGGGGCGAATGCGGTCAGCGATGCCTCAACGGCCATCCGGGTAACGCTGATCTTCTCGCTGCTGGCGGTAGCCATGGCCGTTGTGCTGGGCTATTTGCTGACCCGTTCGATTGTACGCCCGCTGCGGGAAGCGGTGAGCGTGGCGGAAAATGTCGCCGCTGGTGACCTGCGTACTCTCATCCAGGTGACCTCTACCGATGAGACCGGTCAGCTGATGATGGCGCTGAAAAACATGAATGAAAACCTGCTAAAAATCGTTAATGACGTGCGTGCCGGTACCGACCTGATCGCCACCGCCTCTGGCGAGATTTCAGCAGGGAATATGGACCTCTCTTCCCGTACCGAACAGCAGGCCAGTTCACTGGAGGAGACCGCTTCCGCCATGGAGCAAATTACCTCAACGGTGAAACAGAATGCCGGTAACGCCCATCAGGCCAATCTGCTGGCCGCTCAGGCCTCTCAGGTGGCGATCCAGAGTGGGGATGCCGTCAGGCAGGTGGTGAACACCATGGAGATGATTAACGGCTCGTCGAAGAAGATCGTCGACATTATCAGCGTGATTGACGGCATCGCTTTCCAGACCAATATCCTGGCACTGAATGCAGCAGTCGAAGCGGCGCGTGCTGGTGAACAGGGCCGTGGCTTTGCCGTGGTGGCCTCTGAGGTGCGCAGCCTGGCGCAGCGGTCGGCCTCGGCCGCGAAAGAGATTGCCCAGCTCATTCAGGACTCGGTCTCCCGGGTGGATGAAGGGGGGCGTCAGGTGGCGAAGGCAGGGATGACGATGGACGAAGTGCTGACCAGCGTAAAAAACGTTACCGGGATTATTAGCGAGATCACCATCGCCAGCGCCGAGCAAAGCAGCGGAATTGATGAGATTAACCGCGCCATCACCCAGATGGATCAGGTCACGCAGCAAAATGCCGCGCTGGTGAATGAATCCGCCGCCGCTGCCCAGTCAATGCAGGAGCAGGCAGAGCAGCTCTCCCTGGCTATCCGCGCATTTAAGGTGAATGAACCGGCTTACGCGTAGGGATTTCTGACAAAAAAATAGCCGCATAATGCGGCTATTGCAGTCAGGGAGGACCGTTAAAGTCGCCCCTGGCAGGATCAGCTTTTCGCTTTCGCCACGGCGACCATCGCCGGACGCAGCAGGCGACCATTCAGGGTATAACCCCGCTGCATCACCATCATCACGTGATTAGGGGCCACGTCTTCAGACTCCATCATCGACATCGCCTGGTGTACTTCCGGGTTGAACGGCACATTGATGTCCCCGACCACTTCCACGCCAAACTTGCGCACCGCGCCCAGCAGGGATTTCATGGTCAGTTCAATGCCTTCAATCATTGAGGCCAGCTCAGGATTGGTTTTATCGGCCACTTCCAGCGCGCGCTCCAGGCTGTCAATCACTGGCAGCAGCTCGTTGGCGAATTTTTCCAGCGCAAATTTATGCGCTTTTTCGACATCCTGCTCGGTACGGCGACGGATGTTTTCGATCTCAGCCTGAGCACGAAGCTGGGCTTCACGCACGCCGCCCAGAGACTCGGCCAGCTGTGCTTCCAGTTCGGCAATACGTTCATCCCGCGGATCGATCACTTCAGCTGTCTCCGCGTCCTGGGTTTGTGCCTGTTCCATCTCAATTTCGTCTGAGACTTGCTCGTTAGGTGTGTTCTGTTCTTTACTACTCATGAATTTCTCCGCGTTTGTGCATATTCATCTCGCTGGTTCGCTTATTATGGGGATCAGAATCGCGGTTTCAAGGGAACCAGTCACATTGTCGGGGGAGTTTACCTCGTGAGGAATGCCAGGAACATGAATAACCACTTCAACTGCATCGGTATCGTCGGCCATCCACGCCACCCTACCGCCCTGACCACCCATGAAATGCTGTATCGCTGGCTTACGGCGCGCGGCTACCAGGTGATTATTGAGCAGCAGATTGCGCGTGAGTTAAAACTGGAAGGCGTAGAGACCGGAACGCTGGCAGAGATTGGCCGCAAGGCGGATCTGGCGGTGGTGGTCGGGGGCGATGGCAATATGCTGGGCGCGGCCAGGGTACTGGCGCGCTACGATATCAAGGTGATTGGTATTAACCGTGGCAATCTCGGGTTTCTCACCGACCTCGATCCCGATAATGCCCAGCAGCAGCTTGCCGAAGTCCTGGAGGGAGACTATTTCGTTGAAAGCCGCTTCCTGCTGGAAGCACAGGTCTGCCGACAGTCCGGTACCCCGCGCGTCGGAACAGCCATCAATGAAGTGGTGCTGCATCCGGGAAAAGTGGCGCATATGATCGAATTCGAGGTGTATATCGACGAGAACTTTGCCTTTTCCCAGCGCTCAGACGGCCTGATCATCTCGACCCCTACCGGCTCCACGGCCTACTCACTGTCGGCGGGTGGCCCCATTTTGATGCCGACGCTGGATGCGATTGCTATCGTCCCGATGTTCCCGCATACCCTGTCAGCCCGCCCGCTGGTGATCAACAGCAGCAGCACCATTCGCCTGCGTTTTTCCCACATGCGCAGCGACCTGGAGATTAGCTGTGACAGCCAGATAGCGCTGCCCATCCAGCAGGGAGAAGATGTCTTAATCCGCCGCAGCGATTATCACCTGAATCTGATACACCCGAAAAACTATAATTATTTCAATACATTAAGCTCAAAACTAGGCTGGTCAAAAAAATTATTCTAAATCTGTCCCCGGCGGGTTTACTGTTTATAAAACCAGTATATACTGTATGAAAAACCATATCTGTGTTTTCATACAGGAAGACAACTATGCTGGCACAACTGACCATCAGTAATTTCGCTATTGTACGCGAGCTGGAGATCGACTTTCAGCGCGGAATGACGGCCATCACCGGTGAAACCGGTGCGGGTAAGTCCATTGCTATTGATGCGCTGGGGCTGTGTCTGGGTGGTCGTGCCGAAGCAGATATGGTGCGTCAGGGGGCCGCCCGCGCCGATATCTGTGCGCGCTTCTCGCTGAAAGATACCCCACCAGCCCAGCGCTGGTTGATTGAAAATCAGCTGGATGATGGCAACGAGTGCCTGCTGCGTCGTGTGATCAGCAGCGACGGCCGGTCACGTGGCTTTATCAACGGCACGGCCGTC
This sequence comes from Erwinia persicina, assembly GCF_014838825.1. Classification (GTDB taxonomy): domain Bacteria; phylum Pseudomonadota; class Gammaproteobacteria; order Enterobacterales; family Enterobacteriaceae; genus Erwinia; species Erwinia persicina_A. The sequence continues at coordinate 41,807 of NZ_JACYMO010000006.1, read as the reverse complement.
CCGCTCTCGCAGCTGCGTGAGCTTGGCCAGACATTGATCCAAATCCACGGCCAGCATGCCCACCAGCTCCTGTTAAAACCCGAACATCAGAAAGCCCTGCTGGATGCCTATGCAGGCGAACCCCTGCTGATGCAAAACATGGCCCGCCACTACCGCCAGTGGCATCAGAGCTGCCGGACGCTGGCACAGCATCAGCAGCAGTCACAGGAGCGTGAAGCCCGTCGTGAACTGTTGCAGTATCAGCTGAAAGAGCTGAACGAGTTTGCACCGGTCAGTGGTGAGTATGAGCAGATCGACGACGAGTACAAACGCCTGGCTAATAGCGGTCAGCTGCTCTCCACCAGCCAGCAGACGCTGCTGATGCTGGCTGACGGCGAAGAGAATAACCTGCAGAGCCAACTGTATACGGCACGCCAGCTGATGACGGAGCTGACGGAAATGGATGACAAACTCAGCGGCGTATCAGCCATGCTGGAGGAAGCCGCCATTCAGATCAGTGAGGCCAGCGATGAGCTTCGCCACTACTGCGACCGGCTGGATCTCGACCCCAACCGCCTGCACGAACTGGAACAGCGCCTGTCGCGTCAGATCGGCCTGGGCCGTAAGCACCATATTGCCCCGGAAGAGGTGCCGCAGTTCCACCAGCAACTGCTGGCAGAACAGCACTTACTCGACCAGCAGGAAAGCGATCAGGATGAACTCAGCCAGGCGGTCAGCCTGCACTACGCTGCCGCACTTCAGTGCGCACAGGAACTGCATGACCGCCGGGTGCACTTTGCCGCTGAACTGAGTACGCTGATCACCGAGAGTATGCACACGCTGTCGATGCCGCACGGTCGCTTTACCATTGAGCTTCAGTTCAACCCTGAACACCTGACGGCCGAAGGCGCTGACCGCATTGATTTCCGGGTCAGTACTAACCCGGGCCAGCCGGTTCAGCCGTTGGGCAAAGTCGCCTCCGGCGGCGAGCTGTCGCGCATTGCACTGGCGATTCAGGTGATTACCGCACGTAAGATGGATACGCCAGCGTTGATTTTCGATGAAGTCGATGTCGGCATCAGCGGACCAACCGCTGCCGTTGTGGGCAAAATGCTGCGTCAGCTGGGCGAGTCGACTCAGGTGATGTGCGTGACCCATCTGCCGCAGGTGGCTGGCTGTGGCCATCAGCATTTCTACGTCAGCAAAGAGACCGATGGTGCAATGACCGAGACGCATATGCGACCACTGGACAAGCGTTCACGTCTGCAGGAGCTGGCGCGTCTGCTCGGCGGTAGCGAGGTGACGCGCAACACGCTGGCCAACGCAAAAGAACTTTTAGCCGCCTGACCATTGCACTTTTTCACCACTTTGTGGTCATATCGTTGCTCCGTAGAGGTTTTAAACTACGGAAAGGTTTATTATCATCGGCAAGTTACGCGGTATCATCGTTGCAAAATGATAAACCCGAAAGACCCGGAGCTGCGGTTTCAGGGGATATGAATATAGCCACAAAGGAATAAACATTGATTATGCGCTGTAAAACGCTGACTGCTGCTGCGGTGGTTCTTCTGATGACGACTGCGGGTTGTTCCACTCTGGAGCGCGTGGTGTACCGCCCGGATATCAACCAGGGTAACTATCTGGTCGCCAACGATGTTGCGAAGATCCATACAGGAATGACGCAGCAGCAGGTTGCTTACACTCTTGGCACGCCGATGATGCATGACCCGTTTGGTAACAACGTCTGGTACTACATCTTCCGTCAGGAGCCTGGCCATGAGCCAGTGAAACAGCAGACGCTGACCCTGACCTTCGATAAAAGCGGTACGCTGACCAATATTGATAACAAACCGGCCCTCAGTAAGAACTAAGGCTGATCGTTTGTAGCAGATCCCGCCCCCTGGTTCCGGTCGGCATGCAGTTAACGGCGGGTAAGGCGGGGGAAAATGATTCAAAAAATAAGGCGCTGAGTGCGCCTTATTTTTTTGCTGCCCGCTCTGCCCGCTGACGGCGCAGATCTTTCGGGTCGGCAATTAACGGTCGGTAGATTTCAATGCGGTCCCCGCACTGCACGATATCGTGCAGCTTCACCGGACGGCTGAATATCCCGACCTTGTTTTCCTGCAGGTTGATGTCGCTGCGCAGCGTCAGTAAACCCGAAGCAATAATCGCCTGCTCTACGGTACTGCCCTCCTCCACTTTGACACTGTAGAGATACTGCTTTTCGGGCAGCGCATAGACCACTTCAACCGCGATATCAGGCACTGTAGACCTCTTTAGCGCGCTGGGTAAATGCCTGCACCATGCTGCTGGCCAGCTCTTTAAAGATGCGACCAAAGGCCAGTTCAACCAGCATATTGGTAAACTCAAAGTCCAGATTCAGCTCTACCTTACAGGCATCTTCGCTGAGGGCGGTGAAACGCCAGCCGCCGGTCAGCTTGCGAAAGGGCCCGTCTACCAGCTGCATATGGATGCTTTGATTATCCGTCAGGGTGTTGCGCGTCACGAAGGTTTTACTGATCCCCGCTTTGGAGACGTCCACCGCAGCGGTCATCTGGTCGTCGCTGGCATCCAGCACCCGGCTACCGGTACACCCCGGCAGAAACTGCGGATAGCTGTCGACATCATTCACTAAGCGGAACATTTGTTCCGCACTGTACGGCACCAGCGCCGAACGACTAATCTGGGACATATCCATTCCTGTCTTTTTTTATAACGCAGTAATAATACCATCGCAGGCAATCAAACAAAAATTCTCTCCTGCTAACCATCTGCTAAAATACCTGTTTCCCCTGCCCAGGATGTTACAGGGGATGCCATTAATCACGGCTTCATGTAAACTAAGTGGCACTATGACAAAGAAAAAAGCACATAAACCCGGTTCCGCGACCATTGCCATGAACAAGCGCGCCCGTCACGAATACTCCATCGAAGATGAGTTCGAAGCCGGGCTTTCGCTCCAGGGATGGGAAGTCAAATCCCTCCGCGCCGGTAAGGCCAACATCAGCGACAGCTACATTATGCTGCGCGATGGTGAAGCTTACCTGTTCGGGTCAACTTTCCAGCCGCTGAGCGTGGCTTCATCGCACTATGTCTGCGACCCGACGCGCAGCCGCAAGCTGCTGCTGAAAAAACGCGAGCTCGACACGCTGATTGGTAAAGCCAATCGTGATGGTTACACCATCGTGGCACTGTCGATGTACTGGAAAAATGCCTGGGCCAAGCTGAAAATTGGCCTGGCGAAAGGGAAGCGAGAGCACGACAAGCGCGATGACATTAAAGATCGCGAGTGGAAATTAGACAAAGCACGTATTATGAAACACTCAAATCGCTAACCTACTGGCACAGCGACAGGTTTTTCTGATATACTGCTAAACAGTACTTGGGGCTGATTCTGGATTCGACAGGATTTGCGAAGCCCTAGGAGCATGCCGAGGGGCGGTTTGCCTCGTTAAAAGCCGCAAAAAAATAGTTGCAAACGACGAAAACTACGCACTAGCAGCTTAATAACCTGCTTAGAGCCCTCTCTCCCTAGCTTCCGTTCTTAAGACGGGGATTCAAGAGAGGTCAAACCTAAAAGAACTCGTGTGGATACCCGGCCTGGGGTTGAAGCATTAAAACCAATCAGGCTAGTTTGTCAGTGGCGTGTCTGTTCGCAGCTGACCGGCGAATGTAAAGACAGACTAAGCATGTAGTGCCGACGGTGTAGTAATTCTGGACGCGGGTTCAACTCCCGCCAGCTCCACCAAATTCTTGGTCGATTGGTTACCAGACCCACTCGATGAAGTCCTGAAAACCCGCAAGGCGTAAGCCTTGCGGGTTTTTTTGTGTCTGAGATTTGTCCCGGGAAGTCTGAAGCAAACTAATTAAATCCGAACCTTTTAGGCACCTTGTTAGGCACCTCATAAAGCATTATTGTTTTTGAGGTGCCTAAAACTATGGAAACCCGGCAATGGCAAGACAAACCAAACCTTTATCCGTCAAAGAAATCGAATCCGCCAAACCCAAGGAAGCGGACTACGTTCTCTACGATGGCGATGGCCTTGAGCTACTCATCAAATCCACCGGCAGCAAAATATGGCAGTTTCACTACATTCGTCCTGTCACCAAGAAACGTGCAAAGAAGAGTATTGGCCCCTACCCGTCAGTTACCCTTGCTGATGCCCGAAACTATCGTGCAGAGTCTCGTTCTCTTCTGACGAAACAGATCGATCCTCAGGAGCATCAACAAGAACAACTGCGCAGTTCGCTTGAAGCTAAAACCAACACTTTCATGTTAGTTGCCGAGCGTTGGTGGAACGTCAAGAAAGCCAGCGTCACAGAGGACTATGCTCATGACATTTGGCGCTCACTTGAAAGAGATGTTTTCCCCGCGATTGGGAAGGTCAATATTACGGATATTAAAGCTCATACATTGGTTCAGACCGTTCAACCTGTACAGGCCAGGGGCGCGTTAGAGCCTGTCCGCCGCCTTTGCCAACGTATAAATGAAGCCATGATTTATGCCCAGAATACGGGCCTGATTGATGCAGTTCCCAGTATCAATATTGGTAAAGCCTTTGAGAAACCGCAGAAAAAGAACATGCCTAGCATCCGCCCAGATCAGTTACCACAAGTGATGCAGACAATGAGAAATGCCAACATTATTTTGCCTACTCGATGTTTGTTCATGTGGCAACTTCTGACTATCTCACGCCCCGCTGAAGCGGCGGCAGCTCGGTAGGATGAGATCGATTTTGATGCTAAAGAATGGAAAATCCCAGCAGCTCGCATGAAGATGAACCGAGATCATACGGTTCCATTATCGGATGAAGCCCTTACCATTCTGGAAATGATGAAGCCTTTGAGTAGTAATAGAGAATTCATTTTTCCAAGCCGTATCAAGCCGAATCAGTCTATGAATAGCCAAACAGTGAACGCGGCACTTAAACGTGCTGGTTTTGGTGGTGTGCTTGTCTCCCATGGCCTGCGATCTATTGCTAGTACGGCCCTCAATGAGCAAGGATTTCCGCCTGATGTTATTGAGGCAGCGCTTGCCCATGTGGATAAGAATGAGGTTCGTCGTGCATATAACCGAAGTGACTACCTTGAGCAGCGACGGCCGATGATGCAGTGGTAGGGGGATTTCGTAAGCAATGCCGACAGCGGGAGCATTGTTGAAAACGGAAGAGGAGAGTTAAAACTTGTGGTCTGAGTTTCTAGCAGGATTGGTTAGTTTTTCCAAGGAAAAAGTGCATATGCTCAAACCTGCTCTGCAGATTTTGTAGGTAGATCACAATCGAATCTGACAGTCTGGTTTGAGCGAGAAGCGGACATTGTAAGGATTGCCCACGGTCGACGCTCCTGCCCTTTAGTTTGAGCACAGGAGGAGCGAATGGGCACACCACGATTTATACCCGACTTTAATAAAGAAGCCATTCGTCAGATAACGGAACGCGGTTATTCCGTTACCGAATTATGTGACCGTCTAGGCGTTTACGCGCACAGCCTCTACAAGTGGCTACGGACTATCAAGCCTGATACCTGATAACGGCGAACAGCATGCCCGGAATTGACTGGTAACCAAGAGTAAGATCCTGACACTACAGGCGCAGGTAAAACGCACCGAAGAAGAACGCGATATCCTGAAAAAGGGCGCGCGGTACTTTGCTGCGGAGCCCTACTGAAGTACCGATTTATCAATGAAAACTGCACTGTACGGGGTGTGATGACGATGTGTCGGGTACTGAATGTCGCTCGGGCCGATATCTTCGATTACATTGATGCCTTCTATAGACGGTCTCGGTGCCACAGCTACATCGGCGGGTTCAGTACAAAGGACTTTGAACAGGCCTTGTAGTGGGGACAGAATTTGTCTACGTGTGTAGGGGCAGTCCACTATGGGCATAAAATGAAAAGTAATCATTCGGCTTTGCCGTGATTGTATTAGTCGCGTGTCCACTATTGGAGGAGAGGATCTGTTCTGCTCCGGGTTTGGGGGCGAACGTGACCAGCACTTGGGACGATCCATCGTCAATATCACCTACAAGGCGCATATCATCACCGTAAACACGCTGCTGGCACGTTTTGTTGTGGAACAGATCATCCGCTTTAAGTCTCTGACGCCGGAATAGCACAAACTCCCGCTCAGCGCCACAAAAACACTAGGGAAGTATACCGAAGGAGTGGTGCTTTCGCCGCGTGTTGAGGCAAAGTTACGCGTGATCTCTCCTGCCCTGTGGCTGGCGGTAGGGATTATGGAGAAATAGGAAAAAGCAGAGCGAATGCGGATTGCGGGTATTTGGGTGTAGTGAGCTGGAGGCGGCGATGAGGATACCTGAAAAACATTTTTTCAGAAGCTGATTTGTACTTACCTTACTTAATTTGGTATCTTTGATATTCTAAAGGCAAACAAATCGTTAGCCACTATTTTATCAAGAAAAGTCTTTTACATACGCCCAAGTTTTACTTGGATAAAGAGGGAATACAATGGAAAAAACTATAAATTTACTAATTGATAAGATGAAGTTTGGCAAACCAGTTTTATTCACTGGTGCCGGTTTTTCTTATGGCATGAAAAATATAAAGTCCAAACAACCTAAAGGGGTGGATGATCTTTCGAAGCTTTTAATGGGGGGGGTGGATATATCTTCTGATGATGGAGTAATACCTCTTAAAGATATCGTAGACTACTATATTGAAAGTGAAAAAGAAAACCAACTAATTGCAGCATTAGAAGATGAATTTATTATAAATGAGGTTTCTGATTATCATAAAGAAATCGCAAAAATAAATTGGAAGCGAACTTACACGACCAATTATGACTTTGGGTTTGAATTAGCATGTAATGAAGTAGGCAAAAAACTAAGGACAGTAAACCCATTAACTGACTCAGAGATGTTTAGAGATGGCAATATTTGCGTCCATATCAATGGAGATATGGGTATTTTAAGTAAAAAAACATTAACAAAAGAATTTGCACTAAGCGATATATCTTATGTTCTAAATAATTTTGATGATTCGTATTGGTTTAAATTACTTGCAAAAGATTTCGATTCAGCATCCGCAATTGTATTTGTAGGTTATTCTTTATATGATGACATGATAAAGAAACTATTAAAATCTAATGAATCATTTAAAGAAAAAACTTTTATCATCACATCACCCACTGCGAAAGAAAAGGATCTATTCAAGCTTAAAATTTATGGCCATGTATTAAGCACTGGGACCGAAGGTTTTGCAAAACTAATAAAAGATAAATATAATAACCTTGTATCTGATATTATAGACAACAAACCTGAGCATTTAATTGAAGTTGATGGTGAGTATTATGAAAATGATGATTTAGAAATCGAAAAATTAGACATCCATAACTTCTTCTTATTTGGTAAAATAGACAACAGAAAAATACAAAAAGATTATACACAATACTTACTTGGAGAGAAAAATTATTTCATCCCTAGAGAGAGGGTAATAGATGAATGTATAGCAAAAATAAAAGAAAAAAAGAACGTTATAATTACAGGAGAAATTGGTAACGGGAAAAGTGTGTTACTAGAACAGCTTATATCTCATTTATTAAAAAAGGAAAAAATAAAAACATACACCCCGGGAGAACAAGATGAAATCACCCCATCAAAATACCTTGCTGATTTTGACAAGATTATAAATAAGAATGAATTCTCTGTTGTTATTTGTGATGATTTAAATAATAACACATCATTAATTTCCGATTTTGCGATGTTACAAAATAAAAATATAATATTAATAGGAAGCATAAGAAGTATAGAATTAGATAGAACTGATTTTTTTGGCATCGATTTCGATGTTATTAATATTGACGAACTATCACAAGCTCAGTATATAGAAGAAGTGAAGTCAGAAGTAGATTATCTAATAGATTTAATCGATATGCTTAACTTCTGGGGAAGTGAACGTGTAACTCTATCACTAGAATCAAAAAGGCGATTGGTTGAAAAAAACTTCAACAATCAGATAAGTGAGTTACTACTCGATTTATTTTCTTCTGAAAACATAATAAATAAAATTGGAGAATATACAAATGAAGTCATGAATAATCCATCTTATAAAAAAATATTATTCTTCATATTATTGTTTAAATATTTGAACATCCCCATAAATAGCAACATAATTAAATCACTATCAGAAAACAATGATGTAGATTCGCTTAAATTCAGCAGAAATAAAAATATTTCCCTAATATACTCCAACCGTAATATCAATGGGTTCACAGAAAAATCAAGCATATTCTGTCGCGTGACGTTAAAATATTTATTCCAAAATGAATACAAGATTCAACTATTTCTAAAAACAGTAGAAATAGTTGAAAGGGAATGGACTAAAAATAGTAACAAAGTTGATTTTGAAATAGTAAATCTAAAGAAAAACCTCATCAAAGAAATAATGAGATTTAGTAATGTCGATAATTTATTAAAAGAAATGAATGGTAAAAAACGATCTTTGTTTAATTATTATGACAATCTAATATTAAAAGCAGGATGGTTAAAAAAAGAATCTCATTACTGGCTGCAATTAGCTATGGCGGAAATAGCTAATGACCTATTAGATCCTGCTCAGGAAAAATTAAACACTGCCTATAAGATAGCCAGAAAAAAACAAGAAAAAAAAGAATACGATACATCCAGCATAGATACTCAGCAAGCAAGACTCTATATTAAAAAAGCATTAAAAGAACAGCACGATGCAGCCATATGGTCATTTTTCTATAGGGCTCATAATTTATTACAAAGCAGCGATAATGGAAAGCACCGATACAGACAAGTAAAAGAATATGAAAAAATTTATAATCAAAAGTACTCATCCCTTTCAAAACAAAACAGGTTAAATTTCAAAGAGTGCTGTGTTTACATGCTTGCACAGGCAGAGCGTGTTAACGTTGAAGATTATGGTGAACACTCCATACGGCATTGCAAGGACTCGTTAAGTCAAGTATTGGAAAAAATAAACAGTTCTAGCATTTAATTTATAATCTAAAATGGCCTTGTGATTACAAGGCCACTTATATTTAACTTATCCATATATTCCACACCTGTAAATATAAATCAACAGCCCCTACTTTTCCTTTTATATTAAAGTGACTATTCTGAAAGGCATACGACTACGTGAAGTATCTCGACGAAAGCTAGTCCCTAAATAATTGATCCTATCGACAGGGACAACCCTGTAAGCCTGCAGGCATGACGTTGCGACAGACCGGTCGCATCACACATAAGCTCAACGGCTTCCCGCTTCTGGCCAGTCGTCAGTACTTTCGCCCCAGAGCCACATGAAGTGCCTCCTTATCCAGCATGGCTTCGGCAGGCAGCTTGTTGAGTCTGGCGTTCTCTTCCTCAAGCGACTTCAGGTGTTAACTTCGGGCACCTACATACCGCCATACTTCTTGCGCCAGGTGTAAAAGGTGGCGTCGGAAATGGCGTGCTTACGGCAGAGCTCACGGGCAGAAACCCCGGCTTCAGCCTCGCGGAGGATACTGATGATCTGTTCGTCGGAAAAACGCTTCTTCATGGGGATATGCTCATGTGGCTTATGAAGACATTACTAAAATCGCCGTGTGTTAATCAACGGGGAGCAGGTCACCCCGTGCATCCGCCCCCATATGAACCCGTTCTCGTTCAGACACTGCTGCCACAGCCTGCCGCTGAAGGATTCCACCGTCGCATTGTCCGTCGGTGTTCACGGGAGTCAGAAATCGGTCCTTATTTCTATACACCCGCTTGTTCAGCCGGTTACCCCATAACCATCGTGCAAAATAACAGCCGCGAGTCGGCTCCTGCCGGTACTGACACGCCCCTTCCCTGCCCCAGTTCATGCTGCTGTCCCCTGTCCGATCGGCCTGTCACTGAAAAATGTCACTCATCGACGCCGCCAACCCCACAAACCGCCTTTTTTTCGGTAAAATGACCTCATTGTTCAGCCTCTGCCATTTGTTCTGTGTCGCCGTCTTTGTTATTGATACGAAAAGCGGCCGAAATAAGGTATAAAGCCGCATGAAAATCCCAAAACGAATCCAACCCCTGGTCGATGACGGCCTGATAGACGACGTGCTTCAGCGCCTGAAAAGCGGTAAAGAAGCTGACGTTTACACGGTGCTGTGCGGTGACAAGATCCAGTGTGCCAAAGTGTATAAAGAGGCCACGCAGCGCAGCTTCAAGCAGGCCGTGCAGTATCAGGAAGGACGTAAAGTCCGCAACACGCGTGACTCCCGCGCGATGAAAAAAGGCTCACGCTTCGGGCGCAAGCAGCAGGAAGAGTCCTGGCAGATGGCCGAGGTCGATGCGCTGTTCCGTCTGGATAACGCCGGGGTGCGCGTGCCGCAACCCTATCTCTGCGTAGAGGGCGTGCTGCTGATGGAGCTGGTCACCGATGCTGAAGGCGCGGTTGCACCCCGCCTCAGCGATGTGATCCTGACGGAAGAGAATGCCGTTACTGATTTCAATATCATGATCCGTAATATCGTGCGCATGCTCTGCGCCGGCATCGTGCATGGCGATTTATCCGAGTTTAACGTGCTGCTCGATGCCCGGGGCCCGGTGATTATCGATCTGCCGCAGGCTGTTGATGCGGCGGCCAACAACCTGGCAGAATCCATGTTTGAACGTGATGTGAATAACATCACCGCCTACTATGGCCAGTACGCGCCGCAGCTCCTGAAGACGCGCTATGCCAAAGAGATATGGATGCTGTATGAAGACGGCAAACTCACCCCGGAAGTGGCGCTCACCGGCCTGTTTGTTGAAGAGACACATGAAGTGGATATGGGCTCCCTGATGGATGAGATCATTGCCGCCGAAGATGAATTTTATGACCGCCAGCGCGCCAGCAAAGAGCGGGACGACGAAGACGACTGACAGCCAGCATCGGCAGCGCTCACAGCCCGCAGGTTCACCTGTGGGCTTTTTTTTGCCTGCGTCCCGGGCACTTCCCGCAGCAATGGCACAAACAATGTGTGGTGATAAGGATCTCTTAAGAACGCCAGGTATAATAGCGGTCACCACACCGCAAATTTAGGATAACAATGAAAAAGCACCTGATTATTCTTAGCTCAACCCTTATCGCCAGCTGTTTTTTTTCCGTGCAGGCCAGCGCCGCGCTGACCGGCTGCGCGGCTAAACAGCAAAGTATCCAGCAGGAAATCCAGTACGCGGAACAGCAGAGTAATCCGCACCGCGTGGCAGGCCTGAAGAAAGCGCTGAAGGAAGTCACCGACCACTGCACAGACAGCAGCCTGCTGAAAGAGCGTCAGGCAAAGGTGGCAGAAAAACAGCGTAAAGTGCAGGAGCGTGAGCAGGAGCTGACCGAAGCCAAAGCCGATGGCAGACAGGAAAAAATCGATAAAAAAACGAAAAAACGGGATGAAGCCCGCGAAGAACTTCGCGAGGCTGAAGCAGAATTAACCCGCTAATGACGCGCCAGAACGTCCTGTACCAGGGCGTTCTGCTCTCTTCCCTTCCCGCGAGTGATGATCCCTTATTTATTTTATCTGTGTCATAGCAAGCATTAAATGTAAAAACATTGCCTTCTCCGCGTTACTCAAACCGGTTAATTGCCAGACTTATCCCGGTAATTAAACTGCCAGCCAGTGATTAATAAAACATAAAGAATTACAATTAATAAAAAGCCATGCCTGCCGCGGAAATATCGCATTTTCTGGAATGAAAAGGGAGAGGACTGTCGCTATGCTCCTGCGATCCCTTCCCAGCACATACATGGATTGTAATAAATGAAGAAACAGCCAAACACTAAAGTCAATATTATTGCCGGTTTCCTGCTCTGCTCTGCACCGCTGGTGCCGGCCTTTGCGGGTGTGCCTAATGCGATGATACCTGACTCGCTGGATTATCATGGAGATACCGACCCTCTGATGGTCCTGGACGATCAAAAACCACAACGTTCACCCGATCTGTTTGGTGAAACCACTGGCCCTCTGCCCTTTTTTGGTAAAGAGATACGCCGCCGCGGTTATGACTTACCCGATCCCTATGGGATTGGTTTTAATTACATGAACATGCGTCAGAATATTAAGGTTAACAGTATCAATTTCTCTAACCTTAAAATCCCTTCACTGTTTCCCGGCATGGCACCGATCCCGATTGGCAACGATCTGTTTAATATTAACGTCGGCCATACCCGGGAAAGGTCCAAAACCGAGAATGCCAGGCTGGATACCTGGTTATTTCCCTTTATGAATGTCTACGGCATTATTGGCCATACAAAAGGGAGCTCGGTCTCTGATGTCTCCGTCTGCGCGGTGGGTGCCTGCCCCCCGCAGCTCAAGAACCTCAATTTTACGCTGAAATTTAAGGGAACCACCTACGGCGGCGGCACAACGCTGGCCTATGGGTATCACAACTGGTTCGGCACGCTGGATTTCAACTATACCCGTACAGACTTCGACATTCTTGATGGCAGTACGTCGGCTTTCACCTTCACGCCGCGCGTCGGTTATCGCTTCACCGTGCCAGGATTTGAACGCTTCTCCATCCCGGTATCGCACGCCAGCGTGTGGGTCGGCAGTATGTATCAGGATGTCTCTCAGGACTTCAGAGGCAGCCTGGGTAATCTGAACATGCCGCAAAACCTGGTACAGCTGGTGAACTTCGTCAATAAAGACGACCAGGGCCGCTTTCGCGTTAAGCAGCATTTGCAGTCTCCCTGGAATATTCTGGTCGGCGGGCAGTACGAAATTACGCGTAACTTCAACGTGATTACCGAGGTGGGCTTTGAAAAACGTAACAGCGTAATGGTTGGTGGCGAGTTTCGTTTCTAAACATGTGGGCTAACATTGGGCTATTAATGACTTTGTTTCTCATTCCGTCACTGTCCCAGGGCACCCTGCTGTTAAGCAGGCCGACGGTGGACAGATACCTGAGCAGGTTCAGCACGCAGGAGGCCGATTTGCATAAAGGTATCGACTGGGGGGTGGTGCCGGGACCCTTTTATACCCCGGAGCTGGGCGTGGGCATCGGTGTTGCTGCCGTCGGGTTTTACCATCCCGACGATCGTCCGCAGTCTTCACCGCTGTCGTCGTTATCCCTCACCGGCTTTGGTAGCTCAACGGGCGCGTTTGGTGTGGGTTACGAAAACTACACCTTTTTTCATCAGGATCGGTGGCGTTTTTTTCTCAACGGGGACCTGAGCCATCGTCCGCTGGATTACTGGGGCGTCGGTTACCAGGCCGGGCGACATCAGCGGGGAAAGCAGTCCTATAACGCCCGCTCCGTTACCCTGACGCCCAAAATCCTCTACCGGCTGGGGGCGAATACCTACGTCGGGGTGGGCGGTTCCTTCGACGACCAGAAAGCGACCGGGTTAGAAAAAAAAGCAGCAGGAAGCTTCTTTCAGCACCCGGTGCGCTTAAGTGAGATGAACATCGGGGCCAGCCTGTTGTTCAGCTATGACACGCGGGATGTCACCATCAATCCTTCGCGCGGACAGCTGCTCAATATCAGCTATACCCGATATACTCCGACCTTAGGCAGCGATAACCGCTTTGACGTCTGGGATACGCAGTACGATCTATATCATCCCCTGACCCCTACCACCCTGCTGGCGTGGGAGCTGTACGGCCGGTTCGCCGGGGGCAATGTCCCCTGGACAATGACCGGCTTTTTAGGGGACAGCCATCACCTGCGGGGTTATTACGAAGGGCGTTACCGCGATCGTAATATTGTGACGACCCAGCTTGAACTGCGTAAAAAACTGAGCTGGCGGCACGGTGTTGTCGCCTGGGTTGGTGCAGGCAGTATGTCTTCTGACGTCCACAATGTCGCTGACGGCCACTGGCTTCCTACCGTCGGCGTCGGTTATCGCTTTGAGATTAAAAAAAGCATGAATCTGCGCTTTGACTACGGCGTAGGCGAGAAAAGCACGGGGTTCTATTTCCAGGTTGGGGAAGCGTTCTGATGAAAAAGAGATGGGTGCTGTTAACCCTGGTGTTAAATGCCTGCCAGGTCCCGGTCCCGGCCGCCTCCGCCTTAAAAACAGGAGATCTCCGGCAGCCGGCGGCCCTGGCGACCCAGGTCTGGCCCACCCTGCCTACTCTGTCGCCCCCGGATGGCCTGCGGCCCTGCTGCGCCTTCGGCTATGATGTGCAGGCAAAATTTTTAGGCATCCCGGTGCCCTTTATTCAGTTCGGTAACGTGGTGGCTGCGGACAATACGGGCAGGCATCACTACAACGACAGCTGGGACAGTATCATCATGACCCTGACCGGGCTGAACAGTGAGCACGACGGAATTGTCTACACCCGGCGCGGAGGGTTTATTGACCTCGCCCACGTGCGCGACACCGCGGATAACACGCTGTGGCTGTTTACCCGCATTTTGCCGCAGCTGGGCCAGGCGGGCACCCTCACGCTGCCTGATGAGCTGGGCCAGCGCATCATCCGGCTGGGGCACTTTACCCCGCCAGCTAACGCGCTGGACCGCTATAACCTGGCGATCCGGCTGGCAGCCCATCTCGCCTTCCAGCTGGCGGTCTGGCATGAAGTGGCGCAGTGGTACGGCTTTGAATCCGTACCGGGCTATTCAGAAGGGGTCTCGGCCTTTTCCCCGGAAGATCTCTATTCAAACCTGCTGGGCGCACGTATTGCGATCGACCTTCTATCCCACGGAGGGGGCACCTCGCTGACGCAGTACGAGGCATCAATGGCACAGATGATCCCCCAGGCTCTGGCACAGCTGCTGGCGGTCAGCCCCAAAGAGACCCGCTTCCACTTTGATATGATCGACGGATCGTGGTGGAACAGCCGCTGCCGCCTGCCGGATAAATTCCTCGTCCTGCGCCGTAACTACAGCACCCTCGACCGCCGCCTCCCTTCCCGTCCGGCAGACAGCGTCCCCGAACTCTGGCTGACGCTGCCCAACCACTTTAACCAGCAGCCTCTTTCCGGTTTTGCGCGGCTGGAAATCTGGCCCGGAAAGAATATGGTGAATTTACCCACCCCGCAGCTGATGTACCAGTACGGGGATTTTGCCCAGCTGGCGCAGCAGGCAGAGCAAGCCGACCGCGATCATCTGGCCGCAAAAGGGGATGCCTGTCGTTAGGGCATAGAGGGTTGCCACCCCGATGACGCATAAGCCCGCCTTATGACTGAGCAGAAAACAGCGCCATCCTTTTTTACCGCCGACGCCCCTCGTTTTTACCCTGAACCTGAGAAATCACCAGGCAACCGTTTACCTTGCTGCCTGGCGACGGCAAAACCCCTTTTCTGATTAAGTTCCGTACTGCCGTGGATTTTTTGTGATTTGAATCACACTTTAGCTGAATTGAAATGAAACAGAATTTGACAAGTGTGAGCAATCTCTATTTCCTAACACGCTGTTAGCGGCACACTGCCGCAGCAATGATGGCGGGTGTTTTTTTCGTAATCTTAATCACCCATTTGTCGCCGTAGATAACCTGACCCAACCAGCGCGCTGGCTACAGAGCCGGGTCTCAGAGCATGTGGTAATAATAATGAAATATAAAATTATGATGGCTGGCGCGCTGGCAGCGCTCTCTTATACCCACTCCTCATTCGCTGAAACCAGCAGTCCGGAGTATGTTTCTGACTGGTGGCATCAGAGCGTCAATGTGGTCGGCAGCTATCACACCCGCTTCGGGCCTCAGCTGAACAATGACGTTTATCTGGAATACGAAGCCTTTGCGAAAAAAGACTGGTTCGATTTCTACGGCTATATTGATGTGCCTAAATTCTTCGGGGTGGGCAACGGTAACGACGTCGGCGCATGGGATGACGGCTCCCCGTTCTTTATGGAGATCGAACCGCGCTTCTCCATCGACAAACTGACCGGCACCAGCCTGGCGTTTGGCCCGTTCAAAGAGTGGTACTTCGCCAACAACTATATCTACGATATGGGTGACAACCGTGCCAACCGCCAGAACACCTGGTATATGGGCCTGGGTACCGATATCGACACCCATTCCGACGTCGGCCTGTCGCTGAACGTGTACGCAAAATATCAGTGGGCGAACTACGGTGCAGCCAACGAAAATCAGTGGGACGGATACCGCTTCAAGGTGAAATACTTCGTGCCGCTGACTCAGCTGTGGGGCGGCAACCTGAGCTATATCGGCTTCACTAACTTTGACTGGGGTTCTGACCTTGGGGATAACTCCGCGCCCGCGCGCACCAGCAACTCGATTGCCTCCAGCCATATTCTCTCGCTGGGCTACGACCACTGGCACTACTCCGTCGTGGCGCGTTACTTCCACAACGGCGGCCAGTGGAATGACGGCACCGAGCTGAACTTTGGCAAAGGCGATTTTAACGTTAAGTCGAACGGCTTCGGTTATTACCTGGTGGTGGGTTACAACTTCTGATGACCCCGGCGTGACTGAAAATCAAGGTCACATCCTGTTCCGGTAAAAAGCGTCACGCAACGCGCCTTCGGGCGCGTTTTTTTTACCTGTGATAAACCGTTATACTCCCCGGCAATATTGCATCCCCGAAAAGGAATTTTTATGTCGGCTAAGTCTGTTGATCACAGCGTGAAACTGCGTCCTCTGGAGCGTGAAGACCTGCGGTTTGTCCATCAGCTGGATAACAACGCCAGCGTCATGCGCTACTGGTTTGAAGAGCCCTACGAGGCGTTTGTTGAGCTGTCCGATCTTTATGACAAGCATATCCATGACCAGAGTGAGCGGCGGTTTGTCGTTGAGCATGATGGGGGTAACGCCGGGCTGGTGGAACTGGTAGAGATTAACCACATCCACCGTCGTGCAGAATTTCAGATTATTATCGCCCCCAGCCATCAGGGCAAGGGTCTGGCCAGTAAGGCCGCGAAGCTGGCGATGGAGTACGGTTTTTCGGTGCTGAACCTGTATAAACTCTACCTGATCGTCGATAAAGAGAACGAAAAGGCGATCCACATTTACCGCAAGCTGGGCTTTGAAATTGAAGGTGAGCTGATCCACGAATTCTTTATCAACGGTGAATACCGTAATACCATTCGCATGTGCATCTTCCAGCATCAGTATCTGGAAAAATTCAAACCAGCACACAGCATGGTAAAAACCACCGCGCAGTAAAGAAAAACGGCAGGAGGGTTCACCCGACCTGCCGTTGTTGAGTCAGCCGCCGCGTGCACCGACCGGATTCATAATGGTCTGAACGCGTTCCGGTTCAATCTTATACATCCCCCCGTAGAACGGGTCGACCAACAGCCAGCCCGGGAAGCCCAGCAGCGGGATATTCCCCAGCAGATACCACAGGTTGGCGCTCTCTTTCAGCGGCAGCGTCTGCGGTACATAGCCCTGACGTTCCAGCATGACCAGGTACTTCTTCTTGCCAAAGTAGTTACCGTTGGACTTCATCAGCGTCACAGTTTTCGGCGTATAGCCTTCGGCGACCGCTTTACCGGTCTCGTCCTGCACCACAAACTTCACCCCCGGAGGCTGCGTCTGTAAGGTGACGTCCTGCGTTTCGCTACCGACAATCGTGGCGCAGCCACTCAACATCCACGCTGCTGCCAGCGCTGCAATCAGCCGTTTCATCATTTATCCTGCCTGAGTCCATCATGCTAACAGTCTACGCGCCACCTTCGGCAAACTAGCGGGCTAATAGCGCGGCTAATTGGGGGTTTATTCAGCCATTGACGCCTGGGACGGGGCGCGGTTCCGGCAGACGCCTGCGGCGTCGCTGCGTCAGCCAGTGCGCCGCATAGCACAGCGCCACAAACGGCAGGCCGCACCACAGCGCGATACGCTGGTCGGGGTCAAATGCCAGCCCGATACACGCCAGCAGGCACAGGCTGAAGCCCAGCAGAGGCGTCAGCGGGAACCAGGGCGCGCGGTACTTCAGCTCGCTTTCGCCATGTCCTTCCCGCAGCCACGCGCGGCGAAAGCGGTAGTGTGAAGCGCAAATACTCATCCACACCGCCACCACGGCAAAACCCGATATAGCCGACAGCGCCACAAACACCGTATCCGCGGCCACCACGCTGGAAAGCAGCGCCAGCAGACCGCCCAGCATACTGACGGAGATCGCCACCAGCGGGATGCCGCGCCGCGTCAGACGAGTGAAGCAGGCGGGCAGCGTCTGCTGATTAGCCAGTGACCACAGCATCCGGCCAGAGGCATAGAGTCCGGAATTGGCGGCAGAGAGGATCGCCGTGAGGATCACAAAGTTAATCACATCAGCCGCGTACGGCAGCCCGATCTTTTCAAAGACCATGACAAAGGGGCTTTTTACAATCCCGGCCTGATCCATCGGGATCAGGCTGGCGAGGATCAGTACCGTACCGACAAAGAAGATGATCAGACGTACTACCGTGGTGCGGATCGCCAGCGGCAGGACTTTATGTGGCTCTTCCGTTTCACCGGCGGCGATGCCGATCAGCTCCGTACCGGAGAAAGCAAAGTTGACCGCCACCATGGTCATCAGGATCGGCAGTACGCCGTGCGGAAACCAGCCCGACGCAGTGAGATGGTGGAAAAACGGTGCCGGGGTGCCGTCCCGCAGCGGAATAAATCCAAACATCGCCGCCCCACCCAGCATCAGAAACGCCAGAATGGTGATCACTTTGACCACAGAGAACCAGAACTCGGCCTCCGCAAAGAAGCGCGAGGAGACGACATTCAGCAGAAAGATCAGCACGCAGAACAGCAGACACCACAGCCAGACCGGGGAATCGGGGAACCAGTACTGCATACAGAAACCGGCGGCTGTCAGGCTGGAGCCCAGTGCTACCGTCCACGTCAGCCAGTACAGCCAGGCGACGGTATAGCCGGTGCCCGGGCTGAGATAGCGGGCAGCATAGACGTGGAAAGCACCGGTTTCAGGCATCGCCACCGAAAGCTCTCCGAGACTGAGCATCACCAGCCAGACCACCAGCGCCCCGATCAGGTAGGCCAGCAGTGTGCCAGCAGCACCTGTCGTGGAGATAATATAGCCGGTATTAAAAAAGAGTCCGGTGCCAATCACGCCACCGAGGGAAAGCATCACCAGATGGCGTGCTTTCATACTGCGTTTGAACTGCCGGGGGGCCTGCTGTTGCTGCTGCATGATGCTGTCAATCCGTAGGGACGCCTTTATGGCCAGTTGCCCGCGTTATACCGATTCAGTCCGGCGAATGCAACGCGTTGAAAAATTAGCCAAACATCCTTTCCAGATAGCGTTCCAGCGCCATGCGCGAACTGAAACCGTGGGGGATCCCGTAGTGATCGTTGTTTTCCCCCGCCAGATACATCGGGAAGCGCACGTAATGATCGCAGGTTTTCACATCTGACGATGCCGCAGTAATAGCCTGGCTTCGCTCCTTGAGCGTCGGGTGGATCACCAGGGCGGTACGACCCAGACGCGCCTCACGGTTGACGTAAACATAGTCCTCGCCGCGGCGGTAGCCGTAAGTTTTTGCGGTGACCGCATCCATTTCAAATCCCGCCTTTTCCAGTACGCGAGCTACCTCATCAGGTCGTAAATACATGCTTGCTCCTCTCAGTCTGCTAACCCCGCAACCTTACAACAGGCGACACAGCAGGGCTTTCGGATTAGTCCATAAACGCCGCGCATGGCATGGCGTTTTGTGAGCCTGTTCTATACTTAATAGTACTTTTTCAGATCAAGGGAGCAAAAAATGTTCAACCGGACACCAAAAAATGACGAGATCGACCTGAATCAGGATGTTTCTTTGCTGGCTGACAGCCTGGACGATCTGTTGAAGTCCTGGGGCAGCAAATCTAAGGAAGAAGCGGACCACGCGCGCTCACGGGCCGAATCCCTGCTGAAAGAAACCCGGGCTAAACTTCACGGCCGGAACCGCGTCACCCAGGCAGCCAGAGATGCCGGTGGCCATGTAGATGACTATGTGCGCGAAAAACCCTGGCACGGCGTGGGCATCGGTGCCGCCCTGGGTATCATCGTTGGTGCCCTGATCGCCACCAGCACCACTGGCAGATAGTGCATTAAAGACGCAATATTGCGAAGCCCGTAGCAAAAGCTGCGGGCTTTTTTTTGCCATATTTATTTTCAAATGGGTTGACGCCTTGTGGCGCAAGGCTTGTGTGTGAGCCGGATAAATAAATACGAAAAACCTATATGTTGTGTGGTTGCATTCTTAACGCACTATATCTAGTATTCAAACCATCAGGACCACACAATATGGTGTGGCAGTGGCGGCGCTCACCGGGCAGTAAATCAGCGCCAGTAACTTGCGATAACCGGCCCATAAGGTGAATACGAATCATGCGCATTATTATTTACACTAAAGATAACTGTGTCCAGTGCAACGCGACGAAAAACGCCATGGACAAAAACGGTATTAACTACCAGCTGATCAATCTGGACAGTGAACCGGCACACGTTGAGACGCTGAAGTCCCTCGGCTACCGTCAGGTCCCCGTGGTGATGGCAGAGCAGGATCACTGGAGCGGTTTCCGCCCGGACAAAATTCTGGCACTGAGCCATCAGGCCGCAGCGCGGGGATAACGTCATGACCACGCTGGTGTACTTTTCCAGCCTGTCTGAGAATACCCATCGTTTTATCACCCGTCTGAACCTGCCCGCTGCCCGCATCCCCGTAGATCATGCGCAACATCTGCAGGTTGACCAGCCCTATATTCTGGTGGTGCCCAGCTACGGTGGGGGGACGGCACAGGGGGCCGTCCCCAGACAGGTTATTCAGTTTTTAAACGATACCCATAATCGTCAGCTGATCCGCGGCGTGATCGCCGCTGGCAACCGCAATTTTGGCGAGGCTTACTGCCTGGCTGGCGACATTATCGCGCGTAAATGTCAGGTGCCTTACCTCTATCGCTTCGAGCTGATGGGCACCTCTGACGACCTCGCTAACGTCTACAAGGGAGTAACCCAATTTTGGCAGCAACAGACAGCACACTCATAGAGGCTACGGCGACAGTACCGGATTATCATGCGCTTAATGCGATGCTGAATCTTTACGATGCCGACGGTCATATTCAGTTTGAAAAGGACCGTGAGGCCACGCGCCAGTATTTTATCCAGCACGTGATCCCCAACAGCGTTCAGTTCGACTCGATCGCTGAACGCCTGCAGTATCTGGTTTCCGAAGGCTACTACGAAGCTGACGTCCTGAATGCCTATCCGTTTGAGTTTGTCTGCTCGTTGTTCCAACAGGCTTATGAGCGGCGCTTCCGCTTCCAGACGTTTCTCGGAGCCTGGAAGTTTTACACCAGCTACACGCTGAAAACCTTTGATGGAAAACGCTATCTGGAAGGCTTCACCGAACGCGTCTGTATGGTGGCCCTGACGCTGGCAAAAGGGGACCAGACGCTGGCTCGTTCGCTGACCGATGAGATCCTCGCCGGTCGTTTCCAGCCGGCGACGCCCACCTTTCTCAACTGTGGTAAACAGCAGCGCGGTGAGCTGGTCTCCTGCTTCCTGCTACGCATCGAAGACAATATGGAGTCGATTGGCCGCGCAGTGAATTCGGCGCTGCAACTGTCCAAACGTGGCGGCGGCGTGGCGTTCCTGCTTTCCAACCTGCGGGAGTCCGGCGCGCCGATCAAGCGCATTGAAAATCAGTCTTCCGGGGTGATCCCGGTGATGAAGATGCTGGAAGATGCCTTCTCATACGCTAATCAGCTCGGCGCACGTCAGGGTGCTGGCGCGGTCTATCTGAATGCACACCACCCGGATATTCTGCGCTTCCTTGATACCAAACGCGAAAACGCCGATGAAAAAATTCGTATCAAAACGCTCTCTCTCGGCGTGGTGATCCCCGATGTAACGTTCCAGCTGGCCAAAGACAACCAGCCGATGGCCCTGTTCTCCCCGTATGACGTTGAGCGCATCTATGGCCTGCCGTTTGCCGATATCAGCATCAGCGAGAAATATGATGAGATGCTGGCCGACGAACGTATCCGCCGCACCTTTATTAATCCGCGTGAGTTCTTCCAGACACTGGCCGAAATCCAGTTTGAGTCCGGCTATCCGTACATCATGTTTGAAGATACGGTCAACCGCGCCAATCCGATCCACGGCCGCATTAATATGAGCAACCTGTGTTCAGAGATCCTGCAGGTGAACACCCCGACCGAATACCATGACGATCTCAGCTATAAGCGTATCGGCAAGGATATCTCCTGCAATCTGGGCTCACTGAATATCGCCCATGCGATGGATTCGGCGGACTTCGCCCGCACCATTGAGATTGCGGTGCGTGGCCTGACGGCGGTGTCTGACCAGAGCCACATCCACTCGGTGCCGTCTATCGAACAGGGGAATGCGCAGTCGCACGCTATTGGCCTGGGGCAGATGAACCTGCACGGTTACCTCGCGCGCGAAGGCATTCAATACGGTTCGGAAGAGGGGCTGGATTTCACCAATATCTATTTCTACACGGTGACCTACCATGCCCTGCGCACCTCAAACCTGCTGGCACACGAGCGCGGCACCTGCTTCAGCGGCTTCGAAAATTCACGCTACGCCAGCGGCGAATACTTTAATCAGTACGTTGAGCAGCGCTGGCAGCCGCGCACGCAGAAGGTTGCCGCGCTGTTCGCCAGCGCCGGAATTGCTGTGCCGACGCAGTCGGATTGGCAGGCACTGAAAGACGCCGTGATGCAGCACGGGTTATACAACCAGAATTTACAGGCTATTCCGCCAACGGGGTCGATCTCCTACATCAACCACGCGACGTCGAGCATTCATCCGATTGTGTCGCGCATCGAGATCCGCAAAGAAGGCAAAACCGGCCGCGTCTATTACCCGGCACCGTTTATGAATAACGACAATCAGGCGTTCTACCGGGATGCGTACGACATTGGCCCGGAAGCGATCATCGATACCTACGCTGAAGCCACCCGCCATGTCGATCAGGGACTCTCCCTGACGCTGTTCTTCCGCGATACCGCCACCACGCGCGATATCAATAAGGCGCAGATCTACGCCTGGAAGAAAGGCATCAAGACGCTGTACTACATTCGTCTGCGCCAGATGGCGCTGCAGGGCACGGAAGTGGAAGGCTGCGTCTCCTGCTCACTGTAGTTTCCCTTTACCATCGCGGGCTGGCGCTGCCGGTCCGAAAATAAGATACCACTATGAAATTAAAAAAAGTTCACGCCATTAACTGGAACAAAATCGAAGACGACAAGGACCTGGAGGTCTGGAACCGCCTGACCAGTAATTTCTGGTTGCCGGAAAAAGTGCCGCTGTCTAACGACATTCCGGCGTGGAACGCTTTGAATCACAATGAGCAGCAGCTGACCATTCGCGTATTCACCGGTCTGACCCTGCTGGATACCATTCAGAACACCCTCGGCGCACCGGCGCTGATGGCGGATGCGCTGACGCCACACGAAGAAGCGGTGATGTCGAACATCAGCTTTATGGAGGCGGTCCATGCCCGCTCCTACAGTTCGATCTTCTCTACCCTCTGTCACACCAGCGACGTGGATGCAGCCTACGCCTGGAGCGAAGAGAATGCTCCTCTGCAGCGTAAGGCGGAGATTATTCTTCAGCACTATGCTGAAAACGATCCGCTGAAGAAGAAAATTGCCAGTGTCTTCCTTGAATCCTTCCTGTTTTATTCCGGGTTCTACCTACCGATGTACTGGTCAAGCCGGGGCAAGCTGACCAATACGGCGGATCTTATTCGGCTGATTATTAAAGACGAAGCCGTACATGGGTATTATATCGGCTACAAATACCAGAAGGCGCTGGAGACGCAAAGCCCGGCGCGCAAAGAGGAACTGCAACAGTTCGCCATTGAACTGCTGCTGGCGCTGTATGAGAACGAACTGGCGTATACCGATGATCTGTACCAGGGCGTGGGCTGGCAGGAGGATGTTAAAAAATTCCTCCATTACAATGCGAACAAGGCCCTGATGAACCTCGGCTACGAGGCGCTCTTCCCCGCTGAGATGACCGACGTTAATCCGGCCATCCTTTCGGCGCTGTCACCTAACGCCGATGAAAACCACGATTTCTTCTCTGGCTCCGGCTCCTCATATGTGATGGGAAAAGCCGTCGATACCGAAGACGCAGACTGGGACTTTTAATCTCTTCAGCAATGGCTGCCAGCGGCAGCCCTCTTTCTTTCCTTGCCGGTTTAATTAATTATTAGTTTTCAGCCTCTCACTTCTTTTTAGATGACATGAATATGGCAGTTTTCTGACGATATATCGCCGCTTCCCCTCTGCCCGCAGCAGGCTAATTTATCGATACAGAGGATGATTCTTAGCGAGATATTCATTTTTTTCAGACTCCCCTCATTGGCTCTCATCCCTTATCTGCTCTGGCATTAGCCGGGACTGGCATCTCACACCTCATTTCCATTCGGTCCATTTAGGGTTGTCTCAGATTCTCAGTGTGCTACGGTATAGGCCGTTAATATTTAACTACACAGAAGAGTAAAATAGATAAAACTAACCAATTACCAGGAAATTAATTAATGCATGGCTATTAAACTTGAAGTGAAAAACTTATATAAAGTTTTTGGGGAAAACCCCGAGCGCGCATTTAAGCACATCGAAAAAGGGATAAGCAAAGAAGCACTTCTGGAAAAAACCGGACTCTCTCTTGGCGTGAAAAACGCCAGTCTGGCCATTGAAGAAGGCGAGATTTTTGTCATCATGGGGTTATCCGGTTCCGGAAAATCCACTATGGTTCGCCTTCTCAATCGTCTGATAGAACCCACCCGCGGCCAGGTCATTATTGATGGCGAGGATATTGCTAAAATATCTGACAGCGCATTGCGTCAGGTCCGCAGAAATAAGATCAGCATGGTATTTCAGTCCTTCGCATTAATGCCGCATATGACGGTATTAAATAATGCGGCCTTTGGCATGGAATTAGCCGGAACCCCCCTGCAGGAGCGACAGGAAAAAGCCCTGGATGCGCTGCGTCAGGTCGGGCTGGATAATTATGCTCATGCCTACCCTGATGAACTCTCCGGTGGGATGCGTCAGCGCGTCGGATTAGCCCGCGCCCTGGCCATTAATCCCGACATATTATTAATGGATGAGGCCTTCTCCGCGCTCGATCCCTTAATCCGTACCGAAATGCAGGATGAACTGGTGAAATTGCAGTCCCGCCACCAGCGCACCATCGTCTTTATTTCCCACGATCTTGATGAAGCCATGCGCATCGGTGATCGCATTGCGATTATGCAGGGAGGAGAGGTGATTCAGGTCGGTACGCCGGATGAAATTCTCAATAATCCGGCCAACGATTACGTACGCACCTTCTTCCGCGGCGTGGATATCAGCCACGTCTTCAGTGCGAAAGATATTGCCCGCCGCAGCGCTGCAGCACTGATCCGTAAAGCCCCCGGTTTTGGCCCCCGTTCCGCCATCAAGCTGTTGCAGGATAACGACCGCGAGTACGGTTATGTGCTGGAAAAACAGCGCTTCGTCGGTACGGTTTCCATCGATTCCCTGAAGGCCGCCCTGGCCGCCGGTGAAGGCCTGGATCATGCGCTGCTGGAGAGCCCGGCCGCCATGCCTGCCGAAACCTCATTAAGCGATCTGCTATCTCACGTGGCGCAGGCACCTTGTGCGGTACCGATCGTCGGTGAAGAGGGGCAGTACGTTGGCATTATTTCCAAAGGTATGTTGTTGCAGGCATTAGACCGTGACGGAGGCCAGCCATGAGTGAACAAACCAGTAACCCGTGGGATACCAGCACCACACAAAACGCTGCACCGACAGAGAGCGGACAGGCCGCCGCCAGCAGCAGCGATCCCTGGGGTAATCCCACGGATGCTGCGACCAGCCAGCCAGCTCACGATGCTGCCGCCAGCGGTGGCGGTGATGCCTGGGGGACCGCCCCGGCCGGCGGCCATGATGCCGCCGCTGGCAGTGACTGGCTGAACAGCGCGCCGGCTCCCCAGGCAGAGCATTTTAACCTCCTCGATCCCTTTCATAAAACGCTGATCCCGCTCGACAGTTGGGTGACCACGGCCATCGACTGGGTGGTGACGCACTTCCGTCCGCTGTTCCAGGGTATTCGACTGCCGGTGGACTATATCCTCAGCGCCTTCCAGAATCTGCTGCTGGGTATGCCCGCGCCGGTGGCGATTATCGTGTTTGCACTGATCGCCTGGCAACTTTCCAGCTTCGGCATGGGGGTGGCCACTTTGGTGTCCCTGATCGCCATTGGCGCGATAGGGGCCTGGTCACAGGCTATGGTGACGCTGGCACTGGTGCTGACCGCCCTGCTGTTCTGCATCATTATTGGTTTACCGATGGGCATCTGGCTGGCCCGCAGCCAGAGGGCGGCTAAGATTATCCGCCCGCTGCTGGATGCCATGCAGACGACACCAGCCTTCGTTTATCTGGTGCCTATCGTCATGCTGTTCGGTATCGGTAACGTGCCGGGCGTGGTGGTGACGATTATCTTTGCCCTGCCGCCGATTGTCCGTCTGACCATCCTCGGGATCAAACAGGTCCCTGCCGACCTGATCGAAGCCGCGGAATCTTTCGGTGCCAGCCCGCGCCAGATGCTGTTCAAAGTGCAGCTTCCTCTGGCGATGCCGACCATCATGGCCGGGGTCAATCAGACGCTGATGCTGGCGCTGTCGATGGTGGTGATCGCCTCGATGATCGCCGTCGGTGGTCTGGGTCAAATGGTGCTGCGCGGCATTGGCCGCCTCGATATGGGCCTGGCCACCGTGGGTGGCGTCGGCATTGTCATCCTGGCCATTATTCTTGACCGCCTGACGCAGTCGCTGGGACGCGACAGCCGCAGCCGTGGCAACCGTCGCTGGTACGCCAGCGGCCCTCTGGGTCTGCTCACCCGCCCATTCTGTAAAACTGAATAATAAGAAGGTACTTATGACTATGAGAAAAATGACACTGCTGGCCGCCGCGTTCGCTACGCTGGCCGCTGCTCAGGTTTCCGCCGCCGATCTGCCGGGTAAAGGCATAACGGTGAAGCCAGTACAAAGCACCATTACAGAAGAAACCTTCCAGACGCTGCTGGTCAGCCGCGCGCTGGAAAAGCTGGGTTACACCGTTGAGGCCCCCAGCGAAGTTGACTACAACGTAGGCTATACCTCCCTTGCTTCCGGCGATGCCACCTTCACCGCCGTGAACTGGCAGCCACTGCATGATGATATGTATAAAGCCTCGGGCGGAGATGCAAAACTCTATCGTCAGGGGACTTATGTGCAGGGTGCCGCACAGGGTTATCTGATCGATAAAAAAACTGCTGAGAAATACCACATCACCAACATTGAGCAGTTGAAAGATCCCAAGCTGGCAAAGCTCTTTGATACTAACGGGAACGTTAAAGCGGACCTGACAGGCTGTACTCCGGGCTGGGGCTGCGAAGCGGTGATTAACCACCAGATTAACGCCTTCGATTTGAGCAAAAGCGTTGAGCATAATCAGGGGAACTACTCTGCCATGATCGCGGATACCATTACCCGCTTCAAAGAGGGTAAACCCGTGCTCTACTACACCTGGACGCCCTACTGGGTGAGTGATGTGATGGTGCCGGGACGCGACGTTGTCTGGCTGCAGGTGCCGTTCTCGTCCATGCCTGGCGAGCAGAAAGACGTGGATACCAAACTGCCAAACGGGGCGAACTATGGCTTCCCGGTAAACACCATGCACATTGTCGCCAACAAAGCCTGGGCGGAGAAAAATCCGGCGGCGGCCAAGCTGTTCTCTGAAATGAAGCTGCCGATCACGGACATTAATGCCCAGAACTCACGTATGCATCAGGGCCAGTCTTCCGAAGCGGATATCAACGCTCACGTTGACGGCTGGATCAAAGCGCACCAGGCGCAGTTTGATGGCTGGGTAAAAGACGCGCTGGCGGCGGGTCAATAATTCCCCGCCCGGGGCAGCCGTTACGACGCTAGCCCCGGCACTTTTCCCCACGGTAAGACGTGTGCAGGGGCCGGCCTTTTTTAAGGTCGGCCCTTTTCCAATCGGGCGACAAGGCGTGGCCCCGCCGCGAACTGGTTTGTCCTGTCAATAATCATGTGAGTGAAATAGTTATTTGGGTTATTATTAGCCTCTAGGACAATTCACACACTCATATGGGTTGTTATGAAATCCCCCCACCCCGGCCTGAACCCTGCCCTCGTCGCCCTGATGTCGATCGCCACCGGTCTCTCCGTTGCCTGTAACTATTATGTCCAGCCCCTGCTGGCGACCATTGCGCAGACCTTTTCGCTCTCATTTCATCAGGCCGGCTTTATTGTGACTACCGCACAGCTGGGCTATGCGGCCGGGTTACTTCTGCTGGTTCCGCTGGGCGATATGCTGGAACGCCGGGGGCTGATCGTCTCTATGAGCCTGCTGGCGGCGGGCGGTATGGTGATCATCGCGCTTTCGTCATCGCTGCCCCTGCTGCTGCTGGGTACCGTGCTGACCGGATTATTCTCCGTCGTGGCACAAATCCTTGTCCCGCTGGCCGCCACGCTTGCGGCACCGGAGAAGCGCGGCAAAGTGGTGGGCACGGTAATGAGCGGCCTGCTGCTGGGGATCCTGCTGGCACGCACCGTCGCGGGTGGCCTGGCCCAGCTGGGCGACTGGCGGACGGTGTACTGGGTCGCCAGCGTGATGATGGTGCTGATGGCTCTGGCCCTGTGGCGCGGGCTGCCACGCTATAAGCAGTCGGTGCCGCTTCATTATGGGCAGCTGCTCGGATCGGTCTTCAGCCTCTATGCCGGGCATCCCATACTGCGTACGCGGGCCATTACCGGCTGCCTGGTCTTTGCTAACTTCAGCGTCCTCTGGACCTCTATGGCGTTCTTACTGTCGTCGCCGGAGTGGGACTATTCTGAGGGTCAAATCGGCCTGCTGGGTCTGGTCGGGGCTGCCGGGGCGCTGGCGGCCCGCCAGGCAGGATCGCTGGCCGATAAAGGAAAGGCCCGCCTCACCACCAGCATCGGCCTGCTGATCCTGCTGGTCTCATGGGGGATGATTGCTCTCGGCGCGCACTCCTTAGTGGCACTGATTATCGGGATTATCCTACTCGACCTCGCCGTACAGGGGGTGCATATTACCAATCAAAGTGTCATCTACCGTCACATGCCGGAAGCCCGTAACCGTCTGACCTCCGGTTATATGACCAGTTACTTTATTGGTGGGGCGCTGGGCTCACTGCTGTCCGCCTCTGCCTATCAGGCCGCAGGCTGGTATGGCGTTTGCATAGCCGGATCTCTGTTAACCGTCGTTAATCTATTCAGCTGGTGGCAATGTCAGCATTACGAGGCTGCAGCGCATTGATTTTTCGCGGTGAAAATGAAGTTTTTTCAGTGTCTGTCGCCTGTTAAGACATTTCGTACTCTGGTAAGGTTAGGCGCAATTTATTCAGGTTGGTTATGTTTTCAGATGAAATTATACAGTAACAGCAGAGTTACATTCGCTCATGGTTGAGCGCAGAAACCGGGCCTGTCTCCGCGGGCCTCAACGCCCGGTTGCCCGCCAGCCTGACGTGACAGGCCGCCCGTGCGTCATCCATGCCAGCCCGTCCGGTTTAAGTCCGGCTGAAGCGCTGTCTGCTTCCGGCATCCTCTCTCTTCACATTTACGCACAGCCCGTATTGACGGTGCTGTTGAGCGCTCTGGGTTATGGAGTGACCTGGAAACTATTGATGGTGGCTGCGGGACCGTGAAAAAGTCACCGGTCGTAAAAAGTGCTATCACTTTATTCGTCATCACCGTTATTATACCAGTTGCAACTAGTGAGGTTCCTTTATAATGGAAAGTTCGTTTACGCCCATTGAACAGATGCTGAATTTTCGTGCTAATCGCCAGAAGGATTTCCCATTACAGGAGATCATGCTGACCCGCCTTTGTATGCATATGCAAAGTAAGTTGCTGGATAACCGCAACAAAATGCTGAAAGCACAGGGCATTAACGAAACACTGTTTATGGCCCTGATCACGCTGGATGCGCAGGAAGATCACAGCATACAACCCTCAGAACTGAGCGCAGCCCTGGGGTCCTCGCGAACGAATGCGACGCGTATTGCCGATGAGCTGGAAAAACGTGGCTGGATTGAGCGCCGCGAGAGCGATAACGACCGCCGCTGTCTGCATCTGCATTTAACGCCGAAAGGGCATGAATTTCTGCGCCAGCTGCTGCCGCCTCAGCATCAGTGCCTGCAACTGCTGTGGTCTGCATTGAGTAGCTCAGAAAAATCACAGCTGGAAGGTATCACCCGCAAGCTGCTGACCCGTCTTGATAAAATGGACGAAGAAGAGGTCGTTGCGTCTCTTTCCAGATAGTTGTTCCACTAATAGCATATTGTGCGACACACCGTTTACTGGAAATCGCTACTTTAAGCCCCTGGAAATACATTCATGCCAGCGCTAATCCCGCTGGCATTTTAGACTCGGGCATCCGCCATTCAGGGATGACAGCGGGCCCGTTGGCAAGAAGTTCAGGAGAAAGTCATGAGTGAAAGCGCGGTAACACAAAACCCGCAGCAGCCGAAAAACAAGAAAAAGACGCGCAAAAACGCTCTGATTTTTCTGGCTATTGTGTTCGTTATTATTGGTGTGGGCTGGGCGGCTTACTGGTTCCTGGTTTTACGCCATTTTCAGGAAACCGATGATGCCTATGTTGCCGGAAACCAGGCGCAGGTCATGGCTCAGGTCGCTGGTAGCGTAAATAAAGTCTGGTTTGACGATACGGACTTCGTGAAAAAAGGCGATGTGCTGGTCACGCTGGATCGTACTGATGCCGAACAGGCGTTTGAAAAAGCGCAGACGGCCCTGGCCACCAGCGTGCGCCAGACGCACCAGCTGATTATTAACGGTAAGCAGTATCAGGCAACTATCGCGCTGCAAAAAACGGCACTCGAACAGGCGCAGGCTGATCTACGCCGTCGCGAACCGCTGGGCGCGTCAAACCTGATTGGAAAAGAAGATCTGCAACATGCCCGTGATGCGGTGGCTACTGCCAAAGCACAGCTTGATGTGGCGACTCAGCAGTACAATGCCAACCAGGCGATGATTCTGGATACCTCGCTGGAAAACCAGCCCGCCGTGAAACAGAATGCAGCCGCCCTGCGTGATGCCTGGCTGGCATTACAGCGTACCGAGGTCATCAGTCCGATCGATGGCTACGTCTCACGTCGCAGCGTACAGGTCGGCTCACAGATTGGTACCACCACACCGCTGCTGGCGATCGTCCCGGCAACGAATCTTTGGGTGGACGCTAACTTCAAAGAGACGCAACTGGCCGGTGTGCGAATTGGCCAGCCAGCGACGGTGGTCAGTGATATCTACGGCGATGACGTGGTGTACCACGGTAAAGTGGTTGGCCTTGATATGGGTACCGGCAGTGTGTTCTCCCTTTTACCGGCGCAAAATGCGACCGGAAACTGGATCAAAGTCGTTCAACGCCTGCCGGTGCGTATTGAACTCGACCCGCAGGAAGTGGCAAAACACCCGCTGCGCATCGGCCTGTCGACACTGGTGAAAGTTGATACCAGCAACAGCGAAGGGGCCGTGCTGGCCACCAGCGTGCGCAGCAAACCAGCCTATGAAAGTGATGCGCTGGCCCGGGATCTGACACCAGCGAACCAGCTGATTGCCGAAATCATCCGTGCCAATGCCGGTTAACACGGCGGGAGACTGTTATGGCACGTAAACCGCTTGAAGGCACGCAGCTGGTTCTGATGACCATTGCGCTGTCGCTGGCTACTTTTATGCAGGTGCTGGACTCCACGATCGCCAACGTGGCGATCCCGACCATTGCCGGTAACCTGGGAGCCTCGAACTCTCAGGGCACCTGGGTAATCACCTCATTTGGCGTGGCAAACGCCATTTCGATTCCGATCACCGGCTGGCTGGCCAAGCGTTTCGGGGAAGTGAAGCTGTTTATGTGGTCGACGGTGGCCTTTGCCGTCGCCTCATGGCTGTGCGGCATGTCCGAAAGCCTGACCATGCTGATCTTCTTCCGCGTGATCCAGGGGATCGTCGCCGGTCCGCTGATCCCGCTGTCGCAGAGCCTGCTGTTAAATAACTATCCCCCGGCTAAGCGCAGTGTGGCGCTGTCGCTGTGGGCGATGACGGTGATCGTCGCACCCATTTGCGGCCCAATCCTCGGCGGCTGGATCAGCGATAACTATCACTGGGGATGGATCTTCTTCATCAACGTGCCCATCGGCGTGGTAGTCGTGATCCTGGCCCTGCAGACACTGCGCAATCGTGAAACCGAAACCGTCATCCGCCCCATCGACACCGTGGGCCTGGTCCTGCTTGTTGTCGGCATTGGCTGCCTGCAGGTCATGCTGGATCGTGGGAAAGAGCTCGACTGGTTCAGCTCCAATGAAATTATTACATTAACGGTGATAGCCGTCGTAGCCCTGGTGGTGCTACTGGTGTGGGAGTTAACCGACGATCACCCGATCGTGGATTTGTCGCTGTTTAAATCGCGCAATTTCACCATCGGCTGTCTGTCGATCAGCCTCGCCTATATGCTCTACTTCGGGTCTATTGTCCTGCTGCCGCAGCTGTTGCAGGAGGTGTATGGTTACACCGCCACCTGGGCGGGGCTGGCCTCTGCGCCGGTAGGGATTATCCCGGTGATCCTGTCGCCAATTATCGGCCGCTTCGCGCATAAGCTGGATATGCGACGGCTGGTGACCTTCAGCTTTATCATGTATGCGGTGTGCTTCTACTGGCGCGCCTATACCTTTGAACCGGGTATGGATTTTGCTGCGTCAGCCTGGCCGCAGTTTATCCAGGGCTTTGCTGTGGCCTGCTTCTTTATGCCACTGACCACCATCACTCTGTCAGGGCTGCCACCGGAACGCCTGGCGGCGGCATCAAGCCTGTCGAACTTTACCCGAACGCTGGCGGGTTCGATTGGTACGTCGATCACCACCACCATGTGGACCGATCGCGAGTCGCTGCATCACGCTCACCTGACGGAGTCCGTAACGCCGTACAGTACGAATTCGCAACAGATGTACGCGAGGCTGGAACAGATGGGGATGACTCACGATCAGGCATCGGCGTACCTGGCGCAGCAGATTACCAATCAGGGGCTGATCATCTCAGCCAATGAGATCTTCTGGGCCTCGGCTGGCGTGTTCCTGTTGCTGCTGGTTCTGGTGTGGTTTGCCCGGCCACCGTTTGGTGCCGGCGGCGGCGGCGGCGGTGCCCATTAAATAGCAGGTATAAAAAAAGGGCGACCCCAGCGGTCGCCCTTTTTATTCAGTGCCCTGTCAGGCGTTTTGACGCCACCATTCGGCCAGCAGTACACCGGTTGCCACGGAAACGTTAAGGCTTTCCACTTTCCCCGTACCACCAATTGAGACGCTCAGGTCGCCCTGATCGAAGGTGCTGTCTGACAGACCATCACGCTCCTGCCCCAGTACCAGCACCATTTTAGCCGGCAGTTCTGCACGAGACAGCGGAACACCTTTATGGCTGGACGTGGTCACAATGGTGTAACCCGCCTTACGAAACGCGCTCAGACCGGCAGCAAAATTTTCACCGCTAATCGCCTGAACGTGTTCAGCACCGCCTTCTGCGGTACGCACAGCAGCGCCCGACTCCAGCATGGAGGCATCATCCACCAGCAACCCCTGCACACCGAAGTGCGCACAGCTGCGCATAATACCGCCCAGGTTGTGCGGGTTGCCGATGTCTTCCAGCGCCAGTACGCAGTCTTTCTCACCTGCCGTTGACAGCCACTGGCTGACCGGCATTCCGACGCGCTTTTTGATCAGGAAGCAGACACCACCGTGGTGTTCCGTTCCTGACGCTTTCTGCAGCTCGGCTTCATCCACGGTGTGGTAAGCCTTACGGTTGGCTGCCATATATTTCAGTGCTTCACGGAAACGAGGCGTGACGCTCTGGATAAACCAGGCGCGTACGATACTTTCCGGGCGGCTCTGGAACAGTGCCTGGCAGGCGTTTTCGCCATACACACGCGTCTCTTCCATACGCTGGCGGCGTATCTGCTCTGGATCGATGTAACTTTTACCGCTGATGCCACCGTGATCCGGCTTATCGTCAGCTGCGGGGGCAGCGTTTGGCGCACGGGAAACGGTACGCCACGGAGAGTCAGAATGCCCTTCGTCGCGATCGCGCCCGCCACGTGGCTTGCTGTCTGCATTACGTGATGGACGGCGTGCGCCGTCCTGTGGACGTGGAGCACCTTTACCGGTACGGGGATTCCCGCCCTTGTTGCTACTCTCGTCATCACCGCGGACATACATCACTTTGACCTTGCCGCTCTTACCTTTAAATTCGTCGTTCATTTTTCCTCCACCTGGCCTGAGCGCGAAGCGCGCAGATTACCTGATGTGGCAGCACTTAGCTATCAACTTCCAATAAAAGCCCGTAGCCGTTTATCCGCAACATCGTTATGAGACATTACCTATTATACCCATTGAACAAATCGCGTTGTTAGCCTCATTCACCGCCCGCATAATGTTGGCTGATTTACTAAGAAATGCAGTAAGTAATCACTTACTCCTGAACTGAGGTGAATAATGAATACGGTTTGTGCATCCTGCCAGGCAACCAACCGCGTGCCTGCCGAGCGGCTGACTGACGGCGCAAAATGCGGCCGCTGCGGTCACGAGCTGTTTGATGGCCATGTCGTCAATGCGACGGCGGCTACCCTGGATAAATATCTGCAGGACGATCTGCCGGTCGTGATCGACTTCTGGGCCCCCTGGTGCGGACCCTGCGTTAACTTCGCCCCGGTGTATGAGTCGGTGGCGCAGGAGCGTAACGGCAGCATCCGCTTCCTGAAAGTCAATACCGAAGCCGAGCCGGAACTGAGCGCCCGCTTCCGCATCCGCAGCATTCCGACCATCATGGTCTTTAAGCAGGGCGAGATGGCCGACATGCTGAATGGCGCAATGCCGAAAGCGCCGTTTGAAGCCTGGCTGGACGAAAATCTGTAAGTATCACGCCGGGCACGCCCGGCGTTATTCCGTTAGAATAGCGTTTTTCCCTAGATGATCGCTGATGAACGATAACGCTGTTCTGCTGCTACGTGCCGCACGTCTGGCCCGTGCCACCCGTCCCTTTCTTGCCCGAGGTAATCGCATTACGCGCTGCCAGCGTTGCCTGCTGCCGCAAAAAAACTGCCTGTGTGACACACTTGAGCCCCGGACAGCACGCAGCCGCTTTTGCCTGGTGATGTTTGACAGCGAGCCGATGAAACCCAGCAATACCGGCAGACTGATTGCCGATATCCTGCCAGATACGCTGGCGTTTGGCTGGTCACGTACCGAGCCCGATCCAGCTCTGCTGGAGGCTGTCCGCAATCCGCATTATCAGCCGGTGGTGGTGTTCCCGGCATCCTATGCCGATGCCGGCAGGCCGGTACTGAATTCGCCCCCCGTCAACGGCAAGCCTCCGCTGTTTATTATGCTGGACGGCACCTGGACTGAAGCCCGCAAAATGTTCCGTAAAAGTCCCTGGCTGGACAACCTGCCCGTGATGTCACTGAACCTGACCCGCCCCTCCAACTACCAATTACGCGTGGCGCACGCCGAAGGTCAGCACTGCACGGCCGAGGTGGCCGCCGAGCTGCTGCTGCAGGCAGGTGATGTCGCGGCCGGTGAAGCCCTGTTCCGCCATTTTGATCTCTTTCGTCAGCGCTATCTCGCAGGAAAACCGCATCATCCACAGCAGATAGCTGAAAATGATGATGAAATTCTGTCAGCGATCAAGTAACTGACAGCCTGGCCAGCATCTCCGGCTGACCCGGAGTAGACTCAAACTACTTTACCCGCCAGCATGACCGGGTGATATTCGAAGGGAGCGGAGATGAGTCAACGTGGATTAGAAGCCCTGCTGAAACCGAAATCCATTGCGGTGATCGGTGCCTCCACCCGGCCTGAACGTGCCGGGTATCTGATGATGCGGAATCTGCTGGCCGGTGGCTTCAGCGGCCCGGTTCTTCCCGTCACGCCCAAATATCAGGCCGTATGCGGCGTGCTGGCCTGGCCCGACATTGCCAGCCTGCCGCTGTCCCCCGACCTCGCGATTATTTGCACCCATGCCAGACGTAATCTTGAACTGCTTACGGCGCTGGGGGAGCGCGGATGCAGGGCCTGCATTATTCTCTCGGCGCCTGACGACCAGCTGGCAGCGCTGAAGGCCTGCGCCAGCCGCTGGCAAATCCGCCTGCTGGGACCAAACAGCCTGGGCCTGCTGGCACCGTGGCAGGGGCTGAATGCCAGCTTCTCGCCGGTCCCCATAACGCCAGGTAAGCTGGCCTTTATTTCGCAGTCAGCCGCCGTTTCTAACACCATCCTCGACTGGGCGCAGCAGCGCCAGCTGGGTTTCTCCTGGTTTATAGCGCTCGGTGACAGCCTGGATATTGATGCCGACGACCTGCTGGACTTCCTGGCCCGCGATGGCAAAACCAGCGCCATTCTGCTCTACCTGGAGCATCTCAGCGATGCGCGCCGTTTTGTCTCTGCGGCCCGCAGTGCCTCGCGCAATAAGCCTATTCTGGTCATTAAAAGTGGCCGCAGCCCTCAGGCCCAGCAGTTGCTGAAGACCCACGGTGGGATGGATGCTGCGTGGGATGCCGCTATCCAGCGGGCAGGTCTGCTGCGGGTGCAGGATACCCATGAACTGTTCTCCGCGGTTGAAACCCTCAGCCATATGCGTCCGCTGCGGGGGGAGCGACTGATGATTATCAGTAACGGCGCGGCCCCGGCGGCGCTGGCGCTGGATGCGCTCTATGCCCGCAATGGCAAACTCGCCACGCTAAGTGAGCCTTTACTTACTGAGCTGAGCTCACGGCTGCCGGAGAGTGTCACCCCGGGCAACCCACTGGATTTGAAAGATGATGCCACCCCGGCGCGCTATTTACAGGCACTGACGCTGCTGCTGGACAGTCACGATCTGGATGCCATTCTGATTATCCATGCCCCCAGCGCAGTCGCACCACCGACGCTCACCGCCGAACATATTATTACCCTGGTGAAACAGCACACGCGCGGCAAGCAGCTGACCCTGCTGACTAACTGGTGTGGAGAATATTCCTCACTGGAAGCCCGCCGCCTGTTTAACGATGCCGGTATCCCCACCTACCGAACGCCGGAAGGCACAGTGACCGCCTTTATGCACATGGTGGAATACCGCCGTAACCAGAAACAGCTGCGTGAAACCCCCGCGTTGCCCGCGAACCTGACTGCCAATACGGCGGATGCACACCGTCTGATCCACCTTGCGCTGCAGGACGGCGCCACATCGCTGGACACGCATGAGGTGCAGCCGATCCTGCAGGCCTACGGCCTGACCACGCTGCCGACCTGGATTGCCAGCGACAGCACGGAGGCCGTGCATATTGCCGGGCAGATTGGCTATCCTGTTGCGCTGAAGCTGCGTTCGCCGGATATTCCTCACAAGTCAGAAGTTCAGGGCGTGATGCTGTATCTGCGCACACCAGACGAAGTGGAACAGGCGGCCAATGCCATTTTCGACCGCGTGAAGCTGGCCTGGCCGCAGGCGCGTATTCACGGCTTGCTGGTACAGAGTATGGCCAACCGCGCAGGAGCGCAGGAGCTGCGGGTTGTGGTGGAGCAGGATCCCCTCTTCGGGCCGGTGATCATGTTGGGGGAAGGGGGCGTCACCTGGCATGCTGACCGTCAGGCCGCGATCGCCCTGCCGCCGCTGAATATGACGCTGGCACGCTACCTGGTGATCCAGGCGATCAAACAGGGAAAAATCCGTGGCCGCAGCGCGCTTCATCCGCTGGATATTGTTGGCCTGAGCCAGGTGCTGGTCCAGGTGTCAAACCTGATCGTTGACTGCCCGCAGATCGTCCGTCTGGATATCCATCCGCTGCTGGCGAGTCATGAAGATTTTACGCTGCTGGATGTGACCTTGCAGCTGGCGGAATTCCACGGTGATGCCGAAGCGCGGTTGGCAATAAGGCCCTACCCTCACGAGCTGGAAGAGGCCGTACAGTTGAAAAATGGCCAGCTGTGCCTTTTCCGTCCGATCCTGCCTGAGGATGAACCCTTATTGCAGCAGTTTATTGCTCAGGTGACGAAAGAAGATCTTTATTACCGCTATTTCAGTGAGATCAATGAGTTCACCCACGATGATTTGGCGAACATGACGCAGATCGACTACGATCGGGAAATGGCCATCGTCGCCGTGCGTCAGCATAAGGGTCAGGATGAGATTATCGGCGTGACGCGCGCCATCTCCGATGCCGACAATATTGATGCGGAGTTCTCAGTGCTGGTGCGCTCGGACCTGAAAGGGCTTGGCCTGGGCCGGCGACTGCTGGAGAAGATGATTATTTACACCCGGCAGCACGGCCTGCAACAGCTAAACGGTATCACCATGCCGAACAACAGAGGTATGGTGACCCTGGCGCGTAAGCTGGGGTTTGCCGTTGACGTCCAGATGGAAGACGGCATTGTCGGACTCTCACTGCACCTGCAAAGTGACCCGATCGGGGCCGAAAAGTAAATCTGATACTATCAGAACCAACTAATGGTATTATTCGCGGTTAGGGTCCTGATTTTATGGCAAAAGGCCATTCTATGAACAGAGAAGAAACGCACTGTGATGTTGTCAAAATTTAAGCGTAATAAACACCAACAGCACCTTGCGCAACTGCCTAAAATAGCTCAGTCAGTTGCTGATTTCACCACGCTGTATTCCCCGGCGGATTTTCGCGAGACGCTGCTGGAAAGAATTGCGTCGGCGACCCGGCGCATCTGCATAGTGGCTCTTTATCTGGAAAATGATGAGGGTGGCCAGGCGATCCTCTCTGCGCTCTACGCAGCAAAACAGCAGCGCCCGGAACTGGACATTCGTGTTCTCGTTGACTGGCACCGCGCCCAGCGCGGACGCATCGGCGCAGCCGCCTGTGCTACTAACGCGGATTGGTACTGCGATATGGCCGCCCGTCATCCCGGGCTGGCGATCCCGGTATATGGTATCCCGGTCAACACCCGGGAAGCGCTCGGTGTCCTGCACCTGAAAGGGTCGATTATCGACGACACCGTTTTCTACACCGGTGCCAGCTTCAACGACGTGTATCTGCACCAGCGGGAACGTTACCGCTATGACCGTTACCAGCTGATCGGCAACCGTATCCTGGCTGATACGATGTTCGACTGGATTGAAACTAATCTCATTCAGGCGGAAGCCGTCAATCGGCTTGACCAGCATGAGCGGCCAAAAAGCCCGGAAATCAAGAATGAAACCCGCCAGTTCCGTCAGGATTTGCGTGGCTTTGATTACCAGTTTGACGGCGATGCCAACAACGAAGAACTGGCCGTCACCCCGCTGGTTGGTCTTGGCAAGCGCAGCCTGCTGAATAAAACAATCTACCACCTCATGCCCTGTGCCGAGCAGAAGCTGACTATCTGTACACCGTATTTCAATCTGCCCGCCATCCTGGTTCGCAACATTATCTATCTGTTGCGTCAGGGGAAAGAGGTGGAGATTATCGTGGGCGATAAGACCGCCAATGACTTCTATATTCCCGAAGACCAGCCGTTTAAAATTATCGGCGCACTGCCCTATCTGTATGAAATTAACCTGCGCCGCTTCCTCAGCCGCCTGCAGTATTACGTCAATAGCGGCCAGCTGACGGTTCGTCTGTGGAAAGATGGCGAAAACAGCTACCATCTGAAGGGACTGTGGGTCGATGACGAATGGATGATGGTGACCGGTAATAACCTGAACCCGCGTGCGTGGCGACTGGACCTGGAAAACGCCGTGTTGATCCACGATCCGCTTCAGCAGCTGACGGAGCAGCGCGACCGTGAACTGGCGCTGATCCGCCAACATACGACGACGGTACAGCATTTTCACGATCTGGAGAGTATCGCTGACTACCCGGTGAAAGTGCGGAAACTTATCCGCCGTCTTCGCCGTATCCGCATTGACCGGCTCATCAGTCGTATTCTTTAATCAGCAGCTATACTCCCTTTACTGGCCCCGCAATGTCGGGGCTTTTTTATGGAGTCTTTATGCGCACCTGCCTGCTGGCCGTTATCGTCATTTGCAGTGGCTGTACTCATATGGCGCAGGATGACTGGACCGGACGTGATAAAGCCCAGCACTTTCTCTCCTCCGCCTTTCTTTCCGCCGCCGGTAATGCCTATGGTGAACGTCAGAACTGGCACAAAGACCGCAGCGGCAGCGTTGGGATCATGTTCGCAATCGGCCTGGGCGCGGCGAAAGAACTGTTCGACAGCAGGGAAGGAGGAAGCGGCTGGAGCTGGAAGGACTTCAGCTGGGATGTAGCCGGTGCTGCCACCGGCTACGCATTATGGAATCTTGACCGCTAGTTACAGTTTTAACCCTTTGCCGCGTCGGTGCAGCATCAGCGAAACCAGGAAGGCAATGGCCCCCATTCCAGAGACATACCAGAAGAAACTGGTTTCGCTGCCAGCCGCCTTCAGCGACAGCGCCACATATTCCGCCGATCCGCCAAACAGCGCGTTTGCTACTGCATACGACAGCCCCACGCCCAGCGCCCGCACCTCCGGTGGGAACATTTCCGCCTTAAGGATCCCGCTGATCGAGGTATAGAAACTGGTGATCACCAGCGCCAGCATTACCAGCATAAAAGCGGCCACCGGGCTGGTCACGCTCTGCAACAGGGTGAGGATTGGTACGGTACAGATCGCAGCCAGCCCCCCGAAGATCAGCATAGCGTTACGTCGCCCGATCTTATCCGATAGCGCACCAAAAAATGGCTGCAACAGCA
The DNA here is from genome assembly GCF_014838825.1 of Erwinia persicina. Taxonomy (GTDB): domain Bacteria; phylum Pseudomonadota; class Gammaproteobacteria; order Enterobacterales; family Enterobacteriaceae; genus Erwinia; species Erwinia persicina_A. The sequence continues at coordinate 1,196 of NZ_JACYMO010000006.1, read as the reverse complement.
TAAAAATAAACAGCGCGCCGGTCATCAGACCGCTGGCAGCTTTATGGTCCATACCGGCAGTGTTCACCAGATATTTCTGCATATACGTCGTAAAGGTGTAAAAGCTCAACGACCCGCCAGCAGTAAAGCCCAGCACCATGATAAATGCCCGCCGGTGTTTCCACAGACCTTTCAGTGAGCCGGCATCTTTATGGCTGCGCGTGGTGTTATCGGAGGTTTCATTCAGCGAACGACGTAAATAGAGTGCGACCACGGCCAGCACGGCACCCAGCGCAAAGGGGATCCGCCAGCCCCAGGAACGCAGTTCTTCATCAGAAAGGAGCTGCTGCAACACAACGACGGTCAGCAGCGCCATCAGCTGGCCACCAATCAATGTCACATACTGAAATGACGCATAAAATCCCTTCCGCCCTTCTACCGCCACTTCGCTCATGTAGGTTGCACTGGTACCATATTCCCCACCCACCGACAGCCCCTGAAAAAGTCGGGCCAGCAAAAGCAGAGCCGGGGCCCAGACCCCTATCGTCTCATACCCCGGTAAACAAGCGATCACCAGCGATCCAAAACACATCATACAGACTGAAATCAGCATGGAGCTTTTACGCCCGTGCCTGTCACCAATGTAGCCAAACAGCCAGCCACCAATAGGACGCATCAGAAAACCGGCGGCGAACACCCCCGCCGTCTGGAGCAGCTGCGTTGTCGGATTACCGCTGGGGAAGAAGATATGAGCGAAGTACAGCGAGCAGAATGAGTACACATAAAAGTCAAACCACTCCACCAGATTACCGGAGGAGGCCCCTACGATGGCCCAGACGCGTTGACGAGTGGTCATTGACGCTGTCGCGCGCAAATTATTTTCAGTGATGGACTCTGCCATTAAAAACCTCGTGAGTTCTTTCCTTGCTTTGAACAAGCGTCGAAGAGTGTATATATCAATTAACTCAAATGCTGTTTTGTTATGAAATTGTTTTATAAGGATGGATTGTTAATTTTGTGAGACAGCATGGATTATTGCATAAGGAATAGCGGGGTCATATCAGCGAACACGCTGGAAACAGGCAGGAAATTCCGAATTTGGCGATTAAACAGGGCACAGAGGGGGATTGGACGATGTTTCGGGGGAACATTAAGGCAGAGGATTGGGATCGATCGGGGATTACCCGCTTAAAACGCAAAAAACCCCGGCCTTTCGG
>NZ_JACYMO010000005.1 GCF_014838825.1 Erwinia persicina | reverse complement strand
TCATGTTTTTCACATAGTCGGCGTGGCCTGGGCAGTCAACGTGCGCGTAGTGGCGAGTTGGGGTGTCGTATTCAACGTGAGACGTGTTGATGGTGATACCACGTGCTTTTTCTTCTGGTGCGTTATCGATCTGGTCGAATGCACGAGCAGAACCGCCGTAGGTTTTAGCCAGAACGGTGGTGATAGCTGCAGTCAGGGTAGTTTTACCGTGGTCAACGTGGCCGATAGTACCTACGTTGACGTGCGGTTTGGAACGTTCAAATTTCTCTTTAGCCACGACAATATTCCTTACTTTAATGCTCTCACCCTTTGGTGAGAGCATATGATCAATATTTAAACTGTAGCTTATTTGCTACGAGCTTCAATTACGGCCTGAGCGACGTTGTTCGGCGCATCATCATACTTCAGGAACTCCATGGAGTATGAAGCACGGCCTTTAGTCAGAGAACGCAACTGAGTCGCGTATCCGAACATTTCAGACAGCGGAACTTCAGCGTGAATCTGAACGCCAGTAGCGTTAGATTCCTGTCCTTTGAGCATACCACGACGACGGCTAAGGTCACCGATAACGTCACCGGTGTTCTCTTCCGGAGTCTCTACTTCAACCTTCATGATCGGCTCAAGCAGAACTGGTGTTGCTTTCTTAAAGCCGTCTTTGAACGCAATAGAAGCAGCCAGTTTAAACGCCAACTCTGAGGAGTCAACGTCATGGTAAGAACCGAAGTGCAGACGAACACCCAGGTCAACTACCGGATAACCAGCCAGCGGGCCTGACTTCAGCTGCTCCTGGATACCTTTATCAACTGCAGGGATGTATTCACCAGGAATCACGCCGCCTTTGATGTCGTTGACGAACTCATAACCTTTAGGGTTAACGCCCGGCTCCAGTGGGTACATGTCGATAACAACATGACCGTACTGACCACGACCACCAGACTGCTTGGCGTGTTTACCTTCGATATCGGTAACTTTCGCGCGAATCGCTTCACGGTAAGCAACCTGAGGTTTACCGACGTTGGCTTCAACGTTGAATTCACGCTTCATGCGGTCAACGATGATGTCCAGGTGCAGCTCACCCATACCGGCGATGATGGTCTGGTTAGTTTCTTCATCAGTCCATACGCGGAATGATGGGTCTTCTTTCGCCAGACGACCCAGAGCCAGACCCATTTTTTCCTGGTCAGCTTTGGTTTTTGGTTCAACAGCGATCGAGATGACCGGCTCTGGGAACTCCATGCGCTCCAGAATGATAACGTTGTCCGGGTCACACAGGGTGTCACCAGTGGTCACGTCTTTCAGACCGATAGCTGCAGCGATGTCGCCTGCACGAACTTCTTTGATCTCTTCACGCTTGTTGGCGTGCATCTGTACGATACGGCCCAGACGCTCACGCGCAGATTTAACCGGGTTAAACACGGTATCGCCTGAGTTCACCACGCCAGAGTACACGCGGAAGAAGGTCAGGTTACCCACGAATGGGTCGGTAGCGATTTTGAACGCCAGAGCAGCAAATGGCTCGTTGTCGTCTGAGTGACGAACAGCCGGAGTATCTTTGCCATCATCCAGCATACCGTTGATCGCGGTAACGTCAGTCGGTGCTGGCAGGTATTCAACAACCGCATCCAGCATCGCCTGAACACCTTTGTTCTTAAAGGCAGAACCACAGGTGACCAGGATGATATCGTTGTTCAGAACGCGCTTACGCAGAGATTCTTTAATCTCTTCTTCAGTCAGCTCTTCACCGCCGAAGAATTTCTCCATCAGCTCATCAGAACCTTCAGCTGCGGCTTCAACCAGCTTCGCACGCCATTCTTCAGCCTGTTCCTGCATATCAGCTGGAATATCTTCGTATACGAAGGTAACGCCCTGATCGGCATCGTTCCAGTTGATCGCTTTCATTTTCACCAGGTCAACAACACCGGTGAATTTCTCTTCTGCGCCAATAGCCAGCTGCAATGGCACCGGGTTTGCACCCAGTCGCGCTTTCATCTGCTCTACGACTTTCAGGAAGTTAGCACCCATGCGGTCCATTTTGTTAACGAACGCGATGCGTGGAACTTTATATTTGTTAGCCTGGCGCCATACGGTCTCAGACTGTGGCTGAACGCCACCAACCGCACAGTAAACCATTACTGCGCCATCAAGCACACGCATAGAACGCTCAACTTCGATAGTGAAGTCAACGTGTCCCGGGGTGTCGATGATGTTTACGTGGTGTGGCTCGAACTGCTTAGCCATACCAGACCAGAAACAGGTGGTCGCAGCGGAAGTGATGGTAATACCACGTTCCTGTTCCTGCTCCATCCAGTCCATGGTAGCCGCGCCGTCATGTACTTCACCGATTTTGTGGTTTACACCGGTGTAGAACAGAACACGTTCGGTAGTGGTCGTCTTACCGGCGTCGATGTGTGCGCTGATACCAATGTTACGGTAGCGCTCAATGGGTGTTTTACGAGCCATTTGATTCCTCTGATTCTTAGACGTTCTAAGTTAAAAAAGCCCAGCAGGTGAGTCACTGGGACGCCCGCTGGGTTTATAACAACTACAGAGCTGTTACCAGCGGTAGTGAGCGAACGCCTTGTTGGCTTCGGCCATACGGTGAACGTCTTCACGTTTCTTCACTGCAGTGCCTTTGTTTTCTGCAGCATCAGAAAGTTCGTTCGCCAGGCGCAGAGCCATAGATTTATCACCGCGTTTACGAGCAGCTTCTACGATCCAACGCATTGCCAGAGCATTACGACGAACCGGACGGACTTCAACTGGTACCTGATAAGTAGAACCACCAACGCGACGGGATTTAACTTCCACGGTTGGGCGGACGTTGTCCAGGGCTACTTCGAATGCTTCCAGCTCGTTTTTACCAGAACGCTGAGCCAGGGTCTCCAGCGCGTTATAAACGATAGTTTCAGCAGTAGATTTTTTACCATCTACCATCAGGATATTGACAAATTTGGCCAGCAATTCTGATCCGAACTTAGGATCTGGCAGGATTTTACGCTGACCAATGACGCGACGACGTGGCATGGAAATACTCCGTTGTTAATTCAGGATTGTCCAAAACTCTACGAGTTTATTATGACATTTAAGATAAAACGTTTGGCCTTACTTAACGGAGAACCATTAAGCCTTTGGCTTCTTCACGCCGTACTTGGAGCGAGCCTGCTTACGGTCTTTAACACCTGAGCAGTCCAGCGCGCCACGAACGGTGTGGTAACGCACACCTGGCAAGTCTTTTACACGACCGCCACGGATCAGGATCACGGAGTGTTCCTGCAGGTTATGACCTTCACCGCCGATGTAGGAGGTAACTTCAAAACCGTTGGTCAAACGAACACGACATACTTTACGCAGTGCGGAGTTCGGTTTTTTAGGGGTAGTAGTGTATACACGAGTACATACACCACGTTTCTGCGGGCAGGCTTCCAGCGCAGGCACGTTGCTCTTTGCAACTTTGCGTACGCGTGGTTTGCGAACCAGCTGATTAACTGTTGCCATTAAATAGCTCCTGGGATTTAGCTTTTGCTTCGTAAACACGTAATAAATCGCCTCGCGGAATCACGAGGCCGCAGAATTTTAGGGCTCGGCTAGAAAAGAGTCAAGAAATAACCAGGATTACCGTACTTACCAAGTCATTTGTTGTGGATGACTGACCGCCAGCTTAACGAAACCAGTATAGCCTACTACGGTCACTTTGGATGAAATTTGAGCAGCCAGCCCGCGCGCATCAAGATCTTCCCGTAGCACGTACACTGAGATGGGGGCATTTAGCAGCGCTTCAAGTGCCGGACTCCCGTCCAGGGCAGCAATCACCCCGTCCTGTAGCAGCAGCACCGCATCGCCCTCCGCTAGCAGACGTAGCAGGGCAGATAGATCCGTACGGAAGGGTGAGGTCATCAGAGTATGTAGCATGGCAACCTCAGAAGGTAATGATACGATCGTAATCGTTTAGCCTGGCGCGCAGGGCATCCGGTGCCAGCATCTCTGTCGCCAGTACCCGGGCAGCATCTGCTGCTATTCCTCTTTCTGCCAGGGCTGCCGCACACACATAGCAGTGCTCAACATCATACAGCGGCAGCACACCAAAGGTAGCGATGTAGTTTCGCGCCAGGATCTGCTGCGGCTGCTGCCCTGCGGTCAGTTGCAGTACCCCATCGCTGATAAAGAACAGCGCAATCTCATCGCTCAGTGCTGATGTGGCCAGAACGGCATCCAGCCCTTCACGACCACTGGAAGAGCCATGCGGAGCCTGGGTGAAAACAAACGCTATACGGGCCATCAGAACTGCACCAGACGATCGCAGGTCAGTGCAGCTTCTGCCAGCGAGCCCAGGCCTGATAGTTGGAATCCCTCCGCCAGGTTAGCAACAGGCAGGCCAAGCTGAGTGGCTTCCTGACAGTCGGTAATTCCCCGACGCAGCGCGGCCGCCACGCAGATATTCAACTGAACACCTTGCTGTTCATGTAGCTGCTGCCAGCCGCGCGTCAGGTCGAACTCATCGCTGGCTGGTGCGTTTAACAGGCTGGCATTGAGCACACCCTCCCGGTAGAAGAAGATACTGTCCAGCGTATGTCCCTCTTCCAGTACGGCATTGGCAAACAGCCAGGCGCTACTGGCCTGCTGTGTACCATAGGCCGGCCCGGTCACCATCAGACAAAAACGCATTACTTTTCCTGCCCGTGGAAATCGCCGTTTTTAAACTGCCGGATATAGAGATACACGGTGTGCTTAGAGATATTGAGGCGGTCGGCGACCTGATTAATCGCATCTTTAATATCAAAAATGCCCTTCTCATACATGTTGAGAACAATCTGGCGATTCTTGGCATTGTTGGACACATTACGATCGGCACTGACCTCTTCGATAGTGAACTCCAGCGTCTGCATAACCAGATCTTCGACGGATGAGGCGAAGTTGACCGAGGAGGCCACTTCCTGCGTTTCAGGCGGCATAAACGTCGCCATTATCTGCGAGAACGGCACGTCGAGATTCATATTAATGCACAGCAGTCCGATCACCCGCTGGTCTCGATTGCGGATAGCGATCGTAACGGACTTCATCAGTACGCCGCTTTTGGCTCGGGTAAAGTAGGCTTTGGATACATTACTGTCTGCCCCCCTCATGTCATGCAACATACGCAGGGCGAGGTCAGTAATCGGCGAACCGATTTTACGACCGGTATGTTCCCCGTTGGCAATACGTACCGCCGAGCACTTCAGGTCTTCAAGCGAGTGCAGGACGATCTCGCAGTGCGAACCGATCAGCATGGCAAGCCCGTCAACCACGGCTTCATAGGATTTTAGAATTTCGAAATCACCGGGCGTAAAGGGGTGCTGCTCCAGCAGCTCCGAATCCGCAACCTCACCGGAGAAAAGTGAATTAGACATCAACGACACCACCCTTTGACAAGAGCCTGTCACACGGCGCCAGGGCAGACTCATTCTTATTAAATGCGCGCGGGGTAGTCTAGCAAATATGGGAAAGGCGTGTACCGCCCTTTGTCGTTAAATACAACATGGCGCAAAAAAGGTGTGAAAACAGCGGGGTAAGGCAAAAAAAAACGCCACCCGGAGGTGGCGTTCATCATCTTATTTTTTGGCTTTTGCGTCGCCAGCGGCCGGGGCGGCCTGCTCTGCGTTGTTATCCGCTTTCGCCGCTGGTTTGATATCGAGCAGCTCAACATCAAAGACCAGGGTGGAGTTAGCCGGGATACCCGGAACGCCATTTTTGCCGTAAGCCAGGTTCGGTGGGATCACCAGCTTGATCTTGCCGCCTTTCTTCACGTGCTTCAGACCTTCAGTCCAGCCCGGGATAACACCATCCAGACGGAACGACAGGGGCTCACCACGCGTGTAAGAGTTGTCAAACTCTGTACCATCAATCAGCGTACCTTTGTAGTTCACTACGACGGTATCGCTGTCTTTAGGTGTCTCACCGGTACCTTCTTTCTCTACCTGATACAGCAGACCAGATTCTGTTTTCTTCACGCCTTTTTCTTTAGCGAACTTCGTCGCAAAAGCTTCACCTTTTGCGGTGTTCTCTTTCGCGTCTTTTTCCATCTTCGCCTGGGCTGCACCCTTCACACGACCTTCGAAGGATTGCAGGGTTTGTTCAATTTCCTGATCGGAGAGTTTGCTCTTACCGGCAAACGCATCCTGAACACCAGCGATAAGCTGGTCTTTATCCAGTGCGATGCCCAGTTTTTCCTGCTCCTTCAGGGAGTTTTCCATGTAGCGACCTAAAGAGGCGCCCAGCGCATATGCCGACTGCTGGTCGTCATTTTTGAATGCGGCATTTTTCGGGGCCTGCTGCTGTGCAGTTGGCTTAACCGGAACAGCATCAGCAGCCATTACCAGAGGAGCATTCAGTGCAACAGCCATCGTGGTTGCTAGCAATGTAACTTTAAACAATGATTTCATCCATCTCTCCAAAACCGAAGCATCTCACCTCGGAAATCGTTGCAGACCTGCGGCCTGTAATATACCTGGTGGCGCGATGACAAAACAGTCACGCCGTAAAAACGCGAAGTTAACTTCCGACCGCGTGATTATCCGAAAGTTTCAACACAGGTGTGGTGGCATCCCTGCGCCTTTTCAACCTCTGGCGGCCAATTTACGCCATAACGCTTACTTCTGCCTGCATTTTACCGTTAGAATCAGAAAATTCACGAGCCCTGATGAAGGGCCGGTAGTAACAAGAGGAAACAAAATGCAACAGTCCGCGCTGGAACAACGGCTGGAGATGATGGAAAGCAAACTGGCGTTTCAGGAACATACCCTTGAAGAGCTCAACATGACGGTAGTTCAGCATGAGCTGGAAATGGCACGCCTGCGCGATCAGATGCGACTGCTCACCGATAAGCTGAGAGAGGCCGCACCCTCCATGCTGGCGGACCAGTCCGAAGAGACGCCTCCCCCCCATTATTAATAGTCTTATCAGAATGGCTGCAGAGAGCTGCTGCGTTGCCCCGTCCGCGTGAATACTCACCTGTCGATGTATGCTGTGCTTTCCCGCTGCCTTGCGCCCTGCATCCCCACGCTCGTTCATTTGTCTATCGAACGCAAGAAAGCAAAAAGGCCACCCTTAGGTGGCCTTTATTACTGATATTGCACAGTATTTTGCGTTGTAGCAGGCCGGTAAACCTTGTGAATTCCCGACAGCACAGATAACTATGTCACTGGCATTCGGAAGTGAAGCCAACGCTGCTAATGCGCGAAAGACGAGAGGATATTAGTGGCTACAGCCACAGCCGCCCGTCCCGCAACCACCCTGACCGTGGTCATGGTCGTGGTCGTGGTCATGGTGATGACCATCAGCACCGTGAACGTGACCGTGAGCCAGCTCTTCTTCCGTTGCTTCGCGGATTGCGATCACTTCGACGTTAAAGCTCAGGTTCTGACCCGCCAGCATATGGTTACCGTCAACCACAACGTGCTCATCTTCCACTTCGGTGATTTCCACCGGTACCGGGCCCTGGTCGGTTTCTGCCAGGAAGCGCATGCCTACCTGCAGTTCGTCAACGCCCATAAATACGTCTTTTGGTACGCGCTGTACCAGATTATCGTCGTAGGCACCATACGCATCGTTTGACGCGATGTTCACATCAAACTTATCGCCTACCACATGATCTTCCAACGCTTTTTCCAGCCCGGAGATCAGGGAACCATGACCGTGCAGGTAGTCCAGCGGTGCACTCACCGGAGACTCATCAACCAACACACCGTCTTCTGTACGTACCTGGTATGCCAGGCTGACCACGAGGTCTTTTGCTACTTTCATGATTACTCCTAACCGTTGAGAGCTTGAGCCCTGATTCATTGACTGTTATTTGCAGCCTGGTGCTCTAAGTGGCGACGATTGTATCGAATTTCAACGCGGCTGTAAGGAACAACTGAAAAAAAGCTGTACCTCCGGCGTTACTCAGGGTGAAATATCCCAATCACCTGCTCATGGGTTCGCACCTGCTCACGCGCCTGCTTGTCGGCTTCGCGCATCTGATGGCCGCACTTAACGCACTCCACCACATCGATATTATTTTCCCGCCACAAAGCGAGTGTATCTTTTGCCTGACACTTCGGACAGGTTGCACCAGCGATAAAACGTTTACGCATATTAATCACCCATAAATCTGTAGGGGATGACCTTTAGTTACGGTCAGCCCGTTGTGCCGCAGGGTGCAGCCAGACAAGCACCGCTCCCTGCGGGCCGACTGATGTCATCAATCGGCCTCATCCCAGCCGTCAAACTGCCGCTTCTCATGCTGCATTTCGGCCTGGAAGATATCCTCCAGTTCGCGTCGGGCTTCTTTCACCCTTGAGATCTGCTGACTGTCGGTATGATTCGGCATCAGCTCACGCAGCATGCGCATATCCAGGCGACGGAAGTGTTGCTGTGCGCGAAACGCCTGATGCGGGTGCATGCCCAGCGTCATCAGCGTCTTTCGGCCCAGCTCCAGCGCACTGCTAAAGGTTTCACGAGAAAACTGTGAGACTCCCGCCTGCAGCAGTTCGTGTGCCTCAACGCGGCCACGGGCGCGGGCCAGGATTTGCAGATGCGGGAAGTGCTGCTGACAGAGATGAACAATCTCCATCGCATCTTCCGGGCCGTTACAGGTTATCACGATCGACTGTGCCGTTTCTGCCCCTGCGGCACGCAGAAGCTCCAGTTCAGTCGCATCACCGTAATACACTTTGTAACCATATTTTCGCATCAGGCTGACCGCACTGATGTCGCGTTCGAGGACCGTAATACGTTTTTCATTAGCCATCAGCAGGCGGGCAACAACCTGTCCGAAGCGGCCAAACCCAACGACAATGACCTGCGGCTTATCATCTTCAACAAACGGTTTTTCCTGGCTGTCATCCACCTCATTGAAGCGCCGTGCGAGGATCTTATCCACGCCCTGCATCAGCAGCGGCGTGGTCATCATCGACAACGTCACCGTCACCAGCAGCAGGGGCATCTGATCGCCACTGAACAGTTTCGCGGAGGCCGCCGCCGAGAACAGGACGAACGCAAACTCCCCCCCCTGACTGAGCACCCCGGCAAACTGCAATCGTTCAGAACTGCGCAGGCCATAAATGCGCGACAGCAGATAAAGCACGCCGGTTTTCACTGCCACCAGTGTGATAACACCGATGAGGATTTCAATGATATGGGTATAGAGCACGCCAAGGTTTAACGCCATCCCCACCGAAATAAAGAACAGGCCCAGCAGCAGTCCTTTAAACGGATCGATAGCGATTTCCAGCTCGTGGCGATATTCACTTTCGGCCAGCAGGATACCGGCAATAAAGGTACCGAGCGCCATCGACAGCCCCAGTGCATCCATAAACAGGGCAGACCCCAGCACCAGCAACAGAGCGGCCGCAGTGAAGACTTCACGGACGCCGGAGGCGGCGATAAAGCGGAAGATTGGCCGCAGCAGATAACGCCCCCCGACCAGCATGCCGCCAAAGGCCAGCACCTTCATACCGACTTTCATCCAGTCGGTATGTCCGCTATCACCGCCGGCAAGCAACGGCACCAGCGCCAGCGCAGGAATAACCGCTAAATCCTGGAACAGCAGCACGGAGAAGCCAAGTTGCCCGGACTCATTGCGGTTCATTGCTTTGTCGCGCATGAGCTGCAAGGCCATCGCGGTTGATGACATCGCCAGACCGATGCCACCGACGATTGCTGCCTGCCAGGAGAAATCGGTCAGCCATAATAATCCTCCCAGCACCAGCGCACTGAGGATCACCTGGGCTGCACCCACGCCAAATATAGACCGTCTCAGTTCCCACAGTTTGGAGGGTTTCAGCTCCAGCCCGATGATAAACATCAGGAACACCACGCCCAGCTCCGAGAAGTGCAGGATTTCATCAACGTCGCTGATAAACCCGAGCCCCCAGGGGCCGATAGCAATCCCGGCCAGTAAATAGCCTAATACCGCGCCGATACCCAGACGCGCTGCAATCGGCACGGCGATCACCGCCGCAAACAAATACACCACCCCTGCGGTCAGGAGGCTTTGACCTTCCATCTACACTCCTCCATGCGGCAACGGGGTTGCCAGCCAGTCACCATAGGCGCGGGCATAATTTTTCATCACGTCAGCCGACTGACGACGTGCCCAGTAAATCACCATTGGCGTCATCCAGTGCATATTGCACATCTGTGCCGTCAGTTCGAACGGACGCATAATGTCCGACATCGGATAACGGTTCAGCCCTTCCTGATGGTAGGCCGCTTCGGGTTCACCGGTAGTGATCACGCTGCGCCAGTATTTTCCTTCCAGCATATTACCGCCGGGACCGCTGGCAAAACCCCGCGACAACACGCGGTCCAGCCACTCTTTCAGCAGCGCAGGACAGCTGTAAGTGTAAAGAGGATGTTGGAAAACAATGACGTCATGTTCACGCAGTAGCTGCTGTTCACGGTGAACATCAATAAAAAAGTCAGGATAGTGTGCGTACAGATCGTGAACCGTTACATGCTCCAGATGATGCGCCGGCTGTAACAAAACGCGATTAGCAATCGAATCCTGAGACTCCGGATGGGCATACAACAGCAGGACTTTAGGCGGCTGCGACATCATTCCCCTCCAAATCGTCGTCATGGCGGGAGATTTCCGCTACCATGCTCGACGCAACGGAACTCTGTGATTCCGAAAACTGATTATGATGGTGTAATTTAACATACTCTGAACTTACGGCGCTTATGATTGTATTCTCCTCGTTACAAATTCGTCGCGGTGTCCGCGTACTGCTGGACAACGCAACAGCCACGATCAACCCCGGTCAGAAAGTGGGCCTGGTGGGCAAAAACGGCTGCGGCAAATCCACGCTGCTGGCCCTGCTGAAAAACGAGATAAGCGCCGATGCAGGCAGCTTCAGCTATCCGGGTACCTGGTCACTCGCTTGGGTGAATCAGGAAACGCCGGCGCTGGACATTCCCGCCATTGAGTATGTTATCGACGGTGACCGTGAATTTCGTCAGCTGGAGTCTGAATTAGCGCAGGCCAACGAGATTAACGATGGCCACGCTATCGCCACACTGCACGGCAAGCTGGATGCGGTTCAGGCCTGGACCATTCAGTCTCGCGCGGCCAGCCTGCTTGACGGTCTCGGTTTCACCCAGGACCAGCTGCAGCGCCCGGTGAGTGATTTTTCTGGCGGCTGGCGTATGCGTCTTAACCTTGCGCAGGCGCTGATCTGCCGTTCTGACCTGCTGCTGCTGGATGAACCCACTAACCACCTCGATCTCGATGCGGTGATCTGGCTGGAACGTTGGCTGAAAAGCTACAGCGGCACGCTGGTCCTGATCTCACACGACCGTGACTTCCTTGATCCGGTCGTTGATAAAATCCTGCATATTGAACAGCAGTCGATCTTTGAATATACCGGTAACTACAGCTCCTTCGAGATCCAGCGCGCCACCCGCCTTTCTCAACAGCAGTCGATGTTCGAACATCAGCAGCAGAAAGTGGCGCACCTGCAAAGTTTTATTGACCGCTTTAAGGCGAAAGCCAGTAAAGCGAAGCAGGCACAGAGCCGCATTAAAACGCTGGAGCGCATGGAGCTTATTGCACCGGCCCACGTCGACAACCCGTTTACCTTCAGCTTCCGCGAGCCGGAAAGTCTGCCTAATCCGCTGCTGAAAATGGAGAAAGTCAGCGCGGGCTACGGTGACAGAAAGATCCTCAACTCCATTAAACTGAACCTGGTTCCCGGATCGCGCATTGGCCTGCTGGGGCGTAACGGGGCGGGTAAATCGACCCTGATCAAGCTGCTGGCGGGCGAACTGGCACCGCTGCAGGGCGATATCGGCCTGGCGAAGGGTATTAAGCTTGGCTACTTCGCCCAGCACCAGCTGGAGTTTCTGCGCGCCGATGAGTCCCCCCTCCAGCATCTGGTGCGTCTGGCCCCGAAGGTGCTGGAACAGCAGCTGCGTGACTACCTCGGCGGCTTTGGTTTCCAGGGTGATAAGGTCAGCGAAGAGACACGCCGTTTCTCCGGCGGCGAAAAAGCACGCCTGGTCCTGGCTCTGGTTGTCTGGCAGCGCCCGAATCTGCTGCTGCTGGATGAACCGACAAACCACCTTGATCTCGATATGCGCCAGGCTCTGACCGAAGCGCTGATTGATTTCGAAGGTGCGCTGGTTGTCGTCTCGCATGACCGCCACCTGCTGCGCTCGACCACCGATGACCTGTATCTGGTGCACGATGGCAAAGTGGAAGCCTTTGAAGGGGACCTGGAAGATTATCAGCAGTGGCTGAGTGACCAGCAACGACAGGCCAGTGCCGATGCCGCCCCGAAGGCCGACAGCGCCAACAGCGCGCAGGCGCGTAAAGATCAGAAGCGCCGCGATGCCGAATTGCGTACCCAGACTCAGCCACTGCGTAAGCAGATTGAGAAACTGGAAAAGCAGATGGAAAAGCATAATGCCCAACTGGCTGATGCAGAAAATCAGCTGTCTGACAGCGCGATTTACGAGCAGAGCCGTAAAGCCGATCTGACCGCCGCGCTGCAACAGCAGGCAACGGCGAAATCAGCGCTGGAAGCGTGCGAAATGGAATGGCTGGAAGCCCAGGAAGCGTTAGAATCGATCATGAATGCCTGACTCATTAATCCGGGCGCGGCGTACCGCGCCCTCAAGGTTACTCCGCCGCCAGCCGCTGGCGCAGTGCGGTCAGGTCCTCAACATTGTGCAGTTTGCCATCCAGGAAGCGGATTTTCAGCTCTCCGCCCTGCTCCTGCTGCCAGCTCTGACTGTCCCGCAGACAATATTTCCCCTCATCATTTTTCTCCACCCGCAGCAGGCCCCGCGCTGAGTTTTTCATGCCGTTGTCGGTTTTAGGCTGTTTGAAAATCTCACGACCCACCCCGTTCACTTCGCCGTAGGTCGCTTTCATCGCGAAGCCGAAAGTATCACGGGTATTGTACTGGTAGGTGTAAGACCCTACGCCGAATACCACATTACTGCTGGCAAAACCTTTTGCCTCCAGACGGCTGAGGATCTGATCGGCGCGTTCCAGGGTAATCGAGTCGCCGTAGATCAGGCCGACGTGCGGATCCAGCACTTTGTAACCTTTGGCATTGATCGTACCGCCAAAAATCTCCCACAGCACCTCTACCGAGCCTTTCTGTTCAGCACTGCGTGACGGATCGCGATCCGCATCATCGCCGCTGCCGCAGAGAATGGCGACCGGATCCCCGCTGTCCGGCCGAAAGACCAGGCGGCCCTCACGCGCCATGATTTCCGGCTTCAGCTCACGGCTGTACTCCGTCAGCACCTTCCAGTAGTCCCAGGTATCCGACACTACCGAGACAAAACCAGCCGGATACAGCTCCGTCAGCAGGCGACGGAAGGTGGCAATTTCACCCTGTTCTTCCCCCATACACATCACACTGTGTTCGGTAGCGGGAATACTCCCGGCGATAAATGTCCCTGCCGCAGGCGTGTAGTACTGCTGTGCGTAGAGGATCGACGGCAGGCTGTCAGTGCCGGTAAAACTCAGCAGGTGGCCAACACCAGACTGTGCGGCATCGTGCAGCCCGGACATGCCCCGGAACGAGAAGTCATGACACTGAAAATCAATGTGTGACGTATCGTCACAGGTACGGTCTGCCCACCGCTGACAGATCTGACGATAGTGGTGTGCCACGGTGGCATTGGTGGATGACTTCCACAGCTCCGCCGACATCACGCTCTCCAGATAATTGACCAGCCAGAAGAACTCATCCACGGTATTGGTGATGGTCAGCACCGGGATCTTCATCGGCACCTTACTGCCTTCATCCAGACTCTTGATTGCCAGCGGCAGATAACCAAGACGGTGCAGGGCGCGGATATGCTCAACGCTGACGCTATCTTTACCCAGGTAACTGTCCATCAGTTGCTGATACTCGCCCACCACCTGCTCTTCCGGCTGGGCGAAGAATTTGTCATTAAACAGGTCGACCATAAACCACTGTAAAAAGCCCTGCAGACCGAAGAACACCAGCGAATCATCCGCCAGCGGCGACTGGAAATAGCGATTCCCACGCGGCGTGAAGTTGGAATACACCCGGCTCGTCCCCTGAGGATACTGCTCACGGTGCGAGGTTTTGTAACCGTCGATAGCCATAATCGGATTAATTTGCATGTGTTGCTCCTTCACTGCGGTAAATGGTTTCAATATCAATCAGCTCAACACGCTCCGAAGCCTGACTGGCTTCAGCCAGCGAGGTGGTGGTCCAGATGCGGTCAATACCCTGACTCAGCAGGTGGTCGACACCTTTGCTGAACAGCCCGTGCGTGACGTACAGGCTAACCGATCGCGCACCGGCCGCCCGTAACACCGTCGCCGACCCGATAAAAGTCCCACCGGCATCACACAGGTCGTCAGCAATCAGAACATCCCGGCCTGTCACGTCGCCTTTCAGCAGTTCAAAACCGCTCAGTGCGCCGCTGGCAATATCACGATGCTTACCGAGAATACCGTACTCTTCGGCACTGACCTGCTGTGCCAGAGAATGGATTTTTTTCAGCGCTCCGGCGTCCGGGGCAATCAGCATCATGCCCTGTTCCAGGGCCGACCGCAGGCTGCGGCTGTGGACCAGGCAACGATGCTGGGGAATGGCGATCAGGCGGTCAACCACCCCGGCGGCCACATCGCTGTGGGGATCCAGCACCACCACCTGGTCAAAGCGCAGCTGATTAAGGAAACCGGCAAAGACCTTGAGGGCAAAGCTGTCCCCGTCACGCATCGTACGATCCTGACGGGCATACGGCAGCCACGGTAGCTCCAGCGTGGTCTGACGCAGCAGGCAGCGCTGACGTACCGCATCCAGCACCTGCGCCACCAGCATTAAATCGTCCAGCGTCTGCATGGCGCTGGCGCGCAGCGTCAGGATTTCAGCCCGGGGATCCAGCGGGGCAGAAACCCGCCCCCAGACCGCACCATCAGGAAAACGTCCGCTTTCCAGAGATACATCCTGGCCATCAAGCGTTAATTGCAGTTTCATCATCACCGACCCCTTTTTACCCGATTAATGTCACAAGGACACTTATATAATTGTCCAAGAGACAATAATTAACAAGCGAAAATTGACGTTGCCGCGAACAAAGTTAATAACGCGTTGATTTATTGTAACATTAATTTATCATTCACCGCTGTTTCATTGAATCACCCCGCCAGGGCTGCTATTGTGTCCGAGCGACACTTCCTGCAGGTAATGCCATGTCATCAGAACACGAGTATCTGGCGCACTACGACGCCTCACGCTATCCCTCCCCGATTGTCACCGTCGACAGCGTGCTATTTACGTTATGGCAGGAGCAGCTGTGCGTGCTGCTGGTACAGCGCGCTAATCACCCGCAGCGCGGCTGGTGGGGGCTTCCGGGGGGATTTATTGATATGCAGAAAGATGATTCCACGCGGGCAACCGCGCTGCGTAAGCTGCGTGAGAAAACCACCGTCAATCCGCCGTGGCTTGAACAGCTGGCGACGTTCTCCGGGCCTGAACGCGACCCGCGCGGCTGGAGTCTGACCACCGCATGGTATGCGCTGATCGCCGCCGAGGACTGTCAGGCGGAAAGTGATGACGTCAGCGACGTGCAGTGGCAGCCGCTGGCCGGACTGGCGTCGCGCAGTGATATTGCTTTTGACCACCAGCAGATCATTGCCGAAGCGCTGAAACGGCTGCGGCAGAAAACGCTCTACTCCCTGCTGCCGGTATACTGCCTGCCCGCCGCATTTACCCTGACGCAACTGCAGGAGGTGACGGAGACAATCCTTGACCGCCCGGTTCAGCGTAAAAGCCTGATACGCCGCTTTGAAGCATCAGAGATGTTTGAAGAAACCGGGGAGAGCGTAGCGACCGGCGCGCGTAAGGCTAAACTTTACCGCATGAAACCCGGCGTCAATATTCATCATTTCTCGCGCAACCTGATGAGCGACCACTAAGCAGCGCTCGGTAAAATGACCCTACCGGCGCCAGACAGGTCGGCAGGGCTCTGCCACAGAGAGTTTAAAAGGGTTTATCTCCGAGAATCGTGGCGCGGTGCATAATCCGCCTGGCAGGAAGGTAATCCGCGTTGGCATAATGCTGAGTCACGCGGTTATCCCAGATGGCCACATCACCCACCTGCCAGCGCCAGCGCACCTGGAAATCCGGTTTGGTGATGTGCGCGAACAGGAAGTTCAGCAGCGCCTCACTCTCCTTCTCTTTCAGCCCGACAATACGCGTAGTAAAGCCTTCGTTCACGAACAGCGCCTTCTTACCGCTAACAGGGTGGGTGCGGATCACCGGATGCAATACCGGTGGATGCTTCGCGACCGCCTGCAGCCAGCGCTGATGCTCCTCCTCACTGTGGCGATATTTATATTCCTGGAACGCTTTACGAAAATCATGCTCCGCCTGTAAACCACCAAGCAGCACTTGTAGCGGCTCAGATAACGCCTGAAAAGCCGCAACCCCACTGGCCCACAGCGTATCACCGCCGGTTTCCGGCAGCCGCTGTGCCGTGAGGATCGCCCCGGCGGGTGGGGTTTCAATAAACGTGACGTCAGTATGCCAGTTATCGTTATCAGGCGGATTATCGTCGTGCGTATCCAGCACGATGATCTCTTCCACGTCCGGCGCATGAGGATAAACCGGATGAATATGCAGGTCACCAAAGCGGGCCGCCAGCTGACGGTGCTGCAGCGGGGTCAGAGGCTGGTTGCGCAAAAACAGGACCTGATGACGGATCAGGGCGTGATACAGCTGCTCAAACTGAGCATCACTCAGCGGGCGGCTCAGGTCAATGTCACTGACAAGCGCACCGATCGCGGGGCCAAGCGCCTGAATATTAATACGTTCGTTCATTGTTGTACTCCATGCCAGGGGGTCAGACGGCGCTGCAGGGCGCGGAGCCCCAGCTCCAGCGCAAAGGCGATCAGGGCAATCACCGCAATCCCGGCCAGCACCACGTCGGTCGCCAGAAACTCCCCGGCGGACTGCACCATAAAGCCCAGCCCCCGGGTGGCGGCGATCAGTTCAGCGGCCACCAGCGTCGACCAGCCGACGCCCAGGCCAATGCGGATACCGGTCAGGATCTCCGGCAAAGCACCAGGTAGCACCACATGCCACAGCACCTGCCAGCGGCTGGCCCCCAGCGAACGCGCCGCACGCAGGCGCACCTGCTGCGCGCTTTTCACACCGGCCAGGGCCGACATCGCTATCGGCGCGAAGATCGCCAGGTAGATCAGTAAAATTTTCGAGGTTTCGCCAATGCCAAACCAGATCACCATCAGCGGCAGATAGGCCAGAGGCGGCACCGGGCGGTACAGCTCAATCAGCGGGTCAAGTATCCCGCGGATCGTCTCATTCAGCCCCATCAGGATCCCAACCGGCACGCCAACCAGCGTGGCGGCCAGCAGCGCAATGACAATGCGTGTCAGGCTGGCACCCAGATGCTGCCACAGCGTGGCATCCATAAAGCCGGCCGGGCTGGCGATGGTCAGCAACTGGTGTAAAACCTGCTGCGGCGGCGGCAGAAACAGCGGCGCAATCAGGTGTAAAGCGGTCACAGCCCACCATATCGTCAGCAGTACCAGCAGTGTGGCAACGCTGAGCGTCAGCGCGCGTGACAGCGGCCAGCGCAACCGCGGGCGGCGGACCGGGCTTTTTTCACTAATCAGTGAGCTCATGCAAATACCTCGCGCTGCTGAAAGACACGACCCAGCACGTATTCACGGCGCTCAATAAAAGCTGGATCGGACTTGATGGCCCGACAGGCTTCGCCCTCTGCGTAACGGCGGCCAAAGTCGAGTGACAGCCGTTCCACAATGCGCCCCGGCCCCGGCGACAGCAGGATCAGCTCGCTGGCGAGAAAGACCGCCTCTTCGATATCGTGGGTAATCAACAGGATCTGCTTGCCGCTGTCCCGCCATAAGGTCAGCAGCAGCTCCTGCATCTGCTCCCGGGTGAACGCATCAAGCGCACCAAAAGGCTCGTCCAGCAGCAGCAGACGTGGATCGGCGGCCAGCGCACGGGCAATCCCTACCCGCTGGCGCATCCCGCCGGACAGCTGCCAGATATAACGCTTCTCCGCGCCCTCCAGCCCGACTTTTTTCAGCATCTGCCCGGCCACCCTGCGGCGGGCATCTTTTTCGATCCCCGCCAGCTGCAGTCCAAAGGCCACGTTATCCAGTACATTGCGCCACGGCAGTAGCCCTTCATGCTGAAATACCACGCCGCGGTCAGCTCCCGGCCCGGTTACCGGCTGCCCGTCCAGCGTGATGCTGCCGCTATCCGCCGCAATAAACCCGGCAATCAGGTTCAGCAGCGTCGTCTTGCCACAGCCTGACGGCCCCAGAACCACCACCAGCTCTCCGTTGCCGATCGACAGGTTGATATCCTGTAAGGCCGGCTGTCCTGCATAGCTGGCGCGAAGATGAGAGACTGACAGCATGATGGCGACTCCGGTTATTGAGCGAGCGATTTGACAAAACGGTCGGTCACGTAGCTGCTGTAGTCCGTCGCAACCGACGGCACTTTGCCCTGCTCTTTCAGGAATTGCGCCGTATCCACAATCGCCTTATTAACCGGGCCGTTAAGCTGGGCGACCTGCTGTTTTGCCGACAGATAGGTATTGCCTTCCACCAGTCCCGGCACATCGGCAACCGGTACCCCGCTGAAGCGCGACAGCTTGCTGAGGTTATCTTCCTGTTTCAGCCACTGCTGCGGGTTATCAAGATAGGCTTTCTGTGCCTCCAGCGCGCTGCGGGCAAAGGCGGTTACCACTTCCGGATGCTGCCGGGCAAAGTCTTTCCGTACCACCCAGACATCCAGCGTTGGCGAGCCCCACTTTGCCACCTGAGCAGAATCCGTCAGTACCTTACCGTCTTTCTCCAGTTGATTAACCGCCGGGGCCCAGACGTAGGCACCATCAATATCCCCGCGTTGCCAGGCGGCCAGAATCGCCGGGGGCTGCAGATTAATAATCTGCACCTGACCGGGCTTGATACCCCAGTGTTTCAGTGATGCCAGCAGGCTGTAATGGGTGGTGGAAATAAACGGCACAGCGATACGCTTCCCGATCAGATCCTTCGGGTCTTTAATCTCTTTTTTCACCACCAGTGCTTCGGAGTTACCAAGCTGAGAAGCCAGCAGAAATACTTCGATCGGCAGCTGCTGACTGGCGGCAACGGCCAGCGGACTGGAACCGATGTTGCCGATCTGCACATCACCCGACGCCAGTGCCCGAATGACGCTGGAACCGCTGTCAAATTTACGCCAGTCCACTTTCGCCCCGCTCGCTTTGGCAAAGGTCTCGTCGGCCTGGGCCACTTTCGCTGGCTCGGCTGAGGTCTGATAAGCGACGGTCACCTCTACCGCCTGAACGTTGAGTGCTGCCAGTGACAATGCCGCTGCCAGAATTGAAAGTGTGAATCTACCCGCCATAGCCTGCTCCAGAGATAATTATTATGGGTGAACACCTCCTTTGTAACCGGGCGCGAGCATTGTAATAAAGTAATTAAAAATTATTTTTTATATCAAAAATTGCTTAGAAAGAATTGTGGATTGGTTAGCTGAAAAGTGGGTTTATTCACAGCGGGCGCGATGTTAGCGGGTATGAGTCCAGCAGGGAGAGGTCTTTTGTCGGTCCGGCGTGCTCAGACTGGCCTCAGACCTGCCGCCGGCGGTTTAGCGATAAAAAATGTGTGGGAATATCCCAGGGTCAGTGCCAGATCAGCAGCACGCACGCCGCCGTCAGCAGCCCCATAAACACGTTAAAAAGGGTCCAGGCACGCCGGCTGCGCAGGATACGGCCAATCAGCGTGCCGAAACCTAACCAGATCAGCCCGGACACCAGGTTGACCAGCGCCATACCGAAACTGATGGCGATCACAGAAGCCTGATA
This sequence comes from Erwinia persicina, assembly GCF_014838825.1. Classification (GTDB taxonomy): domain Bacteria; phylum Pseudomonadota; class Gammaproteobacteria; order Enterobacterales; family Enterobacteriaceae; genus Erwinia; species Erwinia persicina_A. The sequence goes on along the minus strand of NZ_JACYMO010000005.1, from coordinate 303,370 downwards.
CGCTTCGCCCGCCAGACTGAAGCTGGCCACCGCGCCGAGCGCCATCAGCCAGGCTTTCGGGTTGATCAGCTGCAGCAGTCCCCCCTGCCAGAACGGCATTGGCGCGGCAGGCGCACTGCTGGTTTCCAGTTTTTCATACTCGGCGCTGCCAATCTTCCATGCCAGCCACAGCAGATAAGCACTGCCGGCAATTTTCAGGAACAGGTGAAGAGACGGGTAAAGCAGGATTAAGCCGCCCACGCCAAAGGCCACCATCAGCAACATCACCTGCATGCCGATCATAATGCCAATCAGCAACATCAGAGAGCGCAGAAAACCAAAATTAGCACCGGAGGCGGTGAGTAACATATTATTAGGGCCTGGCGTGATGGCAGCGACCCAGAGAAAACCTAACATAGACAAAAACAGACTCAGTTCCATAGAACGGGTGCTCCTCGCCCCCTGAAAAATAAACAACCCGACGAAGCTAACAGTGAGCCATGGATCCTACAAGCTCTGAGCACATGAATTTTAATCACCTGAACCATGACATTTTTCGTCCGCTCGCCGGGGGCAGCAATCCGCATCTGCAAACCCTTCTGCCGCGTCTGGTACGCCGCCGTATTACGCTACGTCCGCACTGGCAGCGCCTGACTCTGCCCGACAGCGACTTCGTTGATCTGGCGTGGAGCGAAGACCCGGCAGGTGCCCGCGATAAACCGCGCGTGGTGCTGTTCCATGGCCTGGAAGGGAGTTTTCACAGCCCGTATGCCCATGGGTTGCTACAGGCATGGAAAGCGCGTGGCTGGCTGGGCGTTGTAATGCATTTTCGTGGCTGCAGCGGCGTGCCTAACCGGCTGAACCGCATTTACCACTCCGGTGAAACGGAGGATGCCAGCTACTTCCTGCAGTGGCTGAGGGACGAATGGGGCACCGTCCCGACGGCAGCGGTCGGCATTTCACTGGGCGGCAATATGCTCGCCTGCCTGATGGGTAAGCAGGGCGAGGCATGCCTGCTGGACGCGGGTGTGGTGGTTTCCGCCCCGCTGATGCTGGAACCCTGTAGTCAACGCCTGGAGCAGGGCTTTTCGCGCATTTATCAGCGTTACCTGCTGGGCCTGCTGAAGCAGAATGCCGCGCGCAAACTCATTGCCTGGCCTGGTACCCTCCCTGTCGATCTGGCACAGCTTAAAGCGCTGCGCCTGCTCCGTGATTTTGATGATGCGATCACCGCCCGCGCACACGGCTTTGTGGATGCCACTGACTACTACCGTCGTTGCAGTGCGATGCCACTGCTGCCCGGCGTACGCAAACCGTTGCTGGTGATCCATGCTAAAGATGATCCGTTTATGACCCCGGACGTGATCCCCGATACCACTCTGCTGCCCTCCTGCATTGAATATCAGCTCACGCAGTACGGCGGGCACGTGGGTTTTGTAGGCGGTACGCTGCGTCAGCCACAGATGTGGCTGGAACAGCGTATTCCGCAATGGCTTACCCCCTGGCTGGACAACTGATGATTATTCCCTGGAAAGAACTGGATACCGAAACGCTTGATAACCTCATTGAATCTTTTGTGCTGCGTGAGGGCACTGACTATGGTGAACAGGAACGTTCGCTACAACAGAAAGTGGAGGATGTCCGTCGTCAGCTGAACAGCGGCGACGTAGTGCTGGTGTGGTCTGAGCTGCATGAATCCGTCAACATCATGCCGCGCGGCCAGTTTCGCGACGAGCAGAGATGACTTTAGCGGGCGAAACATGTTAACAATGATCTGTCCGTCCGACCTATCGAAGGGAGTTGTACGTCATGTCAGCCAAACATCCGGTTATCGCCGTCACCGGCTCCAGCGGGGCGGGAACCACTACCACCAGCCTGGCCTTCAGAAAGATTTTTCAGCAGCTTAATCTGCGTGCCGCCGAGGTCGAAGGGGACAGTTTTCACCGTTTCACCCGCCCTGAGATGGATATGGCCATCCGTAAGGCGCGCGATATGGGAAAACACATCAGTTATTTTGGCCCGGAAGCCAATGACTTTGGCCTGCTGGAAGAGACCTTCAGCGAATATGGCCGCAGTGGAAAAGGGCAGTCACGCAAATACCTGCACACCTATGATGAAGCTGTGCCGTGGAACCAGGTACCGGGTACGTTTACCCCCTGGCAGCCCCTTCCGGAGCCTACCGACGTTCTTTTTTATGAAGGGCTGCACGGCGGCGTGATGACGCCACAGCATAACGTCGCCGAGAAAGTCGACCTGCTGGTTGGCGTCGTACCTATCGTTAATCTGGAGTGGATTCAGAAGCTGGTCAGGGATACCGGTGAGCGGGGTCATTCCCGTGAGGCGGTGATGGACTCGGTGGTGCGTTCCATGGAGGACTACATCAATTTTATTACTCCGCAGTTCTCACGCACCCACATCAACTTTCAGCGCGTGCCGACGGTCGATACCTCAAACCCGTTTGCGGCACGAGGCATTCCGTCGCTGGACGAAAGCTTTGTCGTGATCCACTTCCAGGGGTTGGAGGACATCGACTTCCCCTATCTACTGTCAATGATACAGGGGGCGTTCATCTCCCACATTAAAACCCTGGTGGTGCCGGGCGGTAAAATGGGGCTGGCCATGGAGCTGATTATGGGGCCGCTGGTCAAAAACCTTATCGAAGGCAAAAAGATCGGCTGACCCCGCAGGGAGGACGTTATTCTGTCATCAGCAGACGATGGATTAAGCCGACGTGCAGGCTGACGCCGATGCCCAATACCTCTTCATCAAGGCGGAAATGGGGGTTATGTAATCCCCAGCAGGTGCCTTTCTCCTGATCACCCGAACCGACCCACAGGAAGCAGCCCGGTACGACCTGTTGATAGGCGGAGAAGTCCTCGCAGCCAAACATCGGGGTAGACAGGATCTGCAGAGCCTTCTCTCCCCGGGTGGCAACAACCGTCTCTCTTGCCACGCGGCAGGCATCCGGATGATTCACGCCAGTGGTATAACCCGGCGTCCATTTAAGCACGTAGCTGGCCCCCACGGCCTGCGTCATCCCGTCAAGCAGCTGTGACATCATGCGGGGGATCGTGCTGCGGTTATCGGAGCTGAGCGTGCGCAACGTCCCGCGCAGGTGGGCCTGGTCAGGAATGACGTTGTAGCTGTCCCCCGACTGGAAGCTGGCCACTGTCAGTACCGCACCGTCGTTCGCATCCAGCCGGCGTGACACGATGTGCTGTAACGCCTCAACCACGCTCGCTCCCAGCACCAGCGGGTCCGTACTCTGCTGCGGCATCGCCGCATGCGCCCCCTTCCCCTGTAACACCAGGTCAAAATTATCACAGGCGGCGCTGAAGACGCCCTCTTTCACCGCAACCGTCCCCGTCGGCAGGGTGGGAAACACGTGTAAACCATAGATCTGTGACACCCCCTCCAGCACGCCAAGCTTCACCAGCTCACTGGCCCCCCCCGGTGGCACCTCTTCCGCATGCTGAAAAATAAATCGTACCGTACCGGCGATCTGCGCCTGCTGCTGGCACAGCACCCAGGCGGCCCCCATCAGCATCGCCGTATGCGCATCATGCCCGCAGGCGTGCATCACACCGCGATGACGCGAGGTAAATGGCTCCTGGTTCAGCTCTTCAATGGGCAGAGCATCCATATCCGCCCGCAGGGCAATGCAGTCACCCCGGTGGGAACCTGAAAGCTCAGCCAGCACGCTGTTAGGGGTGGGTCGACTGATCGTCAGAGGACCAAACTTTTCCAGTTCAGCGGCAACATAATCAGCCGTACCCTGTTCATGAAAAGAGAGCTCCGGATGGGCATGAATGTGACGCCGCCATTGCAGCACGTTGGCGGAGACATCCTGAATTAGCGTCTTGGTATTCATCATCACTCCTTGATTGGGTTTTAACGGAATAACGACCAGCCTGAGTCTGCAGGCCTTCGTCTACTGCGCCGGGTAATATACTGCGGTTGCCCCGTCAGTCTGTGGCGTGAAATGCGTGTGGGGAGGGGGTGAGCATCATGTGCCGCTGTCGGGAAGGAGGAGGTGAAGAACATGACGCGATGGTGGCCACCTGCTCCATCGCGTTGTTATCAGAAAACCGGGGTCAGGCGAGGTCGATAACCTCATAGCTGTGGCTCATTTTGACGCCCTGCCCCAGCATAATGGCCACTGAACAGTATTTCTCTGCGGACAGGTCGACGGCGCGTGATACCGCTTTATCCCCCAGCGCTTTGCCGCTGACGATAAAATGCAGGTTGATATGGGTGAAGATGCGCGGGGCTTCTTCGCGACGTTCTGAGGTAAGCTTCACTTCGCAGTCAGCCACATCGTGACGGCCTTTTTGTAGAATAGAAACCACATCAATAGCGCTACAGCCTCCGGCGGCCATCAGCACCATCTCCATCGGGCTGGGCGCTTTGTCCCCGGAGTTTCCGTCCATCAGCACCTGGTGGCCCGATGAGGATTCTCCCAAAAATGTCAGACCTTCAACCCATTTAACACGTGCTTGCATAACAAAATCCTCGATTTCATTCAGTTACCGCAGAGTACGCTGTGCCAATAAAAACGGCAACGCTGCCTTTTTCCAACTATGCTGAAGCGAGACAACAGAAGACAGCCTTGTAAAGCTGTGCTACAAACAAAGCTGCAATATTTTACTGGCAAGACAATGCACGGTAAAACGGGACGACAGCACGAGCCATGCTCCTAACAGAGGCCCGTATATTTTCCTATGGGAACGCTTGAATATTTCAACGCCTGGCAGGGATTCATACCCTGATACCCTTAATTATTTCGTACGGCAGATCAGCGGCAATGCCCCTGTCTCCCGCAGAATAGAGGGTATATTTAGGCTCGATTACAACAGAGGATAACAGCGAATGGTTCTCGGCAAACCGCAAACAGACCCTACACTCGAATGGTTCCTGTCACATTGCCATATTCACAAATATCCATCCAAAAGCACGCTGATACATCAGGGTGAAAAGGCGGAAACCCTCTATTACATCGTTAAAGGTTCTGTAGCGGTGTTAATCAAGGATGAAGAAGGCAAAGAGATGATCCTCTCTTACCTCAACCAGGGCGACTTCATCGGCGAACTGGGCCTCTTTGAAGAAGGTCAGGAACGCAGTGCATGGGTACGTGCGAAAACAGCCTGTGAAGTGGCTGAAATCTCTTACAAAAAATTCCGTCAGCTGATTCAGGTGAATCCTGACATTCTGATGCGTCTCTCTGCACAGATGGCGAGTCGACTGCAGGTTACGTCAGAGAAAGTGGGTAATTTAGCTTTCCTGGATGTCACCGGACGCATTGCCCAAACGTTACTGAATCTGGCCAAACAGCCAGATGCCATGACGCACCCGGACGGCATGCAAATTAAAATCACCCGTCAGGAGATCGGCCAGATTGTCGGCTGCTCCCGTGAAACCGTAGGCCGTATTCTGAAAATGCTTGAAGATCAGAACCTGATCTCTGCACATGGTAAAACCATCGTTGTATACGGCACACGTTAACCGGCTCTGAACCCACGGCGCGACGCCCTGTCGCGCCGTTTTTATTTGGTGTGGCTCATGTGGCGGAGACTTATCTATCACCCGGAAGTTAACTATGCGCTCAGACAAACGCTGGTGCTGTGTTTACCCGTGGCGATCGGCTGGATGCTGGGCAACCTGCAAAACGGGCTGCTGTTCTCCTTAGTGCCCGCCTGCTGTAATAACGCCGGTCTGGATACCCCCCACAAACGCTTCTTTAAACGCCTCATCGTTGGCGGTTGTCTGTTCGCCTCCAGCAGCTTCCTGATCCAGTACGCCGGGTTAGAGGGCGTGCCGTTGCCCGTTATCCTGCTAGTCATGGCCTTAGTGCTGGGCGTCACGGGTGAGATTAGCCCCCTTCATGGCCGCCTGCTTCCGGCTTCGCTGATTGCCGCCATCTTTACCCTCAGCCTGGCGGGACGAATGCCTCTGTGGCAGCCCCCACTGTTATATATTCTGGGGACCGTCTGGTACGGAGCATTTAACTGGTTCTGGTTCTGGCTGTGGAAAGAGCAGCCGATGCGTGAAACCCTCAGCCTGCTGTACCGTGAACTGGCAGACTACTGTGAAGCAAAATACACCCTTCTGACCCGGCTCACCGATCCGCAGACCGCCCTGCCGCCGCTGCTGGCACGCCAGCAGAAAGCCGTCGACCTGATTAATACCTGCTATCAGCAGATGCATATGTTGTCCGCTAATCGGGACAACCACTATCAGCGTCTGACACGGGCATTCCAGGTGGCGCTCGATCTGCAGGAACATATTGCGGTCAGCCTGCATCAGCCGGAAGAAGTGCAAAAGCTGGTAGAAAAAAGCCATGCTGAAGCGGTCATCCGCTGGAACGCACAGACCATTGCCGCCAGGCTGCGGGTGCTGGCCGATGATATTCTCTATCATCGTTACCCTGAACGTTTCACCATGGATAAACCGCTTCAGGCGCTGGAGAAGATTGCCCGTCAGCATCCCGACAACCCGGTCGGCCACTTTTGTTATTACCACTTCAGCCGCATCGCACGCGTGCTGCGCACTCAGCGTCCGCTGTATCGCCGTGACCTGATGGCCGACCGCCAGCGTCGCCTGCCCCTGCTCCCGGCGCTAAAGAGCTACCTGTCGCTGAAATCCTCCGCCCTGCGCACTGCCGCACGCTACGCGGTGATGTTGACCTTTGCCAGTTCGCTGGCGCTGTTCTTCAATCTGCCGAAGCCTTACTGGATCCTGATGACGGTGATGTTTGTCAGTCTTAACGGCTACAGCGCCACCCGGGTGCGTATTCAGCACAGGGCGCTGGGCACGCTGGCCGGGCTGGTCATCGCAGCCGCTACCCTCGGGCTACACGCCCCGGAATCCTGGGTGTTGCTGATCATGCTGGTCATCACGCTGGTGAGCTACCTGTTTATCCGGAAATTCTATGGCTGGGCCACGGTGGGGTTCACCGTCACGGCGGTGTATTCATTACAGCTGTTAGCCCTGAACGGCGCGCAGTTCCTGCTGCCAAGACTGATGGACACGCTGATGGGCTGCCTGATCGCCTTTGGCGGCATGATCTGGCTGTGGCCTCAGTGGCAGAGTGGGTTACTGCGGCAGAATGCGCACGATGCGCTTGAGACCTATCAGGAAGCACTGCAGATGCTGTTGGGTAACGAACAGGATGCCGTGAAGCTGGCTTACCAGCGGATGCGGGTTAACCAGGCACACAATGCGCTGTTTAACTCCCTGCACCAGGCGATGCAGGAACCGGGCTTTAACTCCGGCTATCTGTCCGATATGCAGCTGTGGGTCACGCACAGCCAGTTTATTGTGGAGCATATCAACGCCATGACTATCCTGGCGCGTGAACACACTATGCTGACCCCGGCGCTGGCAGAACGTTATCTGCAGTCCTGTGAAATTGCCCTGCAGCGCTGCCAGCAGCGCCTGGAATATGACGGGCCCGACTCAGGCAGTAACATACTGGACGCTCCCGAGGATTTCCATCAAGGCCCGGTAACGATTGTCGAGCGGCATGTGAAGCGCATTCTTGGTCATCTCAGCGTAATGCATACCCTCTCATCACTGACCTGGAGCCAGCGACCGCATCATGGCCGCTGGTTGTCTCGCCACCTGCGTAAATCAAAAACGTAAGTGCAGCTTTTTTGCCGGTCCGCCCGCGGGTCCCGTACAGATCTTCAGTACGTTACCCGCAGGCACAAGATCCTTTTACAGCACCTTTTCAACGGCGGTGGCGAAGCGCGCCATGCCTTCAGCAATGTCGGTCGGTTCGATCACCAGCGACGGCGCAAAGCGCATCACGTCGGTTCCGGCTACCAGCACCATCACGCCTGCCTCTGCTGCGGCATTCAGCAGGTCGCGCGCCTTACCCGCGTGCTGCGGTTTCAGCACCGCGCCAATCAGCAGGCCTTTACCCCGGATCTCGCTGAACAGATCGAAGCGGGTATCCAGCGACTGAAGCGCATCAACAAATAGCTGGCGGCGTTCTTCCACGCCATTCAGCACATCCGGTGTATTAATGATATCCAGCGCCGCTTCAGCCACCGCACAGGCCAGTGGGTTGCCACCGTAGGTGGTACCGTGAACGCCTGGCGCCATCACCGAGGCAATCTCATGAGTGGTCAGCATCGCACTGACCGGGAAACCACCGCCCAGTGCTTTGGCGGTAGTCAGAATGTCCGGCTGAATGCCGTAATGCTCATGGGCGAATAGCCTGCCGCTGCGACCCATACCGCTCTGCACTTCATCCAGCACCAGCAGCGCATCATGCTCATCACACAACTGACGCAGGCCCTGCATAAATTCCTGCGTCGCCGGCATCACGCCGCCTTCGCCCTGAACAGGCTCTACCACAATCGCGCAGGTGTGATCGTCGATCACCGCTTTGACCGCGGCCAGATCGTTAAACGGCACGTGGACGATATCCGCAGGTTTGGGTCCGAAGCCGTCAGAGTATTTTGGCTGACCGCCAACGGAGACCGTAAACAGCGTGCGGCCGTGGAAGGCATTATGGAAGGCAATAATCTTGCTTTTGAAAGGGCTGTGGCGTTTGGTGGCATAGTAACGCGCCAGCTTAAACGCGGCTTCGTTGGCTTCGGCACCGGAGTTAGCGAAAAAGACACGATCGGCAAAAGTGGCGTGGATCAGCTTACTTGCCAGGCGCAGGGCGGGTTCGTTGGTAAAGACATTACTGGTGTGCCACAGGGTTTCACCCTGGGTTTTTAACGCCTCAACCAGCGCAGGATGGCAGTGCCCCAGCGCCGTCACCGCAATGCCGCCGGAGAAATCGATGTATTCTTTGCCCTGCTGATCCCACACGCGGCTGCCTTTGCCTTTTACCGGCACAAACTGCGCTGGTGCATAAACAGGCAAAATCACCTCATCAAACGTCGCGCGTGTTACCGCCATTTTTTCCGCCGTCATTCACTACCTCGCCATTTATTCTTTTCAGACACATGAAAACATAGTCATAAAATATGAATAAAAAGTCACAGAAAGGCAAATGATAATCACCGTTTGAGGAAATTAGCCAGCAGTTGATGCCCCTGTTCGCTCAGGATACTTTCCGGGTGGAACTGTACCCCCTCCAGCGGCAGTGTACGGTGCCTGAAACCCATGATTTCGTCAGGCTGACCACGATCGTCCATTGTCCACGCAGTGACTTCACATTCTGCGGGCAGGCTGCCGGTTTCAACAATCAGTGAGTGATAGCGGGTTACCGTCAGCGGGTGATTCAGCCCGGCAAACACGCCACCATCACGGTGTTCAATCTGCGACGTTTTACCGTGCATGACTTTGCGCGCGCGCACCACCCGTCCGCCAAGTACCTGTGCGATAGCCTGATGCCCGAGGCAAACCCCCAGAAGGGGAATTTGACCAGCAAAATGACGGATAACTTCCAGTGAGATACCAGCGTCATCAGGGGTACAGGGCCCGGGCGAGATCACCAGATGCTGAGGGGCCATTGCGGCGATCTCATCAAGGGTAATGTCATCATTGCGGTGAACGCACACCTCCGCCCCCAGCTCAGAAAAATACTGGTAGAGGTTCCAGGTGAAGGAGTCGTAGTTGTCGATCAGAAGCAGCATCGGAGGTCCTGATACCAGGACCGCCGGCGGGCGATCCTGACAGAGTGGCCAGTGAGAAAATTATGGCAGCACTTTCGCAGAGAGGATCACTACTGGGGTCACCGGAACATTCTGGTAAGGCCCCACATCTTTGGTCTGTACCTGGCCAATCTTATCGGCAACGTCCATGCCTTTAACGACTTTACCGAAAACGGCGTAGCCAAAATCACGCTGACCGTGATCGAGGAAGGCATTATCTGCCACGTTGATAAAGAACTGGCTGGTGGCACTGTCCTTATCTGCGGTACGCGCCATTGAGATCGTGCCGCGCTTGTTCAGCAGGCCATTATCCGCTTCATTTTTAATTGGCGGTTTAGGCTGTTTCTGCTGCATATCAGCGGTAAAACCGCCACCCTGCAACATAAAGCCGGGGATCACGCGATGAAAAATCGTGTTGTTGTAAAAACCACTGTTCACGTAATCCACAAAATTATTCACCGACACCGGTGCTTTCTGGTTGTTCAGTTCCAGTTCAATATTACCCGCAGAAGTGGTCAGCAGCACATGCGTATCCCCCTTCGCAGCCATGGCGGAGGCAGAGATCGAAGACAGTGCCAGAACGGTTGCCACCGCGGTCAACGTACGTTTCAACATGAAAGATTCCTTACTGAGTGCGACAAACCATATAACCAACGGTGATTGTAAAGAGGCACCTGGCAACGCGCCAGCGTTTTACCTTTATTTACGCGGCAACGTTATGAAAGCAAACGTTACCAGGCGACGAAAAATAGTGACTATGATCACGATATGAATGAAATATGAAAATATTAGTTTCAGTAAAGATTTATGCAGATCACGAATATCGTTAAACTCCTCGTGTCTGGCACGGGCATTCCGCCCGGTGAACATCTCTTTCAAACAGGTTTCCACTATGACAAATCGCGATCGAATCGGGCTTACCTGGATCAGCTTCTTCTCCTATGCGCTGACCGGTGCAGTGGTTATCGTTACCGGTATGGTTCTGGAGAATATAGCGGCCTACTTCCAGCTGCCCGTCGCTCAGATGAGCAACACCTTTACCTTCCTGAACGCCGGTATCCTGCTGGCGGTGTTTCTTAACGCCTGGCTGATGGAAATCGTCCCGCTGAAACGCCAGCTGATCTTCGGCTTCGTGCTGATGGTACTGGCCATTCTCGGACTGATGAACAGCCACAGCCTGACCGTCTTCTCTCTGTGTATGTTTGTTCTCGGGGTGGTGAGCGGTATCACCATGTCCATTGGTACGTTCCTGATCACCCATCTGTATGAGGGCCGTCAGCGAGGCTCCCGCCTGCTGTTTACCGACTCCTTCTTCAGCATGGCCGGCACCATTTTCCCGATTATTGCCGCCGCTATCCTGGCGCGCGCGCTGCCCTGGTATTGGGTCTATGCCTGCATCGGCGTAATTTACGTGGCAATCTTTATTCTGGCCCTGTGCTTTGAATTCCCGGTGCTGGGTAAGAAAGCCGCCCGCGGTGAGCCAGTCGTCAAAGAGAAATGGGGTATCGGGGTGGGCCTGCTGTCGGTGGCTGCACTGTGTTATATCCTCGGCCAGCTCGGTTTTATCGGTTGGGTACCCCTGTACGCAACCAAAACGATGGGCATGGATATCGGTCAGGCCGGTAGCCTGGTGGGTAACTTCTGGACTGCATATATGATTGGTATGTGGGCCTTCAGCGCCATCCTGCGTTTCTTCGACCCTCAGCGTATCCTCACCGTACTGGCGCTGGCCGCCACAGCGCTGATGTACTGGTTTATTACGTCCAGTGACGCATCCATGCTGAAGTGGATCATGATGAGCCTGGGCTTCTTCTCCAGCGCCATCTATACCACCATCATCACTCTGGGTTCGCTGCAAACCAAAGTGGCCTCACCCAAACTGGTGAACTTTATCCTGACCTGCGGTACGGTCGGTACCATGCTGACCTTCGTGGTGACCGGTCCTATCGTTGAGAAAGGCGGCGCTCACGCAGCGCTGGCCACGGCAAACGGTCTTTATGCCGTCGTGTTTGTGATGTGTCTGCTGCTCGGTTTTGTCAGCAAGCACAAGCTGCACGGTCATATGGGCTCTCATTAAAACCCGGATGGGGCAGGCCGTGTTTTGCGGTCGGCCCCTTTCTGCCTGCATCAACAACCGCTGACGAGTGGGTAACAAGCCCGACTCCTGCCATCGCTTTATCGTTTGAAATCCACGTTTTCGCTTTCGTCCAGATAAAGCATGCTGGCGGCGGGTACCGTTTCGGCAATCACCCGGCCGTGACGAATCGAGTAACGCACCGGCACCTGCCGGCGTAACGCGTCGAAGCCGCTTTCTGCCGGCAGGATCACCAGATTAGCGCTGTTGCCCTTGTCAATCCCGTAGTCTTTTAGCTGCAGCGTTCTGGCACTGTGCGTGGTAATCAGGTTTAAGCCCGCATCCAGCTGCTCGTAGCCCATCAGCTGGCAGACGTGCATACCCATATGCAGCACCTGCAACATGCTGGCCGTACCCAGTGGATACCAGGGATCGAACACATCGTCGTGACCAAAGCAGACGTTAATGTCTGCTTCCAGCATCTCTTTTACCCGGGTAATGCCCCGGCGTTTCGGATAGGTGTCAAATCGCCCCTGCAGATGAATATTCACCAGCGGGTTGGCGACAAAATTAATGCCGGAGAGCTTCAGCAGACGGAACAGGCGGGAGGTATAGGCTCCGTTATAAGAGTGCATCGCCGTCGTGTGGCTGGCCGTCACCCGCTCACCCATCTTCTCACGCAGTGCCAGCGCCGCCACCGTCTCCACAAAGCGCGACTGCTCGTCGTCGATTTCATCACAGTGTACGTCGACCATTCGCTGATATTTTTGCGCCAGAGAGAAGGTGCGATGCAGCGATTCCACGCCATACTCACGGGTGAATTCGAAGTGAGGTATGGCACCGACCACGTCCGCCCCCAGCTGTAACGCCTGCTCCAGCAACGCTTCCCCATCGGGATACGAGAGAATGCCCTCCTGGGGAAAGGCCACCAGCTGAATATCTATCCAAGGGGCCATCTCCTGCTTCACTTCCAGCATCGCTTTTAGCGCCGTCAGCGAGGGATCGGAGACATCAATATGGGTACGCACATGCTGAATGCCGTTCGCCATCTGCCACTTCAGCGTCTGACGCGCCCGCTGCTTCACATCGTCGTGCGTCAGAAGCGCCTTTCGCTCTGCCCACCGTTCAATGCCCTCAAACAGCGTGCCTGACTGGTTCCACGCAGGCTCACCGGCGGTTTGGGTGGTGTCCAGGTGAATATGCGGTTCAATAAACGGGGGAATGGCCAGGCCGCCTTCCGCATCCAGCGCTTCCCCGGCGGCGCAGGCCGCCGGTTGTGGCAGAATTCCGGCGATCCTGCCCTGCCGGATCTCAATCTGCCACAGCCCTTCCCGCTGTGGCAGGCGAACATGATTAATCCACTGTAATTCCGGACGCATATATTCCCCCTCCTCAAAAAGATGCTCTGTTAACCCTATCACGGATTAGCCGCCCCGAGGGTTATCCTGTATTAACCAATGAGAAATCAGCAACCTGTAATAGCCATTCGCCTCTATACTTCTACGACCCGACTGCAAGGAGATAACAATGAAATACCTGATGATAGCCTGCCTGCTGATCAGCCCGCCGCTGCTGGCAGCGACACCAGATTACGCCATGCTGGAAGGCAGCTGGCGGGTGGATGCGGTACACGTGGACAGTAGCGGGGTTCAGGCCGTAGTGGATAACGATCCGCAGTATATGGGCGCAGTAGTGACGTTTTCAGCCAGTAACATTCTGTGGGAAAAGGGGACGTCGCAGCGATCCATCGATCCGGCCACGGATAACTGCCTGAAAAGCCCCACGCTGACACCGGCCGGCGAGAACGATCCCGAACAGGGCTATCAGGTGGCCGGGGGGTATAACGTGATGTGCGGAAGTGATCCCTGGGGGCCGGGTGCGGTGGTAACGGTACCGGTCAACGATACGCTGACGCTCTACTGGTATGACGGGGCCATTCTGTCGCTAAAAAAACGTTCCTGACCGGGATGATGCTTAAGCGGGGCGTCCGCTTTGCACGAACGCCCGCTGCTTGATGCGTTATGGCTGGGCAACAAAGCCTATCGCTTCGTAGACCTTTTTCAGCGTGTCCTGCGCCTGCGTACGGGCTTTCGCCGCACCGTCACGCATGACCTGCTCAAGGAATGCCTCATCGTTGCGATAACGGTGATACCGCTCCTGCAGCTCGCTTAACATCCCGGACACGGCGTCGGCAACGGCACCTTTCAGGTGGCCGTACATCTGACCGGCAAACTCTGCTTCCAGCTCGGTAACCGGCTTACCGGTGACGCCAGACAGGATATCCAGCAGGTTTGACACTCCGGGCTTCTCTTTCACATCATAACGCACCACCGGTGGCTCATCGCCGTCGGTCATCGCACGCTTAATCTTCTTCACCACCGATTTTGGATCTTCCAGCAGGCCGATAACGTTGTTACGGTTATCGTCAGACTTAGACATCTTCCTGGTTGGCTCCAGCAGCGACATCACACGCGCCCCTGATTTAGGAATGAACGGCTCAGGCACTTTGAAAATCTCACCGTACAGCGCATTGAAGCGCGAAGCGACATCGCGGCTCAGCTCCAGATGCTGTTTCTGGTCTTCACCCACCGGTACCTGAGTGGTCTGGTACAGCAGGATATCGGCCGCCATCAGCACCGGATAATCAAACAGGCCGGCGTTAATGTTCTCTTCGTAGCGTGCTGACTTATCTTTGAACTGCGTCATACGGCTCAGTTCACCGAAATAGGTGTAGCAGTTAAGGATCCAACCAAGCTGCGTATGTTCCGGCACGTGCGACTGAACGAAAATGGTGCTTTTCTGCGGGTCGATGCCGCAGGCAAGATAAAGGGCCAGGGTATCCAGCGTCGCTTTGCGCAGCGCAACCGGATCCTGACGAACCGTAATGGCATGCAGATCGACAATGCAGTAGATACAGTGATAGTCATCCTGCATCTGTACCCACTGACGCAGCGCACCCAAATAGTTACCGATGGTCAGTTCACCAGAAGGCTGTGCGCCGCTAAATACGATGGGTTTGCTCATGTTTCCGTCCTGAATAATGACAGCCCGAGTGCGGGCAATAAATCGTTAAAATGATCGAGCGTGACGTCGGGCTGGCAGGTGGCAATCGGCTCACCGTAGTTATAGCCATAGGTCAGGCCAATGCAGGGACATCCTGCCGACTGCGCGGCCATAATATCATTGCGGGAATCACCGACAAACAGTAACTCACCCGGCAGCAGACCAAATGTCCCCAGTACCAGAAACAGCGGTGCCGGATGGGGTTTTTTCACCACCACGTCATCGCCACCGATAATCAGTGAGAAGTATTCAGCAATCCCCAGAGAAGCCAGCAGTGGGGCAACAAACGGCGTTGGTTTGTTAGTGACCAGCGCCATCGGCAGACCGTGCGTGGACAGGGCCGCCAGCGTCTCTTTAACGCCTGGGTAAAGCTGACTCCCGCCGTCAACGCTGTGGGCATAATGGCTGTCCATCAGCAAACGCGCCTTACGCAGCTGATCCGCCTTTGGCGCATGGCCCAGCGCCCAGGTCAGGGCGCGTTCCATAAGAATATCCGCCCCGTTACCAATCCAGGTGGAGACGAGCCCGATGCCAGCAGGTGCCAGTTTCAGCTCGACCAGTGCGCTATCCACCGCACTGGCCAGACCGGGCGCACTGTCGGTCAGCGTACCATCCAGATCAAAGGCCAGGGCACGGACGTTAGTGAAAGGCACCATGACGGGACTTCTCCAGCTCGTTGCGCATATCATCAATCACTTTCTTATAGTCCGGGTGACCAAAAATAGCGGATCCGGCGACAAACATATCGGCACCAGCGGCAGCGATCTCACCGATGTTGTCGACTTTCACGCCCCCGTCCACTTCCAGACGGATGTCATACCCACTCTGGTCGATCAGCTTACGAACCTGTCGCAGTTTATTCAGCGTGCCGGGAATAAATGACTGGCCACCAAAGCCTGGATTGACCGACATCAGCAGGATCACATCCAGCTTATCCATTACGTAATCAAGGATACTGAGCGGCGTGGCAGGATTAAGTACCAGACCCGCTTTGCAGCCATGCTCTTTGATCAGCTGCAGCGTACGGTCAACGTGCTCAGACGCTTCGGGATGGAAAGTAATATAGCTGGCACCGGCTTTGGCGAAGTCAGGTACCAGACGGTCAACCGGTTTTACCATCAGGTGCACGTCAATCGGGGCGGTGACGCCGTAATCGCGCAGGGCTTTAAGCACCATTGGCCCCATCGTGAGGTTCGGGACATAGTGATTATCCATCACATCGAAATGCACTACATCACCGCCAGCAGCCAGAGCTTTCGCTGTGTCTTCGCCCAGGCGGGCAAAATCTGCGGAAAGAATTGATGGGGCAATTAAAAACTGTTTCATCCGTTTCTCCCTGGTTTTGCCTGATGTCAGGCTGTCATCACCGGCCAGTATACAGCGCCAGTAATTCATTGACCTTGCTACGTGTATTGCCGCTGCGGCTGATGGAACGACGCACTTTGATTTCGTGCAATACGGCATCCTGATACCACTGACGCGTCAGCGGCGTATCATGATTGGAGATCAGCACGGTAATGCTGTTCTCATGCGCCAGCGCAGAAGCCAGTTCAGCCAGATGCTGCTGCTCACGCATACTAAAACTGTTGGTGTGATAGGCCGTAAAGTTCGCCGTGGTCGACAGCGGGGCATAAGGGGGATCGCAATACACCACCCCCCCCTGCTGCACTTTACTCAGCGTAACATCATAGGATTCGCAGACAAAGGTCGCCTGCTGTGCGCGCTCGGCAAACCAGTAGAGTTCATCCTGCGGGAAGTAGGGTTTGCGGTAACTACCGAACGGAACGTTAAATTCACCGCTGAGGTTATAGCGGCAGAGGCCGTTATAGCAGTGCCTGTTGAGGTATAAGAACAGCACGGCGCGGCGATAACCATCGCGGCAGAGGTTGAACTCTTTGCGGTAGGCATAGTAGACCGTCGAATCATTCGCTTCCGGCACGAAAAGCTCGCGGGCATCCGCGACAAATTCGTCGGTGCGATCTTTGACGATGTTATAAAGATTAATCAGGTCGCTGTTAATATCAGCAAGAATGTATCGTGAATACTGCGTGTTGAGGAAGACGGAACCAGCCCCAACGAACGGTTCGATCAGACAATCTCCTTCCGGGAGATGGCGTCGGATATCATCGAGCAGCGGATACTTGCCACCTGCCCACTTCAAAAAAGCGCGATTTTTTTTCATGCCGTCGTTAATTATTTTACTCATCAGGCTGTGGTTACACCGACAGCATATCTGCGCTTTGCATGCTCTGCGTGCCAGCGGCACGCATACACTACGGAAAAGCCGGGTTGCCCCGGCAGGGTATTACTTGCCCGCTTCTTTCTTAACCTGGCTGACCGGCTTAACCCAGGGGTTTTGCGCACGGACTTCAGCTGGCAGCGAGGCGACTGCACGTTTGGCCTCAGAAGAGGTCGCGTAAGAACCGCTGACCAGTACGTACCAGGGTTGCCCGTTACGGGTGGTCTGATAAACGTGATAGCCACTAAGATTCTGTTTCTTCGCCCAGGCATTCAACGTATCAGAACGCGATGCACTGCTCAGTTGCAGGGTAAAGTTACCGCCAGGCGTTGAACTGCTGCGGCTGGCCGGGGCAGCAGGCTTACTCTCTTTCACCGCCGGTTTACTGGCTGAAGAGGAATGTGCCGCCGGTTTATTCTGGTGCGTGGCAGCCGGTCGCGTAGTCGTTGCAGGCTTGCTGGCAACCGGGCGCGGCGTCTCAGCTGCGCCAGGGGCAACCGTGGCAGCGCCGGTAGGCAGGGATGACTCACCCTGTCCTGCCTGCGCAGCGGCATCAACCTGGCCCTGCTGATTGCTTAAGGCATTGTTCAAATCCCCCGGCAGCTCAACACGCTGCTGATTAGCAGGGGTCTGTACCGGTTGCGCTTCTGTTGGCGTAGGAGAAATCGGCGGGACACCCACGTTCTGCGATGGCGCAGCAGGCTCATTAGCGGACGGCGCAGTGCCCTCCTGGGTCGCAGGCTGAGCGGACTGGCCGCTCATTGATGAGGAGCCCGACAGGTCTATATTTTTTTCGCCGCTGCCGCTGTTCGTTGTGTTCGCGTTACCCGCAGGCGTTTGACTCTGCTGCGTACTGCTGCCGCTGTCAGGCGATTTCAGCGCGGAGCCAATACCCAGCACCAGCAACAGCAGCACGAGGATACCAATACCCATCATCATATGCTGACGGGATACCGGTACTTTGGGTGCAGAAGACGTTTTACGGGGCCGCGTTGGTCGGCGGTCGCTGGTGTCAGGTTTTAACTCGTCTTCCGGTTTAAACTCGTCCATTTAACCTCCTCCCATAGAGCGGCGATGCCCTTCGCATTGTGCGCAAGGCAAAAACGTGAGAAATAGCGGCCAGAATCGTCTGGCTGCTGATAATCATTATGGTTTCTGACAATCCTGAATGGATGCCAGAACCATATCATGCGGCACTCCGCTGCGCACTTCGGCTTTGCCGATCGCCAGCGGGAGCACCAGCCGCAACTTGCCGGCTAACACTTTTTTGTCACGCAGCATAAGCGGCAGGTAGTCGGACGCGGCCATACCTTCAGGCCCGTGAACCGGCAACCCTGCGCGCTGTAAGAGCGAAATAATGCGGTCGGTGTCTTCTGAACGGAACTGTCCGAGACGTTCGGCATTACGTGCCGCCATCACCATCCCGGCGGCGACGGCTTCCCCGTGCAGCCAGTTGCCATAACCCATATGGGCTTCAATGGCATGGCCATACGTATGCCCAAGGTTCAGCAGTGCACGCTGCCCGTGCTCATGTTCATCTTCCGCTACCACCCCGGCTTTTAACTCACAGCAGCGGCGAATACAGTACGCCATCGCAGTGGGTTCCAGCGCCAGAAGGGCATCGAGATTATGTTCAAGCCAGGTAAAGAATTCGCCATCGAGAATAATGCCATATTTGATCACTTCAGCCAGCCCGGAGGCAAGCTCGCGCGCAGGCAGCGTCTTCAGGCAGTCAAGATCGATAACGACCGAGGCAGGCTGATAGAAGGCCCCGATCATATTTTTGCCCAGCGGGTGGTTCACCCCGGTTTTTCCACCCACGGATGAGTCAACCTGCGACAACAGCGTGGTTGGCACCTGGATAAAGCGCACGCCACGCTGGTAGCTGGCGGCAGCAAACCCGGTCAGATCACCAATCACACCGCCACCCAGAGCAACAAGGGTAGTATCACGGCCGTGAGGCCTGGACAGTAGCGCGGTAAAGACCTGATCCATGACGCCCAGCGTTTTAAACTGTTCGCCATCAGGCAGGATCACCTGATCGACCACCACGCCCGCGCCTTCAAGGCGGGTACGTAGCGTATCCAGATAGAGAGGAGCCAGCGTCTGGTTGGTTACCAGCATGACCTGATCGCCCGCTTTAAGCGGCCAAAAAGAAGCCGGATCTGCAAACAACCCGGCGGCGATGGTAATGGGGTAACTGCGCTCCCCAAGAGTAACGTGAATCCTCTCCATGACGCTGTATCACCTTTTTTGCTGTGCCCACGAGTGGGCCTTCAGAGCAAGATTTAGCTCTTTTCCAACATATTGATAATCTGATTAGCCACCACCTTCGCACTTTGATCGTCAGTGCGGATGGTTACGTCAGCAATCTCTTCATACATCGGATTGCGTTCATCGGCTAATGCTTCCAGCACTTCACGCGGTGGAGAATCCACCTGCAACAAAGGACGTTTTTTGTCGCGCTGCGTTCGTGCCAGTTGCTTTTCGATAGTCGTTTCAAGATACACCACTACGCCACGGGCGGAGAGACGATTGCGCGTTTCGCGCGACTTGACGGAACCGCCACCTGTCGCCAGCACAATGCCCTGCTTTTCAGTGAGTTCATTGATGATTTTTTCTTCGCGATCGCGGAAGCCTTCTTCGCCTTCGACGTCAAAAACCCAGCCCACATCCGCTCCGGTACGTCGCTCAATTTCTTGATCGGAATCGAAAAATTCCATATTGAGTTGTTGAGCTAACTGACGCCCAATAGTGCTTTTGCCGGCACCCATAGGCCCAACCAGAAAGATATTGCGTTTCTCTGCCATTTTTTCGGTATTACTAAGACAATTCGTTGATGATACCCCGCCTTAAACCAGGCAGGACATGAACTGAAACCTCATGAGCGATAGTGCGAGAGTCAGACCAAAAATTATCTCAACACTGAAGGTGTTTTGGCAACCGATTAAATTTACCTTGCCCATTGCACGCAATATTTTGGCGCGTTTCAGTCCGCTTCATTTATCAGCCGGATGTGGTTGCATCGGCTACGCCGGTTGCGCACGATAAAAAACGGTTAAAAAGCATTCGCTGCTAAGGGCACCTGGCCCGTAATTCAAAATCGCTAAACCTTGTAAGCTAATTCCGCCCTTGCGTCAAACGCAACTGTCAGCAATTTCGGAAAAAACATGCAGGTTCTCTAGTTTGCATCAAAAATGGCATTAATCGCTATGAATCAGTCTCGGTGTGATGAAGATCACCAATTCGCGCCTTTTTTGCTCACGAACGTCATGGCGAAACAGACCGCCCAGCAGGGGGAGATCGCCGAGTAAAGGCACCCGGGTTCGCCCTGTGGCGCTCTGTTGCTGAAAAATGCCCCCCAGCGCCAGGGTCTGTCCATCCTTTAGCATGACCTGCGTATCAATCTCCTGCTTATCAATGGTCAGTACCTCATTTTCGCCGCTGCGCATGTTCCGCCCGGGGGTATTTTGTGAAATATGTAATTTCAGCAAAATCCGACCCTGCGCCTGTACCACGGGCGTAACCTCCATGCCCAGCATCGCTTCTTTGAATTCCATTGTCGTTGAACCGCTATTACCGCTGGCGACCTCGTAAGGAATTTCTGTCCCCTGCCTGATACTGGCCGTCTGCTGATGTGAAGTTAACAGCCGCGGGCTGGCAATAATATCGGCCTGCTGCTCCCTTTGCAGGGCGCTTAATTCGAGATCCAGCAGGCGTCCGTCCAGTTTTGCCACCGTAAACCCGGCGACACCTGCGGGGCGTCCAACACCCAGATCCACACGGAGCTGGCTGGTACGCAGCGCCTCCGACACCGGGTCCGCCCCGCTCAACCCCCAGTTAACCCCTATTTCACGCAGATTTTCTTCACTGATGGTGACAATTTGCGCTGCCAGTTCGACCTGCGCCAGTGGTACATCCAGCTGGCGCACCCAGCGTTCAGCCTGCGTCAGTGCGACGTCGGTATCGCGCAGTAAAATCGTGTTGGTACGGCTGTCCAGAGAAATGCTGCCCCGTGGGGTCATCAAACGAGCGCGTTCGTTTTGCAAGCTGTCATTCACCGCCGTCGCATCCGCATGGTGCAGAGTCACCGTTCGGGTATGCAGCGGCAATGACTGCTCACTGGCTTCCTGCCGGGCAGCCTGAAGACGTTGCTCCTCCTGCTGCCAGCCTGCCGGAAAAACCAGCAGAATGTTCCCCTGCTGCTCTGAGCTTAAACGGCCCATTTTCAGTACCATCTGCAACGCCTGTTGCCAGGGAACCGCCTTCAGGCGCAGTGAGAGCACACCTTCAACCCCGGGAGCCACCATCAGATTGAGCTGCTGATAATCGGCCAGGGCCTGCAAAATTTGCTCTACCGGGGCAGAATCAAACGCCAGAGAGATCCGTGCCTCGCTGGCCATCGCCGGGCTAATCAGTATCAGCCACAGCCAAAATGTTCTCAGCATCCTGTCGTCCTTTTAGTGCCAGCCGCAGGGGGGGCTGGCAGTCCTGTGATGAGGTCAGGGTGACGGCCTCTTCCTCAATGTGAATGATCCGCCATGCGCTATCGGGCAGCCTGTCCCCCTTCCGGGCCCACAGAAGTTTTCCCTGCGGCGAATGCAGCCAGCTGTGATAATGCCCTTGCTGGCCAATGGTCCCCAACAGCCGCCAGCCCACACCAGCCTCCTCTGCGGGCGGGCAGCGGTGACGGTCTTCCGCAAAAAAGGGATCGCGCGCCCGGCCGTCTGAGGTCAGTAACCCCAGCAGCAGGCACGAGGCCAGCTTAACGTTCATCACTGATCTCCATAATCAGCCGCAGCTGCTGCGCATCACGCTGCAGGCTGAAGCGGGGAAGGTCCGGCACGGGTCGCAGGCTGGAAAGATAATTCAGCAGAGCCATAAACCCTGGCCACTGCAGCTGCATCGCCAGCTCACTACCATCTGCAGCAGGATGCCAGTATTCCAGCGTGCCGCCGCTGTGACGCAGCAGTTCTGGCAGCGAGAATGGCACTGCCACCGGTTCAGGCCGCAAGCGCGCTTGTTCCTCCAGTTGTTGCAGTGCCCACAGCGAAGGGCCAGCGGACAGCGCCAGCAGCTGCTGGCGGTAGCGCTGGCTTTGCTGCTGATACTGGTGTGCCAGCCGCTGTTGTTCACGCTGCGCCGGGTGCCACCAGACCAGCCACAGCAAAAACAGCAGTAATAACGCAGTCGCGGTGAAGCTCAANCACTGGCTGGCTACCTCAGGCGGCGTCAGCTCAGCCTGCATATCGAAGGTCATCTCCCCGGTCCGGGTACGCTGAAGGGGCCCCAACGCCACTGGATCCAGCGAGGGTATGTCTGCCAGTCGTTCGCGCAGCTGAAACAAAGGCTGAATATGGCGGCCCACGCCGCGTATCGTCAGGCTCTGCGGGGTTTTAGTCAGTGAGGTCAGCCAGACATCGGCGGGTAAAATGGCCCCCAGCCTGTGTGAAAAAGCCACCCACTGCATCACCTGACGCTGCCGCTGCTGCTGATGCTCCCACTGCTGCTGTCGCTGTTCTGACTGCATTTTCATGGCCAGCCAGCGGTCATTCAGCGCCGCCGCGGCACGCTGCGCCCCTGCCCACTGGGCCAGTGCAGCAGCCTGCTGCTGGTTGAGCTGACGCTGGCACTGTCCACTGAGGACCACCGTGCACAGTGCCAGGCACACCAGCACACTCAACAGACGCCAGAAGCGCCATCGCCTGCGTTGCCCGGCCTGCCGCCAGGGCAGTAAATTGACCCATACCATCAGCAATCCTCCGGCCGTAATGCCAGACCGGTCGCCAGCGCAAAGCACCCGTCACAAGCAGGCAACGGCGGCTGGTAGCACTGTAATGCTGCCAGCGGCGACAGGGCCTGCGTTCCCTCCGGCGGCGCTTCTGTCAGCGCTGAGCTGTACCACACGGTCTCAGTAACCGGCAGATAGCGCTGCCGTAAGGCCTCATAGTCCGGTGCATCCTCACGAGAACACCACCCCCACGGCGAGTCAGCAGACTGCGGGGCATACCACAGCCAGTGGTCACTGAGGCGATGAACCAGCGCCGCCGAGGGCGCAAGGGCCAGCGTGCGGGCCAGCGCATACAGTGCGCCCGGCGTCAGTTCCAGCACGTCAGGCTTGAGCGATGCCTGCTGTAAACAGCCCAGCCAGTTTTGCAATGCGTCACGACGGGCCGCCGTCAGGTAAACGGGCTCCCCCGGGCGGTTGCCGCTGCGGTAATCCAGTGCGAGGGCCTCGGGCGCGATGGGAAAAAATCGTCTCGCCGCCGCCACGATGTAGCTGCTACGATCGGGCTCACGTAATTGCAGGACTGGCGGGGCAAGCGAGTGCTGCATCACCAGCTGCGGCGGAAAGCCAACCCGCAGTGAGATACGGGCAGGAAGCTGTTTACGCCACTGTTGCAGTAACGCCACGACGGCGTCCGGGCGTTGCACCAGACCATTTCTTAACGTATCTTGCGGCAACGTATGCTGCCACCAGTGACGCAGTTGCCAGCCGTTTCGACGGCGCTGGATGCCCAGGGCGCAAAGTTGTCCGTTTTGAATGTCCAGCCCGACTTGCCATGTCTGAAAAGCCATTGACGCGATCTCCTTATCGTCTGTTGAAAAGGACGTATCCAAGGTACAGGCTTGCCTTTATACTACCGCGCGATTGTTTATAAACTGCCCAACCGACTTTAAATGGGAAATATCAGGTGAAGTTCGTAAAGTATTTATTGATCCTTGCAGTGTGTTGCATCTTGCTGGGAGCTGGCTCGATCTATGGTTTATACAAATACATAGAGCCACAGCTCCCGGATGTCGCCACGCTGAAAGATGTGCGTCTGCAGACGCCGATGCAGGTTTACAGTGCTGATAACGAGCTTATCGCCCAGTACGGTGAGAAACGCCGTATACCACTGACCCTGCAACAAATCCCACCGCTGATGGTGAAGGCATTTATCGCGACGGAAGACAGCCGGTTCTATGAGCACCACGGCGTCGACCCGATTGGTATTTTCCGTGCGGCCAGCGTTGCCCTGGTGTCTGGCCATGCTTCCCAGGGTGCCAGTACCATCACCCAGCAGCTGGCACGTAACTTCTTCCTCAGCCCGGAGCGCACGCTGATCCGTAAGGTGAAGGAGGCATTCCTCGCCATTCGTATTGAGCAGATGATGAGTAAAGATGAGATCCTCGAACTCTATCTGAACAAAATCTATCTCGGCTACCGAGCGTACGGCGTGGGGGCAGCGGCACAGGTTTACTTTGGTAAAAGCGTGGATGAGCTGTCGCTGAGCGAAATTGCGATGATTGCCGGCCTGCCTAAAGCACCGTCAACGTTTAACCCGCTCTATTCTCACGATCGTGCTGTGCAGCGTCGCAATACGGTACTGGCGCGTATGCTGGATCAGAAATACATCACTCAGGCCCAGTACACCGAGGCCCGCAATACGCCTCTGGTGGCTAACTATCACGTCCCTGAGATCGCTTTCTCTGCGCCCTATCTGACCGAGATGGTGCGCCAGGAGATGATCAAGCGTTACGGTGAGAATGCTTACAACGACGGTTACAAGGTCTACACCACAGTGACGCGTAAGCTTCAGCTGGCTGCACAGAAATCGGTGCAGGACAACGTGATTGCCTATGATATGCGTCACGGCTATCGTGGTCCTGCCAATGTGTTGTGGAAAGTGGGTGAGCAGGCCTGGGGGCACAGCGAGATTATGAAAACGCTGAAGTCACTGCCGGTTTACGGCCCTCTCTTCCCGGCGGTAGTCACCACCAGCACCAGCGGGGAAGCCACCGCTACCATGCGTGATGGCAGCACCGTTGCACTGGATCTGGACAGCGTTCGCTGGGCGCGACCATTCAAATCGGACACGTTACAGGGTGCCACTCCGCGCTCGGTCAGCCAGGTCTTACAGGCGGGCCAGCAGATTTGGGTGCGTAAAGTCGACAGCGGCTGGCAGCTGGCACAGGTGCCAGATGTGAACTCCTCGCTGGTGTCACTTGACCCGCAAGACGGTGCAGTACGCGCGCTGGTTGGCGGCTTTGACTTCAATCTGAGCAAGTTTAACCGTGCTACCCAGGCGCTGCGCCAGGTCGGTTCCAATATCAAACCTTTCCTGTATACCGCCGCGATGGATCGGGGGCTGACGCTGGCCTCTATTCTGAATGACGTGCCGATTTCCCGCTGGGATGCCGGTGCCGGAGCAGACTGGCGTCCGAAAAACTCACCTAACACCTATTCCGGCCCTATTCGCCTGCGTCAGGGGCTGGGTGAGTCGAAAAACGTGGTGATGGTGCGCGCCATGCGCGCGATGGGCGTTGACTATGCTGCCGAATATTTGCAGCGTTTCGGCTTCCCGGCAGAGAATATCGTCCACACCGAATCGCTGGCGTTAGGCTCGGCCTCCTTCACCCCGCTACAGATGGTTCGCGGCTACTCGGTGATGGCGAACGGCGGCTTCCTCGTTGACCCGTATTTCATTACGCGCATTGATGATGAACAGGGCAATCATGTGTTCGAGGTGAAGCCGAAAGTGGCCTGCCCGGAATGCAACCTGCCGGTTATCTATGGTGAAACCAAAAAAGCGGTGGCCCTGAGCGAAGACAGCGTGGAAAACGTTGCCGTCTCTTCAGAGGGAACGAACGTCGCCGTACCGCAGCCGCAGCTGGAGCAGGTAACCCGGCAGCAGGTTCGTCAGGATGAAGAACCGCAGTACGCACCGCATGTGATTAACACGCCGCTGGCCTTCCTGATCAAAAGTGCGCTGAACTCGAATATTTTCGGGGAACCGGGCTGGATGGGAACCGGCTGGCGTGCGGGTCGCGATCTGAAACGTAACGACATCGGCGGCAAAACCGGTACAACCAACAGCTCGAAAGATGCCTGGTTCTCAGGTTATGGCCCCGGAGTGGTAACGTCGGTGTGGATTGGCTTTGACGACCATCGCCGCGATCTGGGGCGTACTACCGCCTCGGGTGCGATTAAGGATCAGATCTCCGGCTACGAAGGTGGTGCCAAGAGCGCGCAACCCGCGTGGGATGAGTATATGAAAGCCGCGCTGGATGGCGTACCAGTTCAGCCGCTGACGCCGCCTGAGGGCGTGGTAACCGTTAATATTGATCGCAGCACCGGCAAGCTGGCCAACGGTGGGGGGAACACCCGGGCAGAATACTTTATCAATGGCACCCAGCCGACGGAGTATTCCGTCCACGACGTGGGCACCACGCTGATGGATAACGGCGAAAGCCACGAGTTATTCTGATAGCTCACAAAAAGGCCGGGCAATTGCCCGGCCTTTTTTATTCAGCGCCCCGGGCATTCCCGGTCCGGCCATTCAGTAACTCAGCCTGCCCTGCTTCACCAGCCACTCTCTGACCAGAAACAGTGCACTGACGTTTCTTGCTTCGCAAAAATCAGGTTCGTCCAGCAGTGCCAGCAGGTTGTTCAGCGGCCAGCGTAACTGCGGCAGTGGCTCCGGTTCATCACCTTCCAGCTGCTCCGGATAGAGCCCTTCTGCCACCACGATATTCATTTTGCTGGAAAAATAAGAGGGGGCCAGGGTCAGTTTACCCAGCGCCTCGAGCTGACCGGCCCCAAAACCGGCTTCCTCTTTCAGTTCACGGTTAGCCGCGTCAAAAGGCGTTTCTCCCGGATCAATCAATCCCTTCGGGAAACCCAGCTCATAACATTCCAGCCCGACGGCATACTCCTGGATCAGGATCAGATGGTCATCAATGATCGGCACGATCATCACCGCCTCACGGCCAGAAGAGCGCATGCGCTCATAGACGCGACGCGCGCCGTTGCTGAACTCCAGGTCAACCGATTCAACGGTAAACAGTCTGGAGCGCGCCACTGCCTCGACACTGAGGATGGTTGGTTTCTGTAATTGTCTGGTCATACTGGCCCCAGCGAAAAGCCGAAAAGGTTAACGTCATGCCCTACGAAAGTAGGTACTGACCGTGTTATGGTCCATTGTGCGGTAGCCGCCGCAGGAATCCAATCATCGCATGGATCATTTTACTTATTTATAACAAATCATTGTAAACATGAGAAAAATAATTTAAGGAATGTCAATTATCCTGCTAATAATTAGGAATATGCCGATACCAACACGCTTAAATGCCTGGTACCATCAGCTTTGGCCATGCTATACAATTATTCTAATTTTATGATTTTTAGCACTATTTTTAATCACACAGTGGACTGCCAGCACTGTCAAAACTCGCCACACTCGGGTTAATATGACTATAGTCTCGCGCGGGATGGACGACAGGAGCATCGTGGCAGGAATGAGGGGAGCATGAGCACAATAGTCATCATATTGGCTGTAATGCTGGCCTGTTCGGTGACGGCAGGTTGTTTCTTTTGGTACGCTATGCGGCATCGTCCGCCGTTGGCGAAACCACTGCCATTCATCAGCCCCCCCTACCGTAAACTGAGCGACGACGAGCGCACAGCGGTGGAGCGGTACGTCTTAATGCTGGCGAAAAACCGCAGTGATACACTGCCCACCGGGGCAAGCAATACCCCCGAACAGCTGGTGCTCACTTCACAAAGTAATAATGTCTACCCCGTCACCCGCTCCATTACCCGCTACGGCCTCTCTACCGATGAACCCCACAAATGGCGTTACTATCTCGATTCGGTTGAAGTCCATCTGCCCCCGCTTTGGGAGCAGTACATCGCGGAAGAAAACTATGTCGAGCTGATTAAAACGCAAACCATTCCGCTGGTTATTTCCCTGAACGGCCATTCCCTTACCCAGTACAACTGGGAATCTCCCGCGCTGGCCCCCGTGGTGCGCGCCACCGGGCAGAATGCGTCCATTCGCAAGGAAGAGGGGGAGAGCATTGAACTGGTCAGGGTGCGGAAAGAGAGCCAGGAAGAGTATGCCTTAAGTCGTCCGGACGGTACGCGGGAAGCCGTGCTCATTATCACGGCGATGCTGCTGTTTTTCATCAGTCTGGTCGGTCCGCTGGTGCTGATGCCCTGGCTGGTCCTGGCGGGTATCGGTATGATCCTGGTCAGCCTCTGGATGCTGTATCGCCGGCCGACGGAAAAAGACCTGCGCGAAATTCACTGTCTGCGGGGCGCACCGAAACGCTGGGGCCTGTTTGGTGAGTCCAATCAGGGCCAGATCAGCAATATCTCCCTGGGCATCATTGATTTAATCTATCCACCGCACTGGCAGAATTATGTTGCTCAGGATCTTGGCCAGACCACCGAGGTCGATATTTACCTCAACCGTCAGGTGGTACGTCAGGGACGTTTTCTTTCTCTGCAGGATGAAGTGCGTAATTTCCCACTGCAGCGCTGGCGTAAAAACGTCGTGCTGGCCGCCGGGTCGCTTTTCGTTCTGGTGTTACTGATTGCCTGGATCCCCCTGAGTATGCCGCTGAAGTTAAGCATGGCGTGGATTAAGGGCACGGAAAGTCTGCAATTTACCCAGGTCAGCGAGTTAGAAAAATCGCCACTGCACGTGGGTGACAGTCTGAAAGTGAAAGGTACCGGGATGTGCTCTGTTCCGGCCACCTACCAGGGCAACCGCAGTTATGCCTTTATGCCTTTCGACTGTTCAGCCATGTACTGGAATAACGCCGAGCCCCTGCCCCTGCCGCAGTCCGATATTATTGATAAAGCCACGGCGCTTCTGGATACGACCAATCTGCAACTGCACCCGCAGAGCAGCACCGATCCTAAGCTTAACCCGCAGCTGGCTACGGCCATTCAGAAATCCGGCATGATCCTGCTGGATGATTTCTCCGATATCGTGCTAAGAACCCAGGAACTGTGTAACCAGGAGCAGGATTGCGTACGTCTGAAAAATGCCCTGGTGAACCTGGGTAATGCTAAAGACTGGCAAACGCTGGTACGCCGCGCCAACTCAGGAGCGTTGAATGGCATGAACGTGCTGCTGCGCCCGGTCAGCGCCCAGGCGCTGGAAAACCTGGTGAATACCGCCACCTCCTCCTTCTTCTATCGTGAAACGCGTCGTGCTGCAGAGGCGTTAAACAGCCCTCCTCCGGGGGGCTTCCTGATCTTCAGCGATGAAGGCCGCCAGTTGGTGAACCAGCCTGCTCCCGCCGCCTCGTTGTTTGACTACAACGCGCCGGACCAGTGGCCCGAATTACAGCGGCTGGCGGGTATGCTGCTGCATACCCCGTTTGAGGCCAGCGGTATTATTACCAGCATCACCACAGACGCTAACGGCACACGCCACATTGCCCTGCACAGTGAGCCTGACACCATTACGCTGATGCACTACGTGGGCAGCAGCCTGCTGCTGCTGGTTCTCGCCGTGTGCGTGGTGGTCAACACCCTGCTGGCGCTGCGCCGTATTCATCGCAATCGCCTGCGTACGCAGGAGATCCATCAATACTATGAAAAATGCTTTAACCACTCGTTAAGTGATATCCAGACCGTACGGCCCATTTTCTGAGCCGACGGATCTGTACTATTTTTAACAGTGAGACTCTTCTTAACTGAAATAATCCTGGTACCCCCTCCCCCGACGACTTGAAAGCGTCCGGGGAGGCCCCTATATAGGGTTATCCCCATAAGGAGCAGCGATGAAAGAGAAACCCTCAGAAGGGGTCCGGCTCGATAAATGGCTCTGGGCCGCACGCTTTTATAAAACCCGCGCTGATGCCCGTGAAATGGTGGAAGGCGG
This sequence comes from Erwinia persicina, assembly GCF_014838825.1. Taxonomy (GTDB): domain Bacteria; phylum Pseudomonadota; class Gammaproteobacteria; order Enterobacterales; family Enterobacteriaceae; genus Erwinia; species Erwinia persicina_A. The sequence continues at coordinate 273,739 of NZ_JACYMO010000005.1, read as the reverse complement.
AAAAGTCCACTATAACGGCCAGCGCAGTAAACCCAGCAAACAGGTGGAAGTCGCCGCCGAGCTGACGCTGCGTCAGGGTAACGATCAGCGCACGGTGGTCATCGAAGCGATCAGCGACAAACGTGGCCCGGCAACCGTGGCACAACAGCTCTATCGTGAAACAGCGGAAAGTATTGAGAAGCGGGAAAAGGTGGCCCTGGCGCGTAAAATGAACGCGCTCACCATGCCGCATCCTGACCGGCGTCCGGATAAAAAGGAACGCCGCGATCTGATGAAATTTAAACATTCTGGCGATGAGTAACGCCAAATTTGAGAGAAATATTATGACCCAGCAAGACCAGATGCACCGTTACCTGTTTGAAAATCATGCTGTGCGTGGCGAACTGGTCACTGTCTCACAGACATGGCAGGAAATCATTCACGGCCATGACTATCCGCAGCCGGTGCAGCAGGTGCTCGGTGAACTGCTGGTTGCCACCAGCCTGCTGACCGCCACGCTGAAATTTGACGGTGATATCACCGTTCAGCTGCAGGGCGATGGTCCGCTGAATATGGCGGTGATTAACGGCAATAATCATCAGGAAATGCGCGGCGTGGCGCGGATGCAGGGCGAGATTGCTGACGGTAGCAGCCTGAAAGAGATGGTCGGCAATGGCTATCTGGTGATCACCATTTCGCCAAAAGAGGGTGAGCGTTATCAGGGCGTGGTTGGGCTGGAAGGTGACACGCTCGCTGAATGCCTGGAAGATTATTTTATGCGTTCAGAGCAGCTGCCCACCCGTCTGTTCATCCGAACCGGTACCAGCGAGTCACAGACGGGTGCCGCCGGGATCCTGCTACAGGTACTGCCAGCCCAGGACGCCAGCCTGGATGAGTTTAATCATCTCGCCACGCTGACCGAAACCATCAAAACGGAAGAGCTGCTGGGCCTGCCTGCGAATGATGTGCTGTGGCGTCTCTACCATCAGGAAGAGGTGACGCTGTTTGAACCGCAGAATGTGGTGTTCAAATGCACCTGCTCCCGCGAACGCTGCGGTGATGTCCTGCGCACCCTGCCGGAAGCTGAAGTGGATCAAATCCTGCAGGAGGATGGCAACATCGATATGCACTGTGACTATTGTGGCAATCATTATGTTTATGATGCGGTGGATATTGCCGCCATTCGTAATGACTCTGCCGCAGGCGATCGGCAGGTACACTAACCTTCAGGGGCCGGAGTCACTCCGGCCTTATCCCCTGCCCCTTTAACACGTCCCTCCGCCAAAACATAATACGATACTCCTGTCGCAAAATGCCGAGTTTTTCACCAGCCAAACCGCACACTTCCCTTATTTATCACTATCAATCCCCACCGTGTTAGCACTATGAATGCAACAGGAGCCAGTACATTTCATCGAAGCAGGGGCCGCTTCTCATTTTTCCTTTTTGGCCCTTTCGCTGCACGCTGACAGGTGTAAACTTCGCGCGATCGTGCCATCCCCGCCCCTGATATGGAAGTTGCGGGGGATGACGGTAATAGAACAATGAAATGCCCCTACACTTTGATGAAGTACAAAAAACCGACAAAGGAGCAGTATTATGCGCACTAACGACCTGACCCCACAGGACCTCGTCGCTTATGGCATCACTGATACGGTTGAAGTGGTTCATAACCCTGGCTATGAAGCCCTCTTCAGGGAAGAAACTCAGCCCGGTTTAAGCGGATTTGAACGCGGTATCGTCACTCAGTCTGGCGCCGTGGCGGTTGATACCGGGATTTTTACCGGCCGTTCGCCGAAAGATAAATACCTGGTGCGCGATGAAACAACCCGCGACACCCTGTGGTGGAACGACCAGGGCAAAGGTAAAAATGATAATCAGCCCCTCTCTCAGGAGACCTGGCAGTCGCTAAAATCCCTTGTCACCCGGCAGCTCTCCGGCAAACGTCTGTTTGTAGTTGACGCCTGGTGCGGGGCCAATCCTGACTCCCGTCTGAGCGTCCGCTTTATTACAGAAGTCGCCTGGCAGGCACACTTCGTGAAAAACATGTTTATCCGCCCGGATGAAGAGAGCCTGAAACACTTCGTGCCCGACTTTGTGGTCATGAACGGGGCGAAATGCACTAACCCTGACTGGAAGGCGCAGGGGCTGAATTCAGAAAACTTTGTGGCGTTTAACCTCACGGAAAACATGCAGCTTATCGGGGGAACCTGGTACGGTGGCGAGATGAAAAAAGGGCTGTTCACCGTCATGAACTATCTGCTGCCGCTGAAGGGCATTGCCTCCATGCACTGCTCGGCTAACGTCGGTGAAAAAGGTGATGTGGCGATCTTTTTCGGCCTCTCAGGCACCGGAAAAACCACCCTGTCGACCGACCCGCGACGCCAGCTGATCGGCGATGACGAACATGGCTGGGATGATGACGGCGTGTTTAACTTCGAGGGGGGGTGTTACGCCAAAACCATCAAGCTGTCGGAGAGCGCGGAACCGGAGATCTATCACGCTATCCGGCCGGATGCCCTGCTGGAAAACGTGGTGGTCCGCAGCGACGGATCGGTAGACTTCGATGACGGCAGCAAAACCGAGAATACCCGCGTTTCCTACCCGATTTACCATATCGACAACATCGTCAAACCGGTTTCAAAAGCAGGACATGCAAAGAAAGTGATCTTCCTGACGGCCGATGCCTTCGGCGTCCTGCCGCCGGTTTCACGCCTGACGGCTGACCAGACCCAGTACCATTTCCTGTCAGGGTTTACCGCCAAGCTGGCAGGGACCGAGCGTGGCGTTACCGAACCGACTCCCACCTTCTCCGCCTGCTTTGGTGCCGCCTTCCTGACGCTGCATCCCACGCAGTACGCAGAAGTGCTGGTGAAACGGATGAACGCCGCCGGAGCTGAAGCCTGGCTGGTGAACACCGGCTGGAACGGCAGCGGCAAGCGCATTTCCCTGAAAGACACGCGGGCCATCATCAACGCCATCCTCAGTGGCGACATCGGTCATGCGGATACGGTAACGCTGCCGATCTTCAATCTGGAAATACCGCTGAGTCTGCCGGGTGTCGACAGTGCGCTGCTTGACCCGCGAAATACCTATGCGGATGAAGCGCAATGGGAAAGCAAGGCACGGGATCTGGCACAGCGTTTTATCACCAACTTTGATAAATTTACCGATACCAAAGCGGGGGCAGCGTTGGTGAAAGCCGGGCCGAAACTGTAAGGGGAACAGGGAAACGCCCGGGCAAGCAGGTTGCCCTCCCTGCACGGGCGGCCCTTTTCAGGGTCGCCCGGCATGACTTCGATCGGGCGTTATTTTTGCGGCTGGCCAACCGTACCTGCTGGCAGCGCTGCTGGAGGCAGAGGCAGCCAGGCACGAATCAGCAGCCCACCCTTGTCGCTTTTTCCGATCTCAAGAGAGCCCTGGTGGGCGTCGATAATACGCTGGACGATCGCCAGGCCCAACCCGGTTCCGCTGGTGCTGCGGGCGCTATCGCCGCGCACAAACGGCTGGAACAGATGCTTAAGCTGGTCAGGCTCAATGCCGGGGCCATCATCCTCGACCTGGAACCAGGCCCGGTGAAGCTCACGACCGGAGCTGACTTTAATCCAGCCATTGCCATAGCGGGCGGCATTCACCACCATATTGGCCAGCGCACGTTTAATGGCCAGCGGGTTTATCTCCAGCATCAGCTCATCAGACATCACGGCATTTTCAATCTCACGCTCATATCCACTTTCTGCCGCCACCACCTCACCCAGTACGCTGTTCAGGTCGGCGCGTTCAAACTGCATCTCCTGCCCGGTGCGCAGATAGTCAATAAACTGCTCGATAATCGCATTGCACTCTTCGATATCTTTATTGATCGACTCCGCCAGGTAACCGTCCTGCTCTGACATCATTTCCGTCGCCAGGCGAATGCGCGTCAGCGGGGTTCTCAGATCGTGACTGACCCCGGCCATCAGCAGTGTACGGTCATCGGCCAGCTGTTTCACACCCGACGCCATCTGATTAAACGCCCGCGTCACGGAGCGCACTTCAGAAGCGCCGTACTCACGCAGCGGCGGCGGAATAATGCCCTTACCCACCTGTAACGCCGCGTGTTCCAGCTCCACCAGCGGGCGGTTCTGAATGCGGATAAACAGCCAGGCACCGCCGATCGCCAGCAGCATAATCGCCAGGGTATAGCGGAACAGCGGGGAGAAGTCACCCTGATGGATTTCGGTCAGCGGCACGCGCACCCAGATGTCCGGCGACAGCCAGGTTTTCAGCCACACCACCGGCGAGTTCTTATTCACCTCGACGCGAACATCAGTGGGGCCGCCGAGCTGCTGTGCCATCTGCTGGCTGAGGAACTGATAGTGCTGCGCCCAGCGTAATCCGCTCTCTTCCGCCGCTGCATTGGTATACAGCGAGATGCCCAGTTCACGGTAAATTTCACGGCGGAAAGCGGGTGGCACTTCCAGCTGCGTACCATCTTCCAGCTGTAACCGGTCGGTCATCAACATGCGCACTTCATAAGCCAGCACTTTATTGAACTGTTGCAGGCTCGGCAAAATGGCAAAGTTCAGCACCACCAGATAGGTCGTTACCAGGCTGACGAACAGCAAGGTAACGATCAACAGTAACGTACGGGCAAATGAACTGCGGGGAGAGAAGCGGAATCGCCTCATGCTTTACTGCCGTCCGGCACAAAGACGTAGCCCAGGCCCCAGACGGTCTGGATGTAGCGTGGGTGAGCGGGATCTTCTTCAACCATACGGCGCAGACGAGAGATCTGTACGTCGATGGAACGTTCCATGGCACTGTACTCACGGCCACGAGCCAGATTCATCAGCTTGTCGCGGGACAGCGGCTCACGCGGGTGACTCACCAGCGCTTTCAGTACGGCGAACTCACCGCTGGTCAGCGGCATCGGTTCGTCTTCACGAAACATCTCACGGGTACCGAGGTTCAGCTTGAACTTACCGAACGCAATGACCGCTTCTTCCTGAGAAGGCGCACCCGGCAGCTCATTCGCCTGACGGCGCAGCACCGCACGGATACGGGCCAGCAGTTCACGCGGGTTAAACGGTTTTGGAATATAGTCATCAGCACCAATTTCCAGGCCCACGATGCGATCCACTTCTTCGCCCTTCGCGGTGACCATAATAATCGGCATCGGGTTGCTCTGGCTGCGCAAACGGCGGCAGATAGACAGGCCGTCTTCCCCCGGCAACATCAGATCAAGCACCATCAAATGGAAGGACTCACGCGTCAGCAGACGGTCCATCTGCTCGGCGTTGGCCACGCTGCGCACCTGAAAACCCTGCTCGGTCAGATAACGCTCCAGCAGAGCACGCAAACGCATGTCATCATCTACCACCAGGATTTTGTAATTCTCTTGCATTTCGACACTCCCAAAGGCGCAATTGCCTGAGCCTGTATTTTCAAAAAAGATGCCTGAATGTAACAGTCAATAATGGTTTATATTGTAGCCGAAATTGTTACAAAGCATATTAAACAGCAGCTTATCTTTAAAATACCTTCGCATAATGCGGCAAAGCGACCGCGTTAGTCCGGGTATTTATCATGACAAACAAGCAGTAACGTCACGGAATAATTCAGAACAACGGATTTGCATCCTGCAACGCAGCACAACAAAATAGTCCCCTGTCACGAAGAAGAATGGCGCAACGATGAAAACCAAACTGATCACTCGCGAAGGCTACAACCGGCTCAAGCAGGAGCTGGACTTTCTCTGGCGCGAAGAGCGACCAGAAGTCACCAAAAAAGTGACCTGGGCTGCCAGCCTGGGTGACCGCAGCGAAAACGCCGATTATCAGTACAATAAAAAGCGCCTGCGGGAAATTGATCGTCGCGTGCGCTACCTCACCAAGTGTCTTGAACAGCTGCGCATTGTTGACTATTCCCCCCAGCAGGATGGCAAAGTCTTTTTCGGTGCCTGGGTCGAGGTGGAAAACGACGAGGGCGACGTGAAACGCTTTCGCATTGTCGGCTACGACGAAATCTTTGGCCGTAACGACTATATCTCGATTGACGCCCCCATGGCGCGTGCCCTGCTGAAAAAAGAGACGGGCGATGCGGCTATCGTGCAGACCCCGGCAGGCGAAGCACTGTGGTACGTCAACGAGATCAGCTATGTAAAAGAGTCCTAATCGCGCCGTTGCCGCGCCGCAGACCGCCCGATAACTGGCATTCTGCGGCAGCAATCCGTATAACTGTTGCCAATTTCTTCCGCTAAAAAGTATCCCAACCATGATGAATGATTCACTGAGCCGACTGATTGCAAGTGAGCTGCAGGCCAGAGCAGAACAGGTTGAAGCCGCTGTTCGCCTGCTGGACGAAGGAAACACCGTGCCGTTTATCGCACGTTACCGAAAGGAAGTGACCGGTGGGCTGGATGATACCCAACTGCGCCAGCTCGAAACGCGCCTGAGTTATCTGCGTGAGCTTGCCGACCGCCGCCAGTCCATCCTGAAATCCATTGCCGATCAGGGAAAACTGACCGACGAGCTGGCAGCAGCCATTAACGCCACCCTGAGTAAAACCGAGCTCGAAGATCTCTATCTTCCCTACAAGCAGAAGCGCCGTACGCGCGGGCAGATCGCCATTGAGGCCGGTCTGCAACCGCTGGCAGAAACGCTGTGGCAGGAGCCCTCTCACGATCCTGAACAGCTGGCAGCCCGCTATGTCGATGCGGATAAAGGTGTTGCAGATACCAAAGCCGCGCTGGATGGTGCCCGTTATATCCTGATGGAGCGCTTTGCCGAAGACGCCGGTCTGCTGGCTAAAGTCCGCGACTACCTGTGGAAAAATGCGCACCTGGTTGCCCGGGTTATTGAGGGTAAAGAGGAGGAAGGCGCAAAATTCCGCGACTACTTCGATCATCACGAAGCATTAGCCACAGTGCCCTCCCACCGTGCGCTGGCCATGTTCCGCGGCCGTAACGAAGGCATCTTACAGCTGGCCCTGAATGCCGATCCGCAGTTTGACGAACCGCCGCGCGAAAGCCACGGTGAGCAGATCATCACCGAACACCTGAATCTGCGCCTGAACAATGCCCCGGCAGATGCCTGGCGTAAAGCCGTGGTCAGCTGGACCTGGCGTATCAAAGTACTGCTGCACCTCGAAACTGAACTGATGGGTACGGTACGCGAGCGCGCCGAAGACGAGGCGATCAACGTCTTCGCCCGTAACCTGCACGACCTGCTGATGGCCGCCCCGGCGGGCATGCGCGCCACCATGGGCCTCGATCCCGGCCTGCGTACCGGGGTGAAAGTCGCAGTCGTCGATGCCACCGGCAAGCTGGTCGCCACCGACACGATTTATCCTCATACCGGGCAGACCGCTAAAGCCGCTGCCGCCGTGGCCGCGCTCTGTACCCGACATCAGGTTGAGCTGGTCGCCATTGGTAACGGCACCGCTTCACGCGAAACTGAGCGTTTCTACCTGGAAGTACAAAAACAGTTCCCGCAGGTGCAGGGCCAGAAAGTCATCGTCAGCGAAGCCGGAGCCTCGGTCTACTCCGCCTCCGAGCTGGCAGCGCTGGAGTTCCCGGGGCTGGATGTCTCCCTGCGCGGCGCGGTGTCCATTGCCCGTCGCCTGCAGGATCCGCTCTCCGAGCTGGTGAAGATCGACCCGAAATCCATCGGCGTGGGCCAGTATCAGCATGACGTCAGTCAGAGCCAGCTGGCGAAAAAGCTTGATGCCGTGGTGGAAGACTGCGTTAACGGCGTCGGTGTGGATCTGAACACCGCCTCCGTTCCCCTGTTGACCCGCGTGGCCGGTCTGAGCAAGATGATCGCCCAGAACATCGTCGCCTGGCGTGACGAAAATGGCCGCTTCCAGAACCGCCAGCAACTGCTGAAGGTCGGTCGCCTGGGACCCAAGGCGTTTGAACAGTGCGCCGGGTTCCTGCGTATCACTCAGGGGGATAATCCGCTGGATGCCTCCACGGTGCACCCGGAAGCCTATCCGGTGGTAGAGCGTATCCTCGCAGCTACCGAACAGGCGCTTAACGACCTGATGGGGAACCCGACGGAATTACGCAGCCTGAGAGCCGTTGATTTTACCGACGAGCGCTTCGGTGTTCCGACCGTCAGCGATATCATCAAAGAGCTGGAAAAACCGGGCCGTGACCCGCGTCCGGAGTTTAAAACCGCGCAGTTTGCTGATGGTGTCGACACCATGAACGATCTGTTGCCAGGTATGGTACTGGAAGGGTCCGTGACCAATGTGACAAACTTTGGTGCCTTCGTTGATATCGGCGTCCATCAGGACGGTCTGGTGCATATCTCCTCACTGTCCGATAAGTTTGTCGACGATCCGCACAAAGTGGTGAAAGCCGGTGATGTGGTGAAAGTGAAGGTGATGGAAGTCGATTTACAGCGCAAACGTATTGCGCTGACGATGCGCCTTGACGAACAGCCGGGAGAAACCAGCGCGCGCCGTGGCGGTGGCAATCATGCCGCCAGCGGCCGTGACAACGCCCGACCGGCAAAAGCCAGCCCCAAACGCCCTGCCGCCCAGCCAGCGGGTAACAGTGCGATGGGGGATGCCCTCGCCGCTGCATTTGGCAAAAAAAGCTGATCCTGTCGGCGGGCCTGCGGGCCCGCCCTTTTTCCTCAATCTTGTCCCTCTCCCTGCGCTATAAGTTGCTCCACATCAATGTGAGCAATAATCACTCTCATTAAAATTCTCAGTGTCTTTTCTTCCGCAGCATACAGGCACCTACCATGCAACTGATCCCACAGCACTCCTACCGCATCGCTGGCTTCTCACCCGCTATCAACCCGGCATTTCGCCAGAAATTAATGGCGCTGGGCCTGTTACCCGGCTCCACCTTTCAGCTGATCCGCGTGGCACCGCTGGGCGATCCTTTGCATATTGAGACCCGACGCGTCAGTCTGATGCTGCGTAAAAAAGACCTGTCCCTGCTACAGCTGGAAGTGGTGAACCCGGTGGGAGACATCGCATGAAGGCCTGTACCATTGCGCTGACGGGGAATCCGAACGTGGGTAAAACCACCCTGTTTAACCAGCTTACCGGTTCACGTCAGCGGGTCGGTAACTGGGCCGGGGTAACCGTGGAACGCAAAGAGGGGCAGTTCAGCACGGCCGAGCATCAGGTGCGGCTGGTCGATCTTCCCGGCTGCTACTCACTCACCACCCTGTCAGCGCAGGCCTCGCTGGACGAGCAGATTGCCTGTCAGTATCTGCTGGAAGGCGAAGCCGACCTGGTGATCAACGTGGTGGATGCCAGTAACCTTGAGCGTAACCTCTATCTGACCCTGCAACTGCTGGAGATGGGACAACCCTGTATTGTCGTGCTGAATATGCTGGATATTATTGAAAGCCAGCAGACCAAAATGGATCTCACGGTGCTGGCGCAGGCGCTGGGCTGCCCGGTGGTACCGATGGTATCAACACGCGGGCGCGGCATCGATCTCCTGAAGAGTACCCTCGATGGCGACAGGCCGGAGAATACCCCGCTGGCCGTTCCTTATCCGGCATCGCTGCAACCGGTGATGGACGCACTGGCTGCGGCGCTACCGGCCTCCACGCCAACGCCGCAAAAACGCTGGCTGGCCCTGCAGATGCTGGAAGGCGACATCGCCAGCCAGCAGCAGTTTCCGGCCGCTGCCGCCCTCCTGCCGGCACTGACGTCGTCGCTGCAGGAGGATGTTGCGCAGACTATCGTCAGCAGCCGCTATCAGTTCATAGAGTCACTCTGCCACCGGGTGATCCATGAGGCGGGCACGCGCGCGGCATTCAGTCAGCGGCTGGATCAGCTGACCCTGAACCGCTGGCTCGGCCTGCCGGTCTTTCTGCTGGTGATGTATCTGATGTTCTTCCTTGCCATCAATCTCGGCGGGGCGCTACAGCCTCTGTTCGACCTCGGTTCCGCCGCCCTCTTTATTCAGGGCACGCAATGGCTGGGTGTGACATTACATCTGCCGGTATGGCTAACGCTGTTTCTGGCCCAGGGCATTGGCGGAGGGATCAATACCGTGATGCCGCTGGTGCCGCAGATTGGCATGATGTACCTGTTTCTCTCCCTGCTGGAGGACTCCGGCTATATGGCGCGCGCCGCCTTTGTGATGGATCGGCTGATGCAGGCCCTCGGGCTGCCGGGAAAATCCTTTGTGCCGCTGATCGTCGGCTTCGGCTGTAACGTGCCGTCAGTGATGGGCGCACGCACGCTGGATGCCCCCCGTGAGCGTCTGATCACTGTGCTGATGGCACCGTTTATCTCCTGCGGAGCCCGGCTGGCTATCTTTGCCGTCTTTGCCGCAGCCTTCTTCGGCCAGGGTGGGGCACTGGTGGTGTTCAGCCTCTATCTGCTTGGCATCTGCGCGGCGATTGCCACCGGCCTGCTGCTCAAGCATACCCTGATGCGCGGAGAGGCCAGCCCGTTTGTGATGGAGCTGCCGCTGTGGCATATGCCCCACGCGAAAAGCCTGCTGCTGCAGACCTGGCAGCGCCTGCGTGGCTTTGTGCTGCGCGCAGGGAAAGTGATCGTGATGGTCAGTATGCTGATCGGCGCGCTGAACAGTTTTTCTTTTAGCGGCCAGCCGGTCAGTCACCTGAATGATTCCGCGCTGGCCAGCGTCAGCCGCATGCTGACCCCACTGCTGGCTCCTATCGGGGTGCATGACGATAACTGGCAGGCCACCGTGGGCCTGCTGACCGGGGCGATGGCAAAAGAGGTGGTGGTCGGTACGCTTAATACCCTGTACACCGCTGAGGCGCTGCAGCAGCAGCCCTTTGATGCCAGCCAGTTCAGCCTCAGTGGTCAGCTGTATGATGCCGTAGCCGAAACCTGGCAGGGCATTAAAGCTACCTTCAGCCTGAGCGTTCTCGCTAACCCGATCGAGGCCAGTAAAGGCGACGCCGAGATGGCCAGCGGGGCCATGGGTACCATGCACAGTAAATTCGCCAGCGACGCGGCGGCCTACAGTTATCTGATTTTTGTACTGCTGTACGTGCCCTGCGTCTCTGTGATGGGGGCCATTGCCCGTGAAAGCAGCAGCCGCTGGATGATGTTCTCCATTCTGTGGGGGCTGGATCTGGCGTATTCCCTGGCGGCCCTGTTTTATCAGGTCTCCAGCTTCCGGCTGCACCCGGGCAGCAGTAGCCTGATTATTGCCGCCGTGCTGTTGGTTAACGCGCTGCTGATGGCCGCCCTGCGCCGTGTCAAAATCACGCCGGCGCTGATCCCGGTAAAAAACATCACCCACAGCTGCACGTCCTGTGAAAAAAAGGGCCGCTGTCACTGATCTCCCGTCAGACAGCTGCGCGAGACGGAGCGGGAAGGGTTGTGTTTTTTTGACCAGCGTCTACAGTGAAAAATAACGCCTGAATTTTTCACTCGCGGTGGTCAGAAAAATAATAATGGATATTATCAATAACTTAATAGATAAAATCTACGAATACACTTTCCCGCCATCGTGCCTGCAGCGGCTGCATGCGCTGATTGCTGACGCGCGCGGGGCCGTTTGTCACCCGCGTAAGCCGCACTGGGACGAAAAAGACGTGGTGCTGATCACCTACGCCGATCAGTTCCATGCCGAAAATACGCCGACTCTGACCACCTTCTCCCGCTTCTGGCAGCAACACCTGGCGTCCAGCTTCAATCTGGTACACCTGCTGCCCTTCTTCCCATACTCTTCCGATGACGGCTTCTCGGTAATAGATTACCACCAGGTTAATCCCCCATGCGGGAGCTGGCAGGAGATTGCTGATTTGCGTCAGCATACGCGGCTGATGTTCGATTTCGTCTGTAATCACATGTCCGCCCAAAGCGCCTGGTTCCGGCACTATCTGGCGCAGGATCCGGGTTGGGATGATTTCTTTATCAGTATGCCGCCCACCACTGACCTGAGCGCGGTGACCCGCCCCCGGACGTCGCCGCTGCTGACCCCGTTCGAGATGGCTAACGGCGAAACCCGTTTTATCTGGAGCACCTTTAGCGCCGATCAGATCGACCTGAACTTCGCTAACCCTGAGGTGCTCATCGCCATGGTGAACGTCCTGCTGGATTACCTGAAAAAAGGCGCAGATTACGTCCGGCTGGACGCCGTCGGCTACATGTGGAAAACACCCGGTACCCCCTGTATTCATCTGGAAAAAACGCATCAGCTGGTAAAGCTGTTTCGCGCCATTGCCAATGACGTGGCCCCCGGCACCGTGGTACTGACCGAAACGAATGTGCCGCACAAAGATAACATCAGCTACTTTGGCAACGGGCGTGACGAAGCCCAGATGGTCTATCAGTTTTCACTGCCTCCGCTGGTGCTGCACGCTATTCACAATGGATCATCGCGTGCGCTGCGCCAGTGGGCCTCCTCGCTCGACGGTGGCAGCGGATCCACCACCTTCTTTAACTTTCTGGCTTCCCATGACGGCATCGGGCTCAACCCGCTGCGCGGGATCCTGCCGGAAACCGAGATCGTCTCGCTGGTGCGTGACCTGGCGATGGAGGGCGCACTGGTCTCCTATAAAAATAACCCGGACGGCAGCACCAGCCCCTATGAAATTAACGTCACCTATATGGATGCGCTGAATCAGAAAGACGATGACGACGAGACGCGCCTGCGCCGGTTCCTGCTGGCACACGCGCTGCTGCTGGCCTTCCCCGGCGTTCCGGCGATCTACATTCAAAGTATTCTGGGTTCGCGAAATGATATGGATGGTGTCAAAGCTGCCGGTCACAACCGCGCTATTAACCGGCAGAAATATGCCGTCAGCGAGATTGAAGCAGCACTGGCGGAAAAAGATTCACTGCGGCAGCGGGTCTATTTCGCCCTCAGCCAGCTGATCCAGCTCCGCACCCGCCAGCCCGCCTTCCACCCTGACAATCCGATGAGGATCCTCGACAGCGATAACGCCCTGCTGGTGCTGCATCGTCAGGCCCGGGATGAGCAGGAATCCCTGTGGTGCGTATTTAATCTGAGCAGTAAAGCGGTGAGCATGAAGCTGCCGGAGCCGCGCTGGTACCGCGATATTGCGAGTGGGGATCGTATTGATGGGGGGCAGTCACTGCAGCTGGAGGCCTGGGGCTTTCACTGGCTGAAAATCTGAACCTGCCCACCGGGGCGGGCAGGTAAACCTCTTATTACTTATACACTTCAGCCAGTGCGTGGTCGCGGTTACCCTGCTGGGCCGCAACGATCACATAATATTTCCCCCCTTTCTCATCAGCTTTTTTCGATAAGTGGGCGTTGGCATCCATGGGGTTGATAGTGGAGTTTGTCGTCACCGTACCGATCATCTCCAGGTTCATCTCCTGCGCTTTTTCGCGCGTTATCTGCTCGGCAGCGCCAGCATTAAACACTGCAAAAGTGGTCAACAGTAGGGCAGAGATAGCGAGTTGCTTTTTCATAAAACTTCCTCTCCTTAGGGCAATGTTTCCAGTTAATCCTGGCCGTAATAAATACGGCCACTTTCATTATTGTCCCGACGGAAAAAAGCAGCAACGTGGTGAATTGTTGCAAAAAGTAATCGGAGATGACATCACGCAGCAACCGCGACGATAGCGGAGTTTCAGGGCCAAACCTCAGGGATAAAATCAATAATTCGCTGAGAGAACGCTGCCGGGTGAGAGATAAACGGCGCATGGGCTGCCTTGTCGATAACATGACTGTGACTTTCCGGCCAGCAGGCATCCAGCATCGGCACTATTTTGCGCGGTACCAGCCCGTCCAGCGCACCATATAGCCGCAGAAAGGGCAACGTCAGTGCCGCCATGTCCTTTCGAAGATCGGCGGTCTTCAGTATTTCCAGCCCCCCGTTCAGTACCTCTGCCGTCGGCAGCGGGCGGTCAAACACCACACTTTTCAGCCTGCGGGCATCCTGCCGGGCACTGTCCGTACCCAGCGTTTGCAGCGCCAGAAAACGTTCCACAGTACGCTGGAAATCTTCGCTTAGCTGCTGCTGGAAACTGACCAGCGTGTCGGGTTTGATGCCCGGCCACTCCGCCGTCGCGCTGAAGCGCGGCGAGGATGCAACGCTAATCAGCCCTTTGACCCGCTGTGGGAAGTCCAGGGCTGCCTGACTGGCCACCAGGCCACCGAGAGACCAGCCCAGCCAGACTGCCTCCGCCGGTACCCGGGCGGCCACCTCTGCCGCCATCGCCTTCAGCGACATCGGCGCAAAGCCCTGGCTGTGACCGTACCCCGGCAGATCCACCAGGTGCAGACAAAAATGTGCGCTGAGTCGACTGCTGATGCAATGCCAGACCCCGGCGTTCAGACCCCATCCGTGCAGCAGCACAAGATGGCGATCGCCCTGGCCAATAGTCTCCCGGTGAAGCGTACTCATGGGTTATGGTCCTGTTTTTTATTGTGAGGTCGCCATGCTACCAATGCCAGCGGGCTGTTGGCTATGCCTGATGCCGCTACGTTACTCGCAGCACGGCCTGTGCAGCGTCTGTCTGCGTCAGCTTCTGACTCAGCCAGCCTGTTGCCCGCGCTGTGGATTACCCAGCCAGAGGAAGAAAACGGCCTGTGGTCGCTGCCTGCGCCGTCCGCCCCCCTGGCAGCACCTGGTGCGCGTGACCCCCTGGCAGCCACCGCTGGACCGGCTGGTGAATCAGCTGAAGTTTTATCGTGCCACCGCACATGCGGTAATGCTGGCGCGGCTGATACTGCTATGCTGGTTAATGCAGCGGCGTGAAACCGGGCTGCGGCGGCCGGACCTGCTGTTAACCGTGCCCCTGCATCACCGTCGTGCCTGGCAGCGGGGCTATAATCAGCTGGAAGATATGGCGCACTGGCTGGCCCGCCGGGTGCCCTGTCAGTATTTGCCCCGCGCCGTCACGCGCGTCCGGGCCGGACATATCCAGCACACCCTGGGCGCGCTGGCGCGGCGTAAAAACCTGCGCGGCGCCTTCCGGCTTGAAAGAGAGGTGCGCGGGCTGCATATCAGTCTGCTGGATGATGTGGTGACCACTGGCAGCACCGCCGCCGAGATCAGCCGCCTTCTGCTGGCCCACGGCGCCGCCAGCGTACAGATCTGGTGCCTGTGCCGAACCTTGTAGAGCGTCGGTGATGGGCGTATTATAACCAACGAAATTAGTCAACTATTGAGCAATCGCCATGATCCTAATTACCGACTCTGCACAAGAGCACTTCGCAAAACTGCTGTCAAAGCAGGAAGATGGCACCCAAATTCGTGTATTCGTGATTAACCCGGGTACGCCAACCGCCGAGTGCGGTGTTTCTTACTGTCCGCCTGACGCCGTTGAAGCGACCGATACGGAACTGAAGTTCCCTCTTCTTTCGGCCTACGTTGACGCCCTGAGTGCCCCGTACCTTGAAGATGCTGAAATCGACTTTGTTACCGACAATCTGGGTTCTCAGCTGACCCTGAAAGCGCCGAACGCCAAAATGCGCAAAGTTAACGACGATGCCCCGCTAATGGAGCGCGTTGAGTATCTGTTGCAGGCACAGATCAACCCGCAGCTGGCCAGCCACGGCGGTAAAGTGTCCCTGATGGAAATTACCGACGAAGGCTTTGCCATTCTGCAATTTGGCGGCGGCTGTAACGGCTGTTCCATGGTCGATGTGACCCTGAAAGAAGGCATCGAGAAAGAGATGCTGGCGGCCTTCCCTGAGCTGAAAGGCGTACGTGACCTTACCGAGCATCAGCGCGGTGAGCACTCGTTCTACTGATCCCCCTGGGCCGGTTATCCGGCCTTTTTTATTACCCCCGCTCTGACGCTGCCTGCCCTGTCGTTTAACCCTTTCCGCCGTCGTTATTATCACGGCATGATTGACGCTGGATTTTTCAGCTTACACGTGTACACTGAAATCTGTTTTCGCAACCTATCAGGTCATTATGTTGAACAATACGGGCAGAAGAGTCGTGATCACGGGTATGGGTTTAATCAGCCCACTCGCTAATGGCGTTGAAGCCAGCTGGCAGCGGCTGATTGCCGGTCAGTCCGGCATTCGTCACCTTCCGGAAGAGGCCTATGGCGACACGGCCATTCGCGTTGGTGGGCAGGTTCCTTCTATCGAACAGGACCCGCAGCACGGCTTTGATATTGCTGCGCTTATCCCGGTGAAAGATCAGCGTAAAGCGGACCGATTTATTCATCTGGCGCTGGCAGCGGCCGAAGAGGCCATCACCCAGGCCGGTTTGCATAATCTGTCGGAAACCGCGCGCCTGCGCACCGCCACTATTATTGCCACCGGCATCGGCGGTTTTCATGCCATCAGCAATGCGGTCAAAACCGTGGCAGAGAAAGGCAGCCGTAAGCTTTCGCCATTTACCATACCGTCGTTTATTGCCAATCTCGCATCATCACACGTGGCGATTAAATATGGCTTTAAAGGGATGCTCGGTACGCCGGTTTCCGCCTGCGCGGCCAGCATTCAAAGTATTGGTGACGGTTTCCGAGCCATTCGTTTTGATGATGCGGATATCGCCGTGGTCGGCGGCTGTGAGTCCTGTATCAATCCGGTTTCACTCGGTGGCTTCCAGGCTGCTCGTGCCCTCTCAACGGCTTTTAACGACCATCCTGAGCAGGCTTCACGTCCATTCGACCAGGCGCGTGATGGTTTTGTGATGGGAGAAGGTGCCGGGATGCTGGTACTGGAAGAATTGACTCGTGCCCAGGCGCGTGGCGCTACTATCCTGGGTGAAGTGGTCGGTTACGGCACCACCTCGGATGCCTACCACATTACCTCCGGGCCAGAAGATGGCGAAGGCGCTGCGCGTGCAATGACCATTGCACTCCAGCAGGCAGGGATAACAGGGCGCGATGTGGATTATATCAATGCGCATTCTACTTCAACGCCGGTCGGCGATCTTGCCGAAATCAATGCGCTGCGTCGGGTGCTGGGTGACGGCGCACATACGGCGATCTCTTCGACCAAGTCTGCCACCGGGCATCTGTTAGGCGCGGCCGGAGCCGTCGGCGCGATATTCTCGCTGATGGCCATGCGTGAGCAGATTGCCCCGCCGTCGCTCAATATTGATCGCCTCGACGAGGCCGCAAAGGGGCTAAATATCGTGAAAAATACCGCGCAGCCCGTGACCATCCGCAGTGTACTGGTCAATGGCTTTGGTTTTGGAGGAGTGAACGGCTCGGTTATTTTTAAAGCCTTTACGGCGTAATGACGGACGACAACCTCGCAAGGGGCGGGCCTGAAAGAAGGTCCGCCCCTGCCGATAACCCCATCGTCACACGCGGACAAAGACCGAAGATATGTCACCGCATGAGACGACCTTTTTCCTGTTCCTCCCCGATGCCGCTGGTTTGCCCTTGTCGTCAGGCTTTACGCCGATGATTAATATCTTTAATTAAGCGGTTAACCTCTTTATCAGCAAACATCGCCTCCAGCGTCATACTCAGTTTACGCCGCCAGTTGGGGTACTCATCGGTGGTCCCCGGCACGTTCACCGGATCGGCCATATCCAGCCAGTCCTCCGGCTGCAGCCCCAGCAGCGCACTGTTACTGTCAGCGATAAACCGCTGCAGGCCACGGTTGAGCACCGCCGACATCTCCATCTTATCAGCCTGCTTACCGCAGCGTTTTGGCACACATCCGTAGCGGTGTAGTGCATCCAGCAGCGCCTGCTTTTGCCGGACCCGCTGGTCATACAGCCCGCGGAGTATCACCTTATCCGGATAGAGCCCCAGCGTTTCACCAAGCGTGAGATCGCCGGCGCTCCAGAACCCGCGCAGGGTCGGCAGATCGTGCGTGGTTGCGCTGGCCATCGACTGACGCGGCCAGGCGGAGGGTGCCCGGTAACGATCCTCTCCCTCCTGCTCAAAGTAGAGCACCTTCCATGAATAGATGCCGCTGTCGCGCAGCTTGCCGACGATCTCCTCCGGCACCGTCCCCAGATCCTCACCGATCACCATGCACTGATGACGCTGGCTCTCCAGCGCCAGGATCGCCATCAGGTCGTCCACCGGATAATGAACATACGCACCAAAGTTTGCCGTTTCACCGTAGGGGATCCACCACAGACGCAGCAGCGACATGACATGGTCGATGCGGAGCGCACCGCAGCTTGCCATATTGGCGCGCAGCAGGTCGATAAACGGCTGGTAGCCACGTGCCGTCATGATGTGCGGATCCATCGGCGGCAGCCCCCAGTTTTGCCCCTGCGGCCCGAGGATATCCGGTGGCGCGCCCACCGAAGCCTGCAGACGGTAAAGCTCACGATCGCACCAGGTGTCTGCTCCCCCTTCGGCCACGCCCACGGCCAGATCCCGATAGAGCCCCACCGCCATCTGATGCGCCTGGCAACACTGCCAGCATTCATCAAACTGACGGTTCGCCAGCCACTGCAGCCACAGCCAGAACCGCACCTCATCATGCTGCTCACGGCAAAACTGCTGCACCGCCTCATTATCCCCGTGCCGGTACGCTTCCGGCCAGGCCGGCCAGCCCCAGCGCGCGGGATCCTCCTTCAGCAGGGCGCAGTGCAGCGCATCATAGGATGCCTGATTCAGCAGGCTTTGCCCCCCTTGTTCAACAAAAGCGGCGAACTGCACCACGCTGTCATCCCCGGCATCCCGTCCCGTAAAGTGCTGCCAGGCATGCCGCAGCCCGTCGATTTTCAGCGCCCCCACGCGGGCATAGTCAACCCGGTCGGCGTCACGTGCAGTCTGGATGGTGGTCTGCGTACTCTTTTTCTGCCACCAGCGCTGAGCGGCAGGGCTGTGCTGAAAATCCGCGACGGCAGCCACATCGATATACATCACATTCAGCCAGCGCCGCGAAGAGGGGCTGTACGGGCTGGCATTTTCAGGTTGCGAAGGGTAAAGCGCATGTATGGGATTCAGCCCGATAAATGCGCCACCGCGTGTGGCAATATCGCTGACCATACGCTTTAAATCACCAAAATCGCCCATGCCCCAGTTATGCGCCGACCGCAGCGTATAGAGCTGCACGCAGGCACCCCACAGTTTGTCGCCGCGCTTGAGCGCCTCAGGTTCATAGCAGCGTTTCGGCGCGATAATGATCCGACAGCACCACTGCTTTTTCCCCTGCGTCAGCAGTAGCTGATGGTAGCCCTCCGGCAGGTTCGCCGGCAGGGTAATACTCTCTCCGGCGGAGACGGTGCCGTTACAGGTTTTGCCCTGCTCGCTGTCAAAGCGCCAGTGATACTCCCCCTTCCCGCCGGTCAGCAGCCGCTGTACGCGCTTCTTCAGCAGCACCTGGCAGGGTGGCAATGGCGTACTGCCTGCCCTGGGGCGTGGGGCCATCGCCGCCAGAAGTTTGTCACGCGTGCCGGGACTGACCGCTTCCGGCTGCCCGCGGGCATTAATATAGCGGGCTGCAATTCCGGCGGCCTCAGCGGCCTGTTCACGCTTTTTCTCGTCCATCACCCCTCCCGAGCCGTTTTGCCTGCCAGATACGCTGCTGATAATCCCGTACGGAACGATCGGCGCTGAACATCCCGGTACGGGCGGTATTCAGGATCGCCGCGGTAGTCCAGGCCTCCTGGTCAAGGTACAGCGCCTCCACCCTCGCCTGTGCTTCGCAGTAGCTGGCAAAATCGGCCAGCACCAGCCACGGATCGCCCCCTTTGCCCAGGCTGTACAGCATCATATCGAAAGCATGTTTATCCCCGCCGCTGAAGAACCCTTTTTCCAGCTCTTTCAGCAGGCTATCCAGATGTTTATCTTTTTTACGTAGCTTGATCGGATCGTAACCGCCGGCTTTCAGTGCCTTAACCTGGTCTGCCGTATGGCCAAAGATGAAGATGTTCTCCGGGCCAACCTGTTCAGCGATCTCCACGTTGGCCCCGTCCAGCGTACCGATGGTAAGAGCCCCGTTCAGCGCCAGTTTCATATTCCCGGTGCCGGAGGCCTCATACCCGGCGGTGGAGATCTGCTCTGACAGATCGGCCGCCGGAATGATCAGCTCCGCGGCGGTGATGCGGTAATCAGGAATGAATACCACCTTCAGCCTGTCGCCAATCAGCGGGTCGTGGTTGATCTTCTCTGCCACCTTATTGATGGCATAAATAATATTTTTTGCCAGGTAGTAGCCCGGCGCGGCTTTGGCACCGAAGAGGAACACGCGCGGTACCACGTCCAGCGCGGGATTATCACGCAGCCGCCGGTACAGAGAGAGGATATGCAGCAGGCCCAGATGCTGGCGCTTGTACTCATGCAGGCGTTTGATCTGCACGTCAAACAGCGCCTCCGGGTTAACCACAATGCCGGTTCGCTGCGCAATATACTCCGCCAGCCGCAGCTTATTGGCGCGCTTAATCTGGCGATACTGTTTACGGAAGGCCTTGTTGCCGGCAAAGGCCTCCAGCCCCTTCAGGGCATCCAGGTTGTTCGCCCACTCCACTTTCAGCCGGTCATCAATCAGCCCGGCGAGGGCAGGATTACACTGCTTCAGCCAGCGGCGCGGCGTGATGCCGTTAGTAACGTTATGGAATTTCTCCGGCCACAGCTGGTGATATTCCGGGAACAGATCTTTTACCACCAGCTCAGAGTGCAGCGCAGCAACGCCGTTGACGGCAAAGCCGCTGACCACGCAAAGGTTCGCCATCCGCACCTGTTTATCATACATCACCGCCAGTTTTGCCCAGACCTGTTCATCCCCCGGCCACTGCTTCTCCACGACTTTTTTAAAGCGGCGGTTGATCTCTTTAATCAGGATGAAATGACGCGGTAGCAGGCTGCGAACCAGGCGCTCGTCCCAGCGCTCCAGCGCTTCAGGCATCAGCGTATGGTTGGTATAGGCGAAAGTCTGGCTGGTGATGGCCCAGGCGTCATCCCAACTGAGCTGATGCTCGTCCAGCAGCACGCGCAGCATTTCAGGGATGGCAATCGTGGGATGGGTGTCGTTGAGCTGGATCACCTCATAATCCGGCAACGTATGGATGCTGTGACCGGCCCGGTGATGGCGGCGCAGAATGTCGGCCACGGAACAGGCGCACTGGAAATACTGCTGCATCAGGCGCAGGCGTTTACCCTCCTGATGATTATCATTCGGATACAGGACCTTCGTCAGCTTCGCGGCATCAATACCCTGTTGTTCAGCCGCCAGGAATTTGCCGTCGTTAAATAAGGTCAGATCAAACGGATGGGCATGGGTGGCCTGCCACAGCCGCAGCGGCTGCACCACACCGTTGCGATAGCCGGTCACCGGCAGGTCCCAGGCTTCGCCGCGCAGGGTAAAGGCCGGGTGCCATGACAGGCGACCCTCTGCGCTTTTTATGACGGTACCACCGATGCCCACGCTGACGTCCAGCGCCGCGTTGTGCCGGAACCAGGGGTAACGATCGCGCTGCCAGTCGTCCGGGGCTTCCGTCTGATGCCCGTCGTCAAAGGACTGCCGAAACAGACCATATTGGTAGTTGAGGCCGTAGCCGGTGGCGGACTGCCCGACGGTGGCCATCGAATCCAGATAGCAGGCTGCCAGCCGTCCCAGCCCGCCGTTGCCCAGCGCCGGATCGGTCTCTTCTTCCAGCAGCGTGCTCAGGTCGCACTGATGCTCAGCCAGCGCCGCTTTGACGTCGTCATACCAGCCCAGATTGAGCAGGTTATTGCCGGTCAGACGGCCAATCAGAAACTCCATGGAAATATAGTTAACGTGGCGCTGTTTCTTCCCCACGCTGGCCACCGGCTGCGCGGCCAGCAGCTCAGCCAGTGCGCCGCTGACGGCCTGCCACCACTGATGGGCCGTCATCTCTGCGGCGCTGGCATAGCCGAGGCGCTGCCACTGACGAGTCAGGGCCGCATCAAAGCGCGCCCGGTTAAATTTCTGTTGCGTCATAGAGTCCCTCTTAAAATGGACGGGCGAAAAGGTGACCAGGCACCTTACAGTTAAGACGCCAAAACGAAAAAAAGCTCACCGCAGAATGCGATGAGCGAAAAAAAAGCAAAAAAAACCAGCTAGAGGGATATAACAAACCGGGCGAGAGGCCCGGATAAAGCGCACGGAGAAGGGGCACAGAACTGACTGCACGCCCGAAAAGGAGAGAATAGAAGCAGAAAAAGAGAGACTGAAATAAGTATGAGTGAATTCGTAAAAGGTGCCAGCAGCGGGCGGCCTTTTTTTAGCCGCCCGCGGTCGCCTTAGCAGAGTTCCAGGTGGACTTCATGCTGTTCGATGGTTTTCATCACGCTCGGAGGAGGCGCTTCGTCGGTAAACAGATAATCGATTAACCCCATATTACCGAGGTTCACCATCGCGTTACGCCCAAACTTTGAATGGTCGGCCACCAGCATCACGCAGCGGGAGTTCTCGATAATCGCCCGTTTGGTACGCACTTCGTGGTAGTCGAAATCCAGCAGAGAACCGTCCATATCGATGCCACTGATCCCCAGAATGCCATAATCAAGGCGAAACTGAGAGATGTAGTCGAGAGTGGCTTCCCCCATAATACCGCCGTCACGGGTGCGCACTTCGCCCCCCGCCAGGATCAGGCGAAAATCTGGCTTCGCCATCAGCAGCACCGCAACATTCAGATTATTGGTCACAATGCGCAGGTTACTGTGGTTCATCAGGGCGTGGGCGACCGCTTCCGGCGTGGTGCCGATATCAATAAACAGAGAGGCCCCGTCGGGGATCTGGCTGGCGACACGCTGCGCGATGCGCGCTTTCTCCGCCGACCACATCATTTTACGATCCTGCCAGGCGGTATTTTCTGAACTGGAAGGCAGCGCTGCACCGCCGTGGTGACGCTGAATTTTGTTCTGCTCGGCCAGATCGTTTAAGTCGCGGCGGATGGTCTGCGGACTGACGTCGAAATGCTCCACCAGCTCTTCGGTACTGACATATCCCTGACGACGCACCAAATCGATGATGGCGTCATGTCGTTGTGTCTGCTTCAAGATCTTCCCCTTTTACCGTTTTATCTGACGCGTATCGACAAAGGCCATCACCAGTCCGACCAGCAGGCCGGTAACGTGGGCCGCATTGGCAATCGACAGGCCGAACCAGCCGAAATAACCGACCAGCAGCCAGAGCACGGCGAAAACCATCAGCCCGCGCTGCAGGAAGATACCGCGTTCCGGCGCACGCTCACCGCATAACCACGAATACCCCATCAGGGCATACACTACACCGGAAAGCCCGCCGAACAGGACGCCGCTGAACTTGGCCTGCATCCAGCCGCTCAGCAGCGAGGAAATCACCATAATGACGAACAGCTTACCGCTACCGAGCCGCTTTTCCAGCGTGCCGCCCAGGAACCAAAACCACATCAGATTAAACAAAATGTGCAGCAATGAAAAATGCAGCAGTGCATGGCTGAACCAGCGCCACAGCTCAAAGTGCTGGTCAGCATCAGGCCAGGAAAGCAGGCTCATCACCGCCCGGTCCCCGAAGACCTGCATCAGGATAAACACCAGAATACAGGCAGCCATCACCAGCAGGGTTAATGGCCCGGCGCGATCGCGCACGTTGGCCATCAGGGAGGTGTGCTGATAGTGGATGCCACTGTCGGTGCTGCCCGACTGCCAGCTTGCGGCCTGGTAGCGGACGTGGTTGGGGTCGCGAATGAACTGGTTAAGTTCGTTTTCGACCACCGTGAGCTGCGTTTCATCATCCAGCCACAGGGTGTAACCATTGTCGTGCTCGACGCGCAACGTCACGCCGCGCGTGGCCATGTAGTCGACAAACGCCTGAGCCGGGCGCAGATGGGTAAAATGGGTGATGCGCATAATTGAAACGGCTTCCTTTCAATCTAACCAGACAAAGCGGGCAGTATACCGTCTTCCCCCTACCGAGAGCAGGGGAAAGCGCGCCAGCTGACCACAAGGTCAGCGTTATAGTGAGTTAACCTGCTGCGGGAAAGCATTACGCCAGGCGTCAAAACCGCCATCAATGCTGTAGGCCTGGGTAAAACCCTGATTCAACAGATACTGCGCGGCCCCCTTGCTGCTGTTGCCGTGATAGCACATCACCAGTACCGGAGTGGTCAGCGCCGCCTGAGCAATAAACGCAGGCAGGGAATCATTGGTCAGATGGAAAGCACCGCTGGCATGAGCCATAGCAAAACTCTGCGGATCGCGAATATCAACCAGCAACGCATTGTCTTCGGCGAGTTTCTGCTGCGCCTGCTCTACGTTAATGCACTCAAATTGTTCCATGGTGGGTTCTCATTAAAAGCCAAATAGTAACCAAATTGGCCCTATTGTAGCCTGAAGCGGGCGCACAATAACCCGGCGGTTAGCAGGGAGATAGCCTTTTTCTTGCAGCAAATATGTTACCTGCATCACGCATAAATGTTTTTATTAGGTTAACGCTGGCATCAATGTTGGTTTACGATTAGTATAATGCTCGAAAACGAACATTATTGAAAGATTCCGAACATCGGAGGAGATGACGTGGAAACCAAAGACCTGATCGTAATCGGCGGCGGTATTAACGGTGCGGGCATTGCGGCTGACGCTGCCGGGCGCGGTCTGTCAGTACTGATGCTGGAGGCGCAAGATCTCGCCTGCGCCACCTCTTCTGCCAGTTCAAAATTAATCCACGGTGGCCTGCGCTATCTGGAACACTACGAATTCCGTCTGGTCAGTGAAGCACTGGCCGAGCGCGAAGTGCTGCTGAAAATGGCCCCACACATCGCGTTCCCTATGCGTTTCCGCCTGCCGCACCGTCCGCATCTGCGTCCGGCGTGGATGATCCGTGTCGGGCTGTTTATGTACGATCACCTGGGTAAGCGTACCAGCCTGCCGGGCAGTAAAGGTTTGCGTTTTGGCTCAGATTCAGTGCTTAAGCCTGAGATCGTGCGCGGTTTCGAATATTCCGACTGCTGGGTAGACGATGCCCGCCTTGTGGTCCTGAACGCGCAGGAAGTGGAAAAACGCGGCGGTGAAGTACGCACCCGCACCCGGGTAACCCGTGCCTGGCGTGAAAACGGGCTGTGGACCGTGGAAGCGGAAGACGTCGACAGCGGTAAAACCTTTACGTGGCAGGCTAAAGGCCTCGTCAATGCCGCCGGCCCGTGGGTGAAACAGCTGTTTGATGACAGCCTGAAGCTGAAGTCGCCTTATGGCATCCGCCTGATCAAAGGCAGCCACATTGTGGTCCCGCGCGTACATACCCAGAAGCAGGCTTATATTCTGCAGAACGAAGACAACCGCATTGTGTTCGTTATTCCGTGGATGGACGAGTTCTCGATTATCGGTACCACCGATGTTGAGTACAAAGGCGATCCGCACAATGTAAAAATTGACGATAACGAAATCGACTATCTGCTGAAGGTGTTTAACGCTCACTTCAGGAAAGATCTGGCCCGTGACGATATTGTCTGGACTTACTCCGGCGTACGTCCGCTGTGCGATGACGAGTCTGATTCTCCGCAGGCCATCACCCGCGACTACACGCTGGACGTACATGATGACGCTGGCCAGGCTCCGCTGCTGTCCGTTTTTGGCGGCAAGCTGACGACCTATCGTAAGCTGGCAGA
This sequence comes from Erwinia persicina, assembly GCF_014838825.1. GTDB lineage: Bacteria > Pseudomonadota > Gammaproteobacteria > Enterobacterales > Enterobacteriaceae > Erwinia > Erwinia persicina_A. The sequence goes on along the minus strand of NZ_JACYMO010000005.1, from coordinate 248,354 downwards.
ACATGCGATGGAGAAACTGAGCAAGTACTATCCGAACATCGGTGCAGCCTGGACGAAAAACTGTGTGCTGCCAGGCGGGAGTTTTGCCGGAACGCGTGAAGACTATGCCGCCACGCTGCGTCGCCGCTTCCCGTTCATTACCGAAGAGATGGCCCGCCACTATGCCCGTACCTACGGCAGTAATACGGAAGTGTTGCTGAAAGACGCCACCAGTCTTGACGATCTGGGTGAGCTGTTTGGCCACCACTTCTACGAAGCGGAGCTGCGTTACCTGGTCGACAATGAGTGGGTGCGCGTGACCGACGATGCCATCTGGCGCCGGACGAAAGAAGGGATGTGGCTGAACGACGAACAGCAGGCCCGCATCACGGCATGGCTGGCAGAACACGGTAAAAAACCAGCCTCGCTGTCGCTGGCATCATAAAAAAGGGGCGACCTCAACAGTAGGTCGCCCCCGATAGTGATGCTGAAAAAGGGTCGGCCTCGTTATGCGGTCGACCCTTTTGTCCGTTTATAACCTGATTGGTTTTATTCCCCAGATCTCATCCGCATACTCCTGAATGGTGCGATCCGACGAGAAATACCCCATATTGGCAATGTTGTGCACCGCACAGCGCGTCCACTCATCCTGATTACGATACAGCTTATCCACCTTGTCCTGCGTATCCACATAGCTGCGGTAGTCAGCCAGCAGCTGGTAGTGGTCGCCCAGGCTAACCAGAGAATCAAAGATGTTGCGGTAGCGTCCTGGCTCCTGCGGGCTGAACAGGCCGGTAGCAATTTGCGTCAGCACCTGATGCAGTTCAGCATCTTTTTCGTAAACATCACGCCCGTTATAGCCGTTGTTACGCAACTGCTCCACCTGCGGCGTGGTATTGCCGAAGATAAAGATATTCTCTTCCCCGACGTGCTCCTGCATCTCCACATTGGCCCCGTCCAGCGTACCAATGGTCAGCGCGCCGTTCAGAGCGAACTTCATATTACTGGTACCGGAGGCTTCCGTACCCGCCAGCGAGATCTGTTCAGAGAGATCGGCCGCCGGGATAATGATCTGCGCGAGGCTGACGCCGTAGTTTGGAATAAACACCACTTTCAGCTTGTTCTTCACCTGCGGATCGTTATTGATCACCTGCGCGACATCGTTAATCAAATGAATTATATGCTTCGCCATAAAGTAGGCTGACGCGGCTTTCCCGGCGAAAATATTCACGCGCGGCACCCAGTCGGCGGTCGGGTCGGCTTTGATACGGTTGTAGCGGGTGATCACGTGCAGCACGTTAAGGAGCTGACGTTTGTACTCGTGAATACGCTTAATCTGCACGTCAAACATGGCGCGCGGATCGATGACGATATCCATTTTCTGGCTTACCCATGCCGCGAGGCGCTTTTTATTCACCAGCTTGGCGCTGCTGATCTGCTGAATAAACTCCGGGTAATCAATATGCTGCTCAAGCTCGGCCAGCTGGCTCAGTTCGGTACGCCAGTTACGGCCAATCGCCTCGTCCAGCACGTTGGACAGCGCCGGGTTAGCCAGTGCCAGCCAGCGGCGAGGCGTCACGCCGTTGGTTTTATTGCAGAAACGACCGGGGAACAGTTTGGCGAAATCGGCAAACAACGACTGCACCATCAGATTGGAGTGCAGTTCTGATACGCCGTTGACCTTGTGGCTGACCACGACCGCCAGCCAGGCCATACGAATACGGCGGCCATTGTTCTCATCAATAATCGAGATACGTGACAGCAGCTCCCAGTCATCTGGGTAGTATTCCTGAATGGTTTTCAGGAAGTAGTCGTTGATATCGAAGATGATTTGCAGATGTCGCGGCAGAATTTTGCCGATCATATCTACCGGCCAGGTTTCCAGCGCTTCCTGCATCAGCGTGTGGTTAGTGTAGGAGAACACCTGACAGGTAATTTCAAACGCATCGTCCCAGGTAAACTTGTTCTCGTCGATCAGCACACGCATCAGCTCAGGGATCGCCAGTACCGGGTGCGTATCGTTGAGATGCAGCGCAATTTTATCGGCCAGGTTATCGAAGGTCTGATGCATGGCCCAGTGGCGATGGAGAATATCCTGAACCGTCGCCGACACGAGGAAATATTCCTGGCGCAGGCGCAACTCCCGCCCGGAGTAGGTTGAGTCATCAGGATAGAGTACCCGCGACACGTTTTCGGAGTGGTTTTTATCTTCCACCGCAGCAAAGTAGTCACCCTGGTTAAATTTCCCCAGATTGATCTCATTACTTGCCTGCGCCCCCCACAGCCTCAGCGTGTTGGTGGCATCCGTATCATAGCCCGGAATAATCTGATCGTAGGCGGTGGCCAGCACCTCTTCGGTTTCTACCCAGCGGGCGCGGCTGCCCTCCTGCTGGATGCGGCCGCCAAAGCGCACCTTATAACGGGTGTTAAAGCGCTGAAACTCCCACGGGTTGCCGTATTCCAGCCAGTAATCCGGTGACTCGGCCTGACGCCCGTCCACGATATTCTGCTTAAACATCCCGTATTCGTAGCGGATCCCGTAACCACGACCGGGCAGGCCGAGCGTGGCGAGTGAATCAAGGAAACAGGCCGCCAGACGACCCAGGCCGCCATTCCCTAACCCCGGGTCGCTCTCCTCTTCAATCAGTTCTTCAAGATCAAACCCCATCTCTTCCAGCGCCGACCGGGCATCGTCGTAGATCCCCATGGCCAGCAGCGCATTCGAAAGGGTGCGGCCCACCAGAAACTCCATCGACAGGTAATAGACCTGGCGCACATCCTGCGACAGCTGGGCCCGGTTGGAGCGCAGCCAGCGCTCGACCATACGGTCACGCACGGCCAGCAGGGTGGCATTCAGCCACTCGTGCTTGTTGGCGATAGACGGATCTTTGCCGATGGTAAACATCAGCTTATAGGCTATCGAATGCTTAAGTGCGTCGACACTGAGCGTCGGTGAGGCATAGGAGAACGGTGCGTTCATATCAATTTCCCATTTTCTGGTTACAACAAACGTTGATAGAGATCGCGGTAGGCCACTGCAGCCACCTGCCAGCTAAAATCCATCCCCATTGCCTGGCGCTGAACATAGCGCCACAACGAAGGACGGGACCAGAGAACAAAAGCACGTCGAATCGCACGCAATAACGACCATGCGTTACTGTCTTCAAAGGCAAAACCACTGGCGATACCGTCCGCCAGGTTTTCCAGCGAGCTGTCATTGACCGTATCGGCCAGCCCCCCCGTTCGCCGCACTAACGGCAGCGTGCCATATTTCAATCCGTAAAGCTGCGTCAGACCGCAGGGTTCGAAGCGGCTCGGCACCATAATCACATCGGCCCCGCCGATAATGCGATGCGAGAACGCTTCGTGATAGCCAATCTGCACCCCCACCTGGCCCGGATACTCTGCCGCCGCCGCAAGGAACCCCTGCTGCAGTTCGGCATCCCCCGCGCCCAGCAGGACCAGCTGACCGCCCTGCTCCAGCAGCCCCGGCAGGGCTTCCAGCACCAGATCCAGCCCCTTCTGCTTGGTTAAACGGCTGACCACGGCAAAGACCGGCGCTTTATCATCCACGTTCAGCCCCATGGTGATCTGCAACTGCCGTTTGTTTTCCAGTTTGGCGTCCAGCACATCACGGTTATAACGCGCATTCAGCAGCAGATCGTGCTCCGGATCCCAGATGGCCGGATCGACACCGTTCAGGATCCCGGTCAACCGTCCCTCCAGCTGGCGCTGTTTCAGCAGATCTTCCATGCCATAGCCAAACTCCGGCAGGGTGATCTCCCGTGCGTAGGTTGGGCTGACAGCAGTGATATGATCGGCATAAAATAGCCCGGCTTTAAGGAAAGAAATCTGACCGTAGAATTCCAGGCCGTGCATGGTGAAGAATGACGATGGGATCTGCAACAGATCCAGGTGCCGGGCGTCAAACAGCCCCTGATACGCCAGGTTATGCACCGTAAACACCGATTTCGCCGGGCGTCCGCGTGCGGCCAGATAGGCACAGGCGAGACCGGCATGCCAGTCGTGCGCATGAACCACGTCGGGCCGCCACCAGTCGTCCAGGCCACAGGCCAGTTCACAGGCTATCCATCCCAGCAGTGCAAAGCGCACATGGTTGTCAGGATAGGCATACTGCGACTCATCGTGATACGGGCTGCCGGGTCGGTTGTACAGACCCGGTGCATCGATCAAGTAAATCCCCACGCCATCAAATTGACCAAAATGTAACTCGACATCGCCGGCAAACGTTTGCAGCTTCGCCACCACCTGAATATCGGTGATGCCTTTGGTCAGAGCCGGAAAGCCGGGTAACAGCACCCGGGTATCCGTCCCATCTGCAATTTGCGCCGCCGGTAATGCCCCAATAACATCAGCAAGTCCGCCGGTTTTCAGCAGCGGGAAAATTTCTGAACAGACGTGTAGCACCTGCATTATCGGCTCCTTTTCATATACCCTGAGCAACTCAAACTGCATCAGTTTTAGCTGCATCGCTCGGGTACAGTCATATTGACGTGTTATTGCGTCTGATTAACGCCAGCCAAGCTTCGCCAGCATTGTCCTTGTGACAAGAACGATCCCTTCTTCCGATCGGTGGAAGCGCCGGGCATCGTCATCCGGGTTTTCACCAATTACCGTTCCTTCTGGCAGTACGCAGGCACGATCTATCACACAACGTCTCAGGCGGCAGGAACGGCCCACCTCAACGTCTGGCAGTAAAACCGATGACTCAATATTGCAGAAGGAGTTAATTCGAACCCGGGAGAACAGCACCGAGTTCACCACCACGGAACCAGAGATAATGCAGCCCCCTGAAACCAGTGAATTCATTGTCATACCGTGGCTGCCCGAGCGATCCTGCACAAACTTGGCAGGGGGCAGCGGTTCCATATGGGTGCGGATAGGCCAGGTACTGTCATACATATCCAGTTCTGGCATCACCGAGGCGAGATCCAGGTTGGCTTTCCAGTATGCTTCCAGCGTACCGACATCGCGCCAGTAGGGTTCTGCGGTCTCATCATGCTGAACGCAGGAGAGGCTGAACGAGTGGGCCAGCGCTTCGCCACTGGCCACGATTTTGGGCAGCAGGTCTTTGCCAAAGTCATGGCTGGATTGCGGCAGCTCCTGATCCTCTTCCAGCAGGCCAAAAAGATATTCGGCATCAAAAACATAGATGCCCATACTGGCTAACGCCCGGCGGCTGTCCCCCGGCATTGCCGGCGGGTTCTCCGGTTTCTCCAGGAACTCCACCACTTTGTTATCTTCATCCACCTTCATCACGCCAAACGCACTGGCCTCCTCCAGGGGGACCGGCAGACAGGCGATGGTGCAGCGCGCCCCGTTTTCTACGTGATCAATCAGCATGCGCGAGTAGTCCATCTTGTAGATGTGATCCCCGGCCAGAATGACGATGTACTGCGCCCGATAGCGGCGAATAATATCCAGGTTCTGAGTGACGGCATCCGCGGTGCCGCGATACCAGTGGTCAGTAGAGAGACGCTGCTGGGCAGGCAGCAGATCGACAAACTCATTCATCTCTTCGTTGAGGAAGGACCAGCCGCGCTGAATATGCTGCACCAGCGTATGCGACTGATACTGCGTGATGACCGCAATCCGCCGGATACCGGAATTCAGACAGTTCGACAGCGCAAAGTCGATAATACGAAACTTACCGCCGAAGTGGACGGCAGGTTTGGCGCGCTTGGCGGTGAGATCCTTCAGACGCGTACCGCGGCCACCCGCGAGGATCAGCGCCACCGTTTGTGTCGGTAATTGCCTTGCCAGCATTACAGGGTCGTTCTTATCTAATTTGGCCATGTCTGATTCCTATTATGATTGTTCGTGGAACACACACACTCCGTGTGCGGCCCCATGCCAGACAGTTGACAGGATCGGGTTATCATCCCCGGCGAAGGGGGGTATGGCGTGCCATTGCCCTTCAGGTAACACCAGGTCATACACGTCTTCGGTGGCGTTGATCGTTAACAACCAGTGCTGTGACAGCCTGATCTGCATACGATGTACCCCCTGCTCCCACTGCGCAGTCGTCAGCGGCTGTCCCTGGTCGTTCAGCCACTCAACATTGCCATCTCCCTCCTGCCACCAGCGATCGCTCTGCAGTGCCGGGATCCGGCGGCGCAGGTGGATCAGGGTGGCGGTGAAGGCAAACAGCCCACGATCGTGCTGCTGCCAGTCGAACCACGTCAGCGGGTTATCCTGGCAGTACGCATTATTGTTCCCGTGCTGGCTGTGCCCGTGCTCGTCCCCGGCCAGCAACATCGGCGTGCCCTGCGCCAGCAGCAGCGTGGTCAGCAGGGCATGGACGCTGCGGCGGCGGTGTTCCACCACCAGCAGCGGCGCATTCAGTCCTTCAACGCCGTGGTTATGGCTGAAGTTATTGCTGCTGCCGTCACGGTTATCTTCGCCGTTGGCCTCATTGTGTTTACGTTCAAAACTCACCACATCGCGCAGCGTAAAGCCGTCGTGAGCGGTTACTAAATTGATGCTGGCGGACGGGCGACGACCGTTGCGGTCAAACACATCGGCCGACCCGGCAAAACGGCGTGCAAAATCACCGTTGGTCATCTCACCGTGCAGCCAGTAGCGCCGCGCAGTGTCGCGGAAATGGTCATTCCATTCCGCAAAGGGAGACGGAAAGTTGCCAACCTGATAGCCGCCGGGGCCGATATCCCAGGGTTCGGCAATCAGCTTGCAGCCCGACAGCAGCGGATCGGCGGCAATGGCCTGGAACAACGGCGCGTTCTGCTGATAGTCCGGTGTACGCCCCAGCACGGTGGCCAGGTCAAAGCGAAAACCATCAACATGGCACTCCTCGACCCAGTAACGCAGGCAGTCCAGCATCCACCCCATGACCTGCGGATGGCTGAGATTCTGCGTGTTGCCACAGCCCGTCCAGTTCTGATAGTCACCCTGGCCGTCCAGCCAGTAGTAACTCTGGTTGTCGATACCACGCATTGACAGCGTGGGACCGCTCTCTTCCAGCTCGGCCGTGTGGTTGAACACCACGTCAAGGATCACCTCAATCCCGGCCTGATGCAGCGCTTTTACCGCCTGCTGAAACTCCTGACGCGGATTGTCTTCACAGGAAGCATAGCGTGCCTCCAGCGCATAACAGGCCAGCGGGTTATATCCCCAGTAGTTACTCAGGCCCATTCTGAGCAGCCGGGGTTCGCTGGCGAAGCAGGCGACGGGCAACAGTTCCAGGCTGGTGATCCCCAGACGCTGGAAGTAGTCGATCATCACCGGATGGCCGAGTGCCGCATAGGTGCCGCGCAGGGCTTCCGGGATGTCCGGATGCTGTTTTGTCAGGCCGCGCACGTGGGCCTCATAAATGACGGTACTGCCCCAGGGCACGCGGGGGGCAACATCGTTGCCCCAGTCAAAATCACCGGCCCGTACCACGCCCTTTGGTGCGAGGGACCCGCTGTCAGTCGCGTCAGGCTGCTCCTCCCCGCACTGGAAGCACGGGTCGTCGCTCACTTCTCCCACCACATCCTGTGCACAGGGGTCGAGCAGCAGTTTGGCCGGATTAAAGCGCTGGCCCTGCTGCGGCCGCCAGGGGCCGTGGACGCGGTAGCCGTAACGCTGCCCCGGTTTACAGGCGGGAAGATAGCCGTGCCAGATATCACCGCTTCGTGCCGGAAGGTCCACGCGTGTTTCCACGCCGCTGGCATCAAACAGGCACAGCTCGACACGTTCCGCATGCTGGGAGAACAGCGTAAAATTCACGCCTTTGCCGTCGTAGCTGGCACCACGTGGTGCCGGTTGCCCCTCCCGTAACGGTGTCATTCCGCCTCCCGCACCAGCCACAGCGTAGACAGGGCGGGCAGCGTCAGACTCAGAGAGTGGCTGCGGTTATGGCTGCCCCAGTCATCGGTACTGACCGTCCCGAGGTTGCCGTTGTTACCGCCGTGATAGTGACCCGAATCCGTGTTCAGCACTTCGCGCCAGCGTCCGGCACCGGACACGCCAAAGCGATAGTCATAGCGCGGCACCGGCGTAAAGTTACTGGCGACGATCAGCTCGTTACCGTCGCGGTCACGGCGGACAAAGACAAACACGGAGTTATCAAAATCATCCACGACCAGCCACTCAAACCCTGCCGGGTCGAAGTCCTGCTGGTAGAGCGGCGTATGTGCCCGGTAAGTGTGGTTCAGATCCCGCACCAGGCGCTGTACGCCGTTGTGCCAGTTGTCCTCCCCTTCCAGCAGATGCCAGTCGAGGCTGGTATCGTGGTTCCACTCTTTGCCCTGAGCGAATTCATTCCCCATAAACAGCAGCTTCTTACCGGGGAAACCAAACATCCAGCCGTAGTAAGCACGCAGGTTGGCAAACTTCTGCCAGGCATCCCCCGGCATCCGGTCAAGAATCGAACGTTTTCCGTGTACGACTTCATCGTGCGACAGCGGCAGGACGAAGTTTTCGGTGTAGTTGTAAAGCATGCCGAAGGTCATCAGATTGTGGTGATGACGGCGGTGAATCGGATCAAGCTTCATATAGTCGAGCGTGTCGTGCATCCAGCCGAGGTTCCATTTGAACCAGAAGCCCAGCCCGCCCATTTCCGGCGGCCGCGAAACGCCATCAAAGTCAGTCGACTCTTCGGCCACGGTGATGGAGCCCGGGGCCGCATGGCCGAGGGTTCGGTTGGTGTAACGCAGGAAGGCGATCGCCTCCAGGTTCTCGCGCCCCCCCAGGTGATTAGGCACCCACTCGCCTTCGGCGCGGCTGTAGTCACGGTAAATCATCGAGGCAACCGCATCCACCCGCAGCCCGTCAATGCCAAAACGCTCGATCCAGTACAGCGCATTGCCGGCGAGATAGTTACTCACCTCACGACGGCCAAAGTTATAAATCAGCGTGTTCCAGTCCTGATGGAAGCCCTCGCGCGGATCCCCATGTTCGTACAGCTCCGTGCCGTCAAACTTCGCCAGACCAAAGTCATCGGAAGGGAAATGACCGGGAACCCAGTCCAGCAGCACATTAAGCCCGGCATTATGGGCAGCGGTGATAAAGGCGCGGAAATCATCACGGGTGCCGAAACGCCGCGTCGGGGCGTACATCCCCAGTGGCTGGTAGCCCCAGCTGCCGTCAAAGGGGTGCTCATTGATCGGCAGCAACTCCAGATGGGTAAAGCCCATCTCTTTGGCGTAAGGCACCAGCTGCTCTGCCAGCTCTTTATAACTCAGCCAGAAGTGGTTATCGGTATGACGCCGCCAGGACCCGAGGTGAACCTCATAAATGGAGATCGGTGCATCAAAGCCATTGGCACGCTGGCGCTCCGGTGACAGGGTGGTTTTTTCCGGGATACCGCAAATCATTGATGCCGTCTGCGGACGCATCTGCGCCTCAAAGGCGTAAGGGTCAGCTTTTAATCTCAGCTGACCGTCTTTATCGATAATTTCAAATTTATACAGCTGACCGGGGCGGGCAGCCGGGATAAACAGCTCCCATACGCCCATTTCACGACGCAGGCGCATGGGATGCCGGCGGCCATCCCAGTAGTTAAATTCCCCGACCACGGACACGCGCTGCGCGTTGGGTGCCCAGACGGCAAAGCGCGTACCAATGACGCCGTCAATCACATCCGCATGGGCCCCCATGGTCTCATAGGGGCGCAGGTGGGTGCCCTCAGCCAGCAGCCAGCTGTCCATCTCCGGCAACAGCGGGCCAAAGCGGTATGCATCATCGATGAGATTCTGCTGCCCGTGCCAGGTAACAGCCAGCTGATAGCGAAACGGGTTCTTACGCTTCGGCATTACCCCATGGAAAAAGCCCCGGGAGTCCAGAGACTCCAGCTGCACACACTTGTTTCCGGTGCTGGTTTCGATCACCCAGACTTCGCTGGCGTCAGGTAACAGAGCACGCACCTCAAGACCTTTCGCGGTCTTGTGCATACCCAGGAGTGAAAAGGGGTCAGCAAAGTGACCCGAGACTAACGCGTTAATTGCATGACGATCCATAAGCTCTGACATGACTTTCTTCCCGTGATGAGTGGCAGGCGACTGGCGGTCTCCATTGAACGGTCATGGCCAGTGCGCTGCTCTTCATTGAGCTCAACGCACGCTGACCGGCAGGAAACCCTCCACTGGAAAAAAACCACCGCAGCGTGCAAGAAATAACGTATCGAAAACTAAAAATAACGTATCGAAAACTCAAAATGTTTTAGGGACAGTTACGTTTTAAGCATAGCCAGGGGAAAACAATAGCCATGGGCGAAAGCGTAAATATATTTCGTTTAGATCAAAGTTTGCTGCTGTAAAGGCATGAGGCAGGAGCATCAGAACCTTCTTAGGCCCGCTCGCAGCCAGGCCGCAGGGGGTAAAGAGGGGCTGAAATCTGGCGGGAAGGATCGCCAGTCAATAAAAAGGCAGGTACGGGTAATAATCGTGAAAAACAGTGATGCACACTGAAACAGGCTGACATGTCCCCCGCCGCTGGCGGGGGAACAGGAGGGAATTACCCTACCAGCAGGCGCAACATCCGGCGCAGCGGCTCTGCCGCGCCCCACAGTAGCTGGTCGCCCACGGTAAAGGCCGAAAGATAGTCCGGCCCCATATTCAGCTTGCGCAGACGCCCGACCGGGGTTTTCAGCGTGCCGGTGACGGCGGCCGGTGTCAGTTCACGCATGGAAATCTCGCGGTCGTTTGGCACCACGCTAACCCATTCGTTGTGCGCGGCCAGCAGTTGCTCAATGTCGGACAGCGGCACGTCTTTTTTCAGTTTCAGAGTGAAAGCCTGGCTGTGGCAGCGCAGCGCTCCGACGCGAACGCAGAGACCATCAACCGGGATCACGCTTGGGGTGCGCAGGATCTTGTTGGTTTCGGCCTGGCCTTTCCACTCTTCGCGCGTCTGGCCATTATCTAACTGCTTGTCGATCCACGGGATCAGACTTCCCGCCAGCGGAACGCCAAAGTTATCGGTTGGCAGCACGCCGGTGCGACTCAACTCCGTCACTTTTCGCTCGATGTCGAGGATGGCCGAAGCCGGATTCTGCAACTCTTTTGCCACGTGGTTATGCAGCATGCCCATCTGGGTCAACAGTTCACGCATATGACGTGCGCCGCCGCCGGAAGCCGCCTGGTACGTTGCTACCGACGCCCACTCCACCAGGTTGTTTTCAAACAGACCGCCCAGCGACATCAGCATCAGACTGACGGTACAGTTGCCGCCCACAAAGGTTTTGATGCCGTTGTTCAGACCATCATGGATCACCTTGTGGTTTACCGGGTCGAGGATGATGATGGCGTCATCTTTCATACGCAGGGTTGATGCGGCATCAATCCAGTACCCGTTCCAGCCCGCCGCACGCAGCTTAGGATAAATATCGCTGGTGTAGTCCCCGCCCTGGCAGGTAATGATAATATCCAGCGCTTTCAGCGCGTCGATATCAAAGGCATCCTGCAGCGTGCCAGCAGACTGGCCCGCGAAGGCCGGGGCCGCCTGACCGTGCTGAGACGTTGAGAAGAATACCGGACGGATCACATCAAAATCGCGCTCTTCACTCATGCGTTGCATCAGTACAGAGCCCACCATCCCACGCCAACCTACTAATCCAACCGTCTTCATCTTTACCTTTATCCCGGCTCCCCGTACCGGCCATTTTCACCCCCGGCAGTGCCCGTCATCCTCACGTACGTCTGTACGCTCCGGCTACGATGTGCTGGCGGTAAGCAAACTGGCTACGACAGTGACGCCTGACCTGTTAGAGTTAAAACCATATGATTGCTAAACCTTACAAGGTGCAGCAAAAGTGGCAAGTGAATTAAATCGATTAGATGGTTTTTTTTAGCAGCGCTGCTTATAACGTAGCGACATTGATTAATAACGAGAACAACAACGATGACTGAAATGATCTCCGCGACGATATTATTGTTGCTGATTATGGATCCGCTGGGCAATTTGCCGATTTTTATGTCGGTTTTAAAACATCTGGAGCCGAAACGTCGTCGAGTGGTGCTGATGCGCGAAATGTTGATCGCGCTGTTCATCATGCTGCTGTTTCTGTTCGCCGGGGAAAAAATTCTCGCCTTCCTCAATCTGCGAACGGAAACCGTGTCGATCTCCGGCGGCATTATCCTGTTCCTGATCGCCATTAAGATGATTTTCCCTTCACAGGAGAGCAGCAGTACCGGGTTGTCTGCGGGAGAAGAACCCTTCCTGGTACCGCTGGCGATCCCACTGGTCGCCGGGCCCTCTCTGCTCGCCACGCTGATGCTGCTGTCACACCAGTATCCACACAATATGAGTCATCTGGTCGGTGCGCTGCTGATCGCCTGGGGGCTGACTGTAGTGATCCTGCTGCTGTCGGGGCTGTTCTTAAGACTGTTGGGTGATAAAGGGGTCAGTGCGCTGGAACGGCTGATGGGGCTGATTCTGATTATGCTGGCGACGCAGATGTTTCTGGATGGGATACGGACGTATTTGAAACTCTGAGGGTAGCGGGCGGACCGAAAAAAGAAGGTCCGCCCGCGCTATCAATTACGATAATAACTCGAAGGCAATCATCCCGATAATCGCGCCGACGGTGCCGAGGATCGTTTCCATCAGCGTCCATGTCTTCAGCGTCTGTGCTTCGGTTGCCCCGGTAAAACGGCCAAACAGCCAGAAACCAGCGTCGTTAACGTGGCTGCAGATAATGGAGCCCCCGGCGATGCAAATCGACAGCGCAGCCATCTGTGCGCCGGAATAGTGCAGCGGCTCAATCACCGGCATAATCAGCCCGACGGCGGTCAGACAGGCGACCGTGGCCGAGCCCTGAATAATACGCACCGCCCCCGCCAGCACGAAGCAGGCCAGCGCCACCGGCAGACCGGCTCCGGTTAAGGCATTGCCCAGCGCCGGGCCAACGCCCGAATCCACCAGCACCTGTTTAAACACGCCTCCGGCACCAATCACCAACAGAATAATCCCCGCTGGCTGGAGCGCCGCGCCGCAGATCTCCATGACGCGCTCTTTATCCATACCCTGACGGTATGCCAGACCATAAATAGCGACCAGGCAGGCCAGCAGGATCGCGGTAAACGGATGGCCGATAAACTCCAGCCACTCGTACAGCGTCGAGCCCGGTGCGGTAAATCGCGCCCCGATGGTTTTCAGGCCGACCAGCAGCAGCGGGAAGAGGATCAACGACAGGCTGAAACCAAAGGAGGGTAGCTTGCTCTCATCGAATTCGGGATGATCACCCTCTGCCGGAACGCCAAAGGTTACGTGCTGGCTGATAAAACGGCCGAACAGCGGCCCGGCAATCAGCATGCCCGGGATCGCCGCACACAGCCCCAGCAGGATCATCCAGCCAAAATCAGCATGCATCTGCGACGCCAGCAGCATCGGTGCCGGCCCCGGCAGCAGAAAGGCCGCCGCTGCCGCAACGCCGGCAAACAGCGGGATCACCAGTTTCACCAGGTTATCGCCGGTGCGCCGCGCCACCGCAAAAGCAATGCTGATCAGCAGCACCACTGCCACTTCGAAAAACAGCGGCAGCGCACAAATCAGCCCGGCGATCCCCATCGCATAATGCGCGCGGCTTTCGCCAAAGGTTTTCAGCATGCGGATGGCAATCTGGTCGACCGCCCCGGTTTCATGCAGGATCTTGCCGAACATCGCGCCCAGCGCCACCACAATCGCAAGGAATCCGAGCGTACCGCCCATGCCCTTTTCCATCGTTGTGGCAATTTTATCCAGCGGCATCCCGGAGAACAGGCCGGCACCGATAGAGACTAACATCAGCGCCACAAAGGCGTGCATCCTTGCCTTCATCACTAAAAAAAGCAGCAGCAGAACCGATCCGGCTGCTGTTAACACCAGTGTTGCAGTACTCATAACACCCTACTTATTTTTTACTGGCCGCACCGTCAATGGTGGTCAGGGTTGCTGCGACAACCTTTTCAAGCGACTGATTAATATCGACAACCAGTACATCGTGCTCATCACTACCCGGCTCTTCCAGCGTGGCAAACTGAGTCACCAGCATCTGGGGCTTAAAGAAGTGCCCTTTGCGCGCGCGCAGGCGCGACTCAATGGTATCGAAGTCACCTTTCAGATAAACGAAAGAGAGGTTGCTGTTACCCTTGCGCAAAATATCGCGATAACTTTTTTTCAGCGCCGAACAGACGATCAGTGAAACATCATTGGTGCGCTGCATGGCAAACGCGGCATCATTAATCGATTCCAGCCACGGGCGGCGGTCATCATCGTTCAGCGGATGGCCCGCCGACATTTTTTCAATGTTGGCACGCGGATGCAGGAAGTCGCCATCGAGGAAGGCTGCGTTAAGCTGATGTGCAACGGCATTGGCAACGGCAGACTTGCCGCTTCCGGATACACCCATCAGTACAAAGACGTGATTAGGCGATGAATGAGTGGTCATTATTGTGGCTCCGGCAGAGGGGTAGCAGATGAATCAGTCATTTTGTTATCGGTAACATTGTCTGGATGTGCATTGATTATGGCAACAGCCACGGCGGAAAAAGCTGGTAAATGTGAGGTGCTTCAAAAAATCAGCAGATTCAGACAGGAGGTGGCACAAAGCGACAAGTCAGACGCGGGCAACAGCGTGCCCGCCGGTGATCAGATACTGCCGCCGGGCAGGATGGTAAAACCAACGTCCACCGGGGACGGATCGGTGACCTCACCGCGAATACGCGCCAGCAGCAGCCTGGCGGATGCCTGTCCCATCTCCTCGCGGGGCGTCTGTACCGTGGCCAGCGGCGGATTCACCACATGAGCAATATCATGGCCGTGGAAACCAGCGATGGCCATCTGCTGCGGTACCTGTAGCCCCTGACGCTGACACTCGAACATCGCGCCGACCGCCAGGTCATCGTTGGTACAGAACAGGCTGTCGGTCTGCGGATAGTTTTTCTGCGCCTCGCACATCAGCATCGCCCCGGCGGAAAACGACGACGCCGCTTCCATCATCACGCTGCGCGGTTCCAGCCCGGCTTCCGTCATCGCCAGGCGATAGCCCTGCTCTTTTTGCAGGGTACGCTCATCCAGGCGTGCGCCAAGATACACGGTATGGCGATGGCCTTTTTGCAGAATGGCATGGGTCATCTGCCGGGCCGCCTCAACGTTATCAAAGCCGACCGCCATATCCAGGCAGGGCGAGACAGAGTCCATCATCTCTATCACCGGGATACCGGCCGTTTCGATCATTCGCAGGCTGGCCGCCGTGTGGGTGCGTTCGGTGAGGATCAGCCCGTCAATATTCCAGCCCAGCAGAGAGCGCAGCTGTAGTTCTTCTTTTTCGGCACTGTAGCCAAAGTGGCCCACCAGCGTCTGATAACCCGCCGCATCGGTAACCGTTTCAATCCCGCGTAGCACATCAGCAAAGACCTGATTGGTCAGGGAAGGCAGCAGCACGCCGATCGCCCGGCTGGTAGCGTTGGAGAGCATGTCAGGTGCGCGATTAGGGATATAACCCAGCTCATCTAACGCAGCAGCAATCTTGCCCTGCAGCGCGGCAGAGACCTGATCGGGGTGGCGCAGATAGCGGCTGACGGTCATTTTGGTGATACCGACGCGATCGGCAACATCCTGTAGTACCGGTCTTTTTTTCTTCATCAGACTTCAGCTAGTGGGGACAGAATTACGCTGAGTGTAACAAAACTGGAGGGAAAAACGACAAAGGGGCGATCGTCTCGCCCCTTAAAGTGTGACACGGGTTGTCTTTAAACCGGTGGCAGGTCGAACAGCAGGATCTCAGCGTCGCTGCTGGCGGCGACTGACAGCGATTTTTCATCCCAAATGGCAAAGGCGTCAGAGGTGGTCGCCGCCTCGCCGTTGACGGTAACATCCCCCTTCACCACCTGGATCCAGATGCGGCGACCGACTGCAATATCCACGCTCCCCTGCTCGTCCGCTTTCAGCGCCCAGCGCGACAACGTCATATCCTGGAACACCTTCAACGATCCGTCGCGGGCATCCGGTGACAGCACCAGCTGGCGGCCCTGCACATCGTCAAAACGGCGCTGCGCGTAACGCGGTTCAATGCCGGTTTTTTCCGGGATAATCCAGATCTGGTACAGATGCAGCGGAACGTCTTTACTGGCGTTGTACTCAGAGTGACGCACGCCGGTTCCGGCGCTCATAATCTGGAACTCACCCGCCGGGATCTGCTCTTTGTTACCCATGCTGTCCTGGTGCTCAACGGTACCGGACAGGACATAGGTCAGAATTTCCATATCTTTATGGGGATGCGTACCAAACCCCTGACCGCCGTCGATCACATCTTCGTTAATCACCCGCAGTGCCGAGAAGCCCATAAAGTTGGCGTCGTAGTAATCGGCAAAAGAAAAGGTGTGGTAGCTGTCCAGCCAGCCATGATTAGCATGACCGCGATCTTGTGCTTTGCGTAAGTAAATCATATTCAATTCTCCTCAACGTTTTGACACAGTCTGGACCTCTGACGCTGCGGATGATAGCGGAGAAAATTGTCTCCTCTGTTCAAAAATTTCGATGTAAAAGCGAGGGAATAAACAGAGGTATTGCAGAATCGGTATCTTGCAGGCAAAAAAAAAGCCAGCACCCGTGCTGGCTAAGAAATACTGAAGCAATGTGAGCAATGTCGTGCTTTCCCAGTCGGTACCGGAGGTACTCCTGAAAACGCATGACAATAATAATCATTATCATTCGCACTTGTAAAGTCATTTCCTGATTATTTTTTGCTTGATTTATCGCCGAAAAACCCTGATTTTTAAAGGGAATCCAACCCTCAGGGAGAGTGACTATGAGTGAGATTATCGTACGACATGTGGTACCCGACGACGCGGTAGCCCTGCATCAGCTTTACAGCCAGCCGGAAACCTTTGCCGATACGCTACAGCTCCCTCACCCCTCGCTGAAAAAGTGGCAGGAACGTCTCGCTTCCGTGCCGGACGGAATGCACATGCTGGTCGCCTGTATCGACAACATGGTGGCAGGCCAGGCCACGCTGGAAGTGAACTCCCGCGCCCGCCGCCGGCATACCGCGACTTTTGGCCTGGGCGTGGACGCACGCTATCGCGGCAAGGGAGTGGCGAAGGCCCTGATGAGCACCCTGATCGACCTGTGTGATAACTGGTTAAACGTGGAACGCATGGAGCTGACGGTCTTTGCCGACAATCAGGCAGCTATCGGGCTTTACCAGCTGTGCGGTTTTGAAACGGAAGGTCTCGCCCGCCGCTATGCAGTACGTCACGGTAAGCAGGTCGATGCCCTCTATATGGCGCGCTTCCGGCCGTAACCCGCAGGGGAGCGCTTCTGCCCTCCCCGCTTCACGTCAGATGTGGATGGTTTTGACTTTACCACGGCGCTCTATTTTCAGCGTCAGCTGCCCGCCCGGTGTATCAGCCAGCGCGCGGCGGAGCGCATAAATCTCTTCAGGCCGTACCGGACGACCGTTGACCCTGAGCAGCACGTCACCGTTTTGCAGGCCAAAGGGGTGTAACGCGGCGGGCGGATTGGAATACAGCTCAACCCGTCTGGCGTGGAAGCGCACGGCCAGCACCCGCAGCGGCGCGGGCTCATCCCGGGTAAAATGCTGCTCCCGATAGCAAAACTGCATTTTGTCGGGCATAAACAGGTAGCGGTCGAAACGCGCCAGAAAGTTCATCCCCAGCCCCAGCGCCCCCTGCTTATTTTCACGCACCAGCATTTTACCCAGTGGTATCTGGTTAAAGCGCAGGCCACCAAGCAGATAGCCATCGCTCACGCTTTCGCCGTCTAACCCCAGCACGGGCTGATTAATGCCGGTCAGAACGGCACTTTCCGGACGTTCGCGACTGACATTAATCATTTCCGCCCCGATATAGCTGTAGTCGGTCCCGGTATTGATTGTCATATGCACCGGCCGCTGGTGGTAGTCCAGCACCAGCTGCGGTCCGGCGGCATCGCCGTCGCGGTAGGGCACGCAGGCGGGATAATCCAGCTCCCCCGGTGTCTGCTGCCACACGGTGAGGAGCTGCTTCAGGTTATCGACCTGCCAGGTAAAGTGGCGAAACACATCCATGCCAAGAATACCGTCGATATTGACCCCGGTTGCCTGCGTCAACGCACTGAGATCTGCACCCAGCCAGGGGGTGCTCGCAGGTAGCACCGCATCGCCAATGCCCATCGCCAGAGGCCGCCAGACCTGAAGCCCCTGCTGATCCAGGGTCCCCCCTGCGCTGCGGATACCGGCGGCAAGAATTTGCTGGTACAGCAGCGGGATCTGCTCAGCGGGCTCTCTCTGCGTCAGCTCACTTGCCAGCAGATTATCCACCACCAGCGTATTAATTCCGGTATCCAGCAGAAAGTGGTACAGCCTGCCACGGATAGTGACCGGAATGATTAACGCATCGGCGCGAACGGGGACCGTTAACAGGGGAAGCGATGGCGGAACAGGCGCGTGGGCAGGGTCAGCCAGAGCCGGTGATGCCGCAATAAATAATGCCGCGACAGCGGTAAAGACCAACGCAGAGTACTTCATAACATTCCTTGTAATACGACATCCTCAGTTCCCATGGCGCAGACGACATGGCGTGTTGTGCCGCCACAATGTACGGGAAAAGGGAGATAAAATGAGGGATAAACGTGCTGATAACGGTCATCAGCGGCGATGTGCCGTAAAAATGCAAAAACCTGCATTGTCTCTACCGACTTAAGGTGCGCTGGAAAAGGTTTTTTTGAGGTTTTTATGAGGTTATCGCTGCGTATTGTTAACGAAATGTTGGTGATAAGGTGTTCCTGACGTCTTTTCAGCCTGATGACATCGGCAAACTTAACAATAAAGGCATAACAATCATGAGCTTAAAAATCGAAAACTCGTTTCACGGTAAGGTTTATGTGGTCACCGGCAGCACGCAGGGTCTGGGTGCTGCCGTTGCCCGCTTACTGGCAGAGCGCGGTGCTCGTGGGCTGATACTCTGTGGCCGCAATCAGCAGGCAGGGGCGGCCCAGGTCAGGTCTCTGCAGTCACTGGGGTGTGAAGCCCGGTTTGTCACCGCCGATATCAGCGAACCCGAGGCCTGCGAGCGCGTCATTGCAGAAGCCGCCACGCACTTCGGGACGCTGCATGGTCTGGTTAACTGCGCGGGCATGTCCGACCGTGGCACCATTATCGACACCTCCCCCGCGCTGTTCGACGCGATCTTTGCCGTCAACGTTCGGGCCCCCTTCTTCCTGATGCAGGCAGCAATCAAGCTGATGATTGCCAGCGATGTTGAAGGCAGCATCGTCAATATCATTACCATGACCTCCCACGGCGGACAGAGTTTCCTCACGCCTTATGCGGCCTCGAAAGGGGCACTGGTGACCCTGACCAAAAATGTCGCTTTCAGCGCGATGCGCAATCGCATCCGCGTCAACGGGCTGAACATAGGCTGGATGGATACGCCGCATGAGGATGATATTCAGAAACAGTACCATCAGGCCGGTGATGACTGGCTGGAAAAAGCCGAGCGTGCGCAGCCGTTTGGTCGCCTGCTGAAACCCCGGGAAGTGGCGCGCGGCGTGGCTTTTTTACTCTCAGAAGAGTCGGGAATGATGACCGGCGCGATCATCGACTTCGATCAAAACGTGGTGGGCTGCGGTGATGACGGCGCGCTGCAACCTCAGCATAAACTGGCCCCGTAAGGAGCGGAAAATGAACACACTTTATCTGTCTGAAAAACAGCTGTCGGTGGATGAGTTTGCCACCGTCTGTGAGCAGACCACGCAGTTGAGAGATTTCCCGCTGGCGCATAAAGCCGAGCTGGACGTGCTGATTTACCAGAGTGGGGAACTGGTAAACGCCGCCGCCGGCGATCGCCAGTCGGTCCTCAGCGAACTGCACCGTGCGCTCTCCTCCGGCCCCGGCGTCTTCGTGGTTAAAGGGTTGTTCAGCGATATCGCAGCGGTAGATCGCAGCAGCATGCTGTTTGAACAGATCCTGCTGAGTGAGTCGGAAAACAGTGCCGGCGGCGACCATTTTGCCGCGGCGGGGCATAACGGGCGCATCTGGAATGCGCTACAGAAAGTGGCGGAGCGCGATGCCGATGCCTTTATTGATTATTACTGTAACCCGCTGCTGGCGCTGATCTGCGAGAGCTGGGTCGGCCCGGGTTATACTCTTACCGCCCAGGTCAATCAGGTCCGCCCCGGCGGTAAAGCGCAGCAGCCACACCGCGATTATCATCTTGGTTTTCAGAGTAATGAACAGGTGGCGCGTTTCCCCCTGCCGCTGCAGATCCTGTCACAGTATCTGACGCTACAGGGTGCCGTGGCGCACAGCGATATGCCGGTGGAGTCCGGTCCGACGCAGCTGCTGCCGTGGTCGCATCAGTACCAGGGGGGGTATCTGGCGTGGCGGGATGAAAGGTTTATCGAGTACTTCCGGCGTAACGCCATCCAGCTACCGCTGGAAAAAGGGGATGGGCTGTTCTTTAACCCGGCGCTGTTCCATGCGGCAGGCAGTAACCACACCCATGACCATATCCGCACCGCCAACCTGCTGCAGGTGTCGTCCGCGTTCGGTAAAACGATGGAAAAGGTTAATCATTGTAAGGTACTGCAACATCTCTACCCGGCGCTGCGCCTGCGCAGAATGTCAGAGGAAAAAATCAGCGCGGTGATAGCGGCAGCGGCGGAAGGCTACTCCTTTCCGACCAATCTGGATAGCGACCCGCCGGTTGGTGGCCTGGTGCCCCAGACCCAGCAGTCGCTGCTGGCGCAGGCGCTGCGGGAAAGCTGGACACCGACGCAGTTTAATCAGCGGCTTGAGGCGCATCAGCAGAAAAGACAGGCATGAGGGGGTAACGGGGCGACCGGATAAAAGGGTCGCCCTCATCGCATCAATACCCTGCGGTTAAATCATCAATGGTGCGCGGGTCGGACGCACCATAACGCGTTCCGTCCGGCCCCAGCATTATGCTCTGGGTGCTGCCCATCGCCGACATCACTTTTACGTTCTGCCCTTTCTCACTCAGCAGCTTCAGCGTATCCGGGCTGAAGCCTTTCTCTACACGCAGCTGATCCGGCAGCCACTGGTGGTGAAAGCGCGGTGCACTGGTCGCTTCAGCGACGTTCATCCCGAAATCGATGCTGTTAACTACCATCTGCAGCACGGTGGTGATAATACGACTGCCGCCCGGGCTGCCGGTCACCAGCCAGGTTTTTCCGTCTTTGGCGATAATCGTTGGAGACATGGAAGAGAGCGGGCGCTTGTAAGGCTGGATTGCATTGGCTTCACCGCCCACCAGACCGAAGAAGTTTGGCGTGCCCGGCCTGGCCGAGAAGTCATCCATCTCGTTATTCATCAGAATGCCGCTGTTGCCCGCCATGACCCCGCTGCCGAAGGTAGTGTTCAGCGTGTAAGTCACTGCCACTGCATTCCCGTCTTTATCCACCACCGAGAAATGCGTGGTCTGGTTGCTTTCATAGGGCGCAAGCTTGCCGGGTTTGATCTCTGCGGAAGGTCGCGCTTTCGCCAGGTCGATCTGCTTTGCCAGGGAAGACGCATAGGCTTTGCTGGTCAGGGCCTGCCACGGCACCTTAACAAACGCCGGGTCGCCCAGGTATTCGGAGCGGTCGGCATAGGCATATTTTTCTGCTTCTGCCATCACCTGAATGGCATCGGCGCTGCCAGAGCCCATTTTTGCCAGGTCAAAGTTTTCCAGAATATTGAGGATCTGCACAATGTGGATCCCGCCGGAAGACGGTGGTGGCATGGAGAAGACCTGATAGCCGCGATAGGTTCCGCTGATCGGCTTACGCTCGATCGCCTGATAGTTTGCCAGGTCAGCCTTGCCGATCAGGCCGCCGTGCTGCTGCATTTCCCCCGCGATCTCATCGGCAATTTTTCCCTTGTAAAAAGCATCCGGCCCCTGCTGCGCAATCAATTCGAGGCTGCGCGCCAGGTTGCGCTGCACCAGTTTCTCCCCTTTCCGGTACGGCGTACCGTCGGCTTTAAAGAAGATCGCTTTGCTGTTCGGGTGTGCCAGCAGCACCTCTTTGCCATACACATTCAGGTCATCGGCCAGCGCTTCATTCACCACAATGCCCTTGCGCGCCAGCGTCAGCGCCGGCTGGATCAAGGTACTGAGCGGCAGGGTGCCGTATTTCTGGCTCGCCAGCGAAAAGCCCGCGACGGTCCCCGGCACGCCGGAGGCCAGATGCGAGGTCAGGGATTTTTTGCTGTCCGCATTTCCGGCGCTATCCAGGAACATGTCGCGGCTGGCCCGCACCGGGGCCATTTCACGGAAATCAATGGACGTAGTGTTACCGGAGGCGGTACGCAGCAGCATAAAACCGCCGCCGCCGAGGTTACCCGCCTGCGGATGCGTGACCGCCAGCGCATAGCCGACGGCAATGGCCGCATCGACCGCGTTACCGCCCTGCTTAAGGATTTGCACCCCCACTTCCGTCGCAGTGGCATCCACCGAGGCCACCATACCGTGCTGTGCCTTGACCGGATGGAAAGTATCTGCCCCGACGCCGTAGGAAACAGGTGGCACCGCTGGCGCGGCTCCCGCCCCCTGCCACACCAGTAAACCGGCGAACAGCGACCACGACAGGCGTTTCCGCATAGCTTGTGTCATCATTGTTACATCCTTTAATTATATTTACGTTATGTTTGCCATTGATAAATAGACACAAAACGGGATGAATTGCTAATGCTAACGCAAATCAGGAGCACTCCTGGAGTGGAGGATGTAGAGCTGGCTTACACTTAAGGGAGTAACACGGAGGACGTAAAATGAAAATGAAATGGTTAGTGATTATGGTCGCAGCACTGCCGTTAACCGGCATGGCCAACATGTTGAATAACAACAGCAACACGAATAATGATCCCCAGCAGCAGGGGTATAACCCGAGCACTCAGCGTCTGAAACAGGATATGCAGAATCAGCAATCACAGCAGAAGCTCAAGCTGCAGCAGGATCAGCAGCGCCAGCAGCAGGATTTGCAGCGTAAAATGCAGGAGCAGCGCGACAGCGCCGCCCAGCGCACCAGCAATGGACAAGTGAAGCCGTTGCAGCAGAATTGATTCTGACAGCGATCACCACAGGGGCAGCGGGAAAAAAAGCCGTCCTCTGAGGACGACCGGAATAGCCTCTCTCCCGGGGCGGGCCGAAGCGCTGGCCCGCCCTTTTCGTTAACAAAAATCCGGCCCGATGATATCAATACGATCGGTGCAGATGGCGTCCACGCCCCACTGCAACAGTTCACGCGCCCGCGCGGGCCTGTTGACGGTATAAACCAGAATCCGCAACCCGGCCTCTTTCAGCACGGCGACGCGCGCCTCATCCAGCAGTTTATGATTGAGATGGATCGACGTACAGTCCAGCGCCTGCGTCATCGCCAGCCAGTTCTCGTCCCAGCTGTCGAGCAGTAAACCGCGCGGTAGATCGGGTGCCGCCTGCTGCGCGGCCTCCAGCGCCCGGTATGAAAACGAAGAGAGCAGCGGGGCCTCCTGATTTTCCCACATCACGCGGGCGGCCTGCGCCACCCGCCGGCCGGTGTCCACGTCCAGCCCTGGGGTCGGTTTAATTTCGATATTCGCCATCATCTGATGCTGCCTGCAGCGCGCGGCTACGTCCGCCAGCAGCGGCAGGCGTTCGTCACTGAACGCATGACTGAACCAGCCGCCGGCATCAAGCTGCACCAGCTTATCCCATGGCTGTTCGCCCGCCAGACCCCAGCCGTTACTGGTGCGGTCGAGGGTATCGTCATGCAGCAGGAAGATCGCGTCGTCCTGCGACAGTTTGACGTCAAACTCAATCATCCGGTGCCCCAGCTGCGCACCGATATCGATGGCCGCCAGCGTATTTTCCGGCGCCAGTTTCCCACCGCCGCGATGGGCGACAATCGCCGGGTATGGCCAGGTTTTATTCATTATTCGATCCGTTGTCCATTATGATCAAAGAAGTGTAACGCCTGCGGAGGAACCTGTAACCACAGCGTGCTGCCCCGCTCAGGGCGCACCGAGTGCGGCAGACGTACCACCATTTTATTCTTACCCCAGCGGCCGTGGGCGAGGTTGTCCGCACCGAGCATCTCCAGTAACTCCACCACCAGCGGAATGCCGCCGTCATGCTGTGTAGAGAGCTCAATATGCTCCGGGCGGATCCCCATCGTCAACGGGCGGTCCGCCCATTTTGCTTTCGGCACTGTCAGCGGCAGCGCCATGCTGTCACTCAGCGTAAAGCGTGTACCGTCAGCATTCATCCGCCCTTCCAGCAGATTCATCGCCGGGGAACCGATAAAACTGGCAACGAAGCGCGTGGCCGGACGCTCATAAATTTCAACCGGTGTTCCCAGCTGCTCCAGTACGCCCTTATTCATCACCATCACGCGCTGTGCCAGGGTCATCGCCTCCACCTGGTCGTGGGTGACGTAAAGACTGGTCGTGTTCAGGCGGCGGTGCAGCTGCTGCAGCTCAAGACGCATCTGCACACGCAGACGCGCATCAAGGTTCGACAGCGGCTCATCAAACAGAAACACCGCTGGCTCCCGCACGATAGCGCGTCCCATTGCCACGCGCTGGCGCTGGCCGCCGGAGAGTTCACGCGGGCGGCGTTTCAGCAGCGCTTCCAGCTCCAGGCTGCGTGCTGCCTCCAGCACGCGCTGGCGGATCTGTTCTTTGCCCATGCCACGGATTTTCAGGCCCCAGGCCATATTCTCTTCCACGCTCATATGCGGATAAAGCGCGTAATTCTGGAACACCATAGCGATACCGCGATCTTTTGGCTCCTCTTCGGTCACCCGCCGCGTGTCGATGTAAATATCGCCGCTGGTGACGCGCTCCAGCCCGGCGACCATACGCAGCAGCGTGGATTTCCCACAGCCGCTGGGCCCGACCATCACCATAAACTCACCGTCGCGGATCGAGACATCGAGCGGCTGGATGATCGGCGTGACGCCATCGTAGGATTTAGTTACTGCCTGAAGTCTTACACCTGCCATCGTTATTTCTCACTCTCAACCAGACCGCGAACAAAGGCGCGCTGCATCACTAAAACAATCACTACCGGTGGGATCAGCGTGAGGATCATTGCTGCCATCACCAGGTTCCATTGGGTTGCCGCATCGCCGGAGGCAATCATGCTGCGGATGCCCGCGACAGCCGTGCCCAGTTTGCTGTCGCTGACAATCAGCAGCGGCCACATGTACTGGTTCCAGCCATAGATAAAGGTGATCACGAACAGCGCCGCCAGATTGGTTTTTGACAGCGGCAGCACGATGTCCCAGAAGAAGCGCATCGGGCTGGCACCATCAATACGCGCCGCCTCCATCAGTTCATCCGGCAACGTCATAAAGAACTGGCGAAACAGGAACGTCGCCGTTGCAGACGCCATCAGCGGCAGGGTTAAGCCACTGTAGCTGTCGAGCATATTGAGGTCGGCAATCACATCCACCGTCGGAAAAATACGCACTTCAACCGGCAGCATCAGCGTGATAAAGATCATCCAGAAGAACAGGTTGCGCAGGGGGAAGCGGAACCACACCAGCGCAAATGCTGACAGCATGGAAACGGTGATTTTGCCGGTGGTGATCGCCAGCGCCATAAACAGGCTGTTCATCAGCAACGTGCTGAAAGGCGCACTGTTTTGTCCGACACCGTGGGTCCAGATGCTGGCAATATTTTCCCACAGATGGGTACCGGGGATCAGCGGCATCGGCACCTGAAACACCTGCTCCGTACTAAGGGTAGCGGCAATAAACGCCACATACAGCGGGAACAGCACGGTGAGGATACCGAGGCCCAGCAGGGTATGGCTGAAAATATCCAGCCCGCGTCGGTTTTCGATCATTGGTAGCGCACCTTTTTCTCGACATAGCGGAACTGGATCACCGTCAGAATAATCACCAGCACCATCAGTACCACGGACTGCGCCGATGACGAGGAGAGATCCAGACCGGCAAAGCCTTCGCGGTAAATTTTATAAATCAGCGTGGTGGTGGCCTGCACCGGCCCGCCGCCCGTTGCAGCATCGATCACCGGGAAGGTATCAAAGAAGGCATACACCAGGTTAACCACCACCAGGAAGAACCCGACGGGGGCGATCAGCGGCAGCGACAGGCTGAAGAAACGTCGCACCGGCCCTGCCCCGTCAATGGCTGCAGCTTCGACCAGAGATTTGGGGATCGACTGCAAAGCGGCAAAGAAGAACAGGAAGTT
The DNA here is from genome assembly GCF_014838825.1 of Erwinia persicina. Lineage (GTDB taxonomy): Bacteria > Pseudomonadota > Gammaproteobacteria > Enterobacterales > Enterobacteriaceae > Erwinia > Erwinia persicina_A. The sequence continues at coordinate 222,238 of NZ_JACYMO010000005.1, read as the reverse complement.
GTAGCTCATCTGTTGCCAGATGGACGCCAGCACCACCAGAAACATCGCCTGGCCGCTGTTTTGCGCGTGGTTCCAGCTGTACCCTATCAGCCCCAGGAAATGGGTGATCAAACCGAGGCCCGGACTGAACAGAAACATCCACAGCACCGCCGCCACCGCCGGAGCCACCGCATAAGGCAGCAGCATCAGCGTCTGGTAAAAGCGTTTGAGGCGCAGCACATAGTCGACCATCGCGGCAAACAGCAGGGAGACCACCAGCCCAATCACGGTAACCAGGCTACTGAAGACGATGGTGGTCCAGAACGAGTCCAGGTAATAAGCATCGCTGAACAGGCGGGTAAAATTTTCCAGGCCAACAAAGGTGCTGGAAATGCCAAACGGATCGACATTCTGTACCGAGTACCACAGCGCTTCCCCGGCGGGCCAGAGGAAAAAAACGATGGTGATGATCAGCTGAGGCAGTACCAGCAGGTAGGGCAGCGCTTTCGCGCGAAAGACGGGACGGGGTTGGGACATAGCGGTTTATCTCGTGCGAAAAACGTTGCAGGGGCCAGCCGTTGTTCTGGCCGGCCCTGGCGGGCGGGTCAATGACCCGCCCGACACATCCTATCGGGTTTGCTGTTCAAAACGGCGCAGCAGCAGATTGCCACGCTCAACGGCGCTGTCCAGAGCCGCCTGCGGGGTTTTCTTACCGGTCCAGACGCTTTCCAGCTCCTCATCCACTACGGTACGGATTTGAGGCATATTGCCCAGGCGCATCCCTTTGGTGAACGGCAGTGGATCTTTATTCAGCATCTGACGGGTGGCAATGTCAGCGCCGGGGTTCTTGTCGTAGAAGCCCTGCTGTTTGGTCAGCTCATACGCGGCGGTGGTAATCGGCAGATAGCCGGTTTTCTGGTGCCATTCCGCGGCAATTTCTGGTTTGGCCAGGAACTGCATGAATTTAGCCACGCCTTTATAAGTGTCGGCATCTTTGTTCTTCATGACCCACAGGCTGGCACCGCCGATAATGGCGTTCTGAGGGGCATTCGGCACGGTGGGATCGTACGGCATCATACCAACACCGTAGTTAAATTTGGCATGGCTGCGAATATCGGCCAGTGAGCCGGAAGACGCGGTGGTGATGCCGCAGTCGCCGTTATAAAACTTGGCGGTGGACTCGTCTTTACGACCAAAGTAGGTGAAATCACCCTTCTTATTCATCTCTTCCAGCAGGGCAATATGGCGCACCTGCACCGGCTTATTGAATTCCAGCACCGCATCAGTGCCGTCGAAGCCATTGTTTTTCGTGGCGACCGGCAGACCGTGCCAGGCGCTGAAGTTTTCAATCTGGATCCAGCCCTGCCAGCCGCTGGCGTAACCACAGGTCATGCCTGCTTTACGCAGGGCTGCAGAGTATTTCGCCAGATCCTGCCAGGTTTTTGGCGGCTGCTCAGGGTCAAGACCGGCTTTTTTGAAGGCGTCTTTGTTGTAGTACAGTACCGGGGTGGAGCTGTTGAACGGCTGGGAGATTAGCTGACCGTTGGCGTCACTGTAGTAGCCTGCCACTGCCGGAACAAACTGCTTAGGATCCATCGGGATCCCCGCGTTTTTAAACACTTCGTTGACCGGGACAATCGCCTTCGAGGACATCATGGTCGCCGTACCCACTTCGTACACCTGTAAAATCGCGGGTGCTTTACCCGAGCGGATCGCCGCAATACCGGCAGACATGCTCTGCTCGTAGTTACCTTTATAGGTCGGGACGATTTTATAGTCAGGGTTTTCAGCATTAAAGCGGGTGGCCAGCGAGTTAACTTCCTCGCCCAGCGCGCCTTCCATTGAGTGCCAGAACGGGATCTCAGTGGCGGCCAGTGCGCTGGCGCTGAAGGTCAGACCCAGTACCACGCTAATTGCGGTGTGACGAAATGCGAATGATGACATGTCGGTTTCCTGTACCCGGTATTGTAAAGCGCGATATCGCGCATTCTGTTATTCGGGAGGTAACATGACACGCGAAAATGACAGAAAAATAACGGGTTTATGACAGAAGGGTGACAGCAAGGTGACGGCGGAGGGAGGTGAGTTCGTGGCAGGCGTTGATACAGGTGTGGCTAAAAAATAACCAGAGTGAAGGGCCAGCCAAAAAACGGGACGGCCCGGGTCAGGTTGTTGCAGGGGCGGCCCCTCTTTTGCGGGCCGCCCACACGATTAACCGCCTAAATACGCGCTGCGTACCGCTTCATTGGCTAACAGCGCGGCACCGGTATCCTCCAGCACCACATGACCGTTTTCGAGCACGTAGCCCCGGTCGGCCAGCTTCAGCGCCTGGTTGGCATTCTGCTCGACGAGGAAAATCGTCATGCCTTCCTGACGCAGCTGCTCAATGGTGTCGAAGATCTGCTGGATAATGATCGGTGCCAGCCCCAGCGACGGCTCGTCCAGCAGCAGCAGGCGCGGCTGGCTCATCAGCGCACGACCAATGGCCAGCATCTGCTGCTCACCGCCCGACATCGTGCCTGCACGCTGCACCCGGCGCTCATAGAGGCGCGGGAACAGCTCGTAGACACGTTTGATACGCTGCTGGTACTGCTGGCGTTCGGCAAAGAAGCCGCCCATCGCCAGGTTCTCATCCACCGTCATACGTGAGAAGACGCGGCGGCCTTCCGGCACAATCGCTATCGCCTCGCGCATAATGCGTGCCGTCTGCCAGTCGGTGATGTCTTTACCGTCGAAGGTAATCGATCCCTCCGTGGCGCGCGGCTCTCCGCACAGGGTGCCGAGAATGGTGGTTTTACCCGCGCCGTTTGCCCCGATCAGGGTCACAATTTCCCCCTGATTGATATGCAGACTGACGTTGTGCAGCGCCTGGATTTTGCCGTAGTGCGTGCTGATATTATTCAGGGAAAGCATTGCCTGACTCATATTATGCTTCTCCCAGGTAAGCGCGGATCACGTCCGGGTTGTTACGGATCTCGTCCGGCGTGCCGTTAGCCAGCGGCGTTCCCTGGTTAACCACGTAAATACGATCGGAAATACCCATGACCAGTTTCATATCATGTTCAATCAGCAGGACCGAGACGTTGTGCTGGTTGCGCAGTTCGGCAATCAGTTCATCCAGCTCGTGCGTTTCTTTCGGGTTCAGGCCCGCCGCCGGTTCATCCAGCATCAGGATCTCCGGCCGCGTCACCATACAGCGGGCGATCTCCAGGCGGCGTTGCTGACCGTAGGCGAGGTTTCCGGCCTGACGGTTGGCCAGCGCCAGCAGTCCAACGCGATCCAACCAGGTGGCGGCCCTGTCCAGCGCTTCGCTTTCTGCCTTACGGAAGGCCGGGGTTTTTAACAGGCCAGAAAACACGCCGCTTTTCAGGTGCTGATGCTGGGCGACCAGCAGATTTTCAATGACCGTCATTTCACGGAACAGGCGCACGTGCTGAAAGGTTCGCACAATGCCCATGCGGGCAATTTTCTGGCCCGGCAGCCCCGCCAGCTGCTTATCACCCAGCTGAATGGAGCCGCCAGTCGGGCGATAGAACCCCGTCAGGCAATTAAACACCGTGGTCTTTCCGGCCCCGTTGGGGCCGATAAGCGAAACAATTTCCTGCGGGCGCAGTTCCAGTTCCACGTTGTTGACGGCCAGCAGGCCGCCAAAACGCATCATCAGGCCATTGACGGCTAACAGAGGCTGAGTCATGCCTGCTCTCCTTTTTCCGCACTTTTTAACTTCAGATGCGGGCGTTTCATCGGCAGCAGACCCTGCGGACGCCAGATCATCATCAACACCATCAGACCGCCGAGCACCAGCATGCTGTATTCGTTAAGATCGCGCATCAGCTCGCGCGACACCACCAGCAGGATAGCCGCGAGGATAACCGCGAACTGCGATCCCATCCCGCCCAGCACGACGATCGCCAGCACAAAGGCTGATTCGGCAAAGGTGAAGGATTCCGGGCTGACAAAGCCCTGGCGTGCAGCGAACAGGCAACCGGCGAAACCGGCGAAGGCGGCACTGATGGTAAACGCCGTCAGCTTGATGCGCGTCGGGCTGAGTCCCAGCGAACGGCAGGCAATCTCATCCTCACGCAGCGCTTCCCACGCACGGCCCAGCGGCATCCGCAACAGCCGGTTAATCACAAACAGCGTGATCACCACCAGCAGCAGCGCCACCAGATACAGGAAGATAATACGGTCGCTGGGATCGTACTTGAGTCCAAAGAAGTTATGGAAGGTATCCCAGCCGCCATCGCGTGCGCTGCGGTTAAATTCCAGACCAAAGAGTGAAGGTTTCGGGATCTGGCTGATACCGTTTGGCCCACCGGTGATCTCGGTGTTATTAAGCAGCAGGATACGCACGATCTCACCGAAGCCGAGGGTCACAATCGCCAGGTAGTCACCGCGCAGACGCAGCACCGGGAAACCCAGCAGCAGACCAAACGCGGCCGCCACCATGCCGGCCAGCGGCAGGCTCTGCCAGAAACCGAGGCCGTAGTAGTGATTCAGCAGGGCAAAGGTGTAAGCGCCGATGGCATAAAAACCGCCGTAGCCGAGTACCAGCAGGCCGGACAGGCCGACCACCACGTTCAGGCCCAGGCCCAGCATCACGTAGATCAAGGTCAGGGTGGCGATATCCACCGTGCCACGGGATACCAGAAACGGCCAAACCGCCGCCGCCACAATCAGCGCCAGCAGGAACAGTTTCTGTTTCGGTGTCGAGCCGTCAATCCCGGGCAGAACCAGCGACGGGCCGGAGACTTTTTTCAGGCTGCTCTGCACCAGCGGGCGCAGCAGCTGGAACAGAAATACCACGCCGCATCCCAGTGCAATCCAGTTCCAGCGCACCTCACCGGCGTTATTCACCACCAGTTTTGTGCCGTCAAGATCCAGACGCATCCCCATAAAGAATGCGGCCAGGATCAGCAGCATCAGCGACGAGATCACCGCATTCAGCAGGTTGAGCTTTTTCATACTTTCTCAACCTCCGGGCGACCGAGAATACCGGTAGGCATCACCAGCAGCACCACAATCAGCAGGGCAAATGACACCACATCTTTGTATTCCGTGCTGAGATAGGCAGAGGTCAGGGCCTCGGCAATCCCGAGAATCAAACCGCCGATCATCGCGCCTGGAATACTGCCAATCCCCCCCAGCACCGCGGCGGTAAAGGCTTTCATTCCGGCCATAAAGCCAATATAAGGGCTGATCACGCCGTAGAACTGGCCGAGCAGCACACCGGCCACCGCCGCCATCACCGCACCGATTACAAAGGTCAGGGAGATCACCCGGTCAGTGTTAATGCCCAACAGGCTGGCCATCTTTAAATCTTCCGCACAGGCACGACAGGCACGGCCCATACGTGAATAGCGGATGAATATCGTCAGCGCCAGCATGGCAAGGAAGGTCACGCCCCAGATCACCATCTGCATGGTGGAAATGGTGGCGGCGAAGCCATTGCTTTCACCCAGCGTCCACTGCCCGGTCACCAGGCTTGGCAGCGCAAGGTCGCGCGAGCCCTGGGTCAGGCTGACGTAGTTTTGCAGGAAAATTGACATCCCGATCGCGGAGATCAGGGCAATCAGACGTTTGGAAGAGCGTACCGGCCTGTAGGCCACGCGCTCAATGCTCCAGCCGTAGCAGGAAGCGATTACCACAGCGACCACAAAGCCGCTGCCGATCAACAGCCAGCTGGCATCAATCCCCATCATCATCAGCGCAGCAATCACGATAAACGAGACATAGCTGCCGATCATATACACTTCGCCGTGGGCGAAGTTAATCATACCGATAATGCCGTAGACCATGGTGTAACCAATGGCGATCAGCGCATAGGTGCTGCCCAACGTCACACCGTTGAACATTTGCTGCAGAAAATAGAGAAACTGCTCGGACATACCTGAATACCTTACGAATACACCCACACTGAAAACATCAACGCCTGGCAAAGATCACCAGGCGTTAATGTCCAAAACTCGCCTGGTTTATTTAACAGCAGTGGAAGAACCGTCTGCGTGCCATTTAAATACGCCAAACTCGAAGCCTTTCAGATCGCCCTTCTGATCCCAGCTCAGGTCGCCCATCACGGTTGGCACTGCTGCGCCTTCCTTCAGGTTTTTCACAATCTCTTCCGGCTCTGCACTTTTGCTGCGCTCCATACCGGTAGCCAGTGACTGCAGGGCGGCGTAGGTGGTCCAGACAAACGGGCCGGTCGCATCTTCTTTTTTGGCTTTCAGCGCATCAACGATGGCTTTGTTGGCTGGAACCTGGTCATAGCGTTTTGGCAGGGTAACCAGCATCCCTTCGGAGGCGGCACCGGCGATATTAGACAGAGAAGCGTTACCCACGCCTTCCGGCCCCATAAACTGGGTCTTCAGACCGGCTGCCCGCGCCTGACGCAGGATCTGACCCATTTCCGGGTGATACCCGCCAAAATAGACGAAGTCGACGTTATCTTTCTTCAGACGCGCCACCAGCGTGGAGAAGTCTTTATCGCCGGCGGTGACGCCTTCAAACAGCACAACGTTGCCGCCGCTTTTTTTCAGGCTTTCCTGAACGGAGCGTGCCAGACCTTCGCCGTACTGCTGCTTGTCATGAACCACGGCAATACGCTGCGGTTTCACTTCATTAAGGATATATTTTGCCGCCGTTGGGCCCTGGTCAGAGTCCAGGCCGGTGGTGCGCATAATCAGCTTGTAGCCGCGAGACGTCAGATCGGGTGCGGTAGCGGCCGGGGTGATCATCAGCACGCCTTCATCTTCATAGATATCTGAAGCGGGCTGGGTTGAAGAGGAGCACAGGTGGCCGATGACATAACGGATGCCGTCATTAATCACTTTGTTGGCAACGGCGACGGCCTGTTTCGGATCGCAGACATCGTCATATTTCACCGCGACCAGTTTGTCGCCGTTGACGCCGCCTTTAGCATTGATATCAGCAATCGCCTGCTGCGCGCCGGTCCACTGCATGTCGCCATACTGCGCCACCGGGCCCGACATGGCACCAACAATGGCTACCTTGATATCTTTCGCCATTGCTGCGTGGCTCATCGCCAGGGCTACGCAGCCCGCCAGAAACGCACTTCCTTTACTCATTTTCATCCGAACTACCCCATCTGTTGTGGTTGCTACTTATTATTTGCCGTGGAATCAGCGATAAACGCTTAACTAAGAACGAGTTAGAATGATTACCGGCATTTTTTTTGAATAAGGCTTTAAATTTCAGGTTATTAAACAGGAATATTCTGCTGTAAATCAACTGACATATTCAGTAAATAGCGGGGCAGACAGGACAAACAACTAACATGAACGGTGCCAAAATAGCCAGATTTCCAGGAGTTTGTGCTGGATTAATGATACATCGACTATGGATTACTCGGCATACCGTTCACTCCCCCCACACATCGCCTCGTTTTTTCACAGGAAAACTAACACGTCATAGTATGGTCAACTTCGCTACAATATGCCTTTCTCATGACCGGGTTATTCCGATGAAACTGACTATCATCCGCCTGCAACAGTTGTCACAGCAGGATCGCAGCGATATAAAAAAAATCTGGCCGCAGGCTGATGTTGAGGCTCTTGCCGCGCAGCTGGATGCGCAGCACCGGCTGTACGCGGCGCGCTTTAACGACCGGCTGCTGGCGGCGGTCCAGGTCGGGATCACCGCTCAGAAGGGACGGTTGTCACAGCTGGAAGTCCGCGAGGTGACCCGCAGGCGCGGGGTGGGCCTGTATCTGCTGGAAGAAACGCTGGCACAAAACCCGGAGGTCACACAGTGGTCGATGGATAATGACGGCAGTGCGCAACCGGAAGTAATCGCTGCATTTATGCAATCGGCAGGATTCACCCGGCAGAAAGGCGAATGGCGAAAATAAAAAAGGGCCCTGAAAGGGCCCAAAGCACATCAACACCAGGGAAATACGAGGGTTTATTCCCGGTCAGGCGTTTCCGCCTGTTTTTCAGACACAAACTCTTTATCTGCTGACGCCTGTGGCGGGTGCAGTTCAGCAAATCGACGAAGATCCTCCGCGGCCATTTCTGCCCAGAGTGGGTAGTGCAAGCGTTGTGTATTCATTAATTAAGCCGGTACGCCAGATTTTCGGTTTTAACCGCGTCCATGGCGCTCAGCTGGCTAAATACATAACGCAGCGCATGCTGAATGCCCCAGATGTCGATATAGTCATTTTTACCCTCAGCCTCCAGCTTAAGCCGGTGTTTCTCTCGTAGTCGGGCGTAGTCATACCACTGGCGTACGCTGCCGAAACGGTGATGCCAGTCATGACAGACCAGCGAACCCTGAACGATAAGCATCCGGCATGGCAGATGGAAAAACAGATGTATCAACGCCCAGCGCACCCACTCAGCGCTACAGCGCAGGGAGAGTTCTGGCGGGCAGGCGCTGCCGCAAAATCGTCCCAGACAATTTTTAATGTGACTGTCACGTACGCTTTCACCCTGCTGGCGTAAGCACCAGGTATGCTCGGTCAGAAGGTGCAGTAATGAGGCCATCTGATAAACCACGACAAAGGGAATCAATACGTTCAGCAGAAAGAACGCGGCCCCCAATTTCACCGCCAGACAGACGAGCACGCCCCACCAGCACAGTGACATTGCCTGCCGCCAGAGTGGCAGATCAATCAGGTTGGACTTCATCCTGCCCAACAGAAACTTCAGGTGAAATACCGGACTGAACAGCGTGAGTAACAGATTAAGATAGAGCTGTCTGACGGTTTTTCCCGGTTTAAACCCCAGCTGATAAATCGCTGCCAGGTCGCGATCCTCAAATGTCGAGAAGGCGGATCCGTGATGTTCATAAACATGAAACTGACGGTAAGATTCGTAGGGCTGAACGATGAAGATCGTTGATAAGATTTCGCAGAGGATCTTATTCGCACGCTGGCTTTTAAACAGATGCCCATGTACACCATGATGGATAATGGTGGCCACCACATACCGGGCCCCGGAAGCAGCAAATAAGACTCCAGTCAGATAAAGAGCCAGCCTGAGCGGCAGCGACATGCTGCCAAACCAGGCCAGTGATGTCATTAAACAGCCGACGAGTACCCAGGCCAGCGACCAGCAGACCATTTCCAGCGAATGGGAGTGCCACAGCGGCTGGCGTCCCTCCAGCTCCTTACCCGTCAGCCAGGTCCAGATGCCCTGGAAAGGCAGGATAAGGTAGGTGTCGCGCAGGTTTTCCGCAGGGACTGGCTGAGTCAAATTCCGTTTTTTTGGTTTCATTTAGCGATCCAGCAAAATAAGTAAAAGACTGTCATACACAGCAAAACCGACAGAACCATCTGTCGAACAAAAAACGCAATAACAACGCCCGCGACTGCCCCATATAAATAAGGATTCGAGGTCAATTCACGTAACTCATCATGATCCAGCAGAATAATGGGCCCACATATTGCTGTGAGCAGGCAGGGAGCAGAATATTTTAATGCCTCACGGATCAGCGAGGGCAAGCGGACCGGAACAGCGGGCTCAAGAAAGAGATAGCGATTAAAAAACACCACGGCAGCCAGCGTCAGTAACAGTATCCAGGACATCAGGCTGCCCTCGTTAAGCGGGAAACGACCACGGATAAAAACATCCCGCTCAGTCCGGCAATGACCGTTGCCCCCTCGATGTGGAACAGACTGAGTACCATCGACAGCAGCAGGGAAGCCACAACACCGCACAACACGCTGAGGTTTTTAATCATCGGCACCACAATGGTGATAAAGGTGGCCACGATTGAAAAGTCCAGATGATAGGACTGCAAATCAGGCACCGCAGAGGCCATAAAAATGCCCATCAGGCTGAAGAGATTCCAGCTGAGATAAAAGGTCAGCCCGGCACCGATTAAGTATCCTGGCGTGGCAGCCCTCTTCTCCTTGTTCGCGCTACTCAGGGCAAACAGCTCGTCAGTCAATAAAAAGCCAATGGGCAGACGATAGCGAGCCTGTAACACGGAGACGGTTTCGCGCAGCGTCAGACCATAAAGGAAGTGCTGGGAGGTAATAAAGAATACGGAAATGATCATCGCAGGAATGCTGGCACCCGACAGCAGTAAACCCAGCGTGACCAGCTGCGCTGCACCGGCAAAGAGAATGGCCGACATCCCGATACTTTGCGGTAGGGTCAGTCCCGCCTGCACCGCCATCGATCCCGCCAGTATTCCCCAGGGAACGACGGAAAGGCACAGCGGTAGCATGTTAACGACGCCGGTAAAAAAACCCATCCCGGACTGTGCATTCGTCTCAGCAAATGGCACGCCTGTCGACTTCTCCATATTCCGCACTCAGCCCCCTGCAAACCTGTGCAGGCAGAATAGGGGCTGTCTGAGTAGAAATATTGCACAAAATTGCTGGGGGGATCCCGCTCACATCAGCAGGCGGAACGTAATGAACGGATAAATTCGCCGGGCGTGACCCCCATCGAATTTTTGAAATGACGCGTGAAATGACTCTGATCGGAAAAGCCGCAGCGGGCAGCAACAGCGATGATTGTCACACCCTGCAGCAACATTTCACGGGCCTTTCGCAGCCTGGCCTGCACCAGCCAGGCGTGCGGTGTCATCCCCACCGTCTGTTTAAACTGACGTAGAAAATGCCACGGACTGAGCTGTACCACATCAGAAAGCTGTTTCAGCGACCAGTTTTTTTCCGGGTAGCTCATCATCAGGTCCCTGACCTGAAGGATCATCGACCTCGAGCAGGGCAGCGCGGCGGGCGTAATGGGCGTGCGGCTATAGCGTATGATCAGCCAGGAGATAGCCGTAAGTAGGAGGGACTCTTTTAGCAGGCTGTTGCCCTCAACGGGCAACATGTTAAACACCAGCTGTAGCTGAGCGGACAAACCGGGATCGTGAACCACCGCCTGGGGAAACCACGGGATGATGCCATTCTCATGCTTCAGGTCGCGGGTGAGCTGGCGCAGCAGTTCAGGGGCGGGATAAATGGCCCGGTATGCCCAGCCATTCTCAACTTCGGCACATCCCGTATGCACTTCATCGGCATTCACCAGAATAATATCGCCCGCAGGCGCGACGTGTTCCCCGCCGCTGCGCCAGAACCGTTGTGCGCCCTCTTCAATGACACCAATGCAAAAGGTTTCATGCACATGCCGGGGAAAACGCTGACGGTAATATCTGGCTTCAAGCATATCCAGACCGTCAAATTCATCCAGATGGTGCATGGTCGCCTGCTCTTTTGGCATTTTCTCGCCGTCCATACGCGACTACTCCCTTAACGCCGGAACCATATCCCTCAGCCAGCCTGGAACAAAATTGCGGACAGATGAAAATTATTTATGTTTTTTTATTCTACGTAGCGCCGTTATATAAAGCCAGCATGACGGGAGAGGGCACAAATAAAAACACCGCCCGGAGGGCGGTGTTTTTAACATTCTGCACGGGTTAGTGCAGAGAAGGGGCGGTTCAGGCTTCGATAGCCAGACGCAGTTTTTTCATCGCGTTCTTTTCAAGCTGGCGCACACGCTCTGCGGACACGCCATACTGATCGGCCAGTTCCTGCAGGGTGGTTTTGTTGTCGTCATCCAGCCAGCGGGCACGGATGATATGCTGGCTACGCTCGTCAAGACCCTGCATCGCATCACTCAGCTTCTCAGCAGCGTGATCGTCCCAGTTATCTTCCTCAATGCCGTTAGCAAAGTCAGAAGATTTATCCTGCAGATAGAGCATCGGGGCCATGGAACGGCCTTCGCCTTCGTCGTCCGGCGTCGGATCAAAAGTCATATCCTGCGCTGCCATACGCGATTCCATTTCCAGCACGTCTTTGCTGCTGACCCCTAACTCGCGGGCCACCATTTCGACCTCATCCTGATTAAACCAGCCTAAACGCTGCTTGGTTTTACGCAGGTTAAAGAACAGCTTACGCTGAGCTTTCGTGGTGGCGACTTTCACAATACGCCAGTTACGCAGGACGTATTCATGAATTTCCGCTTTGATCCAGTGGACGGCAAAGGAGACCAGACGCACGCCCACTTCCGGATTAAAACGACGCACGGCTTTCATCAGGCCGATGTTACCTTCCTGGATCAGGTCCGCCTGCGGCAGCCCATAGCCGGAGTAGTTACGAGCGACATGAACGACAAAGCGCAGGTGAGACAGGATCAGCGTTTTAGCTGCTTCCAGATCGCCCTGGTAATGCAGCTGTTCAGCCAACGCTTTTTCCTCTTCTGCCGTCAGCATAGGCCAGGCATTAGCTGCCCGGATATATGCGTCCAGGTTGCCTAAAGGAGCAATAGCTAAAGTTTGCATTTCTTTGGTCATTCAAACCCTCTCTGTTTAATCATCGCAACAGCGCCAGTCCCTGACGCGCCGACTACACTACGCGAATTGTTCGCAAAAATCGAAAGCAATCTGTGCGAAGCGTTATGCCCGTCTCTGCTGACTCAGACCATAAAGTTATCCACAAGTTCAACTCAGGCAGTGGATATTTTGCACACAGTGTGCGTGGCAGGAACCAGCGTCGCAGGGGGAAGTGACAGAATGATGAACTTCCTCTGCGGCAAACTTTCACGCAGCAGAGGAAGATTATATCAAAAAAACGTGTGAAGGGGTTACTGAGGCGTAAAACGACGTAAATGTTGAACGGTCGCCAGCCAGGCGGCAATCCAGCCAATCATCGCGGCAATCAGCAGCAGCAGCAGGCTTTCATCCCACGCCAGGCCATGCAGCCCAAAGGTCGTACCGAACACCGATGCCACCTGGGTGACCACCGATTCAAGTCGCATGACCAGCACTTCTGACAGCACCAGCGACAGCAGTGCGCCGCTAAAGCCTAACAGCGCCCCGCCGTATAAAAACGGCCGCAGGATAAAGCCGTCGGTCGCGCCAATCAGCTTCTGCACGTTGATGGTGTCACGACGGGCGAAAATGCTCAGGCGCACGCTGTTACCAATCACCAGGAACACCGCCACAATCATCAGAATGCCGATCATCGCCGCCACCTGGCCGACCAGTCCGGTCAGCGCCGCGAGGCGGGCAAACCAGCTGTCATCCATCTTCACTTCATCAATCCCCTGCACTTTCGATACACGATCGCGCAGGCTATCCATGGTGCCGGAATTCTGGAAATTGAGCTTGGGCGTGATGATCGCCACAGCAGGCAGCGGGTTCTGCTCCAGCATATCCATTGCGCCGCCGAAGCCAGACCAGTTACGGAACTCGCCCAGCGCCTCTTCACGCGTCAGATAGTTAACTTTGTCGACGCCCTCTTCTTTTTTCAGCTGGGCCACGACATTTTCAGCGGCATCATCATCCAGCGTTTTACTGAGGTAGACGGTCAACTGCGGAGCCGGATACCATTGATCTGCCGCCTGACTGACGTTTTTCCACACCATATAACATACGCTTGGCAGGGTCAGAGAGATGGCAATCACCATCACTGTCAGCAGCGTCGCCAGCGGCTGACGCCACATCTCGGACAGCGAACCATGCATGGCATAACGCCACTGCTCCTGCCAGCCGCCCTTCAGCGCTTTACGCTTTGACGGCTGCTTCTGTTTCACCGTTTTTGCCGCCGCTGCCGGGCGTGAATTACGTTTATTGACCACGATGACCTCCGTGCAAACGTCCCTGGCTCAGCGTCATCAGTCGGTAATTGCGACTGCCGATCAGCCCCATATCATGCGTTGCCATCAGCACGGTCACGCCGACGCGGTTGAACTCTTCAAACAGACGCAAAATGTCTGCCGACAGCGCTTCGTCCAGGTTCCCGGTGGGCTCATCCGCCAGCAGCACCGCCGGTTTATTTACCACGGCACGGGCAATACCCACGCGCTGCTGTTCACCGCCCGAAAGCTGAATAGGAAAATTTTTCGCTTTGTCGAGCAGGCCAACCTTGTCCAGAGCCGCCGACACGCGACGGCGAATATCTTCCCCGCTGGCCCCGGCGATGATCAGCGGGATCGCCACATTGTCGTACACGGTGCGATCCATCAGCAGGTGGTGATCCTGAAAGATCATACCAATCTGACGGCGCAGAAACGGGACTTCACGGCTTTTCAGACGGCTAATATCGTGCCCGCCAAACCAGATCTGCCCGGCGCTCGGGCGCTCAATGCCACAGATCAGCTTCAGCAAAGTACTTTTCCCCGCCCCGGAATGTCCGGTCAGAAACGCCATTTCGCCGGGTTGCAGATGAAAATCAACCCCCTGCAGCGCTTGCCGACCGCCGAGATAAGCCTTACTGACTTCTTCAAAGCGAATCATCCTAATTAGTCCTCTCGGGCAAAAAGTGCCTCTATAAAATCGTCAGCCTTAAACGATCGTAAATCTTCAATGCCTTCGCCAACGCCGATATAGCGAATAGGAATGTTGAACTGATCCGCTACCGAGAAGATCACCCCCCCTTTTGCCGTGCCATCCAGCTTGGTCAGGGTGATCCCGGTCAGGCCAACGGCCTCATGAAACAGTTTAGTCTGGCTGATCGCATTCTGGCCGGTGCTGGCATCAATGGTCAGCATCACCTCATGCGGCGCCTGGTCGTCGAGCTTTTTCATCACACGCGTGATTTTTTTCAGCTCTTCCATCAGGTGCGATTTGTTCTGCAGGCGTCCGGCCGTATCCGCAATTAACACGTCAACGTGGCGCGCTTTCGCGGCCTGGATGGCGTCAAAGATCACCGAGGCAGAATCCGCACCGGTATGCTGCGCCACTACAGGAATGTTGTTGCGTTCACCCCACACCTGAAGCTGCTCAACGGCGGCGGCACGGAAGGTATCACCCGCCGCCAGCATCACGGACTTCCCTTCCGCCTGGAACTGGCGGGCCAGCTTACCAATGGTGGTGGTTTTCCCCACGCCATTGACGCCGACCATCAGGATAACAAAGGGGGTTTTACCGCTGACATCCAGAGGCGCTTCCACGGTAGCCAGAATACCGGCCATCTCCGTTTTCAGCATGCCGTAAAGCGCTTCGGCGTCGCGCAGTTCCTTGCGGCTGGCCTGTGCGGTGAGACTGGCGATAATCCGGCGCGTAGTCTCCACCCCGACGTCCGCAATCAGCAGCTGTTCTTCCAGCTCTTCAAACAGATCGTCATCAATTTTCTTGCCGCGGAACAGGCCGATAAATCCGGAACCGAGATTCTGACGGGTTTTGACCAGACTGCGCTTCAGGCGGGCAAAGAAACCTTCTTTCGTCGGGCGCTCCTGCTCTGCTACCTGCTGCGGCACTTCCGCTTCCGCGCGGGCGGCGGCTTCGGCTTCAGCACGGGCAGCGGCTTCAGCTTCCGCGCGGGCAGCGGCTTCAGCTTCCGCGCGGGCAGCGGCTTCAGCTTCCGCGCGGGCAGCGGCTTCAGCTTCCGCACGGGCAGCGGCTTCAGCTTCCGCACGGGCAGCGGCTTCAGCTTCCGCACGGGCAGCGGCTTCAGCTTCCGCGCGGGCAGCGGCTTCGGCCTCTGCACGGGCAGCTGCTTCAGCTTCCGCGCGGGCGGCGGCTTCAGCTTCAGCACGGGCAACGGCTTCAGCCTCTGCACGGACAGCGGCTTCGGCTTCGGCGCGGGCGGTGGCTTCAGCTTCGGCGCGGGCAGCGACTTCAGCTTCGGCGCGGGCGGTGGCTTCAGCTTCCGCGCGGGCGGCGGCTTCAGCTTCCGCGCGGGCAGCGGCTTCAGCTTCCGCGCGGGCAGCGGCTTCGGCCTCTGCACGGTCAACGGCGTCCGCCTCCGCTGGGGCGGCAGGAGGTGCCTCTGCCGGCGAATCGACAGCAGGCTGTGGTGGTAACGTTTCTTTTACCTCTTCCTGTGGTGTCTGTTCTTCACGCCCCAGACCAAGCCAGGAAAAAAAGCCACGTTTTTTGTTCTTTGCCATGGTGCAACCACACTCCTCGCGGGAAAAACCGTTACGGTTCCGGTACGAAAATTAATCTGTTAATTAATCTCTTAGTCTAACACTTTCTGCAGAGCGCATCACAGCACCCTTTTTACGTTTCCTCCGCCCGGTTAGCCCGTTAAACTATGCAACAAATTATTAAGAGTTCAGCAAGATGAATAAGAAACCCCGCAGCGGCGCAGCCGGGCAAATACGTATTATTGGCGGTCAGTGGCGTGGACGTAAACTGCCGGTTCCGGACAGCGCGGGCCTGCGCCCGACCACCGATCGCGTACGCGAAACGTTATTTAACTGGCTGGCCGCGGATATACAGCAGGCAAAATGCCTCGACTGTTACGCCGGCAGTGGCGCACTCGGTCTGGAAGCCCTGTCCCGTCACGCGGGCAGCGCCACCCTGCTTGAGCTGGAGCGCCCGGTGGCGCAGCAACTTGAGAAAAACCTCGCCACCCTCGGGGCAAAGAGCGGACGCGTGGTGAACACCAACACGCTGCAGTTTCTGGCACAGAAGGGCGATGAACATCAGCTGGTCTTTATCGACCCGCCGTTCCGTAAAGGGCTGCTGGAGCAGACCGTAGAGCTGCTTGAGCATAACGGCTGGCTGAGTGACGGTGCGTTAGTGTATGTTGAAAGCGAAGTCGAGCACGGCCTGCCGCCCGTCCCGGTCAACTGGCAGCTCCATCGCGAAAAGATTGCCGGACAGGTGGCCTATCGACTCTACGTCCGTCACCGCCATACCAGGGAGATTTCCGATGCTGATTAATGCAGGCCGCGTGCTGATGCTGTTTGTCTGGGCCTTTTTACTGCTTAACGTTGTTCACCCGTTCCCGAAACCCCTGACCTATTTCGTCAACGTTGCGCTGTTTTTCATGGTGATCATGCACGGGCTGCAGCTGGTGCTGATGCGCACCACCCAGCCGAAAGGTGCAGAGAAACTCAGCGGTGTGATGCAGGCAAAGGTATTTTTCTTCGGCGTGTTTGAACTGCTGGCCTGGCAAAAAAAGAATTTTCCTAAGCAATAAGCGGACATCCTGGTCTGGGTGGCAACAAGACGATACGGACCGGGAAAGCAGAGCATACAGAGGGACACAACGCCCTTTCTGGCGATCTTTTCCCACCGTATCAACAGGACGCAGTGGGACTGGCCGCAAATGAGATAAAGCGGGTCCCTTTCACCTTCAGTTCACCTTTACTCCCCTTATCCATCTGGTGGTAGTCTCCGGCATTCAGCACCAGCTTAAAATCGCCCGCACCGTTTAACGGACGAAACCAGGCCTCGTAGCGCATCTCTTCCACCGGGATGTGTTCACGCTGGCGTGAACGGCGGTTCGGGGCCGGATATTCGCGTTTCGATTTCACCTCCACGGCCAGGGTGCGCAGCGGTGAGGCATCATTAACCGCTGCCTCGCGTCGCTGCCGGATAAACTGGCGGGTAGCCAGAACAGCAATGATGGCCAGTACGATAAAAAAGATCTGAGGGGGCTGCATTTCTTCTCCCTGCGGAAATAAAAACGGACAGTGTGCATCGTGTGCGCATCAGGATACAACCGGAGCCCTCTCATTGTCACATCCACCGTGCTTCACCTAAACTGATTGGGAGTTGCGGAGTTTTTAATCTAAGGATAACAATATGATTTGGTCTTTCCTTGCGGTTCTTTTTTCAGGCTGGCTGTATGTTGATGCCTCCTATCGCGGCCCACAGTGGCAGCGCTGGGTCTTTAAACCCGTCACCATGCTGCTGCTGCTGGCCTGGGCCTGGCAGGCTCCGGTGCTGAAAACCACGGACTATCTGATCCTGCTTGGCGTGCTGGCCACACTGGTCGGGGATGCCCTCACCCTGCTGCCCACCAAACGTATGCTGTACGCCATTGGGGCATTCTTCCTTTCCCACCTGCTGTACACGCTCTATTTCGCCAGCCAGATGACGCTGAGCTTCTTCTGGCCCATTCCGCTGGCGCTGCTGATTATTGGTGGACTGGTGGCAGCGACCGTCTGGAGCCGACTGGAAGAGCTACGCTGGCCGATCTGCACCTTTTTCGGCGTTACGCTGCTGATGGTCTGGCTGGGTATGGAACAGTATTTCATGCTACCTACCGACGATACCTTTACCCTGATGGCCGGGTCCGTCCTGCTGCTGCTGGGAAATATTGTCTGGCTGGTCAGCCATTATCGCCGCCGTTTCAGCGCCGACCGCGCCGTGATCGCCGCCTGCTACTTTGCCGGCCACTTTATGATCGTGCGCTCCTTATGGTTATAAGCTGAACTGACGCTTGACTCTGGAGTCCACTCCAGAGTGTAAGATAGGTATCGACGGGCAGTGTTGCCCGCCGATACCGGTCAGGAGGCGTTATGCAACAGCACTCTTCATGTGGTTGTGGTCACCACCACGCCAGCACTCAGCACGGATGCAGCACCCGCCCGCGTCCAGTGATCCAGAAAATCACCCCCGCCAGCCCAACTGGCACCGCATCACCCTGCTGTGAAGATACGGCCTGCCATTCGGGAGACGACCCCGATGATGAGGGCGACAGGCCCTCGGGCGATGTTCGATTTACCTGGCAGGTGAAGGGAATGGACTGCCCGGCCTGCGCGCGCAAGGTCGAAACCGCAATAAAACAGCTGCCGGAAATCGTTCAGGCCCGCGTGGCATTCGCCAGCGAAAAACTGCTGGTCGATGCCCGCAGCGATGTTCGTGATGCCGTTGAACAGGCCGTGTCGCAGGCCGGGTTCAAGCTACAGCGCAGTGATGTCGCCGCACCGCCAGCCGTTGAAAAAAGCCTCTGGCAGGAAAACCTCAGCCTGATCGTACTCACACTGATGATGGCAGTGAGCTGGCTGCTGGAAAGTATTGATCATCCGGCGGGCCAGATCGCTTTTATCGCCACCACGCTATTTGGCGTCTGGCCGATTGGCCGCAGCGCCCTGCGCCTGATGCGCAGCGGGTCGCCGTTCAGCATTGAAACCCTGATGACCGTAGCTGCGGTCGGTGCCCTGTTTATCGGTGCCACTGCCGAGGCGGCAATGGTGCTGCTGCTGTTTATGCTCGGGGAGCGGCTGGAATCGTTTGCCGCCGGTCGCGCGCGCAAAGGGGTGACGGCGCTGATGGCGCTGAAACCCGATACTGCTGTTCGCCTGCGGGCGGGGCAGCGGGAAAATGTCGCGGTCAGCGATTTACGCCCCGGCGACGTGATTGAAGTGGCCGCCGGTGCCCGCCTGCCAGCGGATGCGAAGCTGCTGAGCCGCTTCGCCAGCTTTGATGAAAGTGCGCTGACCGGGGAATCGGTGCCGGTGGAACGCCAGCAGAATGAAACCATCGCCGCCGGCTGTCTGAGCGTTGACCGCCTGGTCCAGTTGGAGGTGATGTCAGAGCCGGGTAAAAGTGCCATCGATCGTATTCTGCACCTGATTGAAGAAGCCGAAGAGCGGCGTGCGCCCATTGAACGCTTCCTTGACCGTTTCAGCCGCATCTACACACCGATAATTATCGTGCTGGCGCTGGGGGTGGTACTGGTGCCACCGCTGCTGCTGGGGGCCGCATGGCAGCCCTGGATCTATAAGGGATTAACGCTGCTGCTGATTGGCTGCCCGTGTGCGCTGGTTATTTCCACCCCGGCGGCGATCACCTCCGGACTGGCCGCGGCGGCACGCCGTGGTGCGCTGATCAAAGGCGGCGCGGCGCTGGAAAGTTTGGGCAGCGTACGCACGATGGCCTTTGATAAAACCGGTACGCTGACCGAGGGGAAACCGCAGGTCACCGCTATCCTGCCGCTGGCCACCCTGGACGAAAATCAGCTGCTGGCTACCGCCGCCGCCATTGAACAGGGATCGTCCCATCCGCTGGCGCAGGCTATCACGGCGGCCGCAGCGCAGCGTCAGCTGACGCTGCCGCAGGCGACTGCCCTGCGTGCCCTGGCGGGAAGCGGGGTTGAAGCGGAAGTCAATGGACGCTTACTGACCATCAGCTCACCGGCCAGACTGCCGGACGGGATGCTGACCGCAGAGCGGGGCCGCACAGAGGCGCTGGAAAACGCGGGCAATACGGTGGTGGTGTTACACGACGGCCAGCAGATGCTGGGGCTTATCGCCCTGCGTGATACGCTGCGTGCCGATGCCAGGGCGGCGCTGGATGAAATCAGGGCACTGGGTATTCATGCGGTGATGCTGACCGGAGACAACCCGCGAGCGGCGGCAGCGATTGCCGGTGAGCTGGATATCGATTACCGCGCGGGCCTGCTACCAGAGGACAAAGTCACGGCCATCAGCCTGCTTAATCAGCAGCAGCCGGTGGCGATGGTCGGGGATGGCATTAACGATGCGCCCGCTATGAAGGCCGCCACCGTCGGTATTGCGATGGGCAGCGGCAGCGATGTCGCTCTGGAAACCGCCGATGCCGCGCTGACGCACAACCGGCTCAATGGTCTGGCCGCGATGATCCGCCTGTCACGCGCCACCCACGCGAATATTCGCCAGAACGTCGCACTGGCGCTGGGGCTGAAGGGTATCTTCCTGGTCACCACGCTGATGGGCATCACCGGGCTCTGGCTGGCAGTGCTGGCGGATTCGGGCGCAACGGCGTTAGTGACAGCGAACGCCCTGCGGTTACTGCGTAAGAAATAGCAGGATGTCCTTTTCACCCTACTGCACGGGCTGACCTTCTTTTTGGGTCAGCCCGCCATGGGATGACCGGACATGTGTCGCCCGCTACACCCCTTTCTTCAGTAAGAACTGATAGGGCAGGGCGTCAGTATGTTGGGCCACCAGCGTATGTTCCATAAAACGGCAAAAACCGGGGATATCACGCGTCGTCGCCGGGTCATCGGCGATAATCAACAGGGTTTCTCCCTCCTGCATATGGCGCACGGTTTTGCGCACCATCATCACGGGTTCAGGACAGCGCAGGCCTAGCGCATCAAGGGTCCGGTCGGGATTCGCGAAGAGATCGCTCATGAGATTCTCAATTATTCGATAAAGGTCAGCGCCTATTTTAACGCCGGCCATGGTGCGTGCAAGGATTGCGTTTCACGATAACGTTTGCGTTAAAATTAACCATTGCAATAGCAGGGCAACGCGGTAATATGCCGCGAATTCGCCTGCGCGAAACACAGATACATGTTCATGGGTTCCCTCACCCCAATCTAAAAAGGCTTACAACGATGATTGCTTTTTCAACGCGTCAGCGCACCCATGCGCTGGTCTGGCTGTCCCTGTTCCATCTGCTGGTGATCACCTCCAGTAATTATCTGGTGCAGCTGCCCGTGGCTATTTTTGGCCTGCACACCACCTGGGGTGCCTTCAGCTTCCCGTTTATCTTCCTGGCCACTGACCTGACGGTACGTATTTTTGGCGCTCCGCTGGCCCGGCGTATTATTCTCGCGGTGATGGTCCCGGCCCTGTTTATCTCCTATGCCATCTCGGCCCTGTTTTATCAGGGTGAATGGCAGGGATTTGCGGCGCTGGAAGAGATGAACCTGTTTGTCGCCCGCATCGCCTGCGCCAGCTTTATGGCCTACGCGCTCGGTCAGATCCTCGACATTCACGTTTTTAACCGCCTGCGTCAGAAAGCCGCGTGGTGGATGGCTCCGGCAGCCGCCATGTTTCTCGGTAATATCAGCGATACGCTGGCCTTCTTCTTTATCGCCTTCTACAAGAGCCCGGACCTGTTTATGGCCACCCACTGGGTCGAGATTGCGATGGTAGACTACTGCTTCAAAGTGCTTATCTGCATGGTGTTCTTCCTGCCTGCCTATGGCGTCCTGCTGAATGCCGCCCTGAAGCGCCTGGCAGAAAAATCGCACGGCGTGAAAGTCAACTTCGGCTAGTGTGCTATCGGTAACCGTTGTTAAGTTGCTTTTAGGCGCTGAATACGATTGTATTGAAGGCCTGAATTCTACGCGACCAATGTGAAAAGGGACCCTGATGCGTAACTTACTGAAATATGCCGGAATCGCTGTACTGGTAGCCGGCCTGGCTGCCTGTGATGGTAAGAAAGATGAAAAGGCCGCAGCCGATGACAATGGCGTCAGCAGCAGCCAGTCAAATCAGAATGTCACCCTGATGGATGGCAAGCTGAGTTTTACCCTGCCGGCAGGCATGTCTGATAAGAGCGGTAAGCTTGGTACCCAGGCGAACAATATGCACGTCTATGCCGATGAATCAGGCCAGAAGGCGATCATCGTGATTGACGGCGAAAGTACTGACGAAGGTCTGGACGTCCTGGCCGGTCGCCTGGAAGCCCAACAGCGCAACCGTGACCCACAGCTGCAGGTCGTGACCAACAAATCCATTACGGTGAAGGGCAAGCAGCTCCAGCAGCTGGATACCGTGATCTCAGCCAACAACCAGTCATCCTGGTCTTCCGTGGTGCTGGGTAAAAGTGACGGTAAACTTCTGACGCTGCAAATCACTCTGCCTGCGGACAATCAGCAGCAGGCGCAGACCGAAGCCGAAAGCATTATCAGCACCATCGAACTCAAATAACACTATCGCCTGACGTGACACGGGCCGATCGATAAACCGATCGGCCCGTGCGTAAAGGCAAACCTCTGTTGCTGTCCGCCCTGGCGGTTACAGACCGGCGTGTTCGCGAATGTACTTGCGTGCTTTTACTGCATATTCAAACGGGTTCGCCAGCGCCGGGTCCTGCTCTGCTTCCACCACCATCCAGCCTTTATAGCCGAAGTCGTCGAGGATTTTGAACACCGGATCGAAATCAATCACGCCGTCGCCCGGTACGGTAAAGGTGCCCTTTTTCACGCCATCCAGGAAGGACAGTTTCTGGCTCTTCACCTGTGCCACTACCTCATCGCGCACGTCTTTCAGATGCACGTGGTTGATACGCGGCAGATACTTCGTCAGGATGGCCAGCATGGCTTCCTGCGTCCCTTCAGAATAGTAAGCGTGGCCGGTATCAAACAGCAGGTAGACATCTTCATTGGTTTCGGCCATAAAACGATCCACCTCGGCGGTGGTTTGAATGCCCGTGCCCATATGGTGATGCAGACCGACGGTCATGCCCTTCTCCGCCGCCAGTTTCGCCAGCTCGTTGTACCCTTCTGCGGTCAGACGCCACTGTTCATCAGTAAAGTGTGGCTTCTCTTCCAGTACGGCTTTGGTCGTCCCCTGGATGCTCAGGCTCTGCTCTGAACAGCCAATCACTTTCGCCCCCATCGCGTGCAGGAAATCACGATGGTTAATGAATTCATCAATGGTTTTGGCTTTATCGCCGTTGGCAAAGAAGGTGCTGAACCAGGCATTGACGATTTCAATGCCCCGGATATCGAGCATCGGCTTCAGGATCGCCGGGTCGCGCGGGTACTTGCTGCCTACTTCACTGCCGGTAAAACCCGCCAGCGCCATTTCACTGACGATCTGCTGGAAGGTATTCTCTTTGCCAAGTTCCGGCATGTCATCGTTGGTCCAGCCAATCGGCGCAATCGCCAGTCTGACGTTATCTTTGTTCATGGTGTTGCCTCAGGGGTTCACCGGGCGGCACTCGCCGCCCTGCATTATTTTCTCAGCAGTTCACGTTCGATCAGTTCGCGCGTTTCGACTGCCTGACGGTTCATTTTTTCCGGGTAGCCAAACAGTGACGAGGCAATAATCGACTCGCCGCCAACTTTGAAGGTGCGGTTAGCAAAGTCCATATCGCGCAGCGTCTGGAACAGCGTCTGAAAATCGACCTCTCCTTCGCCCACGCCTACATGCTGGTGGATCGTCGCATCCACGCCCGGCGGGTTGACAATATAGCGGCAGTGTTTGGTGTGGTTCATGGTGTCGGCAATCAGGACGTGCGACAGATCGATGCCGGAATACTCCAGCATGCTTTTCACATCCCCCTTTCCTTTGTCGTAAAAGAAGGTATGCGGCACGCTGTAAAGATACTTGACGTTCTCGCTGCGGAACGATTTCACCATGTCGGCGGTTTCGTTGCTCTCTTCGCAGAAATCCCACGGATGGGACTGGATTTCGATGCGGATGCCTTCGCGTTCAACGATCGGCAGCAGTTCTTCCATCGACCGGTAGAACATCTCTTCACAGATTTCAGGCTCGTTCGGATTACCGGAAAGCTCGGTATTGATTACCTGTACGCCGGTTTCCACGGCGATCTCAATCATTCGTTTCCAGTTTCTGACAGCGGCCTGACGGCGCGCTTCATCCGGACCGGACCAGCGGTACACCACGATAAATGAGGAGATCTCCAGCCCGGTCTCACGCAGCGCGTTTTTGTACTCGGTAATGATCTCGCGACTGGCTTTAGGATGCTTATAGAACGGGTTGATCTGTGGATGCGGGGACTGTTCGATATATTTGTAGCCCCAGTCAGCCACCTGGTGAACCATTTTTGTGATGCCCATATCCCGGATGACATCAACATCAAAGGCAATTTTCATCAGACTCTCCGTGAATAAATCAGTACGCTGTTTTGCGGTGATCCCCCGCCGTGATGACGGGGGGTTGAGCGCGCCCGCTGCAGACGCCCAAAAATTTATTTAGCGTAGAAGGCGGGACGCTCTGGCAGTTCCACCGGCTCAATCGCACCGCTCTCCTGCGCTTTCAGACAGGCATCGGCAGCCACAGAGGCAGCATAGCCGTCCCAGGCGGATGGCCCGGTCAGTGTGCCAGCGGTGGCATCGTTGATAAACGCCTGCAGTTCCACGTCGTAGGCATCGATGAAGCGATCTTTCCAGTCGGTCAGGATTGACGTCGACAGCTTGGCGTCTTTACGCATCTGCACGGCTGAAGGCTCTGGCAGTTTAGCGATGCCCTCTTCACCCACCACTTCACACTGAATGTCGTAACCGTAGGCACAGTTAACGAAGATCTCAACGTCGATGCGGATGCCCTTACGGGTTTCAAACAGCACCACCTGCGGGTCGCGCAGTTTGCTGTGCGTTTTCGAGGTAGAGCGTGGGAACACCACCTGCACCGATTTGTAATCATCTTCGGTCAGCCAGCGCAGCACATCCAGTTCGTGGATCAGTGTGTTGGTGATGGCCATATCGGTGGTGTAGCTCTCTGGTACCGTCGGGTTACGGTGCGCACAGTGCAGCATCAGCGGCTCGCCGATTTCCCCTTTGGTGATCACGTCTTTCAGCGCACGATAGCCGCTGTCGTACGGGCGCATAAAGCCTACCTGCACCAGACGCTTGCCGAATTTGATTTCGGCATCCACCACGCGGCGGCAGCCTTCCGCACTCATCGCCAGCGGTTTTTCACAGAAAACCGGCTTGCCTGCGGCGATGGCCGCCAGGGTGAACTCTTCGTGCGTCGGATCCCAGGAGGTGACCAGCACGGCGTCCACGTTCGGTGACGTCACCACATCGTGGCCGTTAGCAAACACCTCGGCGTCAATACCGATACGCGCCAGCGCAGCTTTGGCACCGTCCACGTTGATATCAGAGACGGCAACCACCTGCGCACCCTGCAGCACTTTGCTGCAACGACGAATATGTTCCTGGCCGATGGCGCCCGTTCCGATTACACCTAATTTTAAAGTCATAACAGGTCCTTACATGTAGGGGGATAAGAGCGGGCGAAATAAAAATGCCCGTTAAATAAACAACAAATGTTTATACCCAAAATAATTCTCGCTGCAGGAAGGCGGCAAGCCTGCGAATCCCCAGGAGCATAGATAACTATGTGACTGGGGTGAACAGGCGCAGCCAACGCACCTGCAGCGTGAAGAATGAAGGGTATAATTAATATTCACGCGCCTGGTCGATATGTTCGTTCAGCATCCGGGCCACGGCGTCTACGCGCTCTGATTGGGACACCTGGGCACCACCTACGCGCCACCAGCTGAAGTACTTGTGAATCATGGTTTTTGGCAGAACTTTAATATCGATAAGCGTTGATACGGTCTGTTTCTGCGCATCGGTCAACGCCGCCTCCAGCTGCTCAAGCGTGGTGACACGATAGGTTTTGCAACCGTAACCTGCGGCAATCGCCGCAAAGTCGACCGGCACAAAACCGCCGTTCAGCTTGCCGCCGTTGGCATTACGGAAGCGGAACTCGGTGGTGAAACTGTCCATACCGTGTTCCATCTGCAAGTTATTAATGCAGCCATTGGTCATGTTATCCAGCAGGATGACGTTGATCTTCGCCCCCTCCTGGATTGAGGTCACCAGCTCGGAGTGCAGCATCATAAAGGAGCCATCCCCCACCAGGGTGTAAACCTCACGCTGCGGTTCCGCGAGCTTAACGCCCAGGGAAGCGTTGACTTCGTAACCCATGCAGGAGTAGCCATACTCGACGTGATAGCTGTTGTAATCTTTGGTGCGCCACATGCGTTGCAGGTCGCCCGGCAGGCTGCCCGCGGCCGCCACAATCACTGCATCCTTTGGGAGATGTTCATTGAGCGTACCCAGAACGCTGCACTGGGTCAGGAACGAGTCGGTCAGGCGATTAAACTCGGCCCACACCGCGTCGCGATCCATATGGTCATCTATTTCCGGCACGTAATCAGTTCCGCTGTAGACAGAGCTGTAAACGCGCTGCGTTTCTTTCAGTAGCTTGCTTTGCGCCTGCCCCACTTTTTCTCCCCAGCCGTGGCTGAAGCCGGTTTCCGCCAGGCGGCTGTCAATCGCGGTCAGGGCTTCCTGCGCATCCGCAACGACCTGCACGGCATCAAGCTTGTAGGCATCAAAGTTACTGACGTTGATGTTGATGTAGCTGACCTCAGGATTCTGGAAGATCCACTTTGAGGCGGTGGTAAAGTCGGTGTAACGCGTGCCGATACCGATCACCAGGTCCGCCTCTTTAGCCAGCAGGTTGGCGGCCAGACAGCCCGTCTCACCGACGCCCCCCACATTCAGCGGATGGTCAGAAACAATGGTACCTTTACCCGCCTGGGTTTCCGCAAACGGGATATTGTAGCGTTCCGCAAAAGCGCGCAGCGCATCGCCTGCACCGGAGTATTTCACCCCGCCGCCGCAGATAATCATCGGTTTTTTCTTACCGGCAATCAGCGCCAGCGCATCGGCCAGCTGGCCTTCGGTTGGCAGACGGCGTTCCAGACGGTGTACGCGTTTCTGGAAGAAGTAGTCCGGGAAGTCATAGGCTTCACCCTGCACATCCTGCGGAAGCGAGATTGTTACGGCACCGGTATCTGCCGGGTCGGTCAGTACGCGCATGGCATTGATACAGGCGGTCATCAACTGTTCCGGGCGGCTGACGCGGTCCCAGTATTTGCTGACGGCGCGGAAGGCATCATTGGTGCTGATGCTGAGATCGTGACTCTGTTCAATCTGCTGTAAAACCGGGTCGGGCTGGCGAGTGGCAAAGACATCGCCCGGCAGCAGCAGTAAAGGAATACGGTTCGCCGTGGCGGTGGCAGCCGCGGTGATCATGTTGGCGGCACCCGGCCCGACGGAGGAGGTACAGGCAATGATCTCTCGGCGAAGTTTCTGCTTGGCAAAACCGATAGCCGCATGCGCCATACCCTGCTCATTTCGCCCCTGATACACCACCATATCGCCGCTGTCCTGCTCCAGCGCCTGGCCTAAGCCGAGCACGTTGCCGTGACCGAAGATGGCAAAGATCCCTTTAACAAATTTGGTTTCAACGCCATCTACCGACAGATACTGGTTATCCAGGAATCTGACCAGAGCCTGTGCTGTGGTTAATCTGATCTTGCCCATTTGCTCTTCCTTTCGGTATCAGTGGCCACATCATCAGGTCCACCGGAGTTCGCATTTGTGGTCGCCAGAGAAACAAAACGGCGACAGTTATAAGTGAAACGTGAGCCGATTATAAACAAATATTTTTTTCACTAAACAGAATTACAGAAGAAACATTTCATTTTGCGAGAGAGATCAAATTCTGCAGTAAAACCCGCCACCACAGCGGCAGTAACAAGCCATAAATGAAACGATAACAATGCGGTGATGTCTGAAAGAGAAAAATCGTTTCACTTCAATATGTTCGCCAATATGGTCTAAGAAAGTTGAGAGACTGCTCACATCTCTTGAATGGCCTGAAACACCGGCCATTTACCGAGGGGCTAAATCCGCATTACAAGAGTTTTAACCCCCTCACACTTTTGGGGTAATAATTTCATTTCATATTGAATTTGGAATTTTTATTCCTCATACTTTGCGACATGTTAGATCCGGATTCGATCGGGCTTATTGCTCCGACCTGCCGGGAAGGCTCAACAGCATCGGCACTGCCCACTACCACTGACGTTGTCGTTAAACGACCAGCAGGCAGGGTACAAACAGAGGAAACAACAGGTATGAGTACACAACAGAAGCGCCTTGATGTGATTTGTATCGGGCGCATCGCCGTCGACCTTTATGGCCAGCAGATTGGCGCGCGCCTGGAAGATGAAACCACCTTCGCGAAATACCTGGGTGGCTCCTCAGGAAATGTAGCGTACGGCACTGCAATCCAGGGTCTGAAATCCGCCATGCTTGCCCGCGTTGGCGATGAACATATGGGCCGCTTCCTGCGTGAAGAGCTACAACGCGTTGGCTGTGATACTCAGAGCCTGATCACCGACAAAACCCGTCTGACGGGTCTGGTGATCCTCGGCATCAAGGATCAGGAAACCTTCCCGCTGGTGTTCTATCGCGATAACTGTGCCGATATGGGCCTGGTACCGGACGATATTCAGGAAGAGTATATTGCCTCTGCCCGGGCCGTGGCGGTCACCGGAACGCATCTGTCACACCCGGACACCCGTGCTGCGGTGCTGAAAGCGCTGGAGATTGCCCGTCGTCACGGCCTGCGTACCGCGCTGGATATCGACTACCGCCCGGTACTGTGGGGCCTGACCTCACTGGGTGATGGCGAAACGCGCTTTGTGGAGTCAGAGCGCGTAACGCAGCAGCTGCAGGAAGTGCTGCACTATTTCGACCTGGTGGTGGGAACGGAAGAAGAGTTCCATATCGCCGGGGGCAGCACCGACAGCCTGACGGCACTGAAAAACGTGCGTAAAGCCACCCAGGCCACCCTGGTGTGCAAACGCGGCCCGCTGGGCTGTGTAGTGTTTGAAGGCGAGATCCCGGACAGCTGGGATCAGACCACGCTGCAAACAGGCGTGCGTGTGGAAGTGCTGAACGTACTGGGTGCAGGCGACGCCTTTATGTCCGGTCTGCTGCGCGGCTGGCTGAACGATGAGAGCTGGGAACAGGCCTGCCGTTATGCCAACGCCTGCGGTGCGCTGGTGGTGTCACGTCACGGCTGTGCGCCTGCGATGCCAACCAAAGAAGAACTGGACGACTTCCTCGGCCGTGATAATGATGTGAAACGGCCGGATCTTGACAGTCGTCTCAACCATCTGCATCGCGTCACGACCCGCAAGCAGCAGTGGCACGAACTGAATATTTTTGCCTTTGACCACCGCAAACAGCTGGCTGATATGGCGGCAGAAGCGGGCGTTGACGCGTCACGTATCCCTGACCTGAAGCTACTGCTGCTGCAGGGGGCCGAGGCGGCGGCGAAGGAAGCCGGTCTGGACGACGGTCGCTGCGGCATCCTCGCCGATACCACTTACGGTCAGCCGGCGCTGAATGCCATCACCGGTAAAGGCTGGTGGATCGGTCGCCCGATCGAGCTGCCGAGCTCGCGGCCGCTGCGTCTGGAACACGGTAATATTGGTTCCCAGCTGATCGACTGGCCGCAGGAGCACGTGGTCAAATGTCTGACCTTCTATCATCCGAAAGACAGCGCGGAACTGCGCAAAGAGCAGGACGATCTGATCCTCGACGTGTGGAACGGCTGTAACAAGTCCGGTCACGAGTTGCTGCTGGAAGTGATCCTGCCGGAAAGCCATCCGGATAAGGATGAGAAATACTATCTGGAGATCCTCACTCACTTCTACAGCCTGGGCATTCAGCCTGACTGGTGGAAACTGCCGCCGCTGTCCCACGCCAGCTGGGAAGCGATCAGTGCGCTGATTGAACAGCACGATCCACACTGCCGGGGCATCCTGCTGCTGGGTCTGGATGCGCCGGAAGAGGAGTTGAAAGCAGGCTTCGCCGCCGCCGCAAAATCCCCGTGGGTCAAGGGCTTTGCTGTCGGGCGGACCATCTTCGGCCAGCCATCACGCCAGTGGCTGCAGGGTGAGCTGGACGATGCCGGACTGATCGAAAAGGTGAAGAACAACTATCTGACGCTGATCGGCTACTGGCGCGAGGCGCGCCCGGCGCAGTAATCCCCCCTCTTTTTCAGAGGCCACAAAAAAGGGTAACCCGGTACAGGGTTACCCTTTTTTTATGAAACGAATGAATTATTTTATCTGCTGAGGGCAGAAGGTTACGATTTTGTGAACTGATTCCCAACCCTGATGAAATACGGCCTGCCGCTTTCTTCATCAAGTGAAATTTTTTGTTCATCTGGTAGAATAACGCACAGAAGAACACTATTTTCCTTTTTGCGAGCCGTGTAATGACTAATAATCCGACCCAACTTTCTCTGTTGCAGGACGATATCCGTCGCCGCTACGACACTCTCAGTAAACGCCTGAAGCAGGTGGCTCGCTATATTCTTGATAACAGCAACAGCATCGCCTTTGATACCGTCGCCTCTATCGCCCAGCAGGCCGATGTCCCGCCCTCGACGCTGATCCGCTTCTCAAATGCCTTCGGGTTTAGCGGCTTCAATGAAATGAAGCAGGTCTTCCGTCAGCACCTGATGGAAGAGACGGTCAACTATACGGAGCGGGCGCGTCTGTTCCGCCAGACCGCCACCGATGAAAGCGCCAGCGCACCCGAAAGCCCGGCAGAAATTCTCAATGTATTCACCATGGTGAACTCGCAGGCGCTGCAGCAGCTGGCGATGCAGGTGAATCCTGAACAGCTGGAAAAAGCGGTGAAGATGCTGGATGAAGCCGATAACATTTACGTCATTGGTTTACGCCGTTCGTTCAGCGTTGCCTCCTACCTGACCTATGCCCTGCGCCATCTGGAGCGCCGCGCCTTCCTGATCGACGGGCTGGGCGGGATGTTTGCCGAACAGTTAAGCATGGTCAACCCGAAAGATGTGGTGATTGCGATCAGCTATTCACCTTACGCGCGCGAAGCGGTGGAACTGGTGGAGCTGGGAGCAAAACGCGGTGCGCATCAGATCGCGATCACCGACAGCCAGGTCAGCCCGCTGGCCGCCTTCAGCGATGTCTGCTTTGTGGTGCGTGAGGCGCAGGTCGATGGTTTCCGCTCTCAGGTAGCGTCCCTGTGCCTGGCCCAGACGCTGGCGGTTTCGCTGGCGCTGACCAACGTTAAAAACTAAAGAAAAACGGGCCGCCCGCAAGGACTGCCCGTTTTATCGCTGGTTTCAACATCCCATCTGACGGGGCTGGTTGCTCACGTCAACATCGGCCGAGGCCTGCCTCCCCCTGCAGCATTATCCCTTACGCGGATACTCATCACTGTTCACCCAGGCGTGATCTTTCTCCCAGGTAAATTTCCACAGGCGTACCGGCCCGGCCATCACATTCAGATAATAGTTGTCATAGCCGGCAACGGTCGACATCGGGTGATAGCCACGCGGCACGGTCACCACGTCCTGATTGTAGGGTGCCATACAGACATCCAGCGAGCGATCGTCGGTATAGACGCGCTGCATGGCAAAACCACGCTCTGGATTAAAACGGTGGTAGTACGTCTCTTCCAGGTAGGTTTCATCCGGAGAGTCTTCCTGGTCGTGCTTATGGCTGGGGTAGGAGCTGGTATTACCCTCATCGGTATACACTTCGACCACCAGCAGGCTGTCTGCCGGCTTGTCGTCAGGCAGAATATTATGCACCAGACGCTTATTATTACCTTTGCCGCGCTGCTCAACGCCGACATCGGCGGGTGCGATCAGCCGTGCGGGCAGTTTGCCCCCGGTCGCCGGCGCACTACACACCGCCAGCTCAAGGTCAGACTCTGCTACCACCTCGACCTGCTCGTTACCCGGGACATACACCGAATAAGGAGGCGTCCGTTCAAACGGTGACATACGTTTGCCGATATGCGGGAATTCAGCCAGGCGGGTTTTCACCGACGCCATGCCGGCAACCAGCACCAGGCACAGCTCTTTGCTGCCGCTTTCCAGCCGCAGCGTCTGACCTTTTTTCAACTGATAAGCGTCGAAACCGACATAGCGCCAGCCTGCACTTTCCGGGGTAACATGCTGGATACGACCCTGCGCATCCGGCTCTTTTACTTTGGATAGTAATGACATACAGCCTCTCTGTCCGTCAGGGCGAGTATGACCTCACCCTGCTGAGATTTAACCTAACGTTGGCATACTGAATTCTGACACGGTTTTCTGACCGCTTGGCCAGCGCACGGTGGCGGTTTTCATGCGGGTGTAGAAGCGCACGCCGTCCGGGCCGTGTACATTCAGCGCACCGAACACGGAACGTTTCCAGCCGCCGAAGCTGTGGAAGGCCATCGGCACTGGAACCGGAACGTTCACCCCAACCATGCCCGCCTGCACTTCACGGACGAAGTCGCGCCCGGTGTGGCCGTTGCTGGTGAAGATGGCGCTGCCGTTACCGAACTCGTGGCTGTTGACCAGGTCCAGCGCAGTTTTGTAATCAGGGGCACGAACGATGCTCAGTACCGGCCCGAAGATCTCTTCGCGCCAGATCACCATATCAGTGGTGACGTTATCAAACAGCGTGCCGCCAACGTAGTAGCCCTCAGGATGGCCTTCCACCTGGATGCCGCGACCGTCAACCACCAGCTTCGCGCCTTCAGCCTCACCTTTATCGATGTAGCCCAGCACTTTCTTCTGGTGCGCGGCAGAAACAACCGGCCCCATTTCGTTTTCGTCTTTACCTTTGTGGATGCCAGGACCGACGCGCAGGGCTTTGACCAGCGGGGTCAGTGCAGCAATCAGTTTGTCAGCGGTGTCATCACCCACGGCCACCACCACCGGCAGTGCCATGCAGCGCTCACCGGCAGAGCCAAACGCGCCCCCCATAATGGCATTCACGGTCGCATCCAGGTCAGCATCTCGCATCACGATCGCGTGGTTCTTCGCTGCGCCGAATGCCTGTACGCGCTTACCGTGGGCGCTGGCCGTGGTGTAAATATGCTCTGCCACGCCGGAAGAACCGACGAAGCTCACCGCCTGTACGCGCGGATCTTTATACAGCTGCTCGGCATTGTCGTTCGAACTGTGAATCACGTTGAACACACCGTCCGGCAAACCGGCTTCGGTTAGCAGTTCGGCCATACGCACCGCCGCTGACGGATCAAGGGCTGGCGGCTTCAGTACGAAGGTGTTCCCGCATGCCAGAGCAATCGGGAACATCCACAGAGGCACCATCGCCGGGAAGTTGAACGGGGTAATCCCGGCCACCACGCCCAGCGGCTGCATTAATGAATAGCTGTCCACGCCAGTACCGACATCGGCAGAGTTTTCACCCTTGATCAGGTGCGGAATACCGCAGGCAAACTCGACCACTTCCAGACCCCGGGTCAGTTCACCCAGCGCATCGGACCACACTTTTCCGTGCTCGCTGACAATCAGTCCGGCCAGCTCGTCGCGGTGCTCTTCCATCAGGGCTTTAAAGTTAAACAGAATACGGGCGCGGCGCAGCGGCGACGTGCGGGACCAGCTATCGAAGGCTTCATGCGCAACGGCGATGGCATGGGCCACTTCATCGCTGGTGCTCTGCGTCAGTTCACGCACCGGCTGACCGGTTGCCGGATCGTAAATTGGAATGGTTTCGTTGCTGGCGCTCAGAGAGGTTTTACCGCCAATAAAGTTTCCTACGATAGTCATGTGCTGGCCTCTGTATTAGTAATGAATTCCCTTGCAGGCAGTCTGACGTCATACCGCTGCCACGCCGGGTAAAACCGTGATTCGTGTTGAGACAGTATAATATTGAAATAAATTTTTCAAATATTTCACTTTAGAAAATTCATTTTTAGCGGGCTGGATCGCATTTTTCAGGTCACGGGGGTCGGGGATTTCCTCCCCATACTGACGGCAGAAGAAAAAAGCCCCCAACGCAGGCGGTACGCGGAGCAATCGTTTCAGTCACCCCCTCCCGTCACACCGACTTTCGCCCTGTTAAAACCCCAGGATTACTCTGTATTCTGGGCCCTTTTATGAGGCCCGGAGTGAAATTTTGCGAGACGGATCTAAAAATTTAAATTTCATTATTCACCAAACATGAAATAAATGTTTTCCTGTAGTCTGTGAAACACCCCTGACCGGCCTGTAATCAACAATAAATGGCTGGCGGTCACGCTTAATGAACCTTTTACCTTCCTACCCTACTCAACAGGAACCCTACGATGGCTATCGATCCAACCCGTTTTTGTGTTAACCGTAAAATCGCACCGGCCCTGAGCATTGACGCTTTTTTCCAGCTGGTGCATAAACTGGGTCTGCATAAAGTCGAACTGCGTAACGATATGAAAGGCGGCAGCGTCACGGATAACCTGAGTCATCAGCAGGTACGTGAGCTGGCGGAAAAGTATGGTCTGGAAATTGTCACCATCAACGCCCTGTATCCGTTCAACCAGATCAGTGATGACCTGCTGGCCCGCGCTGAAAGCCTGCTGAAAGATGCTCAGGGAATTGGCGCTAAAGCACTGGTGATGTGCCCGCTCAACGACGGGACAAAGATTTCCGCCGAAGACACCCAGCAGGCCCTGACTACGCTGGCCCCGCTGTTTGCACGCTATGGTGTTGAAGGTCTCGTTGAGCCACTGGGCTTCCCGGTCAGCTCACTGCGTTCTGCCGCGCAGGCGCAGCAGCTGATCACGCAGGCCAACGTGCCCTTTAAGATCGTGCTGGATACCTTCCATCACCACCTGTATGAAGGCGCAGAGCAGGACTTTGCCGACGGTATCGATATCGATCAGATTGGCCTGGTGCACCTGTCCGGCGTCATCGACGGTCGCCCGGTCAGCGAACTGACCGACGAAGAGCGTCTGATGTTAAGCAGTGATGACCTGCTGAAAAGCGTCTGGCAGGTCCAGCGTCTGGAAGCATTGGGCTACACCGGCGTGTATGCCTTCGAACCGTTTGCCTCAGTGATGGATAGCTGGAGTGCGGCGGATATCGAGCGCGAAATCCGCCAGAGCATCGCATTGCTTCAGGAGTAATCCTTTCACCCGGGTCGCTGGCAGGAACTCACCCGGGACTGACCTGACATCAATACCCTCAGCAGGGGCCGTTCAGCAATGATCGCCCCTGGAACGGCAACCGACTTATCTGTGTCATTTGACAACGGTCCCACTAAGCCGGGACCGCTTTTTTCAGATGCACCGTTACGGCCATCGCCAGACAGGCCAGTAAACCGCTGAGAAGATAGACCGACGGTACCCCCATAGCACTCATTATCAGCCCCGCCAGCGGCCCGGTAATACCCAGCGCCAGATCCATAAACGCAGTATAAGTTGCCAGCGCACTGCCCTGATTCTGCGGCGGTACGGCACTGACCGCCACCACGCCAATGGCCGGAAAAACCAGCGAGAACCCGGCCCCGGTCAGCAGCGCCCCGCCGCGTGCCAGCCACGGATCCCCAGCCCCCCAGACCATAAACAGCCCAAGGGCTTCCACCGCAAAACACACCAGCGCCACGTTCAACCCACCGTGACGGGCAATCGCCTGCGGGAACAGCAGCCGCGTACCGACAAAAGCCACGCTGAACAGCGTCAGCGCAAAGGCTGCACCATCCCAACCTTTATCCTGGTAAAACAGGGTGATAAAGGTGGCAATTGCGCCAAACCCGGCCGATCCCATCGCCAGCAGCAGGCCGAAACGCCAGATACGGCCCAGTACGGCGCGAAACGGCAGCGGCCGGCCCGCGCTGCTTTTGACCTGCGCCCGGGGCAGCGCCAGCAGGATGCCCAGCAGCGCAATCGCCGTAATGATCCCCGCCAGCAGCAGCAGTCCGCCCTGGTCATAGATCGCCACGCCGAGCGGCGCACCTATCGCCATCGCGCCATAGGTGAAAATACCGTTCCAGGAGATCACCCGACCAATATGCAGCGACCCGACCACGCCGACGCCCCACAGCGTGGAGCCGGTTCCGGCGAAGCTCTGCCCGACGCCCAGTATCAGCCTGCCCGCGCAGAGCAGCAGCAGACTGAGCACGGGCAGGGAGCTGCTGATCGCCGCCAGCGCATAGCACAAGCCGCTGATAAAGCAGCCGCACAGCCCGACGACCACAACTTTTTTTGGCCCCCACAGATCGGCATAACGCCCGGCATGCGGGCGGCTGATCAGAGTGGTGAGATATTGCAGGCTGATCACCAGCCCTGCCCAGAACGCGCTGTAGCCCATCACATCGTGGACATAGCCAGGCAGCACCGCCAGCGGTAAGCCGATAGTCATATAGCTGGCAAAGTTAAACATCACGACGGAGAAAATACGCAGATTTAAACGGAAGCCACTTAGCGCGGTGGCACCGGCGGGCTGCTCAGACATGAAAATCCTGCTCGCAGGGTCAAAAGAAGTGACGATCACTATACCCGAAATCCTGCAACCGTTAACAATCGCAGGCGTCTTTCTTCCGCCATAAATCCGTCATACACCCTCCCTATACTCCCCCGT
This sequence comes from Erwinia persicina, assembly GCF_014838825.1. GTDB lineage: Bacteria > Pseudomonadota > Gammaproteobacteria > Enterobacterales > Enterobacteriaceae > Erwinia > Erwinia persicina_A. Next base: position 185,924 of record NZ_JACYMO010000005.1, on the reverse strand, counting down.
AACTCCCCATTTCCGGGGGGAAAAGTCCCAAAGAGGATAACAATATGGTCCGTTCTCCCACTTCCGTGACGCTGAAGGGCATTCACTATGCTTTCGGCACGCAGACGGTGCTCAACCATCTCGATCTCGACATCGGGGCGGGCAGCATTGTCGCACTGCTTGGCCCCTCGGGCTGTGGCAAAAGCACCCTTCTGAAAATACTCGCCGGGCTGCTGCAACCCCGGCAGGGCACGCTGCATTTTGGCGACCGGCTGATGGCCAGCGCCGCCGTCTGCACCCCTCCTGAACAGCGCGATATCGGCATGGTCTTTCAGGACTATGCCCTGTGGCCACATATGAGCGTGGCGCAGAACGTCGCCTTTCCGCTGCTGATGCGCCGGGTACCGGCACACGAACGCGACGAGCGGGTCATGATGGCTCTGCAGCGCGTAGGTCTGGCTGACTTCGCACAGCGTAAGCCTTCCGATCTCTCCGGCGGCCAGCAGCAGCGCGTGGCGCTGGCGCGGGCGATTATCGCTGAACCTGCGATCCTGCTGTTCGATGAACCGCTGTCGAATCTTGACCGCGACCTGCGTGAATCCCTCTGCCGTGAGATGGCAGGCCTGCTGCGCCAGCTCGGCACTACCGCCGTCTATGTCACCCACGATCGCAGCGAGGCGGAAATGCTGGCCGATCGTATCGTCTGGCTGTCGGCCGGATCGGTTGCCGCCCGTCAAACCGTTACATCACTCTCCGGGGAACTTGCATGAACGTATTGAATTCGATGAAAACAGGAGCTCTATTAACGATGCTGCTATCTTCCGGCATGATGATCGCTGACGCACAGGCGCTGACGGTGTATACCGCCGGGCCGGGTTCACTGGCGAAAAGCCTGGCCACAGGCTACGAAAAGCAGACGGGCGTCAAAGTGAATATATTTCAGGCCACGACCGGAAAAGTGATGGCGAGGCTGGAGGCCGAACAGGCCAACCCGCAGGCCGATGTACTGATTTCTGCCTCCTGGGATACGGCCGAAGAGCTGGAGCAGCGCGGCTGGCTGCTGCCGTATCAGAGCCCCAACGCAAAACAGGTGCCGGCCGCCTTTAAAACCGACGCTTACGTTGCCCAGGGCATCTCCGCGCTGGGGATCGTCTGGAATACCGGGAGCGGCACCCCGGAGCCCAGAGAGTGGAACGATCTGACCCGCCCCGAGTTTAAAGGTCGGGTGACCACCCCCGACCCGTCACTGTCCGGTGCATCTCTCGACCTGCTGATCGGCCTGCATAACAGTATGGGCGACGACGCATGGGCGCTGTTCAGCAGGCTGAAAATGAACGGTATGGTCATTGCCGGGCCCAATGCCCAGGCGCTGACACCGGTGCTGCAGGGTGCGAAAGCTGCCGTTTTTGGTGCAGTGGATTACGTTTCGTATAGCAGCATTCAGGACGGTGAGGCGATTAAAGTGATCTTCCCCGCCAGCGGCACCGTCGTGGCACCGCGTCCGATGATGATCCTGAAAAGCAGCCAGCACGCGGCGGACGCCAGAGCATTTGTTGACTATGTGCTGTCAGAAGAGGGGCAGCAGAAAGTGGCCGACGCGTGGTTAATGCCCGCGCGCTCCGACGTCGGCGGCAAGCGTCCCCTGCTTCGCGATCTCAAGCTTCTGCCCGCACAGAGCGGCGGCAGCGCTGACCGCAGCGCCGTCCTGCAACGCTTTGGCACGCTGTTCAGCCACCCTTAATCTTGCCTGGGGTGGCGCACCTGCCACCCCCCTCAGGAACCTGCGATGACCTCTCGTTTACTGCCGCTGCTAACCGTGGCGCTGCTGCTGATCCTGGTGGCGCTGCCGCTGCTGTTTATCCTGCTGCAGGCGCTGTTTCCGGCGCTGGCACAGGGCTCGCTGGCCGGAGCGTTCACCCCTGTCACCCGGCTGCTGGCAGACCCGCAGCTGCCCGCACTGTTGCGGGGCACCCTGACAACCGGCCTGAGCGTGGCGCTGCTCAGTGCGCTGATCGGTATCCCGCTCGGCACACTGCGCGGGCTGTTTCATCTGCCACTGGCGCGTCTCTGGGACCTGCTGCTGCTGATCCCGTTTCTGACTCCGCCCTATATTTCTGCCCTCAGCTGGATGCTGGCGCTGCAGCACAACGGCTATCTGTACCAAGCGATCGGCGTCGATCTCAACGATCTGCTGTTTAGCCAGAGCGGCATTACGCTGGTGATGACGCTGAATATTTTTCCGGTGGTCTACTTTGCCGTATCACGCAGCCTGCTGGCGAGCGAACAGCAGCTGGCTATCGTGGCGCGGGTACACGGTGCCAGCGCCTGGCGCGCCTTCTGGCATGTCACCCTGCCCATGCTGCTGCCCGCGCTGGCAGCAGGCGTGCTGCTGGCCTTTACCCTGGCGATTGAAGAGTATGGCGTTCCCGCCGCGCTGGGCTCCCGTGCCGGGGTGGTGATGCTGACGGTCGGTATCGAAGAGCGTCTGGCCGACTGGCCCATTGATCTGCCAGGCGCGTCGCTGCTGTCAGTACTGCTGGTCATGGTGGCCCTGGCCGCGTTTGCCTTACAGAAACGGTGGGTGGGCCATAAAGATGTCACCAGCATTAACGGCAAACCAGCGCAAAACAGCGGCAGCCCCCTCGGACCGTGGCGCTGGCCAGTGCTGCTGCTATTTGCTGCGGTAGCGACCGTGATGGTGGCGATCCCGATGAGTTCCATGCTGCTGACGGCGCTACTTTCCACGCTGTCCGGTGGAATACATCTCAGCAACCTGACGCTGCGCCACTTTGCTGCCCTGTTTGCCCTGCAGGGGGATGCCGTGACAGCCCTTTCCACCAGCGTTGGCCTGGCACTGGGCACGTCGCTGGTGACCGGATTGCTGGGATTCCTGGCTGCCTGGCTGGTGGTGGTTCGCCGCATTCGCGGGGCCGCGCTGATCGATGCACTCTCCCTGCTGCCGGCGGCGCTGCCGGGTGTGGTGGTGGGCGTCGGGCTGATTCTGCTGTGGAACCAGCCCTTCTGGCCTGTGACGCCTTATAACAGCTGGCCGATCCTGCTGCTCTCTTACTGCTGTCTGCTGCTGCCGTGGCCGGTGCGCTATGTCAGCAGTGCGCTGAAGCAGCTCGGCAGCAATCTGGAACCCGCCGCCCGGGTTCACGGTGCCAGCGCCCTGGCGGCACTGCGCCATATCGTCATCCCGCTGGTGTTCCCCAGCCTGCTGGCGGCCATGTTGATGGTTTTTGCCATCGCCTCGCGCGAACTGGTGACCTCGCTATTGCTGGCCCCGGCGGGAACGCAGACGGTGTCCGTGTTTATCTGGCGTCAGTTTGAGCAGGGTTCCGTGGGTCAGGGCATGGCGATGGCCAGCATCGCGATGGCGACCGGTCTGGCACTGATGCTCACCGCGCTGGCTATCCTGCAGCGGCGTGAACGCAGATAGCGGTGATGGACTAAAATCCGATCATTCCTAAAGTGAGCGGCGGCGTGTAAACAGCCGCTACACTTGCTGCGCAGAGTTCTTAAACGGAGGCGCGATGAACCCATTGCCGCAGGAGAAGATCGGGCAAAATATTTTACTGAAACTGGCGACGCTGGTGGTGATCCTCGGGGGGATCAAACTGTCGGCTGAGATTATGGTGCCTTTTCTGATGGCACTGTTTTTCGCCATCGTGCTGAACCCGCTGGTCACCTGGCTGATGCGGCGCGGCATCCGTCGCGGCCTCGCCATCAGTCTGGTGATCCTGGTGGTGCTGATTGGGCTGGCGCTGATGATTGCAATGATTGCCGGTTCACTGCAGGAGTTCAGCGAGGTGTATCCGCAGCTTCAGGCGCAGGCAGAGCAGAAACTCGCCATCATCCAGCACTTTGCCGCGCGATTTCACATCATGATTTCACCTGAATCGCTGGCACAGCGGCTGGATCCTAATGCGGTGATGGATGTCGCCACCACCATGCTCGGCCAGTTCTCCGGGGCCATGACGCAGATCGTTCTGGTGATGATGACGGTGATCTTTATGCTGTTTGAAGTCCACCATCTGCCGTACAAGTTGCGCTATGCCCTGGTCAATCCGCAGATCCGCATTGCCGGGCTGCACAGAGCGCTGAAAGGCGTGACGCACTATCTGGCACTGAAAACGCTGATCAGCCTGGCGACCGGTATTCTGGTATGGCTGGCGCTGATGGCGCTGGGGGTAAAGTTTGCGCTGCTGTGGGGCCTGGTGGCCTTTGTGCTGAATTTTGTTCCCAATATCGGGCCGGTGATCGCCGGCATTCCCCCGGTTTTACAGGCGCTGCTGCTGAACACGCCGCTGGAAGCCGGGCTGGTAGGGGCGCTGTTTATCGCTATTCATATGCTACTGGGCAACCTGCTGGAACCCCGGGTGATGGGACGCGGATTGGGCCTGTCGAGCCTGGTGGTGTTTCTGTCGCTGATTTTCTGGGGCTGGCTGCTCGGCCCGGTGGGCATGCTGCTGTCGGTTCCGCTCACCAGCGTGTGTAAAATTCTGATGGAGACCACCCCCGGCGGCAGCAAGCTGGCGATCCTGTTAGGCAACGGCCGCAAATCGCTGTAACACGGTGACAGGCGTCGGGTCGGGGCGGACCTTTTTTCGCTCCACCCGCCCTGCCCGCCGCGTTACTCAATAAACAAGCGATCGTAGACATGCTGTAAATGGCGCTCCATACAGGCACGGGCATGTACCGCATCGCGGGCAATGATTGCCCGGGCAATATCCTCATGGTCCTGATTCATCTCACGCGGAAAATCACTCTCCGCGTAGTGGCTTTCCAGCCGCACGAAGCGTGAGCTCTTTCGCTTATTCCACAGGTATTCCATCATGTCGCGCAGCACCTCGTTGCCCGTCATCTCGGCAATCAGCAGGTGGAAGCGCTTATCTTCCCGCAGAAACTTGTCGTCATTGACGTGTAACTGGATGAGATCCTGGGTGATCTCCTGCAGCTCTGCACGCTGATCGTCACTGCCGTTGCGTGCGGCCAGCTCTGCCGTCATCGCTTCATACACCTGACGCGCCTGAATCAGCGCCTTCAGGCTGAACTCCTCCTCCGCCGGGGCGGCCTCAGTCTGCGGCAGCGGGTCCATCACGTACACGCCGTTACCGGTGCGGATTTCAACCCAGCCGGTGATCTCCAGCGCGATCAGCGCCTCACGAATCGATGAACGGCTGACGCCCAGCTGTTTGGCTAACTCACGCTCCGGCGGCAGGATCGCCCCGGCGGGAAACTGTCCCTTTTTAATGCAGCCAATCAGCAGGTTAGAAATCTGCCGGTAAAGGCGCTCAACTTTCAGTGTCGGTAATTCCATACCCATTCCACGCGGACGATGTGATGAGCAGAGCTTATCACAGCGCTTCGGTCGCGTGTAAATGGCCCTCGATCCGCATGCTGCGATCACCATCACGGTATTGAACAGCCTTTCACGTTTATTCTCTGGTCCAGCGGCCTGACCACTGGGCCAGACACTTTCCCCTGTGACGCTCTGACATAAAAACGGCCGTTGAGCCGTACAAGGAACGCCGATGACGGTTTCAGCCTTTGAATCACCTCTCCAAAAATCCAGCCGGCTCAAGCGGATACAGACGGTGTCGCTCACCCTGCTGTTTCTCGCCGGGATTATCAATTTCCTCGATCGCGGCTCCCTGTCGATCGCCAATGCGGCGATCCGCAGCGATCTCGGCCTGTCTGCCACGGAATTTGGCGTGCTGCTCTCGGCGTTTTCCCTCTCTTACGGTATCTCCCAGCTACCCAGCGGACTGCTGCTGGACCGCTTCGGCCCGCGTATCGTGCTTGGCGGCGGCCTGCTGTTCTGGTCGGTGATGCAGGCAATGGCCGGTGCGGTGAACAGCTTCAGCCACTTTATTATGCTGCGTATCGGGCTGGGCATCGGTGAAGCACCGTTTATGCCCAGCGGCGTCAAGGTGGTGAATGACTGGTTTAATGCCCGCGAGCGCGGCCTGCCGATGGGCATTTTCAACTCCTCCACCACCTTCGGCCAGGCCTTCGCACCGCCGATCCTTGTGGCACTGATGCTGGCCTTCGGCTGGCGCATGATGTTTGTGATTATCGGCGTAGCCGGGGTTGCCATCGCCCTCTGCTGGTATGCCTGGTATCGTAACCGCGACCGTTTTGCGCTGACCCCGGAAGAAGAACAGTACCTGAACCAGGGATCCACACCGTCGCAGAAAACCCGCGTGTCCCTGAAAGAGTGGGGCGCGCTGTTTAAAAAACGCACCGTGTGGGGGATGATCCTCGGCTTCAGTGGCGTGAATTACACCGGCTGGCTGTATCTCTCCTGGCTGCCGGGTTACCTCCAGGCCGAACGCGGCCTGAGCCTGGCCAGTACCGGCTGGGTCGCCGCCATTCCGTTCCTGTTTGGCTCAATAGGGATGCTGGTGAACGGTACCGTGGCCGACCGCCTCGCCCGCCGTGGCTATGGGCTGGCAAAAACCCGTAAAGCCCTGATCTGTTTTGGCCTGGTCTGTTCGGCGGCCTGTACCCTGCTGGTAGTGCAGTCCACCTCGACCGCCATGGCCGTCGGCTTTATCAGTCTGGCGCTGTTCTTTGTCCATTTTGCCGGTACCTCAGCATGGGGTCTGGTGCAGGTCATGGCCCCGTCACGCATGGTGGCGTCGGTCAGCAGTATTCAGAACTTCGGCAGCTTTATCTGTGCCTCCTTCGCGCCGATTGTCACCGGCTGGGTGGTCGATACCACCGGTTCGTTCAATATGGCGCTGGTGATCTGCTCCTGCGTTACCTTCGCGGGCGCACTGGCCTACTTCTTTATCGTCAAAGACCCGATTGCGGATTAATTAACCGAACCATTCATTATCCGGGGCGATCTCAGCAGAGAGCCCCGCAAGGAGATCACATGGAACACACATGGCGCTGGTACGGTCCTAAAGACCCGGTATCACTGGACGACGCCCGCCAGGCGGGGGCCACCGGTATTGTCACCGCCCTGCACCACATCCCTAACGGCGACGTCTGGCCGGTGGCGGAGATAAAAGCACGCCAGGCCCTGCTGGCAGAAAAAGGCCTGGTGTGGTCGGTGGTGGAAAGCGTGCCAATCCACGAATCGATTAAAACGCAGCGCGGTGATTACCAAAAATACATCGCCAACTATCAGCAGTCGCTGCGCAACCTCGGTGCCTGCGGTATCGACACCGTATGCTACAACTTTATGCCGGTGCTGGACTGGACGCGCACCGACCTCGGCTGGACGCTGCCGGATGGTGCCAAAGCGCTGCGCTTCGACCATATCGCCTTTGCGGCATTCGAGCTGCATATCCTGCAACGCCCTAATGCAGAGCAGGATTACAGCGCAGATGAGCAGCAACAGGCCGCCGCCTGTTTTGCCGCCATGAGTCAGGAGGAAATCGACACCCTGACGCGCAATATTATCGCCGGGCTGCCGGGGGCCGAAGAGGGCTATACGCTGGAACAGTTTCAGGCACAGCTGTCGCAGTATGACGGCATCGACCACGCGAAGCTGCGCGAACATATGGCAGAATTTTTGCGCGCCGTCGTCCCGGTGGCCCAGGAAGCAGGTATCGTACTGGCGGTACACCCGGACGATCCACCGCGTCCGATCCTCGGCCTGCCGCGCATCGTGTCGACGATCGACGATATGCAGTGGCTGAAAGAGACCGTCGACAGCGTACACAACGGTTTCACCTTCTGTACCGGATCCTACGGCGTGCGCGCGGATAATGACCTGGTGAAAATGGCCGAAACCTTTGCTGACCGCATTCACTTTGCCCATCTGCGCTCAACACAGCGCGAAGCGAACCCGAACAGCTTCCACGAAGCCGCGCATCTGGCGGGGGATGTGGATATGGTCGGCGTAATTAAGGTGATCCTCGCCGAAGAGCAGAAGCGCCGCCGCGCAGGCAACCTGCGGGCGATTCCGCTGCGTCCGGATCACGGCCATCAGATGCTGGATGACCTGCATAAAAAAACCAATCCCGGCTATTCAGCGATTGGACGTCTGAAGGGGCTGGCGGAAATTCGTGGCGTGGAGCTGGCGTTAAAACAGACCTTTTTTAACGCTGACTGATGTCGGAAACAGCAGGTGTCGCCAGCGCACCTGCTGTTTGCAGGACAGGCGTCAGTCGACAATAAAAAGCTGTGCACCGTTCTCCGTCCAGGAACGGTGTGCTTCTGCGTTATCCGCCACCTGGTAACTCATGCCCGCCGTCAGAGTAAATACCCGCCCATCCTCCAGCTCAGTGTGTAACTCACCGGAAAGGCACAGCAGAATGTGCCCTTTGCTGCACCAGTGATCGGCCAGATACCCTGCGGTATAGTCCACCATCCTGACGCGTATCTCGCCGAACTGCCGGGTGCGCCACCAGGCAGTACCCGTTTCGCCCGGGTGTTCCGTTGCTTCCAGCGCCGACCAGGCCGTGGTGCCGAAAGGAATGTCACTGATGTTCATTGTCTGGCTTCCATAAGGGGTGACAAAAAAATACACTACGTCAGCACGTTAACGGCGGCAAGTGCAGGATGTCGCCCCTGCCCCAGAGAATCACACTGCGTTGCCGGCTTCCCTGACGCACGGGGTGAGGCATCCGCTGTGCGCCGCCCCCTGTGACAAAAAGATTTCATGGTGAGAGATAGCGCATTAAACAATAATTGGCATAATACTAACGCTCTCCGGTGCGGGAATCACTCAGGGACAGCACAGGACAATAATTGGTCGTACACCGCCGCTGCGATCTATTTATGCCGTTAACAGGGGAAGCGCTTGCAAGCACTCGTAAAGCCTAAGCATGAGAAAATCTGGTTAATCCTTGCCGGGCTGTTACCGCTGGTACTTTGCCTGATATTCACATTTATTGAAGCGCGTAAAAGCGTGGTTCATCAGCAAAAGCTCACGGCGTCTATGATGCTTGAGCAGGCCGCTCATATCAGCCAGCTGGCGTGGTCAATGACCGACCACCTCGATACGTTCAGGGACAAGGACTGCCCGGCGATCCGCTCAATGCTTCAGCAGTACGGCACGATCTACCCTTACTTTCGGTCTGTGGGCGTGGCGAAAGGCGATCAGGTCTATTGTTCCTCAGCCTTCGGGGCGATCAGGGGCAGCGTAAAAAGTATGATTCTGGTGCCACCGCCTGAACACCGCGCAGCATCATGGATGCTCTCCGTAGCCGGAACCTACAGTATGAAAGATCGCCCTGCGGTGATCTTTATGCGCGAAGATAGTCATGGTTTTGGTCGCTATGCGCTGGTGGAGGGGCAGTACCTGATCGACTTTATGACCGCAGCCGGTATCAAGCATGGCTACCATATCACCATGCAGTTTGGCGGCGGCTACCGTATTTCCAGCGGCAGACCGCTGTATATCTACCAGGGCATCCTTGGCACCACCCGTTATACCCGCTCCGACAACCGCTATCCGATAACGGTAACCATTACCTCGCCGCGTGCCGAGGCGCTGCAAAGCTGGCGACAGATCCTGTTCACTTTCCTGCCCATGGCGATCATCCTGTCCCTGCTGTTCATCATGATCACGCTTAACTGGCTGAAGCGCAGAAGCTCATTCCACGATGAAATTGGCCGGGGTATCGCCCGTGGCGAATTCACCGTCAACTATCAGCCGGTGTGTAATCTGGCGACCGGCGAGTTATCCGGGGCCGAAGCGCTGTTGCGCTGGCAACGCCCGGACGGAAGCTGGGTGCGCCCGGATGTGTTCATTGCCGCGGCCGAAGATGAAGGAATGATTATTCCCCTCACCCGGCATTTGCTGGCGCTGGTGGCAAAAGACTGCGCCAGCTGGCAGGTTCCCGCTGATTTTAACATTGGTATTAATCTGGCGGCCGATCACCTGCAACATGATGAATTTGTTAGTGATATGCGCCAGTTTTCCCATGATATTGCCCATCTTAATGCCTGTATTACGCTGGAACTGACGGAACGCAGCCTGATCCGCGACGGCGAAGAAGTGGGAGACAAACTGGCAGAGCTGCGGCGCGAAGGCATGAAAGTCGCCATTGATGATTTCGGTACCGGCCACTGCTCACTGTCCTATCTGCAAACCTTCCCGATCGACTATCTGAAGATCGATAAAGGCTTTGTCAACGCCATCGAGACGCTGGAAGGCACGACGCCGGTGCTGGATGCCATTATCCTGCTGGCACAGAAGCTGGCGCTGAACATAGTGGCAGAAGGCGTGGAAACGACACTGCAGCGGGACTATTTGAAAAATCGGGGCGTGGAGTACATTCAGGGTTACTACTATGCCCGTCCGATGGACAACGCGGCGCTGATGCAGTGGATTGAACAGCAGCGCACACCTTCGGCTGGCCCGGTGTAGATCAGCGGCGGTTTCCATGCCGTTTTTTCCCTCTGGAGTAAGAAGTTTCCGACTGGAATTATGTCCGAGTGCGAAGTGTCTATATACTGTATAGCTGGCGGAATGCGCTGCCGTGCCGTTATGGCCCCTGGCCATAACTGTTGATAGCGTATTGTGCTGCAGGTTTTTCACCCGTGACAGGTCAGGCAGACAACACGGGCCTGACCTGAACAGTGTGAATATTGAGTTGGAAAACAGATAATTACAGGGTGTTCTTTATGAAGCTACGTAGGAAGCGTGTTAAGCCTATTGGGATAAAAGACGTCACCATTATTGATGACACCAGATTACGTAAAGCCATTACCGCTGCCTCGCTGGGCAATGCGATGGAATGGTTCGATTTCGGCGTATATGGGTTTGTCGCCTATGCACTGGGGCAGGTTTTCTTCCCCGGCGCTGATCCAGGTACACAAATGATTGCCGCACTGGCAACTTTCTCCGTTCCTTTCTTAATTCGCCCGTTAGGTGGCCTGTTCTTTGGTGCCCTGGGTGACAAATATGGTCGCCAGAAAATTCTGTCGATTACCATCATCATTATGTCGATCAGTACCTTCTGTATTGGCTTAATTCCCTCCTATGCCTCGATTGGCATCTGGGCACCGATCCTGCTGCTGCTGTGTAAAATGGCGCAGGGCTTCTCGGTTGGTGGCGAATACACCGGCGCATCTATCTTTGTTGCCGAGTATTCCCCGGACCGTAAGCGTGGCTTTATGGGTAGCTGGCTGGACTTCGGCTCCATTGCCGGGTTCGTGCTCGGTGCCGGCCTGGTCGTGCTGATCTCTGCGGTGATCGGCGAAGCCCGCTTCCTTGAGTGGGGCTGGCGTGTTCCGTTCTTCGTGGCGCTGCCGCTGGGTATCATCGGGCTCTATCTGCGCCATGCGCTGGAAGAAACCCCGGCCTTCCAGCAGCATGTCGACAAGCTGGAACAGGGTGATCGTGAAGGCCTGGCAGAAGGCCCTAAAGTCTCGTTTAAAGAGATTGCCACCAAACACTGGAAAAGCCTGCTCTCCTGCGTGGGTCTGGTGATTGCTACTAACGTTACCTACTACATGTTGCTCACCTACATGCCGAGCTACCTGTCGCATAACCTGCACTACTCGGAAGATCATGGCGTGATGATTATCATCGCTATTATGCTGGGTATGCTGTTTGTGCAGCCGGTCATGGGTCTGATGAGCGATAAGTTTGGTCGTCGTCCGTTCGTGATTATCGGCAGCATCGCACTGCTGGTGCTGTCTATTCCGGCGTTTATGCTGATCAACAGCGGCGTGATGGGGCTGATATTTGCCGGCCTGCTGCTGCTGGCGGTTATCCTGAACAGCTTTACCGGTGTGATGGCCTCCTCTCTGCCAGCGATGTTCCCGACCCACATCCGCTACAGTGCGCTGGCCAGTGCCTTTAACATCTCGGTACTGGTGGCAGGTCTGACCCCGACCATCGCGGCATGGCTGGTCGAAACGACCAGCAATCTCTATATGCCGGCTTACTATCTGATGGTGGTCGCTGTGATTGGTCTGATTACCGGTCTGACCATGAAAGAAACCGCCAACATGCCGTTGCGCGGTGCCACGCCAGCGGCGTCGGATATGGCGGAAGCCAAAGAGATCCTGCAAGAGCATCACGATAACATCGAGCAGAAAATCGAAGATATCAGCGAGCAGATCAGTGAGCTGGAAGCGAAACGCTCCCGCCTGATCGATCAGCATCCGCGTATCAACGAATAAACATCCGGGCGGCCAGAACAGGGCCGCCCTTCTTTTTGTCCATTTTCTCCGCAGTCAGTCCTTCAGATAAACCTTACGTGCGGCAAAAAGCCACATTGTTTCCCTGAACAGCTAAACTCTCCCCCCTGACCGTAAACCGAATCTGAGGTATGAAATGAAAATTAAAAGCTACGCGGCCATGCAAGCAGGACAGGCTCTTGAACTGTATGAATACGACGCAGGCGAACTGAGCACAGAGGAAGTGGAAGTCGAGGTTGAATACTGTGGCGTCTGCCACTCTGACCTGTCGATGATCGACAACGAATGGGGTATCTCTCAGTATCCGACCATTGCCGGCCACGAAGTGATCGGGCGCGTTTCCGCCCTGGGTGAGGCGGCAAAAAATAAAGGCCTGTCCATCGGCCAGCGCGTGGGGATTGGCTGGACGGCAAAAAGCTGTCAGCACTGTGATGCCTGTATCAACGGCGAGCAGGTGAACTGCGAAAAAGGCACCACCCCGACCATCCTGAACAACGGTGGGTTTGCTGAGAAACTGCGCGCTGACTGGCAGTGGGTGATCCCGCTACCGGAAAGCCTGGATGCAGCCGCAGCCGGTCCGCTGCTGTGCGGCGGCATTACCGTGTTTAAACCGCTGCTGATGAGCAATATCACGGCCACCAGCCGCGTGGGCGTCATCGGCATCGGCGGTCTGGGCCATATCGCAATTAAGATCCTGCGGGCGATGGGAGCCGAAGTGGTGGCTTTCAGCTCCACAGCCAATAAAAAGCAGTCCATCCTGGATATGGGTGCCGATGAAGTCATCAACAGCCGTGACCCGGAAGCGCTGAAAGCGCAGGCCGGACGCTTTGACCTGATCCTCAGCACCGTCGCCGTGGATCTCGACTGGAAGCCGTACTTCGATGCGCTGGCACCGCAGGGCAAATTCCACACCGTCGGGGCCGTGATGAAGCCGTTCCAGGTCAGCGCCTTCGACCTGATTATGGGCGACAAAGCGATTACCGGTTCCTCCACCGGCTCTCCGGGCCAGCTGCGTTCGCTGCTCAAGCTGGCGGCACGCCGTGATATTGCACCGCACGTCGAGTTCTTCCCGATGTCAAAAATCAACGACGCGCTGGACCATGTGCGCGCCGGAAAAGCCAATTTCCGTGTGGTACTGAAAGCGGATTTTTAATGCGTTAATAGCGGGGCTATCGTAAAAGGTCGTCCCGTCAGCTTCTAAGGCTCATCCTCAGGCGTTTTCCGGTGTTATCAGCCGGAAATCTACTTTTCCGTCCTCATACAGCGTCGGTTGGTATCCCTCTTCCAGATGGCGCAGCAAAATATCCGTCGCCAGCTGCGCATGCATACGCGCATTTTGATCCAGCGTCATTGCCAGTAAATCATCTGCCATCAGGCCCCGGGTAATGCTATACAACTCATGTGTGATATACACACAGCGCCCCAGTAGTTGATGTCGATCCAGTGCGGCGCTCACTTCGGTATTCCCTGACCCGGTGTTATACAGGCCGATCACGTCATGCGCATGGCTCAGGCACTCCTCCAGCAAACGGCTGATGACATCGCGCTGATCCTGCCCGGCAAGCACTTCGCGCAGCCGCAGTTGGGGGAACTTCTGCTCCAGTACCGCACGAAACCCGGCAATGCGCTGGCGGTGTGCGCTGTAATCACAGCGGCCGCTGACCATCACCACTTCGCCAGCCCCCTTCACCATACGTCCCATCATCAGCCCGGCGGTGCGCCCGGCCTGCATCTGATTAATTCCCACATGACATAAGCGTTCGGCATCGGGCAGATCGGTCACGATAGTGATCACCGGCACCCCGCGCGCCTTACACACCTCCAGCGCCTCGTACAGCGCCGGAGAATGGTGAGCGACCACAATGATCCCGTCACGCTTTGTACTGCTGTCGATGATCAGACGCGCCAGTTTCTCCGGCTGAGTTTCAACGGTAAAGGTCCTCAATAATGTCATGCGCTGATAACCAAGATGATTGGCTATTTCACCAAAATCTCGCGCCAGCTGCTTAAAGAAAAACGAGCCGTTTCCACTCAGAAAAACTTCAATTTGCCAGGGTTGCTGATAAGCCACAGGCAATATTCTGTTTAATCCGATTTCCTGCGCAGCCAGTAATACTTTACGCGTTGTTTCGGGTGAAACACCGCCACGTTCATTTAACACCCTGTCAACAGTTGCCACGCCGACACCTGCTTTTTTTGCCAGCATATCAAGCGTATGCTTTTTCATTATTGCTCCAACACTCTCATTTTCTGATGCTATCAGGCAGATGATGCTCGTCACACATCCGTTTTGAAGACACCATAAAAAACCACGAGAAACGCGCAGATAGTATGGAAAAGCTGCGGGCACAGGCAAGATGACAATTGTTGCCAAAAAAAACAGACGACTTTTTTTGTTCATTATCCATACAAAAAAAAGTCACTCTGATGGAAAACCATCAAGCCAAAAGTACCCATCATCGGGTAAAGATTTTATGATACCCCCAATGTTACTAAGTTATTAATTATTTTAAATTCATGTAACTCATAAAAATAATACATCTGGAAAACCCAACGTAAAATTGACCTTAAACGTTGTGACTTCACCACGACCCAATACGTTTTTTATTTATAAATAGACGGGGCGAAGCCATTTTTTCAAACAGACATTCATCGTCAGGCAATTAAATTATTTAAGAAGCAGGGAAATGTCATGAAACGCAGAGAGTTCCTCACGTCAGTCGCCGCCCTCGGCCTGGCTTCTACACTGCCCGTGGCTGATGCCAGGGAAGTGAACGGAGGCCAACCCTGGGAAGCCGGTCAAATCAATACACCCCCACCACCGCCACGTACTGGCGGATTGCAGTATCTCACACGCCATGAATTCGACACCGTAGCAGCCATTGCTGACCGTTTTATTCCTGCTGATGAGATGAGTCTTGGTGGAAAGGAGGCTGGCTGCGCTGTGTTTATTGACCGTCAGCTGGCCGGTGATTATGGCAATGCCGTGGCACTTTATCGTCTGGGACGTTTCGTCAAAGGCACCCCAGAGCAGGGACCACAATCGCCGCTGACGCCCGCACAGCGTTATCGCCAGGGACTGGCCGCTCTGGATGCCGCCACCCGTGCGCAGTATGGCCAAACATTTCTCAGCCTCAACGATGACCAGCAGGATCAGGTGCTGCACGCGATGGAAGCTAACCGACTAAACATGGGTGCGGAAGTGGAAACCAAGGTGTTTTTTGAGCTGCTATTGCAGAACGTCCGCGAAGGTTTTCTCGCCGATCCGATCTATGGCGGCAATAAAGAGATGACCAGCTGGAAGATGCTGGGCTTCCCCGGTGCCCGTTACGACTTCCGCGATCTGCTGAGCAAAAAAGGGCAGAAGCTGAATATTATCCCCACCAGCCTGATCGACAACACCCTGTAATCCGGCTGCTTATGCCATTGAGTAATAGAGTCCCGAAATGAAAAATGTCCGTCCAAACGCTGATGTCGTCATTGTGGGTCTGGGCTGGTGCGGCTCTCTGATCGCCGAAGAGCTAACCCGCGCAGGCCTGAATGTCGTTGCCATTGAACGTGGCCCGTGGTTCGAAACCGCCACCGATTTTCCACCGTCAATTGATACCGATGAACTGCGCTGGGATACGCGCCGCAGTATGCTGCTTCCACCCGCCGTTGAAACCACCACGTTCCGCAATAACATCACTCAGAAAGCCCTGCCATCGCGCGACTGGAACCTGAATGAACTGGGCTACAACGTAGGGGGATCTGGCACCCACTGGGCCGGTATGGCCTGGCGCTTCACGCCGTGGGATCTGGAACCTTACAGTCAGACCGTAGCACGCTATGGCAAAGAGAAAATCGACAAGGGACTGATTTTACAGGACTGGGGAGTGACCTATGACGAGCTGGAGCCGTTCTACGACCGCTTTGAGAAGATCGCCGGGGTGTCCGGTAAAGCTGGCAAACTCAATGGGGAGATCGTTGAGGGCGGCAACCCGTTCGAAGGCAACCGCAGCAACGAATATCCGCTGCCACCGCTGGAAAGTATGCGTCTGACAGACCTGTTCCGTGATGCAGCGAAATCCCTCGGCCAGCATCCGTTTATGGTGCCGGCAGGCCAGACATCACGCGCCTATGTCAACCCGCTCGGCGTACGAATGGGCCCTTGCACCTACTGCGGTTACTGCCTCTATTACGGCTGTGGCAACTTCTCCAAATCCAGCCCCAATGCTTGTGTGATCCCGGCGCTGATGCAGCGTGAGAATTTTACGGTGCTGACCGATTCCGCTGTAGTGCGGGTCAACAAAGCCGCCGATGGCAAGACCGTCACAGGCGTCACCTATCTCGACAAAAATAAAAAAGAGTGGGAGCAACCAGCCGGGATCGTGGTGCTGTCTGCTTTCCAGATGCAGAACGTGCGCCTGCTGCTGCTATCGAAAATCGGCCAGCCGTACGATCCAGTGACTAAAACGGGCGTGGTCGGCCGTGCTTACAGTTTCCAGACCGTCTCCGGGGCCAGCCTGTTCTTCAAAGATGAGAACCTCAACCAGTACATTGGTGCCGGGGCGCTGTCGCAGCAGGTGGATGATTTCAACGGCGATAACTTCGATCACAGCGATCTCAATTTTATTGGTGGTGCCGGGATTCTGGTAGTGGCACGTGGCGCGCGCCCTATCGGCAATGCTGATGCACTGCCCCCTGGCACACCACGCTGGGGCAAGGCGTGGAAAAAAGCTTACACCCACGCGTTCCAGAACGGCACCTTTATTTTTGGCCAGGGTACCAGCTTCTCGCACGAGGACTACTACCTCGATCTGGATCCGGAATATAACGATGACAACGGCAATCCCTTGCTGCGCGTGACCTTCGACTACAACGAGAACGACCGTCGCTCAGCGAAGTTTATCGAAGAAAAAAGCGTGGAGATTGGCAAGGCGATGGGGGCTGAAATTGTCCTTGGTACCAACTCCGCCGCAGGCAACTACTCGCCATACAATTTTGCCAGCGATCACACCATCGGGGGAGCGGTGATGGGAACTGACCCGAAAACCAGCGTGCTGAACCGTTATCAGCAGAGCTGGGACGCGCACAACCTGTTTGTGCTTGGAGCCTCCTCCTTCCCGAATAACGCCGGATATAACCCGACCGGTACTATTGGTGCACTCAGTCTGTGGACAGCGAAAGCCATCATTGAGCAGTACCTGAAAACCCCCGGCCCGCTGGTGAAGGTGTGATATGAATAAAATCAAATTAGCCGTGGGTACTCTCGCCATTGCAGCAGCATTGGCGGGTGTTCTGCTATATCAAAACGGCAATACGCGCGCCGACAATGTGGCAGATGACCAGATTCTGATGAAACACCCGCTCACCGCCGATGATGCAGCAGCCGTTGAGCGGGGTCATTACGTGGCGCTGGCGGGTGACTGTGTGGCGTGCCATACCGCACCGGAAAGCAAACAGGCCTACGCCGGAGGCTACGCGATCAGTACGCCGTTTGGCGGCATTTTTGCCAGTAATATTACTCCGGACGCTGATACCGGCATTGGTAACTGGACCGAACGTGATTTCTATCGTGCCGTGCGCCACGGCAAGGGGAAAGAGGGGCAAAATCTCTATCCAGCCATGCCGTACAACGCCTATGTTAATGTCAGTGACGAGGATATGCACGACCTGTGGATGTACATGCGTTCGGTAAAACCGGTGAATAAAAAGGTGACGGAAACCAGCCTGCCGTTCCCGTATAACATCCGTCTGGCAATGATGGGATGGAATCTGTTGTTCTTTAAAAACGCACCGTTTGCGCCCGACAGTACTCAGTCAGCACAATGGAATCGTGGGGCCTATCTGGTGCAGGGGCTGGAACACTGTGCCGCATGCCATACACCAAAAAATATTATTGGCGGTGATACCGGCGAGTATTTGCAGGGCAGCAATCTTGGCGAATGGTACGCACCAGAGATCACCAGTAACCGTTACACCGGTATTGGCGGCTGGAGCGACGAGCAGGTGGTGCAGTATCTGAAACTGGGTAGCAACCATGTGGCGGTGGCATCCGGGCCAATGGCCGAAGCGGTCACCAACTCCACCCAGCATCTCAGCGACGACGACCTGAAAGCCATCGCGGTTTACATCAAGTCACAGCCGGGCTCTGATCGCCAGAAACCCGCGCCGCTCTCCGCTGACAGTGATCAGATGCGCATGGGGGCGAATGTCTATTCTGCCAACTGTACCGCCTGCCACAACAGTGACGGCAAAGGCATTCCTCATCTGGCGGCCAGCCTGGCGGATAATCCGGCACTGATGGCACCGGATGCCTCTTCGCTGATCACCACCGTATTGCAGGGAGGACGCGGCGCGGTGACACACGGTAACCCGACCAGTGGGGCGATGCCGCCGTTTGCCTGGAAACTGTCAGACAAGCAGGTGGCCGCCACCATGACCTATATTCGCAACAGCTGGGGCAATGCGGCTCCCGCCGTAACGGAGCAGGACGTGGCAGAGAAACGTGCGCTGCTGAAACAGCCAGAACAGTTCACGGCCAATCCGTAAACAGCAGTCTCAACAGGGGACAATCGGATAAAGGATTGTCCCCTGAATAAAGAGAGAACATGGTACGTTTCCGCACAGGTTTCTCGCCCCCAATTTAGTTCCCTTCACGATGAATAAATATTTACATCTCATAATCAAATAATTATAGTTCTCATTTGCTTTATCATTACAGGCGCTAATCTGCCTGATTGCCGTATCAGTGAACCTCGCCGCTACTTCATGGATCAGTCAGAGTACTCATACCGCCTAAGGATAATCGGTAGATATTTTCGTGCCCGGTGCAGGTATTGACTCAACATCAGCAACTTATTCCAGGAATGATCGTGCCAATGTCTCGCTCTAAATCCCGTAAGCAGCCTCACTCAGCGCCATTATCTGCCTCACGTATTCTCACCCCGTCGCTTGCCGCACTGTTGGTAATGTCTGTATTGCAGCCCGCCGTTGCCGCCGACAGCGCCAAAACCGATACGCTGACCGTGGAGGCGAATACGGATACGGCAGCAGCCCAGGCCGCCACGGATTACAGCGTTCCAGTCACCAGCGCAGGTACCAAAATGCCGCTGACCGTGCGTGATATTCCGCAGTCTGTTTCTATTGTCAGTCAACAACGGATGCAAGACCAGGGACTGCAGAGCGTGGGCGATGTTCTGAACAACACGGTGGGCGTGTCGGCCTCTAATATCGATTCCGACCGATCAAACTATTATTCCCGCGGCTTCCTGATTAATAACTACCTTTTCGACGGCGTGCCCACCGTGGTGACCGATGTCTGGGACTTGGGCGATACCCGTTCGGATACCGCCATTTACGATCGTATCGAAGTGATTCGCGGTGCGAACAGCCTGGCCCTGGGTTCCGGTAACCCGTCAGCCTCCGTCAATATGGTGCGAAAACATGCCGACAGCAAAGTGGTCACCGGTAAGCTGTCTGCAGAAACCGGCAGCTGGGATAAACAGCGCTACGTCGGGGACGTCACCGTGCCGTTAAATGAATCTGGCACCCTACGCGGCCGCGCCATCGGGGGTTATCAGGAAAATGACAGCTGGCTTGATCGCTACCATGCCCGAAAGAAATTTCTTTCTACGGTGCTGGATGCCGATTTAACCGATTCCACCACGCTGTCACTGGGCTGGGATTACCAGGACAGCAGCTCCGAAGACCCAAGCTGGGGCGGCATCCCGACGTTCTATAGTAACGGCGAACGTACCCACTTTGACCGTAGTTTCAACTCCGGTGCGGACTGGGCCTATAGTGACAAAGAATCCAACAAGATCTTTGCCACGCTGATGCAAAAATTCGACAGCGGCTGGCAGGCACAGGTCAGCGGCAGCCACACCAGAACGACTTTCGATACACGTCTGATGTACTCTGATGGTTACCCGGATAAAGTCACCGGCACCGGTAATACGTTGTACAGCGGCTGGAACAAAGGCCGCCGTACTACGGACAGCGTCGATCTGTATGCCAACGGCCCTTTCGAGTTGCTGGGACGCTCTCACGAGTTGATGGTCGGCGGCAGCTACAGCAAACAGGAAAATACCTTCTATAACAGCTTCTCAGACCTGTCAGGGGTAGATACCGGTAACTATCACGACTGGAACGGCAGCGTCACCGAAGGGACCTGGTCACCGTGGACAAATTCACTGGCTGATACTATCCGCCAGAAATCGGTTTACACCGCCGCACGCTTCTCACTGGCTGACCCACTGTCGTTGTTAGTGGGTGCCCGCTATACCGACTGGAGCGCCAACGGTACATCAGGCTCAAACACCAGTGATAAAGTCGCCCCTTATGCGGGTCTGACTTTCGATCTTAATGACACCTACTCGCTGTACGCGAGTTACACCCGTATCTTCCAGCCACAAACCACACGCAGCAGCAGCGCGAAATATCTCGCCCCCGTGACGGGAAAAAGCTACGAAACGGGTATGAAAGGCGACTGGATGAACAGTCGCCTGACTGCATCGCTGTCGTTATTCCGTACCGAGCAAAACGGCCTGGGGGTAAACAGCTACGTCTATATTCCGAACACCACAGAATATGCGTACGATTCGGTTGATGCGGTAAGCCGGGGCGTAGAATTTGAAGTGAACGGCGCGCTGACCGACAACTGGCAGATGACCTTCGGTGCATCACGCTACATTGCCGAACAGCGTAACGGCACTGCCGTGATGCCGGAAATCCCGCGGACTACCGCGAAGCTGTTCACCAGCTACCGTCTGCCGATGCTGCAGGATCTGACCGTTGGCGGCGGCGTAAACTGGCAGAACAAAACCTGGGCCAACGTTGCCAGTGCCCCGGCGGATTATATTGACCAGTCGCCGGTGACCCTGGTGAATCTGTTCAGCCGCTACCAGGTCACGAAGCAGGTTTCCGTTCAGGCGAATATTAACAACCTGTTCGATAAAGAGTATTACGATTACCTCGGGACTTATGTGGTGTATGGCGCACCGCGAAACGTCACGGTATCGGCTAACTACTCGTTTTAATGAGATAATTTTTACCAGGAACTATGCCGGTTGCGCAGACTGGCCGGCATTGTTCTTCCCACCCGATAAAATAACGAACAGGCTACTTTTTTTCCGATACACTGCAGCATTGATCGGCTCAATGTCGCGTATTCATGCACTATTACTCTCCTGACGACACACAGTTAAAACAGCGCTCTGTACGCTTTATTCGTCGCATGTTCGCCATGCGGCAACTGGGCACCTTTTTATGTTTTTTCCCGTTTCTTTCTGTACTGTCCGAACTGGACCGGGGGCTGTGGCTGGCCATTCTGCTGGGCATTAATGCTTTCGTCTGGCCGGTGATTGCGTGGATACTGGCTCACTCATCATGGGATCCGACGGCAACGGAACGGCGTAATCTGACGATCGATGCCGCCTTCGGCGGTATCTGGGTCGCCCTGATGGGCATCAGCCCGGTGCCCTCCTTTATCATTATGGCGGTGCTGGCCTCAGACCGCTATGCGGCCGGTGGCTGGCCGCAGCTCAAACCGGCGATTGCCGCTTTCCTGCTGGCGTTTATTCCCGCGTGGAGCGTGGCCGGAATGCCGCTGGTGACCACGTTCAGCACGCGCACGGTCTGGCTGACGCTGCCGCTTGCCACCTGCTATATGCTGGTGCTGAGCGCCGTCTCCTACCAGCTGACCCTGACCCTGCGCCGAAAGAATCGCGAACTGGAACGCATTTCGCTGATGGACCCCAGCCTGAAAATCCCCAACCGTCGCCTGTTCGACCGCCGTCTGGAAAGCGAATATCTGCGCACCCAGCGCGGGGAGGGTCATGCCTGGCTGATGCTGCTGGATGTGGATAACTTCAAGCAGGTCAACGACCGCTTCGGCCATGAGGCCGGAGATTATCTGCTGGCTGAAATCTCCATGCTGCTGCGCACGGAAGTAGGTATCCGGGATATTCCCGCCCGCTTCGGTGGGGATGAGCTGGGGGTGATTGTCCGTGATGCAGACAGCAACACCATTGTGATGCTGGCTGCCGCACTGAAGGAAAAAATTGCGCAGATACGTTTACCGGCCTCCCCGCACTTTCAGTGCTCGGTCAGCATCGGCATTGCCCCGGCGGGCAGCGCCGACTCCATTCATCAGTGGCTGCGCCATGCCGATCAGGCACTGTACAACGTGAAGCGCACCGGCCGCGACGGCATCCACCTCTGGAACCCGTAACGTTCGCTGACCTGCAGAGGGCTTCCGGTACGGGCGACCGGAAGCCTGTGGGTAAACACGTCGGTTATTTATCCCGGCGATGGCGTACCGGGGCACCGTTGGCGACATAGTACGGCACGTCACTTCGCGCTAGCGGTGGACGTCCACGGATCATATCGGCGATTTTCTCGGCGATCATAATCGTCGGGGCGTTAAGATTGCCGGTGGTGATCCGCGGCATAATGGACGCATCGACAATGCGCAGGTTTTCCATGCCGTGGACTTTACCCTCGTTACCGACCACGGCCATGTCATGATAGCCCATCGCATTTGAGCATGACGGATGGTAGGCCGTTTCCGCATGTTCGCGTACAAAGCGATCCAGATCATCATCACTTTGGTAGCCTGCCCCCGGCGAGATTTCCTTGCCACGGTAGGGATCGAGCGCGCGCTGCTGCATGATCTCCCGGGTGATGCGAATGGCCGCCCGAAACTCACGCCAGTCCTGCTCCTGTGACATATAGTTAAACAGGATGCTGGGATGGTCATGCGGGTTTTTCGAGACGATCTGCACGCGTCCACGGCTGGGTGAACGCATCGAGCCGACGTGCGCCTGGAAACTGTGGGTCTTAATCGGGTTAGAACCGTTATAGTTAATTGCCACTGGCAGGAAATGATATTGAATATTCGGCCAGTCAAACTCCTCATGGCTACGAATAAACCCGCCTGCCTCAAAGTGATTACTGGCCCCAATACCGGTTCCCATTGCCAGCCATTCAGCACCAATCAACGGCTGATTATGTAACTTCAGTGCAGGGGACAGCGACACCGGCTGCTTGCACTCGTACTGCAGATACATTTCAAGATGATCCTGCAAATTCGCCCCAACGCCGGGCAGATCGTGAATCAGCGGAATATTCAGACTTTTTAGCAAGCCGGCAGGCCCTACTCCTGAGCGCTGCAGGATTTGTGGGGAAGCAATCGCCCCCGCGCAGAGTAAGACTTCACGCCGGGCATGGGCCGTATGCTGCGTCTCTTTTTGCAGCCAGCTCACGCCGGTGGCCCGCTTATCCTTAAAGAGGATCCGGTCGGTAACGGCGTGGATCTCAATCGTCAGATTAGGACGCCTGCGCGCCTGATCCAGATAGCCCCGGGCGGTACTGGCGCGGCGGCCCCGGGGCGTAACGGTGCGGTCCATCGGACCAAACCCCTCCTGCTGATAACCATTTAAATCGTCTGTGCGCGGATACTGGGCATAGTGGGTGGCCTGGGCCCCCTTCGTCGGCTTATTTATTGCCCGCATATCGAAGGGAAGAACGATTCGTGAGCTGATTTTCGGTGTGATGCTGATCCCGCTGGGCTTCACCCTCGCCTGGCTCTCTATTTTTGGCAATACCGCCATCAGCCTCGTACTTGAGCATGCCGATCATATCCTGGGCCAGGTTGCACTGAGCGATCCGCCCATGGCCGTATTCAAACTGTTTGAATACCTGCCGTTCACTAAAATCACGGCCGGTTTCACGATTATTATCAGCTTCGTGCTGTTTCTGACCCCGGTAGACTCCGGTACGCTCATGATCGCCAATCTCTCCAGCAAGGGAGGGACCAATGACGATGATGCGCCAGCCTGGCTACGCATATTCTGGGCATCAGTCACCACGCTGGTCTGCGCGGGCCTGCTGTATGCGGGCAGCTTCAGTGCAATGCAGACCGCCGTGGTTATTTGTGGTCTGCCCTTCTCAGCCGTGATCGTGCTTTACATGGCCAGTCTGTATCGCGATTTGCACGCCTTTACCGACAGGCCTCAGGGGCTACCACACCGCGAACAGAATGAGGCGAAAGCTAAGGGATAAAGAAACGGCTTTTCCGCCAGAGGCTGGCCCTATCAGTGCAAATGGAAAAAGTAATTAACAGGGAATGCCGCCCCGCCAGGGCTTATGCGCTGCGGCATTCCCTTTTCACCCTCCCACTTTGAAAAAAATATTATCGTCTGACGAAAGAAATATTTAATCAACTTCCCCTTCTCTTTTTCCCGGTTAATGCCACAATCATATACACAAACATAATGCGCTATTGAATAGCGTGCTATTTAAAGTAGTGCAGGCTTTATTTTTAGTAGTCACTCGTAACACCAGGGAAAACTTATGCAGCAACTAAAAAAAACAGATACAGGAATCGCCTATGCCAAACTCACCTCTCCCGCACTTTGTACCGGTGAAAACCAACGTACGTGAACTTCGCCTCGCCGCCGGGCTCTCACAGGAGCGCGCTGCCGAGCGGTTTGGCCTCAGCCTGCGCGTCTGGCAGACCAAAGAAGCGGCCAGCAACCCGGGCCAGCTCGGCCAGGCGGAATATGAATTCCTGTTGCTGCTGGCGGGCCTTCATCCGCATTTTTCTCTGGCACCATCGCCGATGCGGTAACCGGTCCGGCAGACAGCAGCCCCTTCAAGATGCTAAAAAACCAGCCCACAGGCTGGCTTTATCATTCACTTCAGGTGCGACCGCAGCTCTGACGAGGCCTGGCGCAGGGCAGTTTTCACCGTCGGCTCATTGCTCAGGGCGTTTAACAGGCCGTAATCGTGGATCATACCGTTATAGCGCGTGACCGTGACCGGGACGCCTGCCTCGTCCAGCTTACGACCAAATGCCTCGCCCTCATCGCGCAGCACGTCCAGCTCTGCGGTCTGGATCAGCGTTGGTGGTAAGCCCTGAAGCTGCTCACGGCTGGCACGCAGCGGCGAGGCAAGGATATTGTTGCGGTCTTTTTCTGAGGGGGCGTAGCTGTTCCAGAACCATTTCATCATATTTCTGGTCAGGAAATACCCTTCCGCAAACTGATGATAAGACGCATCGTCTGTACGCGCATCGGTCACCGGCCAGAGCATGACGCTGTAGCGGATTGCCGGCGTGTGGAACTGTTTCGCCTGCAAGGCGACGGCCGCGACCATATTCCCCCCCACGCTGTTACCGACCAGCGCCAGCCGCGAACCATCCACGCCAATCTCAGCACCGTGCAGGGCTACCCACTTCGTCGCCTCGTAGGCCTGGGTGATCGCCACCGGATAGTGGGACTCAGGTGAAGGGGCGTAGTTAACAAAGACCGCCGCCGCCCCCGACTCATTCACCAGGTCGCGAACCAGACGCTCATGCGTCGGAAAATCCCCCAGTACCCAGCCGCCGCCGTGGAAGAACATAAATACCGGCAGTATCCCGCCAGCCTGGGCCGGTTTAACCACCGTCAGCGTCAGCGGTTTTCCTGACACCGTGATCACTTTTTCTGACACCTCTGCGGGTGGCAGAACGGCCCCCTGCTGGGCACCCGTCAGCACCGCACGCGCTGCCTGCGGCGAAAGCTGTTCAATAGGCTTACCCCCGCCGCTGTTTAATGCTTTCAAAAAGGTCGCAACGCCAGCCGTCGGAGCAGGCGTGCTTTCTTCAGGTGCGGCGAAGGCGCTCATGGCATGGCTGGCCAGTAACAAAGCGGAGGCAGTGAGTTTCAGTTTCATGGGAGGTTCCTGTATTGCTTGCTATTAAGTAGTGCGCTATTTAGTTTGCCGAGAATGACACAGGGAAGGAGAGTTGTAAACGATTAGATCGCGCGCTATTTAATTCAGCCTTATCACCCCTGTCGCCAGGGGATCAGATGAGTACAGGTTGAAAGAGGCTATAGCGCCTGCGCGCAGGCCCAGGCGGAACTCCACGCCCACTGGAAGTTATAGCCTCCCAGCCAGCCGGTCACGTCCACCACTTCACCGATAAAATAGAGGCCAGGCACGTCGCGCGCCTCCATCGTTTTTGACGACAGCTGGCTGGTATCCACCCCGCCGAGCGTCACTTCCGCCGTGCGGTAACCTTCAGTACCGTTGGGCTGCACGCGCCACTGATGCAGTGCGGCGGCCAGATCGGCCTGCTGGCGGCTGTTCAGCTGCTTCAGCGTACACTCCGGCACAGTACCCAGCAGCTGCAGGCACTCGACCAGCCGTTTCGGCAGCAGCTTCGCCAGGGTATTTTTCAGGCTCTGATTCGGATGGCTTTGCCGCTCATCGTTAATCAGCGCATCAATGTCCTGGCCCGGCGACAGGTTAACCGTGACAAACTCCCCCGGCAGCCAGTAGCTGGACAGCTGCAACACCGCCGGTCCGGACAGGCCACGGTGGGTGAACAGCAGTGCCTCTTTAAACACCGTGCCATCTTCAGCGGTCAGCACCGCCGGCACCGACACGCCGGACAGCGTCTGAAGCTGTTCAAGCAGCGGTTTATGCAGGGTAAACGGCACCAGCCCGGCGCGGGTCGGGAACACCTTCAGGCCAAACTGCTCCGCTATTTTATAGCCGAACGGCGACGCCCCCAGCCCCGGCATTGACAGCCCGCCGCTGGCGATCACCAGCTTTTCTGCCTGCACGTCCGCGCCGTTCAGCTGCAGCGTATAGCCGCTGTCATCACGGCTGACGGAGAGGACCTCACTGCGCAGGCGCAGCGTCACCTTCCCGTTCTCACACTCCTTCAGCAGCAGGTCGACCACCTGCTGCGCGGAGTCGTCACAGAACAGCTGACCCAGGGTTTTTTCGTGCCAGGCAATGCCGTGACGGGTGACCAGATCGATAAAATCCCACTGGGTATAACGCGCCAGGGCCGACTTACAGAAATGCGGGTTATGTGACAGATAGGCTGCCGGTTCGGTATAGAGGTTGGTGAAGTTACAGCGGCCGCCGCCTGACATGAGAATTTTACGCCCGGCTTTTTTGCCATTATCAATCAACAGCACGCGCCGCCCTTTCTGCCCCGCCTGGGCTGCGCAAAACAGGCCAGCCGCACCCGCGCCAATTACGATAACGTCAAACTTTTCCACCACACACCCCGTGCCGACCTGCAAAAACGCTGATTGTAGTGAGTCGACGGCAGGGATACCAGCGTCGCACCATTTTGACGGGGAAACATTTTGTAACTTTATGATTTTTTGATACTTTCACCCAGCACCCTCCTCGTCCTGACACATTAGTGTCAAAAAAAGTCTATATTTCCCTTTCCCCGGGTGCGGTTTGTCGCTGATAATGCGCCGCGTTCATGTCCTCCAAAATGGCGTAACGCTTATGCTGCATCTGTTTGCTGGTCTTGATTTACATACCGGCCTGTTTCTGGTTCTTGCTCTGTTGTTCGTTTTATTTTACGAAGCAATCAACGGCTTCCACGATACGGCCAACGCGGTAGCAACCGTGATCTACACCCGTGCAATGCGCTCGCAGTTAGCGGTTGTCATGGCCGGGGTATTCAACTTCTTTGGTGTACTCCTGGGCGGCTTAAGCGTGGCTTACGCTATCGTCCATCTGCTACCCACCGATCTGCTGTTAAATGTTGGATCGGCTCACGGGCTGGCCATGGTCTTTTCCATGCTGCTTGCCGCTATTATCTGGAATCTTGGTACCTGGTATTTCGGGTTACCGGCCTCCAGTTCGCATACCCTGATCGGTGCCATTATCGGTATTGGCCTCACCAACGCGTTGCTGACCGGCACCTCGGTGGTGGATGCGCTGAACATTCCTAAAATGATTGGCATCTTTATGTCGTTGATTATTTCACCGATTGTTGGCCTGGTGGTCGCCGGTGGCCTGGTATTTATTCTGCGTCGTTACTGGAGCGGCAGTAAAAAACGCCAGCGTATCCATATGACGCCGGCCGAACGTGAAAAGATCGATGGCAAGAAAAAGCCCCCGTTCTGGACGCGGACCGCGCTGATTGTCTCGGCGATTGGCGTCAGCTATTCGCACGGGGCCAACGACGGTCAGAAAGGCATTGGCCTGATCATGCTGGTCCTGATCGGCGTGGCACCGGCAGGCTTTGTGGTCAATATGAACTCCAGCGGTTATGACATCACTCGCACCCGCGATGCCGTCAACCATCTGGAACAGTATTACCAGCAGCATGCCAGTTCACTGACGCATATCATCCAGATGTCACCGCCTGCGCTACCAACGCCGGAAGAGGTGCCTTCAGGGCCGCATGAGTTCCACTGTGATGCGGCACGCGCCCTGCCTGCTATCCACCGGGCGCAGGGGCTGCTGAATAACCTCAGCAGCTACGACGCGCTTAACGTGGAGCAGCGCAGCCAGCTGCGCCGTCTGCTGATGTGTATTTCTGATACCGCAGAAAAAGCAGCCAAGCTGCCGGAGACCAAGTCTGACGACAAACGTTTCCTCAGCAAGCTGAAAGGCGATCTGTTGAATACCATCGAGTATGCTCCGGTATGGATCATTCTGGCCGTGGCATTAGCGCTGTCGCTGGGAACGATGATTGGCTGGCGTCGTGTTGCCACCACCATCGGTGAGAAAATCGGTAAAAAAGGCATGACCTATGCGCAGGGCATGTCGGCACAGATGACAGCAGCGGTGTCGATTGGCGTGGCGAGTTATACCGGTATGCCGGTTTCAACCACTCATGTCCTGTCGTCTTCCGTTGCCGGTACGATGCTGGTTGACGGCGGTGGCGTTCAGGGTCGCACCATTAAGAACATCCTGCTGGCGTGGGTATTTACTCTGCCGGTGTCGATTGTGCTTTCCGGTGTGCTGTACTGGCTGGCGCTGAAGCTGATTTAACTATCCGCTGAGGTCGACCGGTCTTCGCAATCGACCTGAAGGGCGGCGCAAAAAAGCCGTTCTGCACCGATGTAGAGGGTGACCCTTTTTGGGGTCGCCCTTTTTTAATGCCAGATAGCCAGCCCAATCAGGCTGATAAACACCAGTCCGCACAGGGCACTGGTGAGGACAAACTGCCCACGAAGCCGCTGACAGCGGCGAATAAACTCATCATCATGATGGTCGAGATAGCGCTGATACCAGATGTAGCCAATCAGCCTGACCTGCTTACTCGGCTGTCCGTGAGACGTAAAAAACCCGCCGCCATCCACATACTGATAGAGCAACGGATCGCAGCCCCGCAGTACCACCAACAGCGCCCGCAGCGATGAAAAATAGCGCGCCATATTCACCACACAAACGACACAAAGAGCCCAGAAAAGCGCAATGGTGCTGATCATGATCCCCTCCCGGACTTTCATCAGGAAATGCGATACGCGGCAAAACCGGGTATATTCCCGATGGTTCGCCAGCCTTTATTTATTGAGATGATTTCTGCAAGCAGGACGGCAAAACAAGGGACGTTTGCTACCGTCTTTTATCAGTGTAGGAGATATGCTTCATTTTTTTCCAGCGATGTTTGCGGCTTAAGGGATCCAGGGTGCAAAATTCATG
This sequence comes from Erwinia persicina, assembly GCF_014838825.1. Lineage (GTDB taxonomy): Bacteria > Pseudomonadota > Gammaproteobacteria > Enterobacterales > Enterobacteriaceae > Erwinia > Erwinia persicina_A. Next base: position 156,389 of record NZ_JACYMO010000005.1, on the reverse strand, counting down.
TTGATCGCCCTCGCAAACGCCATCCCGGGGCACAACACCTGGAAACAATTTTCGCTATACTCAGTCTTAACACTTACGTGAAAAGGAGTTTTCAAAATGTCTTATAAACACATCCTGATTGCCGTCGATCTGTCGCCGGAAAGTAAGCTACTGGTCGACAAGGCCGTATCCATGGCGCGCCCTTATGACGCGAAGGTCTCGCTGATCCACGTCGATGTGAACTATTCAGATCTCTACACCGGTCTGATTGACGTTAACCTCGGTGATATGCAGAAACGCATTTCTGAAGAGACCCATACCGCCCTGACGGACCTGTCCAACAGCGCTGGGTATCCGATTGCAGAAACCTTAAGCGGCAGCGGCGATCTCGGCCAGGTGCTGGTCGATGCCATTAAACAGTATCAGGTGGATCTGGTGGTGTGCGGCCACCATCAGGACTTCTGGAGCAAGCTGATGTCTTCCGCGCGCCAGCTGATCAACACCGTTCATATCGATATGCTGATCGTACCGCTGCGCGATGACGAAGACGATTAAGGATCCACTGGCTGGCGGCAAAAAGGTCTGCCATCAGATGGGTTCGGAATGACTGGCTGACCCGAAAAGAAGGTCAGCCACGACGGGGTATTCGTAACGACGTGCTGGCCGGGAACGACTCCTCAGGCCAGCGGCGCATAAATATCAAAACGGTGACTCTTGGTGGTCACGGCATTGGGCGTCCCGACATCGGCTAACGGTGGCGCATAATCAGGGCGCTTCACCACCACCCTTTTCTTCGCCAGCTGCCGCGCAGGCAGCAGCAGCCCATCGGCATCAATATCCGGCCCCACCAGCGACTGAAAAACCCGCATCTCTTTCTTCACCAGCGCGCTTTTCTGCTTATGCGGATACATCGGGTCGAGGTAGACCACATCCGGCGGCGGGCGGATATCCGTCAGCGCATCCAGACTGGAGGCATGCAGCAGCGTCAGGCGTTCGCGCAGCCAGGGACCAATCTCCGGATCGGCATAGCCGCGACGTAATCCGTCGTCGAGCAGCGCCGCCACCACCGGATTTCGCTCCAGCATACGTACCCGGCAGCCAATGGATGCCAGGACAAACGCATCGCGCCCCAGCCCCGCCGTGGCGTCCACCACGTCTGGCAGATAGCCGCTTTTGACGCCAGCAGCCTTCGCCACCGCTTCCCCACGACCGCCACCAAACTTTCTGCGGTGCAGCATCGCTCCGGAGACAAAATCAACATAGATGCCGCCGAGCTTCGGCTCATCACGCTTGCGCAGCTCCAGATGTTCCGGGGTCAGCACCAGCGCCATAAGCGCGTTGTCATCCGGCACCAGTTGCCAGCGGGCCGCTAAGACAGATAAGGCGCCGTTTCCGGCGCCCGTTTCATCTAACAGACAGATGTTCACTGAGAGCTTAACCCTTGATGCCGTAGTGTTTGAGCATCGCGTCCAGCTGTGGCTCACGGCCCCGGAAGCGTTTGAACAGCTCCATGGGCTCTTCTGAACCGCCGCGCGTCAGGATATTGTCAAGGAACGACTGTCCGGTTTCGCGGTTGAAGATCCCTTCCTGCTCAAAGCGGGAATAGGCATCCGCCGCCAGCACATCAGCCCACAGATAGCTGTAATATCCCGCCGCGTAACCGCCGGCAAAGATGTGGCTGAAGGCATGCGGGAAACGGCCCCAAGACGGCCCCGGCACCACGGCAACCTGATCTTTGATCTCCTTCAGTATCTCCAGGATACGCGCGCCTTTCGCCGGGTCATATTCGGCGTGCAGGCGGAAGTCAAACAGGCCGAACTCCAGCTGACGCAGGATAAACAGTGCCGCCTGGTAGTTCTTCGCTGCCAGCATTTTATCCAGCAGATCTTTTGGCAGCGGCTCACCGGTCTCATAGTGGCCAGAGATAAACGCCAGGGCTTCCGGCTCCCAGCACCAGTTTTCCATAAACTGGCTTGGCAGTTCGACGGCATCCCACGGTACCCCGCTGATACCCGATACGCCCGGCGTTTCAATCCGGGTCAGCATGTGGTGCAGACCGTGACCAAACTCGTGGAACAGGGTAGTGACTTCGTTGTGGGTAAACAGCGCTGGCTTGCCGCTGACCGGACGGTTGAAGTTACAGGTCAGGTAGGCGACCGGCTTCTGCAGGGTGCCGTCGGCGCGGCGCATCTGGCCCACGCAGTCATCCATCCATGCCCCGCCGCGCTTGTTATCACGCGCGTACAGATCAAGATAGAAGCTGCCGCGCAGCTCGCCGCTGTCGTCGAACAGGTCAAAGAAGCGCACGTCAGGGTGGTAAACATCCACGTCGTGACGTTCGCTGGCAGTGATGCCATAGATGCGTTTTACGACTTCAAACAGGCCGTCCAGCGCACGCTGGGCCGGGAAGTAAGGGCGCAGCTGTTCGTCGCTGATGGTGTAGAGATGCTGTTTCTGCTTTTCACCGTAATAGGTCATATCCCACGGCTGCAGGTCATCCACGCCGAAGGTTTTCTGAGCAAAGGCGCGCAGCTGGGCCACTTCCTGCTCGGCCTGCGGGCGGGCACGTCTGGCGAGGTCGGTCAGGAAGTCCGTGACCTGGGTCGGGTTCTCCGCCATTTTGGTGGCCAGCGATTTCTCCGCGTAAGAGTTAAAGCCCAGCAGCTGTGCCAGCTCGTGGCGCAGCGCCAGTTCTTCTGCCATCACCTCGCTGTTATCCCACTGCCCGGCGTTCGGGCCCTGATCGGAGGCGCGGGTAGAGTAAGCACGGTAAAGCTCTTCGCGCAGGGCCTGATTGTCGCAGTACATCATCACCGGCAGATAGCTTGGAATATCCAGCGTCAGCAGCCAGCCTTCCTGCTCCCGGGCTTCGGCCTGGGCTTTGGCGGCAGCCAGTGCGCTCTCCGGCATTCCGGACAGCTCGCTTTCATCAGTAACCAGTTTGCTCCAGCCCATCGTGGCATCGAGCACGTTGTTGCTGTAGGTCGACCCCAGCTCTGACAGGCGGGCGGAAATTTCGCCATAGCGCTGCTGCTTCTCTTTCGACAGGCCAATCCCGGACAACTCAAAATCGCGCAGCGCGTTATCGACCGCTTTTTTCTGTGCGAGATCCAGGCCAGCAAAGTGTTCACCCTCTTTCAGGTTGCGATAGGCCTGATAAAGCCCCTCGTGCTGTCCCACCCAGGTGCTGTATTCGGACAGCAGCGGCAGCGTCTGCTCGTAGGCCTGACGCAGCTCCGGGCTGTTTTTCACCGCATTCAGATGGCTGACCGGTGAAAACAGGCGGCTTAAACGGTCATCCACTTCCGCCAGCGGCTGTACCAGGTTATCCCAGCGGTACGGCGCCCCCTGTGCGACCGCCTTTTCAACCGCCGCGCGGCAGTCCGCCAGCGCCTGAGTCACGGCCGGAACCACATGTTCAGGCTGAATGGCGGAGAAAGGGGGAAGCGTGAAATCGGAGAGTAACGGATTGGTCATAGCGCAGTCCTTTAATCGTTGGTATGGGGCGCACAGATGCGCGCAATCTTTTTAAGATGGGGTTTAGTGGCGTGAAAATCAATGGGCCTGCGCCCGGGCGGGGGCATTCCCGGCGTGCGAAGCCCGATTTTCACCGCACTTTACGCATTGCCACACCAGGGTGCGCGTTGCATACTCCTTTCCGCTTAAATACATCGTATTACTCCGTTACAAACAGGGAGTTTTTTTATGTGGTATACGCTGGCGGCCTCGTTGCTGTTTCTACCTTTTTACCTTCGCAGTTCGCTTATCCTGCTCGCTATTGCACTCGGGCTGGCGGTCTTTGACCAGACGCTGCTCCCGCCAGGGATAGTGGCGCTGGCGATTATCGGCACGGTCGCCCTCTACTGCGGTAATCAGAAGCAACCCAATGCCTTCTCCCTGCCCGGTGAAATCGTGCTGGTAGTCAGCGCGATCGCCCTGATGCTGCATACCATCCCGGGCTTTAATAATCTGATTATTGTTTCCGGCGAACGTGTCGGGCCACAGAGCGCGCCTTTTACTTTTTATTACAACATCGACAAGGCGCTGATCCCATTCCTGTTACTGGCCTGCCTGCCCACCCTGCTGAAGCGCCCGGCAAAGCCCCCGGCTAACGCGCTCTGGTGGCTGGTGCTGGTGATGTCACTTCCGCTCCTGTTGCTACTGGCCACGCTGGCCGGAGGGCTGAGAGTAGAACCCCACCTGCCGGACTGGCTGGGTGCCTTTATGCTGGCCAATCTGTTCTTTGTCAGCCTGGCGGAAGAGGCACTGTTTCGCGGCTATATCCAGCAGCGTCTGAGCCAGTTACTGGGGGATAAACGGGCGCTGTTCATTGCCGCCCTGCTGTTTGGCTTTGCCCATTTTTCCGGCGGCCTGCTGCTGGTGCTGTTTGCCACGCTCGCCGGGCTGATTTACGGGCTGGCCTGGCTGTGGAGCGGCCGGCTCTGGGTCTCTACGCTGGTGCATTTTGCCTTTAATATGCTGCACCTGCTGTTCTTTACTTACCCGATGTGGCAGCGAATCCCGACCTGAACGCGCTTTTTTAAGCCGTTTTCGCTATAATACCCCCAACCTGTGCCGCCCGACGGCGGCACGCTCGCTTTTACCATCCGGATTATCCCAATACATGCTCAGTTATCGCCACAGCTTCCATGCCGGCAACCATGCCGACGTTCTCAAACATACCGTGCAGAGCCTGATTATCAGCGCGTTAAATGAGAAGGAAAAACCCTACCTCTACCTTGATACCCATGCGGGCGCCGGGCGTTACCTGTTAAGCGGTGAACATGCGGAGCGCACCGGAGAGTACCTGGAAGGCATTGCGCGTATCTGGCAGCAGGATGATTTACCGGAAGAGCTGGCTCCGTATATCAGCGTGGTGAAGAACTACAACCCCGGCGGTAAACTGCGTTACTACCCGGGTTCGCCGCTGATTGCCCGCCACCTGCTGCGCGAGTATGACCAGCTTCAGCTGACCGAACTGCACTCCAGCGACTTCCCGATGCTGCGCAGCGAGTTTCAGAAAGACGACCGCGCACGCCTGGCCCGTGCCGACGGCTATCAGCAGCTCAAGTCCAAGCTGCCGCCGCTGTCACGCCGGGGGCTGATCCTGATCGACCCGCCGTACGAGATGAAAAGTGATTATCAGGCCGTGGTGCAGGGTATTCAGGAAGGGTATAAACGCTTTGGTACCGGCGTGTTTGCGCTGTGGTATCCGGTGGTGCTGCGTCAGCAGATCAAGCGCATGTTCAACGAACTGCAGGCCACCGGCATCCGCCGTATCCTGCAGATTGAGCTGGGCGTGCGCCCGGACAGCGACCGCTTTGGTATGACCGCCTCGGGGATGATTGTGATTAACCCGCCGTGGAAGCTGGAGCAGCAGATGAAAAACGTGCTGCCGTGGCTGGAGAAAGTGCTGGTGCCGTCCGGTACCGGTTACTCTAAAGTCAGCTGGATTGTGCCGGAATAATCCCCGGCAGGGGCGGCCGCGTAAACGGCCCCCCACTACAGCGTAAAGATCGCAAAATCGTGCGCCATCTCGGTGTGCGGAAACACCGCCCGACACTCCTCCAGCAGTCGTTCACAGTCAGCCCGCAGATAACGCGTACTGAGGTGCGTCACGATCAGACGTTTTGCTCCGCTTTCCAGCGCCACCCTGGCCGCCTGAGCGGTAGTGGAATGCCCGCGGCTGTTGGCTTTCTCTTCCATCGCCACTTCCAGCGTCGCCTCATGCACCATCAGATCCACCCCCGCCGCCAGCTCGTTCGCCGCCGCCGTCGGGGCGGTGTCGCCAAAAATCGCCAGGCTGCGGCCTTTGATTTTCTCTCCGACATAATCCCAGCCGTTAATTGTCCTGCCATCGGGCAGCGTTACGCTGCGCCCGTGCTTCAGGTCGTAAAACCAGGGCCCGGCTGGCACCCCGTCGGCAGCCAGCTTCGCCGCATCCAGCGCGCCAGGTTTATCATGTTCATCAATGCGATAGCCGTAACACTCCACCGGATGCGTCATCGGCCAGGCCGTCACGCGGAAGTGCTCATCACAACACACCTCACCGGCCCGGACTTCCACAATGTCCAGCGGAAAGGTCAGCCACGAGCCACTCAGCGCGATCGCCGTATCGACAAAGGTTTTCAGCCCGACCGGGCCGTAAATCGTCATAGGATCGGTCGAGCCGTTCATCGATCGGCTGGTGAGCAGCCCCGGCAGGCCAAAAATATGGTCACCGTGCAGGTGGGTAATGAAGATCTTCTCGATCTTACCCGGCTTGATTGGGGTGCGCAGGATCTGATGCTGCGTCGCTTCCCCGCAGTCAAACAGCCAGGTCGCATTGCGCACGCCCTGCAGATCCAGCGCGATGCTGGTGACGTTACGCTCGCGGCCGGGGGTGCCGGCCCCGGTGCCTAAAAACTGCAGTTGCATAATCCACTGACTCCTTCCGTTATTGTCCGGGTGCTCCACCCGACTTGATGCTGTCCCAGTCTAACGCAAAACGCGCCAGATATTTACGCAGCCGATCGGCATCGTTGGGCTGTTTCTTCTGCTGGCGCGATACGGCAAACAGCGTGCGTCCGGCCTCCGACAGCGAAGAGGACCCACGGCACACTCTCAGCACCGTCTCCAGCTGGCTGTGGTCAAACAGATCCAGCGCGTCCGGCAATGCCAGTGCGGGTTCCCCCTGCCAGCTTGCGCGCAGGCGCGCAATCTCTTCTTCCACCTGAGCCAGTTCAATGCGGCCGTTATCAGCGAGGGTCGCCATTCGGGTGACCGACGCGCTCAGCTCACGGAAATTACCGCGCCACAGGGCAGCCGGTGCGCAGGCAAACTGCAGATAGCGCTGACGCGCCTGCGGCTCAAAACGCACCTGCGACTGCGCATCACTGGCAAAACGCAGCAGTTCGAAGTCCAGATTCGGTTCAATATCTTCGCGCCGCGCTGCCAGCCCCGGCAGGGTAAAGCTCCACATATTGATGCGCGCATACAGATCCTCACGAAAGCGTCCTTCAGCCACCCACTGGCGCATATCGCGATGGGTGCCGGCGATGAGCTGGAAATCGCTGCTCACCTCTTTATCTGCGCCGAAAGGCAGAAAGCGCTTTTCCTCAATCGCTTTCAGCAGCATGGCCTGCTCATCCAGCCCCAGCTCGGCGATCTCATCAAGGAATAACATGCCGCCGTCCGCTTCCCGCAGCAGGCCGTTACGCGGCTGCAACGCGCCGGTGAACGCCCCTTTAACATGACCAAACAGCGTAGACATGGCGTTATCCCCGCGCAGCGTGGCGCAGTTGACCGCGACCAGCCTGCCGCTGACCCGGTGACGCGACTGGCGCAGCTGGTAGATGCGTTCCGCCAGAAAGGATTTTCCTGCTCCTGTCGGGCCGGTCAACAGCAGCGGCGCATCGGACCGCAGCGCCACCCGCTCAATCTGATCGATAAGCTGATTAAACGTCGCATTACGCGTGGAAATGCCCCCCTTCAGCAGTGAGACCGACTCCTGACGTTCGCGCATAAAGCGGCTGGTCAGTGTGGCATAACGGCTGAGATCGAGATCAATCAGGGTATATACCCCTTCCGTTCTGGCACTCTCCTGGTCCCGCGGGGCGGGTGCCGTTTGCAGCAGCCCGGCGGGCAGGTAGCGCGCCTCGGTCAGCAGGAACCAGCAGATCTGCACTACGTGGGTACCGGTGGTGATATGCACCAGATACTCTTCATTCTCTGTATCAAAGGGATAGTGGCGGGCAAAATCGAGCAGGACGGTATACACCTCCTCAAAATCCCACGGATCATTCAGCGTAATTGGATTCAGCCTCACTTCGGTATCCGGCGAGACCAGCACCACATCTTCCGACATTTGCTGTGCCATTGTCTGGCGGTCAGGCTGATGCAGCAGTTCCAGGCGGTCCACGGGCAAGTCAGGCTGCATACACAGCCCCAGCGTAGGCCGCCATTTATTCCAGCGGTTCTCCCGTTTACCACGTTTATCCAGGGTGGTCCCCAGCATACCTATCACCACTCTGCGCTTCATGCCTTATCCTTTTATCGCAATATTTATCCCACAGGATAAATTTACCCTTTCATGCACAGCAACACCTTTCTGTTGCCATAAAATAAAAATGTTAATTATCAGTGAATTAAAAATAATTTCAGCATTTTCTCTTTTCTGGCACGCTTCTGGCAATAGTTATCCCGTCGACAGGCTGAATGATGCCCGGGTTATGAACCCAGCCGGCGCACCGGGAACGGATGACCGTTTTCCCGCAGGCGTTCCGTCAGCACGAAGACATTTTGCGAAGGCACAGGGCCAGAACGGGTTCGACTCCCGGTTTCGCACCTCTCTCCAAAGAGCCTGATAGCAGTACCCCGGCTGTGCAGTCAGCAGCCCACCCGGAGCACCGGCTGATGCGTCGGGTCTGGGGCATCATCGTCGCGCCGCCGCTGTACCGGGTGCCGCTCCGGTGCTCCCCCAGGCTTCACGCTGACGCCCGTGCTCCGTGGTGCACCCTAAATGAAGGAGAAAAAGATGTTCAGACATATCACCATACGGAAAGGTCAAATCGCGTTGCTGTCAAAGAACGACGAATACCAACAGATTCTGCCGGCCGGGGAGCACCGACTCCGCGACTGGCGACGCCAGCTCAAGGTCGCGACCTTTGAGCTTCATCAGCCGCTGGACAGCATGCTGGCCGACTACCTGCAGCAGTATCACCCCGAGTGGGTGAGCGCGTTCTGCCAGACGGTCGCCGTGCCAGAAACTCACGTCGGGCTGCACTATAAAAACGATCAACTGGTGGAGATCCTGCCGCCGGGTACGCGCCGCCTGTGGTGGCTGAACGGCAGCCCGCAGCGTATCGATTTGCTGTCGACCGATACGGTAGAAATTCCGTCGTCCCTCGTCGCCACCCTGATGCAGCCCCAGCTCCGTCAGCACGTGGTCACCGGCAATGCCGGCGTCCTGCTGGTGCAGGTACCGGCCTGGCATGTGGGTATCCTGAAGGTCGACGGTATGCCGCAGGCACTGCTGCCGCCCGGGGCCAGCGGCTACTGGCGCTTTAACCATCAGGTCGACGTGGAGGTGGTGGATACCCGCGTACAGGCGCTGGAAGTCAGCGGCCAGGAGATCCTGACGCGTGATAAAGTCAGCCTGCGCATCAACCTGGCGGCTAACTGGCGGTACAGCGATGTGATGAGCGCGTATGCGCAGCTGACCAAACCGCTGGAATACCTCTACCGTGAGCTGCAGTTTGCGCTGCGTGAGGCCGTGGGCACGCGCAGCCTGGATGAACTGCTGGAAAACAAGCAGGCGATTGATGAGCTGGTGAGCACGCAGATCCGGCAGAATATCGCGGCGTACGGCATGGAAGTGGCCTCCCTCGGGGTGAAGGACATCATTCTGCCGGGCGAGATGAAGACCATACTGACCCGCCTGGTGGAGGCGGAAAAGTCCGCCCAGGCTAACGTGATCCGCCGGCGTGAAGAGACGGCCGCCACCCGATCGCTGCTGAACACGGCCAAAGTGATGGAAAACAACCCGGTCGCACTGCGCCTGAAAGAGCTGGAAACCCTGGAAAGGGTGGCAGAACGCATTGATAAGATTTCCGTTTTCGGCGGCCTGGATCAGGTGCTGAACGGACTGGTACAGATAAAAGGACAGTGACCATGAGCATGCAACAGCTGACCGCGCCAGGCGCGGCCGTCATAAAAATGTGGACCGAAGGCGTGCCGGTGGACGTGAAAGCCCAGCAGCAACTGCTGAATACGGCACGGATGCCGTTTATCTATAAACATCTGGCGGTGATGCCGGACGTACACGTTGGCAAAGGTTCGACCATCGGCAGCGTCATCCCGACGAAAGGGGCCATTATCCCGGCGGCAGTGGGCGTGGATATTGGCTGCGGCATGATCGCGGTGCGCACCTCGCTGCTGGCCAGCGATCTGCCGGATAACCTGCTGGGTATCCGCACAGCGATTGAACGCGCAGTGCCACACGGTCGCAGCACGGGCCGCGCCCGTCACGATCGGGGGGCGTGGCAGTCGCCGCCGCAGACGGTAGACAGCCACTGGCAGGCGCTGGCAGCGGGGTTTAAACGCATTACCGACAAATACCCGGCGCTGCTGAAAACCAACCACTATCACCACCTCGGCACGCTGGGCACCGGTAACCATTTTATTGAGCTGTGTCTGGATGAAGCCCAGCGGGTGTGGGTGATGCTGCACAGTGGTTCCCGTGGGGTGGGCAATGCCATCGGCAACCTGTTTATTACCCTCGCCCGTGAGGACATGCGCCAGCACATCGCCAATCTGCCGGATCGCGATCTGGCCTATTTCAGCGAAGGCAGCCAGCACTTTGCCGACTACCTGGAGGCGGTGGAATGGGCGCAGGAATTTGCCCGACATAACCGCCAGGTGATGATGCAACAGACGCTGACGGCACTGGCGCAGGCCCTGCCGAAGGCGTTTATTGCTGAAGAACAGGCGGTTAACTGCCACCACAACTATGTGCAGCGTGAACAGCACTTTGGTGAAGAGGTGCTGATCACCCGCAAAGGCGCAGTGTCGGCACGGAAAGGCGAAATGGGGATTATTCCCGGCTCAATGGGTGCCAAAAGCTTTATCGTGCGCGGACTGGGCAATGAAGAGAGTTTCTGTTCGTGCAGCCACGGTGCCGGGCGGGTGATGAGCCGTACCGAAGCCAAAAACCGCTTCACGGTCGCCGACCAGCAGCGCGCCACGGCACACGTGGAGTGCCGCAAAGACAGCAACGTCATCGATGAAATCCCGATGGCTTATAAAGATATTGATGCGGTGATGGCTGCCCAGGCGTCACTGGTGGAAATAGTGCATACGCTGCGTCAGGTGGTGTGTGTAAAAGGATAAGGAACAGGAAATGAGAACGGAAGAAGCCGTCAGCCCGGCGATGCGGGAATGGGTGCTGGCGGCATTAAACGCGATTGAAGCCCGCCACAATGTGCGCGTGCTGTATGCCTGCGAATCCGGCAGCCGGGGCTGGGGATTTGCCTCCCCCGACAGCGACTATGACGTACGTTTTATCTATGTGCATCAACCCGAGTGGTATCTGCGCGTCGAGCCACCGCGCGATGTGATCGAACTGCCGATCGACAGTGAGCTGGACGTCTGCGGCTGGGAGCTGCGTAAAACGCTGGGGCTGTTGAAAGCGGCCAACCCGACGCTGATGGAGTGGCTGGATTCGCCGCTGGTCTACCGCCAGCACCCGGATACGGTGCAGGCATTACGCAGTCTGGTGCCGGACTTCTTCAGCGATCTGCGGGCGCGCTATCACTACCTGTCGATGGCGAAGAAGAATTTTCGTGGCTATTTACAGGGCGAACAGGTACGGCTGAAAAAGGATTTCTACGTGCTGCGTCCGCTGCTGGCAGTGCTGTGGATTGAAGCCGGGAGAGGCGCTCCGCCGATGCGTTTTGACCGGCTGATGGCAGAAACAGTCAGCGATCCGCTGCTGCGGGCGGAGATTGACGCTCTGCTGGTGAGTAAGCGCCAGGCGGGCGAAGCGGAGATCGGCCCGCGCCGCGAGCACATCCATGCCTTTATTGAACATCAGCTGGCCCGGCAGGATCGCCCGCCGCTATCCGATGCGCCGCGCCGCGATGCCAGCGCCCTGAACCGCCTGCTGATGCAGACCGTGCTGACACCGTAATACACTAAGGCACAGGGTTCGCTCTGTGCCTCCCCCTATCACAATCATAGACGCAACCTTTGCGGCTTTTCCCCTTGTGGCGTTACACTCTACGCCAGCTGATTTAACTCAATCAGGGTCTGTCCAGACCGGCGTCATCGTTGCAGCCAGTTTGGACAGACTCTCACTTAAACGGAAGACTCGATGACCAGACATTATGACTACCTTGCTATCGGCGGCGGCAGCGGCGGAATCGCCTCCATTAACCGTGCAGCCATGCACGGACAGAAATGTGCGCTGATCGAAGCGAAAGAACTGGGCGGCACCTGCGTTAACGTTGGTTGCGTGCCGAAGAAAGTGATGTGGCATGCGGCCCAGATTGCTGAAGCGATCCATAACTACGGCCCGGATTACGGCTTCGATACCACCGTTAACCAGTTCAACTGGGACGTTCTGCTGAAAAACCGCAGCGCCTACATTGACCGTATCCACACCTCGTACGATAACGTCCTGGGTAAAAATAACGTCGATGTCATCAAAGGCTATGCCCGTTTTGTCGACGCGCACACCGTTGAAGTCAACGGCGAGAAAATTACCGCCGACCATATTCTGATTGCCACCGGCGGTCGCCCAACCCAGCCGACCATTCCGGGTGCGGAGCATGGCATCAACTCCGATGGCTTCTTTGAACTGCAGGCCCTGCCAAAACGTACGGCGGTCGTCGGTGCCGGTTATATTGCCGTGGAGATTGCCGGCGTACTGAATGCGCTGGGTTCTGAAACCCACCTTTACGTGCGTAAACATGCCCCGCTGCGCAGCTTCGATCCGCTGATCGTCGACACGCTGGTGGAAGTAATGAACACCGAAGGCCCGACGCTGCACACCGAATCGATTCCAAAAGCGGTAGTGAAAAATGCCGATGGCAGCCTGACCTTACAGCTGGAAAACGGCAAAGAGCAGACGGTAGACTGCCTGGTGTGGGCAATTGGCCGTGAGCCGATGACCGACAACCTGAACCTGGACGTCACCGGCGTCAAACTGAATGAAAAGGGCTACATCAGCGTCGATAAATACCAGAACACCAGTGTTAAAGGTATTTACGCCGTTGGTGATAACACCGGCGCCGTTGAGCTGACCCCGGTGGCTGTCGCCGCAGGCCGTCGCCTGTCCGAGCGCCTGTTTAACAACAAACCGGACGAGCATCTGGATTACAGCAACGTCCCCACCGTGGTCTTCAGCCATCCGCCGATCGGTACGGTAGGCCTGAGCGAGCCGGAAGCGCGTGAGAAGTTTGGTGATGACCAGGTGAAAGTCTACAAATCGTCATTCACCGCCATGTACACCGCCGTCACACAGCATCGCCAGCCGTGCCGCATGAAGCTGGTGTGCGTGGGTGCCGATGAGAAAATCGTCGGGATCCACGGTATCGGCTACGGCATGGACGAGATGCTGCAGGGCTTCGCCGTGGCGCTGAAAATGGGCGCGACCAAGAAAGACTTCGATAATACCGTGGCGATTCACCCGACCGGCTCGGAAGAGTTTGTCACCATGCGTTAATGAACGCTGGCAGAGAACATTAGCCCGCACACGATAAAAGAACCCTTTCCAGGCCGGATAGTAAACTATCCGGCCTTTTTTCGTTCATTCATCAGACAGGATAAAAAAGGGCGATAACTAAAAAAACGGTCAATAAATAACAAAAGTTTAGTTTTAAACTGGTTTTTTCTGTTTAACGAAGCCATGAAGGCCCGCGAAGAATATTCACTCAAAGGCTTTTTATCAGGCACAGAAGCAAATCAATTTTAGTGATGATGAAATAGACAGGCGAGTGTATCGGAATTAGAGCACGTCTTTCACTGAATGAACCAGCAGACAGCGATAAAAATGGGTTGAGGTTAAGTGAGCGCCGACAAGATTCACAACAATTCATACCTTCTTTTTCACGCATCCCTTAAGCACATCTAACTTCTTGTTTTTAGATAATTTTAATTTATTGAAGTAATTAATGAGTTGTTATTATTTATCAATTAAGGAAAATTGATTTTTTTTAGAGCGCTGTTATGACTATCCTCCCATCACTGAATTAAAGTGTCAGGAGGAACCAGCACGTATAAGAACAGCATCAAAAACCCCATGATACCTAAATAAAAATCATTAGTGTTTTATACTGATCTTCTTGCTACGGAAAGAGCAAAAAAAGATAAAAGGAGAAGGCGGAATGAAAAGGATTTTAGTAATCATTGAGTACTTTTACACTTCTATTTATCTTAGATATGCTTTTGATAAATACTTCCCCGATTATAAGATAAAAAAATTTAATCTCGTGACAAATGTACAAAACACTGAACATACCGTAGCAATAACCATTAATATCAATGCGTTATTCCTGGAATGTTTGTTTCTAAATAGCCATACCGGCATCCAGCATAATCATCAGTGGCGAGAATCATCCTCTTCAACAGAGAAATACCGCATGGTATCCGCAAGGGAGATTGAGATCATATGGCTGCTCTCCCAAGGTTACAGCCTGCGATGTTATTAAAAATAAAAGACAAGAGCATGACAACAATAAGCCACTATAAATTCAGCTTCTTTAGGAAACCAAGCATAAAAACAGCCTAAAGTATTATTGCGGCCCACTGGCGGGATAGTGACTGACAATCGAAACAAAAACCGCTTAGGATATCATTTAACGGGGGAATTAATGCTCGTTAAATCAATAAGTTGATTTTTGGCCATCTCTCTCCCGGGGGTTTGTCACAGGCAGAAAAACGCCCTGCTCCCTTAAAAGCTATCAATACAAGAATGATTTTTTTCCAATTCCTCTCGGATATAAACAGAAACATCCGGCTAGCTATTAAAAATTGTGCAAAAACAGACTAATAGCATACAGAAAATAAACTTTTAGAAATTTTATTCATAAAATGCTGTGTTCATTTATGAAATATGAACATCAGCAATCGGCATCACTTCACCAGGAGAAAAAAGAAAAACAGCTTATAGCGTAAAACAACAATAAATATTGTTAATCCCGGCTTTGCGCTACGTTAAGTAGTGACATAAAAAAAGGGTGGATCTTGTCATTTACCTCCAGGAATCCGCTCAGAAATAAAAGATATATTTATTAATAACCTTAAATACTGTAGAGGTAATAACATGCACAATCATTACATCATAAATAACTGGATAGAATTCCATCCTGCTAAAAGCATTTTACGTCGTTTAGATTCGCCTGAAAATGTGGTGATTCTCAACTCCCCCGCCAGTCGTTGTTTCTTACTACTGATAAAAAAAGTCGGAATTATTGTTAGTCAGCAAGAATTCATGGATGAAGTTTGGGTTAAAAATGGAGTACATGTTTCACCGAACACTTTCTATCAAAATATCTCTATCCTCAGAAAAGGGTTAAAAAAAATAGGCTTTGAAGAAGAGCTCATCGTCACCATCCCACGGATAGGGATTACTCTGTCAAATGATTGTCACATTACTAAGCTGGCGACAGAGCAACTCATTGATATCAATCAACATAACGTAGAAGTCATCACGGAAACACATATCTCTACAGAGGATGAGATCGATATTAAAAATGAACTCGAATCAACAACACCGTCATCTGATAGTCGCCCATCGTTCATATCTGCAAAATCCCTGAATAATAACAACCCTGCAGAGCAGTCTGGTTACAGCATTTTTTATCAGCGATATTTACCTCTTTTTATCCTTATCTCAGGATTGGGAATACTTTCAATGATGTCCTATATGGTAGTTAAAAAACTGACACCTATAGAGTATCTGCAAGAGTACATTCCTGTTTCAGGCCCACCGGCGTGTAATGTTTATGTCTCACCGGATATCGTTTTTGGAAAAATTCAGAATAAAACACTACGTTATGCAGAACCTTTTTACAGTGCCTGTAATAACTATCCGTGGATTTATATTGATGCTCTTCCTCAGTTGCCAAGAGTCTCAGTGCTGCGCTGCTCAAGAAAAAAGGGTGATCACAGCCTGTGCATTTCAGATTACTTTATTTTGGGTAATTAAAACATGTATAAAATATCATTAATAATGAGCATCGCCTTTATTATCATATTAACTTCGATAACTTCTTTTTTACTCCTGAAGGAAACACGCAGTCCGACAACATTCACCTGTTTAATAAATCTTGTGCAACATAATTCAGCATCCACGTCAAATCTACTGATAAGTTACACATTTGAAAAAAAGGAAGGTTATATCGGTATAGACGGAAATATTAAAATGAATGATGGTCGTGAACAGGAAATCTCGCGCAGAATATTTTTCATCTTTAATCATAATGGGGAAAGTTACTTTCTTCACTCTATAAAAAACATCAAATTCCCTACAGACAATACTGATGAAAACGATATTAAAAAACTCTTTCCTCGTTTTTTCCTGGAATCCAATAAAGACATCTATCTAAAAATAAAAAAACAGAATAATGGTCAGTATCTTTTTTTCATCGATCCCATTACCACTTACCTTTGTAAGGGAAACTGAAAATAGCAAAAAATCGGATGCAAGGCAGAATAAACCAGCCTAATCTGGATAATTGTTCTCCTTGCTATCCATTAAAAATCATCTCACAGGAAAATTTATATACCGAAGAGCATGACTAGAAAGAAAGAAAACGTTGGCGCGCACGCTCCAGCGGAGCCAGTAACAAAACAACAAGAGGACGTTTATCAAGAACGATATCCGCATTAAGCGTCATTCCCCCCAGCAGCATTCTTTTCCGTTTTCCCGAGTCAGTGAAAAAAGGAGGTAATTGAACCCGTGCAAGATAATATGTTTTACCTTGTGGTAGTGGAACAAGCAATGACCGCGTATCAATGGTGATCGGAACGAAATCTTCCAGTGTCGTAGTGACAGTTCCGTACTTATCAACAGGCCAGGCATCGAAACGAATTTTTACTTTATCACCGGCGTTGATCCGTCCCGCACCATCAGAAGGGATATAAATATATCCTTCCAGCGGGCTGCTGGTATCATGGCGGATCACCACCACTACTTCCGTATCCTGTGTGACGGCCTTACCTGGTGGGAAGTTGATCGCAACCACATATCCATCAGTCGGGGCCAGCATAGTCAGTGATTTACTTCCCTGAGTCGCAAGGGTACGTTCAATCTCACTGTTACGATTATCAAGGTAGAGTGACTGCGTTTTAAGATCATCTATCTGATACTGTGTATTATCACGAATTGAACTTTTATTACTTTGCAGCTGTAAAAGATTTGACTCTTCAAGTTTGAGATTAAGCTGGGCATTCAGAACGTCGTTCCTGCGCATATTCAAATCATTTTTAGAGACATAGCCCTTTTTCTCAATTAACGTGTAAGATTTCAGGGTTTCCTGCGTATTCGCGACCAACTCTTTCGCCTTATTTATTTTAATAGATGATGCGCTAATCTGATCGTCAATAATCGCCAGCTGCCGGGTCAGGTTTCGCTTAAGGTTGTCGACTGAGCTGGTCATATTACGCATCCTGTCATTATTCCGTTTTATCTCCGAGAGGTAATGCGCAGCTTCATATTCAATCACAGACCCTTCTTTCCCCCCGTAATCCCGTGAGAGACTGAAGAGTATCTGATTGGCTTTCACATATTGCCCTTCTTTAATCGGGATATTCATAATGGTTCCGGAGGCCTTCGCGCGTACCTGCACATCCCCTTTGGCATTGATCACCACCCCCTGGGCCAGCGTAGTTTCAGAGTATTCAACGACACAACAATAGATAATCAGACACAAAAAAAATAAAGCAAACATCATCAGGGCCATTTTTAAACCCGGGAGATGAATATTATAAACCCGTGCATACTGCCGTTTCACCACTTTAGCTGCAGGGTTGGTACGTCGCTTGATAAACAACATGGGCTTACCCGTATAAAAGAACAGAAATATCGTCCCACTGCCCCCAGTACGTAGGGAAGCGGCATAACTGCTGGAAATTAGCTGCGACAGCGTCTTCCCATGCATCCGGTGCATAGCGCTGCCCGATGACCCGGAAAGAGGGGGAGTCAGGCATTCCGACAGGAATTAACGTTTGAATCTCCATATGCAGGCGAGTGAGGGTATGAGGGAACACTGCCGTGACCCGCAGGCGATTGCCATTAAGCAGAAAAGGTATTACAGGAGACTCAGGCAAACGCTCATCAATAAAAACAAATACGGCCAGCGGGCGGTGAGACAGTAGACTGTTATCCCGGCAGCGACGAAGCGTTGCTAACCGTTGATAGAGGGGATCCTGAGAAATAAATAGAAAATCCATCTCCTCTGGCGCTGATTGTATAAGCGAGGCCAGTACCAACGGCAGGCCATTCCATCTTAACAGCGGCACCAGGGTACGCTGTTGGTAGAGGTACTCTGTGGCCCATTTATAAATCTCATCACGCCCCCCCGGACTCATCACCCGTGACCAGCGTTGTGGTGACAAACTCCGCAGGGTTACCATCAGCCGAAGACGCTGCTGAAGATTCTGTATAAAAATCTCTTCATCAAAGGTCCCCTCAGGCTGGCGCATAAACTGCAAATAGTTCTGCTCGAAGCGTTCTGCAATGTGATGCTTACACGCTCTTTTGGCCATCCAGTGGCACATAAAACCCGGGATCATGATGTCTGCACTTCAGGGTTAGCCAGAATGATGCCGTTTTCTAACTCAACCAGCTGCCCGCCCTGATAAACAACTTCCGGAGAATGGGTGACAAAAACCAAACCGATACCCAGCGATCTCAGGTTGGTCAGTACCTTGCTGGCAGTCTGTTTATCCAGATTAGCCGTCACCTCATCGCACAATAGCCAGTCAGGGCGGGCATACAGTGCGCGTGCCAGCACCAGACGTTGAACTTCGCCGGCGGAAAATAGCGGATTACCCGGAATAAAGTTCGTTTCATACCCGTGTGGAAGTGCGGCGATCACACGGTGAATCTGCGCCAGTTTGCATGCAGCAATCACCTCTTTCAGGTCGACTTCAAGAGAGAAACCTGAAATGTTCTCAATTAAGCTACCGGTAAAAAGCTGGTCATCCGCGTGGATAATACGGATATGCTGGCGCAGTTCCGCCAAATGATAGGACGTGAGGGGGTACTGGTTAAGTCTGATTTCTCCGCTGCCAGGCTGCAAAATTCCGGACAACAGGCGCAGCAGCGTCGTTTTACCTGACCCACTTTGGCCAACAATGACCGTTTCCTGCGAGGTGCTCAATGTCAGGCTGATGTTTTTCAAAATCGCGGCTTTGCCGGGCCAGGAAAAAGACACGTTATCCAGCGTCAGAACGCGTGGCACTTCAATTTTCCGGTCGCCAAAATCATCCTCATCAGCCTGGTAGCTCACGAGATCTGCGATGCGTTCCAGAGGACCTTTAAGGGCATTTTTTTCAAGATATTTATGGGCGAGTTGCACCATCGCATCAGAAAAATATCGCTTATAACTCAGGTAGGCCACAAGCATCCCGATAGACATCTGACCCTGTAAAATCGCCCAGGCCCCCATACAGACCACAATCAGCTGCTCTGCATTAATGACAAACACCGAGGCCGTATCAAAGCGGGCTAACAGACGTTCCTGATGCATCAGCCCGTTGATGTGGTTGCGCATGGCCCGGTCAATGACGCTATTCATATTACTAAGCATATTGTTAGCTTTTAACGTGACAATCCCTTTCTGGGTTTCAACCAGCAAAGACTCGTATTCAGCCGTTTTGGTGATGGCATTGTCCACCGCACGCTGATAAGGCCTAATCAGCACAAAACGGATAACCAGGAAAACAGTCATGGAAAGTAATGTGACCAGCGCAATTTTAACGCTGTAAAACATCATAAAAATCAGACTGAAGATGCTTATCAGGAAAGAATAGGCCATTGCCACATAGCCGTTGCTAATAAATTCTGCGCAACTATGCAGTGATTTCTCAATGGCGAGAATGACACCTACCGGGCGCGTACGAAACCAGCTGGTATGCGCGCGCAGTAAATAACCACGAATTGACTGACTCAGCTCATCATAGGCAAAGTTACGCAAGCAAATTTCTAATATCTGCTTTAAAAAACGGTTTACTACATCAAATATATAGACAATGGCAAAAATACAAGTCAGAAGAATAACCAGGTCATAATCGCTGCGTGATATCGCTTCATCCAGCACTAACTGAAAATAGGATGGAGATATCAGCATAATCAATAATGCAAACAAGGAAAAAATAAACAGTGTGATCTGACGCTTCACCCGATGAGTGATGTTACTGGCTAACTGATTAAGAGAAAAAGAAGCGTCTGCTGACTGCTGGGTGAAGCTGGCTGCCGGCCGCAGTTCAAGAACATAACCGGAGAACAGGACTTCGGCTTCTTTATACTTATAGCGGCGGAGCCCGCTTGCAGGATCGTGGATTGTAATGCCGCGATCGTTTACGCCTACCACCACGACAAAATGATTACCACGCCAGAAAGCGATAGCGGGAAGATTAACCTGCTTCAGCTCAGTGACTTTTCCCTGAAGCAATCGTCCTTCTAACCCCTTTTCCCTCGACCACTTTAATAATGAAGACAGTGAGGTCCCTGAATCTTCCGATACTTCATACTCACGCCGGAGCTGGCTTATGGATGTATTATAGCCATAATATCCTAAAACCATTGCCAGACAGGCAAGACCGCATTCAGTATATTCATGCTGCCGAATAATCGGCGTTTTCTCAGTGGTGTGAAAACGAAATAAAGATGACATGTCACCCCAGTAATTGGTTAAGAAAAAATGGCCCTCATCCGGGGCCATTTATTCATTTCAATAATAACTTTAAGCAGACAGCACGCCGGTAATAAATCCGCCAATTAATCCTAACGCCCCGCCGATTACGCCACCCAGTGGGCCCAGCAGGCTGTCGCCCATAGCTTTACCGGTTTGCGCTCCAGCAATGGCCTGTCCAGCAGGATCCCAACCACCAACGATCTCATCTGCAACTTTCATTTCAACAGTGTTCATTTTAACTCCTGATAAATTCTATACACCGTGAGCAAGATAATGAATGCAACGGTTAAATAGGGAAACGATGATTGACGTTATTTAACAGTACCGACAAAGCCGCCGACGAAACCGAGCACACCACCGGTGACCACTCCGACTAAGCCGCCCAGCAGCCCCATGATACTGGC
This sequence comes from Erwinia persicina, assembly GCF_014838825.1. GTDB lineage: Bacteria > Pseudomonadota > Gammaproteobacteria > Enterobacterales > Enterobacteriaceae > Erwinia > Erwinia persicina_A. The sequence continues at coordinate 135,604 of NZ_JACYMO010000005.1, read as the reverse complement.
CCCCGCGTTATAACCCGCTGTCGCGCCTTTTGTCATTGCTTCAATCGGGTTGAGGGCCCCACCGACGATTTCACTTGCTGCAGTTAGACTGATTGATTTCATATTAACTTCCTTATTTTACTTTTGTTATATCTTCACCTTACGATCAATGAAGACACGATGCCCTCAGGGATATCCCCAGGGGGAATTCACGTTAAAGATGGCAACGAGACAGGGTGATGATTTTATTTTTATATAAGATAACGCGATTTTCGACTGTCATTTCATCACTCAGGGAGAGGTGTTCACCCGGTGCAATGAATTTAGAATGTGAATACTTTTTTTCGCAATTTTTAGATGACATATATTTAAAAAAAGTATTCCCTGAATTAATCAACTCACCACTATTCATCTGGTAATTAAAATTCTCGTTTGCTGGCCGGACAACCATAATAGCCTCCACCGCAACCCGATAATCATAAAGTAATGCATTGCGATTGGTAGGCAGTGTATCAACTCCCACCGGAGTTTCAATTATCTTAACCCTGAAATATCGCTCTTTAGCATCTAAAGACCCTTTATAATAAAACTTAAAGCCGCTTTTATCTTGTGAATTAAGAACTAATTTCTGTGGTGAATACAGTAAATCACCATCACTTATCACCGTTTCTTTACTGTTCTCTTTAGGGAGGCTAACTTGAACCATACTGATAGTATAAACTTTCTTCCCGGGAGTCTGATTGATGATCTCCTCATAATGAACCCCTTTTTTGGGTTCTAATTCCATGTTCAGATTTTTAAGGAATAAAGCTGAAGCGGTATGTGAAGTGAGTAACAAACCGACAATCAGAATTTTGCACAGGCCCCTCAGTTCCATGACGCGGATACTTCAATCGACCCCTGCGCACTCACCACCCCATCCCAGTATCCACCGGCATAGGTTTTAGCAGACACAGGATTGTTCATAGGGAACTGCAATATCAGCGGTGTTTTCCAGACGGAAAGATCGGCAGAAATTGGGCTCATCAGCCTCATCCATTCTCCCGGGCTTGTTGAGGGCGCAGGGATATCGAAGCTCGTGCCAGTACAGTTGTGGTTGTAGCGGGTGCGGGATAATCCAATCAGGACATCGCCAGGTACGGGAACTTCAAGTCCGGAGACACCACCTACACCACTAAAAAGGCAGTAATCCTGACCATTTAACGGTTTACCCGGGCCCGTAATACGTCCCGTGACAGCAATGGCAGGGTCTTTAGAGGTCGTATAAATGGAGTAAGGAATGGTAATAGGCTCACTGCTGCCAATCTTGCCTTTCCCTGTCCCACCATACCCTGTTGGATCCAGTGCGTAGTCTGGATTATCAGGCTTGATCTCGATACTCGGTTCCACTGGGATAACAGAGATGCCCTTACCCGGACGAAAACAAAAATCGGCACCAATCGATGCCAGAGGTTTATTCAGGCACAGGGTGACAATATCGGTTAAGTTACTGGCTTCGCCCTTAAGCGCGACAGCTTTAATGAAGTCTGTGGGGAAAAACATCTTCAGACTGGCCTGCCCCCCCTCTTTCGAGGGCTGCTGAAGGAAGGTGTCGGCAAACGTCGCCGGAGTGCCGAGCGATCCGTTAGATAAGTCGTACCATGTCCTTTCATCAAAGGTTAACGATACCGTCAGGCCTTTTCCCTGAAACCCGTCTAATAAAGGATTCAATTTAGAAACGGAAAGCGACAGAGAGCCACTGTAGGCAGCCACCGAGCTTCCCTGATAGCTGTACTTCATCACATCGCAGAGCAATCCTCTCAGCGCAATGTGCTGATAGGGGGTACATCTCTGGCCCGTGATGCCACTTTTAATATTTATTTCACCGGTAATGGGGTCAACAGAAAATTCAAGATGTGCTGAGTTGTCCAGATTATAATTACCCAACTTTTGCAGAACGTTATTCTGCGTCGAAGCCAGTACCGTCCCCCCTTTTGTGTAGGCTGACGTCGTCACCGTCTCTGATTGCCCTGCCCCCATTGCCAGCAAATAATCGACTAAAGAGGCACTCATCGTTAAACCAACGAACCCAAAGGACCCCGAGGTGGGATTATAAGGAAGTGTCATTTCACTATTGCTGACACTGATGGGATCTTTATACCCCGTACTGCAAGTGGGACAGAACATCCCTCTAAATGCAGTATTATTAAAACCTGAGAATTTATACTTCCAGGTGACGTCATCCGTCGAACTTCCCAGCCCGGACTGAGAGGGTGTGACAGGGACATAGGTCGCCACAGTTCGGTTACCGTTATCACTCAGAGAGGGGTACTCATACGAGCCGATTGCCAGTTCAGAACCACCGCTGTTGATGCTGAATACAGCGCCTGTATTAGCGCCTCCCAACGAGTTATCGTTGTGGAAAGTGATAAAAGGAAGGGTTACATCAGCGTGTGCGGCGGCACTGAATATCAGGGCACTAAGAGCCAGTCGTTTCATGATTTTTCGCTCCTTGACGCGATGACTGTTGCCAGACATAGTTATTCCGATCGCATTTCACATCGCCGATCCACACGGCTCCGTCACTCTGCGTAATATTAAGTTGCAGAGAGCAGAGGCTGTCATCCTTTGTCGCAATACTCAGCTGCGGATTATTGAGGTCGACATCAATGACAAAGCGTCCATCGTCCCCCGTCCGTGCAATACCTATTTTATTTTTCAACTGACGGTTGACCGCGACAGATCCATCACTATTGATTAACCGGCCGAATACGGTGACCACTCTTTTAACTTTGGGCTGGAGATAAATCACATTGCCGGGATAAACAGAAACCGTTCGGCGCGCGCCTTCACTGATTTCATAACTTTCCATCGTATTAGCATTATTCATCAACTCCATACGGTAGCGGGCATAAGGGGGTAAAGAAATATAGTTACGATTTCCTTGTAAGAGCTGTTTTTTACCATCAATATCCAGGGTGAGCTTCTCTCCCCTTTGAAGTCCGGTATCAATTAATACACCTGCGCTCTCGCGCCCTTTACCCGCCCCGATATGCATCCCTGACCAGGCTACCGATCCCTGACTGGTTAATGTATTACTCCAGCCCCCGTCGTTATCCGTCTGATAACTCAACGCATTAGCGTTAAATGGTGTATCAAAGTCTACACTGGCCCCCCCGGTCATTTTGCGATCGACATCTCCGCTGAAGGAGCGGGAAACATTAGCAGAGACTGACTTCAGGTAATCCCCATCGAAATCGTGGGTGGCATCAATATTCATCGCTGTCCCGCTGTCTCTGGAGTGAGAAACCCCCAGCGAAATAGCATTACCAAACGGAATTGAGAAATCTAACATGGCATAAGTTTCCCGGTTACTCGATTTATTTAAGCCGTCATTATTATCGTAATAACCGATGCCAGTCCGTAGCCGAATCGACCCATAGCGCCCGGCGTAAATACCTTGTGAATAATCGAGGCGACGTCGGTTATACCCGTAGATGGTATCTTTGTCCTGGGTCCAGGTTATAACGCCACCACTTGCCGCCCCTATAGAAGGTACATTTACAGATACACCCCAGTTACTGCCGCGATTTTCATAAAGCGAGATAAATTCGCCACTGTGAAGCCGGTTGTAGTTGTACCAAATACTCCCTATACCGTAGGGTAGTCTTAGGGTGCTGCCGAAATTCGTTCGCCATGTCCCATCCGTGGCACTCATCGCCTGGGTATTAACCGACAACCAGTTTGTCAGCCTCGACGAAGCCCATAGCTCTGCCAGAGCATGTTCCCGCATCATATAGCTGGACATACTCCAGTCATAATTGCCTGAACTTTTTCCCGCTGAAAATCCCACCAGCGACATCATTTCCCGGTCATGTTCACCCTGCTTATCAATGTCGTGAGTGGTTCTGATATTGTATCGATGCTTATTACTGTAGATTTTGTTTCGATCGTAGGCCCCGCCCCAAAATTGCCAACGCAGGCTGTCACCCATACTGGAGGTAAAGGGTTTATTAATCTGGTAGGTACCGCTGGAAATGGTTCTGCTGCCGCTGATCACATCGACCTGAATGCTATAAATGCCGAAGGGTAGCATCGACGTATCGATTTCATGGCTGCCGACAGAAAATCGTTGAATACTTAACAGGTTACCGTCTCTGCGTATTTGTGCTTCCCCCGCCGTTGGAAAGAAAGCAACCACTGGCGTCAATGAAAGGCTGCCATTTCGCTTACGGGAATTTGCCGCATTACCAATAGAAAAACCATACACTTCCCCCCCGGTGAGGGCACTGACAGAACCCACAGACTGCATATTCCAGCTGTCGAGCATGCCGGCGGCGGTTCTCAGGCCTTTGAAATCGCGCTCCCACAAGGCGGCATTAATCCGTCCACTGCTATCTTTGGAGAGACTGTTCCCGGTATAGAGTGAACCATCAAATTTCAGATGATCCACGCCCAGAGACGTCGTCGAATTAAAGTTCAGATAACCGGAGTTGTTAGTACCACTGTGTGAACTTCGATTATTATAGCCCCCGAAGTCATAATTTATTGTTCCACTGGGTTTTTTACTCGTGGGATCGTCCAGATCGAACAGTCTTGGTGCGATTAACGTACCATATCCTTTTTCGCTCAAATTAAGAATAAGGCGCATTTGCTTTCCATCCAGGGTAAAATACCCTTCGTCTGAGACAGGTGCATGCAGTTTCTCATCAAAATGCTCTTCACTTATTTTTTTAATTTTAGCGATTAGCTCATCAGAGAGTTGAACTTTACTCTCATCTTCATTTTTGATAATCACATTACGTAGCACAAGTTTTTTATCCACAACATATAATGTGGCAACACCTATCTGAATATACTTTTCTTCTAATGATATATTTTCTCTATTGGGTTGCTTATTCTCAATCAATACAGGTAAATTTAGTCCGCTTTGCAACATACCATAAAGTGCGGAAGGAAAGCGATAACCCGCTATCACATAAGACTCTTGTTTCAGACCCTCGGCGCTCACAAAAGAGAAGGGTATCGTCCACATAAGGAGACCAGAAAACACCAGTTTATTATTCACGGAATAACCTTTTTAAACCCAGAATCCCTTCATTTAAGAGCAATGTAGTGTTCCACATCCCACAGACTTAAATGTGTTCCTTTTGCCTTTAAATTGACCTTATGCAAACGGTATGTTTTCCCCGGGAGAACGTAAAACACTTCACGGCAATCCTTTTTGCCATCAATGCACTCTCCTATTGCGCTAACTCTGAATGAGGTATTTCCTTTATTAGAAACCCCATCATCGGTCAGGCTGTAGTCAAGGTTTTTATTACGTGGCTGCACGACTAATATGGTACTGATGATCGCCTTAGCCTGTGCCAGCACAGATTTCCCCCCGCTCACCGCGCTGTCGTCAGTGATAGGTTCATCGGTAAAAGTGATTCTGTAATATCTTTCCTGATTATCTTCTGTGCCCTGATACCAGAACTTAATGATATTTTTAGATGATCCTGGCATCATCAACTGTGAGGGTGATAAAAGTATTTCATCTTTTTTATCGAAGGCAATGACTTTTCCATCCGTTAACGGCGAGTCAATTCGCTCAATTTTAACGCTGATAACCCTTGCCATTGGAGATTCATTTTTTATCTCTTTTGCCACTAATTGTTTATCCGCAGGAATAATCGTCGTCACTCTTCCCACATTAATGGCTGAAGCGGCGAAAGGCAGTACCAACGTCATTAAAGAAATAATAATAGATTTTTTTAACATGATTTTCCCTTCACGTTAACGTGCAGCAGCCGGGGGAGCCCCGGCTGCATTGACCTTATTCGCTCCAGGTTGCGCGGAAAGCAACGGCAACTTCACCCGTCCACAAACCATCTGACAGATCAGCAAAGGACGTAGATGTGGTGCCATCGCTTGTCGCTTTTTTCACGATAAATTTAAAGTTATCGCGGGCATTATATTTATCATCGGGTTTACCTTTTGCAGACTTAGTCAGTGCCCACAGCGAGCTACCGTTCCCGGCCTCCTCCGTAGAATCTACCAGCGTGGTCCAGTCAGCATTTTTGCCAACACCGGTCGATCCCCCGAGCGTAGAACCGAGCTCCTTACTGCCGTAGAGAGCACCCACCGCCAGCGTACTTTCCCCACCCACCTGGCGCAGCACGTTATTGCCATCATCGACACGGGCTTCAAGTTTGAACGCATTTGCGTCTGGGCGACCACCGCGAATAGCCACATCAAACGTGCCCGTATCCTGATTAAAGGATTTACTATTTTCTGAATACTTAAATTGCAGTGTGCGAATCGGGGTTATCACCAAACTCGATTGGCTCTGCTTTGTTGCTTCCGCCTGCCAAACAGCACTTGCAGTAACCGTTTCATCAGCAGCAGCAATCGCTGATGAAGCAGATGCCATGAGACTCAAACTGGCTACAGTAAGTAACAACTTTTTCATTATATATTCCCTTTCATAGTTCATTAGTTGATTTGTTTGACAATCATTATTCTTTTGGATAATGCACTCCGTTGCCACAGCAATAAAATACGTTCCAAAAGGTTGCCGCTAGCTATTTAAAAAAGCAGAAAAATTTTAACCAGGAAATGACAAACAACAAAATGAAAATGATCTGATTTATTTTTTTCAGGAATTCTGATTTAACATCACTGATGTCTGTTAAAATAAATCAGATAAGAGAATGGAAATTTTTAAGACTCTTTACGAATCAAGGGTTCTGAATATCATAGAAGTAAAATATATAAAATGTGTAATTTTTTATTATATTAATCAATCAGTTAGGCAATAAAGTCACACTGCGACAGGATGTGATTTAATCTTAAGGTCATCTGAGTTTCGTTGATTATCTTTTATATCAGCTTAAGAGATGCACCTGCGAACAGGGCGGAAGAGTTTTGTATAACCTTTATGGCGAATATTTTTCATATTTACATTTTCACTAAATTAATGCTCAGATTAGATCATTTTATAGCACATACTTCCATAGTACTAAGTGATGGCATAATTCAGACAATGTCTTTTTTAAAGACATCACGCCGCTGGCCAGCACGCTGTTCCGACAAAGATAAGATTATCTCTGCCGGAATAAGGTCGCAAATGGATAAAAGCAGCACACGCTGTCAGCTGCGGCTGGCGCAGCCGCACTGAGACATTTCGCCGTGCTCTTCCCGGCTCAGATGGGAATGGCGGATTTTCAATTCACCGGTGCGCCATGCGCCCTGTTCATCCGGCCGGTTATCCAGCAGGCGGTTCAGCGCTTCAGCAATTTGCAGATCGCCACGCTGTGCCCAGGTGGTCAGGCTCCACATCGACGAACGGGCTTCGCCCACGTCGTCAAATCCCACCACGCCGATATGTGCCCCCTCGCCAAAATCACGGATCGCCTGCATGGCACCAAAGGCCAGCACGTCATTTTCGCAGAACAGCCCGTCAATACGCTCAGAGGCCCAGGTGGTTTTCAGGTAGGTCATCATCGCTTCATATGCCTTCTCCCGGTCAGACTGCCCAGCCACCAGCACGCTGTTCAGCGTTTTACCCGCGCCCTGCAGGCTGGCCGCGTAGCCCTCCATACGCCGCAGCGGCGACGGGGATGCCGGCCCTTTCAGAAAGCCGAAACGCTGATAGCCCTGCGACAGCAGCAGGTGGCCAATCTGCTCTCCGGCCGCATAATCATCCACGCCGATCGCCGCTTCCCCTTTTCTTGCCGCACTGTGGCAGACATGGATGGCAGGAAGCGGATATCGCGCTGTCATCGCGGCAAGCTGTTCCGCGCTGAGGTGATGGGCAAGAAACAGCAGCGCATCGACCGGTAACGGCCTGGCCGTACGTAAAACCGCCTGACAGCTGGCATCGTCACCGACATTTAACAGCAGCGTACCGGCTCCACGCAGGTTAAGCTGGCGCGTCACCTCATTCAACAGCGTCAGGGTATACGGATTACTGAATTCGCCGGCAACAACGCCAATAATCGGTTGCCTGTCCGGCGGCGTCGTGGCGGTGAGAAGCTGCGTCGGATTTTCTGACAGAAATGTATTCATCATGAGGTAAGCTGTGGCGCTCCGGTGGCGAAAACTGGGGTGGACAGAATAGAGGAATCCCGCTCCCGTCAAAAGAACGGTGCCGCAGATATGTGATTTCGCACGCCTTTAGCGGGGGAGCAGCCTCCCTGCATTGATCAACTTTCACCGGCTCAGGCAGCGTGCCGCGCCGGACTAAGGACCCCATGAAATTAATTTCGTTTTCTGCGCTGGTACTGTCCAGTCTGTTTGCCTGCGGCGCGGCGTCAGCGGCCAAAACGTTAGAGGAATTCAACCACGGGCCTACCGCCTATGGCAGCATGGGCGACCTCGCGACAGAACCGCATTTAGTGGCGGAGTTTAAAGACAAAAAGTTCGTTTGCCACAGCGGGGAAGCCGCCACGCCGCAGGAGAGCCCGGCGGCAGCGGCCGCTTTTCGCCAGCTGGTTGACTATGCGGCGATTGGCGATGCGAAAGATAATTTCTGGCTGGATGCCGGGAACAGGAAAAAGCGTGAAGACCTGCTGGCGGCCGCCGTCAAAGCCGGAAGCTGGAAAGCCGCGTATCTGGACAGCCTGTGGACGCTGCGTTATCCCGCCAGCCCTGACGCCACTACCGGGGCGAATGCCACCCTGCAAAAACTGATTGAGCAGGACGTCCCAATCGTCACCTACACGTATGCCTCCTCACTTTACGGCCGTGACTACAAGACGATGTACCGCCTGCTGTCGACCGCTGTCGATCGCGGCAGCCTACAGGCGATGACGCTGATCGGGGGAACCCTTGTTCCCCAGGCCAGGGCGATGCATCCGCTAGCGAAATCCCTGCTGGAATGTGCCGTTAAGCAGGGGTACGCCCCGGCGTATGCCAGCCTCGGCAAACTGGCCTGGATGGAGGGGCATCGTTTAGACGCTTACCGACTGTGGGCAAAAGGGATAAACCTGGGATGTGATGCCTGCAGCGAACCCCTTGAGTCGCTGGCCCGCGTGCGTGCCGGCTATCGCCCCACGGATCCGATGCTGAATCTGATGCCGGAGCTGGCGGCGATTAATGCCTTTTACGACAGCAACTTTTTCTATTCATTAAGCGGGTTGCGCGACTTTGAACGCCCGCTGCCGGAAAAACTGACCTTTCACCTCAACGATAAAGAGCTGTTAGCGCTGCTGAAAGCAGAACAGGGCTGATGGCCGTTCCGGGAGAGTTAACGATGAAATCGTTACTGCTTTGTCTCATCGCACTACTTTCAGGCTGTGATAACGCCAGTGCGCCAGTGACCCGCACCGTTAAGGTGTGGCTGGGCGATGCCACAGACGGCATGCAGTCCGCGCTGGGCGACGACCTGACCCGCGACTGTGACGACACGATGTGCTGGTATAATTTCACCAAGCCCTCGCAAAGCGGCAATACGCTTAATCTGATCCTCGGCGGCGATCGCCCTTTCACTATCGACGGGGTGTTCTCTTTCACCGCCCCGGTCTACACAGAGAACCACAACCGTTTTGATGAAATTAACCTCTACCCCCTCGGCCTGCCGGAAGACAGCCTGCTGGCGGATAGCCGCACGTGGTTCTATCAACTGGTTGGCCGCCTTCAGGCCGCCGGATGGCAGCGTTTTATTATGCAGGATGATCCGCGCTTGCCGGGGTCAGAAGTAGCTAACGCCGCGCGGATTGAACAGGTGATGACCACGTCCAGCCTCACGACGCCGTTTAATGACCCGTCATCGCCGCTCAATAACGCGCAGTGGCGAACGCTGCCCTTTTTAGCGGACTGGTATTTTTACCGTGGTAATGAATACCTGACCCTGCGCGTACAGCGTCAGAACAGCGACACCGCCCCTGAGGAACGCGGCACTTACCTGTACACCCTGGTGTTCCGCAGTGAGCAACAGACGTATCAGGACTATTTTCCGTATGAGGATCGTCACCGCTGGAAAACGCTGTTACCTGCGCTGTTGAAAACCATGGCGAAACAGCGGGCGGAACAGGAAGCGCGACTGCGCGCGGCAGGCATCAGGATTGATGAGAACTATCACGACCCGGCGATCGCTGCGCTGAGCGGGCCTGACTAGCCCAGCGCGGGTTCATCCAAAATCTGCAAACGGCTCAGGCGCTGGCGTTGCCGGGATGAGGCAGGTCTGACCCTCAATCAGAACGCGAAGCAGGAACAGCCCAGCGCCCCCCAGAAGGCATTATCATCCGACACCGGCACGCCGGAGCGACGCGCGACATCGTGCGAGTGGCGGTGTACACCACAGGGACCACTGCACTGATGCGGCTGTGAGGCAAAGGCGACACGCCCGTTCGCCAGCGGCGGTGCGCTGCGGTAGTGGCCCGGCGTCGTCACCACCGGCGACCACTCCGGCAGAACCGGTACCGGCGGCGGTGACAGCGGGCTGAAGCGTCCTGCCGCATACACCACGTCGCCATTCACCACGGTCAGTACCGATTCAATGCCTTTAATCGCCTCTTCGCTGACGCTGAAATAGTCCTGCGAAAGGATCGCCAGGTCAGCCAGTTGCCCGACTTTAATCTGGCCCTTTTTCCCCTGCTCGCTGGAGAACCAGGCGCTGCCCTGTGTCCACAGCATCAGCGCCGTTTCGCGATCCAGACGCGCCTGGGTGTCATACATCGCCATGCCGCCGACGGTGCGGCCGGATACCAGCCAGTACAGCGCCGTCCACGGGTTATAGCTGGCTACGCGGGTGGCGTCGGTGCCCAGCCCCACCGGGACCCCGGCTTCCAGCATTTTCGCTACCGGTGGCGTCTGCTTCACCGCCTCATGACCGTAGCGCTCGGCAAAATATTCCCCCTGAAACGCCATACGGTGCTGTACCGCAATCCCGCCGCCCAGCGCTTTTACCCGCTCAATATTGGCTTCGGTGATGGTTTCGGCATGGTCGAAAATCCAGTGCAGGCCGTTGAACGGGATCTCACGGTTCACTTTCTCAAAGACGTTTAGCATGCGGCTGATCGACTCGTTATAGGTGGCGTGCAGGCGGAACGGCCAGCGGTGCTCGACCAGGTGACGCACCACGCGCTCCAGCTCATCTTCCATACCGGGGGCCAGGTCAGGGCGCGGCTCAAGGAAGTCCTCGAAGTCGGCAGCAGAGAACACCAGCATCTCGCCTGCGCCGTTATGACGGTAAAAATCCGTGCCCTGACCCGGTTTCAGCATGTCGGTCCAGCGCTCAAAATCTTCCAGCTCGTGGCCGGGACGCTGGGTAAACAGGTTATAGGCGATGCGCACCGTCAGCTGTTTTTTCTCGTGCAGTTCGCCGATCACCGCGTAATCATCCGGGTAGTTCTGAAAACCGCCGCCCGCATCGATAGCGCTGGTCAGCCCCAGTCGGTTCAGCTCACGCATAAACTGACGGGTGGAGTTCACCTGCTGTTCCAGCGGCAGCTTCGGCCCTTTTGCCAGCGTGGAGTACAGCAGCATCGCGTTCGGACGGGCGATCAGCATTCCGGTCGGGTTGCCGTTACCGTCGCGCTGGATCTCGCCCCCCGGCGGGTTTGGCGTGTCTTTGGTATAGCCCACCACGCGCAGGGCGGCGCGGTTAAGCAGCGCACGATCGTAAAGGTGCAGAATAAACACCGGCGTATCCGGGGCCGCTTCGTTGATCTCATCCAGCGTTGGCATACGGCGCTCGGCAAACTGGAATTCGTTCCAGCCGCCGACCACGCGTACCCACTGCGGATTAGGCGTACGCAGCGCCTGCTCTTTCAGCATCCGCAGGGCATCAGCCAGTGACGGCACCCCCTCCCAGCGCAGTTCCAGGTTGTAGTTCAGCCCGCCACGGATCAGATGCAGGTGCGAGTCGTTCAGGCCCGGGATCCCGGTATGGCCCTTCAGATCCACCACCCGGGTGCCGTCCCCGGCAAACTGCATCACTTCCGCTTCGCTGCCTACCGCGAGGAATTTACCGTCTTTTATCGCCACCGCCGTTGCCAGCGGGTTTTCACGGTCAACGGTGTGGAACTTACCGTTGGTCAGAATCAATGAGGCATTATTCATCATTACTCTCCGGGCTGATTTTCCCGCGCGGGGACAGCCAGTTTTTTAAAAGACGCGTTATCGCTGGCATCCACAGATACACCACCAGGCCGACCACGCAGGCATCGTTGAGAAAATGTCCCCACAGCGTACCTTTGCTGACGGGCAACACCGCCCCCCAGAACCAGGGAACCAGATTGGTGGAGGGGAAAATCACCGCCAGGGTGACCAGAAACTGCTTCCACTGCCTGGGGGCCACCCGCGCCGGGTCGGCCGGGGTAAACCAGAACGCCGCGCCGGGGCGCATCTCAATGTGTTCATTCCCCGCCAGCAACCCGCCCAGCTCCGCCACATGTGCCGCACGCTGCGTTGAGTTCAGCCACTGGTAAAGATTATCCAGATTGTCGAATCTGACCAGTATGGTCCAGGTCATTTCACCGTGTACCGGGCGCAGGACGTTGACACCCAGATGTCCGGGGAACAGCGCGGCCTGCGGCATAATGGCTTCCAGCCAGCGTTGATAGTCGTCCTGCTTGCCGGGCAAAAGGCGGTGCGTAATAACCAGAGTGATATGTTCAGGCTGGTGGGGATAGTCCACGATGTTCTCCTTTATGCCCCCCGCAGGGGGCCGGGTCATCAGGCTTTACGGGCCGGGGCTTTATGGACCAGGGTGTAGGCATAGTCCACGCCCATGCCGTACGCGCCGCTGTGCTCACGCACCAGGTCCATCACGTCGCCATATGTCTCTTTACGTGCCCAGTCGCGCTGGTACTCCAGCAGTACCTGCTGCCAGGTCACCGGCACCGCCCCCGCCTGCACCATCCGGTCGACAGAACGTTCGTGCGCATCCACGCTGGTGCCCCCGGAGGTGTCGGTCACTACGTACACCTCAAACCCCTCTTTCATCGCCATCAGCGCCGGGAAGGTCAGACACACTTCGGTCCACAAGGCGGAGATAATCAGCTTCTTACGGCCCGTCGCTTTCACCGCCTTCACAAAGGCCTCATCTTCCCATGAGTTCATTGAGGTGCGCTCAATCGGCTGCACCTCCGGATGCACCGCCAGCAGCTCCGGCCAGATGTAGCCGCTGAAGCTTTCCGTTTCTACCGAGGTGTAAATCGTCGGCACGTTAAAAATCTTTCCTGCTTTTGCTAAAGCAACGGTGTTATTTTTAAGCTGCTGACGATCGATGTTAGCCACACCAAACGACATCTGCGGCTGATGGTCGATGAAAATCAGGGCGGAGTTCTGTGGGTCCAGCAGGTCGAATTTAGACATTTTTTTATTCCTTTTACGTTTCAGGTTTCGGGTTTGTCTTGCGTGTTGACACAATACGAAATGGCCGCCCCGGTTGATAACGGAAAGAATTCAGGAAGTTGTTAAACAAATTTTGGGTTTGGGGAACACCATGCGATTAAACCTTGAAGCGCTGCTGATTCTGGATGCACTGGACCGTCACGGTACCTTTGCCGCAGCGGCGGCCAGGCTGTTTAAAACTGCTTCGGCACTGAGTTATACGGTGCAGAAGATGGAAAGCGATTTGAATATCACGCTGCTGGATCGCTCCGGTCACCGTGCCACATTTACCCCCACCGGACGCCTGATGCTGGAGAAAGGACGCATTCTGCTGCGCGCCGTGGGCGAACTGGAACAGCAGGCGCAGTACGTGGAAAGCGGCTGGGAAAGTCAGCTTACCCTCAGCCTGGATGCCTCCGTGCCGTTTGCCCTGCTGTCCGGGCTGATCGATGAGTTCTATCAGGCGCATCATCACACCCGCCTGCTGTTCCGTCAGGACGTGCTGGCAGGCTGCTGGGAAGCGCTGAGTTATGGCCTGGCCGATATTGTCTTTGGGGCCGTACAGGAGCCGGTGCGCCACAGCGGCGTGAGCTGCGTGCCGGTGGGCTGGCTGGAATATACCTTTGCGATTGCACCACATCACCCGCTGGCGGCGCTGCCCGCCCCGCTGCTGCGTGAGCAAATCCGCCAGTACCGGGCCGTGGTAGTACACGACACCTCGCGCCACGCCGAAGGCACCGACCTGCGCGTGCTCGACGAACAGCCGATCCTCAGCGTACACAGCTTCAGTGACAAGGTTCAGGCGCAGGTTGACGGGCTGGGCTGCGGCTACCTGCCGCGCTATCTGGCGGCCCCGCATCTGGCAAACGGCACGCTGGTAGAACGCCAGCTGGACAGCGAAACCCGCCGTGACCAGGCGTTCCTGGCCTGGAATGACAGCGCGACCGGCAATGCCGCGATGTGGTGGCGTGAACGCCTGCAGAGCTTTGAGGGGATCCGCAGCGTGTACGCTGCAGAATAAACGGTGACGCCCGGCAGCGCCGGGCATCCGCAATCAGAGAGTGCCCCTGCCTTAACGGCCGCGCGACATTTTCCACTGCACGGCAAACACGCTGGCCAGCACGACGACCAGCCCGGCCAGCGCCGTACCGGTTATCGACTGCCCCAGCAGTACCCAGCCCAGGCCCACGGCGCAAAGCGGGCTCAGTAAGCCCAGCGAGGCCACGGCTACCGTGGGCAGCCGCGCCACGCCGCGAAACCAGAGCGTATAGGCCAGCAGCGCCCCGGCCAGGCTCAGATACCCATAGGCCGCCCACTGCGGCAGGGTCAGCACAGGCAACGCGGCCTCCATCTGCCAGGCCACAGGGGCCAGCATCAGCCCACCGATCGCCAGCTGCCAGCCGGTCAGCGACAGGACGGGAAGGTCGATCTTCCAGCGGCGCGTCAGCCAGACGCCGGTCGCCATACAGCCCGCCCCGACGATGGCCGCCGTGATACCCACCGGTTCAAAGACCGTCTGCGGTGACAGCAGCAGCATCGCCATCCCAATCACCCCCGCTACCGATGCCCACAGGGTGGTTTGCGCCGGTGAGCGGCGGTCGACCGTCCAGGTCAGCACCATCACCAGCAGCGGCTGGATGGCCCCCAGCACCGCCGCCAGCCCGCCGGGCAGCCGGTAGGCAGCGACAAACAGCAGCGCCTGAAACACGCCGATATTTAATGCACTGAGCACCAGCAGTCGCCAGACATCTTTTCGCAAGGGCAGCCGCCGGGTAAACAGCAGCAGCAGCAGGCCCGCAGGTAGCACGCGGATCAGCGCGGCGGTGAACGGCCGGTCCGGCGGCAGCAGTTGTGAGGTGACGATATAGGTTGATCCCCAGATAGCGGGGGCCAGGGCGGTCAGCATAATGTCGCGCAGATAGGATCCTGTGTTCATGACTTTACCTTCAATTCAAGATATCATGATTGTGTTGATCACTTACCTTGAAGTCAAGATAAAATGAAGCCTTCTTCTCACCGACCGCCGCGCGATGCGGTCGACACCATCCTCGAACAGTGGCAGCGCGAACGTCCCGACCTGGATGCCAGCCCGATGGGGCCGATTGGCCGCCTTAAGCGCTGTACCGTCCTGCTGGAACAGCAGCTGGAAGCCTGGTTTTCGCGCTTTGATTTGGCCAGCTGGGAGTTTGATATGCTGGCGACGCTGCGCCGTGCGGGTGCGCCCCACTGCCTCAGCCCCACCGCCCTGTTCTCCGCGCTGATGGTGACGTCAGGCACCATGACCCACCGCCTGAAACGTCTGGAAACCCGGGGACTGGTGGCGCGCGTCGCCAGCGCAGAGGACGCGCGCAGCACGCTGGTACAGCTGACGCCTGAAGGGCTGGCGCTGATTAATCGTCTGGTCGGGCCGCATATTGAAAACGAACGGCAGATCCTGTCGGCGCTGCCTGCCGGTGCGCTGGCGCAGCTTGATGCCTCACTGTCGACGCTGCTGCTGGCGTTAGAGGCCGGAAACCGGGACAGCAACCCGCCCGAATAAGCACGGCGCAGGGGGCGACCGGACAAAAGATCGCCCCCTGACAGGGATTATTCCAGCGAGATAAAGTGATGCACTTTAGGTTTCTCCTCCCCCTGATGGAAGCGCGTCACGCTCTCCTGTAAGTCTGCATCCGCATGGGAAACACGCTGGTGCTGGCGCAGGTGCTCATGCCAGGATTCGACCAGGAACCACTCGATCAGCGTGGTCGCCTCCTGGCTGTGCCCGGCGATGCCCCAGGCGTAGGCCCCATCGCGGCGGCGGATCAGCGACAGCTTTTTCATTTCCGCCAGGAAGGCCGGGCGATCTTCTGCCTTTACCTGGTATTCAATCTGAATCATGACCGGGCCCCGGTCTGCCGTGACGTCTGTATCCAGCGCCGGTTCATCCCAGTGGCCGGAAGGCTGCAGATCAGCGTCGCCCGTCGGCAGCGTCAGACGCAGGCACAGCAGCGCGGTGAGCGTCAGCGCCACGGCGGCGATCAGCAGGGTATTCACCAGCCCGGTTTCCTGCGCCACCAGCCCCCAGAACAGACTGCCAGCGGCCATGGCACCGTTAAAAATCATCAGATACACCGCCAGGCCACGGCCGCGCACCCAGTCCGGCAGAACGGCCTGGGCCACCCCGTTCAGCGAGGTCAGGGCGATAATCCAGCTGACACCCAGCAGGACCATCAGCGGCAGGGCCAGGGCTTTAACCGGCAGCAGGGCAATCACCACCATCACCAGCGCGGACAGCCCGGCCGACAGCAGCATTAATCCGTCAACCTTCATCCGCTGACGCAGCACGGGCAGCAGCAGCGCACCGACAATCGCCCCCACGCCCACCGCCCCCAGCATCGTGCCGTAAAACCCGGCGCTGCCCTGCAGAAGATTGCGCGCCACCAGCGGCAGCAGTGCCCAGATAGCGCTGGCAAAGAAGAAGTAAATCGCGGCGCGAACCAGCACCCGGTGCAGTTCCCGGCTGGCTTTGACGTAGCGGATACCCGCCCGGAACGCGCCGAGGAAGTGTTCAGACAGCTCGGTTTTCGCTTTGTGCGGGCGCTTCCACCAGATCAGCGCGGTGATGACAAACACGTAGCTCAGGACATCGGCACCGTAGGCCGCCCAGGCCCCGAGCGCCGCCAGCAGCAGCCCGCCGGTCGCCGGGCCGACGGCACGGGCGATATTGATGCCCAGCGAGTTCAGCGCCACCGCATTCTTCAGCTGTGGGCGCGGCACCAGCTCCGGCACAATCGCCTGCCAGGCCGGGCCCATCAGCGCCGCGCCGATGCCGCCGATAAAGGTCAGCGCCACCAGGTATTCCACCGTCAGCAGGTTGTGATGGGAGAGAAACAGCAGCGTACCGCTGACGCTGGCCAGCAGCAGCTGGACAAAAATCAGCAGGCGGCGGCGGTCGAGAATATCGGACAGCACCCCGGCAGGGATCGCCAGCAGAAAAATGGGCAGCGTGGCGGCGGTCTGCATCAGCGCCACCGCCGCCGGGTTGGACGACAGCCCGGTGACCAGCCAGGAGCTGGCCACGTCGCGCATAAAACTGCCGGTATTGCCGAGAATGGTTGCCGCCCAGATCACCGCGAACAGCCCCTGCTTCAGAGGCGCAAACGCCCCACCTGCGTTATTC
Source organism: Erwinia persicina (assembly GCF_014838825.1). GTDB lineage: Bacteria > Pseudomonadota > Gammaproteobacteria > Enterobacterales > Enterobacteriaceae > Erwinia > Erwinia persicina_A. The sequence continues at coordinate 118,164 of NZ_JACYMO010000005.1, read as the reverse complement.
TGACTCATTTTGCCGCCCTCCTGTCATTCCATGCCACGTACACCAGCGCACCCGCCAGGCCAAGATGTTCAAAAAAGCCATTCATCACGCCGCCGCGCTCCGTCACCGGCACCTGCCAGAAGCGGTTCGCCATAAAGGTCGCGGCAACGGTAAACAGCGCCAGCGCCAGCGCGCCCAGCCAGCGTCCCCGACCGCTGAGGATCATCAGTGATGCGACCAGTTCCAGAACGATCACCGCCGCCGCCATCGGCGCGGCCGGCGACAGGCCGAAATGCTGCATCTCGGCGATGGCGCCTGGAAAATCCAGCAGCTTGACCAGCCCGCCCTGAAGGTAGGCAGAGCAGAGGGCTAACAGCGCCAGCCAGCGGACGGTGACCGATCCGGACGCGCCGGAGGACAGAGCAGAAAGGGAAGCGTTACGCATGGTTCTCTCCTGCCGGGGCGACGCGTGGTCAGCCCCGGCATCAGTGGGTTATCAGGCTTTGCGGGCCGGGGCTTTATGGACCAGGGTGTAGGCATAATCCACGCCCATGCCGTACGCGCCGCTGTGCTCGCGCACCAGGTCCATCACGTCGTCATATGTCTCTTTACGCGACCAGTCGCGCTGGTACTCCAGCAGCACCTGCTGCCAGGTCACCGGCACCGCCCCCGCCTGCACCATCCGGTCGACAGCACGTTCGTGCGCATCCACGCTGGTGCCCCCGGAGGTGTCGGTCACCACATACACCTCAAACCCCTCTTTCATCGCCATCAGCGCCGGGAAGGTCAGGCACACTTCGGTCCACAGGGCGGAGATAATCAGCTTCTTACGGCCCGTCGCTTTCACTGCCTTCACAAAGGCCTCATCTTCCCATGAGTTCATTGAGGTGCGCTCAATCGGCTGCACCTCCGGATGCACCGCCAGCAGCTCCGGCCAGATGTAGCCGCTGAAGCTTTCCGTTTCTACCGAGGTGTAAATCGTCGGCACGTTAAAAATTTTGCCCGCTTTCGCCAGGGCTACCGTATTATTTTTAAGCTGCTGACGATCGATGTTAGCCACACCGAACGACATCTGCGGCTGGTGGTCGATGAAAATCAGGGCGGAGTTCTGTGGGTCCAGCAGGTCGAATTTAGACATTTTTTTATTCCTCTTCGTTATCCGTCAGCGATGGTGTGAGTGAGTGTTGTGCTGCTGGAAACAAGATTACGTCCGGCGGGGCAAGGCGGATAGCGGAAAGAATTTGGCAACTCGTTCAGATTTTTTTGACAGGCGTTTTGCCAGTAAACAGAAAGGAATGAATAACTAAATCATAGAGATATCTTGATAAGGATTTTCGGACAAGTTGTCAAAATTAATGCCTTATCTTTCTTTTAACCGGGGAGTTAACGTAAGCCACAACATCACGTCATCCACCTTAGAGGTTACAGATATGAGCACATTCACCACCACTGACGGCACGCAAATGTATTTCAAAGACTGGGGTACCGGTAAACCGGTTCTGTTCAGCCACGGCTGGCCGCTGGATGCCGACATGTGGGACAGCCAGATGAATTTCCTTGCCGAACGTGGCTATCGGGCTATTGCCTTTGACCGCCGTGGCTTTGGCCGTTCTGACCAGCCGTGGGACGGCTATAACTACGATACCTTTGCCTCCGACATCAACGACCTGATTGAGCATCTTGACCTGAAAGAGATCACCCTGGTGGGCTTTTCAATGGGCGGCGGGGACGTGACGCGCTATATCGGCCGCTACGGCAGCGACCGCGTCAGTGCGCTGGTGCTGCTGGGGGCGGTAACGCCAATTTTCGGCAAGACAGACGACCATCCTGAAGGCGTGGAAAAAGCAGTATTTGACGGCATTCGTAACGGATTACGCAAAGATCGCGCACAGTTTCTTAAAGACTTTGCCACACCGTTTTACGGGATCAACGCCGGACAAACCCTTTCAGACGGCGTCCTGATCCAGACGCAGAATATCGCGCTGCTGGCCTCGCTGAAGGGCACCATTGACTGTGTCACCGCCTTTGAAACAACGGATTTCCGTGAAGATATCGCGAAGGTGACCGTACCCACGCTGGTGATCCACGGCAGCAACGACCAGATTGTGCCATTTGAAGCCACCGGCAAGCTGGCCGCCGCGATGATCCCGGGCTCAGAACTGAAAGTGTACGACGATGCGCCTCACGGCTTTGCGGTAACCCATCAGGATCGCTTAAATCAGGATCTGCTGGCGTTCCTGCAACAGCAGTAACACCTCCCACAGGCCGACCGAAACAGAAGGTCGGCCGCTAGGTTCTGGCCGCCAGCCACACCGCATAGGCCTCATCCCAGATGGCGGCTGGCGTACCGGCCTTGCCGAGGCCAAAGCCGTGCCCCCCCTGCGAAATACGGATCATCTGAACCGAGACCCCTGCCTTACGACAGGTATCGTGCATGATCACGCTGTTTTCCGGGTCAGAGGTGTGGTCATCTTCTGCCTGCGCCAGAAACAGCGGGGGATAGGCGCGGGTCACGTAGTTTTGTACCGACCAGTTTGCTTCCTCCGCCGGGGAGGGGTGATTGCCCACCAGCGACAGGTGCGTATTGGTGTGGGTATACGGCGGTTCGAGGGTGATCACCGGATAGATCAGCCCGACGCTGTCCGCTTTCGGCACGATCTGGTCGATCGTATCCTGCGGGGCATAGGAGGCATAATCCGGGCGCGCCGCCGCAAGACCGAACATATGCCCGCCGGCGGAGAAGCCGAGCAGGTGCACGTTATTTTCCATTGACCGCACCAGCCGTATGGCACGCTGGGCATCCTGAAACGCCACGCGATTGCCATCCTGCCAGTGTTCTCCCGGCAGGCGATAACTCAGCACATAGGCGGTATAGCCCTTGCTGTTGAGCCAGCGCGCCACCGGCCAGCCTTCGCGCCCCATCCCAATCCAGCGATAGCCGCCTCCCGCAGCAATCAGCACCGCGCGGCCGTTAGGGTTTTCAGGAACAAAGCGCTGAATACCGGGGCTGACAATGTTGGACCATGAGCCGTTGGCCGAAATGCGTAACGCCCCGCTCGGCCCGCCGCCGCCGGGAGGTTCATCGGGCCAGAGCGGGAAAAAATCCTGACGGGCAAATAGCTTATCGGTGCTCATGGCAAGCATAAACGCACCGGTACCCATGATGAACCGGCGGCGACTAATCAAGATACATGTCCAGCGTTCTCAGCAAAAAACAGGGGGTGAGTATTGAGCAACAGCCGGGGCTGGCTCAGCGGCGAAATAGTATGCATATCACGCATAAAATGCCACTGAGATCACACTTTTTTCGGCGCAAATGGGAAAATAGTCGGGGAGATGGCTGCCGGGCCCTGCGGTCAGGGCCCGGTGGGGATTACTTCAGGTTTTTACTGGCAAACGCCTCATAGTTCTCTTTGGTGATCACCTGGTAGGGGATCCACATAAATTTGTCGCCCGCTTTACCTTCGATGACCTGTTTTGCCATCGTGACTGCGCCTTTCCCCTGGCCGGCGGCATCCTGGAAAACGGTTAAGGTCAGCTTGCCGTTTTTGATGAACTGCAGCGCATCCGGCGTACCGTCAATGCCCGCCACCAGAATATCTTTTCTGCCGCTCTGGTTCAGCGCCATGATCGCCCCAATCGCCATCTCATCATTATTAGCGGCTATCGCATCAATCTTATCGCCGGACAGCAGCCAGCCGGAGGTCACATCGACGGCTTCGTTACGCATCCACTTTGCAGACTGCTTCTCAACCACCTTCATCTCTTTATATTTGGCGATGACCTCTTCAGTGGCTTTGGTCCGCTGGCGGGCTTCTTCCGCTGACAGGGCCCCCATCAGAATGGCCACATTACCTTTGTAATTCATTTTTTTCGCCAGGGCTTCCATCTCCATCCGCCCGCCCAGCAGCGAGTCGGAACCGACATACGCCATCTTCCCGCTCAGTTCGAGTTCCGGCTTGCGGTTAACAAAAATCAGCGGAATATTGGCGCGCTTCGCCGCCTCCATCATCGGCTTCACGCCCTGGGTATCCACCGGGTTGAGGATAATGGCGTCCACGCCCTGGTTAACAAAGTTCTCCACCTGCTGTACCTGTACCGCAACATCGCCTTTGGCATCTTCGAACTGCCCCTGGATCTGCTCTTTTTCCATCTCCTTCGCCATCTGCGTTCGCAGAATAGAGACGAAATTCAGGTCGAAATTCGCCAGTGCAACGCCAATACGCAAATCTTTTGCGTGGGAAGCGGGCGCGAGTGCCAGCGCCCCAATCAACAGTGCAATTTTATTCACGTTCATAAAGAGATTCCTGTAGGTGTCGGTAAGTTATTATTTTTGGCGGGTCAGCAAAGCGAACAATGCCGATCCTGAGCAAAACAGCGGCCAGGGCTGGCCGCACAACGGCCTGACATTATTCAAAATACGCTTTGAAACTGGCCAGGGCCGCCTCACTGTCCCCTGACGCCCAGCCTTCCAGCGCAATGACCCCGCGGTAGTTCATGGCCCGCAGCGCGCTGGCCACCGCCCGGTAGTTAATCTCGCCGGTGCCCGGCTCACAGCGCCCCGGCACATCAGCCACCTGGATCTCTCCAATGGCGTGACCGCAGCGCCTGACCAGTTCAATCAGATTGCCCTCCCCGATCTGCGCGTGGTACAGGTCGAGGTTCATCTTCAGATACGGGCTGTTCACCGCCTCCACCAGCGCCAGCGTATCCGCCGCCCGGGCAAACGGCGTACCCGGATGGTCAACGGCCAGGTTGAGGTTTTCCAGAGTAAACACCCGCCCTGCTTTCTCCCCCAGCGCGGCCAGTTTTTCCAGCGTGCGCACGGCTTTCACCCACATCTCGCCGGTGACGATCGCCACCGGTTTCACCGGCAGGCCCTGGTTATCCAGCCCGGTGCCGTGCAGGTTCAGACACGGACAGTTGAGCCGTTCCGCCACCGCCAGCGACTCTGCGGCGCTGCTCAACAGATTCTCTGTCTCGTCATCGTCCGTCAGGTTACCCGTCAGATAGCCGGTCATTGAGGTAAAGCGGGCCCCGGTCGCCGCCAGCGCGTCGATGTCTTTATTGTTCCAGTGCCAGATCTCCACGCCGAAACCCAGCTGATGAATACGCTTCACCCGTTCAATAAAGGGTAAATCCAGAAAAACCATTTCGGCTGACACCGAAAGACGATAGTCCGACATCGCTGTTATCCTCGTAGTTGAATCGGTTTGCCCTGGCGGACAGATGCGATACAGGCCAGGGCGATTTCCAACGCGTTACGCGCATCTTCACCGGTGGCGCGTGGGGTTTCCCCGCTGGCCGCACAGCGCACAAACTCACTCAGTTCGGCCACATAGGCCTCTGCCAGCAGGTCCGTATCCTGGCGGGAGGTCTCAATCGCAATCCCGCCCGCGCCGTAGCGCACGCAGTTATTGACGTTAATATTGCCCATCTGGAACATGCCGTTACTGCCGAACACTTCTGCCCGCACGTCGTAGCCGTAGACGGCTTCAAAGCTGGCATCGGCCACCGCTATCGCCCCGTTATCAAAACGAATCGTCACCACTGAGGTATCCAGAAGCCCCTTGTCTTTAAAGTCCGGGCGCACCAGCGCATCCGCAATCGCATACACCTCCACCGGTTTCGCACCGGGATTGCAATGCAGCAGCGTGTCAAAGTCGTGGATCAGCGTTTCCAGATAAATAGTCCAGGGCGGGATACCGCTCGGGTCACGCAGCGGCGACGGATCGCGGGTCAGGGAGCGGATCAGCTGCGGGGTGCCGATCTCTCCCGCCGCGATGGCGGCCAGCGCGGCGGCAAAGCCACGGGAAAAGCGACGGTTAAAGCCCACCTGTAACACCACTCCCGCGCTGCGGGCGGCGGCAATGGCGTGGTCGGCTTCTTCCAGGGTAATGGCCATCGGTTTCTCACAGAACACGTGCTTGCCGGCGCGGGCGGCAGCGGCCACCAGTTCTGCGTGGGTACGTGCCGGGGTGGCGATCAGTACCGCATCAATCTCCGGATCGTCCAGCATCGCCTGCGGTTCACTGTAAAACTTCCCTGCGCCGAGCTGCTCTGCCAGGCGCTGTGCCGCCCCCGGCACCGGGTCGGCAACGGCGGCCAGCACCGCACCCGGCACTTTTTGCGCCAGCGACGTGGCATGGAAGCTCCCCATCCGCCCTGCGCCGATTAATCCCACACGTACGCGATTGTTTATGACTGACATTGTGTTCCCCTTAAGGTGGCTGGCTGACGTTTTCCTGACTCAACAGACATAAGCAAACCCTATGCCAGGGTGCTTAAGCCCGTCTGACGCGGCGCGCGCTGCTCGTGGCGATCACAAAATGGACACAAATAAAACATGTCAACTTAACATGTCGATAAAATGGACATTCCATGAGAGGGGAGTAACTGATGAACCAGCCACATCTATCCGCCGCGATCCGCGCAGAGCGTGACGGGCAGCCGCAGCTGCCTGCGGGACGTGAAGCCAGCCACTGGGACAGCCTGCTGGAGCAGGCAAGACGCGACTTCGATGCCGGGCGGGAGCCGGCATTTGTGCGTCCGGAGGTGCTCAGTTCGTGGCAGCGCAGTCGCGACGCCGGCATTGATCCGTCGCACTTTGCCTATACTTCCCCGCCGGAGGAGGAAGTCAGGCAGATTCTGGCCGATAACGCTGAACTGATTGGCGTCGCGGGCAGCATTATGGAAAACCTGCTGGCCTACAACCCGGACGGGCATATCAATCTGACCAGCGCGCAGGGTATTACCCTCTCCTGCTGCGGGCGCGACCTTACGCCTGTCGGCAGTATTCTCACCGAATCTGAAATGGGCACCAACTGCACGGCCTGCTGCCTGAAGCAGCAGCGGCTGGTCTATATCCTTAACGGGGAAAACTGGAAGCTCGCCCTGCGTCAGCGTCACCTGCAGTGTGCGGCGGCCCCGATCCGCGATGCCGGGGGACAGATGATCGGCGTGCTGACGCTTACCGCCAGCCAGGATAATTTCCACTATCACACGCTGGGTACGGTACAGGCCGCCGCCGAAGCGATTCGCCAGCAGCTGATCCTGCAGGCCCTGCTGGCCGAACAGACCTCGATCCTGGAAACGCTGAATGAGGGGGTGATCGTGCTCGATCGCGCAGGGACGATCAAAACCATCAACCGCTATGCCCGGCAGATCTTCCAGATCGCAGTGCGGGCTGGCCAGCAGGTGGACGACCGGCTTAATCCTGAAAATATTCGCCTGACCACCACGGGGTTCTGCAATGATCGTGAAATCATTTTTACGCCCCAGGGTGGCCCGCCCATCCCCTGTCTGGTGTCGGTGATGCCCGCCACGGATGGCGGCAGAGTGATCACGCTGCGTGAAAACCAGCGCATCCGCGCCATCACCCGCCGGGTGATGGGGGCCAGCGCCAGTTATACTTTTGATATGCTGCGCGGCAGCGCGCCCGCGCTACAGGTGGCGATAGACAAAGCCCGCAGCAGCAGCCGCAGCGACAGCACGGTGTTGCTGACCGGCGAGAGCGGCACCGGCAAGGAACTGTTTGCCCAGGCGATCCATAATGGCAGCCTGCGCAGCAGCGAACCCTTTATTGCCGTCAACTGCGGCGCGCTGCCGCGTGATCTGGTGCAGAGCGAACTGTTTGGCTACGTGGACGGTGCGTTTACCGGATCCCGCCGGGGTGGTGCGGCAGGAAAATTTGAACTGGCCGAAGGCGGGACGCTGTTTCTGGATGAGATCGGTGATATGCCGCTGGAGGCACAGACCAGCCTGCTGCGCGTCCTGCAGGAGAGTGAGGTGGTGCGCATCGGTGCCTCACAGCCGGTGAAAGTCAACGTACGCATCATTGCCGCCACCAACTGCAACCTGATCCGGGCGGTGGAGACCGGCGCTTTTCGTCGCGATCTCTACTACCGTCTTAACGTCATTTCCATTCCGATCCCGGCCCTGCGCGAGCGCAGCAGCGATATTCCGGCGCTGACCGAGTGGTTCCGCGAGAAAGTCTGTACCCAGCTGAAGAAGATCAACGTGCAGTTCACCCCCCGCGCCCTGGACGCCCTGAGCCAGTATCCGTGGCCGGGCAACGTCCGCGAACTGGAAAACATCGTCGAACGGACGATCAACATGACCACCGGCCTGTTTATCGATGTACAGGATCTGCCGGATGAGGTGTTGCAGGGCAGCCAGTTCGCCCCTGCGGTCCCCCGCGCTGCGCCACGGCAGGCAGCACGCCTTGACAGCCAGGAGCGTGCGCATATCATTAGCACGCTCGACGCGCTTAACGGCAACCTGCGTCAGGCCGCTCAGGTCATGGGGCTGTCACGCGCCGGGCTCTATAATAAACTGAAAAAATACCAGATCAGCGCCAACGACTTTCGCCGCTGATGTCAACGGGTCACCCCGTGGCCCTTCTCCTCTGCGTTAACTGAGTGCTTATGTGGTTCGAACATCTTGATTTCGCCGTTATCCTGCTGCAAATCGTGGCGATTGATCTGCTACTGGGGGGCGATAATGCCGTGGTGATCGCCCTCGCCTGCCGCAAACTCCCGCCGCACATACAGAAAAAAGCCATTATTCTCGGCACGCTTGGGGCCATTGTCGCCCGGGTGGTGCTGCTGATCATCGCCGTGCAGCTACTGGCACTGCCGTGGCTGAAGGTGGCCGGTGGCCTGCTGCTGCTGTGGATTGGTTTTAAGCTGGTCAGCAATGACGAGGAAGAGGCCAGCGTCGGCAGCGATACCCGCCTGTGGAAAACGGTCCTGACGATCACCCTGGCCGACGTGGTGATGTCGCTTGATAACGTACTGGCCGTGGCGGCCGCCGGGAAAGGTAACGTCTGGCTGGTGTCCCTGGGCGTGCTGATCAGCATTCCGGTGATTGTGATGGGCAGCAAACTGGTGCTGAAAGTGCTGTCGCGCTTTCCGTTTATCGTCACGCTGGGCGGCGGGCTGATCGGCTGGATTGCGGGCAGTATGCTGGTGACAGACCCGGCGCTGCTGCGTTTTACCGGCCCTCTGACGTCTCTGCACTGGATTGCCGGAACCGTCGGTGCGCTGCTGGTGATGGGGTATGGCGTAGGGAGAAGTGTACTGGCAAAGCCCTGATGCACTAAACTCCAGGTTTCCTGCCGTAAAAGTGAGCCTGCGTTATGCTGTATCGCCGTTTTGAAAGGATGATCAATATCTTCAGGGATGCCCCGGCCGACACGCCGCCCGCTAACGTCTGGGCATTCTATCTGTTCTATCTGCGTCAGGTATGGGCCTGCTTCGCGCTGCTCCTGATTATCGGCCTGGTCGCCTCACTGATCGAAGTGGCGCTGTTTCGCTACCTCAGCCGGATAATCGATCTGGTCAATACCAGCCCCGCCGCTACCTTTTTTAGTGACCACGGCGGAGAATTGCTGTGGATGGTCGCCGTCGCGCTGCTCTTCAGGCCCCTGTTTATTGGCCTGCATGACCTGCTGGTGCATCAGACCATCAACCCCGGCATGACCAGTATGATCCGCTGGCAGCATCATAACTACGTGCTGCGCCAGAGCCTGAACTTCTTCCAGAATGATTTCGCCGGACGTATCGCCCAGCGCATTATGCAGACCGGTAGCGCCCTGCGCGACTCGGCGGTGCAGGCGGTGGATGCCCTGTGGCACGTGCTGATTTATGCCATCACCACGCTGGTGCTGTTTGCCGAAGCCGACTGGCGGCTGACCGTCCCGCTACTGATCTGGATAGTCGGCTACGTGCTGTGCATGCGCTATTTTGTGCCGCGCGTGAAGGCCCGTTCGGTCGCCTCCAGCGATTCGCGTTCGCGTCTGATGGGCTGCATTGTCGACGGTTACACCAATATCACCACGTTAAAACTGTTCGCCCACAGTGACCTGGAGCAGCAGTATGCGCGCGAAGCAATCAGCGACCAGACGGTGAAAACCCGCCGTCAGGGGCGGATGGTGACCAGCATGGACGTGGTGGTCACCACGCTGAACGGCCTGCTGATTATCAGCACCACCGGTCTGGCCCTGTGGCTGTGGACGCAGTCGCTGATCAGCGTCGGGGCCATTGCCCTCGCCACCGGCCTGGTGATCCGCATCGTCAATATGTCGGGCTGGATTATGTGGGTGGTGAACGGCATCTTCGAAAATATTGGCATGGTGCAGGACGGCCTGCAAACTATCGCCCAGCCGGTGAAGGTCAGCGATAAACCCCACGCCCCCGCGCTGCAGGTTAAGCAGGGTGAAATCCACTTTGACGCCATCCGCTTTAACTACGGTGGCGAACGCAAGGTGATCGACGATTTACAGCTGACGATCCGTCCCGGTGAAAAAATTGGTCTGATCGGCCCGTCCGGGGCCGGGAAGTCGACGCTGGTCAATCTGCTGCTGCGGCTGTACGACCTGAACGGCGGGCGCATTGTGATTGACGGCCAGAACATTGCGGAGGTCAGCCAGGAGAGCCTGCGGGCGCAGATTGGCATGATCACTCAGGATACGTCACTGCTGCACCGGTCGATTCGCGACAACCTGCTGTATGGCCGCCCGGATGCCACAGAGGACGAACTGATGCAGGCCGTGCATCAGGCGAAGGCCGACGAGTTTATCCCGCAGCTGTCTGACTCGCTGGGGCGCACCGGACTGGATGCCCACGTGGGCGAACGCGGCGTGAAGCTCTCCGGTGGCCAGCGTCAGCGTATTGCCATCGCCCGCGTGCTGCTGAAGGATGCGCCAATCCTGATTATGGATGAGGCGACCTCGGCGCTCGACTCCGAAGTGGAAGCGGCCATTCAGGAGAGCCTGGAAACGCTGATGGGCGGCAAGACGGTGATTGCCATCGCCCACCGCCTGTCCACCATTGCCCGCATGGATCGGCTGGTGGTGCTCGAACAGGGGCGTATCGTCGAGATCGGCAGCCACGGCGAACTGCTGGCAAAAGGCGGCCTGTATGCGCGCCTGTGGCAGCACCAGACCGGCGGTTTTGTCGGCGACGCCTGATCGCCGCCCGGGGCGGCGGGCATCACTGCCCGTCTCCCTGACGCCACGGCAGCGCCGACCGGGCCTCCTCCGCCCAGGCGCGAACGCCGTCCCGCTCCTGATCAAGGAAACCGGCAACGGCATCCTGTAATCCGGGATGACGCAGCAGGTGCCAGGACTCGGTCAGCACCGGCTCAAACCCACGGATCAGCTTATGCTCGCCCTGCGCCCCGGCGTCAAAGCGCTTCAGCCCGTGTGCAATAGCGTACTCCATGCCCTGATAAAAACAGGTTTCAAAATGCAGGCGGTTGAACTCCTCCAGACAGCCCCAGTAGCGGCCGTAGAAGGTGTCACCATCGACCAGGCTGAAGGCCATTGCCACCGGCTCCCCACGCTGGCTGGCGATCGTCACGCGGATCGCCTGCGGCATCCGTTCTGCCAGCAGGCTGAAAAAATCACGCGCCAGATAAGGCTGGCGGCCGCGAATCAGGTAAGTATTGGCGTAACAGGCATAGACAAAATCCCACTGCGCTTCATTCAGCTCCGCGCCCTGATACCAGACAAACTCCACGCCCTGGCTGGCGACCAGCTCGCGCTCTTTACGCAGCTGTTTGCGTTTACGTGAGGTCAGGAGATCGAGGAAATCCTGAAAGTCGCGAAAACCCCGGTTGTGCCAGTGGTACTGGCAGCCCAGGCGCGGCAGCCAGCGGGGATCGTCTGCCAGGCCATGCTGAACCCGCTCATCGCTGAAATTGATATGGGCGCTGAACAGCGACTGGCTTTCAAGGAAGTCCGGCAGCGCCTGCAGCAGCTGTGCGCCCGCGCGCGCCTCGCCCAACAGCCGTGCGCCGCTAACCGGACTGAACGGCACCCCCGACAGCCATTTAGGATAGTAAGGGATGCCTGCCCGTTCGCTGGCTTCGGCCCAGGCATGATCGAAGACGTATTCACCCATCGAGTGATGTTTGGCATAGCCCGGCATCGCGGCCCGTGGCGTCCCGTCCTCCAGCCACAGCAGATGCTGCGGCTGCCAGCCGCTGGCGCGGCTGACCGCGCCGCTCTCCTCCAGTGCCGAAAGAAACGCATGACGTAAAAAAGGCTGATCGTTGGGGGTCAGGGCATCCCACTGACTGGCGGGAATATCCGCCAGCTGTGTCAGAACCATCAGGGACATCGGCGTGCTCCGCAGTTACCACAGGGAAAGGCTTACGTTGACCGCTTTTCGTGCCGGGATCAATCCGTTATTACGGTGGCCTGCATGTAAAGAAGGCTCATACTCATTCTCATTATCATTTAGCTTTGCTATTCTTGCCGGCCTTATGCACGTTGTCATACGTGCGCGGCTTTCAGCTTTACGAGGCGGATTTATGGCGGGTGTTCAGGGTTATCGCTTATTTAATGTGGTGCTGGCGCGTAAGCAGGTACTTTCACCTTCGATGCTGCGCTGCGTTTTCAGCGGCCAGGATATCCGTCAGATGAAGATGGATGCGCCGGATCAGCGCATTAAGCTGCTTTTTCCGTCGCTTAACGGCACGCCGTCATCGCTGACCGACGAAGGGGATAAAACCTGGTGGGAGAAAGCGCGGGCCATGCCGCAGGAAAGCCGTCCGATTGCGCGCACCTATACTCTCCGTCATGTCAATGCAGAAGCCGCTGAGGTGGAAGTGGAGTTTGTCATGCACGGCACCGAAGGTCCGGCGTCGGCGTGGGCGCTGTCGGCGGAGCCGGGTGCGGCGCTGCAAATGGTGGCACCCAACCTCGCCTGCCCGACCAGCAGCGGCGGCTACGAGTGGGCCCCGCACCCGGACGTTGAACGGGCGCTGGTGGTGGCGGACGAAACGGCGCTGCCGGCAGCAAAGGCGATCCTGGAGCAGCTGGCCGGCTGGGATAACCCACCGCAGCTGCAGGTGTTCCTCGAAGTGCCGAAGCGTGGCGACTGCGTTGACCTCAGCCACTACCGGTTTGCCGATATTCACTGGCTGCCGCGCGAAGTGATCGGAGCATCCCATGGTGAAGCGTTACTGGGCGCAGTACAGCAGCAGGTGATCCTGCCTGCCAGCGCGCTGGTGCGCGGCGAGCTGCATGAAGAAAGCGAAGGCGATATTCTCTGGGATCGCGCCGACAGCGGCGATAAGCGCTTCCACGGCTGGGTGGCTGCCGAGTCCAGCGCCGTCAAGCAGCTACGCCGCTATCTGATTGGCGAGCGCGGTCTGTCGCCGGAGTGCATCAGCTTTATGGCGTACTGGAGCCGGGGTCCGCGCCGCGAGGGGTGATCAGCGCGCCATCAGCCGCTGGCTGGTCTCTTTCAGCGTCGTGTAAAACCAGGTTTTGGCCGTGATATCGCCGATCTCCGTGTGCGCATAGAGGTACACTTCAAGATTCGGCAGCTTAAACGGCAGCTCGATAACCCGTCCGTTGCCGCGCGCCACGTAAATTTTTGCCGCGCTGGAGGGCAGCGTCACCAGCAGTTCGCTGGAAGCGATCAGCTCCCCCAGCGCGGCAAAATGCGGCACCTCCAGCGCTACCCGGCGCTCAAAGCCATACTCTTTGATCCGCTCCTCGACCAGATAATGCCCGCTGATGGTCGACACAATAATATGCTGCTCTTCCAGGTACGCACTCAGCGTCAGCGTCTCTCCGATGCGCGGATGTGCCCGGTTCAACAGGCAGACGTAGCGCTCATCCATGATCCGATCACGCTGGGCCAGTGAGATACTCTCATTGCGGCTACACAGCGCAGCATCAACTTTCCCGGTCAGCAGCCACTCATCCAGTTTGCGCATCTCAACGGGGATCACCTCCAGCTGGACGTTGGGGGCCACAGTGCGCAGGTGCTGCACCAGGCCTGGTAGCAGCAGCAGTTCACCGAGGTCAGAGAGGGCGAGACGAAATTTGTGAAAGGATGTGTCCGGCGAGAAGCTGCGGGTATCCGCCACCGCCTTCTCAATACCGCTCAGGGATTTTTTAAATACGGTATACAGCTGAGTGGCAGTGGGGGTGGGCAACATGCCTTTACGGCTGCGTTTAAACAGCTCATTTCCCGTCGCATCCCGCAGCCGGGCTAAGGCGTAGCTGGCAGAAGGCTGGGTGATATACAGACGTGCAGCGGCCCCGCTGACGCTCTGCGTTTCATAAATCGCGATAAACACCCGGACCAGATTAAGGTCCATATTCGATGGCATATAGTTAGTATCTATTATCCAAGATTAAAATTATCTATTTGAACTATTTTAAGCGCTCGAATACCATCCCTTCCACGTTTTTTTGATATGTTATTCGTTTTTTTCATATCGCATTTATTCCAATAAAATCAAAATAATAACTAACTTCCTTGTGCTATTAAGGCAGGAGTGGGCGCACGTCGCCCGTCATCGCGGAGTTCAACATGAAAAATGAAATCGTCGACGTGATCGTCGACTGGATCGACGATCACCTGGAAGAAGGTCTGAATATCGAAACGGTAGCCGCCAAATCAGGCTACTCAAAGTGGCACCTGCAGCGCGCGTTTAAACAGCAGAAAGGCATCACCCTGGCGACGTTTATTCGCAGCCGCCGCCTCGATCAGGCCGCGCAATGCCTGGTCAGCTCCACGAAGACCATTATGACCATTTCGACGGATCTCGGTTTTTCGTCCCAGCAGTGCTTCCAGCGGGTGTTTAAAAAACACTTTAACGTCACCCCGCGTGATTACCGTATCCAGTACCGTCAGTATCACTAAGCCCGGAGCCCACGTGTCACAGTTTGCCAGAATGACCGCCCTGCTGGCGGTGATGTTCTTCCCCGTGGTGAGCCAGGCTGCGGCCAGCTCGCAGAGCGATCGCGGTCAGGGCAGCCCGTTCGGCTACGAGCGCCAGTTGAAGAAGGTCATGCGCCCGGTTAACGACCTGCTGCCGCAGGGCAGCCAGGATGACCTGTCCCATCGGGAAAATAACCTGTAGCCCGGCGATTTATCGACGCAACGCAGGCAGTTACCCCGCCGGACAGGCGGGTGTGCAGGAACGACCCGCCCCTTGAGCCAGGGCAAAACATCGCCTGTTGTTGCGGCTCCCAACGTAAAGTCGCTTAAATTCCGCGATTTTACCCCCCCGCGTCTTGAAAAAATGCTTCAGCCATCAGGTATACTGTCCGCCCTGTTGAATGGTGAACTGGATGCTATGGAACGTTTTGTCGAAAACCTGATTTATTCTGCGCGCTGGCTGCTGGCTCCGATATACCTCGGGCTGTCGCTGGGATTAGTGGCGCTGGCGATTAAATTTTTCCAGGAGCTGATCCATCTGCTGCCGCACGTGCTTGAGATAACGGAAAATGACATGGTGCTGGTGCTGCTGTCGATGATTGACATGACGCTGGTAGGCGGACTGCTGGTGATGGTGATGCTGTCGGGGTACGAAAACTTTGTCTCCAAGCTGGATATCGGTGAGCATAAAGAGAAGCTCAACTGGCTTGGCAAGATGGATTCCGGCTCGCTGAAGAATAAGGTGGCCGCCTCCATCGTGGCGATCTCCTCCATCCACCTGTTGCGGGTGTTTATGGATGCGAAGAATATCCCGGATAATAAACTGCTGTGGTACGTGATCATTCACCTGACGTTTGTATTGTCAGCCTTTGTGATGGGCTATCTGGACAGTATGTCACGCAAGGATAAGCTGTAAGCCCGCCTCTGCTGATGGCAGATAAGGCCTTCCTGCCCGGAAACAGCGGTTTTGAACTGATTTCAGGAGACAACAATGAAGCAGGGACTTGTCATTTTACTGCATGGCGTCGGCAGCAGCGGCGATGACCTGGCGGGCCTGGGCGACCACTGGGCATCCACGCTGCCGGGCGTGCGCTTTGCCAGCCCCAATGCGCCTGTACATTTTGAACACGGCGCAGGCTGGCAGTGGTTCAGTCTGACGGGCGTCACCCCGGAAAACCGCCCTGCCCGCGTGGCGGAAGCGCGGGCGGCGTTTGACCAGACACTTCAGGCGATCCTCGACCACCATCAGATGAGTGACCGTCCCGACCAGGTAGTACTGGCCGGCTTCTCACAGGGGTCGATCATGGCGCTGGATGCGCTGGTATCCGGCCGCTGGCCGCTGGCTGGCATTGTGGCGTTCTCCGGCCGCCTGTCGTCCCCCCCGCCGTTCACCCCCAAGCTGAATACCCCGGTGCTGCTGGTACACGGCATGGCCGATGAGGTGATCCCGGTGCAGGAGAGTGAATCCGCAGAGCAACGTCTGCGCACGCTGGGCGTACAGGTCAGCAGCCAGTATGAACCGGGCGTGGGTCACACCATTTCGGCGCAGGGTGCCGCGCGTGCCGCTGCCTTTATTGCGTCGTGTCTGACGTAATATAGTCTTCAAGCACCGGCGGTGGGGTGAGCGGCAGCGTGATGATAAAACGAGCCCCGCCCTGCGGCCGGTTCTCCACCCGGATCGTCCCTTCGTGCAGGGTGACAATCGCCTGACAGATTGCCAGTCCCAGCCCGACCCCCGGCACCGCCGACTCCTTGTCGCCGCGTGAAAACTTCTCGAAAATCAGCTTTTCCTGCCCGGAAACAATGCCCGGCCCGCTGTCCCAGACCTCAAGCTGGAGCTGCTGCGCCGACGGCTGCGTGGCGCTGATGCCGATATCCGCCCCCGTTCCCCCGTACTTCAGCGCGTTTTCCAGCAGATTACTTAATACCCGTTCCATCAGCGGACCGTCGACGTCGATCAGCAGCATCGGCGGCAGACTGAGCGTGACGTTGCGTCCGGCCAGCAGCGGTGCCAGCTGACGCAGCGTGCTGCCGACCAGTTCATCCAGCGCCATCCACTCGCGACGTAACAGGAAACCGCCGGACTGCAGACGCGCCATATCCAGCAGGTTGTTCACCAGACGGATGGTATTCAGCGTCTGCTCACGCATCGCGCTGGCCTGAGGCGCATAAGGTGAATTCTCAGACGCCAGATCCAGGGTAAGAATTTCCGCCTGACCAAACAGGACCGTCAGCGGCGTGCGCAGGTCGTGGGACAGCGCCGACAGCAGCGCATTACGCAGCTGTTCACGCTCGGCGGCCAGGCGGGATACCGCCTCGCGCTGGCTGAGATTCATCCGTTCCAGCGCGTTGGCGATCAGCACGGTGAAGGTTTCCACCAGCCGCTGCTGCTCCGGGATCATCAGCTGGCGCAGATTCAGCGGTTCAAGGATCAGCAGGCCCAGCGTTTCCCTGCCGCTTTTTAGCGGCAGCATCTGCCAGGGGACGCCGGGCAGCGTATCGGTTCCCGCCCCGGCGGGCTGGCCTTTATCAAAGCTCCAGCGCGCAATGGCCCGGTCTGGTACGGCACTGAGGTGCGTATCGCCCACCGACACCAGCTCACCCTGCTCATCGGGCAAATAGAGTTCGCTGCGGGCCTGCAGCGTACTCTCCACGCTGCGCTGGAGCGTGGTGGCAATATCACGCTGGCTGAGGGCGCGGCTGAGGGCCTTCGCCATCTCATACAGATGGTGAGCGCGCTGCTCACGGTAGCGCGCCACCCGCGCCTGATAGCGCACCCCGGCCGTCAGATTGCCGACGATGACCCCAACCGCCAGCATCACGCCGAAGGTCACCAGATACTGCACGTCCGATACCGCCATGGTGCCGGTGGGTGCCACAAACACCAGATCGAACGCGACAATGTTCATGACCGTTGCCGCCACCGACGGCCAGCGGCCATAGCGCAGGGCGACAATCACCACCGACAGCAGATAGACCATCACCAGGTTGACGGAGTCGACGGCGGGCAGCAGCCAGCGTCCGGCGACGGTGACCAGCGCGCACAGCAGCAGCGCGGCGGCGCAGCCCTTCATCTGAGCTCGCCATTTACCTTCGCTCCCCCCGGCGCGCGGGGCCAGCGGGCTGACGGCATCCGGTGGCGGATCGTCCAGCGCGACAATAAGGATATCGAGGTCCGGCCCCAGCTCCCCCAGACGGTCAGCAAAACGCTCACGCCACCCGCGCCGGGCAGGACGACGGCCGATAATAATTTTGCCGAGGTTATGTTCACGGGCATAGCGCAGCACGGCGTTGGCTTCGCTGGGGTCGGAGAGGGTCGCGGTTTCCGCCCCCAGATCCTGTGCCAGCTGCAGCGTGCGCAGAATACCGCGCCGCCGCGCTTCAGACAGGCGATAGAGTCGGGGGGTTTCGACATACACCGCGTGCCACACGCTGTCGAGCCGGGCGGCAAGGCGGGCGGCGCTGCGTACCAGCTTTTCGCTGCCGCTGTTGTCCCCGATGCACAGCAAAATCGCATCGCGGGTGTGCCAGACTTTCTCGCGCCCCTGGGTGTCGCGCCAGGCGCGCATCTGGTCGTCCACGCGGTCGGCGGTGCGCCGCAGCGCCAGCTCGCGCAGGGCAATCAGGTTGCCTTTACGGAAGAAGTTTTCAATGGCACGCTCGGCCCCCTCCCCGATATAGACCTTGCCCTCTTTCAGCCGCTGGCGCAGATCGTCCGGCGGCAGGTCCACCAGCACCACCTCGTCGGCGGCATCAAAAAAGGGATCGGGTACGGTTTCCCGTACGCGAATACCGGTGACGCCGCCCACCACATCATTCAGGCTCTCCAGATGCTGCACGTTAACGGTGGTCATCACATCAATGCCCGCATCCAGCAGCTCTTCAATATCCTGCCAGCGCTTCGGATGGCGCGAGCCGCGCGCGTTGCTGTGCGCCAGCTCATCCATCAGGATCACCGCCGGGTGGCAGGCCAGCGCCGCGTCCAGGTCGAACTCGGGGTGACGATGCTGCCCGGTGGCACGGCGGGGCAGTATCGTCAGCCCGGCCAGCAGCGCCGCCGTTTCCGGGCGTTCGTGCGTTTCCACCACGCCCACCAGCACCTCCAGCCCCTGCGCACGCAGACGGCGGGCCTCCTGCAGCATCGCCCAGGTTTTGCCGACGCCCGCGCAGGCACCAA
Source organism: Erwinia persicina (assembly GCF_014838825.1). Classification (GTDB taxonomy): domain Bacteria; phylum Pseudomonadota; class Gammaproteobacteria; order Enterobacterales; family Enterobacteriaceae; genus Erwinia; species Erwinia persicina_A. The sequence goes on along the minus strand of NZ_JACYMO010000005.1, from coordinate 99,321 downwards.
AGTAAATTTTCAGCTTACCGCGCCGGCTTTCCGCCGCCAGACGCAGCAAGGCATCCGGGTCCGGGCGCTGGAGTTCGTCGTTCATCAGATTCCTTTATTAGCCAGAAACCGCAGGCATCGGGGGATGCCCGATGCCTGCGTGTGGTTCAACGCTGCAACGCATCCAGCGCCAGATTCAGCGCCAGCACATTAACGCCCGGTTCACCAATAAATGCCGGACGGGGCGTCCCGGTGTGGTCGGCAATCAGCCGCTCCACGGTTTCCAGCGGTAAATGCCGCGCCTCCGCCACGCGCGGGGCCTGCCAGCGGGCGGCGGCCGGTGAAATCTGCGGATCCAGGCCGCTGGCGCTGGCGGTGACCAGATCCACCGGCACCTGCGCACTGGCCTGTGGGTTGGCGGCGCGCAGCGCCGCCACGCGACCGGCGACCGCCTGATCCAGCGCCGGATTGCTGCCCGCCAGGTTACTGCCGGAGGAGGCCAGCGGATTATACGCCGCATCGCCCGTCGCGGAGGGCCGTCCCTGGAAATAATCCGCCCGGGTAAAGCTCTGGCCGATCAGGGCCGACCCCCGTACGGTGCCCTCCACCCGCAGCAGCGAGCCGGACGCCTGCTGCGGGAACCACCACTGTGCCAGTCCGGTGGTTAACAGAGGATAGAGCAGCCCGGTCACCAGCGTCAGTACGATCAGTAAAAACAGGGCAGGACGTAATTGGCTCATCATTATTTTCCTTATACCAGACCCAGCAGGGTCAGCAGCATATCAATCAGTTTAATACCGGCGAACGGCACCAGCAGACCGCCCACACCGTACAGCCACAGGTTACGGCGCAGCAGCGCGGCGGCACTCAGCGGACGGTAGCTCACGCCTTTCAGCGCCAGCGGGATCAGGAACACAATCACCAGCGCGTTAAAAATCACCGCCGACAGGATGGCAGAGTTGGGCGAATGCAGGTGCATCACGTTCAGCCGGTTGAGCTGCGGTAAGGTGGCAGCAAAGGCGGCCGGGATAATGGCAAAGTACTTCGCCACGTCGTTGGCGATGCTGAAGGTGGTCAGCGACCCGCGCGTCATCAGCATCTGCTTGCCGATATGCACAACCTCCAGCAGCTTGGTCGGGTTAGAGTCCAGATCGACCATGTTGCCCGCTTCTTTCGCCGCCTGCGTCCCTGAGTTCATCGCCACCGCCACGTCGGCCTGGGCCAGCGCCGGCGCGTCGTTGGTGCCATCCCCGGTCATGGCGACCAGCCGTCCTTCTGCCTGATACTGGCGGATCAGCGCCAGTTTGGCTTCCGGCGTCGCCTCCGACAGGAAGTCATCCACCCCGGCTTCGGCGGCAATAGCCGCCGCTGTCAGCGGGTTATCCCCGGTGATCATCACGGTTTTGATGCCCATTTTGCGCAGTTCGGCAAAGCGCTCTTTGATGCCGCCTTTAACGATATCTTTCAGTTCGACCACGCCCAGCACGGTGGCACCGTCGCACACCACCAGCGGCGTACCGCCGGCGCGCGCCACCTGCTCCACCAGCCCGTTCACTTCAATGGGAAACTGGCCGCCGTTGCTGTCGATATGGCGGCGTACTGCATCCACTGCCCCTTTACGTACCGTCCGATCCTGTACGTTCACTCCGCTCATACGGGTCTGCGCCGAGAACGGAATAAAGGTGGCATCCAGGCTTTTCAGGTCACGTTCGCGCAGATTAAATTTCTGCTTGGCCAGTACCACGATGCTGCGCCCTTCCGGGGTTTCGTCAGCCAGTGAGGCCAGCTGCGCGGCATCGGCCAGCTGCTGTTCACTGATACCGGCGGCCGGCAGGAACTGTGTTGCCTGACGGTTACCGAGGGTGATGGTGCCGGTTTTATCCAGCAGCAGGACGTCCACATCACCGGCGGCTTCCACCGCGCGCCCGCTGGTGGCGATAACATTGGCCCCCAGCATGCGGCTCATGCCCGCCACGCCAATGGCCGACAGCAGGCCGCCGATGGTGGTGGGGATCAGGCACACCAGCAGCGCCACCAGCACGGTCAGACTGACCGGCTCTCCCGCCCAGGCGGTAAACGGATACAGCGTCGCGGTGGCCAGCAGAAAGACGATGGTCAGCGCCACCAGCAGAATGGTCAGCGCAATCTCGTTTGGCGTTTTACGCCGTTTGGCCCCTTCCACCATGGCGATCATGCGATCCAGGAAGGTCTCCCCCGGGTTGACACTGCACTGCACCACCAGCCAGTCGGAGAGAATGCGCGTACCACCGGTCACCGAGGAGAAGTCACCGCCGGATTCGCGGATCACCGGCGCTGACTCACCGGTAATGGCGCTTTCATCCACCGATGCGCCCCCCTCCAGCACCTCGCCATCACAGGGGATCATATCGCCGGCTTCCACCAGCACCCAGTCGCCTTTACGCAGCGATTCGGCGGCCACCGACTGATGGCTGGCTCCGTATTTCGGTTCCCCGAGTTTTTTGGCAAAGCTGGTTTTGGTAATGCCCTTCAGGCTGTTGGCCTGCGCCTTACTGCGCCCTTCCGCCAGGGCTTCAGCCATATTGGCAAACAGCACGGTAAACCACAGCCAGACGGCAATAGCCGCCGTAAAACCGGTGTCTCCGGACATGTTTCCGCTGGCCATACCGATGGCCAGCAGCGTGGTCAGCATACTGCCCAGCCACACCACAAACATCACCGGGTTGCGTACCTGGGTACGCGGATCCAGTTTTTTAAACGCATCGAGCAGCGCGGTACGCATCAGCGCTCCATCAAACAGCGCCTGTTGATTACGACTCATCTCTCTTCTCCGCCCGTTAACGTCCGATCGTTTGCAGATGTTCCGCCACCGGCCCTAAGGCCAGCGCCGGGATAAAGGTCAGCGCACCGACCAGCAGCACCGTACCAATCAGCAGGGCAATAAACAGCGCCCCGTGGGTGGGTAGCGTGCCCTGGCCTGCGGGCTGTACCTTTTTCAGCGCCAGGGAACCGGCAATCGCCAGCACCGGAATAATGATGCCGAAGCGGCCCGCCAGCATGCAGAACGCCAGCAGCAGGTTCCAGAACGGGGTATTGGCACTCAGGCCGCCAAAGGCGCTGCCGTTGTTGTTGGCCGCCGATGACACCGCATACAGCACCTCCGAGAAGCCGTGCGTGCCCGGATTCAGCATCGCGCTGCGTCCGGCGTCGGTCATCATCGCCAGCGCGGTCCCCAGCAGCACCAGGCAGGGCGTGACCAGGATTGCCAGCGCGGTCATTTTCATTTCCCAGACGTCGATTTTTTTGCCGAGATACTCCGGCGAGCGACCGATCATCAGCCCGGCGATAAACACCGCCAGCAGCACGAACAGCAGCATGCCGTACAGCCCGGCCCCGACGCCGCCAAACACCACTTCTCCGATCTGCATCAGCCACATCGGCACCATGCCGCCCAGCGCGGTAAAGGAGTCATGCATCGCATTGACGGCACCGCAGGAGGCCGCCGTGGTGATCACCGCAAACAGGCTGGAGTTCAGGATGCCGAAGCGCGTCTCCTTGCCTTCCATATTGATGGCGCTGTCTGCGCCGAGCGTCAGGAAGTGCGGATTACCGTTCAGTTCGGCCCACATCACCACGGCCACCGCGCCGATAAACATCAGCGACATCGCCCACAGCAGCACATGGCCCTGACGGCGGTCACGCACCACGTCGCCAAAGGCAAAACAGAGCGCGGCCGGGATGAGGAAGATCGCCAGCATCTGTACAAAATTGCTGTAGACGGTCGGGTTTTCAAACGGATGCGCGGAGTTCGCGTTAAAGAAGCCGCCACCGTTGGTGCCGAGCATTTTAATCGCTTCCTGCGAGGCCACCGGCCCCATTGGCAGCGTCTGTTTCACCCCTTCCAGCGTCGTCAGGCTGAGGTAGCCGTCGGTGTTCTGCAGCACACCCTGGCTGACGAGGAACAGCGCCATCAGCAGCGACAGCGGCAGCAGCACACAGAGGGTGATGCGGGTGATATCCCGCCAGGCGTTACCCAGCTCACCCAGCGCCCGGCGGGCAAAGCCGCGCATCAGGGCAAAGGCAACGGCCATCCCGGTGGCTGCCGACAGGAAGTTCTGTACCGTCAGGCCGACCATCTGGCTGAAATAGCTCAGGGTGCTTTCCCCGGCGTACGCCTGCCAGTTGGTGTTGGTCACAAAGCTGACGGCGGTATTCAGCGCCAGATCCCAGCTCAGTCCCGGCAGGTGCTGCGGGTTCAGCGGCAGGCTGCCCTGGCTCATCAGTATCACCAGCAGCAGCAGCAGGCCGCAGGCGTTAAACAGCAGGATCGCCCACAGATAACGCTGCCAGCTCATGCCTTCCGGGGCCACGCCGCTCACGCGCCACAACACGCGCTCCACCCCGGCCATGCCGGGCAGCGGCCGGTCATCCACCAGCCGCGCCAGCCCTTTACCCAGCGGGCGGGCCAGCAGCATCAGCAGCAGCAGATAGGTAGCAATCAGTAAAAATGCGGGAGCGGCCATCAGAACTCCTCCGCACGGATCAGGGCGTACACCAGGTAGCCCAGCAGCAAACAGACCAGCACAATGCCGGTAATCACAGCGACGCTCACAACACACCTCCAGAGGCGTTTTTCAGTTCAGGTATTGTTGCGAGTGGCGTGCAAAGTTGATGTAAAAATGCGGGGCTGGGGTGTAAAAAAAGTATAAAAACGGGCCGTATGTGGCGAAGATTTCTTCTGCTGGCGCAGGGGGGTGAAGGCATGATGCCCTCACAAAAGAGGTTTTTCGTCCTCACTCACCGGGATGTCAGCCGGGCGCGGCGACGGCCATAAAATACGCCAGCAGTGGCCGCAGTACCGCGCTCCCGGCGTGCTGCTGATGATAAATCAGCGCCAGCCTGTCGGCGGCACCGTCCAGTTCAGGTACTGCCAGCGCCACCAGTCCGGCATCCGGAGGGCTGTCGCCCAGCGACGGCACCAGGGCGATCGCCACGCCCTGCAGGGCCAGCTGTTTCATCACCGGCAGATCGCTGGCCTGAGCCACCACATCAGGGGTCAGGCCCGCATCATGAAAACAGGCCAGCACCCGTTCGTAGATGCCGAATCCACGCTGGCGGCGCAGCAGCACCAGTGGATGCGTCGCCAGCGCCGCCAGCGATAGCGATGACGCCTCCGCCAGCGGGTCATCAGCCAGGCACAGCGCCCGTACGCAAAGCTGTTGCAGTGCCATGCTGTCAACATCACTGGCCGTCAGGGTCAGCGGCAGATGCACCAGCGCCGCGTCGATCTGGCGGCGCTCCAATAGCTCTTCCAGAAAAAGTGGGTCGCCCTGATGCAGTGAAAACTGTAGCGCAGGGTGATCCTCACGCAGTGCGGCAACCGCCCCGGCCAGCAGGCCCGTCGCCATATCGACACAGCCGATACGCAGCACGCCGCGCTGCCCTTCGCTGAAGGCGTGTATCTCTCCCTCAATGCTCTCTGCCAGCTGTAACAGATCGCTGGCGCGCTGGTAAAGATAACGCCCGGCATCGGTGGGGATCATGCCGCGAGGGGTACGTTCAAACAGCCGCAGATCCCAGTGGGACTCCAGCTGCAGTAGTGCCTTGCTAATGGGCGGCTGTGCGGTGAACAGCACCTGTGAGGCGGCCGAAATAGAGCCTTTTTCGACCACGGTTTTGAAATAGTGCAGCGGTTTGAGTTTCAGCATGGCGGGATCCGGTGGCAGGAGAAAACGCCTTTTTACCGCAAATGCAGTCAATGCGACGAAACCGGTGATGCTTTTCGGGGCGATCGGCAGACAGCGCGCCCCTGCGGCCGGTCTGCTGCTCAGGTAAAATCCGGCAGGAAGCGTTTTACGTCCACCTCTTTGAACTGGCAGCGCTGGAACTGGCTTTTCAACGCGTAGGGCACCGTACAGTCAAAAATGGTTTTGCAGGCGATCCCCTTATCGCTGATGGTGGGGCTGAAGGCCGGTATCTGCGACGGATCGAGCGGATGACAGCGGACGCCGGGGATAAACAGCGTATCCACATCCCCCTGATAGCGCGTCTGCATCGCCCACAGCACGTCGTTACTGTCAAAAATATCCACGTCTTCATCCACCAGCATGACGTGTTTCAGCTCAGGGAAGGCGGAAAAGGCCAGCAGCGCCGCCTGACGCTGCCGCCCCTCGTCCATCGGCCCGCTTTTCTTAAACTGCATAACGGCCAGAAACTTACCGCCCCCCGCCGGATGGGCATAGACATTCAGCAGACGTCCCGGCATCGCGCGCTCTACCATGCCAAGAATGCTGGCTTCGGTCGGGATACCGGCCATGTTCACATGCTCTTCACTGCAACCAATGGTGTGCTGCAGGATGGGCTGGTGGCGATGGGTGACCGCTTTTACTTTGATCAGCGGCAGCGCGGGATTCGCCGCCCCGGTATAGCCGGGAAATTCGGGCATTGCCTTACCGGTCTGGGTGTTCTGGTCTTCACGTACCCGCACGTCCGGCACCAGTTCCCCTTCAATCACCACTTCGGCGTGAGCAATGGCTCGCGCATCCACCGTGCGCGCCTGCGCTAATACCACCGCACGCCCCCGTAATGCCCCGGCAACGCTGAGTTCATCAAATCCCAGCGGCGTGGTGGGTGGCTCGAAGCAGGCAGCGATGTAAATTGCCGGGTCAACACCGATGCTGATGGTCAGCGGCAGCGCCTGCCCGGCGGCTTCCGCCTTCTGGCGGAACACATCCAGATGGCGGCCGGGGGCGAAGTACATCGACAGCGTATCGCGCCCCTGAATACACAGCCGGTGAATGGTCACATCGGACTGGCCAGTTTCCGGGTCGCTGGCATAGCACAGCCCCATGGTGAAATAGGGACCGGCATCCTCTTCAGTATTGGTCGGGGCGGGCAGCAGCGTGCGCAGGTCAAAATCCGGATGGCTGGCGAGGTGCACCACCTCCTGACAGGGGATGTCGGTCTGTTGCGTCAGCACTGGCGAAATGGGATGACTCACTGCGTCCATCAGCCGGTGGCCGAGGCGGGCAGGATCGCAGTCCAGCAGGTGACCCACGCGACGTCGGGAGGCCAGTACGCCGGTCACGACGCGGAAATCAGGGAAACCTTTCACCTTATTAAACAGCATTGCCGGGCCTTCCCGCGTCGGCCGCCGGGTCGTTCCCCCCGCACCCACGTAGCGGTAGACGCCGGACAGTTCCGCATGCGGATCCACTTCGGTATCGGTTTCCACCCGTTCCCCCGGGAGGTCGGCCAGCAGGGCCAGCGCAGAGCGCAGATCGTGAACAGCAGGTGTCATCGTCTTCTCCATATAGCGGTGATGCCGTCAGTATGGAGTCCACCTGCTGTGCCGGATATCACTGAAAAAGTTACCCGCTATACCCTTTTGCTCATGCTCTGCGGGTAGCGCATCACCCATCCATCCTCAGAGGGGGTGTCAGGATTTGAGGGAAACCTCTTCGATGTGCGGTTTTGCTTTCACGCCCCCGGCCACCAGCCATACCGCCACGATGATCACCAGCCCTCCGGCGATAAATCCCTGCGACAGCGTCTCCCCGAGGAACAGATAGCCCCACAGCACGCCAAACGGGGGGATCAGGAAGGTGACGGTCAGCGTTTTCAGCGGGCCGATATCGGCAATCAGACGGAAGAAAAGAATATAAGCCCAGGCGGTACATACCAGGCCGAGCGCCAGCACGCACAGCCAGACGCCGGGATGAGACCACGATACCGCAGGCTGGGTGAGGAGCGACCCGACGAAGAACGGCAGCAGGAAAACGCTGGCTCCGATCTGACTGCCCAGCGCCACCAGTCGTGCATCCATGCCGCCTCGGTCGCCAATCCACTTTTTCGTCAGAAAGCCTGCGCTGGCATAGCAGGCCGTCGCCACCAGACAGGCCGCAATACCCAGCAGTACCTCTTGTGACAAGGCCAGGCTGCCGGTGGTGGTCAGCAGCACGATACCGAGCAGACCCAGCAGCACCCCGGCGATGTTTCTCAGGGTAAATTTTTCGCTGAAAAACAGCCCCCCAATCAGCACGCCCATCAGCGGAGTGGTCGCGTTAAGAATGGCGGAGTAACCCGCCGGTAGCCACTTTGCCGCCAGACAGTACATCGCAAACGGAACGGCTGAATTGATCACACCTAACGACACGGCCGGCAGCGCCTTGCCGCTAAAGCGGATCCTGACCCGCAGTACCAGCAGCAGCGTCAGCAGGCCAAGGCAGCCAAACAGCACGCGCAAAAAGGCGGTATTCAGTGAACCGAAATACGGCGTGGCCACGCGCATAAACATAAAGCTGGCCCCCCAGATGGCAGCCAGCAGAACTAAGCGCCCGATATCCCCTTGCTTCATACCCTTTCTCCCAGTCCTTCGTTGAGCCGTATTTATAGGCCGGTCTGGCTGGCAAAACAAGCCGTTAACGGTCATTGAAATCGCTGACAATAATTTGCGAGCTGTGTCGTGGTATGGACATAACAGGCCCTCCGGGGCTTCTCATCTGTCGGCGAGGGTGCTTAAATTCGCTACTGAACACTGACCGGAGGTTTTATGCTGTCCTCACACACCCTTAGCCTGGCTATTCACCGTAACTGGGTAGACCTGTATGAAACGATCTGGAAGCCGGAATTTTTCCCGAAGTGGGCCTCGGGCCTGAGCCAGGGACCGCTGGAACCTGAAGGGAACGGCTGGAAAGGTCGTGGCCCGCAGGGCCCGGTGAAAGTCCGCTTTACCGCGCACAACCCTTTTTGCATCATGGACCACTACATCGACAGCGGTTACAGCAAAGAGATTTTTGTCCCGATGCGTATCGTGGCGAATGAAGAGGGGTCCCAGGTGCTGCTCACCGTCTTTCGTCAGCCGCTGGTGTCGGATGACAAATTTGCCCAGGAGCTGGAGTGGGTAAAACGTGACTTACAGGCGCTGCATACGTTGCTGACCACCTGACAGATCCGCCAGGGAGGATCGGGCGCAGCCCAACGGAAAGGAGATTCTGATGCAGAAAATTATTTTTGATACCGATATTGGCGTTGATGACGCTTTTGCCCTCGCCTTTGCCGCAAAAAGCCTCGATATTATTGGCATCACTACGGTTTTTGGTAATGTTCCGGTCGGCCAGGCGGTTAGTAACGCCCGGCTGTTCAGCCAGAAAATTGGCCTGGATGTGCCGATCTATCGCGGCAGTTCCCGCCCGCTGGCTCACGCCCCGTCGTCACCCGCCTGGGCGGTACACGGCGAGGACGGGCTGGGTGGGGTGTTTGACAATCCATGGAACGGGGCCGCTGATAACGCTATTGAATTTATTATCCGCAGCGTTCGCGCCCATCCCGATGCCCTCACCCTCGTGGCTATCGGCCCGCTGACCAATATTGCGCTGGCCATCAACCAGGCCCCCGATATCGTGCCGCAGATCAAACAGTTGGTGATCATGGGCGGTGCCTTTGGGACTGAGGGTCACAGCGGTAACGTCACCCCATTTGCTGAGTTTAATATCTGGAAAGATCCGCACGCCGCCGACCAGGTGCTGAACGCCGGGATGCCTGTCGTGCTACTGCCGCTGGACGTCACCCATCAGGTGCTGGTCAGCGGCGATGAGATACGCGGCCTGAAACACCCGGTACTGGAAGCCATCTCCCGCCGTTATCTGCAATACAGCCGCGAAAAAGAGGGGACGGAAGGCATGCCGCTGCACGACACCCTGACCATTGCTTACCTCTGCCACCCGGAATGGTTCGGCGTGACAGCCTCTCCGGTGCGGGTCGTCACCGGGGGGATCAGCCGTGGCCAGACGCTGCGTCAGCTGCACAGCGCCGCCTCCTACGACGATCCGTTTGCCGGCAGCTGCGTGCAGAAACTGTGCCTGACCGTCGAGGCTGAAAAAGTGAAAGCGCACTTCCTTGCTACGCTGCAGAACTGAAGCTGACTGCCGCTGACTGAAACAGCCCGGCCCGCCGGGAGCGAAAGTGACCCCGGCGGGCTGTTTTATGTCAATTGGGGTCAAGGCAGGACGTGAAACCGCAGCAAAAGTCAGCGGTCTGCAAGTTATGTAAAACGCGGTCAGTTATCAATCAGTTTTTTTGATAAACAACAGCAAATCACTCCGCTATCACTACTTCATTAGCAGGCGTACTATTGTTTTCAACGAGGCAATACGCCTTACCCAAACAAACCTAATGAAGGAATGACCCGATGAAATCTATCAAAACTTTTGCTGCTATTATCATGCTCTCTACCGTTTCTTTCGCCAGCTTCGCGCAGAGCGTTACCGCAACCGGCAGCACCCTGGACAGCGCTGAAGCGAAAATCGCCGCTCAGGCACAGCAGGCCGGTGCGTCGTCTTACAAAATTACCGAAGCCAACACCAACAACGGCGTTCACATGACTGCCGAGCTGCTGAAATAAGATTTGCCCGGCTGTCAGTAGCATGACTTAAGGTTATATGCCCGGTCCCTGGATAACAGGGAACGGGCATACCCGATCCTGCCGCCTCCAGTCCGAACCACAGCGCCTTCCCCACGTCCAGCCCGGCGTCAGATCAGCACCGGCACGTAATAATCGATGCGACCACTCCGTGACGCGCTGAAACGCTGCGGGTCAATACGTTCAATATCATAGCCATCGCGACGCACAGCGCCTGCGGTCGGCAACGCGTGTTCATAAATCAGCTTAATAAAGTCAGCGAACTGCTGCGCTTCACCGTTGAAAATGAAGTGCAGATACGTCTGTTTTTCGACCGTAATATCGACCAGCGGGGCTTCTGCTATGCCGGCGTCAGGATGGAAGCAGGCGAGATACTGCAGGGTGGCGCAGTCATCCGCGCGCGGTCCCCCTTTAATCACGTTCGACAGTCCGTAGAGCGCGCCGGAATGGGCCGGCGACTCTGCCAGCCGCTGCCGCCAGAGCACTTCACGCTGATCCCAGCAAAAGTGACAGATAGTGTCCTGCGTGAAAGCATAATCCGTCATCCGTCCCCGCAGGGTCATCGCATCCAGCTCAACCAGACGGCCCTCCGGCACCGGCTCAGCCGTGAGATTGATTGGCGGGCACAGCCCCTTGCAGGACCAGTGCAGCGCATCGCGGTACTGCGCCGGCGTGACGTTAAAATGCCGCTTAAAGGTTTTATGATAGACGTTATGGCTGGAGAAACCGTGCTCGCTGCCCACGGAGTCAATCTGCCTATCAAACAGGCGCAGCATAAACGCACTGGAGGTCAACCGCCGCTGACGACAGTACGACGCCAGCTTTTGCCCGGTCACCTCTTTGAAGATGCGTTGCAGATGCCATTTGGAATAGCCCGATTTCTCAACGAAGTCATTGATGGAGAGTGGCGTATGGATATTCCCTTCCAGCCAGTGCAGAAGTTGGTAAACCACTTCCTGTTTGAAGGTCGTTTTCACGGTGAATTATGCTCTCTGGTGAGTGTCAGCAAATAGTTTTTCAGCGTTAACGGATCACGAATGCCCCGGGAATTCCCCAGGGAACAGGCCAGCCATGCGCCGTCGGCGGCCAGCCGCGCCACTTCATGCTGTGGTTCGCAGTCGGTGTCACGGTGGCGCTGCAGACGCCCGGCCAGCCACGCCGCCCAGCGTTCGCACAGTTCGGGTGAGCCCATCATTGACCGCGACAGCGGCATGCTCAGGCTTTTCTCTGCCTGTAAAATATCGTCGAACGCAACGCTGATATAAGCGCGCGTGAAGCAGCCTGACGCCAGGTCGTCGGCCGCCATCATGCGGTCAATCGCCTGCTCGTTCTCTGCCATAAAGTGATCAAATACTGCATCCAGCAGCGCCTGCTTATGGGGGAAATGATGAAAAAAACCCCCTTTTGTCACGCCGGCCGCGGCCGCCACCGCCTGCACGGTCACGCCAGCCAGACCCTGCATCGCAGCCAGTTCAGCGGCACTTTGGATCAGCGCCGCCCGCACCTGCTCGGGCTGTTTTTTACGTTTATAGCCTCGCTCACAGCAGAGTGCTGCCCGAAGAGAACGGGCGGAAAGAGAGTGATCATTCATGACGTTTTCATTTCAAAGATACCACACGGTATGTTTGCAGCACGATAGCATAAATCTGGTTATTTCAGTTTTTTTTAAGCCCCTTTCGGCATGTCCTGAAATGAAATATTTGAATCTTATTTCATCTAAAACAAAAAAAATAATCTGACATACTTCATGTCCTGAGTATTTAGCTCCGCACCTGTGCTGTTGCGCCGTCAGCAGACGTGATAGTTTTTTGTCATAACTCTTATCAAGGGCCACCTGATGAAAAAAACCACACTGACGGACATTGCCCGCGAAGCTGGCGTGGGCGTTGCCACCGTTGACCGCGTGTTGAACCGTCGGGCACCGGTGCGTCCGGATACGGAAAACCGCGTGATTCAGGCCGCCTCGCGGCTTGGCTATCGTTTCGATCCTGATTTTCTCACGGCCTCGGTGCCACGCCAGAGCGCAGGCACACTGCGTATCGGGGTGATCCTGCTGTCACGTGACTATTCGTTTTACGACACCTTTGCCCGGGCGCTGGAACAGCATGCAGCCCCGTTTTTACAGGAAGGCACAGCGGTCGAATTTGCGTTTCACGATATCCACGCGATTGAAGAAACGGCTGCCGCTATCGACAGTCTGAGCGACCGGGTGAACGTTCTGGCACTGATTGCCCTGGACAATGCGCTGATCCGCCGGGCGGTTGAGAAAGCCAGCCGGAAGGGTGTCAGGGTCTTTACGGTGCTCTCCGACCTGTCGCCCTGCGGTCACTCCGGCTATATCGGTCTGGATAACCGTAAAGCGGGCAGAACGGCCGCCTGGGCCGTGCAACGTCTGAGTGGCCCGCCGGGTAAAGTGGGGGTTATCGTCGGAGATAATCGTTTTTTATGTCAGGAGACCTGTGAGATCAGCTTCCGTTCCTATCTGCGTGAGTACGCCACGGGTCATACGGTGCTGGAACCGGTAAAGAGTTTTGAAAACGTGGCGCAGGGCTATCAGGTGACTGCTGATCTGATCCGGCGTCACCCTGAGCTGTCGGTGATCTACGCACCGTGTGGCGGGGTCGAAGGGGTGGTCAATGCACTGCGCGACAGCGACAGGCGGCACGAGATAACCCTGATCTGCCACGGACCACTGCAGGATGCGCAGCTGGCCCTGATCGACGGCACGCTGGACATGATGATTGCTCACCGGCTGGATGAACTGGCTGCCCGCGTCGTCGAGGCGATGCAGAAGGCCAGTCGTGACGAACGGGGCGGATTTATTACCCTTACCAGCAGTTTTGAACTGATTACCAAAGAAAATTACTAAAAGGCTCATCGGGCCGGTTCCCACCGGCCTGCTGTTTCACATCCCCTGCCGGATAACTCGCTGAATTCATTTAAATGATAGAATATCATCATTTAAAACTATCAAATTTAGTGAGATCACCATCAAAAAACAAATATTCCATCATTGTGATCAATGGAACGTTTGTTTGATACTTCCTTCAATTAACAACGGAAGGATTATCTCGTGTCCCGGACAACACTAAAACACAACATGGCGTATGTGATGGCGATCTGCGCTGTCGCCGCCCTGGGTGGCCTGCTGTTTGGCTATGATTCGTCGGTCATCTCCGGTGCTATCGAACCTATCAGCCACCATTATCAACTCTCTCCTGCCGAAACCGGCTGGGCCGTCTCCAATGTCATCATCGGCTGCATCATCGGTTGCCTGGCGGCGGGGAAACTGGCAGATCGCTATGGCCGCAAAAAAATGCTGATCGTCACGGCGATGCTGTTTGTGGTGTCGGTGGCCGGAACGGCGCTGGCACCGGACTTCACCACCTTTGTGGTGTTCCGCATTATCGGCGGTCTTGGCATCGGCCTCGCCTCGGTGATATCCCCTATCTACATTGCGGAAGTGGCCCCGAAAGATTATCGCGGCCGCGCCATGACCATGCATATGATCTGCTGCGTGGGCGGCCAGGTACTGGTGCTGGCCACTAACTACCTTATCGCCAAAAATGCCGACGCGGAGTGGTTAAATGCCTACGGCTGGCGCTGGATGCTGGGTGCGGCTTTTGTACCCTGCGTCCTGTTCTTCCTGTTTGTCGGCTTTATTCCGGAATCTCCGCGCTGGAATGCGATGGCCGGCCGCCATGAGCAGGCACTGCACACCCTGTCGCGCATCTCAACGCCGGAACATGCCCGCCGCGTGATGACGGAAATTCAGGATTCACTACGTGATGACGCCGACACACCGGAAAAGCGCAAACGCGTCAGCTTCAACCGCAAGAGCGCTATTTTCCTGGTGATTGGCGTTGGCCTGGCGCTTTTCAACCAGCTCACCGGGATTAACGTGATCCAGTATTTCGGTCCGACGCTGCTGATGAATGTTACCCACAATATGCAGGAGGCGATGTACATGACCATCTGGCTGGCCGTTCTGCAGTTCATTGGGGTGATGGCCGGCATGATGCTGATTGACAAAATGGGCCGTAAATCACTGCTGCTGATCGGTTCCCTCGGCTCTGCCCTCTGTCTGCTGGTGACCTTCACGACCTTCTACAGCGGTATGACCGGCTGGGCCTCCGTCATCGGCCTGTTTGGCTTTATGTTCCTGTTCGGCGGCACCTGGGGCCAGGTGGTCTGGACGGTGATTGGCGAAATCTTTCCAACACGTCTGCGCGGCGCGGGTATGGGCTTCTCTATCTGCGCCATGTGGGCCGGTAACTTCTTTGTCAGCCAGTCTTTCCCGATGATGAACCAGAACGCCTGGCTTAACGATCACTTCCACGGCGCATTCCCGCTCCTGCTGTTCGCCGTGTGTTCTCTGGCCTCCTGGTGGTTCGTCAAAGCCCTGCTGCCGGAAACCAAAGGCGTCTCGCTGGAAAAAATGGAAGCGCTGGTACTGCAACGCTTCGAAAGCCACAAACAAGCACGCAAGGCCGCCACTCTCTGAGTGCCGTTTATTGATCACGACAGGACACTAACATGACCATTCATATTGCTAATGCACCCTGCAGCTGGGGGGTTGATGACCCGAAAAACCCCTACCTGCCCCCGTACGAGAAGGTGCTGAAAGAGGCCTCGCAGGCCGGTTATTCCAGTATTGAACTGGGGCCCTGGGGCTACCTGCCCACTGATCCGGCACTGCTGAGCGAAAAACTGCAGCAGTATGGCCTGACGATAGTCGCGGGAACGATTTTTGACGACCTGGTCAGCGAAGCGAACTTCCCGGCGATGATTGAACTGACTCATCACCTGTGCCGCCATCTGTCGGCCGTTCCTACGGCCGCACCCGTTCACGGCGATAACCTACCGGCCCCCTATCTGGTGATTATCGACTTCGGTAACGCCGACCGTGCGCGCTTTGCCGGGCAGTACGACAAAGCCGCCCGCCTGTCCGACAGTGACTGGCAGCGCATGATCGAGCACATCAGCGAGATAAGCCGCATTGCCCATACCTACGGCGTACGCCCGGTGATCCACCCGCACGCGGGCGGCAATATTGAGTTTGCCGATGAACTGGAAAAGCTGGTGCAGGCCATACCGCACGGCGTGGCGGGCCTGTGCCTGGACACCGGACACCTTTACTACGCTGGAATGGACCCTATCCCGGCGCTGGCACACTACTTTGAGCGCATTGATTATCTGCATTTTAAAGACGTAAACGACGCGGTATTCCGCGACGTCCTCGCCCGTGAACTCGACTTCTTTAGCGCCTGTGCCGAAGGGGTGATGTGCCCGATTGGCCAGGGGGCGATTGATTATCCGGCCGTACGCGCCTTCCTCGCAGAGCGCAACTATCAGGGCTGGATCACTATCGAGCAGGAACGTGACCCACGCCAGGCCGAGGGCAGCCTGCACGACGTGACCGAAAGTCTGCGTTATCTCACCTCTGTCGGATTTTAATTAAGGAATATCAGATGATTAACGGCATTAAACCTCTCGACCGCTCCCTGCGCTGGGGCATGGTAGGCGGCGGCGGTACCAGCCAGATTGGCTATATCCACCGCTCGGCTGCGCTGCGCGACAGCACCTTTACCCTGGTCGCGGGCGCGTTCGATATTGATGCGGCACGTGGCCGCGCCTTTGGCGAGAGTCTGGGCGTGGATGGTCACCGCTGCTACCCGGATTATCAGACGCTGTTTGCTGAAGAAGCCGCGCGCGCTGACGGTATTGAAGCGGTATCGATCGCCACGCCCAATAATACGCATTTCGCCATCTGTAAAGCCGCGCTGGAATCTGGCCTGCACGTGGTGTGTGAAAAGCCGCTGTGCTTTACCACCGCAGAAGCGAAAGAGCTGGCCGCCCTGAGCCACAGGCAGCATAAAATTATCGGCGTTACCTACGGCTACGCCGGTCATCAGCTGATCCAGCAGGCGCGCAGTATGATTGCGGAAGGTCTGCTGGGCGATATTCGCATTGTGAATATGTCGTTCTCGCACGGCTTTCATAATGAAGCGGTCGAGCTGGATAACCCGAGCACCCGCTGGCGCGTCGATCCGGCCTTCGTCGGGCCGAGCTACGTGCTGGGCGACCTGGCGACGCACCCGCTGTTCCTGGCAGAAACCATGCTGCCCGATCTGAAAATCAAACGCCTGATGTGTTCACGCCAGAGCTTTGTCAAAACCCGTGCGCCGCTGGAGGATAACGCCTTTGTCCTGATGGAGTACGATAACGGGGCGGTGGCATCGCTGTGGTGTTCGGCCGTGAACTGCGGATCGATGCACGGCCAGAAGATCCGCGTGATCGGATCGAAAGCCAGCCTGGAGTGGTGGGACGAACAGCCAAACCAGCTGCGGTATGAAATTCAGGGTGAGCCGGTGCGTATTCTGGAGCGGGGAATGGGCTACCTGACCCCGCGTGCGCGGGAAGAGGACCGCATCGGCGGCGGCCATCCGGAAGGGCTGTTCGAAGCCTGGTCGAATCTGTACCGCCGTTTTGCGATTGCCATGGATGCGACCGACCGGGGTGATGACGCGCTGCTGGCAGATTTCTGGTATCCGGATGTTCATGCCGGGGTGGCAGGCGTGCAGTGGGTAGAGCGCTGCGTTGCGTCAGCCGATGCGGGCGCAACCTGGGTCGATTTCGCGTAACAGGCCCTGTGCCGGGTGGGGCGGAAAAGCCGATCGGCCCCGTCCCTCTCCGGGGTCTTACTCCCGCCGTGTCGGCTGGGAGCGAATATACTGCCAGAACCGCTCCGCAGACAGATTCAGCCGGGAGCCGGAGCGATAAACATAGGCTTTAATTTCCAGCGACACCGCAGGATCAAGAATGGCCAGCCTGCCCTCACGCAGTTCATCCTTGATCGAATACTGCGGCAGCCAGCCCACCCCCTGGCCGTTAACGATCATGCGCTTCAGCAGTTCGCTCATTGACGAGACAAACCGCAGTGAAAAGGTGTCGTCAGACAGCGTATCGATCACCTGATTCACCTGCCGTCCCATGTAGCTGTCGTTGGCATATTTCATCAGGGGCAGAATATCGTTACTGAGGGAATACAGCGGCTGACCGTGATCGTCACAGGGCGTAACCAGATGGAGGTGAGAGTCAAAAATCTTATGATGAACAAAGGGATAGTTCATCAGCTCTTCGTTATAAAAACTCAGAATAAAATCGCACTTCCCCTCTTTCAGGTTATAAACCGCCTCATCCACGTTAATCGATTCAACATAATGGATACGCTCCAGGCTGTCGTTATATCCGGCAATCATTTCGGGCAGCAGCAGCACGGATAACGACGGGGCCGCATCGATTTTAATGCTCTGCCTGAGGTTGTCTAACCCCTTGATTCGGTTGAGCTGGAAATCCATATCATCAAGCATATTGCGGGCATAACCGATAAAGTTTTTACCCTGCTGCGTCAGCTGTAGCGGGTTTTTGCTGCGGTCAAAAATCATAAAACCCAGGGCAGACTCAAGGGACTGAATACGGCGGCTGAAGGAGGACTGCGAAATATTTCGCTTCTCTGCGGCCTGGGTAAAACTCCGGCTCTCCTCCAGGGCAATCACATCATAAAACCATTTTACTTCGAGATTACCGATCATCGATGTCTGTTTCCCCTGTCGCAAAAATGCTATGCAAATTTAGCATGCAGCATAGAAATTATGCAATTAGAGCATCCATTATCCAGTGCTAGTATCCCTGCACGAGTTCGCAACAAACCGTTAACCCATCCTCAGACCATTACTAGTCAGGTATCTCATGTCCAGCACTGTATCTCTAAAAGCCGCTTTGTCAGACCTTGGTATTACCGACCTTCATGACGTGATTTACAACCCCAGCTATGAACTGCTGATGGAGCATGAAACCGCGCCCGGGCTTACCGGCTGGGAACGCGCCACTCTCACCGCCTCCGGTGCCGCCGCGGTGGATACCGGCGAGTTTACCGGGCGTTCCCCGCGCGACAAATATATCGTCAGGGATGCCCTGACCGAAGATACCGTCTGGTGGTCTGACGCCGGCAATGGCCGTAATGATAATAAACCGCTGTCGCCAGCCGTCTGGGCAGAACTGCGCGCGCTGGTCTGCCAGCAGCTGTCAGGGAAAAAACTCTACGTGGTAGATGCCTGGTGTGGTGCCAATGCCGACTCGCGGCTGGCGGTCAGGGTGGTGACAGAAGTCGCCTGGCAGGCGCACTTTGTGAAAAACATGTTTATCGCCCCTTCCGCAGAGGAGCTGGCGAACTTCACCCCTGATTTCATCGTGATGAACGGCGCAAAATGCACCAACAGCCAGTGGCAGTCACAGGGGCTGAACTCTGAAAACTTTGTGGCCTTCAATCTGACTGAGAGAATTCAGCTGATTGGCGGGACCTGGTACGGCGGCGAGATGAAAAAAGGGCTGTTCTCAGTGATGAACTACCTGCTGCCCCAGCGGGGAATTGCCTCAATGCACTGTTCCGCCAACCGGGGTGCTGCGGGGGATGTTGCGCTGTTCTTCGGCCTGTCCGGTACCGGTAAAACCACGCTGTCCACAGACCCGCTGCGCGAGCTGATCGGTGACGACGAACACGGCTGGGACGCGGAGGGCGTCTTCAACTTTGAAGGCGGTTGCTATGCCAAAACCATCAATCTGAGTGAAGCCGCAGAGCCGGAAATTTACCGCGCCATCCGCCGCAACGCGCTGCTGGAAAACGTGATGGTGAAGGCCGATGGCAGCATCGACTTCGCTGATGGCAGCAAAACGGAAAACACCCGGGTCTCCTACCCGCTGGATCATATTGAGAATATCGTCCGCCCGGTGTCCGCTGCAGGCCATCCGTCGAAAGTGATTTTCCTCGCGGCGGATGGCTTTGGCGTGCTGCCGCCGGTTTCGCGCCTGACCCGTGAACAGATGCAGTACCACTTCCTGTCCGGATTTACCTCTAAACTCGCCGGCACCGAACGCGGCATCACCCAGCCGACACCGACCTTTTCTGCCTGCTACGGGGCCGCCTTTTTAATGCTGCCACCGACCCGTTATGCCAGCGTGCTGGCGGAAAAAATGGCAGAAACGCAGGCAGAAGCCTGGCTGGTCAACACCGGATGGAATGGTAAAGGGGAGCGCCTGTCGCTGAAGGATACCCGCAATATTATCAACGCTATCCTTAGCGGGACGATTGCGCAGAATGATACCCGGCTGCCGATCTTTGAGCTGATGATCCCGGCTCAGGTTCCGGGGGTGGCGGATGCCCTGCTTGACCCGCGCAATGGCTGGGAAAGCGCAGAACAGTGGCAGCAGGCGGCCGAAAAATTAGCCCGCTTATTTATCGACAACTTTGCCCAGTACACCCGCACAGAAGACGGCGCGCGTATCGCTCAGGCCGGACCAACCCTCTGATCCTCCCTCAGGCGGAATAAGGCCTTACCGGCCTTATTCCGTTTATCCTGCTGAATGCTGTCCGACTCCGTTACACAAAGCGCACATCCGCCGTGTTGACCAGACGGACAAACGGCCCCGCCAGCGTTGCATTATGATGGGCAATTATCTGCGCGGCGGTGAGCACGGCACTGTCCTGGGTGCTGTGGGCATCGCTCACCAGCTCCACGTCAAACCCCAGATCCGCCGCCGCCCGACAGGTGGTGTCAACGCAGTATTCTGTTTTCATTCCGGCGATCACCAGCCGCTTCACGTCAGACGCCTGCAGCCATGCCAGCAGCGGCGTACCGGCAAAACAGCTGGGCCGCGCTTTGTTAAAACAGCGGTCCGTCTCCGCCCGCGGCAGTTCCGCAGCCAGCTGCCACGCCATGCTGTCAGCGGCGATCGGCGATCCCGCCGGGCCGGTGTGTTGGGCAAAAAAGACCGGCACCTGCTGCAAACGGGCCGCGACGATCAGATAGGAAACGTTCGCCAGTAAACCGGCTTTATCGTGAGGCTCCTGCGGGCCGTGCAGTAAGCCTGCCTGCATATCAATCACTAATAACGCGGAGGCGTCAGACATGTTATTTCTCCTTTAACAATCCTGATTAACACCAGTGACGACGGAGAAATAAGCGACCCCGTCGGAAACCGGCGGGTGGGGGAAGGTGTGCTAACTACTCAGACACGCAAACTCGCCACACGCCGCCATAAGCGGTGGTGGTGGTGGTGGTTGGGGTGGTAAGACACAGCTGAGTCGGTTGCATAGAGGACAGATTCGCGCAGACGCGACGGTTATGCAATAGCTTTCTCAAGGGATAATCGAAACGGGTGATAACCATCGGTCGATCCCTGACCGACGCATTATCGAGGGTTTTCGGTGCAGCCAGGCTTAAAGAACAGCGCCTGGCGGTACGTGTTTAAAGGTGTCGACATAAACCCGGAACACGTATTTAAAGAATTTTTTCATGATGGCCTGTATGCCGCTTTATTGAATATTGCTAGAAAATTATACATGCAGCCCATTTTTCAGGCAATATTTTATGAGCCAGATCACATAATCACCCTCAGTATGCCGATAAAAAGATAAACCAGAGCTAAACGGCCTCGCCGCCCGGGAGGCGTCCCTACCCCTGCCGCAGGCGCAATATTTTCCAATATTTCCGCTCATGCCCTGAGCATAATGGGCTTCACTTTCCTCACTGACCGGACGCCAATGCCCTTTTCAAATGGTTTTCTTCTCAGCCTTTCCCTGTGCCTGGATATCGGCATCGCCAATATTGCGATGATCACCCTGGCGATGCAGCGCGGTTATTTTCACGGCTTCTGGCTGGGGATCGGCACCTGCGTGGGCGATCTGATCTACGCCATCCTCGCCATGGCGGGGATGGCGGTGCTGTTGCAGTTCACTGCGGTGCGCTGGGTGCTGTGGATTGGGGGATCGCTCATCCTGCTGTGGTTTGCATGGAAAATGGTGCAGAACGCCCTGCGCCCGACGGCGGACCTTAGCGCCGGGGACATCGGCCAGGCACTCAGTATTCGTCAGAACTTTTTTCGCGGTATTTTCCTCGCCATGTCATCGCCCACGGCGATCCTGTGGTTTGCCGCGGTCGGCGGTGCTCTGATTTCGCGGATGAGCAGCAGCGGCACAGCGGCGTCAGGATGGTTCCTCAGCGGATTTTTCCTCGCGGGCGTGACCTGGACGGCGGTGCTGTGTGCGATGGGGAGTGTTGGCGGACGCATGCTCGGGGCGAAGATGCTGCGCTGGTCGTATATCGCGTCGGCGGTGATTTTCTGCTATTTCGCCGGTTACGTGATCCTCTCCGGCTACCGTGAATTTATCGGCTGAGCCTGCGCAGATAGTGATGGGGGGTGATCCCCATCATTCTGCGAAAGCTGTTAATAAAGTGGCTCTGGTCGTAAAAGCCCAGCCGGTGCGCCACATCCAGGGCGCTGTGGTGGTCACGCAGCAGATTACGCGCTGCCAGCAGGCGCAGCTGCATATGATATTGCAGCGGGGCAATGCCCGTCTGCTGACGAAACTGCCGCACGAAATGATATTTGCTCAGTCCGGCAGCGGCAGACAGTTCGTCCAGCGTCAGCTTTATGGTCAGATTATCGCGCATGCACTCCAGCGCCCGCCCCACGGGAAGCGTGGCAGGCGCAGGGGACGCGCCGCGCCGGTGTTGCAATAGCTGGCTGGTCAGCCACAGCAGGTTTTGCTCCTGCTCTTCATCACCTGACTGCACATAGCCGCAGATGGCGGCAAACAGCGTGGGATCGCGCAGTACCCCTTCATACAGGATCGGCGGAGATCGATCGGCAAGATCGGCAAATACCTGACGCGGCAGATGAATACTGTAAAACTCCACCGGATCGGCACCAAACTTCGAAGACTGCAGCGTTTCAGGGTTGTAAATGGTGATGTCGCCTGCGTGGACGAACAGGGTTTGCCGGTGCAGGCTGAGGGTTTCAATGCCGCTGAGGTTGGCACTGATGACATATTCTTCGTGGGTGTGCAGCGGGAACGCCGCATGGCTGGCGGTGAGGTGTGAACATTCAATCTGATTGCGGCTGTTCCAGTCGACTATCGATAACGCCATATCCACTCCGCCCCTGACAGGCCGGAGAGTGCATTCACCGGCCCAGATGTTCCGCTAAAATACTACAGCCAATACCAATGAGCACTACACCGCCGAATATTTCTGCCCATTTTCCCATCACCGGGCCCAGGAAACGGCCCAGCAGGATACCGGCCGAAGCCATTATCATGGTGGACGCGCCAATCGCCAGCGCGGTGGTAACGATGTTCACCTGCAGAAATGCCAGACCCACGCCAACGGCCAGCGCATCCAGGCTGGTTGCCACCGCCGTGCAGGCCAGCAGCCAGAAACCGTGGCTGCTCGGGGCTTCTTCCGGGTTGCACTCTTTCTTACGCAGCCCTTCCATGATCATGCGGCTGCCTAAAATAAACAGCAGGCCAAACGCCACCCAGTGATCCCACGACATGATGTACTTGCTGGCCGCCAGGCCAATCGCCCAGCCAATCAGCGGGGTCAGGGCTTCGATCGCGCCGAAAATCAGGCCGGTACGCAGCGCTTCTTTCAGGCTGGGGCGATGCAGACTGGCCCCTTTGCCGATCGCCGCCGCAAAGGCGTCCATCGACATACCAAAAGCCAGAATCAGGGTTGCGTATAGGTTCATTGTATTTATCCGGGCTGAAGCAGCAGGGGCGCATCAGGTCGTTAAAACATCAGCTTATGTGGCAAAAATCATCATAAGCCTGTTCAAGTGACACGCATCCTAGCACGCTAATCGCCAGAAAAAAAGACAGTAAAATCAGGGATTTGAGTATAGCCTCGGCTATACTTTTTAACAGTGGCTAATTTAGAGGTGAAAAACAGAGCGGAAACTCTAAAAGAATTACCGTCTTACAAAAAGAGTAGGGATATACATCCCTGATCGGACTGGGGGATATTTCGCCGGCTGCTGGCCAAATATCGCCCCCTGTTTGCCCGCAGAATTACCACACCTTAAACACTTTCCCCGTATCAATTCCCTCCACGCTGCGACGATAGGCCAGCGCCACGCGGCCTGCCGGAGCACTCTCAAAGCCCGGGAAGAACGGGCCGTAGCTCTCCAGCGATTCGGTTAATACCGTCGGACTGACGGCGTTGATGCGTAACCCGTTCAGCTCGGCGGCGGCGGCCAGCACAAACCCCTCCAGCGCCGCGTTCACCGCCGTGGCATTCACCCCGGTGCGGATCGGCTGTTGGGCAAGAATACCGCTGGTCAGAGTAAATGAGCCGCCCGGATTAACGAAGGCTTTGCCGATCAGCACTAAGCGCACCTGTCCCATCAGCTTGTCCTGCAGGCCGTGGTTAAACTGCTCGCTGGTCATCTCTGCCAGCGGGCCAAAGTGTACGCCGCCGGTGGCCGCGATCACCGCATCAACCTTTCCTGTCTGAGCAAACAACGCTTTGACACTCTCCTCACGACTCAGATCGACCTGATAATCCCCGTGGTTTTTTCCGACGCGGATCACCTGGTGATCCTGCGCCAGCTCCTGCACGATGCCCTGACCCACGGTGCCCGTTGCGCCAATCACTAAAATTTTCATCTGTTCTCTCCTGTCGGTTATTCAGTCCGGTGAGTGTGCCGTAGTGCAGTGGATCAATAAATGCGCGATACTTTCGGGAACTCCGAACCCAGGGTTTGTAATCATGGATAAATTACGCAGTATCGAAGCCTTTATCTGCGCCGTGGAGAGCGGCAACTTTAGCGAAGCCGCGCGACGGCTGGACATCACCGCCGTGATGGTCGGCAAGCATGTCCGTCAGCTGGAGACCGCACTCAATACCCGCCTGTTGCAGCGTAATACCCGCCGCCAGCACCTGACGGAGGCCGGTGAAAGTTACTATCGCCAGTGCAAGCTGGCGCTGGCCCAGCTGCGTGAAGCGGATGAAAGCGTGGAAAATTTGAAACGGACCCCGTCCGGTCTGCTGCGCATCAGTGCCCCGCTGAATCTGGGTGCCAGCGCCATTGCTGCGGTGGTGACACGCTATCAGCTGCGCTATCCGCAGGTGAAAATCGAACTGGATTTGAACGACCGCTTTGTGGATCTGATTGCGGAAGGGTTTGATTTTGCCATCCGCATCGGTGGCCTGAAGCACAGCGAACCGCTGGTCGCCCAGTTTCTGGGGGAGTATCAGATGGTGGTGTGTGCCGCACCGGACTATCTGGCGCAGTTCGGTTCACCGCAAACCCCGGAGGATCTGCAACAGCATCGTTGTCTGGCCAACCGGGCGTGGAATAAAAATAATGCCTGGCAGTGGGGCAACGTCACCTGGCCCTTTGACAACAGTTTTACCTGTAATGATGGTCAGGCCCTGCGCCAGGCGGCGCTGGCCGGGGCCGGGCTGATACTGCAGCCGCGTATTCTGCTGGCGCAGGATATTGCCGATGGCCGACTGGTGCCATTGCTGCAACAGTGGCAACCCGCCAGTCGCCCGATTAATCTCCTCTGGCGTCAGGATCTTAGCCCCTCGGAAAAACGCCGTAGCTTCGTTCGCTGGATGCGTGAGCAGGTGCCCGCCGCTCTGGTGGTTAATGATTGAAGATGGCCTGGGATTAACAGAAAATAGCCGCAACTGACTAACACGGAATCGTGATGAAAAACCCGTTTGAGACTTTCCTGATGCCCATGAGCGCCCTGCTGCTCGGCTTTCTCTCGGCGCTGCTGCTGCCTGCGCCCTCGTTCGGTCTGGCGCTGGCGCGCAGGCTGGTTGAGATGTTCCACCTGGCAGATATCGGCCAGCTATATACGCTGGTGTTCTGCCTGTGGTTTCTACTGCTGGGGGTGATTGAGTTCTACGTCATTCGTTTTATCTATGTGCGGTTTATCCGGCCCTGATAATGGCCGGGGTCGGCCCGATAAAAGGCCGCTCCAACCGGAAAAGTGCCCCGGGGCTGACTTTTTTCGGTCAGCCCACCAGGTTACCCGCTAAATATCATCGCAATACTGCTGGAAAAAATCAGCAATCCAATAAAGAACAGGATAATAGCGGTCACGGCATTATTATTTTTCATCGTTACGCTCCCCTCAGAACCACTGGCCAAAACGGCGCATATAAAGGCGTTTCATGCCCTGAGTCACCAGGCAGTAGCCCAGCAGCGTCGCCAGCAGCCACGGGAAGTAGTTCCACGGTAGCGGCACCAGCCCGACGGCATGGCCCAGCGGTGAAAACGGGATCAGGATCCCCAGCGCCATCACCAGCCCGGTCATCAGCATCACCGGCAGGGCGGCACGGCTCTGAATAAATGGAATTTTCTGCGTGCGCAGCATATGCACCACCAGTGTCTGTGACAGCAGCCCTTCAACAAACCAGCCAGACTGGAACAGCGCCTGCGTTTCTACGCTGTTCGCCGCAAAGACATGCCACATCAGCCAGAAGGTAGTGATATCAAAAATCGACGACGTCGGCCCCATCCACAGCATAAAGCGGCCAATGTTTTTGGCGTCCCACTTGCGCGGCTTGCGCAGAAACTCTTTGTCCATTTTATCCCACGGCAGCGCCAGCTGGGACAGGTCATACATCAGGTTCTGCAACAGCAGATGGATCGCCATCATCGGCAGAAACGGAATGAAGGCGCTGGCCACCAGTACGGAAAATACGTTGCCAAAGTTGGAGCTGGCAGTCATGTTCAGGTACTTGATGATGTTGCCAAACGTCTCGCGTCCTTTTATCACGCCCTGCTCCAGCACCAGCAGGCTTTTTTCCAGCAGAATGATATCCGCTGACTCTTTGGCGATGTCGGTCGCGCTGTCGACGGAAATACCGACATCCGCCGCGCGCAGCGCCGGCGCATCATTAATGCCATCGCCAAGGAAACCGACGGTGTGACCATTGTGTTGCAACATCTGCAGCACGCGGGTTTTCTGCTGCGGGCTGAGGCGGCAGAACAGCGTTCTCTCTTCCACCCTCAGTGCCAGTTCAGCGTCGTCCATACGCGCGATCTCACTGCCGCACAGCGGCTCACCCGCCTCCAGCCCCACATCACGACAAATCTTAGCGGTGACAATGGCGTTATCGCCGGTCAGGATCTTCACCGTCACGCCCTGTTCATGCAGCGCGGCAATGGCGGCAGCCGCGCTCTCTTTCGGTGGGTCGAGGAACGTCAGCAGGCCAGTAATGACCAGTTCACGTTCGTCGGCTGCACTGAGCTGAGAAGTAAGCGTGTGCTCACTCACCTGACGCATTGCCACCATCAGCACACGGAAGCCCTGCTGGTTATAGCGCCCGGTCAGCTGGCGTAATTCAGCGCGACCGGCCTCATCAAGCGGACGGACTTCTCCCCCCTCCATCCGGTAGGCAGAAACCGCCAGCATCTCCTCGACCGCCCCTTTACAGATCAGGGTTTGCCGGCCTTCATCGGCCACCAGCACTGACAGGCGACGGCGCTCAAAATCAAAGGGCAGTTCATCAAGCTTGCGGTAGCGCCACAGTCCGCTGACCGCCGCATTCCCCTGGCAGTAACCTAAAACGGCGCGATCCATCAGGTTTCTGACCCCGGTCTGATGGCGACTGTTCAGCCAGGCAAGCTGCAGAACGCGGTCATCACTGTGGCCCTGCAGGTTGAGATGCCCGGCAAGCAGGATTTTGTCCTGCGTTAACGTGCCGGTTTTATCGCTGCACAGGACATCCATTGCACCCAGATTCTGGATAGCATTCAGGCGTTTAACCACCACTTTGCGTTTCGACAGGGCAATCGCCCCTTTCGCCAGGTTGGAACTGACAATCATTGGCAGCATTTCTGGCGTCAGGCCGACGGCCACCGCCAGCGCAAACAGCAGTGCATCGCTCCAGTCACCTTTGGTGTAGCCATTAATCAGCAGCACTACCGGTACCATCACCAGCATAAAACGAATGAGCAGCCAGCTCACACTGTTGACGCCACGGTCAAAGGAGGTTTGTGGGCGCTCACCGACTAATGATTTTGCCAGTGACCCGAAGCAGGTCTGGCCGCCGGTGGCGACCACCACGGCCGTGGCGCTGCCGCTGGCCACGCTGGTGCCCATCAGGCAGATACCCGGCTGACTTAGCAGGTCCTGATCATCAACGGCAGCAGGGTTGCGATGCAGCGGGCTGTGGCTGTCATACTTCTCCACGGGCAGGGCTTCTCCACTCAGCGCGGCCTGGCTGACGAACAGATCGCGTGAGGAGAGCAGCCGCACGTCGGCGGGGATCATATCCCCTGCCGACAGCTGCACGATATCCCCCGGCACGACATCCTGCAGCGGCACCTCCCTGCTGACCGCCTCACTGTCTGTATGACTGCGGCGCATTACCGTTGCCGTGGTGCTGACCAGCGACTTCAGCGCTTCCGTCGCCTTATTGGTGCGGTACTCCTGCCAGAAACGCAACAGACCGCTGAGGCTAATCATCACCAGCATAATGGTAGCCCCGGTCAGGTCGGTCTCTTCGCCGCGCCGTAGCGGCATCACATAGTCGGTAAACACGCTGATGGCTGCCAGCACCATCAGGATCCAGATAAACGGGTTGTTGAAAGCCTGGAACAGTTGAATTAACGCGGCCGGTGCACGATCACTGGCGACCTGATTCGGGCCGTATTGTTCCAGGCGTGCGGCCGCCTCTTCACGGGTCAGCCCCTTACGTTGAGTATTCAGATGAGCGAGGGTGTGATCCTGGCTCTGGGTGGCCGCGCTGGCGATAGCCAGGTCACGTGCCATTTTCAGGTGGGTCTGGTGCATTTTCATCATGCCAGCTCCTTGAATAAAGGTGTTTTACGCGCAGGCACAGCACGCCTGCAGACGAGGATATTTTTCGGTTATTCAGTGGGAGGCAGGCGGACAGGACGACAGCAGGCAGGGATCAGTTCAGGTTTATCCCCCTGTGGTCACACCGCAGCCTCTCTCGGGACGGAGGTTCTTTCATCGGGTGTTCCTTATGGCAAAAAATATTTTATGCACGGGAAGCCAGGCGCAGAGACAAGCGACGCAGGAAGAGTGCAAATAAAGGGGGGATGAAACAGCTCGGATTAAGGAGGTGAAACATAGCCCGCCGGTTTTCGGCAGGCTCACAACGGAGTGGGTCTGCCTTTATAACGTGTGAGTTACAGGGTGACTGTCCAATTGTGTGCTCCTGAAGTGAAAGTGCGGGAATTTTATGCCGGGAGGGAGACGTTGTAAACCATGCTGATAGTTTCCTTCCTAAACCTTTTATCAACAACCTGGCGATACTTTTTAAGCATAAGTTGTCATAAATAAGCCAGAAGCAGTTGAAAATTGCGAATCCTGGCGCTTATTTAGCCAACAAACAGTATTTATCGCTGACAGAACACTGTAATTATGCGGTTTTGTAGTGATTCACGCCACGGTTCGTCGATTTCACCCTGCCATCTGCCCGCAAATATCGCGTATCGAAAATTATCCTCTTTTCGGTCGCTGAATGCCCCTCCCCGGCGCTTTTTCACCATTGAATGCGGCTTTGGCTGTGCGTAAGATTCTTGTTACACCGTTTACAATCACATAAGAAATAAGAAACATTTATGCAAGCTTCCATCGCGCCATCCACCGACACCGATCCGGACGCCACGCCCGTAAACTCACGCGGCAAAGTGGTGATCGCCTCGCTGGTCGGAACCGCTATCGAATTTTTCGATTTCTATATTTACGCGACGGCGGCCGTGATCGTCTTTCCGCATATCTTCTTCCCGCAGGGCGATCCGACCGTCGCCACCCTGCAGTCGCTGGCCACCTTCGCCATCGCCTTTATCGCGCGGCCGATCGGGTCTGCCCTGTTTGGTCACTTCGGCGACCGCGCCGGGCGTAAAGTCACGCTGGTGGCTTCTCTGCTGACCATGGGAATTTCGACCGTGGCTATCGGCCTGCTGCCGGGCTACGACACCATTGGCGTCTTTGCGCCGCTGCTGCTGGCGCTGGCGCGCTTTGGTCAGGGGCTGGGCCTCGGCGGCGAATGGGGCGGTGCGGCCCTGCTGGCAACGGAAAACGCCCCGGCGAAAAAGCGGGCGCTGTACGGTTCGTTCCCGCAGCTGGGTGCGCCCATCGGTTTCTTCTTTGCTAACGGTACCTTCCTGCTGCTCTCCTGGCTGCTGACCGACGAGCAGTTTATGAGCTGGGGCTGGCGCGTTCCCTTTATCCTGTCTGCCGTGCTGGTGCTGATCGGGCTGTATGTCCGCGTATCCCTGCACGAGTCACCCGTGTTCGCTAAGGTACAGAAAGAGAAAAAACAGGTCAAAGTGCCGATTGGCACTCTGCTGACGAAGCATCTGGGTACCACCATTATCGGTACGTTCATTATGCTGGCCACCTATACGCTGTTCTACATTATGACCGTCTATTCCATGACCTACGGCACCACGCCGGCGCCGAACGGGCTGGGCATTCCCCGCAATACCTTCCTGTGGATGCTGATGGTGGCGGTGATTGGTTTTGGTATCATGGTACCAATTGCCGGGCTGCTGGCTGACCGCTTCGGGCGTCGTAAGACGATGATCGTCATCACCCTGATGATTATCGGTTTTGCGATGGTATTCCCGTCGATGCTGGGCTCTGGTGACCCGATGCTGATTATGGCCTTCCTGATCTGTGGCCTGAGCGTGATGGGGCTGACATTCGGCCCGATGGGTGCGTTACTGCCAGAGCTGTTCCCGACCGAAGTCCGTTATACCGGCGCGTCGTTCTCCTACAATCTGTCGTCGATTCTGGGGGCCTCCGTTGCGCCCTACATCGCTACCTGGCTGGCCCATAACTACGGCCTGTTCTACGTAGGCGTTTATCTGGCCTCGATGGCCTGTCTGACGCTGATTGCGCTGATCCTGTGCAAAGAGACACGCGACGAATCGCTGTTTAACTGAGCCGCTGCGGGCCGACCCAAAAAAGGTCGGCCCTGCAGGCGTAACGGATCGTCCCCCGCGCTATTTCCCGTTTTTCATCTGCTGCAACACGCGCGTACACTGATTGTCGTCGTTATCACTCGGCGAGACCAGCGCCAGCAGCGCCGCTGCTGGCCCGACGACGGCGCCCAGCGCGACCGCTGCTGCACCGCGTGCGATCAGCGGACCCGCTTTGACCCCGGCGTCCGGGCTCTTAAAGGTACCCCGTACGTACAGCGGTGAACGCAGGGTGACAATCCTGATGCCCTTACTGTCAGGGTTGATCGACAGATCCAGACGCTCGTTAGCAAAGTTGGCCGTGCCGGTGATATTGATAATTGCGTTTTCTGTGTCAAACACAAACAGCCGCGAGGTCGCCAGCCCGCTTTTCACATCCAGGTTCGCCGCCGCACAGTTGATCCTCACCTCATCATCGCCAAACAGCTTACCCACCACGTAGTTACCGACGTTCAGGCCGACGATTTCCATCAGACTGCGGCTGATCAGCCCATTATTCATCAGCAGTTTCAGATCGCCATTGCTGGTCGCCAGCAGGTCAGCCACCGAATTCCCGCGCCCGCTCAGGGTGGCATCACCGTTCAGCTGGCCCAGCGCGCTCTGCATCGCCTCAACGCCCGGGAACAGCTGGCGCAGTTTGAGCTTGCGGGCATGAAGGTCAATACGCCCCTGCATGGGGGTTGTCTTGCCCTCCAGGCGAACGCTGGCGTTCAGGCTGCCTCCCGCCATGCCAAAGCTGAGCGGATCGAGACGCAGCGTGCCGTTTTTCATGATCAGATGAGTGGAAAGGTCGCTAATCGGCAGGGAGCTGCTGTGTTCAATACGACGGCCTTTGAACGTCACATCCGCATCCATCACATCCCAGCTTTTGGTATCAAAAGTGTCATGCGGGAGCACACGATCCGCTGGCTGGCTGGACGCCTCACCGCGCCCGGCCTTCGCTTTGGCGGTCTTTTCACTGCCTTTGCCTGAATCAACACCGATCAGCGGCCCGAGATCGGCCATACGTAACTGGCGGGACTCCAGCGCCCCTTCCAGCGTAGGCCGGGGTTTGCCCTGCCGGTAGGTCAGGGTGCCGTGGATATCACTGTCACCGATATGACCGTTAAAGTTTTTATAGCGGAACACCGCACCGCCCTTCTGCCGGAAGCTCGCGGTCAGATGACCGTCGGTTTCATAGGGTGGGGTGTCCGGCAGCAGGACGCCGGTCAGGCCGTAGAGGTTGGCCAGCGTATCACCGGAGAAACGCAGGCGGAGATCTACCCCGCCGGGATTCATCGGGTCCTGCACGGTACCCGCCAACCGCACGCGGGTGGTGCCGCTGCGCACATCGGCCTGCACCGGGAACGGGGTATTCTCACTGCGCAGCGACAGCATGCCACCCGTCTTGCCCTCTCCGCTGAGCTTTTCGTTGTTATAGGTGCCGCTGGCTCGCCAGCCGAAGACAAAGTCAGCCGCTCCTTTTTGTCCGTCCTCCCCTCCGGCCAGCTGGGCATAGGCCACCGGTTTGCCCAGTGGGTCAACGGCCACCTGAACATCGGCCTTATTCACCGCATCGCGGTAGCTGATGTGCCCCTGGTCAAAAACAACGTTATCCAGCCGGAAAGACCAGGTGGATGGCGTCTCACGCTCACCCGGCTCCCCGCTGTCAGCGAGGGTAAACGTCCAGTTATTCTTGTGGTCGGCAGTCTGCACCAGCTTCGCCACCGGCTGTTGCAGCTTGATCCACGGCAGGTAGACCTGCTTACCCAGCAGGGCCAGCGGTGAGAGTGTGGCGTCAATACGCGCCAGATGCAGCATCGTGACATCGGGGATTTCAGGCGGATTGCCCAGCATAATATCCTGAGCATGAACATGTGGCCAGGGCACCCAGCGCCGCCAGCCAGGTTCGTCACGATGACGTTCCCAGGACACGCCCAGATCGCCACGTATGGCAAAAGGGCGGTTAATTTCCGCTGAGACTTTCTGATTAATGGTGGGCTTCAGGCGATTCCAGTCAAAGGTGGCCATAAACAGGATCGCCCCCCCTACCAGTACGACTAATATCCCCGCAATCCAGCTAATGACTTTCCCCTTACGCGACATTCGTCGTCTCCTTGATGGCTATCCGTCTCTGCTAAAGATAGTCGAGACGGCAGCACATGGCATCAGACGAAGATCAGCGGCAGGGTTTCCAGCTGTTCAAACGGCATCGGGCGGGCGAAATAATAGCCCTGAGCGGCACAGGCGGGAGAATTGCGAACCTGCTCCCACTCCTCTTCAGTTTCCACCCCTTCCACAATCACGCCTTTGCAGTAGCGATTGATCAGCGCCAGTAACATGCCAAACAGGTTGCGACCCTCTTCACTTTCACGCAGCAGGATAAACAGCTCACGAGCGAGTTTGATGTAGTCATATTTCAGTTCGGTCAGCGCGGAGAAGTTTGCCATGCCGGAGCCAAAATCGTCCAGCCACAGGGGGCCCAGTTCAGGCATCTGTGCAATGATCACTTCCTGCGGTAATACATGGTGCTCAACCAGCTCAAAACGCACCCAGGGGCAGCGCGCAATCAGCTGACGAACGGTACTGTCGTGCTGGATAGCCAGCAGCGTTGGCCCGTCGATATTGACCGACGCCACCATATTGGTACTGACAAATTTCCTTTCCCATCTGGCCAACAGCGTAAGCTGCTCGGCCACAATATGCAGGCGTTGAGGGATCTCAAGCGTTGCAAAATAAAGCTCCGGCGATACTCTTTTGCCTGGGGCGGTCGGGTGGAAAACCGCCGTGAGCAACTCAATTGCCATCAGGCTACCGTTAACCCGGTAAATGGGCTGAAAGTTATAGGAACGCTGGCACTGCTGCCACCAGGCAGGTTCTTTAAGCTGCTCTTGTTCGACAATTGCGTTCGGTAACCGGTGACTGAGGCTATTCAGCACCATTATTGTGACCCTTTTTTTGTGAGACCGCCTTCATATGGCATCCCGTGCTGCAAGTATTGGCATCGTCTCTGAGAACGTTAGCCATACCGCCACCACGTAAATGTCACCCATGGTAACAAAAGTGCGTGAATTCAATCGTTAAAACAGGCACAACTTAGGGCGTTTTATCAGCAGTTGGCCGAGAATAAACTCTCTTCACAATAAATTTAAAACGTCGTTTTAAATCGTTGACTGTTGTCTTCTGCAGGGCGAGACTAGAGGCAGATTTCTTATTGAGCGAATGACCATGACGCAACAGAAACTGGCCGTGATCGGCGAATGTATGATTGAACTCTCCCAGCAGGGCCGCGAGATGAGCCGGGGATTTGGCGGAGACACCCTGAACACGGCCGTCTATGTCGCACGCCAGGTCCCGGAGCAGGCGCTGCGGGTGGATTATGTGACCGCGCTGGGCAGCGACAGCTTCAGCCGCGAGATGGTCGCGGCCTGGCAGAGCGAAGGGCTGCACACCGACCTGATCCAGCGGATGGAGGATAAGCTGCCGGGACTGTATGTGATCGAAACCGATCCGCAGGGTGAGCGTACTTTTTACTACTGGCGCAACGACGCCGCCGCACGCTACTGGCTGGAGGGTGAACGCGCCGAAGCGATCTGCCGTCAGCTGGCCCACTACGACTATCTCTATCTGAGCGGCATCAGCCTTGCCATCCTCTCTGCCCCGGCGCGCGAAAAGCTGTATGCGCTGCTCGCCGCCTGTCGCGCCAACGGCGGAAAAATTATCTTCGATAATAATTACCGCCCGCGCCTGTGGCAGAGCCAGGAGGAAGCCCGTACGGCCTACCAGGCGATGCTCACCCTGACAGATATCGCCTTTTTGACGCTGGATGATGAGATCCTGCTGTGGGGGGACGCGCCGGTGGCAGAGGTGATCGCCCGCACGCAGCAGGCGGGAGCCAGTGAAATAGTGATCAAACGCGGGGCCGACGCCTGCCTGGTGGCCAGCGGCCAGGATGCACTGCTGGAGATCCCCGCCGTTCGCCTGCCACCGTCAGCCGTGGTGGATACCACCGCCGCCGGGGATTCGTTCAGCGCGGGCTATCTGGCCGTGCGTCTGACTGGCGGCAGCCCTGCGGATGCCGCACGGCGCGGGCACCTGACCGCCAGTACGGTGATCCAGCATCGCGGCGCGATTATTCCTCTGGCGGCGATGCCGGACTGACGCTGAAGCGGGGCACGGCGAGCAGCCAGGTATCGCGCAGTGCATCGGCCGTCGCCCCACGGGCTTTTGGATCGGCAGGCCGATCCCATCGGACCTTACGGATCGTCGCCTGATAGCGATCGCTATTGCGCTGGTTATCGGCCTGCGAGAGCAGCGGGATCAGCCTCACGCCGAGGTGATCGAGGCTGGGATAGGGCCAGGTTTTCCCACTGTCGCTGTACGGGGCCATAAAATCCAGCGCAGTGAGCAGGCTGGCCTGCTGCGGCGTGCGGTAATGCCATAAATCGCCGGCACCGCTGTGTCGGGCGACGGTCGCCAGCGCGGTCAGGGCCTGCAAATTAAACCAGCTGTAGTGGAAGGAGCGGGTGCGGGCCAGTTCTTTCGGCTGGCTGCCGTCGACGGCAAACTGGTCATTCATGCGCTTTTGGGCCTGCTCCAGCATAAGGCTAATGACCTCAGGACGCCCCAGATACCAGGCGATACCCGCTACCTGCGCGTTGTACCAGCTGCCGTGATTATTCTCCGCCCGCGCTTCACTTTTTCCCAGCCTGCTGGTCTGCAGCCAGTGCAGATAATCACTCATCCACTGCTGCATCTGTTGCTCATCCTCCTGCCGCCAGCCCGGTGCATTGCGCAGTATCAGCAGGGAATCGACGATGCGTGTCGCCAGATAGCGCCCGTCAAGCACGCCAGAGCGCCGCCCGTCCGCCCTGCCCGGCACGCCCTGGGCATAGTTCAGGTTGGGGTTCATGCGGGTGGCGGGGTCAGTAAACCAGCGGCGGATCAGCGCTATCGCCCGGCTGGCGTAACGATCGTCACCGGAAAAATACCAGGCCAGCGTCAGGGTCTGCACCCGTGCGCTAAAGGCTGCCAGCCGTACGCCGTCGCTGTCATTGTTTTTGCTGGCCGGATTGATCTGACCGTCACGCCGCACCCATGGCAGGCCGCCGGGAGCAGCAGCGTCCGGCCACCAGTAAGCGCTGAGGCTGAGGTAATCATGCTTTGAGCCGCCTGGCGGCATAAGTCCTTTATCGGTCACACTCATGAGCGGTGCCTTCAGCGCCTTGTCAGCCTCGCGCTGCAGCGCCTGCCATGCCTGCTGCGTCTGCGCCGGTGCCTGATGCTGTTGCAGGCGGGTTTTATTCAACGCCAGCGCATCCGCGTTCAAAAAGGCATATTGCTGTGCCGACACTGGCAGGCAGAACGCCACTCCCAGCAGTAAGACGATGACAGAACGTAAACTGAATCTCATCGGGGCTCCCCGTTCCGGTTTCATCAAACAGCATAGCCCGGGCGGAATAATACGCCGACAGCATTAATCAAAAATCTTGCATCAAATTATTTCCTGCAAGATCCCCTTTCAATAAAATGATTATTCCTGAATAAAAACAGCGATTGTGTAATTCGTTTGTGTTTAGGGAAATGTTTTAATATTGCTAATGTAATTATTCACAAAGGCAGACAGGGCGCGTCTTCCACCCGGTTAACCGTTAAATTTGAGTATATTCCGAAACTGGCTGCCAGCGGTGCGAAATAGTAGACGCCGGGGGAGGAAAACGGCACTGTTTCTCTGCAATACGCCGTGACAAATATCCCGCTTCCTTTTTTCTGCGGCTTCTATAATTTTATTCAACACCATAACAATAATTCAGGAGCGCCCATGAATGCTGAAATATTTAATCTCTGGCCTCACGGTGATGCGCCGGGTGCCAGCGACTCCCGGGCGCAGCCGCAGATTATTGATTTAGCCAAACCATTTGAACCCTTTGATCGGGCCGCCAGCGGCGTGCGCTGTCCGGAACTGGCTGTCTGGTACCCGGAACATTCCAATGGGGTGACGTTGCTGGTGGCTCCCGGCGGCGGTTATCAGCGTATCATGATCGACAAAGAGGGCAGCGCGCTGGCGATGTTCTTTACCTCCATGGGCTATACGCTGGCGGTGATGACCTATCGCCTGCCCGCCGACGGCCATCATGAAGGTGCCGATGCGCCGCTGGCCGATGCACAGCGGGCGGTCAGGGTACTGCGGGAACGTGCCCAGCGGGGCCGTAACGGTGAACGCATCGTGATGATGGGCTTCTCTGCCGGGGGCCATGTGGCCGCCAGCCTGGGCAATCGCTTCGGTGAGAAGCTCTATCCGGTGCAGGATGCTGCCGATGCCCTCTCGCCGCGTCCTGATGCTCAGGTGCTGATCTATCCGGTGATCAGCATGCGTGACGGACTGGCTCATGCCGGGTCGCGTTTGCAACTGCTGGGTGAGCACCCGGATCAGAAGGAGATTGATGCCTGGTCAATGGAGACACGCGTCAGCGGGAAAACACCGCAAACCCTGCTGATCCACGCCGTGGACGACGCGTCCGTTCCTGTCAATAACAGCATGGTGATGTTCAGCGCCCTGCGGGAAAACGGGGTACCCTGTGAGCTGCATTTCTACGAGAAAGGCGGTCACGGCTTTGGCATTCGCAACGTGGCCGATCTGCCCTTAGCCAGCTGGCCCATGCTGGTTAACGAATGGCTACGCGCGCGTCAGTGGTGAAGCCAGGTTGACGACGGGCGGACCAAAAACGAAGGTCCGCCACTGCCTGTCATACTGTTATCACAGACTGACCGAAAAACAGGCCGCCCCTACTGTGCTGGCGGACTGCCGTCGGTGGGTGCAGCATCAGCAGGCGCTGTTGCAGGGGCGACCGGCGTCATGATCTTCTGCCAGTTCTCCAGCAGCATTTTCACTTTCGTTTCCGGTTCACCCTGCGGTTGCATCAGCACCATCGTCATATCCTGAGTTAACTGCTGGCGAAGTTCCTGGTTGAGTATATCCAGCGTCATTCCTGACAAAAACGCCTGCCGCAGTTTCTGATACTGCTCCGGGGCAATGTCCACCACCGCATTCTGCTGCGAACGCAGACGCTGGCTCATCAGCACATCGGTATCGGTCCGCGCATAGGTGGCAAACAGCTTGTTCAGTTCGCTGGTTTTCTGCGCCATCAGCGCATCAAACTCCTGCTGCGACAGCCCCTTATCGCGCACGTTGACCATCTCTCTGGCAATCATGTCCAGGTTGCTGTTCAGCGCCGCGTTGTCGGCATCCATATTGATTGCACACTGGGCACGCTGGTATAGCACGCGACAGTCGAAACCGACCTGCATGCCCTGAGTTTTCTTATCACTCAGCACCTTCTGCACATGCCAGAACAGGGCTTCACGCGCCAGGTCGCTCTGCCAGTAACGCAGCAGATGCTGTGACTCACGGATCGGCTGCCACGGCGTATCCCACACCAGGGCCAGGCGATCCTGACTGATGGCATTATTCATCAGATTCACCGGCTGCTGCGGCAGCGGGGAGAGCGTGGGCAGTGCGGAAGGCTGGTCACGCTTGCCCTCCAGCGGAGAAAAGACTTTGTTAATCTGCTCGGACAGGCTGCGGCTGTCGACATTGCCGACCACAAACAGCGTCATCGCGTCAGGGGTGTACCACTGCTTGTAGAATGCGTAAAGCTGCGTCAGATCCACCGGCACTTTGACCGGTGCCCCCGGGTCATGCGCCAGCATCGCAGAGCCTTTCAGGCGGTAACGCCACCAGACATCCTGCGGGTTGCCAGGCCAGGTAGCAATCGGATCGGCAGCGTTGATCGCAGTGTTGATAACCTGCTCATTAATGGTCATTTTGCCTGCGGTGGCTGCCAACCAGTTGAGGGCTTCTTTCAGCAGTTCCGGGCGGTTGTTGGGCAGGCTGAGGTTATACAGCGTGTAGTCGTATGAGGTGATGGCGGGCGGCTGCGGATGTTGCGGATCAATGCTTTGCTGCCACAGTGACCGCTGCTGTGCCGGGTCAAGCGCGGCATTATGTACCAGCGCCAGACGAGGTATCAGGTGGCTGTAGCCTGCCTGCTGGGCGCTTTCAACCAGCGCGCCGGTATTGACCATCAGGCGGATCTCAATGCGGTCGCTTGGCCGCTGAGGGGTGGTGAGCAACTGCCAGCTAAAACCGTTCTCCAGTTTTCCCTGCTGCCAGGCAGGATCGGGTTGGAGTGTTTCAGCCTGTACAGTGCTACTGGCTACGGCCAGTAATATTCCACCAATTAATAGACGAATTCTGGTGCCCTGCATGTGAACCCCTACTCAATCACAAACCAAAAATTTTTCACTGGCGGTCTACGGCCAGCTTCTGTCTGGTTGACAGATAACTCCGGAAAGCCGCTGTTTATAAAGGAACAGCTTCTTAGACCACACATCGATGAGGATGTCGCACAGCGGAATGAAAAATAAAAAAGTATACCGTCAATCGTTCCGGCGGCTTCAGGGTGGCAGGGAAAAAACTCACCGGCCATCAGCCGGTTCGAACAGCGCTCACCCTGCCCGTAAGCTGACTCTGGTCAGTGATTCGGATGCAGAGTGAAGCCGACGCAGAAGCCGCCTGAAGCATGACGGATGGAAATATGAGGGTTATTATGCAAATGCCCGTGGTGAGGGGCAAGTCACGACGGGCATTTGCAGTGATTTTTTGTGAATTAAGTACTTAAGACGACCTTTCAGGCGGTTTTTTGACGCTTTTTCCCTGCATCCAGCGTCTCTTTTAACTGTGTTTCATCCAGCTGGCCCACCCACTTCGCTACCACCACGGTGGCCACGCCATTACCAATCAGGTTGGTCAGGGCGCGGGCTTCGGACATAAAGCGGTCAATACCGAGGATCAGCGCCAGTCCGGCCACCGGCAGGTGCCCGACGGCGGACAACGTCGCAGCCAGCACAATAAACCCGCTGCCGGTGACCCCAGCAGCCCCTTTGGAAGAGAGCAGCAGCACGACCAGTAGGGTGATCTGATGCCAGATATCCATATGGCTGTTGGTCGCCTGAGCGATAAACACCGCCGCCATGGTCAGGTAAATCGAGGTGCCGTCAAGGTTGAAGGAGTAACCCGTCGGGATCACCAGCCCCACCACCGATTTTTTACAACCCAGCTTCTCCATTTTGTCGAGCATACGCGGCAGGGCAGATTCAGAGGATGAGGTACCAAGAACGATCAGCAGCTCTTCTTTGATATAGGCGATAAATTTGAAAATATTAAAGCCAACCACCCGGGCAATCAGCCCCAGCACGATCACTACAAACAGCACGCAGGTAATATAGAAGCAGATAATCAGCTGGCCGAGTTGCACCAGTGAACCGACGCCATATTTACCGATGGTGAAGGCCATGGCCCCAAATGCCCCAATCGGGGCCAGGCGCATGATCATGTTGATGATGCCGAAAATCACCTTAGAGAAGCTGTCGATAAAGTTGAACACCAGGGTGCCTTTATCGCCCATGCGGTGCAGGGCAAAACCAAACAAAATGGCAAAAAGCAGAACCTGGAGAATATTACCGCTGGCAAAGGCACCGACCACACTGCCCGGGATCACATCCAGCAGGAAGGCCACAATGCCCTGCTGTTCCGCCTGCTGGGCATACATCGCCACCGCTTTGGCATCCAGCGTCGCCGGGTCAACGTTCATTCCGGCGCCGGGCTGCAACACGTTCACCACCACCAGACCGATAATCAGAGCAATAGTACTGACGATTTCAAAATAGAGCAGCGCCACCGCACCGGTGCGCCCTACCGCTTTCATACTTTCCATACCGGCGATACCGGTCACCACGGTGCAGAAGATCACCGGGGCAATAATCATCTTGATCAGCTTGACGAACCCGTCGCCCAGCGGCTTCATCTGGGCACCCAGTTCAGGGTAGAAATGGCCCAGCAACACACCGACGGCGATGGCTGTCAGTACCTGGAAATAAAGACTTTTGAACAGAGAAGTTTTCATAAAGAAGGTATCCGTTAACCGCGTTAATTGCTGTTGTTATCATTAAACGACAGCGCGAAAGTAACATCCGGTTAACAGGATTGGTATCGACTGACCGGGCCCTGGAGCCCCATAGCGCCATTTTTAAGAGCTGAATCACGTCAGCCGAAACTTGTATAACTAAAAAAACCAGAGAGACGGGTCTGCAATTCAGGGATGAGAGAGATATTGACGCGCAAACTCCGGCAGCGAAAGCGCTTCAGAGTAGAGATATCCCTGACCAATGTGAATGCCGCGAGCCAGCAGCCAGTCGCGCTGCTCAGCGGTTTCCACTCCTTCGGCAATCACGTCCAGCTGCATAATTTCGGCAATAGAGGAGACAATCCGCACCATGGTGTCATCCTGCGGCAGTACCGCAACAAAGCTGCGATCCATCTTCAGCTTGGCGATAGGCAGGGATTTAAACTGATTCAGCCAGTTCAGATTGGCGTACCCCATGCCGAAGTCGTCCAGCGCCACGGCGACCCCGGTTTTTTGCAGGGCCTGCAACAGCTGCAGCGCCTGCTCGGGTTTCCCCACGTCGGCGGTTTCGGTGATCTCCAGCATCAGGCTGCCGGGACAGATGCGGTGACGTTCAATCAGCTCCTGCAGGTGCGTGACCATGGAAGGCTCACGCAGCTGAATGGCCGACAGGTTGACACTCATCGTTAGCATAATGCCCTGCTGCTGCCACGCTGCCAGAATGCGGCAGGCCTCTTCAAATACCCAGCGCCCGAGGGCAGTGATCACGCCAATCTCTTCCGCGCTGGCAATCAGATCTTCCGGCAGGCTCCAGCTGCCATCCGGTTGACGCTGGCGCAGCAGCGCTTCAGCCCCCACCAGCGCGCCGTTGTTCATATCGATTTGCGGCTGCAGCCACAGCGCAAACTGCTGCTCCCTGATGCCCTGCAGAATGTCATGCTCC
Source organism: Erwinia persicina (assembly GCF_014838825.1). Taxonomy (GTDB): domain Bacteria; phylum Pseudomonadota; class Gammaproteobacteria; order Enterobacterales; family Enterobacteriaceae; genus Erwinia; species Erwinia persicina_A. The sequence continues at coordinate 58,235 of NZ_JACYMO010000005.1, read as the reverse complement.
TGCGTCAGCCGTTTCTGCGCGCGTTCGGTCAGTGCCGGGTCGAAGAAACGAACCTGGTTCTTCCCTTCATGGCGGGCTGACATCATCGCCGAGGTGGCCCGGCCCAACAGGTCGTGGGCGTTCAGCTTATCCCCTTCATGCTGCACCATACCAATGCTGACGCTGGGCCGCAGTTGCATATGCTGTAACGTTACCGGCTGGTTCAGACGCAGCATCAGGTTACGCGCCAGCCGCAGCCCGCGGAACGGGTTGTTGGCCCGCTCCACCAGCAGCGCAAAGTCACTGATCGACAGCTGCGCCAGCACTGTGCGCTCATCAATACAGCCACGGATCTTGTCCACCAGCGTGAGCAGCAGCGCATCACGTTGGTCGTCAGTCACCAGGCCGTTAGTATCCTGTAGCGTTTCAATGCGCACCACCATCACGGTAAACGCGCCGGGGGTGTTCACAGCGAGCAGATGCTGCTCCAGCAGTGCCAGGAACAGGGTCTTATTGGGCAGGTCGGTGACCACAAAGCGGGTGCTCAGGTGGCTCATCTCATCATGCACGGAGGCCAGCATCTGCTGATTACGGTTGTAGTTACGGATCAGCAGACCAATTTCATCATTGCGGTGATAGCGCGGCAGCGCCAGCTGGTGAGTCAGGGCTTGCTGCGGCGTGAGATCCTGCAGTTCGCGGGCAATATTACGCATCGGACGCACCATCAGCCGGTTAATACACCAGCTGATCGACACCGAGAGGATCAGCGCCAACAGCAGATAGGCGGTGACCATGGTAGAAACGGCACTGAGGATAAACTGATAAACGCGCCAGGAATCAGCCTGCAATACCAGAAAAGCCAGCGGCTTAGGGTTGGCGGGCTGCACCGAATAGAGCGGAACGGTGATCTGCACCGGCAGCTCAAACAGATCCATGATAAAACGCGGGATGGGTTTTTCTGGTTCAAAATCCGTATGCAGCGCCTGTAAGCCGTTAGGAAGCACCACTTCCGCGCGGGCGAGAATACCTGCCGGGCGCAGCGAATTCAGTATAAATTCGGCCTGAGGAATATCGGCTTTCAGTACCGCCTGGGAAAGGGGCTGACGCACGGTATGCGCCACGTTCTCCATCTGCTGGGCGTAGTCAATCCTGCGCTGCTGCACAAAATGAAAAAGCTGTATGACGATAAAAATGCAAATGGTGACCACAGCAACGCTGGAAATCGTCGCCATTTGCTTAATCGTTAACGAACGACTGACGCGCAAGCCTGCTCTCCGAAGCGCAGAATTTACTGTTCAGCGCATATAGGGCAAAAAAAACAGCCCTGAGTATATCCTATGGGCAACGCTTTTTAAGCTATCACGCACCGCAATCGTTCGTTTAGGCGTTTTCCTGGTGTTTTTATCCGGATTTGGCCTATTTAAAGTCTGCATACGGTGTCAGCGGCTGCGGCGGCATATCCAGATCGCCCTGCCAGCCCGCTGCGGAATAGCGCAGGTACATCAGCCCGTGGCTGGGGGTGTAATCCTTTGCCTGCTGAATGTCCACGCCCAGCCCCAGCGTCCAGTGTGAGGATAACCGCCGCTCCACCAGCGCCTGCAGCGTGTAGCCCACGCCACTACCGCCGCCATTGCTACCCGGCGGATTATCACGGGTCAGTGCGCCGAAGCTCAACGGATAACGCGACTGCGCGTCGGTTTTCGAATGGGAAAGGGACACCGATCCCCCCAGTTCATAGGACCAGTTTTCAGTACGCTGACGCCAGGTGACCGGCACCGACAGTGAGGCATAGCTCTGCGGACTGTAGTAACCACCCTGGCCAAGGGAGTAATCGCTGAGATCTTTCGCGTAGTGCCACAGCATCCCGTTCAGGCCAATGGTCGCACGGCGGTTATTTTCGTTGATCAGCTTATAGTAGTAACCACTCATCAGCCGCTCACGTGAGTTATCCGCCACGTGGGTTCCGCTGATCTGGTGGGCGCTGATATCGGCCCAGATCCCGTGTGCCTCCCCCCGGTCGTAACTCAGGCCAATCGCCCCGCCGGTGGCGACCACCCCACCCCAGGTTTTACCGCTGGCCTGATTGGGATCGCGCGCGCCGGCAAAAGCCAGCAGCGAACTGGAAACAGGACGCCGCGAAGCAGTCAGCGACACGCCGACATCGCCTACGTCAGTGTTCCAGGTCAGGCCGCCCACCCAGTTGGTCACCTCGAAACCAAGAGGCGTGGTACCGATATCGGCCGACCAGCGGTCACTGCGCCAGCCGGCACCCACGCTGGTGCCATTCTGATGCTGCCTGAAATCCCGGTCACACCGGGCGTCATCATTGGCACAGGTACCGAAATTCTCGGTGATATTGCCGCTACCGCTGCGGGAAAACGTGCCCGCCGAAACGTCGACGTTGTCCAGCCGCAGCCAACTGCGGCCGTCGTGCCACGGCGTTTCCGCCTGCAACATGGTGGTATGCGCCGTGAAGTCGGAGATCCCCCCGGTACCCTTATTCCGTGAATAGTCTTCCTCCAGCGTCAACACCGTGTCCTGCTGGCGATAGAGGTCAGCGCTGTCGCTGCGGATGCTGCGCTTCAGCCAGTCGTCGCGCGCGTCAGTCCGCGTCAGCCGGGTAAAATCCTCATTGCTGGCAGGCCGCTGCGCGGCAATACCGCTGGCGACCATCGCCTGGCGGTAGTCAGCCAGCGCCGTATCGGGCTGGCCCTGCACGGCTTCCAGCCTTGCCGCATCGCGGAATACCAGTGCGCTCAGTTCCGACGGCATCTCTTTTTCGGCCGCAGGTTTTAACCCGGCGTACAGCGCCGCTGCGCGGTCGGTTTCCCCCACACTGAGCCACGCATTCGCCACCCGGCGTCCGTTACTGACGCTGGACGCGATCACCGCAGGCGGCAGCGCCTGCAACAGGCGACGGGCGGCGGCAGGCTGATGCTGTGCAATCTGTGTGTCGATGTTGTCAAGCAGACGCTGGCTTTGCAGACGGTCTGACAGGGCCTGAATATCCGGCGTCCACTGCGCCTGCGGCAGCGTGTTCAACTGCTTCAGCGCGTCGTCGTCGCGATCGCTGCCGGACAGCCACAGACCGTACGCGTAAACCTGCGCCGGATCCTGCGGCTGCTGGCGGGCCATCGCCACCATCAGCGCCTCTCCGGCAGCGGTCTGGCCATTTTCACGCAGCGCCCCGGCGTAGCGATAGTTCAGCCAGACGTCATCCGGCGCACCCGGCTGCGCCAGGCGGTATTTCTCCACCGCCTGCGCCCATCTGCCCTGCTGCCCCAGCCTGTCGCCCTCATCGCTCAGGGCATTGCTGCGCAGACGGTTGAGCGTGTCGCCCAGCGCCCGCTGCTGTGCGGCGGGCAGCGTATTCAGAAAGTCCAGCGCCCGCTGCGGGGACTGCTGCTGATAAACGCCCGCCAGGCGGCGCACCGCTGTGGTATTGCCGGGATCTGCACGCAGGGCGTCGCGGAAAAGCTGTTCTGCCTGGCCGTTATCTTTCCGCGCCAGCGCCACGTCGCCCAGGCCAATACGGGCATAGCCGTCCTTCGGATCGAGGGGACGGGCACGCTGATACAGACGCTCCGCCGTGGCGATATCCCCCGTCTCCAGCGCCTTATCGCCCTGCTCAATCATCAGCCAGTACTGGTTCGAGCGCAGCAGGCTCCGCCACTTATCGATATCGGCTCCCCCGGCATCCGCCTGCACCGCCCGGCGTAACCAGAGATCGGCGGAGGCACGGTTGCCGGCCCGCGAGTAGGCCTGACCCAGCGCCCCCAGCAGCGCCGGATCGTCAGGCGCGCCGCGCAGGGCGGCCGTCAGGGCGGGGATCGCCGTGGCACCGGCCCCGCTGTCGATCAGGGCCAGCCCGCGCAGCCGCTGCCGGAAAGCCGGGTCGGCCATCATCTTCTCCTGCCGTGCCAGCTCGGCCTGACCGTCCTCATGCGGCTTATCGCGGGTAAATGTCTTCAGATAGTTTTTTAACTCCGCCACGCTCTGCTCACTGACCGGGCGGGACTGAATGTGACTCAGCCACAGCTCTGCCGCCTGCGTCCGGCCCGCCGGATTCTCCGCGACGGACTGCAGCTGCTTAACGGCGGCCGGCACGTTATCGTTACTCAACTGCATCTGGGCAATCGCCATGCGCAGGCTGACATTGCCCGGCGCCTGGCGATCCAGGGCCTGCATCTGCGCCAGTGCATGCCTCTGTTGGCCGGGGAGTCTGGCCACCAGCCGCCAGTACTCCAGCGCGATATCGTTTGATGGAAATACGCCGTTGAACAGCGCATCCCAGGCTTTCAGCGCCTCATCCAGCCGCCCTGAAGCGGCGAGCAGGCGGGCCTGCTGCAGCTGCTGCCGTCCTTCCGGGGTGATCAGCAGCATACTGGCCGCCGCCTGTCGCGTCGCCTCCGCGTCGGGAGCGTTCTTTTTCAACCGGGCCATCAGCTGCGCGGCCTGTGCCTGGTCGCCCTGATGCAGCGCCAGTCGCAGCTTTGCCGCCAGCACGTCCGGGTTTTCCGGGGCGATCTTATCCAGCCGGTAGAGCGACTGGGTGACCAGTTCGTACTTATTGGTCGCCTCGCCGGTGCGTACCTGCTGCAGCAGCCACGCCACCGGCGCAACGTCCTCTGCCTGGCTGCCCGGGCTGAACGGCAGCAGCATAACGGGCAGCAGCAGCCCGGGCAGTCGGCGCATCACTCTTCATCATCCTCATCGTGCAGGCGACGACGGCTGACGGCGCGCATTACCCGCCATATCAGCACCGCAAACAGGATCACTACGACCCCAGCCAGCGCCGCCAGCCAGACCGGATGGGTGGCAAGGCTGTTCCACAGACGCTCCCACCACGGCAGATGCCCAACGTAATAGGTCTCTCCCACGCGCAGGCTGTTCACGCCGGACTCACGGATCACCGACACCGAGCCAAACATGGCCGCTCGCTTGCCGCTGTCGTTCATGGCGTTGGTCAGCAGCGTCCAGGCACGCGGACTGTCGGCCAGCAGCGCGACTACGCTGCGCTGCTCAAAGAACGGCGACTGAAAGCCCACCACCGCCGCCATCGGTCCGGCAGACACGATGGTGGTCTGGCTTTCCGGCTGGCGATCGGCCACCGGGCTCTCTGCCGTGTTCAGCGCAGGCTGGCGCACAGGCTTGTTAATCCAGCTTTTCGCGGCATCCACCAGCAGGTTGATACTGCTGTCGTCTTTTAAACCCGCGGGCAGGCTGCCGATCATCAGCAGGTCAGCATCCTGATTTTTGGCCTGTGACCAGTCATCGGTGAGGCGCACCTTCAGCGCCGGATAGCCGCTTTGCGCCCCCAGGGTGCCCAGCGCATCCAGCATGGCAGAGACCTGCTCCGGCTGCGGCCTGGCGTTCACCAGCACCAGGGTGCTGGCCAGGTCGGCCTGACGGCTGAACGGGAAGCCGGCGGAAGCAAAGGCCCGCAGGGACGGCATTTCAATAAAGTGACGATAGCCGGAGAAATCGACGGTGGAGCTGCCATCTATCACCACATGGTTGTCCACGGGCACCACGGTTTCACAGCGGCCGTCGGCGGTCCCGCCGATAAAGGTCAGCCCGTAGTCAAAGCTGAAGCGCAGCTGATTCACCACGTCGAGGCGCAGGGCCGGGATGGTCAGACTGGTCGAGTCATCCTGCAGCCCCTGGATGAGTGGAATACGCAGCAGCTGTTTACTGCGGTCTTTTTTCACCACCAGCGGATAGTCCTGCACAAACTGGTTATTCAGGTGAACCGCCAGCCGCGAACTGTCATTCAGGATCGGGGAGGTGTAGCGATACTGCAGATTCATATCAATGCCGCGAGCGCGGATCAGGAACAGATCAGGCGGCAGATTAAGCGTGAAATTGATCGGCGACGGCTGCATCCCATCAGACTGCAGCTGGCCCTGATACTGCTGCAGCTCGGCAAAGGTGGTGGCGCGATCCGTCCGCACCCAGTTCGGGGCATCGTACGGCTGGCGGTCGGCCAGCGGTTTCAGCGACTCAATAATTGAGGACTGGCCGCGCAGCAGCAGCTCGCCCTGTGCAATGCCCTGTGCTGCCATGACCAGATCGTTATCGTCACGCCCCATCACCACCAGCATCTTCTGATAAGGGTTATCAGGCTGGCTGATGATGGTCACCGTCGGCTTGTTTACCGCAGGCCAGGTTTTCAGGAAATCCGGCCGCCTGTCGTTGGTGGCAAAGACCACCGCATGCTGATCCTGCGGCAGCTGATTGTACAGCACCGGGAAATGCTGTCCGCGCCACTGCGCTTTGGTACCAAACCAGGAGGCGAGGATCCCCGCAGCACGCTGCGCCGTCAGATCCGGCGTGCCGGCAAACACCACCGGCAGCGACATCGGACGGTTATCGCGGCTGTCAAAGAACGGCTCCGGGAAGTGCGACAGGTCATTGGTCAGGGGGAGCTTTTGCAGCGTCAGATCCAGACGACTCTCTTTACCAATATCCAGCCAGATCGAACTGTAGGCGGGGTTTTCACAGACGTTGGTGTAATGGCCCACCAGTTCAAAACGGATGCGGTTAAAGTCGGAGATAAAGCGCGGGTCAATCGGCACCTGCACCTGGTTCTCTTTCCCCAGCTGCTCTGCCGTCAGCGTGACCAGCCCGACCATCTCATCATTCAGGTAGATTTTCAGATGCGACAGGGTGGGAAGCAGCGCAGGCGACGGGCGGAAGTTTAGCGTCAGCAGCGCCTGAGTGGCTACCTCATCGCTGCGTACGCCGAATTCGATCTGCCCGTCAGGCCGCGTGCCCCGCAACGAAAATGCCCCGGGCGGCGGCGCTATTTTCTCAAAATTCAGCACCGACTGGCGCACCGGGGCGGCCGGCAGCGGCGGGGCAGTCTCTGACACCGGGGGGGCCGGGATGTCTTCCGCCTGGCCCAGAGGCATCACCCCGATCAACAGCGCGGTAAACCAGCTCTTTTTTATCATCATCGTCTTATCTTCACTGTTGCGTCACGGGGCGGCGCACGCGCCCCACACTATGAGGAAGGAAGGAGGTCACCCACGCCACCAGCGAGGTTAATCCAATAAACAGCTGGCGCAGGCGCGGGGGCCCGTACTCCGCCAGCCGCAGATAGCCTTTAAAACCCAGTACCACGATATCGGCCAGGCTCTGTACCGGTTTATCTTCCGGGAAGCTGTCCTGCCACAGCGCCCAGGTATCGGCCCGGGCAAAGGTGCACTGAATAAATTCGACGTGCTGCTGTGTGGTGAGATTATTCAGGCGGATCCCCGCCCGGCGGCCAAAGGTTCGCTGCACCACACAGGGGAAGCTGAACTCCTGCTGACCGCGCTTGAGCAGTAAAAATACCGCCTCATCGCTGTTCAGGGCGTCCGCCTCACGCAGTTCCACCCCGACCCCGCCGTCGGAATAGTCGCGCAGGGTACAAGGCAGCAGGTGGCCGTCGGCGCGGGCAATCGCGGCAGGCATCGCCATCTCCACGCGATGGGCCTCGCGGATCTGACGCGCTTCCACCGAGACCGCCACCGCGCCCCCGAGGATAATCAGGTTGTATAATACCCAGACCAGGCTGACCAGTACCGTCAGTACCTCGCTGGTCGGGCCGGTGTAAATACGCCAGATACCCGCGATCACCCCGGCAACATTGATCAACACCAGGCACATATAGGGGCGGGTGATCACCCAGTCGAGGTGCTGCTCTTCAACCAGCCCCCCTTTGGCGGTAACGTTGAATTTCCCCTTATGCGGGTTGAGCAGCGCCACGGTGGTCGGCCGGGCGATATACCAGGCCAGCACGGTTTCATAGACCTCACTCCAGAACGAGTGACGCCAGCGTCCCTGAATTCGCGAGTTGGTCAGGCTGGTATGCAGCATATGCGGCAGGACATAGATCGCGATCGCCAGTGCCGGGGCATAAATAATAAACGAGTGGAATAGCAGGAAAGCCAGCGGGGCCAGCAGGAAAATCAGCCGGGGGATCCCCGCCAGGAAATGCAGCATGGCATTGGCGTAGCACAGGCGCTGCACCAGCTTCAGCCCTTTACCGAACAGCGGGTTGTCCAGGCGGAAAATCTGCACCATGCCCCGCGCCCAGCGGATGCGCTGGCCGATATGCGCCGACAGGCTCTCCGTCGCCAGCCCGGCGGCCTGAGGAATGCGAATGTAGGCCGATGTGTAACCTTTGCGGTGCAGGCGCAGGGAAGTGTGGGCATCTTCCGTGACCGTTTCTACCGCGATACCACCAATCTCATCCAGTGCGGTGCGCCGTAACACCGCGCAGGAGCCGCAGAAGAAGGTGGCATCCCAGACGTCGTTGCCGTCCTGAACCAGTCCGTAGAACAGGGTGCCTTCATTAGGGGTACGGCGGAAACGCCCAAGATTGCGCTCGAAGGGATCCGGCGAGAAGAAATGGTGCGGCGTCTGCAACATGGCCAGCTGGGGATCTTTTATAAACCAGCCAAGCGTCATCTGCAGGAATGAGCGCGTCGGCACGTGGTCACAGTCAAAAATCGCCACGTATTCGCTGCAGCAGACGGTGCGCAGGGCATGGTTAATATTACCGGCTTTGGCGTGATCGCGAACTTCACGCGCAACGTAACGGATACCCACGCTTTCAGCGAACTCACGAAACTCAGGGCGCTGCCCGTCATCCAGCAGGTAGATCGTCAGCTTGTCCTTCGGCCAGTCGAGGCCCAGCGCCGCATAGATGGACGGTTTTACCACGCTTAACGGCTCGTTGTAGGTCGGCACCAGCAGGTCAACGGTCGGCCAGCGGCTGACGTCTTCCGGCATGGACACCGGCTGACGGTTCAGCGGCCACAGGCTCTGGAAGTAGCCCAGCAGTAGCACCACCCAGGCGTAGGTTTCCGCCGCGACCAGCAGCAGACCAAAGGTCAGACTGAGCGGGTCATCCCAGTTGAGGGTCGACGTGTAACGCCACCACAGATAGCGGCAGGAGATGGTCAGCGACAGCACGATCATCATCATGGTCGACAGCCTGCCCGGAATACGTCGCACCACCATCGCCACGCTCCACAGCACCATCACGAAAATAAACTGCGTCCAGATGTCGAACGGCTGTGAAATACACAGCAGGGCCAGCCCCGTGGCCACCAGTACCGCCACGCTGAACAGCAGCTTACGCAGCAGCGGATGGAGCTGGGTTAACCAGCGCTCACCCCGGGTTTCCAGCCTGCTACGCTGCGCCCGCTGCGGCAAATGCTCCAGGCCGCGATAAAAGCGCTTACGCCAGCGCGCCAGCGGACGGAAGGCATTGAGGCGCTGACGCTCGCTGCGCCGTGACGCGTCAAGCGGTATAAACAGCAGCAGCCACAGGCTCTGTACCAGATAACGCAGCAGATCCGCCGGGCGCGGGCGCTCCGGGGAGATCTGCGGATAAAGGTCGCGGCGACGGGCGCGCACTGACTGCCATTCCGGGGATTCAAAACGCAGCAGCGCCCAGCCCAGCATCACCAGCAGGCACTGAAGCGCAGCGGTCAGCGCCGGAGTGCGCTGGTGACGATAGTCCCGATAGCGCCGGTGTAATGTCTGCCAGACAGGCGGGATCAGCAGCCAGCGCAGCGGGTTCATGCGGCGTTCCCTTTCAGATTGATCAGACACCAGCTTGCCAGCGTGGCGATCTCCTCTGCGCCCAGACTGAGGGGCCGGTATTCGCCCAGCGGCTGTTTGCACAGCAGCGCTTCGGCCACCGCCTCATCGCGGTGGATCAGCAGCGGCACCATCGCCTTCAGCGTGCTTAACCACAGCTGGTGCAGATCCTGCTGCGCCTTACTGATGGCGTTAAACTGGTTAAGCAAAAACAGGGTCTGCGCCGGGAACGTGGTCTGATGCAAACGCAGGTGGCAGTTACCGTCCGCATTGAGCAGCACCAGGCGGTGATCGGCCTGCGGTAGCAGCGCCTGGCTGACCGCCGGCATCTCCGCCGGGATATCCAGCAGCACCCAGCGATATTCACGGCGCAGGGCGGCCAGCCGTGCAGGCCAGCCGGCCAGTAATGTCTCGGGCTGGCGCATGCAGGCCAGACGTTCATCTTCCGGCATCTGGCCAAAGGGAATAAAGTCGAGCTGGTCGGTATAGCGCAGTGCGCTCTGCTGCCACGGCTGCTGCTGGCGCAGGCTGTGCGCCCAGCCACGGGTCTGCATCACCGGGGTATTAAAGTGGGTACCCAGCTGATTGTGCGGGGAGAAATCAATAGCAATGGTCCGCTCACCCAGCCGATGAAGCGCCCAGGCCAGCGCGGCCGTGACCGACGTGGTTCCCACTCCCCCGCGTAATCCCGACAAAGCGACGATCGGCATTAGCCCTCCTTTTCCTGTCGTACACCCAGTTCGCTCAGTAACGGCCAGCGGGTATAGATTTCAGCCAGCCGTTCCTGACGGGCAATATCGATATAACGAAATGCACCGAGCGAAAACGCCTTACCCAGTGCGCTGATATCATCGGATTGTTCGTGGTCGGAGGAGTAAGCAGGGCGCTGATTATTATTCATCTTTTCCAGCCATTATGCAGAGGTCTGCCGTTTTAAATATCGGTTCATTGGAGTCACGCTTTAAAAGGCACCAGGTTTACCTCAGGGTAAGCATCGTGCGGAAAAAACCACCACCGCTTCATAAAAATCAGTGGCAGACGCGATTCCGGCCTGTCCGCCGCATAAAAGATGAACGCGATATTAATGATTCACTGGAACGTATTAAGTAGTAATGTATATTTACAGTATAACAAATGGTACGCTTTTTTTTCCAGGCTATCACCACACTGAATTACCCCTGGTGCACAGAATCTTATGACGATTTCATATACCTTAGGTCTCGGACAGGTTCAAAATGAATTAGTGTTGATGCAACCGCCGGGCTGTTACTGGGTTACCGTCAGTCGGCAGGAAGATGCACGCCTGCTGATTCGTCAGACCATTGCCGCGCAGCGCGCACTCACGCTGATCAGTACGGCGGAGAAACCCCAGAGCCTGCTGACCCCTGCGCCGCAGGGCGGCCCGAATAAAATCCCGCTCTTTTCCCTGCCTGAAACGCCGGAAGCACTGAAGGATCTGGCGGAAGATCTGTCCCGGACGTTAGTCAGCAAACCCCGACTTCTGATATTTTACACCGCATTCAGCGCCTGGGAAAAGTTATCTTCCGCTGAATTAAATAGCTGGTTAAAGGGGATGCAAAATTGGTTAAGTGCGCGAAAATCAACCCTGCTGATTATCACCTCCGGTTCTGGCGTAAATCTTTTGCGCAATGATTTACAAACACGTTATCGTCATTTAGAAGGGCTGGCTCATCTTGAATGGCAGCAGGACAGCTGGAATTATCAGATTAACTGGTGGTGTAATAAAAGCGGCATGCTGGCAGATCGTGCACTGCGTCTCACTTTACTTAATGATGTATTCGTTCAAATTAATGAACTCGATCACAATACGCCATTAACGCTGAACGATGAAAACCTTTATCTGGCAGAAAAAAGCGTGCTGGAAGGTGCCCCCCCGCTTTCCAGTGCATGGACGCTGTTTGATGATAACAGCCAGCTGGCCAGTCGGGCGCAGCAGGCCAGCGCCGCGACCATTATCTTTACTCTGAGCCATAACGATCAGGTGGCAACGCTGGCGGGGGATATTCACGGCCTGCGCCGTACGCGCGGCAGCGGGCTGAAAATTGTGGTGCGTGAGATGCAGACGGCCCTGCGCTACAGCGATGAACGCCTGCTGCTGGCCTGTGGCGTCAACACCATCGTGCCGTTTAACGCCACCCTGTCACGCTTCCTGACCGCCGTTGAAGGCCTGCAGGGACAGCTTTATAACCGCCATGTGCCTGCCGATCTCGGCATCCTGCTGCGCTCGATGCAGCCGCTGCAGGAAAAAGGCTATCTTCCGCTGGAGCATTTCTGCCGCTCAGTCAAAAGACTGATCGATAACACCATGCTGCCGGAAAACGGTAAAGGCCTGCTAATTGCACTGCGGCCGGTGCCCGAACTCAGCCCGGAGCAGGCGCTGACGCTGTGTAAACCCCGGCGCTACGGTGACCTGGTGACCCGCATTGAGGACAGGGTGTATCTGTTCCTTTCGTCGTGCCGCTACAACGACCTGGATACCGCGCTGCACTATATCTTCCATCTGCCGCATGACGAGATTTTTACCAACCGGCTGGTGTGGTTCGAAGATCTGCAGATCCTCTCTGAAATCCGTCAAATCACCGGCCTGGTGCCCAGCGCCTGGCGTGATGCACCTGAGGCCGGACGCGATGTGCCGCAAGCGATCCCTGCCTCGCCAGAGATTCGCCTGGTGCCGCAGGAGGTGACGCTCACCACCCGTTCAGATAAAGAGGATCCGCAATGACACTGATGGATGGGGTGCAGATCGTCATTCTGCTGCTGCTGATTTTACTGCTGCTGAAGCCGTTTTATACCCGCTGGCTGCCCAAAAAATGGCACGGTGCTATGCATCGTGTTCTCCCCCCACGCGCCCTGAAATATGAAGGGACATGGCGGCGTAAACCCTCTGGTTCGGATACGAAAAAGTGATTAACCATCGTGATGCCTCACCCTCTGCCACCCCACCCGCCTGGCGCTACTGGCGCGGGCTGGGCGGCTGGAATTTTTATTTTTTGCTGAAATTTGCGCTGCTGTGGTTCGGCTATCTGAATTTCCACGCCCTGACAAATCTGGTGTTTCTGGCCTGGCTGCTGATGCCGATCCCGTCGCTGAAGCTGCACCGTCTGCGCAACGCGGTCTCGATTCCGCTGGGCATTGCCCTGTTCTGGCACGACACCTGGCTACCCGGTCTGCAAACCCTGCTCAGTCAGGGCGGTCAGCTGGCGGGCTTTTCCGCCGACTATCTGCTGGATTTGGCCACCCGCTTTATTAACTGGCAGATGGTGGGCGGTGCCTTCGTGCTGCTGGTGCTGTACCTGTTTATTGCCCAGTGGGTGCGGGTCACGGTCCTGGTCTCGCTGCTGCTGGTGTGGGTCAACGTGGTGAACCTGGCCGGCCCGGCCTTTACCCTGCTGCCCGCCGGAGAAGCCACGCCGCCGCCGGCGGCAAACGCCGCGCCAGAAGCGAAGAAAAATACGGTGAGCGGCATGGAGGAGACGCTGCCGCCGACCAGCGCTAATCTGACGGCGCACCTCAACGCCTTTTACACCAGTGAAAAGCAGCGTATGACGCAGTTCCCGGACGCGCTGCCTGCTGACTCTGCACCCTTTGATATTCTGGTGGTCAATATCTGCTCGCTGGCGTGGTCAGACATTGAGTTTGCCAAACTGCGCGAACATCCGCTGTGGCAGCACTTCGACGTGGTGCTGGATAACTATAATTCGGCTACCGGCTACAGCGGCCCGGCGGGGATCCGCCTGCTGCGCGCCAGCTGCGGTCAGAGTTCGCACAGCGAACTTTACAAGCCCACCGATGAGCGCTGCTATCTGTTCGATAACCTGGCAAAACTGGGCTTTAAGCAGCAGCTGATGCTCGACCATCCGGGCGTGTTTGGTGGTTATCTGCAGGAGCTGCGTGACGACGGTAATTTGCAGGCCCCGCTGATGTCACAGGCCGGAATTAAGCCCGAACTGACTTCTTTCGACGGCGAACCGGTGTTTAACGACGCCCAGGTGATGCAGCGCTGGCTTGACGACCGGCAGAAAAGCACCGACACCCGCAGCGCGACGTTCTACAACCTGATCCCGCTGCACGACGGCACGCGCGAGCTGGGCAGCAGCAAAACCGCCGCCTGGCAGCCGCGCGCCAAACTGCTCTTCGACCAGCTGGATGCGTTCCTGACCAACCTGGAAAAATCCGGCCGCCGGGTAATGGTGCTGGTGGTGCCGGAGCACGGTGCCGCGCTGGAAGGCGACCGGATGCAGATGTCCGGCCTGCGCGATATCCCCAGCCCATCGATTACTCACGTTCCCGTGGGCATCAAGTTTGTCGGTATGAAGGCCCCTCATGCCGGGAAACCGCTGGACGTCAGTACGCCGACCAGCCTGCTGGCCCTGTCGGAGCTGATTTCCCGCGTGGTGGATGGTCAGGTCTTTAACGCCGCCAACGTGAATATGGCCACGCTGACCGCCGACCTGCCGCAAACCCCGGTGATTTCTGAGAATGACAATGCGGTGGTGATGATGTATCAGGGGAAACCCTGGATTCGGCTGAACGGTGGGGACTGGGTCGCTTATCCGCAGTAGGGAGCATTTCCCCCTGTACGACGCAGGGGCCGGCCTTCTCTTCTGGCCGGCCCGTCACACCAGATTGCAGGCCAGCCGGAACACTACCTCGACCGTTACGGCTGGTTGACCCGTTGTTTAGTGGTCTTTAAACGCCAGCCATGTCAGCAGCCGCAAACTCGCTGAAAAATAGTCCTCATCGCTGTTCAGCGAATCATTCAGATAACCCGTTTCCCCGAGCGTCAGATCGCGCACGGCGAGCAGTCCCCCCGCCATAGCGTAAGGGGCTTTATCGTTACTCATGACATCAATCCAGGCGGGCGTTTGCAGGCGCTGGAAGTTCATCCAGAAACGCTGGAACGGCACCAGCTGTAACGACGCGGGATCGTACCAGTACAGATAAAGTGGAATACGGATCGCATCGTAGCTGAAGCGTGGTGGCCAGGCGGTCGCCGGGGCCAGTGACCCGTCGGCGTTCATCGCCACCCAGTCCAGCGGCAGAGCACTGTCACCGAAGCGCATCTCAGACAACAGGGCGACCCCGTCGTCGATCAGCGTATTCCACACCTTCAGATGGCTGCGCCGGGCAAAATCACGCCACGCCGGGAAGATAAAATAGGACGGGTTCAGTACCACATAGCTGGTCTTATTAAAGCCCTGCGCGCCCGGCAGCATGATCGTGTGGCCTGCAAAGACGGTCACGTTATGGGCGATAATCGCCCGCTGGATGCGATCTGAATGCTGTAAATAGGACTGATCCTGCCATTTCTCCCCGGCCTTCTGCAGCGCCCAGGCGATCAGCACATCGCCGTCGGAGGCGTTGTTTTTATCGCTGACCGGATCGGCATTCCCCGGAATATATTTCCAGTAAAACAGGTCATTCGTCGGGTTACTGAGGTTCTTTTGCGTCCAGCGCCACAGGCGGTCAAAGGTGCTGCGGTCGTTATAATACACCGCCATCAGCATGGCATACCCCTGCCCTTCAGTATGGCTGACATTGTTGTTGCCCGTATCCTGGATACGGCCTTCAGAGGTCAGAAAACGAGTTTTAAACGTGCCCCAGCCCTCTGCGGCGCTGGCATGGGACAGGCCCAGCACCAGCGCTAGCAGGATGATGCCCGCCCTGAACATTGCCATCATGGTATTCCTCAACTCTGGTAGTGGAAACGCAGTGAACTTTCACCGGTCTCTTCACAGGTCAGGGAGACGTTCTCACCGCCTCCCTGACTGCGTAGCCAACGGGCATACAGGCCCAGTAAAACCGCACCGAGCGCCAGACGCCACTGGCGATCCGGCATAATACCATCGCCCGGCGGCAGCGCCAGATGATCGATAACGATCGCGGTATCCGTCGGTTGCAGATCGACAAATCCCCAGTTAAACCGCGCCAGCACCTGATTGATCTGCGCTTCCAGATCCGCGACGGTGGCGATCGTGCCCAGCGGGTAACGACTGGCGAGACTGTCGCCCATCTGGCGTAAAAACGCCTGACTTTCGCGCTCACCGGCGTTATTCAGCATGCCGTTGATCAACACGCTCAGCAGATCAAACCAGCCCGGCTGATACTGCTGCTGGCGATAATACTGCAGGGTGCGTTCCTGTAAGTGACTCATGCTTATTTGCCTCCCAGCATGTAGCGGAAGTAGAGCTGCGCTGTACTTTCGTTATAGTCGCCAAAGGTGTCATAACCCAACTGACCGCCGATGGTGACGTCTTTGTTAATCTTGTAGTCTGCACCCGCGTGCAGGTTATAGCCGATACCGCTCTTGCTGCCGCCGCTGAAGTACGCCTCTTTGGCATAGCCTGCCGTTACGGCATCTTCCAGCAGTGACTGGTAATCGCTGTTGTTCGGGAAGTAAGCGCTGCGATCCTGAGTGTAAGACTGGTAGCCCGCCGAACCGCCCACTTTTACGCTCAGGTCGTCATAAGTCTGGGTGAAGTCCACCGGGAACGACACGCTGATATAGTTCTGCGGGCTGAAGTAGCCCCCCTGACCGTAGCTGAAGTTGCTGAGGTTCTTAGAGAAGTCCATCCAGCTGATGTTGATGCCGGTTTTCAGTTCGCGATCGGTAAAGTGGAACGGACGCACATAGGCCCCGGCGTTACCCATTAACGAAGTGTTACTGGCCACATTTTCCCCGACATAGCTGTACCCTCCCGCGCCGACATAGAAGCCGGCATCGCCGTCGTCGTAGCTCAGCATGGCGTTACCGCCGTTTTTAGTGACGCGGCCCCAGCTTTTCCCGGAGTACTTGTCTTTCACCCCGACGTAAGAAAGCAGGCTGTCGGTCACCGCACGGCGTTCGCCCGTGAGGATCAGCGTCAGGTAGTCGGTCAGCTTCGGTGCCCACTTCACGCCGCCAACCATCGTACTGAGATCCTGACCGAGCGGCGTACTGCCGAGGTCAATCTTGTAGCTGTCGCCGCTTAACGCCAGGTTCAGCTCCACGCCGGAGGCCGTCTGCGAGTCGGTCGAGGATGACGATGCGGTATCGACATTCACCTTACGCGAAGAGGCTGCGAGGTATTTCGCCAGCGTGGCATTGTTATTCAGGCTCTGTAAGTTGCTCAGGCCGCTGTTGGTGAACGGATTGTAATCGGCGCTATCAATACCGGTGAGGTTGGTCAGGGCAGCCCCCACCCCCGGATTAGCCGCATCGAATACCGTTTTCTCGGCAGCGGTCAGTCCGCTGTAGCTGGTCTGTTCATTTTTGATGTTCTGGATGAGGTTAGCGACCGCGACTCCGGCCGCTCCGGTGCCAAGGCGGCGATAAGCATCACCGCTGGCGCTGCCGGCGCTCAGGGTCATTGGCGTCACGGTGAAGTCAAAGCGGGCATCGCCCAGCGGAGAGCTGGACCACACCAGCGGCGCTTTGGCTTCGGTCAGTTTGCTCAGGCCGTTCTCGCCGTCGCGGCCACGGATCTGAATACCGCCCTGCATCCAGGTGCCCGTATCTTTCTCCAGCTCGTCCATCATGGTGTCAATCTGATGTAGCGTCTGATTCTGCTGGAGGGCGGCCTCTGAGCCACCGCCAACCACCGTCAGGCCCCCGCTGGCCCCCCCGATCTCGCGGTAGTCACGCGCATCCGGCGCCTGCTGCCACGGCATGGTATTGCCATACACCGACGGGGATTTGCGGACCGTCATGGTGGTGCGGTTGATAAACGGATTATCAGACAGCGTCAGCCCACCAATGCCGGCGGTGCTGCCGACACTACTGCCGTCCAGCCCGATCATCTTCCCTTTGGCGGTGCGCAGGTAGCTCAGGGCCTGATTATGGTCCCCCTCCGCTTCGGAAACCCGCGCCAGCAACAGCAGGCGCTCCGGCGACGGTTCCCCGCGCAGGCCGCTGGCCAGTGCGCGCGCTTTGGGCACATCGTTTAGCGCCAGCGCGGTGTTGATTGCCCCTTCGCGCGCGTCCTGAGTCTCGGTATCGCGCGTCATCAGGTAGTCGTACACCACCGCGGCTTCTTTGTTCATCTTGCCGGACTGGTACAGGCGGGCCATGGCAAACATCAGGTCGGTATTCTGCGGATCTTTCTGCAGGGCGCCGATCAGCTTATCGTAAGCCGCCGCGTACTGTTTGCGTTCACGCAGGTCATCCACTTCATTAATTACCCCGCCGTTACGGATCCCCGCCAGCTGGGCGCGGGTGCTGCGTGACTGCAGTTCCGGGTTATTGAGGAAGGCCTGCGCTTCACCGCCCAGTCCCGCCTGATTCAGTACCGCCACCTGTGCCGCGTAGTCACCGGCATTACCCTGTACCCCGCGCTGCATATTGCCGCGCACCACCGCCACCGCGGTGGTCATATCGCCCGCCTGCGCCAGGCCTTTCGCCAGGTTACCCGCATCCGCCGGGTTCTGCGGCGGGTTCGCCGCCAGCGCTTTCAGCGTGTTGGCCGCCGCCGCACTGGAGCCCTGGGTCAGATACTGCTGCGCCACGGACATCTGCTGGTTGAAGTTCACACGCTGGATCAGCGCGCGCATCTCTGCGTTTTGACTCCGGGCCGGAATGCGTGACAGCAGGCTCTGCGCCTGGCCCCAGGCCCCGCTTTCGCTGGCAAACAGCGCGGCCGCATACACTTCATTACTGCTGGCACCGTTGCGGAAAGCAGGCTGCATCACGCCTGCCGCCGCTGCGGTATTGCCCTGCTGCTGATAGATCCGGGCAAGGTCAAGGCGCAGCCAGCCGTCGGCCGGGAAACGCTGCATACCCTGCTGCAGGATCGTAATAGCCCGCTGCGGGTTGCCGGCCGCCAGCGCCTGCTTCGCGTCACGGCGCACCGGTTCACTGGTCGCCACCGGACGCGGCGTCACCGCCTCTCGCACGCTGGAGGGCAGGGAGGCCAGTAGCGTATTGGCTTCGGCAGTATTGCCCTGCTGTCGCAGCACGTAGAACAACCCCTCTTTCGCCGGACGGTTAGCGGCATCGCTGGACAGCACGTCACGGTAGGTCTGCGCGGCCTGATCCAGCTGATTGTTACGGCGCAGCACGTCGGCACGGAACAGCTTCGCCGCCACGCCTTTCTCGCCCGCCGCCTGGGTTAACGGTGCGCTGAGGCTTAAGGCCTGTGCGCTGTCTCCGGATTTCATCGCCTGCTGGGCGGCGGCTAACTGACCGTAGAAGCGGGCATCGGTTGCCTGCTGCTGGCGCTGTTCGCTATTGCTGCCGCCGAGCTTCGCTGCTCGCTCCAGATAGTCTGCCGCTCTGGCATAGTCGCCGCTGCGCTGTGCCACATAGCCCAGGCCGGCCAGCGCGTCGGCATCCTCCGGGTTGGTTTGCAGCACCTGATCGAAGGCGGTCTGTGCGCCGCTGACATCGCCGCTGTTCAGGGCGTTAAAGCCCTTACCTTTGGCCGCGCCGCCGACGTTTTTACGGAAGTGATCCATCACCGCCGTATCCTGCGGATGACGCTGCTGATAGTTCTGATACAGCGGTGCATCGCCCGGCTGCGGCCCCAGCCACAGCAGCGCCTGACGCAGGGAACGGTCAGCATCGGCATTACCGCCCGCCAGTCCCTCCAGCGTTTGCAGCCCCTCACGTCGGGTCGCTTCCTGCCAGGTCAGGGCTTTGCCCAGCGCCAGCTTCGCGCCGGTATCCTGTGGATGCTGCGCCGCGAACTGCCGCAGGTTGTCCACCGCCTGCGGCAGCAGAGTGCGGTCACCGGCCATGGTCAGGTAATACTCCGCCGCCACGCTGGCCGGTGGCGTATTGCCGCTGAAGGTGTTGCGCCAGGTCTGCAGGGCGGCCGCCGTATTGCCGCTGCGCGCCTGCTGACGGGCCAGAGCCAGCTGTGCCGCCGGGATGGTTTGCAGCTGACGGGCTTTGTCCAGCTCCGACAGGCGCGGGTCCTGCGGAGAAACCTGGCTCAGGCGCGCGCGCCATCTGGCCGCGTCGGCACCGTCCCCGCCCTGCTGAGACCACAGCGCCATCAGGTACAGCGCCTGGGCGTTGTTCCCGTCCACCATCAGCACTTTATTCAGTGCATCACGCGCCAGCTCATCGTGGGCTTTCTGATGCCAGTAGTTGGCCTGATCAAACAGCGCCTGAATGGCCGGATTGTTCTCTGCTGCCCACAGCGGGAAGGCCATCACCGACAGCACCAGGCCGCTGCCAGCCATCCAGCGGTGACGAATTCTGGCGGTTAAAGGGGTGAGTTTTGTTTTCATTATTCTTTCTTCTCGCCAGAGGTACGGGAGTGATTCTGCGGATGCAGACGACGCCATGAATGACGTTTCAGCAGGACATAAACGCTCAGACCGACCAGCGCGGAGCAGCACAGGGCAAGCAGCGCCAGCAGTACCGCATGCTGATTGGCATACCACACGACCATCATGTACCACGGCATTTGGCCGCTGGGGAACTGCGCCCCGACGGTGAAGCTGCGGATACCGTTTTCATCGGTAATGATCGCCGTATCGCCCCGGATACCGGCGTTAATCCGCGATGAGGTCATGTCGTTATGCAGGCGCGCCAGCTGGTTATCATCGGTCGCGACGGTCATCACCACCAGACGGCTGCTGTTCCACGGCGAGCGGTAGCTGATAAAACCGCGCCAGTCTTCATTGGATGATAAGTAGCGGTCCGCATCCAGCGTCTGGCGATACCAGTCACCGGTCAGCCAGCCACGCAGGTTATCCAGCATGTTCGGCACTTTGACGCCCAGCGTATGGTTGTTCAGCTCATAGGGGGAATCGGACAGCATCTCGCGGTTGAAACCGGCCTGTGCCAGCGTCGACACCGAGAGGATATCGCTGTTTTCCAGGCGACCGCGCAGCGTACCGGCGGCCGGGATGCCAAACACCACGCTGTTCTGACTTAGCGCAACGCCGGTGGCGTTACCCGACCGGCCTGCCATATCCAGCAGGGTGCTGATCTCCGCGTTACTCGGGACCGGGGGCAGCATCAGCAGGGTTTGCGAATAGTCAGCCAGACGCGAGAACGGGAAAGAAGCCCCGACAAAGTACGAGAGGTTGGGCAGCAGCGTAAAGTGACGGGTATGGCTGAGGTCGATAAACGAATCCTCCTCAATCCGGCTCTTGATGTTGTTGTTGGTCAGCACGCTGCACGGTGCGCTGGCCTTCGGCTTGATGTTGAAGTAGAGCTGCATCTGGTTGTCCCCGTAAATCAGATACGGATCCAGCTTCAGGGTGTATTTTTCCTGACGCGCATCGCCGCCCAGGCGGTGCCAGATATTTTCCAGCAGCCCGACCTTGTTCACCGTCAGGTTCCGCAGGAAAGTCCCGTTCAGCGTGACGTTAAGCAGGGAGCTATCTTCATCAATCCAGCTTTCTGATGGGAAGCGGTAGTTCAGCTGTACCGGAATGCTGTCCCCGTCCCAGAGGAACAGGTCGGGGGCTGCACGGAAATTGACGCGCAGCGCATCATGCCAGAGGCCCGTGGTGGTCAGGTTCTGATCCTTACGCAGCAGCTCGCTGAGACGCACCGGTCGCTCGGTATTGATCCAGCGCGGTGCATCGTACGGCTTGCGCAGCGGCATACTCTGCGGGGCAACGGCCAGCGACGGCGCATCCACCGCCAGCGGCTGCAGCAGACGCCAGGTGGCCTGACGCAGCTCGTCGTCGGTTTTCCCGACCACCAGCAGCAGCTTATACACCGGATTGTCCGGGTTATTAACGATTTGCAGGGAGGGGCCGTCGCTGTCCGGCAGGGTCAGGCTGCCGATTTTTTCACCGGGATGGCCCAATACCACGCCGTTCTTCTCGGGCAGCGCGCCACGTAATACCGGGAAACTGATGCCGCGATAGTCTGCCTGAATCCCCATCCAGGAAGCGAGGATCGCCGCGGCGCTCACTTCACCCGGCGTAATATTGTCGCCGAACGTCATGGCGACGCTGGCCGGACTCATGCGCAGTGGATCGATAAACGGGCGCGGGAAGTTGCGCAGGCTGGTCCCCATGTTCAGCTGCTGGCCCTCCAGCGCCAGCGTGGTCTTCGGCAGGATAGTGACCTGATACTGCCGGGCACTGTCGCGCTCACACAGCAGCTGGTCGGCATCGTTGATTTTAAAGCTCAGGTTATTGCTGGACACCACCATCGCCGCCGGGATATCCAGCTGGTAATCTTCGCTGGCGCGATCGGAGGCACTCAGCGGCAGGGTCCCCAGCGGCTGGCCGTTCAGCATCAGCTGCAGTGACGTATTCCGCGCCGCCAGCGCCTGGGACACTTTCAGCGACAGGTTCAGGCGGGCATTGGTGACCACTTCATCGGTTGGCAGGGTGAAGACGATGCCGGACTGCAGCTGGCCGCCGGTCAGGGTGATCCCCTGCTTCTGCCCCATCTGCGCTACGCTGACCGTGCTGGAAAGCGGCTGATTTAGCGATACGGCAGGCTGAGGCGCGGCCTCGTCCATGACCGGGGCCGGCAGCGGCGGCAGACCCGCAGGCAGGCCTTCGTTGGTGCCCGGCGGCAGCGCGGCTTCATCCCCCGCTGGCAGGCTGTTTTCCACCGCACCGGCAGGCAGATCGTTTGCTACGGCCTGCCCTTCTGCCGGCTGAGAGGTTTCCACCGGCGGAGAGACAGCAGGCTCCTGTGCCGGACTGGCCGGCTGGGAAACAGCGGGCTCCTGCGCCGGAGTGTCCGGGGCTTCCGTCGCCATGGCCGGAGCGTCGGTCTGCACCGGAGCAGCGGCGTCTGCCGCTGGCGACGTCACTTCTGCACCCGTATCCGCCGGCGGCGGAATATCCGATAACGCGCTGCTGTCGCGGGTGACGCTGGCCGGATCGGCCTGCACGGTGCCCAGCGTGAGCAAGGTACTCAGGCACAATGCCCGGAGGAGTAATGGCTTCATACTGCGCTGTCCTCTTCCACGCGTGCGCGCTGTTTTTTTCTTGCCCGCCGATCCTGGAATGTCAGCCAGAACAGCTCAAAAACGGTACGGATAATGTTCAGTAGCGAACGCAGGGGTTTATCTTTTGGCCCTTCCGGCTGGATCCAGGCATCGGCACGTGACAGTACCACGCGCACCAGCTCACGACGGCGGGACAGTGGCATCTCATCAAACTGCAGGCGGATAACGCCATCTTCAGCACCAATCATCTGCACCGGAATGGAGATCGCCCCGGACCGCAGGATAAGATCTATCGCTTCAATCTCATCGTTTTCATGACGCTGGTCCGGTGCCTGGATCTGCGCCCCGCCCATCGACAGGTTGACGGTATTGGAGCGTGATGAGATCCCGCTGGCGTAGTGCACCACCACTGGCAGATTGACATCAATACGAATGGTTTTACGTACCTGTTTGGTTTCACGCGCCACGGCGATGGCCGCCATCAGGATAATCAGGCTGAAGGTGGCCCAGCCAACGTTTAGCGCAATCACATAGGGATCCACGCCGAAGTAGTCGTGTGCCGTGGCCCGCACAATCCCGCTGACCACCCCCACCAGTAACAGCAGGGCGCAGATCACGTGCGGGCGCACAATGTTAAAGTCAAAGAAGCCGACGTCCAGCAGGCCCCCTTTATCCGTTACGTTAAATTTACCGTGCTTCGGTGAAATCATCGTCAGGAGGGTCGGGATCACCAGGTGGAAGGCCATCACGGTTTCGTAGATCTCTCCCCAGAAAGTAGCGCGGAAGCGGCCATTCATTCGCGAGTTGACGTACAGGGACATCACCAGGTGCGGCAGGACGTAGGCAAAGATCAGGCTGGCCGACGAGTGAATGATATTGAGGTTAAACAGCAGGTACGCCAGCGGTGCGGTCAGGAAGACGACGCGCGGCAGGCCAAACTGGAAGTGCAGCATGGCATTCAGGTAGCAGAGGCGCTGCTGCCATTTCAGGCCACGACCCAACAGCGGGTTATCGACGCGGAAAATCTGGGTCATTCCGCGCGCCCAGCGGGTACGCTGTACAATATGCAGACCCAGGCGTTCCGTCGCCAGGCCCGCCGCCAGTGGGATAGCAAGGAAGGCAGAGCCCCAGCCCAGACGCTGCATTTTCAGCGCGGTGTGGGCATCTTCGGTTACGGTTTCCACCGCAAACCCGCCGATCTCTTCCAGGGCTGAACGGCGGATCACCGCACAGGAACCGCAGAAGAAGGTGGCATTCCAGTTATCATTTCCCTGCTGCACCGGGCCGTAGAACAGGGCGCCTTCGTTCGGTATTTCACGCGCGGCCTTCAGGTTGCGCTCAAACGGGTCCGGTGAATAGAAGTAGTGCGGCGTCTGCAGCAGGGCCAGCTTCTCATCCTTCAGGAACGCGCCCACGGTAGCCTGCAGGAAGGTGCGGGTAGCAACGTGATCGCAGTCAAACACGCAGATCAGCTCACCTTTGGTGATTTTCATCGCGTGGTTGAGGTTACCGGCCTTGGCATGACGGTTGTCATCGCGGGTGATGTAGCCCACACCGACGTCAGCGGCAAAACGGGCGAACTCGCTGCGCTTGCCGTCATCCAGCAGATAGATTTTTATCTTGTCGCGCGGATAGTCGATGCACTGGGCGGCGAGCACGGTATCACGGACCACGTCCAGGCTTTCGTTATAGCTGGGCACGTAAACATCCACGGTGGGCCACAGGCTGACATCGTCAGGCAGCGGTTCAATGGTGCGCTTCAGCGGCCATGACGTTTGCAGATAGCCGAGGATTAATATCAGCCAGACATACAGCTCGGCCAAAAATAATCCGATACCGAGAATCGCCTCTACTTCAGAATTAAAATGCAGTGTCTCCGTCGCCCGCCAGTAAATATAGCGCGTGGACATCATGGCAGAGAGGACCACCATTACCAGAGAGATTTTTTTACTTTTGCTGATGCCTAATAAAAAAAGAATAGCAATCGAGATCAAGCCAAAAATATATTGTTTTGAGCTATCCATCGGGGTAATAACGATGACGGCTGCGACGGGGGATAATATCAGCAGCAGAAGATAAAACATGACTTTATTCATAAGTCATCCTGAATACGTATTGTTATAATTCGTGGTAATCCCAAAATAACCGGACCACGCGTCTTCAGGCGTCCCTGCCTGGGGCAATTAAGCCGTTAACGGGACTTTAGCGGGGCATGCATTTCGCCATCACCGACTTTAATATTGAGCAACGCCGCAAGACGCTTACCGATCAGCTCAATATCAAAGGCCGCCGCGGAGACCGGGCTAAAATCGAAAATCGATTGCTGAGACGCATTGGCTTCTGCCACGCTCTCGTCACGATTCACCACGCCCATCAGCCTGTCGCCCAGGCGCTGCTGCATAAACGCGGTGACGTCGCGGCTGATATTGCGGCGGCTGTCGCTCTGATTGAGGACAAAATAGTGCCCCCCCCGGTGATTCAGCGCACCACCAATCATTTTTTCATTTTCAATCTGCGGCAGCAGCGACAGCGATGCCGTGTCTGCCAGCATGACAACTAAATGCATATCGGCCAGCGCCGTCATGGCTTTCAGCGCCGGACCGGGACCGGGAGGAAAATCAGCGATAATCACCAGCCCCGGATAGTTGAGCACCGAGTGCAGGCCGCGCGCGAGGAAATTCGGGTCCCGGGTTAAATTCTCTTCAAACGCCACGCGCTGATCTTCGGTTACCTCCCCGTAAGGCAGGACAAAAATATTGCCACCGGTGGTGAGAATAGACTGGCTCCAGTCAGACGATTCAGCGGATTTCGCCACAAAGCCGCGACTGTCGGCCAGCGGGACGCCAAAGTGCAGGCGCAGGGCGTTCTGCACGTCAAAATCGATCGCCAACACCTTGCTGCCGCCGCGCGCGAGGGCATGAGCGAGGTTGGCCGCCATGGTGGTTTTACCCACGCCGCCTTTAGGGGAGCAGACACAAACTAACGGCATGAGGCAATTTTCTCCAGCAGGGGATGTAACAACATATCTTTCGGCAGCGACGCGGAAGACGGTGTGGTTCCGGTGCTAAACAGCTGTTTATAAGTGACGCTCGCCGGGGGTGCCGGGGCTTCAACGGGCGCGGCTGTCGGTGCCTGAGGGACCGGCGATGCGGAAACGGCAGCGGGCGGTAACTCAGGGGCAGAGCGGGCCGCCAGCTGGGCCAGCAGCGTGCTGCCGGATAATGCGGTTTGCCGGGCAACCGGCAGGGCACGCAGCGTAGCCACGTCAGCCGGGCTGCCAGCCTGAACCGGCGCGGGCTGCGCCACGCTCACCGCCGCAGCGTCTGTCGGCAGCGAGGCGGAGATACTGTCCAGCAGCGAGGCCCCCACCCGATCAGAGGAAGCTGGCGTGGTGGCGACAAAAGACTGCACCCGCAGAGTTGCTGAAGCCGGTTCAGCCACGGCCGGGGGCGGCGTAAAAGCGGCAGGATCGGCAGGCTGTGGCGCTGCCCGGTCAATACGCTGACTATTATCCAGTACCGACCCTGCGCCATCATTCAGCAACTGTTTAATCAGCGCCCAGTTGGTGGTGTCAGCGCTTAACACCTGCTCAGACATGTCTTTGAATTCAATGTGGTTTGTTTGCGTTTTTTCTTTAAAACGCTGCAGGTCATCATAGCTATTCATGAGTATGATCGCGCAAGGTGGAGGATTTCGCGGCAATATAACATATAAATTTTAATTTACTCAGACTATTCTCATATCACAGATAAATGGTTATGAGTGATTAATTAACGGCAATTCATTAAATAATTCATTGCACGGGTTATATATCAGCAGGGTGATTATTTGGCTTAGTTAATTATTTTCCACAGGTTAAAGAGAGGCTATTTTCTGTAATAGAAATACCTCACCAGAACTTACGCATTCTTAACGCGGAACTACCCACCTGCACGTTGTGGTTATCCCATGATCCTCTCCCGTGTTAAGAAATTTTGACATAAGCCACTGTGCAAAGCCTGTACAACAACCGCTTACTTCACCAGGCGCGAATTCGACTTAAGTACGACAGATAAGGAGACTTTTTATACAGCATAGCAGCGGTTAGGGAATGGTGCATTTTGCTTAAGGATTTTATGCGATGTGTAACAGAAGGCGGGCCGGAAAAGAGGCCCGGCCCCTGCGCGATACGACGAACGGCAGAGGGCGGGCCAGGATCATACGCTAAGCCGTAGGGGTCGCCCCTTCCTTCCGGCCTACACTCAGGGGTTAAGCGCCCGGGTTTTCATCCTGATCAACAGCGAAGCAGGCGACCTGCTGTCCGCCCCAGGTCTTCAGCTGCGGCTGAAGCTGTACGCAGGTGCCAAACTGGCGGCGGCAGCGCGCGTTAAAGGCGCAGCCCGGTGGCGGATTCAGCGGGCTGGGTAGCTCGCCGGTCAGCTTGATGCGCTCGCGCCGCTCATCCGGGTTAAGCCGTGGCGTGGCCGACAGCAGCGCCTGAGTATAAGGATGCAGCGGGTTGGCGAAGATCTGCTCCTTGCTCCCCTTCTCCACGCAGCGGCCGAGGTACATTACCATCACTTCGTCCGCAATATGCTCCACTACCGACAGGTCATGGGAGATAAACACGTAGGAGAGGCCGAGGTCCTGCTGCAGATCCATCATCAGATTCAGCACCTGCGCACGCACCGATACGTCAAGCGCGGAGACCGGCTCATCGGCGATCAGCACGTCCGGATCCAGCATCAGCCCGCGAGCAATGGCAATACGCTGACGCTGGCCGCCAGAGAACATATGCGGGTAGCGGTCGTAGTGCTCGGTCTTCAGCCCGACCTTAGCCATCATCTCCAGCGTTTTTTCCCGGCGCTCGGCTTTGCTCAGTTGGGTATTAATCAGCAGCGGCTCTTCCAGGATCTGGCTGACCTTTTTACGCGGGTTCAGGGAACCGTACGGGTTCTGGAAAACGATCTGAATTTTCTGACGGCGCAGCTTCTCCGCTTCCGGATCGTGCTTCAGCAAATCCTGCCCCTGATAGAACAGCTGACCTTCGGTTGGCGTTTCGATCATGGTCAGCAAGCGGCCCAGGGTCGATTTACCGCAGCCGGACTCGCCCACCACGGCCAGTGTTTTACCGCGCTCCAGGTCAAACGACACGCCATCCAGCGCTTTAACCAGCCGCTCCTGACCAAACAGGCCTTTTTTAACCGGGTAGTGCTTCTTCAGGTCGATGGCCTGCATCAGCAGGGTCGATTTGTCGTGTTCAGGCTTCATAAGCAGGTCTCCCGGCATCATCCAGTGGGAAATGACATTTGGACTGACGCCCGGCAATATCACGTAAAGGCGGCTCTTCGCTGCGGCAGCGGTCCTGCGCATACGGGCAGCGCGGGTTGAGCAGGCAGCCGTTCGGGCGGTCGTACTTGCCCGGTACCACGCCCGGCAGGGACGCAAGGCGGGCTTTGTCTGCGGCAAATTCCGGCAGCGCACGCAGCAGCGCCTGGGTGTAAGGATGGCGCGGGGCTTTAAAGATATCCACCGCCTTACCCGTTTCCACCACCTGACCGGCGTACATCACGATAATGTGCTGTGCGGCTTCCGCCACCAGCGCCAGATCGTGGGTGATCAGGATCAGCGCCATATTTTCCTGGCGTTGCAGATCGAGCAGGAGCTCAATGATCTGCGCCTGGATCGTCACGTCGAGCGCCGTAGTGGGTTCGTCAGCGATCAGCAGCTTGGGACGGCAGGCAATTGCCATGGCGATCATCACGCGCTGGCTCATGCCGCCGGACAGCTGATGCGGATAGACATCCAGACGTGATGCCGGATCGGGAATGCCCACCTGGTTCAGCAGGTCAATGGCGCGCTGACGGCGGGTACGCTTATTCCCCCCCTGATGCACCTTGATGGCTTCCATAATCTGGAAGCCCACGGTGTAGCAGGGGTTGAGGCTGGTCATCGGATCCTGGAAAATCATTGCGACGTCCGAGCCCACCAGCTGGCGGCGCTCTTTTTCCGAAATGCGTTTCAGGTCGCGCTGGTTAAATACCAGATTATCCGCCATCACTTTGCCGGGGTAATCAATCAGCCCCATAATTGCCAGCGAGCTGACCGATTTACCGGAGCCGGACTCGCCGACGATACCCACCACCTGACCCTGCTCAACCTGATAGCTGATGCGGTCGACGGCGCGGAACGGTGCTTTTTCGTCGCCGAAATGCACCGAGAGTTTATCTACCGTTAATAGTGCCATCTCGTTGCCTACTGTTTGAGTTTCGGGTCGAGAGCGTCGCGTAAACCGTCGCCCATCAGGTTAAATGCCAGTACCGTCAGCAGAATGGCAACACCCGGGAAGGTGACCACCCACCATGCACTCTGCGCAAACTGCAACACGTCGGAGAGCATGGTGCCCCACTCCGGCGTAGGCGGTTGTGCACCCATACCCAGGAAACCCAGCGCGGCCATATCGAGGATCGCGTTGGAAAAACCGAGAGACGCCTGCACGATCAGCGGTGCCAGGCAGTTTGGTAAGATATTGACGAACATCTGACGCACGGCACCCGCTCCGGCCACGCGGGAGGCCGTGACGTAGTCGCGGGTGACTTCCACCAGGACCGCCGCACGGGTCAGTCGAATGTAGTGCGGCAGGGCGACAAAGGTCAGCGCTATCGAGGCGTTGACAATCGACGGGCCGAAGATCGCCACCAGCACCAGCGCCAGCAGCAGGCTTGGCAGCGCCAGCATAATATCGACCAGACGCATGATCGCTGCGTCTACCGCCCCGCCGACGTAGCCGGCAATCAGGCCAAAAATCACGCCAAAGATCAGCGACAGCACCACCACCAGACAGCCGACCAGCAGCGACAGGCGGGCACCGTACATCAGGCGCGACAGCACATCACGGCCGACGTCATCCGTGCCGAATACATACTGCCAGCTGCCGCCTTCCTGCCAGGCCGGTGGCTTCAGCAGCGCATCGCGGAACTGTTCCGCCGGGGCATGAGGTGCCAGCACGTTGGCAAAGACCGCGATGAAAATCATTACAACCACGTACACCAGGCCGATCACCGCGCCTTTGTTACGCTTAAAGTAGTGCCAGAATTCCTGTAACGGGGTCATCGGCTTGGGTGCAGCGTTAACGCTGCCTGGATCCACAACAGACATGTTGGCCCCTTATTTCTTATGACGAATGCGCGGATTAACCACGCCGTAAAGCACGTCGACCAGCAGGTTGACGACGATAATCAACGTAGCCACCATCAGCACCCCACCCTGTACAACTGGGTAGTCGCGGCGCTGCAGGGCGTCGATTAACCAGCGCCCCAGGCCTGGCCAGGAGAAGATGGTTTCCGTCAGGATGGCACCTGCCAGCAGCGTACCAACCTGAAGACCAATCACCGTGACCACCGGCAGCATGGCGTTGCGCAGCGCGTGAACCACGATCACCCGCATCGGGGTCAGCCCCTTAGCGCGTGCGGTACGGATATAGTCCTCACCCAGCACTTCCAGCATCGCCGAGCGCGTCATACGCACAATCACCGCCAGCGGGATGGTGCCCAGCACGATGGCAGGCAGGATCATATGCATCACGGCATCTTTGAAATCGCCGGGTTCACCCCAGAACAGGGTATCGATCAGCATAAAGCCGGTCAGCGGCATGGTGTCATCCAGGAATACCGTGTCTCCGATGCGCCCGGAAACCGGGGTCAGATTAAGCTGCACCGAAACCAGCATGATCAGCATCATGCCCCACCAGAAAATCGGCATCGAGTAACCGGTCAGGGAGATGCCAACGGCCGTATGGTCAAAGATGGAACCGCGTTTAACGGCTGCCAGCACGCCGACCGGGATACCGACGGCAACGGCGAACAGCATGGCGCAGATGCCCAGCTCAAGCGTGGCCTTAAAGCGCGGGACAAATTCGTCCCACACCGGTACGCGACTTTTCAGTGACATACCGAGGTCGCCGTGCAGAACGCCTTTGATATAAGTGAGGTACTGCTGCCAGAGAGGCTGATCCAGACCGAGCTGGGCCATTAACTGGGCGTGACGTTCCGGGGAAATACCGCGCTCGCCCACCATAATCATCACCGGATCGCCGGGGATCATATGAACAAACGCAAAGGTTAACAGGGTGATACCGATAAACGTTGGGATAACAAGACCCAAGCGTCGGAGTATGAACTGCAACATATTCCGCATTCTCTTTTAGTTCCTGCCAGCCGTAACCGACAGGATTATTATTGCTCACATCTTGCGGGGGGATACCTTCAGGGGACATCCCTCCGCGACGCAGCGAACTGCGCCTTGACGACCTGTTTGCTTCCTGGCAAAAGGGCCGGAGAAACCCGGCCCTGGGGACAGTTCTCAGCGCCGGGAGTCCCGGCCCGAGACATTATTCCTTGATATCGACCTGAGCGAAGTAGTGACCACCCAGCGGATCGACAACATAGCCGGAAACTTTTTTGCTCACCGGCTCGTACACCGTAGAGTGGGCAACAATCAGCGCAGGTGCCTGATCGTGCATGACCACCTGAGCCTGCTTGTACAGTTCGATACGCTTGTTGTGATCGTCGGTCGCACGCGCAGGCTGGATCAGGTCTTCAAACGACTTGTCGCACCAGCGTGAATAGTTCGAACCGTCTTTCGCCGCCGCGCAGCTGAACAGGGTCGCGAAGAAGTTATCCGGGTCCCCGTTGTCGCCGGTCCAGCCCATCATCACGGTCTGGTGTTCACCCGCTTTCGCCCGCTTCAGGTACTCGCCCCACTCGTAGGTGACGATTTTGGCTTTCACGCCAATCTTCGCCCAGTCGCTCTGGATCATCTCTGCCATACGGCGTGCGTTCGGGTTGTACGGACGCTGTACCGGCATAGCCCACAGGTCAATGGCGAAGCCGTCTGCCATACCGGCTTCTTTCAGCAGCGCTTTAGCTTTCACCGGATCGTACGGGTAATCCTGTACGGCGTCGTTATAGCCCCACATGGTTGGTGGGATCAGGTTTTTTGCTTCCTGGCCTGCGCCCTGGTAAACCGCCTCGATAATCGCTTTCTTGTTCACTGACATGGTCAGCGCCTGACGAACTTTCAGGTTATCCAGCGGTTTTTTCTCAACGTTAAATGACAGATAGCCGACGTTCAGACCCGGCTGCTCCAGCAGGTTGATGTTTTTGTCCTGCTTCATACGCGCGATATCTGCCGGGTTCGGGTACGGCATCACCTGGCATTCGCCTTTTTGCATTTTGGCGTAGCGCACGGAGGCATCCGGAGTGATAGAGAACACCAGACGGTCAATCTTCGGCTTGGTCCCCCAGTACTCTGCGTTCGCTTTATACAGGATGCGGGAATCTTTCTGGTACTGCAGCAGCTGGAACGGACCGGTACCGACCGGGTTCAGATCCACTTTTTCCGGGGTGCCCGCTTTCAGCATATTGTCGGCGTATTCCGCTGACAGGATCGACGCAAAGTCCATTCCCAGGTCGGCGAGGAACGGCGACTCTGGACGCGAGAGTTCGAAACGCACCGTGTTGTCATCAACTTTGACGATTTTGCTGATCAGCTTCGGCATATCCATGCCTTCGAAATATTCGTAGCTGCCACCGGAAACACCGTGATATTTGTTGTTTTTGTCCAGCTGGCGTTCAAAAGTGAACACCACATCGTCGGCGTTGAAATCGCGCGTCGGTTTAAAGTCTTTGGTGGTCTGCCACTTCACGCCTTTGCGCAGGTGGAAGGTGTACGTTTTTCCGTCTGCACTCACATCCCATTTTTCGGCCAGCCCGGGGTGCAATTCCGTGGTCCCGATGGTGAACTCCACCAGACGGTTATAAATCTGACGCGAACTGGCGTCATAAGTGGTGCCAGAGGTAAATAACTGTGGGTTAAAACCTTCAGGCGAACCTTCAGAACAGTAAACCAGGGTCTTCGCCTGAACACCTGTAGCCATTAACAACGCGATAGCGCTGAGACCGACCTTCAGCATCCCGGATTTAGCCAGGGAAATACTCATGCTTATGCTCCAGTAGTGATGTGATGTTGTGTGCGTTACCCGGCGCTGTATTGCTGGGTATTCACGCCGACCGATAATTTTTGTGAGTGGTCTGTGCGTGGTGCCTTGCGGCATCAGTAAAACAGGCGGGATCAGAGAGGCGCTGACGAAATGAAACTATCAGACAAATCCCCTTACCTTTTGTACTGAGGGTTCAATTTGTCAATAGTTTCAGGGAACGTCAATACAAGTGTCGGGTATTTGCTCTTTCTGTGAGAAACAGCAAGCAAATATAAAAAAAACAAATCAATAACATTTCCAGCGTTAAACGTTATTTAATGTGATATTAACCACATTAAACCCTGGCTTAATGCCAGTGAAGTAGCATATCGCGTCGGGAAAAAACCCAAAAAATAATCCACAAAAAGTCGATTATCACCCGATAAAGTGGGCTATATGGCTAACTTATAGATAAAAATGCTGCAACGCAGAGATAAGAAATGAGCAACAAGTCGGAATCGGTCATAAGAAAAACGCGACGCAAATTAAGTGATTCATCGCAGGTGCGATAAGGCTTTTATGCAGTTTTACAGGACGGGTTTTGCGATAAACGGACGTACCCCAGGGTTGAGCGGTAGCAGATTATTCGGCAGGAGGCGGTCACAGCGTGGCGGGTTTTGACACCCACGGCGGGTTCGAATATTTGAAGGGATGGAACCGGTTTGAGATAAGCCGCACGTCAGGCCCCGGGAAGCACGCGCCAGGGGGACGACCCTTTTCCGGTCGTCCCCCTGACAGTTACGGTTTTTTCGGGTCGGCACACCAGTTATTAGCCTGCTTAATCCCGCCGTCCGGCGAGGTATAGCCCAGGCATCCCAGGATGGTGTCAAACAGCTCAACGTGGCGATGGGTTTTCCCTGCCTTCTGCTCTGCCTGTAACCGCTCAAAGGCACTTTTATTTGCCGGATCTTCCAGATATTTATCCGACGCCCAGACAATCATGGGTACGCGGAACTGCTCCGGCGGGGCCATATTACGTGGCGTACCGTGCAGGTGCATATTTTCGCTGATGGACTCACCGTGATCGGCAGCGTAGAACACAATCGCTTTCTTATCACGCAGCTGGTCATAGACGCTGTCCAGCATGGTGTCGACATAAAGAATCGAGTTGTCGTAGGCGTTGATCAGCATCTCTTTACTGCAGGTATCGTCCACGCCCAGGCACTCCGGCTGGTAGCGGGCGAACTCGCGCGGATAACGCTGAGAGTATAAGTAATGAGAGCCTTTGGTGTGCAGGATCACCAGGTGTTTACCCTTAGGGTGATCGTCAATAGAGGCCTTCAGCTCCGGGATCAGCAGCATATCGTCCACTGATTTCCCCTGGTTACGCTTCTCTGAGCCAATCTGCTCGCGGAAGGCGTAGCTGTCAGCGTCGGTGTTGTTATAGAACCACACCTCACTCTGCATCGCAAAGAGATCGGAGCTGAAGCCCAGTTCCTTCAGGACGGCAAAGACGTTCTGCTCTTTCAGCGTGCGGCCAGGGTTATCCATGGTCCCGCCCTCGCGCACGAACATGCAGCGCAGGGAGAGCTTGGTCGAGGTATCGCAGGACTCCCCACGGAACGCCACCAGGTTTTTCTCTTTCGACAGCTTCGGCGTGTTATCACGCTCGTAGCCCAGCAGTCCCATATGATCCCAGCGCGTGGTTTCGCCAATCACGAAGACCACGTAGGTATCATCCAGCCCTTCTGGCGCGTTATAGGTGAACTTCTTCGCCGGATCGAGCAGGTTTCCGCTGTCCATTCGTTCGTCATAGGTGGTGTAGGCAAACAGCCCGACGGCACTCAGCCAGTTAGACGGCAGATAAGAGTGTGCCACCACGCCGCCATAGCTCGGCAGATCAATGTTGGTGACTTTCTCATTAGCGCTCTGGATTTTATCGAAATAGCGGATAGGACCCCAGGTCAGTAACAGAGCCAGCAGTAGCGTCAGCAACGGCATCATGCGCTGCCCCGGCGTTTTAAGCTGTTCCAGCAGCGTCAGACGCAGGCTGCTCCACCAGATCAGCACCAGCGGCGGCAGGCTGACCAGCACCATCCAGAGAATAAAGTGGTAACCCACTACCTCTTTCGACAGGTCGGTGTCCGTGGTCATCACCGAGGCGACGATGCCGTAGCCAATCACCACGTTAAAGAAGGCCATGTAGTAACTGGCCGAAACGGAAATCACTACCAGCAGCGTGGCGGTTATCCGCCAGAACCATTTTCCACCCAGCGACAGCAGACGAAACAGGAAGAAGGTCAGCAGTACGGCTGCTGTCCCTTCTGCCAGCGCGGACAGCCACTGCATGATGTTAAATTTATCGAGAAAGGGACTAAACCGACGATAAAACACCGGAAGGTTCAAACACAGTCCGACGTAGAAGGCCAGCAACAGCGACAACTTTTGCTGGGAATACATTTTAATAGAATTCATTGGACCTTTAATCCTGGCGTAACCTAAACGAGTGCTAAAACGATCTGAACGCTAATCAGACCCTGGCACTGCCCCAGAGTTCGGTAATAACACCGATAAACCTTAAGGCCGCCCATAACCAGAGGAATCTGATAAGAAAAGTAGGGGACGTAGTTAAACACACTCAGGGACGTTAGTCTGTGAACAACGAAAATTTTGGCATTTTTACGTTTAAACCCGCAGAAGGGGTGACAGCGGGAGGATGGCACACAAGGCAGGAACATCACCGGGGCCTCAGCCCCGGTCAGGGACTTAGTTAATGATCGTCAACGTCACGTCGATATTGCCCTGGGTGGCATTCGAGTAAGGACAAACGATATGGGCAGCATCAACCAGTTTCTGTGCATCAGCGCTGTCCATGCCCGGCAGGTGGATGTTCAGTGTCGCCTCAATGCCAAAACCGGTCGGCAACGGGCCGATACCCACTTCGCCTTCCACGAACGCCTCTTTTGGCATGGCCAGTTTGTCACGCCCGGCGACAAACTTCATCGCCCCGAGGAAACAGGCCGAGTAGCCAGCAGCAAACAGCTGTTCCGGGTTAGTGACGTTACCGCCCGCCCCGCCCATCTCTTTTGGCAGGCCAAGCTGGAGATCCAGCACGCCGTCGGAGGAGGTCGCACGGCCTTCACGGCCACCGGTGGCTTTTGCTTTTGCACGGTATACAACTTTTTCTAAAGACATGGTGAGCTTCCTGTTGGTTTATTTTACGAGCGATTAAATCGCGCACTATATACATTGTTACAGCATAGCGTTATGCGCAACCTTCACCGCCGTCAGCGGTTAAGGTTATCGCGGAGTATTTCCAGTTCGCCCTTCAGTGACTGAAGTGTCTCCAGCTCACAGGCCGAAGCACAGCGGACTGACTCGGGAATATCCAGCGCCTTCATGCGCAGTTCACGCCCGGCATCGGTCAGGGTGACCACCACCTGGCGTTCATCTTTACGCGAGCGGAGGCGGTGTAACAGGCCCGCCGTCTCCAGGCGCTTCAGCAGCGGAGTCAGGGTAGCGGAGTCAAGAAACAGCCGCTCGCCGATTTCCGATACGGTTACGTCATCGCGCTCCCACAGTACCATCATCACCAGGTACTGAGGATAGGTGATCTCCAGCGGAGCCAGCAGCTGCCGGTAGAGCTTATGCAGCGCCAGGTTGGCGGAGTAAAGAGCGAAGCACATCTGCTGATCGAGCAACAGTGGCGCATCCGCTGCTTTTTTGTCATCTTTATCTTTAGTCATGACAACAATATAAATAGTGCGCTATATATTTGCAAGCAACTTTATTATCAGGGAGTGTAATATGCAGACACTGGAAGAACAGGCACAGCGCTACGCCAGCAAAGCCCATGCAGAAGCCGGGCAGCGACGAAAGTATACCGATGAACCCTATATAGTGCATCCGGCCGCCGTGGCTGAACTGGTGCGCAGCGTCAGTGACGATGAAGAGATGCTGGCCGCCGCGTGGCTGCACGACACCGTGGAAGACACCCCCAGCACGCTGGAGGATATCCGTACCCACTTCGGCGACCGGGTTGCTTCGCTGGTAGAAATGCTGACCAACAAAGGTGCCAGCGCCGGGCAGAACCGTACGGCACGCAAGGTGGCGCATTTCCGCCATACTCAGCAGGCCTCAGCCGATGCGCAGACCATTAAGCTGGCAGACATCATCGACAACACGCGATCCATCATTCATTACGATCCCCATTTTGCACGGGTGTATCTGATAGAAAAACGAATACAAATTCGCCTGCTGACCGATGGCAATGCAACCCTGCACCGGATGGCAGACCAGGTCATTGAACAGGGGATCGCGCAGCTCCACCAGGCCCCCTGGCATGTCACCCCTGAGTGGTTTGAAAAACAGGAAAATAAATACCATATACAACAATGAGTTAACTTAAAAAATCGTGCGATACATGACATTATGTGCGGTGGTCACGACAACCGCATAAAATGGCTAGTTCTGTCAGTTAACATCCCTATCATTGCCCCCCAATTGATCACTGGGAGGCAATATGTCTACTGACTTAACCATAATAAAAAATAAAACATTCGCATTTTTAGGGTCTGCCCTGTTCCTCAGTATGATGATGGGACTGGTATTTATTGATGTGGTGTGGATGAACAATGCAGTCCACGAAACCTCATTCACGGAAATCGCTCAGGAAACAATGCTGGCGGCGATCGCGCTGATGTTCTTTCACCGTGCCTGGCGTTCCCCGCTCCAGCGCCCGGTGATGGTGCTGGTCGGCGGTTTCTTCAGCTGCATGTTGATCCGCGAGCTGGATTTTTTGTTTGATAAGATCACGCACGGTAGCTGGTTCTGGTTTGCTCTGGCCTTAGCGCTGGCCTGCCTTGCGCTGGCACTGCGGGATGCGCGCGGCATCGTCCCGGGTCTGGCAGCCTTTATGACTCACCCGGCATGGGGTTTGATGACGGCGGGAATGCTGACGATTCTGGTTTTCTCCCGCCTGTTCGGTATGCATCAGCTCTGGGAACATCTGATGCTGGAGGGCTATAACCGCACGGTGAAAAACATGGCTGAAGAAGGGAGTGAACTGCTGGGGTACTCACTGTGCCTGTTTGCCACCCTCAGTTACCTGTGGCAGGGAAAGCGCAACGTCAGGCACTCACGGACCGCACCTGACACTACGTTATGATTTACCGGATATTGCGCGGCTGAGCAACCAGCGCATGTCGTGACGACAGGTATTTTCACGCGGACGGCGCTTAGCTCTGGCTTGATTTTGAGGGGTCTTTTTTCCGTTTTCAGGCGTTAAAAAGACCTGTTCAATAAGGATCTCATGACACATATGCCGTGAACCCTGCGCTTTAATTTTACGCGTCTGGCAATGAATAATCTCATTTTTACGGATAATGTAGGATATCAGGAAGGAAGCACGGCGTTCGGTGATCGCAAACGCGGCGGAGATTTGTTTGCGGTCTATCCATTTATGCTGACGGCGGCACCACAGCGCGATCAGGATATAAAGCGGCCTGTTGGCATATTCACTCAGCTCTTCAGGAATGAGCCCGCCATCATGGTTACTTTGTGAGACAGTTTTAACGAATTTCACTTGCTGCTTCTGTGCCGACGCTACGATCTTTTTCTTCATATAGTTGCTATCCATAGCCGGAAAACCCCCCGCCTCAGACCAAAGGCGGGGGAAAATTAACAGGCAATCACCAGGAGTAACTGACCCCTACGTTTGCCTGCCACGGACGCTCAATGTCATCGCCTTTGGTATAATTGAAGCTGGCGAAACCACCGACATCCTTCATCAGTTTCACCTCGGCACCTGCCCCCACCTGAACCGCCGCACCATCAATGCTGTTGTTCATGGTGACGTTATTCAGCTTCACTTCATTGCTGTCAGCAAATTCGTTCAGACCCGCCAGGTGGAAATAAGGCTTGATGTAGCCCTGATTAATATCAAAGGTGTAACCCACGTCGGCACCAATCTCACCCTGCAGCGATTTGTAGTCATCACTGTTAACCACCATACCGTTGTTCATGGTGTAGTGGGCGCCATCAATTGTCCGACCGGTGGCTTTGATATAGGGTTCTGCGAAGTAACCGTTATCAGCCCAGGTATAGCCCACGGTCATACCCAAACCGTAGCCGTTGCCCGAGAAATCAGAGCGTGAACGCTGGCCATCGAGCGTGCGGGCGTCGCCGCTGTTGCTGAAGTGGTCAAACTGCGCGGTGGTATCAACAAAGAGACCGTTGTCAAAATGACGGGACAGATAGAACTGCGCACCGTAGCTGTCCAGGTCGCCGCTGCTGTTCATTACGCTCATATCTGAACGTGCAGAAGAGAACGCCAGGCCTGCTAACCAGCTGCCGCCATTTTTGGCATCAAACAGGTTATCCACACCCAGCATCACGCCGTTGGTATCCAGAGAGTAGCCTGCGCCTGCGCTGGTGGTATTTTTGCTCTTACCGCCAAAGTAAGAGAGCCAGACGCCACCATCGTCCATCGCGTGACGCGAGGCTTTCATATGTTGGGATAACGCTTCATTTTCCAGACTGGCCACATTCACCTGAGATGCCGCCATACTTAACGCCGTCGCGGCGCTGTTTGACAGATGACCGTTATTTTTGAAGTACACGTTATGTTCGTTGTGCACTTTGTCATTTAACTGGTCGACTGCATCATACTGCCAGACACCCATTTCTGTGCGTCCGTAGAAATGTGCATTGCTGCCGCTGGCCTGATAGTTAACAAAGCTGTGCGGGTTGTACTTGCTGGCCGCATTTTTGTCACCGCGATCGGCAATGTAGCCCTGTTTCACATAGGGTTCCACGCCCGAGTTAGCGATAGCCAGCTTGTAGGTGCCCTGCGCAGATCCTTTCACCTGCATCGATCCGTAGGTGTACTCACCACCCAGGTTCAGCAGCGGATCGGCCACAGCCTTGCCGATGTTAATCAGTGACGTCAGGTTGTTGCCCTTACTGTCTTTATCCTGCGTCAGGTTACCGTGTACCACAACGCGCGCTGCGCCAACATCTTCATAGCGGCCCCGGCCACCCAGTGTCGCATTGTCGGTTTCCATGTTGATCATGTTCAGCGTGGAAGCGGAGAGATTCAGATCGTGCACGTCGCTGATTGCCAGGCCGCCATCTGCCGTCGCTGCGGCATTCCATACGGAACCGTTAGTGACGTTGAAATCCGGATGACGGGACAGCACATCCGTCCCCCCCACAATGAAATCAGGCTGCGAGACAGAGGTAATGCCCGCCACGCGACCATTCAGGGTGCTGTGGTTGAGGTTAACGGTCGCTGGCGTCCAGGCGGCACCGGCGTTAGCCAGCAGCGTCTGATTAGCGCTGCTGACGGCATTTTTATAAATCGCCGTCGCCGAGCTTGAACCAATGATCACGTCATCGGTCAGCGTCACCGGCGCATCCGACGCCGTCACGTCAACCAGTTGAACGTAATATCCCGTCTGCCCAGAAGCCGTAATATCCCCATTAACCACACTGTTATTGGCGATATTCAGGGTGGTGCCGTTATGCTCACGGTTAAGCAGGCTGTTGTTAGCCACGGCCGCACCACTGGCGATGTAATGGCCGGTCTTGCTGTCCCGCACTACGGTCACGGTGACGGTCGGGCGATAGCCGTCATGATCCAACTGGACGTTACCGTTGAGCGTTGACTGATTCACATCAACACGGTTGGCATGGCCGGACAGGCTCAGGGCATTGCCGGCGTGGTTTACCCCACCGGAGAGGGTAGACTGGTTGGCAATAGAGACAAACAGGCCAGAACCGGTGATCGCCACTGCCGTAGAACGCTTATCGGCATAACGGTCGTAGGCATCATAATGATGACCACCGTTGTTGTTATCATCATGGCGCACGGCGGCGATGTTTTTGGCCGTAATCTGGGCATTATCCAGCACCACGTTGGCCGAACTGGCGACCTGATGGGTCAACACGCCGGACGAGACAATCTGTCCGTCTTTATCAAACTGATGGTCGACGCTGCTGCTGTTGATGCTCAGGCCAGTGGCAAACGGGCGCTCACTGTATTTGTGTTCATCACCGTGCTGGTCACCATTGATTCCGGAAGCGCCCACGGGCACGGCGTCTTTATCCAGGGTGTTGTCGATGATGGTATTTTTCATGACCAGCACATCGCGGGCACGCTGATTGCCGGTGTTCTCCTGCAGATTACCGTTCACGGCAACGGCCGCGGTAACATCATTCTGCAGGCTAACCACTTTCGAATAGATCGCCGCATTCAGCAGGCCAAAATCACCGCCCACGCTGGTTACCGGCTTGAGATAGACATCCGCATTGCGGTCAAGCACCAGGGAGGAGATCACGGTAAGAGGGATTTTATTGCCACTCTGATCCAGCACAAAGGTGTCATCTGCATTTTTCTTATACTGGATAGCCCCCGCCGCATCACGCTGGTAAAGCGTAACGGACTGCGATTTCTGATATCGCTGATCGGCCGTGCCCATTTTCAGACCGTTAACAACGCCAACCGGCACCGAATAGCCGTTCTGGCTGACGGCATGGGCCTGGCGCTCACCGTGCAGTGCACGCTGATAGTCTTCATTGATCAGATAATGTACGTCGCCCTCGAGACTGGCCGCGCTGGCGTCCATGTAACCTTTATAACCGCTGCTGTTCAGCAGGGCTTCAAATCCCGGTGTGCGAGGGTTGATATTCACCCAGCGGGACCCGGTAAGCGTGTCGTTAACCACGGTCAGGTTATCGCCACCAATAAAGACTGAACCTCCGCCAGTGTACTGACCCTGGCCATTATGGCTCAGTGCGGTGATATCTTTTACGGCGGGCGTTACGCCGGCGGCGAAAGCAGCACTACTCATACCAACGACAACGGAGACCGTCAGTGCACTCAGCCTGAAACTGTTTTTTTTCATCACTGCAATTCCTTTTTATAAAAAACAATTAAGCAGTCACCTCACTGGCAGCTGCTTTTGCTCATCCATTTATTTAAAGCAAAGCCTTCCACACCAGAAATAATTGTTATTTCAGTGACAGGAAATGACGCAATATAATTTACGGGAATCGTTACACTGAGTCTTAATAGCCTCTTTAAATGAGATAGAGTGCGAAGAAGTCTGTGGATTGCAGGTAATTAATGTAAAGTGACAATAAATTATCATATCGATAAATTTTATTAATCGATAAGGCCATTCACTAACAGAAGAAACAGTCGCATAAAACCACACTAAGCCCATGATTAAAATAAGTAAAAAAAATTAACCACCCTAACAATGGCAGGAAAAAGTATCGAAAAACACATAAAAATGATAAAATAGTCGAAAAAATATGCTTTTTTAGTTATCTCCGCTAATTTCAACATTAGTATAAACTGAGCTTTCCGGCTTATTCAGCACTAATGGCAAAAGCATAAAAAAATAGGCAAAACAGTCATGTTTATTATCAAAATAAGTAATAAATCGCGCTATTTACTGTAAAACCTCCCTTTTGAGATGGAATAAATCCTGCGCATCCTTAAGGTTTAAAGATCTATTTAATGCAATAAAAAAGATACGGTAATTATACTTTCACCTCATCAGGCAAAATATAATTATTTATTCATACCAGTAATAAAAAATAGAAAATCCGGCCGTTTCCCGCCGTCTGACCCGCCATCCGGTCAGGCCTGACGCCCCCTGTCTTACAAGCGTCATCCGTCGTTAATAAAAACGTCATTCCGCCCCGCTAGCGTAAGGCCACTTATTATTGCAAAGATGCACAGCGGGTATGAGCTATCTCTCTCTTCACCATATTGACAAAGCCTGGGGCAGCAAAACCGCGCTCAACGACATCAGCTTCGGGGTGGCAGAAGGCGATTTTATCGCGCTCCTCGGGCCTTCCGGCTGCGGCAAGTCGACCCTGTTGCGTACCATCGCCGGACTGGAGTCTGCCGACAGTGGCGCTATCTGCTTTCAGCAGACCGATGTCACCACCCTGCCGCCATCGCAGCGTAAGCTGTCGATGGTGTTCCAGTCTTATGCGCTCTTCCCCCACCTCAGCGTGCGGGAAAATCTGCTGTTTGGCCTGCGCGCCCGTGGCGAAGACAAGCGTCATTTCCCCGCGCGTCTGGAGGAAGTCAGCCGCCTGATGGAGCTGGCACCGCTGCTTGACCGGCTGCCGTCCCAGCTATCAGGCGGGCAGCAGCAGCGCGTGGCGCTGGGCCGTGCGGTGATCGCCAACAATAAACTGTGTCTGATGGATGAGCCGCTCTCTAACCTCGACGCCAAGCTGCGCCAGAGCATGCGCCGCGAAATTCGCGCCCTACAGAAGAAGCTCGGCCTGACGATGCTGTACGTCACTCACGATCAAACCGAGGCCATGAGCATGGCCGATAAGATTATTTTGCTGAACGACGGCGCTATCGAACAGCACGACACCCCGGATAATCTTTACAACAACCCCGCCAGCATTTTTGCCGCACAGTTTATTG
Organism: Erwinia persicina; assembly: GCF_014838825.1. GTDB lineage: Bacteria > Pseudomonadota > Gammaproteobacteria > Enterobacterales > Enterobacteriaceae > Erwinia > Erwinia persicina_A. The sequence continues at coordinate 15,367 of NZ_JACYMO010000005.1, read as the reverse complement.
GCGCACCGCCGATGAATATCATTCCGCTGCGGCGCGAGGGCCAGCACCATTACCTGGGAGAGATGCCGATCCCGGTGGTGGAACACCGCCATGAAGCCGCCCTGAGCCTGGGGCTGCGCGCGGAAGATATTCAGCTGACCGCTGCCGACCGGGCGGCGCTCACCGCCCGGGTCATCAGCTATGAATATATGGGGGCCGACACCCTGCTGGTATGTCAGATCGCCGCCTGCCGCGAGCCAATCACCGTCAAAGTCGCCGGCATGAGGCGCTTCAGTGAACACAGCCTGGTCGGGCTGCAGTGGTCAGCCTCCCGACACTATTTCTTCGTCACCGCCAGCGGCAAACGCTGCTACGGTGCGGAACACACCGCTTTACCGTCAGAACAAAAATATGCTGTTTAATCATTATTTTATCGCCTAAGGGAAAATCATGTCTCCAGTTCGCCATGTCTCACGCCTGACCTCTGCCCTGCTGCTGTGCGCTGCTTCATCAGCCTTCGCCGCCGATCCGGTGAAACTGCAGATGTACTACCCGATCGCCGTAGGCGGCAAAGTCAGCCATACCGTCGATACCCTGGTCGCCGATTTTGAAAAACTGCACCCGGACGTCAGCATCCAGCCGGTGTATACCGGGGATTATGCCACCACGGTAACCAAAGCCCTGACTGCGTTTCGCGGCGGCAACGCCCCGCAGATGGCGGTGATCGGTGACATTGAAGCCTATTCTCTGATTGACGCCGGCGCCATCAGTGCCGCCAGCGATCTGGCGAATGATGATGAGGGTAAAAAGTGGATCGACAGTTTTTATCCGGCCTTCCTCCGTCATATCGACGGTAAGGTGTGGGGCATCCCTTTTCAGCGTTCCACGGTGGTGATGTACTGGAACAAACAGGCATTTGAAAAAGCGGGCCTCGACGGCAATACGCCGCCTGCCAGCTGGCAGCAGGTGGTCGACTTCGGGAAAAAACTGGTGGTGAAAGACGAGAAAGGCGTGAGCCAGTGGGGTATTGAGATCCCGTCCACGCCGAACGGCTACTGGAACTTCCAGGGACTGGCGGCCACCAACGGTGGCCGTCTGGATAATGGCAAAGGCACCGCCGTGACCTTCGACACGCCAGCTAACATTGAAACCCTGCAGTGGCTGACCGACCTGGGGCAGAAAGAGGGCGTATCCCCTAAAGGTGCTATCGCCTGGAGCACCACCCCACAGGACTTTATCAGCGGCAAAACGGCCATGATGGTTACCACCACCGGTAATCTGACCACCGTACGTGAAAATGCGAAGTTCCCGTTTGGCGTCGCCATGCTGCCAGAGAAAACGCAGCGCGGCAGCCCGACCGGCGGCGGCAACCTTTACGTGTTTAAAAACGCCAGCCCGGAACAGCAGAAAGCCGCCATGGCCTTTATCCGCTGGGTGTCCGCACCGGAACAGGCAGCACGCTGGAGTATCGCAACGGGTTACGTAGCCACCTCCCCGGCAGCATGGGATACCGCCGTGATGCAGGATTACGTGAAGCAGGTACCGCAGGCTCTGGTGGCACGTGAGCAGCTCAAATACTCCCAGCCCGAGCTGTCGACCTATAACAGCGTACAGATTCAGGAAGCCCTGAACCATGCGATCGAAGCGGCCGTCACCCAGGAGAAAACCCCTGAGCAGGCACTGAAATCGGCGCAGAAGCAGGCTGACCGCCTGCTGAAACCTTACCAGTAACGGGCACAAGATGAGCACGTTTCATATCGCCGCCCCTGCCGCACGTCAGCGCGGCCTGTCGCTGCAGATTTACGGTTATCTGCTGCTGCTACCGGCGCTGGGTTTTCTCCTGACGTTTACCCATTACCCGGCCGTGGCGACGATGTGGGAGAGCCTGTTTTCTGCCGCACGCAACGGTCATCCGGCCCATTTTGTCGGGCTGGATAACTATGCCGCGCTGCTGGATGACGACATCTTTATGCTGTCACTGCGCAATAACCTGCTGTACGCAGCGGTCACCATTCCGCTGGCGGTGGGGCTGGCGCTGCTGATGGCGCTGGCGGTTAATCGCCGCCTGCGCGGCAGTGCGCTGACCCGCGCCGCCTTTTTCATTCCGTCGCTGCTGCCGATGATTGCCATCGCCAATCTGTGGCTGTTTTTCTACACGCCGCAGCTCGGCCTGCTGAATCAGCTGCTGGCGCTGTTTTCGCTGCCGCCCGTCAACTGGCTGGGCGATCCTGACAGCGCACTCTGGAGCCTGATGGCGGTGTCCGTCTGGCGTGAGGCCGGATTCTTTATGATCTTCTATCTGGCGGCGCTGCAGCAGATTGACCCGCGTCTGAGCGAGGCGGCAGAGATTGAGGGGGCGTCCCGCCGCTACTTCTTCCGCCGCGTGCAGTGGCCACTGCTGATGCCGACTACGCTGTTTATTCTGATCAATGCCTCGATGAACGCCTTCCGCATCGTCGATCAGGTGATCGCCATGACCAACGGCGGGCCCAATAACAGCAGCAGCCTGCTGCTGTTTTACATCTACCGCACCGCCTTTAGCTTTTGGGATTTACCGGCCGCCTCCGCGATGACCGTGGTATTGCTGGTTATCCTCGGCGCGGTGGCTCTCATCAAATTCCACCTGCTGGATAAGCGAGCCCACTACCAATGAGCCTGACGATGATACGTCCTGCACGCCCGTTTTCCGCGGGCTGCCTGTGCCTGAACCTGGCGATCTGGCTGGCGGCGCTGCTGTGGTTTTTACCCATTCTGGTGGCCATCTGGGTGGCGGTTCACCCGGCGTCCGACCAGGGCACCTTTATCCTGTTTTCACCGCTGACGGCGCAGAACTTTATTGACGCCTGGCATGCCGCCCCGTTTGCCCGCTACTTCCTCAACACCACGCTGCTGGTGCTGATGATTGTTATCTGTCAGCTGGTGCTGGCCACCATGGCGGCCTATGCGCTGGTCAGGTTCCGGCTGAAATTTTCCGGGCTGCTGTTTGCATTGATCCTGCTGCAGCTGATGATCAGCCCCGATGTCCTGATCCTCAGTAACTACAAAACCGTGGGCGCACTGGGCCTGCGCGACAGCCTGTGGGGAATTGCGCTGCCTTACCTCGCCTCGGCATTTGCCATCTTTCTGCTGCGCCAGACCTTTAAAAGCATCCCGCTGGTGCTGGAAGAGGCGGCCATTGTTGAAGGTGCCAGCCGCTGGACTATCTTGCGTCGTATTTATGTGCCGCTGGCAAAGCCGGTGTACATCGCCTTTGCCCTGGTGTCGATCAGCTTCCACTGGAATGATTTCCTCTGGCCGCTGGTGATCACCGACTCGGTCAGCGTGCGGCCGATTACCGTCGGGCTTCAGCTTTTCTCTGCGCCGGAGCAGGGCGTGCAGTGGGCGCTGGTGGGTGCAGCAACGCTGATGACCTCGTTACCGCTGCTGGTGCTGTTTCTGGTCTTCCAGCCTCAGTTTGTTCAGTCTTTTATGCGTGCCGGTATCCGCTAACGGAGTTTCATCATGTCCTTTGACACCCTGCCTCACCCCCTTTCTGACCTGCAACGCCAGGCGCTGGGCGCAGCCGCCATGATGTACCAGCCGCCCCGGATGCGCGCCACGCATCCGGCCGATCGCACGCTGCGCTTTGGGCTGATGGCCGACCCGCAGTACGCCGACGTTGATGCCGACGTGCCGAAAAATCTCTACTACCGCCACGCCCTGCACAAGCTGCCGAAGGCGATCGCCGCCCTTAACCGACAGCCACTCGATTTTGTCGTCACCCTGGGCGACATGGTGGATCGCCACTGGCCAAGCTATCAGGCGCTGCTGCCGCTGTATGAAACGCTGCATCACCCCCATGCGATGGTGATCGGCAACCATGACGCACAGGTCATTTCCGACCGCCTGACGTCGGCACACACGCCCCCCGCCGGTTTACCCAAAAGCTATTATCAGTTTCGCCTGGCGGGCTACCGCTTTATTATTTTCGACGGTAACGACATCAGCCTGTACTGCAATCAGGGTAACGGCGGCGACCGTCTGCAGGCGAAGGCCATGCTGGCCGATCTGATCGCACGTCAGCAGCCGCAGGGCCAGCTGTGGAATGGTGCCGTAGGCAGCGCCCAGTTTGCCTGGATTGAAGAGCAGCTGAAACAGGCCCGGCTGCTGGGAGAAACGGTGGTGGTGTTCGGCCACTATCCGCTGGCCCCGCACACCGGGCATATTCTGTGGAACGGCGGCGAGCTGGCCGATCTGCTGTGCCGCTATCAGGTACGTGCCTGCTTTACCGGGCACGACCATCGCGGCGGCTACGTGCGGCGTGAGAATACCGACTTTATCACCATGAAAGGGATGCTCGACGGCGCGGAAGACGTGCCGTTTGCGGTGGTGGAGCTGCTGGATGGGGTGCTGACGGTGCGGGGATATGGCAGCGAAATCAGCCGGATACTGACTGCAGACACTCACGAATCTGACGCTTTCTCATCAAGTCCGGCGGACTAACCGGTCTTATCCCATCGGTCTGCCGCGCCGGGCGCTGATCGGCACATGACAAAACCGCCCGCAGGGTCGTCCGGCGGGCGGTATATGGCGCAGGTTAAGCCGCCTTAAAAGTTATACTGAATGCCCACGCGCAGCCGCGTCTGCCGGTCATCTGCCGTTTTCCTGACGGAGACATCGCCCACCTGCACATACGGCGTCCACTGCTTGTTAATGTTATAGGCGACTTTCAAATCCTGCTCGTAATCCCATTTGTCGTTGTCATACAACACCTGATCGCTGTGCTTATAAATATAGTTATATTCAAAGCGCCAGTCGGCCAGACGATAGCCCAGCCAGAACTCACCCCGGTTGGTTTTCTTATCGTCGGTATTTTCTTTGGTGTAGCGCGTATATTCATAGCGATAGCGCACGTTAAAATAAATCCCGCTATCAAACTGGTAACCGGTGGTTAAAAACGGCTTATAGATGCTGCTGTCAGAGCTGGATTCCAGCGTAAACCCTGGCTGCAGAAACCAGGCGGGCGTCACTTTGTACTGATAACTGACGGTACTTTCCGTTCCGTTATCCACCAGATTATTAAAGGCTTTATTCGAATTATCTCCGCCTGATTTCCACTTTGCCTCCAGCGAGAAACCCAGGCCGTTAGCAAAACGGTGCGACACCATGGCGCGGTCTTTATGTTGTTTACTGTCATCCAGCCACTCGTGGCGAAGATCGATTGTCACAGCCTGACTGCCGGCGCTGGCCAGCAGCAGACCGCAGAGCAGCAGTCTGTTATTTTTCATTATGTCATCCCAGAGAATATTGATATTTTTTTAGAACTTCGTGTTAATTACTCATATAAAAATCATTGCCGGCAGCGATATTGCCGCTGACCACATCCGGATATTTTCCCGGTGTCGTCCGCTGCGAGATATTGCCGCGAAAGTGCCCCTGCTGATCCGGCGTGACATAAGGTGACGGGCGGAACAGGAAGTTAAAGCGCCGGTTATCCCGTGCGCGGTTCCCCTCAACCACCAGCGCGCCGGGGTTAAAGTTATCGCTGAAGCCGTCCATGCCGTTTTCTTCTGCCAGGCTGTTGCGTACCGTATGCGCCACCGGCAGGCCTTCGCCCCCCAGCTTGAAACCGTTGCTGCCGTTATGCGCGGAGCGGCTGTTTTCGATGGTGACGCTACCGTTCGGGCCGTCTTCGATCTTATTGAACAGGTCGAAACCGTCGTCGATGTTGTCATGCGCGTAACAGTTCACCAGCCGGTTGCCTTCGCCCACGCGCATTTTCACCGCAAAGCCGTCGGCATTTTTCCGCCCCGGATCCTGATTGCCCCAGGATTCCGAGTTGCTGATCAGGTTCTGGCTGGCCCACAGGGCACGGCCAATCCCCTCCGGCGAGGCGACCCAGATGCCGGTATCGTCGGCGTGATGGGCGCGAACGCGATCGATATGGTTATAACTGCCGGCAATATGAAAACTTTTCTCCGTCACGGTGATGTCCTGTACCTGCCAGTAGCTGCCATCAAGCTTCAGCCCGTGAAACACCACACTGCCGCCCTGTGGACGCAGGGTTTTCGGCTGTTTGTCGGTGCCGCTGGCGGTGGCCGGTATCACGCTGGCCGGGTAGTCACCGTCCGCCAGCCACAGGGTGCCCCCCGGGGCTAACAGATTCACCGCGCTGGCAACGTCCAGCGGGTGCTGCGGTGAGCCGTCATTGCCCGCCACACCCTGCGCTGAAGCGTACAGCACCAGCGGATTGCTCACCTTCGCCAGGCGAACCGGCAGGATCTGCGTCAGGGCCGGGCCGCTGTCCGGTGTGAACGTCACCGTCAGCTCGCTGCCGCCCACCGTGGCCTTTACCGGCACCGTCACCACCTGTCCACCGTGTACCGTCTGGCTGAGCAGCGCGTTACCGCCCTGTGCAACCGCAATCTGGCCGTTACCGTTGGTGCGCAGCTGGAAAAGGCTGGCGGACCGGGTGAGCACCGGTGATGACATCACTTCAATGCGCGGCTGCAGAGCCGGTGGCACATAGGGGATGCCGGGCTGCGGGTGTGCTTCACTGAGGGTCAGCGAGGCCTGATTGACCGTAAGACGGGCATTGCGCGCGGCGAAAAAGCCGACGTAGTAACCGGCTTTATCCAGCTGCGTGATGCGGTCTGCACCTGCCACCGTTTTACGGATCCATGCGCTGCTGCCCTGCGGGGCATACGCCACCTCAAAGCCGGCATCCGTGCGGCTCAGGCGCAGTGAAAAATGTTGCGGGCTGGCCAGCGGCTGATACGGCTCACGCACGATGCCAATGCCGGTATTGCCCCAGGGCTGCTGCACGCCCTGCCGGGCCACCAGCGCCACCACTGGCGGCTTATCACCGACGGCCATCACCGTGTTCATCACCATATTCGACGCGGCCGGAAGCTCTTCATTACCGGGTATAACCTCCGGGGAGCGTGCCGGTCCGAGGATATCGCGCACCAGCAGGCCAGCGCCCTCCTGTCCGGCCGGTCTGGCACCGTTTTCCGGGCCAAACTGGTTAAGCGTCACGTCCGCGTCCAGCTGGAAGTTGGCATCCGCCGGCAGGCGCGTGTAGTAATACGTCAGCCCGTCATGGCTGTTGCCGACCTTGCCACCCCGGCTTTCCAGCGTAAAGGGGACACTCAGCGCACTGCCTTCCGGCGGGACGGGATCTCCACCAGCCAGACGGGTTTCATTGCGGCCAATTTTTTCCGCCAGCACGTTGGTGGCGAAATTGACGTCGGTCGACTGACCGAAGGTGATGCTGTGCCAGACCAGCCGGCTGCTGTCCGGCAGGGCAGCGGCGGCGAGCGTACTCAGCCCGAGGGTTAACGTGACGATACACAGTTGACGTTCCCAGTTCATGGTTCCCATCCTCAATGCGCAGGGGGCCGCTGGCCGGTTTCCCGGCCAGTCGGAGAGTCAGTAAAGGGTTGGTAAAAACGAAGGATTACGGGTGCTGCGTGCGGCTCACCAGCGATTCAGGTTTTGCCACGGGGAGCACCTCAACGGCGGGCGTATCAAAGATTTTGCGGCACACTTTACTGTTACCCCAGCACTCTTCATACGGGTAGCCGATCAGCTCTTCCATCACCGCACGCACCTCGGGCTGCACGTGGCCAATCAGGCCACCGGCCTTGATCCTGGCGACTTCACCCAGCACGACCAGGTGCGTTTTGCGGTTCAGCTTCATCTGATGACTGAAGACCATGGCCATCAGCGCCAGTGCAATCACGCCCACGCAGAACACCAGAGCGATCGCCGTAACGGCGCTTTCCGGCTGCGTCTGCGATTTAGACTGGAAGCCATAGAAGCTGAGGATGGCACCCATGGCGAAAACAATCACCGAGCGCATCAGTTTGCCGGAGAAAGTCATCGCCCCGGCGTAGATGCCTTCACGACGACGGCCGGTAAAGGCTTCATCGATATCCGCCAGGAAGGTGTAGACCGTCCACGGGATGTAGTACACACCGCCCGTACCGATGCCGAACACCACGGTGATGGCCAGCATCGCCGCCGTCGCGTACTGCTGCGGCAGGTGCAGGAAGTGCAGCAGGCTGTAACACACCACCGAGAACACCACGATACTCAGAGCCAGAATGTACGGCTTGCTGAAGCCGTGCTTCACGCAGATACCGATAAAGATGGCGGTGGAGAAGAGCTGTAACAGGGAGTTAAGACTGCTTAATCCCGCCACCATGGCCGGATCGTACTGCAGCACAAAGATAATGAAGTAGGTGAAGACTGAAGCAAACAGCCACTCCGCGCCAAACCCGCACAGGTACATGCCCAGGTGCTTGCGGAACACGCGCAGATGGAAGGTCGACTTCATATCGCGCACCAGCGTCACCATGGTTTTCGCCAGCGTCATTTTCTTCTCATCAACCGGGGTGGTCTCTTCCACCGGGCGTTCCCAGGAGGAGATATACAGCATGATCATCGCCACGCATAAAATCACCCCGTAAGTCAGCGCGGTAAAGAAGAACGGCTCTGCCGACTCTTTACCGTAGATCAGGATGAACTGGCCGGGGATAAATGCCGCGAGGAAGTTCGCCACTTTACCGAAAATTGCCTTATATCCGGTCAGCTTCGATCGGGCTGAGAAGTCGGTGGTCATCTCGGTGGCGAGGGTTTCGTAAGGGACCATCACCGAGGTGTAGATCAGTTCAAACAGCACATAGGTTGAAAGGTAGTACCAGAAGCCGAAGCCCTCCACCCACAGCAGCGGGTAGACCATCATCAGCGGGATGCCGAGTAAGATAAAGAAACGGCGGCGGCCAAAGCGTTTGCCGAGCCGCGTTTTGCCAAAGTTATCCGAGAGATAGCCCATCAGCGGGTTGCTGATGGCATCGATGATGCTGGCAACGGAAAAGATCGCCGAAGCCTGTAACAGCGTCAGCCCACAAAAGGTAGTATAGAAATAGAGTAACCAGATACCGGCTATCGCCAGCGCCCCGCTACCGAGTAAATTACCACCGCCGTATGCCAGCTGATGTCTGAAGAGAATTGGTTTTTCTGCGTTCATGTGAGCCCCGCCCAGAGAGATTTTATAAAAATGAACCGTTGTTTTATTTTTATAGATACGGTGTTTTATATAGATCTCCCGGCGGAATAGATGTGAATTAACTCACAGTTAAAACAGCAGCCGGTGATTTCTCAGACAGATTTGCGATACGTGTAGCATTCTTAATAGTAAAGGGTCCTTTTTACCCCCCTCTTTATTCCTTATCGCCTGATAAAAACGGCAAATACCGTACTATTTTTTGCCACAATACAGACACTTAAAAGCAACAAGCCGTGCAGTGTAAGCAACAGGCACAAAGGACAAAAAACACTTTCTATCGGGCAGTTAATCCTGCGTTCCTGAAGAATAAGGCGTTGTTTTGTGATCCGCATAGCATTTCTGTCAGCCACACCCGCTGTTTCACTCATCACAGTGATAATCTGTTTTCATATTTATGAAACAGCATTTCATTTTAATAAATTTATCCTTCAGGGGTAATACCCCTTGCTACCGATGGAGTGAATCATGGCTAAAGGCTCTCAGATCTCATTCAACTTCCACACCGTTCAGGATGCGCAGACCGGCGCACGCGTCACGCGCTTAACGCCGCCTGACGTGCTGTGCCACCGCAACTACTTCTATCAGAAATGCTTTACGCGCGACGGCAGCCAGCTGCTGTTTGCCGGGGAGTTTGACGGTCACCGCAACTATTATCTGCTCGACCTGGGCACACAGCAGGCCGTGCAGCTTACCGAAGGCCCTGGGGATAATACCTTTGGCGGTTTCCTTTCCCCGGATGACCAGTACCTGTATTACGTAAAAAATGAACGCCTGCTGCAGCGCGTCACGCTGGCCGACTTCAGCGAAAAAACGGTTTATCAGGTGCCGGAAGCCTGGGTCGGCTATGGTACCTGGGTCGCCAACAGCGAATGCTCAAGCCTGGTGGGGATTGAGATCGACCGCAGGGACTGGACGCCGCTCTCTGACTGGAAAATTTTCCAGACGTTCTACCACAGTAACCCGCGCTGCCGCCTGCTGCGCATCGACCTGCACAGCGGCCAGTCACACGTTATCCACGAGAAAAACGAATGGCTGGGCCACCCGATCTACCGGCCGTTTGACGACAGTACCGTGGCGTTCTGCCACGAAGGCCCGCACGATCTGGTGGACGCCAGAATGTGGCTGGTGAATGAAGACGGCAGCAACGTGCGGAAAGTGAAGGAACACGCCCCGGGGGAAAGTTGCACCCACGAGTTCTGGGTGCCGGACGGCTCCGCGCTCATTTATGTTTCCTACCTGAAGGGCCAGCACGACCGCCATATCCGCCGCTTTGACCCACAGACAGGTGAAGACGTCAGCCTGATGACCATGCCTGCCTGCTCACATTTGATGAGCAATGATAACGGCACGCTGCTGGTCGGTGACGGATCCGGAACCCCGGTGGACGTGAAAGACACCGCCAGCCACACGATTGAGAATGACCCGTGGCTGTACCTGTTCGACGCGCGCACGCGGAAATACGCGCCGCTGGCTGCACATAACAGCTCCTGGCAGGTGCTGGACGGTGACCGGCAGGTGACCCATCCGCACCCCTCTTTCTCGCCAGACGATCGTCACGTGCTGTTCACCACCGATTATGAAGGACAGCCCGCGCTCTATCTTGCCGAGATCCCGGACGCGCTTCGCCACTCATTACAGAAGGATTAACCCGTGTTTATTTACAGACAGGACAGACCCCTGCAGGATTTAGGCGACGGCGTCAGCCGTCGCGTACTGGCACACGGCGGCAGCATGATGGCGGTAGAGGTCAGCTTTGAGACCGGAGCCGTCGGCCCGCTGCACCATCACGTCCACGAACAGCTGACCTATGTGCTGTCCGGCCGCTTTCGCTTTACCATCGGTGACGAAACCCACGAGGTGACCGCCGGCGACACGCTGTACAAAAAGCCGGACATCATTCACGGCTGCGTCTGCCTGGAGAAAGGTGTGCTGCTGGATACGTTCACCCCACAGCGCCAGGATTTTTTGTAATTTATCCGGCATAAAAAAACCGGTGCTCGCAGAGCACCGGTTTTTATTGGGCGAAAAGGAAAAAATTACGCGAGGATTTCACGCACAAAGTTTTCGATCTCTTTGTTCTGACTGTTTTCGAAGAAGCATTTCTGGAAGCGTTCGCCCGAAACCGCGGTTTTCACCAGCTCTTTATCAATGGCGCGTAGCGTATCCAGGTAGTTTTCTTTGACGATCGCCGCCTTCACCTGATTGAGAATGCCCGCATTGCGTACCTGCGGCTCTTTACGCTCCGCCGGGTAGCCCTGACCTTTCTCACCCGCAAAGGCCTTTTCGAAGATAAAGCGCACGTTCAGCTCGGCACCCCAGCCAAAGCCTTTGGCGAACGGCAGTGACAGCGCATTGCCGTTGTTGATCTGGGCAAACAGGAACGCATCTGCCGGATCAATGCAGTAACCACAGATCACACCCGGGTGCAGGTTGAGCGACATCAGCGCACCCTGACCGGTGCCGCAGCCAGCGACCACAAAATCCACTGCCTTCGAGTTCAGCAGAATGCTGGCCATGATCCCCAGATGGATATAGGTCAGGTGGTGATCCTGCTCGTCAGACATGCCGACGTTATACACCGGGTACTCTTTCTCCCCGGCGACCGCGTTCAGTTCTTTCAGGATAATCGCGTTTTTTGCCGCCTGGCTATTTTCCATCATCAGTGCAATTTTCATATTCGTCATCCTCTTGTGTGCGGCAGGCTTACCTGCCGCAGGTCAGTAAACAGGGAAATTAACGGGCCAGCCAGCCGCCGTCGACGGCAAGGGTGTAGCCATTAACATAGTCAGATGCCGGGGAAGAGAGAAACACCACCGGCCCCATCAGGTCGGCTGGCAGGCCCCAGCGCCCGGCCGGAATGCGGCCAAGGATCTCTTCGCTGCGCGCTTCATCCGCCCGCAGCTGCTGAGTGTTGTTGGTGGCCATATAACCGGGCGCTATCGCGTTAACGTTGATCTTGTGCTGCGCCCATTCATTAGCCAGCAGACGGGTCACGCCCATCACCGCACTTTTCGATGCGGTATACGAGGGAACGCGGATGCCGCCCTGATAAGAGAGCATCGACGCAATATTGATAATTTTCCCGCCCGTTCCCTGCGCGATAAACTGCTTCGCCACCGCCTGTGACATAAAGAACACCGACTTGATGTTCAGGTTCATCACGTCGTCCCAGTTCTTTTCGCTAAAGTCGATGGCGTCTTCCCGACGGATGATCCCGGCGTTATTGACCAGGATATCCAGGTGGCCCATCTCGGCGACCGCACGTTCCAGCAGACCCGGAATGACTTGGGTATCGCTAAGGTCAGCGGTCAGGCTGAGAAAACGACGCCCGGTGGCCGCGATGCGCTCAATGGTTTCCACCGGCTCAACAATATTAATGCCGACAATATCGCAGCCCGCTTCCGCCAGACCCAGCGCCATCCCCTGCCCCAGACCGGTATCACACCCGGTCACCACCGCCACTTTTCCCGCCAGGGAGAAATTATCCAAAATCATGGTGTTTCCTTGAGTTAACCCACATATTCAGGCGCTTTCCGTGACCCTGACAGGTGGCGGAGCGTGCCCGATGCCAAAACTGATAAAAGCAGCTTAGCGGCAAAATGGGATAAACTCAACAAAATGAAACAGCATTTCATTTTATATGAACCTAGGGATTGAATTTTGTCGTGGGGATCACATCATCCTATGCCTGGAATGCAAGGTCATGTATTGCAGAACAGTGCTGCATGGGTGAGGGATGTTATACGGCCGCGATAACCGGATGAAAATCAGCGTGCCTGTGTTATCAGGGCAGAGTTCGATATCGTTGAAGTCAGGGAGCTCCTCAACGATCGAACCGTCAGGTAAAAATAAGTTGTGAGGCGTCAGGTAAGAATCATCAGAGAAAAATCTTGAGGATCATGTCTTGGCACAAACAAGATAGCCAGTATTGATCGATTTGATCAGCACCAGATTATCCTTGAGGGGCCAAATTTCAATATGAAAGTCGATGCCGGGTAATTCTGGCAAAATATAATCTATCCAGATGTCCTCCGGTGTCGTATCAGTAGGATGTTTTATGACTTTGGTAATATTTGCCTTTTTAACCTGATTGACCTCTTCCGGAGCAAGAATGAAGTAGGTATTTCGGGCCAAAAGATAGTGGTTATCTTTGGTACTGACGCGTCCTGCCAGGCTAAAAAAACCCTTATTATCATTTTGAAGAAACACGGTAATTCTTCCTTCAAAATTGACCGACTCAGTGTCGTCCTCTATATGAAATTTATTCTGAGTTGTGCACTTGAACGACTCATCTGCACTCGCGCCGAAAGAGATAAATAAAATAAAGAAAGTGTTGATTATGAATTTAATCATTTTACACTACCCCACTGATTTTTCACATTAAAACAAAAATTATAATGCTGGTCAGGATTTCTGGCACACACCGAGACCAGATCCGCACGCACCGTTTTTCTGTTAATCCTGTCCTCTATATAAAAAACGTCGAGCTGACGCTTGGTACAGTCAAAACCCTCGTGATCGAGCGTTTTTTTGATGTACGATACCGTCTCATCATTAATATAGAGCTTGCTCATCGAGTAAATATCACACTGGCCTACATGGCCAATCTTCTCAATACGATGAACCTCATCCTTTCTTAACATCATCCATAAGAAAATAATGATAACCATTATGCCTGAAGCAATGAGAAGAAATTTAATTGCCTTAGGCAGAAATGGTTTTTTAGGCTGAATTTTTTCATCAGGTTCCGAAGGTTCAGCATCGTCACTCAGGTTAGTTTCATCTGAATGATCTTCTGATAAACCGACAGATGCCACATCCGCCTCAAACCGAAACCCAAACTTCGGCAGCGTGATAATAATATCATCCTCACACCCAACCAAAGTAAAGGCCTTACGAAGATCACTGACGTAATTATTGAGCCCCGCGTTAGATGCGGTAAACATGTTAGTCGACCAGACTTTTTCCAGCAAATACTCTCTGGATACGTCAACTTTACTGTTGTGTAAAAACTCTAACAACAACCGACCCACTGGTTTTTTTAGCTTCGTGACTATCTCAGGGTGCTTGCTGTCGGATAATCCCAGATCATTGAAATCGAATAAAAACTTATTATTTATAATATATTTCATCTTCTGTCTTCTTTGCTGTATTTGTAAATCACAGGAATCAGGCAAGTATTATCCTATGTTAAAAATTATCATTTTCAAGAAAAAACGATAGCTTCATGAAAAATAAATCCCAGGGCGGATAATTCATTGCTTTTAGCAAGGAAACTTACACCGCACCAACACCTAATTGCAGAAAAGAAATAGAACATATAGGTAATAAATCTATAATTTATGATATTTAATATCGTATATCATAAATTATGTAGTTTATGTTGCTGATTTTCACACTATGAAACTATCATTGCCACCTCGCCGAATGCGGTCAACGCGTTGTTTAGGCGAATTTAGAGTAAGAAAAATCTCTGTCCTGTATACGAGAGTTTTCTTTAATTGAATTTATTGTCTATATGGAATTAACTTAATGAAACTGAACAAAATCATGCTGGCTGCGGTAATGACTCTGGGTACGATTTCTATGGCTAACGCGGCTAACCAAGGGGGCGGCTCCGTAACCTTTAAAGGTTCTATCATTGATGCACCATGCTCTATTGAACCAGGTAGCCTGGATCAAACCGTGAAACTGGGCGATATCGCTTCTGCACAGCTGAAAAACGGCGGCAAGTCTACGCCGCAGGATATCCTGATCAAGCTGGTTGGCTGTGATGTGCAAACGGCTCAAGATGTGACCACGACCTTCACCGGTACCGAGTCTGAAGCCGTTCCAGGCCTGTTGGCTATGAAAGGCTCTGCACGTGGTGCCAGCATCGCCATCAACGACGTCGACGGTAAACTGCTGCCGCTGAGCAAAGCCAGCAAGGCACAAAAAATTGAAGACGGCCAGGCGACTCTGCGCTTCAGCGCCCACCTGCAGGGCGACGGCGCTTCTGCTGCCATCACCCCGGGCGAATTCAACTCTGTTGCTGACTTTACCCTGGCGTACCAGTAAGCCCACGGCGATTAATTCGCACAGTTAATTGCATGCGGGGCAACCCGCATGCTGCTTATTAACTTGTTATGTGGGGAACGGATATGCATTCACAGTATGGCAAAAGGACATTGCGCAGTGCGGTGTTAGTTAATCTGTTGCTGTGTTCCTCTTTGGCGCACTCTGCCAATCAGGGAAGAGGTGAGGTTACCGTGAATGGCAGGATTATCGCCTCCGCCTGCGCCATTGATACCGAAAGCCTTGATCAAACCATTACCATGGCGACATTACCCGTCAGCC
>NZ_JACYMO010000004.1 GCF_014838825.1 Erwinia persicina | reverse complement strand
GTGCTTACGGCAGAGCTCACGGGCAGAAACTCCGGCTTCGGCCTCGCGGAGAATACTGATGATCTGTTCGTCGGAAAAACGCTTCTTCATGGGGATGTCCTCATGTGGCTTATGAAGACATTACTAACATCGCGGTGTGTTAATCAACGGGGAGCAGGTCACGGGACGGATATGATCCCGGTAGCGCTGGAAATCCTTTCCCCAGCTACGTTTAGCAGACTTTGCCCAAGCCAGATAATGCTGGTTAAAGAGTTCATCAAATGTCATCTCTTGTCTCTTGTTTTCGCGTTCCTGCTTAGGGTCAGTTCCGGTGGCAAGTGAGCGTTTATGTTCCACGGCAATCTTACGGGCTAAGGTGACATCCACCTCAGGCCAGTGGCCAATAGCGATGGCACGTTTTCTTCCATGGTAGAGGTAGCGGAGCAAAAACTTTTTACGTCCTTCTCCTTTGCTGACCAGACATTTCAGGCCAGAAATCTCGGTGTCGCTGTATTCAGCATCGGTACTGCGTGAATCTGATGAGTTAGGAGGAAGGGATTTAATGAGCTGACTGGTAAAACGGAAGCGTTTCGGACTGGACATATTACCTCCTGTGATTGGTGTTAAGTACGTCAGGGTTGACCCATCCCCGGCACGGCACTTTTTATGCGGTAGTTGATTTTCTGGTGTGGCGAAGGGAATGCTGGTGCCACATGGGATGAATTAAGACGGGAAATGCAGAAAGAGCAGGCTTTACGGTCTAGTTCTGGTCTTATTGAAAAAGTACCCTCAGGGGAGGACAACACAGAAATAATATATCCCCCTGTCTGGGGCAATTACATGCGCTAAGAACCAAAAGTGTTGCACGTATGTGGCAGGTTTTTCATACGGCTATGTGCCTAGAAGGGAGTGGGGATCATTACATACAAAAAAATAGAATTTAGCGTTGGGCTACAAACTAACGAATCATTATTTTTCAATGGGTTAATTTCATGTGTAGATTGATTTTCAAAATCGATGTTTATTTTTTTTCAAAAAGTTAACTAACTTGTTGATTTTTTTGAGTTCTCGATGATAATTGGAGTGACCATGTAAATATTATGTGCTAAAGCATAACGGATCAAAACGATGGCGGAACAAAAATTCATAAGTGAGTTATTTTTAGAAAATAATCAATTCATCCTGGTTGGTTTAACTGGGAGGACTGGTTCAGGTTGTACTACTACAGCAAATATATTAGAAAGTAAAAGCATTGCCTTTCCTGAATTAAGTGGTTTGAGTGGGTTTTATAAGGGTTTAGATAAAAGGCGTTACTCTATAGTTAAAAAGTTTGCTGAAGAGCATTGGGGGAATTTTTATTCGATAAAGGTCAGTGACCTTATATCAATATACTTACTATTATTACCTGCTGTAAAGCTAACTAGTTTCATATATTCTTGCGGAGAGAATATAGCTAAAAAATCCTGTGAGTCTTTAGTAAGAAAAGGTGTTTTATCAAAAAGTTTTTTAAAAGAAAATTATAGTGATGTCATAAAACAACTTTTAGATCATCACTCTGAAATTGATTTCAGTGATCCAAAAATAACACGTTCATTCATCAGGATTCTACAGCTGGTTAGAAAATTTACGAGAGACCTTAAGGCTGAATTAAACCAGTTAGAATCCGGTTTATATGTCTCGGTTTATCAATCTGCGGGTAAATCAATTAGACGAATTGGCAAGGTTGATGCAGAATATGAAAGCAAAGACTTCATTCCAAGCTCTGTTTTCCATTTGCCGGAGACCATTAATAGAGTTATTAAGTCAATAAGGAAGGTGAAAAATGAGAGAGCATACGTCGTTATTGATGCAATAAGAAATCCCTATGAAGCTAAGTTTTTTAAAGATCGATATGCAGCATTTCATTTAGTTTCAATTAATGCGCCGGATGAACACAGAACAAGATATTTACAAAAGCTGCATAAATTTTCACCAGAGCAAATTAAAAAAATTGATGACGAAGAGTCGGGTAAAGGAGATAGTGAATATAAACACTTAACGAATCCAAATGTAAAAAAATGCATAGAAATATCTGATATACATTTATTTAACCCAAAGAATGAATATGATAATAACAATGTGCTAAAAGCCCAAATCGCATGGTATATAGCGTTAATGCAACACCCTGGATTAATATCCCCTACATCAATGGAAAGGGTCATGCAAGTCGCATATACAGTAAAATTAAACTCTGGTTGTATTTCAAGGCAGGTGGGTGCAGTTGTTACTGATAGCGATAACTCAATAAAATCAGTTGGTTGGAATGATGTTGCTCAAGGACAGGTTCCTTGTGCTATGCGGTCGATTGATGGATTAATAAATGATTTTCACTCAGAAACATATAGCCATTATGAAAGAAATAACGAAAAATTTAGAGAGAAGGCGCGAGAGTTCTATGATATTTTTAAACCAGTAATTCAGCAATCAAGTTCTTTTAAAGGAAGAAATATTTCATATTGTTTTAAAGATATACATAACAGTATAGATAATAAAAGTAACCAAGTGCATACTCGTGCTTTGCATGCAGAAGAGAATGCTTTTTTACAATTAGCAAAATATGGTGGGATCGGTATTGTTGGCGGGAAGTTATATACTACTGCGAGCCCATGTGAATTATGTGCAAAAAAAGCATATCAACTTGGTATTTCAGAGGTTGTCTTTATTGATCCTTATCCGGGGATAACGCAAGACCATATTATTAACATTGGAACTATGCCGCCTAAGTTAATACAGTTTAGAGGCGCTATTGGTAAGGCATATCATCGACTTTATGAACAGATTATACCTATAAAAGATGAGCTGGATTACATGTTAAAATAGGTTTTTTAAACATCCATTATAAATGGTAATCTATTTATAGATTTCCTTATGAAGAGGGTCACTGCCTGTAAAAGTACCGGACTGGAAAGGAGTGACCTTCTCAAACATGACTAGCAACATTCCTTGTTACCACAAGGTAACGAGAAAACATCTTTCTTGGTATATTGTGTCAATGTTAGAGAGAGCAATTCTGATACGCATCTACAATGGATAAGCGGGAAGCTTATAAGAGGTACAAATTTGGGAATCTGGCAACTGAATATTTTAATATGACGTCTGCTCTTCACTCACTTCGGGTCCTTGGCGCACTTAGTTTGTCCACTCCGTTTCAGAAGCTTAAATGGTCTTGTAATTATACATCGTGTTTTCAGGATAAATACATGAATAAAACACCATGATAATCATGACTGCTGCATCGCGCTCACGTTATTGCTTCTTTTGAAGGCTTTGTTGAATAAATCGGATTTAGATAAAAGCGCCTCTCGTCACTGACTTCCTCAGGCAATCCGCACACTTTCTGGCATCCCTTCACGCGTCATTTTGTTCAATGCACGGATCATGGCCATAGCCTCACCGACCTGCGCATCGTAGTCACGCAGCGTCAGGTGACCACCGAACAGTTGTTTAACACGGTACATCGCCGTTTCCGCCACTGACCGCCGGTTGTAAGCCGTGTTCCATTTCCAGTTCGCATTGCTTCCCGTCAGCCGTTGCCTCGCCACCGCCTGATTTCTGTCGGCATACTCCACCGGCCAGTAATCGGCGCGCGTTCGCGGCGGGATAAGCGCCTTAATTTTCTTGCGACGCAACTCGTCGTGGCAACGTTTTGTGTCATAAGCCCCGTCAGCACAGGCGGCTTTGATTTTCCGGTGCGTCTGACGGATAAGCCCCGGGAATGCCTCTGCATCAGTCACGTTGTTCAGGGACAGGTCAGCGCAGATAATCTCATGCGTATCAGCATCCACCGCCAGGTGCAGTTTCCGCCAGACACGGCGCTTCTCCTGGCCGTGTTTTTTCACCTTCCATTCGCCCTCACCGAAGACTTTTAATCCGGTGGAATCGATTACCAGATGGGCAATCTCACCGCGTGTCGGGTTTTTGAAAGGGATGCTGACGGACTTAGCCCGCCTGCTGAGGCAGGAATAATCCGGGCAACGGAGCGGAAGATTCATCAGGGTAAAAATGGAGTCAATGAATCCCTGAGCAGCGCGTAATGTGAGGCGAAAGACGCGTTTGAGCATCAGAACAGTGGAGATGGCCAGCTCAGAATAACGTTGTGGACGACCACGTGACGCCGTTTTTGGTTCGTCATACCAGGTCTGAATGGCCGACTCATCGAGCCAGAATGTCAGTGAACCCCGATTGATGAGCGCCTTGTTGTAGGCTTTCCAATTGGTGATTTTGAACGTTTGTTTTGCCACGGGGTACCACTACAGGGTCAGAGATGTGGTGATCTGATCCTGATTGCGGCCAAAAGTTCGATTTATTCAACAAAGCCTCTTTTGAATATAAGCATCCGGCTTAACAAAACTATTTGCTTATATAGAATTTCCAGAGAACGGTTCAAGTATGATCTAGGCCAGTGTCGGCTTCTCGCTCATGGCAGGCTTTAGGGCGTTTCAGGCGGTCCGCTTAGTGCCAGGATCGGACCTTTAATCATGAAGGGAATAAAGCTTAATACCAATAATTGTGATAAACACAATCTGGTCGGGCAACATTGGGATGCTTAGTATTGAAATTATTACTGAGTGATTATAGTTGTTTGATCTAGATAACTAAATTTACGTAATGTGGCAAATCTGGTAGTGGCGTATTCCAAACGATCGTAGTATTATCTATAGATTCCTAAATCCAATGGATAATTCTAATTTTCGAGACTTAATAGTAAAAAAGAGTCTAATTATCTAATTTATCACTAGGAGACCGAAATTGTTTTTAGAAATAATTGGTGGTTTAGCAAATGTCGCATCCATCTCGGGCATCACAGCTAAAGATTTGATTCCATTTATATCCGATCCGGATAAGAAACTGTTTGAGAAATACTTCAGTTACCTTGAAGGTAAAAAGGTGTTAATTGCACCATTCGATTTAGAGGTTTCCCAAGCAGTAATCAAAAGTTTAGAATCAATTAAAGAAAAAACAGAGCAACTAAGATTAGACATAAAATCCAAGCAAGCGCAACATTTAATATTAGATTTAATCCACACTCTAAGCCAAAACTTAATGTTATTATATAAACATCAAAATTCGACAAATGAAGTACTTTTCTATAAAACTTTGCAAAAAGTGCGGGTTAAATTTGCAAGAGTACTATCATTACTATGTTTTACGTATGAGGTCGATTTATCAAATCAACGAACTGATTTAGCGAGATTGGTGTTGGAGCATGCTTATCGAGTAAGATAAAATTACACGGCTAAGTCTTCACAAAAAGGGCACTAACTACTTTGGAATGAACTTTTAGCTTTACTGTACATATAAAATTGGCCGCAAAATGCGGCCCATGGCTTACTGCAAACCATAGTATTTCAGTGCAGCCTCTGTTAGAACTTTGGTTGCAACTGCCATCCCGACTTTCCAAGTCCCATCGGCAGCTTTTCTTATATTTGATGCAATCCAATTTTTTGCGCCTTCTCCAAAAGGTTCTTCAGAACTTGATGGTGTTTCAGACGCTACAATCAGTGCGAAATCACGGGCATCTTCTTCAGAAATACCTGAATCTTTCAGATAGTTTGCTACTGATTCTTTATTGTGTGATTGTATATTTACGTTAATAGTTGATTCGCTGCCACCAGAGATGGCATTGCCAACGTTACCATAAATTATTTGTTGTGTTATTTGCTGTGCTTTTGACGCATTATCTTTATCCATGCTTTGAGTACCAAAAGTGATGTGTGCTGCTGCGGGAATTGATTTCTCAAATTCAATTGTTAATTCAAGAACTCTATTGCGAACGGCTTGTGAAATTTCTGATAATGACACCGCTGAAATATTTCCAGAGATATCATTGCAAGCATAATCTTCATATATCTTCCCTTGTAGAAGAAGAATTAAATTTGACGCATCAATCCCCAAAGAACCACCTTTTGCGCTAGCTTTAACAAGTTCGTCAACAGCAGCAATGCTTTCTCTGACGGAGTGCTTATTCCAGCTATCATTTGCAAACGTTTTTATTAATATTGGTGGTATAGGCGCATTTTTTATACCAGAGCCAAAGGGGCCAGAAAACGTACCTTTATAAGTTACTCCTACTATTCTGTAATCGGGAAGCACAGCATTCTTAGGATAGCCTTCCGATTCATGCTTGACCCATTCTTCTAAATCGTTACTTCCTAATCTTGCTGCCAAGAGTCGGAGTTTAAGCAGTATTGAACCCAGGCTTGATCCATCTTGGACCACAGACTCTTGAATCTGATGTAACAAGGACATTGTTCATCTCCGTATTAAAACCTATTTTGCCAGTTTATATGTATAAGCAATCGACATAAAGTACTCTGCGTAATAAAACATCAGTCTGAAACGGGTGACGGGACAACACCATTCCCACACTATCCCGAGGATGTTATGTCCGCTCCTCGCTCACAGCGGACACTCAGGTTTAACAGTCCAGTACGTTTAGCTTACGGATAAATCATTTTATGATGGCGTGGAGAACGGGGGATTCTGAAAAGGTAAGAAGTGAAAGGGAAAAAGAGCTTGTTGCAGGTGGACGGACTGGTGAAGATCCCCATGTGAATGGTGGAGAGTGTATGCTGCCAAGTTTCCCCGCTTGCTATTGGGGATTTCCCCACCTTATTCCCCGCGACAAAATCACGTTAAGGACAGCGGATTAAGGCAGAATGATAATTCCCCGTTTCCCCCGTGTCTTCTACTTCATTATGAATGATCTGAAAGAAAGGAACCGTAGAGGACCGTAGAAAGACCGTAGCTGTGAGGTAAAAAAATACATCAGAAAATGTTGAGGTGTCTAAAAGTAACTAACATCTGCGAAAATGGCGAGAAATCCAGCAAACAAATAACGTGTTGCAACGACCAGAAATCTACCGTAGCCAGTAAAGGAAAAAGCCCCGCTTTGTAGCGAGGCCTTATGAATAGTGGTGCCCGGACTCGGAATCGAACCAAGGACACGGGGATTTTCAATCCCCTGCTCTACCGACTGAGCTATCCGGGCAACGGGGCGCATTAAACCGTAAACCCCGTTCGGCGTCAACGGCTTTGTCACAAAAAAGTCGTAAAACCCTGCCGACTGCCTGCTTTTTACCCGGGTACGCTCACCCTGCTTTAGCTTAACGCCCCGTTCTTACGGCACAGTGCGAAACTCAATACATCTTCCGCCAGACAGCGGGCGGTTTCCACGTCCTGAACCTGACGTTTCACCAGCAGTCGCGACAGGCAGCCCTCAAGGATCAGTTCCATCTGATGTGCCACGCCCTCGGGGTTGTCCGTTTCCAGGTCGCTCAGTAACTGATGAGTGAACTGCCAGGACGCCTGTTTTTGCTGCTCGGCAATCTGATGGATAGGGTGGTCAGGCTGTGGGTAGAAACTGCAGGCGGCAATAAAGAGACAGCCGGGATAGCGCTGATGATTGACCGCATCGGCCAGCACCTGATAGCGCGCCAGCAGTTTCTGCCCGGCACTCTGGCTGTCATCCAGCAGTAGCTGGCGGCGCCACGCCTCAATCTGCTGGCCGTGGTAGCGCAGGGCGTCATACAGCAGCGCATCCCGGTCCGGCCAGAAGCGCTGAAGTTCCTGTTCGCTGCAGTCCAGTTCACCGGCCATCATGGCAAGAGAGGTGGTCGCCGCTAACCCATGCTGTTCCAGCACGTTCAGAGCCTGTTCAAGTACTTGTTCACGCTGCACGCGGTTCTCCTCTTGTACGCTTCATTATCGAACCTTAGTGTCGTTTAACGCGCCAGTTTCTGCAAATGTGCACGGAAAGCGGCGGGTTTCATAAACCCGGTCACGCGTGAGTCGGGGATTTCATGGCCCTGTGCATCAAAGAACAGCAGAGTCGGTAAGCCCAGTACGTTCAGACGCTCCAGCAGGGCGCGATCAGCGGCATTACTGGCGGTGACATCGGCCTGTAACAGCTGCGTATGCTCCAGCGCAGCCTGCACCTGCGGATCGCTGAAGGTGTATTTCTCAAACTCCTTGCAGGCGACGCACCAGTCGGCGTACAGGTCGAGCAGGGTGATCTTGCCCCCACTGTTGGCCAGCTGCTGATCCAGCTGCTGCACATCACTGATGCGGGTAAACGTGAGCTGCGGGGCCGCTTCTGTCGTCTGCGCACCGCCAAACGCCCAGTCCTGTAAAGGGCGTACGGCGATCAGCATCGCCCCCAGCAGCAGAATTTGCAGTACCCGCAGCCAGCCCCGGTGGCTTTTCAGGGTACTGATAAATGCCCAGCCGAAGAAGGCAACGGCCAGCAGGCTCCAGAGGCGAACTCCCCATGTATCGCCGATCACCCGCTCCAGCAGAAACACCGGCAGGGCCAGGATCACAAAGCCAAAGCCTTCTTTCACCGTCTGCATCCACGGGCCGCTTTTTGGCAGCAGGCGGTTGCCGAACAGCGTAATGGCGACCAGCGGCAGGCCCATGCCCAGCGCATAAAGATAGAGCGTACCGGCACCCGCCAGCATATTACCGCTTTGCGCGATATACAGCAGGATGGCACTGAGCGGGGCGGTGGTGCAGGGGGAACAGATCAGCCCGGCCAGGGCTCCCATCATGAAGACGCCCGGCAGCGATCCCCCCTGCTGGCGGTTGCTCCATAACGTCAGTCGGGTCTGCAGTGAAGAAGGCAGCTGCAGGGTAAACAGGCCAAACATCGACAGCGCCAGCACAATAAACAGCACAGAAAGCCCGATCAGTATTGCAGGGGCCTGTAATGCCGCCTGGAAGCGCAGCCCGGCAGCGGCGACCACGATGCCCATCAGGGTGTAGGTCAGCGCCATGCCCTGCACGTAGACCATGGCCAGTGCAAACAGGCGACCGGGGCTGTAGCGGCGGTTACCTCCAAGGATAATGCCGGAGATCAGCGGGTACATCGGCAGTACACAGGGGGTAAAGGCCACGCCAATCCCGATCAGCAGCGCCCATAACGGCGAGAAAGGCAGGCTGCTATGGGGCGACGGAGCCGCGTCGGACGCGGCGACAGGGGCGGGGACGCTGTGGGCTGCAACGGCATTAAGCGGAACCGTACGGGTTTCCGGCGGATAACAGAAGCCGGCGGCAGCGCAGCCCTGATAGGTCACCGTTATCTCTGCACCGGCGGCGGCCTGGGTGACGGTGAACGGCAGCGTCAGGCTGTCAGGGTAGATCTCGGTTTTACCGTAGAACTCATCTTCATGAGGCTGGCCTGCGGGCAGCTGCCATTCAGCAAGGGTGGCACCCTGGACGCCAATCTTGATCTGCTGCCGGTAAAGGTAGTAGCCAGGTTTGACCTGCCAGCTGAGGGTGAGCCGATCGTTCTTCTGTGTGAAATCAAACGTGAAGGCCTGATTGACCGTCACAAACTGGCTGTTGGCGTGGTTGTCAAACAACGATGCACCGGCGTTCAGGCTGAACAGCGTGGCAAACAGCAGGAATATCAGGGGAATAAATCGCTGGGTCATAACGGGTCTTGCTCTCTCCATGGGGGACCGACCAGGCGGAAAGGGAGATAATAGCATGACATTCCCTGGTGAGGGCCGTGCGGAACAGAACGGGACGACCGAAAAGAAGGCCGGCCCCTGCTAAGGGGCAGGGACCGGCCATTTATTCAATCAGCCGTTGGGCGGGTATTTTTACCCTTCGATCTGTCGGGACGGCTATTTTACCGTTCCTCTGTTCACCGCATCAGAGAATAATCCCCCCCAAAAGGAAGCCAAAGGCCACCGACAGCACAATCGCCAGCGTACCGGGGATGAGGAACGAGTGGTTGAAGACAAAGCGGCCGATGCGGGTGGAGCCGGTGTCATCCATCTCTACCGCCGCCAGCAGCGTCGGATAAGTCGGCAGCACAAACAGGGCGGATACCGCAGCAAAAGAGGCCACGGCGGTCACCGGCGAAACGCCCAGCAGCAGCGCCGCAGGCATCAGTGCTTTGGTGGTGGCCGCCTGCGAGTAAAGCAGCGTAGAGGCGAAGAACAGGATCACCGCCAGCATCCATGGGAAGTCGTGCAGCAGCTCACCCGCCACCTGCTGGATATCGCCAATGTGAGCCTTCACAAAGGTGTCACCCAGCCAGGCGACGCCGAGCACGCAGACACAGGCGCTCATCCCGGATTTAAAGGTGCTGGCCCCGAGAATTTCCCCGGTATCGATCTTACAGGTTAAGCAGATCAGTGCGGCTACCGTCAGCATGAACACCACGATCGCTTCGTTACGCGGCAGTACCGGGTTCTGAATCAAACCAACGGCATCACTGATGGTCGTGGCATAGAACACCACGGCGATAATGCCCAGCAGCAGCAGCAGCACCGAGCGTTTTGCTCCCGGCTTTTCTTCAAACTTGCTGGCACCGCGCAGGGCAACTTCCCCTTTTGCCAGACGGGCCTGGTAGACTTCATCGTCCTTCAGTTCCTTACCGAGGAAGTTGGTGACCAGTGCTGCAATAAAGATCGCTGCCATCGTTGAGGGGATCGCCACCGCCAGCAGCATCAGATAGCTGATGCCTTTGGGTTCGAGGATGCCGGCCATAAACACCACGGCCGCAGAAATCGGTGACGCCGTAATCGCGATTTGTGAGGAGACCACCGCAATCGACAGTGGACGGGAAGGGCGAACACCCTGTTCTTTAGCCACTTCGGCAATAACCGGCAGCGTGGAGAAGGCGGTGTGGCCGGTCCCTGCCAGCAGGGTCATCACATAGGTCACCAGCGGGGCCAGAAGCGTGATATAGCGCGGATGTTGACGCAGCAGGCGCTCGGCCAGATTAACCAGGTAGTCCATCCCTCCGGCCACCTGCATGGCGGCAATGGCGGCAATCACGCCCATGATGATCTCAATCACATCGAACGGGATGGCGCCGGGTTTGATTTGAAAGCCCAGGGTCAGCACAAGGACCCCGAGGCCACCGGCAAAGCCGATGCCGATCCCTCCCAGCCGACTCCCCAGATAAATCGCGAGAAAGACGACGATAAGCTCAGGTAATAACATAGGGTGTTCCTTAATTTTTTTGCTAATAAACCGTTAAAATTTTGTGTGCCGCGAAAAGTAAAAAGGCACGTTGTTCAGTGAACACGTGCCTTAAAAGGGAGCTAATGATCGGG
Organism: Erwinia persicina; assembly: GCF_014838825.1. Lineage (GTDB taxonomy): Bacteria > Pseudomonadota > Gammaproteobacteria > Enterobacterales > Enterobacteriaceae > Erwinia > Erwinia persicina_A. The sequence continues at coordinate 429,296 of NZ_JACYMO010000004.1, read as the reverse complement.
TCTGTTATTGTTCGTTTTCATCGGTATAGCGTTTCGCTTTGTACACCGGGAACATCAGATTCTGCGTTGAGAAAATATCATCCAGCTCGCTTTCGGTCAGCAGGCCGCGCTCAAGCACCACTTCACGGACGCTCTTACCGGTTTCTGCACAGATCTTACCCACGATATCGCCGTTGTGATGGCCGATATACGGATTGAGATAGGTGACAATGCCGATGGAGTTAAACACGTAGGCTTCACACACGGCTTTGTTGGCGGTGATGCCGTCTACGCATTTTTCCAGCAGGTTGTAGCAGGCGTTGGTCAGGATATGAATGGATTCAAACATCGCCTGGCCAATCACCGGCTCCATTACGTTCAGCTGCAGCTGACCGGCTTCAGAAGCCATCGTCACGGTAATATCGTTACCAATGACTTTGAAGCACACCTGATTGACCACCTCCGGCACCACCGGATTCACTTTGGCAGGCATGATTGACGACCCCGCCTGCAGTTCCGGCAGGTTGATTTCATTCAGCCCGGCGCGCGGCCCCGAGGAGAGCAGGCGCAGGTCATTACAGATTTTTGACAGTTTTACCGCCAGGCGCTTCAGTGAGCTGTGTACCATCACGTAGGCGCCGCAGTCTGAGGTGGCTTCGATCAGGTCTTCCGCCGGAACGCACGCCAGCCCGCTGACTTCGGCCAGCTTCTCTACGGCCAGTTGCTGATAGCCATCCGGGGTATTCAGACGGGTGCCGATGGCCGTTGCGCCGAGGTTTACCTCCAGCAGCAGCTCGGCGGTGCGCAGGATGCTGCGGATCTCTTCATTCAACAGGACGTTAAAGGCGTGGAACTCCTGACCGAGGGTCATTGGTACCGCGTCCTGCAGCTGGGTACGGCCCATTTTCAGGATAGTATTGAACTCCACCGCTTTACGCTGGAAGCCTTCACTCAACTGCCCGATAGCATCCAGCAGTTTTAAAATAGAGCTGTAAACCGCGATACGGAATCCGGTCGGGTAAGCATCGTTCGTTGACTGGCATTTGTTGACGTGGTCGTTTGGATTAAGGAACTGGTATTCCCCTTTCTGATGCCCCATCAGCTCCAGGCCGATGTTAGCCAGCACTTCGTTCGTGTTCATGTTGACCGAGGTGCCTGCGCCGCCCTGATAGACATCGATCGGAAACTGATCCATGCAACGGCCGTTGTTCAGCACTTCATCACAGGCGCTGATAATAGCATTAGCCACGTTGCGCGGGATGGTCTGTAGCTCTTTATTAGCCAGTGCCGCTGCTTTTTTAACCATGACCATACCGCGGACAAACTCAGGAATATCGCTGATTTTGCTGTTGCTGATATAGAAGTTTTCAATCGCACGCAGAGTATGAACACCGTAGTAAGCATCCGCGGGAACTTCACGCATACCTAACAGGTCTTCTTCGATACGAATGTTATTAGCCATGAGAACCTTCTGTTGGGAATACCGGTTAAATCAATACAATTCAAGTGCCTGCTTCAGCGGTCGACATCCAGAGAATATCGGGCCGGGGAACGGCTGCCGCGGCATTTTATCCGTTTGCGTCAACCCGAGCACGATCATATTCTGTTGCGATGTAAAAGCCTGAATCCAGATCACTTAAACTGCCTGCTGAATCAAACAGTTTCAATCTTATGTGATCGTCCTCACAATGGAAGACGCGGAATGATTTTCCACCTTTCCGGTTGAAAACCGGAGGTTTCGTTCCCACCTTCTATACTATCGATCGCGACGATCGCCATTTTATGCTGCCATGCAGTCTGCAGGGCAGCCCTTGATACAGGAGAACGCGGTGCGCTGGTTACCGTTCTTAGTGATATTTGCCCTGGTATGGATCGAGATCTCTCTCTTCATTCAGGTCGCCCATGTGATGGGTGTATTAATGACCATGCTGCTGGTGATCTTCACCTCCTGCATTGGTATCTCGCTGGTGAAAAATCAGGGGATGAAAAACTTTATGCTGATGCAGCAGAAGCTGAACGCTGGTGAAAGTCCGGCTGCCGAGATGATCAAGAGTGTGTCGCTGGTACTGGCAGGCTTTCTGCTGCTGCTGCCAGGTTTCTTTACCGACTTCATCGGCCTGCTGTTGCTGTTGCCGCCGGTGCAAAAACACCTGACGCTGAAACTGATGCCGCATCTGAAAGTCTGGCGTGGTCCGGGCGCAGGCCCCGACAGTGGATTTACCGTTGATGGCGAGTACGAGCGCAAAGAGTCAAACCTGATTGAGCACGATCGTGACAACGACAAACACTAAAGTACACTGCCTGGCAAAAACGGCGCTTTCCTGACGGGGCGCCGTTTTATTTTGTCTTTCCCTGCGCTTGTGCAAAAAACCACCAAACAGTGCCATTAGCAAAAAAATTTACGCCTGGCCCTTGAAAGGCCTCTCCTGCGGCCGCATCTCATTCGTCACGAGGCCGGTTGCTCATGATGCCCGGCTTTCATCCCAAAACTGATTGGACTTCTCAAAGGAGAGCTAACAATGAAAATTCGTCCATTGCACGATCGTGTTATCGTCAAGCGTAAAGAAGTTGAATCCAAATCTGCAGGCGGCATCGTGCTGACCGGATCGGCGGCGGGTAAATCCACCCGTGGCGAAATCCTGGCCGTCGGTAACGGTCGCATCCTGGAAAATGGCGACGTGAAGCCATTAGACGTCAAAGTAGGTGATGTGGTCATCTTCAGCGAAGGCTACGGCGCGAAAACTGAAAAGATCGACAACGAAGAAGTCCTGATCATCTCTGAAAACGACATCCTGGCCGTTGTTGAAGCGTAAACAGCGCGTAATTCACTGAACGTAACGAATTTAAGGAAAAAGATAAAATGGCAGCTAAAGACGTAAAATTCGGTAATGACGCTCGCGTAAAAATGCTGCGCGGTGTGAATGTACTGGCAGATGCAGTAAAAGTTACCCTGGGTCCGAAAGGCCGTAACGTGGTCCTGGATAAATCTTTTGGTGCACCGACCATCACCAAAGATGGTGTTTCTGTTGCGCGTGAAATCGAGCTGGAAGACAAGTTCGAAAACATGGGCGCTCAGATGGTGAAAGAAGTGGCTTCTAAAGCTAACGATGCTGCGGGTGACGGTACCACCACCGCCACCGTACTGGCACAGTCCATCATCACCGAAGGCCTGAAAGCCGTCGCGGCGGGTATGAACCCGATGGACCTGAAGCGCGGTATCGACCAGGCGGTGATCGCTGCGGTTGAAGAACTGAAAAAACTGTCCGTACCTTGCTCTGACTCTAAAGCGATTGCTCAGGTCGGCACCATCTCTGCTAACTCCGATGAAACCGTGGGCGAACTGATTGCTCAGGCGATGGAAAAAGTGGGCAAAGAAGGCGTGATCACCGTTGAAGAAGGTACCGGCCTGCAGGACGAGCTGGACGTGGTTGAAGGTATGCAGTTTGACCGCGGTTACCTGTCCCCTTACTTCATCAACAAGCCAGAAACAGGCGCAGTTGAGCTGGAATCTCCATTCATCCTGCTGGCTGACAAAAAAATCTCCAACATCCGTGAAATGCTGCCAGTGCTGGAAGCCGTTGCGAAAGCCGGTAAACCACTGCTGATCATTGCAGAAGATGTTGAAGGCGAAGCACTGGCAACGCTGGTGGTGAACACCATGCGCGGTATCGTGAAAGTGGCTGCCGTTAAAGCCCCTGGTTTCGGTGACCGTCGTAAAGCCATGCTGCAGGACATCGCTGTTCTGACCGGCGGTACCGTGATCTCTGAAGAGATCGGTATGGAGCTGGAAAAAGCCGGTCTGGAAGATATGGGCCAGGCGAAACGCGTTGTGATCAGCAAAGACACCACGATCATCATTGATGGTACCGGTGAAGAAGTGGCTATCTCTGGTCGCGTGACGCAGATCCGTCAGCAGATCGAAGAAGCAACATCAGATTACGACCGTGAAAAACTGCAGGAGCGCGTAGCGAAACTGGCAGGCGGCGTTGCCGTTCTGAAAGTGGGCGCAGCCACTGAAGTTGAAATGAAAGAGAAAAAAGCACGCGTTGAAGATGCCCTGCATGCAACCCGTGCAGCGGTAGAAGAAGGCGTTGTTGCTGGTGGTGGTGTTGCACTGGTACGTGTGGCTTCTAAGCTGTCTGAACTGCGCGGCCAGAACGAAGACCAGAACGTGGGTATTAAAGTTGCGCTGCGCGCGATGGAATCCCCACTGCGTCAGATCGTAGCTAACGCCGGCGAAGAGCCTTCCGTTGTGACCAACAACGTGAAAGCGGGCGAAGGTAACTACGGTTACAACGCGCAGACCGAAGAGTACGGCGACATGATCGACTTCGGTATTCTGGACCCAACCAAAGTCACCCGTTCTGCACTGCAGTACGCGGCTTCTGTTGCTGGCCTGATGATCACCACCGAATGTATGGTGACTGACCTGCCTAAAGGCGACGCGCCTGATTTAGGTGCTGGCGGCATGGGTGGTATGGGCGGTATGGGCGGAATGATGTAATTCCTTCCCACCCCCGTGTGAGAATAAACCCCCTGTCTTTGACGGGGGGTTTTTCTTTTTGGGGGGAAAATAGTATAAGTAATGGCGCAACGCTAACCCGCTGAACGGGTTAAGGTGCATGGGGCAAGGATAGATAAGACACCGTGCTTATGTTCGGTACGCTCTGGCCTGATTCTGATGATAATAAATGGGGATTATAATGCGGATTAACTTGCTGGGACTCTCTGTGGCGGCCCTGCTGCTGGCAGGCTGTAGTTCTTCTTCTAACACGCTGAGTTCTGCGGGCGAACGCGTCACCTTTACCGATCAGCAACCGGCCAGCAGCTGCCAGTTGCTGGGCAACGTTACCGGATCGCAAAGTAACTGGTTCTCGGGTTCCGGCGGCGAGGGCAGTTCACTGCGCGGCGCGGCTAACGACCTGCGCAATCGTGCCGCAGAGATGGGCGGCAACGTCATTTACGGTGCGACCAGCCCAACCCAGAACATCTGGTCCAGCTTTGCACCGCTGGATAGTAAAATGAGCGGCCAGGTTTATAAATGTCCGTAAGCCTGTCATGCTGCTGATGTTCAGAAAGGGTGGCATGATGGCCACCCTTTTTACTTTCCGGCACAAAAGCAGGACTTACTCCTGACGTAGCTGGAGGTCCAGCGGCGTTTTGCTCGGCTCCCCGCCAATTTCCCGCGCCAGCTTCGGCACCATATAGCCTGATACCCTGCCCAGCAATTCACGCATAATGACGCGGGCACGCTCATCGTCTACATAGAAATGTGCGGCACCCTGCACTTTATCCAGTACGTGCAGGTAATAGGGCAGGATACCGGCATCAAACAGTGCATTACTCAGCGTGGCCAGCGTGGCGGCATTGTCATTAATGCCGCGCAACAATACGCTCTGATTGAGCAGCGTCACCCCGGCCTGCTTGAGGCTTTGCATTGCAAGACGCAGATCGTCGTCGATCTCCTGCGCATGGTTGATATGGGTCACCATCAGCGTTTGCAGGCGTGACTGAGCCAGCCGCTGGCACAGTGTTTCCGTGATGCGTTTGGGGATCACGACCGGCAGGCGGGTGTGGATGCGCAGGCGTCTGATATGAGGGATCTGCTCCAGTTCACTCATCAGCCAGTCCAGTTCGTGATCCTTCGCCATCAGCGGATCGCCACCGGAGAAAATAATCTCATCCAGTTCTGGCTGTTGTCGGATATACTCCAGGGCTTGCTGCCAGTTGCGTTTATTGCCCTGGTTATCAGAGTACGGAAAATGGCGGCGAAAACAGTAACGGCAATTGACGGCACAGCCGCCTTTGACCAGTAACAGCGCACGATTACGATATTTATGTAACAGACCCGGCACCACGCTGCTCTGCTCATCCAGCGGATCGGTACTGTAACCCGGTGCATCAACGAACTCCTGCTGCGAGGTGATCACCTGAAGCAGCAGAGGATCCTGCGGATCGCCTTTACGCATACGTGCAGCGAAGGCCCGCGGGACGCGCAGGGCAAAAAGACGCCGTGCGTCATGGCCTGAAACCAGTTCAGGGTGGTGTTGCAACGCTAAAAGTTGCAGTAATTCATCCGGATCAGTGATTACATCGGCAAGTTGATGCAACCATTCTTCTCGCACAGGGGTATTTAGGGTTACAATGTGTGCCATTTTTTTGGCTAAGTACCAGTTATAAATTTAGAGGGCCTTCATGGCGACTTATTCTAGCAACGATTTCCGTCCCGGTCTTAAAATCATGTTCGAAGGCGAACCTTATGCCATCGAATCCAGCGAGTTTGTGAAGCCAGGTAAAGGCCAGGCATTCGCACGCGTTAAAATGCGCCGTCTGCTGACCGGAACGCGCGTTGAGAAAACGTTTAAATCTACCGACTCCGCTGAAGGCGCTGATGTCGTTGATACCAACCTGAACTACCTGTACAACGACGGTGAGTTCTACCACTTCATGCACCCGGAAACCTTCGAACAGCACCCTGTTGAAGAGAAGACCGTGGGCGATGCGGCTAAATGGCTGCTCGACAATGCTGAGTGCATCGTGACCCTGTGGAACGGTAAGCCGATCCAGGTGCTGCCACCGAACTTCGTTGAGCTGGAAATCACCGACACCGATCCGGGCCTGAAAGGCGATACTGCGGGGACGGGCGGCAAGCCAGCAACGCTGTCTACCGGTGCGGTAGTGAAAGTGCCACTGTTCGTGCAGATTGGTGAAGTGATCAAAGTCGATACCCGTTCTGGCGAATACGTTTCACGCGTAAAATAAGCCCGAATCAGTAGGGGCCTGCCCGTCAGGCCCTTATCTTTTCAATTCCCTCCCCCTGAACTTCTCATAAACTGACCTTTTTTCTGCTTACCACGGGCAGGTGGATAAAATGCAGCTATGCTTATAGCGTTGTACTTATCTCTAATTAAAAGGAAATTGCTATGAAGAAAAGTATTGTTGCCATTCTTTCAGTTCTGGTGCTCTCTTCCGTACTCTCAGCTTGTAACACCACGCGTGGCGTAGGTGAAGATGTTGAGGCAGGTGGTCAGGCAATTCAGAAAAGCACGAATTAATCTGCTTTGACGGGCCGGCGCGCTGCACCGGCCCGACGTCGTTATTGCTGATTAACCCAGATCAGCTTATCCACGGCAAACCCGGCACGACGGGCTTGCGCCACCAGATCGGCTTTCACGCCGGCATCCAACTGTGGTGTCCTGGACAGGATCCACAAGTACTCCCGGTTAGGCCCACACACCAGCGCATGCTGATAATCGCTATCCAGCGCGATCACGTTATACCCCCCGTAAAATGGCCCGAAGAAGGACACTTTAAGGGTGGCGCGATCGCTGGGGCCGGTAAAGTAGGCTTTGCCCACGCTCTCCTGCCAGCGCTGTTTTTTCGTATTAAAGCCCCGGTTAACCACTTTCAGGCCGCCATCGTCTCGCTTGCTGTAGGTGGCGGTAACGTGATCGAGCCCGCGTTCAAAACGGTGATCGAGACGGGCGATCTCATACCAGCTGCCCAGGTAGCGTTCGGCGTTGAATCCGGTCACAGGGGTAACGCCCTGCGGTGGGGTGGTTGAACAGGCGACCGAGAGCAGTGCCCCGGCGCCTGCGGTGAGCATTTTCCAGAGTGACATAAACCATTCCTTTATCATTGAATGGCTTAAGTATAGCCTGTGCTGTGTTTTTAGACCGCAATAACGGCGATCAGCGCCACCACGCTCAATAACGAGGCGATCCCGTAGCACAGCAGTTTACTGGACGGGACGTGCAGTCTGAGATCGTGAAGGCTGTGGTGCAGGCGGTGCAGCGCGCACCACAGCGGCAGGACGATAATCAACAGCAGGATCACTCTGCCCGGCAGTGACTGGGCGAAACCCAGAATGCGCTCGTAGCTGAAGGTTCCTGCGGGGGCCCAGCCCAGCGGCAGCAGCAGCCCAACCAGCAGAACGATCACCGGGCTGACCAGCGCAGCCCACATGCCTCCCGCGCCAAACAACCCCCAGAAGATCGGTTCATCAGAACGTTGTGGTTGTGTTTTCATCATGACTCCTCAGGCCAGCAGTGATACGGCCAGCACCGCACCACTCAGAATAATCAATGCCAGCCACAGCCCTTTGATCACCGGCTCCGGTGGCAGCTTTTCCCCTTTGACGATAATAATCTGTGCTTTGGGGGCCAGGTCGAACCAGGTTTTGCTGTGATGCAGGGCGGCGACCAGCGCCACCAGGTTCAGCAACAGGACGATGGGGTGTTGCAGGAAGCTGACAAAACCTGCCCAGCTAGCGGGCCCCAGTTTGAGCGCAAACAGGCCGATAATCAGCTCAATGCTAAACCACAGCGCGGGAATAGCTGTGCCTTCACGCAGCATGTACAGACGGTAAAATGGCAGCGCCTGCCACCAGTTTCCCCGTACCGGACGAATATACGCATTACGTTTTGTGGTCATTCATGGCCTCCTTAATGGGGTTTGAGCGTGGCGATCAGGAAGTCTTTGCTGCTTTCCACTTTGCCCTGCTGGATAGCGGCGGCCGGATCGACGTGTTTAGGGCAGACTTCTGAGCAGAATCCGACAAACGTGCAGCTCCAGACGCCGTTAATACCGTTAAGCTGCGGCATCCGCTGGGCCTTACCCTGGTCGCGGCTGTCAAGGTTATAGCGGTGGGCAAGGGTGATGGCCGCCGGACCAATAAATTCCGGATTAAGGCCAAACTGCGGGCAAGCGGCATAGCACAGGCCACAGTTGATGCACCCAGAGAACTGATGGTATTTCGCCATCTGCGCCGGAGTTTGCCGTCCGGGACCTTCACTGGCACCGCGCGTGTTGCCGATGATCCAGGGTTTAATGGCCTCCAGACTCTCGATAAAGTGCGTCATATCGACCACCAGATCGCGTTCAATCGGGAAGTTAGCCAGCGGCTCGACCTTCATTCCTGACGGGTAATCACGCAGGAAGGTTTTACAGGCCAGTTTCGGCACGCCGTTCACCATCATGCCGCAGGAGCCGCAGATGGCCATGCGACATGACCAGCGATACGACAGGTCAAAGGCGAGGTTATCTTTGATATAACCCAGAGCATCAAGCAGCGAGGTGGTTTCATCCCACGGCACGTCATAAATCTCGTTGCGCGGAACGCGATCGCTTTCCGGGTTATAACGCAGAATATCAATCTGACGGCGTTTGCTCTCACTCATGAGCAGGCTCCTTAGGGGTTTTGTCCTCAGAGGCCGCGCCATACACGCGTGCGGCTGGCGGGAGATGGGTGATCGTGACCGGATCATAGGCGACCGCAGGGGCACCCTGCGGGTTGTAGAATGTCAGGGTATGGGCGAGGAAGTGTTCGTCGTCGCGCGTGGTGCAGCCTTCATCCAGTCGCTGATGGGCACCGCGAGACTCTTTCCGCTGGATGGCCGAATGGGCCATACACTCCGCCACATCCAGCCCGTGGGCCAGCTCAATGGCGTACAGCAGTTCGGTATTGAATACGCTGGAGGTATCGGTAACGCGCAGGCGGGAAAAACGCTGCTTCAGCTCGGCCAGTTTATCGATCGTTTTTTGCATCAGGTCGGTGGTGCGATAAATGCCGCAGCCCTCTTCCATGGCCATGCCCATTTCGTCGCGCAGGGTGGCTGCATTTTCGTTGCCCTGTTGGTTCACCAGGCCATGCAGGCGTTTCTCAATATCGTTGCGCTGTGCGCTGAGGACGGTGTCGCGTAGTGGATGTGGCTGGGAGGCCCGCTGTGCAGCCTGTTCGCCCGCCAGGCGACCAAAGACCACCAGCTCGGCCAGCGAGTTAGATCCCAGGCGGTTAGCCCCGTGCAATCCGACTGATGAGCATTCACCGACGGCAAACAGACCCTGAATACGGGTTTCGCACTGGTCGTTGGTTTCAATGCCGCCCATGGTGTAGTGTGCGGTCGGGCGAACCGGAATAGGGGCGGTAATCGGGTCGACCCCCACGTAGGCTTTGCTCAGTTCGCAGATAAAGGGCAGTCGCTCCCGCAGCTTTTTCTCACCCAGATGGCGCAGGTCAAGGTACACGACATCACCCCGCGGGGTGGCGATGGTACGCCCTGCGCGCCACTCGTGCCAGAAGGCCTGGGAAACCTTATCGCGGGGCCCCAGTTCCATATATTTGTTCCTCGGTTCACCGAGCGGGGTTTCCGGCCCCATGCCGTAATCCTGCAGATAACGGTAGCCGTCTTTATTGACCAGGATACCGCCTTCACCCCGACAGCCTTCCGTCATCAGAATGCCCGAACCCGGCAGGCCGGTCGGGTGATACTGGACAAATTCCATATCGCGTAGCGGAACACCATGACGAAACGCCATGCCCATACCGTCGCCGGTGACGATGCCGCCGTTAGTGTTATAACGGTAGACGCGTCCGGCCCCGCCGGTGGCGAGGATCACTGACTGCGCGCGCACCTCCAGCAGCGTACCCTCCATCATGTTAAGGGTCACCACACCGTGCGCGACGCCATCATCTACCAGCAGGTCGAGGACAAAATGCTCATCCAGGCGCTGGATTTGCGGGTATTTCAGTGAAGTCTGAAACAGGGTGTGCAGCATATGAAAACCGGTCTTATCGGCGGCAAACCAGGTCCGTTCGATCTTCATTCCACCGAAGCGGCGCACGTTAATCGATCCGTCTTCTTTACGGCTCCACGGGCAGCCCCACAGCTCCATCTGCGCCATTTCCTGCGGACAGTGCTGGACAAAGTAGTCCACGACCGGCTGCTCACACAGCCAGTCGCCCCCGGCAACGGTATCGTGAAAGTGAGAATCAAAGCTGTCCTGCTGCTGGGTGACCGCAGCGGCTCCCCCCTCGGCGGCCACGGTGTGGCTGCGCATCGGATAGACTTTGGATATCAGGGCAATCTTTAGTCGCGGGTTGGCTTCGGCAGCGGCAATCGCGGCACGAAGCCCGGCACCACCGGCTCCAACAATGACCAAATCGGCATTCAGGGTTTGCACAGCTTCCTCCCTTATACCCGACATACTTCCCACCGCATCGCCATTGAAGCGGGTCCTGCGGGGCGAAATAGTGAAGGTATGTAAGTGTTTGACATGATTCCAGAGGCACGGCGGGTGGTTCTGACCCGCCAGTCGCCGCCCAGTATAGGCGGGTTAAAAACGCGCTAATTTGATGTGTTCGGCCATTTAGGCGGGTAGCGGATAAAAACCACTTTATTTTTAAGGATAACGCACTGCTGGTTTTTTCGACGTAGAATTGTGTGTTGCTGCTGGTACAGGTAGACTTCCTGCCCCTACTGACTTTGGAGTGAAAAAGATGAGCGATTCGGCCAGCTGGCGGCCTTGTGCACCCATCGCCAATTTATTGAAGCGTGCGGCGATTATGGCTGAAATCCGGCGTTTCTTTGCCGATCGCGGCGTACTGGAAGTGGAAACCCCGGCGATGAGCCAGGCAACGGTGACGGACGTGCATCTGTTCCCGTTCCAGACGCGGTTTGTGGGGCCCGGCGCCGCCGCAGGCATCGATCTTTATCTGATGACCAGCCCTGAATACCATATGAAACGCCTGCTGGCAGCGGGCAGTGGCCCGATCTTTCAGCTGTGCCGCAGCTTCCGTAATGAAGAGATGGGGCGTCACCATAATCCCGAATTCACCATGCTGGAGTGGTACCGGCCACACTATGATATGTACCGCCTGATGAACGAGGTGGACGATCTCTTACAGCAGGTGCTGGAGTGTGCGCCGGCAGAAACCCTGTCCTATCAGCAGGCGTTTATCCGTCATCTGGAGATTGACCCGCTGTCGGCCGATAAAGCGCAGCTGCGTGAGGCCGCCGTGAAGCTGGGCGCAGGCGATCTGGCCCATCGGGAAGAAGATCGCGACACGCTTTTACAGCTGCTGTTTATGCTGGGCGTGGAGCCTGAGATCGGTAAAGAGAAACCCGCTTTCGTTTATCACTTTCCGGCAAGCCAGGCGTCGCTGGCTGAGATCAGCACGGAAGATCATCGCGTGGCAGAGCGCTTCGAGGTCTATTTCAAAGGGATTGAACTGGCCAATGGTTTCCGTGAGCTTACCGACAGCCGCGAACAGCGCCTGCGCTTCGAGCAGGACAACCGCAAACGTGCCGCAGCCGGTCTGCCGGTGCAGCCGATTGATACTCACCTGCTGGACGCGCTGGCTCACGGGATGCCGGAATGTTCCGGCGTGGCGCTGGGGGTGGATCGTATTGTGATGCTGGCCCTGAAGGCCGAACAGCTCAGTGATGTGATTGCGTTTACCGTCGATCGTTGTTAGCGCGCAGGGCGCACTGAAAAGTCGGTGCGCCCCGTCAGGATCCCGGCGTCAGGGCTGAAGGGCCACCTTCGGCCAGTGCCGGGTCATCACAACCCGCCCGATCTATAATTACGTGCCGCAGGCGCGCCGTTGCTGGCGGGGGTTTTGCGACCGATCGTTTCCATACGCACCTGGAACGGTGGGAACGGCATCTCCAGCCCGTGCTCCTGATAACCCCGCAGGATCAGCTGGTGCAGCTCGTGTCGCAGCGGCATGCGGTGCCCCATTTCTGCAGCGTGAATGCGCAACTCAAACAGCTGGATCCCCTGCTGCAAATCCACCAAGAAGGCTTCCGGCGGCGGTGTCTCCAGCACGTAGCTGCATCGCTGTGCGGCGGTGAGCAGCACGTTGGTCACCTCTTCACTGTTCGCCTCGGCCGGGGCCGGGATGGTCAGTACCACGCGGGTGACCGAGTCTGACAGCGACCAGTTAATAAACTGCTCGGTAATAAAGGCCTTGTTCGGTACGATAATCTCTTTGCGGTCCCAGTCGGTAATGGTGGTGGCGCGGGTATTAATGCGTGTGATGCTACCGGTCAGATCGCGGATGGTCACGGTGTCCCCGATGCGGATCGGCTTCTCGAAGAGAATGATCAGGCCGGAGATAAAGTTCGCAAAGATCTCTTGCAGACCAAAGCCCAGGCCGACGGTCAGACCCGCCACCAGCCACTGCAGTTTCGACCAGTCAATGCCGATCAGGGAGAACCCGACCAGACCGCCAATCAGGATCAGCATATATTTGGTCAGGGTGGTGATGGCATAGCCCGTGCCGGGCGTCAGGCTGAGGTGCTGCAACAGCGCCAGCTCCAGCAGGGCAGGCATATTGCGCACCAGCTGGGTGGTGATCACCAGGACCAGGATAGCAATCACCACCGAGCCCAGCGTGATCGGCTGCAGGCTTTCCACTCCCTGTACGGTAGTGCTGACATCCCACAGGCGAATATTTTCCATAAAGCCAAACGCGGAGTGGATCTCTGACCACAGGACGATCACCGAAACCAGCGCGATCAGCGTCAGTATTGAACGCACCAGGCGTAATGACTGCGCGCTGATGGCATCCAGGTCTATCACCGGCTCTTCTACCTCCACGCTGTCGGCGGCGGTTTGCTGGGCGGCGAGTTCCTCTTCGCCGCGCGCACGCTGGGCAAGGATCTCAGCCCGGCGCTGACGTGCCCGATCGAAGGCGATACGCCGCCGCTGGATCAGCATCCAGCGGCGAATAATATGGTAAATCACCAGCAGCAGGAACCAGATCGCTAACGAGGTTTCCAGGCGCGCCAGCAGCGCCTGAGCTGCCGCCAGATAGCCGATACAGGAGGCGAGGGCCGCGACCAGCGGGATTGCGATCATCGCATTCCACAGCATCCGGTTAATAAAGTTATCGCCGTTGCCCTCTTTATCCAGATGCAGGGGGATCCCCGCCCGTTTCAGGCTGACGGTCACCAGGCTCAGGGCACCGCAAATCAGAATAAAGCACAGGCGACCGAGCGTGGCTGAAAACTCGCGGTCTTCAAGATTATCGAAGGCGATCAGCATCATCATCAGCGGGACTACCAGACCGATGCACAGCGTATAGAAACGCATCGCGCGCGCTACACGGGTTTGTGGCCAGCGGAAATGGACGATGAACAGCCCCTGCGAACGGGCAAAAGTATTACTGACCATAAACGCCCAGAGCAGTGGGACGCTGGCGGTCACGCCGTCACCGATGGCAATGGCAATCGGATAGGGCCAGGCGTGCTGCAAACCAAAGCCCAGCGCTGCCCACAGCACCGGCAGAGGGAGTGCCACCAGAATTGACCAGAACACCGTTCGCAGGGTGAGACTGAAGTGATCCTGGGTCACCTTGCCGACTTTACTGGAGGCGCGTTCAAGGAATTTACGGAAGTGGCGGCGTGAGCTGATGCTAAAGCCGACCAGCAGCACTGCGCCAAGCAGCGGCAGCACGGTTTCGCGGCTGGTCACCATCATCACCATCGCGCCGCCCAACTGACCCAACGTGTCCAGCGACAGCAGGCGGTGCAGGTCACGCGCGAGGTTGATGGGGTAACTGAAGTCCACGGCGCTGACATCAGCCGTCCAGAACAGGTAACGGTGGGTGGCTTCTTTGACTTCATTTAGCGCATCCACCAGCTGGCTGTTGCCGACTTTCAGTTTGGTGACACCGAGGATCAGGTTGTCACAGCCGGAAAGCAGGGAGGTCAGCAGCTCACGCTGGGTTTTCAACTGGGCTTCAAGGATACGGCGTTGTTCAGGCGTCAGGTCGCTGTTGTCATCCTGACGCAGCTGGCGCAGCGATTTCTGACGCTCGAGCAGATCTTCATAGTAGAGGCGCTGCACGCGCAGCTGGGCCATTTCATTATCCAGCTGCTGCGGTTTGGGCATGTCCGGCAGGCGGGCCACCTGGGCACGCAGCGCTTCGCCCAGCACGTTGGAGACGCCCAGCCACTGCGACTGTTCGCGAATGGTGCTGAGTGCCTGGCGAACCTGAATGGTCTGATTGGCGGCGGTTCGCTGCTGCGAGGCCACCAGGTCCATGCGCTGCGCCTGCTGATTTAGTGCGCTGGAAAGTTCGCGGTTGATGCGAAACTGTTCGGTGATGCCAGCGGGCATATCACCGCTGTTTTCGGCCAGCTGTTCGGTGCGGGCCAGGGCCATTTCGGCCTCACGCTGGCGCAGGCTGTTAAGTTGATTACGTAAATCCTGTAAATAGGCATCCAGGCTGGCGGCTTTACGCTGATGGACTTCGGCGCGCATACGCGCCAGCTCCTGACGGTTGTTGGCTGAAAGCTGTGCCAGCTCAAGCTCATCCACGCGGGCTTTTTGTGCGGCAGACTCCGCCTGACGCTGCGCCAGCTGGGCCTGACCGAGTGGCGTGTTGGGGGCAGGCTGTCCCTGTAAGCGACGTTCTATCTCGTTCAGCGCGCGGCGGGCATCGGTTTGCTGCTGCGGCAGCTGGGAGAGAGAGTCGCTGATCTCACGGGCGCGATCCTGCTCCTGCTGGGCCTGGCGGCTCTCTTCCAGCAGCTGGCTGCTGACCTGCAGGATCTCCTGATCGAGATCGGCGGCACTCATGTTGCTGCGCAGCGGCTTGTTGCTGTCTGTCAGGGTGACGATCTGCTGGCGTAATTCACGGGAGAGCTTGGGAAAATCGTCGATGACCTGCTGATAATCCTGCGTAAGATCCACCGATTTCTGATATTCATCCAGCCAGTTAAGCGTGGACTGCAGGGCCTCGACGGTGGCGGTCTGACTTGCGGAAGTTTTTTCTGACTTCGCCTCTTCCAGCTGTTGTTTGATCTGCGTCGCCTCCGGTGCGCTGGCGGCATAAACTGGCTGGAGCAGGCTCCAGCCTAACAAAAGGGTGAGTATCAGACGTGACATGATTATCCGCTATGGATGATGGAGGACGTCTTCCGCACTGTCTTTTTGCAGTGCGATGGCGAGGGTCGTGCCAAGACGGGTTTTGCTCTCAGCCGTCAGGCTTTCTGCCAGCTTAACTTTACCAGGAGCAAACAGGTTGATCACGGTTGATCCGAGTTTAAAGCGCCCCATTTCCTGACCTTTCAACAGGACGATCGATCCCTCGGCATCCGCACCCGGCCAGCTCCAGCGTTTGATCACGCCTTCACGCGGTGGCGTTACGGTGCCCGCCCATGTGGTTTCGATGCTGCCAACAATCGTAGCGCCCACCAGAATCTGCGCCATCGGACCAAATTCGGTATCAAACAGGCAGATCACCCGTTCGTTACGCGCAAAGAGGTTGGGAATGTTCTGTGCCGTCAGCGGGTTCACCGAATAGAGGTCGCCCGGTACGTAGATCATTTCGCGCAGGATCCCGTTACAAGGCATATGAACACGGTGGTAGTCACGTGGCGCCAGGTAAGTGGTGACAAACTCACCGTCACGGAACATCTCAGTCATCGCGGAATTACCCGCGAGCAGTGCTTCCAGTGAATAAGTATGTCCCTTAGCCTGAAAAATTTGTTCTCCGTCAATATGGCCTAACTGGCTGATCGCGCCGTCAGCAGGCAGAACCAGCAGATTCGGGTCGGTTTCGATCGGGCGGGCTTCGTCGCGCAGCGGGCGGACGAAGAAATCGTTAAAGGTACGATAGCTGGCGGTGTCCGGCTTCTGCGCCTCTTTCATATCCACCTTGTAAAACCAGACAAAAGCGTCAATCACGGCTTTGGTCAGCCATCCACCCCGTTTGCTGGCACCCCAGCCGGCCAGTTCAGTCAGGGCTTTTTTAGGCAGTATATTATTCAGGCCGAGTTTAATACGATCTAACACGTTAGCCTCCTGGCTCAATCAGATATAGCTGCCCCGGGTCAGGTTGCAGAGGCGCAGTATGCCATTCTGTAACGTGATCAATCAGGGGGACAGCGCTAATAAAGGGAGCGGATTGTAGCAGCGCCCACAGGTTTAGGCTATTGCCTGGCGGTGAGCGCTGTGTTTACTTCCCCGTGCCTGTCAATCAGGCCAGTTTTGTCAGTCTTTGTCGCTGCTAAAGCGGCGGGTTTTCGCCTGCACTTCAGACATCGTATCCAGAATCAGGTGGTAGTTAACAAAACGCGACTCGTCTATTTCACCTTTATCCACGGCTTCGCGTATGGCACAGCCGGGGTCGGTGTCATGCTTACAGTCGCGGAATTTGCATCCGCCTAAGTAGTCACGGAATTCGACAAATCCGAGCGTGATTTGTTCCGGCTCCAGGTGCCACAAACCAAATTCACGTACGCCCGGGGAGTCAATGACATCGCCGCCGTGCGGGAAGTGATAGAGACGGGAAGCAGTGGTGGTGTGCTGGCCAAGGCCTGAATTATCGGAAACGTCGTTAGTCAGGATCTCCGCCGCGCTGAGTTCCAGACCCAGCAGCGCGTTGAGCAGGCTGGACTTACCAACGCCGGACTGTCCGGCGAAGATACTGACCCGTCCGGTCAGCGCCTCTTCCAGTTCCGCCAGGCCCTCTTTACGGTGGCTGGAAACCATCAGTACCTTGTAGCCAATACGGCGGTAGATATCCATCTGCTCATTAACAAAGGCACGACCTTCATCATCCAGCAGATCGGTTTTGTTGAGCACCAGCAGCGGTTCAACGCCCAGCGTTTCGCACGCCACCAGATAGCGGTCAATGATATTCAGCGACAACTCAGGCAGAATCGCTGACACCACGACGATTTGATTGATATTGGCGGCGATAGGCTTCACACCGTCATAGAAGTCGGGACGCGTCAGTACTGAAGTACGCTCATGCACGCCTTCAACAATGCCCTTAACGGTAGCTCCCCCTTCCACGCCTGGACGCCAGCGCACACGGTCACCGGTGACCAGCGATCGAATGGTGCGGCGGATGTTACAGCGGTGCACGGAACCATCCGTATCTTCCACATCGGCATGCATACCAAAACGGCTGATCACCACGCCATCGCGCGCTTCACCGAACAGATTGTCATCTGGCTCAGGTTTATCAGCACGCTGTTTCAGGCGACGATCGTGGTTGGCACTCACGCGACGTTGCTGACCTTTGGATAGTTTGTTTTTAGTCACTGTTCCTCACACCGGTTTTGCATATTTCGCCCTGGCAGGGCAAAACGTCTATCATACACCTTAATTCGACACTATGCCGCTTCGGCCAACGCGAGACGTACTATGACAGCTAATGCTAACAACCTGATTTGGATTGACCTTGAGATGACCGGCCTGGACCCGGAGCAGGATCGGATTATTGAGATTGCCACCCTGGTCACAGACGCCGATCTGAATATTCTGGCCGAAGGCCCGGTGATGGCTGTCCACCAGTCAGATGCCCAACTGGCATTAATGGATGAGTGGAATGTACGCACCCATACCAACAGTGGCCTGGTGGAACGTGTTAAAGCCAGCCAGATCGATGAAGAGGCCGCTGTGCGGGCGACGATTGCCTTTCTTGAACAGTGGGTTCCCGCCAACAGCTCCCCGATCTGTGGTAACAGCATCGGTCAGGATCGCCGCTTCCTGTTTAAATATATGCCGGAGCTGGAAGCCTACTTCCACTACCGTTACCTGGATGTCAGCACGCTGAAAGAGCTGGCACGCCGCTGGAAACCGGAAATCCTGCCGGGCTTCAAAAAGCAGGGCACCCATCAGGCGATGGATGATATCCGCGAGTCAGTGGCGGAACTGGCCTACTATCGTGAGCACTTCATCCAGCTGTAATGCTGGCCGTTAACGGGAAATGGACCAACAGCCCTGTTTTTAACCCGGTAATGCTGCAAAAATCAGCGCAATGGCGGTTTAATCGGCAGTTGGCAAAAAAAAAGTAAAATTTTGCCATGACGGGGTTGCGGGAGGGCAAAATACTCGTATAATTCGCACCCCGTACCGGTGAACAATTTTCGTCGGTACCCAGAGCGGGAATAGCTCAGTTGGTAGAGCACGACCTTGCCAAGGTCGGGGTCGCGAGTTCGAGTCTCGTTTCCCGCTCCAAATTTTAAGTAGTCAGTACCACCCAAGCGGGAATAGCTCAGTTGGTAGAGCACGACCTTGCCAAGGTCGGGGTCGCGAGTTCGAGTCTCGTTTCCCGCTCCAAAATTTCGTTTTCAGACAGACTCGTCTTTCTGTGAACCAGTAAAAAAAGAGCCGAAAGGCTCTTTTTTTATGCCTGTCCTTGCTGAAAATCATCTCCCTGTTCCTGCGCAAGAACGGCAAATGCCCTTGCCGCAGCGGTCTGGTATCCTCCCTTTCTTTGTAAAAGCACTGCCGTTCTTTCCAGCAGCGGGGGCGTGAGTTCAACGGACACCAGATCAGGATGCGCCAGGGTTGTCATTGCCGGTAGCAGGCTGGCAAGCCTGGTTCGCCGGATAATTTCAATCACCGCACTCAGTGAGTTTGCCTGCATTAACACCTGAGGATTCAGGTTGTTTTTCCGACAGCAGCGATCAATCTGTTCCCGGGTGGCAAATTCAGCCGTCAGCAGCACCAGCTTCTCCTTATCCAGCGCCGCAAGCGGCAGACGGCGATGCCGGGCTTGGGGGTGATGGCTGGCGACGACCAGCGCCAGCGTTTCGGTAAACAGCGTCTGAGCGGAGATGCCGGTCTGCACCGGTACGTTAAACCCGATGCCTAAATCCACGCGGTCATCCGCCAGGTTCTGCTCTATCTGCTCCTGAGGCATTTCCCGTATTTCCAGCGTAATGTCGGGATAACGGTGGTGAAAAGACGCGATCAGCGGCCCCATCAGGTAGTGAGTGAAGGTGGGGTTAATGGCTATGTGCAATGCTCCACGCCGTAGATTTTCTACGTCATTCAGCGCACGCTGTCCCTCCGCCAGGTCGCGCAGGGCCCGCTTCGCATAATGACGATATGTTTCTCCGGCGTCGGTCAGACGCATCTCTCTTCCGCTTCGATCAAAAAGCGGGCTGCCCAGGGTTTCTTCTAACTGCTTAATCTGCTGTGACAGTGCCGGCTGCGAGACGTGCAACGCAGTCGCCGCGCGGGTAAAGCTACGGTGCTCGGCAACCGCCAGAAAATAGTGAATATGACGTAACAGCATGAGCGTTCCTATAATTACAGCTTATAGCATTCATTATAAATGGGTCTTTTACATTATAGCTAACCGGTCATAGCCTTATCTCCGTTAACCCTACTCTGAGCAGACATGGAGATGATGATGGATTTTGTACAGCGTACTGTCGATCTGGCAATGAAAAACGTGGAAGAGGGCGGAAGGCCGTTTGCGACGGTGATCGTGCGTGACGGTGAGATTATTGCAGAGAGTCCGAATCTGGTGGCACAAACCAGCGATCCTACCGCACACGCTGAAATTCTGGCTATCCGCCAGGCCTGTACGCGGCTCGGCACGGAAAATCTCAGTGACTGCGATATTTACATTCTCGCCAGCCCCTGTCCGATGTGCCTTGGCTCACTCTACTATTGCAGTCCGAAGCAGGTGATTTACCTTACAACGCGTGAAGACTATGCCCCGTTTTATCAGGATAACCGCAAGTACTTCGAACTGAATACCTTCTATGCAGAGTACAGCAAGCCGATCGAACAGCGTCGCCTGCCGATGATCCAGCAGAAAAGCAGCAATGCGATCACAGTTTTTCAGCGCTGGCAGCAGCTGAACCCTTAACGCTGGCGAGGCTGGCCGTTCACCGGCAGCAATAATGCACCTGAGGGGCATTATTGCTGCGTCGCAGGATTAGCATGAGCAAGCTGTCGCAGCAGAAGACAGCTTTTGCCGTAACCTGCCGTGCAGGAATCCTGTAATAAAGAGAGGCCATAGCGCTCATTTTTCTCCAGAACGTCGCCCGTCAGATACATTTTTCCCAGACTGTAAAAAGCAACGGGGGAACCTTTTTGTGCGGCATCGGCATAGAGTGAAAGTGCTTTTTTCAGGTCCTTATTCCCACCCTCACCGTATTGATACATTGATGCAAGGTTGACCTGGGCTTCCAGGCTGCCATTGCTATAGGCGTTGTTAAACCAGAAGCGTGATGCCACATCATCTTTGGGAACCTGACGTCCCAGGTAGTAGATTGTCCCCAGTGTAAACTGCGACTCAATATTACCGGCAATAGCAGATTTTTTAAGTGATTCGATAACATCTTCGTGCTGATTATTAACTTCAGGGGGGTCATAACGTTTAAAAAGGCTGTTGTTATTATCCGATAAGTAGAGCGCACACAGTGTGGAAATGATTGAGCTAACGATAATAATAATCAGGCCGTTGATAATGGTCTTCATTGAAATAGTCACCTTTTATGGCCAGCGGGACTCCTCCCGATGGCCATTATTCAATCAGCCTTACCAGCCCCAGGCAAAACCTGCGGCAACGCCAGCGCCATTTTGGGTATCCCAGGAAGAGTTCACTTTCATGGCCGTATGTTCACTGGTTTTCACCGTCACCCCTGCGGCTAATGCCCCCTGATCCCGGTAACCTGACATCGACATACCGAAAGAGAAATCGTCGGAATATACATGGGGAATGGCCGTCATCGCCATCGCCCCTGCAATCCCGGCATCAGCCCGTTTTTTATTCTTGTTAACTTCTTTCGCCAGGCTTCTGAATGAGTGATTCATGCCTGAGAAGGCGTTTTCAAGGTTGGTGATTTTTGATGAGTTATTGGCAATATCCGTCTTGTTTTTATTAATATCTGTCCGGTTAATTTCAATATTTGCCGTGTTCTGCTCAACGTGAGTATTCGTCTCAAACAGCTGAGAACCATTAACCGCATCTTTCGAGTTTTTGGACAGCTCACCCTCTTTGATATTAGCAACGTTACGCCCGCCGACATCCAGAGTTGTTGTGCCTTTCCCGCCATCGTTGAAGACGATTTTATCGCCATCAATCTGCGTGACGCCTGTTTTACCACTGCTGATGTCTGTGCTTAATTTACTGATATCGGTAGTGTTTTTAGAAACCTGTTGATTGGTTTCAAACAGCTGAGAACCATTAACCGCCTCGGTGGAAGTCGCACTTAACTCGCCTGCGCCAATCCCGTTAATGGTGAGGCCGTCTAAATTGAGCGAGGTTGCCCCTTTCCCTGCCTCACTGACGACAAGGGACTGCCCGTCACCACTCATTTGCAGCATGCCGCCAGCACCCCCACCGCTGCTGTTACCGGCCAGTTTGGCAATGTCATCGGAGTTTTTATCAATGCGGGCATTGGTGTCATGCAGCTGACTGCCGTTAACAGCTTCGGTTGAGTCTGCGCTGAGTGTGGCTGCTTTTACACCGCTGATCGTGCGGTTTCCGACATTAAAGACCATCGCGTTGGCAGCCGCGCTGCCGAAAATCAGATTTTCCCCGTCCAGCTGCACCAGTCCGGCCTTACCGGTGTTCAGATTGGCAATATCACCGGTGTTTTGCTTTACTTCCTGCTCAGTGTTAAACAGCTGGCTGCCGTTGACGGCCTCCGTTGAGCCTTCTGCGATATTGCCATCAGTGACACCAGACAACGTGCGGTTGACCTCAAACTTATCCGCCTCTTTTGCCGCATCGCTAAAGACCAGGCTCTTGCCGCCGTCAGCTAACTGCACCAGACCGGCTTTGCCAGTCGAAATATTAGAGATATTTTGCGTCAGGTCGGTAATATTGCTGGTGTTTTTTTCGACATTCGCATTCGTTTCAAACAGCTGCGCACCGTTAATGGCATCGGTGGAATTTTCATTGACTTCGCCCTTCTGCAGGCCAGTGATTTTGCGGTCGCCAAGGTCAAAGATCTTCGCCTCTTTAGCAATGTCACTAATGACCACTCTTCCATCATTGCTCAACTGAACCAGGCCGGCCTGGCCCTGATTCAGTGCATCAATATCACTGGTGTTGATGATGATATTTTTCTCGTTAGCACTAACGCTATTTCTAACTGTAGACAGCTGTTTGCCGTTGACGGCATCGGTGGAATTTTCATTGACTTCGCCCTCCAGCAGACCAGTCATTTTCCGGTTGGTTGTGACCTTTTTACCATCTACAATCTTTGTTGTGGACAGATCAAACGTGGTTGCTTTTTCTGTAAAATTAGAACCGATGAACAGTGTGCTTCCATTTTTGGTTGCCTGAATAACGCCGGCACTTCCCTTATTCAGGAGATCGATATTGGCATTGTTGTCGTTAATTCGTCCGTCAAACGCATCAATCTTCAGGTTAGTCGTATTCAGCTGGCTGCCGTTAACCGCTTCTTTAGATGTAGCAGAAATATCGCCGTCAGCCAGGTAAACCAGTTTTCGCTCATGCTCTTCAGAACCAATGGAAACGGTATTCGCCGCGGTTGCCGTTGAGTTTGCGCCAATGGCAACGGCATTTTTAACCCCACTAACGGACGCTGCATTTCCTATGGCGACCGAGTTCTCGGCATCTGTAAGACTGGCTTTGGAGCCCAATACCACCCCGTTGTTACTGGTCTTTATGCTGGCATTGGAGCCCAATACCACCCCGTTGTTACTGGTCTTTATGCTGGCATTGGAGCCCAATACCACCCCGTTGTTACTGGCCGTTATACTGGCCTTATTACCCAGTGCAACGGCATAGTCCGAGGCATCGTCTATAGAGGCCTTAGGGCCAATGGCGGTGCCGTAGAGCGACCGTGCTTCGGCGGTATCCCCCATGGCCACGCTGGCCCAGAATCCTTTAGACCCGGCCCCGATAGCAATACCATAATCATTGTTGGCCTCATCATTCTGGCCATTTTTATTGTCTGTCGCGTGGGCATCGCCTTCACCACCGCCAGCAATGCTGATCAATCCATTTGCTGCCTGATATTCCGGGTTAATACTGTTTGCTGGTGGTTCTGCGTTAGCCGCATAGGCTGACCCGGACATGGCCATCAGTAGCGATGAGACCAGCAGCGAAGAGCTTAACATCGTGGAGCTTCCCTGGCTTGCCGGTGTTAATTTTTTTCGTCCGCTTTTTACGGTACTTTTTGCCAGCTCAGAAGACACCACGAAACACTGGGCGCTTTTATTCCAAATTACTTTGAATATCTTATTCATATCGATAATAGTCCGTTAATTTAAGTAATTTCCTAACGAGAGGAGGTTTGACTTTTTTTATTGATTTAAAAGGGCCTTGTTTTTTCCTGGTAATACAGTCATTCAGTGTGGGATTTAACAGAATAATGGTAGTGATGTAAACGGCTTTATGTCAATCAGGGCGTGTGATTATCGATATTGTTATTCATTGATGTTAACTAATAGGTTAATTTTATTATTGTCTATAGGTTTTTAATGATTTTATTATTTTTTCAGTGTTTTTAGTAAAATAATCGTTTTATTACCAATAGCTTTTTTTGGTAATAGTATTAATGAGGTTGATACTGATCTGCACATTTTAATACGCCAGTTCCATATTGATTTACTGGCGCGTTAGCACGTGGTGGGGATAAGGAGCGTCTCGTGTCAGGCGAGTGTGGTAACTCAGTGCGGGTTTTTTTTTAGCCGGTTGAATTTTTTTTGCCGCAAGGCTTGCCAGCACCCGTAAACAGGTCCATAATAGCGACCTCTCCTGTGAAACAGAGAGATAAAAAGCAGTTTAATCAATAAGTTACATGCTTTTTAGTGTATTAAAGCAGCATCACTCCTCAGCGGGAATAGCTCAGTTGGTAGAGCACGACCTTGCCAAGGTCGGGGTCGCGAGTTCGAGTCTCGTTTCCCGCTCCAGATAAAAATATTTCTCAATTGCCTTCAGATTTATCCACAGCGCCTGACGCCGTGAGACAGCCTGCATTCTGCCATCATAAAAATCTTTTAAACAGACTTATCCACAGGTTATGTTATTGATCTTCGCGCGCGAAGAAACAGCTGCTTATTCCATATCTTTCGTAACTCACTGTTTTTAAATCAATTATTAATATTTCAAATTGTTATCTGGATCGCTTGCTGTTTCTGTGACGCTTGAATGACAACGATTTTTTATTTTTATTCACAGCATGTGGAAAACATTTCGCAGGGGAAAATCTCACTTGGTTGTGCATTTAAGCATCACGTGGTAATCCCTTCTCGATCGTACGCACCAGGCGTTTCTGCTGGCTGCTCTGTACTTCAATGGTATGTTCATCGCGTCGTGCCAGCTGGCAGGCAATCGCCCAGTCAATATGTTCATCCAGCATGGCATGCTCACCGCGACGCGCTTCCAGTGCTTTCAGATGGCTTTCATCCCAGGGGGCATTGCCGAGCGCTACCGCTATATTGCGCAGCCAGCGCAAATGGCCAATACGCCGGATGGCTGATCCTTCCGTAATCCGTAAAAATTTAGCCTCATCCCAGGCGAAAAGCTCCGTCAGCGGTGGGGCGTGCAGGACGGCGCGCGGGCTGAAATCATCTTCATCCGTGAGCTGCCCGTAACGGTTCCACGGGCAAATCAGCTGGCAGTCATCGCAGCCGTAAATGCGGTTACCGATCAAGGGACGAAACGCTTCCGGAATCGCACCTTCTAACTCGATGGTGAGATAAGAAATACAACGGCGGGCATCGACGGTGTAAGGCTCTACGATGGCCCCTGTCGGGCAGGTAGTGATGCAGGCAACGCAGCGTCCACAGTTCTCTTCTACCGGACTGTCGACCGGCAGCGGCAGATCAATCAGCAGTTCGCCGAGAAAAAACCAGGATCCGGCTTCGCGATTAAGGATCAGCGAATGCTTACCCGTCCAGCCCAGACCCGCCTTCGCGGCCAGCGGACGTTCCAGCAGCGGTGCTGAATCGACAAAGGGGCGGAACTGGGCGTCGCTAAAGTGTTCACGGATCATATCGCCGAGCTTTTTCAGGCGATTGCGTAATACTTTGTGATAATCGCGGCCGAGAGCGTAACGGCTGACATAGCCCAGCCGGGGATTTTTTAGCGTGCTGGCGAAGGCGGCTTTTGCTGGCAGATAATTCATCCGCACGCTGATGACGCGCAGCGTACCGGGCAGCAGTTCATGGGGGCGGGCGCGCATCATCCCGTGGCGCGCCATCCAGTCCATTTCACCGTGGTATTGTTTGTCCAGCCAGGCCTGAAGACGGGGCTCTTCCAGGGTTAAGTCGGTATCACAGATACCGACCTGCTGAAAGCCGAGCGCCAGCCCCCACTGTTTAATATCCCGGGCGAGCTGATGATAATCGAGAGGATGTGACATGAATAACCTGAACCAGCAAAAAGACCGTACCAGTTTACCCTATTCTGTCTGGCCTGTGGAGGCGGTCGCCGGGCTGGAGCGTGAGGGGGCAGCCAGTCTGGGTATCACCCTGTTTGAACTGATGCAGCGCGCGGGGGAAGCGGCGTTCAGTTTACTGCGGCAGCACTGGCCGCAGGCACACCACTGGCTGGTCCTGTGCGGGCACGGCAACAATGGTGGTGACGGCTTTGTCGTGGCGCGTCTGGCGCAGGCTGCCGGGCTGAAGGTAACGCTGATTGCAGTGGAAGGGAATAAAACCCCGCCAGAGGAAGCCCGTGAGGCACGTGAAAACTGGCTGGCGGCCGGTGGCGTGATCCACGATGCGCGCCTTTCCTGGCCTGATTCTGTTGACGTGATTGTTGATGCACTGCTCGGCACCGGGCTTAAACGCGCTCCTGAAGCGCCTTATGATGCGCTGATTGAGCGGATGAATGACCATCCAGCCCCGGTGTTTGCGCTGGATGTGCCCTCAGGGTTAGTGGCTGCTAACGGTACTGTTCCCGGAATGGCTGTTAATGCGTGTCAGACGCTGGCATTTATCGCTCTGAATCCGGGGTTACTGACCGGTAAAGCGCGTGACCATGTCGGACAGCTGCATTATCACAGCCTGAATCTTGACCCGTGGTTGCGAGGTCAGGTCGCACCGATTGCCCGCTACGATGCCAGCCATCTCGCCACCTGGCTGCCGCCAAGACGGCCGACCTCACACAAAGGCGATCACGGCCGCCTGCTGGTGATTGGCGGCGATCATGGAACTGCCGGGGCGATTCGTATGACAGCAGAAGCCGCATTACGCACCGGTTCAGGATTGGTGCGAGTACTCACTCACATTGAAAATACAGGCCCCTTACTGACGGCACGTCCAGAGTTGATGGTGCATGAGATGACCGAGAAAACGCTGGATGCCGGGCTGGAATGGGCCGACGCGATCGTTATCGGCCCCGGCCTGGGCCAGGGGGCCTGGGGTAAGAACGCCTTGAAAAAGGTAGAAAACTCTCAGAAAACGATGCTTTGGGACGCCGATGCGCTTAACCTGCTGGCAATCAGCCCCGATAAACGTCAAAATCGAATTATTACGCCGCACCCCGGTGAAGCCGCAAGGCTGCTGAACTGTAAAGTCAGTGAGATTGAGAGTGACCGCTTACTGGCTGTGCGCCGTCTGGCAAAGCGTTATGGTGGCATTGTCGTGCTCAAAGGTGCCGGGACGTTAATTTCCCGCGAACAGGGCGAACTGGCGATTGCTGATGTTGGTAACGCCGGTATGGCCAGCGGGGGAATGGGAGATGTGTTATCTGGTATTATCGGCAGTCTGGCAGGGCAAAAGCTCTCACTGTACGATGCTGCCTGCGCAGGATGCGTAGTGCATGGAGCGGCGGCTGACGCAGTGGCACAGCAGCGCGGTACGCGCGGTATGTTAGCCAGCGACCTGCTCCTGATGCTGTATCCGTTTGTCAATCCTGAGATCTCGAATACAAAAGAATGATGACCTGTGTAATTGCACTGCCCGATGAGGCAGCAACCCTCGATTTGGGTGCCCGCCTGGCCCGCGCCTGTGATGGCGCGGCGATACTCTATCTTTATGGCGACCTCGGTGCAGGTAAAACCACCTTTAGCCGTGGCTTCTTACAGGCGCTTGGCTATCAGGGAAATGTAAAAAGTCCCACTTATACGCTGGTTGAGCCTTATGTCCTGCCAGATCGCCGGGTGTATCACTTTGACCTTTACCGTCTTTCTGACCCGGAAGAACTGGAATTTATGGGGATCCGTGATTATTTCGGCCCGGACAGCCTGTGCCTGGTCGAGTGGCCTCAGCAGGGGGCTGGCGTCCTGCCGGAGCCGGATGTTGAGCTGCATCTCTCTTATCAGGGACACGCGCGAGAAGCGCGACTTTGCGCCTGCTCGCCTCGCGGTGAAACGATGTTACAACGCCTGACCGCTGAACAGGATGGAGCATAATGCTGCGATTGAAAGCCTGGTGCCTGCTGGCCCTGTTCTGCTGCACCTTCAGTGCAGCGGCAGCCAACTTATCCGATATTAAAGTCTCTAACGGCAGTAATGAAGCCCAGGTCACGCTGAGCTTTGCCGGACAACCGGTTTACGCGTTCTTTCCGTTACATAACCCGGACCGCGTGGTACTGGATATTCGCCAGAGCGGTATCGTGCAGGGGCTGCCGCTGACCTTCAGCGGTGAGAACATAGTGAAGCGCATCCGGTCCAGTACCGCCAAAGACAGTCAGAGTATCCGGCTGGTGTTTGAGCTGACTCAGCGGGGTAAGACCCGGGCGGTCACGCAGCGTAACGGCAGTAGCTACAATGTGGTGTTCACCATTTCCGGCACGCAGCCAGCCCAGGCAAGCCGACAGGCCGCGGTGAGCACTGTGTCTCCTTCCCGTCCGGTCAGCCCTCCACCCAAAAGTCCGTTTGATGCCAATCCGGTGACTTCGGTCAGCAGCGGCAACGAGGTGGCGCGTCCACGCAGTGCCCGCAGCAGTAATGATACCGTGATTGTGGCGATCGATGCCGGTCACGGCGGACAGGATCCGGGTGCGATTGGCGGTGGCGGTCTGAAAGAGAAAAACGTCACCATTGCCATAGCGCGGAAGCTGAAAGCGCTGCTGAACGCCGATCCGATGTTTAAAGGTGTAATGACCCGTGATGGCGACTATTTTATCTCCGTCATGGGTCGCTCCGATGTGGCACGCAAGCAGAACGCTAATCTTTTGGTGTCCATTCACGCGGATGCTGCCCCTAACCGCAGTGCTTCCGGGGCTTCGGTGTGGGTGCTGTCGAACCGCCGTGCTAACAGTGAAATGGCAGGCTGGCTGGAGCAGCATGAGAAGCAGTCAGAACTGTTAGGCGGTGCGGGCGATTTGCTGGCCAACAGCCAGGCGGATCCCTATCTGAGTCAGGCGGTGCTGGATCTGCAGTTCGGGCATTCGCAGCGCGTGGGCTATGATGTTGCCGTCAAAGTGATTGCGCAGCTACAGCGCGTCGGTGCGCTGCACAAGCGCCGGCCGGAACATGCCAGCCTGGGCGTACTCCGCTCGCCGGATATTCCTTCTCTGCTGGTGGAAACCGGCTTTATCAGTAACCCTTCGGAGGAGCGGCTGCTGGGCAGCAGTGCTTACCAGCAGAAGATTGCCGAGTCGATTTATAAAGGCCTGCGCAACTACTTCCTGGCGCACCCGCTACAATCCATCCCAAAGGAGGAAAACCGACCGTTGCAGGCCGCAACGGCGGTTGAAGTCCAGGCTAACCCGGCTCCTGCCAGCACAGAATATACCGGTGCGGTTCAGCGCCATGTGGTGAAACGCGGAGAGACACTTTCCGGTATCGCCGAAAGCTATGGTGTCAGTATGTCGACACTGCGCGCCATGAACACGTTAAAAAAAGATGTGGTGTGGGTAGGGCAGCGACTGAAGGTTCCTGCCGGGAGTAAAACGGCTTCTGCGGCGGCGGTGAGCAGCCGCAAGCCCGCCAGGCATAAAGTCGTACGCGGTGATTCGCTGACGGCGATTGCCGTGAAATACGGTGTCAGTCCGCAGGCAATCCAGCAGGCGAATAAGATGAAGTCGCAGAATGTGATGCTGGGGCAGACGTTAAAAATCCCGGCGTCATAACTATGGACGGATAATATCGGGGCGATCATTTTTTTGCAGTCGCCCCGATAAATACCCGGTCGCGCCGTGCCAAACTGTTCCAGAGGATAGATCATGCCCATTCAGGTATTACCGCCACAGCTTGCTAACCAGATTGCCGCAGGAGAAGTGGTTGAGCGCCCGGCATCGGTGGTAAAAGAGCTGGTGGAGAATAGTCTGGATGCGGGGGCTACGCGCATTGACATCGATATTGAGAAAGGCGGCGCAAAGCTGATCCGCATTCGAGATAACGGCTCTGGTATCAATAAAGACGAACTGGCGATGGCACTGGCCCGCCATGCGACCAGTAAGATTGCCTCGCTGGATGACCTGGAGGCGATTATCAGCCTCGGGTTTCGTGGTGAGGCGCTGGCCAGCATCAGTTCCGTATCGCGTTTGATCCTGACGTCCCGCACTGAAGCACAAAGTGAAGCCTGGCAGGCCTATGCGGAAGGGCGCGACCAGGCGGTCACCGTCAAACCGGCGGCACACCCGGTTGGTACCACGCTGGAAGTGCTGGATCTTTTCTACAATACCCCGGCGCGGCGCAAGTTTATGCGCACCGAAAAAACCGAATTTACCCATATTGATGAAGTCATCCGCCGCATCGCGCTGGCACGATTTGACGTGGCTATCTCTCTCAGTCATAACGGCAAGCTGGTGCGTCAGTATCGTGGCGTGAGTGACAACACCCAGCGTGAGCGGCGCGTGGCGGCCATCTGCGGCACGGCATTTATGGCTCATGCTCTGAACATTGAGTGGCAGCACGGTGATTTGAGCCTGCGCGGCTGGGTGGCTGACCCTGTGGGGTCGAAAGCGCTTAGCGATTTGCAGTACTGTTACGTTAACGGCCGCATGATGCGTGACCGGTTAATTAACCACGCTATCCGTCAGGCGTATCAGGATAAGCTGGGTGATCAGCATCAGCCCGCGTATGTGCTGTATCTGGATATTGATCCCTACCAGGTCGATGTCAATGTTCACCCGGCAAAACATGAGGTGCGCTTCCATCAGTCACGGCTGGTACATGATTTTATTTATCAGGGCGTGATCAGCGTTTTACAGGAGACCGGAGCGGAAGTGCTGCCGGATGTGCCATCTGCACCTGCTGAACGCTGGCAGCCGGAGAACCGTCAGGCGGCGGGGGGCAATCACTTCTCTGAACCGGCCCCTGCTGCTGCGCCGCGATCTGCTTCCACCGACCAGGGGCAACGCGGTGGTGCTGGAAACAGCTGGCCGCGGCAGGAACCGCAGTATCAGAAACGCGAGGGCACGGTCTATCAACAGCTGTTGACTACCCCGCCCGCGCCATCTGCACCGGCTGTTCGTGATGATCCGCGCCCGGAAAGGCGGGTAAAAGATGAAAAGCCTGCCCCGCTGTCCGGGCACGTGCACAGTTTTGGTCGCGTGCTGACCGTCGTACACGAGCAGTATGCGCTGGTTGACGGCAGTTCGGGTGTGGCATTGATCGCACTGGCGGTGGCAGAACGCTGGTTGAAGCAGATGCAGCTGGAACCCGGTAGTGAAGGGTTGAAGCCCCAGCCATTGCTCATTCCGGTCCGGCTTAAACTGGAAAAAGCAGAGCGTGAAGCGGGTCAGCGGCAGTCGGACCTGCTAACGCTGATGGGGATTGACCTGCTGTTTGACGCCCATCATGTGATGTTACGCGCCGTGCCTTTACCATTACGCCAACAAAATTTACAAAACTTGATTCCAGAAATGTTAGGGTATCTGGCCCGGCAGCAGGATGTTTCAGCAAGCCAGACGGCGCAGTGGTTAGCGCGTCAGTCAGTTTCTGAATATCAGCACTGGAATCACTCGCAGGCGATTACCTTGCTGGCAGAAGTCGAACGACTTTGCCCGCACTTAGTGAAATCGCCACCTTCTGGATTACTGCAATACATCGATATTGAAACGGCGATGAACGCCCTGAAGCATGAGTGAACAATCCACGGCTGGCCTGCCTAAGGCAATATTTTTGATGGGGCCGACGGCCTCCGGTAAAACCGCCCTGGCAATTGCCCTGCGCCAGGCGTTACCGGTAGAGCTGATCAGTGTTGATTCGGCGCTGATCTATCGCGGAATGGATATTGGTACTGCCAAACCTACCGCGGAAGAAAGGCGTCTTGCGCCCCATCGTTTGCTGGACATTCGCGATCCTGCTGAGGCCTATTCGGCCGCGGAGTTTCGGCGCGATGCACTGGCTGAAATGGCGGAAATTACCCGACAGGGTAAAATTCCGTTGCTTGTTGGTGGCACCATGCTTTATTACAAGGCATTACTGGAAGGATTATCGCCGTTGCCCTCGGCGGATCCAGAGGTACGTCAGCGTATAGAGCAGATGGCGCGTGAAGAGGGCTGGGAAGCGCTTCACCGTCAGTTATGTGATGTTGATCCCGTTGCTGGACGTCGTATTCATCCGAATGATCCCCAGAGACTCTCGCGAGCACTGGAAGTTTTTTTCATTTCGGGTAAAACTTTAACGGAACTGACTAAAACCTCGGGCGACCCACTGCCGTACGATGTTGCACAGTTCGCCATCGCACCCGCGAATCGCGAATTAATTCATCAGCGTATTGAGCAGCGGTTTCATCAGATGTTAACGTCAGGGTTTGAAGCGGAGGCTCGGGCGCTCTTTGCACGAGGTGATTTGCATACGGATATGCCTTCCATTCGTTGTGTTGGTTATCGCCAGATGTGGTCATTTTTATCCGGTGAAATTGATTACGATGACATGGTTTATCGGGGAATTTGCGCAACCCGGCAGTTGGCTAAACGCCAGATAACATGGTTACGTGGCTGGAAAGATGTTCACTGGCTTGACAGTGAACAGCCTGATGCGGCCTATGCCCGCGTGTTACAGGTTCTTAGTGCGAAGCCTGGGTGATTGTGTACAATTGGTGCGTTATCTTGCGCAAATTTTTTACGTCATATTTCGAACCGTATGGTTCTTAAGTTACAAACAACAAGCATATAAGGAAAAGATAGAATGGCTAAGGGGCAATCATTGCAAGATCCGTTCTTGAACGCACTGCGTCGCGAACGTGTTCCGGTTTCGATTTATTTGGTAAACGGCATCAAACTTCAGGGCCAGATCGAGTCGTTTGATCAATTTGTTATTCTTTTAAAGAACACGGTTAGCCAGATGGTGTATAAGCACGCGATCTCTACCGTTGTTCCGTCCCGTCCGGTCTCCCACCACAGCAACAATGCGGGTGGCGGAAGCAGCAACTATCATCATAGCGGCAGTAACCAGGGGGCGTCTTCTCAGCCTCAGCAAGACAGTGATGACGCTGAATAAGTAGCGTGACTGTCCCTCCTGGACGGGGGTCTTTTGTTACCGGTTCCCCGTCCTGGCAATGTTTTTATGGCAACGAATTTATCGCCTGGCTTCCTTATTGCGCTTAAGTCATTAAGAGAATCCATGCAAAAAACGCCGTTTAGTGAGCTGAACGCGCATTTTGAATCTGGTTTTGACGCAGTATGGCCAACGCGCAGCAGGTTTAACAAAGTATTGAGAGGTCTAAAGTTTGTTTGACCGTTATGATGCCGGTGAGCAGGCCGTACTGGTGCACATCTATTTCTCGCAAGACAGAGATACTGAAGACTTACAGGAGTTTGAAACCCTGGTGTCTTCTGCTGGCGTAGAAGCGCTGCGTGTTGTTACTGGCAGCCGCAAATCGCCACACCCCAAATATTTTGTCGGTGAAGGAAAAGCTGTTGAAATAGCCGAAGCGGTAAAAGAGAGCGGTGCCAGCGTGGTACTGTTCGATCATGCCCTCAGTCCGGCGCAGGAGCGCAATCTTGAAGCGCTCTGCGAGTGCCGGGTCATTGACCGCACCGGACTGATTCTGGATATCTTCGCCCAACGCGCCCGTACCCATGAAGGTAAACTGCAGGTTGAGCTGGCCCAGCTCCGCCACCTTGCCACGCGCCTCGTTCGCGGCTGGACGCACCTTGAGCGCCAGAAAGGCGGGATCGGCCTGCGCGGCCCGGGTGAAACCCAGCTGGAGACGGACCGTCGTCTTCTGCGTAACCGTATCACGCTGATCCTCTCGCGCCTGGAGCGCGTGTCGAAACAGCGTGAACAGGGCAGGCAGGCGCGTAACAAGGCTGATGTGCCTACCGTGTCGCTGGTGGGGTATACCAACGCCGGCAAGTCTACGCTGTTTAACCGCCTTACCACTTCTGAGGTCTATGTGGCTGACCAGCTGTTCGCCACTCTTGACCCGACGTTACGTCGTGTCGACGTGGTGGATGTGGGGGAGGTGGTACTGGCCGATACCGTCGGTTTTATCCGCCACCTGCCTCATGACCTGGTGGCGGCGTTTAAAGCCACGCTGCAGGAAACCCGCGAGGCCGCACTGCTGCTGCATGTGATTGATGCTGCCGATGCGCGCATCGAGGACAACATCAATGCTGTCAATGTCGTGCTGGAAGAAATTGAGTCCGATGATATTCCCAGCCTGCTGGTGATGAATAAAATCGATATGCTGGACGATTTCGTTCCGCGTATCGATCGTGATGAAGAGAATCTGCCCATTCGCGTCTGGCTTTCAGCGCAGACCGGTGAGGGGATTCCGCTGCTGTTTCAGGCGCTGACCGAGCGTCTGGCTGGTGAAATTGCTCAGTACGATCTGCGTTTGCCAGCAGCAGCCGGGCGGCTACGCAGCCGCTTTTACCAATTGCAGGCGATAGAGAAAGAGTGGAATGAAGACGATGGCAGCGTAGGGTTACAGGTGCGTATGCCGATCGTTGACTGGCGACGCCTGTGCAAGCAGGAACCTTCGCTGGTCGATTACATAGTTGCCTGACACGTGTATCCCGGCCTGGGATACCACCGCACACACAATTAATGGAGTATAAACATGGCGTGGAATCAGCCCGGGAATAACGGACAGGACCGCGACCCGTGGGGAAGCAGCAATAATCAAGGCGGCAACTCTGGGGGAAATAAAGGAGGGCGCGATAAAGGGCCTCCTGATTTAGATGATATCTTCCGTAAACTGAGCAATAAGCTCGGCGGACTGGGCGGTGGTAAAAAAAGCGGCGGTGACGGGTCAGGTAGCGGCAACGGCGGCGCGCAGCGCAAGCCGGGCAATGCCGGGCGTCTGGTAGGTATCGTGGCCGTGGCTGCGGTCGTGATCTGGGCGGCCAGCGGCTTCTACACCATCAAAGAGGCCGAACGCGGCGTGGTAACACGCTTCGGTAAATTCAGCCATCTGGTTGAACCGGGTCTGAACTGGAAGCCGACCTTTGTCGATCAGGTTCGCGCGGTGAACGTGGAGGCCGTTCGTGAGCTGTCTGCTTCAGGCACCATGCTGACCTCGGATGAGAACGTTGTGCGCGTTGAAATGAACGTGCAGTACCGCGTGACAAACCCAGAGCGCTATCTGTTTGCGGTGACCAGTGCTGATGACAGCCTGCGTCAGGCAACCGACAGCGCGCTGCGTGGCGTTATTGGCCGTTCGACCATGGATCGTATCCTGACCGAAGGCCGTACCGTCGTGCGTAGCGAAACGCAGCGTGAGCTGGAAGAAACCATTCGTCCGTACGACATGGGCATCACCCTGCTTGACGTCAACTTCCAGACGGCACGCCCACCGGAAGATGTGAAAGCCTCCTTCGATGATGCGATCGCCGCGCGTGAAAACCGTGAGCAGGCAGTGCGTGAAGCTGAAGCCTATGCCAATGACAAACTGCCACGTGCCCGTGGTGATGCGCAGGGCATTCTGGAAAAAGCGCGTGCCTACAAGTCTCGCGTGACGCTGGAAGCACAGGGTGAAGTGGATAGCTTTGCGCGTATCCTGCCGGAATACAAAGCGGCACCACAGATCACCCGTGAGCGTCTGTATATCGAAACCATGGAGCGCGTGCTGGGTCATACCCGCAAGGTGCTGGTTAACGATAAAGGCAGCAACCTGATGGTACTGCCACTGGACCAGCTGATGCGTGGCCAGGGGGCTTCTGCCAACAGCCAGGATGCCAGCGGTGGGCTGCTGCGTCTGCCACCGGCATCAGGCAGTAACGAACGCGCCAGCGGCAGTTCGTCGTTCAGTCCGGACGACATTATGGATCAGCGCCGGGTGAATGCTCAGCGTAACGATACCCAGCGCGAAGGGAGAGAATAAGCGATGCGTAAGCCATTAATCGTAGTATTGATTGTTGTGCTGGTGGTGCTGTACGCGTCACTGTTTGTTGTGCAGGAAGGCCAGCGTGGCATTGTGATGCGCTTTGGCAAGGTTCTGCGTGATTCAGATAATAAACCGCTGGTCTATGCGCCAGGTCTGCACTTTAAGATCCCGTTCCTGGAGTCGGTAAAGTCACTTGATGCGCGTATCCAGACCATGGACAACCAGGCCGACCGCTTCGTCACCAAAGAGAAGAAAGACCTGATCGTTGATTCCTATATCAAATGGCGTGTAAGCGACTTCAGCCGTTACTACCTTGCCACTGGCGGGGGGGATATTTCTCAGGCGGAAGTGCTGCTGAAACGTAAGTTCAGTGACCGTCTGCGTTCTGAGATTGGCCGCCTGGATGTGAAAGATATCGTGACAGACTCTCGTGGTCGTCTGACCACAGACGTCCGCGATGCCCTGAACACCGGTAGTGCAGGCCAGGATGATGAAGTTGCTACGCCAGCTGCCGATGATGCCATTGCCTCTGTTGCCAAGCGCGTAGAGAGCGAGACCAACAGCAATGAACCGCCTATCAACCCGAACAGTATGGCGGCGCTGGGTATCCAGGTAGTGGATGTGCGTATTAAGCAGATTAACCTGCCAACAGAAGTGTCTGACGCTATCTATGCACGTATGCGTGCAGAGCGTGAATCCGTTGCCCGTAGCCAGCGTGCTCAGGGTGCGGAAGAAGCAGCAAAAGTCAGAGCTCAGGCCGATTATGAAGTGGAACGTACCCTGGCAGAAGCGCGCCGTCAGGCGCTGATTACTCAGGGTGAAGGTGATGCGGAAGTGGCAAAACTGTTTGCGAATGCCTTCAGCCAGGATCCCGACTTCTATGCCTTTATCCGTAGCCTGCGTGCTTATGAAAACAGCTTCAAGAGCAATCAGGATGTCATGGTGTTAAGTCCGGACAGCGACTTCTTCCGCTTTATGAAGAGTCCGTCAACCACGACGCGCTAACCCGTTGTAAAAAGATCGAAAGGGCCGGATTGCTTCCGGCCCTTTTTTTATGTTTCTGTTAAAACCAGACAGTGAGTGAAAGAGATGAATGGAACGGTGTGGATGGCGTTGGGCTTAGTGCTGGTATTCGAAGGGCTAGGCCCGATGCTCTATCCGAAGCTCTGGCGGCGGATGATTCTTTCGATGGCGCAGATGCCGGATGGCCTGCTGCGCCGGGTAGGGGGTGGGCTGGTCGTTGCCGGTGCGGTGATCTACTACATGCTTAATCGTGGTGGCGCGGGTTGAATCAAAAATACCCGGCAAACCGGGGTGTACATTTCCCTCGCTGGCAAAAAAGTACGCAATCGTATGCTAAAACTGCTGAAAGAGGGAAATGACGATGGTAGAATCCTTTTTTAAGCAATCGGTGATTTTGAAAAATGGGTAAGAACGTCGTCGTACTGGGCACCCAATGGGGTGACGAAGGTAAAGGTAAGATAGTTGACCTCCTGACTGAACGTGCTAAATACGTAGTGCGCTACCAGGGAGGCCATAACGCTGGCCATACGCTAGTCATCAACGGTGAGAAAACCGTCCTCCACTTAATTCCCTCTGGCATCCTGCGTGAGAACGTGACCAGCATCATCGGCAACGGTGTTGTGCTGTCTCCGGCTGCGCTGATGAAAGAGATGAAGGGTTTGGAAGATCGCGGCTTCCCGGTACGCGAGCGTCTGTTCATTTCCGAAGCCTGCCCGCTGATCCTTGAGTATCATGTCGCGCTGGACGTGGCACGTGAAAAAGCGCGCGGCGCAAAAGCCATCGGCACCACCGGTCGTGGTATCGGGCCGGCTTATGAAGATAAAGTAGCCCGTCGTGGCCTGCGTGTGGGCGATCTGTTCAACAAAGAAACCTTCGCGGCGAAGCTGAAAGAAGTGATGGAATTCCATAACTTCCAGCTGGTGAATTATTACAAAGTTGACGCAGTAGACTACGACAAAGTGCTGGCGGATACTCTGGCGATTGCCGACATCCTCACCGGGATGGTGGTTGACGTTTCCGAACTGCTGGACGGCGCGCGCAAGCGTGGCGACCTGATTATGTTCGAAGGCGCACAGGGCACACTGCTGGATATCGACCACGGTACTTATCCGTATGTCACCTCGTCCAACACCACCGCCGGTGGCGTAGCAACGGGGTCAGGCATTGGTCCCCGTTATGTTGACTACGTGCTGGGGATCGTCAAAGCGTACTCCACTCGTGTGGGTGCAGGTCCGTTCCCGACCGAACTGTTTGATGAAACCGGTGAATTCCTGTGCAAGCAGGGGAACGAGTTCGGAGCCACCACGGGTCGTCGTCGTCGTACCGGCTGGCTGGATGCGGTTGCCGTGCGCCGTGCCGTTCAGATTAACTCCCTTTCCGGCTTCTGCATGACCAAACTGGACGTGCTGGATGGCCTGAAAGAGGTGAAAATCTGCGTTGCTTACCGCATGCCAGACGGCCGCGAAGTGACCACTACCCCGCTGGCAGCAGAAGGCTGGGAAGGTATTGAACCGATTTATGAAACCATGCCAGGCTGGTCTGAGACCACGTTTGGTGTGAAAACGCTGGACGGTCTGCCGCAGGCAGCGCTTGACTATATCAAGCGCGTTGAAGACGTAACCGGTGTGCCGATTGATATTATTTCTACCGGCCCGGACCGTAGTGAAACCATGATTCTGCGCGACCCGTTTGACGCATAATGTCGTTTCAGGCCGGGCGTTGCCCGGCCAGCTCTTAGTCAGTACCGGTTTCCTGCCGTTCCCTTCTGCCGTTCTCACCTTAAATAAAATGGCCCGGCTAGCCCCGGCTGGTTTATTATCATTGTTAACCATACAAATTCTTGAGCGGATCACAACTTCACCTGCGGTTGTATCTTTGAGGTTATCGTGCAGCTAACCAGTTTTACCGATTACGGCTTACGCGCGCTGATCTATCTCGCTTCGCTACCGGCAGGCCAGATGACCAGTATCAGTGAAGTGACAGACACTTATGGTGTGTCACGTAATCATATGGTCAAAATTATCAATCACCTTAGTCGTGCCGGGTACATTGCTGCCGTACGAGGTAAAAATGGTGGCATCCGTCTGGGGCAACCCGCCGGAGACATTGTGATTGGTCAGGTGGTTCGCGCGCTGGAACCGCTGCAGTTGGTGAACTGCCACAGTGACTTTTGTCACATCACCTCAGCCTGCCGCCTGAAGAAAGCGCTGCATGATGCTCTGCAGAGTTTTCTGCATGAGCTTGACCAATACACCCTGGCCGACCTGGTTGAAGACAACAATCCGCTCTACCAAATTTTGCTGAGTGAACGACCTTCACTGAGCAGCTGACAACGGAGGAACCTCGATGTCACACGATCCCTTTCAGGAACGAGAAGCTGAAAAGTACGAAAACCCTATTCCCAGCCGCGAGTTCATTCTTGCCCACCTGGATAAACGTGAAAAACCGGCCAGCCGTGAAGAGCTGGCAGAAGAACTCTCCATCAGTGGAGAAGAGCAGACTGAAGCGCTGCGCCGCCGTCTGCGCGCCATGGAGCGTGACGGGCAGTTATTGTTCACCCGCCGTCAATGCTATGCGCTGCCGGAGCGTCTGGACCTGCTGAAAGGCAAAGTGATCGGCCATCGCGACGGCTTTGGCTTCCTGCGCATTGAAGGCAGCAAGGACGATCTCTATCTTTCTGCGGAACAGATGAAAATGTGCATGCACGGGGACATGATCCTCGCGCAGGCAATGGGTGCCGATCGTAAAGGCCGCCGTGAGGCACGCGTGGTACGCGTGGTTGAGCCACGTAATGCCCAGATCGTTGGCCGCTATTTCACCGACTCCGGCGTCGGCTTTGTGGTGCCGGATGACAGCCGTCTGAGCTTTGACATTCTTATCCCGGCTGACGAGCTGATGGGCGCGCGTATGGGCTATGTGGTGGTGGTGGAGCTGACTCAGCGTCCGACCCGCCGCAGCAAGGCCGTGGGTAAAGTCGTTGAAGTGCTGGGCGATAACATGGGGACCAGCATGGCCGTTGATATGGCGCTGCGTACGCATGATATTCCGCACGAGTGGCCAGAAGCGCTGGAAAAACAGATTGCCCATCTGAGCGAAGAAGTGCCGGAAGAGGCGAAACAGGGCCGCGTCGACCTGCGCGATCTGCCGCTGGTCACCATTGATGGCGAAGATGCCCGTGACTTCGATGACGCCGTGTTCTGTGAACGCAAACGCGGCGGCGGCTGGCGCCTGTGGGTAGCCATTGCTGACGTAAGCTATTACGTGCGCCCGGGCACGCCGCTGGATGATGAGGCGGTTAACCGTGGTACATCGGTTTACTTCCCGTCCCAGGTGATCCCGATGCTGCCGGAAGTGCTGTCTAACGGTCTGTGTTCCCTGAACCCGGAAGTGGACCGCCTGTGTATGGTGTGTGAGATGACCATCTCCTCGACCGGTAAACTGACAGGTTACAAGCACTACGAAGCGGTGATGAACTCCTTCGCGCGTCTGACTTACAACAAAGTGTGGAACATTCTGCAGGGGCATCAGGAACTGCGTCAGCAGTACGAGCCGCTGGTGAAGGATCTGGAAGAGCTGCACCGCATGTATCTGGCGCTGGAAAAAGCGCGTGAGCAGCGCGGTGGCATTTCGTTTGAAACGGATGAAGCGAAGTTTATCTTCAACGCCGATCGCCGCATTGAGCGCGTGGAGCAGGTTTCCCGTAACGATGCCCACAAGCTGATCGAAGAGTGCATGATCCTCGCGAACATCGCTTCAGCGCGCTACGTTGAGAAAAACAACGAGCCTGCGCTGTTCCGCGATCATGACCGTCCGGGTGATGAGAGCATTAAGAGCTTCCGCTCGGTGCTGAACGAGCTGGGCCTGACCCTTCCGGGTGGTGATAAGCCGCAGCCGGTGGATTATTCAGCACTGCTGAGTCAGATCGCGGGCCGTCAGGATCACGAAATGCTGCAAACCATGCTGCTGCGTTCCATGAAGCAGGCGGTTTACGACCCGGAAAACCGGGGCCACTTCGGCCTGGCGCTGGCGTCATACGCACACTTTACCTCGCCGATCCGTCGTTACCCTGACCTGTTACTGCATCGTGCAATTAAGTACCTGCTGGCGAAGGAGGCGGGGACGTTGCAGGGTAACACCACGCCAAACGGTGGTTACCATTATGAGATGCCGCAGATGCTGCAGCTGGGTCAGCACTGTTCCCTGACGGAACGCCGTGCGGACGAAGCCACACGAGATGTGGCCGACTGGCTGAAGTGTGACTTCATGCAGGATCAGGTTGGCGAAACCTTTACCGGCGTGATCTCCAGCGTCACCGGCTTTGGCTTCTTCGTGCGTCTGACCGATCTGTTTATCGACGGGCTGGTACACGTGTCGACGCTGGATAATGACTACTACCGCTTTGATGCCGTGGGTCAGCGCCTGATTGGTGAATCCGGTGGCCGCACCTATCGCCTTGGCGATACGGTGGAAGTACGCGTTGACGCAGTGCATATGGACGAGCGCAAGATAGACTTCGCGCTGATCTCAAGCAGCCGTAAGCCGCGTGGTGAAGGGAAAACCGAACGCGAACGCGAAAAGCGTGCAGCGCCGAAGAACAGCGGCAGCCGCCGTCGAGCTCCGCGCAAAGGCGCCAACTTTGAGCCGGACAGTGCTTTCCGCCCGGCGAAAGCCGCTGACGGCGCGGCGCCTGCTGCAGCGAAAGAGAAAAAACCCCGCAAACCGTCGGACAAGACCCGTAAAATCGGGGCTGCCACCCGCGCGAAGCGGGCGAAAAAAACCGACGCCGCACAATAACGGCAACAGCACATTGTCGATACGGGTCGACCCGAAAAAGGGTCGACTCCTGCGGTTCAGGGCAACCTGTTTCTCGTAGAGGCTGGCCTTCGGTCAGCCTGTAATATTCGTCATCATTAGCTTAGGGGCTGACCTTCTTTTCCGGTCAGCCCGCTTACTGAATATGAAAGTTGAGTAACTGAATCATGAGTGAAATTGTTTTTGGTATCCACGCCGTGCAGGCGCTGCTTGACAGCGATCCCCAGCGTTTCCAGGAAGTGTTTATCCTGAAAGGGCGTGACGATCGTCGTCTGCAAACGCTGGTTAAAGCGCTGGAAGCGCAGGGCATTGTCATTCAGGTGGCGAGCAAGCAGGTGCTGGATAGCAAATCAGAAGGTGCTGTGCATCAGGGCATTATCGCCCGGGTGAAACCGGGCCGTCAGTATCAGGAAGGCGACCTGCCGGACCTGCTGGCCAGCCTGGACAGTCCGTTCCTGCTGATTCTGGACGGCGTGACCGACCCGCACAATCTTGGTGCCTGCATGCGCAGCGCCGATGCCGCCGGGGTCCACGCGATTATCTTGCCTAAAGACCGTTCAGCCCAGCTGAATGCGACGGCCAAAAAAGTGGCCAGCGGGGCGGCCGAGCATATCCCGCTGATCCGCGTCACTAACCTGGCACGCACCATGCGCGTACTGCAGGAGGCTAACGTATGGATTGTCGGCACGGCTGGTGAAGCTGACCATACTCTGTACCAGAGCAAAATGACCGGCCCGATGGCGCTGGTGATGGGGGCTGAAGGGGAGGGGATGCGTCGCCTGACCCGTGAGCACTGTGATGAGCTGATCAGCATTCCGATGGCAGGAAGCGTTTCTTCGCTTAACGTCTCGGTGGCGACCGGTGTCTGTCTGTTTGAAGCGGTACGCCAGCGCAGCGCGAAGTAAATCTCCCGGGGCGTGACCTGCGCCCCGTCATTCCCCACCCCCACGATGTCTGGTGTTGCTGGCGTCGGATGCGGGCTTTATCCCCTCTGGAAATACAGATCAGCGAAGGCTACTGCGCGCCAGTGGCTGAAGCGCCGTAGAAGATCGCTGAGGCATACCACAGGCCCGGGGCGACAGTCTCACTGATCATCACAATTTGATAGTAGCGGGCCCCGGCAGCATTGGCTTTCGCTGCCAGTGCGCGCCCGGCATCGTCCGGGGAACCACGCACGGTAACGCTGGCGGTTCCCAGACGCGGCAGATTCGCGCTCTGTGCGCGGTTAATTTCCACCGCCTGAGAGGCGGGTGGTGGTGGGGGCTGTGGCGTGCTGTTCAGCACACCACAGCTGCTCAACAGCAGGACGGTCAGCAGGGCAATCAGTGGGCGCATGGTCATCACCTCAAAAAACGCTGATATCCAGTGTAAGCCAGTTTATGACTTGACGCTAAACACCTGTACCAGCTCGCTGAGGTGATGCCCTTTACGGCTCAGTTCCTGAGCGGTCTGCTCAGAATGCACGACCAGTTCACTGTTCTGATGCGTGGCCTGGCCAATTTGCGCCATGGCAAGGTTGACGTGGCTGATGCCGGTCGACTGCTCGTGTGATGCCACGTTAATTTCACTCATTAGCGCCTTAACCTGGTCTATGCGCCCGGTGATGTTATCCATTGCCTGGCGGGTCTGCTCTGAGAGATCGTGTCCTTGCACCACTTTCTGCAGCGAGTCGGCAATCAGGTGGTCGATCTCTTTCGCGGCGTGTGCACTGCGCTGCGCCAGCGCCCGCACTTCGGCGGCGACCACCGCAAAGCCTTTACCGTTTTCACCAGCACGTGCAGCTTCCACCGCGGCATTCAGAGCCAGAATATTGGTCTGGAAGGCGATGGATTCGATCACCTGGGTGATATCGGCAATCGCTTGTGAGGCGGTCCTGATATCGGACATGGTCAGCACCGACTGGCCCACGGTCGTTGCGCCGTGACTGACCGCGTCTGCCGCTTCACTCACCAGCCGCAGCGCCTGCGTGACGTTGCCAGCGTTCTGCTCTACCGTTGCCCCCAGTTGCTCCATACTGGCCGATGTCTCTTCCACGCTGCTGGCCTGACGGGTAATCTGCTCGCTGATATTACCGCTGCTGGTGACAATCGCCTCCGTGCCGCTGGCGATCTCATCGGCGGCGTGACGCACTTGGGCAACGACGCGCTCCAGCCCGTCGCCGATGCCGTTAATCGCCACAATCAGCTGGCCCACTTCATCCTGACGCCGTGTCTCCAGCGTTGCCAGCAGGTTGCCCGCCGCATACTGCCGCGCCAGGGTAATGACCTGCTGCAGGGGCTGACTCAGCCAGCGACGGGTGATCCAGACGAACATCACGGCGAAAACAGCGACCAGGGCCGCGCCA
This sequence comes from Erwinia persicina, assembly GCF_014838825.1. Lineage (GTDB taxonomy): Bacteria > Pseudomonadota > Gammaproteobacteria > Enterobacterales > Enterobacteriaceae > Erwinia > Erwinia persicina_A. The sequence continues at coordinate 385,438 of NZ_JACYMO010000004.1, read as the reverse complement.
ATCAGCAGGAACAGGTTGCGGGTTTGCTGTACCGGGGCCAGCAGGCTGGCTTTGTCGACGTCACCGACCACTACCCAGTTCCACTCCGGCAGGTACTGCCAGGCGAGGATTTTCTCCGTCCCTTTATCGTCAGTGACCTCCAGCTTGCCCTGTGGCTGCGTCAGCAGCTGCTGTAGCACCGCCTGGGGCAACCCGGGGAGCTTGCCCTCCAGACTGCGATGGAACAGGTAGTGGCCGTGCTGCTTGCCCGCTGTGCGGTTCAGGACGTAGAAGTCCCCGCTGTCGCCCAGATGCTTCGCCAGCACTTTTTCCCGGATCACCGCATACTGTTTACTGATATCCACCCCAACAAACAGAATGGCAATGACCTGTCCTGTCTCATCACGCACCGGTTGATACTGGGTGATGTAACGTTTGCCAAACAGCAGCGCAACGCCGCGATAAATCTCACCTTTCTGTACCGGCTGCCAGGCGGGGCTGTTAGGGTCAAGCTGGGTGCCGATGGCCCGTTCGCCATCCTCTTTACGCAGCGAGGTGGAAACACGGACAAACTTATCGCCCTGGGTACGGACAAAAATCGTGGCAATGGCCCCGGTGCGATCTTTAAAATCATCGACCAGCACCTGGTCGAGGTTTAACGTGCGCAGTCCGGCACGCAGCGTTGGCGTCTGCTGATCGCCCACGGTAATCTGCTGGGATGAATCCAGTGTGAAGCGCTTCGGCAGGAAGCTCTGGAAGAGAGCCGTGTAATTGCTGACTTCTTCACTGAGGGTGGTGTTAAACATGCTGGCCATATCGCCAATGCCGTTCACCTGGTTTTCCATATCTGCCTGCGTCAGTGTATGCACCTGTTTTGCTGCATTGTGGCTCAGTGTCAGAGTTAAAATGATAAACAGTACCGCGACGCTCGCCGAGGTCAGTACCGAAAGTTTTACGCCCAGACTCCATGTCTTGAGAGAGAGACGTTTCATTGTTGTGCCTTTAATCGTTAGGGTCTGGTACGGGTTAACGGCAGCACATCGGGAAAATTTACCCCATAAACTTAGGGGATAAATTGACCTTCACCCGCTTAACCGTCGCTCGTTATGGAGCGTACGCCCACTGGCAATGGCAAGGAGAGGGAATGATTGAAGTGAACACAGAGTGTTTCGCCGGTATTGAATGCTTACATGCGTCCCCGGCGGGACTGCGGGACACGCCGTTACCCACCGTGCTGTTCTGGCATGGCTATACCTCTTCAAAAGAGGTCTACGCGTATTTTGCGGTCGCGCTGGCACAGGCGGGATTACGGGCCATACTGCCCGACGCCGCTATGCACGGTGCCCGTTATGATGGTGACGCTGAACGGCGGTTAACCCATTTCTGGGAGATCCTGCGCAGCAATATCGATGAACTGCCGGCGATTGAACAGGCGCTGCGTGAACGGCAGTGGGTAGACGGTTCGCGGCTGGCGGTGGCCGGGGCATCCATGGGGGGGATGACGGCGCTGGGCTCGCTGGCACGCTATCCCCAGCTACACAGTGCCGCCTGCATGATGGGTTCCGGTTATTTCAGCCAGCTGGCGCAGACGCTGTTTCCGCCGCTGGTGGCACAGACGCCTGACGAGCGTCACGCGCTGGCCGCCCGGCTGGCACCGCTGGCGGAGTACGAAGTCAGCCATCAGTTAGACAAGCTCGCCAGCCGGCCGCTGCTGGTGTGGCACGGGGAAGCCGATGAGGTGGTTCCGGCAGCAGAAAGCGTGCGGCTGGAAAAAGCGCTGCGTGACAGCGGTCAGGATAGTAACCTGACCTTTCTGACTGAAAAAGGTGTCGGGCACCGTATCACCCCCCCGGCATTAACGGCGATGACGACGTTTTTTAAACAGCATCTGTAATCGGTGGGAAAGACGATCGGCCCGGGAGGTCGGTCATTTTTCGTGCTGCCCAAAATAGTGGGCTAAAGACCGATCTTTACCTTGTGTTCGTCACCCCTCGCAAGTATGATTACGCGTCAATTTTTCAGCCGCATTCTCAGGTTGTGACCCGATAGTTATCAGGTCATGGCTTATAACGTTCCTTGCTTCCATGGGCCGCGGTTGACCCCGACAGGAGGCTGAATAATCCGTAAGGAGCAAATTCGATGCGTCATTACGAAATCGTATTTATGGTTCACCCTGACCAGAGCGAACAGGTTCCTGGCATGATCGAGCGCTACTCTGCGACCATCACTGGTGCAGAAGGTACGATCCACCGCCTGGAAGACTGGGGCCGCCGTCAGCTGGCTTACCCGATCAACAAACTGCACAAAGCCCACTACGTTCTGCTGAACGTTGAAGCTCCGCAGGAAGCGATCGATGAGCTGGAAACTAACTTCCGCTTCAACGACGCCGTTATCCGCAGCATGGTTATGCGCGTTAAGCACGCGGTAACTGAAGCATCTCCGATGGTTAAAGCGAAAGACGAGCGCCGTGAGCGTCGTGAAGATTTTGCTAACGAAACCTCTGATGATGCAGATGCTGGGGATTCTGAAGAGTAATTTCCGTGACGGCTAACCGACTGACGCTGTCTGGCACTGTGTGCAAGGCACCAACGCGAAAAGTCAGCCCGTCAGGAATTCCACACTGCCAGTTCGTGCTTGAGCATCGTTCAGAGCAGGTGGAAGCCGGTTTTAACCGGCAAGCCTGGTGTCGGATGCCGGTGATTATCAGCGGCAAAGCCCATCAGGCCATTACTCAAAGTATAACGGTCGGCACGCAGCTTACTGTTCAGGGTTTTATTTGCAGCCATCAAGGGCGCAACGGTCTGAACAAACTCGTACTGCATGCCGAGCAGATTGAATTGATAGATTCTGGAGACTAGCCAAATGGCACGTTATTTCCGTCGTCGCAAGTTCTGCCGTTTCACAGCGGAAGGCGTTCAAGAGATCGATTATAAAGATATCGCAACGCTGAAAAATTATGTCACTGAAAGCGGTAAGATCGTACCGAGCCGTATCACCGGTACTCGCGCAAAATACCAGCGTCAGCTGGCTCGTGCTATCAAGCGCGCGCGTTACCTGTCCCTGCTGCCGTACACTGATCGTCATCAGTAACGGCAACTGTCCATTAACGACTTTAAGAGGATAAGGTAATGCAAGTTATTCTGCTTGATAAAGTAGCAAACCTGGGCAGCCTGGGTGATCAGGTCAACGTTAAAGCGGGCTACGCTCGTAACTTCCTGGTACCACAGGGCAAAGCTGTTCCTGCTACCAAGAAAAACGTTGAATTCTTCGAAGCGCGCCGTGCAGAACTGGAAGCCAAACTGGCTGACGTTCTGTCCGCAGCTAATGCACGTGCTGAGAAAATCAATGCACTGGGCACCGTTACCATCGCGTCTAAATCAGGCGACGAAGGTAAACTGTTCGGTTCCATCGGTACCCGCGACATCGCTGATGCAGTTACTGCAGCTGGCGTTGAAGTGTCTAAGAGCGAAGTTCGTCTGCCGAACGGCGTTCTGCGCACTACCGGTGAGCACGAAGTGGACTTCCAGGTTCACAGCGAAGTCTTCGCTAAACTGACTGTAAACATCGTTGCTGAAGCTTAATCGCTGACGTTTCAGATGAAAGAACGCCGCCCCTCGGGGCGGCGTTTTTGTTTATAGCCTGAAATGTTACTGTTTTCGTCGCCGGATATCCGGCAATCGATTTTACTGTGCTTTTAAGAATGTCCCGTCCGCCTGTCGGGTAAACAGAATCTCTCCGTTCGTCCCTTCCAGCGTTAATCCCGTCACCACGCCCTGTGCATTCTGTCGGATTTTCACCGCCTGCCCCGCATGTAAGGTACTGAGCGGTTTATCGTCGCCCTCCACCTGCGCCATGGCAAAGACATCATTGACCGGCAGATTATTATCGCGGAACAGCTGGGCCAGCGTCTGCCCGGATGCAATGGTGAAATCACGCCACTCGCCCTGGGCGTCCGGCTGCGGTGTGGTTTCGACCGGAGCAGGCGTCGGTGCGGGAGTTTCGCTGATCTCCGCCTGGAGCGGTACCTCAGTACCGGAACCACTTTGGATTGGCGTTACCGGGGCCACGCTGCGCTGGGGGGCGGGCCACAGGAAGGCCAGCAGAATCACCAGTACTGCAGCGATAATCCCACGACGGTGGCGCGGGGGAAGCGGGTCCATCCAGCGAACCTCATCTGGCAGGTGCCAGAGGCGGCTGAACCACGGCGATAAGCGTGATGTGAGCGATGCGTTTGGCATGGTCTCTTCCTCCTGGCGCGATACTCGCGCGAACGGTGAGCTTTTCATCAACCACTGTTTGATTCTGGCAACAAAAAGCGGCTTATTCCTTCGCCTGCGGGCAATCTGGCCCATTTAAACCTCTGAATACATCTGGCTGAGCCAATACGGGTTATCCCTCCGGGCTGTCTTTGTGCCCGAATGTTACCCAGTATAGGCTTAAGCACCCTGTCAGGTGCTAATAGTGAGTGGCGTTATTGTTTCCGTTTCCCGGGGAAAAGTCACCAGGGGAAGATGGGATTTTACGCCCGTTGTCTGCGCTGTTATGCTTCGTCTTCGGTTTTATCAATGATGAAAGGAAAATCCATGACAACCCCTTCTTTTGACAGCGTTGAAGCGCAAGCAAGTTACGGTATCGGTTTACAGGTCGGTCAACAGTTGCAGGAATCTGGCTTGCAGGGTCTGCTGCCGGAAGCACTGCTGGCAGGTCTGCGCGATGCGCTGGAAGGGAATGCCCCGTCCGTTCCTGTTGATGTCGTTCATCGCGCCCTGCGTGAAGTTCACGAGCGTGCTGAAGCGGTGCGTCAGGAGCGTCAGAAGGCCATGGCAGTTGAAGGTCAGAAGTTCCTGGAAGATTACGCACAGCGTGAAGGCGTCAGCAGCACCGAGACCGGTCTGCAGTTCAGCGTCCTGACGCAGGGTGAAGGGGCTATCCCGTCCCGTCAGGATCGCGTACGCGTCCACTATACCGGTAAGCTGATTGACGGCAGCGTGTTCGACAGCTCCGTACAGCGCGGCGAACCGGCCGAGTTCCCGGTCAGCGGTGTGATCCCTGGCTGGATCGAAGCCCTGACCCTGATGCCGGTGGGTTCCAAATGGGAACTGGTGATCCCTCACAACCTCGCTTACGGCGAGCGTGGTGCCGGTGCATCCATTCCTCCTTTCAGCACTCTGGTGTTTGAAGTGGAACTGCTGGAAATCCTGTAACGCCCTGCACACGCCCGGTGCTTAATGCGGCCGGGCGTCTTTTACCGTTACGGTTTTAACTGATAGATAGCAAATCCAATCTCATCCGTTCCCACCTGTTTCATCGGGTACTGCGCGTGGCTGCGAATAAATGCGGCGGCCTTTTCTCCCGGTGCAGTTTCGAAGCGAATATCCAGCGGCGTGCTGCTGTGGATTGGTGCCAGCCGCCAGTTATTATCTGCCTGCGGTTTCACCTCGCCTTGTTCCTTTGTCTGCGCGCCAATATAGGCGGCCAGCACTGACCGGTTTTCGTCCGGTGAAGCAAAGGCAATCTGCTTATCCCCGGTTCCGGCAAATTTACCGCCATAGGCGCGATAGTTATTGGTGGCGACCAGGAAAAGGGCGTTCGGGTCAATCGGCTTGCCGTTAAAGGTCAGATGGCGAATGCGCGAGGCCTTTTCATTGATCAGTCCGCACTCCGCGTCATAGCGGGCAGGCTGAGTGACGTCGATCTGATAGTCAACGCCATCAATCACGTCAAAGTTATAGGTACGGAAATCCCAGTTGATCAGCGACTGCGGTTTGCTGCTGTGGACATCAATCTGATTAAACTGCCCGGCGGAACACTCCAGCCACTGTTTAACCTGCTCACCGCTGGCTTTGACCACCACCAGGGTATTAGGATAGAGATAAAGATCGGCTGCATTGCGGAAGGTCAGCTGTCCTTTCTCCACTTCGACATAGCTTGCCGGATCGTTTTTACGGCCACCGGCTTTAAACGGGGCCGCGGCTGCCAGCACGGGCAGGCGGGAAAGATCAGGATCGCCCTGAATAAAGTGCCTGGTGTAGGCACGCTGGGCGTTATTAACGATTTGTACCGTCGGGTCATCCTGCACCAGCGACAGATAGCTGGCCATCACATCCGCTGATTTGCCAATCGGCTGGCTGACAAACTCACGCGTGGCGGCATGATCGTCCGCCAGCACCTTCACCAGAGCTGGGTCCTCTGCCGCCAGCGATTTTTTGCCTGCTTTGTCATACACCGGACGGGCTTCCGCACGGGCGCTGCCTACCTGCCAGCCTCCGCTGTCATTATTCAGCACCAGATCAATCACCCCCAGATGGTCGCCCCACATGCCCGGCATGACCGCCGGAATACCGTTCAACGTACCCTGTTTAATATCCGCGCCCGGGATGTCAGCAAAATCGGCACTGGGGAAGACCGCGTGAGCATGGCCGAACATAATCGCATCAATGCCCGGTACCTGGCTTAAGTAATACACGGAGTTCTCGGCCATCGCGTGGTAAGGCTCACTGGAGAGCCCGGAGTGAGGAATAGCCACAATCAGGTCAGCCCCCTCTTTTCGCATCTTAGGAACCCACTTTTTCGCGGTGGCAGTGATATCGTCAACGGTCACTTTGCCGGTCAGATTGGTTTTATCCCAGGTCATAATCTGCGGTGGGACAAAGCCGATGTAGCCGACCTTCAGGCTGTGCGTTTTGCCGTCACGGTCACGTACCTCAACGGCTTTAATCAGATAGGGCGTAAACAGCGGTTTGCCGGTACCTGCGTCAATGACATTGGCATTAATATAGGGGAAGCGCGCTCCGTGAAGGGCTTTTTTCAGATAATCCAGGCCATAGTTGAACTCGTGATTACCCAGATTGCCCACGGTGTAATCAAGGGTGTTCATCGCTTTGTAGACCGGATGAATATCGCCCTCGCTGAGTCCTTTCGCCGCCATGTAGTCACCCAGCGGGCTGCCCTGTATCACATCCCCGTTGTCGACCAGTACGCTGTTCGTCGCCTGCTGACGGGCGCTGGCGATCAGCGAGGCGGTACGCACCAGCCCATACTTTTCGGTGGGCTGATCTTTGTAGTAATCAAAATCCATCATATTACTGTGCAGGTCGGTGGTTTCCAGCAGACGGAAATCCACCGTGGCGGCGGCCAGTGAATGGCTGACCAGCAGTGCGGTCAGCGTAAGGCAAGACTTGAACATGCGTGCTCCCTTTATGTTCCGGTTTAAACTTTCGTCACCATCTCAGAATAGTGTGAAATTGTGTCGTGTCATTACAGGAAATTGTGATGAAAGTCGCGGATTTAACCCTGTCCGTTGCCTGAGTGCTACTCCGGGGTAAGGAACGAGAGGAAAAAGGCAGAAAATAACAGGAAACCGTGTCCGTCAGCGGCGGGTACGTTATGCTGTTGAAATGTAATAGCTGCCTGGCGCATCGATCAGGATAAATCGCCCCACGCGGCAAGCTGCTATCCTCATTACAGAGACTTCAGGATACAGGCTGGGGCCATAATTACGCCCGACTTTCAGGAGGTGGACAGTGTTAGATCAAATTTGCCAGATAGCCCGTGAAGCCGGTGATGCCATTATGCAGGTATACGACGGCCAGGCACCGCTGGATGTGGCGCATAAAGCAGATGATTCTCCCGTCACTGCGGCTGATATTGCCGCACATAAGGTGATTGTTGCCGGTCTGACGGCGCTCACTCCCGATATCCCGGTGCTGTCCGAAGAAGATCCGGCTGACTGGAACGTCCGCCAGCACTGGCAGGAGTACTGGCTGGTTGACCCGCTGGACGGCACAAAAGAGTTTATTAAGCGTAACGGTGAATTCACCGTGAATATTGCGCTGATCCGTGAGGGAAAACCCGTGCTGGGGGTGGTTTATGCCCCGGTGCTGGCCGTCATGTACTCTGCGGCCGGAGGCAAAGCCTGGAAGGACGAGGGCGGACATAAGGTGCCGATCCAGGTGCAGGACGCGCGTCCGCCGTTGGTGGTGATCAGCCGTTCGCATGCCAGCTCAGATGAAGAACTGAAAGAGTATCTGGCGCAGATGGGTGAGCACCAGACGACCGCAATAGGCTCATCGCTGAAGTTCTGCCTCGTGGCAGAAGGAAAGGCGCAGCTCTATCCACGCTTTGGGCCAACCAATATCTGGGATACCGGCGCAGGTCATGCGGTAGCCCTGGCGGCTGGCGCTCATGTGCATGACTGGCAGGGTAAAACCCTTGACTATACGCCGCGTGAGTCCTTCCTTAACCCAGGCTTCCGCGTGTCCATTTATTGATCTTCAGGGGCCGGCCGGAAAAGCGGATCGGCCCGGATAGGTTCAACATAGCGGCCGCAGGGCCGATCGAAGCACGGGTCGGCCGCTAACGCTTACCGCTGAAGTAATGTCGTTAACAGCGCCATCACCTTCTTCACCTCATCCTGCGTCAATGCACCTTCTTTGATAAAGCGCACCCGCCCCTCTTTATCCAGCACAATAATCGCCGAGCCGCCGCTTTCCAGCTGCCATGCCCGATGCACTGCCCCCTGACTGTCGACAATAAACTGCGACCATGGGAACTGCTGTTTATTCGTTTCGATACTGCTGCGCACAAACATGCCGGTGCCCGGGATCGCATCGTCGGTGTTCACAATAGTGGTGGTCTGATAGCGATCGTGCGGCAGCTTCGCCGCTTTAATCACTTCAATCAACGCGGCATTTTGCTCTTTCGCGGATGAGCGGCCGGCAATGTGCTGGATGACCCGCACTTTTCCGCTCAGCCGGGCACTGTTCCAGTTTTTATAGCTAAACTGATCCTTCTGATAGACAAGTTCTCCCTTATCTTCCACGCCGACGGGGGCCAGGCGCTGGTCAACCCGGATGTTACTGGCGGCGACGCTGAAGGGCAGCAGCAGGGAAATCATTATCGCGAGATGACGGGCGAGTTTCATGGTGGCTCCAGTAGTGTAAGTGGTCTGATCAGTTAGTCATGCTACTGAAATAATAAGCGCGGATGATGCTGCTGTCGCATCGAAATAACATCTTTGCAACACATCGCACAAATCCCTGCATATTGAAGGTTTATACTGCGTGTGTACGGTCAGGTAACAGAGAGTTCTGTCATGATGTGTAAACACAGTAAAAAAATTCAATTTTAGGAACATTGGAAGCAAACGATGTTCTATAGTTATGGCACTTTGCGTTTCACCGGTTCGTGTCCGGCTTGGCCACGACGAGGCGTAGTTAATGTTTCAGGAGTGGATTCAAAATGAAAATCTTCCAAAAATATAACCCGTTGCAGGTTGCGAAATACGTTAAGACGTTGTTTCGCGGGAGGTTGTATATCAAGGATGTCGGCGCGTTTGAGTTTGATAAGGGTAAAATCCTCATCCCGCGCGTTAAAGATAAGCAGCATTACAGTGTAATGTCGGAAGTGAACCGGCAGGTTCTGCGGTTACAGACCGAATTTAACTGAAAAAAAGGCGCTTTTAGCGCCTTTTTTGTGGGTGAGATTAGCCAGCCGGGACGCCAGTGACCTTACGGCTGTTCTTCAGGATCTTTCGGCAATACCGGCGTGGTCGGACGCGCATCAATGCGGGTCACCAGCAGCTGGTCGATGCGGTAACTGTCGATATCCACCACTTCAAACTTAAAGCCGTGGAATTTTACGAAGTCGGTACGTTTCGGGATCTTGCGCAGCATAAACATCATAAAGCCGCCAATCGTTTCGTAGTTACCGGACTGCGGGAATTCATCGATATGCAGTACGCGCATGACATCATCAATTGGCGTGCCGCCCTCCACCAGCCATGAGTTTTCATCACGGGCCACAATCTGCTCTTCCATTCCCTGACCGACCAGATCGCCCATCAGCGTCGTCATCACGTCGTTAAGGGTAATGATACCGACCACCAGGGCATATTCGTTCATGATCACCGCGAAGTCTTCTCCGGCGGCTTTAAAGCTCTCCAGCGCTTCGGACAGCGTCAGCGTATCGGGAACGATCAGCGCCGAACGGATCTGCAGGCCGCTGTTCAGCGTCATGCTCTGGTTACCCAGCACGCGCAGCAGCAGCTCTTTAGAGTCGACGTAGCCCACGATATGGTCAATATCTTCATTACAGACCAGGAACTTCGAGTGCGGATGGCGGGCAATCTTTTCTTTCAGGCTGCTCTCATCTTCGTGCAGATCGAACCACACCACGTTCTCACGGGAGGTCATGGAAGAGGGCACGGTTCGTGATTCCAGCTCAAAGACGTTTTCAATCAACTCATGCTCTTGCTTACGCAGTACCCCGGCCAGCGCACCGGCTTCGACTACCGCATAGATATCGTCAGAGGTGATGTCGTCTTTACGCACCAGCGGGATTTTAAACAGGCGGAAAAGGATGTTGGCCCCACCGTTAAAGAACCACACCAGCGGGCGGAACAGGAACAGACAGAAGCGCATCGGGTTGATGATTTTGAGCGCCATGGTTTCCGGCGCGATCATGCCCAGACGCTTGGGGAACAGATCGGCAAACAGGATAAACAAGCTGGTGACCAGCGTGAAAGAACAGACAAAGCTGATGCTCTCCGCCATTTCCGGTGTTGTCACACGTTCGAATAGCGTTCGGAAGGCGGGGGAAAACGCGGAATCACCGACAATACCCCCGAGGATCGCCACGGCATTCAGGCCAATCTGCACCACAGTAAAGAACATGCCAGGCGTTTCCTGCATCTTCAGTACGCGTTGTGCGTTGATATTGCCTTCGTCGGCCAGCAGCTTAAGTTTTATTTTGCGAGCGGCCGCCAGCGAGATTTCTGAAAGAGAAAAAAATGAGCTGATGGCGATCAGCAGTACGATGACAAGGAAGCTGTCTAACATAAAACATCCATTATTTGGCTCGGCTCAGTGGGCAATCAGGAAAGCAATCGCGCGAAAAGAGAAGGCCGGGTTAATCACTTGTCATTTTTGGCCTGGGCAGCGCGCAGCGTTTTGGTTCTGCGTACATCACATCAGGGAGTTCAGCGATTCAGGGCTATCCGTGCCAAAAATGTCTGCGGTTCGGCCGTGTGCCGGGGCAGAAGGGTAATCAGGTCGCGGTGCGTCCTGTGGGGTGATTATAGCTGTGGTGTCGGGCGCTTACAATTGCGGCAGTGATCAGACGTGGATTCATTATAAAGGCACAAAAAACATCGGGTTTATCGACGGATGCACTGACTGCTCTTTTTTATTACCCGACGCCGCCTGACAGCCTGCCTGTCTGACCAAAAGGGGGGCGTTTATGCCAGTGTGAGGGTTTGTGACTTGTCTCATACTGATAGCACGTTACACTCCATTTAAACCTAATTGCGATGTCGGGTTGTAACGTGGCGTGACTTTGCAGAGAATAAGCACAAAATTTGCCTTAGGTTCCGATTGACCGAAGCGGAAGAGTGGGTAGGGTGATACTCATTGCACGTTTTTTAAACGCCAGGCAAATTATTTTTTACCAGATTAAGCCCTTTGGATTGCGGGCTGGCAATAAAAACGGGAGTAAGCGTGCCACGAATTCATGTGTACTGCATGTCTTGCCTGCTGATCGTCGCGCCTGTCGCCCAGGCTGCGAATGTTCGTTTGCAGGTAACAGGGTTATCCGGGGAATTACAAAAGAACGTCAGGGCACGTTTATCCACCATCACCAATGATGAAGTCACCTCCGACGGGCGGTTTCGTTCGCGCGTCAGCGATGCCGTAAAAGAAGGGCTTAAAGCGCTCGGTTACTATGAACCGCAGATCGATTTCGAGCTGCTGCCACCGCCTGAGGGCGGCAAACGCCAGGTGCTGCTGGCCCGGGTCACGCCGGGGAAGCCGGTGAAAATCGCCGGAGAAACGGTGATCCTGCGCGGCGGAGCCCGCACGGATGAAGATTATCAGGCACTGGTGCGTAACGGAAAACCCAAGCTGGGTACGATACTTAACCACGGTGATTACGAGAAGTTCAAAAGTTCGCTGAGCAATATGGCGTTACGTAAAGGCTACTTTGACGGTGACTACCGCAAAAGTCAGCTGGGCGTGTCGGTGGAACGTCGTGAGGCGTTCTGGGATCTCGATTATGACAGCGGCCAGCGCTATCGCTTTGGCGATGTCAGCTTCGAAGGTTCACAAATCCGTGATGATTATCTGCAAAATCTGGTGCCCTTCAAAAAGGGGGATTACTACACTTCCCGCGATCTGGCAGAGCTTAACCGCCGCTTATCCGCAACCGGCTGGTTTAATTCGGTGGTGATTGCCCCCGAATTTGATAAAGGACGTGACAGCAAGGTGCTGCCGCTGCATGGCGTCGTTTCGCCGCGCACCGAGAACACGATTGAAACCGGTGTCGGTTACTCGACGGACGTCGGCCCGCGCGTCAAGGCCACCTGGAAGAAGCCCTGGGTCAATGACCGTGGGCACAGCTTCAGTACCAGTGCCAATATTTCGGCACCGGAACAGCAGTTAGATTTCAGCTATAAGATGCCATTGCGCAAAAGCCCGCTGGAGCAGTATTACCTGCTGCAGGGGGGACTCAAACGTACCGATCTTAATGACACCAAGGCCGACTCCACCACGCTGGCCGCGTCACGCTACTGGGACAGCTCCAGCGGCTGGCAACGCGCCGTCAATCTGCGCTGGAGTCTTGACCACTTTACTCAGGGCAGTGTCACCAACACCACGATGCTGATCTACCCGGGTGTCAGCGTTAACCGTACGCGCTCGCGCGGCGGTCTGATGCCGACGTGGGGTGACTCGCAGCGCTACTCAGTCGATGTTTCTGACACCACCTGGGGCTCAGATATCGACTTTGCGGTGATGCAGGCACAAAACGTCTGGATCCGCACGCTGGAAGACAAACACCGGTTTGTGGTGCGGGGCAACCTCGGCTGGATTGAAACCAATAATTTTGAAAAAGTGCCACCCGATCTGCGTTTCTTTGCCGGGGGTGACCGCAGCATCCGCGGCTATAAGTACAAAGGTATTTCCCCCCGGGATGACGAAGGAAAGCTGACCGGTGCCTCCAAGCTGGCCACCGGATCGCTGGAGTATCAATATAACGTCACCGGAAAGTGGTGGGGGGCGGTGTTTGTTGATTCCGGTGAGGCGGTCAATGATATCAAGCAGAGTAATTTTAAAACCGGTGCCGGTTTTGGCGTGCGCTGGCAGTCCCCCGTCGGGCCGATCAAGCTGGACATAGCCCGGCCGATTGGCGATCGGGACGATCGCGATATTCAGTTTTACATTGGACTGGGGCCTGAACTATGAAGTGGTGGAAAAAGGGCCTGATTGGCATTTTGATTTTTATTGTGCTGTTGTTTGGCGGCATCGCATTTCTCATTGGCACGACCAGCGGCCTGCATATGGTACTGAACGGAGCGGCCCGCTGGGTTCCGGGGCTGGATATCCAGCAGGTCAAAGGCGGCTGGCGTGACCTGACGATCGCTGGCGTGAAGTATGAAATGCCGGGCGTTACCGTCAATGCGGGTGAGCTTCATCTTTCCCTGAAGCTCGGCTGCCTGAAGCAGAGCGCGTTCTGCGTCAATGACCTGGCGCTGAAAGACGTCAACGTGGTTGTGGACAGCAAAAAGATGCCGCCACCCGCCAACCCGCCGGTAGAGGAAGAGAGCAGCGGCGGTGACATCAGCACCCCTTATCCCCTCACCCTCAGCCGGCTGGCGCTGCATAACATCAATATAAAAATTGATGATACGGCCATTTCGCTGGCCGACTTCACCAGCGGGCTGCACTGGCAGGGGCGTTCTATGACGCTGACGCCGACGCATATTCAGGGTTTACTGATTGCGCTGCCGAAGGCGGCGAAAGTCGCCGATGAGCAGGTTGTTCAGCCGAAAGTGCAGCGGCCTGCTGCTGGTGAACCCTCGCTGGGTGAAACACTCACGGCGATGTTTGCTAAACCTGTGCTGCCGGATCTGCCGGCGTTTACCCTGCCGCTGGATGTCGACGTGCAGGAGATCCTCGGCGAGCAGCTGCGGATTACGGGGGATACCGATATCGCTGTACAGCGACTGCTGGTGAAGGCCAAAACCGAAAATAATCAGCTGCAGTTGCAGACGCTGGATGTCGACTCACCGCAGGGACAGCTTAACGCTCAGGGGCAGGCGACACTCAGCGGTGACTGGCCGGTGAGTTTCACGCTTTACAGCCAGATCAACGTTGATCCGATCAAAGGTGAGAAGATCAAAATGACGCTGGGCGGTGGGCTGCGCGATACGCTGACGCTGGGACTGAACCTTTCCGGTCCGGTGCGCGCACAGCTTGATGCGGATACGAGGCTGGCTGAAGTGGGCTTACCGCTGAATATGACCTTACAAAGCCCTCAGTTGCGCTGGCCGTTAGATGGGCAGGCACAGTATCAGGCCGACAATGTTAACTTTACGTTCAAAGGTCAGGCGACAGACTACGTGATGTCCCTGAAAGCCGCGCTGAAAGGACAGGATCTGCCACCAGCGACGCTGACACTGGACGGTAAAGGCAACGTTGAACAGTTTTCGCTGGATAAACTGCGGCTGGCGGCCCTGCAGGGCAATACCGATCTGACGGCGCTGGTGGACTGGCGGAAAGCGATAAGTTGGCGCAGCGAGCTTACGCTGTCAGGCATTAACACCGCGAAACAGTATCCTGACTGGCCGGCGAAGCTGGATGGCAAAATCTCCACGCGTGGCAGCCTGTACGGCGGTAGCTGGCAGATGCGCGTCCCGGAGCTGAAACTTAAGGGTAACGTGCGGAATAATGCGGTCAGCGCTGACGGTACGCTGTACGGTAACAGTTACAATCAGTGGGATATCCCCGGGATTAAGCTGGTGCTGGGGCGTAACAACGTCAATCTGAAAGGATCGCTGGGTGATAAGCTGAACCTGGATGCTGATATTGATGCTCAGCACCTGGACAATGCACTGCCGGGCCTCGGCGGTGTAGCGAAAGGCACCATCCGCGCCCGTGGCGACCTGACAACCCCGCAGCTGCTGGCCGACCTGACGGCGACCGGACTGCGCTGGCAGGCAATGCGCATTGGGCGTATTAAACTCGATGGTGACGTCAGTTCGGGCGAGCAGATCCAGGGCAAGCTTAAACTGCGCGTTGAACAGCTTAAGCAGGACGCACTGGCGGTCAATCTGCTGACGCTGGATGCCAGCGGCACTGAAAAGCAGCATCAGATGAAGCTCGTCGTCCAGGGGGAACCGGTCTCAGGGCAGTTAGCGCTAAACGGCAGCTTTGATCGTGCGACACAGCGCTGGCAGGGTAATCTTAACAACACCCGCTTTGATACGCCGGTGGGGGAGTGGCGCTTAACCCGCGCCATCGCGCTGGACTACCTGAATGCGAAACAGACGGTCAGCATCGGACCTCACTGCTGGCAGAATCCTAACGCAGAACTTTGTGTGCCGCAAACCATCGAAGCCGGGCCATCGGGCCGTGCGCGCGTCGTCCTCAGCCGCTTCAATCTGGCGATGATCAAGCCGTTTATGCCGGAAGCTACCCAACTGACCGGCGTGTTCAGCGGCGATGCGGACGTCAGCTGGACTGCCGATGGCGCGCTGCCGACCGGACGGGTTTCCCTGAAAGGCAACGGTGTAAAAGTGGAGCAGGATGTGCAGGGCAATACCCTGCCGATCGCGTTCAGCACGCTCAACCTGAACGCCGCCCTGAAAAATGGCCGGGCGCAACTTGACTGGTTGATCCGCATTGCCAACAACGGTCAGCTTGATGGTAACGTGCAGATTGCCGATCCCGAAGGGCGGCGGACATTGTCCGGTAACGTCAACATCACCAGCCTGTCGCTGGCAATGCTGAACCCTGCGCTGATGAAAGGAGAGAAAATCACCGGGATGCTCAACAGCAATCTGCGTCTGGGGGGCGATCTGCAACGGCCGCAGGTGTACGGTCAGCTTGGGTTGCGCAATGTTGACGTTGACGGTAGCTTCATGCCGGTGGACCTGACAGCCGCTAACCTGTCGATGGTGTTTAACGGTATGAGTTCTACCCTGGAGGGCGCCATCCAGACATCACAGGGGCAGATTGCCTTAAACGGCGATGCAGACTGGAACCAGCTGGAAGCATGGCGTGCCCGTATTGCGGCGAAAGGGAGCAGGGTCCGCGTCACGGTACCACCGATGGTCAGGATGGATGTTTCGCCAGACCTGGTATTTGAAGCGACGCCAGAGCTGTTTAATCTGGACGGACGTGTGGATATCCCGTGGGCCCGTATTACGGTGCAGGAGGTCCCGGAAAGTGCGGTGGGTGTCTCTTCTGACGAGGTGATGCTTGATAAAGATCTGAAGCCGGTGGCACCCAAAACCAGCGGTATTCCCATTAACAGCAACCTGATTATTCACGTCGGTAATGATGTCCGTCTGAGCGCCTTCGGTCTGAAAGCAAAGCTGAACGGCGACCTGAAGCTGGCTCAGGATAAACGAGGGTTGGGACTGAATGGCCAGATTAATATCCCGTCGGGTCGTTTCCACGCTTACGGTCAGGACCTGATTGTGCGTAAAGGTGAGCTGCAATTCTCCGGCCCGCCCGATCAACCCTACGTTAATATCGAAGCGATACGAAACCCGGAAGCCACTGAAGATGATGTCACCGCAGGTGTGCGCGTGACCGGACTGGCGGATGAACCCAAGGTGGAGATCTTCTCTGACCCGGCGAAATCGCAACAGGAAGCGCTATCCTATCTGCTTCGCGGACAGGGATTAGGCGCTTCTGGTAGCGATAGTGATGCATTAACTTCCGCTCTGGTAGGATTGGGGGTTGCACAAAGTGGTCAGGTTGTGGGTAAAATCGGTGAGACCTTCGGGGTCAGTAATCTGGCGCTGGATACTGCAGGGGTTGGCGATAGTCAGCAGGTGCAGGTCAGTGGCTATGTACTGCCGGGTCTACAGGTAAAATACGGTGTTGGCATATTTGATTCACTGGCGACGTTAACGCTGCGTTACCGCCTGATGCCCAAACTCTATTTGGAAGCCGTGTCTGGTATCGATCAGGCACTGGATGTGCTCTATCAGTTTGAGTTTTAGCAATGCGAATAATTGTCTATGGTAGCCTGCGGCGTAAGCAAGGTAACAGTCACTGGATGACGAACGGGCAGTGGTTGGGCGATCATCAGATCGACGGCTACGTGCTCTACAATCTTGGTCATTACCCGGGCGTTGTAGCGGGTGAGGGCCAGGTTTATTGTGAAGTGTACCGAATTGATGCCTCCACGCTGGGCGAACTGGATGCGCTCAGGACCAAAGGCGGTGAGTATAAGCGTGAGCTGTTATCCACCCCTTACGGTAGTGCCTGGCTGTACGTGTATCAGCGTTCGGTCACCGGTAAAAAGCGCATCTCCAGCGGTGACTGGCTGCTGCGAGATGCAGAGTAGTTGCCGATTTTTCTGTCGTTCACACTAAACAAGCCGCCTTCTTAGAAGGCGGCTTTGATTTTTTATGACGAAAAAAAGATTGTTTAAATCCTAGCGGTTAACCCTTCCCTTATGTCATGCTTTGTTTATGCTATCACGCGTTCACTTATGAGAAATAATAAGCGCACACCCTCTAAGTAATATCTTATTTTTTTTTGGTTGGGATTATTCCATTTGCTGGGATGAGGTGTCTTCGTGGTTTTTATTCCTGAATTCTCACTGTCATGTGGAGTAATGTTTTTTTGGTTTTTTTTCGTAGTTATATTATTGTCATCTCGGGTTTTTTGTTTATTATGCATACTCTCGTTGTTGTTTTGTTTCTTTCTTTAATCGTTAATGGATTGCGTTATGATAAGAACTAACTGACGTTTGCTTAAGCAATTATAATGAGTTGATGAACGATTTTTTAATGTCTTTTCATTTACAGGAAACGGAGCATTCAAAGAATAAACGTGGCGAAAAGAGCATTTTTTGCCATCGTTTGTAAAGACGGTCATGTCTGCCACTATTGAGTGGGGTATTGACCTAGGTTTTTGTTATATAAGGGATTATTAAATGAAAAAGATTAACGCTCTTGCCGCATTGGTTATGGGTTTCATTGCTTCAGGGCAGGCGCTGGCGGGTGGAAGCGCAACGCTTAACCTTAAAGCTACCATCGTGCCTGGTGCTTGTAATGTCGAACTTCCTAACGCCTCATTGGAGTGGGATAATATTGACCCTACATCGCTGCACCATGAGCTGTTCACTGAGTTACCTGCGAAGCAGCTGACGCTGAACGTAAATTGTCCGGCAAAAATGATGTTCGCTGTTAAAGCCATTGATAATGCAACGAAGGGTGTTGCACCGTTGGGTCCCGATCCATCACTGAGGGACAGCTATTTTAACTTCACGTCAACCTCTGAGAAAAATGCTCCTGTTGGCGGCTATAGCATTAAAGCGCTGACCGCGGGCAGCACCGCTGATAAAGGCAAAGCAACTGCATTAGTAACCTTCAAAAATGGCAAGTGGAATGAAAAGCCTGCTAATGCAGATTACGCCTACTTCCCTTCTTCCGCTCTCGGGAATGATGCTGCACTGGATATTAGCACCAGCGATAGTCAGACTAAATATCTTCGTGATAGCGCAATGAATAAATCATTTGCATTAGAAATTCATCCTTGGATAGCCCCAGTTGCTGGACCAGCGTGGGGAAATGACGTCGAATTGAAAGGCAGCACCACGTTTGAAGTTGTTTATATTTAATTGAAGTTGCCACCGGCAGTACGGTTCCTTGTAACAAGCCAGAGTGTGTCATGCCGGTGGCTTTTTTATAGAATTCATGGATGAATACTATGTTGATCAAACTTTTTCGGCTATGTCTGTCAATATTTTCTTTAGTCGTTACATTCCCTTCCTGTGCGGTGATGCAGCCGAAAACGTCATTGGTATTAATTCAGGAGGAGGCAGGTGGCGGCAGTATTAACGTGACCAATACCGATGATAAGGATGCATTGCTGTATGTTAAGGTCATTGATCTGTCAGACGATAAACTTCCCCAGCTGATTGTGACTCAACCTGTTATGCGCGTGGCGGCAGGCCAGACTCAGCGAGTACGTTTTGTCTTAACCAGCGATCGTCCGCTCACCACCGAACATATAAAGCGTGTAACGTTTGAAGGTATTCCTCTCACCACCGGGGGCAATAATAGCGTAAACATCAGTATACGGCAGAATCTGCCCGTGATTATCCATCCTGAAGGACTGGCGAGGAATAACACGCCCTGGAAAAACTTACAGTGGCTGGTCAAAAAGGAAAAGCTGACGATACACAATCCTGGTGCCTGGGTGGTCAGATTAGCACCCAACTTCACCCTCCTGCCCGGTAATAAAAAAGTGGCTCTCGGCAAAAGCTACATCCTCCCGGGGGAAACAATATCCGTGGCGTTTTCTGATAAACAAGCGCTGGCAAAAGCCATCAACGTTCGTATTAATACCGTTTCACAGTTTGGGTATGAGGTTGGTAATGTCGAGCTCCCCATCAGCCATGGGGATTAACCTGTGTCGTGCTCTTACCGTTTTAACTCAAATAAATTATGCCACTGTGCGCTGCTCACGGTGGGTGTCCTTACACCAGCTTACCTCTGCGCGCAGGAAAAAACCGAACATTCTCAGCAGCTGCAAAAAGTGCAGGCCTCCTCCGTTTCTCCTGCGACCCTGGCTTCGCGTGATTCTCTGACTGAAACGATCCTTAAGGCCAGAGGGATTGATCCTGCTTTACTGACCCTGCTCGCCAACCAGTCACTCTTTCCCGCCGGACCCGCGCTGGTGGATATCAGCGTCAATGGGGAGTTTCGTGGCGCTTTCGATGTGGAGTTTAATCCGGATGGCAGGTTGTGTTTTACCCCTGAGTTGCTTAATCAACTGGGTTTAAAGCTGCCCAAAAGCGAACCTCTGCCCGATTCAGACTGTTATGACTGGGTGCAGCACGATCCTGCCATCAGCATCCGTTTTGATACGCAAAACCTTTCCGCCAGTCTCGTTGTACCGGAGGAACGCTTACTCCCGAAGGATGAGGCGATCACCGGTGAACCTGGGGGGCTGGGGGCGTTGCTGAACTATAACTATTTCAGTTCGGTAAACCGAAGCAAAGGTAGCAATAATCGTTACAGTTTTCTCACGCTGGAAGACGGTTTCAATGTCTCCAACTGGATGGTGCGCAGCTGGCAGCAGTTTAGTCAGCAGAACGGAAAACTCAGTTCTGATATGAATTCACTGTATGCCGAACGTACCTTTGAACGCTGGCAGAAGCGCTTCCAGGTTGGGCAAATTGGTGTCAGCAATACGCTGTTCGAACTGGGTGATATTAACGGCATTCAGATCATCCCGGATGAGGGATTCCAGCAAGAGAGTGAAACTCAGGGAGTTGTTGAAGGTATTGCGAACACCCCTCAGGCACGGGTAGAAGTGCGCCAGTACGGTATGCTAGTTTATAACACGCTGGTGCCCGCCGGGCCATTTCGCTTAGACCGAATTCCGCTAAAAAACCTTAATAGCGATCTGGATATTACCGTGCTGGAAACCAACGGTCAGCGACAGCAGTTTACCATCCAGGCTAACCGAATGATTGGCGTAAACCCTCGCGGCAGAAGGGGCTTTTCTCTGGCCACCGGCAAGCTTCGCTCTATTGGCGTGGGGCGGTCGGGGGCACCGCGCTTGCTCACCATGAATCAGAACTGGCGACCACTGGGGCGTTTATTGGCACAGACGGGCCTGCTGCTGTCGGATAAATATCAATCTGTGGCGTTGTCGGTGGGTCAGCAGGTGTCGCAGGGGTTACAGCTTGCCGCGCAGATAACGGCAGCCAATGACCGCTATCACGGAGCACGCAGTGCGCGGCTGTCGCTGTCGGCAGATTACCTGCTCACCGAAGCACTTTCGATAGGAGGCAGTGTCAGTAAAAGTACGCCCTCGTTTGCCTCACTTAACCAAGCCAGTATGCCAAACCAGGATTATTACGATAAAGATAATACGCAGTACACGTTATCAGCCAGCTGGGCGACCCCATTGCTAGGCACATTTTCCCTCAGCCATTCTGAAAGCACCAGCTTTGACAGGGCCTCGCCGACGACTCGCTACAATATGGTGAGCTGGGGCACCAACATTAAAAAGATGCTACTGACGGTGAGTTTTTCTCACAGTACGGGCATATATAAAAGCAATAAACAGCTGTCGGTTAACGCCAGCCTTCCTTTAGGCAAGCAATACGTCAACAGCTATTACCGTAGCTCAAGAAAGCGTAGCCAGTTAGGCAGCGAGATCAGCGGTCCTGTTAACCGTGACGTGGGTTACAACCTGTCAACAGAGCGGGATTTGAAACAGCATAGCCAGTCAGTGCAGGGGGGGCTCAGTGCCAACCTGCATTACACCAATTTTTCTGCATCGGCAGGGCATAGCGGCAATCATTCCAGCAACTACTCCGTAAGCGGTAGCGGTGGCATCGCCATAGTGGGTAAAAATATCCTGTTCTCCCCCCTCCCTGTCGGACAGACCTTTGGCATGATCGCTATGAATGAAAGGCTGGCAAACGTGGCGATCAGCACGCCCGGGGGCACCACCTGGACGGATTGGCGGGGGCTGGCGTTGGCACCTCAGCTTCCCGCGTGGCGGCCCGGAAACCTTGATCTGAATACGGAAACGCTGCCGAAAAAAACGGATGTTAATAACGGCCACCACACCGTCACACTTGCGCGGGGAAGCGTGAAGCGCATTAATTACACGGTGTTGACCAGTCGGCGGGTACTGCTGGATCTTACCCTGAGCGATGGCTCGGCGTTACCGCGTGGCAGTAAGGTGATGGATGAGCAGGGCACGCTACTCACGATAGCTATCGATAATGGGCTGGTCTATCTGAATAACTCACCGGAGAAAGCCACGCTGCTGATTGATGTGGCAGGGCGCGATAAGCGCTGCAGCTTTACCTATCGGCTGGAAGATCATCCAGAGGACGGCGGGCCCTATCAGAAAATGAGCGGTGTCTGCATTTAGCTTGTGACCTGTGTCTTAAAAAGGAATTGTGCAATGGAACTGAAAAGAATGCTTTCCGCTATCACACTGCTGACGGGCATGATGCTCAGCACTGTGGTTCCCGCCAGCACCCAGGCCACGTTGCAGATACGAGGTACTATTCAGCCCGCCTCCTGTGATATTCGCTTTGATGGCGGGGGCATACTCGACTGGCAGCAGATTAGCGCTGCCAGCCTCTCATCCTCCAAATCCACCCCTCTGACGACAAAAAACATTAAGCTGAATATTAGCTGTGACACGCCCACGCTATTTGCCGTGCGAGCCAGAGATATCGCTCAAAAAGCTGGGGAAGCGAAGATTGACGGAAAGGCTGCAGAGACCAGTTTCAGCCTCGGAGCGACCGAAGCGGGGAAAAATATCGGTGCGTACCGCATTCATACCCCGGCGGACAGGTCCATGGTGGATGGGCATCCCATGCAAAAAATCACCGTCTCGGCCGATGAAGGGAAAAGCTGGGCAGAGGCGAAGGGAAGTGTGCTGTGGAAGTATCAGGGAGAGGAACTTGTGTCTTTCACCTCCGATATGCTGCGCGTGCCGATACCGGCAAAAAATGTGGTCTTTGATATGAATGTTACCCCCTGGATCGTCGCCCTTGATGCCCTTGGAACATCGGATGAAGTGACGATTGCCGGCAGTGCAACCTTCGATATTGTGTATCTCTGATGGCAGTCATCATCCGTCACTGTATATCCTGGTCTGCGGGTCAATACATACTGTGTAGCCTGCTGGCGCTGTTCATCGCACATCCGGCGGGGGCGGTGATGAAACCTGAAACCTCGATGTTAATGATCAACGAAGAGGCAAAAGGCGGGAGCCTGAACGTCACCAATACCGCAGATCATGAGGCGTTGCTGTATGTGAAGATCTACAGTCTGCCAGACGATCCTCAGCCTCAGCTGCTGGTGACCCAGCCGGTGACCCGGCTGGCGGCGGGTCAGACTCAGCGGCTACGCTTCTTACTGCATAGCCGGGGGCCGCTCAAGACAGAGCATATGAAGCGGGTGATCCTGGAAGGGATCCCGGTACAAGCGCTGAGCGGCAAGAATACGGTGGGCTTAAGCCTCAGGCAGGACCTCCCGATCATTATTCATCCTGCCGGTCTGCCAATGAAGTCCGACCCTTGGGAAGCATTGAAATTCTCGGAAAGGAGCGGCGTATTGACCATTGCTAACCCCAGCTGTTACGTGGTGCGACTGTCACAGACCGTTGTGCTGCTGCCCTCAATGAAAAATATCATGCTGAGTAAAAGCTATATTCTTCCTGGTGAAATACTGACCGTTAAGGGCCAGGATGCCGCTGCTCTGAAAAACAGTAAGCAGATCCAGATCCAGAGCCTGTCAAAATATGGCTATGTCGCGGGTCTGTTTATACAACCGCTGGAGCATCATGGCTAACTTATCTGCTGCATCGCCAGCTTTAACGGGATAACACATGAAGGAACGGAAAATGGACTTTAGGAAACGTTCGCGCCCGCACCACCGTCAAAGGATGCGTCTGATGGCGGTCAGTCTACTGCTATGTTCAGGGTGGGTTCAGGCTGAATGTCGCATCAGCACGGGCACAGGGATGCTGGATTATGGCCAGATAAATACCCAGATCACACGAGGCCCTGATGGAAAACATCACCTGACGTCACGTGCAGCCGTATTCAGGGTGGAGTGCGATGAACCCCGGAAAATTCGACTGGCCTTCAGTGACAGTAGCGGCAGTCAGCGGCAGTTCGCCTTTGGTCGCGACGGTCAACTTGATGCAGAAATTTCTGCGCTGATGCTGGACGATCGTGCGACGGCTTACCGCGATCTTTCTCCACTCTCGGGGCAAAAGAGTGACGTTAGCCGGCAATCAGGCACGCTGCTGCCGGGAAGTGAGATCGAGATTGTCGACGCGGGGCGCCATTTGAACTTTATTGTGACGCTGCATCCTGTGTTTACAGACCAGCTCTTTGCTCTCCAGGATGATTATCGGCCGGGGAATGACATGACGGTATCGATTATCGAATAGCGGAGAAGTGGGATAAAAAAAACACCGCCTTGGCGGTGTTTTTTCAGCGTCAGTGGAAGAGCACCTTCACTGGCACGAGCTGTGCTGGAAGATTACTTCTTCGCCGCGCGCTCGAAGGAAGAGACGATCTCTGCTTTCGCGGCTTCAACGCCTTCCCAGCCATCAACCTTAACCCATTTGCCTTTTTCCAGCGCCTTGTACTGCTCGAAGAAGTGGGTGATCTGGCCGCGCAGCAGTTCTGGCAGGTCGTTCACATCCTGGATGTGCTCGTACTCTTTGCTCAGTTTGCTGTGTGGAACCGCAACAACTTTGGCATCTTCGCCAGATTCGTCGGTCATTTTCAGCACGCCAACCGGACGGCAGCGGATCACAGAGCCAGGCTGTAACGGGTACGGTGTTGGCACCAGGACGTCAACCGGGTCACCATCCAGAGACAGGGTGTGGTTGATGTAGCCGTAGTTGCACGGATAGAACATCGCTGTCGCCATGAAACGGTCAACGAACAGTGCGCCAGTCTCTTTGTCGACTTCGTATTTGATTGGAGAGGCATTTGCCGGGATCTCGATGACGACATAGATATCGTCTGGCAGGTCTTTACCCGCTGGTACCAGGTTCAAGCTCATTATGAATTCCTTCAATCATCTTAGGTTGAGTGCCGGGTATTATAGCCAGGTCATCTTCAAAGTACCTTCCTTTTTCCGCCTTTCAGATTGCTCCGTGCCGGGGCATCAATGACAGTGAAATGCTGCGCTATGCGATGCCCGGCTCACGATGATGGCTAATCCTCCACGTCGGGCTAGGGTATGGAATATTCACTCGGTGCAAAGGGGTGTGGCTCACCGTTGACCATGTTGAATTCAGAGACAATATAACGGCGTCTCATCTTCTTAGTGGGTGAGCGTAAAGCGATATCAACCCGCCTGGCACCTGAGTTCTGCCTTCTTATATCGGCTTTAGAAAAATCAGGGCTGTATTCAACCCGAAAGTACATTTCTCCATTGGGTGACATAGACACCCCCTTGAGTTGCAGACCAAAAGGCAAGTCACTGCCTTTATGGATCCACACTTACGGGGAGATGATCGTGTCGCGAAAAATTTCCTTCGCCATCTCAATCTCGCCCAATGTCATCAGGCGGCAGACTGCCGCTCTTAGTATCATTATCAAACATACAAATCCCTTGGTGTATTTGTGGTTATTTCTCGTGCAGCATAGCAAATGTCTGTTTTGCTAAAAATTCTACAATCTGTGATTTTCTTAGTGCGATGACATGACACTTGTCAGGAGTCTCTTTTCGCCACCGAACAAGACGAGGGCTGTCAGGAGATTAATTTGGTTTATTGATCATTGTTAAATCATTTCTCTTTTTTTACAGGGTTCTAATTCCTCATCGTCTGTATTTTCCTTCAGGTGCATTTCCCTTCTGACGTTTGTCCACAACAAAAGCGTTGAAATGCCCCTAATTCACGCTTACGGGTTTCCTGTTTTGGATCAATTTAATCATTGTTATGGTTAAAGCTGGGTAATGTTATTGCCGATAACCTTGTCGTTTCAGGCACAGGAAATGACCGGACTTCACATTATCGGGAAATAATCATGTTGAAAAGAATCTCAATACGTACGGGTTTGCTGGCGTTACTCGCCCTGATGACCATGCTGCTGTTGGTTGTCAGCGTGATGGGGATTATCGCCATTCAGAAAGGAAATCGCTCACTGGATGTTATCAATCGCATTCAGGGCATTGAATTAAATGCGTTATATATGAGTAACGGCAATCTGCTGCGTGCCCGTGCTACCGCGGCGCTGGCGATACGTAAACTCGAAGTGGGTCTGCCCGATGAAGCAGGTAGCATTGCCACACGCTCTGCCAGCTACGTGGCATTGTCCGAAAACGAGCTGAAACGATTCATTGATGCCGGTACGGTGACAGAGCATGGGAGGGTACTGGCCGAAGCGGTAGTAACGACTCACCGGGACTACGTTGCCAGGGGGATTACCCCTCTCATGGACGCACTGAAAAAACAGAATGCTGACGATTACTACACCGTTCTGGAAGGGGATCTTTCTCATCTCGCGGGGCAATTCTCTACGGCGGTAGGCGCATTCGGCCAGTATGCCGATGAGGTCAGCGAACAGCAGATGGCCCAGGCAGCTCATAACCAAACGCTGATGACAGTGCTGATCCTCGTCAGCGGGGTACTGACGTTGTTGCTGGTGGCGCTGGCATGGATGATCCTGCGCGTCATGCTGCTGAAGCCTCTTGATAGTGCGATTAAACACCTTGAACATGTTGCCGGTGGGGATCTGACTCAGCCTGTGCCGGAAAGCGGTGATAATGAACTGGGGCGTCTGAATGCGGCGCTGGGAGCAATGCAAACGTCTCTTCAGCATTCGGTGGGCCTGGTGCGGGATGCCAGCATTCAGATCGACATTGGCAGCCGTGAACTGGCCTCCGGCAATCTCAACCTCTCACAGCGTACCGAAGAGTCTGCTGCCTCTCTGGAACAGACGGCGGCCAGCATGGAACAGCTCACCGCCACGGTTAAGCAGAACGCCGATAACGCCCAGCAGGCGCATTTACTGGCCAGGGCCGTATCGGATACGGCCGATCGTGGTGCGGAAGTGGTCTGCTATGTCATGGAGAAGATGACAGAGATTTCCAACAGTTCGCAGCGTATTGGCGACATTCTCGGTGTGATTGATGGTATTGCCTTCCAGACCAATATTTTGGCCCTGAATGCGTCAGTCGAAGCGGCACGCGCCGGAGAGCAGGGGCGTGGCTTTGCCGTCGTCGCGACCGAAGTGCGCAACCTTGCCCAGCGAAGCGCAACAGCGGCGAAAGAAATCCGAACCCTGATCAGCGAGTCACAAATCCGCGTCAGTGAAGGTTCAGATATGGCCACCAAAGCCGGTGAAACCATGGACGAAATCTCAACGGAAGTGATGCGGGTGACCACGCTGATGAAGGAGATTTCCAGCGCATCCCAGGAACAGAGCCACGGTATTGAACAGGTAAATCAGGCCGTGACCCAGATGGACGAAGTCGCTCAGCAGAATGCGGCCCTGGTGGAAGAGGCCGCTGCGGCGACTCAGTCGCTGGAAGAGCAGTCTCAGCAGCTGGTTCACACCATGGCCGTGTTTAAGGTGGCACAGACCGCATAAAGCCGAGGGCGGACCCGCTTTATCCGGGCCGCCTGCTGCTGCTGCACTCGGCGCTCAGCTGGTCAAGGGCGTCGCGCTGGAACTGTATAAACGCTTCGCGCGGCTGCTGCTGGCAGATAAACGACAGCAGCGGGTCTTCTACCGCCGTGCGGATCCCGCTTAATGTTTCCATAACTGCCAGCCCGCAGAAGGGCACGTAAGCTTCCGCATAGCCGCCCTCATGGACCATCACCAGCCTGCCGCCGCACAGCTGCGCGGCAGCAGCCATCATGCGCTCCGTCATGGCGCGAAAACTGTCGCTGTGAAGCTGCATGCGGGCCAGCGGATCCAGCGCATTGGCGTCATATCCGCAGGCGATAATGATCAGCTCAGGCTGGAACTGCTCAAGCTGGGGGATAACAATCCGATCCAGGGCATACAGATACGCATCATGACCGCTGCCCGCCAGCAGCGGAATATTGATGTTATAACCCAGACCGGCCCCTGCACCGCGATCGCTCTCACCGGAATACCCCGGCGGAAAACAGCGGTCCTGATGCAGGGAGAAGGTCAGAACATCATTACGCTGCCAGTAGATATGCTGCGTACCGTTGCCGTGGTGCACATCCCAGTCAACCACCGCCACGCGCTGCAAGCCAAAACGGGTTCTGGCGTGTTCAATGGCAATCGGGATGTTGGCCAGAAAGCAGAAGCCCATCGACTGATCCGGCAGACAGTGATGCCCCGGCGGACGCGACAGGGCGTAGGCATTGTCCATTTCTCCGGTCAGTACGGCCCCGACTGCGGCACAGACCAGACCCGCAGAGAGGGCGGCATAGTCATAGCTACCCGGTCCCATTGGCGCATCGAATCCGAGCATCCCGCCGCCGCTGTCGCTGACCTGCCTGAAATGTTGCAGGTAGTGCGCCGGATGGATACGCAGTAAATCCTCTTCACTGGCTGCCGGCGCTGAACGCAGCAGCAGCTGTGCTGACAGCCCGGAGACATCCAGCAGGTTCTTCAGGCGTCGTTTACTTTCCGGTGACTCCGCGTGGCCGCTGCCCGCAGGGGGCTGAACCCATCCGCCCACCGGTAACGTGGTGGCATGAAGCCCGGTGCTGTGCCAGAAGCAGCGTTCATCATAAAAAAAGCCCGTAGTGTTCATTGTGTTCTCTCCCTCATCCTCACCGCAGATCATCCGACTACTGTATTCCTCCGGGCGGCCGATGGCCTCGTCCGGAAGAACGATGGTGTTCAGCAACGGCTGCGGTTAACACTCAGGGGATCTGATCACGCACAGGGAGTACCCCATGAGTCATAACGCGAAATATATTCCGGTAGGCGAGTTGGCCACCTGCTTCGCCCCGGACGGCGATACGTTGCCAGCGGCATCGCCCGGGCAGAGCAAACTGACGTTTTGTTTTCATCATGATGAAGAAGTGCTGTGCCAGTTTTATCCGGACGGAACGCTGACGTGGGGAAGTCAGCCAGCGGTCGCGTTCCGGCTGACTTCATTACGTGACGGTATTGAGTTTATCGACTTTATCGACCACCGCCGGGCGGCATCGACGCTGACGCTGATCTGCGACCATCATCGCGGCTGTTTTACCGAAGTTCGCGGTCAGTTACCCACGCAGCAGCAGGCGCACCTGTCTGCACTCCAGCGCATCAAACTGGGTTTGCCGCTAACCGGAGTCAAGGCGGAGGTGCGTTTTGGCTGGTTTAAGGGAGGGAGCGATATGAACGTGCGCCACACCTTTAGCGATGAACTGACCGGGATGCGCAACCAGTATCGTTACAGTCCGAACGAGTGTTACGAGCATCTTTATCTGAACGCTGACTGTTACGCCTGGCACTGTCTGCAGGGGGGGGAACAAGGACTGGCCGATGTTGATCGCTGTCAGACCGTGAAAATAGACGACCGTCTGTATCTGTTTATCTGGCAGGAAAAGGTGGTACCCACGCTGGGCGTGGTGCTGATTGATCTGCAAGCCGCACGGACCGACGGCAAGATCTTCGGCTACCAGCAGGACGATTTTAAGCGGTTGAGCAATTTCGCCATGGGTGCGGCGCTGAAAGTGATAAATGTCACTCCCCGTTCTGCGGAATGACGTCTTTTTTCAGCGAGTTCTGCTCAAAGGCCCATCTGAACAGCCGATGGGCCTCCGCGCGCGTGGCTATCAGTTATCCGGGAACTCACGCAGGAAGCGTTCGGTATCTTCCACCATGTGGTCGTTGCCGACAAAGAACGGCGAGCGCTCATGCAGGCTTTGCGGCACCAGGTCCAGAATACGGTTTTTACCGTCAGAGGCTTTACCGCCTGCCTGCTCCGCCAGGAATGCCATCGGGTTGCACTCATACAGCAGGCGCAGTTTGCCCTTAGGGTGGCTGGCCGTGCTTGGATAGAGATAGATCCCGCCTTTCAGCAGGTTGCGGTGGAAGTCAGCCACCAGCGATCCGATATAGCGTGAGGTATAAGGACGGCGCGTGGCGGCATCCTCTTCCTGACAGAATTTCAGGTACTTTTTCACCCCCTGTGGGAAGCGAATGTAGTTACCTTCGTTGATGGAGTAGGTGTAACCCTTTTCCGGGAAGGTCATACGTTCCGCACTCAGGCAGAAAACGCCCAGCGACGGATCATAGGTGAAGGCATGTACGCCACAGCCGGTGGTATAAACCAGCATGGTCGATGAACCATACACCACATAACCCGCAGCAACCTGCTGGCTGCCTGGCTGCAGGAAGTCTTCTTCCGTGACCGGCGTACCTGGTGGGGTAATACGGCGGTAGATAGAGAAAATAGTTCCGACAGAAACGTTTACATCAATGTTTGAGGAGCCGTCGAGAGGGTCCATCAGCACCACGTACTTGCCGTTTTCTACGCCTTCGAAGATGACGATCTCATCTTCTTCTTCAGACGCGATACCCGCGACAATGCCACGTGCCTTCAGTGCGGCTTTCAGCTTTTCATTGGCGAAGAGATCGAGCTTCATCTGCTCTTCGCCCTGAATGTTCTCAGCGCCGCTGGCACCCAGAATATCGACCAGGCCAGCCTTGTTGATATCGCGGTGGATGATCTTGGCACCCAGCTTGATCGCGGAGATCAATGCGGTCAGTTCACCTGTGGCGTGCGGAAAGTCGTGCTGTTTCTCGACGATAAATTCGCCTAACGTTTTCATAACACAATCCCTGAATCTGCGGTTGAGCAGCAGCTTGATTCACAAACTGCCAACGTATGCGTACGCAGTTTAGCCGATTGAACGCGAAAGAACATAGGGCAAATCCGTTTCTTCCGCACGTTGGGGGCGGTACACTAGGGCAGAACTTTTACGAAACGGACCTTTTATGCGTATTCATATCCTCGGTATCTGCGGCACCTTTATGGGTGGACTGGCGATGCTGGCCCGTGAGCTTGGCCATGAAGTGACCGGCTCAGATGCTAACGTTTATCCGCCAATGAGTACGCTGCTTGAAAAGCAGGGTATTGATTTAATTCAGGGTTATGACGCTTCACAGCTCGACCCCGCCCCGGATTTGGTGATCATTGGCAATGCGATGACCCGGGGTAACCCGTGCGTGGAAGCCGTGCTGGAGCGCAACATTCCCTATCTGTCCGGCCCCCAGTGGCTGCACGATTTTGTGCTGCGCGACCGTTGGGTGCTGGCGGTGGCGGGCACCCACGGAAAAACCACGACGGCAGGCATGGCAGCGTGGATTTTACAGGCCTGCGGCTATGAGCCGGGCTATGTGATCGGTGGCGTACCGGGAAATTTCGAGGTATCGGCAACTTTAGGAAAAAGCCCATTCTTCGTTATTGAGGCCGATGAGTATGACTGTGCGTTCTTCGACAAACGTTCCAAGTTTGTACATTACTGCCCGCGCACACTGATCCTCAACAATCTCGAATTTGATCACGCGGATATTTTTGATGATCTGCGCGCCGTGCAGAAGCAGTTCCACCATCTGGTGCGCATCGTACCGGGGCAGGGCAAAATTATCCTGCCTGAGCACGACGCGAACATTAAGCAGGTGATGGCGATGGGCTGCTGGAGCGAGCAGGAAACCGTCGGCGAGAACGGTCACTGGCTGGCAAAGAAGCTGTCACCGGATGCCTCCCACTGGGAAGTTTTACTGGACGGTGAGCGTGTGGCCGAAGTGAACTGGTCGCTGGTCGGTGAACACAACATGCATAACGGCATGATGGCGATTGCCGCGGCGCGTCACGTGGGCGTGAAGCCTGAGGACGCGGGCCGGGCGCTGAACGACTTTATTAATGCCCGGCGTCGCCTGGAACTGCGTGGGGAGAGCAATGGCATCAAGGTGTACGATGACTTTGCCCATCACCCGACGGCTATTCTTGCCACGCTTGCGGCGCTTCGCGGAAAAGTCGGCGGTACGGCACGTATTCTTGCCGTGCTGGAGCCTCGCTCGAACACCATGAAAATGGGGGTCAGTAAGGACGATCTGGCACCGGCACTGGGACGTGCAGATGAAGTGTTCCTCTATCAGCCGCATCATATTCCCTGGCAGGTTGCCGAAGTGGCTGATGCCTGCATCCAGCCAGCACAGTGGAGTGCGGATATTGATACGCTGGTAGAAATGATCGCCAAAAAAGCCCAGCCGGGGGATTCTATCCTGGTGATGAGCAACGGCGGTTTTGGTGGGATACATCAGAAGCTGTTAGATCGCCTGGCGTAAGACGTGTTGTAGCGTGATTGAAAGGGCCGACCGGAAAACGACTGGCCCCTGAGCGCAGGGGCAGACCCGTTTTTTCGGGCTGCCCTGATCGTGCGTCATTACAACGCGGTGGCCAGCTCACGCAGATACTGGAAAATCTGGCGGTACGCTTTCGGTGGCTTGTTGGTGGCTTTCTCTTTCTGTGCGTTACGGATCATGGCACGCAGCTGCTGGCGGTCGGCATCCGGATAGAGGTTCAGCACCTCAGGGATCGCGTCATCACCCTGTTCAACCAGGCGGTCACGCAACACTTCCAGCTTGTGGAACAGCGCAACCTGCTGGTTGTGACGGTTTTTCAGCTTATCCAGTGCCGTACGGATCGGCTCTTCATCACGCGAACGCAGCATTTTACCGATCAGCTGCATCTGGCGACGGCGGCCTTCTTTCTTAATCTTCTGCGCCAGCTCAATCGCGGCACGCAGATCTTCATCCAGTGGGATCTTGTCCAGGGAGTTTTTCCCCAGTTCCACCAGTTCACCCCCAAGGCGCTTAAGCTCCTCGGCATCACGTTTTATTTCACTTTTACTGACCCAGATAATCTCATCATCTTCTTCTTCTTCGTTATCGGGTACATCATCGAGCCAGTCGTCGGGCTGCTTGGTCATTGGTACGGCTCCTGAAAAAGAGGCTAATGCTATCAGGTTACGAGGCTACTGCGAAATTGTTCTCTGAGTCTGTTAGACTCAAAATAATCTTTACCACCTTGAGAACGGTTTTCTCAGCAGGTATTTATCAACTTATTATACGGCAGGTCGATGAAATTACTCTCCCAAGTTGCAGAACAGCGTAAAACCCTGGAACAGGCGATAGCGACGGCACTCGAACTGGCAAAGGCCAGCAGCGACGGAGCAGAAGTCGCGGTAAGCAAAACCACTGGCATCAGCGTCAGCACACGCTATGGTGAAGTGGAAAATGTCGAATTCAACAGCGATGGTGCCCTGGGCATCACCGTTTACTACCAGGACCGTAAAGGCAGCGCCTCCTCAACCGACCTCAGCCCGGATGCGATTAAGCGTACCGTGCAGGCGGCGGTAGACATTGCCCGCTACACCTCACCGGATCCTTACGCGGGCGTGGCGGATCGTGAACTGCTGGCGTTTGATGCGCCGGATCTCGATCTGTTTCACCCGGCTGAGATCGACGCCGATCGTGCTATTGAGCTGGCCGCGCGCGCCGAACAGGCCTCACTGAAGGCCGATAAGCGCATCACTAATACCGAAGGCGGCAGCTTTAACAGCCACGTAGGGATTAAAGTGTTCGGTAACAGTCACGGCATGCTTCAGGGCTACTGCTCCAGCCGGCACTCCCTTTCCAGCTGTGTGATCGCGGAAGAGAACGGCGGTATGGAGCGCGATTACGCTTACACCATTGGCCGCGCTATTGGCGATCTCGACTCTCCGGAAGCCGTAGGTGAAGCGTGCGCACGCCGCACGCTGTCGCGCCTCTCTCCGCGTAAGCTGTCCACGATGAAAGCGCCGGTGATGTTTGCCGCCGAGGTCGCGACCGGCCTGTTTGGCCACCTGGTCGGCGCCATCAGCGGCGGCAGCGTGTACCGTAAATCCACGTTCCTGCTCGACTCGCTCGGACAGCAGATCCTGCCGGAATGGCTGACCATTGAAGAGCACCCGCATTTACTGAAAGGACTGGCTTCCACGCCCTTCGACAGCGAAGGCATCCGCACCCAGCGCCGCGACATCATTAAAGACGGTGTATTGCAGACCTGGCTGCTGACCAGCTACTCCGCGCGCAAGCTTGGTCTGCAGAGTACCGGACATGCTGGCGGCATTCACAACTGGCGCATTGCCGGTCAGGGACACAGCTTTGAAGAGATGCTGAAACAGCTGGGAACCGGACTGCTGGTCACGGAACTGATGGGGCAGGGCGTGAGCGGGATCACCGGTGATTATTCCCGTGGCGCGTCCGGTTTCTGGGTGGAGAATGGCGTGATCCAGTATCCGGTCAGTGAGATCACTATTGCCGGTAATCTGAAAGATATGTGGCGCAACATGGTCAGCATCGGCAGCGATATTGAAACGCGCAGCAATATCCAGTGCGGATCCGTTTTGTTACCAGAAATGAAGATCGCCGGGCAGTAATTTCCGGATTTACGCGTATGCTGAAAAGGCGGCGGTGAAAACAGCCGCCTTTTTCATGCCTGAACGATACCCATTTATAAAAATAGGATCTGAGATGCGTAAATTATTGATTGCAATGTTGAGCTCTACCCTGTTGTTTAGTTCCACGCTGCTGGCACAGGGCCTGGAAGGGGATATGGATATCCTGAAAGGCGCATATCGCACGGTGCAGAAAACCGACGATAAAGCCGAAATGGTTAAAGCATTAACCGATATGCGCTCTGCGGCGGAAAACGCCAAAACCCAGACCCCAGACAAGCTGGAAGGTCAGGCCGCGGGGAGTGCGGAAATGAAGGATTACCATGCGCAGCTGGATAAACTGATCGGCCAGATTGATACCAGCCTGAAGCTGGCAAACGGAGGGGATCTGTCAGGGGCAAAAGAAGAAGCGAAGAAGTTTGCTGCGACACGTGATGAGGGGCATAAAAAGTTTCGCTGACCGACCCGGCCAGTTTGGCAGTTGGTTGGCCTGAACGTGGGAGGCGATAGCAGTGCGATCGCCTCTTTTAACAGCGTTCTGGTGATGCGGCAGAGAAATTATAATATATCGCAACCTTAAATTTTTCTGGCGTGTTTATCTGACCTTTTGGGTAATACAAATAAAAGCGACAGTTATCACCACAGGCAGTGATCTATAATATTTTCAATTAGTGGTTGTGGTATTTTTCTTTGTCTCAACGGCCATTTTACTCTGACGAAATCCCGTGTAGCAGCCATTTTTCGTATGTCATTGACGTTATTTTTAGGTTCACTCTTGTTGTTACTCACCCAGCAGAACGATCGCATGGCGATAAATCAGCCCGTGATAAAAAACGGGCTTCTCTGTTTTCTGAAAAACTATTTCCCTCTGCTTTGGGGAGCGGGTCATAAGCTTTACTTCTATTTTCGTCATTACCCGGGCCAAAATTTTCCTTCTATTTCACCCCCGCTGCGTCTTTTATGCAAATACTCCATCTGTATGTGATTTATCTCTCATTTTAAAACCCAGCGTGCGCGTTTCAACGTTTTTGCGACATCAAACCAGCGCTGTGCGTTTATTTCCACTTCCATGTGGAAAAAGTCGTTCTACACAGAAAGGCAGGGGGCAGGTAGTTTACTCCTGAGCTTATTAAAAGGGGACGAATGTGAGTAACGGGACAGCGCCAGCGGGCGCGGCAACACAACAGGATGACGCGATTCAGGCGCTGGCTGCGCAGGTTATGGGGAAGATTGCCCATCTGTTTTCCGCCAGAAATATTCATCCTAACCCTGTACAGCAACAGATGCTGACCTCGCATGTGCGGGCGATGGCGCTCCGCTCGGTCACTGGCGAGGGCTTACCTGACGTCGAGGCCGAACTGTTTGAGGATATTTCGTCACAGTCGATGACGCTGGCGCAGCAGGTTGTCGACCTGTTTGGCAATCTGCCGAAAGAAGAGGCCTGGCTGCTCTCTGTTCATTTCGAAGTCGCAAAAGAAAATGCCTAAATTCGGGTCGGCTTGCCCGACCCCGACAAAATACCCAGGAGCGGGACATGTCCCGTCTGAAGCCATTAAAAAAGGAAAACAACATGTCTCAAATTATCGTAGTCATTGGCGATCGTTTAGGTAAAGGCCAGAAAGTCGCAGCAGGGATTGAGAAAGCCGGCGGTAAGGCTATCGTGGTGCCGGGCGTGGCGGCAGATATGAAATTGGGTGATGTGATGAAAGCAGAAAATGCCAGCTTCGGTATCTCTTTCTGTGGCAGCGGCGGTGCCGGTGCGATTACCGCGCAGAACAAATATGGCTATAAAGCAAAACACGGTATGCGCTCAATTGATGAAGGTGTTACCGCCATCAATGAAGGGGCTAACGTGCTTGGATTCGGCTTTATGGATAAAGAAGAACTGGGTGAGCGTCTGGTGCAGGCGTGGCAGAAGAAGCACGGCTGATGAAAGAACAATTCACCACCACGGTGAGCGTGAGCGGAAAAGGCGACAGTAAAGGCAAAGCCTTTGCCGATGCCCTGAGCCGGGTGCAGAACACCGTGCTGAAATCCACCAGCAAAATTCTCCTGCGTATTGAGCCCGTTGAGGTCAAGGTGCTGCGGGCGAACGTGCGGGTCAAAACGGAAAAGTTTCTGTTCTTTTTTCTGGCGCGTGAAAGACGGTTGTACAGCGTCGACCTGGAGATCACCGTCAACGTCGTGGTGGTGGATACCGATAAAGTGGATTTCACTGTTTCCGGATAAAAATCGTCGGGGACAGACCTCCACGCCCTCGGGCAGCAGCGATGCTTCCGTCGTCTGAAAGACGCAGAGGTTATAACAAAAGGAAAGGCTGATGTTCCTAATCATCTTATTTAAATCATTGATTATTGGCGGTCTGGTTGGCGTCGGTGTGGGGGCCGGGGCAGCACGTATGTTCCATGCACCCACCACGCAGGGCATGGGCGCATTTCGTACACTGGGTGAACTGAACTCCTGTGAGGGCGATCCGGCCTCTCACTTCTCCTTCGGCCTTGGCTTCTTCTTTAACGCCTGGGCTTCCTCCGTGGCGGCGGGGTCATTCACTCAGGACGTAGACCACCGCATTATCCCCAACTGGGGCGCAGCGGCCCTGATGGTGAAAAACCGTAATGTCGCCGACACGCTGCATAACCCGAAGAAGATGGCGATTGCCTGCGGCATCATCGGCATGATCGTGGTCGCATTTCTCAACTCCACCGCATCTGCCGTACCGGCAGCCCTGCAGGTGACGGCGGTAAAAGTGCTGGTACCGGCGGCTAACCTGCTGGTGAATACCGTGATGCCGGTGATCTTCTGGCTGGCAGCGATCGATGCCGGTAAGAAATCGGGTTTCTGGGCGACCATTTTTGGCGGTCTGGCGCAGTTGATTATGGGGAACGCCGTACCGGGTCTGGTGCTGGGAATCCTGATTGGTAAGGGCGTAGAGGAAGCGGGCTGGAACCGGGTAACGAAAGTGATGATGGTGGCCATCGTCCTGCTGTTCGTTCTCAGCGGCTTCTTCCGTGGCTTTGATATGAAGCTCCTGGAATCCTTCCAGCTGGGTGTGCCTGGCTGGCTGGAAATGATCCACAACTCCCTGAGTGGCAAATAAGAGGACGAGGGTAATGGAAGAGTCAAAAAGTGGTTTCTGGTATGCCGACTGGTCATTTCCAATCTTTGTCGGCCTGCTCTCTTCGGGCGTCTTTGCCGGTACGCATATGTATTACGTGTACGGACTGGGGGCATTTAACGAAGTGGCCTTTGTCTCCATGCTGCGTGCGGGGATGGAAACGGGCGTGTACGGTGCGGTAGCAGCCTTTGGTGCCAGCTTCCTGTTTGCACGCATTATTGAAGGTTCGCTGGTGGGGATCCTTGATATTGGTGGGGCGATCCAGACCGGGATTGGCCTGGGCGTGCCGGCGCTGCTGTTGGGGGCGGGGTTTATCTTCCCGGTTGCGAACTTCGCGGCCTCACTGGTCACCGGACTGGCGCTGGGCCTGGCAGTGGGATACCTGATTATCCTCGCACGCAAATTCACCATCAGCAACAGCGACTCCACGTACGGTGCCGACGTCATGATGGGCGCGGGTAACACCTCCGGCCGCTTCCTGGGACCGTTGATTATCCTGTCTGCTATGGCAGCGTCCATTCCGATTGGCCTCGGATCGCTGGTCGGTTCCCTGCTGTTTTATCTGTGGAACAAGCCGATTACCGGCGGGGCCATTCTGGGTGCGATGGCGCTGGGGGCGATGTTCCCTGTGGCGCTGTAACTGACTTTCGTGGCGGCAGGACGTCGCCACGCAGAGGAGTCTGCAATGTTTGATTTGATTATCCGGCAGGCCCGTCTTAGCGACGGGACGCTGAATGATGTTGCCATCAGCAACGGTAAAATTGCTGCGACAGGCCAGGTGGCGGGCCCGGCAAAACAGGAATGGGATCTGGCGGGTCGTTACTGGCTCAGTGCGGGCTGGATTGACTCACACGTTCACTGCTACCCGAAATCGCCCATTTACCATGATGATGCCGACCGCATCGGCGTGGAGACCGGGGTGACCACGGTTGTGGATGCCGGCAGCACCGGGGCCGATGATATTGATGATTTTTACCAGCTGACCCGCCGTGCCAGCACCCGGGTTTACGCCCTGCTGAATATCGCCCGCAGCGGCATTCTGACGCAGAACGAACTGGCAGATATGGCGCGTATTGACGCCGGAGCGGTGAGCGCAGCGGTACAGCGCCTGCCAGATTTTATTCTGGGCCTCAAAGCACGTATCAGTAGCAGCGTCGTGGAACAAAACGGTATTAAACCGCTGGTGCGCGCTAAGGCGATGCAGCGGGAAAACGGCGGTCTGCCGCTGATGGTGCATATTGGTAATAATCCGCCGAATCTGGATGAAATCGCAGATTTACTCACCTCTGGCGATATCATTACCCACTGCTTTAACGGCAAACCCAACCGCATTCTCACCCCGCAGGGGCAGCTCAGGGCGTCTGTTACCCGTGCGCTCGAGCGAGGAGTCCGCCTCGACGTCGGGCATGGCTCGGCCAGCTTCAGCTTTGAGGTCGCCCGGGTAGCGATTGCCCTTGGCATTCTTCCGCAAACCATCAGTTCAGACATCTACTGCCGTAACCGGCTTAACGGCCCGGTGTATTCCCTGGCGCATGTGATGTCGAAATTTTTATCGATCGGTATGACCCTGCCGCAGGTGATTGACTGCGTGACCCGTCACGCCGCTGACGGGCTGCGTCTGAAGGGCAAAGGGCGGCTTGTTCCGGGGCAGGATGCCGACCTTACCCTGTTTGACGTGAAGCAGGAAACCTGCCTGTTCAGTGATTCAGACGGCCAAACGCTGTCTGGAGAAACGCAGCTGATACCGCTGGCCGCCGTGGTGAATGGCCGCATATTCGTGACTAACGAAGGGAAAAAACGTGATGACTTTAGTGTATGAAAAATATGGCTTAAAGCAGGTCATAAATGCCTCCGGCCGCATGACCATTCTCGGTGTGTCCACCCCGAGCGCGGATGTGGTTGATACGGTGAGTTATGGCCTGAATCACTACTTTGAGATGAAAGATCTGGTCAATAAAACCGGTGCCTACATCGCCGGGCTACTCGGCTGTGAGGCGGCGGTGGTGGTGTCCTGCGCCTCAGCCGGTATCGCACAGTCGGTGGCGGCGGTGATCGTAAAAGACAACGACTGGCTGCTGGAAAATCTGCATGTGGCCCCGCTGACGGTTCCTCATGATATCGTCCTGCCGAAGGGGCACAACGTCAATTACGGTGCCCCGGTGGGGACAATGGTAGCGATGGGTGGCGGCAGGCTGGTGGAGGCGGGCTACGCCAACGAGTGTTCGCCGGACCAGCTTGCGGCAGCCATCACCCCGCAAACGGCGGCGATCCTCTACATCAAATCCCATCACAGTGTGCAGAAGAGCCATCTGAGCGTGGAACAGGCTGCCGTGGTGGCGCGTAAACACGGCGTGCCGCTGATTGTTGATGCCGCCGCTGAGGAAGATTTGCAGGTGTATTACGGCTATGGCGCTGATCTGGTGATTTACAGCGGCGCGAAAGCCATTGAAGGCCCGACCAGCGGGCTGGTAACGGGTAAAACCCAGTACGTTGAGTGGGTCAAACGCCAGTCGAACGGCATTGGCCGTGCGATGAAAGTCGGCAAAGAGGGGATCCTCGGTCTGACTCACGCGATTGAAAACTACCTGCGCATGGAGAAGGTGACCGGCGCGCAGATGGTGGAAAAAATGACGCCGTTTATCGACAGCCTTAACCAGCTGCCGGGCATTCAGGCGCGCACGGTGTGGGATGCCGCCGGCCGGGATATTGCCCGTGCCGAAATTCACTTTGATGAAGCCGTCATCGGGCATACCACCGGAGCGATCGTACAGGCGCTGAAAACCGGTGACATCGCGATCTATTTCCGCGGCTATAAAGCCAACGAAGGTATTGTTGAAGTGGATGTACGCAGCGTTTCAGCCGACCAGCTGCACACCATATTTGTCTGTATTCAGGCACTGTTAACCAAGGAGAAATAAGCATGACGCTGACACCAAAATTTTACCGCGACCGGGTATGCCTCAACGTGCTTGCCGGGTCCAAGCAGAACGCCCGCGATATCTGGGAAGCCGCAGAGGGCCACGTACTGGTCGGCGTGCTATCTAAAAACTATGTCGATGTGGCGAGCGCCGTCGCGGATATGCGTGAATACGCCGCCCTGATCGACAACGCGCTCTCGGTCGGGCTGGGCGCGGGCGATCCGAACCAGTCTGATATGGTTAGCGCGATTTGTGGCCAGGTTCAGCCACAGCACGTTAACCAGGTATTTACTGGCGTGGGAGCCAGCCGGGCGCTGCTTGGACAGGCTCAGAGCGTCGTCAATGCGCTGGTATCACCCAGCGGTCAGATCGGCCAGGTGAAGATCTCCACCGGGCCACTGAGTTCGCGGGCCGCTGACGGGGTGGTTCCGGTCGCCACCGCCATTGCTATGCTGAAAGATATGGGCGGCAGCTCCATTAAATATTTCCCGATGGACGGTCTGACGTTTATTGACGAGTTCAAAGCCGTTGCGAAGGCCTGCGCCGAACATGATTTCTGGCTGGAACCAACGGGCGGTATCGATCTGGATAATTTTGAAACGATCCTGCAGATCGCGCTGGATGCGGGCGTCAGTAAAATTATTCCGCATATTTACAGCTCAATCATTGATGACGCATCCGGGCTGACCCGGCCAGAGGATGTGGCAACGCTGCTGGCCATGACGAAAAAGTTAGTGGGTTAATGTTGTCCCTGCACCCCGGCGATGCCGGGGTGTACTATTTTTTCATTAAAAAATAAGTTACGTTTTCCTCTGGATAATTGCTTAAAAAAGGGTGCCCTGTGAGATTCCCTAACCAACGCCTGGCGCAGCTGTTTGATCTGTTGCAAAACGAAACGCTGCCGCAGGATGAGCTGGCGCGTCGTTTTGACGTCTCCACGCGCACGGTACGTACTGACATTACCGTCCTCAACGAGCTGCTGGCCGATCATGGTGCCAGCCTGGTGCTAAACCGCGGGGCTGGTTATCAGTTAAAAATTAGCGACGCGCTGCGCTATACCCTGCTGCTGCAACAGTCGCCCTCCCATTTACGTGTGCCGCGCACTTCGCCCGAGCGGGTGCATTACCTGCTGACCCGTTTTCTTACCTCGGCTTTTTCCCTGAAACTGGAAGATCTGGCAGACGAGTGGTTTGTCAGTCGCACCACGTTGCAAAGCGATATGGCCGAGGTCAGAGAATGGCTGGCGCGTTATCAGCTGGCGATTGAGACCAAGCCACGCTACGGCATGAAACTGTTTGGCACGGAAGTGGCGATGCGTACCTGCCTCACTGACCTGCTGTATCAGATCGCACAAGAGGACGGCGACAGTCCCCTGCTGCGGCTGGAAGCACTGAACCACGGCATGCTCGAGACGCTGCAACCGCTGCTGCAGCACTGCCTTTCTCGTTTTAATATTCGCCTGACCGACGAGGGCGAGTTCTATCTGCGGCTTTACTGCGCCGTTGCGGTACGCCGCATGACTGAAGGCTACCCGCTGACGGATTTTGCTGCGGAAGATGTGGCTGAAGAGGTGCGAAGCGCCGCCCGTCATATTGTTAACCTGATGAGGCCGATCACCGGGAAAGCTATCTCACCGGCAGAGGAGGCTTATCTGTGCGTTAATATTGCCGCGCGCAGAGTGGAGGACAGCGCGGCCAGTGTGATCAGCCCCGATGACGGCGACTCGCTGGTGAACTACATCCTCAGCTATATCAACACCCACTATAATTTCAACCTCCAGGATGATCCCCAACTCCATGCCGACCTGTTGACGCATATTAAAACGATGATCACCCGGGTGCGTTATCAGATCCAGATCCCAAACCCGCTGCTGTCCAACATCAAGCAGCACTATCCAATGGCCTGGGATGTGACGCTGGCTGCAGTCTCCAGCTGGGGGAAATATACGCCCTATGCCATCAGCGAAAATGAGATCGGTTTCCTGGTGCTGCATATCGGGGTGGGGCTGGAGCGTCATTACAACGTCGGCTACCAGCGTCATCCGCAGGTCCTGCTGGTGTGCGATACCGGTAATTCCACCGTGCGGATGATCGAAGCGATGCTGCTGAGAAAATATCCTCAGATTGTCGTGCGTAATACGCTGTCACTGCGCGAATACGAACTGAAGGAGAGTGTGGAAGAGGACTTCGTTATTTCCACCGTGCGCCTGAGCGACAAAGATAAGCCGGTGGTGGTGATGTCCCCGTTCCCCACTGAATACCAGCTGGAGCAGATCGGTAAGCTGGTGCTGCTTGACCGCACGCGGCCGTACATGCTGGAGAAATTTTTCGATGCCAGCCATTTCCTGATCCTCGACCAGCCCATGGATCGCAGCGATCTGTTCCGCCAGCTTTGCAGTGAACTGGAACGGGAAGGTTGGGTCGATAAGACCTTTTATCCCTCGGTGGAAGAGCGCGAGGCGATCGTCAGCACCATGCTGGGTGAGGGGATCGCTCTGCCACACTCGCTGGGATTGCTGGCCAAAAAAACCTGTGTCTACACCGTGCTGGCACCGAAAGGCATTGCGTGGGGTGACGAGACGGCCTACGTGATTTTCCTGCTGGCGATCAGCAAAACGGAATATGAAGAAGCAATGGCAATTTACGATCTGTTTGTGACTTTTATGCGGGAAAGGGCAATGACCCGGCTGCGTGACAGCAAGGACTTTGCCAGTTTTAAGGCGGTAGCGATGGATTGTTTAAGCCGGTTATAAGGCGTCTTGTGTCACAGGGGATGACCTTCTTTCTCGGTCAACCCCTGTGGTTCAGGCCTCACGCTGCGTAGGGGCCGACCTTTTCCGGTCGCCCCGCACAGGCTTACTTCAGAATGGTAAACGCAGTGGTGACGTGTGTGACGCCGCTCACCCGGCTGGCGATATCGGCTGCGGCTTTGGCTTCCGCGTCGGTCACCAGGCCCAGCAGGAACACTTCGCCATTTTCTGTGGTGACTTTCACATTGGACGATTTCACCTGATCACTACTCAGCAGCTGTGAGCGCACTTTCGTGGTGATCCAGGTATCCGAGGAGGCCGTACCAAAGCTGACTCTGCTCCCGGTGCGGATTTCGTTATACACCTCGGTCGCCCCGTCAACGCCCACAGCAATCTGTTTGGCGCGCAAAGCAAGATCGCTGCTCGGAGCCTGGCCCGTCAGCAGCACTTTGCCCTGATAAGCGGTGGCCACGATATGGGTATTCTGTTTGATCTGTTCGTCTTTGGACAACGCGTTGGTTACCCGCAGTTCTAATGTCCCGTCATCAACCTGAGTGCCTACGGAGCGGGGGTCAGTCGCGCTTTTCGTGGCAACGGCTGCACTGCCGACAACGGCAGCCACACAGCCCTGTAACAGTAACGCGGTTAGGATAACTGCACATGCAGATAATGCCTTCATTTAAGCTCCTTTAAACATCCTGGTGGGGAAACAAAGTGTTATCTATTAAATCGCACAGACAATTCACGGTTAACATATGCATTTCCTGAATTCTCGCACTGCGATGCGAGGGAATACGGATCTCCACATCCTGGGGACCCAGCAGACCGGCGAGCTCACCGCCATCGTAGCCGGTCAGCGCGATAATCGTCATATCACGCGTAACCGCTGCCTCTACGGCTTTGACAATATCACGGCTGTTACCGCGGGTTGATATTGCGAGTAAAATATCGCCGGCGTGGCCCAGGGCGCGCACCTGCTTGGCATAAATCTCTTCATGCAGACGATCGTTACCAATGGCGGTCAGCAGCACGTTATCCGCGCTGAGGGCAATGGCTGGCAGGCTTGGACGTTCGGTTTCAAAGCGGTTGATCATGCTGGCAGCAAAATGCTGGGCATTGGCGCTGGAGGTTCCGTTACCACAGCTCAGGATTTTGTTGCCATTCAGCAGCGACTGCACCATGGTCATCGCCGCGCGTGATATCGCATCCGGCAGCGCTTCTGCCGCTGCGATCTGCGTTTGAATACTTTCGGTAAAACAGACTTTAATTCTTTCCAGCACGTCATTCACCTGGTTAGTTTAGCCTTCAAAAACAGGCGCTTATTCTGCTGTAAATGCATTGGGTAACCACTCCACCTGTTCGCCGGTGATGGCTACCACATCAAATCGACAGTCGGCGGTGTCAACACTCAGCCCCCGGCCATACAGCCACAGCGCCGCAGCACGCAGCAGTTTTTGCTGTTTACTGCGGGTAATGCTGGCTGCGGCACCGCCAAAGCGGGCGTCGCGCCGGTAGCGCACCTCAACAAATACCCATACCTGACCATCGCGCATTATCAGGTCAATTTCACCGGTACGATAACGCACATTAGCGGCGATAAAACGCAGACCTGAGGCCTGCAGCAGATGGCGGGCCTGACGTTCGCGGGCCGCCCCCTGCTGCTGCCGGCTTAGCTGGCCGGAACGATCTGTCCCTGACGATACTGGCTCCACACTAACTTCCTGTTAATGACGCAGTCCTGAGTTGCGCTCAGTGTGCCGGTATCTCCCTGGATCTGGAAACCGGGTAGCGAACGCATCTCGCTAAAGTGGTTTGCCAGCGTCCAGGCGTCAATGCCCATCGCATACAGGCGAACCAGCGAATAATCATTGTTAAACGACTTTGCCGCCTGCTGCATCAGTGCCGGATTGGTACCGGAGAGCAGTGGAATATCGCTGAACTGTAAGCCGTCCACTTCAAGACGGTAGTCCGGG
The DNA here is from genome assembly GCF_014838825.1 of Erwinia persicina. Classification (GTDB taxonomy): domain Bacteria; phylum Pseudomonadota; class Gammaproteobacteria; order Enterobacterales; family Enterobacteriaceae; genus Erwinia; species Erwinia persicina_A. The sequence continues at coordinate 340,760 of NZ_JACYMO010000004.1, read as the reverse complement.
CCGGCTCCTGCCTGATAGCTGCGGGAACTGGCATACAGGCCCACATTATCACGGCTGCTAACGCGCATGGAGATCATTGGTTTGATCAACGCCATCTCATCCTGGGTGGCGACAATATACACTGAATCCACGCTGCCGTTGCTGCTGCTGACCTGCGCATCGGTCACCGGGGCCGGGATTGTCAGGCCTCCAATGGTGACGCCCGCCGCGGCGGCAGGCTGTGCATTCACCGGCGTACCGCTCAGGCGGATGCCCGCGCCGCTATTAATGCCCTGCTTCAGTTCGGCTTTCGAACCAAACTGCTGCTGCAGCACCTGGCTACCGCCCAGCTTCTGCCATTCTGCCGTAAACGCTTTACTCACGCGGTCGCCCAGCGAAGTGCGTGGTACCAGCAGCAGTGGGGTGCGTTTGCCCTGGTCCCACATATGATGCGCAGCATCACGCGCTTCGTCTTCAGGAGAAAGCGCAAAATAGCAAAGATTCGGACGGTTCTGGACGCTTTCCGGTGCATTGAGGGCCAGAACGTTCAGCGGCGTCTGGCTGTTTGCCAGCGCTTCCACGTGATTTTTCAGCAGTGGGCCGACCACCAGCGTGGCACCATCACTCTTCGCCTGGGCCAGAACCTGGTCGATGGGCTGGGTGCTGGTATCGTAAACCTGAACCTGGGTACTGGCAGAAGGCGCTGCCGTTTCTACGCTATTGGCCGGGGCTGACTGGGGCTGCACGTCGGCGCTCGCTGCTGCGTCAGGGGCAGCCGACGGGCTGACCACGGCATCCGGGGTGGCCTGAGTCGCTTCAGGTGCCTGAACCGGTACTGCCGCTGACGGTGCGCTGCCCTGTGCCAGCACACCATTTTTCGCGTCGTTAAAACCCTTCTGAATGGCATTAGCGAACACCTGCGCCTGGCCACTTAACGGCAGCAGAAGGGCAATTTTCCCTGTAGAGGCGGGCTGGAAGTTCTGCACTTGTGTGAGGGCGGTAGGCAGCATTTTTGCCGCCGGATTGTTCGGGTAACGTGTCTGCCAGTCGCTGATACCCGCTTTCAACATATCCGGGTCGCTGACGTTCGCGCGGTAGACGCCCAGCAGATCGAGCCAGCCCTGCAGGATGTTTTCACTGGCGTTAATGGCCAGACTGTTCATCTGGTCAGGTGTCATCTGCGTCAGCGTCTGCCAGGTCGCATCAATGTTCTTTTGCTTATCGGCCGGATTAGTCAGCAGCGGCTCCTGGGCAATCCAGGCGCGCAGTACGTCCAGCGAAGGGCGACCCTCGCTGGTGGCAATCTGCAACTGGTAGTAACGGACCTGCTGCTCCCTGGACAGGGCGCTGGTATCAAGCTGTTTCAGCTTTGCCACGGCATCCGGCAGATTTTTCTGTGCCACACTGAGCTGTGCCTGGAGCAGTAACAGCTCCTGACGCTGAGTGGCATTGAGATCCTGTGGCACCTGCGTGAGCTGATCGTTGGCCTGAGGAACCTTCCCTTCATTCAACAACGCTCTGATTGCGAGTAATTGCCAGTCAACCTTGTTATTATCTGCGCTTTGCTGCATCTGCTGAAGATAATAGTCAGAGGTGCCAGTGGCAGCCCCCTGTACATTCGCCTGAGGCGTTTGCGGAGCCTGGCCGGTACAACCGGCAAAAATCAGGGCGGCCAGCAGCAGCGGCATGGTGCGTACTGCTTTGCAGTGAACTACTTTCGAAGGAAGCATACTGTATCCAGTGATGTTTTTTTCAAGATGCTCAATATTAAATCGGCAATTCGGATCAAACAATGAAACAACACGATCGGGCAGATATTTCTGCCAGCACGCTCTATATCGTTCCAACACCGATAGGTAACCTGGGCGATATCACCCAGCGGGCACTAAAGGTGCTTGCGAGCGTCGATCTGATCGCTGCGGAAGATACACGTCATACCGGGCTGTTGCTACAACATTTCGCCATCAATGCGCGCCTCTTCGCATTGCACGATCATAATGAACAGCAGAAAGCGGAAGTCTTGCTGGCGAAGCTGCGCGAAGGTCAAAGCATAGCCTTAGTTTCTGATGCCGGCACGCCATTAATCAACGACCCGGGATATCACCTGGTGCGCCTGTGCCGTGAAGCAGGGATCCGGGTGGTGCCGTTGCCGGGTGCCTGTGCCGCGATTGCCGCGCTGAGTGCCGCTGGCCTGCCATCTGACCGCTTCTGTTACGAAGGTTTTCTGCCAGCCAAAAGTAAAGGGCGTTGCGACACCCTGCGCGAACTGGAACAGGAACCACGCACCCTGATTTTTTATGAATCAACACACCGCCTGCTGGACAGCTTACAGGATATGGTGACGGTGCTTGGCCCCGCCCGCTATGTGGTGCTGGCGCGGGAAATCACCAAAACCTGGGAGTCGATTCACGGCGCGCCAGTGGGGGAACTACTGGCCTGGGTGCAGGAAGAAGACACTCGTCGTAAAGGTGAGATGGTGCTGATCGTAGAAGGCTATCACGCTGAGGAAGAGGCGCTGCCACCGGAAGCGCTGCGCACGCTGGCGCTGCTTCAGGCCGAGCTGCCGCTGAAGAAAGCCGCCGCGCTGACCGCTGAGATCCACGGCGTGAAAAAAAATGCGCTCTATAAGTACGCGCTCGAACAGCAGGGTGAGTGACATCCAGGTGAAAACCCTATACACTGCGCGCCGAAGCTGACCAGACAGTCGCCGCTTTGTTGCCGTCCTCCTTCGGGGGAGACAGACAGAGGGGAGGAAAGTCCGGGCTCCATAGGGCAGGGTGCCAGGTAACGCCTGGGGGGCGCAAGCCCACGACAAGTGCAACAGAGAGCAAACCGCCGATGGCCCACGCAAGTGGGATCAGGTAAGGGTGAAAGGGTGCGGTAAGAGCGCACCGCGCGGCTGGCAACAGTTCGTGGCACGGTAAACTCCACCCGGAGCAAGGCCAAATAGGGGTTCACCAGGTACGGCCCGTACTGAACCCGGGTAGGCTGCTTGAGCCAGTGAGCGATTGCTGGCCTAGATGAATGACTGTCCACGACAGAACCCGGCTTACCGGTCAGCTTCGAACCATTCAGTGAAAACCCCGCTCCGGCGGGGTTTTTGCGTTTTAAAGCGTATTACTTTTCTGTGCGGTTTCGCCCGCGACTGTCCACGACACTCTCTATGGCAGGAAAGCGGCTTACCGGTCAGCGTCGAACCATTCAGTGAAAACCCCGCTCCGGCGGGGTTTTTGCGTTTTAAAGCGTATTACTTTTCTGTGCGGTTTCGCCCGCGACTGTCCACGACACTCTCTATGGCAGGAAAGCGGCTTACCGGCCAGCGTCGAACCCTTCAGTGAAAACCCCGTTCCGGCGGGGTTTTTGCGTTTTAAAGCGTATTACTTTTCTGTGCGGTTTCGCCCGCGACTGTCCACGACACTCTCTATGGCAGGAAAGCGGCTTACCGGTCAGCGTCGAACCCTTCAGTGAAAACCCGGCTCCGGCGGGGTTTTTGCGTTTTAAAGCGTATTACTTTTCTGTGCGGTTTCGCCCGCGACTGTCCACGACACTCTCTATGGCAGGAAAGCGGCTTACCGGCCAGCGTCGAACCCTTCAGTGAAAACCCGGCTCCGGCGGGGTTTTTGCGTTGAGGGGAAAGTATCATCGTTAGTGTCATTATTTCTGAAGGGGAACGACTTTCTTTTCCAAAAAGTTTTTATTAAAACCTATAAAAATTAATCAGCATCAATTGTCTCTTTGTCCCTACCACTTTAATTTATTGTCGGCAGGCGCTCTCCGCACGTGAGGCAGATTAATAAGCCTCTTTTTGCCACCGTTTTTTATCTTAAAGGAATAAGTGAAAATGAAAATGAGTGATGAACGTTTTCGTGTCGCGGTAGTACAGGCATCCCCGGTCTGTATGGATGTGAATGCCTCTGTTGATAAGGCGCTGGGGCTGATTGCCGATGCTGCACGACAGGGTGCGCGGCTTATTGCATTTCCCGAGCTTTTTTTTCCCGGCTACCCGTGGTTTCTCTGGCTGGGTAATATTCCATATATGGCACCCTTTATTACGGCCTATCACCGGCAGTCAATATCAACCGATTCACCGCAGTATCAGCGTTTACAACAGGCAGCACGAGATAATAAAATTTATCTCTCTTTCAGCTTCAGTGAAAAATATAATGCGATGCTGTTTATTTCCCAGGCCTTAATTGATGATGCCGGTAATACTCTTGAGGTCAGACGTAAACTTAAACCGACGTCAGTTGAACGCCTGCTGTTTGGTGAAGGCGATGGCAGCCATCTGAAAGTGCACCGCACTGCTCTGGGGCATATCGGTCAACTTTGCTGCGGTGAACACTTGCAGCCCCTGAGCTGTTATGCGCTGCATGCACAAAATGAGCAGATCCATATCGCCGCCTGGCCCTCTTTTTCGATTAACGGATTCCATTCCCTTAGCGGAGAGGTGAATGCCGCTGTCTCCCAGGGTTACGCTGCGGAAGGGCAGTGTTACCTGCTTTTCGCCTGTGCGGTGGTGTCAGAACAGGAAGTTAAAAGCTACTGTGTTGACGATCAGATGCGCCAGGTGCTGCTGACAGGCGGCGGATATGCGAGGATTTACGGCCCGGATGGTCGCTTGCTGACCCAGCCACTGGCGGAGGATCAGGAAGGCCTGTTGTTTTCCGATGTTGATCTCGCAGCGATTACCCTGTGCAAATTCCTTTACGATCCGGCAGGCCATTACTCCCGCCCGGATGCCACGCGCCTGCTGCTCGATCCCCACTGCCGCCAGCCTGTGATGGTACTGTCAGAGTGCCAGGACATCGCGGAAACATCAGAAGGTCACGACCCTGAGGCCGTTACACCGGAAGATCGATAACCAGCACCCGCAGGGCGGTCTCCGCCGTAAGAGTTACGCTCTGCTCCTCGCGCAGGAACGCACCATCACCGCAGGTCAGGGCTTCCTGCTGAGAATCCGTGGCCGCTTTCAGTGAACCATGAATCGACTGCAGATAGGCTCGCGTGCCGTGCAGAGGCAGGGTATAGCTTTCGCCGGGTGCCAGCACCACCTGATGGATCCACACCTGCTGACGTAACTGCAGGCTGCCCGCGCTGCCGTCTGGCGAGGCAATCAGCATATAGCGCAGATGTTCAGATACGGGCATCTGCTGCACCGCGTTATTTTCACGCTCAGGACAGGCATCCAGCCACAGCTGCATACGCGTCAGAGGGACCTCTTTACTGATGTTGTGCTCGGAGTAGCTGACGCCTGGCTGCGTTGCCAGCAGCAGGGCCTCGCCTGCCTGTGCCCTTACGTGGTTACCTTCACTGTCACGATACTCTGCCACACCCTGTAAAATCAGGTTCAGTACATCGACCTTAGGATAGGTTCTGGGTTGGAAGGAAGCCCCTGGTGCCAGCACTTCCTGATTCAGCACACGCAATGACGCGTAGCCAAGCAGTTGAGGATCAAAATAGTGACCAAAGGAGAAGGTATAGCGTGCCTGCAGCCAGCCATAATCGGCTTTGCCACACTGCTCTGCGGTTCGACTGGTGATCATACTTTTCTCCTTATCGGCCGGAAACATCCCGCCGTTTATTATCCTGTTATGGTAAGTTTCTGGACGCCGGATTGTTAGCCAGTTAATCTGCTGGCAATATTCAAATTTCCTGACAGAGAATTACTATGGCTAAAGATCGTGCTCTGACGCTGGAAGCGCTGCGGGTGATGGATGCTATCGACCGTCGCGGAAGCTTTGCCGCCGCCGCGGATGAGCTGGGTCGCGTCCCCTCCGCACTGAGTTATACAATGCAGAAGCTGGAGGAGGAGTTGGATGTCGTGCTGTTTGACCGCTCTGGCCACCGTACAAAATTTACCAATGTCGGAAGAATGCTGCTGGAGCGGGGGCGCGTACTGCTGGAAGCCGCCGATAAACTAACCACCGATGCTGAAGCGCTGGCGCGCGGCTGGGAAACCCATCTGACCATCGCTACCGAAGCGCTGGTGTCCACCGAACTGCTGTTTCCGCTGGTTGGGAAGCTGGCTGATAAAGCCAATACCCAGGTCTCACTGATGACCGAAGTGCTGGCCGGTGCCTGGGAGCGCCTGGAGCAGGGGCGGGCTGATATTGTGATTGCGCCAGATATGCATTTTCGCGCGTCATCCGAGATCAATACCCGCAAACTCTACACGCTGATGAGCGTCTATGTCGCCAGCCCGGAGCACCCTATTCATCTGGAGCCGGAACCGCTGTCGGAGACCACGCGCGTCAAGTATCGCGGGATTGCCGTCGCAGATACCGCCCGTGAGCGTCCGGTACTGACAGTGACGCTGCTCGACAAGCAGCAGCGGTTGACGGTCAGCACCATTGAAGATAAACACCGCGCACTGCTGGCCGGTCTGGGCGTGGGCACGATGCCCTACACGATGGTGGAGAAGGATATCGCGGAAGGTCGCCTGCGCGTGGTCAGCCCGGAATACACCCGCGAAGTGGACATTATTATGGCATGGCGGCGTGACAGTATGGGTGAGGCGAAGTCCTGGTGCCTGCGGGAAATCCCGAAACTGCTGGCGAAACGCCAGGGGTAACCCCCGCCGCGGGAAGGCGCGCTATGGCGCAGCGTTGGTTTCCTGAGCATGCTCAATGCTGCTGAAGGTTGAAAAAGTCTGATAGTAATAGTGCCCGACAAACGCGACGTAGCAGAGCATAACAACGGCAAGGCAGATTGCGACAGATTTGATCATGGCTCCATCCCCGTAGTGATTTCGTTTTAAGTGTTTACGTCAGTAAAGATACGTAAGCGCGAAAGAGGGGAATTTGTGCCAGATCAATAAAGGGTGCGGAACATCCAGGACGAGGTGAAAATCGCCCTGGTTGCTAACGGTTAACCGAAATGCCGGTCACGGCCGTGAGGAACATCCCAGTCGTACGCCGGACCCAGTGAGATCACCCCGCTTGGGTTAATGGTCTTATGGCTGCAGTAGTAATGATGACGGATATGCTCAAGATTAACCGTCTCCGCCAGACCTGGCGTTTGCCACAGGTCACGCAGAAAACCGTTCAGGTTCAGGTAATCACTCACCCGGTGACGGTCGCACTTGAAGTGAGTGACGTACACCGGGTCGAAACGCACCAGCGTGGTCCACAGGCGGATATCGGCCTCTGTCAGGTGTTCCCCGGCAAGATAGCGATGCTGGCCCAGCAGGTTTTCCAGGCGGTCGAGCGAGGCAAAGAGTGCGGTTACCGCCTCATCATAGGCAGGCTGGCTGGTGGCAAACCCCGACTTATACACGCCGTTGTTGACCGTGTCGTAGATCCAGCCATTCAGTTCATCAATTTCAGCATGCAGATCCTGCGGATAGTAGTCTCCGGCGCGCGCACCAACACCGTCAAAGGCACTGTTCAGCATGCGGATAATATCGGCTGATTCATTACTGACGATAGTGTGCTGTTGTTTGTCCCACAGCACCGGGACCGTCACGCGGCCGGTATACTGTGGGTCGGCGTGAAGGTAGAGCTGGTAAAGATATTCGTTCTGATACAGGCTGTCGCCGGTAGCAGCAGGGAAATCTTCATCAAAGGTCCAGCCGTTTTCCAGCATCAGAGGATGTACCACCGAGACTGAAATCAGATCGGTCAGTCCTTTTAATTCGCGCATAATCAGCGTGCGGTGTGCCCACGGGCAGGCGAGAGACACATACAGATGGTAGCGATCGGCTTCGGCGCGAAAACCCGCTTTGCCGGTAGGGCCCGCTTCACCGTCGGCGGTGACCCAGTTGCGAAAGGCGGATTCAGAACGTTTAAAACGGCCGCCTGTTGCTTTGGTGTCATACCACTGGTCGTGCCAGACGCCCTCAATCAGTTGTCCCATAGTGTTGCTCCTTTCCGTAACGTAAAAGGGGCGAGGATATGATCCTCACCCCCCCGATAACCTTAGTATAACGCGTAGCGTGGAATTACCACTTCTTACCCAGCAGACGGTCAAGGCTCAGCGCGCCAGGACCAGTGATGGCCAGCAGCAGGAAACCGCCCGCAATGCTGATGTTTTTCAGGAACATGGTCGGGCCATCGACAGCAAAGTTACTGTGCGCCAGGATCGCGGTCAATACGGTGAAGATGGCGGTAATCAGCGCGGTGGTACGGGTCAGGAAGCCGAACATAATCGCCAGACCGCCACCAAATTCCAGCAACACAGTCAGGGGCACGAAGAGTGCAGGGATACCCATTGAAGCCATAAACTGCTGAGTGCCTGCATAATCGGTCAGCTTACCCCAGCCAGCCACAACAAACAGAATGGCCATCAGGATGCGAGCCAGCACAATACCGCTATCTTCTAATTTTTTCATGATTATCCCCAAACAAGAATAGTTGGTCGTGCAAGCGGCCCGACCGGATTNGGGACGCAAAACATTGTAAGCGAGATAATCTGTCGAAGTTATTCAAGAAAACTGGGGGAGGAGCGGCCGCAGCATCGCTGCGGCCGCTAGTGCAGAAGATTATCGGCGCGGCAGATAGTTACGTACCATGCGCCAGGTGCTCCAGGCACCGAGGCCACGCCTGGCCCAGCGGCCCATAAACCGCGGATTACGCACGGACCAGATTGCCATGACCCCGCTGCCGATGGTCAGCCAACGTTTGGCACTGAGCAGCGTCAAAAACCCATGGTCGTAGCGAGCCGTAGTATCGAGCCAGGCTTTACGCCCGGCGCTCAGATCCAGCCGCTGCTGCTGGATCTGCCGTAGCAGTTCAGCTTTACGTGCGTTCCGTTCGCGGCTCATCAGTCATCCTCCAGCAGCTTGCGGTCTTCCGACAGCTCCTTGCGGGTGGCGCTAAGAAGCGTTGAACGACGTGATTTAGCCAGCGTCCAGAGACCGAAAATCAGCGCCAGTGCAAACAGCACGCCGGTCGTAATGGCAATGGCCATCAGACGATACTGCGCATCCACCGCCCAGATAACCAGCACCATCAGGCTCATCAGACCAAAGGCAGTAAACAGCATCGTCAGGCCCACCATCAACAGCATCTGTATCAGGTTGGCTTTTTCAGCTTCCAGCTCTACTACCGCCAGCCGGATGCGTGTTTCCACTATCCCCACCAGAGTAGTAACAATTCGCTGACCGATGTTTAAGACCCCTTTGCCGGGGCCGTGGCTTGGCTGATGTTCTGCCATATTAACGACGGGTCAGCAGTACGCCCAGGACTACGCCAACTGCGGCGCCAATACCTACGCTGGTCCACGGGTTATCGCGCACGTACACATCGGTACGCTCTGCCGCTTCGCGGGTGGTCTGTGCAATGCGGTCGCCGGAATCACCCAGACGGGCGCGGGTCTCTTTCAGTGCGCTCTGGGCCTTGCTGCGCAGTTTGTCCAGCTCGGTTTTAGACTTCTCACCGGAGGTCGTTAATACTTCTTCCAGGGTGTCAGCCAGGTTTTTCAGCTCGGCGCGCAGATGTTCTGATGTAGTATCTTTAGACATTGAAAACTCCTTTACCTTAGTTTTAATGACGTTGGCAGAGTGTGGCCCTTACCAGGCTGTACTCTGCACTTCCTTCAGCTCATGTTGGGCATCAGCCAGTTTCTGTTCGCGTTTAGCAATCTTTTCGCGGTCATTTCCTTCCGCTTTTTCCTGTTTCAGTTCCTGTTCCCGCTCGGCCACTTTTTTCTCATGCTGCCTGATCTTGTCCTGGTGTGCTTCTTTCAAACCGGCGTCGCTACAGTTCGCGTGGGTTTCCGTTAACGCCCGTTCAAGACCGTTAACCCGACGCTGATTGTCGTGTTTTTTCGCCATATCGATTTCATGCCGGATAGACTGTTCTTTCTGCTGACAGAGCGTATCTGCCTGCGAGAAAGTGGCGAGTGTTAGCAGGCTAACGCCCAGAATAAAGTGGTTTTTCATCGCGGTTGTGACCTTCCTTTGCGAGATATCAAGTGCCGGATATCGTTGTCCTGAAACAGGTGTATCGCATTTTACTGCTTATGAAGCATAGACAGAAAATAGCAAAACCTCAAAAACAGAGAATATTCTCACGGATAGCCCCGGTGAAGGGGCGGGGGAATCAGCCGACAGACTGTGGCCGCAGGCTGATGCGATTTATCCAGGCAGCCGCATCATTATTATCATGGCGCGCAATATCAAAGCCGTAGGGCAACAGTTTACGCAGCACTTTTTCGGCGGCGGCGCTCTGCTCCATAGAGTCAAATTTGATAATCAGCGAATTCTGTTCGGGAGTGATACTTTTTATGTGGATGCCCTGTGCATTGAGCGTCTGATAAACATAAAAGCCATCCGGCAGGCTGATCCCCTGACGGGCAGCCCGGATCTGCAGGGCGTTTTCACTGCGAAACAGGCTGGGCATCAGGGCCAGAGCCAGCAGAGCGATGGTCATCATCGCCATCAGCGGCAGCAGGCGCAGAATACGCGTCGGTAATTTCATAAAACCTGGCATCATGAGTTTCCTTTCTCATTGGTGGATTGCTTCTTACGCCACAGGACATACAGCGAACCGCACAGGCCAAACACCAGTAAAAACAGGGGCAGTAACATCAGGCAGAACATCAGTTGATCTTCATACTTCAGGAAAATCGGCGTCTTACCCAGCGCGTATCCCATCACGGTCAAAATCAGCACCCACAGCAGGGCGCTCATCCAGTTGAAAAACTGAAAACGGGCATTGCTCAGGCCAGAAAGGCCGGCAATGGTGGGCAGCAGCGTACGGACAAAAGCGATGAAGCGGCCCACCAGCAGCGCGGAAAGACCGTGGCGGTGAAACATCTGATGGGCACGCTGATGATATTGCGCAGGCAGATGGGACAGCCATTTTTGCACGGTGACCGTATTTCCCAGCCATCGGCCCTGTATATAACTTACCCAGCAACCAAGACTGGCCGCCGTGGTCAGGACACACACTGTCAGGGCAAAATTCATGGTCCCTTTGGCTATCAGCACGCCGACCAGAATCAGCAGGCTGTCACCCGGAAGAAAGGCGGCGGGCAGCAGTCCGTTTTCGAGGAACAGAATCATAAACAGAACAAAGTAAATCGCCCATACCAGCGTCGGGTCAGCGAGGGTGGCATAATCCTGTTGCCAGAGAGCGTGCACCAGAGATTTGAAAATATCCATTAATAGTCCTGAACGTCATAGTTGGCCTGTTTCATCTTTTTTGCACACTTAATTCATCGTTATATTGGTGCAGATAAGCATAAAACGGGCGGCGGAACAGCATGGCTGGTGAATATGACCTCTCCTTATTTACCCGCGCAGGAAAGGGTAAAAAAGGCAGATAACTGTAACAAAATTACGCAAGCCTGGACAGGAAGAAACACAGCGCTAACGATGTTTTACCGTTGTACTGCGTTGTCTGGAAGGAGTTTTACACAGGCTGACACTACTGAAGGTATTTTGACTCAAGGAGTTAACTCAGCCTGGATGAAGAGTGCTATTTTTCGCTGTTTGCCACTGTTTCTGGCATGACGACCGGGTTTTCAGCAAACATGTAGCGGTCAACGTTAAATTCGAAGTCATCTGTTGTGGCATGGAATAACATCTGTTTAGTGTTTTCCAGGTGCTGCCACATGGCCAGCTTACTGGCCGCCGGGTCCTTGCGCATCAGGGCTTTCAGGATATTGTCATGATCTTCACACCAGCTTTCAATCGACTTCTCATCAATATGTTCATGCAGTTTTAGCCAGTACGGGTTGTGCAGACGGTGTAACCACATCTTTTCTACAATGGCCGCCAGCGCGCTGTTTTGCGTCGCCAGCGCAATCTGCACATGGAATTTCATATCCCATTCGGAATCGCGGAAACGATCTTCTTTCCGCGCCTGAGTCTGGATCGCCATTAACTGCAGGATGTCCTGGCGCGTCACCTGGGTGGCGGCAAACTCGGCGACGTTACTTTCAATCAGCTGACGGGCCTGCAACAGTTCAAAGGGCCCGAAGCTGGCAAACTCCAGCTGACTGCTGGTGGCGACGCGATTTTGCTGGCGCTGGGAAATGACATGGATACCGGAACCTTTCCGCACTTCAACGTAGCCTTCCACTTCCAGCATGATGATCGCTTCCCGAACCACGGTCCGGCTGACGCCCATCTCTTCTGCAATAAACCGCTCCGCAGGTAATTTTTCACCCACCGGGTAAATGCCCTGTTCCAGGCGTCTTTTCAGCTCGGCGGCCAGCTGTTGATAGAGACGGCGCGACTCGGTTAATTCCATGATCCACGTTCCCCTTCAGGTCACACTGATAATGGAATTTGTTATACCACTTTTCACGGTGGCGGGTCGACCCTCCTGCAAAAACGGTACTCGGTGTGAGATGAAATCCGCCACGACATCGCGGTGTCCTGCAGGGCGGCCCTGCGATTGTGGTCACCCTGGTTCATGCTCTGCCCCACGGGGCCGGTCTGCGCGACTGGCCGACCAAAACAAAAGGGCGGCCACTACAGTGAGGATACTGCAGGGGCCGTCCGCGGAATTATGCGGAATGCTGTGTCACCACCCCGGTCATTTTCTCTTTTTTCTCCTGCTCCAGCTCGGAAATGGGTTTATTTTTCAGCAGTGTCCAGATGGCGACCGCCCCTAACAGGTCAAACACCGCCAGCGCAGCAAACAGCGGGCTGAACCCCATGGTATCGGCGAGCGCGCCGACAACGAGGGCGAACATGGTACTGGCGGTCCAGGCTGCCATACCGGTCAGCCCGTTTGCGGTGGCCACTTCATTGCGGCCGAAAACGTCAGAAGAGAGGGTGATCAGCGAACCGGAAAGTGCCTGATGGGCAAAACCGCCAACGCACAGCAGAGCAATAGCGGCATAAGGACTGGTAAACAACCCGATGGTGCCCGGGCCAATCATCAGTACCGCCCCCATGGTGACCACCAGCTTGCGCGAGACGATCAGGTTAACGCCAAACACACGCTGGAAGAACGGCGGCAGATAGCCCCCGACAATACAGCCGAGGTCAGCAAACAGCATCGGCATCCAGGCGAACATCGCAATCTCTTTAAGGTTGAAGCCGTACGCCTTGAACATAAACAGCGGGATCCAGGCGTTGAATGTGCCCCAGGCGGGTTCCGCCAGAAAGCGCGGCAGGGCAATGCCCCAGAACTGACGGTTACGCACGATCTGCCAGGCGGACATTTTTTTGCCGTTATGGGTCTGATGCTGGGCTTCCTGGCCGGAAAGGATGTATTCGCGCTCTTCAGGATCCAGTTTCTTCTGATCTTTCGGATGCTTATAGAACACCAGCCAGCACAGCGCCCAGATCATGCTCAACACGCCGGTAATGATAAAGGCCATCTGCCAGCTGTGTGCCACGATCGCCCACACGACCAGCGGGGGAGCCAGCATGGCACCAATCGACGACCCGACATTGAAATAGCCGACGGCAATTGAACGCTCCTTCGCCGGGAACCATTCGCTGCTGGCCTTCAGCCCGGCGGGGATCATGGCCGCTTCAGCGGCGCCCACGGCCCCCCTGGCAATCGCCAGCCCACCCCAGCTGCCTGCCAGCGCGGTGGCGGCGCAGAACACCGCCCAGAGAATGGCGAACAGGGCATAACCGATTTTGGTCCCCAGCACGTCCAGGATATAGCCGGCGACCGGTTGCATGATGGTGTAGCAGGCTGAATAGGCGGCAACAATATAGGAATACTGTTGCGTAGTGATATGCAGCTCTGTCTCCAGCGTGGGGGCCGCCACGGCAATGGCGTTACGCGTCAGGTAACCCAGGATGGTACCGATGGTCACCAGACCGATCATGTACCAGCGTAACCCTTTAATTTTACGCATTTAAAACCTCTTCCCGTAATTATTGTTGATGTCACGTCAGGGGGACGTGCATCTGTAAGGGGCGGGACGGCCTGCTGCGTACAGCACCCGCACGGTAATTTCACGACAACCTTGCCTGCTCAGTATCGAACGCCGACACGATAACTTGTCATACAGATTTAAAAGTTGAGAGCCATCACAAAAACCATTTTTGTAATGAGGGATAATAAAACTACTGAAAACACAGGAAGATAGCTTCTGAAGGCGTGAAAGACAGCGTTATTCACGGATAAATAGTGATGTTTTTGTGATCGCATTCGCACTATTATTTCAGCGGCAATCGTAATTGGTATGATAACTTTACTGGCATCAGACCCAGCAGGAGAGACCCCATGTCACGCTTTATGAGTGAAGACTTTCTACTCGACAGTGAATTTGCCCGCCGGCTTTACCATGATTACGCCGCTGACCAGCCGATCTTTGACTATCACTGCCACCTGCCGCCGCAGCAAATTGCCGAAAACTACCGTTTTAACAATCTGTACGACATCTGGCTGAAGGGCGACCACTACAAATGGCGGGCGATGCGTGCTAACGGCGTTGCGGAAGCCCTGTGTACCGGAGAAGCCAGCGACCGGGCGAAGTTTGATGCCTGGGCGCGCACGGTGCCGGACACCATTGGTAATCCCCTGTACCACTGGACGCATCTGGAGCTGCGCCGTCCGTTTGGCATTACCAATACGCTGCTGTCGCCCGCGACGGCAGATGCCATCTGGAACCAGTGCAACGAAATGCTGGCGCAGGAGGCCTTCAGCGCGCGCGGCATCATGCAGCAGATGAAGGTGAAAATGGTTGGCACCACCGATGATCCGGTGGACGACCTGCGCCATCATCGCGCACTGGCCGAAGATGGCAGCTTTGCCACGAAAGTGCTGCCGAGCTGGCGTCCGGATAAGGCATTCAATATAGAGGCGGAAGGATTCACCGACTATCTGCACACCCTGTCTGCGGTAGCCGATGTCGCTATCACCCGCTTTGATGATCTGCGACGCGCGCTGACCGTGCGGCTCGACCACTTTGCCGCCCACGGCTGTAAGGTATCTGACCATGCGCTGGATGTGGTGCTGTATGGCGAGGCGGATGACGCGACGCTGGATGCCATCCTGGCGCGCCGCCTCGGTGGGCAGATCCCGCCGGAAAGTGAGGTCGCCCAGTTCAAGACCGCCGTGCTGGTGTGGCTGGGGGCCGAATATGCCCGCCGGGGTTGGGTGCAGCAGTACCACATTGGCGCACTGCGCAATAACAATCGCCGCCAGCTACAGCTTCTGGGGCCGGATGTCGGCTTTGACTCGATTAACGATCGCCCGCTGGCAGAACCGCTGTCGAGACTGCTGGATGCGCAGAACCGTGATAACGCGCTGCCCAAAACCATCCTCTACTGCCTGAACCCGCGCGATAACGAAGTGCTGGCGACGATGGTCGGAAATTTCCAGGGGGAAGGGCAGCCGGGCAAAATGCAGTTTGGTTCAGCCTGGTGGTTTAACGATCAGAAAGATGGCATGGAACGGCAGATGACCCAACTGGCGCAGATGGGCCTGTTAAGCCGCTTCGTCGGTATGCTGACCGACAGCCGCAGCTTCCTCTCTTACACCCGCCACGAATATTTCCGCCGTCTGCTGTGCCAGATGATCGGCCGCTGGGTAGAAAAAGGCGAAGCGCCGGGGGATATCGCGCTGCTGGGCGGAATGGTGCAGAACATCTGCTTTAACAACGCCCGCGATTACTTCGCCATTGAGCTGTAACCGGATAATGAAGGAAGAGAAAATGCGCAAGCTGAACCGACACGATTTTCCGGGGCCGCGCTATCCTGAGCGCATTATCCAGTTCGGAGAGGGCAATTTCCTGCGCGCCTTTATCGACTGGCAGGTCGACCTGCTCAATGAGCATACCGACCTGGCGGCCGGTGTGGTGGTGGTCAGGCCGCGCGCCAGCAGCAGTCCCCGCAGTCTGAACAGTCAGGACGGGCTTTACACCACCCTGATCAGGGGGATCACTGCCCAGGGCAAGGTAGTCAGTGAGGCGCGACTGATCCGCTCGGTGAACCGCGAAATCCAGCCCACAGAGGATTTTGCCGCTTTTATGGCGCTGGCACACGATCCCCGGCTGCGCATTGTGGTGTCCAATACCACCGAGACAGGGATCTACGTTGACCCGGCAGATACGCTGGCGTCCGCGCCGCCTGTCAGCTTCCCGGCTAAGTTAACGCGCCTGCTGCTGGCGCGCTGGCAGCACTTTAACGGCGCGGCAGACAAAGGCTGGATCATGCTGCCGTGCGAGCTGATTGACGATAACGGAGAGGCGTTGCGGTCGTGCGTGTTACAGACGGCGCAGCGCTGGCAGCTGCCGGCAGACTTTATGCAGTGGGTCAGCCAGCACAACACGTTCTGTTCCACGCTGGTGGATCGCATCGTCACCGGCTATCCGCAGGATGCCCGCGAACTGGAAGCCGGGCTGGGCTATCAGGATGACTATCTGGTGGCGGGTGAAGTGTATTACCAGCTGGTGATCCAGGGACCCTCTTCTGTCGCGGAGGCGCTGCGGCTGAACAAGCTGGATCTGAATATCCGTCTGGTGGACGACATCAAACCCTATAAAGCGCGCAAAGTGGCCATCCTCAACGGCGCACATACGGCGATGGTACCGGTGGCCTTTCTCGCCGGTTTGAGCGCCGTGGGCGACGCGATGAACGATCCGGCTGTCGCCAGCTTTGTCGATGAGACGCTGCGTCATGAAATCATTCCGACGCTGGCACAGCCGGTGGCGGAGCTGAACGCTTTTGCGGATGCGGTGCTGACCCGTTTTCGTAATCCGTTTATTCGCCACCAGCTCAGTAGCATCGCCCTGAACAGCATGACGAAATTCCGTACCCGCCTGCTGCCCGCCCTGCTGTGGCAGCAGGCGCAGCACGGCACGCCGCCACCTTATCTGAGCTTTGCGCTGGCCGCGCTGCTGGCGTACTACCGGGGCGAACGTGACGGTGAGCGCTACCCGCTGCAGGATGACGCTCACTGGCTGGCGCGCTTTGCCGCGCTGTGGCCACAGGTTGATGACCACGTTATCACCCTGCGACAGCTGGTGGACGAGGTGCTGAGTGACACCGGGCACTGGGGCCAGGATCTGACCGGGCTGTCCGGCCTGGCAGAGTGCGTGACGGCGCAACTGCAGCAGATCACCTCATGCGGGATGCGCGCCGCGCTGGCACAGATCACACAAGGCGGGAAACATGCAAAGCATCATTAAGATACACAGTCTGGATAATGTCGCCGTCGCGCTGCGTGACCTGGACGAAGGCGAGCACATCCACGAGGTCGGGCAGTCGCTGGTGCTGAAGCAGCCGGTCGGCCGTGGACACAAATTTGCCCTCCAGCCGCTGCCAGAAGGCGCACAGGTCGTGAAGTATGGCCTGCCCATTGGGCATACAACCCAGGCGATCGCCGCAGGGGAGATGATCCACTCGAACAATGCGCGTACCAATCTGAGCGACCTGAATGAGTACCAGTATCAGCCGGATTTCGTCACGCTGCCTGAACAGGCCGCCGATCGTGAGATACAGGTCTATCGCCGCAGCAGCGGTGAAGTGGGCATTCGCAATGAGCTGTGGATCCTGCCCACCGTGGGCTGTGTCAACGGCATTGCCCGCCAGATCCTGCAGCGTTTCCTGAAAGAGACCGCCGGGGCGGCCGGTATTGATGGCGTCCATCTGTTCAGCCACCCTTTCGGCTGTTCGCAGCTCGGCCAGGATCATGAGAATACCCGCACCATGCTGCAAAATATGGTGCGGCACCCCAACGCCGGTGCCGTGCTGGTGATAGGCCTCGGCTGCGAAAACAACCAGGTAGACGTGTTCCGCGAGACGCTTGGTCACGTTGACCCTCAGCGGGTGAAGTTTATGGTCTGCCAGCAGCAGGACGATGAAGTGGAAGCCGGCCTGGCGTTACTGCACCCGCTGTATGAGGCGATGCGCCACGATCGCCGCCAGCCGGGCCAGCTCAGCGAACTGAAGTTCGGTCTGGAGTGCGGGGGATCGGACGGCCTGTCGGGGATCACCGCCAATCCGCTGCTCGGACGTTTCTCTGACCAGATGATTGCCAACGGCGGCACCACGGTACTGACCGAGGTACCGGAGATGTTCGGCGCGGAACGTATTTTGATGAGCCGCTGTCGCGACGCGGCGACCTTTGAAAAAACCGTCACCCTGATTAACGACTTCAAGCAGTACTTTATTGCCCACAACCAGCCGATTTATGAAAATCCGTCCCCGGGCAATAAAGCCGGAGGCATCACCACGCTGGAAGAGAAGTCGCTGGGCTGTACCCAGAAAGCCGGACAGAGTCAGGTGGTGGATGTGTTGAAGTACGGGCAGCGCCTGACGCGGCCGGGGCTGAATTTACTCAGCGCACCGGGTAACGATGCCGTTGCCACCAGCGCCCTGGCCGGGGCAGGCTGCCATATGGTGCTGTTCAGTACCGGACGCGGTACGCCTTACGGGGGCTTTGTGCCGACGGTGAAACTTGCCACCAACAGCGAGCTGGCAGCGAAAAAGCCCCACTGGATTGATTTCGATGCCGGACAGCTGATCCACGGCGTGGAGATGCCTGCGCTGCTGGCGCAGTTTGTCGATACCATCGTGGCCATCGCCAACGGGCAGCAGACGCGGAACGAAGAGAATGATTTTCGCGAGCTGGCGATATTTAAAAGTGGGGTCACGCTGTAATTCCGCCTGTCACCGGCAACGGGTGAGCGGAAGGCACAGGGGCTGACCTGGTCTTTTGGTCAGCCCGTGGCGATTTACGCGTTCTTTGCGGCGCGGCGATCGTCGGCCATGCAGGCCGCAGCGGTAAACAGGATATCCGCCGACGAATTCAGGGCGGTTTCAGCTGAATCCTGTAATACGCCGATGATAAAGCCCACGGCCACCACCTGCATCGCGACTTCATTCGGAATACCGAACATGTTGCAGGCTACCGGGATCAGCAGCAGGGAACCGCCAGCCACGCCCGAGGCCCCGCAGGCACAAATTGAAGCGACCAGACTCAGCAGAATGGCGGTCGGCACGTCGACGTGGATGCCCAGCGTATTAACGGCCGCCAGCGTCAGCACGGTGATGGTGATTGACGCTCCCGCCATGCTGATATTGGCACCAATCGGGATCGAGACCGAATAGGTATCCTCATTCAGACCGAGTTTTTTCGCCAGTGCCATATTGACCGGAATATTGGCGGCCGAGCTGCGAGTGAAGAAGGCGGTCACGCCACTTTCGCGCAGGCAGGTAAAGACCAGCGGATACGGGTTACGGCGGATCTGCCACCACACCAGCAGCGGGTTAAACACCAGTGCCATCAGCAGCATACAGCCAATCAGCAGTACCAGCAGGCTGGCATAGTCCCACAGCGCGTCAAAGCCGGTTGAGGCCAGAATCGACCCGACCAGGCCAAAAATCCCGATCGGCGCGAAGCGGATCACAATCCGCACCAGGCGGGTGACGGCATCGGAGGCATCATTCAGGAAGGTACGGGTGCTGTCGCTGCTGTGGCGGAAGGCAAAGCCCAAGCCAATCGCCCAGACCAGAATACCGATGTAATTGGCTTTCATCACGGCTTCAACCGGGTTGGTCACCATGCTCATTAGCAGGCCACGCAGCACCTCCAGGATCCCCGATGGCGGCACAATCTCAGTGCTGGCCGTCCTCAATGTCAGGTTCTGCGGCAGCAGATGGCTGCCCACCACGGCGACAATCGCCGCGCAGAAGGTACTGAGCAGATAAAGCATAATGATGGGGCGAATATTGGTTTTCTGCCCCTGCTGATGGTTAGCAATCGAGGCGATCACCAGCACCAGCACCAGAAGCGGGGCTACCGCTTTCAGCGCGCTGACAAACAGCTCACCGAGCAGGCCCACCGCCAGCGCATTGCTTTTCGAAAACCAGGCCAGGGCAATACCTGCCACCAGACCGATCATGATTTGTGTTACCAGGCTACCCTGCATCAGGCGACGAATCAGCCCGTGGCCACTTTTTTCAGTACGCATAGTTTAAAATCGCTATCGTTATCGATGTATTGGAGTGTGTTTGCGTGGGGCAGTATAAGGAAATCATCTGGCAGGGAAAGGGAAAAATGAGGGGCTGCACAGGGATATCAGGGTTATCTGTAGGGGAAGACCCTCTATTCTGGTCGTCGTGTGCCAGGAGGGCGATCGAAAAAATGATCGCCCCTGGCGATCCTACCCGGTGGGGGCGACCTTTTTCCAGCCGCCCCGTCTCGTCAGGATACTTTACGATCGTTACGGTAGTTGACCACCGCGTTGATAATCAGCGTCAGGGCCAGAATACCGCCTACTACGCCCAGCGAGATGGCAATCGGAATATGGAAGAAGTCGACGATTAACATCTTCACGCCGATAAACACCAGGATCACCGACAGGCCATACTTCAGCATCGAGAAGCGCTCTGCCACGTTCGCCAGCAGGAAGTACATCGCACGCAGGCCGAGGATGGCGAACAGATTGGAGGTCAGCACGATAAATGGATCGGTGGTCACGGCAAAGATGGCCGGAATACTGTCAACGGCGAAAATTACGTCACTCAGTTCCACCATAATCAGTACCAGCAGCAGCGGCGTCGCAAACAGCACGCCATTTTTACGCACAAAGAACTTCTCGCCTTCGATTTTGTCGGTCATACGCATACGGCTGCGCAGCCAGCGTACCAGCGGCTTGTCGCCAATAGCGCTGTCATCTTCCTTCGCCAGGGCCATTTTAATCCCGGTGAACAGCAGGAAGGCACCGAAGATGTACAGCAGCCAGCTAAACTGAGTCACCAGCCAGCTTCCGGCAAAGATCATGATGGTACGCAGGACGATCGCACCCAGCACGCCGTAAATCAGCACCCTGCGCTGCAGCGCGGCCGGTACGGCAAAATAGCTGAACAGCATCAGCCAGACAAACACGTTGTCGACGGCCAGCGCTTTTTCAATCAGATAACCGGTGAGGAACGCCAGCGCCTGAGTGTCCGCCACTTCGCGCCCGACGGTGTCGTTGAGGTACCACCAGAAGGCAGCATTAAATAACAGAGAGAGCGTCACCCAGACCAGCGACCAGGCAGCGGCCTGTTTCATGGTCATGGTGTGCGAGCCGCGACGGCCCTGCAACAGCAGGTCAATCGCCAGCATTATCACGACGACGACAGCGAAGCTGCCCCAGAGTAACGGTGTGCCGACAGTGTTCATATATCATCCCGTGCAAAATAAAAAATGGCCAATTACCCGTCATCTTTCATGCTGCAGATACGTTGGCTGACTTCACGAACCCCGGTCACTTACTGATGTAAGCGGGTGGAGAACCGTTAAGTTGCCGCCTGTCTGCGACCTGACGTCTGTAGGGTATATCGGAAGGCATCAGCCACAATATTATTGATGCTGTAAGCAAACCTCGCCTCCCGGCAAGGTCTCACTTACAACCAGGATAAGGTTGCTCAGTAACCGGACATCATGTGGATGTCGTATTGACGATTAACTGACGAAGAAGTTACTCCCCTTTGCTGAGGCAAAAGATAGGCGGCCCGCTGCGGCAGGTCAATCTTCTTCAGTAATATTTAGAAATATTTACACAGCAGCCGTGTCAGCCGGGAACACCACGCCGGTCTGACGGCGGATTTCGGTCAGCACCTTTGCGGTGATCCGCGAGGTCGCCAGCCCGGGGTGATCGACCTGATTATTTTCCACCAGCCGGGCGAACACCTCTGCTTCGTACAGCATGGTGTTGATATGCTGCGGCTGCGTCAGATCCTGCGCCTTACCACCGCGCGGGACAAAGCTGAGACGCTGACATTCGGAAACCTGCTCCACCACCAGCGAGCCGTCTTCACCCTGGATTTCACTCGGCAGGGTCGACTGGCTGATTTTGGAGTGCTGCAGCGTGACATCGAAATCGCCGTAGTTAAGGATCGCCGTGCCGTGACCGTCAACGCCGCTGTCCAGCAGGCTGGCGCTGGCGACGATGCTGTCCGGTTCACCCCACAGGCTCACCGCTGTCCCCAGGCAGTAGTAGCCAATATCCATAATGGAGCCGTTGGACCAGGCGGGATTGAACGTGTTGGGGTTTTCCCCGTCAAGGTAACGCTGATAGCGGGAAGAGTACTGGCAGTAGTTAATAAAGGCTTTACGCAGCCGGCCCACTTTCGGCAGCGCCTGTTGCAGTGCGAGAAAATTGGGCAGGCTGGCGGTTTTAAACGCTTCAAACAGCACCACTTGATGTTCGGCGGCACAGGCGATCATCGCATCGACTTCACGCAGATTGGAGGCCAGCGGCTTTTCACAGATCACATGTTTACGGTGGCGCAGGAACAGCAGGGCCTGCGGGCAGTGCAGCGCGTTGGGGCTGGCAATATACACCGCATCGATTGCATCCGATGCCGCCATCTCCTCCAGCGAGTCAAACAACTGCTCGACCGGATAGTCGCTGGCGAAGGTCTCTGCCTGCGCCAGTGAGCGTGAATAAACGGCGGTCAGCTTCATTTTCCCGGTTTCATGGGCAGCATCGATAAACTGACGGGTGATCCAGTTGGTTCCAACGACGGCAAAGCGAATCATAGTGTTCCTGTGCGGCTGAGTGAACGAAAAAGCAGATTACCATCTGTGTGCAGCCTGGCAATGACTAAAAGGAGGGATTTGATTTTTCAGCTCACCTCTCGCACCATACAGAAAATCATCCCGAGGGAACCCGATGAGCGTTCGCAGCCCGCAGAGTAAACATGCACTTAACTGGACCAGTATTCTGGTGGCAATCCCGGTCGGGCTGGTGGCTTCCCTGGTGACGCTGGGCTTTCGTGAAGCGATTAACCTGATCGATAGCCTGCTGTTTCGTGGCCAGACCGATATTACCCGGGCGATGCAGGTTTACCCCTGGTATATCTGGCCGCTGATTGTCGGCTGCGGCGGGTTGATCGCGGGTTTTCTGCTGCGCTATGCCACGGCCATTGAACAAAAACAGACGGTGCGTACTGACTATCTGGAGGTGATCAACGCACAGCTTGATGCGGTGCCTGCCCGTACCTCGCTGTTCCGCAGCCTGTCATCGCTGGCCAGTATCAGCAGCGGGGCGTCTATCGGCCGTGAGGGGCCGATGGTGCAGCTGTCGGCCTTAGCGGGGAGCCTGATGGGCCGCTGGTGGTTCCGGTCGCTACCGCTGAAAAACAGCGACGTGGTGGCCATGGCCGCGGCGGCGGGGCTCTCGTCGGTGTATCATGCGCCGCTGGCCTCCGCGATTTTTGTTGCTGAAATTGCCTTTGGCATCTCGGCCATGCAGCGGCTTATCCCGCTGATCATCTCCTCCGGGGTGGCGGTGCTGACCATGTGGTCGCTCGGCCACCGTTCCGCCATGTACCCCTTTTCCCACAGCCAGTTTGACCTGACACCCGGTAGCATTGCGCTGACCGTCGGTATCGGCCTGCTGGCAGGGCTGATGGGCTGGGCAATGCTCTGGCTGATCGGGCAGAGTAAGCGCTGCTTTACCCGCATCAACAACCTGCCGTTGCGCCTCGGGCTGGGGGGACTGCTGGTGGGCTCGCTGGCCATTGGCAGTACCCAGATTCTGGGTAATGGCTACGAAGTGATTGTGCGTATTATGGCGGGCGATTTTCTTCTGCCCGTGCTGCTGGCGCTGCTGCTGCTGAAAATGCTGGCAACGGCCATTTCCGTGGGATCCAGCGCAGTGGGGGGGCTGTTTACCCCGGCGTTGCTGATCGGCGCGCTAATGGGCGAAATGGTGGCACTGCTGGCCTCTGCCGCCGGAATGCCGGTAGGGAACGCCGAAGTGTTTGCTGCCGTCGGCATGGGCGCGGTCCTCGCCTCGGTCAGCCAGGCTCCCTTAATGGCGATGCTGATGGTGCTGGAGATGACGCTCAACAGCAGCCTGCTGTTTCCGGCGATGATCGCCAGCGTGCTGGCCTCAATGACCGTGTATCGTCTGCATGCCCGCAGCGCCTATTCCATGATGAGCAGCCATTTCAGCCGCTCTGATGCCAAATTTGATTTTGATAACGGCATCATCTCCCAGTTTATTGTCTCCGGGGCGGCACTCACTCCGCAGGACTCCGTCGGCAAAGCGCTGGCGGTCAGCACGCTGAAACGTGAACGTTTTGTTTATGTCATTGGTGAGCAGGGCGAATTTCTTGGCGCTGTGTCAATCCACGATATCTCGCACAAGGTACTGGATAAAGAGATTACGCTGACCTCGCCTATCAGCTGTGTCATGGATGCAAACTTCCCGACCATCTATGAAAACCAGACAATAAAAGAGGGCTGGGACGCCTTTGCCCGGGTCACGCTGGAGCGCCTGCCGGTGCTGAATAATCCGCTGGAGCGGAAATATCTCGGGGCGCTGACAAAAACCAGTTTAATCCAGCAGGCAAAAGATTTTATATAAACGAAACAGCGATATCAGGAGAGATGTGTATGATGCCCTCCTGCCACTATTTTCATTTTAAGGACGAAATAATGTCATTTCCTGCGCGTTTTCGCTGGCTGCTGCTGCTGCCGGTGATGTTCTGGCTTTCCGGCTGCGACTATAACCAGATCCAACAGCGCGACGAAGCCGTCTCCGCTGAATGGTCCGAGGTGCTGAACCAGTACCAGCGCCGTGCCGATCTGATCCCCAACCTGGTCTCGACCGCAAAGGCGAGCGCCAGCCATGAAGCCGAAGTCTTTAAAAGCATTGCGGATGCCCGCGCCAAAATCGGCAGCCTGACGCAGGTGCAAAATGCCCCGGACGATGCGCAGGCGATGCAGGCGTTCCAGCAGTCACAGTCTGAGCTGAGCAGTGCCATGTCCCGCCTGCTGGTGATCAGCGAACGCTACCCCGATTTGAAGGCCGACAAAATGTTCAGCACGCTGATGGTGCAGCTGGAAGGCACCGAAAACCGGATTACCGTGGCGCGTCAGCGCTATGTGCGGGCGGTGCAGGACTACAATCTGCTGATCCGCCAGTTCCCCGGTTCGCTGACCGCCAAAGTGATGGGCTATCAGCGCAAAGAGAACTTCCAGCCGGAGAATGTAAAGCAGATCTCAACGGCACCTCTGGTCGATTTCTCAAAGCCTGCCAGCGCGAAATAAGGGACAGCCATGCGATATCTCACCCTGATCCTGCTGTTCTGTCTGCCCTTCACCAGTATGGCCGCAACGGTCGCTGTACCGACGTTACAGCAGCGTGTGACGGATAATGCGGGGGTACTGAGTCCCCGAGAGGTGGAGCAGATAAATCGCCAGATTGTGACGCTGGAAAAAAAAACCGGCCATCAGCTGGCAGTACTGGCGGTGGATACCACCGGGGATGACAGTATTGAGCAGTACGCTACCCGGGTGTTTGACGCCTGGAAACTGGGAGATAAGGCCCGCGATGACGGCCTGCTGCTGGTCATGGCAAAGACCGATCGTACCGTGCGAATTGAGGTCGGTTACGGGCTGGAGGGTGATTTTACCGACGTGCAGGCCAGCCAGGTGATTAATGGCAGCATTATTCCGCGCTTCAGGGAGGGGGACTATGGTCAGGGGCTGGTGGCCGGCGTTCAGGCCATCTCCCGCCAGCTTGGTGTGCCGGTGGAGGGGGATGCGCCTGTCGTCGCGCCGCGCCCGGTCGCCGCGCCGGTGCCGTCATCATCCGGTGACGCCATTTCGCTCTCTGCGGGCAGCATTGGCCTCTGGCTGCTGGGCATGATTGTTCTGCCCTTCTTCTTCCTGCGTCGTAATTCCCTGCTCAGGGGGCTGCTGGTCAGCGCGATAGTCACCGGCGTTTCCCTGGTCAACACGCTGCTAAACGACGGCATCGCGGGCGTCAGCGGTGATAATGTCGGCCTGCTGTTTGGCGGTAGCCTGATGATGCAGATGCTGATTTCCTCACTGATCGGGACGCTAACCGGGGGGGGCGGGGGGAGTCGCGATCGTTCTGACGACCGCGACGACGATCGTTCTTCGCGTGACGATGATTCAGACAGCAGCAGCGGCGGATTTAGCGGCGGCGGCGGTCGCAGCGGTGGTGGTGGCGCATCGGGTAAATGGTAAAACGCCGGCGCCTGGCGGTTTAGCCTTCACGTCCTTCCAGCGCCTGTGCCGTCAGCCACAGGCGCGTATCAAACTCCAGCTGGTGGTACTGCGGCTCCATATGGGAGCACAGCTGATAGAACGCCTTGTTGTGATCTTTTTCTTTAATATGCGCCAGCTCATGTACCACGATCATCCGCAGGAAGGCTTCCGGGGCATTTTTAAAAATGGTCGCCACGCGGATCTCCGCTTTTGCCTTCAGCTTGCCGCCCTGCACGCGTGAAATGGCCGTATGTAATCCCAGCGCATGCTTCATCACCTTAATCTTGCTGTCGTAGAGAACTTTGTTCAGCGGCGGTGCGTTACGCAGCGACTGATTTTTTAAATCCAGCGCGTAGTCATACAGCGCTTTGTCGCTGGTAATGCTGTGGGAGGACGGATAACGCTTATTGATCACCTCCGTCAGACGCTGCTGTTCAATCAGCGTGCGCACCTGTGACAGCAGCGATTCGGGGTAACCTTGCAGATAAATAAGCGACGACATACTGACTCCGGTAAAGAAAAACGTTTACTGTGCGCCCGTTTTAGGGGATAAAACGCGGGAATTTTACCACTAAGGTGATCCCATGAGCCAACTCGAACTAAGCAACCGCATGCTGACGCTGCATCGTTTTCCCCAAATGCGCGAAGAAAGCCCGTTGCAGGCCTGGGATGCGGCCGACGAATATCTGTTGCAGCATCTGGGCGATGCCCCGGTCAGCGGCGTGACGCTGATCTTTAACGACACCTTCGGTGCGCTGGCCTGTGCGCTGGCCGGTGAGGGCGTATACAGCATCAGTGACTCCTGGCTGAACCAGCAGGCGACGCGCCAGAACCTGGCGCTGAACCATCTGGATGAAGGGGACGTGCAGCTGCTCGACAGCCTGAGCCCTTTACCCGCCGCCCCGGCCCGCGTTCTGATTAAGGTGCCAAAAACCCTCGCGCTGCTGGAATACCAGCTGCGTGCGCTGCGCGACGTTGTGACCCCGGAAACCCAGATTGTGGCCGCCGGAAAAGCGAAAGATATCCATACCTCCACGCTGCAGCTGTTTGAAAAAATTCTCGGTGCCACTACCACCTCGCTGGCGCGTAAAAAGGCCCGACTGATTTACTGCACCTTCAGCGCGCCCGAGCTGAAAGCGGACGACGTGATTGCCCGCTGGCAGCTGGACGGCACGCCGTACCAGATCCACAACCATGCTAACGTCTTTTCGCGTGGTGGGCTGGATGTGGGGGCGCGCTTCTTCTTACAGCACCTGCCCTCCGATCTGGAAGGTGAGATTGTCGACCTGGGCTGTGGCAATGGCGTGATTGGCCTGATGGCGCTGCAGCAGAACCCGCTATCGCAGGTCCATTTTGTCGATGAGTCGTATATGGCAGTGGCGTCCAGCCGGATGAATATTGAAGTGAACTGCCCGCAGGACAGGGAACGCAGCACGTTCCACGTCAATAATTCGCTGGCAGGTTATCCGTCAGACCGGCTGCACGCAGTGCTGTGCAATCCGCCCTTCCACCAGCAGAGCGCGGTGACCGACCATATTGCCTGGCAGATGCTGCGCGATGCGCGCCGCTGCCTGCAGGATGGCGGCGAGCTGCGGATTGTCGGTAACCGTCACCTCGACAACTACCATAAGATGAAGAAGCTGTTTGGCAACTGCACCACCGTGGCGAGCAATCAGAAGTTTGTGGTGTTACGTTCGGTAAAAATGCCGTAACCCGCCGGGCCCCCGGTGCTCTTACCGGGGGAAAAACACACCTCGTTCCTGACGTTATCGCTTCGCAATCCACGAAAATCGCTGCTGATAGCCCTGCTGAAAGTGGCTGTTGCGGCGGTAACTCGCCTGCTCCTCAGCCATACAGTAGGTACACACCTGCGATAGCTCAATCTGGCTTTCCGGCACCCCGGCGCGTAGCGCAATGCGTTTTGCCAGCAGTGGCAGATCAAACCAGATGCCACCGGTGGTTCCCTGCGCCTGCGGGCGCACGGCCGACGGGTTACGAAAGGGAGTGGCAGACCATGACATCAGCTCTGCCAGGTGATGCGGGTCATCCTGCTGTGCCCGGGCGATCACATCCTGACCGAGCTCATAGCAGCACGGGCCGATAGCCGGGCCGATGGCTATAAACAGGCTGTCCGGCGTGGCTCCGCGTACAAACAGCTGCGCGATGGCGTTACCCATCACCCCGCTCAGTATGCCTTTTAATCCCCCGTGCACCGCTGCCACCTGTCGCTGACGCGTATCGGCAATCAGCACCGGCAGGCAGTCAGCGGTGTAGATCGCCACGGGCGTACTGCCGGTACCTATCAGACCGTCAGCTTCCTGACTTTTCACCGGCCGGGCCTCCACATCGGAAATGACGCGGGCACTGTGGCGCTGCTGGTTATACAGCGTTGCTTCAGGGGGGCGTTCGCCTGCGGACATAAACGCGTGGTCAAGCCAGCTCAGGCGGGAGAGCAGGGCAGAATGACAGGAGTGCGGCATCGTAGGTTCCTTTTTATCTCGGAGGCGTTGCAGTGATACTACAGGTGCGATGCGACATTTTTAATGTTTTATTCAGTGCGCATTTTTCGCCATTCCTGCTGTAAACCGGGGACGGGAAACAGGGTATCCTTTGGGGACGATTGGATTAAATCACTGTCAATGGAAGGACATCCTATGAACACCCTGGCCGTTAGCCATCCTGCACCACAACGTCACGTTGCTGCAGCACTTTTCTCCGGTTTTATGGGGGGGAATGTCGCCAGTTTTGTAAAATGGGGAACCGAAAATCCCTTCCCGCCGCGAACCCCTGACCGGGCCATTCCTCCGGCTGAGATGCTCAGTGACTTTGGCTTTACTGTGAATAATATGGTTTATCACTATTCCGGCCACCTCGTAAACTGGGGGGTGGCGGGTGTGCATCACCTGTTTTCCCTCTTTTTTGCCATGTTCTACTGCTGGCTGGCAGAGATTTTCCCGAAAATAACGCTGTGGCAGGGCGTGGGCTTTGCGCTGGCTATCACCGTCATTTTCCATGGGATTGTGCTGCCCGTGGGGGGATGGGCACCCCCGATCTGGCACTTGCCGGTGGAAGAGATTTTTTCCGAAACCCTCGGGCATATCCTGTGGATGTGGACGATAGAGGTTTTCCGTCGTGAACTGCGCCGGCGCTGCGTGCAAACCAGCGGGGCAGTCACAGGATAATGCTTTAAATCGCCAGCGCCAGCAGCGTCCCCTGCTTAATGGCGCGACGGGCATCCAGCTCTTTCGCCACGTCGGCACCGCCGATAATGTGGGCAGTAATCCCCCGGGCGGCCAGCGCGTCGGCCAGGGATCGCTCCGGCTCTTGTCCGGCACAGATCACCACATTATCCACGCGCAGTGTCTGCGGTTCACCGTCGCGCAGGATATGCAGACCCTCATCGTCAATCCGCAGGTATTCTATGTTGCCCCACATCTGCACGCCGTGCATCTGCAGGCTGGCGCGGTGGATCCATCCGGTGGTTTTCGCCAGCCCGGCACCGGGTTTACCCGGCTTGCGCTGGAGCAACCACACCTGACGTACGGCATGCGGTCTTTCCGGCGGTAACAGCCCGCCAGGCTGGGAGAGCGTGCGGTCAATGCCCCATTCCCGGCAGAATGCACTGATATCCTGCCCGCCCGCCACCAGATATTCAGCCGTATCAAAACCGATGCCGCCCGCGCCAATAATCGCCACATGCTGCCCGACGGGTTTCCGGTCGCGAATGACATCGAGATAACTCAGCACGGAAGGGTGGTCGATACCCGGTATGGGCGGCACACGCGGCACGATGCCGGTAGCCAGTATCACCTCATCAAATGCGGCGACATCATCCGGTGTTGCGCGATGATTCAGCCGTAGCGTCACCCGGTGCAGCGCCAGCTGACGGCGGAAGTAGCGCAGCGTTTCACTGAACTCTTCTTTACCGGGGATCTGCCGGGCGATAGTGAACTGGCCGCCGGTTTCCGGCAGTGCATCAAACAGCGTCACCCGGTGGCCGCGCTGTGCGGCGTTGACCGCAAACGCCAGCCCGGCAGGGCCGGCTCCGACCACCGCCAGCGATTTGCTCTGCACGGCAGGCGTCATGACCATCACTGTTTCATGGCAGGCGCGGGGATTCACCAGACAGGAGGTGAGCTTACCCACGAAGATCTGATCGAGGCAGGCCTGATTGCAGGCGATGCAGGTGTTGATCTCATCGCTGCGCCCCTGCCGGGCTTTCAGCACAAATTCAGCGTCGGCCAGAAAAGGGCGGGCCATGGACACCATATCGGCGCAGCCTTCATCCAGCACGCGCTGGGCGACGTCAGGATGGTTAATACGGTTAGTGGCGATCAGCGGGATCGTGACGTGCTGCCGGAGCGCCTGCGTTACCCAGGCGAAGGCGGCACGCGGAACGGCGGTGGCGATGGTGGGAATACGCGCCTCATGCCAGCCGATGCCGGTGTTAATCAGCGTTGCCCCCGCCTGCTCAACCGCCTGCGCCAGCCGGACGGTCTGCTCAAGCGTGCTGCCCTGTTCCACCAGATCGAGCATCGACAGGCGGAAGATAATAATAAACTCCGTGCCAACGGCGGCCCGCACCGCCCTGAGAATATCCAGTGCAAACCGCTGGCGACGGGTCTCATCGCCTCCCCACTCATCGTCACGCTGGTTGGTGTGCGCCACCAGAAACTGATTAATCAGATAGCCTTCCGACGCCATAATCTCCACGCCATCATAGCCTGCCTGCTGCGCCAGGCGCGCACAGCGCGCATAACTGGCAATCAGTTGCAGAATCTCATCATGGCTTAACGCCCGTGGGGTAAAGGGGTTAATCGGGGCCTGGAGAGCGGAAGGGGCGACCAGCGCGGGCTGATAGCTGTAGCGCCCGGCGTGCAGGATTTGCATAGCAATTTTGCCCCCCGCCTGGTGTACCGCGTCCGTCACCTGTCGATGATGAGGGATCTGCGCCTCATCATTCAGCACCGATGCTCCTGCGCTCACCACGCCCTCTGGTGAGGGGGCAATACCGCCAGTCACAATCAGCGCCACCCCGGCGCGGGCGCGCTCTGCATAGAAGGCGGCAAGCCGCGCCGGGCCATCCGGATGTTCTTCCAGCCCGGTATGCATCGATCCCATCAGAAAACGGTTTTTAAGCTGGGTGAATCCCAGGTCCAGCGGGGAGAACAGTGACACGCTCATCGTCAGCGATTCCTGAAGTGGTCGGATGAGTTTCACTGTAGCGGTCAAATGACCGCGATGAAAGTGCAGTTAATCGCTTTGTGATGAATGCCACTGAATATCTCGCAGAGAAAGGACAACGCGCTTCACGTTATGCGTAACATTGATTTAGTAACATGAATTTTGGTGATCTGATTCACAGAATTACAAGTTAAACATCGATTTGATAGGCGCCATATACCGACACGTACTGGAGACCACCATGAGCACCCTCACACAATCCTGCATGATCAACGGTAAAGAGCAGGTTGAAGTTATCAGCCAGCAGGTGAATTACACGGGCGAAGGCACGCTGGTTCGCATCACCCGTGGCGGCATCTGCGGCTCCGACCTGCACTACTATCAGCACGGTAAAGTCGGCAGTTTTGCGGTAAAAATGCCGATGATCCTCGGTCACGAAGTGATTGGGCAGGTGGTGAAAAGCGACAACCCGGCGCTGCACGAGGGCCAGAAAGTGGCGGTCAATCCGTCAAAACCCTGCGGCAGCTGTAAATATTGCCTGGCCGGTGAAGATAACCAGTGTACCACCATGCGCTTCTTCGGCAGTGCAATGTACTACCCACATGTGGATGGCGGCTTCACCCAGTTCAAAGTCGTCGACAGCAGCCAGTGCATCCCTTACGACAATGCTGCAGACGACAAAGTGATGGTGTTTGCCGAGCCGCTGGCGGTCTGCATCCACGCGGCCAATCAGGGCGGCGAATTGCAGGGCAAAAAGGTCTTTATCTCTGGCGTGGGCCCAATCGGTTGCCTGATTGCCGCTGCCGCAAAGGCCAAAGGGGCGGCAGAAGTGGTTTGTGCCGACGTCAGCGAGCGCTCGCTGGAAATGGCGCTTGCGATGGGGGCAACCGCCACTGTTCATGCTGCCAGCGGGGACTTCACCCCGTACCTGGCAGACAAAGGCTACTTTGACGTGGCGTTTGAAGCCTCGGGCCATCCTTCCTCACTGACGCGCTGCCTGGAAGTGACGCGGGCGAAAGGCACCCTGGTGCAGGTGGGCATGGGCGGCGACGTGCCAGCCTTCCCGATTATGATGCTGATCGCTAAAGAGATCAGTCTGGTGGGCTCGTTCCGCTTTACCACCGAATTCAACACGGCGGTGGAGTGGCTGGGTAACGGCACCGTCAACCCACTGCCGCTGTTCAGCGGTGAATATGACTACCAGAATATTGATGCGGCACTGCAGTTTGCCGGTGACAAGAGCCGGGCCGCCAAAGTGCAGCTGACTTTTTAAAGGATGACCATGACAACGCTTTTTTCGCTCGATAATAAACGTGTGCTGATCACCGGTTCTGGCCGTGGTATTGGTTTCCTGATGGCCAGAGGGCTGGCTGAAGCCGGGGCGGAGGTAATTATTAACGCCACCACCCAGCAGGGAGCCGATAAGGCTGCCGACGACCTGCGTCAGCAGGGGTACAGGGCGCACGCGGTGGCTTTTAACGTGACGCAGTCCGCCGAAGTGAATGCGGCAGTCGAGAAAATTGAGGCTGAAATTGGCCCGA
Organism: Erwinia persicina; assembly: GCF_014838825.1. Classification (GTDB taxonomy): domain Bacteria; phylum Pseudomonadota; class Gammaproteobacteria; order Enterobacterales; family Enterobacteriaceae; genus Erwinia; species Erwinia persicina_A. Next base: position 308,176 of record NZ_JACYMO010000004.1, on the reverse strand, counting down.
TTGATGTTCTGGTCAACAACGCCGGTATTCAGCGCCGCCGCCCGTTCCTCGAGTTCCCGGAGCAGGACTGGAACGACGTGATCGCGGTTAATCAGACGGCCGTATTCCTGGTCTCCCAGGCCGTTGCCCGCCAGATGGTGACGCGTCAGAAAGGCAAAATTATCAATATCGGCTCCATGCAGAGCGAGCTGGGGCGTGACACCATCACCCCCTATGCCGCATCGAAAGGGGCCGTCACCATGCTGACGCGCGGTATGTGCGTTGAGCTGGCGCGCCACAACATTCAGGTCAACGGTATCGCCCCGGGGTATTTCAAAACCGAGATGACCCAGGCGCTGGCCGACGATGAAGCCTTCACCGCCTGGTTATGCAAACGTACGCCTGCCGCACGCTGGGGTAATCCGGAGGAATTGATCGGCGCGGCGGTGTTCCTTGCCTCGAAAGCGTCTGATTTTGTGAACGGGCACCTACTTTTTGTCGATGGTGGGATGCGCGTCGCGGTGTAGTTTATCCTTTATCTTTCAGGCTGCAGCGGTGTTGGCTTCCTGCGCACGTCCCGGTTACGCTTCGGGGAGGTGTTGAGTCGCCGCCCTGTTGCAACCAGAAACCTTCCGGATAAGCACGCTTATCAGAACTGTACCTCTACTTTTAAAGGAAGTGCTTTATGCCCATTACAATAATAGCTATTGGCGTAATCCTGCTGCTGGTGCTGATGATCGTCTTCAAGGTCAACGGCTTTATTGCGCTGATATTTGTCTCTGCCGTGGTTGGTGTGGCAGAGGGGATGACACCGCTGGCGGTGATCGCCTCCATTCAGAAAGGGGTCGGCGGTACGCTCGGCAGCCTGGCGCTGATCCTCGGCTTCGGGGCGATGCTGGGTAAGCTGGTGTCAGATACCGGGGCCGCGCAGCGCGTCGCCACCACGCTGATTGCCTCCTTCGGTAAACAACGCGTGCAGTGGGCGCTGATGGTCACCGGCCTGATTGTCGGTCTGGCGATGTTCTACGAGATTGGCTTTGTGCTGTTGCTGCCGCTGGTGTTTACCGTGGTCGCCGCCTCGGGCATGCCGATGCTGTACGTGGGGCTGCCGATGGTCGCCGCGCTGTCCGTGACGCACTGCTTCCTGCCGCCGCACCCGGGGCCTACGGCCATTGCCACCATCTTTGGCGCAAATCTGGGCACCACGCTGCTCTACGGCATGATCATCACCATTCCTACCGTGATTATCGCCGGGCCGATCTTCTCAAAATTCCTCAAAGGTTTCGAGAAGTCGCCGCCGGAAGGCCTGTATAACCCGAAAATCTTTGAAGATCACGAAATGCCAGGGTTCTGGACCAGCATCTTTGCTGCGGTGATCCCGGTGATCCTGATGGCGGTGGCGGCAGTATTTGAGCTGACCACGCCGAAAGAGAACGTGCTGCGCCAGTTCTTCGAATTTGTGGGGAATCCGGCGGTCGCGCTGTTTATTTCCGTGGTGATTGCGGTGTTTACGCTGGGTCTGCGCAACGGGCGTAAAATGGAAGAAGTGATGGAGATGTGCAGTTCATCCATTGCGGCTATCGCTATGATCGTCTTTATCATTGCGGGTGGCGGTGCCTTTAAGCAGGTGCTGGTGGACAGCGGCGTGGGTGACTACATCGCTAACATGATGAAGGGTTCATCACTCTCTCCGCTGCTGATGTGCTGGACGGTAGCAGCGATGCTGCGTATTGCGCTGGGCTCTGCCACCGTAGCGGCCATTACTACCGCCGGTATCGTTACGCCCATTATTGCCATTACCCACGCCGACCCGGCGCTGATGGTACTGGCCGTGGGCTCCGGTAGCGTCATTGCTTCACACGTCAATGACCCGGGCTTCTGGCTGTTTAAAGGCTATTTCAACCTGAGCGTGATTGAGACGCTGAAAACCTGGACGGTGATGGAAACGCTGATCTCCTTCCTCGGCCTGGCCGGTGTGCTGATTTTAAACGCCATCATCCATTAACAGTATTGCGACACAGGGTCAGGCAGGTGCCTGGCCCTTTTTTCTTTTGAACGCTGGAAACGCATGAGATCGCACCGCATATCGCTACAGGACATCGCCACGCTGGCTGGCGTGACGAAAATGACGGTCAGCCGTTACCTGCGCACGCCTGACCGGGTATCACCGGAAACCGGGGCGAAGATCGCGCAGATTATCGAAGAAATTAACTACATTCCTAACCGTGCGCCGGAGATGCTCCTCAGCTCGAAGAGCTATACCCTCGGCGTGCTGATCCCCTCGTTTAAAAATCAGATCTTTGCTGACCTCCTCAGCGGTATCGAAGCGGCGACCCAGGAGGGGCGCTACCAGACGCTGATTGCCAACTACAACTATGACAAACAGACCGAAGAGGAGCAGATCATTAATCTGCTGTCGTACAACATTGACGGCATTATCCTCAGTGAAAAAGATCACACCCTGCGCGCGGTGAAGTATCTGCGGGCGGCGCAGATCCCGATTGTTGAAGTGATGGATACCCAGGGCTCCTGCCTGGACATGCAGGTGGGGTTTAACAACTTCAGCGCCGGTTACGATATGACGCGCACGCTGCTCGACCAGGGGCGCAGGCGGGTGATCTACTTCGGTTCCCAGGATGACCGCCGGGATGAGTTTCGCTACCGTGGTTACTGTCAGGCGATGGAGGAGCGCGGCGGCGTGGGCAACCGGGTTAACCCGAAAGCGATCTCCTCGCAGAAACTGGGGGCCGCGATGCTGGCCAGCGCGCTGGAGCAGTTCCCCGATCTGGATGCCGTGTTCTGCACCAACGACGATCTGTCACTGGGCGCCCTGCTGCACTGCCAGCGCCACGGTATTGCCGTACCGGGCCGCATCGCGATTGCCGGCTTCCACGGGCTGGATATCAGCCGCGAGATGTACCCGAGCATGGCCAGTGTGATCACGCCTCGTTACGCTATCGGTTATACCGCCGCTGAACTGCTGCTGAAAAAGATCGGTGACAGCCGCTTCTCGGCAGACTCCATCGATCTGAGCTATCAGATCTTTATGGGGGAGACAATCTGATGCCGGGCAAAACAGGTTCCCCGCCGCAGCGGGTCTTCTCTGACAGACTGTGAAATGTAAATCCGCTTAAATTATGGCGCATTTACTGACAATAATTGATAACCCGGGTAACTAAATAATAAATTCAGCCTGAGCAGTAAGATAAGAATTTAACACTGTACCGGAAGGAATGTTGATTTGGTTTTATTAGTTAATAAAAGAGATTCGGGTATTTAAAAAACATTGCCATCCAAAATATCCGCTATTTCAATGTTGTGCTATTTTATTGTAACTTATTGATTTTATTTGCTTATAATGTTCACTGTTATTTATTTTGGCAGGGTAATAAGATTTACTTATATTTTTTCCATGCCTGCATAATGAGTGTAAATAAAGAAAATTTAAGCAAGTTTACATTTCCGTTATTTATTGTCAGTTAAGATTAATCTTAATCACTTTCTATTCACTAAGATGTTAGAACTTATTTCCCAGCTTCCCGGAAGAGAGATTCTATTTTGACGACCCTAAAACCCCTGTTAGCGAAAAACCGCAGTTGGGCCTTACAGCGACGCCAACGTAATCCGCACTATTTCCGGCAAAATGTGGACGGGCAGCAGCCCCATGCTTTATGGATCGGGTGTTCCGACAGCCGCGTGCCGGCGGAGGTGCTGACCGGTGCGCACCCCGGGGAGCTCTTTGTACATCGTAATATCGCCAATATGGTCGTGAGTCATGACGATAACTTTATGAGCGTATTGCAGTATGCCCTTGAATATTTGAAGGTTTCCAGCATTGTACTTTGTGGGCATTACGGCTGTGGGGGCGTGCAGGCGGCGCTGACCCTGCCGGACATCCCCCTGGGGGATGAAAACTCGCCGCTGGCACGGCGTATCACCCAACTGCGAAATGCCCTGTCACCCGCCCTGGCAACGCAGGCGGGCGATGAGGAACCGGGGGCGCACCTCAATCGCCTGGTGGAAGCGAATGTGCTGGCGCAGTTCAGCCAGCTGGTGAAAACCGACCCGGTGCTGAAGGCCTGGCGTGAAGGTGTGGCGTTGGAGGTGTTTGGCTGCGTGTACGATCTGCACAGCGGGCATCTGAAAGAGCTTGTCCAGCAGACAGAGGAGGGTAGCGTATGAATATGAAGACGTTACGTCAGGATATTCCCGCCGGACTGGTGGTGTTTCTGGTGGCGCTCCCCCTGTGCCTGGGGATCGCCCAGGCCAGCGGGTTGCCGCCCTTTGTCGGCCTGCTGACCGGCGTGATAGGGGGGCTGGTGGTGACCACCTTCAGCCCGTCAAAGTTTGCGGTCAGCGGTCCGGCTGCCGGGCTGGTGACGATTGTCACCGGGGCTGTCGAGACGCTGGGATCGTTTTCAGCCCTGCTGCTGGCGCTGATGATTGCCGGGGTGTTGCAGTTCCTGATGGGGGCGCTGCGTGCCGGGCGTTTTATTACCCTGGTTCCGGGCAGCGTGATCAAGGGGATGCTGGCCGCCATTGGTATACTGCTGATCATCCAGCAAATTCCGGTTGCCCTTGGTGCGGCGGGCGAAAGCGATCTGGCCTCACTGCTGAACGGCGGGTCGCTCAATATCTCTCTGCCTGCGATCGCCGTGGCGTCTGCAGGGCTGCTGGTGCTCTGGCTGTGGACCACTAAAACCGTCAAAAATAACCGCTGGCTGGGCTGGATGCCGGGCCCGCTGGTGGCGGTGTTGCTGGGCTGCCTGGCCACGGTGCTGGGGGGGCGCTTTTTCCCCGACCTCGCATCCGGTCTGCCGCGTATCTCTCTGCCCACCTTTGACAGCTTTACCGCCCTGACCGGCGAGCTGGAACGGCCGGACTGGCAGGCATGGCAGAATCCGGCGGTCTATCTGGTGGCCGCCACGCTGGCGATTGTGGCCAGCCTGGAAACCCTGCTCAGTCAGGAAGCGCTGAAAAAGCTGCGCCCGCAGTATCCGGCCCCGTCACCCGATAAAGAGATGCGCGCACAGGGGATCGGTAATGCCTTGTCCGGCTTTCTCGGCGGACTGCCGATCACTGCGGTGATTGTGCGCAGTTCGGTTAACGTCAGCGCGGGGGCGCAGAGCAAACTGTCGATCCTGCTGCACGGCGCGCTGCTGCTGGTGTGTGGTCTGTGGTTTAGCGGAGTGCTGAATGCTATCCCGCTGGCGAGCCTTGCGGCGGTTCTGCTGTATACCGGTTACAAGCTGGCCACACCGGGGCTGTTTGTCTCGCAGATCCGTCAGGACGCACCGCAGTCGGTGCCGTTCCTTGCCACGATTGGCGGTATTCTGATGTTTGGGATGCTGGCGGGGATTGGTATCGGCCTGGCGACGCAGATCCTGTTCAGCATCTATAAAAGCCACCGCAACGCCATGCTGCTGACGCGCTACGACGATCATTATGTTCTGCGCTTCCAGCAGAATCTGACCTTTATGCACAATCCACGTCTGAAGGGGCTGCTTGCGGAGATCCCGGAGAACAGTGTGGTGATTGTCGATCACGATAGCGCGGAATATATCGACCCGGATGTCAAAGCGTTGCTGCATGATTTTGGCGAAGGCGCGAAAAAACGGGGAATTCAGCTGAATCAGTGGCCGTGGCAGGGCACGCTGGCGCAGGGGTAAACGCCCTAATAAGGCCACAGGGTGTGGCCTTATTTCTCTGCAGCCTTTACACCGGGCGGCAGGCAATCACGATGCGGGCCAGCGGGATGATTTCGTTCAGCCCGCACTCGAACTGCTGCTGGCCGTTGGCCACCCGCACACGTCCTGGCGGAATACGGGTGAGGCTGCGAACGCTGATCTGGCCCTCCAGCGACACCAGCCAGTCACCGTCCTGGATCTCACTGAACGTCTGCTCGGCGATGAACTGCTGTTGGCCGTCAATCACCATCAGCGGCCGATCGGGGGCGACGGACCAGCCTTCAAAGAAGGCGGCTTCCAGCGTCATGTCAGCCAGGTCGGTCAGTTTCCCGCCGTCCAGCCGCTGGCGGGGCAGCGACTGGCCATGCCCGGCGGTGGAAGGCCGTGGGCCATCGTTCCCCGGGGTGGCAGACGGCGACTCTCCCTGGCCGGTCGCCAGCCACTGCAGCGTGGCATGGGTATCCGCCATGCAGCGGATCACGATGTCTGAGGGAAAATGGCCGCGTGAATAACGATTAGCCAGGCTACTACTGGCAATACCCAGATGTTCAGCCAGCGCCAGCTTCGTGGTAAATCCGTAGGCCTGGAGGACACGATCCAGCACCTCTTTTGCGCCGTTCTGAAAGTCGATTTTCAGGCTCACTCTCATACTCCTGGTGATTTCATTTTTTGGGGAGTGCGCAAATATTATTGTAGCTTTATGGGCACGTCAGGGTGGAGAGCATAAGGATTAGCGTAGATTTTGCCCGATTATGGTCATTTTTACAACCCGAAAACCCGCCGTTTTCGTCATGCCAGACCCGCAATTCATCTTTAGTGAATAATGCACAGCGCCCCGCTGTGCGCGGCATCCAGATGAGCCACGCTAATTAATTAAGCGGCGTTGAAGCCCTTTTTTAAACATGACAACCTCACGCTGATGACCCGAAATAAAGGCAAGAGAGCCGCAGAGGTGGCAGACATCCCTAAAGGGGATGTGACGGATTATTTTGATAATTATCAGTGTGATAAAGATTGTTGCTGGTACGCGTAAAAAACTTTTCTTATTGGTAAGTGCTATGATACTGTATATACGTACAGTGAAATGAAGGGGGAGTTGTGGACAAAGAATTAGCCGAAAGCGTGATTCTGGAACGCGTGGAACTGATAGCAAGATTAACCTCTGAAGGGGTTTGCAGGGAGCGTGACCGTGAAATAGCGCTGCTTTTGATCGCCGATATTGCCAGCGGTATAGAGCTGAAAAACGCCCAGTTCTCGGTCGTCTTTTCCCCCCACAAACCTGAACGTTAACGTTTATCAGCACAGGCTCCGGGTGTCCTCTGTCGCCCGGAGACGCCGATCGCTGTCTGGCTGGACATGATATTCCCCCCTGCATCCTGTTCTGCTGAAGCCTCCTGACGGAGGCTTTTTTTTTGCCTGTTGCCCCCGCCGTACCGCCGCCTGCCAATGAATACAGGCCGTATCCGCCCCGGCCAGGGCGCTTCACGTTGTCACACTCGCCTTACAACACCCCCCAATTGAGCGCCATAAGTTGAGAACGCACACTGGTTGAGATTACCCGGCACTGGGAAGCGGAAGTCATCACCCCAACCTCTTTCCCGGCCGTTTCTGTCAGCGTAATACCCGCTACGGGGGAGTGAAAAATGAAAATTTATGCCCTGCAGGATGACTGCGTCGATGAGATCTGTTTTCGCCACTATGGCCGCACGCGGCAGGTGGTGGAAGCCGTTTATGCCGCGAATCGCGGACTGGCTGAACAGGGAGCCCGGTTGCCTCACGGTTATCCGATTGAGCTTCCGTCGCTCTCCCTTTCTGCCACCCACGAAACGCTCAATCTGTGGAGCTGACCGATGGAGAAAAGCAGCTCACTGATCGGCTATTTCACCAGTGTGATGATGATGTGGGCCAGCCGGCACACCGTACAGGACATCGCCTTTATGGTGGGTGCGCTGGTGGCTGTGGTGACGCTGTGCATCAACATCGCGAACTTCTTTATCAACTGGCATTACCGCCGTAAGACCTGGCGGTTGTGGCAACAGCGACAGAGAAACGGGAGCGAAGATGAATTCACCCGCTAAAAAATGTGCGGTGCTGGCCGTACTGGCGCTGGCCGTCACGCTGCCGTCGTTCTCCACGTTGCAGATCTCCGGCGAGGGCCTGCAGCTGCTGGCCAGGGCTGAGGGCTGCCGGACATCACCGTATCAGTGCAGTGCGGGCGTCTGGACGAACGGTATCGGCCATACCCGGGGGGTGACGCCCGTGACGACGGTCAGTGAACGTCAGGTAGCGGTCAATCTGATTGACGACGTACAGCGGGTAGAGCGCGGTATCGCCCGCTGCCTGCAGGTGACGATGCCGCAGGGGGTCTGGGACGCCACCGTCTCCTTTGCCTTTAACGTCGGCGTGGGCGCGGTCTGTCGCTCCACCTATGCCCGGCTGATCAATCAGCAGCAGTGGCGGGCAGCGTGCGACCAGCTGATGCGCTGGGTGTATGTCGCGGGCGTACGTAATAAGGGAATTGAGGCGCGAAGAAACGCTGAACGCGCCCTGTGCATGAAGGGGGTGGGATGACCCGATTATGGATAACCCTGGCGCTGGTGCTGCTGATCGCGCTGGGCGGCGGCGGGCGCTGGCTGGCCATTCTGTACCGTGAGCGCATCGAACTGCAGCAGCGTAACGCCGTGCTCCACGCGGGGCTGGATCAGCGAAACGCCGTCATCAGGCAATTGAAAGCGGATATCTCCCGCCAGGCCGAGGCCGAGCGCACGCTGCGCCAGTCCCTGCTCAGGGCCGGCGATATCACCCTGAAACAATATGTCAACGATCAGAGGGTCCTGCACAGCAATGAGGCACTACAAAACTGGAGCCATGCTGCTCTGCCTGACGGGATTATCCGGCTGCAGCAGCACCCCGCTTTCGCCACCGCCAGTGATTATCTGGCGTGGTTGTCCCGTCATCAGCAGTTGTCCGGTACCGGCGGTTCAGCCAGAGACGCAGGGGGATCTGCTGACGGCGATCCGCCAGCTGGAGCAGGCGCTGCTGACGTGCGGCCTGCAAGTCGAAACCCTTAAACAGTGTCAGGAGCAACATGATGTTAAAACCCAAACGACTGCGCGAGGCCTTACTGGCCCGCGTACCCGACCTGCAGAATCACCCTGAACGGCTGACCCTTTCGCTGGAGCAGGGCAGGGTGGTCTGTACGCCCGCAGCCTCACTGAGTTTTGAATACCAGTACCCGCTGCGCATTACCGTCAGCGACGCCGGCGACGACCGGGATGCCCTGGTGGTCTCCCTGCTGCTGTGGCTGCGGGAAAATCAACCCGACCTGATGACCACGGCGGCCAGACGTGAAAACGGCATGGTGTTCAGCAGCAGCGTTAACGGCGACTTCAGCCTGGTGATCCCGCTGACCGAGCGCGTGCTGGTCAGCGAAAGCGACGGGGCCCTGAGTGTGACCCATTTGCCGGAGCCAGCGGTGCCGGAAGCCGTGTCCCGCCCGTGGCAGCTCTATATCAACCATCAGCTGGTCAGTGAATGGCCTGCAGTCTGAAAGCCAGAAGGAGTACGCAATGAATGAATTTGTCGTGGAAACCCGCCGCCAGCTCAACAACCTGTTGCGCATCGGTACGGTCAGCGAGGTCGATCTTCCCCGGGCGCGATGCCGGGTAAAGAGCGACGGCAACCTCACCGGCTGGCTGCCGTGGCTGAGCAGCAGCGCGGGCCAGGTTCGCAGCTGGCATGCCCCCTCGCCGGGTGAGCAGGTGCTGCTGCTGGCGCTGAGCGGTGAACTGACCACCGCCTTTGTGCTGCCGGGGATCTTCTCCGATGCCTTCCCGCCGCCTTCGGCATCGCAGGATGCGGTGTGCTGGCAGTTCCCGGACGGGGCGCAAATCGCCTACGAACCGCAGAGCGGTGCGCTGACAGCCAGCGGTATCCAGTCGGCCAGCATCCGGGCGGCGGTAAAAATCACCCTCGACAGCCCGCTGGTGGAGTGCACTCAGCAGCTGAAGGCGAAAACTTTTGTGCTCAGCGAGGGGGGCACGCTACAGGGCACGATCAGCCACAGCGGCGGCAGCTTCTCTTCGAACGGTATCGTCGTCCACAGCCACGTTCACGCGGGTGTCGAGAGCGGTGGCAGCAAAACAGCGGGGCCACAGTGATGAATACAGCAACCTGGTCAGGTATGCAGCGCGACAGCGGGCTATCACTGGCAGACAGCGATCATATTCGCCAGTCGGTGCGCGATATTCTGCTGACCCCGCAGGGATCACGGGTGATGCGCCGCGACTACGGATCGCTGCTGTCGGCGCTGATCGACCAGCCGCAGAACGAGACGCTGCGTCTGCAGATTATGTCAGCCTGCTACATGGCGCTGCTGCGCTGGGAGCCGCGCATCACCCTCGACAGCATCAGCTACCAGCCGGGTCTTGACGGCCGCATGGAGGTCGCGTTGAGCGGTACCAGCAATCAGTCCACTTTTTCCTTATCCATTCCAGTGAGTTAACTACTATGGCCACCATTGATTTAAGTCAGTTACCTGCGCCGAACATCGTCGAAGCGCTGGATTTTGAAACGCTGCTTCAGGCGCGTAAAACCCGTCTGATTGCGCTCTATCCGGCCGATCAGCAGGCGGTCATCACCCGCACTCTTGAACTGGAGTCTGAGCCCATTGTTAAGCTGCTGGAGGAGAATGCCTATCGCGAACTGATCCTGCGGCAGCGGATTAATGAGGCCGCGAAAGGCACGATGGTGGCCTTCGCGACGGGAAGCGATCTCGACCAGCTCGGTATCAACAATGGCGTGACCCGTCTGGTCCTGAGGCCCGCTGATAACAGTACCCGGCCAACCGTACCCGCGTTACTTGAGAGCGACGACGATTTCCGTCTGCGTATCGCTCAGGCTTTTGAGGGACTGAGCGTGGCCGGTCCGGGTGGGGCCTATGAGTACCACGCCCGCAGCGCTGACGGGCGGGTGGCTGATGTCAGTGCGACCAGTCCGGCCCCGGCAGAAGTGCTGATCACTGTGCTGTCACGCGAAGGTCGTGGCGAGGCCAGTGCGGAGGTGCTGGCGGCGGTCAATATCGCGCTGAATGATGAAAATGTCCGCCCGGTCGCTGACCGCGTCAGCGTGCGGTCGGCGGCTATCGTGGAGTACAGCGTGGATGCCACGCTGTACCTCTATCCCGGCCCGGAAGCGGAACCCATCCGCGCGGCGGCAGAAGCGCGGCTGGCTGCCTTTGTCACCGCCCAGAGCCGTCTGGGGCGCGATATCCGCCAGTCGGCGCTGTTTGCTGCGCTGCACGTTGAAGGGGTGCAACGAGTGGAGCTGACTCAGCCCGCACGCGACGTGGTGCTGGATAAAACCCAGGCAGGCTGGTGTACCGGCCACCGGATCCGTGTGGGAGGCTCCGATGAGTGATCGTCTGCTGCCCGCCGGATCGTCGCCACTGGAGGTGGCTGCCGCCGAAGCCTGCGCCCATCTTCAGCAGTTACCGGTGCCGCTGCGCACCCTGTGGAACCCGCAGACCTGTCCGGTCGCGCTGTTGCCCTATCTGGCCTGGGCCTGGTCCGTTGACCGCTGGGATCAGACCTGGCCGGAGGAGACAAAGCGTGCCGTGGTGGCGTCCGCACAGTTCGTTCACCGCCGTAAGGGCACCATCGCCGCGATCCGGCGCGTGGTCGAGCCGCTGGGTTATGTCATCAACATCACCGAATGGTGGCAGAACCAGGAGCCGCCGGGCACGTTTCGCCTGGAAATTGGCGTGCTGGAGTCGGGTATTGATGAAGCGATGTTTAACGAGATGGAGCGGCTGATTGCGGATGCAAAAGCCGTCAGCCGTCATTTAACCGCCCTGACGATCACCCAGGATATTCAGGGCATTGTCTGGACAGGTGCCGTTCAGTATGACGCTGAAACGGTTACGATTTTCCCCGCGTGAGAGGTTTTACATGGCGTTAAAATTTAAATCTGTCGTGACTACGGCAGGACAGGCGCGCATCGCCGCAGCGATGCAGGGTGGTACTCAGGTCGATATCAAAACCATGGTGGTCGGTGACGGCAGCGGTCAGCCGACCACGCCGTTGCCGGGGCAGACCGGACTGGTGCATGAGGTGTACCGTCAGGCTGTCAATTCGGTCAAGGTGGAGAGCAGCCATAAAAACTGGCTGGTGATTGAAACCATTATCCCGGCCAGCGCTGGTGGGTTCTGGATGCGTGAGCTGGGCCTTCTGGCGGGAGACGGCACGCTGCTGGCGGTAAGTAATATGGCCGAGACCTATAAGCCGGCGCTGGAGGAGGGATCAGGACGAACGCAGACTCTGCGTATGGTGCTGGCGGTCAGCAGCAGTGAAGCAATTGCCCTGACGCTGGATGACAGTCTGATCTTTGCTACCGAAGAGTATGTCAATCTGCGCATTGCCAGCCATGAACAGAGCCGTAATCATCCTGATGCCACGCTGGCGGCGAAGGGAATGGTGATGCTGAGCAGCGCTATCAACAGCGGCAGTGAAACGCAGGCTGCGACACCAAAAGCGGTAAAAGCGGCTTACGACCTGGCTAACCGCACTCAGCCTGATGCCACGCTCGCGGCAAAGGGGGTGGTAATGCTGAGCAGCGCCACCAACAGCAGCAGTGAAACGCAGGCTGCGACACCAAAAGCGGTGAAAGCCGCATACGATCTGGCTAACCGCAACGTTCTGAACGAGATCTATCCGGTCGGGATCGTCACCTGGTTTGCCCAGAATAAAAACCCGAATACGTTATTCCCCGGCACGACGTGGAAATATATTGGTGAAAACAGAACCATTCGCCTGGCAAAAGCGGACGGGAGCGATGCCTTTACTACCGGTGGCGCGGATGCGGTCAGCCTGTCGGTGGCGAATTTGCCCGCGCATAACCACACCTTCTCGGGGACAACCAGTTCGTTTGATTATGGAACTAAGCCGACCAGTACGTTTGACTATGGTAGTAAAAGCACCAACAGTACAGGGGAACATACTCATACGATTAGCGGTCGGAATAAGGAAGGCAATAAAACCCAGCTTTCATTCATTAGTACAACGGATGCGAGTTATATTACTCAAACAACAACTGCTGCCGGTGCTCATATTCACACAGTCGCTATTGGCGCTCACACTCATACCGTTGGTATCGGAGCCCACACCCACACCGTTTCCGGTACCACCGCCAGTACGGGGTCGGGCGCGGCATTGGCCATTACCAACAGTTTTATCAAGTTAATGGGTTGGTATCGCAGCGCGTAGTACGCTGTTTTCCGCCTTATCGCACGTTTAATGAAGAGCTCCTCTGCTGACAGGCAGGGGCGCTTTTTTTTTGTTTTTTAAAACATTCTGTCTTCGTTGAACAGGTTTTTTATCTTTTTAACTACCTGTTTATATTAACTTTTTAAGTGTTGCGTTGTCCCCTGCGCCCCACAACGGCCATCGCATGCCCGCCCGTTAATTTCTTGTCATCATGACCTCACCCCAACAAAGGAGTGCAATAAAGATGGCAAATTACCACCACGGCGTACGCGTCGTAGAAGTGAATGACGGAACCCGCAGCATCTCAGCGGTTTCCACTTCCATCGTCGGCATGATCTGTACTGCAGAAGATGCCGATGCCACCACCTTCCCGCTGAATACGGCGGTATTGATCACTGATGTCCTGGCCGCGCTGGGTAAAGCCGGTACCCAGGGTACCCTGGCACAGTCACTGCGTGCGATTGCCGACCAGAGTAAGCCGGTGACCGTTGTGGTGCGCGTAGCGGAAGGTAAAGACGCCGCTGAGACGACCAGCAACATTATCGGCGGCACGGACGAGAACGGGCGTTATACCGGGATGAAAGCGCTGCTGAGTGCGCAGACTGACCTCGGCGTTAAGCCGCGCATTCTTGGCGTGCCAGGGCTGGACTCGCTGGAGGTCGCTACCGCCCTGGCCTCGGTGTGCCAGCAGCTGCGTGCGTTCGGTTATATCTCGGCTTACGGCTGCAAGACCCTGACTGAGGCCATCAAGTATCGCGATAACTTCAGCCAGCGTGAGCTGATGGTGATCTGGCCAGATTTTGTGGCCTGGAACACCCTTACCAGCGAGGCCGACACCGCCTGGGCGACGGCGCGGGCGCTTGGACTGCGCGCCAAAATTGACAACGACACCGGCTGGCATAAGACCCTGTCCAACGTTGGCGTTAACGGCGTCACTGGCGTTAACGCCTCGGTATTCTGGGATCTGCAGCAGACCGGTACCGATGCCGACCTGCTGAACGAAGCCGGCGTGACCACCCTGGTCCGCAAAGACGGCTTCCGCTTCTGGGGCAACCGCACCTGTAGCGATGACCCGCTGTTCGCCTTCGAGAACTACACCCGCTCGGCGCAGGTGATTGCCGACACCATGGCCGATGCGCATATGTGGGCCAACGACAAACCGCTGACGCCCACGCTGGTGCGCGAAATCATCGCCGGCATCAACGCGAAATTCCGCGAGCTGATCAACGCCGGTTACCTGCTGGGCGCCAACTGCTGGTACGACGAAAGCGCCAATAATCAGGAGAGCCTGAAAGCCGGCAAGCTGTATATCGACTACGACTACACCCCGGTGCCGCCGCTGGAAGATCTGACGCTGCGTCAGCGTATTACCGACAGCTACCTGGCGAACTTCGCCGCTTCTGTGAACCGCTAAGGAGAAAACCCCATGGCAATGCCCAAGAAACTGAAATACCTGAATTTATTCAACGATGCTAACAGCTACCAGGGCGTGGTGACCTCGCTGACGCTGCCGAAACTGGCGCGCAAGCTGGATCCCTATCGCGGCGGCGGCATGAACGGCGTGGCGCACATTGATAACGGTCTGGAAGACGATGCGCTGGATCTTGAATGGACCCTTGCCGGACTCGACGATCGCATCCTTACCCAGTGGGGCGGGGCAACGGTGCCGTTGCGCTTTATGGGATCTTACCAGCGTGACGACACCGACGAGACCATCGCAGTGGAGGTGGAACTGCGCGGCAAGCATCAGCAGTTCGATTTTGGTGAAAGTAAGCAGGGTGAGGAGAGTGAAACCAAAATCACCACCAAATGCACCTATTACAAGCTGACCTGGAACGGTAAACCGCTGATCGAAATCGACACTGTGAACATGGTCGAGATAGTGAATGGTGTCGACCGCCTGGCCGGGCACCGTAAAAACATCGGCCTGGTGTAACCCGTCCCGTAATGACGTAACCGCAGGGGGCGGGCAGACCCGCCCCTAATTGCATACCCCGCAGGAGTCGGGCATATCCGACCCGCTTTACCCGTAAAGGAACGCTTATGTCACAAGCAGAAAATACCCTCCAGCTGGTCACGCCGATCGTGCGTGGCGACACCGTGATTAACAGCGTGGAACTGATTAAACCCAACGCCGGCACGCTGCGCGGTACGCGTCTGGTCGATCTGGCCGGATCGGACGTTGACGCGTTGATCACTGTTCTGCCGCGTATCACGCTGCCGAACCTGACCAAATCGGAATGCCTCAATCTCGACCCGGTCGATCTGATTGAGCTGGGCGGACGGGTGATCGGTTTTTTGTCCGCGAAACCGGACACGTCCGCTGGCCCAACGGCCTGACGGTAGAGGATCTGATGGCGGATATCGCCGCCATCTTTCACTGGTCGCCGTCGGAAATGAACGCCATGTCGCTGGCAGAACTGCTCGACTGGCGGCATAAGGCCATTGTGCGTAGCGGTACACAGAGTGGAGAGTTGTGATGAGTATTAACCTCGGTCTGGATGGGCTGCGCAAAGCGGTGATCCGGGCGAACCTGTTTTTAAACGATCTGCCGGGGGAAACCCAGTCCCTCGGCCTTGCGATGTTTCAGCAGCGCGTGGCGCTGAGGGCCAGCGCCGAACGTACCCGGGCAGCAACGCGCAACAGTAAATCCGCACTCGACGCCAGCAGGGAACGCCTGCAGGTGATCCGCGTGACCGAGGCGCATGAGCGCCCGCAGCGTGTCAGAAATAACCTTAATAAAGCACAGCAGCGCTTTCAGCTCGGGCAAGGCAAGGTGCAGCAGCGCTTTCAGACCGGGCAGGGCGTGGTGGATAAAATCGGTGCGGTCAGCAGCCAGGCGATGGGCGTGGCGCGCCAGGGGGCGAAGCTGCTGCAGCCGGGCTATCAGGTGATGACGGCACGGTCGGGCGCGCCGCCAAAGGAGGCGGCAACATCGTCTGATGTCCGCCCGCCGTCCGCAATCGCCATGCCCGCCGCCGATAACCTCGCAGGGGATATCGGCCAGCTTAATGCCGCGATCGACAGCATCAGCCTGACAGTGTTTACCCAACTGGACGGTACGCTGCGTTCCCTGACGCAGACCGCCACTGGGCTATTAACCGGCGTTGATCAATGGATCCAGGACAACTCCACGCTGGCGGGCGGGATCACCCAACTGGTGGCGGGGGGCGGGCTGCTGATTGCCGCACTCGGCGGGATCGGTTCTGTGGTGGTGCCAGTACTCAGTGGCCTGAATCTGTTGATGGCGGGCGCTGGGATCCTGAGTAGCGTGTTTACTTTTGCTGGTGGGGCGATCGCTGCGGCGCTGGGGGCGATCACGTTGCCTGTCGGTATAGCCATTGCCGCTATCGTCGGCGCTGCTGCGTTGATTTACCAGTACTGGGAGCCGCTCAGCGCGTTCTTTGGCGGGGTGGTTGAAGGGATCAGCGCTGTGCTGACGCCACTATTCGACGCATTTAAACCGTTAACGGTCATTTTTGATGAGGCAGGTAAGCAGATTGACAGTGCTTTTGACAGTATAAAGGCGTTTTTCTCACCGATTGAAATGACGGCGCAGAAGCTGGAGCAGCTGGGGAATCTTGGGCGTTTTGTCGGTGAGGCTTTGGTAAATGGATTGAGTTTGCCCCTGACGATTTTACGTACGCTCGGTGGAAAAGTCAGCTGGCTGCTGGAAAAGCTTGGGTTAGCCGATAAAAAAGCGGCCGATGCAGAAACCTCGCTGAGTGACGATCCGTCAGCACAGCGTCCCTCGGTCGCCCTGGGGGGCGCAGACTTTGCTGCGCCGGATACTCCCGCACCTGTCGCCTTTGGCGGTGCCCGCTATCAACCCGTTACAGCGTCCAGCACCAGCACCAGCAACAGCCAGCAGAACACCTTTAACAGCAGCTATGTGATCAACGTTCCTACAGGTATGGGGGAAGCGGAGGTTCGCACGATGATCGACAACCATCAGCAGCAAACGCAGGCGCGTGCTGCTATCAACCAACGCAGCAGCTTCTGGGGGCAATAAACCATGATGATGATACTCGGTATGTTTATTTTTAAACGTCGCACTTTGCCATTTCAGACGATGACGCAGGAAAGTGCGTATCGTTGGGCAGCGGGCAGCCGTATTGGTACTCGCCCGGCACAACAGTTTCTGGGTGTCGGCGAAGAAAACATCACGTTGCAGGGTGAGTTGCGCCCGGAAATCACCGGGGGAGCTCCTGCGTTGGCGGCGCTGATGGATATAGCAGAAGCGGGGCAGGCATGGCCTTTACTCAATGGTGAAGGATTTCTTTATGGCATGTTTGTCATTGAAAATATCAACGGTGTGCATGCTGACTTACTGGAAAACGGCACGGCTCGGAAGATCAATTTTACGCTAAAACTGAAACGAGTCGATGAATCGAGAAGTGCCATGTTTGGTGATCTCAAGCAGCAGGCGGAGCGAATTTACGGCAATGTGAGTTCCCAGGTCTCAACCCTGGCAGGGAGCATCGTATGAATAACAGTTTACCGGTGGATATCGGTGCGCCGTTGGCACCTGACTATCTGATTCAACTCAATAATCTGGATATCACTGAGAACCTGCGGCCACGCCTGCTGAGTTTGACCATTGATGATGCTCGCGGTTTAGAAGCTGACGCGCTGACGCTGTTACTGGATGACAGTGATGGCAGGCTCATGATGCCGCAGCGTGGCGCTATCCTGCGGGTGTATATCGGCTGGCAGGGCAGGCCACTGTTCTGCAAAGGGGATTTTGTTATTGATGAGTTGCATCACAGCGGTGCTCCCGATCAGTTGAAGCTGGTCGGGCGCAGCGCCAATCTGAGTGATTCGTTAATGGAAAAGGGAAACCATTCATACGATAAGACCACGCTGGGGGCCATGGTATTGCAGATTGCGAAACGCAATGAACTTGGGGCAGAAGTTGCTGGTGAACTGGCCTCAATTGAGATTGATCATGAAGATCAGAGTGGTCTTACCGACGCACAGTTTCTGACCACCATGGCAACAAAATATGGTGCAACGGTCACGATCAAGAAGGACAAAGTGTTGATGCTGGTACGGGGGGCGAACAAAACCGTCAGTGGGCTGGCGATCCCACAACTCCTGCTCACACGTAAAGACGGTGATAAGCATGATTATCAGGTGGTATCACAGATGCATTTTAGTGGCGTTAAGGCCAAATGGATGCAGCTCGATAAAGCCAGCAGTGGCACGGTGAGAGTGTTCCGAGTCATCCCTGAAAACCAACCCGAGCGTTTTCCCGGCACGGCCAGACAGGACATCCCGCAGCCGCTTTATGAACGTTATGCTCAGATACCTGGGGTATTTAAAACCCAGGAAGAGGCGATGGACGCCGCGAAGGCTGACTGGAAGAAACGCCAGGCGATGACCGCGAGCATGAGTTTTGTGATTGCTCAGGGAATGCCAGTGTTGATACCGGAAACACCGATACGGTTGAGCGGGTTCAAAACGATGATTGATGCCCAACAGTGGACAATAATCAAAGTGAATCATGTGATTGATAATAATGGATTTCGTACAACGGTGAACCTGGAAAAATCGGTGGGTGGTGAAACCTGGGACATTGACGTTAAACCGAATAATGTCACGGGAAGTGAAAAAACCACTTGATGATTCACTTTAAGTGAATATAATTAGTTAAATTCACAATGTGTGAGTTTAACTGATGACCAGTGGAGGTCAGCCATGATGCCTTGCCCGATTTGCCAGCATAACAGCCATGCCCGTTCCAGCCGGATCCTCAGCAGTGAGACCAAGGAACGCTATCACCAGTGCCAGAATCTGAACTGCAGTTGTACCTTTAAATCGATGGAGAGTATTACCGGAATTGTGGCCCGGCCGGTGGAGGCCACCACGCCGCCACCGGCAGCGGTGAAAACCCGTACCAGCCGTCTTGGCAGCTAACCCCAGCGGCGGGTTCGTGCCCGCCCTGGTTTTTGCCTGTCCCCCATCCCGCCAAACTGCGCTATCCTGTTCTGCTTCTCAGGCGAACGCTGGCGCAACCATGACAAACTCTTCTCCGAACGCTCCCCTCTTTGACGGTCATAACGATGTGTTACTGCATCTCTGGCTGCACCATGCGCAGGATCCGGCGCAGGCTTTCCTGCATCAGCGCCTCAGTGGCCATCTTGACCTGACGCGGATGCGCGAAGGCGGCTTTGCCGGCGGTCTGTTTGCGATTTTTGTGCCGCCAGCGGATTACGTGGCGAAGTTCCCCACGCGTCAGGCAGAGCCGTTCGATGCGCTGACCATCACCGGAGAGCAGATCGCCATCCTGCAGCAGCTGGAGGCGCAGTCGGCAGGCCAGGCGAAAATCTGCCGCGGCGTCAGCGACATCGAGCAGTGTATGGCAAACGGCGTGCTGGCGATGGTGATGCATATGGAAGGTGCAGACGCGCTGGATGAGGATCTCAGCCAGCTGGAAAGCTGGCAGCAGGCCGGGTTGCGCAGCATCGGGCCCTTCTGGAATCTGCCGAACCGCTTTGGTACGGGGATCAGCGGCAGCTTCCCGGGTTCACCGGATACCGGAGACGGGCTGACCGCCGCAGGTAAGCGTCTGATCCGCGCCTGCAATCAGTGCCGCCTGATGATCGACCTGTCGCACATGAATGAAAAAGCCTTTTGGGACACGGCGCGCCTGAGCGAAGCGCCGCTGGTGGCCAGCCACTCAAATGTCCATGCCATATGCCCGCAACCGCGCAATCTGACCGACAGCCAGCTGGCCGCTATTGCAGAAAGCGACGGGCTGGTGGGGCTGAACTTCGGTACGGCGTTTCTGCGCCCTGACGGCAAACGTGACGGCGATATGCCGCTCAGTGTGATGGTGCAGCACCTCGACTATCTGCTGGAAAAGCTGGGGGAAGACCGCGTTGCTTTTGGCTCGGACTTTGATGGCATCAACCTGCCCAACGAGATCGGGGATGTGACCGGGCTGCCGCGCCTGCTGGATGCGCTGCGTGAAGCGGGTTACGGGGAACCGCTGCTGGCTAAACTCTGTCGAACCAACTGGCTGCGGGTACTGAAAAAAACCTGGGGTGAATAAGATCTGAGTTTTGAACCAAATAGTTCAAAAACAGCATAAACCGCGCAGATTTTAGGGTTGATATCGATTTATCATAGGCGCAACATCTGTGCCGCCAAATTCCTGTAATTTGACAACATGCCGATCATTTGCCGACACTGAATGCAGTGCGGCCGTTTTTTAAACACCTGAGGAAATGACTATGTGGACTAAACCGACCTTTATCGATATGCGTCTGGGCCTGGAAGTGACTCTGTACATCTCCAACCGCTAATTCGCCGTCATACTTCAAGCTGCAACTGCGTTGGCTGCGTGTGCTCACCCCGGTCACTTACCTGAGTAAGCTCCCGGGGATTCTCACACTTGCCGCCTTGCTGCAACTCGAATTATTTAGGCTAATGCCTGATCTCCCTACTTCGTACTGTCACTGCGACAGCACGAATTATTCAGGTAAGTCATGTGGATGCCTGCGCTGTAGCAGGCATTTTTATTTCTTCTGCTGGTTGACCCATGAAAATCAAAGTTCTCGGCTCTGCGGCTGGCGGTGGTTTCCCACAATGGAACTGTCACTGTCACAACTGCCAGGGCGTACGTGACGGCACTATCCCCGCCACCGCGCGGACGCAGTCCTCGATTGCCGTCAGTGATAACGGTACCGACTGGGTGCTGTGTAATGCCTCGCCGGATATTTGCCACCAGATTGCTGCCAACCCGGAGCTGCACAGGCAGGGCGTGCTGCGCGGCACGGCGATAGGATCGATCATTCTGACCGACAGCCAGATCGACCACTGCACCGGTTTACTTAACCTGCGTGAAGGTTGCCCGCATCCGGTGTGGTGTACCCCGGAAGTGCATGCGGATCTGACCAGCGGCTTCCCGATCTTTACCATGCTAAAGCACTGGAACGGCGGACTGATCCACCACGCCATTGCGCCCGCGCAGCCTTTCTCTGTGGCGGTCTGCCCGGCGTTAACCTTTACCGCGATCCCGATCCTCAGCAATGCGCCCCCCTATTCACCGTATCGCGGGCGACCGCTCCCTGGCCACAACATAGCGCTGATGATCGAAAATACCACCAGCGGCAGTAAGCTGCTGTATGCGCCAGGCTTAGGTGAGCCCGATGCGCCGCTGCTGGCGTTAATGGCGCAGGCCGACTGCCTGCTGATTGATGGCACGCTGTGGCAGGATAACGAGCTGGCGAATACCGGCGTCGGACGCAATACGGGCCGCGATATGGGCCACCTGGCGCTGGGTGAAGAGCAGGGCCTGATGACGGTGCTGAGCCGTCTGCCGGCAAAACGTAAGATCCTGATCCATATTAATAACACTAACCCGATCCTTGATGAATCCTCTGCCGAGCGCCAGGCGCTGACCGCGCGGGGCATTGAGGTCAGTTATGATGGCATGAGTATTGAACTATGACCCAACCGACGCTGATGACCCCGGAACAGTTTGAACAGGCGCTGCGCGATCGCGGTGCTTTTTACCATATCCACCATCCGTTCCATATTGCCATGCATAACGGTGAGGCCACACGTGAACAGATCCAGGGCTGGGTGGCGAACCGTTTTTATTACCAGACCCGCATCCCGCTGAAAGATGCGGCGATCATGGCGAACTGCCCGGATCCGCTGACGCGGCGTAAGTGGGTGCAACGCATTCTCGACCACGACGGGCAGGGCGACAGCGATGGCGGCATCGAAGCCTGGCTGCGGCTGGGGGAAGCCGTAGGGCTGGAGCGTGATGTGCTGCTTTCTGAGCGGATGGTCTTACCCGGCGTGCGTTTCGCCGTGGATGCTTACGTTAACTTTGCCCGCCGCGCGGTGTGGCAGGAAGCGGCCTGTAGCTCGCTGACCGAGCTGTTTGCACCGCAGATCCACCAGTCGCGGCTCGACAGCTGGCCACAGCACTACACCTGGATTGAAGAAGAGGGATACGGTTATTTCCGTGGCCGTCTGAGCCAGGCGCGCCGCGACGTAGAGCATGGTTTACAGCTGGCACTGGAATATTGTAATACCGTGGAAAAACAGCAGCGGATGCTGGAAATTTTACAGTTCAAACTCGATATCCTGTGGACCATGCTGGACGCCATGACCCTGGCTTACGTCCTCAACCGCCCGCCGTACCATACCGTGACGGACCAGGCGGTCTGGCACAGAGGAAAACTGCTGTGATCAATGAACAAACGACCCCGATGTTCCGCCGTGGCTATCGCCTGCAGTGGGAAGAAGTGCAGAACTGCCATGTGATCCTCTACCCGGAAGGCATGGCAAAACTGAATGACAGCGCCACGATGATCCTCGAGCTGGTCGATGGGCAACGTACGCTGTCAGAGATTATCCTGGCGCTGAACACGCGCTTCCCGGAAGCGGGTGGCGTGGATGACGACGTGAAAGAGTTCTTCGCGGCAGCCCGTGAACAGAAGTGGATTATCTTCCGTGAACCCGCTTAACCCTGCCGTTAAACCGCCGCTCTGGCTGCTGGCCGAGCTGACCTACCGCTGTCCGCTGCAGTGCCCGTACTGCTCTAACCCGCTGGACTTTGCGCAGCAGGAAAAAGAGCTGACCACCGCGCAGTGGATCGAGGTGTTTAAACAGGCGCGGGCGATGGGCGCAGTGCAGATCGGTTTCTCCGGTGGGGAACCGCTGGTGCGTAAGGATCTGCCTGAGCTGATCAAGGCCGCCCGCGATCTGGGTTTTTACACCAATCTGATCACCTCCGGCATCGGCCTGACGCAGAAGAAGATCGACGCCTTTGCGGAAGCCGGGTTGGATCATATCCAGATCAGCTTCCAGGCCAGCGATGAAGTGCTGAATGCGGCCCTGGCCGGGTCAAAGAAAGCGTTTCAGCAGAAGCTGGAGATGGCGCGGGCGGTGAAAGCACACGGTTACCCGATGGTGCTTAATTTCGTGCTGCACCGCCATAATATCGACCAGATCGACCGTATCATCGAACTCTGTATTGAGCTGGAAGCGGACGATGTCGAACTGGCCACCTGCCAGTTTTACGGCTGGGCCCAGCTCAACCGCGAAGGGCTGCTGCCCACGCGTGAGCAGATTGAGCGGGCGGAAGCGGTGGTGCATCGCTATCGCGAGAAAATGGCCGCCAGCGATAACCTGGCTAACCTGCTGTTTGTCACGCCCGATTATTACGAAGAGCGGCCTAAGGGCTGCATGGGCGGATGGGGGGCGATCTTTCTCAGCGTCACGCCGGAAGGCATGGCGCTGCCCTGCCACAGCGCCCGCCAGCTGCCCGTGCAGTTTCCGTCGGTGCTGGAACAGAGCCTGGAAGATATCTGGTTTCACTCTTTCGGCTTTAACCGCTATCGCGGCTTCGACTGGATGCCGGAACCCTGTCGTTCCTGTTCAGAAAAAGAGAAGGACTTTGGCGGCTGCCGCTGTCAGGCCTTTATGCTGACCGGCAATGCGGATAATGCTGACCCGGTGTGCAGTAAATCAGAGCATCACGGTATGATCCTTGAGGCGCGTGAGCAGGCCAACTGCACGAATATTCAGGTGAGCCAGCTCCAGTTCCGCAACCGCGCGAACTCACAGCGGGTCAACGCTCAGCTGATCTTTAAAGGGTAACGGATGCAGCATCTGCAGCGACGCTTAAGCAACGGTTTACGGGTTGAGCTGATCCACGATCCGCAGGCCACTCGCGCCGCCGCGCTGCTGCAGGTGGAGGTGGGCAGCCATCATGAACCGGACGCGTGGCCGGGGCTGGCCCATCTGCTGGAGCACCTGCTGTTTGCCGGCAGCCAGGCTTTTCAGGATGACCAGCGGCTGATGGCCTGGCTGCCCGCACGCGGCGGACGGCTGAACGCCACCACGCTCGGCAGCAGCACGGCGTACTTTTTCGAGTGCGCCCCCGAGCAACTGGCCGATGCGCTGCCCCGGCTGACGGATATGCTGGTGGCACCGCTGTTGTCTGCCAGCGCGATCCGCCAGGAGGTCGCGACTATTGATGCCGAATGCCGCCTGCTGGCCGACCATCAGGACACGCTGTGTGATGCGGCGCTGAGCACAGCCTTCGTTTCCCATCTGTGGCACCGCTTTCAGACGGGTCATGCAGCGGGCTTTGGCGACGATCACACTGCGCTGCGTGCGGCGCTGCAGCAGTTCCATCAGCGTTATTACCATGCGGATACGGTGACGCTGTGGGTGCAGGGACCGCAGCCGATCGCGGTGCTGTGGTCACTGGCCCAGCAGGCCGCCGAAGCCTTCCCGGCGGGCGTGGTGCTTCCCCCCGCCTTGCCTGCATTAACGCCTGCTGCTGAGTGTGATATCGCCCTGCAACTGAACGGTGCACCGCGCCTGCGTCTCTTCTTTTTGCTGAATCAACGGATCGACGGCGGGCTGGCGTTACTGCGCCAGCTGCTGCTGGACGAAGCGGCGGGCAGCCTGATGGCCACGCTGCGCGAGCAGGCACTGTGCGATGCTGCCCGCTTGTTGTTACCGTATCGCAGCGCACAGCAGGCGGTGATCACCCTTGAACTGGTACTGGTGGACGCCGGGAATGCCGAGCGTGCTGAAGCGTGCGTCCATCGCTGGCTGGCACAGCTGGCCCGACTGACGCCCGCGCAGCGCGCTCATTACGCGCAGCTGGCCAGCCGTCGCTTCGCGCAGTTACCGGTGATGGATCAGTTGCGCGAACGTGCCTTTGGTTTTGCTCCGGCCGGGGACGACGAGGGCGCGATACTGTTCCCACTGCTCTCTGCCGCGCCCTTATCACGGCTGTGGATTGCTGACAGCACCCCGTTGGATCTGCTCGAGGTGCAGGGCTGGACGCTGGCCTGCCAGCCGGGCGTTCGGCCACCGGTACAGCCTGATACCTCAGGCGAGGCGTTCGTGTTCTTCCCACAACCCCTGCCGCCTGCCATCCCCACGTTGCCTGTGCGTCAGGCAACGCTGGCCCATCATCGCCGCGATGAATCGCCCGCTGTGCTGCTGCTCAGTCCTGAATGCAACCTGCCAGCGCCCTGGGGGCAGATCGTGCAGGCCCGTCTGCGGGCGCTGGCGGCGGGTTGCGCCCATCGCGGGGGCGAACTGGCGATCGTTTGCCCGCAGGGGCGCTGGCTTGTCCAGTTACAGGGTGAGGCGGGGCTGATGGTCAGCACGCTGGCATCGCTAAATGCGCTGCTGGCGGCTATTCCGCCTGGGGTGATAGCACGCGGAGAGCGGGAGTTTCTGCGCCAGCGTCAGGCGCTGCACGATGATATTGCCGTGCGGGCATTACTCGGTGCGCTGCCGGAAAAGTTGCAGCCGCTGCACCCTCCCGCAGACGCCCAGACGCCGCTCAACCTCCCCTGGCGTGCGGTACTGGAAGGCGGCGATCACGAGCTGCACCGGCAGCTCGCCTGCCTGCTGAGTGCCTTTCCGGCGGCCATTAACCCGGCGAGACGTGCGCTGCCTGAGGCTTTACCACCACAGCCTGAATACCGGGTGGCAACACGCAGCCCGGAGGCCGCCCTGCTGCGCTTCTGCCCGCTGGTGGAGGAGAGTACGGCGTGCCTGGCCGCCTGGCAGCTGCTGGCGATGATTTATCAGCCGCTGTTTTTCCAGCGCCTGCGCGTGGAACAGAATATTGGCTATGTGGTGAGCTGTCGTTTTTATCAGGCGGCGGGGCGATCGGGTATCCTGTTTGCACTGCAATCCCCGCATCTGACGACGGCGGAGCTGGCGGCATGTATTGACCATTTTTTAGTGCAGATGAATACCGAGCTGGCGGCGCTCAGCCCGGAGGCGCTGTGGGAAACATGCCAGCCTTTGCTGAAGGAACAGCAGCAGGTGCCAACCGGGGCGCTGGAAGCCAGTCGCGATCGCTGGCTGCGGGCACAACAGATGATTTCTCCGCCCGGTATCACCGACTTGCAGGCGCTGACGCCTGACAGCATGCTGGCGTTCCATCAGCGCCTGCTGGCCGACGGTCAGCGCGCCTTCAATCTGGTTAACCACTCCCTTTTTTGATCGCTAGATCTTCTTCTCTGCCAGCAATGCTGCTTTTGCGGCGGTCAGGAATTCATCGGACAGGCCGTCCCCGGACGTGGCCCGGGCCAGCGTCAGTGCCCCGGTCAGCAGCGCAAGCTGCATCAAAGCCTGCTGACGGCGCTGCGCCTCATCCCCGCAGTCAGAGACCGACTCCAGCATCGCCAGCATCCCTTTTACGCCCTCAAGCCAGACATTGCGCACCGGTTTATCCGGGCTTTCCCTGGCGATATCGCTGGCTAACGCCGCGATCGCACAGCCGCCCTGCACGCCGTCACGGTGGTCAGGGGAGAGATAGTGTTCCACCAGCGCGTGCAGATCCCGTTGGCCCGGCATCGCCTCCCAGCGCGCCCGCGAGTCTTCAAAGGCCTTGCGGCTGGCGATGGCCGCCAGATCGTCTTTGGAGTCAAAGTGACCATAAAAACCGCCGTGGGTTAACCCGGCGGCGGCCATCAGATCGTTGACGCTGACGCCGTTCAGACCCCGCTCACGAAAGAGCGCCGAGGAGACGCTGATAATCTCCTCGCGGTGACGTTCCATCTGCTGTTTTGATACCCGCGCCATTGTCTTCTCCTGCTTTATCCGGGCCTCATCTTAGGGGATGCGTCTCACTGACTCAACCGGTGATGCCACTTCACTCACGGACTCAGGCGCGCGGCGGCCAGCCTGACGCCAGGTCCATGCCGCCCCGGGTCGAGGGTAATGTTCCGGCAATCTGCTCATGCGGCGTGCCGGCCGGGATTGCGCTGACGGCGTCCAGCCGTTCGACCTGGGCCGCCTCCAGTCTGACCGTCAGGGCCTGCAGGGTATCGTTTAACTGCCCCAGGTGACGTGAGCCCAGGATCGGGATCAGGCTGGTGCTGGCGCGGGCGGCTTTATGCTGCAGCCAGGCGATGGCGACCTGCAGCGGCAGGATCTGCAGCTCCCCGGCAATGGCAATCACCGTATCCAGCAGGGTGGTGTCCTGCTCGGTATGCACCAGCCGCCCGCCGAAGCCGGTCAGTCGGCCTTCGTTGCTCTGACGATACTTGCCGGTAAGCAGACCGCCACCCAGCGGTGACCACAGCGTTGCCGCCATGCCCAGGGCTTCGGCCATCGGCAGCATATCGCGCTCGGCGGTGCGCTGCACCAGGCTGTATTCCACCTGGATCCCGGCAATGCGCGACCAGCCGCGCAGCTCTGCGAGGGTATCTGCACGGGCTACACGCCAGGCGGGGAAGTTTGATAATCCGGCATACTGGATCTTACCGGCCCGCACCAGATCGTCGAACGCGCGCACGATCTCCTCCAGCGGCGTTAGCTGGTCATCGAAGTGCGCCCACAGCAGATCGATACGGTCGGTTTTCAGCCGCTTAAGGCTGCTCTCCACCGACTGGATCATATTCTTCCGGCTGTTACCGGTGCGTGAGATCCCGCCTGCGGGGGAGGCACCCAGGGTGTATTTTGTCGCGACCACAAAGTGATCGCGCTCTGCGGCGATAAACTCCCCGACCAGTTGTTCGGACTGGCCAAACTGATAGGCATCGGCGGTATCAATAAAGTTACCGCCAGCTTCGGCGTAGCCGTCAAAGACCTGCTTTGCTTCTTCCCTTTCCGAACCATAGCCCCAGCCGGTACCAAAGTTACCGGTACCGAGCGCCAGCTCAGAGACGCGTAAACCGGTGTTACGGCCAAACGTGGTGTATTTCATGCAGATGCCTCGCTGTTTTAAATGTTGGTTGACATTTATTATATATGTCATACATCATCTAAAAACGCAATGATGATAATCATCATCTATAAACCCGATTAAAGAGAGCGCCGCCATGAGACTGACCTGCTTACAGCCCGACACCTGCCTGTACACCCTCCTGACCGGAGATCGTGCCCATGACATCCACTAAACCCGTTGCACTGGTCACCGGCGCGTCGTCCGGTATAGGCAAAGCGACGGCGGAGGCGCTGTTGCAGGCCGGTTACGCCGTCTACGGCACCAGCAGACGCGCTGCCGACACTGCGCCCGGATCGCTGCCGATGCTGGCGCTGGACGTCACCCGGGAGGCATCGGTGGCAGAGGCCGTCAGCGAGCTGATGCAGCGTGAAGGTCGTATCGACCTGCTGGTGAACAATGCCGGGGTCGGCCTCAGCCCGGCGGGTGCGGAAGAGAGCTCTGTGCTGCAGGCGCAGGCGCTGTTTGATATCAATTTCTTTGGCATGGTGCGGATGATCCGTGCGGTGGTTCCCCATATGCGGCAGCAGGGCAGCGGGCGGATCATCAATATTGGCTCCATCCTCGGGCTGGTTCCCGTGCCGTACGTGGCGCTGTATGTCGCCAGTAAACATGCGGTGGCGGGGTATTCGGAAGCGCTCGATCATGAGCTGCGCAATCGGGGGATCCGGGTGTCGGTCATCGAACCGGCCTATATCCGCACCCCGTTTGAGGCGAATAACCTGATGGCGGATGCGCTGCTGACAGAGTATGCCGGCGAGCGGGAGACGGTCAGCCTTGCGGTCGGAGCGCTGACGCCCCCTCCGTGGTCGCCGCTGTGGTGCTGAAAGCCGCGCGTGCCGCCAGGCCTCAACGCCGTTATACCGCCGGTAAGGCCGCTGCCCGGCTGCGGTTGTTACGTCATTTTGCGCCGGACAGCGTGCTGGATGCGGGCATTCGTAAAAACCTGAAGCTGGCCTAGCGCGAGGCGTTATTGCACTGTTGCCCCTGAAAGCTCAGGGGCGAACAGACACAGCACTGAATCAATGGCGGGAGACAGATTATGCAGGCGTATATCATTGACGGTTATGGCCGTCAAAACGGCGGACGAATAGCTGAGATGCCGGAGCCCGCGCTGCGCGGCGACGACGTGCTGGTGCAGGTAAAGGCGGCCAGCATCAACGTGCTGGACGCCAAAATTCGCCAGGGGGAATTCAAAATGATCCTGCCGTATCCTCTGCCTCTGATCCTCGGTAACGACCTCGCGGGTGTGGTGGTGCGGGTTGGCGCGGAGGTGCAGCGCTTCCGCCCCGGGGACGAGGTGTATGCACGGCCTGACGCGCGACGTATGGGCACCTTTGCTGAATATATTGCGGTCAGTGAGCGCGATCTGGCGTTAAAACCTGCCAGTCTCAGTATGGAAGAGGCTGCTTCCCTGCCGCTGGTCAGCCTGACCGCCTGGCAGGTGCTGGTAGAGACGGCAAAACTGAAAAAAGGGCAGAAGGTGCTGATCCACGCCGGGTCCGGTGGCGTCGGCACCGTGGCCATTCAGCTGGCGAAACACCTGGGGGCGTATGTGGCGACCACCACCAGTGCCGCCAGTGCGGCGTGGGTCAAAGCGCTGGGGGCGGATGTGGTGATCGACTATAAAACGGAGGATTTCTCTACCCTGCTGCACGATTACGACGTGGTGCTGAACAGCCTGGGCAGTGATGTGCTGGTAAAATCGCTGCAGGTGCTGAAACCCGGCGGCCAGCTGATCTCCATCTCCGGTCCGCCAACCCCGGCATTTGCCACGGAACAGGGTCTCTCCTGGGGGCTGAAGCAGGTGATGCGCCTGCTGAGTTACCGCATCCGGAGGCAGGCTAAACGGCGCGGCATACGCTATTCGTTTGTCTTTATGCGCGCCAGCGGCGAGCAGCTCAGTGAGATTAGCGCGCTGGTGGAGGCCGGGGTGATTAAGCCAGTGGTGGACCGGGTGTTTCCCTTCGCCGA
Source organism: Erwinia persicina (assembly GCF_014838825.1). Taxonomy (GTDB): domain Bacteria; phylum Pseudomonadota; class Gammaproteobacteria; order Enterobacterales; family Enterobacteriaceae; genus Erwinia; species Erwinia persicina_A. Next base: position 278,543 of record NZ_JACYMO010000004.1, on the reverse strand, counting down.
AACCCGGGAGGCGCTGGCGTATGTCGAAACCGGGCGAGCGAAGGGGAAGGTGGTGGTGCGGGTGGAGTAGCAAACTGAAGTTGCTTGAGCGGAAAAATGAACCGCTCAATAACGTTGAACCCGCCTCTTATCCCAGGCGGGCGATACGCGATCTGGCCTCGTCAAGGTGGCGGCGTAAGGCTTCAAGGCACGGGGTGAAACGGGCAGAAAAGCGATCGCAGTTGCTGGCTATAGCAAAAAAGTTCTCCGCCAGATCCAGTGCTTCCCGCCAGATATCTCCGCTAATCACTTCCGATAGTGACGCGGGTCGAAGCTCGTTCACGATTGCGCCACTCGCTTTGGGTGCGAACCCCATAGGCAGAACGTCATAGGCCGGTGCGAGGTGATATGGACGACCATGGTGACTGATGAACGACAGGTTTCCGAGGTGCATATCGGTATTGCCAATCAGGACCCCGAATGCCCAAAGCCGTGCGGTGTCGACGGCGGCATCAGGATGGACATGCCCCTCCGTAATCAGGCTATTGACCAGCGCTGGCCATGAAGCCCTGGCATTACCGACAAACTCTGCATCCAGTGCCCGCAGCGAGAAGACGCCGACACGGCCCATTTGGCCAATGCGATCGAATCGGGGGATCTCGAGGAAACGCTGTCCAGCAAAATCAAATACCTCTGTTTTAACACCCAGCACCTTTAGCGCCAGGTGTTCGGCCAGCAGGAGGTCGCGCCAGCGTTCGCTAACCGGGTTGTCATCCGGGGCCGAGAATTTCACTAACACATGGCCACGTTCTGTATAGGTACAGAATTTCGGCTGTTCACCACCCGCAGATGATCCTGGCGCCTCACCTGCACCCGCCGCCACGGCCAGCGCGGGGTAGGTTGTGGCGCGATCAATGGGGTGGGGTTCTGGCATCTCCAGGAAACGATCCCGTGCCTGCTCCCCTATCAGCAGGTTGCCGATCGCATCATGACCCTGTGCGAGCAACGCCCTGACCACATCCGCGTCTGACCATTGCTCTGGGTTCGCCGCCAGGCCCAGCCCGACCGCGTGCGTCGATGCCCAGGCACGCCCGAGATATCCTTGCGGTCGCATGTCAAACAGCCACCACGGCAGCCCGTCGCTATGGAGGCTCACATTGTCGGTTTGCACCATGACAAACCCGTCAGGGCGAACCGGAATCAGCTCGCCAAGAGGCTGAACGCGCCCTTCACCGGTGATGCGGTAAACAGGTGCAGAGCTGAATCTGCGCCAGGTATCGCGTAGGGCATATTGAATAGAGGGACCTGCCCCGAATCGAACAAGATCGTCACCAAGCTGCCTCAATGCGCGGGACAGTGTTGGCTGGCTAATGTTCATTTTTTCAATCAGTTGCCGTGCCTGCATTGGCCCCTGACTGAGCAACTGGCGTATCGTGTCGAAGCGATCAGGCATAATGTTGAATCACTGAGTGAATAGATAAATGAATAGATAAATGAATAGGTATCCTATCACTTACTGTGTGATCCGTCACCTCCCAAAAGAGGGAGGCAAGCCGTGGCATAAGAACCGGGAAGGGAAATCAAAGCATAAAAAAAGCCACTCCTTTCGAAGTGGCTTAGTGTCCTGATTGAACAGGTAAAATTTGGTGGCCCCAGCTGGACTTGAACCAGCGACCAAGCGATTATGAGTCGCGTGCTCTAACCAACTGAGCTATGGGGCCTGAGGCGCAGGATTATAATGTAACTCAGCGGCGCGATCCAGCGCTTAACTCGCGTCTGCTGCATTTCCAGGCAAAATAGCATTTTTGCGAACTGATTGAAAAATAACCGTAATCTCTCCCGAACTGCCCCCATACGGCCTGCACGACCCGGGTCAGTCACATCAGAGAGGGGCTAAATCACCGGCGGATGATAGATTGCGCTGCTCCAGTAGCGGCTGCTGGCGTGTTTTTCTCCCAGCCAGCCAAGGTGCCGCAGCCTGCGCGCAATCAGCTTGTTCATAATACCGTGCCCCACCAGCAGCACATTTCCCTCGGCGGAAAGCGCGATCAGCCGATCGGCGGCCAGTATTGCCCGCTGCCTGGCCTGAGTACAGGATTCGACTTTCCCGGCATAACCAAACAGCCACATACACCGCAGCACCGGCAGCCAGAACAAAGGGGGCAGGGCGGGGAAAGTCAGCGGCATGACGGGCATTGCTACTTCACAGTACAGCTCATCGATATGGCTGGCGGATTTGCCCAGTTTTGCCAGCGATGAGCGCGCGCGCGGTAGCGTACTGGTGACGATCACCGCCGCCTCCGCGGCCAGCCGCAGGCTGCGTTCGGGCGGCAGGTCGCAGATCTCGGCCAGATCGTAAGCCTCACACCACTCAGCCATCGCCAGCGCAGATCGGCGGCCGGGCAGGTGGTGGTCGGGTTTGCCGTGGCGCATCAAAGTAATGGTCATTATTTTTCGCCTGGAGGGTTCAGTTTTCAGCTTACCCACCCCCCTGGCGAAACACAAACAGCGGCTCAATCTTTACCCTGTCATCTGCGCGCAATACTGACGCGCTATAACGTTGAATCAGCGCCTTAATACGCATTTGTCTTAAGGTTGCGCGATGTTTGAACGGTGAAAAAAAATCGGCTATTTTTCAGGCTGATTATTTCATTGATTTTATTTGGTTTTCTGACGACGCCTACCGGTTGAATGTCAAGAAAATCTAATTAATACCTTCTTGCTTCCTTGATTTATCTACGCGTGTAGATACAATAGCTGTGTAGTGAAAATTCACGGTGCTTGATGGTTATCAGCGTCCTGAAGGTCAATGTTTGTTTCGCGTAACTTATACGACTGGTCAATTTTAGACCGTCGGCGCAAAGCGAATAGATGCGTTCCAACACCAGGGAACCTCACTGCCCGCCAGGTCCGGGTGACCGGAAAAAGAGTGGCCTCCTGAGGCAACCTGTTTTCTGGCACTCTCCTTATTGAGGGCAGACCGACCTTTCGTCATGCTTTTTAACACGGCATCTTCACTGGCGAATTTTCCTCCGCAGGAGGAGTGCGTGCCAGGGACGGTACCGAACAGAACTCCTCACATCAGGGAATTTTTCATGTCTACACCTCAACGCGTTGCACAGGATACTGCAATGCCAGCCGACTCGGCGGCAGATGAACGTTTAGCCACCCCGGAAGGGCGCAAGGATTTCTGGCGTGCGACGCTGTCCTGCTGGCTGGGCACGGCAATGGAATACGCCGACTTTGCGCTGTATGGTCTGGCCGCCGGTATTATTTTCGGTGATGTTTTCTTCCCTGAAGCCACGCCGGCAATGGCCTTGCTTTCTACCTTTGCCACCTGGTCAGTGGGCTTTATTGCCCGCCCGATTGGGGCGCTGTTCTTTGGCTGGCTGGGCGACCGTAAAGGTCGGAAAGTCGTCATGGTCTCAACCATCATCCTGATGGGGGCCTCCACCACCCTGATTGGTCTTATCCCCAGCTATGCCTCGATTGGCGTATGGGCACCGGCATGTCTGGTGCTGCTGCGTTTCAGCCAGGGCTTTGGTGCGGGTGCAGAACTCTCCGGCGGCACGGTGATGCTGGGTGAATATGCCCCGGCGCAGCGTCGCGGTCTGGTCTCTTCGATTATTGCCCTGGGTTCAAACAGCGGCACGCTGCTGGCTTCTCTGGTATGGCTGGCCGTGGTACAGCTGGATCAGCAGTCACTGCAGGAGTGGGGCTGGCGTATTCCGTTCCTGTGCAGCTCGCTGATTGCGCTGGTGGCGCTGTGGATCCGCCGTCATCTGCGGGAAACGCCGGTATTTGAACGCAAAAAAGCCGAGCTGGAAGCGCAGCGTGAGCAGGTGCTGGCCGCCGAACCGCCTGTGCAGGACACCCGTGGATTCTGGCGTCGCAGCCGTGCCTTCCTGACCATGGTCGGACTGCGCATCGGTGAAAACGGCCCGTCGTATCTGGCCCAGGGCTTCATTATCGGTTATGTGGTCAAAGTGCTGGCAGTGGACAAATCCGTGGCGACTACGGCGGTGTTTATTGCGTCGCTGCTTGGCTTCCTGATCATCCCGCTGGCCGGCTGGCTGTCCGACCGCTTTGGTCGTCGCATCACCTATCGCTGCTTCTGCCTGCTGCTGATTATCTACGCGTTCCCGGCCTTCATGCTGCTCGACTCGCGTGAGCCGGCCATTGTGATTGCCACCATCGTCACCGGTATGGGGCTGGCATCGCTGGGTATCTTTGGCGTGCAGGCGGCCTGGGGTGTGGAAATGTTTGGTGTTCATCATCGCTACACCAAAATGGCCACGGCGAAGGAGCTGGGGTCGATCCTCTCCGGCGGAACTGCACCGCTGGTGGCCTCCGCGCTGCTGGCCTGGACCGGGCACTGGTGGCCAATTGCGACCTATTTTGCCGTGATGGCGGGTATCGGTTTCCTGACCACGTTTGTGGCACCGGAAACCCGGGGCCGCGATCTGAATGCACCGGAAGATGCGATTTAACCACGGAAGACAGCGTTAAATAGCGTGGGCTGCGGCCCGCGCATTTTTCGTGCAGGGCAATCTTAAGGAACTCGCGGGCCGGATATTTTTCCGGCCTGAACTGTTTATTGGTGAGGAGAATGCCTGTGGCAAAAACCATTCATCACCGGGCTACGCGGGCCGACGTGGCGAAAGAAGCCGGAACGTCGGTCGCCGTGGTGAGCTACGTGGTCAACAACGGTCCGCGTCCGGTTGCGCCCGCCACGCGCGAACGCGTACTGGCGGCGATCAAACGCACCGGCTACCGCCCCAATAGCGTGGCGCGTGCGCTGGCTTCCGGGACGACCAAAACCTACGGTCTGGTGGTACCCAATATCGGCAATGCCTTTATTGCTTCACTGGCCCATGAGCTGCAACAGCAGGCGCTGGCCAACGATATGGTGATGCTGCTGGGCGATGCCGGTGACAGCCGCAAGCGTGAACTGCAGCTGATCAATAATCTGTTAAGTCAGCAGGTGAACGGCCTGTTCTATATCAGCGTCGATCGCCATCCCTACATTGATGTTCTGCAGTCCAGCGGTACGCCGTTTGTCATGCTGGACAGGGTTGACCCCGGGCTGCCAGTAAGCGTGATCCGCGTTGACGAGCGGGCGGCATCGCACCAGGTGACCGCCCATCTGTTGAGCCACGGCTATCAGGAGGTGGGGATCATCTGCGGTCCGGCAGAGATGCTGAATACGCAGGATCGCCTGCGCGGCTGGCGTGATGCGCTGGCGGAGTACGGCGTGGAAGAACGCCCGGAGTGGATATTCCATACTCCTTATACCCGCGACGGCGGCTACCAGGCGGCACAGCGAATGATGCAGGGTGCAACGCGCCCGCGCGCGCTGTTTACCTCTAACGAAGCCCAGGCGATCGGCTGTATTCGGGCGCTGTCGGAACACGGTCTCCGCGTGCCGGATCAGCTGGCGCTGGTCTGTTTTAACGGTACTGACCAGTCGGCCTATCACGTGCCCTCGCTGACCACCGTGCGTCAGCCGGTACGCAAAATGGCAGAGACGGCGATTAAAATGCTGGCGGCATGGAAAGGGGAGGAGACGTTAAGTGAATTCTCTCATCACCTTGAGTTGGGTGAGTCCTGCGGCTGTAAGTCGGGAAAATAATAAGATAAAACGATGAAAAGATTGATTATTGATTGTGATCCGGGGAACGGTATTACGGGAGCCAACGTTGACGACGGGCTGGCTCTTGCACTGGCGCTGGCCGCGCCGGAAATTTCACTTGAGCTGATCACTACCGTGGCGGGTAACACCCCCAGCCAGGTAGGATACAGCGTGGTGAAGGATCTGATGGCGCGCCTCGGACTGCCGGTAACGGTAGCGAAAGGCGCAGAGGCAGCGTTGTCTGAGCCAGCGGCCCCGTGGCGTGACGCGTTGGATCAGCGTGTTCACAGTAACCAGCTGGCACACCTGTGGCGCGGCGTGCGTCAGCCTCAGTCATTTCCTGCGCCTGCGGTCGAGGCGGCAGACGCAATGGGGCAGCTGATTTGCGCTAATCCGGGAAAAATTACCCTGGTGGCGATCGGCCCGCTGACTAACGTCGCACTGGCGCTGGAGCGCTACCCGGAGATGGCCGATGCGGTTCAGGAAATCGCCATTATGGGCGGTGTCTTTGCGCTGGATGATTTTATTAAAGATACCAACTTCGGCATTGACCCGGAGGCCGCGCACCGGGTGCTGACCAGCGGGGCCAATATCACTCTGGTGCCGATGGATGTCACCAGCCAGACGCTGATGACGCATCAGGATCTGAACCGGATCGCGCAGATCGACACGCCGCTGGCGCGTTTCGTTACCGAGACGCTGCGTCCGTGGATTGATTATTCCATTCAGACCCGTCATCTGCCGGGCTGCTGGATCCACGACGCGCTGGTGGTGGCCTGGCTGCTTAATCAGCGGGTGGCAACGGCGGCAGACTATTTTGTTGATGTGGAGCTGCGCCCGGGAATGACGCGTGGCAAGTCATGGCGCTTTCGCCAGCCGCTGCGGGTGGATGTGGCTATTGGTGAGCCGACAGGCGGGCTGGTGCATGTCCTGCAGTCGGTGGATAATCAGCTGCTGCTGGCGATGCTGGAGCATTATCTGGCGAAGCCATTAGCGTAACGTCCGTTTGGCCTGTTCCGCGATCCGGAGGGGCTGACCGGAACAAACGGTCAGCCCCTACAGATATCCCGGTGCTGTATTGATGGTCAGGCGCGCACGGCGCGCCGCCAGCGCCACACATCCACGCCCAGTAACACCAGCAAACTCACGCCCATCACTGGCAAACAGACCGCCACCACCGCCGTCACCACCAGCAGCAGAAAGCGTGCGCTGATCGACAACGGCTGCCAGCAGCCCAGCAGGGTATCCAGCGGGGAAATCTGCCCGCTCTGCGGCCGGCGCAGCCACCACATGCGATAGCCCATCACAATCATCACGCACAGCCCGCCGCCAGACAGCACCAGCACCAGCTGGTTTGCTACGCCGAACAGCACGCCCATATGTGCATCCACCCCCCAGCGCGTCAGTTTGGCCAGCAGACCAAAGTCGGCGAACGCCACTTTATCGGTCACGCTGTTGTTCTGCGGGTCCACCGCCACGCTGTCAACCTGCGTCGGCCAGCGTCGGTCAATCTCATTCACGGTCCAGGCTTTATCCGCCAGGTAGGAGGGGCGGATCTCCAGTTTGGCCGCGTCGATCCCTGCGGCACGCGCCGCGTTGAGCACGCCATCAAACTGTGCCGGACTGACGGCGGCCGGGTGGGCTGGCGGTGCAGCATGAGGGGCAACGTTCATATGGCCGTAATGCTCCGCATGTTCATCCGCTGGCATTGCCATTTTCAGGGCGGGTTCAGGTTGCAGAGCGGTGTTCACCGCGGGCGTCATCCAGCCAAAGTGGCTGCGCATCAGGGCGATATTGTCCCCGGCCCAGCGTGACCAGGTCAGCCCCGTCGCGGAGAAGAACACCAGTCCCAGCAGCAGGGTAATACCCAGCGTGGTGTGCCAGTGGCGATGACCGGCCAGACGCTGTGCCCGCGTCGGCGCTGCCCGCACAGGTTTACGGCGCGGTGTGCGCTGAGTGGCCCACAGCAGCGCGCCGCCAAGCGCGGCAATCCACAGCCAGCTGGCCGCCAGCTCACTGTAGTTGCGGCCAATATCCCCCAGCAGCAGGTTGCGGTGCAGATAGTCCAGCCAGGTGCGCAACGGCAGTACGCCGCTGGTACCGTACACCGTCATTATCCCCGCGACGTCCAGCGTTTTCGGGTCAATAAACACCGCCCGGGTTTCCGACGGCCCGAGATCGGCGCTGGCAAACATCACGCGGGTCGTCTCTCCCTCATTCGGTGCCGGACGTACGGCAGCGATTCTGGCTGCCGGCTCCATCACGCTAACGGCTTTGGCCACCTGTGCAGACAGCGACTGGTCCGGCCCGGTTGCCGTGGTAAACAGCTGCGAATGATACAGCCGGTTTTCCAGCTGCGGCGTCATCACATACAGCGTGCCGGTCAGGGCCGCGACAAAAATAAACGGCGCGATAAACAGGCCAATATAGAAATGCAGTCGACGCAGCAGCGCCATCAGTGCGCTGCGGGTGTGGGTGACGTGCGCAGCCGCACGTCGGATATTCTCTGACATAGTCTCTTCCATCCACCTGTTTTGCAGGTATTCACGGGGTCTGCGGCGGGCCCGCAGGTCAAATTAACGTGAAGCGAGCGTCAGCGGTGGGGCGCGGGGATGGAAGCAGTGAGGAACAACGCGGGCGACGACCGGCTGGAACAGCGGCACGTCCGGCAGCGTGGCGGCCTGTAATGACGACCACAGCAGTGGCAGCGTCATCAGGTCGAGGGGCAGATGAACCAGCAGCACGCAGTAGCCGCAGGCATTGTCATCCATCATGGACATCGGATGGTGTCGGGGCAGGGTATTCGCATCGCCGCTGTCTGCCATTTCATGATGGACAGCGGGCATCTCAGACATGTCCATCATCATTCCGTGATGCATCATCATCGTGCTTTCACCGCCGCGCGCCTGCGCCAGTGATTTAGAGATCACCGGTGCAACGAACAGCAGCAAAATAGCCAGCAGGGCCAGCCAGGCGGCAGGACGGCTGCGGACGGTAGAAAATGAGATCAGTGACACGCCTTTTCTTCAAGCAGGAATACCCGGCGGGAGTGTACTTGAATTTGCCGTGTGAGGTGAAAAGTAATCTCTTTTTCAGGCGGCCTGCGTAATAAGGCGGGGTTTTTTTCCGTACCAGTGGCGACTGTATACATGGGGTATTATCTTCACTATTTCTACTTGTTTCCGGTTAATTCCAGATGGTGAATTTGACTTATGGTAATTTATGTATTTTTTCTTAAATATTGTATAATTTATTGATTAATAAGATTTTAATTTTCATTATCTTTCGTGTGGATAGCCTTTTAGCGGGTTTTTTTGTGTTCGAAAATGTGAGTCAAATGTAAGTATAATGTAAGTTTAGGAACAATCCTGGAAGAGAAATCGTTAAAGTACCTGGCATCAACATCGTATAAATAATAAACCTTGCTCAGGGCAACACTATGCTACGGATTGCGTCTGGAAAAGACGGGGTAACCCCTGCACGTCTCAGTAGTCTGGCCGTTATTATTAGTTTATTTCACGCAGGAAGCGTGGTCGCTGCCACGGCTGGCGATCAGCAGCTGATTAATCAGCAGGAACGTCAGCGCGCCGCGGAACGTCAGCTGACGCCGCCCACCCCGGACGTGCGTTTACAGGCACCGGGCAGCTTCTTCAGTCACCTTCAGTTCCCCAGCGAACAGCCCTGTTTCCCGCTGCAACACATCGAGTTGCAGGGGCGGGATGCCTTCCCGCACTGGATGCCACTGCAAAAGCTGGCCGATCAGGCGCAGGGGCAGTGCCTGGGTGGGAAGGGGATCAACCTGCTGATGAGCGCCGTGCAGAATCGGCTGGTGGATCATGGTTATGTCACCGCCCGCGTGCTGGCACCGCCGCAGGATATTAATAGCGGCACCCTGAAGCTGATGCTGGTCCCCGGAAAGGTGCGCAACATCCGCCTGACGCCGGACAGCGATCGCTACGTCCAGCTCTATACCGCTCTGCCTTCCCGTTCCGGGGAGTTGCTGGATCTGCGCGATATTGAACAGGGGCTGGAAAATCTGCAGCGGCTGCCAACCGTGCAGGCGGATATGCAGATTGTTCCCGGCGAGCAACCGGGAGAAAGCGATATCAACGTCAGCTGGAAACAGACTCGCCACTGGCGGCTCGGCGCGTCGCTGGATGACTCCGGCAGCAGAAGCACCGGACGCTATCAGGGTGGCCTGACGCTTTCCCTGGATAACCCGCTGTCACTCAGCGACCTGTTTTACGTTTCAGCCAGTCAGGCTTTGCAGCCCAAAACCGATCGCGACAGCAAAAATACCCTGATCCACTACTCTGTCCCCTTCGGTTACTGGACGACCGGTGTCACCTTCAGCGACTACGATTATCGTCAGTCGGGGTTGGGAACCGGCTTCGACTACCGCTACAGCGGCAAAAGCAAGAACCTTAATTTCCAGCTCGGACGCGTGCTGCACCGCAGCGGCAGCCAGAAAACCTCGTTTACTTATGAGGTGATGACGCGCGAATCCAGTAACTACATTAACGATACAGAGATTGAGCAGCAGCGCCGTCAGACCTCTGCCTGGCGTCTGGGCTTACAGCATCGCCACTATATCGGTCAGGCCACGCTGGATGCCGGCGTCAGCTATCAGCGCGGTACCCGCTGGTTTGGAGCCCAGCCTGCACCGGAAGAGAATTTTGATGAAGGCACCGGGCTGGCGAAGATTATTCAGCTCTCCCTGCAGCTGGATGCACCGTTCGAGCTGTGGGGCCAGTCCTTCCGCTATAACGGCCAGTTCCAGCGTCAGATGACCCACTCCCGGCTGACGCCGCAGGATCAGATGTCCATTGGTAACCGCTGGACGGTGCGCGGTTTTGACGGGGAATTTACCCTGAACGGCGACGAAGGCTGGTACGTGCGTAATGACATCGCGTGGCGAACCCCGTTACCGAATCAGGAAATTTACCTGGGTGCGGACTATGGCGAAGTGAAGGGCGGTATTGATTATCAGGTCGGGCGTCACTTGGCGGGCGGCGTGATTGGCCTGCGCGGTAATGCTTTTAATACCGGCTATGACCTGTTCGCCGGGGTGCCGTTCTCTAAACCGGACGGTTTCAGCACCAGCCCGGTCACCCTCGGTTTCAATCTGAGCTGGCAATACTGATATGGCGATCCCGGTGAAGGGTTTTCAGGTTATTTCCCCGCTGCTGAGTGACACCTTCAGCGAGTCCGAAGTGCTGGGGGCCAGCGTCTGGCTGTGGATGCACTCGGCGCAGCATCGCGACATTCCCCTCAGCGCGCTGCCGACGCTGCTGCTGCCCGCCATCAAGCACCAGCAGTTTGCGCTGGCGATGCGTGACGGCAAACCGGTGTTTTTCCTGAGCTGGGCGTGGATGGATGAAGAGGCGGAACAGCGTTATCTCACGCAGTCCGGCATCCACGTACAGGAACGGGACTGGAACAGCGGCAACCGCCTGTGGATCCGCGACTGGATTGCGCCGTTTGGAGAGCAGCAGGCGCTGCGCCGGCTGGTCGGTGGCACGCTGTTCCCGCACCACTGCGTACGTTCGCTGTATCACAAGGGCGAACAGCGCGGTCTGCGCGTTATGAATTTCCGTGGTGATGCGGTCACGCATCAGGATTTTGCACGCTGGCAGCGCGAAACGCCGCTGGCAAGCCGTTAACTGGAAGGGATGAACCCCGGTGAATAAGAATCTTTATCGCGTAATTTTCAACAAGGCGCGCGGCCTGTTGATGGTGGTGGCTGAAAATGGCCGTGGTCATGGCAAAGGCCCGGCGGTCAGCGGCGAAGGGCATACGCTCAGTCAGCTGATTGGGCAGCTGTCACCGCTGGCGTTCTTCACTCTGGGCGTGCTGGGCATGGTAGCGCTGGTGCCCCAGGCGCAGGCGGCAGGGATTGCCGCAGACGGTAAAGCGCCTGCCGGCCAGCAGCCGATGGTCGGCAAGACGGCCAACGGGACGCCGCAGGTGAATATTCAGGCCCCGAGTGCGGGCGGTGTGTCGCGTAATACCTACAGCCAGTTCGATGTGGATAAAAAAGGCGTGGTGCTGAACAACTCCCATCGAAACGTGCAGACGCAGCAGGGGGGCTGGGTATCGGGTAACCCTTACCTGGCGCGCGGCGAGGCAAAAGTCATTCTGAATGAGGTGAACTCGCGCGATCCCAGTAAGCTGAATGGCTATATCGAAGTGGCGGGTAAAAAAGCCCAGGTGGTGATTGCTAACCCTGCCGGGATCACCTGTGAAGGCTGCGGTTTTATCAATGCCAACCGTTCAACGCTGACCACCGGTAAAGCGATTATGCAGAACGGCCAGATCGCCGGTTATCAGGTGAATGGCGGGGAGATTGTGGTACAGGGTGCCGGGATGGACAGCAGTCGTCAGGATTACACCGACCTGATTGCGCACACGGTAAAAGTGAACAGCGGTGTCTGGGCGAAAGACCTGAAGGTGACGACCGGCAAAAACCGCGTCAGCGCCGACGGGGAGACCGTCAGCAAAAATGCCGGGACAACCGATGATAACGCGGTGAAGCCGGTGGTGGCGCTGGATGTGTCCGAACTGGGTGGCATGTACGCCGGAAAGATCCGGCTGATCGGTACGGAGCGCGGTGTCGGCGTGCGTAACGCCGGGACCCTCGGTGCTCAGGCCGGCAGCGTCACTATCAGCGCTGACGGCCATATTGAAAACAGCGGCACCGTGAATGCCAGCGATGATATTCAGGTTAGCGGCAGCGGGTTGAGTAACAGCGGTACGCTGTATGCCCAGCGCGACATGAAGGCCACCGTCAGCGGCCAGCTGAACAATGCGGGTATGATTGTGGCGGCGCGGCACACCCGCGTCGGGGCAGGCCAGATTGACAGTAGCAAAGAGGGCGTCTTTGGTGCCGGGGTGAAGAACGCGGGCAGCCTGGGGGAAAGCGGCGATCTGACCCTCACCAGCAGTGGAAAACTGGCCAGCCACGGACAGAACCTGGCGGCAGGGAAACTGGCGATGACGGGGACAGATATTGACCTCAGCGACAGCCAGAGCAGCGGGGCGGAAGTGGCGGTGACAACCGGCGGGATGCTGAACAACGATCGCGGCGCGATCTCTGCCACCCGGGGCGATCTGACGCTGACCAGCGGCCAGCTGACTAACAGCAGGGGATCGGTCTATGCCGGACGGGATGTTAACGCCAGCGTCAGCGGGCAGCTGAGTAATGACGGGCTGATTGCTGCCGGTCGCGATACGCACGCCCGCGCCGGAGAGTTGAACAGCGGGAAAAATTCGGTCTTTGGCGGCGGTATTAACGCTGACGGCAGCGTAAGAAAAAGCGGCGATCTGACGCTGACCAGCAGCGGTAAACTGGCCAGCCACGGGCAGAACCTGGCGGCGGGTAAGCTCGACGTGCAGGCCGCAGACATTGACCTGAGCGACAGCCGCAGTGCGGGCTCGGCGGTGACGGTAACGTCTCCGGGGGCGATCGGTAACGATCGCGGCATGATCTCCGCGCTGGGGGGCGATCTCACGCTGAATGGCGCGCAGGTCGACAATAACGGCGGACGGCTGGAATCTGCGGGTAACGTGCAGGTGCGCAGCACCGGCCTCAATAACGTCGGCGGGACGGTGGTTGGCCAGCAGTTGACGCTGGAAACGGGCGGTCTGGCACTGAACAACCAGAACGGCGGTATTGCCGCCGTAGAGAACGCAACGCTGACGGCAGGCGCGCTGAATAACGAGGGCGGAAAAATCATTGCCGGAAAAAATCTCAACGCCAGCCTCCAGTCGCTCAACGGCAGCGGACAACTGCTGTCCCTGGGCGATATGCAGCTGGGGGTTAACGGCGACTTCAACAATACCGGCAGTGCGCTGGCCAACGGCAACCTCGACCTCGGCGTTCAGGGCACCCTGGATAATGCCGGTCAGCTGGGCGCGGGCCAGCAGTTAGCGGTGACGGCGGCCAGCCTGAATAATCAGCAGAGCGGTGATATCAGCGGGCAGCGTACGCATCTGAATATGGCCGGTAGCCTGACTAACCGGGGCATTATCGATGGTGTCGAGACCGTGCTGAAGGCGGGGACGGTGAATAATATCGGCACCGGACGCATTTACGGCGATCACCTGGCGATCCAGGCCGGGGAACTGAATAACCTGACCGAAGGCGAGAGTGCGGCGACGATCGCCGCCCGCCAGCGCCTGGACCTCGGCGTCGGCACGCTGAACAACAACGCTCACAGCCTGATTTACAGCGGCGGCGATATGTCGATTGGCGGTCAGCTGGATGAAAATAATGCCGCCACCGGGCGTGCCACCACCCTCAACAACCACAGCGCCACCATTGAATCCGCCGGTAATATGCTGATCAATACCGGCACGCTGAACAACATCAATGACCATTTTGCTACCCAGATGGTACATATCTCGGAGGAGCAGAAAGAAGAATATATGGTGCCGTCGCTGAACAACGGCGTCCATTACGGCACCAGCGACTACGACATTACCTTCTCGCATAATGAGGTGCAGCACATCTGCATTAACGGCGTGGTGTGTAATCAGGATCACTACTATCAGTATGCCTATACGCAGAACACCTGGCAGGAACAGGTCACCGAATCCGATCCTGCCCAGATCATTGCCGGCGGCAGCCTGGGCATTAACGCCGACAGTACCCTGAACGATAAGAGCCGTATTATCGCCGGTGGCGATCTGTTGATCAGCAACGCCAACCTGAAAAACGTGGAAGTGGCCGGCACGCTGCTGGTGCAGAAAGTGGGGCAGGTGATCGAATGGGACCGCATCCACAAGAAAGGGCATGATAAACAGAAACACGATGCCTCACCTTATACGCCGCCGGATGAAATCCAGTCGATTTCTCTGTCACCGGGTGTTGTCAAAGGCAATACTCAGGTACAGAGCAGTGCCCCAACGTTAGATGGCTACAGCCTGGGCCTGCTGAACGGTGGCGATCTGGCATCCCTGCCGGGCGGCCAGCGTATTGAAATTGCGGGCCAAACGGATGCGACGGTCATCCGCTCGCAGGTGCCGGACACTACGCTGCCGGAAAACAGCCTGTTCAGTCAGCTTCCCTCCGCCTCCAGCAGCTACCTGATCGAGACCGATCCGCGCTATACCAACCAGAAAACCTGGCTCAGTTCCGACTTCATGCTGTCGCAGTTACAGTCCGATCCGGATATCACCCAGAAACGCCTGGGTGACGGCTTCTATGAGCAGCGGCTGGTGCGCGAGCAGCTGGTGGAGCTGACCGGCGATCGCTACCTCGCCGGGTATCAGAGTGATGAAGAGCAGTACAAGGCGCTGATGGAGTCAGGCGTGGCCTTCGGTAAAGCCTTTGGACTGGTACCGGGCGTGGCGCTGACCGCCAGCCAGATGGCCAACGTGACCAGCGATATGGTCTGGCTGGTGGCGCGTGACGTCATGCTGGCCGATGGCAGCCGTCAGAGCGTGCTGGTTCCGCAGGTCTATGCCCAGGTTAAACAGGGCGATATGGACGGCAGCGGCGCACTGCTTGCCGGACGCAACATTGCCATCGGCGTCAGCGGTAACATGCTCAATACGGGGCGGGTCAATGCCAGCCAGCTGGTGAGCATTAGCGGCGATACGATCACCAACGTCGGCGGTATTATCAGCGGCGGCAGCGTGCAGCTGCTGGCCAACACGGATCTGACCAATAACGGCGGGCTGATCCAGGCGCAGAATTCGCTGGTAGCCAGCGCGGGACGCGATCTGAACCTCGTGTCGCAAACCACCCACACGGAAAGTACCAACGGCAGCAACCGCTTTAGCCGCGACACGGTGTCCCGCGTGGCTGGCATGTATGTGCAGCAGGATGATGGCAAACTGGCGCTGCAGGCGGTACGCGACGTCAATCTGCAGGGGGCAAAAGTGGTCAACGCCGGGGAAAACGGCCAGACCACCGTGGTCGCCGGGCGCGATATTAACCTGACGGCGGTCAATTCTGGCAGCAGTGACAACATCGTCTGGAATAAAGACAATCACCTGAGCCAGAGTACCACCACCGCACAGGGTAGTGAGATCACCGGCGCAGGCAATGTGCTGATGCAGGCGGCAAATAATATCACCACGGCAGCGGCTAAGCTGAATGCGGGCAACGCGCTTAACCTGAGCGCCGGTAACGACATCAGCATCGGTACCGCCGGTGAGGATGCCTCCCTGGATATGGCGTCGAAGGTTAAGGGGTCAGGCTTCCTGTCCAGCAATACCACCAAAACCCGCGCCGGGTTTACCGAAGAGAACGCGGTCGCCAGCAGCCTGGGTGGAAAAAATATCACCCTGATGGCCGGGCACGATCTCGGTGTCAGCGGCAGTAATGTTGCCGCAGATGATTCACTGACGATGAAAGCAGGTAACAATCTGACGGTGGACACGGCTCAGGAGAGCCGCGACGCCTGGGCGATGAAGCAGAAAACCAAGTCCGGCCTGATGAGCAACGGCGGGCTGGGTGTCAACATCGGGACTAACTTCACCAAATCCACCAATGAAACGGTCAGTGCGACGGCGCAGGGCAGCCAGATCGGTTCGGTCAGCGGCGATACCACGCTGATTGCCGGTAACGATCTGAAGGTTAAGGGTTCAGAAGTGATCGCCGGTAACGATATCAATCTGATCGGCAAAAACGTGGAAATTGGCTCGGTTGAAAACAGCGCCAGTACGCACAGCACGTCAGAAACGCGCTCCAGCGGCCTGACGCTGGCTCTTTCCGGCGCGGTCGGTGACGCCCTGAATACGGCCAACACCATTTCTGAGATGGAAACCGATAAGCAGGACGACCGCATGGCGCGTCTGCAGCTGGTGAAAGCGGGCCTGGATGGCTATCAGGCTACGCAGGCCATCCGCGGGGCACTGCAGGATCCGAGAAATGACAGCTTTGTCGGCATCAGCCTGTCGCTGGGCATGCAGAAAGAACACAGTGAGAGCCAGAGCGAGCAGATGACGTCGGCGGGCAGCGCTATTCAGGCCGCCCACAATCTGAATATCTTCGCGAACGGCAGCGACGGCGCGACGCAGAATGGCGACATCCTGGTACAGGGCAGCCAGCTGCAGGCGGGGAATGAGATGCTGTTATCCGCTGCGCGCGATATCAACCTGCTATCGGCAGAAAACAGCCAGGTCTCCAGCAGCGATAAGAGCAGCGGAGGGGGTTCTGTGGGTGCCAGCATTGGCGCGGGTTCCGGCGGTGTCGGTCTCAGCATCTTTGCCAAAGCCAACAAAGGTAAAGGCAGTGAAGACGGCGACGGTCTGACCCACAGCGAAACCACGCTGGACGCGGGTAACAAGGTGACGCTGCTCAGCGGCCGCGATACCACCCTGACCGGGGCGCAGGTCAGCGCCGATCGCATCGTGGCGGATGTCGGGCGCGACCTGACCATCACCAGCGAGCAGGACAGCAATAACTTCAAGTCAAAAAATCAGAACGTCAGCGGCGGGCTGAGCTTCACCTTTGGGTCGATGACCGCCAGCGGCAGCCTGTCGGTCAGCAACGACAAGCTGAAGAGCAACTATGACAGCGTGCAGGAACAGAGCGGCATTTTCGCCGGAGACGGCGGCTATGATGTCACGGTTGGCAATCACACCCAGCTTAACGGGGCGGTGATTGGCAGCACCTCTGAGGCGGCGAACAATCGTCTCGACACCGGCACCCTGGGCTTCAGCGATATTGAGAACCGTGCCGACTATGCGACCTCTGGCGTGAGCGTCGGGCTGACCAGTGAGTTCAAACTGGAAAAAAGCGCTGGAGCATCGAACGGAGATCAGAGTAAAGAGAAGACCCCCTACACGCCGAAACTGACTCAGCTGGGGCAGAATATTGCGCCAACCTCGATGTCGGCGGTACAGACCTCCGGCGACGGTTCCAGCACCACCCGTTCGGCCGTATCTGACGGTACGCTGATTGTCCGCAATGCTGACCAGCAGCAGGATGTCAGCACCCTGAGCCGTGATGTGGAACACGCTAATCAGACGCTCAGCCCAATCTTTGATAAGGCGGCGGAACAGAAGCGCCTGCAGAAAGCACAGCTGATCGGCTCGATTGCGTCTTCCACCATGAACACTATCCTTACCGAGCGCCAGCTGTATGCCAACCAGCAGGGCATCGAGGAGGTGGGTGAAAAGCCGGGGGCCAATGCGTCGCCAGAGCTGCGCAAACAATACTGGGATGCGGTAACAGGCAGCAGCGCCTACAAGAAAGCAATGGAAGGCTACGGCCCGGATGATACCTGGGTGAAAGCGGGGAATGCGGCTGTGACGGCGATCGGTGCGCTGGCGGGAGGTGACCCGGCGAAAGCGCTGGCGCAGGCCTCCACGCCTTATCTGGCCGGGGTGATTAAAGATGTCACCTATAACGATCCGAAAAATCCGACTGCGCAGGAGATTGCCACCAATGCCTTTGCCCACGCCATCCTCGGCGGGGTTGTGGCGGAAATGAGCGGGCAGAATGCGCTGGCAGGTGCCGCAGGGGGCGCGGGCGGCGAGCTGGCTATCCGTGCCATTCATAACGCACTGTACCCGGACGTCGCAACGGACCAGCTGGATAATCAGCAGAAAAATACCATTAAGAACCTGGCGCTGATTGCCACCAGTCTGACCGGTGCACTGGTGTCCGGCGATACCGCGGGTGCGGTGGATGCCTATAAAGCTGGCAATAATGCCATGACCAATAACTACCTCAAGCCTGAGCAGATCGACAAGTTTGCCGCGAAGGCGCAGGGGTGTGAAGCGCGCGGTGACTGCGCGACGGTCAGAAAAGAGATGCAGCAACTCAGCCTGAAACAGCAGGACGAGCTGATTGCCGTCTGTGCGACCGATGCGGCAGCCTGTAAGGCCAACTTTGGTGATGTGACCGCTAACGGTATGCTGGTACGTGAGGCGATCGATCGGGTGCTGGGGTCGGATGATGTGCCGTGGAAGATGAAGAACGACATGTCTGCGCTCTTTGCCCAGCAGATGGAGGCCGAAGGCGTGGTGTCCAGTACGCAGTTCGCACAGCAGCTGCAAAGCCGCTACGGTATGGATGCCGATCGCGCGCAGCTTCTGGCGGGTGCAGCGCTGGGCGCGCTGAGTGGCGGTATCAAAGGCACGCGTAGCCCGGTGAGCAGCGGCAAAGGTAGCAGCAGTACGGCGACGCCACCCGCCAGCGGCAGCGTACGCGACCCGGCCCTGCCGCTGGGCAGTAAACAAAATCAGATGAATCAGCCTAAAAACCCGTCTTATCAACCGGTAAGAAACGAGGCTGGCACCATCAGCAACCGCGAGTATTCAGGTCACTCTTTAGATAGAATGCAGGATCGCGGCATCATGCCGTCGGTGGTGGAAAACACCATCAAGACGGGCGTTGCGACCCCAAGCCGGGGAAATACAACGTCGTACTATGATGCCACTAACAATGTTTCGGTCGTAACGAACAGTTCTGGAAAAGTGGTGACGGTGAAATATGGTAAATAAGGCGCAGTTGATCGAACTGGCAGAGCGGGCTTCAGAGGATCTGTTTGCCTGGGCCAGCTTTGTCGCACACACCGAATTTTTGTGGCAGGACAGTGCGCTGGTCACGGACGCGGACGCCTGGCAAAGCCTGTGGTTTGAACTGGAGATCGTCAATGGTCTGGCGCTGGCGGAGTGGGAAGAGCAGGGACGTCCCGCCGACTGGTCGGCAAGCTGGCGTGAAAACTATCAGCAGGATGCCCGCGAACTGGCTGCGGAACTCCTGGCACTGACCGCCTGATCCCCGATGAGGAGAACGACCGATGTTGCGTAAAACCACACTGTTCCTGCTGCTGGCCTCCGTTAGCGGCTGTAGCCAGTTTCCGCATAATTCCTTTTTCACCCCGCCTGCCGCGGGTGAAAATACCGCCTCGGTGCGTATTGTCGGCGGCACCGAGCAGGCCTCCATTGAGCAGGAGGTCAACGGCCAGACGACGGGAGGGCTGGTGCGCAGCAGTGAGTTTATTCTGACCCATACTCAGGATCGCGGGATGCCGGTGGCCAGCGATCAGGACAAATCGTCCTGGAGCGACTATTACGAAACCCCGGTGGTGGCAGGCCAGAAAACCATCATCGGCCTGGCCTATGACGGCGGCAACAACCGGTGCAGCAGTACCATGAGCTTTGTGCCGAAGAAGGGGCACTACTATCAGTTCGGGTTGCAGGTTGACGTGCGTCTGCGCCAGTGTCGCGGTTTGCCATACGAGCTGAAGCAGAATGCTGCGGGACAGTGGCAGCTGGAGCGCATCAGTGATGTCACCTGGGGCGGGCAATATGGCCATGAAGATGCTAACTGGAAAAAGATGCCGGACAGGCTGGTGCCCCCGTCTCCCCCTGTTGACCTGCGATGAGTCCGGAAACCATCAAACAATCGGTGCTGCAAAGTGCCCGTGGCCTGTCACTCGGCGCGCTCTGGCAGCATATAGAGGTCGAGTGCCGCACGATCCCGGATAACAGCAGCCTGAGAAAAGCGATCTTCTTTGAGCTGTTACGCCAGGAGCTGAAGGGCGGGCAGATCTGCCTGGCTAGCGATGGCCACTTTCTGGCCGGGTCGGTGGAGGAACAGCTACAGCGCCTGGCTGACGCCTGGCCTTCGCCTGATTCAGACGATGAGTCAGAGGATGTTGATGACACCGGCCTCTGGTTTCTGGCGAAAGCGCCCGCCGGGCTGGTATGGATAACCCCGGACGGGCAGGAAGTCTGGACGTGATAACGGCTGACCGATGAACTATCGCTGGAGTTTCGCGCTGACCGGACTGTGGCTCAGCGGCTGTAGCCTGCTGCCACAGCAGGAATTCTTTACTCCGCCTCCCGCGGGTGCGGACGTCGCCATGCTGCGTATTATGGGCAGCACGGAGAGTAACGCGCTGTATCAAATGGACAACGGTAAACTGCGCGGGGGGCTCATCCGTGAAAGCCGTCTGGTCTTGCGTAATACGCAGGATCAGGGCATGCCCAGGGTGAGCGGTAAGGAAGCGACCTACACCAGTGATTATTTTGAAACGCCGGTTTATGCGGGCCGAAAAACCACGGTATATCACAGTTATCATCGCGGTAAGAACCGCTGCATGAATATCGTTAGCTTTGTCCCTGAGAAAGGACATTATTATCAGCTGAGTCAGGCGGTCGACCTGAAAATGTATCGCTGCCGTGCCTGGCCGAATGAGCTGGTCAAAGACGCGGGCGGACAATGGGTGTTGAAACCCATTGCCAACGCCACTTACGGCAATAAATATCTGCCGCAGGATGGCGGCTGGCAGGCGATGGTGCCGCGGGTCATTAACTGAACACGAATAGCACAATCTGTGCCCTGATACCCGCCGCCCGCACTGACGATCACCTGCCTTGCCGCAAACGCGCCATGATAACGGCTCTGACGATCAATCAAGGAGTGGGCGATGAGTAGTGCAGTGGATGTGGGGTTCACCCACGTAGCCTTTGAAGTGCAGGACTTACAAAAAAGTATCGATTTCTATCAGCGTTATGCCGGGATGCAGGTGGTACACCAGCGCGAGCCGGGAGTGCCGGAGGCCGAAAAAGTGGCCTGGCTCTCTGACCTGACCCGACCGTTTGCGCTGGTGCTGGTGCAGACTGCGGTCAGAAGGGATACCCCCCTCGGGCCGTTCGGCCACCTTGGCGTTGCCTGCGCCTCCCGCGAAGAGATTGACCGTAAAGTCGCGCTGGCAGAAAAAGAAGGGGTGCTGCGCAAAGCGCCGGTTCAGTTCCCTGAGCCCGTCGGCTACTGGGCCTTCTTTGCCGACCCGGATGGCAACACGCTGGAACTCTCTTACGGCCAGCAGGTGGGGTTGCAGGCGATGATTGCCCGTGACCTGTAACGTCTGAAAGCGCTGCTTACCAGGCTAATTATTAGCCTGGTAACACAATGACATGCCCTTTTACAGTCTGGTGATAAGCCTGACAAACGCGTCATAATCCACTTCTGTCTTACATGCTATAAACAAGTTATTAACATTCTTGTGAGCCTCTAAGACAGGACCCGCCCTATGTTTAACTGGACCTCTACTCAGCGCAACGTCGCCTTCGCCTGTTTTGGCAGCTGGACGCTGGATGCGTTTGACTTCTTTATCCTGGTCTTCGTGCTCAGTGATATTGCGGATAATTTCCACGTCAGCATCACCGATGTGTCGCTGGCGATTATGCTGACACTGGCGGTGCGGCCACTGGGCGCGCTGCTGTTTGGCCGGCTGGCAGAAAAATGGGGTCGCCGTCCTGTGCTGATGGCCAACATTATCGCCTTCACCATTTTTGAGCTGCTCTCCGCCTGGTCTCCCTCACTGCTGTGGTTCCTGGTCTTCCGCGTGATTTACGGGGTGGCAATGGGGGGCGTCTGGGGGGTAGCCTCCTCCCTGGCAATGGAAACCATTCCCGACCGTTCACGAGGGCTCATGTCCGGGGTATTTCAGGCGGGGTATCCCTTCGGTTATCTGCTGGCCTCTGTGGTGTTTGGCCTGTTTTACAGCCTGGTGGGCTGGCGCGGGATGTTCCTGATTGGTGCGCTGCCGGTGTTACTGCTGCCGTTTATCTATTTTAAGGTGCCCGAGTCGCCGGTGTGGCTGGCAGCGCGCGAGCGCAAAGAGACGGTGGCCCTGCTGCCGGTGCTGAAAAGCCACTGGAAGCTCTGTGTCTATCTGGTGCTGCTGATGGCCTGCTTTAACTTCTTCAGCCACGGTACGCAGGACCTCTACCCGACCTATCTGAAAGTGCAGCAGGGTTTTGCACCTCATGTCATCAGCATCATTGCCATTTTCTACAATATTGCCGCGATCCTCGGCGGCATTCTGTTTGGCGCGCTGTCGGAAAAAATAGGCCGTAAGAAGGCGATTATCATCGCGGCCTTCCTGGCGCTGCCGGTGCTGCCGCTGTGGGCTTTTTCCAGCGGCTCCTGGGCGGTAGGTGCAGGTGCGTTTCTGATGCAGTTCATGGTGCAGGGTGCATGGGGCGTGGTGCCGGGCTGGCTGACGGAGCTGGTGCCTGCCGGGGCGCGTGCGGTTCTGCCGGGGTTTGTCTATCAGTTGGGGAACCTGGTGGCGTCGGTCAACGCCACGCTACAGTCAAAAATCGCCATTGCCAACGGCAACAATTATGCGCTGGCAATGGCGATCGTCGCCGGAACGGTGGCGGTACTGATCTGCGCGATCGTCGCCTTTGGCCGGGAAACGCGGGGCGCGATTATTTCGGGTCAGTCATAAGACCCGTCCGGGGCGGGTCAGCTGGCCTCCTGAAAGGGCTGGCAAACATCAACCCACTGAGCCTCGGTCAGCTGCGCCATATACTCAGGTGCGATGCGTACCGCGCTGTGGATGGCTCCGGCGGCGGGTAGCACTTCCTGATAGTCCCTGAGGGACACGTCGCAGTAAACGGTCAGTGGGTTCTCGAGGCCGAAGGGGCAGACTCCGCCCACCGGATGCCCGGTCCAGCTCACCACCTCATCGGTATTGAGCATTCTCGCTTTCGCCCCCAGTGTCTCTTTCAGCTTGCGGTTATCCAGCCGCGCGTCACCCCGGGTGACAATCAGGACCACACGATCTTTCACTTTTAACGACAGGGTCTTGGCAATCTGCCCCGGCTCAACCTGATGAGCGGCAGCAGCAAGGGCGACGGTGGCGGTGCTTTCTGACAGTTCAATGATGTCAATTTCGGGTGCGCGATCGGCAAAAAACTGCCGTACTGACTCCAGACTCATGCTTATCTCCTGCGTGATGAAGAGATAAAATTGCCATATTGTCCACAATCTGTAAACGTCAAAAAAATGGCTTTTGCCCGGTAAGAAACAAACACCATCGTTAATCATTTAAAAACTTAATTCGCAGCAATATCTTATTTTTCGCGGGCTGGATGGGGATTTGTATTAAAGAAAAGGTTAAGCTTTTAAAATGAATGGGCCTTAAATAAGGCCGTCTTCATTTTTTATAACGCATCGGCAGCCTGGCTTAAGTGTTTTTTAACCAGGTCATGATGGGAGAGAATAGTATTACGTCCCTGGTTTTTAGCCAGGTATAACGCCCGATCGGCATTTGCCAGCGCATTGTCAAAATCATCTTCCATCAGTGGGGCAATGCCGGCACTAATGGTGACATGGGTGGCAACCCGATCGTTGAAGCGGTGAGGGATTTCCAGGTCCAGTACATATTGGCGGATACGCTCGGCCAGCTTCAGGGCAATGGATTCATTCACGTTGGTCAGTAAGACGAGGAATTCCTCACCGCCGTAGCGCGTCACGATATCGCGCGATCGTACCGCATCGCGAATGGCGACCGACACGCGTGCCAGCGCCTGATCACCCATCGCGTGGCCATAGTTGTCGTTATAGGCTTTGAAGTTATCAATATCCAGCAGCAGGACGAAATGGCTGCCCGCATGATTATCCAGAATATTCTCCAGCCGGTTTTTCAGCCCGCGACGGTTATACAGCCCGGTTAACGGGTCCAGCATGCTCAGGTCGCTGTAAGTCTCTTTCTCTTCGTACAGCTGGCTCACCAGACGCCGGGTAAAGTTATCACGCCGCCGCAGCATCAGATGATGCAGGGTGAAACCAAACAGCGGCAGGATAATGGTAAACAGCAGCACGAACGTATTCTGGCCGTGATCGAGTACCAGCACCGTCACAGAGGCGGGCGCCGTGTGCAGGCAGAAAGCGAGCAGGTGATCGCCCAGCGCGATGGCACTGATAAAAAATACGCTGACCAGCGAGACCAGCAGGAAGCTGTTATCAAAATAAAAATTTTGTTGGTACTTTAGCCCAATTTGCCAGGCCCAAAGTACGCCAGTGATCAGGGCCGCACTATTTAATAGTGGAAATTTGCCCAGAGGTTTTAAAATCATCCAGATAAGTAACAATATGCTCAATATTATAATAGTCGCCGTAGGTGGAGTCACCATGGGGGCAGAAAGACGATTAACGTTGAGCATGGAAAATACGGCAGTCGCTGTGTTTAAAAAAAGAAATAGCATCAGCGATAGCCGATGCTTGCTGTGAAGCAATTCATCGTAGCTTTGTAATTTCATTATGATTACTCGTGACTGCCCTGAAATATCAAAGCACTATCATAGTGAATGGCTGATATTTCATAATTGGAATAGTTTAGAGCCGTTATTATTAGATTTTTCTGAATGTTGATCGCTGCCAATCTACCACTTAAACGCGAAGCTGTCATCTGGCGGGATAAAGTTTCAACAACAATGTGCTGCAAAGTGATAAAAACTATCATATGATATTGGTAATCATTATCATTTGAAACTGTGTGGACACCGCAATGCTGACGGCAGTAGTGACCGCGTGCGGGTTATGGGGGGTAAGCTGGGTGATGGGCAAAAGACTGGATAGCGGCTGGGGCGTACTGCTGCCCTGCGCGATGATGCCGCTGGTGGCGCTGATGGAGCTGTCATTCACTGAGTGGCGGGTGCTGATGGTGGTAGCGTTGCTGGCAACCGTAGTAATGCTGTTTCATAAGCGTCTGCGCCATTACCTGCTGCTGCCATCCTGCATCGCACTGGCTGGCGGACTGGCTGCACTGTCGGTAAATTTTTCCGGGCTGTAGTCCGGTAAGATCAGACGGTAAAAAGGCATTAGAAGGAAGTGTTTTACTTAACAGAGGCCGTGCTGAGAAAGTACTGAGGGTCAGAAAGAGGGGAAGCTGAGGTACTGCAGGGTATTCAACATGGTGCGAAGAGAGGGACTTGAACCCTCACGTCCGTTAAGACACTAACACCTGAAGCTAGCGCGTCTACCAATTCCGCCACCTTCGCGCAGATGCTGCGTAATATGAACAACGTGGTTTTTGGTGCGAAGAGAGGGACTTGAACCCTCACGTCCGTTAAGACACTAACACCTGAAGCTAGCGCGTCTACCAATTCCGCCACCTTCGCATACCCGCAACATAACAACGTTATATCGCAACCACGGAGGCGCATTCTAGAGATTTTACCCGGTACGTCAACAGTTATTTCTTATTGTTGAAACAAACGCCTGGAAAAGAATCGCTTATGGCAGCGGGCGACCGTAAACCGTCGCCCCTGGCGGAAATGGACGACGGACGGGGTTACTTCTTCGGCGGACGGCCTTTCACGGCGCGGTACACCTTAAAGCGTCCATTCTGCAACAGCACTTCATGACTGCCGAAGGTTTCATCCAGCACCTGCGGGTATGGCAGGAAGGCGTTGGCCACAATACGCAGCTCACCGCCGGTGTTCAGGTGGGTGATTGCGCCACGGATCAGCGTCTGCGCGGCGTCAAGACTGGTCTGGACACCATCGTGGAACGGTGGGTTAGACAGGATCATGTCAAAGCGCCCAGGGATGTCTGAATAAACATTACTGGCAAACACCTCACCTTCCAGCTGGTTGGCGGCCAGCGTGGCTTTACTGGCTTCAATCGCGGCGGCATTCACGTCGGTCAGCGTCAGACGCACCTTCGGGGAATGGGTGGCCAGCAGGGCAGCGATCACGCCTGCGCCGCAGCCCATGTCCAGCACTTTGCCTTTGGTGTGAGGCTTGAGGGTGGAGAGCAGCAGCTGGCTGCCGATATCCAGCGCATCGCGGCTGAACACGCCGGGCAGCGTTTTGATGGTGAGGTCGCCCAGCGGGTATTCATCCCAGAACGCATCCACCGCAAAGGTCGGCTGCTTATCCAGCCTGCCGTGATACAGCCCACAGCGGCGGGCGCTGTCGATCTTGGTGACGGTTGCCCAACCTTCCAGCATCTGCTCTGCGCTACGCACGCCGCTGCGGTTTTCACCGATAACGAAAATATCGCAGCCGACCGGCAGCAGCGACAGCAGGTTCTGCAGCTGGAACTGGACTTCAGGTTTGTTTTTCGTCCAGTAGTAGACCAGGGTGTCGCAGTCTGCGACCACCTCGGGGGTGGCAACCAGACCATAATGGGCGTTTTCCCCAAGGGCACGGCTGAGGATCTGCCAGTGATGGTATTGCTGGGTATGTACCCGGCTCAGCGCCGTTTCCAGCTGGGCGGGCAGGTCATCCTGCAGGTCACCAGCAAACAGCACGCGGCGTTCAGTAAACTCATCACTATGGCGCAGTATCACTTCACTGGCCGGGGTAAATGCGGACATCGATGGCTCCTTATAAATCAGAGCGGCGATTATACCCTGCATACCTGAAGCTGCAACTGCGTTAGCCGCGTCGTTTGTTGGCGCAGTTTCGACGAATTTGCTAGCATGGCGGCGCATTCAGGCGACCAGACAGGATAAAAAGATGTCTTCGAGACGTGACTGGTTATTAGAGCAAATGGGGATAACGCAGTATACGCTGCGGCGTCCGCGCGCCCTGCAGGGCGAAATCGCAGTGACGTTGCCCGCAGAGACCCGGCTGGTGATCGTGGCGGAAACGCCTCCGGCGCTGCACGATCCGCTGGTGAACGATGTCCTGCGCGCCCTGAATCTGCAGGCCCCGCAGGTGCAGGCGCTGACGCCAGAACAGCTGGAAATGCTGCCGGATGATGCCCGCTGCAACAGCTGGTGCTTAGGACTTGATGCCCCGGTGCCACTGGCCGGAACCCAACTGGCTTCGCCTTTACTGGCGGAGCTCTATCATAATGCCGCCGCCAAACGGGCGCTCTGGCTGCAGATTTGTCAAAATGAATCAGATTTCCTTACTCACAGCGCACGATCTTGAACAGGCGTATGCCATTGAGCAGCGCAGCCACGCTTTTCCCTGGACTGAAAAAACCTTTACCAGCAATCAGGGGGAACGTTACCTGAATTATCGCCTGACGGTGGATGAAACGCTGGCGGCGTTTGCTATTACCCAGGTGGTGCTGGATGAAGCCACGCTGTTTAATCTGGCTGTTGACCCGGCCTTTCAGCGTCGTGGCCTCGGCCGCGAGCTGTTACAGCATCTGATTAGCGAGCTGGAGCAGCGCGGCGTAGTCACGCTGTGGCTGGAGGTTCGGGCCTCTAATCACGCGGCGATAGCGCTGTATGAGCAGCTTGATTTCAATGAGGTCTCGATCCGCCGCAACTATTATCCGGCGGCAGAGGGGGGCAAAGAAGACGCGATCATGATGGCCCTGACGATTTAAATGGGGCATAGCACAGGCTATCTGACCTGCTCTTTCGGGAGCAGGCTGTGCTCACACATTGCAGATGACGATAACGCCTGAATATTGAAGGCAATGGACTTTAGGAATGACGATGCTTAACAACTGGGACTGGGTTTTATTTGACGCTGACGAGACGCTGTTCCATTTCGATGCGTTTGCCGGTTTGCAGCGTCTGTTTCAGCAGTACGATGTGCCGTTCAGCCGCGCTGACTATGACGACTATCAGGCGATTAACAAGCCGCTTTGGGTGGACTACCAGAATGGGGCCATCAGCGCCCTGCAGCTTCAGCATCAGCGTTTTGAGGGCTGGGCGGCAAGGCTGGATGTCACGGCCAGCGATCTGAATACCGGATTTCTCGGTGCCATGGCGGAGATCTGTACGCCGCTGGACGGGGCCGTTGAGCTGCTGACTGCGCTGAAAGGGCGGGTGAAAATGGGCATTATTACCAACGGCTTTACCGCGCTGCAGCAGGCACGCCTGGAACGCACCGGTTTTCTGGGGGTGTTCGATCTGCTGGTGATCTCGGAGCAGGTGGGCCACGCCAAGCCGCACCCGGCGATCTTTGACCATGCGTTAAATCAGATGGGCAATCCGGCGCGCGATCGGGTGCTGATGGTCGGTGATAACCCGGACTCAGATATTTTAGGCGGGATCAACGCCGGGATGGCGACCTGCTGGCTGAATGCCGATGGCCGTGCGCGGCCAGAAGGCATTACCCCCACCTGGGAGGTCACGTCCCTGAAAGCGTTACAGAATAAGTTAGTCGGCTGATCGACACAGACGATCCGCAACCGGGGCGGTAATTGTTTGCCGGGCGGGTGGACGGCAAAAAAGCGTCCACCCGCCGCGTACCAGGGCGGGGGATTACAGCCCCAGTTTGTCGAAATCGGACGCGTCGTGACGCTCCGGCAGCTGTTCGTTTTCCGGGCCCCAGGTGCGGTTAACCACGCGGCCGCGTTTTACTGCCGGACGGGCAGCAACTTCATCGGTCCAGCGCAGCAGATTTTTATAGGAACCGGCATCAAGGAACTCCGCCGCGTCGTAGGCCAGCCCCTTCACCAGCGTGCCGTACCACGGCCACACCGCCATATCGGCAATAGTGTAGTTTTCCCCGGCAATATACCGGTGTTTCGCCAGCTGCTGGTCAAGCAGGTCGAGCTGACGTTTGGCTTCCATCGTAAAGCGGTCGATGGCGTACTCGATCTTCACCGGGGCGTAATGGTAGAAATGGCCAAACCCGCCACCCAGGTAGGGTGCCGCACCCTGCAGCCAGAACAGCCAGTTCAGCGTTTCCGTACGGCCAGCCGGATCTTTTGGCAGGAAGTGACCCATTTTTTCGGCCAGATAGAGCAGAATGGCACCTGACTCAAATACGCGGGTCCCCGGAACGGTGCTGGTATCAAGCAGGGCCGGGATCTTGGAGTTGGGATTGACTGCCACAAAACCGGAGGAGAACTGTTCGCTGTCGCCAATGCGGATCAGATGCGCGTCATACTCCGCCTCCTGCACGTTCAGCGCCAGCAGCTCTTCCAGCAGGATGGTGACCTTCTGTCCGTTCGGCGTTCCCATGGAATAAAGCTGCAGCGGGTGTTTGCCTACCGGCAGATCGGCCTCAAAGCGTGCGCCAGCTGTCGGACGGTTGATGCTGCCCCAGGTGCCGCCCAGACCTTTATTTTCGCTCCAGACTTTCGCAGGTTGATACTCTTTATCGCTCATAATTCAACGGGCCCTTTTGCAAAATAAATGGCAGGTAATGAACTAAAGATAGTGGAACAGGGTGATACACGCGATCAGGTATAGCATTACGCAGGTGAGCACGTTTACCCTCAAAGAGCACAATGACACAAGGAGAATCTGAAATGGATCAAACGGATCTCACCACGCTACATGCCGCCGGGCTGGCCGTGACGGCAGATGGCCGCATCTGCTGTGCGTGGCAGTCTGGCATGCCGGCTTACCACGACAGCGAGTGGGGGCGCGTGGTGGTCGATGACAAGATGTTGTATGAAAAAGTGTGTCTGGAGGGGTTTCTCTCCGGCATGTCATGGAAGATGATCTATAACAAACGCGATAATTTTCGCCGGGCCTTTGCCGGGTTCGACTTTCGTCTTGTCGCCCGCTTCGGTGAAGAGGATATTGCCCGGCTGATGGCGGATAAAAGTATTGTGCGTAACCGTGCCAAAATCGTCTCTGCCATCAACAATGCCCAGCGTGCGCTGGCGTTGGTGGAGGAAGCGGGTTCGCTCGCCGCCTGGTTCTGGCAGTTTGAGCCTGCCCCGGACAGGCGTCCGGCAAAGATTGATCTGCCGTTCTGGCAAACGGTGAAAACCTGTCCGGAAGCCGAAGCGATGTCAAAAGCGCTGAAAAAACGCGGCTGGACCTGGGTCGGGCCAGTGGCCACCTATTCGCTTATGCAGGCGCTGGGGCTGGTGAACGATCACCTGGAGGGCTGCTGCTGCCGGGCGGAGTGTGAGGCCGAACGCGCGCGGTTAATCCGTCCGCGCTGACCTGTTACCGGCGCTGACTGTCGCACTTTAGGTTGAATAAGCGCCGGTCAGTCATTGTGTATGACGCCGGGATAAGCGAAAATGCCGCCCATTATCGATTAATCGGCTGTAGTTCCCGCTGCGCGCGTTCCGTCGCACGGCGGCGCAGCGCCAAACCAGAAGAAGCGTCATGTCAAATGCACCCTTTATGCAGGAGGTGGCTCGTCGCCGCACTTTTGCCATCATTTCTCACCCGGATGCCGGTAAAACCACCATCACTGAAAAAGTGCTGCTGTTCGGACAGGCTATCCAGACCGCCGGTACGGTAAAAGGCCGTGGCTCCAACCAGCATGCTAAATCAGACTGGATGGAGATGGAAAAACAGCGTGGGATCTCCATTACCACCTCGGTGATGCAGTTCCCTTATCGCGGTAGCCTGGTCAACCTGCTGGATACCCCGGGGCACGAAGACTTCTCGGAAGATACCTATCGTACCCTGACCGCCGTTGACTGCTGTCTGATGGTGATCGACGCCGCCAAGGGCGTTGAGGATCGTACCCGTAAGCTGATGGAAGTGACCCGTCTGCGTGATACGCCGATCCTGACCTTCATGAACAAACTTGACCGTGACATCCGCGATCCGATGGAAGTGATGGATGAAGTCGAAAGCGAGCTGAAAATCGCCTGTGCGCCCATCACCTGGCCTGTGGGCTGCGGCAAGCTGTTCAAAGGTGTGTACCACCTGTATAAAAATGAAACCTACCTGTATCAGACCGGTAAGGGCCATACCATCCAGGAAGTGCGCATTGTTAAAGGGCTGGATAATCCAGAGCTGGATGCGGCCATTGGTGAAGACCTTGCTGCGCAGCTGCGTGACGAGCTTGAGCTGGTGCAGGGCGCATCGCACGAGTTTGACCGTGAAGCCTTCCTCAACGGGAAGTTAAGCCCGGTATTCTTTGGTACGGCGTTAGGTAACTTCGGCGTTGACCATATGCTCGACGGACTGGTGGAGTGGGCACCGTCACCGATGCCGCGTAATACGGATGTCCGTACCGTTACCGCGACGGACGAGAAATTTACCGGCTTTGTATTCAAGATCCAGGCTAACATGGACCCGAAACACCGTGACCGCGTGGCCTTTATGCGCGTGGTTTCCGGTAAGTATGAAAAAGGCATGAAGCTGCGCCAGGTGCGCACCGGGAAAGACGTAGTGATTGCCGATGCACTGACCTTTATGGCCGGTGACCGTTCGCACGTGGAAGAAGCGTATCCGGGCGATATTATTGGCCTGCATAACCACGGTACTATTCAGATCGGCGACACCTTTACCCAGGGTGAGAACATGAAGTTCACCGGCATTCCGAACTTCGCGCCGGAGCTGTTCCGCCGCATTCGCCTGCGTGACCCGCTGAAGCAGAAACAGCTGCTGAAAGGGCTGGTGCAGCTGTCGGAAGAGGGTGCCGTGCAGGTGTTCCGTCCGGTACACAACAACGATCTTATCGTTGGTGCTGTCGGTGTGCTGCAGTTCGACGTGGTCGTGGCCCGTCTGAAAAGCGAGTACAACGTCGAAGCTATCTACGAAGCGATCAACGTCGCCACCGCCCGCTGGGTAGAGTGCAGCGATGCGAAGAAGTTTGATGAATTCCAGCGTAAGAACGAAGTGAACCTGGCGCTTGATGGCGGTGATAACCTCACCTATATCGCACCGACCATGGTGAATCTGAATATTACTCAGGAACGTTATCCTGACGTGGTATTCCGTAAAACGCGCGAACATTAATCCCTCTGGGACGGACTCTGTATTGAGGGCCGTCCGCCGCGCAGTGCGCGTTCAGGTTAAAGGGCGGCCGCAACACAGGGTCGCCCCCTTGCCTTACAGACTCCTCCTAAAACCCCTCTTTTTTGCTGCTTTATCCAACAAATCATCCGTCATCCCCGGTGAAATCCTCATTACCGACTATATTCATTTCTACAGGACGAAAAATACGCGGCGCGATGGCTGCAACGTTCAACGGCAAAAGTACCATCTTGCCAACAACTACAGTCACGCCGTTTGTGACTGAAAAGCTCACCGTTGTGAGTGCAAAAGACAAAAGGAACGAATCGATGATGAAGACTAATATGGCAAAAACGCTGATGGCCCTGATGGTAGGTTCTGCTCTGGTGAGCGGTTCTGCGCTGGCAGAAGGCACCATGACGAGCAAAGCGGAGTCTACGGCAGACAGCGCGGGTTCAAAAATCGATAGCTCTATGAAAAAAGTCGGCGGCTACATGGATGACAGCGGCGTGACGGCAAAAGTGAAAGCCGCGCTGGTGGACAACGATGCCATCAAAAGCACCGATATTTCCGTTGAAACGCACGAAGGTGTTGTGACGTTGAACGGCTTTGTGACTTCGCAGGATCAGGCTGAACTGGCCGTTGCCGCCGCTAAGAAAGTGGAAGGCGTGAAATCCGTGAGCGATAAACTACACGTGAAAGACAGCACAAAACAGACGGTAAGCGGTTATGCAGGTGATACTGCAACGACCAGCGAAATTAAGGCTAAACTGTTAGCAGACGACATCGTACCCTCACGTAATGTGAAAGTGGAAACCACCAACGGTGTGGTTCAGCTGTCCGGTGCGGTGAAGACGCAGGCGCAGTCCGAGCGCGCTGAAGGTATTGCCAAAGCCATTGAAGGCGTGAAAAGCGTTAAAAACGATTTGACCGTTAAGTAATGACCCGGCGGCCCGTATTTCAGGGGCCGCCAGTCGATTCACCCGCAAAGAAAAAACGTTCGCCCCTGCAGTGCAGGTGATGTGAATGATAAAAACTGTTCGATTTCACTACTGGTAAGGAGAGGCATATGTTTCGTTGGGGTATTATCTTTCTGATTATTGCGCTGATTGCTGCGGCGTTAGGTTTCGGTGGTTTGGCGGGTACAGCGGCATGGGCTGCAAAAATCGTCTTTGTCGTCGGTATTATTATCTTCCTTATCAGCCTGTTTACCGGACGTAAAAAACTCTAGTACAACAGCCTGAGCCGTTAATTAAGCAATAAGCGCCTCACGCACGTGACTGAGAACAGGTATCCTCTCTTTCTTTATCTTGAGAGGATACCTGGCTTGGGCATACGCATCCCGATAACCCTCGGCAATATTGCGCCGCTGGCGTTAAAACCCTTCCACCCAGGCAAACTTGCCCTGGTCTGCGAAGGCGGTGGGCAACGCGGTATCTTCACCGCTGGTGTGCTGGACAGTTTCCAGCAGGCTCACTTTAATCCCTTTGATCTGATGCTCGGCACCTCTGCCGGGGCACAAAATCTGTCGGCTTTTGTCTGCGCCCAGCCAGGTTATGCCCGCCGCGTTATTACCCGTTACACCACCAGCAAACAGTTTTTCGATCCGCTGCGCTTTGTGCGCGGAGGGCATCTTATCGATCTCGACTGGCTGATTGATATCACCCGCCAGGAGTTCCCGCTGGCGATGGAGGCGGCTGACAAGCTGTTCTCCAGCGGGCGCGAGTTTTACATGTGTGCCTGCCGCAGCGATGACTATACCCCCGGTTACTTTTCCCCTACGCCAGACACCTGGCATGACATTATCAGGGCCTCCAGCGCGATACCGGGGTTCTACCGGCCGGGCGTGCTGCTGGACGGTGTCAGCTATCTGGATGGCGGGATCCGCGATGCGATCCCGGTGCGCGAGGCCGCCCGTCGCGGCGCGGAAACCATCGTGGTGATCCGCACGGTACCCTCGCAGATGACCTATACTCCCCAGTGGCTGAAACGCGTGGAGCGCTGGCTGAGTGACGGGGCGCTGCAGCCGCTGATCAATATTATGCAGGTGCATGAAGAGAGCTACGGCGAGATCCAGCGCTTTATTGATAAGCCGCCGGGGAAACTGCGGATCATTGAAATTTACCCGCCCCGCCCGCTGGCCAGTTCGGCGCTCGGCAGCCGGATCGCTTCGCTGAATCAGGATTACCACCTGGGCAGGCGCTGCGGCCGTTATTTCCTTGCCACACTGGGGCAGTTCCTGAGCGAAGGCAGCAGCCTGACTCGCTTCCGTACGGTGGTGCCGCCCGCTGCTGTGGCCAATGAGTCTGACCGTCAGGGGATCCTGCCTGGTCCGCTGTCAGGCAATGATGTTGGCTTTGATAAAGGATCGCTGGCATGACGCTGCGCTTCGTTGATACCCACTGTCACTTTGATTTTGCCCCATTTGCCGGCGATGAAGCGGCCAGTATTGCCCGCGCCGCGGCGGCGGGGGTAGAGAAGATCATTGCCGTGGGGGTGTCGGCTTCGCGCTTTGAAGGTGTACTGGCGCTGGCAGAACAGTATCAGGCTGTTTACGCAGCACTGGGCGTGCATCCGATGGCGATTGCAGAGCACCAGCCGCAGGATCTGGTAACGCTGGAACAGCACCTGCAGCGCCGGCGCAATAAGCTGGTGGCCGTGGGTGAAATTGGCCTCGATCTCTATATCGATAATCCGCAGTTTGACCGCCAGCAGACGCTGCTGGACGCACAGCTGCGGCTGGCGCGTGAGTACGACCTGCCGGTGATCCTGCATTCGCGCCGCACGCATGACAAGCTGGTTCAGCATCTGCGGCGTATCGATCTGCCACGCCGTGGCGTGGTGCACGGTTTTGCCGGCAGTGAACAGCAGGCGCTGGCCTTCATCCGCGCCGGGTATGCCATCGGCGTGGGCGGAACCATCACCTACGAGCGCGCCAGCAAAACCCGCCGGGCGATATCCCGGCTGCCGCTGACGTCACTGTTACTGGAGACGGACTCACCCGATATGCCTTTGCAGGGATTCCAGGGGGAGCCTAACCGCCCTGAGCGGGTAAAAAATGTCTGGCAGACGCTGTGTGAACTGCGTGCTGAACCCCCACAACAGATTGCTGAAACGCTGCGTGAAAACACCCGCATCCTCTTTGGTCTTTGAACACACCCGACTTGCCTGATCCTGTCCGATCCCGTAATGTTATTATTATAACATTTTCCTCTGGCCCCACCTGGCTGTCCCTGCGCCAGCAGCGGCCATCAGAGGTGATTTAAATCACCTTTAATGTAATAATCATGAAACTGTCATCTTTTTATTGTGAGGATCGCCACAACATGCCGGGGATCCCGCTGTTATAATTCTAACATTACAGGGCATTTCAGGCTGCCAGCCTGGCGATCGTGCCCTGACTGATAACGATCTGGAGATAAACCATGTCCGATGTAAAAACTCAGGCGCTGCGTGCGCTGCAACTGATGGATTTGACCACCCTGAATGACGACGATACCGATGCGAAGGTCATCGCCCTGTGTCATCAGGCGAAATCCCCGGCGGGGAATACGGCGGCCATCTGTATTTACCCCCGTTTTATCCCGATTGCGCGTAAAACGCTGCGTGAACAGGGTACCCCCGACATTCGTATCGCCACGGTGACTAACTTCCCGCACGGCAACGATGATATTGCCATTGCGCTGGCCGAAACCCGCGCGGCCATTGCTTATGGTGCCGATGAGGTCGATGTGGTGTTCCCGTACCGGGCGCTGATTGCCGGCAATGAAACGGTCGGCTTCGAGCTGGTAAAAGCCTGTAAAACCGCTTGCGCTGAAGCCAACGTGCTGCTGAAAGTGATCATTGAAACCGGTGAGTTGAAAGAAGAAGCGCTGATCCGCAAAGCCTCTGAGATTGCGATTGATGCCGGCGCTGACTTTATCAAAACCTCTACCGGTAAAGTGCCTGTGAATGCCACCCCGGAAGTTGCAGAAATTATGATGCGCGTTATCGCAGAAAAAGGGGTGAAAGCGCAGGTCGGCTTTAAGCCTGCTGGCGGCGTTCGTACCGCTGACGATGCAGCGATCTACCTGAAGCTGGCCGATGACATTCTGGGCAGCGACTGGGCGGATGCACGTCATTTCCGCTTTGGTGCCTCCAGCCTGCTGGCCAGCCTGCTGAATACCGCCGGTTTTAGCGGCGCGACCAGCGACAGCAAATATTAACCGGCGGGCGGGTTTGCCACGCTGAATCCGCGCTGGCCGCAGCAAAACGGGTTGTATCGATCACGCCCGTTTTGTCCTTTAATGTATTGAAATACCGGGGGTTACCGTGTTCCTGCCACAAGAAATTATCCGTAAGAAACGTGATGGACTGGCGCTAAGTGAAGAAGAGATCCGCTTTTTTATCAACGGCGTGCGAGACAACACGGTATCTGAAGGGCAGATTGCTGCGCTGGCGATGACCATCTATTTCCACGATATGTCCCTGCCTGAGCGCGTGGCCCTGACCATGGCGATGCGGGACTCCGGTTCGGTGCTGAACTGGAAGGCGCTTAACCTGAATGGCCCGGTGGTAGATAAACACTCCACCGGCGGCGTGGGCGACGTCACGTCCCTGATGCTGGGCCCGATGGTAGCAGCCTGCGGTGGCTTTGTGCCGATGATTTCCGGTCGTGGACTGGGCCATACTGGCGGCACGCTGGACAAGCTTGAGGCTATCCCCGGGTTTGATATCTTCCCGCAGGACGATCGTTTCCGTCAGATTATTAAAGAAGTGGGTGTGGCCATTATCGGCCAGACCAGCTCACTGGCACCGGCAGATAAGCGCTTTTACGCCACGCGTGATATTACCGCCACGGTAGATTCAATCCCGCTGATCACCGCGTCGATCCTCGCCAAGAAACTGGCGGAAGGGCTGGATGCGCTGGTGATGGATGTCAAAGTGGGTTCAGGTGCCTTTATGCCGACCTTTGAACAGTCGGAAGCGCTGGCGCAGGCGATTGTCGGCGTGGCCAACGGGGCCGGATGCAAAACCACCGCCCTGCTGACCGACATGAATCAGGTGCTGGCCTCCAGCGCGGGGAATGCGCTTGAAGTCCGCGAGGCTGTGCAGTTCCTGACGGGAGCGTACCGTAACCCACGCCTGCTGGAAGTCACCCTGGCACTGTGTAGCGAAATGCTGCTCTCCGGTGGCCTGGCTAAGAGTGATGAAGAGGCCCGGGCGAAACTTCAGGCCGTGCTGGACAACGGTCGTGCGGCTGAGGTGTTTGCCCGTATGGTCGCGGCGCAGAAGGGCCCGGCCGACTTTATCGAACGTATTGACAGCTATCTGCCTGCGCCGATGCTGAGTAAGGCGGTTTACGCCGACCGGGGTGGCATCGTCAGCGCCATGGATACCCGCGCACTGGGGATGGCGGTGGTATCGATGGGCGGTGGCCGTCGCCGCGCCAGCGACAGCATTGACTACAGCGTCGGCTTCAGTGAGATGGCGCAGTTAGGGGATACCGTGGACGGACAGCGTCCGCTGGCAGTGATCCATGCCACCAGTGAGGCCAGCTGGCAGGAAGCCGCCGCCGCCGTGAAAAAGGCCATTGCCCTCAGCGATGTGAAACCTGAGTCAACGCCAGTTATTTATCGCAGAATATCGTAATTAGGGGTATTCTGTTCTGATCGCATTTTTTTAACGCTCATCGCGAAAATCGCGCAGGAGATCAGGATGAAACGTGCATTTATCATGGTGCTTGATTCCTTCGGAATCGGGCACAGCAAAGACGCCGACAAATTCGGCGATAAAGGCTCGGATACCCTCGGACATATTGCCGAGGCGTGCTTCAGGGGTGAAGCAGACAAAGGACGTAAAGGTCCGCTTCATCTGCCAAATCTGACGGCACTGGGATTAGGCAAAGCGGCGGAAGCCTCCAGCGGTAAGTTCCCGCCGGGCTTGGATAAAGAGGCGGAGATCATCGGGGCATACGCCTACGCCAGCGAACTCTCTTCCGGCAAAGATACGCCGTCCGGGCACTGGGAAATTGCCGGGGTACCGGTGCTGTTTGACTGGGGCTACTTCAGCGATCTGGAAAACAGTTTCCCGCAGGAACTGCTCGATCTGCTGGTGGAAAAAGCCAACCTGCCGGGTTACCTCGGTAACTGCCACTCCTCCGGTACGGTGATCCTTGACCAGCTGGGTGAAGAGCATATGAAAACCGGTAAGCCGATTTTCTATACCTCTGCTGACTCGGTGTTCCAGATTGCCTGCCATGAAGAGACATTTGGCCTCGATCGTCTTTACGAACTGTGTGAAATTGCGCGCGAAGCGCTGACCGAAGGCGGATACAATATTGGCCGTGTGATTGCGCGTCCGTTTATTGGTGATAAGCCGGGCAGCTTTGAACGTACCGGTAACCGTCACGATCTGGCGGTAGAGCCACCTGCGCCGACCGTGCTGAAAAAACTGGTCGACGAGCAGGGCGGGGAAGTGATCTCCGTAGGCAAAATTGCCGATATCTATGCCCACGTTGGCATCACTAAAAAGGTGAAGGCAACGGGCCTGGACGCGCTGTTTGATGCCACGGTTGAAGAGATGAAAATCGCACCGGATAACAGCATCGTGTTCACCAACTTTGTTGACTTCGACTCCACCTGGGGCCACCGTCGCGATATTCCGGGCTATGCCGGTGGGCTGGAGTTGTTTGACCGCCGCCTGCCAGAGCTGATGGCGCAGGTGAAAGAGGGCGATATCCTGATCCTCACCGCTGACCACGGCTGCGATCCCAGCTGGCCGGGCACCGAGCATACGCGTGAACATATCCCGGTGCTGATTTACGGTCCTGGCGTGAAGCCGGGCGACTATGGCTATCGCGAAACCTTTGCCGATATCGGCCAGACGGTTGCCCACTATTTTGGTCTTTCACCGATGGAATACGGTAAACCGTTATTCTGAAGGGAAAAGCGCAGTAACTCATTATTTGAATAAGGATTAAACATGGCTACGCCACATATTAACGCTGAGATGGGTGATTTCGCTGACGTCGTGCTGATGCCGGGCGATCCGCTGCGCGCGAAACACATCGCGGAAACCTTCCTGCAGGACGCGGTAGAGGTCAACAACGTCCGCGGGATGCTGGGCTACACCGGCACCTATAAAGGCCGCAAAATCTCGGTGATGGGCCACGGTATGGGGATCCCATCCTGCTCAATCTACGCGAAAGAGCTGATTACCGATTTCGGCGTGAAAAAAATCATCCGCGTCGGTTCCTGCGGTGCGGTACGTGCTGATGTGAAACTGCGTGACGTGGTCATCGGCATGGGCGCGAGTACTGATTCCAAAGTGAACCGTATGCGTTTCAAAGACCATGATTTCGCCGCGATTGCTGACTTTGAGATGGTGCGCAACGCGGTTGACGCTGCGAAAGCGCTGGGTGTGGATGCCCGCGTCGGTAACATCTTCTCTGCCGATCTGTTCTATACCCCGGATCCGCAGATGTTTGACGTGATGGAAAAATACGGCATCCTGGGCGTGGAGATGGAAGCCGCCGGTATCTACGGCGTAGCGGCAGAGTTTGGGGCGAAAGCACTGGCGATCTGCACCGTCTCTGACCACATCCGTTCCGGCGAGCAGACTACCGCTGCCGAACGTCAGACTACCTTCAGCGAGATGATTGAGATCGCGCTGGAGTCTGTGCTGCTGGGCGACAAAGCCTGATTTGTACTGGCGGGCTGACCGACACATAAGGTCAGCCCTGCATTACCGGTGCAATCTGCTGTGGCCAGAGGGCGACCCGTTCCGGGTCGCCCTCTTTTTTTGCCGCCATCCGATGTTGAAGGCCGCTGCACCTTGATGACGGGCGTACATCAGTCATTGGTGAGCACTTTTATTTACAGGTATCGCTAATTTTTACCTGATCAATGTGGAACACGCTGTCGTCAGCGGCAGAGAAAATCACCAGACCGCTTACTTTGCCCTGGGGCTTTAGCTTGCCACCGGCCAGGTGTGCCGCTACACGATCGACAGGAAATTCCTTGTTGTCACTGGTGTAACCTTTCAGGCAGTAGTTCTTCAGGTCAACGGAGGCGGAGGTGGTGTTTTCCAGCGTCACCTCGAAGGTTTTTCCAAAGTTATTCAGATCTCCCGCCGATCTCGATTTCATCTCTTTTTGTGTCGCATACACGGTGATGCCTGATACGTCAGCCGCCAGTACCGTCGCTGAAAAAACCAGCCCTGCCGCTGCGATCGTGGCCAGAAGTGCGTTCCGTTTCATCCTGTGCTCCTTGATTTTACAATGTCAGAAAGCGCATGTTGCGCTGGTGAAGCAGTAAAATGCAGGGGATAGGAAGCAGCGTACAGAACATCAAGAGCTATTCCCCTGGAATAGCTCTATTTGCCGGAAAGGGGTCAGTCGGTTTTGCCTGCCGTTCCACTTATTTCTGCGGTACCGGCAGTTTTTTCTTCCTCGTCATCATCGTCCTCTTTCACCGGATTATTAGCGGTGAGCAGGAAGGGCGACTGCTGCCAGCGGGTGCGCCGGGAGCGCAGCAGGGTACGCGAGAGAATAATGCCGATCGCCAGCGCCAGCAGCATCATCAGGCGCAGGATGTTGGTGGTGTTATCCACCTGTTTGGATTCGGTGACCAGAACATGGGTATCGAGCGTGACGCGTAAAAATCCGCGCGGGCCGTCTTTACTGGCCAGCGGTTCGACAATCTGATGGTTGAAGTAGCTGCCGGCACGCTGGCCGTCGAGCGCCAGACGGTCGCGGACGTTAATATTTTCGCCGCTGTGGGCCACCAGGCTGCCGGAGCTGTCATATAACGAAGCGTCCAGAATGCGGCTTTCATGGGTCATCTGGTCAAGCGTATCGATGATCCTCTGATGGTTATCATCGGGGTTTTCCATCAGCGGGGTCAGGTTCCAGGCCACCTGGCGCGTTAACGTATGCGCCAGCTCCTCGACCTGTTCAGAGCGAGCCATCTGATGACCAAGACTGAACCAGGAGGCGCCCTGCATCAGGACAACCAGCAGCGTCAGGCAAATCAGGACGATCACCGTACGGTGCAGGCGAAACTTCAGTTTGGCTTTAGCCATCTCAACCCTTCAATCGTGGTGGACAAACCGGTTTTCGGTCATGAGCTTTATGTTGCCAGAACCCGCTGTAACAAGGTAGCCTCTTGAATTATTTTGCGCAGAATTGCGTGTTGAATGTCCCTACAGGAGCTGTAATGCCAAATAGCCTTACCTGGTGCGACCTGCCTGCCGAAGTCCCTCTCTGGCCGGGGTTGCCACTCTCTTTAAGCGGTGATGAAGTGATGCCGCTGGACTACCGCGCTGGCCGTACCGGCTGGTTACTGTATGGACGTCAACTCGACAAAGCCCGTCTGACCGAATTTCAGCGCCAGCTGGGCGCGGCCATGGTGATTGTCAGCGCCTGGGTGGTGGAAGACTATCAGGTGGTGCGGCTGGCCGGTTCCCTGACGCCGCGCGCCATGAAGCTGGCGCATGAGGCCGGCATGGACGTCGCGCCGCTAGGGCGTATCCCGCATCTGAAAACACCGGGCCTGCTGGTGATGGATATGGACTCGACGGCGATTGAGATCGAATGTATCGATGAAATCGCTAAACTGGCCGGCTGCGGAGAACGGGTGGCGGAAGTGACCGAACGTGCGATGCGTGGCGAACTGGATTTTGCCGCCAGCCTGCGCCAGCGCGTGGCCACGCTGAAAGACGCAGATGCGACTATCCTGAAAACGGTGCGTGACGCGCTGCCGCTGATGCCGGGGCTGACCTCGCTGGTGGCGAAGCTGCAGGCGCTGGGCTGGCAGGTGGCAATTGCCTCCGGCGGCTTTACCTACTTTGCCGAGTACCTGCGCGATACCCTGCATCTGTCGGCGATTGCCGCCAACGAGCTGGAAATTCGCGACGGCAGGCTTACCGGGGAAGTGCTGGGCGACATCGTTGATGCCCAGTACAAGGCTGATACCCTGCGCAAACTGGCCGCCCGCTTTGCGATTGACCCGGCGCAGACGGTGGCCGTCGGTGACGGGGCCAATGACCTGCCGATGATCAAAGCCTCGGCGCTGGGCATTGCTTATCATGCCAAGCCGAAAGTGAATGAACAGACCGAAGTGATTATTCGTCATGCTGATCTGATGGGGGTGTTCTGCATTCTCAGCGGCAGCCTGATCCATGAAGAGCGTTAAGGGGTAGACTTGGCTAAAGCAGTAAAGCGTGCTTTTGTGTGTAATGAATGCGGCGCAGATTATCCTCGCTGGCAGGGCCAGTGCAGCGCCTGTCATGCGTGGAACACGATTACCGAGGTGCGACTGGCAGCCTCGCCGACGGTCGCTCGCAATGAGCGTCTGACGGGCTACGCCGGCAGCGCCGGTCCGAGCCGCGTGCAGAAACTGTCGGAGATCAGTCTGGATGAGCTGCCGCGTTTCTCAACCGGTTTCAAGGAGTTTGACCGCGTACTTGGCGGCGGCGTCGTGCCGGGCAGTGCGATCCTGATCGGGGGGAACCCCGGTGCAGGTAAAAGTACGCTGCTGCTGCAAACCCTGTGCAAGCTGGCGGAAGGGATGAAAACTCTGTACGTCACCGGGGAGGAGTCGCTGCAGCAGGTGGCTATGCGCGCCCATCGTCTGGGCCTGCCCACGGAGAACCTGAATATGCTGTCTGAAACCAGCATTGAGCAGATCTGCCTGATTGCCGAGCAGGAGCAGCCTAAGCTGATGGTGATCGACTCGATCCAGGTAATGCACATGGCAGACATCCAGTCATCGCCGGGCAGCGTGGCACAGGTGCGCGAAACCGCCGCCTATCTGACCCGTTTTGCCAAGACCAAAGGCGTGGCTATCGTGATGGTGGGCCACGTGACCAAAGACGGCTCGCTGGCTGGCCCGAAGGTGCTGGAGCACTGTATTGACTGTTCGGTACTGCTGGACGGCGATGCCGACTCCCGCTTCCGCACCTTACGCAGCCATAAAAACCGCTTTGGGGCGGTCAATGAGCTGGGCGTGTTCGCCATGACCGAGCAGGGGCTGCGTGAAGTCAGCAACCCGTCAGCGATCTTCCTCAGCCGGGGCGATGAAGTGACGTCAGGCAGTTCGGTGATGGTGCTGTGGGAAGGAACGCGTCCGCTGCTGGTGGAGATTCAGGCGCTGGTCGATCACTCCATGATGGGTAACCCCCGCCGTGTCGCCGTGGGGCTGGAGCAGAACCGTCTGGCGATCCTGCTGGCAGTGTTACACCGCCACGGTGGCCTGCAGATGGCCGATCAGGACGTGTTTGTTAACGTGGTCGGCGGTGTGAAGGTGACGGAAACCAGTGCCGACCTGGCACTGATGCTGTCGATGGTGTCCAGCCTGCGTGACCGTCCTTTGCCGCAGGATCTGGTGGTCTTTGGCGAAGTCGGACTGGCGGGCGAGATCCGTCCGGTGCCCAGCGGACAGGAGCGTATCTCGGAAGCGGCGAAGCATGGCTTCCGCCGGGCCATTGTGCCGATGGCCAATGTGCCTAAAAAACCGCCGGAAAATATGAAAGTCTACGGGGTGAAAAAGCTGGCTGACGCGTTGTCTATACTCGACGAACTATAAAGGGAGCTAGTGCATGTCATCGTTTGACTACCTCAAGACCGCCATTCGCCAGCAGGGGTGTACCCTGCAGCAGGTGTCTGACGCCAGTGGTATGACCAAGGGTTACCTCAGTCAGTTACTGAATGCGAAAATCAAAAGCCCCAGCGCTCAGAAGCTGGAAGCGCTGCACCGTTTTCTCGGTCTTGAATTTCCACGGCGGGAGAAAACCATTGGCGTGGTGTTTGGTAAGTTTTACCCGCTGCACACCGGCCATATCTATCTGATCCAGCGCGCCTGCAGCCAGGTTGACGAACTGCATATTATTATGTGCTTTGATGAGCCGCGCGACCGCCAGCTGTTTGAAGACAGCGCGATGTCACAGCAGCCGACGGTCAGCGACCGCCTGCGCTGGCTGTTGCAGACCTTTAAATATCAGAAAAACATCCGCATTCACTCGTTTAATGAAGAGGGAATGGAGCCTTATCCCTACGGCTGGAATGTCTGGAGCGACGGCGTAAAGGCGTTTATGGACGAGCAGGGCATTCTCCCCAACCGTATTTACACCAGCGAGGAGGGCGATGCTAAACAGTTCACCGCGCATCTGGGGGTGGAAACCATCGTTATCGATCCCCGCCGCTCCTTTATGAATATCAGCGGTGGCCAGATCCGTCAGGATCCGTTCCGCTACTGGGAATACATTCCCACCGAAGTGAAGCCCTTTTTCGTACGAACGGTGGCGATCCTCGGCGGCGAATCGAGCGGTAAGTCCACGCTGGTCAACAAGCTGGCCAACATCTTTAACACCACCAGCGCCTGGGAATTTGGCCGCGATTATGTCTTTTCGCATCTGGGCGGGGACGAGATGGCGTTGCAATATTCGGATTACGATAAGATCGCGCTGGGGCAGGCACAGTACATCGATTTTGCGGTGAAGTACGCCAACAAAGTGGCCTTTATCGACACCGACTTTGTGACCACCCAGGCATTCTGTAAGAAGTATGAGGGCCGTGAGCATCCGTTTGTGCAGGCGCTGATCGATGAGT
This sequence comes from Erwinia persicina, assembly GCF_014838825.1. Taxonomy (GTDB): domain Bacteria; phylum Pseudomonadota; class Gammaproteobacteria; order Enterobacterales; family Enterobacteriaceae; genus Erwinia; species Erwinia persicina_A. The sequence goes on along the minus strand of NZ_JACYMO010000004.1, from coordinate 234,004 downwards.
ATCGCTTCGACCTGGTGATCCTGGTAGAGAACAACGTGCCGTGGGTGGCCGATGGCCTGCGCAGCCTGGGCAGCTCTGTTGATCGCAAAGAATTTCAGTCGCTACTGATCGCCATGCTGGATGAAAACAACATCAAGTACGTCCACGTGGAACAGGACAGCTACGACGAGCGCTTCCTGCGCTGTGTGGATCTGGTTAAACAGATGCTGGGCGATCAGAAATAGTCGCCCTTATTAACGCGGATGCCGTAATTCCGCGTATCGCTGCCGGGGGACGGCTTGTGAGTCCCCGTCAGCGATACGCGCCCCGCAACGGCAATCAAGGCCGCCGCGAGGCGATGATCAATAAACAATAACCACTTTACCGCGCATATGGCCGTCCAGCACCAGCTGGTGGGCTTCCGTCAGCGTCTCTACGCTCAGACCCTGCAGGGTTTTGCTCAGTGAACCCGCCAGCTTGCCTTCGTCCAGCAGCGCTGCTGTCGCCTGCAGGATCTCCCCCTGCCGTGCAATATCCGCTGTGGTGAACATGCTGCGTGTATACATAAACTCGAAGTGCAGCGCGGCACTCTTCAGCTTCAGCTGATCCATATTCAGCGGTTTTTCATTTTCAACAATGGTGCAGATATGACCCTGCGGGGCGATCAGCTGGCTCATTGCCTCCCAGTGGCCGTCGGTATCGTTCAGGCAGAAAATATAGTCGACCTGTTTGATACCGTGTTGCTCCAGCTCACCCGCCATATCTCGATAATCAATCACCAGGTCAGCCCCGCGTTCCCGGCACCACTGGGCAGAATCCGGGCGTGAGGCGGTCGCAATGACCGTTACCTTGCTGTGCAGTTTAGCCAGGGGAATAGCCAGCGATCCCACGCCGCCCGCACCGCCAACGATCAGCAGGGTTTTGCCCGCCGCTGCCTTATCCAGCTGCAGGCGATCGAACAGGCCTTCCCATGCTGTCAGGGCGGTCAGCGGGATCGCTGCGGCTTCAGCCCAGTCCAGGGTGCGGGGTTTATGGCCGGTGATGCGGGCATCGATCAGCTGCTGGCTGGCATTGCTGCCGGGGCGGGTGATGTCACCGGCATAATAGACTTCATCACCGGCTTTAAAACCGGTCACTTTGCTGCCGATGGCCAGCACCACGCCGCTGGCATCCCAGCCGAGCACGCGCGGCTGTTCAAGGCCATTTTTCTGCGCACCTTTGTGAACCTTGGTATCCACCGGGTTGACGGAGGCGGCTTTCACCTCAACCAGCAGGTCATAGTCACCCGCGACCGGCTGAGGCTGTTCAATGGCAATAAACTGCTGCGGATTTTCTGGATTGATCGCAATCGCTTTGGTGGTCATAGCATTTCTCCTGAATGATGTGCTATCAGTTTAGGGAAAATAAACCCTGATGATAAGATGGACAATAACGCACTCAGTGTTCGCAAAGGATGAACAATCATGTTTAAACAGTTGCAGGATATGGCCCTGTTTGCGCTGGTAGCGGAATGCGGCAGCTTTACCGCCGCAGCGAATCGCGCAGGCTTACCGAAATCCAGCGTCAGCCAGCGCGTCGGCCAGCTGGAGCAGGCGCTGGGCCTGCGGCTGATCAATCGTACGACGCGTCAGCTGAACCTGACCTTTGCCGGTGAACGCTATCTGGTCCATTGCCAGGAGATGCTGCAGGCCAGTGAGAGGGCGGCAAGTGCCATTGAACGGCTGCGTGATAATCCCAGCGGCCGTCTGCGTATCACCTCACCGGCCGGCATTGGTGCGACCTTACTGGCACGGCTCAATACCGCTTTTCAGCAGGAATACCCGGACGTTACGCTGGATGTGTCGGTTTCCGATGAGATCTGCGATCTGGTGCAGGGCGGGTATGACGTGGCGCTGCGCACCGGCAGACCGCAGGATTCCTCGCTGATCGGTCGCCGCATTGGCTACTGCGAAAGGCTGCTGGTGGCTTCACCGGACTATCTGGCTGCCCACCCACTGCTCACCCACCCCGGCCAGTTGTCTGAGCACCGTTCCATTGCCCACCGTGCCTGGAATGAATGGGTACTGAAACGGGGGGAAGAGTATTACCGCTGGCTGCTGCCGCCTGCTCATGTCACGGATAATCTGGTCTATGCACGCGAATGCGCGCTGGGCAATGCCGGGATCACGCTGCTACCGCGCTTTTTAACTGAAGACGGGTTGTTGCAGGGGAGGTTGTTGAGGGTGCTACCGGAGTGGGAAATGGAAGGCAATGAGCTGTGGCTGGTGTATCCAAGCCGTAAGCTGAATTCCCCTGCGCTGATGCGGTTTATCGATTTTGCGATACAGTCGCCAGTATTCCGGGAATTCTACACGTAGAGGGCGATTGCGTGTTCCGGTCGCCCCGTTACGGGCCGACCGGAACAGAAGGTCAGTCCTTACTTGATCATGCGCTTGTACTTGATACGTTTTGGCTCCAGCGCTTCTGCACCCAGCGTACGTTTCTTGTACTCTTCGTATTCAGTAAAGTTACCTTCAAAGAACTCGATTTTGCCTTCATCCTGGTAGTCCAGAATGTGTGTGGCAATACGGTCAAGGAACCAGCGGTCATGCGAGATCACCATCGCACAGCCCGGGAATTCCAGCAGGGCGTTTTCCAGCGCGCGCAGGGTTTCAATGTCCAGGTCGTTGGTCGGTTCATCCAGCAGCAGCATGTTGCCGCCCACCTGTAACAGCTTCGCCAGGTGCAGACGACCACGCTCACCCCCGGACAATTCGCCGACGCGCTTGCCCTGATCAACCCCTTTAAAGTTAAAGCGGCCGACGTAGGCGCGGCTTGGCATCTCGGTGTTGCCGATACGCATGATATCCTGACCACCGGACACTTCTTCCCACACGGTTTTCGACCCGTCCATGCTGTCGCGGAACTGATCAACCGACGCCAGTTTCACGGTCTCACCCAGCACGATGCTGCCGGAGTCCGGCTGTTCCTGACCTGACATCATGCGGAACAGGGTCGATTTACCCGCGCCGTTCGGCCCGATAATGCCGACAATTGCCCCTTTCGGCACGGAGAAGGAGAGATCGTCAATCAGCAGACGGTCGCCGTAAGACTTGCTCAGGTTGCTGACCTCGACCACTTTATCGCCCAGGCGTGCGCCAGGTGGAATAAACAGTTCGTTGGTCTCGTTACGCTTCTGGTATTCGGCGTTGTTCAGCTCTTCAAAGCGGTTAAGACGTGCCTTACCTTTGGATTGCTGGCCTTTCGCTCCTTTGCGCACCCACTCCAGCTCTTTCTCAATCGACTTGCGACGAGCGGCTTCTGAAGAGGCTTCCTGTGCCAGGCGAGCATCTTTCTGCTCCAGCCAGGAAGAGTAGTTTCCTTCCCATGGAATACCTTCACCGCGGTCCAGCTCCAGGATCCAGCCCGCCACGTTATCGAGGAAGTAACGGTCGTGCGTAATCGCCACCACGGTGCCTTCGAAGTCGTGCAGGAAGCGTTCCAGCCAGGCGACGGATTCTGCATCCAGGTGGTTCGTCGGTTCGTCGAGCAGCAGCATGTCTGGTTTTTCCAGCAGCAGGCGGCACAGTGCGACGCGACGGCGTTCCCCCCCGGACAGATTACCGATCTTCGCCTCCCAGTCCGGCAGACGCAGGGCATCGGCCGCACGTTCCAGCTGGGTATTCAGGTTGTGGCCGTCGTGCGCCTGGATGATCTCTTCAAACTTGCCCTGTTGCGCGGCGAGTTTATCGAAATCAGCATCCGGCTCGGCGTATTTAGCGTACACCTCGTCCAGACCTTTCAGCGCGTTAACGACTTCGGCAACGGCTTCTTCTACCGATTCACGCACGGTGTGTTCCAGGTTCAGCTTCGGTTCCTGTTCCAGATAGCCAATTTTCAGGCCTGGCTGCGGACGCGCTTCCCCTTCGATATCTTTATCGATGCCCGCCATGATGCGCAGCAGAGTGGATTTACCCGCACCGTTCAGACCCAGTACGCCGATCTTGGCGCCCGGGAAGAAGCTGAGGGAGATGTTTTTTAAAATATGACGCTTCGGCGGAACGACTTTGCCGACGCGATGCATGCTATAGACGAATTGAGCCACGTTGGGTTGAGCCTCTTAGGGTCTGGGTTTTAATTGGGGCAAAATAAGTGCCCACTCAGATAGCGGAGTTTAGCTGTTTTCCCCCCTTAATCACAGCCGCCAGGCAGACGATTATCCCGATATCAGCGCAACGGCCTGATTTTTGTTTGATTTATGATCAGCGGCAACTATGCTGTTTTTTTGTCTTATAAATTAGGGGGATAACGATGCGCGTTCTGATAGCAGCGGAAGAAAATGCCTGGGGAGGCATGATCCAGCAGTTTCGTCAGAGGCTACCCGATGTCGAATTTATTGCCTCCGCCGGCCATGCCGCAGAGAGCCTGGCAGGGTTTGATGCGCTGATCCCGGGTATGGCGAAGGTCGATTTCCGGCTTTTGCAGACGGCCGATTGCCTGAAGCTGATCCAGCAGGCGGGCACGGGCCTGGAAGGGGTGGATGTCGGCGCGGCGCGGGCGCGCGGCGTTGCGGTGGCCAATGTACCGTCGGATCGTTCCGGTAATGCGGACTCCGTTGCCGAACTGGGGATCTGGATGATGACCGGCCTGGCGCGCCGGGTCAGCGAGGTGCCGCAGATGCTCGCTACCCGCCAGCTGGGTCTGCCGGTGGGCATGGGGCTGAAGGGAAAAACCGTCGGGCTGGTCGGGCTGGGCGGCATTGGTAAAGCGCTGGCGGAGCGGCTGTCGGCGTTCGGCATGCGGATGATTGGCGTCAAGCGCCAGGCCTCCGATGATTTTGCACGCCAGCACCGTCTGGACTGGGTGGGGGGAATGGAGCGTCTTCCACACCTGCTGCGCGAAGCGGATTTTGTTGTGCTGAGTCTGCCTGACAACGCGGAAACACATCACATTATCGATGAACCCGCGCTGGCGAGGATGAAGCCGGGCAGCTTCCTGATCAATCTCGGTCGCGGTGGCCTGATTGAGAAACCCGCGCTGATGGCGGCGCTGGAGAGCGGGGCGCTGGCCGGGGCCGGGCTGGATGTGTTCTGGCAGGAGCCGCCCGATCCGCAGGATCCGCTGTTTGCCCTTAACGTGATCGCCACTCCGCATATTGGTGGCGTAACTGATATCTCACTGGAGGGCAACGTCACCGGGGTCTGTGAAAACCTGCGCCGTCTGCGCGACGGGGAAGCGATTTTAAACCGCTGGTGAGCGGTCGCACTGTCCCGATGAGTCCCTCCCGACAGGGGATACCCCGGTTACGGGGCGATAATCTCAATACCGAGATCCTGCAGCGGCGCGGCGTCGCTGACCAGCCCGTCAAAGGCGCTGAGATCGGCAATTCGCGCAGGCAGCACTTTACCAAACTTGCTGCTGTCTGCCACCAGCAGGCGGGTGCGTGCACGCTGTAAGGCCAGCTGTTTGAGCGGCAGTTCGTTCAGGTTATAGCAGCTGGCACCCTGATCAACGTCGATGCCTGCCGCCGAAATAAACGCTTTATCCGGGCACAGGCTGTCCATCACCGACAGCTGCCCGAGTGGGGTAAAGATAGCGTTATCCGGGTGGAATTCGCCGCCGCAGAGGATCACGCGACAGGCAGTTTTTTCTTTCAGCGCCAGGAAGGTGTTCATTGCGCAGCAGACGGCGGTAAACGGCAGATCGCCGTCAATCGCATCAATAATCCACGGCACGGTCGTGCCACAGTCGAACCAGACCATCTCCCCGGGCTGGATCAGCGTGGCGGCATGCTGTCCGAGCCGCCGTTTACGGTCGACATTTTGTTCCTGCTGGTCGGAGACAAAATAGTGCAACTGATGCCGCAGGGGATCGCTGACAATATACCCTCCGAGCAGCAGCACCATACCCGGCCCCTCATTCAGATCGCGGCGGATGGTCATTTCAGAGACCCCGAGCAGATGCGCCGCCTCTTTCAGATGGATCTTGTCGGTGCCTTTCAGCGCCTGGACCAGCTTGTTGATACGCTCTGCGCGCCGGGTTTCCATGGGTTTTCTTCCAGTTGTCGCGGAATTTGCAGTTTACCTTCAACAGGATAGTGCTGCAAACAACAAGGGCCGGCCCGTCAGAAAGGCCGACCCTTATCCGATTATCCCCCGGGGGCGATCCATTTTCGCCCCCACTGGCTTTTACGCCGCGCTGCTGCTGATTTTCGCGCCCTGAATCAGTGAAGCCCCGATCGCCTTGTGGCACAGAATAATGGAATGGTGATTCGCTGCCAGCGGGATAATCTCCAGATGCGGGCAGACTTGACTCAGGCCGTTATCGGCCAGCGCCAGCATCTCTGCGCCGTCCACGCCCTCCATGCTGAGGTCGGCAAATTCGGTGGCTTTAAAAAGCGTTACGCGGCTGTGGCTGAGCGGGGCGCTCAATGGCTGGTTGTTCATTTCCAGCTCCAGCTGTTCGATGCGCAGCGCACGTGCTGCAGCCTCGCCCTCAATGCCGATCATTGCCAGAATCGGTGCCAGCATCCCGGCCGCAATACGCTGCTGGAATTCGGTCTGGTAGAGGCTGTCGAGCAGGCAGAGATGGATATCGCGGTAGCCGAGTTGTTCCAGCTGGGCGGCGATCTCCAGCGCAATAATCCCGCCCAGCGACCAGCCCAGCAGGCGCACCGGCTGCTGACGTGTCAGGCCCTGGCTGACCATATGTTGCAGATAATAGCTGGCCAGCGCCGACAGCGAGGAAATACGTGGCTGGTTGAACAGGTTGTAATTATTGATGCCAATGGCATTTAACTGCCCTTCGAACGACGCTGCCAGATCGCGGTAAATCTCACAGCCGACCACGGCAGGGTGCACCATCCATACCTCCTCCGCCGTCGCGGGTGCGTTCAGCCGCTGGGTCAGCCGGAAATCGGGGGCAGACTGGTTGAGCTGCAGTAACAGGTTGTGCAGGGGTAAAGGCGCGGGTGGCGTCGTGTTCTGTGCCGCCTGCCCGGCGATGGCCAGCGCCTGCGCGCTCAGGGTGCTGTGGGCAAACAGCGTTTTCATTTCCAGCGCTATGCCCTCGCGCTTCAGTTTCACCATCAGCTGGATGGCATGCAGCGAGTGGCCGCCGAGGGCGAAAAAGTCATCGTCGCAGCCAATCTGTTCCACCTGCAACAGTTCGCGCCACCATGCTGCCAGCTGGCGCTCACCTTCGCTTTGCGGCGCGCGGTATGCACTGGCCTCCGCCAGCCGCTCCGGCGCGGGCAGGGCTTTACGGTCGAGCTTGCCGTTCGGCGACAGCGGGAAGGCCTCCATACGCACAAAGGCACAGGGGATCATAAAGTCCGGCAGGGTGGATTGCAGGTGCAGGCGTAGCGACTCGCGCAGAGCGGGGATCGGTGGGGCGACCAGCCACGCGATCAGCCGTTTATCCCCCTGGCCGTCATCGCAGGCCATCACCACGACATCCTCGACGCCGTCAAAGCTGGCGATCTGCTGTTCAATTTCACCCAATTCAATACGCAGGCCGTGGATTTTGACCTGGAAATCGTTACGGCCCAGATACTCAATGCTGCCATCCTCCAGCCAGCGTGCCAGATCGCCGGTTTTGTACAGACGTGCCGACGCATCCTCGCTGAACGGGTCGGGGATAAAACGTTCGGCGTTTAACGTCGCACGGTTCAGGTAACCACGGGCTACCTGGACGCCGCCGATATGCAGTTCACCGCTGACGCCCGGCGGTAGCGGTTGCAGATGGGCATCAAGAATATGCAGCCGGGTATTAGCAACCGGCCTGCCGATGGGGACGATCCCGCGCGTATCATCGCGCTGGCAGTGCCAGTAAGAGACATCCACTGCCGCTTCGGTCGGCCCGTAAAGATTATGCAGTTCCGCCCCTGGGAGTTGTTGGTGGAAACGCTGTACTGCCGTCAGCGGCAGTGCTTCGCCACTGCACATCACCCGACGCAGGCTGCCGCAGTGCGACATGTTGCCGTGGCGCAGGAACAGCTGCAGCATGGAAGGAACAAAATGCAGGGTCGTGACCCGCTCACGGGCGATCAGCTGGCTGAGATACTCCGGATCCTGATGGCCGCCGGGTTGTGCTATTGCCAGCCGCGCGCCGACCATCAGTGGCCAGAAGAACTCCCAGACGGAGACATCGAAGCTGAACGGCGTTTTCTGCAGCACGGTATCCTCAGGCGTAAGGGCATATTCTTCCTGCATCCACTGCAGGCGGTTCATTACACCGAGGTGCTCATTCATCACCCCTTTCGGCTTCCCGGTGGAGCCGGAGGTGTAGATCACATACGCCAGTGAGCGCTGCGGGCTGGCCGACAGTGACGGCAGGTTACAATCACTCTGCGTTTGCCAGCACGCGCGATCGTTATGCAGGTGCCAGACCCGGTGTGCATCACTCAGCAGGGGAGCCAGCGCCTGTTTACCCGCATCGTCCAGCAGAACCAGTCTGGCCCCGCAGTCTTCCAGCATATGACTCAGACGATCGGTCGGGTAGTCCGGATCGAGGGGCACATAGGCCCCGCCAGCTTTGAGGATGGCCAGCAGAGCGGTGACCATCTCGCTGCTGCGGGCTGCACACAGCGCCACGCGGTCATCGGGGCCGATCCCTGCCTGACGCAGCTGTGCCGCCAGGCGGTTAGCACGCTGATTAAGCTGCTGATAGCTGACGCTGCCGCCGTGGCCGCAGAGTGCGATGGCCTGAGGTGTGCGATCGGCCTGTTGTTCAAACCAGCGATGAATGCCTTCCGGCAGCGGCCACGTCCGTTCCGTATCGTTCCATCTGCCGAGGATCTGCTGCCGCTCGTCGGCCAGCAGCAGAGGAAGGTTGGCCAGCGGCTGCTGTACCCCGTGATCGAGCAGATGATCCAGCATCTGCAGCAGGCGATCGGCGGTGCGCCGGGCCTCCTCAGCGCTGAACCAGGCCTGGTTCATGTTGAACTCCAGCAGCGGGGGATCGCCAGGGTGATAGTGACGGAGATAGAGCGCCAGCGGCATCTGTTCAAAGCCGTGATGCAGCGTTTCGACTTTCAGCGGGTGGCCTTCCAGCTCAATATCGGTCGGGAAGGTTTCCAGGGAAAAACTCAGGTCATACAGCTGGCGACGTCCCTGCTGCCCCAGGCGTAGGTGGCGGTTCAGCTCGGCAATCGGGAAGCGCTGGTGGCGGTAGCAACGCCGCAGCTCTGCAGCGATCTGCACCATCAGCGCGCTGAAAGGCAGGCTGTGGTCAACATGCAGTTTCACCGGGATCATGGAGGAGAACATGCCCAGGGTTTGCTTATACCGGGCGCTGCTGCGGTTATGCACCGGTACCCCCACCGTCACCTGTTCAACCTGCCACAGGCGGCTGTACCAGCAGGCGAGCAGGGCGGTCATCAGGTGCATGGGTGAGCACTGGTGCGCTGCCGCCAGGGCGCAGAGCCGTTGATAGCGTTCGGGAGGCAGCTGACGGGTAATCTGCTGGCTTGGCCATACCTGATCGGCGGCAAAACCGGGGCGGCGCTCCATGCCGGCAGGCCCGGCATCCGCAAAGCGTTCCAGCCAGAAGGCCCGGTCACGCTCATAGCGGGTGGACTGCATATACGCCTGGTCATTGGCGATAAAGTCCCGGTAATTATACACCGCCACGGGGGAGGGGATCTGCCCGCTTTTCAGCTGCTTGTAACGGTCCATGATCATGCCGCTGAGCAGGGAAACGGAGGTACCGTCGACAATAATATGATGGGCATTAATCAGCCAGTAACCCGTCGATGCACTTATTTTGATAAAAACACAGCGCCAGAGTAATTCTTCATACAGTTTAAAGGGTTGATTCAGTTTTTCACGGAAATAGCACAAAGCTTTCTGACGGGCATCTTTATCCAGACTGAAGTCATGGTATTCGAGAGTCAGGTCTCTATTCGATACGGTCGTCTGAATAATACCCTGTTCGCTCTCTTCTAACGTTAATTTCAGCGCATCATGCTGACTGCGTATTTCTTTTATTGCCTGGTTTAACAGGGGGATATCAATATCCCTTTCGATGCGCCACAGCGCGCCCACGTTGTAGCAGGGCGTGGAAGGCGTCAGAAGTTGATCGAGCCATACGGCCTGCTGTACGCTGGTTAACGGATAAATAGCCACGCGAGTACCTCCATTAAAGGATCGGTAAATTAAATTTCATGACAATACAGGAAAGTAGTATATGAATATTTCCGAAATATGAAATGAAATTAAATTTATTTCTTTATGAGGAATATTCAGTAACGACAGGTAATTGTAATATAACGGTCAGAGATATTAATCTATTAATGAGATGGTCATTTATTTAATTGCAATAATTAACCTGGCTGGAAAGAGTAAGAATGAAGGGAAATACGATCGTTGTGGACCGGTTATTTGTACCGGTTACGGGATAAGAATGTTCACGGCGCTGAATCGAAAAATAAGATCTGCCCCTGTACATTTTTCCGCCGGGGCGACCTTCTTTTCTGGTCGCCCCGGGCCGGTGAATTATCGCGGTGACGGCATCAAATCGTCACTAATCCGCGTACGCCGTCGGCTTCCATTGCGTTGCCGGCCCCGCGCTGTACGATCTCACCGCGCGACATCACCAGATAGCTGTCGGCCAGCCCGGCGGCAAAATCATAGAACTGCTCAACCAGCAGGATCGCCATATCGCCGCGTGCGGCAAGCTGGCGGATAACCGACCCGATCTCTTTGATTACCGATGGCTGAATACCCTCGGTCGGCTCATCCAGGATCAACAGCTGCGGCCTGCAGGCCAGCGCCCGGCCTATGGCCAGCTGCTGCTGCTGGCCGCCGGAGAGATCCCCGCCGCGCCGCTGCTTCATCTGCCATAGCACCGGAAACAGCTGCCAGATCTCTTCCGGTACCCGGGTTGCCTGAGCGCCGGAAAAACGGGCCAGGCCCATCAGCAAATTTTCTTCCACCGTCAGGCGCGGGAAGATCTCCCGACCCTGTGGCACGTAGGCGATCCCCGCCTGTACGCGCTGGTGCGGTTTGCAGTGGTTGATGGGCTTCCCCTGCCAGTGGATGCTGCCGGACCTGGCCGGGACCAGCCCCATCAGGCACTTCAGCAGGGTGGTTTTCCCCACCCCGTTACGCCCCAGCAGGCAGGTAATCTCACCCGGTTGCGTGTCAAACGACAGCCCGCGAAGAATATGGCTGCCACCGTAATATTGATGGAGTTCAGTGACCTGTAACATATTATCGCCCCAGATAGACTTCAATGACCTGCTCGTTAGCCTGTACCTCGCGCAGCGAACCTTCCGCCAGTACCTGGCCCTGATGGAGTACCGTGACGTGGTCAGCAATGGTTTCGACAAAGCCCATATCGTGTTCCACTACCATCAGCGAATGCTTCCCGGCCAGCGTGCGAAACAGTTCGGCGGTATAGTCGGTTTCTGCGTCAGTCATGCCGGCGGCGGGCTCATCCAGCAGCAGCAGGTGCGGATCCTGCACCAGCAGCATGCCGATCTCCAGAAACTGCTTCTGCCCGTGTGACAGCAGCCCGGCGGGACGCTGACGCTGGCTTTCAAGACGCAGCAGCGCCAGCACTCCGGTAATGCGGTCTTCCTGTTCACTGTTCAGCCTGGCCCGCAGGCAGGCCCACACCGACTTATCGGTTTTCAGGGCAATTTCCAGATTTTCAAACACCGTCAGCGCCTCGAACACCGTGGGTTTCTGAAATTTACGTCCGATGCCGATTCGGGCAATGTCCACCGGGGAAAGCGTGGTGAGATCGGTGCTCTGGTCATAGAACACCCGGCCACTGTCCGGGCGGGTTTTGCCGGTGATCACATCCATGAGCGTAGTTTTTCCCGCGCCATTGGGGCCGATGATGCAGCGGAGTTCGCCGACGCCGATCTGCAAAGAGAGGTCATTCAGGGCCTTAAAGCCGTCGAACGACACGGTAATATTCTCCAGCTGTAACACAGGGTCGGTTTGTTCGCGGTGGCGATCGGCCCGGTGGGGCTGGGTAAACAGGTGCTCAGTCATCTTTCCTCCTGCGCAGCAGGCCAATTACCCCGTTTGGCAGAAACAGTGTGACGAGGATAAACATCAGCCCTAAGAAAAACAGCCAGTATTCCGGGAAGGCGACGGTAAACCAGCTTTTGGCCCCGTTAACAATGCCAGCCCCCAGCAGCGGGCCGATCAGCGTCCCGCGCCCGCCCAGCGCCACCCAGATGGCGGCCTCAATGGAGTTGGTGGGTGACATCTCACCGGGGTTAACAATCCCGACCTGCGGGACGTACAGCGCCCCGGCCAGCCCGCACAGCACGGCGGAAAGCGTCCAGATAAACAGCTTAAAGCCGCGCGGATCGTAGCCACAGAAGGAGAGGCGATTTTCCGCGTCGCGCACCGCCGTCAGCACGCGGCCAAACTTGCTGCGCGCCAGCATCAGGCCCACGGCCAGGCTGCCTGCCAGCAGCAGCACGGTGGCGACAAACAGCCCGATACGCGTGCCGGTTGCCGTCACCGGAAAGCCCAGCAGGGTGGTAAACCCGGTAAAGCCATTGTTACCGCCAAAGCCGGTCTCATTACGGAAGAACAGCAGCATCCCGGCATAGGTCAGCGCCTGGGTCATAATGGAAAAATAGACCCCTTTGATTTTCGATCGGAAGGCGAACCAGCCAAACACCAGCGCCAGCAGGCCGGGGACCAGCACAATCAGGCACAGTGCCCAGGCAAAGTGCTGTGTTCCTGCCCAGAACCACGGCATCTCTGTCCAGGACAGAAAGGACATAAACGCTGGCAGACTGTCTCCTGCCGCCTGGCGCATCAGGTACATGCCCATCGCGTAACCGCCGAGGGCGAAGAACAGCCCGTGGCCGAGCGACAGCATCCCGGCGTAGCCCCACACCAGGTCCAGTGCGACTGCGACAATGGCATAACAGAGAATTTTACCCACCAGCGTCAGCGTATAGGTTGAGATGGCCAGCGGATGATCCGCAGGAAGCAGTGCGAAAAACGGCAGCAGCAGCAGCGCGAGCAGCAGCACTGTACCCGCAGCGGTCACCAGCCGCGGGGATTTTTGTACCAGGGTCAGCGTCATGGGTTGCGTCATCAGTCAGTCACCCTTCCTTTAACGGCAAACAGGCCCTGTGGCCGTTTCTGAATAAACAGCACGATCAGCACCAGGATCAGGATCTTACCGAGCACTGCGCCGATCTGTGGCTCCAGCACTTTGTTAAGAATGCCCAGCCCGAGCGCGGCCACCACGGTGCCGGCCAGCTGGCCGACGCCCCCGGTCACCACCACCAGGAAAGAGTCGATGATATAGCCCTGGCCGAGCTCCGGGCCGACGTTGCCTAACTGCGACAGTGCGACACCGCCCAGTCCGGCGATGCCGGAGCCGAGGCCAAATGCCAGCATGTCCACGCGCCCGGTCGGTACGCCGCAGCAGTCAGCCATGGCGCGGTTTTGCGTCACTGCCCGTACGTTCATCCCGAGGCGGGTTTTGTTCAGCAGCAGCCAGGTCAGCGCCAGCACCCCGGTAACAAACAGGATCACCGCCAGTCGGTTGTACGGCAACACCAGATTAGGCAGCACCTGCAGTCCGCCGGACAGCCAGGGTGGGTTGGCCACCTCCAGGTTCTGCGCACCAAACAGAATGCGCACCAGCTGGATCAGCATCAGGCTGATGCCCCAGGTGGCCAGCAGAGTTTCCAGCGGCCGGCCGTACAGGTGGCGAATGATGGTGCGTTCCAGCGCCATGCCGATGGCCGCGGTTATAAAGAACGCCACCGGCAGCGCCAGCAGCGGGTAAAATGCCAGCCATTCCGGGGCGAAACGCTGGAACAGGTTCTGTACCATCCAGGTGGCGTAAGCGCCAATCATCAGCATTTCACCGTGGGCCATATTGATCACCCCCAGCAGGCCGTAGGTGATCGCCAGACCGAGCGCGGCCAGCAGCAGCACCGATCCCAGCGACAGTCCGGTAAAGGCCTGGCCCAGCAGATCGCCGGGCAGCAGACGATAGCGGATCTGCTTCAGGCTGTCGGCGGCGGCGCTGCGGACGCGGGCATCGGTCTCATTCTGCGGCTGCAGCAGCTGCTCCAGACGGGCCTGTGTCTGTGGATCGCTGGTTTCACCCAGCCGTTTGACCGCTTCCAGTCGTACCAGCGGGTTGGCATCGGCCAGCTGCAGTCCGGCAACCGCCTGAGCCAGCACCTCATGAACGGTGGCGTCCTCTTCGGTCGCCAGGCGCTGTTTCAGCAGCGGGAGTTGATCGCCCGTGGCTTCATTCTGTAATGCGCGTGCGGCCTGCAGCCGGACAGCCGTGACCGGACTGACCAGCTGATGAGCGGCCAGCGCGGAGGCGATCATCACGCGCAGGCGGTTATTCATAAACAACTTTTTGGTCTTCCCGGTGGGGGCTGCGCTGCCCTCCAAGGCGATCAGACGATCGTTAACACGGGTATAGGGCTGTTTCTTCTCATCCAGCACCACATTTTCGCTGTGCAGAGCCTGTAGCAGGGGCAGGCGCGCGGCATCCGGTGCGGCGGCCCACTGCTGTAAGAGGCGGAGTTGATCGCTGCGGCTGGCAGCAGCGAAGTCGACGGCCGGCCCGGCCTGGGCCATCAGCGGCAGGCAGAACAGCAGTAACAGCAGGAATCGCATCATCATCATTCGCTCTCTTGCGTGCTGAGGAGGGGCGGGAGTCAGTGGCCCGCCCCGTGACGGGATCAGTGGCTGGCTTTCACCGGGTGGTCGGGCTTCTTGTCGTTACCGGCGATATAGGGGCTCCACGGCTGGGCGCGCACCGGCTTGTCAGTCTGCCAGACGACGTTGAACTGACCGTTATCTTCAATCTCACCAATCATCACCGGTTTGTGCAGATGGTGATTGGTCTGATCCATGGTCAGGGTAAAGCCATCCGGCGCGGCAAAGGTCTGTCCGGCCATGGCCGCACGGACTTTGTCCACATCGGTTGTTCCGGCTTTTTCTACCGCCTGTGCCCACATATGAATGCCGACGTAAGTGGCTTCCATGGGATCATTCGTCACCACGGTATCCGCATTCGGCAGCTTGTGGGCTTTGGCATAAGCGCGGTAAGCCGCAACGAATCGCGCGTTGGTCGGGTTATCGACGGATTCGAAGTAGTTCCATGCGGCCAGGTTCCCCACCAGCGGTTTGGTGTCGATGCCGCGCAGCTCTTCTTCCCCGACGGAGAAGGCGACAACCGGCACATCCGTGGCTTTAATGCCCTGGTTGGCCAGCTCTTTGTAGAACGGCACGTTGGAGTCGCCGTTGATGGTGGAAACCACGGCAGTTTTTCCGCCGGCAGAGAACTTCTTAATGTTGGAAACGATAGTCTGGTAGTCGCTGTAGCCAAACGGCGTGTAGACCTCTTCGATATCGCTGTCCTTCACGCCTTTGGCGTGCAGGAAGGCGCGCAGGATCTTGTTGGTGGTACGCGGATAAACGTAGTCGGTACCCAGCAGGAAGAAGCGTTTCGCGCTGCCGCCGTCTTCGCTCATCAGGTACTCCACGGCCGGGATGGCCTGCTGATTTGGCGCAGCGCCGGTATAAAACACATTCGGTGACATCTCTTCGCCTTCATACTGCACCGGGTAGAACAGCAGTCCATTCAGCTCCTCGAATACCGGCAGCACCGATTTACGTGATACCGACGTCCAGCAGCCAAAGACGACGGCGGCTTTATCCTGAGTGAGTAACTGACGGGCTTTTTCCGCAAACAGTGGCCAGTTAGAGGCCGGGTCGACCACCACTGGCTCCAGTTTTTTCCCCAGTACCCCGCCTTTCGCGTTGATCTCTTCGATCGTCATCAGCGCCACGTCTTTCAGCGGCGTTTCGGAAATCGCCATGGTGCCGGACAGGGAGTGCATGATCCCCACTTTGATGGTGTCGGCAGCCTGAACGCTCCAGGAGAGTCCCATGGCGACTACGCTGGCAGACAGCGCAAATGCTTTGATCAACGAACGTCTCTTCATCAGTAATCCCCTAACATTGAGTTGGATGAAACGATATGGTGCCTGGCCTGCTGGAGCATATGGACGGTGATTTTTCTGACTTCGGCGCGGCTGACGGCAATATGGTCGGTCAGAATGCGCCGGGCCTCCTCGCTGTGCTGGTGCAATATCGCGCGCAGGATGCTCGCGTGTTCGTTATAGGTGGCGCTGATACGATCTTCCCGGGTGAAATCAAGGCGGCGAATAATGCGGATTTTTTCCGTCAGCTCGCCGTGAATGCGCGTCATTTCGCTGTTGCCCGCCGCCGCCACCAGGGCGATATGAAAGGCTTCATCGTGCAGTGACACCGTGATGCCATCCGCCAGGGGGGGCTCCGTGATCCAGACACCGATCGGCCGCGCCAGCAGACGTTCCGCCTCACCTGCCGGTAGCAGGCACAGGCGTTTCACCGCCTCGCACTCCAGTACGATGCGCAGGTCGTACAGCTCCTCAAAGTAGGCGAAGTCAAACTGCCGCACCTGCCAGCCCCGGCGGTGCCACACCTCGACGTAGCCTTCGCGCTCCAGGCGGAACAGGGCCTGACGAACCGGAGTGCGGCTGACCGCGAAGCGGTCGGCCACTTCGTTTTCACTGAAGGCATCCCCCGGCATCAGGCGAAAATCGAAGATGTCATTTTTCAGCTGCTGATAGACACGATCGGCCAGCGCTTCCGGCCGGGCCGGGCTGCGTTTGTCGTCCATTTTTATTCCAGCCACAGCAGGGCATCGCCGGGGCTGACCGGGCGGCCAGGCTGGCAGCCGATGCGCTTGACGCGCCCGGCCCGGGGGGCATTGACCGCCAGCTCCATTTTCATCGCCTCGACGATAATCAGCGGCTGACCGGCGGCCACCTCATCGCCCGGCTGTACCAGCACTTTCCAGATGTTGCCGTTCAGATCGGCGCTGACCTGAAACGCACTCTCATCCTCTTCCGGCGGCAGCAGCGTCTCATCGCTGGTCAGCGGCGCACCGTCCTCTTCCTGCGCCCACAGGGCGACTTCAGCCTCGAAGGCGCGGGCCTGCTTCTGGCGGAAGGCGCTGATGGCGTCAGCATGGTCGGCGAGGAACCGGGTATGTTCAGCAAAATCAAAGACCGACTGTTCGATACGCACCCGGGCGCGTCCCTCGCGGAAGTCATCGCGCAGGACGTCGAGTTCGGCCTCGCTGACCGGGTAGAAACGCACCTGATCGAAGAAGCGCAGCAGCCAGGGTTCGCCGGCAGCGAACTGGTCATTCTTCAGGAATTTGTTCCAGATCGGCAGCGTGCGGCCCACCAGCTGATAGCCGCCGGGGGAGTCCATGCCGTAGATGCACATATACATGCCGCCAATGCCGACGGTGCCTTCGGCGGTGTGGGTACGCGCCGGGTTGTATTTTGAACTGAGCAGGCGGTGACGCGGATCGATCGGCACGGCACAGGGCGCACCCAGATAGACATCGCCCAGGCCGAGGATCAGGTAGCTGGCGTCAAAGAGTGTGCGACTGACCTCTTCGCGGCTGGCAAGACCATTAATACGCTGAATAAAGTCGACGTTATTCGGCAGCCAGGGCGCGCTGGCCCGCACGGTTTCGGCATAGCGCGCGACGGCCCCCAGGGTCGCGCTGTCCTCAAAGGCCATCGGCAGGTGGACAATGCGCGAGGGCACTTTCATCTGCGTCACGTCACCCAGATTCTTTTCCAGTGTCAGCAACAGGCTCATCAGCTGCTTCTGGCTGAGGATCTGACTGTCATAACGGATTTGCAGGGAACGTACGCCGGGAGAGAGCTCTTCAATACCGGGCTGGCCGACGCCGGTAAGGGCGGTCATCAGCAGATGCACGCGCAGGCGCAGGGCGAGATCCAGCACGTTATCGCCGTACTCCAGCAGAATATAGTTGTCACCCGCCTGACGATAAATCGCCGTGGGCGTGGTATCCGTGGCCTTGATCGCCGCCAGTACCGTTGCTGAACCGTGGACGGTATCCGCCAGTGATGGCGCTGCAAAGGGGGCGGTACGCAGGGCGCACAGTTCGTGAATACTGCGATCCTGCGCCAGCGCCAGCGCGTGGGCTTCTTCGACGCTGATGGGGTGGAAACGGATGCGATCGCCCGGTTTGACCTGGCCGACTTTCCACAGCTCTGCTTTCGCAATGGTCACCGGGCAGACAAAACCGCCCAGGCTGGGCCCGTCCCGGGTGAGGATCACCGGAAAGTCTCCGGTAAAGTTAACCGCCCCGATGGCGTATTCGCAGTCGTGGACGTTAGAGGGATGCAGCCCGGCTTCGCCGCCGTTGGCACGCGCCCAGCCCGGCTTCGGCCCGACCAGCCGCACGCCGAGGCGGTTGGAGTTGTAATGTACCTGCCATTCGGCGGCAAAGAATTCGTCAATCGACTGCGCAGTGAAGAAGTCCGGTGCGCCGTGCGGGCCATACAGTACGCCGATGCGCCATTCATCCCCGTACACCGGGCGATCGGCGACGGGCAGGGCCGCCGGTTCGCTGACCGGCGCAGGGGTAGTACAGGCGGCCAGATGCGGCTGAGAGATGGCCAGCATATCGGCCACCCGCAGGGTCCGCCCGGCGTGACCGCCAAACTGACCGAGGGCAAACGTGGAGCGACTGCCGAGGTATTCCGGCACGTCAAAGCCGTTACGCACGGCCAGGCAGGTCCGGCAGCCCTGCTGCGCCCGGCCCAGGGTCAGCGTCTGTCCGGCTTTGACCGCCACCGGCTGCCAGTACGCCACCTCTTCCCCATCCAGTGACGCCGGACAGGCCGCCCCGGTCAGGGCGATCAGCGCGTCGCTGTGAAACCGCAGCGTGGGACCCTGCAGGGTAAACTCCAGCCCGGCGGCTTCTTCAGCGTTGCCGACGATGCGGTTGGCGAGGCGGAAGGCGTAGTCATCCATCGGCCCGGAGGGGGGCACGCCGATATCCCAGTAGCCAGGACGGCCCGGGTAGTCCTGAATGCTGCTCCAGGTGCCGGGCTGGAGCACTTCAATCACTGCGGCTTTCGGTGTAAAGCCGTCGAGCAGGCGCGTCCAGACGTTGCCGCTGCGGAAAGCCTCGGTGGCGACCACCTGGCGCAGATAGTCGAGGTTGGTGGCGATGCCGTGCAGACGGGTTTCATTCAGCGCCGCCTGCATTTTTTCCAGCGCCGCCGCGCGGTTGTCCGCGTGGACGATCAGTTTGGCGATCATCGGGTCGTAGAAGGCAGAAACCTCCGTGCCGGTACTGACCCAGCTGTCGAGGCGAACGCCCTCCGGGAAGCAGACTTCGGTCAGGATACCGGGGCTGGGCTGGAAGTTTTTCAGCGGATCTTCCGCGTAGATACGTACCTCAATGGCTGCACCCTGCGGAGCCTGCGCCATCTTATCCCAGTCTGGCGACTCCCCGGCGGCGACCTGCAGCATGCACTCCACCAGGTCCAGGCCGGTAACGCACTCGGTCACCGGGTGCTCCACCTGCAGGCGGGTGTTCACTTCAAGGAAGAAGAATTCATCGCGCACGGCGTCATAGATGTATTCCACCGTTCCGGCGCTGCGGTAGTTCACCAGTTCGCCGAGTTTGACGGCGGAGTCGAGCAGGGCGGCGCGTGTGGCAGCGGGCAGGTTCGGGGCCGGAGTCTCTTCCACGACCTTCTGATTGCGGCGCTGCAGTGAACAGTCGCGCTCACCGAGGGCCACGACCTTGCCCTGGCCGTCGCCAAAAATCTGTACCTCGACGTGACGGGCCTGATCGATGCAGCGCTCAAGGAACACGCCGGCATCGCTGAAAAACTGTTCGCCCAGGCGGCGCACGCTCTCCCAGGCGCTGACCAGCGCGGCTTCACTGGCGCAGCGCGTCAGGCCGATGCCGCCGCCCCCCGCCGTACTTTTCAGCATCACCGGATAGCCAATACGCGTCGCGGCGGCAATCGCCTCTGCAAGTGAGTCCAGCAGTGGCGTGCCCGGCGTCATGGGGACGCCCGCCGCGGCCGCCAGCTCGCGTGCCCGGTGCTTCAGGCCAAACTCGCCGATCTGCTGTGCAGTCGGGCCGATAAAGACAATGCCTGCGGCTTCGCAGGCGGCGGCAAACGGCAGGCTTTCAGAGAGGAAGCCGTAGCCGGGCCAGATGGCTTCAGCCCCGCTCTCGCGGGCGGCGGCAAGAATTTTGTCGATGACCAGATAGCTGTCGCTGGCCTTAGCACCACCGAGGGCAAGGGCAATATCGGCATCTTTGACGTGCTGTGCGTTTTTGTCGGCATCGGAGTACACCGCGACGCTGGTGATGCCGAGGCGCTTCAGGGTACGGATGGCGCGGCAGGCAATTTCGCCACGGTTGGCAACCAGAACAGTGTTAAACATCAGACTTCTCCTCGCGGCTCAGCCAGCGGCGCCAGCCGCCGAATTCAGTGATGTCAGTGGCCTGCGTCAGCGCAGCAGGCTCACAGATAAACCCTTTTACGCTGCGGCCGTCGGCCAGTTCCAGCGTGCCGATCCCCAGCGGAGCAGGGATTTCTGCTACAAACTCGCCAAAGCGCGCCAGCGGGATATCCCACAGCTCAACGAGGATAGCGGCCCCTGTGACGGCTTTGACCAGCCCGGGTTTGGCCGGGACGGTATTGGCCAGCGCATACAGGCGATAACAGGCTGCGGTGGTGGTCTCTTCCACCCGAACCGCATGTCGTCGGGTCAGCTGGTGATTGAGTGGCATGCCGGTCAGATGGGCACCGACCACCGCCACACGTACGTGCAGTGATGAGGCGGGCAGGGTTCCGGGCGCAGGCTGCGGCCGGCCGGTGGCTCCGAGGCTCAGAGCCTGCTGCTGCTGCCAGCGCAGGCCGAAGGTTGCCAGCGCCCGGTCGTGCCAGGCCAGTGCGATCAGCGTAATGCCCGCTGGCAGACCGTCGGTGCGAAACGGCGCGGGCAGCGCCAGCGCGGCCAGATCGGCGAGGTTGGTAAAGTTGGTATAGGTGCCGAACTGCGAGTTGTAGCGCACCGGTTCCTGTTTCATCTCTTCCAGCGTATGAATGGTCGGCGAGGTCGGCACCACCAGCGCATCAAACTGGCTGAGCGTCTGCTGGATCTGGCGCGTCAGTTCGGCGCGCAGATATTCCGCTTTGTAAGCGTCCACGGCGCTGTAGTGGTTGCCACTGGCGACGATGTCGTACACCACCGGATCCATCTCTTCCGGGCGCGACAGCATCGCGCCCACGGCCACGGTGCGCTCGGCCACCCACGGGCCTGAGTAGAGCTGTTCCGCCAGCTGCGTAAAGGGGGTAAAGTCCACCGGCTGCAGGCTGGCACCGGCGGCGATCAGGTCGGCACAGGCGGCCTCCCACGCGGCCTGCGCCTGCGCGTCGCCAAAGAATTCCGGGCTGGCCGGGATGGCGAAACGCGGGGCGTCCGGCAGGGCAGCCGGTGCGAGGCCCGGATTATGGCGGGCGTAGGCATCCAGACTGTCATAGCCTCCGGCACAGCTGGCGGCAAGGAAGGCATCTTCCACGGTCAGCGCGAAGACGGAAATGGTGTCGTTCAGACGGCAGGCGGGCACCACCCCGGTGGCGGAAAGCCAGCCTTTTGTCGGCTTCAGGCCGACGATATTATTAAACCCGGCAGGGACGCGCCCGGAACCGGCGGTATCGGTACCGAGCGCAAAGCACACCAGGCCCCGGGCAGTAACCGAGGCGGAGCCGGAGCTGGAGCCGCCGCTGACATACGCAGGATCAAACGTGTTACAGACTGCGCCAAACGGCGAGCGCGTCCCGACCAGACCGGTGGCGTACTGGTCCAGATTGGTCTTGCCGATGACCACCGCCCCCTTGCCTTTCAGATTGGCTACCGCCACCGCGTCGCTCTCTGCCGTATAGGTAAAGGCCGGGCAGGCGGCGCTGGTGGGCCAGCCGGCAATATCAATATTGTCTTTTACCGCGAATGGAACGCCAAACAGCGGCAGCGAGGCCGGGTCCTGCTGCCAGGCTGCCAGCAGCGGCTCTACCTGCGCACGCAGCTGTGCGGGCGTGGCGAGGTAGATCCAGGCATTGTCTGCGGGGGAGAGCGCGGCCAGCAGGGCTTCCAGCGTGGAGAGCACCTCCTGCGGGTGCTGCTGATGATGATGCTGCCAGTCCTGGATCGTAAACCCGGTGGTGAAAGCCATAAGTTGAATTCCGTCTGGTATACAAGATGGAATTCAACAGAGCAAAGGGCGTGCCAGTTTTTAATTCACTGATTTTCATACCCTTCGTTAATGCGGGCCGTGGCTGATGCACGATCGGTGCGCAGGGTTTGTACTATCATAGGGCATCGGGCCTGTTGGAAAAAAGCGTGGCTCCGACAGGGCCGGCTTCACTGCCGTTCGGGGCTCATTCCGTAAATATTTGTTCAGTTCATGGCACGTTGGGCCGCAACTGGTTAGCATGAAGCAGATAAATTTCGCGATTCAGGAATAATTAAGGCGGTAACGTGGGGAAAGTCATGGCGGACAAGTGGCAGTTATGGGTAGTAGCGGCGTGCTTAACGGCAGCCACCGGCAGTGCCCGGGCGGATTCACTGGATGAACAACGTACCCGTTACCTGCAAATCAAACAGGCCTGGGACAGTAAACAGATGGATACCGTCGATCGGCTGATGCCGACGCTGCACGACTATCCCCTTTACCCTTATCTGGAATACCGCCAGCTGGCGCAGAATCTTGATCAGGAAACCGGCCTGGCGGTAAATGACTTTATTAAACGCTATCCGACCCTGCCGCCCGTGCGCTCGCTTTCTTCACGCTTTGTGAATGAGCTGGCGCGACGTCAGGACTGGCGGGGTTTACTGGTCTTCAGCCCGCAGGCACCCAAGCCTGTGGCGGCACGTTGTAACTGGTATTACGCCAAATGGGCCACGGGCCAGCAGCAGGTGGCCTGGGACGGGGCGAAAGCCATCTGGCTGACCGGCAGCTCGCTGCCCGGCACCTGCGATAAGCTGTTCAGCGCCTGGCAGGCGGCCGGACAGCAGAACCCGATTACTACGCTGGAACGTATCCGTCTGGCGATGAAAGCGGGGAACAGCAATCTGGTGAATTTCCTGGCCAAACAGCTGCCTGAGGATTATCAGACCATCGCCAATGCGGTAATGGATCTGCAAAATAACCCGGGTACGGTTGAGAATTTTGCGCGTAGCGTCGGCGCGACAGACTTTACCCGCCAGGCCACGGCGATTGCCTTTAGCAGTCTGGCCCGGACGGATGCCGAACGGGCGCGGCAGATGATCCCCTCTCTGGTGCAATTGCAAAAGCTGGATGAACAGCAGACCCAGGCGCTGAAGGAAGCGGTGGCCTGGCGGCTGATGGGCAACGATATCACCAGCGAGCAGGCGCGCTGGCGCGACGATGTGGTGATGCGCAGTGACGCCACCTCCCTGATTGAACGCCGGGTGCGGATGTCACTGGGCAACAACGATCGCCGGGGAATGAATACCTGGATTGCCCGCCTGCCGGTAGAAGCAAAAGAGAAAGATGAGTGGCAGTACTGGCAGGCTGACCTGCTGCTTGAGCAGGGGCGCAAAGAGGAAGCAGAGGGCATCCTGCGCAAGCTGATGCAGGAGCGCGGGTTCTATCCGATGGTTGCCGCGCAGAAGCTGGGCGTGGAGTATCCGCTGCAGGTCGACAAAGCCCCGGCGGTAGACAGCAGCCTGACCGAAGGCCCGGAGATCGCCCGCGTGCGGGAGTTGATGTACTGGGGAATGGATAACCTCGCCCGCAGCGAGTGGAGTTATCTGGTGTCCAGCCGCACCAGGCCGCAGCAGCAGATGCTGGCCAGCTACGCACGCCAGCAAAACTGGTGGGATCTGAGCGTACAGGCCACCATCACCGGCAAACTATGGAACAGCCTGCAGGAGCGTTTCCCGTTGGCCTGGCAGCCGCAGTTTGAACGCAATATCAGCGGTAAGAGCATCCCGATGAGTTACGCCATGGCGATTGCCCGTCAGGAGAGTGCCTGGAATCCCAAAGCCCGCTCCCCGGTGGGCGCATCCGGTCTGATGCAGGTCATGCCTGCGACGGCACAGCATACGGTGACCAAATTCAGCATTCCGGGATACAGCAACAGCAGCCAGCTGCTGGATGCTGAAACCAACATCCAGATTGGGACGCAGTATCTCGAGTCGGTGTATCAGCAGTTCGGTCAGAACCGTATCTTTGCCTCGGCAGCGTATAACGCCGGACCATCGCGGGTTCGTACCTGGCAGGGTAACAGCGCCGGTAAGCTGGACGCCGTGGCCTTTATCGAAACCATCCCGTTCTCAGAGACCCGGGGGTATGTGAAGAACGTGCTGGCCTATGACGCCTATTATCGTTACTTCATGAAACAGTCTGACAACCTGTTCTCTGACAGCGAGTGGCAGCAGCGTTACTGAGGTGAATGACGGTCAGGCGGCCGGGAGCGACAGCAGGGCACAGGCGTCTCTGTGCCGTCAGGGGGCGGGAATATGCCGCGCTGACACCGCTGTCGCTTCAAGTATGAAGATGATGATGATATGCTACTGTACTAGTTGAATAGTATGGCGGAATACCATGACCAACCCAACCCCTGTTCCCGTTACGAGCGACCCGGCCAGCGAAGACTGGCTGCGTTTTGTCACGCTGCTGCAGCGGGCCTATCAGAGTGAGCTGCATCTTCCGCTGTTGCAGCTGATGCTGACCCCGGATGAGCGTGAAGCGCTGGGTACCCGGCTGCGGATCGTCGAAGAGCTGATGCGCGGCGAAATGAGCCAGCGTGAGCTGAAAAATGAGCTGGGGGCAGGGATTGCCACAATTACGCGGGGCTCAAACAGCCTGAAAAGCGCACCTCCGGCGTTGAAGGCCTGGCTGGAGGCACAGCTTCTGAGCGGGTCAGATAAGGTCTGAGTTGTCGTCTTTGCGCTGGTAGATGTCGTTATGAAACGGGCAGAGGGCGAGGATCAGGGCCTGGTGATAGACGCTGGTGCGGGTCAGGTGGCCGGCCGTGAAGGCACCAATGGCTCCGCCCTTATGCTTGATATTATCAATGCCCGTGAGACGAGCCATCTCTTCGCCCAGTTCACGGCCTTCATGAATGCCTTTCATTACAATGGCTGGCAGGGTAAAGCTGGCAGAGCGGGACTCGCCACGCAGCTTATGGTTTTCTACCACCATCCATGCAAAGGCCGTATTGTCTTCAATGCCGGCCTCGATCGCCACCCAGAAATCGGCTTCAGGTCTGACCTGGCGGGCATTCATCACGCGCTGACGTGCGCCAGTTCGCGTTTCTGTGTTTGTGATCGGTTGGGCAGCCACGCCGCTGTCGACCTCGACACCCTCAATATGGCAGGATCCTTCCCCGAAGATATCGCTGAAGGCTTGAGAAATTGCCTTAATTTTGGCTGGATTGATGGTAGCAGCGACAACATGGTACATAATTGTTTGAACCCTCTACGCAAATTTGTCGCAGTATAACGGAAAATCGCATGTTACAGGTCTATCTTGTTCGCCACGGAGAAACGCTATGGAATGCGGCACGTCGCATTCAGGGGCAGTCAGACAGCGCGCTGACTGAGAAAGGAGAGCAGCAGGCTCATCAGGTGGGGGAACGGGTGAAAAAGCTCGGCATCACCCACGTGATTGCCAGCGATCTGGGCCGTACCCGGCGTACCGCCGAGATCATTGCCGACGCCTGCGGTTGTTCAGTCGTGCTGGATCCCCGCCTGCGTGAGTTGAATATGGGGGTGCTGGAACAGCGCCTGCTGGATTCACTGACCGCAGAGGAGGAGGGCTGGCGGAAAACGCTGGTTGATGGCACGGAAAATGGTCGTATCCCGCAGGGGGAATCCATGGGCGAGATGGCACAGCGGATGCACCAGGCGCTGGATGCCTGTCTGGCACTGCCAGAAGGAAGCCGCCCGCTGATTGTCAGCCATGGTATGGCACTGGGGGTGTTGCTCAGTACCATCCTCGGGCTGCCGGCGAATGCGGAGCGTCGTCTTCGCCTGCGCAACTGTTCTCTTTCACGCGTTGACCATCAGCAAAGCGCCTGGCTGGCTTCAGGCTGGGTGGTGGAAACCGCCGGGGATGTGGCGCATCTCGAGGAGACTGCGCTCGACGAACTGCAGCGTTAACCTGCAAAAAGGGCCGGCATAGCCGGCCCTTTTTCATGATCGAGACATTACGACTGGCGTCGGATCGGGATCAGATATTCACAGTGGATATCGACGGGAGGCTCGGCACGTTTCTTACCCCCGTGGGTATAAAAACGCTCAATATCCTGTCCGTGGCGACGTGTCAGATTCAGTGTCGGCATGCAGGTGCCGTAAATCTGCAACACAAAATCCTGAAGGCCGTGGCGTGGCCCTTCATAGGTGAACTGAACATAATCCCCCGCTTCCAGCAGTACCGTCTGGGTTGAATGCAGCTGACTGGCTATCTCCCCGGAAGGAACGGCAGTGGTATAGAGGATTTCCTGCTCGTCATCTTTGTCCGTACTGGGACGCGACTGATGAAGGCCGTACAGTACTGGTGGAACCGTATCGGTCTCGGTGAGAAACTGTCGCCAGAAGTGCATACGCATCTCATCGCGAAAGCGTGATATTTGCTCCAGTGTGCAGGTGTAAGACTGAGTTTGTCCTGTCAGCACGATTTCCGGCAGACTAACCCAGGTCGGTTCAGGTAATCTGACGTCATTGAGGCGAATAGGCGGACGCAGGCCATAGGCATTCCAGTCAGATGACCGGCGATACCAGGCGGGCGTCTGAGCAAACTGCTTTTTGAAGGCCCTGGTGAAAGTTTGTTGCGAATCGAAACGGTACTGTAAAGCAATATCCAGAATAGGGCGGCTTGTCAGCCTTAAGGCGACAGCCGCCTTCGACAAACGACGTGCGCGAATATAAGCGCCAATCGCGTGACCAGTGACGTCCTTGAACATTCTTTGCAAATGCCATTTTGAATAACCTGCCTTAGCCGCAACATTATCCAGGGATAATGGTTGGTCGAGGTGGCTCTCCAGCCAGACAAGCAAATCTCGGATGATACCGGCTTGGTCCATAAATCGTCCTCATGTTACTCAGAATTGGTGCATGGTAAGCAAAGTCGACGAATAGTAGCATTAATTGCAAAAGCTAAGTACCGGGTATTAGCTGTGAAAATGTGCTAAATACGGTCAGATTAACGACAGATAGCGTTATAAACGTAAGAGTACGGTAGTTTCGTGTCTACCTTACAATGTCATCTATTTTCTTTGAAATGGTAACGTCATGACAATTAAAAAAGTGTTAATAGTCACTTCAGTGTTCTTTTTTCCAGGCTTATTGCAGGCGGAACAGGTGGGTTCGGTGGATACCGTCTTTAAGATGTTTGGCCCCGACCATAAAATAGTCGTTGAAGCGTTTGATGACCCGGAGGTGAAAAACGTCACCTGCTACCTGAGCCGGGCAAAAACCGGGGGGATTAAAGGCGGCCTGGGACTGGCTGAAGATACGTCCGATGCGGCGATCTCCTGCCAGCAGGTCGGGCCGGTCGAACTCAGCGACAAAATAGCGCAGGGGAAATCAGAGGGAGAAGTGGTATTCAGAAAGCGGACATCGCTGGTATTCAAAAAGCTCCAGGTCGTACGTTTCTTTGATAAAAAACGTAATGCACTGATTTATTTGAGCTATTCAGATAAGGTGGTCGACGGGTCACCGAAAAATGCGCTCAGTGCGGTGCCGATTATTCCGTGGGGCCATCAGTAGCAGATGTCGCGGGTCGACCGGAAAACGGTCGACCCTGACGTGCATTAATCCTGCAGATCGCCACAGAAGCGGTAACCTTCACCGTGGATCGTGGCGATGATTTCCGGGGTATCCGGTGTGGATTCAAAATGCTTGCGGATACGACGGATGGTCACGTCAACAGTACGATCGTGAGGCTTCAGTTCGCGGCCGGTCATTTTCTTCAGCAGGTCAGCACGGGTCTGGATCTTGCCCGGGTTTTCGCAGAAGTGCAGCATCGCACGGAACTCGCTGCGCGGCAGCTTATACTGTTCGCCCTGCGGGCTGACCAGTGAACGGCTGTTGATATCCAGTTCCCAGCCATTAAAGCGGTAGGATTCAACCAGCTTGCGCTCGTCGCTCACTGCCGCCAGATTCATGGTACGTGACAGCAGGTTACGGGCACGGATGGTCAGTTCACGTGGGTTAAAGGGCTTGGTGATGTAGTCATCAGCGCCGATTTCCAGGCCAAGGATTTTATCTACTTCGTTATCACGGCCAGTCAGGAACATCAGCGCTACGTTCGCCTGCTCACGCAGTTCACGCGCCAGCAGCAGGCCATTTTTGCCCGGCAAGTTGATGTCCATTATCACCAGATTGACGTCATTTTCCGTCAGTATCTGGTGCATTTCAGCGCCGTCCGTAGCTTCATAAACCATGTAGCCTTCGGCTTCAAAAATACTTTTGAGCGTATTACGAGTGACTAATTCGTCTTCAACGATAAGTATGTGCGGGGTCTGCATGTGTTCGCTACCTAAAATTGCCAACAAAATCGAAAACAGGACATACGGCTGTTGGCGCTGGCTACCACCTGGTGTTCAGAGCCAGAAGCAAAACAACAGCAGTACAGAATGATGTTCTTGATACACGTTCCATGTACCGTCAACAAGGTGGCTAACCCTTGATACCTGATGATTCAGCGCTGCTGAAACGTCAGGTTTTCTGGGTTTTGCGCAGCCCATCAGGCTGTATCCTGCATGCCCCGGTAGTACTAAACGGCGTACATCCTAACGGTATTAACAGCAACATAACAGCACAGGCAACAACCATTACGCAATAAAACAACGCTTAGTTGACTTATATCAAACCAATTGTAGCACGTTAACACTTTTGTGAAAAATGGTTCCCAGAATGGCAGGTTAGCTCACAATTAAGGTGAAGGGCTGACGCATTTGTGCGACAGATGAATACAGGAGCGAGACGGTTTTTAACAAAAGTTAATTGTTTGATAAACTGTATATAATCGCGACAGAGTCTTTTTTTTGCTGGGTTTCACAGAATATTTAGGGCTATCATTTGATTGCCCTGCTTTAAACGGCGGCAGTTAACATTAAGATATTATGCCTGATAGCGCCTGTTATCATCTTAAAACCGATGCATCATTAAGGCGGTTGTTTCTCTCTCTGATAGGTGATTATGCGTTTCCCCCTGATCCTTGTTTCTCCTGCCCGGGCTGAAAATGTCGGCGCGGCAGCCCGTGCGATGAAAACCATGGGATTTGATGAATTGCGTATTGTTAACAGCCAGGCGCATCTTGACCCGGCCGCACTGCGTGTGGCCCACGGGGCGACGGAGATCCTGAGCCAGGCCACCCACTGGACCTCACTTGAAGCGGCGCTGGCAGATATTGATTTCAGTATTGCCACCACGGCGCGCTCGCGGGCGAAATTGCGTTATTACGCTACGCCACAGCAGGTGCAGGAGGTGCTGGAAGAGAAACAGCAGTGGATGGGCAGTGCGGCTTTGGTATTCGGCCGTGAGGACAGCGGCCTGACCAATGAGGAACTGGCGCAGGTTGACCTGCTGACGGGGATCCCGATGGCAGCGGACTACCCGTCGCTGAATCTCGGTCAGGCGGTGATGGTCTACTGCTACCAGCTCTCGGCCCTGCGCCAGGTCAGCGCCCAGATGGCAGCGGAAGCCCAGGCCGGGCAGCTGGTCGCTCTGCGCCAGCGGGTCCGGGATTTATTGCAGCAGCTGGAGGTTGCGGGTGATGAAAAACTGGCTGACTGGCTGCAGCAGCGTATCGGACTGTTACAGCAGCGGGATACCGCGATGCTGCATCGTTTGCTGCATGACATCGAAAAAAACCTCCAGATTAAAAAGCTGTAGGAATCCTGAAAAGCAGCGCTATTTACTGCCATTTTGTTCCTGAGTAATACAACAGATTGGCACGGGCGGTGAAAAGTGCCCGGCTACCTTGTAGTGCAAAAAAGTCGCTTTTGATAAAAAAATTGACTTGGCCGGGCGTTTGCTTTACTTCTGAAAGCCGACAGATTTTACAGACAGATAAAAAGATAAATCTCAATGCGCAAAAACAGCCTGATGACAACAATCATTATTACCACCACCATTACCACAGGTAACGGTGCGGGCTGACGCATACAGGAAAAATCAAAAATAAGCCCGCACCTAACCAGTGCGGGCTTTTTTTTCGGCAAAAATTCAGGAGAGTTTGAACATGCGAGTGCTGAAATTCGGTGGAACCTCAGTAGCCAATGCGGAACGTTTTCTGCGCGTGGCTGATATTCTGGAAAGTAATGCAAAGCAGGGACAGGTTGCTACCGTATTGTCCGCGCCAGCGAAGATTACCAACCATCTGGTGGCGATGATTGAGAAAACCATCAGCGGTCAGGATGCCTCACTCAATCTCAGCGATGCGGAGCGAATTTTCGCCGAGCTGCTGCAGGGACTGGCGGAGGCCCAGCCGGGTTTCGCCTATGACCGGCTCAAAGGCGTGGTTGATCAGGAGTTTGCGCAGTTAAAGCAGGTGCTGCACGGCATCGCCTTGCTGGGCCAGTGCCCGGACAGTGTGAATGCGGCGATCATCTGCCGGGGGGAAAAGCTCTCTATCGCTATTATGGAAGGTCTGCTCCAGGCGCGCGGTTATGGCGTCAGCGTCATCAATCCGGTAGAGCAGTTGCTGGCCGTTGGCCACTATCTGGAATCTACCGTGGATATCGCCGAATCCACCCGCCGTATCGCCGCCAGTCAGATCCCGGCCAGCAATATGGTGCTGATGGCGGGCTTTACTGCCGGTAACGAGCGCGGTGAGCTGGTGGTACTGGGCCGTAACGGGTCTGACTATTCTGCGGCGGTGCTGGCGGCCTGCCTGCGCGCCGACTGTTGTGAAATCTGGACCGATGTGGACGGGGTCTATACCTGCGATCCGCGTCAGGTGCCGGACGCCCGTTTGCTGAAGTCGATGTCTTATCAGGAAGCGATGGAGCTCTCCTATTTTGGCGCTAAAGTCCTTCACCCACGCACCATTGCGCCGATTGCCCAGTTTCAGATCCCTTGCCTGATCAAAAACACCGCGAATCCGCAGGCACCCGGCACGCTGATCGGCGGCGACGGCAGCGATGAGGATAACCCGGTTAAGGGCATCACTAACCTGAATAACATGGCGATGTTCAACGTCTCCGGCCCGGGAATGAAAGGCATGGTAGGCATGGCGGCTCGCGTGTTTGCGGCCATGTCACGCAGCGGAATTTCCGTGGTGCTGATCACCCAGTCATCGTCTGAATACAGTATCAGTTTCTGCGTCTCCCAGAGCGACCTGGCGCGCGCGCGCCGCGTGCTGGAAGATGAGTTCTACCTTGAGCTGAAGGATGGCCTGCTGGAGCCGCTGGACGTGATGGAGCACCTTGCCGTGATCTCCGTGGTAGGTGACGGCATGCGCACCCTCCGGGGTATCTCCGCCAAGTTCTTCTCCGCGCTGGCCCGGGCGAATATTAATATCGTCGCCATTGCCCAGGGCTCGTCTGAGCGCTCCATCTCGGTGGTGGTCAGCAATGATGAAGCGACCACCGGTGTACGTGTGGTACATCAGATGCTGTTTGCCACCGACCAGGTCATCGAAGTCTTTGTGATCGGCGTCGGCGGCGTTGGGGCTGCACTGATTGAGCAGCTCCATCGTCAGCAGACCTGGCTGAAAAACAAGCACATTGACCTGCGGGTCTGTGGCATCGCCAATTCGCGGGCGCTGCTGACCAACGTGCACGGCATCCCCCTGGAGAACTGGCAGGAACAGCTAAAAGCGGCGAAAGAGCCGTTTGATCTGAGCCGTCTGAGCCGCCTGGTGAAAGAGTATCACCTGCTGAACCCAGTGATCGTTGACTGTACCTCCAGCCAGCAGGTTGCCGACCAGTACGCTGACTTCCTGAGCGACGGTTTCCACGTGGTGACGCCGAATAAAAAGGCCAATACTTCCTCGTATCACTATTACCAGCAGATGCGTACGGCGGCGGCAAAGTCCCGACGTAAATTCCTTTATGACACGAACGTCGGGGCGGGGCTGCCGGTGATTGAGAACCTGCAAAATCTGCTGAACGCCGGTGATGATTTGATCAGCTTCTCCGGTATCCTCTCTGGCTCACTGTCGTTTATCTTCGGTAAACTGGATGAGGGCGTATCGCTTTCGGATGCCACTAAAATGGCCCGTGAGATGGGCTTTACCGAGCCGGACCCGCGTGAAGACCTGTCCGGGCTGGATGTGGCACGTAAGCTGCTGATCCTGGCCCGTGAGGCGGGCTATCAGCTGGAGCTGAGCGACATTGAAATCGAAGCGGTGTTACCGCCCGAACTGACCGCCATCGCCGATGTGGAAACCTTTATGGCGCGCCTGCCGGAGCTGGATGCCGGGTTTGCGGCAAGAGTGGCCAGCGCAGGTGAGGCAGGAAAGGTATTACGTTTCGTCGGTGCCATTGAAGAGGGCGGGGTGTGTAAAGTGAAAATCGATGCAGTCGACGGTAACGACCCGCTGTATAAAGTCAAAAATGGCGAGAATGCGCTGGCGTTTTACAGCCGCTACTATCAGCCGATCCCGCTGGTGCTGCGTGGTTATGGTGCCGGTAATGATGTGACGGCGGCGGGCGTGTTTGCCGATCTGTTACGCACTCTGTCGTGGAAGTTGGGAGTTTAATCATGGTTAAAATTCATGCCCCTGCCTCAATTGGCAACGTCAGCGTTGGCTTTGACGTTCTCGGGGCGGCCGTGTCGCCGGTGGATGGCACGCTGCTGGGCGATTGCGTAACCGTGGAAGCGGCCGACGAATTCAGTCTGCACAACGAAGGCAGCTTCGTCAGCAAGCTGCCGGCGAACCCGAAAGAAAATATTGTCTATCAGTGCTGGGATCGCTTCTGCGAAGCGATCGGCGAGCGCGTGCCGGTCAGGATGACGCTGGAAAAAAATATGCCGATTGGCTCCGGCCTCGGCTCCAGCGCCTGCTCGGTAGTCGCCGGATTAATGGCGATGAACGAACACTGCGGTAAGCCGCTGGACGATACAGCGCTGCTGGCGCTGATGGGCGAACTGGAAGGGCGCATCTCCGGCAGCGTACACTATGACAATGTGGCCCCCTGTTTCCTGGGCGGTATGCAGCTGATGCTGGAAGAGAACGGCATTATCAGTCAGGAAGTGCCAGGCTTTGATGACTGGCTGTGGGTGATGGCTTATCCGGGGATTAAGGTCTCCACGGCAGAAGCCCGTGCGATCCTGCCTGCGCAGTATCGCAAAGAGGATATTATCCGCCACGGCCGCTACCTTGGGGGCTTTATTCACGCCTGTCATACACAGCAACCGCTGCTGGCGGCAAAGCTGATGCAGGACGTCATTGCGGAACCTTACCGCACCCAATTGTTACCGGGCTTCAGTGAAGCCCGTCAGGCCGCTGCCGATATCGGTGCACTGGCCTGTGGTATTTCTGGCTCCGGCCCTACGCTGTTTGCCGTGTGTAACCAGCAGGATACCGCACAACGTATGGCAGACTGGCTCCGCCAGCATTATCTGCAAAATGATGAAGGCTTCGTCCATATCTGCCGTTTAGACACGGCAGGCGCACGTAAACTGGGATAACGCATGAAACTGTATAATCTTAAGGATCACAATGAGCAGGTCAGCTTCGCCCAGGCGGTGAAGCAGGGTCTGGGTAAACAGCAGGGCCTGTTCTTTCCGCTGGAATTACCTGAGTTCGAACTGACCGACATCGATGCCATGCTGGAAATGGATTTCGTCACCCGCAGTAGCAAGATCCTGTCGGCCTTTATCGGTGACGAAATTGAAGCGCATCAGCTGAATGAGCGTCTGAAAACGGCCTTCACTTTCCCGGCGCCGGTCGTGGATGTCACGGAAGATATCGCTGCACTGGAGCTGTTCCACGGGCCGACGCTGGCGTTCAAAGACTTCGGTGGCCGCTTTATGGCGCAGATGCTTGCCTGTGTCAGCGGAGCCGACGAGAAGATCACCATCCTGACCGCCACGTCGGGTGATACCGGTGCCGCCGTCGCTCATGCCTTCTACGGTATGGAAAACGTGCGTGTGGTGATCCTCTATCCGCAGGGCAAAATCAGCCCGCTGCAGGAGAAGCTGTTCTGTACGCTGGGTGGGAATATTCAGACCATCGCCGTCGACGGCGATTTCGATGCCTGCCAGTCGCTGGTGAAACAGGCGTTTGATGATGAAGAGCTGAAGAAGGCCATTGGCCTGAACTCGGCGAACTCGATCAACATCAGCCGGCTGCTGGCGCAGATCTGCTATTACTTTGAAGCGGTGGCGCAGCTGCCACAGGAAAAACGTAACCAGCTGGTGATCTCCGTACCGAGCGGTAACTTTGGTGACCTGACGGCTGGCCTGCTGGCGAAGACGCTCGGCCTGCCGGTGAAACGCTTTATTGCTGCCACCAACGCGAACGACACCGTGCCGCGTTTCCTGGTGAACGGTGAGTGGGCGCCTAACGTGACTGTCGCCACCCTGTCTAACGCGATGGATGTGTCTCAGCCGAACAACTGGCCGCGCGTGGAAGAGATCTTCCGTCGCAAAATCTGGCGCCTGCAGGATCTGGGTTACGGTGCCGTGGATGACGAGACCACTAAAGCGACCATGCGTGAGCTGGCCGATCTGGGCTACCTTTCAGAGCCGCACGCGGCCATCGCCTACCGTCTGCTGCGCGATCAGCTGCAGGAAGGCGAGTTTGGCCTGTTCCTCGGCACCGCGCACCCGGCGAAGTTTAAAGAGAGTGTGGAAGCGATCCTCGATCAAACGCTGACGCTGCCGGAGGCGCTGGCCGAACGTGCCGATTTGCCGCTGCTGTCGCATAAGATGAAAGGTGACTTTGCCGAACTGCGTGAGTTCCTGCTGAAGAAATAATCAGCTAAACCGTGTTGCGCAGGGGCTGACCGTTATCCGGTCAGCCTTTTACCCGCATCAGGGGCGACCAGAAAAGAAGGTCGTCCCCTGGTTTTACGCGGTTTCGCGGCGTTTAAATACCAGCTCGTTCCCTTTGCTTGCTTCCGCATCAAACGCATAACCGTCCACATCAAATTTCTTGAGCTGTGCAGGTTTGCTCAGGCGATGCTCAATGATATAGCGGCTCATCAGGCCACGCGCTTTTTTCGCATAGAAGCTGATAACCTTAAACGTGCCGTTTTTCTCGTCTAAAAATACCGGCTTGACGATCTCGCCTTTAAGCAGTTTAGGTTTAACCGCTTTGAAATACTCATCGGACGCGAGATTGATCAGCACGTCATCGCCCTGGTCTGCCAGCGCAGCATTCAGCGCGTGGGTCAGTTTTTCACCCCAGAAGCTGTAGAGATCTTTGCCTGCCGGATTGGCCAGTTTAATACCCATTTCCAGACGATAGGCCTGCATCAGATCCAGCGGGCGCAGCAGCCCGTACAGCCCTGACAGCATGCGCAGATGCTGCTGGGCGAAATCGAACTCTTTTTCACTGAAGGTTTCGGCCTGCAGGCCGGTATATACATCCCCTTTAAACGCGAGGATCGCCTGCCGGGCGTTGTCGGGGGTGAAATCCGGCTGCCAGTCGTTAAAGCGCTGGGCGTTCAGCACGGCCAGTTTATCGCTGATGTGCATCAGTGAACCGATATCCGCCGGTGAGAGCTTACGCGCCACGGCAATCAGCTTCTGTGACTCTTCCAGCAGGGCAGGCTGAGTGTAACGTTGCGTCGCCAGCGGGCTTTCAAAGTCCAGCGTTTTGGCCGGGGATATTACCATTAACATGAACGCGTCCTTCATTGCAGAGAGGGGCAGAAAAGTATCAGCGCCTACTGTAACAAAAAAGTGGGCCCGGGTGGCTAATCGCTGCTATTGGTGACGGATGAAAACCCCGGCAATGACCGGGATAATGGGGCTTTTGTGCGCCGGCTTTAGCCCGATGAGGCACGAAAGTTTACGCCTCTTGCATGGTGGGGTACGCGTGCTATCATCCGGGCAGACATTTTCAACACCCTGACAAATCAACTTTGATGAGAATGACAACTATGACGGACAAATTATCTTCCCTGCGTCAACTCACTACCGTTGTTGCTGATACTGGCGACATCGCAGCGATGAAACTCTACAAACCTCAAGATGCCACCACCAACCCTTCCCTGATCCTTAGCGCCGCACAGATCCCAGAATACCGTAAGCTGATTGATGAAGCCGTGGTATGGGCGCGTAAGCAGACTAGCAATAAAGAAGAGCAGGTAGCCTACGCTGCCGACAAGCTGGCGGTGAACATTGGTCTGGAAATTCTGCAGCTGGTCCCGGGCCGCATCTCTACCGAAGTCGACGCACGCCTGTCTTACGATACCGAAGGCAGCATTGCTAAAGCCCGTAGCCTGATCAAACTGTATAACGATGCCGGCATCAGCAACGACCGCATCCTGATCAAGCTGGCTTCTACCTGGCAGGGTATCCGCGCGGCGGAACAGCTGGAAAAAGAAGGCATCAACTGTAACCTGACGCTGCTGTTCTCCTTCGCTCAGGCGCGTGCCTGTGCGGAAGCCGGCGTGTTCCTGATTTCTCCGTTTGTTGGTCGTATTCTCGACTGGTACAAAGCCAATACCGATAAGAAAGAGTACGCACCGAACGAAGATCCAGGCGTGGTTTCCGTCACTGAAATCTATGAATACTACAAGCAGCACGGTTACGAAACCGTGGTGATGGGTGCCAGCTTCCGTAACGTTGGCGAAATCATCGAACTGGCGGGCTGCGACCGTCTGACCATCTCTCCGGGCCTGCTGAAAGAACTGGCAGAAACCGAAGGTAGCGTTGAGCGCAAGCTGTCCTACAGCGGTGAAGTGAAAGCGCGTCCGGCGAAAATGACCGAGTCTGAGTTCCTGTGGCAGCACAACCAGGATCCAATGGCAGTACAGAAACTGGCTGAAGGCATCCGTAACTTTGCCATCGACCAGGGCAAACTGGATAAGATGATTGCCGACCTGCTGTAATTGTCCGTCACCGGTGGCCCGCCCGGGCCACCGTTCTCTCATTGCTCTTCCTGTTCAGCCTGCTTCAGTCATAGACAAAATTGACCACGGCCGTTGTTCTGACCGGTCCGCTGGACAGCGCTTTCGCATCATAAACGTGATACCACGCAGTTAATGGAATCGACAGTTTGGGTGCTAGTGGTTGGTTGGCAGAAAAAGAAAATAACGCCGTCGCATTGCCCCGATCGGTGGCAGACGGGCTAAATGTTATGGGAGTATTATTTTTATATATCTGGATACCTACCCCTCCTGCACTTCCTTCTGACGGAGAAATCAGCGTGGTATTATCCGTCATTGACACATTGTTGCTACTGAGATAAGCCAGCACGTTGCGGCTGGTGGCACCATTTTGCATATCGGTACAGGTAAAGTTCAGTTCAAATGCTTTTCCGTAAAGGTTTCCGTTAGTCAGCATCGGCAGACTGATATTATTTAGCCTTACGACTTTATTGTCATCATCAAAGCTGCAGGTGGTAACGCGTTTGATAAATTTTATCTGCATAGGCTTGTAGTAAATATCATAATCATGCTTTGGCCAGCTCCAGTGAAAAACGAAATAGGCGAAGTCAGACACCATTCTGGCAATGTTTTGAATAATCGTCAGACCAGTACTGTCCTGAGCCAACACGATGGGATTGATATTGGCCGTATCGCCATTCACCGTCATTACATTTTTAGTGGGGATGGTTTTAAGCAGTTTCAGATTGACCGTAAAGCTGGCATCTATGGTTGTTGCATTGTTAGTACCCACTTTGGGATGGGTTTCCTCCGGGGCGAGACCGGTAACAGACAGACTGACATAGGCGTTTCCTGGAAATTTCAGATACAGTGTATTTTTGGCATACGGGCTGGAATTATCTACGCTGTTCTTCCCCCCAATAATTCCCCAGGCAGGAGTACTACATTTGAAGGTTCCCGGGTAATCTGTCCGCCCGGATACCGATGCATAGCCTGTCAGATTTAATGACGTAGTGGCATCGTAATACAGCGTTGGAGCGTCAATAGCGGAATTCTGTAAACAGTTCGCCCTTGCCAGGGAGGGGAGAAAAAACAGGAAAATAAAGGCGATTAGCATGCTTCCTGTCGTATTTGCAAAGGGGGGACGGATAGGCCGTTTCATATTAATATGCTTCCCTGTTTACCGGCAGTGATTGACATCGTTTGACAGACTAGTTTTCGGATGGGTAATGGTACAAATACGTGCCTCTTCACTGGAAAAATGAACGATGACCTTATCCGGCAGTTTCTCGCTGTGGACAAAGATTACGCTGCCCTGCCCGACATAGCCGAGCTCGTTACCCTGACTGTTTGTGACCATAGCGCCAAACGGTAACGGCGCGTTTGCCTGATCAACCGCATAAAAAATAAAGCTCTTCCGCTGGTCGGTTTCAAATTTCACATAGCTGATCGAACCGGCATAAGGGACGACATCTTTACGGTTGCCCAGAAGCTGTACATTGTCATCAAGGTTAGTCGTATCCAACGTCATCGCATTTTTGCGGTAAGGCGACATATAAGGCACCAGGGCTTTTCCGCTACTATTGGTGACAATAGTCGAATCACTGTTGACCGCGGCGTTGACCACGCCAGGGGCATCGATAATGGCAAAGGTACTGCCAACCTGATTGGCAAACAGTACGCCCCCCTGATAGGCCACAAGGCTGCCTGTCAGGCCCAACCCTTCCTGATTAAAGGCCGAAGACTCACTCCACGAGGCATTCATGGTGGTGGCGGAGGCGCGATATCCGACATTGGCATTGGTGGTGGTTTTACCACCCTGACTGTTCGCCATATCAATGTTGTAGTTCCACTGATTGGCTTTACCGGCACTGCCGCTTAACCCGACATCACTGTTGTCATAGTGATTTTGCGTGAAGGAAGCGTTGGTTGACAGATACATCGGTGAGTCAAAGACGCTGAAGGGAACGGATAATCCGACGTAATAACGCATCTCTTCCCTGTTGTCATTAT
The DNA here is from genome assembly GCF_014838825.1 of Erwinia persicina. GTDB lineage: Bacteria > Pseudomonadota > Gammaproteobacteria > Enterobacterales > Enterobacteriaceae > Erwinia > Erwinia persicina_A. Next base: position 195,129 of record NZ_JACYMO010000004.1, on the reverse strand, counting down.
CCCGGGTTCGGCTGGCAGAAACGTTAAAGGTCACATTACACAGTGTATTCGAATAGCCCACCTGGTACTCTTTACTGTTCTGCTTACCGCCCCAGTAATTTCTCAGGGTACCGGACAGAAACAGCGATCCCGCTGCCCTTCCCAGGTTTTGATTCACATTAAAGTTGAAGCTGTTCTTTTGGTTTACCGTGATGCTGTTGTTTTCGCTCCTTCCGTCGCTTTCTCGCTGGACCGAATCTTCCATGGTCAGAAAGCCGCTGGTGGAGTAGCGATAGGCTGCCAGCGCAAAGTTGGTGCCCGTATTCGCCAGGAACTTACTGTAGGCGAGGCGGAAGCTCTGCCCGCTGCTGCTTTCTACCTGTCGGTATGACGTCTGTCGTGCCTGAGTGATGTCAAAGGACAGCGCACCCAGGGGCAGGTTCAGCCCGGTACCGAGCAGAACAGAGCTGTAATGGTTGCTCCAGATCCCTCCGGCATAGGCGGTAAACAGATTCGACATCCCCCGACGCCAGGTACCCTGAATAAATTCAGGATGGACGGAGACGTCCGGGATTTGCACCTTTCCCATCGCCAGGTTGTAGACGTTGATACCGGGCTTCAACATGCCGGGAACCGAGGAATAAGGGACGGTAAAGCGCTGAATACGGCCGTCCGCCTCGTCGACTTCAACATTCAGGTCGCCTCCTGAACCCGTGGGCAAAATATCATTAATCGCGAAGGGGCCTGGTGACACATTTTGCTGATAGATCACCACGCCATTCTGGATGATTTTCACCAGGGCATTTGTCTGGGCCACGCCATGAACGATGGGCGCAAACCCCTGCATGGAGTCTGGGAACATGCGGATATCGGTCCCCATGCTGATGCCCCGAAAACGGTAAGAGTCAAAGAGGTCTGACGGGGTATAGCTGTCGCCTACCCGTAACTGTGAATCAATGGCGCTAATATTTCTCTGCAAGTATCGGGTATTATTTTGCCATTTAGACTTGCCCGTTCTGGAGTAATTAAAGGAACTGTTATCACGTAACTGCCAGCTAAGCAGATTGAGCCCGGTGTTTAATGAGATATAACCGCTGTCTTCATTCTGATGATTGTTAGAGGCTGAGTGATAATAGTTTGCCTGATAAGACAGTGTCAGGCCGGGGATGCCTTCGCTCCAGAATTTAGGGTCAATATATCCCTGCCATTTTGTGTCCATCTCCTGCTGCGGTACACTTAAATCCAGCCTCAGCTGACCGCTGTCAAAGCTACTCTTAATTCCTTTATCAAGGGAATAGACGTTCAGGGATTGGCTTTTTTCATTTTTAGGATTAGTCAGAACCTTTCGTAACCCCATTCGGGTAAATTCCTGTGACTTTATTCGGATGTCATTTATGCTACTGACAACGCTGGCAGTATATTTTCCCTTCCAGTCACCATTGACGTAAACATCAATATCATAGTTCCCGGCAGGCAGATCGCTGTTTTGATAGAAACGAGATAAATCGGCATGGCTGGATTTCCCCACCAGGAAGTCAGTGTTAAATGTGACCGCATAACTTGTCTGCTGTTTCAGTAGCAAAGAAAAAATCAATGCCAGGTGCAGTGTTATCCGATTTATTTTAAAAGTAGGCATCGTTACTGGATTTTTTTCTTAGATTCAATACTGGCGCCATAGTCATTGATATAGACAAGCGTAATGGGTGTTCCACTGCTCAGTGTCTTGCTGATTTTCAATGACCGTTGAGAAAAAGGAGATACCATCAGACCATTTTTCAAAATGTTTTCTGTCTTATTAATCGATATGCCCGATAGTGTTAAATAATAAGGCGTCGAGTTATGGAGTATGATGCTGTCATTCTGTTGTGTTAGGGTGACGTTATCGATCATGTTTTTGGGCGCTATTTTCAATCCACCCGGACGGAAAAAGAGTTTAATACGAGATCGAATAGCCAGTTGCATCACGCTTTTTCCCTTAAGATTTTCGGGTACAGGGGGGATATCCAGTACATTGAGATAGAAGACAGATTCACGGTCGGTGGGCAGCGTGCTACCCATATAACGTATCTTGAGCTGCTGCCCGCTGTGCGCGGGCACTTTTACTACTGGCGGCATCAACAGAAACGGGACTTTTGCTGTCTCAGGGGTTGAGTCAGGGTCGCCATCGTCAATCCACGCCTGAACCAGTGACGGATCGGAACCATTATTGAGCAATTGAACAGAGACTTCTTTGCTGTCAGAAGGATAAATCTCACGCGTCGCGCTGATTATCACATTTGCGTGACACAAAAAAGGGAACAAAGATAATAACAGTAAAATTAGTCTCATAGAGCAATCACTCAATAATATTTTTATTAAAAATTACAGGTAGGTAATGTTATAGGTCACCATCGTCCTGACCACACCGGCTTCGGCAGGTTGTGTACCCACTTTATAATATTTAGCATAGAAGTTAATGGTATCCGGCGTGGCTGATGTTCCAGCCAGTTTGGTATCCAGCATCTGGTTAAGCATAATGGGCTGCGTTTCGGTTTTCTGTAATACAATAGCGATACCGACATTCCGCGGATTACCTTGAGGGTTATTCTCCTGGTTAATGAGGTATTTTCCGTCATTGGAAATGGTATTTGGAGAAGAGAATTGCATCTGAAGACTGGGGGTGGCTACGGGTGTTTTACCGTCGGCAGCTTTAACGATGTTAGCCGATGAGCAATTAGAAAAGTCCAGTGAGAATGCCTTCTTACCCACGTCAATTAAACCTTCTGCCGTTCCTGCCTGTTCAGTACTGATCGGGTTCAATGCGACAGAAAGATTGGCCGAATTATTACCATTAATAGTGCAGGTTGCATCAGTTACCGCACCCGAGAAATTAATAGTGCCCCCAGAAACACTGGTTGTAGCATGGCTCATTGAGCTGAATAACGCTACGGGCAATATCGCACTTAGAATAACTTTTTTCATTTCTAACCTCTGTTTCTTAAATGATAGGGTGGTTTTTTTACATGATTTACTGCCTCGATTTCTGGGTCGAGGTTAAGGCAGTATTCGTTTTTACGTTTATTGTTTCGCAGTTATTTAATAATGGCGATATCCTTGTTTCTGATAGGGTGGCGCGGATTCTAGTGCTTTTTACTATTCGTATAGGGGCAAAAAAAGCGAAAAGTCATAGTGCGCTTTGTGCGCTTTGTGCGCTTTTTTCTGAATTGTAAAAATGCAGGCGATCTTATTTTTATTGTGTGCATGTTCGTTTTTATATTTCTTTTTATTTCCGGTGTCATTCTTTGCAAAATATCTGCCCGCTACTTTGCCAGGTTTCCCTACTTCAGTGTATTCTTGTGAAGACACTCTTACCCCCACCGGCTGTGTTGTTATGCCGGGTATGAATGGCGATAACAAAATGAATACACTACGTATAGGCTTGATTTCCGTCTCCGATCGGGCTGCCAATGGCCTTTACCAGGACCAGGGGCTACCTGCTCTGGAGAGCTGGCTATCCCGTGCGCTGACGACACCTTTCGAGATCGAAAAACGTCTGGTGCCTGACGAACAGCCGATGATTGAGCAGACGATTTGTGAACTGGTCGATGAGCTGTTCTGTCATCTGGTTCTGACCACGGGGGGAACCGGCCCGGCACGGCGGGATGTGACCCCCGATGCGACTCTGGCTATTGCCGATCGTGAGATGCCGGGTTTTGGTGAGCAGATGCGCCAGATCAGCCTGAACTTTGTGCCGACGGCAATTTTATCGCGCCAGATGGCGGTGATCCGTAAGCAGTCCCTGGTGATCAATCTGCCCGGTCAGCCGAAGTCGATTCAGGAAACGCTGGAGGGCCTGAAGGACAGTGAAGGCCTCACGCAGGTACCGGGGATTTTCGCCAGTGTCCCTTACTGCATTCAACTGCTGGAAGGGCCGTATATCGAGACTGATCCGCAGGTGGTAGCAGCATTTCGCCCTAAAAGCGCCCGTCGCGAAACAAACAGCTAAAAAATGATTTTTTCACGCATAAAATCCAGCGTACGCTGCTGTGGCAGATAATTGACGGTATAGTCATCACAGCTTTACACACCCTAACGATATGCTTTACCTCTGACTCTGGATTTTCGTGAAAAATGATGCCTATTGATCATGTTCGTCATCTTAACCGACAGGATTACAGGACGTTAACCCTGGCGGCCCTGGGCGGCGCACTGGAGTTTTACGACTTCATTATTTTCGTCTTTTTCGCCAGTGTGATCGGCGAACTGTTTTTCCCGTCAGATATTCCTGAATGGCTACGGCAGCTTCAGACATTTGGCATTTTTGCTGCAGGTTATCTTGCCCGTCCTTTAGGCGGGCTGATCATGGCCCACTTTGGTGACAGCCTCGGCCGTAAAAAAATGTTCAGTCTGAGTATTTTACTGATGGCGCTGCCGACGCTGGCGATGGGGCTGCTGCCGACGTATGCCTCTATCGGTCTTGCCGCTCCGCTGCTGCTGTTACTGCTTCGGGTACTGCAGGGGGCCGCGATTGGCGGAGAAGTGCCGGGGGCCTGGGTCTTTGTTGCCGAACATGTTCCGGAAAAACGGATCGGTTTTGCCTGTGGAACGCTGACGGCGGGACTAACCTTTGGCATTCTGCTGGGATCGCTGGTCGCTACGCTGATTACCACCACCCTCAGCGCCCGGGCGATTGCTGAAACGGGCTGGCGTATACCCTTCCTGCTCGGGGGCGGTTTTGGCTTGCTTGCCATGTACCTGCGCCGCTGGCTGCATGAAACGCCGGTCTTTATCGAGATGAAACAGCGTAAGGCGCTGTCGGTAGAGCTGCCGTTAAAAACGGTCGTCTTGCGCTACACGCATGGCGTGATCGTCTCCATGCTGCTGACCTGGCTGCTGTCGGCCTGCATTGTCGTGGTGCTGTTAATGGCCCCGGCGTTGTTGCAAAAATTACACGGTCTGCCCGCTGCCGTGACACTGCAGGCCAACAGTCTGGCGACAGTGATGCTGATTTTTGGCTGCATCATTGCCGGCGCACTGGTCGACCGTATCGGCGCGTCAACCACCCTCATTGTGGGCAGCCTGCTGATGGCCCTCTCCAGTTGGGCATTCTTTCATATCGCTGCGCAGGCTCCACAATTTCTCTTTGCCGCCTATGCGCTGGCCGGGCTCTGTGTTGGGGTCGTGGGCGTAGTGCCATTCGTCATGGTCAGTGCGTTCCCGGCGGAGGTGCGTTTCACCGGCATCTCCTTCTCGTATAATATTGCCTATGCCATTTTCGGCGGGCTGACGCCGATCGTCCTGACGTTGATGCTGAAGCTGACCCCGATGGCCCCGGCTTATTACGTGCTGGCCCTGGCGGGAATGGGCGTGCTGGTGGGCCTCTGGCTGCGGGGGAGTGCAGGTCAACAGGCGCTGCTGAAGCAGGTCAGCCTGCACTAGCGCATGATTACCGGCCGTTGTAACGGGTCAGCTCAGGCTGGCCCGTTCTTTTTATAAAGGCAAAGTGAAAATTTTTTTGCCTCTGCCCCTTGATGCCGCGTTGCCCGGCCCCATCTTAGTTGGCATCCGAGGCTACGGACCTGGAAAAAAAAGCGTAGGGCGAGCAGTTGAAACTGTAAAAATTGCCCACATTAAAGGTTCATAGGCTGATTTGAATTGAATTTAAGTGGGAGATGTTTAGATGGGTAAGATTATTGGTATTGACCTGGGCACAACTAACTCTTGTGTAGCTATCATGGATGGCGGCAAAGCGCGTGTACTGGAGAATGCGGAAGGGGATCGTACCACACCTTCCATTATTGCTTACACCCAGGACGGTGAAACGCTGGTAGGCCAGCCTGCTAAACGTCAGGCCGTCACTAACCCGCAGAATACACTGTTTGCGATTAAGCGCCTGATTGGCCGTCGCTTCCAGGATGAAGAAGTTCAGCGTGACCTGAAAATCATGCCGTTCAAAATCGTTGGCGCTGACAACGGCGACGCATGGCTGGACGTGAAAGGCCAGCGCGTGGCTCCGCCACAGATTTCAGCGGAAGTGCTGAAAAAAATGAAGAAAACGGCTGAAGATTACTTGGGTGAACCCGTAACTGAAGCGGTTATCACCGTACCGGCTTACTTCAACGATGCACAGCGTCAGGCAACGAAAGATGCCGGTCGTATCGCCGGTCTGGAAGTAAAACGTATCATCAACGAACCAACGGCAGCCGCACTGGCATACGGTCTGGATAAAGGTCAGGGTAACCGTACTATCGCGGTTTATGACCTGGGTGGTGGTACTTTCGATATCTCTATCATCGAAATCGATGAAGTGGATGGCGAAAAAACCTTTGAAGTTCTGGCGACCAACGGTGATACCCACCTGGGTGGTGAAGACTTCGATAGCCGCATGATTAACTATCTGGTGGCTGAGTTTAAGAAAGATCAGGGCATCGATCTGCATAACGATCCGCTGGCCATGCAGCGTCTGAAAGAAGCGGCAGAAAAAGCGAAAATCGAGCTGTCTTCTGCACAGCAGACTGACGTAAACCTGCCGTACATCACCGCAGATGCGACAGGGCCTAAGCACCTGAACATTAAAGTGACGCGTGCGAAACTGGAATCACTGGTTGAAGACCTGGTGGCACGCTCTATCGACCCACTGAAAGTGGCGTTGCAGGATGCGGGTCTGTCTGTTTCAGACATTAACGACGTTATCCTGGTCGGTGGTCAGACGCGTATGCCAATGGTGCAGGCGAAAGTGGCTGAGTTCTTCGGTAAAGAGCCACGTAAAGACGTGAACCCGGATGAAGCGGTAGCGGTAGGTGCTGCGGTTCAGGGTGGCGTGCTGGCCGGTGAAGTGAAAGACGTTCTGCTGCTGGATGTTACCCCGCTGTCACTGGGTATTGAAACCATGGGTGGCGTGATGACTCCGCTGATCACCAAGAACACGACGATCCCGACCAAACACAGCCAGGTGTTCTCAACTGCAGAAGACAACCAGTCTGCGGTGACCATCCATGTTGTGCAGGGTGAGCGTAAACGTGCTGCGGATAACAAATCACTGGGTCAGTTCAACCTGGACGGTATCCAGAACGCACCACGCGGTTTACCTCAGATCGAAGTGACCTTCGACATCGATGCTGACGGTATCCTGCATGTGTCTGCGAAAGACAAAAACAGCGGTAAAGAGCAGAAGATCACCATCAAGGCCTCTTCCGGTCTGAACGACGAAGAGATCGAAAAAATGGTGCGTGATGCAGAAGCTAACGCTGAGTCTGACCGTAAGTTCGAAGAGCTGGTGCAGACACGTAACCAGGGCGATCAGCTGTCACACAGCACGCGTAAGCAGCTGGATGAAGCCGGCGATAAACTGCCAGCAGATGACAAAGCGCCTATCGAAGCTGCGCTGACCGATCTGAACACTGCGCTGAAAGGCGAAGACAAAGCGGAAATCGAAGCCAAGATCCAGGCTCTGATGGAAGTGTCTGGCAAGCTGATGGAGTTCGCACAGCAGCAGCAGGCCGCTGGCGGTGCAGCAGAAGCTACCGAGGGTGCGAAGAAAGACGATGATGTTGTCGACGCTGAATTTGAAGAAGTGAAAGACAACAAAAAATAATCGCCCTTGAGCGGGCAAGGTGGCGCGTGATGCGCCATTGATCACCAGCACGGGCGTCGGAGAAATCCTACGCCCGTGCACGCATGTTAAGGGCAGGATCAACAACAATGGCGAAAAGAGACTATTACGAGGTTTTAGGCGTATCCAAGTCAGCGGATGAGCGTGAGATCAAAAAGGCTTATAAACGCCTGGCAATGAAGTTTCACCCCGACCGTAACCAGGGTGAAGGTGCCGAAGAGCAGTTTAAAGAGGTTAAAGAAGCCTACGAAATTCTGACCGATGCGCAGAAACGTGCGGCCTACGACCAGTATGGTCACGCTGCTTTTGAGCAGGGTGGCATGGGCGGCGGCGGTCACGGTGGCTTCGGCGGCGGTGGCGGTGCTGACTTCAGCGATATCTTTGGCGACGTATTCGGCGATATCTTTGGCGGAGGCCGCCGTCAGCAGCGTGCTGCCCGTGGCGCTGATTTACGCTACAACATGGAGCTGTCGCTGGAAGAAGCGGTACGCGGCGTGACCAAAGAGATCCGCATTCCTACGTTGGAAGAGTGTGATGTCTGCCACGGCAGTGGCGCGAAAGCGGGCACCAAACCGCAGACCTGTTCAACCTGTCACGGTGCGGGCCAGGTTCAGATGCGCCAGGGCTTCTTTACCGTGCAGCAGGCGTGTCCGACCTGTCATGGTCGCGGCTCGGTCATTAAAGATCCGTGCAATGCCTGTCATGGTCATGGCCGGGTAGAACGTTCGAAGACGCTGTCGGTGAAAATTCCGGCGGGCGTGGATACCGGTGACCGCATTCGTCTGACTGGCGAAGGGGAAGCGGGTGAGCAGGGCGCGCCAGCGGGCGATCTGTATGTCCAGGTGCAGGTGCGTAAGCACAATATCTTTGAACGTGAAGAGAATAACCTGTACTGCGAAGTGCCGATTAACTTCGTGATGGCGGCGCTGGGCGGTGAAATTGAAGTCCCTACGCTGGATGGCCGCGTGAAGCTGAAGGTTCCGGCGGAAACGCAGACCGGTAAGCTGTTCCGCATGCGGGGCAAGGGTGTGAAATCCGTACGCGGTGGTGCACAGGGTGACCTGCTGTGCCGCGTAGTGGTCGAAACCCCGGTCAGCCTGAATGAGAAGCAGAAATCGCTGCTGCGAGAACTGGAGGAAAGCTTTGGCGGTCCATCCGGTGAGAAAAACAGCCCGCGTTCGAAAAGCTTCTTTGATGGCGTAAAAAAATTCTTTGATGATTTAACCCGCTAATTACCCAGCCTGAGGGCCGATCGAAGAACCGATCGGCCCTTCTTATTGACTCCTCGTAAATACCGATCCTTTCTGCCTGTATAAACTGTTTTTTCCGAACGGTTTAACCGCGTATGCTATCCGCTAAGTTATAAATCCTCTTATCTCTGGGATATTCAGCGGAGCCTGTATGAACCTTTTTCTCAAAAAATTGTTAAAAAACGACGCCACGGGCGGCGTGGTGCTGATTGTTGCCGCCGCCGTTGCCATGTTTCTCGCCAATAATGCCAGTACACAGCAGGACTATCAGGCCATTCTGGCGATGCCGGTGCAGTTCCGCTTCGGCGCACTGGAGATCAATAAAGATCTGCTGCTGTGGATTAATGATGCGCTGATGGCGCTGTTCTTCCTGATGATCGGCCTGGAAGTGAAACGTGAGCTGATGATGGGCTCGCTGAAAGGGCGTGAGCGTGCGATGTTCCCGCTGATTGCCGCCCTCGGCGGTATGCTGGCACCGGGCCTGATTTACGCCGCGTTAAACCACAGCGACCCGCTGGCGATCCACGGCTGGGCAATCCCGGCGGCGACCGATATTGCCTTCGCGCTCGGTATCCTGGCGCTGCTGGGCAGCCGCGTGCCGCCGGCACTGAAAATGTTTTTAATGGCGCTGGCCGTGATTGATGACCTGGGGGCGATTGTGATTATCGCCTTCTTCTATACCAACGATCTGTCGCTGACGTCGCTCGGCGTGGCTGCGGCCTCCATCGTGGTGCTGGCGATACTTAACCTGTGCGGCGTCCGTAAGACGTCGGTGTATCTGCTGGTGGGCATGGTGCTGTGGGTAGCGGTGCTGAAGTCTGGCGTCCATGCCACGCTGGCCGGGGTGATTGTCGGACTGTTAATTCCGCTGCAAAAACAGGATGGGCACTCTCCGGCGATCGAACTGGCCAACGGTTTGCATTCGTGGGTGAGCTGGCTGATCCTGCCGCTGTTTGCCTTTGCCAATGCCGGCGTCTCCCTGACGGGCGTATCAGTCGAAGGTCTGTTCTCGATGGTGCCTCTGGGGATCATTCTTGGTCTGCTGGTGGGTAAACCTCTGGGGATCACGCTGATTTGCTGGCTGGCCGTGAAAATGAAAATTGCCGTGCTGCCTGAAAATACCAAAATGGTCGATATTGCCGCCGTCGGTGTTCTGTGTGGTATTGGCTTTACCATGTCGATCTTTATTGCCTCCCTGGCTTTTGATGCCGCACACGAAGAGATGGTGACGCTCGCCAAGCTGGGTATTTTGAGCGGCTCCGTATTGTCCGCGGTACTGGGGTATACCCTGCTGCGTCTTAAGCTGCGTCCGCAGCCGCAGCAGTAACGGCACAGGACCCGCCATGGCGCAGATGAACTATAACCACCTCTATTATTTCTGGCAGGTGTGTAAATCTGGTTCGGTAGTGGGGGCGGCCGAGGTGTTAAATCTCATGCCGCAAACTATTACCGGCCAGTTGAAAAGCCTGGAAGAGCGTTTGCAGGGAAAACTGTTCAAGCGTCATGGACGCGGTCTGGTTCCCTCCGAACTGGGGCAGCTGGTCTTTCGCTATGCCGACCGCATGTTCACGCTCAGTCAGGAGATGCTGGATATCGTTAACTATCGCAAGGAGGCGAGCCTGCTGTTCGATGTGGGGGTGGCAGATGCGCTCTCTAAGCTGCTGGTCAGCCGGGTGCTGGAAACGGCGGTAGTGGCCGGAGAGCCCATCCACCTGCGCTGCTTTGAATCCACCCATGAAATGCTGCTGGAGCAGCTGAGTCAGCATAAGCTGGATATGATCCTCTCTGACTGTTCCGTCGGCTCCTCGCTGCAGGAGGGGCTGTTTTCAGTCAAGCTGGGGGAGTGTGCGGTCAGCTTCTGGTGCTATGCACCGCAGCCGGTCATGCCATTCCCCGCCTGCCTGAGCCAGCATAAATTGCTGATCCCCGGCCGCCGCTCCATGCTGGGGCGGAAAGTGCTGAACTGGCTGCAGTCTCAGGATCTGACGGTGGATATTTTAGGTGAATTCGATGATGCGGCGCTGATGAAGGCATTCGGTGCCGCCAATCAGGCGATTTTTGTCGCGCCCACCCTCTACGGTCGGGAACATTTTTATCGTGAAGGCATTGTTGAACTGGGAAGAATTGATTCGGTAATGGAAGAGTATCACGTGATTTTTGCCGAAAGAATGATCCAGCACCCGGCGGTACAGCGTATCTGTAACAGCGATTTTAGCGAATTATTTTCAGGCGTGTAGTCTGTTTGCTCCCGCATCTTCAGCCGTAAGCCAGGATCAGGCAAGGGCTATTTTTAACCCAGCGTGACGTACGCACCACAAGCGGCACAAAACACATCAATAAAAAAACCGCCAGAAGGCGGTTTCTTTATCAAAGCTCGATTAACAGACTGACATTAAGCCAGTTTGCTGATCTGTGCAGCCAGATTTGCTTTATGACGTGCAGCTTTGTTCTTGTGGATCAGGCCTTTAGCTGCCTGACGGTCCACAATTGGTTGCATATCATTAAATGCATTCTGCGCAGCCGCTTTATCGCCAGTAGCGATAGCCGCGTAAACTTTCTTGATAAAAGTACGCAACATTGAACGACGGCTAGCGTTGTGCTTACGACGCTTCTCAGACGTTACGGCGCGTTTCTTAGCTGATTTGATATTAGCCAAGGTCCAACTCCCAAATAGTTCTATGAGGACAATTCAAAGGCCGAGGAATATGCCCTTTTCGCCTTCGGTTGTCAATGGATTTGTGCAAATAAGCGCCGGTCAAACAGTGGCACTTGATTACGTTTCGATGGCGCAAGATTCTATCAGCTTCGGCCTGGCGAATACAGCTTATTCACAAGAAAAATAACATCCCGCGCCCGATCAGCACCATACAGAACGAAATGGCGAGAAGAAAGCATGAAAGCCCATATTCGTGGGTTAACCTTACGGGCTGTACAAGGTATAATCCGCCGATTTCCACAAATTTGAGCCAGCCATGAAGTTTATCCGCGGCATACATAACCTGAGAGAGCAGCATCGCGGCTGCGTTCTGACCATTGGCAACTTCGATGGCGTACATCGCGGCCACCAGGCGCTGCTGGCACAACTGTGCAAAGAAGGGCGTCAGCGTAACTTGCCGGTCGTGGTCATGCTGTTTGAGCCCCAGCCGCTGGAGCTGTTTGCAGCGGATAAAGCCCCGGCGCGCCTGACGCGTCTGCGGGAAAAGGTGCGTTATCTGGAACGGGCCGGTGTTGATGCGGTCCTTTGCGTGCGGTTCGATCGCCGTTTCGCCGCCTATACCGCACAAAGTTTTGTCGCTGACCTGCTGGTAGAGAAGCTGGACGTCAGGTTCCTGGCGGTCGGCGATGATTTCCGCTTTGGCGCTGGTCGCCAGGGCGATTTCCTGCTATTACAGAATGCTGGCGTCGAATATGGCTTTGATGTCATCAGTACACAGACTTTCTGTGATGATGGCAAACGCATTAGCAGTACGGCGGTGCGCCAGGCACTGGCAGAAGACGATCTGGCGCTGGCCAGCGCGCTGCTGGGCCGCCCCTTCAGTATTTCCGGCCGCGTAGTGCACGGTGATGCGCTGGGCCGTACTATTGGTTTCCCGACCGCCAACCTGCCGCTGAAGCGAACGGTCTCCCCGGTAAAAGGCGTCTACGCCGTTGAGGTCCTGGGACTCGGTGAGCAGCCGCTTCCTGGTGTTGCCAATATTGGTACGCGCCCGACCGTAGCCGGGTTGCGTCAGCAGTTAGAGGTGCATCTGCTGGACGTGACGATGAACCTGTATGGCCGCCATATTGAAGTGGTCCTGCGTGATAAAATACGTAACGAGCAGCGTTTTGCCTCGCTCGATGCGCTGAAAGAACAAATTGCAAACGATGTGGTGACGGCCCGAACCTTTTTCGGGCTGCAGACATTGCTTTAAATTGACATAGAACCGACATACGGAACCGAGAATCTGATGAGTGACTATAAATCTACCCTGAATTTGCCGGAAACGGGGTTCCCGATGCGTGGCGATCTGGCCAAACGTGAACCGGGCATGCTGCAACGTTGGTATGATGACAAGCTGTACGGCATCATTCGCGAAGCCAAGAAAGGGAAAAAAACCTTTATCCTGCACGATGGCCCTCCCTACGCCAACGGCAGCATTCATATTGGTCACTCTGTTAATAAGATTCTGAAAGACATTATCGTTAAGTCGAAAGGCATGGCGGGCTATGATTCGCCGTACGTTCCGGGCTGGGACTGCCACGGTCTGCCTATCGAGCATAAAGTTGAGCAGATGATCGGTAAGCCGGGCGACAAAGTCAGCGCGGCTGAGTTCCGTGCCGCCTGTCGCAACTATGCGGCTGAGCAGGTAGAAGGGCAGAAAGCCGACTTTATCCGTCTGGGCGTGCTGGGAGACTGGGACCGTCCGTATCTGACGATGAACTTCAAGACCGAAGCCAATATTATCCGTGCTCTGGGCAAAATCATCGGTAACGGCCACCTGCACAAAGGGGCCAAGCCGGTACACTGGTGCCTGGACTGCCGTTCTGCCCTGGCAGAAGCAGAGGTGGAGTATTATGACAAGACCTCTCCCTCCATTGACGTCATGTTCAATGCCGCCGATAAAGACGCTGTGCAGGCCAAATTTGCAGCCGCTGCCGTTGATGGCCCGATCTCGCTGGTGATCTGGACCACGACGCCGTGGACCATGCCGGCTAACCGTGCTATTTCCCTGCATCCGGAATTCGACTACCAGCTGGTACAGATTGAAGGTCGTGCCCTGATCCTCGCCAAAGAGATGGTTGAGAGCGTGATGAAGCGCGTTGGTGTTGCCGCATGGACCGTGCTGGGCGAAGCGAAAGGGGCAGACCTGGAGCTGATGGGCTTCCAGCATCCGTTCCTCGACCATACCTCTCCGGTTGTGCTGGGTGAGCATGTCACGCTGGAAGCCGGTACCGGTGCGGTACATACCGCACCAGGCCATGGCCCGGACGACTATGTTATCGGCCAGAAATACGGTATCGAAGTGGCTAACCCGGTAGGCCCGGACGGCTGCTATCTGCCGGGAACCTACCCGACGCTGGATGGCGTGAACGTCTTTAAAGCCAACGATATGATCGTTGAACTGCTGCGTGAAAAGGGCGCTCTGCTGCACGTTGAGAAACTGTTCCACAGCTATCCACACTGCTGGCGTCATAAAACGCCCATCATCTTCCGCGCCACGCCACAGTGGTTTATCAGCATGGATCAGAAGGGCCTGCGTGCGCAGTCGCTGAAAGAGATCAAAGGCGTGCAGTGGATCCCGGACTGGGGTCAGGCACGTATTGAATCGATGGTCGCGAACCGTCCTGACTGGTGCATTTCCCGTCAGCGTACCTGGGGTGTGCCGATGGCGCTGTTTGTCCATAAAGACACCGAGCAGCTGCACCCGGATTCGCTGGAGCTGATGGAGAAGGTGGCGAAGCGGGTTGAGCAGGACGGCATTCAGGCCTGGTGGGATCTGGATGCGCGCGATCTGATGGGAGCCGATGCTGACAACTACGTTAAAGTCCCGGATACCCTGGACGTCTGGTTTGACTCCGGTTCAACCAGCTACTCGGTCGTCGATGCACGCCCTGAGTTTGGCGGTAACGAACCTGATTTATATCTGGAAGGTTCAGATCAGCACCGCGGCTGGTTTATGTCCTCGCTGATGATCTCTACCGCGATGAAAGGCAAAGCGCCTTACCGCCAGGTGCTGACGCACGGCTTCACCGTGGATGGCCAGGGCCGCAAGATGTCCAAGTCACTGGGCAACACCGTCAGCCCGCAGGATGTGATGAACAAACTGGGCGCAGATATTCTGCGTCTGTGGGTGGCCTCTACGGATTACTCCGGTGAGATCGCCGTATCCGACGAGATCCTCAAGCGTTCTGCCGACAGCTATCGCCGCATCCGTAACACCGCGCGTTTCCTGCTGGCAAACCTTGCCGGTTTCAACCCGGAAACCGATATGGTGAAGCCGGAAGAGATGGTGGTGGTGGATCGCTGGGCCGTTGGCCGTGCGCTGGCTGCACAGAATGATATCGTGGCCTCGTATGAAGCTTATGACTTCCATGAAGTCGTGCAGCGCCTTATGCAGTTCTGTTCGGTTGAGATGGGCTCTTTCTACCTGGATATCATCAAAGATCGTCAGTACACCGCGAAGGCCGATGGCCTGGCGCGTCGCAGTTGTCAGACCGCGTTGTGGTATATCGTGGAAGCGCTGGTGCGCTGGATGGCACCGATTATGTCCTTCACTGCCGATGAAATCTGGGGTTACCTGCCGGGTAAACGCAGCCAGTATGTGTTTACTGAAGAGTGGTTCGACGGGCTGTTCAGCCTGGAAGACAACCAGCCGATGAACGACAGCTACTGGGCAGAACTGCTGAAAGTACGCGGTGAAGTGAACAAAGTGATCGAGCAGGCCCGCGCTGACAAGCGAATTGGCGGTTCTCTGGAAGCCAGCGTGACGCTGTACGCAGATGCAGACCTGGCCGCGAAACTGACCAGTCTGGGGGAAGAGCTGCGCTTTGTGCTGCTGACCTCTGGGGCGCAGGTCGCGGATTATGCACAGGCCAGCGCCGATGCACAGCAGAGCGAAGGGGTAAAAGGTCTGAAAATTGCTCTGAGCAAAGCGGAAGGTGAGAAATGTCCGCGCTGCTGGCATTACACTAACGATATCGGTCAGAACGCAGAACACGCTGACGTGTGCGGTCGTTGTGTCACTAACGTCGCGGGCAGCGGCGAACAGCGTAAGTTTGCATGATGATGAAACCTGTATTCTCAACCGGATTACGCTGGCTGTGGCTGGTGGTGTTGGTCATTGGCATCGATTTCGCCAGTAAGCAGTGGATTATGGATAATCTGATGCTGCACGAATCGATGCCGGTGATGCCATACTTTAACTTCTTTTATGCTCACAACTACGGCGCGGCGTTCAGCTTCCTCGCCGATAAAGGGGGCTGGCAGCGCTGGTTCTTTGCCGGCATTGCCATTGCTATCGTCGTGGTGCTGCTGGTGATGATGTACCGTACTCCAGCCACCAGTAAACTGAATAACATTGCCTATGCGCTGATTGTGGGTGGCGCAGTAGGTAACCTGTTTGACCGGTCATATCATGGCTTTGTGGTGGATTTCATCGACTTCTATGTCGGTGACTGGCACTTCGCCACGTTTAATATTGCCGACTGTGGCATCTGTATTGGTGCCGCGCTGATCGTGCTGGAAGGGTTCCTCAGCCCGGCCGGTAAACAGGCTAAGAATAAAGGGTAGGGCATGACCGATTCTGTACAGCGTGACAGCGCAGTGCTGGTGCATTTCACCTTAAAGCTGGCGGACGGTTCCACAGCGGAATCAACGCGCAGCAACGGTAAACCTGCGCTTTTTTGTCTGGGCGATGGCAGCCTGTCAGAAGGGCTGGAAAGCCATTTGATTGGGCTGAAAGCGGGCGAGAAATGTGCCTTTGCGCTGGAAGCGGCAGATGCCTTTGGCGGCATCAGTCCCGACCTGGTTCAGTACTTCTCGCGCCGCGACTTTGTCGAGGCCGGGGAGCCGGAAATCGGGGCCATTATGCTGTTCAGCGGCATGGATGGTAACGAAATGCCGGGCGTGATCCGGGAGATTTCGGGGGATTCGATCACCGTGGATTTCAATCATCCACTGGCCGGACAGACTATTCACTTTGACGTAGAAGTGCTGGAGATTGATCCGGTACGGGAGACGAGCAATGCAGATCCTGCTGGCTAACCCGCGCGGTTTCTGCGCGGGTGTTGATCGCGCTATCAGTATTGTCGAGCGTGCGCTGGAGATGTATGGCGCACCTATCTACGTGCGGCATGAGGTGGTGCATAACCGCTACGTGGTTAACAGCCTGCGTGAGCGTGGGGCGATATTCATTGAGGAAATTTCTGAGGTGCCGGACGGGTCGATCCTGATCTTCTCGGCTCACGGCGTTTCTCAGGCTGTGCGTGCAGAAGCGAAAGCGCGTGACCTGACCATGCTCTTTGATGCGACCTGCCCGCTGGTTACCAAAGTGCATATGGAAGTGGCGCGTGCCAGTCGCAAAGGGACAGAAGCGATCCTGATTGGCCATGCCGGCCATCCGGAGGTAGAGGGCACGATGGGCCAGTACAATAACCCGAAAGGGGGTATGTACCTGGTTGAAGCGCCCGCGGATGTCTGGAAGCTACAGGTAAAAGATGAAAACAACCTGAGCTTTATGACGCAAACCACGCTGTCCGTTGATGATACCTGTGAAGTGATTGACGCACTTCGCGCCCGCTTCCCGAAGATTATCGGCCCGCGTAAAGATGATATCTGCTATGCCACCACCAATCGCCAGGAGGCCGTGCGCACACTGGCCCGTGATGCTGACGTGGTGCTGGTGGTTGGTTCGAAAAACTCCTCGAATTCCAACCGTCTGGCAGAGCTGGCACAGCGTGCCGGTAAGCTGGCACGCCTGATTGACTCTGCTGAAGATATTCAGGAAGAGTGGGTCAGAGGTGTGGGCTGTGTCGGGGTGACCGCCGGAGCATCCGCGCCAGATATTCTGGTGCAGCAGGTCATCCAGCGTCTCAATGAACTCGGCGGCGTTGATGCCATCGAACTGATTGGGCGTGAAGAGAACATCGTGTTTGAAGTGCCGAAAGAACTGCGCGTAGAGGTAAAGCAGATCACCTGAGGGCGGCTATCTTGCTTGCTATTTTGAACCTGGGCAGTGCTCACACTCCTCACGTACTACGTGTACGCTCCGGGTGTTGTGCGCTGTCCGTGTTCAAACTCGCTGCGCCGATGACGCCACGTTACGCCTCCCATGCTTAATCATTTCCTTTCCCCTATCCTGACCAAATCTGTTTTACTGATAATCCTCACGCGCTGGCGTAAAATTCTTATTATCCGCTTTTAGTTGTGGCGCAGACGTTAACCGCTGGTTAATCTGGATGCGTTGTACATGCATAGAAATCTGTCAGGAATGAATAAATATGAGTAATGCAGCAATCCGTATCGCCATTGTGGGTGCCTCCGGGCGCATGGGACGCCAGTTAATCCAGGCGACGGTACAGGCTGAGGGGGCGTGTCTGGGAGCCGCGCTGGTGCGTTCAGGATCTTCCCTGGTCGGAGCCGATGCAGGCGAGCTGGCCGGTTGTGGTGCGCTGGGCGTGAACATCACCGATAACCTTGATGCGGTCGTCAATGACTTTGATGTGCTGGTCGACTTTACCCGTCCGGAGGCTTCACTGCACTATCTGGACTTTTGCCGCCAGCATAAAAAAGCGATGGTCATTGGAACCACGGGGTTTGATGAGGCGGGTAAAGCAGCCATTAAAGCGGCCTCAGCGGATATGGGGATCGTGTTTGCCGCTAACTTTAGCGTTGGCGTTAATCTGGTGCTGAAGCTGCTGGAGAAAGCGGCCAAAGTGATGGGCGATTACGCAGATATCGAAATTATTGAAGCGCACCATCGCCACAAAGTGGATGCGCCCTCAGGCACGGCGCTGGCGATGGGGGAGGCGATAGCAGACGCCATGAACTGGAACCTGAATGAGCATGCGGTCTATGCCCGTGAAGGCCACACCGGTGAACGCGAGGCACAGACCATTGGTTTTGCTACCGTACGTGCCGGTGACATCGTCGGTGAGCATACTGCGATGTTTGCAGATGTGGGGGAGCGGGTAGAGATAACTCACAAGGCTTCAAGCCGCATGACCTTTGCGAATGGCGCTGTTCGTGCGGCAATGTGGTTGAGGTCGCATAAAAGCGGTCTTTATGACATGCGTAATGTGCTTAACCTTGATGATTTATAAGTGTTGTGTACCATCGTGATGTGGTTATTTCAATCATAAGTTTCTGATTGGGTGGGCAATAATTTTATTGCCCTTTTTGTTTTTTGTTAAAAATGGTCTTTAGGGTTTTTTAATTATCTAAACTGGCTTAATGAGTTATTTTCTTCGTTTATTTTCTCTCTTCTTACCTGTTTTTGACCATTTGGTCTGGTTTTTACCGTTAACCGCCATGAAATAATTTACACCGTGGCAGGCAACCGATTTTATCGCCAGGATATGTGGTGCTTTCAGGGTAAATGCTCCTGTTTTATCCTCAGTAAGCTAAAAATGACAGAAAAAGTGCCTCGCAGGGTAGACAACGGCGGGGGCGATCATTAGAATGCGCGCAATTTGCCAAAAACTGAGCAGTCAGGCAGTTTTTGCATTGATTTTGGGGTCATTCCTGAATTAATATGCAGATATTGTGACTGTTTATTCCCCTGGAGGATGTTTTGATTAAGTCAGCGCTACTGGTTCTGGAAGACGGAACCCAATTCCACGGTCGGGCCATCGGGGCAACCGGGTCGGCAGTGGGAGAAGTTGTTTTCAACACGTCAATGACCGGTTATCAAGAAATCCTCACTGATCCTTCCTATTCCCGCCAGATCGTCACTCTCACTTATCCCCATATCGGCAATGTCGGCACCAACTCCGCTGACGAAGAATCTTCTCAGGTACATGCAGCGGGTCTGGTTATCCGTGATTTACCGCTGATTGCCAGCAACTACCGCAATGAAGAAGGGCTGTCAGACTACCTGACCCGCCATAATATTGTCGCTATTGCCGATATTGATACGCGCAAGCTGACCCGCCTGCTGCGCGAAAAAGGGGCTCAGAACGGCTGTATCATCGCCGGAGACGCGCCGGATGCGGCAGAGGCACTGGCCAAAGCAAAAGCGTTCCCGGGCCTGAAGGGCATGGACCTGGCAAAAGAAGTCACTACGGCGGACGCCTACGCATGGCAGCAGGGGAGCTGGACGCTGGAAGGCGACCTGCCGGCACCCGCAGCGGATGCCGACCTGCCCTTCCACGTGGTGGCTTACGACTACGGCGTGAAGCGCAATATTCTGCGCATGTTGGTGGATCGGGGCTGCCGCCTGACGGTCGTTCCTGCGCAGACTTCTGCTGAGGACGTTCTGAAGCTGAACCCGGATGGTGTCTTCCTCTCTAATGGTCCCGGCGACCCGGAGCCATGCGATTACGCCATTACTGCGATCAAACGCCTGCTGGAAACCGATATTCCGGTGTTTGGTATCTGTCTGGGCCATCAGCTACTGGCTCTGGCCAGCGGCGCAAAAACGGTGAAGATGAAGCTCGGTCATCACGGCGGTAACCATCCGGTGAAAGATCACGATAACAACACCGTGATGATCACCGCCCAGAACCACGGTTTTGCGGTTGACGACAGCAACCTGCCGGCAAACCTGCGCGTGACCCATACTTCACTCTTTGATCATACGGTTCAGGGTATTCACCGCACCGATAAAGCTGCCTTCAGCTTCCAGGGCCATCCGGAAGCCAGCCCGGGTCCGCACGATGCTGCCCCGTTGTTCGATCACTTTATCGAACTGATTAAAGCCGCGAAATAAGATCGGGAGAGAAAGAAAATGCCAAAACGTACAGACATAAAAAGTATCCTGATCCTGGGCGCTGGCCCGATTGTCATCGGCCAGGCCTGCGAATTCGACTATTCCGGAGCTCAGGCCTGTAAAGCGCTGCGTGAAGAGGGTTACCGCGTTATTCTGGTGAACTCTAACCCGGCCACTATCATGACCGACCCGGACATGGCCGATGCGACCTACATTGAGCCGATTCACTGGGAAGTCGTGCGCAAGATCATCGAAAAAGAGCGCCCGGATGCGGTATTACCGACAATGGGCGGCCAGACGGCGCTGAACTGTGCGCTGGAACTGGAGCGTCAGGGCGTGCTGGCCGAATTTGGCGTCACCATGATCGGTGCCACCGCTGATGCGATTGATAAAGCAGAGGATCGTCGCCGTTTCGACGTGGCGATGAAGAAAATTGGTCTCGATACCGCCCGTTCTGGTATTGCACACACCATGGAAGAAGCGCTGGCCGTGGCTGCTGACGTCGGCTTCCCGTGCATCATTCGTCCTTCCTTTACGATGGGTGGCACCGGTGGCGGTATTGCTTACAATCGCGAAGAGTTCGAAGAGATTTGTGAGCGCGGTCTCGATCTGTCACCGACGAATGAGCTGCTGATTGATGAGTCGCTGATTGGCTGGAAAGAGTACGAGATGGAAGTGGTGCGTGATAAAAACGACAACTGCATCATCGTCTGCTCCATCGAAAACTTTGATGCCATGGGCATCCACACCGGTGATTCCATTACCGTTGCACCCGCACAGACGCTGACCGATAAAGAGTACCAGATCATGCGTAACGCTTCGCTGGCGGTGCTGCGTGAAATCGGTGTGGAAACCGGCGGATCTAACGTACAGTTCTCCGTTAACCCGGAGAATGGCCGCCTGATCGTCATCGAGATGAACCCGCGCGTGTCACGTTCTTCCGCGCTGGCTTCGAAAGCAACCGGGTTCCCGATTGCTAAAATCGCCGCCAAGCTGGCGGTGGGCTTTACGCTGGATGAGCTGACTAACGACATTACCGGTGGCCTGACCCCGGCCTCGTTTGAGCCGTCCATCGACTACGTTGTCACCAAAATTCCACGTTTCAACTTTGAAAAATTTGCCGGGGCCAATGACCGTCTGACCACGCAGATGAAATCCGTCGGTGAGGTGATGGCGATTGGCCGCACTCTGCAGGAATCAATGCAGAAAGCGCTGCGTGGCCTTGAAGTTGGCGCTCACGGTTTCGACCCGAAAGTGGACCTGAATGACCCGGAAGCACTGACCACTATCCGCCGCGAGCTGAAAGATGCTGGCTGCGACCGTATCTGGTACATCGCCGATGCCTTCCGCGCCGGGATGAGCGTGGATGATGTTTTTGCGCTGACCAACGTTGACCGCTGGTTCCTGGTGCAGATTGAAGAGCTGGTGACGCTGGAAAATCAGGTCGCAGAGCAGGGCATTAACGGCCTGAGCTATGACTTCCTGCGCACGCTGAAGCGCAAGGGCTTTGCCGATGCGCGCCTGGCGGATGTGGCTGGCGTGTCTGAAGCGGAAATCCGTGCGCTGCGCGAGCAGCATAACCTGCATCCGGTGTATAAGCGTGTTGATACCTGTGCGGCGGAGTTCTCGACCAATACCGCCTACATGTACTCTACCTATGAAGAAGAGTGTGAAGCGAACCCGAATCAGGACCGTGACAAGATCATGGTGCTGGGCGGCGGTCCGAACCGTATCGGGCAGGGCATTGAGTTTGACTACTGCTGCGTTCATGCCTCGCTGGCGCTGCGTGAAGACGGCTTCGAGACCATCATGGTCAACTGTAACCCGGAAACCGTATCGACCGACTACGACACCTCTGATCGTCTGTACTTCGAGCCAGTGACCCTGGAAGACGTGCTGGAAATCGTGCGCATCGAGAAGCCAAAAGGCGTTATCGTGCAGTACGGTGGCCAGACCCCACTGAAGCTGGCGCGCGCGCTGGAAGCCGCCGGTGTGCCGGTTATCGGTACCAGCCCGGATGCCATTGACCGTGCTGAAGACCGCGAACGTTTCCAGCAGGCCGTTGAGCGCCTGGGCCTGAAGCAGCCGGCCAATGCCACCGTCACCGCCATCGATATGGCCGTCGAAAAGGCGGCGCTGATTGGCTATCCGCTGGTGGTGCGTCCGTCTTACGTGCTGGGTGGCCGGGCGATGGAAATCGTGTACGACGAAATTGACCTGAAGCGCTACTTTAACACCGCGGTCTCTGTTTCTAACGACGCGCCGGTCCTGCTGGACCGCTTCCTTGACGATGCGGTTGAAGTCGACGTAGATGCGATCTGCGACGGTGAGCAGGTGCTGATCGGCGGTATCATGGAACACATTGAGCAGGCCGGTGTCCACTCCGGTGACTCGGCGTGTTCCCTGCCAGCCTACACGCTGAGTCAGGAAATCCAGGACGTTATGCGTGAGCAGGTGAAAAAGCTGGCGTTTGAGCTGGGCGTACGCGGCCTGATGAACGTGCAGTTTGCGGTGAAGGATAATGAAGTTTACCTGATTGAGGTGAACCCGCGTGCCGCCCGTACCGTGCCGTTTGTCTCCAAAGCGACCGGCATGCCGCTGGCGAAGGTGGCTGCACGCGTGATGGCCGGTAAAACACTGGCTGCCCAGGGCGTGACCAGAGAGATTATCCCGCCGTACTACTCGGTGAAAGAAGTGGTGCTGCCGTTTAACAAGTTCCAGGGCGTTGACCCGATCCTTGGCCCGGAGATGCGTTCAACCGGCGAAGTGATGGGTGTAGGTCGTACCTTTGCTGAAGCGTTCTGCAAGGCGATGCTGGGCGCACAGAGCAACATGAAGAAAAGTGGCCGTGCGCTGCTGTCGGTGCGCGAAGGTGATAAAAAACGCATCGTTGAGCTGGCGCAACGTCTGCAGGACTTTGGTTTTGAACTGGATGCCACCGCCGGCACTGCCGACGTGCTGAAGGCCGCCGGAATTGCCGTGCGTCAGGTCAATAAGGTGCACGAAGGCCGGCCTCACATTCAGGACCGGGTGAAAAACGGGGAATATGTCTACATCGTCAACACCACGGCAGGGCGTCAGGCGATTGAGGACTCCAAGCTGATCCGCCGCAGTGCCCTGCAGTACAAGGTGCACTACGACACCACGCTGAACGGTGCATTCGCCACCACGACCTCCCTGCACTCCAGCGCGACGGATCAGGTGATTTCCGTACAGGAGATGCACGCGCAGATTAACGCGTAATCTCGTTGGTAAGAAGGGGCTGACTCTGGCCCATTCTGCTACTGTAAGGCCGATCTGACGATCGGCCTTTTTTTTGACTTAGAATTGTTACAGGAATTACGGGTTTTGTGATCTCCGCCATTGCAGCATCGCCTGCATCCTATAGTATTGTCCAGGCTCGATTTTTTACATTGTGGGCTGAATGAACAGCCAATTTGATAGCCAAGATTATAGGGAAATGATGATGAAAAAAATTGTACTGGCCACGCTGATCGGTGCAGTGATGTCGCAGTTTGCATATGCGGCAAAAGATGTGACAACCAAACCTGATGTTTACTTCCTGAAAGAGTCGCAGTCGATTGACAGCCTGGCGCTGTTGCCTCCCCCTCCCGCGATGGACAGTATTGAGTTCCTGAATGATAAAACGCAGTACGATGTGGGCAAAATGCTGCGCAACACGCCGCGAGGGAAGCAGGCGTGGAAAGATGCCAATGTCGAGGGCGATGGCGTAGCCGAAGCGTTCTCAGAGGCTTACGGCATGACGATTTCGCCAGAGAAAACCCCTGAGCAGTATCGTCTGGTGAAGAAAATGCGTGAAGATGCGGGCGATCTGGCGACGCGCAGCGCCAAAGAGCATTACATGCGCATCCGGCCGTTTGCGTTCTATCACGAAGCGACCTGTCGCTCCGATGATGAAGGCAAGCTCTCTACCAACGGCTCTTACCCTTCAGGGCATACCACTATCGGCTGGGCAACGGCGCTGGTGCTGTCTGAAATTAATACCGAACGGCAGGGGCAGATTTTACAGCGGGGCTATGAGATGGGGCAAAGTCGTGTCATCTGCGGGTATCACTGGCAGAGTGACGTCACCGCCGCCCGCGTCGTTGCGTCGGCTATTGTAGCGCGCCTGCACGCTGAGCCTACCTTCGTTACTCAGCTGCAAAAAGCCAAAGACGAATTTAAACGCCTGAAGGGCAGCACACATTAAGACCCCTTTCGCGGGCGGTCTGTTTTCCTCCCGCTGTTAACAGAACGGTGAGGGAGCCTTTATCAGCTCCCTCCACCGCCCATCAGGACAGCGCCACCTTAATCCCCAGGGCGATCAGCACGCCGCCGAGCAGCTTATCAACGATACGCTGGGCTTTTGCCAGCCCGCGACGCACCGGGCCACTCTGGATCAGCATCACTAGCAGCGGCCACCAGAGCATGGACAGGCCGAGGATAATACCCGCATACAGCAGCTTCTCGTGAAGGCTGGAGTTGACGCTAAGAACCTGCGTAAAGATCGACAGGAAAAACAGCGTCGCTTTGGGATTCAGCAGATTACACAGATAACCCTGTAAAAAGGCCTTTTTCAGTGAGGTTTGCTCGGGTGTCACATTGCTGAGATCCATCTTGCTGCCGCCGCGCGACAGCAGGGCCTGAATACCGATATAGATCAGGTAGGCAGCACCGGCATACTTGAGCAGCATAAACAGCCACGGTGTCGTGGTGATGACCACGGCCAGTCCGGCCACGCAGTAAGCCATATGGGTGGCAACGGCACAGTTTACCCCCAGTGCGCTCATCAGGGCGGCGCTGCGACGGTAACGTGCGGCATTTTTGATAATCAGAAAAAAGTCAGGGCCGGGGGAAAGCATTCCCAGCACCACAATGGTGGCGACGAATAAGCTGGTTTCTAACATAGTGAAGGTCTTTAGCTGGTTGAGCGGCAGATTCTACCATGTCTCCTTATTTTATGCGGCGAAAAATAGGCGGAAGGTGATACAACCGATACCCTGAAAAACCTTTACCGAATATCCTCCGCTTAACTATCGACGAAAGTTTCGCCTTTACGTATGATGGCGCCAATTTTACCCCCTGCTGAGTTTGATATGATGATTAGCCTGATTGCAGCCCTTGCGGCCGACCGCGTTATTGGGATGGAAAACGCCATGCCGTGGCACTTGCCTGCCGACCTGGCATGGTTCAAAAAGCACACCCTCAACAAACCGGTGATTATGGGCCGTCGCACCTGGGAGTCTATTGGTCGTCCGCTGCCGGGCCGTCTGAACATCGTTATCAGCAGCCAGAAAGGCGACGCAGAGGGGGTGACCTGGGTGACCTCGATTGATGAGGCGCTGAAAACGGCGGGTGAGGTTGAGGAAGTGATGGTGATCGGCGGTGGGCGTATTTATGAGCAATTACTGCCGCGTGCAGACCGGTTGTATCTGACTCATATTGATGCGGAAGTCGAAGGGGACACGCATTTCCCGGACTATGAGCCGGATGAGTGGCAGTCCGGGTTCAGCGAGTTCCACGATGCGGATGAGAAGAACTCTCACAGCTTCTGCTTCGAAATTCTGGATCGTCGTTAACCGGCCGGGGCGGACGCATTGTAGCGGTCCGCCCGACCCGGGCGTTATTAACGTTCGCGGTTGGACGCCTGGGTAAAGACCCGCTTATCTTCCCAGCGCAGCATCGTCAGCGTGCCGCCCCAGCAGCAGCCGGTATCCAGAGCAATCACCCCTTCCGGCGTGCCTTTCCCCTCCAGCGAAGCCCAGTGACCAAACACGATGGTATAATCGCGTGATACCGCTCCGGGGATGCTGAACCACGGTTTTAACGGCGGGGGTGCGCTGTCCGGTGCCTCTTTCGCGATCATATCCAGCTGGCCGTTCGGGAAGCAAAAACGCATCCGCGTCAGGGCATTGGTGCTGAAGCGTAAGCGCGCCAGTCCCGTCAGTTCAGGGGACCAGTTATTGGGCATATCACCGTACATGGCATCCAGGAACAGTGGATAGGTATCGCTGCTGAGTACGGCTTCCACTTCACGCGCACAGCTTTGTGCCGTTTCAATGTCCCACTGCGGGGTGATCCCGGCGTGGGCCATGACCAGCTTTTTTTCCTCATCAACCTGAAGCAGTGGCTGGCGACGAAGCCAGTTGATCAGCAGGTCAGCGTCAGGGGCTTCCAGCAGCGGGGTGATACGGTCTTTGGGTTTATTGCGGCTGATGCCTGCATACACCGCCAGCAGGTGCAGGTCATGGTTGCCCAGCACCAGCCTGACGCTGTCGCCCAGATAGCGAACAAAACGCAGAACGTCCAGCGAGTCAGGCCCACGGGCCACCAGGTCTCCGGTCAGCCAGAGCCGATCGGACGCCGGGTCAAACTGCACCTGATCAAGCAGCGATCGCAACTCGTCGTAGCAACCGTGGACATCACCGATTAAATAAGTGCTCATGCAAAAAAGGCCGGTTTAATGGATATGGGTGGCAATCGCCAGACGGAAGACCGGGATATCAACAACGAACGGTTTACCGTCGGCATCGAGCATCTGATAGTGGCCCTGCATGGTTCCCATCGGGGTTTCGAGTATCGCCCCGCTGGTGTACTGAAACTCGCCGCCGGGCTCGATGTGTGGCTGTTCGCCCACCACGCCTTCGCCCTGAACTTCGGTTTCACGGCCGTTACCGTTGGTAATTAACCAGTAACGGCCGATGAGCTGAACCGGGATACGCCCGAGATTACGAACAGTGATGGTGTAAGCAAACACGTAACGTTCTTCATCAGGTGCAGACTGCGACGCGATGTAAGCGCTTTGTACCTGAACACAGACTTTGGGCGTATCGTTCATACTCAGTTCTCCTGCGGCTGAGGATGCGCAGTCAACCAGTTCGCCAGACGGCAATATTGTGCAACGCTGATATTCTCTGCACGCAGCGTCGGATCAATCTCCATTTCTGCCAGTGCGTCGGCAGAGAACAGATGACCCAGGCTGTTGCGCAGCGTCTTACGACGTTTGCCGAAGGCTTCTGTGGTGATGCGGCTCAGGGCACGAATATCGTCAACCGGGTGGGGTATCTGCGCATACGGCATCAGACGCACCACGGCGGAATCGACTTTGGGTGCCGGGGTAAAGGATTCGGGTGGCACTTCCAGCACCGGGATCACCTGGCAGTAGTACTGCGCCATAACGGTCAGACGACCATAGGCTTTGCTACCAGGACCGGCCACCAGACGATTCACCACTTCTTTTTGCAGCATAAAGTGCATGTCCTGAATGGCACCGGTATAGCTGAACAGGTGGAACATCAGCGGCGTGGAAATGTTATACGGCAGGTTGCCAAACACGCGCAGCTTTTGCCCCTTTTCCTGGGCATAGGCGGCGAAATCGAAGGCCATGGCATCCTGCTGGAAAATGGTCAGCTTGGGGCCAAGAAAAGGGTGGGTCTGCAAACGGGCGGCCAGGTCACGGTCAATTTCAATGACCGTCATGGCATCCAGACGTTCGCCTACCGGTTCGGTAAGCGCAGCAAGACCGGGACCGATTTCAACTACCGCTTCACCCTTCTGTGGGTGGATGGCGTTGACAATGCTTTCGATAATGTACGGATCGTTAAGGAAGTTCTGTCCAAAACGTTTGCGGGCAAAGTGGCCCTGGTGAACGCGACTATTCATTACTGCTCTTAATCATGGTAATGGCGAGGTTAAGCGCCGTCTTAAAGCTGCCCGCATCAGCCTGGCCGCTTCCGGCCAGCTCAAGAGCTGTACCATGGTCAACAGACGTGCGGATAAATGGCAGACCGAGGGTGATATTCACCGCCCGACCAAAGCCCTGATATTTTAGCACCGGAAGCCCCTGATCGTGATACATCGCCAGCACCGCATCGGCATGTTGCAGATATTTCGGCTGGAACAGCGTATCAGCAGGCAGTGGACCGGTCAGCCGTATCCCGCGCTGACGAAGTTCTTCCAGCGCCGGGATAATGACATCAATCTCTTCACGACCCATATGGCCGCCTTCACCCGCATGCGGGTTCAGACCGCAGACAAAAATATGCGGCGCAGGGAGGCCAAACTGGCGTTGCAGATCCGCATTCAGGATGGTGATCACCTCATGCAGGCTGTCACGGGTGATGTTGTCCGCAACCTCTTTTAGCGGCAGATGGGTGGTGGCCAGCGCCACGCGCAGCTCCTCCGTTGCCAGCATCATCACCACGCGTTCGCACCCGGCACGTTCAGCGAAGAATTCAGTATGCCCGCTGAAAGGAATGCCGGCATCGTTAATTACGCCCTTGTGGACCGGTCCGGTAACTAACGCCGCAAACTCGCCGTTCAGGCAGCCATCGCAGGCACGGGCAAGCGTGGCCAGCACGTACTGACCGTTCGCTACGCAAAGCTCACCGGGTATGGCAGGCTGCGCCAGCGGCAGTGGCAGCACGGTAAGGGTGCCAGCCTGCTGTGGCACAGCGGGATAATCCGGCTGATAAGGACGCAGCGTCAGGGGTAAATGCAAAGCTGCCGCGCGGGTGCGCAGCAGCTCGGGGTCGGCACAGACAACCAGCTCAACCGGCCAGTCTTGCCGGGCCAGCTGAACGATTAAGTCCGGACCAATCCCGGCGGGTTCGCCGGGAGTGATCGCCACACGTTGACTACTGTGCATTCGGATCCAGAATCTTCACGTAGGCGGCCGCGCGCTGTTCCTGCATCCAGGTCTGCGCTTCTTCCGAGAACTTACGGTTGAACAGCAGGCGGTAAGCACGCTCTTTTTTCGCCGCATCGGTCTTATCGACTTTACGGGTGTCCATCAGCTGGATCAGGTGCCAGCCGAAGGAAGAGTGAACCGGGCCGCTCATCTGGCCTTTCTGCAGGCGGAGCAGGGCATCACGGAAAGCCGGGTCAAACACTTCCGGTGAGCTCCAGCCGAGATCGCCGCCCTGGTTCGCTGAACCGGGATCCTGCGACAGCTGTTTCGCCGCATCGGCGAAGGTCAGCTTGCCGCTTTTGATCTCGGCGGCCACTTCCTGCAGCTTCTGGCGTGCCTGATCGTCAGTCATGATCGGCGAGGGTTTCAGCAGGATATGGCGTGCATGAACCTCGGTCACTGAGATGCTCTGGTTATCACCGCGCATATCGTTCACTTTCAGGATATGGAAACCCACACCCGAACGGATCGGACCAATGATGTCGCCTTTCTTCGCCGTCACCAGTGCCTGTGCAAACAGGGATGGCAGCTCCTGAATACGGCCCCAGCCCATATTGCCGCCTTTCAGCGCCTGTGGATCGGCGGAGTAGGTGATTGCCAGCTTGCCAAAATCAGCGCCGGACTTCGCTTCGCCAGCCAGCTGTCTGGCCAGGCTCTCCTGGTCATCCACCTGCTGCTGAGTCGGATTCTCCGGCAGGGGCAGCAGAATGTGGCTGAGGTTCAGCTCCGTACCGGCATCATTCTGCGACGCCAGCTGCGTGGCTAGCTGATCCACTTCCTGAGGCAGGATGGTAACGCGGCGGCGAACTTCGTTATTGCGCACTTCTGAGGTGAGCATCTCTTTACGGATCTGCTCACGGTAGGTGGCATAGTTCAAACCATCGTAAGCCAGACGGCTGCGCAACTGATCGACACTCATTTTGTTCTGAGCGGCAATGTTACCGATAGCCTGATCCAGCTGGGCATCGGATACCTGAATACCGGCCTGTTTTGCCATTTGCAGCAAAATATTATCCATCACCAGACGTTCCAGAATCTGGTGACGCAGGGTTTTGTCATCCGGTAGCTGCTGACCTGCCTGCTGCGACTGGCCTTTCACGGACTGCATCATGCCATCCACATCACTTTCCAACACTACGCCGTTATTCACTACGGCAGCAACTTTATCAACAACTTGCGGGGCTGCGAACGCCGTGTTGGCTGTCAGGGCTGCACCGAGGATCAGCATTCTCCAGTTCTTCATACTTTTTCCATTCTTCTATCCGCACTGCGGGTTTGCCTACCAAACATGACAACATCAGAAAGCGCGTTGATAAGGCAGGATGCCCTGACGCAGCATCTGACCGGTACCTAACCCATAGCTTGGGCTGAGGCCACGCAGTTCAATGTTGAACGAGATTTTATTGTCGTACTTACTGTTGTCGTTTTCCCAACCGTTGATCTTGCGCTCATAGCCAAGGCGGAGCGCATAGCAACAGGAGCTGTACTGGACGCCAAGCAGCTGATCGGCAGCCTGATTCGCTTTGGTATCATAATACCAGGCCCCGACGACGGACCAGGCATCGGCGATAGGCCAGCTGGCCGTTGCACCGACCTGAGAAATCTCCTGCTGCCACAGCGGGTTATTCGAGTTGGTCAGCGTTTGCTGTACATACTCCTTGCTGGTGTAGCGATAGTTCAGCTGGATCATACGGTCAGCATCACGACGATATTCCAGTACGGCATTACCCTGAGACACATCATTCAGGTTGGTATCATATTGCAGTCCACCACGTGCTGCCCACCTGTCACTGATCTTCCAGTAACTGTCGCCAGCCCATACCAGACTCCCTCTGTCGTCATCGCTAGTGGTGTTCAACCCGGTACGTGCAGGGGTGAACGAGTAGATTTGACCAATGGAAGCGTTAAAACGTTCAACCAGTTGATCATCAAAAATTCGCGAGGTGACGCCGGTGCTGACCTGGTTCGCTGAAGCGATGCGATCCAGGCCGCTGTAGGTACGGTCACGGAACAGGCCGGTGTAGTCACTTTGCAGCAGCGTGGAGTCATAGGCGCGGATATCGCTCTGGTCGCGATACGGCGTGTAGAGGTACTGCACGCGCGGTTCCAGTGTCTGGGTGTACCCTTTTGCCCAGTCCATGTCGCGGTCAAAGACCATCTTGCCATCAACTTTGAACTGCGGCATCACGCGGTTGACCGAATCTTTTAACTGGTTGTCACTGTTAGCAGACAGGGAGTTGTAATACTCAATGTCGTCCTGCTGATAGTGCGTGGCCAGCAGTTTGGCTTCGGTATTCAGGCTTCCCCAGCCGTTTGACAACGGCAAATCAATGGTCGGCTCAAGGTGCAGACGCGTAGCGTCCGGCAGCTTCTCATTGACATTGGTGAACTTCACCGCCTGGGCATAGAGATGGGTATCGAACGGTCCGACATCGTTCTGATAAGCGTTAATATCAAGCTGGGGCTCGGCACGATAGACGTCACGGGTGGCGTTGGTCGAGAAAATCTGGAACTGCTTGGTCGACAGTGTGGCATCCCAGTTGGTATCGGCGTAGCCAATACTGAACTTCTGCGTGACGTAACCGTCAGTGGTGGAGCCATACGTGGAGTCAAGATCGGTAAAATAGTACGGATCGCTGACTTTGGTATAGTCAGCGTTGAAGCGCCAGTGCTGATCGTAAACGCCGGCATGACGCCAGTAGAACAGCCAGCGGTTGGAATCTTTATCGTCCGGATGCTCTCTGTTATACAGGCTGTCCGTACCGAGGTAGTCGAACTGCATCAGGCCCTGGCCGGCAACGGTCAGGTAGCGGAACTCATTTTGCCACTGCATACCACGGCGGCTGATGTAGTGCGGCGTCAGCGTGGCATCCGCCTGTGGCGCAATATTCCAGTAATACGGCAGCATAAATTCGAAGCCAGTATTACTGCCGTATTTGGCATTCGGGATCAGGAACCCGGAGCGGCGCTTATCGCCGACTGGCAGCTGCAGGTAAGGGCTGTAAAAGACCGGCACCGGTCCGATTTTAAAGCGGGCATTCCAGATTTCAGCCAGCTGCTCATCGCGGTCATGGATCACTTCAGAACCCACCACGCTCCAGCTGTTTTGTCCCGGCAGGCAGGAGGTAAACGTGCCATTTTCCAGGATTGTGTAGCGGTTATTGTCACGCAACTTCATCTGGTCCGCGACACCGCGTCCCTGGCGACCCACCATCTGATAATTACCGTTCCAGACGTTGGTATCTTTGGTATTCAGATTGGACCAGGCTTTCGGACCTTTCAGGATGACCTGGTTGTCATCATAGTGCACATTACCGAGGGCATCGACGGTGCGCGTCGGGGTCGTCTGCCCGTCAAGCATCTTTTGATGCAGTTGAACTTCGTCGGACTGCAGTCGGCTGTTGCCCTGTCGGATATCAACATTACCGGTAAAAACGGCGTTGTCGGGATAGTTGCCTTTGGCGGTATCCGCATCAATGGTGACGGGGAGCTGATTGCTGGCCTTTCCCTGCACCAGAGGACGGTCGTAGCTGGGCACCCCAAGCATACACTGCGATGCGAGGTCATCGGCCAGCCCTTGCTGGCTGTAGAGCGCTGTACCAATTAATGTGGCCAGCAATGTAGGTAGTCTTTTATTCATACGCGGTATCGAGAATTCCGTGATCACTGGCATCATGCCGACAAACGGTCAGAGACTAACGTACTCAACTGCATTGCGCTAGTCATACCCTTAATCTTTCAAGCATATGTTGAGTTTGACAGCGCTGCTCTCCCGGGTCACCTGTTTTTAGTCGGTGTGCGGGGTTAGCCCGGAACTGCCTTCTGCTTCTTGAAATCATTCGGGTATACTTCTGATTGTCTGGCCGCGTACCAATAGGCTGTGAGAGAAATGACAGGTATGATAATGCAATTTTTAGCCTTCAGCATGGCGAATTGAGGAGTATATGCGCTATTGGGGAAAAGTTTTGGGTCTTGTGCTGGGTTTATTGTCCGGCGCGGGCTTCTGGGGCGTGGTTTTTGGCCTGCTGGCCGGACATCTGATTGATAAAGCGCGCTCACCTGCCCGTCAGGGATATTTTGCGAATCAGCAGACCCGCCAGGCGCTGTTTTTCCGCACCACGTTCCAGGTGATGGGGCACCTGACGAAATCAAAAGGCCGGGTGACGGACGCTGATATTCAGATGGCGTCACTGTTAATGGATCGTATGCAGCTTGATGCGGGTGGAAGGACGGCTGCACAGCAGGCTTTTCGTGAGGGTAAGCAGGGCGACTATCCTCTGCGCGACAAGCTGCGTGAACTGCGTAGCGCCTGCTTTGGCCGCTTTGACCTGATCCGAATGTTTCTGGAAATTCAGATTCAGGCCGCCTTTGCCGACGGTTCACTGCATCCCAATGAACGGCAGGTGTTGTATGTGATCGCTGAGGAGTTGGGTATTTCCCGGGCGCAGTTTGATCAGTTCCTGCGCATGATGGAAAGCGGTCAGCAGTTCGGCGGCGGGGCGTATCAGGGCGGGTCTTCGCAGGGCGGGTTCGCGGGGGCACAGCGCGGGCCGACGCTGGACGATGCCTGCAGCGTACTGGGGGTCAGGAGCAGCGACGATGCCACTACGATAAAGCGTGCCTACCGTAAGCTGATGAGCGAACATCACCCGGATAAGCTGGTAGCGAAAGGCTTACCGCCGGAAATGATGGAGATGGCGAAGCAGAAAGCGCAGGAAATTCAGGGGGCATACGACCTGATCAAGCGCGAGAAAGGATTTAAATAACCGGTGAAAAAGGGCGGACCGAAAAGGTCCGCCCCGTGCCGGATTAGAATTCCGCTGGCTGGCGGAATGTCATTGGCGTGCCGTACTGCGGATGAGTAATGCTCAGGCTTTCGGCATGCAGCTGCAGACGGGGAGCCATCATTCTGGCTTCATCGTGCGCATAGAAGTTATCTCCCAGTATCGGATGTCCCAGCGCCAGCATGTGAACGCGCAGCTGATGAGAACGGCCGGTAATCGGCTTCAGCTGCACGCGGGCGCTGTTATCACTGGCGTAATCCAGCACCTGATATTCTGTCTGGGCCGATTTCCCGGTGTCAAAACAGACCTTCTGCTTCGGCCGGTTCGGCCAGTCACAGATCAGCGGTAAATCCACCACCCCTTTCTCCGGCTGCGGATGTCCCCAGACGCGCGCCACATAGGTTTTCTGTGGCTCACGTTCGCGGAACTGACGCTTCAGCTCCCGCTCGGCGGCTTTGGTCAGCGCCACCACAATAACGCCGCTGGTGGCCATATCCAGCCGGTGGACTGACTCTGCCGTCGGAAAATCACGCTGGACGCGCGTCATGACGCTGTCCTTGTGTTCATCCAGACGGCCGGGAACGGACAGCAGCCCGCTGGGTTTATTGACCACCATGATGTGCTCATCCTGATAGAGGATATGCAGCCACGGCTCCAGCGGCGGATGATAGGGTGCCATCATCATTTACTGGTGCGTCACGACAATCAGACGCAGCGCATCAAGACGCCAGCCTGCGTCGTCAAGGTTAGCCAGCACCTGTTCACGATTATTTTCCAGCGCCTCAATTTCATCCTGACGAATGTTAGGATTGACGGCGCTCAGGGCCTGCAGACGCGACAGTTCGGCGCTCAGTTTTTCATTAGCTTCCATGCGTGCCGCGTCAATCAGCTTGCGTGCTTCCACCGCGGCCTGCTCTTCCGACAGCTTGATAATCTCGTGTACGTCCTGCTGCACCGCATTCACCAGTTTGCTGCCGGTGTGACGGTTTAACGCGTTCAGCTGACGGTTGAAACTTTCAAACTCGACTTTAGCAGCAAGGTTGGCGCCCTTACGGTCAACCAGCATACGCACCGGCGTGGGTGGCAGGAAGCGGGTTAGCTGCAGATGCTTCGGTGCCTGGGCCTCCACAACGTAGATCAGCTCGACCAGCAGAGTACCTACCGGCAGCGCCTTGTTTTTCAGCAGCGAAATCGCGCAGCTGCCGGTATCCCCGGAGAGGATCAGATCCAGACCATTGCGGATAATCGGGTGTTCCCAGCTGACGTACTGTGCATCTTCACGCGACAGCGCCTGGTTACGGTCAAAGGTAATGGTGCAGCCATCTTCCGGCAGACCCGGGAAGTCGGGCACCAGCATATGGTCACCCGGAGTGAGGATAATCAGGTTATCGCTGCGATCTTCCTGGTTAATGCCGACGATATCGAACAGGTTAAGGGCGAAGTTCACCAGCTCAATGTCGTTATCCTGTTCGGCGATCTTATCCGCCAGCGCCTGCGCTTTTTCACCGCCGTTTGAGTTCAGCTCCAGCAGGCGATCGCGTCCCTGTTCCAGCTGTAGCTTCAGCGCATCGTGCTGCTTGCGGCACTCGTGAATAAAGTCATCCAGGCCTTCGGTATTCTCCGGTGCGGCCAGGTACTCGATCAGCGGCGCATAGACGCTGTCATAAACGGTACGACCGGTCGGGCAGGTGTGCTCAAACGCATCCAGCCCTTCGTGATACCACTTCACCAACACGGATTGGGCGGTTTTTTCCAGGTAAGGGACGTGGATCTGGATATCATGCGCCTGACCGATACGGTCAAGACGGCCGATACGCTGCTCCAGCAGATCCGGATTGAACGGCAGATCGAACATCACCATCTGGCTGGCAAACTGGAAGTTACGGCCTTCTGAACCAATTTCTGAGCACAGCAGAACCTGAGCGCCATCCTCTTCGGAGGCAAACCACGCGGCTGCGCGGTCACGCTCAATGATTGACAGGCCTTCATGGAACACGGCAGCACGGATGCCTTCGCGTTCACGCAGCACCTGCTCAAGCTGCAGAGCCGTCGCGGCTTTGGCGCAGATAACCAGCACCTTCTTGTCGCGGTTGCTGGTCAGGAAGCCCATCAGCCATTCCACCCGCGGGTCAAAGTTCCACCAGGTACCGCTGTCACCTTCAAATTCCTGATAGATCTGCTCCGGGTAGAGCATATCGCGGGCGCGTTCATCAGCTGATTTACGCGCGCTCATGATGCCGGAGACTTTGATCGCCGTCTGGTACTGCGTAGGCAGCGGCAGCCGGATCTGATGCAGTTCGCGTTTCGGGAAGCCTTTCACCCCGTTACGGGTGTTACGGAACAGGACGCGGCTGGTGCCGTGACGATCCATCAGCATACTGATCAGCTCCTGACGGGCTTCCAGTTTGCCTTCACGATCGCTGTTTGCCGTCTGCAGCAGCGGCTCAATATCCTGCTCACCCATCAGGTCGTTGAGCAGGTTCAGCTCATCATTGCTGATGGTTTTGTCCGCCAGCAGCATCGCCACCGCATCGGCAATCGGACGGAAGTGCTTCTGCTCTTCGACAAACTGCGCAAAGTCGTGGAAGCGGTTAGGGTCAAGCAGGCGCAGACGGGCGAAATGGCTCTCCATGCCCAGCTGTTCCGGCGTGGCGGTCAGCAGCAGGATCCCCGGGATCTGCTCGGCTAACTGCTCAATAACCTGATACTCGCGGCTCGGGGCCTCTTCTGACCACACCAGATGATGGGCCTCATCCACCACCATCAGGTCCCACTCGGCATCCGCCAGTTTTTCCAGACGCTGCTTGTTACGGCGGACAAAGTCCAGTGAGCAGATAATCATCTGCTCGGTTTCAAACGGGTTATCGCTGTCGTGCTGCGCTTCGGCATAGCGGTCGTCATCAAACAGTGCAAAGCGCAGGTTGAAGCGGCGCAGCATTTCAACCAGCCATTGGTGTTGCAGGGTTTCCGGCACCACAATCAGAATACGTTCGGCACGGCCCGCCAGCAGCTGCTGGTGAATGATCATCCCGGCTTCGATGGTTTTACCCAGACCCACCTCATCGGCCAGCAGCACGCGCGGGGCGTGGCGGCGGCCCACATCGTGAGCGATGTGCAACTGATGGGGGATCAGGCTGGTGCGCATGCCGCGCAGGCCGCTGGTGGCCAGACGATACTGCTCACTCTGGTACTTGCGCGCGCGAAAACGCAGAGCAAAACGGTCCATGCGGTCCAGCTGTCCGGCAAACAGGCGATCCTGTGGTTTGCCAAACACCAGTTTGCTGTCCAGCATCACTTCACGCAGCACGACGTTTGCTTCTTCGCTATCAAGCCGGGTACCCACATAGCTGACTACGCCATTGTCGGTTATGACCTCGTCAACCTCCATCTGCCAGCCTTCGTGGCTGGTGATGGTGTCACCGGGATTGAACACCACGCGGGTGATCGGTGAATCACTTCTGGCATAGAGACGGTTTTCGCCCGTGGCAGGAAAGAGCAGGGTAACCATACGTGTATCTACGGCAACCACCGTTCCCAATCCCAGTTCGCTTTCCGTATCGCTTATCCAGCGCTGACCAAGTGTAAAAGGCATAAATATTCGGCTCGATTCTCGTCTAGTTTATTTTCGGCAATAGCACTGCTGCCCGGTAAAGAGTGCCCGGCGATGAATGCACGCAGTCTGCACAGCAGCTTCAAGTATGAGGGTGTTGATACTCAGGAAGGGCGCTATGGTACTGGAAGGCTGCCCGTTCGTCACCTGTCAAAAAAGCCCCAGCTGTCCTGTTACCAGTGTAGCAAATTCATCCTGCATAAATGGCAGGATACCATCGGCGACCGGCTCCAGCTGGCGCGTGAGGTAGTGATCGTAGTCCAGCGGCGTGAGGCGGGCTTCCAGCGGCTCGGGGCCTGACGTTGCCATCACATAGCGGATCTTGCCCCCTTTCTGATACAGCAGCGGGCGGCCCAGCTTCTCATTCTGTTCATCTGCAATGCGCGCAGCGCGCACGTGCGGAGGCACATTGCGCTGATACTCGCCCAGCGGACGACGCAGCCGCTTGCTGTACGTCAGCTGGTCGTCCAGCTCACCCGCCATCAGCTGGCGCACGGTCTCAAGGATGTAATCCTGATAAGGCTGTCCGGTGAAGATACGCAGATAAAGCTCCTGCTGAAATTTTTGTGCCAGCGGCGTCCAGTCAGTGCGCACGGTTTCCAGTCCTTTAAACACCATACGCTGATTATCACCGTGACGGATCAGGCCCGCGTAGCGTTTTTTGCTACCCTGTTCAGCGCCGCGTATGGTGGGCATCAGAAAGCGGCAGAAGTGGGTTTCGTACTCCAGCTCCAGCGCGCTGTCCAGATTGAACGTCGTGCGCAGATGCTGCTGCCACCACTGATTGACCCGAGTCACCAGACGGTGGCCAATGTCCGCGGCCTGTGTTTCATCGTGGGCCGACTTCAGCCAGACAAAGGTCGAGTCCGTATCGCCATAGATCACGTCATAGCCTTCGGCTTCAATCAGTTCACGGGTCTGACGCATAATATCGTGGCCACGCATGGTGATTGACGATGCGAGGCGGGGATCGAAAAACCGGCAGGCGCTGGTACCCAGTACGCCGTAGAAGGCATTCATAATGATTTTCAGCGCCTGCGAAAGGGGCTTGTTGCCCTGTTTTTTAGCTTCTTCACGGCCCTGCCAGATCTGGTTCACAATGGCGGGCAAACAGTGGGTGGTGCGGGAGAACCGCGCCCCACGGTAGCCGGCGACCGAATCGGCCTCATCCGGGTGCGCCATCCCTTCGACCAGCCCCACCGGGTCGATCAGGAAGGTGCGGATGATTGAGGGATACAGGCTTTTATAATCCAGCACCAGCACCGAGTCATACAAGCCGGGGCGTGAGTCCATCACGTAACCGCCCGGGCTGGCCTCCGGTGCCACATCGCCCAGATTGGGCGCGACGAACCCTGCTCGGTGCATGCGCGGCAGATACAGATGGCCAAATGCGGCCACGGAGCCACCGTGCCGGTCAACGGCCAGACCGTTAACTGACGCGCGCTCCAGCAGGAAGGGCATCAGCTCAGTATGCTGAAAAATACGGGTGACCAGCTCACAGTCCTTCAGGTTGTAATGGGCCAGCGCAGGCTTATCTTCGGCAAAGCGCTGGTTAATTTCTTCCATGCGCTGCCAGGGGTTATTGATGGCTTTGCCCTCTCCCAGCAGCTCGCGCGATACCGCTTCCAGACTGAAAGACTCGAAGTTCCAGAACGCGGATTTCAGGGCATCGATACCGTCGATAATCAGCCTGCCGCTGGCCTGGGCAAAGAAGACGCCCGGCTTAAACCCGTGTTCACGCCACTCGAGTGCCGGGCTGTGTCCGCGGCCCAGATTCAGGGGGACACCGTAGCGATCGGCATGTTTTTGCAGGACGCGCAGGTCAAACTGTACGACGTTCCAGCCGATCAGCACGTCGGGATCGTGGCGGGCAAACCAGGCATTGAGTTTTTCCAGCAGCAGCGGCCGGCTGGCAACGTACTCCAGATGAAAATCGAGTGTGCTGGCATCGCCGTTTTCCGGGCCGAGCATATAGACATCTCGCTGGCCGCAGCCCTCCAGTCCGATGCAGTACAGCTCACCGTGGCGGGTCGTTTCAATATCCAGGGAAACCCATTTCAGCGGGGGGCGGTAGTCCGGGTGGGGTTTCAGCCGGGTGTTGACCAGACGATCCCCGGCGGGCTGGCCGCTGAACCAGACCGGTGCGGTAATGAAGCGCTCCATCAGAAAACGATCCGGCGGGCGCACGTCGGCTTCATACAGGGTAATGCCGTTTTCCCGCAGCAGCTTTTCCAGCCGCTGGAGCTGGCGCTGCTGGCGGCAGTACAGCCCCACCACCGGGCGCTGGCGGAAATCTTTCATCTCAAGGGGGGCAAAGCGCCAGTGACGTTCTCCGCTCAGCAGCGCGGCGGCGGCGGCCTGCTGTTCTGCAGGGATAAATGCCACGGACTCCTGCGGGGGCAGGACCACCTGCTGGGGGCCCGTATCGGTTGCCAGCCATAGCGTGATTTCACTGCCTGCGGGGGTGTCCCGCCAGTGGCGAGTTAACAGAAATCCTGCACGTGCGTCGTTCACCTTATCTCCTTAAGACTTCAGGCTGCTCCGGGTTGGCGGTACCCACTGACCCGTATCACTGTCTTCAGTCAGCCGATCGGAACGCCTGCGTTTGCCGCCCAGATGCCATTCGAATGATGGTGGCGACTGGCGGCCAGATGCTCAATAATAGCATGTTTATTTATACAGTGTTCACGCAGGTATTCTCTTATACTACGTTCCCATACAAAACAGGTCTTGACGCTTGACTGAAGCCTCTGGACAATCCGGGATTCTGTTAATCAGTTTGGAACATTATGGAAGCCTGGCTACAACATTTAATCACCCAGTCGCTGGCCTGGTCGCTGCTGGCTGTCGGGCTGATCACTTTCTTTGAATCGCTGGCGCTGGTCGGATTGCTGTTACCGGGCACGGTGCTGATGGCCTCTTTTGGTGCTCTGATTGGCAGCGGACAGATTGGCCTGTATCCCGCCTGGGCCGTCGGGACGCTGGGCTGTCTGCTGGGGGATTGGGTTTCCTACCTGATTGGCTGGCAGTTTAAAGGGCCGCTGCACCGCTGGTCGTTTATAAAAAAACACCAGAAGCTGATGGATAAAACGGAACATGCGCTG
This sequence comes from Erwinia persicina, assembly GCF_014838825.1. Lineage (GTDB taxonomy): Bacteria > Pseudomonadota > Gammaproteobacteria > Enterobacterales > Enterobacteriaceae > Erwinia > Erwinia persicina_A. The sequence goes on along the minus strand of NZ_JACYMO010000004.1, from coordinate 154,714 downwards.
CACGCACACAGCATGTTCACCATCATTGTGGGCCGTTTTGTCGGGCCGACCCGCCCGCTGATCCCGCTGGTTGCCGGGATGCTGGAGCTGCCGATACGGAAATTTATTCCCCCGAATATCATTGGCTGCCTTCTCTGGCCACCGCTCTATTTACTGCCGGGCATTCTCGCCGGTGTCGCGATTGATGTGCCGAAAGAGGCCAACAGTGCGATGTTTAAGTGGCTGCTTCTGGGGGTTGCGATCCTGGTCTGGCTGGGATGCTGGCTGTGCTGGCGCTGGCTGCGTGCCAACAAACAGCACGACTGGGCGACGGTGTATTTGCCGCGAACACGCCTGCGCTGGCTGGCTCCGCTGATGATGCTCCTGGCAGTGGCCAGCTTCACGGCCCTGCAGTTCCATCCGATGATGCCGATTTTCCGCCACCTACTGTGGGACGTGTTCTTCTAAGGTTACCCCCAGCACTGTCGCTTCCGGTACGGCACCGCGCTGCAACTGCGCGGTGCTGCCGTCCCAGTAAACCCGTCCGTCGACAATCAGCAGGCTACGCGGTGCAATCGCGGCGGCGTCTTCAATGCTGTGCGACACCATCAGCAGGGTAATATTTCGCTCGCTACAGACCTCATCCACCAGGCCCAGCATCTCTTTGCGCAGGGCCGGATCCAGCGCAGAAAAGGGTTCATCCAGCAGCAGGATCGGCTGCTGACGAACCAGGCAGCGGGCGAGGGCGGCACGCTGGCGCTGGCCGCCGGAAAGCTGGTGCGGCAGTCGGTGCAAATGTTCCGTCAGCCCGACGCGCTGTGCAATGTTCTGTAACGCGTGCTTTTGCTGGTGGTTCAGTTTCAGCCCGGGATGTAACCCCAGCCCGATATTCTGCGCCACGGTCAGATGGGGGAAGAGGTTATTTTCCTGAAACAGCATGGATACCGGACGCTGCGCGGGGGCGCTGTTGCGGTGATCGCTGCCATTCAATATCAACTCGCCGCCGTTGACCGGCAGAAAGCCGGCGATCAGACTCAGCAGGGTACTTTTTCCTGCTCCGCTGGGGCCCAGGATGGCCAGTCGTTCCCCCGCCTGCACGCTGAAGGTAAAGCGCATCGGCAGGTGATGATACAGCCAGGTCAGATTAGTCAGGTTTAGCATGGTTCCCCGGCAGTTTTTCAATCAGGGTGAACAGCAGGAAGCAGAGCAGCAAAAGTAACAGCGCGGTGACCGCCCCGTCACTGCTGCGGTATGAGCCTATCTGCTGATAAAGATAAAACGGCAGGGTGCGGAAGTGCTCATTGCCAAACAGTGCCACCACGCCAAAATCACCAATTGACAGCACGCAGGCAAAAGCGAGCGCCTGCGCAAGGGGGCGCTTCAGGGCGCGCAACTCAATCAGCCGCAGACGGTTCCAGCCGCGAATATCCAGCGACAGGCAGAGCCGTCCATAGCGTTCAGCCATATCGCGCAGCGGGTTCTCCAGCACTTTCATCGCATACGGCACCGCCATCAGTGCGTTAGTCACAATCACTATCCCCTCTGCCGACGCCGGCAGCCCGATGGTCTGGTTGAGCAGCAGGAAAAAACCGGTGGCCAGGACAATCCCCGGCATCGCCAGTATCAGCATGCCACTCAGTTCCAGCGTCTGACCCCACAGCAGGCGCTGGCGCTGGCGCAGTTCACGGCTGCTCCATAGCAGCATCAGCGTCAGCACCACGCTGAGGACCCCAGCGCCCAGGGCAATGCGCAACGAGGTGAACGTCGCCTGCCACAGTGCGGGCTGGTGCAGGACGCCGCCAAACCCCTGATTCATTCCGTCGGCCACCACCGCCAGCAGCGGTGGCAGGATCAGCAACAGCATGCTGGCGATCAGCAGTCCATCAAGCAGGCGGGCGCGACCGCTGTCCTGCGGGTTACGCCAGCCCCCGAGGCTGTCACTCCCCGTCGGCAATACCTTACTCAGGCGCTGGCTTAACATCACGAGCCCGAGGCAGCACACCATCTGTATCAGCGCCAGCAGGGCGGCCCGCCCGGGATCGTAATCAAAACTCAGCGCCTGGAAGATTGCCAACTCAATGGTGGTCGCCCGCGGCCCGCCCCCGAGGGACAGCACGGTGGCAAAGCTGGCAAAGCACAGCATGAAGATCAGTGCCCCGGCAGGCAGAAGCTGACGCCGCAGCCACGGCCATTCGACAAGGCGAAAATGCGCCCAGCCACTCAGCCCCAGCTGGGCGGCGATCTGTCGCTGTTCAGCGGGGATCTGCTGTAAGGTCTGGAGCAGCAGGCGCGTAGCCAGCGGCAGATTAAAGAAGACATGGGCCAGCAGGATCCCCTGCAGGCCATAGGGAGTGAATGAGTAGCCAACGCCGAGCAGGGCGCAAAGCTGCGCCAGCCAGCCGCTGCGGCCGTACACGCTGAGAAGACCAAACACGGCCACCAGTACCGGCAGTACCAGCGTCATAGCACACAGCCGCAGCAACGTGCCACGTCCGGGGAAGCGACGGCGGTAAAGCGCACGCGCCACGGGAATAGCCGGGAGTACCGACAGCAATGCCGACAGCAGCGCCTGCCAGAAAGAGAAGCGCAGCACGTGCCACAGGTAGCTGTCCTGCCACAGTCCGCGCCAGTCCGTGGCGGGCGCGTTTTGCCACAGGGCGAAAAACGCCAGCAGGGCCACGCTGACCAGCAGCAGGCCGGCCAGCAGGCCCGGGACTAACCAGCCGGGAATTAGCGGCTGACGGCGCGTTGCCATTCACTAATCCACTGGCTGCGCTGGGTGGCAACGTCCTGCGGGCTGAACTGCAACGAAATGGCCGGCACGGTCAGGGTGTTGAACCCTTCTGGCAGCGCGGTATGGGTAGCCGGATACATCCAGTTGCCGGTAGCAATGGTTTTCTGGAAGGGTTGTGTCATCACGAATTGCATAAATGAGTGTGCCAGCTCAGGCTGCTTACTGGCTTTTAACTGCCCGGCCACCTCAACCTGCAGATAGTGGCCTTCACTGAAGTTTGCCGCGGCATACTGATCTTTCTTCTCTTCAATCAGATGATAAGCAGGCGAGGTCGTGTAACTGAGCACCATATCACTTTCCCCTTTCAGAAACAGACCATAGGCCTCACTCCATCCTTTCGTCACGGTGACGGTCTTCTTCGCCAGTTGCTGCCAGGCTTCCGGGCTCTTATCGCCGTAAACTTTCTGCATCCACAGCAGCAGGCCAAGCCCAGGAGTGCTGGTGCGCGGATCTTCATAAATCACCTTCAGAGGACGGTCGCTCTCGACCAGCTCCTTCAGGCTTTTCGGCGGGTTCTGCAGTCTGGTTTTATCATAAACAAAAGCAAACCAGCCGTAGTCATAGGGGACAAATGTTGTGTTCGTCCAGCCGCCCGGCACCGTAGCGTGGCGGGTGTCTACCTTTGACGGCGCAAACAGGCCGGTTTTTTCGGCGGCATCCAGCAGATTGTTATCCAGCCCCAGCACCACGTCGGCCTTGCTGTTTTTGCCTTCCATACGCAGGCGATTGAGCAGCGAGACGCCGTCTTCCAGTGCGACGAATTTCAGCTCACAGTTGCACTGCGCTTCGAAGGCTTTTTTAATCGCCGGCCCCGGCCCCCATTCGGCAGAGAAGGAGTCATAGGTGTAAACCGTCAGGGTATCTTTCGCCGCGAGGGCAGGCAGGGAAAACAGCGCCAGCAGAGGGAGTAATTTTTTCAACACTTTGCGTTCCTTTAAGGGAAAATGCGCAAAGGATCTGAGTCAGTGACACTCTCAAATCCCTACGCCGGTATGATCCGGATCAGGTTCGACGGGTTTTTCTCAGCGAAAACATGCTGCACAGACATTGACCCGGCGTCGGGCAATGTCTCAGCAGGGTGTTCGCACCCCGTTGAGAACGGCCTATTCTAGTGGTTTCGTCTTTGTTACGAAAGCGTCATGATTCGGGCGGCGCGAACCAGGCTGATTTAAAGTCAAACCAGCCGAGGGTATTCATGCGTACGCCGCGCATGCTTCGCTGGCCGTGCAGCAGCAGCCAGTGATGGAACAGGGGATGCAGATAGTTACTGTCTATCAGCTGTTTGCTCCAGTCAGCCAGCGGCAGGGTCTGTTCGCGCCACTGCCGCGCATCGTTTTCCCAGTCGGTGGGCACACAGTGGTGCATCAGCGGGATCTCATACAGCAGCGAAAACAAGGAAAACTCTAGCGGCAGCGTGAAGTTGGCGCTGCCCAGCCAGATGTCACTTTCCGCCTCACCGCGATACCAGCTTTCGTAGTCAATTTCCTGGGTGATGAGCGTGACGCCGTGCGTGGCAAGGATCGGCCCCAGCGCGTTGGCGATCCCCTGATGCTCGATATGATCGCTGTACCAGGTGATGGTCAGTGAGGTCAGCCCTGCGGGTTTTTCTGCGGTCGCCATTGAGCGTCGGTGATGCCAGCGCGGCAGCAGCCCGTAAGCCGGGAACCAGTAGCGCTGATAGGCGATGCCGCTGTGGTTAAGCAGGGCAATCGGGTTAAAAATGGTGCTGATCCAGCGGCGCAGCTGTTCATTGCGCCCCTGCTCAGAGCGCTGGTCGAACATCAAAAAATAGCAGCCCTCTTCCAGACGACTCTCTTCCGACTTCTCATCGGTATTTTCGCTCTGCAGTTTGACCCCGGAGTAGACCAGCTCATCGCTGATCTCCGGCAGGACCCAGATATTGACCTCATCTATCAGCGCCCGGTAGCCGAAATAGTCATCAAAGGCGGAAATACGCAGCTGGCTGTGCTGATTGCGTTCCACCGCGTAAGCCCCGGTGCCGACCGGCTGACGGGCAAAGTTGCGCATATGCGGCCACTCTTTTGGCAGGATCATGGCGCTGACGCTGCCCAGCAGCCACGGCAGCCAGTTATCGGGCTGGTGCAGATAAATATCCAGCGTCCACGGCGTGTGGCACTCAATCCGGTCTAAATGGCTGTAAAGCGGCTGCGTTTTCAGGCGTTCCAGGCTGGCAATGACATCGTCGACATCCAGCTCACGGCCGTGATGAAAGTGGATCGCCGGGCGCAAAAAGAAGCGCCAGTGATCCGGTGCAATCTGCTGCCAGTGGTGGGCAATATCCGGCTCGATTTCCCCGTTTTCCTCATTTATTCGCGCCAGCCCGTTAAAAATCTGCCGGGCAAGGTGAGTTTCAGAGCGACGCAGCGGCGTTCCGGGCAGCAGATTGAGCAGGGGACGATAGTAGAGCACGCGAAGAATGTGTTTTCCCTGACGGAAACTGCGGCCCAGATGGGAGAGCAGCATCTGGCGCACGCGATTTTTATCGCCAACTAACTGCACCAGCTGATCGATGCGATCCTGTTCCAGCAGATCCTCAGCCCGCTGTTGTTGCAGCGCCAGCCCGGTATAGCGGAAGGTCAGACGCGATCGCTTACCGCGCCCGGCCTCGGCCTGCCACTCCAGCCACCCCTGTTCCTGCATGGCATTCAGCAGGTTGCGCATATGGCGGCGTGAGCAGCTGAGTTGTACCGCCAGATCGCTGAGGGTGGTCTCCTGAGGCTGACCATCGCAGCACTGCCAGAGCCGGATAAATTGCTGCTGTAAACGGGGTGAGGACATAAAAGAGGAACCCTGTGTTAAAAGCTGTCTGTTTTTCCTGCCTTATATTACGGTGATAATGGCTGCAGATGAAAGAGTGGGAGGCATTCATATCTGAATGGCACTTGATCATCGTTATTCATCTCCCTGCTATTAAGGGTATTCTGAGTATGGTGCTTTTCACCAGCCAGCTAGCTTCGGCATAGCTGGCTTTTTTCGTGGGTTTTCTTCTAAGCTGTGGAGTAGTTATCCGCATTGTCCCGTCACTGAGGCCTTATTCATGTCATCGCTCCTTAGCCGTCGTATCCATCCGGTGTATCTGGCATTTATGGCGGTTTCTTTTATGGTCGGCATCGCCGGTGCGCTGCAGGCCCCGACGCTGAGTCTGTTTCTCAGCCGTGAAGTCGCGGTCCGGCCATTCTGGGTGGGGTTGTTTTACACCGTCAATGCGGTCGCGGGGATTGTGGTCAGCCTGCTTCTGGCAAAGCGATCCGACACCCGGGGCGATCGGCGGATGCTGATCCTGTTCTGCTGCGTGATGGCGACAGGAAACGCGCTCCTTTTTGCCTTTAACCGTCATTATCTGACGCTGGTCACCGCTGGCGTTTTTCTCTCTGCTATCGCCAGCGTGGCGATGCCGCAAATTTTCGCGCTGGCGCGGGAATATGCAGACAGCTCAGCCAGTGAGGCGGTGATGTTCAGCTCCGTCATGCGTGCCCAGCTTTCTCTGGCCTGGGTGATTGGGCCGCCGCTCTCCTTTGCTATCGCGCTGAATTACGGTTTTACCGCCATGTTTCTGCTGGCAGGGCTGCTGTTTATGGTCTGCATTGCGCTGGTCTGGTTTACCCTGCCCTCGGTGCCGCGTGCTGCGGTATCCGCGAACGTGCCGATTACGCATATTAGCGGCTGGAAGAACCGTGATGTGCGCATGCTGTTTATCGGGTCGGTGCTGATGTGGACCTGTAACACCATGTATATCATTGATATGCCATTGTATATCAGCAGCGTGCTGGGGATGCCGGATACGCTGGCCGGGCTGCTGATGGGGACCGCGGCCGGACTGGAAATTCCGGTGATGCTGCTGGCGGGCCATTACGTGAAGCGGCTGGGTAAACGCAATATGATGCTGGTGGCGATTGGCTGCGGGGCACTGTTTTACCTTGGCCTGGTGCTGTTCCAGAGCCGGACGGCACTGATGGTGCTGCAGCTGTTTAACGCGGTGTATATCGGCATTATTGCCGGGATTGGTATGATCTGGTTCCAGGACTTAATGCCTTCCCGGCCGGGAGCAGCGACCACGCTGTTTACTAACAGTATTTCGACCGGCGTGATCCTGGCCGGGATTATTCAGGGGGCGCTGGCGGAAACCTTCGGCCATCACGCTGTCTACTGGGGCGCGTTTGGGCTGGCAGTGCTGGCGCTGGCGCTGTCATGGCGGGTGCGGGAAAAAAGAGCGATATAAGGGGGCTTCGCCACGGCTAGGCTGCAACAACAGGCCGACCCTGAACATCGCCAGGGCTGACCGTCTATTCCGGTCAGCCCGCCAAATTAACGCAGAAACGCGGGCTGTTTTTGCTCGTATGCCGTGATTTTCGCCTCGTGCTGCAGCGTCAAACCGATGGCATCCAGCCCGTTAATCAGGCAGTGGCGGCGGAAGCCGTCGATCTCAAAGGAATAGACTTTCTCACCGGCCAGCACCTGCTGTTTTTCCAGATCAACCGTAAACCGGATACCCGGCTCGTCGGCGACCCGCCGGAACATCTCATCAATTTCCTCTTCACTCAGTGTCACCAGCAGAAGCTGATTGTTAAATGAGTTATTGGCAAAGATATCGGCGAAGCCGGAGCCAATAATCGCCTGAATACCATAGTCGGTCAGCGCCCAGGGCGCATGCTCGCGTGATGATCCACAACCAAAGTTTTCCCGGGTAAGCATGATGCTGGCTCCGCTAAACGCGGGCTTATTCAGCACAAACTCCGGGTCAGAGATCTGCCCTTCGGCATCGGTGTAGCGCCAGTCAAAAAACAGATTGCGGCCAAAACCGGTGCGCGTCACCATCTGCAGGAACTGCTTAGGAATGATCGCGTCGGTATCAACGTTGGCGGCATCCAGCGGCACCACGATACCGCTGTGTTGAGTGAATTTTTTCGCCATAAAAGTTCCTTAAATCAGCTCACGGATATCAGCAAAGTGACCGGCGACTGCAGCGGCGGCGGCCATCGCCGGGCTGACCAGATGCGTACGCCCACCGCGTCCCTGTCGGCCTTCAAAGTTGCGGTTGCTGGTGGACGCACAGCGTTCGCCCGGGCTGAGGCGGTCGTTGTTCATGGCCAGACACATAGAGCAGCCAGGCAGACGCCATTCAAATCCCGCGTCGATAAAGATTTTATCCAGACCTTCTTCTTCCGCCTGTGCCTTCACCGGGCCGGAGCCGGGCACCACGTAGCCCTGCACGCCCTGCGCAATCTTCTGTCCTTTCACCACTGCCGCCGCTGCGCGTAAATCCTCGATTCGTGAGTTGGTACAGGAGCCGATAAACACTTTATCTATCGGCACCTCGGTCAGACGGATGCCGGGTTTCAGATCCATATAAGCCAGGGCTTTTTCCGCCGAGGCGCGTTCTACCGGATCGCTGAAGGAGGCCGGATCGGGAATTGGGTCACTGACGGCAATTACCTGTCCGGGATTGGTTCCCCAGGTCACCTGCGGCGCGATCTCAGCCGCGTCCAGCGTCACGACTTTATCGAAATGTGCCCCGTCGTCGGTTTTCAGCGTGCGCCAGTAGTCGACAGCCTGCTGCCAGGCCGCGCCTCTGGGGGCAAAACGGCGGCCGTTAACGTAGTGGAAGGTGGTGTCGTCCGGAGCAATCAGCCCCGCTTTGGCACCCAGTTCGATCGCCATATTACACAGCGTCATGCGGCCTTCCATGCTCAACGCGGCGACGGCTTCCCCGCAGAACTCCACCACGTGGCCATTACCCCCGCCGCTGCCGGTTTTACCGATAATCGCCAGAGCAATATCTTTTGCCGTGATGCCCGGTGCGGTCTGGCCGCAAACTTCCACCTTCATGGTTTTCGCCCGGGCCTGCTTCAGCGTCTGCGTCGCCAGCACATGCTCTACTTCTGACGTGCCGATACCAAAGGCCAGCGCACCTAACGCGCCGTGCGTGGAGGTATGCGAATCGCCGCAAACAAGGGTCATGCCAGGCAGTGACAGGCCCTGTTCCGGCCCCATCACATGCACAATGCCCTGGAACTGATGGCTGAGGTCAAACAGCTGCACACCAAAGGCTTCACAGTTTTTCATCAGTGCCGTCATCTGAATCCGCGCCATCTCACCGCTGGCGTTAATATCACGCGACTGGGTCGAAACGTTGTGATCCATGGTGGCAAAGGTCTTTGACGGCTGACGCACCGGGCGACCATGAGCGCGCAGACCGTCAAAGGCCTGCGCCGAGGTCACCTCATGAACAAGGTGCCTGTCGATATAGATCAGCGGCGTTTCACCGGGTGCTTCGTGCACGACATGCGCATCAAACAGCTTCTCGTACAGTGTTTTCATATTTTTATGCTTCGCGAATAAACCGGGCAATGGTGCTGCCCATTTCATCGGTGCCGATTGACGTGCCGCTGCCCGCCAGGTCACCGGTGCGGTAACCTTCAGCCAGTGCACGATTAATGGCATGTTCAATAGCCTCTGCCGCCCCGGTTTCATTCAGGCTGTAGCGCAGCAGCAGGGCCAGCGACAGGATTTGTGCCACCGGGTTGGCGATATTTTTCCCGGCGATGTCCGGCGCAGAGCCGCCCGCCGGTTCGAACAGCCCAAAGCCTTTTTCGTTCAGGCTGGCGGAGGGCAGCATCCCCATGGAGCCGGTGATCATGGCACATTCATCGGACAGAATGTCCCCAAACAGATTAGAGCAGAGCATCACGTCGAACTGCGACGGGGCTTTAATCAGCTGCATGGTGGCATTGTCGATATACATATGGCTCAGCTCAACGTCCGGGTAGTCCTGCGCCACTTCATTGACGATTTGACGCCAGAGAATCGAGGACTGCAGCACGTTGGCTTTATCAATAGAGGTGACTTTGCTGCGGCGCTTGCGTGCCGATTCAAAGGCGATACGGGCAATGCGTTCGATCTCGAAGCGGTGATATACCTCGGTGTCGAAGGCGCGTTCGTGCATGCCACTGCCTTCGCGGCCTTTCGGCTGACCGAAATAGATCCCCCCAGTCAGCTCGCGCACCACCAGTATATCAAAGCCCTGATCGGCAATATCGCGGCGCAGCGGGCAGAAATCTTCCAGCCCCTTATACAGGCTGGCTGGTCGCAGATTGCTGAACAGTTGAAAATGTTTACGCAGGGGCAGCAGAGCGCCGCGCTCCGGCTGTTCTGTCGGGGGCAGATGCTCCCATTTTGGGCCACCGACCGAACCGAACAGAATGGCGTCAGCCTGCTCACAGCCTTTTACCGTAGCATCAGGCAATGGCACACCGTGGCGATCGATGGCAATGCCACCGACATCGTATTCGCTGGTGGAGATACGCAGATTAAAACGCTGGCGAATGGCTTCCAGCACTTTACTGGCCTGTGCCATCACTTCCGGGCCGATGCCGTCACCGGGTAATACAGCAATATGGTAAGTACGGGACATTTATACGGCTTCCTTCTGATCTTTATTCTGAGACTTACGCTGCAATTCCTGCTCCACCTGACGCGCGCGCCAGATGGTATTCAGCGCGTTCACCATTGCTTTAGCGGAGGATTCGACAATATCTGTCGCCAGGCCAACGCCGTGGAATTTACGGCCGTTGTACTGCACCACAATATCCACCTGACCCAGCGCGTCTTTGCCGTGGCCTTTCGCGGTCAGTTGGTAGTTGATCAGCTCGGCATCAAAGTCGGTGATACGGTTGATGGCCTGGTAAACGGCATCCACCGGACCGTTACCGGTGGCCGCTTCGGTTTTCTGCTGTTCGCCGCAGCCCAGCTGTACCGTGGCAGTGGCAATGACCGTTGAACCGGACTGCACGTTGAAAGTATCCAGTGTGAAGTATTCCGGCTCTTCAGACTGTTTATTGATAAACGCCAGGGCTTCCAGGTCGTAGTCGAATACCTGGCCTTTCTTATCGGCCAGCGCTTTGAACGCATCGTACAACGTATCCATGTTGTACTCGGCGTCGGTGTAGCCCATCTCCTCCATGCGGTGCTTGACGGCTGCGCGCCCGGAACGGGAAGTCAGGTTCAGCTGAACCTGTTTCAGGCCAATGGATTCCGGTGTCAGAATTTCGTAGTTTTCACGATTTTTCAGTACGCCATCCTGATGAATACCAGAGGAGTGAGCGAAGGCGTTGGAACCGATAATCGCTTTGTGCGCCGGGATAGGCATATTGCAGATTTTGCTGACGGTCTGGCAGGTACGGTAGATCTCCTGATGATTAATCCGCGTCTGAACGTTCATCAACTGACCGCGGGTTTTAATCGCCATGATGACCTCTTCCAGCGCACAGTTTCCGGCGCGCTCACCCAGACCGTTCATCGCCCCTTCAATCTGACGGGCACCGGCATTCACTGCCGCCAGCGCATTGCCGACCGCCATCCCCAAATCGTCATGGGTATGTACGGACAGGATGGCTTTATCAATATTGGGTACGCGTTCGCGCAGCGCGCTGAAAATATTGGCATATTCGTAAGGCAGGGTGTAGCCGACGGTGTCTGGGATGTTAATGGTTGTGGCCCCGGCGTTAATCGCGGCTTCCACCACCCGGCACAGATCGTCAATCGGCGTACGGCCGCCGTCTTCGCAGGAAAATTCGACGTCATCGGTGTAGTTACGTGCGCGCTTCACCATTTTAACGGCGCGCTCGATCACCTCTGGCAGGGTACTGCGCAGCTTAGTGGCGATGTGCATAGGGGAGGTGGCGAGGAAGGTATGGATACGGTAGGCATCTGCCACGCGCAGCGCTTCATAGGCGGCGTCGATATCTTTTTCCACACAGCGGGCCAGGCCACATACCCGGCTGTTTTTGATCTGACGGGCGATGGTCTGCACCGATTCAAAATCCCCCGGGGACGAAACCGGAAAACCGACCTCCATCACGTCAACGCCCATACGCTCCAGCGCCAGGGCAATCTGCAGTTTTTCCTTCACACTCAGGCTGGCCTGTAATGCCTGTTCGCCATCGCGCAGTGTGGTATCGAAAATAATGACGTGGTCGCTCATGGGATAGTTCCTTATCGGGTTTACGTCGCCGGGTGCTGCGAGCATAAAAAAACCCGCGCATCGGCGCGGGTTTCTTAGGTTTTACAGGCCTGAATCAGTGATTGATTCCGCCCACAAGTCTACCGCGCAAAGGGGATGCGTTTAGTAGTAGACCGAGTAGGCGGTTGGAACGAATCATGGACTCAAACCTCATTAAATTCTGCAAGTGACTTTATTGATACCTGATTAAGACCGGAGCTGTCAACCTTCAATAACGCTTCCCGGAGTGTGGGCATTATTTGCGCCGCCGGGCTTTAAAGGCCGCAGGGTTTTAATAACAAAACGATCACAATGTATATTTCATCACCACAGTATATTCCGCTTTATGAAGCGCAGAATTACAGTGTAAACGTCGATGGCAGGGGGAGGGCGGCAGAGCCTTAATTATCCCTTTCCGCACGTGTCGTAGGGTTTGCCGTTTGCCTGCCAACTTTTCTACGGTTATGGTATTTGCCATAACCTCGAAAAACTGGGGCTTCGCCCTGTACCTGGATGTTGGAAATGACTTCCACTGTCTGAGCATAATAAAAACAGGTTTTGACCTTATCTGCCGCCCGCAGCCCTTAAACGTCTGCGCGATGGTCGATAAATCAGCACCTTAAAGCCTGGAGGCAAAAATGGAGATGTTGTCAGGAGCCGAGATGGTAGTCCGATCGTTAATCGATCAGGGCGTAAAACATGTATTCGGCTATCCCGGCGGAGCGGTCCTTGATATCTATGACGCTCTGCAAACGGTGGGCGGCGTGGATCATATCCTGGTCCGTCACGAACAGGGTGCTGTCCATATGGCGGACGGCTATGCCCGAGCGACCGGCGATGTTGGTGTCGTGCTGGTCACGTCCGGCCCCGGTGCGACCAATGCGATTACCGGCATTGCCACCGCCTATATGGACTCCATTCCGATGGTGGTGTTGTCCGGTCAGGTGATGTCCTCCCTGATCGGTTATGACGCCTTCCAGGAGTGCGATATGGTGGGGATTTCCCGCCCGGTGGTGAAGCACAGCTTTATGGTGAAGCGGGTTGAAGATATCCCCACCATCATGAAGAAAGCCTTCTGGCTGGCCGCCAGCGGACGTCCCGGACCGGTGGTGGTCGACCTGCCGAAAGACATGATGAGCCCGGCGAATAAACTGCCATACGTCTGGCCTGATGAAGTCAGTATGCGTTCATACAATCCGACGACGCAGGGCCATAAAGGCCAGATCAAACGCGCGTTGCAAACGCTGCTGGCTGCCAAAAAACCGGTGATCTACGCCGGGGGTGGGGTGATTAACGCCGCCTGCCACGATGAGCTGCGCCAGCTGGCTGAAACGCTGAATATTCCTGTCACCACCTCACTGATGGGGCTGGGGGCATTCCCGGGAACACATCGTCAGTGCGTGGGGATGCTGGGGATGCACGGTACCTACGAAGCCAATATGACGATGCACCATTCTGATGTCATTTTTGCCGTTGGCGTACGCTTCGATGACCGTACCACTAATAACCTGGCAAAATACTGCCCCAACGCCACCATACTGCATATCGACATTGATCCGACGTCGATCTCTAAAACCGTTTCAGCGGATGTGCCGATCGTCGGCGATGCGAAGCAGGTATTGCAACAGATGCTGGAACTGCTGGCGCAGAGCGATGTGAAGCAGGATTACGACAGTGTGCGCGACTGGTGGCAGAATATCGATCAGTGGCGTTCGCGCCAGTGCCTCGAATTCGATCGCACCAGCGATAAGATCAAACCTCAGGCGGTGATTGAAACCATCTGTCGTCTGACCCATGGCGATGCGTATGTGACCTCTGACGTGGGTCAGCACCAGATGTTTGCTGCACTCTATTATCAGTTTGATAAGCCCCGCCGCTGGATCAACTCCGGTGGTCTGGGCACGATGGGCTTCGGCTTACCGGCTGCGCTGGGCGTGAAACTGGCGTTACCGCAGGAAACCGTGGTGTGTGTCACGGGCGATGGCAGTATTCAGATGAATATTCAGGAGCTGTCCACTGCGTTGCAGTACGGCATTCCGGTGCTGGTGCTCAATCTGAACAACCGTTTCCTGGGCATGGTGAAGCAGTGGCAGGACATGATCTATTCCGGCCGTCACTCCCAGTCTTATATGGAGTCGCTGCCTGATTTTGTCCGCCTGGCGGAAGCCTATGGTCACGTAGGGATCTCCATTAGCCGCCCGGACGAGCTGGAAGCGAAGCTGACGGAAGCGCTGGAACACCTGGCGAAAGAGCGCCTGGTCTTTGTCGACGTTAACGTTGACGGCACGGAACACGTTTACCCGATGCATATTCGCGGTGGCGGTATGGACGAGATGTGGTTGAGCAAAACGGAGAGGACTTAATTATGCGTCGTGTATTATCGGTTCTGCTGGAAAACGAATCCGGCGCATTGTCCCGCGTGGTAGGCCTGTTCTCCCAGCGTGGCTATAACATTGAGAGCCTCACCGTGGCCCCGACAGACGATCCTACGCTGTCGCGGATGACCATTCAGACGGTGGGCGACGAGAAGGTGATTGAGCAGATCGAAAAGCAGCTGCACAAGCTGGTGGATGTTCTGCGCGTCAGCGAACTGGGCCAGGGCGCATTTGTTGAGCGCGAAATCATGCTGGTGAAGATTCAGGCCAGCGGCTATGGTCGTGAAGAGGTGAAGCGCTGCGCTGAGATCTTCCGCGGGCAGATCGTGGATGTCACACCGTCGCTTTATACGGTTCAGCTTGCCGGCACCAGCGATAAGCTGGATGCGTTCCTCAGTGCCGTACGCGAAGTGGCGGAAATTGTTGAGGTCGCCCGATCCGGGATCGTCGGTGTTGCACGCGGCGAACGCATCATGCGCTGATGCGCCAGCGTGATAATTAAGATTGTCAGTTAACCCGGCGTAATGCCGGGTTTTTTTATTTTTGTCATAAAGCCCCCGCCGCAGATGAAAAGCGGTTGCTCACGTAGGTATTCTGCGGTTAGATGTTACAAATACTAATCCATAGCGAAGTGTGGGGTTATTGTGAAACTGGATGAAATTGCGCGCCTCGCGGGTGTTTCGCGCACGACGGCCAGCTATGTCATTAACGGCAAGGCCAAGCAGTATCGTGTCAGCGATAAAACCGTCGAGAAAGTCATGGCGGTGGTGCGTGAACATAATTACCATCCGAACGCGGTGGCGGCAGGGTTACGCGCCGGGCGCACCCGTTCGATAGGACTGGTTATTCCCGATCTGGAGAATACCAGCTACACAAGGATTGCAAACTATCTGGAACGCCAGGCACGCCAGCGCGGTTATCAACTGCTGATTGCCTGCTCGGAAGACCAGCCGGATAATGAAATGCGCTGCGTGGAGCATCTGCTGCAACGACAGGTTGATGCGATTATCGTCTCTACCTCCCTGCCGCCGGAGCATCCTTTCTATCAGCGCTGGATCAACGACCCGTTACCGATTATTGCACTGGATCGTGCGCTGGATCGTGAACATTTCACCAGCGTGGTGGGTGCAGACCAGGATGATGCCGAAGCGCTGGGGGCCGAACTGCGCAAGCTCCCGGCCAAATCCGTGCTCTTTCTTGGCGCACTGCCGGAGCTGTCCGTTAGCTTCCTGCGTGAGCTGGGCTTCCGTGATGCCTGGAAAGGGGACGATCGTCCCATAGACTTTATTTACGCCAACAGTTTTGAACGCAGTGCGGCGGCCACGCTGTTTGAAAAATACCTCGAAACCCATGAGATGCCGGAAGCGCTGTTCACTACCTCTTTCGGGTTGTTGCAGGGCGTGATGGACGTGACGCTGCGCCGTGAGGGCAGGCTTCCGCAGGATCTGGCGATTGCCACCTTCGGCGATCATGAACTGCTCGATTTCCTCGAGTGCCCGGTTCTGGCGGTGGGCCAGCGGCATCGGGACGTGGCAGAACGAGTGCTGGAACTGGTGCTCGCCAGTCTGGATGAACCCCGTAAACCGAAACCCGGTTTGACGCGGATCCGGCGAAATCTATATCGGCGTGGGCGACTAAACCGTAAAACGAACTAAGTTCACAAGGCAGCGAAAGCTGCCTTTTTCATATCTTTTAAACCTTAAGCGCACAATTTAACCGCTAATCTGGTGTTACCTCAGGTAAATAAAAGTAAAAAGAGTGCGGTAATGTCAGCATCTGATTATAAACCCTGACGTTTATAAATACTCTGCAACCTGACGGAGCGCGGAACGTCAGGGCTCAGAAGGGTTATGCTGGGAAAGTTTTAAGAAATAACCTAAAATGCCGCCCACGTCGCAAAGCGGGCAGCTTATTTTGTGCGGAGATAAAGTGGTATTTTTTGAGCAATTAAGGGGTTCACAAGAATTTCCTGACGTTATTCATTAGTTTATTTCTAAGATTTATCTTCATTTGGTTTTTTTTTAACTTCCCCGTGTTTACTCCTCCGAAGAAATAATGCCAATCGGCTATGTATGCGGCTTGACAATGATTTCCTCTGCTCCGTACACTCTTTTGGTGGGAATTTGTGGAGTTAAGTGGTGATTTTGGGGATGTGGGGGGTGAGGCTGGCATGTTCCGTGGAGCAACGTTAGTCAATCTCGACAGCAAAGGCCGGCTTGCCGTGCCGACGCGCTACCGCGAAACGCTGATCGGGGAATCACAAGGGCAAATGGTTTGTACCATTGACCTTCACCAGACATGCCTGCTGCTTTACACCTTACCCGAATGGGAAATCATTGAACAAAAGCTGTCTCGTTTATCCAGCATGAACCCCGCAGAGCGCCGTGTACAACGTCTGCTGCTGGGGCACGCCAGTGAATGCCAGATGGATAATGCAGGTCGCTTACTGCTGGCGAACACGCTTCGTCAGCATGCGAACCTCACCAAAGAAGTGATGCTGGTTGGGCAGTTCAACAAGTTTGAGCTGTGGGATGAACAGACCTGGTATCAACAAGTCAAGGAAGATATTGACGCAGAGCACACCTCTCAGGAACCTCTCTCTGACCGGTTGCAGGATTTGTCGTTATAGCTATGCAGGATAATTTTAAACACACCACAGTGCTGTTGGACGAGGCGGTAAACGGCCTCAATATTCACCCTGACGGCATCTATATTGATG
The DNA here is from genome assembly GCF_014838825.1 of Erwinia persicina. GTDB lineage: Bacteria > Pseudomonadota > Gammaproteobacteria > Enterobacterales > Enterobacteriaceae > Erwinia > Erwinia persicina_A. The sequence goes on along the minus strand of NZ_JACYMO010000004.1, from coordinate 137,828 downwards.
GCACCTTTGGGCGCGGTGGACACTCACGCCTGATCCTTTCCCAACTGGGCGAGAAGGGACGTTTGTATGCTATCGACCGCGATCCGCAGGCGATCGCCGCCGCCGCTGAGATCGACGATCCCCGCTTTACCATTATCCATGGCCCCTTTTCGGCGCTGGCTGAATACGCGGAAGAGCGTGGGCTGAGTGGCAAGATTGACGGGATCCTGCTGGATCTTGGCGTCTCCTCCCCACAGCTGGATGATGCCGAGCGCGGCTTCTCCTTCATGCGTGACGGACCGCTGGATATGCGCATGGACCCTACGCGCGGCCAGTCGGCGGCAGAATGGCTGCTGAAAGCGGAAGAGGCGGACATTGTTTTTGTGCTGAAGACCTTCGGTGAGGAGCGGTTTGCCAAACGTATCGCCCGCGCCATCGTGGAGCGCAATCGTGAACAGCCTATGACGCGGACGAAAGAACTGGCCGAGGTGATTTATGTCGCCACGCCGGTAAAAGATAAATTTAAACATCCGGCGACGCGCAGTTTCCAGGCCATCCGTATCTGGGTGAACAGTGAGCTGGATGAGATCGAACAGGCGCTGAAAGGCTCACTGAGCGCGCTGTCACCCGGTGGTCGGCTTTCGGTGATCAGCTTCCACTCGCTGGAAGACCGCATCGTAAAACGCTTTATGCGCGAACAGAGCCGTGGGCCACAGATACCGCATGGTATACCCATGACCGAAGCGCAACTTAACAGTCTGGGTGGTCGCCGCCTGAAAGCACTGGGCAAGATGATGCCGGGTGAGAGTGAAGTGGCGGACAACCCGCGCGCCCGCAGCTCGGTGCTGCGTATTGCGGAGCGTACCGAAGCATGATCGGTAATGAGCGTCACAGCCTGCCGGGTGTGATAGGTGGCGATATTTTGCGGCATGGCAAGATCCCCCTGATCCTGCTGATTGCCTCGCTGGTTTCGGCAGTGCTGGTCGTCACCACCGCGCACAAAACGCGTCTGCTTACCGCGCAGCGTGAGCAGTTGGTGCTGGAGCGTGACGCGCTGGACATTGAGTGGCGCAACCTGATTCTGGAAGAAAATGCACTGGGCGATCATAGCCGGGTGGAACGGATAGCAACGGAGAAACTACAGATGCAGCATGTTGATCCTTCGCAGGAAAATATTGTGGTACAGCGATAAGGACACACGGACTCAATGAGAGCCGCAAGTAAGACGCAGAAGTCGAAACGCCAGGAAGATCAGGCCAGCTTTGTTAGCTGGCGTTTTGCGTTGCTGTGCGGCTGTATTTTTCTGGCCCTGGTCGGGCTGCTGATGCGGGTGGCCTATCTGCAGGTGATCAACCCCGATCGGCTGGTGCGTGAGGGCGATATGCGTTCGCTGCGCGTGCAGGCGATCCCCACTTCACGTGGGATGATCAGCGACCGTGCGGGCCGACCTCTGGCCGTCAGCGTGCCGGTGAATGCGATCTGGGCCGATCCCAAAGAGCTGCACGACAAAGGGGGGATCACCCTCGACAGCCGCTGGAAGGCCCTTTCCGATGCGCTCTCTATTCCCCTCGACCAGCTTGCAGCGCGCGTGAATGCCAATCCGAAAGGCCGCTTCGTTTATCTGGCTCGTCAGGTGAATCCTGCCATTGGCGATTACATCAAAAAACTGAAACTGCCGGGCATCTTTCTGCGGGAAGAATCACGTCGCTACTATCCTGCCGGGCAGGTGACCTCACATCTGATTGGGTTCACCAATATCGACGGCCAGGGTATCGAAGGCGTAGAAAAAAGCTTTGATAAATGGCTGACCGGCCAGCCGGGTGAACGGACGGTGCGTAAAGACCGCTTCGGACGGGTGATTGAGGATATCTCCTCGGTAGACAGCCAGGCGGCACACAACCTGGCGTTGAGCATCGACGAGCGTCTGCAGGCGCAGGTCTACCGCGAACTGAATAATGCCGTTGCTTTCAACAAGGCGGAATCGGGCACGGCGGTGCTGGTGGATGTAAACACCGGTGAGGTGCTGGCGATGGCGAACAGCCCGGCCTATAACCCGAATAACCTGGCGGGTACGACGAAAGACGTGATGCGTAATCGCGCGATCACCGATATTTTTGAACCGGGTTCTACCGTCAAACCGATGGTGGTGATGGCTGCCCTGCAGCGTGGCGTGGTGCGCGAAGGCAGCGTACTGAACACCGTGCCTTACCGGATTAACGGCCACGAAATTAAAGACGTGGCTCGCTACAGCGAATTGACCCTGACCGGGGTGCTTCAGAAGTCGTCAAACGTTGGTGTTTCCAGACTGGCGTTAGCGATGCCGTCCAGTGCGTTAGTAGATACTTACTCTCGTTTTGGGTTAGGCAAAGCGACCAATTTGGGGTTGGTCGGAGAAAGCAGTGGCTTATATCCTCAAAAACAACGGTGGTCTGACATAGAGAGGGCCACCTTCTCTTTCGGCTACGGGCTAATGGTAACGCCGTTACAGCTAGCGCGAGTCTACGCAACGATGGGCAGCTACGGCATTTACCGTCCGCTGTCGATTACCAAAGTTGACCCGCCAGTGGCGGGTCAGCGCATTTTCCCTGAAGCGCAGGTGCGCACCGTTCTGCACATGATGGAAAGCGTAGCGCTCCCGGGCGGCGGTGGCGTGAAAGCCGCGATCAAGGGATACCGCATTGCTATTAAAACGGGTACGGCCAAAAAGGTCGGCCCGGATGGAAAATACGTCAATAAATACATTGCTTATACCGCGGGTGTCGCACCGGCAAGCAACCCTCGTTTTGCACTGGTGGTGGTCATTAACGATCCTCAGGCGGGCAAATATTACGGTGGTGCGGTCTCCGCACCGGTATTTGGCGCCATCATGGGCGGCGTACTGCGCACCATGAACGTTGAACCGGATGCGTTACCGACTCCCACCAGTGACAAGAACGAGATGGTAACTAACAAGAATGAGGGACCGAGTGACCGATCGTAATCTGCGCGACCTGTTGGCACCGTGGGTGCCTGGCGCACCGGAGCTTCCGCTGCGTGACATGACCCTGGACAGTCGCCTTGCGGCGTCGGGCGACCTGTTTGTGGCGATTAAAGGCCATGCGGCCGACGGACGCCGTTTTATTCCCCAGGCCATTGCCCAGGGCGTGGCGGCGGTGATTGCCGAAGCCGAAGGTGAGGCGGAAGACGGGCAGATTGTGCGCATGCACGGTGTACCGGTCATTTACCTTGCCCAGCTTTCTCAGCGCTTATCCGCCCTGGCCGGGCGCTTTTATCAGCAGCCGGGCGAGAAGCTCAAGCTGATTGGCGTGACCGGGACCAACGGAAAAACCACCATCACCCAACTGCTGGCACAGTGGGCCCAGCTGCTGGGTGAAACCGGTGCGGTGATGGGCACGGTCGGTAACGGCGTGTACGGCCATCTGGCCCCCGCAGAAAATACCACCGGTTCTGCGGTTGATGTGCAGCACCTGCTGGCCTCGCTGGTCAGCAAGGGCGCGACGCTGGCAGCCATGGAAGTCTCCTCTCACGGCCTGGTACAGCACCGTGTGGCCGCTCTGCCGTTTGCGGCGGCCGCCTTTACCAACCTCAGCCGCGATCACCTTGATTACCACGGTGATATGGCGCGTTATGAAGCCGCGAAATGGCTGCTGTTCTCAGAGCATCAGGTGGGGCAGGCCATTATTAATGCTGATGACGAAGTGGGGCACCGCTGGCTGGAAAATCTGCCAGACGCCGTGGCCGTCAGCATGGAAAACAACATTAACCCCACCTGCCGCGGGCGCTGGCTGAAAGCCACTGAAGTTCAGTATCACGATGGGGGGGCTGCGGTTCGCTTTGACTCCAGCTGGGGGCCGGGTGAGATCGACAGCCGTCTGATGGGAGCCTTCAACGTCAGTAACCTGCTGGTCGCGCTGGCGACCCTGCTTTCTCTGGACTATCCGCTGGCTGCCTTAACGGCTACGGCCAGCCAGCTGCTGCCGGTCACCGGGCGCATGGAGGTCTTTACCGCCCCGGGTAAGTCTACCGTGGTGGTGGATTATGCGCATACGCCGGATGCGCTGGAAAAAGCACTGGCAGCAGCACGGCTGCACTGTAAAGGTCAGCTGTGGTGCGTGTTTGGCTGCGGCGGAGATCGTGACAAAGGTAAACGCCCGCTAATGGGAGCGATTGCTGAACAGTTTGCTGATGTTGTGGTGATCACCGACGACAACCCGCGTAGTGAAGATCCGGCCGCCATAGTGGCTGATGTCCTCAGCGGACTTCTTGATGCAGGCCGCGCCCGCGTGGTGATGGGACGTGCGCAAGCGGTCACTAACGCCGTGATGCAGGCACAGGAAGGCGACATCGTGCTGGTGGCAGGCAAAGGCCATGAAGATTACCAGATCATCGGCAACCAGCGCTTCGACTACTCCGACCGGGTCACCGTCGCGCGTCTGCTGGGGGTGCTGGCATGATCGCTTTTACCCTTAGCCAGCTGGCTGACATTACCGGTGGTACGCTGTACGGCGGCGATCTGACGATAGAAGCCGTGACCACGGACACCCGCAAAGTCACTGCCGGCTGCCTGTTTATTGCCCTGAAAGGTGAGCGTTTCGATGCACATGACTTTGTGGCTGATGCGCTGACGGCCGGTTCGCTTGCGCTGTTAGTAAGTAAGCACTTACCCGTTGCCGTGCCGCAGGTGGTGGTGGCCGACACCCGCATTGCGCTGGGACAGCTGGCAGGCTGGGTGCGTCAGCAGGCTGGCGCACGCGTGGTTGCCCTGACCGGTTCTTCGGGCAAGACCTCAGTCAAAGAGATGACCGCCGCCATGCTGCGTCAATGCGGCGAGACACTGTATACCGCCGGTAACCTGAATAATGATATTGGGGTGCCCTTAACGCTGCTGCGCCTGACGAAAGAGCACCAGTATGCGGTGATCGAACTCGGGGCGAACCATCAGGGCGAAATCGCCTACACCACCGAACTGACCCGACCAGAAACGGCGCTGGTGAATAACCTTGCGGCGGCCCATCTTGAAGGCTTTGGCTCGCTGGCTGGCGTGGCGAAAGCCAAAGGGGAAATTTTTAACGGTCTGCCGTTGCACGGTATCGCCATTATTAACAGCGACAGCAACGACTGGCCGCACTGGCAGCCTGTGCTGCACGGGAAAACCGTCTGGCGCTTTTCACCAGAGCAGCAGTCCGACAGTGATTTTTACGCCTCAGACGTGCTGATTACTCCTCAGGGGACGCATTTTACGCTGCATTCGCCGCAGGGGAGCGTGGCGATTACCCTGCCACTACCGGGGCGTCATAACATCGCTAATGCCCTGGCGGCCAGCGCACTGGCACTGTCCGTCGGTGCGCCATTAAGTGCGATACAGGAAGGATTACGCCAGCTCAACGCCGTACCGGGGCGTCTGTTCCCGGTGGTGCTGGGCGCGGACAAGTTACTGCTGGACGACAGCTATAACGCTAATGTCGGCTCAATGACGGCGGCCGCGCAGGTGCTGGCCGAAATGCCGGGCTACCGCGTGATGATCGTCGGCGATATGGGCGAGTTAGGGGATGAAGCCGTCGAGTGCCACCGTCAGGTGGGTGCGGCGATCCACGCCGCCGGGGTCGACAAGGTACTCAGCGTGGGCTCACTGAGTCAGGCCATCTCTGATGCCAGCGGCGTCGGTGAACATTTTCACGATAAGGCGGCACTCAGCGTCCGCGCGCTGGCACTGCTGTCACAACATCCACAGATTACCGTTTTGGTTAAAGGTTCGCGCAGTGCCGCGATGGAGCAGGTAGTGCACACCTTACAGGAGAAAGGCGCATGTTAGTCTGGCTGGCCGAGCATCTGGTCGCATTTTATTCCGGCTTTAACGTCTTTTCGTATCTGACGTTTCGCGCCATTGTCAGCCTGCTGACCGCGCTGTTTATCTCCCTGTGGATGGGGCCACGTATGATCGCCCGCCTGCAGGAAATGTCCTTTGGCCAGGTCGTGCGTAACGACGGTCCGGAGTCCCATTTCAGCAAGCGCGGCACGCCGACGATGGGCGGGATTATGATCCTTACCTCCATCACCATTTCGGTGCTGCTGTGGGCCTATCCCTCTAATCCTTACGTCTGGTGCGTGCTGTTCGTGCTGGTGGGCTACGGTGTCGTCGGCTTTGTTGATGATTACCGCAAAGTGGTACGCAAAGACACTAAAGGCCTGATCGCCCGCTGGAAATACTTCTGGCAGTCTGTGATTGCTCTGGCGGCGGCCTTTGCAATGTACATGATTGGCAAAGACACGCCGGCAACCGAGCTGGTGGTGCCGTTCTTTAAAGACGTGATGCCGCAGCTGGGCCTGCTTTACCTGCTGCTGGCGTACTTTGTGATTGTGGGCACCAGTAATGCAGTAAACCTGACCGATGGCCTGGACGGGCTGGCGATTATGCCGACCGTGTTTGTTGCCGCAGGCTTTGCCCTGGTCGCCTGGGCTACAGGTAACGTTAAGTTTGCTGAGTATCTGCATATCCCCTATCTGCGCCATGCCGGTGAGCTGGTGATCGTCTGTACGGCCATCGTCGGGGCCGGTCTGGGATTCCTGTGGTTCAACACCTACCCGGCGCAGGTCTTTATGGGCGATGTCGGCTCACTGGCGCTGGGTGGCGCACTGGGTACTATTGCCGTGCTGCTGCGTCAGGAGTTCCTGCTGGTGATCATGGGCGGGGTCTTCGTGGTCGAAACCCTGTCGGTCATCCTGCAGGTAGGCTCATTCAAACTGCGGGGCCAGCGTATTTTCCGCATGGCACCGATCCACCATCACTATGAGCTTAAAGGCTGGCCAGAGCCGCGCGTCATCGTGCGCTTCTGGATTATTTCACTGATGCTGGTGCTGATTGGCCTGGCAACACTGAAGGTGCGTTAACTATGGCTGACTATCAGGGTAAAAAAGTGGTCATTATCGGGTTGGGGCTGACCGGCCTCTCCTGTGTTGATTTCTTTGTCACTCGTGGCGTAACGCCGCGCGTGATGGATACCCGTGTCGTGCCGCCGGGGCTGGAGAAGCTGCCGGAAAACGTTGAGCGCTGGCTGGGATCGTTAAATGACGACTGGCTGCAAAACGCCGACCTGATTGTTGCCAGCCCCGGCATGGCGCTGGCACATCCTTCGCTGATGGCTGCGGCAGATGCGGGCGTGGAGATCGTGGGCGATATCGAACTGTTCTGCCGTGAAGCCCAGGCACCCATTGTCGCCATCACTGGTTCCAATGGTAAAAGTACCATCACCACGCTGGTGGGCGAAATGGCCAAGGCCGCCGGCTGGCAGGTGGGGGTGGGCGGCAATATCGGCCTGCCGGCGCTGATGTTGCTGGATAATCCTGCGCAGCTTTATGTACTCGAACTCTCCAGCTTTCAGCTGGAAACCACGCACAGCCTGCAGGCCGCAGCGGCAACGATCCTGAATGTCACCGAAGATCATATGGATCGCTATCCGCTCGGGATGCAGCAGTACCGGGCAGCCAAGTTGCGCGTCTATGAAAACGCGGCGGTCTGCGTGGTGAATGCCGATGATGCGATGACCATGCCGGTGCGCGGTGCCGATAAACGCTGCGTCAGCTTTGGGGCTGACGTGGGGGACTATCACCTCAACCATCAGCAGGGCAGTACCTGGCTGCGGGTCAAGGGCGAGAAGGTGCTGAACACCGCTGAAATGAATCTGGTGGGCCAGCACAACTATACCAATGCGCTGGCGGCGCTGGCACTGGCCGATGCCGTTGGCCTGCCGCGTGCAAGCAGCCTGAAAGCGCTGACCACTTTTGGCGGTTTGCCGCATCGCTTCCAGCTGGTTCACGAGCATAACGGCGTGCGCTGGATTAACGACTCGAAAGCCACCAACGTTGGCAGCACTGAAGCCGCGCTTAATGGCTTACAGGTAAAAGGTACGCTCTGGCTGTTGCTGGGGGGGGACGGTAAGTCGGCGGATTTCAGCTCCCTGACCCGCTATCTGCAGGGCGATCGCATTCGTACCTACTGTTTTGGGCGCGACGGTGAGGCGCTGGCAGCATTACGTCCGGAGATTGCCGTCCAGACCGAAACCCTGGCGGAAGCGGTGCAGCAGATTGCCGCTCAAGTGCAGCCCGGTGACCTGGTCCTGCTGTCGCCTGCCTGCGCCAGCCTCGATCAGTTTAAAAACTTTGAGCAGCGTGGCGATCTGTTTGCTCAACTGGCGCGGGAGGCTGACTGATGCGTTTTCCTGGTCTGAGTCTTGCCGGCGGCCTGTCCGAACGGCTGAAATCCTGGGTGATGGGGTCGCGAGAGAGCGACACGAGCTCAATCGTTCTCTATGACCGTACCCTGCTGTGGCTGACTTTTGGTCTGGCCATCCTCGGCTTTGTGATGGTGACCTCGGCCTCAATGCCGGTGGGTCAGCGTTTGAATGACGACCCGTTCTATTTTGCCAAGCGTGATGCGTTTTACATCCTGCTGGCGATGGGTATGGCGCTGGTGACATTGCGTGTGCCCATGGATTTCTGGCAGCGCTACAGCAACATCATGCTGATGGGTACGATAGTGATGCTGCTTATCGTGCTGGTTGTGGGCAGCTCGGTTAATGGTGCATCGCGCTGGATCGCTCTCGGACCGCTGCGTATTCAGCCAGCAGAATTATCCAAGCTGTCACTGTTTTGCTATCTCGCCAGCTATCTGGTGCGCAAGGTTGAAGAAGTGCGTAACAACTTCTGGGGCTTCTGTAAGCCGATGGGGGTGATGGTGGTGCTGGCGGTATTACTGCTGGCTCAGCCCGATCTGGGTACGGTGGTCGTGCTGTTTGTTACCACGCTGGCCATGCTGTTTCTTGCCGGAGCCAAGCTGTGGCAGTTTCTGGCGATTATCGGCTCGGGTATTTTTGCCGTTTGTTTGCTGATTGTCGCTGAACCTTATCGTATGCGACGTGTCACTTCTTTCTGGAATCCGTGGGAAGATCCGTTCGGCAGCGGTTACCAGTTAACCCAATCGTTAATGGCCTTTGGTCGTGGCGAGTTCTGGGGGCAGGGATTGGGAAATTCCGTGCAAAAACTGGAATATTTACCGGAAGCGCATACCGATTTTATCTTCTCGATTATCGGAGAAGAACTGGGTTATATCGGTGTGGTTTTGGCGTTGTTAATGGTATTCTTCGTCGCTTTTCGCGCGATGTCCATCGGACGTCGTGCATTAGAGCTCGATCAGCGCTTTTCAGGCTTTCTCGCCTGTTCAATCGGCGTCTGGTTCAGCTTTCAGGCGCTGGTGAACGTCGGTGCCGCAGCGGGCATGTTACCGACCAAAGGTCTGACACTGCCGCTGATCAGTTACGGGGGGTCGAGTCTGATTATCATGTCGACCGCTATCGTATTTTTGTTACGTATAGATTATGAAACGCGTCTGGCGAAAGCGCAGGCGTTTAGCAGAGGGTAGTCGATGTCGATGACGGGTAAGCGACTGATGGTGATGGCTGGCGGAACCGGGGGACATGTCTTCCCGGGCCTGGCCGTCGCGCACCATCTGATGGCGCAGGGCTGGCAGGTTCGCTGGCTGGGAACCGCTGACCGGATGGAAGCGGATTTAGTCCCGAAGCACGGTATCGACATTGATTTTATCCAGATCAGCGGGCTACGCGGTAAGGGAATCAAAGCGCTGATCGCCTCGCCGCTGCGCATTTTTAATGCCTGGCGTCAGGCGCGGGCGATCATGAAAGCCTGGAAGCCGGACGTGGTGCTGGGTATGGGCGGCTATGTTTCCGGCCCGGGTGGACTGGCAGCCTGGAGCTGCGGTATCCCGGTGGTGCTCCATGAACAGAACGGTATTGCTGGATTAACGAATAAATGGCTGGCGAAAATCGCCACTAAAGTGATGCAGGCGTTTCCCGGCGCATTTCCCAAAGCGGAAGTGGTGGGCAACCCGGTACGCACCGACGTACTGGCCCTGCCGTTACCGGCGGTGCGGTTAGCGGGAAGAGAAGGTCCCGTGCGGGTGCTGGTGATCGGCGGCAGCCAGGGGGCGCGCGTGCTGAACCAGACGATGCCACAGGTGGCAGAGCTGCTGGGCGAAGGCATCAGCCTGTGGCATCAGGTAGGCAAGGGCGCGCTGGAGGCGGTTAATCAGCACTATGCGCGGGTGAACCAGACACAGCATCGGGTGTCGGAATTTATCGACGATATGGCCAGCGCCTATGCCTGGGCTGATGTGGTGGTCTGTCGCTCCGGTGCGCTGACGGTCAGTGAAGTGGCGGCCGCAGGGCTCCCCGCAATCTTCGTGCCTTTCCAGCACAAAGATCGCCAGCAGTACTGGAATGCCCTGCCACTGGAACAGGCTGGGGCCGCCAAAATTTTTGAACAGCCGCAGTTTACCGCGGAAGGGGTCGCTGCCACGCTGACCCGCTGGGATCGCGCCACGCTATTGCAGATGGCAGAAAAAGCCCGCGCGGTCGCCATCCCGGATGCAACAGAGCGTGTCGCGGCCGAAGTCAGTAAAGCGGCAAAATGATTTTCCAGGGGTCAGGTCAGCCTGATCCAGAACTGTCGGGTTCAGGGATGCCTGAACCACAGCAACACAGGTAAGAGATGAATACACAGCAACTGGCAAAACTGCGTTCTATCGTGCCCGAGATGCGTCGCGTCCGGCACATTCACTTTGTTGGCATCGGTGGTGCCGGCATGGGCGGTATTGCCGAAGTGTTAGCGAATGAAGGGTATGAAATTAGCGGTTCAGACCTGGCACCGAACGCGGTGACGCAGCATCTGAGCGCACTGGGAGCGACCATTTACTTTCACCATCGCCCGGAAAACGTCAGTGATGCCAGTGTGGTGGTGGTTTCCACCGCTGTATCCCAGGATAACCCGGAAGTGGTTGCCGCGCGTGAAGCGCGCATTCCGGTGATCCGTCGCGCTGAGATGCTGGCTGAACTGATGCGCTTCCGCCATGGTATCGCCGTTGCCGGCACGCACGGTAAAACGACCACCACGGCGATGGTGTCGAGCATTTATGCTGAAGGCGGGTTGGATCCGACGTTTGTGAATGGCGGGCTGGTCAAGGCAGCGGGGACCCATGCGCGTCTCGGCAGCAGCCGCTACCTGATTGCAGAAGCGGATGAGAGCGATGCGTCGTTCCTGCATCTGCAACCTATGGTCGCCATCGTGACGAATATCGAAGCCGATCATATGGATACCTACCAGGGCGACTTTGAAAATCTGAAGCAGACGTTTATTAACTTCCTGCACAATTTGCCGTTTTACGGTCGCGCTGTGCTCTGTGTGGATGATGCGGTGATCCGCGATCTTATTCCGCGCGTAGGTCGTCAGATCACCACGTACGGGTTCAGTGAAGATGCCGACGTGCGTGTAGAGAACTACGAGCAGCGTGGCGCACAGGGCCACTTTACCCTGGTGCGTCATGATAAACCGCTAATGCACGTCACGCTCAATGCACCAGGCCGCCATAATGCGCTAAATGCAGCGGCTGCGGTGGCGGTAGCGACCGAAGAGAATATTGATGATCAAGATATTCTCAGTGCGCTGTTGAGTTTCCAGGGGACCGGGCGACGTTTCGACTTCCTGGGGGAGTACCCGCTGGCCGAGGTAAACGGTCAGCATGGTACAGCGATGCTGGTGGATGATTATGGCCATCATCCGACAGAAGTTGACGTCACCATTAAAGCCGCACGGGCAGGCTGGCCGGAAAAAAATCTGGTGATGATTTTCCAGCCGCATCGTTACACCCGCACCCGCGATCTGTACGACGATTTCGCTAACGTGCTGTCACAGGTCGATGTGTTGCTGATGCTGGATGTATATGCCGCCGGTGAGTCACCGATCCCGGGCGCAGACAGCCGCTCATTGTGCCGGACCATTCGTGGCCGGGGTAAGGTTGACCCTATCCTGGTCTCTGACCACGATGCGGTTCTGGAAATGCTGTTGCCAAAACTGTCTGGCAACGACCTGATTCTGGTGCAGGGGGCGGGTAACGTTGGCCGTATAGCCCGCACCCTGGCGGACCAAAAGTTACAACTGCAGACGAATAAAGAGGAACATCATGGCTGAGAAAGTAGCGGTATTGCTGGGTGGAACCTCCGCAGAACGTGACGTATCACTGTTGTCGGGTGCTGCGGTACTGAAAGGCCTGCAGGAAGCGGGTATTGATGCACATCCGGTTGATATCCGTGATTTCCCGGTGATGCGTCTGAAAGAAGAGGGCTTTGCGAAAGCCTTTATCGCCCTTCACGGCCGTGGCGGTGAAGATGGCACGTTGCAGGGGGTACTGGACTATCTGGCGATCCCTTACACCGGCAGCGGCGTGATGGCTTCGGCGATCACTATGGACAAACTGCGCAGCAAATACCTGTGGCAGGGCTGTGGCTTACCGGTGTCGCCCTTTGTGGCGCTGACGCGTCAGCAGATGGATGACGGCCTGACGCCTGACGTGCTGGCCAGTATTGATGCGCTCGGGCTGCCGCTGTTCGTTAAGCCGAGTCGTGAAGGATCCAGCGTGGGTATCTCGCGGGTCAATGAGGCGTATCAGTTCCCGGCGGCCCTGGACGAGGCATTTCGTCATGACGACGAAGTGCTGGTGGAAGCGTTTCTCAGCGGGCCAGAGTACACCGTTGGCGTGATTGGGGACGACATTCTGCCGTCTATTCGCATTCAGACCGCCAGTGAGTTCTATGACTATGAAGCAAAGTATATTTCTGACGATACCCAGTACTTCTGTCCGTCAGGACTGAGCGCCGGACAGGAAGCCGAATTAAGCGAACTGGTGATCGCCGCATGGCGTGCGCTGGGCTGCAGCGGCTGGGGTCGCGTAGATGTGATGATGGGCGGGGACGGGCGTTTCTATCTGCTGGAGGTCAATACGTCTCCGGGGATGACCAGCCACAGCCTGGTGCCGATGGCGGCCAAACAGGCAGGGATGAACTTCTCACAGCTGGTGGCACGCATTCTGGAACTGGCCGACTGATATGTCTCAGGCTGCTTTGAATGTCCGCAACCGTGAAGCGCAGGAAAAAGCGCGTACCGGTCGAAGTAACGGCTCGCGCCTGGCAGGCATTGTTTTCCTGCTGATGGTGATCGGCGTGATGCTGGCCGGGGGGTTAGTGGTGCTGAAGTGGATGAACGATGCTTCCAGGCTGCCGTTGTCGAAGCTGGTAGTGACGGGGCAGACGCATTACACCACCAACGATGACATCCGTCAGGCGATTTTATCGCTCGGCGAACCCGGTACCTTTATGTCGCAGGACGTCGACATTATTCAGCAGCAGATTGAGCGCCTGCCGTGGATCCAGCAGGTAAGTGTACGCAAGCAGTGGCCAGACGAATTAAAGATCCATCTGGTGGAGTATGTCCCGGTTGCACGCTGGAATGATGTGCACATGGTTGATGCTGAGGGGAAATCGTTTAGCGTCCCGGCCAGCCATCTCGGCAAAGAAGTGATGCCGATGCTGTATGGCCCGGAGGGCAGCGAGTCCGAAGTGTTAACCGGCTTTCACCAGATGAGTAACGTACTGGCGGCCAGCAAATTGAAACTGAAAGCGGCGTCCATGACCGCACGGCGTTCGTGGCAGTTGGTGTTAGATAATGACATCCGGCTTGAACTGGGGCGTAACGAAGATATGAAGCGGCTGCAGCGTTTCATCGAATTATACCCCACCCTGCAACAGCAGGCGCAGACGGACAATAAGGTCATCACCTACGTCGATCTGCGCTACGACTCTGGCGCAGCGGTAGGATGGGCACCGGCCCCCATAGCGGCCGCTGACAGTAATCAGCAACAGACTCAGGCACAGGCTAAACAACAATGATCAAGTCGACGGACAGAAAACTGGTAGTTGGACTCGAGATAGGCACCGCGAAGGTGGCCGCCCTGGTAGGGGAAGTTCTGCCTGATGGCATGGTTAATATTATCGGGGTGGGCAGCTGTCCGTCTCGCGGGATGGATAAAGGCGGTGTTAACGACCTGGAATCGGTAGTGAAATGCGTACAGCGCGCTATCGATCAGGCCGAACTGATGGCTGACTGTCAGATTTCCTCGGTTTACCTTGCATTATCGGGCAAACATATCAGCTGCCAGAACGAAATAGGGATGGTTCCTATTTCCGAAGAAGAAGTGACGCAGGAAGATGTGGAGAACGTGGTACATACCGCTAAATCCGTCCGTGTTCGTGATGAACACCGCATCCTCCATGTGATCCCACAAGAATATGCGATCGACTATCAGGAAGGGATCAAAAACCCGGTCGGTTTATCCGGTGTCCGTATGCAGGCCAAAGTGCATCTGATTACCTGTCACAACGATATGGCGAAAAACATCGTCAAAGCCGTTGAGCGTTGTGGGCTGAAAGTGGATCAGCTCATTTTCGCTGGGCTGGCATCCAGCTTTGCGGTACTGACTGAAGATGAACGTGAGCTGGGCGTGTGCGTGGTTGACGTCGGTGGCGGTACGATGGATATCGCCGTTTATACCGGCGGTGCGCTGCGCCATACCAAAGTGATTCCGTATGCAGGCAATGTGGTCACCAGCGATATCGCCTATGCTTTCGGCACACCGCCGACAGATGCTGAAGCGATTAAAGTGCGTCATGGCTGTGCGCTGGGCTCGATTGTCGGTAAAGACGAAAACGTGGAAGTGCCGAGCGTAGGCGGTCGTCCACCACGCAGCCTGCAACGCCAGACGCTGGCTGAAGTCATTGAGCCTCGTTATACCGAACTGCTCAATCTGGTGAACGACGAAATTCTGCAGCTGCAGGAACAGCTTCGCCAGCAGGGCGTTAAACATCACCTCGCGGCCGGTATTGTACTGACCGGCGGCGCGGCACAAATTGAAGGATTGGCGGCTTGCGCCCAGCGTGTATTCCACACGCAGGTACGTATCGGACAGCCGCTGAATATCACGGGATTAACGGATTACGCGCAGGAACCTTACTACTCCACAGCGGTAGGTTTATTGCACTACGGAAAAGAATCTCACCTTAACGGTGAGGCAGAAGTAGAAAAAAGAGCCTCAGTGGGTAATTGGTTCAAGAAAATCAACAGCTGGCTGAGAAAAGAGTTTTAATTTTTACCAAAGGGGATCATGCTATACCTAAGCAAATTTACGTTGCGGGTATCGTTATTAGTGATCTCCAGGCGAACAGGCACATAACGGAGAGAAATTATGTTTGAACCTATGGAATTAACCAATGACGCGGTGATTAAAGTCATCGGCGTCGGTGGCGGCGGCGGTAACGCCGTTGAGCACATGGTGCGTGAGCGTATCGAAGGCGTTGAGTTCTTCGCGGTAAACACCGATGCTCAGGCACTGCGCAAAACAGCAGTGGGCCAGACCATTCAGATCGGTAATGGCATTACTAAAGGCCTCGGCGCGGGTGCAAACCCGGAAGTGGGCCGAAACTCTGCTGAAGAAGATCGTGAAGCACTGCGCCAGGCACTGGAAGGTGCAGACATGGTATTTATCGCCGCAGGTATGGGGGGCGGTACCGGAACGGGTGCAGCGCCCGTGGTGGCTGAAGTCGCCAAAGAACTGGGTATTCTGACCGTTGCCGTGGTGACAAAGCCTTTCAACTTTGAAGGCAAGAAGCGCATGGCATTTGCTGAGCAGGGTATCGCCGAGCTGTCTAAGCACGTTGACTCACTGATCACCATCCCAAATGACAAGCTGCTGAAAGTGCTGGGTCGCGGTATCTCACTGCTGGACGCATTCGGCGCAGCGAACGACGTGTTGAAAGGCGCCGTGCAGGGTATCGCTGAGCTGATCACCCGTCCGGGTCTGATGAACGTCGACTTTGCTGACGTGCGCACCGTGATGTCTGAAATGGGCTACGCGATGATGGGCTCCGGTGTGGCCTGCGGTGAAGATCGTGCTGAAGAAGCGGCTGAAATGGCCATCTCCAGCCCGCTGCTGGAAGATATCGACCTGTCCGGCGCGCGCGGCGTACTGGTGAACATCACTGCCGGCTTCGACCTGCGTCTGGATGAGTTTGAAACCGTGGGTAACACTATCCGTGCGTTTGCTTCCGATAACGCGACTGTGGTTATCGGTACCTCACTGGATCCGGAAATGAATGACGAACTGCGCGTCACCGTCGTGGCAACCGGTATCGGCATGGATAAGCGTCCTGAGATCACCCTGGTGACCAGCAAGCAGACCACGCAGCCGTTGATGGACAATCGTTATCAGCAGCACGGTATGGCACCGCTGCCGCAGGAGCAAAAACCGGCGGCGAAAGTGGTGAACGATCCGGGTGCACAAACGAACAAAGAGCCTGACTATCTGGATATTCCGGCCTTCCTGCGTAAGCAGGCAGACTAAGAATAACCCGAGAAATTGGGATTCTTCGCTCTTTGTGTTAAAGTATTCGCCCGTCAGTGGAGTAAACTGATGGTCGGATGGCTAATTTTTGCGAGATAATGCGATGATCAAACAACGGACTTTAAAACGTATTGTTCAGACGACTGGCGTCGGTTTACACACCGGCAAAAAAGTCACGCTGACGTTACGCCCTGCGCCGGCTAATACCGGGGTCATCTATCGTCGCACTGACTTGAATCCACCGGTTGATTTCCCGGCTGATGCCAAATCCGTGCGTGATACCATGCTCTGTACTTGCCTGGTTAATGAGCATGACGTACGTATTTCAACAGTTGAACACCTGAATGCTGCCCTTGCGGGTCTCGGCATCGATAATATCGTGGTGGAAGTGAACGCGCCTGAAATTCCGATTATGGATGGCAGCGCCGCACCCTTTATTTATCTGCTGATGGATGCTGGTATTGAAGAGCTGAACAGCGCGAAGAAATTTGTGCGCATCAAACAGCCTGTCCGGGTTGAAGATGGCGACAAATGGGCAGAGCTTTCGCCGCATAATGGTTTTACTTTGGACTTCACCATTGATTTTAACCATCCGGCAATCGACTCAAGCTCTCAGCGCTACAGCATGGACTTTTCTGCCGAAGCCTTTGCGCGTCAGATCAGCCGCGCCCGTACGTTTGGCTTTATGCGCGACATCGAAGCGTTGCAGTCCCGTGGCCTGTGCCTGGGTGGCAGCTTTGACTGTGCTATCGTGGTAGATGACTACCGCGTGCTGAACGAAGATGGCCTGCGTTTTGAAGATGAATTCGTTCGTCACAAAATGCTGGATGCTATCGGTGACCTGTATATGTGTGGCCACAACATCATTGGTGCGTTTACCGCATTCAAATCGGGTCATGCGCTGAACAACAAGCTGTTACAGGCTGTTCTGGCGAAACAGGAAGCCTGGGAATGGGCAACGTTTGAAGACGAAGCTGCACTCCCGGTGAAATTCAAGGCACCCAATCTGGTTCTGGCGTAAGCCTGAACCTACTTATTACGACTGGTTGAGCTGGTACCCTCTCCGGCCAGTGAGGCCAGTCGTTCTAATATCTTCTTCAGTTTTTCCGGGCTCTGGCTCGCGACACTCCGTAAAATCTCTGCACTTTGCTCACTGATCTGTCTTAACGGCGGTTTCTCTGCGTCTTTTGCTCGAGTGCTGTTTTCTTGCACAGATTCCTGCCCTTTTGCAGCCAGCGAAGGATTTATCCTGATGTCGATTGACGTCAATGATGGTAATATTTGCGCACGTAAAGCTGACAGCAGGCTGGATTGTTCGTAGCGTAAGCGCATCAACCAGCTGGCGTTAGCCGTTTCGATGACCAGAATCCCCTGACGGAAGTTTGCCACACGGCACCAGGGATGCAGCTGAGCAGGAATAACCCCCTGTACTGCGCGATTCAGTTTATTCAGGGCAATAGCACGCTGCTGCACGTTTTGCAGTACGCTCTGCTCCTGAGCCATATCGAAAAAACTTTCAATTGATTGTGGGCGACTATCTCGCATAACAAGCTCCGGCGGAACACAGTGATCGGTATTCTTAATCGTTGGCGACAATTTGGCAGACGCTATTTCTGGCCGCATCTCCTGTTGGGGATGGTCGCGGCGAGTCTTGGCCTGCCTCACGCGTCAGCGCACGATCGCACTACCTTAGCAGAAACCTCGTCACGAAGCCTGGATATTGGCACCGCTGCGCGCTTCGACAGCCTTGCCCTTATTGACTCCGCCCGACGTTCATCATTTAGCGTAGATTACTGGCATCAGCACGCCATCCGCACGGTCATTCGTCACCTGTCCTTCACGCTGACTCCCTCGGCTTCACCCGCTGCCGTGGCTGAACAGCCGCTTCAGGCGCACAAGCTGGCCTTGCTGGACACGCTGAATGCGCTGCTGACCCACGAGGCGAAACCGCCGGTCATTATTCGCTATACGGCGCAACGTCAGGTTGAAGCCGCTCCCCGTCATCAAACCGGCCTTTGGCTGGCTCAGGTTCAGGGCATTCGTGCCGGACCTTTCTCGTCTCTTAATTCATAACAATAGCGTCTGTTTAAAATCAAACATTAAGCGTCCATCGTTCAAGGCGGTGGCAGAGAGAAATTATTTATTATGTTAACTAAAATATTAACCAAAGTTTTTGGTAGCAGTAATGACCGCACGCTGCGCCGTATGCGTAAGACTGTTGAAACGATCAACAAGATGGAGCCGGATTTCGAGAAGCTGTCTGACGATGAGCTGAAAGCGAAAACCGTTGAGTTCCGCGCGCGCCTTGAAAAAGGCGAAGAGCTGGAAAGCCTGATCCCGGAGGCGTTTGCCACGGTGCGTGAGGCCAGCAAACGCGTATTCGGCATGCGTCACTTCGACGTGCAGCTGCTGGGTGGTATGGTGCTGAACGATCGCTGCATCGCAGAAATGCGTACCGGTGAAGGTAAAACCCTGACGGCGACCCTGCCGGCTTACCTCAATGCGTTGAGCGGCCAGGGGGTACACGTGGTGACCGTCAATGACTACCTGGCCCAGCGTGATGCGGAAAATAACCGCGCGCTGTTTGAGTTCCTTGGTCTGAGCATTGGTATCAACCTGCCGGGCATGCCAGCACCGGCAAAGCGCGCCGCGTATGCTGCTGATATCACCTACGGCACCAATAATGAATACGGCTTTGACTACCTGCGCGACAACATGGCGTTCAGCCCGGAAGACCGCGTACAGCGTAAGCTGAATTATGCGCTGGTGGATGAGGTTGACTCCATTCTGATCGATGAGGCCCGTACGCCACTGATCATCTCCGGCCCGGCAGAAGACAGCTCTGAGCTGTATATCCAGGTCAACAAAATCATCCCGAACCTGATCCGTCAGGAAAAAGAAGATTCCGACAGCTTCCAGGGTGAAGGCCACTTCTCGGTGGATGAGAAATCTCGCCAGGTTCACCTGACCGAACGCGGCCTGGTTGCCGTTGAAGAACTGATGGTCAGCGAAGGCATTATGGCGGAAGGAGAGTCCCTCTACTCGCCGGGCAACATCATGATGATGCACCATGTGACGGCGGCGCTGCGCGCACACGTGCTGTTTACGCGTGACGTGGACTACATCGTGAAAGACGGTGAAGTGATCATCGTTGACGAACATACCGGCCGTACCATGCAGGGCCGTCGCTGGTCTGATGGCCTGCACCAGGCCGTAGAGGCGAAAGAGGGCGTGGAAATCCAGAACGAGAACCAGACGCTGGCCTCGATCACTTTCCAGAACTACTTCCGTCTGTATAACAAACTGGCCGGGATGACCGGTACGGCTGACACGGAAGCATTTGAGTTCAGCTCTATCTACAAGCTGGACACTATCGTAGTGCCGACCAACCGTCCGATGGTGCGTAAGGATCTGCCTGATCTGGTCTATATGACGGAAATGGAGAAGATCGGCGCGATCATCGAAGATATCCGTGAGCGTACCGCTAACGGCCAGCCCGTTCTGGTCGGTACCATTTCGATTGAAAAATCAGAAGTGGTATCCGAGGAGCTGACGAAGGCTGGCATCAGACACGAAGTACTGAACGCCAAATTCCACGCCCGTGAGGCGGATATCGTCTCGCAGGCGGGTCAGCCTTCCGCCGTGACTATCGCTACCAACATGGCGGGTCGTGGTACGGATATCGTGCTCGGTGGTAGCTGGCAGTCAGAGATTGCTGCGATTGAAAACCCGACCGCTGAACAGATCGACGCGATCAAAAGCGCGTGGAAGATCCGCCACGATGCCGTACTGGCTTCCGGTGGTTTGCATATCATCGGTACGGAGCGTCATGAATCACGCCGTATCGATAACCAGCTGCGCGGCCGTTCTGGGCGTCAGGGGGATAACGGTTCATCCCGCTTCTACCTGTCAATGGAAGATGCGCTGATGCGTATTTTTGCCTCGGATCGTGTCACCAATATGATGCGTAAGCTGGGTATGAAGCCGGGCGAAGCGATTGAGCATCCGTGGGTGACCAAGGCGATTGCCAACGCGCAGCGTAAAGTGGAAAGCCGTAACTTCGATATTCGTAAGCAGTTGCTGGAGTATGATGACGTGGCCAGCGATCAGCGCCGCGCGATTTATTCACAGCGTAATGAGCTGCTGGACGTATCTGACGTGTCAGAAACCATCGCCAGTATTCGCGATGACGTTTTCAAGGCGACTATCGACAGCTACATTCCACCGCAGTCACTGGAAGAAATGTGGGATGTTGAAGGGCTGCAGGAACGCCTGAGCAATGATTTCGACCTCAACCTGCCGATTAAAGAGTGGCTGGATAAAGAGCCCGATCTGCATGAAGAGACGCTGCGTGACCGCATTATGGATGAGGCGAAACAGCAGTATCAGCGTAAAGAAGAAGTGGTTGGCGTGGAAATGATGCGCAACTTCGAGAAGGGCGTCATGCTGCAGACGCTGGACTCCCTGTGGAAAGAGCACCTGGCCGCGATGGATTATCTGCGTCAGGGCATTCATCTGCGCGGTTATGCGCAGAAGGATCCTAAGCAGGAGTATAAGCGCGAGTCCTTCGCCATGTTTGCCGCCATGCTGGAATCACTGAAGTATGAAGTGATCAGCACCCTGAGCAAGGTGCAGGTGCGCATGCCGGAAGAAATTGAACAGATGGAAGAACAGCGCCGTCTGGAAGCAGAGCACCTGGCGCAGCAGCAGCAATTGAGCCACGTCGATGCAGAAACGGAAGCTGCAGCGTCTCTTTCCTCGCAAACCGGTGAGCGTAAAGTGGGCCGCAACGATCTCTGCCCGTGTGGTTCAGGTAAAAAATACAAGCAGTGCCACGGTCGCCTGGCGTAATCAGCCACCGATATCTGCATCAGGGCCGGAGATCCTCCGGCCCTTTTTTTATCGGTTTTGCCAGATAAACACCAGCCAGATGGCGATGGACAGAGCCGGACCAAAGGGAGCCGGGGCAGAGAGGGGCCGCCTGAGCCAGAGACGTGCCACTGTAAACGTCATCAATCCCCCCAATGACGCCAGCAACAGCACGGCGGGGAGAGCCTGCCAGCCCAGCCATACACCGCCCGCCGCCAGCAGCTTCGCATCACCTCTCCCCAACCCCTCTTTACCGGACAGTGATTTATAGATCCCCGCCAGCCCCCTGAAGACGCTATAACCTGTTGCGGCACCGGCCACGCCCTGTGCCAGAGTGACCGAAGGCACGATGCCAGCGAGATGACAGAGCAGGCCCAGCCACAGCAGCGAAAGCGTGAGACAGTCTGGCAGCAGAAAGTGCAGGCCGTCGATAAGCGCCAGAGTCAGCAGCCACCAGCCCAGCAGTAGCGCTGCCGCCAGCAACGGTCCGGCAGGCAGGAGAGAGGCCGTGAGCAGCGTCAGCAGCATGGTTATGGCTTCCGTGGCAGGATATCTCCACGATATGGGCTCCTGACACCAGCGACAGCATCCCTGTAATGCTATCCAGCTCACCAGCGGTATGTTGTCGCCCGGTGTTAGCGTTTTTCCACATCGGGGGCAGAACGAACCGGGGAACCACAGGCTGACGCGGCGCGGGGCATTTCTCTGTAAAATTAGCGGCACGCGGTAAACAATGACGTTAAGCAGGCTACCCACGCAGAGTCCGCACAAGCCCATTAACGTCCGGTAAATCCATTCCGATTCAGCATCCATACTCTGTCACTCCCCTTTATCTACACTATGGCGACTATAGCGCCGCAGGCAGATAGCGGAGCAGGGGAGATCGCATTTGCATCACGTTACATTTCAGCGATGCGGCGAGGCTCGATCTTTCCAGTCTTGCGCTGATAACACCTTGTCATTGACAGACAAGGCTGGAATAGTGGCGGGAAAATACGTCAGTGAAGTGAGGATATGATGAAACATCTGCAAGTGGCCGTAGGGATTATTCGCCGGGACGGTGACATTTTTTTAGCGCAGCGTTCCGCCAGTTCGTACATGGCGAACCGCTGGGAGTTCCCGGGGGGCAAGATGGAAGCAGACGAAACACCCGAGCAGGCATTGAAGCGTGAGTTGCTGGAGGAAACGGGTATCGAAGTCGTCAACGCGACCCCCTATGATACGGTGGATCACACCTATGACGATCTGCGCGTCACGCTGCATTTTTTTATCGTCGACCGCTGGAAGGGGGAACCGTACGGGCGTGAAGGGCAACCTCAGCGCTGGGTTCCCCAGCGGGAGTTGCAGGCGGAAGAGTTTCCTCCTGCCAACGTCGAAATCGTTGCCCGTCTGAAAGCCAGCGCTTAAGCGCCAGCGAGTCTACTCGCGATCGAAAGGCTGTTCGCTCCATTCATCGCTGTCGGTCTGATCGCCGCTGCTGGGGATGCGTTTCTCCTCAGCGGCCCACTCTCCAAGGTCGATCAGCTGGCAGCGCTTGCTGCAGAAGGGCCGCCAGGTGCTCAGTTCATCCCAGATGACCTGTTTGCGGCAGGTCGGACAGTTCACTACGGTGACATCATTCATAACTTTTCCCTTAACAACAGGCCAGCTCGAAATCGAAGCGGGCAGGTACCTCACCGCGCTCGCTGTCCAGCGGCAGAAAACGGATGGCATAGCGGCTCTTATGGCCGGAAATCTGTGGGTAGAGTGCATCATCCAGTCGGAGCTGCATCCGCAGCAGGTCTGCACCTTCCGCATTATCCTGGAAGAAGCCATTCAGGCTGGTGTGGTTGCGGAAGATCCCTGACTGCCGAATCAGATCGAGAATGATTGTCAGCGCATCCTGTATCGGGGCTAACGAATTTATCCATGTGGTGACCTGCTGATCACGCAGCGACTGGTCAATATGCAACCAGATGTGCAGCGTCGGCAGATCAAAACTACAGCATCCGCCCGGGATACTCAGACGCTGGCGGACCAGACCGATCATGCGCTCTTCCCGCAGAACCTGGCCCGTACGGGGGGCGGCCATTAACGCAGCGCCACACTGCTTGAGTTCGCCACGCAGCAGATTAATGCGTGACATATCAACGCCGGGAACGTCTGCCCAGCCCAGCAGTTTTTGCTGCTGGCGTTCCAGCTCTTTTAATATCTCCGTGCGCAGTTCACCTCGTTCAAAGACATCCAGCAGTTCTGCGGCATTGCGAAAAAAGGTCAGGGCACTAAGGTGATCGACGATTTTCTGACTGGCCGTCAGCTGCTTAAGTAAAAATTCAATACGCAGCCAGGTGCGCATTTTTTCATTCAGAGGGTGCTCAAAGAGAACGGTTGTGCTCATACAGTTAATCCCGATAGGCTGCCGCCGCCAGCGCCAGATAACGCTGATGGAGGGCGGCAACGTGCGCGATCACCGTTTCAGGCGATCCGCCGTTATCAATAATGTCATCTGCTACTGCCAGGCGCGCTTCGCGCGTCGCCTGCGCCGCAAGAATATTTTCCGCCTGTTCGCGACTGATATTGTCACGACGCATGGTGCGGTTCAGCTGTGTTTCCCGGTCAACATCGACGACCAGTACCCGGTCAGCAAGATGCTGTAAGTTATTTTCAACCAGCAGGGGGACGACCCACAAACACCATGCCGATCGGCTTAATGCTAACTGCTGTTGGGTTGCGGCGTGGATAAGCGGATGTAACAAATTATCAATCCAGCGCTTTTCCTGCGGTGAACTGAAGATTTTCTGACGCAGAACGGCCCGGTTTAACGCGCCATCCAGATGCAGAACCTCATCGCCGTAGCGGGCATGGATGACGTCCAGAACGGGTTGTCCCTTTTCAACGACCTGGCGAGCGATGACATCGGCATCGACAACATCCACACCCAGCCCGGCAAAGGCATTTGCAATGGTGCTTTTCCCGCTGCCGATACCACCGGTCAGCGCCACGATATAGCGCATAGGACTCAACTCTCAGTGCCTTGATGAACTGCGTTTACGCCGTATACACCGTTTTGCGATACAGGTCACAAGACAAATTCACAGATAAATTTATCAGATTGTAACGTAATTAAAGTCAATTTCGCAGTCTTGTCGGCGCGTTTTTAGCGCGTATGATAGCGTCACTGGAGCTGGCACTCAGCTTGTGACAACAAGCGTAGCTCGTCAGGTGCGTCACTGCATCAACGCCATCAACCAGGAAATTTGTTATGCGTATCGAAGAAGATATTAAGTTGGGCTTCAAAGATGTTCTAATCCGGCCAAAGCGTTCCACGCTGCAAAGCCGTTCTCAGGTTGAGCTGGAGCGTCAGTTTACCTTCAAGCATTCAGGCATCGCCTGGTCTGGCGTACCCATTATTGCGGCGAATATGGACACCGTCGGTACCTTCAGTATGGCGCAGGCGCTGGCCTCGTTCGATATTCTCACCGCAGTGCATAAACATTACAGCGTTGAGCAGTGGCGGGCGTTCGTTGAGCGTTCCACGCCGGAGGTGCTTCAGCATGTGATGGTGTCTACCGGAACCTCTGAGGCTGACTTCCTCAAGCTGCAGCAGATTCTGGCGCTGTCCCCGGCGCTGAACTTTATCTGCATTGACGTGGCGAACGGTTACTCCGAGCACTTTGTCGCCTTTCTGCGGCGTGCCCGCGAAGCCTGCCCGGGTAAAACTATCTGTGCCGGTAACGTGGTGACCGGGGAAATGGTGGAGGAACTGATCCTCTCCGGGGCCGATATTGTCAAAGTGGGCATCGGGCCGGGGTCGGTCTGCACTACCCGAGTGAAAACCGGCGTGGGCTATCCGCAACTGTCCGCCGTGATTGAGTGTGCAGATGCGGCACACGGTCTTGGCGGCCAGATTGTCAGCGATGGCGGCTGCTCGGTACCTGGCGATGTTGCGAAAGCCTTCGGCGGCGGTGCTGATTTTGTCATGCTCGGCGGGATGCTGGCGGCTCACGATGAATGTGAGGGCACGGTCGTCGAAGAACAGGGCGAAAAATTTATGCTGTTCTATGGCATGAGCTCAGAGTCAGCAATGAAACGTCATGTTGGCGGTGTGGCACAGTACCGGGCAGCGGAGGGGAAAACCGTTAAGCTGCCGGTGCGGGGGCCGGTCGAACTCACCGCTCTGGATATCCTGGGAGGGCTGCGTTCAGCCTGTACCTATGTGGGTGCCGAAAGGTTGAAAGAGCTGACCAAGCGCACAACGTTTATCCGCGTTAACGAGCAGGAAAACCGCGTTTTTAACCGCTAAACCGGCCAGCCCCGCCCCGTCGGGCGGGGCATGTCTACCCCAGCGCATCCCCCAGGCGAAATACGGGCAGATACATGGCCACCACCAGCGTACCGACAATCCCCCCAATCACCACCATCATCAGCGGTTCCAGCGCCGCCGCGAGCGTATCTGCCAGCTGGTGGGTGCGTTGTTCATGCCAGTTCGCCAGCCTGAACAGCAGCGTATCCAGCGAACCAGACTCTTCACCCACCTTCACTAACTGGTAGCAAAGAGGCGTAAACAACGCATGAGATTTCAGGGCCTGATGCAGGGGATGACCTGCCTCAATGTGGCGCTGTAATTCGCCAATAGCCTCACGCCAGATCAGCGGTGACAGTGTCTTTTCCACGGCCTGCAGGCTCTGAAGTAATGTCAGTCCAGCCCGCTGTGTCAGAGACAGAGTGGTAAAAATCTGGCTTAACAGGCTGCCCTGACAAAGCGTCGAGACCAGGGGCAAACGAAGCAGTAAACGCTGTTCCACGCGCTGCCAGCGCAGAGACGTCCTGCGACGGTGCCTCCAGATGAGTGCTGCAACGGCAACACTGACGATCATCATCAGTGCCTGCTGTTGCAGAAGCTGTGAAAAAGCGATAACAGCGGCGGTAAAGGCGGGAAGGGGAGCATTAAACGTCTTGTAGATAGCGACGAACTCAGGCAGAACAAAGACCAGCATCCCCAGACTGACCAGCAGTGCCACTACGAGAATAAACAGGGGGTAGCGCAGGGCTTTTTTCACCTTCATCTGCAACTGGTGCTGACGCTCCTGCTGATTGGCCAGCTGCAGGCAGCACTCGTCCAGCTCACCGGTCAGTTCGCCGATATGAATCAGTGCCGGATACAGCGGCGGAAAGACGTCAGGCCAGTGCGTTAACGCTTCTGAAAAGGGTGTGCCAGCCGAGATGCTGTGTTGCAGGCCGGAAAGCAGCGCCTGCCAGCCCGGTTCAGGGTGATCCTCAGCCAGCAGCTGTAAGCACCCTGACAGGGACATTCCCGCCTTTAGCAAGGTGGATAACTGGCGCACAAAGGCTGTTTTATGCGCCCATTTCCAGTGCCGTGGGGCGTAGCGGCGGTCGTGCGAGATCTTCAGCGGTAGCTGACTTGCCGCCGCCAGATCACTGGCAATCTGCAGCGGGCTGGCGGCAAAGCGGTATCCCTGATGGAGTCCGCCCTCATCGTCAACCGCCTGCCAGCGATAAAGAGAACGTTTACTCATGACTTTCTCCTGCGACCCGTGTCAGCTCTTCCAGGGTGGTGTCACCACGATTGACGCAGTGCAGCCCCTCAACAAACAGGGAATTCAGCCCCTGCTGGCGGGCAATATTTGCCAGTTCTTCCGGATGAGCCGATCTTGCCAGAGCATTCTGTAACCTGCCATCGATCGGCAGCAGTTCAAACAGGGGCAGGCGTCCATAGAAGCCCGAAAAGCAGTGTTCACAACCTACCGCGCGCCAGTTCTGTACGGTCCCGGGCCAGACAGACGGAGGAAAATGGGCCGTGGCATCGGCAGGCTGACGGCAGTGGGGACAAAGCCTGCGTACCAGACGTTGTGCAATGACCAGTTTCAGCGCGGAGGCCAGCAGATAGCCCGGAACACCCATCTGTCCCATACGTACCAGTGTTTCCGTCGTGGAATTCGTATGCAGGGTGGAGAGCACCAGATGTCCGGTCTGGGCTGCTTTAACCGCAATCTCAGCGGTTTCCCCATCACGTATCTCTCCAATCATGATCACGTCTGGATCCTGGCGCAGCAGCGCACGCAGGACCCGGTGAAAATCCAGGCCTGCCCGGGGATGAATTTGAGTCTGATTAATGCCTGGCAGAGGGATCTCGATTGGGTCCTCTACGCTGCACACATTTCGCGTGATGGCATTCAGCCAGCTCAGACCACTGTACAGCGTGAACGTCTTGCCGCTGCCGGTGGGGCCGGTCACCAGAATCATGCCCTGCGGCCGGGACAGTGCTTCACGGTAGCGCTTCAAATGATGGGCTGGCATGCCAAGATTTTCCAGGGCGATAGCCTGGGTATCACTTTGCAGCAGCCGTACGACTGCTTTCTCACCGAAACGTGTCGGCAACGTAGACAGACGAAACGACTCGCTGACGCCGTTAAGCAACAGGGAGAACTGACCATCCTGCGGCACCCTGCGTTCAGCAATATCCAACCCCGCGAGGATCTTTAACCGGGCGACCAGCGGAGCGCTATTATCCTGGCCCGCCACAGGCAGGCGCTGCAGAACGCCGTCGACGCGCAGGCGAACACGAAGCCCCGCTTCCTGTGGCTCAATATGAATATCCGATGCGCGTTTCTGCAGCGCCTGGGTGAGCAGCATATCAATTTTGTCTACAGCCGATCCCGCGGATTCTTGCTGGTTTTCCGTCGAACCCTGCACGGAAGAGGCATGTTCGCGGGTAAACTGCTCTATGCGTGCCTGTGGCCAGCACTCAACATCAATGGTGCTGTGGGTAGTAAAGCGCAGGGCTGCCATCATCTCATGAGTGGGCGTTTCCGCCGTGGCAATACGCAGCCGCTGTGCGCTGTAGTCGATGATAATAGCCCCGTGCTGCTGGCAGATGATTTCTATCGCACGCTGAGTCTCTGCGGTCATGGTATCTGTTCCTCATCGAAACGGAATACCTCCTGACAGGCTTCCTTCAGGCTGACGTTTCCACTGGTACAACTGCGCTGCCAGCTTATCTGCCCATCGCTGCTATCCCACTGCGGTGTGAGTTTAACGCTTAAACCCAGCAGGCTTTCCTGGCCGGTAAGCGTAATCACCCCTGCATTTGCGGTCAGTGCAGAAACATAGTGCGAGGTCCGTTCAGCAGGAACCCCGTTACTGCCGGCACTACAGTTTCCACTGCCCCCACGCTCTATCGCGCACAGTTCGACGGCGGTTTTAAACGGCATCGCCGTCTGGAGCATATCGGTGAGCGCTGCTTTTTGCAGATAGCCCTGATAAGCAGGCAGCCCAATGGCGCTGAGAATGGCAATAATAGCGATGACGATCATCAGTTCGATCAGGGTAAAGCCCCGCTGGTGGATCATAACAAACCTCCTTGTGTATTGAGGCAGGTACCCTACTTCAGCGGGAAACCTCCGGCCAGCGTCAGACCGCGTTGTTCAGAGGCACGTCGTAAAGTGTGTTGCTGTGTTGCATGGGTACCGTCAGGGCTGGAAGCCACCCCGCAAAAGCACCGCGCGGACAAAAAAAGGCCAGCGTATCTGGCTGGCCTGAGGTAAAACGGGGACGTTGACTGACGCGATGTCTGCTACGCGGCGTTACCCTTAGCGAAAGCGCATCGACAGATCGAGGGCATGCACATGTTTGGTCAGGGCACCGACGGAAATATAATCCACACCGGTTTCGGCAAAGGTACGCAGTGTTTGATCGGTGACATTTCCCGAGACTTCCAGCAATGCCCGGCCGTCGCTGATTTTCACCGCTTCACGCATCTGCCCGACGGTGAAGTTGTCCAGCATCACGATGTCTGCACCGGCCTGCAGCGCCTGCTCCAGTTCATCCAGCGACTCGACTTCCACCTCTACGGGGACGTCAGGGCGCAGCCAGAAGGCTTTTTCGACGGCTTTGGCGATAGAACCGCAGGCGATGATGTGGTTTTCTTTAATCAGAAACGCATCCGAAAGACCCAGACGGTGGTTGGCCCCGCCGCCGCACAGTACCGCGTATTTCAGTGCCGTACGCAGCCCTGGCAGGGTTTTACGCGTATCCAGCAGCTGTGTACGGGTGCCTTCCAGCAGGGCGACATAGCGGCTGACTTCCGTTGCCACGCCAGAGAGCGTCTGGACAAAGTTCAGTGCGGTACGTTCAGCGGTGAGGATCACCGGGGCAGGGCCGTTGACCTCAAACAGCGTCTGATCGGCAGCGATCGTATCACCGTCATCAACGTGCCAGACAGTCTGCACTTTGTCCCCCAGTTGAATAAACACTTCCTCCACCCAGCGCTTACCGCAGAAAATACCCGGTTCACGCGTGATGACTACGGCGTGAGAGGCGGTGTCGGCAGACAGCAGACTGGCGGTGATGTCCTGGCAGAGGTCAATTTCACCCCCCAGGTCTTCACGCAGTGCCTGGGCGACGCCAGGCGGAATATCGTCCTCAATACGGCCCATTAATTCAGCGCGACGGCTGTCCGGATCGTAACGGCGGGATGTCATGATCAAACTCCGAAAGGTCGGATAACAGAGGCTGACATGCTAGCGTGTTTATACCGCCCATGCCAGCGACCGCCGCCGGATTACACGATGTGTAGCGGCAGCGAGATGTGTCCCACCCGGTAGCATTCTGCGGCATTCACGTCACTCAACGGCCGCGGGCTTATCTGAAAGGTTAAATGCCGCCAGGTTTGTACATCCCATGCAAGGATCTGACTGACTGAGGCTGCCTGTTCTTCGATCTCTGGGCGGTAACGTGTGAGATCTGTATAGGGGGATATGGGGGTAATAATACGCCTGGCAAAACCGGCGTTCGCCAGTGCCGATGCCGGTTGGTAGTGCAGGACCAGCCAGCTGTCGATCTGCGGCCAGCCATAATCCTGAGTCAGCCGCTGAAACGCACTGCTGGTGAGAAAGCGCGTCATACTCTCACTGTCCTGCCAGAGGTAAAAAGGCGCATACAGCGGCTCGGGAGAATGTTGTGGGCTGCCATAATCAGCGTAGCAATAGGCTTTCAGAAGCAGGCCAGGGAAACCATCAAGCCGGTGACCATTTTCGCCGATACGGGTGGTGATGATTGCCATGTCATAGTCATGTGGCAGGCGGAAACGATATTGCATGGCGATCATAATGTGTTCTCCGCTGGCCAGTGAAAAGCGTTACCGCTGGCGAAAGACCAGTCCTCAGGCTGGGTAAAACTCAGTGTGACCATCACATCTTCCGGGCGTATCGCCAGCTCGCCGGAGAGTCGATGTGCCAGGTGATGATAAAACTGCTGTTTTTGCTCCACCGTTCTGGGCCTGCCTGCGGTGATATGAAACCAGACAAATCCCTCAGATCGCGGGCCGCCAAGATAGTGGCGTGGATACACCCGCTGGTCTGGCGCATATTCGTCCAGCAGTTGAAAGCAGTCATCCGGCGGTACGTCGAAAAAATCCACCAGCGTACGGTGCAGGATCTCTGACAGCGCCTGTTTGAAAGGGGGCGTGGTGCCCCCGGGCAGGGCAATCCGGGTAAATGGCATAAGTTACTCCTGAGGTTTGCTGCCTGGCTGAGGCAGCAGGCTGAGTGCTGAAACGGCTGCGGGCCAGCCGCAATAAAACGCCAGATGTGTCATCGCTTCCGCGATTTCGCTGTCAGTCAGACCATTCTGCCGGGCGAAATCCAGATGCCAGGATAACTGCTGGTGGCGGCCGAGCGCGATTAACGCGGCCAGGGTGATCAGACTGCGTTCACGTTTGTTTAATTCGCTACGCTGCCAGATCGTGCCAAACAGAGTCTGTTCTGTAATGGCGGCAAGCACGGGGGACACGCTGGCCAGGCTGTCACGGTCAAGCGGTGCTGTCATGCGGCTGTTCCTTTTCTGTGGAAGAAGACAGCAGCATAGAACGTAAAAATAGTTTATAAAATCGCATATATTCGTATCGATAATCCCGAAAAACAGGATGATGAATGCAGTCGTTTAAACGTATGACTTTCGATCTGGATGCGTTACGCACGTTTGTGCTCGGTATTGAACTGGGGAGTTTTTCCCAGGCCGCCGACCGGTTGAGTCGCTCGACCTCCGCCGTTAGTGCGCAGCTAAAAAAACTGGAACAGCAAACAGGGCTGCCGCTGTTACAGAAGGCCGGGCGACGGCTGGCACTGACTGATAACGGCGAGCTGCTGATGGCTTATGGCAGGCGATTACTGGCGCTCAATGATGAGGCCTTCAGTGCGCTGTCCGGTCGGGATATTGGCGGTAGCGTGCGCATAGGGTTACAGGAAGATTTTGGCGAGATCGTGCTGCCGGAACTGCTGGGGCAGTTTTCGCGGGCACATCCGCTGATACAGGTCTCTGCACGCATTGGCCGTAACAGTGAATTACTGCAGGGAATGCGTCAGGGGGAGCTTGACCTGGCATTGTGCTGGCAGGGGGATGACACGTCACGCTTTACGCAGCCGCTGCCGGCCGCCGCACTGCGCTGGATAGGGCGTGAAGGGTTTCAGCTGGCGCAATGGTTAGAGCAGGGTGAGGCGTTGCCGCTGTTGCTGTTTGAGGCACCCTGTCTGATGCGCACCCGGGCAATCGATGCACTGGATCACGCCGCCATACCGTGGCGGGTAGCTTTTACCAGCAGAAGCCTGAGCGGACTCTGGGCCGCGGCCTCCGCCGGACTGGGCGTGACCCTGCGCACTCAGTTTGGGCTTCCGCAGGGGCTGCAGGTCTTACATCATCCGCTGCTGCCGCCGGTCGGGGATTTGGGCATGGCACTGCTTCAGGGGCAGGAGGTATTACCGCCTGCCGCCGCGCGCTTGCGCGCGATACTGCTGGCGCAACTGGCTCCGGTTTTACCCGAGGCCAGTCTGGCTACAAAGGCATAATTTTACCGCTATACAGTACCTGCCCTGTCGGTTGTCCGGTCGGGGAACCGCCGCGCGGCTCAAGGCTGATCGCCAGCGTCGGTAGCTGTGCTATCTGGCGTGACGTGACGTCAACGCGCTGACGCTCTCCCTCTGTCACCAGCCCCAGAGACTGCGGTTTCTCACCTGGCGGGATGAGCCAGAGCTGTAAACTGTGGTCGGGTTGAATGGCCGGGGCATTGACGGCCTCCACCATCAGCTGCGTTTTATCCGGGCTGAGGCTGACGACCCAGGACCCCTGCTGGCTGTCACCGTTAAGTACCGCAATGGCCTGCTGTGCTGGCGGCACGCTGAACTGCGTATACAGCAGCGCTCCGGCAAAGGAGGCGGCCAGCACCCATCCCACCCAGGGCCAGCGCGGGCGGTGTGCAGGCGCAATGTTAGCGGGAAGCCCACGGGATATTCGCTGCCAGACGGCTTCAGGAGGGGGAACGGGAGTCACCTGCTGGTCGAGTTCAGCCAGTGAATTCTGCCAGCGGCTGACTTCTGCCGCCAGCTCAGGCTCCTGCAGCAGGCGGCGGGCAAAACGCTGACGTGCGGCACCGCGCAGCGTGCCAAGGGCATATTCTGCGGCCAGGGCTGAGTCAAAATCGCGTCTGCTTTTCATATGCCCACACACTCTTTCAGTTGAGTTAATGCACGGCGGATCCAGCTTTTAATGGTTCCCGCAGGTTGTTCCAGGTGCAGCGCAATTTCGCTATGTGACAATCCCTGATAATACGCCAGCGTGATGCTCTGACGCTGTTCAGACGACAGCTGTGTCATGCAGTCTGTCAGTCTGCGTGATTCTGATCCTGAAGGTAAGTCAGCGCTGAGGGGCGTCATGGCGAACAGATCGTCATCCTCTTCCAGCGCGTCGACACGGTTATCCTGCAGGCGCAAATAATCAATCGCGCGGTTGCGCACAATATTGGTAAGCCAGGTTTTAGGGGCGCTGAGTGCCGGATCAAAGCTGTCAGCACGCTGCCAGACGATAAGGAAGCTGTCATGCAGCACCTCTTCTGCCCAGTCGCGACGGCGTAACATACGCAGTGCAATGGCAAAAAGGTAAGGTGAATAACGGCGGTAGGTCGCCTCAAATGCCTGTTTATCACCGGCCGCGATGGCCTTCATAAATAAAATCTGGCTATCCGTTACGTCGTCCGTCATGAAGCATCCTGAAAAAAGAGGTGCAGAAGGAGTGTAAAAAAACCTGCTGCACCAATTATATACCCTTTATTTTAACATCAGCGGGTATATTTAGTTTTTCCCGAGTGTTGGCACACGATGGATTAAGGCATCAGTACCGTATCAATAACATCAATCACGCCATTTTTTTGCTGCACATCATAGGTGCTGATATTGGCGACGTTGCCTTTATCATCTTTTACCTGGATATTGTGAGGGCCGTTCATCATCAGCCACAGAGGGGCACCGTTAACAGTTTTCAGCTCTGCACTGCCGTTCCCCTGTTTGATTTTTTTCATCAACGCTTTCATATCATATTTTCCGGCGACCACATGATAGGTCAGCACGCTGGTCAGCGTGGCTTTGTTTTCCGGTTTCAGCAGATTATCCACGGTGCCTGCCGGCAGTTTGGCAAAGGCGGCATTGGTCGGCGCAAAGACGGTGAACGGGCCTGGACCTTGCAGGGTTTCTGCCAGGCCGGCTGCTTTCACCGCGGTCACCAGTGTCGTGTGGTCTTTCGAATTCAGGGCATTTTCAACGATATTATGGGAAGGGGACATGGCGGCCCCACCCACCATCACGGTATTCCGCGACATCTCAGCCATGGATGCAGCACTGAACAGCATTGAAGCACACAGGGCGGTACGGATGAACGTTTTCATGATGAGTTCCTTAGCGTAAGAGAAGGCATTTTTGCCTCACATAGCTATCTACGGATGAGGAGTGAAATCGGATGCAAAAAAGTAAAAATATTTTCTCACAGGGTAAAATGAGCGGCAGATAAGTTTGATTCAGCAGAAAAAAATCATGTTAATCTGCTGGAGTCTGAACACAGGAGAAGCGGTATGCAGCTGCAAGATGGGTGGATTTCGGGGGTACGGCAGGTGCCGTCGCCGCACAGTAATCAGCGACCGGAAGGGGAATCCCCCTCACTGCTGGTGATCCACAATATCAGTCTGCCACCCGGTGAATTTGGCGGCCCGTGGGTCGACGACTTGTTTACCGGACAGCTTGATCCCAGCATTCACCCGTACTTTGCTGATATCTGCCATTTAAAGGTCTCAGCACACTGTTTTATTCGTCGCGATGGTGAAATCGTGCAGTACGTCCCTTTTCACCTGCGTGCATGGCATGCCGGCGTGTCACGCTATCAGGGGCGAGAGGCCTGCAATGATTTTTCCGTGGGTATTGAGCTGGAAGGGACGGACACGCTGCCCTATACCGATGCACAATATCAGACGCTGTGTGCAGTGACGGCATTACTGACACAGCACTACCCCGCTATGGCACAGCACATCACCGG
Source organism: Erwinia persicina (assembly GCF_014838825.1). Taxonomy (GTDB): domain Bacteria; phylum Pseudomonadota; class Gammaproteobacteria; order Enterobacterales; family Enterobacteriaceae; genus Erwinia; species Erwinia persicina_A. The sequence goes on along the minus strand of NZ_JACYMO010000004.1, from coordinate 103,333 downwards.
GCACAGCGACATTGCGCCTGAACGTAAAACGGACCCGGGCCCCTCTTTTGACTGGGCGCGTTATCATGCTGACCTTGAGCATACGGGAGTGAAGCTATGACGTTATTCAGCCTGTTACTGGTTCTGGGATGGGAAAGACTGTTTAAAATGGGCGAGCACTGGCAGCTTGACCATCATTTAATACCGTTATTCCGCGCCCGCCGCCACTTCTCTCTGCTTCGCACGCTACTGATGACCGTACTGATGATGGCGGCGGTTGCGCTATGTCTGCTGGCGCTGAAAGGGCTGTTTTTTGGTGTGCCTAAGCTGCTGTTTTGGATCGTCATTGGCCTGTTGTGCATCGGGGCCGGGTCGGTACGCCTGCACTATCACGCTTATCTGAAAGCTGCCAGCCACAACGATCGTGATGCACACCAGGCGATGATTGAAGAGTTAACGCTGATCCACGGTGTTCCTCCGGAGTGCAGTGAGCGTGAATTTCTGTCAGCGCTGCAAAATGCACTGCTGTGGATCAACTACCGGTTTTACCTGGCACCGCTGTTCTGGTTTGTGGTGGGGGGGCCGTGGGGGCCGGTGCTGCTGGTCGGCTACGCTTTTCTGCGAGCGTGGCAGAGCTGGCTGGCACGTCAGCAGAACCCGCTGGCGCGGGCACAATCAGGTGTGGATGCCATTCTGCACTGGGTTGACTGGGTCCCGGTACGCCTGGTCGGTGTCGCGTATGCCCTGCTGGGGCACGGTGAGCGTGCGCTGCCTGCCTGGTTCGCTTCGCTGGGCGACCGCCACACGTCTCAGTACCAGGTACTGACGCGACTGGCTCAGTTCTCTCTGGCGCGCGATCCCCACCTTGATAAGGTGGAGACCCCGCGTATCGCGGTTGCGCTGGCAAAAAAAGTGTCGCTGGTTGTGGTCGTGGTGGTGGCGTTACTGACGATTTACGGCACGCTGGTGTAGCGTCGTATCCGTATCCGCCGGTGGCGTGCCAAACTGCGGCATGCCGCTGGCATCCCAGCGGAATGTTTTTATCCGCGTATGGCGGTTAGGGTCATACAGCGGGTCCCCTTCAATTTCGGTGTAGTTACGGGCGTGATAGACCAGCACATCCTCGCCGTTTTCACCCGTAGTAAAACTGTTGTGTCCGGGGCCATACTGGCGGTTTTCCCAGCTGGTGGTAAAGACCGGTGCGGCAGATTTTTGCCAGTTTGCCGCCTGCAGCGGATCCGCGTCGGCATCAATCCAGAGCAATCCCATGCAGTAGTTCTCGTCGGTAGCGCTGGCAGAATAACTGACAAACAGCCGCTGACCGTGGCGAATGGCCGCCGGGCCTTCATTCACGCTAAAACCGGCGCACTCCCATTCATACTGCGGGCGACTGATCATCACCGGGTGGCCCTTGATCTGCCACGGGGTGGCCAGCTCTGCCAGATAGAGGTTGGAATTTCCGGGAATAGCCGGATCTTTCTGCGCCCACAGATACCAGTTTTTCCCCTGATGAACGAAGTGGGTGGCATCCAGCGCAAAGCTGTCGATGGGGGTCAGGATCTGCCCGCGCTCCACCCACTTTCCGCTGAGCGGGTCGGCATCATCACAGGTGAGGGCAAACATCCGGTGCTGGAACAAGCCCTGTTTGATCTCCTGTGACGGCGCGGCAGCAAAATAGATCACCCACTGTCCGTCAATCAGATGCAGCTCGGGTGCCCATATTAATGCACTCATTGGCCCGCGTTCGGGCTTGTGCCAGACGACTGCCGCCCGGGCCTCTGCCAGTCCGTCCAGCGTGGTGGCGCGGCGGATCTCCAGCCGGTCATACTCCGGCACCGATGCGATAAAGTAGTAGCTTCCCTGATGGCGCAGTATAAACGGGTCGGCACGCTGTTCGATTAAGGGGTTAGGCCAGTGGCTCATCGTGCGGCTCCTTGTGGTTTTGTTTTCAGCTCTTTGCTGTTGTGGTAATCGTTCAGCTCCTGATAGTTAGTGCGGCGCTGTTCCAGGTCGCTCTGGATTTGCAGCATCAGCGTACGGTCCACTTTCAGCAGGCGCACCACACCGGCGGTGATCAGGTAACCCACCGCCGGGATCACGGTAAACAGCAGGACGATGCCGTTTAAAGCGGCCGGGCTCTGCTGTTTTGCCCCGGCATTGTAGCCGTACCAGGAGAGCAGGAAGCCGACCATCGCCCCGGCCACTGCCAGCCCGACCTTCAGGAAGAACAGGTTGCCGGAAAAGCTGATACCGGTGATACGTTTGCCGGTTTTCCACTCACCGTAGTCATCCACATCGGCCATCAGCGACCAGTGTAGCGGTGACGGGATCTGATGCAGAATATTCAGCAGGAAGTACATCACCAGCACCAGCATGGTGGCCTGCGGGTCGAGGAAGTAGAACCCGCCAGAGAAGATCGCCAGCGCAATATTGGTCCAGAAGAAGACTTTCAGTTTACACCAGCGGTCGGTCAGAACCTTTGCCAGCGTGCTACCCACCATCATGCCAACCACGCCCAGGCTGATAAACAGCGTGGCAAAGTGGGTCGACTGCTGCATCACCCATGTGACGTAGTACATGGTGGCGGCCATGCGGATAAAGCCGGGGCAGACGTTGCAGAAGGTCAGCAGCAGAATACGCACCCACTGATCGTTCTTCCACACGTCCCGCAGATCCCCCTTCAGGTCGTCATGAGTGGGGACGGCCGGATGAATACGTTCGCGCACCGTGGCAAAGCAGAACAGAAACATCATCAGGGCGACCAGCGCCATCACACCCATAGCCATCTGGTAGCCGCGCGCCTTATTGTCACCGCCAAACCAGTCCGCCAGCGGCAGCAGCGTCAGCGAGAGGATCAGGGTGGCGACGCCAACCATCACAAAGCGGTACGACTGGCAGGAGACACGCTCACCCGGGTCACTGGTGATCACGCCGCCCAGCGAGCAGTAAGGAATATTGATCGCCGTATAGGTCAGGGACATCAGGAAGTAGGTGGCGAATGCCCAGATCACCTTGCTGTTGTAGGTCCAGTCTGGCGTGGTAAACATCAGTACGCTGAACAGCACGTAGGGCAGGGAGATCCACAGCAGCCATGGGCGGAACCGCCCCCAGCGACTCTGCGTGCGGTCGGCAATCGCGCCCATAATCGGGTCCGTCACGGCATCGATTACCCTGACTGACAGCAGCAGCACCCCGACCAGCGCCGGGGCAAGGCCGAAGACGTCAGTGTAGAAATAGTTAAGAAAAAGCATGATGGCACCGCCGATCATATTGCATCCGGCGTCGCCCATCCCGTAACCAATTTTTTCTCTGACTGAGAGCCTGGTGCTCTTCATGGATTATTCTCCCGCGTATCATTCGTGATCGAGAGTATTCACGCTTATCGCGCGCAGTGCGCAGGTGCAAAACGTCGCAGAGATGGACAAAACGCCTGGGGAGGGGAAAGTGTGAGGCAGATAACAGTTCGGCCAGCTTATGCTGGCCGAATCAGAAGCGAAGGTGATGATTATCCGCGCTGAGTGCGGTTTTTCACCCAGTAGCCGACGGCGAGGATCAGTACCCATACCGGGATCAACCAGACGGAGATTGCCATGCCTGGGGTGATCGCCATCAGTACCAGGATACCGGCCAGGAATAACAGGCAGATCCAGTTACCCAACGGGTAGAACAGGGCCGGGAAGCGGGTTTTAATCCCCTGCTGGTCCTTTTTACGGCGGAACTTCATGTGCGCCAGGCTAATCATCGCCCAGTTGATGACCAGAGCAGAAACCACCAGCGCCATCAGCAGGCCAAAAGCCTCGCCCGGCATCAGGTAGTTCAGCAGCACGCACAGGGCAGTGGCCACGGCGGAGAACAGAATGGAGATCACCGGCACACCGCGACCGTCCACTTTCAACAGCGCTTTCGGGGCGTTGCCCTGCTGCGCCAGGCCAAACAGCATACGGCTGTTACAGTAAACACAGCTGTTGTACACCGACAGCGCCGCCGTCAGGATCACGACGTTAAGGGCGTTGGCCACCAGGGCATCGCCCAGCTCGTGGAAAATCAGCACAAACGGGCTGGTATCGGCAGTGACACGCGTCCACGGCATCAGTGAAAGAAGGACAGCCAGTGAGCCGACATAGAAAATCAGGATACGGTAGATCACCTGGTTGGTGGCTTTGGGAATGCTGGTTTCCGGGTTATCGGCTTCTGCCGCCGTGATACCGACCAGCTCCAGACCACCGAAAGAGAACATGATGATGGCCATCATCATGATCAGGCCGCTAAAGCCATTCGGCAGGAAGCCCCCCTGTTCCCAAAGGTTACGCACGCTGGCCTGCGGGCCACCGGTACCGCTGAACAGCAACCAGCCGCCGAACAGGATCATCGCCACGACGGCAACGACCTTGATTATCGCGAACCAGAACTCCATTTCACCGAACACTTTGACATTGGTGAGGTTGATCGCGTTGATCAGCACAAAGAAAACGGCGGCAGACATCCAGGTGGGGATATCGGGGTACCAGAACTGGATATATTTGCCCACTGCGGTCAGTTCGGCCATTGCGACCAGCACATACAGGACCCAGTAGTTCCAGCCGGAGGCGAAACCGGCGAAATTACCCCAGTATTTATAGGCAAAGTGGCTGAAGCTGCCTGCAACAGGCTCTTCCACTACCATTTCGCCCAACTGGCGCATAATCAGGAAGGCGATAAACCCGGCGATGGCATAGCCAAGTATCACGCCGGGACCTGCGGATTGAATCACCGATGCACTGCCCAGAAACAGGCCAGTACCGACGGCACCGCCTAATGCAATCAGCTGGATATGGCGGTTTTTCAGACCACGCTTCAGCGTTTCGCCCTGCTGTTGTTCCATAGAAACCTCGTACTTATTATTTTTTAATGTATTAAAAACTTTACGCTGTCGTGTAAGCGAAAATAGGGCAAAACGTATCCTGGCGAAGAGAATAGTGTTAAGTGACCGCTAATGCACTCGCTTTTGCTTTCTGTGCGAAAGAATGCCCAAAAAATCAACGATCGCTCTCAGTTTTATCATTCTCATTTTCTGTCACAAATCAGCAAGAATGACGAATAACATTCTCTTATGGTGACATCGCTGTTTATCCACTAACCTGCTGCCGCCTTTCGAAAAAGTGACGAAATTTAACATTTACCCCGCCCGGTAAGAGCCCGACAGTTTTTCAGCTTAGGCTATGATTGTGAAAGAGACGGCGGTCTGGATTCAGCGGGTCACCATATGGACATCAGGTGAATACTTTGTTACTTTACGGGCTCCTTTTTGCAATTGGTATTACCAATTTACTCTGGCAAATCGAAAAGAAGGGATGATGGCCTACAGCAAGATCCGCCAACCGAAGCTTTCTGATGCTATCGAACAGCAGCTTGAGTCCCTGATTATGGAAGGGACGCTGCGCCCTGGAGAGAAACTGCTGCCCGAGCGAGAGCTGGCTGTACAGTTTGACGTCTCCCGCCCCTCTCTGCGTGAAGCGATACAGCGTCTGGAAGCCAAGGGCCTGTTACTCCGCCGTCAGGGGGGAGGAACCTTCGTCCAGACCCATTTGTGGAAAACCCTGAGCGATCCGCTCGTAGAATTAGTTGCCGGCCATCCTGAATCCCAGTTCGACCTGTTAGAAACACGACATGCGCTGGAAGGGATTGCCGCCTATTACGCCGCACTGCGCGGCACTGACGACGATCTGGCGCGCATCCGCGACTGTCATCTGCAGATCCAGACCGCCCAGCAAAGCGGCGATCTCGACGCAGAAGCCGATGCCGTGATGCAATATCAGATTGCTGTCACAGAAGCGGCTCATAATGTGGTGCTTTTACATCTACTTCGCAGCATGGGCCCGATGCTGGAACAGAACGTCAGACAGAACTTTGAATTGCTCTACTCGCGTCGTGAGATGCTGGAGAAAGTAAGTAGCCACCGCGCCAGTATTTTTGAGGCGATTGTGGCACGTGAGCCCGAGCAGGCACGCGAAGCTTCACACCGCCACCTGGCGTTTATCGAGGAAATATTGCTGGACAGAAGTCGGGAGCAAAGTCGTAGAGAGCGCTCCTTGAGACGTTTACAGCAACGTAAGGACTAACGCGTAAATATAACGCGGCACGTACCTGTATAGGTATAAACGACGGGCCTGTCTCTTTGTGTTTTGAAGTGAACCAGAGCACAAAGAGACAGGCTCCAGACAATTCAACGTAATTAGACACAGATAAGGAATACCCCCCATGTCAGAACGTTTAAATAATGACGTGGATCCGATCGAAACTCGCGACTGGTTAGAAGCGATCGAATCGGTCATCCGTGAAGAAGGTGTTGAGCGCGCACAGTATCTGATTGACCAGGTGTTGAGCGGCGCACGTAAAGGCGGCGTGAAAGTGGCTGCCGGTGCGGGAGCCAGTAACTACATTAACTCTATCGCCGTTGAAGATGAGCCGGAATACCCGGGCAACACGTCTTTAGAGCGTCGTATCCGTTCCGCTATTCGCTGGAACGCCATCATGACCGTTCTGCGTGCATCAAAGAAAGATATGGATCTGGGTGGCCACATGTCCTCCTTCCAGTCTTCTGCCACTGTGTATGAAGTGTGCTTTAACCACTTCTTCCGTGCGCGCACCGAAAAAGACGGCGGCGATCTGGTTTACTTCCAGGGCCATATCTCGCCGGGCGTGTACGCCCGTGCCTTCCTGGAAGGTCGCCTGACCGAAGACCAGATGAACAACTTCCGTCAGGAAGTTGACGGTAAAGGCCTGTCCTCTTACCCGCATCCTAAACTGATGCCTAACTTCTGGCAGTTCCCGACCGTTTCCATGGGCCTTGGCCCACTGGGTGCAATCTATCAGGCTAAGTTCCTGAAATATCTGGAACACCGTGGCCTGAAAGATACTTCTCAGCAGACCGTTTATGCCTTCCTGGGCGACGGTGAGATGGATGAGCCAGAATCTAAAGGGGCGATCACCATCGCGACCCGTGAAAAACTGGATAACCTGGTCTTCATCATCAACTGTAACTTGCAGCGTCTGGATGGCCCGGTCACCGGTAACGGCAAGATCATTAACGAACTGGACGGCATCTTCGGTGGCGCTGGCTGGGAAGTGATCAAGGTTATCTGGGGCGGCCGTTGGGATGAACTGCTGCGTAAAGACACCAGCGGTAAACTGATCCAGCTGATGAATGAAACGGTTGACGGCGACTATCAGACCTTCAAATCCCGCAACGGTGCCTACGTTCGTGAGCACTTCTTCGGTAAATATCCGGAAACCGCAGCGCTGGTTAAAGATATGACCGACGACGAGATCTGGTCCCTGAACCGTGGTGGTCACGATCCGAAGAAAGTCTTTGCCGCACTGAAAAAAGCCCAGGACACCAAAGGTAAACCTGTGGTGATTCTGGCACATACCATTAAAGGTTATGGTATGGGCGAGACGGCAGAAGGCAAGAACATCGCGCACCAGGTCAAGAAAATGAACATGGATGGCGTACGCTACATCCGCGATCGTTTCAACGTACCGGTCAGTGATGAAGCCATTGAAAAACTGCCGTATGTGACCTTCGAAAAAGGTTCTGAAGAGTATAACTACCTGCACGGTCAGCGTGAAAAACTGGGCGGCTACCTGCCAACCCGTGAAGCGAAATTCAGCGAGAAGCTGGATATGCCAGTGCTGGAAGATTTCCGTGCGCTGCTGGATGAGCAGAACAAAGAGATCTCGACCACCATCGCCTTCGTGCGTGCCCTGAACGTGATGCTGAAAAATCCGTCGATCAAAGATCGTCTGGTGCCGATCATTGCGGATGAAGCGCGTACCTTCGGTATGGAAGGCCTGTTCCGCCAGATCGGTATCTACAGCCCGAATGGCCAGCAGTACACGCCGCAGGACCGTGAGCAGGTTGCTTACTATAAAGAAGACGAAAAAGGTCAGATCCTGCAGGAAGGGATTAACGAACTGGGTGCAGGCGCATCGTGGCTGGCGGCGGCAACGTCTTACAGCACCAACAACCTGCCAATGATCCCGTTCTACATCTACTACTCCATGTTCGGTTTCCAGCGTATCGGTGACCTGTGCTGGGCAGCGGGTGACCAGCAGGCACGCGGCTTCCTGGTGGGCGGCACTTCTGGTCGTACGACACTGAACGGTGAAGGTCTGCAGCACGAAGATGGTCACAGCCATATTCAGTCTCTGACTATCCCGAACTGTATCTCCTACGATCCGGCTTACGCTTATGAAGTAGCAGTCATCATGCATGACGGCCTGGTGCGTATGTACGGCGAAGCGCAGGAAAATGTGTATTACTACATCACCACGCTGAACGAAAACTACCATATGCCAGCTATGCCGGCCGGTGCAGAAGAGGGTATCCGTAAAGGTATCTATAAACTGGACAGCAAAGAAGGCAGCAAAGGTAAAGTACAGCTGCTGGGTTCAGGTTCTATCCTGCGCCACGTGCGTGAAGCGGCTGACATCCTGGCGAAAGATTACGGTGTAGGTTCGGACATCTACAGCGTGACCTCCTTCACCGAACTGGCCCGTGATGGTCAGGACTGTGAGCGTTGGAACATGCTGCACCCAACGTCAGAGCCTCGCGTGCCGTACATCGCTCAGGTGATGAACGATGCCCCTGCCGTGGCATCAACCGACTACATGAAACTGTTCGCCGAGCAGGTTCGCAGCTATATCCCTGCCAGCGACTATCGCGTGCTGGGTACTGACGGCTTCGGTCGTTCAGACAGCCGTGAGAATCTGCGTCACCACTTCGAAGTGGACGCATCTTACGTGGTGGTTGCAGCCCTGGGTGAACTGGCTAAACGTGGCGAAATCGACAAAAAAGTGGTGGCTGATGCCATCGTTAAGTTCGAGATCGATGCTGATAAAGTTAACCCACGCCTGGCATAAGAGGTAATAGAGTAATGGCTATCGAAATTAATGTCCCGGACATCGGTGCAGACGAAGTTGAAGTCACCGAGATTCTGGTCAAAGTGGGCGACACTGTTGAAGTTGAGCAGTCACTGCTGGTCGTTGAGGGTGATAAAGCCTCAATGGAAGTGCCTTCCCCACAGGCTGGCGTCGTTAAAGAGATCAAAGTGGCTACCGGCGATAAAGTCGAAACCGGCAAACTGATCATGATCTTCGAAGCGGCAGGCGGTGCAGCCGCACCGGCTGCGGCCGAAGAGAAAAAAGAAGAAGCGGCTCCGGCCGCGCCTGCAGCGGCCCCGGCGGCCAGCGCAGCGAAAGAGGTCAACGTACCGGATATCGGCGGCGACGAAGTTGAAGTCACTGAGATCATGGTTAAAGTCGGCGACAAAGTTGAAGCTGAACAGTCGATCCTCACCGTTGAAGGCGACAAAGCCTCAATGGAAGTGCCTGCACCATTTGCAGGTACGGTTAAAGAGATCAAAATCGCCACGGGCGATAAAGTCAGCACCGGTTCTCTGGTGATGGTGTTTGAGGTAGAGGGGGCTGCACCAGCGGCTGCACCTGCCCAGAGCACTGAGGCTGCGGCTCCAGCTCAGGCTAAACAGGAAGAAAAAGCGGCCCCGGCTGCGGCTCCTGCTAAAGCAGAAGCCAAGTCAGAGTTTGCTGAGAATGACGCTTACGTTCATGCCACGCCGGTGATCCGCCGTCTGGCACGCGAATTTGGTGTAAACCTGGCGAAACTCAAAGGCACCGGACGTAAAGGCCGTATTCTGAAAGAAGACGTGCAGAGCTACGTGAAAGACGCGGTGAAACGCGCTGAAGCCCCGGCTGCAGCGGGTGGTGGTCTGCCAGGCATGCTGCCATGGCCGAAAGTGGACTTCAGCAAGTTCGGCGAAATCGAAGAAGTGGAACTGGGCCGCATCCAGAAAATCTCTGGTGCTAACCTGAGCCGTAACTGGGTGATGATCCCACACGTGACTCACTTCGACAAAACCGACATCACTGAGCTGGAAGCATTCCGCAAGCAGCAGAATGCTGAAGCAGAGAAGCGTAAGCTGGATGTGAAGTTCACCCCGGTGGTGTTCATCATGAAAGCGGTGGCGGCAGCGCTTGAGCAGATGCCACGCTTCAACAGCTCACTGTCTGAAGACGCGCAGAAGCTGACGCTGAAGAAATACATCAACATCGGTGTGGCGGTTGATACGCCAAACGGTCTGGTGGTTCCGGTGTTCAAGGACGTGAACAAGAAAGGCATCACTGAACTGTCTCGTGAGCTGATGGCTATCTCCAAAAAAGCGCGTGATGGCAAGCTGACTGCTGGCGAAATGCAGGGCGGTTGCTTCACCATCTCCAGCCTGGGCGGTATCGGGACAACCCACTTCGCGCCAATCGTTAACGCGCCGGAAGTGGCTATCCTCGGTGTTTCCAAGTCTGCGATTGAGCCGGTCTGGAATGGTAAAGAGTTCACGCCGCGTCTGATGATGCCGATGTCGCTCTCCTTCGACCACCGCGTTATCGACGGTGCTGATGGTGCGCGCTTCATTACCATCATCAATAACGCACTGGCTGATATTCGCCGTCTGGTGATGTAACCATGAAGAAGGCCGGCGGAAGCCGGCCTTCTTGTAAGTTGTTGTAGTGATTCGTGGCACCGTGGTTTGCAGTTTATTAACAATTCTGTAAACTCTTGCGGTGAACGCGTCCCGGTGGAAGAAGGACGTTGAAAATTCTATCCAAAATAATTGGAACTGCATCAAGGCGGCAAGTGAGTGGATCCTGATGAGCTTTCATAAGTCAGTGATTTGGGTGAGCGAGCGTAGCCAACACAGATGCAGGTTCAATATGAAGGGTATAAGCTCTGACCCGCCGGACAATCAAATAAGAGGTCATGATGAGTACAGAAATTAAAACTCAGGTCGTGGTACTTGGGGCAGGTCCTGCAGGTTACTCTGCAGCCTTCCGTGCAGCGGATCTTGGTCTGGAGACCGTGATCGTTGAGCGTTACAGCACCCTCGGTGGTGTTTGTCTGAATGTTGGCTGTATCCCTTCTAAAGCCCTGCTGCACGTGGCGAAGGTGATTGAAGAAGCCAAAGCGCTGGAAGCACACGGCATCGTGTTCGGTAAGCCACAGACTGACGTGAATAAGATCCGCAGCTGGAAAGAGAAAGTGATCACCCAGCTGACCGGTGGCCTGGCCGGCATGGCAAAAGGCCGTAAAGTGAATGTGGTGAACGGCCTGGGTAAATTTACCGGCGCTAACACCCTGGAAGTGACAGCAGAAGACGGCTCTAAAACTGTTATCACTTTCGACAACGCTATCATCGCCGCGGGTTCCCGTCCGATTGAACTGCCCTTCATTCCGCATGAAGATCCGCGCGTCTGGGACTCTACCGATGCGCTGGAGCTGAAAGAAGTGCCAGAGCGTCTGCTGGTTATGGGCGGCGGCATCATCGGTCTGGAAATGGGTACCGTGTATCACGCACTGGGCTCGCAGATCGACGTGGTCGAAATGTTTGACCAGGTGATCCCGGCGGCTGACAAAGATGTGGTGAAAGTCTTCACCAAGCGCATCTCTAAGCAGTTCAACCTGATGCTGGAAACCAAAGTGACCGCCGTAGAAGCCAAAGAAGACGGCATCTACGTCACGATGGAAGGCAAAAAAGCCCCTTCTGAACCACAGCGATACGATGCGGTGCTGGTGGCGATCGGCCGCGTACCGAATGGTAAAGGTCTGGATGCAGGCAAAGCCGGTGTGGAAGTGGACGATCGCGGATTTATCCGCGTCGACAAGCAGATGCGTACCAACGTGCCGCACATCTATGCAATCGGCGATATCGTCGGTCAGCCAATGCTGGCGCACAAAGGCGTGCATGAAGGCCACGTGGCAGCAGAAGTGATCTCGGGCCTGAAGCATTACTTCGACCCGAAAGTGATCCCATCGATCGCCTATACCGAGCCGGAAGTCGCCTGGGTCGGTCTGACCGAGAAAGAAGCGAAAGAGAAAGGCATCAGCTATGAAACGTCCACCTTCCCGTGGGCGGCATCAGGCCGTGCTATCGCTTCCGACTGTGCAGACGGTATGACCAAACTGATCTTCGACAAAGCGACACACCGTGTCATCGGTGGTGCTATTGTCGGAACCAACGGCGGCGAACTGCTGGGTGAGATCGGTCTGGCTATCGAGATGGGTTGTGATGCCGAAGATCTGGCGCTGACCATCCACGCTCACCCAACCCTGCATGAATCGGTTGGCCTGGCGGCGGAAATCTTTGAAGGCAGCATTACCGATCTGCCAAACCCGAAAGCGAAAAAGAAATAATTCGCCATAAGGTTTAAATAACGGCTCCTGCGGGGGCCGTTTTGCTATCTGCTACGCCGAAAAAACCGCGCAGAATGCCGCAAAATCGCGTATCTTTGCAGGCAATTTCTGACCGGTAAAAAGGCTTGTTGTGTCCAGTAAAGTTGCCCTGATCACCGGTGCCTCACGCGGTATCGGCCACCATCTTGCCCGCCATTTTTATGCGCAGGGCTACCACCTGATATTAATTGCACGGAATGCGCAGGCGCTGAACGCCTTAGCCAGCACCTTCGATCCTGCCCGCGTACAGACGCTGGCGCTCGACGTGTGTGATTATCCTGCTATTGCACAGCAGGTGCCGCAGGCGCTGGCCGCGAACCGCCAGCTTGATGTACTGATCAACGCCGCCGGCATTTTTCGTCCCGGCTCTACGCAGACCCCGCTGTCTGATTTCAGCGCGCTGCTTGCCACTAACGTGACCGCTATCCACCATCTGTGCCAGCTGTGTACCCCGTGGCTGCTGAAATCCGCTGAGGGGCGCATCTTTAATCTTGCCTCCGTCAGTGGCGTACAGCCTTACGGCAGCGTGGCCAGCTATGCCGCCAGCAAACACGCGCTGGTCGGATACAGCCGTTCGATTGCCCGTGAGCTGGGCGCACAGGGGATTAAAGTGACCACGCTGTGCCCCGATGTCGTGGACACCGATATGGCACAGGGCTCTGGCCTGACAGTCGACGAGATGCTGAGCACCGACGACCTCTGTCGCGCCGTGGACTTTGTGATGTCGTTGTCTCCTGCTGCAGTGGTGGAGCAGCTGACCATCGGGCGGCAGTATCGTCCGCGTCAACCTGTCTGAACCAGGAGGTATTATGCTGGAACTGAAAGGGGTCTCGCATGCTTACGGCGAACGGAAAGTCCTCGATAACCTTCATTTGCAACTCACGGAAAAACGCATCGGCATTGTCGGCAGCAACGGCTGTGGCAAAAGCACTTTTGCCCGCCTGCTGAACGGCCTGTTATTACCCCAACAGGGCGAGGTGCGGGTTGACGGATTGAACACCCGTCAGCAGGGGAAAGCGGTGCGGCGGAAGGTTGGGTTTGTGTTCCAGAACCCGGACAACCAGATTGTCTTCCCGGTGGTGGAGGAAGATCTCGCCTTCGGTATGAAAAACCTCGGACTGTCGAAACAGGTGATCCGCGAACGCACCGATGCGGCGCTGGCGCGCTATGACATGCAGGACCTGCGTCAGCATCCGGCACATCTCCTTAGCGGCGGGCAGAAGCAGCTGCTGGCCATCTCCGGGGTGCTGGTCATGGAGCCAGAATATATCGTTTTCGATGAACCGACTACGCTGCTCGATCTGCGCAACAAGCGGCGTATTGCGCAGGCGATTGCCGATCTCGACCAGACGGCTATCGTGGTGTCCCACGATCTGGAGTTTTTGCAGGATTTTGACCGCGTACTGGTGTTTGACCACGGTCAGGTGGTGATTGATGATCTGCCTCACATAGCATTGAAAGAGTATGTCAGGATGATGTCATGATGTTGAGTGATTATATTCCGGGACATTCGATCATACATCGCTTGCCGCCGGGGCTGAAGATCCTCACCCTGGCGCTGCTGGGCACGCTACTGTTTGTCTTCCCGCGCCTGGAAACTTCGCTGGTCGCCCTGCTGCTGGTGGGACTGTGCTATCCGCTGGCGCGTATCTCACCGCATATCATGCTGCTGCAGCTTAAGCCGCTGCTGTGGGTGCTGGCACTGTTGTTTGCCGTGCAGTGGTGGATGGTGAACTGGCAGTCCGGCGTGCTGGTGATTGCCCGGCTGGCGGCGCTGATGCTGATGGCGGCGCTGGTGACCCTTACCACGCGTACCACTGAGATGATTGACGCGCTGGAGAAAGGTCTGTTCTGGCTGCGTTATTTACGTATCAATCCGGCGAAGGTCAGCCTGGCGCTGTCGCTGGCGATGCGGTTTATTCCGGTACTGGCGGCCATCGTGGCTGAAGTGCGCGAAGCGCAAAAAGCGCGCGGGCTGGATCGCAGCGTCATTGCCATTGCTATCCCGGTGATCGTTCGCACCCTGAAGATGGCCGATGATATTGCGGCAGCGCTGGAAGCCCGTGCCTGGGACCCCAAACTGCGCCCTGAGCGTACCGATGCAGAGAAAGTGAGAGGATCGTAATGTCCACCCGAGATATTGTTTATATTGCGCTTTTCGCCGCGATCACCGCTGCGCTGGGCTTGTTCCCGGCATTCAGCCTGCCGGTGATTGCGGTGCCGATCACCGCCCAGACCTTAGGCCCCATGCTGGCGGGGGCGATTGCTGGTGCCAGACGCGGCGCGCTGGCGATGGTGCTGTTTGTCGTGCTGGTGGCAGTTGGCCTGCCGCTGCTGGCGGGAGGCCGTGGCGGTCTGGGGATCTTCTTTGGCCCGAGCGGGGGCTTTCTTCTGGCGTGGCCGCTGGCGGCGCTGCTGATAGGTTATCTCTACCAGCGCTTCCTGCGCTCGCTGACGGTGGTCAGGGAAGGGCTGATCCTGACACTGGGGGGCGTCGTGGTGATTTACTCTGCGGGCATTCCGTGGATTGCCGTGATGGCCGGGTTACCCCTTAAGCAGGCCGCGCTGGGCTCACTGGGTTTCCTGCCGGGGGATATGGTGAAGGTGGTGCTGGCGGTGCTGATTGTCCGTGCCGTGCGCCGGGCGTACCCCACGTTAGGCTGAGCCACAGGCAGTTGAAGAGGCCGATCGTCTTTTCGGTCGGCCCTGATTACAGCTATCCCGCCTCAGAGCCGCAGTAAAATTTTCCCTTTCAGCTCGCCGGACTGCACGTCTCTGACCGCTTTATCGATCTCCTCCAGCGCATATTCGGCCACTATATCGGTGGCAATTACACCGTCGCGGATCAGCGTCATCACTTCATTGATCCTGCGCTGTACCAGCGCCTTATCATGATGATGTACCCATAACCGCAGATGGAAGTTGGAAAAACGAATATCCGGACGGCTGCGCCAGAAGGTGGCCGGTATCGGCTGGCCGGACAGCAGGCCGTAGTGGATAAACTGCCCGCCCGGCATCAGCGCCTGTGCCAGCATCAGCGACGCTTCACCGCCAATGCAGTCGAGGATGGCGGCTGCCCCCCCCTGACGGGCAATGGCAGCCAGCGCCTGCGGGTACGTCTCCGCACTGCTGTTCAACACCTGCTCGGTGGCACAGCCGTGAAACAGGCTGAGGTTTTCAGCTTTTCGTACGATGGCGATCGGCTTCAGCCCCAGGTGGTTGGCGATGCGGATCAGCATTTTGCCGATGGCCGAATTGGCCGCATTGATAATAATCCGCATCCCCGATGAGCGCTCAAGCGCTTCTGTCAGCATCAGCAGCGCGGTCATCGGGTTAACATAGCTGGTTGCCGCCTGCTGGTCGGTGACAAAGTCAGGCAGGGTAAAGCACCACTGCGGATCGCTGTCTTTATAGTGTTGCCATGCGCCCATGCTGCCCACCGGCAGGACGCGCTGGCCGACGCGCAGGCTGGGATCGTCGCTCTGGCTGATCCGGCCCATGCCCTCAAACCCGGGCACAAAGGGCAGGGTGATACGCGAACGATAGGCCCCGGAAATCGTAATAATATCGGAGGGGTTAATAGTGGCAAACGCCATTTTAACCCGGACCTGGCCTGTGGCTAATGGCGTCAAAGCCTGTTGTTCAAGCTGCATAACGTGACTGATATTGCCGAACTCCCGGACGACGGCTCTGGTGAATAAAGTCTCTTTCATGGTATATTTTCTTTCGTGTTGTCCGGTTTACAGGTTTATGATTTTTATGCAGGAACAGTATAATAGCGAAGCATTTCGCGTATCAATGCGGGATATAGATTTAAACGGCCACGTGCATAATTCAGTCTATTTAGATTATTGTGAAGATGCCGTCGTCAATGCCTTTCGCCGTGCTGAAATTCTGCCTTTATTTCGCCCGCATACCGCAGGCGTTGCCTATCATGTCAAAAAATGTGAAGCCACATTCTTTCATCCCCTGTCGGTGGACGATGTTGTTATCCCTCAGGTACTGATTGAGAAAATGGGTAACAGCAGTTTGATTTTTACCATCCGCTTAATGTGTGAGGATCGCACCACGCTGAGCGCCGAGGGGAAATTAATCTGGGTATGCGTGGGGCTGACGGATCATAAACCCTGCCCCATCCCCGATGAAGCACGTCAGGCGCTGATGCACCACTTTTCGTTTGCCGGGGCCTGAGTGTTATGCCGGTACATGACAAAGTAAAATACCATGCGGAGCGCCATCCTGCGCAGATCGCTGTGGATATTGCCGGTGCCACCCTGAGCTGGCAGCAGCTGTGGCAGAGCGCACTGGCGCTTTACCAAACCCTCTTGCGTGAAAGGCCTGCCGGCGGCAGCGGGATTGTTGCTATTGCCGCCGGGAATGATATTACCTTTCCCGTGGCCTGGCTGGCCGCCAGCGCCCAGCCTTTTACCGCCGCTATTATCGACCCGCAGACGCCCGCAGCGCAGCTGAATGACATCCTGCACAGGCTTAATCCTGATTGCCTGCTGCTGCCAGCCGGGGATCAGACGTTGAAAGCGCAGGCCGACCGATTGTCGGTTCGCTGGCGGGATATCGACGGCGGGCAAAGCCACCCTGATGTATCGGACGATAGCGCCTTTACCGGGGGGATGCAGGCCGGGACGCCGTTTTTAATCAACTTTACCTCCGGCACCACCAGCCTGCCTAAAGCGTTTATCCGTTCGCGGCGATCCTGGCGGGCCAGCCTGGAAAACGGCGAAGCGATCTTTGGCCTGCAGGGAGGCCCTTCGACGCTGTTTCCCGGCCCGCTTTCAAACGGCATTGGACTGTATTGCCTGAACGAAACGCTGTACGCGGGGGGGACCTTTTACAGCCCCGGCCGGTGGCAACCGGAATCCGTACTGGCGTTGATCGCCCGGCAGCAGATTGAACGGTTGGTGGTCGTGCCCACGATGATCGCCGGATTTGCCCGCGCTGTGGGGTCCGCAGCCTGCCCCAGCCTGCGCGGTCTGGTCAGCGCCGGCGCTAAGCTGGAACTGAACCACTATCGTCAGGCCCGGATGCTGTTTCCCGCCGCGCGGATACAGGAGTATTACGGGGCTTCTGAACTCGGTTTTATCGCCGTGTCCACGCCGGATGAGGCCGACATCCAGGCTTCGCTGGCGACGGTCGGGCAGGCGTTTCCCGGCGTACACATCAGCATCTGTGATGATGACGGTAAGCGACTGTCGCACAATCAGCCCGGAACCATTTATATCCGCAGCGAACAAATTATCGACCGGTATCTATGGGGCGATGAGGGCAGCGCCTTTGTGAAACAGGGCGCTATAGCGACGGCAGGGGATATCGGTTATCTGGATGAAAAACAGTGCCTGCACGTGATTGGTCGCCGGGGAAATATGATCCTCAGCGGGGGGAATAATATTTATCTTGCCGAAATAGAGTCCGCGATTAAATCACTGCCGGGCATTATTGAAGCGGTGGTGATTGCCGTTGATGATGAGTATGCGGGCAAAAAGATGGTGGCCATCGTGGAAGCGGCGGCGGACGATCTGCATCTGCTCCCCCAGCGCTGTCGTTCAGTGCTGGCAAAATATAAACAACCCCACCAGTTTTATCATATTACGCGCTGGCCGCTGACGCCGGGCGGCAAAATCGAGCGCGCCGGGCTGGAAAAAAGGATCGCACAACATGGCAGCAGCACAGAGCTTACTGAATTATCAGCCTGACGATGACGCGAAGCCGGTGATTGTAGTGGCGCGGCGCACGCCCGTCGGCAGGGCCTACGGTGTTTTTGCCGGAGTACCGATGGAAGGGCTACTGGCCCCTCTGTTTGAGCACATCATGGCAGCATTGCCGCCGGGTTTTAACGCCATAGATGAGGTCATCATCGGCAATGCGACCGGCGGCGGCGGCAATATTGCCAGGCTGGCGGCACTGGCGGCGGGCGTGCCGCTCTCCGTTCCGGCGGTGACGGTGGATCGTCAGTGCGGCTCCGGGCTGGAAGCTGTGATCCAGGCTTGCCGCCTGGTGCAGGCCCGGGCGGGGGAGTGTTATCTGGCGGGGGGCGTCGAAAGCGTCAGTACCGCGCCGTGGCGGGTGGAAAAGCCCGCCTCGCTGAAGCAGATGCCGCGTTTTTACGGCCGCGCACAGTTCTCCCCGGATGATATTGGTGACCCGGAGATGGGGATCGCGGCGGAAAATGTAGCGTGCCAGTGCGGCATCAGCCGTGAACGACAGGATCGCTTTGCCCTGCGCAGCCATCAGCGTGCGCTGGCCGCCCAACAGCAGGGAGCGTTCCGTCAGGAAATTGTACCGGTCAGCGTGAAAGGGCAGTGGGTGGCGGTGGATGAGTGTCCTCGCGCCAACACATCGCTGGAGAAACTGGCGGCGCTGCCCCCGGCGTTTGCCGCTGGAGGGACGGTGACGGCGGGCAACTGCTGCCCGCTCAACGACGGCGCGTCGCTGATGCTGGTGATGAGCCGTCGCAAAGCCCGCGAGTGCGGCTTTACCCGCGGGCTGCTTTTTGCCGATGCCTGTAGTGCCGGCGTCGACCCTAACCTGCTTGGTCTCGGGCCGGTACCTGCCACGCAAAAATTGCTGGCCCGCCAGCCGGCTCTGACCATCGGCCACATCGCGGTGATTGAATTTAACGAAGCCTTTGCTGCCCAGGTGCTGGGGTCGGTTGATGCACTGGGTATTGATGAGCAGCGCATTAACTTACAGGGCGGAGCGATTGCGCTGGGCCATCCCTACGGTGCCTCCGGCGCAATCATGGTCACGCGACTGTTCAGCCAGCTGCTGGCGGAGCCGGACGGAGAAGGTTTTGGCCTGGCCATGCTGGGCATTGCCGGGGGCCTCGGGCTAAGCGCGTTATTCCAGGCTGTATCGATCTGAAGCCGCACTATTTTCCCGTCCACAGCGGCCTGCGCTGCTCAGTAAAAGCGCGCAGGCTTTCCTGATAGTCTTCACTCTGCTGCAGTTGCGCTAACTCAGCCTCACTCTGCTGGCGAAGATCGGCTGCCAGCGCCTGCCTGAGCAGCGCATTACAGGCCTGAACGGCCAGCGGAGAATGACGGTTAAGACGTGCGGCCAGCGCCAGCGCGGTTTCCAGCAGATCTTCCGCCGGGGTAACCTGATAAAAAAGACCCAGCGCCAGCGCACGTGCGGCGTCCACCGGTTCGCCGGTTAACAGCATTTCCTTGGCCAGGCTGGCAGGTAGCCGGGTAGCCAGCTGGCCAATTCCTCCACCCAGCGGTAACAGGCCGTGTTTAACCTCCGGCAGGGCGATTTTTACCTGGTCTGTCGCCACGATAAAATCACACTCCAGCGCCAGCTCAAGACCGCCACCAAAGGCATGCCCGTTCAGTACGGCCACCCAGATTTTCCGCCGGGGGGTATACTGGAGCGGATTATAGCCGCCATGTGAGTTAAGCAGCCCTTTACCGCCGTCGGTAAACGCTTCCTGCAAATCGGCTCCGCCACAGAATACCGTCCCGCTGCCGGTCAGCAGCACGGTGCGGATATCGGACTGCTGTTCGCACCACTGCAGGCAGGCTTCAAACTCCGCAATCATCATGGCATTGTAGGCGTTACCGGCGACGGGGCGGTTTAGTGTCAGGCGCGCCACGTGTGCGGTCGGGCGGTCGCAGCGGACCAACTGGGTGTTCGGTAGAGGGGTATTCATGGTGGCTCACAGCGGTTTAGCAGGTAAAGGCGAGTGTATCACGTCAAAATGTGCGTGAGCAGGGGACTGATTGCGCCGTCCATTCATCATTGATCAATAAAGCGGACATTGCGCTTCCCCTTAAATTGTCAGAGCTTTCTGATGTGGCATGAATATTGATTTTCAGTGGGGTTTTTACCTTCGGGGATAATAATAACGTCTATTTTTCCTGACAATTGGCGCTAATATCACCACATTGGCCCATTATGTGAACTGGGACGTCTTTTAATACTGATAATAATTACATGTTATTAAAAACAGTATTGACTCTGGTTTTTAAAGCAGTAAATTGGATCCCACAGCAGGCAAATATTACCCGGCTGTGATGCAGTAAAGAGTAACAGATATATATGCGATGAAGGTCACGAAGTATTTTAGTATGGGAATGTTGTCGTAAGTGTTCAGATTATTTTTTCTTACGCCGACACTGCTTCAAGGCCATGCAGTCAGTTGCAAAATCGCAGGGTGGGAACGTAACGCGACGACATAAGGCCATGTTTTACCGATGCAAGCAAGTCTGGAGGTTGTGACACTTTTTGTTATCGTCGCAACAGAAGTCGAGCCACGTATCAAAGAGTCTACGTCGCGATGGGTGTGTACTTGTTTAAACCGCCATGTCTGTTGACTGGCATGATGATGTTAACTGTCATTTATGGAGGTAAGTTAGAATTTTAGTCACTAATACTGTCCGTAATAAACACGTACATTCAACGAAGTATTAATAGCAGTAAAACTTGTTAAGTTCGTTAATGTTAAATTTTGAGTTAGCAGTAACCTAAAAGCCCTGGCGATCTCCGTCAGGGCTTTTATCATTTACGCTGCCGGTGATTTTTTTCTTCTACCTGGTGGGTGTGCTTTCTCAGCGCTTTTCACTGACAACGAAGGCGGCATAAAGTTCCAAAAATATAAGTGAAATGAATCCTTGCTTGTTCAGGCGTATCCGGTCTACTATGTTTGCATCGGTTTGGAATACAGACCTTATGAAAGCAGTTTTAGTAAAGCAGTCCTCAGTACAAGTGTTATCACAGATATCCCTTCATCGAGAGCCTCCTCCTAAGTGCCCATAAGATAAATTCTGATGAACAGGCCATGTTCGCCATGTAAAGTGGCTCAAAAATGAATAGGAAATATTATGTCTAACAAAATGACTGGTTTAGTAAAATGGTTTAACGCTGATAAAGGCTTCGGTTTTATCACTCCTGCAGACGGCAGCAAAGATGTATTCGTACATTTCTCTGCAATCCAGAGCAGCGATTTCAAAACCTTAGATGAAGGCCAGAAAGTGGAGTTCTCTATCGAGAACGGCGCTAAAGGTCCATCAGCAGTAAACGTTGTCGCGCTGTAATTCGCGATAACCTCACTGACAAAGACGATCGCGATGACGGCATAACAGCCCGAGCAGTGCAGCGTCAGTGATAAAAAAGCCGCCATGTGCGGCTTTTTTTGTTTTTGTCCCCCAGGCCTCGCCCTCTTCCTGTGCTTCTCTTTCCCTCCGGTTTGCCCCCCTGATAAGTTATTGAACGCCGCGTTACAATAAGCTGCATTTATTTCCACACCGACAGGCGGGAGATGGCTTTGCGGAACATACGCTGTTTTTTATTCCAGGATGAAGAATAACCGGCAGAATTGGCAGGATAAGGCAGTGAAAGGCGCTGGAAAAGCGCTTTTTTGCCCCTAAAAACGGTCAGGGTAATGATGTTGCTTTTTTGTAAACGGATTAACATGCCGCCGAAATCCTGCTATGCTGGCCCTCGCGGAACCGGGCACCATACCCTACACATGGATTGTTTCACTTTACGGTGGATCAGGTAGCCCGGGATGCCAAATACAATGAGAGCGAGGAGAACGTCGTGCTAGAAGAATACCGTAAGCACGTTGCCGAGCGTGCTGCCCAGGGGATTGTTCCAAAACCGTTAGATGCTTCCCAAATGGCCGCGCTGGTTGAACTGCTAAAAGCCCCTCCAGCGGGTGAAGAAGAATTTCTGTCCGACCTGTTAATCAATCGAGTGCCGCCGGGCGTTGACGAAGCGGCCTATGTGAAAGCCGGTTTCCTGGCTGCCGTCGCAAAAGGCGAAACAACCTCTCCTCTGGTGACTCCTGAACTGGCCGTTAAGCTGCTGGGTACCATGCAGGGTGGCTACAACATCCATGCGCTGATTGACGCGCTTGACGATGAAAAGCTGGCACCGATTGCCGCTGAAGCGCTGTCCCACACGCTGCTGATGTTCGACAACTTCTATGATGTTGAAGAAAAATCCAAAGCCGGTAACCCGCACGCGAAAAAAATTATTCAGTCGTGGGCTGATGCCGAGTGGTTCCTTAAGCGCCCTAAACTGGCAGAAAAAATCACCGTAACCGTGTTCAAAGTGACCGGCGAAACCAACACCGACGACCTCTCTCCGGCGCCGGATGCCTGGTCTCGCCCGGATATTCCACTGCACGCGCTGGCGATGTTGAAAAACGCCCGTGAAGGCATCGAACCCGATGATGCCGGCAACGTTGGCCCGATCAAACAGATTAAAGCATTACAGGCTAAAGGCTTCCCGCTGACCTACGTCGGTGACGTGGTGGGTACTGGTTCTTCACGTAAATCAGCCACCAACTCGGTGCTGTGGTTTATGGGCGACGACATTCCTTACGTGCCGAACAAGAAAGGCGGCGGCGTCTGCCTCGGCGGTAAAATCGCCCCTATCTTCTTCAACACCATGGAAGATGCGGGCGCACTGCCGATTGAAGTGGATGTTGACCGTCTGAATATGGGCGATGTCATCGACATCTATCCGTATAAAGGTGAAGTGCGCAATCATGATACCGGTGAAGTGCTGGCTAACTTCGAGCTGAAAACCAATGTGCTGGTGGATGAAGTGCGTGCCGGTGGCCGTATCCCGCTGATCATTGGCCGTGGCCTGACCACGAAAGCCCGCGAATCTCTTAATCTGCCGCACAGCGATGTGTTCGAGCAGGCGAAAGACGTGGCAGCCAGCACCCGTGGTTTCTCACTGGCGCAGAAAATGGTGGGCCGTGCCTGTGGCGTGAACGGGGTTCGTCCGGGCGCTTACTGCGAACCCAAAATGACCTCGGTTGGCTCTCAGGACACTACCGGTCCCATGACCCGTGATGAGCTGAAAGACCTGGCCTGCCTGGGCTTCTCTGCCGATCTGGTGATGCAGTCCTTCTGCCATACCGCCGCCTATCCGAAGCCGGTTGACGTCACTACACACCATACGCTGCCTGACTTCATCATGAACCGCGGTGGCGTGTCGCTGCGTCCGGGCGATGGCATTATCCACAGCTGGCTGAACCGTATGCTGCTGCCGGATACCGTCGGCACCGGCGGTGACTCCCACACCCGTTTCCCTATCGGTATTTCCTTCCCGGCGGGTTCAGGTCTGGTGGCCTTTGCCGCTGCGACCGGTGTGATGCCGCTGGATATGCCTGAATCTGTACTGGTACGCTTTAAAGGCAAAATGCAGCCGGGTATCACCCTGCGCGATCTGGTGCATGCGATCCCGCTGTATGCGATTAAAGCGGGTCTGCTGACCGTTGAGAAGAAAGGGAAGAAAAACATCTTCTCTGGCCGTATTCTGGAAATTGAAGGTCTGCCGGACCTCAAAGTTGAGCAGGCATTCGAGCTGTCAGATGCGTCCGCTGAGCGTTCTGCTGCGGGTTGCTCGATCAAGTTGAGTAAAGATCCGATTATCGAGTATCTGAACTCCAACATCGTGCTGCTGAAGTGGATGATCTCAGAAGGTTACGGCGATCGTCGTACGCTTGAGCGCCGTATTCAGGGCATGGAAAAATGGCTGGCCGATCCGCAGCTGCTGGAAGGCGATGCGGATGCGGAATATGCGGCAGTGATCGACATCGATCTGGCCGATATTAAAGAGCCGATCCTGTGTGCGCCGAACGATCCGGATGATGCCCGTCTGCTGTCCGACGTGCAGGGGACAAAAATCGATGAAGTCTTTATCGGTTCCTGCATGACGAACATCGGTCACTTCCGCGCGGCCGGCAAACTGCTGGATGCGCATAAAGGCCAGCTGCCTACCCGTCTGTGGGTGGCTCCGCCTACCAAGATGGATGCGGCACAGCTGACTGAAGAAGGTTACTACAGCGTGTTCGGTAAGAGCGGTGCGCGCATTGAGATCCCTGGCTGTTCGCTGTGCATGGGTAACCAGGCGCGTGTGGCAGATGGGGCGACAGTGGTATCGACGTCAACGCGTAACTTCCCTAACCGTCTGGGCACCGGCGCTAACGTCTATCTTGCTTCTGCCGAGCTGTCAGCGGTCGCTTCACTGCTGGGTAAACTGCCTACGCCAGAAGAGTATCTGACGTTTATGGATCAGGTGGATAAAACCGCAGTAGATACCTATCGTTACCTGAACTTTGACCAGCTGAGTCAGTACACCGACAAAGCCGACGGTGTGATTTTCCAGACGGCAGTTTAAGCGTCAGTCTGCAGTTAACAAACCGGGCCCAGTGCCCGGTTTTTTTATGCCTGCGTAAAACCGCTGCTTTTCCCGCGCCTGGCTGCGATAATGCGCGCCAAAGCTCAGTATTGTCGCGGCAGGCGCGCAAAATGGGGTTAAGCAGGCAGGCCGGGAGGAAGGCGCGATGGAATATGAATTTTTAAGAGACATTACCGGTGGCGTGAAGGTGCGCATGACGATGGGCCACGAGGCCGTCGGCCACTGGTTTAACGATGAGGTGAACGAAAACCTGGCGCTGCTGGATGACGTTGAAGCGGCCATCGCAGAGGTGAAAGGCAGCGTGCGCCAGTGGCAGCGCGTGGGCAGTGAATATACCCTGCTGCTGGATGAAGAAGAAGTGATGATCCGCTCAAACCAGCTCGGTTTTGAAGGCGACGAGATGGAAGATGGCATGAACTATTACGATGAAGAGAGCCTGGCGTTCTGCGGCGTAGAGGACTTCCTGGCGGTGATTGCCGCCTACCGGGCGTTTCTGCAGGGACGTTAAGCGGCAAAACAGGTCGGGTCGATCGACGATCGACCCGCACCAGTCCGCTATCGCTAAACAGGGGGCATCCCCCTTACTGCGTTTTTAACCCCACTGAGGGAATATTACGGCCGTAGTAAATCTCACGCATCTCCTTCCACAGCAGGTCGGTAATACGCTTGTGCTCCTGCGGGCTGAGATCGGACGGTTTGGTATTAAACAGATAGTGTTTCAGGTCGAACTCTTTCAACATCATTTTGGTGTGGAAGATATTTTCCTGATACACATTCACATCCATCAGGTCATACATCGATTTCATATCGTCTGACATGAAATTCTGGATAGAGTTAATCTCATGATCGATAAAGTGTTTCACCCCGTTGACGTCGCGGGTGAAGCCACGCACACGATAATCGATAGTAACAATATCGGACTCGAGCTGATGAATTAAGTAGTTCAGCGCTTTCAGCGGCGAAATCACCCCGCAGGTCGACACTTCAATGTCCGCACGGAAGGTACACAGGCCGCCTTCGGGATGGCTTTCCGGGTAGGTATGGACGCAGATATGGCTTTTATCAAGGTGAGCGACCACGGAATTCGGCAGCGGGCCGGGATGTTCGGAGGTATCGATGTCGCGCGGGTCGATCGGCTCTTCACTGACCAGAATCGTCACGCTGGCACCCTGAGGCTCATAATCCTGACGTGCGATATTGAGCACGTTAGCACCGATAATTGAGCAGGTCTCGCTCAGAATTTCAGTCAGGCGGTTGGCATTATACTGCTCATCAATGTATGCAATATATCCGTCGCGTTCAGCATCCGTGTTGGCGTAACAGATATCGTAGATACAAAAACTCAGGCTTTTCGTCAGGTTGTTGAAGCCATGTAGTTTAAGCTTTTGCAATTTCACTCACCCCCTTAAAATGCCCGGCTAGTCAGCCAGCGCATTCAACAAATATTGCGGCAGGGCAAAGCTGCCAGTGTGGATCGCCGGATTATAATAACGGCAGGTCAGACCCGCGTCGGCAAAGCGTGAGGCGATAGTCGCGGTATCAAGCTGGCGCAGCGCCGGATTATTGCTGGCCCAGGCAAAGGTCATAATGCCGCCGTAATAGGTCGGGATCGCCGCCTGGTAGAAGCTGACATCCTCAAAATAGTGGCTGAGTTTGCGATGACTGTTAACCGCTTCATCCTGCTGCAGGAAACAGACGCCATTTTGTGCCACGAATATGCCATCCTGATTCAGGCAGCGGTGGCAACCCTCATAAAAGTCTGAAGTAAACAGACTTTCACCCGGCCCGATGGGGTCGGTACAGTCAGAAATAATGACATCGAATTTTTCGCGGGTCTGCTTAACGAAGTTCACACCATCATCGATGACCAGCGTAAAGCGCGGATCATTATAAGCGCCCTGGCTGTGGTTGGGCAGATGTTCCTTACAGAAGGTCACGACGCCTTCATCGATTTCGACCATAGTGATCTGTTCGATATTTTTATGGCGGCTCACTTCACGCAGCATGGCCCCATCTCCGCCACCGATGATCAGAACGCGTTTAGGTGCGCCATGTGCCAGCAGGGGAACGTGAGTCATCATTTCGTGATAAATAAACTCATCGCGCTCGGTGGTTTGTACCACACCGTCAAGCGCCATTACGCGACCCAGTGCCGCATTTTCGAAGATGATCAGATCCTGATGCCCGGTCTGCTCGCGATACAGTACCTTATCGACAGTAAAATACTGCCCGAACCCGGTATGAAGCGTTTCATACCACATTTCATTATCGCTCATGGTCGGTTTTCCTCCTCATAGACTCTGCGTCATTCAGGTTTCAGCCAGGAGGCACCCCGGTGAACACTGTGTGAACGGGGGGCGGTTGCCTGACCTGTGCCGGCCGGGATAACGAGGCCGGCCTGTGCATCCCGAAAGCGATGCGGTTGCGGACAGTCCGCGCCCCGGCACCTGAAAAACGGGTATCACAGCCGTAAAAAATGGGCCAGTATCATAGCTATTTATGACCGTGGTTGCACGGTCAAATCAGCGGCAGCAGGAGGATGAGTATGGTCGATTACTTCACGTAGGCAAGCAGACTCAGTGAATCACGAGCCAGAGATTTGCATTTGGTATCGTTCGGGACGGCAATGCCGCTCAGATCGCGGTAGCTGTCTTCACCGAGTGCTTTCATATTGAAGCTGTTGTAATTGGTCAGATCCCAACGATTCTGTTGTGCAAAAAAGACCAGTGCGCGGCGGATTTGGCCGTCGGGAAGTTCCTGGTAACCACAATCATTTTTCAGATAAACAAATACAGCGGTTAAATCTGCCAAATCTTCTGCTTCCGATTCGCTCAGTGCGAAGCTGGTGGAGGAGAAGCCAAACAGCCCTAACAGCAACAGAGCCTTGATGCTTTTCTTCATGATTTTTCTCATACGTGTGCAATAAGCAGACGTTAGCACAGTTCACGCCGGGTGCCAGCCACTTTTGCGGCAGAAAAATCCTGAAGCACCCAATGCACCGTCATTTTACGTGCTTGACCTTCCCGCTGGGGCAGGGTTTATGCTGCGGATAATACTGGCCCCTGCGACTGACTTGCCCGGGGATATCGACATCTGACAAAAGGAATGGATGATGCAACGTCGTGATTTTCTTAAATTAAGCGCTGCCGTTGGCGCAGCCAGCGCCCTGCCGCTGTGGAGCCGTTCATTAATGGCGGCGGAACAGCGCCCGCTGCTGCCCGTCCCCACGTTGCTGACGGCCGATGCCCGCAGTGAAATTACCCTGACCGCACAGGCGGGCAGCAGCCAGTGGCGGGGCAAAAATGTCCCTACCTGGGGCTATAACGGCAGCCTGCTGGGCCCGGCTATTCAGCTGGAGCGCGGCAAAGAGGTCAATATCAACATCTATAACCGGCTGCCGGAAGCCACCACCGTACACTGGCACGGTCTGGAATTGCCGGGCAATGTTGATGGCGGGCCACAGGCGCGTATTGAGCCGGGTCAAAAGCGCCGCGTCACCTTTACCCCGGATCAGCCTGCAGCGACCTGCTGGTTCCATCCGCATCAGCATGGACGCACCGGCTATCAGGTGGCGCAGGGGCTGGCCGGGCTGGTGCTGATTAACGATCCGGAGAGCGGCAAACTGCGGCTGCCCACGCTGTGGGGCGTGGATGATATTCCTGTCGTCTTACAGGATAAACGCCTGAGCGCTGACGGCAGCCAGATTGACTACCAGCTGGATGTGATGAGTGCCGCTATGGGCTGGTTTGGCGATACGATGCTGACCAATGGAGCTATCTATCCGCAGACCGCGGCACCGCGCGGCTGGTTACGCCTGCGGCTGCTCAACGGCTGTAATGCCCGTTCTCTTAATCTGACCACCAGCGACCAGCGTCCCATGTATGTGATCGCCAGCGACGGCGGGCTGCTGGCTGAACCGGTGCCGGTCACCGAACTGCCGATGATGCCGGGCGAACGCTTCGAAGTGCTGGTGGACACCTCTGATGGCAAAGCATTTGACCTGCAAACCCTGCCCGTGCGGCAGATGGGGATGACGGTGGAGCCTTTCGATTATCCGCTGCCGGTGCTGTCGATCAATCCCCTGCGGGTGCTGGCCAGCGGCACGCTGCCCGATAAGCTGGTGGATCTGCCTGCGGTCCCGCCCACAAAAGGGCTGAACACCCGCTGGCTGCAGCTGATGATGGATCCTGAGCTGGACCGTCTCGGTATGGCAGCCCTGGTGGAAAAATACGGCCATACCTCAATGGCAGGTATGAAGATGGATGCCCACGACGGCGCAGATGATGCGGACAAGATGGCGATGGCAGGGCACGATAATATGCCCGGTATGGACCACAAGAAAATGGCGGGAATGGCACATGATAAGCCGTCCGGTGCTTACGATTTCCATCAGGCGAACAAGATTAACGGTGTTGCGTTTAACATGGATAAGCCATCGTTTGAAGTGAAGCAGGGAGCCTTCGAGAAATGGACCGTTTCCGGCGAAGGCGACATGATGCTGCATCCGTTCCATATTCACGGCACCCAGTTCCGTATTCTCTCTGAAAACGGCAAACCCCCTGCGGCCCACCGCAGCGGCTGGAAAGACACGGTGCGTGTCGAAGGCTGGCGCAGTGAGGTACTGGTACGCTTTAATCATCAGGCCGACGCCGCCAATGCTTATATGGCCCACTGCCACCTGCTGGAGCATGAAGACACCGGTATGATGCTCGGCTTCACCGTGGCGTAATCTCCGGCACGGCAGACCCTTTTTTTGAGTCGATTTATATGTTACTGATTATTGTCAGTATTTAAACAAAGTGAGAAAAAAGGGTTTTGCCCAAACATCGTGATAAAAGGTAAGGAAGTCAACGGGGTAATGACGTAAGCTAACGGTTCACTGCCGTACAGGCAGCTTAGAAAACAGGGTGGCCAGTTAGCGTGAAAGCGAGGGGAACGCCTTTCAGGGAGTGTCCGGGGAAGAGAAATTTCGCAGGGGCCGATCAGCGATCGACCCGCTACCTTACCGCGAGAGCGTTACGCCAGCGACAGCCGTACGTCCTCGATTAAATCCTCTTTATTCTCTATGCCAATCGACAGGCGAATGGTGGAAGAGGTGATGCCGAAACGGTTGCGTACTTCGATCGGTACGCCGGAGTGGGTGGTGCTGGCAGGATGGCTGGCAAGGGATTCGGTGCCGCCGAGGCTGACCGCCAGCTTAAACAGCTGCAGGGTGTTAAGGAAGCGGAATGCCGCCGCCTCACCGCCGCGAATATCAAACGAGAACGTCGAGCCGGCACCGCTGCACTGGGTGCTGAACACTCTGCCTGCGGCAGAGGCCGGGTCAAGGAACGGCAGGTAGTGGACCTTTTCCACCTGCGGATGGCTTTGCAGGAAGGCGGCCACCGCGGCGGCATTATCGTTGGCGCGCTCCATACGCAGCGCCAGCGTCTCCAGCGAACGGCCGATCATCCAGCTGGAGTGCGGATCAAGCTGGGTACCGATGGCGCTTCGCAGGGCCTTCACCTGACGAATTAACGCCTTGCTGCCCATGGCTGCACCGGCAATCAGGTCGGAATGGCCGCCGACATATTTCGTCAGCGAGTAGAGCGAGATATCGGCCCCGTGTTCGGTCGGCCGTGAAAAGACCGGGCCAAGCAGGGTGTTATCACAGGCGATAATCGGGCGATGCTGCTGCTGGCGCTCAATATGGTCGGCCACGCGCTTCACCAGTGCAATGTCGACCAGGCTGTTAGTGGGGTTGGCCGGGGACTCAATCAGGATCACCGACACCCGACCCAGCGTCATCGCTTCCTCTGCAGCAGCCTGTACTCCCTGTTCATCCACACCGTCAGCAAACCCGAGCGTCGAGACACCCAGGTTGCGGAAGGTTTTACTCAGCAGCGTCTCCGTACCGCCGTACAGCGGCTGGGAGTGCAGGATGGTATCGCCCGGTTTGACAAACGCCAGCAGGGTGGTGGAAATGGCCGACATCCCGGAGGAGAACAGTGCCGCGCTGTCGGTGCGTTCATAGATCGCCAGGCGGTCTTCCACAATCTCACTGTTCGGGTGATTAAAGCGCGAATACACCAATCCGTTGCCTTCCCCGGCGGGCGGCTCACGGCGGCCGGAAACGTAATCAAAGAAGTCGCGACCCTCTTCTGCGCTGTTAAACACAAAGGTCGAAGTGAGAAATACCGGCGGTTTCACCGCGCCCTCTGACAGTGACGGATCATAGCCATAGTTAAGCATCTGGGTTTCAGGGTGCAGCTCGCGCGTGCCGATGTGTGTTTTTTTAGAATGTGAGGAAGGCATGAGAACTCCGGCCGTCAGGCATAGGATCTATTATTGTTGCGCATAAACTAGCATGAGGCAGGGTGCCGCCATAAATGCCTAAACGCTCTATGGTTAAATCAAAATGCCATATGAAATATGGCTATCTGAACGTATAGCAGTCTATATGTCTGCTTTGTATAGCAGGAAAATCCGTTGCGCAACGGTGAGCGAAGCCGTGGCGAAGTGTGATAAACTTCACCGCTTTCCCTGAGCAATCGACGAAGCGCTACCTATGAAACATACCGTTGAAGTGATGATCTCCGAAGCTGAGATCAAATCCCGCGTTGCCGAACTTGGCAGACAAATCAGTGACCACTACCGCGACAGCGGCAGCGAGATGGTGCTGGTTGGCCTGCTGCGCGGCTCATTTATGTTTATGGCCGACCTGTGCCGCACAATCGAAGTGTCACACGAAGTCGATTTTATGACGGCCTCAAGCTATGGCAATGGCACCTCAAGCTCACGTGATGTAAAGATCCTGAAGGATCTGGATGAGGATATCCGTGGCAAAGACGTGTTAATTGTTGAAGATATTATTGATTCAGGTAATACCTTGAGCAAAGTGCGGGAAATTTTCCGCCTGCGCGGACCGAAGTCACTGGCGATCTGTACGCTGCTGGATAAGCCTTCTCGTCGTGAAGTTGACGTGCCGGTTGAGTATGTGGGCTTTGCCATCCCTGACGAATTTGTGGTGGGTTATGGTATTGATTACGCCCAGCGTTATCGTCATCTGCCCTATGTGGGTAAAGTGGTGATGCTGGACGAGTAACCCGTAAGGTGTAAGCACAGCACAATCGACTAAGGCCGGGTTCTCCGGCCTGATATACCATATCCCGCCTGTTCATTATTCCGCACGCCGCCTGGCCTTATGCCGCGTGAGTGTAGACTGGCGGTGCCGCCAGAACAGGTGGCTTACGGGTTGAGATCCGGGTCGTTCAGCAGGTTAGCAATACCGTGGCGGTAGCGCTGTTCCAGGATTTCGCGACTGGCAGAACTGACGCCCAGATCGCGCAGATAACCGTCCTGGATGCCGTAGACCCAGCCATGAATATTGACCTTCTGTCCGCGTTTCCAGGCTGACTGCATCACCGTCGAGTGACCCAGGTTATACACCTGCTCAATGACGTTGATTTCACACAGTTTATCGAAACGTTTTTCGGGCGGCAGTTCACCCAGTAACGAACTATGCTTGTACCACAAATCGCGAATATGCAGCAGCCAGTTATCGATCAGGCCCAGCTCAGGATTTTCGACGGCGGCCTGAACGCCCCCGCAGCCATAGTGGCCACAGATAATGACGTGCTCAACTTCCAGCACCTCTACCGCGTACTGCACCACTGACAGGCAGTTTAAATCGGTGTGGATCACCAGGTTGGCGACATTGCGGTGGACGAACAGTTCACCCGGTTCCAGCCCGGTCAGGCGCTCGGCAGGTACCCGGCTGTCAGAACAGCCAATCCAGAGAAAACGGGGTTTTTGCGCCAGAGAAAGGCGCTCAAAGAAGCCGGGGTCTTCCTCTTTCAGCAACCGGGACCACTGGCGATTGTTGCTGATAAGGGTATCAATGTCTTTCATAATGGTGTCGACCCGTTGCTCAAAATGCGATGCAGTAATATAGGGCAATGCGGCACGATTGAAAATCACAAACAAGAAACCTAAACAAAACAGGGCACTCTTTAACCTATGACTTATGCACTGGAGCTTGAAAAACTGACCAAAACCTACGCCGGTGGGGTTCAGGCGCTAAAAGGTATCGATCTCACGGTTGAAGCCGGTGATTTCTATGCGCTACTGGGGCCAAACGGCGCCGGTAAGTCCACCACCATCGGGATTATCAGTTCGCTGGTGAATAAAACCGCTGGCAAGGTGCGGGTGTTTGGCTACGATCTGCAGCAGGACGTGGTCAATGCCAAGCGCCAGCTGGGTCTGGTACCGCAGGAGTTCAACTTTAACCAGTTTGAAACCGTGCTACAGATCGTGGTCAGCCAGGCCGGGCTGTACGGCGTGGAAAAAGCCGAAGCGCAGAAACGTGCTGAAAAGTACCTGAGACAGCTCGATCTGTGGGAAAAGCGTAACGAACGTGCGCGGATGCTCTCCGGCGGCATGAAGCGTCGTCTGATGATTGCCCGTGCGCTGATGCATGAGCCCAAGCTGCTGATCCTCGATGAACCCACCGCCGGGGTGGATATCGAACTGCGTCGTTCCATGTGGACCTTCCTGCAGGAGCTGAATGCGCAGGGCACCACCATTATCCTGACCACCCACTATCTGGAAGAAGCCGAGATGCTGTGCCGCAATATCGGCATTATTCAGCGCGGGGAGCTGGTCGAAAACACCTCCATGAAAGGCCTGCTTTCCAAGCTGAAATCGGAAACCTTTATCCTCGACCTCGCGCCGAAAAGCCCGCTGCCGAAGCTGGAAGGGTTTAAGTATCGCCTGGCGGATACCTCAACGCTGGAAGTCGAAGTGCTGCGTGAGCAGGGCCTGAACAGCGTGTTCAGCCAGCTCAGCCATCAGGGGGTGCAGGTGCTCAGTATGCGTAATAAAGCGAACCGTCTTGAGGAGTTATTTGTGGACCTGGTTAACGGTCACAGTGGAGATAAAGCATGACACATTTGTATTGGGTGGCGCTGAAAAGCATCTGGGGTAAAGAAGTGAACCGCTTCGCCCGCATCTGGATCCAGACGCTGGTCCCGCCGGTGATCACCATGACACTCTATTTTATTATCTTCGGTAACCTGATTGGTTCACGCATCGGTGAAATGCACGGCTTCAGCTATATGCAGTTTATCGTGCCGGGCCTGATTATGATGGCGGTGATCACCAACGCCTATGCCAACGTTGCCTCCTCGTTCTTCAGCGCCAAGTTCCAGCGTAATATAGAAGAGCTGCTGGTGGCCCCGGTACCGACGCACGTGATTATTGCCGGCTATGTCGGCGGTGGTGTGGCGCGCGGAGTGTGCGTAGGCGTGCTGGTTACGGCCATTTCGCTGTTCTTCGTCCCGTTCCAGGTGCATTCATGGCTGATGGTGGCGGTAACGCTGCTGCTGACCGCCGTGCTGTTCTCGCTGGCGGGCCTGCTGAACGCGGTGTTTGCCCGTACCTTCGATGATATCAGCCTGATCCCGACCTTCGTGCTGACCCCGCTGACCTATTTAGGGGGCGTGTTCTATTCGCTGACCCTGCTGCCGCCGGTCTGGCAGATGGTGTCTAAGCTGAACCCGATCGTGTATATGATCAGTGGCTTCCGCTACGGTTTTCTGGGGATTAATGACGTGCCGCTGGTGTTTACGCTGGGCGTGCTGGTGGCGTTTATCGTGGTCTTTTACGCGCTGGTGTGGGTGTTAATTCAGCGCGGGCGTGGATTACGTACCTGATTAAAACTGTTTTATCGGGTTGGCCGGAAAATAAGGTCAACCCCTACCTGTAACGCAGGGGCCGATCGTTGTAACCGATCGGCCCTTTTGTTTTACGCGACCTGAACCGGCACGGCTTTCGCCACGCGTTTCATCTGGTTGTCGCCCTCAAAATAGGCCACTTTTGGTTGCCACTCCCGCGCCTCGGCGTCGGACATCTGCACGTAAGAGCAGATAATCAGCAAATCGCCTTCGCAGGCGCAGCGCGCTGCCGCCCCGTTAACCGAAATGATTTTTGAGCCCCGTTCAGCCGCGATCGCATAGGTTGAAAAGCGCTGGCCGTTGTTCACGTTATAAATATCAATCGCTTCATATTGCAGAATGCCGGAAGCGTCGAGGAAATCCTGGTCGATGGCGCAGGACCCTTCATAATTCAGGTCAGCCTGAGTCACTTTGACCCGGTGAAGTTTGCCCTGCAACATAGTACGGTTCATAAATAATCACTCTGCAGTCAATTCAAAAAATCGGTCGACAGTATTGCCTGAGCGGGCGCGTCTGTCTACTGGGTCAGATCAACCTGCTGGTTATCAATCAGACGCGCTTTGCCCAGCCACGCGGCCATCAGGATCACCGCGCGGCGGCTGTCGACATTCAGCGGCAGCAGCGTATCGGCATCGACAATGGCCAGACCATCAGGCTGAAGCCCCCGCTCGCTGAGGGTGCTTTCTGCCGCATCGATCAGGGTTTCGACGTGACGCTCCCCCTGGCTGAGTTTGCCGGCGATATCCTGCATGACCTGGCTGAGGACGGGGGCAATCTTACGCTCCCCGGCCGTGAGGTAGCCATTACGGGAACTGAGCGCCAGGCCATCTTTAGCGCGCACGGTCGGCACGCCGACGATATCAATATCGTAGCCCATATCCGCCACCATTTTGCGGATCAGCGCCAGCTGCTGATAATCTTTCTCGCCGAAGCAGGCAAGATCGGGCTGGACCAGGTTAAACAGCTTGCTGACGATGGTGGAAACCCCCCGGAAGTGGCCGGGCCGGCTGGCCCCTTCCAGCAGCGTGGACAGGACGGGAACGTCAACAAAAGTCTGCTCACTGAGGCCCTGGGGGTAAACGTCGCCGGGTGCCGGGGAGAAGACCAGGTCAACGCCACGGCGGTTCAGCTTTTCGCAGTCCTCCTGCAGCGTGCGCGGATAGCGCGCCAGGTCATCGGCACGTTCGAACTGCATCGGATTAACGAAAATCGACACCACCACAATATCCGCACGTTCGCGCGCTTCATCGACCAGCGTCATATGCCCGTCGTGCAGGTTGCCCATGGTGGGAACCAGCGCAATACGTTTGCCATCCTGACGCCAGCGACGGACTTCGCGGCGCAGCATGGGCAGCGTTTCAATAATCAGCACGGCCTTTCTCCTCGGTTACTGGAAACTGTGTTCTGCAGCCGGATAACGTCCGTCTGCCACTTCTGCCACATACTGACGCACTGCGGCACGGATTTCGCCCGCTTCCGCGAGGAAGTTTTTGGCGAATTTCGGAATATGGCCCCCGGTAATACCAAAGGCATCATGCATCACCAGAATTTGCCCGTCGGTGACGTTACCGGCACCAATGCCAATGGTCGGCACCGTCAGCGCATCGGTAATGCGCTGTGCCAGTGCCACCGGCACGCACTCCAGCACCAGCAGCTGCATGCCGGCGGCTTCCAGCGCCAGCGCGTCTTCCAGCAGGCGGTCAGCAGCAGCGCTGTCACGCCCCTGCACCTTATACCCGCCGAAAATATTGACCGACTGCGGTGTCAGGCCCAGGTGGCCACAGACGGGTACGGCGCGCTCGGTTAACTGCCTGACCGTCTCTGCCAGCCATTTACCGCCTTCCAGCTTGACCATATTGGCCCCGGCACGCATCAGCTGCGCGGCGTTACCAAAGGTCTGCTCCGGAGTGGCATAACTCATAAAAGGCAGGTCAGCAAGCAGCAGGGCTGCCGGGCTGCCGCGTCGTACCGCCTGAGTATGGTAGACAATATCGGCGATGGTGACCGGCAGCGTGGAGTCGTGGCCCTGCACCACCATCCCCAGTGAATCCCCGACCAGCATGACCTCAATGCCTTCATCGGCAAAGAGTTTAGCGAAACTGAAATCGTATGCGGTGATCGAAGCGAATTTTCGCCCCTGTTGTTTCCACTGGTGCAGGGTAGAGACAGTTGTCGGTTTCATCATTTCACCTTAAGAAAACTGAGTTGGCGTATCTTAAAGGAAGGGAAGGGCAGTGCAAAGGGGGATAACGGGCAGGTTACCAGCGGGAGATAGCCCGGGTATCGAGCCGGGCAAGAATATCGGCCAGCCGTGTGCCATCCGGCAGGCACAGCGCCGGAGCAATCTCCAGCAGCGGGAGCAGCATAAATGCGCGGTTGAGCATATCGTAGTGCGGCACCGTCAGACGTGGCGTATTCAGCGTCTGCTCACCAAACAGCATGATATCCAGGTCGAGGGTGCGCGGCCCCCAGCGGTGGGCTTTACGCACGCGTCCCTGCTCCAGCTCAATACGCTGGGTGTGGTTCAGCAGGCTTTCCGCGTCCAGCCGGGTATCCAGCGCCACGGCTGCATTGAGAAAATCAGGCTGATCAGGTGGACCGTAGGGGGGCGTACGATAGAGAGACGAGGTGGCAACCAGCGTGGTATCAGGCATGGCCGCCAGCGCATGCAGTGCAGAATGCACCTGATGCAACGGGTCGGCCAGATTACTGCCCAGTGCCAGATAGACGCGGATCATGCGTCGTTATTTTGGTCACGGCGTGGTGCGCCCGGCACGCGTTTGCGCGGGCGGCGGGTGCGACGGCGCGGAACCGGATCGTCACCCAGGGTGTTGAGCATGGTTTTCTGCTGCGGCGGTGCAGACACCTGGAACTCACTCCACCAGGTAGTAAGGCGCTGCAGCTCGTGGTTTTTTTCCACTTCGGCACGCAGGGCCAGCAGGTCGTAGGCGGCGCGGAACTTAGGATGCTCCATCAGCTTCCAGGCGCGTTTGCCGTGGCGGCGCGACAGGCGGAGCTGCAGCGTCCAGATATCACGCACC
The DNA here is from genome assembly GCF_014838825.1 of Erwinia persicina. Taxonomy (GTDB): domain Bacteria; phylum Pseudomonadota; class Gammaproteobacteria; order Enterobacterales; family Enterobacteriaceae; genus Erwinia; species Erwinia persicina_A. Next base: position 66,146 of record NZ_JACYMO010000004.1, on the reverse strand, counting down.
AGCGTGGTAATTCGTTTCGGGATGGCCAGAGAACGGCAGGCTTCATCCAGCACGTCATTCATCGACAGCGCAAACGCATCGTAGTAGGCAAGCCCGCTCTCCTGCGCAATTTTCTGCGCGGCTTCGAGCTGCGGATACCAGAACATGGCGGCAAACAGGAACGCCGGGTTAACACGCATCTGATTATAAATGCGGTTATCGGTGTTTTTCAGCACCAGCAGGATCATCCGCTCCATATTACTGTCACCCTGTTCGGTGAAGTAGCGGGTGAGGATCGGGAACAGCGGCTGGAACAGCTGATATTCGCGCAGTTTCAGATAGGTGCTGTGACCGTAGCCCGCCTGCAACAGTTTAAGGGTTTCCTCAAACAGGCGCGCGGGTGGGATATCATTCAGCAAGGTCGCCAGGCGCGGGATGGGTTCCCCGGTTTCCGCCGCGATGCTCATATCCAGCTTGGCGGCAAAGCGCACCACGCGCAGCATGCGCACCGGATCTTCGCGATAGCGGGTTTCCGGATCACCGATCATGCGGATAATGCCCTGCTGCAGATCGCTCAGACCGCCTACGTAGTCGCGCACCGTAAAGTCGGCCACGCTGTAATAAAGGCTGTTGATGGTCAGGTCGCGTCGCTGGGCGTCATCTTCAATCGACCCGAAGATGTTATCCCGCAGCAGCATCCCGTTCTGGCCACGCTGTGAGCTGTTACGGTCTTCGGTCACCGGTTGTTCGGCTTCGTGATGACCGCGGAAGGTGGCGACCTCAATGATCTCTGGGCCAAACATCACGTGTGCCAGACGAAAACGGCGGCCGACCAGGCGACAGTTACGGAACAGCTTACGCATCTGGTCCGGGGTGGCGTTGGTGGTCACATCGAAATCTTTCGGCTTTTTACCCAGCAGCAAATCGCGCACGCCGCCGCCGACCAGATAGGCTTCATATCCAGCTTTATTCAGGCGATAAAGCACCTTGAGGGCATTTTCACTGATGTCCTTGCGTGAGATATTATGGGCGTCACGCGGGACGACGGCCATCTGACGCACTTCCTCGATTACGGCAGGCGCCACTTCCTCACGGCTGAGGACCTTACGGCAAAAATTAGCAACTCGGGTAAAAATGGGACACCTCGATAGTGACAATGAAATCTGGTCGGTAAAAACAGCGGCTAATCATAGCTCAGAGTGAACCGTTTGAGAATGCCGAAGTCGCCGTATGCGCCAGCCTTGCATCATTAATTGGAATATTTGCGCACGCCCAGTGAGCAATCGCCTGCTGTAACAGCATGTCCGTGGTCAGATCCTGCCAGCCTGCCGGTACCCGCTGACCGAGAAAACGCAGCGCCTCCACCAGCGGGGGACGAGGATCGCCGCCGGGAAGAGCGGGAGCATGATTCTGTTTGGACAGCTTGTTGCCGTCGTGATTAAGCACCAGCGGCAGATGCAGATGTCGGGGGACATCCCAGCCAAGCTGCTGGTAGAGCGTCATCTGACGCACGGTGGGTTCGATAAGGTCTGCACCGCGTACGATCTCGGTGATCCCCTGAAAATGATCGTCAACCACCACTGCCAGGTTATAAGCAAACAGCCCATCGCGGCGATGGATAATAAAATCTTCATGGGCCAGATGTGGGTCAGCCTTGACCATGCCGCGCACACCATCCTCAAACGCCGTCACCGGATGATCGACTTTAAGCCGCAGGGCCGCCCGCTCCGGGCCGTGACCCAGGGTGCGGCAGTGACCGTCATAGTGCCCCCCGGCCTGCTGAATGCGGCTGCGGGTGCAGGTACAGTAGTAGCTGAGGCCCTGCTGCTGCAGGTCATCAAGCACCGCGCGATAGGCCTCGTGGCGCTGAGACTGCCACAGCACCTCGCCGTCCCATTTCAGGGCGTAATGTTCCAGCTGATGCAGAATACGTGTGGCGGCACCGGGGACTTCACGAGGGGGATCAATGTCTTCAATGCGCACGCGCCAGAGACCTTTTTCAGCACGAGCCTGAAGGTAACTGCCTAAAGCCGCTATTAAAGAACCGAAATGCAGGTCGCCGGACGGGGAAGGGGCGAAGCGCCCAATATATGATGACATAAGAGAAATGATCGGCAGTGAAGCGGAAACGGGAGCCGTTTCCGGCTCCACTGCACAATCAATGCGCCGTTAACCGGCCATTTGTTTTTCGCGGATTTCCGCCAGCGTTTTGCAGTCAATACAAAGATCAGCAGTAGGACGCGCTTCAAGGCGACGAATACCGATTTCAACGCCACAGGATTCACAGTAGCCAAAATCGTCATCGAGCACTTTCTTCAGCGTCTTCTCGATCTTTTTGATCAGCTTGCGCTCACGGTCACGGTTACGCAGTTCAAGACTAAACTCTTCTTCCTGAGTGGCGCGGTCAGCGGGGTCCGGGAAGTTAGCGGCTTCATCTTGCATATGCGACACAGTGCGATCCACTTCATCCCGAAGCTGGTTGCGCCAGGCTTCAAGAATTTTCTTGAAGTGCTCCAGCTGGGCTTCGTTCATATACTCTTCGCCTGGCTTCTCTTGGTACGGCTCCACCCCAGCGATGGCGAGAATACTCAGGGACGATGTTTTACGGCTTTGCCCTTCTTGCATGTTGTTTCTCCTGGATAACACGCACTACACCCTTCATCTTTAAGCTGCAGGGCGTTGGCAGCTACCCTGCAACCCGACATATTCGGGCATCGATCCCACGTTGGGGAAAAAAACAGGCCGCTATAAATAACAGAAGCGGTCAAGGTTAGCAATTATTCCTGAACATGGCTTGACAAGCCTGTGAGGAAAAGCGTATTTAGCGCGCGCCATCTCCGTCCATCCGGCAGCGCAGCAGCATCAGTTTCCTGTATTGACTCAGTCACTTAATGCCCGCTGAGTGGCCGTATAAAAGCAAATCGCGCTACATTTTACAACTCCACCTTCAGGGGCCTGTGCAGATGGATCCCTTCGGGTGATAACTGCGCCTTATAGCAGAGTAGTTCAACCCCACTCTGCTGTGCCTGTACCAGTAGTTCCGCGTAGCGTGCATCAATATGACGCGCCGGGGAAACGTCCTCAATCCCCGAATGCAGAACGGCGAAGAACAGTACCGCCCGATGGCCAGATTGCGCAATCTGTATCAGTTCGCGCAAATGCTTCTGGCCTCGCTCGGTCACCGCATCCGGAAAATACCCTTTACCCTGCTGTAACAGCGTCACGGATTTGACTTCAATATAGCAGTTACTGCGATTATCTGCCTGTAACAGGAAGTCAATGCGGCTGTTTTCACTACCGTATTTTACTTCCGGTAACAGCGTATCGTATCCGGTTAACTCCGGGATCGTCGCGGCGGTAAGTGCTTCGCGCACCAGGGCGTTAGCGCGAAGGGTGTTGACGCAGATCCAGTGCCCCTCCTGGGTTCTGGTCAGCTCCCAGCTGTGCGGATATTTCCGCGTCAGACTGGCCGATGTTGAATACCACAGGGTGTCACCCGGCGTGGCGCAACCGGTCATCGCGCCGGTATTCGCACAGTGGATAGTCAGGGTTTCGCCTTCCGGCGTCACAATATCTGCCAGAAAGCGCTTATAGCGTTTAACCAGCGTTGCTGACTGCAGCCCGGGATTAAATTCCATAGGAATTCCTTATCGTCATTTCCTGCCCGTTATCTCCTGCTGGCGAGTCGTGGCGACATCCACACAACACGCTGACGGACAGTGACCCGAAAAAATTACGCGGCCTCAGCAGTACAGGCTGCGTAGCGTTGCGCACTGATATGACAGGCAGATGACGGAAAACGCACGGCGGTAAAACAGCGCTGGCGTCCCCCCGGTCAATCCGCCCCGGAGGATGCTACAATGCCCGCGAAAATTAGACCATGCTGTAATGGAGCGAAAACGTGAGTTTATTACCGGTCAGTGCCGTGTTATCCGAGCTGTTAGCGGCATTGAGGACCTCATCGCAGGTGCTGCTGGCGGCCCCCACCGGGGCGGGGAAGTCTACCTGGCTGCCGTTACAGATCCTGCAGCAGGCGGGATTTAACGGGCGGATCCTGCTGCTTGAACCCCGCAGGCTGGCCGCGCGCAACGTGGCACAGCGGCTGGCCGAGCTGTTAGGTGAGGAACCTGGTGCAACCGTAGGTTATCGCATGCGCGGTGAAAGCCGCTGCGGTCAACACACCCGGCTGGAGGTGGTGACCGAAGGGATTCTCACGCGAATGTTGCAGCAGGATCCGATGCTGGACGGCGTATCGCTGGTGATCCTTGATGAGTTCCATGAGCGCAGCCTGCAGGGGGATCTGGCGCTGGCGCTGCTGCTCGACGTTCAGGGCGGTCTGCGTGATGACCTGAAAGTGCTGATTATGTCTGCGACCCTGGATAACTCACGGCTGCGGGACTGGCTGCCGCAGGCCCCCTTAATCAGTTCGGAGGGACGCTCCTTCCCGGTAGAGCGTCGTTATCAGCCGCTGGCAAGCCACCTGCGTTTTGAGGAGGCGGTTGCCCGCCAGGCCAGTCAGCTTTTGCGTGAAGAGTCGGGTTCAATGCTGCTGTTCCTGCCCGGCGTGGCGGAAATCCAGCGCGTACAGACGCAGCTCGCGGAAAGGGTGGACGGCGATGTTGACCTCTGCCCGCTGTACGGTGCGCTGACGCTGGCCGAACAGCGCCGGGCGATCCTGCCTGCGCCCGCCGGGCGGCGTAAAGTGGTGCTGGCGACGAATATTGCCGAAACCAGCCTGACAATTGAGGGAATCCGCCTGGTGGTGGACAGCGCCCAGGAGCGCAGCGCACAGTTTGATGTGCGCAGCGGAGTGACCTGCCTGCAAACCCAGCGCGTCAGCCAGGCATCAATGACCCAGCGTGCCGGACGCGCCGGACGTCTTGAACCCGGCATCTGTGTTCATCTGCTGGCAAAGGATCAGGCTGAACGCGCCGCCGCGCACAGCGATCCGGAGATCCTCCACAGCGATCTTGCCTCCCTGTGGCTCGATCTGCTGCAGTGGGGCTGCCAGGAGGCGGGTCAGCTGCAGTGGCTGGATGCGCCGCCCGCCGCGGGGATCGCGGCAGCGCGACAGCTGCTGTTTCAGCTGGGTGCAACCGACGATACCGGCAGACTGACGGCCGGAGGGCGTAAAATGGCCACGCTGGGCAGTGAGCCGCGCTTTGGCGCTCTGCTGATGGCTGCGGGCAGTGATGCCGGTGCGGTGGCAACGGCGGCGGCGCTGGTGGCGATGCTGGAGGATCCGGTACGCGGCAGTGCCGACCTGCGCGACAGCTTCCAGCGTCGTCTGCCGCAGTGGCAGCGTCGCGCCCGTCAGCTGCAACAGCGGCTGAACATCAGCGGCGGACAGCCGGATGAGGATCTGATTGCTCCGCTGCTGGCGGCGGCATTTCCCGACCGTATCGCCCGGCGGCGCGGGGTGGACGGACGCTATCAGTTAGCCAACGGGAGCGGAGCCTCGCTGGATCGTGAGGATGGCTTAACCCGCTATGAGTGGCTGATCGCCCCGGCGCTTCTGCAGGGGAGTGGTCAGCCCGACGCACGTATTTTACAGGCGCTGCCACTGGATATCGATCGGCTGGTCAGCCAGCGGCCCGGTCTGGTCCAGCAGCAAACGGAAGTTGAATGGGATGATGAGAAAGGCACGCTGCGCGCCTGGCGGCGGGAGCAGATTGGCCAGCTGGTACTGAAATCGCAGCCGCTGGCAAAACCTGCCGAAGATGAACTGCACGCCGCCATGCTGCGCTGGGTGCGCAGTAAGGGGTTGTCGGTGCTGAACTGGACGCCGCAGGCAGAGCAGCTTCGGGTACGGCTGCACTGTGCCGCGCAGTGGCTGGCGGAAGGGGAATGGCCGGATATGCAGGAGAGTGCGCTGCTGGCAACGCTGGAACAGTGGCTGCTGCCCGCCATGAATGGCGTGCGGGATGGCAAAGGGTTGCGTCAGCTTGATATCACCAGTGCCCTGTCACAGCGGCTGACCTGGGCGCAGCGCCAGCAGCTGGACAATCTGCTACCCACCCATTACGTGGTGCCCACCGGCAGCCGCCTGCCGATTCAGTACGATCGCGACAAGCCCCCGGCGCTGGCGGTACGCCTGCAGGAGATGTACGGCGAGGCGAAAAACCCCAGCGTGGCTAATGGGCGTGTGCCGCTGGTGCTGGAGCTGTTATCCCCGGCACACCGTCCGCTGCAGATCACTCGCGACCTCGCAGCCTTCTGGTCGGGGGCCTATCGGGAAGTCCAGAAAGAGATGAAAGGGCGCTATCCCAAACACCTCTGGCCGGACGATCCCGCCAATACCCTGCCCACCAGCCGGGTGAAAAGATTTTCTTCCCCAGGGAACGGGAAGTGACAGCACTTTTAATCGTAACAATTTAAACAGCGATAATATTTATCCCGCTGAAATGGCGTGTTTTTTTCTGCGCTGACCGGCGGGCGATAAAAAAATCAAGGTTAAGCCTGCCGGTAATAAATGGTATTCTGTCGCGCTTTAGCAGGGGGAGTGTGGTGTCAGTGCGATGACGGTGCGTCATCTTCCGACAACCCCTGCGTGTCGGCCAGAGGCTTTCAGAAGGTTCTGGTTCCGCAATTGCCGTCGTGCAACGAGAGTAGTCGGCCTGGCCGACGCCTGCCCCTGGAGAAATAAAAGACATGTCTGACGATCGCGAACCTATCGGGCGAAAAGGAAAACAGCCCCAGCCTGCGCGTAATAAAGCGGGGCGTGGTCGCCGTAAGGAAGAAGAGTACGATGACTATGACGATCAGGATGATGATCTGGATGAAGAAGAGGTAACCCCGATGCCACGTAAAGGAAAAGGACGCGCTGCGCGCAAGAAAAGAGGCTGGTTAGGCTTTTTATTTAAGCTTTTCCTGATCTTCGCGGTAGTGATGGCCATTTATGGTTTCTATCTTGATTCGCAGATCCGCAGCCGTATTGATGGCAAAGTCTGGCAGCTTCCGGCGACGGTCTACGGCCGTATGGTCAGCCTTGAGCCCGGCATGTCTTACAATAAAAAAGAGATGATTGCCCTGCTGGAAGGCACACAGTATCGCGAAGTGACGCGTATGACGCGTCCTGGCGAATTTACCGTGCAGGCCAACAGCATTGAGATGATCCGCCGCCCGTTTGATTTCCCCGACAGCAAAGAGGGGCAGATCCGCGCCCGCCTGACCTTCAGCGGCGATGAGCTGACGGACATTAAAAATCTCGATAACGGACGCAGCTTCGGCTTCTTCCGCCTCGACCCCCGCCTGATCACCATGCTGCAGTCACCTAACGGTGAACAGCGGCTGTTTGTACCACGCGCCGGGTTCCCTGACCTGCTGGTGGATACCCTGGTGGCGACGGAAGATCGTCATTTCTATCAGCACGACGGTATCAGCCTCTATTCGATTGGCCGTGCCTTCCTCGCCAACATCACCGCCGGACGCGCTGTGCAGGGTGGCAGTACGCTGACACAGCAGCTGGTGAAGAACCTGTTCCTGACCAACGAGCGTTCTCTGTGGCGTAAGGCTAATGAAGCCTATATGGCGCTGATTATGGATGCGCGTTACAGCAAAGATCGCATTCTGGAGCTGTACCTGAATGAGGTGTACCTCGGCCAGGCCGGTAACGATCAGATCCGCGGCTTCCCGCTGGCCAGCCTTTACTACTTTGGTCGTCCGGTAGACGAACTGAGCCTCGATCAGCAGGCCCTGCTGGTGGGGATGGTGAAAGGCGCGTCCCTGTACAACCCGTGGCGTAATCCTAAGCTGTCGCTGGAGCGTCGTAACCTGGTGCTGCGCCTGCTGCAGCAGCAAAAGGTCATCGACCAGGAGCTCTACGATATGCTGAGTGCCCGTCCGCTGGGCGTGCAGCCAAAAGGGGGCGTGATTACTCCACAGCCGGCGTTTATGCAGATGGTGCGTAACGAGCTGCAGGCGAAGCTCGGTGACAAAGTGAAGGATCTCTCCGGGGTGAAAATCTTCACCACGCTGGATTCGGTGTCACAGGATGCCGCGGAGAAGTCAGTAGAAGAGGGCATCCCGGCGCTGCGTAAACAGCGCGGCGTGAACGATCTTGAAACCGCGATGGTGGTGGTCGACCGCTTCAGCGGCGAAGTCCGCGCGATGGTGGGCGGTGCCGATCCGCAGTTCGCCGGTTACAACCGCGCGCTGCAGGCGCGTCGTTCCATTGGCTCGCTGGCCAAACCGGCGACCTATCTGACGGCGCTCAGTCAGCCGGATACCTACCGTCTTAATACCTGGATTGCGGATAACCCGATCGCGCTGAAGCAGCCGAACGGACAGGTGTGGAAGCCGCAGAACGATGACCACCGCTTCAGCGGTCAGGTGATGCTGGTTGATGCACTGACTAACTCGATGAACGTACCGACGGTCAATCTGGGCATGACGCTGGGTCTGCCGCAGGTAGTCGATACCTGGACTAAGCTGGGCGTGCCGAAAGATCAGCTTCACCCGGTACCGGCAATGTTGCTGGGTGCGCTGAACCTGACCCCGGTCGAAGTGGCTCAGGCGTTCCAGACCATTGCCAGCGGCGGCAGCCGTGCGCCACTGTCGGCACTGCGTTCCGTGATTGCCGAAGACGGCAGCGTGCTGTATCAGAGCTTCCCACAGGCGGAGCGTGCGGTTCCGGCGCAGGCAGCTTATCTGACGCTGTATACCATGCAGCAGGTCGCCGACCACGGCACCGCCCGTGCTCTGGGCGCGAAGTTCCCGAAAGCCCACCTGGCGGGTAAAACCGGGACCACTAACAACCTGGTGGACAGCTGGTTTGCCGGTATTGATGGCAAAGAGGTGGCGATCACCTGGATTGGTCGTGATAACAACCAGCCTACCAAGCTGTACGGTGCCAGCGGTGCGATGCAGCTCTATCGCCGCTATCTGGAGAATCAGGCTCCGATGCCGCTGATGCTCACGCCGCCGGAAGATATCTCGCCAATGAACGTGGACTCAGCTGGTAACTTTGTTTGCGGCAGCGCCAGCAGCAGCTGGCGCAGTCTGCCGGTCTGGACCACCGATGCGAATGCGCTATGCCAGCAGCAGCAACAGCAGGTTCAGCAGCAGCAGCAGATGTTGCAGCAGCAGAATCAGCAAAATCCGCAGACTCAGCAGGGACAGCCAGGCCAGCAAAATGAGCAGAAGGATGCTGACGGTGTGGCCGGTTGGATCAAGGACATGTTCGGCCAGTAAGGGCAGTGCTGAATGAAAAAGCCGGGAAACCGGCTTTTTTTTCGTCTGAATCATGGGGATTTATTAACTATTACAGTTAAAGTTCACGCGTTAAAGCTTTTGATTTTACATGCTAAATTTCCATAAAATGCCAGATGGCACCATAAAATAAGATCCGGCTCTCTTTTTTACCGGCGGCTCTCAGCAAGGATAAGGGCGCTGATTACTTTAAAAGGATCTTAAAAATGAAACACACCATTCTGTTCTCCAGCCTCCTGTTCGGTGGCGTACTGCTGGCTAACACCCCGGCTCAGGCCAAAACTGTCGACGGGTTCACACCGTTTCATTCTGCCGCCGGTGCGGTAAACAGCCAGTATTATCTGCCGCCGCCGCCGGCCAAAAATGATCCCGCCTTTGCGCTTGATAAAGCGGCCTACCAGGCGGGATATGCGATGAAAGGAACGCCGCGATGGCAGCAGGCAACGGAGGATGCGCGGCTGGACGCGGCCAGTATCGCCAAAACCTTTTCCCCCGCGCTGGGCATCACGCTGAGTGAGGCGCAGACTCCCGCCACCTGGACAATGCTAAAGAACCTGCTGCTGATGGGGGGGACCTACGCGCCTGACGGCGCGAAAGAATATTATATGCGCACACGACCTTTTGTCGTTTTCGGTCACCATACCTGCCAGCCCGGTGACGAGGCGGCGCTGCGTAAAAACGGCTCATACCCCTCCGGCCACACCAGCTACGGAACACTGCTGGGACTGGTGCTGGCAGAGGCGAAGCCGGAACGTGCACAGGAACTGGCAAAGCGAGCCTGGGAGTTTGGTCAGAGCCGGGTCATCTGTGGTGCGCACTGGCAGAGTGATGTCAATGCGGGACGCTATGTCGGAGCCGTAGAGTTTGCACGCCTGCAAACCCTGCCTGCCTTTATGACGGCATTAAAAGAAGTAAAACAGGAGCTTAATCGCTAATTTTTTCTGCCAGACCAAAATCCATCCTCTTTTTTGCCGGGAAATGACGTTTCCCGGCAGTCAAAAATTACGCGTATTTTAGCGACCAGGCCAATGCCCGTGCGGGTTGTGTAGCCAGTTGTGCGGGGCATTTTTCCTTGCAGAGCAGGCTTTGTTTCGCATATTATCCGGCCGTTATAATAATAATTATCGTTTCGTTTCACATTCAACAATCTTTTTTCAGAGAAATGCTAAATGGCCAATCTGCGCGATTTATCCACTGATTTTAACCACGCGAAAACAGCAAAACGACAGCTGGCGGTGTTTGTCGCCCTGTCTCTTACCAGCGGTACCGCCTTTGCTGCCGCCGAACAGACCCTCAATGTGACGGCCACCGCCGGCAGCGAACCGCAGGAAAGTGCCTGGGGCCCGTCCCCGACGATTGCGGCAAAACACAGCGCCACTGGCACCAAGACCGACACGCCGATCGAGAAAAATCCGCAGTCAGTGTCAGTCATTACCAGTCAGGAAATGCAGACGCATCAGCCTTTATCGGTAAAGGAAGCGCTGGGTTATACCACCGGGGTGATGGTGGGTAACCGCGGTGCGTCGAACGTGATTGATGCCTTATCCATCCGCGGTTTTAGTGAGACAAATACCAATCAGTATCTCAATGGGCTGAAACTACAGGGTGACAATTACTCAGAGTTTGCCGTTGACCCCTATTTCCTGGAGCGCGTTGAACTGATGCGCGGCCCGACATCCGTGCTGTATGGGAAAAGTAATCCCGGCGGCATCGTGTCCATGGTGAGTAAGCGCCCGACCACAGAATCTTTACGTGAAGTTCAGTTCCAGATGGGCACCGACAACCTGTTTTCCACGGGATTTGACTTTGGCGGTGCCCTGGATGATAACGACGAATTCTCTTATCGCCTGACAGGCCTGGCCCGCAGTGCCGATGCGCAGCAGCAGATGAATAAAGAGAAGCGTTATACCGTTGCCCCTTCTTTCAGCTGGCAGCCCGATGAGAACACGAACTTTACCTTCCTCAGCTACTTCCAGAATGAACCGGAAACCGGCTATTACGGATGGTTGCCGCGTGAAGGCACGGTCGTACCGATTACCGACGCCAACGGCAATCAGCACAAGCTGCCAACGGACTTTGATGAAGGCGAAGACAGCAACAAGATTTCGCGAAACACCAAAATGGTCGGCTACAGTTTTGACCATGCCTTTAATGATACCTGGACCGTGCGTCAGAACCTGCGTTACGCCCAGATGCGCACCAACTACCTGAGCATTTATGGCAACGGCCTGAATACCGCCAATAACACCATCGATCGTGGCTATGCGCATTCTCAGGAAAAGCTGAATCAGTTCGCCGTCGATACTCAGGCGCAGGCTACGTTTGCTACGGGGCAGGTGGATCACACGCTGCTGATGGGTGTGGATTATCAGCGTTCACGCAACGATATCGATGCTATTTTTGGCGCAGCCGCGCCGCTGGATGCCTTGAATCCGGTGTACGGCAACGATCAGCCAACCGTGTTGTATAACCCGTATCAGTACCTGAACAAACAGGAACAGACCGGTCTTTACGCGCAGGATCAGATGGAGTGGGACCGCTGGGTGTTAACCCTGGGCGGGCGCTATGACTATCTGACCATGTCAGCATTCGATCGCAACGTCAGTGAGAATAAAACCCACGATCAGGCCTTTACCTGGCGCGGTGGGGTGAACTATGTCTTCGATAACGGTATCGCCCCTTATTTCAGCTACAGTGAGTCGTTTATACCTAACAGCGGCACCACTCTGGGTGGAGAGACCTTTACGCCCTCGCGCGCCAAACAGTATGAAGCCGGCGTGAAATATGTGCCGAAAGATCGCCCGATCGTGCTGACCGGGGCGATTTACCAGTTGACCAAAAACAATAACCTGATGGGTGACCCGGCGGCACCGCTGTTCAGCGTGCAGGGCGGGGAAATTCGCTCACGTGGATTCGAGTTTGAAGCTAAAGCTGCGGTGAATGCCAACATCAACATCACGGCGTCCTACAGCTATACCGATGCGGAATACACCGAAGACAACTATCTGCGCGGCAAAACGCCGGTGCAGGTGCCTAAGCATATGGCGTCCCTGTGGGGTGATTACACCTTCAATGAGACGGCACTCTCCGGCCTGACGCTGGGGAGCGGGCTGCGCTATGTGGGTGAAAGCAAGGGGTTGTATCGCCATCAGGACAGCAACGGCGACAAGCAGGACCAAAACTTTGACGTCGCAGGCTATACGCTGGTTGATGCTGCAGTGAAATATGATCTGGGGCGGTTCGGCCTGCCAGGTTCTTCCATCGGCATCAATGTGAATAACCTGTTTGACCGTAATTATGTTGCCAGCTGCTACCGTGAGCATGCCTGCTATTGGGGCGCGGAGCGCCAGATTGTCGCTACGGCGACCTTCCGTTTCTAAATGTCTAACCGGGCGCGGTCCGCCGCGCCCGCCAATCAGAAGATCACCATGCAACAGCACTCCACCGAAACGACCTTCACCCTGGACCGTGTCAGCTTTAGCGTGCCAGGCCGTACCCTGTTACAGCCGCTGTCGCTGGCTTTCCCCGCCGGGAAAGTCTGTGGCCTGATCGGCCATAATGGTTCCGGAAAATCGACCCTGCTGAAAATGCTGGGTCGCCATCATGCGGCATCGGCAGGGCAGGTCTTACTCAACGATCGGCCCGTGGCCAGCTGGCAGAGCAAGGCGTTTGCGCGGGAAGTCGCCTATCTGCCCCAACAGCTGCCTGCGGCGGAAGGCATGACGGTACGTGAGCTGGTGGCGGTGGGGCGCTATCCCTGGCACGGGGCGCTGGGCCGTTTCGGCGTGGACGATCGGGAGCGGGTCGAAGAGGCTATCGCCCTGGTCGGGCTGAAACCTTTTGCACAACGTCTGGTGGATAGCCTGTCCGGGGGAGAACGTCAGCGTGCGTGGATCGCCATGCTGGTGGCACAAAACAGCCGCTGCCTGCTGCTTGATGAACCCACCTCCGCGCTGGATATCGCCCATCAGGTAGACGTGCTGGCGCTGATCCAGCGTCTGAGCCGTGAACGCGGCCTGACGGTGATTGCGGTGCTGCACGATATCAATATGGCGGCGCGCTACTGCGACCATCTGGTCGCGCTGCGCGGCGGCGAAATGATTGCCCAGGGAGGGCCTGAGGCGATCATGACCGGGAGCGTGCTGGAACAGATTTATGGTATTCCGATGGGGATTTTGCCGCACCCGCAGGGTGGCGCGCCGGTGAGTTTTGTTTATTAAATATGGGATGTTGTGATGCCGGATATTGTGCGTCGCCGTCTGCTGACGGCACTGGCCTTTTCCCCGCTGCTGGCCCAGTTTCCTCTCAGGGCTCAGGCCTTGGGCGAACAGCGCATTATTGCGCTGGAGTGGCTGCCGCTTGAGCTGCTGATGGCCCTTGGCGTGATCCCTGCAGGGGCCGCCGAACTGACTGGTTATCGGCAGTGGGTGGGCGAGCCTGTTCTGCCCGCATCGGTGGTGGATGTCGGGCTGCGTACCGAACCCAATCTTGAACTGATTACCCAGATGAAACCGACGTTGATCCTCTATTCCCAGGGGTATGGTCCGGATCCGTCACGCTTTATGCGTATAGCACCGGGTCTGGGCTTCACCTTTAACGAGGGGGGAACGGGCAAGCCGCTGACCAGCGCGCGTCATTCGCTGATGGTACTGGCGAAGCACATCGGCCGGGTTCCCCAGGCGGTGGCGCACCTGGCCGATCTGGATGGTCAGATGGCCGGTCTGAAAAATAAACTGGCCCATCGTCCGCCGCGCCCGCTGCTGCTGCTGTCCATTGTTGACCCGCGCCATGTGATTGTTTTCACCGCCAACGGGCTGTTCCAGGAAGTGCTGGATAATCTGGGGCTTGAAAATGCCTGGAAAGCAGAAAGTAGCTTCTGGGGGAGTGTGATCGTGGGTATTGAAAGGCTGGCGGATTTGGGTGATGTCGATGCCATCGGCTTTGAGCACGATAATCAGGCGATTGTTGACCAGGTGACGTCGACGGCGCTCTGGCAATCCCTGCCGTTTGTCCGTAGCGGCCGCTTTAAAGCGATGCCCCGCGTGTGGTTCTACGGTGCCACACTGTCAGCCATGCAGCTGATCGCCAGCCTTGACCATGCACTGGAGGTGAAATGATGCGTCATTCTCGTTTGCCGCTCCTGCTGCCCGCCGCGCTGTTTGCCGCGGCACTGGCCCTGACGCTGGTCAATCTGCAGCAGCGCCTGCCGCATCAGCTCTGGCTGACGGCGCTCCTGACCCCGGATAACAACCGTATTGAACAGATGGTGTTTCACTACAGCCTGATGCCGCGCCTGACGCTGTCACTGCTGGCAGGGGCGGGACTGGGGCTGGTCGGCCTGCTGTTTCAACAGGTGCTGCGCAATCCGCTGGCTGAACCGGCGACCCTGGGCGTGGCCAGCGGGGCCCAGCTGGGGCTGACCGTGGTTACGCTGTGGGGCGTCACGGGTGGAATGGTTACGCAGCAACTGGCAGCCATGACGGGAGCGGTGCTGGTGGGGATCGTGGTCTTTGGCGTTGCCTGGGGTAAACGCATGTCGCCGGTCACGCTGATTCTGGCGGGGCTGGTAGTGTCGCTGTACTGCGGCGCGGCGAACCAGATCTTTGCCATCTTCAATCACGATCAGCTACAGAATATGTTTCTGTGGAGCAGCGGCTCGCTGAATCAGATGGACTGGAGTAACGTGGCGTTCCTCTGGCCGCGTCTGCTCGGCGGACTGTTGCTGACCCTGCTCCTGCTGCGCCCGATGACCCTGATGGGGCTGGACGATGGCGTGGCAAAAAATCTGGGGCTGGCTCTTTCGCTGGCGCGCATCGGCGTGCTGGGCCTGGCGATTTTAATCAGTGCTTCGCTGGTCAATGCAGTCGGCATTATCGGCTTTATCGGCCTGTTTTCGCCGCTGCTGGCGAAGATGCTGGGCTTCCGTCGGTTGATCAGCCGTCTGATACTGGCTCCGGTCATCGGGGCGTTGCTGCTGTGGCTGGCCGATCAGATAGTGCTGTGGCTGACCCCCCATATGGGCGAGATCTCCACCGGGACGGTGACCGCCGTCATCGGTGCGCCGCTGCTGCTGTGGCTGCTGCCACGCCTGCGCACCGGCTCTGTTCCACCGGCGATGGACCAGGGGGATCGGGTGCCTTCCGAGCGGCAAAACCTGCTGTGGTGGGCGGCGATCGGTGGCGGCGTCCTGCTGCTGCTGATGGCGGTGGCGTTAAGCTTTGGCCGCGATGCACACGGCTGGGTGTGGGCCAGCGGTGAACTGTGGCAACAGCTGTTACCGTGGCGCTGGCCGCGGATGGTGGCGGCGATGGCGACCGGAATGATGCTGGGCGTCGCAGGCTGTGTTGTACAGCGGCTGACCGGTAATCCGATGGCCAGCCCCGAAGTGCTGGGGATCAGCTCCGGCGCGGCGTTTGGCGTGGTGGTGATGCTGTTTATCGTGCCGGGCGATGCCTTTGGCTGGCTGCTGCCGGCGGGCAGTCTGGGTGCCGCACTGACGCTGCTGGTGATCTCGGTGGCCGCCGGGCGCGGCGGTTTCTCACCAGAGCGGATGCTGCTGGCAGGGATGGCTCTGAGTACCGCCTTTACTACGCTAATGATGCTGCTGCTGGCCAGCGGCGATCCGCGTATGGCGAACCTGCTGACGTGGATTTCCGGGTCGACCTATAACATTGATGTCCTGCAGGCGAAGCGCACGCTGATCATCATGGGGGTTCTGCTGGCGCTGGTACCGCTGTGTCGCCGCTGGCTGACCATACTGCCGCTGGGAGGGGCGACCGCCCGGGCGGTGGGGATCGCGCTGACGCCCTCGCGACTGACGCTGCTGCTGCTGGCCGCCGTGCTGACTGCGGCCGCAACGCTGACTATCGGCCCACTGAGCTTTGTCGGGTTGATGGCACCGCATATTGCGCGAATGCTTGGCTTCCGCCGGGCGTTCCCGCAGCAGGTGATGGCTGCGCTGCTGGGGGGCGGTGTGATGGTGGCGGCAGACTGGTGTGGAAGGATGCTGGCTTTCCCGGATCAGATCCCGGCAGGGCTGCTGGCGACCTTTATCGGTGCGCCGTACTTTATCTATCTGCTACGCAAGGTGTAAAAAAGGGCCGACCGGAAAGGGTCGGCCCTGCTGGCGCATGGCGGCAAGGCCGGGCCGGGCAACATTTTTGCCCGGCCGTTATTCCGCTTTACAGCTTTGCAAAGCTGCGGCGTGCGGCATCAATCGTGCGCTGAATATCTTCCGGGCTGTGTGCCAGTGACATAAAGCCCGCTTCAAAGGCCGAGGGTGCCAGATAGACGCCTTCTGCCAGCATCAGATGGAAGAAACGCTTGAAGCGCTCCACGTCGCACTTCGTCACATCCGCATAGCAGGTGACGCTTTCCGCATCGGTAAAGAACAGCCCGAACATGCCGCCAACATGGTTAACCACGAAGGGAATTTTTTCCGCTTTTGCCGCTGCCAGCAGGCCGTCGGCCAGCTGCGTGGTCAGACGCGTCAGCGCCTCGTGCGTGCCCGGGCGGGCCACTTCGGTCAGACAGGCAAAACCGGCCGCCATCGCAATCGGATTGCCGGACAGCGTACCGGCCTGATAGACCGGCCCGGTAGGAGAGAGCGCGTCCATCACTTCGCGGCGGCCACCAAAGGCACCGACCGGCATCCCGCCGCCGATGATTTTACCGAGGCAGGTCAGATCGGGCTTAACGCCATAGTGAGCCTGAGCGCCAGCGAGCGCCACGCGGAAGCCGGTCATGACTTCATCGATAATCAACAGGGCACCAAACTCGTCGCACAGCGCACGCAGGCCTGGCAGGAACGATGGCAGCGGCGGGATGCAGTTCATGTTGCCCGCAACCGGCTCCACGATGATACAGGCGATCTCTTGCGGATACTGCTCAAAGGCGGCGCGTACCGTCGTGAGATCGTTATAGGTGCAGGTGAGGGTGTGCTTCGCAAAATCAGCCGGTACGCCCGGTGAGTTTGGCTGGCCCAGCGTCAGTGCGCCTGACCCCGCCTTGACCAGCAGGCAGTCAGCGTGGCCGTGGTAGCAGCCTTCAAACTTAATAATTTTGTCACGATGGGTGAAGCCGCGAGCAAGGCGGATGGCGCTCATGGTGGCTTCGGTACCGGAGTTGACCATGCGGACCGTATCCATCGTCGGGACCAGTTCGGTCACCAGCGCAGCCATTTTAACTTCCATCTCGGTCGGCGCACCGAAGCTCAGGCCGCGTTCGGCCGCTTCAATGACCGCGTGACGGATGGCGGGATGATTATGGCCCAGCACCATCGGGCCCCAGGAGCCGACATAATCGATGTAGGCTTTGCCGTCCACATCGTACAGCAGGGCTCCGTCAGCACGTTCGATAAACAGCGGCACGCCGCCAACGCCGTTAAAGGCACGTACCGGTGAATTCACGCCACCGGGAATTAACTGCTGCGCCTGAGCGTACAGATTTTCAGACTTACTCATGGAACCGCTCCTGATCATTCATGGAAAAACCCGTCTATTCTAAGGGAACTTGGCGGAGCAGCCAAAGGCTGATGCTGTTTATGACACGATTAGAGAGAATTAAAGCGCGGGTGTTCATGACTGGAACAGGTAATATATTGACCCATCTTTACCCTGAAATGAACGAACGATGAATCAGCAATCGACTTCTACCGATGAGCTCAACGTGGTGCCTGTGCGTCGCGGTGATTTTCTGCGTCTGCTGCTGCGGCGTGATAAAACCCCACTGACCATTCTGGTCATGGCGGGCATGGTTGGCACGTTGACCGGTCTGGTCGGGGTGGCGTTTGAAAAGGCAGTAAATCGAATCATTTTCCTGCGTACCAGCGGAGTGCTCGCCTTCGAAGGTCAGCCGCTGGTCATGATCGTGCTGGCCTTTTTCGCCTCAGCCCTGCTGGCCGCAGGCGGCTATTACCTGGTACGGCGTTTTGCGCCCGAAGCGGCGGGGTCGGGTATCCCTGAAATTGAAGGTGCGCTGGAGGAGCTGCGTCCGGTGCGCTGGTGGCGGGTGATCCCGGTGAAATTTATCGGCGGCATGGGCACGCTGGGGGCCGGGATGGTGCTCGGGCGGGAGGGACCAACGGTACAGCTGGGGGGGAATATCGGGCGGATGTTGCTCGATATCTTCCGCATGAAAAGTACCGAGGCCCGCCATTCCCTGCTGGCGACCGGTGCGGCGGCGGGTCTGTCGGCGGCCTTTAACGCGCCGCTGGCCGGGATCCTGTTTATTATAGAAGAGATGCGTTTGCAGTTCCGCTACAGCCTGATTTCCATTAAGGCGGTGTTCGTTGGCGTGATTATGTCGAGCATCGTGTTCCGTATTTTTAACGGGGAAAATGCAGTTATTGAAATTGGTCGACTCGCCGATGCGCCGGTGAATACGCTGTGGCTCTATCTGCTGCTCGGGATGATATTTGGCGTCGTGGGTGTGGCGTTTAATCAGTTTATTTTCCGTATCCAGGATCTGTTTCAGCGTCTGCACGGCGGTCGTTTAAGCAAGGTACTGCTGGTGGGGGCCTTACTGGGGGGCGGATGCGGAGTGCTGGGCCTGCTGTTACCAGCGGCTGCTGGGGGCGGTTCCAGCCTGATCCCGCTGGCGGCAGCGGGCAATTTCTCCATTGGCATGCTGCTGTTTCTGTTTATTGTCCGGCTGGCGACCACGCTACTCTGCTTCTGTTCTGGCGCGCCTGGCGGTATATTTGCCCCGATGCTGGCGCTGGGCACGCTGCTGGGCACGGCATTTGGCCTCTGTGCGGCCGCCTGGCTGCCGGACTATCATCTGCAGGCTGCGACGTTTGCCATCGCCGGTATGGGCGCGCTGTTTGCCGCCTCCGTGCGGGCCCCGCTCACCGGTATCGTTCTGGTGCTGGAGATGACGGACAACTATCAGCTGATCCTGCCGATGATCATTACCTGCCTGGGGGCGACGCTGCTGGCCCAGTTTCTCGGCGGGCAACCCTTGTATTCTTCTCTGCTTGCCCGCACCTTAGCGAAGCAGCAGCAGCGTGAAAATGAAGCCGCTACCGCACAGGGTGGTACAGCCTGAACTTGATTGCTATACCAGTGTGTTAGATAATGACACTAATTATGGTCGAATTGTGACCTGTCAGGCACCGGCCTGTATGTATACTGGAGTGACCTATGAGCGACGATGTAGTCCTGCCCCTGCAATTTACTGAAGCTGCGGCGAGTAAAGTCAAAAACCTGATTTCCGATGAGGACAACCCGGATCTGAAACTGCGCGTTTATATCACCGGTGGTGGTTGTAGCGGGTTTCAGTACGGTTTTACCTTCGACGACAAGATTAACGATGGGGATATGACCATTGAGAAATCAGGTGTTGCGCTGGTCGTGGATCCGATGAGCCTGCAATATCTGGTCGGTGGTGCAGTTGATTATACTGAAGGCCTGGAGGGATCGCGCTTTATCGTGACCAACCCGAATGCCAAAACCACCTGTGGCTGTGGCTCCTCATTTAGCATTTAAATGCCCTGCAAAACAAAAATGCTTCCCGCTGCCGGGAAGCATTTTTTTTACCCAAACTACGCCAGGTCTCCGCGTGCGGCTTACGCACGGGTAGCCTGAGGCCGAATGGGTAAATTACCATTCGACGGTCACTAACCTTGCCTCCTGACGCTTTACCCCATCGCGCATGATAACGTCCTGCGTGATTTTTGGCTGTGCATCAGGCTGCGATCCACACGCAACGCCGGGCAGGCGTGAAGCAGAAAGTGTGCTCCCGTCTACGCTGCACTGTGAGTAGATAGTTAATTTCACGCCAATACTGCCGGTGGTTGAGGCAGCAAAGACGTGACCCGTCATCATCAGCCCGAGGGCCAGATAAAGGGTTTTCATGGTGCTATTTCCTGGTATATAAAACAGGGCAAAATACCCTGATAAAAAACGAACGAAAAATCGCCGTTACACTTAGTTAACGGCAGCTACCGCCGGATCTTTACTCACCTTTTGCGGTGATTATGAGTGTGACGGAAGAGGGGCGGTGGCTAATTCGCTGCACAATTTTTGCGCAGCAAGGATCATACGTGGTCCCGCGCGACTTATCCAGTCATCATTAATGACCACGATCGGCACGGTGAGCTGAGGTTGCCAGAACAGTGCAATCTGCCGGGCATCCGCGCTGTCGCCGGGCGCCACCACGGCGGCGGGCTGGCGTAATAAAACCTGTTCACGGCT
Organism: Erwinia persicina; assembly: GCF_014838825.1. GTDB lineage: Bacteria > Pseudomonadota > Gammaproteobacteria > Enterobacterales > Enterobacteriaceae > Erwinia > Erwinia persicina_A. The sequence goes on along the minus strand of NZ_JACYMO010000004.1, from coordinate 45,762 downwards.
GACCTGTGGCCAGGGCACCGACGCAGAGGCAAAGATATTTTCCCCTTTGCACAGGCGTAAGACTTCATCCTGCAGGGTATGGCCCGATGCGGTAAACAGGGGCTTAAGGCCAAACTGTAAAAAGACCCGCTTCACCGGCTGTGACTGGTAACGCTGGCGCAGGCGGTCAAACTGCGCCTGCAGCGCTGCCGCCGCCTGCCTGGCCCGCAGAGGGTGTGGGCTGTACGCAGCCAGCTGGCGCAGGCTGTCCGTGAGCTGCGCGATGGAGTCCGGAGCCAGCCAGATCACGCGGATGCCCAACGCCTGAAGCTGATCGGCCTGGCGCTGCGGTGTCCCGCCCCGCCACGCGATCACCACATCAGGCTTCAGTCTGAGCAGCTTTTCAACGTTGATCCCCTGCCAGTTAGCCACCTGTTCGATTTGCTGCGCCGCCGGCGGGAAATCGGAGTAAGCGCTGACCCCAACGGGGGTGATGCCGGCAGCAAAGGCCAGTTCAGTGAGGTTGGGGGCCAGGGTGACTACACGGGGGGCGGCCTGAACAGCGGCGGCACAGGTCAGCCACAGCAGAACCAGCCACCCAAGGCGTTTAGCCACGGGCCAGGTGAGTCAGTAAGGTTTCGACCATCAGGGAAGACTGCTGTGCAGCCACCACCAGGAACTCGTCGAAGCTCAGGTGCGACGCCTGATCTGCCACATCGGAGATCGCGCGGACCACCACAAACGGGGTGCCGAACTGGTGGCAAACGTGGCCGATTGCCGTCGCTTCCATCTCAACTGCAATTGCCTGCGGGAAGGTGGTACGAATGCGCGCCAGCGGTGCAGCACCGTTGATAAAAGCATCGCCGCTGACGACCAGGCCGCGCACGGCGTTCAGGTTGAGTTCACCGATGCACTGCTCAGCCGCGGCAATCAGCGTTTCATCTGCCTTAAAGGCGGCCGGGCAGCCTGCCATCTGGCCGGGCTCATAGCCGAAGGCGGTTACATCGGCATCGTGATAGCGCACTTCATCGGAGACCACGATATCACCCACTTTCAGCGTGGGAGCAAGCCCCCCGGCAGAACCGGTATTGATCACGACATCGGGTTTGCACAGCTCCAGCAGCAGGGTGGTGCCCAGTGCCGCTGAGACTTTACCAATACCCGATTTCAGCAGGGCAATCTCGACCCCGTTCAGCGTACCCGTGTAAATTTCACAGCCTGCCAGCGTCAGGGTCTGACGGTTTTCAATTTTGTCACGCAGGAGCGTCACTTCCTGTTCCATTGCGCCAATAATGCCTGCTTTCATAGGGATACTCTCTGAATTAGTGGAATTTGCCATTCATTTCAGCGCATAGTCTATCATGGCAGCTCTAGAGAAATAATCCGCTAATCGGTACTGCGATAATCACGGCGTCGTAAACCAGAGGGAATAAGGTATGACCGGGATCGACTTCCGCAAAAAGATTAACTGGCAGCGTCTGTTTCGCCCTTATCAGGGGCCGAAGAATGAACATGAAATCCTGCGTATTTTTGAAAGCGATCGCGGGCGTATCATTAATTCGGCGGCTATCCGCCGCTTGCAGCAAAAAACCCAGGTCTTCCCGCTGGAGCGGAACGCTGCGGTGCGTACCCGGCTGACCCATTCGCTGGAGGTACAGCAGGTGGGGCGCTATATTGCCAAGGAAGTGCTGACACGCCTGCAGGAGATGGGGCAGCTTGAGCGGCTGGGGCTGAAGGAACTGACCGCCCCGTTTGAGAGCATTGTTGAAATGGCCTGCCTGATGCACGACATTGGTAATCCACCGTTTGGCCACTTTGGCGAGTCGGCGATCAATGACTGGTTCCGTCAGCAGCTGGATGCAGACTGGGTGCCGGATGGCGGGCGCGAGGATCGTTGTGTGCCGCCGGTACTGCATCAGCGTGACGACGGGCTTAATGAGCTCCGTGAGAAAGTGCGTCAGGATCTCTCGCATTTTGAAGGGAATGCCCAGGCGATCCGCATGGTCCATACTCTGATGAAGATGAATCTCACCTGGGCGCAGGTGGGCTGCATTTTAAAATATACCCGCCCGGCCTGGCATCACGGGCCGGTGCCCGCGAGCCACAGCTATTTAATGAAAAAGCCGGGATATTATCTGGCGGAAGAGGAATATATTACCCGACTGCGTGAGCAATTAGAGCTTGAGCCACACTGCCGCTTCCCTCTGACTTATATTATGGAAGCCGCCGACGATATTTCTTATTGCGTGGCCGACCTGGAAGATGCTGTCGAAAAAAACATCTTCACCGTTGAACAGTTATATCAGCACTTATTTCAGCTCTGGCCAGACCACCAGGCAGACGATCTTTTTGCTACCGTCGTCACCCGCGCGCTGGAAAAATCGCGGAATCCACGGACCACGCTGTGCAGCGAAGATCAGTTCTTTATGTATTTACGCGTGAATACGGTGGCAGAGCTGGTTCCCCACGCGGCAAGCCGCTTTATTGATCATCTTCCTGACGTGTATCACGGAGAATTTAATGAAGCGCTGCTGGAGGACGGCAGCCCCCACAGTCAGTTGCTGGAAGTCTTTAAAAAAGTCGCGTTTCGTCATGTGTTTAATCACCCTGAAGTCGAACAGCTGGAGCTGCAGGGTTATCGCGTGATCAGCGGGCTGCTGGATATCTACCGACCGTTACTGCTGCTCTCTCAGGATGAGTTTAGCGAACTGACCGCACAGGATTATTTAAAAGGCTACCCGATTGAAACCCGCCTTTTCCATAAACTGTCGACACGTTTTCGCCTTGCCTACACGGAGGCGGTAGCGTCAATGGATAAAAACCCACAGGAGAGTGCTATCTGGGAATACTATTATCGCGTACGGCTGTTACAGGATTACATCAGCGGCATGACCGATCAGTATGCCTGGGATGAGTACCGACGCCTGATGGCGGTGGAATAACGGTGATAAGCGCTAAGAATTGTAAAGAAGGACAATATTTTTTTACTATTGCCCCATATTTAAACATGAACTTAGCGTTAAAAAATTAATCTCAATATCACAACGACAACCACAGCAATGGTTACTTCACTGAATTATCTTGAGAATCCGACTAATGAAAAAAACCACGTTAGTATTGAGCGCTCTGGCTTTGAGCCTGGGTCTGGCATTAAACCCGTTAGCTGCCAGCGCTGCGGAAACGGCCTCTTCGTCTGCAACTCAGCCGCTGCCGAGCCTGGCACCGATGCTGGAAACGGTGATGCCATCAGTCGTCAGTATCAATGTTGAAGGCAGCACCACGGTACGCACACCGCGTATGTCCCAGCAGTTCCAGCAGTTCTTTGGCGGCAACTCGCCATTCTGTCAGGAGGGGTCTCCCTTCCTGGGTTCCCCAATGTGCCAGGGCGGCGGTCCTGAAGGCAACGGCAATGGCGGTGCTGACCAGCAGCAAACCTTCCGCGCACTGGGGTCAGGCGTGGTTATCGATGCCGCAAAAGGCTATGTGGTCACCAACAACCACGTAGTGGATAACGCCACCAAAATTCAGGTGCAGTTAAGCGATGGTCGTCATTATGATGCGAAAGTGATTGGTAAAGATCCGCGTTCAGATATTGCGCTCATCCAGTTGAAGGATGCGAAAAATCTGACGGCGATTAAGATTGCCGACTCCGATAATCTGCGCGTCGGTGACTACACGGTAGCGATCGGCAACCCGTATGGCCTGGGTGAAACCGTGACATCAGGTATTGTGTCTGCACTCGGCCGCAGCGGTCTGAATGTGGAAAATTACGAAAACTTTATCCAGACCGATGCCGCTATCAACCGGGGTAACTCCGGGGGCGCACTGGTCAACCTTAAGGGTGAACTTATCGGAATTAACACCGCCATTCTGGCACCGGACGGTGGCAATATCGGCATTGGCTTTGCCATCCCGAGTAATATGGTGAAAAACCTGACGTCTCAGATGGTCGAGTATGGCCAGGTGAAACGCGGTGAGCTGGGGATTATGGGGACCGAGCTGAACTCAGAACTGGCGAAAGCGATGAAAGTCGATGCCCAGCGCGGTGCTTTCGTCAGCCAGGTGTTGCCGAAGTCCTCAGCGGCTCAGGCCGGGATTAAAGCCGGTGATGTCATTGTCTCTATCAATAATAAACCGATCTCCAGCTTTGCAGCCCTTCGCGCAGAGGTTGGTTCGTTGCCGGTCGGCACTAAAATGGAACTGGGCCTGATCCGTGACGGTAAGCCAATGAGCGTCAATGTGGCACTGCAGCAGAGTAGTGCGGATAAAGTCGACTCCGGTACCATCTATAACGGTATCGAAGGTGCAGACCTCAGCAACTACGATGTAAAAGGCAATAAGGGCGTGAAAGTCGACAATGTGAAGCCTGGCTCTGCCGCTGCGCGGATTGGCCTGAAAAAAGATGATGTGATTCTGGGTGTGAATCAGCAGCCGATCGCGAATCTGGGTGAGTTGCGTAAAATCCTCGACACCAAACCATCGGTGCTGGCGCTGAATATTCAGCGTGGTGACGCCAGTATTTACCTGTTGATGCAGTAATGACTAAAAAAGGGCGGACCTTAAAAAACGGTCTGCCCACCGGGCCAGTCGGAAAAAACGGGCCGGACAAAAAAGGGTGACCCAAATAGGGTCACCCTTTTTTTATATCAGCGGGGACATTAACGACCGTTACGGGTCAGTTTATCCAGATCCGATTCAATTTCAGCGATTTTGTGAGAAACAACGCTTTCCAGATGACGCAGATCATCAAGGATTTTACGTTTCAAATCGACTTCGACCTGGTCGCGCTGGCAAATCTGATCAAGCTCATCAATCACATAGCGCAGATTCGGGCTGATTTCCTGAACTTCTTTGTAACCCTGGCTGGCGTTATCGGCGACTACGGTTTTGCGCTGACGGGGATATTTGAATTTCACGCTTTTAGCAAAAAACTCGCCTTTGTCTTTGCGGAAATAAATTTTCAGGATGTCGTTATTGGCTTCCTGACGCAGGCTGTAACGGTCGATATCTTCAGGTGAAGAGATACCCAACCCTTTAAGATTGTCGTACATAGCATTTTCCTTTTAGGAGACTTTCGATCCAGATGCGATCAGAGTCGTCGCTATCCGTCAAACGGTAAAGGATCGGTTAATTTAAGAACAATGTTTTTCTGGCGCGGATTATACGCCTGGATTGCGCACAATAGCACCACTTGTTTCGCGTAGTGAAAGAGGTAGTAACTGCTGGAGGTGGAAAGATAGCTTTACGGGCCACTGGTGTGGCCCGTACGATGCTTAGTCGATGGTGCGCAGCAGTTCGTTGATGCCGGTTTTGCCCAGGGTTTTAGCATCCACTTTTTTGACGATGACTGCACAGTACAGGCTGTAAGTTCCGTCTTTTGACGGCAGGTTGCCTGATACCACGACGGAGCCCGCAGGAACGCGGCCGTAATGCACTTCACCGGTTTCACGGTCGAAAATTTTGGTGCTCTGGCCGATATAGACGCCCATTGAGATCACCGAGCCCTCTTCGACGATCACGCCTTCTACAATTTCTGAACGCGCACCAATAAAGCAGTTGTCTTCGATGATGGTAGGGTTAGCCTGAAGAGGTTCCAGTACGCCACCGATGCCCACGCCGCCAGACAGGTGTACGTTTTTACCGATCTGTGCACAGGAGCCTACGGTGGCCCAAGTATCAACCATGGAACCTTCATCAACGTAGGCACCGATGTTGACATACGACGGCATCAGTACGGTATTACGTGCGATGAACGCGCCCTGACGAACGGCTGCCGGTGGCACCACGCGGAAGCCTTCTTTTTTGAAGCGCGCGTCATCATAATCGGCAAACTTCATCGGAACTTTGTCGTAATAGCGGCTTTCTGCGCCTTCCATCACCTGATTATCGTTGATACGGAATGACAGCAGTACCGCCTTTTTCAGCCACTGGTGAGTGACCCACTCGCCGTTGATCTTCTCGGCCACACGCAGAGCACCGCTATCCAGCAGGGCGATGGTCTGATTGACGGCATCACGCGTTGCGCTGTCGGCGTTCGCCGGGGTAATGTCTGCGCGGCGCTCGAAGGCGGCCTCAATAACACTCTGTAACTGTTGCATAAATCATCTCTTCCTGGTTTTGCCGTGCGCTTTATAACGAAAACGATTCCGCTGCAGCAGATCCCGCGCCGGCACGGTTAAAAAGTCAATCTGGGTCACACTTTATCGTTTGGATTAAGGGCCTCTGTCAACCGTTGTTGTAGGCGTTCGCGCAAATCGGCATCTAATGCACGCCGATCGCCGTTAGCCAGAATAAATAAGTCCTCCACGCGTTCACCGATGGTGCTGATGCGTGCGCCGTGCAGCGACACATTTAAATCCGCAAAGACTTCTCCTACCCGCGCCAGCAAACCGGGCTGATCGAGCGCCACTAATTCCAGATACGTTCGCCTGTCAGTGTGTGTGGGTAAAAAGTTCACCGCCGTATCCACGTTGAAATGCTTCAGGCGGGCGGACTGGCGGCGGGTGCGCGGTGGGTGCCAGCTGGTCTGACAGATCGCCTGTTCCAGCGCCTGGCGGGTCATCTCATGACGATCGGTGGCCAGCGGGCTGCCGTCCGGTTCCAGCACAATAAAGGTGTCCATGGCCATGCCGTCACGACTGGTAAAGATCTGCGCGTCATGCACGCTCAGGTTTCGCCGGTCCAGCTCTCCCGCCACGGCGGCAAACAGATACGGCCGGTCCGGGCTCCAGATAAAGATCTCCGTGCCGCCGCGCGTCGCCTGCGGGCTGACCAGGATTAGCGGCTGTGTCAGGTCATGATTCATCAGGTGACGGGCGTGCCACGCCAGCTGGTTTGGCGTGTGGCGCAGGAAGTAGTCGGCGCGGCAGCGGCCCCAGATGCTGTGCAGGGCTTCCTCATCGATGTTATCCATACGCAGCAGGGCGAGGGCCTGCAGACGATGATGGCGCACACGTTCGCGCAGATCCGGGCTGTTTTCCATGCCGCGGCGCAGCTGTTTTTCCGTGGCGAAGAACAGTTCCCGTAACAGGCTCTGTTTCCAGCTGTTCCACAGCGTTTCATTGGTGGCGCAGATATCGGCTACGGTAAGGCAGACCAGGTAGCGCAGACGATTCTCGTTCTGCATCACTTCGGCAAACTGCTGAATTTCGGTCGGGTCCTGGATGTCGCGGCGCTGGGCGGTCACCGACATCAGCAGATGATGACGCACCAGCCAGGCCACCAGCTGCGTTTCACGCGAATTAAGACCGTGCATCTCAGCAAACTCCAGCGCATCCTGCGCCCCGAGGATGGAGTGATCGCCGCCGCGACCTTTCGCGATATCGTGAAACAGGGCCGCCATCAGCAGTAACTCCAGCTGCGGCAGGCGGGGCCAGAGCTCAACGCACAGCGGATGGCGGGGGCGGGTGCGTTCGTCGGCAAAACTTTCCAGCTTCTGCAATACGCGGATCGTGTGCTCATCCACCGTATAGGCGTGGAACAGGTCGAACTGCATCTGGCCGACGATATTGCTCCACTGTGGCATATAGGCCCACAGCACGCTGTGACGATGCATCGGCACTAAAGCGCGGCTGACGGCACCCGGATGACGCAGAATGGACAGGAACAGCGTCCGCGCCTCTGGAATGGTACACAGCGGCTGCTTCAAATGACGGCGGGCATGGCGCAGGTGGCGCAGGGTGGTGGAATAGATACCGGTAATTTTTGGCGTGCGCACCATGGTATAAAACATGCGCATAATCGATTCCGGCTGCCGCGCGAACAGCGTCTCATCGCGCAGGTCGATCAGCGTACCGCGCAGCTGAAATTCATCATCCAGCGGTCGCGGTTTCTCGTCCGTCGGTAGCGCCAGAATCGCCTCATCGAACAGCTGTAACAGCATCTGATTCAGCTCGCTGACGCGGCGGGTGACGCGGAAGAAATCCTTCATCATTCGCTCGACGGGTTCGTTGCCTTCACCCTGATAATTCAGGCGCTGTGCAACGTTCAGCTGGCGATCGAACAGCAAACGGTTGTCGTAACGGGGCAGGGTGAGGTGCAGGGCGAAGCGAATTCGCCATAGCAGACTCTGGCATTCGTTGAGTTCATTGCGTTCAGCCTCGGTGAGAAAGCCAAAGCCCACCATTTCATCCAGTGAGGTGGCACCAAAGTGACGGCGGGCCACCCATAGCAGGGTGTGGATATCGCGCAGGCCGCCAGGGCTGCTTTTAATATCCGGCTCAAGGTTGTAGCTGGTGCCGTGGTAGCGTTGGTGGCGCTCCTGCTGCTCTTCAATTTTAGCGGCAAAGAAGCGGTCGGAGGGCCAGAAGCCGTCACTGAAGACATTTTTTTGCAACTCAAGGAACAGGGCCAGGTCGCCGGTCAGCATCCGTGATTCAATCAGGTTAGTGGACACCGTCAGGTCTGAAAGCCCTTCCAGCAGACACTCTTCCAGTGTGCGTACGCTGTGGCCGACTTCGAGCTTCAGGTCCCACATCAGGGTCAGTAATTCGCTGGTACGTCGGGCATCTTCCTCTGACAGCGGTTGGCGGCTGAGGATAAGAACGTCGATGTCTGACAGCGGATGCAGCTCACCCCGACCGTAGCCGCCGACAGCCACCAGGGCAATCCCCTCTTTTTCCGGGAAGCCAAAGAAGCGCCAGAGACGTCTGAGCAGGCGGTCAATAAACAGCGTGCGCGCATCAATCAGGGTTTCTGCATTCTGTCCGGCGTCAAAGGCTGCGGCGAGATGCTGTTGGAAAACATCCAGATGATGCCTGAGCGTGTCGCGATTAAGTTCCGCATCTTCCCAGCGGCGGGGCGCTTTGGTGAGTTTTTTCAGGATGCTGGCTTCCGTCACGTCTTTGTTCATTTCACCGCTCCACCAGGGATCTGCTCGTGAGCCCATAAAAAAAGCCGGCAGTCGCCGGCTTCATATGCTGATTGCGGACCGACCGAATGAAGAAGGTCAGCCCCTGCACATTATTCTGCGACCAGAATCGCCGGAATGGTGTCATCTTTACGCAGGGTCATAATTTCGCAGCCGTTTTCGGTTACCACAATAGTGTGTTCGTACTGTGCGGACAAGCTGCGATCTTTGGTTTTTACCGTCCAGCCATCTTTCATGCTGCGGATGCGGTAATCACCGGCATTGACCATCGGCTCGATGGTGAAAGCCATTCCGGGCTGTAACACTACGCCGCCATCATCGGCATCGTAGTGCAGCACCTGTGGCTCTTCATGGAAGCCTTTGCCGATGCCGTGGCCGCAGTATTCACGTACCACGGAGAAGTCCTGTGCCTCAACAAATTTCTGGATCTCACGGCCCAGGGTGCGCAGACGAATGCCTGGCTTCACCATACGCAGGGCCAGATAGAGACTCTCCTGCGTGACGCGGCACAGGCGCTCACCCTGAATGGTCGGCTTACCGACGATAAACATGGTGGACGTGTCGCCGTGATACTCATCTTTGATCACGGTAACGTCAATATTGACGATATCGCCATCTTTGAGGATTTTGTCATCGCTGGGAATACCGTGACACACCACTTCGTTAACGGAGATACATACCGACTTAGGAAAACCGTGGTAGCCGAGGCTGGCGGAGACGGCATGCTGCTTATTCACGATATGATCGTGGCACAGGCGATCCAGCTCACCCGTGCTGACGCCGGGCTTAACGTGCTCTTCAATCATCTCAAGCACTTCGGCAGCCAGACGGCCAGCCACACGCATTTTTTCGATTTCTTCAGGGGTTTTAATTGAAATAGCCATTCATCAGGTCCGAATTTGTCGTCATGTTCGACAATAATAAAGAAAGTGCTGTAATGGTATCAGCCTGCCCGGATGCTGCCAATGCAGTTTGTGGCGTCAACGGACCGGGAGGGGGGATCCGCTTTCCTGTTCGGACTAAAAAGGTAACAAGTATTGGCTACCCTCGCTGGTTTATGGTATAAAGCGCGCCGACGATTCTCTGTTCGGTGAGTTTCATCGCCAGGCTCAGAAACGCATAAATCTCACTATGTGTAAATAACACACACGTATCGACACCTACGCCGGGGTGCCTTGCTGGTTCGAAAGAGCCGATGGGTCGGTTGTATGGGATACGTGGAGGCTTAACCCCAAACTATATCTATAGAGGTAATCATGGCAACTGTTTCCATGCGCGACATGCTCAAGGCCGGTGTACACTTCGGTCACCAGACCCGTTACTGGAACCCGAAAATGAAGCCATTCATCTTCGGCGCACGTAACAAAGTTCACATCATCAACCTTGAGAAAACTGTACCAATGTTCAACGAAGCTCTGGCTGAGTTGAGCAAGATCTCTTCCCGTAAAGGTAAGATCCTGTTCGTTGGTACCAAGCGCGCTGCAAGCGAAGCGGTAAAAGAGCACGCTCTGAGCTGCGACCAGTTCTTCGTTAATCACCGCTGGTTGGGTGGTATGCTGACTAACTGGAAAACTGTTCGTCAGTCAATCAAACGTCTGAAAGACCTGGAAATCCAGTCTCAGGACGGCACTTTCGACAAACTGACCAAGAAAGAAGCGCTGATGCGCGCTCGTGAACTGGCCAAGCTGGAAAACAGCCTGGGCGGTATCAAAGACATGGGCGGCCTGCCAGACGCACTGTTTGTTGTTGATGCAGATCACGAACACATCGCTATCAAAGAAGCAAACAACCTGGGTATCCCAGTGTTTTCTATCGTTGATACCAACTCTGATCCAGACGGCGTAGACTTCATTATCCCAGGTAATGACGATGCAATCCGTGCTGTTAGCCTGTACCTGACTGCAGTGGCTACCACTGTACGTGAAGGTCGCTCGCAGGACCTGGCTCAGCAGGCAGAAGAAACCTTCGCTGAAGCTGAGTAATAAGGCTTGCTCTTTAGAGAGCCCTTGTACATCAGATGTGAATCTGTAAGGAAGGGGCCTTGATTGGCCCCTTTATTTTTTCGACTTCGCTTTGCTGAATGTCATATTTATCCGCTAGATTTCACGTTGCAGGAAAGAGGGCAACTAAGGGCCGTTCAGACGCTGACATCCGTTAGTGACTGGCGGGACCGAAGACAGCCAGCATCTCTGTGGCCTGGAAGATGAAGGAAAATTCAGCGGGGCAGAATGTTTCTCCCGAGACCTGGCATCTGTAGCGAACGCCATTACTGGCCAGCTGACAGATGCACGCTAACCGAGGATTAGAGAATGGCTGATATTACCGCTGCTCTGGTAAAAGAACTGCGCGAGCGCACTGGCGCTGGCATGATGGATTGTAAAAAAGCACTGACCGAAGCCAACGGCGACATCGAGCTGGCGATCGAGAACATGCGTAAATCTGGCGCGATCAAAGCCGCTAAAAAAGCAGGCAACGTTGCTGCTGATGGCGTGATCAAAACCAAGATCGACGGCAACTACGGTGTGATTCTGGAAGTAAACTGCCAGACTGACTTCGTTGCTAAAGACTCTGGTTTCCAGGCCTTCGCTGACAAAGTGCTGGATGCGGCTGTTGCCGGCAAAATCACTGACGTTGATGTGCTGAAAGCACAGTTCGAAGAAGAGCGCGTTGCACTGGTTGCTAAAATCGGTGAAAACATCAACATTCGTCGCGTGTCTTCTCTGGAAGGTGACGTGCTGGGTTCATACCTGCACGGTGCACGTATCGGTGTTCTGATCGCGGCTAAAAGCGCTGACGAAGAGCTGGTTAAGCAGCTGGCAATGCACGTTGCTGCCAGCAAGCCAGAATTCGTTAAGCCTGAAGATGTGTCTGCTGAAGTGGTAGAGAAAGAGTACCAGGTTCAGCTGGACATCGCCATGCAGTCTGGCAAGCCGAAAGAAATCGCAGAGAAAATGGTTGAAGGCCGTATGAAGAAATTCACCGGCGAAGTTTCTCTGACCGGTCAGCCTTTCGTCATTGACCCAAGCAAAACTGTGGGCCAGCTGCTGAAAGAGAAAAATGCAGACGTGACCAACTTCATCCGCTTTGAAGTGGGCGAAGGTATTGAGAAAGCTGAGACAGATTTCGCGGCAGAAGTCGCGGCGATGTCCAAGCAGTCTTAATCGCTTAAGAAGAACCGCCAGATGGCGGTTCTTTTTTGCCTGTCTTCCGACAGCGCATTTTCAGTCTCATCCCAATAGTATTTCTCTGATGCTTTTAGGATGATACCGCACACAGTTAACACCCCTTTTCGACGATATCTTCCAGGAAAAATACCATGGCGACCAATGCAAAACCCGTATATCAACGTATCCTGCTTAAACTGAGTGGCGAAGCACTGCAAGGTGCTGAAGGCTTCGGTATCGATGCCAGCGTGCTGGATCGTATGGCTCAGGAAGTGAAAGAACTGGTAGAGCTGGGCATTCAGGTAGGTGTGGTCATCGGCGGGGGGAATCTGTTCCGTGGTGCGGGTCTGGCTCAGGCCGGGATGAATCGCGTTGTTGGCGACCATATGGGAATGCTGGCGACGGTGATGAATGGCCTGGCGATGCGTGATGCGCTGCATCGTGCTTATGTCAACGCCCGTCTGATGTCAGCGATTCCATTGAATGGCGTGTGTGATAATTATAGCTGGGCAGAAGCCATTAGCCTGCTGCGCAACAACCGCGTGGTGATTTTCTCCGCCGGTACCGGTAACCCGTTCTTTACCACTGACTCCGCAGCCTGCCTGCGCGGTATCGAAATCGAAGCCGATGTGGTGCTGAAAGCGACCAAAGTTGACGGTGTTTACTCTTCCGATCCGGTGAAGAACCCGGATGCTGTCCTGCACGATCAGTTGACCTATACTGAAGTACTGGATAAAGAACTGAAAGTGATGGACCTGGCCGCCTTTACCCTGGCGCGTGACCATTCACTGCCTATCCGCGTGTTCAATATGAACAAGCCGGGCGCACTGCGCCGCGTGGTGATGGGCGAAAAAGAAGGCACGCTGATTACGCATTAATATCAGTCTGCGGTTAAAAGGGTTAAAATAAGGTATATTCTGCCTGTCAGGATTATCTTTAAATGTATTTGAACGGCTTCTGGCGATGCCAGAGGCTGGTGGATCAAACAGATTCCAAGGGTTCCCACGTGATTAACGACATCAAGAAAGATGCAGAAACGCGCATGGAAAAATGCGTCGAGGCATTCAAAAACCATATCAGCAAAATTCGCACCGGCCGTGCGTCGCCGAGCATTCTCGACGGTATCATGGTGGATTACTACGGTTCAGCGACGCCGCTGCGTCAGTTGGCCAGCGTCACGGTGGAAGATTCCCGTACGCTGAAAATCAACGTTTTTGACCGCTCAATCAGCGCCGCCGTTGAAAAAGCGATTATGTCTTCTGACCTGGGCCTGAACCCTATGTCAGCAGGGACGGATATTCGCGTTCCGCTACCCGCACTGACTGAAGAGCGTCGTAAAGACCTGATCAAAATCGTGCGCGGTGAAGCCGAGCAGGGTCGCGTGTCTGTGCGTAACGTGCGTCGTGATGCAAACGACAAAGTGAAAGCGCTGCTGAAAGATAAAGAGATCAGTGAAGACGACGATCGCCGTTGTCAGGAAGACGTTCAAAAAATGACCGACGTGTTTATCAAGAAAATTGACAGCGCGCTGGCCGAGAAAGAAGCGGAGCTGATGGACTTCTGATCCCATCTTCCTCCCGGTAAACGCCGCACAGATTGCCGTTCGAACGAAGGGCTGGTCTGGCGGCGTTTTGCGTTTGTTAACTCTCCCGGCAACAGGGTATTCTTCCCCTGAGCGGGTTTACGCAGAGCAATCTCATGAAGCAATTGACCATCCTCGGATCGACCGGATCCATCGGCACCAGCACGCTGGGCGTGGTGCGCGCTAACCCCCATCTGTTCGCCATTAAAGCACTGGTTGCCGGGCGTAACGTCGAACTGATGGTTGAGCAGTGTCTGGAATTCCGCCCCGCCTATGCCGCTATGTCCGATGTTCAGTCGGCGGACGCGCTGCGACTTCGTCTGAAAGATCTGCATGTGGACACCGAGGTGCTCAGTGGGGATCAGGCTTCCTGTGACCTTGCCGCGCTGGACGATGTGGATCAGGTGATGGCCGCGATTGTGGGTGCGGCAGGATTATTACCTACCCTGGCGGCAATTCGCGCCGGAAAACAGGTTTTACTGGCCAATAAAGAGTCGCTTGTCACCTGCGGCCGCCTTTTCCTGGAGGCCGTCAGCGCCTCGAAAGCCCAGCTGCTACCTATTGATAGTGAGCACAACGCCATTTTTCAGAGTTTGCCTGCTTCCCTCCAGCAGCAGTTAGGGTACGCTTCTCTCGAAGATAATGGCATTGACAGTATTATCCTCACGGGGTCGGGTGGCCCGTTCCGTGACACGCCGCTGGCAGAATTAGGTCATATGACACCGGATCAGGCGTGTGCACATCCGAACTGGTCGATGGGGAGAAAAATCTCCGTTGATTCGGCCACCATGATGAACAAAGGCCTGGAATATATCGAAGCCCGCTGGCTGTTTAATGCGACGGATAAGCAGATGGAAGTGGTTCTGCATCCTCAGTCTGTCATCCATTCGATGGTGCGCTATCGGGATGGCAGTGTGATTGCCCAGCTTGGATCGCCGGATATGCGTACCCCTATCGCGCACGCAATGGCCTGGCCGCAGCGCGTGACTTCGGGCGCTCAACCGCTTGATTTCACCCGAATGTCGGCCCTGACCTTCGCTGAACCTGACTTCGCGCGCTACCCCTGTCTGAAACTGGCTATTGATGCCAGTATGACGGGGCAGGCGGCGACCACGACGCTGAATGCGGCAAATGAAATCGCCGTTGCGGCGTTTCTCGCATCAGCGATCCGCTTCACCGATATTGCGGCATTAAATGTCGCGGTACTGGAGACGCTGTCTTGTCAGGAGCCTCAGAGTGTTGACGAGGTCATTGCTATCGACCATGAAGCCCGTGCTGCGGCACGCGCCTTATTGCCCCGTTTTGCGGCTGGTCGGGTCAGCGCGATTTAACGCGTCGCCATTTGTGAGCGCTGGGCGGAGGTGGTATAGTCTTGCCCCACCGTTCCGGTATCACGGCGTGATTTAGCAGGTAAACTTGCGCAATCGCACGCGCTTTACGCCGGGCAGGTGAGATATTTCAGAAGCCGTTGCATACCCAACGTCGTTGGTGCTGAAGCAAGGCGGCAGGTGCAGGAACGTTCGGATGCTTAAGCAGTTAAGTGGCCGGGGTGAATGCGGCAGCCCCTGCGGTAGCAGCTTCAAATATGAAGGGTATATTTCTGAATAAGGAAATAGTTACGCATTATGTCGTCCGAAAATAAATTACAAACCGATGACCAGCAGGGGACAGGCCCCCGCCATGTGGCCATCATTATGGATGGCAACGGCCGCTGGGCTAAAAACCAGGGCAAGCTGCGTATTTCTGGTCATAAAGCGGGAGTGAAATCCGTGCGGCGCGCCGTGAGTTTTGCGGTCAGCAATAAACTTGATGCGCTCACGCTTTATGCCTTTAGTAGTGAAAACTGGAATCGTCCTCATCAGGAAGTTCTGGCACTGATGGAATTGTTCGTCTGGGCACTCGACAGCGAAGTGAAAAGTCTGCACAAGCATAATGTCCGGTTGAAAATTATCGGTGATATCAGTCGGTTTAACTCCCGTCTCCAGGAGCGTATTCGCCGTGCTGAGGAACTTACTCAACAAAATAATGGACTAACACTCAACATTGCTGCGAATTATGGCGGACGTTGGGATATTATCCATGGAGTCAGAAAAATAGCAGAACAGGTACAGGAAGGGCTTCTTCGTCCGGACCAGATCGAAGAAGAGACGCTTCACCCCTATCTCTGCCTGAATGAACTGGCACCTGTGGATCTCGTAATAAGGACCGGGGGAGAGCATCGGATTAGTAACTTCCTGCTTTGGCAAGTTGCCTATGCAGAGTTTTGGTTTACCGATACTCTTTGGCCTGATTTTGATGAACAAGTTTTTGAAGGTGCACTGAATGCGTTTGCACAACGAGAGCGTCGGTTTGGCGGCGCAGCACCCGGCGGCGCCTGAGCGCACTGGGGGTAATCTTTGCTGAAGTCTCGCCTGATTACCGCGTTTATATTGATACCTATCGTCATTGCAGCCCTCTTTTTGCTGCCGCCGCTAGGGTTTGCCATCACTATTTTAGCGATCTGTATGCTGGCCGCATGGGAATGGGGTCAGTTTGCAGGCTTTGCTGCGCGCTCTCAGCGCGTCTGGCTGGCTTTGCTGTGCGGCCTGCTGCTGGCCTTTATGCTGTTTACGCTCCCGGCGTACCAGCATTCAGTGCATCTGCCTCAGATTGGCGGTGCCCTTTGGGTATCGCTGGGATGGTGGATAGTGGCGCTGCTGCTGGTTCTCTCCTATCCCGGTTCTGCCACATTCTGGCGTCATTCACGCGTGCTGCGTCTGATCTTTGGCTTGCTGACCATTGTCCCGTTCTTCTGGGGAATGCTGGCTCTGCGTCAGTATCACTATGACGTTGACCACTATGCCGGTGCCTGGTGGCTGTTGTACGTGATGTTCCTCGTCTGGGGAGCCGATTCCGGGGCTTACATGTTTGGTAAGCTGTTTGGCAAGCATAAGCTGGCGCCGAAGGTCTCCCCGGGCAAGACCTGGGAAGGTTTCTTTGGCGGTCTGGTCACCTCGGCGTTAATTTCCTGGCTGTTCAGCGTGTTTGCTCCGTTGCAGGTACCGCTATCGACGCTGCTGATTTGCTCCATTATTGCTGCGCTGGCGTCGGTGCTCGGGGATTTAACCGAAAGCATGTTCAAACGTGAAGCCGGCATTAAAGACAGCGGCAGTCTGATCCCTGGCCACGGCGGCATTCTTGACCGTATTGACAGCCTCACGGCGGCCGTTCCGGTGTTCGCCTGCCTGTTATTGCTGGTCTTTGGGACGCTGTAGGGAAACATTATGTTGAGCATACTCTGGAGTTTTGCTGCCTTTATCGTTGCGCTGGGGATTTTAATCACCGTGCATGAGTTCGGCCATTTCTGGGTCGCCCGCCGCTGCGGCGTGAAAGTCGAGCGCTTCTCCATCGGTTTTGGTAAGGCACTGTGGCGACGCCGTGACAAGCAGGGCACAGAGTATGTTATCGCGCTGATCCCCCTGGGCGGGTACGTCAAGATGCTCGACGAACGCGTCGAAAGCGTGCCGCCTGAACTTCGCCATCAGTCCTTCAATAATAAAACGATTTTGCAACGTGCCGCGATTGTCAGCGCTGGCCCTGTGGCGAATTTCATCTTTGCTATTTTTGCCTACTGGCTGGTGTTTATTATCGGCGTCCCCGGCGTGCGCCCGGTTGTTGGCGAAATAGTGAGCGGTTCGCCCGCCGCTGAAGCTCAAATTACCCCAGGCACGGAACTTAAAGCCGTTGACGGTATCGAAACGCCTGATTGGGATGCTGTGCGAATGGCACTGGTAGCGAAGATTGGCGATCAGCACACCACCTTCACCGTAGCTCCGTTTGGCAGTGATAACACCCGTGATAAGACGGTGAATCTTCAGGGCTGGCAGTTTGAACCCGACAAGCAGGATCCGGTCACATCACTGGGCATCCAGCCCCGGGGTCCTCAGATCGAATCGGTGCTGGCGCAGGTGCAGAAAGATTCAGCAGCAAGTCGAGCGGGTTTGCAAGCCGGCGACAGGATCGTTAAAGTCGATGGTCAGCCTTTGGAGCACTGGCAGAGTTTTGTTGCCACGGTACGCGAGAATCCGGGCAAAAACATACCCATTGAGGTGGAACGGCAGGGCAGCACCGTCGATTTGACGCTGACGCCAGACGTTAATCCACACAACAAGGCAGAAGGGTTTGCGGGCGTGATACCGCGCATTATTCCGCTACCTGAAGAGTACAGAACGGTGCGCCAGTATGGCCCGTTTGCGGCAATCGGTGAGGCCAGCGCGAAAACCTGGCAACTGATGAAGCTGACGGTAAGCATGTTAGGCAAACTGATTGTCGGTGATGTGAAGTTGAACAATCTCAGCGGGCCGATTTCAATCGCCCAGGGTGCTGGGATGTCAGCGGAATATGGTTTGATCTACTACCTGATGTTCCTCGCTCTGATTAGCGTGAATTTAGGGATAATCAACCTGTTCCCACTGCCGGTGTTAGATGGTGGTCATCTGCTGTTCCTGTTGATTGAGAAGATCAAAGGAGGGCAGGTTTCCGAGCGAGTTCAGGACTTCAGTTATCGTATCGGCTCGATTGTGCTGGTGCTGTTAATGGGGCTTGCGCTATTCAATGATTTCTCAAGGCTATAGTTTGCCAGTCGGTAAGCTGTTCGTGAGAACCAGTTAGGAAGAATGCATAAAAACGATGGCGATGAAAAAGTTGCTCATAGCGTCGCTGCTGTTTAGCAGCGTAACCGTATACGGTGCAGACGGATTCGTAGTGAATGATATTCATTTCGAAGGCCTGCAGCGAGTCGCCGTCGGTGCGGCATTGCTCAGTATGCCTGTCCGCGTTGGAGACACTGTCTCTGATGAAGATCTCAGTAACACCATTCGTGCACTGTTTGCGACCGGGAATTTCGAAGATGTTCAGGTCCTGCGCGACGGCAATACGCTGATCGTCCAGGTGAAAGAACGTCCGACGATTGCCAGCATCACTTTCTCCGGTAACAAAGCGGTGAAAGAGGATATGCTGAAGCAGAACCTGGAAGCGTCAGGCGTGCGCGTAGGTGAAGCACTGGATCGCACCACCATCTCCTCGATTGAGAAAGGGCTGGAAGACTTTTACTACAGCGTCGGTAAATACAGCGCTAGTGTGAAAGCGGTGGTTACCCCACTGCCACGCAACCGTGTCGACCTGAAGCTGGTCTTCACCGAGGGCGTGTCCGCTAAGATCCAGCAGATCAACATCGTGGGTAATAAAGCGTACAGCTCTGATGAACTGATCTCGCGCTTCCAGTTGCGTGATGAAGTGCCATGGTGGAACGTGGTGGGCGATCGTAAATACCAGAAGCAGAAACTCGCTGGTGACCTTGAAACCCTGCGCAGCTTCTATCTGGACCGCGGCTACGCCCGATTCAATATTGATTCGACTCAGGTCAGCCTGACGCCGGACAAAAAAGGTATCTACATCACCGTTAACATCAATGAAGGCGATCAGTACAAGCTTTCTGGCGTCGCGGTGAGCGGTAATCTGGCAGGACACTCAGCGGAAATTGAAACCCTGAGTAAAGTCACGCCGGGCGAACTGTATAACGGGTCGAAAGTGACCCGCATTGAAGACGACATCAAGAAGCTGCTGGGCCGTTATGGCTACGCGTATCCGCGCGTGCAGACGCAGCCTGAAATCGATGACGCGAACAAAACCGTTAAACTGCGTATTAATGTCGATGCGGGCAACCGTTTCTACGTGCGTAAAGTCCGCTTCGAAGGGAATGACACTTCGAAGGATTCGGTTCTGCGCCGCGAAATGCGTCAGATGGAAGGGGCATGGCTGGGCAGCGATCTGGTTGAGCAGGGCAAAGAGCGTCTGAATCGTCTGGGTTACTTTGAAACCGTTGATACAGAAACTCAGCGCGTTCCGGGCTCACCCGATCAGGTTGACGTCGTCTACAAGGTGAAAGAACGTAACACCGGTACGCTGAACTTCGGCGTCGGCTACGGCACCGAAAGCGGTGTCAGCTTCCAGGTTGGCGTGACTCAGGATAACTGGCTGGGTACCGGTAACACTGTCGGCATCAGCGGCACCAAGAACGACTACCAGACCTATGCTGAGTTCTCACTGACCGATCCGTACTTTACGGTCGACGGTGTCAGCCTGGGCGGACGCGTCTTCTACAACGACTTTAAAGCGGATGACGCTGACCTGTCAGACTACACCAACAAAAGTTATGGTGTAGACGGCACGCTGGGCTTCCCGGTGAATGAAAACAACACGCTGCGCGTGGGACTGGGCTATGTGCATAACAGCCTGTCTAACATGCAGCCGCAGATCGCCATGTGGCGTTACCTGCGTTCTGTCGGGCAGAATCCGAGCCTTTCCGGTGACGAAGATTACTCGGCAGATGACTTCACCTTTAACTATGGCTGGACGTATAACACCCTCGACCGCGGGTTCTTCCCGACGGCAGGTAACCGTACCAACCTGAACGGTAAAGTGACCATCCCGGGCTCCGATAACGCCTTCTACAAAGCGACGCTGGATACGCAACAGTATCTGCCGCTGAATCAGGATCGTACCTGGGTGCTGTTAGGTCGTGGACGCGTGGGCTATGGTGATGGCCTGAGCGGTAAAGAGATGCCGTTCTATGAGAACTTCTATGCCGGTGGCTCCAGCACCGTTCGTGGCTTCCGTTCCAATAACATTGGTCCTAAAGCCGCCTACCTGAACAACGGTTCTTCTGATTGTTCAGGAAGTGATGTGAATCGTGTCTGTAATTCTGATGATGCTATCGGTGGTAACGCCATGGCCGTGGCCAGTGCAGAGCTGATCACCCCGACGCCGTTCCTGAGTGAGAAGTATGCTAACTCAGTACGTACGTCACTGTTTGTGGATGCGGGTACGGTGTGGGACACCAAATGGGAAAACACGGCAGCCACGCGTGCAGCCGGTATCCCGGACTACAGCGATCCGAGTAACATCCGCATGTCAGCCGGTCTGGCACTGCAGTGGATGTCACCTCTGGGGCCGCTGGTGTTCTCCTACGCCCAGCCGTTCAAAAAGTATGATGGAGATAAGGCCGAACAGTTCCAATTTAACATTGGTAAAACCTGGTAATTCGGACCTGCAGGGAAGCACAGCAAGAGAGTATCGCGCTTACCGCGGTGTCTGAGACAACCAACGTAAGCGCAACCTATGTGTCCGTGACACAAACGTTGATGGTAAGGAGTTTTATAGTGAAAAAGTTGTTGTGTGCCGCAGGTCTGGGTATTGCTCTGGCGGTTTCCGCTGGTGCTCAGGCTGCTGATAAAATTGCAGTGGTGAACGTTTCCAGCATTTTCCAACAGTTACCAGCGCGTGCGACCGTTGCGAAACAACTGGAGAACGAGTTCAAAGGCCGTGCAACTGAGTTGCAGGGTATGGAACGCGATCTGCAAACCAAAATGCAGCGTCTGCAGCGTGACGGCTCTACCATGAAGGCGTCTGAACGTAGCCGCATGGAAAAAGACGTGATGGCTCAGCGTGAAGCGTTCTCAACCAAAGCGCAGGCTTTCGAGCAGGACAATCGCCGTCGTCAGATGGAAGAGCGTAACAAAATCCTGAGCCGCATTCAGGACGCCGTGCAGAAAGTGGCTGATAGCGAAGGTTACGACGTCGTTATTGACCAGAACGCGGTTGCCTATGCTGCTAAATCTAAAGACATCACTGCTGATGTTCTGAAACAGGTTAAATAAGTCATGTCTTCAATTCGACTGGCTGATTTAGCCCAGCAGTTGGATGCAGAATTGCACGGAGATGGCGATATCGCCATCTCCGGCATTGCTTCTATGCAATCCGCCCAACCTGGTCAGATCACGTTTCTATCAAACAGCCGTTACCGCGAGCAGCTCGCAGCCTGTCAGGCTTCAGCCGTGGTGCTCACTGAAGCGGATCTGGAATTTTTCCCTGGCGCAGCGCTGGTGGTTAAAAACCCGTATCTGACCTACGCCCGTATGGCCCAGTTGCTGGACACTACCCCGCAACCGGCTAACCATATCGCTCCTGGCGCGGTGATCGACCCCAGCGCGCAGCTAGGTCAGCACGTTTCGATCGGTGCCAACGCGGTGATCGAATCTGACGTGGTCCTTGGTGACAACGTGGTGATCGGCCCGGGATGTTTTATCGGGAAAAGAACCAAAATTGGTGCCGGAACGCGTCTCTGGGCCAATGTGTCTGTCTACCATGAAATTGAAATCGGCGCTGACTGTCTGATTCAGTCAGGCACGGTGATTGGTTCTGATGGCTTCGGATACGCTAACGATCGCGGTAACTGGGTGAAAATTCCACAGTTGGGTACGGTGATTATCGGCGATCGTGTAGAGATTGGTGCTTGTACCACCATCGATCGCGGTGCTCTTGATAACACCCATATAGGGAATGGTGTTATCATAGATAACCAGTGCCAGATTGCACACAACGTGGTGATTGGCGACAATACCGCGGTGGCCGGTGGTGTTATCATGGCTGGTAGTCTGAAAATTGGTCGCTACTGCATGATTGGTGGTGCCAGCGTGATTAATGGTCATATGGAAATATGTGACAAAGTTACCGTCACAGGGATGGGAATGGTGATGAGGCCAATCACTGAACCTGGAGTATACTCTTCCGGGATTCCGCTACAGCCCAATAAAACCTGGCGCAAAACGGCAGCCCTGGTGATGAACATCGATGAAATAAGCAAGCGCTTAAAAGCCATCGAACGCAAGGTCGGTAAAGACGACTAAGCACGTTAACACCAAGCTGCGCCGCTTTCATAAATAGAATAGGCGGAAGCGTAAGCGTACAGATATAATTTGCGGCCTGCAGACGATTGGATGATCGTTGCGGGCCGTGTCATTGATGCCATCAGAATTTTTAGGACAGGAAGAGTATTTTGACTACTGAAACTCATACTCTGAAGATTGAAGAGATTATTGAACTTTTACCGCACCGTTACCCGTTTTTGCTGGTTGACCGCGTGATTGAGTTTGAAGAAAACAAGTTTCTGCGTGCGGTAAAAAACGTCTCGGTTAACGAACCGTTTTTCCAGGGCCACTTCCCTGGTAAACCGATTTTCCCCGGTGTGCTGATTCTGGAAGCAATGGCACAGGCTACGGGTATTCTGGCGTTTAAAAGCGTTGGGAAACTTGAGCCGGGCGAGCTGTACTACTTTGCCGGCATCGACGATGCGCGCTTCAAGCGTCCGGTTGTGCCTGGCGACCAAATGATCATGGAAGTCACTTTCGAGAAAACCCGCCGTGGTGTGACGCGCTTTAAAGGTGTGGCCACCGTAGACGGTAAAATTGTCTGCGAAGCAACGATGATGTGTGCTCGCAGCCGGGAGGCTTAATTCGTGATTGATAGCACCGCCGTAATTCACCCCAGCTCGATCGTAGAAGAAGGCGCCGTGATTGGCGCTGGTGTCCAGATTGGTCCGTTTTGCACGGTGGGTGCAAACGTTTCGATCGGCGAAGGCACGGTTCTGAAGTCTCACGTAGTGGTCAATGGTCATACCGTTATTGGTAAAGACAATACCATCTACCAGTTTGCTTCAATTGGTGAAGCGAATCAGGATCTGAAATACGCTGGTGAACCGACACGAGTTGAGATCGGCGACCGTAACCGTATCCGTGAAAGCGTCACTATCCATCGTGGTACGGCGCAGTCCGGTGGGTTGACGAAAGTGGGTGATGACAATCTTCTGATGGTCAACGCTCACGTTGCGCACGACTGTGTTGTGGGAAGCCACTGCATTCTGGCGAATAACGCCACCCTGGCCGGTCATGTTACCGTTGACGACCATGCGATTATTGGTGGTATGACGGCGGTGCACCAGTTCTGCATTATCGGTGCTCATGTCATGGTGGGTGGCTGTTCGGGTGTCGCGCAGGATGTTCCTCCTTACGTGATTGCTCAGGGTAACCACGCGACACCGTTTGGTATCAACCTGGTCGGGCTGAAGCGTCGTGGTTTCAGCAAAGATGCGCTCCATGCGATTACCGCGGCGTACAAACTGTTGTACCGCAGTGGGAAAACGCTGGACGAAGTGAAACCGGAGATCGCTGAGATCGCCCAGGCACATCCGGAAGTGCAGCCGTTTTACGACTTCTTTGCCCGTTCTACAAGGGGTCTGATTCGTTAACTCATGCCAAAGCATCCCTTAACGATTGCCCTTGTCGCCGGAGAAACCTCCGGCGATATTCTTGGTGCCGGTCTTATCCGTGCGCTGAAAGAAAAGCATCCTGACGCCCGTTTTGTCGGCGTGGCGGGACCGCTGATGCAGGCCGAAGGCTGTGAAGCCTGGTACGAAATGGAAGAGCTGGCGGTGATGGGCATCGTTGAGGTGCTGGGCCGCTTGCGTCGCCTGTTGCATATCCGCCGTGACCTCACCCGCCGCTTTACTACGCTCAGGCCCGATGTCTTTGTCGGCATTGATGCACCAGATTTTAATATCACCCTTGAAGGTAAGCTGAAACAGCAGGGCATCCGCACGATCCACTACGTCAGCCCCTCCGTCTGGGCATGGCGGCAGAAGCGCGTGTTTAAGATTGGCCGCTCGACGGACCTGGTGCTGGCCTTCCTGCCGTTTGAAAAAGCCTTTTACGATCGTTTCAACGTGCCGTGCCGCTTTATTGGCCATACGATGGCCGATGCCATGCCGATTGAACCGGATAAACAGGCGGCACGGCGTGAGCTCGGTATTGCCCCGGACGCACTGTGTCTGGCGCTGCTCCCTGGCAGCCGCGGGGCCGAAGTAGAAATGCTGAGTGCCGATTTCCTGCGAACAGCGGTATTATTACGGGCTAAATACCCGGCGCTGGAAATTGTCGTGCCGCTGGTTAACCCGCGCCGTCGCGAACAGTTTGAGAAAATTAAAGCCGAAGTGGCTCCTGATTTGATCATGCACCTGCTGGATGGGAAAGGGCGGGCCGCCATGGTGGCCAGCGATGCCGCACTGCTGGCGTCCGGTACCGCCGCGCTGGAGTGTATGCTGGCAAAATGCCCTATGGTGGTTGGCTACCGTATGAAGCCGTTCACCTTCTGGCTGGCGAAGCGCCTGGTCAAAACGGAGTATGTCTCGCTGCCTAACCTGCTGGCGGGACGTGAGCTGGTGAAAGAGCTGCTGCAGGATGAGTGTCAGCCTGACCGGCTGGCCGCCGCGCTGGAGCCGTTGCTGGCTGCAGGTAAAACCCGCGATGCGCTGCTGGCGACCTTTGCTGAACTGCATCATCAGATCCGCTGGAACGCCGATGAGCAGGCTGCTGCGGCTGTACTGGAGCTGTGTCCATGAATGAATTTATCTATCCCAACGCCACGCTAATAGCCGGTGTGGATGAAGTGGGGCGTGGCCCCCTGGTAGGCGCGGTGGTTACGGCAGCGGTGATCCTCGATCCGGCCCGGCCGATTGCCGGCCTTGCCGACTCTAAAAAGCTGTCGGAAAAACGCCGTCTGGCGCTGTTTGATGAGATCACCGAGAAAGCGTTAAGCTGGAGCCTGGGACGCGCTGAACCGGAGGAAATCGACCAGCTTAATATCCTTCACGCCACCATGCTGGCGATGCAGCGTGCCGTGGCAGGACTGCATCTGACGCCGGACTTTGTGCTGATAGATGGCAACCGCTGCCCGGTCCTGGCCATGCCCAGTCAGGCCGTGGTTAAAGGCGATAGCCTGGTGCGTGAGATCAGTGCCGCGTCGATCGTTGCGAAAGTGACGCGCGACCGTGAAATGACCGAGCTGGACCGGCTTTACCCTGAATATGGCTTTGCCCAGCACAAAGGTTACCCGACCGCTCTGCATATGGAAAAACTGGCCCGGTTTGGCGCGACGCCACTGCACCGTCGCAGTTTTGTTCCTGTGCGTAACGCGCTGCTGGATGCCGACGTCAGCGCAACGGTTGTTCGTACGCTGTAATTTTTATCCCTGGTTTTAACGGAATCTCAGATGGCCGAACCTCGTTTTATTCATTTACGCGTTCACAGTGACTACTCCATGATCGATGGGCTAGCGAAAACTGGCCCGTTGGTGAAAAACGCGGCAAAAATGGGGATGCCGGCCATCGGCATCACTGACTTCACGAATCTGTGCGGGCTGGTGAAATTCTACGGTACCGCTCACAGTCAGGGTATCAAGCCCATTATCGGTGCCGATTTCAACGTCAGCAGCGAAGCCATGGGTGATGAGCTGTCTCAAATCACCGTACTGGCCGCCGATAACGAAGGCTATCAAAACCTGACGCTGCTGATTTCCCGCGCTTACCAGCGGGGTTATGGTCCCGCAGGCCCGACAATCGATCGTGACTGGCTGGTGGAACATCAGCAGGGCATCATTCTGCTGTCCGGTGGGCGGCGTGGCGATGTTGGCAAAATGCTGCTGCGCGGTAACACGGCGCAGGTGATCGAGTGTCTGGCCTTTTATCAGCACCATTTTCCCGATCGCTACTACCTTGAGCTGATCCGTACGGGCCGTCAGGATGAAGAGACGTATCTCCACGCGGCGGTAGAGCTGGCGATCGCGCAGGGCGTGCCGGTGGTGGCCACTAACGAAGTCTGTTTCCTGACGGAAACGGAATTTGACGCTCATGAAATTCGCGTTGCCATTCACGACGGCTTTACCCTCGACGATCCTAAACGTCCCCGCAACTACAGCCCGCAGCAGTACATGCGCAGTGAAGAGGAGATGTGCGAGCTGTTCTCGGACATTCCGGAAGCGCTGGAAAATAGCGTGGAAATTGCCCGTCGTTGCAACGTCACCATCCGTCTGGGTGAGTATTTCCTGCCTCAGTTCCCCACCGGTGAGATGACCACAGAAGATTTTCTGGTGGCAAAATCAAAAGAAGGACTTGAGGAACGTCTGGCGTTCCTGTTCCCGGACGAGCAGGTTCGCGCCGAGCGCCGCGGTGAATATGACGAACGTCTGGACATTGAATTGACGGTGATTAACCAGATGGGGTTCCCTGGTTACTTTCTGATCGTGATGGAATTCATCCAGTGGTCGAAGGATAACGATGTCCCGGTGGGCCCGGGACGTGGATCGGGTGCGGGCTCGCTGGTGGCCTATGCGTTGAAAATCACTGACCTCGACCCGCTGGAATTCGATCTGCTGTTTGAACGATTCCTCAACCCTGAACGTGTTTCAATGCCTGACTTCGACGTCGATTTCTGCATGGAAAAACGCGATCTGGTGATTGAGCACGTGGCAGAAATGTATGGCCGTCAGGCCGTATCGCAGATCATTACCTTCGGTACGATGGCCGCCAAAGCAGTGATCCGCGACGTAGGGCGCGTGCTTGGCCATCCTTATGGTTTTGTCGATCGCATCTCTAAACTGGTGCCGCCCGACCCGGGGATGACGCTGGAAAAGGCCTTTGCCGCCGAACCTCAGCTGCCTGAAATTTATGAAGCAGATGAAGAAGTTAAGGCGCTGATTGATATGGCGCGCATCCTGGAAGGGGTGACGCGTAACGCCGGTAAACACGCCGGGGGCGTGGTCATCGCGCCGACCAAAATTACCGACTTCGCGCCGCTGTACTGCGACGAAAATGGCAACCATCCGGTTACGCAGTTTGATAAGAACGACGTGGAATATGCCGGCCTGGTGAAGTTTGACTTCCTGGGCCTGCGCACCCTGACGATCATTGACTGGGCGCTGGCGATGATTAACGCCCGCCGCGAAAAGCAGGGTGAGCCACCGATCGATATCGCGGCAATTCCGCTTGAAGATAAAAAAAGTTTCGATATGCTGCAACGCTCGGAGACTACTGCGGTCTTCCAGCTTGAATCACGCGGCATGAAAGACCTGATCAAACGCCTGAAGCCAGACTGCTTTGAGGATATGATCGCACTGGTCGCCCTGTTCCGCCCCGGCCCGCTGCAGTCCGGCATGGTGGATAACTTTATTGACCGTAAACACGGGCGTGAAGAGATCTCCTATCCGGATATTCAGTGGCAGCATGAGTCACTGAAGCCTGTGCTGGAACCGACCTATGGCATCATCCTCTATCAGGAACAGGTGATGCAGATAGCCCAGGTGCTGGCGGGATACAGCCTCGGCGGTGCCGATATGCTGCGTCGTGCAATGGGTAAAAAGAACCCGGTCGAGATGGCCAAGCAGCGCGGCGGCTTTGAAGACGGCGCGAAATCGCGCGGCATCGACGGTGAGCTGGCAATTAAAATTTTTGACCTGGTGGAGAAGTTCGCTGGTTACGGGTTTAACAAGTCTCACTCCGCCGCCTATGCGCTGGTTTCCTACCAGACGCTGTGGCTGAAGGCACACTATCCGGCTGAATTTATGGCGGCGGTCATGACCGCTGATATGGATAATACTGAGAAAGTAGTTGGCCTGGTCGATGAGTGCTGGCGGATGGGACTGAAAGTGCTGCCACCGGATATCAACTCCGGGCAGTATCAGTTCCACGTTAACGATGCGGGTGAAATCGTTTACGGCATTGGCGCGATCAAGGGCGTGGGTGAAGGCCCAATCGAAGCGATTATTGAAGCCCGTAATGAAGGCGGTTACTTCCGCGAACTGTTTGACCTGTGCGCCCGAACAGATACGAAGAAGCTGAATAAGCGGGTGCTGGAAAAGCTGATTATGTCCGGTGCCTTTGATCGCCTGGGCCCGCACCGTGCGGCACTGATGAGTGCGCTACCGGATGCACTGAAAGCGGCCGATCAGCATGCGAAAGCGGAAGCCATCGGTCAGGCCGATATGTTTGGCGTGCTGGCTGAAGCCCCGGAACAGGTGGAGAAGTCCTACTCGGATGTCACTCCCTGGCCGGAACAGATCCAGCTGGATGGCGAAAGGGAAACGTTAGGGCTTTACTTAACGGGTCATCCAATCAACCAGTACCTGAAAGAAATTGAGCGCTATGTCGGTGGACTGCGCCTGAAAGACATGCACCCGACCGAGCGTGGTAAGATGACCACGGCAGCCGGTCTGGTGGTGGCGGCCCGTGTGATGGTAACAAAACGCGGCAACCGTATTGGCATCTGCACGCTGGATGACCGTTCTGGTCGTCTGGAAGTGATGTTGTTTACAGATGCGTTAGATAAGTTCCAGCATATGCTGGAGAAGGACCGTATCCTGATCGTCAGTGGGCAGGTCAGCTTCGATGACTTCAACGGCGGGCTTAAAATGATGGCCCGCGATATGATGGACATTGATGAAGCACGTGAAAAATATGCACGCGGGCTTGCTATCTCGCTGACGGACAGGCAAATTGATGACCAGCTTTTGAACCGTCTCCGTCAATCCCTGGAACCCCATCGTTCGGGGACAATTCCGGTACATCTCTACTATCAGAGAGAGGATGCGCGGGCGAAGTTGCGCTTCGGTGCAACCTGGCGCGTGTCGCCGAGCGATCGTTTGCTGAACGATCTGCGATCGTTGATAGGATCGGAGCAGGTGGAACTGGAGTTTGACTAAAACAGGATTATTATGAGTCTTAATTACCTGGATTTCGAACAGCCAATCGCAGAACTTGAAGCGAAGATTGATTCGCTCAAGTCGGTTGGCCGTCAGGATGAAAAACTGGATATTAATCTGGATGAAGAGATTCAGCGTCTGCGCGATAAAAGCGTTGAGCTGACCCGTAAAATCTTCTCAGATTTAGGTGCCTGGCAGATTGCGCAGCTTGCGCGTCATCCGCTGCGCCCGTATACGCTGGACTATGTTCGCAATGTGTTCACGGACTTTGACGAGCTGGCGGGCGACCGTGCCTATGCCGACGATAAAGCTATCGTCGGTGGCACCGCGCGTCTGGAGGGGCGTCCGGTGATGATTATTGGTCATCAGAAAGGGCGTGAAACCAAAGAGAAAATCCGTCGTAACTTCGGCATGCCTGCGCCTGAAGGCTACCGTAAAGCACTGCGCCTGATGGAGATGGCCGAGCGTTTTAATATGCCGATCATCACCTTTATTGACACCCCGGGTGCTTACCCTGGCGTCGGTGCGGAAGAGCGCGGTCAGTCTGAAGCTATCGCCCGTAACCTGCGTGAGATGTCTGGACTCACCGTGCCGGTCATCTGCACCGTGATCGGTGAAGGGGGATCCGGTGGTGCACTGGCTATCGGCGTTGGCGATAAAGTGAATATGCTGCAGTACAGTACCTACTCGGTGATCTCACCAGAAGGTTGTGCGTCGATTCTGTGGAAAAGCGCCGACAAAGCGCCGCTGGCCGCCGAAGCGATGGGCATCATTGCACCGCGTCTGAAAGAGCTTAAGCTGATTGATACCGTCATCCCGGAACCTCTGGGCGGCGCGCATCGTAATCCGCTGGCAATCGGCGTATCGATGAAGGCCCAGCTGCTGGCCGATCTGGCCGATCTGGATACGTTTTCTAAAGAAGAGCTGCTCGATCGCCGCTATCAGCGTCTGATGAGCTACGGCTACGCCTGATTGTTCACCATTCGTTACCCAAAGGGTCAGACATCGTCTGGCCCTTTTTGTTTTGCGTCCACTATGCTTACACACTGGAGCAAACAGACCAGGAGACCACATTGAATATTATCGCGATCATGGGACCGCATAACGCCTTTTATAAAGATGAACCCATCCGTGAGCTGGACACTACCTTAAAAAGCCAGGGTTTTCAGACCATTTATCCGCACGACGCCAGCGACCTGCTGAAGCTGATTGAACACAACCCGCGCATCTGCGGCGTGGTGTTTGACTGGGATGAACACAGTCTGGAGCTGTGCTGTGAAATTAACCAGTTAAACGAATATCTTCCGCTTTATGCCTTTATTAACACCCACTCAACGATGGACGTCAGCATTAATGAAATGCGCATGACCATCTGGTTCTTCGAATACGCCCTGAACGCAGCGGAAGAGATCGCCCAGCGCATCCGTCATTATACTGACGAATATATCGATACCATCACGCCTCCGCTGACCAAAGCCCTGTTTACCTACGTTAAAGAGGGAAAATATACCTTCTGTACCCCCGGGCATATGGCGGGCACGGCGTTTCAGAAAAGCCCGGTGGGCAGTCTGTTTTACGACTTTTTCGGGGCTAATACCCTGAAGGCCGATATCTCGATATCCGTCACTGAACTGGGATCGTTGCTGGACCATACCGGCCCACATCTCGAAGCGGAAGAGTATGTCGCACGCACGTTTGGTGCCGAGCAGAGTTATATGGTCACCAACGGTACCTCCACGTCGAATAAGATCGTCGGGATGTATGCCGCCCCGTCGGGCAGTACGATGCTGGTGGATCGTAACTGTCATAAGTCATTAACTCATCTACTGATGATGAGCGATATCATCCCCATCTGGTTAAAACCCACGCGGAATGCACTCGGTATTCTCGGCGGTATCCCGAAGCGCGAATTTACGAAAGAGAGTATTGCGCTGAAGGTGGCACAGACGCCGCGTGCCAGCTGGCCGGTCCATGCGGTGATCACCAACTCCACCTATGACGGGCTGCTGTACAATACCCGTTATATCAAAGAGACACTGGACGTGCCGTCCATTCACTTTGATTCTGCCTGGGTGCCCTATACCAACTTCCACCCTATCTATCAGGGGCTGAGCGGCATGAGCGGGGAGCGAACGCCGGGCAAGGTCATCTATGAAACCCAGTCTACCCATAAACTGCTGGCGGCATTTTCTCAGGCCTCACTGATCCATATTAAAGGGGATTACGACGAACAGACCTTTAATGAAGCCTATATGATGCACACCACCACGTCGCCCAACTATGCCATCGTCGCTTCCATCGAGACGGCGGCGGCGATGCTGCGGGGTAATCCGGGTAAGCGCCTGATTAACCGTTCGGTGGAGCGGGCCCTGCATTTTCGTCGCGAAGTCCAGCGCCTGCGCGAAGAGTCAGAAGGCTGGTTCTTTGACATCTGGCAGCCGGAAGGCGTGGATGAGCCGGAATGCTGGCCGATCCAGCCCGGTGAAGAGGAGTGGCACGGCTTCCGCGATGCGGATGCCGATCATATGTACCTTGATCCGATCAAAGTGACCATCCTGACACCGGGGATGAGTGAGCTGGGCGACATGGCCGAAGAGGGGATACCTGCAGCGCTGGTGGCGAAATTCCTCGATGAGCGCGGTGTGGTGGTGGAGAAAACCGGGCCCTACAACCTGCTGTTCCTGTTCAGCATCGGCATTGATAAAACCAAAGCGATGAGCGTACTGCGCGGTCTGACCGAATTTAAGCGATCCTACGATCTTAATCTGCGGGTCAAAAACATGCTGCCGGATCTGTATGCGGAAGATCCTGACTTCTATCGCAATATGCGTATTCAGGATCTGGCCCAGGGGATCCACACGCTGATCCGTCAGCACGATCTGCCGCGTCTGATGCTGAAGGCGTTTGCCACGCTGCCGGAGATGAAACTGACGCCGCACCAGATGTTCCAGCAGCAGGTAAAGGGCAATATCGAAACGGTGGATATCTCTGCGCTGGTCGGGCGCATCTCCGCCAATATGATCCTGCCGTACCCTCCTGGTGTGCCGGTGGTGATGCCCGGTGAGATGATCACCGAAGAGAGCCGGGCGGTGCTCGATTTTCTGCTGATGCTGTGTGCCATTGGTAAGCATTATCCGGGGTTCGAAACTGATATTCACGGCACCACGCTGACGGACGAAGGCCAGTATCGCGTGCGTGTGCTGAAAAATGACGTCGGAATGTAGCCGGAGATCCAGAATTTTACCCTTGCTGCTCTGGTGCCTGACGGGTAGGGTCGTCAGGCATTGATTAATCAGGAGCCAGTATGTCAGCATTACAGTTAAAAAAAATCCATCACGTAGCGATCATCGCCCGCGACTATGCGGTGAGTAAGGCGTTTTACTGCGATATTCTGGGTTTCGGCCTGATGGGAGAGGTGTATCGCGCAGAGCGTGACTCCTGGAAGGGCGATCTGACGCTGAACGGTGAGTATGTGATTGAGCTGTTCTCATTTCCCCAGCCACCGGCGCGTCCTACCCAGCCGGAAGCCTGCGGTTTGCGCCATCTTGCCTTCAGTGTCGATGACGTTGAGGCCGCGAAGCAGTCTCTGGAAGACCAGGGCGTGCGCTGTGAAGCGGTGCGTATCGATCCGCTCACCGGCAAACTTTTTACCTTCTTTAACGATCCGGATGGACTGCCGCTGGAGATATATCAGGATTGATGGGGTTATAATAGCCTCCCCTGTATTCTGGAATGACCATGTCATCGATTGCCCATCTTGAAGCCCAACTGGTTAACGAGCACAGCGTGCTGCTGGCTTACAGCGGCGGGCTGGACTCCAGCGTGCTGTTGCATCAGCTGGTGCTGTTACGACGCCAGCGTCCTGCCTTGCAGCTGCGGGCGGTGCATATCCATCACGGACTCAGCCCGCGTGCGGATGACTGGGTGGCCCACTGCCGGCAACAGTGCCTGCAGTGGCAGGTGCCGCTGGTGGTCTGCCATGTTACGGTCGATACGCGCCACGGCGGGATTGAGGCCGCGGCACGCGGCGCACGCTATCAGGTTTTCAGTCAACAGCTTCAGGCGGGAGAAACGCTGTTAACTGCCCAGCACCAGGATGACCAGAGTGAAACCCTGTTGCTGGCACTGAAGCGGGGTAGCGGTCCGGCGGGTCTGGCCGCCATGCCAGCACACCGCCAGATGGGGCAGCATCGCCACCTGCGGCCGCTGCTGTCGTTCGGTCGCCTGCAGCTGGAAGACTGGGCGCAGGAACACCGCCTGACGTGGATTGAGGATGAAAGTAACGCCGACCCGCGCTATGACCGCAATTTTTTGCGCCTGCAAGTCATGCCGTTACTGAATGCCCGCTGGCCACATTTTTCCCACGCCGTTGCCCGCAGCGCCTCGCTGTGCGGTGAGCAGGAGCAGTTACTGGACGAACTGCTGGCGGAGTCACTGTCATCGCTAATGGATTCCACCGGTACGTTGCCAGTTGCCCCGTTGCTTGAGATGAGTGAGCCCCGGCGCTTTGCGCTGTTGCGGCGCTGGATTGCCTGTCATCAGGGCAGTATGCCGTCGCGTGATGCCCTGCGCCGTCTCTGGCAGGAAGTGGCCTGTAGCCGTGAGGATGCTGAACCGCGCCTCCGGCTGGGCGGGTATGAGGTGCGTCGCTATCGCCACCGCCTTTACTGGCTGCCGCTGATGCCGTCGCTGGCAGCAGTCCGGCTGACATGGACAGATATCTCATGCCCACTCGTTTTGCCGGAAGGTCTTGGGCTGCTGCGGCCGGTCGGCGAGACGGTAACACTGCGCCTTCCGCAGCCGGACGAACCGGTCAGCGTGCGTTTTAAGGCGCAGGGGGCGTTTCATATTGTCGGCCGGGCAGGCAGCCGGCCGTTAAAAAAACTCTGGCATGAACTGGCTGTTCCTCCCTGGGCGCGTGAGCGTACGCCGCTGATTTTTTATGGCGAGCGCCTGATGGCGGCTGCGGGGGTTTTTGTCACCCGCGAGGGTGCCCCGGATAGCCCCGATAACGGCTGGTCAGTGGACTGGTGTCGATAAAACAGGACGAGAGAGTGCAATGAACTACGTCAGAAACATAGCGGCTTTGCTGCTGATCGGTAGTGCGCCTGTGCTGGCAGCGGGCAACAGCAGTGCCGGACAGGAGAAAGCGGGCCGTTGTCTTGCCTGCCACGGCGCGGAAGGAAAAGCTGCAGCCCCAATCTACCCCAATCTTGCCGGGCAGCATCAACCCTATCTGGCGCAGGCGCTACAGGCGTACAAAAGCGGCGGCCGCAGCGGCGGACAGGCAGAGGTGATGAAAGCTTTTGTGGCGGGACTGAGCGATCAGGACATTGAGGATCTGGCGGCGTACTATGCGGGGCTGAAACCCTGAGAGGGAAGGCGGATCGGCGATCCGCCTGGCAGGAAGTGACTAGTCTGATTCGCTGACCACCACGGTGCCGAGATCCGGGTGGCTGAAGCTGGCGATATGGTCAAGGCGCAGATGGCGATTTTCCCCGGCAATCTCAATGCTCAGGTACTCAACGTTCTTACGCGACACCATATCTTTGGCTTTGGCCTTGAGCTGCTCACCGTCTTTTAACGCCAGTGTCAGCATCCAGTTATTCTGGCAGGCGAGTTCCAGGTTGTCATAGTCATCGCAGTTGATCGGTCTGTAGGCTTCATCTTTCGTCAACATAGTCGCTCACCAATAAGTTTGCGGCAGCAAAGGCTGCCTTTTCCCTGATGGAAGAGTGTAGCTCAGGATTGCCCGCTACCTCATCAAGTGCTTTCAACACGCACGCGAGTGCGTCAGGCACGTATCCCAGATCGCCACTGCCGATTTCGGCATATTTCCGGCGAACTAATTCACAATACTTTTGCACATGCACCCCCTTCAGAGTTTTCTCTGGCGATTATCCGACTATAGCACAGCCATTTACGGGAAATCAGCCTGTGAGCGGGTGATTTGCTGCATCATCAGGTTACAATAGCGGGCAACTGAGATAAGGATCCTTATGGCACTGAAAGCAACAATTTATAAAGCCACGGTTAACGTCGCAGACATGGACCGTAACGTGTTTATTGACCAGACGCTGACGCTGGCCCGTCACCCTTCGGAAACGGAAGAGCGCATGATGCTGCGCCTGCTGGCCTGGCTGGTTCATGCGCATGAGCGCCTGACCTTCACCCGCGGACTAAGTGCAGAAGACGAACCTGAAATCTGGCAGTTGAACGATCACGGCGGTATTGACGTGTGGATTGACCTCGGTTTGCCGGATGAGCGCAGGATCAAGAAAGCCTGTAGCCGTTCTCAGCACGTCTGGTTGTATACCTATAACTGGCGAGCCGCACAGCCGTGGTGGCAGCAACATCAGAGCAAGCTGTCTCAGCATGATAACCTGACGATACGTTACCTGAATGATGAACAGCTCAGTGCCCTGATTAAGCTGGCCTCACGATCCATGACGTTGCAGGCCACCATTCAGGACGGCACCATCTGGCTGTCCGATGACAGCAGTCATCTGGAAATTCAGTTTGATTCATGGCTGGAGGCAGGAAAAAGGGTATGATTGTATTGTCACGTAGCGTCACTATTCCAGATGCCGAAATCGAAATCACCGCGATCAGAGCGCAGGGTAACGGTGGCCAGAACGTGAATAAAAGCTCGACGGCGATCCATTTGCGTTTTGATATTCGCGCATCCAGCCTGCCACTGTTTTATCAGGAGCGGATGATGGCGGTCAGCCATCATCTGATTACCCCGGAAGGTATCGTGATTATCAAGGCCCAGGAGTATCGCAGCCAGGAGATGAACCGCGAAGCGGCACTCAAACGGTTGGAAAACCTGATTCAGGAGTTAACCGTGGTAGAGAAAACCCGCCGCGCTACGCGTCCGACGATGGCTTCAAAAAAACGCCGGCTGGAAGGTAAAGCCCGTAAAGCCTCAACCAAATCGCTGCGCGGTAAAGTTCGCGGCGACTGAATCGTTATCTATTTATGCAGGAGCGACCATGAAAGCAGTTGTTCTCACATTATTTGCCACTCTGGCTTTGGGAGGGCTGCTGGGCTGCCATAACCGGCAGAACGCACAGCAACCCACGCCGCTGGAGCCCATGCAGCAGAGTTACACCGGCCTGCTACCGTGTGGACCCGCCTGTGAGGACAGCGAGTCCTCGCTGTTTTTGGCCACCGATGGCAGCTATGTCCTGGAGCAGCGTGCAACAGGGGAGCATACCCTGCGCAGCGCGCAGTATGGCCAGTGGGCCCGCACCGCAGATACGCTGACGCTGGTCGCTATTAACGGCGAGAAACTGCGTTTTCGCCCGATTGAGAATGGCCTGGAAGCCATTGCCGGTCGCGGAATGGCGATGAAAAGTTCACACGCATGGCGTCTGACGGCAAATAAAACGGGCACGTAACAATACGCGAATATAATAAAAAAGCCCCTTTAAGGGGCTTTGTAGGAATTAAGTCAAATTAAAAATGCTTTTACAGAATATATTTATCTCCGCAACAGGAAAAAAGAGAATAATTCAGGTAAATAATCCTAAAAAGCCGTTAACCTCTTGTTCACTTTGTTGAAATATCGTCTTATACGCCTGTATTACCACCTTATTAACACTCTATAGCTGACGCACGCCAGAGACGGATCTCACGCCATTTCCATTAATGTCGGTAGATTCCCCTTTAGGTATTGCCTGATATAAGCAGCTTTGTCTTCTCACACACAGTTTGCGGGTTAATTATTTTGAACGAATTAATGGCATTGAAAAAAGGGTATGCGAAAGTATTCCTATGGGTTTTAGTGACGCTTTTCCTGATCCCCGCTATTACGCTGGTATTTGCTGAATACGGCACGCGTCAGCTCGATCAGGAATATAGTCAAATCTTTATTGATGATGCGCGCAGTCAGAGTCAGGATGTGAATAAACTGACGGAATTCCTGCAACAGAACCCGCCTTCCAGCGTTTGTGGTGCGGTGCCGGACGATCTCCGCGACTATCAGAATGCGGTCTGTGCAGAAAAGTCAGAACTCTGGCAGTTCTGGATGATGGACAAAGTCGCTTTCTGGACCCTGGCTGGTGGCGTTGTCATTCTGCTGATGATCGTCCTGTTCACCATGCTGGCCTTTAAAAACCGTCAGGGACAGCTGCAAAGCCTGAAGCTGGCTCGTCCCTTCCTGATGCTGACGAGCGCGCTGGAAGTGCTGGTTCAGGGTGGGATGCTGGTCTGGCTTTCTTTCTGGGGAACGGCTTTCTTTACTCAAACCTATTATCCGAAGCTGGTCATGGCGATGGGGCTGTTGGTGCTGGCCGCGATGTTTTATATGATCAAAGGCATCTTTAAAAAGCTGCCGGCAGAAGACGATGTTGAAGGTGAAGTCGTAACCCGTGACGCGGCACCCGCGCTGTGGTCCCGTATTGATGCGCTGGCTTCCCGGGTAGGGACGGCACCCCCCGACCATATTATTGCGGGTATCGATACTAACTTTTACGTAACTGAAGCACCGTTAAGCGTCAACCAGCAGATGCTGAAGGGCCGCAAGCTCTACGTCAGTATCCCCTTGCTGCGTCAGCTAACCACCTCGCAGGCCGACGGGGTGATGGTGCATGAGCTCACGCACCTGCATGAGGGGGATACCGCATCGGGTGCCTTACTGGGGCCCAAACTGCACCGTTTCGATCAATACATCCATTTGATGCGCAACGATATCTCCACCGTGATGGTTTACTATCCTCTCTGCCTGTATCGCATGCTGTTTGAACTGGCATGGCAGCGTAACAGCCGTGAGCGTGAGTTCATTGCCGACCGCAATGCTGCCACCCTGGTAACCCCCGCCGCGATTGTTGAGTCACTGATTAAGATTTCTGCGTATGCCAGCTACCGCAGCGAAGTTGAGCAAACGCTATTTGATAATAAAACCCTGCATGAAAATGAGCTGGGGATCAGTAAAGCGATTGCCCAGGGCCTGCCACAGCACGTCAGCTCGCCTGACTTTATCGGTATGATGCGTCAGTCAAACGTGCCGCACCCGTTTGATTCACACCCACCGCTGGCGGACCGTATGCACAACGTGGGCTATACCGTTGACGAAACCGGTTATGCTGCCATTGCGGCGGAGTTGCCGGCAGAGAGCTGGGTCGATCTGATGCCAGTGGCAGCGGAAATAGAACAGCAACTGTGGCAGAAATACGAGCGTGATTTCTCGTCGGCACATGAAGAGAGCCTGGCATGGCGCTATCAGCCTGAAGGGGAAGAGGAGACGGCGCTGGTTGTTAAGTACTTCCCGCCGGTCTCGTGGACGCTGAAAGACGGCAGTACGATAGAACTGACTTATCTGGGCATTGTTAAACCGCAGACGGCTGAACTGCTGCCGTGGGATAACATCAAGAATATCAATGTTATCAAACGGTTCACGAAAGAAGTGTTGTATCTGCAACATGTGCAACCCAATGCACAGGGCAAAAAGCGCAGTGAGATCCCACTGCCGGGCCTGAATAAGGAAATAGAAGGGTTTAAAAATGCCCTGGGTTACTACTGGCAGCGGCACCAGACGGTGCGGGCGCTGCATGAGCAGGCAAACGTCGTTCAACCCTAAAATGAAAAAGCCACCGCATGCGGTGGCTTTTTTTATCAGTGAAACGGTAACCTCAGCCCGTCTTTCCGGCCTGCGTCAGCGGGTTAAACCGCCAGTTCACTCACCAGGAAATCAACGATTTCGTTGGTTTTGATCATGCGCTTCTCACCGCTACGACGCGATTTGTATTCCACTTCTTCGCTGTCGAGGTTGCGGTCGCCGATCACGATGCTGTGCGGCACGCCAATCAGTTCCATATCGGCAAACATCACGCCAGGGCGCTCTTTACGGTCGTCGAGGATAACGTCAATGCCTCTGGCGCGCAGGGTGGCATACAACTCTTCAGCCAGTTCTTTCACGCGGAAAGACTTCTGCATGTTCATCGGCAGAATCGCCACCTGGAAAGGTGCCAGCGCCGGTGACCAGATGATCCCACGCTCGTCATGGTTCTGCTCAATCGCTGCCGCCACGATGCGGGTAATACCAATCCCGTAGCAGCCCATGGTCATAATCTGATTACGGCCATCTTCACCCTGTACGGACGCTTTCATCGCTTCAGAGTACTTGGTGCCGAGCTGGAAGATATGACCGACTTCAATACCGCGCTTGATCAGCAGCGTGCCTTTTCCATCCGGGCTGGCATCGCCTTCAACCACGTTGCGGATATCCGCGACGCGCGGCAGCGGCAGATCGCGCTCCCAGTTAATGCCTTTAAGATGCTGCCCGTCAACATTGGCACCGGCGCTAAAGTCATTCATCGCCGCAACGCTGCGGTCTGCGATGATGGGCATATTCAGCCCGACCGGGCCGAGGGAGCCAGGACCGGCGTTCACCAGCGTGCGGATCTCGTCTTCGGTTGCAAAGGTCAGCGGTGAGGCAACGATATCAAGATGCTCTGCTTTGATTTCGTTCAGCTCGTGATCGCCACGCACCAGCAGGGCAACAAGGCTATGACCGCTCTCTTTGGTTGCGTGTACCATCAGGGTTTTGACGGTTTTTTCAACAGGCAGGCCATATTGTTCGACCAGCTCAGCAATGGTTTTCGCATCGGGCGTTGCGAACTGCTCCATTGGCTGGGTGGCAGCCGCACGGCCACCGGCCGGTGCGACCGCTTCCGCTTTTTCAATATTAGCGGCGTAGTCAGACTCGGTAGAGAACACCACATCGTCTTCACCGCTCTGTGCCAGAACCTGGAACTCGTGTGAGGCACTGCCGCCGATAGAGCCGGTATCCGCATCAACAGCGCGGAAGTCGAGGCCCATGCGGGTGAAACTCTGGCTGTAGGCGCGATACATCGCCTCATAGGTTTCCTGCAGGGATTCCTGGGTGGTGTGGAACGAGTAGGCATCTTTCATGATGAATTCACGCGAACGCATGACGCCGAAACGCGGGCGCACTTCATCACGGAATTTGGTCTGGATCTGGAACAGATTTATCGGCAACTGCTTGTAAGAGCTGAGTTCGTTACGGATCAGGTCAGTGATCACCTCTTCATGCGTCGGACCCAGAACAAAAGGGCGCTCACCACGGTCAACGAAGCGCAGCAGCTCCGGCCCGTACTGCTCCCAACGGCCACTCTCCTGCCACAAATCTGCCGGCTGAACAACCGGCATAGAGATCTCAATCGCACCGGCGTTGTTCATCTCTTCGCGCACGATGTTTTCAACTTTTTTGAGCACGCGTAAACCGGTTGGCAGCCAGGTATAAAGACCGGATGCCAGTTTACGGATCATGCCAGCGCGCAGCATCAGCTGGTGGCTGATCACTTCGGCATCGGCAGGTGTCTCCTTCAGAGTGGAGAGCAAATATTGAGTAGTACGCATGAGTTACGATTCCATATGAACGGAAAGAGAGCCAAAAAAACGTGGACGCTAGTGTATCAGTGTGACAGGAGAGTCAAAAGGTGCCGGGAGAAATTAACGCGGGTCGATGGCGATAACTTCTGTGCCTGGGTGGATAACACGCCAGCGGACGTTGAAATCCAGCAGCCATGCAGCATATTCACGCTCGGGCTCTTCGCCTTTGCGATAGGCAGGGCGCGGATCCTGGGCGAGAACCTGATGAATAAAACGTTCAAGATGGGGAAAGCGCTGCTGGTGCTGCATCAGCTGCATCCGTGCATGGGGGCTAAAGCTCACCGGCATATCGGCAACAGGGGCCTGCTGGGCAAAACCGGCGCGTGCGTCAGGTAATGCTTCGGCAAACGGCAGGTAGGGTTTGATATCAACGACAGGGGTACCGTCAACCAGGTCAAGGCTGCCCAATTCGAGGATGACCTGCTGTCGCTCATAGCGAATTCCTTTCAGTTCCACCAGAGACATCCCGACCGGGTTAGGACGGAAGGTTGAACGGGTGGCGAAGACCCCCATACGCGCATTACCGCCTAAACGTGGGGGACGTACCGTTGGACGCCAGCCGCCTTCCATCGTCTGGTGGAAGATAAACAGCAGCCACAGGTGGCTGAAGGCTTCCAGGCCACGTACCGCATCGGGATGATTATAAGGCGCATCGAAATGGAGCTCTCCGCCGCCATCCTGAATTAAGCCAGGCTGGCGGGGAACAGCAAACTTTTCCTTCCACGGGGAATGAATCTTGCCGATTTGCTGGAAGGAAAATGTGGTCACTACTGGGCGACTCTCAGGGCTGAACCCTGGCACAGGGTCTGACGATAGCAGCCCTCAATGCTGGCCGTGATTTCACAATTATTCAGCAGCACAGCATTGGCGTGAAGCGTAGCCGCCTTGGTCTGCAGCTGATGACGCACAATGTTCATGTCAGTAGGAAAATCTGCGGCTCTGGTCTGGCAGGCTGAACCGGTAACCCGGCCTAATGTCAGGAAAGGTTTGCCCGCGAGTTCGTCAGGGTGACTCAGCAGTTTTACTGGGGTGTGAGAGGTCACAACCGACATAGTGCTTTTTGCCTCGGGTTTTGATTGGGATTTTTTTTGATCATTCTGGTCTGCTGTGTGCGCACAACCAGTCAGGGCTAATGATACCAAAATAAAGGCTAATTTACGCATTATACAATTCCTTTGTATAGTGTTATTTGAAGTGGCGAGTTTATCACTATCGGTTTTTTTATAAAATAACTTGTTGAATACAAAGATAAATATAGGGATTATCTTATAGGTTGAGGCGGGCTGTCTTTCACCGATTCGGGGCAGTAGGTGTTCAGGACCAGGGGTCGCAACTGCCCCCGGTACAGAACAAAAGCGGGGGTTACTGGCTGGAGACCTTCAGGGCAGAACCCTGGCATACGGCCTGACGCAGGCAGCCCTGAGCGCCGCTAACAATTTCACATTTATGGACGAGTACCGCATTTGCTTTCATGCCGGAGGCTCGTATCTGCATGCGTTTGCGTGCTGTCGCAAGATTGGGTGGCGAATCCTGTGCGTTGCTCTGACAATCATCACCATACACTTCCCCCAGGTCGCGGAACGGTTTGCTCACCAGATCGGCTGCATCCGTATACAGTTTTACCGGAGCAGGGCGGGCTGCGGGTTTAGAGTGAGATGAGTCGTTTTGCGTTGACTGCGGAAATGGTTTAACGGGCTCATAGGGTTTAGGCAGCAACGAACACCCTGTCAGCGACAGTGCTAACAGACAGAGCGGTAAAACACGCATGGGGAATTCCTCACGTTCGGTAAAAGTGGCGTTATTGAACCAAGCCAGAGCAGAAATAACAAGCGGAGAGCATGCACTAAAGCACGTATGATAATGAGACGATGAGAATGCGGGTGGCAGGCACCACCCGCAGTTGCAACTTACCAGCCTTTGACTGCGCCACCGTTGAACACTTTGTTCGCGGCGTCATTCACTTCATCAGACTGATAGGCCTGGACGAATTTCTTCACGTTTTCCGCGTCTTTGTTATCTTCACGGGCGACGATCAGGTTCACGTAAGGGGAGTCTTTGTCTTCCACGAAAATACCGTCTTTTGCCGGTGTCAGGTTAATCTGACTGGCATAGGTGGTGTTGATGACGGCCAGCGCGATCTGCTGATCGTCCAGAGAACGTGGCAGCTGTGGCGCTTCCAGCTCGACCAGCTTCAGGTTTTTCGGGTTCTCAACCACATCCAGCGAGGTTGGCAGCAGGCCAACGCCGTCTTTTAGTTTGATCAGACCCACTTTCTGCAGCAGCAGCAGAGAACGGCCCAGGTTGGTAGGATCGTTAGGGATTGCGACCTGGGCACCGTTCTGCAGTTCATCCAGCGATTTGATTTTCTTAGAGTAACCGGCAATCGGATAGACAAACGTGCTGCCGACAGACACCAGCTTGTAGCCACGGTCTTTGATCTGCTGATCGAGATAAGGTTTGTGCTGGAAGGCATTTGCATCAATGTCGCCTTTGCTCAACGCTTCGTTAGGCAGTACATAATCGTTGAAGGTCACCAGCTCAACGTCCAGACCATATTTATCTTTAGCGACTTTTGCTGCCACCTCGGCAACCTGCTGTTCGCTCCCGACGATCACACCCACTTTAATGTGGTTTGGATCTTTCTCTTTCTGGTCACAGCCAGCCAGTGCCAGGGTACCGATAAGCGCGCCGACAGCGGCAAGCGTTTTAACATTAAAAGACATATCCCTTCCTTAAATAGAGAGAAATTACTGTTGTGTTTACTTGTGACTGACCGCACGAACGATGCGATCGCCGCAGAACTGAATCAAATACACCAAAACAACCAGCAGGATTAATACCGTGTTCATCACCGTCGCGTTATAACCGATATAACCATACTGATAGCCAATCTGACCCAGACCACCTGCACCGACAGCACCACCCATTGCAGAATAGCCGACCAGGGTAATCAGAGTAATAGTAGCGGCATTCACCAGACCAGGGAGTGCTTCCGGTAACAGAACCTTGCGGATGATCTGTAGTGGGGTAGCCCCCATGGCGCGTGATGCCTCAATTAAACCGGTGGGCAGTTCAAGCAGGGCGTTCTCTACCATGCGCGCAATAAAAGGTGCAGCACCCACGGTAAGCGGAACAATCGCTGCCTGCAGGCCGATCGAGGTGCCGACAATAATGCGGGTGAAGGGGATCATCCAGACCAGCAGGATAATGAACGGGATAGAACGGAAGATGTTGACCGCCGCTGACAGCACGCGGTAAAGCTTTGCGTTCGCCACGATCTGCCCCGGGCGGGTAACATACAGAAGAACGCCGACCGGCAGGCCAAGCACAAAACCGAAAAAGCCGGAGACAAAGGTCATCATCAGGGTTTCCCAGATGCCGCGGCCCATTAACCACATCATCGCCTCAGACATAACCTAATACCTCTATCTTTACATGGTGTTCTTGCAGGAAGGCGATGGCAGCCTGGGTGTCGGCTGCGTCACCGTGGATCTCAGCCAGCATAATGCCGAACTTCACGCCTCCGGCGTAATCCATCTGCGCACTGATAATATTGTTATTCACATTGAAGCGGCGGGCTGACTCAGACAACAGCGGCGCATCGACCGACTGACCGGTAAACTCCAGACGCAATAAAGGAACGGTCGTAGGACTGGCTTCCGGCGTCAGACGCTTGAGGTAATCTTCTGGAATGTCCAGATGCAGCGTTGACTGGATAAACTGCTGTGCCAGCGGCGTCTTCGGATGAGAGAAAACTTCGCTCACCGTATCCTGCTCGATCAACTGTCCGTTGCTGATCACTGCAACACAGTCACAGATACGTTTTACGACATCCATCTCATGCGTGATCAGCAGAATGGTGATCCCCAGACGGCGGTTAATATCCTTCAGCAGCTCCAGGATGGAGCGGGTAGTGGCCGGATCCAGCGCGCTGGTGGCTTCATCGCACAGCAGCACTTTCGGGTTACTGGCCAGCGCACGGGCGATTGCCACACGCTGTTTCTGCCCGCCGGAAAGGTTGGCAGGCCATGAATCATGCTTGTCAGCCAGGCCGACCAGATCCAGCAGTTCAGTAACGCGATGTTTGATCTCGGCTTTCGACAGGTTACCCAGCTCCAGCGGGAGCGCCACATTACCGGCAACGGTGCGCGAGTTCAGCAGATTAAAGTGCTGGAAAATCATGCCAATCTGGCGGCGCGCCAGGGTGAGCTGCCCTTCCGACAGCGTAGTGAGATCCTGGTTATCAACCAGCACGCTGCCGGACGTAGGGCGCTCCAGTAAATTGACGCAGCGGATCAGGGTGCTTTTACCCGCACCGGAAGCGCCGATCACGCCATAAATTTGTCCGGCAGGCACATGCAGACTGACATCGGACAGGGCGGTAATGCTGCGTGACCCTTGCTGGAATACTTTGGTGATATTTGAAAGTTTAATCATTGATTTATTTATTATCGTGATGGGAGTTATCCGTGGCGTTCAATAAAAACG
Organism: Erwinia persicina; assembly: GCF_014838825.1. Taxonomy (GTDB): domain Bacteria; phylum Pseudomonadota; class Gammaproteobacteria; order Enterobacterales; family Enterobacteriaceae; genus Erwinia; species Erwinia persicina_A. Next base: position 857 of record NZ_JACYMO010000004.1, on the reverse strand, counting down.
GTATCCCTGATTACCGGGACTGAATGGATGGTAGGGCATCCAGACGTCTAAATCAATCGAAGTCATTCAAACGGGCATTCTCTCTTTTAGCGCAATGATGCGATACACTACGGCAAATTTTGAAGCAGGAGTTCCTACGTGACTGAGAAAGTCCCCGCAATTTTCCTCGATCGTGATGGCACTATTAATGTGGATCACGGTTACGTTTTTGAAAGTGACAACTTTGAGTTTATCGACGGCGTGATTGATGCCTTGCGTGAACTGAAGGAAATGGGCTTCGCGCTGGTCCTGGTGACTAACCAGTCTGGTATTGCGCGCGGTATGTTCACCGAAGATCAGTTTATGCACCTTACCGAGTGGATGGACTGGTCACTGGCTGACCGTGAAGTGGACCTGGACGGCATCTACTTCTGTCCGCACCACCCGGATGCAATAGTAGAAGCGTTCCGACAGTCTTGTGACTGCCGCAAACCCCAGCCGGGTATGCTCCTGACGGCTCAACAGGATCTGAACATTGATATGGCCGCTTCATATATGGTTGGCGATAAGATTGAGGATATGCAGGCTGCTTTTGCTGCCGGGATCGGAAAAAAGGTGCTGGTCCGCAGCGGTAAACCGGTGACGGCTGAAGGTGAGCAAGCGGCGGATTGGGTACTGGACAGCCTGAAAGCGCTGCCAGCACGGATTAAACAGGGCTAAAAAACAGCGTTTCGCACGAACTTTAAGCAGGCAGTAAAAAAGTCGATATTACTGCTTGCGTTCCCGGGTCGCCTGTCTATAATGCGCAACCACTGAGACGGCACAACGGCTTACAGGCCAGCGGCTCAGGAGGTTCAGGAAGCATCTGAACCGCCGGA
>NZ_JACYMO010000003.1 GCF_014838825.1 Erwinia persicina | reverse complement strand
TTACGCTTTCCTCCTTCGGAGTCAACTTCTTTTTGAGAAGTTTTTCCGGCGCTATCAGTTACCTGATGCTGCTGACCCGGTAACCTGTAAGCCGTTGTTCCGTGTCAGTGGAGGCGCAGTATAGGGATTTTCTGGCAGCTGACAAGGGTAAATTGCAAAAATACTTTCAAGTGATTACTTTTCACCCAAAACTGCACTTTAACCTCGTTTTATGCTGCTTTAATAAACAGAAATGGGCCAAAGGCCCATTTCTGTTGCTTGCACTGATTATTGATGAGCGACGATAACGCCGTCTTCGACATCCATTTCTATGGTTTTGCCCGGAACCAGCGCACCAGACAGGATCTGCTGAGCCAGCGGGTTTTCTATCTGCTGCTGAATAGCGCGTTTCAGCGGCCTTGCCCCATAGACCGGGTCATAACCATTTTCGCCCAGTTTCTTCAGCGCCTCTTCGGAGATGTGCAGAGTATAGCCACGATCTTCCAGTCGCTGATACAGGCGGGCCAGCTGGATGCGGGCAATAGAAGCAATATGCTGTTCACCCAGCGGATGGAACACCACCAGCTCATCAATACGGTTGATGAACTCCGGACGGAAGTTCTGACTGACGACTGACAGCACCATCTCTTTCATATCGCCGTAGCTCAACGCACCGAAGCGCTCCTGGATTAAGTCTGACCCCAAGTTCGATGTCATTATCACAACCGTATTACGGAAGTCGACCGTCCTGCCCTGCCCGTCAGTAAGACGACCATCGTCCAGCACCTGCAGCAGGATGTTAAACACATCCGGATGCGCCTTCTCTACCTCATCCAGCAGAATGACAGAATAAGGGCGACGGCGAACCGCCTCGGTCAGATAACCGCCTTCTTCATACCCGACATAACCCGGAGGTGCCCCGACAAGACGCGATACCGAATGTTTTTCCATAAATTCGGACATGTCGATACGTACCATCGCGTCGTCGCTGTCGAACATAAAGTTAGCCAGCGCCTTACAGAGCTCTGTTTTACCCACACCGGTCGGGCCGAGGAACAGGAATGACCCGATTGGGCGGTTAGGATCGGCCAGTCCGGCACGGCTGCGGCGAATCGCATTGGATACCGCTTCCACCGCTTCATTCTGCCCAATCACCCGGGTGTGCAGCTCCTCCTCCATACGCAGCAGTTTGTCGCGCTCACCTTCCATCATCCGGTCGACAGGGATCCCGGTCCAACGCGCCAGCACACCGGCAATTTCGACGTCCGTTACGCGGTTACGCAGCAGACGCATGGTTTTGCCTTCATTCTGCGTGGCCGCCGCCAGCTGTTTTTCCAACTCCGGAATTTTTCCGTACTGCAGCTCAGACATCTGACCGAGATCGCCCTGACGACGAGCCTGTTCCATTGCCAGCTTCGCCTGCTCCAGCTCGGCTTTAATATGCTGGGTGCCAGACAGTTCCGCTTTTTCTGCTTTCCACTCTTCTTCCAGCTCAGAGTATTCACGCTCTTTCTGGTTCAGTTCGGTTTCCAGCATCTCCAGCCGTTTGATACTTGCATCGTCAGACTCTTTCTTCAGCGCCTGCTGTTCCAGCTTCAGCTGAATAATACGACGCTCTAACCTGTCCAGTGATTCCGGCTTCGAGTCAATCTGCATACGAATGCTGGACGCGGCCTCATCAATCAGGTCAATCGCCTTGTCCGGTAACTTACGGTCGGCAATGTAGCGATGAGAGAGCGTCGCCGCCGCCACAATCGCCGGGTCAGTGATCTGCACATGGTGATGCAGCTCATAACGTTCTTTTAAGCCACGCAGGATCGCGATGGTATCTTCGACCGTTGGTTCAGCAACGAAGACCTTCTGGAAACGCCGCTCCAGTGCAGCATCCTTCTCTATATACTGACGATACTCATCCAGCGTGGTCGCGCCCACACAGTGCAGCTCACCTCGTGCCAGCGCTGGCTTCAGCATATTACCGGCATCCATTGCCCCATCGGCCTTACCTGCACCGACCATTGTATGCAGCTCGTCAATAAACAGAATGACGTTGCCTTCCTGCTTAGACAGGTCGCTCAGCACCCCTTTCAGGCGCTCTTCAAATTCACCGCGATATTTCGCCCCGGCGACCAGCGCCCCCATATCAAGCGCCAGCACACGACGGCCTTTCAGCCCTTCCGGCACTTCTCCGTTAATGATGCGCTGCGCGAGGCCTTCGACGATGGCCGTTTTACCCACGCCAGGCTCACCGATCAGTACCGGGTTGTTTTTAGTACGGCGTTGCAGCACCTGAATGGTACGGCGGATCTCTTCGTCACGCCCGATAACCGGGTCCAGCTTACCCAGCTCCGCCCGTTCAGTCAGATCGATGGTGTATTTTTTCAGTGCCTGCCGCTGATCTTCTGCTCCCTGGTCGTTCACGCTGTCTCCTCCCCGCATCTGATCAATGGCTTTGCTCAGTTTGTCACTGGTGGCACCGGCGGACTTTAACAGGTCAGCCAGCGAGCCACGGGAGTCGAGCGCCGCCAGAACGAACAGCTCTGATGAAATAAAATTATCGCCCCGCTTTTGAGCCAGCTTGTCGCACAGGTTAAGTACCCGCACTAAATCGGCAGAAGGCTGAACATCACCATCGCTACCTTCCACCTGCGGTAAACGGCTCAGGGCCTGTTCAATGCCGGTGCGCAGTGATGAAACGTCAAGGCCTGCGGTGGTGAGTAATGGACGAACGGATCCGCCTTCCTGATTAAGCAGTGCGCTCATCAGATGCAGAGGTTCGATAAATTGGTTGTCGCGGCCAAGAGCCAGTGACTGAGCGTCGGCGAGTGCCAGTTGGAATTTGTTAGTAAGACGATCCAGACGCATAATTTCCCCCTATCAGGTCAAATTGCTACTGGAGATTAAATGAGGTCATCCCTCAAATTTTTCAAGGTTAATGGCCTGACATTTTGGAGAAAAAAACATCAATCCGGACCGTCTTATGGCGCTAGGTTATATCAGCCAGATCAAACTTGCCATACGGCCAGTGACGCCATCGCGTCGGAAGGAGAAAAATTGCTCAGGCTGTGTATAGGTACACAGGCCATCATCCCAGACGTGACGCACTCCGCAGGCCTGAAGACGATGTTTTGCCAGCAACGATAAATCGGCATAAAACTTTTCACCCGCCGGGCGGAAAGCCACTGAGTCGCCTGGATTTTGTGCAATAAAGGCCTCACGGACTTCCTGTCCGACCTCAAATGCGTCCGCGCCAATCGCCGGGCCCAGCCAGGCAAAAATCTGTGAGGGAGGGGCAGAAAAAGCATTTAATGTCTCTTCGAGTACCCCATTACACAACCCCCGCCAGCCTGCATGAGCAGCAGCGACTTCCTGACCATCCTGGGAACAGAACAATACCGGAAGACAGTCGGCGGTCATCACGGCGCAAACCACACCCGGCGTCCGGCTATAGGCCGCATCCGCCCGTAGTGATGGCGGGACCTTCCAGTCCAGCGTCAGTACCTCTGTGCCATGTACCTGATCCAGCCACTGCGGCATGGAGGGAAGGTCGCCGAGCTCCAGCAGGCGCTGACGATTGGTCTGCACATGCTGCTCGTCGTCGCCCACGTGCGCACCGAGATTGAGGCTGTCCCAGGGGGACTGGCTTACGCCCCCCCGACGCGTGCTGCTGCACGCTCGAACACTGGCCGGAACCTGCCAGCCGGGAATAATCAGGTTCATTACCAGTCCAGCTGCTCTTTGAACTCTTCGGTATCGGCCTTCAGAGCATTGATCAAATCGACCATGTCCTGTGGCAGAGGCGCATGCCATTCCATCTCAATCCCGGTGATCGGGTGATAGAGACGCAGCATCGTGGCGTGTAAAGCCTGACGGTCGAAACCACGCAGAGTACTGATAAAGGCTTCAGAAGCCCCTTTTGGTGGACGAGGACGACCGCCGTAAAGCGGGTCACCCACCAGCGGATGATTGATATGCGACATATGCACACGGATCTGGTGCGTACGCCCGGTTTCCAGCCGCAGCCGCAGGCGTGTATGGGCACGGAAGTGCTCCATGATACGGTAGTGGGTGGTAGCTGGTTTACCCATCGGGTGTACAGCCATGTGGGTACGCTTCGTCGAGTGGCGGCTGATCGGTTGATCGACCGTCCCCCCCGCCGTCATGCGGCCAATAGCAACGGCTTCATATTCACGGGTAAACTCACGCAGTTGCAGCGACTCCACCAGGTGCGTCTGTGCCGGTACCGTTTTTGCCACCACCATCAGGCCTGTGGTGTCTTTATCCAGACGGTGCACAATTCCTGCACGAGGGACATCGGCAATCGCCGGGAAATGGTGCAGCAGTGCATTCAGCACGGTGCCGTCAGGATTACCGGCCCCCGGATGCACGACCAGGTCGCGCGGTTTATTGATCACCAGAATATCGTCATCTTCGTAAACGATGTTCAGGGCAATGTCCTGGGCTTCCCAGCGGGCTTCTTCATCAATTTCTGCATCAAGCGTAATCAGCTCGCCGCCGAGCACTTTTTCTTTCGGTTTGTCGATTATTGCACCATTGACGGTGATGCGGCGGTCGAGGATCCATTCTTTTATGCGGGAACGTGAATAATCAGGGAACAATTCGGCCAAAGCCTGATCTAACCGTTGTCCGAGTTGCGATTCGGATACCGTTGCATTGAGTTTTACTTGTTGTGCCATAAATAAACAGCTTCTTCGTTAACGTTGGGTTTTCACGGCGATGCCGTTTAATATAATGTGCTATCGTACCTGGTCACTACCGGAAGCTTAACGGACAGCTTCCTGAATAACACTCTGAGGATAAGCAAATCGTCATGACGCGTATGAAATATCTGGTGGCTGCAGCCACGTTGAGCCTGGCATTAGCTGGATGTTCCGGCTCCAAGGATGTGGTGCCTGACAGCCCGCCTTCCGAGATCTATGCCACTGCCCAGCAAAAACTGCAGGACGGTAACTTTAAAGGAGCAATAACGCAACTGGAAGCGCTCGATAACCGCTATCCATTCGGCCCTTACTCCCAGCAAGTTCAGCTAGACCTGATCTACGCTTACTATAAAAATGCCGATTTGCCACTGGCGCAAGCCGCCATTGACCGCTTTATGCGTCTGAATCCTACGCATCCAAACGTGGACTACGTTATCTATATGCGTGGTCTGACGGATATGGCGCTGGATGACAGTGCACTGCAGGGCTTTTTTGGTATAGACCGTTCAGACCGCGATCCGACCCATGCGCGTGATGCTTTTAAAGACTTCTCGCAGCTGCTGCGTGGCTATCCAAACAGCCAGTATGCGACGGATGCACGCAAGCGCCTGGTGTTCCTGAAAGATCGTCTGGCGAAATACGAACTGTCTGTGGCGGAATTCTACACTAAACGTGAGGCATATGTCGCTGTGGTTAACCGCGTAGAACAAATGCTGAAAGATTACCCGGATACACAGGCTACACGAAACGCACTGCCACTGATGGAAAATGCTTACCGTCAGCTGCAGCTGAATGCTGAGGCCGATCGCGTGGCAAAAATTATTGCCGCCAATCAGGCTTAAGTTTGAAGTCATAAAAAAGGCAGCCTGCGGGCTGCCTTTTTTTGACCTGAAACGGAGGTAATCCCCTTTTTCCAGTCAGTTTAACTGGTCAACAATGCCATTGAAAACGCCGCCCGACAACCCTCAGAGTCCGATTTATCCTTCCGTCTCACACTTTTCTTCTCCTTGACAAAAAGTGACAAAATAACGTGATTTTGATCACACTTTTTTACCCTTTTCACGGTATGCTGGGTTCACCAAGACGGAAATGACAGAGAGGTAAGCACTATGATTCTGAACATTACCAGTAAGCAAATGGAAATCACTCCGGCTATCCGCCAACATGTCGAAGACCGTCTCGCCAAGCTTGAAAAATGGCAAACTCATCTGATTAACCCGCACATCGTTCTGTCAAAAGAACCGAAAGAATTCGTTGCCGATGCCAACATTAATACGCCAAATGGCCCGCTGATCGCCAGCGCCAAGCATGAAGATATGTACACGGCAATCAACGATCTGATTAACAAACTGGAACGTCAGCTGAACAAGGTTCAGCATAAAGGTGAAGCGCGTCGCGCCTCTGCCAGTGTTAAAGATCTCAGTGTGGTTGAGACTGACGAAGAGTAATTGCTAAAACAGTGATAACGCGCCTCAGGGCGCGTTTTTTATTGACAGAATGAAATTGCAGCGGTTACTTTATCCTTTCTGACTTCATGGATAGCCTGATGAAACAATCTTCGTTTTTCTTCGCATTCTTTTTTACCTTCTTTACCTTCCCCTGACCGGGAGGCTATTCGTCGTGTAAGAAGCAATGCGAAGACGAACAATAAAGCCTCCCCAGCGGGAGGCTTTTTTTTTAGCCACATCTGACAGGTAGCAAATATGAATCCCGAAAATCCTTTGCTGGCTCTGCGCGGTAAGATCAGCGCTCTGGACGAAGAGCTGTTGTCACTGCTGGCCCGGCGCCGCGCACTGGCCATTGAAGTTGCCGAGGCCAAAATGGCCACCCATCGCCCCGTTCGCGACATCGACCGCGAACGTGACCTGCTTGAAAACCTGATCACACTGGGTAAAAGCCACAAGCTGGACGCACACTACATTACGCGCCTGTTTCAACAGATCATTGAAGACTCCGTGCTGACGCAGCAGGCGCTGCTGCAAAAGCATCTCAACAACACGAATCCCCACTCGGCACGTATTGCCTTCCTCGGGCCAAAGGGCTCTTATTCGCACCTGGCCTCACGCCACTACGCTGCACGCCATTTTGATAATTTTATCGAGAGTGGCTGCCTGAAGTTTCACGATATCTTTAATCAGGTAGAAACCGGGCTGGCGGACTATGCCGTGTTACCCGTCGAGAACACCACCTCGGGGTCGATTAACGATGTCTATGACCTGCTGCAGCAAACCAGCCTGTCCATTGTCGGCGAGATCACCCTGCCTATCGATCACTGCGTACTGGTCACCGGTCAAACCACGCTGCAGGAAATTGAAACGGTGTACAGCCATCCGCAGCCGTTCCAGCAGTGCAGCCAGTTTATTAACCGCTACCCGCACTGGAAAATTGAGTACACCGAAAGTACCGCCGCTGCGATGGAAAGAGTGGCGGCGATGAATTCACCGAAGGTGGCCGCACTGGGCAGCGAAGCAGGCGGTGAGCTGTATGGTTTGCAGGTGCTGGAGCGCAATCTGGCCAATCAGCGCCAGAACATTACCCGCTTCATCGTACTGGCCCGCAAGCCGGTTGAGGTGTCATTGCAGGTTCCGGCAAAAACCACGCTGATTATGGCTACAGGCCAGCAGGCGGGTGCGCTGGTTGAAGCCCTGCTGGTACTGCGTAAGCACAACCTGACCATGAGTAAACTGGAGTCACGTCCGATTAACGGCAACCCGTGGCAGGAGATGTTTTATATCGATTTTCAGGGCAACCTGAATACCGAAGACGTGCAGCAGGCGCTACGTGAACTGACGCCCATTACCCGATCCCTCAAAGTACTCGGCTGCTATCCCAGCGAGAATGTTGTCGCTGTCGATCCGCAGTAAGTTTTTGCCCGCCAGTGCTTTACCACTGGCGGTTTTCGTCTTTCCTGCAGAGAAATATTTACGCTGACGCACCATCGCTATATCATTAGATATACAACGATGTTCGAGCAATACTTATGATCTCCCTCACCCGCCTTTATCCTGCATTACTCCTTAGCGTCTTTATGACTTTTTCCGCCCAGGCTTCCAGACTGGTGACCGACCAGCTTGGCCGGCAGGTGACCCTCCCCGACCGGGTCGATCGGGTCGTGGTTCTGCAACATCAGGCGTTAAATCTGCTGGTAGAGCTGAATGCGACAGATAAGATAGTGGGTATCCTCAGCAATTGGAAACAACAGCTTGGCGATGACTATAGCCGGCTGGTCCCGGAACTCAATACCCTGCCCACGCTGGGCGATCTTACTCATGTTGATCTGGAAAAGCTGGTAGCCCTGCATCCCCAGGTGGTCTTTGTCACCAATTATGCCCCACAGGAGATGATCGATCAGATCCAGAGCCTGGGCATCGCGGTGGTTGCCATCTCTCTGCGCAGCGATACGCAACAGGCGAGACAGCTCAACCCACAGCTGAAAAACGAAGAGCAGGCCTATAATGAGGGTCTTGCGCAGGGCATTCGTCTGATAGGGGACGTGGTGGGTCAGCAACCGCAGGCAGAACAACTGATTACCGCCACGTTCAGCCAGCGCCAGCAGGTAGCCCGGCGGCTGCAGGATATACCCGAAAAAGCGCGCGTTCGCGTGTATATGGCTAATCCTGACCTGACGACCTACGGTACCGGTAAGTATACTGGTCTGATGATGGCCCACGCTGGCGCGATCAACGTCGCCGCCGCCACGGTCAAAGGTTATAAGCAGGTTTCCATGGAGCAGATTCTGGCATGGAACCCACAGGTCATTTTTGTGCAGGATCGCTATCCACGGGTGATTGACGAGATCGCACAGCAGCCCGCCTGGCAGGCTGTGGATGCCGTTAAAAACCATCAGGTTTATCTGATGCCGGAATATGCTAAGGCGTGGGGATATCCGATGCCGGAAGCCATGGCACTGGGTGAATTGTGGATGGCGAAAAAACTCTATCCGGCGAGATTTGCCGATATTGATATGCAGCAGCAGGCAGACCGCTGGTATCAGCGTTTTTACCGCACACACTATCGCGGTGGCAACTGATGCTCCCTTTACAGGTGCTGGCAGCAGGCAGCCTGCGCGACGTCTGGCCTGCCATCATCGCTGCATTCCAGCATCACTATCCGGCAGGCATCGTGACGCAGTTTGGTCCGGCAGGTTTACTGCGCCAGCGCATTGAACAGGGCGAACAGTGCGATCTTTTCGTCTCCGCCAGCATGATGCACCCGCTGGCGCTAAAGCGGGCCGGACGGGCACAGGATGTGGGAGTATGTTGTCACAACCTGTTGTGTCTGAACGTCTCTCACCGTATCCCCCCCGCCCCCTGGCTCGAACTGCTGGGCAACCCGGTGCTGCGCGTTGCAACCTCAACGCCGGGATGCGATCCGTGCGGTGATTATGCCTGGCTGCTGTTCGATCGCATTGAGCGGCAATATGCCACTCTCGGTAAACAGTTAAAGCAGCGGGCACTAAAGCTGGTCGGGGGAGAAAAGTCATTGCCTGTCCCGCCGGGTAAACGGGCGTCGCAGTGGATCATTCAGTCGGGCCAGGCAGAGATTTTTATCGGCTATCAAAGCTATGCGCATGAGCTGCAGGCGGCCGACGCCATCAGCACCGTGTTAATCCCTGCTGAATGGCAGACGCGGGCTGATTATGGCTATGCGGTGTGTCGCCCTGTCGGGAAAAAACTGGCCGAGATGTTGTTAACGCAGGAGGGGCAAAAGATTTTAGTCGCGGCGGGATTTGGTACTGTCGCGGGCTGACCTTCTGTTCGGGTCAGCCCGCGACAGCAGGGCATAAGCGTTGTTATGCCCTGCTGTCGTTCGCCTGGCGCAGCAGCGTGCGGCTTTCTGCCTGGAAACGTTGGGCATGGTCACCAAACCAGTGCTCCACGCGGCGGAAACTGTCAATAAACGCCTGCTTATCACCCTGCTCAAGCAGCTTAATCGCCTCACCAAAGCGCTGATAATAGCGTTTGATCAGCGCCAGATTATTTTCTGACGACATGATGATATCCGCATAGAGCTGAGGATCCTGTGCAAACAGCCGTCCGACCATTGCCAGCTCCAGCCGGTAGATCGGTGACGAAAGTGCCAGCAGCTGGTCGAGCTGCACATTTTCTTCCGCCAGATGCAGGCCGTAAGCGAAAGTCGCGAAGTGACGCAGTGCCTGAATAAATGCCATGTTCTGATCATGCTCCACTGCGCTGATGCGGTGCAGGCGCGCGCCCCACACCTGAATCTGCTCCAGGAACCACTGATACGCTTCCGGCTGACGCCCATCACACCACACCACAACCTGCTTTGCCAGGCTGCCGCTATCGGGACCGAACATCGGATGTAATCCTAAAACAGGTCCGGCGTGAGCCGCCAGCATCGCCTGCAGCGGTTTGTTTTTTACCGATGCCAGATCAACCAGAATACAGTCCTGCGGCAGCGGCGGCAGCTGACCGATCACCTGCTCGGTCAGATGGATTGGCACACTGATGATCACCATACCCGCATTGGACAGCATCGCTTCCGCGTTATCCCAGTCCCCTTTATCAAGGATCTGCACCTGATAACCCGACAGCGTGAGCATCTTTTCAAACAGACGCCCCATCTGACCTTTACCGCCCACAATCACCACCGGACGCAGTTCAGGACAAAGCGTTTTAAAGCCTTTATCGTTTTCGCTGGTGTAGGATTCCCGCATCACTCGGCGCAGCACATCCTCGATGAGATCCGGGGGAACACCCAACTTTTCAGCCTCTGCCCGGCGCGACGCCAGCATGGTGGCCTCACGCTCGGGGACGTAAATCGGTAATCCGTAGCGGCTTTTGACCTCGCCCACTTCGGCCACCAGCGCCAGTCGTTTTGCCAGCAGGTCCAGCAGCGCTTTGTCCACTACATCTATTTGATCGCGTAGCGCGGTCAGTTCAGCCACCATAACTCGTTAACCCTCTTGCGACAGACGCGCCGCCAGTACCCCGGTCAAATCCTGATGAATATTACGCAGCAGGTGTTCAGTCGTTTCCCAGTTGATGCACGCATCGGTCACTGAAACACCGTAGCGCATATCACTGCGCGGCTGCTCGGAAGACTGGTTGCCTTCGTGAATATTGCTTTCCAGCATCAGGCCAATAATGGAACGGTTACCATCTTTGATCTGCGCAACAGCAGACTCAGCCACGCCGGACTGGCGACGGAAATCTTTGTTAGAATTGCCATGACTGCAATCTATCATCAAGGAAGGACGGAGTCCCGCCTGCTGCATCTCTTTTTCACACTGGGCCACATCGTTCGGGCCGTAATTCGGGCTTTTACCACCGCGAAGGATCACGTGTCCGTCCGGATTACCCTGCGTTTGCAGCAGGCATACCTGCCCTGCCTGGTTAATCCCCACAAAACGGTGCGGCATTGCTGCTGCGCGCATCGCATTGATCGCCGTGCCCAGGCTGCCATCGGTGCCGTTTTTAAAGCCCACCGGCATGGACAGACCGGAAGCCATTTCACGATGTGTCTGCGATTCCGTCGTCCGTGCGCCAATCGCTGACCAGCTGAACAGATCGCCAAGATACTGCGGGCTGTTAGGATCCAGTGCCTCTGTGGCCAGGGGCAGTCCCATTTCGACCAGGTTCAACAGCAGCTGACGCGCAATATGCAGACCCGCTTCCATATCGAAGGTGTTATCCATGTGCGGGTCGTTGATCAGACCTTTCCAGCCCACCGTCGTCCGCGGCTTTTCAAAATAGACGCGCATCACGATGTAAAGCTGATCGTCAACCTGGTCCGCAAGGGCTTTTAAGTCGCGGGCATAGGCGAGCGCGGCCTCAGGATCGTGAATTGAGCAGGGACCGCAGACCACCAGCAGACGGTGATCTTTACCGCTGATAATGTCAGAAATGGTCTGGCGTGAAGCGGCGATCTGCCCTTCCAGTACGCTGTTCAGCGGAAACTGTTTTTTCAGCTCTTCCGGGGTAATCAGAATCTGTTCGTCAGCGATATGAACGTTATTCAGCGCATCTTTTTGCATGATCGTTATCCTGGGTGATTCGTTTAAAAGGGATCCTCATTGAGGTTGCTGACAACTGTACCAGAATGCGTACATAACACAATCGCATGTTGTACACTTTTATTACCACTCAATCAAACAACAACAAAAAATTTATCATTTACCATGCAAAACAATGATATAAATAAAACACACAAACCAACACCATTAACCAATCTGTAAATAAATAATTACACTCAATTCTACCCTGTTCCCTCTCGTCCTGTTAACACTGCCCGTGTGGCTGGAACGATCTATACTTCCGGCCTGTAGGCCGCTACCGGAGAGCATAATGGAAATCATCGTACGACCTTTTGAACATGCCGATGCCGGAGCCTTTGCTGACGCCGTGCAGGAATCAGTGGCAAGCCTGAAACCCTGGATGGTCTGGGCCCATGAGGGTTATACGCCGGACGAAGCCCGTCGCTGGTTCAGCTACACGCACTGGCAACGTCGTCAGGGGGCCGCTAGTGAGTCAGGCCTGTTTGCCGGGGATGGCCGCCTGTTGGGCGGGGTGGGTCTGCGCTACAGTACGGAGCCAGGCATTCCGGCCGCACTGGGCTACTGGGTACGCAGCAGCGAACAGCGAAAAGGCGTTGCCCGTCAGGCTGTGCGGCTGATCGCTGAAGAAGCCTTTAAACAGCCTGACATCGATGTTATCGAAATTCTTGCGGCTGAGAATAATATCGCCAGCCGTGCGGTGGCCACCAGCGTTGGCGCAGAGCTGATGGCCGTTCGTTACGGCCTGATTGTATTAGACAGCGGGCCGGTCAATACCGCCATCTACCGGCTTCAGCGCCCGCATCAGGCTGCCCAGTGACTGGCGCTGCTGTCCGCTGGCATCGATATTCTCTGTCGACAGCCACCGGGTCAGCACCTGGTTAACCGCCGGCCATTCGCTGTCTATGATAGAAAACCAGTGGGAATCCCGTGAACGTCCCTTACGCACCATCACCTGACGGAAGGTTCCCTCGTAAGTAAAACCGAGACGGAGTGCCGCCTGCCGCGAAGGCGCATTGAGAGCATCACACTTCCATTCACAGCGGCGATAGCCAAGGGTAAAGGTATTATTGAGCATCAGCCACAGGGCCTCGGTGCCTGTTACCGTGCGTTTCATCAGGGGGGACCAGGTCACTCCGCCGATCTCCAGCGATCCATTGACCGGATCAATCCGCAAATACGATACCAGCCCGACCGGTTTATTGCGCTTTGCACAGATAATGGTAAAGGTCACAAACCCGGGCTCTGCCGCACGCTGGCTGAGCCAGACCTGAAAGGCAGCCAGTGAGCCGGGCCGATCTTCCGTCAGCCATGTCCAGTCACTGTCGTCGGGCGCGGAGGCAAAGGCGGTGTAAAGATCTTCGCCGTGCCGTGCGGTATCCAGAGGTTCCAGCCGGCAGTAAAGCCCGACCATCATGGTGGCTTGCGGGACGGGAACAGGCTGCCAGTAAGGCAGTGGCTCGCCAACGGGTTGGCCGTACTGATTGGTTCTCTGCGTCACATCGTTCTCCTTGCGGTGGCAATTTTCCAGCATACGAATAACGCTGGCGTCTTGCCAGTATTGCCGCAGTGCAGTAGCATCCTTTTTTACCTGCACAGGACATACTCATGGTTCGTTTAGCTCTGGTTGGTGACTACCGCGCCAATGCCGTTTCGCATCAGGCCATCCCTAAAGCCATCACGCTTGCTGCAAATTTCTTAAACCTTGATGTCACATCACACTGGCTGCCGACCGCCGCGATTACTGACCGTCGCGCTTTGCTGGATTACGATGCTTTCTGGCTGATCCCCGGCAGCCCGTATGTCAACGATGACGGTGCCTTCCTTACTCTTCGCTACGCCCGTGAAAACAATATCCCGTTTCTGGGCTCCTGTGGGGGGTTCCAGTACGCCATTGTGGAATATGCACGCAATGTGATGGGCTGGAGCGATGCCGGACATGCTGAAACTGACAGCGGTGGGCGTCTGGTGATTGCACCATTAACCTGTTCGCTGGTTGAAAAAACCGGCGATATCGTCATTGAACCGGATACACTGCTGGCGCGGGCTTACGGAAGGACGGAGATCAGTGAAGGATATCACTGTAACTATGGTGTCAATGCGGATTTTGTGGCCGACCTCAAACGTTATCCGCTGCAGATCACCGCTTACGACCGGGAGGGGGATGTCCGGGCAATTGAGCTGCCCGAGCACAAATTTTATGCTGCCACCCTGTTCCAGTCCGAACGGGCTGCCCTGCGCAACGAACTTTCCCCGCTGGTCGTCGAACTGCTCCGCGCCGCCAGCTAGTGATGCCGCTCGCCGGCATATCCGGTCAGCCAGCGAGCGGCATGGCAACACCAGTGTCAGGGAGCGCTGATAACCACCGCGACCCGACGGTTTTCCGCACGGCCCTGCGAGGTTTTATTGCTTTGCACCGGGTCACGGGCACCCAGGCCGCGCGTGGTAATATTGCTGCGCGTCACGCCGGCCCCGCTGGCCCACGCATCGGCTACCACGTTGGCACGCTTCAGCGAAAGTGCCTCATTGTACTTCTCGTCACCGTAGTTATCAGTATGGCCATCAAGACGGGCATGACGCAGGCCACTGGCGGACAACGTTTTTGCCATGCGCTGGACGGTTGCCACACTTTCCGGCGTCAGTTCAGCCTTGTTTTTACCAAACAGAATCTTTTCCGAGATCCCCAGCATCCACCCCTCCGGGACTTCGGTAAAGCCCTGGGCGCGCATAGCGCTGATCTGTTCTGCCGTAAATTTACCCTGCGGCGCAGTCTGGCACCCCGCCAGCACCAGAGCCAACAGCACGCCAGCCATCACGCGTAATATCTTCATCGTCTTTCTCCTGATTCTTATTAGCCAGCCGCACGCTGATGGTGCTGCTGTTTCTCCAGATACATACTGCGATCGGCCGCTTCCATAATGCCTTCTGCCGTTGCCGCCTGACTGGCCACTGCGTAACCAATACTTAACGTCATGACGACAGACTCACCGGAGTTAAGAACGATCGGCTCGGCCATCCGCATAGTGATGGTATCGATTACCCTCTCGATATCCTCATGGTGATTCACCTCATCGAGGATCATGGCAAACTCATCTCCGCCAAAGCGGCATACCAGATAGGTGTTAGCCGCGCACTCAAGCAGTCGCCCGGCTATCGCCATCAACACTTCATCCCCGGCAGCGTGTCCCCAGGTGTCGTTGATATCTTTGAAATTATCGCCATCCATAAACAACAGTGCGGTATGCGTCTTGCGCTCACTGTCACTGAGCACGCTGTCCAGCGCGCTGCGGAAGGCTGAGCGATTTGCCAATCCGGTAAGGGGGTCGTGTAACGCACGCTTCAGCAGTGAATCGCGCTCTTTTTTCTCACGCCGCTGCCATTTCTCAATCTCATTCAACAGGCTGTTAAAGTCCTCACCGAAAACGTGCAGCTCATCGATTTTGGACGGGGGAACCCGTTGCGAGAAATTACGCGTCGCACGAATGTCATGCACCACGCCTGTCATGTTTCTTAAGGCGGCGATAAGGCCGCTGAACAGATGACGGGTCAGCAGAAATGCCACTACCGAGGCGAGCAGCAGGCAGAGGGTCAGTACGCTTAAGGAACGATAAACAAAATCGGTCACGGTGGCGTCTTCTCCGGTCAGCGTGATAGTGCCGATTTGCGCCCCGTTGTGCAGGATCGGTTGCTGAACGGGTTTCGGGAACAACCAGCCAGAAACCAGCCGGGCCAGCGGATCGGCACGCAGCGAGTGCTCATTATCCTGTCCCCAGTGCGCCAGTACCTTACCTTTACTGTCTGCCACAATAGCCGAAGAAAACTGCCCCTGCTTACCCAGCTCCACCAGCGTTTCCATTGCCGCGTTGCCATCACCAAAGACGACTGCGGCTTCCAGACTGTGGCTGACGGTGTAGGCCAGCAGCTGCAGGTTCTTGTCGGCGTACTGGCGAAACGATAGCATTGAGGTGGCAGAGATAAACAGCCAGGCGACGATCATTGTCGTCACCGCGCTGATCACGCTGATACGTGCCAGCATTTTACGAAAGCTGGGCCTGCTCTTCTCTGCTGAAAATTTATCCATGTCTTTCACTCCCTGAAGAGGCCAGCATTAATACATCGGGATGCACCCGAACGCCGCTTCGACCCAGTGAGTCGAGATTGACCGAGAAACTGACGCGGTGGTTAATAAACTTGAGGCAGAATGCACTACCGACTGCACAATCAGGGGTTTGTTCGGCAATGGTCAGCAGGGGCCGTGGCTGATAGCTGTTAATCAGTTCAACCTGCTGATGTGAGGATTCACGACCAAAATAGAGGACATCACACTGCGAGGTCAGCGCCTGCTGCACATCATCGACCTGAACGGCATTCCACACAGCGGGGGGATGCTGGACAGAGGCGCTGATCAGCACTGAAGCATAGTGAGCGGACCGGAAAACACATAACCGGGGTAAGCCGTTCAGATGAGGCCAGCGGGTATAACTGATCATACCGGCTACCGTCTGGCGCACGTCAGACGCTGAAGCCCCCTCTGGCTTTACAGACGACATTTCACTTCTTAACGGTAAACTGATGACACCCAGCAGGATCGACAGTAGCAGTACATATCTTTTCGCCATGAAACCTCTGCAGCCCCGGCCCTCACTCTGGCCCTGTCATCCGGGTTATTCCTCTCTTAAGTTAAGAAATATCCTAACATTCTGTGAAACATTCGTCATCATGTTGAAAAAAACTAAAAAGGCCGACCTCATGGCCAGCCCTGGGTTATCGCTATGGATATACGTCGTTAGCCGCTGACATTCAACGGCGTGATCGCCCGACGTTGACGCCGTTCAAAATACATTGAGATGACGCCGCCGGTAACCACCAGACCTGCGCCTACAATGGTGGCAGACTCCGGGAGCGTATCCCAGAACAGATAACCGATAAACACCGACCACAGCAGCGTACTGTAGTCAAACGGTGCCAGCAGGGAGGCATCTGCGTATTTCAGACTCAGAGTGAGTAAAATCTGGGTGATCCCGCCTAACAGACCACAGCCCAGAAGTAACAGCAGCTGCCTGCCACTGGGTACTGACCAGCCGAACCACAGTGTAAGCAGCGAGGTTAGCGTGGTGGTGATAGCAAACCAGAATGCAATAGCCCCCGGCTTTTCAATACCGTTGAGATAGCGTATCTGGATGGAGGCTGTGGCAATGCAGACTGCCGCCATCAGGGCCAGCACCATGCCCAGCGTCGACAGCCAGCTTACCGTGGTGAAAGCCCCTCCAGAAGAAAAGAACAGCTGGCCGGACAGCATCACCAGAATCCCGGCAAACCCGGCGATCACTGCTACCCAGCGGTGATACTTCACTTTCTCCCGCAGAAAAATCGCCGCCATAATTACCGTAAACAGCGGAGCCGCATAGTTGATCGCCGTGACATCGGTCAGGGAGATATAGATCAGGGCCAGATAGCTAAAATACAGCCCGCCCGTCCCTGCCAGCCCGCGTATAAAATGTCCTTTTACGTTACGCGTCCGGATACCATCCAGAATATTCCCCTGGCACCACAGCCAGATAAACAGCGGGATAAGCGCCACGGAGGAACGAAAGAAGATGACTTCTCCGACTGGAATACCGCCATCAAGTCCTTTGACACAGGCCATCATCAGCGTTGAGGTCAGGGCACCGGCAATTTTCATCGACACGCCGGTGGAAGGGCTGGGCGAAGAACGCATAGCAAAAAGAATTCCTGGCAAGGGAGGGATCACTCAAACATACGCGGATTTTGTTTTAGATCAGCTTAAAAATCAGCGGCAAACGGCTTTTAATTTTTTTTAGCGGCAGGCAGGAGGCAGAAAGTGTCATTCCGTTACGCTGTCGGCAAAAGACGATAAAAAAGGGGCCGACCTGCTGGTCAGCCCCTTTATTGCTATTAACTATCAGATGTCGCTTAAGCGCCCAGACGTTCTTTGATACGTGCAGACTTACCAGTACGCTCACGCAGGTAGTACAGTTTGGCTTTACGCACAGCACCACGACGTTTCACAGTAATCGTGTCGATTACCGGGGAGTGAGTCTGGAATACACGCTCAACGCCTTCGCCGTTAGAAATTTTGCGAACAGTGAATGCAGAGTGCAGACCGCGGTTACGAATAGCGATAACCACGCCCTCGAATGCCTGCAGACGCTTTTTAGCACCTTCAACGACCCATACTTTCACTTCCACGGAATCACCCGGACGGAATGAAGGTACGTCCTGTTTCAACTGTTCTTGTTCGATCTGCTTAATAATGTTGCTCATAATTAAATCTCTTATCCTGGGTAAACTGATAGTTAAGGTGAACTAAGCGCTATGCCCGTTCAACCGTATCATCGTTTTGTTGCCTGGGTGTGTTCCCGTTGGAACTCAGCCAGCAACTTTGCTTGCTCTTCAGTCAGAGCCAGGTTTTCCAGAAGTTCAGGTCTTCTAAGCCAGGTACGGCCCAGCGACTGTTTCAGGCGCCACCGGCGAATATCAGCATGGTTACCCGACAGTAAAACTGGCGGTACTTCCATCCCTTCTAACACTTCAGGGCGGGTGTAGTGGGGGCAATCCAGCAAACCGTCAGAAAACGAATCTTCTTCGGCTGACGCCTGTTTTCCCAGCACCCCCGGAATAAACCGGGATACTGAGTCAATCAGCGTCATCGCTGGCAACTCGCCACCGCTGAGTACGTAATCCCCAATCGACCATTCTTCATCGATTTCGGTTTTGATTACACGCTCATCAATCCCTTCATAGCGACCACAGACCAGAATTAACTTCTGGTGGGTCGCCAGCTCACAAACCCCATCTTGATCGAGTTTGCGCCCCTGAGGTGACAGATAAATCACCCTGGCCCCTTCTCCTGCCGCCGCTTTTGCTGCGTGGATGGCATCCCGTAAGGGTTGTACCATCATTAACATTCCCGGTCCGCCGCCGTAAGGACGTTCATCCACGGTACGGTGCCGGTCATGAGCGAAGTCACGAGGACTCCAACTCTGAATGTTGAGCAGGCCATTTTTTACTGCCCGACCAGTTACTCCGTATTCGGTAATTGCGCGAAACATTTCAGGAAACAGGCTGATTACGCCAATCCACATACTTTGCGCCGGAGTATTACCGTTTTGTTCGGAGCTCAAAAACCAGGATCCCAATCTACTTTAATGGTACGAGTAGTGAGATCGACATTCTTGATAACCTGTTCATCGAGGAACGGAATTAGCCGCTCCTGCGCACCAAATGCATCCTTCAGGTTTGCCTTCACGACGAGAACGTCGTTCGAACCGGTTTCCATCATATCGATGACTTTACCCAGTTCGTACCCTTCAGTGGTTACCACCTGGCAGCCCATAAGGTCTTTCCAGTAGTAGTCACCGCTATCCAGTTCCGGCAGTTGCTCTGAGCCTACGACAATTTCGCAATTCGTCAGCAGACCCGCAGCATCACGATCGTCAATGCCTTTGACTTTGATGATCATGTCCTGATTGTGGCGCTTCCAGCCTTCCAGCTCGACAAGCTGCCATTGACCCGCCCGCTGGATAAACCACGGCTGATAGTCAAAAATGCTTTCGGCGTCTTCGGTGGAGGAAAACACTTTGAGCCAACCACGAATACCGTAAGCCGAGCCCATCTTCCCCAGAATTAACGGGTTAGCGGGAGGCTGCGAGGTGAGTTGCTTGCTCATGTTGACCACCGTGACAGATTAAGCTGCTTTCTTAGCTTGTTTGATCAGCGCGTTAACGCGATCAGACAGAGTAGCGCCCTGGCCAACCCAGTGCTCAATGCGGTCCAGATCCAGACGCAGTGGTTCAGCCTGACCTGAAGCGATCGGGTTGAAGAAACCAACGCGCTCGATGAAGCGACCGTTGCGAGCATTACGGCTGTCGGTTACGACTACCTGATAAAACGGACGCTTTTTAGCGCCGTGACGTGCCAAACGAATTGTTACCATAACATCCTCTTTAGTTAATAAAACAGCCGGGCCCCATTGAGGGAACGGGGCCCGGATGCAATATAAAAAGCCCGAAAATTTTACTCATTTTGGCGCAAAAAGCAATCTAATTCGCCTGAGTGATTTTCCGGCTGGCTTAACGGCCAGGGAAGCCCGGCGGCATCATACCTTTCATGCCGCGCATCATCTTCGCCATACCGCCCTTCTTCATCTTCTTCATCATGCGCTGCATGTCGTCGAACTGCTTCAATAAGCGGTTAACGTCCTGCACCTGCATACCTGAACCTGTGGCAATGCGGCGCTTACGGGAGCCTTTGATAATCTCAGGTTTTTCACGCTCTTTACGCGTCATTGAGTTGATCATCGCTTCCATTCGCACCAGCACTTTGTCATCCATCTGCGATTTAACGTTATCCGGCAGTTGCCCCATGCCCGGCAGTTTGCCCATCAGGCTGGCCATACCACCCATGTTACGCATCTGCTTCAGCTGGTCGAGGAAGTCGTTCAGGTCGAAGCCATCCCCCTTCTTCAGCTTGCTGGCCAGCTTTTCTGCCTGAGCACGGTCTACCTTGCTTTCGATATCTTCGATCAGCGACAGCATGTCGCCCATGCCGAGGATACGCGAGGCAATACGGTCCGGATAGAACGGTTCGAGGGCTTCGGTCTTTTCACCGACACCCATAAATTTAATCGGCTTACCGGTAATATGGCGAATCGACAGTGCCGCACCACCACGGGCATCACCATCGACCTTGGTCAGGACCACACCCGTCAGCGGCAGCGCTTCGTTAAACGCTTTGGCCGTATTAGCGGCATCCTGCCCCGTCATGGCATCGACGACAAACAGCGTTTCTACCGGATTAATCGCGGCGTGGATCTGTTTGATCTCGTCCATCATCGCTTCATCAACGTGCAGTCGGCCGGCGGTATCCACCAGCAGTACGTCGTAGAATTTCAGCTTCGCCTGTTGCAGCGCGCTCTTAACGATATCGACCGGTTTCTGGCTGAGATCTGATGGACAAAAATCAACACCGACCTGTTCGGCCAGGGTTTCCAGCTGTTTAATCGCCGCCGGGCGATAAACGTCGGCGGACACCACCAGCACTTTTTTCTTGTGCTTTTCACGCAGGAATTTCCCCAGTTTACCGACGCTGGTAGTTTTACCCGCACCCTGCAAACCGGCCATCAGCACCACGGCTGGCGGCTGAGCGGCCAGGTTCAGAGTGTTGTTCTCTTCCCCCATGGCGGCAACCAGCTCGTTTTTCACGATCTTGACGAACTCCTGACCCGGGGTCAGGCTTTTGTTCACTTCATGACCGACAGCGCGCTCTTTAACGCGCCCGATGAAGTCACGAACGACCGGCAGCGCAACGTCTGCTTCCAGCAACGCCATGCGAACTTCGCGCAGCGTGTCTTTAATATTGTCTTCTGTCAGACGCCCGCGGCCGCTGATATTGCGCAGGCTCTGCGACAGTCTGTCGGTTAAATTATCAAACATCGTCTCTCGCTCAACGTAATGAGAGGCCGCCTCAGCGACACAATGGCGCGGATTATAACATAGAGATGGCGGGATCTCAGCCATATGCGATGAGATCGTTTGGAGCCAGCAGCCGCTGGCGCTATACTGACTTTTTTCTTATCTGGTCTGTACCTGACGAAATCTATGTCTGTCATTGCGATTCTGGCGCTACTTGCCTACTCATTCAGCCTTGCACTTATCGTTCCCAGTCTGCTGCGGAAAAACAGCACCTGGCGTCGGCTGGCGGTTCTGTCAGCTGTGGTGGCCCTGGTGTGCCATGCGGTAGCGCTGGAGCAGCGTATTTTCGGGCCGGACGGCGGGCAGAATCTGAGCCTGCTGAATATTGGTTCGCTGGTGAGCCTGCTGATTTGCGCCATTATGACCATTGTCGCCTCGCGTAACCGTGGCTGGATCCTGCTGCCTGTGGTTTACAGCTTTGCGCTGATCAATCTGGCATTTGCGACGTTCGTGCCCAACGCCTTTATCACTCACCTGGAAACCACGCCGGGTATGATGGTGCATATCGGCCTTGCACTCTTTGCCTATGCCACGCTGATTATTGCCGCGCTGTACGCCTTACAGCTGGCGTGGATTGACTGGCTGCTGAAGAATAAGAAGCTGGCGTTCAACACGGACATCCCTCCGTTGATGACCATTGAACGTAAAATGTTCCATATCACGCAGATAGGCGTTGTCCTGCTGACGCTGGTGCTCTGTACCGGCCTGTTCTACATGCAGGACCTGTTCAGTCGGGAAAATATCGACAAAGCCGTACTCTCTATTCTGGCGTGGTTCCTCTATATCGTACTGCTATGGGGCCACTACCATGAAGGCTGGCGCGGTCGCCGCGTGGTGTGGTTTAACTGCGGCGGCGCTTTCTTACTGACCATGGCCTATTTCGGTAGCCGCATGTTGCAGCATTTTCTTACCTCCTGATTGATCACCACAAGGATTTCCCTTGGAACACGTTTCAACCACGACCCTCATCGTTACGCTGGTCATTATGATTTTAGTATCAGCGTACTTCTCCGGTTCTGAAACCGGCATGATGACCCTCAACCGCTATAAACTGCGCCACCAGGCTAAAAATGGCGACCGTGCCGCCCGTCGTGTCGAAAAATTACTGCGCCGTCCTGACCGCCTGATTAGCCTGGTGCTGATTGGTAACAATCTGGTCAACATCCTGGCTTCCGCGCTGGGGACCATTGTCGGAATGCGGTTGTATGGCGATGCCGGCGTGGCGATTGCTACCGGTATTCTGACCTTCCTCGTGCTGGTTTTCGCTGAGGTATTGCCGAAAACCATTGCCGCGCTCTACCCGGAGAAAGTGGCCTTCCCCAGTAGCTTACTGCTGGGCCCGCTGCAGGTGGTAATGATGCCGCTGGTGTGGCTGCTAAACACCATTACCCGCATGCTGATGCGTATGGTGGGGATCAGAAGCGATGGCGCAGCCAGTGCCGCGTTGAGCAAAGAGGAGCTGCGCACGATTGTGTACGAGTCACGATCGCTGATGTCACGCCGTAATCAGGATATGCTGCTGTCCGTGCTCGATCTGGAAAAAGTCAACGTTGATGACATCATGGTGCCGCGTAATGAAATTGTCGGCATCAACATCAACGACGACTGGAAGTCCATCGTGCGCCAGCTCACTCACTCCCCGCACGGCCGCATTGTGCTTTACCGCGACTCTCTCGACAATGCCATGAGCATGCTGCGGGTGCGCGAAGCCTATCGCCTGATGACCGAGAAAAAAGAGTTCACCAAAGAGGTGATGCTACGTGCGGCAGATGAGATTTACTTTGTGCCTGAAGGGACACCGCTTAACGTGCAGCTGGTTAAGTTCCAGCGCAATAAGGAAAAAGTGGGTCTGGTGATCGACGAGTACGGTGACATTAAGGGGCTGGTGACCATTGAAGATATTCTGGAAGAAATTGTCGGTGATTTCACGACTTCAATGTCCCCTTCGCTGGCTGAAGAGGTGATGCCGCAGAATGACGGTTCGGTATTAATTGAAGGCAGCGCTAACGTGCGTGAGCTGAACAAAGCCTTTAACTGGACGCTGCCGGAAGAAGAAGCCCGCACCATTAACGGCATGATTCTGGAAGCCTTACAGGATATCCCGTTGGCCAACACTACGGTGCAAATCGATCACTACGCCGTCGATATTCTCGACGTGCAGGACAACATGATCAAGCAGGTTCGCATCACCCCGCAGACGTCGCTGAAGGAATCAGTGGGGTCGTAAGCGTAATGGGTTCAGTGGGTTAAAAAAAAGGCCGGCCCTGCATACCGCAGGGGCCGGCCTTTTTTCAATCGACCAGACACACCAACTAGATGTGCAGCTCTTTCAGCTTCTCTTTCGGCAGCGCCAGCTCATCGTTACGGTTAACGCGAATGTCGTTGTCGATGATGTTGCGCGCGATATCCTGCGCTTCATCCAGTGAATGCATCTCGCAGGTCCCGCACTGATAAATATTCAGCTCAGGGATATCACTCTGGTTTTTTACCTTCAGCACGTCAGCCATCGCGGCCTTCCATGCTTTTGCCACGCGCTGCTCGTCCGGCGTCCCAATCAGGCTCATATAAAAACCAGTACGGCAGCCCATTGGCGAAATATCAATGATTTCTACGCCGTCGCCGTTCAGGTGATCGCGCATAAAGCCTGCAAACAGGTGCTCCAGAGTATGGATACCACGTTCGGTCAGGATCTCGATATTCGGGCGGCAAAAACGCAGATCGAATACGGTGATGGTATCACCCGCAGGGGTCTTCATGGTTTTGGCTACGCGCACGGCGGGAGCGGCCATGATGGTGTGATCGACGGTAAAGCTATCCAGCAATGGCATACTTGTTACCTCAACTAATGAATTTATTTTTGAACCGATGAAACTTTTTCAAACTATGTACGTCTGAATATATGAAAGACGCGCATTTGTTATCATCATCTCATCCCTGACAACAGAGATGTAATTTGGGCCACAGTAATGTGGCCTTTTTCTTTTGTGCCGCTTAACGCTTACCTTGCAAAAAGGTTTCCAGGTCAAGCGTATCACTTTCTTCAATGTCCTGCTGACTCACCTTAGATCGCTGCGCTTCATCGCTAAACTGCTGTTCTGTCAGCACTTCATAAGACTCTTCGCTTAACTGAGCACGATACTGTTCTGCCAGCGCCAGACCGGCACCACCGATGCCGTTCTCTTTCAGCGTCTGCAGGAATCGTGCAGAGAAGGTCAGGTCGGGATCGTCAAATGACGCCACCAGACGGTCGCACACGTCCTGATAGTGATGTTCGTTGCTCTGGCTGTCGAGCGTTTCCGCCACGCGGCGCAGATCGCTGAACAACGCCTTACCCACATCTACCAGCAGATGCTGAGACTCTTCACAGCCCATGCCGATGGTCTGGCCAGGTTTACGTCCTTCAAGGATCACCCGGTTCCAGTTCTTACGCGTACAGGCCAACTCTGCGCTGTTCATCTCAGGAGCATCAGCCAGCGTACACCAGATCAGGAACAGGTCGAGGAAGCGCACCTGATTGGCATCGACACCTATCGGGGAAAACGGGTTAATGTCGAGTGAGCGAACTTCGATATATTCAATGCCCCCGCGCTGTAATGCATCAGAAGGCGCTTCCCCGGAGCGGGTGACGCGCTTGGGCCGGATAGGCGCATACAGCTCGTTTTCAATCTGCAGCACGTTAGTATTCAGCTGTAACCAGTTACCCTGCTCATCTTTGACGCCCATGGCCGCAAACTCTTCTGAAGGCGTTTTGATCGCCGCTTTCAGACCAGTGATGTAGTCAGGAAGGTTATTGAAGGTAATACCGAGGTTACTCTGGGATTTGTTGGTATACCCCAGGTCGCTGAGACGTAACGAGGTGGCATAAGGCAATGACAGCATTCCCTTATCGCTTCGTTCAAACGGCAGCGCACTCTCTTTGCCCTGCAGGAAGGAGGAACAGATGGCCGGAGACGCCCCGAAGAGATACGGAATTACCCAGCCAAAACGGTAGTAGTTGCGGATCAGGCGCAGATAGCCATCTGAGATGGCCTCTTTACCGCTCTCAGCATCGGCTACCCCTGCCCACGCCTGCCAGAAAGAGAGCGGAAGCGAGAAGTTGTAGTGTACGCCCGAGATAATCTGCATCAGTGCGCCATAGCGGTTTTTCAGCCCCTGGCGATACAGCGTCTTCATCTGGCCGATATTGGAACGGCCATATTGTGCCAGTTCGATATCCTGGTGGGGATCGATCATGCACGGCATGCTCATCGGCCACATACGCTCCTCACCCAGTTCACGGGCAACGTGGCGGTGGATATCGCGTAAAAATGCCAGCAGATGATCAATATCCTGATCGACCGGTGTGATAAATTCCAGCAGTGCTTCTGCAAAGTCAGTGGTGATCCACTTATGGGTTAAAGCGGAACCAAGAGAAGCCGGGTGTCCGGTGGTGGCAAGGTGCCCATCCGGCATGACGCGCAGCGTTTCGCGCTCAATACCGCGACCAATACCTTTAAGTGCGTCAGGATGAGCTTCCAGCCAGGAAAGCGCCTGTGATACGTCCGGGATCAAATTGACCTCCCGCTCAGAGAAAAATTTATTATTGTTCAGCATAATGTTAATCGCAGCGCCGCCTTAAAGCGAATCAATGCCACCATTCCATGCCCTGTAGTGTTGCGGCTGCCAGCAGCACATAACGCAAGGTTTTACCGATGGCGAGAAAAATCACCGTCGGCAGCCAGGCGAAACGTAGCCAGCCAGCAAGAACGCACAGCAGGTCACCCATCACGGGTAACCAGCTAAAAAGCAGCGCAGCAGGCCCGAATCGGTGCAGCCACGCCGTTGCTGTGTTGTGCCATCGCCCCTGACTTTTTACGGGAAGCAGGCGACCAATCACGATGTTGGTCAGACCGCCCAGCGTATTCCCCAGCGCGGCAACAAGGACCACCATACTGACAGAGACCTTCCCTGCCAGTAGTAACCCCACCAGTAAGGCTTCTGAACTGCCCGGCAGTAGCGTGGCACTCAGAAAACTGCTGGCAAACATTGAACCGTAAGCGAACCATTCACTCACAGCTGTCGGACATCCACGGCATCCATGCCGGCCGCGCAGGCCGCCTGAAGACCAAAGTCAGCATCTTCGAACACCACACAGCGTGCAGGCGGTACGCCGATTAACTCAGCGCAGCGCAGGAATGTATCAGGTTCTGGCTTATGACGTTTAACATCATCTGCTGCGACAATCGCATCAAAATGATTGAGCAGGCCAAGATGCTGTAACAGGCCGATGGCCACTGAATGCTCACTGCCGGTGCCCACGGCCATCGGGCGACGCCCTTTGTACGCTCTGACCACCTCAACCAGCGGGAGCGGCTGTACGCTATCAAACAACATCGTTTTGAGCAGCGCCGTTTTTTCTTCCGCCAGCCGGTAAGGATCGAGATCGCTTTGATGGCGGGTAAGGATCACCCGTGCAATGTGCCATGCAGGTGAACCATTCAACCCCACCATGGCGGCTTCATCGAAGGTCATACCATATTTTCCCAGCACCTGATGCCAGGCTTTACGGTGTGTTGGCTCGGTATCGAGGAGGGTGCCATCCATATCGAAGATCAAACCGTCGTAAGCATCGTACATTCGCGCATCCATTCTGATCACGGAACGATTACTTTAGCGTAAAGCACCCGTGTTGTCGCTGCTGGTATGGATCAGCAAATGCCTTGAAATATAGAGGGATTTTGATTATCAGATAAATGCGTGAGATAAAGCGCAGGAAAATTTGCTTTAAAATGATGATCCTGAAGAAGGATGTGCAGTAAACAAGCGAAGAGAATAAGTCGATGAGGGGGAAGTCAGGAGGATGATTCGGCTTCGCCTTCCCCGGAAGAGCCGTCGCGAACGCGCTTATTCTTCCTTGTGCTGGCGGTAAGAGCTCTACACGGTGCCCACTCAAAGAGACGTCCATTTTTCAGAATATGGTGCATCCAGGAGGATTCGAACCTCCGACCGCTCGGTTCGTAGCCGAGTACTCTATCCAGCTGAGCTATGGATGCAGGGGTAAGGCATGTTGATTTTACAGACTTCAGAAGCAGGCTACTACAGAGTAGCCTGCCACTTTTCAGAATATGGTGCATCCAGGAGGATTCGAACCTCCGACCGCTCGGTTCGTAGCCGAGTACTCTATCCAGCTGAGCTATGGATGCAAGGGTAAAGCGACGCAGTTTTCTGCGGGGTAACACTATCGGGGGAGATAAAGCGACAAACCTGAGGAGATACTGAAGAAAATCACGACCACTCATTAAGAAATGATGTCACCCGGAAGAACATTCGGCTATGACCTAAGCCTCATGTGTCGTCGTGAACGACGTTACCTTCCTTTGTGTTGGCGAAAAACTTTACAACATGCCAGCCCACAGGGTTTCACTCTTAAATAAAATGGTGCATCCAGGAGGATTCGAACCTCCGACCGCTCGGTTCGTAGCCGAGTACTCTATCCAGCTGAGCTATGGATGCATTGCTACTTCTTGTATAACGCAGTGTGCTGACTACTCACCGTGATGCAGGGCTGCTAACGCTGCACCAGTACTTCCCAATATTAAAGCCGCACTAAGCCGCTTTAAAAAATGTGGTGCATCCAGGAGGATTCGAACCTCCGACCGCTCGGTTCGTAGCCGAGTACTCTATCCAGCTGAGCTATGGATGCAAAATGGCGGTGAGGCGGGGATTCGAACCCCGGATGCAGCTTTTGACCGCATACTCCCTTAGCAGGGGAGCGCCTTCAGCCTCTCGGCCACCTCACCACTAGCACTCTTTCGAGTTGTGCTTCAGAACGTTGTATCTGCTCATCGGCACTGCGTGGCGCACATATTACTTTCTGGGCGTTGTAAGTCAAACAATTTCTCCCCCTTTTTTCATCACTCGTGTCTGATTGCACAAAAGCCACGCAAGTCGGCCATTTTGACGACAAAAAGAGTGATTTATCAACAAAGAAAGTGGGCCCAGACAGAATGAGTACACACGAATAAAAAGGAGGGAGGAGAAAAAAAAGGTCATAAAATGACGTGGATAAGAACGCAGGAAAGAATGAGAGCGACAAAAGAGAGGGGAATAGCGAAAAACCGGTAGCGCCTCGCTACTGGAGCGAGGCGCTGGATCCGTTAGTAACTTGTTTGCTGAGTCTTTTCGGCCTGAATACGCTGATAGATCTCTTCGCGATGCACCGACACTTCTTTAGGGGCGTTCACACCAATACGTACCTGGTTACCTTTAACACCCAGCACAGTTACAGTCACCTCATCACCGATCATGAGGGTTTCACCAACTCGACGAGTTAGAATAAGCATTCTTTGCTCCTTGAAAGATTAAAAGAGTCGGGTTAAGTGCTTCCCGGCATTATCCATCGTATAACGCTAAATGTAGCCTATGACAAATACACCCTTTGTGCACCTGCATACCAATACATTCTGCTGATACTTAGTTTAGCCGAAAACCAGATCATCAACCTGACTTTATGATTACAGGGGTGTATCACTTGAAAAGACGCCCGAACCCGTAGCCCTGAGCGTCTTCCCGGCAATACCTTTTTATAGTGTTACAGTTTTGCAGCCACCCATGCCTCAACGCCAGCCAGAGCAGCAGGCAGCGCCTGTGCGTCTGTACCGCCAGCCTGAGCCATATCCGGTCGACCGCCACCCTTACCACCGACCTGCTGGGCCAGCTCGCCCACCAGCTCGCCCGCTTTAACACGGTCGGTCAGGTCTTTAGTCACCCCGGCAATCAGGGATACTTTGCCATCAGCGACTGTCGCCAGCACGATAACCGCAGAACCAAGCTGGTTTTTCAGGTCATCGACCATCGTACGCAGCATCTTCGGCTCAACGTTGCTCAGTTCGCTGACCAGCAGCCTGGTGCCTTTCAGCGCAATGGCTTTACTACTCAGTGATGCACTCTCTTGCGCAGCCTGCTGATCTTTCAGCTGCTGCAATTCTTTTTCCAGCCCGCGCGCATGTTCAATCAGCGCACGCACTTTTTCATTCAGGTTACTGTTGTTGGCCTTCACCAGGTGAGCAATATCCAGTAACTGCTCATTCTGACTGTAAACCTGCGCCAGTGCCCCCTCCCCCGTCACCGCTTCAATACGGCGCACGCCTGCAGCAGTGCCAGACTCTGAGGTGATGCGGAACAGGCCGATATCGCCCGTACGGGAGGCGTGAACACCACCGCACAGTTCGGTTGAGAAGTCACCCATGCCAACAACGCGCACGTGGTCATCGTACTTCTCACCAAACAGCGCCATCGCCCCGTGTGCTTTCGCGGCTTCCAGCTCCATGATATTGGTCTCAACCGGCAGATTGCGACGGATCTGTGCGTTAACGATCTCTTCGACCTGGCGGATCTCCTGCGGCTTCATCGCTTCAAAATGCGAGAAGTCGAAACGCAGATATTTATCGTTAACCAGAGAGCCCTTCTGCGCAACGTGATCGCCCAGCACCTGCCGCAGCGCGGCGTGCAGGAGATGCGTCGCGGAGTGATTGAGGCGAATGCGAGCACGACGGGCTTCGTTAACCTGTGCCGCCAGACGATCGCCCACCCGCAGCTGGCCGGACGCCAGAGTACCGATGTGACCAATGGCCTGAGCATACTTCTGTGTGTCGTTCACGGTGAAGGTGGCACCCTTCTCGCTCTTCAGCTCGCCGGTGTCGCCCACCTGGCCACCGGACTCACCGTAGAACGGTGTCTCATCGAGAACGATGACCCCTTCCTGACCGGCGCTGATCTCCTCCGCCGCCTGGCCATCAACGAAAATAGCGGTCACGGCTGCATTCAGCGCCAGTTCTTCATAACCTTTGAAAGCAGAGGCCTGGTCAATGCGGATCACATTGTTGTAGTCCGTACCGAAACCGCTGGCATTACGCGCACGCTGACGCTGCTGCTCCATTGCCTGCTCAAAGCCCGCTTCATCAATTTTCAGATTACGTTCACGGCAGACATCCGCCGTCAGATCAGCCGGGAATCCGAAGGTGTCGTACAGGCGGAAGACGGTTTCACCATCCAGGGTATCGCCCTGCAGGTTCTCCAGCTCTTCATCCAGCAGCGCCAGACCGCGCTCCAGCGTTTTCGCAAACTGCTCTTCTTCACTCTTCAGGATCTGCTCAACCTGTGCCTGCTGACGCTGCAGGTCTTCACCCGCAGCGCCCATGACGGCAATCAGCGGAGCAACCAGCTTGTAGAAGAATGTGCCTTCTGCACCCAGCATGTTGCCGTGACGTACCGCACGGCGAATGATGCGACGCAGCACATAACCGCGGTTTTCATTCGAGGGGATCACACCATCTGCAATCAGGAAAGCACAGGAACGGATATGGTCGGCAATCACACGCAGGGATTTATTGCCCAGGTCAGTTGCGCCTGTCACCTCGGCGACCGATTTGATCAGTCGGGCAAACAGGTCGATTTCATAGTTGGAGTTCACATGCTGCAGAACGGCACTGATACGCTCCAGTCCCATCCCGGTATCCACGGACGGCTTCGGCAGCGGCAGCATGGTACCGTCTGACTGACGGTTGAACTGCATAAAGACGATGTTCCAGATCTCAATATAGCGATCGCCATCTTCTTCCGGGCTACCCGGAGGGCCACCCCAGATATGGTCGCCGTGGTCGAAGAAGATCTCGGAGCACGGGCCACACGGGCCGGTATCGCCCATCTGCCAAAAGTTATCAGAGGCGTACGCGCCCCCCTTGTTGTCACCGATACGGATAATGCGTTCGCGCGGTACGCCGATCTCGTTTTCCCAGATGCCGTACGCTTCATCATCGGTCTCGTATACCGTGACCCACAGTTTCTCTTTTGGCAGCCCGAACCACGCCGGGCTGGTTAGTAATTCCCAGGCAAAGGCGATGGCTTCTTTTTTGAAGTAATCACCAAAGCTGAAGTTGCCCAGCATTTCGAAGAAGGTGTGATGGCGGGCGGTGTAGCCGACGTTTTCAAGGTCGTTGTGCTTACCACCGGCGCGCACGCAGCGCTGCGACGTGGTGGCGCGCGAGTAGTTGCGCTTGTCCTGCCCAAGGAAAACGTCTTTAAACTGGTTCATCCCGGCGTTGGTGAATAACAGCGTCGGATCGTTGTTAGGGACGAGGGAGCTACTGGCTACAACCTGATGTCCCTTGCTCTGGAAAAAGTCGAGAAACGCTTGACGAATCTCCGCAGTGCTCTTGCTCATATTTGTCCTGGAATCACGCTAACGTACGTTTCGTGGGTCATGTTACGCCGGATCGGCTTCTGCCTGCGGCGACACACGAACAAAAAGTGGTGAATAAGATAAATTTTCTTCAGAGGGAAGTAAAATCCCATCGACGGTCAATCATCAAAATTCTCGAAAATGGCGCGAATATCTTCCATAAAGAAACCTTTCGCCATCAGAAATCGCTGCACTTTGGCTTTTTCCTTCCATTCTGTGGGCAGGGGCAGTCCAAACTTACGTTCTGCCCGCGCAAATGCTTCCTTTTGCCAGTCGATTTCAGCAGTAAACAGGGCATCATCAATCAGCGTTTTATCAATGCCCTTCTGCCCCAGCTCCATACGAATCCGCTGTGGCCCATAGCCTTTACGACTGCGCCCGGCCACATAGCGCTCTGCAAAGCGCGTATCGTCCAGCCAGTTGTGCTGATAGCACCACTCAACAATGCGATCGATCTCTTCAGGAGCCAGCGGCTCAGGTGGCGCTTCGGCTTTAGCCGGCTGCTGTTTCGCGAACTGGGCGGCGCGATCGCTGGAGATTTGCAGCTTTCGGCGAAACTCGGCCTCACTGTGATCGCGCATGGCGAGAATACGCATTGCCCGCTCCAGCAGTTTTGCATGCCGGGTTCGTTCAGTGGATTCTGACATATTGCCTCATACCGCGTTCAGTCTAAGTAACAGACAGTCAGGTTAACGTTTGATGGCAGTGCTTGCGAGGAAAAAGCGTAGAAAGGAGAGGATAACGAGCAGGTTCAGCCGTTTAATACAGAATGTTCTGGAATATCATTAAAAAAAAGGGAATCGCTGTGGTTAGCGATTCCCTTTTTATGGCGCGGACAAAACGCTGTCCGCCCGGTGAGTAACGATTAGATATCTTCGTTAACTTCGCTGTCAGCTTCATGCGGAGCAGGAACAAAATCAGGCTTATCGTCCTGGCTGTTCAACAGCATTTCACGCAGTTTAGCTTCGATTTCGTTGGCGATAGCCGGGTTCTCTTTCAGGAAGTTACCTGAGTTGGCTTTACCCTGACCAATCTTGTCACCGTTATAGCTGTACCAGGCACCGGCTTTTTCGATCAGCTTGTGCTTCACGCCCAGGTCGACCAGCTCACCGTAAACGTTGATGCCTTCGCCGTACATGATCTGGAACTCAGCCTGTTTAAACGGTGCTGCGATTTTGTTTTTCACCACTTTAACGCGGGTTTCGCTACCCACCACTTCATCGCCCTCTTTGATTGCGCCGATGCGGCGAATATCCAGACGGACAGAAGCGTAGAATTTCAGGGCGTTACCCCCGGTAGTGGTTTCCGGGTTACCGAACATCACGCCAATTTTCATTCGGATCTGGTTGATAAAGATCAGCAGCGTACCGGAGTTCTTCAGGTTACCGGCCAGCTTACGCATCGCCTGGCTCATCATACGTGCTGCAAGGCCCATATGAGAGTCGCCGATTTCACCTTCGATTTCCGCTTTTGGCGTCAGGGCGGCTACGGAGTCAACGATGATGACGTCAACGGCACCAGAACGGGCCAGCGCATCACAGATTTCCAGCGCCTGCTCACCGGTATCCGGCTGAGAACACAGCAGGTTATCGATATCCACGCCCAGTTTTTTAGCGTAGACCGGGTCCAGTGCATGCTCGGCATCGATAAATGCACAGGTTTTCCCTTTACGCTGTGCAGAAGCGATAACCTGCAGCGTCAGGGTGGTTTTACCGGAAGACTCCGGGCCATAGATTTCAACGATACGGCCCATTGGTAAACCACCGGCACCCAGCGCGATATCCAGTGATAAAGAACCGGTTGAGATGGTTTCCACATCCATGGTGCGGTCTTCACCCAGGCGCATGATGGAGCCTTTACCAAACTGCTTTTCAATCTGGCCCAGCGCTGCTGCCAGTGCTTTTTGCTTGTTTTCGTCGATAGCCATTTTTACTCCTAATCATGCGGGTAAAGCACACATAGATGCTGCTTCGTCTCTAAAATATGCGCTGATTATACTGTATGCTCATACAGTATCAAGTTTAATTTTTGAGAAAGTGATCGTACAGGGTTTGCAGCGCCCAAGCCGTAGCCTGGCGGCGAACGGCCTCGCGGTCACCGCTGAAGCGCTGCACCAGTGTCAGTACTTCACCACTTTCCGAGGCAAATCCAAACCAGACGGTGCCGACGGGTTTCCCCTCGCTGCCGCCATCCGGCCCGGCAATACCGCTGACCGAGATCGCATACTGCGCACCCGCTTCACGCAGCGCGCCCTGCGCCATCTCCCGGACCACCTCTTCACTCACCGCACCAAAGCGGGCCAGTGAGGTATCCGACACACCGATCATCTGCTGCTTGGCATCATTGCTGTAGGTCACAAAGCCGCGCTGAAACCAGGCCGAACTGCCGGCAACATCCGTCAGCACTTTTGCAATCCAGCCACCAGTACAGGACTCGGCGGTGCTCACACAGGCCTGATGCGCCCGCAGACGTTCGCCCACGCGGATGCTCAACTGCAGTAATTCGTTATCGGTCATATGGCTCTCCCCTTACCGATGTTCCAGAGCAAGAGAGTAGCACTTTTCACCGATTCAGACGGCGTCAAAACCCGTTTTTGCGGCCTGTCCTGGCGATTTTCCGTCAGACTTTCTCTGCCACCATAAATAAACGCGGGAAGGCCAGCAGCAGGTTGCCATCCTGACGTCGCGGATACGCCAGGGTGATCTCTGCCAGATACTCTGTCAGCCATAAGGCCTGTTCAGCCTCATCCAATGCGGCGAGGTAGGGGCGTAACCCGGTCGCCCGCAGCCAGTCAACAATGGCCTGCGGCGACGGCATGACATGATAGTAAGTGGTCCGCCAGATATCGACCCGGCAGCCAGCAGCCGTCAGCAGATCATAGTACTGTTCCGTTGACAGCAGAGACACACGCGACGACGTCTTCGGGTCGATTTTAGCATTCCACTCAGGACGCTGAGCCACGCTGCGCATCAGACGATGGCTCGGTTCCTCAAGGTTATCCGGCATCTGAACAGCCAGAACGCCACCGGCGGCAAGCTGAGATGCCAGACCGGGGAGCAGGGTCGGATGATCGTTCAGCCATTGCAGGGAAGCATTCGCGAAGATCACATCCTGAAGGGGAGTCGCCTGCCAGTAACGAATATCCGCCTCGTGAAACCCACAGTCCGGCAGACGCTCACGTGCCTGGTCGAGCATCGCCCGCGAACTGTCCAGCCCGGTAATCTGCGCTTCAGGCCAGCGCCGGCGAAGCAATTCGGTACTGTTGCCCGGGCCACAGCCAAGGTCGGTAACGTAAGAAGGGAAAGGACGTGTAATGCGGTGGAGAAGTTCCTGCGCCGGGCGCGTGCGTTCGGCTTCGAACTGACGGTAAAGATTGGGGTTCCAGTCTTTCATTATTCCTCGCTCAGATAAGCAGTGGCAGCCCGATCTCCTGGAAATCTGGCTGCCCCGGCGATAAATAACACGATAGCTGCAACATTCCAGACGCGATTTAGCGCGCCTGCTTCACGGCCAGCCCCAGCTGCCACACGGCCATCGCATAGTGATTGCTGTGGTTATAGCGGGTGATGGCATAGAAATTGGGCAGCCCGTACCAGTACTTATAGCTCTTACCCATGTCAAACTTCAGCAGGCTGACCTGCTGGTTGTGATCCAAGGGGATAACCGGTGACAGTCCGGCTGCGGCCAGCTGGCCTGCGGTGTAGCGCGTTTTAAAACCGCTCTCCAGTCCCGGAGCCTGGCCAGTGGCCTCAACCGCAACGGTTCCGTTGGTCAGCCAGCCGTGTGCCTGGAAGTAGTGCGCCACGCTGCCAATCGCATCCACCGGATCCCACAGGTTAATGTGCCCGTCACCGTTGAAGTCCACCGCGTACTGTTTAAACGCCGACGGCATAAACTGCCCATACCCCATCGCCCCGGCGAAAGAACCGCGCAGATCGAGCGGATCGTCATCTTCTTCACGGGCCATCAGCAGGAAGGTTTCCAGCTCACCGCTGAAGTACTCAGCGCGACGCGGATAGTTAAATGACAGCGTCGCCAGCGCATCAAGAATGCGTGTTTTACCCATTACCCGGCCCCAGCGGGTTTCCACGCCGATAATACCGACAATGATTTCCGGCGGCACACCATAGGTTTTTTCCGCACGCTGAAGGGCATCCTGATACTGATTCCAGAATGCCACGCCATTCTGCACGTTATCCGGGGTAATAAACTTACTGCGATAACGGATCCATGCGCCGTTCGGACCGGTCGGGCCTTGAGCGGTAGTCGACGGGGCCTGGCGATCCATCAGGCGGACAATCCAGTCAAGATTCTTCGCCTGCGCCAGCACGTTGTGCAGCTGTTCACGTTCAAAACCGTGCTTACGCACCATTTTATCGATAAAGGCATTAGCCGCCTGGTTATTGGCGAAATCGCCCCCCAGCACGGTGCCGCTGTGCGCCGGTTCCAGCAGGAACCCGCCGTTGCCTTTAAACGGATTGCCATGCGGTTCAGCCGGGGCCGACTTCGGCTGACTGCTACAGGCGGTGAGTAATGCGAGGACAGGGAGGAACGAAGCCAGATAACGCATCAGATATCCATATAACCGTTTAAATTTCTCAGAAACCGATGGTAAAGCATTGATGGGGAGGAGTTAAGCGGATTTACGCAAAAGGCGTGAAGGAAAGCGGTGAAAACCCCCTCAGGCTGAAGCAAGAGGAGGCTGGGCCAGTCAATCAGCGTTTGTAGTAGATTTCACCCTGCTTCGCCTGCAGAATTTTTCCATCCGCATTGGTGATCAGCACGTAGTTACCGCCCATATAGGTCCAGTGACTATCGGCTTCCGGGGCAGGCAGATGGCGCACCTTCCACTGAACAATTTCATACTTTTTGCTGCGGTAGAGATCGGGCACCACGTCACCGATGGCAAAACGCGTAAAGTCAGCAAAGAAGTATTGCAGATCGTAAGGATCGGCAGGATTAGCCTGCGGGGCAGCAGCCTGGGGATCCTGCGCCAGTGAGTTCTGACTTTCCGGGGTCTGAACGGCGGGTGTCTGCACTTCAGGGGTCGCTGCTGCGCTCTGCTCACCTTCCGCCCAGGCGGCAGGGGCACAGGATAACGCCGCAGCCGAGAAGAGCGCTGAACAGAATACCACTTTCAACTTACGCATATATTCTCCAAAAATTAGGCTATCTGGCAGCGATCCGCTGCAAAATCAACGTACATCAAAACGATAATAATCAACAATAAGCCGGTTCCATTCTCGCCCGGTAAGTCTTAGAGAGCCTGAGAGTAAGATGGTTCCGGCACAGTTACCTGAGATAATAAGATGATGTGGCTAAGAGATTGAAGGAATTATTGTTAATAAACATAACCTGCGCTCCCTTCTCCCCTGTTCCGGTTATTTTGGCTGCCGTTGTACCTCTCGCCAGACCTTCAGTGCCAGCAGCACCAGCCCGCCCGCACCGATAATCAACAGCGCCCAGAGCAGCCCTTTCTGCCAGAGTGCGCTTTTCTCCGTTTCAGCGGTAGCGGTTAAACGTTCCCGACCCCCCAGCGTCTGTATGCCCTCCTGACCGGCATCAGGCAGGCTCATCCATGGATGGGTCTCCTGCGGTATCAGCTGATCCAGACTGATCACCTGTGAGCCGGCATTCTTATTGCCCCAGACCAGCATATAGGGTGCGCTGCCCTGTGCATTGAAAACCAGCTTACGCACTTCACGCTCCGCGCTTACCAGCGGTGGCGTTCCACTCCACTGTTGGTGAACCCCTTTTACGCGAATGGCCTGGATTAACGCGCCCTGAAGAATAAGCGGCGCGGAAGCGTTTTCACCCAGGCTGTAAACCACCTGGTCAGCCAACGGCAGCCAGTCACCCTCCGCGGTGCTGCGATAGTCTATGTGCACCGGTAACACCGCATTTGACTGGGCAGGCGTGATCTTCAGTCGGATCAGTGGCTGGGGAGTCGACCAGCTGTATTCCGCTTCGCTTGCTGAGACGGCCTTAACTGAGGGCGTCAGGCTGATAAAGTGCTGAACCGGGTTTGCCGCCGCCTCAATCCCCGAAATGGCGCTGAGGTTAAGATTCTCCGGCTGGGCATCGTCTTTAAATACCAGCATCAGGTAGCGCGCACGCAGGCCCCGATCTTCATTGAAATCGAGCGTATCCAGCAGCAGCCTGCTGTCCCCGGAGGTCAGATCCATTAGCGGGGCGTCATCCGTCACGGCCTCCCAGTCTTTCAAATCGCTGCTGTAGAATACACTGACCCGCGCCTGCCAGTTCTGCGGTAAACGTTCCCAGGTCAGTTTCAATCCACTCAACCTGGGGGAAAAACCCTCTCCCTCCTGCGGTACTTCCAGCAGCAGGCTGCGCCCCAGCGGCTTTTCACCCTCAACAGGCAGCGTGACCTCAATGCCGCTGGCCGATTTCAGCGTCACCTGTGCGTTCTCACTTGCCTGACGCGGCTGGCTGTTCATGGGAAAAACGCGCAATGGCCAGGTCTTCGTTTTGCTTTCACTTATCTCCGTGGAATAGAGGGCAAAAGGTACCGTCATTCCCTGACTGTTAAACACCCGCAGGTCGCGCATATCAGGCCAGGCCGTTTGCTGATAGACCTCTTCAGGCAGCTTCACCCGGTAAAAGGGTTCAGCCCCCGGGGTCATCAACGGCAGGCCGTAAGCATAATCCTTTGGCACCTCGTTCGCGTTCGCTGCTGCGCCGGCCATCAGGTACAGCGTAACCAGCAATAAGGCCTGGCTTATTTTATTTTTCATCGTTTCCCTCAGTGGCGGTGACCGCCTCTTTTTGATGTCCGTTTTTCGGCGGCAAAGGCGAGAAATACCCGGCAATCAGTACCAGAACCGCCACACCGATAAAGCCCACCGCACGCGCCAGCCCTCCACCATGTGCGCTGTCCACCAGCATCAGTTTAATAATGACCACCACAAGCAGGGCGGCGCCTCCAAACCAGGCCTGGCGGTAGCGGTAGCGGGTTGACCACAACATCGTCAGCAGTGCGGTCAGCATCCACAGCAGCGTAAAGGTCGTCTGCACCAGCCGCGACGACCAGAGTGCATCGGCCTGCCAGGCGATCCCGGCGTAGTAAGACAGAATGCGCATCACCAGACCGTTGCCCCACCAGAACAGCAGCGCAATCGCGCCAAGACGCAGGGCAAGATCGAGACCAGGAAGAGCCGCCATAAACTGCGCACGCAGCTGCCAGCCCCAGAATAACAGGGCAAACATCAGCATCAGCGCGCCCTCTTCCAGGGGATTGATCAGCGGCAGATAGCACCAGTCGATCATCACACCGTCGTGCAGATTCCCCTGTAGCAGCACGATCAGCGCACAGGGCGCCAGCGGCAACAGCCCGAGCGACGAATATAACCGCGGGAAAGCCGCGAACGGCCACCGGCCACGGCGCAGCGCCCACAGCGTCAGCAGGATAATGGCAGCAATAAACACCATCAGCGCAGACATACGCCATTCGTCCATGCCCCATGGCAGCGTATCCGTCACGCGCCAGACCTCCGCCCAGGTGGACAACAGCATCCAGAACAGAGATAAATGCAGCCCCTTCTCCAGGTATGGCGGTCTGACTCTGCCCTGTTCCCGTTTCAGCAGTGCATACGCTACGGCCAGCACCGGCAGCCAGACCAGATTCATCCAGCCCGCTGCCAGCAGAGCGTTATCGATCAGCTGCTGATACAGCAGGGCAAGCAGCATAGCGATCCACAACAGCCACGGCAGGTATCCGAGATCCATCCAGGCAAGACGGCGGCTGGCCAGGTGCCACACCAGCGCGGAAAGGGTTATCAGTGCCAACAGCACAAACAGGAGATCCGTGTCATAAAGTGGGCTGGCGGATACCGCACCACAGAGTGCGACCAGCCAGAATATTGTCCCCCCGCCCAGCAGCGTGCGTGACACCACCAGGTTAACGCTGCGCCACAGCCACGCCGCCCCCAGCCATGTCAGGGCCAGTACGGCAAAAATCAGGCTGAATGAGAGCGAGGTCATACCGTTATAGCTGGCCAGCAGCGCAGAACCCAGCGCCAGCAGCAGCAGTCCGGTACCGCTGTAGCTGACCCGCGACTGCCGCTGAGTATGACCCAGCCACAGAATACCCAGTCCTTCCAGCGCCCACGCCATTGACGTCCACTGCGCGGAGAGCGCCAGCGGGATGGCCAGGGTGGTAAACACGGCCCCCAGCGCCAGTCCGGCCACCGCCAGCGGGCGTCCCAGTGACGGGTAGCGGCGCAGCCCGACCCACGCCAGCAGCAAATATGCCAGGCCAAAGCCCAGCGCAGAAAACGCCGGTCCAAATGCCCAGTGCTGCGTGATGTGATACTGCATGCCAAAACCGATCAGCGGTGGACCGAAGAGCAGCACACCATCGATGACCTTTTCCCCCTTCACCTGACCGCGCAGCGAGAGTCCCAGCGACAGCACGCCGAAAATGACAATATTGGCGATGAGAAACAGCTGGCAGCTCAGATAATATTCTGGCTGATAGTCACGGAGCCCCCACAGTCCCGCCACACCAAAGGAGAAGGCAAAGCCCAGCAGGTTGAGCGGACGCCACGGCTGCCAGACGGTGATGGCCAGAATACCGAGCGACAGCAGCAGATAATAAGAAAAGAGCGCGATGTGACTTCCACCCCCGGTCGACAGCAGGAGGGGGGAGAGATAGCCGCCAATACTGGCCAGCATTGCCAGGCTCAGGGCTCGCTGCAGCACGGCAAGGCCGACGCTGGCAGCACAGATCACCAGCATCAGGGCAAAGGCCAGCAGATGCGGCAACAAAGCATAAAGCCGGAAAGCGCCAAACACAGTGATATAGAGTGCGCCAACTGCCCCACCCTGCAGAATTAACGCATAAAGCGACTGTTTGATTCTCAGCCGCCAGCCCAGCCCCAGCATCGCCAGGCTGGCCAGGGCCGCCCCGGCCAGGCGCAGCTCAACCGGCAGCATATCCCGCTCGACCGTGTATTTCAGCAGATACGCCAGACCGAAGAACATCAGCAGCACGCCAAGCTTCGCCAGCGGGTTACCCTTCATAAACCAGGCCAGCAGGCCTGACAGCAGACCGGTAAACATATCAGGCAGCGGCTTAACCCGTGGCGGGGGCGCAGGGGGCGCAGAGGCTGCCGGTGGAGAGGAAGGCACTTTTGCCGTCGCCGGAGCAGTCCGCGCGCTGAGGCTGACGGCTGGCGCTGCGGTTAAGGCCTCCGGAGCGCGGACCCTGTCCGCCGGTTCACTGGCCGCATTATCAGTACCTGCGGAGCGCGTTTCGCCCCGCTGCCATTTCGCCAGCTGTTGCTGCAGCGTGATCACGGTCTTTTTAAGCTGCGCCAGATCGCGTTCATTACGTTTACTACGCGACAGCGCAATAAAGAGCATGACTGGCATCACCACCAGCACCAGTATGGCTATCAGCCCGGCCGCTATCAGAAGATCATCCATGCCAACGTCCCGTAGGTAAAAGAAGGGTTACATATTGACATGAAATCTCATAAACCACTGCAAAATTCAACGGGGACAGCCCTGACTGTCAGGCTGCTATCTTCTGCATTTACCTGTCATCCGCCTTTTCTTCCGCCATGACGACCTCAGTACAGAGAATCTGTTTTTACTTTAACTTTCTACAAATCCCCCCGGGAAACCCTGATAAAGGAAATCAGATGATACTTTTATCAAAAAAACGTCTTAAAGATTTTTATCGCCCAGCAAACCTTAAGGGAAGAAATAAAAATCTGTTGGATGACTTAACATTTAGCAGAATATCCACCAGCCATATAAGAATAATTAACCACTCACCTTATGATATATCCCTGGGCCGCTTAGAGGTAAAAACGCCGTCTCAAAAGAGAAGATGCCAATGATTGCGCCTTTTACCTATACCGACGTTCCTCTGAGATCACCAGCATCAGGAGGAAGTAAAGGAATCATAATCGATCTGATCAAGGATTATGGGCCGATAGAAACGCATGAACATCCAGTTCAGTAATAATAAAATTGACTTTCACATCGCACTAATGTCGTAGGCAATCATGCAATCTTTATTTCCACATGCCACTTATGCTGAGGACTATCGTTGCCCAGGCACAGATCATTGTCAGTCTTCAGAAGCTGCCATCACCGGCACTGATACTGAGTGCCGGTGATGGCAGAGCGATGGTGAACAGCCCCCGCAGGCGGCAGGTGTTGAATCAGGACACCATGGCGGAAACGGCCCCTCTGGCATGATTAACGCCCCTGACACTTTACGTCATTCAAGAGAATCATGACTCATAACTTAAATACCACCTATTTCCACACGTATCATATGTCTTACGATTTGATTACCACCCTATTCCCGGGCGAGGTGGATAATTACAATTTCACCTTACGCCATTTTAATCCCACCAAAGAACTGTTAAAGTCAGCCGCAGAAAAACAAATCGCCCTCATTATTATTAATGCAATCCACTCAATTAATGGTTACTTTCTGGAAATCGAAATTAAAAACACCATGAAAACACTAACCAGCAATTCTAAATAATCACCTTGGTTTTTGAAGAAAACATGAATAAGAACTTCCTTAAGAAAACCGTTAATTTCGGTATCAGTATGATGATTAGCGTGCGGAATACTCCGCTGGAATTGACCAGCGCGCTAGTTAACATTCTGCCCCCCCCACAATGCCGGCCCTATATCTCATCCAAAGTGATGAAACGGTTACAGCAGGAAAGCGATGTACTGATGCCGAAGGAGTGGGCAGTGAGTAACCTGATACACCAGGGGGATTCCCCTTCTGAAATTGTCGCTAAAAAATGCCGCGCGCTGAGTACCATTTCAACACAGAAAAGAAACGCCACGAACATGCTCCATGTCAATAATGAGAATGAGTTATTACGCGACTTACAGCAGCAGGCATTTTTATCCGTATGAGAACCTTTTGGAATGCCGCGCTAATAAAAATCACCCTGCTATTGTTGCCAGGATTTTTTCTTTCTGACTATGCCTGTGCGCTGTCGCTTCAGGAATCGCTGATTGCAGCAACCACTTACAACGCAGAAATGAAGGCTGCCCGTAGCCTTCATGCCGCCGATCATGAAAGGAAGTATCAAGGCTTCGCCGGATTATTGCCGGTGGTGACACTTGATGGAGGGTGGAATAAAACCGACCAGCCAGATGCTGCCTATTCTGCCGGCGTTACCCGCCATAATTACAGTTTTAATCTGACACAACCCATTATTGATGCTTCAAAATATGCCAGCTGGCGGAAAAGCCTGGTAATTAGCAATATGGCCGATGTCAAACTGATGATTGCCCAGCGAAAACTGATTAGCGATGTCACCAATGCTTATTACAACGTGGTCTATCAGCGCAGCGTATTGCAGACCAACCAGCGGATACTGGTTGCCTTCGACGCCCGGCTGAAACAGGCGCAAAAGGCCGTCGAGGTAGGCGATGGCACACGGCTGGATGAAGCTGAGGCTCAGGCCAATTACGATACGGCCGTCGCCGATGAACTGGCGTCTGAAAATGACCTGGATGATGCCTATATTGCCTTTCATCAGTTAACCGGTCTTGATGCGGAGGGTATCCCGGACAAGAGTCTGAGCTGCGTGCATTTCAATATGGCGCTGAAACCAGAGCGGATCACACGCGAGGCCGCAGAAAATAATCTGGATGTGCTTTCCGCTATTCAGGCGCAGAAAGGCAGTGAAGTCGATATCCTCTCCACCTCCTCTAACTATCTTCCCGTGGTGACGTTCCAGGCGAGCTACGGCAAAAACTGGACGCGTGCTGAAAACGCAAACTTACTCGACTCCTTATTTGGTACTACGTCAAAAACAGATAATACCGCCGTGGGCCTTAATGTTTCTATCCCTCTGTTTTCTGGGGGCAGCCATATCTCCCAAAGCATCGAGGCCGCACACCGCTTTGAGGAAAGCAAAGATCTGCTGACTGAAGCGCGGCGTAAAGCTGCGCAGCAGGCACTGCAGGCAGCTTCCGGGGTGAAGAGCAGCCAGTCGCGTATTAAAGCGTATGAGCGGGCAATCGTTTCTGCCAGTA
This sequence comes from Erwinia persicina, assembly GCF_014838825.1. GTDB lineage: Bacteria > Pseudomonadota > Gammaproteobacteria > Enterobacterales > Enterobacteriaceae > Erwinia > Erwinia persicina_A. Next base: position 468,955 of record NZ_JACYMO010000003.1, on the reverse strand, counting down.
AGCGTCTTTCCTCGACACAGTACGGGCGTGAGATCGGCCAGCGCACGCTGATCGATGAGTTCAACGCGGAAAAGGACTATTACCAGGCCATTCAGAATCTGGCACAGGCCCGAAACACGCTGATCCAGTCCATCGTTAAATTAAAGTCAGCCACCGGTGAGCTGGATTATGCCGCCATGAAAAATTTCAGCTGCGATGCTCCATGATCAGGGATTTTACTAATGAATAACGACTTATTTCGCCGGCAGGTGCTAGAGGCAAAAAAACCCAAAGTGTTAGGGTCCGTCGCGCTGTATTGCCCGCCCTTTCGCTGGGTAATTATTTCGCTGGTCGCTTTACTGGTAGTGGTGCTGATCGCATTTTGTGTTTTCGGCAGCTACACCAAACGGGAGACCGCAAAGGGTGTGCTGGTACCTGAAAATGGCATGATGACCATCACCGCGATGACGCCAGGTACGGTGATCGCCCTGCCCGCTCATGAAGGGGACATGCTGGAAAAAGGCAGTCATATCGCCACCGTTTCTTCGGAAATCTCTACCCGCTTTGGCCAGACGCGGGAAGCGATCGCCCGCCAGCTGGATCTGCAACGGGAGGGCCTCACCCAGCAGTTGAGCAATCTTGAACAACTGAATACCGAAACGCTGAAATCATTACGCGAAAAAGACAGTTTGCTGCAGCAGCAGTCTGTCGAGCTGGACACCATTTACAAGCAGCGGACGGAGCAAATCGCCCTGGCCAGGACGCAGCTGGATAAAACCAAAGCGATGCGCGTGGAAGGCTATGCCTCTAATACTCAGGTGGAAAAGCAGCAAAATGAACTGCTGGATGCCAGCGTGCGCCTTCAGGATGTGGCCCGGCAGAGAATTGATGTTCGTCAGCAGCTGTCTCAGGCGCGCCAGCAGCTGCGCGAACAGCCGATGAACTACTCTCAGCAGAAGAATGATATTCAGCAAAAACTCTCCACGATTTCACAGTCGATGATGGAAAACGAATCGCGCCGCTCCGTCGATTTACTCGCGCCGGAAAAAGGCACGGTCAGCGCCGTGCTGGTTAAACAAGGACAGGTTGTCACCGCCGGGCAAACGCTGGCGATGATGGTGCCTGATAACGCTCAGTTACAGGCGCGCATCATGTTGAGCAGCCGTGCCATCGGCTTCATTCGCCCCGGCCAGCGGGTTGTTCTGCGCTATCAGTCCTTCCCCTGGCAGACGTTTGGACAGCAATACGGCACGGTAAAAGAGATCTCCAATTCGGCGCTCTCGCCGCAGGAGGTGGCGACGATAACGGGTGACAGTCAGGTTCAGGAATCCATGTACCAGGTCAAAGTGACCGTTGACCATCAGACGGTACAGGCTTATGGCAAACAGGTCGAACTGAGACCCGGTAGCGGGCTGGAAGCCGATTTTATTGTGGATAAACGCCATATCTATCAATGGGTTCTTGAGCCGCTTCGGGCGCTGGGCAAGATGACATCCCTATAATTATTATCATTTAATCAGGTTTATCATGGATTTATTTCACAAGCTCAATTTGTCATTTCGCCATAAGTTACCGGTATTACGTCAGACCCAGGCCGCTGAGTGCGGCCTGACCTGTATCGGTATGATTGCTGGCTATTACGGTCACCAGATCGACATGGTGTCGCTGCGCCAGCGTTTCCCGACCTCCCTGAAGGGCAGCACGCTATCCGATGTGATGTCCATTGCGCAAAACCTGGGGATGGGCTGCCGCGCGCTTCGCCTGGACCTGAACGAGTTACATAAGCTGTCGATGCCCTGTGTGCTGCACTGGGATATGAACCATTTTGTGGTGCTGAAAGGTATCGCAAAAAACAAAATTATTATTCACGACCCCGCTCGCGGCGTGCGAAATGTGCCAATGGACGAAGTCTCAGCGTCCTTTACCGGCGTGGCGCTGGAGGTCTTCCCTGCGGCAACGTTTGAGAAGAAAAACGAGAAAAAAAACATCTCAATGCTGAACCTTATCCGTAACGTATCCGGGATTGGTTCCGCTTTTATGCAGGTGGTCGTGCTGTCACTGGCTCTGGAGTTTTTCGGCATCATTACGCCGTTCTATATGCAGTGGGTCATCGACCAGGTGCTGGTGTCAGCGGACCGCGATTTACTGACGCTGCTGGGCGTGGCCTTTATCTGCATTACCGTCTTCCAGAACCTGATCTCCGCACTGCGAAGTTGGGTAACCACCTGGTTTTCCAGTCTGTTAAGTGTGCAGTGGTCGAGTAACCTCTGTGCTCACCTGCTTGGCCTGCCGCTGAACTACTTCGAAGAACGTCACGTGGGTGACATCCTGTCACGCTTTGGCTCGATCTCGACTATCCAAAGCACGCTGACGGGCCGCTTTATCTCCTCCATCTTTGATGGCGTTATGGCGCTGATCACCCTGGCGGTCATTTTTACCTATAACGCTAACCTGACCTTTGTGGTCATCGGCCTGTTCCTGCTGTATGCCCTGCTACGCTGGGTGTCCTTTGAGCCGTTCCGCCGCGCCAATGAGGATCAACTGATGGCTTCGGCAGTCGTACAGTCGCAGCTGCTGGAATCCATTCGTGGTATGCAGGCAATAAAGCTCAACAATAAACAGGACCTGCGTGTATCGACCTATACCAATGAAACCGTCGAAGCGACCAATAAAGGGATCACCACGCAAAAACTCTCTATTGGATTCAGTACGCTGCAGGACAGTATTTCTGGCATAGGAAAAATTGTGCTGATATGGCTGGCGGCCCTGCAGGTGCTCGACGGCAACTTCACCAGCGGCATGCTGGTGGCGTTTATTTCCTTTGCTGACCAGTTTATCTCGCGTTCCGGCGGCCTCATCAATGCGCTGATCGATTTCCGCATGCTGCGTTTACATGGCGAACGTCTTTCCGATATCGTGCTCACGGAAAAAGAGCAGAATATGACAAGCAACGTGGCTCTGCCTGAGAAGGAGGGGTCAATGAGCATCGACATCTCTGCACTCTCTTTCCGCTACTCCAGCACCGATGCCGACATTTTTACCGACTTCAATCTTGCCATTAAAGCGGGTGAATCCGTGGCGATTGTCGGCCCGTCGGGACAGGGCAAAACCACGCTGGCAAAATTACTACTGGGGCTGCTTAAACCCGTTGCCGGTACCATTTATGTCAACGGCGTAGATCACACCCAGCTCGGCATGACTCAGTACCGCGATCTGATTGGCAGCGTAATGCAAAGCGATATGCTTTTTGCCGGATCAATTATGGATAACATCAGCTTTTTCGATGCCAGTCTCGACAGAGAGAAGGTTGAGCGGGCTGCGCAGATCGCGCAAATACACGGGGATATCATCGCCATGCCAATGGGGTATAACAGCATGGTCGGCGATATGGGATCATCGCTGTCCGGTGGGCAGGCACAGCGCGTCATCCTGGCACGTGCTCTCTACCGTGATCCGCGCATTCTGATCCTCGATGAAGCTACCAGCCATCTCGACGTGGCCCGTGAGAGCGCCATTAATAATGCGATCAAGCATATGAACATTACCCGCATTATCATCGCACACCGACCTGAAACCATTTTAAGCGCCGACCGGATTATTAATATCAACCGAACCGGTGTCACTGAAATACCAAAGGATGAATTTATTGCTCTGCTCGGTACCTCGTAACCAGGCCTGCAATCCGACTCATAATATCTGCCCAAAAAAACCGTTAAAATTGGGTGCAGAATCATCTGCACCTCTTTTAATTGCTACTCTCCCGATACAGAAAAATCATCGTTACAAATATATGCCGGAATGGAATTTATCATAAAGAGATAGTTCCCATTCGGCTGCCTGACTATCCTCATTAATATCTTTTTATTAGGATATATAAAAAAATCCGGCTCATAGCGGCTGAGTTCACCATCGTTGACATTGTCACCCGGCAGCTTAATATTTTCCCAGGATACCAGCGAATAGAGATCGCCTCGCCGATTAAAACGAAAAGACACCTCACGATTGAAGACCTTATCAGGGTACTGAACGGAGCGACCGTTCATGCTCACCACCCCTTCGTCTCCACGAAAAACATAGCTTAATGAGACATCCAGCCTCTCTTGATTGTAATGCTGGAAGATACTGGCCGAGCACGTAAAGTCTTTATGATACCACTGATGAATAAATTTCCAGACTATCCATGCCATCAACAGCAGCCCGAAGATAATGCTCACAGCTATTGCGTACTTTTTTTTATGCATCTTGTCCCCCCTTGATAAAATAGTCTGAGATACAGGTGCTCACTTCATTAATGGGTTTGTTACACCGTATCACCGACACCCTGGGTAACACCCAGGGATAGCTGTGGCAGCGGGCTTTCATCTGTTCACCCAGGAATTCAACCTCCATGCTGGCCACCGCCGTGGAGCTTTTATCTGTGACAAAAATGAGGCAACCATCCACGGTGGTCAAAAAACGATAGTGGGCGAAAAATGGCACCTCATTATGCGGCCTGGTCCCCAACACAATGCCAGAGAGAAAAGCCACGCCTACCAGAACACCCGCACCGCACAGCGCCAGCTGTCTGGTGTAAAGTGGGCGGGATGCTACCCGGACTCTGACCTCAGCGGGTAAGCGGCCTTCAACGCCATCTCCTTCGCTTTCACCCTCAGGAGACTGCCGCTCGCCGGGCTCCGATGTCAGTCCGGCGTTACTCATGCTCTGCGTCTCGTTATAAGCGTCTTCCCGCTGTTGTTCAGCGGTCATCTTGTGGATCCGGGGGCTGCTGGCGAGGGTCAAACTGATACGTGGTATCGTGACAACCGGATCTTCCTTCAGATTAAATTTTTTAAGTCCCTTTCTTATAATAGAAATATTTTGATAGTAAGTATTTGGAGATACCTGCATTCCGCTTTTCGCCCAGACGATGTCCATTAACTCGTGTTGCGTCACAATCGTGACTATGCGATTTATTAACAACAACAGACACCGACCGGCAGGCGAGTTCAAAACGACCAAATGTTCAGGGTCCTCCAGATCCCGCAGCGTGCTGGTCGCCGGGTGGAATTCGATAATTCCATTAATGATATAGTGATTATGCATATCTGTAAGCCACTCCTCCATGAAAATAGTAAAACACTGATTCAAAGAATAAAGTCAGCAAAAAAATGATACTTCCTTGTCCCTCAGGAAGTAATGTGGAGGATATGTATTAAGTTGTACATAACAACATGCCGTAATTGATCTCATTTTTTATGATACAACAAATGATTTTTAAAAATCATTAATGAGTAATTCATGATATTTGTTATTTTTATGAAATTCTCTGAAAACTATAATTAAAGAGGATTAAGAAAAATAAGAGAGCAGGCTACCTCGCCCTTCCTGTTGAGCAGTTTTAAAAATGACATAAAGATTAAATTATAGTTTGCAATGGATACGGCCGTGCAGTACACACAGCCCCGTCACGATCGTTACCCGCCTCACACTGCGGGAACGCGTTTATACGGGTGATCGCGCAGGAAGTTTGCGCAGCGTCTTCATTGCTTACCTGTAGAAGGCGCTGGAGTAACGGCTTGCGGCGCACCGTATCGGCGTGCGCAGGAGATGCTGGCGGATAATGCAGAGACGCACGGTGTACAGCTACCGCGGCTGCCGCGACAGATGCCCAGAAGAACATCTAACGCTGGCGGCAGACATAGAATGATGAAAGACTTCATTCATCATTAAATAACCTGAATCTGTAAAAAGGCCAGAATCGCGGATTGTAGCGGGCACCGATAGGGGAGATCACGTGACCAGGTATAAACAGGGTGGGCCGGGTAATCTTGACGTTACCAATTGGCAAGCTGATGACGTGGAACGATTGCCGTCGGCCCGTAGAGTTGTCGATACCGTCCTGAAGCTTGAGAAAGCCTGTGACAGGTAATTCGATGGCTGTAGAAGTAATGATATTGTCACTTGCGAAGGGATCATAATGAGACCAACATTAAGAACGAAGATAATTCAGGTTTGCGCTAACAAAATTGCAGCGAACGGTAACAGTGTTGGACTGTCTTTCTATGCTTTTTTGCTACCAAGTATGCTGACCTTCCCGGAATCAGTCACCTTACCTAAATCAATCTTGTACAGAGGTTGCCCTTTTTTTACCGATTGCCCTGCCCCCACAAATTGCTTTGAAATGATTCCTTGCTGAGTTGAAAAAACATTCATTGCACGAGGTAGTGTAGTTACCTCACCACTCACCTGAATACATCGGGTATAACTACTGAGCAGTAAAAAAAGTATCAGGGTCAAAATAAATAAAAACGACAGCCCAGCCACCCATCTCCCCGGTATTGAAGATAGCAGCATTGCTTTCCCTGCCCATTTATCCTGCTGATGCTTAACAGACTCCTCCCTGAATAGATTTCCCTGGCTCATCCCTGACTTCTTATTGTGGTAATGGAATTTTTTCGTGGGATGTATAGTAAGGGTTACTAATAAAACATTCCTTTTTTACATCTCTTTTATTCTCATATTTCCCCATATCGGGATTTTTTTAATCTGCCGCAAATAGATTTTCGAGCTATTGTTTTCAATCAGAGTATAACCTTCATCACCAGTCTGGTCTGACCGTTGGGTCTTCGTTAACATAGAGAACGCTTCATTAACGGTTCGTTTTTATAGATTATGGCGAACCTTACGTTATCTTTTTTTATGTACTACTGATTATTTTTAATTTTTTGTAACCCTATCCTCGCCGCAACCTGTGCATTTTGCAGCATTTCTCCCACTTTTACCTGTGACAGCGCCTTACTCACTGGGATAATATAGCCGCAGAGAAATGTCCTGATACCTGTCATGCCGTTATCACGAGTAAGACCCGGTTTTCACCCATGTCAGCTTTATCCTTGCCCGTTTGCTTCATCGTCCCGACAGCTTGAAGTGGCAAGGACTTTCAATGGATTGGAGTATCAACCCTATGAACAACACCGAAAATTTATCCTCCCACACTCCAATGATGCAGCAGTATCTACGTCTAAAGGCTGACCATCCTGAGATCCTGCTGTTCTACCGCATGGGCGACTTCTATGAGCTGTTTTACGACGATGCGAAACGCGCCTCTCAGCTGCTGGAAATCTCCCTGACGAAGCGTGGGGCCTCGGCAGGAGAGCCGATCCCCATGGCGGGCGTGCCCTATCATTCGCTGGAAAACTACCTGGCAAAGCTGGTCCAGCTGGGCGAGTCGGTGGCGATCTGCGAGCAGATTGGCGACCCGGCGTTAAGCAAAGGTCCGGTCGAACGTAAAGTTGTCCGCATCGTCACCCCCGGCACCATCAGCGATGAAGCGCTGCTGAATGAACGTCAGGACAATTTGCTGGCAGCCATCTGGCAGAGCCCGCGCGGCTTTGGTTATGCGACGCTGGATATCAGCTCCGGGCGTTTTCGCCTGGCAGAACCGACGGACCTGGAAACCATGGCCGCCGAACTGCAGCGGACTAATCCGGCTGAACTGCTCTACCCGGAAGACTTCGCCGCCATGGCGCTGATTGAAAATCGTCGCGGCCTGCGCCGCCGTCCGCTGTGGGAATATGAGCTGGACACCGCCCGCCAGCAGCTCAATCTGCAGTTCGCCACCCGTGACCTCAGCGGTTTTGGCGTCGAGCAGGCTCATCATGCCCTGCGTGCGGCAGGCTGCCTGCTGCAGTACGTCAAGGATACCCAGCGGACTTCGCTGCCCCATATCCGGGCGCTGACCATGGAGCGCCAGCAGGATGGCATTATCATGGATGCGGCCACCCGCCGTAATCTGGAGATCACCCAGAATCTCTCCGGGGGTATTGAAAACACGCTGGCCTCGGTGCTGGATAAAACCGTGACGCCGATGGGCAGCAGGATGCTGAAACGCTGGCTGCATATGCCGGTTCGTGATGTACAAGTGATCGCCCGCCGCCAGGAAAGCATCAGCGCCTTGCAGGATTGTCACGAGTCACTGACGCCGCTGCTGCGTCAGGTGGGCGACCTCGAGCGTATCCTTGCTCGTCTGGCACTGCGTACGGCCCGCCCGCGCGATCTGGCGCGCATGCGCCACGCTTTCCAGCAGCTACCGCTACTGAACGGTGAGCTGGAAGGTAATCAGACCGCGCATCTGCAAACCCTGCGCGGACAGATGGGCGAATTCACCGAACTGCGTGAGCTTCTTGAACGTGCCATTATTGAAACGCCGCCGGTGCTGGTGCGTGACGGCGGCGTCATCGCCCCCGGGTATAACGCCGAGCTGGACGAGTGGCGGGCGCTGGCTGACGGGGCCACTGATTATCTCGATCGTCTGGAAGTCCGCGAACGCGAAAAGCTGGGTCTGGATACCCTGAAGGTCGGCTTTAACGGCGTACATGGCTATTACATCCAGGTCAGCCGTGGACAGAGCCATCTGGTGCCGATCCATTATGTGCGCCGCCAGACGCTGAAAAATGCCGAACGCTATATTATCCCCGAACTGAAAGAGTACGAAGATAAGGTGCTGACCTCGAAAGGTAAGGCCCTGTCGCTGGAAAAAGCCTTATACGAGCAGCTGTTCGACATGCTGCTACCGCATCTGGCAGCCCTGCAGGAGAGTGCGGCGGCGCTGGCCGAGCTGGACGTATTAAGCAATCTGGCCGAACGCGCCTGGACGCTGAACTACAGCTGCCCGACGTTAAGCGATAAACCAGGAATTAAACTAACCGGTGGACGCCATCCGGTGGTCGAGCAGGTGCTGAAAGAACCTTTTATCGCCAATCCTCTGTCTCTGTCGCCGCAGCGCCGGATGCTGATTGTCACTGGCCCGAATATGGGTGGTAAAAGTACCTATATGCGTCAGGCAGCGCTGATCACTCTGATGGCCTATATTGGCAGTTTCGTCCCGGCGACCCAGGCGGTAATTGGCCCCATTGACCGCATCTTTACCCGCGTTGGCGCGGCCGACGATCTGGCCTCCGGGCGCTCAACCTTTATGGTTGAGATGACCGAAACCGCTAACATTCTGCATAACGCCACCGAGTTCAGCCTGGTGCTGATGGATGAGATTGGCCGGGGTACGTCAACCTATGATGGCCTGTCGCTGGCCTGGGCCTGTGCCGAAAGCCTGGCCAGCCGTATCAAGGCGATGACGCTGTTCGCCACCCATTATTTCGAGCTGACCACGCTGCCTGAACAGATTGAAGGGGTGGCGAACGTGCATCTGGATGCGGTCGAGCATGGCGATACCATCGCCTTTATGCACAGCGTGCAGGACGGGGCGGCGAGTAAAAGCTATGGCCTGGCCGTGGCGGCGCTGGCTGGCGTGCCAAAAGAGGTGATTAAACGGGCGCGTCAGAAGCTGAAGGAGCTGGAAGCGTTGTCGGGCAGCGCGGCGGCCACGAAAGCGGATGGTTCGCAGCTGCCGCTGCTGGTGGAGGAAACCTCCCCGGCAATGGAAGCCCTGGAGGCGCTGGATCCGGACTCCCTGTCCCCGCGTCAGGCGCTGGAATGGATTTACCGGTTGAAATCACTGGTATAAACAGAGGACCGATCGTCATACGATCGGTCCTTGCCATGAGGGAGGACCGGCTGTTCCGGTTCGCCCCCGCTTTGCAGATTAACGGCGGTTACGTACCAGCTGATAGCGACGGGTCAGGTATTCGACCGGTGCGCTCCAGATATGTACCAGGCGGCAGAACGGGAACAGCAGGAACAGCGTCATTCCCAGCACCATATGCAGACGGAAGATTACCGCCACACCGTCAAGATGTGCCGAAGCTCCGCCCTGGAACGTCACAATACTCTGCGCCCATCCGGCCAGCTTGAGCATTTCACTGCCATCCAGATGCTGCGCTGAGAACAGAATAGTCGTCAGCCCCAGGGCCGCCTGCAGCACCAGCAGCGTCAGGATCAGAATATCGGCAAAACTGCTGGTCGCCCGCACCCGTTCATTGGTCAGACGACGTTTCAGCAGCAGGGCACCGCCAATCAGCGTCATCGCACCAAACACCCCACCGGCTCCCATCGCCAGCAGCTGCTTTTCGCCAGCCGACAGGAAAGGCTCATACACCCAGTGCGGCGTGAGCAGGCCGACGAAATGCCCCAGCAGAATGCCGATGATGCCGATATGGAACAGGTTCGACGCCAGGCGCATCCCTTTTTTACTTAACATCTGACTTGAACCTGCCCGCCAGCTGTACTGCCCGTAGTCATAACGCAGCCAGCTCCCGACCAGAAATACCGTCCCGGCCAGATAGGGGTAAATATCAAAGAAGAAACGATTCAAAAACTCCATGATTTACTCTCCTTTCGCCGCCATAGTTACTGCTGAAATATCAAGGTACTGCGGCATCACTGCCGCAGCCGGATGCGATTTCTGTGCGGATTCACATCCGCCACCGCCTGGGTTCATCTGCGCGATAAAGGCCACCTGCTCTTCCTCCCAGACAGCATCCAGGGCGGCGGGGGTATCATCGCGCGCTTCCTGAGCCACCTGCGTCTGAAGCGACTGTGGGTCGGCACTGCTGCCGGACAGCGCCAGCAGCAGCGGGAAAAGTGGCGCATAGTCGCTCTGCCGCTGTGACAGACGGGCTGCCAGCAGCGCCAGAATCGGTGCAATATCCTGTAACCCACGCCGGATGCGGGACTGGTCGCCCTGCGCCAGGTACTCCAGATAAAGAGGTAAAAAATCAGGCAGCTCTTTAGCGTTCAGTTCAAGACCATCGGCACGATACTGTGCCAGCAGATCTACCATCGCCTGACCGCGATCGCGCGACTCGCCGTGCACATGTTCAAAAAGCAGCAGGGATGTCGCCCGGCCGCGATCGAACAGCTCGCTGTATTCCGCCTGCCTGTCCAGCAAAGGACGGGCAGCGGCCTGCTGAATAAACTGCGCGAGGAACTGGTGCTGGTGTGCATCCAGTTCATTTGCCTGCGCCAGGGCATCCAGGATCTCTTGCTGATGGTCAACGAAATCCTGCTGCGGGTAGTCCAGCAACCGGGCAATGATACGCAACGCGATCATGAGTTTTTCTCCGCGTCCGGCACCGTTTTCTTCGAAACGTCGATGGCATCTATGCGTCGGCTGTTGAACAGGTTGAATTTGCCGTCACTGCCGTGGCAGCCATCGCCAAAACTGAAGCCGCAGCCTTTGCTTTCCGGGAATGCTTCACGCGCCATTTCACGGTGGCTGCTCGGGATCACGAAGCGATCCTCGTAGTTAGCAATCGCCAGATAGCGATACATCTCCTGTGCCTGTGCTTCCGTCAGCCCGACCTGCTCCAGCGCACGTACGTCATGAACGCCGTCCACGGTTTCAGCGCGCTTATAATGACGCATGGCCATCAGGCGATTGAGCGCCTGCAGTACCGGGGCGGTATCCCCGGCCGTCAGCAGGTTGGCCAGGTATTGCACCGGGATGCGCAGGCTCTCCACATCCGGCAGCACGCCGCTGTGGGCAAGCATACCGGCATCCGATACTGACTGGATCGGAGACAGCGGCGGTACATACCACACCATCGGCAGCGTACGATATTCAGGGTGCAGCGGCAGCGCCAGCTTCCAGTCCATGGCCATTTTATAGACAGGGGACTGCTGCGCAGCATCAATCACGCTCTGCGGTACGCCATCCTTCAGCGCCTGCGCAATCACTTGTGGATCGTGCGGGTCAAGGAAGACATCCAGCTGGCTCTGGTAGAGATCTTTTTCATTTTCCACCGCCGCCGCCTGTTCAATACGGTCGGCGTCATACAGCAGCACGCCGAGGTAGCGGATACGCCCGACGCAGGTCTCTGAGCAGACGGTAGGCTGGCCAGCTTCAATGCGCGGATAGCAGAAAATACATTTTTCTGACTTGCCGCTTTTCCAGTTGAAGTAGATTTTTTTGTACGGGCAGCCGGTAATACACATCCGCCAGCCGCGGCACTTGTCCTGGTCGATCAGCACGATGCCATCTTCTGCACGCTTGTAGATCGCCCCACTCGGGCAGGTCGCCACGCAGGTCGGGTTCAGGCAGTGTTCACAAAGGCGCGGCAGATACATCATGAAGGTGTTTTCGAACTGTCCGTACATCTCCTTCTGCATATGGTCGAAGTTTTTATCCTCAGAACGCTTTGAAAATTCGCCGCCGAGGATCTCCTCCCAGTTCGGGCCATTTTCGATCTTCTTCATTCGCTGCCCGGTGATCAGCGATCGCGGACGGGCAATCGGCTGATGCTTACCGGCAGGCGCGTTATGCAGATGCTGATAGTCAAAGTCGAACGGTTCATAATAGTCGTCCAGCCCGGGCACATCGGGGTTGGCGAAAATTTTAGACAGGACGCCGACGCGGTTACCCATGCGAGGCACCAGCCTGCCGTTGATCTTACGGATCCACCCGCCCTTCCACTTTTCCTGGTCTTCCCACGCGTTAGGGAAGCCTACACCGGGTTTACTTTCCACGTTGTTAAACCAGGCGTACTCCATACCTTCACGGCTGGTCCAGACGTTTTTACAGGTTACCGAGCAGGTGTGGCAGCCGATACATTTGTCGAGATTCAGAACCATTCCGACCTGAGAGCGAATTTTCATTGGCCTTTCTCCTGCTGGCTTCCCTGGCAATCGTCGTTGCCTTCGCCATCTAACCAGTTAATGTTATTCATTTTTCTCACCACAACGAACTCATCCCGGTTGGAACCGACCGTACCGTAATAGTTGAAGCTGTAAGCCAGTTGCGCATAGCCGCCAATCATATGCGTCGGTTTAGGACACACACGGGTCACCGAGTTGTGGATCCCGCCACGCTGGCTGGTGATTTCTGAACCCGGGATATTCACAATGCGCTCCTGCGCGTGGTACATCATGGTCATCCCTGCCGGTACGCGCTGGCTGACAACCGCACGGGCGGTTAGCGCACCGTTGGCGTTAAACGCCTCGATCCAGTCGTTATCTTCAATGCCCAGCACCCGGGCATCCTCTTCACTCAGCCAGACAATCGGCCCACCGCGTGACAGCGTCAGCATTAACAGGTTGTCGCTATAGGTTGAGTGGATCCCCCACTTCTGATGCGGCGTGAGGAAGTTCAGCGCCATCTCAGGATTGCCGTTCGGCTTTTTATTGAGCAGCGGCTGTACCGTGCGGGTATCAATAGGCGGACGGTACACCAGCAGGCTTTCACCGAAATCACGCATCCACTGATGATCCTGATACAACTGCTGACGGCCGCTGAGGGTACGCCACGGGATCAGCTCATGCACGTTGGTGTAACCGGCGTTGTAGGAGACGTGCTCATCTTCCAGGCCGGACCAGGTCGGGCTGGAGATAATTTTACGCGGCTGCGCCTGAATATCGCGGAAGCGGATCTTTTCATCCTCTTTATTCAGCGCCAGATGGGTGTGATCGCGCCCGGTAAACTGCCCCAGCGCCTGCCAGGCTTTCACCGCGACCTGACCATTGGTCTCCGGTGCCAGCGACAGGATCACCTCAGCGGCATCAATCGCACTGTTGATATTTGGGCGACCGGCCGCCGGCCCCTCAGTTTTGACGTAGTTCAGTTTTTTCAGGAAGTCGATTTCAGTCTGGGTGTTCCAGCCGATCCCTTTCCCACCGTTGCCCAGGGTGTCCAGCAGCGGCCCCAGCGAGGTAAAGCGCTCCCAGGTGGCCGGATAGTCACGCTCCACCGTCATAATGTGCGGTGCCGTTTTCCCCGGGATCAGGTCGCACTCACCCCGGTGCCAGTCCTGGACGTCGAACGGCTGTCCCAGTTCAGCGGCAGAGTCGTGCTGGATCGGCTGCAATACCACGTCCGTCTCTTTACCTAAATGACCCACGCAGAGCTCAGAGAACGTTTTGGCAATCCCTTTATAAATTTCCCAGTCGCTACGCGATTCCCAGGCCGGGTCAACCGCCGCCGACAGTGGATGAATAAATGGATGCATATCCGAGGTATTCATGTCGTCTTTTTCATACCAGGTCGCCGTCGGCAGAACGATATCCGAATAGAGACAGGTACTGGACATGCGGAAATCGAGGGTGACGACCAGATCGAGTTTCCCTTCTCCCGGGTTATCCTGCCACTCCACTTCCTGGGGTTTGACCCCACCCTGCTGACCCAGATCGCCGCCCTGCACGCCGCTTTCTGTCCCCAGCAGATACTTCAGCAGATACTCGTGGCCCTTACCGGAGGAGCCGAGCAGGTTGGAGCGCCAGACAAACAGGTTACGTGGGAAGTTTTCCTTGCTGTCAGGCTGTTCTGCGGCAAAACGCAGGCTGCCATCTTTCAGGCCGTCCACGGTAAAGGCCAGGGGTGTCTTGCCAGCCGCCTCTGCCTGGGCGGCAAGGTGCAGCGGGTTGGTATTCAGCTGGGGTGCAGAAGGCAGCCAGCCCATTCTCTCTGAGCGCACGTTAAAGTCGATCAGGCTGCCGCCGTAGCGTGACTTATCGGCCAGCGGTGACAGCAGCTCATCGGTGCGCAGCGTCTCATAGCGCCACTGACTGGAGTGGTTATAGAAGAAAGAGGTGCCGTTCATCTGGCGTGGCGGACGCTGCCAGTCAAGGCCAAACGCCAGCGGTAACCAGCCCGTTTGCGGACGTAATTTTTCCTGACCGACATAGTGTGCCCAGCCGCCGCCGCTTTGGCCGACGCAGCCGCAGAACACCAGCATATTGATCAGACCACGGTAGTTCATATCCATGTGGTACCAGTGGTTGAGACCGGCACCGACGATGATCATCGAACGACCACGCGTTTTTTCTGCCGTCTCCGCAAACTCGCGCGCAATCCGCACGATGTTCTGCCGCGGTACCCCGGTGATCTGTTCAGCCCAGGCCGGAGAGTAGGCTTTCACTTCATCGAAGCTGGCCGCACAGTTCGCGTCATCCAGCCCGCGTTCAATCCCGTAGTTAGCCAGCGTCAGGTCGTACACGCTGGTGACCAGAGCAACAGAACCATCCGCCAGCTGCAGGCGTTTGACCGGCAGTTTGTGCAGCAGGATCTCGTCCAGCTGTACGCTCTTGAAGTTAGGGTTATCTATCGCGCCAAAGTAAGGGAATCCGACGTCGGCGATATCGTCATGCTGACCCAGCAGGCTGAGTTGTAACTCCACTTCCTGCTGGTTTTTCCCTTCACGTTGCTCGAGGTTCCATTTGCCTTTTTCACCCCAGCGGTAGCCAATGGAGCCCTGCGGCGCAACCAGCTCGCCATTCTGCTGATTAATGGCGATGGTCTTCCACTGCGGATTATTTTCCTGACCTAAACCGTCCACCAGGTCGCTGGCGCGCAGCATCCTGCCGGCGGCATAGTACCCGCCCTCACGCTGTTCCAGCAGAACCAGCATTGGCATATCGGTGTACTGGCGCACATAGTTGCGGAAATATTCCACCTCACGTTGCTGGTGGAACTCCGTCAGGATCACATGCCCGAAGGCCAGTGCCAGTGCGCTGTCGGTCCCCTGCTTCGGGCTCAGCCACTGATCGCACAGCTTGGCGATTTCAGCATAGTCCGGGGTCACCGCCACGGTTTTCGTCCCTTTGTAACGGACTTCAGTGAAGAAGTGCGCATCCGGGGTTCGGGTCTGAGGAACGTTACTGCCCCAGGCGATGATATAGGCAGAGTTATACCAGTCAGCGGATTCCGGTACGTCGGTCTGCTCGCCCCAGGTCATCGGTGAAGCAGGCGGCAGGTCACAGTACCAGTCATAGAAACTCAGACAGGTTCCCCCAATCAGCGAAAGATAACGGGAACCCGCTGCATAGGAGACCATCGACATCGCCGGGATCGGTGAAAATCCAATAATGCGGTCAGGCCCGAATGCCTTCGCCGTATAGATATTGGCTGAGGCGATCAGTTCATTCACTTCCTGCCAGTCAGAGCGCACGAAACCACCGCGCCCGCGCGCTTCTTTGTAGCTTTTTGCCTGATCGGGGTTTTCGACTATCGACTGCCACGCCAGCACGGGGTCACTGTGTTGCGCTTTTGCGGCACGCCACAGGCTGATTAAACGCTTACGCACCAGAGGATATTTCAGGCGGTTCGCGCTGTATAAATACCATGAGTAGCTAGCACCGCGCGGGCAGCCGCGCGGCTCATGGTTAGGTAAATCCGGACGAGTACGCGGATAGTCCGTCTGCTGGGTTTCCCAGGTCACCAGACCATTTTTAACGTAAATCTTCCAGCTACAGGATCCCGTGCAGTTTACACCGTGGGTGGAACGCACAATTTTGTCATGCTGCCAGCGGCTGCGATAACCATCCTCCCAGTCACGGTTGGTATTCAGCGTCTGCCCGTGCTGGCCAGAAAAGGGTTCGGCGAGTTGTTTGAAATAACGTAACCGATCAAGAAACTTGCTCATTCGACATGCTCCAAAAAAACTAAAAGGGTTCGCGCACTTATTTCATTTTTTTTCGGCCGTAAACCAGCCAGGTAATCGCGATGCAAATCACATAAAACAGCAGGAAGACTTTCATTGCCCCGGCGGGTGAACCACTCAGTGACAGGGACATGCCGAAGGTCTGCGGAATAAAGAAGCCTCCCAGTGCACCAATAGCGGAGATAAAGCCCAGCGCTGCGCTGGTATCGGTGACGGCCTCGCGCTGCGCGGCTTCATCGCTTCCGCCTGCGGCTTTAACCCGGTCTACCGTGATTTTGCGGAAGATGACGGCGATCATCTGGAAGGTCGATCCACTGCCCAAGCCAGCGGCAAAGAACAGCACCATAAATACGCCATAGAAAGCGATAAATGACCCCGACTGGCCCTCTCCCGGTAGCGTCAGGAATAGCAGCGCAGTGAAGACCGCCATCAGCACGAAGGTGAACAGGGAGACGCGCACACCCCCGAGGCGATCGGACAGCATGCCACCCGCCGAACGCGCCAGCGCGCCAATAAACGGCCCGAAGAAGGCGTAATGCATGATGACCACATCGGGGAACTGCGTTTTAGACAGCATGGCAAAACCGGCGGAAAAGCCGATAAAGGAGCCGAACGTGGCGAGATAGAGCAGCGAGAGGATCCAGAGATGTCCGCGCTTCAGCACCGGCAGCTGCTGTCGTAATGAGCTTTTCGCGGCGGCCAGATCGTTCATACCGAACCAGGCAGCCAGTGTGGCAATCACCAGCAACGGCACCCACATCCAGGCTGCATTCTCCAGCCACAGCCCGTTTTCTGCATGGGCAGAGGGGCCGGTAAACCAGCTGAACATCGCCACTGAAATGGCGAGGGGGGCAAACAGCTGCATCACGCTGACGCCAAGGTTGCCTAAGCCGCCATTGATACCCAGCGCGCCACCCTGACGGGCTTTTGGGAAGAAGAAGCTGATATTACCCATGCTGGAGGCAAAGTTAGCCCCGGCAAAACCGCACAGAAGTGAAATAATCACAAAGACGGCGAAAGGTGTGGCTGGGTTCTGCACGGCAAACCCCAGCCAGATGCAGGGTACCAGCATCAGGGCCGTGCTAAACGCCGTCCAGCGACGCCCGCCAAACACCGGCACCACAAAGGAGTAAGGAACGCGCAGGATGGCCCCGGAAACCGACGGGAGTGCCGTCAGCAGGAACAGCTGGTCGGTGGAAAAGTTGAACCCCACCTTATTAAGATTGACGGCGACGGCGCTGAACAGCATCCAGACGCAGAAGGCCAGCAACAGACAGAAAACGGATATCCACAGATTGCGACTGGCAATCCGTTTGCCCGTTTGTTGCCAGAACACGGTATTTTCAGGCTGCCAGTCCTGGATTACCGCACTATTTTCTTTCCCTGAAGATGCGTTAATTTTCGACATAATTTTCTCAATAGCTGTGTAATAACCAGCCTATCCTGAACACCTCCTGCGCGGTCTGACTTGACGTGTATCAACCCGATGGCAGGTGATAAGCCGGCCACAGAATGAGGATACTTCCTAAGAGTCAGCGAAAATGAGTAAAATAAGCCATATAATTCATATTCTTGGGTAACTTTTTTTTGCCAGGGATAATGCGGCAGGTACAGGCTGGCTATTCGGTATTACCACAAAATAGGTATGGGCATGATGTTCTGAATCAGTGACAATCCGCAGGTTAAAACTTCACCTTGAGAGACGGAACGCCCCCCCACCATCAGCAGGAAAAGAGGATGACAACACAGCTTACGCAGGTACTTTCAACGAAACCGGCCAGTGTTTTATTGATCGACGACCATCCGATGATCCGTAACGGTCTGAAACAGCTTATCGGTCTTGACGCGCGGCTGAAGGTGGTCGCTGAGGCCAGCAATGGCGTGGACGGCGTCAGGCTGGCAGAACAGCATGAAGTGGATCTGATCCTGCTCGATCTGAATATGCCCGGCATGAACGGGCTGGAAACGCTGGAACAGCTGCGGGCCATCGATGCCTGTGGCCATATTGTCGTGTTCAGCGTTTCAGACTATGAAGACGATGTGATTAATGCGCTGAAGCGGGGAGCCGATGGTTACCTGCTGAAAGATATGGAGCCAGAGGCGCTACTGGAATGCCTGCACCGGGCCGCCGCCGGTGAGCTGGTGCTGAGTGACACCCTCCCACCCGTGCTGGCGGCCAGCCTCCGGCAGCAGCGCTCTCCGCGACAGACCGGTAACCCCGAGTTCACGACGCGGGAGCGGGACGTACTCAGGCTGATTGCACAGGGGATGAGTAACAAGCTGATCGCCCGTCGTTTAGGTATTAGTGAGAGCACCGTCAAGGTACATGTGAAGCATCTGCTGAAAAAGCTGCAGATGAAGTCCAGGGTTGAAGCCGCAGTGTGGGCACTGCAGTGTGGTGAAGTCTGAGGTTATCAGCAGCCAAAAAAAAACGGTGACCGAAGTCACCGTCTCAGGCATTACTGTTTATCAGGCCGTTGTACGCTGTACCGCACAACAGGATCCGCGTAAATTATTCGCGGAACAGCGCTTCAATATTCAATCCCTGAGCCTGCAAAATCTCACGCAGGCGGCGCAATCCTTCAACCTGAATCTGGCGAACACGCTCACGGGTCAGACCGATTTCGCGACCCACATCTTCCAATGTGGCCGCTTCATAACCTAACAGTCCGAAACGACGTGCCAACACTTCGCGCTGCTTGGCGTTCAGTTCGAACAACCATTTAACGATGCTTTGCTTCATATCATCGTCCTGCGTGGTATCTTCCGGGCCGTTATCTTTATCATCGGCCAGGATGTCCAGCAGCGCTTTCTCGGAATCACCGCCCAGAGGCGTATCAACCGAAGTAATGCGTTCGTTGAGGCGCAGCATCCGGCTGACATCATCAACAGGCTTATCTAACTGTTCGGCGATCTCTTCCGCACTCGGCTCATGGTCAAGCTTGTGGGAAAGTTCACGCGCGGTACGCAGATAAACATTCAGTTCTTTCACGATATGAATCGGCAGGCGAATCGTTCGGGTTTGATTCATTATCGCCCGTTCAATCGTCTGACGAATCCACCATGTGGCATACGTTGAGAAGCGGAACCCTCTTTCAGGGTCAAACTTCTCGACGGCGCGGATCAGGCCCAGGTTACCTTCTTCAATCAGGTCAAGCAGTGCCAGACCACGATTGCTGTAACGACGGGCAATCTTCACGACCAGACGCAGGTTACTTTCGATCATGCGGCGACGCGAAGGCACGTCCCCACGGAGTGCACGACGAGCAAAGAAAACTTCTTCCTCGGCCGTAAGCAATGGAGAGTAACCAATCTCCCCTAAGTAGAGCTGCGTCGCATCCAGTACGCGCTGGGTTGCGCCCTGTGATAACAGCTCTTCTTCAGCTAAGTCGTTATCACCAGGTTCATTTCCGACAAGTGCTTTCTCATCAAAAACCTCAGCTCCGTTTTCGTCGAATTCCGCGTCTTCATTTAAATCATTAACTTTCAGCGTATTCTGGCTCATAAGCGGCTCCTACCCGTGATCTCAGGGCAGAACACCAGGGTTCTGCCGGCTTAACGTTGCGGTAAGTAACGCAACGGATTTACGGATTTCCCCTTGTAACGAATTTCAAAGTGCAATCTAACCGAACTCGTGCCGGTACTACCCATTGTGGCAATCTTCTGACCCGCTTTCACTTCTTGTTGTTCACGGACCAGCATCGAATCGTTGTGGGCATACGCACTCAGGTAGTCATCATTATGTTTGATGATAATCAAATTACCGTAACCGCGCAGAGCGTTACCGGCATAGACCACACGACCGGAGGCGGTGGAAATGACGGACTGACCGCGCGAGCCCGCAATATCGATACCTTTATTTCCGCCTTCGGAAGCAGAGAAGTTATCGATAATTTTACCGTCTGTCGGCCAACGCCAGCTGCCCACGGGCGTGGTGCTGTCTGTTGTACTACTCACGGTCGGGGCGGTAACCGGAACTGTTGTCGTTGCAGCAGTTTTCCCGGACGAAGGCAGCATTTTGCCTTCACTTGGTGTACCTGAATCCTCAGAATACGTAATTACCGGTTGGTGTGCAACCGTTCCGGCAGTCATTTGTGAACCAGAGGATGCCGTCGTCATTCCGCCTGCGTTTGCATCCGCTGCCGTCACCGCATTACCGCCGGTAATCGGCGTGCCGGAACCATTAGCCACCTGTAATTGCTGGCCAACGTTGAGCCCATAAGGCGCCGCGACATTATTGCGCTGGGCCAGATCGCGGAAATCGTTACCGGTTATCCAGGCAATATAGAAGAGTGTATCACCCCGTTTAACCGTATAGGTGTCGCCGCCATAGCTACCTTTCGGAATATTCCCATAACTACGGTTGTACACAATACGACCATTTTCAGTGACCACATTTTGATTCTGGCCCGCTGAGGATGAAGCTACCATCCCTCCGCCTGAAGCAGGGGGGCGCGCCGAAGGCACTAAACCGCTGTTGCCGCCACCGCCATTGCTGACCATACCTGCATTACCGGAATTACCAGCATTGCTGCTCATCATGCCGGAGTCATTTCCGCCAACGGAGCTGATGGGGGCCTGCGCATTATCGCTGCTGGAACAGCCTGCCAGCCAAAATCCTACTAATGAAACGGCCGCAAGACGGCGTAACTTAAATACTGGGCTTCCCGTGCTCATTTAATCCCCCATAACGGCAACACTTTGACGAAAAAAAACTTCATAACAGCAGCATGACTGACGGCAACCGGGCCCGCATGCGCAAATTCAGTCAGATACTAGCAATATCACAGGCAGGGTGCCACGAAACAGTTGTATAGAAATATCCTGGTTATGGCGATCAGGCGAGATCCCCCTGAACCAGTGGGACAAAACGGACGGGCTCAACCGTGTCGATAATGAACTCATCACCGATGCGGCGAATGCGCTGCAGGACCTGCTGCTCTTCCCCGACGGGCAGCACCATCACACCGCCCTCATCAAGCTGTGACATCAGCGCCTGCGGGATTTCTGGCGGTGCCGCGGTGACGATGATCGCGTCAAACGGCCCCCGTGACGGCCAGCCCAGCCAGCCATCGCCGTGCCGGGTCGAGACATTATGCAGGTCAAGCTGCTTCAGGCGACGCTTGGCTTGCCACTGTAAGCCTTTGATCCGCTCTACCGAACAGACGTGCCCGACAAGGTGCGCCAGAATGGCGGTCTGATAGCCGGATCCGGTGCCAATTTCCAGCACGCGTGACGAAGGCGTGAGCGCCAGCAGCGACGTCATTTTTGCGACCATATAAGGCTGAGAAATCGTCTGCCCGGAACCTATCGGCAGCGCCATATTTTCCCAGGCTTTATGCTCAAAAGCCTCATCAACAAAGCGCTCACGCGGCACCTCTTCAATGGCCTTCAGCAATCGCTCGTCGTCAATACCCTGCTGGCGCAGCTGTGCCAGCAACGTCTCTATGCGCCCACTCACCATTCGCGGTTGACCTCAACGCTGTCTAACCAGGAAGAGACGACCTCCTGCGCGGGGTGAGCAGTCAGGTCAACATGCAAAGCGGTAACGGACACATAGCCTTCATCAATAGCGGCGAAATCGGTATCCGGGCCGGCATCCAGCTTTTCACCCGGTGGGCCGATCCAGTACATCGTATTACCGCGCGGATCCTGCTGTGGGATGGCCTGATCGCTGGGATGACGGCTGCCACAGCGGGTAACACGGATCCCCTTTATCTGGTCAAGAGGCAGATCCGGAACATTGATATTAAGGATGCGTCCGGTACGCAGTGGCTCGCGCAGCAAGGCTTTCAGGATTGAGCAGGTGACGGCAGCGGCCGTGTCGTAGTGCAGATGCCCGTTGAGAGAGACCGCCAACGCCGGTAGTCCCAGATGCCGCCCTTCCATAGCAGCGGCCACCGTACCAGAGTAAATCACATCATCCCCCAGATTAGGGCCGGCATTAATTCCTGAAACGACAATATCCGGCTTAGGCCGCATCAGGGTATTGACGCCCAGATAGACGCAGTCGGTTGGCGTACCCATCTCGACCGCTATATCACCATTGGGATAGTTAAAGGTTCGCAGGGGTGTTTCCAGCGTCAGAGAGTTCGATGCCCCGCTACGATTGCGGTCCGGAGCAACCACCTGCACTTCGGCAAATTCACGTAGCGCTTTCGCCAGCGTCTGAATGCCTGGCGCGTGGATACCGTCATCGTTACTCAGCAAAATGCGCATTGTCACCTAACCTGTTGATAAATTTGATCACCTTTCCCTGCAGATAACATCGAATGACTGGGAAGAGGTGTGGCTGAAAACATTTTAGCTGGATGCACGAGGGAGTGGTAGGTGTAAATGTCTGGTTAACCGAAGGAGGAAGGGCGGCCCTTACAGCCTGCCCCGGTCATTTTTCACTGTGGTCATTTCCCAGCTGCTGTAAAAATTGCTGCTGGGAACTCAGCAACTGGCTCAGGGTCAGGCACTGATAATCATACCCATAACGCGCTGCAACGGTGGCAATGATCCCGGCCAGCACCGGATAGTGGCGGTGACACCAGTGCGGAAACAGGTGATGCGTCAGATGGAGATTCATCCCCCCCAGCCAGTACCCCAGCCAGCGTGGCCGGGTCAGCCAGTCGCAGGTCGTGGCGAACAGATGGCTGTAGCGACTGTGCGACAGTTTGCCCTGTTCCGTGGGCAGATAGCTGTTGCCTTTTGCCCAGTGCGTTCCGAGGATCAGCATGACAAACACCAGCGAAGCCATCATCTGGCAGGCCAGATAGACCAGCACAAGGGTGCCGATACCCAGTGACGGCGGCAGCAGCCAAAACGGCAGCGCCAGCACCAGTAAAAAATGGCCCAGTTTGACCAGTAAAAAAGCCGTCCAGCCCTTCACACCCTGCAGGCGCATTTTGGCACCGACGCGCGTCTGCCCGGCGCGATCCAGCCAGTCAAACAGCCAGATGTAATAGGGGAACGTCAGCGCCGCGACCAGCGGCCAGTAATAGCGCTGATAACGCATTAACGGCCGCAGGCGCTGAAAACGTGACTGCCGCAGGATACCGTTCTCTTCCATATCCGGGTCATAGCCCATGACATTATTCCCGGCATGGTGCATCAGTACGTGGCGCACCCGCCAGCACTCCGGGTCCAGACCAAGTGGAATAGCGGCCAGCACGCTGAGCCAGCGGTTAGCGGCCCGCGACCTGAAAAACGCCTGATGCGACGCGTCATGGACCACGTTGATCGCCAGCAGCATGGCAAAGACACTGACGCCAAACTGACAGGCGGCCCAACCCAGCCAGTGCGTCTGTTGCAGCCCCAGCGCGCCGCAGGACGCAGCCAGCAGTACCAGCACCACCACTTTAGCGATCATCCCGCCGTCGGCGAAGCGGTGCTCACCGTGAGCCTCGAGCCAGACCTGCGTAGCGCGGGTCAGCTCACGGTGAAACTGCAGGTTCTCACGGGCAAAACGCAGCGGCGGGGGCGTCATCGCGTCGCCTCCGGCTCGCCCATGCGTCGCAGAAATACCTGCTGACGCCGCAGCAGTTCGCGATAGCGGATACAGCGGTAATTCATACCGTGCTCTGGGGCCAGCCGGGCGATAATCGCCGCCAGCGCCGGATAATGCCGGTGGTGCCAGCCGGGGAACAGATGGTGCGTCAGGTGCAGATTCAGCCCGCCAGTGAAATGCCCTAGCCAGGCGGGTTCGGGCAACCAGTCGCAGGCGGTGGCAAAGTTATGGCGATACCAGCCCTGCGGCAGCGTGCCGTCCGGCCCCACCTCATAAAATTCCGCTTCGGCCCAGTGCGTGCCCAGCAGCAGAAACACCACAAACAGGGACGCCACCATCTGACAGCACAGCCAGGCCAACAGCACCACGCCCATCCCCATCCCCTGCTGCTCTGCCGCCCACAGCGGGACAGCCAGTACCAGCAGTAAATGCAGCACCTTAAAGCCGCAGAAGAGCAGCCAGCCGCGAACGCCCGGCATCATACGCCGATCCGCCAGCGGCGTTTTTCCACAGCGATCTGCCCAGTCAAACACCCATGTCAGATAGGGTAACGACAGCGCGGCAATCAGCGGCCAGTAAAGATGCTGCCAGCGCATCCAGGGCCGCCAGCGCTGATACGGCGTTTGCCGGAAGAAGCCATTCTCCTCGGTATCCAGATCGTAATGTTCAATGTTGGCGTAAGCATGATGAAAATAGACGTGCCGCACGCGCCAGTAGTCCGGATCCAGCCCGAGCGGCAGCGTCACTACCCGGCTGATAAGACGATTAAGCCGGGGCGAACGGCTGAAGACCCCGTGGCTGGCATCGTGATTAACGTTGATGTTGAGCAGCATCGCCATCAGCATAAACAGCATATAGCAGATAAAAAAACCGCTCTGGCTGGACTGAAACAGGCTGAGAAGATAACAGGAGACACACAGTCCCAGCAGCAGCCCGGCCTTCAGCCACTGCCGGCCTCCGGCAAAGCGATGATCCTGATGCGACGACAGATACTGATGTGCTGCGCGCTGCAATGCCCGGTGGAACGCCTGTTCCCCGTCCGGCGGATAGCGCAGCGGCGGGAGTGAATCAGCCATGTTTCACCTCCGCCTGCAGCGCCTGACGCCCCCAGCCCAGCGCCAGCACCATGCTGTGCAGCGCCACCAGCATGGCTGCGAAAAGCCAGGGTTCAACGGTTTCCCGACACAGCGCAAACCAGAAGGGGCAGGCCAGCCCGACCGCCAGCCAGAGTAACGGGCTCCAGCGCCGCCCTTCTGACAGGCCCCCCAGCGCGACTGCCCCCAGCGCCAGCAGCATAAACAGCGTCACCTGCTCGCTGCTGATGTTCTGGTAACCGTAGCCGTAGATCCACACATAGCTGGCCACCAGCACAAACAGCAGCAGCATGCCGCTGATCAGCGCCCGTGCACGACAGTGGAACGTGGCCGCACCGTTCACCGGCGAAAACGGTAGTTTAAGCAGACGGAACAGCGGCCGGTTGCTGGCCCAGAAGGGATTTTGCGATGCCCGTTCCCCCGCAGTGCCAAAACGGTATTCTGTTTCCGGCAGGCGGGCAAAGGTGCCAAACAGCTTGTCCCAGAAAATAAAGCTGCCACCGAAGTTCTTGTCGGAATACGCCCGGTCGCAGACGTGATGCACGCGGTGATGATTTGGCGTCACCAGTACCGACTCCAGCCAGCCCAGCTTTGGGGTCAGCGCATTATGGTTAAACAGCTGCACGGTATAGTGGAAAATAGAGACGGTTACAAAGACCGACAGCGGCACGCCCGCTAGCGCCAGCAGCAGGAAGAAGGGGATCGACGTCAGCGAGGAGTACCAGGAGTTACGCACCCCGAGCGACAGATTAAAATGCTCTCCCTGATGATGCACCACGTGTACCGCCCACAGCAGGCTGAAACGATGATGCAGGCGGTGCAGCCAGTAAAAAGCAAAATCCCACGCCAGCAGCGCAAACAGCCACAGTCCCCAGGTGGGCAGCGCGTCCAGCCAGTGCTGGCTGAAATGCAGGGCAACATAGCCATAGCAGGTGACTTCCAGCCCGCGGAAGAGCCACAGCATGATGTGACCGGAGTTGAGGTTAAAGACCACATCATGCCACTGCACCTGCTGCCTGTCCTGGCGGTGCAGCACCAGCGCCTCCCCCATCACCAGCAATACCATGGCCACAATCGGCAGTACCAGCTCGCTCATCGCTGCTCTCTCCGTACAAAAGTAAACGCCTGTGCTGCACGCAGGCAGATCCCGCCGCAGAGTAACGCCACGCCAGCGCCGCTTACCAGGTCAATAAACAGGTGACGGCGCAGTTGCAGTATCGATACCGCAATCAGTACGCCCCACAGTAACAGTAGTCCACTGCGCACAGGCCGGTCACGCCGGTAGAGTGCCCATACCGCCAGCAACGACAGCGCCATATGCAGTGACGGCAAACAGTTTTGCGTCGAGTCGGCAGCTGCCAGCCTGGCCAGCAGCCGTGAACTCAGCCCCTGGCCGCCGTCGTGCGGGTAGACCAGTGTGGTCGGCCACAGCATATAGACGGCTCCGCACACCAGCGCCGTCAGGATCATCGAGACCGTCAGCCAGCGCAGTTTTTCCACCCGGCAGTACAGGTACCCCGCCGGGATCAGCAGAAAAAAGGAGAGGTAAAGCCAGATCGCGTCTGGACTGAAGGGGATCGCGCGGTCGATAAGACCGGGCTGCATCACCGTTCCCGGCCCCTGCCAGCGATCGCTGAAAGTATAAATCCCCCCCACGCTGCCCCAGCCCACCAGCATCGCCAGTAAGCGATGTAACAGTGTCATCCTTCCTCTCCCTTCAGGCGGATAATTCGCCGTCGCTTGCGGTCAAACTGCGGCATTATCGGCCGCACGCTTAGTTCCCAGCGTAACGACGCCGTGGCGATCCCCTGCTGTGCAAACAGCGCAATCAGCGCCTGCTGGCAGGCAATAAGCTGTTGTTCACTGGCATCACTGAGCAGCTGCAGGTTCTGCTCTCCCGACTGCACCAGGCGGTAATCACTGGTCAGCGGCAGCGTACGGGCAATGGCCCGGCTACACACATCGGCAAACACCCCCTGCTCCTCGCCTTTCAGATTACGCAGCAGAAGCTGGTCATCGCGCCGCCCTTCGATGGCGTCCAGCACGCGGGTTGGCCGCCCGCAGGGGCAGGGTTCGGCCGCCGCCACCAGCACATCATCCAGTCGGTAACGGATCACCGGCTGCGTACGCCGGGTAAAGTCGGTGATGACAGGCGTAAACCGGCGTTCATCAATCCACTCCGGTTCAATATGAATAAACTCTTCATTAAGGTGCAGGCGACCGTGGGAGCAGGTGGCCGCCAGGAATCCTTCGGTAGCCTGGTAGACCTCAGCCACATCACCGAACACCTCCGTCAACAGCTGTCGATCCTGAGGCTCCAGCACTTCTGCTACCGAGATCACCCGGCTGACCTTTAGCACCAGCTGTCCGCTCTGTACCGCCAGCGCCAACGCGCGCAGTACCTGCGCCGGGGCAACGATAATCGTCGGCGAAAACTGCGGTAGCGTCTGCAAATGATGGTCAAATGGGGCAAAAAGGTCGAAAAACGCCAGACTCAGCCAGCGGGTATTCACACTGTGATACAGATGATTATCAGCGCGCAGGAACAGCGCCACCCGCTCGCCGGAGAGCAGTCCGCGCGGCAGCATTTTGGCCAGCATGCCCCCCGCCCAGATACGCTGCTCCTGCGGACTGACAACGAACACGCCGCGGCGACCGGAGGTCCCGGACGATAAGCCGACGCTGAAGCGCCCGACCTTCGGCGCAAAATCCCGCTCCCGTTCACTTTTCAGGGCACATGCAAGCAGCGCGTCAACCGACAGCCCGGCGGTATTCATCCGATCAAAGTGGGCCATCATCCGGGCTTTATCGCAGACAGGCCAGGCCGACAGCGGCAGTGATTGATACGGGGCATAAAACGGACTTTTTGCCATTACCCGCCGCGCAAAGCGTCTGAGCTGCCGCGCCTGCCAGCGCTCCAGCGCGGCACGGTCGCGGAAGGCCAGCCTGCGGGCGCGAAAATAGTGCCACAGCATTCTTACCGGGATCATAAGTCCCCCTCGTGACACAGAAGAATACGCACCTTGCCACCACGCCACAGCTGGTTCAGCCGGTTTAGGGTGGCATAATAAGCCGCACTGTTATCCATGATCAGGCTGGCCAGCCGGGAAGGACCATGCAGCTTCTGATAGTTATCCGGGCACCAGGCCGCATCACTGGCCAACAGTGTCCAGCCGTCATCCTGGCGGACAAACGCGCCCAGATGCCCGGCGGCATGCCCCGGCAGGGAAACCAGCACAATTTCACCGTGACTGCCAGGCAGCTCCCACCCCTGTTCAAAAGGGTGGAGATCGGCAGGTAACGTCACCACCGGAAAGCGTTCCACATACTGCACGCGCGCGTCAAAATCAGACGGGATCAGCCCCGGCACAAAAGCGTTTTTTACCGCCCGTAATCCGCGCAGCGGACGGATTTTCTGCCAACCTTCACCGGAACAGATCATCGGTACGCCCGGAAAATCATGCAGCCCGGCAATATGGTCGCCATGAAAATGGGAAATTATCAGCCCCTGTATATCGGCGGGCTGATACCCGGCCAGGCCCAGCTGTGCCACCAGCGCCTGCTGCGGCGAGAAATAGACCGGCGTCAGCTGCTGATACAGGCGGAAAACCCCCTGACGGGTATGGTCGATAAAGTGGCTGGCATAACCGGTATCCCACAGCCAGCGTCGGTTATTCGCCTCCAGCAGCCAGGCCCGGGCGGGGAAGCGGCAGACGCGCAGTCCGGCTCCGCGCAGCGCCATGCAGCCACGGTGCGTGCAGTAACCTACCTCGAACGTTGTCAGCTTAGCCACGTGTGCCGACTCCCTGCTGCCGCCACCATGCACCGGTCAGCGCAATCGCCTCGTCCATGGAATAGTGCGGGCGATAGCCCAGCTCGTCGATCGCCCGCCGCTGGCTGAGGGTCATGTCCACGCTGACGGCCCCCACGCTGTAGCGGGTCAGCAGCGGTTCCCGCCGCGTCAGTAACGCCACCCCCTCCATCAGCGTCGCTACGCCATACAGCAGACCGGCGGGCAGTGAGCGGATCTCGCAGGCCAGACCCAGCTGCTGATTGAGCAGCGGGTACAGCACCTCTGCCAGCGTGACGGGCTGCTGGTTGGTGATGTTATACACGGCACCGGAGGCGAGGCCGGGGACATCGCTGGCCAGCCACATCGCCTGCACGACGTTGAGCACGAATGTCAGATCGAGTAGCGCCCGGCCGCCCCTGGGGAGGCGCAGGATACCGTTATCACGCCGAAGCTGGGCCAGCAGCCGTGGCACAATGACCCGGTCGTGAGCGCCAAATATGGCACGGGGCCGGAGCATGACAAAGGTGGTCGCGGGATAGTTGGCTACCCGCTGCAACACCACCTGCTCGGCGGCATATTTGCTGGCGGCGTAGTGGTTGGCAAACCGCCGGGCGCGGAAGTGTTCCTCAATCTGCAACTGAGGAGAATAATCAAAGTAGAGGGAGGGCGTGGAGATATGAATAAATCGCTTCACCCCCCGCTGTCCGGCGGCGGCCGTCAGGCGTTCCGTGGCGGTCACATTCGCCTGCCAGAATGCCTCACGCCGTCCCCAGGGCGACGATTTGGCGGCGCAGTGCCAGACCGTTTCCGCATCACCGATCAGCGCTGCGCACTCAGCTTCCGTCGCAACAGACAGATCAAGAGCCGTAAAAACCGCACCCGCCTGTCTGAGCTGTTCTCCCACGCTGCGATCGCGTCCGGTGGCATATACCGTATGTCCGGCGGCCAGCAGCCACTCAACGGCATTGCGCCCCAGTCCGCTGGTCGCGCCCGTCACCAGTACCTTCACGGCAGCAGAACCATGCCGCCAAGGGTCAGACCGGCGGCGGTGCCTATCAGCATCACCGGACCTTTATCAAAGCGATCGCTGACGATCGCCTCATGCAGGGCGCTGGGGATCGATGCGGCCACCTGATTGCCACGATAGCGATAGATATCGATCAGCGCGTCGCTGCTGACGTTTAGCCGTTTCCGCATGTGTTCCAGCGACAGGTGGCTGGCCTGATGCGGCACCACGGTGGCCACTTGCGCCAGGGTCAGCCCGGCCATGCCGAGCAGTCGTGCCAGGTAATCTTCAATCAGCCCGGATGCCTGGCGGAACAGTTTTTTACCCTGCATGTGGAAGAGAAAATCGCTGTCGGACATGCCGGCACGCGGATTACGCCGCGTGCCACCGGCGCGGATCTCACAGAGTTCACTGCCGTCCGGCCAGCTTTCCATCAGGCAGGCGAGAATACCGCTGCGTCCGTCGCCGCGTTCAACAATAGCGCAGGCTGCACCGTCCCCGAAGATCAGCGATGACTCCTCATGTTCCCAGTCGATACCGCGCGAGGCCAGTTCGGCGGAGACAATGGCAATTCGCTGGTAGGCACCGCAGTTCACCAGGCCGCCCGCCACCTGCAGGGCAGAAACGAAGCTGACGCAGCTACTGTTAATATCAAATACCGCCGTGCCTGGGGTCAGGCGCGACAGCTTCAGCACCTGAATGGCGCTGCACGGCAGCGCCTGCACCGCAATGGCGGAAGCAAATATCAGCAGGTCAATACTGTCAGGGTTGATATCCCGCGCACGCAGTGCGGCGTCAAGCGCATCGGCCCCCAGCTGCGCCTGGCTCGCCTGATGGTCGGCGTGAAAGCGATGGGTAATCCCGGAACGTTTCTCAACGTAGCCAGGGCGGAATCCCAGACGCTCGTCGAGCATCGCGGACGTCACACAGCCGGGTGGCAGCGCCACGCCGCTGGCCATTATCTTCAGAGGTACAAAAGCCGTTGTGCGCTCCGGCACAGGCTGATGGGGCTTATTCATCCGTATTCCCATTAACAAAACTGTAAAATTATTGCGCATTGTAACCAAAGTGCGGAACACCGCAAATTGTCAGCAATTGAAGGGGGACGAAGCGGGGAAATACAGAGTGAACAAACTGACTTAAGGGAGTAAAACAGCAGAGCCTGCTGGGATAGCAGGCTCTGTCACTGGGGCAGATGAATAAAAAAACTACTCGTCGACCTCAGCCGCGCTGCCCTGGGTCAGCAGCAGTTCGCGCACTACACTGGTGGCAAAGCTGCCTGCAGGCAGCCAGAAGGCCATCTCCAGCGTGACGTCATCCTGCCAGTTCCACTGCAAATCGCGGGGGATAACCAGCATGGCGCGGCGTGCGGCTTCCACGCGTTCACGATCCATCAGGGCAATCAGCGCACCTTCACCTGACAGGCTGTTTTGCTCAAAGGCCAGCGCTTCATCGCGTGTACCCCACTCGCCGCTGCCCGGCAGCGGTGCGGTGATACGCAGTTCACTGGCATCAACACGCTGTTGTAAGGTATCCCGTTCCGCCGCCTCTGCCACAAACCAGCTGCCGCGTCCGGTTAACTGCAGAGCATCGCCCGGCAGGACCCGGGTCAGGGAGCCCTGCTGCGCCAGACGGTCACTCACCACCTGATTAAACATCGCGCTTCGCGCGGCAGAGAGAATGAAACTGCGTTTATTGCGCTCGCGCACGCGGATTTCATCGGCGGCCCAGCGTTGCGCCATTGTCAGGTTATTACCTTCGTGGCCAAAACGCTGGCTGCCAAAATAGTTGGGCACACCGTCACGGGCAATCAGCTGCAGGCGCTGTTCCACCGCATCACGGTCAGAAATCTGGCGCAGTACCAGCGTGAAAGCATTGCCCTGTAGCGCACCGGTCCGCAATTTACGGCGATGGCGGGCGCTTTCCAGCACCTCGACGCCCGTCAATTCAAACGCGGTCAGATCTGGCGTAATTTTGCCCGGTATGCGCAGGCAGAACCACTGTTCGGTCACCGCGTGGCGATCCTTCATCCCGGCAAAACTGACGTCACGTGGATGAATACCGACAAATTTGGCCAGCGCTTCTGCGACAAAGCGGGTATTACAGCCATTTTTGCGGATGCGTACCAGCAGCTGTTCACCCTCTCCGTCCGGCACGTAGCCGAGATCTTCAATGACCCTGAAGTCTTCAGCACTGGCCTTCAGCACGCCGCTGGCCACCGGCTGACCGTGCAGCCAGCCCTGTTTGCTTAAATCCATGCGTTACGCCTTTATCAGCAGGGCAACGGCTTCACAGGCAATGCCTTCGCCGCGCCCGGTAAACCCGAGTTTCTCAGTGGTCGTCGCTTTCACGTTGACATCATCCATATGAATACCGAGATCTTCCGCAATATTGATGCGCATCTGTGGCGAATGGGGCAGCATCTTCGGGGCCTGAGCAATGATCGTGACATCAACGTTACCCACGCGATAGCCTTTTTTAGCAATCTGACGCAGGGCTTCCCGCAGCAGTTCGCGGCTGTCTGCGCCTTTATAGGCCTCATCGGTGTCCGGGAACAGTTTGCCGATATCGCCCAGGGCGGCCGCCCCCAGCAGCGCGTCTGTCAGCGCGTGCAGCGCAACGTCGCCGTCGGAGTGTGCCAGCAGACCTTTCTCGTAAGGAATACGCACGCCACCAATAATCAGCGGGCCTTCGCCGCCAAAGGCATGTACATCAAAACCGTGACCGATACGCATTATGTGTTCTCCTAACTCTGTATTTGGGTCAGATAAAATTGCGCCAGCGCCAGGTCTTCCGGCCGCGTCACCTTCAGGTTATCACTGCGGCCGCTGACCAGTTCAGGATGGTAACCGCAATGCTCCAGCGCCGAAGCCTCATCAGTGATGGTCGCGCCGTCGTTCAGCGCACGCAGCAGGCAGTCGCGCAGCAGCGCCAGCGGGAACAGCTGCGGCGTCAGCGCGTGCCACAGGGCTTCACGCTCGACGGTATGGCCGATATCACTGCGGCCAGCAACAGCACGCTTCATGGTATCACGCACCGGCGCGGCAAGAATTCCGCCCACCTTGCTGGTGGCCGTCAGCGCCAGCAGTCGGGTCAAATCACTCAGATGCAGACAGGGGCGCGCGGCATCATGCACCAGCACCCACTCGGCCCCTTTTGCCGCCTGCAGCCCGGCCAGCACGGAGTCCGCCCGCAGGCCACCGCCGGTAACCGTGCTCACGCGCGCATCGTGCGCCAGCGGCAACTGGCGGAAATACGTATCCTGTGCGCTGAGAGCCACAATGACCCGGCTAACGGCCGGATGAGCCAGCAGCGCATCGATGCTGTGTTCCAGAATCGTTTTGCTGCCGATGGTGAGGTACTGTTTGGGGCATTCAGAGAGCATGCGGCTGCCGATCCCCGCAGCGGGGACGACGGCGATAATCTCCGGAAAGGACACGGCGCTATTCATGATAGTAATGACGGATGCTCATGGTGATGGCTACTGACGGGTGGTTCGCTGCTGTGCGTTTCGTTTATTTTGGTCCGGCACAAGGCGATAGAAAGTCTCGCCGGGTTTAATCATCCCCAGCTCATTGCGTGCGCGTTCCTCGATCGCTTCCGAACCGCCGTTTAAATCGTCGATTTCGGCAAAAAGCTGATCGTTTCGCGCTTTAAGCTTGGCGTTATTGGCCTGTTGCACAGCAACATCCTCATTAACGCGTGTGTAATCATGAATGCCGTTCTTGCCCAGCCAGAGCGAATACTGCAGCCAGCCGAGAAGTACAAGTAACAGCAACGTAAGTTTTCCCATCCCCGCCCCCTGAAAAACGGCTCAATCATCCCATAACTTTTAGTACGACTCCACTCTGCCGGTGAAATAGAACCACTTTCTCAGAATAAGGTGCGAATACGCGCTAAAAAACAGCAGGATCGGCGTCGGCTGACGCCCTGCATCGATAGATTTTGTAACGTTGCGACGTAATTATAAATATTAACCCAACCGTTACCAGCCCGTTAGCAGCGTAAACAGCAGCCAGAACAGGGCGACCACCACCACCACCGTCGCCAGTCCGGACCAGATCAGGCGCTGTCGCAGCAGCACGGTGGCAACAATACCGACGATGACCGAGACCGGTAAAAGCGCAAGGAAGAAAGGCCAGGTATAGAGGAAAAAGAATAAGGTGTTAGAACCGTAAAGCAGGAACGGGATCGCCAGTGCGACCCACCAGGAAACAAAGCCCATCACGCCGCCGGGAACAGCCCATGAAGGCTCTTCCCGATCGCGCTCGTCTTTACGTGCCAGCATGGGGGTGACGTTGTGCATATATATCCCGTTGATGCTCAGGCGGAGGGGACCGTAGTGCCCTCCGCCGGGTAACCGCCCGTCTGAACGGACGTTAGCCGAAGCTCTCAGGGTTTGATAATATCTCGCTGACGCAGCAGGTCTAATAACTGGGTGGTTAAATATGTTACCAATTGTTCACCATCCAGGTGAATATCGGCGGCTTCCGGGGCTTCATACACGGCATCGATACCAGTAAAATTACGCAACTCCCCGGCACGGGCCTTTTTATACAACCCCTTTGGATCGCGCGCTTCACAGATCGCCAGCGGTGTATCGACGAAGACTTCAATAAACCGCCCTTCTCCAACCATCTCCCGTACGCTCTGCCGCTCGGCACGGTGAGGCGAGATAAAGGCCGTCAGAACCACCAGACCGGCATCGATCATCAGCTTCGCCACTTCGCCCACGCGGCGGATATTTTCTTTACGGTCGTCATCACTGAAGCCGAGATCCCGGCATAAACCGTGTCGCACGTTATCCCCGTCCAGCAGGTAGCTGCTGACGCCAGCGCGGTGCAGTGCCTGCTCCAGGGCACCGGCTACCGTGGATTTACCGGACCCTGACAGCCCGGTAAACCACAGCACCACGCCCTGATGGCCATGCTGCTGCTCGCGCTGCTCACGGCTGACCGGATGCGCGTGCCACACCACATTCTCATCATGCTGCGCCATCTTACTCACCGCCCAGCAGGTCGCGAGCATTCCAGTGCGGGAAGTGACGACGCACCAGCGCATTCAGCTCCAGCTCAAAGGCGCTGAATTCGCCAGCAACGGGCCGCGCATCGTCCAGCGGCTGGCGGATCATACCCGCGCCGACGGTGACGTTGCTCAGGCGATCGATAAAGATCATCCCGCCAGTGACCGGATTCTGCTGATAGGGATCGAGCACCATCGGCTCGTCGAAGATCAGATCTACCAGCCCGATGCCGTTCAGCGGCAGCGCCTGGACGTCATGCTGCGTCAGATTATTGATCTCAACCTGATGACGGATGCGTTCCACGCGCGCGCGGGTTTTCTTTCCGGCAATTTTAATATCGAAGCTCTGCCCGGGTACCAGGGGCTTTTCCGCCATCCAGACCACATCAACGGCGGCAGCCTGCACCGGCGTGAGGCTGGCATCCTCAGCGACCAGCAGATCCCCGCGACTGATATCAATTTCATCTTTCAACACCAGGGTAATTGCTTCCCCGGCCACGGCCTGCTGCAGGTCACCGTCGAAGGTCACAATGCGCGCCACTGAAGACGCCACGCCAGAAGGGAGCACTTTTACCCGCTGACCGACCTGCACCACGCCGGACGCCAGCGTACCGGCATATCCCCGGAAATCGAGGTCAGGACGGTTTACATACTGCACCGGGAAGCGCATTGGCTGCTGTTCAACCACGCGCTGCACGTCAACGGTTTCCAGCACGTCCAGCAGCGTCGGGCCGGTGTACCAGGGCATCGCCGTGCTCGGGGCTGCCACGTTTTCGCCTTCCAGCGCTGACAGCGGGACAAAGCGGATATCCAGATCGCCCGGCAGCTGCCCGGCGAAGTCCAGATAGTCCTGCCTGATCTGCCCGAAGGTCTCCTCGCTGTACTCCACCAGATCCATCTTATTAATCGCCACGATCAGATGTTTAATGCCCAGCAAGGTCGAGATAAAGCTGTGCCGGCGGGTTTGATCCAGCACACCTTTGCGCGCATCGATCAGCAGGATCGCCAGATCGCAAGTGGAGGCACCGGTGGCCATATTACGGGTGTACTGCTCGTGCCCCGGGGTATCCGCGATGATAAATTTGCGCTTCTCGGTAGAGAAGTAACGGTACGCAACATCAATGGTGATGCCCTGCTCACGCTCGGCCTGTAAACCGTCGACCAGCAACGCCAGATCGAGTTTTTCACCCTGGGTACCGTGACGTTTGCTGTCGTTGTGCAGGGAAGAGAGCTGATCTTCATAGATCTGGCGCGTATCGTGCAGCAGGCGACCAATCAGCGTGCTTTTGCCATCGTCGACGCTGCCACAGGTGAGGAAACGCAGCAGACTTTTGTGCTGCTGCGTATGCAGCCACGCTTCCACGCCGCCCTGGTCGGCAATCTGTTGTGCAATTACTGTATTCATCACGATTCCTTAGAAGTAGCCCTGGCGTTTTTTCAGCTCCATTGAGCCGGCCTGATCGCGGTCGATCATGCGACCCTGACGCTCACTGGTGGTGGACACCAACATCTCTTCAATGATCCCCGGCAGCGTCTGCGCTGACGACTCGACTGCACCGGTCAGCGGCCAGCAGCCCAGGGTACGGAAGCGCACCATGCGGTGCTCGATCACTTCGCCCGGCTGCAGATCAATGCGGTCGTCGTCAATCATCATTAGCATCCCATCACGCTCCAGTACCGGGCGTTCAGCGGCCAGATAGAGCGGCACAATCTCAATGTTTTCCAGGAAGATATACTGCCAGATATCCAGCTCGGTCCAGTTGGACAGGGGGAATACGCGAATACTTTCGCCTTTGTTAATCTGGCCGTTGTAGTTATGCCACAGCTCCGGGCGCTGGTTTTTAGGGTCCCAGCGGTGGAAGCGGTCACGGAAAGAGTAAATACGCTCTTTGGCGCGGGATTTCTCTTCATCGCGGCGTGCGCCGCCGAAAGCAGCATCAAACCCGTACTTATTCAGCGCCTGCTTCAGCCCCTCGGTTTTCATAATGTCCGTGTGCTTGGCACTGCCGTGAACAAACGGGTTGATGCCCATCGCCACGCCTTCCGGGTTACGGTGAACCAGCAGCTCCGCGCCAATATTTTTCACCATACGATCGCGGAACTCGTACATTTCGCGGAATTTCCAGCCGGTATCAACATGCAGCAGCGGGAACGGCAGCGTCCCCGGATAGAACGCTTTACGCGCCAGGTGCAGCATCACCGATGAGTCTTTTCCGATGGAGTACATCATCACCGGGTTACCGAACTCTGCCGCCACTTCGCGGATAATATGGATGCTTTCCGCCTCCAGTTGACGCAGATGAGTGAGTCGTTTCTGATCCATATCTTTTCCTCAAGCCAAATTCACAACAGGAGACTCTCGTCTGTCCTGCTGCGCTGAATGTTGGAACCATGCCAACTCGTGATGCAGATTGACCACTTCGCCAATCACTAACAGCGCCGGAGTGGGGGCGTTTCGTGCCAGTTCTTCAAGTTGGTCTAACGTGCCTATCAGCACCTGCTGGTCCTGGCGGGTGCCACGGCCAATCACTGCTGCCGGCGTGGCCGGATCGCGCCCGTGGGCCATCAGCTGGCTGGCAATGTCACCTGCCGCCATGGTGCCCATATAGATAGCCAGCGTCTGACGAGCCCGGGCCAGCGATGGCCAGTCCGTGCCCTGCCCATCTGCACGGCAGTGGCCGGTGACAAACAGGACGCTCTGAGCATGATCGCGGTGTGTCAGCGGAATACCCGCGTAGGCAGTCGCCCCGGACGCCGCGGTTACGCCCGGCACCACCTGGAAAGGGATGCCGGCCGCCACTGCCGCCTGAAGCTCTTCTCCACCCCGCCCGAAAATAAACGGGTCTCCCCCTTTCAGGCGCACCACACGTTTGCCTTTTTTCGCCAGCGCCACCAGCATCTGGTTGATCTCTTCCTGCGGCACGCTGTGCGCATTAGCCCGCTTGCCCACACAGATGCGGTCGGCATCGCGGCGTACCAGGTCAAGGATTTCATCGCTGACCAGGTGGTCGTAGAGCACCACATCGGCCAGCTGCATCACCTGCAGCCCGCGCAGCGTCAGCAGGCCACTGTCTCCAGGCCCGGCCCCGACGAGGATAATCTCACCCTGCGGGGCTTCCGGGTCGGTCAGCTGCTGGTCAAGGGTGCGTTTGGCCCCCTCAACGTTGCCGGATGCCACCTGATTGGCAAATAAGCCGTTAAACGCTTTTTCCCAAAAACGACGGCGATCGGTCATTTTGTTAAAACGCGCTTTGACCTTCCCACGCCACTGTCCGGCAATTTCCGCCATCTGCCCGAGGTTAGCCGGCAGCAGCGACTCCAGTTTTTCACGCAGCAACCGTGCCAGCACCGGGGCCGTTCCGCTGGAGGAGATCGCCACCACCAGCGGGGAGCGATCGACAATAGAAGGAAAGATAAAGGAACATTTCGGCTGGTCATCAACCACGTTAGCCAGCAGATGGCGTTCAGTGGCATCCAGATACACCTGGCCATTGAGTTCGCCATCATCGGTGGCGGCAATCACCAGGAACACCGTATCCAGCTGCGCAGGCTGATAATCCTTCGCCAGCCATTCAATGCTGTCATTGTCGTGCAGTGCGGCGAGCTCCTCACACAGATGGTGTGAAACGACCTGCACGCGGGCACCGGCACGGCGCAACAGTTCGATTTTGCGTGCAGCGACATCGCCACCGCCAACCACCAGCACCGGCTTGTGTCTGATGTCGGCAAAAAGAGGGAGATAATCCACGGGAACCCTGTCTATATCACTATTGTTAAAGGGACTATACGTCCCGCCCTTGAAGCTTATGAAATTACTAATTGGAATGAGTAGTTACTGAATGGAATAACGACCCGGTAAAGCTGCGAACAAAATGTGCTTAACGGATGATATTTCGCACCTTTCAGAGAGAATGAAATTGTCTAAAACGCGTCATGATTTCATACTGTCTGCGCAAAAAAATTCGCACATTTCGTTACAGGATAACGAATTAAGGAACCTTCCATGTTGACCCTTATGCGCCTGGGGGCGTTGGCAGCCATTTTTATTTGCGGCATCAGTCTGTCCGCGAATGCCGCCAGCATGAAGACCGGTAGCATTGCCGAACAGCAGCTACGCCATATTGCCACCTATTTTCCCGGCCGCATGGCAGGCAGCCCGGCCGATATGCTGACTGCCGACTATCTGCAGCAGCAGTTTACCGCACTCGGCTATCAGACAAACCAGCGTCGTTTCACCACCCGCTATGCTTATCAGCATCAGGCAGGCGACAAGACGTGGCGTAACGTCAATGCCACCTCGGTCATTGCCGCACGCGAGGGTAAGGTTGCGCAGCAGATTGTGATTGTCGCTCACAGCGACAGCTGGACACCGCACAACGATAACGAAACGCAGCTTAACCTCGGCGGTCTGACCAATCAGGGGGTTGACGATAACGCCTCAGGGCTGGGCGTCATGCTGGAGCTGGCACAGCGTCTCAGCACCCAGCCGCTGCATTACAGCCTGCGCTTCGTGGCCCTGAGCGGCGAAGAGATCGGACTGCAGGGCAGCGAAGATTATGTGTCACGCATGACTCCCGAAGAGAAACACAATACGCTGCTGGTCATTAATCTCGACAGTCTGGTTGTGGGCAGTCACCTTACTTTTATTAGCGGCCGTCAAACACCGAAGGCCGTGGCCCGCCAGACGCGCGATCGCGCCCGGTCGCTGGCGCGCCACCTGGGGATCAGCGCGACGACACAGACCGCGCAAGATGAAGGGCCTTTTGACCGCGCCGGTTTCCCGCTGTTATTGGTCAGGGCCAGCGATGCGCCCGGCGGCAAGCTGTCGCGCCCGGTCGCGCTGCATTTCCCGCTGGCCCTGCGTCACCAGGCACAGCGCGATAATCTGGCTTATATTGATCACTGGTTACCTGGCCGCATCACCCGCCGCGCCCATGATTCTGTCGCCGTGCTGCTGCCGCTGATCCGTGAACTGGCTAACCCTTAATCTCTGGAGTCATCCATGTACATTGTTTTTCTCACCTACACCCGCCCGATGGAAGACGTGGAAGCCCTGCTGGAGCCACACGTGGCGTGGATCAATCGTTACTTTACCGCCGGTGCCTTTATCAGCGCAGGACGTAAAGATCCACGCACCGGTGGGATGATCATGGTGAAAGAGATGGACAGGAAACAGCTGGATGCCATTCTGGCGGAAGACCCCTTCCAGCAGGTCGCCAGCTACGAGGTGACAAAAGTGAATATCACCCGCTCCGCCAATAAGTTTGCCGCACTGACCGGGATCTGAGGTTTATCATGCCTGCGGCAGTCATGGCAGAGGTCACCACTGACAGACAAAGAAACCATCCTGCCTGCGAATAAGTAAATATCAACAAGGAAGTCATATGTTTAAAAAGGATGTTTGTGGTTGGGCAGGCATTTTGCTGGGCAGTATCGCCCTGCTGCTGGTCATCACCCACTTTATGGCCGGTCCTTTTGCTCCCCGCCCTTCACTGGAAAGCATTGTAGCAACGAAAACGCTGGCAATTAAGCATGCGGCCTTAGACGCCCTGCACGGTAAGCCGCTGGTTGAAAAAGCAAAAAGTGTCGGCTGGAATATTGACCGCATACTGTCGATTATTAGCGCAATGATGGGGGCGGGTGCGGTGATCCTTGGCATCATTGGCTGGGCACGTAAGGAAGAACATCGTGTCGCAGCTGCCGCCGGGCTTCTGGGGCTGACGACGATTGCCTTTCAGCCTGCCATGGCTATCGTTGCCGCCATTATTCTGGCGGTGCTTATTGCAGGCGTCCTGCAAGGCCTGCTGGGATAACGAACGCGGGAATATGTGCCGATTTAATGACCGACCGAAACAAAAGGTCGGCCACTACGTAAATTTACTCGTGCAATCCGCACTCGCGCTTCAGGCCAAAGAAGCGGGTCTCTTCCTCTGCCATGCCCGGTTCCCATTTACGCGTCGTGTGCGTATCCCCCACCGAGAGATAGCCCTGCTCCCACAGCGGATGGTAGCTCAGACCGTGTTGCTGCAGATACTGATATACCTGACGGTTGTCCCAGTCGATGATCGGCAACAGCTTGAAGACGCCCTTCTTGATCGCCAGCACTGGCAGATGCGCGCGGCTACCTGACTGGTCGCGGCGCAGCCCGGCAAACCACGTCTGCGCTTTCAGCGTCGCCAGCGCACGGTTCATCGGCTCAACCTTATTAATCTGGTTGTAGCGCTCAATGCCCTCCACGCCCTGTTCCCACAGCTTGCCATAGCGTGCTTCCTGCCAGGCCGGGCTGTGCGCTGCGCGGAACACCTGAAGATTAAGATCCAGCTTCTCCGTCAGCTGATCAATAAACTGATAGGTTTCCGGGAACAGATAGCCCGTATCGGTCAGGATCACCGGAATATCCGGCTTCTGGCGTGCCACCAGATGCAGACTGACCGCTGCCTGAATACCAAAACTGGAGGTCAGCACGGCTTCACCCGGCAGATTTTCCAGCCCCCAGATCACCCGATCCTCGGCGGAAAGTTTATCCAGCATATTATTGATTTCAGCGAGCGCCATGATGCGCTCCACCTTTGGTAAGTCGTTCAGTGCAGTGAGATCGAGAACGGCCATATTACACCTCCATCATTCCCAGAAATCGCGGGCCGGATCGAGTACCGGTCTGATAATACCGGTACGGATGGTGAAATCACCGAAGCCTTCATCTGCTTCGCGCTCTTTCGCCCAGCGGCCAATTAGTTCGTCCAGGGTCGCCAGGATCTGCTCTTCGTTGATATTTTCGCTGTGCATCCGCGGGATGCGCGTACCGATGCGGTTGCCTCCGAGATGAAGGTTATAACGCCCCGGAGCCTTGCCCACCAGCCCCACCTCAGCCAGCAGCGCACGGCCGCAGCCGTTCGGGCAGCCGGTGACGCGCAGGACAATGTGCTCATCTCCCACCCCGTGGGCGGTCATGATGCCCTCCACACGCGTGACAAATTCCGGCAGGAAGCGTTCGGCTTCGGCCATCGCCAGCGGGCAGGTGGGGAAGGACACGCAGGCCATGGAGTTTTCGCGCTGGTGGCTGACGTTTTCCATCAGACCATGCGACACCGCCAGCTGTTCGATAGTCGCCTTTTCAGACTCCGGTACGCCTGCGACAATCAGGTTCTGATTGGCTGTTAAGCGGAAATCGCCCTGATGAATTTTGGCAATTTCAGCCAGACCGGTTTTCAACGGCCGGCCCGGATAGTCCAGCAGGCGGCCGTTTTCAATAAACAGCGTCAGGTGCCATTTATTATCAATGCCTTTAACCCAGCCAAAGCGATCGCCACGGGTAGTAAATTCATATGGACGGGTCGGTTCAAAGGTGATGCCGGCGCGACGCTCCACTTCCGCCTTAAAGACCTCCGGCCCCACGCGCTCCAGCGTGTATTTGGTTTTAGCATTCTTACGGTCAGTACGGTTACCCCAGTCGCGCTGGGTGGTCACCACCGCAGCAGCAACATCCAGGATCTTATCAACCGGCAGATAGCCGAACTCTGATGCCGTGCGCGCATAGGTCGCTTTATTGCCGTGATCAATCGACAGGCCCCCGCCCACCAGCAGGTTAAAGCCGACCAGCTTGCCGTTTTCAGCAATGGCAATAAAATTCAGGTCATTGGCATGCAGGTCGACGTCGTTATGCGGCGGCACCACCACGGTCGTTTTAAACTTGCGCGGCAGGTAAGTTTCACCGAGGATCGGCTCGACGTCGGTGGTGGCGACCTTTTCCTGGTCCAGCCAGATTTCAGCATATGCACGGGTCTGCGGCAGCAGATGCTCAGAGAGTTTTTTCGCCCACTCATACGCTTCCTGGTGCAGTTCAGACTCAATCGGGTTTGAGCTGCAGAGCACGTTACGGTTAACGTCGTTCGCCGTTGCCAGCGCATCCAGCCCGACTTCATGCAGCATCTGGTGCGCCGGTTTCACGTTGCCTTTCAGAATGCCGTGAAACTGGAAGGTCTGGCGGTTAGTCAGGCGGATACTGCCGTAAATGGTGTTATCAGCGGCAAACTTATCGATAGCCAGCCACTGCGTCGGCGTCATGATCCCGCCCGGCAGACGGCAACGCAGCATCATCGCATGGCGCGCCTCCAGCTTCTGCTCTGCACGTTCAGCACGAATGTCGCGGTCATCCTGCTGATACATACCGTGAAAACGGATCAGCAGGAAGTTATCGCCGTTAAAGCCGCCGGTCAGCCCGTCATGCAGGTCTTCGGCAATGCCGCCGCGCAGATAGTTACTCTCTTTCTTCAGGCGCTCGGCGTCGACCAGCTTACCTTCAACGACCAGCGGCCCAGGGTATTTTTCATTGCTCATTAGTACACATCTCGCTGATAACGGCGCTCAATGCGCAGCTCACTTAAAAACTCATCGGCCGATTCAATGTCCATTGCACCAAATTCAGCTACCACTTCCAGTAATGCCTGTTCAACGTCTTTTGCCATGCGATTGGCATCACCGCAGACATAAATATGGGCACCCTCTTCTATCCAGCGCCACAGCTCCGCCCCTTTAGCGCGGATTTTATCCTGCACGTAAATTTTGTGTTTCTGGTCACGCGACCAGGCCAGATCGATATGCGTCAGCAGGCCGTCTTTGACATAGCGCTGCCACTCGACCTGGTAAAGAAAATCTTCGGTAAAGTGCGGATTGCCGAAGAACAGCCAGTTTTTACCCCCGGCCCCTTCGTTGTCGCGCTGCTGCATAAATGCGCGGAACGGTGCAATACCGGTACCCGGCCCAATCATAATCACCGGCGTTTCCGGGCTGGCAGGCAGGCGGAAGTTATCATTATGTTCAATGAAGATGCGCACCCCGTCGTCCTCCTGCAGCCTGTCGGCCAGATAGCTGGAGGCACCGCCGGAACGGGCACGACCTTCAATCTCGTAGCGCACCGCCCCCACGGTGATATGGACTTCGGTTTCATTTTCCGCCTGCGATGAAGCGATAGAGTAAAGGCGCGGCGTCAGCGGGCGCAGCAGCCCGGTGAGCTGTTCCGCGTTCAGTTCCGTAGGG
This sequence comes from Erwinia persicina, assembly GCF_014838825.1. Taxonomy (GTDB): domain Bacteria; phylum Pseudomonadota; class Gammaproteobacteria; order Enterobacterales; family Enterobacteriaceae; genus Erwinia; species Erwinia persicina_A. Next base: position 425,226 of record NZ_JACYMO010000003.1, on the reverse strand, counting down.
GCATAACGCACCATATCCACAATAGGGGTGTTCTGCGCATACTGTTGCAGTCTGGCTTTCTCTTCCGTCTCCGCCAGCAGCGCTTCATTACGGGAAAGCCTGGCATAGTGTTCAACAATCTGCGGCGTATTGACCGTCAGTTCGTAATGTTTTTGCAGCGCTTCCGCCAGCGGCAGCGTACTACCGTCAACGGTGACGGGCTCATCGCCTTTCAGCCACAGCAGCCCCAGCAGCTCCTGAACCAGCAGTGGGTCATTTTCATACCACACGCCCAGAGCATCACCCGGCTGGTAGCGCAGACCGGAATCACCGAGATCAATTTCAATATGCCGCACGTCTTTATCGGAGTCGCGGCCGGTAATTTTCTGGTTAACGGCAAAACTGGCGGTCAGGGGCGCTTCTTTGCTGTAAGGACTGCTGTGGATCTCATTCACGCTGCCCGTCGCGGCGGCAGTCATCTGGAGGGCGCTGGCGTCCGGCACACGGGCCTTCAGCACCTCAACGATCTGTTTGCGCCAGGCTTCTGCCTGCGCGGCATACTCCACGTCGGCATCAACGCGCTCCAGCAGACGCTCACCGCCCAGTTCCGCCAGCTTGCTGTCGAAATCTTTACTGGCCTGGCTGAAGAATTCGTAAGAGGTGTCCCCCAGACCAAACACCGCAAACGCACAACCGTCCATTTTCGGCGCTTTTTTCGACATCAGGAACTTATGCAGTGCCACGGCTTCTTCCGGCGGCTCGCCCTCACCCTGCGTGGAGGTCACCACCACCAGCAGTTTTTCCTGACCGATCTGCTTAAATTTGTAGTCACCGGCATTGACCAGGTTAACGTTCAGCTTTTCGCCCAGCAGATCGTCGCGCAATTGTTCGGCCAGGCGACGCGCGTTGCCGGTCTGCGATGCGGAAAGAAGCGTAATGGCAGGCACCTCAACCGCCGGTGCGCTGGCGACCGTCGCACCAGGCGCCTGATTGACCATGCCCCAGAAGTAACCGGAAAGCCATGCCAGCTGAGTGGGTGAATAATCACCGGTGGCTGCCTGCAAGCGGGCAAGCTGTTCCGGATTAAGGGGAAGCATGTTTGGGGGTGCCTGAGTTGTCATTACGTTGAAAAGTCCAAGGTCGGAGATCTATAAACAACAGGGTAAGGGCAAGCATAATAACCCTTAAATAAGGGTTGGAAATAATAAATAACCAAAATGACTAAGCGGTTTTTCGGGTAAGGGTTAGCGACAAAACAGGTTGATTATTACTATTATTTTCAATGAATTACAAACAACACACTTTTCAGGTGCTTCCGGTTATGTCGTTTAGCCGGGAAACGGGTGCGAAAAAAGCGGTTTTCCGGTATCCTGCGGCGGTTTTATTGATGAAGACTGAGACTGTCACTATGGCTACTACGCTGTTTAAAGATTTTCAATTCGAAGCCGCACACCATCTGCCGAATGTGCCGGAAGGGCACAAATGCGGTCGCCTGCACGGGCACTCCTTTATGGTTCGTCTGGAAATTACTGGCGAAGTGGATGCGCATACCGGCTGGGTGATGGACTTTTCCGAGATCAAAGCGGCGTTCAAGCCGATCTACGATCGTCTGGATCACTACTATCTTAACGATATTCCCGGCCTTGAGAACCCGACCAGCGAAGTGCTGGCTGCATGGATCTGGCAGCAGATGAAACCGGTACTGCCGTTGTTAAGCGCCGTAATGGTGAAAGAAACCTGCACCGCCGGTTGCGTCTATCGCGGATAAGAACCAGGAGGCTCGCGGCATTCGCGGGCCTTTTTACTTTAGTGGTTTCGCTTTATTGCCACGTTAAAAAAGCATATTCCATCCGAATCTATGGTAGTACTGCAAGATATAAGCGTCTTTTTCTGCCCCGTGATAATCTCTCGCCATAAAATAAAATAGCAGTAATCGTGTCTCAGGACAGGTGCAACATGCCCTCATGGTTAAGTCTGGCAATTGATTCATTCTGGCCGATGCTGTATGCCGGCGTCACCTTCACTATTCCATTAACACTTATTTCATTTGCGCTAGGTTTATCGCTGGGCTTTATTGTGGCCCTGGCTCGACTATATGGCCCGAAGCCATTGCAGTACATTGTTCGCTTTTATGTCTGGCTTATTCGCGGCACCCCGTTACTGGTTCAGCTTTTCCTTATTTTCTATGCCCTGCCCGGGGTGGGCATTACGCTGGATGCCTTCCCGGCAGCCGTTATTGGCTTTACCCTGAACATCGGGGCCTATACCTCCGAAGTGATACGCGCCACGCTGCTCTCGGTGCCGAAAGGCCAGTGGGAAGCCGCACACTCGATCAGCATGAGCTGGGCCCAGGCACTGCGTCGTATCATTATCCCGCAGGCAGCGCGAATTGCCGTTCCGCCATTGTCCAACACCTTTATTTCTCTGGTGAAAGACACGTCGCTGGCCTCGGTGATTACCGTACCTGAAATGTTTCTGGCGGCACAGCGTATTGCAGCGGTGACCTATCAGCCCTTAATTCTGTATACCGAAGCCGCCATTATCTATTTACTGATCAGCTCAGTATTATCGGCGTTACAGACCCGACTGGAAAATAAGCTCGCCAATAATGGCGCAGTAAAGGTAAGAGATAATGATAAAATTATCCAACATTGATAAACAGTTCGATGGCAACCCGGTATTAAAGAAGATTAACCTGACCATTAATGAAGGCAGCGTCACCGCCCTCATCGGCCCTTCCGGCAGTGGCAAAAGCACCTTATTGCGCTGCATTAATTTGCTGGAAATCCCGCAGGCAGGGGAACTGACCATCGGCCATGAGCACATCGTTTTTACCGGCAGTACCCGCCCGGGCCGTAAAGATATTCGCCGTATCTGCCAGCAAACCGGCATGGTATTTCAAAACTTCCAGCTGTTTCCTCATCTGACGGTGATAGAAAACATTATGGAAGGCCTGGTAACCGTCCATAAGCAGCCCGTTCAGCAGGCGCGGCAGCGGGCAGAAGCCCTGCTGGAAAAGGTGGGGATGGGCCATAAACGCGATGCCCTGCCCGGCACGCTGTCAGGGGGTCAACAACAGCGTGTGGCCATTGCCCGGGCGCTGGCTCCCTCGCCTAAAGTGCTGCTGTGTGATGAACCGACCTCGGCGCTGGATCCCGAACTGTCGCTGGAAGTGGTGGCGGTACTGAAACAGCTGGCGAAAGAAGGAATGACCATGCTGATGGCCACCCACGACCTGCGGCTGGCAGCAAATATTGCCAATAACGTGGTGTTTCTGGAAGCGGGCGAGATCGTCGAGACGGGCACCTCCCGTGACCTGTTTACCCGAGCAGAAAAGCCCCGAACCAAAGCGTTTATTTCCACCCTGACAGACACCCTGCCCGATTCATGGGAAATATAATTAAAGACCTCATCACAGACTGCATTCAGGAGTTATGACATGAAAAAGATAGCCACACTGTTATTCGCCGGACTGATTCAGCTCGGTTTTTCTTCTGCTGCACTGGCAGAAAACGATCTGGCAAAAATCCAGTCGGCAGGCGTGCTGAAAATCGGCACAGAGGGCACCTACCCGCCGTTTACCTACCATGATGCGTCCGGGGCTCTGACCGGTTTTGATGTCGATATCGGTCGCGAGGTCGCAAAGCGACTGAAGGTGAAAGCGGAGTTTGTTGAAGGTAAATGGGACGGGCTGATTGCCGGGCTGGATGCTAAACGCTACGAGGCAGTCATTAATCAGGTTTCCATCACCCCGGAACGCCAGCAAAAGTTTGATTTCTCTGCGCCGTATATCGCCTCTAAAGGCGTGCTGATTGTGCGCAGTGATAACGACACCATTAAGACCTTCGCAGACTTGAAAGGGAAAAAATCCGCCCACACGCTGACCAGCAACTATGCTCAGCTGGCTCGCAGCTTTGGTGCGGAGATCGTCGGGACGGATGGCTTTAACCAGTCGGTCGATCTGGTGGCCAGCGGCCGCGCAGATGCAACCATTAACGATAATCTGTCATATCTCGACTTCAAAAAGCACAAGCCAGAGGCAAAAGTAAAAATTGCTGCCACCCAGAGTGACGCCGAACATTCCGGTATTCTGCTGCGCAAAGGTAATCCGGAGCTGAAGGCTGCCATTGATAAGGCGCTGACCGAAATGAAAGATGACGGCACCTATCAGCGCATTTCTCAGCACTACTTTGCCGCTGACGTTTCGAAGTAATTGATGTTTACCCTCCGCAGGGAATACCCTGCGGAACCCCCTCCGTCCGTCACGCATCACGCCCGTCAGGGCGCTGTACCGCTCAGTCGTCGTCCCGCGTCTTCTCCAGCAAACCACTCCACCAGAAAATCCAGCAGGGCGCGCAGGCGCGCTGACTGATACTGCCGGGAGGCATAAATGGCATACACCCCCAGTTCATCCAGCCGGTAATCGGACAGGAGTGCCACCAGTTCACCGCTGGCAAGAAAAGGCTGCGCGCTGTACACCGGCTGCATGGAAATACCAGCACCAGCCAGCGTCGCTGCCAGCAGCATCACCGAATCATTACCGCTCAGATTGCCACTGACGGCCACCGCCTCCTTCTCCTGACGACGGGTAAAGTGCCACAGGCTTTTACCAAAGTGAGAGTAGGCAAGGCAGTTGTGATGAACCAGATCCTGCGGCACCATCGGGATCCCCGCCCGCGCCAGATACGCCGGCGTCGCACAGATCACCGACCGGCAGCGGTGCAGCGGCCGGGCAATCAGGTTCGGTTCCAGCTGGGCCGTAATACGCAGGGCCAGATCGATGCGCTCTTCCACCAGGTTAACCCGCTGATTACTGATGTGCAGGTCGATACGCACCAGGGGGTAACGCTGCTGAAAGGCGGTCAGCGCCGCCATCAGCACGCTCTGCCCCAGCGACAGCGAGCAGGAGACCCGCAGCAGGCCGGACAGCGCTTCCCCTTCAGGCTGGTTGCTGAGTTCAATTTCGGCGGCCAGCGCCATCATCTGCTGGCAGCGGGCCAGCGCATGTTCTCCGGCCGGCGTCAGGCTCAGGCGTCGCGTGCTGCGGTGCAGAAGGCGTGCGCCAGCCCAGCTCTCCATCTGGCTGAGATAGCGCGTGACCATCGCGCGTGAGATATCCAGGGTTTGCGCCGCCGCCGACAGGCTACCGCGCTGGACAATGGTAATAAAGACCTTCGCCGCCGTGATGCGATCCATAATCTGTCCGATATATGCAACAATCTGTTGCCTGATAGTCGGTTTATCTGCTGTATTTTGCAACCTACACTGATGTCTTTCCCGTAATCAGGTAGCTCATCATGAAAACCCGTCTGACGTTCCTGCTGGCCATGACCGCCAGCGCACCGTTGTATGCCGCAGAAACGCTGAATCTGGAGGTCTATAACCCGGGCGAAGCCAGCATGTTCGCCGTCTCCAGCGAAATCATCTCCGGCCCGCATGAGGTGGTGCTGATCGATGCCCAGTTCCAGCGCAATGACGCTGAAGCCCTGGTGAAACGCATCAAAGCCACCGGAAAGCGGCTGACCACGGTGTTTATCAGCCAGTCCGATCCGGACTTTTACTTTGGCCTGGAGACCATTAAGCAGGCATTCCCGCAGGCTAAAATTATCGCCACGGCGGCCACGGTCGATCTGATTAAGCAATCGAAAGACGGTAAGCTGGCGTTCTGGGGCCCGAAAATGGGCGCGAATGCGCCACAGTCGCTGGTGGTGCCTGAGGTATTAACCGGCAACAGTTTCCGGGTCGATGGTGAAACCATTGAGGTGAAAGGCATTGACGGCCCGCAGCCGCAGAATACGTATCTGTGGGTGCCCGCGCTGAAAACAGTGATGGGCGGCGTGGTGGTGTATGGCAATAATATCCACGTCTGGATGGCCGATGCCCAAACGCCTGCTGAACGTTCTGCCTGGCAGCAGAAGCTGGAAGCGATTCAGGCCCTGAAGCCCGCGCGCGTGGTGCCGGGCCATTTCCTGCCGGGCGCAGCCGAGACGCTGGCGTCAGTTCATTTCACCCAACAGTATCTGAAAACCGCTGAGACCGTGCTGGCTGAAAGTCAGGATGCCGCCAGCTATACGGCCGCGATGAAAACCCGGTATCCGGCACTGAAGGAAGTCTCAAGTCTGGAGCTGAGTGCAAAAGTGCTGAAAGGCGAGATGAAGTGGCCGCAGTAAGCGGATAACAGGGCGTAGCGGGTCGGCCTTTATCTGGCCGCACCGCTATCCGAGCCCTCAGGCGATATTCAGATACTTGTGCGTCTGCATCGACAGCCGCCAGTTGCGCGCGATACAGGTTTCAATACAGAGTTTCGTCGCATCCGCCTTCTGGCTGATAGGCTGCAGCGCGATAATCCGCGCTTTATCATCACTCAGGGTCGCCAGCAACGCATCCAGCGCATCCACGTCGCGCTGACGCGCCACCGGATGCTTGACCTCATCTGCCCGCACCAGCGCCTGGTTCAGCACGTCATAGCCGCCACGCATGTTCACCTTGGGCGACACGGTCACCCAGGTGTCCGGTGTACAGCGCACTTCGTGGGTGCCGCTGGTTTCGATCTGGCAGCCGAAGCCCTGCTGCTGAAGGGCGGCGGTCAGCGGGGTCAGATCGTGAATGCAGGGCTCACCGCCGGTGATGACAATATGCTTTGCCGTCCAGCCGTGCTGGCGGATCACGTCGATTAACGCCTGCGCATCGGCCGCCCCCCAGGCATCGGTTTCCACGGTTTTCAGCAGGATGTCTCCCAGCGATGTCTCCCGATCGGCCAGCTTATCCCAGGTATGCTTGGTATCACACCAGCTGCAGCCCACCGGGCATCCCTGCAGGCGGATAAAAATTGCCGGAACGCCGGTATAAAGACCTTCGCCCTGCAACGTCTGGAACATTTCATTTATCGGGTACTGCATTAACATCTCGACTGGTGGCTAAAATACGGGCGCAGATTATGGCAGATTGACAGAAGAAGACCAAACAAAGCGTGCCAGTCATTGCACTGGGGTTGACCGCCGCCCTGAAAAGGCGACGGTCAGACAGATCTAGAACGTTTCCCAGTTACCCTCATTCTGCACGGTGACGTTACGCGGTGCGGCCAGGCGGGGCGTTTTCAACGCTGGCGCGACATGACGGATCGCTGCAGCGTTCTGTGAGCCGATTTTAAACACCGCCACAGCCTGAGACAGCAGGCTGGCCTGCTCTTCCAGCGAAGCCGATGCCGCTGCCGACTCCTGCACCAGCGCGGCGTTCTGCTGGGTGACCCGATCCATTTCGGTCACCGCCAGGCCAATCTGGTCGATACCCCGGCTCTGTTCATCCGAGGCAGAGGAAATTTCCCCCATAATATCGGTGACGCGGACCACCGCACTGACGATGTCCGTCATGGTGTCCCCCGCCGTCGCAACCTGCTGCGAACCGGCGTCGACGCGGTTAACGGAGTCCTCGATCAGCGTTTTAATTTCTTTGGCGGCCTGAGCGCTGCGCTGGGCAAGGTTACGTACTTCCCCGGCGACCACGGCAAAACCGCGACCCTGCTCACCGGCCCGTGCCGCTTCCACTGCCGCATTGAGCGCCAGAATATTGGTCTGGAAGGCGATGCCGTCGATCACGCTGGTGATATCGGCAATCTTCTTCGAGCTGCCGGCGATCTCCTGCATGGTTTTCACCACCCCGTCGACCACCCGGCCTCCTTTCGCCGCCGTCTCCGAGGCATTTTTGGCCAGCTGGGACGCCTGACGGGCATTTTCTGCGTTTTGCTTCACGGTGGCAGTCAACTCTTCCATACTCGCCGCAGTTTGCTCCAGAGAAGCCGCCTGCTGCTCGGTACGGGAAGAGAGGTCGTTGTTACCCTGCGAAATTTCACTGGCTCCGGTGTAGATGGCATTGGAACTGTCGCGCACGTTACCCACAGTGGCGACGAGCGACTGCTGCATCTGTGTCAGGTTACTGGCCAGCAGCCCCATTTCACTGCGTCCGTCCACCACAAGGGTTTCAGAAAGATCACCGGCGGCGATGCGCTGGATATGCACCAGCAGCTGTTTCAGCGGCGTCAGCAGGACACGTTTGATCACCACCCAGACCGAAGCAACCAGCACCAGCAGCACCAGAATTACCGCGCCCAGCGTCCATACCATATGGCTGTAGCCTTCGTGGTTATCCGTGACCCCGACTGCCAGCAGTTTACTGTTCTGCTCCCGCCAGCCGTCATAATTTTTTTCCAGGTCATCCTGCGCTTTCTGCGCTTCCAGATTACCGTAGGCCTCGTAATTATTTGCGCCCAGGAACTGGATGGACTGCTTCATGGTGTCAAACATCAGCTGATAGCTGCTGACGATGGCCTCATCCAGCGCCGGGTTTTGCCCGTCGACCGTGGGATAACTTTTATAGCGGGCAAAATGCTGTCCAGCGTCGTCCAGCGTTTCCGTCGCCTGGCCCAGCAGCTTTTCTATTGCCGCCATGGACGCAGGATCGGTCTGCTTTTTGAGGATACGGATTGCGACCCGGTTAATGGTCACACGTGTTTTGACCAGCGTCTGCCAGGCATCACTCAGCTGTCCCTGCTGTTCGGTCAAAATACTGGCACGGGTGAAGTTGGCCTTGTCCTGGCTGATGGCATTAAAGGAGAGCGCGCTGGAGACGAGCAATAACGCGCTGAAAACGATCAGCATGATAACGATGCTGGTGACGACTTTTATATTCTTAAGCATGGTGCGCACTCTGTCATGGGGTTAGCCCGGTAACAGCTAATATCGGTACAAAGTGCGCTTTACTTTAAATAATTACAAAACCCCGTGAGCGGCCATTTTCTGGCCGCCCGCATTGATAAGTTACATAAACCTTTTCTCGTGCATCTGCACCATCGCCTGCTTCGCGACGTCCTTCGCCCCACTGAGGGTAAAGTGTCCGTAGTCATTCGAGGTCGGATGGCCGTCAGAGGCCAGGCCACGGCAAACGTTCCCCGGACAGACTATCGAATAGACCGATATATAAGGCGTCCCCTGCTGCGCCATGGCCGCCCGCATTCGGGCATCCGTCCCTCTGACCTCTTTTTTAATCGAGGATGCCACCAAATCTTTGCGCCCGTCCGTCTGGTACGCCAGCAGGTCGGGCAGCGCCTCCGTGTACTCGACGGTAGGCCCCATCACAATGATATTGTCAGAGCGCGACTTCAGATGGTCAAGGGTGGCGCGCAGCGGAGCAATATCCTCCGGTGCCCAACGTGCCGAAATAATAATGCCGTCAATGTGATGCCCGGGGATCCACTCATCGTAGACGTAATCGACCAGTCTGGTGCAGGGATTACGCAGATCCTGTTTGTAGAGCGGCTTACAGCCCGCTGAGGTTGCCTGGATCACATTCACACCCTCGCCCGCAGCCAGACTGACGGCACGCCACAGATGGGCAGCGTGGCTGTCGCCGATCATCACGTAGTTCTTCGCCGTACTGGAAGTCTTCAGGCAGAATTCACGGTTAAAGGGCTTGTCCTCTTCGTTTTTTCCATCCACAAAGCACTGGCCCCGGCGGTACTGGTAGTCAAACTCAGGCATTTTGCTGTATTCGGAATACTGCGCCAGCGCCAGCGCTTCCGCTGAAAACTGCCCCGAGCTGTTACTGATATGCCCTTTATACACCGCACCGCTGGCCATCACTGCCAGACCCATGACTGATGCCGTCACAATACGCCCCGGCGATACCCAGGCAAGACGGTAACGGAAGGGGATCTCAATCAGATAGCGTGAGGCAACGGCAAGACCGAAAGTCAGAGCCAGGATCACCAGCTCACGTACTCCGGGTTCGATATTAAAGAACATACGCGAGTAGACAATAATCGGCCAGTGCCACAGATACAGGCAGTAGGAGATCATACCGATGTACACCACCGGCTTCAGCGCCAGCAGACGCGAGACCACCGACTGCTGGCCCGCAAGGATAATCAGGAAGCTGCCGAGGCAGGGATAGAGCGCATTCCACGCCGGGAACGGCAGAGTGGTATCCAGCCACAGGAAGCCAAACAGAATCAGCCCCAGCCCGGCCAGACTCATGCCGTGTTTCAGCGCGGCACTGTAATGGGCGGTTTTCGCCTCCAGCCCGGCGATAGCAATAATCCCACCAAGCGCCAGCTCCCACGCACGGGTTGGCAGCATATAGAAGGTAAAGGTTGGCTTGCGCGTTACGCCGTAAATACTCAGCAGCAGCGATCCGGCAATCACCAGCAGCATCACCTGCGTGGTGCGGCGGCGGAAGAGCCGGATCACCAGCAGCAGCACGACCGGGAAGAGAATATAGAACTGTTCCTCTACCGCCAGCGACCAGGTGTGCAGCAGCGGTTTCAGATCGGCCGGCCCGTCAAAATAGCCCGTGGTCTTCCAGAAAAAGATATTCGAGGCAGACAGCAGCGCCGCCAGCGCGCTGTTGCTCAGGTCGGTGAACTGCGCAGGCAGCAGATGGTAGTAGCCAAAGATCATTGTCGCCAGCAGCACGACAAACAGCGGCGGCAGAATGCGCAGGCAGCGGCGCTTATAAAAATCCAGCCAGGAGAAATTATCGCTGATGGCGCTGTTATAAATGATGCCGCAGATCAGATAGCCGGAAATAACAAAGAAGATATCCACGCCGGTAAACCCACCGGGTATCCCCCCGATCCCCATGTGGTAAGCGATAACGGGTAGCACGGCGAGTGCGCGAAGCCCGTCAACATCAGCACGGTATTTCATATTTCCTGATCCTGATTACAAATAGTGACCAGGAATTTACACAAAATAACCGCATAAAACGCCCCGTAACAGATAACCAGGATTTTTCCGCATCAGGCAAAATTCAGTTAACGCTTTGAAAAATAAAAATAAACAAAAAAAAGCCCCGTCCGGAGACGGGGCTTTTCAGATTATCCTCAGCCGGATGAGCGGCTCAGAAAATCAGCAGCTTACTGACCTTTAACTTCTTTCAGGCCATTGAACGGCGCACGGTTGCCCAGCGCTTCTTCAATACGGATCAGCTGGTTGTACTTAGCAACACGGTCAGAACGGCTCATCGAACCGGTTTTGATCTGGCCCGCTGCAGTACCTACCGCCAGGTCAGCGATAGTGGCATCTTCGGTTTCACCTGAACGGTGAGAGATCACCGCAGTGTAGCCCGCATCTTTTGCCATTTTGATCGCAGCCAGGGTTTCGGTCAGAGAACCGATCTGGTTGAATTTGATCAGGATGGAGTTAGCGATGCCTTTATCGATACCTTCTTTCAGGATCTTGGTGTTGGTAACGAACAGGTCGTCGCCCACCAGCTGGATTTTGTCGCCCAGCACTTCGGTCTGGTATTTGAAGCCAGCCCAGTCAGATTCGTCCAGACCGTCTTCGATAGAGACGATTGGGTACTGTTTGGTCAGGTCTTCAAGGAAGTGAGTGAACTCTTCAGACGTGAAGGCTTTGTTGCCTTCGCCAGCCAGCACATATTTGCCGTCTTTGTAGAATTCAGAGGCTGCACAGTCCATCGCCAGGGTGATGTCTTTACCCAGAACGTAGCCCGCTTCTTTTACCGCTTCAGCGATAACAGCCAGTGCTTCGGCGTTAGAACCCAGGTTTGGCGCGTAGCCACCTTCGTCACCAACCGCAGTACCCATACCTTTAGACTTCAGCACTTTTGCCAGGGTGTGGAACACTTCAGAACCCATACGAACCGCTTCTTTCAGCGTTTTCGCGCCAACTGGCTGGATCATGAATTCCTGGATATCGACGTTGTTGTCGGCGTGCTCGCCGCCGTTGATGATGTTCATCATTGGCAGTGGCATAGAGAACTTGCCTGGGGTGCCGTTCAGTTCAGCGATGTGCTCGTACAGTGGCATGCCTTTCGCTGCCGCTGCGGCTTTCGCTGCCGCCAGAGAAACGGCCAGGATGGCGTTAGCACCAAACTGTGATTTGTTCTCAGTACCGTCCAGATCGATCATGATCTTATCGATGTTGGCCTGGTCTTTCGCGTCTTTACCGGTGACCGCGTCAGCGATTGGACCGTTAACTGCGGCAACCGCTTTGGTTACGCCTTTACCCAGGAAACGAGATTTGTCACCGTCACGCAGTTCCAGCGCTTCGCGGGAACCGGTAGAAGCCCCTGATGGCGCTGCTGCCAGACCAACAAAGCCGCCTTCAAGGTGAACTTCAGCTTCAACGGTCGGGTTTCCACGGGAGTCGATGATTTCACGACCGATGACTTTTACGATTTTGGACATTAGTTTTTCCTCAGTACAAGTTAGCTTAAACTTAGACGCACCTCTTGAAGCCATGCGGTTTCAAGAGGTTATGAAAACACTTATTTTGCCAAACGCTTCTGGTACTCGCTGGCGGCTTTAACAAAGCCACTGAACAGCGGGTGCCCGTCTCGGGGTGTTGAGGTGAATTCCGGATGGAACTGACACGCAACAAACCAGGGGTGGTCAGGAAGCTCAATGATCTCCACCAGCTGGTCATCCCCTGAGCGGCCTGCCACACGTAAACCAGCCGCTTCAATCTGCTTCAATAGCATATTGTTGACTTCATAACGATGACGGTGACGCTCAACGATAGTGTCAGAGCCATACAGCTTCTGCACCAGGCTGTTTTCGGTCAGCTGGCACTGCTGGCTGCCCAGACGCATGGTCCCGCCCAGATCGCTCTGTTCAGAACGCTGCTCAACGTTGCCGTCTTCGTCACGCCATTCGGTGATCAGCGCGACAACCGGGTACTTACAGTCAGGGACGAACTCGGTTGAGTTCGCGCCCGGCATGTTCGCCACGTTACGGGCAAACTCCATCAACGCCACCTGCATTCCCAGGCAAATACCCAGGTAAGGGATGTTGTTTTCGCGGGCGTACTGCGCGGTCATCAGTTTGCCTTCCACGCCGCGATAGCCGAAACCGCCAGGAATAAGGATAGCATCCAGATTCTTCAGCACTTCAACACCACGGGTTTCGACATCCTGAGAGTCAATAAGTTTGATATTGACGGTCACGCGATTTTTCAGGCCGCCGTGCTTCAGGGCTTCAATCACGGACTTATAGGCATCCGGCAGCTCGACATATTTGCCGACCATCCCGATGGTGACTTCACCTCCGGGGTTAGCTTCTTCATAAATCACCTGCTCCCACTCGGCCAGATTGGCTTCCGGGGCATTCAGGTTGAAGCGCTTGCAGATGTAGTCATCCAGGCCCTGCGATTTCAGCATGCCCGGGATTTTATAAATGGAGTCAACGTCTTTCAGCGAGATAACCGCTTTTTCAGGCACGTTACAGAACAGGGCAATTTTCGCACGCTCATTTGCCGGAACGGCACGGTCTGAACGGCAAATCAGCACATCTGGCTGAATACCGATAGAGAGCAGTTCTTTCACCGAGTGCTGAGTAGGCTTGGTTTTCACTTCGCCCGCTGCTGCCATGTACGGCACCAGCGTCAGGTGCATGTAGATCGTGTGCTCACGGCCCACGTCTACCGCCATCTGGCGGATCGCCTCAAGGAACGGCAGGGATTCGATGTCACCCACGGTGCCACCAATTTCCACCAGCACCACATCGTGGCCTTCGCCGCCTTCGATGATACGTTCTTTGATAGCATTGGTAATGTGTGGGATCACCTGAATGGTCGCGCCCAGGTAGTCACCGCGACGTTCTTTGCGCAGCACTTCTGAGTAGATTCGACCTGTGGTGAAGTTGTTACGGCGGCTCATCTTAGTACGGATGAAACGCTCGTAGTGGCCAAGATCCAGATCGGTCTCCGCCCCGTCATCGGTGACGAAGACTTCACCGTGCTGGGTGGGACTCATGGTACCTGGATCCACGTTAATGTACGGGTCCAGCTTCATGATGGTCACGTTAAGACCACGCGCTTCAAGGATAGCGGCCAGGGAAGCTGCGGCAATGCCTTTACCCAGAGAGGAAACGACCCCGCCGGTCACAAATATATAGTTCGTTGTCATGCTGAACCTGAGAATGTAGGTTTAAAGACGATGGAATGGATAACCAGGACGGGAAAATAGTATACCCGAAACACCCCGTGGCGACAATTGATCGTTTCCGGTTGTGTGTTTCCCACCGCATTTACCGCCATGAGATTACCTGAATATCCGCCCCAGGAGGTTGATGCACGTCACACTTTTGTTGAATCGTGTCAGCCCATTATTCCTCTGCTTTCACCACCTGCCACGCGGCCTCCATCTCTTCCAGCGTGGCCTGCTGCATCGTCATGCCCTGTGCGGCGATAATCTGTTCCACCCGGCGAAAACGGCGTTCAAATTTGTTGTTGGCCTTTTGCAGCGCGGTTTCGGCTTTACTGCCGAGATGTCGTGACAGATTCACCGTGGCGAACAGCAGGTCGCCGATCTCCTCTTCCAGCTTGTCCTGGTCTATCACCGCCTGCTGCGCTTCGTGCATGACTTCATCGATCTCTTCATGCACTTTGTCCAGCACCGGGCCGAGGGTAGTCCAGTCGAAACCGACGTTGCTGCAGCGCTTCTGAATTTTATGCGCGCGCATCAGCGCCGGTAACGCCTGCGGAATATCATCCAGCGCAGAGTGCTGGGCTTTCCCGGCCCGCTCGTCGCTTTTAATCTGCTCCCAGTTCACCAGCACCTCAGCGCTGCCGCTGACCTGAGCGTCGGCAAAAATGTGTGGATGACGGCGTTCGAGTTTGTCGCTGATGGCGCTGCAGATATCATCAAAGTTAAAGCGCCCCTCTTCCTGTGCCATCTGGGCATAGAACACGACCTGGAACAGCAGATCCCCAAGTTCTCCGCGCAGATCGTCGAAGTCAGCGCGGTTAATCGCATCGATGACTTCATAGGTTTCTTCAAGGGTATAAGGGGCGATGGAAGCAAAGGTCTGCTGGCGATCCCACGGGCAGCCGCTTTCCGGATCGCGCAGGGTTTTCATGATGCCCAGCAGGCGATCGAGAGAAGTCATAATTTCATCCATTTACGTCGTTTTTGGTTTGGCAGGCCTGATGGGGTTTTACAACAGACCACGTCGTGGCGTTACTGGCGCAGGCAGTTTGTTCACCGACAGCGCGCAATCCCCCTGGTCATATACACGAGTATGTGACCAGGGGTGAGCACTGCCGGAGGACAACGTGGCAACTGACAGATCAATGTAATCGTCTGGCGTCGATGATGTCCGGCACCTGGTTGAGCCGGGCAATCACCCGTCCCAGCACCTGTTGGTTGTATATCTCAATATCCATATCGATGGTGGCCAGCTGCTTCTTCGTATCGCTGTGGCTGGAGACCCCCAGCACGTTCACCTTTTCATTTGCCAGAATGGTGGTGATATCACGCAGCAGACCACTGCGATCGTTGGCGGTAACGCGCACCACCAGCGAATAACCGCTGGAATAAGTTTCCCCCCAGACCGCATCGACGATACGTTCCGGCGCATGTGACATCAGGTCAGCCAGCTGATCGCAGTCGGCGCGGTGGATCGAGATACCGCGTCCCTGGGTGATAAACCCGGTGATATCATCGCCGGGGATCGGCTGGCAGCAGCGGGCAATATGGTGCATCAGATTGCCGACGCCTTCCACCACCACGCGGCCACTCTCTTTACTGCGCGGCACGCTGTTAGAGGTTTTCTGCGTCAGCTTCTGCAACGCCTCGCGGTCCTCTTCCTCGGCGCTGGGCTTATTCAGCTTCGACTGAAGGAAGTTGCTCATCTGATTCAGGCGGATATCGCCGCCGCCAATGGCCGCCAGCAGTTCGTCCAGCGAGTTGAAGTTGTAGCGCGGCAGCAGCAGCTTTTCAGCATCTTTCAGATTGATATCAAGGTGATCCAGCTCGCTGTCGAGGATCTGGCGGCCGGCAATAATATTCTTGTCGCGGTCCTGCTTACGGAACCAGGCATGAACCTTGGAGCGCCCCCGGCTGGTGGTGATATAGCCTAAGTTCGGGTTCAGCCAGTCGCGGCTTGGGTTCGGCTGCTTCTGGGTAATGATGTCTATCTGATCGCCCATCTGCAGCTGGTAGGTGAACGGCACGATGCGTCCGCCAATCTTGGCACCGATGCAGCGGTGGCCGATATCACTGTGGATATGGTAAGCGAAATCCAGCGGCGTCGAACCGGCCGGCAGGTCAACCACGTCACCTTTCGGAGTAAACACATACACCCGATCGTCGAATACCTGACTGCGCACCTCGTCGAGCATCTCGCCCGAGTCCGCCATCTCTTCCTGCCAGGTGATCAGCTTGCGCAGCCAGGCAATGCGCCCTTCATGACCGGAAGCGCCGCGTGCGCTTCCGCCAGCGGCCGCCCCTTCTTTGTACTTCCAGTGCGCGGCTACGCCCAGTTCGGCATCTTCGTGCATCTGACGGGTGCGGATCTGAATTTCAACGGTTTTACCCTTTGGCCCCAGCACCACGGTGTGAATGGACTGATAGCCGTTTGGCTTGGGATTGGCGACGTAATCGTCGAACTCGCTCGGCAGATGGCGATAGAGCGTGTGGACAATCCCCAGCGCGCCGTAGCAGTCCTGCAGCCGTTCGGCCACGATGCGCACGGCTCGCACATCAAACAGTTCATCGAAGGCCAGGGATTTTTTCTGCATCTTGCGCCAGATGCTGTAGATATGTTTCGGGCGGCCATAGACCTCGGCTTTCACCCCCTCTTTCACGATCTCGGTGCGCAGCGACTGAACGAAGGTATCTATATAGTCTTCACGATCAATGCGGCGCTCGTGCAGCAGTTTGGCGATGCGCTTATATTCATCCGGGTGCAGATAGCGGAAGCAGAAGTCTTCCAGCTCCCATTTTAACTGACCGATGCCCAGACGGTTGGCCAAAGGGGCGTAGATATTGGTGCACTCTTTCGCCGCCAGTACCCGCTCGTCTTCCGGTGCGTCTTTGACTTCACGCAGGTGGGCAATACGCTCCGCCAGCTTGATGACCACGCAGCGGAAATCTTCCACCATCGCCAGTAGCATCCGGCGGACGTTATCGACCTGCTCAGAGGCCATTGAATCATTGTGGGTGGCTTTTAACTGACGGATGGCATCCATATCACGCACGCCGTGCACCAGCGAAACGATAGCTTTACCGTGCTGCTCTTCTAACAGGGCTTCACTGACCACACCGGCATCGGCCAGCGGGAACAGTAGCGAGGCGCAGAGCGTTTCACAGTCCATACTGAGCATCGACAGGATCTCCACCATCTCAACGCCGCGCCACAGGAGCAGTGCAGCATCAGGGTGACCCTGGGTGGTCGCTTCACAGTAGCGCCAGGTTTCGGCCAGTCGTTCACATGACTGCTGGTTGGAGATCCCCAGACTGGTGATCCATTGGTCGAGCGCAAACTCGCCAGCCGTGTTCAGATGTGCACTTCTTACCGCAACCATATCCTCTCCTGGCATCGCCTCTGTTCAGGGGCTTATTTTCGGCTAAACGCGCCATGGACCCCGCCTGCCGACAGGTTCCCCCCCGACGCACAGCCGCATCCGATCCTGTAGGTAGCCGGACCGCACTCATACCTGACTGTCCCGGGTTTGTGTCGTGACATTATACGCAGCCTTGACCGCTAATGCTGCACTGCCAGCGATACCTGCGACATTTTCGGCCATATTTTCCCGATAATGGGACAAAACTTCCAATACTATCCGCAGAGCCATCCCCGTTCAGCGGGTGGCTGCCGTCATAGCTTAGGCTTATGCGAAAATTGTTCCAGTTTTTGCGGAAAATAGTCCCTGATATTCAGAAATCTCGCATAAATCTGCATCTGCCCGCAGTCTGAAGGCCCGCGATAGGGGCGCAGTCTGGAGAATTCTGCCGGTGAAATCCGTGACAATCATAGCATCGCGGACAAAATGCCTTAAGTCCGGGCGTCATCATGGGGCAACGGCTATCTTTTTACCGCACGCATTTGGTCATTGTTTCTTTGATGTTCACACGTCATCATTATCAGCAGGAACAATCGGGCATCACCTGCCGGTGGACGTCTGTAACTGGCCTGACAGACCCCAATGCGCCAGGGACGGCACAGCGCGCATCGCCGCAAACAGGGAATACTATGACCAAATACAGCCTGCGGGCTCGAATGATGATCTTAATTCTGGCTCCGACGCTGATGATCGGTCTGCTGCTCTCGACCTTTTTCGTTGTTAACCGTTACAACGAACTCCAGAGCCAGCTGACTGATGCCGGAGTGAATATCATCGAACCGCTGGCCGTTTCCAGTGAATATGGCATGACCTTTCACAGCCGCGAGTCCGTCCGTCAGCTGGTCAGCCTGCTGCACCGTCGCCACTCCGATATTGTGCGGGCAATTTCCGTTTTTGATGACCATAACCAGCTGTTTGTCACCTCAAACTATCACCAGACGCCGGACCTGCTGCGGCTGCCGGATAATACGCCGTTAACAACGCGCTACATGAAGGAGCGCCACGGCAACTCGGTGATCCTGCGTACGCCGATCCTGTCGGAAACCTACTACCCGGATGAATCACCGGGGCAGGACGCCAAACCCACCGGAAACCCCCTCGGGTACGTTGCTATTGAGCTGGATTTACAGTCGGTCCGGCTTCAGCAGTATAAAGAAGTGTTTATCTCCACTCTGCTGCTGCTGCTGTGCCTGTGTATTGCCATGGTGTTTGCCTACCGCCTGATGCGTGATGTCACCGGACCGATTCGCAATATGGTCAGCACCGTTGACCGCATCCGCCGGGGCCAGCTCGACAGCCGCGTGGAAGGCCATATGCTCGGTGAGCTGGACGTCCTGAAGAACGGCATTAATTCCATGGCGATGTCGCTGACCGCCTATCACGAAGAGATGCAGCAGAATATCGACCAGGCCACCTCCGATCTGCGTGAGACGCTGGAGCAGATGGAGATCCAGAACGTTGAGCTGGACCTGGCGAAAAAACGCGCGCAGGAAGCGGCACGTATCAAGTCAGAGTTCCTGGCCAATATGTCGCATGAGCTGCGTACGCCATTAAACGGGGTGATCGGCTTTACCCGCCAGACGCTGAAAACCACGCTGAACTCCACCCAGCGCGACTATCTGCATACCATCGAACGCTCAGCGAACAATTTATTAAGCATTATCAATGATGTACTCGACTTTTCGAAGCTGGAAGCCGGAAAACTGATCCTCGAAACCATTCCCTTCCCGCTGCGTGCCACCCTGGATGAAGTGGTGGTACTGCTGGCGCAGTCAGCGCATGAAAAAGGGCTGGAGCTGACGCTGAATATTCAGGGCGACGTCCCGGATAACGCCATCGGCGATCCGCTGCGCATGCAGCAGATCATCGTCAACCTGCTGGGGAATGCGATCAAATTCACCGAACGCGGCAATATTGATATTCGCGTTGAAAAGCGCGCCCTGAGCAACAACCGCATGGAGCTGGAAGTCCAGATCCATGACAGCGGCATCGGCATTTCCGAGAAGCAGCAGTCACAGCTGTTCCAGGCTTTCCGCCAGGCAGATGCCAGCATTTCACGCCGCCACGGCGGCACCGGGCTGGGGCTGGTGATCACCCAGAAGCTGGTGAACGAAATGGGCGGGGAAATCTCCTTCCATAGCCGCCTGAACCACGGGTCCACCTTCTGGTTCCACGTTAACCTGGCACTGAACCCAAATGCCGCCAGCGATCCGCGCGTGATGGACTGTATTGAAGGACAGCGGATGGCTTACGTTGAGCCAAACGCAACGGCGGCGAAAGCCCTGCTGGATATGCTGGAGGCGACGCCGATGAAAATCAGCTACAGCCCGTCACTCAGCGACCTTCCGGACGAACACTACGACGTACTGCTGATGGGGCTACCGGTGGCCGATCAGCACAGCCTGGAGATGAGCAGTGAGCAGCTGCAGCCGATTCTGCAACGAGCCGGCAGCGTGATCATGGCGCTACCGTTCCAGATGCAGGTCTACGCAGAAGAACTGAAAGGCCGAGGCGTGACCGCCTGTCTGATCAAGCCGATATCCATGACCCGCCTGATCCCGCTGCTGGTCGATCACCATCGTCGTGATACGCTGCCGCTGCCAGAGCGTCCCCGCCTGCCGTTACGCGTGATGGCGGTAGATGATAACCCGGCTAACCTCAAACTGATTGGAGCCCTGCTGGAAGAACAGGTGGCAGAGATCGTCCTGTGCGACAGCGGAGAAGCCGCCATTACTCAGGCGCGTCAGCAGCATCTGGATATCATCCTGATGGATATTCAGATGCCGGAGATCGACGGTATCCGCGCCAGTGAAGTGATACGCGCCCTGCCCCAGCATGCCAATACGCCCATTGTCGCCGTGACGGCACATGCGCTGGACGGTGAGCGTGAGCAGCTGATCAAGGCCGGGATGAATGACTACCTGGCCAAACCGATCGACGAACAAAAACTCAGCCGCCTGCTGGCCCGCTATACGCCAGGAGGACAGCGGACGTTACCGAAGGTGATTGAGGTTCCCGCCTCGCTCGACTGGGCGCTGGCGCTGCGTCAGGCGGCGAATAAGCCCGATCTGGCGCGCGACCTGTTACAGATGCTGGTGGACTTCCTGCCGGAGGTGCAGGCGCTGGTTGAGCAGTATATGGCCGAGGATAACCCGGATGCGCTGAGTGATATCATCCATAAACTGCATGGCAGCGCCAGCTACAGCGGTGTGCCGCGCATGAAACAGCTCTGCCTGCAGCTGGAGCAGAGCCTGCGCCACAGCCGGGATCTGACACAGGTTGAACCGGAGCTTTTCGAGCTGTTGGATGAGATGCAGAACGTAGCGCGGCTGGCAAAAGAACGTCTGAAGCTGTAAGGCTCTGACGGTGGGCATGCCACACCGTCAGAGACAACACGCAGGGATGGGGTCCGTCGCTAGCCGAGGCGTTTCGCCCACGCCTCTACCCAGGGTGACGTCACCTCTTCCGGTTCCGGGTGTTCCGTTGCATCGACCAGCAGCATCTCGCCAACGCGAACCGCTTGCTGATCCTGCAGTAGTTCCGCAAACTTTTTACCTCCGCCGCAGAAGTCATCGTAGCTGCTGTCTCCCAGCGCAATAATGCCGTAACGCAGGGTGGGCTGATAGCCGAGCTTATCTTTGATGCCGTTGTACAGCGAGACTATGCTGTCCGGCAGATCGCCCTGACCGGTGGTAGAGGTGACCACCAGCGTGACCTGCTCTGCGTAGCGCTGCCAGTCTTCCAGCGTCGGATCGTCAAAAATTTTCACCTGATGGCCCGCGGCCACCAGCAGGGGTTCCGCTTCTTCTGCCACTAACAGGGCATTACCGTAAACGGTACCGACAAAAATGCCTACCTCAGCCATGCTTTTCTCCATTATTAATGCTGATTGTTATTCACTATCCTGCGGGCTTTGCGCCGCGAACTCAACCCGCGGCACGTCAGGGAGGCAATGCTGCCAGCCGAACCGGGCCATCGCCGATTGCCAGACGCCATCCAGCCCGGCACAAAGCCGCAGGGGGTCACCGGTAACCGGATGGGTCAGGAGCAGCTCGCTGGCGTGCAGCATCAGACGATTCAAACCAAAATGGGCTGCCGCAGCCCGGTTCTGCTTGAGATCGCCGTGGGCGCTGTCACCAATGATCGGGTGTCGCAGATGGGTCATATGACGCCGGAGCTGATGCTTACGCCCGGATTCAGGCTTCATCTCCACCAGCGAATAGCGCGTGGTCGGGTACGGACCGGCCGGAACCGGCTGTTCGACGGTAACCAGTCCGCGCCAGTGCGTGACGGCTGGCTGCGGCGCTTTCTCTGGTTGGCTGAATTTATCAGCAATTTTATCCAGCTCTTCTGTCAGCGCATACTCCAGCCGATCCTCACCTTCCAGCCAGCCGCGCACTACGGCATGATAGGTTTTTTGCAGCTGGTGCTGCTCAAACTGCTGAGAAAGCAGGCGCGCAACCTCGCTGGAGAGCGCCATCAGCAGAACGCCGGAGGTGGGCCTGTCCAGACGATGTACGGTAAACACATGCTGCCCGATCTGGTCGCGCACCGTCTGCATCACAAACTGCGTTTCATGACGATCCAGCCAGCTGCGGTGTACCAGCCAGCCGGAGGGTTTATTGACCGCCACCAGCCACTGATCCTGGTAAATAATCTCCAGCATCAGTTGGGCGACTCAAACAGCTGGTCAAGCGCATTTAAACGGTGCAGCAGCTGGGCACGTTCAGGGATCTCGCCCTCCAGCCAGACTTCATAATAGGGGGCAATGGCCAGCGAAACCGGTAATTCGGCCTGGGCATCCAGCAGCGCCTGCATTCGTGGCAGAAAAACCCACTGCAGCCACTGCAGGGGCGTCATAGTATCAACACAGAAAGGTTCCGTGCTGGCAAACGCCTCGCTATTGGGGGCTATCGCCTGCCAGAGACCGGCGGTTTTAAGCTGCGTTTCAATCGCCAGCAATCGTTCCTGAACCTGCTGTTCACGCATCATGAGCAACCTCCTGATTAGGCTTCGGGGATAATGAGCGCAAAGCATATCACTGGCGCTGCACAGGGCAAAAATTTCAACAAAAAAAGGGGCACTGTATAAACAGTGCCCCTGGTTCGTTTGCAGCGTTCCGGCTACCTTTATGCTCCCTGCTCATCCTTGAAAACTATTCCTGTGCTCTCCTGAGCGAAGCATCATCCTGATGCAAGTCCTTTGACATCCCTGACAACCGAATCATCCTGTTCGGTTCACATTCTCCTTCCTGGAGGTGTCCCTTACCTCATCCTGAGGTGTCCTTGCTTCTTCCCGAAGCCTATCCCTGATACATCATCCAGACGGGTCCGACTCATTCCGTGAGTGACATCATCATGATGTCTGTTCCAGTCCAGCGCATCCTTTGCGTTGGGTGCTATTCTGCCCGATCAGCATAAGCAAACAAGACACCATGACGTGCTTTTTAAACGTATTACACGCAAATATCAGCAACCGAGCTCATAACGTTATGATCTACAATATTTTTACAAAAAGAACGAATCTGATATCTGCACGATTCGTAGCGATCTCTCACAGCGTTTGTGAGAGATATCGCACACAAGGAATGGTTTTACTCTGATCAACGCTCGCTAAGAGGTTGTAAAAGAATAAGAAAGTTCTGAACTGAGGGGGCGATAACCTGGCGTTTTGTGGTACCTAACTGCTCGATAACGACTTCACCACTTATGTTACACACCGACACCACCTCCAGTTCAGACTCTGTGGTAGCGATAAAGAGCGTGGGGGCATGTTTAAGACGACGCTTCATCACCAGGTGCCCGATCAGGTTTTCCTGAACGCGCACGAAGTCATCTTCACTCCACACCTGTACAAGAGACATCCGCTGACCGGAAAAAGTTCCTTTCATGTCGCCAGAAAATTGCGCGGTGTAGAATCCGGCAACGGACGGTTGCAGTCGCAGGTCGAGCGCACGTTCAACGGCCTCAAGATTTTTCGCCAGCGTAAAGGGTTGAGGCTGCCACCAGACCTCATCCTCATGCGTGGCAACGATGCAGGGAGAAGGGATTCCGTGCAGGTCGGCACTGGCGGGCGCGTGACCATGATGCTGCTGCCAGAGATCGCAATAGCGCTGACTAAAATCGCGTAATGCCTGTGACGTTTCTTCGATCATTATTTTTTCACTCTTTGCTTGCTGAGTTACACTGACTGCCTGTGGTACTGCTTATCGTTCACGCGCCTGGCGCGCAGACAGTACCCAACCGTATTCACGCATCTGCCACGGTGGGTGCCCTAAGGTAACACAAGGTAACACCATGTCTTCATACGAGCATCATCAGGCGCTGGAAGGCCTGACCCTGGGGAAACCCACAGAATATCACGACAGCTACCAGCCCGATCTGCTGCAGGCGGTACCGCGCAGCCTTAACCGTGAGCCGCTGGGCCTCTATCCCGACAACCTGCCGTTTAATGGTGCAGATATCTGGACGCTGTATGAGCTGTCGTGGCTTAACAGCAAAGGCCTGCCACAGGTCGCGATAGGGGAAGTTACGCTGGATGCCGGAAGCGTGAACCTGATCGAATCGAAAAGCTTTAAGCTGTATCTGAACAGCTTTAATCAGACCTCTTTTGCGGACTGGGGTGATGTCCGTCAGACGCTGGAGCGTGACCTGAGCGCCTGTGCCCAGGGCAAGGTGAGCGTGGCGCTGTTCCGACTGCAGGAAATCGAAGGGCAACCTGTCGGCCGCTTTAGCGGTGAGTGCATTGATGAGCAGGACATTACGATTGATAACTATGCGTTCAGTGCTGACTACCTGCGTGATGCCACGACCTCTGAACGGGTAGAAGAGCAACTGGTGAGCCATCTGCTGAAATCCAACTGCCTGATCACCAACCAGCCTGACTGGGGCTCGGTACAAATCAGCTATCGCGGCCCCCGTATTCGCCGTGAAGCGCTGCTGCGTTATCTGGTCTCTTTCCGCAATCATAATGAGTTTCACGAACAGTGTGTTGAGCGTATTTTCAACGATATTCAGCGCTACTGTCAGCCAGAAAGTCTGACCGTGTATGCCCGCTACACGCGGCGCGGCGGGTTGGATATCAACCCGTGGCGCACTAACGATACATTTGTTGCCAGCCGTTCACGTCTGGTTCGCCAGTAAATCAGCGGCCCCGACGTTAACCTGTTGTTAAATCTCAATGAAAAAGGCTACTCTGGCTTCGGGCAGCGCGATGACGCCTTTGGCGTCTGTTCCGATACGGGGCGGCCAGAAAAAGAGTCGCCCGTGACGACGATCGCTGTAAGGGCAGACCGCCATCTGGCGGTTCGCCCGCGATGTTGCTTAAGGATATCTTTTCTCTGCGACCGCGAGGTTGTGGAGTCACTGCACACCCGGCGGGTGTAAAGGAGTTCACTTGATTACACATGTCAGCCCTCTTGGCTCAATGGATCTGCTGTCTCAGCTTGAAGTCGATATGCTGAAACGCACGGCCAGCAGCGATCTCTATCAGCTTTTCCGCAACTGCTCACTCGCTGTCCTCAACTCCGGTAGCCAGACCGACAGCAGTCAGGAACTGCTCTCCCGGTTCGAAAGTTTCGACATTAACGTGCTGCGTCGTGAGCGCGGCGTGAAGCTGGAACTGATCAATCCACCGGAAGAAGCCTTCGTTGACGGACGTATAATTCGCGCCCTGCAGGCCAACCTGTTTGCCGTACTGCGCGACATTCTTTTCCTGAACGGAAAGATCGACAATGCCGGGCGCTTCCAGCAGTTCGAAAGCGACGATCCGGTGCATATTACCAATCTGGTATTTTCTATCCTGCGCAATGCCCGCGCCCTGCACGTGGGGGAAGAGCCGAACACCGTGGTGTGCTGGGGGGGACACTCCATCAATGCCATTGAATACCAGTACTGCCGGAGCGTCGGTTCCCAGCTGGGTCTGCGCGAACTGAACATCTGTACCGGCTGTGGCCCGGGGGTGATGGAAGCCCCGATGAAAGGAGCTGCGGTAGGTCATGCCCAGCAGCGTTACCGGGACAGCCGCTTTATCGGCCTGACTGAACCCTCGATCATTGCCGCCGAACCGCCTAACCCGCTGGTTAATGAACTGATCATCATGCCGGACATTGAAAAACGTCTGGAAGCTTTTGTGCGCATCGCTCACGGTATCATTATCTTCCCGGGCGGTGTGGGCACGGCGGAAGAGCTGCTCTATCTGCTGGGTATCATGATGAACCCACACAACCACGACCAGGTGCTGCCGCTGATCCTCACCGGTCCGAAAGAGAGCGCTGATTACTTCCGCGTGCTGGACGAGTTTATCGTCAATACGCTGGGTGATGAGGCACGCAGGCATTACACCATCATTATTGATGATGCAGCAGAAGTGGCGCGGGTGATGAAAAAAGCGATGCCGAAGGTCAAAGAGTACCGTCGTGAAACAGGCGATGCCTACAGCTTTAACTGGGCGCTGCGTATTGCCCCCGATCTGCAAATGCCGTTTATGCCGAGCCATGAGAATATGGCGAATCTTAATCTTTCATCTGACCAGCCGGCCGAACAGCTGGCAGCGGCCCTGCGCCGCGCATTCTCCGGCATCGTGGCGGGAAATGTGAAGGACGTTGGTATCCAGGCCATTAAAGAGAAAGGGCCGTACAAACTGCACGGCGATCCGGAAATCATGCGACGCATGGACGATCTGCTGCAAGGGTTTGTTGCCCAGCATCGTATGAAGCTGCCGGGCAGCGCTTATATTCCCTGCTACGAAATCATTAAGTAAAAGAGCGGCCTGCGGGCCGCTCAGGGTTATCTGATGATACATCTGTTAATTATCGATGCGCTGAATCTGATCCGGCGCATTCACGCCGTACAGGGGTCCCCCTGCCAGGAAACCTGTCTGAATGCCCTGCAACAGCTGCTGCTCCACATCCGCCCGACCCACGCTGTAGCCGTCTTTGACGACGACGACCGCAGCAGCAGCTGGCGTCACCAGCTGCTGCCGGACTATAAAGCGGGACGTTCACCAATGCCGGATACGCTGCGTAATGAGATGCCGCTGTTGCGCGCGGCCTTTGCCAGCATCGGTATCGCCAGCTGGCATTCTGCGGGGGATGAGGCTGACGACCTGGCAGCGACGCTGGCCAGCAAGGTGGCCGCCGCAGGCCATCAGGCAACGATTGTCTCTACCGATAAGGGCTACTGTCAGCTGCTGGCACCGGCGATTCAAATCCGCGATTACTTTCAAAAGCGCTGGCTGGATGTGCCTTTTATTGCCGCTGAGTTTGGCGTATCCCCCGCGCAGCTGCCCGACTACTGGGGGCTGGCCGGCATCAGCAGCAGCAAAATCCCCGGCGTGGCAGGCATTGGCGGTAAAAGCGCCAGCCAGCTGCTGCAACAGTTCGGCACGCTGGAGGCGCTCTATCAGCAACTGGACCAGGTGCCGGAAAAATGGCGCAAAAAGCTGGCAGAACACCAGCAGATGGCTGAGATTTGCCGTCAGGTGGCCACGCTGAAAACTGATTTAGTGCTGGAAGGAAATCTGAAGGATTTACGTCTGCCATAAACGGCAGGATAAGAGAAAATCGGCCCGGACGCAGGGCCGATCGCAGTGACGATCGACCCTGACAGCACGCGACGGCGTTATCGTTCGTCGCGACGCCCCGGTGCAGCACTCCAGATACGTCGGATATGCACCGTGACTTCTTCGCGGTCATGATAAAGCTGGCGCGCCTGAATCTGGGCGTTGATCCCGTTCGCTTTCAGTTTTTCGTCGATCATCGCCAGGTTCTGTGACACTTCTTCGTAGCGCTTTTTCATCGGCAGCTTGAGGTTAAAGATCGCTTCCCGGCACCAGCCGTTGACCAGCCAGTCGGCCATCAGGTTAGCCACACGGATCGGTTTTTCCACCATATCGCAGACCACCCAGTAGTTATTGCTGCGCGTCGGCCGGTATTTGAAACCGTCTTCACGCTGGTGGAACACCTGCCCGGTATCCATCAGGCTGGGGGCCATCGGACCGTTATCGACAGCATTGACCATCATGCTGCGCTGCACCAGCTGATAAGTCCAGCCGCCGGGACAGGCCCCGAGATCCACGGCCCACATGCCGCTGGCCAGGCGCTCATCCCACTCGTCGGCAGGGATAAAGACGTGAAACGCCTCCTCCAGCTTCAGGGTCGAACGGCTTGGCGCATCGGAAGGGAATTTCAGTCGCGGAATACCCATAAATAGTGCGGAATTATTCTGCGGCAGCGAATAGCCCACATAGCAACAGCCGGAGGCAATAAAGAACACGTGAACCACCGGACGCGTGTTGCTTTCATAGTTAAGCAGGATCCCCTGTTTACGCAGGCTGGCACGCAGCGGTACGGTAAACTTACGGCAGAACCTGAGCAGCTCTTTACTGGCATTGGTATCCGGAACTTCGACGCGCAGATCGCCGCCCTTCTCCACCACCCCGGTCAGCATACCCGCCACCGGCGAAATGCGGTCTTCCGTCGGCAGATCGCGCAGCAGTTCGCCCACCAGGATCATCTGGCGGGAGAAAATCAGTTCACTGAACGGCAGCGCATTAAGCAACTTTTCTGCGTCGTCCTGCTGGTAGCACTCAAACAGCACGTAAGCCGAGTCATCTTTAACCCGGGCAAAACCATACACTTCCCGCTCTGCAGCTTTCGCCGTGATTTCGGCAGCACACTCTTTTTCAAAACCCTGACGGCAATACAGCAAAATTTTATTCATGGCGATCTGCCCTTTTTTTCAGACGCAGTGCGCCAACCAACATCAAAACCCAACCCAGCAGGAAGCAGGTGCCGCCAATGGGGGTGATATACACCCACAGTTTCAGGTGCGACAGCGCCAGACAGTACAGACTGCCGCTGAACAATACGGTACCGAGTGCCAGAAATGCGCTACTCCAGTAAAACCAGATATTGGCCCGACGCAGCATCGCTGTCGCCAGACCCAGTATCGCCAGGGTATGAAACCCCTGATAATCCAGCCCGGTTTTCATCCAGGCCATTTCTGCGCTTCCCAGCGACTTGCTTAACACATGGGCACCAAATGCCCCCAGCATCACGTAGAAGAATCCACTGATGGCGGCGAAAATCAGCATTGCACGACTGGACATAACCTCATCCTCTTTCAGAACAGGGGGTGTGCCCCCTGCTGCCCGTTCTTATTCCCTGCCGCATATCGGCGAGGGCAGTGCGATCAGTGATCGTAACGAAAACGAAATTTTTCTTGTTCGCTGGCCGCTTTTGCCAGGATCCACTGTCGGAAGGCGGCTATTTTACCCAGTTCTGCCTGACTGTCATGACAAACCAGATAAAAAGCATTTTTACTGACTAATACATCATTGAACGGACACACCAGCCTGCCCGCTTCAATTTCACTCTCGGCCATCACATTGTTGGCCAGCGCTACCCCCTGACCGTGGATCGCCGCCTGCAGAACCATGGCGCTGTGGCTGAAAATCGGCCCCTGCTGTACGTTGATACTATTAAGGCCCAGTTGGCGAGTGTACGCCTGCCAGTCGCGGCGCGAGGCATCGTGCAGCAGCGTATGCCCTGCCAGTGCGGCGGGCGAAGTGAGTGGACGATCCCCTGTTAACAGCAGCGGTGAACAGACGGGCAGCAGATATTCCGCATAGAGTTTCTCTACGCGCAGCCCTGGCCAGTTGCCGCGCCCGTAGAAGATGGCCACGTCAACATCATCAGCCAGTTTCTCTTCATCACGATCCACGGCCTGGATACGCACATCGATTCCCGGATAAGCTGAGTTAAAGCTGGTCAGCCTCGGAACCAGCCACTGAATGGCAAAACTGGGCAGTAAACTGACCGTCAGCGCGCCTTTCGCACTGCGGGCCTGCAGCTTGCGCGTGGCATCATTCAGCGCGGTGAAAATCTCTTTAATATCGAGGTAATAACTTTGCCCCTCTTCGGTCAGCAACAGCGACCGGTTACGGCGGCGAAACAGCTTCAGGCCCAGAAAGTCCTCCAGTGACTTAATCTGGTGGCTGACGGCAGCCTGGGTGACAAACAGTTCTTCGGCAGCTTTAGTAAAGCTGAGATGACGCGCCGCAGCGTCAAAAACCCGCAGCGCATTTAAAGGAGGTAAACGTTTCGACATGGTAAATGGGTACTTTTCATCGCGACAAGGCGTTGCTCTGTTACACAGAGTTACGTATTAGTTTTTTTTATCCGAGGCATTATAAATTGTCCGTTGAGGAACTACCAGCAAATACCTATAGTTGCGGCACTTCCTGAGCCGGAACGAAAAGCGCATTAAAATTTTGTGTTAACTCGCGGAATTTTGAGGGGCTTTTGGCTTGTGTCGTGATGTTGTGTTTGCATTTGACCTGACGATTTTCAGGTCTGGTAGCCTGGCTACCACACATTCCTGTAGATTTACCCTGTCTGTCCATATTGATTTTTAATAGCACCGCCAAGCGCGGTGCTTTTTTTTACCTGAAATTTACTGTCCCATCTCGACCATCTCTTTGACATCAGAGCGGTTGATCTGCTGTTTTGATCCATTGGCATCTTTATAGCTGATCATCCCGGTTTCATCGTCTACCATAGGCTTGCCATCGGCAACGATTGTCCGGCCGTCATTGGTGTGCATAACATAGTTACTTGAACAGGCAGCCAGCGACAGTGTCATGGCACAGGCGGCGATTACAGCAGCGAATTTTTTCATTTTTTATCTCTCCAGTATGAGACAGGAAATACCCGACGAACTGTCAGAAAAGCGGCAAAAAAACACAACAAAACAGCCTACTGAGACAGCCTTCTGTTTGCGGGTAAACACATAAAGCAGTCATAATTCAGCATAACGCGCTTTTTCAGCTTTGCCAGAAAACCACATTCATTTCAGTCTGGTCCTAAAAAAGCACGAACCACCCCAGAGGAATGTGTACAACGTATGACGTCATTTAACCCCCAGCGGTTTCGCCAGCAGTTTCCCGCCCTGAACGAGGGGGCCTGCTATCTCGACAGTGCCGCAACCGCGCTGAAACCACAAAGCGTGATCGATGCGACGGAACAGTTTTATCGCCTGAGCGCGGGTACGGTTCACCGCAGCCAGTTCGCCGCCGCCCGGCATCTGACTGAACGCTTTGAGCACGCGCGAACCCAGGTGGCATCCCTGCTGAATGCCGCAGACAGTCACAGCATCGTCTGGACGAAAGGCACCACTGAGGCCATTAACCTCGTGGCGCAAAGCTGGCTGCGCCCGCGCCTGCAGCCGGGGGATGAGATTGTGGTCAGCGAAGCCGAGCACCATGCCAACCTGGTACCGTGGCTGATGGTGGCAGAGCAGACCGGAGCCCGCGTCGTCAGGTGGCCCATCGGTCAGGATCGTCTGCCGGACCTCCACCTGCTTCCGGGCCTGCTTAATGCCCGTACCCGCCTGGTGGCCATCGGGCAGATGTCCAACGTTACCGGCGGCTGTCCTGATCTGAAGCAGATTATCGATCTTGCGCATGGCTGCGGGGCAAAAGTGATGGTGGATGGCGCACAGGGCGTGGTTCACTGCCCGCCGGATGTTCAGGCGCTGGATATTGATTTTTACGCTTTTTCGGGTCATAAGCTGTATGGTCCAATGGGTATCGGCGCTCTCTATGGTCAGGCCGGGCGACTGGCAGAAATGGTTCCGTGGCAGGGCGGCGGTAAAATGATCACCCGCGTGGACTTCGATGGATTCACCCCCCAGGCCGTTCCCTGGTGCTTCGAGGCCGGTACGCCAAATGTGGCCGGCGTCATTGGCCTGAGTGCCGCGCTGGAGTGGTTAAGCCACGTGGATACGGCCGCCGCCGAACGCTGGAGCTGTGAGCTGGCCTCTCAGGCGGAAGCCCGTCTGTCGCGACTGCCTGGCTTCCGCAGCTATCGTGCCAGCCACTCCAGCCTGCTGGCCTTTGATATTGCCGGCGTCCATCACAGCGATGTGGTGATGCTGCTGGCAGAAAGTGGTATTGCCGTTCGCGCCGGTCAGCACTGCGCCCAGCCGCTGCTGGCGGCTTTAGGCGTCAGCGGCACGCTGCGTGCCTCTTTCGCCCCGTATAACACCCCGGAAGACGTGGACGCGCTGGTCGCGGCCATGACTACCGCCCTGACGCTACTGGCTGATTAATGACGAATTTATCCCTGATTGCTCCCCACCCGTTTGGTGACACGATTACCGCTGACTCACTGATAACGCAATTTTCCACCTTCAGACAGTGGGAGGAACGTTACCGCCAGCTTATCCTGCTGGGCAGACAGCTGCCTGCGCTACCCGAGGCATTGAAAAGCGTTGAGATTGAATTAAGCGGCTGTGAAAACCGCGTCTGGCTGGGCCATCAGGTGATGGAGAGCGGACAGCTGCACTTCTTCGGTGACAGCGAGGGGCGGATTGTGCGCGGACTGCTGGCCGTGCTGCTCACGGCGGTCGAGGGAAAAACACCGGCACAGCTGCAGCAGGAGGATCCGCTGGCCCTGTTCGCCGCCCTGGGATTAATGGCGCAGTTGAGCGCCTCACGCAGCGCGGGCTTACAGGCGATGGCGGCAGCGGTAATGCGGGCAGCCAACGAATAAAAGAGGGGCCGCTTACCGCTGCGGATAGAGGGTTATGCCAGGGCTTGTGTCAAAGAGCTGACCGGAACAGAACGTCAGCCCCCTGCGTTGGATTAGCCCTCGCGGACCGCTTTTGCCATCATTTTCTTCAGCACGTGTGAAACCGCGACAAAACCAAATGTGGCGGTCACCATTGTGGCCGCGCCAAACCCGGCGGCGCAGTCCATCCGCTTTGGCCCTTCTGCGGTACTGCGTGACGCACAAACTGAGCCATCCGGCTGCGGGTACATCAGCGCCTCGGTAGAAAAGACACAGTCAATTCCCAGTTTGCCTTTGCTGTTTTTCACGATATTAAAATCGCCTTTCAGCCGCTCACGTAGCTTGGCCGCCAGCGGATCCTGAATGGTTTTCGCCAGATCTGCCACCTGGATCTGTGTCGGGTCAATCTGGCCGCCCGCGCCGCCCGTGGTGACCAAAGGGACTTTATTACGACGGCACCAGGCCAGCAGCGCCGCTTTTGGTCGCACGCTGTCAATCGCATCAATGACATAGCTGAAATCTTTGCCAATCAGCCCGGCGGTATTGTCCGGCGTAATAAAGTCATCCACGCAGATCACCCGACACTCCGGATTAATGGCCAGAAGACGTTCGGCCATCACTTCGGTTTTCGCCCGGCCCACGTTCTCTTTCAGCGCGTGAACCTGGCGATTGGTGTTAGTGACGCAGACGTCATCCATGTCGATCAACGTAATCGCCCCGATGCCCGTTCGCACCAGCGCTTCCGCCGCCCATGAGCCCACGCCGCCAATGCCAACCACACAGACGTGTGACTCAGCAAAAAGCTGGAGCGCTGACTGACCATACAGGCGCGCCGTTCCGCCAAAGCGTTGCCGCCAGGCGTCTGAAAGAACCATCATTCATTATTCCTCGAAACGCGTCTCAACGAACGGCGGGCCGGCAGGCGGCCCGCCGGGGTTTACTGGCTGACCAGCAGCCCCCCCTGAGAAGCGTTATTCTGTGCAGACGAGAAGAGTGGCGTTCCGGCACCGGGCGCATTCTTCAGCACCCAGACGCGGCCGTAATGGTTGAACCAACCCGCCATATGCCCGGCATCCGGGCCAATTCCCTGGTAAATATCAAAGTGTTGACCTTTAATGGCGCCGCCAACGTCCAGCGATACCATCATGCGCATCTCATATTTTCCGGTAAATTTACCGTTGTTGTCCAGCAGGGGTATTTCAGCCAGCAGAGCAGTTCCCGGCGCGATCAATGCGCGGTCAGACGCCACCGACGCTTTTGCCACCAGAGGCACTGCGCTGGCACCGCGTACCGGGGCAAAATTCTCAGGCTTGAAGAACACAAAGGAAGGGTTCTGTTCCAGCAGTTCGCGGACCTCCGCCGGGCTGTGCTCCTCTCCCCACTGGCGGATAGCCTGCATCGACATGTCTTCACGTTTTACTTCGCCGCGATCGATCAGAACCTTACCGATGCTGCGATAGGCATGGCCATTTTTGCCACCGTAGCCAAAGAACATCAGCGGCCGGCCGTCGCCATAATCAACATAGCCGCTGCCCTGCACGTCCATAATAAAGTTATCCATCAGCGAATTGCTGTAAGCCGCCACGTAGCGGTCATCCAGCGCACCGCTGTAAATCTCCGCACGGCTGGGCAGTTTTCTGCCCTTTGCACGCGGCGGCATACGGTATAAAGGATACTGGAATTCGCCCTGACGGGTATAGCGCGCCTGAATTACCGGCGTGTAATAACCGGTAAACTGGACGTTGCCATAATTGTCTGTTCCTTCCATCTGATACGCGTCCAGACCAAACTGGCGCAGCTGGCGGGTATCGCCACCGGCCATCAGCCAGCTCTCTATCGCGCTGTAAGTCCCCGCCTGCCGGGAGTACATTGCCGAAGAGGCAAAACGAATCTGAGAAACCTGGTCGGCAAAGTCCTTACCATTGACCGGGCGTCCTTTCGCATTGGGCTGATTGACCAGCGCCAGAGGCTGATCGAGTTTTCCGTCCTTATACTGCTGCCCACGATCGGTGGGTTTTGATGAACACCCTGCCAGCAGCGCCAGCAGTGTGCCGGTCACCAGATATTTTGCCCAACCTGCTTTCATGCCTTCTCTACCTTTATACGGGAACCCTGCGCGAAGATAGCAAAGGCACCGCCAGAATAAAATGCGCCAGTGGTAAAGAGCACCGGCACTTGTGCAACTTTTCAACATTCTGGCGAAGAAATGTATAACAAGCACGATTTTAACCACTTATCTGCAAAAAGGGGTTGCAAGAAAACCCATCAGGCGTATAGTGCGCATCCACGGACGCGGGATGGAGCAGCCTGGTAGCTCGTCGGGCTCATAACCCGAAGGTCGTCGGTTCAAATCCGGCTCCCGCAACCAATTAACTGAAGTCAGTATGATTGAGTTAAGCAGCAGTAAAAGAACGTTGTCGTGATGGAAGCGACAAACCACGCGGACGCGGGATGGAGCAGCCTGGTAGCTCGTCGGGCTCATAACCCGAAGGTCGTCGGTTCAAATCCGGCTCCCGCAACCAATTTCCGTCGTGGGTGGGGAAGTAAAAGTAGTAAAAGCGTCAATCGGACGCGGGATGGAGCAGCCTGGTAGCTCGTCGGGCTCATAACCCGAAGGTCGTCGGTTCAAATCCGGCTCCCGCAACCAATCAAGCACCCTTAAGGGTGTTTTTTTGTATCTGTCGTTTACCCCCCTCCCCCCCTGAATTGCAGCGGAATCCCTTCCGCCCAATGACTATTTATGCGGGGCCAATGGTGCGCCGCTGGCAAAGTAGGCTTTAATCCCGGCCAGAATCGAATCCGCCACCTGATGCTGAAAACGCGTAGTGCGCAGCTTACGCTCTTCTTCAATGTTACTGATAAAGGCGGTTTCCACCAGAATCGACGGAATATCCGGTGCTTTCAGTACCGCGAAGCCCGCCTGGTCCACGGTGCGTTTATGCAGATGATTAATTTTTCCCATCCGTGACAGCACCTCTTTCCCGAACTTAAGGCTGTCATTGATCGTCAGGCTTTGCACCATATCGAACATGGTGTGGTCCAGGTAACGGTCGCCGCTCATACTGACGCCCCCAATCAGATCCGACTCATTCTGCGTCTTTGCCAGAAAACGGGCAGCGGTACTGGTGGCCCCTTTCGTCGACAGCGCAAACACCGACGATCCGCGCGCCGCACGGCTGGTAAACGCGTCCGCGTGAATAGAGACGAACAGGTCGGCCCGCTGCTTCCGCGCCTTAGCCACCCGCACTTTCAGTGGAATAAACACATCTTCATTACGCGTCATATAGGCGCGCATATTCGGCTGCTTGTCGATCAGCGCCTTCAGACGGCGACCAATCTTCAGCACCACATCCTTCTCGCGGGTCTTATGTTTACCTACGGCCCCGGAGTCTTCGCCTCCGTGGCCGGGGTCGATCATAATGACGATGGGCCTGTCCCTGCCGGCCTTACCCGGTAAAGCCGCATCGGCGGGCTGGCTGCGCTCCAGCTCCCCCTGATTGTAATCTTCCAGCAATGCCAGCAGCGGATCATCCGTGTACTTCTGCGACATGGCCGGATAGAGATCCAGCACCAGGCGGTTATTGATCCCGGCCACCGGGGCCAGCGTGAAGATGCGTGGGGCGACATTCTGCTTCAGTTCCAGCACCAGCCTGACGGTGTTGGGGGTAAACTGGCCGACGCGGGCATTTTTGATATAAGGGTCGTCCGATCGCACCAGATTTCCCACGCGATTCAGAACGGCATTTAGCCGGATGTTTTCGATATCCACCACGACCCGCTCGGGATTGCTCAGGGCAAACTGCTTATATTTAAGCGCGGTATTTGACTCAATGGTCAGGCGTGAGTAGGTAGAAGAAGGCCAGAGACGGATAGCCAGTACGTGACTGCTGGCGGCGAAGCCGATACGGCTGAAGCTGAGTAAGCAGGCTGCCCCTGCTCCCTGTATTAACCGCCGCCGGTTAAGAGAAGTTGAATCGGTCATGCCGCTCCTGATGCTGTGATGTGTCTAATAAAAAGCCAATAAGATAAATTTTGCAAAAACTTTAACGAATCCACCCGGCAGTGTCACCCCAAAAAAGCGAATAAATGCAGGGCATTAGCCACCAGGAAATACGGTAGCGGGTGATAAGTAAGGATAAATGGGGCTTGCACCTGACCCGATAAAAGAATAAAAATACACTTTTATCGAATAATAATTCAAAGAGGATTTGCCGTGAAGGAACGTAGTACCGAGCTGGTTCAGGGATTTCGTCATACCGTTCCCTATATCAACGCCCACCGTGGTAAAACGTTTGTCATTATGCTGGGTGGGGAAGCCATCGAGCATGAGAACTTCTCAAGCATCGTTAACGATATTGGCCTGCTGCACAGCCTGGGCATCCGCCTGGTTGTGGTTTACGGCGCACGGCCACAGATTGACGCCAGTCTTGCAGAGCGCAATCTGGCCCCTCTCTATCATAAGCACACCCGCGTCACGGATGCGCCTTCCCTGGAGCTGGTAAAGCAGGCAGCTGGCCGTTTGCAGCTCGATATCACGGCCCGCCTGTCGATGAGCCTGAACAATACGCCGCTGCAGGGTGCGCATATTAATGTGGTGAGCGGTAACTTTATCATTGCGCAGCCGCTGGGCGTGGATGACGGCGTAGACTACTGTCACAGCGGCCGCATCCGTCGTATTGATGAAGAGGCGATCCATCGCCAGCTGGACAGCGGAGCCATCGTGCTGATGGGGCCGGTTGCCGTCTCGGTGACCGGGGAGAGTTTCAACCTGACCTCGGAAGAGGTGGCAACGCAGCTGGCGATCAAGCTGAAAGCTGAAAAGATGATTGGCTTCTGCTCTGAGCAGGGGGTGATAAACAGCGAAGGTGACATCGTGTCCGAACTGTTTCCAAACGAAGCGCAGCAGCGCATCGAAGAACTGGAAACCAGTGATGATTATCATTCCGGCACGGTGCGTTTTCTGCGCGGTGCCGTTAAAGCCTGCCGCAGTGGCGTTCGCCGCAGTCATCTGATCAGCTATCAGGAAGACGGCGCGCTGTTACAGGAGCTGTTCTCACGCGACGGTATCGGTACGCAGATTGTGATGGAGAGCGCCGAGCAGATCCGCCGTGCCACGATTAACGATATTGGTGGCATCCTGGAACTGATCCGCCCGCTGGAGCAGCAGGGCATTCTGGTGCGTCGCTCACGCGAGCAGCTGGAAATGGAAATCGATAAGTTTACGATTGTTGAACGCGATAACCTGACCATCGGCTGCGCTGCGCTCTATCCGTTCCCCGAAGAGCAGATTGGTGAAATGGCCTGCGTGGCAGTCCACCCGGATTACCGCAGTTCGGCACGCGGCGAGGCACTGCTGGAGCGCGTAGCGTTACAGGCGCGGCAGATGGGGTTGAAAAAACTGTTTGTGCTGACCACCCGCAGTATTCACTGGTTCCAGGAACGCGGCTTTGTGCCGGTAGATATTGAACTGCTGCCGGAAAGCAAAAAACAGATGTACAACTATCAGCGCCGTTCCAAAGTGCTGATGGTCGACCTGCGGGAAGCCAACGCACATACACGGCAGAGTTAATCGCGCACAGTGCGATCAGCTTCCCGGGGTGACCGTCTGTTCTGGTCGCCCCGGCAGGATCCCCACGCCGTCCCTACACCCTCGTTAAACGATCGACCAGCCCGCTGCGCCTTTGCGTGCGCATCTTCACTGCGGCGTTAAACACGCCGTTATCGGCGTACAGCGTTAGCTGCCGTTTGGCACGCGTGATGGCGGTATACACCAGCTCACGCGTCAGCACCGGCATGACCTGATTCGGCAGCACCATCAGCGTATGTTCAAACTCCGATCCCTGAGACTTGTGGACCGTCATTGCCCACGCACTGTCATGTGGCGGCAGGCGGCTGGGCTGTACCGCTTTGATCGTGCCGTCCGGCAGCGGGAAGTACACTTTCAACTGCTGCTCGCTGTCCGGCATTGCAATGCCGATATCGCCGTTAAACAGGCCAAGCGCCCGATCGTTACGCGCGATCATGACGGGACGTCCGGCAAACCATTTTCCATTGACCGCCATGTTACGGCGGATCAGTCCCGCCTGGCGCAGCGACTGCTCAATACGGTCATTCAGCCCGGCGACGCCAAACGGCCCCTCTCGCAGGGCACACAGGAGCTGGAAACGACCGAATTCGGCCAGAATCTCCGCCGGAGCGGCACCAGCCGCCAGCAGCTTGAGATAGCCACGATAGCCCGCCACACAGTCATTCAGCAGTTGCTGATAATCGTCGCTGCTGCTTAACGCATGCCGCCGGATATCGCTGAACGCCCCCTGAAATACCTGTTCCACTCGCTTCACCTCGCCGGCATTGACCGCCAGCGCCAGCTGGCCAATACCTGATGACTCGGTGAAGCGATAACTTTTGCGCAACAGGCAAATTGTATCGCGTACCGCAGAGGCACGGGTGTCTTCACGTCCGGCCACCTCGCATCCGGTCAGCCTTGTCAGTTGCGCGGCACGCTCCGGACTGTAGCCCAGTTCGGCGCAGCGGCAGATATCTCCCAACACGGCACCGGCTTCCACCGAGGCCAGCTGATCGCGGTCACCGAGAAAAATTATCCGCGCCTGCGGGGGCAGGGCCGCAATCAGGTTGGCCAGCATCGGCAGATCGACCATGGAAGCTTCATCCACGACCAGCACATCAAGATGCAGCGGGTTGCCCCGGTGATAACGCATCCGCTGGCTGCCCGGCAGCGCACCGAGCAGGCGGTGCAGCGTGGTGGCTTCGCCGGGGAAACGACTCAGGATCGCTTCATCAAGCTGCAGTTCCTGCAGAGTTTTACCCAGCGACTCTGTCAGCCTGGCCGCAGCTTTTCCGGTGGGTGCTGCCAGTTCAATGCGCGGCGCACTGGCTGACAGTTCGATCAGGCTGGCAAGGAGTTTGGCCACCGTGGTGGTTTTCCCGGTGCCCGGTCCGCCGGAAATCACCGACACCTGGCAGGTTAGCGCCACCGCAGCGGCAATCTTCTGCCAGTCATCAGGCTGTTGGCCAAAATAACGATCCAGCGTCTGGCGCATCGGTACTTCATCCAGCGTCACGGTCTGCTGCCGGCGCTGCACAAACTCCGCGACCTCGCCTTCGCTCTGCCACATCCGGTGCAGATACAGGCGCTGCTGATACAGCACCAGCGGTGTGGCTGACTGCCCGTCAC
Organism: Erwinia persicina; assembly: GCF_014838825.1. GTDB lineage: Bacteria > Pseudomonadota > Gammaproteobacteria > Enterobacterales > Enterobacteriaceae > Erwinia > Erwinia persicina_A. The sequence continues at coordinate 386,117 of NZ_JACYMO010000003.1, read as the reverse complement.
TGACAGCATGTTGCGCCAGCAGACAGGCTGACCAGTCCTGGGGTGTGCCGGCAGCCTGCCATAAGGCCTGCGCCAGCTCTGGATGACGCCCGGCAAAAAAGGCCTCCGGGTGAAGCTGATCGAGCGGCAGGCAGACATGCCCTTCCCCCGCATCGCGGCTGACCAGCGCGGCAGCCAGCATCAGCGCTGGCTGCTGTGCCGTCGCTACCATCTGCGCAAACTGTACGTCAAGCGGACGCAGCAGCCGCAGGCGCTGTGCCTGCTGTAACCCTTCCATTAGCGTCATGCGGGCTCCGCGTCGTTTGCAAACAGCTGGTCCAGAGCAGTGACAAAATCTGCCTGTGGCCGCGTGCTGTATATCCCGTTGCTGCCCTCCGTGCCGTCCAGGCCACGCAGGAACAGATAAATGACGCCACCAAAATGGCGTTCGTAGTCATAGTCGGCCAGACGATGGCGCAGGTAGCGATGCAATGCCAGGGTATAAAGCTGATACTGCAGGTCGTAACGATGCGACCGCATTGCCTGCGCCATCGCTTCCTGGGTGTAGGCGCTACTGTCCTCACCCAGCCAGTTAGATTTGTAGTCCAGCAGGTAATATTTCCCCTGCCAGCAGAAGACCAGGTCGATAAAACCTTTCAGCATGCCCTGCACCTGATAAAAGTCCAGCGGTGGACAGCCCGCAGAGAGCGGATCCTGGCGCACCACCTTATCCAGCGCATCGGCGGTGAGCAGGCGTGAGATCGGCAGATAAAACTGAAGTTCGACCCGCCTGACGTCCGGTGTCAGAAGACGCAGGCTGACACCACTCTCATTCAGGGGGGTATGCAGGATGCGCTCAACCCAGTCGCGCATCACCGGGAACCAGGCCTCGTCAAGCCCCTGCCCACTCAGATGCCGCGCCAGCCAGTCGTCCTCCAGCGGAGCGGTAAATTCCAGCGTTTCAAACAAACCGTGCAGGAACGTGCCCGGTGCCGCTCCGCGTGGGAAACTGTGCGGCGTCAGCTGTGGCCCCCGCTCATCACTGGCTTCTCCCACCGCATCCACGTCCAGGCGCGGCAGCAAATCCAGTGCCGGGGCATGACCATGCTGTTGCAGGCCGGAATAACTGGTGACGCGCCAGTCGTCGCGCAGTGAACGCCGCAATTGCTGGCTGCTCAGTACCTGCGGATCTTCACGTTCCGGCTGCCACGGCGTATCGTCAGGCTCCTGCGGAATGACAATCGCTGTCGCTGCGCTTTGCAGCGTCAGCAACGCTGCCCTCAGACCAGCGGCATCCGCAGGTTCACCCTGCTGGACAAGATAGCCCAGCGCACTGCGGTGCAGGTCGCTGTTACCCTCTTTTTTGCGGGTACCTTTGATCAACGGCGCAATGCCGACGCTACAGTGGAAGACTGAGCGGGTCAGCGCCACGTAAAGCAGACGCAGATCCTCCGCCAGCCTCTCCTCCCCGGCCAGCGCCACGCTCTCTTCCCCCTGTTGCAGGTCGAGCAGCGCTTCAAACGTCTGGCGGTCGTGATAGACACCATTTTCCGCTTCACGGAAGTTGGCAACAAACGGCAGCCACACCAGCGGATACTGCAAGCCTTTCGATTTATGGATGGTGACAATCTGCACCAGGTGACGGTCGCTTTCGAGGCGCAGCTGCTGATTACTGACCTGACCATCCGGCTGCTCCACCTGCTGGGCCAGCCAGCGCACCAGCGCATGCTCACTGTCCAGAGTCGCCGCCGCCTCCTGCAACAGTTCTCCCAGGTGTAGCAGGTCCGTCAGACGGCGTTCACCACTGTCGGAGGCCAGCAGGTTTTCGGCAATATGTCGTTTCACCATCAGATCGCGCAGCATCGGCAGCACGCCGCGCTTCAGCCAGCGCTGCCGGTAGTCAGCAAACTCATCCACCAGCGCATCCCAGGCGCGCTCATCCTGGTTCAGCGCATCAAGCTCCCGCGCATCCAGGCCCAGCAGGCTGCTGGCCAGCGCGCTGCGCAGCGTGCGCTCCTGTTCAGGTGCCAGTACCGCCTGCAGCAACCACAGCATCTCGCGGGCTTCCGGGGTGGTGAAGACGCTGTCGCGGTTAGAGAGGTACACCGACGGGATCGCCAGACCCTTCAGCGCCTCCCGCATCACCGACGCCTCGCTGCGGCTGCGCACCAGGATAGTGATATCGGAGGCACGAACCGGCTGCTGTTTTCCCACCTTACCAATCAGTGCGGTACCCTGCTGACCCGCCGTAAGCCAGCGGCGGATCTCCGCTGCACACTGGCGTGCCATAAACTGTTGGTAATCACTTACCCCCACGCCATCGCCTGGCTGTAGCCAGAACTGCAGGGCCGGTTGTTCCTGCCCGTCGAGGCTGAAGCTCAGGCTGGCGTTAGGCTCTGCCGGGCTGACGGTGATAAAGGGAATATCGCTGAATAAGAACGGGTTGCGCTGGTGTAAAAACAGTTGATTAACGCCTTCAACCATCGCGGGTGATGAGCGCCAGTTAGTCTCCAGCGTATAGTGGGCGCTAACTTCTGCACGTGCTTTCATGTAGGTGAAGATATCTGCTCCACGAAAAGCATAGATAGCCTGTTTTGGGTCGCCGATCAGCAGCAGTGCGCAGTCCGGCTGTCCGGCATACAGCGTATGAAATATGCGGTATTGCTGCGGATCGGTGTCCTGGAACTCATCGATAAGCGCCACCGGATAGCGCTGACGGATGGCCATTGCCAGCGCCGCACCGCCGGGCTGCTGTAGCGCCGCATCGAAGCGCCCGAGCAGATCGTCAAAGCCGAGCTGGGCGTGCAGACGTTTCTCCTGCTGAGTCACAAAGCGCACTTCGTGCAGCGCGCGGGCAATCACCAGGTCGCGCAGCGAAAGCGGTTGAGCCAGGAACGCATCAATCTGGTCAAACAGCGCATGACGGGGCGGCTCCCCTTTTTTCGTTTTTTCTGACAGCACGCGCTGACCGAAGCGCTCAAGGTCTTTGATAACCTCATAGTCTTCCGTCACCGTTTGCGCCCACTGGGTGATTTTCTCCAGCCAGTTAGGTAAGTGCTTACTACTATAACTACGCTTGTCCACGCCAGAGGATTCGACCAGCGAGAGCAGGTCGCCCGCCGCCAGCCACGCCTGTTTCAGTGCATCAATTTGCGCAATGATTTTTTCATGGCGCTGCTCCAGCGTTTCATCGGGCGCCGGGGCCGACTTCAAGGCCGGCGCTTCCCCTCCCAGCCACGGCGACAGCGTTTTCAATAGCTGCTCCGGTCCGTCCCAGAGCTGGCGAACCACCCGGGCGACAGGAAGCGGGAGTGGATAACAGTGTCTGCGCCAGAAGTCCGCCGTGGCCCGGCGGCGCAGCGGCGTTTCGTCCTCAATCAGCACCTGCTCAAACAGCATTCCTGATTCAAAGGCATTGAGGTTGAGCATACGCTGGCAGAAACCGTGAATGGTAAAAATCCCGGCTTCATCCATCTGTCGTTCCGCCGCCAGCAGCATCGATGCCGCCCGGGATAAGTCGGTTACTTCGGCCATCAACGCCGCCAGCATCGGATTCTGACTCTCGCCCCGCACGCAGGCAATGCGCAGCTCGTGAATATTGGCGCGGATACGCCCGCGCAGTTCCGCCGTGGCGGCTTCGGTAAAAGTCACCACCAGGATCTCTTCCACCGACAGCGGGCGGCTGAAGGCGGCCTCGCCGCCGCCCAGCCCCAGCAACAGGCGCAGATAAAGCAACCCGATGGTAAAGGTTTTCCCGGTCCCGGCCGAGGCCTCAATCAGGCGCTCGCCCTGCAGCGGCAGGGTTAACGGATCGAGCCGCTCAGGTACCCGTGGGTTCATGGCTTATCCTGGCTCACCGGCAATGACTGCTGCAGCGTAGAGAGGTCTTTCCACGTGGTGAACCCTTTCTCTGCGGCATAATCAGCCTTGCCGTGGTGGCTGCCCGATACCTGCGACAGCAGCGCCAGTCCCGTCGGTGCCATTACCGCCTGATGGAAGAAATCAGCGATAGCCTGCGGCGTCAGCGCCTGAACCTGGGCAATCACTTTCTCACGGGTATCGAAACGGTAGTTTTCACGGTCAAAATCTTTGGTGTAGCGCCCGGCTTCTTCATCCAGCGTCTGCGGACGCTGCCTGAGCTCATTGATCATCGCGGCCTGATACTGGGCGAAATCCGCTTTGCTCATCTCACGCAGACGCTTTTCAGCCGTCGGATAAAACGCCTTAAAGCGGCTTAACAGGTAGGCAGGCTGCTTGACGTTGCTTTGCAGCAGGAAGCCGATCCCCCACTGGCGGCCGACCGGCATCTGGAAGGAGAAGACCGCATAGCCGAGCTGCTCTTCGGTGCGCAGCTGGTTGTAGAACCACGGCTGGACGATCTGGCTTAGCATGGCACTGCTGGCCATGCTCTGATATTCAGTAAAGCCCAGGGGGACATACACCGCAGCCAGCGCAGAGTCGGTGCTGCTTCCCGGCTGTTGCAGGTTAGCCAGCACTTTTTTATCCACTGTAACGTGCTGGCTGTGCCACCAGTCGCTGCCCTCACAGTTAAGCTGATGTTTTACCTCATTCGCCAGCTGGCGTACCGCCTCAGGAGTCATATTGCCGACCACCATCAGCTCAGGCGTGGCGTTTTCCAGCAGCATTTTACGGTAGTCAAGCAGCTGCTGTAGCGTGATGCCTGGCAGGAGCTTGCGGCGTTCGCTGCGTTGGGTATAGGGTAGCTGTGACAGTAACTGTGCGGGCTGGATGGCCAACTCAAACGCTTTGCCCTTCTCGGCCGCGTCAAGACGCTCAAGGTACCAGGACTTGGCCTGCTCCAGCTGTTGCTCTGTGGGCGTAAAGCTGGCATAACCGGCCAGCAGCTGGCCCATCAGTTTCGGCAGGCGCTGAGTAAACCCACTGGCGCTGAAGGAAACGCCATCATCTTCACCGGTGGAGAAGCTGATGCCACCCACCGAGGCCTGTGAGCTCAGCTCATCCAGAGCCACCCCTGCCAGGTAATCATTTAGTGCAAACAACACCTGATTCTGCGCCGTGCTCATTGATGCTTTATTACGCAGTGCCAGCGTGATGTTCGCTTTCGGTTCATTGGCATAATACTGGCTGGGCATGTAGAACACGCGCAACCCTTTCTCATTCACCAGCTCCTGCGGACGTGAATAAGGCTTACCCGGTTTAATCAGACTGAAATCATCCGGTATATAGGGGTTAAGCTCCGGCAGTGACAGGGAAATTTTATCGCTGGCTTTCTGCCAGTCGCTGAAGCGCTGTGCGGAAATATGATCGACCTGATAGGGCGCATCGACAAAGTAGGCGGTTTTATTGTGCGGCTCTTTCGGGCTGATGAACCAGATACGGGCATTCTGTGGGGTCATCGCGTCCAGCCGCGCGTTGACCGCTGCGGGATCAAAGCGATCGGCGATATACGGGGCAACCAGGGTATCGGCCACCGGCACACGCAGCATGGTATCCACCAGCCACTCGATATAGTCCATGTCACGGGTAATCGACGGATAGCGGAAGTCGAGATCCAGCACGTGCGACACTTCATCAAAGTAACGTTTATCAATGCCCTGGGTACGCAGGGTTTTCAGATAGCTGAAGACCGCCGCGATCACCTCATCACGGTTGGCCTGCCCTTTATCGGTCAGGGAAATCGCGATGGCGAATACACCGCCGTTGCGGTCAATCATCGGGTCGGCACCGGCGTTCACTGAATCGGCCAGCCCCTGATTTTGCAGCCAGTCTGACAGCGTATTTTTACTGCGGTTACCGATCAGATAACCGATCAGTGTGTCCGTTTTGCTGCGGTATTTGTCGCTGTTGTTATCAATACGAAATTCGATTTTAAGCTGCTTGCGCGGCTGGGCGGGGACGTAGTGAATAATGATGCCTTTCTGCTGGTCAGTCACCACCGGCACGGTGATATCCGGCACCGTCGCCTGCCGGTTTTCCACACGGCCAAACGTCGCGGCAGCAATTTTTTCCAGCTCAGGCATCGGCTGATTACTGTAGATCACCGCCTTCATTAAATTGGCAGAGTAGTAACGATGATAAAAGGCTTTCAGCGCATCGTGCAGGTTGCTGCCTGGCTTATCGCTCAGAGTCTCCAGGTTACCGCCAGCAAAATGCGAACTGGGGTGCAACGGGTTAAGCGTCTCAGCGTTCACCTGCGACATACGCAGACCATCACGCGAACGGGCCATTGTCAGTTCAGCGTTGACCGCATGGCGTTCCCGGTCAGCGTTAACCGGGTCAAGCAGTGGTTCTGCAATGGCATCGGCCAGACGATCGACAGCAGGCTGCAGCGCATCGTTTTCTACCTCCAGGTAGAAAGCCGTGCGGTAAGACGCCGTGCTGGCATTATGGCTGCCGCCGTGCTTTTTCAGGAATTCGGCAAGGTTATCCGGCTGCGGATAACGTTTCGATCCCATCAGCACCATATGTTCAAGGTAGTGGGCCAGTCCGGGCTGTTCGGTGGGGTTTTCCAGTGAACCCACGGGGAGTGTCAGCGCCGCCAGCGATTTCGTCGCCTGCGCGTCAGAGACCAGCAGCACAGTCATGCCGTTATCTAACGTAATGGCCTGATACTGGCGAGGGTCCTTCTCACTTTTTCGGATAGTGTCAGTAATCGGCTGCCAGCCTTGCTGCGCCTGAACCAGCGGGGCAAACAGCGTGACAGAAACAAAACAAGCTAACCAGACTGCATAACGACGCATTCAAACTCCTCAACGGGCTATTATTCACCGGCTTCCTGCCGGTTAAATATCGGCTTACAGATTCCAACGCACAGGATTAATCTGCGCGCTTAACGCAATAAAAACATACAGGATGCAGCGCTGAATGTCCTGAAAACATGCCCTAATTCGGGCAATGGTGCTGCAACAGAGGGAACAGCCAGTGTTCCGCCTCTGCGGTCATCCCCTGTTCACTGACGCTATCGAGCGTGCGCAGCAGACGTTGCAGGTAAGGGTCAGTGCCCTCCCCGTCAATTTGATAATTTCCCTGCCAGCACTGCAGCAGTTTTACACGGGCTTTTTTCAGCGTGGCGTCATCGCGCAGCAGCACGCCCGTTTTTTCGTCGTAACAGGCCCTTAGCCAGGCACCACCGGATGCGGTCAACAGCAGCGGCGCGCACATGCCCTGCCGGTAGCCTTCAACATAACGATTGAGGTGCTGCATGGCGTCCTCAGCAGTCAGAGGGGCGAAGCGCCACTCACTCTCTTTACGACCCAACATCATACTGCTGCCGGTTCCGCCCAGCGCGCAGTACACCAGGTGCTCAAGCCACAGCGTCAGCCCGTCGTTAAAATTAAGCATACCCGGACGCCAGCGCAGCAGACCGCTGTCCTGCACCTGGGGTAGCCAGCCGCTGAGGGCCAGGTTGCCGACCTCCAGCTGGATCTCCCAGCTTTCTGCCGCCGCCCGCCGCTCCCGCACGCGCCCGGCCAGTTCACTCATTTCCTGCTCCTGCTCCTGCCAGAACAGCTCACCAAAGGCCCCGTAGGGTAACGCCCCGGCAGCACGCTGGCGGGCATACAGACGCTCGCTTTCACTGCCCTCAATCAGGCTGTTCAGCAGCTGCATGTTCACCTGATAGCGGCTCAACCCCTGCAGGGAAAACGGTTCGGCATCGGGCAGCCCCGTCTCTTCGAGCTGGAAGCTGACCCCCAGACGCAGGCTGAAGAAAGCCCGCACCGGGTGCCGCCAGAAACGCACCAGCTTATCAAAACTCAGCGCGTCTGATGGCTCATCCGGTAACGGCTGCATAAACGGCGGATGGGCTGTCCCTTTTGCGCTGGCCGCGGGCAGCCATTCGGCGGCAAAACTGCGGAATTCATAGCCGGTACTGAAATTTTCGGCCGCGAAAGGCATCCGGCTGTGCAGGTGGTGCAGATGCTTCACCACCGCATCGGCGCTGCTGTCGACATCCCGGTCGCGATCCTGTTCCAGACAGAAGCTCTGACTGATGTACTCCACTAATTCACTGACCAGTACCGACGGATAGCGCTCCGTGTTGTCCTGAATTGAGCGACCGATATAACTGATATAAAGCTGCTGCTGCGCGGAATTAAGTGCCTCCAGGAACAGATACCGGTCATCGTCACGGCGGCTGCGATCCCCCTTCTGCGCCTGCTGGCTCATTAAATCAAACCCCAGCGGAGGCAGCGTGCGCGGATAGACGCCGTCGTTCATCCCCAGCAGGCAGACCACTTTAAATGGAATAGAGCGCATTGGCATCAGCGTACAGAAGTTAACCGGGCCGGCGAGGAAACGCTGGCTGATCCGCTGCTGATCCAGACGCGATGACAGGTCATCACGCAGCAGCGCGAGCGGCACGGCCTGCTTATAGCCCGCCTCTACGCCGTAGGTTATCGCCTGCTGCCACTGCTCTTCAATCAGAGCCAGGGCCGCTTCTGTTTCTGCGTCACTGGTAAAGAAGTCATCCAGCATCTGGCGGCACAGCGGCAGCCAGTCCTCAAGCATACGGGGTTCACTCAGCCACTGCCGCCAGCGATTCAGCTGCATCAGCAGCTCCGCGAGGTTGCCGGCAAGTTCCGCGATCAGCCCGCTGGATTCGTCATAAGGCAAAATCCCCTGCCAGTCGCCCGCATCACTGTTCATGGCGTAGCCCAGCAGCATCCGCGTCAGACCGAAATGCCAGGTGTGCTGACCCGTCGCCGGCAGATCCAGCTCACGTACGCTGTCATCGTCCAGCCCCCAGCGTACGCCGGACTCTGCCACCCAGTGGCGCAGCAGACGCAGGCCCTCTTCATCAACCGCAAACCGGCTGGCGACAGCGGGAACTTCCAGCAGCGCCAGCACATCCTCAGCGGTAAAGCGACTTTCCGGCAGGCTGAGCAGCGAAATAAACGCCTGTAATGCCGGATGGGCCTGACTGGCACGACGGTCAGAAATCGCAAACGGCAGCGCGCGCTCCGCTGGCGCGTTGCCAAAGACAGCCTGAATAAACGGCGTGTAGGCATCAATATCGGCGACCATCACGATGATATCGCGGGCGGTCAGCGTGGGATCGTCTGCCATCATCGCCAGCAGCCGATCCTGTAATACTTCCACCTCACGCTGCGGGCTGTGGCACAGGTGGATAGCTACCGAACGGTCGTCCGGTGCCAGCACCCGCTTACTGCGGCTGTGGGACCAGTCGCTCTGCTTCAGGCCAATGGCTGCATGATCTTCCAGCTCCAGCAGATCGCGCTTCAGCGTATGCAGCAGGTTATCCGGTTCAATATCAACAAAGGCAAAGACTTCGTTGGGTTCCATCTGTGCCAGCAGATACAGGTTGTCACGTCCCAGCTTGCCCCAGGAAGCCAGCAGCGGATTACTCAGCTGCTGCTCTCCCCCCTCGTTAAAGAGGGAGGACGCGGAGTCACTGTCGAGGAACTGAGGAATTTCACGGTTATCCTGATAATGCCGCCGGTGGCGACTTTGCAGTTTTGCAAGAAAAGCGTAGTCCTGAATGTCGCCCCAGTAGTGGCGGCAGGGGTTAGTGAACAGCAGGTGAATATCAATGTGTCTGCCCAGCGCCTGCAGGGCCTGCAAATAGACCGGGGGAAGTGCGGAGATACCGCAGATAAACACGCGGTCTGGCAGGCTGGCCGGTCGCTCACGGCTGTTCTCCAGCTTGCTGATAAAGCGCTGATAGAGATTGGCACGGTGCCACTCTGGCTGGCCGAGTTTATGGGTATACTCAACCAGGGCAGCCCACAGCGGGGCCTGCCAGCGCTGCGATTCGCCCAGGCCATCAATCAGCTGACCTTTTTCCCAACTGTTTAACCAGTGCGGACGGTAAACCAGATACTGGTCAAAGAGATCTGCCACGCGTGAGGCCAGCTGGAACAGCTTACGGCTGTCGTCGTCATCGCTGAGATAGTGCCGCAGCATTTCAAACTCGTCGCCCGGCAGCATGACGGGCAGGATCGCCATCAGCTTCCAGCTCATGCTGGATTTATTAAAGGCGCTCTCTTTCGGGATTTCTGGCAACACCCTGACAAACATGTCCCAGATAAAACTGGCGGGCAGCGGAAAGTCGATATTGGCCGCAATACCAAACTCTTCGGCCAGCGACATTTGCAGCCACTGCGCCATCCCCGGGCTTTGTACCAGTACCACTTCAGAACGCAGCGGATCGCCCAGCGGCTGATTCTCTATCTGCCAGCACGCCAGCGTCTTTAGCAGATCCAGCTGATTCGAATGGTAAACGGTAAACATACTCACATGCCCTTTAATAAAACGCCGGAGGCTACTTTACCCCGTTACGCCCGGCTTGAAAATGTCACGGTTCCGTCAGCGCGGTTCATCACAGTGCAGTCGCGTCAGTTCAGCCTGTGGTCCTGCCGGGCTGATGGCTTTCGCCGTGAGCAGCCGGCAGCCCCCGGGACCGCTGCGTGAGCGTTGTGGTGTCTGCCAGCCTGCGGTCTCTTTCCCCTGTAATCGCTGGAAGGCATTACGCCAGGCTTCGCGCTGCTGCCACTGCCGCTGAAATCCCTGCCCCAGCGCCAGCTGATAATGCATCAGGGCCGTGTAGCTGAGGCTGAAAAGCAGCAGGGCAAACAGCACCTCGATCAGACTGGATCCGCGCTGAAGCAGGCGATTATTCACCATCACAGGCTTCCCCCCCGGCTAACGGGCAAAAATCCAGCCAGCCGTTGGGCTGTGGCACTATCGCGCCCTTCTCTCCCGGGCGGACCCAGCGCCAGAGCGCCAGCGTGCCCGGTCCGCTGTCGGCCCTGAGCAACAGCAGCGCTGGCTGCATGCAGGCGCGCCAGTGATACTCCGCCTGATGCTGACACTGCCAGCGTTCTGCGGTGGGCCAGCGCAGGCGTACGCCCCAGGCAAGTGCTGACATCGCCCCGGTAAATTGCTGGAAATAGCGCTGCTCATCCCCCACCAGGCTCATAGTATCGCTTAACTGCCGCCGTGTAGCATGCAGCATCAGAGTGCCCATCAGCAGAACGATCATCACCGCGACGAGGGCTCCGCTGCCACGCTGGGTCGCCAGAGGCATCAGAGGTTCTCCGCCGTCAGCCAGTGCTCAAGATCGAGCCTGATATCAGGAAAACGGCGCACATAGCCGCTCAGCATGATCTTCACCTGACGCCCGGTGCGGATCACCTGAAACGCATCAATCCCGGTTGTTCGCGGGTCGTTCAGGCGCTCCCAGCCGCCACCGTGACAGTTCGCTATGCCGCGCTGCATTTCCAGGCTGGATGCCCGCAGACGGTAGCCCCACACCTCACTGTTGTGATGCCCGGCGGCCTCCCACTGGCCGTTGCTGTTTTCGTCCCAGCGCACCCGCAGGCAACCGTCGGCCCCCCGGGTGTCCTGTAATCCGGCCCCCTGGCAGTGCCCGTGGCAGTAGCCGGCCCGCCGCACGGCTTTTTCCAGCGTGTGCATGATCTGCTGCAGCTCTTCGTGCAACCGGGCGTGCAGCATCAAGCGCAGACTTTGCGTCTGCAGCTGCGGCAGCATTCGCGCCGCCCCCAGCATCAGGAGGCTGCTGACAGCCAGAGCGATTAACATTTCCAGCAGCGTAAACCCCTGTGTTTTCACCGGCATGCCTCCTCGTTCTGCCAGCAGATACGCACCCGTCCGCGGGAAGATACAATAATGCGTCGCTCACCGGCCTCACTGGCAATAACGATACTGCCGGGACGGGCTGTATTATTCAGGCCATAGAAGCCCATACCCTCGGTGATTGAACGGATGCTGATAGCGGAATGGGGTGCCAGGAGGGTATGTCGCAGGGGACGATCGCACCTCACCGGTCCTGCCCCCAGACACCAGCGCGCCCCCGGCTTCAGCCAGAGGATATGGACAACATTATGCCAGTTGGCATCACTGCGCAGCCGGAGTAAAAGACGCTGGATCTGCTGCGCGCTGTCGTTGAGCTGCTGGCGTTGCTGCCAGCGCTGCCAGCCGCCCCAGCCACTCAGACTGAGCAAGGCAAGCAGGGTAAGCACCACCATCATTTCCAGCAGGGTAAATCCGTTAAGGTTTCGCTTTTTCATGAACGGCATTGTGCGCTTTTACCCCGCAGGGGCCAGCGCCTGTTCGCGTTATTGCGCGACGTCATGCAGAGTGATTGCCCGCTTGCAGGCATATTCATTTACGTTGAGGGAGGGATTCCAGGAGGGAAGGGATTAACCAGAAATTTATCACCGCGTCTGGCAGTGCCGCCCCCGGGAAAGGGGGCGGTACGCCTCAGATCGCGACCGGTGCTTTAATCGCCGGATGCGGATCGTAGCCTTCAATATCAAAATCGTCGAAACGATAGTCAAACAGGGAGGCCGGTTTACGCTTGATAATCAGTTTCGGCAGCGCGCGCGGTTCACGCGTCAGCTGCAGGTGAGCCTGTTCAAGGTGGTTGCTGTAGAGATGAGTGTCTCCCCCGGTCCAGACAAAGTCACCCACTTCCAGGTCGCACTGCTGCGCCATCATATGCACCAGCAGCGCATAGCTGGCGATATTGAACGGCAGGCCAAGGAAAATATCGCACGAACGCTGATAAAGCTGGCAGGAAAGCTTGCCGTCAGCCACGTAGAACTGGAAAAACGCGTGGCAGGGTGCCAGCGCCATCTGATCCAGCTCACCGACATTCCAGGCTGACACAATAATCCGGCGCGAATCCGGATCGGATTTCAGCTGTTCAACCACCTTTGTCAGCTGGTCAATCTGTGCCCCATCAGGCGTTCCCCAGCTGCGCCACTGCTTGCCGTAAACCGGGCCAAGATCGCCATTCTCATCAGCCCATTCGTCCCAGATCGAGACCTTGTTTTCTTTCAGGTAAGCAATATTGGTATCGCCATTCAGGAACCACAGCAGTTCATGAATGATCGAACGCAGATGGCACTTCTTGGTGGTCACCAGCGGGAACCCGTCCTGCAGGTTGAAACGCATCTGATGACCAAAAATCGACAGCGTGCCGGTACCGGTACGATCGTTTTTTGGCGTGCCCTGTTCGAGCACGTGCTGCATTAACGCCAGATACTGTTTCATTTTTCCCCACGAGCCTGTGTTTGCGGGCGACGACGATACGCCCAAATCATCATAACCACGCCAGCCACAATCATCGGGATAGAGAGGATCTGCCCCATGCTGATGCCGCTGAACAGGCCAAGCTGCTGGTCAGGCTGGCGGAAGAACTCAACGATAATACGGAACGCACCGTAACCAATCAGGAACAGCCCGGATACCGCGCCCATGGGACGGGATTTGCGAATGAAGACGTTGAGAATAATAAACAGCACGATGCCTTCAAGGATCAGCTCATAAAGCTGAGAAGGATGACGCGGTAGTACCCCGTAAGTCGACAGCAGCTGCTGCCACTCAGGGTGAGTCGCCACCAGGGCGATATCTTCACTACGAGAGCCCGGGAACAGCATCGCCCACGGCAGGTTCGGGTCGACCCGTCCCCACAGTTCGCCGTTAATAAAGTTGCCGAGGCGACCCGCGCCCAGACCGAACGGGATCAGCGGTGCCATAAAATCAGCCACCTGGAAGAAATGACGTTTGGTGCGGTAGGCGAAGATCATCATCACCACGATCACCCCGATCAGGCCACCGTGGAATGACATACCGCCATCCCAGACTTTGAACAGATAGAGAGGATTGTCGAGGAACAGCGGCATGTTATAGAACAGGACATAGCCGATACGTCCGCCCAGGAAGACGCCGAGGAAGCCCGCGTACAGCAGGTTCTCTACCTCTTCTTTTTTCCAGCCGCTGCCCGGTTTGTTAGCACGGCGCACAGCCAGCCACATCGCGAAGACAAAACCCACGAGGTACATCAGTCCGTACCAGTGCAGAGAAACCGGCCCGATGGAGAAAATCACCGGATCAAATTGAGGGAAAGCCAGATAGCCGTTATTCATCTTTCACCATTGTTAAAGTCAGTCCTGACAGGCAGCCGCACAAGGAGGGGCTGCATAAGGCGCGCATGATAGCATAATGCGAATTATTGCGTTCTCAGCTAACTGTAAACTTTGTTAAGCAGACAGCAGGAGTGATGACGATTCAGGAATTCCCGCAGCCAGCCGTCTTGTCCCGGCCAGCTGAACGTGCGGATAATACACAAGCACGCGGCGCTTGAGCAGGAAAAAACTGGCAACCCAAACGGCCCTGAAACCCCTTTCACCTGCCGCCGCGAATCAACCCGCCTAATCCCCGCCGTTCCATAAAGGACGCCACCTGATGGCGCACCTCGGTGGCAAACTGCGCTTCCAGCCCGCGTTGCGCCAGCGTTTGCGCCTCTTCATGGTCGAGATGACTCAGCAGGTATTTTACCCGCGCTACGTTGCGGCCGTTCATGCTCAGATGGTGATACCCCATTCCCACCAGCAGCGCTACGCACATCGGGTCACCGGCCATTTCACCGCACAAACAAAGCTCTATCCCCGCACGCTGTGTCTCTTCTGCAATACTTTTTAACGCGCGCAGCATGGCGGGATGCAGGCTGTCATACAGGCTGGCCACCCGGGTATTATTACGATCGACCGCCAGCAGGTACTGCGTCAAATCGTTGGTGCCGACGGAGACAAAGTCTACCCGGCCTTTGAGCTGACTAATCATAAAGATCATGGATGGCACTTCGACCATCACACCAATGCGCGGCTGCGGAATGGTGTAACCGAGCATCTCTTCCACTTCGCGCGCGGCACGGGCGATCAGCCGTCTTGCCTCATCAATCTCTTCCAGGCTGGTGATCATTGGCAGCAGGATATTAAGATTATTACTGGCCACGTTGGCCCGCAGCATGGCCCGCAGTTGTACGAGGAAAATTTCCGGCTGATCGAGCGTCAGGCGGATCCCCCGCCAGCCCAGGCACGGGTTCTCTTCACTGATCGGCATATACGGCAGCTGTTTATCCGCACCGACATCCAGCGTACGCAGGGTAACCGGCTTATCGAGGAACAGCTGCAACATGCCCTGATACTGCGCCACCTGCTCCTCTTCCGATGGGAAGCCGTTTTGCAGCATAAAGGGGATTTCGGTACGGTACAGGCCTACGCCGTCTACCCGGTTACCCACCATCTGTTCATGTTCTGCACTCAGGCCCGCGTTCAGCATCACCTTGACCGGCTCACCGCTTTTCAGTGCGCCAGGCAGGAAGACAAAATCTTCCGCCAGCAGGCTGAGTTCATTCTCTTCACTGATCAGACGCTGGTATTCCTGCACCAGCACCGGTTCCGGGTCAACCAGCAGTTCGCCACGATAGCCGTCAACGATCAGCAGACGTCCTTTCATCAGCTCGGGCTGAATATCGGCCCCCATCACCGTAGGGATCCCCATTGCCCGCACCATGATGGCCGCATGAGAGTTAGCCGCGCCATCGCGCACCACCACGCCCGCCAGGCGGTCACGCGGCAGCTCGGCCAGGGTGGTGGCCGTCAGCTCATCGGCCACCAGCACAAAGCGTTCCGGCCAGGTATTGGTGCCCTGCATGGTGTCATCAAGGTGAAACAGCAGCCGCTGCCCCAGTACGCGCAGGTCGCCGGAGCGCTCACGCAGGTAGCTGTCCTGCAGGCTGGCGAACTGGGCGGCAAACTTCTCGATGACTTTTTTCACCGCCCACTCGGCGACGGAACCGGCGTCGATTTCCGCCAGCAGGTCTTTTTTCAGCCTGGCGTCGGTTAACAGGTGAGAGTAGAGATCAAATATCGCCGCACTCTCTTTGTGCATGCTGGCGGTGAAACGCTTGCTGTAGCGGCGGAACTCACTGGAAGCCTCGCTCATTGCCAGCGCCAGCCGCTCACGCTCTCTGACGGTATCGAGAGTCGAGGCCGCGAACACATTTTCCAGCGAAGGCTGACTGGAGTCGACCCAGCCCTGGGCGACGGCAACGCCAGGCGCTGCCGCCAGTGCGCGGATGCGGGTTTGCCGGTATTGACCAAACAGGGCATTCAGCTGGGACTGAGAGAGGATAGCCGCCATCTGTGTGGCCAGCGTAACCAGAAATGACTCTTCACTTTCGTCAAACTGACGGTGCTCACGCTGCTGAACCACCAGCACGCCAAGCAGCTGGCGGCGGCTGATAATCGGCACGCCAAGGAAGGAGCGAAAACGCTCTTCCTTTACGGAGGGAATGTATTTGAAACTGGGGTGACTCTGCGCATCAGCAAGGTTGATCGGCTCGGCCAGTCGACCCACCAGCCCGACAATCCCTTCATCAAAGGCCAGGGCGACGGTGCGCCCACGCGGCTTTTTTAGCCCACGCGTAGCCATCAGGTAGTAGCAGCGACGATCGTGATCCGCGAGGTAGACCGAACACACTTCGGTTTGCATCGCCAGACAGATTTCGTTAACCAAAATATCCAGCGCCTCGGTAAGCCGGGGCGCTGCCGCCACTTTCTCAACTATTTCGCGTAGCTGTGTGAGCATAATCTACGTGGCTTAACCTCTCTTCCGTCGAAAACCTGGCGTATTCCGTTGTACGGTATTCTCCTGCAGGGGCATAACCACGCCGGCAAACTCTTTCATCACGCGTCGGTACACGTCGCGCTTAAAAGAGACCACCTGGCGAACCGGATACCAGAAACTCACCCACCGCCAGCCATCAAACTCTGGGGTACTGCTGGTTTGCATATTGATATCCGCGTCATTGCACATCAGCTGCAGAAGATACCACTTCTGTTTTTGGCCGATACAAACCGGCTTTGTGTCCCAACGCACCAAACGTTTTGGCAACTTATATCGTAACCAGTTACGGGTAGATGCAAGGATGCGGACATCCTTGCGGTTCAAACCGACTTCCTCGAAAAGTTCGCGGTACATCGCCTGCTCCGCCGTTTCCCCCGGGTTAATACCGCCCTGGGGGAACTGCCAGGAGTGCTGACCAAATCGTCTGGCCCACAGCACCTGTCCCTGCTTGTTACAAATTACGATACCAACATTCGGGCGGTAGCCATCATCATCGATCACCGGACTACCTCAAACTAAAACTGGATGTTCTGATTGTTTCATACTCCTTACAGACGGTAAACCACTGGTTTCAGGCGATGTGACGACGCCAGGCTGGGATAACTTGTCCATTTTGACAAAGTTATAAACAGAAACCCGGAGAAAAAGGCGATCTTATTCACGTTTTCTGTGGATAGCTTTGTGCAGAACTCTGTTAACAGATGGGGAAAACTTTCTGTCGCTGATAAAGCGCCGTTTTTTAAACTCAGAATAAACCCATATTAATCATTAGGTTTTGACGTTAATCACAGCATTTCCCCCGGCTGTCATCGCTTTGTCATCTGGCCCGGATCGTCAACTGGTGAAAGATCGAACGCTTACTACGTTATCCACAGAATATGCCGATTAGTTGGGCATGAAAACCGCAAAACGGGGTAAAAACCGTGCCGTCAAGGCTGTAAATGGAAACAGTATTATTATAAAAGGGAAGTTATCCCACTTTTCTGTGGATAAGTACCCCGGTGATCCTGTTCATTGTCGGTGGCAACCCGGGTAAAACTACGGGAAGCAGGGTGAATTCGCGAGGATGAAGGAATAAAAAAACATGGTTTATCATGCTATTATTGGTGTTTTCCCCAGATGAGTAAGTCAGATTCCCTGTGTGGGCAAAACGCGGCTATTTTTTGAACAGAACTCAGGCTTTATGATGACTAACCCGTATCACATCGTTCCTCCTCCACAGGATGAAGAAGAATTGCTGGCTCGTGCCTCTGCGCTGGCCGGGTATACGCTCGGCGAACTGGCTCAGCAGATCTTATTGCCCGTGCCGCGCGATCTTAAGCGCGACAAAGGCTGGGTGGGGCTTCTGCTCGAACGTTATCTGGGTGCCAGCGCAGGCAGTAAACCCGAGCAGGACTTCGCCGGCATCGGCGTTGAGCTAAAAACCATCCCGGTAGATGCCGCCGGCCGCCCGCTGGAAACCACCTTTGTCTGCGTCGCCCCGCTGACCGGAAACAGCGGCGTCACCTGGCAGAACAGCCACGTACGCCATAAACTGACGCGAGTGCTGTGGATCCCGGTAGAAGGGGATCGTGCCATCCCGCTGGCGCAACGTCATGTGGGCGCTCCCCTGCTGTGGAGCCCCGACGCCAGCGAGGAACAGCGCCTGCAGCGCGACTGGGAAGAGTTGATGGATATGATCGTCTTAGGCCAGGTCGAACAGATCACCGCACGGCATGGAGAAGTACTGCAAATCCGCCCCAAGGCGGCTAACAGCAAGGCGCTGACGGAGGGCATCGGTCGTGATGGCCAGCCCATCATGACGCTCCCACGCGGCTTTTATCTGAAAAAAACCTTCACTGCACCGCTGCTGGCCCGGCATTTTCTTCTTTAAGAAATTGCCCTAAAGATTTTCCCACTGTCGTCAACCTTGCGTATAATCGTCGTTTAGCTTTCGTTTAAGTTTAAGGTGTGCTTTTAACATGTTTGAATGGATTGCCGATCCCAATGCCTGGCTCGCGCTGGGCACGCTAACGATCCTCGAGATTGTTCTCGGGATAGATAACATTATTTTCCTCTCGCTGGTCGTCGCCAAACTGCCGGCGCATCAGCAAAATACCGCCCGCCGTATTGGTCTGGCCGGTGCCATGTTAATGCGCCTTGGTCTGCTGGCCTCTATTGCCTGGGTTATTCGTCTGACCGACCCGCTGTTTACCCTGATGGATCACGCTTTCTCAGCCCGTGATCTGATCCTGCTGTTTGGTGGGCTGTTCCTGCTCTGGAAGTCGAGCATGGAGATCCATGAAACGATCGAGGGCGGAGGTGGCGAACACACGACGAAAGTGCATTCGTTTTTCGGGGCCATCGTGCAGATTATGGTGCTGGATATCATCTTCAGTCTGGACTCAGTGATCACTGCCGTCGGTCTTTCCGACCATCTGATTATCATGATGGCTGCCGTGGTGATTGCCGTACTGGTGATGATGTTTGCCGCCCGGGCTATCGGTGAGTTCGTTGACCGTCATCCGTCGGTAAAAATGCTGGCGCTGGCGTTCCTGATCCTGGTCGGCTTCACCCTGATGCTGGAAAGTTTCAGTATTCACATTCCAAAAGGCTATATCTACTTTGCTATGTTCTTCTCCATGGCCGTGGAATGCCTTAATCTGGCACGCAATAAAAAGCGTCCTCTGTAAAATTATCGCCCTGCCCGCCCGCACTGGCCGGGCAAGGTATAATGAGGTCAACATGTCAATGGTACGTTGTGCGCAACGTCTATTTTCAGACTCATACTATTATCGTTACAGGGAAATTAGTTTATTACTACACTGATACCGGTTGAGTAATGAAGAGGGGAGAAAAGTATGAAGTGGATTTTGGGTGCAGCAGTCGTCGGCCTGGCCGTGTTAACGTCCGGATGCAGCAGCGACTACGTCATGGCGACCAAAGAAGGCAAGATGATTATGACCGACGGTAAGCCGCAGATCGATAAAGAGACCGGCCTGGTGAAATATACGGACGATAGCGGTCACGAAAAGCAGATCAACGGTGACGAAGTCTCATCGATTGTTGAGCGTTAAGCGCCCGTTGCCACCTGACCCACGCGGTAAAGGTGGCTCTCTGTAGCACTTCCCGATAAATCCCCCCTTCCCCCGCCCGTTCAGCACGGTTATAGTCAAAAACCGGGTTTTCGGTGCGACACGTGCCAGTCCCAGGCAAAAAGCCCCTGTTGCGGACGCCCTGATGTCCCTGACCTTTGAATAATGAAAAAGGAAGCCGGCAATGCATTATCACCGTATCCCCCACAGCACCCTGGAAGTCAGTTCTCTGGGGTTGGGCACCATGACGTTTGGTGAGCAAAACAGCGAAGCCGACGCCCATGCACAACTGGATTATGCCCTGAGCCGCGGCATCAACCTGATTGATACAGCCGAGATGTATCCTGTCCCGCCCCGCCCGGAAACGCAGGGCCTGACCGAGCAGTATATCGGCAGCTGGCTGGCAGCACGCGGTAATCGCGACAAGATTATCCTCGCCTCTAAAGTCTCCGGGCCAATTCGTGGCGCTGATGCCTCCATCCGTCCGGGCCAGGCACTGGATCGCAAAAATATACGCAGCGCGCTGGATGCCAGCCTGAAGCGGCTGAATACCGATTATCTCGATCTGTATCAGCTGCACTGGCCGCAGCGCCAGACCAACTGTTTTGGCAAGCTGAACTATGAGTACACCGACAGCGCAGCGACCGTGACGCTACTGGAAACACTGGAGGCGCTGGCTGAGCAGGTGCGTGCCGGTAAAATCCGCTATATCGGCGTGTCGAACGAAACACCGTGGGGCGTGATGCGTTATCTGCAGCTGGCGGAGAAACATGAACTGCCGCGTATCGTCAGCATCCAGAATCCCTACAGCCTGCTGAATCGCAGCTTTGAAGTCGGTCTGGCTGAAATCAGCCAGCATGAAGGCGTCGAACTGCTGGCCTATTCCAGCCTGGCTTTTGGCACACTGAGTGGGAAATACCTTAACGGCGCGCAGCCGGCCGGGGCGCGTAACACCCTGTTCAGTCGTTTCAAGCGCTACAGCAGCGAACAGTCTGTCGGGGCTATTACCGAGTATGTCGCGCTGGCGAAGCAGCACGGACTGGATCCGTCGCAGATGGCACTGGCCTTTGTACGCCAGCAGCCGTTTGTCGCCAGCACCTTACTGGGGGCAACCACGCTGGAACAGTTAAAAATGAACATCGACAGCTACGATCTGACGCTGAATGAAGAGGTACTGGAAGGGCTGGAAGCGATCCATCGTCGCTTTACCTATCCGGCCCCTTAATTCGACGGCTACCGCCAGGGCAGCCATATGCCCTGGCGTTACCCTCGTCACAACTCAGAGCCGGGCAGTGACTTTCCGTTTCTGCGCCAGCTGCCAGCCCCACAGTACCGCAATCGCCAGCGCAAACAGCGCACCGAAGCCGACGCCCGTCGCCACCGGCGGCGCACCGAACTTAATCGCCAGCGTATAGAGCCCGAGCATCAGCAGCATCGCGGTATTTTCACCGAGGTTCTGTACGGCGACCGCATTGCCTGTCCCGACCGTGTCTTTCCCACGCATCTGCAACAGCGCATTCAGCGGTACGACAAAGAAGCCGCCGAGCATGCCGATAATTATCAGCAGTACGTAGGCATTGAGGGCCTGATGCTGGAGCGAGAAGGCCAGCACCGCCACGCCAATCAGCACGCCTGCAGGCATACAGCGCCCGACAGTTTTCAGCGTGACCAGCTTCGCCGCGGCAATCGCCCCGAATACGATACCGATGGCCACCATGGCGTTCAGCAGCGTCGGCGTTTTATTATCGCTGATACCCAGCGCGACCGGCACCCAGAGTACCAGCAGGAAACGCAGGGTCACACCGGCCCCCCAGAACAGACTGGTGCCCACCAGGGAAAAACGCGTTTCGCCATCGCGCCATAACGTGCCGCAGGCGCGGAAGAAGCTGGCAGACATGCGGGCCGGGTGCCAGGACTGGCCGCCGCGCGCTGCATCCAGCTTAGGGATCAGCACATTTGCTGCCACCGCCAGCGCATAAGCCAGCACGCAGGCGGCGAGGGCGGCCGTCAGATTCCAGTCAGCCAGGAACCCCCCGGCCACCGAACCCAGCAATATAGCGGCAATGGTCGAGGATTCCATCATGCCGTTGGCCTTTACCAACGTTTCTCCGCCGGTCAGTTCGCCCAGAATGCCATACTTCGCTGGCGAATAAGCCGCAGCGCCAATGCCCACCAGGCTGTAACCGAGGAACGGATCAAATCCGAAACAGATCACCAGGGCCCCCAGCAGCTTAAGGGCGTTAGCAAACATCATTACCCGCCCTTTCGCAAAGCTGTCCGCCAGCTGGCCGACAAACGGGGCCAGAATGATGTAGGTGGCAACAAACATCATCTGCAACACCGGCTGACTCCACTCCGGGTAAACC
The DNA here is from genome assembly GCF_014838825.1 of Erwinia persicina. Classification (GTDB taxonomy): domain Bacteria; phylum Pseudomonadota; class Gammaproteobacteria; order Enterobacterales; family Enterobacteriaceae; genus Erwinia; species Erwinia persicina_A. Next base: position 364,258 of record NZ_JACYMO010000003.1, on the reverse strand, counting down.
AGCGACTTCATCACGGCCAGGGTGGCAAACAGCAGCGCATTATCGCCAAACGCGGAGAAGAACTGCGCGCCAATCACCGCCATCATGCCCTTAGACATCAGCGGCTGGCCGCTTACCTGAGAAGTGCTCATGCCTGATCCTCCGGTTTTTCTGCCATTTCACGCAGCGTGACAAAGTCGGGTTTACCGCTGCCCAGCAGCGGCAGCTGTGACAGAACGCGGATATCGCGTGGGACAGCCAGATCCGGGCTGCCCAGCTCACGGGCGGCGCGGGTCAGCTGTTCGCGGGTCAGCTGCGGGTCGGTGGTAAACAGTACCAACGCCTCACCGCGATTGCCGTCCGGTTTAAGGGTAGCCGCGTGCTGCTTGTCTTCCGATGCTTTGCGGGCAATCGTTTCGACGATCTCCAGGGAGACCATCTCCCCGGCAATTTTGGCAAAACGCTTCACACGTCCCTGAATCTGACAGAACCCACCTTCATCAAAACTGACGATATCACCGGTATCATACCAGCCCGCTTCCATCTGCCCTTCGCCATTATCCGCTTGTGGGGCTTCCAGCACGCCAGGCCGCTCGACGCGCAGATAGCCTTTCATTATATTCGGACCCCGTAACTGCAGCAGGCCACCGTTTTCGATACCCGGTACGGCAATCAGACGCGAATCCATGCCCGGCAGGATGCGCCCGACGGTATGTGTTTTGGCCGCCATCGGCACGTTAATGGCCACCACCGGCGCACATTCGGTAACGCCGTAGCCCTCGAGGATGCGGATGCCATATTTTTCCATCCACAGTTCGCGCGTCTGCTCCTGCAGTTTTTCTGCCCCGGCTACTACGTAACGCAGACGGGCAAAATCATATGGACTGGCAAAACGCGCATAGTTACCAAGGAAGGTCGACGTGCCGAACAGTACGGTACAGTTACGGTCATAAACCAGCTCCGGCACAATGCGGTAATGCAGCGGGCTGGGATAAAGAAACACCTGTGCCCCGGTCATCAGCGGAGTCAACAGCCCGACCGTCAGGCCGAAGGCGTGGAACAGAGGCAGTGCCGACATAAACCGGTCGCGCGGGGTAAAATCTGCGATGGTGCGGATCTGCTCCACGTTCGCCAGCAGGCTTTTATGTGAATGAACGACGCCTTTCGGATGACCTTCTGAGCCGGAGGTAAACAGCACCATCGCCGCATCTTCCGGCTGCTGTGCTACTTCGGCCTGCGCAGGCATCAGCAGATGTCGCAGGATCCACAGCTTATCCTGAAAAGTGACGGTCTCTTTCAGATCTTCCAGATAGACCCACTGTACCTGCGGAATGCCCTCCGGCAAGTGCCACAGCTTGCCCTTGTCAAGGAACTGGCGTGAGGTAAACACCGTTTTCACTTCGGCGGCGCTCAGGGCACTGGTCAGCCCTTTCACCCCGGCGGTGTAGTTCAGCATCGCCGGGATGCGCCCCCGCATCGATGCCCCGAGAATGGCCGCCGCCGTGACGGTGGCATTCGGCAACAGCAGGCCGATATATTCCCCGGGCTGACTGTAGCGCTCCAGAATTCGACCGACACCCAGCGCCTTTTTCAACAACCCGGTATAGCTGTCGGGTTTAAAACTGACATCTTCCACACAGGGCTTAAACAGCCCGTAGCGGGTGCGGGCGGAAAGAAACGCCTGATACAGGGTTTCACGCGGACGCACCGCCATGCGGGCTTCCATCATAATATGGTGAAGGTGCTCCCCCGCCAGACGTCGGCGATCGCGTGCGCGCGGGGCTTCCGGCATCGGGATGGTGGTCGCAGGCAGAACGGTCAGGGTGATGCGCGGGAACAGGCGTCGTTTAAACACCCCCGCCAGGCGGCCAAACGGCGTGTATTCGGCACCTTCAATACGCAACGGCACCACGGTCGCCTGAGATTTTGCAGCGACGAAGCCCGCCCCGTCATAAATTTTCATCAGCGACCCGGTGACGGTGATACGTCCTTCCGGGAAGATCACTACAGGACGGCCGGTGCCGATCAGCCGTACCAGATGCTTGATAGACATGGGTTTTGTCGGGTCAAGCGGAACGAAATCGATCAGGGGACGCAGCAGACGCATGTACCACTGCTCACTGATAGAGGAGTAAACGGCGAACACCGGTTTCACCGGCAGGAACACCGCCAGCAGGATGCCATCAATAAATGACATATGATTAGGGGTAATCAGTACCTTCTCTTTATACAGCCCTGAGAGGTCACCCGTCAGACGGGTTCGGAAGAGTATGCGAAAAAGGACGCGAAAGAATGTAAACAACATGCCGACTCCATAGCGGATCACAATTGTCCCTAACGATGCAGGATATGACAGCCCAACTCAATATGTGACTGAATATAAGTGGAAAAAAAAGCGAAAAAAAAATGCGCAACGCCCCCTTTTGGCGAAAGAACAGGTGACGCTCAGATCAGAGTAATAACGACATTCCTGTCATACAGGACAACATAAATAATGCATCTCCGAAGGGGGAATTAACGTTATAAACTCCTGATTATTCTCTCTTAACGTCATCATTTCGTTAACCCCGCGTTTTACAATAAAAAACCCCCTGACTTCCTGAAAATATACGTCACTGACGCGGGCTTTTAAAAAAGTGTAATACGCTTGCCCATTAGTAAAATGACTAATAAGGAAGATCAGAATAACGGATAAAAAATATAAGATGGGCGATGCCGGGTATATACGAAGCAGATCAACCACGACCCCCTCTGACCTGACCAGAAAACTCAGGCCTCAGATCTTCGCAAACGGCGAAAATAGCCGGCATTATTCCCATTCTGCCTTATCACTTCCCCCCACCTCCTAAGGCTGCCATCAGCTGTACGCTGGTCACCCATTGCGTACTCTGTAACGTCAATGCATTCTGCTGCTGGCTCAGACTGGTATTCTCCGTTGTGGCGACATCCAGATAGTCGATCATCCCGGCCTGATACTGATTAAGCGTTACCCGTGCTGACGCCTGAGCCGACGCGGCGGCACGTGTCTGAGCCTGCATTTCAGCCTCAAAGGTATGAAGCGCCACCAGGGCGTTTTCTACCTCTTCAAAGGCGGACAGCACGGTCTGTCGATAGCTGGCAACATCAGCGTCATAGGCGGCTCTTGCCTGCTCCACCTTCGACGAGGTGGCACCAAAGTCCAGCAGCGTGCCGCTCAGTTCTGGCCCCAGCGACCAGACGCGATTAGGTAAGGTCAGCAGATGACGAAAGCTGGAGCCCGTATACCCCGCGCTGGCGCTAAGCGTCAGATCCGGGAAATAACCGGCAATCGCCACCCCCACCGCCGCATTCGCCGCCGCCACGGTACGCTCCGCCTGAGCAATATCAGGACGGCGCTGAAGCAAATCCGCAGGCAGTGCAGGAGGAATAGCAGGCAACGTGGCCTGCAACGGTGCTACCGCCAGGCTGAACGCTGCCGGGGGTTGCCCGATCAGTACGGCAATCGCATGTTCCAGCTGAGCACGCTGCCAGCTGAGATCCAGCGCTGAAGCGCGCGCGCTCTCCAGCTGGGTTTCCGCCTGGGCCAGCGTGCCGCGCGATTCACTGCCCGCCTGGTATTTGTTGTTAATCACCGTCAGATAACGCTGATAAGCGGCCACGCTTTTCTCATACAGCGCAATGCGCTGGTCGAGGATACGCAGCTGGAAATAGTCCTGCGCCAGCGTCGACTGAGCGCTGAGGGTCATGTTCGCCAGTGCGGCGGCACTGGCACTGGCACTGGCGCGGTTCTCTTCCAGCGTGCGGCGCAATTTACCCCAGATATCCGGCTCCCAGGAGGCCGACGTCTCCAGCGAGTGACTGTTGCCGGTCGCAGCCCCGCTTCCACTGCTGCTGGCGGTGCCGCTGCGTGTCGAACTGCCGGTGGCCGTCACGGTCGGAAACAGGTCACTTCGCGATCCCGCAGCCAGCGCCTGCGCCTGCCGGTACTGCGCCTCATACTGAGCGACGTTCTGATTCGAAATTTTTACCTGGCGCAACAGTCCGTCCAGGGTGCTGTCGTGGTAAACCGCCCACCAGTCACCTTTGCTGACCTGATCCTGAGGTTCGGCCTGCTGCCAGCCTCTGGCTTCTTTGTAAGAGAGTGAAGACGGTACCGTCGGACGCTGATAGGCCGGTCCCAGGGTACAGCCGCTTACCAGCAATGCCAGCATAAGAGGAGAAAGTTTATTTTTCATTATCATCAGGTTAATCCGCATGACGCAGACGTTGCCACGCGTGTTTTGTGACACGACCGACGCGGTCAAGACAGAGGTACACCACCGGGGTGGTGAACAGCGTAAGTAACTGGCTCAGAGCAAGTCCTCCGGCAATGGCCAGCCCCAGCGGGCTGCGCAGGTCGGCATCACCGCCGCTGCCGAGCGCCAGCGGTAAAGCGCCAAAGAACGCGGCCAGGGTGGTCATCATGATGGGCCGGAAACGCATCAGACAGGCCTGGGTGATCGCCTGCTGCGGGCTCATCCCCTGCTTACGCTCGGCGGCCAGGGCAAAATCAACCATTATGATGGCGTTCTTTTTCACAATACCTGCCAGCAGCAGAATGCCGATCAGTGCGATCACCGTCAGCTCTGTCCCGGTCAGCATCATCAGCAACAGCGCACCAACCCCGGCAGAGGGGAGCGTAGAGAGGATCGTCAGCGGATGAAGATAACTTTCATACAGCATTCCCAGCACGATATAGACGGCGGCCAGCGCGGCAAGGATTAACCACGGCATCGACGCACTCAGCTCGGCAAAGGCCTGTGCCGTTCCGGAAAACCCCGCCTGAATGGTATCCGGCAGGCCGATTTTTGCCATCGCGTTTTTCACTGCCGCCTGCGCCTGTTCCAGCGAGGCCCCGTCCGTCAGGTTAAAGGCAAAGGTACTGGTGGCCGACTGACCCTGGTGATTAACGGACAGCGGAGCATTGCTGCCGCTGATACTGGCAAAGGCCGACAGCGGGATACGTTCACCGCTGTCGTTAATGACCAGGAGCTTATTCAGGGTATCTGCATCGCGCGTCCATTCGGGGCTAAGAGACATCACCACATGATACTGGTTAAGGGTTTTGTACAGGGTGGCCACCTGCCGCTGGCTGAAGGCATTATTCAGCATGGCATCCAGCATCTGCACGTCCACACCCAGCCGCGTGGCGCGGTCGCGGTCAATATTGATCATCACCTCCTGTCCCCCGGTCTGCGCGTCGGAGTCGATGCTGGTCAGCAGCGGGATCTGTTCCAGCGCCGCCTTCACTTTCGGCGTCCAGATGCGCAGAGCATCAAGATTGTCCGCCTGCAGGCTGTACTGAAAGGAGGCATTGGCGCTGCGCCCGCCAATATGCAGATCCTGCGCTGCCATCAGAAACAGCGCCACACCCGGGATATTCCGTGTTTTACCGCTGAGGCGGTTCGCCACTTCGCTGGCATTAGCCTCGCGCTTATCGACGTCTTTCAGATGCACGAAGAACATCGCCGTATTCCGTGAACCAAATGCCCCACTGCCCATCGAGGACATCACGCCATCCACCGCCGGATCGTTTTCGATCATCGCAGCAAAGGCTTTAACTTTCGGCTCCATCGCCTGAAAGGACACATTCTGGTCGGCACGCAGCATCCCCATCAGCAGGCCGGTATCCTGATTCGGGAAAAACCCTTTCTGCACCACCGAGTACAGAAACAGGTTGAGGATCACCGTCAGCAGCAGGCTGAACATCGTCAGGCGCTGATGGCGCATGACCCAATCCAGGGCGACGGCATAGCCCGCCAGCAGGTGATTCAGACCCTTTTCAATCCCCTGATAAAGCGGGTGCGGACGCCTGGTCACCGCCGGTTTACGCTTCAGCAAACGCGAACAAAGCATCGGCGTCAGGCTGAGGGAGACCAGCATCGATATAATCAGCGAGGCGGTCAGCGTGACGGCAAATTCGCGGAACAGACGGCCAACGATGCTGCCCATCAGCAGGATCGGGATAAACACCGCCACCAGCGACAGCGTCATCGACAGCACGGTGAAACTCACCTCCTGCGCACCTTTGACTGAAGCGCGCACCGGACTGAGCCCCTCTTCGATATGGCGGGTAATGTTTTCCAGCACCACGATGGCATCATCCACGACAAACCCGGTGGCGATAATCAGCGCCATCAGCGACAGGTTATCCAGGCTGTAGCCGCACAGATACATCACGGCACAGGTCCCCGTCAGCGACACCGGCAGCGCCAACGCCGGGATAATCAGCGCGCGTATGTCGCGCAGAAAGATGAATACCACGCCAATTACCAGCAGCATGGCGATCAACAGCGTCTCTTCCGTTTCATAGAGCGAGGCGCGCACGTTGGGCGAACGGTCAACCACCATGGTCAGCTTGACGTCTGCGGGCAGATCTTTTTCTATCAGCGGCAGCTGGGCCTTAATACCGTCAATCGTTTCCAGCATATTGGCCCCGGCTGAACGGGTAACGCCGATAGTGACCGACGGCGAACCGTTATAGAACCCGGCGCTGTAGCGGTCCTCTACCCCATCATAAACGTGGGCGACATCGTTCAGGCGGATCGCGCGGCCATTGCGCCAGGCAATGACCAGGCTACGGTACTGACTGGCCTGGTCAAGCTGCCCGTTGCCATCCACCATCCAGGACTGGTTTTTTCCCTCCAGCCTCCCTTTCGGCAGGCTGGTGGTGCTGCCAGCAATCGCTTCCCTTACGCGGTCCAGCGGGATGCCGTACTGACTTAACTGCTGCGGTTGCAGATCAATGCGCACGGCAGGCAGGGCGCTGCCGCGCAGGGAGACGTTCCCGACCCCGTTGACCTGAGCGACTTTCTGCTTAATTTTACTGTCAGCCAGATCGTACAGCTCAGCACTGGTTCGGGTGGTGGACGACAGCGCCATCATCAACACCGGCGCATCAGACGGGTTCGCCTTCTGATACGTTGGCAGTGACGGCATGCTGGTGGGCAACAGGCTGCGTGCCGCGTTGATCGCGGCCTGCACGTCGCGGGCGGCACCATTGATATCGCGATTGAGGGCAAATTGCAGAATAATATTGGTTGAGCCCTGCGAACTCTCCGATGTCATTTCAGAGATACCGGCAATTTGCCCCAGCGCACGCTCCAGCGGCGTCGCTACCGTGGCAGCCATCGTTTCCGGGCTGGCACCGGGCAGTTCTGCCGACACCATGATGGTCGGAAAATCCACGGTTGGCAGCGGGGCCACTGGCAGCAGGCGATAGCCCAGCGCCCCCAGTAACACCAGGGCCAGCGTCAACACCAGCGTGGCCACCGGACGACAAATAAACAGGCGGGGCAGACTCATTCACGCCCCCGTGCGGCCTGACGGCGCAGATAGCGTTTCATACGCTGTGACACGCCGTCAAACCACAGGTAGATCACCGGGGTGGAGAACAGCGTCAGCACCTGGCTGAAGATCAGACCGCCCACGATCACCAGCCCCAGCGGCTGGCGCAGCTCCGCCCCCGAGCCGGAGGCCAGCATCAGCGGCAGCGCACCCAGTAGCGCCGCCATGGTGGTCATCAGGATCGGACGGAAGCGCTGAAGACAGGCCTGGTGGATCGCCTCTCGCGGACCGAGGTGCTGCGTTTTAACTGCCTCCAGGGCAAAGTCGATCATCATAATGGCGTTCTTTTTGACTATGCCAATCAGCAGGATCACTCCGATCAGCGCGATCAGGCTAAATTCCGTGCCGGCCAGCATTAACGTCAGCAGAGCGCCCACCGCCGCCGAGGGCAACGTTGACAGAATGGTCACCGGATGTATAAAGCTCTCGTAGAGGATCCCCAGCACCCCATACATGGTCAGCAGCGCGGCGAGGATCAGCCACAGCGTATTACCGGTGGCACGCTGAAAGGCTGCGGCTTCCCCCTGGTAGCGCAGCGTCACCGACGGCGGCACCGCCAGCGAGGCCGAGACCTCGCTTACCGCCTGTTGTGCCTGCTCCAGTGAATAGCCGTCACTCAGATTGAACGAGATCGTCACCGCCGGGAACTGGTTCAGACGCATATGCACCAGCGAACCGGTACGCAGGTGAATACTTGCCACCGAGGTCAGTTTGACCATCCCGCTGGCCGAACTGCGGGTCGTGGAGGCGCTGTCAGTTGTTGACGTCGCGGTGCTGCTCTCGGCTGACGGTTGCAGCCAGATATCGTCGAACGAGGCCGGAGACTGCCGGAAGGCCGGTGCCACCTCCAGCACAACGCGATACTGATTCGACTGGGTAAATATCGTCGAAATCAGACGCTGGCCGAAGGCGTTATACAGTGCCGTATCAACGTCTGAGGCCGTGATGCCGAAGCGCGCGGCGGCATCACGGTTGAGTTCGACATAGGCCACCTGTCCCTGGTCCTGTAAATTACTGACCACCGAGCTGAATTCGGGACGCTGACGCAGCGCACTGACCAGCTTCGGTGACCAGGTCACCAGGTTCTGGCTGTCCGCATCATCCAGCGTTAGCTGGTAGCGGTCCGGCGTGACCTGGTCGTTAACCGTCAGATCCTGTGCGGATTGCAGATAAAGCGCGATGCCCGGCACGCCCGCCGTCGCCTGCCGGAGCTGCGCGATGACGCTATCCGCGCGTTCGCCCCGCTGGTCAAACGGTTTAAGGTTAATCAGCAGGCGGCCACTGTTGAGGCTGGTATTGCTGCCATCAATGCCTACCGTCGAGGAGAGGCTCCCGACGGCCGGATTTTGCAAAATCATCGCCGCCAGCTGCTGCTGCCGCCGCGACATCTCTTTAAATGACACATCCTGCGAGGCCACCGTTACCCCCTGGATCAGCCCGGTATCCTGGGCCGGGAAGAAGCCTTTCGGCACCAGCAGATAGAGCAGCACAGTAAGGATCAGCGTGGTCAGCGACACCAGCAGTGTCAGACGCTGATGGTTGAGAACGACGGTCAGCAGGCGATCGTACCCGGCCACCAGCCGGTCAAAAAACTCGCCGCCCTTACGATAGAAGCACGTCTGGCGATTTTCAGGAACCGGGCGTAACAGTGTCGCACACAGCATCGGTGTCAGCGTCAGCGACACCAGCAGGGAAACGAGGATCGACACCGCCAGCGTGATGGCAAATTCGCGAAAGAGCCGCCCGACGACATCCCCCATAAACAACAGCGGGATCAGCACCGCAATCAGGGAAAAAGTCAGAGAAATAAGGGTAAAGCCGATCTGGGCCGAGCCTTTCAGCGCCGCTTCCAGCGGGCTTTCCCCCTTTTCCAGACGGCGGGAAATGTTCTCCACTACCACGATGGCATCGTCAATCACAAAGCCAGTGGCAACGGTCAGGGCCATCAGCGAGAGATTATTCAGGCTGAAACCAGCCAGGTACATCACCCCAAAGGTGCCGACCAGCGACAGCGGTACGGTTACGCTGGGGATCAGCGTGGCCGCCACGTTGCGCAGGAACAGGAACGTCACCATGACCACCAGCGCAATCGACAGCATCAACTCAAACTGCACATCGCTGATGGAGGCGCGAATGGTCTGGGTGCGGTCAGAGAGTATCCTCACCCGAACCCCGTCCGGCATTGCCGCCTGTAACGCCGGCAGCTGTGCTTTAATACTGTCCACCACTGAGATAACGTTCGCCCCGGGCTGGCGCAGCACGCTGATAACAATCGCCGGCTGATTGTCAGCCCACGCCGACTGCCAGGTATTCTCTGCGGCTTCTTCGATATGCGCCAGGTCGCGCAGGCGCAGCGCCGCCCCGTTTTTCCAGGTAAGGATCAGATTGCCGTATTCCGCGGCGGTGCGTAGCTGGTCATTGGCATCAATGGTCACTGAGTGGTACTGGCCGTCAAACCCGCCCTTCGAGCCGTTAACGTTGCTGTTACCGATCAGCGTATTCACGTCTTCCAGCGTCAGGCCGTGTGCCGCCAGTGCTTTCGGGTCCATCTGCAGGCGGATGGCCGGCTGGTGGCCCCCCGCCAGCGTCACCATACCGACCCCGGAAATCTGCGACAGCTTCAGGGCAATACGGGTGTTTACCAGGTCCTGAACCCGGGTCAGGGGCAGCGTATCCGAGCTGGCGGCCAGAGTGATCACCGCACTGTCTGCCGGATTAACCTTCTTATAGGTCGGCGGATTAGGCAGGTCGTCAGGGAGCAGGCTGTCGGCGGCATTGATTGCCGCCTGCACTTCCTGTTCGGCCACGTCCAGCGACAGGTCGAGCGAGAATTTCAGTGAGATCACTGACGATCCGCTGGCGCTGCTGGAGGACATCTGGCTCAGACCGGACATCTGTCCGAGCTGGCGTTCCAGAGGGGCCGTTACCGATGAAGCCATGACATCCGGGCTGGCACCGGGATAGAGCGTGGTGACCTGAATGGTCGGGTAGTCCACCTGCGGCAGCGCCGAGGTGGAGAGCGTGCGGTAAGCAAAAATACCGGAAATCAGCACGCCCATCATCAGCAGGATAGTGGCCACCGGGCGTTCGATAAAAATGCGCGACGGATTCATTGCGCTTTCTTACCGGCGCTGGCGGCAGCCGTCTCTTCCGCGGTCACCACGGCGACTTTACTGCCGTCGGACAGACGGTCTATCCCTTCCGTCACTACCCGCTCCCCGGCGCTGACGCCCTGCAGGATCGCCTGACGGTCACTGCCAAAGATCGGCCCGGTGGTCACCGCTTTACGGCTTACTGTACTGTCCTTATTCACCACATAGACAAAACTGCCATCGCTGCTCAGCTGCAGGGCCTGAGCAGGGATCACCGTAGCCTGTTTGAGGGTGCCGGTTTGCAGACGCAGATTCACAAACTGATTCGGATACAGCGCCTCATCCCCGTTGGCAAACAGCGCTTTCAGCTCCACCGAGCCGGTGCTGGTGTCGATCTGGTTACTGATATACTGCACCTCCCCCTGCGCCAGCGCGCGGCTGCCCTGCTGATCAAAAGCGGTCGCAGGCAGCGTCCGGTCATGGTGCAGGGCGGCCAGCAGCGTCGGGATATGGCTCTGGGGCAGGCTAAAGGTGACCGCTGCAGGCTGCGTCTGGGTAATGGTCACCAGCCCGGTGGTCGAACTGCTCTGTACCTGATTACCGGCGTCCACCAGGCGCAGGCCCACCCGCCCGCCGATCGGGGCGGTAATACGGGCATATTCAATATTGAGTTTTGCCGCGTCAATCTGCGCCCGATCCGCTGTCACCGCACCGCGGTACTGGCCGACGGTGGCGGTCTGGGTATCGAGATCCTGGCGCGCCAGCGAGTCCTGAGCATACAGTTTCTGATAGCGCGCCAGCGTCAGCTGCGCACTTCTCAGCAGCGCCTGATTCTGATTAAGCTCGCCCTGATACTGCGCCAGCGTCGCCTGATAGCTGCGCGGGTCAATCTGTGCCAGCAACTCCCCCGCCGCCACTTTCTGCCCCTCTTTGAAGTAGACGTGTACCAGCTGCCCCTCCACCCGGCTGGTGACGGTCACCGTTGCATTCGGGATCACCGTTCCCAGCGCATCGAGATAAACCGGCACATCGGCCTGCACTACCGTACCGGTATGCACAGGCGTGGTCATTCCCGCCGTCTTTCCCGGCCCGCCCGGCCCCCGCATACCGCCGGGTGTACCCGTGGCGGAATGCCCCTGCGGCCAGAAATGCCAGATCAGTGCGACAGCAATCAGCAGCATAATCAGGCAGAGAAACTGAGTTCGCCGGGAGTGAGGTTTCTTCGGTAGGTTCGCGATCATGGGGTTAACGTCTTCAGGATGCAGTAAAAAGAGAACTGCGCTGACAGGTCCAGCGCAGTTGGGATTTAACGTCGGTCAGACCTGGCTGAACGGCGGCACCATCAATACTTGTTGATAGTAATTCCCATTATCATCTAATTATCTGCGGAGGTTCTATACGAGGGGCGTAAGGTTTTCGTAAGAACTGCAATATTCACTCTGTTTTCATCACGATTTCCAGCCACCTCCCAGTGCCTTATACAGCGTTATCTGCTGGTTGAGCTGTCCCAGGCGCGTGGTGATCAGCGACTGCTGTGAGGCATACAGTGAGCGCTGCGCCACCAGCACGTTAAGATAGTTGTCCACGCCTTCACGGTAGCGCACGTCTGCGAAGCTGAAATTACGCTGGTTTGCCGCCTCATCCAACTGCCGTGCTTTTAGCTCATCCTGATAGGTTTCCTGCCCTGCCAGCGCGTCCCCCACCTCTTTAAATGCCGTCTGAATGGTTTTTTCATAGTCTGCAATTTCAATGCGTTTTTGCAGTTTGGCGATATCCAGATTGGCCATATTCACCCCGCCGTCGAAGATCGGCAGGTTGATACCCGGGCCAAACGACCAGGCCGCCGTTCCGCCAGAGAGCAGATGACTGAAGGTACTGGAGGTGGAGCCCCCCGCCGCGGTGAGCGAGATGCTGGGGAAGAAGGCGGCGCGCGCCGCCCCGATGTTGGCATTGGCCGCTTTCAGCGTATGTTCTGCGGCGATAATATCCGGGCGGCGCGTCAGCAGATCGGACGGGAGTCCGGCCGGCGTCGGCGGGAAGTGCCACGCCTTTTGTAAATGTGCCCCCGCCAGTAAATCCGGCGGGAGTTCGGTGCCCACCAGCAGCCTGAGGGCGTTAACGTCCTGTCGCACCTGACGACTGTAGCTGGCGATATCGGCCTGTGCTGCCCGCACCGAGGTTTCGGCCTGCACAAGGTCCTGCTCGCTGGCCACGCCGCCGTCATAACTGCGTTTGGTCAGATCGTAGGAATCCTGCTGACTCTTCGCCGTATCCTGCGCCAGCTTCAGCAGTGCATTATCCGCACAGAGCGAAAGATAGCCCGAGGCCACTTCGGCAATCAGGCTGATCTGCGTAGCCCGCTGCGTGGCCGCGCTGGCCAGCCAGGCTTCCAGCGCCTGATCGCGCAGGCTGCGCAGCCGACCGAAGAAGTCCAGTTCCCACGCCGTTACGCCCAGGCTGGTATTCATCTGCCGGTAGGTAACCGGCCCACTGCTTTTCGTACTGTAGAGGTTACCCGGCAGATGCGTCACGTCATCACTGCCGTTGAAGTCAACGGAGGGCATCAGCGCCGCACGGTCAATCTGCACCTGTGAACGCGCCACTTCGACGTTAAGCGCCGCCACGCGTAGATCGCGGTTATTGTCCAGCGCGCTGGCGATCAACCGGTGCATTACCGGATCGGTAAAGAAGTTCTGCCAGCGGATATCCGCACCGTTGCCGGCAAGGGGGTTATTCTGGTCATAATGCGCGGCCACCGGCAGGGCCGGACGCTGATAGTCCGGCTCCATCGTACAGCCTGCCAGTATGACTGCCAGTGGTAACATCCCCAGAGAAAAAGCGTTACGCATCATGTTCTTCGACCTCAGTTTTCGATTTTCTTTTACCAGCAAAATGCTGCGCAACCGCAACGTAAAACATCGGGACAAAGAAGATAGCGAGGAAGGTAGCGGTGATCATCCCGCCCACCACGGCTGTCCCGATGGAGTGCTGGCTACCGGCACCTGCCCCGTGTGAGATGGTGAGCGGCATCACGCCGAGCACAAAGGCCATCGACGTCATGATGATCGGCCGGATACGCAGTCTGGCCGCCTCCATCGCCGCATCCACCAGCCCTTTACCTTCGTTCTCATGCAGATCCTTGGCGAACTCAACAATCAGAATGGCGTTCTTTGCCGCCAGCCCGACGGTGGTCAGCAGCCCCACCTGGAAGAAAACATCATTTTCCAGCCCGCGCAGCAGCACGGCCAGAATCGTCCCCAGCACGCCCATCGGTACCACCATCAGCACCGAGAATGGGATCGACCAGCTCTCATACAGCGCGGCGAGGCAGAGGAAGACCATCAGGATGGAGATGGTATACAGCGCAGGCGTTTGTGAGCCCGACATCTGTTCCTCATAGGACAGGCCGTGCCACTGCACGCTGAAGCCTTTGGGCAGTCTGGCAGCGATCTCATTGACCGCTTTGACCGCCTCACCGGAGCTGTAGCCGGGAGCCGGGGAGCCCATAATTTCGACCGCCGACACGCCGTTGAAACGTTCATAGCGTGGCGAACCGTATTCCCATTTACCGCTGCCAAACGCCGAGAACGGCACCATGTCACCGCTGGCGTTGCGGAAGTACCACTTGTCCAGATCTTCCGGGGTGACGCGGGAACCCGCATTCCCCTGCACGTAGACTTTCTTCACGCGGCCGTTGTAAATAAACTGATTCACATAATTGGAACCCCAGGCGGTGGAGAGCGTGTCGTTGATATCTTCCAGGTTCAGGCCCAGCGCCCTTGCCCGCTCATCGTCAATGATCAGATGGTACTGCGGTTCATCCTCCATGCCGTTGGGTCGGGTCGCGAACAGCCGTTTGTCTTTTGCCGCCATCGCGAGGAACTGATTTCTCGCCGCCATCAGCGCCGCGTGGCCCTGGTTATTCACATCCTGCAGGAAGAAGTCAAAGCCGGTCGCATTGCCCAGCTCCATGACCGCAGGCGGCACCAGGGCAAACACTTTGGCATCCTTCAGGGAGGCAAAGTGCGCCATAGTTCGCTGTGCCAGTTTGGCCACCGACTGGTTACTGTTGCGCTGATCCCAGGGTTTTAGCAGAACGAAAGACATGGCGGTATTTTCCCCACGTCCGGCAAAGCTGAATCCGTTTGGTGAAAACACGGATCTGACTTCCGGTTCATTTTTCAGCAGCCAGCCGCCAATGTTATTCAGTACCTCCTGTGTGCGTTCGCTGGAAGCATTGGCCGGCAGCGTCACCTGCACCATCATGACCCCCTGATCCTCATCCGGCAGGAATGAAGTGGGTACGCGCGTGAACAGATAGCCGGTGGCCACCACGATGCCCAGATAGATCAGCAGGAACAGATAGCGCCTGGAGATCACCACCCCAACGCTGCGGGTGTAGCGCAGCGTGCCGGCATCAAACTTACGGTTAAACCAGCCAGCCATCCCGGTGTTTTTATGTTCGGCGGAGCTGGCTTTCAGTAAGGTGGCACACAGCGCCGGGGTAAAGATCATCGCCATCAGCACGGAGAGTGCCATCGCCGACACGATGGTGATCGAAAACTGGCGGTAAATCACACCGGTAGAACCACTAAAGAAGGCCATCGGCAGCAGTACCGCCGACAGGACGAGGGCAATACCCAGCAGGGCGCCCTGGATCTGCTGCATGGATTTTATGGTGGCCGCTTTCGGGTCGAGTCCCTCGTCGTGCATTACACGCTCGACGTTTTCTACCACCACGATGGCGTCATCCACCAGCAGGCCGATGGCCAGCACCATGCCGAACATCGTCAGAATGTTGATGGTGTAACCGCAAGCCGCGAGAATACCGAAGGTGCCCAGCAGGACGACCGGCACGACCATGGTGGTGATCAGCGTCGCCCGCAGGTTCTGTAAAAACAGCAACATAACCAGGAACACCAAAACGATCGCCTCAACCAGGGTCTTTACCACCTCTTTAATCGAGGCGCTGACGACCGGCGAGGTATCGTAGGGGAAGTTCACTTTCACCCCTTCGGGCAGGGAGGGTTTGATGCCGTTGACAGTTTTGCGCACGTTGTTGATCGCATCCAGCACGTTACCGCCGCTGGCGAGACGCAGCGCAATCCCCACCGAGGGCTCACCGTTGTAAGTGGCCGAGATGCTGTAATCCTGCGGCCCCAGATCGATGCCACCCACATCACGCAGGCGCACCTGGGAGCCATCAGGGTTGACCTTCAGCAGGATATTTTTAAACTGCTCCACCGACTGCAAACGCGTTTTGCCCACCACGGTAGCGCTGAATCGGGCTCCATTCACCGTCGGCAAGCCGGCCAGCTTACCGCTGGAGACCTGCACGTTCTGCTGACTGATGGCCGTTGTAATATCGCTGGGGACCAGCTGGTATTTATACAGTTTTGCCGGGTCCAGCCAGATACGCATTCCGTATTCTGACCCCATCACCATAAAGTCACCCACGCCGTTACTGCGGGCGATCGGGTCCTGTAATTTCGACACCATCAGGTCAGCAAGATCGCCGTTGCTCAGGTTAGGATTACTCGATGTCAGCCCGACAACCAGCATAAAGTTGGACTGGTATTTACGGATATTAATCCCCTGATTAACCACTTCAGTCGGTAGCTGTGACTCGGCCAGCGAGACCTTATTCTGCACCTGAACCTGAGCGATATCCGGATCGGTACCCTGGTTGAAGGTGACGATAATCGTGGCGCTGCCGTCACTGTTGCTCTGCGATTCGATATAGCGCAGGTGATCCAGCCCGTTAAGCTGCTGTTCAATAACCTGCACCACCGTATTCTGTGTGGTTTCTGCGCTGGCACCAGGGTAGGCGATCTGGACCGAAATCGCCGGCGGCGCGATATTCGGATACTGGTTCACAGGCAGGCTGAGAATCGACAGCCCCCCCACCAGCATCACCACAATGGCAATCACCCAGGCAAAAATAGGGCGTTCAATAAAAAATTTAGACATCCACGTTTCCTTTACTTACTGAGCCGACGGGTCGGCGGTGGTCAGATTTGCCTTTGATGCTTCCGGCCTCTGACTCTCACTGGCGCTGGTTGACACCCGCGATCCCGGATGAACGCTCTGCAGGCCGTTGACCACGACCCTGTCGCCCGACTTCAGACCGGCATTCACCAGCCATTTGTTGCCCAGCATCTGGCCCGTGACGATCTGCTGCTCGGTGATACGGTTTTTCGCATCCACCAGATAGACATACGGCCGACCTTTGGTGTCGTGCATAATCGACTCCTGCGGCACCAGAATGCCCTGCTCTGCCACGCCCTGGGGGAAGCTGGCGTGAACAAACATCCCCGGCAGAAGATCGCGCTGCGGGTTGGGGAAGGCGGCACGCATGGTGACGCTGCCGGTACTTTCATCTACCGTTACTTCGGAGAACTCCAGACGCCCCTCCAGTGGGTAGGGAGAACCGTCCTCCAGCGTCAGCGTCACCGCTGCCGCATTGTCTCCGGCTTTTTTCATCTGCCCGTTTGCCAGCGCGCGGCGCTGTGCCAGCAGATCGAGCGACGACTCGCTGACGTCCACATAGATCGGATCAAGCTGCTGGATCAGACTCATGTAGCTGCTCTGGCCGTTCGTTACCAGTGCCCCCTCCGTGGTGAGGGAGCGACCGATATGCCCGGTGATGGGTGCCCGGACATGGGTGTAGTTCAGATTGACCCGCGCTGTTTCCACATCCGCCCTCGCCTCACGAGCCGTGGCAACAGCATCATCGTAAGTCTGCTGACTGATGGCATGGGCGGCAGCCAGCGGTTTGTAGCGTGCAGCGACTTTATCCGCGTTAATCAGGGTAGCCATGGCTTTATCGTAGGTCGCCTGATAGCTCGCCGGGTCGATCTGATAGAGAGGCTGTCCGGCTTTGACCTCGCTCCCCTCTTTAAACAGGCGTTTCAGCACGATACCGCTGACCTGCGGGCGCACTTCTGCCGTGCGCACCGCCGTAGTCCGGCCGGGCAATTGAGTGAACAGGGTAACGGCTTCGCTTTTCAGCGTGCTGACCCCCACATTAACCGGCACATCGCCGGAAGGTGCCGCTGTCTGGTCACAGGCAGACAGCACAAAAACTAAACTCGCGGAAAGGATCCTTAAGCGCATGGTGAAGTCTCAATTAGAATGATTTAAATTAATAACGAGAGTGATTATTCTCATAAAAGAAAAGCATTATAGCGGGGGCAAAAATCTGGCTTGTTAAGTGTCTGCTAAGTTTTCTATCGAAACGCGACGAGTAAACCGGTCGTGCTGTTCGCATCGACGGATGCCGCCCTGTTGCTCCCGCGATAACGGCTCTGACTAGCCCTGTGGTTCGATTCCTCTCCTCCTGAGTTCACGCCGTGCCAGCTCTTTCAGCCAGCAGGCAAGCGTCACATTTTCATTGTCCGTCAGCACCCTCAGCTGGTCATGGAGTTCAGGGTGAATGCGTAGCTGAAAAGCCGCTGAACGGCCGCCGGTTTTGGGCGTCCTGTCTTTAAGTTTCGGCATCATCGTCGGTTCCTGAAGGTGAAAAACGCCCCCTGCAGCGCTACCAACACCTCAGGGGGCTGACACGATGCAATGGAATGCGTACCGCACCGTGGTGGCATCACAGTAGCGCGATGGACGAGGTTTATTTTGCCGATTAGTGTATGTGGTAAGGAAAAGTTGTCAGCGAATTTCACCGCTGTAACAAGTCGGCAGGCAACAGAGGGCGTAAAGATAAAAAAACCCACGCATTAGCGTGGGTTAGCGGGAAAGCCTGTTGTATCAGCCCGGATGATAAATCGCATCCGGTGCAATGTTCATATGCTTGAGTACCGGGCCAATAATATTGCCAAAGACCGGTGCCGCCACCGAGCCGCCAAAGTGATCGCCCGCCGTCGGATGGTTGATCATAATCACCAGCGCCACCTGCGGATTGCTGGCTGGCGCTACGCCAGCGGTGTAGTTGATATAGCCGCCATCATATTTACCGCTGTCGCCCATTTTTTCTGCCGTCCCGGTTTTGATCGCCAGGCGGTAGCCCGGCACGGCGGCACGCACCCCACTCCCGCCGGGTAACGCATCACTTTCCATCATATGCACCACTTCACGCACGATCTCTTCATCGGCCACCCGTCGGCCCGAGACCGGCGGGGTGACTTTGGTAATAGAGAGCGGCCGGTAGATGCCAAAGGAGCCCAGCGTGGCGTATTCGCGGGCAATCTGCAGCGGCGTCACGCGCAGGCCATAGCCAAACGAGAAGGTGGCACGTTCAATATCTGCCCAGCGTTCACGGTGCAGCGGGAAGTAGCCCACGCTCTCGCCGGTCAGCCCCAGCCCGGTGGGTTTGCCCAGGCCAAAAGCATGATAGGTGTTCACCAGCACTTCGGCCGGCATCGCCAGTGCAATATGGGACACCCCGATATCACTGGATTTCTGCAGGATGCCGGTCATGGTCAGACGCGGCCAATGGCCGACATCGCGGATCAGGTGGCCGTTGACGCGATAAGGCGTGGTATCCAGCACCGAATCGGGGCGAACCAGCTTACGCTCCAGCCCTTCCATCACCACCAGCGGCTTGACGGTTGAGCCGGGTTCAAAACTGTCATTAATGGCGGTATTGCGCATCTGCGCCGGAGAGACATCAACAAAATTGTTGGGGTTGAACGACGGATAGGAGGCCATTCCGAGGATCTCCCCGGTGTCGATCTTCACCAGTACTGCCGCCCCCGAGTCTGCCTTGTTAAGCAGCACGCCATCGCGCAGCTTACTGTACATGGTGTACTGGTCGAATTTATCAATACTAAGCTGCACCGTCGGCGGCTGCTGCGGCGGCTCATAGTTGATCATCGCGACAATGTTACCGCTGGCATCCTGACGATACTTCTCCACTCCCGGGGTGCCCTGCAGCAGCTTATCGAAGCCTTTTTCCAGCCCGGTCAGCCCGCTGTTATCCGCCCCCACAATGCCGAGCAGCGGCGCAGTGGCTTCGCTCATCGGATAGAAGCGGCTGTCGTTATACACGGTGCTGATGCCGGTCAGATGCAGTTTGACAATATCCTTCGCAATGCCCAGTTCCACCTTGCGCCCGAGATAGAGAAAGCGGCGGTTGGGGTTCGCATTAATCTGCGCCGCCAGTTGCTCCGGGCGCTGCTCCAGCGCGTTGGCCAGATACTGCCATTTGGCGTTGGTAAAGTCCGGGTGTGCCTGCAGTACGCGCTGCGGATCCGCAATCACATCACGCGACGGAACGCTGAGGGCCAGGGCTTCACCGTTACGATCCAGCAGCGTACCCCGGTTGGTCGGCAGCGTCACGGTTCGCAGCGAACGCTCATCGGCCTGCTTTTCCAGCATCGGATGGTTGATCAGCTGTAAATCAGCGACCCTCGCCAGTAGCAGCACCAGGCAGACCACCACGCCCAGGCAAACGAGCCTGAAACGCACGGGGTTAAACGTCGGAGCTGACTGAGACTTTGCCAGGAATTTTTTTAACGGGGGCATGTGGGTTCCGGAACGGGCTGGAAGATAACTTGCTGGCAGTTATACAAAAAATGTTGCGGGGATGACAGGGAAACTGTGTTTCAGATCGTGAGTGGTCGCGCGGCAACCGCGACGGAATCAGCGAATAAACAAAACTTTATAAATCAGATTGTTAGCCATTACTCACTGCGTTGCAGGCAAAAAAAACCTGCGCATCTGCGCAGGTTGGTGAAACAAAGCGATAAAAACTTTTTGATGTTCACCCATCAATACCTCTGGGACTTGAACTGTAGCAATCCTGGACGATATGCCGCTACACGCCAATCGCAACAGTTACCCGCAAAATGTAACCAGCTATGTGATTTGTAGGGTTTTTTGCAATGTCTCCTCGCTTCAGCCGTCAACGTCCGCTTTTCTGATCTCCACCAGGCAGCTCATGGCGTTGGGCCCCTGGGTCAGTGAGGAGGTACCAATGTCCAGCGTCAGTACGTTCGGGTTCCCCGCCCGGTCGTAAGGCTTCCAGGCTTTGCCGAAACCCGGATCGAACCAGGCGCCGGTCGCGATCAGCACCACCTGCGGACTGATCCCGTCGCTGAGACGCACCCCTGCCTGCATGGTGCCACGATCGTTGCTAACTTCAATCACGTCCCCGTCGCTGATGCCGCGGGCTGCGGCATCCTGCGGGTGCATCAATAGCGTTTCACGTCCGGCAGTTTTATTCGCCTGCACCGATGGCGTGGCATCCATCTGGCTGTGCAGACGGTCGTGAGGCTGAATAGAGATCATATGCAGCGGGAAACGTTCACCCAGCGGCGCACCCAGCCATTCCTGCGGCGGCTGCCACTCCGGGTGAGGGCCAAAGTCGGGAAGCTGGTAACCGGCAATGGTTTCCGAGAAGAGCTCGATCTTACCGCTGGCGGTTTTAATTGGGTGGGCAACCGGATCCTGGCGGAACGCCTCCATAAATACCCACTCTTTTTCCGACGCCGGGATCTCGACGTGACCCGTCTGCCAGAAATCATCAAAGGATGGGAAATCAATGCCTTTGCCCTGATGTGCCACCGCGCACTGCTGGTAGAGGTGCTCAATCCACTGGCGCTCATTGCGCTTTTCAGTAAAGGTATCGCGATACCCCAGACGGTCAGCGAGATCGGCAAAAATATCAAAATCGTTGCGCGCCTGATGCTGCGGTTTGATGGCCTGATGCATCGCCAGTACAAAGCGGTCCTTAGACGAGCCGCCAATATCATTACGCTCCAGCGAGGTGGTGACCGGCAGGACAATGTCTGCCATCTGTGCCGCAGGCGTCCAGACGATATCCTGTACAATCACCGTATCCGGGCGCTGCCAGCCCTCCACCAGACGGTTAAGCTGCTGGTGATGATGGAAAGGATTGCCCCCCGCCCAGTGCACCAGATGGATATCCGGGTAGGTGTGCGTCTGTCCCTGGAAGGTATATTCCGTACCGGGGTTCAGCAGCATATCGCTGATGCGCGCCACCGGGATGGCCTGGTCAGCAATCGGATTAAAGCCGGTCGACATCAGCGGCGATGGCCCCTCCGTGCGCGGGTTACCCACGCTGTTCATTGAGCCGTGGCCGAAGGAGAACCCGGCCCCCGGCAGGCCCGGCTGACCCAGCATGGAGGAGAGGGCAATCATCATCCAGTAGGGCTGCTCGCCGCGATGGGCGCGCTGCACGGAATAGGAACAGGTGATAAAGCTGCGTTTGCCGCACAACTGTCTGGCCAGCAGACTGATACGCGATGCCGGAATACCGGTGATCTCGCTGGCCCACTGCGGCGTTTTCGCCTGGCCATCGCTCTCGCCCAGCAGATAAGCACGCAGCTGCGGATACCCCACGCAGTGCGACTGCAGGAAGGCATGATCCACCGCTCCCAGGCGGTCAATTTCATAGCCCAGCGCCAGCATCAGCGCCACATCTGTGTTGGGGCGGATGGGGATCCACTCCGCATTGACGAAGGCCGGGCAGTCATCGCGCATTGGGCTGATGTTGACCACCGGGGTCCCTTTAGCGGCCAGCTTTAACAGCGCTGGCTTCAGGCTGTGCTCCCCTGCCCCACCGGAAGCCACCTGGCTGTTTTTCAGCGCCAGGCCGCCGAAGGCGATAAAAATTTCGCAGTGATCAATCACGCTCGGCCAGTCAGTCACCCGTCCGGTCAGCGGCATATAGGTGCCAATCACATAAGGCAGAAAGAACTGCGCGGCCCCCCAGCTGTAATTTCCCTGCTGGTCAATGCCCCCGCCGCCCAGGTTGTAAAACCGGCGGACCAGGGTGCGGGCATGATTGACGCGCCCGGCCGAGGACCAGCCGTAAGATCCGTTGAAAATAGCGCTGGCACCGTAACGATCGCGCACCCGACGATTTTCCTCTGCCACCAGGTCCAGAGCGGTATCCCAGTCCACTTCGACAAACGCTTCCCGGCCGCGCAGGGTGCGGTCACTGTTCTCGCGTGACGCCAGCCATGAACGCCGCACCATCGGCCTGCGGATACGCTTATCTGAGTAAACCAGTTCGGGAATGCTGTTGAGCATCGGGGACGGATCCTGATCGGCGAAGAACGGCTCACAACGCAGCAGTTTTCCGTCTTCAACCACGGCGCTAAAGGCACCCCAGTGGGCAAGGTGTGGCACATTAATAATCGTCATTGCAGGATCCGTTAAACAGGTGTTTTTCTGGAAAAGCAGAATATCATTTTTCACCGGGCAGCGGCACAGGGCGTTTTATCGTCTGGCTTTGCGATGTCTGCGACATTCTGCATCACTCCGCAGGCTTGCAGTCACTGACGCTTTCCGCAACACTAATGGCAATGTAAACGCTTACCCAGGAAGGCATTTAACTCATGGCTACCATAAAGGATGTTGCCAGACTCGCGGGCGTTTCGGTAGCGACCGTGTCCCGTGTCATTAACCACTCTCCTAAAGCCAGTGAAGCCTCACGCCTGGCGGTGACCATTGCGATGGAGTCGTTGCAGTATCACCCCAACGCCAATGCACGCGCGCTGGCGCAGCAGTCAACCGAAACCATCGGACTGGTGGTTGGGGACGTTTCCGACCCTTTTTTTGGCGCAATGGTCAAAGCGGTGGATTCCGTCGCCTGGGAAACCGGGAACTTTTTACTGATTGGTAACGGTTACCATAATGAGCAGAAAGAGCGTCAGGCGATTGAGCAACTGATGCGCCACCGCTGCGCGGCCCTGGTCGTTCATGCCAAGCAGGTTCCCGACCAGGAGCTGATGCCGCTGATGAAGCAGATCCCCGGCATGGTACTGCTGAACCGCGTGCTGCCGGGCTATGAAACCCGCTGCATTGCGCTGGATGACCGCTATGGTTCCTGGCTGGCGACCCGCTATCTGATCCAGCAGGGCCACACTAACATTGCCTATATTTGTTCCACACACTCCATCTCCGATGCCACCGACCGCCTGCAGGGCTACTACGATGCGCTGAAGGAGCACAACCTGCCGTGTAACGATCGGCTGGTGGCTTTTGGTGAGCCGGATGAAGTAGGCGGTGAGCAGGCGATGACCGAACTGCTTGGCCAGGGGAAAACGTTTAGCGCCGTCGCCTGCTATAACGATTCGATGGCCGCCGGGGCGCTGGCCGTGCTGAGTGATAACGGCGTGCGCGTGCCGGAGGAGATGTCGCTGATCGGCTTCGATGACGTGCTGGTTTCTCGCTACGTGCGCCCCCGTCTGACAACGGTGCGTTACCCTATCGTGACGATGGCCCAGCAGGCGGCTGAACTGGCGCTGGCGCTGGCTCACGGGCAGCCACTGCCGGAGATCACCAATCTGTTCAGCCCGACGCTGGTGCGCCGTCATTCGGTGGGGGCACCGTCGTAATGCTGGGGTGCTGATTAAAGACCGGGCCTGCAGTGCGCTCTTTCGCCGCGACGACGTTTTCTGGTCGTCCCATGCTGAAGGCCAGCATTACCGGTCAGGCCCGCGTCACTGGCCGACCGAAACCGGGGGCAGGCATGCCCGCCCCGATGTTATTCCAGCGTTTTGTGGTATAGCCGTACCGCTGTCGCCGGATAATCCAGCGCATCGCCGATGTACGCCCAGCCAAAACGTTCGTAATAATCCGCACAGGCTGAATAGAGGTAGAGATGGCGATCGCCCCGCTGACGGCAGCGGTCAATGATCGTCTGCTGCAGCTGCCCGCTTACCCCCTGCCCGCGATAAGGCTCATCCACATACAGCGCCGCCAGCCAGGGAAACAGATCCTGACGGCTGATCAAATCGCAGCGCCACAGCCCGACGGTGCCCACCGGACGGTCGCCGTCCAGCGCCACAAAAGTCAGCGGCAGATCGGCACCGCTCAGGCTGCTGTCGAGGATGCTGGCAAAAAAATCGCGACTGTTTTCACTGCCAAACGCCCGCCACAGCCAGTCAGCGAGGATGTCCCGGTGTTCAGGCACGGCGCTCAATGGCACTATACGCAGTAAACTCACACCAGCTTACCCTGAAAAATGGGTACGGATTCAAACAGATAACCATCAAAGTCCGGGGCGTCGGCGTCCGACAGCTCCAGCAGGCTGTGCTTCACATTTTCCAGATGCTGCCACATCGCCTGCCAGGAACCCATCACGTCCCGCCGCCGCAAAGCGGCAAGGATGGTCTGATGATCGCCCAGCCACTTCAGACGGTAGCTGCGCGTTTCAATATGGCTGCGTAACTGCTGCCACAGCGGACTGCTTTCATGATGACGCCAGATGCTGTTAACGGTATCCAGCAGCATCTGATTTTGTGTGGCTCCGGCCAGCAGCAGGTGGAACACCTTGTCATTGTCCTGACTTTTATCGTCAAGGGCGATGGCACGCTGTTCCTGCTCCAGGATACGCTTCAGATTTTCAATATCCGCCTTGGTCGCCATTTTTGCGGCAAAGGCGGCGATATTGCTCTCCAGCAGCTGACGCGCCTGCAGCATTTCAAACGGGCCGACATCGCTGCGAAAGAACGCTTCCTCTTCATCGCTGCTTTCCGAAGGGATACGCATCACGTACACGCCGGAGCTCTGGCGGATATCCACCGTTCCTTCCAGCTCCAGCATCAGTAACGCTTCTCGGACAATGGTGCGGCTGACGCCCCAGGTCTCGGCGATCTGACGCTCCGGCGGCAGGCGCGATCCTACCGGATAGTGGCCCTCGATGATTTGCTGACGCAGATCGTGCCCGATTTCCTGATACTGCTTTTTGTCCTGCGCAGGCGCACCTTTGTCCACGGATCCTCACCTTTTAAACCATTATCACTATTGATGGCCGCTAGTTTACCAAAGCCAGCGCCTGATCGAGTACTTTTGCGCCGTTAAGGGTACCGTAAGCCACCGAATCAATCACCGCAATCGGGATCTGATGGCTGTCGGTCAGCTTGCGGTTCTCTTCCAGCTTGAAGCGTACCTGCGGTCCCAGCAGAACCACGGCGACTTCGCCGGGGTAATTTTCCAGCTCATCGCGCAGGTTCTGTTCCGGGATCGCATAGATTTGGTACTCCAGCCCGCGTGCGGCCGCTTCTTTTTCCATGCGTGTCACCACCATGGAGGTGGACATGCCTGCTGCGCAGGCCAGTACGATACGTTGCATCAGTTGCTCCTTATTTGGCTTCATCGTCCAGCGTGACAGAAAGCTGGCGCTGTTCACTGACCTGCTGATACCAGCGGGCGGACTTTTTCATCCGGCGCTGACGCTGATTTTCCAGGTCGATTTCAATCAGTCCGTAACGGTTTTTAAACGCATTCATCGGCGAGACGTTGTCGGTAAAGGCCCACAGCATATAGCCCTGGCAGTTCATGCCTGCGTCCCTGGCGCGAAGCGCCTGATAGAGATGTTCGGTGATAAAGGCGATGCGATAGTCGTCCTGGATTTCGCCATCGGCGTTTTTGAAGCGGGCTTCGTTCTCAATGCCCATGCCATTTTCTGCGACAAACCACGGGAAATTGTCGTAGTCATTTTTCATGCGTACCGCCATATCCCAGACGATAGCGGGCTGAATTTCCCAGCCGCGAGAGGTATTCATCCGCCGTCCCGGCAGCTCAAAATGTTCGTAGTAAAAGGCCGGGTGGAACGGCGTTTCCGCATGCCATGCCCGCGAGGGCGCTTTAACGCGGTGCGGGTAATAAAGGTTAATCCCGACTTCGTCGACGCGATTGGCATGAATAATCGCCAGCTCCTGCGCATCGTACTCCCAGTTAACGTGATGTTTTGCCAGCAGCGCTATGAGCTCTGCCGGGTATTCGCCCTTGATCGCCGGGTCAAGGAACACGCGGTTGTAGAACAGATCGTAAATCTCGGCCGCCCTGACATCGTGCGCGGCGCTGGAGCGCGGGTAAGTCACTTCCGGGTTAAGGATGGTGCCGACGCTACCCTGATAACCTTTCTCACGGAACAGCTGCACCACTTTCGCCGTGGCGAGGTTTTTGTGATGATTCCACTGCATCCATTTATCGGTGTTCTGCTCGTACGGCCAGCGCAGCGCATCCAGATAAACCCGGGTCTGCACCACAATCGGCTCGTTAAAGGTAAACCAGCGCGTTACCTTGTGGGCGTAACGGGCAAATACCTGCTCCGCATAGCGGACGAACATCTCCACCACCTGTTTCGAACCCCAACCACCGTACTGTTCCAGCAGGACCGCAGGCAGTTCGTAATGTTCCAGGCACAGCATTGGCTGAATATCATTGGCCAGCAGTTCATCGATCAGGCTGTCGTAGTAAGCCGCGTACTCTTCATCCACCACCGCATTTTCATAGTCGGTCAGAAAGCGCGCCCAGTTAATCGAGGTGCGGTAGTGTGTCAGGCCCGAGGCTTTCATCAGCGCCACATCTTCTTTGTAGCGGTTAATAAAATCGGTAGCGACCGCCGGCCCGAAACCGTTATGCCAGACGTGGCGATCGTGCTGATACCAGGCATCGAGATAGGAGTCCTGGCCGGATTTTTTGCCGCTCCAGCCTTCGGTTTGCCACGCCGACGCGGCAGCACCGAGGATAAAATCGTCCGGGATGGTGACGTTAAAGGTACTCATCATAACTCCTTAATTTTTCGCGGGTTCAGGCTGTAACGCTTTAGCGTCAGCGGCTTCCGCACGGCGTGCGGCAATTTTGACGAACGGCAGATAGATCAGAATAGAGACCAGGATGCAGACAATTTGCGTCACTACCGCCCCCATCGATCCGGCCGTGGAGAGCCAGGCGTTAATGATCGGCGGCGTGGTCCAGGGCACCATCACCACTGCTTTACCGGCAAAACCGGTCACCGTGGCGAAGTAGCCGATCGAGCCGGTGATTAGCGGGGTGATAATAAACGGAATGGCGAGGATCGGGTTCAGCATGATCGGCATACCGAAGATCACCGGCTCATTGATATTGAACAGGCCCGGGCCGAAGGAGAGTTTAGCTATCTCACGCATCTCTTTACGTTTGGTTGCCAGCATGACTGCCGTCAGCAGACCAATGGTCAGCCCGGAACCACCGATACTCATATACACATCCCAGAACGGCATGGTGATGATATTCGGCGCTTCAATCCCCTGCTCAAAGGCGTTCATATTAACGAGGATCGCCCCCAGCAGCAGTGGTTCACGGATCGGTTTGACCATCTGATTACCGTGGATGCCGATCACCCAGAACAACTGGGCAACAAACATCAGCAGCAGAATGCCCCACAGGCTTTGCACTACCGATTCCAGCGGTTCCTGCACAATTTTGTACACGGCGTCGTACAGATACATGCCGGTAAAACGGTGGAAGATAAAACCAAAGGTGGCAATGGCGGAAACGGTAATGATCGCCGGGATCAGCGCGGAGAACGAAGCAGCCACATTGGGCGGGACGGTGTCCGGCATTTTGATCTTAAGCCGATCCACATGCTCCAGACGGCAGTAAATCTCAACGGAAAGAATGGCGATAAACATGCCAAGGAACAGGCTTTTGGTATCAGAGAACTGTTTTGCCAGCACGTCGGTCACCACCTGCATTTCCCCGTTGACCATCATGCTTAAGGTGGTGGGCGTGACCGCGACAAAACAGATAATCGCCAGCAGGCCCGGGAACAGGGTCTTGATGCCGTTGATTTTCCCCAGTTCAATACCGATCAAAAATACCGCACCGATATTCAGGAAGCTGAGGGTGGCGTAGTTAATACTGGAAGTAATGGGCTTCAGTTCTGCCAGAAACGACAGCGCCGCAAAGCTCGCCAGGCCGTTCTTACCGTCCAGTACCATATTGGAAATCAGCACCGAAAACGCGCCGACGATAATCACCGGCATCAGCGTAATAAACGATGATTTGATCGCCATAATATAGCGGTAGCTGTTGAACTTAGTGGCAAAACTCCCCAGCGAGTCGATTAGCCGATCCTGTAGAGACATGTGTGAATCCTCGAGGTAAAGGGTCAGGCATCCAGGCATTGATAGTTTGTTGAACTTCCGCTGTTGTGGCATACCAAAAATAAACAATCGCTGATTATTTACTGTGATTTATCTCTCAGAAGTGATCACTGGTATTCCAATAAGATAATCAGACCAATTTTGGTATACCAATGGAGGCTGTGATGGATTTCGAGCAAACGATGATGGAATTGCTGATCAACGCGGGTGAAGCACGTTCCCACGCCATGAGCGCAATCCAGCATGCCCGCAAGCGGGAGTGGCAACAGGCAGATGAGGCGCTGGCAGCCTCGGTAGAGGCCTCACGCGGGGCACATAAGATCCAGACCCAGCTGATTGGGGCCGATGAGGGCTGTGGCAAGGTGCCGGTGACACTGATTCTGGTCCATGCTCAGGATCATCTGATGAATGCGATGCTGTGCCGGGATCTGGCGGAAGAGATTGTCCTGCTGAGGAAAGAGATGTTTGCCGGATAGTCGTGTGCAGCAACGGGCCGATCGGAAAAATGATCGGCCCATATGGCACGCAGGGAGTGGATTACAGTTCCAGCGCCAGCAGCTCGGCCACCGTTTGTGCGCGACGGATCTGGCGCGGCTGACCATTTTCAAACAGCACTTCCGGGATCAGCGGACGGCTGTTGTAATTCGACGACATCGATGCACCGTAGGCACCGGTATCGTGGAAGACCAGATAATCACCGACCTGAACCGCAGGCAGGGCACGCGTTTCGACCTTGCCGCCTTCCAGTTGGGTGAAGACATCACCCGATTCACACAGCGGTCCTGCCACTACGGTATCAAGGGTCGTCTGCTCATCCAGCAGCCGGCCATCTCCGGCGATGGCCGAGATATGGTGGTAGCTGCCGTACAGCGACGGACGCATCAGGTCGTTGAATCCGGCATCCACCAGCACGAAGTGGCGGCTGCCCATCGACTTCACGGCGCGTACCTGGCTTATCAACACGCCCGACTCCGCCACCAGGTAACGTCCCGGTTCAATTTCCAGCTTCACCGGATGGCCAAGATACTGCGCCACGCGCTGACGCGCGCCAT
This sequence comes from Erwinia persicina, assembly GCF_014838825.1. Classification (GTDB taxonomy): domain Bacteria; phylum Pseudomonadota; class Gammaproteobacteria; order Enterobacterales; family Enterobacteriaceae; genus Erwinia; species Erwinia persicina_A. The sequence goes on along the minus strand of NZ_JACYMO010000003.1, from coordinate 334,912 downwards.
CCCACAGGCCGTAATAGTGACGGGTATCGATGGTCTCTTCACCAAAGCGGTACGGAACTGACAGCCCGCCTCCGGCGGAGATCGCCTCCAGATCCTGACCAAAGCTCACTACCAGGCTGACCATCGCATCACATACCTGCTCCAGGTGGCTGTAGTCAACGCCGGAACCGATGTGCATGTGGATCCCCACCAGCTTCAGCTGATACTGCTGAATAGCCGCCAGCGCCAGCGCCATATCGCCGTGCCAGATACCGTGCTTGCTGTTTTCACCGCCGGTATTGGTCTTCTGACTGTGGCCGTGGCCAAATCCGGGATTCACGCGCAGCCAGACCGGATGCCCCGCGGAAACCTGCCCAAGCTGGTGCAGCATATCAACCGAGCCGGCATTGACCGGGATCTTCAGCTCTGCCACCCGCGCCAGCGTAGGTTCATCCAGCAGGTCGGCGGTGAAAACAATTTCATCGCCTCCCGCCACGTAGCCCGCTGCCAGCGCGCGCTCAATCTCGCCCAGCGACACGGAGTCGACCTTGACACCGGCGCTGCGCATCAGGCGCAGGATATGAATGTTGGAGCAGGCTTTCTGTGCGAAGCGCACCACGTCGAACTGTTGCAGCTGGCGGATGCGTTCATGAATAATCGCGGCATCATACGCCCAGATCGGGCCATCGTACTGCAGTGCCAGCGGCAGCAGGTTGTCCTGAGTCAGGGCGGTGGTGGTGTCGGTCAGCAGGCGTGGCATAAGCATTCTCCATAAGATGATACGGCCATTACGCCACATCCTGATGTGGGATAAAAATATCTTTTTTATTGGACTCTATTCACCCATGATATGGGTTATCTGCGCTTAACCCGGTAATCATCGATGGCAGGCATTTCTCTGCGTCATATTGAAATTTTTCATGCCGTGGTCACCACCGGCAACCTGACCGAAGCCGCCACGCTGCTGCACACCTCACAGCCTACCGTCAGCCGTGAGCTGGCGCGTTTCGAAAAGCTGACCGGCCTGCAGCTGTTTGAACGGGTGCGGGGCCGGTTGCAGCCCACGGTGCAGGGGCTGCAGCTTTTTGAAGAAGTGCAGCGATCCTGGTACGGGCTTGACCGCATTATCAGCGCCGCCGAGGGGCTGCGCCAGTTTCGTCAGGGTGAGCTGTCAGTCGCCTGCCTGCCGGTGTTTTCCCAATCGCTACTGCCGCTGCTGTGCCAGCCGTTTATGCAGCACTACCCGGATCTCAGCCTGAATATTATTCCGCAGGAATCTCCACTACTGGAGGAGTGGCTGTCGGCACAGCGTTACGATCTGGGCCTCACCGAAACCACACATACGCCGGCGGGTACCGATCGCAGCGCCCTGTTTACCGGCGATGAAGTCTGTGTACTGCCCGCCGGGCATATCCTGGCAAAGCGGAGCACGCTAACCCCAGCCGATTTCCACGGACAGAATTACATCAGCCTGTCCCGCACCGACAGCTACCGGCAGATACTGGATGGCATTTTTGCCGAGCATGGGGTACAGCGGCGTATGGTGATGGAGACACACAGTGCGGCGTCGGTCTGTTCAATGGTGAAAGCGGGGGCGGGCGTGTCGGTTGTGAACCCACTGACGGCGCTCGATTACGCCGACAGCGGGGTGGTAATACGGCGTTTCAGCATTGCCGTGCCGTTCACCGTCAGTCTGATCCGGCCGCGTCACCGTCCGGCCTCTGCGCTGGCCGACGCCTTTAGTCGGCATCTGCATCAGCATATTGCGCCGTTTAGCGAACGGCTGGCACAGCGACTGCGTTAAGCGCGGGCCTCCTGCGGGCGGCCGCGCGATCCCCGGAAGGTATACAGACAGACCAGCAGCCCGGCCACCGCCAGTAACGCGGCCGAAACCGGCACCGCCGTCAGCCCGTAGCCGCCGCCAATCACTGCCCCACCGACCCAGGCACCCAACGCATTGCCGACGTTAAAGGCCGAGATATTCAGCGTTGAGACCAGGTTCGGGGCATCTTTACCGTGGCGGACTACGTTTATCTGCAGGGCCGGAACCATGGCGAAGGTCGCCATCGCCCACAGGAACAGGGTGATTTCCGCCAGCCACAGTGAATGGCTGGTCCAGCTGAACAGCAGCGAGAACACCGCAATCAGCGAAAAGCTAAGGATCAGGCTGAAGGACACTTTCCAGTCTGCCAGTTTCCCGCCAACAATATTGCCCACGGTCAGACCGGCACCGATCAGGAACAGGGTCCAGCTGACACCCCGGTCAGTAATCCCGGTGACTTCTAACAGCAGCGGCGCGATATAGCTGAACAGCGCAAACATGGCGGCGGCGAAGCACACAGTCATCAGCAGGGAGAGCCACAGTTTGCCGTTATTCAGCGCACTCACCTCTGACGCCAGATGCACCGGTTTTTCATCTTTGTTGGTGGGCAGGCTGACAATCAGGCCAATAAAGGCCAGCACACCAATCACCGCCACGCCCCAGAACGTGGCGCGCCAGCCAAACATCTGACCGAACCAGGTACCCAGCGGAACGCCCAGCACGTTAGCCAGCGTTAAACCGGTAAACATCAGGGCGACCGCGGAGGCCTGTTTACCCGGCGCCACGAGGCTGGCAGCCACCACCGCCCCGATACCAAAGAAGGCCCCGTGACAGAGTGCCGTCACAATGCGGGCCAGCATCAGCAGGTTATAGGTATAGGCCAGCGCACAGAGCACATTGCCGACAATGAAGATCGCCATCAGCAGCGTCAGCGTCCGCTTGCGCGGCAGTTTTGCCGTCAGCAGAGCCATAATCGGTGCCCCAATCGCTACACCGAGCGCATAGCCGCTGATCAGCCAGCCCGCAGAGGGAATAGACACCCTCAGGTCATTCGCGACCTCCGGCAACAGCCCCATAATGACAAATTCGGTGGTGCCGATAGCAAAGGCACTCAACGCCAGCGCCAGTAATGAAACAGGCATGTCACACACTCCCAGGAGAATAGAAACCCTGCCCTCTGCCAGCAGAGAGCTCAGTCGGGTATTGAATTAAATTAACGCAGTCCGCTCAGGATGAGTGATCTGGGTCACAGCAACTTATTAAAACATAGCAGCAGAAAGGCTTACAGCGCGGATTCTGCAAGAGACTGTTGTCTTGCAGGCAAGAATCGTCTGATTAAGGTCAATGCAGAGCAAAAAAAATGCGATCGAGTGCACATTTCGTCAGCGTATTTCGCTATACTTTTCCCTAAACCCAAATTACATCATTATTTCTAATGATTCTTTTTTGCGATTCGTCCTATGATTTTAAATTGAGACTGAGCCTTGTCGGGTCTTTGAAGGTCATCAGCACAATTTCAGGCGTAATCGATACATTAAAGTTTTGCGAACCACGGCCGATATGTCAGTTAACGAGGTTATGACCTTTCCTGCTTTACCTGAAATACTCATCACTGAGGAGACCCGATGCGACTCGCCATTTGCCTGCTAGCCCTTTTTCTGGGCGGGTGTTCCGTAGGGAAGTATCAGTACAGCAGTGAAGCGCATGACCGGGTGGATATGACTGTCACCGGTATCCCAACCGTTCTGGGGCTGGGGACGCTGGGCACCACCATCCCCCTGACGGCCAACTACAGCCTGACGGCGGCCCATGTCGCTAAATTCTCCATGTACCGGGTGAAGTCGTATCATCCTGAGTGCGATCTGGCGGTGGTGTACCATAAAAATGATAACGTCCCTCCCCCGCATTTTCGTAATGGCCTGATCGGCGACAAAATCAACATGTATGGCTACAGCTTTATCTCCGCGATGCCGGTGGCCTCAACGGGCACCAACCTGATCAATACCGGGCTGAAAAATTCCTGGAATAAAGTCAGCTGCGTGGTGGTGGCGTCCGATGCGGGCGTGGTGCAGGGCATGTCCGGCGGCGCGGTGTATAACGCCTCTGACGACTCTATCGGCGGGGTGATTGTGGGCTACAGCAAGCGCATTAACGACATGAAAACCGGCAAAACACTGTATAAAGATGTCTCGCTGTATATTCCCTACGCTCGCTTTAAAGACTGGCTGAATGATGCGGTGAAATCCTGATACTCACCGCAGCACATGACGCCTGCATAAGCCCCCTCGCCGCCCGGACAGGTATCGTACTGTCCCAACGTTTTTCTCATGGCTCTTTTTTCAATGTGTCAGGCAATCCGTCGTGGGGGCCAAAATCCTGTTCTGGCGGGTTTTCCCAGCGGTCCTCTCGCGTTGAGAGATAGACCGGATTTTTGGGATACCAGATGCGGTTATCTTTTTTATTCGCTTCGCCGACCACAATAAAGCGGGCCTCACGGTCGCTATTATTGATAAAGGTATGACAAATACCGGTGCCTGCCGGGAATGCCACCGCATCTCCGGGCCGTAACCGATACAGCTCGCCGTTGATCCATACGTCCGGTTCACCTTCCAGCACAAAAGCAAACTCTTCCTCCGCACTTTCTGCGTGGGGATACGACATTCGCCGCCCAGGTAGTAAGCGTTCATGGTGAATACCCAGATGCGTCAGGCCCAGAGCTCTGCCAAGCGGGGCGCCAATCGACATCAGCTCGTCGCTGTCCGGATAATGTTCATTATCCTCTCCCTCCAGTTCCTGCCAGTGGCGGATAAAACCAGGTCAGGCCATGGGGATTCTCCCTGCAGTACGATGTGATAAAACGTAACTATTGGCTATTTTGCAGAGGGACGCAAAAAAAACGGCCAGCGATAAGGCTGACCGTTTGATGCTGCGATAGACGCTTACTTGTTGCCTGGCCGCATTGCCGGGAACAGGATCACATCACGAATGGTATGGCTGTTGGTAAACAGCATCACCATGCGGTCAATACCGATCCCCAGACCTGCCGTTGGCGGCAGACCGTGCTCCAGTGCCGTCACGTAGTCTTCATCATAGAACATCGCTTCGTCATCACCGGCGTCTTTCGCATTAACCTGCTGCAGGAAACGCTCTGCCTGATCTTCTGCATCGTTCAGCTCGGAGAAGCCGTTACCGATTTCACGGCCGCCAATAAAGAATTCGAAGCGGTCGGTGATCTCCGGATTCTGGTCGTTACGACGTGCCAGTGGCGAAACTTCTGCCGGATATTCCGTAATAAAGGTTGGCTGGATCAGATGCGCTTCGGCGGTCTCTTCGAAGATCTCGGTAACCAGACGTCCCAGTCCCCAGCTCTTCTCGACCTTGATGCCCAGAGACTGCGCAATCACCACCGACTTATCAAAGTCATCAAGATCGGCCAGATTAGTCTCTGGACGATATTTCAGAATGGCCTCTTTCATCGTCAGCTTTTCAAACGGCTTACCGAAGTCGAACTCCTGATCGCCGTAAGGCACCACGGTGTTGCCCAGAATATCCTGCGCCAGCGTACGGAACAGGCTTTCGGTCAGTTCGATCAGGTCTTTATAATCCGCATAGGCCATATAGAGTTCCATCATGGTGAACTCTGGATTATGACGTGGGGAGACCCCTTCATTACGGAAGTTACGGTTGATTTCGAAGACGCGATCGAATCCTCCCACTACCAGGCGCTTCAGATACAGCTCCGGTGCAATACGCAGGTACATATCAATGTCCAGCGCATTATGATGGGTGATAAACGGACGCGCCGCCGCGCCGCCGGGGATCACCTGCATCATCGGGGTTTCCACTTCCATAAACTCGCGGCCCACCATAAAGCTGCGGATGCCGGCCATGATCTGTGAGCGGATTTTAAACGTGTTGCGCGACTCGTCGTTAGAGATCAGATCAAGGTAACGCTGACGGTAACGGGTTTCCTGATCGGCCAGGCCGTGGAACTTGTCCGGCAGCGGGCGCAGGGCTTTGGTCAGCAGACGCAGTTCGCTACAGTGAATAGACAGCTCACCGGTTTTCGTCTTGAACAGCTTACCGCGCGCGCCGACGATATCGCCGAGATCCCACTTCTTGAACTGTTCGTTATAAATACCTTCTGCCAGATCGTCGCGGGCAACATAAAGCTGAATACGGCCACCCACATCCTGCAGCGTGACGAAAGAGGCTTTACCCATAATACGGCGGGTCATCATTCGGCCTGCCACGCTGACTTCGATGTTCAGTGCTTCCAGCTCTTCGTTTTCTTTACCATCAAATTCGGCATGAAGCGTATCGGAAGTGCGGTCACGGCGAAAATCGTTTGGGAACGGCAGACCGGCTTCACGCAGCGCGGCCAGCTTCTCACGGCGTGATTTTAATTCATTGTTCAGTTCAAGTGCGGCGTCCGCAGCCTGCGGTTGTTGTTCAGACATGTGAGTTCCTTATAAACCTGCTTTCAAACTTGCTTCGATAAAACGATCCAGATCGCCGTCCAGAACCGCCTGAGTGTTGCGCGTCTCTACGCCGGTACGCAGATCCTTGATGCGGGAATCATCCAGCACGTAAGAGCGGATCTGGCTACCCCAGCCGATGTCAGACTTATTGTCTTCCGCCGCCTGTTTATCCGCATTTTTCTTCTGCATTTCATATTCGTAAAGCTTCGCGCGCAGCTGCTTGAAAGCCTGGTCTTTGTTTTTATGCTGAGAACGATCGTTCTGACACTGCACCACAATGTTGGTCGGTAAGTGGGTAATACGCACCGCCGACTCGGTCTTGTTAACGTGCTGACCACCCGCTCCTGAAGCGCGGTAGACGTCGATACGCAGGTCGGCCGGGTTAATATCGATATCGATGTTGTCATCCACTTCCGGGTAAATAAACACCGAACTGAACGAGGTATGACGACGGCCACCGGAGTCGAACGGGCTTTTACGCACCAGGCGATGCACGCCGGTTTCAGTACGTAACCAGCCGAACGCGTAGTCGCCGATGATTTTGATAGTCGCGGATTTGGTGCCTGCCACTTCGCCGTCGGACTCTTCGATGATCTCAGTTTTGTAACCGCGGGCTTCCGCCCAGCGCAGGTACATGCGCAGCAACATGCTGGCCCAGTCCTGAGCTTCCGTACCGCCCGAGCCGGCCTGGATATCCATGTAGCAGTCGGCGCTGTCGTATTCCCCGGAGAACATGCGGCGGAACTCTAACTCACCGAGTTTCTTTTCCAGCACGTCAAGTTCGGCAATCGCTTCGTTGAACGTGTCCTCATCTTCGGCTTCAACGGCGAGCTCCAGCAGACCAGCGACATCTTCCAGCCCCTGCTCCATCAGATCCAGCGTTTCGACAACGGCCTCTAAGGCGGAACGTTCTTTACCCAGCGCCTGTGCGCGGTCAGGTTCGTTCCAGACATCAGGCTGCTCTAGTTCAGCGTTAACTTCCTGTAAACGTTCTTTCTTGGCATCATAGTCAAAGATACCCCCGAAGAACGCTGCTGCGTTCAGTGAGATCCTGAATACGGTTCTTTACCGGATTAATTTCAAACATGGTTTTAGAATCTTTTTAGGTGATCGAAAAGGGCGTAATAGTAACCACGCAGTTTAACCGAAATAGCGCACAGTTTGTAGCACTGAACGCGCATTGCCTGTTCAGTGCCCGTCCCCCGGAACGCCTTACCAAGTGGAGTCTGAATATGTCCGTGACCGATGCCCTGCTGGCCTTTACCTTCGCTGCCACCCTGCTCACCCTTACCCCGGGGCTGGATACCGCGCTGATTTTGCGTACCTCTGCCGTGGAGGGAACGAAAAAAGCGATTCAGGCACAGCTGGGGATTAATGCCGGGTGTCTGGCCTGGGCGGTAGCGGTGGCTTTTGGTCTGGGAGCGCTGATTGCCGTCTCTGAACTGGCGTATAATTTGCTGAAGTGGTGCGGGGCCGCGTATCTTGCCTGGCTGGGCGTGCAAATGCTGCTGAAACCGCGGACAAAGATGGGTGATGCGGCGCTGGCAACAGGATCTCAGAACGCGTTCCTGCGCGGCTTTTTTGGCAACCTGCTGAACCCCAAGGTGGGGATTTTCTATGTCTCTTTCCTGCCGCAGTTTATTCCAACCGGGCATTCGCCGGTGCTATGGACGTTCGGGCTGGTGCTGATCCATGTGGTACTGGGCACGCTGTGGTCATCACTACTGATTGGCAGCACGCGTAAGCTCTCCGGCGTGCTGAAGCGTGAGAAGGTGGTGAAGTGGCTGGACCGCACCACCGGCACGGTATTTCTGCTGTTTGCTGCCAGGCTGGCATTAAGCCGCCGGCCGGGATAAGGCCCGGGCTGACCTTCTGTTTTGGTCAGCCCGCTGTTTCCTCTGCCGTACGGGCAGGCTACAGCGCCCAGAGATGCTCGATAATTAGCTGCACGGTACGGTTACCACGGAACTCATTGACATCGAGCTTGTAGGCCAGCTCCACCTGCCTGACACTCGGATCGGGCCACAGCGTCGTATCAATGTTAAACGCGATGCCGTCCAGCAGCGGCCCGCCGCCCAGCGGCTCAATCATTACTTTCAGGTGGCGTTCACCTACCAGCTTCTGCTGTAGCAGCCTGAACTTGCCGTCAAACGTCGGCTCCGGGAACGCCTGCCCCCACGGGCCTGCTTCGCGCAGCAGCTCGGCCGTCGGTAACGTCAGCTCCTGGGCCATCAGTTCGCCATCAGACCAGACGATGCCCTGCAGGGATTCGGCATCAAGCCAGTCCCCTACCAGTTCGGCAAAACACTGACGGAAGCGCTCAAAGTTAGCCTCTTCCAGCGACAGACCGGCTGCCATGGCATGACCACCAAACTTAATGATCAGCCCCGGATTCAGCGTATCCAGACGCTCCAGCGCATCGCGCATGTGCAGCCCGGCGATCGAACGCCCCGACCCTTTCAGCGTCCCGTCCCCTGCCGGTGCAAAGGCAATCACTGGCCGGTTAAACCGCTCTTTCAGACGGGAGGCCAGAATACCGACCACCCCCTGATGCCACTCAGGATGGTACATAGCGATGCCCAACGGCAGCGCTTCACTGGTGCTTTCCAACCGGTCACACAGGGCGAGGGCTTCGGACTGCATTCCCTGCTCGATCTCTTTACGCGTCTGATTCAGCGCATCGAGCTCACTGGCCAGCATTCGCGCCTGGCCCAAATCTTCACTCAGCAGCAGCGCCACGCCGACCGACATATCATCCAGCCTTCCTGCGGCATTCAGACGCGGCCCAAGGGCAAATCCCAGATCACTGGCGGCCAGCTGACGCGCATCGCGGTTAGCAATTTCCAGCAGCGCCCGGATCCCCGGACGGCACTTACCGGCCCGGATACGACTCAGTCCCTGCCAGACCAGGATGCGGTTGTTGGCATCCAGCGGCACCACGTCGGCCACGGTACCCAGCGCCACCAGATCCAGCAGCTCTGCCAGATTGGGTAGCGTTGTCACCCCGCTGTCACGCAGCCGGGCGCGCAGCGCCAGCATCAGGTAAAACGCCACGCCTACGCCCGCCAGCGACTTGGAGGGAAAATCACAGTCTGCAAGGTTAGGGTTAACGATGGCCGCCGCCTCCGGCAGTGTCTCCCCCGGCAGGTGGTGATCGGTCACCACCACGGCAATGCCTTTCTCGTTGGCCAGCGCCACCCCGGCGTGTGACGAGATACCGTTATCCACCGTCAGGATCAGCTGGGCACCGCGGGCGGCGGCCTGCTCGACTACTTCCGGGCTCAGACCGTAGCCGTCATCAAAACGGTTTGGCACCAGATACTTAATGTTCTGCCCGCCCATGCTGCGCAGTGCCAGCACCGTCAGCGCGGTGCTGGTGGCACCATCGGCATCGAAATCACCGACAATCATAATGCAGAGGTTATCGGTCAGCGCCTGTTGCAGAACAGTCACCGCCGCCTGAATACCACTCAGCGACTGGAAGGGGTGAAGATATTTCGCCCCCCGCTCCAGCTCACTGGCCTGCTGTATCCCCCGGCGGGCATAGAGACGATGTAACAGCGGGTGAAGATCGGCAGGAAGTGCAGCAGCGTCCGTCGCCTTACGGCGACGGAGTTCAGTTTTACGATTCACCAAATCAGCCGCCGTTTTTCTGGCTGTCGAGGAATTTTTTCAGATCCTGCGGGCTCTGGTAACCCGGGATCATCGTCCCGTTTTCCAGCAGCATCGCCGGGGTGCCCTGAATGCCGTAAAGCACGCCTAATTTATACTGCTGACCAATATCGATTTTGCCATCAATCGGTGACACGGCTTCGCCTTTCATCGCCGCATCAAAGGCTTTATGGGGGTCACCCGCAGACCAGATCGATTTCATCTCTTTCGCCACGTTGCCGTTCAGCCCTTCACGCGGGAAGGCCAGATAACGCACGGTGATCCCCAGCGCGTTGTAGTCGGCCATCTGCTCGTGCAGTTTGCGGCAATAGCCACAGGTAATATCGGTAAAGACCGTCACCACATACTGCTGCTTTGGCGCTTTATACACGATCATCTCTTTGCTCAGTGCTTCCACTTTCTTTTCCAGCAGCTGATTGGTGACGTTGACCGGCTGGCTGCCGCTGACGTCATAGAGAGGACCCTGTACAAAATGTTTACCATCGTCGGTAACGTACAGCACACCGCTTTCGCTCAATACTGTTTTAAAACCAGGCAGCGGCGAAGGTTGGATCTCGGTCTGCTGTAAGCCCAGCTTACTCAGCGACTGTTTAATGGCGGCATCGTCGGCATGAGCCAGTCCACTGGCCAGCGCGATGAGTCCCGAAAGTAACAGGTAGTGCTTCTTCATTTCATGTCCTTATAGCCTCACTAAGCGGGCTGTATTTTATATCAATCAGGCACGTGGATGATGCTGCTGGTGTAACTGGCGCAGTCGTTCGGTCGCTACGTGCGTGTAAATCTGGGTGGTCGATAAATCACTGTGACCTAACAGCATCTGTACGACACGCAAATCTGCGCCGTGGTTCAACAGATGGGTGGCAAACGCATGGCGCAGCACGTGCGGTGACAGTTTTGCGCTATCGATGCCCGCCAGTGTGGCGTAATGTTTAATGCGATGCCAGAAAGTTTGCCGGGTCATTTGTTGCGCACGGTTACTGGGAAACAGCACGTCCAGCGTCTGGCCGTTAAGCAGCCACGGGCGGCCATACTCAATAAACTGTTCGATCCAGTGAACCGCCTCTTCGCCCATCGGCACCAGCCGCTCTTTATTTCCCTTGCCGATGACACGCACCACCCCCTGCCGCAGGCTGATATCACTGAGAGTCAGACCCACCAGCTCGGTCACGCGCAGCCCGGTGGCGTAAAGCAGCTCCAGCATCGCCTTATCGCGCAGCTCAATGGGCTGGTCAAGGCAGGGAGCCTGAAGCAGTCTTTCCACCTGCGCCTCAGACAGATCCTTCGGCAGGCGCTGCGGCAGCTTGGGCGACGATAACAACGCACTGGGATCGTCCGCCCGCTGCTTTTCACGGTAGAGATACTGGAACAGACGGCGCATAGCACTGAGCAGGCGTGCCGAACTGGTGGCCTTATAGCCCCCCTCAAGCCGTTCCGCCAGGAAGCCTTGCAGCGCCACCGCGTCTACCGTCAGCAGTGACAGCTGCTGATGCGCCAGCCAGCCGCAGAGTGAACGCAGGTCAAGACGATAAGACGCCACGGTATTTTGCGCCAGATTGCGCTCGATCCACAGTGCATCAAGAAACTGCTCAATCAGATCGTTATCCTGCACCTCAACCTCTCCAGTCTGCCGTTATCATGACGCTGAGTGCGCGACTAAAACCCATTTAATGCTTTAAAAACAGCACGATGACATATCACACTGCCGTACAAAGTGCGCCCATTATGCCTTATTCCTGCCTGCTTCTGATATAATCGCCGGCAGACTTTAGGAAAAATGAGTGCCACTACCATGAATATTGGTCTGTTTTATGGATCCAGTACCTGTTACACCGAGATGGCCGCCGAGAAGATCCGTGACTTTATCGGCGACGATCTGGTCACACTGCATAACCTGAAAGACGATCCTCCGGCGCTGATGGAAAACTACGATTTGCTGATCCTGGGTATTCCGACCTGGGATTTTGGCGAACTGCAGGAAGACTGGGAAGCAATCTGGACAGCGCTGCCGCAGCTAAATTTACAGGGCAAGGTAGTGGCCCTTTACGGTATGGGGGACCAGGGGGAATACAGCGAATGGTTCCTGGATGCACTGGGGATGCTGCATGAGGTACTGGCTCCCTTGGGCGTGCAGTTTGTCGGTTACTGGCCGCTGGAAGGCTATGAGTTTACCAGTAAAAAACCGCTGACCGCCGACGGGAAGCAGTTTGTCGGCCTGGCGCTGGATGATATTAACCAGTTTGAGCAGACTGACGAACGCATTGCACAGTGGTGTGAACAGATCCTGACGGAGATGGCCGAACTGCTGTAATCCTGGCCCATAATGCAAAAGGGCCGGTCGACGTAATGACCGGCCCCTGCGCAAGGGCGAACCGTCTGTCACGGTCCGCCCTGTCATGTTCAGCCGCTTATTTCCACAGACCGAAACGTCCCTTCCCGTCCTGCCCTGCTTCGCTACTTTCCTGCGGTTTAGCCGCTGCGGACAGCCGGTACCAGTCGATATTACGCGTCAGCGCCATCACCGCCGCCAGTGCCGCCATCAACACGCCGGTGCCCAGCAGCAGCGCGCTGTCTTCCGACTGCAACAGCTGCCACAGTACCGCATCCAGCGCCAGTACACCGCCGACGAACAGCAGGCTGCGCCGCCATCCCTGCAATACCGCCTGCAGGTAGAAGCCGTTAATCGCTGCACAGGTCAGACTTGCGGTGAGCCAGGCCAGGTTGAAGCCAATATGCTCAGACAACGCCAGCAGTACCAGGAAGAACATCACCAGCGACAGCCCCACCAGCAGATACTGCATCGGGTGAACGCGCAGTGCGGTCAGCGTTTCAAACAGGAAAAACGCCATATAGGTCAGACCGATCAGCAGAATGGCATATTTTACCGCCCGTTGGGTCAGCTGATACTGGTCAACCGGATTGACCACCATCGCGCTGAAGGCCGGGAGCGTTTCTGTACTCACGGTAAAATCATCCCGCACCAGCGAGTTGATGTTGTTAGCAAACCAGCTGCTCTGCCAGCGCGCCGTAAAACCTTCAGGCGTGATCTGGCGTTGTTCCGGCAGGAAGCTGCCGGTAAAGCCCGGATGCGGCCAGTTGCTCTTCAGATCAAAGGTGCTGTTTTTACCCAGAGGCACCACTTCCAGCTTCTGTGTTCCCAGCAGTTTAAGCGAGAAATTCAGCGCCAGGCTTTTCTCCTGTAAAACTTCTGGCGGCAGCTCAACGTGTAACCCTTCGCTATTGCCCGGAAGCTGGCTACCCGGCTGGAAATCGAACTGCTTATCGCCAATATTCAGCGACGTCACGCTGCTGATCCCGCGTGGGTCGCCAACGCCCATCACCAGTAGCGGATCGCCCAGAGTGACCCCAGGACGGGTAATATCGGCCAGCTGATCCCGATTAAAGGTGGCATTAATGTTGACCCCCGTGCGCCAGACCTGCCCCTTGTAAATGCCAACCTTGCGCTCTTCCACCTTCTGATCGCCCGTCACTTTCAGGCTTTCAGGCAGAAAATAGCGCAGATGGGTGACCTTTACCGTGACCTCCTTTCCCTCACGCATTTCCGTGACGATTTCGCTCCAGGGAATGGCAATCAGCGGCCCGAACAGGCGCTGCGGACCGCTGGTGCTCTGGCTGAGCTTGTCTGCCACGTTGTCGCGCCATACGCTGCGCTCGGTGATCAATGTACTGAGCATACTCAGCGGCACCAGCAGCAGTAACAGGCAGCCGATAAGCGTTAACATTTTCCATAATACGGGGGATTTATTCATGGGCGATTCTCCTGTGTGTATGACGCAGAAGATAGCCCCTCTGAATGGGGAGAAAATGAAGTTATGTGAAGAGACGGTGAAGTCAGGCGTTATTTTTTATCGTTAGTTGCGCACAGACGCCACCTTCCGCCCGGGGGGTTAACGTGATGCTCCCCTGATGCAGTCGCGCCACTTCGCGGACAAAGGCCAGCCCCAGTCCGCTGCTCTTTTCACCATTGCTGCGCGGCAGCGAATAGAACCGGTCGAAAATATGAGGCAGTGCATAGTCAGGAATACCGCTGCCACTGTCCAGCACCTGAAAAATCATTTCGTCCGCACTCTGGCTAACCTCAATACGAACCTCTCCCGCCAGCGGCGTAAAATCAAGGGCGTTATCAAGTAAATTGGCCAGCGCCTGCTCCAGCAGTAGCGGATCTGCCCGAACGGACAGCCCCTCCAGTGCGTCAGCATCAAAAGTCAGTCGTTTGCCCTGAGCCTGAACCGCCCGGCTGTCGCACAGTCCCGTGACCAGCGGCAGCAGGCTGACGGTCTGCCGCTGGATCTCCGGACGGTTTTCCAGCGTTGCCTGGCGAAGCAGGTTGTCAATCAGCCGCTGCATCCGGATATTCTGTTGCAGGATATTGGCCGAGAAGCGCTGAACCACCGCCGCAGGGGGGCATTCATGCAGAATCTCTGCCGCCCCCCGGATCGCCGCCAGCGGGCTTTTCAGCTCGTGGGTCAGCGCATGAGCATAATGCTCAATATAGCGTTTACCCTCCAGTTTCAGACGCATACTTTCCAGCGCCTGTGCCAGCTTGCGCAACTCACTGCTGTTCATGGCGGGAAGGGGCAGAGCCTCTCCCTGAGTGACCGAGTCGGCGTAACGCACCAGACGCCCCACGGAACGGTTTATCCACAGCACAAAAATCAGACCGATCAGCAGCGCGATCCCCAGCAGCGCCGCCCCTGCCCACAGGATGCGACGTTCACTGCGGCGGATCACCGGCACCATGGTGCTGTTGGCCTTACCGACGCTGAGGACCCCCAGCAGCCTGGCACCGTCACGCACCGGTGCCGCGACATACATCACGGAACTGGCATCATCATCCGGATTACTGCGCGAGCTACGTGCGCCGTATTCACCCCGCAGGGTCAGCAGGACATCGTTCCAGCGGGAATAATCCTGGCCCAGGGCAACACCCGCAGAATCGAACAACACCCTGCCTTTCTCATCGGTCAGATAGACACGGTACTCATTACGACGCTTGGCGATGCCGCTAATATCCGCCCTGACCGGATAGCCGCGCAGCTGTGAAAAAGCGGCGGCAAGCTGCCCGTTCTGCGGCTGGCCGCTGAGAATATCGGCCCGGGCAAACTGTGCCAGCAGCGTGGCGGTATCCACCAGTGTGCCTTCGGTGGCACGCCGCACGCCGGGTTTAACTTCTTTAAGAAAGATACTCAGCACAAACCACGCGGCCACGGCAACGATCAGAAAATAACCCAGCAGCAAACGCATCCCGATGCGCATCAGCCAGCCACCAGGCTGTAGCCGAGGCCGCGATGCGTCAGCAGCACCTGCTCATGTGGATTGATGTCACGCAGCTTGGCGCGCAGCGTTTTAATATGGGTATCGACGGTACGGTCAAAGCTATCTTCCGCCTCTTTCCATACCAGATTCATCAGCTGCTGCCGGGAAAAAACCCGCCCGGGGGACAGCAACAGGGTTTTCAGCAGCAGATATTCATAGCGCGTCAGGGCCAGCGGCTGCTGGCACCACTCCACGCGGGCGGAGGCTTCATCCAGCGTAAAGTGACCAACGTTATACTTTGGCGACTGTGCAATGCGCTGCTGTTTTTGCAAACGACGCAGCAGAGTACGCACCCGGGCACAGACTTCACGCGGCGAAAAAGGTTTAGCGACGTAATCATCCGCCCCAATCTCCAGCCCCAGCAGGCGATCAACTTCTTCGCTGCGGGCGGTAAGGAACAGCACGGGCAGATCGGGCTGGCTCGCCAGCAGACGGCGACACAGCTCAAAACCGTTGATATCCGGTAGTCCGACATCAAGGATCACCAGATCGGGCACTTCCTGCTGCAATGCGTCCAGCATTGGCATCCCGCGTGGAAACCAGCGGGTAGAAAATCCCTCTAGCTGCAGCATATACAGCAGGGTATCGGCAATGGCTGCTTCATCTTCTACCAGCCACAGGGTCGCGCTACTCATCACGCCATTCCTTTTTACTCAGCAATTGCTGGCGTAAAAGCCGCCATTCGCTGTTATCCATGCCATCGGCAAACAGCCACAGCCGCTTATGCCGCCCCTGGCTATCCCGTAATGACAGACGCACGGCCTGACGGGTCATCCACGGCGGTGAAACCAGCTGCCACTGTGCCTGTTGCCACTGGACCCGCTGACCACTCAGCAAGACAAACAGCCCCTGCCAGCGCCGGGTACGGCGACGGCTGCGCAGGCACTCCCTGAGCGTCAGCAACAGCAGGGCCACTTTTGCCAGCGAGGCACTCGCCGGCCAGGGCACCAGCAGCAGTACCAGCATCACACCACCGTGCAGCAGCAGGGAGATACCCTGCGCATGCCGCGAAATGCGCAGGTTACAGTGGCACCGGACCACGTTCTCTGTTTCGGTGCTGGATCAGGGCGACCATGCGTTTTAACTCGTCATCGGCCGGTTCGCCGTGATTCATCAGCCAGTTAAACAGATCGGGATCGTCACTCTCCAGCAGGCGAACGAAAAGTCGTTTATCCTGATCGTTGAGCGAGTCATATTCATACTCAAAAAACGGCATGATAGAGATATCCAGTTCACGCATACCGCGACGGCATGCCCAGTGAATTCGAGATTTATTTGTAATATCCATGTCACTCTGCGTCGGTTAACCAAACAGGGCGCTCAGTGTACCGCTTTTTTGCTTCACTGTTGATGCAGCAATTTTTCCCCTGCGGGCTGCGACACAAAACAGCGACATAGGTTGCAGGGTTATCACACGTTTTGTGCCGCAATTTCCGGAAACAGGTTGCAAAGCCGGGCGGCTCTTTTAACATGAGAAACAAATTTTCATCCCTTGCTGACTTTAGGACTGAATTATGCCGACGATTTCTTTCCCGCCACGTCAACCCACTGCCTCGGCGCGTCTGCCGTTGACCCTGATGTCACTGGAAGAGTGGGCGCTGGTGACGGCTACCGGTGCCGATCGTGTCAGCTATTTGCAGGGGCAGGTCACCCTGGATGTGGCCGCCCTGGCTGCCGATCAGCACCGCCCTGCTGCGCACTGTGATGCAAAAGGAAAGATGTGGAGCAATCTGCGCCTGTTCCACCGCGCCGACGGACTGGCCTTTATTGAGCGCCGCAGCCTGCGTGATAACCAGCTGGCAGAGCTGAAAAAGTATGCGGTCTTTGCCAAAGTTGCCCTGACGCCCGATGATGAGTCCGTCCTGCTGGGCGTAGCCGGTTTTCAGGCCAGGGCCGCGTTGACCCATCTGTTCAGCGCCCTGCCTGACGCACAGACGCAGGTGGTGCAGGATGGCGAGAGCACCCTGCTGTGGTTCGACCGGCCCGCCGAGCGTTTTTTAGTGGTTACCAGCGCAGAAAAAGCCGAAGCGCTGCGTACCGCACTAGCGGACGCCGCACAGCTGACCGACAGCTCACAGTGGCTGGCGCTGGATATTGAAGCCGGTTTTCCGGTGATTGACAGCGAGACCAGCGCCCAGCTGATCCCGCAGGCCACCAACCTGCAGGCACTGGATGCCATCAGCTTTAAAAAAGGCTGCTATACCGGACAGGAGATGGTGGCGCGGGCTAAGTTCCGTGGCGCAAATAAACGTGCGCTCTACTGGCTGGCAGGTAAAGCGGGTACCGTCCCGGCAGCCAACGGCGCGCTGGAAATGAAGATGGGTGAAAACTGGCGTCGCACCGGAACCATTCTGGCGGCCTGCCAGCTGGACAACGGTGAGGTCTGGGTGCAGGCGGTGATGAATAACGACCTGGAGCCGGACACGGTTCTGCGCGTGCAGGGCGATGAGGGTGGGCAGTTAGCCATACGGCCGCTGCCCTACGATATCGCTGCAGGATGAGCGGGGCGCTGCCACCTACCTCACGTAGAGATAAATCGCCAGGAAGTGACAGAAAGAGCCGCCAAGCACGAAACCGTGCCAGATGGCATGATTGTAAGGGATACGTTTCGACACGTAGAAAATCACCCCAAGGGAATAGGTGATCCCGCCTGCGGCCAGCAGCCATACGCTGCCCGCAGGCAGGCGCATTACCATCTGATACAGCACAATCACTGAGAGCCAGCCCATCAGCATATAGGTGATCAGGGAGATGGCTTCAAAACGGTGAGCAAACACCAGCTTGAAGATAATCCCGACCAACGCCAGCCCCCAGATCACCACCATCAGCCAGTGTGCCAGCGGCGACCGCAGCCCCACCAGCAGGAACGGCGTATAGGTTCCGGCAATCAGCAGATAGATCGCGGCATGGTCGAGTTTTTTCAGCCAGAATTTAGCCCGTTCACCCGGTACTGAGTGGTAGAGCGTCGAGGCAAGAAACAGCAGGATCATGCTGCCGCCGTACAGACTGTAGCTGACGATAGCCAGCGTCCCCGCGTTGTTATTAATCGCCTGATCCAGCATCAGCACCAGACCAATAATCCCCAGCAGGCAGCCGAGTCCGTGGCTGATGCTGTTCGCCCACTCTTCTGCGACGGAATAGCCTGCCGTCGGTACTTTTTGCTTCACCATAATCAATTACTGTCCCCGGTTTACCCGCCACCACCATCACAAAATGCCATGACGGAAATCTCATCAGACCTAGCGTAACTGAGAATAATTTCAGAGTACACATGTAAGCTAAAATATACTGCGACATCCTGCACGCACATTCCTGCGCGAAATACGCAATCGTTTACCTTACAATACGGACACCTTTTTTAGCGATAAGTGAGACAGCGATGTCAGACAGGGTAGCAGCCTTAGATTTCGGCGCGATGACGGAAGTGGTGCAGTTTTTAATGGAGCTCGACAAGCTTAAAAGCGTGGAGCGCCGTACCCGGCTGCTCGATAATACGCGCCAGGAGAACTCGGCAGAACACAGCTGGCATCTGGCCATGGCGGTTATGAGTATGGCCCCCTTCTCCCCGGCCCCGATAGACGTCCCGCATGTGATAAAGCTGGCGCTGGTGCATGACGTGGTCGAGATCGATGCCGGTGATGTGATGGTTTATGACACTGCCGCCCGTGATGCGATTCAGGCGGAAGAAATTGCTGCGGCACGCCGTATATTTGGCCTGTTGCCGGGCGCGCAGGGTGAGCATTTCCGTGCGCTGTGGGACGAGTACGAGGCGGGAGACACCGCAGAGTCGCGCTTTGCCAATATGCTGGACCGCGCGCTGCCTATCATGCTTAACCTGCACAATCAGGGGCAGAGCTGGAAAGAGAACGGCATCCACCTGACACAGGTGAAGGCGCGTAATGTGGCGCTGGCGCAGCAGTGGCCTGAGTTATGGCAGTACCTGGAACAGCACCTGGACTGCGCACATGCGCAGGGCTGGCTACTGTAGGGCCAGAAACCCACGGCAGGCTGACCAAAAAAGCAGGTCAGCCTTTGTATCAGAAATCAGGGGCAACCTCTGCGCCAAAAAAGACGTTTTGTTCGCTCCTTTCAACGGCCGCCCGCCGCATCAATAAACGTGCCGGTAATATAGGATGCCTCGTCACTCAGCAGCCAGGCAATCGCACTGGCAATCTCCCCGGGCTGCCCGCCGCGCTGCATAGGGATCGCAGAGGCCAGGCGGTCCACCCGCTGCGGTTCGCCCCCGTCAGTATGCATATCGGTATAGATATATCCGGGACGGACGCCGTTAACCCTGATGCCCTGCGCGGCCACCTCCAGAGACAGTCCCCGGGTCAGCGTATCCATTGCCCCTTTTGACGCGGCATAATCGACGTATTCCCCCGGCGCACCGGTTCTCGACGCTGCCGAGGAGACATTAACAATCGCCCCTCCGCCGCCGCCGTAATGGTGCCCCATGCGTTTCACCGCTTCGCGGCAGCAGATAAAACAGCCGGTGACGTTGGTGGCAAAGACCCGGTTAATACGCTCTGCGGTTAACTGCTCCAGTGTGGCCTGCTGAAAGAGGATGCCGGCGTTATTGACCAAAGCTTTCAGCGGCTCCGGCTGGCGGTCAATATCAGCAAACATCGCCACGACCTGAGCTTCGTCCGCAATATCCGCCTGCACGGCAAAAGCGCTGCCGCCCTGTCGTCCGATCTCTGCCACCACCGACTCCGCCTCAGCGGTACGATGCACGTAGTTAACCGCGACCCGCCAGCCCTGTCGGGCCAGCAGAATCGCTGTCGCACGACCAATGCCCCGACTGCCGCCGGTGACTAATGCGATGTTCATCTCGTCTCTCCCATAAAAAAGGGCTGACCACAAAAGAAGGTCAGCCCCGACATAACCCACGCGGGCGATAACGCGAAAGGTTACTCGTATTCGCTCATCGGTACGCAGGAGCAGAACAGATTACGGTCGCCGTAAACATCATCCAGGCGTTTCACCGTGGGCCAGTATTTATTCGCGCTGCCTGCCGGGAATACCGCCAGTTCACGGCTGTAAGGATGGCCCCACTCGCCGACGATTTCCATCTGAGTATGCGGTGCATTGACCAGGGGGTTATCTTCCAGCGGCCACTCGCCGTCTGCCACCCGATCAATTTCACTGCGGATAGCCAGCATCGCATCAATAAAGCGATCCAGTTCGACCTTACTTTCCGATTCGGTTGGCTCCACCATCAGCGTACCCGCCACCGGGAATGACATGGTCGGCGCATGGAAACCGTAGTCGATCAGGCGCTTGGCAATATCCAGCTCACTGATACCGGTCTGCTCTTTCAGCGGCCGAATATCCAGGATACATTCGTGCGCCACCCGGCCATCACGGCCGGCATAAAGGATCGGATAGGCCGACTGCAGACGATGCGCAATGTAGTTGGCATTGAGGATCGCCACTGAGCTGGCCTGTTTCAAACCTTCAGCGCCCATCATGCGGATATACATCCAGCTGATCGGCAGGATCGACGCGCTGCCAAACGGCGCTGCTGATACTGCACCCTGGCCGTTCAGCATGCCTTCAATCTCTACCACACTGTGGCCCGGTACAAAGGGGGCAAGGTGAGCTTTGACGCCAATCGGCCCCATGCCCGGCCCACCGCCGCCGTGCGGGATGCAGAAGGTTTTATGCAGGTTAAGGTGTGAGACATCCGCCCCGATGTAACCCGGCGTGGTGATCCCCACCTGCGCATTCATGTTGGCTCCGTCCAGATATACCTGTCCACCGAACTGATGAACGATCTGGCACACCTCACGGATCGTCTCTTCATAGACGCCGTGCGTGGACGGGTAAGTCACCATGATGCAGGAGAGGGCTTCACCCGCCTGTCCGGCTTTCACACGCAGATCGTGCAGATCGATGTTGCCCTGTTTGTCACAGGCGACCACCACAACGGTCATCCCCGCCATCTGTGCCGAGGCCGGGTTAGTGCCGTGCGCCGAGCCAGGGATCAGACAGATGTGACGTCCCCCTTCGTTACGGCTTTCGTGATAGCGGCGTATCGCCAGCAGACCTGCATATTCACCCTGGGCGCCAGAGTTGGGCTGCATACAGAGTGCGTCATACCCGGTCAGCTGGACCAGCCAGCGCGAGAGCTGGCCAATCATCTGCAGGTAACCGCCCGCCTGCTCTGCCGGACAGAACGGGTGCAGTTCTGCAAACTCCGGCCAGGTGATAGGGATCATCTCTGCCGCTGCATTCAGCTTCATAGTGCACGACCCCAGCGGGATCATCGCCTGATTCAGCGCCAGATCTTTCCGCTCCAGGCTGTGCATGTAGCGCATCATCTCGGTTTCGCTGTGATAACGGTTAAATACCGGATGAGTCAGGATCGGTGCTGTGCGGATCATCGCTGACGGGATGGCGCTGGCATCGCTATCCAGCGCATCAATATTCAGGCCGTGCTCCTCTCCCAGCAGGATCGAGAACAGCGCCACTACGTCTTCACGGGTGGTGGTTTCATCCAGAGTGATACCCACCGCATTGAGAATATCGCTGCGCAGGTTCATACCGAAGCTCAGGGCGCGATCCAGTACCGCCGCTTTGTCGCTGACTTCCACGGTCAGGGTATCGAACCAGGTGTCATGGCGCAGTTTCAGGCCGCGCTGCTGTAATCCCTGCGCCAGGATATCGGTCAGCCGGTGAATGCGGCTGGCAATGCGCTTCAGGCCAGCCGGCCCGTGGAATACCGCGTAGAGGCTGGCGATGTTGGCCAGCAATACCTGTGAGGTACAGATGTTGGAGTTCGCTTTCTCACGACGGATATGCTGTTCACGCGTCTGCATTGCCATACGCAGCGCGATATTCCCTGCCGCATCGCGGGATACGCCAATAATTCGGCCAGGCATTGAACGCTTGTGCTCATCGCGGGCGGCGAAGAAGGCGGCATGAGGCCCACCGTAGCCCATCGGCACGCCGAAGCGCTGGGCAGAACCGAAGACGATATCAGCTCCCTGCTGGCCCGGTGCCTGCAGCAGTACCAGCGACATCATATCGGCCGCCACGCTGACCACCACGTTGCGGCTTTTCAGCCGGGAGATCAGGTCCGTATAATCGTGCACTTCCCCCCCGGTGCCGACCTGCTGCAACAGCACACCAAACACATCGTCCAGCTCCAGCACTTTCTCTGCTTTGTCCACCAGCACGTCAAAGCCGAAGGTTTCCGCTCGGGTGCGCACCACATCCAGCGTCTGCGGATGAATATCGTCAGCGACAAAGAAGCGGTTGGCATTTTTGAGCTTGCTGACGCGTTTTGCCATCGCCATGGCTTCTGCAGCGGCCGTCGCCTCGTCCAGCAGGGAGGCGGAGGCAATATCCAGTCCGGTCAGGTCCAGCGTCAGCTGCTGGAAGTTCAGCAGGGCTTCCAGACGCCCCTGAGACACTTCTGGCTGATAAGGGGTATACGCGGTGTACCAGCCGGGATTTTCCAGCATATTGCGCAGGATCACCGGAGGCGTCAGCACCGGCGTATAGCCCATGCCGATAAAGGATTTGTAACGCTGATTCTGTGACGCAATCGCCTTTAACTCGGCCAGCGCCAGGTGCTCCGTCAGCGCATCGCCTACCGCAGGCGGGCTGGGAAGCTGGATGTCGGCAGGCACAATCGAGGCAATCAGTTCGGCCAGCGACGTCGCGCCGATGGCGTTGAGCATGGCATCCTGCTGTTCCTGCGAAGGGCCGATATGGCGCTCAATAAATGCACCGTGGTGTTCAAGCTGGCTGAGTTTCTGGGTCATGGGTGGTCAATCCTGCATCAGGCACAAAGAGGCGGGACAGGCAGAGAGCCAGTCCCGAAATGACAAGTGAGCGGGCTGTTATTCAATTGTTCCCTGGTAGCCTGCGGCATCTAACAACGTCTCAAATTCGGTCTCATCCGTGGCTTTAATGCGGAACAGCCAGCCATCGGTATACGGAGAGCTGTTAACCAGTTCAGGCTCAGCATCCAGCCCGCTGTTCACTTCCACGATCTCGCCACTCAGGGGCGCATAAATATCCGATGCGGCTTTGACGGACTCCGCTACTGCGCAGTCTTCGCCCTGGCTGTAGGTGTTGCCTACGTCCGGCAGGTCAACAAAGACCATGTCTCCCAGCAGCTCCTGCGCATGTTCGGTAATGCCCACGGTATAGGTGCCGTCAGCTTCTTTGCGCACCCACTCATGGCTGTCACGGTATTTCAATTCGGCTGGTACATTGCTCATTAAATTGCTCTCCAAAAGATTACTTCGTTACCGGTTTTCCGGCGCGGACAAAAACGGGCCTGGTGACGCGAACCGGCATTTCACGGTTGCGGATTTGCACCACGGCGTGTTCGCCAATTCCGGCGGGGACGCGTGCCAGAGCAATGCTGCACCCGAGCGTCGGCGAGAATGAACCGCTGGTAATGACGCCTGCCAGCTGGTTGCCTGCGGCATCGCTGAAGTGAACCGGCTGTTCGTTACGCAGTACGCCTTTTTCGGTCATGATCAGCCCCACCAGCTGATCGGTGCCTTTTTCACGCTGAAACGCCAGCGCTTCACGGCCAATAAATTCACGATCTGCGGGTTCCCAGCCGATGGTCCAGCCCATATTGGCTGCCAGAGGTGAGATGCTCTCATCCATTTCCTGGCCATACAGATTCATACCGGCCTCCAGACGCAGCGTATCGCGTGCGCCCAGTCCGGCGGGTTTCACCCCGGCGGCCTGCAGTTGCTGCCAGAACCCGGCGACCTGTTCGTTGGGCAGGGCGATTTCGTAGCCTGCCTCCCCGGTATAACCGGTCGTGGCAATAAAGAGATCCCCTGACTGCACGCCAAAGAACGGCTTCATGCCGCTGACGTCCTGACGCTGCTGGTCATTAAACAGTGTCTGCGCTTTTTGCTGGGCATTGGGGCCCTGCACTGCCACCAGCGCCAAATCGTCACGCTCGATCAGCTCAACGCCGAACGCCACCGCATGCTCACCTATCCACGCCAGATCCTTTTCTCGGGTGGCAGAGTTGACCACCAGTCGGAAAAACTCTTCGTTCATAAAGTAAACAATCAGATCGTCTATCACCCCGGCAGAAGCGTTGAGCATGGCGGTGTAGAGCGCTTTGCCTGGCTGGGTCAGGCGGGCGACATCATTGGCCAGCAGATAGCGCAGAAACTCGCGGGTGCGGACACCGTGCAGATCAACAATGGTCATGTGGGAAACATCAAACATCCCGGCATCCTTGCGCACCGCGTGATGTTCATCCATCTGAGAGCCGTAGTGAAGCGGCATCATCCAGCCATGAAAATCGACCATACGGGCACCACTGGCCTGGTGCTGTTCAAACAACGGGGTTTGCTGAATCTCGCTTTGCTGAACCATAGTTTTCCTGTGCCTGAGTCGGTTGCTGACGCGCGTCTTTTACCGCCCGGGACGGCCGACGCAATCGTTACCTTCACTATGAACTTACCACCGAACTCGTCATTTAACCATAAGATAAACGAGGTCGAATCTGCCCCGCATCAAAATGGGGCACCGTTGATTTTCTGGTTTTTTTCACTAAAAAAATGCGTTATTACACACAGAAATGGCAATTCATTGCCGCAAACCTGGTTTAAACATACAGCTCAAACAGGCACCCGACGTAAAAAGGCTAAGACCAGCAGCAGGTAACATTATAAAAAGTAATGCGAAGGAGAGGGTAAGATTAGAATTTTTCAAACGACGGGCAAAAAAGAGGCAGCGATTGCACCAGAGACGCGCAGCGTCGCCGACAGGCCGCCTGGTTAAAAAAAAGGGGGAGCGAAGCGCTCCCCCTTTCCTGTGGTGGCTTACCGCAGCCATGCAGGCAGATCGTGCAGTCCCATCGCCTGCTTTAACAGCCGTGGCTTCACGCCGGGCAGGGTATCGGCCAGCGCCAGCCCCACATCTCGCAGCAGTTTCTTCGCCGGATTGTTACCGTTAAACAGCTCGCGGAACCCCTGCATACTGGCCAGCATCACTGCGGCACTGTGTTTACGGCTGCGCTCGTAGCGCCGCAGATACAGGTGCTGACCAATGTCTTTACCCTGCTGCTGCAGGCGCTTCACTTCACCGATCAGCTCTGCCGCATCCATAAAGCCGAGGTTAACGCCCTGCCCGGCCAGCGGATGAATGGTATGTGCAGCATCCCCCACCAGCGCCAGACGATGCGCGGCAAAATTACGCGCATAGCGGCCCATCAGCGGGAAAGCTTTACGTTCACTTTCTGCCGCACACAGCCCCAGGCGCAGGTCGAAAGCCACCGACAGCTGCTGGTTAAATACCGCTTCCGGCATCGCCTGCAGACGAGTTGCCTCCTGCGGCGGGAGCGACCAGACGATAGAGCTGAGATGCGGGTCGCTCAGGGGTAAGAACGCCAGAATACCGTCACCATGAAACACCTGACGGGCCACCGACTCATGCGGCTGTTCCGTACGAACATTCGCCACCAGCGCATGATGCTGGTAGTCCCAGAAAGTCAGCGGGATATCGGCTTTGTTACGCAGCCAGGAGTTGGCACCGTCTGCCGCCACCAGCAGGCGGGCCGTCATCATGCTGCCATCCTGCAGCGTCACAAAGGCTTCATTATCACCGAATGCCACCTGCTGCAGTTCCGCAGGCGCTATCAGCGTGATATCGCTCAGGCTCTCTGCCCGCTGCCACAGCGCCTGATGGATCACCGCGTTTTCGATAATATGCCCGAGATGGGCCAGACCCTGCTGCTCATCGTCAAACACAATGCGCCCGAAGCTGTCGCGATCCCACACCTCCATGCCGTGATAGGCGCTGGCCCGTGCGCTGAGGATGGCATCCCAGACGCCAAGGTGCTGCAACAGCCGTTCGCTGGCGGCGTTAATCGCAGACACGCGTAACGCCGGGGGCGCGCTGGTATCACGCACCTGCGGGGCTTCACGCTCCAGCACGGCGATGCGCAGGCCGCTGCCCTGTAAGCCACAGGCCACTGCCAGTCCGACCATTCCGCCACCGGCGATGATCACATCATAGGTTTGCATGACTGCTTTCTCCTCAACGCTTAACCCAGCCCAGCGTGCGCTCGGCAAGCAAATTACGTAATGGCGGCAGATGATCCATCGCCATCAGTCCCAGATTTCGCCCTGCGACCAGCGGCGTATAACGGTTAGCAAACAGTCGGACCAACCCGTCGGTAATACCAATCGTTGCCTGTGCATCCGGCTGCCGGCGCTGCTGATAGTGTTGCAGGGTGGCGTAAGCGCCTGTTTCGCGTCCGGCACGCCAGGCCGCTGCCAGCGTTTCGGCCAGCGACATGACATCCCGAATCCCCAGATTAAACCCCTGCCCCGCGATCGGGTGCAGAGTCTGTGCGGCATTGCCAACCAGCGCCAGCCGGTGAGCAATATGCTGCGAGGCGGTTTGCAGCCGTAACGGATAGCTGTCGCGCTGGCCCACCTGCGTAATGCGGCCCAGCCGCCAGCCGAAGGCACGCTGCAATTCAGCGATAAAGCGATCGTCACTCCAGCGGTCCACTGCATCTTTTTGTGCCAGAGGATGGCACCAAACCAGCGAACTGCGGCCAGCGGACATCGGCAACAGCGCCAGCGGGCCGAATTCAGTAAAACGTTCAAACGCACGCCCCTGATGGGCAACCTGCGTCGACACATTGGCAATCACGGCGACCTGCTGATAGTCCTCACTCTGCCACTGGACACCGCAGGCCGCAGCGACCCGGGAGTGCGAACCGTCTGCCGCGACCAGCAGATCGCCCGACAGCCGCTCACCACTTTCCAGTATCACGCTCACCCGATCCCGGGTACGTTCGACACTGGCGACTTTATCCGGGCAGCGCAGGGTCACTCCCGGGGCTTTTTTCAGGCGGGAAAACAGCCGCTGGCCCACTTCATGCAACTCAACCACCTGGCCCAGCGCCGACACGCCGTAATCGGCCGCAGTCAGCGAGACAAAGCTGGCATGACCGCGATCGCTAACATGCACATCGGTGATGGCCGTCGCGGCGGAGGCCAGCAGTGGCCAGAGACCAATTGCCGCCAGCTGCTGGCAGGTCCCCTCCGCCAGCGCAATTGCCCGGCCATCGAAGCCCGGATGTGTGCGACTGGCGGGTTCGGTTCCTTCCACCAGCGTCACCGCCAGCTGCCCCTGTGTCAGATGTGAGATGGCCAGCGCCAGCGTCGCGCCAGTCATCCCCCCGCCTGCAATAATTATGCTCATGAGCGTTTCGCTGCTGCCATTAATGCTTCAATATCATCGGCATCTTTCACCACCGTATCCGTGAGGTTTTCGTTACCCTCTGCGGTGATAATGATGTCATCTTCAATACGTATACCAATACCACGATACTCAGCAGGCACATCGGCATCCGGGGCAATATACAGGCCGGGTTCAATGGTCAGCACCATGCCGGGTTCGAGCAGACGATCGCGGTCGACGCCGTAATGGCCGACATCGTGCACGTCCAGCCCCAGCCAGTGGCTCAGTCCGTGCATAAAGAACTGTCGGTGCGCATTTTCTGCGATCAGGACGTCGACATCACCGTGCAGAATGCCCAGCTTAACCAGCCCCGTGACCATCACTTCCACCGCTGCCGCCGTCACTTCACGGATGCTGGTACCCGGACGGTAAAGCGCCAGTGAACGATGCAGAGCGGCCAGCACGATATCGTAGAGGGCACGCTGCGGCGCGGTAAATTTCCCCCCCACCGGGAAGGTACGGGTTATATCCCCGGCATAGCCTTGCAGTTCGCACCCGGCATCAATCAGCACCAGCTGGCCGTCACGCATCTGACTCTCGTTTTCGGTGTAGTGCAGAATACAGCCGTTATCCCCCGCGCCCACAATGGTGTTGTAGGACGGGAAGCGCGCTCCGTGACGGTTAAATTCGTGATGAATTTCCCCTTCGAGCTGGTATTCATACATTCCGGGACGGACTTTCTGCATGGCGCGGGTATGTGCCAGCGCACTGATTCGCCCGGCTTCGCGCAGCACGGCCTGCTCTTCAGGTGATTTAATGAGACGCAGCTCGTGGACCCACGGACGCCAGTCGGTCAGCGTCGCGGGCGCAGACAGGTTCTGTCGCGACCCCCGACGCAGCACGTCCAGCGCGTTGAAGACAATGGTGTCAGCGAAGGCATACTGCCCCTGCGCATGATAAACCACATCCAGCCCGTTCAGCAGCAGGTGCAGCTGTTCGCCAATATCTCCCCAGGGGAGCGCCCGGTCGACCGTCAGCTTTTCTGGCGCAGCATCCTGGCCCAGACGGCGGCCGAACCAGATCTCAGCGGTAAGATCACGTACGCGATTAAACAAGACGCTGTGGCTGTGGTTATCCGCACTTTTGATCAGCAGCAGCGCCGCCTCGGGTTCGTTAAAACCCGTGAAATACCAGAAATCACTGTTCTGCCGATACGGATACTCACTGTCATTACTGCGCGTTGCTTCCGGGGCGGCAAAAATAACCGCCGCGCTTGCCGGGGCCATCTTCGCTAACAGCGCCTGACGACGGCGCAAAAACTCCTGCTGGGTCATTTGACCTCCTGAATGCTGTTCCGTTAAATCACCACGAGCGGCCTGACTGACCGCGGGTTAGTGCAGCGTCGGCTTTTTCATCACGACATTGGTCGGAACAGCGCGGGTAAAGGTGTCATGACACAGCAGTGCAGCCACGCGCACGTACTCAATCACCTCTTCCAGCGACTGTTCCAGTTCTTCCTGATCTTCATCTTCATCATAACCCAGCTGGGCAATGGTGCGCAGATCGTCGATGGCTTCTCCGGTTTCCCCTTTCACCTGCCCAATTTTTGGCTGTACAACGCCCAGGCCAAGCAGGAAATGGTTCACCCAGCCTGCCAGCGCATCGGCACGATCAAAAACGGTGATGTCGTCATCTTCCGGCAGGTAAAGCTGGAACAGGAAGCCTTCATCTTCCAGCGTGTTGCCAATCGCTTCGTGCATCTCCTGCAGGGGTTGCGCCAGCGTTTGCGAAAACGCCATACCCTCATTAGTCAGGTCGTGCATCAGCGTTTGCCAGCTGCTGTCATGGTTGCCGCCGCAGATCAATCCGCTGATCAGGCCATGCATCTCGGCAGGGGTCATTCCTACGCCCTGCTGCGTCAGTACTGAAGCCAGCGTGTTGTAGCCCGGCATAATGTTCGTTAGTGACATGGGTTTTGTTCGTCGTTGGCTGGTTAAGTTCGTGGTATGCTACCACCAGGTGCCTCAACGATTCCAGAAAGGGGTTGTTTCTTATATTAGGGGTAGTTATAGTAGCGCCCCTCCCAAGCCCTGAGCGGTAAGGGTGATGGCGGGCGCAGTAATCAGTCAGGAAGGTGGCATGTCTGCACAACCGGTAGATATTCAAATTTTTGGCCGTTCATTAAGAGTAAATTGTCCGCCCGAACAGCAAGATGCGCTGAATCTGGCTGCCGAAGACCTCAATCAACGGTTGCAAGACTTAAAAGTTCGCACTAGAGTCACTAATACCGAGCAACTGGTATTTATTGCTGCACTGAACATTTGCCATGAACTGGCGCAGGAAAAAGTCAAAACCCGTGACTATGCGTCGAACATGGAACAACGAATTCGGATGCTGCAACAGACCATTGAACAGGCATTGCTTGAGCAAGGTCGCATAACTGAACGTACGGGTGCGAAGTTCGAATAACACTTCAACGTTAGCTGTGATACAGTGACGGTGAAGTAAAAAATTCTCTGAGATGTTTGCAAGCGGGCCCGTCCCCTGAGCCGATAATTAATACCAAACAGAGTGTGACGCTCTGTAACCTGTGCGCAAGCTCGGTTCGTCCGAGAAGCCTGATGGTTACGACGGCATACTCACCTTGAACCATGGGTTCAAGGGTTACAGCCTGCGGCGGCATCTCGGAGATTCCCACGTTTTATCTCCACTGTTTTTTTCTGCTATTTATACTCTCTGCAAGACCCGGCAATCTGAAAAACACCTTTTGCTTTTGGAGTGGCCAGCTATGAGCCTCCCTCTTTGCGACCGTCAGGACATCCGCACCCATATCCGCCACCTCCGGCGAGAACTCAGCCATGAACAGCAGCAGCTTGCTGCCGTACAGGTCGCTGACCATGCCCTGAATTTTGCCCCGGTACAGCAAGCGAAGAATATCGCGCTGTTTCTCTCTGTCGACGGTGAAATCAATACCCGGCCGCTCATTGCCAAACTCTGGCAGCGTAAGCAGCGGGTTTATCTTCCGGTTCTGCACCCTTTCTCTCGCGGTCAGCTGTTGTTCCTGCATTACGATGAACATACCGAACTGCGCAATAACCGCCTGCGCATACCCGAACCGCCGCTGGATATCCGTCATTTGCTGCCGCTTAGTGAGCTGGACGTGCTGATGGTACCGCTGGTGGCGTTTGATGCCAGCGGCCAGCGTCTGGGTATGGGCGGCGGGTTTTATGACAGAACACTGCAGAACTGGCAGCAGCACGGCTTTCTGCCGGTGGGTCTGGCGCATGACTGTCAGCAGGTGGAGCGCTTACCCGTCGCGGAGTGGGATATCCCATTACCGGCGCTGATCACGCCGTCCAGGCTGTGGCAGTGGTGAAAGCAAAAGGGGCGACTCAAAAAGTCGCCCCTCAAAGGTATTGTACCGGTGCTGACCTTCTTATCCGGTCAGCCCGTCTGTCAGTACAACAAACGTGCGCGTACAGTGCCCGGAATAGCCTTCATCAGCTGCAGGGCTTTATCAGCCACATCCTGCGGTGCATCGACGTCGATCACCACATAGCCCATCTGCGGCGTGGTTTGCAGATACTGAGCAGAGATGTTGATCCCCTGATCGGCAAAGATCAGGTTGATCGCCGTCAGCACGCCGGGACGGTTCTCATGGATGTGCATCAGACGACTGGCGTTTGCGCCGTGCATCGGCAGTGAGGCTTCCGGGAAGTTAACGGCAGACAGCGTCGATCCATTGTCTGAGTACTTCGCCAGCTTGCCTGCCACTTCAATACCAATGTTCTCCTGTGCTTCCTGCGTGGAGCCCCCGATATGTGGCGTCAGGATCACGTTATCAAACTCACACAGCGGCGAGTTGAACGGATCGCTGTTGGTCGCCGGCTCTTCCGGGAAGACGTCAATCGCCGCACCGGCCAGGTGCCCGGTGGCCAGGACGTGGCACAGAGCCGGGATATCGACCACGGTCCCGCGCGAGGCATTGATCAGCAGCGCACCCGGCTTCATCAGCGCCAGTTCGTCCGGCCCCATCATATTCTGGGTAGATGGGGTTTCCGGCACGTGCAGGCTCACCACATCGCTCATATTCAGCAGGTCGGAGAGATGTTGCACCTGGGTCGCATTACCCAGCGGCAGTTTGCTTTCGATATCATAGAAGAAGACGTGCATCCCGAGGCTTTCCGCCAGCACGCCCAGCTGCATACCAATGTGACCGTAACCAATGATCCCCAGCTTTTTGCCGCGAGCTTCATAGGAACCCACTGCCAGCTTATGCCACTGGCCCCGGTGTGCTTTAGCGTTGGCCGCCGGCACGCCGCGCAGCATCAGCAGCAGTTCACCGATAACCAGTTCAGCCACGGATCGGGTGTTGGAGAAAGGTGCGTTAAACACCGGAATGCCGCGCTTCGCCGCCGCATTGAGATCCACCTGGTTGGTGCCGATGCAGAAACAGCCAACTGCGACCAGTTTTTCTGCCGCGGCGAAGATCTCTTCGGTGAGGTGAGTACGCGAACGCAGCCCGATGAAGTGGGCATCGCGGATGGACTCTTTCAGTGCTTCGCTGTCCAGTGCGCCCTTGTGAAATTCAATGTTGGTGTAGCCAGCAGAACGCAGATTATCAACTGCACTCTGGTGAACGCCTTCCACCAGCAGGAATTTAATCTTGTCTTTCTCCAGTGATACTTTTGCCATTTCCCGACCCTATTTAGCTGACTTCAGATGTGGCTTCACCCCCGGGCTTTCCCGTTTACAGGCGTAACGTCAGCCTGCAGAAAGGGTAAAAACAGCGGGGATATAAGATAGCCTTCTGTCAAAATAACAAAATTTACGCCCGCAGCAATACAAACGATTGCCTGGCTGCCAGCATGGCAACACGGTCGGCCAGAACATTGCGATAGAAAATCGTGGTGCAGCGCGAACCATCAGGAGGATCGCGCTTCAGGCAGCCTGAATGTGACATAAGTCACTAAATATTGCCTGCAAAAGAAAAGATGTTTTTTAGGTAAAAATAACCGCCAGCGGGCAGATCATTTTTGAATGGTTTGCACGCCGTCAGCCGTACCGATCAGCGCAACATCGGCGCAGCGGGCAGCAAACAACCCGACAGTGACCACACCAGGCAGCGCGTTAATCGCGGTTTCCAGACGCACGGGGTCGATAATTTTCAGATTATGCACGTCGAGAATAATGTTGCCGTTGTCGGTCACCACGTTCTGACGGTACTCAGGCTGCCCACCCAGCTTGACCAGCTCACGGGCGACATACGACCTCGCCATGGGGATCACTTCGACCGGCAGCGGGAAGCGCCCCAGCACATCGACCTGCTTAGAGGCATCGGCAATACAGATAAAGCGATCGGCCACGGCAGCAATAATTTTTTCGCGCGTCAGCGCCGCGCCGCCGCCTTTGATCATCTGCATCTGACCGTTAATTTCGTCTGCGCCGTCAACATACACCGACAGCTCATCGATTTCGTTCAGATCAAAAACGTGGATGCCATACTCTTTCAGCTTAGCCGTGGAGGCTTCCGAACTGGAGACAGCCCCTTCAATCTGGTGTTTGATCGAGGCCAGAGCATCAATAAAATGCGCAGCAGTCGACCCCGTTCCCACCCCAACGATGGTGCCCGGCGTGACATAATCCAGCGCTGCCCAGCCTACGGCTTTTTTCAGTTCATCCTGTGTCATGGTATGTTTAAAACCTGTCAGTCACTGTGTGCGCGTAGTATAAAGCAAGGCTGAGAAAAAAAACCGCCTAACAGGGTCTTTGATTGACAGGAATGGAACCCACCCCACAAAGTGGCGGACAGGTCAGTGATGCCAGCCAAAGGCAAAACACGAAAAATATGGCATAGTGCAGAACCACACCTGAAAGAGAGTACAACGATTAATGAAACGCCCGGATTATCGAACGCTTCAGGCGCTGGATGCAGTGATTCGTGAACGCGGCTTTGAACGTGCCGCGCAAAAGCTCTGTATTACTCAGTCAGCGGTCTCGCAGCGTATCAAGCAGCTTGAGAATATGTTCGGCCAGCCTCTGCTGGTGCGGACCGTACCGCCGCGCCCGACGGAGCAGGGTCAGAAGCTGCTGGCCTTATTGCACCAGGTGGAGCTGCTGGAAGAAGAGTGGCTGGGTGACGATATCAGCGGCACCACGCCCCTGCTGCTGTCGTTGGCAGTGAACGCCGACAGTCTGGCAACCTGGCTGCTGCCCGCGCTGAAAACGGTACTGACTGATTCCCCGGTGCGTCTGAATCTTCAGGTGGAAGATGAAACCCGCACTCAGGAACGCCTGCGACGCGGGGAAGTGGTCGGTGCCGTGAGTATTCAGCCGCAGCCGTTGCCCAGCTGTCTGGTCGATCAGCTCGGCGCGCTCGACTATCTTTTTGTGGGGTCGAAGGAGTTTGCCGCCCGCTACTTCCCGAACGGTGTGACGCGCTCGGCGCTGCTGAAAGCCCCGGCAGTGGCCTTCGATCATCTGGATGATATGCATCAGGCATTTTTACAGCAGAACTTTGACCTGTCGCCGGGCAGCGTGCCCTGCCACATCGTTAACTCGTCAGAAGCCTTTGTCCAGCTGGCCCGTCAGGGCACCACCTGCTGTATGATCCCGCACCTGCAAATCGAGCGCGAACTGGCGGAAGGGGAGCTGATTGATTTAACCCCGGGCCTGTTGCAGCGCCGGATGCTGTACTGGCACCGCTTTGCTCCGGAAAGCCGCCTGATGCGTAAGGTGACTGACGCACTGCTGGCGCACGGCCATCGCGTACTGCGTCAGGATACGGAATAACAATCTGTCAGGGTCGGACCCGGCCCCGGTGGAATTCTGCTCAGGGGCTGACCGTCAGTATCGGTCAGCCCATCCGGCATTAAGGGTTACGCTGCAGCTCAAACACCACATCGACCTGATCGTCAAAATGAATACTCTGCTGTTCGTAAGTCTGCGCGGCAGAGGTCATCGGTGCCGCGTCAGCGGCCTTGTACATCCGGGCCATCGGCATTGGCTGATAGTTAGCAACATGATAGCGGATGCTGTATACCGGCCCCAGCTTGCTGCCGAAGCCCTGCGCCAGATCCCCGGCCTGCTTCACTGCATCATCAATGGCGGCTTTACGCGCCTTCGCTTTGTACTCTTCCGGATTGGCAACGCCCAGTTCCACCGAACGGATCTCATTCAGGCCTGATTTCAGCGCGCCGTCCAGCAGCTCATTCAGCTTATCCAGATGACGCAGCGTCACCTGAACCTGACGCACGGCACGGTAGCCCTTCAGCACTGACTTACCATCTTTCAGGTAGTCATATTCTGGCTGGGTCCGCAGGTTAGCCGCATTGATATCTTTCTTCTCAATACCGCTTTTATCCAGGAAGTCAAAATACTGCTGTACGCGGCTGTCAGCCTGCTTTTTCGCTTCGCCAGCATCTTTAGCAGACACACTGACTTCAATCGCGAGGGTGGCGATATCCGGCGCAGCATCCACGCTGGACTGACCGGAGGTCACCACGTGTGGGCCATTCGGTAGTTCATCTGCCTGTACAGCCAGTGGCAACGTGCCCAATCCAATCATTGCGGCCAGAGCCAGTTTAGTGAGCTTCAAAGCATCCTCCATGGGGTCATCATCATCAGCGAGAACGCCACCGGGTAAAAAGCGGGTTCCGGTAGCGTATTGTTCCGTCAAAATCTGGCGGTACAAGATATTTTAGTGCGCATTGGCGCGTCACACTAGGACATCAATTCTGATAGTGAGTTCCTGTTAACTTCAGGAGAGTGCCTGCAACGCCAGTTTCAGCGCAATCCCCCACATGACCAGCCCGACCAGCAGGTTAATTATTCGTTGGGCGCGCGCGGTATTGAGCAGCGGTGCCAGCCAGGCCGCCAGCAGCGCCAGGCCGAAAAACCACAGCACGGAGGCACTGGCAGAGCCGAGGGCGAACCAGCGGCGGGCCTCTTCCGGTAGCTGTCCGCCCAGGCTCCCCAGCACTACAAACGTATCCAGATAAACGTGCGGGTTAAGCCAGGTGACCGCCATCATCGTGGCCACAATGCGCCAGCGCCCCTGCTTCAGCGCGGCCGCAGAGGCCAGCTGCACGTCGCCGCTGAATGCGGTACGCAGCGCGCCCCAGCCGTACCACAGCAGGAAGGCGACGCCACCCCAGGTCACCACGTTCAGCAGCAGCGCAGACTGATTAAGCAATGCGCTACCGCCAAAGATGCCACCACAGATCAGCACAATATCGCTCAGGGTGCAGAGCGCAGCGGTCATCAGATGATACTGACGGCGTACGCCCTGGTTCATCACAAACGCGTTTTGCGGGCCCAGCGGAAGAATAAGCGCGGCACCCATGGCAACGCCCTGAAAAAAAATGGATAACACAATAATCACCTCACCCTTTACGATTTCGGCAAAGTGTATAGCGACTCAATTATTAGGGGAAATTGAAAGATTTAATGCTGCATAAATAATGCTAATAATGCGCGCAAAACCGGTGCCTGCAGGAATAACGTCACGCCCCGGCGTTCGTATCCCCGCCCGATCATCACCATTTTGGGGCAAAAAAAGCCCCCTGGCTGGCTCAGTCAGGGGGCCGGTTTCACGGTGCGGGTTCACTCCTGAGCGTGAGTCGCCTGCTCCGCTGTTTTCACCTGATGCAGATGCACGTCCATCTGCGGATAAGGAATGCCGATATTATTCGCATCCAGCGCGCGCTTAAAGTTTTTCATCAGGTCCCAGTAGACGTCCTGCAGATCGCCCGCCTTGCTCCAGCAGCGCACCACAAAGTTCACTGAGGATGCGCCCAGCTCATTCAGGCCGATCTGCACGCCACGCTCCTGCAGCACGCGCGGTTCGGCATCGACCACCTCACGCAGCAGTTTGAGTACCTGGTCCACGTCAGCATCGTAAGCCACGCCGATAATAAATTCGTTCCTGCGCTCCGGCTCACGCGAAAAGTTGATGATGTTTCCGGCGATGATTTTGCCGTTCGGCACTACCACGATTTTGCCATCTGCCGTTCTCAGCGTGGTGGAGAAAATCTGCACGTTGAGCACGGTCCCCATGACGCCGCCGAGGTCGACAAACTCACCCGCACGGAAGGGACGGAAGGTCACCAGCAGTACGCCGGCGGCGAGGTTAGACAGCGACCCCTGCAGTGCCAGCGCAAAGGCAAAGCCTGCGGCAGCGAGCGCGGCAATCACCGATGCGGTCTGTACGCCAACGCGGCCCATAGCGGCAATCAGCGTAAAAGCAATGATGCCATAACGCACCAGACCGGAAAGGAAATCCGCCACGGTCGGGTCGATTTTTCGTGTTACCAGAAGTTTATTAACAGCATTTGAAATGAAGCGGGCGGCAATCATCCCGATGATAACAATGACAATAGCCGCAACAATATTGACTGCATAGCTCAACAGTAATGCCTGGTTACGTACCAGCCATCCGCCTGCATTATTCAGGCCGTTTACCACATTTAACTCGTCCATTACCCTGTCCTGTTGTTTGCCCTGAGCGGGCGTTCAATTCACTGCCGCTGTAACGACAACCGGTGGAGTTAAGGGTAAACAACATTTGTTGTTGTGCCAAACAAGTCACACAATTACTTAAAAATTCCGGATTTTGCGTATAAAAAAAGGCCCATCAGGGCCTTTTTTAACCAAAGGGAAGATTACAGTACGTCGACTGCGTTCAGCTCTTTGAATGCCTGCTCCAGGCGAACGATCATCGAAGACTGTGAAGCACGCAGCCAGACGCGAGGATCGTAGAACTTCTTGTTTGGCTTATCAGCGCCTTCCGGGTTACCCAGCTGCGCCTGCAGATAGCCTTCGTTCTTTTTGTAGTACTGCAGAATACCGTCCCATGTTGCCCACTGGGTATCAGTATCGATGTTCATTTTGATCACGCCGTAACCGATAGACTCTTCGATTTCAGCGGCAGATGAACCGGAACCACCGTGGAACACGAAGTCCAGGGAGTTCTCTGGCAGACCATGTTTCTCGCTGACGTATTTCTGAGAATCACGCAGGATGGTCGGCGTCAGTTTCACGTTGCCTGGCTTGTACACGCCGTGTACGTTACCGAAAGAGGCAGCGATGGTGAAACGTGGACTGATCGCGTTCAGCTTGGTGTAGGCGTAATCAACGTCTTCTGGCTGAGTGTACAGGGCTGAAGCATCCATGTGGCTGTTGTCCACACCGTCTTCTTCACCACCGGTGCAACCCAGTTCGATTTCCAGAGTCATATCGATTTTCGCCATGCGCGCCAGGTATTTGCTGGAGATCTCAATGTTCTCTTCCAGTGACTCTTCAGACAGGTCGATCATATGAGAAGAGAACAGCGGCTTACCAGTTTTAGCGAAGTGCTCTTCGCCCGCGTCCAGCAGACCGTCGATCCACGGCAGCAGTTTCTTCGCGCAGTGGTCGGTGTGCAGGATCACCGGCACGCCGTAATGTTCAGCCATCAGGTGCACATGGTGTGCGCCAGAGATTGCGCCAAAGATGGCAGCAGCCTGTGGTTTGTCTGATTTCAGGCCTTTACCCGCGATGAAGCCAGCGCCACCGTTGGAGAACTGAATGATCACTGGTGCTTTTACTTTCGCAGCAGTTTCCAGTACGGCGTTGATGGAGTCAGTGCCGACGCAGTTAACGGCTGGCAGGGCGAATTTGTTCTCTTTCGCCACTTTGAAGATCTTCTGCACGTCATCACCGGTGACAACGCCAGGTTTTACGAAATCAAAAATTTTAGACATGTTAGCTTGTCCTGTTTCTTCGGTCGTATTAAAGGATTCGGTTCTCATGCGGGGCGTCATGCACCCCGCACTGAGGTTTAATTACTTCTGCTTCGCACGCTCTTCCAGCATAGCAACCGCAGGTAAGGTTTTGCCTTCCACGAACTCAAGGAACGCACCGCCACCGGTAGAGATATAGGAGATTTTATCTTCGATACCGAACAGGTCGATAGCCGCCAGCGTATCACCGCCGCCTGCAATGGAGAATGCGTCGCTGTCTGCAATGGCGTTGGCAATAATTTCAGTGCCTTTACGGAAGTTCGGGAATTCAAACACGCCGACCGGGCCATTCCACAGAATAGTCTTGGCTTCTTTCAGTAACTTAGCCATGGCCAGCGCAGTCTCATCCCCGAAGTCCATGATCTCTTCGTTGTCCTGAACTTCAGACACTTTCTTCACGGTAGACGGGGCAGTTTCAGAGAATTCCGTGCCTACGCGGGAGTCAGTCGGCACCGGGATTTTGTATTCATCACGCAGTTTTTTTGCGGCTTCAACAAAATCAGGCTCGTACAGTGATTTACCCACGTTGTTATCGATAGCCACGAAAGTGTTGGCGATACCGCCACCGACGATCACGGTATCAGCAATGTTCACCAGCGAGTTCAGCACGTCGAACTTCGTGGAGACCTTAGAGCCACCCACTACGGCAACCATCGGACGCGCCGGGGTTTTCAGGGCTTTGCCTAGGGCTTCCAGCTCATTGGCCAGCAGCGGACCGGCACAGGCAATCGGCGCGAACTTACCCACGCCGTGCGTAGAGGCCTGCGCACGGTGAGCAGTACCGAACGCATCCATCACAAAGATGTCGCACAGTGCAGCGTATTTTTTAGAGAGGGCTTCGTCGTCTTTTTTCTCGCCTTTGTTGAAGCGCACGTTTTCCAACACCACCAGTTTACCGGCGGTCAGCTCAACGCC
Source organism: Erwinia persicina (assembly GCF_014838825.1). Lineage (GTDB taxonomy): Bacteria > Pseudomonadota > Gammaproteobacteria > Enterobacterales > Enterobacteriaceae > Erwinia > Erwinia persicina_A. The sequence continues at coordinate 295,736 of NZ_JACYMO010000003.1, read as the reverse complement.
TTCCAGGTAATCTTTGGCCAGCGTCACGTTGTCTGCGCCCAACTTGTCTTTCAGGTAGTTGACTACCGGCAGCAGAGAAAACTCTTCGTTGTATTCACCTTCGGTCGGACGACCCAGGTGAGAGGTAACCATCACTTTTGCGCCCTGCTTCAACGCCGCTTCAATTGTCGGCAGTGAAGCGCGAATACGTGCATCTGACGTCACTTTCCCTTCTTTAACTGGCACGTTCAGATCCGCACGGATCAGAACACGTTTACCAGCCAGATCCAGATCGGTCATCTTAATTACAGACATGGTGAACCCTCTCGTTGATTCTCAAAGTTTTACAGACGCTGTACGCGCCTTACCTGAAACCGCTTGTGGCCATCGCCAAGGTCGTATCGATCATACGGTTGGCAAAGCCCCATTCGTTATCGCACCAGACTAACGTCTTGATCAGGTGCTGACCACTGACCCGCGTTTGGGTGCCATCAACAATGGCACTGTGCGGATCATGGTTAAAATCAATGGAGACTAACGGCAATTCCGTGTAGTCAACTATACCACTAAATGCCCCTTCTGACGCACTTTGCAACAGCGCGTTAACCTCGCAGGCACTGACGGCATCCCGCACGCTGACGCTAAGGTCAATGGCCGTCACATTAATGGTCGGCACGCGCACGGCTATCGCTTCGAAGCGGTCATTAAATTTTGGGAAGAAACGCGTGATCCCGGCGGCGAGTCGCGTATCAACAGGAATAATCGACTGGCTGGCGGCACGCGTGCGGCGTAAATCCGGGTGATACGCATCAATCACCTGCTGGTCGTGCATCGCCGAGTGAATGGTGGTGACCGTTCCTGATTCAATGCCCCAGGCATCATCCAGCAATTTAATAATGGGAATGATGCAGTTCGTGGTGCACGAGGCGTTAGACACCAGTCTGTGCTCAGGCAGGAGATCTTTTTCATTCACGCCAAACACCACGGTGGCATCCAGGTCGTTGCCGCCGGGGTGGGAGAAAAGCACTTTTTTCGCCCCGGCCTGCAGATGAGCTTCGCCATCCGCACGGCTGCCGTAAACCCCGGTACAGTCCAGCACAATATCCACATTCAGCTCACGCCAGGGCAGCGCGTCAATATCAGCATGATGTAACAGACGGATGGTGTCATCACCGACGGACAGCTGATCGCGCTCCTGGCGGACCTCCCAGGCAAACCGCCCGTGGCTGGTGTCGTATTTTAACAGATGCGCCATACCGGCGGCCTCTGCCAGCTCATTGATGGCCACCACCGTGATTTCAGCACGGCGACCGGTTTCATACAGGGCACGCAATACGTTGCGCCCTATACGACCAAATCCGTTAATGGCAATGCGAACCGTCATATCACTCCTGCATCAGAATTCACTATGAAATCGGAGGATTAGCCTGAGCCAGCCACCACGATTTGTACAGGACATTCTTGCCCCCTTACCCGTGTCTGCCGGCAAGCGGGTCGTGGCGGAACAGCTAACTGAAACGCTTCAGCTAGAATAATTGATGTCAGGAATAATAGGAATGATCGGGATCAATTACGCCCCTCAACTTTCGATCTACGTCACAAAATCAGACAAAACTTGTTAAAAAATCCCGGACTTTCCGCCACACGGCACCCCCACTGGCCATTTTTTAGTCAGATCACACCTTATGTCTATCTGCGGTCTGGGGAAGCGCTTACTTTCTGTTTTTAACGTCTGATTAACACACCAGAGAAAGGAGCCTCCCGTGGCCGAACACAATCCAGATAAATCCGGCATTTCGCGCCGGACCCTGCTGAAAGGTGCCGGGGTCCTCGCCAGCAGCCAGTTACTTCCCCCGGCCCTGGCCGCCGGCACAGCCAACGCCCCCGTCCCCGTCCCCGTCCCGGCTTCCCCTCCTCCCCGGGCACCGCAGCAACTCCCAGAGGGTTATAACATCCTGTTTGTCACTTCCGATCAGGAACGTTACTTCGACCACTACCCTTTTCCCGTGCCGGGCCGTGAGCGCCTGATGAACACCGGCACCACGTTCACCCGCCATTATATCAACAGCTGCGTCTGCACCTCATCGCGCTCGGTGATGTATACCGGTCTGCATATGCCACAGACGCGGATGTTTGATAATGCCGGCATGCCGTGGATGCCCTGGAGTCTCTCCCCGGAACTGGGTACCCTCGCCTCGCTGATAAAGCCGTTAGGCTACTATGCCGCTTACAAAGGGAAGTGGCACCTCTCTACTCTGCTCGATCACTCGCTGAACAGCGTTCCTTCCGGCAACATCGACGATATGGATCATGCGCCGCTGCATCAGCAGATGCAGAAATATGGCTTTGACGATTATTCCGGCATCGGTGACCTGATTGGCCTGCGCAAGGGCGGTTACGTCTATGACAGTCTGACCACCGCGCAGGCTGTCAGCTGGCTACGCGGCAAAGGGCGAAATATGGCCGATGCGCAGCAGCCCTGGCTGCTCGCCGTCAACCTGGTTAACCCGCACGATGTCATGTTTATCGATACCGATGCCCCGGGGGAAAGGGTGCAGTGGCATCAGGCGCTGAATGAGAATCAGCCGATGAGTCCGGCGCAACCGCCGGAAAATACCCTCTATGCTGCCCGCTGGGATACCAGCCCCCTGCCCGACAGCCGTCATCAGCCTTTTGATCAGGCCGGCAGACCCGCTGCCCAGTGGGACTATCAGCAGGCCAGAGCCATGCTGGTCGGACAGTTCCCTGATGAGGATCGCCGCTGGAAGAAGTTGCGCGACTACTATTTTAACTGCATCCGCGATCATGACAGCCACCTGGTTCGCCTGCTGGAAGAACTGGACGCGCTGGGCCTGCGGCAGAAAACCATTGTGGTATTCACCTCCGATCACGGGGAGCTGCAGGGTTATCATCAGATGCACGGTAAGGGCACCTGCGTTTACAACCAGCAGGTGCACGTGCCGATGATCGTCAGCCATCCGGACTATCCTGGCGGTAAACGCTGTCAGGCACTGACCAGCCACCTGGATCTGGTTCCCACCCTGCTGGGGCTGACCGGGCGGCCCCAGGCGCAGCGCGCCTCACTGCTGCAGGACCGCAAGGGTGTGGATTTCAGCCCGCTGATCCGCCAGCCTGAGCAGGCAACACTGCACCAGATACGCAACGCCACCCTCTACTGTTACGACATGATGCTGTATATCGACCGCGAGTATCTGCGTAAGATGTTTCGCCTGCGCGACGATAAGGCGCTGACCCCGGATGAAAAGCATTTTGCAATGAAAGCCCTCTCCCCTGATTTCAGGCGACGCACGGGCATACGGATGATTTTTGACGGGCGGTACAAATTTGCCCGCTACTTCTCTCTGCGCCAGCACAATATGCCCCAGACCTGGGATCAGCTGCTGGCGCTGAACGATCTGGAATTGTATGACCTGGAAAACGATCCGCAGGAAATGAATAACCTCGCCCGCGATCCGCAGGCATCACGTCCGTTAATCATGTGGCTTAATCAGAAACTGAATACCCTGTATCAGCAGGAAATTGGCACGGATGACGGTCATTTCCTGCCGCAGGAAGGCACCGCAGGCTGGGATCTGGATGCAGCGCAGTTGGCTGACATCGTGCGGGACTGACTGCCGCCATAAAAAAAGGCATCGCAATGCGATGCCTTTTTGGCAGCTTACTGCCCCGAAGGGCGATGCCGGACGGTTACAGCAGGCCTTTCGCCCTGGCCACCACGTTTTCTACCGTGAAGCCAAACAGATCGAACAGCTTCTCAGCCGGAGCAGACTCACCGAAGCTGGTCATGCCGACGATAGCGCCGTTCAGGCCGACGTATTTGTACCAGTAATCCGCAATACCGGCTTCAATCGCGACGCGTGCGCTGACCGCTTTTGGCAGCACAGCCTCACGATAAGCCGCATCCTGCTTGTCGAACGCATCAGTCGATGGCATAGACACCACGCGAACCTTACGGCCTTCCGCAGTCAGCTGGTCATACGCACCGACGGCCAGTTCAACTTCTGAACCGGTGGCGATCAGGATCACCTCAGGCGTACCGGCGCAATCTTTCAGCACGTAAGCACCGCGGGCGACGTTTGCCAGCTGTTCTGCCGTACGGTCCTGCTGGGCCAGGTTCTGACGGGACAGGATCAGGGCCGTAGGGCCGTCCTGACGTTCAACCGCGTATTTCCACGCAATGGCTGACTCCACCTGGTCACACGGACGCCACAGGCTCATATTTGGCGTCACACGCAGGCTGGCCATCTGCTCGACCGGCTGGTGAGTCGGGCCATCTTCACCCAGACCGATGGAGTCATGGGTGTAGACCATGACCTGGCGGATTTTCATCAGCGCGGCCATACGCACCGCGTTACGGGCATATTCGACAAACATCAGGAAGGTCGCCGTGTACGGCAGGAAACCGCCGTGCAGGGTGATACCGTTCGCGATGGCAGTCATACCGAATTCACGCACGCCATAATGGATGTAGTTACCCGCCGCATCTTCGTTGATCGGCTTAGAACCGGACCACATCGTCAGGTTGCTGGGTGCCAGGTCAGCGGAACCGCCCAGATACTCCGGCAGCAGTTTGCCGAAGGCTTCGATGGCATTCTGCGACGCTTTACGGCTGGCAATTTTAGACGGATTAACCTGCAGCTGTTCAATGAACTTCTGCGACTCGGCTTCCCAGTTGGCCGGCAGTTCGTTCTTCACGCGGCGGGAGAACTCTTCCGCCAGCTCCGGGAAGGCTTTGGCGTAAGCGGCAAACTTCTCGTTCCATGACGCTTCTTTTGCACGGCCAGCTTCTTTCGCATCCCACTGTGCATAAATATCGGCAGGGATCTCAAACGGCGCGTGGTTCCAGCCCAGCTGTTTACGGGTCAGGGCGATTTCGTCATCACCCAGCGGTGCACCGTGGGAATCGTGCGTACCGGCTTTGTTCGGTGAACCGAAACCGATCACGGTTTTGCACATCAGCAGAGAAGGCTTATCGCTCACCGCTTTGGCTTCTTCCACCGCTTTTTTGATGGCGTCTGCATCGTGTCCGTCCACGCCGCGCACGACGTACCAGCCGTAAGACTCAAAGCGTGTCGCCGTATCGTCGGTGAACCAGCCGTCAATGTGGCCGTCGATAGAGATGCCGTTGTCATCATAGAACGCCACCAGTTTGCCCAGCTTCAGCGTACCAGCCAGCGAGCAGACTTCGTGGGAGATGCCTTCCATCATGCAGCCGTCGCCCATAAACACGTAGGTGTTATGGTCAACCACATCGTGGCCGGGACGGTTGAACTGCGCGGCCAGCGTGCGTTCAGCAATGGCAAAGCCCACTGCGTTGGCGATGCCCTGGCCCAGTGGACCGGTGGTGGTTTCCACACCGACGGTGTAGCCGTATTCCGGGTGACCTGGGGTTTTGGAATGCAGCTGACGGAAGTTAGCCAGTTCACTGATGGGCAGATCGTATCCGCTGAGGTGCAGCAGGCTGTAGATCAGCATTGAGCCGTGACCGTTAGACAGCACGAAGCGGTCACGATCGGCCCAAAGTGGGTTTTCTGGGTTGTGGTTGAGGAAGTCACGCCACAGAACTTCGGCGATATCGGCCATCCCCATCGGGGCACCCGGGTGGCCGGATTTGGCTTTTTGCACCGCATCCATACTTAATGCGCGAATGGCGTTGGCAAGCTCTTTACGAGAAGACATTTTCTACTCCAGGTCGGATTTAACGCTTCGCCGTCCTTAACCTATTGTAATGAATGAGTTATCAGGCAAAGCCGAAGGAAAGTCGACCATCAATGTACATGAAATACGGGTAACATGTACATGGCGCGGGATGTAAAAAGAATCACATATGTTGCCGTTTGAGAGGATGGTGACTATGCAACCACGTGAACACGCGCTATAACACATCTCGCGCCGGCGATTTTTCGCCCGGCGTAATTTTGCAACTTTCTGATTTTAAATACCTTGTTACCTTAATGGATGAACTGGAATGAACAAACGTTTTTCTTTTGCCGCGCTGGCGCTGGCGACTGCCCTGACCGGGTGTCAGAATTTTGATGCAAACACGCTGATGCAGTCGGGTACGCAGGCCTGGCAGGCCGCCACACTGAGCGATGCACAGGTTAAAGAGTTAAGTGATAAATCCTGTCAGCAGATGGACAGCGAAGCGCAGATCGCCCCGGCCAGCAGCACTTATGCCAAACGCCTGAGCAAAATCTCAGCCGCACTCGGCGACAATATCAACGGCACCCCGGCGAACTATAAAGTTTACCTGACCAAAGACGTCAACGCCTGGGCCATGGCAAACGGCTGTATCCGCGTTTACAGCGGCCTGATGGATCTGATGACCGATAATGAAGTTGAAGGCGTACTGGGCCATGAAATGGGTCACGTGGCGCTGGGCCACTCCCGTAAAGCGATGCAGCTGGCTTACTCCACCACGGCAATCCGTACTGCCGCTGCGTCAGCCGGTGGCGTGGCGGCCTCGCTGTCGCAGTCACAGCTCGGCGATATCGGTGAGAAGCTGGTCAATGCCCAGTTCTCTCAGAGCCAGGAGTCCCAGGCGGATGACTACTCCTTCGATCTGCTGAAGAAACGTAACATCAACCCGCAGGGGCTGGTGACCAGCTTTGAGAAGTTAGCCAAACTGGAAGGGACGCATGAAAGCAGCATGTTTGATTCACACCCGGCTTCCCAGGCGCGTGCTGACCATATCAAACAGCGTATTGCCGCCGGTAAATAATGCCTGACCGGTGACACAGGGCGACTGAAACGCAGGTCGCCCCGGTCTGTAGGGGCTGACCTTCTGTTCTGGTCAGCCCCCTCCCACCCGCCGTATCAATACAGTGTTTTCTGCGGTGGCCCGGCAAAGTGCAGCGGCCCGATCGCCTTCATATTGACCACGACTAACGACGGCCCCGGCAGGGCGACCGCTTCTGCCAGCACACCGGCAAAGTCAGTGGCAGCATCGACGCTCCACGCCCGCAGCCCCATCGACCGGGCCAGCAGGGTAAAGTCCGGGGTGTGCAGCTGGTTATAATACTGCCGTCCGGCGAAGTATTTATCCTGAATCCCCCGCATCACTCCGTAGCCCCCGTCGTTCATCACCAGCAGCGTGACATTAGCCCGCTCCTGCACCAGCGTCGCCAGTTCCCCCAGGCCCAGTGCCAGTCCCCCGTCGCCGACCAGCCCCACCACTTTGCGCTGCGGATTCGCCAGCGCCGTGCCGATGGCCATCGCCAGCCCCATACCAATGGCACCGGCCAGGGAGTGAATATTCTGCAGCGGTCCGCTGGCAGGCAGCAGACGGCTGCCCCACAGGCTGCCGGAAACGGTGATATCACGCACCAGAATACCGTCGGCCGGTAATGCCGCTGCCACGGCATCATTCAGCGCGGCATACACGCCGCACTCCTGACGCAGCCTCTGCTCTGACCGGGCTACCGCATCAGCAATAGCGCTATCCAGCGCCGGATCCACCCGTGGCGACAGCCGCTCCGCCACCGCATTCAGCAGCGAGCGGCAGTCATAGTTAAGCACCGCATCCGCCTGATAATTACGGCTGGCGGCGGCGGGATCGAGGTCGATCTGAATTCTCGGCTGCGGCAGCGTCAGCGTCCAGCTGCGGGTCTCATTACTGCGCAGGCGCGATCCTGCAATCAGCGTCAGATCGCTCTGCGCCATCAGCGCCTCGACCGGGGGAGAATTATGGAAGGCCCGCAGACTGCGCGGATGTGCATCGGGCAAAATACCACGCCCGTGCGCGCTGGAAATCACCATCACGCCCGCATCGGCCAGCCTCGAAACCGCCGCCTCACAGCCCAGTGCCCCGCCGCCCACCCACAACAGCGGACGGCGTGCGCCTCTGATCCTCTCTGCCAGGTCGTTGATCACCCTGTCTGGCGCAGCCGGAGGTGATAATGGCCCCACCGCAGCCGTGACCAGCGTTACGGGTATCTGGCTATTCTGAATATCAATCGGGATCTCCACAGAGACCGGTCCACAGGGTGGGGTTTGTGCCAGTTGAATAGCACGATGGACTACCGCCACCGCCTGCTGCGGGGAATGCACCCGTAGCGCAGCTTTACTGCTGGCACGCAGGAAACCCAGCTGATCGCGGGCCTCATGAATAAACCCGCTGTCAGCGTCAAGCCAGACTTTCTCCACCTGGCCGGTCAGATGCAGCAGCGGCGTGCCGGCATTCATCGCTTCCAGCAGTGCGCCCACCGCATTCCCTGCCCCGGCACCAGTACTGGTTAATGCAACACCCAGCCCGCTAAAACGACCGTGAGCATCGGCCATGGTGACCGCCCCCGCCTCGCCGCGTGCCGGAACAAAGTGCAGCTTACCCCGCTGGCCGATCGCATCAGCAATCGGTAAATTATGAATAGAAATAATGCCATACAGCGTGGTTACGCCATACTGTTCCAGCGTACGCGCCAGAGCTTCCCCTACCGTTATCGTCTCACTCATAATGCTCTTCCGTCCGAAGTTAGTCGCTCCAGCCATTAATGGCCGGGGTCGTCGCCAGATAGATACTCTTCTGCTGCATCCAGGCTTTGAGCCCCTGGAGTCCTTTTTCACGTCCCAGACCGCTCTGTTTTACGCCGCCAAAGGGGGTCGCCACCGAGAACACTTTGTAGGTATTGATCCATACCGTTCCGGTCTCCAGCTGCCCGGCCAGCCGCAGCGCACGGGTGATGTCCCGCGTCCAGATCCCTGCCGCCAGGCCATAGATCGAATCATTCGCCTGGGCGATCAATCCGGCCTCATCATCAAAGGGCATCACGACCAGCACCGGCCCAAAGATCTCCTCCTGACACACCCGCGCCTGGTTATTGAGTCCGGCAATAATCGTCGGTTCGAACCAGTTTCCCTGCGCGAAAGCTGCATCGTCCGGAGCCCTGCCGCCGCAGAGGATCTCCCCCCCTTCTGCCCGTGCGAGTGCCACATATTCCGCCACTGACTGACGGTGTGCAGCGCTGATCAGCGGGCCTATATGCGTACCGGGCTGTAACGGATCGCCAAGAGATAATCCCCTCGTCAGGGTCAGCAGCCGGTCAAGCAGTGGCTGATACAGCGAACGGTGAACGAAAAGGCGCGCTCCGGCGATGCAGGCCTGCCCGGCAGAGCTGAAGATGCCATAACAGATGCCGCGCGCGGCCTGCTCAATATCAGCGTCCTCCAGCACGATGGTCGGCGACTTCCCCCCCAATTCCAGCGAGGTGGCGATCAGCCTGTCAGCCGCCACGTGTGCCAGCAGACGTCCGGTGCGGGTGCCGCCGGTGAACGAGATCTTTTTCACCAGCGGATGTCGTGCCAGCGCCTCTCCCACTACCGACCCTTTCCCCGGCAGCACGCTTAACAGGCCGGGCGGCAGACCGGCCTCTTCAAACAGCGAAGCCAGCTGCAGTGCCATTAACGGCGTGGCTTCAGCCGGTTTCAGCACGACAGCATTACCCGCTGCCAGTGCCGGAGCGACCTTCTGCATTTCACTGGCAATCGGGGAGTTCCACGGGGTGATGGCGGCGACCACGCCGATCGGTTCGTAATGGCTTAAGGTGATGAAATCAGCGCTGCGCGGCGGCGGCAGTTCACCTTCCATTACCTCACAGGCGGCCGCAAAGTAGTGGGCAGTGGCCGCTGCACTGGCCACCAGCCCACGCGTTTCCGCCAGCGGCTTACCGTTATCCCGCGTTTGTAATACTGCCAGTGATTCCAGTCGGGCAAGGATCAGATCGCCGACGCGGTGCAGGATCGCCGCACGCTGGTGCGGCAGCATGTAGCGCCATTCAGGCTGACGCCAGGCACATTCAGCCGCGCTGACGGCGAGCTCTACGTCGTCAAGACTGGCTGCATTCAGCCAGGCATTCACCGTCCCGTCAGCGGGGAAAGTACTGCAAAAGCGTTCCCCGCGCCCTTCCCGCCACTCTCCGGCAAGGTACAGCTTTACTGTTTCCATCTCTTTTTCCTTCACGCGTCAATCAGCTGACGGCAGATCTGCACGGCACTGAGCGCCGCCAGTAACGAGGTTTTCGGATTGCGGGCTAACGGGCACCCCCGAAGTTCCAGATACAGCTCACCAAAACTGCCGGCGGCATGAAGAGTATGCGTATTGCGCAACGTGTCAGGGTCCACCACCAGCTCAACGCGAGTCAGATCCATCCCCATCCCCGCCAGCGCAATCGTGGCCGCCACGTTGGCATTGGCCGGGAACTGCTGTGCAGCTTCCCGGGCGCTGCCGCGAAAAAACACCTGCCGGGTAGTAATGGTATTGAGGTCGAGCAGCGTTTCCGCCCGGCTGCCGCGCCAGCTTTCCGGACTTTTACAGGCCTGGTACATCACGCTCAACAGCCCACCGACCTTTGCGGCTGCCAGCCCGTCCAGTCCGGCCACGGCCCCGGAAAGCGGGATCAGCTGCCCGCCCTGACTGCAGGCGCGCCGGAGACGCTGATGCAGCACCTCATTCGCCAGCGCCCCCGTTGAGACGATGGCCAGCCGCCAGCCACGCAGCAGGATCGCCTCTGCATACTCCCCAACGGCCTGCTGGCTGGCACACTCCAGCACCAGGTCAGGCTCCCCGTCGCACTGTTCAGGAGAAACGATAGCCTTAACCTGCCCGTCAAAACGGGAAAGAATAGCGGGATGATGATGTTCGCGTGCGAGGATCCAGCCGGGAGTGACGCCTGCCGGCAGGCGCGCAAGCACCTCCTGCGCCATGACACCAAAGCCGATCAACATAATTTTTTTCATGGGTATCCTTATAGCTGCCGCGAGAATCCGCCGGAAACATCCAGTGCCGCACCGGTGGTAAAAGAGGCCAGGGGAGACGCAAGGAAAAGTAATGCCCGCGCCGCTTCCTCCGGTTTACCTAAACGCCCGAGGGGAATACCGCGTCTTTCCGCCAGGGCCGTGGCCCACTGCTCCCAGCTCTGCTGCTGGTCTTCTCGCTGTTCAAAACGCCGTCGCCACTGGCCGGACTCCACCATGCCCAGCAAAATCGCATTAACACGGATGCCCTTGTGGACCAGCGCCTTCGACAGCGACAGCGTCAGGTTGAGCAGGGCCGCACGGGCCGCCGAGGTGGCGATCATGTGCTCTTCCGGCTGACGGGCCAGCAGTGAATTAACGCAGGTCACTGACGCAATATCCGAACGCTCCAGCGCCGGTAAAAACGCCTCAAGCGGATTAATCACGCCAAACAGCTTCAGTTCCGCCTCCTGTAACCAGGCGGAACGTGGCGTATCACTAAAATTAGCCACATAGCCCTGCCCGGCGTTGTTGATCAGCATGTCTGCAGCCCCAAATCGCTGACTGACCGCCTGAGCAAACCGCTCTACTGCCTGTTGATCCAGCACATCACAGTGCTGTGCCAGCATGTCGGCTTCGGGGTAGGCCTCGCGCAGTGCGGCGTGAGCACTGGCCAGTCGGGTGGTATTGCGGCCGCAGAACGCGACTCGGGCCCCCTCCGCCAGCAACAGTTTGAGCGTGGCGAATCCGATGCCCGACGACCCGCCCGTCACTACCGCGACCCGCCCTCTAATGTGAAGATCCATTTTCCTCTCCGGTGATCACCCGCCGCAGCTGGCGGTTAAAAAAGGCCGCATTGTCGAGATAACTGGCATGGCCGGCCCCGGGGATCGGCAGGTAGGGGAAGCCCTGACCGCGGGCAAGATCCTGAGCCTGAACCGGCGGCGTTATCGTATCCATCTCACCACACCACACTTCGGTCGGGCGGGAGTTTTTCGCCAGCCAGCCATGGATATCCTCATGCACCAGCAGGGATACCGCCTGCAGAAAACCCGATGGGTTAAGCCGCCGCATCCCGGCGGCAACGGTAGCCACATCGCGTTCATCAGCATCGGGCCGCAACAACCTGACCGCCCGGGTGGCAGCCAGTTTCTCCAGACCTCCTGCCAGCTGCTGCTGACGCTGGATGAGCACCTGCTGCTGTTTTTCCACCGTCGCCCGCCCATAGCCCTGCGCAGGGTCGGCCAGCACCAGATGCTTAACCCGCTGCGGATAGCTCACGGCAAAGGCGCTGGCGATCAATGCCCCCAGCGAATGCCCCACCAGCACCACCTGTTGCTCTCCGGCATCATCCAGCATCTGTGCCAGCGCCCCGGCATACCGTTCGGCGGCGGGTTCCGCCTCCGTCAGGGCAAGGCTCTTTCCGTAGCCTGGCGCGTCCCAGGCCAGGATACGACAGCAGCCCTGCAACCGCGGATCGTTCAGCTGTTTATGCCAGCTACTGCTGCCTGAACTGATGCCATGAAGCAGAACCAGCGCCGGGCCGCTTCCCGCTTCATGCCACGCAATCATGACGATACCGGCTGGCGCTTAACTCGTGACAGGGGGTGTCCGGCGGGGTAGGTCGGAATATGCGGTTTCGCCGTGCCCAGCATCACGCACATCAGCGCCTCTTCCTCGCCGTGGTTAAACAGGCCGCGATAAATGCCCGCCGGAACGGATATCAGATCGCGCTCGTTCAGCACGGTTTCGTAATAGCCGTCGCCGTCCTGCACCATCAGCGTGATGCACCCTTTCAGCATAAAAAACACCTCTTCCACATCGTCATGCAGATGAAGCGGGCCTTCACATTTTGCCGGTAACACCATTGTCGAGAAGGTAAAATTCTCCGCAGGGACGGTATTACCATCGGCGGCAACCCCGGTCGCCCCCGTACCGATATAGCGCATCTGTGCCCGTCGGTATTTGGGGTCAAAATCGGCCTGAAACTTCAGCGCCTCCCAGTCATATTTACGCCCGGAAAAACGAGCAATGCGGGACTCAATCCACTGATCCATGGGCAGGCTGGCAGGTTTGACAGCCGCTTTTTCTCCAGTATTTGACATGGTTTAACTCTCCTCAGTAACGTTTCAGCATCGGAAGTAACAGCATGCAACCCAGCACGGCCATCACCACCAGAAAAAGCAGGCCACTGTCCATGCTGTGCGTAGAGGCAATCAGCGCCCCCATCAGCACAGGTGCCAGCGCCCCGGCAAAATTACCCAGACCGTTGAAAATTCCCCCGGCGGTTGCCGTCACACTGGACGGCGTAACCTTTGCCAGTAACGCAAACATGTTGGGTGCTCCCGCCCCCCACATAAACGTGCTGACGCTCATGGCGGCGATCACCATCCAGGTCTGTTGCAGATGCAGTACCGCCAGCAGGCCAGCCGCCGCGCCGCCCAGGGAGATAAAGCAGACCAGCGCACGGCGATCGAAGCGATCGGAAAGCCATGCGCCTGCCCCTTCCCCTAACAGCATGGCGATAAAGGGCAGTGACGACAGCCAGCCCACATCACTGAGATGGATGCCACGGCCTTCCACCAGATAGCTCGGCAGCCAGCCGTTAACCCCCCAGAGGTAGGTCAAGAAAGCGATGTTCGTCACGCAAATAATCCAGAAATGAACGCTGCGGAACAGACGCCTGCGCGCCGCTTTACGCGGCAGACTGACCTGACGCGATCCCGCAGGCATCTGACGCAGATTTCGCAGCGCCAGCCAGACCCAGACCATGACCGGCACCGTCAGCAACGCCATAAACCAGAAGGTGCTCTGCCAGCCAAAACGCGTCAGTAGAAAAAGGGAAAGTGGAAAACCGATGGCCGCCCCGATGGGGGTACCCAGCAGCCACAGCATGGTGGCCCGTGCCTGTAGATGTTGCGGAAAGTTCAGGCGAACCACGGCAAAAGCCAGCGGGAACAGGGGGCCTTCTGCCACACCCAGTGCCACGCGCAGCACCAGCATCATGCTGTAGGAATGACAAAAGCCCATCGCGATCATCAGCAGACACCACGACAGCATCATGATGGTCAGTAAGCGCAGCGGATTAATCCTGTCGCCCAGCCCACTTAACAGCACCGACGAGCAGCCATAACTGAGCAGAAAGGCGCTCATTAGCAGCCCGAGTCGGGTGGTATCAAAATCAATCCCCAGCGCCTGCTGGAAGATCGGGTCAGAAAACAGCGCAGCAATGCTCACCTTGTCAAAAAAGGCCAGCAGTACGCAGGCAAACAGGGCCAGCGGGATCGACCAGCGAACCTCCCCGCTGCACTGCGCATCCACGGCCGCCGTGGCAGGCTGATATTCAGATATGCTCATCAGTATCGCCTCCGGTCAGCGCAGCGACATCAGCGGGAAATCAGGGTCGGCGAGCCGTTCAGCCTCCAGCCGGGTTCCCGCCGCCATCCAGCGCTTGGCCAGTTTGATACTGCGCGCGTCATTAAATGCCACCAGCTGTTGCAGACAGCAGTCCGCTCCCAGTCGGAACCACAGCGTACTGTCCCCCTGTGAACGGGTGACGGGGGTTCCCGTCTCGGCGGGCAGACCGAGGATCTGGATATTGACGTCATATTGATCCGACCACAGCCACGGGATCGCCTGATAAGGCGGGGACTGCGGGTCAAGCATTGCCCGTGCGGTGGCTATGGCCTGATTTTGGGCAAAGGCCCAGGACTGAAGAGAAATGCCAAGCTGGGGATGACGTGCCACGTCGCCCGCCGCAAAGATGAGCGGATCGCTGGTTCGTCCCTGCCCGTCCACGACAATGCCGTTATCGACGTTCAGCCCGGCCTGCAGGGCCAGTTCAAGATTCAGCTCAACGCCGATGCCCACCACAACGCGATCAAATATCTGCACCGCCGTGCGCGTACTGCTGATCTGCGGCAGACTCTGCCGGTAAGAGAGCTGGATCTCACCGCAGCCGGTGTGCAGCTCAACGCCATGCTGCTGATGTAGCGCCAGCAGGGCGGCAGAGACCCCCGGGTCGACACTGCGCTGACACAATGCGGGCTGGCGCTCAAAAATCGTCACGTCGATGCCTTTCTGACGTGCGGATGCCGCAATCTCCAGTCCAATCCATCCCCCACCGACGACAGCCAGCCGCCGGCAGTCGCTGAGGCCGGCCCTCAGTGTCAGTGCATCCTGCCAGCTCCGCAGCGTATGAATACGCGGATGGTTTTGCCATTCACGGCCTGGCATACGTGGGCGGCTGCCGGTCGCAATCAGCAACTGATCGTAAGGCAGGGTTTGCCCGTTACTGAGCATCACGCGCTGCTCTGACCGCGCGATCATTTCTGCCCGCAGCGGTCGATACCAGGTCAGATCCAGCGCCGCCTGCGATACCTCGCTAAACAGGCGGGTCAGTGAGGGGTCATTGTCCAGCAGCACACTTTTCGACAGCGGCGGACGTTCGTAAAAATCCCAGGGTTCATCTGCCACGATACTGATACGCCGATCGTATCCGCCCTCACGCAGCGTTTTCGCCGCCCAGCCTGCGGCCTGGCCACTGCCAATAATGACAATTCCGGCGCTCATACTGCCCCCTGCTTTTGCTGACGGCGGGTGGTGTAGTCGATGCCACCCTCCACGGCCCATTCGGTGAACGAAACCAGCGAGTGCTCGAGTTCACGCGGCTGCCAGTTCTCTGTCAGCCAGTCATCATTGGTGTAATACTCAAAAGCACCGCCGGTCGGACTGTTGACGTACCAAAAATAAGCGGAGGAAACCGGATGGCGGCCTGGGCCAATAAAGGTGCTCCACTGCTGCTTGTTCATCGCCAGCCCACCGCCAGCCACCTCGTGAATATCACGAACGTTGAAAGCCACGTGATTCAGGCCACGCTTACCGGTGGGTAATTGCAGCAGGAACAGGTTGTGATGGCCTCCGCACGGCTGCGTGCGCAAAAATACTGCACGGTTGATGTAACGGTCTGATACCTGGAAACCGAGCACCTCACGATAGAAGCGCTCGGTTTCGGCAAGGTCATTTACAAAGAACACCACATGACCGATGTTAATCGGGGTCGCCTGGCTGTAGACAGGGCTGGGGCAATCGACCCGGCGTATATCGCCCCACTGATTCATCGGAGGAACGTCCAGCGTGACCGCCTGCTGCTGGCTGATGGCGATACATAACGCCATACCGTTTGGGTCAGTGCAGTGCAACGCGCCGTGCTTTTCTTCAAAGGGCACCCGGCCACTCAGCTTATCCGCGATAGCCTCCAGTGCAGCACGATCGCTGACGCCCCAGGTGACACGCCGCAGCGTAGAACCGGGTTCAAAGGGGGGCGGCAGATCCTGACAATCGACAGGGTGCAGCACCACCTCTGCCCCGCTCAGCGTCTGAAAATGGCTGGCATCACGCGCGGAAAGCCCGAAATCCACCATAAACTTGCTGCACAGCGCCAGATCCTCCACGCCAAACTCCAGCTTCTCAATTCCGCATACGCTCATGATCCTGCCTCTTTTTTGGTCAATTTTCTGAATTTTGGCGTGCAGATGCCCCACCGCAACGGTCGCGGCGTCACCCTTACCTGTTTTACGCATTAGCCCGCTTTTAAACGGTGCCCTAAATAACCGGAGATTTTTGCTGCTGCATCAGCCACCATTTGCTGTAGTCGCTTACGGTCAGCGTCAGGGATCTCTCCTGCAGGAACCAGGATGCTGACAACGGCGCAAACGCGTCGGTTGCGGTCGAAAACGGGATAGACAATCGAGGAGATCCCCCAGCGGAAAAAGGATTCACCCACCACGTAGCCGCGTTGCCTGTCAAGCTGGACCATCTCCCACAGTGCATCACGATCCTGTAAGGTCCCCTGCTCACTGCCCGGCAGTATGGGGTCAGGATAAAGTTGCTCAAACTCGCTACGGTTGAGGTCGGTCAGCAACATTCTGCCCAGCGACGTGCAGTGCGCGGGCAGTCGCGTACCGATACTCACCTGATTGATCTGCGTTCCCGCCGCACTGACACGGGCGATGTAGACCAGATCGGACCCGTCGCGAATCGCAAGATGGCTGCTACAAAGGCTGGCATCACGAAGCTGCTCAATCACCGGCTGACCGGCGCGTGCCACATCCAACGAGGCAAGATATTCAAATCCCAGCCTCAGTACCATCATGCCGAGACTGAAGGTATTCGTCCGGGGGTTACGCTCCAGGAAGCCCAGATATTCCAGTGTTTGAACCACCCGGTAAGCCGTCGCCTTAGGCATCGAAACCAGGCGGTGCAGTTCGGTAAACGTCATTTCTCGCTGCTGCTGCCCAAACGCCAACAGCAGTTGTAAACCGCGATCCAGTCCAGGGATCAGGTAACGGCAGCCGGTTTCGTCAGACATACTCACTCCCGAACATCAGTTAAAAATAAAACCACCGTTGACCGGCAACAGCTGCCCGGTAACGAAGTCCGCCAGCGGGGACAGCAGCCAGATCACGCTACCGCTGACATCCTGAGGATGCTGTGCTCCGCGCAGCGCCCGTCCCTGCTCATAAAGCTGATGGCGGGCGGCCGGCACATACTCTGTCGCCGCCACCCGCGTCAGCCCGGGCGCAATAGCGTTGACACAAAGTCCCCGCTCGCCCAGCTCACGCGCCATTGAGCGCGTCATCGCGATAATGGCCCCCTTACTGGCCACGTAGGCCATCAGATTCGGCGCGCCCCACAGGGCAGTATCGGATGCCACGTTGACGATTTTCCCCCCCGGGGGCATCAGCGGCACGGCGGCTTTTGACACCAGCCAGCTGCCGCGCACGTTGACCTGCATCACGCGATCCCAGAGATCAATGTCGTACTCCAGCATATTTTTGCCACCCACACCGGTGGCGAGGGCGGCGTTATTGACTAATCCATCAATGGGCCCGCTCTGACCCAGTGCGGTAAAGGTGCGTTCAATCGCCTGCGGATCGGCAATATCCAGTACCCGGTGCTCCACCTGCGCACCGGTCTCACGCAGCTGGGTGGCGCACTGCTCAAGCTCATCCGCGAGGATATCCAGCATGACCACTCGTGCATCCTGCGCAGCCATATCCCGGGCAAACTGCCAGCCCAGTCCACGCGCAGCACCGGTCACCACGATACGCCGGCCGGCCAACAGCCCGGCCATCAGCGCGGCTCCGGTGCGGCAGCGTTCTCTGCCAGCGTCGCCATCTGCTGTTTCGCCGCCTTTTGCATCAGACGGCGCAGGCGCGACAGCCCGACATCGTGCTGGTAGAGATACTCATGATCGCGGGCTGCCGGAGCCATCGACTCGAGGATCACTCTGTCCTGCTCCAGCACGTCCCAGTGCAGACCCTCCAGGCGGTTGCGGTAGAAGAAGCGCCACATATCACGCTGCCAGCCGTCAACCTGACGAATACGCCAGAAGAATACCCGACAGTGGTCAGTGTCTTCCGGCACCACCATCCCTACAATCCAGAACGGGCCACCCGGCCCAAAACGCTTCTGATAGGGAATGGACAGCCTCATCCACTGGGCACCACTTTCGCCAAACTCCACCCAGTCAAAGTTGACGCCTTTCTGTCCCTCTTTCTGGAACAGGAACCCCGTGTCGGTCAGCGCCAGGACCATATCCGCTTTCCGATCGCCTTCGGCCATCGAGTGTGACGACGAATGCAGATAGGTACCGTGCATCGGGTCCATCACATTTTCCAGCGCATACTGATAGTTGCAGTTCCATGCGGCCGTGCAGAGGAAATGGCTGTAGTGCTCGCTGTCAGCCAGCTCCTGCGGGAACACCAGCTCGGAAGCAGCCTCGTCATGGGTCACCCCAAACCAGATAAAAATCGCCCCATGCGCTTCCTGCACGCTATAGGTGCGGACGCATTTCTGGCCGACCAGTGGGCAGCGATCCACCGCCGGAACATCGGTCACCGTTCCGCTTCCTGCGACTTCGACTCCGTGATACCAGCAGGCAATGCGGTCCCCCAGATTCCAGCCCATCGACAGTCGTGCACCGCGATGCGGACAGCGGTCTTCCAGCGCCTGCAGGCGACCTTGTGCATCACGCCATACCACAATCTGCTGCCCCAGTCGGGTAATACCTACCGGGGCGGAATGCACCTCCCAGCTGGCCAAAACCGGATACCACAGCCCGCGCAGACCTTCATCAAGATACTGTTTTACATTCATTATTCACTCCCTGTTCAGTAGCCGTTGACCCGGAGGAAATCCCGGAAGCTCTCTTCCGTCCATGGCGTGCCGCTGCGGTCAAAGACCCGCTGCTGATTAAGCGCTGGCACCAGCTGTGCCAGCGTGGCGATGCCCTGGCTGAACAGCGCTTCCAGCTCAGTAATTAACGTCACTTCAAAAGGTTCCGGCTCCCGGCGGCGCGTCTGCCAGATAATATTCTGGTACTGGCCCGGGACATGGATGGCCCCATTCCCGCCCTCTTTGGGCGGTGTAAACTGGCGGCTTTCAGGCAGCTGCGGATTAAACGCGGATTGATTGCTCATTACGGTTGGTCCTCTGTCACCACATTGATTTGAATCTGCCCGGCCACCACCCGGAGGGGATAACGCGTCAAATCTCGTTCGCCAGGTTCACGAAGACAGCGACCTGTTTTAATATCAAAGACCGCCTCATGCAGCGGGCATTCCACCTTGCCATCCTCAACAAAACCCTGACTCAGCAGGGCGTACGCATGCGGGCAGACATCTTCCAGCGCGTAATACTCTCCGTCGACCAGATAAACCCCTATTTCACGGCCTTCGATATTAGCGGCGAAAGGAAAGTCAGCCTGTATCTGCGAAATATTACAGACATTATTCCAGCTCATTCACATTACTCCTGCCATTTGTTTCAAATATGAAACTTTGTTCCTTATCTAATACGCTCAATATAGAAGTGATAATCAATGCGTCAATAGGCGATATTGGCGAAATGGATTTGCATATCATTTTATTTAGGGTAAGTGTGCAGACGATCACGAAAAATAAAATTTACTATAAATTTGATAAGAATCCTTTTGCAAGAAAAACAAAGAATATCCTCTCAGATTGAATTCAGACTCCACCAGAACAACAGAGAAAAACTGACGCACCACAAATAACAATTAAAAAACAATAGGGATAATGTGTTATGAGATGTAATAATCGAATAAAACCCAATAATAAAATTATTAAAATCAATTACTTAAAACAAAAAACAAATCATCAAGATTAAAAAATAATTTAAAAAAAACTGTAAATAATACTAAAAAAAATTAAAAAAGTTTCACCCATAAAACTAACACTCACATTGCTCATTAAATGATCACCAGTGGCTTTTTTGGTTTTTTATTGGCATTAGATTCAGTTTGGCTTTATGAAGAAGGGGAAGTATCAGGCTTCATGATTGACGGGATTATTCTTATATTACGTGATGTTATCTGTAGCGGACAGGCGATAACGTCATGTCTGTTATTTTTTATTGATTATATTTAGATGATTTCTGGAAGTTAATTACTAGATGTGACGGTAAACATTTATCTTGCGAAGTACGTCAGGTGAGAGGCAAGGCTCACACCGGGAAATATCCCGACGCCGTCGGTAGCAGCGTCGGAATGTCAGCTCATCAGCCCTTATTGGCTGCCTGAACATGCAGCATGTCCAGCGCCAGACTGGCAGCCGCCAGCGCGGTAATATCAGACTGGTCGTAACCCGGAGCTACTTCCACCAGATCCATCCCGACAATGT
This sequence comes from Erwinia persicina, assembly GCF_014838825.1. Classification (GTDB taxonomy): domain Bacteria; phylum Pseudomonadota; class Gammaproteobacteria; order Enterobacterales; family Enterobacteriaceae; genus Erwinia; species Erwinia persicina_A. The sequence continues at coordinate 275,304 of NZ_JACYMO010000003.1, read as the reverse complement.
TCATGCCCTGCAGGCCACGTACCAGCTTGCTGGCTTTGTCGCTGGTCAGGCCGCCGATCACCGGCGTACCGGTTCCCGGCGCATGGGCCGGATCGAGGCAGTCGATATCAAAGGTCAGGTAGACAGGCAGGTCACCCACAATCTGCTTCACCTGAGCGAGGATGTCCTCCACGCTGCGGTCGTTGACCTGCGCAGCATCCAGCACGTTGAAGCCCAGCGACTTATCAAACTCGGTACGGATACCGATCTGCACCGAGTGCTCAGGCGAGATCAGACCCTCTTTTGGCGCCGTATAGAACATGGTGCCATGATCGAAGGTCGGGCCATTTGAATAGGTATCGGTATGCGCATCGAAGTGAACCAGCGCCATTTTACCAAAAGTTTTGGCATGGGCGCGCAGCAGCGGCAGCGTGATGTAGTGATCCCCGCCGAAGGTCAGCATCCGCTTGCCGCTGGCCAGCAATTTCTCGGCGTGCGCCTGGAGTTTATCGCTCAGATCCTGAGAATCACCAAAAGCATAAACCAAATCGCCGCAGTCAATCACGTTCAGGCGTTCACGCAGGTTGAACTCCCACGGCCAGCGGCAACCTTCCCAGGCCAGATTGGTGGAAATCTGACGAATAGCGCCTGGACCAAGACGGCTTCCCGGACGACCGGAGGTGGCTGCATCAAACGGAATACCGGTAATCACCCACTCGGCATCACTGTCGTAAGGCTGAAAATTGACCGGAAAACGCATAAAACCGAAGGCGTTAGACACCAGCGAGTTATCGTACTGGTTACCCAGGGTGTTATTCATAGCAACTCCTTTCAAAACGGTGGCGCGGGGGAAAACCCGCAACAAACAATAGATGAAAAAAATCCCCGCCGCGTCGTTAAGCCCGACGAGGAAGGGATTAGGATTCAGGGGCAGATGCCCGGTCATGCAAACAGAGTGATTTTAGCATGAGTGGCAGGTAAAGGGAGAAGCTGTAGCGAGTGAACTGCAAATGTTAATGGAGCCTGTGCCGGGCACCTGAGTATCCGTAAAGGAACGCCCCCTCACCCGCGGCTAATCATTAGTGCACAGCATCAGGATCTCATTGCGCAATGACAGGATATTGTCACCCGAATTCAGCTGGGTCACCTTTAGCTTAATTTGAGGATATTTCAGCATACCAAAGATCTCTTCTAACTGGGCATTTCTCTCCTTCATATGAAGAGAGTAATAGCTGCCATCCTTCTCATAACTGAAATGCACTAACCCATTTAATGGGTTTAAGGGCAGATCCTTACAGGCCCAACTACCAGAGATTAGCAGATAACCCTGTTCTTTTTTTCGCATCGACAGAAAGATATCCGCGTTAGTTTCCCTTACACAACTGACAAGGCTATTGCGAATATGTAAACGCCCCCAGCAGTCAAACTGCTCGGGATTTTTCATATTATCCCATCGCCACCAACTGGCGATTGCCAGCAGGATTAGCAGCAAAAAATAAAACAGAAAGCCCTTATTTTTTCTGGTCATGGGCACCTTCATAACGGTAATAATTGTAGTTGTCGCAAGGTGCCTGACTTGCAAATGGGCAATAGCTCAATACAGCACCAACAGCAGGGTCCTTTTTTTCATCGAGAATTCTTCTGCCTGAAAAATAGATATTCGTATTGGCGTGGCAGCTTATCCCCTCACGACTTAAAATAACGTTAATCTCAGCAGTTACCCAATCACTGTCCATTCTGCGGGTAACATCATCAATCAGATAAACACGGCAATGATCAATACGAAGTATTTCACTTCTGATCGAGCTCAGCCTGAAATAGTTATAAACCTCAGGAAACAGTCCTGTAATAGCTAAACTCACTATCATTAAAGGCAGCATTAAATACAAGACAGGATTCACATTCCTTTTTTTAATGTCAACATCGCCCGCCTCAGGTACGACTTTTAGCGTTGTTTCTGGCTTAATTTCATCATGGTAACTTTCCTGCTCTTTTATCGCACTTTCGACAGGCCGGTCTGCCGGAACCACCTCAGTTTCATCTAACCGCACAACCTCAGCATTAAATAAAAAACCATATTTGGGAATAGTGGTTATAACGCCGGGACTGCCGCACTGCTTCATCACCTTGCGTAGAATTGAAACATAGTTATTAAGATTATTACTGGATGCACTTAATCCACGATTTTCCCACAGTTTATTTAGGATCGTCTCTCTGCTGAGCGGCACCTGATTGTTTTCTACAAATAAAACCAACAGGTCGCTGCTTAAGCGAGTGATGGTGATCATATCAACCGTAAATCCCGGACTGAACAGCGTGCAGTCCACAGGATTGAACTTCACACTATGGTTAATCAGGTACTCCATTTTTATTCCCCCGGGATATATCAACAGCTCAATCTTGTTTCGTTCGCTTCATTTTCTCATCACCGTTAATCCATCAGCCAGTGGAACGTCCTGTCACAGCATCAGTTCAGGTACTGCTGAATCCATCCTGTGCTGACTGATTTTATCGTAGATGTACGACTATAGTAACAATCAGAATAAAAATCTATTTACAATAAAAAAACAATGCTCAAAATCTATTGTAACTCGATAATGCATTATATACATCCACAAATCATTAGTTTTTGCTAAAGTGGCTTCGTCAAAAAATGACCTTCTCAACTGTAAAAGCCGCTTAAGTTCATGCAGGAAGTTAAACGCAAAACAGAGAGAAAACCCAGGCGCCGGGATTGAACACAACGCTTCACTTTAATGGATTAATTTAAGCCACCGGAGAGTCACGTCTGAAAATGGAAAAAATATCGTACTTTGAAAATGACATACTGGTTATTGACGTTCAAAAACTGGTATTAAAACCAAAGAATAAAAAAATAAAGCTTAGTAAAAACCAAACCCGTTTAATTGATTACCTGGTTAAAGGGATCAATCAGCGGGAGGAGATTGTTAAGCGGATATGGCACAGTGAAGACTACGAAGCCAGAGAAAGCAGCTACAACCAGCTTATTTGTCGCACCCGCGCCCTGTTAAGCGCCAACGGCCTGCCCGATGACTTTATCATTACCCTGCCACGTTATGGCGTATGCATTAATCAGAACTATATTAAGCGGGCAGCGGCTAATTCAGAAATACCCACCAAAATGTATAATGACCACTCGTGCTTAGGATAAAAAAATGCGACTGATGCTTCTGAAGCAGCAGTCGCACACGGTTATCGCCGCTAAAATAATGCAACGTTAGTTAAGTTCCATCATCATCACCGCACTGGCGTTCCACTCGCCTTCCTTCACGTTATTAAGTTCAGAGATAATATCCACAGAGTTGTTACCTGCCTGAAGGGATATCTCTTTACCTAATACACCCAAAGAGGAGGTCAGGTATGAGGTTCCCCCGCCGATGGGGATAGTGTCCTTACCACCAAGCAGAGTTAAGGTAACTTTGGACGGTATAGTGCAGTTAATATTCATCGTCTGTTTTGCCCGATTTCCGGCGGCTTCTTTGACCGATATCACCCCATGATTGATGTTCAACTCTGGTGTGGTGAGTGAACACCATTGATTAACATCAGCAAGTTGAAAACAGGTACCAATCGGGCTGTACACCTGGTCCCAATCAAGTTGATAGGGACTAAATAAAGCATATCCTATACAAGAGCTATATTCATCATATACCTGGATTCTTTTACTACATGCTCTATATGCATAGGCAATTGTTTCCTCATATGTTTTACCTTGAGTTTGAAATGATTTCGGGATTATTATTATGCAACTTCCCATCATCGACCCAAGCACACCAGGCATCCTCCCCTGTCTTGTTACAATCCCTGCATAACCCCAATAGTTATTATCACCTAATTTAGTATCGGCTGCCGCACCAATCTCCACCATTTCAGCGTTAAGTTCAAGTCGGCCTTTTTCCTTAATAGTAACACTGGTGGCAATTGGCCACTTCCCCGCATACGACTGCATTGAAAACAGAACGAAAATAATAAACACTATTTTTGAATGCATAATAGATTCACTTTCTTCCTAAGTAAATGGGTATCAGCATGACTCATTAACCAACAGATAATTCAACTCTACCGAATAGAGTTTCCTCATCAGAGAGAGACTTTTACTGATATTCCAGGCTGAATGTCGCTACCGCGCTAAACGGTCCGAATTGAATACTGCGATTGGCTATCGCCTGCGGTTCCGCCTGGATATAGGCTTTCAGTGGTATTCTGTTCCTGCCCGTAAAAAGACCGCGCGCCCCGCCCTGCTCATTGAACGGTAACGGCTTGCCTTCCGGTGTTTCCAGGCCAATGGCTATCCCCGCAGATTTGCTGGCGGCGCTGATTGCCAGCAGACCGGGTAAACGGGTGTTTTCCGTACCGCTTAAGGCCACTTTAACGATGGTGCCCAGAGTAAGATCGCAGTCAGTAAGGTTGATTTGAAACCGTTGCCCGAGGGTCCGCTGATGTATATAAAGGTAGTTATCCACCACTGCGCCAAAATCCAGCTGAATACTTTCATCACCCGGCGCAATAATACAGGGCTCAGTGACCAGTGCTCCACGCATGATCACGTTATCCTGAGCATATACCCACGAGCAGAATAACAGCGGCAGCAAGCCGAGGATCTTCCAGACTGAGCCGGTAAGCGGATAATAACTTTTACTGTGGTGGTTCATCACTGATAATTTATCCCTATCGTTGCTGTTGCCTCAAATGCACCGGTGCTCAGGGTGCTGCCGGGCTTTTTAACCGGAACGGCTTCAATCAGCGGCGGTTTACTGAAGACCATCGGCACTGGTTGATCAACGGCAAAGGGCTGGCCGTTAATCAACAGCCGAATACCCAGATCCTTAATATTGGTCTGTATTGCGGCGTTGTCATAGCTGGTGACGCTACCGGTAAGAACCAGGGCCATGTCCCAGGGTTTAGACTGCTCTTCGCAATACATCAGATAAGGTAATTTTTGTTTGTAGTTACTACCGTCTACTTTATTGACCCCCACCCGCTCGCCAAATTTTACCAGCGCCGTTAACCCGCCGTTGAAACCACATTTTGGCGGTTCAAGTAAGATCCCTTTCAGGGTGAAATTATCCTCTGCCCTGCCGGGATGAGCCATAAACATCCCCGCCAGCAGTGTCCACACTATTTTTTTAAGCATCTGTCCGTGTCTTTATCAATTACTGATAGTCGATCATCATGGTGGCTGTGGCTTTAAAAGCGCCCCCGGCCAGGGTGGCGCCGGTCTTTTTCACCGGCACCGCCTTAAGCACGGGTTTTGACGGGTCGGTATAGTTAAGCCACTGATTGACAGGGAGGGCTTTACCGTTGGCGGTCAGCGCAATCGCCAGATCCCCCTTATCGGTTGCCAGCCGGGTGCTGTCAAAGCTGGCTGCACTCCCCTTTATCTGCAAACGCAGGGTTTTAGAGGTCGCTTCGGTACAGCTGAGGCCATAGGTGACTTCCTTGATATAGTTAACCCCGTCTACCCGCGTGGTCATTACCGCATTGCCGAAATCAACGCTGATTGGCGTGCCACCATTAATCACGCAGGGCGGCGGTTCAATCATCGTGCCATCAAAACGCAGGCTGGGTTCTGCGGCGAACCCTGCCGGACTGAACAGGATAAAAAAAGAGAGCTGAGCGATTATTCCTGCTGCTGACGCAGTTTTTTTTTGGCTATTCACTGGTAGTCCACCTTAAATTGCACGGCGCCTGAGAAACTTCCGCCTTTTAATATCACATTTGTTTTTTTAACCGGAACCAGGTTGATTACCGGCTTTGTAGGATAGGTAAAATTAAACCATTCATTGACACCAACCCGGGTGCTGCCTATATAGATTGCCACGCCAACATCCTTATTACTGGTCAACACCGCTTTGCTGTCAAAACTGCTCCCCTGTCCTTCAAGGCGCATCCTCAGTGAATTATTGACATTATTACTACAGACAATGGTATAGTTTGCTTCTTTCTTGTAGTTCACCCCGTCAATTTTAGTCGTCAGTATATCCTTGCCAAAATTTACGTAAGGGTCAGTCCCCTGGCTGATGGTACAGGCCGGTTGGTCTATCAGTGTCCCTTTAAACGTCATATCTCCCGGCGCGGCATGGGAAAGGGCGCTGTAGAGTAGGATGACGGTCAGCTGGCAAAAAGCCCCTGCCTGTAGCAGCCTGATATATTTTTCACTCATTGATAGTCCACCATCATTACTGCTGCACCGGAGAATGCTCCGCTTTTAAGGGTAGCGCCTGCGTTTTTTACAGGAACGGCTTTTAATACGGGTTTATTTGGCCAGGTAAAGTTAAACCATTCATTGACGCCCAGCCGGGTATTACCGTTATATAAGGCGATGCCTAAATTGCCGTTACTGGTGAGAACCGCCTTACCATCAAAACTTGCCGCCTGGGCGTTTATTTTCATTTTCAAAGCATTGGTCTTGGTACTTTCACAGGTCATATCATAATTCACCGTCTGCATATAATTGCTGCCATTCACCTTTCCCGTCTGCACCGCATTGCCAAAATCAACCATGATCGGCTTATTGCCATTTATCACGCAGGATAACGGCGCTAATACCGTCACTCGCACCGTCACATTGGTGTTAGCGGCAGCATAGTCACTGAGTAGCAATAATGGGCAGATGCTGGCTGAAAAACTGATAATCCAGCGCAATAACCTAGTCATAACTCAGCCCAAAGTTAACCTGTGCCTGATAAGCCCCGGCCTTTAAGGGTGCCCGGGTGCGCTCGGGGGTGATGGTATAATTCAGCTGGTTCTGACCCGGCGTCAGCAGCAGCGGTTCGCCGCTGCTCCCGAGACGAACATCACGCCCCTGAAGGTCGGTGATACGCAGGCCAATCCCTCCGGCACCGACCACTTTCAACAGCTGCGCGTTATTGTCATCTGCCGGGCCGAGAAAGCTGACCGTCACCACGGGCTGCTCGCGGCTCCACAGCCGGTTGCCGATATGGTCATAGACGCTGCCGGTGGACTCTGCCAGACAGTCGCGCAATTTTATCTGCACCTCTACCGGGGTTCCCTGGTCACCAAGATGACGTAACCGCCCGGTGCCGATCTCCCCTAATGAAAAATCCTGGCGGTCGGAAGCCATATCCAGGCGGCAGGCGCTCTCAGTTAGCGCTCCGTGTACCTGTAAAACCCCGTTAGCACCATCCACATTCCAGTTATCGGCGGCACGTGCCTGCGTTATCACCACCACTCCGGCGATGATTAATGCCGAAGCACCAAAGGTGGTAATCAGCGTCACGATCAGTCCTCGCCAGTCGGCCAGTAAAAATCCTGCTATGTTCTTCATCCGTTTTCTCTGTTGCATGCATCCCCCCCGGCATTAACGGTTACGTCTCTGAATTAACGGTCCTTAACCGCCTCGGCCTTGCAACTGCTTCCACTGCAAGTGAACTTCAGCTGCGGGCGGCCACCGTAATCGTTGATATAGGTCAGTACCGGGCTGCTGCCCAGCACGCCGGAGCCGACGGTCAGGCTGGCTTTGCCATTGGGCTCCACCATCACCGGTTCAAAACCTTTGGCTGATTCGCCTTTCACCGTGCTGCTGCCGTCCACCAGGGTGACGTAGTAAGGGGTGGGGTTATTCACCTCGTAACGGTCGCCCTGTTTGTGCAGGGTGATCTTTTCCTGCCACGGCGTGGTCATGGCACCCGCGGTATTCATCAGGGATGCCGGACGGTAGAACAGCTTGATACGCGTTTGCAGCGCAATTTGCAGCGTGTTGGGCTTATCGGTGCGCGGCGGAATTTCACGCATATTGAAGTAGAACAGCGACTCACGGTCCTGCGGCAGCGCGTTGACTGCCGGCAGTCCCTGCACTTTCACCTGACTTTTTGCACCCGGCTCAATGCGCTGCACCGGCGGCAGCACGGTCAGCGGGCTGGAGATTTTTTTACCACTGGCATCTTCAATCCAGCCCTGGGCCAGATAGGGCAACTGCTTGTTCTCGTTACTGACGTTCAGGCTGATGGATTTCTGGCTGCCGTCGTAAATCACCCGGGTGCGATCGAGGGCGATGGCGGCGAATGCCGACTGAGTGCTTAGTGCCAGCAGCAGGCTGCCGGTCAGTATCGGGGCGTTAAATTTCATTTTCATGGTCTGTGTCTCGTTAAAGGTCTGTTTTAGCGGGCCGCGCGCTGACCTGCGCGTCCCGACTCACTATTCGGGGTTTGCTTCGCTCAGCGCGTGGCAGGGAAGCAGTAAATTGGCCTGGTCATTAATGGCTAACGTTTTGGGTAGCTCTAACTGGCACTGCGCTTTGCCGCCCCAGTTCACCTTCATCCGCTCATCGGGCCTGATACCGCTGAGGTAAACGCTGCCTTCGTCACCGACGATGCCGACATTCTGCTTCTTGCTGTTCAGCACCGTGGCCCCAAACGGCGGCACCGAACCATCCGCCAGGCGGATCACCGCCATCGCTTTCTCGCCGGAAATAACCTCAAAGCGCCGGTAGCCAATCGCCCCTTCGGTCAGGGTGGCCTGCACCACCGAACTCACCGCTTCGGCGTTATCCGGCAGATGATTAAGGTCGATGCTGATGCGGTTGCGGTAATAGCTGCCCACATCGGTGACCACCGCTTTGCCAAAGTGGTTCGAGCGGGTATTGGCGCCGTAGCCCTGCAGCGGAATCTCCGCCACACCGTCGGTATCAATCATCATGCGGGTACCGCCTGAGCTGCCGCTGCGGTGCAGCGCCGCGCCTTTCATCGTGGCGGTGGCGCCGCCCTGCAGCCCCAGACTGACGGAGGAGTAACGACCTTCCTGATAGCTGGCGTTGGTATTGATCTGGGCAAGATCTCCCTGATGGGTGTAACTGCCGCTGGCGCTGGCGCCGCTATTAGTAACGCCGCTACTGATCTGATAGCTATCGCTGTTGCCGATACGATCGAAATAGTTCACCTGATGCGAATTCTGGTTACGGCTGTAGCTGTTGCTGTAACCAATCGACCCGGTACTGCCCCACGGCAGCGACAGCGACAGATACATGCCGTCATCGTTAGTGCCGTTATATTTATTGCGATAGCCGGTCAGCGACAGACTGATGTTTTTAAAGCGCCCCATATCGAAATAGCGTGACAGGGTCAGGTTGTAGCGATCGTTAGCCGGGCGATCCCAGTAGGTCTGATGGCTGTAGTTCAGATAAGCACTGAGGTCCAGCTGGCGCAGTTGCTGGCTGAAGGTGATGGTGTACATCTCCTTACTGTTCTGCGAACGGGTACCGTATGTTCGCGCATCCAGATACTCGCTCATGCTCATATAGTTCTGCTGCGAGAAGCGATAACCGGCGAAAGTCACCTGGCTGTCGTAGTCATCAAAGCGTTTTGAATAGCTCAGACGATACGACCCGCCCGACAGAGTGTTATCCTCATCCGGCAGGCGGGCGCGCGACTGGGTGGCATCCAGTGACAGCGCCCCGAGCATCAACAGGTCACGGCCCAGCCCCACGGCCAGGGCGTTATAATCCCCACCCGCTACGCCGCCACCGTACAGCGACCAGCCGTTACTGATCCCCCAGGAGAACTCACCGGTAGTGAACAGCGGGCCATTAGTGCGGTGCTGCCAGTCATTCGGACGCCCGGTGGCCACCTTGTAACGCACCATGCCAGGGCGGGTCAGATAGGGCACGCTGGCGGTATCAATTTTGAATTCCTGTACGCTGCCATCCTGCTCTTCTACCCGCACGTCAAGCTGGCCGGTAACCGCATCGTTCAGATCCTGAATGCGGAATGGCCCGGACGCGACCTGGGTTTCCTGGATAACCCGCCCCTGCTGGCTGATAATCACTTTAGCGTTGGTTCTCGCCACCCCGGTCACTTCGGGCGCATAGCCGCGCAGGTTAGGCGGCAACATGCTGTCATCACTAGCCAGGCTGGCCCCGATAAAGCGGAAGCTGTCGAAAATATCCGAGTTGAGGTAGTTTTCACCCACGGTCAGTGAGGCCCCCCAGCGCGGGATCGCCCGGTAAGCGTAATAGCGGCTCCACTCCCAGTTGTTTTTAACCCCCTGACTCTGACGGTCATAGCGGGTCTGCCAGTCGGCACGCAGACGCCACGCCCCCATATTCGCCCCCAGGGTGCCATTGCCACTCAGGCTGGCGTTCTGGCCGCCATTTTTCATCTGCCGCTGAGTCTGAGCATTCAGGTTGTAATCCAGCAGGATCCCCGGGATACCGTTATCCCAGCGTGAAGGCGGATCCCAGTCGCCGGAGCTGTATTCCAGATACGCCTGCGGGATGCCGAGGTTCAGCACCGCCGCACCCAAATCACCTTTGGCGCTCATTCCCGGCAGGCTGTTAAGCAACAGACACTGATGGTCATGCCACCAGCTGAGCTTGCTGTTCATCTCGTCTTTCAGGCCAAACTGTTCGACCATCTCGCGGGTGATACAGGGTTCACTTCCTTTCGGATCGTTTTCCGGAACAACATAGGTCACAGGCTGCTCTTGCAGCTCTTGCTTATTAATATGGATAGACATCACGTAATCGCCCGGCATGATATAGCCGCTGCGCGAGAACTGATTTAAATCGAAATTGCTACGGTCGTTTACGTCCAGTACGTCGGTATTAAAAGAAAACTCCTCAGCATGAACGTCAATGGCCGCCCCGCTGATAAGATAACTGATGATTAATCCCAAAACGCGCGGACGCGAAGGCAATGCCTTAAAGTAAGATAACGCCATTATCTTCAGACCTTTTATAATATTCCGTCAGGTGCCACTTCCATTATTTCAATAATGAATACGCGCTAAGTTATTTAAAATCCAGCAGAGCACTTAATCTAACTTTGATTAGACGACTGGTACAGATTAGTAATAATCCATTTTGAACTTCACCGTGGAATAGTATTCCCCGGCGCGTAGTAACCGGTTATTACTCACTAAGCGTAGAGAGTAATTTAATAACATATTATTTGTCGTCAGTTCGGCCAACGGTAATGGCTTCCCCGGGGTGGCAATATTGCCACTGCTGTCAGCTATTTGCAGGGCAATCCCCTGCGCATCACCTGCTATGCTAAAAGCCTGGTCATCGCGATGACCGTCAAAGGTGATCTGAAAATGCTGCCATTGAGGCAAATTCTTATCGTTTTTGCTCAAAATGCAGTTCACCAGTTGAATTGAAAACGGGTGGTTAACGCTTTGTCCATTTCGGGCAATCTGACTGACGGGTAACAGCCCCATATCAATAGTCTGATCGCGGCTGAGAGTGTCTATCGCACAGGCCGTTTCAATAATCGCCCCGAACATCCCGACACGGCCCCATCCCTGTGGCTGGCTGGCGGCGACAGAACTGGCAGCAGCAAGGCTCATTGCCTGGAGCAAAATGCAGGCGGTTATTTTTCTGCACATCGTTCGGCTCAACGCTGATTGCGGGTAAAAAATGCATGTGGATAAACCACATGCATGCGTAATAACTTAATTACTGGTAAGACAGGGTAAAGTTGGTCACGCTTTTGAAATCACCCGGGACAATACCGCTTGAAGCACCGTCACCCTGCAGGTAAGCGGCGAATGACAGAGTGTTGTTACCGTTCTGCAGTGACTGAGCGGTCGTGGCTTTGCCCAGTTCCAGCACTTTACCAGAACCGTCGGTCATGGCGATGCTGGCACCCTTAGCGGTACCGGTCATGCCCAGCATACCTGCGGTGTTACCTTCAGCGCCGGTAAAGGTCGCGGTAACTGCTTTGCCCTTATCAGCGATGTTGCATTTTTCCAGCTTAATTTCAAAATTCTTCGGAGTAGAGATCCCTTTATTACCATTTGCCGTTAATGCTACATTGGACACCTGGCCCAGATTAACGGTCTGATCAATACTTTCCGGGTCAATTGAACAAGGCGCATCCACGATAGAACCGGTGAAGGTTACAGTACCGTGCCCCTGGTCAACCACGTCAGCTGCATGAGCGAAAGAAGTAATACCCATAGCTAAGGTTAAACCCAGAACAATTTTGTTCAGTTTCATTCTATATTCCTTTAAATGACTTTGTATAAAAGCTTTCCGATGAAGAAGAAATAACTTCCTGCATCAACACTATAAAAACGCATTAAACGCCGTAAGGAGAAAACATGTTTAATTCTTATCAAATTATTACCAATAAGAATACTCTCAACACATTTCGTCGGAAAACATTATTGCAAACTAACCAACTAATTCAAAGCCAAAATATAATAGAAGAATAACTTCGCAATATTTAATTGAGCAACCAGGGAAAATGTAACAGCAACAGAGCAAAACACACAAAAATGACAACACCACAGACTAACATGCTGTTATTTTTCATATATGTAATTTTTACACCACAAACAAGACCTATTGCGATACAATAATTCAAATATTACTTTTTTTTGCTTAACTAATGAGCGCTTTTCGTGATCAATGGAAGGGTGAGTTGAGAACAGAGGCAGGATGTCTTACGAAGATGGTAATCACATATTTTTCCAGTAAGTGCATAACCCAACGTGTAAAAAAACCGTTGCGTCATCTCTCTTCTTTCATCTGTTATTTTCCCATAATGCTTATCATCTTATGGCTGGTCGCCGTGCTGCCCGTTTACTTACCCAATATGGGGGGCACGGGATTGAAACTACCCATGAATATTGTGAGCTGGGCTATGCTGGCGGCAATCACTGCCATAACAGGGATCGTGCTTTCCGCCGGAAGCATGGCACACCCAGGCCCCACCACACGCCTGATTTTACTGGGTGTATGTATGCTGGCGGTTCCGCTGTTTTACACGCGCGATCCGTGGCTGGAAGTCGGTTTATCCCGCTGGGCTGGATTACTGGCAGGGGTGATATTTTGCATTTCGCTGATGCGCTACCGTCCGTTCTTTGACTATTGGCGATGGGTGGTCACTGCCATCATTTTTGCGACTGCACTTCAGGCGGGGATTGCGTTATGTCAGCTATTCGCCCCGCAGTGGATCCCGGCTATTTTTAATTATCCGATATCCGGCCATCGCCCTTATGGTGTCTTTCAGCAGGTTAATCTGCTGGCGAGTTTTATCGCCACCGGGCTGGCTTTAACCTTAATGCGGTTTTTACTGAGTGAAGAAAACAAGGCAAAAATCGGCTCAAAAACAGGGGATCTGTTGTCAGCCACTCTGCTGATGTTATTCAGCCTGGTACTGGTTCTACTCCAGTCGCGGATTGGCTGGCTGGGCGGCGGCATCACCTGTCTGCTGTTACTGATTATGGGTTTCCCGCTGGCGAAAAAGCGCGTCTGGCTGGCAGCCACACTGATTGCTGCGGGCATCGCCTGGGCCATTATGCTGCAGGTCAGCGGCACGGTTCAGCCGGTCGCACATACCGAGTCCAACCATGCACGCCGGATCATGCTGCAGGAAACACTCAGTATGATCGGCCAGAAGCCGCTTTCTGGCTGGGGCTATGGCGGATTTGAGTACAGTTTCCAGCATTTTCGCGCTGCACAGCAGCTATCAACGCTGGGCCTGGGGGTTGTCCGCCATCCACATAATGAGATTTTACTGTGGTGGGCAGAAGGCGGTGTGCCAGCACTGCTGGGCCTGCTGGTGCTTATTGGTGCCGGAGCCACCGTTTTCAGGCGCGTATGGCGAGAGTACAACGGCACACGGGGCATTAGCCGGGAACGGGGATTTATCAGTCTGGGGTTAATGGCCAGCTTGCTGCCAATCCTGCTACACACTCAGACGGAATATCCTTTTATCTCTTCAACCCCTCACTGGATGCTGTTTTTAATATTATCAGCCCTGTTGGGTTGTCATTTGAACCAGGGAAGACGCGCCTCTTGCTGCGCACGTATCACCGCTATCGCAGTGAAAAGCATTATGGTGATTCTTTCGCTGGCGGCTCTGGTTGCTTTCTTCTTTGGCCTGTATGGAAATTTCGCGCTCACACAGTTTGAGCGCAGCCAGTTTTCGGCGATTAGCCCGGCTGAGCGGGCGATGTATTACGACCGGTGGGTTAATCAGCAGCGCTGGCATTACGATAAGCAGCAGCACCAGTTATTACTTTTCAATCAAACCCGCGACCAGAAAATTTTAGATGAATATCAACACTGGGCAGAAAATTATCTGTTGACCAGAATAGATCGCAATGTCTATGGAACGCTGGTGTCGATCCTGGCTTTCCGCCAGGATGAAAAGTTTAAACAATTACGGGAAGAGGCTGACACCCTGTTCCCTGACGACCCACGATTTCAGGTAAAGCATTAAATAACAGGAGGCAGTAAAAAATGGATGGCGTAATTAAGATACTGATTGTTGACTCAAACAACCTGTTCTCTATGGGGCTGAAAACCTGTATTGAACGCTATTTCAGCGAGAGGGAAATACCGATTGCTATTCTGTCTTCTCCGCAAGATTATCCTCTGGCAGATCTGATATTTTGGGCATCTAACTCTTCAGAGTGCCCCTTACCTTCAGCATTAATGAAGGGTTCGTTGTACAGAGGCAAGCTGATTTTAATTATGTCTCAGCAAAAACACTGGCTGGCATTACAAAATTTTCCGTTTATTTTTTATCGCCATCAGGACCAGAAAATTCTGCAAAAAATCATTGAAGACGCTTTAAATAATAATTATGACAAGCACCCGGAAGACAGTATTGCAATGTGTGAAAAAGCCCTGACCTTGCGCCAGGAACAGGTGCTCTATTTGCTTTCCTGCGGTATGTGCTCAAAGAAAGTTGCGGATATCCTTCATATCAGCAATAAAACGGTCAGCTGCCATAAACGTAACGCAATGAACATTCTTAACATGACAAAAAGCACTGAGCTTTACGAATGGTTTATCGGTAATTCCATGGCCGAGGCGCAGTAAGTCATCTGCATCCACATCGCATAAATTAGCCGAAAAACAATTAAACAAGGATAGGGTAATAATGAATTTATACAGGATCACAGGGTTAAACTTGATGGCTCTGGCAATGGTTTTATCCGGTTGCCAGAACAGGGTAGACGCGGAAAATACAACGCAAGTTAAAGAAAAAGCTGCGGCTACTGCGGCAGAAGTCGAAACTCTGCACCTGAAACAGTGCCAGCAGACCCTGAGCGCTCTGCACAATGTTGAGCAGAAACAGTTTGATAATTATAAACAGAACTTTGATCTGCTGATGAAAGGTGCCGCACAATATTCCGACGTTCGCGCAAAAATTAAAACGGAGACGCGGGATACCGTCGATGCGTTGTATCGCTACAAGGTCAACAAACTCTGTTCTCAGGTCGATCAGGCAGTGATGGTGGCGCTGGCGGCACAGGGAGAGTCGGTTAAATGAAGCTGACTTCATTGATCATCGCTTCACTGGGATTAAGCAGTCTGCCGCTGTCGATCGTTCAGGCGCATGCTGAGCCGGATAATCACATTCCGGCCCTGTTACAGTTTGCCCAACAATATCAGGAACGTGAGGTTCCTGACGGTAACCATTCAGAAAAACGGCCCGGCAGGGCAGAAAATAGCACGACCTCTCCTGCAAAATCTGCTGTGGCGCCGGCGGGTAAACTCCCCCCGGCCCGGCCGGGAGCATGGAAGATAAAAGATACGGAGTTGATGCAGCAACGGGCGACCATCGCCGACCTGAAATCGACTATTGCCGCTCTGCAAGGAAAGATTAAACAGTTTGAAGCGATGCAGGCGGATAAAAAATTGGCTCCTGTTGATTTGACGGCATTAAGTCTCTTTGCGAAAAATATCCGCCATGCGCTGGGCAGAACTGCGGACGAAACAGAAGCGGTGAACAGAATCAAGCAGGCCAACCAGGAAAAGGCCATGTTGTTGCAACGAGCGAAACAACTGGGTGAACAGATGACCCTGCTGCAAGCGCAAAACAGTCAGCTGAAGTTACAGCTGACCGACATGAAATCCCAGTCTCTGCGCGAGTCGGAACAGCAAAAATCTGCGCTGCAGGCCGAACATGCGAAACAGATTGCCGGGTTACAAGCCGCACTGGAGACTTCACGCTCAAAGCAACTGGCGGAAATAACGCCTGAAAGTCTGAACAGCGAAAAATCAAAACAGGATTACGCCGCAGGGATATCCTTAGGGGAAGAGATATTACAAATGCAGGCGGAGCGCCAGCGCTGGGGGGTTGAGACAGATAAGCAGCTGATCCTGAGCGGCATCGTCGATACCTTTGCCGGTAAAAGTCGACTGAGCGAAGAAGTACTCAATACCGCCCTGAGCGAAGCCGAGAATGAAGTCACCCAGGCCCGTGCAGCGACCATCACCCGTGAGAGCAAAAGCGGTACCGACTATCTGCAACATTTTAAAACGCTGAAAAACGCGAAACAGGCTGATAGCGGCTTCTGGTACCGCATTGATTATGCCGGTGATACGCCACTGGTGGAGGGGGCAAGCGTTGACGTAGTGGTAAAAGAGATGCTGACCGATGGCACCGTTATTCAGGATATGGAAGCCAGCGGAGCGACGCTGTCCCAGCCGGTTGCCGCATTCCCACCAGTATTTAAGGAAGCGATTACAAAACTTCATAATCATGGCTCAATGACCCTGGTGGTTCCCCCGCATCTGGCATACGGCGATAAAGGCTACCCGCCCAACGTGCCGCCCAATGCCACCATGGTTTATACATTGCGCATTGCAGAGATGTTTCCGGACAGTAAAAAGTTGGCTGATAAACCCTAAAAAGATAAAGAGGGATAACACGCTAAAGCCCTTTTCATCTCGAAAAAAATCCCCTTTGCGGCTAAACCAACAAGGGGGATTCAGTCGTAATGGCTCAGGCTGAGTTAACGTTTAAAAATACCGTCAACAAAGCTTACCCAGATCCGCTGAGCTGGCCGGGAGGTCTTTTTTCACTTCACCCTGCGGTGAAATGCCATCCACAAACTGCCGCAGGAACTGGGCCAGCAGGTCAGAAGCCTGCTGAGTATCGGTGCCCAGTTTGCCGGCCAGCGCACTCTTGAGCACCCCATCCAGTAAACCCATATCTGATTCCTCAACGTTCAGGCAAACGATGCCTGATGAAGAATGCCTGATGATGGGGCCGGATGGCCCCGTTATCACCGGAAGATTATTCGTCTTCCAGATAAGTGTAGCCATACAGGCCTGCTTCAAACTCTTCCAGGAACTGCGCGCGCAGCTCTTCATCCAGATCGCTCTGTTTGATCTGGTTACGGAAGTGGGTCAGCAACTCTGCCGGATTCAGCTGCACGTACTCCAGCATATCGGCGACGGTATCGCCTTCATCAGAAAGCTGGACTTCCACGCTGCCGTCAGGGAAGGCAAACACGTCAACCGCTTCGGTATCGCCGAACAGGTTATGCATGTTACCCAGGATCTCCTGGTACGCCCCCACCATAAAGAAGCCGAGCATCGGTGGGTTATCGATATCGTATTCAGGCATCGGCATGGTGGTGGCAATGCCGTCACCGTCAATATAGTGGTCGATAGTGCCGTCAGAATCACAGGTAATATCCAGCAGTACCGCACGACGCTCCGGCACCTGATTCAGGCCTTCCAGCGGCATCACCGGGAACAGCTGATCGATACCCCACGCATCCGGCATCGACTGGAACAGCGAGAAGTTGACGTAAATCTTATCCGCCATGCGCTCCTGCAGTTCGTCGATGATCGGGCGGTGTGCGCGATTGCTCGGGTCAAGGTGCTGCTGAATATAGTGACAGATACTCAGATAAAGCTGTTCTGCCCACGCACGCTGCGTCAGGTCATAGGTACCCTGCGAGTAGCCGGTGTGAATATCAAACAGGTCCATCTGGCTGTCATGCAGCCATTCGCGCAGCGAACGTCGGTTGCTCGGTTCGTGCATTTCCTGCCAGGTGTCCCACATGCTGACAATCGGACGCGGGGAGTCTTCCAGCGGCGGCTGAGGCTCGCTGAACTCATTGCGCTCCACCCCGATAATATTGGACACCAGCACCGTATGGTGCGCAGTAACGGCCCGGCCCGACTCAGTAATCACCGTCGGGTGCGGCAGATCGTGCTCATCGCAGGCATCACCAATCGCCCAGATGACGTTGTTGGCGTACTCGTTAAGCCCGTAGTTGACCGAGCAGTCGCTCTGCGAGCGCGTGCCTTCGTAGTCAACGCCAAGCCCACCGCCCACGTCGAAGCACTGAATATTTACGCCCAGCTTCGCCAGTTCAACATAGAACCGCGCCGATTCGCGTACGCCGGTGGCGATATCGCGAATGTTAGCCATCTGTGAACCCAGGTGAAAATGCAGCAGCTGCAGGCTTTCCATCCGGCCTGCTTCACGCATGATCTCCACCAGCTTCAGCACCTGAGTGGCTGACAGACCAAACTTCGACTTTTCACCGCCGCTTGACTGCCATTTGCCGGAACCCTGGGAGGCCAGACGCGCGCGAATACCCAGACGCGGCACCACATTCAGGCGCTCCGCTTCTTCAAGTACCAGCTTCACTTCGGTCATTTTTTCCAGCACCAGATAGACCTTGTGGCCCATCTTCTCGCCAATCAGCGCAAGGCGGATATATTCACGGTCTTTATAGCCGTTACAGACAATCACCGAGCGGGTCATACCTGCGTGAGCCAGTACGGCCATCAGCTCGGCTTTAGAGCCCGCCTCCAGGCCCAGCGGTTCGCCGGAGTTAATCAGCGACTCGATCACGCGCTTATGCTGGTTAACCTTAATCGGGTAAACCAGGAAGTAATCACCGCGATAGCCATAGGATTCACGCGCGCGTTTAAAGGCGGCGTTAATCGAGCGCAGGCGGTGCTGTAAAATCTGTGGGAAGCAGAACAGGGCTGGCAGACGCTGGCCTTCGGCCTCGCGCTCTTTAACCAGTTTGGCGAGGTCAACGCGGGCTTCCGGTACATCCGGATCGGGGCAGACACTGATGTGGCCCAGCTCGTTGACGTCATAGTAGTTATTACCCCACCAGGCGATGTTATAGGTACGCAGCATTTTGCTGGCATCCTGATCGCTCATGGCGACCTCCTGCATGGAGCGTAGTACACCCTGTTCGCCTGCTGACGAACCCTTAATTGTCTTCATGTCGTCAGACATCGCGAACCTCAAGTTGTAATGATGCAAAACAGCAATCCGCTACAGGCGTCCCCTGCAGCAATAACCCATTCCCCGCCGGTATTTTCAGCCCTGGAGCTTGAAAGGCCATTAAGCGCGGATTCTTAAGTATAACATTGTAAGACACGTCGCGGACTCCGGGTAACGGGTCAGAGAAGTAATAAGGACCACTCTCAGGATAATCTGAGAGCACCGCTGTGAGTATAGAAAGCTTAACCGCCGCAGGTGTCGGGATTATGACCAACGCAGCAATCGCTTCGGCTCAAAGGGCAAGGAGTCGTGATAAATGAGGGGAAACTGAACACGCCCGAATGGCGTAACTGACCGGATGAAACGACATCATGGTTCATTACTGCTATCACCTCCACACACACCGCAGTGGCGTATGGAAAACCTGAGACTGAGGGTGAAGGCCAGCACGAAAGGGTTCGTCACTGACAGGCATCTGCTGCACCGGGAGAGAACAACAACGGGCAGCGGCGTTTTATACAGCCCGGAAGGGGTAAATGCAAAATCTAAATGTGCTGAATGGGCTCTCTGTCAGGATAATTTGCCACTCTTTACATTACTTAAAACTTTATTGAGCAAAAAACGCTGGCAATCCGCTTATTGAGTAACCTAAAATAGACGTCCAGAAGTTAATCCGTCTATACTGGTTAACTTCCAAGCGTCCTGTATTACTGCTCATGGCTTTGCCTGTGGGGGGCGTCAAGTCTGAGTTTCCAGGCTGGTTCCCAGTCTTCACGCTATGCAGTCGATTTTCAACCCGTTAGAGTCAAGGTAAAGAATAAAATGGCTAAACACCTTTTTACATCCGAGTCCGTATCAGAAGGACATCCTGATAAAATCGCCGACCAGATTTCTGATGCTGTGCTCGATGCCATCCTCGAGCAGGATCCGAAAGCGCGTGTGGCCTGTGAAACCTATGTGAAGACCGGTATGGTGCTGGTCGGCGGTGAAATCACCACCAGCGCATGGGTTGATATCGAAGAGATCACTCGTCAGACCGTGCGTGATATCGGTTATGTTCATTCCGATATGGGCTTTGATGCCAATTCCTGCGCCGTACTGAGTGCCATCGGCAAGCAGTCCCCTGACATCAATCAGGGCGTTGACCGCACCGATCCGCTGGAACAGGGCGCAGGCGACCAGGGCCTGATGTTTGGCTATGCTACCAATGAAACCGACGTGCTGATGCCTGCGCCAATCACTTACGCACACCGTCTGGTACAGCGTCAGGCTGAAGTGCGTAAAAGTGGCAGCCTGCCATGGCTGCGCCCGGATGCGAAAAGCCAGATCACCTTCCAGTACGACAACGGTAAAATCGTCGGTATTGACGCGGTGGTGCTGTCGACTCAGCACTCGGAAGATATCTCGCAGAAAGATCTGCAGGAAGCGGTGATGGAAGAGATCATCAAGCCGGTTCTGCCGACAGAGTGGATCAACGCCAGCACCAAATATCACATCAACCCGACCGGTCGTTTTGTCATCGGCGGCCCGATGGGCGACTGCGGCCTGACCGGACGTAAAATTATCGTCGATACCTACGGCGGCATGGCCCGTCACGGCGGCGGGGCGTTCTCAGGTAAAGATCCATCAAAAGTCGACCGTTCAGCGGCCTATGCGGCACGCTATGTGGCGAAGAACATCGTGGCTGCCGGCCTGGCTGACCGCTGTGAAATTCAGGTCTCCTACGCCATCGGTGTGGCTGAACCGACCTCCATCATGGTGGAAACCTTCGGTACGGAAAAAATCTCTACTGAACAGCTGACGCTACTGGTGCGCGAGTTCTTTGACCTGCGCCCTTACGGCCTGATCCAGATGCTGGATCTGCTGCATCCGATCTACCGCGAAACCGCCGCTTACGGTCACTTTGGTCGCGAACATTTCCCGTGGGAAAAAACCGACAAAGCGGCACTGCTGCGTGACGCCGCCGGCCTGAAGTAATTTTCAGCCGGTTGCATCAGGGCACCTTCGGGTGCCCTTTTTTACGCGTGTAACAACGTGCTAACTGGCCGGGAATGATAACGATTACATTAAATAAATCTTTATATTTCATTCTATTATGATAACCCTCTTTATCAACTTATTCCTAAAATGCGCTATTTTCAGCGTTGTCTGATAGTGGTTCAGGGGGAAAATAGTTAAAGCTATAAACTGCTATGAGTTACTGGTTACAAAGCGTTACAGCATGATAAAAAGTGTTTTTCTGCGATTTCAGGCGTGTAAGCGATTACACCAATGTGATCTGAAGCACAGTCTGCTGCGCCAGGGTTACCTAACATCTATA
The DNA here is from genome assembly GCF_014838825.1 of Erwinia persicina. Classification (GTDB taxonomy): domain Bacteria; phylum Pseudomonadota; class Gammaproteobacteria; order Enterobacterales; family Enterobacteriaceae; genus Erwinia; species Erwinia persicina_A. The sequence goes on along the minus strand of NZ_JACYMO010000003.1, from coordinate 254,019 downwards.
ACAACAACAAGTGGGACTACTTAATGGAGGCAACTATGCCTGAAAATAAAAAACGGAGCCGGACATCTAACAAGGCTATGACCCTGTTTGTCTGTTTCCTCGCAGCACTGGCGGGACTGCTGTTCGGTCTCGATATCGGCGTGATCGCCGGCGCACTGCCCTTCATCGCCAAAGACTTCAATGTGACACCGCACCAGCAGGAGTGGATTGTCAGCTCAATGATGTTTGGTGCGGCAATTGGTGCCGTCGGCAGCGGCTGGATGTCATCCTATCTCGGACGTAAAAAAAGCCTGATGATCGGGGCCGTGCTGTTCGTTATCGGTTCCTTGTGGTCAGCCTTTGCGCCTAACCCGGAAATGCTGATCGTTGCCCGCGTCCTGCTGGGCCTGGCGGTCGGTGTCGCCTCTTATACGGCCCCACTTTATCTGTCCGAGATTGCCCCGGAGAAAATCCGTGGCAGCATGATCTCGCTGTATCAGCTGATGATTACCATCGGTATTCTCGGGGCTTACCTGTCAGATACGGCCTTCAGCTATACCGGCGAGTGGCGCTGGATGCTGGGCGTGATCACCATCCCTGCCTTGCTGCTGCTGGTCGGCGTCTTCTTCCTGCCGAACAGCCCCCGCTGGCTGGCGGCGAAAGGCGACTTCCGCAGCGCACAGCGCGTGCTGGATCGTCTGCGTGATACCAGTGAACAGGCAAAGCGTGAACTGGATGAGATTCGTGAAAGCCTGAAGATCAAACAGTCCGGCTGGTCGCTGTTTAAAGACAACAGCAACTTCCGTCGTGCCGTCTATCTGGGCGTATTGTTGCAGGTGATGCAGCAGTTCACCGGGATGAACGTCATCATGTATTACGCGCCTAAAATCTTCGAGATTGCCGGTTTCACTAACACCACTCAGCAGATGTGGGGAACGGTAATTGTTGGTCTGATCAACGTGCTGGCGACCTTTATCGCCATCGGTCTGGTGGACCGCTGGGGCCGTAAGCCAACGCTGATCTTAGGCTTTATTGTGATGGCTGCGGGTATGGGCATTCTGGGTACCATGCTCCATGTGGGTATTCATTCTCAGAGCGCGCAGTACTTCGCGGTAGCCATGCTGCTGATGTTTATCGTAGGCTTTGCCATGAGCGCCGGCCCGCTGATCTGGGTACTGTGCTCAGAGATCCAGCCGCTGAAAGGACGCGATTTCGGTATTACCGTTTCTACAGCCACCAACTGGATCGCGAATATGATTGTCGGGGCAACCTTCCTGACCATGTTGAACAACCTGGGCAATGCCAACACCTTCTGGGTGTACGGCGCACTGAACCTGTTCTTCATCGTGCTGACGCTGTGGCTGATCCCGGAAACCAAAAATGTTTCGCTGGAGCACATCGAGCGTAACCTGCTAGCCGGTAAAAAACTGCGTAACATCGGTCAGCGTAACTAAGTAATGACCACTCGTCGGTACGGGGCTCACCGTACCGACGTTCTTCAGGCCCCCGTCACTCCCCTGCCTTCGTCGTCATCCCTGAAACGCGTAAGCGGACTGCCTGCAACTGTGACGCAAAAGGCACGCTGCGTGATGCGCCTGCCCCTTGAATTGCCCGCTGTCGCCCCGTATTCTTGCCAGCATGAAATCCCTCAGACTTCCTATCGCCCTGCAACAGGCCGTCATGCGTCAGCTGCGTGAAAAATTGCAGCAGGCCAACCAGCGGCTGAAGCGCGACTATCCTGAACCGGCCCTGATTTATCAGCAGCGTGGCACCGCAGCAGGCACCGCCTGGCTTCAGCGCTGGGAAATCCGGCTGAATCCGGTGCTGCTGCTGGAAAATCAGCAGGCCTTTATCGATGAGGTTGTTCCTCACGAGCTGGCACACCTGCTGGTATGGAAACATTTCGGCCGCGTCGCCCCGCACGGTAAAGAGTGGAAATGGATGATGGAGAATGTGCTGGACGTGCCGGCCCGCCGCACTCACCAGTTTGAAATCGCCTCGGTGCGCAGCCGGGCCTTCCCCTATTTCTGCCGCTGCCAGCAGCATCAGCTGACCGTCAGGCGTCATAACCGGGTGGTTCGCGGTGAAAGCGAATACCGCTGCCTGCACTGCGGCGATATCCTTCGGGCCGGGGACTTCCTGGAGTCTTAAAAAACCGGCAAAGTGGCTGAAAAGCAGGCGATTTAAGCCATCGATCTCTGCCAGTGATTCGTAATATCCACGATATCTGTTACTCTCCCACGCCTCTTTCATGGATTACAGATTTTCTGGAATATGTCTCGCAAAATTTTGGCCACTGTGGCCCTTGCCCTGCTGTTACCCGCCTTTTTCAGCCACGCCCTCAGCCTGGATAACTATCACCAGAACAGTTTCAGCCAGGCGAAAGCCTATGCCGCGCAGATTAACAATGGCGCGCCCGGCACGTTCTACTGTGGCTGCAAAATTCACTGGCAGGGAAAAAAAGGGGTTCCTGACCTTGCCTCGTGCGGTTATCAGGTGCGTAAAAATGCCAATCGTGCCAGCCGCATTGAGTGGGAGCACGTGGTTCCGGCCTGGAGTTTCGGCCATCAGCGTCAGTGCTGGCAAAACGGCGGACGTAAAAACTGTGCGAAGGATGATGACTACCGCCGCATGGAAACCGACCTGCACAACCTGCAGCCGTCCATCGGAGAAGTGAACGGTGACCGGGGTAACTTTATGTACAGCCAGTGGAACGGCGGCGAACCCCAGTATGGCCAGTGCGCGATGAAAGTCGACTTCAAAAGCAAGCTGGCTGAGCCGCCGGTTCGCGCCCGTGGGGCCATTGCCCGTACCTGGTTCTATATGCGCGACCAGTACCAGCTGCAAATGTCCAGACAGCAGACCCAGCTGATGACCGCATGGAGCAAGCAATATCCGGCCACGCCCTGGGAGTGCGAACGCGATCGGCGTATTGCCCGCGTGCAGGGGAATCATAACCCCTATGTACAGCAGGCTTGCCAGCGGTAAAATCACTGACCTACACTGCACAGCATTCGTGCACTACATTTGACAGGATCGCCATGCGTATACCCCGCATTTATCACCCTGAACCGTTAGAGACAGGCCGCGAAACGGCCCTGTGCGAAGACGCCGCCAATCACGTTGGTCGCGTACTGCGCATGGTGCCAGGCCAGCCCCTGGAATTGTTCGATGGCACAAATCTGACTTTTGCCGCCGAGATTACTCAGGCCGATAAAAAAAATGTGCGCGTGAAAATCACCGCAAGCCGCGCCGACAGCCGTGAGTCTCCGCTTCATCTGCATCTGGGACAGGTCATGTCGCGCGGTGAAAAGATGGAGTTCACCATCCAGAAAGCCGTTGAACTGGGGGTAAATGTCGTTACCCCCTTGTTTTCTGAACGCTGTGGCGTAAAGCTGGATGCAGAACGTCTGTTAAAAAAAATGCAGCAGTGGCAAAAAATCGCCATTGCCGCCTGCGAACAGTGCGGACGTAATGTCATTCCGGAAATTCGTCCCGTTATGGCACTTGACGCCTGGTGTGCCGAAGCGGATCGCGGGTTAAGATTAAATCTTCATCCCCGGGCTGAACACAGCATCAACACGCTGCCGTTGCCGGTAGAGCGGATCAGACTGCTGATTGGTCCCGAAGGGGGACTGACGGCTGATGAAATCAGTATGACGGCGCAGTTCGGATTTACCGATATTTTGCTTGGGCCGCGCGTACTGCGGACAGAAACAACGGCACTGACGGCAATTACCGCCCTGCAGGTACGTTTTGGCGACCTGGGCTAACTTTCAGACATTATTCCGCATAGCTTGAGCATTATCGCTAACGATATAGCTCAATTTGGAGACACAATGATTAAGCTTGGCATCGTGATGGACCCCATCACCTCTATTAATATTAAAAAAGACAGTAGCTTCGCTATGCTGCTGGAAGCACAGCGCCGTGGTTATGAAATTCATTATATGGAGATGAACGATCTCTATCTGCGCGGCGGTGAAGGCCGGGCTCGCACCCGCCAGCTGAGTGTTGAACAGAACTATGACAAATGGTTTGAGTTCGGCAGCGAGCAGGATATTGCTCTCAGCGATCTGAACGTGGTGCTGATGCGCAAAGATCCACCGTTTGATACCGAATTTATCTATGCCACCTACATTCTTGAGCGCGCGGAAGAGAAAGGCACGCTGATCGTTAACAAGCCGCAGAGCCTGCGCGACTGTAACGAAAAGCTGTTCACCGCCTGGTTCGCAGAGCTGACCCCGGATACGCTGGTCACCCGCAATGCCAGCCAGATCCGTGAATTCTGGCAGGAACACGGCGACATTATCCTTAAGCCGCTGGACGGCATGGGCGGTGCGTCAATCTTCCGCATTAAGCAGGAAGATCCGAATCTGTCGGTCATTATTGAAACCCTGACCGAGCACGGCAGCTTCTACTGCATGGCGCAGAATTACCTGCCGGCGATCAAAGACGGTGACAAACGCGTGCTGGTGGTGGACGGCGAGCCGGTACCTTACTGCCTGGCGCGCATTCCAAAATCAGGTGAAACCCGTGGTAACCTGGCAGCCGGTGGCCGTGGCGAAGCCCGTCCGCTGACCGAAAGCGACTGGGAAATTGCCCGCCGCGTCGGCCCGATCCTGAAAGAGAAAGGGCTGATCTTTGTCGGGCTGGATATTATCGGTGACAAGCTGACTGAAATTAATGTGACCAGTCCAACCTGCGTTCGTGAGATCGAAGCCGCATTCCCGATTTCTGTCACCGGTATGCTGATGGATGCGATCGAAAAACGCCTGGCCTGATTGTTGCGGCGGGGCCGGACTGCCCCCTGCTCACCCATTAACGCCCGCGGCTACCCGCCCGGGCGTTAACCAGACTACAGAACATTAAGTATGAATTTACAGCATCATTTTTTGATTGCCATGCCAACGCTTCAGGACCCGCTGTTCAAACGTTCAGTGGTCTATATCTGCGAACATAATAGTGACGGTGCGATGGGTTTGATCGTCAATAAACCGATGGATAATCTGACGGTTGACGGCATTCTGACCAAGCTGAAAATATCACCGACGCCGCGTGAGCCCGACGCCAGACTGGATAAACCGGTATTTTCAGGCGGGCCGCTGGCGGAGGATCGCGGCTTTATTCTGCACTCCGCGCAGAAGACATTTACCTCCAGCATTCGCGTTTCTGACAACACGGTGATCACCACCTCCCGTGACGTGCTGGAAACGCTGGGCACCCCGGAGCAGCCTGACAACGTGCTGGTGGCCCTGGGCTACTGTGCCTGGGAAAAAGACCAGCTGGAAAGTGAACTGCTGGAAAACGCCTGGCTGACGACCTCGGCCAACAGCAATATTCTGTTCCATACCCCGATTGCCGAGCGCTGGCGCGAAGCGGCAAAAAGCATGGGCGTGGATATCCACAATATTGCCAGTGAAGCAGGACACGCCTGATGAGCAGTATGACTATGTTGTCCTTTGATTTTGGGACGAAAAGCATTGGCGTGGCCATCGGCCAGCAGCTGACCGGCACCGCCCGTCCGCTGACGGCGCTGAAAGCCAACGATGGCGTGCCGGACTGGAACAAGATTGAAGCACTGCTGAAAGAGTGGCAGCCTGACCGCGTCGTGGTAGGGCTGCCGCTAAATATGGATGGCACCGAGCAGCCATTAACGGTGCGAGCCCGTAAATTCGCCAATCGCCTGCACGGCCGTTTTGGCGTACAGATAGAACTGCACGATGAGCGCCTGAGCACCGTCGAAGCCCGTGCTGAACTGTTTGAGCGCGGCGGTTTCCGCGCCCTGAGCAAAGGTAGCGTCGACTCGCTCTCAGCGGTGATTATTCTGGAAAGCTGGTTCGAAAATCATTATACGTAAACAGATCGCAGCCCCACCAACGCTGGTGACGGTGAACAGGACGGCCCGCTCAGACCGGACGGTAGTGGCTGACCTTCTTTTTTCGGTCAGTCAGCCAGTACTCCCTTTCTCTTCCACTCCGCCAGACTCTGCTCAAACGTCTGCATTCCCTGCTGGCTGCCGGTCTGTAACAGTGCCGGTAGCTGATGGGTTTTCCCCTCTCGGATCAGATTTGCCACTGCCGGGGTATTAACCAGTACCTCGAACAGCGCGACTCTGCCGCCGGTGGCGGCCACCAGCCGCTGGGCAATAACCGCCTGTAAACTGCCTGCCAGCTGGCTGCGTGCCAGATTCTTTTCGTTGCCCGGGAACACATCCACCAGCCGCTCCACCGCCTGTGCAGCGCCACGGGTGTGCAGCGTTGCCAGCACCAGATGCCCTGTTTCTGCGGCGGTCAATGCCAGCTGGATCGTCCCGGCATCGCGCAGCTCACCCAGCAGGATCACATCAGGATCTTCCCTCAGCGCCGCCCTTAACCCGCCGTCAAAGTCGGTAAAATGCAACCCTTTCTCCCGCTGCTGGATCAGTGACCGTGCGCTGTGATGCAGATATTCGACCGGGTCCTCCAGCGTCAGGATATGCCGCTGCTGCTGCTGGTTCATCTCGTCAATCATGGCCGCCAGCGTGGTGGATTTTCCGCTGCCGGTCGCCCCGACGATCAGGACCAGGCCCTCTTCCCTCTGCAGCAGCGAGTGAGCCACCGCAGGCAGGCACAGTGACGCCATGTCCGGACAACGGCTGGCAATCAGCCGCAGCGCCAGCGACAGACCGTGGCGCTGACGAAAAAGGTTGGCCCGCAGGCGAACGCCGTCGGGCATCGTCAGGGCAAAGTCGACCTGCCCCTCCTCCGCCAGCGTCTGCTGCTGCACAACCGTCAGCCAGCGTATAGCGAAGCTTTCCAGCCACTCATTCGTCATTTCCGGCGTGCCCTCAATCGGTGTCAGGCGGCCATTGCAGCGCCAGAATGGAGAATGACCACTGCAAAGGTGCAGATCGCCTGCATTATGCTTTACACTAAGGGCCACTAATTCCTCAATATCCATATTTTTTCCCTGACTATGACTTCGATTGAGCACAACTTACAGCAAGTCCACCAGCGGATCGCGGCGGCGGCGACACAGTGCGGGCGCGATCCACATGAGATTGAGCTGCTTGCAGTGAGTAAAACAAAACCTGCGAGCGCGGTCGAAGAAGCGGTAGCGGCCGGTCAGCGCAGCTTCGGTGAAAATTACGTGCAGGAAGGCGTGGACAAAATCCAGCTGCTGGCAAATTCCGACCTGACCTGGCACTTTATTGGCCCGCTGCAATCTAACAAAAGTCGCCTGGTGGCGGAGAACTTTGACTGGTGTCATACCGTTGACCGGCTGCGCATTGCCCGCCGTCTGAACGAACAGCGCCCTGAAACGCTGCCACCGCTTAACGTTCTGATCCAGATAAACATCAGCGATGAGCAGAGCAAGTCCGGTATTCCCCTTACTGACCTGCCTGCGCTGGCACAAGATATTGCCGCGCTGCCACGGCTCAGGCTGCGGGGACTGATGGCAATCCCCGCGCCGGAAGCCGACTACGCCCGCCAGCTGGCGGTGTGTCAGCAGATGGCGGCGGCATTTAAGCAGTTACAGCAGGAGATCCCCGGCGTGGATACGCTGTCGCTGGGAATGAGTGACGATATGGACGCCGCGATCGCGGCCGGTAGTACCCTGGTGCGCATTGGCACCGCTATTTTCGGCGCGCGCGACTACGGTCATGCCGCCGCTCATCACAACAACTGAGGAACCCCATGCTAGCGTTGATCTTTCTGGTCACAACGGTGATTGCGATTTACATCAAAGTGTTATTACTGCGCGTCTGGATGCAGTGGGCACGGTGTGACTTCTATAACCCGTTTTCACAGTTTGTGGTGAAAATCACTCAACCGATCGTCAAACCCGTGCGCCGAATCATCCCGTCTGTCGGACCGGTGGATACTGCCTCGCTGCTGCTGGCCTATCTCGTCAGCGTGCTGCTGGGGCCGGTGACGTTGCGCCTGTTTGTACCGGATCCGATTTTCCTCTATCTGGGCCTGGTCATTCTGGTTAAAGCAGCGGGCATGCTGGTGTTCTGGGTGATTATCGTTCGCTCACTGATGAGCTGGGTAAGCCAGGGTCGTAACCCGGTTGATTACGTGCTGATCCAGCTGACCGAGCCCCTGATGGCCCCGGTACGCCGCATTATTCCGGCGATGGGTGGCATCGACTTCTCGGCGATGGCCGTCATTCTGGTTCTCTATATGCTGAACTTCCTGGGGCTGGAATATATCCCCGGCTGGGCCCAATTTTAAATAGCCTTCATACTTGAAACTGCCGCTGCGTTGGCTGCGTACATTCGCCCCGGTCACTTACTACAGTAAGTTCCCGGGGTCTCATGTCCTTGCCGCCTTGCGGCAGCTCCAATTATTTTGGCTATTGGATTAACCATGATTCTTTCCCTTGAAGGGCAAACTTCCTGGTTATATCTCTCAATCTGTTTCTCAATCTGTTTTCTAAAAATTATCGCTCTGGAATGATTATGCAAAAAGTTGTACTCGCCACCGGCAACCCCGGGAAAGTTCGCGAACTGGCTGACCTGCTGGCCGCGTTTGGGCTGGATATTGTCGCGCAAACGGAACTGGGCGTGGAGTCTGCCGAAGAAACCGGTCTGACCTTTATTGAAAACGCCATTCTGAAAGCACGTCATGCCGCAGCCATGACCGGTTTACCGGCGATCGCCGATGACTCCGGGCTGGCGGTCGATGCCCTTGGCGGTGCGCCGGGTATCTATTCAGCACGCTATGCGGGCCCGGACGCCAGTGACCAGCAGAATCTGGAAAAACTGCTGACCGCACTGGCAGCCACGCCGGACGGGGAGCGTCAGGCGCAGTTTCACTGCGTGCTGGTCTATCTGCGTCATGCTGAAGATCCGACGCCGCTGGTGTTCCACGGCAGCTGGGCGGGCGAAATCACCCGCACCGCTGCAGGCGTCGGCGGCTTTGGCTATGACCCCATTTTCTACGTGCCGGCGCTGGGGAAAACCGCAGCTGAACTGAGTAAAGCGGAAAAACAGGCGGTGTCACACCGTGGCCAGGCCCTCAGCCTGCTGTTGAGTGCCATGAAAGATGGCTAATCTCCCGCCGTTAAGCCTGTACATCCATATTCCCTGGTGTGTGCAGAAGTGCCCGTACTGCGATTTCAACTCCCATGCGCTGAAAGGGGAAGTGCCGCACGAAGAGTACGTGCAGCACCTGCTAAACGACCTGGATCTCGATCTGCCGCTGACGTCAGGCCGCGAAGTGAGCACCATCTTCATCGGGGGCGGTACGCCAAGCCTGTTAAGCAGCGAAGCGATGCAGATGCTGCTGGACGGCGTGCGTGCGCGTCTGCCCCTGTCGCCTGCCGCTGAGATCACCATGGAAGCCAATCCGGGTGCCGTCGAAGCAGAGCGCTTCAGCGGCTACCAGCGTGCCGGAGTCAATCGTATCTCCATAGGTGTGCAGAGCTTCAGCGCGGCCAAACTGGAGCGTCTGGGGCGCATTCACGGACCAGAAGAAGCAAAGCGGGCGGCACGGCTGGCCGAAGGCCTCGGGCTGCGCAGCTTTAACCTCGACCTGATGCACGGCCTGCCGGATCAGTCGCTGGAAGAGGCGCTGGACGATCTGCGCCAGGCCATCGCGCTCAATCCGCCTCATCTGTCGTGGTATCAGCTGACCATCGAGCCGAATACCCTGTTTGCCTCGCGGCCGCCGCGCCTGCCGGATGAGGACGACCTGTGGGATATTTTCGAACAGGGTGATGCGCTGCTGACAGCGGCGGGATACCAGCAATATGAGACGTCCGCCTATGCCAAACCCGGCTATCGCTGCGAACATAACCTCAACTACTGGCGCTTTGGTGATTACCTGGGTATTGGCTGTGGTGCCCACGGCAAGCTGACCCAGCCGGACGGTATCATTATCCGCACCGCAAAAACGAAGCACCCGCGCGGTTTTATGAGCGGCAAATATCTGGATAAACGACACGAAGTGGCCGATGCGGAGAAGCCGTTTGAGTTCTTTATGAACCGTTTCCGTCTGCTGGAAGCCGCACCGCGCGAAGAGTACACGCGCTACACCGGCCTGGCGGAAAGTACCATCCGCACGCAGCTCGACGAGGCGATCGCCAGAGGCTATCTGACGGAAACGGCAGAGGCGTGGCAGATTACTGAGAAAGGGAAGCTGTTCCTGAACTCGCTGCTGGAGCTTTTCCTGGCAGAATAATACGCCGCGGGGCGAGCGGAAAAAACGGCCGCCCCCTGCGTATAAACCATGACGCAGGGGCTGACCTTCTTTTTCGGTCAGCCCGCCACATCAAATGGCACGTTATTTCAACCCGGCGATCAGCGCCTTGCGCTGTCCTTCCAGGGTGGTAACACGATTACAGACTTCATGACCAAAGTTCTGGAAATCCTGCTCCTGATTGCTCCACTCGGCCTGAATCGCCTGCTGTAAGCCCCCCAGATTGCCCATGATCGCCTGCAACGGGTTATCGCCGCCGGTCGATTTGCTGCCCATCTCATTCAGGCTGTCCTGCACCACGCCGCCCATCGCATTCTGTACCAGACGCTCCCCCTCCTGACGAACCTGCTCCACGGCCTGATGGTGGAAGGTTAAGCCATCGCTACGATGCTCGATGATGCGATTCATCTGCTGCTTGAGCTGCCCGTCCAGCGAGGTCAGGCGCTGACGCACGTTACTGTCCTGCCCCAGCTTCTGCACAATCACCCGATCCAGCGCCACACGGCCTTTTTCCAGCCGCTGTTTTGCTCCGTTATCGATCCACGGCAGATCACGGCGCAGCGCGGTCTGATAATCGATGGCTTTCTGACGCGTAGCGTCATCGATACTGGCCACTTTGCCATTACGCTGCACGTCACCAACGGGGGAAATAATCAGCTTACCGCTGGCACCCACCACTTCCACCTGGTTCGGGCTGATAATGATATCGTCCTGAGGATTAACGCTGCACTGGTAATCCGCCTGAGCCTGGCCTGCGGCCAGCAGCAGTAATGCTCCACTGAAAAGTGCCTTACGCATAAATCGTCTCCTTGATATGAAAAAAGGGGCAACCAGAAAAATGGTCGCCCCCCTTATATGGTCACGCCGGAGGGCAGACCGTCAGTCCCACCAGACGTCAAAAAGTTCGGTCACTTTGACGTCGTTCAGTTTACGGGCTTCCAGCCAGTTTTTGACCAGCTCACGATGCTCGTCGGTGCACTTGCCAATTTTCTGCAGGCAGATCAGACCTTCCCACTGCAGATAGCCGCTGCCATCAAAAGCCAGGCCATTTGGATCAATGACTTCATTGATCAGTGCATCAACGGTGCTGTCGATAGTCTGTTCGTCAGTCCCTTCCGGGAAGGTAAAGCCCACGGAGAAACCTAACTCCTGGAACTCATCGATGTGCATTTTCTTACGTAGACGACGACTGCGTTGTGTAGCCATTATTTAATCCTCTCAAACATCAGATCCCATACACCGTGGCCAAGACGCTGCCCACGCTGCTCAAATTTCGTTAACGGCCGAGACTCGGGACGCGGCACCCAGTTTCCGGCTTCTGACTGGTTTTTATACCCGTCGATACTGCTCATCACTTCCAGCATATGCTCCGCGTAAGCTTCCCAGTCGGTTGCCATGTGGAACACGCCGCCCGGTTTCAGTTTACGCTGTACTAATTCAGCAAACGGCACCTGCACGATACGACGTTTGTTATGACGCGCTTTATGCCACGGGTCCGGGAAGAACAGCTGCACCATACGCAGCGAATTATCCGGGATCATCAAATCCAGCACTTCGACCGCATCATGACACATCACGCGCAGATTGCTGACCCCGGCCTCTTCCGCCGTGGCCAGGCAGGCACCCACGCCAGGAGAGTGTACTTCAATACCCAAAAAATTCTGGTGCGGATTACTGGCTGCCATCGCCACCAGCGACGCTCCCATACCAAAGCCAATTTCCAGCACCAGCGGTGCATCACGGCCAAACAGAGCGGTTAAATCTACCGGTTCCGGCTGAAACTCAACGCCCATTACCGGCCACAGCGTATCCAGCGCCTGCTGCTGGCCTTTGGTCAGGCGGCCCTGGCGGCGCACAAAGCTGCGGATACGGCGCATAGCGCGGCCATTTTCGTCAAATTCCGGTGAGATAACATCGTTTTTCATGATTCTGCCTGCGGCTGTGCACTGTAGAAAGCGGGCATTATGCCTTCAGGAAGTGAAAACATAAAGAACACCCTTACCGGCTCACCTTCAGGGCTGACTGGCAGTATAGCGTCCGATCGGCGTTCGGGTGGCTGCGCGGCCTCATCGGGTGGTTAATAAAATGCAGTGAATATCCGGTTTACAGCCCTTAATGTCTGTGCTGGAATCCCTGCCTGATTTTCAGAATGGCACAACGGGAACCCACATCATGCAGCCAGCGCAGTTTTCACATCAGGTACTGGAATGGTATCAGCGCTACGGGCGTAAAACCCTGCCCTGGCAGCTGGAAAAAACGCCCTATAAAGTCTGGCTGTCTGAGGTCATGCTGCAACAGACGCAGGTCGCCACCGTGATCCCCTACTTCGGGCGCTTTATGGCGCGTTTTCCCACCGTCAGCGATCTGGCCGCCGCCCCGCTGGACGAAGTGCTGCACCTGTGGACTGGCCTGGGCTACTACGCGCGTGCGCGTAACCTGCACAAAGCAGCGAAAACCGTCGTCGATAAACACGGTGGGGTATTCCCGGAAACGCTGGAGGAGGTCGAGGCCCTGCCGGGTATCGGTCGTTCCACCGCTGGCGCAGTGCTTTCACTGGCGCTGGGCAAGCACTTCCCGATCCTTGATGGCAACGTAAAGCGCGTGCTGGCACGCTGCTATGCCGTGGACGGCTGGCCAGGAAAGAAAGAGGTTGAAAAGCGCCTGTGGCAGCTCAGTGAAGCCGTCACGCCTGCCGAGGGTGTCAGCCAGTTTAATCAGGCGATGATGGATCTGGGTGCCATGGTCTGCACCCGGTCAAAACCGAAGTGTGAGATCTGCCCACTGAATAGCGGTTGCCTGGCTTACGCGCACAGCAGCTGGGCGCAGTACCCGGGAAAAAAACCGAAGCAGACTATCCCGGAGCGGACCGGTTATCTGCTTCTGATGCAGCAAGGACAGGAGGTCTGGCTGGAACAGCGCCCGCCCGTCGGCCTGTGGGGCGGGTTATTCTGCTTTCCCCAGTACTCCAGCGAGGAAGCACTGCGCCAGGCCCTGCGGCAGCGCGGAGTGGATGACCGAAAATTACGTCAGATGAACGCCTTCCGTCATACCTTCAGCCATTTCCACCTGGATATTGTGCCAATGTGGCTGGATCTGCCTTCTGTCCGTGCAGCAATGGATGATGGGCCGGGTCTCTGGTATAACTTAGCGCAGCCGCCCGCTGTGGGGCTGGCCGCGCCGGTAGAGCGTCTGCTACAGCAGTTGCGCCAGCCACACGCCATGGCATTGAGCGCTCGCGTAACGGAAGAGGAAGAGTAATGAGCCGAACTATTTTTTGTACGTTCCTGCAACGTGACGCCGAAGGACAGGATTTTCAGCTGTATCCGGGTGAGACAGGTAAACGTATTTTTAACGAAATTTCCAAAGAAGCCTGGTCAAAATGGATGGCAAAACAGACCATGCTGATCAATGAAAAGAAACTCAGCATGATGAACCCTGATGACCGTAAGCTGCTGGAACAGGAGATGATTAAATTCCTGTTTGAAGGCCACGACGTGCATATCGAAGGTTATACCCCGCCGGAAGAATAAGTCGTTGGGCCTCACTGATGAGGCCCTCTCAATTGTGGGCATGTACAATAAAATGAAGAAAAAACTGATAAGTTTGCTGATTATTGCACCGTTGTTGGTTTCCTGCTCCGGCAAGAAACAGAACGCGTCTGATGAAAATTGGATTAAAGACACCAACGGTTTTGATATTTTGATGGGACAGTTTGCCCACAACATCGAAAATATCTGGGGGATTAACGAAGTCCTGATTGCGGGTCCGAAAGACTACGTTAAATACAGCGATCAGTACTACACCCGAAGCCATATTAACTTCGATGCCGGTAGCATTACGATTGAAACCATCGCCGGGACCAATCCGACGGCCAGCCTGCGTCAGGCCATTATCACCACCCTGCTGATCGGGGAAGATCCGGGCAATGTCGATCTCTATTCCGACGCCAAAGATATTCAGATCAGTAAAGAGCCATTGCTGTACGGCCAGGTACTGGATAATACCGGCCAGCCGATCCGCTGGCAGGGCCGCGCCGCCAGCTTTGCCGACTACCTGATCCAGAATAAACTTCAGCGCCGTAACTCCGGGCTGCACGTCATCTGGTCGGTGACCATTCCGATGGTGCCTAACCACCTGGATAAACGTGCGCACAAATATCTGCCGATGGTGCGTAAGGCCGCCGAACGCTACGGCGTCGATCAGTCGCTGATCCTGGCGATCATGCAGATTGAGTCCAGCTTTAACCCGTACGCGGTCAGTCATGCTGACGCACTGGGGCTGATGCAGGTCGTGCAGCATACCGCCGGAGTAGACGTGTTCCGCATGAAAGGGAAATGGGGCAAACCCAGCCGCAGCTATCTGCTGGATCCGGAAAATAATATTGATGCCGGTGCGGCCTATCTGTCGCTGCTACAGGGCAACTACCTGGCCGGGATCAGTAACCCGACCTCCCGCCGTTATGCGGTGATCACCGCCTACAACGGCGGTGCGGGTAGCGTGCTGCGTGTGTTCTCCAGCGATAAAGACCGTGCCTTCAGCGCCATTAACGGCCTGTCGCCTGCCGAGGTGTACCAGAAGCTGACCACCAGCCATCCGTCCGCCGAATCACGTCGTTACCTGTATAAGGTGAATAACGCGCAGAAGAGCTATCACCGTTACTAAAACACAGGCAAGGTACAGCAACCTGTACCTTGCCTGCCCTTCTTAACTTCACTCAGACATTACCGGCTGATGTTTTTAAACCGGCGGGTCGTTTCGGTCAGCGCCACTTCCGTTGGCAGCCGCTCCATTGAACTGGCACCGTAGAAACCATCGCACTGCGGGCAGTTGTCCATAATGTACTGTGCATCCTCCGGGCTGGATATCGGCCCGCCGTGGCACAGGACAATCACGTCCTCCCGCACGGCTTTCGCTGCCGCTGCCCACTCATTCACCCGGGGAACACAGTCCTTCAACTGTAATGCCGTTGCCGCGCCGATATTGCCGCCGGTAGTCAGCCCCATATGCGGCACAATAATATCAGCACCGGCCAGCGTCATTGCCACGGCATCCTCCGCGCTGAAGACGTAGGGCGTGGTCAGCATCTCTTTCTGATGCGCCAGCGCAATCATGTCGACTTCCAGCCCGTACCCCATGCCGGTCTCTTCCAGATTGGCGCGGAAGTTGCCGTCAATCAGGCCAACCGTGGGAAAATTTTGTACACCGGAAAAGCCCATCGCTTTCAAATCATCCAGGAACTTATCAAAATGACAGAAGGGATCGGTGCCGTTCACGCCGGCCAGTACCGGGGTGTGTTTCACCACCGGCAGAACCTCTTTAGCCATATCGACCACGATCTCATTCGCGTTGCCATATGCCAGCAGCCCGGCCAGTGAGCCGCGCCCGGCCATCCGATAGCGCCCGGAGTTATAAATAACAATAAGATCGATACCCCCGGCCTCTTCACATTTAGCCGACAGCCCGGTACCGGCCCCACCGCCGATAATCGGCTCACGGCGGGCAATCATCTGTCTGAAATGAGTCAGCAGCTGCTGACGGGTAAAAGCGGGCATGATTATCTTCCTCTCGACGCCAGTTGACGAAATTGTGCCACTGCTTCAGCGGCGAACTGTGGGTCATTAATATTCCACGGCAGGTGGATAAGTTGACGTTTTTCAGTCTGGTGACAGTGGGATCCCAGGGTGGTGATAAACGCCCGGTCGGCCTCGGGTGACCAGAATGGCTGGCCCGGGGCATCAAGGGCGGAAAATCCCCCTTCGGGGATCAGGAAGCGCAACTCGCCTTCACACTGGTTCAGTTTACCAGCGATCCACTGCGCCATGGCGATGTTCTCCTCCACCGTGGTCCGCATCAGCGTCACCTGGGCATTATGATGGTAGAACTGGCGGGCAGCATACTTTTCCGGCACGCCGGAGGGATGACCAAAGTTCACCATATCCAGCGCACCGCAGGATAATACGCCGGGTATCTGGCTGCGCGACAGGGCATCAAAACGGTCTTCACCGCAGGCCAGCACGCCGCCAAAGAGTAAATCGCAGACCTCCGTGGTGGTCAGGTCGAGCATCCCGGTCAGCATCCCGCTGTCTGCCAGCTTCTCCATCGCCCTGCCTCCGCTACCGGTAGCGTGAAACACCAGACAGTCATAGTCAGCCTCCAGCCCGGCGCTGACGGCCTCTATACACGGCGTGGTCACACCAAACATGGTCAAACCGATGGCCGGTTTATCGTCACCGGAAGAAGGCAGCGAGAATTTGACCGCACCAGCAATCTGATGGGCCGCATTACCCAGTACGCGGCGGGAAATACGGTTAAGGCCTGCCACGTCAGTCACCGAGTAAAGCATGCTGATATCACTGGCACCGACATAGGCAGACACATCGCCCGAGGCCATTGTTGACACCATCAGCTTCGGCACGCCCACGGGTAAGGCCTGCATCGCGGGAGTAATCAGCGCCGTCCCGCCGGAACCACCCAGCCCAATAATCCCAGCAACGTCGCTACGCTGGCTAAGGAAAATCCTAAAAGATTGTGCCATGGCATCAATGGCTTTTCCACGGTCACCACAGAACACACTGCTGCGGCCCTGGGGATGATAATCGGCCACCATTTCAGCCGGAATATCTGCGCGAAAAGTTTCGCTAAGTGGTTGAGTAGACAGATCAACTGTCAGGACTTTCACGCCGGTCTGCACTATCAGATCGCGCACGTAAAACAGTTCCCTTCCTTTAGTATCCGCTGTCGCAACAACGTAGATAGATCCATTCTGATTTTTCATTGGCGTTACGATAACCTGTTATTTATATTAATAAATAGTTGATATTAATGAAATAAAAACGTAAATAACTTTGGAGCGCAAAGACATCTCAAGGGCAGCGGCTCACAGTAGCACCTTAAAGATTGATAAATCAATTGAATGAAATATGAGACTACAGCTGTTTTTGACTACGCTTATAACGCCGGAGAAAGGTGCAGCCCCGCATCACCGGCAGTAAAATGCCGGTAGCATGGTTATAATGGTTACCGGACCGATACAGAGTCAGATCTACTGGAAAATGAGGTTATCGTGGAGCAAAGGGATTCTGCTGGCATTTTGGGGTTAACATCCACCCGGGCCAGAACACGTCGCTTACTGATTGATACGGCAATGAAGCTGTTTGATAGCGGCGCATTTCCATCCATTACTGAAGTCGCTCAGGAGGCACAGCTTTCTCGCGCTACAGCCTATCGCTACTTCCCTACGCAAAGTGCGTTGGTCTCGGCCATTGTCTCCGAGACGCTCAGTCCGATTAAAAGCTGGCAGCCGACCAAAACAGATGCCAGCGCCCGGATTGATGAACTGCTGAGTTTTGCTTTTCCGCGCATGTTGAAGCATGAAGGTACGCTTCGGGCGGCCCTGCATCTTTCACTGACGCAGTGGGCGCAGTCCCAGGCGGTGAATGCACCGCCGTTGAAAGAGAAGCTGGTGCGTGGCAACCGCAAAGAGATGTTAACGCAGGTGGTGGAACCGCTCAGCAAAGAGCTGCCGCCGGAGCTAATGGATCGCGTCATTCGTTCGCTGTCGCTGGTGTATGGCTCAGAGATCTTTCTGGTGATGAAAGATATCTGGGGCTGCGACAACGATGAGCTGCAGGATATTGGTAAGTGGATCGCGAAAGCGATTGTCCGCCAGGCACGGGAAGACGCGTTAAATCCGTCCTGAAGTGACGGTTTCATGACCGGTGGTCGACCCTTTTTTCGGCGACCACCGGCCCATGATCACGCCGTCAGCACGTAGCCCTGAAGCCGTTTTACGCCCTGCTCGTCGGTTTCAACATACACGCCCTGCAGCTCCGGTGAGAAGCCCGGCAGCAGATTCAGCCCCGCTTCCAGCGCCAGGAAATAGTCCTGTACCGCCCCGCCCCACTCTTCGCCCGGTACCACACAGAGTACGCCCGGAGGATAAGGCAAGGCCCCTTCTGCCGCGATACGTCCTGCCGCTTCGGCAATCGGCACCAGTTCGACGTTACCGCGAATAAACGCGATGTTGGCATCCTGCGGGTTCATCACCATTTTCGGCCAGCTCTGCTGGCGGAACATCGCCTTCTGCAGATCCTTCACATCATGGCTGACATACAGATCGTGCATCTCCTGGCACAGGCGCTTGAGGGTGTAGCCTTCGTAACGCGCCGCATTTTTACGGTAAATGGTCGGCAGCACGTCGCGCAGCAGCGCATCCTCTTTGATGTGCTGTTCAAACTGAGCCAGCTTCGCCACCAGCCGCGCCATTTTCTCCATGCTCTCTGCCGGCGTCAGCAGGAACAGAATAGAGTTCAGATCGCACTTTTCGGGCACGACGCCATTTTCACGCAGGTAGTTTGCCAGGATGGTCGCCGGAATGCCGAACGCAGCATATTGACCGCTGGCAGCATCAATACCGGGCGTGGTCAGCAGCAGCTTGCACGGGTCAACCAGATACTGATCTTTCTCGTAGCCGGTAAAACCGTGCCACGCCGCGCCAGGAGCGAAACTGAAGTAACGGACGTCCGAGGCGATAGTGGCCGTCGGCGCATCCTGCCATGGCCTGCCGTCGACCTCATCAGGGATAAACGGTTTAATCATCTCACAGCGCGCCAGAATCGCCTTGCGGGCGTCAATCCCCAGCACCACGCATTCGTGCCACAGGCGGCGACCGGCTTCCCCCTGATGCATTTTGGCGTTGATATCCAGCGCCGCAAACAGCGGATAGAACGGGCTGGTAGAGGCATGAAGCATAAAGGCATTGTTCAGCCGCTTATGGCTGCAAAAACGCTGCTGGCCGCGAATATGGTTATCTTTTTTGTGGATCTGCGAGGTCTGGGAGAACCCGGCCTGCTGCTTGTGTACCGACTGAGTCACAAAGATCCCCGGATCGGAAGGTTGCAGCTCAAGCAGCAGCGGCGAGCAGGCCTCCATAACCGGAATAAACTGTTCGTAGCCGACCCATGCCGAGTCAAACAGGATGTAGTCGCACAGGTGGCCGATACTGTCGAGCACCTTCCGCGCGTTGTAAACCGTGCCATCGTAAGTTCCGAGCTGGATCACGGCCAGGCGGAACGGCCGCGCGTCTCCGGCCCGATCCGGCGCCACCTCTTTAATCCGCTCACGCACGTAGGTCTCGTCAAAGCAGTGCGCATCAATACCACCGATAAAGCCGAACGGGTTACGCGCGGTCTCCAGATATACCGGCGTGGCTCCTGCCTGGATCAATGCGCCGTGATGGTTTGATTTATGATTATTGCGGTCAAACAGCACCAGATCGCCACGGGTCAGCAGCGCATTAGTGACCACTTTATTCGCGCTGGAGGTACCGTTCAGCACAAAGTAGGTTTTATCCGCGTTGAAAACTTTCGCTGCAAACTTCTGCGCATGTTTGGCTGACCCTTCATGGATCAGCAAATCCCCGAGCTTAACGTCGGCGTTGCACATATCGGCGCGAAACACGTTCTCACCAAAGAAGTCAAAGAACTGACGCCCGGCCGGATGTTTTTTAAAGAACTCGCCGCCCTGATGCCCGGGGCAGGCAAAGGTGGTGTTATCCATGGCTACATACTTGGTCAGCGTCTGGAAAAACGGCGGCAGTAAGTCAGCCTGATACCCGGAAGCCGCGGCTTCCAGCAGTGAAGCATCGCCCTTTTCGCCCGTCAGCACCCCGTCCACCGCAGGCAGACTGTCGGCCTGCGAGGCATCGTCCAGCGCGATAAACACCGGCAGGTTAAATCCCGTGTGGCGTAACAGTGCCAGCATACCGCTCCTGGCGTCAGAAACAGACAGCACCACCGCTGCCACATCGGTAAAATCGGTATTATCCAGCGTGACGACTTCGCGCCCGGTCTGGAGATGGATTGCCACGGTGGTACTGGCTGCAATTTTTAAAGGTGTCATAGCACAAATGCCCGGCGTTCAAGGATAAGTGGGTGTCAGAGGCTGTCAGCGATGAAGCGCCGCTCAGACCGGTAGACATCAGTAAAATCAGATCGCATCTGCTTTTACGCATGGCCAACAGTAAAGCGTAGTAAGACCTCACCGCACGGTGAGAGAGAGTATCGACAGGGTGTGACAACATGAAGATCGGCGGCACGGCATCTGCGGATGCGGGTTACAGAAGCGATTTATCAGCGCTGAACCTCTCATGGCGACGACCTCAGTGTACAGGGATGACAGGGATGTCAAAATTTGCGCAATAATGGCATTTTTTAGCAGCGGGTTCAATGCCAGCCCCCGGCATCAGACTTTTATCTGCCTTACCCTGCGCATGTTTTTCACCCGTTTGCCGCGCAGTCCGGGGCGGAAGCTAAAATGGTCATTGATACAGTAAAACGGCTGCGAGCACGGTGCTGAATGATTCAACCTAACCCAATGAAAGGATGTAAGTAATTTTCGGACAACCGGGATAAGAAAGAAAAGAGTGGCGGCTTCCGGTCATCGCCAGCCTGTCAGCCAGCAGGTAATGAGAAACTCAATTGCAGATAAAACAGCCAGAAAAAAGCATTTCAGCGTCTGGCTGGTGGAAAAGAGTGCAATCGGTCGGTTTTTCATAATAAAGCCGTTGACGCTGGCAGCGGCATAAGGTTTAATGCGACCCGTTGCCCGGATAGCTCAGTCGGTAGAGCAGGGGATTGAAAATCCCCGTGTCCTTGGTTCGATTCCGAGTCCGGGCACCAAAATTTAAAGAAACCAGCCTACGGGCTGGTTTCTTGCTTTCTGGGGTTCCGGTAGATTTCTGGTCGTATTGACCGCAGATGTCGCTGCTTTACCTCTTGAGTCCGACCCGAGCATCTCCTTTTAGCGACGCCCTACCCTTTCGGGCACTCTGCCAACCTCTGCTGGTCTTCACGCTGCCAATAAACACTATTTTCAGCCGGTATGTCTGCTGGTGAATTGATCACAGCAAGGCAGCATCCGGTCTTTGTCCGGTCAGGAGAAGACAAGCAGCATCGCTTCTGATGTGTGCAAAACACTACCGCGCCGGTAGGCTTGCTCAACCCCTCACAATCCAGGAAAGGATTCCCGGCCTTGCTCACGGTTCTCAATAAAATCGGTTATAAGCACCTCCTCAACCAACTTTCCCCAGCCACTGCCAAGACACCAGTAAGTGATGCTAATGACGGCGTTAATATGCCCGCTAAGCAGCAATTCAGGTCTGGCACTTTTGCTGTCCCTAACAATACTCATGTTGACTGTCGCATATGTGCCAGGAGCGGACATCGTAGACATCAAAGTATATTGATTACTGGGTAGCGGCTCAGAATCACGAAAAGCATACTTAAAAGTGGCATGGGTCGCAGGGAGGAGGCCGGAGTTCAAGGCAACAGGCATGCTCAACCAGCAACCTAAATGGGGGGAAAGCCAGGGAATGCGCCTTCTAAGGGAAAAAAAGCATTGATTTATCAGCAGAGCCATTGGCGGCTCAGCTGTCACTTTTTGGCTGTGTTACTCTGGGCTATCTAATGTGGAACGGACAAACTTACGCTGCGATTTCATCAGAGCGGGATACTTGGATCCCTTTTCACCAAACATTACGTCGTGCGTAATCATGGTTTCTATAACGGCTTTCTCATAGCGCTTTTGATCGACCATCATCCCCTGAAAGGTAACAATTACTAGCGGATCAACATCACCGTTACTCTGCAATCTCACATGATAGAGGCCGGTATAATCAGGAGATGATCCAGGTACGGAATTTGAATCTTTCGCCAAAGGATAACATGCGGTGTAACCGTGAATATGAGGATCGTAAATCTCAATGTAACCTTGCTTTTCCATCAAGATTTGGAGATCAACTAAATCATCATCATAGGATTCTTGTACTTCTACATCGAATCCGAACGTATCACTTGAAGATGCAAACTTTTTCGCGATTTCTACTTTGCTGAAGTAGATCTTCTTAGGTGCATTACCAGATTGTGTGCCCAACAAACTTCCCTTCTTCGGCTAAGTCCTTCTCACGAAGAGCACGAAGCTGGGCCTTACGTTCATCCCTGGAACCAGTTAACTGAACGCTACCTGCTTTGCGTGCTTGATTCAGAGTATGGACGATCTGTTTTGGGGATGGAGTGTGTTTCATAGAGAACCTCCGTTAATCTACACCACCAGTATAAACTTAAGCACAGGGAAGGACTATAGGATTGTCATAAAAATTTGACAGTCCATATCATCAGTATTAGTGACCACTAGGGCTTTATGAGGGGTATCTATATCTTGTACAATATGAATATTTCGATGTCAGATATTCATACTTAATATGTCTAGGCTTTTGATATCTCTGATGAATTCTGCCTAGGGCGATTATTACTAAATAATTTCTGCGCTTCGGTCACAGGACATTGTTTTTTCTCATTTTAGACGTCGCGTTCCCGTCTCCGGAAATGCAGGCGATGGTGCTGAAAACGTCTGTCGGGCCTAGAGACTTTTGCAGGCAAGGAGAAGAAGCGTTTATCCGGTGCCTAGCCAACGTCTTTTGTCTTAGGACGTGCTGGGTGAAACCATCTTCAGACGTCAAATTTCCTGCCTTATCATCTCCCTGGAAATACCTGGTGACTTTGCCGTCAATATTGCAATTTCCCCAATATAACGGAAAGCCCCCAGTCTCCTTCTGTAGCTGCGCTAGCTTTGAGCGTCTCGTGTGTACCTCATACAGCGAGTGAATAAGCGTCAGGATAAGCACAATGACCACTCTACACAGCCCCTTGTACAGCCAGAAACCAGAGCCAGTTGCCAGCTAGGACAACTGCAGGACTGTTCATAGCAGTCAGTTGCCCCCACCGTTAGCCATTCTTATCAATGTCATCAATTGTACGGTTGTTGTCATTGTAAGTTTTCATTAAGCGACCATCACCGTTTTTCAGGTCCTGCCCTGCCTGTTCTGCTATGGTGTTGTTCACTGTTTTAGCACCATTAACCCAGGCTTTCTTATTCTCTGCGAAATTTGCGCGGAGATCACTTTCGGGTTTCTTCAACGGTTTCTTTGCCATGCTGTATGCCCTCTAAATAATTGATGATTTCTTGAACGGTTACAACCGCATTCCCAGTTAGAGATATGGTCTTGAGCTCCCATCCTTCTTTTACAGAAAACCCTTTCATCGGACCTAAGATATAAACTACTTTTTCTTGAGAAAAGTACAGGACGTTAGATTTCTTATTTATTTGCCAGTCGGGGGGAGGGGAAAGGCGAAACTTTATTTTCCGCTGACCTAGCAATGCCTTGATTTTTTTGAATAAATTTAGTTTATCAACCGAACCTGTAGCGTTTTTGAACCTCTTCTCAAGACTTTCGATGTACTCATCCGAGGACATTTCATCTATTGGGGTTTCTTTTACGTCAGGTGAAAAGGGTAAAACATTAGACACGTTGCGCCCCCTTAAATTTCAAGAACCAGTTCCAATCAAGAGTAACTGAACTTGTTTCGATCATTCAAGAAAAAGAAGCATTGCGGAGGCCTGCGCCCGCCCGATAGGCGAACATTGGCAGATTACGAGCGGCGTCACTGTGTGAAATCTGAGAAAATGTCAGAGGTAAAAAACCGGCGTAATGCCAGCAGGGCGGTCAGAGAAGACAGAGTGTTTATGTCGCTACCTGTCTTACACGGTCAGTCCCTCTTACCCCGACTGCAGCTCCGCTAACTGCATGCGCCTGAAGTTACCAACCTACGCCACCGCAGAGATGTCTACCTGAACGCTACCATTTTGCACGAGGTGATCCGCATCACTACCACTAAGCAGCGTCGTTCGGGAATCGACTGGCCGAAAAATGGTTCGCATCTCGCCGACATTGACGAATTGAGGAGACTTTCGCAAGCGCCAGAGAGGAATTTGAGGCGGACGGTGAAACCTGCAAGCGGCGTGTCCTTCCCGTCAGGACCTGCAAACTGGATGATCGCGCCATCAACTTGACCATTCGCGCTGTCGTATCGCCCCACACGTTCTACGCAAGATGTTGCAGTGGCTGCTGGATCATTAAGCAATTGAGTTAACGCGATCGGGCTAAGGATTGTTCGTAGGGGACCTTAAGAAAACCACAAATCGTTCATTATTAATGTCCGCTTAACACCCTGAGACATTCGACAAACTTTTTATGGCTTCAGTAAGGGCGAGTGTCGCGCTTCGAGAGCCAGCAAATATTTCACTTCGTCGTACCAAGCTTTATCAGACCAATGCTGTTCATAATATGAGCAATAGCCAACTAGAAAGACTGATCAGCATCAACAGGGAAGTTTTTCCCCGCCACTCCCCCGCAATTCCTCCGCAGTTTTCCCGCCAGAGAGATCGACACATCCCTTGCATACCAACGCGTTGATCCAAATATCCCGTTTTCCCGGTTAATTTTTACAGTGCTTAGATAAATGATTACTCCTGAGTGATTTTTTATATTTTGTATCGTTACGTGCTTTTATAAAAATTAACAAACTCATCTTAAATAAGAACCATAACTAAAACATCAAAAAGGATAACTCTGACAGGGAATCCTTTCACAATACATCTTCATAAATTCTATAACTCATCGGAAATTATTTATGTTATGGACTCCTGTAAACGTGGAAACTTAGCGAGATTGATATTTTTTGCATTCATATTAATCATTAACATTCATCTCAATTAGTTAGGATTATTGAGACTCATCATAGCAGCATGCTATTTAACAACTGATTTCACATACACATTCACTTATATATTATTCATATGAATCATTTGTTATCAGTATCTTTCAGTTAATCGAATACCAATCTCTTTCATTCAATGCTACCCCTGCGTCATTTTCACGGGGGAACGGGGAATGACCAGTTAAACCGTTATGGCGCAACGCTTTTTCACCTCCCGTTTTCGGGAGTTTCACCGGGGAAATTGCGGAGAAGACCAGAGAAAGACCGGAGAATTTCATCTCACCTTCCCCCCTAATTGGTGATCGTCATTGCCACAACATATCCATGCAGCCTTTTCTTCCGCGGCTCGCATAACACACTGAGGCACGGGACTCTTACCTCCCTGCCTCACTTTCTGACGCTATTTACGCATTAATCACCCCAGCATAAGGAGACTTCTGCATGTCCACACTACGCCGCTTTAAGTTCACTCACAGCCTCATTGATGCACTGCCTCCGAATGAACCGGATGCGCCTTCTCGTGAAGCGGAATACAGCGATTCGGAAATCAGCGGGCTCAAATGTCTGGTAGGTAAAGGAGAAGGCAAGAAGAAATTTCTCCTGCGCTATCTGTGGCAGGGCCGCAAACGCGCCATCAGTATTGGTCACTGGCCGGAAATTGATGTCACTGTCGCCCGAAAGATTGCCACTGATATGAAACGCCAGATAGCCACCGGCACTGACCCGCGTTATGAGCGGGACAAATGCCGGGCCATTCCTACCCTTCAGGAAGCCTTCAGTCAGTATTATTTCCCGTGGGCGAAGCTACATAAAAAGAGCTGGAACAAGGATGAGCAGCGCTTTCGTGACCATATTGCCCCTGTCATGGGAAATCTGCTGCTTAATGAAATCACGCCGCGACACGTGACTCGTCTTCAGTCTTCGTTGTGCGAAACCTGTCAGCCCGCCACCAATAACCGGGTGATTGCTCTGCTGAAAGCCCTTCTCAGGTGGTCGCTGCGCCATGAGATGGTGGCGACGAACCCGGCAGCCAATACCCCCCTGCTGCGTGAAAATAATGCCCGTCAGCGGTATTTCTCGGAAACCGAAATCAGACGCATATTCGAGGCTGCCAGTGAGGACAACAGTCGTGTAGCCAGTATCTATATTCGTTTATTACTGCTGACCGGGCTACGCCGGGACGAGCTGAGGCTGGCAAAATGGGCGCATTACAGTTTGCAGCAGGGAACGCTGTGGCTGCCGGAAACCAAGAATGAAATGAATTTCTGCTGATAAATACGTCCGACATCTTTAAGGCTCCTCATGGGAACGTATTCTGAGAGCCCAGAGAACTCAGATGAGTGGTTTCAATTTCACCATATGCCTCGTTCATTAAAGGACATTGAAGTAATGCGGGCTATGGAATTCAACTATCCTGTGGACGAGATGCATATGGTTAGCAAGATATTCACAGTGTAACCCCTTTCACCGAACAGACACGAGTTTTGAAAATCCCCGTGTCCTTGGTTCGATTCCGAGTCCGGGCACCACTATTTAAAGAAACCAGCTTAACGGCTGGTTTTTTGCTTTCTGCGATCCGGACTCTCCATCGAACTGCGTTCGATTACTCGTCTCATCCATGAGACTCGCCCCTGCGGGGTTAACGCTAAAGCGTCATGTAAAAACACTCCCGACGTTTTTGTCCGAGTCCGGGCATCCTATTCAGAAGAACCCGCTTGGACTCCCCATCGAACGACGTTCGATAACGCATTTCATCCTTAATCGCACCTCCCTACTGAAAATACCCTGTCATCCCCCCCGTTAAGCTCAGTCTCACAAAATACAACCATATGTAAACTATCAACAGCGTTACTAACAAGTTATGGTAACGTAATAAGAAAAATACTACACTGTTCCGCTATTTTTATAAGGACATTCCTCATGACTGAACAGCTTGCCATTTCAATATCCAGCGGACGCTTTAGAAAATTAAGAGAGCTAAACAGACGCAAAAATTACTTTATGAAACAAGTAAGACTGGATACCAGACTGCTCATGGCAAAAATAAGGTGGGATAAATATAAAAAGAGCACGCTGGATATCACCGCTGTGAAAACCATCTTGCTTATTCGTAATGAGGGCACCATTGGCGATATGGTTGTCTATTGTCCTCTGGTGAAAAGCCTGCATACGGCAGGTTACAGCGTTGATGTTTTACTGACGAAATCCAGTAGTGTTGTGATGAAGCATAACCCCTATGTCAGAAACATCTATGAAGCGGATGACGCCAGCACCGAGGTCTATCTGAAGAGCTTCAACCACACTGTCCCCGCCTCAACGATGGAAACACTTAAAAATAACGACTACGACTTAGTGATTGACCCGTCATTATTCGACACGCCGGTACACAGAATGCAGCTATTGCGGGATATCAAGCCTAAATCGGTGCTTGCCTTTAATAAAAAAAAGCACTTCAACCATTACAGTCATTCTCTGGAATTTTTAGAGAGTGACAGAGAGCATGTCACTCAGGCAGCCTCATTAATTGCTGAATTCCTGACCAACAGTCCGACGCAAGGCCAGCCCTATAATTTATCTATCCCTGAGGATACGTTTAATGAGGTCAGGCACTTCTTCAGAGCAATGAATAATAAGAAAAAAATCGTCATTAATGCCTTTACCGGTAGCCGGGAACGGAATTTTTCACAACAACAGCTAGCGCAGATCCTTACCGACCTGAATACGCATTATGATGATCTGCAGATTATTCTACTCGACCGTTTGAAAGAGATTAACCTTCCCCTCCCTGATAATGTCATTGTTAATCCTTTCAATACGTTACATCATGTTATGGCACTAATTCATGAGTGCGATCTGGTTATTTCACCGGATACGGCCATCGTCCATATTTCTGCTGCATGGAACAAAACGCTGATATCCGTCTATAAGAACGTAGTAGACAATAACGATCTGTGGGCTCCGGGCTATGATAATGCCAGCCAGATCATCGTTAACAATCGGGCCATTTCCAACGTCGACGAGGTGCCTCAGCTTATCGCTGAGGAGATAAAGCGAAGGAATATTTTCACTGGCCAGGAACAGGCACAGCGATAAAAAAGTCACCGCGTCTACCATTAAAATTAAGCCTCCTGCTATCCCTGGCCGGAGGAGTATCCTGAAAGCTACCCGTCATGATTGTTTCATCAGCGCGGTGCGCCCGGTGCGATTCCGCTGTCATTCAGCCATTCTGCAGCATTTAGCGGGTACACCGGCGCAGCAAATATGATTAGCGGACAGACAAAGAGGGCAACATAGACTTTTATTTTGCCCCTGGTGAGGAAAGTATTTGAGGGAAACAGACTCGTTTCCCCCGCTGGCGCTATCAATCACGACAGCCGGCGTTACATTCACTGTGTTTAAGCATTGCAGTAAGGCTCCTGAGGCATCACAGCATCTTTTTCTCCTCACTCGCCGGGGCAGACGGCATTTTTTGTCCCTGAGAGTACACTTCAGCAATACGCAGCGTATAAATCATGGTGGCGTTAGGCGGGACGTCAGGCGGATATCCTTTTTCCCCGTAGGCGAGCTCCGGCGGCACCACCAGCGTTAAAGAACCGTGATTATTCAGCGTTTTTAACGCCTCCTGAAACAGAGGCGGAAACTTATCAAGCGTCTGACTCAACACGCTTTGATTCGCTTCCATATCCTGAATAACCGTCCCGTTTGATAGCGTTTCTTTCACCACGACATCAATAGCTGCACCTGCCGGGATCGGATTGTCTCCCGCGTAGTCAACGCGGTACCAGGCACCGGCAGCGGTACGCTTAACCTGCGAGTTCTTTTTGAACGCAGCCCGATAGATTTCACCTTGTTTAGCCTGCTCTGACATCATGTGATCCCTGGCCTGCGTCACCAGGCTTTCAGACGCGGTTAACGCCTTGAGGAGTTGCTCCTTACTCATCAGCCGCTTGCCTGCAAAAGTATCACTGATACCCGCCAGAACAATCTGTTTATCAGTTTCGATGCCCCACTTTTTACGCTCTTCGCGCACCTGCAAAATATCCTCGCCCAGAGAGATTCCCGCAGCGTAATCCTGACGGTATGAAGGGTTTTCCAGGTCTTTTTGAGTAACCTGCAAAGGCGACGACGCCTGCAACGCCGACAATTCAGACTGGAGTGCGGTAACGGTCGTCTCGTGACCATCCAGCTCACTTTGTAAAGCGAGCCACTGCTGCGTCAACTCCTCCTGCTGTTGATGCTGTTGCTTATCCAGCTCATTAGCAGCGATCAGCTGCTTGTTTAACGTTTCGCTGCGGGTGGTCAGCGTTTGGTTCTCTTCATGGACCTGAGCGAGGTCCTTCTGCAGCTTATCGTTCACCTCCGAGACGGCATTCATCCGCCCGTTAAGGGTGTTCAGTGCCGTCTGCAGTTGCGCATTACTGGTTTTCAGCGCCTGCCCCGCCTGCTGTTCTTGTTTAAGTAGGGTCAACACCTGCTGTTGTTTAGGGGTGATTGACAGCACCTCGCGTAGCCCCTGCACCATCTGGCCCACCACCTTGACATCTGGAACAGGTGACAGCGCAGAGGATTCATTTTTCTCTGCCAGCATGGCCTGCAGCGCATTCACCTGATGTTCAAGCCGGGTAATGGTGGTGCGCATACGCTGCGACTCAGCCTCTTTGGTACGCCACAATAAGGGCGGTGCGCTGTTCTTTTTCTCTGAACGAGGGGGTTTCTTTGTATTCTGAACGCGGGCGGAGGGCGCAGTCACCGCTGGCGCTGGCGCTGACTCCTCCCGGGATTTTTGCTCGTGGTACTGTTCAGCGAACTGGAGCAACGCGGGTATACCACGACCCTCCGCCCGTACCGTTGGCACGATAAGCAGGTTCCCCGTCACCATCAGGCTCAGTAAGGTAAGACGGAACAGCAAAGCAGGCATCCGGGGTAAGCGGTGATGAACATTCATTTACCCGGCCCCTCAAGCCGGGCTAACTGGAACAGCACCGCCTGGCTTATTTCCGCACAAAGCAGGCTGACTTTATAATGGTATAAGGCATCCACCGTTCCCTGAGTCGTTCCGTTAACCTTGTTGCGCAGGCTGGCATATTGCGCCGCACTGCCCATCAGCTGATCAAAGGCTTGCTTATTTGCCTCGAAATTACGGGTTTTTAACGATCCGAGCACCGCCAGTTCCTGCTGGCACTGCTGCAGTTTTTCGCCATCCTGTTCCGTCTGACGTTGCTGATCGCTGGCCACTGATTTATCTGTCGCACTATATCCCGTTCCCCGGCAGGCACTTAATAGTAAAACAGTCGCCAGAAATGGCCACTTAAGGGCATTCCATTTTTTCATTCTAAGATTCCTCTTGGATTTTTAACATGGAATACAGGTCATGGCACGGCTGTCGGCTATCAATGCTCGCCCCTGTATTTCTCCCTTAATCAATAATGGTAACGATCAACAGCAGCAACAGGCAATTTAATAGATATAAAGCATGGTAAACATGATTTTACGTCGCATGAGTATGTTTTTTATTTTTTAAATTCAAAAAGACTATTAAGTTAGCTTAATTAAAATTCATCAACATATAACCAAAGGTATAAAATTAATAAAATTACCGCCATGTCGATCGTCAGTTCTTTATAAGTATCCTGTTACGTTGCGGGGAATCACTGGCTAAAAAAAAAGGCGAAAAAATATTTATTTTTTTCATGCTGGTAATAAGTCATCAATTTCAGACATGCCAGGCGAAACAGAGTGGATACAGTGATTCCCGGCGTCGCGAAGATTTACCGCCTCTCATTCTTCTCGCTTAAAGATAAACCAGGGCGATTGACCTAGACAACGGCTTTCAGGTTGAAAGCTTTTACTTCGCACTGCGCGAAAATTGTCCAAATGACGATAGTTAATAGAATAATAATTTATAAAAAAAAATAAAATTAGCATTTAAAATCGCAATAAATAAAATTTTATCTTTTTACTCTGGAACAGACAAAATGATAACGCCCCCCTCATACAGACAAGGTTCCGGTAATGTGAATATCCCCTGTTTCCGATCTCTTGCGGCCAGTGCCGGTGATACGGATTGTCACACCGTCGTCAGGAATGCCTGTTCCAGCCTCTCCGCCGTCACCGCCTCTGCGTTCAGCCAGCGTGCGGACAGGAAATCAACAAAAACC
This sequence comes from Erwinia persicina, assembly GCF_014838825.1. GTDB lineage: Bacteria > Pseudomonadota > Gammaproteobacteria > Enterobacterales > Enterobacteriaceae > Erwinia > Erwinia persicina_A. The sequence goes on along the minus strand of NZ_JACYMO010000003.1, from coordinate 223,080 downwards.
CGGGCCGCCGGCCCCATGCGGCGCTGTGGACGCACGCAGTACAGACCGGTTTCACGGCCGGTCCACTGCGGCAGAACCTGCACCAGGTCTCCGGCGGTAATGGCAGCGCTCATTGTCAGCGCGGAATGAAAAGCGATACCCATGCCGTCGATGCACAGGCGCCGTGCCGCATCAGCATTATCCACGTTGATGCGCCCTCCCGGTTGCAGCGTGCGCTGCCCGTCCTGAGAAAATAAGCGCCATAGCCGCCCATCGTGGCTGGCAGCCGAGACAATACACTCATGGTGCGCCAGCTCATCAACGGTGGAGGGCGTCCCGTTTAAGGCCAGATAACCGGGCGAGGCGACCAGAATACGGCGGTTCTCCAGCAGCTTGTGTGCCACCAGTGAGGAGTCCTTCATCCGCCCGATGCGCAGGGCCAGCATCACCCCTTCCGCCACCAGATCCACATAGCCATCGTTGAGGCGTAAATCCAGCTGTATTTCCGGGAAGGCACGCAGGAATCCCGCCAGATGGGGCACCACATGGGTGTGACCAAACGCCACGGGTGCGCTGACCACCAGCCGGCCCTGCGGCTGGATCTGCTCATCACGCACCCGATCGGCGGCATCGCGCAGCTGGCCTAACGCCTGCTGGCACTCAGAGAAATAACGCTGCCCGGTTTCCGTCAGTGACATGGCGCGCGTGGTGCGGTTCAGCAGCGTGCTGCCCAGTTGCTCTTCCAGCATCCTGATAAAGCGGCTGACCGAAGAAGGCGTAATCGCCAGCGCCTCTGCCGCACGGGCAAAGCTGTTGTGTTCCACCACGCTGATAAAGGTCTGAACCAGGTGCAGAGGGGGTGATGGCATTATTGCTCTCAGTAAATGAATGAATCTTATTTCCGGCTATTATCAATCAAAATAAGCATGATTAGAATCGGTGTTTTTGGAGATCCTCTAATGACGTCGTCTTCCCGTTTTCACCAGCTTCACTTACAGCCGGAGCCATTGCGCCTGCCCAATGCCTGGGATGCCGGCAGCGCCCGCCAGATCCAGAACCTGGGCGCGCAGGCTATTGCCACCACCAGCGCTGGCGTGGCCTGGTCACTGGGCTACCGCGACGGCAATCATCTGCCGGTGGCAGAGTATGTCGCCCGCGCCCGATCGATGGCCCGGGTAATTAACGTTCCACTCAGTGTCGATATCGAAGGTGGCTATGACGATCGTGCCCTGGCCGTAGCTGACACCGTGCTGCGCCTGATCGACGCAGGGGTGGAGGGGATTAATATTGAAGACGGCAGCGCCGATCCCCGGTTACTGTGCCGCAAGATCGAAGCGATCCGCGCCGCCAGCACGGGGGCAGGCGTGCCGCTGTATATTAATGTGCGAACCGACGTTTACGCCCGCAATCTGGTGCCGCCGCCGCAGAAAGTCAGCGAAGTGAAGGCCCGGGCGCAGGATTACCGCCAGGCAGGGGCTGATGGTCTGTTTGTGCTGGGATTAGTGGAAGCGCAGGAGATGCAGGCGATCGCCAAAGGCAGCGATCTGCTGCTCAACGTCAGCGTCTGGCCACAACTTCCGCCGCTGGCATCGCTGACAGCGTGCGGCGTGCGACGCATCAGCGCTGGCTCCTGGCTGCCACAGACGCTATGGGCCAGAAACAAACAGCTGGTGCGGGGCTTTTTATCGCAGGACGAGACAGCACCGCTGATGGCGACAGCCACACCTTATGCAGATATTAACGCGCTGTTTTAGTCTGACAACGGATACGGGCGGACCGCAACAGGCCCGCCCTACCGGGAGATTATACGCGGAAGGTATCGGTCATCGCCTGCAGGCTGTGAACCTGCTCTGCCAGCGACTGTGACGCGGTAGAAGACTCTTCCACCAGCGCCGCATTGCTCTGCGTCACATTATCCATCTGGCTGACGGCGGTGCTGATCTGGGAAATGCCCAGCATCTGCTCGCCGGAGGCCAGGGCGATTTCATCCATTGACGCGGCAAGCTCACTCACCATGCTGACCACCGCCACAATGCTGCGTCCGGTGTTGTCCGCCACCGTCACGCCGTTTTCCACTTCGGCAACCGCTTCCGCGATCAGCGCCTTGATCTCACGGGCGGCGGTGGCGCTGCGCTGTGCAAGGATACGCACTTCACCTGCCACCACGGCAAACCCACGCCCCTGCTCACCGGCACGCGCCGCTTCCACGGCCGCGTTCAGCGCCAGAATATTGGTCTGGAAAGCAATGCCTTCGATCACGCCGGTAATATCACGAATTTTACCTGAACTCTGCGCGATATCTTTCATCGTGCTGCCCATGGTCTGGACGTGCTCCTCACCTTCGCGCGCCAGCACCGCCGCACCGCGTGCAGACGAGGCGGTCTGCGTGGCGCTCTGGGAGTTATTTCTGATGGTGGCCGTCAGTTGCTCCATGCTCGCCGCGGTCTGCTGCAGGGCCGCTGCCTGCTGCTCCGTACGGGAAGAAAGCTCGGTATTCCCCTGGGCAATCTCATCCGACGCCAGCGACACCGATGCCGCCGTCTCTTTGATCTGCGTGACCAGACTCCGCAGGCGCGTCTGCATCACATCAAGAGACGCCAGCAGGCTGGTGGTATCCTTTGCCCGCAGTTCGACCGGCGTATTGAGGTCGCCATCCGCGATGGCCGAGGCCAGGCGCTGGGCCTGAACCGGTTCGCCCCCTAACTGCCGCTTGATATGACGGGTAATCAAACCACTCATCAGCAGACCCAGCGCCACCGACGCCAGCGTCAGGACGATCAGCGTCACGAACACCCCGGAGAGGCTCTCCTGTGACTGTACGGCCGTGCCTTTGGTCACGCGGCTCTGGTAACTGACCATGGCGTCAATTGCCGTCAGGTAGGCATCCTGCGCCACCTTTAACGGCCCGGTGATCAGCGCGCGGGTGCCCGCCATATCGTTGCTACTTTTCAACTGTAGCAGACGGGTCATCGCCGCCACGAACGCCGGCTGCGTCTGCTCGATGCCAGCCAGCAGCGTCGAGGCTTCCTCGACTTCCTGCAGATTAATGCCTGGCAGCGATTTCGCCCCTTCCACCAGCTGACGGAAGCGTGTGGTGATGGCCTGATTACCGGACTGGGCCTGTTCAATCTGCGCCAGCATGTCAGGCGCAACGGCACCCTCTTCTGTCGCCAGTGCCCGCAGCATCAGCGTTGACTGCAGGGTGGCGTTATCCTTCACCGTCCGCAGTATCTGCAGGTCGTCCAGCCGGGCGCTGGTGAGTTTCTGCTGATCGTTGGCATCAGACAGTTTAATTCCCGCAAAAACGGAGACCAGTACGCCGCCGGCAATAACCACCAGAAACGCCAGACTCAGCATCACGCTGAGTTTCATATTTTTTATTCTGAGCATGTTTTTACCTTACATCAGGGTCGGAATTTCATGCTCTCTGTCAATCGCATACGGGCATTCCGTAACAGCATAATTGCAGTCAGCATCAGTGTGTGTAAGTCAAAAAAATCATCAGGATCCTGTGAATCCGGCTCTGTTTTTTTGTTTCAGCCCATCAGGATCCGGATGCACAATGATAAAGCAGGCATTGTGATGTTGTTTAACAAACCGATCATGTTATCGGCCGCGAGAGCGGAAAATTTAGTCAGTGGCGGCAGATCACCGCGCGGAGGAAGGCTGGCGTCAGGGTGGCGACGTCGCCGCGTTGCGCATCATCAGCAGCAGCAACGCCATCAGGCAGGCGCTGGTCTGCAGGCCGCCGAGCGTGCTTACCGGGGCAAAGGTCAGTACCGACCCCAGCCAGGTCGCGAGGGCCGCTGCGGCCATCTGCAGAAAGCCAAACAGGGCGGAAGCCAGCCCCGCCTCCCGACCAAACGGACCCATGGCCAGCGCCGTCCCCAGCGGGTTAGCCAGCCCCATCCCCAGAAGAAACAGCACCATCGAAAGCGCATACGCCCCAGGTCCGGGGTGGGCCGGTCCCCAAAAGAGCACCAGCCCCCCCAGGGCGGCGATAGCGATCCCGGCGGCAGCCACCCTGGCTGATCCAAAACGGCGGGCCAGTCGCGGCGCAGCCAGTCCCGCCGAGAAGACCACAAACACCGTCGAGGCAAAGAAGTATCCGGCCTGGAGCGGGGACAGCCCCATCCCGTTCATCAGAATGGCCGGAGCCGCAGCGAAAGCGGCGAACAGCCCGCTCATCAGCAGCGCCATCGACAACGCAGGCAGGATAAAACGCCGGTCTGTGAGCAGCCGGCAGTAGGCGCGGATCACCGTGCCGGCCAAATGCGGTGCGCGCCGGTCGGCGGGATGGGTTTCTCCCATCCCCCACCGGTAGCACACGGCAAGCACCACGGCGCTCAGCCCCACCAGCAGGAACATGGCCCGCCATCCGAACGCCAGCGTTAACAGGCTGCCCAGCAGGGGCGAAAAGCCCGGTGCGGCGGCCGTGGCAATCATCGTCAGCGAGAGCGCACGGGCGAGTGTGTCCCCCTCGTAAAGATCGCGGGCAATGGCCCGGGACAGAACCGACGTTGCGCAGACCCCCAGCGCCTGAATCACCCGGCCGGTAATCATCTGTGCCAGGCTGTCCGCACAGCCCGCCAGCACGCTGCCGGTGACAAATACCGCCAGCCCGCCCAGGACCAGTTTCTGCCGCCCGAAGCGATCCGCCAGCGGGCCCACCACCAGCTGGCCAAAGGCGAACGCGATAAAGAATGCCGACAGTGTCAACCCCAGCTCGCGGGTGGATACGCCCAGCGCCCTGCCCATCTCCGGGAAGGCCGGCAGGATAATATTCGTCGACAGCATGCCAATAGCGGCTAATCCTGCCAGTAGCGCAACGATCTTTCCCGTCAGGGGGCGGACGGCCCGGGACGGTTCAGGCGAACTCACGGTTGAACTCCTGCGGAGCGGACATGGCTGACGGCACGATCGGTGGCGGCGAAGGCCGCTTCATCCCGCGCCGGCGGCTGCCATCCGCCCCCGAGGGCGAGAAAGGCTGCTACGGCGGCGCGGGCTGATGCCGTTTGTGCCATCACAAGGCCATCCGACGCCTGAAGCCGGGTATCATCCGCCTGCAACACGTCAATCAGGCTGGCCGCACCGTTCTGCCAGGCAGCATACGAAGAGGCACGGGCCTGGGTCAGGGACGCCTCTCCCTGCGCCAGGATCCTCGCCTGCTGTTCCCGGTTGATCAGCGCGGAAAAGGCATTTTCAACCTCTTCTGTTGCGCGCAGCACCGACTGACGATAGGCCGCCAGCGCTTCAGCCTCCTGGCCCCTGGCACGGTCAATGTCGGCATTGATACGGCCAAAATCAAACAAACGCCACTGCAGGCCAAGCCCCACTGACGACTGGCTGGCGGGGCCGCTGAACAGATGGCCGTCGGAAAGCGAGGTCGCACTGCCCAGCAAGGCGCTGAGGCTAAATTTGGGGTAATACTCCGCGATAGCGACCCCGATGCGCGCATTTGACGCCGCCAGACGACGCTCTGCCACAATCAGGTCAGGCCTGCGCCTCAGCAGATCGCCGGGGGTTCCGGTATCGCTCATCGACGGGATCGCTGGCAGCCCCACAGGCACCTCCAGCAGGCGGCGCTGCGTGCCGGGCGGCGTGGCTAACATCACATCCAGCGCATTCATGGCCGTCTCCAGCCCGTTACGCAGGACTGGCAGCGTAGCGTCCACCTGTGACAGCGCCCCTTCGGTCTGGCGCACCTGATAATCTGCCGCGATGCCCTCGCGCTGGCGCAGTCTGACTTTTTCCAGCAGCATCCGCTGCGTTGCGGACTGCTGGCGGGCAATCTCAAGCCGCATCTGCAGGCCGCGAACGGTAATATAGAGATCCGCCGTTTGTGCGGCGACGGCCAGTCGGGTTGCCACTACATCCGCCTGCGCAGCCTGATATTCCGCCAGCGCGGCCTGACGCTGACGCCGCTGTCCCCCCGCCAGGTCCAGCTCCCAGCTGGCTCCCAGGTTGGTTTCCCAGCGACTGCCGTAGCGGTCATAGTCCGGAGTGGTACTGAGAACTCTCCCCAGCGGGGTTTCCGTTGATTCGCGGGCGCGTCCGGCCTGGGCGCTGATATTACCTGACGGCAGCAGTGCGGCAGTCGCCGTTCCCAGTCCGGCGCGCGTCTGAGCGACACGGGCGATAGCCTGCGTCAGATCGAGATTCTGCGCCAGGGCTTGCGAAATCAGGTGAGTCATCACAGGATCGTTAAATCCCTGCCACCAGACAGCCAGCGAGGTGACCGGTAGTGCGGCGCGTTCGCCCGCAGAAGGCTGGCTCAGGTAACGCGCTTGTAATGGAACCCCGGGTCTGTGATAGTCCGGGCCAACGGCACAGCCGAACAGCAACGTGCTGCTCACAGCCACAACAAGGGAACGCAGGGAAGACATGGAGATTCCTTGGGAAACGCGTTAAGATAGTGACCAGATTACCAAATGGTCACTAGTTGTCAATCAGGCTCTACAAGCTAAGTGGTGAATATGACTGAAAATACCCCTCTGCCCCCGTCACGCGGGCCCTCCGAGCACAGCGTGCGCGACCAGATCGTCGAGGCGGCGACCGTACACTTCGGTCATTACGGTTACGAAAAAACCACCGTGTCCGATCTGGCCAAAGCCATCGGTTTTTCAAAAGCCTATATCTATAAGTTTTTCGACTCGAAACAGGCAATCGGTGAAGTGATCTGTGCCAACCGCCTGGCGATGATCATGGCGCGCGTCGACAGTGCCATCGCGGAGGCCCCGACCGCCTCCGACAAGCTCCGCCGCCTGTTCCGCACGCTTTCCGACACCGGCAGAGAGCTGTTTTTCCACGATCGTAAACTGTATGACATTGCCGCCGTAGCGGCCCGCGATCGCTGGCCGTCAATCAAAGGACATGAAGAACATCTGCGACTGCTGATACAGGACATTTTGCATCAGGGCCGGGAGTCGGGTGAGTTCGAACGAAAGACCCCGCTCGACGAGGCCGCCAGTGCTATCTACCTGGTGATCCGCCCTTATATGAATCCGGTTCAGCTGCAATTTAATCTGGAAATTGCCGAGGAAGGGGCGGTTCAGCTGGCAGCGCTGATCCTGCGCAGCCTGGCTCCCTGAAAGTGACCATTGACATATTTGGTCACTAGTTACAGAATGCGGTTTCTGCTCTTTTCAAAAAGTAAGGGAACCCATGCTTCGGCTACGACCTGTTACCATTGCTGTCTGTCTGCTGCCCCTGACCCTGGCCGCCTGTGGCGATCCCCCTTCAGAGGCCGGAGATCCCCGCAATCAGCCTCCGCTGGTGCGGGTGGCCAGCGTGCAGGATGCCGCCGCATCTTCACGCACCTTTACCGGCGTTGTTGCCGCGCGTACACAAAGCGATCTGGGCTTCCGGGTATCAGGTAAGGTGCTGGAACGCCTTGTCGATAGCGGACAAAGCGTCAGCAAGGGGCAGCCGCTGATGCGCCTGGATCCCGTTGATCTCGGGCTGCAGGTTCGCGCTCAACAGGAGGCGGTGACCGCTGCCCGCGCCCGCGCTGTGCAGGCCACGGAAGACGAGCGTCGTTACCGGGGTCTGGTCTCCGCCGGGGCCATCTCGGCCTCGTCTTACAGCCAGATTAAGGCCACGGCAGAAGCGGCAAAGGCCGATCTGAACGCCGCCCAGGCACAGGCCGATGTATCGCGTAACGCCTCGACCTATGCCGTGCTGCGGGCCGATGCGGACGGCGTGGTGATGGAAACCCTGGCCGAACCCGGCCAGGTGGTCAGCGCCGGACAGGCCGTGGTGCGCGTGGCCCGGGCAGGACAACGCGAAGCCGTTGTGCAACTCCCTGAAACCTTGCGTCCTGCGCTTCACTCTATCGCCTGGGCCTCACTGTACGGCAATAAAGATGCACCCGTCGCGGCCACCCTGCGGGTGCTGTCTGACTCTGCTGACAGCGTGACCCGCACCTATGAAGCCCGCTACGTTCTGCAGGACGCCCTTGCCCGCGCCCCGCTTGGCGCTACGGTGACGCTGCGCCTGCCACAAACCGCCGATGCCCGTCCGGGCGTGGAGGTGCCGATCGCCGCCGTGTACGACGCAGGCCAGGGGCCCGGCGTGTGGGTAGTGAAGGGCAAGCCGGCGACCGTCACCTGGCGCGCCGTACAGGTTATCAGCCTGAGTGATGATACCGCCCGCGTGACGGGGAAACTGGCGCGCGGTGAGCAGGTCGTGGCACTGGGTGCCCATCTGCTTCACAGCGGGGAAAAAGTACGCCTGGCCGTGCAAAATGTTCCGGGAGCCCAGCCATGAGTGCGCATCGCTTTAACCTCTCCGCCCTCGCGGTGCGTGAACGCTCCGTGACCCTGTTTCTGATCCTGCTGGTGGCCGTTGCAGGTATCCTGGCGTTCTTTCAGCTGGGACGGGCAGAAGACCCTCCGTTTACCGTCAAGCAGCTGACCGTCATTACCGCCTGGCCCGGCGCAACGGCGCAGGAAATGCAGGACCAGGTGGCTGACCCGTTAGAAAAACGCCTGCAGGAACTGAAATGGTATGACCGTACCGAGACCTATACCCGTCCGGGCATGGCATTCACCATGGTCTCCCTGCTCGACAGCACACCACCCGGTGAGGTTCAGGAGTCCTTTTACCAGGCGCGCAAAAAGCTGAGTGACGAAAGCCAGAATCTGCCCGCCGGGGTGATCGGACCGATGGTCAACGACGAGTTTTCAGACGTGACCTTTGCCCTGTTCGCGCTGAAAGCCCGAGGTGAACCTCAGCGTCAGCTGGTGCGCGATGCCGAAGCGTTACGCCAGCGGATCCTGCATGTGCCGGGGGTGAAAAAGGTCAACATCATCGGTGAGCAGCCTGAACGTATATTTGTTTCCTTCTCTCATGACAGGCTGGCCACCCTGGGCGTAATGCCCCAGGATATTTTTAACGCCCTGAACGGTCAGAACCTGCTGACCCCTGCCGGTTCGATCGATACGCACGGTCCGCAGGTTTTCCTGCGTCTTGAAGGTGCGCTCGACAAGCTGGATAAGATCCGTAATACCCCAATCAGTGTGCAGGGCCGCACCCTCAAGCTGTCCGATGTTGCCACGGTGGAAAGAGGCTATGAAGATCCCGCCACCTTTATCGTGCGCAACAACGGTGAACAGGCGCTGCTGCTGGGTGTGATTATGCGCGACGGCTGGAACGGCCTCGATCTGGGCCAGGCGCTGGACAAAGAGACCGCACAGATCAATGCCGGCATGCCGCTGGGAATGTCTCTGACCAAAGTCAGCGATCAGGCGGTAAACATCAGCTCGGCCGTCGACGAGTTTATGGTTAAATTCTTCGTCGCGCTGCTGGTGGTGATGGTGGTCTGTTTCGTCAGCATGGGCTGGCGCGTTGGCGTGGTGGTGGCAGCAGCGGTTCCCCTGACGCTGGCCGTGGTGTTTGTGGTGATGGCCGCCAGCGGAAAAAACTTTGACCGTATTACCCTGGGCTCGCTGATCCTGGCGCTGGGCCTGCTGGTGGATGACGCCATCATTGCCATTGAAATGATGGTGGTGAAAATGGAAGAGGGTTATGACCGCATCGCCGCCTCTGCCTATGCCTGGAGCCATACGGCTGCACCGATGCTCTCCGGGACGCTGGTGACCGCCATTGGCTTTATGCCCAATGGGTTTGCCCAGTCCACCGCAGGCGAGTACACCAGCAATATGTTCTGGATCGTCGGCATCGCCCTTATTGCCTCCTGGGTGGTGGCAGTGGTCTTTACCCCATACCTGGGGGTGAAACTGCTGCCGGCGATCAAGCCGGTGGCGGGTGGCCATGCGGCTATCTATAACACCCGTCATTACAACCGCTTCCGTACCCTGCTGGGCAAGGTGATTGCCCGCAAGTGGCTGGTGGCGATCACGGTTATCATCCTGTTTGTCGCGGCGGTTATCGGTATGGGGCTGGTCAAGAAACAGTTTTTCCCGGCGTCCGACCGTCCGGAAGTCCTGATTGAAGTACAGATGCCTTACGGCACGTCGATAGAGCAGACCAGCGCGGCCAGTGCAAAGGTAGAGGCCTGGCTGCAAAAACAGAAAGAGACGCGCATTGTGACCGCCTATATCGGCCAGGGCGCGCCGCGTTTCTATCTGGCCATGGCCCCGGAGCTGCCCGATCCCTCCTTTGCCAAGATCGTCGTGCTGACCGACAGCCAACAGGATCGCGATGCGCTGAAAAGCCGTCTGCGTCAGGCGGCAGCCGACGGCCTGGTGCCCGATGCCCGGGTCAGGGTCACGCAGCTGGTGTTCGGCCCCTACTCCCCGTTCCCGGTGGCCTGGCGCGTAATGGGTCCCGATCCCGCGGTGCTGCGTACCATCGCCGCGAAGGTTCAGGGCATCCTGCAGGCCAGCCCGCAGATGAGAACGGTCAACAGCGACTGGGGGCCGCGCACGCCTGTCCTGCACTTTGCGCTGGATCAGGACCGGCTACAGGCCGTAGGCCTGACCTCCAGCTCCGTGGCGCAGCAGTTGCAGTTCCTGCTTGCCGGCGTGCCCATTACGGCCGTGCGTGAAGATATTCGTTCCGTCCAGGTGGTGGGGCGTGCCGCTGGTGACATCCGGCTCGATCCCGCTAAGATTTCTGCGTTCACGCTGGTGGGTGCTGCCGGGCAGCGCATTCCCCTGTCCCAGGTGGGGGAAGTCAGCGTTGGAATGGAAGATCCCCTGCTGCGACGCCGCGATCGCACCCCGACGATCACCGTGCGGGGCGATATCGCCGACGGCCTGCAACCGCCGGATGTCTCGGTCGCGATTGGCCGGTCCCTGCAGCCGGTGGTGGATGCGCTTCCGCCGGGATACCGTATTGAGCAGGCCGGTTCGATTGAGGAGTCCGGCAAAGCCAGTCAGGCGATGCTGCCGCTGTTCCCCATCATGATTGCCATGACGCTGCTGATTATTATTCTGCAGGTGCGTTCAATGTCGGCGATGGCGATGGTATTCCTGACCGCCCCGCTGGGGCTGATTGGCGTGGTGCCCACGCTGCTGCTGTTCCAGCAGCCGTTTGGAATCAATGCGCTGGTCGGGCTGATCGCGCTGTCGGGCATTCTGATGCGTAACACGCTGATACTGATTGGGCAGATTCATCAGAACGAGCAGGAGGGACTGGAACCTTTCCAGGCGGTGGTGGAGGCCACGGTACAGCGCGCCCGTCCGGTGCTGCTGACCGCGCTGGCGGCGGTGCTGGCCTTTATTCCCCTGACGCACTCGGTGTTCTGGGGGACGCTGGCCTACACCCTGATTGGAGGAACCCTCGGGGGAACCGCAATGACACTGATCTTCCTGCCTGCGATGTACGCTATCTGGTTCCGCATCCGTCCGGTGACCGCGTCAGGCCAACGTACGCCTGCCGGGAGGTAAGCATAATGCGGCTGAACTCAGCGCACTACTGGCTGAGTTCAGCCGCAGCCCCGTTCTGCTGTCCGGCGCTGTTCCTGCGCGCGAACAGGCGGAAATCGCCGAGACTGAGCGGACGGGAAAAGTAGAACCCCTGAAAGGCCGTACAGCCAAATCCCTGCATCAACAGCCACTGCTCCGCTGTTTCAATACCTTCCGCCAGCACCTCCAACTTGAGTTCCAGCCCCATGCGGGCAATATTCATGGCAATGACCGCCCCTTTCGGCCCCTCCGTTGCGCCAGAGATAAAGCTGCGATCGATTTTGATCTGCTCCAGCGGTAGACGGCGCAGATAATTAAGCGAGGAAAAGCCGGTTCCAAAATCGTCGAGTGAGAAGCGGAATCCCGCCGCCGCCAGCGCATTCATCTTCGCGACCACCGTCTCAATATCCGAGGCAAACACGCTCTCTGTCAGCTCAAGCTTCACCCGTGACGGGACAACGGAACGCACATCCGCCAGGTGGATCAGGCGTTCGACAAAATCTGCTTTCATCAGGTGGTCAACGGTAATATTGACGGAGATGGTCAGATGGTCCATCGCCGGATCGCGCTGCCACGTCGCCAGCGCGCTCAGGGCGTTGTCGATCACCCAGTCCCCCACGGCGGGCATCAGCCCGGCTCGCTGGGCATCGGGAATAAACTCAGAGGGGGGCACCATTTCCTTGCCCGGCTCCTGCCAGCGCAGCAGCGCTTCGGCCCCGCTGATCTGCCCGGCAGCATTCAGCAGCGGCTGATAAAAAAGAACAAATTCATTGTTATACAGCGCATGCTGGATGGCCCTGATCTTCTCGCTGCGCCGGGAAAAATCCACATGCATGGCCGCAATACCGCCGCATAAAATGACCGTTGCCGACACGGCATTAATCAGCGGAAGACAGAGGTGCAGACGATAGGGGATCGGGCGCGCAAAGGGATAGATCATATCGGCACTGCTGAAAATAATAAACGCCAGCAGCGTCACGCCCATCAGCACCAGCTGCGCCAGCGTATGCCTGCGCTGATAGTTGATGTAGCCGACCAGGGCAATGGTCAGCAGGTAGAGATGCGTGGTTCTGGGGATACCCGTTTCAGGCACGTCATACAGCAGGCAGAACAGGACGGCATAAAGCAGATGGACCAGCTGCGCCAGCATCAGCCCGGTGGAGAAATAACCGCCCGCGGCAATGCGCCAGCTGAAAAACGCCGCCATACCCATGATTAACAGAGAGATCACCAGCGTCCACTGCTGCATAATGGCAAACACCACCAGCCAGCCAACGGTGACGACCAGGCCGCTAAGGAAGGCCATCCTGCAGATATACTCAAGATGTTCTTCATTAGGGATTTTCAGCACTCTTTTTCCCGGCATGGCGCAGCTCACTCCGTTCGCAATTGAAGGGTCCTGAATTTTATATTGATTCCCCCCATTCTGGTCAGGCCATTATTCCCTGGGTGGACAGACTAGCACCACACCTTTTTAGGGGGTTTCCAAATTCACCAGCAAAAAACAATAAAATTAAGCCATTGTTTTTTAATTAAATTAAATATATAAAACCCGTTAAAAAACAGGTTTTAACAATTTTTTTGGAAAACGAATTCAGAAAAAAACAACCGCCAAAAGACGTCATAATGCACTTAAGTAAAATAAAAAATGCGCTGTGACCGCCACATTTCGTGGCTGCATAACCGCTCAGTGCCTGCCTGTCTGCGCCCCAGAGGCATCACCGAAGGTTAAAAAGATCGCCGCTTTGACGGCGAGAGGATGAAATAATCAGCCCGGCTGGCGGGCTGATTATTTCAGGCAAAAGCGGGCTTAATCATTTCCTGGCAAGGTAGATCTCTTCGAGGTGGAAATCACCGCCCTCATTGTAATAACTGTAAGAAGCGATAATCATATCTTCACCCCGGTAGTTCACGTAGTGCGGCTGCAGGAAGGCTTCGACCGGCAGAATTCGCTTAGTGGTTTTATCGGCGAGATCGGTTTTCCAGATACAGGCGTAGCCGCCCTCATTGTCAAAGTAGAATGAGGAATCACGCCCCCAGACATAGTTACGGTTGTAGCTGAAATCCGGGCCCTTTGCCGTGTCGGCCTGCGGCAGGAACACGTTCATACCGGCATCCGGCCGGTCATGCGGGAAGACGTACATCCCCTCATCAACCTCGCTGTTGCTGCGGTCAGCAGAGGCCAGACGCCACTGGCCATCAGGTGACGTCAGCCGGCTGTTGCACTCATTGCTTCCGCAGTACCCCACCCACTTGTTGATAGCGGGTTCACCGGCCGGGGGAGTTATCTCTTTGATCTCGCTGAGCTCTTTGTTGGAAACCTTCAGCGCATAGGCATGCGGCGTGGCAAAGTCGCTTTGGCTGTTCACCGTCACGCCCGGCGCGCGGTATTCTGCCACCGAGTAGCGGATATCGCCCTCGACCGTGTTGACGTTATCCAGCAGCGTCAGCACGAGGTTATAGCCCTCGTACACCGCCTGCACCTGCGGTTTCTCACCGTCTTTCAGACTGAGGAGAAATGCCCCTTTTTTGTCGTCTTTTTCAACATACAGTACGACAAACACTATCAGGTCGTTATTCACGATGCGGTAGGTCAGCGGGCTGAGATAATGCCCGCTGGTGCCCACGGTCAGATCGGTGACATCACTGGAGGTGATCAGCGGCCGGACGCGCCACGGCTCTTCGGTAATGGTGAAACCGGCTTCACTTTTTAATCCGGCAGCGACGGGTTTATCCAGCTTATCGCCCGGACGGGTAAAGATATCGCTAATCTTTTGATAAACTCCGGCACGCGACAGGGTTTTATTGCGCTCGATATAGCGCTGCTTGATACACTCCGCATCCACCCCACAGCGGTTTCTTTCTGCCAGCCATTTTCTCTGCTCACGCGACAGGCTGCCGACCGCAAAGCTGTTATCCATGGCTTTAACGAAATACCCATTGGTGACGTTATCCAGGCCGGAAAGATAGGGATCTTTGCAGATGGTTTGTTCCGTCTTGTTCAGACCGGTTAGCGAACAGTCGAAACCGGCGGCCAGCGCGTTCTGCGCCAGCATAGCCAGCCCAATCCCCAGACCGTATTTTAGCTTTATCATTCTTATTTCCTTACGCCCTTTCCATCATGTCATGCTGATTAGCAGGTGCTCAAATGTGTATTGTGGCGGGACAGAAGCCCGCCTGTCAGGCAGGAATAATCTACCGGAAAAAATAGCAAAAAGTACGACAAAGAAATGAAAGCGTACCGGCAGACTTACTCTGCCTCATCAAAAGTGATGGCCTGCCCACGTTCATCGATATGTTTCCGATCGCGACGGAACGCCATTGACGCCCGCAGCCCGCCCAAAAGGGCGCCACGCTGGTAAATCTCATCCGCCCGTTCGCGCAGATACGTATCCTGCGGATTGATCGCGAGACCGCGGTCAACCCACACTTTTGCCAGATAGCGGTTGGCCACGCATCCCGTCCCGGTGAAAAAGGCATAAGCATAATAGGCCGCAGCATACTCCTGATTCTCCGCGCGTTCATCACGCCACAGTTCACCCAGGACCTCCGCCACCGCCAGCTTCCGATCCGCATAGCTGGCATACTCACTGAAAAGGAGGAGCCCTGCCAGCTCACGCGTGGCACGCTGCCAGACCTCCAGAGAGACGTTGGGCGCTTTCATCACCGTGAAAAACAGGTCGCGCGCACGCTGATACTGCTCTGCATTGACGATGTCATTTTCCCGGGCAATGACATAACCGAGATTGTACTGGCACACCACACTGCCCGCCTCAGCCGCCCGCGCCAGCCAGTGCTGTGCCAGGGCTGGATCCTCATAGAGCGAAGCGTCGCGCCCGTAGCGCCGTGACAGGCTGCCGGAGTAAAGGTCATACAGACCGGCCATCGCCGATGCGTCTCCGGCCCCGGCGGCCGCATGATCGAGATAAATGCCTGCCTCCTCCGACACGGATTCAAACAGGTTCGCCGCGGCCTGGCCGATATCTAAGTCAGACGGCAGTGCCAGCCCCCGCGCGATCAGCTTTTCATGATCAAACTGCCCCGGTGCGATGCCGTAAAAACCGAAGCGACTTGCCAGACCCGCGACCAGCACCTCGTACTGGCTGTCACCCCACTGCTGACTGCGCTCAAGCCACAGCGGGCGCAGGCCAAAGCTGTCCTCAATACCGGCAAAATCCAGGCAGGCGAGTAAGGTGCTGAAGGCATCGCTGCTCCCCGGGTCGGCAACAGGGTGATCCACCTGCCATGCCCGCACCAGCGCATCGTAAGCCCGCTGCATCGCTGGTTGATCCCAGCGCACCTCACCCTCTTCTTCCGTACGGGCATAGTGGCTAACGAAATTAGCGTAACTGCGCAGCACGGCAGCGTGCTGGCGTGGGGTCAGGTTGAGGGTGAGCAGTGCGTCATATTCCTGCAAACAAAACGCAATATGTTCGCGATCGTCAGCGTCCGGCAACAGGGCCACATAGCCAAGATAGTCCCAGGCCTGGGTCATCCGCAGGCCATTACGTTCGTTTTCAGTCAGCCCGCTGCACCAGTCGCTGTCGATAAACGCTGACATCTCCTGATGGCTCCCCCCCCAGCGAGGGTAAAGAAAATAGACCCATGAACTGAGGATAGCGAAGAGGTTCGGCCGCGCGGCCAGGGTTAACCGCAGCCAGTAGAGCTTACTGTTGTCCCGCTCCTGCTCACTGCGCAACGGTAATAAAGGGGGTAACGTCGCAGGGATGATCGCCAGTTCACTGCCGCCTTCATCACGCAGGCGCTGAACACCGGCGGCCCAGAGAGCCGGATCAATCTCCGCCTCGCGCTGCGAATAATCCCCCGGCGCGATGCCCGCCGCCAGCGCCGCCAGCCACTGCGGCTCACCCAGATAACAGCTCAGACGGAAGATACGGAACAGAGCAAAGGCAGGCTTCGGGTGCAAAGCAACGGCCTGAAGACAGGCTGCGATGCCCAAATCCCGCGCCAGTTCGGCCCCCATCCAACGATCACTGGAGACGTATTCACCGCCATCCTGGGTACGAATACGCCCGGCGGCCCGCTCCCAGTAGCATCCCAGCAGAAGGTGCGCATGATAAGACGCCGGGTAGCGTCTGACCCATGCCTGCAGAAGAGACAGTGTTTCGGTGGCAGGCTGGAGTGAATCGAAGAACACATCGATGCTCCACTCGTAGTCATAGGCTTCGCTGATGCCGTTCAACCAGGGCCGGGACTGCTGTTCCAGTAACGTCTCCAGGGCTTCAAATTGCTGACCGACAAACAGCGCGTGCAGGTGCGCGCGGCGGCTGAGGATCGCGTCCAGAGGTTCAAAATGCGTGGTCATAGTAGGGCTTCTTCCTGAGTTTTCGTCCGCCAGTCCTGGCAGGCCACACGCGGCGAAAACGTGTCTGTGCTGATAAAGGGATGAAATAAGACAATGTATGAATATGTTGTTATATCAGTTAACAACGCAGGATTCAGAAAATAAATGGCCCTGAAATCCTCCCGTGATGGCTGCACCTCATCCCCGCCCGTCTCCACCCTGCGGCAGCGCTTATCCCGGCCTCCTTACAGTGAGACCCCAGTCACAAATTTTAATCCTCAGGTTAACGTGTAAAACCGCTTATACCACTCAACAACCGCTTACCCGCCCGATAACGCCACTCAACGAATTATCCCCCCTGGAGCCATTGAAATTCGCCACCATAGACCCGGTCTGAAAATGTGACAAACCGACTCATTATCATTTGATAAAAAACCAGGTCCCCTATGAATAAAAATAAACTATTCAAACACATACCCTGGATGATCCTTGGGATTATCGGCGCGTGCTGTCTGGCCGTCGTCGCGCTGCGGCGCGGTGAACATATCAGTGCGCTGTGGATTGTGGTTGCCAGCGTCTCGGTCTACCTGGTCGCCTACCGTTACTACAGCCTCTACATTGCGCAAAAAGTGATGCGGCTTGACCCGACCCGCGCCACCCCGGCGGTGATCAATAACGACGGTCTGAACTACGTACCAACCAATCGTAACGTGCTGTTTGGTCACCACTTTGCTGCCATTGCCGGGGCTGGTCCACTGGTCGGCCCGGTACTGGCGGCGCAGATGGGCTACCTGCCCGGCGTGCTGTGGCTGCTGGCCGGTGTGGTGCTGGCAGGGGCGGTACAGGACTTTATGGTGCTGTTTATCTCCCAGCGGCGTAACGGGGCGTCACTCGGTGAGATGATCAAAAATGAGATGGGCCCGGTGCCCGGCACCATCGCCCTGTTCGGCTGCTTCCTGATCATGATTATTATCCTGGCGGTGCTGGCGCTGATCGTGGTGAAGGCACTGGCTGAGAGCCCGTGGGGCGTATTTACCGTCTGCTCGACGGTGCCGATTGCGCTGTTTATGGGTATCTACATGCGCTTTATCCGCCCCGGACGGGTGGGTGAGATTTCGGTTATCGGCGTGATACTGCTGATCGCTGCTATTTACTTCGGCGGCGTGATTGCCCACGACCCTTACTGGGGCCCGGCGCTGACCTTCAAAGACACCACGATTACCTATACCCTGATCGGCTACGCGTTTGTTTCCGCCCTGCTGCCGGTGTGGCTGATCCTGGCCCCGCGTGACTATCTGGCCACTTTCCTGAAAATCGGCGTCATCGTCGGTCTGGCCATCGGGATTGTCATCCTCAACCCTGAACTGAAAATGCCGGCGCTGACGCAGTATATCGACGGCACCGGCCCGCTGTGGAAAGGGGCGCTCTTCCCGTTCCTGTTTATTACCATCGCCTGCGGCGCAGTCTCGGGTTTCCACGCGCTGATCGCCTCCGGCACCACGCCGAAGCTGCTGGCCTGTGAAACCGATGCCCGCTTTATCGGCTACGGCGCGATGCTGATGGAGTCCTTTGTCGCCGTGATGGCGCTGGTGGCCGCATCGATTATCGAACCCGGCCTCTACTTTGCCATGAACACACCACCGGCGGGCCTTGGCATCGTGATGCCGAACCTGCATGAGCTGGGAGGCGCTAACGCCCCGCTGATCATGGCGCAGCTGCAGGACGTGACCGCCCAGGCGGCCGCCACCGTCAGCTCGTGGGGCTTTGTCATCTCCCCGGAAGCGATCCTGCAAACGGCGAAGGATATCGGTGAACCGTCGGTGCTGAACCGTGCGGGGGGCGCACCAACGCTGGCCGTCGGGATTGCCCATGTGTTCGACAAAATTATGCCGATAGCCGATATGGGGTTCTGGTATCACTTCGGTATTCTGTTTGAAGCGCTGTTTATCCTGACCGCTCTGGATGCGGGTACCCGCTCCGGCCGCTTTATGCTGCAGGATCTGCTGGGTAACTTTGTGCCGTTCCTGAAAAAAACCGACTCGCTGCTGGCGGGCGTCGTGGGTACCGCTGGCTGCGTCGGGCTGTGGGGTTATCTGCTTTATCAGGGCGTAGTTGACCCGCTGGGCGGCGTGAAAAGCCTGTGGCCGCTGTTCGGGATTTCGAACCAGATGCTGGCCGCCGTCGCCCTGGTGCTGGCAAGCGTGGTGCTGATTAAGATGAAGCGGACGAAGTACATCTGGGTGACCATGCTGCCAGCCATCTGGCTGCTGATCTGTACCACCTGGGCGCTGGGTCTTAAGCTGTTCAGCAACAACCCGCAGATGGAAGGTTTCTTCTACATGGCCCGCGAGTACAAAGCCAAAGCCGCTGCCGGGGGAGCCGATCTGACGGCACAGCAGGTGAGCAATATGAATCATATTGTGATCAACAACTACACAAATGCCGGTCTGAGTATCCTGTTCCTCGTGGTGGTGTACAGTATTATCTTCTACGGCATTAAAGCCTGGCTGAAAGCACGCCAGGCCGATGGTCCGACGGATACTGAAACCCCGTATGTGGCCGTGCCGAAGGAAGGGGTGAAAATCGCTTCCGGCCACTGACACTGATCCGCGTTAACACGGCCCCGCTGCGGCGGGGCTCGTCGTTGGGAGTACCTGATGTTTGATAATCTGAACAGCGCGAAAAAATATCTCGGGCAGGCTGCGCGTATGCTGGTCGGCATTCCTGATTACGACACCTATGTCGAACATATGCAGAATAATCACCCGGATAAGCCGGTGATGACTTATAAAGAGTTCTTCCGCGAGCGCCAGCAGGCACGTTATGGCGGAGATGGAAAAGGCGGAATGCGCTGCTGTTGATAAGGAAAAAATGATGACACCTGTTGCTGTTACGGTACTGACCGGCTTTCTTGGCGCGGGCAAAACCACGCTGTTGCGCCATATTTTGCATGAACAGCAGGACTACAAAATTGCGGTCATTGAGAATGAATTTGGTGCCGTCGCCGTCGATGACCAGCTGCTGGGTGACAGCAGCGCCCAGATCACCACGCTGACGAATGGCTGCATCTGCTGCACCCGATCCGGCGAGCTGGAAGAGGCGCTGCTCGACCTGCTTGCGCGTCGCGACAGCGGTGAACTGACCTTTGACCGCTTAATCATAGAATGTACTGGTATGGCCGACCCCGGCCCGATCATTCAGACCTTCTTCTCTCATGACATCCTCTGCGAGCGCTATCTGCTGGATGGGGTAATTGCCCTGGTGGATGCAGTCCATGCCGGGCAGCAGATGGATCAGTTCACGCTTGCTCAGTCGCAGGTGGGCTATGCTGACCGGATCCTGCTGACCAAAACCGATGTCTGCGGAACGCCCCCGGCCCTGCTGGAGCGTTTACAGCGCATCAATGCCCGTGCGCCGATCCACCCGGTGATCCACGGCAAGATTGACCTGGCGCAGCTCTTTGATACCCGGGGCTTTATGCTGGAAGAGACCATTGTGACGCCAAAACCGCGTTTCCAGTTTATTGCGCCGCAGGAAAACGCCATCACCTCGGTGGTAGTGGAGCTGGATTATCCGCTGGCGCTGGAGGCGGTGTCTGCCGTCATGGAAGGGCTGCTGGCCGGGTTTGCCGACAGGCTGCTGCGCTATAAGGGAATGCTGTGGATTGCCGGCCATCCCTGCCGCCTGCTGTTCCAGGGCGTGCAGCGCCTGTACAGTGCCGACTGGGATCGCGAGTGGCAGGCGGATGAACAGCCTGCCAGCACGCTGGTGTTTATCGGCATTCAGCTGCCGGAAGCGGAGATCCGCGCAGCCTTTGCCGGACTGAAATCCTAGCCTACAGCCCGACGGTCTCCTTCAGGCTTTTCAGATAGCGCCGGCTCACCGGCACGGTGTGGCCGCCGCTGAGTAGCAGCTCGGCCTGACCGTTATCCTCCAGGCGGATCTCCTTCAGATGCGCCATATTCACCAGAAACTGACGGTGGCAGCGCACCAGCGGCGTGCGGTTTTCCAGCGTACGTAACGTCAGCTCGGTAAAGCCCTCTTTTCCCTGCTGGCTGGTGACATACACCCCGCTCAGGCGACTGCTGACGAACACCACCTCTTCCATCTGCAGCAGCCAGATACGGCTCAGGCCGCTGCAGGGTATACATTTCAGATCCTGCTGGCTGTCCGGCAGCACCGAGACATCCTGTCCGTGGCGATCGTGACGCAGGCGCATCAACGTTTTGTTCAGTCGCGTGGCCTCCACCGGTTTCAGCAGGTAGTCAAAGGCGTGTTCTTCAAACGCCTGCACGGCGAACTCATCAAAGGCGGTGAGAAACACGATCCACGGGCGTTCCTCCGGGTCGAGCATACTGACCATTTCCAGGCCGCTGATGCGCGGCATCTGAATATCGAGAAACAGGACGTCAGGGTGCAGCTTATGCACCATGCCGATGGCCTCAACGGCATTGCCACACTCACCCACGATCTCGATATCCGCTTCTTTCTGCAGCAAAACACGCAGGTTTTCGCGTGCCAGCGGTTCATCATCGACAATCAATACGCTAATCATACTGTTTCCTCCAACGGCAACCGCAGAGTGATGCGGGTGAGGCAATCCTTCTCACAGGTGACGGTGATGCCGTAAGCATCGCCATACCGCGCGCGCAAACGTTTATCCACCAGACTCATTCCCAGCCCACCGCTGCTCTCTTTGGGCTGGTACAGCCCGGCGTTATCTTCAATATCCAGCACCAGATGCTCCCCGTCGCGGCTGGCCTGAAGGGTGATTTCCCCCCGGCCCAGCAACTGCGAAGTGCCGTGCTTAATGGCATTTTCCACAATCGGTTGCAGAGTAAACGCCGGAAGCCGGTAGTACGCCAGCGCCTCCGGCACCCGCAGCCGGATGCTCAGCCGCGACTGAAAACGTGCCTGTTCGATCTGCAGGTAGGCGTTAACGTGCTCAATCTCATTCGCCAGGGTCACTATCTCCGAAGGCCGCTTCAGATTTTTGCGGAAAAAGGTGGAGAGATAGTGCACCAGCTGCCCGGCTTTTTCGCTGTCCTGACGGATCACCGCCATCAGCGTATTCAGGGCGTTAAACAGGAAATGCGGGTTCACCTGGGCGTGCAGCAGTTTGATTTCCGACTGAGCCAGCAGCGCCTTCTGGCGCTCATACTGCCCGGCCAGAATCTGCGCGGAGAGCAGCTGCGCAATCCCTTCGCCCAGCGTACGGTTAATCGAGCTGAAAAGCCGGTTACGTGCCTCGTAGAGTTTTATCGTGCCGATCACCCGCTGATTTTCCCCCCTGAGCGGGATCACCAGCGTCGAGCCCAGCTTGCAGTTCGGGTGCAGGGAACAGCGGTAAGGCACTTCATTACCGTCGGCATACACCACCTCCCCGCTGTCGATGGCGCGCCAGGTACAGGAAGAGGAGATGGGTTTGCCCGGCAGGTGGTGATCGTCACCGGTGCCGGTAAACGCCAGTAACCGTTCGCGATCGGTAATCGCCACCGCACCGATATCCAGCTCCTGATAAAGCACCTGCGCCACCTTCATGCTGTTCTCTTCGTTAAACCCCTGGCGCAGTATGCCTTCAGTAGACGCCGCCACTTTCAGCGCGGTGGTGGAAAATGCCGTGGTGTATTTCTCAAACATCGCCCGCTTATCCAGCAGGATGCGCATAAACATGGCGGCCCCGAGGGTATTCGTCACCATCATCGGGGCCGCAATGTTCTGCACCAGATGCAGCGCATCCTGAAACGGGCGGGCAATCAGCAGAATGATCGCCATCTGTACCAGTTCAGCCACAAAGGTAATGCCCCCCGCCGTCAGCGGACTGAAGACTTTATCGCTGCGGCCGCGTTTGATCAGAATGCTGTGCATCAGGCCGCCCAGCAGCCCTTCGGCAATGGTAGAAACCATACAGCTGAGGGCGGTCATTCCCCCCAGTGAATAGCGATGCAGCCCCCCGGTCAGGCCAACTAATCCGCCGACCACCGGCCCACCCAGCAGCCCACCCATCACCGCACCGATGGCGCGCGTATTGGCAATGGAGTCTTCAATATGCAGGCCAAAGTAGGTACCCATGATGCAGAAAATAGAGAAGGTGATGTAGCACAGCAGCTTATGCGGCAGGCGCACGGTCACCTGCATCAGAGGGATAAACAGACGGGTTTTACTCATCAGCCAGGCAATAACCAGAAACACACACATCTGCTGTAACAGCAGTAAAATCAACGTAAATTCGTACATATCCTGCAATCCGCATTCTCCCGTGCGTGCAACATACACCGGGCAGGGTGTTCTTTCCCAACCTCAATCCCTGAAATGCGAGCTGGTACAGAGTTTTTTTAGTGACAAAACGTCAGGAAAGGCAGCGGTACGCCCCTTCCCTGACGCATTAACCGGCGGTCGGACTGAACGGCTGGATCACCGGATTACCGACGCGATCGTGCAGGATCTCAACGTCGACGCCGTAGGTGGTGGCGATCAGTTCAGCGGTGACCACATCGCGCGGTTTACCGACAGCCTGAATTTTCCCCTGTGCCACCACCAGCAGGTTATCGGCATACTGGCAGGCCAGATTCAGGTCATGCAGCACAATCACCGTGACCCAGCCACGGGCGCGGGTTTCCCGCCGGACGAGGTCGAGGAGCGCCAGCTGATGCTTCACATCAAGGGCGCTGACCGGCTCATCCAGCAGCATCACCTGTGGTTCCCGCATCATCACCTGCGCAAACAGCGCCATCTGACGTTGACCGCCGCTTAACGAGGCGATATCGCGCCCGGCAAGGTGGGCGATACCCGCCTGCTCCAGCCGCTGCATCGCCGCTTCCAACGTCTCATCATCGATATGCAGCGACAACCTGCCCAGCCGTCCCAGCACCACCACTTCCAGCACCGTCAGACCAATATCGGCGCTGCTGTCCTGCGGAAGGTAGGCAAACAGCTCACGCCAGGCGTTGAGCGAACGGCCCGACGGCTTTCCCGCCACCAGCCGCTGGCCGGCACAAAAAATCTGGCCGGAAGCCAGCGCCAGTTCACCAAACAGGGCGTTCAGCAGCGTGGTTTTACCGGTGCCGTTCGGGCCGATCATCACGTGGATTTTACCGCCCTCCAGCCCGGCGCTGACGTCGTCGATGACCGCTCGCCCCTGACGACAGACAGAGACCCTATCAAGCTGGATCACAGCGCACTCCTTCGCGGGGAAAATATCAGCCAGAGCAGGAACGGCACGCCGACAATGGCAGTGACAATCCCCACCGGAAACAGCGCACCGGGCACGATGGATTTTGACAGCACCGAGGCGGCAGACAGCATCAGCGCACCGCTCAGGAGCGACATCGGCAGAGAAAAGCGCTGATCTTCCCCCACCAGCATGCGGGCAATATGCGGAGCGACCAGCCCGATAAAGCCGATGACGCCAACAAAACTGGTGGCAGTCGCGGTCATCACCGCGACAATCACCAGCACCTTCATCCGCAGACGCCGCACGTTAACTCCCAGACTGAGCGCACGCATTTCCCCCATCCGCAGCGCGGCCAGCTTCCACGCGTCCGCCATCAGCAGCAGGCAACACACCAGCGTCACCCCTGCCGTCAGGGCCAGCGTCGGCCAGGTGGCTTTGGTCAGGCTGCCAAACAGCCAGAATAAAATCTGCTGCGACAGTTCCGGGGCGGAGAGAAACTGGATCAACGACAGCATCGACTGGAACAGAAACAGCAGAGCAATGCCGCCGAGAATAATGGTTTCCGTACGCACCCGCCGCAGGGAAGCCAGCATAAACAGGAACAACGCCGCCAGCATGGAGAAAAGAAATGCCCCCACCGGCACGGCGATCATCGGATGAAGCCCGAAGCCGCCAGACGCCAGGCTTAACGCTGCACCGAACCCGGCCGCTGCGGCCATCCCCAGCGTGTAGGGGCTGGCCATCGGGTTATTCAGCAGGGTCTGCATCTGCGCTCCCCCGGCACCCAGCGCCGCGCCTACCACCAGCGCCATCAGCGCCATCGGCAGGCGAAACTCACGCACGATAGCATCGGTCATCGACGCACGTTCGCCGATCCCGGTCAGTGAACGGATCACCTCTGACGGGGCCAGCATCGAGGGCCCGGTCGCAATATCCAGCACCAGGCAAACGGCAGTAAGCAGAACAAAGAGAAAGACATAGCGCCAGCGTTTTCCTTCACGCAGGCGGTGTGCCGCAATGGCGACACGGTGGTCGGGAGGTGTGTTCATTTAGCGGTCCTGGGTATCACGCGGAAAAGCCGAACCGGCGGGACTGACCTCTTTCCGGTCAGCCCACAGGGGGATCAACTCACTCTTTCACACTGACCACAAACGTCCCTTCCGGGGTGACCGGCAGGTATTTTTTATAGAAGTTCATGTAGTTACCCAGCGGATCGAGATCCGTAAACAGGTCCGGGTAGAGCTGCTTCGCCATGTACTGCACCATCGCGAAGTCTGACAGCGTCCGCGATGCGCCCTGATAGACCCCGAACACTTTACCGTTTTTCACCGCCGGTAATTCATTCCAGCCCGGGCGCTGCATAAAGCCTTTCAGCTTCGCACGGGCTTCTTCCACCTTCACGCCCTGGCCCATCGGAAGGGCGTTCGGGTTTTTATTGTTTTCACGCCCGGAAATAAAGACAGCATCGGGCTTTGAAGCCAGCACCTGCTCAGGATTCAGCGGCCCCCACCACTCGACGAACGGCGTGGCGATGTTATTGCCGCCCGCTGCTGTCGCCATTGCGCCCCACATATTTTTACCGTAGGTAAAGGAGTACTCTTCCGGCCCTTTATTACCAAACTCCACGTAGACTTTTGGCTGAGGTTTGCCCGCCGCGGCAATGCGGTCGGCGACCTGCTTCAGCGCACCGGCATACAGTGCTGCCATTTCACTGGCGCGGGCTTCCTGCCCGGTCAGCGTTCCCAGTACACGCGTTGAAGCGACGTGCCGCTCAACGGTCTGGGCGTTGTAGTCAATGACCACCACCGGAATACCCTGTTTTTCGATGCGCTGCACGTCCTGGCCCAGCGCCTGGAACTGCCAGTCGGCAAGGATCACCAGGTCCGGGTTCAGACTGAGCACTTTTTCCACCGAGAAACTCTGTGCTTCCACCTCCCCCACGTCCGGGATAGTTTTCAGCGAGGGACGGTGCGCCACGTGCATGTTCCAGTTGGCCGGCACCCAGCCCTCCCAGGCCTCACGGGAGATGCCTGCCACGGCGTCATAAGCTTTCTCCCCGCCCACCGCCATATAATCTTCAAAGTAAAACCCTAGCACCACGCGTTTTGCGGGCAGGTCAACGCTGACTTCCCGGCCGATCACGTCGGTCAGGGTCTGAACCTTAGCCAAAACGGAAGGAGTGAAGGCCAGTACAGCAAAAGAGAGCGCGCAGAGCAGCGCACGTGGAGCAAACACAGAATTGGTCATGGATGCAGGTTCCCGGTAAAAAACTAAAGGCAAATAAAAATGATTATCAGTTAGATTTGACACGGTTTTTTACACAATTTAACCATTTCCTGCAACTCATTTAACCGCTACATTATTTCTCAACGAAACGGATGACCTCAGAAAGACCTCAATGATGAAATTTTCCATTAAACAGATTGCCGCCCAGGCGGGCGTCAGCAAAGCCACAGTGGACCGGGCCCTTCACCAGCGCGGCGCAGTTCATGCCCGGACTGAACGCCGCATCGCCCAGGCCATCAGCGACCTTGAACAGCAGCATCGTTTGAGCCTGGCCAGCGGCAGAACGCTGCCTGTAGATGTCATCATGCACACTCCCGCCCGCTTCAGTCAGCTGGTCGCGACGGCGCTGATGGAGGCGTTAAGCAGCTTTGCCCCCTTCCGGCTTACCCTGCGCCTGCATATTTTTGAAGAGATCGCGGCAGAGCAGATCGCCCGGCTGATGCTGCGCTGCGCCAGCGACAGTTATGGCATCGTGCTGAAGGCAGAAAGCAGCCCTGCCCTGACTGAGGCCATCGGGGAGTTGCTGAAACAGCGCGTACCGGTGGTGACGCTGGTGACCGACCTGCCTGACAGCCAGCGTATTCGCTACGTCGGTATGGATAATTACGCCGCCGGACAAACCGCTGCCTGGTTGATGTCACACCTGCTGGCACTGCACCGGCCGGAAGTGGCCGTGGTGACCGGCAGCCCGCATTTTCTGGGGGAAGAGGCGCGTGCCGACGGCTTTTGTGCGGCCATGTCCACGATGGCACCCGCGCTGAAAATGCGCCGCATTCGCGCAGGCTATGGCATTGATGCCCCCACCTACAGCGCGGTGTCACAACAGCTGGAGGCGCATCCCCTGCTGGGCGCGATCTACTGTGCAGGCGGGGGCAATACGGCGATCCTGCGCGCCTTTTCCGACGCCGGGCGGTCGCTAAAGGCGTACCTTGGCCACGATCTTGATCGGGAAAATCGCCAGTTGCTCAGTGACGGCAGGCTGGATGCGATCATCCACCACGACCTTGCGCAGGACGCACGGCGCATTTTTCACAGCATTCTGGCCTTCCACGGGTTTATGACGCCACCGGACGATCCGGCACCATTTTCCCAGGTCAGCATCATCACGCCTTATAACCTGTAAGCAGTGACAGTCACTGCTTTTTCTTGCTAATGCAGCGTAAAGAATTGCAAATCAGCCAGAAAAACCGCTGATAATCGGGTAAAAGAGAGGCGTGTACCACTACTGAGGACAATTTCCTTTCCGCACCGACGAGAAGCAACAACGCGGATAAGTTGTAAATATTATGGATAATATTGGCAAGACCTGGCAAAACCGCTCTTCCCTGCACGCTTCTGCTTATTCCCTTTCCGGCGAACAACACTGGCGCACCGCGCTTTAGTCCCCTTCCACATTTTATTTGTCTGAGACTTATTGCCGTCTGAAATCGCTTCAGGCTGGCGCGTAGACGTATTATCTGGAAGAAAAAATCATGTTTTACTGGATGTTACTGGCCCTGGCGATCGCACTTGAGATCACCGGTACGCTATTGATGAAGTGGTCAAACGTCAGCGACAATCAGCTGGGCTATTTCCTGATGCTGATGATGATCGCCCTCTCCTATATTGCACTCTCTGTTTCCATTAAAAAAATTGCCCTCGGCGTTGCCTATGCGATGTGGGAAGGCATTGGCATTGTGTTGATTACGCTGTTCAGCGTGCTGCTGTTTGACGAGTCCGTTTCGCTGGCAAAAGCGATTGGCCTGGCCACGCTGGTGGCGGGGATTGCCCTGATTAAGTCCGGCACCCGCAGCAGGAGGCCACATGCAGCCGTTTGAGTGGATCCACGCCGCCTGGCTGTGCGCGGCAACGCTGCTGGAGATTGCCGCCAATATCTTTCTTAAGCTGTCAGACGGCTTTCAGCGTAAAACCTACGGTCTGCTGTCGCTGCTGGCGGTGCTGGCCGCGTTCAGCGCCCTGTCCCAGGCGGTGAAGGGTATCGAGCTGTCCGTCGCCTATGCCTTGTGGGGTGGGTTCGGCCTGGTCGCCACTATCGCCGCAGGCTGGATCCTGTTCGGCCAGCGTCTGGATCGTAAAGGCTGGCTGGGGGTACTCCTGCTGCTCGCCGGTATGGCGATCATTAAGCTTTCCTGAGTGCCCCGTCGCAGGCGATGACCGTCGCCTGTGACGCCATCTCCTGACAACAATAGTCGGTGCGCATTAACGCTCCGACCTGTAAAGTCACAGGCGGGAATGATGACTCGCAGGGAGCGCACCATGACACAAAACAAAGCCACGCTGACCGGACTGATTGCTATCGTGCTGTGGAGCACCATTGTCGGGCTGATACGCGCCGTCAGTGAAGGACTGGGCGCAGTAGGCGGGGCAGCGATGATCTACTCACTCAGCGCGCTGCTGCTGCTGCTGACGGTGGGCTTTCCGGATGTTAAAAAATTCCCCCGGGCTTATCTGATAACCGGCAGCCTGCTGTTTGTCTGCTACGAACTCTGCCTGTCGCTGTCGCTGGGCTTTGCCACTAGCCGCACGCAGGCGATAGAGGTTGGTATGGTCAACTATTTGTGGCCCGCGATGACCGTGGTGCTCTCGGTACTGGCCACCCGGCAGAAATGCAGCCTGCTGCTGCTCCCGGGCCTGGTGCTATCGGTCGCCGGTATTGCCTGGGTGCTGGCAGGCGACAATGCCTTTTCCCTGATGGCGATCGGCCATAATATCGCGGCCAACCCGCTCAGCTACGGTCTGGCCTTCAGCGGTGCGGTGATCTGGTCGGTTTACTGCGTGGTCACCCGCCAGATCGCCCAGGGCAGTAACGGCATTACGCTCTTCTTTATCCTCACCGCACTGGCGCTGTGGGTGAAATTTTTTGCCGGGCCGCAGCCGGAAATGATCTTCACTGTGCGGGTCGTGGTCAGCCTGGGGCTGGCGGCGATGGCGATGGGTTTTGGCTATGCCGCCTGGAACACCGGCATTCTGCACGGCAACGTGACGATACTGGCGGCCGCCTCTTATTTTATCCCCGTTATTTCTGCGCTGCTGGCGGCCTGTCTGCTCAACGCCAGCCTGTCGATCAACTTCTGGCAGGGTGCTGGCATGGTCAGCCTGGGATCGCTGCTCTGCTGGTGGTCAACGCGTGTATCCTCACCGAACACCGCCACATCCGCACCTTAGACCGTCGGCGACTGGCTAGCGGTAATACATCGCAATACGCTGGCCGTTGACCTGCTCAACGGTCACCGGCAGATCGAAGATCTGCTCAATCACCTCTGGCACCATCACCTGCTCTGGCGTACCGCGGAATACCACCTGTCCGTCCTTCATCGCCAGGATATGGTCTGAATACGCCGAGGCAAAGTTAATATCGTGGATCACCAGCACAATGGATTTATCTAACTGATCGGCGGCGCGTCTCAATTGCTTCATCATCGCCACGCTGTGCTTCATATCCAGATTGTTCAGCGGCTCATCCAGCAGCACATACTGAGTATCCTGACACAGCACCATTGCCACAAACGCGCGCTGACGCTGCCCGCCGGACAGTTCATCCAGGTAGCGGTTGCGCAACGGCATCAGCTCCAGAAACGTCAGCGACTGCTCAATATGCTGACGATCCTGTTCCGTCAGGCGGCCTTTGCTGTAGGGATAGCGGCCAAAGCTCACCAGGTCCCACACCGTCAGGCGGCTGGTAAAGTGATTCTCCTGGCGCAGCACCGACAACACTTTTGCCAGTTTTTCACTGTTAGCCTCACTGACGTCCAGCGCATCAACCTTCACTTCACCGCTGTCTGCTTTTAACAGGCGGCTGATCACCGACAGCAACGTGGATTTCCCCGCGCCGTTCGGCCCGATAATCGAGGTAATACCCGACGATGGCAGCGTTTCACAGATATCCTGCAGTACCGGCTGGTTATCATAGTCTTTGCTAACGTGCTTAATTTCGATCACTTCGCGCCCTTTCTCAGCAGTAACCAGATGAACAATGCGCCGCCGCTGAACTCAATCACCACCGACAGAGTACCGGCCATATTCAGCAGCCGTTCGAGGATAAGCTGGCCGCCCACCAGCGTAATCATGCCGATCAGTACGCAGCCGGGCAGCAGGTAGCCGTGACGCCACGAGCCAATCAGCGGATAAGCGAGGTTAACGATCAGCAGACCGAGGAACATCATCGGCCCCACCAGCGCGGTCGATATCGCCACCAGCAGCGAAATCAGCAGCAGCAGGCCGGTTACGTGCCGCTGCCAGGCAATGCCGAGCGCAATGGCGCTGTCCGGCCCCAGCGCCATCACATCCAGACGGTGACGCAGCCGCCACACCACCAGCGTCACCAGCGCCATCACCAGCGCCGATATCAGCAGCACATCACCGTCGGCGCGGGTAAAGGTGGCAAAAATACGGCTCTGCAGCACAGCAAACTCGCCGGGTTCCATCAGCCGCTGCATCAGCCCGGAAATGCTGCGGAACAGCGTGCCGCACACCAGACCAATCAGCAGCACCCGGTGCAGATCCAGTCCGGCTCCGCCAAGCAGCCAGCGGTACAGCAGCGTGGCAAACAGCACCAGCAGCGTACTTTCCGCCACAAACCGCCCCACGCTGCCCAGCATACTCAGCCCGCCGACATCCAGCGTGAAGATCAGTAGCGTCTGCATCAGCACAAACAGCGACTCCAGCCCCATCACCGACGGGGTCAGAATGCGGTTACGGGTCAGGGTCTGGAACAACAGCGTACTGATACCGGAAGCAAAGCCGACCAGCACCATAGTGGCAAGGATCTGCCCGCGATGCCGCAGGATGTAGGCGATATTCCCGTGCAGATCGAGGGTCATAAACAGCGCCATCAGCGCCAGCAGCAGCCCGGCAAGCAGCAGCAGACGCTGTCCCGGCGACAGTGTCAGGTCAGTGCGCATGGCGTTTCGACCTCACAATCAGCACCAGGAAGATCGCCGCCCCCAGCACACCAAGCAGCGCGCTGACCGGAATTTCAAACGGATGAATAATCAAACGGCCGATGATATCGCAGGCGATCACCAGCACTGCACCCACCAGCGCCACCCACGGCACGGTGCGGCGCAGGTTATCGCCCAGCGCCAGGCTGACAATATTGGGCACGATCAGACCAAGGAAAGGCAGCACGCCGACCACGACAATCACCACGCCGCTGATCATAGCAATCATCGCCATGCCGGTAAGCATCACACGGTGGTAGCGCAGCCCGACGTTAACCGAAAAGTCACGCCCCATTCCGGCCACGGTAAAGCGGTCGGCAATCACTGCCGCCAGCAGCGTAATCGCCCCCACGCCCCATAGCAGTTCATAGCGTCCCTGCATCACGCTGGAAAAATCGCCGGACTCCCAGCCGCCCAGCGACTGTAGCAGATCAAATTTCATCGCCAGGAAAGTGGTGACCGAGCTGAACACCGCCCCCAGCATAATGCCGGCCAGCGGTACCATCAGAGAGGATTTCATGCGGATACGTTGGATCAGCAGCATAAACAGTGCCGTCCCGCCGAGGGCGAACAGCGTGGCAACGCCCATCTTCAGCATGATCGGCGCGGCAGGGCTGACGATCATCACCAGCAGCAGCCCCAGGCTGGCAGACTGCGTGGTGCCAACCACGGAAGGTTCGACGAAACGGTTCTGCGTCAGCATCTGCATCATCAGCCCCGCCACGCTCATCGCGCTGCCCGCCAGCAGCAGCGCGGCGGTGCGCGGAAAGCGGCTGATCATCAGGATTTCGCGCATCTCCGGGTCCGACCACAGGCTGACCAGCGTGACGCGGCTGACGCCGACAAACAGGCTGCACGCCATCAGGCCCAGCAGCAATGCCAGGCCTGCAACAAAGGCAACGGGTTTCATTTACGGCTGGGTTTTCGTTTTATCCAGCACCTGTTTTACCTGAGTCATCAGATTGCTGTAACTCTGAATGCCACCGGCGATATACAGCGAACCGGAATCCAGGTACACCACCTGCTGTTTTTTCCAGGCGTTGGTTTTACGCACCAGTGGGTTATCCAGCACCTGCTGCGCTGACTCGCCCTCTTTGCGGCCAATCGCGCTGTCACGATCCAGCACAAACAGCCAGTCCGGGTTAGCTTCCATAATGAACTCAGGCGACACGGCGTTACCGTGTTTGCCCGTTTCCGGGAAGGCGGTTGCGGGTTTAAAGCCCAGCACGTCATAGATAAAACCAAAGCGCGAGCCTGGCGAATGGGCGCTGATCTTACCGCCGTTGATCATCACCATCATGGCGCTACCGGCAGTGGCTGACTCCTTACGCACGTCAGCTATCTGCGCATTAAACGCCGCCAAAACCTGCCGGGCTTTTTCTTCTTTGCCAAACAGCTGACCTAACTGCTCCGTGCGCTCAGTCAGGCTTTGTACAAAATGTTTCGGGTCGAGGTCCAGCGAAACCGTCGGGGCAATTTCACTCAGCTTGCTATAGGCCTCGTGGGCGCGGGCACCGGCCAGGATCAGATCGGGTCTGGCATTGCTCAGAGCTTCAAAGTTGGGTTCGAACAGCGTGCCGGCATTCAGATACGCCTTGCCGTTGTACTTCGCCAGATGCTGCGGATAGTGCGCGCTGGTTTGTGGCACACCCATCGGGTTAATCCCCAGGGCATCCGCAATATCCAGCGTGGCCGGGCTGAGGATCACCACACGCTGCGGATTTTTCGGCACTTCCGTGGTGCCCTGCGCGTGAACGATTGACAGCACGGACGCCTCTGCTGCAAAGGTCGCGGGGGTAACGGCCAGCAGAGCGGAACACAGCGTTATAGCCAAAGCCTGAGGGAAGCGCATTTTCTCTCCTGAGAATCAGATAAGTAGCAAAAATGAGAACGATTCGCGTTTGATTTTGTTGCGGGATAATAACGACTGAACGGCAGGATGGGTAGACAGAACATGGCACAGAGTGTTCATAAAACATCCATTTTTCACAATCGGTGCCAAATAAGCAGATTGTGAGGTAAATGTGAATAATACAACCCATTGTTTATTATCAACTAAAATTATCACGCTGACTTTTACTGACAAAAGTGACCAATTGTGGAGATTTTAAGGATTCGTCATTCCCACCATAGAAATGATAACAATTATCGTTATCATGCACATTCTCTTACAACACCATACACTTTGAGATGATGCGATGAACAGGAACGGACGCTTTCGATTACACCCTCTGGCACTTTTACTGACTGCTACGCTGGCCGGGACGGCCGTGGCCGCTGAAGATGGCGACGTCAGTGCTGAACAGGATGATGTAATGCTGGTACAGAAAACGGCAGAGCAGGAATTAAAACAGCAGCCAGGGGTGTCGATTATCACGGCAGAGGATATTGCGAAGAATCCGCCCGTTAACGATTTGTCCGACATCATCCGCAAAATGCCCGGGGTCAACCTGACCGGAAACAGTGCCAATGGCAGCCGGGGTAATAACCGCCAGATTGATATTCGCGGCATGGGCCCGGAGAACACCCTGATCCTGATTGACGGCGTGCCGGTCAGCTCGCGTAACGCCGTGCGTTACAGCTGGAAAGGTGAACGTGATACCCGTGGCGACAGCAACTGGGTGCCTGCTGAAATGGTTGAACGTATTGAAGTCCTGCGTGGCCCGGCCGCTGCCCGCTATGGCTCCGGGGCCGCCGGTGGCGTGATCAATATCCACACCAAGCGCCCGACTAAAGACTGGCACGGTTCCCTGTCGCTGTTTACCAATCAGCCGGAAAACAGCAAAGAAGGTGACACCAAACGCACCAACTTCAGCCTGAGCGGCCCGCTGGCGGGTGACGCGCTGACCATGCGCCTCTACGGTAACCTCAACAAAACCGACGCCGATGCCGCCGATATCAACCAGGCGCAAAACGGATCCTATGCTGCGGGCCGTGAAGGGGTGCGTAACAAAGATATTAATGCGCTGGTTTCCTGGAAAATGACCCCCTCGCAGATCGTTGATTTCAGCTACGGCTACAGCCGCCAGGGCAATATCTACGCCGGAGATACCCAGTACAGCAATGGCAACATCAGCCCCGGTGGCCTGGTCGACTCACTGTACGGTTCCGAGACCAACCGCCTGTACCGTCAGTCTTACGGCCTGACCCATAACGGCTTCTGGGAATGGGGCGATTCTAAGCTCGCCTTCAACTATGAAAAAACCAATAACACGCGCATGAAAGAAGGTTCTACCGGACGCGTGGAAGGGATGATCAACAGCGATGAGTACAGCACCAGCCGACTGGAAAATTACCGTGCCAGCGCGGAAGCCAATATGCCGCTGGACCGCTGGATTGAGCAAACCGTGACTCTCGGCGCTGAGTGGAATCACGAAAAGCTGGACGACAGTGCCTCCATGTCAGCCACCGATGCCAGCGGCGTGATCATCGGCGATATGTCGGGGGATCCCGCCAGTCGCAGCAGCAAGAACAGCGCGACCACGGCCGCACTCTACGTCGAAGATAATATCCAGCCATGGGAAGGCACCTTCCTGATCCCGGGCCTGCGTTTTGATCACCACAGTGAATTTGGCAGTAACTTCAGCCCGAGTTTCAACTTCTCTCAGGATCTGGGTGAAGGGTTTAAACTGAAAGCCGGTATTGCCCGGGTGTTTAAAGCCCCGAACCTGTACCAGTCAAGCGAAGGCTACCTGCTGGCCACCCGGGGTAATGGCTGCCCGACAACGGTTGCCAGCGGCAGCTGCTACCTGTTAGGCAACACCAATCTGGACGCCGAAGTCAGCGTGAATAAAGAGCTGGGGCTGGAGTTTGCTGCCGACGGTTATGCAGCGGGTGTGACGTGGTTCCGCAACGACTACAAAAACAAAATCGTCTCCGGCACCGATCTGCTCGGACAGGCCTCCAACGGTTATAACATCCTGCAGTGGGAAAATGGCGGCAAAGCGCTGGTGGAAGGACTGGAAGCCAGCCTGACGATCCCGGTGGTGAGTGATGTGCTCGACTGGCGGACTAATGCCACCTATATGCTGGAGTCGAAAGACAAAAAAACCGGCAACCCGCTGTCGATCATCCCTAAGTACACCATCAACTCGATGCTGGATTATCAGATTACCGATAAGTTCTCCACCGAGCTGAACTGGACGCTGTACGGACGCCAGAAGCCGCGTGAGTTTGTGGAAAGCCGCCTTGAGGGCACCACCGGCCTGTCAAACAGAGAAATTGGTGCGTATTCCATCGTGGGACTGAATATGAACTATAAGTTCACCAAAGATCTGAGTGTGAAAGGCGGCGTCAGTAATCTGTTTGATAAGCAGATTTACCGTGAAAACGACGGGGCTTCCACCTATAACGAACCGGGTCGCGCCTACTATGCGGGCGTCACTATGTCATTCTGATCCCCCTGCCCCGCCACTGGAATCACTCAGGAAACATGGCCAGCTCTTTATCGCGGGAGGCGCAGTACCAGGTCTACGGAGGAAGGGCTGCTTGCTGCAACGGCATAAACACATCCCTGTAGCCTGGCGGCCGGCCTTCCCTGGCCGGCAGGCTGCTGCAATCAGCCCCAGCCCCTTTGCTGTTCATCCAGCCATTGAATAACTGAGAATATCTCCGAGGTCATTCCCTGACGCTAATCGCAGGTGTTTCCTCCCTCCCCTTTCCTGTGGTCCTACCAATTCCGAAAAAAGATGAATCAGCGCCACAAAAAAGCAAAATTCAAACAACAATCATTGTATTTAACTAACAAAATATTAACTATCAGCAGCTGTTAACCCCAGATTGCTGAATTGGTAGGACCGTAATCAGCAGGGGGGTGGAAAAACTCTGGAGAAGCCTGTATGCAGCCCTGGCAACAAGTCTATGACCCGCTGGACAATATCTGGCTATCCAGCCTGATTGCCGCCATTCCGATTCTGTTCTTCTTCTTCGCGCTGATTAAGCTCAAGCTGAAGGGCTACCTTGCCGCGACCATCACCGTGGTGCTTGCGCTGATGGTGGCGCTGTTTCTTTACCGCATGCCGGTCGATCGCGCACTGGCTTCGGTGGTGTATGGCTTCTTCTACGGGCTGTGGCCTATCGCCTGGATTATTATTGCCGCTGTCTTCGTTTATAAAATTTCGGTGAAAACCGGGCAGTTCGATATTATTCGTGCCTCAATTTTGTCGATCACCCCCGATCAGCGCTTGCAGATGCTGATTGTCGGCTTCTCGTTCGGTGCGTTCCTTGAAGGCGCGGCCGGGTTCGGTGCGCCGGTGGCCATCACCGCAGCGCTGCTGGTGGGTCTGGGCTTTAATCCGCTGTATGCGGCGGGTCTGTGCCTGATCGTCAATACCGCCCCGGTGGCGTTTGGCGCTATGGGGATCCCGATTATTGTGGCCGGGCAGGTCACGGGGCTGGACAGCTTTGAAATTGGCCAGATGGTTGGCCGACAGCTGCCCTTTCTGACCATTATCGTACTGTTCTGGATCATGGCGATCATGGACGGCTGGCGTGGGATCAAAGAGACCTGGCCTGCGGTAATGGTCGCTGGCGGATCCTTTGCCCTCGCTCAGTATCTCAGTTCCAACTTCCTCGGCCCCGAACTGCCGGATATTATCTCGTCCCTGGTGTCACTGGTGTGCCTGACGCTGTTCCTGCGCGTCTGGAAACCGGTGCGTATCTTCCGCTTTAAACCGGCGGATAATGCCCCTGAACAGCCGCTGGTGGTGGAGAAATACCGCACCGGCCAGATTATCCGTGCCTGGATGCCGTTCCTGTTCCTGACCGCCACCGTTACGCTGTGGAGCATCCCGCCATTCAAAGCGCTGTTTGCCCCTGGCGGCGCGCTGTACAACCTGGTGGTGAATATCCCGATCCCGTTTCTCGACAAGCTGGTGGCGAAGATGCCGCCGGTGGTCAGCGCCATCACGCCTTACGCGGCGGTGTTTAAATTTGACTGGCTGTCGGCCACCGGCACCGCGATCATCGTGGCGGCGCTGATCTCCATCGTCTATCTGAAGATGAAGCCTGCCGATGCCCTGTCGACCTTTCGCAGCACGCTGAAAGAACTGGCATTGCCCATCTACTCTATCGGTATGGTGCTGGCCTTCGCCTTTATTTCTAACTACTCCGGGCTGTCGGCCACGCTGGCACTGGCGCTGGCCCATACCGGCCCTGCTTTCACCTTCTTCTCGCCGTTCCTCGGCTGGCTCGGGGTGTTCCTGACCGGATCGGATACCTCCTCTAACGCGCTGTTTGCCGCGCTGCAGGCCACCACCGCGCAGCAGATTGGCGTGTCCGATCTGCTGCTGGTAGCGGCGAATACCACCGGCGGCGTGACCGGCAAGATGATCTCCCCACAGTCGATTGCCATTGCCTGTGCGGCAGTCGGACTGGTCGGGAAAGAGTCGGACCTGTTCCGCTTTACCGTGAAGCACAGCCTGATTTTCACCTGCATGGTCGGAGTGATCACCACGCTGCAGGCCTACGTCCTCACCTGGATGATCCCATGATCGCCTCCGTCCAGCTTGTCGAACGTATCCGTGCGCTGATTGCCGCCCGCCAGCTGACGGCAGGTGCCCGGTTGCCTGCTGAACGTAAGCTGGCTGAAGAACTGGCCGTGTCGCGCTCGTCGCTGCGCGAAGCGCTGCAGAAGCTGGTGGGGGAAGGCATCCTGTTCAGCCGTCACGGCGGCGGCTACTACCTGTGCGATGCGCCGCCACCGTGGTCAGAGCAGCGCATCGTACAGCCGCTGAAGGCGCTGGTGGCCGACGATCCGGACTATCGCAATGATATTCTGGAAGCTCGTCACGCCATTGAAGCCAGCACCGCATGGTATGCCGCACTGCGCGCCACCGACGCCGACAAAGAGAAGCTGCAAAGCTGCTTTGACGCCATCCAGCAGCAGGAGAGCCTGTCGCCGGAGATGGCCACCCAGGCCGATGTGCGCTTTCACCTGGCGATTGCCGAAGCCTCGCACAACGTGGTGCTGTTACAGACCATGCGCGGCTTCTTCGATCTGCTGCAATCCTCCGTGGCCCACAGTCGTGAACGCATGTACACCGCCCCGACCATTTTTGCGCGGCTGACAGAGCAGCATGAGGCGCTGCTGCTGGCGATCCTCGCCGGGGACCCGGAGCGGGCGAGTCAGGCGGCCAGACACCACCTTGGTTTTGTTCAGACCACCCTGAAAAACCTGCATGAAAATGAAGCCCGGCAGCGGCGCAGCACCCGCCTGCCGGATGACGATACCGATATCACAAGGGACGAAAATCGATGATTATTTCAGCCGGAACCGACTACCGCGCCGCAGCCAAACGCATCCTGCCACCGTTTCTGTTTCACTACATTGATGGCGGGGCCTATGCCGAACATACGCTGCGGCGTAACGTTGAGGACCTGGCCAGCATCGCGCTAAAGCAGCGCGTGCTGAACAATATGTCCGACCTGAGCCTGCACACCACGCTGTTTAACGAAACGCTGTCGATGCCGGTGGCGCTGGCCCCGGTCGGGCTGTGCGGCATGTACGCCCGACGTGGTGAAGTGCAGGCGGCGAGAGCGGCAGAGGCCAGAGGCATTCCGTTTACCCTGTCCACCGTATCGGTCTGCCCGATTGAAGAGGTGGCACCGGCCATCACCCGCCCGATGTGGTTCCAGCTCTATGTGCTGAAAGATCGTGGGTTTATGCGTAACGCGCTGGAACGCGCGAAAGCCGCAGGCTGCTCCACGCTGGTGTTTACCGTGGATATGCCCACCCCAGGCGCGCGCTACCGTGATGCGCATTCGGGGATGAGCGGGGCGAATGCCGCCCTGCGCCGCTACGGCCAGGCCGTGACCCACCCGCAGTGGGCGTGGGACGTCGGGCTGCATGGCAGGCCGCATGACCTGGGCAATATCTCCGCCTACCTCGGCAAGCCCACCGGGCTGGAAGATTATATCGGCTGGCTGGCGAATAACTTCGATCCCTCTATAAGCTGGAGCGATCTGGAGTGGATCCGCGAGTTCTGGGACGGCCCGATGATCATTAAAGGCATCCTCGATCCTGACGATGCGCGCGATGCCGTGCGCTTCGGGGCCGACGGCATTGTGGTGTCCAACCACGGTGGTCGCCAGCTGGATGGGGTGCTGTCAACGGCACGCGCGCTGCCCGCCATTGCCGATGCGGTAAAAGGCGATATTGCCATCCTGGCTGACAGCGGCATCCGCAACGGTCTGGATGTGGTGCGCATGATTGCACTGGGCGCAGACACCGTGCTGTTAGGCCGTGCTTACCTTTATGCGCTGGCAACGGCCGGTCAGGCTGGCGTCGAAAACCTGCTGACGCTGATTGAAAAAGAGATGCGGGTGGCGATGACGCTGACCGGAATGAAGTCCGTCGCGGATATATCGCGTTCAGCACTGGTGGATAACGGGCTGGCTTAATCCAAAAATCGCCTGGCGACAGGTACCGTCGTCGGCACGTTCGGACTGACACCGCAGCGGGGTAGTGAGGGCAGATCCGGCTGGCAGCAGCCGCTGTTCAACCCCGTTGTTCATCTGCACGGGCAGTGACCACGCGACCCGACCCTGCCGCCGGTCACCGCACAAATTGCCACCATTGTAATGATAACCATTATCAATTATCCTCTCACCGTCATTTTTTTGCCGGGCGATGTAACTTCTTATGTCAACGCTGACGGCGCCGCTGGCTGCCGACGCTTTTAACACCCTGTATCAGACGCATCACCGCTGGCTGCGCCACTGGCTGCAGCACAAGCTGGGCTCCAGCTGCGATGCGGACGATCTGGCTCAGGATACCTTTGTTCGGGTGCTGCTCGGGGGCAGCGCCCAGGATATCCGCGAACCGAAATCCTTCCTCTGCACCGTCGCCCGGTGCGTGATGGTCGACTTTTTCCGCCGCAATGCGCTGGAACGCGCCTGGCGGGAGATGCTGGAACAGCTGCCGGAAGCGCAGGTGC
Organism: Erwinia persicina; assembly: GCF_014838825.1. GTDB lineage: Bacteria > Pseudomonadota > Gammaproteobacteria > Enterobacterales > Enterobacteriaceae > Erwinia > Erwinia persicina_A. The sequence goes on along the minus strand of NZ_JACYMO010000003.1, from coordinate 183,088 downwards.
CCTCCCCCGAGCTTCAGCATGAGCTACTGGAAACGCTGCAGGAAATTGATGCGATGCTCGACGGACTCGGCGTAAAAGTGCGCCAGGCGTTTCTGCTGTCGCAGCTGGAAGGGCTGACCTATGCGCAGATTGCCGGCCAGCTGAACGTCTCCGTCAGTTCGGTGAAAAAATACATGGCCAGAGCCACTGAACACTGCCTGCTGTTCCGGCTGGGGCTGGGCTGACATGAGGCATGAAACGGTCAGTGACCGGCAGAAGCTGGCGCTGAAAATGGCGGCGCACTGGTTCGCCACCCTGTGCGCCGGGGAGATCACCCCGCAGCAGAGCGCAAAATGGCAGGCATGGTATCAGCAGCATGAAGACCACCGCTGGGCCTGGCAGCGCGTGGAATCCCTGCAGGGAGAGCTGAAAAACATCCCGGGCCATCTCAGCTATCAGACGCTGCATCAGGCGCAGCAGAGCGCGCAACTGACCCGCCGCCGGGTGCTGAAATCGCTGCTGGTGCTGCTGGGTGTCGGCGGCACCAGCTGGCAGCTGTGGCAGTCCCCGACCGGCGTCGGCCTGCGGGCCGACTACCACACCGGTACCGGCGAACAGCGTCAGGTCCGGCTGGACGATGGCTCACAGCTGCAGCTCAATACCGCCAGCGCCGTGAGCGTGGCTTTCAGCCCGCAGCAGCGTGTGCTGCATCTGGCGCAGGGGGAGATCGCCATTAACACGGCGAGGGACGCGCAGCAGCGTCCGTTTCGGGTCACCACCCGCCAGGGCAGCCTGCGTGCGCTGGGCACGGCATTCAGCGTACGTCAGTGGGAGCATCAGACGCAGCTGACCGTAGAAAAGCATGCGGTCGAAGTCACGCTTAACGCCGCCCCTCAGCAGAAAATCCGCGTGCAGGCAGGCCAGACGCTGCGCTTTACCGACCGGGCCTTTGACCCCGTCCGCGCATTAACGCCTGGCGATATCAGCTGGACGCAGGGCCTGTTAACCGTCAGCAATCGCCGCCTGTCGGAGGTGCTTGCCGAGGTGGCCCGCTATCGCCACGGGATACTGAGCTGCGACCCCAGCGCCGCCGATCTGCGCGTCAGCGGCACCTTTCCGCTGCGCGATACCGACCAGCTACTGCGGGTGCTGGCGCAGACGTTACCGATCGCCGTTCATACCCGCAGCCGTTACTGGGTCAGGGTCAGCGCCGCCTGAATCCCTGACGCTGAATAAAAATAAGAAATATTTTCATTTCGATTGTCCCTTTTGCGCTGCTTATCCGACTCCTGTAGTACACCACATAAAAATGATTTTTTTCGGAGACGGTCATGTCTGAACCCAGCCCCCGCATTCAGTACGCTTTTTACCAGGCAACACCTCTGGCTATCGCGCTTCACTGCGCGCTGATCCCTGCCGTCCTGCTGGCGGCACCTTTTGCCGCAGCAGCAGCGGCCACGCCCCAGGCCTATCAGATTGCCGCCACCGATCTCGACAGCGCGCTGAACCAGTTTGCAGCCCGTTCCGGCATCACCCTGTCACTCGACGCGTCACTGACGCAGGGTAAACAAAGCCCGGGGCTGAACGGCCGCTATACGCCAGAAGAGGGTCTGCAAACCCTGCTCAACGGCAGCGGTCTGCAGGGGAAATCACTGGGTAATAACGCGTGGACGGTGACGCCGGTGCCAGCAGCAGCCCCCGCCGAAACGCTGACCGTGGTCGGTGACTGGCTGGCCGAAGCCCGTGAGAATGACGTCTTCGAACATGCCGGGGCGCGTGATGTGCTCCGCCGTGAGGACTTTACCAAAACCGGTGCCACCACCCTGCGCGAAGCACTGAACCGTATTCCCGGCGTCAACGCCCCGGAAAATAACGGCACGGGCAGCCATGATATGGCGATGAACTTTGGCATTCGCGGCCTTAATCCGCGTCTGGCCAGCCGCTCAACTATTCTGATGGACGGTATTCCGGTGCCGTTCGCCCCGTACGGCCAGCCGCAGCTGTCGCTGGCCCCGGTATCGCTCGGGAATATGGATGCCGTCGACGTGGTGCGTGGGGGCGGTGCCGTGCGCTACGGACCGCAGAGCGTGGGCGGCGTGGTGAACTTTGTCACCCGCGCCATCCCGAAGGAATTTGGCATTGAAGCCGGAATGGAAGGGTTACAGAGCCCGACCTCCAGCCAGCACGATCCCAAAGGCAGCGGCAACCTGATGATCGGCGGCACCGCCGATAACGGCCTCGGCGCGGCGCTGCTCTACTCCGGCACCCGGGGCAGCGACTGGCGCGAACACAGCTCGACCAAAATCGACGACGTGATGCTGAAAACCCGCTATGCGCCAAACGAGGTACATACCTTCACCAGCCTGCTGCAATACTATGAAGGCCGGGCGCAGATGCCGGGCGGCCTGTCGCGCGCCGACTACAACGCTGACCGTTTCCAGTCCACCCGCCCGTACGACGAGTTCTGGGGCCGCCGCCAGCTGGCCAGCCTCGGCTATCAGTATCAGCCGGACACACAGCACAAGTTTTCGGTTCTGACCTTCTACACCAACACCCTGCGCAGCGGCTATCTCGATCAGGGAAAAAACCTGACGCTGTCACCGCGTGAATACTGGGTGCGCGGCGTGGAGCCGCGCTACAGTCAGAGCTTCACCCTCGGGGAAACCGCCCATGAAGTGGGCGTCGGCTACCGCTACGTCAGTGAATCCACCCACGAAGTGCGCTACACCAGCCCGGCCAGCAGCGGCAGACTGCCCACCGGCAACAGCCCGTACGACCGGGATACGCAGTCCGGCACCGAGGCGCACGCCTGGTATATTGATGACCGCATCGACGTGGGTAACTGGACCCTGACGCCGGGCATGCGCTATGAGCATATCCAGTCGTATCAGAACGACTACGTCAAAGACGGCAGACAGGAGATTGGCTATAACGCCCCGCTCCCGGCGCTGAATGTGCTGTATCACCTCAACGAGTCGTGGAACCTGTATGCCAATACTGAAGGCTCCTTCGGCACCGTGCAGTACAGCCAGATTGGCAAGGCGGTCAGCAGCGGCAGCATTGAGCCGGAAAAGGCGCGGACCTGGGAAGTCGGTACCCGCTTTGATAACCAGGCTCTGCAGGCGGAAGTGGGCCTGTTCCTGATTAACTTTAGCAACCAGTATGAGTCTAACCAGACTGACGACAGCGTGACCTCACGCGGAAAAACCCGCCACAGCGGGCTGGAAAGCCGGCTGCGTTATGACCTGGGCGATGTCTCGCCGGCGCTGGAAAACCTCTCCGTTTCCGCCAGCTATGCTTACGTGAATGCGGTGATCCGTCAGGCCGGGGATAACTATGGCAATCAGGTGCCGTTTTCACCGAAGCATAAGGGGACGCTGGGGATGGATTACCTCAGTGGAAGCTGGACCTTTAACGTCAACAGCGAATATCAGTCTGGTCAGTACGCGGACAACGCCAACACGCAGGATGAGAGTGCGGATGGCAGCCTTGGCCGCATACCCGGCTTTATGCTGTGGGGCGCGCGCGCCAGCTATGATTTTGGCCCGCAGTTCGCCAACCTCAATCTGGGCATCGGGGTGAAAAATATCCTCGACCATCATTACTTTACCCGTGCCGCCGAAGACAATAACAAGGGCCTGTACGCCGGTCAGCCGCGCACGATTTATATGCAGGGCTCGGTGAAGTTCTGATCGTTCGTCCCCCAGCGGGCTGCGTTACGGCAGCTCGCTTTTCGTTTCTGTGATCCGGAGGAAACATGCTAACGCGACTCATCCTTATTCTGTTCAGCACCCTGCTGGCCATCGTGCCTGTCGCCCGGGCAGTGACCGTACAGGACAGCAACGGTCCCTTTACGCTGGATAAAACGCCGCAGCGCGTCGTGGTGCTGGAGCTGTCCTTTGTGGATGCGCTGGCCGCCGTCGGCGTCAGTCCGGTGGGCGTGGCGGATGACAATGATCCGACGCGCATTTTGCCGGAGGTGCGGGCGCGCATCCAGCCGTGGAAGTCGGTGGGTACCCGTGCCCAGCCCAGCCTGGAAGTGATTGCGGCGCTGAAGCCGGACCTGATTATTGCCGACGCAGCCCGCCACGGCGGTATTCTCGGGCAGCTGAAAAGCATCGCGCCGACGCTGATGCTGAAGTCACGCAATGAGACCTGGGCCGAAAATCTGCAATCTGCGGCAATTATTGGCAAGGTTGTCGGGAAAGACGGTGAAATGCAGCAGCGCCTGACTCAGCATCACCAGCGCATGCAGGCCTTTGCCGCCGAACTGCCCAAAAACCAGACGGTGGTGTTCGGCACCTCGCGAGAACAGCAGTTCAACCTCTACAGCAGCCAGTCCTGGACCGGCAGCGTGCTGGCAGCGCTGGGGATGAAGGTGCCGCAGCCGGTGGGGCAGGCGGCGATGGCCAGCATTAACCTGGAACAGCTGCTGGCCACCGACCCGGACTGGCTGATTGTCGCCCACTACCGCCAGCAGAGCATCGTGCGCGACTGGCAGCAGGATGCGCTATGGCCGATGCTGAAAGCCGCGCAGCGTCATCAGGTGGTGGCCGTTGACAGTAACGTCTGGGCGCGAATGCGCGGGCTGTTTGCGGCGGAACATATCGCCAGCGACCTGGTCGCCCTTCTCCATCACCGTCCGGTTCCCGTTGCGCAATGATGCGCCAGACCCCGCTGCTGGCGTGGGGCCTGCCGCTGCTGGCACTGCTCCTGACGTTCTGGCTGTCGCTGTTCTGCTGGTCACCTGTGCCCGTCAGCCCGTGGCAGGCGCTGAGCGCCCTGTTTCCCGGACGCCCCCCTTCGCTGCCGCAGGCGCTGGTGCTTAATCTCCGTCTGCCGCGCAGCCTGGTCGCGATGCTGCTCGGGGCCAGCCTGGCGCTGGCGGGCAGCCTGTTGCAGACCCTGACGCGTAACCCGCTGGCGTCCCCTTCCCTGCTGGGTATTAATGCTGGCGCCTCACTGGCCATGGTTCTGGCCAGCGCGTACAACCCTTCCTGGGTCGCCGGGTACAGTATCGCGCTGCTGGCGGCCTGCGGCGGTGGAGTGAGCTGGGGGCTGGTGATGCTGCTGGGCAGAGGCTGGCAGCAGGCGGGTGACCGCAGCCGCCTGATCCTGGCCGGGGTGACGGTGTCAGCCCTGTGCGCCGCCCTGACGAAAGCCACGCTTCTGCTGGCCGAAGATCACGCGTACGGCATCCTGCACTGGCTGGCGGGCGGCGTATCCCACGTGCGCTGGCGTGAATTCTGGCAGCTGTTTCCGTTTACGGTCCTGCTCTCCCCGTTGGCCTGGCTGCTGGCTGCACGCCTTAATCTGCTGCGCGTCAGCGACGACAGCGCCCGCACGCTGGGTGTTAATCTCAGCCGCCTGCGTCTGCTGGTCAATATCGTGGTGGTGCTGCTGGTCGGCAGCTGCGTCAGCGTTGCCGGGCCGGTGGCGTTCCTCGGGCTGCTGGTGCCGCATATGGCGCGGGCGTGGGTCGGCCACGATCTGCGCGTGATGCTGCCGGCGGCGATGCTGCTGGGCGCCCTGCTGATGCTGGCCGCTGATCTGCTGGCACGCGGCCTGACGTATCCCGCCGAACTGCCCGCCGGCGCGGTACTGGCGCTGATTGGGGCGCCCTTCTTCGTCTGGCTGGTGCGGAGGCGCACATGAGATCGCCACGTCTGATGCTCACCGTGCTGCTGGTGCTGGTACTGCTGGCCCTGGTGCTGTCCCTGCGCTACGGCAGCGAAACCTTAAGCTTCAGCGCCCTGCGCCAGGCGCTGGATCCTGCCGACAGTCGCCACTTCGCCCTGATGGAGTATCGCCTGCCCCGCACCCTGCTGGCGCTGCTGGTCGGTGCTGCACTGGCGGTTTCCGGGGTGCTGGTGCAGGGCGTGATCCGCAATCCGCTGGCCTCGCCGGAAATTCTGGGCGTGAACCACGCCGCCGGGCTGTGCTCCGTGAGCGCACTAATGCTGTTCCCGGCCCTGCCGGTGCTGTGGCTGCCGCTGCTGGCGTTTGCGGGGGGTCTGCTGGCCTTTGTACTGCTGCGAAGGCTGGCCGGCCACAGCGCCCCGTTAAGGCTGGCGCTGCTGGGTGTGGCGCTGACCGCGCTCTATGCCAGCGTCACCGACTATCTGATGCTGTCACGTCCGCTGGAGATAAACCAGGCGCTGCTGTGGCTCACCGGCAGCTTGTGGGGACGTGGCTGGCCGTTTGTCTGGGTGGCCCTGCCGTGGCTGTTGCTACTGCTCCCTCTCAGTCTGCTGCTGTGCCGCGATCTCGATCTGCTGGCGCTGGGTGAGGAGCAGGCCCACACTCTCGGGGTTGCCCTGCCGGCCACTCCACACCGTGCCCTGCTGCTGGCCGTCGCATTAGCGGCGGTCAGCGTTGCGCTGTGTGGCCCCTTAAGCTTTATCGGTCTGGTGGCCCCGCATCTTACCCGGCGGTTGATCGGCGGACGACACCACTGGCTGCTACCGGCCTCAATGCTGGTCGGCGCACTGCTGCTTCTGCTGGCCGACCTACTGGCACGCACGCTGCACCCGCCCCTTGAACTGCCCGCCGGCGTGCTGACCGCCATTATTGGTGCCCCCTACTTTTTCTGGCTGTTAATGAGGACCCGCTGATGACGCAGATTGCCGCTGAACGGCTTCACGCTGGCTATGGCAGCACGCCTGTCCTGCAGGATATTTCGCTGACGCTGCCGGCGGCTAAGATTACCGCTCTGCTCGGCCCGAACGGATGCGGAAAATCCACCCTGTTACGCTGCTTTTCGCGGCTGTTGCGACCAGGCTCAGGAGAAGTCCGTCTGAATGGTCAGCCACTGAACAGCTTCAGCGCCCGCCAGCTCGGGCAGACGCTGGCCCTGTTACCCCAGCAGCACATTGCGCCGGAAGGGGTGACCGTGCAGGAACTGGTCGGCTACGGCCGCAGCCCGTGGCAGAATCTGTTTGGCCGCCCCTCGTCGGCAGACCGCAGGCTGATCGCCACGGCGATGGACGACGCGCAGATAGCCGATCTGGCCGGGAAAAATGTCACCGAGCTGTCAGGGGGCCAGCGTCAGCGGGTCTTTATCGCCATGATGCTGGCACAGGACACGCCCCTGCTGTTGCTGGATGAGCCGACCACCTGGCTCGATATACACCACCAGGTGGAGCTGATGGCCCTGTTGCGCCGCCAGCAGCAGCAGGGGAAAACCGTGGTTGCCGTATTGCACGATCTGAATCAGGCCAGCCGCTACTGCGACCAACTGGTGCTGATGTCTGGCGGACAGATTGTGGCCAGCGGGACGCCGGAACAGGTGATGACACCGGCGCTGCTAAGGAAGGTGTTCAGTATTGATGCACAGATTTACCCCGAACCGGCCTCAGGGCGCCCGATGTGCGTGGTGCGCTGACGGCGTTCCGGTCAGGCGCGGGGACCGGTTTTTTCTCTCGCCCGGCCCGAAACGATCATAACGTCCTGATCAGCCGGGCCGGGTTGCCGGCATAGATCCCTTTTATGGTCACCGGCCTGATCACCACGCTCCCGGCACCGATCACCGCCCCGCTGCACACCGTTTCCGTCAGGATGGTGGCCCCACTGCCCACGGTCACACCGTCGCCCAGCGTGATAGTGATCCAGTTCTGCGCATCGGCATCGGGCTTCCCGCTGTGGAAGAGATCGTTGGCAAAGGTGACGTTATGCCCGATAAAGCAGTGCTCCCCCAGCGTGACGTTTTCACAGAGAAACGTGTGTGACTGAATGCGGCTGCCGCGACCGATGACGCATCCTTTCTGAATTTCAACAAACGGACCGATAAATACATCGTCGTGCAGCTCACACTGATACAGGTTGGCTGGCGTCATCACCCGTACATTCTGACCCGATATCACATCACGAATTTCGCTGTTAATAATTTTCATTATCACCCTCTATTTATACAGCGCCAGACTTCCCGTCAGTGCTGTAATTTTCTTTTTCGGACCGAGCAGGCCAATCGCCACCAGCGCAATCTGCGGGCTGGGGACGGCAGAAATCCGTTCGCCATATTCCTCATAGGTCCGGCACGACTGTGCCAGGGCGCTGAACGGCATGGCGACCATCTCATCGTCCTGCCCGGCTATCGCCAGCAGCTGCTGCACGTAGCTGCCCTCCGCCCGTAAAACCGGCAGGGGAGCATAAATCACCCCGGGATAACTGACCGCATCAAGGCTGTGCAGATCCGGTCCGACAAGGTTTTCAACCGTACGGCCAAAGCTGATACCGATCACACTGGCGGCGTTCATAGCCAGTCCGGGGCTGAGCTGGCTGTTGATAATAATCGTACATCGGTGCTGACTGGCGTCAAATTTCATCAAAAAGTCCTCAAGTAAGTCAGAGAATAACGTCCTTATTATCGCCCGGCCTGGCAGGAAAATTTTGTCTGAATCCGTTGTTAAACTGCAAAAAAAGGGCAGAATAAACCCCAATAACACACTAAATGGAAAGAATCTGACATGACGACCTTAAGCGCTGTTGATATGAAAATTCTCGCGCTGTTGCAGGACGATGCGCGTATGACTAACCAGACGCTGGCCGATGAGATCGGTATGTCGGCCTCGCCCTGCTGGCGCAGGGTGCGCAAACTGGAAGAAGACGAAGTCATTCAGGGCTACCGCGCGGTGCTCAACCGCAAAAAAATCGGACTGGGGGTGATGGTCTTTGTACGCGTGTCGATCGACAGCCACAGTGAGGCTGAAGCCCGCAAGTTTGAGCAGGAAGTGACTGCGCTGGAAAAGGTGGTGGCCTGTTACAGCATCGGCGGCGATGCCGACTTTTTGCTTCAGGTCGTTGCCCGCGATCTTGATGCCTACGCGGACTTTGCCATGGCCGTTGTCCGCCGTCTGCCGGGGATCAAAGAGATGCAGAGTATGTTTGTACTGAAAGAGATCAAGTCGCTGACCAGCTACCCGGTGAAAGCGTAAACAGAGCGGCAGGCGGTGAGGCCCACCTCGTTCACCCGCGCCCCCGTCAGGCAGGATGCCCCGAGAATTCAGATAAACAGAGATGTATAACCTCTTTAACTTTGCCAATAATAGACAATGCGGTAATGTTTGCGCTTTACAGGTCCAGTAGTTTCCTGAGGTTGCGACGCGTACATCCTGGAAGGTCAATGAAAATCGAATACAGCACGGTTGCTGAATTACGTCGTGAATTCAGGCGTAATGTGGTCGTACCGGTGGTAGCGGTAGTGCTTTTTTCCCTTTTTGGCTGCGGCCTTACCGCATGGTGGGTGACAGCACAAAGCAATGCAAAAGCAGAAGAAAAACAGCAGCAGGTGATTCAAAACATTCTTGCCCAGCACCTGGATGATTATGCGCTACAGCATAAAGGGCTATTGAAAAGGCCGGATCTAATCGATCAGATTCAAAAACCCACTGAGTTTGGCAGTTGGCTTTTTAATCTTGCCGGTGACAACGAAATCTATCTGCTGGATAACCAGCACCGTCCACTGGTCAGCTGGCAGCAAGGCAAACCCGTTTCCCCCTCCGGCTTTGCGGCCATCGCGCTGTCGCTGGACCATGTTCTGCCACCGCCAGCAAAGACAGAGATGACGCGTGACTTCATCCGCCTGCGCGGCCGGGTGGCGGAAGTGGCGATCGGCCCCCTGCCCGATAATACCGGTAAAACGCTGGTGTTTATCCGCTACCTGCATCACAGCTTTATCGATTTCCTTGAGCATCGCGGCGTCGTCAGCCATTTCCGTTTTACCCCTAATGACCCCGATCGGGACAACAGCGCAGGGTTCCTTCTCACATCGGCAGCCGGCATCCCGGTCAGCAGCGTGTCGTGGGTTCCCATGCGCCCCGGCAGCCAGATGCTGATAGTGACCGGCCCGCTGATTGCGGTGGCCATCCTGAGTATTTCACTGATGTGTATTATTATGACCCGCCGCCTGTGGCACGCCTCACTGAGGCTTTCCAGCTCAATGCGCCGCCTGGCCGCCAGTGAAGCTCACGCCCGCCATCTGGCGCGCCATGATGTGTTAACCGGGTTACCTAACCGCGCCTGGATTGAAGAGCAGCTCCGGGAACGGCTGTCCTCGCTGCCGGGCAAAAACCACTCGCTGGCGCTGCTGCTGCTCGATCTCGACCGCTTCAAAATGATCAACGATACCTACGGCCACCCTACGGGAGACGATCTGATCGTCGAGGTCGGCCGGCGGCTCTCCTCGCTGCTGCCCGACAACCATGCCGTCGGGCGTCTTGGCGGGGATGAGTTTGTGGTGATGATCAGTGAGGTTGAAAATGAACAGCAGGTGGCGGAGGTATGTCAGCAGATTATTGCCCGCCTGGCCGAACCGATGACGCTGCGCGGCCACACGCTGTGGGTGGGTGTCAGCATCGGCGTGGCGCTATCGCCCCGCCACAGCAGGGATCGGCTGGAGCTGATGCGTAAAGCGGATATTTCCCTGTATGCGGCCAAAGCGGAAGGGCGCGGCCGCTACTGCCTGTTTGTTCCGGCCATGGATGAAGCCCTGCAAAAGCGTCAGCGACTGGCGCAGGAGCTACGCCTGGCACTGGAGAACAGCGGCGGTCTGATGCAGTGGTATCAACCGATTATGGATGTCAGCGGCACCAGGCTGATTGCCGTCGAAGCGCTACTGCGCTGGCATCATCCCCAGCTCGGGGCGATCTCTCCGGCGGAATTTGTGCCAGTTGCCGAAGAGACCGGGCTGATTATTCCTCTGGGAGAGTGGGTGCTGGAGCAGGCCTGTCTGCTGGCCATCACCTGCCCCCGACTGATCGTGGCGGTGAATGTGTCTCCCCTGCAGTTCCTCGCCCCGGGCTTTGTTGACTATATGATGGCGATCATCGCGCGGCATGCCATTAACCCGCAGCAGATCGAGCTGGAGATCACCGAAGGTGTGCTGATGGAAAATGCGCAGCTGGCGCTGAAAACGATTAAAACGCTGCGTGCTGCCGGATTCTGCATTGCGTTGGATGATTTTGGCACCGGCTACTCCAGCCTGAGCTATCTGGTGCAGTTCCCGGTCGACACCATTAAAATTGACCGTGCATTCACACAGTCACTGGGCGTCAGGGAAAATTCGGCCACCATCGTGGAGTCAGTGATCAATCTGGGTCACAGCCTGGGCATTACCGTGACCGCCGAAGGGGTAGAAACCGAGGAGCAACGGCTGATGCTGGCCTCAGCGGGCTGCGACAGGTTACAGGGATTCCTGCTCAGTAAACCGCAGCCGGCTGACCAGCTCCATGCCCTGCTGAAAAAGATGTCGCCTGAATGCGCAAACGCATGAAAACGGTTTTCGGTCGCTACAGGATGATTTCTCCGTATAATGCGCCCCTGTTGATAGCCCGCCCGGGTGAATTTGAGTTCTGGTCATGAAAAAGCTGTTCCCGCTGTTGATGCTGGCTGTTGCCGCCCTGGCCCTGTGGTGGTTTATGTTCCGCAGCCCGGCGCCCGATCCTCACTATGATGCCGCAGCCTGCGCGGCGGTCGTCGCCCTCGGTGCGCCCACCAGCGATCGGGATTTCGTCAATAAAATCCGTACCGTCATCATTAATGAAAACAGCGCTTACTCGATCAAGCAGATCAGCTATGACGACCGGTCTGGCCGGGCGTCGATTGAGAAATATCAGGCACTGAGTGCCGATCAACAGGCCGCGGCGGCCAGAGGCATCGACAGCTGTATTCAGGTGATGGCTGCCGCCGGGCGTTGAGGACGATCAGGTGAAGCGGAACACCGCGATCGCCTGCTGTACCGCTTCTGCCTGGCGCTGCTGCTGCTGCGCCACTTCCAGCGTTTCGGCGACGTGCTGCTGGTTATGCTGCACGCTGAGATCGATGCTCTCCACACTCTCCTTCATCTGCGTAATACGACTGAGCTGCTGGTCATTCATCCCGGCCAGCTCGCGCACCAGATTGTTGAGGCCATTAATGGTATGAATAATTTCCTGCATGGTTTCACCCGCCGCAGCCACCTGTACGGTTCCGCTCTGGGTACGTTCCACAGAGGTTGAGATAAGGTGTCGGATATCCTTCGCCGCATTTTCGCACCGTCCGGCCAGGATACGCACTTCTGCCGCCACCACGGCAAAGCCCTTGCCGTGCTGACCGGCATTCGCGGCCTCGACTGAGGCGTTCAGCGACAGAATATTGGTCTGGAATGCAATGCTGTCAATCAGTTCAAGGATGACATTAATGCGCTGCGACTCCTGCTCTATCTGCGCCATCGAACTGACCGCAGAGGCAATATTGTCCCCGCCGCGCAGGGCTACCTGGTTTGCCCCCTGCGCCAGCTGCTGTGCCGTATGGGTCTTTTCGCTGGTGAGTGCTGCCGCCTCGCTCATCTGCTCCATCGCTCCAGCGGCTACGGCCAGTGCGCGGGCCTGCTCGTCGGTACGCTGAGAGAGCGCAGCGTTACGCTGCAGAATGCTGACAGACTCCTCGCGCAGCGTACTGACCCCTTCACTCACCTGGTTCAGGGTGCTGCGCATGGTCCCCAGCGTGCTGCTGAAGGTGCGGGCAAACGCGGTTTTACTGCGGTTATCTTCCTGCGCCAGGGTCAGACGACCTGGCTCACGATTGATCCATGCGGCCAGTTTTGCTACCTCACAGGCCGCACGGGCATCCGCCGCCATGCGGTGGGCGATGAAGATCAGGATCGCTGTCTGCGCCACAACAAACAGGGCGTGGAACACCACCATATGAAAGCCGGGATGCGTAAAGCAGACAATGCCGTAAAGGTCATGTTCCTGCAGGTAATTAAACAGGGTGTGGTGAACGGCGGCAGTAGCGGCCCCCATCAGCAGCGGACGATAGTCGCGATAGGCCAGTAAGGCGGAAAGAAGAACAAAGATAGAGAAGTGGTATTCCACTTCCCCTTTGCCCAGCTGAATAAACAGGGCAGAAAAGGCCAGCAGGGTAAAGGCAAACCACAGCCGGGTGAACAGACGGCCAGGCCCGGCAAAACGAATCAGCGTGGCAATGATGGCCAGCGCGCCACCGGCGATCAGTGCCAGCAGGAATGTCCCCATCAGCCAACCGATCACGCAGGCGATGCCCCACATCCCCCACGATAAAAAAAGCATCAGCAAGTCAGCCTGACGCCAGATTTTCTCCAGAGAATGAATCTCACTGTTCCCGGCAGTGGCCGGAGGTAACGATGCACCGATCATACTGTTCTCCCTGTCAATATAGAGTACGCATCCTTAAAAAAGTATTAACGGCAGAAACCATTACAAACTTTACTTCTTTTTAACGTGTGCAGATCGGCAGGAGCCGCAGGAGAGGGTCGGACGGGGAAGTGAACGATAAAAAAAGCCGCTCTGTGAGCGGCTTTTTCGATAAAACAGGTACTTTGAAAAGATTTACTGAAGTGACGACCTTCATCAGTATCAGACTTCTTTATTTATCGCTCTTTCATCCGCCGCTGTTTTGGTCGCTGAAAAAGAGGCGTGCTGTGTAATTTTCCCTGGTGAGGCTAAAGATTGCCTTGCCAAATTGGAAGGACGACAGGATATTAGTCGTGTCTGCATAGCAGTGCCGTCCGTGAGGCATACCATAAGCGTTTTTCCACGCTGGTGTAAGGGGGGAAAACACTCTTGTCACAGACGCATTAAAATGATAATTACGCATTGGTAATGTACAAGTAATCTTATTAATTATTATTCGCATAATGAGAGCATGAGGCCAATGAAAATTACCGTTACCGATCGTCCATCTGCCGCCGATGAGGCGTTCGTCATCGACAGCCTGTGGCAGCACAATGCCAAAACCACCCCCGTAGATATCCACCCGCTTTTCCTGACCCAGCGTGATGAAAATCAGCAGATTACGGCAGGCCTGGTGGCAAGAACCTGGTGGGGCGGGCTGGAAGTCCAGTATCTGTGGGTCAGCGATGCCTGCAGGGGTCAGGGTGTGGGCCGTGAGCTGATGCTGGCGGCAGAAGAAGAAGCCAGACAGCGTGGCTGTCATATGGCTTACGTCGACACCTTTGATTTTCAGGCAAAAGGGTTTTACGAGAAATTAGGCTATTCGCCTTACGGCGAGCTTGGCGATTATGCGCATCTGCATACCCGCCACTACCTGGCGAAAAAGATTTAACCGAGGCAGTCCTCAGGGGGAAAAATGGAATTGCCGGACGATAAAGCACGGGCAAACTTCAGTGCGCTGATTGCCATGATGGAACACTTATCCGAACCCTGGGGTATTAAAGATCCCGCGTCGCGCCATCTTTATATGAATAAAGCGGCGTATCTGTATACCAATACGCCGCAGAAATTCAATATCGAAGGCCAGCTGGACAGCGATTTTCCCGCCTCATGGGCCGAGTGTGAAGAAGCGCTGGTGGAACACGATCGCCGGACGCTGGCCTCTAACGGCCGCGTGGCGGTGATTGAAACCCATTACTGGTTCGGCCAGAAAAGCTTAACGCCCTACGTCAGCGAGAAGATACCGCTGCACGATGCAGACGGGGAGTTTATTGGCATTGCGTGGAACGCCAAACTGCTGGATACCATGTCACCCCTGAAGTACATCACGCAGCAAAAACCCGGGGTACTGACCACCGAAGTCAGCAATGACCTGTTTACCCGTTCCGAACTGGATACGCTGTTTCTGATGCTGCAGCGCTTATCGACTAAGGAGATTGCGCGGATTTATAACCTCAGCCACCGCACGGTAGAAAACCGCATCTATAACATCTATCAGAAGGCCGGGGTGCATACCCTGAGCCAGTTTGAAGAGTATTGCCGCCATGCCGGGTTGGATAATTTTATACCGGATCGTCTGATCGAAAAGGGCATCCAGTTTATTTGATTTTTTGCGAAGGAAACTCATCTTGATTCGTATTGAAGACTACCCACTCAGTCGCGTGCCTGAAAATAAACGCGTCTCTTTTTTAAGCGTTGCCGTTGTCCATATGGGCATGCTAACCGCTCTCGACCAGTTTATGCTGGGGGCGGTGCTGGGCGACTCCATGAGTCTCGCTTCGGCGTTTCTGGCGATCCTGGCCGGGAGCGTGATTTTTGGTCTTGTCACCTTCGGTCTGGGCTACGCCGGGATGAAGGAAGGGATCTCAGGCAGCCTGCTGGCCCGCTGGTGTGGCTTCGGGCGTATTGGTTCCGTCCTGATTGGGCTGGTGGTGGCCGTCAGCCTGCTGGGCTGGTTTGGCATTCAGAATGCCATCTTTGCCAAGTCGCTGAATTTCGCCCTCGGTGGTGTGCTGGGCTTCCCGCTGGCCGCCACGCTTTCCGGTCTGCTGCTGACCGTGCTGGTGACCTTCGGTTTTAAAGCGCTGCGCGTCACGGCGCGTATCGCGGTGCCGCTGTTTATCTGCCTGGTCGGTTTTATTTCTTTCCAGACGTTGTCCGGGCATACCCTGCAACAGATTATTGACCTGCCACCGATGGGCAGCCCGCTGACCATCAGCGCGGCAATCACCATGGTGGTGGGCGGCGCGATTGTCGCCAGTCTGATGACGCCGGATCTGACGCGCTATTCCCGATCTTCTAAGCATGTCGCTGGCGTGACGCTGCTGACCATCATTGCCGGTGAGTTTATCGTTAACGGCCTGGCGATCATGATTGCCCGTACGCTGCAAACCGCCGATGTGGTGACCATCATGTCACAGGTGGCGGGCGGCGTCGGACTACTGGTGGTGATCCTCTCCACGCTGCGCGTGAACGATCTTAACCTCTACTCCTCTTCCCTGGGGGTGATTAACGCCGTGGAAGGCATCAGTGGCAGGAAGCTGCAATATCGTCACACCACGCTGGCGATTGGTGTGTTAGGTACGCTGCTTTCGGTACTTGGCATCCTTGACCGCTTCGTCGATTTCCTCACCATACTGGGCGTGGTATTCCCGCCAATCCTCGGCATTATGCTGGTCGATTACCTGCTGCTGCGTTCCCATCGTGCCGTGCTGGACAGAAGCCGGGCTGAAGGAAAATTACCGGGTGAGAGCGAAACACCGGTGATTGGCTGGACGGCGATTATCGCCACGCTGATTGGCAGTGTGATTGGCCTGGTGACCGAGTGGGGGGTGCCAACGATTAACTCGCTGCTGGTCTCCTGCGTCATTTATTATGTGCTGTGTCTGGCCCTGCGCAACCGGGCAGTGACCCCAGCGGTGTAAACCGGTGAACCGGGCAGCAGCAGCATGCTCTGCCCGGTTAGGGGTTTAATTCAGGCGTTTCGGCAGGAGATCAACCGGCTGACTGCGCTTTTTCATCGCATGGTTCAGCAACACGTAGCTGCAGCTGGCGATAAGCCCCGCCAGACCAAACAGCAGAACAATCATCGACCGTTTTGGCGCATCGCGCTGGATAGGCTCATAGGGTGCGCGCATGTATTTGAACGGCTCAACGTGCAGCTCATTAATTTTCACCGCGTTCAGTTTTTCAATATACAGACGACGGTTCTGTAAATCGGCACTCAGCCGGGCAGGATCGGAGATCGCCTGCTCAATCTGAAGCTTGCGCGCCAGGCCATCCGCACCCAGCGTCACCGAAAAGTCCGGGTCATCCTGAATTGTACGGCCATTGCTCCACGACGGCTGCTTCAGCCCGGCGGAGTTAGCAATCTGCAGCGCGTACTGCAAACGCTCCAGTTTGATTCGGTGGACGTTTTCGGCACGGCTGACATCCAGATTATATTGTCCGATCGCTTTGCCTTTTAGCATATCAATCTGGTAGTTAATGCGCTGATGTAACTCACTCTGCACCACATCTGCGACATAATTAATGTACCCCTCCAGCAGATCGCGGGCGGCAACGGGGTTTTCGGCAGTGTATTTAATTTCGTAGTAGCGATACTCTTTTTTCGCGGCATCTTTATCTTGTATTGAGCTGTGCGAATCGATATTCCCCTGCAAAATGGCATTCACCAGATGGTTACGGGTATCCGGCGTATCCGCCTTGTCTTTTGCCAGCTCTTTAAAATAAGTCGTATTGACCAGATATTTCTCGCGCAGGCTGCGCGAATCAAAGTTACGCATAAAGTCTGACAGCAGCGAATCGGGGGTGATATCCGTTTTAATATCCAGTACGTTCAGTTCGGTCAGGATTTTTTCCATGCTGCGCAGCTGTGGTGCCTCTGCGGGCACCAGCACAGCGGAACTGGTCCAGCGCTGCGGTATCATATAACTGATGCCCGCCCCGGCCAGCACGGCCAGTCCGGTAAGCGCCATCACCAAAAACTTACGGTTAAGCAGAATACTAAGTAACCCCAGCAGATCGAGTTCATCGTCCTGATGCACATAGGGCTTCAGTGCCTGATTACCAGGACGTGCAGATGAAATATCATCCATTTTGATGTCACTCATGATTCCGTTCCTTTAAGGCGACCGGGTACTGGAAAACCGACAGCATACACGCATCGTATTTCCATACAACGTTCAGAGAATTAAGATAGATTTTATCGCGCGTATTATCATAATTTCTTCACGTCAAATCAATAAAAAAGCGGCGATGAAATACAAATATGGGCAATGTTATTTAAGGCGATAATAACCTTGTGATATTAACGTTAAGTAAGAATCTCTTTAGGTCAGGGACATTTTTCAGGTTTGCAAACAGCTTGTAAAACCCAATCGTGTCCCTGAATGGGGGGTCAGGTTCGGCCCAGATAGGGTCCGGCCACCACGGAATCACGCACGATCAGCTGGCCGTTAAACGGCGGCAAGGGTTCTGCGGACTGGCCATCCAGCATCATCACCAGCTTTTCCAGGGTATGCATAATCATCTCTCCGACCGGCACATGCACGGTGGTCAGCGGCGGGACAAAAAATGATGCCATGGGGATATCATCGAAACTGAGCAGGGAAACATCCTGCGGAATACGCTTACCGGCGGCAGAGAGCGCCTTCGCGGCACCTATCGCCATATCATCGTTGCTGGCCACCAGCGCGGTAAATGCTGCGCCCTGCTCCAGCAGCGCGAGCCCCGCCTCATAGCCACTTTGTAATGACCAACTTCCCTGCGCCACGCGCTGCTCGTCGAAGGCGATATGGTGCGCCCGCAGGGCCTGCGTATACCCGTTCAGGCGGCTGATGCCGGTAGGGGAACCGGGGGATCCGGTGATAAAGGCGATATCACGATGCCCCCGGGACACCAGATAGTTGACGGCATCCAGCGTGTTCTGCTCATGGGCGGCAATAACACAGTGCTGCGGGTGCTTTTCCAGCTGGCGATTTACCACAATGATCGGTTTATGGGTTTTTTCAATAATCTCATCCAGCTCAGTGGTATTGAGAAAACGGGGATAAATAATGATCGCATCACAGCGCAGATCGAGTAAAAACTCAATGGCCTGGCGCTCCTGGCGGGCATCATGTTTGCCGTCTGCCAGCAGCAGCTGTCGGCCATGCTGTTCCGTCACCGTGGCGGCCTGGAATAACAGCTCACTAAAATAGGGGCCGTTATACAGCGTATTAGTGACCACCAGACCAATATTTTGTGATTTGCTGGTCGCCAGATTACGCGCCAGTAAATTTGGCCGATAGCCGGTCTCTTCTATCGCTTTAAATACTCTGTCCTGGGTGCTTTTGCTGACGTAACTGTTTCCCGCCAGCACCCGGGATACGGTCGCTTTTGACACGCCCGCCTTCTTTGCAACGTCCAGCATGGTAATCATTGTGGCATCCTGAAAGCGAAACTCTTGTGGTCATAATAGCCTGTTTTATCGTACTCCCATACCTTTGCGATCCTGCTCACAGAACAAATTATTGAATATGAAACCGGTTGCAGAAACAGGTTCCTTTCGGCTATTTATTAAGGAAACCCAGACCGGAGAACAACCATGAATAAAATCTTACTCTGTTGTGCTGCAGGTATGTCCACCAGCATGGTCGTCCAGCGGATGGAAAAATCCGCTAAAGAAAAAGGGATTGCCGTAGAGATTAATGCCGTCGGTCTGGACGAGTTTAATGAGCGGATAGCCGACTATGATTGCTGTCTGCTGGGCCCACAAATTAAATATAAGCTGGTGGACTTTAAGCCGCTGGCTGATGAGCTGAATAAGCCCATTGCGGTCATCAACACCATGGATTATGGCATGATGAACGGTGAAAAGATCCTCACGGAAGCGCTGGCGATGATCCAGAACGGCGGGCCCCAGCAATGAGTCGCTTCAGCGAGTCCCTGTTCGGTGTGATTGAGAACCAGATCAGCCCCATCGCGGCCAGGCTGTCCAGCCAGCGCCACGTGGTGGCGATCAAAGACGGATTTATCTCCTCGATGCCGTTCCTGATCGTCGGTTCGTTTATGCTGCTGTTCGCCCATCCGCCGTTTGGTGCCGACAGCCAGTGGGCCTTTGCCCGCTGGTGGCTGGGGATGGTCGAACGCCATTCCGCGCAGATCATGATGCCGTACAACATGACCATGGGCATCATGGCGGTGTATATCGCCGCCGCCATCGCCTACAACCTCGCTATCAGCTACAAGATGAATGGCTTTATGGCCGCCTGTCTGTCGCTGATGTCTTTCCTGTTAGTGGCCGCCCCCCAGAGCAATGGCGCGCTGCCGGTGGGATCGCTGGGGGGAGAAGGCATCTTTACGGCGATTATCGTCAGCCTCTACTCCACCGAGCTGATGCACTTTCTGCAGAAGCGCAATATTGGCTTTAAGCTGCCGGAGCAGGTGCCGCCGAAGATCCGGCAGTCGTTTGATCTGCTGATCCCCATTCTGGCCATTTTCCTGACGCTGTTCCCGCTCAGCCTGCTGGTACAGGATCAGTTCGGCATGCTGCTGCCGCAGGCAATTATGGCGGTCTTCAAACCGATCATCTCCGCCTCTGACTCGCTGCCTGCGGTACTGATTGCCGTGCTGCTCTGCCATCTGCTGTGGTTTGCCGGTATCCACGGCGCGGTGATCGTCGGCGGCATATTGCAGGCCTTCTGGCTGACCAATCTCGGGATTAACCAGCAGGCGCTGAATGCCGGTGAGCCGATTACGCAGATCTTTATCGAACCCTTCTGGCAGTTCTTTATTGTCGTTGGTGGGTCCGGTTCCACCATGGGGCTGGTGTTCCTGTATCTGCGCAGCCGTTCAGCGCACCTTCGCTCTATCGGTAAGCTGGGCCTGGTTCCCAGCATGTTTAACATTAACGAGCCGATTATCTTCGGTTCCCCGGTAGTGATGAACCCGCTGCTGTTTATTCCCTTTATTACCGCCCCGCTGGTCAATGCGATCATTGCCTGGGTGGCGACGCGTACCGATTTGGTGAACCACGTGGTGTCGCTGGCCCCCTGGACCACCCCCGGCCCGATTGGTGCCGCCTGGTCTACCGGCTGGGACTTCCGCGCGGTTATCCTGGTTGGCGTGCTGATTGTGGTCTCAACGCTGATTTATTATCCCTTCTTCAAAATGTACGAACGCGAACTGTTAAAACAGGAAAAACCGGCACCGGCAGAAGCCGAACTGAACGCCGTGGAGAACCGATAATGGATATGGAAACGACGGTGATGGAGCTGATCATTCATGCTGGTGAAGCCCGCTCATGCTCCATGCAGGCGCTGCGCGCTGCGCGCAGTTATGACTGGCAGGAAGCAGATGCCCACCTGGCTGCCGCCGGTGCCGCCGCCAGGGCGGCGCATAAAATCCAGACGGCGCTGATCGGTGCTGACGAGGGCGTCGGTAAGGTGCCGGTCAATCTGATTCTGGTGCATGCCCAGGACCATCTGATGAACGCCATGCTGTGCCGCGAACTGGCCGAAGAGATCATTCTTCTGCACCGCGAGGTGCAGGCGTTGAAACAAAAGGGCTGACCCTGTGTTCCGCCCGGTCCGTGACAGACAATTTCGTCCCCGGGGGTCAGGCACGCCTGCCCCGTCCAAAACGCAAGGAGAACAGGATGCAATATCGTGAGCTTACGCCCTTCCCTGACGGATTTTTATGGGGAGCGTCGACCTCAGCCTATCAGGCTGAAGGCGCTTCAGACCAGGACGGTAAAGGGCCATCGGTCATTGATAAAGCCCGTTTTGATCCACGCCTGACCGACTTTACCGTCACCAGCGACCACTACCACCGCTTCGCTGAGGATGTGGCACTGTTCGCTGAACTGGGCCTGAAAACCTACCGCCTGTCGATCTCCTGGAGTCGGCTGTTTCCGCAGGGAACCGGGGAAATTAATGCTAAAGGCGTTGAGTTCTATCAGAAGCTGATCACCGCTCTGACCGATAAGGGGATTGAGCCGCTGGTCACGCTGTATCACTTTGACCTGCCGTGGGCGCTGCAGGAGAAAGGCGGCTGGTCAGATCCGGCCACGATTACCGCCTTTGAACATTTTGCCCGTACCTGCTTCGCGCTGTTTGGTGACCGGGTGAAATACTGGCTGACCATCAATGAGCAGAACATGATGATCCTGAAAGGGGACGTCATCGGTACGCTACCGGAGGGAACGCCTGACCCGCATAAGACTCTGTATCAGCAGAATCACCATATGATGCTGGCTCAGGCGCGGGCGATGATCGCCTGCCACGAGCTTCTGCCGGCGGCAAAAATCGGCCCGGCCCCGAATATTTCCTGCGTTTATCCGGCCAGTGCCAAACCGGAAGACATGCTGGCAGCCAATAACTTCACGTCGATCCGCAACTGGCTGTACCTCGACCTCGCCTGCTATGGCCGTTACAACACCATCGCCTGGCGCTTTATGCAGGAAAAAGGTTGGCTGCCTACCATTACCGAGGGCGATATGACGCTGCTGAAACAGGCGAAGCCGGACTTTATTGCCTTTAACTATTATGCCTCTGCCACCGTCGCCGCCGAACTGGGCAGCGAAGGTGAAGGGCTGCAGAAAGTGGACCAGCAGATGGCGGGCATTGATAAAAGCGTGTACGTCGGCACCAATAACCCGCACCTGAAGAAAAACCAGTTTAACTGGTACGTTGACCCCGTCGGCTTCCGCATTACCGCACGCGAGATCTACGACCGCTACCACCTGCCGCTGATTGTCACCGAAAACGGTCTGGGTGCGTTCGACGAGCTGGCGGCGGGCAATAAGATCCATGATGACTATCGCATTGCTTACCTCAGCGATCATCTGGCACAGCTGCAGTTAGCCATCAGCGACGGGGTGGAGATCTTCGGTTACTGTCCGTGGTCGGCGATCGATCTGGTCAGCACCCATCAGGGGATCAGCAAGCGTTATGGTTTTATCTACGTCAACCGTGACGAACACGATCTGAAAGATCTGGCACGTTACCGTAAGAAAAGCTTCAGCTGGTATCAGAGGGTGATCAACACCAACGGCGCGAACTTAGATAAAGCGATCGATTATTAATTCTCACCGTGCCCTGCGGCACGGTTTTTTTACAGACGTTGTTAATCTCACCAGAAAGGACGGATTATGTCAGAGCAGCAATTACCAAAAGATTTTTTATGGGGCGGCGCGGTCGCAGCACACCAGGTTGAAGGCGGCTGGGATCAGGGCGGTAAGGGTCCCTGTATTGTGGATGTCCTGTCCGGCGGTGCGCACGGCGTTGACCGGGTGATCACCGACGGTATCGATCCGGCGCACCACTACCCTAACCACCTGGCGGTGGATTTTTACCATCGCTATAAAGAAGATATCGCGCTGTTTGCCGAGATGGGCTTTAAGTGTTTTCGCACGTCGATTGCCTGGACGCGCATTTTCCCTAAAGGTGACGAACAGGAGCCTAACGAAGAGGGACTGAAGTTCTATGATGACCTGTTTGACGAACTGCTGAAGCACGGTATCGAGCCGGTGATCACCCTGTCCCACTTCGAGATGCCGGTGCATCTGGTGAAAGAGTACGGCGGCTGGCTGAACCGTAAAGTGGTGGACTTCTTTGTGCGCTACAGCGAAGTGGTGCTGAAACGCTATCAGCACAAAGTAAAATACTGGATGACCTTTAACGAGATCAACAACCAGCGTAACTGGCGCTACCCGCTGTTTGGCTACTGTAATTCCGGGGTGATTTTTAACGAGCACGAAAAACCCGAGCAGGCGATGTATCAGGTACTGCATCACCAGTTTGTGGCCAGTGCGCAGGTGGTGAAGCTGGGCCACCAGATCAACCCTGACCTGCAGATCGGCTGTATGCTGGCCATCGTCCCACTCTATCCGTGGTCATGCCATCCAGACGATGTGATGTTTGCACAGGAGTCGATGCGTGAGCGCTACCTGTTCGGTGACGTTCATCTGCGCGGCTACTACCCCTCCTACATCCTGAAAGAGTGGGAGCGTAAGGGCTACCAGATTGAGATGCAGCCCGGGGATGAGCAGGCGCTGCGCGACGGCTGTGCCGACTACCTGGGTTTCAGCTACTACATGAGTAATGCGGTGCAGTACTCGGCTAAAGACAGCGACGACGGACGCCATATCGAAGGCTTCCCGGGCAGCCGTCCGAACCCGCACGTCAAAGCATCCGACTGGGGCTGGCAGATTGACCCGGTAGGCCTGCGCTATACGCTGAATGCCTTCTGGGAACGCTATCAGAAGCCGATGTTTATCGTTGAAAACGGCTTTGGTGCCTACGACACCGTTGAAGCCGACGGCCAGATCAACGATGACTACCGCATCGCCTATCTGAAAGCCCATATCGAACAGATGAAAATTGCGGTACTGGAAGACGGCGTGGACCTGATGGGATACACCCCGTGGGGCTGCCTGGACTGCGTATCGTTCACCACCGGCCAGTACAACAAACGTTACGGCTTTATCCACGTGGATAAAAACGATGACGGTACCGGCACGATGGCCCGTTCGAAAAAGAAAAGCTTCGACTGGTATAAGCAGGTGATTACCAGCAACGGCGCGGATCTGTAACAGAACGCCAAACCGGGGCGACCGGAAAAAAGCGTCGCCCCGGGGAACATCCTTCCTTTCTTCACTGCTGACCGGTACAGATCCCATCGCGGTCCGGCCAGCAGATCCCGTCTGGTACAGCATGCAGGCAGGCATCCCAACCCGGTTAGCGGTATCACCGCCAGCGTTACCTTTCAAAATCCGTAGCGGATCGCATCCTTGCTCTGCTGCATCAACGCGTCGATTTTTTCCGAGTAGCGTTCCACCCCCTGACCGTCACCCGCCTGTGAACAGGCACGGCGTTTAGCGTTATAAGCTTTCATCAGCTGCGCCTGGGCAAAACCCGGTTTGCCGTAGCGCGACATACTTTCCTGCCAGCACTGAATGGCGCTGTCGCTGTCTCCCGCAGCCATAAACTGTTTACCCAGCTCATTCAGCGCCTCTGCACAGTCTCTGGCTGGCAACGCCTGCTGTAAGATCTTATCAATGGCATCCATAAAGCCTCCTGAATCAATTAGTGAAAGAAGTTAAGGATATGGCCAAACACCAGCCCGACCCCGATCACATCCGAGTCGCTGAAGGTGACATTCTGGAAACCGTACTGGCCGAGCAGCGGCAGAAGCAGGGCGGGCAGCAGCGTAATAAACAGCCCGTGGAACACGCCGCCGATGATCGCCCCGCGTCGTCCGCCGACCGCGTTAGCGAAGATCCCGGCAGTACCGCCGGCAAAGAAGTTGGTCAGCATTCCCGGCAGGATCATCGCCAGCCCCACCCACGGGAACAGAAACATCCCGATCACCGCACCGGCCGTGGTGGAAATAAAGCCGATAATCACCGCATTCGGCGCATAGGGGAACAGCACCGGACAGTCGAGCGCCGGAACCGCATCCGGAACAATGCGCAGCGCAATACCGCGAAACGCAGGCACAATTTCAGCCAGCAGCAGGCGCACGCCCGCCAGCAGCACGTACACCCCCACCACAAACTGGATCGCCTGCAGGAAGCTGTAGACCAGATAATTGACGCCGTTAGACGACGCCGCCACCACTTCTGGCCCGGCCGCCACTGCCGGGATCAGATAGATCGGGATCATCACCACCATCATTGACAGATAGGTGTCCTGCAGGAATGACAGCGCCTGCGGCAGCTCCACATCTTCCGTACTTTTACTGACGTCACCGGTTACTTTTGCCACCCCGGCCTGCACCATATAGCCGATGGTGCAGAAATGGCCGAGGGCAATATCATCCCCGCCGGTGATCTTACGTACGATCGGCTGGGCAATCGCCGGCATCAGCACCGCCATCACCCCGGCGATCCCCCCGCCAAGCAGGATCAGTTCCACACCGCGCAGCCCGCCCATATAGCCGATCACCGAGCACACCGTCGCCATCCACAGGGAAGCCTGCCCGGTCAGGAAGATGTACTTATAGCGTGTCAGCCGGGCGATAAGGATGTTAACGACAAAAGCGACCACCATAATCAGTGCCGTTTCGCGCCCCAGCGTTTGCTGCGCGATACCGGCAATCGAGCCGACATCGGTGACCACGCCACGCATATTAAAACCTTTCTGGAAGATATCGCCGAGAAAGGTCAGTGTGGCAACAATAATACTGGCTCCGGAGAGCAGCACTAAAAAACCCAGTAACGTTTTTAATGTGCCGGTAATAACCTGACCCGGACTTTTTTTCAGGGCGATCAGACCAATCATGGCTATCAATGAAATAAGAATTGACGCCTGCCCCAGCACATCATGGACAATAAAAGTAAGGAAAGACATAATACTCCCCTGTTTTTGGGCACAGATACCCTTCCGGCTCAGGCGGCATAATACCGCGTAAACAATGGAGGGTTATTGGTTTAGATTAAAAGGAAATTAAATAAGATAGCCTTTCTCTTTCAGGATCGGTTCTAGTTTTAATTTTATTTCATTCTTATCTACCAGGCGCTTCAGGTAGATAATGGTGGAGTTGATCGTATAATGCTGAAACTGTGAACGGAAGTTTTCCCCGGTCATGATAATATCCGCCCGGGAGGAGGTTGCACTGGAAATATCACAGTGTGATAGTTCAGCATCAACACCCAGATCTTTCAGGGCCGCTTCAATACTCATTTCGCAGGCAAAACTGCTGCCAAGCCCGGCACCGCATACGGCCAGAATAGATAATTTTTTCATCAGGCATACCTTATTAAGTGTCTGTAAGTCCGCGACCACTGACTGCGGGTATGTTGACGGGCATCCCTGCCCTGCTGCGGTTTAAAACTGCTGAAGAATCTTCATCACCGCGGGTTTATCCCGTGCCTGCCTTAACTGTTCAACCACATTGTCCTCACAAAAAAGCTGAGACAGGCTGGCGATCATTTCAATATGTGAGTGGCTGTCGACAGCGGCCAGGGCAAATATGACATATACCGGGTCATTATCTTCACTGCCAAAACTCACGCCTTCGGAAACAATTAACAGAGAGAGTGCCGTATGATTCACCCCTTCTTCTGGTCGGGCATGAGGCATGGCAATCCCCTCACCCAGCACATAATAGGGGCCAATCTGTTCATGCATATCATAAATAGCGTTAAGGTATCGGGGCTGTACGGCACCATTATCGATCATGGGTTGCAGTGCAATCTCCACCGCCTTTCGCCAGTTATCAGTATGCGTTAACAGTGTCAGATTACTGTGATTAATCCAGTCGGTTAACATACCTCGTCGCCTTTTAATTACCCCAAACGTTAATTCACTATACTTTTTGCAGAAAGATAAAAATGTGATCGGGTTGACTTATTTAATAATAAATAACTTATTATCAGTTAATTATATTAACAGCCATGGTTATCCGCTGGCGAATTAAACCAGTGGTTACACTCTTTATTAAATATGCCGCCAATATTCAGGATTAATCCTGGTTATTGTTAGCCCTGTGAATGTAGATACGCAACCTGATCGATATTCTCCTGTAGCCAGTGAACTAATTGGGTGAAGTCAGTCTCGCACCGCTGATCGGCGACCCACACCGGCCCCAGCTGCATCGGCTCGGCGCGATCGGCCAGCTCTTGCAGTTCTGCCACATAATCCGCTCCCGGGTGGCCCGGTAACCTTGAGCCCAGCCGGCTGCTGTAGCGTTGTGCCGCCATCTCACCGGGGATCTGACACCAGACCTCCACCACACGTTCAATTCCTGCCGCCGGGATAAAAGCGGCCAGATCTGCTTTGGGCTGGAAGCCAAACCACGCATCGACGATAAAGGTATGGCCCGCCGGGGCGGCGGCAATAATCGACCAGATAACCTGATAAGCAGCAATGCCCAGCTTACGGTTCATCGGGCGATCGATCCCGTCGATCTGACGCATAAACGGCTCTTTGATCTGATCCAGCGTCAGCAGCGGCCAGCCGGTTTCCGTCGCCAGACGGGTAGCAATATGGCTTTTTCCCGACGCGGGTACACCGTTCACCATCACCAGGCGTTTACCCCCGGGCTGGGGAACGGAATGCGGCAAAACAGACGACTCAGGCATGACGGTTTTTTTCCTCTGCTTTACGGGCGTGGAAATGCTGCCCGATAACGGCCTGGATTTCACGCAGACGGGGGATGGCCAGGGTTTCCAGTTTTTCGCGGGTGACGCCGCTGTCCAGCGAGATGCAGTCTTTCCATAATGCCCGCCCGGCAATGACGCCGGAAGCCCCGTTGCTCATCGCATCCGCCACCTGCGTCAGGAAGGTGCTGTGATCCACCCCTGCAGAGAGTACGGCCCACGGCACGTCGCCGGCAAGCGCCGTGATAGCGGCACAGTCCTTAGCCGACCCCGGATACGGGATCTTCAGCACCTTGGCTCCCAGTGCCAGCGACAGTTTCGTTCCTTCATAAATCAGTGACGGCACCCGGCTTTTATACGCTTCCTCCGTTTCGTCAGGCAGCGGATAGGTCAGGAACTCGACCACCAGCAGCAGGTCTTCACGGGTAAAGTCTTCAATGCAGTGACGCAGGATATCGAGGTTATGTTGATTGGCATCCGGGCGATCGGCACGTAAATAGACCATAATTTTACCGCCGTTACCGCCCAGTTCGCGCACGCGGCGGGCGCTGATGCCCCCGACCAGACGCGAATGACGATAGCCTTCCGGCGTGGTGTCAAAACCGGAGGCATCCAGGCCGATCAGCAGGGCGGTATCTCGGGCAATGATACCGTCATCCACCAGGTCGGGCACCGCGCAGACGGCATCCACCAGCACGCAGGAGGCCTGACTGGCAAGGTAGCGGGTAATGTCGGCTTTAATACCGCCGAGCTGCTGCTCGGAGATGGATTTTTGTTGTTCAGGATCGGCGCTTAACAGGGTACGCATTGCGCCGCGCTGGTCGCAGGCAATCACCAGCATCGCGCCATTGCTGCCGCAAATTTGCTGATAACCGCGCAGTTCAGAAGTGGACATATGTGACATGAGATGTGCTCCGTTGTAGAGATACCAGGTAAAAAAGCCGTCAGCGACGACCCGAAAATTACCTTTAGCCTGAGTGCACGACGCCGGGCTGATGCCGGTGAATCTCCAGTCCTGTCAGGGGTTTCAGCCACCTGTGCACATTGCAATTTTTCTGGTGTTGCGCAATAATTCTCCAACCGATGAAATGAGTGTAATACATTGCAGAAAGGAATTACAACCCTGAAAGAACCTCTTTTACAAGATCCCGCCACCACGCGGGCGATGATGCATATGGTGGCGAAGCTGCACTATCAGTCCGATATGTCGCAGGTTGATATCGCGAAAAAGCTGGGGGTTTCCACCGCCACTATTTCGCGTCTGCTGACCAAAGCCCGTGCTGCGGGCATTGTGCGCATAGAGGTGATTGAGCTGACCTCACCTGAGGAGATCACGGCGGATCTGATCGCCCGGCTGGGGTTAAAAACCGCCGCCGTGGTTGAGTCGCCGCCCGCTAACGTCCTCAGCGCGCTCAGCGCGCCGCTGGCATCATTACTCCAGCAGGCCGATCTGGTCAGCGGGTCGGTGGTGGGGATTGGCTGGGGGCGTGCGGTGCGTGAAGTGACGTTATCCGGCCTGCCGCGCCTGCCGGGCGTGCTGACCGTGGCGCTTAACGGCGGTATGCAGCAGGCGGCAGCGCACTTTCAGATTAATGAATTTGTGCGCCAGGCCGCAGAACAGATGGCGGGGACCCCCCACTTTCTCCATGCGCCCTATATTTCATCGCCGGTGCTGCGTGACGCGTTTCTCTGCGACCCGGGCGTGCAGCAAATTACCTCCCTGTGGGATAAGCTGGATGTGGCGATTGTCGGCGTCGGCCTGACGCATCATGCGCCGCACGCCAGCGAAGCTTCTACCGCCACGCCTGATGAGCAGGCCCTCAGTCACGCAGCGGGCGATGTGCTGCGCCACTACGTCACGGAACAGGGAGAGGTGCTGCACTGGGAAGGAGAGCAGCGGATGATCGCCGCTTCACCCGACCAGCTGCGCCAGTCGCCTCTGTGTATCGGCGTGGCGGCCACGCCGGAAAAAGCCGCCGGGATTATCGGGGCCGTCCGCTCGGGGATGATCAATGCCCTGGTCACCGATATTAAAACCGCTCAGGCCATTATCGACCGTCTGGTCAGTGACCCTCAATAAATGCGCTGGCTGTCTTTGTCCAACGGGCAAAGACAGCTAATTAACGTAAAATGAATACGTTATCAGAAACAACCTAAAGCTGATTAATTCTCATTACGTCTTTATAGCCCGCTTTGATATAAATAAGAACAGTTATCATAACTATTTAAAAACCAGAACAATTCAGATTCATCATGGAATGATTATCACTTACCAATCAGTCCTTTAGCTGTGTATAAATAAATTAGCCAATGCTATATAAAACGGTTTTTATTTTATCAGTCTGGGTGCATAATGCGCAGAAATCACCTCTTTTACTCGTTATGATTTACGTTCCAGATACATTTACCGTGTCTCTGCAACGCAAATTATTGAGAGTAGAAATCTCGCTAAAAATATAATGTTAAGGAGTCACCATGCTGACGAATGAAATGACCGCTCAGTTGAACGATCAACTGAATCTGGAATTCTACTCTGCCAACCTGTACCTGCAGATGAGCGCATGGTGCAATGACAAAGGTTTTGAAGGGGCTGCCGCGTTTATGCGTGAGCATTCCACCGAAGAGATGCAGCACATGCAGCGTCTGTTCAACTACCTGAGTGATACTGGTGCCATGCCGGTGCTGGGCACTATCGACGCGCCGCCGGTCACCTTTAACTCCCTGCACGAAGTGCTGGAGCAGGCCTATCAGCACGAGCAGCTGATCACCAAAAAAATCAATGAGCTGGCACATGCCGCCATGACCACGCAGGATTACTCCACCTTTAACTTCCTGCAGTGGTACGTCTCTGAGCAGCATGAAGAAGAGA
Organism: Erwinia persicina; assembly: GCF_014838825.1. GTDB lineage: Bacteria > Pseudomonadota > Gammaproteobacteria > Enterobacterales > Enterobacteriaceae > Erwinia > Erwinia persicina_A. The sequence continues at coordinate 152,967 of NZ_JACYMO010000003.1, read as the reverse complement.
AACTGTTTAAATCTGTCCTGGATAAACTGGCGCTGGTGGGTAACAGCGGTCAGGCACTGTTCTTCGTGGATAAAGACCTGCAGAAACTGAGTGAGCCCGGCGCGCACCAGGCCTAATCGCTGCGGTCCCGCTAAACGGGGGCGACCTTTTCCGGTCGCCCCTGCTGAGAAGCTGTCCTCCCTGTATTAACCCTGTTACTGCCCCTCCCGCACGGCCTTCACCTGCTGCGGCGTCACCTCACTGGCCTGATTTCCCCAGCTGTTACGCACAAAGTTGCTCAACCCGGCGACCTGTTGATCCGTCAATCGCCAGCCAAAATCCGGCATTCTCATGCCAGTCAGCGCCTGTCGGGTGACAGGTGCCCTGCCGCCGTGCAGGATCATTGAAATCAGTGATGAAGGATCGTTGCCCTGCAGCGCTGCGTTGCCCGCCAGTGCGGGGAAGGTGCGGGCATAGCCCCGGCCGTCGCTGCGGTGGCACGCCGCACAGTTATCCTGATACAGCGCCGCGCCGGGGGAGTTCAGATCGGCATAATCCTCGCGCGCCAGCGCCGTGGAGAACGTGCCGGCGGGCAGGCTTTTCAGGAATACCGCGATAGCCTTGAGATCGGCCGGTGTCAGGTACTGCGTACTCTGTTCAACCACATCGGCCATCGGGCCAAACGCCATGGTGCGGTCGTTCTGCCCGGTTTTCAGAAACGTGACGATATCCTGCGGCGTCCAGCTCCCCAGTCCCCGGACATTGTTACCCCGCAGGTCGGGCGCATGCCAGCCGCCAAGGGTACCACCGGTAAGATAGGCGCTGTCGTGGTGGTCCTGCCCTTTTTCCTGCAGGGCGAAACCGCGCGGCGTATGGCAGCTGCCGCAGTGTCCCGGCCCCAGTACCAGCCATGCCCCGCGGTTCCACTGTTCGCTGTGCAGCGGATCGTTAAGATAGCGCTCGTCATCGTGAAACAGCAGGTTCCACACCCCAAGCGGCCAGCGTATGCTCAGCGGCCAGGGAATATCGCTTTTGCGGTTCTCCTGCCGCACGGCAGGCACCTCCTGGGTAAAATAGTCATACAGCGCGTGCACCTGCTGGTCATCAAACTTGCTGAACGCGGTATAAGGCATCGCCGGATACAGGTTCCTTCCGTCACGGGCCTTGCCTTCGCGCAGGGCGCGGGAAAAATCCTGATAGCTGTAATCACCGATACCCGTCCGGACATCCGGGGTAATATTGGTCGAATAGAGCGCCCCGATGGGCGTCTCCATCTTCAGCCCGCCGGCGTAGGGTCGGCCTTTTTTGGCGGTATGGCAGGCCGCGCAGTCCGAGGCCAGCGCCAGGTAATGCCCCGCGCTAAGACTGTCAGGGGCGGCGGCACGACTTCCGCTGGCGGCCACCAGCAGCACACACAAACCATAGTGTCGTATATTCATCACTGACTCCCTGTCAGGCCTGTACCAGCGGTCCGGGCTGGGCAAGATAATCGGTGCGGATGGCATGCGCCGCCCACAGCGCCGTGGCACAGACAATCCCGGTGGGGTTGTAGGCCAGATTTTGAGGAAAGACCGATGCCCCGAGCACAAACAGGTTGTGCACATCCCAGCTCTGTAAATACTTATTCACCACGCTGGTTTTCGGGTTATCCCCCATCACCGTCCCGCCCGTGGTATGGGTCGACTGATAGGGCCGCACGTCGTAGTGGTCACCTGGCTTCATAAAGCCTGACTCCACGTGCTGCGCTCCCATCTCACGGGCAATCTGCTCAGCCTTACCCTGCATAAACTGCGTCATCTTCAGCTCATTGGGCTGCCAGTCAAACGTCATTCGCAGCAGCGGCTGGCCGTGGATGTCGCGGTACGTCGGGTCAAGATCCAGATAACACTGCCGGTAAGGCATGACCGAGCCGGACGATCCGATGCTCATGGTGTGCAGATAGTGCTGCTGGATGCTCTTTTTCCAGCCGGATCCCCACTGCGGGGAGCCCTGAGGCAACTTCATCTGCTGGATAGGTCGCCCGCCGCTGGTCGCCGCCCCCAGGGTGGCCCCACCAATAAAGCCCAGCCCGCTGTGGTCAAAATTCTCAGCATTAAAATCGTCAATAAACGTGCCGGTCACTCCGGAGGCGGCAAACGGATTGAAGTTATGCCTGTTGCCGAAGAACAGATCGAGGCTGCCGTTCATCTGGTAAGCGTAGTTACGACCAACCACCCCTTCCCCACTTTGCGCATGGTAAGGCTTACCGATCCCCGACAGCAGCAGCAGCCGGACGTTATGCAGCTGGAAAGCGCTGAGGATCACCAGCTCCGCAGGCTGCTCATGCTCCTGTCCCTGCTCATCCACCCAGATCACCCCGGTGGCCCTTTTGCCGCTGGCATCGGTGTTGATGCGAATGACCTGCGCCCGGGTGCGCAGGGAAAAGTTAGAAAACTGACGCAGTGAAGGCAGCACCGTTGACTGCGGCGACGCTTTTGAACCATTAAAACAGCCGAAGCGTTCGCAGAATCCGCAATAGTTACATACGCCGAGCTGCACGCCGTAGGGGTTCTTCCAGGCCCCGGTACAGTTTGCCGCCGGAATGGGGAACGGGCTGTAACCCAGACTTTCGGCTGCCCGTGCAAACAGCTGTCCGGCGTACTGCTGCTTCAGCGGCTTTGTCGGATAAGGGGCGCGGCGCGGGGCTTCAAACGGATTGCCTCCGGCAATGTGCAGACCGTCAATATTGCCGGCCATGCCTGAGGTTCCACAGATCTTCTCGAACTTTTCAAAATAAGGCTCCAGTTCGTGATAGCTGACGGGATAATCCTGCAGCGTCATATCCGCCGGGATCACTCCGGCGCCGTAGCGTTCCGTCACGGTACTGCGCAGTTTCAGATCGGCCTCCAGCGGCCGCCACAGCATGCCGTTCCAGTGTACGCCTGCACCGCCCACGCCGTTACCGGGCAGGAAAGAGCCAAAGCGCCGGTAGGGCATGGCACGGTCGGCAGAGGTGTGGCGTACCGTCACCGTTTCACGGGCGGCGTTCTGGAACAGTTTCAGGCGAATGCCGTACGTCAGCTCGTCGGTAATACGCGGATAGGCAAAATCAGGCCAGGTGTCACGATTTTCTCCCCGCTCCAGCGCCAGGATATTCAGCCCGGTTTCTGCCAGTTCACGCGCCATCAGCGCGCCGGTCCAGCCGAAGCCGATAATCAACACGTCAACCGAAGGATGTTTTAAGCGGCTCATTATCACCCCCCCCTGCGGCCGGAAATGCTCACCGGCGGCAGCGGATAGCGCTGCCCGGGATGATCCATCTGATCCAGATAATCGGCCCGCGCCCCGGGGAAGCCAATCAGCGTCCAGCTGGCCAGCGTCTGATTGCCGCCGTGCTGCGGATCGGAAAAATACCCTTCTTTGGTATTTTCCAGCAGTTGGGTAAAGAATAAGGCACCGGGTACCTGTTCTAAATTGAGATGTCCGGCTTCCAGTGCGGTGAGCACCTCATCCTGCTGTGCTGCCGTCAAATCCGCGAAATCCGCATGATACTGCTGCTGACAGTAGCGGTCGGCGGCGGCAATCCCCCGGCGGTAGGTCTCACGCGGAACCAGTGAAGACTGATAGCCCAGCTGCGGGATGGCTTCGGCAAACGGCGGCTGCATATACCAGAGCTGTCCGTAGCCGTAGGGCTGCTCCATCTGCCGGTCAATGAACACCGGGACGCCTTCACTGACGGCACCGGGGCCGAGGTCGTCTTCGGGGATCAGACGGGCACAGGCCGCGATAATAAAACGCCATTCGCCCGGGTTAAACCACAGGGGAACCGGTTCAGAAGAGACGCCACGGGCAGGGGTACCCGACGCGAGTGCAGCGGACGGCGCAATCCCGCGAGCGGCCACCGCAGCCAGCGGGATCAGCGCCACAGATTGCTTTAGAAAACGTCGCCTTCCACGGGCGACCTCATCGTGATTTGCCATTGTATTCTTCCAGTGAACAGTCAGAGCCACCCCGGACTGGGGCCAGTGCATCAGCAAAAAACCATGCGTTTTGCGGGGGATAACATAGGCGACTGCGCAGAAAAAAGAAAAATGACGGAGGGGGAAAACTGTTAAGGAATATGAGAAAAAAGAAGGAATCTTCCTGGATAACCGATTCAGCCGGTTCAATTCTAACGGAATGAGGTCAGGGTGCGGATCGCACCCTGACCTCAACGACTATGGCGTCGCTTTTAACGTCACCCAGTAACCTGGCTGGTAGGTCACCGGCAGGAAACGCTGATGGAATTCACGGAAGGTGGCGTCCGGGTCGATATCGCTAAACAGCTCAGGATGCAGCCATTTGGCGATCATCTGAATGGCGACAAACTGGTACGGGCTGTCGTAGAACTGATGCCAGATGGCATGGACATTGCCGTTGGTCGCCACCGGCAGGGTGCGGAACGCCGGGCGCGCCATCAGCGCGGTTAAACGCTGCGTTGCCAGGGTAAGATCGGCTCCCGGCCCGACGCCTACCCAGCCGCCGGCGGTGTTGTAATTTTTCCAGTTAGCCCCGGTGACGATCACCACGTCCGGGCGCGAAGCAATAATCTGCTCCGGGTTCAGCGTGCCAAACGTGCCCGGGATCAGGCCTTTGGCAATATTGGTGCCACCGGCCACTTCGACCATGCGGCCGAAGTTCTCATCACCGAATGACATACAGCACTCTTCCGTATAGCCCCCGGCGCGATCGAGCATCACCTTCGGGCGCGGACCCTGATAGTTTTTCAGTCGCTCGGTCACGATGTCGATCTGCTGCTGGCGGAAGGCGATGATCTCTTCCGCACGCGCGGGCTTGCCGACCAGTTGCCCCATAATGCGGATACTTTTCACTGCATTCTCAAACGGCTTTTCACGGAAGTCGATAAACACCACCGGAATGCCGAGTTTAGCGAGTTTTTCGGTGAGCTTAGACTCATCGGTGGCCGCTTTCGACTCCAGATTCATCAGCACCAGATCGGGCTTCAGCGTCAGCGCCTGCTCAACGTTAAAGGTGCCGTCTTTGGCTCCGCCAAAGGTCGGCAGAGCGGTGATTGACGGGTATTTTTTGGCGTAGATCTGATAGCTGTCGAAATCGGCTTTTGGCAGATCGTCGCGCCAGCCCACCACGCGCTGGAATGGCGCATCGGTGTCAAAAGCGGCCAAAAGATAGATCTGCCGCCCTTCCCCGAGGATCACCCGCTTCACCTCAGATTTAATTTCGACTTTACGGCCGCTGACGTCTTCCACCACAAACGGTGCCGCCATCAGGCTGGAGGAGAGGATCAGGCTCCCCATCAGAATCACTGCTTTACCCCAGAACGTCATCGCACTCTCCACAAAGGAAATAATTATTATTCTCAATCTCAGAATTGCACAGGAATGCTACGACGGCAGGGAGGTCATTACAAGATGTGTCAGAAAATATTGCCTGAGCCGCACAGGGAGGCTCAGACATGACCCTGGAAGGAGAAGCGGTAGAACCGGGTGTCCACCGCCATTAACGGGAAGCGTGCAGGCAGGTCGGCGGGCGGGATAGCCTGAAAGCCGTTTTTTTCATAAAAACGGTGGGCCGCGAGAAATTTCGCGGTGGTCCCGAGGAAGATATCCACCACACCCCGATCGCGGGCGTGCATCATCAGCGTATTGAGCAGCGCAGAAGCCACCCCCCACTCCCGCCCGCGGTAAGGAGCAGCCACAAACATTTTGCGCAGGGCCGTCTGCTGCTGGCCGATATCCTTCAGGCCGATACAGCCCACCACCCGGTCATCAATCTGCGCCAGCCAGAAATCCCCCGTCCCCTGCTGATAAAAGTGTTCAATATCACTCAGGTCTGGCTGCTGCTCTGCGGTGATCGCAATGCCGAACTCCTGATTCTGGATCGGCAGGATCAGCCCGACCACACCCGGCTGATATTTTGCCCGGTAACGCTGAATAGTCACAAGCTCGGTAGGCATCATCTCTCACTCCACTGGGGTTAAAAGAACAGGTTACTGGCGGTTTCAATCTATCGCTTTTACTCCCGCGCTGGCGAATGAAAAATCATCCACAGTAAGATGAATTTCTTTCCTCACACACGGGGTGGGCTCCGCATCAGCCGGTCGCGGCCTGCCGGCAATGAAAGCGAAATAAACGCGCCAGCTCAGCCCCCATCGGCGTCAGGGTGGTGTCTTTACGCTGAATCAAATAAAACGTGGCCTTCGGCAGGGGCTCTTTCATCGTCAGCGCCACCAGCTGATTACCCAGAATCGGGTCACCGATGACGTCGCTGGAAAGGATGCTGACAAAATCACTCTGCGCGATCAGGCTGGTGCAGGCCATAAAGGTTTCACAGGTGACGCCGATCGCCGGGGCCATGCCCATATCGTGCAGCAGGTCGTGCAGCAGGCGGTAATAACTGCCGCGCGGGGTGGGCATGGTCCAGTCGCAGTGCTGCAACTCCGCCAGTGAGGTGGCGTGTTCACACGGATGCCCTTTGCGCATCACCACCCGATATTCGCGCTCCATCAGGGGTTCATAGCTGAGTTCGCTGTCAAGATGGCCGGGATAGGAGGTATTAATGGTGAAATCCAGTTCGCCCTGACGCAGTTCGGGGATCATCGATACCAGCTGCCCCTCCACGATGCGGATCTTAACCCGGGGAAACTGGCGGCGGAACTGGGTGATCACCTGCGGCATCAGGGTGCGGGCAATGCTGCCCCCGACCCCAATATTGACCGTGCCGCCCGCCAGCCCTAACCGCTGCTGAATATCCTCCTGCGCGACGCGCAGCTCTTCGATGACCAGACTCGCATGTTGGAAAAAGTTATCACCGATTTCGGTTAGCGCCACCCCCTGGCTGCGGCGAACGAACAGCCTGGCACCCAGTACCGCCTCCAGTTCCTGAATCGATTTAGTCAGTGCAGGCTGAGACAGCCCGGCGGCGCGGCTGGCGGCACGTATGCTGCCGTGACGGGCCACCTCAACAAAGGCGCGCAGCTGATGCAGCTTAATGGATGCGGGCATGGGATCTCCGTTTGATGATAACCCCTGTTTATCAGTCACAAGATATTGGCATCTTCTGCCTGGGGATTCCATTGTGTAGAACAGAAAGTGATAACCCTGAAATGACGATGCCCAAACAGAAGGATGATCCTATGCACGAGGCGATTGCTGACGTTGTGAAAGAGATGGTTCCCCGCCTGCAGGAACGGCGGCGTGACCTGCATAAATTTGCCGAATCCGGCTGGCTGGAGTTCCGTACCGCCACGCAGGTGGCCGCTGAACTGCACCGCCTTGGCTATGCACTCCAGCTTGGCCGGGAAGTGGTAAAGGCGGAGGAGCGCATGGGCGTCCCCGCCGTGGAGGTGCTGGCACAGTACGAGCAGCGTGCGCTGGAGCAGGGTGCGCTGCCGGAGTGGATGCCGCACTTCTCCGGCGGCTTCTGTGCCATTGTTGCCACGCTGGCCACCGGCCGCCCCGGCCCGGTGATGGCATTCCGCGTTGATATGGATGCGCTGGACGTGATTGAAAACCAGACCTCCGCGCACCGCCCGTATGCCGAAGGCTTTGACTCTGTGAACCCGGGCATGATGCACGCCTGCGGGCACGACGGCCATACCACCATTGGCCTGGGCCTGGCTCAGGTGCTGAAGCAGTTTGAAGCCGATCTTGTTGGTACCATTAAGCTGATCTTCCAGCCCGCCGAGGAAGGTACGCGCGGGGCAAAATCAATGGTTGCGGCCGGCGTGGTTGATGACGTCGACTTCTTTACCGCCATCCACATTGGTACCGGCGTGCCGGCGGGCGAACTGGTGTGCGGCAGCGATAACTTTATGGCCACCACCAAGCTCGACGTCAGCTTTCGCGGCAACGCCGCCCATGCAGGGGCACGCCCGGAAGAAGGCAGCAATGCACTGCTGGCCGCCGCACAGGCTGCACTGGCACTGCATACCCTGACCCAGCACAGCGGCGGCAGCGCACGCGTCAACGTGGGCGTACTGCAGGCAGGCACCGGGCGTAACGTGGTCGCGGATCGCGCCACGATGAAGGTGGAAACGCGCGGGGCGACGAATGAAATTAACGACTTTATCTACCAGCGCGCCCTGCAAGCGCTTGCCGGTGCTGCCGCGATGTACGGCGTTGAGCATCAGATCGCGCTGATGGGTGAGGCGCGCAGCAGTCAGCCGACCGCCCCCTGGGTGCGTTATATCCGCCGTCAGGCGGCACACATTCCGGAACTGACCTCGCTGGTCGATACGCGTGGCATAGCCGCCGGGTCGGAAGATGCCACCTTCATGATGGAGCGGGTAAAGCAGCGCGGTGGCCAGGCCTCCTACATTATTTTCGGTACCGATCTGAGCGCCGGGCACCACAACGAAAAATTCGACTTTGACGAACAGGTGATGGCCGTCGCGGTGAAAACGCTGGCGGCGATTGCGGTCAATATTGCCGAATTCGAACCGGAGGCGTGATGGACGTGGAAATAAATGACTTTGTGGCGGATTACATCGACCGGCATCAGGCACGCTTCAGTGCGTTAAGCGACGCCATCTGGGATCGGCCTGAAACGCGCTTTACCGAAACCTTCGCCGCCGGGTTGCTCTCCACGGCGCTGGAGCAGGAAGGGTTTCGCATTGAGCAGGCCGCAGGGGGCATCGATACCGCTTTTATCGCCAGCTATGGCAGTGGTCAGCCGGTGATCGCCCTGCTGGGCGAGTATGACGCCCTGGCGGGGCTGAGCCAGCAGGCAGAATGCAGCACGCGCCGCCCGCTGTTGGCAGACGGCAACGGCCACGGCTGCGGCCATAACCTGCTGGGTACCGCGGCGCTGGCCGCCGCCTGTGCCGTCAAAGCCTGGCTGCAACAGAACGGCACTACGGGCACGATTCGCTTTTACGGTTGCCCCGGCGAAGAGGGCGGCTCCGGGAAAACGTTTATGGTCCGCGAAGGACTGTTTGACGACGTCGATGCCGCACTGACCTGGCACCCGGAGGGCTTCAGCGGCATGTTTAATACCGCCACGCTGGCCAATATTCAGGCGGCATTTCATTTCAGCGGCGTGGCGGCCCACGCGGCCAACGCGCCCCACCTCGGGCGCAGTGCGCTGGATGCCGTGACCCTGATGAACACCGGCGCGAACTTCCTGCGTGAGCACATTATTCCCGACGCCCGGCTGCACTATGCAGTGACCAATAGCGGGGGCAGTTCCCCCAATGTGGTGCAGGCGGAGGCGGAGGTGCTCTATCTGGTGCGCGCCCCGCAGCTCGATCAGCTGCAGGATATTTACCAGCGGGTGACCGATATCGCCAGGGGGGCCGCCCTGATGACCGGCACTGAAATGACCGTGCGCTTTGAGAAAGCCTGCTCCAACTATCAGCCCAACCGGGCGCTGGAAAGGCTGATGTACGATCGTCTCTGTCACTTTGGCCTGCCTGATTACAGCGCGGAAGAACGCCAGTTTGCCGCCGAGATCCGCCAGACGCTGAGCGCCGACGATCTGCGCAATGCCCGGCTGAACGCCGCGCGAACCGGGGGATCGGCGGGCGGCGAGTGGGCAGCCGCGCTGGGCGATCGCGTACTGATGGACAGTGTGGCACCGTACACCGCCAGTGAAGAGGTGCTGTACGGCTCGACTGACGTCGGTGATGTCAGCTGGGTGGCCCCGACCGCGCAGTGCTTCACCCCCTGCTTTGCCTTCGGCACGCCGCTGCACAGCTGGCAGCTGGTGGCCCAGGGCCGCACCTCCGTCGCACACAAAGGCATGTGTCTTGCAGGCAAGACCCTGGCCGCAACCGCGCTGGCGTTGTTCAGCGATAACAGCCTGCTGGCAGAAGCACAGCAGGCGTTCCGCCGCCAGCGCGCGGAGCAGCCCTATCGCTGCCCGATCCCGGCAGGGGTAACACCAACGCCGCTGGCGTAGCGATTCCAGACAGACCCGGAGGCCTGGCTCGATCCCGGCCCCGTTAAAAAAACAAAACGCAAACAACAACACAACGACGACAAGGCATAGGGTGAACACCAATGAGCGAGACAACGGCAGCGAACAAAAGCCCGGGAAGGATCTTTTACTGGATTGAACGCATCGGCAACAAGGTGCCTAATCCGTTTCTGTTATTCGTCTATCTGATTGTGGTGCTGATGGTCTCGACCGCACTGCTCTCCTGGTTCGGCGTGGCGGTGAAAAACCCGGCCAGCGGCAAAATGGTGGAGGTTAAAAACCTGCTGAGTGTCGCGGGCATCCAGTGGATCCTGCCAAATATTATCAAGAACTTCAGCGGCTTTGCCCCACTGGGGTCGATCCTCGCGCTGATGATCGGGGCCGGGCTGGCGGAGCGTACCGGGCTGCTGCAGGCACTGATGAACAAGATGGCTTCCTTTGTCAGCGCCCGCTATGCCAGCTATATGGTGCTGTTTATCGCCTTCTTCAGCCATATCTCCTCCGATGCCGCGCTAGTGGTGATGCCGCCGCTGGGGGCGCTGATGTTTATCGCCGTTGGCCGCCATCCGGTTGCCGGGCTGCTGGCGGCGATTGCCGGCGTCGCCTCCGGTTTTACCGCCAACCTGCTGATCGTCACGACCGATGTGCTGCTGTCCGGGATCAGCAGTGAGGCGGCCAAAGCGGTCAGCGATACGGTTCACGTCAGCGTGGTGGATAACTGGTTCTTTATGGCCAGCTCGGTGATAGTGCTGACCGTTGCCGGGGGCCTGCTGACCGATAAATTCGTGGAGCCGCGCCTGCCCGCCTGGCAGGGTAACAGCGAAGAGACGCTGGCCAGCCTGACCCCCCTGCAGAACCGTGGCCTGCTGATGAGCGGGATTTCCGCGCTGATATTTATCGCTCTGGTGGCGCTGATGGTGGTACCGGAGGGGGCCATGCTGCGCGATCCGGCCAGCGGGTCGATTATCCCGTCGCCGTTTATTAAGGGCATCGTCCCGCTGATTATTCTGTTCTTCTTTGTGGTCTCCATCACCTGGGGCGTGTCGACGAAGCAAATCAAACGGCCCGATGATATTCCCGCTCTGCTGATTGAACCGATGAAAAGTATGGCCGGATTCATCGTCATGGTGTTCCCGCTGGCCCAGTTCGTGGCGATGTTTAACTGGAGCAATATGGGGACGTTTATGGCGGTGGGGCTGACCGACCTGCTGGAGCAGATGGCGATGACCGGTGCCCCGGCGTTTATCGGGCTGATGTTCCTGTCCGCGTTCCTCTGCATGTTTATTGCCAGCGGTTCGGCTATCTGGTCGATCCTCGCACCGATTTTCGTGCCGATGTTTATGCTGCTCGGCTTTCATCCGGCCTTCGCCCAGATGATATTCCGCATCGCGGATTCTGCTGTACTGCCGCTGTCCCCGATGTCGCCGTTTCTGCCGCTGTTCCTCGGCTTTCTGCAGCGCTACCGCAAGGATGCACAGCTCGGCACCTATTACACGCTGATCATGCCTTACCCGCTGGTGTTCTTTGCCGTGTGGATCCTGCTGCTGCTGGCATGGTACGCCCTGGGGCTGCCCATTGGACCGGGCGTCTACCCTTCCATGCCGTAAGGGGCCGGTCTGAGGGTTAAAAGTTATAAAAGAAGGTCAGCCAGGTGGTATCCGGCAGCCCGTCGCTGGTGGCCGTGAAGGTGTGTTCCAGGTAGAAGGAAAGACCATAAGCGACATGGACATACGCCCCGAGATAAGCGTGACGGGCATGGTAATGCTCGTTGCCGCGCAGGCGTAACGTATCGGCCGCCAGATAGGGCTGCACGGCGTGCAGCCAGGTTTTTCCCGGTAAAAACGTATAGCCAAAAAACGTCTCCAGTCCGTAACCGTGGCGGGCGAAATAGCGCGCGACCGACTTCCTGCCGCTGACCGGCACATAGTGCCGGTACCAGGTCGCGGTGCCAACCAGCGTCCAGCGGCCCGGTCGCCAGCGCAGCGCCGCACCGCTGAAGTGTTGCCGGTAATGACGTCGTTCTCCCCGGGCATCCGTCACTGTCGCATTGGTCTGATCCCAGGCGGCACTGAGCGTTAAATCGCGCCGGGCCTGATAATCGACGCCGATGCCCTCCCCGTGCCGACGCTGATAGTGCCTGTCATCCGCCAGCGGGGCAGCGTGCTGCGGCAACAGATAGTCGGCATAGAGTGTGTAACGCCCCAGCGTGTTTTTATACTTAAACGCGTTGCGTGGCCGATCGCCGCCGCCATAATCCCCCGGGACGCCAATCCAGTTTGCGCTGGCATTACCGTCGAAATCCCAGATATCACTTTTACTGCCGATGACGTCGTAATAAACCCCGTGCTGGTGACCATAGGTCAGCTGGCCGACGTGCCGCAGGGCTATGCCGCCAAACATCTGGCGTTGAATATCCCAGTGCTGATGAGGGTTATAGTGATGTTTCAGCCCCAGAACGTGAGCGAGATCAACGCCCCACAGATAACGCCCCACAACCGAGAGCGCAGGGGTCAGCTGATAGCCCGCCGTAAAGCGAAAACGTGAGCCGCCATCATGGCCGTGCCGGCGCAGATCGTGCGTCGCAGAGCGATCCCAGACAAATTCGGGGCGGATACTGCCGGCTATTTTCAGACTGAGGGGCGAGAGCAGCGGATCGCTGAAGGTGTTTTTTCTGATGACGGTGATCTCCGCCCGGGTCCGTGATGCCCACAGCATCAGCACCAAAAAACAGAGCGGCATCCCGGCCGCTTTTGCACAGTTGGTCATAAAACTGACTCCGTAAGCAGGGTAGACACCTCACCTGCTTACAGAGTGCAACTGAACAACTTTTAACCAAAACAGGGTAACCCGCCGACGGCGTTCACAGGCTGCGGGCCATATCACATTTATGCAACATTAAAGCAACAAATTAATGCCCTGCCGACCTGACGGCATCATGCAGGTTCACCCGCTGCCAGAAGCTCTGGTCGGCGTTACCGGAGAGGGGATAGCCCCCCGCCAGCGCCGTGTTTATCATCCGCTGCCGCCGCCCGGCGGCGCTCATACCCGGTAAGGCCGCTTCCAGCAGCACTTCGGCCCCCTGCGGCACCACCACCGGCGTGGCCTCCCCCTGCTGAGCGGGCAGATTATAGGTCATGGTAAAGCGGTAAAATGCCTGCATCGGTTTTGCCGCATAGGGATCATCCTTCGCCGGCACCTGCGCGCAGGCTTTCAGCGACATACCGCACTCTTTTTCCAGCGCACTGCGCAGCTGCTGCTTCGCGTCGTCAAACAGCCGCCGGTAAGCCGGATCGTTCAGATAGTGCGCCACATTGCGCTGTGCCACCATGCGCGATCCCATCACATCCAGCGGGTAGTGAACGCCGAGTACGAGGCGTGAATAGCCGTAGCGTGCGCCCCGGTCAATCAGCGGGACAAAGCGTTCCGGCACCATCTGCGCCATCAGCAGCGCATCGGTGTAGCCGGTACTGGTGTGTCCGCTGGGGAAGGACCCCCCGTCCGCCGTATAGGGCTGGTTGTCGTTGACCACCACGTTATCCGCTACCCGATGAATGGTGTTAGCCGGGACCAGGAAGGGCCGCGGGTTGTCAAAATGCTTTTTGGCTTCGCCGGTGCTGACTTCACTGGCCTTGATCAGCGCAGCCGCTTTACCCAGTTCGCCTTTGTTATACGCGCGGATAAACGCCTGGCCGAGGCGTGGGCCGAGCGCATCCGCAAGAAAGTAGAGATAGTTTTGCCCTTCAGCGTCAATCAGCGCCTGCCGGCGCAGCGTGGCGGTGGCGTTAAGGTTGATGTTCTCCACCGTCTCCAGATTCTGCTTCAGCGTGCTTTCCGGCTGCGTACTGAATGCGCCAAGCAGCGCAATGCCCGCCTGCTGGTTGGCTTTTTTAGCGAAATCGTAGCCACTGGCTTTCAGCCACGCGCTATCCGCCAGCGGTTTACCCTGCTTCGCCTCATCAAGCTGGCTGCGCGCGATGCGGTCGTGTTTGCCCCGGATAGCCTCCACCAGCGCACGCTGCACGCGCTGCTGCAGTGCCTGATAGTCGGCACTGTCGCTGGCCAGGGTAACGCTGTCAGCCAGCGCCGCAGCGTCGGACAGCGGCAGCGGGGGTTTCGCCTGGGTAAGCGGACTGACCAGCAGTGCTGCCGTCAGTAACGTAAAACGAAAGCGCATCATCCGTCCTTATCTTTTTTTAAGTCTTCACCCTGCCGACAGCCACGCTACTGCATCCTGATGACGCTTTTATGGCAAAACCGGTTCTGAAACAGCTTACCCCTGCCACGGCAGCACGCCGCGATGGCGTCGGGCCAGCCAGGACGCCACCAGCATCAGGGCGACCACCAGCAGGATCATCAGGCAGCCAACCGCCGCCGCCAGCGTTGAGGAACCGCCCTCATCGAGGAAAACAATGGTCGGGCCGAGTGTCTGCGTCGCCGACGTCACCAGCAGGACCGACACCTGGATCTCATTCAGCGCAGTAAGGAATACCAGGATCGCTCCGGCAATGGCTGAGGGGGCAACCAGCGGCAGTACAATATCGCGCATGCGACGCAGAAATCCCGCCCCCGCCAGCTGGGCCGCCTCGTCCAGCGAACGCTCAATGCGGGCAAACCCGGCCAGTGTTGGCCGCAGTACCAGCGCAAGGAAATTAGACAGGTAGGCCGCAAGAATAATCCACACCGTGCCGTACAGGCTGACGTTCACCAGCGGCAGCGGCTTCAGGAAGAACAACAGCGCGGCGATACCCGTCACCACGCCGGGTAAGGCAAAAGCCAGTTCGCTGGAGAGATGCAACACGCGCACCAGCCGGCTGCGCCGCCAGCTGAGGAAACAGGCCATAAACAGCGCCATCACGGTCAGGATCATCACCGCCAGCAGCGTTAACCCTAAGCTGGTGAAAAAAGCGTGGCGTATCGCCGGGTAGTCAAACAGGGCATTGCGGTAGTTAAGCAGTGTCAGCGACTGCGCGTTCAGCGGCTGGCCAAACCCCTGGGTCAGCGAGGTGGCCAGCAGTGCCGACAGCGGCAGCAGCAGGATCAGCACCATCAGCAGCCAGCTGGCGCACTCCACGGGCAGACGCCAGCGGCCGAGAGACTGGGTGAACGGCTGGGTGCTGCCGTTGACGCGCACGTCGCGCCGCCCGCCAGACAGGCTGCTGAACAGCATGCCGCCCAGTGTGATCGCCGCCAGCAGCAGCGACAGCACCGCCATATCCGGCAGCGCGCCAGGGCCGGTGGTGTTGAGCTGCTGATAAACCAGAGTGATCAGCGTCGGCACGCGTCCCGGTATGCCCAGCATTGCCTGAATACCAAAATTGCCGGCGGCAGCCACAAACGACAGCGCCGCCCCGGCACAAATAGCCGGCCACGCCAGCGGCAGCACCACGGTCAGCAGCACACGCAGCGGAGAGGCACCGGTGATCCGCGCCGCCTCGACCAGTTCGGCGGGCAGGCGCTGCAGTCCGGCACGCACCGCCAGGAACACCAGCGGCGCATTATGCAGGCCGAGGAGGAGAATTATACCGCCCAGCGAATAGAGCGGCGGTGGCCCCCCGCTGCCCACCGGCAGGCCCAGCGCCGCCAGTCCCTGCACCAGCAGGCTGGACGGCGACAGTGCCTGTACCCAGGCGAGTGCCGTCACCTGCGGCGGGATCATCAGCGGCAGAATAAAGGCAAAGACCCAGGCTGACTTTGCGCGCAGGTTAGTGAGCGCCACCAGCCACGCGGCCAGCGTGCCGAGCAGCAGCGCCAGCGCCGTCGAGGCCAGGGCAATTATCAGCGTATTCGCGGTGGCGCGCAGCACGCGCGGCGTCGCCAGCAGCCCGGACAGTCGCTGTAGGTCCGGCACGCCCTGCGGTGCCACCGCCGCCCAGACCAGCCGCACCAGCGGCGCGACGGACAGCAGGCCAATCATCAGCGCCAGCAGCCACAGCACCCAGCGTTCACTGCCGGGCCAGCGGCTGAACCGCTGCCGGGGGAGACAGCGCGTCAGAGAGGGCAGCACGCTCATCCGTTATCCGCCGAAGATTTCAGTGAACTGGTCGCGCACCTGTTTATCGTCGGCCACCGCCTTGTCGCTGTCCAGTGTCAGCAGCGTAATGCTGTCCAGCGGGGCAAAGCCCTCCGGGGCCGCCACGCGTTTATCGATTGGGCGGTTACCCTGCCGGGCCACCAGCTGCTGACCTTTTTCTGACAGCATAAAATCCACGAAAGCTTTCGCCGCCGCCACGTTGTGTGCATCTTTCAGGATCGCCACGGGTTCGGTAACAAACGACACCCCTTCCTGCGGATAAACCAGATCGACCGGCGATCCCTGTTTTTTCGCGCGGATCAGATCGGCATCGGTGATCACCCCGTACTTCGCCATCCCGCTGGCCACCGCTTTTAGCGCCGGACCGTTACCACCTTCTGGCGTGATGCCGTTGGCCGCCAGCTTTTTATAGAATGTCCAGCCAATGGACGGCGTGCCAATCACGGTGTGCAGATGATACAGCGCCGCTCCGGAGTAAAGCGGGCTGGGGACCGCCACCTGTCCCCGGTTCTCCGGGGCGGTCAGGGCCATCCAGCTGTTGACCGGTTTCGCTTTCTGGGTGTTATAGCCGATCACCGTGGCGATCATTTTGGTACCAAACCAGGTCTTATCCTTGTCATAAAAGTCCGGGCTGATATGACTGACCGGGGCCTGCGGATATGCCATCAGCCTGCCCTCTTTCTTCAGTGCGCCAAGATTGATGGAGTCTGCCACCAGCAGGACGTCAGCTTTCACATCGCCGCTCATCATTTCCGTGCGCAGGACGTTCATCAGCTGCGTGGTGCCGTTGCGCGTCCACTGCACCTCTATTCCCGGGTTAGCGGCTTTAAACGCATCAATGGTCTGCTGGGCAATTTCCGGTGCCTGTGAGGTATAGACCACCAGCCTGCCATCGGCGGCGGCGGTCAGTGAAGAGAAGCCAGCAAGCAGAGCCAGAACAGTTATTGTGCTACGCATATCCCTGAGATCCTTAAGGTAATGAAAGAAAAAAATTAAGCAGGAATGACCCAGCCGTCGCTCACCGCCAGCTTCAGGCGGTCGCCCGTCTGCCACAGCGGTTCATCGGTCAGCATCAGGGTCAGGCGATTTTGCGGATCGGCCTCCGGGGCGATCTCCAGCTGGCGGTAGCCCCCCCGGTAGATCACCCGCTGGATGGTGCCCCAGAACCCCGGCTGTGGGTCTTCTGCCAGCCGCAGGTCGGCAGCGTGCAGGCAGATTTTCCCCACCGGCAGAACCGCCTGCTGCGGGCTGGCACGCAGTGCAATGCGCTGGCCGTACAGGGTGACCCAGGCACGGCCGTGACCATCGGGTTCAATATCGCTGACCGTGACAACGCGGCCATCGTCAATAAAGCGTGCCACCATTTCACAGGCAGGCTGGCGGTAGAGGGTCTGCGGGCTGGCAAACTGCATTACGCGCCCGGCGTGCATCACCACAATCCGGTCGGCCAGCGCCATCGCTTCGTGCTGATCGTGGGTGATATACAGCAGCGTGGCACCGGAGTGCTGGTGGAAGCGGGTGAACTCCTCTTCCATCGTGGCGCGCAGATGAACATCGAGGTTGGCCAGCGGCTCATCCAGCAGCACCAGCTGCGGGCGCGTGACAAGGCAGCGGGCCAGCGCTACGCGCTGACGCTGACCGCCGGAGAGATCGGCGGGCTTACGCGCAGCCATTTCCGCCAGTCCCACCTGCTGCAGGGCGTCGGCCACGCGCTGTAGCCGCAGGCTGCGCGTCATTCCTTTCACCTTCAGGGCGTACTCGACGTTTTCCGACACCGACATATGCGGCCACAGGGCGTAGTTCTGAAAGACGATGCTCAGGTCGCGCTGCTCCGGCGGCAGATGCTGCCCCGGAGCGCTGTAGCAGCGCTCCCCCACGACGATGGTGCCGGCATCCGGCGTTTCGAAACCGGCGAGAGTTCGCAGCAGCGTCGTTTTACCGCAGCCTGAGGGGCCGAGAACCGCAATAAATTCGCCGTGCTCTATGCGCAACGAAACGTCGCGCAGCACCGGCTGCGTGCCAAAGGACTTACTCAGGTTGTCGATCAGGATTTCAGACATGGATACGGCGCGTCTCCGTTGGTAACAGCAACGGGTTAAAACATACTGAGCGCAGATGACAGACAGGTGACAAGGCGGGAGCCTCGCCCATTGTTGCACCCGGGATGCGGACGAACCGGAACAGCAGGTCCGCCCCGGAGATAAAACAGGCGGCGGGATCGCAGGGGCCGATCTTCTTTTTTGACCGGCCCGCAAAAATTATCCGACGATCGGTGTTTTGGTTTTATTCAGCGCGTTCATAAAGGCATCGTCCAGATGCAGGTGCTGCTTCACCAGCGCCGGAGGGGTCAACGCCAGCCACTGGTTAAGCGACAGGTCTGCATAGTAATCACTTTTAAACAGCTCTAAAAACCGCAGCGGCTTATCGCCGGTGTTTTCAATGTAATGGCCCATGGCAAAGGGAACATAGCCCACATCCCCCGCGCGAAAATCGAAGGTCCGCGCCTCGCCCGATGAGGCGAAGACCCCCATGCGCCCCTGCCCTTCCAGATAATACTGCCACTCGTCATTATTGGGATGCCAGTGCAGTTCGCGCATCGCCCCCGGCTGCAGTTCTACCAGCGCAGCGGCCACGGTTTTGGAGATTTTAAAATTGGAGGAGTCGGTAATGCGCACCGTACCGCCTTTCAGCGTAATGGGCTTTTGCGCCATCATGCGGTGGCTGAACTGCAGCGTAGAGCGTTTAGCGCCAGCGATCGCATCGGCACTGAGCGCACCCGGCACCTGACCGGCGAAGATATACTCATCGGACGGTGACGGCAGCGAGCTGAAGGTGCTGGCGGGTACGCCAAAGTTTTTCGCCAGAACATCCGGCGGGATATGTTTAAACCAGTCGCTGAGTAAGAAGGTGCTGTCTTCATCGAAGCTGCCGTCGTCAAAGGCCAGCAGGAACTCGCAGCCGTCGGGCCCCAGCCCCTGAATGGAGTGCGGCATGCCTGACGGGAAATACCACAGGTCGCCCACGCCGACGTCATCCACAAACCAGCCGCCGTCGGTGTCCAGGGCGGTAATGCGGGCCTTGCCGTAAAGCATATAGGCCCACTCCCCCTCCTTGTGCCAGTGCAGCTCCCGGATACCGCCGCTGTTCAGGCGCATATCCACCCCGGCAATAGTGGTGGAGATGCCCAGCTCACGCTGCGTCACCTGGCGGGTCCAGCCGCCGCTGCCCTTACGCACGTGCGCGTCGCTGAAGGAGAAACGCAAGTTAGGTAACGTGCCGCTGTCGGTCGACGGCGGGTTCACAATATCCGGGTTTTCCGCTTCACGGATTGGGTCGTGCGGGCCGGGGTCAGTGCCGCCCATTGCCCCGTTAAAGGGCCGTGCAGCGGGCTGTTCATGAGCGTGGACCTTACCGGCAGCCAGCGCCACGGTGCCGCCAGCGGCAAAAGCCATAAAACTGCGACGTGAAAGAGGATTCATCCCGTGATTTCCTTATGTCAGACAAATATGTACATCACCTACGGCACACCGAACGATGCCGATAATCGATAAGCCTATGCGATGTTTTTTTGCCCTTCCAGTGGAATATCTGGCGGAACAAACGGGAAATGTAAGCAGAAATCCATCAGCGATTTTAATCACATAATGGTTAATTAATCCTCTAACACAGACATTTAATCAGGAAATTCACGTCCGTTGACGGTCTGTTTCTATCATCACGACTGAAAGGCACAAAACAGCGGTAAGATATTAATATTATTTATCGACTTCATTACGTGCGGAGACATACCTCGTTACAGCCGATAACGCATGATTGCTTTATACGGTGCGTTCCGTTACCGCCTAGAATAAGGTTATCCACTTCTCCACTCTGCCATCTGAATAAAGGCTGTTATGAACATCGATTCGGATATTACTTTTCGTAAACTGGAAATTTTCATCGCCTTTATGAACCTGGGCAATCTGGCGCGCACCGCCGACGCCCTGCGGATCAGCAGCGTCAGCGTACACCGGGCCTTACACAGCCTGGAAGAGAGCGTACGCTGCCCGCTGTTTATTCATAAAGGCCGTAATCTGGTGCCGCTGCCTGCGGCGCATACCCTGTGGGAATACAGTCAGGAAGCGCTGGACATGATGTCGCGCGGGGTGGAGGAGACGCGAAAAACAGCTGGCGTAGGCCAGGGAAGAATACGCATTGGTACCCTCTATTCACTGACGCTGGAAACTATCCCGCAGTTGATTATGGGGATGAAATTACGCCGCCCGGACCTGGAGATGGAGCTGACCATGGGCTCAAACCAGATGCTGACCGCACGGCTGGAGGAGGGATCGCTGGATGCCATTCTGATTGCAGTAGCCCCCGACGATCTTGACCACGCCCGCTTTGAAAGCCTGCCGCTGTTTGACGATGACATTTTCCTTGCGGCCCCGGCGGCCTCGGGGCTGGACACCCGTTTCCCCGCCGACCTGCGTGACTTTCGTCAGGAAAAATTTGTCTCGCTGGCGGAAGGGTTTGCCACCTGGCAGGGCTTCCAGGAGGCCTTTAATATCGCCGGCTATGAGCCGAATATTGTCACCCGGGTTAACGATATTTTCTCCATGCTGAGTCTGGTCCAGGCGGGTGTCGGCTATACGCTGCTGCCGGGCAGGATGAAGCGCGTGTATGAAAACTCAGTTCAGCTGCTCAGGCTGGCGCAGCCTTATCAGATGCGCCAGAACATCGCCATTGTCTTTGAGCGCAACCGCGAACACGATCCTAATCTGCTGGCGCTGGTCGCTGAGGGCCGCATGTACAGCCGCCAGCGCCTGCTGACTACGACGCCGCCCTGAGGCGTTCTGCCAGGCGACGCACCAGCAGCTCGCCGCTCTGTTCCAGCGACACCGCCTCCCCCGCACTGCCACAAAATGCCACGCGCGTCAGACCGGTCAGCGTGGCACCGGGCGGCATCTCAATCGCCAGCCGGACCTCGCGTTCGTTGGCCGCCACCATGGCCTCATGCCAGCGCACGGTTCGCGCCATATTGTGCGCCAGATCGTCGGCTATCTGCTCTGGCTGCCACAGCGCGCGGGCGGTGCTGCCGCTCAGGTACGCACACGAAGGGCGCGTCAGGGTCACCGAACGGAAGGCGTCGGCCAGTCTCGCGGCCGGTTCCGCCAGCAGCGCACAGTGTGAGGGTACGCTGACCGCCAGCCGGTGAATTTTCTGTGCCCCGGCGGCGCGGGCGCGGGAGGCCACGGCGCTCATCGCCGCCTCACTGCCGGCAATCACCATCTGTAGCGGCGAATTGATATTGGCCAGCCAGCACTCACTGCCCAGTAGCGGCACAAGCTGCGCCTCTCTCAGACCGACAATCGCCGTCAGGCCATAGCCTTCGGGGTAGGCCTCCTCCATCAGCGTGCCGCGCAGGGCCACCAGACGGACGGCATCGCTGAAGGACAGTGCGCCGGCAATCACGGCCGCCGGAAACGCGCCAATCGACAGGCCGCAGGTCATATCCGCTTCAATGCCCTGCCGACGCAGTTCACGCGCGTGTGCCACCCCGGCAATCAGCAGGCAGAGCTGGACGGCGCGGGTGTGTTGCAGAGCAGCCGCGCCGTCCAGCAGACGCGCATCCTGCTGCAGGATCTCACTGGCCTCGTCCAGCAGCATCGCGCCGCCGGGGAGCTGTTGCAGCATGCCAGGACGCTGCGCGCCCTGGCCGGGAAAAGAGAAGAGAATTTTCATGATGTTGCACTCCACGGCCGGGGGGTCATACGTGGCCCTGCGTTGGTTTTCAGCAGCACCTGTCCATCGCGCAGCCATTCATTTAAGGCAAAAGCGCCCCAGGGGGTTTCGACCTGCGTATCGGCCCGGCACGGCAGCTGGCTGACAAACGCCTGCCAGCGCCGCAGCGCCTGCTCCGCCAGCGGCTCAGGGCTGCGGATCACCAGGTCGAGATCGCTGCTGTCATGCAGCACCGGGACCTCTGTGGCCAGGGCGTAACCCACGCTGCCGGTGATCCCCCATCGCCACTCCCAGCGCTGCTGTGCCAGTTGGATCGCCGCCTGCACCGGCTGCTGGGAAACAAAGGGCGAGGCCAGCAAACGCTCCGTTACGCTCAGCGCCTCCGGCGACAGCGTGCGCACGATACGCTCTGCGGCCACCCAGCCTGCGGCACGCCGATCGCGTCGCAGGCCTCGCACCCCCACCGGAATGCGCCCATGCCGATCCTGGTCGCGACGCACCACCAGCGGCAGGTCGCAGCGCCACTGGCTGGCGACCCACTCAGGCAGATCGCCCTCAAGGGCGTCAGCCGTCTGAACCCAGATCAAATCATGTGGCGCAATGGTCATATTACATCCCGGCGGTAAGGGTGATAAACAGCGGTAACGTGATGATACACAACAGTGAACTGATCAGCAGCGTCGCCTCGGCATCCGGTGACTGTACGCCAAAACGGTTGCCAAATACCACGCCGAAGAACCCGGCCGACAGCGCCACCATCAGGATCGCGGTGATCGCTACCTGACCGCTAATGCCGAAGGCGATCACCAGTCCCCAGGCGATAAACGGCTGGATCAACATGGTGGTGAGGCTGGACAACACCACCACGCCGTTGATTTTCAACTGGCGGGCCGACAGGATCACCCCGGTCAGGAACAGCGCACCAGCGGTGGCAGCTAATCCTAACGGTTTAATGGCCGACAGCAGCATGCCCGGCATCGAAACACCCAGCCCGGAAAGCACCACACCCAGCAGCGGCCCCCAGACAATCGGTTTGGTCACCGAACGCCACATCAGCACCGGCAGCATGCCGATCCCGGCGTTCGCCCCCTTCCCTGCCGCACGTGCTTTTTCTCTTTCCAGCGTCAGCAGGCAGAAGGGCGTCATCAGCACCGAACCACAGGCAATCGAGACGGCAACCGACAGTGAGGTCGAGGCCCCCTCTCCCAGTACGCTGCCGAGGATCGGCAGGCCCAGCGCCGCATAGTTTGGCAGGGCCACGGTAAGGGTCAGCACCGCCGCATCCTGCGGAGACTTATGGAACAGCCGCGTGCTGATAAAATAGATCGCCGCATAGACAATCCACATCGCCAGCACCAGCACAAGAATCAGAGGTGACTGCTGGATAATACCGGCCCACGGCGTCTGCACGGTGGCGCTGAACAGCGCCGCCGGCAGGGCGAAATCCATCACAAAGATATTCAGTAAAGAAACGTTTTTATTGTCCACCATCCCGGCTTTACCGGCGTAAAAGCCCAGCAGCATAATGACAAAGATAGGGGCAAGAGCATTAATAATTACATAAGTCATAACATCACCTGGTAGTTGAAGTGAGCACAGGCGCGATGATTATTATTTTACAGGTGGTGATTGTCGGGTATGTCTGCCATACCCGACGACACCTGGCAGGTTGTCTTATGGCTCTTTACTCTTCACGTGGGCACTACCAGAGGCTGCGCATCCGCTCCCTGACGGCTTTTGAACTGCGGCGGTTTTCCGCCTGCAGGCGGCACGCCAGGCCGGGATCGCGCCGGGCGGCCGCGAGAGCGTCAGTCAGCGCCTGCTGAACCTGCGCCACGTCGTCAGCGTCCGGCGCATCCGGCTGGCGAATGTCCAGCAGCGACTCCAGCAGTCCGAGGGTGTGGTAGTTTTTGATGTCATAGGCCATTGGCGGAATGGTCTGCGCCAGTTTTTCCAGCGCCTCAACGCTGCGCAGCGTAATACGCGCCGCCGCCTCTTTACCCATGGCATGGATCAGCACGCCGCTGTCGTTGAAGGCGATCAGCCGGTTGGCCTGGTAGCCGTGGGCGAGGAAAGCCCCGGACATCGCCTTACCGACGATCAGCCCAATCACGACGTGCCCGGCCAGGCGAGCCTCGGCGTAGGCACCCGCCGCCGCCGCCAGCGCCTGATGAATGCCAAAGGCTTCTTCACGGCGTCCGTACGCCTGGCTCGGTACGTCAATCACCGCGACGATCGGCCGCTTATGCCCGCTGGCCGCATCCTGCTCCACCGTTTCATTGATGACTTTTGCCAGCGTCCAGCCTTCCAGCAGCCCGACTTCGCCCCGTGCGGCGCGGGGATAATGGTTGGCGGCATCGGGCACCACGGCAATAAAGCGAGCGGCCTCGCCGTTCAGCTCACCGTCAGCCACCTGTACTGACGGGCATAATCCCGCCAGGCGGGTCGCCCCGGCAGTCAGCTGCTGAAGCCAGATTTCACCCCGTCCTGTTGGCTGTTTCATTTGCGATCCTCCTCACTGAATAACGCTGTGATCTGTTGTGCATCGGCCTGCTGGCGGGTATCAAACTGCGCCAGGCGCGGCAGGTAGTGCTGATAGCGGCGCGAACGCGGTGCCGCCGGAACGCCTTTGGCCAGCGCAGCGCGCATCGCCTGTTTAATCGCCTGCTGACCATCGGCAACAATGGCATCTACCAGGCCGCTGCGGGCGCGCACTTCGCCGCCGGTCATGCTCCAGATAAACGGCCTGTCGCGGGAGTCGTACTCATCAATGCCTGCCTCCTGTTCAATGACCTGTGGACCATTCAGGCCCAGCCGGGCTTCCCGGGTGACAATCAGGTAGCTGCACAGCCCGGCGGCAATCGACATGCCGCCGAAGCAGCCTACCGTACCGGCAATAATGCCAACGACCGGGGTGTAACGACGCAGGTCAACGATGGCAGCATGAATATCGGCAATCGCCGCCAGGCCCAGATTGGCCTCCTGCAGGCGCACGCCCCCCGTTTCCAGGCACAACACGGCGCGGGTGGGGATGCCGTTGCGGTTGTCTTCGGCTGCCAGCTCCAGCGCAGCGGCCATCTTCGCCCCGGAGACTTCGCCCATGCTGCCGCCCTGGAAGCCGCCTTCGATGGCTA
Organism: Erwinia persicina; assembly: GCF_014838825.1. Lineage (GTDB taxonomy): Bacteria > Pseudomonadota > Gammaproteobacteria > Enterobacterales > Enterobacteriaceae > Erwinia > Erwinia persicina_A. The sequence continues at coordinate 128,184 of NZ_JACYMO010000003.1, read as the reverse complement.
TCACCACGGCGGGCTGGCCGTCAATGGTGCCTTTTGCCACCACCATGCCGTCGTCAGACTGCGGCACAATACCCTGCGCCCCCAGCCACGGCGACATCATGCCGTCAAACGGATCGAGCAGTTCGCGGAAGCTGCCGTCATCCAGCAGCAGGCGGGCGCGCTCACGCGCTTTGAGTTCAATAAAGCTGCTGTCGTTACGCATCGGCTACCTCCTCAAACACCTGTTCAATGCGGATGCGTGCCACGCCCGGAGTGGCACCAAAATCATGAATGGTCATCTGGCCGGACGGTAACGCCCCGAAGCTGCTCAGGCGCTCAAATAACGCCTGCCAGCGCGGGCTGCTGTTATCCACGGAGGTGGTGATCGCCACGCGCAGTAGGTCTTTGTCATCAGCGACGTAGAGCACTTCCATGTCGCCGGATCCGACCACACCCGCCAGCGCTTTGCCGCTGAGGTGGCGTGTAGCCGGAAAAGAAAAGGTTATCTGTTGCATAAGATCCTCGTAAAATTTGTTTCATGTGCGGGCAGACCGTCAACAGGATCTGCCCGACAAAGCACCGGGTTACCCCACACAAACACGATCCAGAAACAGCGCTGCAGACAGCAGGTCAGCCGCACCGCCCGGTGAGGCGTTCAGTGCCAGCATCTGCGCATCAAGCTGCAGGAGAGCCTGATAGCCGGCAGGCTGTTGCACGCCCCCCGCGGCCAGCACCGCACGGGCCCCCTGCTGCATCGTTACCAGACCGGCCATTCCGGCCCGCGACAGTACGCAGGTATCACTCAGAGAGGTCATGATGGCCATCAGCGCATCCAGCCGGGCGGCGTCCACACCGGCCCCCTGCTGGCGGCTTTGCCACAGCTGCGGCAGCGCCAGTCTGACCACATGAGGGAACCCCTCCCGGGCCTCTTCACGGGCCCCCGGCAGGCGGTAGCGTGAACTGGCACGCAGGCCGTTGCTGAACAGTTTCGGCGCGGCCTCGTCCGGCAGCTGTGCCAGGCGGGCTGCCGTACTGATCACCTGCGTCAGACTGCCGGTGCCGCCACACATTGACACGGCGGAAACCAGCAGTCCCAGCGCCCAGATCGCTCCGCGATGGGTATTAACCCCACCGGTCTCCCGCATCATGACGGCTTCCCCGTCGCGCCCCAACCGGCCTGCCGTCTGGCGCAGGGCGATATCCGCCGGACGTCGCCAGCTTTGCAGCGCCATCTCACGAAACATCGGCGTCAGGCTGTGAGCAGAACGCTCCATCAGCGCCAGCGTCAGGTCGTGATGCGACCCGCTACCGCGGCGGTCGACCAGCCCCGGCTTTGGCGTCAGGTTCGCTTCCATCAGCAGACAACGGGTGGCCAGAGAGGCCAGACGCTGCGCGTGACGTTCAGCAGGAGAGGCGGCGATCTGCCGCTGCAGGCTCATTACCAGCTCCTGAATTTAGCCGGTGGCTGATATAACCCGCCGGACCATTCGACCAGGTCTGCGACGCTGCCGGCGGCCAGCAGAGAGCGACGGGCATCGGTCCGGCGAATATCCAGGTCTTCCGGGAAGGCGACTTTGCCTTCACGGCGCAGCTGCGTGACGCGCTTCGCATCGACACCCAATCCGATATCGGTGATACCGGCCACGGCGGCGACCATGGCACGTCGTTCTTCCAGCGACTTCGCCCGATAGAGGTAGGCGATCCCCTCTTCGGTCAGGACGTGGGTCACATCGTCACCGTAGATCATCACCGGAGCCAGCGGCATACCGGACGCTTTCGCCACGTCGACCGCTTCCAGCTTCTCGACGAAGGTCGGTTTTGATCCGGCCTGGAAGGTTTCCACCATCTGCACCACCAGCTTGCGGCCACGTGCCATCGGATCGGGCTCATTGATCATCGCCAGCCAGGCGGGCGTGGCATGGCGGCGGCCGTGCGGGTCATGGCCCATATTCGGCGCACCGCCAAAGCCCGACAGACGGCCACGGGTGACCGTAGAGGAGTTGGCGTCACCGTCGACCTGTAAGGTCGAACCGATAAACATATCGGCGGCGTACTGTCCGGCCATCTGACAGAAGGCGCGGTTCGAGCGCATGGAGCCGTCGGCACCGGTGAAGAACACGTCCGGACGGGCAGCAACGTATTTTTCCATGCCCAGCTCACCGCCGAAGCAGTGCACACTTTCTACCCAGCCGCTTTCAATCGCCGGGATCAGGGTCGGATGCGGGTTCAGCGTCCAGTGGCGACAGATTTTGCCTTTCAGACCCAGCTGTTCGCCGTAAGTGGGCAGCAGCAGCTCAATGGCCGCAGTGTTAAAACCAATCCCGTGGTTCAGCGACTGCACCTGGTGCTCAGCGTAAATACCTTTGATCGCCAGCATCGCCATCAGCACGTGTTCCTGCTTGATCAGGCGCGGATCGCGGGTAAACAGCGGCTCGATAAAGAACGGCCTGTCGGCCACGACGACAAAGTCGATCCAGGATCCCGGGATATCCACGCGCGGCAGATCGCACTCGTCGTCGACCAGTTCATTGACCTGAGCGATAACAATGCCGTCATGGAACGCGGCGGCTTCCACCAGAGCGGGGGTGTCTTCGGTGCTGGGACCGGTGTAGAGGTTACCTTTGCGGTCGGCTTTGAAACCGGCGACCAGCGCTACGTTCGGGATCAGATCAACGTACAGCCGCGAGTAAAGTTCGATGTAGGTGTGAATGGCCCCGATTTCCAGCTGTCCGTCTTCCAGCAGCTGCGAGATACGCAGGCTCTGGGTGCCGGAGAAGGAGAAATCAAGCTTGCGGGCGATGCCCTTTTCGAAGATATCCAGGTGTTCGCTGCGGCCGACGCTCGGCATGATCATATGCAGATCGTGCAGCTTTTTCGGATCCGCCTGCGCCAGCGATCGGGAAAGGAAATCCGCCTGCTTTTGGTTATTCCCTTCCATAACCACGCGATCGCCGGGCACGATCAGTTTTTCCAGCATGGCAACCAGATCGCCCGTAGGCAGGATTTTATTGTTCAGACCCAGGCTGGCAATACGGCGCTGTTTTTCACGGCGGCGCGTATCCCAGACACGGGGGGACGGGTGGGAAATCATGATAAAACCTCCTGTAAGTGCATCCTGTCAGGGATGCTTCAGTCTGATGACGAGTCTGCACCCAAACAAGGCGTTCAAACAATTACGTCCGGCGTATCAAACATTACACATGGAGTAACAGTTGATAAAAAAGGTAATTTTATCAATGTATTAGAGAATTCATTTTCAGGGCGAGGTCACAATTTTTTCGTGCTGACCGGGCAGGGAAATAAAAGAACCCGTCATGGCGGGTTCTTTTTCAGGTGGCGGGCGGGGTCAGCCGGCCACCCTCTCCTCAGGGTGATGGATGGCGATGTAGCGCTGGAAGCGGCTCTCTTTTAGCCGGGTGAGATCCACCAGCACCAGCCCGTCGATACAGTGATTGAAGTCGGGGTCGCTGCCGAAGTCAATGAACTGCACCCCGCCGGCCTCACAGAGTTCAGAATACTGTTTGTAAAGCGGGGGGATCCCGGTGCCCATATTGCTTAACAGGCGCTTGAGGCGCTTGAGATCCTCACTGTAGTTATCGCCGCTAAACTGCGCCAGAACGTCCGGCAGCGAGGCCGGATAAGGGCGGCGGGAGGTGGCCAGCGGCAGCGTCGGGGCAAAGTAGAGCCGGTAGAAGGCCACCAGCAGGTCGCGCGCCGCCAGCGGCAGGCCGCCCGAGATAGAGACCGGACCAAACAGATAGCGGTACTGGGGGTATTTCGCCAGATAAGCCCCGATCCCCATCCACAGGTAATCCAGGCCACGCTTGCCCCAGTAGGCGGGCTGAATAAAGCTGCGGCCCAGCTCAATACCCTGCATCAGCACCGGGTTCATCTGGTGATCGTAATGGAACAGGCTGTGGCTGTAGATGCCCTCAAAGCCTTTGCGTTCAAACTGTTCGGCGGTGGGGATAAAGCGATAGGCCCCAACGATATCCAGTGCCTCTTCATCCCATAAAATCAGGTGATAGTAGTCGTCGTCGTAATCATCCAGATCGCGTCGCGTGCCGCTGCCCTCACCCACCGCCCGGAAGGCGATTTCGCGCAGTCGGCCCAGTTCCCGCAGTATGGGCACATAGTCCTCTCCCTGACGGCGGTACAGGTAGATCATTTTGCCATCCGGCAGCTGACCGAGCACTTCACAGCCCGCCAGCGCCCGTTTCAGCACGGCACGATCTTCAGCACGTGCGATGGCCGCCTCAGTCTGAAACAGCGCTGATTTGCCCTGGCCGATGCGGTACAGGTGGCGGCGAAAACGCGCGGCCAGCTCCTTCGCCGGGGTACGGCCATCGTGCCAGCTGGCATAGGGGATGCGTTTACCGATTTTGAGCTTCAGCCGCGCGCCGCGGTTGCCGAACATTTCCCGTACCAGCAGCAGCATCGACAGTGGCTGGTAAATTTTCGAGGTGAGATAGAACAGCGCGCTGTTGCGTCCGCTGATATGAATGGGGACAACCGGTGCCCGGAAGCGGGCGGCCAGGCGCAGGAAGCCGTGGCTCCATTTACCATCTTTGATGCCTTTGCTGCCAAAGCGGGAAACCTCCCCCGCCGGGAAGAAGATCAGCACCCCCTGGTTTTCCAGCTGCTCCTGCATCTGTCCCACCTGATGGCGGCTGGTACGGTTACCCATGTTGTCCACCAGCACCATCAGGCTGCTCAGGGACTCAAGGCAGTGCAGCAGGCGGTTGGTCACAATTTTGACGTCGCGCCGCACCTGTGACACCGCGTGCAGCAGCGCCAGACCATCCAGGGTTCCCAGCGGATGGTTGGCAACAATCACCACCGGGCCCCTGCTGGGGATCTGCTCCAGGTCGCGTTCACTGAGTTCGCAGCTGACGTCCATGTATTCCAGCACCTGCTCCACCATATCCAGCCCTTTCAGGTGACGGTTGCGCTGGTTGAACTGCTGGAACTCTTTTTCATGAAGCAGGCGGCGCAGCACGCTTTTCTGCCAGGAGGGGGTGTCATGACCGGGACTCAGGTCGTCCAGTACGCGTTCGATAGTAAACACAGGTTAGCCTCCGGGTGTTTTAACGGCACACTAACCAGCCCGGATGACGATAGCGTGTCAGGAAAATGACAGGAGAAAGATGCGCTGATTTGGCGGGAAGCGGACTGACCGCAAAACGCGGTCAGCCCTGAAAGAACAGGGAGGGGCTACAGGTTACTCGTCGAGCTCCAGCGGCGGAAGCTGTGAAAAAACGCTCAGCAAACCGCTGCTCCAGAGCTGGCGGATCTGGGAAAAATAGGGGTGTTTTTCCGTAATGTGGTACTGCTGCATACTGCTGTAGCTGTCGGCCGGATAGACCATCACGTCCAGCGGCAGCCCGACCGAAATATTACTGGCCAGTGTAGAATCCATGGAGATCAGCGCGCACTGCATCGCCTGGTCGAGCGGCGTGTCATAGCGCAGCACGCGGTCGATAATCGGTTTGCCGTACTTGCTTTCCCCTATCTGAAAATAGGGCGTATCGGTGCTGGCCTCAATAAAGTTGCCCTGCGGGTAGATCTGAAACAGCCTGGGCTCTTCGCCCCTGATTTGCCCGCCCAGCATCAGCGTGCCACCAAACTCTTCACCGTCGCGTTTGATCACCGAACGCAGCGTCTCGCCAACCAGCAGCGCCACATCGTACATATTGGTGGCGTTCATCAGGCTGGGCTGCTTTCCGTCCTCGCAGCTGCGCCGCAGCAGGCTTAATGCGCTCTGGGTGGTCGCCAGATTACCGGCGCTTTGCAGTACCAGGGTCCGTTCGCCGTCCTGCTGAAAAACATGGAGCTTACGAAACGAGGAAATATGATCCACGCCCGCATTGGTTCGGGAATCGGAAACGAAAATCATCCCTGACGATAAGCGCATAGCTACACAATAGGTCATAGTGAGTCCGGTAAAAGATTACTGCTGCGAAAACACCAGTTGCACCGCAGCCACTGCCTGCATATTTTCGCTGCCGCCGCCCAGGCGCATGCCACGCACCGGGCAGGCATCCAGATAGTCCACGCCCACCGCCAGCTTCAGATGCTGACGCGTGCTGCGGGTATTGTTGGTGATATCGAAACTGTGCCAGCTGCCGTCCACCCAGGCTTCCACCCAGGCGTGCGTCGCCACATGTTCCACGTGATCAGTATACAGATAGCCGCTCACATAACGAGCGGGGATATGCAGGCTGCGACAGCAGGCGAGAAAGACGTGGCTGTGATCCTGACATACCCCGCTACCCGCCGCGAAAACTTTTGCCGCAGGATCGGTGACCAGCGTACTGCCCGGCTGATAGGGCATTTTCAACAGCAGCTCCCCCATCAGGCGCTCCAGACTGACCAGCGGGGACTCTTCACGGTAATAGCGGCGGGCGAAGTGAACGATCTCCGCATCGGGCTGGGTCAGCGGGCTGTGGCGCAGGAACACCAGCGGCGACAGCGTACAGTCAGGGTCCGGTGCGCTGTCCCCCTCGTCCAGAATGTCGACCACACCACGCGCTTCAATCTCAATTTCCTGATGCGGGCGGTCGAGGGTCAGGACGTGCAGCACGTTGCCCCAGGTATCGGTGGTGCAGATCGCCTCTTCCGGCAGCAGCAGATCCCAGGAAATAATCTGCTGATGCACCGAATTCTGCGGCGTCAGCCGCAGGTACTGTGTGCTCTGCCGCACCATGCTCTGATAGCTGAAACAGGTTTTATGCGCAATGGTCAGCTTCATTATTTCGCCTCCAGATAGGTGTGATGAATGCTCTCGGCAATCCTGCCCAGCTCGCTGAGAAAAGCCTGCAGCCAGACATGCAGCCCGTCGCTCATCAGAGATTCCCAGCTGCTGTAACGCAGCTGGGCATGGAGAACGGTCAGCAGATAGCGCGGGCGATCTTCACCGCTGTTGCCGATCAGGTTGAGCTGATTGGCAATTTCATCCAGGCAGGATCGCAGCGATCGCGGGCTCTCCTCGCGCAGGATCAGCATTTCGTTTACGCCGTCGGCCGCCAGCTGCTGCTTGTAGATAGTGTGGTACGCCTCACGCGCTGACACCGAGCGCAGCAGCGTATCCAGCCGGTAATATTCACGTACCGTGTCGTCATCTTCATCACTGAGATACTGATACACATCCAGCAGACGCGCCGTGCAGTCCGCACGCTCCAGCAGCGTGCCGAGGCGGATAAAGCTCATCGCATCGCCGCGCATCAGGGTGCCAAACATCGCGCCGCGAAACAGGTGTGAACGCTCTTTGACCCAGTCGAAAAACGCATCCGCCCCGCCGCTGCTGACACCGTTATGTCGCAGTTTACGCAGCTCGATCCAGCTGGAATTAATGCTCTCCCACACCTCGGACGACAGGCTGCCGCGCACGGCATGCGCATTGTTCCAGGCCGACTGCCAGCAGTTGTAAATACTGGCGGGATTGCGCTCATCAAGCGCAAAAAAGTGGAACAGCTGCGACATGGTCAGCTGTTCGCTGACCGACCAGTAAAGCTCATCGGTACTGGTCAGATTAAGCGGCACGCGCAGCTCATTATTATGGCTGCCGCGCACCGGCATCAGTGACAGACGGTTGGTGACGTCAAGCACCCGGGCAATATTTTCCGCACGCTCTAAATAGCGCGCCATCCAGTACAGGCCACTGGCCGTGCGACTCAGCATGCGTCATCCTCCAGAACCCAGGTGTCCTTGGTACCGCCGCCCTGCGACGAGTTCACCACCAGCGATCCCTCCGTCAGCGCCACGCGGGTCAGCCCGCCGGGCACCAGGCGGATATCCGCGCCGCTGAGGGCAAAGGGCCGCAGGTCAATATGGCGCGGAGCCAGGCCCGTTTCCACAAACGTCGGGCAGGTGGAAAGCGCCAGCGTATTCTGCGCAATGTAGTTTTGCGGCCGGGCGATCAGCAGCGCACGGAAATCCGCCAGCTGCTGCCTGCTGGCCACCGGTCCAATCAGCATGCCGTAGCCCCCCGCGCCGTGAACCTCTTTCACCACCAGTTTTTCAAGGTTAGCCAGCACCCAGGAGAGCTCATCCGGCCGGCGGCACTGCCAGGTGGGCACGTTGTTAAGGATCGGGTCCTCATTAAGATAGAAGCGCACCATATCGGGGACGTAGGGGTAGATCGACTTGTCATCGGCCACGCCGGTGCCGATGGCGTTGGCGAGGACCACATTTCCCGCACGATAAACGGACAGCAGTCCCGGTACGCCCAGCATCGAATCCGGCCGGAAGGCTAACGGATCGAGAAAAGCATCATCCACCCGGCGGTAGATCACGTCGATCTTGCAGGGGCCGGCAGTGGTGCGCATCAGCACCGCCCCGTCTTTGACAAACAGATCGGCGCTTTCCACCAGCTCAACGCCCATCTGCTGGGCGAGGAAGCTGTGTTCAAAGTAGGCGCTGTTAAAGCGGCCAGGGGTTAATACCACCACCACCGGATCGTTAACGGGCGAGCTTTCGCGCAGGGTCTGTAACAGCAGCGACGGGTAGCGCTCGACGGGAGCGATACGCCGATCGGCAAACAGCTCCGGGTACAGGCGCATCATCATTTTGCGGTTTTCCAGCATATAGGAGACGCCGGACGGGGTGCGCAGGTTGTCTTCCAGCACGTAATATTCGCCGTCGCTGTTGCGGACCATATCCACGCCAATAATGTGCGCGTAAAGATCGCGATGCAGGTTCAGCCCCTGCATACAGGGCTGATACTGGTCGTTGACCAGCACCTGTTCCGCCGGGATGATCCCCGCCTTCAGGATGCGCTGATCGTGATAGATGTCGTGCAGAAAGGCGTTCAGCGCCTGCACGCGCTGGCGGATACCCTTGTCGAGCATCGCCCATTCCCCGGCGGGGATAATGCGCGGAACGCTGTCGAACGGGATCAGTCTTTCTTCCCCTCCGTCCTCGCCGTAGACGTTGAAGGTGATCCCTAAACGATGAAATAACAGCGCGGCCTCTTCGCGCTTGCGCGCAATGGCCTGCTGGTCAGCCTGCTGAAGCCACTGCCAGTATTCCCGATAATGTCCACGATAGCGCCCGTCCTTCAGCAACATCTCATCATAAAAGTGCGACGCAACCTGATAGCTTTGATTCATGATTTCCCTACCGCTGTCTGTGAACCTGCGTTAGTGCTGCACAAAGTGTGCCAGAGTCGTGAGGATCGGCCCGCCCCGCACGGGGCGAGGAACGGGCATCAGCCTGATGAAAAACAAGGTCAGGGAAAGCGAAGCGCGAAAGGGGAATGCACCATGACAGTGCATTCCGCTGGAGCGATGAGAACCGGCTCCTGAAGATGTGACGGTCGCAGCCAGGTCAGGCACGGGCAGCGCGGAAAGACCGGTGCGTTCACCGGGTTCGTGAAGATGTTAAGCCCTGCCCGGGTGGGGCATGGCCGGTAAACAGCCTGACCAGACCCGTTCTTACTGTGCCAGCGGGTGCCAGACCTCCGTCAGTGCGCCTTCCCCACCGGTCACAGGGTCGGTCTCAGGCATCGCGACACGTTTTATTTCAAGGATAGACTGTTCCATCAAAGCCTGCTCGTCGCGCAGGGTTTTTGGCGTCACGCCCGGGGGATAAGCGCCCACGGCCATGAAGTCGTCGCTGGCGGCGATTTGCTGATGGCCGACACCTGCCGGGATCAGCACCACGTCCCCGGCGTAAACGGTCACCATACGCCCGCTTTCGCCACCGAACAGGATCTCTGCCCAGCCGCAGGTGATACCCAGCAGCTCATGGGTATTCGGATGATAATGGGTATAGGGGTAGATTGGAGCATGCCAGCTCACCGGCCAGCCATGGCGGCCAAATTCAGCGCTGAACCACTCGGCCAGATCAACGGGCGTGCTGTCTTCAACCCCTTCGTCGTCCTCTTCCGGGACCACTTGTGGATAGATAATTAACGGCAGCGGGTTATTGGGAATACCCTGAGAAGGCTGCGCCAGTATCAGATGGCGCGGGTTTGAGGAGGCACCTGCAGCAAAGGTCCCGGCAGCAAACGACATCATTAACATTACACTGCGAGAAGTAGTCAACATATCAGGCTCCTGGGTCAAGTTCCTTGTTGAGAGTTTGTTAAATTAATTGTGGCATTATTCCACCAGCTTGCAATGTTTTCCTCGCGTGGCAGATCACATAACTTATTAATTTAACTGAACTTAAGCCAAATTCTTTGCGCAATGAAGGGCGTATTTCTCCTCGATTACGCCTCCTGCTTCCGCATCACCTCCCCGCTACCCTGCGGTGACAATAACAAATCACGATTATAATCATTGCTTAGCCGTCTTATTCAGATAAAAATAACGATAACAATTCCGGTTCAACTGTCTGATGCGCTAATATAAGAAGATTCTTAACAGGTAATTACCGGTTAATTCCTGTACACGCCAGAAAAAGCCTCACTATCACTCACTGACTTTCTGATATACGACACTTTATGACTGCGACTGCGGATTATATTATTCACCATTGGTATATTGATTTTGCATCCGGGACCTTGCTTCACCAGGGAAGTGGTGAACAGCGTCGGCTGGGTGAATATCAGCTCAGGCTGCTGCAGGTACTGGCAGAACATGCGGGTGAAATCCTCTCCCGGGAAGAGCTGAATACGCTGGTCTGGGAAAGACGGGTTATTGGCAATAACAGTCTGCCGAATGCCATTCATGCCCTGCGTGTCGCCCTGGAAGATGACGGTAAACAGCAGCGCATTATCAAAACCATTCCCAAAAAGGGCTATATCCTTGAGGCTGAGTTTTGCCAGCGTATATCCCGCGAGGTCGCCCCCCCTGACGGCATGGATAATTCAGAGGCAGCTGACGACGCCGGGTACGCGGGCTCCGCCAGCGAAAACCGGCGGGACGTGTTACCGGCGGACTATTCCCCGGGCGGAACGTCTGTCCCTCCGCCGCTGTTAACGCCGGTGATACAGGCAGAGACATACACACCTGCCCGCCGCCGGTTCTGGCTCTGGCTTATTGTTGCTCAGGTGCTGCTGCTGCTGCTGGTACTGGTGTGGGCCGGACGAACGCTGTTCCCGCTGCCGAGCAGCAAACTGATAGAGAAAAACTCCGTGCCGTACAGCCATATTCAGCTGATGGAGTTACGCCGGGGCTGGGAGAGCGCGTCGGCGTCCTATGATTTAAATAAGCTGCTGGGACCCGTGCTGTTTACCCTCAATCAAAACCTGAAGAATAAGCAGGTGAATATGGAGATTTTTTATTACATCTCCGGCACCACGCTGAACTACACCATGACGTTATCTAATCAGTGCGATCGTAAACAGCTGGCGATGAACATTATCAACTGGCGTACAGATGGTGCTCAATTGAGCGCCCTGATCTATCGGGAAGGCGAGAGAAAAATTAATGAAATGGCCAACTGCGTCAATTAGCTTACTGGTTGTGACCCTGCTGGTTCCCGTGGCGGTGGCGGTGGCGAAATATCTGCCAACCGGTAGCGGGCTGTTTACGCAGGACTTCATCAAGGCCACTCTGCAGCTGGGATATTATGACCTGCTGGCGCGCCAGCGTGAGATTTACGATACGCAATTCGACGGCAAAGGAAATACCGTGTTGCTGACGCTGACCAGCCCTAACGATAATCGCTTTATGGCCAAAGTCAGTCTGGAAAAGCAAAGTCAGAATGCGGAGGGTGTGATGTTTACCTTCCATAAGATTTATTATTCAGACGATGGCCAGATGCGGATGATTAAAAATATTCTTGGGTATGCGGAAAATAACAGCGTGCGCTTTGACACCCTGCGTCTGGGCAGGGAGCGTCTGATGATCACCCCCTCCGGGCAAATGCTGCGCTATCGCTAGCGCAGCGATCGTTTTCTTTCTCAGCGGTCAGTAAAACGGGCGCGCCAGGTACGCAGCGTTTTGGGCATCGTCTCCTTGTCTTTTTCCGTGGTGACATAAACTACCTGTACCCCGTTGCTGTTATCGGGGCTCACCCGCAGCGCCCAGATTTTTCCTTCCGGGTTATACATAATCATGGCTGACCGCCGGTTTGCCATGCCCTTGACCCACAGCGTGAGAACCGTTGCCCCCTGCTGATCGAGATCCTGGCTGTACACAAAGCTGGTAGCGGTGGCGAGGTATTCTGCATAGTCTTTGCCCACCAGCTGACGGAAACGGTCGTCGAGCGCCTTATCGGGAAAAATACCCAGCGTCAGCAGCGTGGCGGCCGGACGCGGGTCTTTTGCCGCTTTCACATACACGCCGTCTATCGACATCCTGCCCGGCAGCAGCATATCGCAGCGTCCGTGCGAGTCACTGGAGACTTCAATACGGTTGTCCGGGCGGGGCGTCAGCACCAGCGCACACCCGCCGCCCCAGAGGATCGTGTTGGTGAAGCCGACACCCTCGGTCAGCGTCACTTTGCCGCTGAAGGATGACTGGTAGAAGCCGCCCCAGACCGTGGCATCCAGGTTAAATTCATTGCCCGCAAACTGGGTGATGCGGATCTTGCCTCCGTTGCCGTGGGGCGCGCTCATATTCCACCAGACCCCCTGCCAGTCCATCTCACGATCGGCCCCGTACAGCTGGCTGAGTCCCCCCAGATAAGCACTGCGCAGGCAGCTGTTACTGACGCAGGCGTTACGTTCGCGCATCATCGCCTGCTCGATCCGGGTAAAATGCGGCGGGTCGCTGATTAACAGCTCACTGAAGGCGTTGTTGAAGACCTGATCCAGCCACACTAGCTCAGGATTATCACAAATGGTATTTTCCACCACGGTGGCGGCACGCCCACAGTCGGTTGCACTGGCGGTAAAGGAGCAGAGCAGCAGCGCGAAGCCGATAAGCGTAGGGGTTTTCATTAACATCATCTTGGGTCATTTAATCCATAATAAGCAGGCCCTCAGGGGGAGCCTGAATTTTACACTTCGTCACCGGCGATGACGACGGGCCCATCCCTGTGAGCAACTGTTATAGCTGAATAACCGAAAACTGTGCCTGCTATTATAGGTTCAAACATGGTTTACTTTCACTCTGCCCGCACTCTTTTGCAGAGGTAAAAAATGGAAGAAGTAAAAAAAATATTGCTGCGCGAGATCGACACCCTGAATCGCGAGGAGCAGCGCGACAACAAACCGCGCTTTAGTTTCCAGTTTCTCAAGACCCATCCGGGCCTGTGGGCATCAATGTATGGCTGTTACATCCTGACCGTCGCGCTGATCTTCACCACGGATTTTCTTGGCTGGCCCGCTTTCTGGGGCGCGACGATTTTCGTACTGCTGATGAGCGGTCTGATGCTGATGGACGTCAACCCGAAATATCGCTTCGAGGACATTGATACCCTCGACCTGCGCGTCTGCTACAACGGCGAATGGTATTATGTCCGTACGCTGTCTGACCAGGCGGTGGGCGATATTCTCAGTAATGAGAAAGTGCCGGAAAAAGTGAAGCAGGGAATTAACAAACTGCTTTCCCTGAAGGGCGAAGTCGATTTTTATGACGTCTTCCATCTGACCTGGGGTCAGAAAAGCGCCGCTACGGTGTAAACCGGCCGGACGGGCCGGAAAAGGTCCGTCCCTACGGGGAAAGCATAAGGTCTGCGATCAGGCTGCCGAGCGTGGCGACCGCGGCTTCCTGCGATTCATGCCACCAGGCGGTGTTAAAGCGGAAATAGTTGGCGTACTGCTCGCTGGAGGAGAACATCTTTCCCGGGGCAATACTGATATTCTTTTCCAGCGCACGGTAATACAGCTCGGTGGTGTTCACCTGCTTCGGCAGCTCCACCCACAAAAAGTACCCTCCTCGCGAATCATTAATCTGCGCCCCCGGCGGCAGATGTCGTTTCAGTACCTGACGTGCCAGATTTTTACGCTGTTCCAGCACCTGACGCAGACGCCGCAGATGGCGGTCATAGCTGCGGGTTCCGAGGTAAGTTGCCAGCGCCTGCTGCATGGGTGCGCTGGTCGACAGGGTGCTCATCAGCTGTAAGCGCTGAATGCGCTGCGCATGTTTGCCCGCCGCCACCCAGCCGACACGAAATCCCGCCACCAGGTTTTTAGAAAAAGAGGAGCAGTGCAGCACGTTGTCCTGGCGATCGAAAGCCTTAGCCGGCAGAGGCTTCTCATGGCCCACATAGAGCTCACTGTAGACATCATCCTCGATCAGCGCCACGTCGTGCCGGGCCAGCAGCGCCACCAGCTGTTCCTTCTTCTCTTTACTCAGCGTGCAGCCTACCGGGTTCTGCTGGTTGGTCATCATCCACAGCGCTTTGATCGGCCAGCGGGACAGCGAACGGCTCAGTTCGTCAAGATCGATCCCCGTCTGCGGATCGCTGGCAATCGCCACGCTTTTCAGCTTGAGGCGTTCAATGGCCTGGAGCGCACCGTAAAACGAGGGGTTTTCAATGGCCACCCAGTCACCGGGTTCGGTCAGTGCCTGCAGGCTGAGGTTCAGCGCCTCCATCGCCCCGTTAGTGATCACGATTTCATCAGGGGAAACCTGAATACCCTGCAGGGCGTAGCGCTGCGCCAGCGTTTTGCGCAGCGCTTCATTCCCCGGCGGCAGATTATGCAGAGCATCAACGGCTTTCATGCTGTGGGAAACGGTGGTCAGGGCACGCATCAGCTGGCGTTGGGGAAACAGCTCCGGGTCAGGAAACGCCGAGCCAAACGGAACGATCTGCGGGTCGCGGCAGGCCTGCAGCACGTCGAAGATAAACGCATTAATATCCACCGATTCGGCCAGTTGCACCTTCTGGTGGGTCGGCGGCTGGCTGAGAAATTCGGCGCGGGGGGCAACGTAGTAGCCTGACTGGGGGCGCGACTGGATCCATCCCTGGCTTTCCAGTACCTGATAGGCGTGCATTACCGTCATCAGGCTCATGCCACTCAGCTCTACCTGCTGACGCAGCGAGGGAAGTTTTTCCCCCGGCTGCCAGATATCCGTTTCAATTTGCTGTTGGATCTGTGCCACCAGCTGTTCATATTTTGCCACGACTGTTACAGACCGTTTTAACGAAAGTGTAAACTATTATAGGTCGGCAGCCCGCGGCAGTAAATCACACCGCATCAGGGAGCGGCACGATGGTTGCCAGCTTTGGGGCGGCCACCTCCAGCGTCTCCCTGTCATCCTCATCCACATACTGTTTCAGCTCAGGCACTTTGTCCGCCGGTACCGGACGACCCAGCAGGTAGCCCTGCAGCGTATTGCAGCCCAGCCCGGTCAGAAAGGCCTGCTGCTCGGCGGTTTCCACCCCTTCGGCCACCACCTTCAGATTCAGTGTCTGTGCCAGGGCAACAATGGCGGTGACGATGGTGGCGTCCTCGGTCTGTGCCTGCAGCTCTTTGACGAAGGCACGATCGATTTTCAGCTCGCTGGCCGGTAAGCGTTTCAGGTACAACAGGCTGGAATAACCCGTGCCAAAATCATCGATAGAGGCTTTCACCCCCAGTTCGGTTAGCTGCGTCAGAATGCGGATACTCTCATCCGGGTCGCGCATGGCGGTGGTTTCGGTGACCTCCAGCGTCAGCAGCTCAGGGGATATGTGGTGCGTTTCCAGCGCCCTGATCACGGTTTCCACCAGCCCGGCCTGTTCAAACTGCAGCGCCGACAGGTTCACCGCCACCGACCACTCGCTGTGCCCCTGCAAATGCCAGCAGCGCAGCTGGCGGCAGGCTTCACCAATAACCCAGTTACCCATGCTGACAATCAGCCCGGTTTTTTCCGCCAGCGGCAAAAAGACGTCCGGCGTCAGCAGTCCGCGCTGGGGATGCTGCCAGCGCAGCAGCGCCTCGAAGCCGATAATGGGTCCGCGCGGCGCACAAAACTTGGGCTGATAGAACAGGCGCAGCTCGTCGTTCTCCTGCGCCAGCCACAGATCGTTGATCAGCTGCAGCTGATTCTGCGCAATGGTATTCATCGAGGGCTGGAAGAAGCTGTATCCATTACGGCCATTATTTTTAGTGTGGTACATGGCGGCATCCGCGTTAAACATCAGCTCACGCTCGTCGTGACCGTCGCCCGGGAAGACCGCAATACCGATACTTAAAGAGACCACCAGCTCATAGCGGGAGATAGCAAACGGCCGTTCCACCGCTTTCACCAGCGAGTCTGCAACCACAGCGGCATCATTGGGGTCATCGATTTCAATCAGCAAGACAAATTCATCCCCGCCCAGTCGCGCCAGGGTATGGTGCCCTTCGACTTTTTCCCGCATGCGTTCGGCAACCGCGATCAGCAGACTGTCGCCGATATGGTGACCGAAGGCGTCATTGACGGCTTTGAAGCCATCCAGATCCATAAACATCAGGGCAAATTTCGAGTCTTCACGTGTGGCCTTATTGATGGCCTGATCCAGACGGTCTTCCAGCAGAATGCGGTTTGGCAGACGGGTCAGATTGTCATGCAGCGCCAGCTGTGCCAGTTCGCGGTTGGCTTCCGCCAGCGATGAGGCCAGTACGGACGTCCGCGCCTGCAGACGGGCATCCAGCATGGAGACCAGCAGGGTAATCCCGAGGATCGCCAGCGTGACCACCACCACCAGAATCGCCAGCCAGTTGCTGTTCACACCAAGGTGCGTGGCATGGCTGTCCATCGGAAAGCTGGCGGCGGCCATGCCGGTGTAGTGCATCCCGGCAATGGCCACGCCCATGATCATCGCAGCCCCGCTGCGCATCAGGGCAAGGCGGCCGATGCCCTGACGCAGGCGGAAGGCCAGCCACAGCGCCACGCCGGACGCCACCAGCGCGATCACCACTGACAGCCAGATCCAGCGCCAGTCCCAGATGATCCCCGGCTGGATTGCCAGCGCGGCCATGCCGGTGTAGTGCATCGCCACCACACCGCTGCCCATGATGGCCGCGCCGCCGCAAAGCCGGTACCACGGCAGCTCGCCATAACAGACGATCCACAGGGCAAAAATAGAGGCAGCGACCGCAATCACCATCGACACCACCGTCAGGCTGGCGCTGTAGCTCATGACCATCGGCAGGCTCATCGCCAGCATGCCGATAAAGTGCATCGACCAGATACCTACGCCCATCGCGAAGCCACCGCCGAAAAGCCAGACTCTGGCCACTTTCCCCGTGGAGGTTGCCACCCGCCCCGCCATATCCAGCGCGGTGTAGGAGGCAAGGAACGCGACGATGAAAGAGACGATAACCAGCAGTTGATCGTACGAACTCATGAGCATAGGACAGTCTCGAATGCAGAAGCCATGTTGACTTAGTGTGTGGTGGCCCGGTGTCATTAAAAAAATTAATCGGGCTGAAGCCTGTTTTATCGGCTAAAAATCAGCCAGCTTTAGCCGCGTAACGGGAAAGAGGAGGACGCTGAAACGTTTTTTTTCAGCGATGGGATATAGCCCTATAATTTATAAAGTTTATTAAACTTACTCGTCTTCTGCAGTGAACATAGCACTGGCCTGATAAATAGCCTAGAGCCGCCAGTAAATATTGTTGAAAATTTCACACCCCCTTCACAGCTGGGCTGAAAGCGCACTTATCCATGATCTTGTTAACACATAAATAATATTTTTACGATTCGCTTATCAGCGGGGCATGAGCTGATCTATAGTTACGCTAATGAATGCTAACGCGTTAATTCAAATAACAGACTATTCCTTACGTGATATTTTACCCGCTAAAGGGTTTTGATTATTTTCATTGTTGATTCAGCCCTGCTGACGACACTGTTCCATCAGGCGGAAAAGCACGTTCATCACTCTAATCAGTAAGGAATGGTTATGAAAATGAAGCTTTTACTGCTGGGTTGCGGCCTGAGCCTGGGTGTAGCCAGTTCAGGCTATGCCGCCACGACCACCGGAAGTATTGCCGCTAAACTGATCCTGACCGCAGGCTGTCTGGTCAATGGACAGTTGGCCACCAACAGTACCGGCGTCAACTTCGGTAACCTGGACTTCGGTACCAGCCCGGCGACCTTCGATACGCTATCAGCCACCCTCGTCGGATCCCTGGGTAACGGTATCTTTGTCCGCTGCTCAACCGGCTCAACCTATTCGGTGCAGATCACCAGCAGCAGCGCCAAACCCACCACAGTTTACGGGGCAGAAACCACGCAGCCCCGCTATCTGATCAATGCCACCACCGCCACCGTGGGTATTGCCTATACCCTGTACGGCAGCACCAACTACACCACCCCGATAGCCAACAACACTAACCTGGTCAGCGCCGGGACGCCCGACCCGGCGAACGGGGATAACTACCCGATCTACGGCCGTATAACCGGCGGGGGCAACAATAACGTCGCCATTCCGGCCGCGACCTATCAGGACACGATTAACGTCGCAGTGAATTACTGATTGTCGCGATAAGGGAACGCATCGTGTGGAAGCGGGTGTACTGCGCCGCGGACGCCCTTTATCCGCTGATCCTGCTGTTGCTGATCTACAGCAGCAGTGCGCAGGCGTTGCCCAGCGTGAACTTTACGGTGAGTGCCTCGGTGGTGAACGGCTGCGTGATCTCCGGTGCCGGTACGTCCTCTTTCGGCACGCTCGATTTTGGTACGCAGCCCGGGGTGGGCAGCGTCACTGCCAGTGCGGCCTATGTGCAGAACGCTGGCATTACGCTGGCCTGCACGCCCGGTACCACGCTGAATATGCGCATTGACGGCGGCAGCAACTATACCACCACGCGCAATCTGAAAGTGGCGGGTAACACCAGCCTGGTGGCGTACAACCTCTACACCAACGCCGCCCACACGACGTCTATCCCGGTCAATCAGGACGTGGCAGTGCCGCTGGGTAATGCCAACAATATTATGCTGCCCATCTACGGTCAGTTACAGCTGAGTGGCGTGAACCGGGCCGGCACCTACAGCGACACGCTGACGGTGATATTGAGCTGGTAATGTCGGGCAGTACAAGGAGCAATAATGAAGAAATATACCTTTTCGGGACTGTTTTTTGTCCTGCTTTGCGGCGTAATGTCGCTGAAGGCCCAGGCCGGTAATTCCGTGCTCATCTGGCCCATCGACCCCAAACTCAGCCACAACGAGAAAGCCACCGAACTGTGGCTGGAAAACCGGGGGGCAAGCACCACACTGATGCAGGTGCGCGTCTTCAGCTGGCAGCAGGTGAACGGCCAGGAACAGTATCAGACCCAGCAGCAGGTGCTCGCCAGCCCGCCGGTGGTGCGCATTGAACCCGGTAAGCGCCAGATGGTGCGTCTGATCAACCAGACGCCGCCCACGGCAGGCCAGGAGCTCGCTTACCGCGTGCTGCTGGATGAGATCCCCACCCCCAGGGCCCCGGGGGAAAATCAGGCCGGACTGACGTTCCAGATGCGGTATTCCGTGCCACTGTTTGTCTATGGCAGCGGCCTCGACCCCGACACCGCCCGCCCGGAACTCAGCTGGCAGCTGGTTAACCGCGAGGGTAAGCAGGCGCTGGAAATCACCAATCGGGGCAGTACGCATGCCCGGTTAAGCAATGTGACGCTGGGTGGGCGATCGCTCTCTGGCAGCCTGCTGGGGTATGTGCTGGCCAACTCCAGTAACACCTTCCCGTTAAGCTTCCCGGCGTCCGGGCGTGCTGAAATCAGCGCACAGCTGGAACACAAACAGACCTGGCGCAGTACCAGTTCAGCACGCTAGCAGATGAACAGATACCGTCCGGTGCCGGGAGGGCACTGCACCCTGGCCTTCACCGGCCTGCTGACCTGCCTGTCTCCGCTGACCGGCAGTGCGGAAGTCTATACCTCGCTGCCGCCCCCGCCCGGTGCCAGTACCACCACGGCGAACGAACAGGCCTTTATGCTGGGGCTGGTGGTGAACGACGACGATCGCGGCCTGGTGGTACCGGTACAGTTTCGTGACGGTCATTACCTGCTGCGCGCCGCTGACCTGCAGCAGGCCGGCATCCCGACTGCGCATATCACCTCATCGCTGATGGATGTTTCCACCCTGGATCGGGTCAGGGTCGATTATGACCGTCAGCGCCAGCGCATTTCGCTGACGGTTCCCCCGGAATGGCTGCCCGCACAAACCTTTGCCGGAACGACCCGTAACGGACCACGCTTTGAGGGACGCAGCAGTAACGGAGCGCTGTTCAACTACGACCTGTATACCAGCCATACTACCGGCGGCGGTTCCCGCCTGTCCGCCTGGAATGAGCTGCGTCTGTTTGGCGGTTACGGCCAGTTCATCAGTAACGGTAACTATCAGCAGCAGCTTTCCGGCGAAGAGGGTTACCTGAAAAATGGCTACATCCGCTATGACACCTGGTGGTCCAGTCAGAATGAAGAGAACGCACTGAACTGGCAGGTCGGTGACCTGATCAGCGACTCGCTGGCGTGGAGCAGCAGCGTGCGCCTGGGCGGGATCCAGCTGGGGCGTGATTTTTCGCTGCGCCCCGACCTGGTGACCTACCCGCTGCCCTCCTTCTCCGGCCAGGCGGCGGTTCCTTCCACGGTGGATCTGTTCGTAAACGGTTATAAAACCAGTTCTAACAATGTCCAGCCGGGCCCTTACTCGCTGACCAATATGCCGTTTGTTAACGGGGCCGGGAATGCCGTGGTGGTCACCACCGATGCGCAGGGTCGCCGCATCAGTACCACCTTGCCGTTCTACGTCGCCAGCGACCTGCTGAAAACGGGCCTCTCTGATTACGCCCTCTCTGCCGGGGCTCTGCGCCAGAACTATGGTCTGAAGAGCTTTGATTACGGCTCTGCGGCGTCCAGCGGCTCCTACCGCTACGGCCTGACCGACTGGCTGACGCTGGAAAGCCACGCCGAAGCAGCTCCATCGCTGGCGCTGGGAGGGGCCGGAATGCAGTTAAAGCTGGGAGCGTACGGCGTGGTTAACGGCTCGGTCAGCCAGAGCCAGATGCAGGGCGACCACGGCAGACAATACGGCTGGGGCTACCAGTACAGCACCAGCCGCTTCAGCCTCGGTATGCAGCAAACTCAGCGCACCACCGGCTTTGGCAACCTCGCTCTGTATGCCGACCGTGAAAACAGCAGTGAGATCAGGGAGTTCAACACTCTCAGCCGTCGCAGCGCCCAGTATAACGCCAGCGTGTCGCTGGATAGCTTTGGCAGCGTCGGCGCGGCGCTGATTGATATTACCAGCGGTGACGGCAGCCGCACCCGGCTGATGAACCTCTCGTGGAGCAAAAGCCTGTGGGGCAGCTCAAGCCTGTATGTCTCGGCCAGCCGCGATCGGGAGCGCGGTGACTGGTCCGGCGCGGTTGGCCTGACAATCCCCTTCGGCGAACTGAGCAACGCCAGCGTCAACGTGGAGCGTAATCAACAGGGAGGGACCTCAGAGCGACTCAGCCTGTCCCACTCCATGCCTACCGACGGCGGTCTGGCCTGGGATGCCTCGGTGGCCAATCAGAGCGAGGGCGGCAGTTATCGTCAGGGCAGTCTGCGCTGGCGGGACCAGAAGGTAGAAACGTCAGCCGGCTTCTACGGCGACGATCGCTACAGCACGGAGTTTGCCGATATCTCCGGTTCGCTGGTGCTGATGGACGGCAGCGTCTTTGCCGCCAACCAGGTGACGGATGCCTTTGTGCTGGTGAAAACCGATTACCCGGCCATCAACGTCCGCTTTGAAAACCAGCTGATGGGCAAAACCGATCAAAATGGCTACCTGCTGGTGCCGCAGGTGAGCTCCTATTATCCGGCAAAGTATGATATCGACACGCTCGATCTGCCGGCGAATATGGCCGCCAGCAGCGTCGAGCAGCGTTTTTCCGTCAAGCGGCAGAGCGGTTACCTGCTGCACTTCCCGATTGAACCGCTGCGCGCCGCCAGCGTGATCCTGCACGACCAGGACGGCAAGCCGCTGCCGCTGTCGACGCAGATCGATCGCCCTGGCCAGCCCTCTACCTTTGTCGGCTGGGACGGCATTACCTGGCTGGAGAACCTGGCCGGAGAGAACCCGATTCATGCGACAACCCCGGATGGACGCCGCTGTGACACCGTGCTGACCCTGTCCGGTGGACGTCCTGCTTCCCTGACCACTTACGGTCCGCTGGTCTGCACGCTGCCACCGCCACCCTACGGAAACACACCATGAGAATACGACTGCTGCTGTATAGCGCCCTTCTGCTGATGGCGGGCACCCTGCCCGCGATGGCACTTTGTACGACGCCCACGGTGACGGCCAGCTTTGGCGGCGTCAGCTCGTTTACGGTCAATACCACGCCAGGCACTGTTCAGCGCAATATCACCGTCAACTGCGGTGGCGGTGTACTGGCCCTGCTCTCCAGCGACAGCATCAAACTGCAGCTGACCGGAGCCACTGCCGTTGCCACCACGGGCAGTCGGGGGGCGCTGAAGCTGAACACGGATCTGATCCCGCTGCAGCTCTGTTCCGATGTTAACTGCAGTAACGAACTGGGGATTAACGGCACAATTTATACCCTGTCCCGCAGCCAGCTGCTCGGCCTGAACATCGGTGGCGTCGGACAGGTGGTGTTCAATGTCCCTCTCTACCTGCGGACGGTACCGGGTGCGGTGGTGGCGGAAGGAAACTACACCGTCACACTGACGGTGACGGTGAACTACGATGTCTGTACCGGCGTCGGTCTGCTCGGGGCCTGCCTGCTGGGCTCGCAGCAGACCGGCACCAGCGCACAGTCGATTATCGTCAATATCGCGATTGCCAAAGACTGCACCACCATCACCGCGCCGGCGGTCAGCTTTGGCAGCGCACCGCTGGTCAGCAGCTTTAACAGCATCAGTCAGTCGATTAACGTCATCTGCACCAAAGGCAGCACCTACACGGTGGGTCTGAGTAACGGCCTGAACGCCGTGGGGACGCAGCGCTATATGACCAGCGCTACCACAACGGGGAAGCTGGCCTATGAGATTTATAAAGGATCAGGAACCTCTCGCTGGGGCAGTACGGCTCCTGACCGGATGGCCAGTGCCGCGGCAAATGCCGTCAGCGGCGACGGCTTAACGCGTACCTTTAATTACAATGCGCAGGTGCTGACAAATCAGGCCACGCCGGTGGCCGGAAATTACAGCGATACGGTGACGGTGGATTTATCGTTCTGAGCAGGCGACTTATCAGGCAGATGGGGCGGGGCTGACGCCCCGCCCCAGGCGGTTAACCCAGAGGATTACCGCCAGTGACGCCGTGGACTTCAGCGGTGACGTAGCTGGACTCCTGAGAAGCCAGATAGACATAGACCGGTGCCAGTTCAGCTGGCTGGCCTGCCCTTTTCATCGGTGTCTGCTGACCGAATTCCGGGATCTTATCCTGAGTCTGCCCGCCCGCGATTTGCAATGCCGTCCAGATCGGGCCCGGTGCCACGCAGTTCACGCGGATGCCTTTATCGATGATCTGCTTCGCCAGCCCGCGCGTGTAGGCAAGGATAGCGGCTTTCGTCGAGGCATAGTCCAGCAGGTGCGGGCTCGGCTGATAGGCCTGAATGGAGGACGTGGTGATAATGCTGCCCCCCGGCGGCATGTGCGGGATCGCAGCCTGAGTGATCCAGTACAGCGAAAACACGTTAGTTTCATAGGTTTTGCGGAACTGTTCCGTGGTCAGGTCGGCAATATCTTCTACCGCCACCTGCTTACCGGCCACCAGCGCCAGGATGTCCAGCCCGCCGAGATGTTCGCGGGCGTCTTCCAC
Source organism: Erwinia persicina (assembly GCF_014838825.1). Classification (GTDB taxonomy): domain Bacteria; phylum Pseudomonadota; class Gammaproteobacteria; order Enterobacterales; family Enterobacteriaceae; genus Erwinia; species Erwinia persicina_A. Next base: position 104,629 of record NZ_JACYMO010000003.1, on the reverse strand, counting down.
CAGCTTCTTACTGAACGCCTCCTGACTGACATCGCCGGGCAGCAGGAAGGCTTTGCGTCCGGCCTGCTCAACCAGTTTTGCCACTTCTTCGGCGTCTTTCTGCTCGGCTGGCAGATAAGAGAGGGCCACATCGGCCCCTTCGCGGGCATAGGCAATCGCCGCCGCGCGCCCGATACCGGAGTCAGCGCCGGTGACCAGTGCCTTGCGCCCTTTTAACCGATCGCTGCCGCGATAGCTGTTTTCACCACAGTCAGGCCGGGGCTGCATGTCGGCCTGCACGCCCGGAGCGGGCTGACGCTGTTTAGGATATTCCGTGGCGGGATACTGCGTGAGAGGATTCTGCATTTCATATTGGTCGGCCATGGTTCCTCCTGGGTTCATAACAGTTTTGTTCACCAGTAAGGCTAGTCAGCACAGAGAAACTGTCGAGAAGAGAAACCGGCAGAATGGCCATCCCGCTGATTTTTGGTAAAAAAAAGACGGTGTGCAAATGCAAAAAAATATAACGAAATATGAACAATAACCCAACGCAGCGGCCAATAAGCGTCCGGATATGTGCAGAGCTGTGCTTTTTTATCTCCTGTTAATTTTTGGTTACTAATGTGAACAAACAGTAAATTAACACAGTGATCGCCATCACATTCACCGCCCCCTGCCGCAGGGTAAAAACGAGAAAAAACAGACAAAGGATGCGGTAATGACCACAACAACCCCGACAGGGACATCGCGGCAGGGCGGTGCGAAAACAATCTTCAATGTCACCAGCGGTAATTTCCTCGAAATGTACGACTTTATGGTGTTTGGCTATTACGCTACCGCCATTGCTAAAACCTTCTTCCCCGGTGATGACCCCTTTGCCTCCCTGATGCTGACGCTAATGACCTTCGGGGCGGGTTTCCTGATGCGTCCACTGGGTGCAATCATCCTCGGCGCGTATATCGACCAGCACGGGCGTCGTAAAGGGCTGCTGCTGACTCTGGGGCTGATGGCGATCGGCACGCTGACCATCGCGGTGGTGCCCGGCTACAGCACGCTCGGGATGGCCGCGCCGATCCTGATCCTGCTGGGACGCCTGTTACAGGGCTTCTCTGCCGGCGTCGAACTGGGCGGGGTGTCGGTCTACCTGTCGGAAATCGCGCCAAAGGGCAGGAAAGGTTTCTACGTCAGCTGGCAGTCGGGCAGCCAGCAGATAGCGGTAATTTTTGCCGCGCTGCTGGGTCTGCTGCTCAACCATCTGCTGGATAAAGGGGAGGTAAGCGAATGGGGCTGGCGTATTCCGTTTGTGATCGGCTGTATGATTGTCCCCTTCCTGTTCTGGATCCGGCGGATGCTGGAAGAGACCGAAGCGTTCAGCCAGCGTAAACACCACCCGTCCATGAAGCAGATTCTGCGTTCGGTAGGCAGTAACTGGGCGCTGATCCTCGCCGGTATGCTGATGGTGGTCACCACCACGGTGATGTTCTATATGATCACCGCCTTTACGCCAACGTTCGGTAAAACCGTGTTGATGATGAGTGACAAACAGAGCTTCTTTGTCACCCTGTGCGTCGGCATCTCCAACCTGTTCTGGCTGCCGGTGATGGGCTCCCTCTCTGACCGCTACGGCCGCCGTCCGCTGCTGCTGCTGTTCACCGTTCTGATGATCCTCACCGCCTGGCCGGTGCTGCACTGGCTGGTGGGATCACCCAGTCTGTCGCACCTGCTGGAAGCCGAGCTGTGGCTCTCCTTCCTCTACGCCAGCTACAACGGTGCCATGGTGGTGTACCTGACCGAGGTGATGCCCGCCGAAGTGCGTGCAACGGGCTTCTCGCTGGCTTACAGTCTGGCGACTGCCCTGTTTGGCGGATTTACCCCGGCGATGTGCAGCTATCTGATCCATGTCACCGGTGATAAAGCGATGCCGGGCGTCTGGCTGACAATTGCTGCGGTGTGTGGGCTGGCAGGGGCATTAATGATTAAGCGGCTGGTGAAGCAGTATCAGGTGCGGCGTCTGAAAGAGCCCGCGATTCAGGTGTAGGGAGTGCGGCTGACCGTCTGTTGCAGTCAGCCCGCCGGGGGCAACCGGAAAAAGGTCCGCCCCCGCCATTCTTCGACAGAATATTTATTTGCCCGTCGTTTCCATGCCCATCAGGCCGATCTTCAGATACCCGGCCTGCCGCAGCTTATCCATGACACTCATCAGCGTTTCATAATCGACGGTCTTGTCGGCCTGGAAGAAGATGGTGGTGTCCTTCTTGCCTTCAGTCTGCCTGATTAACGTCTCGACCAGCGTCTCCTGCGTCACGGCATCGTTACCGATAAACAGCTGGTTATCGGCTTTGATAGACAGGTATACCGGCTTTTCCGGGCGCGGCTGCGGGGAACTGGTGGAAGCAGGCAGATTGACGCGAACGTCAACGGTGGCCAGCGGCGCGGCGACCATAAAGATAATCAGCAGCACCAGCATAACGTCGATAAACGGCGTGACGTTGATCTCGTGCATTTCACCGTTGCTATCGAGATCTTCGTTAAATCGCATGGCCATAATACTTAACCCACCCGCAGTTTCTGCGCTGGCTGAACGCGCTGTGTGCTTTCACTCGCCGCCAGGTCAAGGTCACGGCTCTGCAACAGCAGAACCTGCGCGGCTACGTCACCCAGCGAGGCTTTGTAGCTGCCGATGGTACGGGCAAAGACGTTATAGATAACGACCGCAGGGATCGCGGCAACCAGACCAATCGCGGTGGCCAGCAGCGCTTCAGCAATGCCGGGGGCGACAACCGCAAGGTTGGTGGTCTGCGTCTGCGCAATACCGATAAAGCTGTTCATGATGCCCCATACCGTACCGAACAGGCCAACGAACGGGGCAATAGCGCCGATAGTGGCGAGGAAACCGTTGCCGCGGCCAGCGTGACGGCTGAAGGCCGCCACACGGCGCTCCAGACGAAAGCCGGTACGTTCTTTGATCCCGTTGTTATCGTCCGATCCTGCCGACAGTTCCAGCTCGTTTTCCGCTTCTTTAATCAGCAGCGTGCTGAGACTGTAACCCTGGAAGCCGTCACAGATCCGGGCGGCTTCTTCCAGCGAACGGACATTCGCCAGCTGCTGTTGCTCACGCTTCAGACGCCTGCGCGCCGCGCTCAGTTCAACGCTTTTACTGAAGAAAATGGCCCAGGTGACAACCGATGCCAACAAAAGGCCAATCATCACCGCTTTAACCACGATGTCGGCATGCTGGTACATGCCCCAGACGGACAGGTCCATCTGCATCAAATCATTTGTCACGCTGTGTCTCCAACGTCTAAGTGTTGATAGCGAAAAATACTTCGCGGATCATACCAAAAAGGCCGGGAATTGATAGTAGTTCTCATTACTATTTACAACTTTTTGGGTGTTTTTTGCTCAGTTTGTTGACTGAAGGCTCCCCGGCGCGCACGGATGGTGAATTTTTATCACTTAACCCGATGCTGAATACCGCGTAGACGGCTGGCGTGTTAACGTTAAAAAAAGGGTAAAAATGACACAGGATCTTTATGAGCAGCGAAAAAATTGAGACGGCACTGATTCGTGCCGGACGCGGCAAACGTTATACCCAGGGGTCAGTGAATACCGTCATCCAGCGTGCTTCGTCGCTGGTCTTTGACACCGTTGCCGATAAGAAGCGGGCCACCGCTGGTCGGGCAGACGGTGAGCTGTTCTACGGTCGCCGTGGCACCCTGACCCACTTCTCGCTGCAGGAGGCGATGACCGAACTGGAAGGCGGTGCCGGCTGCGCCCTGTATCCGTGCGGTGCGGCAGCCGTTTCCAATGCTATTCTGGCGTTTGTATCTGCCGGGGATAACGTGCTGATGAGCGGCAGCGTGTATGAACCCACACAGGATTTCTGCACCAAAATCCTCAGTAAGCTGGGGGTCACCACCACCTGGTTTGATCACAGTACCGGCAGTGAGATCGCTGACCTCGTCCAGCCCAACACCCGCGTGGTGTTTCTGGAGTCACCGGCGTCAATCACCATGGAAGTGCAGGATGTTCCGGCCATCGTCGCGGCGATCCGCCGTAAGGCCCCGGAGACGATTATCATGATCGATAATACCTGGGGCGCGGGCATCCTTTTCCGGGCGCTGGACTTCGGCGTGGATATCTCCATTCAGGCCGGGACCAAATACCTGATTGGCCACTCGGATGCGATGATTGGGACTGCCGTGGCGAACGCGCGCTGCTGGGAGCAACTGCGGGAAAACTCCTATCTGATGGGGCAGATGGCCGATGCCGATACCGCCTACATGACCAGCCGAGGCCTGCGCACGCTGGCAGTGCGCCTGCGTCAGCATGAGGAGAGCAGCCTGCGGGTGGCACACTGGCTGTCAGCACGCCCGGAAGTCGCCCGGGTCAACCACCCTGCACTCCCTGAGTGTCAGGGTCACGCGTTCTGGCAGCGCGACTTCACCGGCAGCAGCGGCCTGTTTTCCTTTATACTGAACGAAAGGCTGAGTGACGCGCAGCTGGCGGACTACCTGGATAACTTCAGCCATTTCAGTATGGCGTACTCCTGGGGCGGCTACGAGTCGCTGATCCTGGCTAACCAGCCGGAGGAGCTGGCGGCCATCCGCCCGGCTGGCGGGGTCGATTTTACCGGCACGCTGGTACGTGTGCATATCGGCCTGGAAAATGTCGACGATCTGATTGACGACCTGGCCGCCGGTTTTGACCGCCTGAGCCGCTGAAGACGCCTGAACTTCAACATTTGATGAATGGCATGGTGGGTTCGCGCCTTTGATCAAGGTGCCGGAACCTGTTTACAGTTACACTGGACAAGGAAGTTGTATTCGCCAACGCAACGGACGCTATCCTGTCACGGCAGGGACGGCACGATCTGACCCCGTCAGTCGCCGTAGCCAGCAGGATAGCGTCATCAAGAAAGGCAATGGGTTTAACGGGAATAACGAATGGGTGTACTACACGAGATTGTTCAGGCGCTGTGGCATCAGGATTTTGCCGCGCTGGCCAATCCGGATGTGATTTGGATAGTCTACGGCATTATGTTTCTGACGCTGCTACTGGAAAATGGTCTGCTGCCTGCGGCGTTTTTACCGGGTGACAGCCTGCTGCTGCTCGCCGGGGCGATGATTGCCAAAGGGGTGATGGCATTTATACCCACGCTGCTAATCCTCACCACCGCGGCCAGCCTCGGCTGCTGGCTGGGATATCTCCAGGGCCGCTGGCTGGGTAACACCCGACTGGTCAAAGGCTGGCTGCTGCATTTACCGGCGCAGTATCACCAGCGCGCATGGAATCTGTTTAATCGTCACGGTCTGATGGCGCTGCTGGTCGGCCGTTTTCTGGCTTTTGTACGCACGATTTTGCCCACTCTGGCGGGGATTTCCGGCCTGAAAAACGGGCGTTTCCAGCTCTTTAACTGGTTGAGTGGGCTGCTGTGGGTGGGGATTCTGGTCGGGTTTGGTTACACCATCAGTCAGGTGCCGTTTATCAAACGTCATGAAGATCAGGTGATGGCCTGCCTGATGATCCTGCCGCTGATTATGCTCACCATTGGTCTGATCGGCAGTATCGCCCTGGTGGTAAAAGGCAAAAAAGCCCGGTAATAACCGGGCTGGATGTCTCGCGGGGCAACGGCATTGTGCCTGCCCCGCGTCAGTCAGCGTATTACAGCTGCTCTGCTGTGGTTTCCACCAGCGCCAGCAGGACCTGAATATCCTGCAGGGTGACGGTGGGGTTTAATAGCGTCATCTTCAGGCAGGTTACCCCGTCCGATTCTGTCACCCCCACGTTGGCCCTTCCCGAATCCAGCAGCGCATCACCAATTTTCTGATTCAGCAGCGCGATAGCCGCATCATCCGCGTTGGCCAGGGAGGCCGGACGATAGCGGAACAGCACGCTGGCCAGCTGTGGCTGCATCACCAGCTCCAGTGACGGCTGCTCAGTGACGTACTGCGCCACCTGCTGCGCCAGGGTGACGCCGTGGTCGATGATCTCAGCGTACTGCTGCTGGCCCAGCGCTTCCAGGCCCATCCACAGCTTCAGCGCATCGAAACGGCGGGTGGTTTGCAGCGATTTGGATACCAGGTTAGGCACGCCCTGCGCTTCATCGAACTCGGAGTTCAGGTACGCCGCCTGGTAGCGCATCAGCTCGTAGTGACGCGCCTCTTTCAGCAGGAACGCGCCGCAGCTGATGGTCTGGAAGAACTGCTTGTGGAAGTCCAGCGTGACGGAGTCCACCAGCTCAATGCCGTCCAGGTAGTCGCGGTATTTCTCAGACAGCAGCAGCGCCCCGCCCCATGCCGCATCCACATGCACCCAGATCTGATGTTCTGCTGCCAGGCTGGCAATCGCCGGCAGCGGGTCAATAGCCCCCGCGTCAGTGGTGCCTGCGGTGGCCACAATCGCCAGAATCTGTTCGCCGTTGGCCTGTGCCTGCGCAATCTTTTCAGCCAGGTCATTGACGTCCATGCGCGCAAAGCGGTCGGTTTTCACCAGCGTAACGGAACGGTAACCCAGTCCCATCAGTGCCATATTCTTCTGCACGGAGAAGTGCGCATTTTCGGAACACAACACTTTGATCTTGCTCAGATCGCCTGGCAGCCCGTCCTGCTGGACAGAATGGCCGAGGCGCGCAAAGAAGGCATCGCGCGCCAGCATCAGGCCCATCAGGTTACTCTGGGTGCCACCGCTGGTGAACACTCCGGCATCACCCGGCTGGTAGCCTACCTGAGCGCGCAGCCATTCGATCAGCTTCACCTCAATAATGGTAGCCGACGGGCTCTGATCCCAGGAGTCCATGCTCTGGTTTGTGGCGTTAATCAGCACTTCCGCCGCCTGGCTGACCACCAGACTCGGGCAGTGCAGGTGGGCGACGCACTGTGGGTGATGAACCGACAGGCTGTCTTTTAAGAAGAATTCGACCGCACGCTCAATCGCGGCCTGGTTGCCCAGGCCCTGAGAGGTGAAGTCCAGCTGGATGCGTTCACGCAGTTCAGCCACGCTTTTTCCCTGATACATTTCAGGCTGTTGCAGCCACTGCACCACGGCTTCGCTGGTCTGTTTAATCGCTTGCTGATACGCATCCGTGCTTTGCGCTGACGCGGCCAGAATCGGGTTTAACCGGGACATCACTTACTCCAGTTATACAGGTTTGACGCCAGCAGACAGCAGGGCGTGTTCGAATTTGTCCAGGAAAACACCCAGCTCTTCATTGGTGATCAACAGGGACGGCAGCAGACGCAGCACACAGCCGTGACGACCACCACGCTCCAGGATCAGACCGTTTTCGAAGCATTTCTTCTGAACCAGTGCGGACAGCTCGCCGTCGGCCGGATGGCAGCCCATATGATCCGCCGCTTCCTGTGGCTTAACCAGCTCAATGCCGATCATCAGGCCCAGACCGCGAACGTGGCCAATAACCGGATAGCGCTTCTGCAGTTCAGCCAGTTTGCCTTTCAGCCACTCGCCCTGCTCTGCCACTTTCGCCGCCACGTTATTGTCTTTCAGGATTTTCAACGTGGTCAGGCCGGTGGCCATCGCCAGCTGGTTACCGCGGAAGGTTCCGGTATGGTGGCCAGGAGACCAGGCATCGAACTGCTTTTTGATGCCCAGCACGGCCAGAGGCAGACCGCCGCCGACGGCTTTTGACATCACAATGATGTCCGGTTCAATGCCCGCGTGTTCAAAGGCGAACTGTTTACCGGTACGGCAGAAACCGGCCTGTACTTCATCAATGATCAGCAGAATACCGTGTTCCTGAGTGACCTGACGGATACGCTGCAGCCACTCGGCCGGTGCCGGGTTAACCCCACCCTCGCCCTGTACGGCTTCCAGGATCACGGCCGCAGGCTTGCGCACGCCGCTTTCAACGTCGTTGATCAGGTTATCGAAGTAGTAGGTCAGCGCTTTAACACCCGCTTCACCACCAATGCCCAGCGGGCAGCGGTACTGGTGCGGATAAGGCATAAACTGCACTTCTGGCATCATGCCATCGACGGCTTCTTTTGGTGACAGGTTACCGGTCACCGACAGCGCGCCGTGGGTCATCCCGTGGTAACCACCGGAGAAGCTGATCACACCGGCACGGCCGGTCACTTTTTTCGCCAGCTTCAGCGCGGCTTCAACGGCATCGGCACCGGACGGACCGGTGAACTGCAGGCAGTACTCTTTCCCCTGTCCTGGCAGTAAGGACAGCAGGTATTCTGAGAACTGATCTTTTAACGGCGTTGTCAGATCGAGAGTATGTAACGGCAAGCCGCTGGTAATGACATTCTGGATGCTCTGTAAAACGTCCGGATGGTTATGTCCAAGCGCCAGCGTTCCCGCGCCGGCAAGGCAGTCAAGATAGTGATTATTTTCAACATCAGTGATCCAAACACCCTGAGCTTTCGCAATTGCAAACGGCAATTTACGTGGATAGCTCCTTACATTAGATTCAAACTCAGCCTGTCTGGCTAAATAGGTCTCATTGTTTCCATCAAAAGATTTGGCATCTAAAGTATCAATACGGACTTTATCCGTCATCATATCTCTCCTACAACCGGGGGTATCATTAACGCCGCAGTTGAATTAATTGAATTAAGTAAATAGTGGGCCCTACATAAAACGCGGCCAATATATGGCTTTTTAAGTATCTTCTCAATACATTATTTTATTTAGATTTTCTTACTAATTATCAAGGCCTTGTTAATTTTCCAGTCGGTAAACCTTTGATATAATGCCCCCTGCCGGATCGGCCACCTACCCCCCCTGGCGCATCCGGGACATCTCTTCTCCCGGCGTGACGCCAAAGTAGCGTTTGAATTCGCGTGAAAATTGCGACGGGCTTTCATAACCGACCCGGATGGCCGCGACGCTGGCTTTCATCCCCTCCTGCAACATCATCATGCGCGCCTGATGCAGGCGATAGCTTTTCAGATACTGCAGCGGCGAGGTACTGGTCACCGCTTTAAAGTTATGGTGAAACGCCGAGACGCTCATATTGGCTTCGGCCGCCAGCAGGTCAACGCTGAGATTGTCGGTAAAATGGTGCTCAATGCGGCGCAGCGCACGGGCAATCTGACTGAACTGGGTCTGCCGACTGACCAGCGCCAGCAGCGCGCCGCCACAGGGCCCCTGCAGGACATGGTAGAGGATTTCACGCACAATCTGCGGGCCCAGTACGCGGGCATCGCGCGGGTGGCGCATCACGTCCAGCAGCCGCTCAGTCGCGCAAAGCATCTCTTCGGTCAGCAGCGCCGAGTGAATACCCCGCGTTTGCGGCTCAGGGCGGAAGCCGTCGTCGTCCCCGATATCAATCAGCAGATCCTGCAGCTTCAGCGCATCGACGCGCAGCGACAGTCCCGCCAGCGGCTGTTCCGGCGTGGCGAAGGTTTCACACTCAAACGGCAGCGGCACGGTAAGCATCAGATACTTGGTGGCGTCATACTGAAATACGCTGTTGCCGAGATAACCGGTTTTCTGCCCCTGAAACAGGATCACAATAGCCGGCTGATACATCACCGGCTGGCGTGCCCAGTAACGATCTGCGTGTATGAGGGTGATCCCCGGCACGGGAGCCACCTGATGTTTATCGCCGGTCACCAGACTGATGACCTGTTGCGCCAGCCGGGCGCAGATTGCCTGTCTATCCATTTTGATTCCCGCCTGCAGAATGAAACCCGGGCGTATCATCGCCTCCGTTCCGGTATTTCTCCAGCCCTTTGGAGGATCAGGCAAGAAACAGGCAGAAATGAGCATTGAGCCATGCCCGGCCGCTGGCGACAATTGAACGCCTGATCCAGCCGATACCCCTTTCAACAGGATTGCCCGTGATGAATAATTTTGTTCTGCATACCCCAACCCGTATTCTGTTTGGTCAGGGCCAGATCGCCCATCTGGCTGCGGAAATTCCGCCTGGCAGCAGAGTGCTGATCACCTTCGGCGGCGGCAGCGTGAAAAATAACGGTGTGATGGCGCAGGTGTATCGCGCCCTTGAGGGCTTCGACGTGCAGGCGTTCGGCGGTATTGAGCCTAATCCCAGTTTTGAAACGCTGATGCAGGCCGTTGAGGTGGTGAAGCGTGAAAAGATCACCTTCCTGCTGGCCGTCGGCGGGGGGTCGGTGCTTGACGGCACCAAGTTCATCGCCGCCGCCGCGTTTTATCCGCAGGACCCGTGGCACATCCTGCAGACAGGGGGCGCGGAGATCCGTCAGGCGCTGCCGATCGGCTCGGTGCTGACCCTGCCCGCCACCGGCTCCGAGTCTAACCGCAGTGCGGTGATCACCCGCCGTGCCACTCACGATAAGCAGGCCTTCCGCAGCCATCATGTCTTCCCGCGCTTTGCCGTGCTGGATCCGGTTTATACCTACAGCCTGCCGCCGCGCCAGATTGCCAATGGCGTGGTGGATGCCTTTGTGCATACGATTGAACAGTACCTGACGTATCCGGTCGAGGCCCACGTGCAGGATCGTTTTGCCGAAGGTCTGCTGCTGACCTTGATCGGGGAAGGCCCGAAGGCGCTGGCCAAGCCGGAAAATTACGACGTTCGCGCCAACATCATGTGGAGCGCGACCCTGGCACTGAACGGTCTGATCGGGGCTGGTGTACCACAGGACTGGGCCACGCATATGCTCGGCCACGAGCTCACGGCGTTACATGGGCTGGATCACGCCCAAACGCTGGCGATCGTCCTGCCCTCGCTGATGAATATTCAGCGCGCGACCAAACGCGAGAAACTGCTGCAATACGCCGCCCGCGTCTGGGGGATCCACGACGGTAACGACGAAGAGCGCATCGATGCCGCCATCGCTGCCACCCGTGATTTCTTTGAGCAGATGGGCGTACCGACGCGCTTCAGGGACTATCAGCTCGACGGTTCTTCGATCCCGCAGCTGCTGAAAAAACTGGAGGAAAAAGGCCTGACCGCCCTGGGTGAGCATCAGGATATTTCCCCTGAGGTCAGCCGTCAGATTTATCTGGATGCCCGTTAATCCCTCCCCGAGTCCTGTGTATCAACTAGACTTAGAGCCATCAACCGGTGCCCGCGCACCGGTTCACACGCTGATAAGGAGATAACATGGCAGATCAACCGATTATTAAACTGCACGATGGCAATATGATGCCCCAGCTTGGCCTGGGTGTCTGGCAGGCCAGTATTGATGAGGCCCGCGCCGCCGCCGTGAAAGCACTGTCCGTCGGTTATCGCTCCATTGATACCGCCGCTATCTACAAGAACGAAGAGGGTATCGGCCAGGCATTGCAGGAAACGGACGTGGCACGCGAGGATATCTTCGTGACCACCAAGCTGTGGAATGACGATCAGCTTAACGCGCCTCAGGCACTGGAAACCAGCCTGAAGAAACTGCAGCTCGACAGTGTCGATCTCTATCTGATGCACTGGCCCTGCCCGGCAAAGGACAACTTTGTTGAAGCGTGGAAGGCGATGATTGAACTGCAAAAGCAGGGGCTGACGAAGAGCATTGGCGTCTGTAACTTTAACGAACCGCACCTGAAGCGCCTGCTGGATGAAACCGGCGTCAGCCCGGTGATCAACCAGGTGGAGCTGCACCCGATGCTGCAACAGCGCACGCTGCATGCCTGGAACGCTTTGCATCAGATCCAGACCGAATCCTGGAGCCCGCTGGCACAGGGCGGCAAAGGCGTTTTCGATAAAGACGTGATCAAACAGCTGGCGAAGAAGTACGATAAAACGCCGGCTCAGATTGTCATCCGCTGGCACCTGGACACTGGTCTGGTGGTGATCCCGAAATCGGTCACGCCATCGCGCATTGAAGAGAACTTTAAGGTGTTCGACTTCCGCCTGCAAAAGACGGAAATCAGTGAGATTGCGGCACTGGATGAGGGGAACCGCCTGGGACCGGACCCCGATGAGCTGAATTAAGCGGAGGCATCGGGCGGGACGACGGAAAACAGGTCGTCCTCCATTTCCCCATTACTGAGCGCCCGGCGGCAAGCCGGAGCCCGTCACCGCAGCGCCTTACCCCATGGGCTGCGGTGACGGGCTTACCGCCAGCTGCCCCGCCGTCCCGCGATCGGCCAGTTCCAGCGTCTGGCTGTAATAGGTAAACGGGAAATGCTCAGACGAGGCCTGGGTGAAGGACACAAACAGCTCCACGTCACCGTCCACCCACAGCGTATCTTTCCAGCCGCGATCTTCCGCCATGGGCTGTGCCCCGTTCACGCTTTTAATCAGGAACATCACCCCCTGAATATGGAATGACTGCGGCAGGTCGGCGTGGATAATCCAGCGCTCAAAGCTCCCCTGCTGCGCCTGCACATCTATCCTGTTCATATCCCACAGCGCGCCATTGATGCCCGGCATGGAGTCGCCTAAGCGGAACTCACGCGTACGGCTGACGGCCCCCTCAATCACCTGGTCGGCCAGCAATCGCATTGGCAGATTGTCGGTCACCAGCGGCAGCAAGCCGGTGGGGCGCAGGGTCAGGATCAGCGTCGAGGTCAGGATAGAAGAGGGCTCAAAGAAGCCGCGCAGGCGATCAACAATACCGGCGGCCTCTCCGGCGGTGATCGACACTTCATCGCCCTGGGACATATCCACGAGGATTTCGCGCCGTTCACCCGGTGCCAGAGACAGCTGCTCTACCGCCACCGGCGCAGGCAGAAAGCCCTGATCGCTGGCAATGACATTGAACGGCCGGCTGTCGCTCATGCGCAGCTGATAGCGGCGCGCATTCGAGGCATTAAGCAGGCGCAGGCGCACCCAGCCACGGGAGACTTCCAGATACGGATTCTGCATGCCGTTGACCAGCAGCGTATCACCGACAAACCCTCCGCTACCTGGCGGGTCATATTCCGCAGCACCGAAATTATCCAGCCGCTTATCCTGAATAATCAGCGGGAAGTCATCCACGCCATAGTGGTTGGGGATGGGCAGGGATTTACTGATCTCATCTTCCACCAGCCACATGCCCGCCAGCCCGTTGTAAACGTGGGGCGCCATGCGGTTGGGGGTATTGGCATGATACCAGCAGGTTGCCGCTGACTGACGGATCGGCACCACCGGGGCCCAGTCTACGCCCGGGGACATCATGCGCGCCGCGCCGCCCATCAGCACGCCGGGAACCTGAAGACCGCTCACCGTCATCGAGACCGGTTCACTCAGACGGTTGCTGTAAATCAGCTTCACGTCGTCGCCGTTCCATACGCGCACCGTCGGGCCAAGATAGTGACCGTTAATACCCCACACCGGCACCTTATTACTGCCGTTAAAAGACCAGTGGCTGCGCTGCAGCGTCAGAAACAGCGGCTGCCCGCGACGTGATTCAATTAAAGGAGGCACGGGAAGCGCACTGGGCTGCCCGGCAGCGCGGGCGCGGAAAGGAACCGCCGTGGCGCAGAGGGCAATACCCGAGGCTTGAAGAAACTGACGTCGACTGAAGGACATACCCACTCCGTAAGTCAAAACCGGCCGCCACAGCGACCGTATTCCATTTTTATCATTATGCGCGGGCTGTGTATCCGCGAGATGTGCTGCCGCAAAATGCAGACAACGTGGCCGTTTTAATGGCCACTGCGTTAATTTATAGCTTACCTGACGCTTCGCGTGCGGCAACTTCGGCATTTAACTCATCCAGCTTTGCTGACATGAGTTCACGACAGTGGGTGGCCAGCTTACGCACGGACTGTTCGGCAAAGGCCTGAGTGTCCACCGGCGGCAGCATCTCCACAATCGCCAGCCCATTCTTCAGGCGGTTCAGTTTGATTTTACCGTGCGTATTTGACACCACCACCGGAATAATCGGCACCCCCGCCGCCACCGCTGCATGGAAAGCACCGGTTTTAAACGGCAGCAGACCACGGCCCCGGCTGCGCGTCCCTTCCGGGAACATCAGGAAAGAGATCCGCTTACGTTTAAACTGATCCACCAGTTCACCGATAGTGCCGTGTGCTTTAGCACGGTTATCACGGTCAATCAGCAGGTTACCGGTGAGCCAGTAGAGCAGACCAAAGAAGGGGACCCACAGCAGGCTGCGTTTACCCACGGTCACCGTCGTGGGTTGCACCATTTTGGCCGCGGTGATCATGTCGTAATTATTCTGGTGGTTACAGATATAGATCGCGTTGGGATAGTCTTCTGCATCGACAGGTTTGCGCAGCTCAACTTTCAGGCCAAACACCGGGGCCAGACGCCCGAAAAGATGGCCAAAGGTGGCAACGTGGCGGGGATCGCGCGGGCTGAACAAACAATAAATACAGCCAAAAACACACAACAGTATTGAATAAATCACGACGATCATAAGACGTAAAATAGCGAGCATAACAACCTCATTATCACTTGCAGGTATCGCGCCAGGCAGCTCCGCGCACGCCTGAGCTTATTATATTTTTTCCGACAGCACATCCGCCTGCACGTCACTGACGCGCAGGCGGGGGAAGAATATTACTCTTCGCTGTCATCCACAGGGGCGGAACGGGCAGGGCCATCGACATCCACCCGGTCAATACGCTGCAGACCACGCGGCAGCAGCGTGCCACGGCGGCCACGCTCGGCACGGAACTTCTGCAGATCGGCCGCTTTCAGCGTCAGTTTACGCTTACCGACGTGCAGCGTAATGTCACTTTGCGGCGTCAGCAGCAGGAGCCAGGCCAGCTTGTCTTCACCGGAGGCCGCCTGGGCCGACGGAATCGAGACAATCTTATTGCCCTTCCCTTTGGACAGCTGCGGCAAATCACCGACCGGGAACATCAGCATCCGCCCGGCGCTGGTGATCGCCAGCAGCAGGTCATCGTTGCTGTGGATCGCCATCGGGGTCATCACTCTGGCGTTGGCAGGCAGGGTCAGCAGCGCCTTACCGGCACGGTTTCGGGAGATCAGATCGCTGAAGGTGCAGACAAAACCATAGCCAGCATCTGAGGCCATCAGCAGTTTTTGATCGTCCTCCTCCATCAGCACCTGTTCGATCACCGCACCCGGCGGCGGCGTTAGTTTGCCCGTCAGCGGCTCACCCTGACCGCGCGCCGACGGCAGCGTGATCGGGTCAAGCGCATAGCTGCGCCCGGTCGAGTCAATAAAGACCACCGGCTGGTTGCTCTTGCCGCGCGCGGCGGCACGGAAGCTGTCGCCGGCTTTGTAGCTGAGGCCTGTCGGGTCAATATCATGGCCCTTGGCGCTGCGCACCCAGCCACTCTGTGACAGCACGATAGTCACCGGCTCGGACGGCACCAGCTCACTTTCACTGATTGCTTTCGCTTCTTCGCGCTCGCGCAGCGGAGAACGGCGGTCGTCCCCGTACGCATCGCTGTCGGCCTGCAGCTCTTTTTTCAGCAGCGTATTCATTTTACGCTCAGAGGCCAGCAGCCCTTCCAGATACGCCCGCTCTTTTTCCAGTTCATCCTGCTCACCGCGAATTTTCATCTCTTCCAGCTTGGCAAGATGGCGGAGTTTCAGTTCAAGGATGGCTTCAGCCTGGGTTTCAGAGAGGTCGAAACGCGACATCAGTACCGGCTTAGGCTCATCCTCGGAGCGGATGATATGAATCACTTCGTCAATATTGAGGAACGCCACCAGCAAACCGCCGAGGATATGCAGGCGCTTCTGCACCTTATCCAGACGGAAGTTAAGGCGGCGACGCACCGTATCACGGCGGAACACCAGCCACTCACTGAGGATCTCCAGCAGGTTTTTTACCGCCGGACGATTATCCAGGCCAATCATGTTCAGGTTAATGCGGTAGCTGCGTTCCAGATCGGTGGTGGCAAACAGGTGGTTCATCACCTGTTCCATATCCACACGGTTGGAGCGCGGCACGATCACCAGCCGCGTCGGATTCTCGTGGTTGGATTCATCGCGCAGGTCTTCCACCATCGGCAGCTTTTTATTACGCATCTGGGCGGCGATCTGCTCCAGCACGCGTGCCCCGGACACCTGGTGCGGCAGCGCGGTGATCACCACGTCGCCGTCTTCTTTCTTCCATACCGCACGCATCCGCACCGAGCCACGACCGCTCTGATAAATTTTGCGGATCTCGTTGCGCGGAGTAATGATCTCCGCTTCTGTCGGATAATCCGGCCCCTGAACGATATCAAGCAGCTCATCGAGCGTGGTTTTCGGGCTGTCGATCAGCGCAATGGCGGCTTTCGCCACTTCGCGCAGGTTATGTGGCGGAATATCGGTCGCCATCCCCACGGCAATACCGGTGGTGCCGTTGAGCAGAATATTCGGCAGGCGCGCCGGCAGCATTGACGGCTCCTGCATGGTGCCGTCAAAGTTAGGAACATAGTCGACGGTGCCCTGACCGAGCTCTCCCAGCAGGACTTCAGCATACTTCGACAGACGTGACTCGGTATAACGCATCGCGGCGAAGGATTTTGGATCGTCCGGTGCCCCCCAGTTGCCCTGGCCATCGACCAGTGGGTAACGATAGGAGAAAGGCTGCGCCATCAGCACCATGGCTTCATAGCAGGCACTGTCGCCGTGCGGATGGTATTTACCCAGCACGTCACCGACGGTACGGGCCGATTTTTTGAACTTGGCGTTGTTGCTCAGTCCCAGTTCTGACATCGCATACACAATGCGTCGCTGAACGGGCTTCAGGCCATCGCCAATATAAGGAAGCGCACGATCCATGATGACGTACATGGAATAGTTAAGGTACGCATTCTCGGTAAAGGTATGCAGGGCAAGGCGCTCTGCACCATCCTGCGTCAGATCAGTCATTGTTCTCTTTTCCTCACATCGCGGCGCGTTAAGGGCCAGCGGCACACTGCGGTAAGTTTGGCGAGGATAGTACCTTATCTGATAAGGGTCTGTCACAGGGAACAACGGTTAAGCCCGGGCGCAGACAACAAATTGTGACCGCCTCACGCCGAAATTAATCTTTGTGAAAGAGAATGAATAAAGGGAATAATATGAGAACAGGATCACATTTATTTTTCTCATGGTTAATGTGATCTGCCTCCCAAATAATTCCAACTCGCCACACCGTTTTAATTATGTCCCGCACAGGGACAAGCTTTAGTATTGCCCACTTGCCTGTCAGCAACTAGATTGACACTCACTCAGTCAGCACATGATAAATCCAACCCGGAATGATAAATAAATAAAACTTAAGGGTGATCTGATGCAAGCTCTGACCTTACGCCAACAGAAATTACTTAAGTACCTGCTGCAACACCCGGAATATGTTTCCGTTAAAAATATGGCCAGCTGGCTGGCTGTTTCTGAAAAGACGGTACATCGCGACATTCATTTTATCGAAACCCTGTTAACGGAGTGGAATATCACGACAGAGAAAAAGGCAGGCATTGGTATTATGCTGATTGTCGATGACAGCCAGCGTTTGATGCTGCTGGAACAGCTTTTCACGCCAGAAGAAGGAGGCGCGGAAGCGCTGGCCAATAATTCCCGTCGGGTGAAAATTGCCTCTCAGCTTCTGAGTGATACGCCACGGGAAACCTCCATCAGCAAGCTGTCAGAACGCTACTTTATCAGTAGTGCCTCTATTGTTAACGATCTGAAAATCATTGAGAGCTGGATAGCCCCACTCGGCCTGACGCTGGTACGAGGCCAAAGCGGAACGCATATTGAAGGCAGTGAAAACCATATCCGCCAGGCCATGGCCTCGCTGATTAATGATGTAATGAATTTTCAGGAGCCGGGGGTCGTCAATCATTCACGTCTTGATCCCGGCAGCTATAAGGCACTGACGCACTATTTTGGCGAAGAGGATGTGCTTTTTGTTCAGCAGCTTTTACAGCAGATGGAACAGCAGCTAACGTATCCATTAGGTGAACCGTATTATATTAATCTTTTTACTCACATATTAATTATGATGCACCGAATGGCGCTGGGAAATCCGCTTATTCTTAGCGAAGAAAACATCAATCAGAAAGCCGATGAAATCGTTTTCACTATTGCTCAGGGAATGGTCAACCAGATTGAACAAAAAATGAATAATACGCTACCCTGCGATGAAGTGTGGTTTGTTTATCAATATATTATCTCATCCGGCATTGTGGTTGAGGACAATCCTGCCAACCCACCGCTGTGCTGTCAGCTATCCAATAGTGAATCCCGTCATTTAACGCTGGATTTAATCGCAACTTTTTCTGAGGTAATAAATATCAATCTCAGGGACGATCGTCTGCTGCATGAAGGTCTGTTGATTCATATTAAACCTCTGCTTAACCGGCTGAAATACCATATCCGCATCCGCAATCCGCTGCTGGAAGATATTAAACAGGAGCTGGGCGATATTTATCAGCTCACCGGACACGCGGTGATGCAGTTGTGCCAGCGCTTTCACTTACCGGAGATTGCGGATGATGAGATCGGCTATCTGACGGTACATTTTCAGGCCGCGCTGGAGCGCCAGATAGCCCACAAACGCATCCTGATCGTCTGCTCCAGCGGCGTGGGTACCTCGCACCTGCTGAAAAGCCGCATTCTGCGCGCTTTCCCCGACTGGGTGATTACGGGGGTAGTTTCTGCCAGCTCCCTGAACACGTACTGCCAGCAGCAGGATATTGAGCTGGTAATCTCTACCATCCATCTGGCGGAGCAGCCGCTCCCGGTGGTCTACGTATCCGCCTTTTTTAACGACGACGATATTAAGCGCGTCACCGAGAAGGTCATTGCCAGCAAATTACTGCAGGCAACCGATCGTTTCAAGGCGTCAGAGCACGTCTTTTCAACTTGTACTTAAGAGGTTTGCCGATGGATATCACTAAGATTCTCAGCGCCCGGCGCGTCAAATTAAACATGAACGCCAGCAGTAAAGACGAAGCGATCCGCGAACTGACTGATTTGCTGTATGAGGACGGCGCCCTGACCTCGAAAGAGGATTTTATGCACGACGTCTGGCTGCGTGAAGCGGAAGGTTCAACCGGGTTTGAGAATCATATTGCCATTCCGCACGGTAAATCACTGGCGGTAAAACAGACCACGCTGGCGATTGGCCGCACCCGCAGCGATATCCCGTGGGAAACGCTCGATGGCAGCGAAGTACGCTGCATTATTTTATTTGCGGTGCGCATGGAAGATCAAAATACCACCCATATTCGCCTTCTGTCTCAGGTGGCCTGCGCCCTGGCCGATGATGACGTGATAGCTCAACTGTTACAGGAGCAGGATGCCGAAAGCATTATCGAACTGTTCAGCCAGTACGCGGAAACAGACCTCTGTTAACACTGAAAACGAGGCATACCATGAAGATTGTTTGTGTGGCCGCCTGCACGGCAGGCATCGCGCATACCTACATCGCGCGAGAAAAACTGATTAAAGGCGCAAAGGCGCTCCACTTCGACATTCTGGTCGAAACCCAGGGCACCATCGGTACCGAGAATCCCCTGAGTGCGGCAGATATTGCCGCCGCCGACGTGGTGATCCTGGCGGTGGATATCAAAATTAACGGCGAAGAGCGTTTTAAGGGTAAACCGGTGGTGCGGGTCAAAACCGATGTCGTGATTAAGTCCCCGGTGAAATTCCTTGAAAAAGTGGCCGATTCGCTCACACGCGCCTGACCACTCTGAGGGGAGATCACCATGAACAGTCAATCTAAAAAACTGGGACAAGAGATCAAGGGTCATCTGTTGACCGGGATCTCATGGATGATCCCACTGATCGTCGCCGCCGGGATCTGCATTGCTCTCGGTCAGGTGATCGGCGGCCCCGATGTCGGTAAACAGACCGGTAGCGTCGCGTGGATGCTGAATCAGATCGGCGGCTGGGGGATGGGCCTGATCGTCCCGCTGATTTCTGCGGCCATCGCCTGGTCGGTTGCCGACCGTCCGGGTTTTGCACCGGGCCTGATCGTCGGTTTTATCTGCGGGCAGATCGGCACCGGGTTTATCGGCGGTATTCTCGGCGGCTTCCTGGTGGGTTATACCGTTTTGCTGCTGAAGCGCACCATAAAATTACCGGCCTCCATGCAGGGCCTGATGCCGGTGATGATCCTGCCGGTGCTGAGCACGGTGATCGCCGGGCTGCTGATGATGACCTTTATCGGCCAGCCGATCGTCTGGCTGCAAAAAGCGCTGATCCATCTGCTGGAGTCGATGCAGGGCGGATCGAAGTTTCTGATGGGGGCGATCCTTGGTGCCATGGCCACTTTTGACTTCGGCGGACCGGTCAATAAAACCATGTCGCTGTTCGCTGACGGCATGCTGGTCGATGGTATTTACGGCCCGGAAGCCGTGAAGTTTGCCGGTTCGATGATCCCTCCGTTTGGTATTACCCTCTCCTTCCTGCTGACGCGCAACAAATACACGCGGGCGGAAAAGGAGGCGCTGAAAGCCGCGCTACCCATGGGGATCTGCATGATCACGGAAGGGGTGATCCCGATTGCGGCACGCGACCTGTTTCGCGTGGTGGGCAGCTGCGTCGTGGCGTCGGCCATTGCTGGCGGGTTGATTATGGTCTGGGGCGTTGGGGCACCGGTACCACACGGTGGCATGTTTGTCGTCCCGCTGTTCACGAAGCCCGTAATGTTCTGCCTGGCCCTGGCAATCGGTACGGTGATCTGCGGCGTCATGCTGTCGCTGATCAAAAAAACCGTCACCGCTGCCGACGAAGAATTCGATGATGTTGACGACGGTACGCTACGTGACGAAGACATTACATTCACCCTGGAATAAGGCGCGGTGAGGGTTCATTCACTCGATACTGCGCTGGCGGACCCGACAGAAACCGCCTGTGTCACTGAATCAGTTAACGGATCAGGTACCGCAGGCTGTGCGTAACGCCTGATCCCTTTCCACCTGCCCTGTATCTCACCGGTGTCCGTCGCCGGTGAAGGAAAGTGTTGCCTAAAATCTGACCCTGAAGGAGTACAACCATGTTGATGTCAATGCACGAACTGTTAAAACCAACCCGTGAAAATCGCTTCGCCATTGGTGCCTTTAACGTCGCCGACAGCTGCTTTATCCGCGCCGTCGTCGAACAGGCGGAAGCCAGCAATAGCCCGGCGATCATCTCCATCCACCCCAGTGAACTGGAGTTCGTGACCGATGAGTTCTTCGGCTATGTGCGTGAACGCACCCTGCGCAGCCGTATTCCTTTTGTTATCCATCTTGATCACGGCGCATCGGTTGAGCACGTCCAGCGCGCGATTCAGTGCGGGTTTACCTCCGTGATGATTGATGGGTCGCTGCTGCCGTATGAAGAGAATGTGGCGCTGACGCAGGAAGTGGTCAAGCTGGCCCATGCGGTGGGGATCTCGGTGGAAGGCGAGCTGGGCACCATTGGTGATACCGGCACTTCAGTGGAGGGCGGGGTCAGTAAGGTCATTTATACCGATCCCGATCAGGCTGAGGACTTTGTCACCCGCACCGGGGTGGACACGCTGGCCGTGGCTATCGGTACGGCGCACGGCATTTATCCAAAGGATATGAAGCCGGAACTGCAGATGCATATTCTGCGCGAGATCTCACAGCGCGTGGCGATCCCGCTGGTGCTGCACGGCGGATCGGCCAACCCGGATGCGGAGATCGCCGAATCCGTGACGCTCGGCGTCGGTAAGATCAATATCTCCAGCGATATGAAATACGCCTATTTCGCTAAAGCGCGTGAGATCCTCAGCCGTGAAGCCTGGTGGGATCCGAATGCCATCTACCCGGAGCCGATCAAAGCGGCAAAAGCGGTGATCGCCTATAAAATGTCCCTGTTTGGATCGACGGGTAAAGCGGATTTATATCGCTAGGCTGGGGCTTTGGTTTGGGCCGCTGTTTTAAGGTCCAGGGCCAGGGCTTAAGGTCACGTTCGTTTCGCTTTCCCGCGGCGCGGGTTGGGCGACAAGGGGCGGCCAGTCGCCGCCGCCCCTTGAATTTGATTTGTCCCTGGCCTGCCGTTATTTCCCCGCTAACCACTGCTCTACAATCTGCTGGTATTCACCGGTGGCTTTACTCAGATGCAGCCACTGATCAACGTACATTTTCCAGCTGATATCATCGCGCGGCAGCATCCAGGCCTTTTCCCCGTACTGCAGCGGTTTATCCGGGTTAATGGCGCACAGCGACGGATAGCGCTTCTGCTGATAGAGCGCTTCAGAGGCGTCGGTGATCATCACGTCCGCTTTTTTGTCCACCAGCTGCTGGAAAATCGTCACGTTATCGTGAAACAGCGTCAGGTTCGCTTTCGGCAGGTACGCATGCACGAAGGCCTCATTGGTTCCACCCGCCGGTTCAATCAGACGTACCGATGCTTTGTTCATCTGCTCCACCGTACGGTATTTCTTCTTATCCGCGCAGCGCACCAGAGGGATTTTGCCATCGGTATCCAGCGGGTTGGCGAACCATGCCGTCTGCTGGCGTTTCAGCGTCACTGAAACGCCCCCCAGGGCTACGTCGCACTGCTTACCGATAAAATCAGGCGTCAGGGTTTTCCAGGTGGTCGGCACCCACTTCACCTCCGCCCCCAGACTTTTTGCCAGCGACTGTACCAGGGAGATATCAATCCCCTCGTAGCTGCCGTCCTGACGCAGATAGGTATAGGGCTTGTAGTCCCCGGTGGTGCAGACCACCAGCGTTTTGCTTTGCATTGCACGGTCAAGATGTGACTGCGCGCTGGCGCTGCCCGCGACCAGCAGGAGGGCCGCAGCCCCGATTTTCATCATCATAGTTCTCTCATTGTTATTATCAGTGCCGCGTATTGTTGCTTAAAACGCAATAGTATTGTGATTAGCACCCCATTTTTCTCACGGCTGACGTCGGATACACTCTCCGGCATTGCACACTGTTGAGAAAAATACATGAGCCAGATTTTAATTATTGATGCCGGTAAAGCCTTCGCCCACTCCAAAGGTGAACTGAACCATACCCTGACCCACGTTGCGGCGAGCTTCCTGCGCGATGCCGGTCATCAGGTCGATGTCACCGTGCTGGACGACGGTTACGTGGTCGCCGATGAAATCGACAAATATCTTGCCGCCGATACCGTTATTTATCAAATGCCGGGCTGGTGGATGGGCGAGCCGTGGACGCTGAAAAAATATATCGACGAAGTCTTCACTGAAGGCCACGGTAAACTGTACGCCAGCGATGGCCGTACCCGCTCCGATGCGGCGAAAAAATATGGTTCAGGCGGCCTGCTGCAGGGCAAAACCTATATGCTGTCCCTGACCTGGAATGCGCCGCTCCAGGCGTTTACCGACCCGGAACAGTTCTTTGAAGGCGTGGGCGTAGACGGTGTCTATCTGCACTTCCACAAGGCCAACCAGTTCCTCGGTATGGACGGTCTGCCGACCTTTATCTGTAACGATGTGATCAAACAGCCGGATATTGAAGGCGATATCGCGCGCTATCGGACTCATCTGAGCGCGATTTTTGCTTAACTGGACACTCACCCATTGGGTTCCCCGGTAAAAAGGAAACAGTATGCTGACCGTAATCGCTGAAATCTGTATCAAGCCAGGCCGACGTACTGCCGTTTTACACGCTATTGAGCGTCTGACCCCCACCGTGCTGGATGAAGAAGGCTGCGGTAGCTACCAGGCGCTGATTGACCACAAAGCCCAGGTGCCCTGGAAGCAGCACTCTCCTGATTCCATTTTTATGGTGGAGCACTGGGATTCACTGCGACATCTGGAGCAGCACCAGCAGGCTGACCATATGGAACGGCATCGCACCGCCATCAAAGATGATGTGGTCGATGTGAAAATTTTTGTACTGGAACCGGCGCTGTAAAGGCCAGCGGGCTGACCGGTAAAAAGTCGGCCCCTGGCGGTTATCACCTTGCCATGCAGGGGCGGACCTTCTGTTTCGGTTCGTCCTTTTACAGCAGGGTCTTGCTGGCAAACTGCTCGCTGAGATAGTCGAGGAAGCAGCGGATGCGCACGGCCAGCGTGCTGTTGCGGTAGTACACCGCATGGATCGGGTGAAACATCTCCCGTGTCTCCGCCTCCAGCACCGGCACCAGCCTGCCGGAGGCGACATCCTCCCGGCTGAGAAAGTCCGACACCCGCGCAATACCCATGCCGTTAACCGCCAGCTGACGCAGCGTCTCCCCGCTGGAGGCCATCACCGTCGGTTTAATCTGCAAAAACTCCCCTTCCGAACGCCATACCGGCCAGATGTTGTGCTGATCCAGATTGCAGAAGCCCAGCAGACGGTGCTTATCCACCATATCAGCGACGCTAAGCGGCACGCCGTGCTCCTGCAGATAGGCCGGGCTGGCCATCAGCCGCAGCCTGCTGCTGCCAAGTGCGCGGGCGTGCATGGTGGAATCACGCAATTCGCCAATGCGGATGGCAATATCGGTCTGCTGCTCCAGCAGGTCGATCACCACTTCATCGGTATTCAGTTCTAACTGGATCAGTGGAAAACGCCGTGAGAACTCCGGCATCAGCGGCACGATGACGTGCAGCATAAACGGCGTAGCGGCATTGACGCGCAGGCGACCGGAGGGGATTTCACGCCGCTGGGCAATCTGCTCTTCGGCGGTTTCCACCGAACGGATAATCTGCCGGGCGTGCTCAAGAAAGATCTGCCCTTCCTCGGTCAGCGCAATGCGACGGGTGGTGCGGTGCAGCAGCGTGGTTTGCAGTTTGCTTTCCAGACGGCTGAGCGCGCGACTGATACCGGAGGTGGTCTGGTTAAGCTGCTCCGCGGCGGCAGTGATCGAACCGGTATCGACCACGACGACCCACGCACGAAGCTCTTCAAGGGTGATTTTCAAGAGTTCAACCTGGTAGAAAGATGACCCTGCAATTCTAACAGAATCACGGCAGGACCTCGCACAGGTTGACGTCTTTATGCGCTTACGGCTTCACCGGGCCTGAGGGCAGAAAATTCCGACCAATGGCAGCAAAGCAGAAGTCTGGGTTTAAATTTTCGTTTCAGAAGGGGTAAAGAGGACACTGCAGAATGGGCAAAGAAGGTTTTTATTCTTATGAACTCTGGGGGCGCTGTGATCAGCACTTTTACTGCACTTAGGACAGGCGATGGAGATGAGAAAACCGTTTGATTTAGGTTGTTTTTGATTATAAGCCATAAATATTTCCTGTGTTGTTTGGACGCGTATAGTACACCCTCACGGCCCATTCCCCTTACTCTTTATTGCTTAAATCTCGCCTCAGAAAGAATATCAGCGGATTATTTCGCAAAAAAAGGGGCCAACTGCCCTCCCGGTGAGGGAAAAACAGTCGGCCCGCAGCGCTGGCGTCGAAAATCCTCAGACCTCGATTTCTGCCATGTCGCCTTTTTCCTGCAGCCAGTTACGGCGATCTTCAGAGCGTTTTTTCGCCAGCAACATGTCCATCACCGCCATCGTATGCGGGAGATCTTCATCACTGATGGTGAGCTGCACCAGACGGCGGGTGTTCGGATCCAGCGTGGTTTCGCGCAGCTGCAACGGGTTCATTTCGCCCAGCCCTTTAAAGCGCTGCACGCCCGGTTTGCCTTTCTTGCGCTTTAACTGCTCAAGAATGCCCGCTTTCTCTTCTTCATCCAGCGCGTAATAAACCTCTTTACCGAGATCAATACGGTACAGCGGCGGCATTGCCACGTAAACGTGGCCATTTTTTACCAGCGTGCTGAAGTGGCGAACAAACAGCGCACACAGCAGCGTGGCGATGTGCAGGCCGTCGGAGTCCGCATCCGCAAGGATGCAGATCTTGCCGTAGCGCAGCTGGCTCAGGTCTTCACTGTCAGGATCGATACCGATCGCCACGGAAATGTCATGCACCTCCTGCGACGCCAGCACCTCATCCGAGGAGACTTCCCAGGTATTGAGGATCTTGCCCTTCAGCGGCATGATCGCCTGATACTCACGGTCACGCGCCTGCTTGGCCGATCCGCCTGCTGAGTCACCTTCCACGAGGAACAGCTCCGTACGGGCAAGATCCTGGGCAGAGCAGTCGGCCAGTTTACCCGGCAGGGCCGGCCCGCTGGTCAGCTTTTTACGCACCACTTTTTTCGCTGCGCGCAGGCGGCGCTGGGCGCTGGAAATCGCCAGCTCTGCCAGCATTTCTGCGGCCTGGACGTTCTGATTCAGCCACAGGCTGAAGGCGTCTTTCACCACGCCGGACACAAACGCCGCGCACTGACGGGATGACAGACGCTCTTTGGTCTGCCCGGCAAACTGCGGATCCTGCATTTTCACCGACAGCACGTAGGCGCAGCGGTCCCAGATATCTTCTGCCGACAGCTTAACGCCGCGCGGCAGGATATTACGGTATTCACAGAACTCGCGCATGGCGTCGAGCAGGCCCTGACGCAGGCCGTTCACGTGGGTGCCGCCCTGCATGGTCGGGATCAGGTTAACGTAGCTTTCCGTCAGCAGTTCACCGCCTTCCGGCAGCCACAGCAGCGCCCAGTCGACCGCCTCTACATCCCCGGCGAACGCGCCGACGAAGGCTTTTTCTGGCAGCGTTGGCAGACCATTGACGGCTTCCATCAGGTAATCGGTCAGGCCATCGGCGTAGCACCAGGTCTGTTCGGTATTGTTCAGCTTATCTTTGAAAACAATCTCGACGCCCGGGCACAGCACGGCTTTGGCTTTCAGCAGGTGGCTGAGGCGCGAAACGGAGAAGCGCGGGCTGTCAAAGAAGGACTCATCCGGCCAGAACTGGACGCGGGTGCCGGTATTACGTTTACCGACGGTGCCGGTGACCGTCAGATCCTGCACTTTATCGCCGTTTTCAAACGCCATTTCGTACACTTCGCCGTTACGGCGAACGGTGACTTCGACGCGTTTTGACAGCGCGTTGACCACCGAGATCCCCACGCCGTGCAAGCCGCCGGAGAACTGGTAGTTTTTATTTGAGAATTTACCGCCGGCATGGAGGCGGCAGAAAATCAGCTCAACGGCCGGTACGCCCTCTTCCGGGTGAATATCCACCGGCATGCCGCGCCCGTCGTCGATCACTTCCAACGACTGATCGGCGTGCAGGATCACTTCCACGCGTTTGGCGTGACCGGCCAGCGCTTCATCCACGCTGTTATCGATCACTTCCTGGCCTAAGTGGTTAGGACGCACGGTATCGGTGTACATGCCCGGGCGGCGACGCACGGGTTCAAGGCCGCTGAGAACCTCAATGGAGTCAGCGTTGTAGCTGGATTGAGTCATCGTAACAATCTGATTGGTAGTGGCTAAAAATGAGTGACCAGACTCCGGCGTAAACTCACTCCTGAAAACCCAGGAAGGCGAGCATGGCGGAGAAATGGCGTTCGAATCCGATAAAAGCATGATTTCCGCCCTCTTCTACCGTCTGGCGGCAGGCGCTGTAGTAGTCCAGGGCCTGGCGGTAGTCGAGCACTTCATCACCCGTTTGCTGCAGTAACCAGAGCAAATCCGGCGACTCTAACGGGTCAATCTGCATCACTTTTAGATCGTAAATATGGCGAGACTCTAACACATATTGCTGGCCGGTGTATGGGTTCTCGTTGTGGCCGAGATAATCGGCCAGCAGCTCAAACGGGCGCACCGCCGGGTTAACCACCACGGCAGGGAGGGTGAAGCATTGCGACAGCCAGGTCGCGTAATAGCCGCCCAGTGATGAGCCAATAATCCCCAGCTGTTCCCCCGCCGACTGCATGACAAATGTCTCCAGCAGGGCGGCAGCTTCAGAAGGGAAAGCCGGAAGCTGCGGCACATGCAGCCGGATGTCCGGGCGATGTTCCGCCAGCCACTGTTTAAACTGGGTGGCCTTCGCGGACTGGGGGGAGCTGTTAAAACCATGCAGATACAGCAGCGTGGCCATCGGTCAGTATCCTTCTGAATCGAGATCCGGGTTAAACATGCGCGTGGTCAGACGCTGCACCTGGGTTTCCAGTCGACCGTCATCATAGAGGTCAAGCCAGCGCCAGCCGGGAGACTCGGCATCAATGGTGAAGTTGGTGCAGTGCGGCTTGAACTGCACGCAGGTCGATGGCGAAGCCAGTACGCGCCGTCCGTGCCAGTCAAGGTCAAGTTCCTGATGAATATGGCCGCACAGCAGGGTTTTTGCCCGCGGATAGCGTCGCAGGACAATATCCAACATATGCGGATTCCGCAGGCTGTGCTGGTCCAGCCATGAACACCCCGACGGCACCGGATGATGATGCAATAACACCAGCGTGTGGCGCTGCGGTTCGGCCGCCAGCGCACTTTCCAGCCACTCCAGCTGATAGTCGCTCAGTTCTCCGTGCGGGACGCCAAACACCTGACTGTCGAGCAGCACAATCTGCCAGTGGTCGCCCACCAGCACCTGTTTTTGATCGGCAATACAAGACGCCGCCAGCGTGCTGAACATCGTGGGCTGGAAGTCATGATTACCAGGCAACCAGACGCAGGGGGCCGACAGACGTGCGATGCCCTCAGCAAAATGCTGATAGGCCTCAATGGAGTGGTCCTGCGCCAGGTCGCCGGTCGCGACAACGAGATCGTAGTGACGCTGCTCTGCGGTGATCACCTCCAGAACGGCGTCAAAACTGGCCCAGGTATTCACCCCTAGCAGCGTTTCGTGTTTGCCTGCAAAGAGGTGGGTGTCCGTTATCTGTAAAATCCTGACTCTGGACCCACTCGCCACAGGAAGTTTTAACAGGCTATCCAATCAACGTCCTTAACTCGCTCTGAAAATGTCGCAGCTATCTTTTATACCGGAACGGCCATCGCACCGTGGGACAAACAATAGCGCAGCCAGTCCGCTAAAAACTGGTTAATTTGGTGTTTTTCATCACGCTGATGCAATTTTTTATTAGGATAATCATAGCGTGCTTTAAAGCGATAGATCTGCTGTGTTGAACACACTTCCGCCACCATCGCATCGTGGTAAAGCCTGACCGACATTGAAGGCAGGCTCCAATAGCTCACTGCGGGGGCCGTTTGTCGGATCTCCACCAGCGTGGTGTAACGGGTCGACTCCAGGATGGTGATCCGATAGCTGGCACCGTTCACCTGATACGCCATCGACTCTCCCGCCCGATCCTCCTTAGGTAACAGGCGCCGCAGCTGCGCAAAATTTGTTTCGCAGACGCGCATCATTTCAGGAAAATCGGGGACATAGCGTTTCATTATTCAGGATTCCACTCTTCTCGTAGCTGTTTATGGTGCAACTCCAGCCATTGCAAAGCAATGACAGCCGCTGCGTTATCAATTTTCCCCTGTTCCACCCACTGATAAGCCTGACTGCGGCTGACCACATGAACGAGAATATCCTCATTCTCCTCCTCCAGCCCGTGGTTTCCCTCGGCCACGCTGGCATCCACTTCACCAACAAATACTGACAGGCGCTCAGTGGTGCCTCCCGCACTGGAGAGATAGTTCACCACCGGTTTAACCCGTCCGGCAACGATCCCTGCCTCTTCCACGGCTTCCCGGCGGGCCACCTCTTCCGGGGTTTCACCCGGTTCAATCATCCCGGCCACCAGTTCCAGCACCCAGGGTGTTGGGCTGGTGTCGTACGCGGCAATACGGATTTGCTCAATCAGTACCACTTCGTCTCGCTGAGGGTCATAGGGTAGCAGCACCGCCGCGTGGCCGCGCTCAAAAATTTCCCGGGTCACTTCACCACTCATGCCACCGTTAAACAAGCGGTGACGAAACCGGTAGCGCTCCAGCGAAAAAAAACCGCGATACAGCGTCTCACGTGCAATAATTTCTACATCGTTTTTGGTGAAAGTCACTGGGTAATTGTGACCAGTTTCCATAACAACCTCTCCTGGGAAGTGGTGGCAAAAACGTAAAGTGCAAGAGTATTCCAACAGTTGTCTGGTTCTTAACGACTTATTTAAGTAAATTAAGGCAGGATGGCACTTTCAGCCAACTTACCTTATCGGAACTCTCTGCTATTATCGGCGATAATTTTTGGCCTACGTCAGCGCTACCATAGCAATTTTGCTGCACTACAAGGAATGCAAATGAACAAACTGCTCCCTTTACTCATCGGTCTGAGCCTGGGCGGCTTCAGTGTTGCCAGCCAGGCTGAAAACCTGCTGCAGGTATATCAGCAGGCACGTTTATCAAATCCTGACCTTCGTAGCTCTGCGGCCGATCGTGATGCTGCCTTTGAGAAAATTAATGAAGCCCGCAGCCCGCTGTTACCGCAGTTAGGCCTGGGTGCTGACTATACCTATAACAGCGGCTACCGCGACGCCCGGGATACCCATAACGATTCTAAAAGCGCCTCCCTGCAGCTGACGCAAACCATTTTTGACATGTCAAAATGGCGTGCGCTGACACTGCAGGAAAAAACGGCCGGTATTCAGGATGTCACCTATCAGACGGCACAGCAAACGCTGATCCTGAACACGGCGACGGCGTATTTCAACGTGCTGAATGCGATCGATACGCTGTCCTACACCGAAGCGCAGAAGCAGTCCATCTATCGCGAACTGGATCAAACCACCCAGCGCTTTAACGTTGGCCTGGTCGCTATCACCGACGTGCAGAACGCCCGCTCACAGTACGACACCGTACTGGCCAACGAAGTCTCGGCGCGTAATGCCCTCGACAACGCGGTAGAAACCCTGCGTCAGGTGACCGGTAATTACTATCCAAACCTGGCCTCGCTAAACGTTGATACGTTCAAAACTGAAAAACCTCAGCCGGTCAATGCGCTGCTGAAAGAAGCGGAAAGCCGCAACCTGTCGCTGCTGTCCGCCCGCCTGTCTCAGGACCTGGCGCGTGAGCAGATCCGTTCTTCAGAAACGGGTCATATGCCAACGCTGGATCTGACCGCCTCAACCGGCCTGTCAAATACCCGTTATGGCGGCGAACGTGCCAGCCCGAACAGCAATGACAACATCAGCGGCAGCAACCAGGTCGGCCTGAGCTTCAATATGCCGCTGTACAGCGGTGGATCGGTCAGCTCCCAGGTGAAACAGGCGCAGTATGCGTTTGTGGCCGCCAGTGAGCAGCTGGAAAGCGCACACCGCAGCACCGTGCAGACCGTACGTTCTTCGTTTAATAACGTGAACGCGTCAATCAGCAGCATTGAAGCCTATAAGCAATCTGTTGTGTCGGCACAAAGCTCTCTGGATGCGATGGAAGCCGGTTACTCGGTGGGTACCCGTACCATCGTCGACGTGCTGGATGCCACCACCACGCTGTACAATGCCAAGCAGCAGCTGGCGAACGCCCGTTACAGCTATATGATTAACCAGCTCAACATTAAGTCTGCGCTGGGTACGCTGAACGAGCAGGATCTGCAAACGCTGAACAATCATCTGGGCAAAGATGTCGGCACCTCGCCGGAGATTGTTGCACCGGAAAATGCACAGCAGACGGCCTATGCTGACGGAGCACAAACAGCGCCTCGCAGCACGAATGCCACCGAGACCCGTCGCCCGGCAGCACCTCGCGCCAGCGGCAATCCATTCGGTCAGTAGTCCCCTGAGGGGCAGCGATGGCTGCCCCTTCACAATCAAACGTATAGCTACGTAAAGATCCCCTCCTGGTCAGGCCTCATCGCTTCATTTTTCACCGCTGTTCCCCTATCCTATGCACTACCTTTGGGCACAGGACGAAAAGTGATGAAACGGACTAAACAGATTAATCATGCCTCCTTTCGCAAAAGCTGGAGCGCACGTCATTTAACGCCGGTTGCGCTGGCGGTAAGTGCAGTATTTATGCTGGCCGCATGTGAACAGGCCGACGAAACCGTCTCTATGTATCAGAACGCGGATGACTGCTCTGCTGCGAACCCAGGCAAGAGCGCACAATGCACCACGGCGTTTAACAGCGCCAAAGAAGAAGCGGTGAAAACCGCACCGAAATATGCCAGCCGTGAAGACTGTGTGGCAGAATTTGGTGAAGGTCAGTGTCAGCAGGCTCCGGCTCAGGCTGGCGTCGGCACCACGAATGCGGAATCACAGTCCAGCGGCAGCTTCTGGATGCCTCTGATGGCCGGTTACATGATGGGCCGTATGATGGGTGGCGGTATGGGGCAGCAGCAACCGCTGTTCTCCTCAAAGAACCCGTCCAGCCCGGCGAACGGAAAATTCGTTGATGCCAGCGGCAAAAGCTATGGTGCCGCAACGCCAGGCCGCACCATGACCGTTCCTAAAACGGCCCTGGCTCCGAAACCTGCCACAACCAGCACCGTCACTCGCGGTGGCTTTGGTGAGACCGTTGCCAAACAAACCACCATGCAGCGTAGCAGTGCCTCCGGCACCAACCGCAGCATGGGGGGTTAAGCGCGGATGAAGCGTATTGCCATTGCTGAACGCCCCGACTGGCGTGAAAAAGCGACGGAATATGGTTTTCGTTTTCACACCATGCACGGGGAACCGTACTGGTGTGAAGACGCCTATTACCAGTTTACGTTGCAGCAGATTGAATATCTGGAAGATGTCACCAGCGAACTGCACCAGATGTGTTTGCAGGCGGTGGAACTGGTGGTTAACAGCGAAGAGCTGCTGACCAAGTTTCGCATTCCAAAACATACCTGGGATTTCGTGCGCGAGTCATGGAAAAGTCAGCAGCCTTCGCTCTACTCCCGGCTGGACCTGGCCTGGGACGGAGAGTCCCCGGCCAAACTGCTGGAGAACAACGCGGATACCCCGACGTCCCTGTATGAAGCCGCGTTTTTCCAGTGGCTGTGGCTGGAAGATCAGGTCAAGGCCGGCCAGCTACCGACGGGCAGCGATCAGTTCAACAGTCTGCAGGAAAAACTGATTGAGCGTTTTGCCGAACTTCATCAGCAGCACGGATTTAGCTGGCTTCATTTTGCCTGCTGCCGTGACACCGATGAAGATCGTGGCACCGTTCAGTATCTGCAGGACTGCGCGACCGAAGCGGGTCTGCCAAGTGAATTCCTGTTTATGGATGAGATTGGCCTGGGCGAGAAAGGGCAGTTTACCGACCAGCACGATCAGGTGATTGGCAACCTGTTCAAGCTTTATCCGTGGGAGTTCATGCTGCGTGAGATGTTCTCCACCAAGCTGGCGGATGCCGGTGTGCGCTGGCTGGAACCGGGCTGGAAAAGCATTATCTCTAACAAAGCACTGCTGCCGCTGTTATGGAAAATGTTCCCGAATCACCCTAATCTGCTGCCGGCTTACTTCGCAGAAGACAACGTGCCCCACATGGATAAATATGTGGTTAAGCCGCTGTTCTCCCGTGAGGGGGCCAATATCAGCATCGTAGAAAACGGTCAGGAAATTGCACGCGTTGACGGGCCGTACGGTGAGGAAGGGATGATCGTGCAGCAGTTCCACCCGCTGCCGAAATTCGGTGACAGCTACACGCTGATTGGCTCCTGGCTGATTAACGATCAGCCGGCGGGCATCGGTCTGCGGGAAGATCGCGATCTGATCACTCAGGATCTGTCACGGTTCTACCCCCACGCATTTATTGAATAAAACGGGCTGACGCAACAGAACGTCAGCTCCGGCACAATGAGTGTGTCCCTGTCATGCAGAGGGCGGCCCTTTATCTGGCTGCCCTCTGTCGCAGGTCTCATCCTGTTTACGGATGACCTTTTCCGGTCAACCTTCCGCTTCTGCCTGTTAACCTACCTGTACCGACAGCATACTCAGTGAACCCATCACTATACCATCGACCGGGATGGTAATTGCCTCACCTTCCGCACGCGCACCCAGCACATACAGCAGGGGCAGATAGTGCTCCGGGGTCGGGTTAGACAGCGCGGCCCCGTCATGCTGCATAAAGTTGATCAGCGGGTGCTGCTCTGATTCACCTTCCCAGCTCAGATTTTCGCGCACGTACTGGTTGAAGGACTCTGCCCACGGCCAGGCTTCCGCCTCCCCGCTCCAGCGCACCATGCGCAGGTTATGCACCACGTTGCCGCTGGCGACGATCATCACGCCCTGCTCACGCAGCGCAGCCAGCTTGCGGCCCAGTTCAAAGTGATAAGCCGCCGGTCTGGTTGCATCCACACTGAGTTGGACCACCGGAATATCGGCCTGCGGGTACATTTTGATCAGCACGCCCCACGAACCGTGATCGAATCCCCATTCCTGATCCAGCTCCACTGCCACCGGCGAAAGTGCTTCCGCCACCTGGCGGGCCAGCGCCGGGGAACCCGGGGCGGGATAGCGGGTGTCGAACAGCGCCTGGGGGAAACCGCCGAAATCATGGATCGTGCGCGGCTTTTCCATCGCCGTAACGGCCGTACCCCGGGTGTACCAGTGTGCCGAGACGGCAATAATTG
Organism: Erwinia persicina; assembly: GCF_014838825.1. Lineage (GTDB taxonomy): Bacteria > Pseudomonadota > Gammaproteobacteria > Enterobacterales > Enterobacteriaceae > Erwinia > Erwinia persicina_A. The sequence continues at coordinate 70,601 of NZ_JACYMO010000003.1, read as the reverse complement.
CCTTCGGACGCGGCAGGGTTTTGCCCAGTTCTCGCCAGGTTTCCGTCCAGATATTCTCTTCCAGCACGTTCATCGGGCTGCCATGACCGAGGAACAGAGCAGGCATTCGTGTATGGCTCATGGTGTGACTCCAGCAAAGTTTTTGTTCAATGCAGTCCACATTACGCGCTTTTTGCCACGGATGAACCAGGATAACCCTGACGAAGATAGTCAGAAAATTTGAAGGGACAAATGGAAGGAAGAGAGCAGATTAAAAGCAGGGTGCGCGAGGAGAGCCAACGCACCCATAGCCTGATGTATGACGGAGAATGCTCCCCTAAATAATTCAGGTTAGGGCAGGCGGCCACGCAGCACATCCCCGGGAGCGTACATCAGTACGTGACTGGGGTGCGCGAGGAAAGCCAACGCACCCATAGCCTGAAGTATGACGGGGATTAGCTGGCCTGGCGGGTCTCGTGACTACGACGATATGCCACCAGGTCTTCGATGGTCACAACCGGCATATTGTGCTGTTTGGCAAACACGATAGCTTCCGGCGCGTGCGCCATGGAACCATCGTCATTGGTCAATTCACACAGCACGCCTGCCGGCTTGAAGCCTGCCAGCGTCACCAGGTCGATAGTGGCTTCGGTGTGACCACCGCGGGTCAGCACGCCACCGGCACGGCCGCGCAGCGGGAATACGTGCCCCGGACGATTCAGATCGTCTGGTTTCGTGTCATCTGCGATTGCCGTACGGATGGTGGTCAGACGGTCGGAAGCCGACACGCCGGTGGTGACGCCTTTCGCGGCTTCGATGGTCACGGTAAAACCGGTGCCGTAGGCGCTGGTGTTATCTTCAACCATCATCGGCAGCTCAAGCTGCTGCAGACGTTCTTCGGTCAGGCACAGGCAGACGATACCGCTACCGTGACGAATGGTGAGCGCCATCTGCTCAACGGTCATGGTTTCCGCAGCGAAGATCATATCACCTTCGTTTTCACGATCTTCATCGTCTAAGACCATCACACCGCGGCCTTCGCGCAGCGCCTCGATGGCACGGGTTACACGCTGTTCAGGCGTGCCAAATTCAGAAAGTAGCGACTGATTCATGGTAAATAAACCTTAATAAATGTATGGGTTACCAGAACCAGGGCGTGCTTAGGAGTGTCATGCAGTGACAAAAAAATAACGCGAGGCAGGCAAAAGCCCGTCATGATCCGTTACTCTCTCCCATCCGGACTTTAACCGTCGGCCCCGGAATTACACCGGATCTGCTGTCCTTCAGGAGTGATCCTGAAGCGCTCGCGGGCTTTCAGCAAACGCTGATTTACCGCCGGTGGGGAATTTCGCCCCGCCCTGAGAATAAGCAAATTCATCATAACGCTGAAAAAGTGACAGAGCAACGAACAAAACGGGCAAATTGATATCCATTTTTTCGCTTTGGCGTTTTCAGGTTTATACCTGAGCCATCTGGCATTACACTAAGATCAAATTCGCTGCTATCAGGAAGCCGCTATGCTTGACCCAAAAAAAATCGAACAGCTTGCCCGTCAGGTTCATGAGTCCATGCCGAAAGGTATTCGTGAGTTTGGCGATGATGTAGAGAAGAAAATCCGTCAGACGCTGCAGGCTCAGCTGACCCGTCTGGATGTGGTGAACCGCGAAGAGTTTGACGTACAGACTCAGGTGCTGCTGCGCACCCGCGAGAAGCTGGCCGCGCTTGAACAGCGTCTGGCCGAACTGGAAAGCCGGGTCTCTCCGGCTCCGGTTCCTGCGGTGACCGAGCCAAAAGCAGCGGAATAAGTGACAACGCAGTATACGGCTGCCCTCCCCGGGCAGCCGTCGACGATTAGTGGTTCCCGGTTCCCGAGATAATCGTTTTGATGATATTACTGGTCGAAATACCGTCTTCGAAATTGAGCACCCGCACGTCACCGCCGTTAGCCCACACTTCTTTACTGCCGGCAATCTCTTCCGGCTTGTAGTCGCCGCCTTTGACCAGCAGATCGGGCAGAACCTCAGCAATCAGGCGCTGCGGGGTGTCTTCTTCAAAGCCAATCACCCAGTCCACCGCTTCCAGCGCACCCAGCACGATCATACGATTGATCAGCGGGTTAACCGGACGGGTTTCGCCTTTCAGGCGGCGGGTTGACGCGTCGCTGTTAACCGCCACAATCAGCCGGTCGCCCAGCTTACGGGCATTGGCCAGGTAGGAGACGTGTCCGGCGTGAAGAATGTCGAAGACGCCGTTGGTCATCACCACTTTCTCGCCACGCTGACGGGCTTTCGCCACCTCAGCAATCAGCTGCGCTTCATCCATCACGCCAAAACCGGATTCCGGGCGGGCGCGGATCGCATTTTCCAGCTCGACCGGGGATACGGTAGACGTCCCCAGCTTGCCGACCACGACACCGGCCGCCGCGTTGGCGAGGAAACAGCTCTCCTCGAGGGTATTACCGGCCGCCAGCGCCGCCGCCAGCACGCCGATCACCGTGTCGCCTGCCCCGGTGACGTCAAATACTTCCTGGGCCTGCGTTGGCATATGGAACGGGGCTTTACCCGGCTGCAGCAAGGTCATACCGTGCTCTGAACGCGTCACCAGCAGCGCAGAGAGCGCATGCTGTAACATCAGTTTCGTGCCGCGCTCAACAATCTCGTCTTCGCTCGTACACTTGCCGACTACCGCTTCGAATTCGGAAAGATTCGGCGTCAGCAGCGTTGCGCCGTGATAGCGTCCAAAGTCGGTGCCTTTCGGGTCGACCAGCACCGGAACACCGGCTTTACGGGCCAGGGCGATCATCGTCTCCACGCTGGCCAGCGCACCTTTGGCGTAGTCTGACAGCACCAGCGCACCTATTTTCGGCAGCGACTGTTCGATGCGCTCGTGCATCGGTGCCGGATCGACGCCTTCAAATCCCTCTTCGAAATCAAGGCGGATCAGCTGCTGATTACGGGACAACACGCGCAGTTTGGTAATGGTCGGATGGGTCGGTACCGGGACAAAATCACACTGCACGTTGACACCGGTGAGGGTCGCACTCAGCGCACGCGCGGCGTCATCAACGCCGGTCAGCCCCACCAGCCGTGACTGCGCGCCCAGTGCAGCAATATTCATGGCGACGTTAGCGGCACCACCCGGACGCTCCTCCACGTGATCGACTTTTACCACCGGTACCGGTGCTTCAGGTGAAATACGGCTGGTCGGGCCGTGCCAGTAGCGATCCAGCATCACATCGCCAACCACCAACACACCCGCACGCGTAAAATCAGGCAGTGTAATTTTCATTCCAGAGACTCCAGACTGCAGTAAAAATGAGTGCGCGCGATAATAGCACAATAGTGTCAGTGACTAATCATCGCGTCTGCACGGTAATATCAGGCCCCCAGCCATGTCTGCCAGCTGGCATTCACCACCGCTTTTTCACGGGCATAAGCGTCTTCTTCGACATGCCCCGGCAGCTCCTGTAAGGCCAGATGGTGCAGCGCATCGCGCAGCGTGACATAGGCATGGGTCAGCGCTTCCGACTCGGCGGCCGCCATTTTGCCGCTGTTGGCCAGCAGCTCAAGAATGCGCACATTATCAGACCAGCGGGTGAGCATCGGATCCTGCGCAGCGTAGCGCAGCACCAGATACTGGGTAATGAACTCAATGTCGGTAATACCGCCGCGATCGGCTTTGATATCCCAGCGCCCCTTATGCTTGTGGCCGAGGTGGGCGCGCATCTTCTCGCGCATTTCACGCACTTCCGTTTTCAGTGCTTCAGGCTCACGCGGTAGCGACAGAATACCGCGTCGGATCTGGTCGAATCGCTGGCTCAGGGCGGCATCGCCAAAGACGATGCGCGCCCGCACCAGGGCCTGATGCTCCCAGGTCCAGGCCTCATGCCGCTGATATTCATCAAACGCATCAAAGGTGCTGACCAGCATCCCCGCCGCACCGGACGGACGCAGGCGGGCGTCGACTTCATAAAGAATGCCAGAGGAGGTGCGCGTACTGAACAGGTGCATGACGCGCTGCGCCAGACGCAGATAGAACTGACGGCCGTCAATACTGCGCTCACCCAGCGTCACCGCGTCCGACGGACAGTCGTGCAGGAACACCAGATCAAGGTCAGAACTGTAGCCCAGCTCCCAGCCCCCCAGCTTGCCGTACCCGACCACGGAGAAACCGCGTTCATCGTCACGCGTCAGGTGGGAAGGTCGTCCGTAGCGCAGCACCATCATATTCCATGCCTGCTGCACCACGGATTCAATCATCGCTTCCGCCAGCCACGTAAGGTGATCGCTCACTTTCATTACCGGCAGGGTCTTGGCAATATCCGCCGCCGCAATGCGCAGGTGCTGCGCCTGCTTAAACTGGCGCAGGGCTTCCAGCTGCTGCTCTTCATCCTCTTCCGGAATGCGCAGCAGATACTGACGCAGCTCATCGCGGTAGGCATCGGTTGCCGTGGGCTGATAGAGGGTGGCCGGATCGAGCAGTTCATCCAGCAGCAGCGGATGCCGCGCCAGCTGGCTGGCGACCATCGGGGAAGCGGCACACAGGCGAATTAAGTGTTTCAGCGCGCCCTGGTACTCTGTCAGCAGCTCCAGATAGGTGCTGCGGGTAACGACACCCAGCAGCAGCGGAGTCAGGCGACCGAGGGTCACCGGGGCATCATCGCGCGGCACCACTTCACTGAGCAGGCGCGGCATCAGCTGGTCCAGCGCATGGCGGCCGCGCGGGCCGATCGTTCGCTTATCCACATCCTGACGAAAATCGGTGATAGTGCGCAGCAGATGCTGGCGGGCGGTACCATCAAGATGCGGCACCAGCGGCTCCAGCTCGGTTTCTTCCAGCTGATCCTGCCACAGCACGCCATACTCCCCGGCTTCACGGTTATCGCCGTGTTCCGGGGCATCGTCACCGATCAAATCGTCAAAGATGGTGCGCACCGCCAGCATATGCCGGTCGAGCGCATCCTGTAAGGCCGTCCAGCCGGCAAAGCCCATTGCCCAGGCCAGACGCGCCCGATCCAGCTCGCCGCCCGGCAGCGTCTGCGTCTGCTCATCGCTGATGCTTTGCAGCAGGTTTTCCAGACGCCGCAGGAACAGGTAGGCATCGTGCAGCTGGGCGACCTGTTCTGATGACAGCAGATTTAGCTGGCCTATGGCCTCCAACGTCGGCAGCAGGGAGCGCAGCTGAAGCGAACGCTCGCGACCGCCACGTATCAGTTGGAACACCTGGACAATAAATTCGGTTTCCCGAATGCCGCCCGCGCCCAGTTTGATGTTATCCCTCAGCCCGCGTCGCCGTACTTCCCGGGCGATCATACTTTTCATATTTCGCAGCGACTGGATCACACTGAAGTCAATATAACGGCGGAAGACAAACGGCCGCAGCATCTGACGCAGCTCTTCACTCCAGCGGTCATTGTCGCTGCCCATCAGACGCGCTTTGACCATCGCATAGCGTTCCCAGTCGCGCCCCTGTTCCTGGTAATAATCCTCCAGCGCGGCAAAACTCAGCACCAGCGGCCCGCTGTCACCAAAGGGACGCAGGCGCATATCCACGCGATACACGAAGCCGTCGGCGGTAGGCTGATCCAGTACTTTGATCAGGCGCTGGCCAAGCCGGGTAAAGAACTGGGCGTTATCCAGCTCGCGCCGTCCGCCCCGGGTCGTGCCGTTTTCCGGCCAGGTGAAAATCAGATCAATATCGGAAGAGAAGTTAAGCTCACCGCCCCCCAGCTTGCCCATGCCGAGGATTAACAGCGGCTGCGGTTCCCCGGCGGCGTTCATCGGGGTGCCAAAATCGCGGCAGCAGGCCTGCCAAAGCCAGTCGCGGGCGGCAACAATCAGGGTTTCCGCCAGCTCACTCAGCTGCCGCAAAGACTGCTGCGTATCACTGATCGCCAGAGTTTGCATCCAGGCAATGCGCGTCAGCATATGGCGGCGGAACAGGCGCAGCTCACGCATCAGCGTGTTCTCATCCTGCACGTTCGCCAGCTGTGCCTGAAGCCAGAGGGGATAATGGTGCCATTCATCCTGCTGCGGTGGCTGCTGCCGGAGCTGCTGCCACCAGGCGGGATATTTTGTCAGGTTATCACTGATAAAATCGCTGAACGCCAGCACCGCCTGCTGCGCTGCGGAGGCATCGCTGAATAATGGATCAAGCAACGCGCTCTGCTGCTGCATGACGACCGGCAGTGGCTGAGTTAATGATGGCACCATACAATAAACACTCCCTATAGAATCGAATGACCCCGCAACGGGTTAAAGGCTGCCATTTTTCCAGAAAGCCGCCTGTTTCAGGGCCTGCTGGCGGTGGCCATCCAGCCAGACTTCCTGCTGTTTCACAATCGCTTCCTGCAGCTGCTTCCAGCTCTGTAGCCAGGCGTTGACGGCCGCCGGATCGTAGGCACCCGCCAGCAGATGCACGGCCAGTACCTGACGATGCAGGCGCGTCAGCTTGTCCTGATACTCACCCGAATGGTTTAGATGGGTGAAGGTCTCTTTCAGGTCGGCGGCAATGCGGCCCAGCATGATGTCGCTAAAGCGTTTGAACGACCCCTGCAGCTTGGTATCTGCCTTTTGATCGACAAACTGACGCCAGCGTTCAGTGGCTATCCAGTGAGTAAGCGCTAACTGCGTTTGCAGCCAGAGCGGGCTGAAACAGATCCGCTGCGCTTCAGGATTGTCTTCAAGCAGCGCCTCTTCCAGCTGAGTCAGCTTCTGACGCAGCTCACTGCTGGCCTTGCGCGGCACCAGCGCACCGTACAGTGAGAAGGTCTGACGCAGTACTTCCAGCGCATCCTTCACCTCATGCAGCGCGGCGGCGTTACCGCGCAGCCACAGCTCTTCATGATACTGCCACTGGGTTAATGCCAGCAGGAAGGCCGCCCGCATCCCCTCTTCTACCGTTGCCTTCGGTCTGACCTTCAGCAGTGGCACCGGACGTAAGGCTCGCGGGAGATCGCCCTGGGCCAGTGCATACCCACGCGCCGCTTTGCTGAGGCTGCCCAGCCGCAGGCCTTCAATCGTCGCCAGTTCGGCGGCAAAGGCCAGCAAATCGTCACGCTGGCCACTTTTCAGCTCCAGCTCCACTTCCATCAGCGGCTCGCTACGTTCACCAGCGATCACTTCTCCCCGGTCAAATGCAACTTCAATCTCGCTTTGCAGGTAAGTGACCACCCACTTCTCGCGTGTAAAATGGGTGCTAAACAGCGCAGCGAGTTGCGTTTGCAGGGCCGCCACATCCGTCCCGGCGGGCCAGACATCGGCTGGTAACTGCTGAATATCCAGCGTCGGTGCTGCCAGTGCAACGTTATATTCCGGGCGCTGATGCAGCCCCCCGATAGTCTGACCGGCGGTTTTCAGCGTCATTTCATAGCGGTCACCAAAGCCACGAATACGCAGCCCCATATCCCAGCGCCGCAGCTGACTGTCAGCCGTTTCGAAGTAAATATTGGTCAATGCCTGACCGGCGGAATGCTGATGTGGCCAGGCGGTAAGCTTACTGGCAATTTTTTCGGCCGCTTCTGGAACGGCAATGAACTTTAATTCGATTTCTATGGTCATAATGTCTTATTTACGTCGTTAACGGCTGAGTAAACGGTTAAGGTATCTGATAATGCTCGCAAAGATGGCGGGCGATCGTACTGCTATAGCCACCAAGAATAATGCACAAGAGACAACACTGTCTCTGCTTTATTACGCTTTCGCGCACAGCGTCTCAAGCCGCCTGAGACCAGGATAGTTCTCATTCAGCTTTGTGTGAGGCCGTTCCAGACTGTGCAATTACATTTTTACAGCCCTTATGCAAAAAGAGTTCGAATGAAAATCACTCACCTCATTGGTCTGACTTTGCTCACGATGAGCGCTGCGGCAACCGTCCACGCCGAAGAGAAACGCTACATTTCCGACGAACTGACCACCTGGGTCCGCAGCGGGCCGGGTAATGATTATCGTCTGGTTGGCACCTTAAACGCTGGCGAAGAAGTGACGCTGTTGCAAACGAATGACAACAGCAAATATGGCCAGATCCGTGACAGCCAGGGCCGTACGACCTGGATCCCTCTGACGCAACTCAGCCAGCAGCCCAGCCTGCGCACCCGTGTGCCCGAACTGGAACAACAGGTCAAAGTCCTGACGGCCAAACTGGCCAATATCGACGGTAGCTGGAATGAACGCACCGCCGATATGCAAAAAAAGGTGGCGGGAAGCGACAACGCCATTAACAGCCTGAAAGAAGAAAATCAGCAGCTGAAAAACCAGCTTATCGTGGCCAAGAAGAAAGTCGACGCCGCCAATGTTCAGCTTGATGACAAACAGCGCACCATTATCATGCAGTGGTTTATGTACGGGGGTGGCGTGGCCGGCGTCGGCCTGCTGCTGGGCTTGCTGTTACCGCATATGATCCCGCGCAGGAAGAAAAGCGACCGCTGGATGAACTGACCAGACTGGCGCGACACCCGAGGGTATCTGCGGATGCCCTTTTTGCGTTGCCCGCAATTTATCATTCATGCAACATGAATGTTATAGTGTGACAATTCATGTTCAGTTTATTCTGACCCGCAGCCTTTGGAGACCCCAGTGAAAACATACCTTGTCGGTGGCGCCGTGCGTGACGGACTGCTGAATTTGCCGATAAAAGACAAAGACTGGGTGGTGGTGGGTGCCTCTCCCGCGCAGATGCTGGCACAGGGCTTTGAGCAGGTTGGCCGTGACTTCCCGGTATTTCTCCACCCGGACAGCCATGAAGAGTATGCGCTGGCCCGCACCGAGCGTAAGTCCGGCAGCGGCTATACCGGTTTTGTCTGCTATTCCGCACCGGATGTTACCCTGGAGCAGGATCTGGCCCGCCGCGATCTGACGATTAACGCCATCGCTCAGGATGCCGCTGGTCACTATTATGATCCCTACGGCGGGCGGGAAGACCTGGAAAATCGGGTCTTGCGCCACGTCTCTGAAGCCTTCAGTGAAGATCCGCTGCGCGTACTGCGCGTGGCGCGCTTTGCGGCCCGCTATGCCCACCTTAACTTCCATATTGCCGGTGAAACCCTGGCGCTGATGGCGTCAATGGCGAGCAGCGGCGAACTGGCGCATCTGACGGCGGAGCGCGTCTGGAAAGAGACGGAAAGTGCGCTGCAGACGCAAAATCCGCAGGTGTTTTTCCAGGTGCTGCGAGACTGCGGTGCGCTGGCAGTGCTGTTCCCGGAACTGGATAACCTGTACGGCGTTCCGGCTCCGGCAAAATGGCATCCGGAAATCGACACCGGGGTTCATGCGCTGATGACGCTGGCGATAGCCGCACAGCTCAGTCCCGAGGTGGATATCCGTTTTGCCACGCTGTTTCACGACGTGGGCAAGGCGCTGACGCCTCCGGAGAAGTGGCCAAGCCATCACGGGCATGGCCCGGCAGGCGTGCCGCTGGTGGCCGCCCTGTGTGAACGCCTGCGCATTCCCAATGCCACCCGTGATCTGGCGCTGTTAGTCACCGAGTTTCACGATCTGGTGCATACGGTACAGAATCATCCGGCGGCTACGCTGGTGGCGCTGTTTGACCGGCTGGACGCCTGGCGTAAACCGCATCGCGTAGAGCAGATTGCCCTGACCAGCGAAGCCGATGCCCGCGGGCGGACCGGTTTCGAAAATAATCCTTATCCGCAAGGCGATTACCTGCGCGAAGCCTGGCGGGTGGTGCAGTCGGTATCGACCAGAGAGGTGGTAGAGGCAGGATTCAAAGGGGCGGAAGTGAGGGAAGAGCTCACGCGCCGCCGGGTGGCGGCGCTGGAGAACTGGAGAGCCCTGTAGCATGGCCGGGGTCAGGCAGGCCTGCCCCCGTTCAGCTTACAGAACAAACACCGCGTAGACCGCAGCGGCCACGATAAAGCGGTAGATGGCAAACGGTATAAACGAGATGCGCTTGATAATGTGCAGGAAGCTCTTAATCGCAATCAGCGCCACGATAAACGCGGTGACAAAGCCGACGGCAAACATCGGGAAGTCAGCCATCGTCAGGAAGCCCATGCTCTTGTAGAGATCCAGGCCGGTGGCCCCCATCATCATCGGTACAGCAAGGAGGAAGGAGAACTCCGAGGCAGCATAGCGGCTGACGCCCATCAGCATCCCGCCAGAAATGGTGGCACCCGAGCGGGAGAAGCCCGGCCATAGCGCCAGACACTGGAAGCAGCCAATGATAAACGCCTGACGATAGGTAATGTCGTCCACGCCAACCGCCTTAGGCTGCTTAGGCTTCAGCAATTCTGCCGCGATCAGCAGCACACCGCCCACCACCAGCGCGTACATCACGTTGACCGGATTAAACAACGTCTTAATTTTGTCGTGCAGCAGCAGGCCAATCACCACCGCCGGCACCATCCCCAGCAGAATATGGATCAAGGTCAGTTTACCCTGCCCGACTCCTTCGTGTTTCATCTCACCGAAGTGAATGCCAATCAGGCCAAACAGACGACGCCAGAACATCACCACAACGGCGAGAATCGATCCGAGCTGAATGACAACTTCAAAGGTCTCCGCCTTCTCACCTTCAAATCCCAGCAAATGACCGACAATGATCATGTGTCCGGTAGAAGACACGGGGAGAAACTCCGTCAGCCCCTCAACAATCCCAAGTATTGCTGCCACCCATAGCTGATGAATATCTGCCATCAAATCTGCCCCTAACCCTGTTAAAACCATTAAAAAGGCGGTCGCTTAACGCTCCCGCCCATTGTGCCCTGACATCATCAGGGCAACCTTAAGACAGAGCATAATGTGGTTTGGTTTCATTGTGATGGCAATCAAAATGGAATTATTTCGGATTAGTCCCGCGTTCAATGATGACACCGACCTGCAACGCCTGGGCGACAGCCCCGGGTTTACTGACTTTAATTCGCACCCACGGCGAAGCGAAACGGGTCAGCAGCAGCGTAGCAATTTCTTCTGCCACGCGCTCGACCAGGGCAAACTTACCCTGAGCGACATGGTGAATAATGGCTTCTGATACATCAGCATAGCTGAGGCAGTCGTTAACATCATCACTGGCAGCGGCCTTGCGGTTATCCCAGGCCATTTCGACATCGAACACCAGCTTCTGCTGAATCGTTTGTTCCCAGTCGTAAACGCCAATGGTGGTGATAACCGACAGTTGATCAATAAATACGATATCCATGTTATGTCTCTCTGTTTTTGTGGTTGCCGGATACCATCGCCGGCGGTTTATGCGTATTATCCACAGATGCTGACTTTAAGACGACCCCAACAAGACGGAACGGTGTTATGAGTGTATTCGCGCTTGGCATGATCATTTTCGCTTATCTGTGTGGCTCTGTCTCCAGTGCGATTCTGGTCTGCCGACTGTTCGGATTGCCAGACCCACGCCACAACGGATCGGGTAATCCCGGAGCCACCAACGTGCTGCGCCTCGGTGGCAAAGGTGCGGCCATTACGGTACTGGTGTTTGACGTATGCAAAGGGATGCTGCCGGTGTGGCTGGCCTATCACCTCGGCCTCACGCCGTTGTATCTGGGTCTGACCGCCATTGCCGCCTGCCTTGGCCATATTTATCCGGTGTTCTTCCACTTCAAAGGCGGTAAAGGGGTGGCGACAGCCTTTGGGGCGATCGCACCGATCGGCTGGGATCTGACTGGCCTGATGACCGGTACCTGGCTGCTGACTGTACTGTTGAGCGGGTATTCATCGCTGGGGGCGATTGTCAGCGCGCTGATTGCGCCCTTCTACGTCTGGTGGTTTAAACCGCAGTTTACCTTCCCGGTTGCGATGCTCTCCTGCCTGATCCTGTTACGTCATCATGACAATATTCAGCGCCTGTGGCGCGGGCAGGAAAATAAGATCTGGAAGAAGAAAAAGAAGAAAACGCAGGGGCCGGAAAAGTCCTGACCCCGTGGAGGATTAAATCGCCGGCAGTTCAGACAGCGGCCAGCGCGGGCGAACCGTCACGCTGAGTCCGGCGGGGGTATCACCTTTCAACCGCACCATTCCGGCATAGGCGATCATCGCGCCATTGTCAGTACAGAACTCAGGACGGGCATAGAACACTTCCCCGCCGCGCTTCTGCATCATCTCCGCCAGCTTGCTGCGCAGCGTGCGGTTCGCGCTGACGCCTCCGGCAATCACCAGACGTTTGAAACCGCTCTGATCGAGCGCACGCCGGCATTTAATAGCCAGTGTATCCACCACCGCATCTTCAAACGCCCGCGCAATATCAGCGCGGGTCTGATCGCTGTCGTCGTTATCGCGAATGGTATTTGCGGCAAAGGTCTTCAGGCCTGAGAAGCTGAAATCCAGCCCCGGACGATCGGTCATCGGTCGCGGGAAGACAAAGCGTTTTTCTACCCCCTGCTGTGCCATTTTTGACAGCAGGGGGCCGCCGGGATAGTCCAGCCCCAGCAGCTTGGCCGTTTTATCGAACGCTTCACCAGCCGCATCATCTACCGACTCACCCAGCAGAGTGTATTCCCCCACACCGGTAACGCTGATGAGCTGCGTGTGCCCACCGGACACCAGCAGAGCAACGAATGGAAAAGCCGGTGGATTCTCTTCCAGCATGGGTGCCAGCAGGTGGCCTTCCATATGATGCACGGCGATGGCCGGCACATCCCAGGCAAACGCCAGCGAGCGGCCAATGGTCGCCCCGACCAGCAGAGCACCCACCAGGCCAGGACCGGCAGTATAGGCGACAGCGTCAATATCTTTCGCCTGCAGTCCGGCTTCCTGAAGCGCCGCCTGGATCAACGGCACGGTTTTCCGCACGTGATCGCGCGAGGCCAGTTCCGGCACCACGCCACCGTAATCGGCATGGAGTTTGACCTGGCTGTAAAGTTGATTGGCGAGCAAACCGGCAGCATCGTCGTAAATGGCAATACCGGTTTCATCGCAGGATGTTTCAATTCCGAGAACACGCATGGCTTTTTTTACCTCATTCTTGCGGCGCGCAGTGTAGCATGAAGGCGCATATCCGCTCCGGTAATTTACCTGCCGGGCGATTACGCATTGAGCAATAAGGTGTTTTTTTTCGCACCAGGCCAGGAGGATTCGTGTATAATCAGTCCCCTGAAAAAAACCGGCAGCCGCACAGGCGTATCTGTTGGTTACTTAATGCTATGGTGCTTTACAACGAAGCCTGTGTTGGAGTAAAATTCCGCACCATTTTGAAATGAGCTGGCACCGATGTCAGCAGCAAAACCGAATTTATCGAGGTGAGAGTTACATGCCGGTAATTAAAGTACGTGAAAACGAGCCATTCGACGTTGCACTGCGTCGCTTCAAGCGTTCTTGTGAGAAAGCAGGCGTTCTGGCTGAAGTTCGTCGTCGTGAGTTTTATGAAAAACCTACTACCGAACGTAAGCGCGCTAAAGCGTCTGCAGTAAAACGCCACGCGAAGAAACTGGCTCGCGAAAACGCACGCCGCACTCGTCTGTACTAATATCCTGAGGGGTCACCCTCACGCTTCACAGACAAGTTAGTAGTATTCAGGCCGTGCTTCCGAAAGGAATGCGCGGCTTGTTGTCGTTTATGAACCAAAAATAGACCCTACAGCGGAATTCCCTGTAACGCACTGTTTTGGTTCATAAACGTCAATACAGCCAGGCGCTGAAAAACCGCCAACGCAGCCAGACGCAGAAAGATGAAGGGAGCTATCCCCAATAGATTTCGGTGTCTGGCAAGGCGGCAATGGCATGAATCCCCGGGAGCTGACATCAGTCAGTGACCGGGGTGAATGACAGCAGCCAACGCAGCCAGACGCAGAAAGATGAAGGGAATTATCCCCAATAGATTTCGGTGTCTGGCAAGGCGGCAATGGCATGAATCCCCGGGAGCTGACATCAGTCAGTGACCGGGGTGAATGACAGCAGCCAACGCAGCCAGACGCAGAAAGATGAAGGGGATTTATGGCTGGACGCATTCCACGCGTATTTATCAATGACCTACTTGCGCGCACGGATATCGTGGATCTTATTGATGCCCGGGTAAAGCTGAAAAAGCAGGGCAAGAATTACCACGCATGCTGTCCTTTCCATAATGAAAAAACGCCCTCTTTTACCGTTAACGGTGAAAAACAGTTTTATCACTGCTTTGGCTGCGGTGCGCACGGCAACGCCATCGACTTCCTGATGAACTACGATCGGCTGGAGTTTGTGGAAAGCATTGAAGAGCTGGCCACGCTTTACGGGCTGGAAGTGCCGTACGAAAGCGGCAGCGGCCCCAGCCAGCTCGAACGTCATCAGCGTCAGAGCCTGTATCAGCTAATGACGGGGCTGAGTGAATTTTATCAGCAGTCGCTGACACAAAGCACGTCATCTGCCGCGCGCGACTATCTGTCTCAGCGTGGGCTGAGCGACGACGTAATAAAACATTTCTCTATCGGTTTCGCCCCGGCAGGCTGGGATAATGCGCTCAAACGTTTTGGCCGTAATCCCGATGACCGCCAGTCACTGATCGATGCCGGGATGCTCGTCACCAACGAGCAGGGCCGCAGTTACGATCGCTTCCGCGAACGGGTGATGTTCCCTATCCACGACAAGCGTGGGCGGGTGATTGGTTTTGGTGGCCGCGTGCTGGGTGACGCAATGCCAAAATACCTTAACTCACCGGAAACCGATATTTTTCACAAAGGTCGCCAGCTATACGGCCTGTATGAAGCACTAAAAAACTATCCGGAACCCACTAAACTGCTGGTGGTCGAAGGCTACATGGATGTGGTGGCGCTGGCTCAGTTTGGCGTGGATTATGCGGTGGCTTCCCTCGGTACTTCCACCACGGCAGAGCATATCCAGCTGCTGTTCCGCTCGACCAATACGGTGATCTGCTGTTATGACGGCGACCGTGCAGGCCGCGAGGCCGCATGGCGGGCGCTGGAAACCGCGTTACCTTACATGAATGACGGTCGTCAGCTACGCTTTATGTTTCTGCCCGACGGTGAAGACCCGGATACGCTGGTGCGTAAAGAGGGGAAAGAGGCATTTGAAACGCGGATGGAGCAGGCAATGCCGCTCTCCACGTTTTTGTTCGACACCCTGATGCCTCAGGTGGATTTGCGCTCCCCGGATGGACGAGCGCAGCTCAGTACGCTGGCGCTGCCGTTAATCAGTCAGGTGCCGGGTGAGACATTGCGCATCTACCTGCGGCAGGAACTGGGTAATAAGCTGGGCATTCTTGATGACAGCCAGCTGGAAAAGCTGATGCCGAAGCAAGCGGAAAATGCGAAACCGCCCGCGCAGCCTCAGCTAAAACGCACAACCATGCGTATACTTATTGGGCTGTTGATACAGAATCCGCAGCTGGCGATGATGGTGCCCTCTCTGGAAGGGCTGGAGCAGTCAGAATTGCCGGGTTTTCCGCTGTTCGTTGAGTTAGTAAGCACTTGCGCAGCACAACCTGGCCTGACCACCGGACAGCTACTAGAATTATATCGCGGAACAAAATTTAGCCAGAGCCTTGAAACCCTGGCAACATGGAACCACATGATCGTAGATGACGAAGTGGAAACCATGTTTAAGGACGCGCTGGGCAGTATGTATGACAACGCGCTGGAACGCAGGCTTGAAGATTTGATCGCCCGCGACCGCACGCACGTCCTGAGCGCAGAAGAGCGTCGCGAGTTCTGGACGCTGAGCCAGGCGCTGAAGAAACAGTAAATGAATAAGGTTTTGACCTTATTACACAAAATTCAGAGACGTTATCGGCGCAGTCAGTTTGGACACCACCTGCGCGCAGCACCCGGAGCGTACTGAAGTACGTGAGGACTGCGAGCACAGCCGGGGTTCAAAATGGCAAGTGCGATAGCCTCGACAACGATCAAAGCGGCTTAAGTGCCGAATTCGAGTCAGGTAGACCCTGACGGCCGCCATGACGGGCAGCGGCAATAATCCAAACGCCCTCACTGTTATTGTTGGCATGTTAGCCGACCCGACACCAATCTAATTTAACAGAAGTGTGGATACCGTCTTATGGAGCAAAACCCGCAGTCACAGCTTAAGCTACTTGTCACCCGTGGTAAGGAGCAAGGCTATCTGACCTATGCCGAGGTCAATGACCATCTGCCGGAAGATATCGTCGACTCCGATCAGATTGAAGACATCATTCAGATGATCAACGACATGGGCATTCAGGTTGTAGAAGAAGCGCCTGATGCCGATGATCTGATGCTGAATGAGAACAATAACGACACGGATGAAGACGCTGCCGAAGCGGCTGCTCAGGTATTATCCAGCGTAGAATCTGAAATCGGACGTACCACCGACCCGGTGCGCATGTACATGCGTGAAATGGGGACGGTTGAACTGCTGACGCGTGAAGGCGAGATCGATATTGCCAAACGCATCGAAGAGGGTATCAACCAGGTACAGTGTTCCGTTGCTGAATACCCTGAAGCGATTACTTACCTGCTTGAGCAGTACGACCGTGTTGAAGCGGGCGACGCTCGCCTGTCCGATCTGATCACCGGTTTTGTCGACCCGAATGCCGAAGCAGAGATCGCCCCTACTGCGACTCACGTGGGTTCTGAACTTTCCGCTGAAGAGCGTGATGACGAAGAAGAAGACGAAGAGTCTGACGACGACAGTTCGGACGATGACAACAGCATCGACCCGGAACTGGCGCGTGAGAAATTCAATGACCTGCGCGTACAGTACGAAACCACCCGCACCGTCATTAAAGCGAAAAGCCGCAGCCACGCTGATGCTATTGCTGAGATTCAGAATCTGTCCGACGTGTTCAAGCAGTTCCGCCTGGTGCCGAAGCAGTTCGACTTCCTGGTCAACAGCATGCGCACCATGATGGATCGCGTCCGTACTCAGGAACGCCTGATCCTCAAGCTGTGCGTAGAAATCTGTAAGATGCCGAAGAAGAACTTCATTACCCTGTTCACCGGCAATGAAACCAGCGAAACCTGGTTCAAAGCGGCACTGGCAATGAATAAGCCGTGGTCAGAGAAGCTGAACGATGTGTCAGATGACGTACACCGTAGTCTGATGAAGCTACAGCAGATCGAAACGGAAACTGGCCTCACGATTGAACAGGTAAAAGACATTAACCGTCGTATGTCGATCGGCGAAGCGAAAGCGCGCCGTGCGAAGAAAGAGATGGTTGAGGCTAACCTGCGTCTGGTTATCTCTATCGCCAAGAAGTACACCAACCGTGGTCTGCAATTCCTGGATCTGATTCAGGAAGGTAACATCGGTCTGATGAAAGCAGTGGATAAGTTTGAGTATCGCCGTGGGTATAAGTTCTCAACTTATGCCACCTGGTGGATCCGTCAGGCGATCACCCGTTCGATCGCTGACCAGGCGCGTACCATCCGTATTCCGGTGCATATGATTGAGACAATTAACAAGCTCAACCGTATTTCGCGCCAGATGCTGCAGGAGATGGGCCGAGAGCCGACGCCTGAAGAGCTGGCGGAGCGTATGCTGATGCCGGAAGATAAAATCCGCAAGGTGCTGAAAATTGCTAAAGAGCCTATCTCTATGGAGACGCCGATTGGTGATGATGAAGATTCACATCTGGGTGATTTTATCGAAGACACCACGCTGGAGCTGCCGCTGGACTCTGCCACGTCAGAAAGCCTGCGTTCTGCCACGCACGACGTGCTGGCCGGTCTGACCGCGCGTGAAGCCAAAGTACTGCGTATGCGTTTCGGTATCGATATGAATACCGACCACACGCTGGAAGAAGTGGGCAAACAGTTCGACGTAACGCGTGAGCGTATTCGTCAGATTGAGGCGAAAGCGCTGCGTAAGCTGCGTCACCCTAGCCGCTCTGAAGTGCTGCGCAGCTTCCTCGACGATTAAGCGGATCGGCGCGATAAGATGGCTCCTCAATGAGGGGCCATTTTTTTTAATGAAAAACTATATTCCCCGCGCCTTGAGCGCCAGATCCAGCTCCGCATAGGCTGCCGTCAGCGCATCCTGTGACGCCCGGTTCAATCCGCTCGGATTAGGCAGCACCCAGATTTCCGTATTCCCCATCGTCAGCGGCTGCCTGCCCCACTCAACCTTGCTGCGCCGGAACGCCTGCTGATAGGCCTGTTTGCCCAGCACCGCCAGTGCGGCAGGCTGGTAGCGCTCAATCTTTTCCATCAGCGCCTGCCCGCCGCTGCGCAGCTCACTACCGGCCAGTTCGGTGGCGACCACCGTGGGCCGCTCAACCAGCATGGTGATGCCACAGCCGGTCTCCAGCAGTTGCTGTTCCTGCTCCGGGCGGAGCTGCGTCCAGGTGAACCTGGCCTGAAAAAGGGTTTTCCAGAAGCGATTGCCGGGATGGGCAAAATGATACCCGGTATGGGCAGAGGACTTGCCCGGGTTGATGCCGCAGAACAGCACCCGCAGGCCGGGCTGAATAATATCGGTGATGCCGTGCGCTTCCACGATCGGAGGTCTCCCTGACAGCAGGCCCCCGGTACGGGAGCCCGTTGAACAATCATAACGCAGCGATGACCGCTGCGGTAATCTCTTCCGTTTTCATCCCGCGATCCGGCTGATGCTGCACCGTCACCGTTTCCACCGCGCGAAGAATGGCTCCCGCCGCATCCGTCTCGCCCAGATGCTGCAGCATCATTGCCGCCGACCAGATGGCGGCAATCGGATTGGCAATGCCCTGTCCGGCAATATCCGGCGCGGAACCGTGCACCGGCTCGAACATGGAAGGGACTGACGGATCGGGATTGAGGTTAGCAGAAGCGGCATAGCCCAGGCCGCCCTGAATGGCCGCGCCGAGATCGGTGAGGATATCGCCAAACAGGTTGGAGGCGACGATCACGTCCAGGGTTTCCGGGTTCATCACCATGCGCGCCGCAATAGCGTCAATATGGTAGCGATTAACCGTCACATCCGGGTAGTCACGAGCAACCTCTTCGGTGACCTCGTCCCACATCACCATGGTGTACTTCTGCGCGTTCGATTTGGTCACCGACGCCAGCCGCTTACTGCGCTGCTGCGCCATCTCAAAGCCGTACCGCAGAATGCGCTCCACACCGCGCCGGGTGAAAATCGACGTTTCGACCGCCACCTCGGCCGGAGTGCCCTGATGAATGCGCCCGCCGGCACCGCTGTACTCGCCTTCGGTGTTTTCACGAATGCAGAGAATATCAAACTCACTTTTACGCAGCGGCCCCTCCACCCCTGCCAGCAGGCGGTGGGGGCGCACGTTGGCATACAGGTCAAACTGCTTGCGGATCGGCAGCAGCAGGCCGTGCAGCGACACGTTATCCGGCACCTTTTCGGGCCAGCCGACGGCTCCCAGCAGCACAGCATCAAACTGGCTCAGGGTACGGATGCCGTCTTCAGGCATCATTTCTCCGTGCTGCAGATAATACTCACAGGACCACGGGAACGTCTCACCGCTCAGGGCAAAACCAAAGCGACCGGCACTGTGCTCCAGCACCTGCCATGCGGCTTTCGTCACGTCCACGCCGATGCCGTCACCGGGGATCAGGGCTATTTGATAGCTTTTCATGACACTCCTTCGATTAATAAGATAACCATCAGAATGACATCTTCGCCCAGGTGACGCATTTGTGCTGCTTTTTTCATGTGGCGCAGCGGCATAAGCTGCCGAATACGCCGACGGAGCAGCCGGCAGGAACCCGCGCCTGCGCCGACCGTGGTCAGCGGAAGACGCTGACCGCTTCGACCAGGCGCTCTGCCTGATGTTTCATCCGCTGCGCCGCCAGCGCTCCCTCGCTGACCAGTGCGCTGTTATCATGCGTGAGACGATCCAGCGCCTCCACCGCCTGACCCACTTCGCCCAGGCCCGCCCCCTGCTCGGCGGTCGCCACGCTGATCTGCTGCAGCAGCTCGGTCACGTTCTGCACTTTCTCCACAATATCCCCGATGGCTTTGCCTGCCTCATGGACCTGCCCGGCCCCGGACTGCACCTTCAGATTACTGGCCGCAATCAGCTGACGGATCTCACTGGCTGCACCCGCGCTGCGCTGCGCCAGGTTACGGACCTCGCCAGCCACCACGGCAAACCCTTTACCCTGTTCGCCAGCGCGTGCCGCTTCCACCGCGGCGTTCAGCGCCAGGATATTCGTCTGGAAGGCAATACTGTCGATCAGGCCGGTAATGGTAGCGATTTTGCGGGAGCTGTCGGCAATTTCATCCATTGTCACCACCACGTTTTGCATCACTTCACCGCCTTTGACGGCGGCACTGCTGGCAGTGCGCGAGAACTGGTTGGCCTGCTCAGTGCTTTCACCGTTGCGCTGCACCGTACTGGTCATCTGGTTCATGGTGCTGGCGGTCTGCTGCACGCTGGCGGCCGTCTGTTCAGTATGGCTGCTGATCTTATCGTTGCCGCGCGCCAGTTCGTCACTGGCCCGGTGGACGTCCAACACCTGGTCGCTGACGTCATTCAGCAGCCAGCGGAACATCAGGCCCAGCTGACCCACCGCGCGCAGCGTCGTGCCGATCTCATCCACCCGGTCCATATGCTCAACATGCGGATTGGCTCCGGTGGCAACATTCAGCGCCTGGCGACACACGGCCGCCATCGGCCTGGCAATCTGGCGTTGCAGCCAGAGATCCACCAGCAGCGCTATCAGCGCAGAAAATAGCGTAAAGCCGCCCAGCGGGACCCCCGCCAGGCCTGCCGCTGCGGCAGCGGCCACCAGCGGCAGCCACAGGGCCAGCACCGCGCTGTGCAGACGCCAGCGCAGCGGCATGGTTTTCAGCAGGCTTAGTCCCCTCAGCCAGCCGCTGCGCAGCAGCAGGCCCCGGTGCAGACGCCAGCCTTTCATCTTGCCCTGATTCATCTTCTGATACAGGGCTTCTGCCCCCTGTACCTCCTCCGCCGTAGGCTTGATGCGCACTGACATATGCCCCTGGATTTCACCGTTACGGATCACCGGCACAACATTGGCACGAACCCAGTAGTGGTCACCGTTTTTACGGCGGTTTTTCACCAGTCCGGTCCACGGCAGTCCCTGGTTCAGCGTGGCCCACATATCGGCAAAGGCGGCTGCGGGCATATCAGGATGGCGGACCAGATTATGCGGCTGGCCGTCGATCTCACTGCGATCGTAGCCGCTTATCTCAATAAACGCGCTGTTGGCGTAGGTAATGTAGCTACGGGCATCGGTGGTGGTCATCAGGGTCGTATCATCATCGAGCGGATACTCCTGCTGAGTCACAGGCGGGTGGGTATGCATATAACGACCTTGTTATGAATGTAGGGAAATTGCAGGAATTAAGCAGGGGTTGTCGGCAGGGTGTTACGAAAGCTTTAACAAATTTTATATAATCTGTGCGTCAGCGCACAGCGACTGCACCGTTCAGCCGCTGGCAAAGGCTTCACGCAGCCAGTGAATGAACGCGCTGACGGCACGCGGAACCTGAGCAGACCACGGGCGCACCACGTACAGCGTGTCGGCAAATGCCCCCACCGTCTGCCACTGCGGCAGTAACTGCACTAACGCGCCCTCCCTGAGCGCCGCCTGGGCACTGAAGTCCGGCAGTAGCGCAATACCCAGCCCCTCCATCGCGGCATCGCGGATCGACTCGCTGTTATTGGTGGCAAAAGGGCCGCTGACGTTCACCGTCACGGATTCGCCGCCGGCCAGCGGCTGGAAGCGCCAGCGGGGCGTCTCCACCCCGCGGGGATAATAGAGGCACTGATGCTCACTCAGCGCCTGCGGGCGGGACGGATGACCATAGCGGGCCAGATACGCCGGGGAGGCGACGACGACCGCGTGGGTGCGGCACAGCGGCAGGGCGACGTGTGTCTCCGGCAGGCTGTTGCTGTGGCGAATGGCCAGGTCAAAACCTTCGCTGGCCAGTGACACCAGACGGTCAGACACTTCGAGCTGAATGCGCACCTGGGGATGCTCACGCAGGAAAGCGGTCATATGCGGCACCAGCTGCTGGCGGGCAAAGGCTACCGGCGCAGTCACGCGCACCAGCCCGCGTAACGGACCGGCAGAATCCCGCACGCCGAAGAAGCTCTGTTCAATCTGCGCAAACGGCCCGCGCAGGTCGTCTACCAGCTTTTCACCCGCGCTGGTCAGACGTACGCTGCGCGTGGTGCGCGTCACCAGCGGTACCCCGGCCAGCTGTTCCAGCTCTTTGATCTTCACCGACATCGCGGCCTTGCTCACCTCCAGCCGTTCTGCCGCGGCGGTAAAGGTCCCCTGCTCCGCCAGCACCGTCAGCCAGTGCAGATGAGTCCACAGCGCATCCGTTTTCAGTTCTTTCATGGCATTGTTCACTATAGTAAATAATCAATTCAAGTATAGCGCTTTTTCCCGGCGCGGATTGTGGGTAAATTGGCCCCCTGAGATCGCGGCAGCCCTTACGCCGTCGCATCCGGTTAAATCCTGTTATTCACCCACAACGCCGAGGTTTCCATGCCACTACTTCAGTTTGATGTCATTCAGGGTCGTTCCGAGTCAGAGCTGAAAACACTGCTGGATGCGGCACACCGTGCGGTTCTGGCGGCGTTTAACGTCCCCGAGCGCGATCGCTATCAGATTGTTCACGAAAACAAAGGCTATCAGATGGTGTTTGAAGATACCGGCCTCGGACTACAGCGTAGCGATAACCTGGTGATGGTGCGGGTGTTTACCAGCCCGCGCAGCAGCGAGCAGAAGCAGTTTTTTATGGCCGAACTGTGTCGGGAACTGAAGGAGAGCTGCGGCATTCTGCCGTCAGACGTGATGATCACCTTTATCACCAACGATAAGGGTGACTGGAGCTTTGGCAACGGCGTGGCACAGTACCTGACCGGCGAGCTGTAAAACGAGTGACTCCCCGGCAGCCTGCCGGGGAGTCGTTCGTTGGTGATCAGAAATCGTAGCGCAGACGCACCAGATTCATATCGCCCAGGTCGTCGGTGCTGGAGGTAAACACGTGTTCGTAATCCACACGGAAACCGTAGTCCAGCTTCAGGGTGACGCCCACGCCGTTATCGATACGCTGGTAATCACGCCCGGTTACATACTGCATACGGTCGCCCATCACGTAAGGCATGACGGAGGTCAGGCCATAAGCGCCGACCGGCACGGTATAGCCCGCCAGGTATTCCACCCCCCAGGCATTCCCGGAGAAGTAGTTATCCACATCCACTTTTTTGGTGGTGAGGAAGTTATCGTACCAGCCGCCCCCGACGGTGAAGGTCCAGTTATCCGGTTTCCAGCTTAACGCCGTCCCCACGATATTCTGATCGTAGGTTTTGTCATCGCCGTTACCCGGGTTGCGCATCTCAGCGCGGGTATAGTTCCACGCGGTGCCCCACGTCAGGTCTTTGGTGATGTGGTAATCCACACCCAGAGACCCGCCGCCCTGACGCTTGTAGCGCAGGCCGTTGCCCGGTAAATACTCGCCGTCAGAGAACAGGTAAGACGCGTAAACATCCGCGTCGCCGAAGGTATTTTTATATTTCAGCATTTTGCGGCCACGGTAGGAGCCGTCGTAATCACCGTTGATGCCGTTACCCGGAGCCTGGCCAAGCATGTCATAATCCCAGATATCGGTTTTCGCTCCCACCACGTCATAATACACGCTGTTCTGCTGGCCGAAGGTCAGCTGCCCCCAGGTATTACTTTTCAGACCGGTATATAACATACGGCGGGAGGTGTTATTTGCCCCGTCTGCATGATGATTATCCCAGCTAAATACCGCCGGGATATTCACACCCAGTTCGTAATAACTGATCCAGCTAATATCATCAAAAAGATAATAGTCTGCGGCAAAGCGGAAACGGGTACCGCCATCAAAACCATTACGTTTGTAGGAACCTTTATCCCCGTCGCCGGTCATATTATTGAACTGAGGGCGAATACTCCCGCCCACGGTAAAGTTCAGGCGGCTTAACGGATCACCCGCCTGAGGATCCTGTTTTAACAGGGTAATTTCAGCCTGGGCAGCAAACGAAGTACTGCCAATAATCAGCCCCAGGCCAATGGCCTGAGTTAAAACGCGCATTTTTGTTAACATTTAGAATCCCTGCGTAATATAGTCAAATAAATAGCAGGAAAAATAGTATCCTGAACGTCGCTAAAAAAGGCGTTATGGGGATAAGGTTTTGTGCTGTTTATTGCCAAAATAGATTAAGTAAATATTTCAATGAATGTATTTATTTACACTATTAATCATATTGTGCTTTATTTTGTGGGTTTTATAAAAAAGTGCCGGACACATCTGATTGACAGCGGGCAACGCGGGGCAGGGATAAGGCTCTTTTTAGGCAGCCTGATAAAGTCAATATAGCGCATTTTTCACTCTTTATACTGCACGTGCTGGCGGCATGAACGATCCCGTCGCTTTCATCCTGATGGGCCCCCGATTTCCACCCGCCCCTTTGTGTGAGCCAAATCTGAATTTCAGCATTATTCTGGCGCAGTAAAATACATTAGCGCAGTTTACTTGCCACGTGGTTTTTTTCATCCCCCCGGCAGTGAGCCTGGCCTGCCGATCCCGCCTGCCCCTGCGGCCACGCCGCCCGTCATGCGGGTTTCCGGCTGTCGGCCCGCGTTAATGACCGCGCGGCCAGGCCGCTTTCAGCCCGCCAATCTAAACAAAGATTAAACGGCGATGAAGCAGATCGCCCCAGTCTCACTTTTCTCTGTCGCCTCTGAATGTTGCCAGGGATAATTTGCTGCGTTAAGTTACCTGATTACATTCCTTATTTTCACCTCGCAGACACCTGACAGGGATTGCGTCACAGACAGGGTAAGATCGATCTAATGGTTTCAGAATGGGTTTCGTTACTGTTTTTTATCGCTTCAGCGTCACTGTACACATGGAAGGCAGGGCGTCATAAGCTGTGGTTTATTGCCGTGCTGCTGTTGCTGGGCATCTATATCATCCTCAATGCTTCGCTGCTGGCGAGTAACTATTTTACCGGCGAAGGAATTAATGATGCGGTGATTTATACCATTACCAGCAGCCTGAGCGGTGCCGGACTGCAAAAGTATATTCTGCCAGCCGCTGCGCTGATAACAGGTTTATTTCTGCTGTTTCTTTTATTATCCTGGGTATTACGCCTGCGGAAAAGCCACGACTACAGTCAATTATACAGTGCCCTGGCACTGATACTGGCGCTGGCCTCGATCAAAACCACCCCAGCCTATCAGCAGGTGGCGGCGCTGATTAAATCGCAGATCGCTAAAGGGGATTCGGACTTTGACGCCCACTACAAGGTGCCGGGGAAAACCTTGCGGGGCGATCGGCCAAACCTGGTCTATATCTATGCGGAGAGCCTGGAACGTACCTATTTTGACGACAAGGCCTTCCCGAAGCTGGCCCCGGAGCTGAGTGCGATCAAAAACAATGCGGTGGACTTCAGTAACACCGAGCAGCTTCCCGGCACCGAATACACCATTGCCGGCATGGTGGCGTCGCAGTGTGGTATTCCGCTGTTTGCGCCATTTGACGGCAACGCTTCCAGTTCACTCTCCTCCTTCTATCCGCAGAATATCTGCCTGGGCGATATTCTGAAGTCCTCCGGTTATCAGAACTACTTCTACCAGGGGGCGAGCCTGAGCTTTGCCGGTAAGGATCTGTTCCTCTCCTCCCACGGCTTTGACCATGCCTACGGCTTTAACGAGCTGAAAAGCATCGTGAAAGATCCTAAATATCGTAACGACTGGGGCTGGTACGACGATACAGTGCTGGAGCTGGTCTTCGAGAAATATCTGGAGCTGGCGAAGAAGAATCAGCCGTTTTCACTGTTTGCCCTGACAGTCGACACGCATCATCCCGACGGGTTTATTTCACGCAGCTGCCAGCGCAAATCTTATCCCTTTGAAGGCAAAGACAATAAATCTTTCGCCGCCGTGGCGTGCGGTCAGGAGCATATTGCGGCGCTGATCGAAAAAATCCGCGCCACGCCGTACTTTAAAAACACCATTATTGTCGTCAGCTCCGATCATCTGGCGATGAACAACACGGCGTTTAAATACCTGAATCAGCACGATCGTCGCGACCTGTTCTTTATGCTGCGCGGCGATGATGTCAGCAGCCGGGTGCTCAACGTCAAGCGCAGCACGCTGGATAACGGTGCTACCGTACTCGATGCGATGGGCGGCGATAATTTTATCGGCCTCGGCCGCAGCAGCCTCTCCTCCACCTCGCTCTCTGCAACCTATCTGAATATTAAAGAGAAGATCACCGAGTGGAAGCCCGACGTCATCCAGCTGTGGAACTTCCCGAAGAGCATCTCTGACTACAAAATTGATACGGATAAAAACCTCTTCAGCTTCTCCGGCTCCCACTTTAAGCTGCCGCTGCTGCTGTCCGTGACGCCGGGTAAGATTGAACCGAAGCTGGACGCCTGGCTTGCCACGCCGCTGAAGCAGCAGCTGGCGAAGTTTGCGCCCGACGAGAAGTTTGTCTGGATTGACCGCTGCTACAAAATAGGCAGCGTGTGGGATGACAAGCTGGCGATGGATAACGGACTGTGTGTGGCTAACGGCACGCTGAACGCCTCACCGGTCATTTCCCGGGTCCAGCCGGGGAATACACCGGGGAAGATTGTCTTCCCGCCAAAGACCAGCGCCGCGCAGGACGATGAGCAGTATCAGCGCAGCGTTACGCGGCTGAAGATTGCCGATACTGACCTGAAGTACCGCTCTGACACAGTGCTGTTTAATCTGCCAGGCCTGCCGCAGCAGGTGCAAAAGGTGTCCGGCCTCTCCTATGTTGAACCGTGGGGACGCTGGTCAGACGCCAATCTGCTGCCACAGGTGACCGTACAGTACCTGGAACCGCTGCCTGCCGACTTTACGCTGACGCTGACCGCCCGGGCCTATGGCCCCAATGCGCTGCGCCCGGTGACAATAAAGGTCGGCGACTGGCAGCAGCAGGTGACGTTTGGCGAGCAGGACAGCACGCTGACGTTGCAGGTGAGCAATCCCGGCCATGCGCGATCGATTATCATCGTGCCGCCGGAGCCTGAGGAGTCCAGCCTCGGACTGACGGACGGTTTTGCCGCCCGAAAACTGGGCGTGGGTCTGGTCAGCCTGCGGGTCGCCCCGCAGCCCTGATGGGGCACATTTTCTCCACCGGAAAGACTTGCAGTTAAAATCAGAAAATCTACTATGTATTCTGAATAATTCGGCTTGCAGTCAGGTGCTCATGCCCGGCGATCCCCGTCAGCACGGCTAACCCTGTGACGGGGATCAGCGAGCGCAGTTAACGCACATGCCACCCGAAGTATGACGAGTATAAAGTGGTTATCTATTTACTTTACAGGGATGCCTGCCCGTTGAAATCTCCGCTCTATGCTTTACTGCTGCTCCCTGCACTGGCACTGCCACTGCAAAGCCAGGCACAGCCAAAGCCTGACCCGCTGATGGCGTCACAGACCGTTGAACGGTACGCCGACAACATCTTCTATAACACCAAGGCCAGCGGCATGGCGATGGTGGCGATTGATGCCAATCAGCGCATTTTCGTCAGCCGGGGCACCGTTCGCCCCGGAAGCCAGCAGCGTCCGCAAAAAGACTCCCTGGTGCGCATCGCCTCCCTCAGCAAGCTGATGACCAGCGAAGTGATGGTGAAACTGTCTGAGCAGGGTCGTCTGAAGCTGAACGACCCCCTGAGCAAATATGCCCCGCCGGGCAGTCGCGTACCCGAGTATAACGGCCAGCCAATCCGCCTGATCAACCTGGCGACCCACACCAGCGCCCTGCCGCGCGAGCAGCCGGGAGGCAAAGCGAACCGGGCGGTCTTTACCTGGCCGACCAACAGCCAGCGCTGGAACTGGCTGCGCAGCGCCCAGCTGAAATGGGCACCGGGACAGCGCGCAGGCTACTCCAATCTGGCGTTTGACCTGCTGGGCGATGCGCTGGCCCGCGCCGGGGGCAAACCCTATCCCGCGCTGTTACAGGAGCTGGTCACCCGACCGCTGGGCATGAAGGACACCACCTTTACGCCCTCACCGGACCAGTGTCGCCGCCTGATGATCCCGGCCAAAAGCCCAAGCCCGTGCAATAACTCGCTGGCCGCTATCGGCAGCGGCGGCGTTTACTCCACGCCGGATGATATGGGCCGCTGGATGCAGCAGTTCCTTGCCTCGGACGTTAACAGCCGCAGCGCACAGGCCGACCGTCTGCAGACGATGATTTATCAGCGCAGTCAGCTCACCAAAGTGGATGGGATGGACGTGCCCGGGCGCGCTGATGCGCTGGGCATGGGCTGGGTGTATATGGCCCCGCGCGACGGCCGTCCGGGCATTATTGAAAAAACCGGCGGCGGTGGCGGCTTCATCACCTATATGGCGATGGTGCCGCAGTACAGCGTCGGCGTGTTTATCGTGGTCGCCCGCTCACCGGAGACACGCTTTACACCGATGAGCGACGGCGTGAATAACCTGCTGACCGAACTGATCGGCAATACCTCAGGCAGTGCTCAGCTGGCCGCCAGCATTATGGCCAACTGATCCTTCCCCTCCCCTGGCAGGCAACCACCGCAGGCCAGGGGCTGAGTCGGCTTTCTGCTCCTGGCGACACAGCCAGGCGGCGGTATGCCCGCCGTTCGCTGGCTGATAAACCGTCCGATACGATCTGTCCCTGACACGCCGGGATCACTCAGGCCGTGCGTTCCCCACCCTCCGGGGCCTGCGGTTCAGTCTCGCGCTGGCGGGTGCGCCGCAGCAGCTGTTCGCGGGCCAGCAGTTTGCCACGCTTATCGAAATAGCGGCTGGGCCAAATCTCCGAAGGGTGCATTCCCAGCGCGGTGGCAATAATAAACTCCCCCTTTGGCCAGGGCCTTTTCAGGGCGTTTGCCAGCGTGCCGGAACTTAACCCCACTCTGCGTGACAGCTCGGCCAGAGAGGTTTGTCGCTTTTTCATCGCCGCGACAATATCGGCGGGGTGCATATCAGTTTTTTTCTTCATGCCTTCCTCTGCTTGTTTTCCAGGTCTGATATCGTGCAAATCCAATACTAAGTAATACTTAGTACATTTTACACGGGCAGCTTAGAGAATCCTGTTAATTGCTCACAAATCAGGATCGACATGCTGCCACATCGTTTAAAAGAAGCCCGGGTGAAGAAAGGAATATCACAACAAAAGCTTGGGGTCTTGGCGGGGATTGACGAAGCGACCGCCAGCGCACGGATGAATCAATATGAGCGTGGTATCCATGTCCCGGACTTCGAACTGGTGTGCCGTCTGGCGGAAGTGCTGGATGTTCCCGCCTGCTTTTTCTATACCCTGGAAGATGAGCTGGCCGTTCAGATCTGCCTGTGGCATGCTGAGAGCAAAAAAGCGTAATTCCCGCCCCGCCCTGCCTTACAACCTCTGATTATAACGCCACCCTTTTTATCATAAGCGGCAATGTTGACTCCGCCAGCGATTTGCGGTTGTTTGATAGGCTTCCAGCTTATTGAAATTAAGGAAAATAATGTGAAACACCCCCTGGGCCGTACCCTGAAATCCGCCGCGCTGATGATGGCGATCCTGCTTGCTGGCTGCGACCAGAAACATGACGATGCCCACCATATTAAGGTCGGGGTGATCAATGGTGCCGAGCAGGATGTGGCCGAAGTGGCGAAAAAGGTGGCGAAGGAGAAGTACGGCCTGGAGGTGGAGCTGGTCGGGTTCAGCGGATCGCTGCTGCCGAACGACCCGACGGCGCACGGCGATCTGGATGCCAACGTCTTCCAGCATCGTCCTTTCCTGGAGCAGGACAACAAAGCCAAAGGCACGACGCTGGTGGCCGTCGCCAACACCTTCGTGTTCCCGATGGCGGGCTATTCCAAAAAGATTAAACAGGTCAGCGAATTAAAAGACGGGGCCACCATTGCCATCCCTAACGACCCAACCAACCTGGGCCGCGCCCTGCTGCTGCTGCAGAAAGAGAAGCTGATTATGCTCAGGGCCAATACCGGTCTGCTGCCGACGGCGGTCGATATTATCGCCAACCCGAAGCGGCTGAAAATTATGGAGATGGAAGGGGCGCAGCTGCCGCGCGTGCTGGATGATGCGCAGGTGACGGTGGCGATTATCAGCACCACCTATCTGCAACAGACGGGGCTGAATCCGGTACGCGACAGCGTGTTTATCGAAGATAAACAGTCGCCGTACGTCAATATCATCGTCACCCGCGAGGAGAATAAAGACGCCGCCAACGTGCGCGACTTTGTTAAATCGTACCAGTCGCCTGAAGTGGCCACTGCGGCAGAGACTATCTTTAACGGTGGGGCCGTACCGGGCTGGTAACCGGTGAAGGGTCAGCCACGCGCGTCAGCGCGCGGCTGGCCGGGGTTTAGTGCAGCAGCCATTTGGCATGCAGGCTGATGGCCGCCGTACGGATCGCCTCAATACTCTGCTCGTACTCTTCCGGCGTCAGCTTCTCCAGGCGGGCGAGGTTTTCCTCGTTGCCATGCAGCGCGATCGTCGCCAGCTCAGGCTGCAGGGCCACTGGCAGTGATGACCAGTCTCCCAGCGCCACGCCTTTCATGTAGCCGAAGCACCAGTCTTCCACCACGGTGAACTCCTGATCCTCCACGGTATTGAGGCCGAACAGCGGTTCGAACTGATCCGGGTAATCACTGAGGCGATCGGCAATGTCATTCATATGCTGGGCGAGCAGATCCATAAACTGTTCAAACTCTTCGTCCGATTCCCACTCAGGATCGTTCTCTTCCCCGCCCCAGATCACCGGCAGCCACTGCTGAGGCTCCACCAGCACCGGGCCGGAGAGGATCGCCGTGAACAGGCCATCCAGCTCAGAAGCATCCACCACCGACGCCTCACTGCCGTACTTCATTAAAATATCGTCCAGCCATTCCAGTTCTGCTTCGGTCAGAGGGCCTTGTTGCATGGTGTTACCTCGCTGCTTATATCCGTTTTCACCCGGCGTTTACCGGTTTATGAGGCTATTCTGGTAGTCTGACGGGGAAAAAGCCACCGTCGTGACATACTATTTCATTCAGCGGTAAGCTTACCGGGCTTCAGCGGCAGCCCGCGCTGAATACTGATCACGGAGATGGCTTCAGCCAGTAGCCATCACGACAACGGAGTCTGACTATGTCATCTGTCTTTGTTCCTGCGCTTCACTTCAGCATCGTGCAGCTCAGTGACATCATGAATACCTGCTTTCAGCAGTACGTGGTGCCGCTGTCGGTCACGCCGGACTATTTTGCCACGCGCTTTGGCGCTGAAGGGCTGAATTTTCTTCACTCCGGCGTCTGGATGCAGGGGGAGACGCCCGTGGCCATCGTCCTGATCGCCACGCGCGGCCGTGAGGCAAGGATTGCGGCCTTTGCGCTGAACCCGGACTTTCGCGGTCAGGGGCGGGCAAAGCCGATGATGACGGCAGTGCTGTCCCGGCTGGCGGCGGAGCATATCGGGCCAGTCTGGCTGGAGGTCATCGGAGGTAATACGGCGGCGATCGCGCTTTATGAGACGCTGGGCTTTCGCATTACACAGACGCTGCTGGGGTTTTCCGGGCCAGGCGCTTTGCCCGGCTCTGCCCCCCCTCTTGAGCACACGCCTACCGCTGCATTATTGCGCGCCATCTGGCGTGCCCCGCAGGAGGAGACACCGTGGCTGCTTGATCCGCACGCGTTCCCGGCGCTGCCCTGTGAGGTCGTGGGCAACGGGCAGACTGCGTGGGGGGTGATCGACCGGCTGACGGGGACGCCACAGCTGCGTTATCTTTTTGTTGATCCGGCCTGTCGCCGTCAGGGACTGGGCAGCGATCTGCTGGCCCGCATTGGCGCGCATTATCCGGGGATCCGCACACCCGTGGCGGTACCGCAAAGGCTGGCTCCCCTGTTCCACAGGGCCGGCTTTGAACCGATGGCGCTGACGCAGTATGAGATGTGTTTAAGCCGGTAAACCCGCACGGGCCTGTGCCCCTCACACACCGCGAGGGGCGGCGGCTTAATGGCTATCAGCGTTTCACGCTGTCAATAAAGGTTTGCCGTGCCGTTTTCGACCCGAGGCGTTCCGCTTCGTCCAGCAGCTTCAGCGCCTTATCCACGTTGCCCGCCTTCACCGCTTTCTTAATCGCATCATTAAAATAGCTTTCGGAATCGTCGAGCATCGGCTCCGCCGGTTTCGCCGGCGCTGGCGGCGTGTGACTGCCCACCACCACCGGTGCGGCAGCCGGTGCTGCTGCCGGGAAGATCTGGCCAATCATCACGTTGCCGGTTTTCTGCTCGGCGGTGACTTTCAGGCTTAACGTACCGGTCGGCGTATGGCGCGCCACCGGATCCGGGATATCCGGCACGGCGTTACCCACGCCCGCCGCATAGGCTTTCGCCGGGTTCACCATCTGCGTACTCCCCGCCAGATCCTGACGCGTGGTATACACCAGCAGGAAGATCTGTTTCTGGCCCAGCGCAGGGGTCAGTTTCAGGGTGCCCTCCAGACGATCGCTGGAAACGATGCCCGGCGGCTGGTACGGGAAATAGCTGGAAGGGTAAAAGGCTGCCGGACGCATCTGCTCATCCAGCACTAACACATTCGGGGCATACACCGTTTTACCGGTGGCAATACTGGTCAGCGTGATCTCAAGCGATCCCCGGTCGGCAGGCAGCGCAAAAGCCGCCACAGCCCCCTGAATATCACCCTGATTAATCTTTGCGCTGGCGGTTCCCAGCGTCACATCCTGCGTCACCGGTGGTACCAGCGGCGTCCATGAAAGATGGTGCAGGGTGTCACGCGCGATCGCCGGGGCGGTATTGGCATCATGCTGCGCGGCAAACACTACGGCAGGCGACGCCGCCAGCAGGCTCAGCGACAGACACAGTGACAGCAGATTTTTTCTCATCGTTATTTCCTTTTGATCACGCTAAAGGCTGGCGGTTATCCACTGATATACCGCCAGCCAGCACTTCTTAGCTCATGTTAAACACAGCTTTTTCCAAACTGTTTCGTGTTGCTGGAAGGCGGCAAGTGGCCAAGTCCCCGGGAGCGTAGACCACTACGTGACCGGGGCGAGGCCGCGCAGCCAACGCATCAGCAGCGCGAAACAGGAAGGAAAAAGTTACCACCAGACTTCCATCTGCGCGCCAAACGTCACTTCATCGTCATTACCACGGCTGAACGTACGGGCGCTGGTGTCATTCATGGCTAAGCCGTTGCTGGTGCCGGTATCCGTGTCGTAGCCCCACTTCTCATCCCAGTTCGCATAGGTGGCGAACACGCGGATGGCCGGACGCGACCAGATACTGCTGCCTGCCTGCCACTGCTGGGCCAGGGTGACTTTGTACTGGCCGTTGCGGTCGCCGGTACGCTGGGACTTGACGTTGTCATAGCCCACTTCCAGCAGGGTGCTCATGATCGGCGTCCATTTGTACATCGGGCGCATACCCACGGTGTACCAGGTGGTGCCGTTGTTGTTGTCACGGTCAACGTCCTGGTACATGCCGACATACATCAGGCTCCAGGTGTCGTTGAAATCAATGGCACCGTGGTCGAGCACGCGCACCATGCTGCCGTTGTTGTTGATCGCCGAACCGTTGGAATGGCCATTGGCCGCGCCCTGACCCGGATCGGTCATGGCGTCAGCGGCATACTGCACCACAAACTTGTTGAAGCCGTTATAAATGCTCTGCGTGTGCTCCGCCGTCAGCAGCCAGCCGTCTTTGGTGGCATCGTCAGCCAGCGAGTAGCCATCGCGCGCATTGGCACGGCCGTAGTCCACACCCAGCTCCAGCACACCGCCCGGGTTGGTGTTCAGCCCGGCCAGACGCACGTCGAACACATCGTTGGAGGTGGCGACTTCATTACGCTGGTCGGCGATATAGCCGAACGATCCGCCGCTTTCGGTATTACGTGTGGCAGCCAGTGACAGCTTACCGAAGCCCAGGTCGATATCCTCCAGACCGGCACCCGGGCCCGAGATATCCCAGTAGTAGAAGTCGATCATATGCACGTCATGACGCTGATAGAAGCGCTTACCGGCCCACATTGTCGCCCCCGGCAGCCATTCGATCAGGTTTTTCCCCTTCACGTTGGCCTCACGGAAAGCCGGATCGGTTGACTCCCAGTCGTTCTGCTGCGACACGGAATAGGCGACGTTAGTATCAAAGTAGAAGCTCTTATCGCCTTCCTTCCACACTTCCTGACCCAGCTTTAATTCGGCATAGGTTTCACACTCGTTACCCAGACGGTATTTGCTGTCGGCACCGGTGG
This sequence comes from Erwinia persicina, assembly GCF_014838825.1. GTDB lineage: Bacteria > Pseudomonadota > Gammaproteobacteria > Enterobacterales > Enterobacteriaceae > Erwinia > Erwinia persicina_A. The sequence goes on along the minus strand of NZ_JACYMO010000003.1, from coordinate 36,530 downwards.
CTTTGAAGCACTGCTGCTCGCCGCCGCTGCCTGACCAGCCAATCCCGGAACGGGCATAGCCGGTAAAATCAACCGCCATCGCTTGTGCAGAAAGGATACCGGCAGCCACTGCCAGCGACAGGGAAGCACTACGCATTGTTATCATCATTTTCTCCTGTAGGGGATCGCGTGCTTTCAAACGCCGGGTTCGGGGTGTAACCGGCGACATGCTGTTCCATCTTCGCGGAACAGATGGCAGCGGTGTGGCGGCAAACCGATGGCGAATGTTGCACCTTCTTCTACCAGCACCACGTCGTTCTGGCGGTACACCAGGTTCTGACGGATAGCCGGAATTTGGATATGAATCTGGGTTTCGTTACCCAGCTGCTCTACCACCTGAACCTCACCGGACAGCGTCACTTCAGCGATGTCGCCCGGCAGCAGATGTTCGGGGCGCACCCCCAGCGACAGATTGCTGCCGACGATCACGTCGGTGCCTTCCACCGGCAGCCAGACCTGCTGACGGTTGGGCAGCTCTACCTGCACGCGCTGCGGTTCCACACCGGTGACTTTGACCGGCAGGAAATTCATTTTTGGCGAGCCGATAAACCCGGCGACAAAGCGGTTGGCGGGGTAGTGATACAGTTCAAGCGGTTTGCCGACCTGGGCGATGTGCCCGGCGTCGAGCACCACGATTTTGTCGGCCAGCGTCATCGCTTCCACCTGGTCGTGGGTAACGTAAATCATGGTGCGCTTCAGGCGCTTATGCAGACGGGAGATCTCAATGCGCATCTGTACGCGCAACGCGGCATCAAGATTAGACAGCGGTTCATCCAGCAGGAAGACCGTCGGTTCCGCCACCAGCGTGCGGCCAATCGCCACGCGCTGACGCTGCCCGCCCGACAGGGCTTTCGGACGGCGCTCCAGCAGGTGCGCCAGCTGCAGCACCTCGGAGACCTGGTTCACCCGCTGACTGATTTCAGCTTTCTTCGTCCCGGCCAGCTTCAGCCCGAACGACATGTTCTCAGCCACCGACAGGTGGGGATACAGCGCATAGGACTGGAACACCATGCCGATCCCACGCTCTGCGGGCGGTACCTCGTTCATGCGCTTATCGCCAATTTTCAACTCACCGGAGGTGATGTCTTCCAGACCGGCAATCATCCGCAGCAACGTTGACTTACCGCAGCCGGAAGGGCCGACAAACACCACGAATTCGCCTTCCTGGATGTCCAGATTGATGTCGCTGGAAATCACCGTCTTACCAAAGGCCTTGTACACGCTGTTAAGGGAAACGCTCGCCATCCTGAACTCCTGTACCTGAATCCTGCGAGAAAACTCGATGCAACGAAGAGTGAAGGAATAGCGGTTAAGCGTAATCATCCGTAACAAAGTTTTTCACGGGGGAGACGCAGGGAGGACGCGGGCACCCGGCCTGCGGCTGAAAGTTCACAACAACCTGCAAATTCGTGATCGGGGTTGCAAAAAATGAAGGGGATTGTTGAGCGGTAAAGCACATAACGCCTGAGAGTGTCGGTGGGATCACACTCTGAGAGCCGGGGGCGTAGAGGGGGGGATGATGAAGCCAGGCCGGGTTGAATCCACACTGACGCGGTACCCTGTCATCCCGTCTGTGACATCAGCATGACCGGCTCCTAACAGAGAATAAAAGGATTGGATTATGACTCTCAGCATTAAGGCTCCTTCCATTAAAAAAGTCGTTCAACATGCCCTGGCCCTCTCCGCGCTTGCGTCCATGGTGCTGTCCTCTTCTGCCTTTGCCAAAATAGAAGAAGGGAAGCTGGTCATCTGGATCAATGGGGATAAAGGCTATAACGGCCTGGCGGAAGTCGGTAAGAAATTCGAAAAAGACACCGGCATTAAAGTCACGGTAGAACACCCGGACAAGCTGGAAGAAAAATACCCGCAGGTGGCGGCCACCGGCGGCGGCCCTGACATTATTTTCTGGGCGCACGACCGCTTTGGCGGTTATGCCCAGTCCGGCCTGCTGGCAGAAGTCAGCCCGGATCAGGCGTTTAAAGACAAACTGTTCCCGTTCACCTGGGACGCGGTCACCTTCAACGGCAAGCTGATCGGCTATCCGGTCGCGGTGGAAGCACTGTCGCTGATTTACAACAAAGACCTGATTAAAGACGCGCCGAAAACCTGGGAAGAGATCCCGGCGCTGGACACCGCGCTGCGTGCCAAAGGCAAAAGCGCCATCATGTGGAACCTACAGGAACCCTACTTTACCTGGCCGATCATCGCCGCCGACGGCGGTTATGCGTACAAGTATGAAAACGGAAAATACAACATCAAAGACACCGGGGTGAATAACGACGGCTCCCGCGCTGGCTTGCAGTTCATTATCGACCTGGTGAAAAACAAACACATTAATGCCGACACCGACTACTCCATCGCTGAAGCCGCCTTTAACAAGGGCCAGACCGCGATGACCATCGACGGGCCGTGGGCATGGTCAAACCTCGACAAGAGCAAAATCAACTACGGCGTGGCGCTGCTGCCCACCTTCCACGGCAAACCGTCTAAGCCGTTCGTCGGCGTGCTGACTGCCGGGATTAACGCCGCCAGCCCGAACAAAGAGCTGGCAAAAGAGTTCCTGGAAAACTACCTGATCACCGACGCGGGCCTGGGCGACGTCAACAAAGACAAACCGCTGGGCGCGGTTGCGCTGAAATCGTACCAGGAAAAACTGGAGAAAGATCCGCGCATCGCCGCCACCATGGCGAACTCGAAAAACGGTGAAATCATGCCGAACATCCCGCAGATGAGCGCGTTCTGGTATGCCGAGCGCAGCGCGATTATCAATGCGGTGAATGGCCGGCAGACCGTGCCGCAGGCGCTGAAAGACGTCGAGTCGCGCATTACCAAATAAATACGTTAACTGACTGATGCCGTTGAGGTAATGAAATAAACGGTGCGGAGCCTGCGGGCTCCCCATCGTTCCTACAAGGATAGCCCCTATGCCAGTAGCCCAAACCGGTCTGACCGCTGAAAAAAAACGGCCGTTGAGTCATGCGCTGAAATGGCTGGCCATCGGCCTGCTTGCCTGCTTAACCGGTTATCTGATCGTGCTGATGTATGCGCAGGGTGAATATCTGTTTGCCGTTCTGGCCCTGATCCTCGCCAGTACCGGCCTGTATATCTACGGAAACCGCCGTGCCTACTCATGGCGCTATGTTTACCCCGGCCTGGCCGGCATGGCGTTATTCGTCCTGTTCCCGCTGGTCTGCACCATCGCCATTGCCTTTACCAACTACAGCAGCACCAACCAGCTGACGTTTGAACGTGCGCAGTCGGTGCTGATGGGCCGTGAGTTCCAGGGCGGCAAGGCGCTGAATTTTGCCCTCTACCCGTCCGGCGACCGCTGGCAGCTGACGCTGACCTCCCCGGACAGCGGCGAGGTGCTGGTTTCCCCGCCTTTCGCCTTTGATGCCTCTGACGCGAAGACGCTGCACCTGACGCCGCAGGCGGCCCCCACCGGGGAAAAAGCCGGGCTGCGCGTGGTGACGCAGAACCGCCAGGCGCTGGGCAAACTGCAGGCCGCCCTGCCGGACGGCAGCATCCTGCGCATGAGCTCCCTGCGCCAGTTTTCCGGCACGCAGCCGCTCTATCAGTTGAATAAAGAGAACCAGCAGCTGACCGATGCCCAATCCGGCGTGGTCTACCGGCCGAATATGGCGAGCGGTTTTTATCAGGCGGTGAACGCCGGGGGAGAATGGCAGGCAGAAAAACTCAGCCCCGGCTTTACCGTTGGCATCGGCTGGGACAACTTCCTGCGCGTGCTGCACGATGACGGCATTCAGAAACCCTTCCTGTCTATCTTTGTCTGGACGGTGATTTTTGCGCTGCTCACCGTGGTGCTGACCGTTGCCGTCGGCATGGTGCTGGCCTGCGTGGTGCAGTGGGAGGAGCTGAAAGGCAAAGCGGCGTACCGTATCCTGCTGATCCTGCCCTACGCCGTCCCGGCGTTTATTTCCATCCTGATCTTCAAAGGGCTGTTTAACCAGAGCTTCGGGGAGATCAACCTGATGCTCAACGCGCTGTTTGGGATTAAACCGGCGTGGTTCAGCGATCCCTGGACGGCGAAGAGCATGATCATCATCGTCAATACCTGGCTGGGGTATCCCTACATGATGATCCTGTGCATGGGCCTGCTGAAGGCGATCCCGGACGATCTCTACGAAGCGTCGGCCATGGACGGCGCGACCCCGATGCAGAACTTCTTCCGCATCACGCTGCCGTTGCTGATCAAACCGCTGACGCCGCTGATGATCGCCAGCTTTGCCTTCAACTTTAATAACTTCGTGCTGATCCAGCTACTGACCAACGGCGGGCCGGACATGCTGGGCACCACCACGCCTGCCGGGCATACCGACCTGCTGGTGAGCTACACCTATCGCATCGCCTTTGAGGGCGGCGGCGGGCAGGACTTCGGGCTGGCGGCGGCGATTGCCACGCTGATCTTTCTGCTGGTCGGCGCGCTGGCTGTCGTCAACCTGAAAGCCTCACGTATGAAATTCGACTAGGGAGTAACAACAATGCCGATGGTAAAACCGAGGTCGCAAAAAGTCAGACTGCTGGTGACGCACCTGTTACTGCTGAGTTTTCTGGCGCTGATCCTGTTCCCGCTGCTGATGGTGTTCACCATCTCGCTGCGGCCGGGTAACTTTGCCACGGGGAGCCTGATCCCGGATCAGGTGTCGTGGGATCACTGGAAGCTGGCGCTGGGGATCAGCGTAACCAACAGCGACGGCAGCCTGACGCCGCCGCCGTTCCCGGTGCTGCTGTGGCTGTGGAACTCGATCAAGATCGCCGGGATCACCGCCGTGGGCATCGTGGCACTGTCCACCACCTGCGCCTATGCTTTTGCCCGCATGAAGTTTCGTGGCAAAAGTTCGCTGCTGAAAGGGATGCTGATCTTCCAGATGTTCCCGGCGGTACTGTCGCTGGTGGCGCTCTACGCCCTGTTTGACCGCCTGGGTATTTACATCCCGTTCCTCGGGCTGAACACCCACGGCGGGGTGATCTTCGCCTATATGGGCGGTATCGCCCTGCACGTATGGACGATAAAAGGCTATTTCGAAACCATCGACAGCTCGCTGGAAGAAGCCGCCGCGCTGGACGGTGCGTCGCCGTGGCAGGCGTTCCGTCTGGTGCTGCTGCCGCTGTCAGTGCCGATTCTGGCGGTGGTGTTTATCCTCTCCTTTATCGCCGCCATCACCGAGGTGCCGGTGGCCTCTCTGCTGTTGCGCGATGTGAACAGCTATACGCTGGCGGTGGGAATGCAGCAGTATCTGAACCCGCAGAACTACCTGTGGGGTGACTTCGCCGCCGCCGCGATCCTCTCTGCTATTCCGATTACGGCGGTGTTCCTCATCGCCCAGCGCTGGCTGGTGGGTGGCCTGACGGCCGGCGGGGTGAAGGGTTAGTTTATAGCGATATTTTTGCGCGTTATCCCGGTAACGGGTGTAGTACTTTTCCCTGTGTCCTGGGCGGCTGAATAAGCCGCCCTTTTTTATGTCAAAATCTGACGCTACGAATGCTCTCTATACAGACCAAAATGGCTGCCGGATGTAGCGCTGCGGAATTCCCAGACATGCTGTTGCCAGTTGAATGTACGACGTATGGGCTGAGGCGTTCAGCCACTGAGGTCCCCCCGGAACACGGCCAGGGCGTTGTCGCGAGAGGCGCGGTATACCTGGTTTTCGGAGGAAGGGCTGCTTGCTGCAACGGCATAAACACGTCCCTGTGGCCTGGCGGCCGGCCTTCCCTGGCCGGCAGCCTGCTGCAATCAGCCCTTCCTCCTTCACCTGCTGACATGGGCGTAGCGGTTTTAAAAAATCACAGCGGGCACGATTGTTTAACAGGATGGGGCCAGTTTGAGGTAAGCCGGACGTCACGCACCAGGGAGGGTGCGTGTCGAGGCCCGCAGGGATGTGTCTTTTGCCGGTCCGGCGTGCTCAGACTGGCCCCAGCCCATTCACTATTCATCCAGCAATAAAATCTTTCTGGAGATCCTTGAGGGGATGCCCCTCTTTCCCCCGAACTGGACGGCTTACCACAGGCTGTTGATTCTGATGATTTTTACCCAACAAAAAAGGGTTTCCCCCCACCGGCAGAAACCCTTTTTTCACTGCGTTGACCTCAGCTCACCGACACCCTGCGCCGCCGTTTATCAAGATCCTTGATCAGCTTATTAACCCGATCGTCAGCGAACATTTCCTCCAGCGTGTGCGAGAGCTTACGCCGCCAGTTGGGATACTCATCGCTGGTGCCCGGCACGTTCACCGGGGTGGCCATATCCAGCCAGTCCTCCGGCTGAAGGCCCAGCAGCGCGCAGGCGCTGTCGGCCACATAGCGCTGCAACCCGCGGTTAATCACCGGCGTCATCGCCATCAGTTCAGCATGGCGGCCGGTTTTCTGTGGAATACAGCCGTAGTGATGCAGCCCGTCCAGCAGCCCCTGACGCGCGCGGGCGCGGTCGAGATACAGCTCCTGCAGGACGCTGTCATCACGATACAGGCCAAGCGTTTTCCCCAGGGCCAGATCGTCCGCCTGCCAGTAGCCGCGCAGCGTGGGCAGATCGTGCGTGGTGATGGTCGCCATCGCCTGCACCGGATAGGACTGCGGCGCACGGAAGTTATTCTCCTCATCGCGCTCAAAATAGAGCACCTTGTAAGAGTAAACTCCGCCTTCGCGCAGCTTGCTGACGATCTCCACCGGCACCGTCCCCAGATCTTCACCGATCACCATGCAGCGATGGCGCTGGCTCTCCAGCGCGAGGATCGCCAGCAGATCGTCCACCGGATAGTGTACGTAGGCCCCCTTATCCGCCGTCTCTCCCGCCGGGATCCACCACAGGCGCAGCAGCGCCATCACATGATCGATACGCAGCGCCCCGCAGCTGGTCATATTGGCCCGCAGCAGATCAATAAACGGCTGATAGCCGCGCTTCACCATCACATGCGGATCCATCGGCCGCAGATCCCAGTTCTGGCCCAGCGGGCCGAGAATATCCGGCGGCGCACCCACCGAAGCTTTCAGGCAGTACAGGTCGCCATCGCTCCAGGTTTCCGCCCCGCCGCCGACCACGCCGACCGCCAGATCGCGGTACAGCCCCATCGGCATCGCCTGCTGCTGGCTGGTGTGATAACACCTGGCGAACTGGGTTTCCGCCAGCCACTGCAGCCAGAGATAAAACGCCACCTCCTGCGCGTGCTGCTCGCAGAACGCCCGTACCGCCGGGCCGCGGGCGTCGTGATACTGTTCGGGCCACTGGTTCCAGCCCACCCCTTTACCGTTCTCCTGCGCCAGGTGGGCGTACAGCGCGTCGAACGCGGCCTGCAGCCAGAGGCTCTCCCCGCCCTCGCGGGTAAAGCTGGCCAGCGCTCTGACCTGCGCATCCTGCGGCTTACGCCCGAGAAAATGCGCATAGGCCAGCCGCAGCCCTTCCAGCTTGAGCGGCACCACGCTGGCATAATCCACCTCGTCACTGGCACGGGCGGCTTTTAATCGCTGCTGGGTATCAGGCTGCTGCCACCAGCGCTGCGCCGCGTCGCTCTGCCGGAAATCATCCACCGCGCCGACGTCGATATACACGACGTTCAGCCAGCGGCGCGATGACGGGCTGTAAGGGCTGGCCGCCGCCGGATTGGCCGGATAGAGCGCGTGGATTGGGTTCAACCCGACGAAGGCCCCGCCGCGTTCAGCAATGTTCTTCAACAGCAGATTCAGGTCGCCAAAATCGCCGATGCCCCAGTTGCTGTCCGACCGCAGCGTATACAGCTGTACGCAGGTTCCCCACAGCTTTTTCCCGGCCAACAGGTCATCCGGTTCATAGCAGCGTTTTGGGGCGACAATCACCCGGCACTGCCACTCATCCCCCCCCTGCGCCAGGGTCAGCTGGTGGTAGCCGGGCGGAATTTTCCCCGCCAGCGCCAGCGTCATTTTACCGCTGATGCGCCCGCGCTGCGTGGCACCGCTCTCCAGCTGCAGCGTCCACAGGTATTCCCCGTCTCCTTCCACCGGCAGCGCCAGGCGCTGCCCGGCAACAAAGACTTTGACCCCCGGCACCGGGGTGGCGGGCCTGCGCCCCGCCACCGTCCAGCCCATCGCCGTTAACAGCTCACGCTTCGTTTCCGCCGCTATCGCCTGCTGCTGGCCGTGCGCATTGATAAAACCGGCGGCGATCCCCGCCTCCCTGGCCGCCTGCTCCAGTGTGTTGTTCTCCATGCGGACCCCTTAGCGTTTCGCCTGCCAGATACGCTGCTGATAGTCGCGAATGGCGCGATCAGAGCTGAACATGCCGACGCGGGCGGTGTTGAGGATAGTTTTGCGCGTCCACGCGTCGCGATCGCGGAACAGGAGATCGACCTTGCGCTGTGCGGAGCAGTAATCCGCAAAGTCCGCCAGCACCAGGTACGGGTCGCCGCCGCCGAGCAGGCTGTCGAGCATCAGGCTGAAGGCCGTTTTATCCCCGTTGCTGAAGAAGCCGTTTTCCAGCTCTTTCAGAATGCTGTCCAGATGCTTATCTTTTTTGCGCAGGGCCCGCGGATCGTAGCCTTTCGCCAGCAGCGCTTTGACCTGATCGACGGTGTTCCCGAAGATGAAGATATTGTCTTCGCCTACCTGCTCGGCGATTTCGACGTTGGCCCCGTCGAGCGTGCCGACGGTCATCGCGCCGTTGAGCGCCAGCTTCATGTTGCCGGTGCCGGAGGCTTCTTTACCGGCCGTGGAGATCTGCTCGGAGACGTCCGCCGCGGGGATCATCAGTTCGGCCACCGACACGCGGTAATCCGGGATAAACACCACTTTCAGGCGGTCACGTACCAGCGGGTCGTTATTGACCTTTTCCGCCACCTGGTTGATGGCATAAATGATGTTTTTCGCCAGGTAGTAGCCCGGTGCCGCTTTAGCACCGAACAGGAACACGCGCGGCACCAGATCCATTTCCGGGTTATCGCGCAGCTGGCGGTAGAGCGACAGAATATGCAACAGGTTGAGATGCTGACGTTTGTACTCGTGCAGACGTTTGATCTGCACGTCGAAGATCGCCTCCGGGTTCAGCGTCAGCCCGGTGACCTGCTTTACGTACGCCGCCAGCCGGATTTTGTTGTCACGCTTAATCTGCTGATAGCGCTGGCAGAACGCCGTATCATCCAGCGATGCTTCCAGCCCCTGCAGCGCATCGAGATCCGTCACCCATTCGGTTTTCAGCGTGTCATCGATCAGCGCTGAGAGCGCCGGATTGCACTGCTTTAACCAGCGGCGCGGGGTGATACCGTTAGTGACGTTGTGGAATTTAGTCGGCCACAGCTGGTGATATTCCGGGAACAGATCCTTCACCACCAGCCCGGAGTGCAGCGCCGCGACGCCGTTCACCGCAAAGCCGCTGACCACGCACAGGTTGGCCATGCGCACCTGGCGGTTCTGATGCACCGAGAGCTTTTCCCACACCGCTTTGTCGCCCGGCCACTGTTTATCGACGACCTTACGGAAACGGGCGTTAATGGCTTTGATTAGCGAAAAGTGACGCGGCAGCAGGCTGCGTACCAGCCTTTCATCCCAGCACTCCAGTGCTTCCGGCATCAGCGTGTGGTTGGTGTAGGCAAAGGTTTTCTGCACGATACGCCAGGCCGCGTCCCATTCCAGCTGATGCTCGTCAAGCAGGATGCGCAGCAGCTCCGGGATGGCGATGGTCGGATGGGTGTCGTTCAGCTGGATCACCTCATAGTCGGGCAGATCCTGGATTTTGCGGCCAAGGAAGTGATGGCGGCGCAGAATGTCCGCCACCGAGCACGCGCACTGGAAATACTGCTGCATCAGGCGCAGGCGCTTGCCAGCGTCGTGGTTGTCGTTCGGGTAGAGCACTTTGGTCAGCTTCGCGGCGTCGATGCCCTTCTGCTCTGCCCTGAGGAACGCGCCGTCGTTAAACAGCGCCAGGTCGAACGGATGCACGTCGGTGGCCTGCCACAGGCGCAGCGGCTGGGTGACGCCATTCTGGTAGCCGACGACCGGCAGGTCCCAGGCTTCGCCGCGCAGCGTGAACGCCGGCTGCCACTGCTCTGCGCCCTGTGCATCCTTCACCAGCTTACCGCCAAAGGCGACGTCCACCGACAGCGCACTGTTGTGGCTGAACCACGGATAGCTTTCGCGCTGCCAGTTATCCGGGGCCTCCTGCTGCTGCCCGGCCTCAAAGGACTGGCGGAACAAGCCGTACTGGTAATTTAAGCCGTAACCGGTGGCGGGCTGTCCGACGGTGGCCATCGAATCGAGGAAACAGGCCGCCAGGCGGCCCAGACCGCCGTTGCCCAGCGCCGGGTCGGTCTCCTGCTCCAGCACGTCGGCCAGCGCCACGCCCTGCTCCTGCAGCGCCTGGCTGACCGTGTCATACCAGCCGAGGTTAATCAGATTGTTGGCGGTCAGGCGGCCAATCAGAAACTCCATCGAAATATAGTTCACATGACGCTGCGGGTGCGGCGTCGCTGCGGGTGCGGGCTGTGCGTTCAGCTGCTCTGACAGCGCCGCGCTGGTTGCCTGCCACCACTGGTGCGGCGTCATATCCTGTGCCTGCTGTAAGCCGAACCCCTGCCACTGGCGTTTTAGCGCGGCGATAAACTGCGTTTTATCTAAAGTCACCTGCATCACATGCCTCTTTATTCGGGAATCTGTAGGAAAAGTGGAGTGTTATTAAGCGCTATGCTGCAACCTTCAGCGCGGGGCGGCATCCTCCCGCCAGCGATTAGGCAGGGAGGAGAAACGGGGCGTAGCCGGAGGAGACGGGCGGTCAGGGGGAGGGGGTCAAAAATTTGTCTTTAGAAATGTGATGCAGAGCAAGTTAACGGCATGTAAATACGTAACATTGTTGCATTCGATGTTTCAAAGGAGGACTTTAGAAAAAGTGATTAATTACGCGCTGCGAAATAAAGATTACGTCCCCCTGACTACCGTCAAAAGAATCGAAAAAAATGCTGATCCCATCAAAACTGAGCCGCCCGGTGCGGCAGCAAAATACCGTGGTTCGCGACCGACTGCTGACGAAGCTTTCGGCGGCCCCCCACTATCGTCTGACCCTGGTTGCCAGCCCGGCGGGCTACGGTAAGACGACGCTGGTGGCCCACTGGGCGGCGGGTAAGAGCGATCTGGGCTGGTATTCTCTTGATGAAAGCGACAACCTGCCGGAGCGTTTTGCCAGCTATCTGATCGCTGCTATCCAGCAGGCCTGCGGCGGCCACTGCGGCAAAAGCGAGGCCCTCAGCCAGAAGCATCAGTACGCCAGCCTGCCCGCGCTGTTTGCACAGCTGTTTGTCGAGCTTTCCGACTGGCACCGCCCGCTGCTGCTGGTGATTGATGATTATCATCTGATTTCTAACGAAGCGATCCACGATGGGATGCGCTTCTTCCTGCGGCACCAGCCGGAGAACCTGTCGCTGGTGGTGCTGTCCCGCACCCTGCCGCCGCTCGGCATTGCCAACCTGCGCGTGCGTGAGCAGCTGCTGGAGCTGAACGCCGCGCATCTGGCGTTTACCCACCCGGAGACACAGCAGTTTTTCGACAACCGCCTGAAGGATCCGATTGACCAGGTCGACAGCAGCCGCCTGTGTGACGACGTGGCCGGCTGGGCCACCGCCCTGCAGCTGATCGCCCTGTCCGCCCGCCAGTCCAGCACGCCGTCGCGCCAGTCCACCCAGCAGTCTGCGCGTAAGCTGGCGGGGCTGAACGCCAGCCATCTGTCCGACTATCTGGTGGATGAAGTTCTGGATCGCGTGGATACCCCGACGCGGGATTTTCTGCTGCGCTGCTCGCTGCTGCGCTCGATGAATGATGCGCTGATTGTGCGCCTGACCGGCGACGGCAACGGCCAGCAGCGGCTGGAGGAGCTCGAACGCCAGGGCCTGTTTATCCACCGCATGGATGACACCGGAGAGTGGTTTAACTTCCATCCGCTGTTTGCCAGCTTCCTGCGCCAGCGCTGTCAGTGGGAGCTGGCGGCGGAGCTGCCCGCCATCCACCGCGCCGCCGCCGAAGGCTGGCTGGCGCAGGGGTTCCCGGCGGAGGCGATCCACCACGCCCTGGGGGCGGATGATATTGATATGCTGCGCGATATTATGCTGCAGCACGCCTGGTCGCTGTTCAACCAGAGCGAGCTGGCCCTGCTGGAAGAGTGCCTGGCCGCCCTGCCTTACGACCGCCTGATCCAGAGCCCCAGGCTGGTGCTGCTGCAGGCGTGGCTGGCCCAGAGCCAGCACCGCTACGCCGAGGTGGACACGCTGCTGGCGCAGGCAGAAAGTGAGATGCAGAAGCGGGATATCGTGATGGATCAGGATCTGAACGCCGAGTTTAACGCGCTGCGCGCGCAGGTCGCCATTAACGACGGTCGCCAGGACGAGGCCGAACAGCTGGCCGCCGAGGCGCTGCGTTTTCTGCCCTACGAGAGTTTTTACAGCCGCATTGTGGCCACCTCCGTCACCGGCGAGATCCAGCACTGCAAGGGTGACCTGGCCCGCGCCCTGCCGCTGATGCAGCAGACGGAGCAGATTGCCCGCCGCCACGAAGCCTATCACTACGCGCTGTGGGCGCTGCTTCAGCAGAGCGAGATCCTGATTGCCCAGGGCTTTTTGCAGGCCGCGTTTGAGATGCAGGAGCGCGCGTTTGAGCTGGTGCGTGAGCAGCATCTGGAACAGCTGCCGATGCACGAGTTTTTGCTGCGCCTGCGCTCCCAGCTGCTGTGGTCGTGGTCACGGCTGGACGATGCCGAAGACGCCGCACGCCAGGGGCTGGAGATCCTCACCAACTTCCAGCCGCAGCAGCAGCTGCAGTGCCTGGCGATGCTGGCCAAGTGTTCGCTGGCACGCGGCCAGCTGGACAATGCTCACCACCATTTACAGCGCTGCGAGGCGCTGCTGAAAACCGGGCAGTATCATATCGACTGGCTGACCAACACCGATAAGCCGCGCGTCACCTACTGGCAGATGACCGGCGATAAAGCGGCGGCGCGCCAGTGGTTACAGCAGGCGCGTAAGCCGGATATGGCCGACAACCACTTCCAGCAGGGCCAGTGGCGCAATATTGCCCGCGTGCAGATCATGCTGGAGAAGTTTGATGAAGCCGAAGTGGTGCTGGATGAGCTGAATCAGAACGCGCGCCAGCTGCGCCTGACCAGCGACCTGAACCGCAACCTGCTGCTGAGTAATCTGCTTTACTGGCACACCGGCCGCAAAGCGGAAGCGCAGCGGGCGCTGATTGAAGCCCTGGGGCTGGCTAACCGCACCGGGTTTATCAGTCACTTTGTCATTGAAGGGGAGATGATGGCGCAGCAGCTGCGTCAGCTGATCCAGCTTAACCTGCTGCCCGACCTGGAGCAGCGCCGGGCGCAGCAGATTTTGCGCGAGATTAACCAGCATCACCGCCATAAGTTTGCGCATTTCGACGAAGGTTTTGTCAATAAACTGCTGACCCATCCGCAGGTGCCGGAGCTGATCCGCACCAGCCCGCTGACTCAGCGTGAATGGCAGGTGCTGGGGCTGATTTACTCCGGCTACAGCAACGACCAGATCGCCGGGGAGCTGGACGTGGCCTCCACCACCATTAAAACCCATATCCGTAATCTGTATCAGAAGCTGGGTGTGGCGCACCGTCAGGAAGCGGTGCAGCAGGCACAGCATCTGTTGCAGGTGATGGGGTACGGGGCGTAAGGGCCCCGGAAATGCTTTTACTGGCTGCCTGTTCAGCGACCGGTCTGGTACTGGCTACCTGTTCAGCAACCGGTCTGGTACTGGCTGCCTGTTCAGCGACCGGTCCGGGGCCAGTTTGAGCACGCCGGATCGGCAAAAGACGCATCCCTGCGGGCCTCGGTACGCGACGTCCTGTCGCGTGACGTCCGGCTTACCTCAAACTGGCCCCCTCCCCGCAAGATAGCGCTCGCTGTAAATTTTAAAACCCCGACTGCATTGCGATCTTTCGTAGGGGGCGATCATCTTTTCCGATCGCCCCGTAACTCCGGATTGGCGTCCTACTCAACATCACGGGCAGACCGGAAAAAAGGGTCTACCCCTTCGCATCCTGAGTTGTTTTCGGTTTGGGTTTTGACCTGGATTTTGACGTTGAGGCGGCATTCAGCAGCGCAGAGGAAGCACAGTGAACCAGGACGAACCGCCAGGACGGCGGTGAGAACCGGTTACTCGTGTCAAGTTAGCGTAACGTATCACGGATTGTGCTGACAGATTTTACTTCCTCAACCAGCGCCTCCATCGTCCACAAACAGTCCCCACCCTGCGGCCCGGCATCCAGCAGCGCCAGCCGGGTCTGCTCATAGACAGATTGGTTCTCGACGGCATCACCGGCCTTATTCAGCGGTGGAAGGCAGCTAGTCCCCGTGCCCTGCTGAAAAGGATAGGCGTGCTGGTGTTGATCCAGAATAGCCAGTACAGCCAGCGTTTCTTTCGCATTCGGTAACAGTGCGTTGTAAAGCGCTTTCCCCAGTTGAATCGCGTGTTGCCTGTCCATTACCGGAGCGAGTTCGGGTGCCAGCGCGATCCATTCACCTTTACCCGCAGAGATATTGTTGAGTATTTCACGCCAGTCGCCGTCGGGAGTATTCCGGGCGAACGCGTGGTTGCCATCTTTTTGAATACCGTGCTGTATCTCTGCGGGGGTTATTGCGGCCCAGGTGAAGGCCGGGAGAAAGAGGAGATATAGCAAGGCTTTCACGGGAGTATCCCGGGTAAGTTATCATTAGCTGTACCGTCACGCTGTCTTTCTTTGATTCCAGCTATCAGAATGGATGATATTACCATCAACATATTTCCAGCTGATTTTTTCATATATAAACTCCACAATTTCCATGTGATTGAAATTCTCCTTAGCAGTGTCTTTAATATCATGCATGAGTGGTAAAATACACTTCACACGCACATTTTCCAGCAGAGTGTTGAAGTACTCAACCTCATAACCGGCATCATTAATCTTAAAAAATTTAAGCTCCACTTGCTTTAGCCTGCGCCCGCTAGTGACGGCTTTATAAAGATAGGAAG
Source organism: Erwinia persicina (assembly GCF_014838825.1). Taxonomy (GTDB): domain Bacteria; phylum Pseudomonadota; class Gammaproteobacteria; order Enterobacterales; family Enterobacteriaceae; genus Erwinia; species Erwinia persicina_A. Next base: position 21,495 of record NZ_JACYMO010000003.1, on the reverse strand, counting down.
AAGATGAATCAATCTCCTTCTCGACAAGATAGGCCAAATGTTTTCTGGTGTTGACTATTTCACCCGTAAGATCATCAGTGGGAAGATAGACTTCATGATGGAGCCCCAGAACTTCAACACTGTTTTCCCTGCCGTGAATATCAACACTGCCTTTAATCAAGTTGCCTGCATCGTCGTGTATGTACATATAAACGGGAATTGCCATCTAATCCACCCTGCGAAATGGGCCAGCCTTACCGACCGTTTTGATAAGTTGCCGCAGGCATTCTTTAGCCTGCGGAGTATCATTCTTGTAAAGAGCCTGGATAGCTTTCACGACATATTCGTTTTGTTCTGGAACCGTTTCGTTATAAAGCGGCATCGAACACACATTACCGATACTGACAGGGGGTAGTTGCTCATCAAGAACATTCATCACGCCCGCCACATTTTTAGGAAGGGCCTGTGCCAGCGCCGTAGCGAGATCTTCAGCGAATCCTGCATCGGTGTAGCGGGCAATCAGCGGAACAATCTGTAGCCATTCAGCCTCCCCAGAGGAAAGACCTTTTACGATTGCTTCCCACTGACTGGTTGATGTTGCCCTGGCATTTTCTTTCGCTAAATCATGGAGGTATTTTTTCGCACCACTGTCATGAATATTCTCAAGCACAATTTTCGGCGTCACCACATTTATTTCGGCCATAGAACTGTATGACAGCATGATCATAGCTAACAAATATATCCTTTTCATCTGACCACCAGAATATCGTCACCGGAATTGAAAATATTTGCTCTAACATTAGCGCCATTGATAATTATACACCCTTCAGAACTACTACCGAGAGTTTTAGGGTTATCACCATGTATTCTGAAAGCATTACGACCAAATGTATTTGTTCCCGCAATAGGTACCAGTTCTATCGTCCAGTTACCTTTACTTCTGGTATGACGAGTAATCCGCCAGTAGCCACGCGGGATCGGCCCGACAAAACCGACATTCTCTTTAGAAGGGTTATTTTTCCTTCAGGGCTACCACTATACCCATTTGCGTAATGTGCTCCATTGTGAGTCATTTCACCGGTTCTCTGATTGTACTCCCACGTCATAACACCTCCTTTTGTTATTACAATTAACGCTAAAAACGTCAAACTGAAAATAATATAAATCACATGCCGATGATATCATTTCACGGTAATCAAGGAATCATTATCGCCAGAAAAAAATATTTAAAGAGATTACGATATCAAACCAAGTACTTATCATTAAGCGTTTAGGTAATACATTTTACATTTAAACCCCATTAATTTTAATCCGTCCCATACGTAAATAAAACAGTTTAATTATTATTTTCAGGGAAGTTAAAAAAACCTACAAACAGAAAAGTTATTTAAAAAACCTGTCAGGAGATTACATCTCCTTCATTATTTTTCTGCGCCGCGTTGCATTTTTTAACTTTGACTCTCTTTTCAGAGTGATTAGTTTTTACTGCTGGTTATAATAACAGGGTTATTAATCGCAGCATGAAGGTGCTAGGAACACCGTCATGCCGCTAACCGCAACAACTAGATGGAGTAGTTATCATGGCTGAGCAGAATTGTAATACAGACGTTGTTAAATCAGAAGTCACCGCGCCCACGCTGCGCCATTTAACCGTGACTTATGCGAGCACCTATCCAGATTACCAGCAGATCCCGGCGCTGAGCATCAAAGGGAAATGGCTGGAAGCCGCAGGCTTTGCCACCGGCACCAAAATCGATATCCGCGTCATGAACGGTTGCCTGGTGATCACCGCCCGCGATCCCGAACCGCAGGAGTCCGCGTTGATGACGTCACTGAGGAAGGTCTGCACGCTGTCAGTACGTAAGCAGCGCCAGGTGGAGGAGTTTATCGGGGTGATTGCGGGGAAACGGGTGCGAGGGTAAGGGATTAAGGAGCGAGTCCCGCCTGAAAAGGCGGGATTTCCAGTTGCTGAGCAATGCCAGAAAGCCCCTGCTGCGCTGATCCAATAGCCAGCCAAGCCTGCCCCACCGCAGTGATAATATTTTTTCTCTTTTTAGTTAAAAGTGAAATAATATTATCACTTTTAATATGACGTTTACTGAGACCGACCCACCATTAAAATGATAATATTATAGCCATAGGCATTAAATAAAGATAAAATATTGACATTATGGCGAAAAAAACAGCACCCTTACTCCCTGACACAAACCGACTGCTTACTGATTTTGGTGAGAGACTGAAACTCGCCCGCCTGCGACGTAAACTCACAGCCAAACAGGTTGCGGAACGTGCAGGGATGACGCCAGTGACGCTACGTTCCCTGGAAGCGGGAGGCTCAGGTGTCACGATAGGGGCGTACCTCTCCGTGATGCAAGTTTTAGGGCTGGAAGATGATTTGAACAAATTAGCAGCTGAAGATGAGCTGGGGCGTCAGCTACAGGATTTTCGCCTGATAAAAAACGATAAGTTTTCCCCCGCAAAAGTCATTGCCTCACGCCAAACGTCTGTGGTTAAAAACTCACGTACCGGGGCTGCTGCCAGACATGAAAAAGCCGATACTCAGGCCGAAGCCAGCGTGAAAACAAGCCACCGCCCAAACACAAAAGCTCCGAAAGAAAGGGGGACTACGTCCGCTGAACTGGCTTCCCTGCTCAAACCACGGAAGAAACCGACAAAAGGTGGCTGACAATGGCAATGATCGCGGTATACGCAGACTGGGCAGGATTATCCGGACCAAAAAGGATGGGTTTCCTGCATAACCGACAAAGTCGGACGCGCGAGCTGTTTGAATTTGAGTATGATCCCGCAGCACTGGCCGATCCCGCTCTAAGCCTTGTGCAACTTGACCCTGAAATTTTGCTATTCGAAGGTGCCCAATATCCGACTCTTCCACGGGATAAGTTTGGCATATTTGGCGACGCCAGCCCCGATCGCTGGGGGCGAATGCTGATGAAGCGTCGCCTGGAACGAGATATCCGCGCCGGTGTTCAGGTTGAAGGATCCCGGTTATATGAATCCGATTACCTGCTGGGCGTACATGACCTTTATCGCGTGGGTGCCCTGCGTTTCAGGCTTGAAGATGCAGGCGAATTTCTTGATAACCGGACTGATATCGCAGCACCACCTTTTACAGAAATTAAGGCCTTAGAAAGAGCAAGCCGTGCGCTGGAGGATGATCCTGACAATACCTCTCCACAGGGTCAGGAGTGGTTGCGTATGCTCATTGCGCCGGGGGGTTCTTTAGGTGGCGCCAGGCCAAAAGCCAGCATTGCAGACGAGTATGGCCATCTCTACATCGCAAAATTTCCCAGTACCCGGGATGATTACAATGTGGGCGGTTGGGAAATGGTCGCCAACGCGCTTGCCACAGGCTGTGGGCTTCACGTCGCCACCGCAGAAGCCCGTAAATTTGCCAGCGATCATCACTGTTTTATGGTGCGTCGTTTTGACCGGACAGATTCAGGCCAGCGCCTGCATTTTGCATCGGCCATGACAATGACCCGCCATCAGGATGGAGATGACGCCTCGAACGGGGTGAGTTATCTGGAACTCGCAGATGTTTTGATACGGCAGGGAGCACAGACCAGGCAGGATTTGAAAGAACTCTGGTCCCGAATCGTTTTCAATATTCTCGTTTCAAACACCGATGATCACCTGCGCAATCACGGGTTTATCCTGGTCCCCGGTAAAGGGTGGCGGCTTTCGGAGGCCTACGATATCAACCCTGTTCCCTGGTCTGACGGCCTGAAACTGAATATCACCGAGGCGGATAACGCGCTGGACCTTGAACTGGCGCGAGAGGTTGCGGGACACTTTCGCCTGAACCTGGCAGAGGCCAATGAAATCATCCAGGACTTTATTGAAATAGTCAGCCAGTGGAGAACCATTGCAAATAGTTTAGGGCTTTCGGGCCGGGAACAAGAATATATGGCTGACGCATTTAGGCTTGCGATGAATTAGCATCACACCAGCCAGACAATGGAAGATGCTCAGCGTTATTTACAGGATCAGCGCTGGATTCACTCATTACTCAAAATAGTCCATATCCAGTTTTGGCACGCGTAATATACGAGAAGTCACTCCAACTTCATTCTCAATCATCAGATTCACCAGCCGCTGCCCATCCACCAGCACCATACCTTCCACTGCCCTGGCAAAGTCCCGCGCCTGAGAAGTAAAGCCAGATGTGGTGATAAACACGCCGCGTCTGGCTTTTTGTCCGGCCAGTGCGCCATAAAAAGCCTGCAGCTCAGGGCGGCCCACCGTGTTCTGCCAGCGTTTCGCCTGCACATAAACCTTTTCCAGGCCCAGCTTATCCAGCGAGATAATGCCATCAATGCCACCATCGCCTGAGCCCCCCACACGCTGAAGATCGTCGCGGTGCCCGCCGTAGCCAAGACGGTGCAGCACATCAAGAACAATCACCTCAAAGCGCGCAGGAGAAACCTGTTTAAGGTTTTCCAGCAATTCATCCGCCACCGCACTGCGTAACTCATTCAGCGCCTGCTCAAGCCGATCGTCCGGGCTGCTCAGCGCCAGTTCCTCCACGCTGAGAGGCTCAGGCTGCGGGTCGAGATCAACGGCATCCGGCTGCTGTCTTAATGTCACACGATTAAAATCAAAGGCCAGATGCGTGACATCCTCTCTGGTCAGTGGCTGAGGATGCGCATGAACCCAGCCCAGTCCTTCCGGCGTCAGGCACCATTTTCCCCGCGACAGGCTCTGCGATAATCCCGCACGCTTTAGCCGGTCGTGTGCCCAGCCTGCCCGGTTTTTATAGGTCAGCTGGCCGCTGGCAATGACTTCTGCACGCTGACTTTCATCCAGATTGAGTCTGTCCGCCGCGGCCTCATGCGCTTCGCGGGCAGTCGCGCCTTCAGGCCTGGTAGCCAGAAAGCGCAACACGGGTTCAATAAATTTATCGTAAGTCGGTACAGGCATGGCGCTTCCTTATGCGTATTACAAAATGATGAACCTGCTGTTCAGGCTCCCTTCAACATATCAAAAACCACCCGGGCGAACCCCCTGGCCAGCTCAGGACTCGACAGATACTGCATCATCATTTCCTGCTGCGCTTCACTGCTGTCCATCACGGCATCATCAATGGCTTTAGGGAAATCACCCAGCATCGCCTGCTCACGCGTATTATTAGCAATCTGCGTCATTACTGACTGATTTTCCGAGAGTTTGTCACGAACGGAAAACGCATAATTGACCATATCTTTGTCGGTCAGATTATCCGTAATAAACAGCTCATTTAACCGTGCCAGAATATGCGACATGAACTCTTCTTTCTTGTCCTTAGGCCTGGCGGTACCCACATCATTACTGGGGTGCAGCTTATATTCCGGTGAATCTTCCTGCAGCTTCAGATGCTGGGCATGGATTTTCGACAGACGATAATGGCTCATCTGGATATTGCTGACATCCACCTCATCCTCGTCCAGTCTCTGCTCATGCAGCAAGGGACGCAGATGACGCGCATAGAGGCTAAGTTTTTCCAGCTCTTTATCGTCATAATCGACGATCTGAGACATAAACTCATAAAAACGCACGAAACTGCCGAGATCCTTTTTAAAGATCTCCAGTCGATCTTGGTACAGCACATCGAATCTGCCGACATTCATCTCCACCCTGGAAAAGTGCCTGGAACCAAAGCTGGGATCGTTACAATGACCTTCGATTGCGCAATGGAGCAAGTGAACTGCTCCCAAACCGGGGTGTTCTTTGAACTCTTTGACGTTTTTGCGATTGTTGTTCAGTTAGCGTTTTGGGTTCAATTAATCCCGCGATAATTGGGCAGCCAGGCTGATTATTACCCTGGCAGTCACGGGCTAATTGCTCAAGCGTTTCCGCCATTGTCTGTAATTCAGCTATCCTGGATCTTAGCTCTGAAATATGGGTAAGCGCCATTGTTTTCACGTCAGAACTGGCTCGTTCGCCATCGAGCCATAAGTTCATTAATCCCGAAATTTGTTCAACAGAAAAACCAAGGTCACGTGAACGACGAATAAAATGAAGACTATCAATATCCGATGAACTGTAATGACGGTAACCAGCATCAGAACGAATTGCTTTTGGTATCAACCCAATTTGTTCGTAATAACGGATCATCTTCGCCGAGATACCTGAGAGTTTAGCTGCCTGACCGATATTCATTTTTTTTCCTCTCTATAAACCCGACAAGCCGAGAGCCTTAATCAGGTTTGGCTTTTGTGATGAAAATGTACCGTAAACTATTTGCTCACCGATCGCGCCGATCGGTGCAACCCGGACGCCGGTACGCGCTTTGGTTTCTGCCATGACGTCAGGATTGGTTATATTCACATCTGGCTGCCCTTTTGATTTATTCAGCTGCATGAATCTGATGACGGTCGTCATCTTGCATAACGGTTTGCTTTATGGGTGGCTGAAAACGTTTTAATCGCAGAGCATTGCCCAGAACAAAGACACTGGAAAGTGCCATTGCCGCAGCGGCAAACATCGGTGAAAGCAACATACCGTTCAGAGGATAAAGCAAACCGGCAGCCACGGGGATCAGTAAGGCATTATAAGCAAAGGCCCAGAACAGATTCTGTTTGATGTTACGAATTGTCGCCTGGCTAAGTGCAATAGCATCAGCAACACCACGTAAATCCCCTGACATTAACACGACATCAGCAGCCTCGATGGCTACATCTGTACCTGTACCAATGGCCAAACCCACATCAGATTCAGCAAGTGCTGGCGCATCGTTAATACCATCGCCAACAAATGCAACTCGAGCGCCATTAGCACGGAATTTTTTCAGGGCTGCAACTTTACCATCGGGTAACACTTCTGCTGCCACTTCATCAATACCGAGTTGTCTGGCAATTGCGGCAGCGGTAGCTTTATTATCACCCGTAATCATTGCAACTTTTAGGCCCAGAGCATGCAGCGCCCTAATCGCTTCAGGCGTCGTTTCTTTGATGGGATCCGCGACCGCGATTATTGCTGCCAGACGGCCATCAATGGCAGCATAGAGTGGACTCTTACCTTGTTCACCCAGACGCAGCGCCGTCGGTTGCAAGTTGTTTACATCAAGGCCAAGCTGAGTCATGTAGCGATCTGCACCAACAGCAACAGTCCGGCCTGCAACCTGAGCAGATACACCAAACCCAGGAACGGCTTCGAAGCTTTCAACAGAAGCCAGAGTGATATCTTGTTGCTTAGCGGCGGCCACAATGGCCTCAGCAATTGGATGCTCAGAACGTGTTTCAATTGCAGCAACTAAAGCTAATACTTCCTTGTATTCAAAACCTTCAGCCGGAACCAAATCGGTTAGCTCAGGACGTCCTTTGGTCAGTGTCCCTGTTTTGTCGAGTGCAACAACACTAACATCACGCAATGCTTGTAACGCTTCACCTTTGCGGAAGAGAACACCCAGTTCTGCTGCGCGCCCAGTACCCACCATGATAGATGTTGGTGTAGCTAAACCCATAGCACATGGACAGGCAATAATAAGAACAGCAACTGCATTAATTAACGCAAAAGTTAGCGCGGGATCTGGACCCAGGAATAACCAAATAATGAACGTTAAGCCCGCCCCTGTCATTACTGCTGGCACGAACCACATGGTTACTTTATCGACTAAGGCCTGGATGGGTAATTTGGAACCTTGTGCTTGTTCAACTAAACGAATAATTTGTGCAAGAACAGTGTTTGCCCCAATCTTTGTCACACGGAAGCTGAAAGCGCCTGTTTTGTTGATGGTGCCTCCGACAACTTCAGCCCCAATACCTTTCGATACGGGTACAGGCTCACCAGTAATCATGCTTTCATCAACATAAGATGAACCGTCAACAACTTCACCATCAACAGGAATTTTTTCACCAGGACGAACGAGAATGACATCATCTGTTGCTACTTGATCGAGTGGAATCTCAACTATTTTGCCATTGCGATCAACGCGAGCTGTTTTTGCCTGAAGTCCGACTAACCGTTTGATTGCCTGTGAAGTACGGCCTTTTGCACGCGCTTCTAAAGTACGTCCAAGCAGGATCAGGGTGACTATCACAACCGCCGCTTCAAAATAGACGTTTGCTGTTCCTTTCGGCAGTACCCCGGGGATAAAAGTGGCGACAACAGAATATCCATAGGCTGCAATTGTGCCAACAGAAACCAGTGAGTTCATATCAGGAGCACCACGTAACAGTGCCGGTATTCCCTTGCGGAAGAAGCGCATTCCTGGGCCAAACAGAACGATAGTTGCAAGCACAAATTGAATGTACCAGTTCACCTGTTGGCCCAATGTTCTCATTACCAGGTCGTGCATACCGGGGATAACATGCGATCCCATTTCGAGTATGAAAACGGGTAACGTAAAAATAGCCGCAGTGTATAGCGCCCGGCGTAATGAACGCGCTTCACCTTCACGACGTTCATTGTCTTGATCTTCTGTATTTGCCGATTCGGCAGATAATCGACGAGATGTATAACCAGCCTTAACGACAGCCGCTTCAAGGTCGGCTACAGAAATAACGTCAGCAAAATGGATAATTCGGGCACGTTCTGTCGCTAAATTCACACCAGCTTCGATAACGCCGGGAGTCTGTGCCAGTGCTTTTTCAACACGTCCGACACAAGATGCACAGGTCATATCTTCAATGGCGAGTTCTGTTATTTCATGACGGACGCTATAACCCGCGCTCTCAATGGCACGAACAGCAGACAGTGCATCGCCTGAATCAGTCACTGTGATATCAGCACGTTCTGTCGCCAGGTTGACTGATGCTGTACTTATGCCAGGCACGGCTTTTAATGCCTTCTCAACACGACCGACACAAGATGCACAAGTCATACCTTCAACGGGTAAACTGAGCCGGGTGGCTGAGGATATTGTTGGGTTAGTATTCATTGAGATTCCCCTTAAATATGGTTGTTGGGTAGCAACATAAGGTTGACCCTAAGGGCAAGGTCAAGGATTTTTTTATTCATTTTGAATTTAATTTTTAACATAGGAATATTGCCTGCCCTCAGCCCCTGAACAATCACTATTTTTCGCTGTACAAATTTCCCAACCACCGCCCAATGCTTTGTAAATACTCACAATGGCGAGTTGCTGATTGGTATAGGCTATCGCCAGGGCACGGCGGCTAATAAAATCAGATTTTTGTGCCTCAAGTACATCTGAGTAAATCCCCTCACCGAGGGAAAACCGTAATTGAGCAAGACGTGCGGCATCAGAATGTGCGACTGATTCAAGTTGGTGTAACTCAAGGGTCTTATTTGCCGCATCATAAGCTTTGAAGGCATCATCCGTTTCTTGTAATGCACGCAGTACGGTCTGATCGTAAACGATTAATGCCGCTTTAGTTCGTGCTTCGCTGGCTGCAATTTGAGCACGCACTCGCGCTGTATCGAGAAAAGACCAGCGTATAATCGGGCCAATAAAGCCCGATAAAATACTGGTATCATTCATTGCATTAAGGCTTCCAGCAACAAGCCCAATAGAACCTTGTATCTGAACGTCAGGATACAGACTTGCTGTGTCAATCCCCACCCGAGCCGTTGCGGCCGCCAGAGAACGCTCAGCAGCAGCAATATCCGCTCGTCGCGAGAGAAGCGAGGCTGGATCACCCACGTCCAGGGTTCGCAGAACCAGGGTTTTGTGTGTTTGTGTTGTTGAAGGTACAGCCGCCGGTAATTTAAAATCCTGAGGGACTTCACCAAGCAAGATCGCCAATGCATTAACAGAAGCGGTTCGGCGGCGTTCCAGTTCAGGCACAGCCGCTTCGATATTGCGCAGCAAAGCTTCTGCTCGTAATTGGTCAAATTGACTGGCAGAACCTGCCTTTACGGAGCGTTCGGTCTGCCTGAAACTTTCGCGCTGACTTTGGCTAATATCAGTAACAACGGCAAGTTCGGCTTCAACACCTCGAAGTTCGAACCATGTAGCAGCGACAGAAGCAGCGACACCTGCTTGTACATGTCGTAATAATGCTTCACGTGAGCCAGCTTGTGCCTGGGCCATTTCCACTGAACGACGTACACGGCCAAAGAGATCTATTTCCCAGGATGAATCAACCGCAATTCGATAAGTATCGAACTGCGATGTCTGGCCGGATGAAGTTTCCGTCCGGCTTTGCCGACGATGCTCATAACCACTCTCTATACCACCCAGTGGTAAGAAATTTTGTCTATTTTCACGCAGAATCGCGTTTGCTTCTTCAAGCCGGGCGACGGCGATACCGATGTCATGGTTTGCAGCAAGTGAGCGTTGGATCAAGATAACGAGTGCAGGATCATCAAATGTTTTCCACCACTCAATTTCAACAGCGCCGGAACCCATACCCGCAACCGATCCACCAAAATTTGCAGCGGATGGTAATAAAGGTGGCGAGTAATCAGGACCTACAGCTGTACATCCGGACAGTAAAATAAGAGCACTCAAAGAGAACAATACTTTTTGAGAAAGTGTATTCATGATATACGCCCCTCTTTGTGCAATTTAACTTTGGCCCGGTATTTTTCGTAGTGCACAGACAACCTGCGCATAACAACATAAAATACAGGGGTTAAGAATAAACCGAATAGCGTCACACCGAGCATCCCCGCAAAGACTGCAATTCCCATGGATTGACGCATTTCAGCCCCAGCGCCACTGGCCAAAACTAATGGAATAACACCGGCAATAAATGCAAGTGATGTCATCAGAATAGGTCGTAAACGTAATCGACACGCTTTGATAACCGCATCCAGAGTACTCACGCCTTCGCTTTCAAGACTTCGGGCGAATTCGACAATCAAAATTGCATTCTTGGCGGCTAAGCCAACCAGGACAATAAGACCTATTTGGACAAAGATATTATTGTCACCCCCCATCAACCAAACACCAGTAATGGCGCTTAACAAACACATTGGCACGATAAGGAGAACGGCTAAAGGAAGCAGCCAGCTGTTATATTGTGCAGCAAGGATAAGATACGCAAGCAATAGACACATCGGGAAAATAAACAGTGCAGAATTGCCAGCCCCTTTTTGTTGGTAAGCCAATTCAGTCCATTCGAAACTCATTCCTTCTGGTAATATTTCTTTTGCCAGTCGCTCCATGGTTTCAACTCCCTGACCTGAACTAACGTCCAACATGGCACCGCCTGATATATCAGCAGAAGGATAGCCGTTATAATGAATGACACGATCGGGGCCAGAGCCTGGTGTAACGGTTACAAATGATGACAGGGGTAACATTTCTCCTGCCAGATTACGGACTTGCAAACGTCCTATCGCTTCTACCTGCATGCGATGAGCGGCATCGGCTTGCGCCATGACTTTGTAAGTGCGGCCAAAACGATTGAAATCATTAACATAGATAGAGCCAAGATAAACTTGCAGTGTTTCGAATACCTCAGCTAAATTAACGCCCTGACTCTTAGCTTGAATTCGATCAATCGTGACATCAAATTGAGGAGCATTAATATCTAAGCTGGTCATAAGCCCTGTCACCATCCCGGATTCAGTGGCTTTAGTCATCAAAATTTGGGTATTTTTCACTAATGCATCAAGCCCGGCACCGCTGCGATCCTCAATTTGCATTTTAAAACCGCCAGTTGCACCTAAACCCGGTACCGGTGGTGGTGGAAATACACCCAGGAAGCCATCAGGAATGGTTGAAAATTTAGCTTGTAATCGCCCTGTAATAGCCATGGCCGAAAGCTCATCAGTCGTACGAGCTTTAAATGGATCAAGAATAATGAACATAACGGCAGCATTAGGAACATTAACAAATCCATTGATTGAAAGCCCAGGAAATGCAACGACACTTTCAACGCCCGGTTCTTCGAGCGCTATTTCAGACATTTTTTTAACAACATCATCGGTACGATCTAACGATGATCCATTAGGCAGCTGTGCGATTCCTACAAGATAATACTTATCCTGCATTGGCACAAAACCTGGTGGAACAGCCTTGAAGCCAAAATAAGTTAGCGCAAGTAATCCACCATAAACTAAAAGTGCCAGACCGCTGACGCTAACCACTTTTCGTACCGTGTTACTATAAGCACTGGGTGCTCGCTTAAACGGCTTGCCGATCATCTGTAAAAATAGATTAACGCGTCCAGGCAAAGTATGTGGGTCACTCACAACATGCGCTTTACGTGGACGTAATAACATGCCTGCAAGTGCAGGGCTAAGTGTGAGTGAATTAATGGCTGACAAGATAGTCGATATTGCAATGGTTAGCGAAAATTGCTGATAAAATTCACCCTGCAGACCACTCAGGAATGCAGTTGGGATGAAAATTGCCGAAAGTACAGAGGTAATGGCAATAATCGGCGACGTAACTTCATCCATGGCCAGCCTTGCGGCTTGTACAGGCGTTTCTCCATTTTCGATATGGCGCTCAACGTTTTCAACCACCACGATCGCATCATCGACGACGATCCCTATCGAAAGGACAAGGCCAAATAATGACAAGGTATTAAGTGAAAACCCCATTATGTACATGATGGCAAAGGTACCAATTAATGAGACAGGTACTGCCAGCAATGGAATAAGTGATGCTCTCCAGCTCCGTAAAAAGAGTACAACGACAATAACAACAAGAAAAATTGCCTCAAGTAAAGTTGTTGCCACTGATTGAAGAGAGGCGCGAACAAATACAGTCGGATCATAAGCAATACGTGAGCTTAATCCAGCAGGAAAATCACCTTCAAGCCGTTGCATCGTTGTTCTCACTGCTTGTGCAACATCAAGCGCATTAGCGCCAGGGCTCTGAATAATTTGAAGCGCAACAGCCGGTTCGCCATCAAGCAGACTACGTAGTGCATACGCATCAGCACCCATTTCGATGCGAGCCACATCCCGTAAACGGGTAACCTGTCCATTATCGCCAGTACGAATAATAATATTACCGAACTGCTCTTCGTCAGTTAATCGTCCAAGTGTGTTTACTGTTACCTGGAAAGCTGCATTTGAATTTGGCATTTGACCAACAGAACCTGCCGCAACCTGTACGTTTTGTTCACGAACTGCGGCAATGACATCACCCGCCGTCAGCATTCTGGCAGCAATAAGATCAGGATCAAGCCAAAGCCGCATACTGTATTCGCCAGCGCCCCAAACGAGGACATCGCTGATACCGGGTATACGTGATAATTCGTCGCGAACCTGGAGATAAGCATAATTGGAAATATAAAGGGGATCGTAACGTTTATCCGCAGACAATAAGTGAACCACCATCAGAATATCTGGTGAGGTTTTTTGAGTGATAACGCCTTGACGTTGTACTTCTTCAGGCAAACGAGGCAGTGCTCGCGAAACTCTGTTTTGCACTTGAATTTGTGCCATATCGGCATTCGTTCCTTGTGCAAATGTGACGGTAAGCGTCATACGACCATCGGTTGCCGACTGTGAGGACATATATAACATGCCCTCAACACCTGTAATGGCTTGTTCAAGTGGTGCAGCAACGGTTTCAGCAATCACCTTTGGATTAGCGCCAGGGTAAGATGCTGTCACTTGAACTGTCGGGGGCGTTACCGCTGGATATTCACTGAGGGGTAACTGGAAAAAAGCGACAATCCCCCCGAGAACCATCAGAATAGAAAGAACAATAGCGAAGATTGGCCGTTCAATGAAGAAACGAGGAAATTTCATGGCTTATCTCCTGCAGTTTGCTTCTCTGTAACTTCGACAGGCTTGCCATCAATTCCGACTGATTGTGGCTTAACTTGCATACCTGGACGAATAAACCCTTTGACGACGATACGTTCACCTGGCTGCAAGCCATGCTCTATGACACGTAAACCGTCCACGGTAGTGCCTAATTCTACCGGTCGATACTCTGTCTTATTTTCTTTATCAACCACTAATACATAGCGACCACCTTGATCGGCACCAATCGATAGATCGGATATCAAAACTTTAGGCTGTGATGGCCCCGTCTCTAATTTAATTTTGGCAAATAAGCCTGGCGTTAATTTTCCATCAGGGTTATCGATAACTGCACGGATACGCACGGTTCCCGTTTGACGTTCAGCACCATTGGAAAGAAAATCAACACGACCCTGTCGCGAATAGCTTTTGTCAGTAAGTAATGCGATTTCTACTTTTGCGGCTGGAGAACTCTTGAGCTTAGCATTGGCTCGATTTGCAGCGAAAAACTGCAAATAAGTACGTTCGTCAATATCAAAATAAACATACAAAGGGTCAATTGAGACGATTGTCGTCAGTGGTGTAACACCGCTGGCAACATAATTCCCTTCAGTCACCAAAGTTTGACCCACGCGCCCACTAATTGGCGCGGTGACATGGGTAAAACTTAACTCAAGCTGTGCTGATTCAAGCATTGCTTTGGCTGCATCCACCTGTGCTTTTCTGGCATTCAGTGTGGCAATGGCAGTATCGAGATTAGCGCGTGAAACAATTTTTTGAGCAAACAATTTTTCAGTACGAGAATATTCAGCTTTAGCTAACATCAATGCGGCTTCTGTTTCTCGCAAACCTGCTTTTGCATTATTAAACGCCGCTTGTAACACCCGTGGATCAATAAGAAATAGTTCGCTGCCCTTTTCGACGAAATGTCCTTCAGGCATACTTACTTTCTGTATATAGCCGGCAACTCTTGGACGTAATTCGACATGATTAACCGCTGTGAGTGACCCCGTGAGTTCTGCAAAGGGGGTTATTGGCCTGACAATCACTTCGGCCACTGGAGCAGAAACAGGTGCTGTTGGAGCCGCCGGTGTGGAGTCGACTTCTTTGCAGCCAGCAATAGCTAGCGCAAGGCTTATTGCCGCTGTGAGCAGTGTTATTTTTCTGACTTTCATCATGTTACCTTCCGCAACTGGAGACGAATGGGTTTTGCTGAGCCTTGGCAGCTCCTGCTGTATTTATCCGACTTACCACGCCTGGAAGGTCAAGTATTTTTTGCGAAAAAATATAAATTTTCAGAAAATACACTGTTCATCAGGTAAAGACACTATAAATAGTTAAAGTGAGGATAACTTAAAACCCAATGAAAATTATCAGGCCGTTTAGAAGACATTAAAAAATATAGAAAATTATTCGATCTAATATAATATTAACCGCACTTATTAAAAGTATAAAAGCGTTAATCACCACTGGTTTCGATGACGTCTTTCAGCGCCCGACTTTCCAGACTCCGATCGGCCAACATCTGCTTCAGACGATGAGTCTCACCCTCAAGATCTTTGTTTTTTTGATATCGACGGATTTCGGTACGATGATGATCGGGTGCCCGATGAAACGGATCTTACGCATAGCGATCTTCTCAGGTGACATAATCAGTATGCAGGAAGGTCTCTGAACGTGAATGGGCCGTTTTGATGGGATACTTACACCACATGATGTTATTAATTATGATATCCACTTCCGAAAAGAGTCCACTGGGCTGAACGGGTCTACTTACAGGCTTATTGAATGACACTGAATCTGTTCTGTTACCTGCTGCTGGCCCTGGCGGCCACCGGCAGCGCATTCCTGCCTCACCCTGTGGTGATGTGGTTCCTGCTGGCCAGCACACTGACGTTTCTGATCTACGGTGGAGATAAACAGGCTGCCCGCAAAAGCTGGCGGCGGGTACCGGAGTCCACCTTGCTGGTCTTTGGCTTGCTGGGAGGATGGCCTGGCGCGATTGCCGGTCAGCAACGCTTTCGCCATAAAACGCAGAAACAACCGTTTAAAACGTACTTCATCATTAGTGTGGTGCTGAATGTGGTGGTGATGATCGCGATATATCATTTCTATAAATACTAAACCAGCAGCTTCGCCTGACCCGATCCCCGTATGTGATCCGTTCATAATCAGGGATAAGCAGCTTGTGATCCTGACCCCGAATCTGATCCAGTCATTGCATCAGTAAACCGGCCATCCTGGGGAAATAAACGCGCGGCGTCACGCCGGTACTGCTCAGCCAACATCCAATGCTGTTGTTGGCGCAGAATCACCCACAGGTTGGCGTAAACGTTTTTATCAATGCGGTGATTCAGATAACGCTGCGCCCATTGGGCATAGGTTTCCAGCCGCTGCTCGTCACCCGTTCGGTTAAAGGCGAGCAAGCCTGCCAACTGGCGATCAAACTGCAGGCGATCGTCATGCATCCAACTTGCCCAGCCCGGCAAGGCGTCCACCTGCCGCATATCCTGCAACCCGCCGCGCTCCGCCTGGGTCAATACCTGCCCGCTGTAAAATCCGGTCACCATCACGAACAGCGCCACCAGCGACAGGGCCAGCATCGGCAGTCGCCATCGTTTTAACCCACAGCCGGTGGCAAGGCGCGGACTGACCAGCCGATCGAGCATTGCCAGCAACAACAGAAACACCAGCCAGTGCAGTGCCGACAGGTAAAACGGGTATTCAGTTTGGCTGTGCAGCGCAATCGGCAGCAGTGCCACGCATAGAGCCAGTGCCTCACCCGCCGATGATTTACCGCAGGCAACAGCACGCCTGTCGCGCCAGTGGGCGTGGGTCAGCAGTTTGATGCCCGCCCCCACCAGGAGCAGCATACCCAGCAGCGCGACCACGCCCCCTTCCACCCACCACAGCAGCAATTCATTATGCGGATGACGGGCGATTTCAGTCACCACCGTGGGTGGCGTCTGGTTTATACGAAAATGCTGAAAACTGTACTCAAAACCGCCGTAACCCCAGCCCAAAAGCGGCTTTTCGGCGATCATCGCCAGCGTATCGCGCAGCATGGCGTAGCGCGCATGGTTGGAGCCGGTATGGCTGGCGTAGCGCAACGCACCACCCAGCTCACTCCCCCACCACAGCACCAGCGCCGCCGCCACGGTGCCGCCGGCAACCAGCAGCGAGGCAATGGCCACAGCCTGCGGATAACGGCGGCAAAAACACAGGACAAACAGCCCCAGCACCAGGGCACCCGCCAGCCAGCCGGTGCGGGATTGCACCCACACCAACACCATCGGCAGCAGCACCAGCGCCGCGGCCAGAGCGCGGCGACGCCAGCGTTCTGCACGCGGATCCAGCCGCTGGAACCCAGGCAGCATATACGCCGCCAACGCCAGCGCCAGCCCTGTGGCGATAAAGCTCGCCAGCACATTAGGTTGCTGGAAAATGCCGAAGGCGCGCGAGCTGCCGGATGGGACCCAGGATTGTGCCATTGCTGGCGCAAACATCTGCAGCAGCGCGATTGACGCCTGAAGCACCGCCGCCGATAAAATTAAATACAGCACCGCATGGCGCTGACGCGCGGTCATACGCACCTGCAGCCAGGTGAAATAGAACGCCGCTCCGGCAAATAAACCAGCCAGCCGCCAAACGGCGGCGCTTTGCCATTCAGGCCGGGTAAATATAGCCGGCAGCGCCATCAGCAAACAGGCGGCGATTATTGTGCGACAGGTCGGCGTTATCACCGTTCGGCACAGCGGTGTTGCCCGCCAGCAAGCCCCTATTAATAGAGCCGCGCCGCCGTAGACCATCAAATTAAACGGCAGCGACAATCCAATCCCGCCGGGGTTGGGGATATATATCGCCAGCGGAACAAACAGAAAAAATAAAAATAAGAAATGAATACGATCGAATGTCATAAAAAAACCTGGAAATATTAGAAAAATGACGTTAAAAAATAACGTCTTTTAGATTATGAAAAATAAGTTCGGCGTGAAACACTTAAGATAATTAGCGTACAGCACGATACTTTTCCCGGCTACCCCCATCGTTAATACACCCTTCGTACTAAGCTCGGTTTGATAAGTGACGGTCTGCTGATTGCCGCTTTGCACGTTATCCCAAAACTTGACCGGCGTTTCGAAGGCGATTTTTCCTTCCTTATCCTTAATGTTAAAATAAGCACCGCTCCCCAGATCCAGAGCAGTATTATTCTCCACCAATCCACCTCCGGGCGAAGAGAAGATCAGCGCAACGCCTAATTTACTACCGGCATGACAAGCCTGGTTCTTAACCGCCGTCACACTGAGGGGTTTGGCGGCGATCAGTCCCGGGGCCGCGACCGCTGAGATAACACCAAAATCAATTTCACTCGGTGCATTGATCGTAACTGAACAGTTCGAGACCTTTATTCCCGCCATACCATGCAAGATATAACGATAGTTTTTCCCCGGTGTACTGTTAATACCCCCTGCACCATCCAGTTGGAACACTGCCATCGCATCATTGCCTCCCTCTTTTATTTCTCCGATTTTCTCCAAATAAATTTTGTATTTGGCCTGACCCTTCTCCGGTTTATTATTCAGCCGCCGGATATCCGTTTGCACCTTGCTGCCTGCCTTGACGATGCCGAGAGCGGCATCGTTATATATCAGCCCCATGCCGATACCGGGGCGCACCACGTCGCCCGCCGGATTACCATAAAAATACACCCATATTTTCGATCTCTTCAGTGATACCATTATCACTATTAATATGACATTCCAGCGCCAACGCGCCCCGACTGCAGGCTAATAAAACGCCGCACAGGCCCAAATGAGCAATAGCTTCTACCCGGTTTTCGATCACACTATCTCCGGTGGTTTTATTCATATCGGCGCTTAAGCGGCCGAACGTAAAAAAACCTGCGGCCCTAAAAAACGAACCGGTATTAGCGCGTAGTAACCCCACCATTTAACCCCTTGATGGCGTAATGTTCACGCAATGGCTTAATCTCAACCCCTGGATAAAAATGAAAAAAATAATAAGGTTATGTCTGTTATTTTTATTGATGGAACGCCGTTTCTGCCATTGATGCTCACTGCGAAACAGCCCGGTAGATTTATCCGATTTTCGTTAAGATCGCAGTCTCATCAGTTGGGGCCAGAGGGCATATACATCGCTGCGGCAGGTCTGAACCGGACAGAAAATAGACCATTATCGTCAACCCGATGGCGATAAAATCAAATACAACGCTGCATGGCGCTGGCGCGTGGTCATGCGCACTTGCAGCCAGGCGAAATAAAACAGCACCCCGGCACATAAGCCAGCCAGTGCCACATATCAGGGCTTTGCCATTCGGGCCGGGTAAAGATAACCGGCAGCGCCAACAGCAAACAGCAAACAGCCTGCGATTATTGCGCGACAGCCAGGCGTTATCAATGCGGCACAGCGGTATTGCCCGCCAGCCGCACCCATTAATAGAGCCGCGCCGGCGTGACCTCAAAAGTAACGGCAGCCGCAATCCAATCCCGCCGGGGTTGGGGATATATATCGCCAACGGCATAAAAAGCAAAAATATAAATAAGAAAAAAAATACGCTAGAATATCGTGATAACCTGGAAATATTAGAAAAATGGCGTTAAAAATAACGCCATACACATTATAAAAATATCAGTCAAACGTGAAACGCTGAACGATAATTGGCGTACAGCACGATGCTTGTAGCCGGCGCGCCCATGTTTACTTACACCCTTCGCGCTAAGCTCGGTTTGACAACTGACGGAATGCTGATCGCCGCTTTGCGCGTTATCCCAAAACTCGACCGGAGTTTCGAAGGCGACGTGCCCTTCTGCGTTGTATAGGGTTGGTGTGTACTCCGGGAGCTGGACGGGGACAGACGATTCGGGCCAACATGGCCCGTCTTATTCATAACTTATGTTCACGATCGCGCTGCCAGAGTAGCTCCCAGGTTCCAGCAGGGCGATGCCCCGCGTTTTCACCTTGAGCGGTATCGGACGACTTCCATTATCGGCCATATTGAATACGCCAGGCCGTCCGTACCCACTACCCCAGTCCAGTACAGCTACGGTGGTATTATCACCCCCGAGCGGTATTTCTTCTGCAGTGTTCGTTTCGATACGCACAGCCACAGCCGACGTGCAGGAGAGGCGTACATCCGGAACTATCTGTTCGCCAGGATCACGGCCGGCGGCGGTGTTGAATGTCACATTTATTTGTTCTGGTTCCACCTTGCAGCTCGGGACTTGTACACGCGGTTTGGCGCAGTTCGATACGATGGTGTTGGCCGCCATGCGTCGGAGGATTTCGTCATTCGTTCCGGCGATGACCAGACAGGGATTACCTGCGACTCCGACTTCGAATCGTGGAACGTCAAATGCGATACGCCCCTTGTCGACCACGGCCGACCACCATTCCCCCAGGGTTTTATAGTCCATGTCCGTATGTCCTTCCGGAAAGTCGAACCCCTTGAGGTCCCACGTAGTATATTCCTCGCGGCCGACCGGATACCACTCTTCTTGGATTGCGAAGAAGGTGAGATGGCACCCCCATCGTTGGTAGCAGGGGTTGGGGGTAGGGTCCGTCGCGCTAGCCCCCGAGACCGTGCCATAAAGCGCTTCCCACGGCCGGTCAGGTGGGGGTGCTGTTGTTATACTCACGGTCAGGTTGGAGAAGCATAGGGTCGGGACACTGCAGATCAGCACGACGAAGACACGCAAGGTAGTATGGAAATTCATGGTGTATATTTCTCAGAATTTTTATTAAACGGCAGAGACCCTTAAATATCATCCATTGGATGACCCAGCATACGCTCTGCCCATAATGTCCACCGTGCCTCGTACGTTCGCACTCGTTCCGCAGTTTCTGTCGATGACAGCCCCTGTCGGCGAGCCTGCTCGTAAAGCCGCGCGCGTCGTGCACGATGGTTTTCCAGCGCTCTGGGCGCTATGGTGGACCCCGTGGGGGTAAACCATACCCCCAGCCAGTCAAACCCCTGTGCAATCCTGCCCAGTTGTGTTTTGTCCGGGTGGGTTTCAAACCCGCCCAGGTCAAAAAATTCATGCAGCCGCTTAACGCTGCGCCGCAGTTGCCAGCGGGTGCGGGTAAACAGCAAAAAGTCATCCATATATCGCGCATACCACAGGCCCTCCTGGGCGTTAAAAAAGTTATCTACGTGGTGCTTCTGCCACCGAAACCACGCTACCGCCATGCCCGCGCAAGTGCATGCAACGGGCAGGTTTTGGCAGCAGCGCAGCCCACTTCAATATCAGTGCATCCTGCGCACACCACTGCACCCAACTGTGACCACCACGCCGCAATACCTGCATCGGTGCCAGCCGGTAACTCCCACTTTGCAGTTGCTGATACAGCCGGTCGTCCTGCCGCGCCCAGTGAAAGCGCAAATGCCAGATGTCCACATTGGGTGGCGCATGGCGACGACGTTGGCACAGCCAGCGCCAGGCGGTTTGCCATGCCGCTGCACTGTTATTCATATTCCAGGCTAAAGGTCACCACCGCACTGAACGGCCCGCGCTCAATGGTTTTATGCTTCAGCGCGTCCGGTTCACCCTGCACATAGGCCTGTGCCGCCAGGGTGTTGGCCCCGCTCACCAGTGCCTGCGCCTTGCCTTGCTGGTTAATGGGCAACGGTTCGCCCTGCGCAGTTTCCATACCGATGGCGATGCCGCTGGCCTGGCTGGCACCGCTAAGCGCCAGCAACCCCGGCAGCGCGGTGCTTTCATTACCGCTGAAGGTCACCCTGACCGTTTTGCCCAGGCTGAGATCGCACTCCGCCAGATGCAGCCTGAACGCCTGGCCGAGGGTGCGGGTGTTCAGATACAGGTACTTGTCGATTACCGTGTCAAAATCCAGCACCACCGTTTCATCGCCCGGCGGGATCAC
>NZ_JACYMO010000002.1 GCF_014838825.1 Erwinia persicina | reverse complement strand
AGATCCTGCGTGAGCCTAAAAATGCGCTGACCAAACAGTACCAGGCGCTGTTCAACCTGGAAGGCGTGGAGCTGGAGTTCCGCGAGGAAGCCCTGAAGGCAATTGCCAAAAAGGCGATGTCGCGTAAAACCGGTGCCCGTGGCCTGCGCTCGATTGTGGAAGGCGCGCTGCTGAACACTATGTATGATCTGCCGTCGGTCGATGACGTAGAAAAAGTGGTGATTGACGAATCGGTTATCAGCGGCGACAGTGAACCGTTGCTGATTTATGGCAAGCCCGAAGCACAGCAGGCCTCTGGCGAATAAATAACCAAACCATTCCAGTCAGTTATCTGAAAAGGGGGAAAATGTTCCCCCTTTTACTTTTCTCGTTACCCCGACATTGAATCTATTCCGTTCATCCCCATATACTCAGATACCTGTGGGTCAAACTGCACTTTTTCTGGATGATGCGGTTCCCCTTACCCTGGCGGAAATTAAACTAAGAGAGAGCTCTATGAATCCTGAGCGTTCTGAACGCATTGAAATCCCTGTGTTGCCGTTGCGTGACGTAGTGGTTTATCCGCACATGGTCATTCCGTTGTTTGTCGGTCGTGAAAAATCAATTCGCTGCCTTGAAGCCGCCATGGATCATGACAAAAAAATCATGCTGGTCGCTCAGAAAGAAGCTTCAACGGATGAACCTGGCATCAACGATCTCTTCTCAGTCGGGACGGTTGCCTCTATTTTGCAAATGCTGAAACTCCCTGATGGCACCGTCAAAGTGCTGGTGGAAGGTTTACAGCGTGCACATATCACGACGTTATCCGATAACGGCGACCATTTTACTGCCCAGGCCGAATACCTGGAGTCGCCCGAAATTGAAGAGCGCGAGCAGGAAGTGCTGGTGCGCACGGCGATCAACCAGTTTGAAGGTTATATCAAACTGAACAAGAAGATCCCGCCGGAAGTACTGACCTCTCTGAACAGCATTGATGATGCTGCCCGTCTGGCAGATACCGTTGCTGCACATATGCCACTGAAACTGGCTGATAAACAATCTGTGCTGGAAATGTCAGACATCAATGAACGTCTGGAATATTTGATGGCGATGATGGAGTCGGAGATTGACCTGCTGCAGGTTGAGAAACGCATCCGTAACCGCGTCAAAAAACAGATGGAAAAAAGTCAGCGTGAGTACTATCTGAATGAACAGATGAAGGCGATTCAGAAAGAACTCGGTGAGATGGATGATGCACCGGACGAAAATGAAGCGCTGAAACGCAAAATCGACGCGGCTAAAATGCCGAAAGAGGCGCGTGACAAAACAGAAGCCGAGCTGCAAAAGCTGAAAATGATGTCGCCGATGTCTGCAGAAGCGACGGTAGTGCGTGGCTACATCGATTGGATGGTTCAGGTACCATGGAATGCGCGCAGCAAGGTGAAAAAAGATCTGCTGAAGGCACAGGAAACGCTGGATACCGATCACTTCGGCCTGGAGCGCGTGAAAGACCGCATCCTGGAATATTTGGCAGTACAGAGCCGCGTCAGCAAAATTAAGGGCCCAATCCTCTGTCTGGTGGGGCCTCCTGGCGTGGGTAAAACCTCTCTGGGCCAGTCCATCGCCAAAGCGACCGGTCGTAAATACGTCCGTATGGCGCTGGGAGGGGTACGTGATGAAGCGGAAATCCGTGGTCACCGCCGGACCTACATCGGTTCAATGCCGGGCAAACTGATCCAGAAAATGGCCAAAGTCGGCGTAAAAAACCCGCTTTTCCTGCTGGATGAAATTGACAAAATGTCGTCGGATATGCGCGGTGATCCCGCTTCCGCCTTGCTGGAAGTACTTGATCCCGAGCAGAACATTGCCTTTAACGATCACTACCTGGAAGTGGATTACGATCTCTCCGATGTGATGTTTGTGGCGACGTCTAACTCGATGAACATTCCGGCACCGCTGCTGGATCGTATGGAAGTAATCCGCCTGTCAGGTTATACCGAAGACGAAAAGCTTAACATTGCGAAACAGCACCTGCTGTCGAAGCAGATTGAGCGTAACGCGCTGAAGAAAAATGAGCTGACCGTGGACGACAGCGCCATTGTCGGCATCATCCGTTACTACACCCGTGAAGCGGGCGTACGTAGCCTTGAGCGCGAACTGTCCAAACTGTGCCGTAAAGCAGTGAAAACGCTGCTGATGGACAAATCGATCAAACACATCGAGATCAACGGCGATAACCTCAAAGACTATCTCGGCGTGCAGCGTTTCGACTACGGTCGCGCTGACAGCGAGAACCGCGTGGGTCAGGTAACGGGTCTGGCGTGGACGGAGGTGGGCGGTGACCTGCTGACGATTGAAACAGCCTGCGTACCGGGTAAAGGTAAGCTGACCTACACCGGTTCTCTGGGTGAGGTGATGCAGGAATCTATCCAGGCCGCGCTGACCGTCGTCCGTGCGCGCGCGGAGAAGCTGGGTATCAATGCAGACTTTTACGAGAAACGCGATATTCACGTTCACGTTCCTGAAGGGGCAACGCCAAAAGATGGCCCAAGCGCCGGTATTGCGATGTGTACCGCACTGGTCTCCTGCCTGACCGGTAACCCGGTGCGTGCCGACGTGGCGATGACCGGTGAAATTACGCTGCGTGGCCAGGTTCTGCCGATTGGTGGTCTGAAGGAAAAACTGCTGGCGGCTCACCGTGGCGGTATCAAAACGGTACTGATCCCGGACGAGAACAAGCGCGATCTGGAAGAGATCCCGGACAACGTGATCGCCGACCTGGAGATCCATCCGGTGAAACGCATTGAAGAAGTACTGGCCCTCGCCCTGCAAAATTCCCCATCCGGGATGCAGGTTGTGACGGCGAAATAGTGATTTAAGGCAAACTCACTGTAAAACCCAGGCTGGCAAGTGAATTGGTGCTTGCCAGCCTTTTTTTGTGCCGCTAAGTTAGGATGCTGTTAAGTCAGTGATGGCAGAGGCTGTCGGGCATTAAGCCTTAACAGGCCCGGCTGAACGGCAATAACAAATGATGCACGTACGTGTCCGGCAGAAAGCCCGTTCACGATGTATAAAATAAAAGAGGGGATGATTGAGTGAATAAGTCACAGTTGATCGACAAAATTGCTGCAAACGCCGATATTTCCAAAGCTGCAGCGGGACGTGTATTAGATGCTTTTATTGGTTCAGTTACTGAATCCCTGCAGGCTGGCGAAGAAGTCGCGCTGGTCGGCTTCGGTACCTTCTCTGTGCGTGAGCGCGCCGAGCGTACCGGGCGTAATCCGCAGACTGGCAAAGAAATTACCATTGCTGCGGGTAAAGTGCCGGGCTTCCGTGCCGGTAAAGCGCTGAAAGACTCTGTAAATTAAATGTATTAAGCCGTCGCAGAAGCAGATTTCTTCGGCGTATTGAGGATCGCCAACGCGTTCTCATGTAACATACGGGGCACATCAGCATCTTGATGTGCCTTTTTTTATGTTTCAATGACAAACGCGTGCTGCGGTTGTCTAAAATGGCTGAGTGCGTCCTCGGGAACGCGGGACGGCAGCGCAAGGTTTTACATTCACACTACAGCGGAGTGTTGTCACACCATGATGGACAATTTACGCGCGGCGTCGAACCATGTCGTGCTCAAGATTTTACTGGGCCTGATCATCCTCTCCTTTGTCCTTACCGGCGTAGGCGGGTATCTGACAGGCGGTAACGGTGATTACGCCGCGAAAGTAAACGGCCAGGAAATCAGCCGTGCGCAGCTTGAGCGTGCTTTCAGCAGTGAACGTGCGCGTCAGCAGCAGATGCTGGGCGAGCAGTTCTCAGCTCTAGCGGGTAACGAAGGTTACATGCAACAGATCCGTCAGCAGGCCCTCTCTCAGCTGATTGATGAAGTCTTACTTGACCAGTATGCCAAAGATATTGGCCTGGCCATCAGTGACGATCAGATTAAACAGGCGATTTTCACTCAGCCAGCCTTCCAGACTGACGGTAAATTTGATAATGCCAGGTACATGAGCATTATTAGCAACATGGGCTTTTCTGCCGATCAGTACGCCGAGGCTCTGCGTAAGCAGCTGACCACTCAGCAACTGATTCAGTCGGTGACCGGTACGGATTTCGTGCTGGGCAACGAGACCGACTCTCTGGCCGCGCTGGTTTCTCAGCAGCGTCTGGTGCGCGATGTGACCATCAATGTTAATGCCCTGGTGGCAATGCAGACCGTCACGCCGGAAGAGATCAAAGGCTACTATGAGCAGAACAAAAACAGCTTTATGTCGCCTGAACAGTTCCGTGTCAGCTACATCAAGCTGGATGCTGCCGCGATGCAGCAGCCGGTGAGCGAAAGCGACATTCAGGCCTGGTACGATCAACATCAGCAGGATTACACCCAGCCGCAGCGTAATCGTTACAGCATCATTCAGACGAGAACTGAAGCGGAAGCGCAATCCGTTCTGGACGCGCTGAAACAGGGCGGCGACTTTGCTGCTCTGGCGAAAGAAAAATCTGCCGACCCGATCTCTGCCCGTAACGGGGGGGATATGGGATGGCTGGAGCCTGACACGACGCCGGACGAGTTGAAAGGCGCGGGTCTGAAAGACAAAGGCCAGCTCTCTGGTGTGATTAAATCTTCCGTTGGCTTTATCGTCGCCCGTCTCGATGATACGCAGGCGGAAAAAGTGAAAATGCTGCCTGAAGTGCATGATGAAATCGCGGCTAAAGTGAAGCAGGAAAAAGCCGTAGACGCCTACTACAAACTGCAGCAGAAAGTCAGCGATGCCGCCAGCAATGACAATGAGTCGCTGGCCAGTGCAGAGCAGGCTGCTGGGGTGAAAGCAGTAGAAACGGGCTGGTTTAATCATGATAACCTGCCTGCCGAGCTGAACTTTAAAGCCGTACAGGATGCGATCTTTAACGGAGGTCTGGTGGGGGAAAACGGTTCTCCAGGCAGTAACTCAGACGTGATCACTGTCGATGGCGATCGGGCTTTCGTGCTGCGTATCAGCGAACATAAGCCAGAGGCAGTTAAACCGCTGAATGAAGTGACTGCGCAGATCACCGATACGCTGAAACAGCAGAAAGCACAGCAGGAAGCGAAAGCCCAGGCTGACAAACTGCTGGCTGCGCTGAAAGCGGGCAAAGGCGACGAGGCGCTGAAAGCGGCAGGTCTGAGCTTTGGCCCGCAGCAGACGCTGTCCCGTACCGGACAGGATGCTCTGTCTCAGGCTGCCTTTACGCTGCCGTTGCCTTCTGAAGGTAAGCCTTCATTCGGCATCAGTGAAGATGCTCAGGGTAATATCGTGGTTATGGCACTGGATAAAGTCCAAAAAGGAACCATGCCGGAAGCACAGAAACAGGCGCTGGTTCAGGGGATCACCCAGAATAATGCCCAGCTGGCTTTTGCTGCGATGTTAAGTAATCTGCGTAAAGACGCTAAAATCAAATACGGTGCGGCTGCGCAGGCCCAGTAAGCCTCGCAAAGACACTGCAACTGATTGCAATACCAAAAGGCCGCTTATGCGGCCTTTTCCATTTCTGCGATCTGGCGTTTGCCGGGCTGTCGGCATCACGTTAGGGTGGCCGTGCTGTCTAACACATGGAGGAAAACAGCATGTTTAATCGCACTTTGCAGGCCCTGACTTTTGTATTATCAGCCGGACTGTTCCTGCCGGGTATGGCGGGTGCCGCGCCGGTGGCGGAGAAGCCCGCTGCCGTTCAGGCGGTACCGGAAGCAGAGGGTATCAGCCCATCTGCGGCACAGGTCAGTATTAACAATGCCAGTGCCGGGGAACTGGCGGCGGCGTTAAATGGGGTGGGGATAAAAAAAGCGGAATCTATCGTCAGCTACCGTGAAAAATATGGTCCCTTCACTCAGCTTGAGCAGCTAAAAGAGGTGCCGGGGATGGGTAATAAGCTGGTAGAGCGCAATCTGGCATCGCTGAAATTGTGATCCATCTTCAGACCCGGCTATCTGCGCAGCACACTACGCGGACTGGCTGCTAATCTCTTAGAGGTCATACCAGTTGGTGTGGCCTTTTCTATTGATGAGGATCCGTTATGCAGACCACCATTAAAGTTCGCGGCTATCACCTGGATGTCTATCAGCATGTGAATAACGCCCGTTATCTTGAGTTTCTTGAAGAGGCCCGATGGGCCTGGCTGGAACAGAGCCGGGCATTTCACTGGATGAATGAGCGCGGTCTGGCATTTGTGGTGGTAAATATCAATATTAACTATCGCCGTCCGGCGGTGATGGGAGATGTTCTGAATATCGACAGCCAGCTGATGACGCTGGGCGGGAAAAGCGGGGTGATTGACCAGCGGGTTTCCCTGCAGTCCGATGGCAGTGCGATTTCAGATGCACTGTTGACCTTTGTCTGCATCGATCTTAAATCGAAAAAAGCCCTGCCGCTGGAAGGTGAGCTCAAGGCCCACCTGGAGACGCTGAACGCCGGGGCTGGGGCCTGACCGGTATCACCGTGGGTTACACCAGCCCGGTTTTTGTTTTCATTGCCTGCATCACGGCGGCCGGATGCTGCTGATATTCCTGCAGGCCATTGGCGCGGAGATGACATGCCGCACAGGTGCCACAGCCGTCGCCCTGAACACCATTGTAGCAGGTCAGCGTCTGATGGCGGATCAGCGGTAGCTGCTGCCAGTAGTCAGCCAGCGCCCAGGTCTCTGCCTTGTTCAGCCACATCAGCGGAGTTTCGAAGCGGATGTCTCGCGCCATACCGAGACTGACGGCGTGATTAAGCGCCTTCACAAACTCGTCACGACAGTCCGGATAACCGGAAAAATCGGTTTCGCAGACACCGGTAATGACCGCCTCGGCTTCAATCTGCCAGGCATAAATGGCTGCAAGGGTTAAAAAGAGGATATTGCGACCAGGTACGAAGGTGCTGGGCAGGCCGCTGGCATCCGGTTCGTAAGCCGGCACCGGGATGTTATCACGCGTCAGACTGCTGACGGCCAGCTCGTTAAGCATGGTCACATCCAGCACTTTATGCGCCCGCGCGCCGAGGGTGTGCGAAAGTTCCCGGGCAACATCGATTTCCGCACGGTGACGCTGGCCATAATCGAAGGTGACGCAGTGTACCTCGTCATACTGCTGTAACGCCTGAATCAGACAGGTTGTTGAGTCCTGTCCACCGCTGAATACCACCACTGCACGTTTCATACTTTCCCTTCCCGGTTAATTTCTGCTGGGTATGGTAATACCTTGCCGTTCAGAAAGGTATCCCTTCTGCCGCCCGAATGGGCATGCAGTCGTGTGTGGTGTCCACCTGAGAAGGGAAGGTGTCAGACAGGCAGTGGCGTTAAGCAAGGAATGTCCGCCTGGCGCGAGAAGCAGGCACCGGCCAGGGTTAAGGAAGAAAATAGCGCGGCGTTGAATGCAGAATGGAACGAAATGCAGCGGTGAATGCAGCCGGGCATGAGAAACCAAGCTGGTAAGCGACCTGCTTAACGGAGAGGCCATTGGCGAGAAGATCTAATGAAGCACAAATTCTTGCTCGTTGCTTCCAGGTTCTGAAACTGAATCCCGTGTCCTTAATGAACAGCCGCGAAAAGTTGCGCTCAGACATGTTGGCGATAAAGGCCAGATCGCTCAAAGAGGCTTCCCAGCGATGACCGACCAGCAGCTCTCTGGTGGCGCAAAACAGACGCTCATCATTTGGCACAGGCAGTTCTGCAGCGAGGGGAGGGGCCTCACTAAGGATTTCCAGAATTAACAGCGCCATTTTACGCTGACTCGGGTCACTGTAGTCGGCATCGAAAAGCCCGGCGATCAACTCTTTCACCAGCGCTGTGGCAGTAATGACATGCACATGGTTACTTTTCGTGAAGTTCGGGCATTCTGCGATAAGACTGCTGCTGAAATAAATGGCCCGTAAGTCAGTATGGGAGAGCAGGTTGTAGCTGTGAATCTGGAGAGGCGGAAGCCACAATGCACGCTGAGGGGGGATCACCCAACGATTGCCTTCTGTTTCAACCAGCATAACGCCTCTGGTCGCAAATAAGAGTTGTCCTTCAATATGATGATGAGGAGGGTCTGTCTCTCCGCGTTGATAGCATATGGAGGTGCCAGACCAGCCTGTCGCGTCGTCATGTCTTGGCGCTTTATCTATGCTACCTGGCATTTTAAATTCTGTTCCTGCAATTATCATCACTAAGTCGGACGGACTCATCCGATCGGTCAACATCCTGAAAGGGTGAGGCTTGCAAAATTAAGGTTATCACAAGCATTACAGGAGCATATTAAAATGCACGTACATTTCCTCATCCACGAACGTTTTGAGGCACCGGGTGCCTGTGAGACCTGGGCCAGGAATCAGGGCCATCACGTGACCTGTTCCCGGGTTTACGAAGGCGAGGCGCTACCATCCAGCGTGGAGAACATTGATTTTTTGATCGTCATGGGCGGGCCACAGGACCCGGCCACCACGCCGGAAGAATGCCCACATTTTGATGCGAAAGCGGAGCAGGCTCTCATCGCGGCCGCGGTTCACGCCGGAAAAGCCGTTATCGGTATCTGCCTGGGTTCCCAACTGATCGGTGAGGCGCTCAAGGCTCCTTTCGCACACAGCCCGGAAAAAGAGATCGGTAAGTTTCCCATCTCTCTGACGGAGGCCGGGCGACAGCACCCGCTGTTTGCGCATTTCGGTCACTCGCTTGAGGTCGGGCACTGGCATAACGATATGCCTGGCCTGACACCCGATGCCACCCTTATCGCTTACAGCGAAGGATGCCCTCGCCAGATCGTCGCTTACAGCGATCTGGTTTACGGTTTTCAGTGCCACCTGGAGCTGACTGCGGAAGTGGTTGAACGACTGATTGCACATTCTGAAAAGGATCTGAGCCGGGCAGCTGAATTCCGCTTTGTGCAGACCCCGGCAGAGCTGCGTACACATGATTACCGGGAGATGAATCAGGCACTTTTCACATTCCTGGATAAGCTGGCCGAACGTTATCGCCAGAGCCGCCAGTAACCCACTCCCTGCGCAGGGAGAAACCCGACTGAATGATGACAGAGCAGGTAAAAAATGACTGACTCACCCGTCGCCCTGATGACCATCGCCGGCGCTATTCTGCTGGGAGCCATGAGTCCCGGGCCCAGTTTCATTATGATAGTTCGCACTGCCGTGGTCTCCTCACGTCTCAGTGCGCTGGCTGCCGCCGCTGGCATGGGCGTGGGGTGCATGATTTTTTCAATCATTGCACTGGCCGGGCTGCATTCGCTGCTGACACTGGTGCCCTGGCTGTATACCGTGCTGAAAACTGCCGGCGGCGTTTACCTTCTTTGGCTGGGCGGCAACATGCTTTTCAGGACGGGCGACAGTGTGGCCTCAAGTCCGGTGGGCGATAACGCCCAGGGCCCGGGCCGCGCGTTTCTTACCGGCATGGCAACTCAGCTCAGTAATCCGAATACGGCGATCGTATTCGGCAGTATTTTTGCCGCCTTACTCAGTCAGCATATTTCGCCTTATCTGTATCTGGTACTGCCCATGATGGCGTTCTGCATCGATGCGCTCTGGTATGGTTTGGTGGCATGGCTGCTGTCGGCTGAAAGGCCCCGTCAGGCTTACATGCAATACAAATCCCGGCTGGATAAAGCGAGTGGTCTGGTGATGGGGTACCTGGGGATCCGGCTCATCCTGCGATAAGTTCTGTCAGCCTTTGCGGACCCCGCACCTGTTCGTCAGTTAACCGTGAGCGCAAATAATGTTGAAAGCCCTGTTCCGTTATGCCGGTGTTATCGCTTTTTTCACATTGGCCTGTTACGCCCCCGCAGGGGAGGCTGCAGGCTGTGTGGCGTGTCCAGCTTCGCAGAGCTTGTCTGAATGCCTTAAGCGGGTGGCCGATGATGGTGGCGGCACCGTGCAGCTCGGCAACGGTACCTATTTTCAGGACCGCAGTCTGTTACTGAGCAGCAATGTGGTACTTGAAGGCAAGGGACCGGGTACGGTTATTACCTGGAGTCCTGCGGTCAGGCACACCATCAATGCCCCGCTGCTTTATGCCACTGCCGCTATCCACGTCACGATAAAAGAGGTGAAGCTGGTCGGCACTATTGATCAGCGGCCTGACAGTCAGGATCGGCGAAATAATCAGACAGGGCTCTTCTTTGACTGTAGCGGGGATCCGACGGCCGGAGAAAAAACCGGATGCAGTGACATCATCCTGCAGAATGTTGAGGTGGAGAACAGCAGCGACGGGATCCACCTGAAAGGCGTCAGTCGTATAACGGCGACAGACCTGAAGCTGCATAACAACGGCAACACCGAAAAGGACTATTTCCATAATATCTACCTCCGTCGCGTGGCCGATGTCCGTCTGATCCAGACCGGAAAAAACAGCGGCGGTTTTTATGCCAGTCCACGCGGACACGGCATTCGCGGATCGCACCTGATCAACGTTTATATGAGCGATCTGGCAGTGTATGACAACGCCGATTACGGCATCCATATGGACAGGGTATTTAATGTCAGACTGCATAATCTGCATGTTTATCACAACTGCCTGAGCGGCAAGCCAGGCTGCCAGCCGATAAAATGCTTTGGCCCTCAGTGCGATATCCATCCCAATGCGCCGGCTGAACCGGCACCGGGTATCAACAGGCCGTAATCCGAGTCCGCTCTCAGAAGATGGCGACAGGCGGGGCAATCTAGGCCCGGGAAAAATCAAACCAGCCCCAGGCGTTCAGGCGGATCCCTTCAACATCTGGTGGCGCGCTGACCTGATAACGATAGTTAAACAGTGGGGTGATCACCGCATTCGCCATCAGCTGCAGATATAACGCCCTGAGACATCGCTGCCGTTGTTCCAGCTGCGGATGAGCCTGTAAATCCTCCAGCTGATGCAGCAGTGGCGGCCAGCCGTCTGCCCCGAGCAGTATCGGCCACAGGGGATCCTGGCGCAGCCAGCTCTCCAGGGTAAATACCGGCGCCTCACCGATCAGCCTGTCGCCCATCACCAGATCTGCCTCTGCCAGTGCGGGGTAATCCTGCCAGTTTTTGGCCGGGTGGAAATGCAGCGTCAGCTGGCAGCCCTGGGTGGCCAGCAGCTGTTGTAACTTTGCCGCCATGGCATGCAGCTCGACCGGCAGGTGGTAATGCAGACTGAGTCGGGCAGGCAGGGAAACGTCCGGATCAGGCTGCCAGTCAGGAATATGCCAGCCCGGCAGCATTTCCCGGCTGGGGGTGATCAGGCCTTCTTCAAGAGGCAGCGCTTCGATAATGCCTGACTGATGCACCAGCGACATAATATGCCTGGCCTGACGCGGGGAAAGTCCGGCACGCCGCCCTCGCGCCAGGTAACAAAATCCAAGGCTGATACGCTGGCTGACGGGCTGCAGAGCCTTCAGATCGTGCT
The DNA here is from genome assembly GCF_014838825.1 of Erwinia persicina. GTDB lineage: Bacteria > Pseudomonadota > Gammaproteobacteria > Enterobacterales > Enterobacteriaceae > Erwinia > Erwinia persicina_A. The sequence goes on along the minus strand of NZ_JACYMO010000002.1, from coordinate 651,555 downwards.
GCGCACCGATGGCAATCTTCACCGGATGACGGCAGCTGGTGCCCAGCCCCGGGTCAAACAGCTGCGGCGCGATCCAGTATTCAATAGCCTGCATCAGCGGATGCGTGCCGTGATACCAGCCGTGGCTTTCCAGGCGCAGTAGCGCCGGGGAGTTCACCATCAACCGCCAGGGCCCGGCACCGATATCCGGATTATCCGGGTGAGGAAGCAGGCAGGAGACGCTGGCCAGCCGGTGTGCCAGCCAGTAGTCTGGCGTCAGCAGGTCAATACGCAGGCAGAGGGCGTGGGCCTGACTAACCGCCTTAACGCTGGCCAGCAGGCGCTGTCCGTCCGGGCTGGCAAGGATCATCTCCAGTCGCTGCTGCAGCTGCTCTGCGGTGACCGCTTCGCCGTGATGCCAGCGTAGCTGAGGGCGCAAAAAGAAGAACCAGCTCAGTCCGTCTTCACTGATCTGCCAGTGGTGGGCGAGGTCGGGGACGGCCTCATCTCCCGCCAGGCGGCTTAATCCGGCAAAAACCTGCTGGGCCAGATGCTGCTCTGCCCGGGCAGGCTGCCGTAGCGGACGCAGGGGGGCAAGAGGGCGGTAGTAGGGAATACGCAGCGTAGGCTGGTTGTTCTGCCACTGCCCGCCCATAAACGGCTGAAGCAGCTGGCTGAGCTGTTCCGGGGCCAGCGGCACCATCTGCAGCGCATGCTGCGGCTGGCCGTTATCAAGCTGCTGCAGCATCAGCTCGCTGCGCAGGGTGGCGGGAGATTGCAGAAAGGTCAGACAGCCGCGCCTTCCGCGCCCTGACGTCGCCTGCCAGTTCAGCCATCCGCTCTCCTGCCACTGACGCAGCAGCGTTCGGGCGTGGCGCTCACTGCAAAAACAGCAGGCGGCAATAGCGGCCACGCTGGTCGACTGCGGCTGGCCTGCACTGTATTGCCACAGGCGCTGGTACTGATTTAACCGGTTAAGCTGTCTCATATCATGGTAAACCCGGAACAGTTTAAAAAAAGTATTCACTATTAGTTCCGTAAATGCCAGAGGATACTCAGTGCAGATGAAAAACCCTTTAAGCGGAGAGAACATAGTGCGTCTTGCTGCATTTGATATGGACGGTACGCTGCTGATGCCCGACCATCAGCTGGGACAACAAACCCTGCTCAGCCTTCGTGCGCTTCAGGCACACCCCGTACAGCTGACCTTCGCCACCGGTCGCCATTATCTGGAGATGCAGCCGCTGCTGCGCAATTACGATCTGCCTGCCTTTTTGATCAGCGGCAACGGAACGCGCATCCACGATCCCGCCGGTGAGTTACTGCATGCCAGCGATCTTCCTCCGGCCGTGGCAAGACAGGTGATCCACAGCCACTGGAATACCCGCGCCAGTCTGCACGTTTTCAATGATAATGGCTGGTTTACACAGCATGACGTTCCGGAGATTTTACAGGCGCATCAGCTGTCAAATTTCCGCTATCAGCTGACCGATTTGCGTACGCTGCCGGAACATCAGGTGACAAAAGCCTGCTTTATTGCCGACTATGAAACGCTGTGCGCGCTGAAAATCCAGCTTCATGAAGCGCTGGGCGATAGCGCCCACCTCTGCTTTTCGGCGCAGGACTGCCTGGAGGTGTTGCCCCTCGACTGTAACAAGGGGGCGGCCCTGGCGCAGTTAACGGATCGGCTGGGTATTCACATGGCAGAGTGCATGGCCTTTGGCGATGCAATGAACGATCTGGAGATGCTGGGAGGCGTGGGGCAGGGTTTTGTGATGCGCAACGCCATGCGTGAACTGAAAGCGAAACTGCCGCATTTACCGGTTATTGGCGACTGTGCGACACAGGGCGTGTCTCATTATCTCAACCACTGGCTTTCCACACCACACCGGGTTTATTCCCCCGAATAATCCGTTAACTGGCCAGTGTGCCGGACCAGGACGTCCGGCTATTTTCTTTACCGGCGCAGCGCCGTTTTGGTTGTCACCGCAGGCTGTCGGCTGCGTGCACCGCGATACAGCGTCAGCAATATCCCCAGCAGGAAAGGCAACAACAGCAGTAAAGATTCACGGCTGATACTGCTGCCATTCATCTGACTCTCCAGCGCCACCGCAATAAGCGGAAAGACCAGAAAGACCAGCGAAGCCTGGAAGGGTTTTGCCGTCTGTTGCAGCGCAAAGTAAGCCAGAATGCCGCCCACGCCGGCCACCACGCCAAGATAGGCAATCGCTATCAGCGCCTCGGGCGCGAAGGCATGAACATCGGGTGATTCCGCCAGCCCGGCCACCGTCAGGAGTATGCCCGCCCCCAGACAGGGCAGTGCGTTATAGCTCAACACGGAAATACCCGCACAGCGCTTTTTACACTGGACGTACATCACCGCGTGGATTAGCACGGCAGCGACCAGCGCCAGGATCCCCTGAAGCTGACTCTCTCCGCTGTGGCGGGTTTCGTGCCACAGAATTGTGCTTAGTGCGCCGATGCTGATGGCCAGACCCAGCAGCTGCTGCAGCGATGTTTTTTCACGCAGAAACAGCAGGGAAGCGGCCAGCACCGCCGCAGGCATGGTGGCAAAAATAATCGCCGCCAGGCTGGATGACGTGTAACGCTCACCGTAGATCATCAGCGTAAACGGAATGGCGAAATAGAACAGCATCACACAGAGCTGAAAACCGCGCTGCCCCCGGGGAAACAGCAACGGCGCCTTTTTATATCGTGCAAGCAACAGCAGCAGCGGGGCAGCACAGAGGAAACGCAGCCCGGTGGCAAAAACGGGTGGAACGGTGGCCACGGTGATTTTCATCGCCATCCAGGTTGTACCCCAGGTGAGGGCGACAGCCGTGAATAATCCAATGATCAACAGGTTACGGTAAGCAGAACGCGGCATTTTCGTCATCCTTGAGTGAGAGACTGCAGGAGAACCAGATTAACGAAATGCCCGGGGAAAAGGTTGCTATAATACTGCTGTATTGCTGACCTTCTGGAGAAAATTTTGCTACTTACACCGCTGGATAAAAAAGACCGCTTGCTGTTAAACCTGCTCCAGCAGGATTGCACGCTCTCCCTGCAGGCGCTGGCGGATGCTGTCAGCCTGACCACCACGCCCTGCTGGAAGCGCTTGAAAAGGCTGGAGGATGAAGGCTATATTCGCGGCCGGGTGGCGTTACTCGATGGTGAAAAACTTGGCCTTAGTCTGACGGCTTTTGTCTTGATCAAAACCCAGCAGCACAGCAGTGAATGGTTTAACCAGTTTGTCGATGTGGTGCAGGCCATGCCGGAAGTGATGGGGTTCTATCGCATGGCGGGTGAGTATGATTATTTGCTGCGTGTCCAGGTGGCCGATATGAAAAGCTATGATGGCTTTTACAAGCGTCTGGTCAACGGCGTGCCGGGCCTGATCGATGTCACTTCGAGTTTTGCGATGGAAGAGATAAAATACACCACCGCTTTGCCGGTGACGCTTTAACCGGTCGATAATCAGGATATTTTTGTGCGACTTTTTAGCCAACTTAGCTGGTACTTTTTGCGTGAATGGCGCCGTTATCTTGGGGCGGTTTTGCTGTTAATCGTGATTGCCATACTGCAACTCCTGCCACCGCATGTGGTGGGCAGGATCGTCGACGGCGTCAGCCGTGACAGCATGAGTCACAGCCAGCTGATGATGTGGGTTGGCGTCATGCTGGCCACGGCCATTGTCGTTTATCTGCTGCGCTATGTCTGGCGCGTGCTCCTGTTTGGAGCCTCCTATCAGCTGGCGGTGGAGCTGCGTGAAGATTTCTATCGTCAGCTCAGTCGCCAGCATCCCGGATTCTATTTACGCCACCGGACCGGCGACCTGATAGCCCGGGCCACCAATGACGTTGACCGTGTGGTGTTCGCCGCCGGTGAAGGCGTGCTGACGCTGGTCGACTCGCTGGTCATGGGCATGGCAGTGCTGATTGTGATGAGTACGCAAATCAGCTGGCAGCTCACGCTGCTGGCGCTGTTGCCGATGCCGGTGATGGCGCTGGTGATCAAACGCTACGGTGATCAGCTCCATCAGCGCTTTAAGCTGGCCCAGGCGGCATTTTCCTCGCTGAACGATCAGACGCAGGAAAGCCTGAGCAGTATTCGTATGATCAAAGCGTTTGGCCTGGAAGACCACCAGTCGGGGCAGTTTGCTGCCATTGCCAAAGATACCGGAGAAAAAAACCTGCGGGTAGCCCGCGTTGATGCGCGCTTTGACCCTACTATCTATATCGCTATCGGCCTGTCGAATCTGTTGGCTATCGGCGGCGGGAGCTGGATGGTATGGCACGGCACGATGACCCTGGGGCAGCTCACCAGTTTTGTGATGTACCTGGGGCTGATGATCTGGCCGATGCTGGCGCTGGCCTGGATGTTTAACATTGTTGAACGCGGGAGCGCGGCCTGGACCCGAATTAAGGCGCTGCTGGCGGAAGCGCCGGCAGTCGTTGACGGTGATAACGCGCTGCCGGAAGGGCGGGGCGTGCTGGCGATCTCAGTCGGCGAGTTCTGCTATCCGGGGGCGCAACAGCCTGCGCTGCGCAATCTGCACGTTCGCCTTCAGCCAGGACAGATGCTGGGGCTGTGTGGCCCTACCGGCGCGGGGAAGAGTACCTTGTTGAGTCTGATCCAGCGCCATTTTGATATCGACCAGGGCGATATTTGTTATCACGATATTCCTTTACCACAGCTGCGTCTGGACAGCTGGCGCAGCCGCCTGGCCGTGGTCAGCCAGACCCCCTTCCTGTTCTCCGACAGCGTAGCCAGTAACATTGCGCTGGGCCGTCCGGGTGCCACACAAAGTGAAATTGAACAGGCGGCTCGTCTCGCTTTTGTCCATGACGACATTTTGCGGTTGCCGGAGGGTTATGAGACGGAAGTGGGCGAGCGGGGCGTGATGCTCTCTGGCGGTCAGAAACAGCGGATTTCTATTGCGCGGGCCCTGCTGTTGGAGGCGGAAATCCTCGTACTGGATGATGCGCTGTCCGCCGTGGATGGCCGTACCGAGCATCAGATCCTGCATAATCTGCGCAGCTGGGGAGAAGGGCGCACGGTGATCATCAGCGCCCATCGCCTTTCTGCGCTGACCGAAGCCAGTGAGATCCTGGTACTGCAGCACGGCCAGGTGGCACAGCGCGGCGACCATGAGCAACTGGCGGCAGAAGAGGGCTGGTATCGCGATATGTACCGTTATCAGCAGCTGGAAGCCGCCCTGGACGATGATGAAACAGAACAGGGAGCTGTGCATGGCTAATGTCATCCAACTGTGGCCGACGATCAAACGGCTGCTGTCCTACGGTGCACCGTGGCGTAAATCCCTGAGCCTGGCGGTGCTGATGCTGTGGGTTGCCGCCGCCGCAGAGGTGCTGGGGCCGGTGCTGGTCAGCTACTTTATCGACAACATGGTGGCGAAACACCGCATGCCGGTAGGGCTGGCTGCCGGCCTGGTCGTCAGTTTCCTGTTATTACAATTGCTGGCAGCAGCGCTGCACTACGCTCAGGCACTGTTGTTTAATCAGGCGGCGGTCGGCGTGGTTCAGCGTCTGCGAACTGACGTGATGGATGCGGCGCTGCGCCAGCCGCTGGGAGCATTTGATACCCAACCGGTCGGCCAGATAATCTCTCGCGTCACCAATGATACCGAGGTGGTGCGCGACCTGTACGTCACCGTTGTCGCCACCGTCCTGCGCAGCGCGGCGCTGGTGGGGGCGATGCTGGTGGCGATGTTCAGCCTTGACTGGCGTATGGCGCTGGTGGCGATCACTATTTTTCCTGCCGTGCTGGTGGTGATGCTGATTTATCAGCGCTACAGCACGCCGATTGTGCGCCGCGTCCGCAGCTATCTGGCCGAGATCAACAACGGCTTTAATGAAGTGATCAACGGGATGAGCGTCATTCAGCAGTTCCGCCAGCAGGCACGCTTTGGCGAAAGGATGGGCGAGGCCAGCCGTTCACACTATCTGGCGCGGATGCAGACGTTACGGCTGGACGGCTTCCTGCTGCGGCCGTTGCTCAGTCTTTTTTCAGCGATGATCCTCTGTGGCCTGATGATGCTGTTTGGGTTCACCTCCGTCGGCACGATTGAGGTTGGCGTACTGTATGCCTTTATCAACTACCTGGGACGGCTGAATGAACCGCTGATCGAACTGACCACCCAGCAGTCAATGCTGCAACAGGCTGTCGTGGCGGGGGAGCGCATTTTTGAACTGATGGACGCGCCGCGTCAGCCCTATGGCGAAGACAGTGAGCCGCTGCGCAGCGGTAGCATTGAGATCCGTGATGTCACCTTCGCCTACCGCAGCGGCCGCCCGGTGTTAACGGATATCAACCTGTCGGTGCCCTCACGCCATTTTGTGGCGCTGGTCGGGCATACCGGCAGCGGAAAAAGCACGCTGGCTAATCTGCTGATGGGCTATTATCCGCTCAGTCAGGGGGAGATCCTGCTGGACGGCCGTCCGCTCGCTTCCCTCAGCCATGCGGCGCTGCGGGGGAGCGTGGCGATGGTTCAGCAGGACCCCGTCGTGCTGGCCGATACGTTCTTTGCTAACGTCACCCTGGGGCGCGATATCAGTGAAGACGCCGTATGGCAGGCGCTGGAAACGGTGCAGCTGGCCTCCCTGGCGCGTGACCTGCCGGAGGGGATCCACACCCGGCTGGGAGAGCAGGGGAACACCCTCTCTGTCGGGCAGAAGCAACTGCTGGCGATGGCACGCGTGCTGGTGGCATCGCCCCAAATCCTGATCCTGGATGAAGCCACCGCCAATATTGATTCCGGCACGGAACAGGCCATTCAGAAAGCACTGCGGGCGATACGTGAACAGACGACGCTGGTGGTGATTGCGCACCGGCTCTCCACCATCACCGAGGCAGACACCATTCTGGTGCTGCACCGTGGGCAGGCCGTGGAGCGCGGCAGCCACCAGGCGCTTCTGGCCGCCCAGGGACGCTACTGGCAGATGTATCAGCTGCAGTTAGCGGGTGAGGAGCTGGCCGCTGCCGAAAACGGCTGACACCTTACCGCTACGCTGCACCAAATGCAGGCGAGAAAACACCCGTTTATCGCACAAATGCACTGGCTTAACGCATAACGCACCTTTCTGGTGCGTTTTTTCTATACTCCTCATTGTGCCTCTCTTTTCTGTGTGATCTGCGCCTCAGCCAGGACTCAGACCAGCACTGACTAATGGTCTGAAAAATGCAGATTTTTAAACTCTGGCACAGCGTTTGCTTTAATCATTTCGTGTCGCTGAAACAACCTATTTTTTTTACTGGAGGGGATCGTATGAAGCTGGTTACCGTGGTAATCAAACCGTTCAAACTGGAAGACGTGCGAGAAGCACTGTCGTCAATCGGCATTCAGGGTCTCACTGTCACTGAAGTGAAAGGCTTCGGCCGTCAGAAAGGCCATGCAGAACTGTATCGCGGTGCTGAATACAGCGTGAACTTCCTGCCAAAAGTAAAAATTGATATTGCGATTGCAGACGACCAGCTTGATGAAGTGGTTGATGTCATTAGCAAAGCGGCCTATACAGGCAAAATTGGTGACGGGAAGATCTTTGTTGCAGAACTGCAACGGGTCATCCGTATTCGCACCGGCGAAACTGACGAAGCAGCACTGTAATTCGGGGCTCAGAATTGTGATGGGATGGGATAAAATGAAAAAACTCGCTAAGTTAGGCCTCGCCGGTGCTGCTTTTTTACCGTCGCTGGCAATGGCCGCTGCGCCTGCGGTCGCGGATAAAGCTGACAACGCCTTTATGATGATCTGCACCGCGCTGGTGCTGTTTATGACAATCCCCGGCATTGCCCTGTTTTACGGCGGCCTGATCCGCGCTAAAAACGTGTTGTCGATGCTGACCCAGGTGGCAATGACCTTCGCCATGGTCTGTGTACTGTGGATGGTGTATGGCTATTCGCTGGCGTTCAGCGAAGGCAATGCCTTCTTCGGTAACTTTAACTGGGCGATGCTGAAAAATATCTCACCGACTGCCGTGATGGGATCTTACTACCAGTATATCCACGTCGCCTTCCAGGCCTCTTTCGCCTGCATCACCGTGGGCCTGATTGTCGGTGCCATCGCCGAGCGTATTCGTTTCTCTGCCTTGCTGATTTTTGTTGTCATCTGGCTGACCTTTGCCTATCTGCCGATTGCACATATGGTATGGGCGGGCGGCTTCCTGGCTCAGGATGGCGCACTGGACTTTGCGGGCGGTACGGTGGTGCACATTAATGCGGCGGTTGCAGGCCTGGTCGGGGCTTACCTGGTCGGTAAACGCGCCGGCTTTGGTAAAGAGGCATTCAAACCTCACAACCTGCCGATGGTCTTCACCGGCACCGCGATACTCTACTTTGGCTGGTTCGGCTTCAACGCAGGCTCAGCCAGTGCAGCGAACGAAATTGCCGGTCTGGCATTCCTCAACACCGTGATTGCGACAGCGGGAGCGATGTTGAGCTGGACCTTCGGTGAGTGGGCCCTGCGCGGTAAGCCTTCTCTGCTGGGCGTCAGCTCGGGTGTGATTGCCGGTCTGGTCGCCATCACGCCAGCCTGTGGCTATGTGGGCGTAGGCGGAGCACTGATTATTGGTCTGGTCGGGGGGCTCGCCGGTCTCTGGGGCGTCACCATTCTGAAAAAATGGCTGCGGGTTGACGATCCCTGCGATGTCTTCGGTGTTCACGGCGTGTGCGGCATCGTTGGCTGCATCCTGACCGGTATCTTCGCCTCCTCTTCCCTGGGCGGCGTAGGCTACGCAGAAGGCGTGACCATGGGGCACCAGGTCTGGGTCCAGCTGTTCAGCGTGGGTCTGACGATCGTCTGGACGGCGGTAGTGGCGTTCATCGGCTTTAAAGTGGCGGATATGATTGTTGGTCTGCGTGTGCCGGAAGAGCACGAACGTGAAGGTCTGGACGTCAACAGCCACGGCGAGAATGCTTACAACCAGTAAGCGGCTGTCAGCCTGAAAAGGCAGTGTGCAGCAAACCGAACAAAAAGCGGGCCATCAGGCCCGCTTTTTTTATGGGGCCGGTTAAGAACGCTGGCGGATCACGCCTTCCTGAACGGTAGATGCGACGAGGACGCCCTGCTGGTTCCAGAACTCACCGCGAACAAAGCCGCGGGCACTGGAGGCAGAGGTGCTTTCTACGCTGTACAGCAGCCATTCATTCAGGTCGAAAGGGCGGTGGAACCACATAGAGTGATCTATTGTGGCTACCTGCATTCCCGGCTCCAGGAAGCCTTTACCGTGCGGCTGCAGCGAGACGGGCAGAAAGTTGAAATCAGAAGCATAACCCAGCAGATACTGATGGATGCGTTTATCCTCTGGCATGGTGCCGTTCGCCCGCAGCCAGGTGTACCGCGCCGGTTCACTGACATGGCCCTTTAACGGGTTATGGAACTCGACAGGGCGGATCTCGAAGGGTTTTTCAGATAAAAACTTATCGCGCGCTTTTTCCGGAAGATAGTGCGCCAGCTGGCGGGCTATGTCCGTCTCATTAGGCAGATTGTCCGGGCCGGGGGCGTCAGGCATGCGCTTTTGATGTTCGAAACCGCTTTCAGGCCCCTGGAAGGAGGCGGTCATGTAAAAAATAGGTTTGCCGTTCTGTACGGCTTTGACGCGGCGGGCACTGAAGCTCTGACCATCACGCAGGTTTTCAACATCATAAATAATGGCTTTCTGACTATCGCCAGGACGCAGAAAGTAGCTGTGGAAGGAGTGAATAATCCGTTCCTGCGGCACCGTCTGTTTTGCCGCATACAGCGCCTGACCGACCACCTGTCCGCCAAAAACCTGACGCAGGCCCAGATCTTCACTTTGACCACGGAACAGACCCTCTTCCAGTGTTTCCAAATCCAGCAGGTTTAACAAATTTTGCAGCGCCTGGCCCATATGCGGTTCCTCAATAATTTTTCCTTTTCCAGTTTGCGAGATCCGACCAGTTAGCGTCAACGTCTGTTTATGCGATCTGTGGAGGCGGGAGTCAAAAGCAGATTATCAGGGGTTCCAGGAAAAAATCAGGAACTTGTGCCAGAATTAAATCTACCCAGGCAGTAGAGAACTGTCTTTTTTGCGGCGAAGTGATGGCCGTAAGCGTTGATCGGAAGGAGAAACTATCAATGAAATACTGGCATGTATTAAGTAGTGCGGCGCTGGCTGTAGCCATTTCAGGCTGTGCTGATAAAAGCAAAGATGTGCCGACGCCAACCCTGGGTTCCCAGGTGAATGGACAGCAGGCGGTGATTAAGCAGCCTAATGTGAGCGGGACGGTATGGATCCGTCAGAAAGTGGCACTGCCACCGGATGCCGTGCTGACCGTAACCCTGTCTGATGCCTCTCTGGCCGATGCACCGTCTAAAGTGCTGTCGCAGCGTGCCGTGCGCACTGAAGGCAAACAGGCCCCGTTCAAATTTACCCTGCCTTTCAACCCGGCAGATGTTCAGCCAAATGCACGTATTCTGTTAAGCGCAGCGGTGACGGTAGACGGCAAAATGCTGTTTATCACCGATACGGTTAAGCAGGTCGTGACGACGGGCGGTACTGAACAGGATCTGACGCTGGTACCGGTGCCGTCAATGGCCATGCCAACGCAGGGCGGGGCAGCGACCACGGTGCCATCAACCTCACCGACGCAGGTCTCACCGTCCTCAGCCGTTCCGGCACCGACGTCTCTGTAATAAAAAACGCCCCGTCAGGGGCGTTTTTTATGGCTGCCAGCGGTAACGTTTAAGATCGATATGACCTTCCACTGATACCACAATCCCTTCACTGAGCAGAGCGTTACGCTGCCTGTTGAGATCGTCACCCGCCAGAGAGATGCTGCCCTTACGATTGATGACCCGATGCCAGGGCAGTTTGCTGCCTTCTGGCAGACGCTTCAGCACTCCGCCGACCTGTCGGGCCGCGCGAGGGGAGCCTGCCAGCAGGGCGATGTCACCGTAGGTGGCGACGGAACCATAAGGAATAGCGGCCACTATCTGATAGATGCGCTGCCGGAAGCTGTCATGTTCAATTGTCATGGTCGTCCATACCGGGGAAATATGCGGCTAATCGTGCAAGAAACCAACGGTCATCGAGGCGTGGCTTGCAATTGCCAGGGGCATCATTGATAATGCCTGCGCTCTGGTTATCCAGGGCAATCAATGGGGGCCCGGTTGGTTCTCCCGCAATGCTAATTTGTGAACTCGGTCAGATCCGGAAGGAAGCAGCCGTAACAGATGACGCGTGTGCCGGGATGTAGCTGGCAGGGCCCCCACCCAATTCTGCGCTCTGCCCTCACACGTTTCTCATCTTCTCTGCATTCAGTTACACATTCATTAGCGCACAAACTTCCATACGGCGACAGGCACTTTGTCATACAGCTTATTCATTGTCAGTTCAGCCAGGCGGTGATCCGCAGCCGAATAGAATACTGCCAGTTCGTCGTCAGATAACTCGTATTTGTTCTTTTCGATTACACGTTCAAGCGTGTCGATTGAACGACAACGTCTGAGGCGCATAAGATAATCAGTTTTCGTTAAAAGTTTGTCTGTCATTATTAAACCGTAGAAAGAGTAATGGGTTGCTAAAAGGAATGGCTGGCGTGTATACGGCCTGTTGCACACTCTTCTGCAAAAATGTTGAACAGCCGCTTTGCTGATTTCTGCCAGCGCTGTAGGTCCTGAACATTAATGCCGTAATTACTAAACAGCATAAAAGTGTCATCAAGGTATTCATCGATCTGACTTATCAGATCACTATCCTCGATGTGCTTAATTTTGTAATTCATCGTGAAGGCTGCAATATGCTCAATCAGGTCATTAAGCTGCAAATTGGCAACAGAAGTGGGATCGTTAACCCAGCCGTGATGGCTATCGCCTAATGTCGCCATACTTTCGTCGTACAGGCTTTCACATAAGAATTTAAGCTGGGCAATATCATGCCTTCTCGGTGAGTATTCGTCCATCTTTTTCCCCTCCATAGCTTGCGAAACGTGCCATATGACCGCACTTTTAAACAGAGTGTGCCAGGAAGTGATAAATACAACTCAACTATGAACATCTATACAAAATATAACTTAATTTAAATTAACCGTTCTACTTCTGACCCAATATTACAATTCGTCTGACATTGAATCACGATCGTTATCAATGAAATCAAACACCAGGGCCTCAGGAAGATAGCTAAAATTGACCGACTGGTGTGTTGTTTCAAATGCGTCTATATCGAGACAGGCATTGAACACGTTCCAGCGGAAGCTGTAGTTAAGTTTATAACGCGATTGTTGCAAATGTTCCAGGGAAATAATTCTGATGCTGTCGGGAACATATCGCGCATTTTGTGAATACCATTCCAGAGAACCCACAAGGTGATCTTCTATTTTGGGAATTATCTGTTGGATCTCATGTGTTAATTCTAGTTGGTCAGGGGACGTTTGACGATATTTTATGGTTATTGTTTTGCGCATTTTTTCCTCACAGAGTTAATTTTTACTAATCAGGCCCCCTGCTTAAGACGCTTAATAACGTCACCTGCTAAAAGTAGTGTAGCCTATCGTGATGATTTGTCTGTCGATTATTTTTACCCGAAATGCGTTTTTGGTCACACACCTAATGACTTGTTGAATTTTATTTATATAAAAATCGGCACCAGACCCGCTACCTCATGAAATACCTGGATACATTTTTGCTTTACCGTTAACGAGCGTTTTACGATACTTTAATTGTTATGTTATAACATATTAAATGGTTTCATCATGAACACCTCTCCCTTTTTTTTACGCTTCGGTACGCTACTGACTTGCCCGGCATGGGTGCGCGTAGGGCTGACTGCCATTCTGGTGATACTGCTGGTCATGCTCACAGTGTGGGCGGCGAACTGATGATCCAGTTAAACCAACTGGTGGTCGGCTACCAGCATCATGCGGTTACCCCTCCGCTTTTCGGGGAATTTACCCGGGGCAGCATGACGGCTTTAGTGGGCGCTAACGGCTGCGGTAAGTCGACATTGCTGAAAACGCTGTGCGGGATGTTGCCTGCCGTTGGGGGCACCTTTACTTACTCCCTTCCGCGCCCGGCGGTGGCCTGGCTGCCGCAGCACTCTGAGATTGAGAAAAGCTTTCCACTCACGGTATTTGACCTGGTCGCTATGGGATTCTGGCGGCGCTGTGGCTGGCTGCGCGGCATCTCAAAGCGGCAGAGAAAAGAGGCGCTGGTGGCGCTGGAGCGCGTCAACATGCTGCCGTATGCCGATGCCGCTCCCGGCACGCTGTCGGGCGGACAGCTACAGCGCGTGTTATTTGCGCGTCTGCTTATACAGGATGCCGAACTGCTGCTGCTGGATGAACCCTTCACCGGCGTGGACAGCGATACCACCGAGCTGCTGCTGGCCCTGCTGGCAGAGCGTCATCGGGCGGGATGCACCTTAATTGTGGTTCTGCATGATATGGCAACGGTGGCCCAGCATTTCCCACAAATATTACGCCTGAAGGAGCAGCACAGTGAATGGTCGTGCCGCGACTGCGGTGTGACCGGGCTAAATTTCGGGCGCAGTGCCGGGGGCGGGGTATGATGCTGATACACCCTTTTATTGAGTTTGGTTTTATGCGCCGCGCGCTGATCGCCTGTGTGGCGTTGTCGCTCAGTGCCACGCCGCTGGGGGTCTTTCTTCTGCTGCGTCGCATGAGTCTGGTCGGCGATGCGTTATCGCATGCAGTGCTGCCCGGTGCCGCCATTGGCTATCTGCTTTCCGGACTCTCACTGGTGGCGATGGGCATTGGCGGGGCGATTGCCGGGTTGACGGTTGCCCTGCTGTCGGGCGCGGTAAGCCGCTATACGCCCCTGCGTGAAGATGCCAGTTTTGCGGGTTTCTATCTCGGTTCGCTGGCACTAGGGGTCACCCTGGTCTCATTACGCGGTTCCAGCGTGGATCTGCTGCACGTTCTGTTTGGATCGCTGCTGGCGGTCGATATCCCCTCTATTGTGCTGGTCAGTGCCATCAGCAGCCTGTCTTTACTGGTTTTCGCCTTTATCTACCGACCGCTGGTCATTGATGCCTTTGACCCGACTTTTTTACGTGCCCAGAACCGCTGGACCTCCCCGCTGGTGCACGGCATTTTTCTCGTGCTGGTCGTAGTGAATCTGGTCGCCGGGTTTCAGGTTCTCGGCACGCTGATGAGCGTCGGGCTGATGATGCTGCCGGCAGCCAGCGCACGTTTCTGGAGCCGCCATCTTTCCGGCACGCTGGCGGCGGCGATGATCCTGGCGACCACTGCCAGCATCAGCGGCCTCTGTGCTTCCTTTTATCTCTCATTACCTGCCGGGCCGGCGGTGGTGCTCAGTGCTGCAATTTTATTTTTTATTTCTATTTTAATCGGGCCTTGCGGCGGCATTTTTGCCGGACGCAAAACATTGTCTATGGCAAAGGAGTCAAAATGAAAAAATTACCTGTAGCGCTGGCACTGTCAGCATTGCTGGCTACCCCGATGGTGATGGCGAAGACCGTGGAAGCGGTAGCCAGCTTTACGGTGCTGGCTGACATCGTAAAGAATATCGGCGGTGAGCATGTGGAGGTGAAAAGTCTGGTCGGGCCAAATGGCGATCCGCACAGCTTTGAACCTACGCCGAAAGACAGCCAGGCGCTGGCCCATGCTGATGTTGTTTTCGTCAGCGGACTGGGTATGGAAGGGTGGATGGACCGCCTGATTTCGGCATCCGGTTATCAGGGGCAGACGGTTGTGGCTTCCAGCGGCATTAATACCCGCACCATGGAAGAAGACGGTAAGACCATTACCGACCCCCATGCCTGGAACAGCATGCAGAACGGCGTGACTTATGCCACGAACGTAATGAACGCGCTAATCGCGGCCGATCCGCAGGATGCGGACTACTTCCGCCAGCACGGCGGTGCGTATATTCAACAGCTGAAGCAGCTGGATAGCTGGGCGCAGAAGGCATTCAGCGTTATCCCGGTGGAAAAACGTAAAGTGCTGACCAGTCATGATGCCTTTGGCTACTTCGGTCAGCGCTACGGTGTGAAATTTCTTTCCCCGGTCGGTTTTTCAACCGAATCTGAGGCCAGTGCCTCAGACGTCGCGGCACTGATCACCCAGTTAAAACATGAGAAAATCCATGCGTACTTTATTGAAAACCAGACGGATCCGCGGCTGGTTCAGCAAATCGCTGCTTCCGGTGGCGCCACCTCCGGAGGGGAACTGTATCCGGAAGCATTAACGGCGCGCGGGGGGGCCGCTGACAGCTATATCAACGCCTTCAAACACAATGTGAATGCGATGGTCAGCAGTATGAAGTAACGACGTTTTACTGACAGCCCCCGGCACAGATAGGGGGCTGGCAATCAGAAGGTGCGGTGGTAGTTCACCAGCGGAAGAACCGGTACGGCGGCATTGGCGGCGATATTGATCACCCCAATCTGCAGGCCTTCAAGATGCTGAGTGGCATTAATCAGACCAAACTGAAAGGAAGTGGTATCGGCATAGTTGAAAGCACCAATATCGGTACCGCTTTCCCCGGTGGAAACATTTACCGCACCGAAGTTAAGCCCGTTAACATGGTGAGAGACGTTGACGACCCCCAGATTGGCCCCTTCCACATCGCTGGCAATATTGACCGCGCCCAGATTCATCCCCGTGACATTATGCGTCATGCTGACCAGGCCAATGTTAGCCCCTGTGATATCACCAGAATAATTAAACGGTGCCAGATTGGCCCCGGTGACCTTGCCAGCAACGTTGACGAGGCCAAGGTTAAAGCCGGTGATATCGCCCTCACTCCAGTTACCCAACGCACCGATATTCACGCCGTTTACGTTGCCAGAGTGGTTCAGCACGCTGACATTGACCCCCGCTGTATCCTGCTGGGTCCAGTTAAAAGGGGCCACATTGACACCATTTACCTGTCCGGTGGTGTAATTAGCGATAGCGCCCACATTCACCCCGTTCACGTTCCCCGTGGCGGCGATCGCCCCCAGGTTAACCCCGGTAACGCTCTTCGCCTCACTGTAAATCCCGACGTTTGCTCCGTACAGATCGCCGACCCGGTTGATCACGCCGAGGTTAAAACCCTGGTCCTCACCGCCGTGCCAGTTAAACAGGCTGATAGCAGCACCATTGATGCCATAACGAATATGAGATCCCGCGATCGCGCCAAGCTGGAGGCCGTTGAGCTGGTCGAGCTGGTCGTAACCGAGAACAGGCAGGTCCAAACCGCTGACCGTGCCCGTATCGCTATAAAACAGCGTACCGTGAAAGCCATTTACTTCGGTGTCTTTCGGCAGGTTGCTGTACGCCGAAAGCTGGATGGGCGTGGCATGGCCTGCAACAGAATAGATCGCGCACGTGCATAATAGAGCCAATGTTGAACGTTTCATTTGATATCCCTATTAAATTTTTAACCGTAACATCACGAATGTCTGATTCTTTATTTGCTTTTTTAAGCTACTGATTTTGATGTTTTTTTATTGACTTAATGTGCCGGTAGCCGCCACGAAGGAAGGGTTGGGGTAATATGGCTTTCAATAACTCTCTGGAAGTCATCATGATTTTTTAAAACCAGCAAGATGCGCAGTGAAAAAATGGAAAAAAAAGGGATAGCTTGCGCTATCCCTTTTACAGTCACCGCCAGCGGCGGCGATCAGCGTTTTTTCCCCCCCGTCCCCTGCACGGCTTTAAAGCGGGGGTTGCTTTTACAAATAACAAAGACGCGGCCATGGCGGCGAACGATCTTGCAGTCTTTATGGCGTTTTTTAGCCGAAGCCAGTGAGCTTAATACCTGCATGATGACTCCTTATTTTTTCATCGCGCCAAGAAAACCGCCGAAACGCTGGCTGAAGCGTGCGGCGCTGCCTTCTTTAGCAAATTCTTTCTGTTTACCGGTGTAATAAACATGTGAGGCAGAAGAGACGTCCAGCAGGACATACGGCATCTGTTTACCTTCATGTTCAATCGTACGGTCAGTTTTGATGGTGGAACCCACCACAAAGTAAGCATCAGCCGTGGTGTCATGGAAAACCACCTGGCGGTAGGCAGGATGAATGCCCTGTTTCATTATCGACCTCAAATGTAATGTTATACTATAACAATAGTATGCGCCGCTGATTTTCAAATTGCAACTGCAGAAGGGGCAGGGGGAAGGTAGATAAACAAAAAAAAGGCCACCCGGAGGTGGCCTTTTAATCAAATCAACTCAGTGTTGATCAGTGATGATGGGTATCAACAGGATGGCTGTGTTCCAGCTCCTCTTTGTTCTTACTGAAGCGGCGGCGTACCACCACAAAGAACACAGGAACAAAGAAGATAGCCAGTACGGTTGCCGTCACCATACCGCCCATGACGCCAGTACCGACGGCGTTCTGAGCGCCGGAGCCCGCACCACTACTGATTGCCAGCGGCAGAACACCGAGGATAAAGGCCAGAGAGGTCATCAGAATCGGACGTAAACGCATACGTACCGCATCCAGGGTGGCCTCAACCAGTCCTTTGCCTTCTTTTTCCATCAGGTCTTTAGCGAACTCGACGATCAGGATGGCGTTCTTCGCCGACAACCCTATGGTTGTCAACAGCCCCACGACGAAGTAAACGTCATTGCTCAGTCCGCGAAGGGTGGTGAAGATCAGCGCCCCGACCACACCCAATGGAACCACCAGCATAACCGAGAACGGAATCGACCAGCTCTCGTACAGCGCAGCCAGACACAGGAACACGACAATCAGCGAGATGGCATACAGTGCCGGAGCCTGATTACCAGACAAACGTTCCTGGTATGACATCCCCGTCCAGTCATAGCCAATACCGGTTGGCAGCTTCGAGGCCAGATCCTGCATCAGATCCATCGCTTCACCGGAGCTTTTACCCGGAGCCGGTTGTCCTAACAGCTCCATTGACGGCAGGCCGTTATAACGTTCCAGACGTGGCGAACCGTACACCCAGTTGGCAGATGCGAAGGCATCAAAGGAGACCATCTCGCCGCTGGAAGAGCGCACATACCAGTTACCGATATCGCCAGGCAGCATACGATAAGGTGCATCACCCATCACGTACACTTTCTTCACGCGGCCACGGTCAATGAAGTCATTGACGTAGGAGCCGCCCCAGGCCGCTGCCAGCGTGGTGTTGATATCAGACAGCGATACCCCCAGCGCCTGTGCTTTTTCCTGATCGATGTTCAGTTTAAACTGAGGGGTATCTTCCAGACCGTTAGGGCGAACACCGACCAGCACGTCCGGATGTTGGGCAATCATACCCAGCAGCTGGTTACGCGCGGCAGTCAGTTGTTCATGGCCAAGGCCACCCTGATCGATCAGCTGGAAGTCGAAGCCGGTAGCCTGACCCAGTTCGACAATCGCTGGCAGGTTGAACGGGATCACCATCGCATCTTTAATCGCTGACAGTGCCCCCATTGCCCGTCCGGCAATTGCTGGAACCTTATTATCCGCACCCGGGCGTTCATCCCACGGCTTCAGGCTGACGAAGGCAAGACCGGTGTTCTGACCACGACCCGCAAAGCCAAAGCCGTTAACCGTAAACACGGAGTTCACAGTGGCTTTTTCTTTAGTGAGATAGTAATCCGTCACCTCATCCAGCACCTTCTGAGTACGTTCCTGAGTGGCACCGGCAGGAAGCTGGGCCATAGTCAGGAACACACCCTGATCTTCTTCCGGCAGGAAGGAGGTCGGCAGGCGCAGGAACAGGAAGGCCATTCCCACGACAATCAGCAGGTAAATCACCAGGTAACGACCGGTACTGCGTACAATGTGACCTACGCTGTCGGTGTAGTGATTGGTGCTTTTGTCAAACAGGCGGTTGAACCAGCCAAAGAAACCGGTTGTTTTACCGTGATCGCCTTTCGCAATCGGTTTCAGCATCGTGGCACACAGTGCCGGGGTCAGGATCAGCGCAACCACCACCGACAGCACCATTGCAGATACAATGGTAATCGAGAACTGACGGTAGATAACGCCGGTTGAACCCCCGAAGAAGGCCATCGGGATAAATACCGCCGACAGGACCAGAGCAATCCCCACCAGGGCGCCCTGAATCTGATCCATCGATTTACGGGTGGCTTCCTTCGGCGGCAGGCCCTCTTCGGCCATCACACGCTCGACGTTTTCTACCACCACGATGGCGTCATCCACCAGCAGGCCGATGGCAAGCACCATCCCGAACATCGTCAGCGTGTTTATCGAATACCCGAAGGCACTGATAATGGCAAAGGTCCCCAGCAACACCACCGGAACGGCGATCGTGGGGATCAGCGTTGCGCGGAAGTTTTGCAGGAACAGATACATGACCAGGAACACCAGCACGATGGCTTCTACCAGCGTTTTTACCACTTCGTTAATAGAAATTTTAACGAACGGCGTGGTGTCGTACGGGTAAACCACTTTCATCCCGGAAGGGAAGAACGGTTCCAGCTTGGTCAATTCGGCTTTTACTGCGGCCGCCGTGTCCAGCGCGTTAGCACCGGTGGCGAGTTTGATCCCCAGCCCGGAAGCCGGCTGACCATTATAGCGGGCAATGATCTCGTAGTTTTCCCCACCCAGCTCAATGTGTGCCACGTCGCTCAGACGAACGCGTGAACCGTCGCTGTTAACCTTCAGCAGGATCTTGCCGAACTCTTCAGCCGAGGTCAGACGCGTCTGCGCAATGATGGAGGCGTTAAGCTGCTGGCCCTGCACCGGAGGTGAACCACCGAGCTGACCCGCTGCAACCTGGGCGTTCTGGGTATTAATGGCGCTAATAACATCAACAGGCGTCAGCGCGTAGTTGTTAAGCTTATGAGGATCCATCCAGATACGCATAGCGTACTGCGCACCGAACAGCTGGGTATCACCAACGCCGGATACTCGACTGATAGGGTCTTTAATATTCGACCCGACATAGTCAGAGAGATCGTTCTGCGTCATGGTGCCGTTGTCATTAATGAAGCCGGCGACCATCAGGAAGCTACTGGAGGATTTTTGAACTTTAATCCCCTGTTGTTGCACTTCCTGAGGCAGCAGCGGCATCGCCAGTTGCAGTTTGTTCTGCACCTGCACCTGGGCGATGTCAGCATCCGTACCCGACTCAAATGTCAGGGTCAGCTGCAGCGTCCCGGAGGAGTCGCTGCTTGAACCCATGTACATCAGGCCGTCGATGCCGTTCATATTTTGTTCGATAACCTGCGTGACGGAGTCCTGCAGCGTTTTCGCATCAGCACCTGGGTAGGTTGCTGTGATCTCAATGGCCGTTGGAGCAACGTTAGGATATTGCTCGATCGGCAGTTTAAGAATCGACAGCGCACCCGCCAACATAATGATGATGGCGATTACCCAGGCAAAGATGGGGCGATCGATAAAAAACTTAGCCATGTCTCAGTGGCTCCTGTTAAGACTTCGGTTGTTCAGACTTCGCCTGAGACTCGGTACCTGCTTTGGCGCTGTCATCGCTGACTTCCTGAGGCGTTACCGCTGCACCAGGTTTCACGCGTTGCAGACCGGTCACAATCACACGGTCGCCATCTTTAAGACCTTCCGTTACCAGCCACTTATCACCGAATGCCTGATCGGCTTTCAGCGTGCGGACTTCAACCTTGTTATCCGCGCCCACGACCATAGCGGTCGCCTGACCGGTTGGCGTACGGGTGACACCCTGCTGAGGAACCAGCAGTGCATTCGGATTGGTACCTTCATCCAGTCGGGCACGCACGAACATGCCAGGCAGCAGGCTGTGATCCGGGTTAGGGAACACGGCACGCAGCGTGATGGAACCTGTGGTTTCATCCACGGTGACATCAGAGAATTCTAATGTTCCGCTCTGTGCGTATTCGCTACCATTCTGCATCAGGAGTTTCACTTCCGCTTTGCCGTCAGTCTGCTGAAGCTTGCCGGAGTTGAGCTCATTGCGCAGGCGCATGAAGTCTTCGCTGGACTGAGTGACATCCACGTAGATAGGGTCCAGCTGTTGTACGGTTGCCAGCGCTGTGGTTTGCCCGCTGGCGACCAGTGCACCTTCTGTCACCGAGGATTTACCAATGCGTCCGCTGATAGGCGAGGTCACGCGGGTATAGGCGAGGTTGATGCGTGCCGTTTCTACTGCGGCCTGAGCAACCTGGACGGCTGCCGCGGTCTGACCCTGGGTAGACATGGCGGTGTCATAGTCCTGCTGGCTGATGTACTTGGTGCCCAGCAGGGGCTTGTAGCGCTTAACGGTTAATGCAGCGATTTGCGCATTCGCCTGTGCCTGCGCCAGATCACCTTTCGCACTGTTATAGGATGCCTGATAGGTCGCCGGGTCGATCTGATATAAGGATTCGCCCGCCTTAATATCACTTCCTTCAACAAAGTTGCGTTTCAGAATAATGCCTGAGACCTGTGGGCGAACTTCTGCAATTCGGAACGATGAGGTACGACCTGGCAGGTCGGTAGTAATTTTAAGTGGGGCGCTTTTCAACGTTTTGATGCCCACTTCAGGTGCCTGTTGCTGCCCGGCCTGCTGCGAATCTTTGTTATCACATCCCGCTAGCACTAAGCTTCCTGAAAGCATCAGAACGGCCGCCAGAGGCGTTAACCCTCTGTTTTTGTTCATAAATAAACCTCGAGTGTCCGATATCGATTGTTCAATGGATCACAAACCCATAAACCCATTGCTGCGTTTAAATTATGGTCGTGCTATGGTACATACATTCGGAAATGTATGTAAGTCTAACCCTTTGTAAATAACACCCTCATGGCACGAAATACCAAACAACAGGCGCAGGAAACGCGCAATCACATCATCGATGCAGCTATCGAGCGTTTTTCTGAATATGGCGTTTCTAAAACGTCACTGGCTGATATTGCCTCAAGTGCTGGCGTGACGCGGGGTGCAATCTACTGGCATTTCAAAAATAAAACCGATTTACTCAATGAAATTTGGGCGCAGTCCGAATCCGGAATGGCGGACCTGGAGCTTGAGTATCAATCAAAATATCCTTCTGATCCACTTTCTGTGATGCGTGCTATGGTGCTGTATGTCCTTGACGCGACAGCCAGGGACCCAAGAAGACGTGCACTTATGGAAATTATTTACCACAAATGTGAGTTTGTTGGTGAAATGACCACCCTACAGCTGATGCAACAAAATCTCTATCTCGAATGTTACGAAAAGATAGAAGAAGTGCTGGCTCAGTGCATTGATGCAAAACAACTCCCCGAAAATCTGGACACCCGACGCGCGGCTATTGTGATGCGCGGCTATATCAGTGGCATCATGGAAAACTGGTTATTTATGCCAGAAAGCTTTGATCTGGCCGCCGATGCGCCACAGCTGGTGGCGACTCTGCTTGATATGCTGGCTTTCTGCCCGACGCTGCGTAAACCGGGTTAACGTCTCCCTGAGGACGGTGCCACCACTTTTTTTTCGAAATCCCGCTGCACAATCGCCAGTGCCGCCAGCACAGTTTCTGGCGCAATCTGATGTTCTTCCAGCAGCATAATTAAGTCAACGGCAAGCTTCACTTCTTCCGGCGCGGTTTCCAGCGACATAAACGCTCCTGTTCTGTTCCACCACGCGACGCGCAGTCAGATTCGTAAAATTTTGATTACTGCGATCATTACCAGCGCACCCGCCAGGGCGATCAGCAGGGCGCGGGGATCAAGCGTGGACAGCGTACCGTAATTGATATAGGTACTGATATAGCCACCCGTCAGCGCACCCACCGCTGCCAGTACCAGTGTTGGCATCAGTCCGCCGGGGCGGCCGGGAAAGAAATAGCGGGAGACAAAGCCCACCAGCAAACCGATAACCAGCCATGAGATCAGACCCATCGCATTGCTCCAGTCAAAAAGGGTGAGATGAGTATAGCCCTTTCACCCGGCATAAGGGCAGCACCGCTACCCGTGACGCTCACGATTTTCAATGCCGCGCTCAATACGTTTAAGCGCCTGCAGACAGCGCTGTAACCGGCCTTCAAGCGCTGCGATTTCTCTCTGCAACTGCTGCTGCTGAGCCAGGGTCTCCTGCGCTGACAGCAGGCTCTCACGGTCGCCAATCATCGCGCGTAAGCGCCTTTCGAAATCCTGATGTTCAGCCAGTTTTTCGTACAAATTTTCTTTCACCGGTACGGTACGGGGTTCGTTATTGCGCAGCTTTTGCGTCGCCAGCTCGCGCTGCAGCGCACTCATCTGCAACACCACGCGTTCGGCCATCCACGCCACGCTCTCGGTTCGATTATCCTTCACGCTTTGCTTAAGCTGCTCAAATGTCTGACGCACTTCCAGCAGGTAATCACCGAGCCGGGTGGTATGGCAATGGAACAGCTGCCTGTCGAAGCGTGCCTGTGCGGTTCGCTTGTTGGCATGGGGCTCCACAGCCTGCGCAAGTTGTTCCAGCTGGATATCGAGTTGTTGCAGTAAACCTGCGCTTTTCATCTTGTTCTCCCGGGCAGAAATGCGCGCTATGATACCCTGATTCTGAGGCATTTTACCGGGCGAGCCATGCAACGTTACATACTTATTGTTTTAGGCTGGGTTGCTGTGGTGCTGGCCACGCTGGGCGTGGTGCTGCCGCTGCTGCCCACGACGCCCTTTCTGCTGCTGGCAGCCTGGTGTTTTGCCCGTTCGTCGCCGCGCTTTCACCACTGGCTGCTGTACCGCTCCGTCTTCGGACGCTATCTGCGTCACTGGCAGCAGCACCGGGCAATGCCACCGGGGGCGAAGGGCAGGGCGATCCTGTTTATCCTTGTGACGTTTGCCTTTTCGCTGTGGATGGTCAAGATCCTCTGGGTTCGCCTGCTGCTGCTGGTCATCCTCGCCTGCCTGCTGGTCTTTATGATCCGTCTGCCGGTGGTTGATGAGGGGCAAGAAAAGCCGTGATTTTGCTAAACGCGGTTGCAATTGTCCGGCGCTTTGCATAGATTTGGTCGTTTTCGTGCGCGGCTTCCCCTCAACGTCAGAATTTCACCCGGCAATATGGCCGTTGCGTGAAATGAAGCTGCGCGAGTCAGATTTGTATTTACCAGGCGTAACATTATGACCGCGACTGCGCAGCAGCTTGAATTGATTAAAAACAGTATCAAAAGCATCCCGGATTACCCTAAGCCGGGCATTCTCTTTCGTGATGTCACCAGCCTGCTGGAAGACCCGACGGCGTTTGCACTGAGCATTGAACTGTTGGTTGAACGCTATCGTGACGCTGGCATCACCAAAGTGGTGGGCACCGAAGCGCGGGGGTTCCTGTTCGGCGCACCCGTGGCGCTTGGGCTGGGTGTGGGGTTTGTGCCGGTACGCAAACCGGGCAAGCTGCCGCGTAAAACCTTTGCGGAAACCTACGAGCTCGAGTACGGCACCGATACGCTGGAACTGCACTGTGATGCGATTCAGCCCGGCGATGTGGTGCTGGTGATCGACGACCTGCTGGCCACGGGCGGGACCATCGAAGCGACCGTGAAACTGATCCGCCGTGCGGGTGGCAGTGTTCAACATGCCGCTTTCATTATCAACCTGTTCGACCTGACGGGGGAATCCCGTCTGAAAGCGCTGGGTATTGAAAGCTACAGCCTGGTGAATTTCCCCGGTCACTAGTGTTTAGCGGGGCCGGCCTCTACGGCCGGCCCCGCTATGATTACGTTTCTTTTCTTCCCTCCCTCCCTTTCAGCCTGCCGGCAAAACATGCGCGTTTCTGCGCAGAGGCACAATTCGCCGCGACCTGCAGCCTCTCTGCTTTACAATACGACGGCAATCAACATTACGCCTGGAAGACCCACGCTGTCAGGGAAGCGCGAGATGAGAAAAATCGTTACCACTTTGCTGTTTGTGTCCCCCCTGGTCGGGGCGGCGGAATCTGGCCCGGTGGTGGAACCGGCCTCCCAGCACTACTATCATGCCGACACCATCAGCTGGCAGCCGAAGGCGATGTCCGGCCTGCATACTGTGACGCTCGGCTACGCGCAGAGCCATATCAAACACTTCAAAAATATGAAGGGGATCAACGCCCGTTACCGCTTTGAAATCCCCGAACTCCCTCTCAGCGCCATGGTGTCGTTTAGCGCGATGAATGCCAGAGGAAGTCAGCCTGAAGGCGAGGGGGGCGGGATCAAAAATCATCGGGTACGTTATTACTCGCTGATGGTGGGCCCGGCCTACCGCGTAACCTCCTGGGCCAGCCTGTATCTGCTGGGCGGCGCAGGCTGGGAGAGCAGTAGCAATGTGACTACCTACGATACGCCACCGGGCGGGCAGACCGGCCGTTACAAAATTTTTGATGCGCGTTTTGCCTGGGGAACGGGCGTCCAGTTTAACCTGATTGATAATCTGGCGCTGGATGTGGGTTACCAGGCCGGACACGTACAGAAAACGTCCAGCAACGGTTTCAGCCTGGGTATTGGCTACCGGTTCTAATCCTTCCCCCCTGTGCATCTTTTATCGGGGCGGCTGGCCCGCCCCCTCTCATCCGACGCTACCCTGCCCATATGGCTTTTTTTTGTCCGTTGCTGCCCGCCAGCCGTGTGATAAAGTCACAGGAATAAGACGGGGAAGCCGATAAACTGTTATAGTTGCCCGGTCTGGTTTATCACAACCTTAATGCAATTATTCCAATCGATGATGAAGTCTTAATGAGCTATCAGGTACTGGCCCGCAAGTGGCGTCCACAAGCATTTACTGATGTTGTTGGTCAGCAACATGTTCTGACCGCGCTGGCTAACGGTTTGTCCCTTGGCCGTATCCATCACGCCTATCTGTTTTCCGGCACCCGCGGCGTCGGGAAAACCACCATTGCCCGACTGCTGGCAAAGGGGCTGAACTGTGAAACCGGTATTACCGCCACCCCCTGCGGGCAGTGCGATAACTGCCGGGAAATCGAGCAGGGTCGCTTTGTTGATCTGATTGAAATCGATGCGGCTTCGCGAACCAAAGTGGAAGATACCCGCGATCTGCTGGATAACGTGCAGTATGCCCCGGCACGCGGACGCTTCAAGGTTTACCTGATCGATGAAGTGCATATGCTCTCGCGTCACAGCTTTAACGCGCTGTTAAAAACGCTGGAAGAACCCCCGGAGCACGTCAAATTCCTGCTTGCCACCACCGACCCGCAAAAGCTGCCGGTGACGATTTTATCGCGCTGCCTGCAGTTCCATCTGAAAGCGCTGGATCAGGAACAGATCCGCGGCCAGCTTGAACATGTCTTACAGGCGGAACAGATCAGTGCGGAGAACCGTGCTCTGCAGCTGCTGGCTCGTGCTGCCGACGGCAGTATGCGTGATGCCCTGAGCCTGGCTGACCAGGCAATCGCCATGGGGCAGGGGCAGGTCACCACCGCTACCGTCAATGACATGCTGGGTACGCTGGATGATGAACAGCCGCTGGCGCTGATTGAAGCGCTGGTTCACGCCGAGGGCGCGCAGGTGATGGCCCTGCTCAGTCAGGCCGCTTCACGCGGCGTGGAGTGGGAAGCGCTGCTGGTGGAAATGCTGACGCTGCTGCACCGTGTGGCGATGATCCAGCTGCTGCCTTCGGCACTGGGCGACGATATGGCCGCTATCGAGCAGCGGCTGCGCGAACTGGCGCGGGTGTTACCGCCTGCTGACGTTCAGCTCTATTATCAGACGCTGCTGGTGGGGCGGAAAGAGCTGCCGCTGGCACCGGACCGCCGCATGGGCGTGGAAATGACGCTGCTGCGTGCGCTGGCATTTCATCCGAAAGCCGTTATTGCCGATCCGGTTGCGCGCCCGACCATGACCTTACAGGCACCGGCAGAGGCTGCCGCGCCTGCACAGCAAAGCACAGTGGAGGCGCATACCGCGTCTTCACCGCCGCCGGTACAGCCGTCACCTCCACCTCAGGGATTACCTGATACCACCAGCCAGCTCCTCCAGGCGCGCACACAGCTGCTACGCCATCAGGGGGCGAATAAGCCAAAAAAGACTGAGCCGGCAGCGCAGGGTGCGCGGCCGGCGAGTTCGGCCCTGGAGCGGCTTGCAGCGGTTACCGAACGCGGGCAGCAACGCCTGCAACAGGCCGCAGCCGAAGCCGTTCCGGTAAAGGAAGAGGCGTATCGCTGGAAAGCGCAAAACCCTGCGGAAGTGAAGATCGCGCCGGTGGCTACGCCGAAAGCGTTACGCACGGCGCTGGAGCATGAAAAAAACCCGGAGCTGATGGTCAAGCTGGTGGCCGAGTCGCAGGCGCGCGATCCCTGGGCGGCTGAAATCGCTGCGTTGACGATGCCGAAACTGGTGCAGCAACTGGCGCTGAATGCCTGGAAGGAGCAGACCGCGAACGGTATTTGTCTGCACCTGCGCACCAGCCAGCGCCATCTGAACTCGCCTTCGGCGCAAAAAGCGCTGAGTGAGGCCTTGAATGCGGCTGCCGGGCACCCCATTGAATTAACCGTGGTGGAAGATGATAATCCTGCGGTGCTGACGCCGCTGGAATGGCGGCAAAAAATCTATGAAGAGAAACTGGCGCAGGCGCGTCAGTCTATTATCACAGATACTCATATTCAGACGCTGCGTCGGTTTTTCGATGCCGACGTGGACGAAGAAAGTATCCGACCTGTTTAACCCGCCGCATCGTCGTTACGCTGATGTGGCCTGAGCTGAAGAGAGAGAACATATGTTTGGTAAAGCCGGATTGGGCAACCTGATGAAACAGGCCCAGCAAATGCAAGATAAAATGGCCCAGGTGCAGGAAGAGATTGCTGCCATGGAAGTGACCGGTGAATCCGGCGCAGGCCTGGTGAAAGTGACCATCAACGGAGCACATAACTGCCGTCGCGTGGAAGTGGACCCCAGCCTGCTGGAAGATGACAAAGACATGCTGGAAGACCTGGTGGCTGCGGCTTTCAACGATGCAGCGCGCCGTGTGGCTGAAACGCAGAAAGAGAAAATGGCTGCGGTATCAAGTGGTATGCAGCTCCCACCTGGCTTCAAGATGCCATTCTGATAGCAGACCAGAGGCGATGCGCTGTGTCGCCTCTGATTATTTTTCTATTCCACCATTGCCGCATAATTTTCCGCCAGAAAATCAATCAGTGCTCTTACCGCCGGTAACTGACCGCGCCGGGAGGGGAACACCACATGAATACTCTCGGGCCTGGTATGCCATTCAGGTAGCAGGGAAATCAGACTGCCGTTTTCCAGCTGTTCTTCTAGCACTAACCTCGGTAACTGCACCACACCTACTCCCGCCAGCGCGGCTGTGCGCAATGAGGCCATATCGGTGGTGACAAACCGCGGCTGGTGGAACAGCGTCACCTCTTGCTGATTGGGCCCGTATAAAAACCAGCGATACGTTTGCTGGGGCCGGCCAACGGCAAGGCTCGGCCACTGCTGCAAGTCCATGGGCAGAGTGGGCATACCGTGCAGTCTGACCAATGCCGGGCTCGCGACCAGGCACATAGGGCGCGTGCCTAGTTTACGCATCACCAGCTCACTATCTTCCAGCGGCAGAGGGCGTACACGGATCGCCAAATCGACGTTTTCGTTCAGCACATCCACACGACGGTTCGTCTCTTCAAGCTGAACGCTGGTCAGCGGGTACATCATCATAAAACGCGCCAGCATCGGCCCGATATGGGCGTGCAGCAGTGCGACAGGGCAGGTCAGCCGGATAAGCCCTCGCGGCTCGACCCGGAGCGTATCAATCGCTTCCTGGGCGGCTTCTGCTTCAATGATCATTGCCTTACAGTGTCGGTAATAAATCTGACCGGCCTCCGTCACGGTGAAACTTCGCGTTGAGCGCTGTAACAGGCGTGTCTCCAGCCCCTCTTCCAGCAGCGCAATGCGACGGCTTAGTCGCGACTTCGGTATGCCAATCGCACGGCTTGCCGGGGAAAAACCGCCATGATCCACCACCTGTACGAAATACCACAGGTCATTTAAATCCTGCATACGTATTGTCCTGTTAATAGAACGCTGAGTCCAGTTTTACACTCTACCGGATTGTTTGTCTTGCGCATAAGATCACTCACATCGAAACAGGTCGTCTGGAGAAAAATCATGAAATCTATTATCGCTGTTCATTCTGCTCCTGCCTCTCATTGGGTCGGTGACGGTTTTCCGGTGCGGTCAATGTTTTCCTACTCAACAATGGCCCGTCAGCTGAGCCCATTTTTACTGATGGATTATGCCGGACCTGCAGTGTTCAGTGCCGGGCATAAAACACCGCGTGGCGTCGGTCAACACCCACATCGCGGTTTTGAAACCGTCACCATCGTTTACGCGGGGGAAGTGGCTCACCGCGATAATACGGACAAGGGTGGCGTTATCGGCCCAGGCGATGTGCAGTGGATGACTGCGGGCAGTGGTATTTTGCATGAAGAGTTCCACTCGCCTGCCTTTAGCGCAGCGGGTGGTACGCTGGAAATGGTGCAGTTGTGGGTCAATTTACCGGCAAAAGATAAGATGACAGCGCCGCGTTATCAGCCCATTACAGACAGTGATATCCCTGTGGTGGCCTTACCTGACCATGCCGGAAAGGTACGCGTAATAGCAGGGTCAATGGCGGGAAAAAATGGCCCCGCCCAGACCTTTACACCGATGCATATCTGGGACGTGCGCCTCAATGCGCATGCTCAAACGCACCTGGACTTACCGGAAGGTTGGAATACCGCCCTGATGGTACTGAAAGGGACGGTACAGGTTAACGGTGAAGAAGTGGTCCGTGAGGCCCAGCTTGTGGTGATGGATGCCAAAGGTGACAGTGTGCAAATAGAAGCAAACAACGATGCGGTAGTACTGTTGCTGAGTGGTGAGCCCATTGATGAACCTGTGGTCGGTTATGGCCCGTTTGTGATGAACACGGATGAAGGTATTCGCCAGGCGATTGATGATTTTAATCAGGGTCGTTTTGGCGAGTCTATTCAGTAAGACAGAACGGCTATCATGCGGATAGCCGGAACGCTTTAATTAACAGGAGCACGAAGATGATGCCAGCAAACTTTAATGGGCAAAAACCGATGATCGACGTTGATGACGCCGTGATGTTACTAATCGACCACCAAAGCGGTTTGTTTCAGTTGGTGCATGATATGCCGATGCCGACATTGCGTGGACATGTGACAATGCTTGCCAAAATGGCAACGATGGCTAACATCCCGGTAATTACTACGGCTTCCGTGCCACAGGGACCAAATGGTCCGCTGATCCCGGAGATCCATCAGTATGCACCTCATGCGCAGTACGTTGCCCGTAAGGGCGAGATCAACGCATGGGATAACGCTGAGTTTGTCGCTGCGGTTAAAGCTACGGGACGAAAAACCCTGATCATTGCTGGTACGGTTACCAGCGTCTGTATGGCTTTCCCGGCCATTAGCGCGGTAGCAGAAGGTTTTAAAGTCTTCGCGGTGATCGACGCATCAGGGACCTACTCGAAGATGGCGCAAGAAATTACCCTCGCACGGGTCATGCAGGCAGGTGTGGTTCCACTGGATACGGCCGCCGTCGCGGGCGAAATTCAGGGTAGCTGGAACCGCGCTGATGCGATGGACTGGGCGGCATTGTGGCCTGCGGTCTTTACGGAATATGGGCTGCTGGCGGAAAGCTATCAAAAAGCCCAGGACGTGGTCAGCCACCATGAAACGCTCGATTCTGAACGTCGCTGATTAATGCTTCCCCGGATAAGTCCGGGGAATATCTTTTTCTATGCTCGCCCGCAGGGCAGATGTTAGGCTATAGCCCCCTCTTATTTCAGAAGTCTGAGCAATGCAAACCAGCCCTTTACTTACCGCCCTTATGGAATCTCTGCGCTGCCTGCCAGGCGTTGGACCAAAATCAGCGCAGCGTATGGCCTTCCAGCTGTTACAGCGTGACCGTAGCGGCGGTATGCGCCTGGCGCAGGCGCTGACGCGGGCGATGTCGGAAATTGGGCACTGTTCTGATTGCCGTACCTTTACCGAACAGGACATTTGCACTATCTGTGCCAATCCGCGACGTCAAGAGAACGGGCTGATCTGTGTTGTAGAAAGTCCGGCAGATATCCATGCGGTTGAACAGACCGGGCAATTTTCTGGTCGTTACTTCGTGCTGATGGGGCATCTGTCACCGCTGGATGGCATCGGGCCAAACGATATCGGCCTTGATCGTCTGGAACAGCGACTTGAGAAAGAGAAGATTGTCGAAGTGATCCTCGCCACTAATCCCACGGTAGAAGGCGAGGCCACCGCCAACTATATTGCCAGCCTGTGTGAACAGTATGGCATTGAAGCCAGCCGCATTGCCCACGGTGTGCCGGTAGGGGGCGAACTTGAAATGGTGGACGGTACCACACTGTCGCACTCGCTGGCCGGACGTCAAAAGTTTAAATTCTGAACAATCAGCGGCACGAGCCCTTCGTGCCGTCTTGAAATCCTTTTTACCACCCCCATTTAATACCTCAACGTTCATCATCTGTTTTTAGTTGAGGTAGCAATGACCATGAAAGGACAAGAGACCCGTGGCTTCCAGTCAGAGGTAAAACAGCTTCTGCACCTGATGATCCACTCACTCTATTCAAATAAAGAAATCTTCCTGCGTGAGCTGATCTCCAACGCCTCAGATGCTGCTGATAAGCTGCGCTTCCGTGCGTTATCCACGCCGGATCTTTATGAAGGCGACGGCGATCTGCGCGTCCGGGTGTCCGTCGATAAGGAAAAGCGTACCCTGACCCTGAGTGATAACGGCATCGGGATGCGTCGTGAAGAAGTCATTGAGAACCTGGGGACCATTGCCAAATCCGGGACAAAATCTTTCCTGGAATCTCTCGGTTCCGACCAGGCAAAAGACAGCCAGCTGATTGGCCAGTTCGGCGTGGGCTTCTACTCGGCGTTTATCGTGGCGGATAAAGTGTCAGTCCGCACCCGTGCTGCAGGCGCTGCGGCATCCGAAGGGGTGTTCTGGGAGTCTGCCGGTGAAGGTGAATACACCATTGCCGATATTGAAAAAGCAGACCGTGGCACCGAAATTACCCTGTATCTGCGCGAAGGTGAAGATGAATTCCTCGATGCCTGGCGCGTGCGCAGCATCATCAGTAAGTACTCCGACCATATTGCACTGCCGGTAGAGATCGAAACCCATAACGAAGAAGACAACACCACCACATGGGAAAAGATCAACAAAGCCCAGGCGCTGTGGACGCGTAACAAGTCTGACATCAGTGAAGACGAATACAAAGAGTTCTACAAGCACGTTGCCCATGACTTCACCGATCCGCTGACGTGGAGCCACAACCGGGTGGAAGGCAAGCAGGAGTACACCAGTCTGCTGTACATCCCGGCGCAGGCTCCGTGGGATATGTGGAACCGTGACCATAAGCACGGCCTGAAGCTGTACGTACAGCGCGTGTTCATCATGGACGACGCGGAGCAGTTCATGCCGAACTATCTGCGTTTCGTAAAAGGCCTGATCGACTCCAACGACCTGCCGCTGAACGTTTCGCGTGAGATCCTGCAGGACAGCCGCATTACCCAGAGCCTGCGCGGAGCGCTGACTAAGCGTTCCCTGCAGATGCTGGAAAAAGTGGCGAAGGATGACGAAGCAAAATATCAGTCATTCTGGCAGCAGTTTGGCCTGGTCCTGAAAGAAGGTCCGGCAGAAGACAGCAGCAACGCGGAAACCATTGCAAAACTGCTGCGTTTCGCCAGCACCAGTAGCGAAGGCCCGGCGCAAACCGTGTCGCTGGAAGACTATGTCAGCCGCATGGTAGAAGGCCAGGAGAAGATTTACTACATCACGGCCGACAGCTATGCCGCCGCGAAAAGCAGTCCGCACCTGGAGCTGTTCCGTAAGAAAGGTATCGAGGTTCTGCTGCTCTCCGACCGCATCGACGAATGGATGATGAGCTACCTGACCGAATTCGATGGCAAGAGTTTCCAGTCCGTCAGTAAAGCCGATGAGGCATTAAGCAAACTGGCTGATGAGGAAACCGAAGAGCAGAAAGAAGCAGAAAAAGCGCTGGAGCCGTTCGTCGGACGGGTGAAAACGCTGCTGGGTGAGCGCGTCAAGGAAGTGCGTCTGACGCACCGTCTGACCGATACGCCGGCGATCGTCACCACCGAAGCGAACGAGATGACTACCCAGATGGCGAAGCTTTTCGCCGCTGCCGGTCAGGACGTGCCGGAAGTCAAATACCTGTTTGAACTTAACCCGGATCACCCGCTGGTGAAACGCGCCGCTGACACTGAGGACGAAGGTCGCTTTGCCGAGTGGATCGAGTTGCTGCTGGAGCAGGCGCTGCTGGCGGAGAAAGGGTCGCTGGACGATCCGAATCAGTTTATCCGCCGTATGAACCAGCTGCTGCTGGGTTAACCACGCCGGGCGGACCCTCTGTTCAGGTCCGCCCAGCTTGCCGTCACCGGGCAGGGGCGTCCGCAATACAGGTCGCCCGCCTGGTATTACCCCACCATCGCTGCCTCTTCTAACAGCCAACGTCTGAAAAGCTCAATCTCCGTTTCCTCCTGACGCGCCGCTTTGACCATCATCCACGTTGCGCGATCCACTTCAGCAAACCCCAGTGGGGCAATCAGCGATCCCTCGCGGATCTCTTTTTTCACCAGAATCTGCGGCGTCATTATAATTCCCATCCCGTTACGCGCCGCCTGAATGGCCAGTGTCAGATTGTCAAAATGCCGGCCCGCCCAAAAGTCTCCCTTTGCCCCAGTTTTTTTCGCCCATTCTGCCCAGGCATGCAGCTTGGTGTCGGCATGTAACAGCGGCAGGGTGGAAAAATCCGTTTCATAGGTAAAGCGGTTGCTGAACGCCGGCGCACAGACCGGGCCGATATAGTCAACGGTAATCAGTGTAGCGGCAATATCCTCCTGCACTGACTGCTCATGGCTGACAATCAGCACGTCCGTCTGCTCACTGCGCACGCGCTCTATATCGACATGGGTCTGAAAGGTGAGGGCAATATGGCCGTGGCGTTCAGTGAAGCGGCTGATACGTGGGATCAGCCACTGTGCCAGAAAGCTGGGGGCACAGGAGACGCTCAGGCTGTGCAGGTTGCGCGCACGGATTTTTTCACAGGTCACTTCAATCTCGCGAAAGGTCTGCATACAGCACTCTTTCAGGCGTTCACCGTCCGGGGTGAGCTGTACGCGGCCATTAACGCGCAAAAACAGCGGTTTACCCAGCCACTCTTCTAACTGCTTGATTTGATGACTGACAGCGCTGTGCGTTACGTTCAGCGACTGTGCTGCCAGGCTGAAACTCTGATGCAGCGCTGCCTGATGAAAATAACGCAGTGCCCGCAGGGAAGGAAGGCCAGACATAATCATACCTTGTTAGAAAATCTAACAAGGAGTGTCTGTTTTTATCATTTTCAAGTCCAGCACAATTTCCCTAATCTGGCTGCCAGGTCGGGGTGCTGTCCTGTGAGCCACCAGCAAACACCCCCTTCTGGTTTGTTCCGTGATACAGCCGTATTTTCCCCTTGTCAGCCGACGATTACATTCAACATCTATGCGAAGGAAAGGAAAATGACCCATCAGCATTCTGCAAAAACCCAGCTCGTTATGTTTACCGGTGGCCGTGACAGTACCCTGGCAGCCTGTTATCTGATGTTACAGGGAATCCCTGTGCACCTGTGGTCGGGTAACAGTGGTTGTTCACTGCATCGCGGTATTTTATCGCACCGTGTCGATGAGCTGAAAAGCCGGTTTGGTGACCTTGTGGTTGCCCACACTATTGCCGACATCAGCGGCGCTTTCCGCTCGATTGCGATTGAACATCTGGAAGATGACATTCTTAAATATCGCAAAAATCTGGTACTGCTGGGGGAGAAGCTGGCGATCCACGCCCATCTGGTGGATTTCTGCCACCGCAACGACATCAATACCATCAACGACGGGATCACCCATTATCAGATGGAGTTCCCGGAACAGCGCCAGGTGGCCAAGACGTTCCTGATGGAGATGATGGCCCGTTACGACATCAATTATCAGTCACCGATTTATGAGTTCGCCCAGTCGGCGGACGACGTGAAGTACCGCCTGCTGCAGTTGGGGATCTCCACCAAGTCTCTGGAGGGTATCAGCATCTTTGCCGACAGCTTCTCCACGCCAAATGACGAGGTGATCCTCGCCTATCTGCAGGATAAAGCCCCGCTGGCGCACAACATCGTGCGTTTCCTGTCAGGTGAAACCCTGATGACGCCCGTGCTGAACGCCAGCGCTGCGGCCTGAATCTGACTGTCAGAGGTGGCGTAACCCGTGGATTACGCCACCCGGAGCCTGCGATGAAAATAATCGTTAAATGTGCCGCCATTATTATTTACCAGCGTTCCCTGCTGCTGACCCGCAAGCGGGGCACCGGCATTTTTATTTCCCCCGGTGGTAAGCCGCTGGCCGGAGAAGATCACCTGAGCTGCCTGAAGCGTGAACTGCAGGAAGAGCTGGGCGTGCAGATTAAAAGTTTCCGGCCGTTTGGCCTGTTTCACGGCAAGGCTGAATTCGAAGCCATGGCCATTGAAAATCACGTCTACCACGTAGACATTGCCGGTCAGCCCCGCGCGGGCAGCGAAATAGAAGAAATTGCGTGGGTGAACTACCGCAAACCCCCTTGTGAAATCGCGGTCGGGTCGATCTTCCGCGATAACGTTATGCCACTGCTTTTCCAGCAAGAGTTGATCAACTAATGGACGCATCCTCACTTTCCCCCCAGCTACAACAGATTCATGGCGATCGGTTTTATAAGCGAGTCGCTATGCTGAAAGATGAACTCCGGGAAGAGCTGACCCGTATTTACCGACTGGAAGAGTACGATCTGTTTTTCGTCCAGTCAGTCCGCGTCGGTCTGGTGATCCTGTCACACCTGTTCCATAAGCAGGAGACCACGCTCTGCCTGGCAAAACACGCGCACTATCAGCCTATTACTGAGCTTTTCAGTCCGCCGTCCTCCCATTTTACCGGGCCAGGCAGCGTGCCGATCATTACTCACGTGAATCCCTATACCGGGGAAGTGAACAGCCTGAAAGACAGCAAAGGCAAAGGGGTGGTGGATGCCTCCCACAGCTTTGCGACCAACCGCCATAGCGAACTGACAGCCGATAGCTCGATCTTCGTCGCGCCCCTGCACAAGCATGCCTCACTGACCATCGGACTGGCGGTCATTGCTCTGCGTCCGGAGGATTTCAGCACCCTGATGCGCAGCGAGCTGCGACTGTTTGAAGAGTCAACGTCATCGGCCAAACCGCTGCTGGAAGCTCTGGATAACGTGCGTAGCACCGGCTGGCAGCCCTATAACGTGGCAAAGGTCGGGACGGTCGCGCTGAAGGACGTGGGCGGCCTGGACTTTACTTCCATCAGCGCCCCAGGCTTACCCTTTAGCTGTTTTCCCGTGCCGGCCCTTAGCGAGGAAGTACAGCAGCAGGTAAAAGCGGCAGGGGCCAGCTATTTTCCGCAGGCTAAAACCCTGCGGATCTCCTGCTGGGCGCGGGGAGACGGCAGTAAACCGGTGGATATGACGCAGCAGGTTGAACGGGCGCTTTGCGCACTGTGGGAGGCGAAATGAAAAGCACCTTGAGCATAAATGGCAACGTAATTGGCCTGCTGGGCGGCGTGATCCTCAGTACGGATTCCGTTTTCATCCGCATGATGGGCATTGAAAACTCCTGGCTGATCGTCGTACTGCGCGGTCTCTGCATGTGGGGCGTCTGTATGCTGATGTGGGCGTTCTGGCGGCAGAGCCGCAGCACCCTCGGCACGCCCTGGCTGACCAAAGACAATGTTCTGTCGGCGCTGTTTTTTTGTATCGCGTCGGCCTGCTTCGTTAACGCACTGAACCGGGGCAACGTTGCTACGGTATTGGTGATCATCTCGTCAACGCCGTTTATTTCTGCGCTGATCGGCCGTTTGTTCTTCAAAGTGGCGATCGATCGCAGCGTGATGCTGGCCTCGCTGGCGGGGATCGCGGGCGTGGTGATTGTGATGTCGGGGCGCGGTCTCGGTCACAGCGGTATCGCCAATGTTTATGCGTTGGGCACGGCGGTATCGATGGCACTGGCGTTTAGCTTTACCTCCCGCGTCAGCGGCGGCACGGCCGGATTGCCCTCCCTGGGGGCGGTGCTGGCATCGGTGTTAATCCTGCTCTGGCCCGACGCCAACATGGCCGATAGTCTGAAAGTGTTATCCGCCGCGCAATATGGCTGGGTGATCGCTGAAGGGGCGCTGATTATGCCGCT
The DNA here is from genome assembly GCF_014838825.1 of Erwinia persicina. Taxonomy (GTDB): domain Bacteria; phylum Pseudomonadota; class Gammaproteobacteria; order Enterobacterales; family Enterobacteriaceae; genus Erwinia; species Erwinia persicina_A. Next base: position 614,476 of record NZ_JACYMO010000002.1, on the reverse strand, counting down.
GGCCATGGGGTTAATCACGTTATCCACGCGTTTTGTCTCGCCGGCCAACGCCGGGCTGTTTTTGCTGCTTGAAACGGCGCTTGCGCCGCTGTGGATGTATCTGTTTATGGACGAAGTGCCTACAATTCATGCAGTTATTGGTGGGGCGATTATCATCATTGCGGTGCTTTCTCAGTCTCTTTACGCCCGTCGCCAGGGGGCGCTGCAACGCTATGCGGATGCAGGTTAACCGTGCCCTTCCTTGTGGATAGCGGGCCAAAATGGTATGTTCTTGCGCTCAGATAAAGTGATCAATCAAGCGATTCGCAAGGGGATTTACGCAATGCGTATTATTCTGCTCGGAGCTCCGGGTGCAGGTAAAGGGACTCAGGCTCAGTTCATTATGGAGAAATACGGTATTCCGCAAATCTCCACGGGTGACATGTTACGCGCCGCTGTTAAAGCCGGTTCGGAACTGGGTCAGAAAGCCAAACAGATTATGGATGACGGTAAACTGGTGACCGACGAGCTGGTCATTGCGCTGGTTAAAGAGCGTATTGCTCAGGAAGACTGTCGCAACGGTTTCCTGCTGGACGGTTTCCCACGCACCATTCCTCAGGCTGATGCCATGAAGGAAGCGGGCATTAAAGTGGACTACGTGCTGGAGTTTGCCGTACCTGACGAACTGATCGTTGATCGTATCGTCGGCCGCCGGGTCCATGCGCCGTCCGGTCGTGTGTACCACGTCACCTACAATCCACCGAAAGTGGAAGGTAAAGATGACGTGACTGGTGAAGAACTGACCATCCGCAAAGACGATCAGGAAGCGACCGTACGTAAACGTCTGGTGGAATACCACGAGATGACCGCACCGCTGATTGCTTACTACAGCAAAGAAGCGGATGCCGGTAACACCGCGTACCACAAAATTGACGGCACCCGTAAAGTGACTGAAGTCAGCGCTGAGCTGTCTAAAATCCTCGGTTAATGCCGCTGAGCCAGGGTTCCCCCTGGCTCAATTGCAGCAATTGGTTTATCCCCCGCTTTTTTCCGCTAGAATAAGTCTCGTTTCATCCCCCGACGATGCCGTAAAAAGGAATAACAATGAGGCAAGATAAGCCTGGCGTATTACTGGTTAATTTAGGCACCCCAGATGCCCCAACGACACCTGCCGTAAAACGTTACCTTAAACAGTTCCTTAGCGATAAGCGCGTGGTCGACTCTCCGCGCTGGCTATGGTGGCCAATCCTGAATCTTGGGATCCTTCCGATCCGTTCCCCTCGCGTGGCGAAGCTGTATGCTTCCGTGTGGATGGACGATGGCTCTCCGCTGCTGGTCTTCAGCAAGCGTCAGCGCGATGCGCTGGCTGCCAGACTGGATATGCCGGTAGAACTGGGGATGAGCTACGGTAATCCGAGCCTGAAAAGCGCCATCGACAGCCTGATGCAGCAGGGTGTTACGCGTTTAATCGTGCTGCCGCTCTATCCGCAGTTTTCCTGCTCGACGGTGGCCGCCGTGTGGGACGGTATTACCGAGGTCTTTGCCGGTTATCGTAGCTTGCCTTCCGTACACTTCATCCGCGACTACGCTGAGCACCCGGCCTATATTGCCGCGCTGAAAGCGTCGGTGGAGCGTTCTTTTGCGCAGCACGGCAAGCCCGACCTGCTGGTCACCTCATTCCACGGTATCCCGCAGCGTTTTGCCAATGAAGGCGATGACTATCCGCAGCGCTGTTACGACACCTTTAACGCGCTGACCGCGTCACTCGGACTGGGCAGCAGCGAAGCCATGCTGACCTTCCAGTCGCGCTTTGGTCGTGAGCCATGGCTGATGCCTTACACCGATGAAACCATGAAATCACTGCCCGCCAAGGGCGTGAAGCACGTGCAGATAATGAGCCCGGGTTTCTCCTCTGACTGCCTGGAAACGCTGGAAGAGATCAACGGAGAAAACCGTGAAATCTTCCTGCATGCAGGCGGTACGCGGTTTGAGTACATTCCGGCGCTGAATGATGACGAAGAACATGTCACCATGATGCTGGAACTGGTCAACCAGCACCGCTAAAACCGTGGGGCAGCCCTTGTCCCCGGATCGTCACAGAGCGCAATTGTGCTATGATTGCGCTCTGATCCTCTCTTGTAGCCTGCAATTATGAAATTCCCCGGTAAGCGTAAATCTAAACACTATTTCCCCGTCAGCGCCCGCGATCCCCTGCTGCAGCCGGTTCAGCCGGAAAATGATGCAGCGAACAGCTGGATTGTCGGTATCGATCAGATTCTGGTCGACATTGAAGCGAAGGTCGACGATGACTTTGTGACGCGCTATGGCCTGAGCCTCGGCCACTCGCTGGTGATTGAAGATGACGTTGCCGAGGCGCTCTATGCCGAGCTGGTTGCCCATAATCTGATCACTCACCAGTTTGCTGGTGGCACCATCGGTAATACGCTGCACAACTATTCGGTCCTGGCCGATGACCGTTCGGTGCTGCTGGGCGTGATGTGCAACAACGTCCAGATTGGCGGTTACGCGTACCGTTATCTGTGTAATACCTCCAGCCGGACCGACCTGAACTATCTGCAGGGCGTGGACGGGGCGATTGGCCGCTGTTTTACCCTGATTGGCGATAATGGTGAGCGCACCTTTGCCATCAGTCCGGGGATGATGAACCAGCTGCATCCGCAGAGTATTCCTGAGGAGGTCATTGCCGGGGCTTCGGCGCTGGTGCTGACCTCGTATCTGGTGCGCTGCAAGCCGGGCGAGCCGATGCCGGCGGCGACCATGCAGGCGATCCACTGGGCGAAGAAGCACAACGTCCCGGTGGTACTGACGCTGGGCACCAAATACGTCATTGCGGATAATCCGCAGTTCTGGCGTGATTTCCTGCGCGAGCACGTCTCTGTGGTGGCGATGAACGAGGATGAGGCGTTCGAACTGACCGGCGAACAGGACCCGCTGCAGGCGGCAAACATTGCCCTCGACTGGGTGGATCTGGTGCTTTGCACGGCGGGGCCTAATGGCCTGTATATGGCTGCCTTTACCGAGGAGTCCGGCAAGCGCACTACGCAGCATCCGTTACTGCCGGGGGCCATTCCTGAGTTCAACCAGTACGAGTTCAGCCGCGCCATGCGCCATCAGGACTGTACCCAGCCTTTGCGTATATTTTCCCATATTGCGCCCTACATGGGTGGGCCGGAGAAGATCATGAATACGAACGGGGCAGGGGACGGCGCGCTGGCGGCGCTGTTGCACGATATTACGGCCAATAACTTTCACCGTTCCAACGTGCCAAACTCGAGCAAGCACGGGCGCAACTACCTCACTTACTCCTCGCTGGCGCAGGTGTGTAAATATGCCAATCGCGTGAGCTATCAGGTACTGAATCAACATTCGCCGCGCCTGACGCGCGGGCTGCCGGAACGGGAAGACAGCCTGGAAGAGTCTTACTGGGAACGATAAGAGGCATAAGAAGGATTATGCCCGTCATCGGAGCGGGGCGACCGGAAAAGAGGGCCGCCCCTGAAGAGCGTTAAATCGGGCATTCCGCCGGGGTTTCCACCGGACTCAACAGCAGCAGATTCAGCATGCTGTTCGCGATCTCCCGCTCGCCCATCACCACACGATCTGCACCGCGCTCCATGATGTAATCCACTTCATCGTCATAATGTGCGCGGGCGATAATCTCGATATTCGGGCGAGTTTCCCGCGCGGCAGTGACAATTTCCCCGGCTTCATAACCGTTCGGGATCGTCAGCAGCAGCCAGCGCGCACAGTCCAGACGGGCGAGCGCCATCGTGTCACTGCGCGCGGCATTGCCCAGCACGGCTTTGATCCCCTGTGCGCGCAGCGCCTCAACGCGCGGTCGGCTGTTTTCCACCACCACAATGGGAATACCGGCTTCCATCAGGCGGCTGCCCAGCAGGCTGCCGACGCGGCCAAAACCAACAATCACTGCGTGATTGCACAGGTCAACCGGGATCTGTTTCTCTTCTTCAATAGCTTCTTCCATGGTCTGCTCTTCGATGGTTTCTGTTTTTTGCAGATAGCGCTCCAGTACGGCAAACAGGATCGGGTTCAGCATGATCGAAAGGATAGCGCCTGCCAGCACCAGGTTACGCCCGCTCTCCGGTAAGATATTCAGTGAGATGCCCAGTCCGGCGAGAATAAAGGCGAACTCCCCGATTTGGGCCAGGCTGACGGAGATGGTCAGCGCGGTGCGTTTGGAGTGGCCAAACAGCATCACCAGCGCCAGCGCGACCAGGGATTTGCCGAAGACGATAATCGCCAGCGCGCCCAGGACGGCCAGCGGCTGCTGGACCAGGATCATCGGGTCAAACAGCATGCCGACGGAAACGAAGAACAGGACGGCAAAGGCGTCGCGCAGGGGCAGCGTATCGTGCGCCGCCCGGTGGCTCAGTTCAGATTCGTTCAGCACCATACCGGCGAAGAAGGCACCCAGTGCAAAGGAAACATCAAAGAACTCGACTGCACCAAAGGCAATGCCCAGCGCCAGTGCCAGCACCGAGAGGGTAAACAGCTCGCGTGAACCGGTGGCAGCACTGCGGGCGAGTATCCACGGCACCACGCGGCGTCCGACGACCATCATCAGTACCATAAAGGCGACCACCTTGCCGATGGTGATCAGCAGGTCAATCATGATGGTGGTGACGCTGGCATTTCCTTCTTCGAACAGTCCGGCGAGAGCAGGCAGCAGCACCAGCGCCAGCACCATCATCAGGTCTTCCACAATCAGCCAGCCAATAGCAATCTGTCCACGCTGGCTGTCAATCAGCTGCCGCTCTTCAAGTGCCCGCAGCAGCACGACGGTGCTGGCGGTGGACAGGCACAGCCCGAACACCAGACCTGTCATTATTGGCCATCCCAGCGCCCACGACAGCCCCATGCCTAACAGCGTGGCGGCGGCGATTTGTGCAACGGCACCGGGGATGGCAATCGACTTTACCGCCATCAGGTCTTTCAGCGAGAAGTGCAGACCCACGCCAAACATCAGCAGGATCACCCCCAGTTCAGCCAGTTCCGGGGCCAGATTCGTGTCTGCTACAAAACCCGGTGTAAAGGGTCCGGCAAGGACGCCAGCCAAAAGATAACCGACAAGAGGAGAAATGCGCAGACGATTGGCCAGCATACCGAAGAGGAAGGCGAGAACTAAGCCTCCTACGATAGTGGTGATAAGCGGTGTGGTGTGATGCATGCCTGTCTCCTTTATGTGCATACCCTTGATACATCAAGTTGCGGAGGCGTTGGCGACAACCGGGTCATTTCGCTGACTGTAGCTCCAGGAGACCCGCAGGTTTGCCGTTATCGAGCAACTCAAATCATTCAGAGTGTAATTGTGTCCAGTTGTAAGTTTTTAGTGTATGGCATATTCCGGGATGACGCTTGTCATTATGAGTAATAACGGCAAAAAAAATGATTTACTGAGATAAAGTTGTCAGAGAGTTCGATTTTATACACTTATCAGAGTGTAAGGCAGACATTGCAGGAGGATGAACCGGTGCTAAAAACAGTGATTAGCACCGGGAAGGGACTATTTATGGCGGTTATCAGGCAGGAAAGCCGTAAGAATGCCCAGAAGGGGAAGGTAAGCGCAGATTTGATAGACCAGCTCGATGCCATGACGGTCGGCCACCACCCCCAGCACGGCGGCACCCAGCCCACCCATTCCGAAGGAGAAACCGAAAAACAGGCCGGAAACCATACCGATACGTCCGGGCATCAGCTCCTGGGCATACACCAGAATGGCTGAAAATGCTGAGGCCAGAATAAAGCCTATCACCACCGACAGCGCACCGGTCCACCACAAGTTGACCCAGGGCAGCATCAGGGTAAAGGGGGCAACGCCCAGAATCGACACCCAAATCACCCGCTTACGGCCAATTCTGTCGCCAATCGGTCCTCCCACCACAGTACCGGCCGCCACGGCAAACAGGAACATAAACAGATGGAGCTGGGCATTTTGCACGGAAAGCCCGAATTTATGCATCAGGTAGAAGGTGTAATAACTGCTGAGGCTGGTGAGATAGAAATACTTCGAGAATACCAGTACCAGCAGAATGGTTATGGCAAACGCCACCTGGCGACGCGGCAGCGTGCTGACCACCGGGGCAGCATGGCCTTTAGTCACGCGATTCTGATGCTGATACCAGCGACTGATCTGCAACAGCACAATAATGGCCAGCAGGGCTGCCAGCGAGAACCAGGCAACGTTACCGCGACCGTACGGCGCGATAATCAGCGCTGCCAGCAGGGGACCGAGTGAGCTGCCCAGATTGCCACCGACCTGGAACAGTGACTGCGCCAGGCCGTGCCGCCCGCCGGAGGCCATGCGGGCCACGCGCGATGACTCAGGATGGAAAACGGAGGATCCGGTGCCCACCAGCGCCGCCGCCACCAGGATTGTCGGGAAATTACTGGCCATAGCCAGCAGAACCAGACCACACAAGGTGAACCCCATGCCGACAGGCAGTGACCAGGGCTGAGGATGCTTATCGGTATAGTAACCAATCAGCGGCTGTAACAGCGAGGCGGTCATCTGATACGTCAGCGTGATCAGGCCTATCTGCACAAAACTCAGCGAAAAGTCCTCACGCAGCAGCGGGTAAATCGCCAGAATCAGTGACTGGATCATATCGTTGAGTAAATGCGCCACGCTGATGGCACCAAGCACCTCAAAAGCGGTGCGCCTGACGGGGGGTTGTGGGGAAGAAAGAGTACGATCGCTTGCCATTAATTTAACCTGTCATCGTCTTATGTTTTTATTGTGCGGAGAAAAGCCGTTAGCTTGCCCACAACATAAGCTGGAGTAATTATCTTTTAGAGCTAATCCTGCGGCATAATCAGGCCAGTGTCACAAAAATTATTATTTTCGTTAAGTCCGGGTTGTTCAACAAGGAGGGTCAGAGTGCCAGTATTCAAAAAAAGTTTTGCCAGCGTCATGACGGTGGCGTTATTAAGCGTGCCGCTGATGGCTCAGGCGTGGGTCAAAGATCGCACCTATAAATTTACCGTGTTGCATACCAACGATCACCACGGCCGTTTCTGGAATAACGAGCAGGGCGAATATGGCCTCGCGGCGCAAAAAACCATGATGGACCAGATCCGTTATGAAGTGCAGGCGCACGGCGGGGCGACGCTGATCCTCTCCGGCGGCGATATCAATACCGGCGTGCCGGAGTCGGACCTGCAGGATGCGGAACCTGACTTTCGCGGTATGAACCTGATTGGCTATGATGCAATGGCGATCGGCAACCATGAATTTGATAATCCTCTCTCCGTTCTGCGCCAGCAGCAGAAGTGGGCCAAATTCCCGCTGCTCTCGGCCAATATTTATCAAAAAAGCACCGGGAAACGCCTGTTTGAGCCCTATGCGCTGTTTAACCGCATGGGGCTGAAAATTGCCGTCATCGGTCTGACCACGGATGACACGGCGAAAATCGGCAATCCGGAAAACTTCACTGATATCGTGTTCCACAAACCGGCCACGGAAGCGAAAGCGGTAGTCGAGGCGCTGCGGGCGAAAGAGAAGCCGGATGTGATTATCGCCGCCACGCATATGGGCCACTACGACAATGGGCAGCACGGTTCCAATGCCCCGGGCGACGTTGAGATGGCGCGTGAGCTGCCGGCTGGCTACCTGGATATGATCGTTGGAGGCCACTCGCAGGATCCGGTCTGTATGGCGAAAGAGAATGTGAAACAGGCCGATTACGTGCCCGGCACGCCTTGTACGCCGGATCGTCAGAACGGCACCTGGATTGTGCAGGCGCACGAGTGGGGCAAATATATCGGCCGTGCGGACTTCACCTTCCTGAACGGTAAGCTGACGCTGGAACATTATGAGCTGGTGCCGATTAACCTGAAGCACAAGGTGAAAAATGCTGACGGCACCACCACCTGGGTAAACTACACGCCTGAGATAGCGAAAAATCCGGCGATGCAAAAATTACTGACCCCGTTCCAGAAAAAGGGCGAAGCGCAGCTTGGTATTAACATCGGCAGCGTTAACGGGCGGCTGGAAGGCGATCGCAGCAAAGTGCGCTTTGTGCAGACGTCAATGGCGCGCCTGATCCTCGAAGGGCAGATCGACCGCACTCAGGCCGACTTCGCGGTTATGAGCGGCGGTGGCGTACGCGACTCCATTGAGGCGGGGCCGATCACCTATAAAGACGTTCTCAAAGTGCAGCCGTTCGGCAATCAGCTGGTCTATGTGGATATGAAAGGCAGCGAAGTGGAACAGTATCTCGCCGTGGTGGCCAATAAACAGGTGGATTCCGGCGCCTATGCGCAGTTTGCCCGCGTCAGTCTGACGGCCAACGGCAGCGGCGTCAGCGATATCCGTATCAACGGAAAACCGCTGGAAGCTGATAAAACCTACCGTATGGCGACCCTGAGCTTTAACGCGACGGGGGGCGATGGCTACCCGCTGGTGGATAAGCTGCCGGGTTACGTCAATACCGGGTTTGTCGATGCTGAAGTGTTGAAGCAGTATATCCAGAGCCATTCACCGCTGGACGTGGCGAAGTATCAGCCGTCCGGGGAGATCGTTTACCAGAAGGCGGAGGAAAAACCTGCTGAGGCTGAGAAGGCCTCCGTGGAGGAGACGTCCCCGGCGCCTAAGAAGTGGCGCCAGGCGAAGATAGATACCGCAATGCATTAATCGTGTTACCCATGGGGTCGACCTGTTCCGGTCGACCCTGACCCGCCTTACGCCGGGTGACGACGGGCGGCAATAAAGCGCTCGCGCAATTTGTCGTACAGCCAGTTATACACCACGGTATACGGCAGGAAGAACAGGAAGAAGGCGACTTCAATCATAAATGCCTGCCACAGCGACACGCCGAGCATCCAGGCCGCCAGCGGCAGACCAATCAGGATAAATCCCCCTTCAAAACCCAGCGCGTGCATGATGCGCAGGGCGAGGCCGCGCTTCACTTTGTCACGCGGATACAGACGGTCAAACCCGGCGTTATAAATGATGTTCCATATCATAGCCACCGTCGACAGCATAATGGCCAGTGCGCCCATCTGAAGTAACGGTTTATTCATCACCCAGGCGGCCACCGGCGATACGATGGCAATGGCCAGCACCTCAAATCCTACTGCATGAAAAACACGCTCTTTCAGCTTACGAGCAGACATACGTCCTCCTTAATTCACTCTGACCACTATTTTCCACGTTTTATTTGCTAAGATAAAATGATTATCCATCGAAAAAAGCGATACACCTGTGCGTTACTCACCGGAGTCACTGGAAGCCTTTGTACAGACCGTCGAAAGCGGATCGTTCTCGGCGGCGGCCCGGGCGCTGCGTAAAAGCCAGTCGACCATCAGCACCGCTGTGGCAAATCTGGAACAGGATCTGGGTTTTACCCTGTTCAGCCGCGAGTCGCGTAACCCGGTATTGACTGAAAACGGGCAGCGGGCGCTGGCACAGGTTAAAGAGATCCTGGCTGCTTCAGCCCAGCTGGATGAGCTGGCGATCCGCCTTGCCGGTGAGGTGGAACCGTGCTTGCGGCTGGCGATCTCCGATTTCTGGCAGGCGGATTACCATGAATCGCTGTTGCAGCGCTTTTCCACCCGCTACCCCGATATTGAATTTGAGTGCATGATCGCCGAAGACGCTGACGTTATCGACCTGTTGCAGAGCAACCGTGCGCATATCGGCGTGGTGCGCGTGCAGGAGTATTACCCTTCCGATATCAGCGTGCAGCGCCTGCAAATTGAGGCGCAGATGGCGATTTATCTGCATCAGGACCATCCGCTGGCGCAGCAACAAAAGGTGACAGAAGCGGATCTGAAATCGCTGCGACAGCTGCGGCTGAATACCTGGATTGAACGTTCTCCCGTCCCGGCGGGCAAAATCTGGCTGGCGCAGTCCTACCTGCTGCTGCTGGAGATGGCGGAGCAGGGATTTGGCTGGAGCATCCTGCCGCGCTGGCTGACGCAGCAGTTTGGTCATCAGAAACTGCGCGAGCTGCCGGTGCCCGGCTGGCCGCAAAACATTCAGGTCGATGTGGTGTGGTCACGGCGAACGCCGCCGGGACCGGCCGGGCGCTGGATGATCGATCAACTGCTTGCCCAGCGACCCGGTTAATCACGTTTAGCGATATCAGCAAAACTGGCGTTCAGCAGCCGGGCCAGATCCTGCGGTGACAGTTCAATATCCAGCCCGCGCTTGCCGCCGGAAATATAGACGGTAGCAAACTGCGGTGCCAGATGGTCAATCACCGTTGGCAGCCGTTTCTTTTGCCCCAGCGGGCTGATGCCACCCAGCAGGTAGCCGGTGCTGCGCTGTGCAAACTGCGGGTCGGCCATCTCGACTTTTTTTGCACCCAGTGCTTTTGCCACCTTCTTCAGGTCGAGCTGCCCGGCTACCGGCGTGACCGCCACGGCCAGCGTTTTGTTATCGCCGTTGAGCGCCACCAGCAGGGTTTTATAGACCTGGTCGGCGTTCAGATTCAACTTGCGCACCGCCTCGTCGCCGAAGTGGGTTTCGCTGCTGTCATGCTCATACGGGTGTAATGTAAAGGCGATATTTTGTTTTTCAAGCAGTTTTACGGCGGGTGTCATATCGACTCACCTTGTGTCGGGGATAACAGGGAACAGCCATCATTGATGAAGAAAAGTACTGGCGAAAGTTCACTCTTTGAGCGACAATCTTGCCCGCGTCAGCCTAACCGCTGAGACGATAACTAAAATTCATAAATATGTCCTTATTGACGGGCCGATAGCGATATCGGCCTTTTTTTTATTTCTGCGCTAACAGTCCCGGTAAATTTCCCTCGCCGTACAGGTGCAGTGCGCCGACAGCAACCACATAGCGACCTGGCGGCAGCTGGCGTAAAAACTGGCACCACTGGCGATTGCGCTGGTGCATAAGCAGGTCGTTCAGACTGTTGCTGAAGGTGCTGGGCAGCGCCAGCATTCCGGCACTGCCCGGCGGTGCTTCCAGCCACCAGCTCACCATTGTTTGCAGCAGGCGGGCATTGGTCTGCCAGTGAACAAGCGTATCTTCTAACAGCGGCAGCCCGTTCTCCGGCAGGGATTTCAGCAGTGCCAACTGCGTCTCCGGCCCTTCCAGTTCAATCACCCTTTTTTGCTGTTCCCGTGCGGCTTTTAACAGCTGATAGTCAATACCACAGTCGGCACGCAGCCCCAGCCGCTGTGCCTGCTGTGCCTGAAGCATCAGTGCCACCTGCCAGGCGGGAAGGGTATCAATGCGCTCCATATCGACGCCAGCTTCTTCACAGTAGCGCTGAAGCAGCGGCAGTTGCGCAGCAGAGAGCCGTTCGGTCAGTGAAGGGCAACGCTCACTCTCACTGAAGGGGGACGCCCCGGCGGTAATATCGGCCTCGACAATCAGCGCATCGGCCTGCCGGAGTTTTTCATTCAGCACGGCGGGCAGCGGCATCATATTGTGCGTGCCCATATGAATACTGCCCACCAGGTGCAGATGGCTGCCTCCCAGACGCAAATCCATCGCCGGATAGCGGTAACTGACCGGCCACAGCCGGCGCCATAATGTCTGAAGCCTGTGCCCAACATTGCCCATGTTTTTCTGCCTCATCCGGTTAATCACACCATGCTAGCGTGATAACTCGCTGACGGACAGGGCAATAAGCCGCACGCGTGAACAGAATTACGCCTGTGGCGGACGGTAGCGGATCAGGCGATTGGCATTACTAACCACCGTAATCGATGACAGAGCCATTGCTGCCCCCGCCACAACCGGACTCAGCAGCGTCCCCGTCAGGGGGTAGAGCACGCCCGCTGCAATCGGAATACCGCAGGCGTTGTAGATAAATGCCCCGAGCAAATTCTGTTTCATATTACGCAGCGTGGCCTGCGCGATGGCTAAGGCATCCGCCACTGCGTTCAGATCCTGACGCATCAGCGTGATGGCTGCGGTTTCGATGGCGACGTCACTGCCGCCGCCCATCGCAATACCGACATCGGCCTGCGCCAATGCGGGGGCATCGTTAGTGCCATCGCCAGTCATCGCCACCTGCTCCCCCTGCTGTTGCAGGGCACGGATCGCCTCGGCTTTTCCGTCCGGCAGAACCCCGGCGATCACCCGATCGATACCGGCTTTGCGAGCGATGGCCCCGGCCGTGACCGCGTTATCACCGGTCAGCATCACCAGCTGGTAGCCGCGTTTATGCAGCCGCTGCAGCGCGCTGATGCTCTCTTTACGCAACGGATCGCGGATGGCGAACAGGGCAACAATTTCTCCTCCTGCCGCCAGCAGCACCGGCGTCGCACCGCTGGCCGCCTGCTGCGCAATCAGCGTGGTCGCGGCATCGGTCACGACCTGCTGCTGTGCCATCAGCGCCGGATTTCCCAGCAGCAGGGGCGTGCCGTCAAGTATGCCGCTGACGCCCATTCCGGGTATTGTACGAAATTGCTCAACATCGGGCAGACTGACCCCTTCAGCACAGGCCAGAATCGCCCGCGCCAGTGGATGGCTGGAACCCTGCTCCAGGGCAGCGGCCTGACGGCAGCCTGCGAGTTTTGCTGCTATGTTCCCGACTTTTTACATCATCTTCGATGATTTCAGCGCAATACCCGGCACAGTTGACGGCGTTGACCAGGTCATCTGGCGATGCCGACCCCAGCACCAGCGCGCTGTGTTCGGCAAGGTTGACCCGAGCCTGACTGACGCCGGCAACCTGTTGCAGGGCATTTTGTACGCGGCTGACGCAGCTGGCACAGGTCATGCCGCCGATCAGTAGCTGGAAGCTGTCATGGGAAGAGGAAGCGTTCTGCGCCGGAAGCTCAGGCGTTAACGCTGTCAGCGCTTCCGGCTGAGATTATGATTCTGTCAGCGTGTCAGGCTTTGGGTGGGAAACGCCTGCGGCCAGGCTGGCATGATAGCCTGCCTGCTCAACGGCGGCGATCAGCGCCCCGGCGCTGGCCTCCCCGGTTACACGGGCTTCCGTGATGCTCACCTCCGCCTGTTCCACATCATCACGCTGTTCCAGCGTCTCTTTAACCCGTTTAACGCAGTGGCCGCAGGACAAACCGTCCAGCGCCAGAGTAGTGATTTGCGACATATCATGACTCCTGTTGATCCGGTTTGACCCGGAGCGGTTTATAGATTCATTATGGAGGTTAAACCTTCCATCAAGGGGAAGGTCAAGGAGCAAAAATGAATATTAGCGACGTGGCAAAAAAGACCGGTTTAACCAGCAAAGCGATTCGTTTCTACGAAGAGAAGGGCCTGGTGACGCCGCCGCTGCGGACGGATAACGGCTATCGCAGCTACAGTGCTAAGCACCTTGAGGAGCTGACGCTGCTGCGTCAGGCCCGCCAGGTGGGATTTAATCTTGATGAGTGCCGGGAGATGGTGAGTCTGTTTAACGATCCCGCGCGCCACAGCGCCGATGTGAAGGCGCGGACGCTTGATAAAGTGAGGGAGATTGAAGCCCATATCTCTGAGCTTAAACTGATGCGCCAGAAACTGCTTGATCTGGCGGCCAGCTGCCCGGGGGATGACGGCGCGGAGTGTCCGATCATTAACCACCTGGCCGGCTGCCGCCAGCGGGATAAAGCGGACTAAACGGAACGTGGCACGATGCGCAGGGTGATCCCCTCTACCGCGACCACGGTGATCGGCGTGCCGGCAGGGAGATCCTCATCGGCCTGTACGCGCCAGTTGCCATCCCCGATCCGCACATGGCCAAATCCATTCACCAGCGCGGTATCCAGCGTCAGCTGGCGGCCCACCATCTGCTGGCCGCGCTGGTTGAGCGTGGAAGGAGGGTGTCGCCGGTCGCGGTGCTTAAGCCAGCGATACCACCACAGCGCAGCGAGAATAGTCAGTGCGGCGAAGCTCAGCCCCTGCCACTCCCACGGCATGGGGACCAGCCACACCAGCAGGCCGACGAGAACGGCTGCCACGCCGCTCCAAAGCAGATAGCCGCTGGTGCCCAGCATTTCTGCTGCCAGCAACAGGCCGCCGAGGCTCAGCCATATCCACCAGGGGTTAGCAAGCAGCTCATCAATCATCAGCGTTTACGCTCCGCACGGCTTTCACCCAGTAACTCACTGATCCCGGCAATAGAGCCCATCAGGCTGCTGGCATCCAGCGGCATCATCACCACTTTACTGTTGCCGGATGAGCCAATATTTTGCAGGGCATCGGTATATTTCTGCGCCACGAAGTAGTTGATCGCCTGGATGTCACCGGCGGCAATCGCCTCGGACACCATCTTAGTGGCCTGCGCTTCGGCTTCAGCACCACGCTCACGCGCTTCTGCGGCGAGAAACGCCGACTGACGTTCACCTTCGGCTTTCAGGATCTGCGACTGCTTCTCGCCTTCAGCACGCAGGATCGCCGCCTGGCGCACCCCTTCGGCTTCCAGAATGTCGGCACGCTTGGTACGTTCAGCTTTCATCTGTGCGTTCATTGAGGCGATCAGTTCTGCCGGTGGGCGCACATCGCGGATCTCAATACGGGTGATTTTAATGCCCCACGGGTTAGTGGCTTCATCGACAATATGCAGCAGGCGGGTATTAATATTGTCGCGCTGTGACAGCATTTCATCCAGTTCCATTGAGCCCAACACGGTACGCATATTGGTCATGGTCAGGTTGATGATCGCCAGTTCAAGATTGCTGACCTCATAGGCGGCACGCGCCGGATCGACAACCTGAATAAAGCAGACGGCATCAATCGTCACGCTGGCGTTATCTTTTGAGATAATCTCCTGCGACGGGATATCCAGTACCTGCTCCATCATATTAATTTTGCGCCCGACGCGGTCCATAAAGGGGATCACCAGATTCAGGCCGGGCTGCAGCGTATTGGTGTAGCGGCCAAAACGTTCAACGGTCCACTGGTAACCCTGCGGGACAATTTTAATCCCTGACCAGACGAGGATCAGGGCCAGAATGATAATGACGGGGATCACAGCCAACATAAAAAATAACCTCCAGATTGTTATTATGAATAAGTCTTTTGGGCGACCTTTTTCCCGCACGCCCTGTCTGATGCGCTGCCTTACGGCGAGCCAGCGCCATCACAGCCCTGATGATAGGGTAACGCCAGAGAGAGCGCCACCCTGCTGAACAGGGTCAGGGGCGGCGATCGCCGTACTGGAAGGAAAAATCGGCGATGTAGCTCCCCTCTGCTTCCGCAATGGCCTGCGACAGGGCCAGGTAATACGGCTCCAGCCCGATGGCTTCAATCTCAGCGATCTTTTCGCGAACCGGTGCGCAGAACAGCGCCGGATTGCCTGCCGCCTGGCGCTTATTGTTGACCGGCAGCTCATGGGTGACTGCTTTCATGGCCGTGCGGATCGCCTGACGATAGCTGCCGGGCACGTTGCTCACGTCATCTGCGGCGGTCAGGACATTCAGCGTCGGGAATTCATCCGCCATCACGGCCGACTTCAGCCGGTCAAAAAATTGCTGGAAGAGCTGGAAGGAGCCCAGGTCTGTGACTTTAGGTTTGGTGGATTTGCCGCGTATATTACCCGGAGAGCGGCTGCTGGCAGTGGGCGATAGCGTTTCCTTCTGCAGCTGAAGGTCAAAAAGATAGTCTGCGTGTTTTCTGCGATCCTGCAGATCCGGGAATTTTTCATTAAAGGCTTTGATAAACTCGGGAGCGGCCAGGTCGGCCAGGGCGTGGTTATCAAGCCAGTCAGAGCGGGCAAAAACCGCGGGCGTGATAAACCATGGCGGCACCGGTTCTGAAAAACGAACGGAGTGACCCTGGTGGTCAAATTCAACGAACTCCGCCCCTTTTTCAAAGGCGAAACAGCAGTTTTTAAAGCTGATAATGGTGTCATTAATAATAAGGGCATCTTTCACAAATCTTGCCACCTCGGCGCTCATCACAAAGGCGGTTTTTTTGTCGTGATCGCGCAGTACGTAGTTCAGATCTGCCACTGACTTAACGCCAGGCTCAAGATCAAACTCAAAGAAAATATGTGACATATTATAAACTTTCCGCTTTACCTGGATAAGTCATGATATCACATCTTAACGTGCGGAAGTCAGGAGGCTGACCGCCTTACCGGTCATTGCCATCTCTACCGCCAGACTTATAACGGTGCCGCGTTTAGCTAGATGGGGCTTAATGGCTGACCTCAAAGTGAACATTTTCGCTATCGCGCTTCAGGATCAGGGTTGTCTCGTCCCGTGCAACCACGCTGATCACCACGGACTTCAGGTCACTCATACTCAGTCCCATCAGCCGCGCATTCAGCAGCAGCAGGGTTTTTAACATCTCATCACCGAACTCTGAAGAGATATCTCTCATCATGTTGCGATGTTCTTCTGTGCCGATCCTGTCGCTGACAGACTGTGAAAATCGGGTCATTGCCTTATCATCCGGGTTAATGTGTTTAATGCCGCCTGACAGGCACGGACGGAAACCATCTGGCATTCCAGCAGCCGGGCATAGTCAGCCTGCTGTGCCAGTGAGCCCCGCTCAAGCGTCACTGTCAGCGACAGGGCATGATGTGCAGCCCGGGAAAGCTGTAAGCAGGCCGCCCGGTGCTCACGGTGAAATTTTTCGCTGTCGCAGAGGGCCGTCAGCAGGGCTGAACGTGATGCCGCGATCAGCGCCAGGTGTTCCGGTGTCATCTCGCCCTCCCGGTAACAGGACAAAACAGATCAGGGCTGGCTGACCTGCCGCCCGAACGCGATCTTTCTGCAGAGGTTGTAATTAACGCCTGGATCATTGAGTGGTCATTGCGGGTAAAGTATTTCGATGACTTATGTTAGTCATTTGAATGTCTTCTCTACCTGACTTTAGTCAACTTTTTCACGATATTTCATTCAGTCTTATAAGTCATCTTGATAGTGAATAATGACAGGGTGGCGTAAATGAAGCCTTTATCTGGCTGGGGATCGGAAGGGGGACGGTGTTAAGGCGCAGGCGGGAGAGCAGAGACTGTCCTGGCAGGGATGCCCCTGACAGTCAGGGCGTAAGCCGGCGGCATGGCCACCGGCCCGGTGATATCAGTAGAGCAGTGAGTAGAGCTGGCGGCGGTATTTTGCTGCCAGGGCATCACCCGTGCCGAGCGCTGCGAGGATCTCCTGCAAAATTTTACGCGCCTGACCGTCGGCCGCACCCAGGTCTTTCTTCAGATGCGAGAACAGCAGTTCAAGGGCTTCTTCATTGCGTCCGACCTGGTGAAACTGCAGCGCCAGCTGCGTGGCCAGCCCGGCATTATCGGGGTCCGCTTCCAGCTGCTGTTGCAGCTGCTGGATTTCCGGGGTGTCAGCTGCCTGTTTCAGCAGGTCAATCTGCGCGATCAGCCCCTGATAGCGGGTATCCTGATCCTGCAGTGGCACCACTTTCAGCACCGCTTCGGCTTCTTCACTGCGGTTAAGGCCAATCAGTACTTCGGCCAGCAGAAAACCGATATCGCTGCCCTGATTGCTCAGCGCCCAGGCCTCTTTCAGCAGGGGCAGGGCGTCGATCAGTTTGCCTTCTTCCATCAGCTGCATAGCCTGCTGCGCCTTCAGCTCTTCTTCTTTTGGCAGCACTTTTTCCAGCAGGGCGCGGACGGCTTCTTCCGGCTGCGGCCCCTGGAAACCGTCAACGGGCTGACCGTTCTGGAAAAGATAGACCGTCGGAAGGGAACGCAGTCCAAACTGCTGCGCCACGGCGGGCTCGGCATCACAGTCCAGCCTGGCCAGAATAAACTGGCCAGCATACTCCTGCGCCAGACGATCCAGCAACGGCGTCAGCTGCTGACAGTGCTGGCTGCGCTCAGACCAGAAGTAGAACAGCACCGGGATCTGCATCGACTGTTCCAGCGTCTGCTGCAGGTTGGTTTCGTTAATTTCTACAATCGTTGCTTGTGGTGACATGAATTCGTCTCTTTTCACGTAAGTTTATTACTGTATTGGGGCGCGAGCCGCGGCTTCAAGGGGCGGCGACTAATTCTGACGTAAAAACCGGTCCATCAGCCAGCCTGGCAGTAAACGGCGTAGCACTACGATGGCATGCGTGATTAGCGTTACCGGATAGCGCAGACGCGGACGGCGGCTTTCCAGCGCGTGGCGAAGTTTCGGCAGGATCGCCTCAGGCGGTAGCGTAAAGCGGGCGGCGATGCCGGGATTGTGTACCGGCTTATCCTGCTGCGCCTGACGGACATTGTCGGTAAACGGCGTATGGATCGGGCCCGGCTCAATCAGACTGACGCGCACGCCGCTGCTGTGCAGCTCCATGCGCAGCGCATCCGACCAGGCCTCCAGCGCGTACTTACTGGCGGCATAGGCCCCGCGACCCGGCGTGGAAATCAGGCCCATCACCGAGCTGGTATTGATAATACGGCCAACGCCTGCGATCAGCGCCGGCAGCAGCAGCACGGTCAGCTGGTGGGTACCAAACAGATTAGTGGAGAACTGCTGCTCCAGCTGCTGGCGCGACACCGACTGCAGCGGGCCATAGACCCCAAAGCCGCCGTTGTTAAATAAACCGTGCAGTACCCCGCCGCACAGGGTGAGGATCTCTCCCGCAGCCCGTTCGACGCTGGCAGCGTCATCCAGATCCAGCAACACACCCTGAAAACCCAGCGCATCCATCCGGGCGACGTCCTGCGGTTTCCGGCAGGCCGCAATCACCTGATACCCCCGGCGCAGCAGATCGTTGGCCGCCACCAGGCCAATTCCGCTGGAACTGCCGGTAATAACAATTCTTTTTTGCATAACTTTACCTGTTACGGCACTCAGAGCCGGGTCACTCATGCTTAACTAGGGGAGCCAGATTTTTGGCCATCAGATCGGCGATAAATGGCTGTGCCGCAGGGTTCGGATGAATACCGTCGTCCTGCATCCATTCCGGTTTCAGATAGACCTGCTCCATAAAGAATGGCAACAGGGGAATGGCATGCTTCTCCGCCAGTCTGGGGTAAATGGCAGCGAAGGATTCGCTATAACGCTTTCCGTAGTTTGGCGGTATACGTATCTGCATCAGAATCGGCTGCGCTTTGGCGGCCAGCGCCAGTTTAATCGCCTGATCCAGATCCTGCTCGATCTGCTGTGGGGCAAAACCGCGTAAGGCATCATTGCCACCCAGTTCAATCAGTACCCAGCGAGGCTGATGTTGCTTCAGCAGCGCGGGCAAACGCGCCCGCCCCTGCGTCGCGGTGTCGCCGCTTATGCTACCGTTAATAATGGTAGGGGATTTTTGCCATTTATCATTGAGTAACGCAGGCCATGCGGCACTGGCGGACATGCGGTAACCGGCGCTCAGACTGTCGCCCAGCACCAGCAGTGTGTCTGCCGCCGTCGCGCGCAGCGTCATAAACGCCAATAAGAACAGGAAAGGCAAATGCCAGCGGAAAACATTCTTGAAGTTCATCGTCTTAGTAAGTCCGTCGGTCAGGGTGAGCATCAGCTTTCCATCCTTACCGGAGTTGAGCTGGTTGTCAAACCGGCTGAGACACTCGCCCTGATCGGTGAGTCGGGATCGGGCAAGTCAACGCTGCTGGGTATTCTTGCCGGCCTGGACGACGGTACGGAAGGCGAAGTGATGATGCTTGGTCAGCCGTTGCACCAGATGAATGAAGAGCAGCGGGCCGAACTGCGCGCGAAAAATGTCGGCTTTGTTTTCCAGTCTTTCATGCTGGTCCCCACGCTCAACGCTCAGGAAAACGTGCAGCTTCCGGCGCTGCTGCGCGGCGACAGTGACCGTAAAAGCCGGGAGCAGGCAGCCGCGCTCCTTGCCCAGCTTGGCCTCGGTGAACGTCTGAGCCACCTCCCTGCGCAGCTCTCCGGGGGGGAACAGCAGCGTGTGGCGCTGGCCCGTGCCTTTAACGGCCGGCCGGCGTTGCTCTTTGCCGATGAACCCACCGGCAATCTTGACCGGAAAACCGGTGACCGTATTGCCGACCTGCTGTTTTCAATGAACCGGGACTATGCCACCACGCTGATCCTCGTTACGCATGATGAACAGCTGGCTGCGCGCTGTGACCGCCGCCTGCGGCTGCGCGACGGCAAGCTGTGGGAGGAAGCATGATCTGGCGCTGGTTCTGGCGCGAGTGGAAATCCCCCTCGCTGCTGATTGTCTGGCTGGCGTTGACTCTGGCAGTGGCCTGCGTGCTGGCTCTCGGTTCACTCAGCGACCGCATGGAAAAAGGCTTAAGCCAGCAGAGCCGTGACTTTATGGCGGGTGACCGCACATTGCGCAGCGGCAAAGAGGTGCCCGCTGAATGGCTTGAACAGGCGCGTGCGGACGGACTGCAGGTCGGACGTCAGCTGACCTTTATGACCATGACCTTTGCAGGCGATACGCCGCAGCTGGCTTCGGTCAAAGCCGTCGACGATCTTTACCCGATGTTCGGGCAACTGACCACGGTGCCTGCCGGGCTGAAACCGGTGGCGGGCACCGTGCTGGCCGCACCGCGTCTGCTGGCATTGCTGGAGCGTAAAGCCGGGGACCAACTGGACGTGGGGGATGCCACCCTGCGTATCGGGGGGGAGGTGGTGCAGGAGCCGGATGCGGGCTTTAACCCGTTCCAGACTGCACCGCGTCTGCTGATGAATCTGGCGGATGTAGAAAAGACCGGTGCGATCCAGCCCGGCAGCCGCATCACCTGGCGCTATAAATTTTCCGGTACGCCCGCGCAGCTGGCGCGCTATGACCGTTATATCGCCTCGCGGATCACGGCGGATCAGCGCTGGATCAGCGTGGAGAACAGTGAGGATGCACTGGGCAAGTCGATGCAGCGCGCCCAGCAGTTCCTGCTATTGTCAGCCCTGTTGACCCTGATGCTGGCCATTGCCGCCGTGGCGGTGGCAATGAATCACTACTGCCGCAGCCGCTACGATCTGGTGGCAGTGCTGAAAACGCTCGGTGCCAACCGGGCGGCACTGCGTAAATTGATTATCGGCCAGTGGCTGTCGGTGCTGCTGCTGGCGGCCGTGGTGGGCAGCGCAATCGGCCTGGGCTTTGAAGCCGTACTGTTAAGTATGCTGCGCCCGGTGCTGCCCGGTGAGCTGCCGGCCGCCAGTGCCTGGCCATGGCTGTGGGCTGTTGGATCGCTGTTTGTCATCTCTCTGCTGGTCGGGTTGCGTCCTTACCGTCTGCTGCTGGCGACCCAGCCGCTGCGCGTCCTGCGCCGCGATGCGGTGGCCAACCTCTGGCCGCTGAAGTTCTATCTGCCCGTCATGGCGCTGGTGGTGGTTGGCCTGCTGGCGCTGCTGGTGGGGGGCAGCAAGCTGCTGTGGGCGCTGGTGGCGGGGATTGTGCTGCTCTCCTTACTGCTGGGCGCGATTGGCTGGGGTGGGCTGCTGCTGCTGCGCCGTCTGACCCTGCGTAATCTGGCATTTCGCCTGGCAGTCAACCGGCTGCTGCGCCAGCCGTGGACCACACTCAGCCAGCTGGCGGCCTTCTCGCTGTCGTTTATGCTGCTGGCGCTGCTGCTGGTGATGCGGGGCGATCTGCTGGAACGCTGGCAGCAGCAGCTGCCGCCGGGCAGTCCGAACTATTTTCTGCTGAACATGACCGAACAGCAGGTGCCGCAGGTGCAGGCCTTCCTGCAGCAGCATCAGGTCAGGGCAGAAACCTTCTATCCGGTGGCGCGCGTGCGGCTGACCAGCATTAATGAAAAGCTGGCCGACCCGGCGCTGGATGAGTCCCTCAACCGGGAGCTGAACCTCACCTGGCAGAAAGATCTGCCGGATCACAATCCGATGACTTCAGGCACCTGGCCGCCGAAAAAGGGAGAAGTGTCGATTGAACAGGAGCTGGCCGGGCGGCTCGGTGTGAAGCTGGGGGATACCGTCACCTTTAGCGGGGATACCCAGGAGTTCAGTGCCAAAATCAGCAGCATGCGCAAGGTGGACTGGGAGAGCCTGAAGCCAAACTTTTTCTTTATCTTCCCGCCGGGTGCGCTGGACGGACAGCCGCAGACCTGGCTGACCAGCTTCAGAATGGACAATGACAACGCCACGCTGGCGCAGTTAAACCGCCAGTTCCCGACGCTCAGCCTGCTGGATATTGGCAGTATTCTGAAGCAGATAGGGCAGGTGCTGGCGCAGGTCAGCCAGGCACTGGAGATCATGGTTATCCTGGTGACCGCCTGCGGCGTGCTGCTGTTACTGGCACAAATTCAGGTGGGTATGCGTCAGCGCCGCCAGGAGCTGGTGGTCTTTCGCACGCTCGGGGCCAGCATCCGACTTTTGCGCGGCACGCTGTGGTGCGAGTTTGCGCTGCTGGGCGTAGTGTCCGGCGTGGCGGCGGCTATCGGGGCAGAGGCTGCGCTGTGGGGGCTGCAGCGTAAGGTGTTTGACTTCCCGTGGCAGCCTGATTTTACGCTGTGGCTGGTACTGCCGTTAACCGGTGCCGTCCTGTTGTCGCTGTGCGGCGGCTGGTTGGGTGTGCGCTTACTGAAAGGGAAAGCGCTGTTCAGAGGGTATTACGCGGGATAAGGAAGACGGGTCGGCCGGAAAAAAGCTCGACCCTGCGCCAGACTATGTCGGGGCTGACCTTCTGTGGTAGTCAGCCCGTAACATTACCCAAGCTTTTCAACCGCCCAGGCAATCCCGCTGGCGTATTCTTCCGGCAGCAGCGGCACCAGCGCGTTCAGCGCATGGCTGAGGGCCTGTGGGCTGACGTCGGACAGATTCAGGTGGCCCACTTTACGCCCGGCTCGTACTTCCTTCTCATACCAGTGCAGGTGTACCAGCGGCTGCCCCAGCCATGCCAGATTGACGTCGGTGCCAATCAGGTTGACCATCACCGAGGGTGTGCTGACGACAGGCGTTGGCAGTGGAAGGTCGAGAATAGCCCGCAGATGCAGCTCAAACTGGCTGATGGATGCGCCGTTCTGCGTCCAGTGACCGCTGTTGTGTACGCGCGGTGCCAGCTCGTTGATCAGCAAACCTTCCGGTACCACGAAACACTCCATCGCCATCACGCCGACGTAGTTCAGTTCATTCATGATGGCAGACAGCATACGCTCGGCCTGCTGCTGATGCTGCTCGTTTACGTCCGGCAGCACGACGCTGGTACGCAGAATGCCGTCCTGATGCAGGTTATGTGTCAGCGGGTAAAACACGGTATGCCCGTCGTGGCCGCGCGCGCCAACCAGCGACATTTCGCCGGAGAAATTGATCCCCTGTTCAACGATGCACTCGCCGTAGCAGTCAGCGGGCAGTGATTCGGTTTCACCGGCGTGCAGTCGCCACTGGCCGCGACCGTCATAGCCACCTGTGCGGCGTTTAACGATGGCCAGCGGGCCCAGCGTGGTGAATACCTGCGCCCACTCATCTGCACTGGAGAGCAACTGCCACGGCGCGGTTGCCAGGCCCAGCCGGTCCAGCAGCTGTTTCTGGGTCAGACGATCGGCCAGCAGTGGGAAGATATCGCGGTTAACAAAGGCATTATGGCCCGCCAGTTCACGGGTTAATGCCGTTTCAGGCCAGCGCTCGATTTCAGCAGTGATCACGCTCTGCGCAATGGGCAGGGATTCGGGTTCCGCATCCAGGCCCACCGGATAGACGGCAATACCCAGAGGTTCACCTGCCTGGCGCAGCATACGCCCCAGCTGGCCGTTACCTAATACGCAGACCGGCTTCATGCTTCCTCCCGCGGGTCCGGGTTATTCAGCACTTCGTCGGTCTGGCTCTGACGCCAGTGATTCAGGCGATCGGCCAGCCCGGCATCATGCAGCGCGAGGATCTGTGCCGCCAGCAGGGCCGCATTGGCAGCGCCGGCTTTACCGATTGCCAGCGTGCCCACCGGAATGCCACGCGGCATTTGTACAATAGAGTAGAGGCTGTCGACGCCGCTCAGGGCCGCGCTCTGCACCGGAACACCCAGTACCGGCACCAGCGTTTTCGCCGCCAGCATGCCCGGCAGGTGGGCTGCCCCGCCTGCGCCGGCGATAATCACCTGATAGCCGTTACCGGCGGCCTGTTCGGCAAAGCTGAAGAGTTTGTCCGGCGTGCGGTGTGCAGACACCACTTCGCAGTGAAAGGGAACGTCCAGGCTGGTAAGGATTTCCGCCGTAAATTGCATGGTTGCCCAGTCACTTTTGGAACCCATAACAATAGCAATGCGGGCCGGTGCGGCGTTCGATGTCATGCGGGTCTGACTCCTGTGATTGTAAAACGTCACCAGGGCCGCTCAACAGGGCGACCCGATGGGAAGGGCAAAGAGAATATCACGACTGCGCGGTGAGGAAAACGGTTGCGTAGCGTCAAGTACCGCCGTTTTCACTCAGATTTTTGCATCAGAACGGGAAGGAGATCAGGCTTATCTCGTCAGGGCTGACTTTGATCATTGACCCTTCTTCATGCCAGGCACCGAGCACCAGGCGTTCAGCCGCCTGACCCTGGATCAGCAGGGGATGAACGGCCGGGCGATGGGTGTGACCGTGGATCAGCCACTGCACCTGATGGCCTGACATCGCCGCCACTACCGCCTGCTGATTGACGTCCATGATTTCCTGAGATTTGCTGCTGTTAGCCTGACGGCTGCCGGCGCGCATTTTCAGGGCGATACGCTGACGGACAAAGAGGGGCAGGGCGAGGAACAGCGTCTGCAGCCAGCGCTGCTGGACCTTTGCGCGAAAACGCAGATAGCCTTGATCGTCGGTACACAGGGTATCGCCATGCATAATCAGCACGCGCCTGCCGTACAGGTCCAGCACCTGCTCTTCCGGCAGCAGCGTCATACCGCTGGCTTTGGCAAAACGTTTGCCCAGCAGAAAGTCGCGATTACCGTGAATAAAATAGCAGGGAACGGGCAGCTGGCGCAGGGCGTGTGCGACCTCGGCATGAAGCGGGTTCGGGTCATCGTCACCGATCCAGGCTTCAAACAGGTCACCGAGAATATACAGCGCGTCGGCGTGCTGTGCTTCACGGCGTAAAAAATGCAGAAAACCGGCTGTAATAGCCGGTTCTTCAGTACACAGATGGATATCTGCGATAAACAGCGTATGCGACATTATTCGCTGACGGTGACTTTCTGAATGATCACGTCGTCTTTTGGCACGTCCTGGTGCATCCCGCTGCGGCCGGTAGCCACGGCTTTGATTTTCTCAACCACGTCCATGCCTTCAACCACTTCGGCAAACACGCAGTAACCGAAGCCCTGCAGGCTTTCGTCACGGAAGTTCAGGAAGTCGTTGTCAGCCACGTTGATGAAGAACTGGGCGGTCGCAGAGTGTGGCGCCTGAGTACGGGCCATCGCCAGGGTGCCTTTGGTGTTCTTCAGGCCGTTACCCGCTTCGTTGCGGATCTCTTCTTTGGTGTCTTTCTGCTTCATGCCCGGTTCAAAACCGCCGCCCTGGATCATAAAGCCGTTGATCACACGGTGGAAGATGGTGTTGTCGTAAAAACCTTCGCGGCAGTACTCAAGGAAGTTTTTAACGGTAGCCGGCGCTTTATCATCGAAAGTCTTGATGACGATATCGCCATGATTAGTCTGGAAAGTGACCATATTCTCATCCTGTCAGGGTTGGAGTATTTAACATTGAGCGCCGGGAACTGAGACTGGAGTCTGTCCCGTGCGACAGACGGCTCTTATATCACAAAATGTGATAGCTCGTCAGCCTCCCCTTCATAAAGGAAACGCAGATAACCTTGCTTTGCGCCGCGCTGAAGGTAAGAATACGTCAGAATATTTACTTCGCCATTTTTTCGCTAATCCCGCACACGTTTAAAACGGAATGTCTCAATGCTAAAGATTTACAACACCCTGAGTCGTCAAAAAGAGGAATTTAAACCTATTCATGCCGGTAAAATCGGGATGTACGTGTGTGGCATTACCGTTTACGACCTCTGTCATATCGGACACGGCAGAACCTTCGCGGCATTTGATGTGGTCGCTCGTTACCTGCGTTACAGCGGCTATGAGCTGAACTATGTGCGTAACATCACCGATATTGATGACAAAATCATCAAACGTGCGAATGAAAACGGTGAGACCATTGAGCAACTGACCAATCGCATGATTGCTGAGATGCACAAGGATTTCGCCGCGCTGAATATCCTGCCGCCGGACCTGGAACCGCGCGCAACACGCCACATTCCTGAGATAGTTGAGTTAGTCAGCAAGCTGATTGCCCGCGAACATGCCTATGTTGCCAGCAATGGGGATGTGATGTTCTCCGTTGACAGCGACCCTCACTACGGCTCACTGTCGCGACAGGATCTCGATCAGCTTCAGGCCGGTGCCCGCGTGGAAGTCGCGGCAGATGTGAAGCGTAATCCGATGGACTTCGTGCTGTGGAAGATGTCAAAAGCCGACGAACCCGGCTGGGAGTCCCCGTGGGGAATGGGCCGTCCGGGCTGGCACATCGAATGTTCAGCCATGAACTGCAAGCAGCTGGGTGAACACTTTGACATCCACGGCGGCGGCTCTGACCTGATGTTCCCCCACCATGAAAACGAGATCGCCCAGTCCACCTGCGCCCATGATGGTCCGTATGTGAACGTCTGGATGCACTCCGGCATGGTGATGGTTGACCGTGAGAAGATGTCAAAATCACTGAACAACTTCTTTACCGTGCGCGATGTGCTGGCGCACTACGATGCAGAAACCGTACGTTACTTCCTGATGTCCGGTCACTATCGCAGCCAGCTGAACTACGGCGAAGATAACCTGAATCAGGCACGCTCGGCGCTGGAGCGCCTCTACATCGCTATCCGTAACACCGACGCCAGTGCCGAAGTTGCCGGTGGGGAAGAGTTTGAAGACCGTTTCCGTGCCGCCATGAATGATGACTTCAACACCCCGGAAGCCTACTCGGTTCTGTTTGACCTGGCGCGCGAAGTCAACCGCCTGAAGGATACCGACAAAACCGCTGCTGAAGGGCTGGCAGCACGCCTGCGCGTGCTGGCGGGCGTACTTGGCCTGCTTGAGCAGGATCCGGAGCAGTTCCTGCAAAACGGCGTGAACATCAATGATGAAGAAGTAGCGCAGATTGAAGCGCTGATCCAGATGCGTATTGATGCGCGTCTGGCAAAAGACTGGGCGCAGGCCGATGTCGCGCGTGACAAGCTTAATGCAATGGGCATTGTGCTGGAAGACGGTGCAGGCGGCACCCGCTGGCGTCGTAAGTAATCTCTCCGGGGCGCGGTATGCTGCGCCCCTGTCCTTTCTGCTGAAGGTCAGGGCTCCGTTACCATGATCAGACAACTCACCCTCACCAACTACCGCTCCATTCGCTACCTCGAACTTGAACTCGGTCAGCTTAACGTTATCACCGGCCCCAACGGCTGTGGCAAATCCAATCTGTATAAAGCGGTACGCCTGCTGCATGAAGCGGCCTGCGACCGTCTGTCACCGGCGCTGGCACAGGATGGCGGCATTCAGAAAGCCATGTGGGCCGGAGGCGCACGGCGCGGTGAACGTCACAGCGAAGTCAAACGGATGATCCTGTCGGCGGCGATGGACGACTTCGACTATCAGCTGGAGATCGGCTTTCCCGAACCGCTGATCAGCCTGTTTAACCTCGACCCGGTGGTGAAGAAAGAGCAACTCTGGCTGAGTGGGCAACAGCGGCGGCGTTCGGCGCAGCTGCTGGAGCGTAGCAATCAGACCGCTTTTCTGCACAATATCGACGGGGAGCGCGTGGCCTATCCGGCTTCGCTGCACCAGGAGGAATCGGTTTTTGGTCAGCTGGCTGATCCGCATCTCTATCCGGAAGTCTCGCAGGTGCGTGAGAACCTGCGCGGCTGGCGCTTTTACCACGAGTTTGCCGTCTGGCCGGGCAGTGCGCTGCGCGTACCGCAGGTCGGCATCCGCTCGCCGATCCTGGCACACGATGGCAGTAATCTCGCCGCCGCCTTTGAGACCCTCCGCGAACGCGGCCACACCGAGCTGCTGTTCTCTATTTTGCAGCAGGCGTTTCCCGACAGTCATTTTGAGGTGGAAGCGCAGAACGGTCGCTTTCAGATGCTGATGCACCGCCAGGGGATCCTGCGGCCGCTCGATGCCGCTGAACTGTCTGACGGCACGCTGCGCTTCCTGTGCCTGGTGGTTGCGCTGCTCAGTCCGCGCCCGCCCGCCTTTATGGCGCTTAACGAGCCAGAGAACAGTTTGCATCCCGACCTGTTGCCGGCGCTGGCGCAGCTGATCGCCGAAGCGAGTCGCTACAGCCAGATCTGGGTGACCAGCCACTCGCCGCTGCTGGCACAGCTGATCGCCGGACATACGGCGATACGTCACTACCGGCTGCAGCAGGTCGACGGAGCAACACAAATTGCAGATGAGGAGTGACCACCGCAACAGAAAATGTTAACGGCACCGCGCCCGGGGGCTGCTGCGATCAAAAAAGGCCGCCCGCAGGCAGCCTTTCGCGCATCTACCTGAATATCAGGCCGTTACGGTGACGCTTTCGCCGTCAAAATCAACCTTCTGTCCCGCCACAATTTTGCAGCGCTTACGGGTTTCTTTTACGCCATTGACCGTCACATGTCCGCCAGAGATCATGATTTTTGCCATTGCGCCGCTTTCTACCCAGCCTTCCAGTTTCATCAGATCGCACAGATCCACGTGGGGATGATCGCCCAGAGAGAAAGTTGCCATTATGCTGTTGCTCCATCGTCGTTATTTTCACAGGCCTGCAGGGTGTTCTGGATCAGGGTGGCGACCGTCATTGGCCCCACGCCGCCCGGCACCGGGGTAATATAGGCGGCTCGTTCAGCCGCCACGTCAAACTCCACATCGCCGACCACTTTGCCGCTTTCCAGCCGGTTAATCCCCACGTCAATGACGATGGCGCCGGGTTTGATCCACTCGCCGGGAATAAAACCGGGCTTACCCACCGCCACCACCAGCAGATCGGCGTGTTCGATATGGTGACGCAGATTTTTGGTAAAGCGGTGGGTGACGGTGGTGGTGCACCCGGCCAGCAGCAGCTCCATACTCATCGGGCGGCCAACGATATTGGATGCACCGACCACCACGGCATTCAGGCCGTAAGTATCAATATTGTAGCGTTCCAGCAGCGTCACGATGCCGCGCGGCGTACAGGGGCGCAGCTTCGGTGAGCGCTGGCACAGGCGGCCGACGTTATAAGGGTGGAAGCCATCTACGTCTTTTTCCGGCGCAATATGTTCCAGCACCTTGACGTTATCGATGCCCGCAGGCAGCGGTAGCTGCACCAGAATACCGTCAATTTCCGCATCGTTATTCAGCCTGGTAATCAGCTCGAGCAGATCCGCTTCGCTGGTGGTCGCGGGCAGATCGTACGAGCGGGAAAGGAAGCCGACCTCTTCGCAGGCGCGGCGCTTGCTGCCAACATAAATCTGCGAAGCCGGGTTTTCACCCACCAGCACCACGGCCAGACCCGGGGCGCGTTTACCGGCTGCAGTTCGCTGCTTTACCCGCTCTGCAACCTCTTGTCGCACCTGCTGCGCAATCGTTTTACCGTCAATAATTTTTGCTGCCATCAGAAAGGGGATCCATCTGTGTTGAGTTAATTCGGGGATTACGCCTATTTTGTCAGAAGCGCGGCCCGCTGTCAGGCAGAGTTTCAACAGGAGGCGTGCAGGGGAGTCACTTCGGACTGCTCTTAAAGCGTTCCACAAGGCGTTTGCCCGCCATTCCCGGTTTATTCCTAAATCATTACCGCCGCGGCTGTGCCAAGATTGAACTGTGACACGGCAACTTATCGAAAAGATAAAGAGGGAATGATGAAAACAACTATTATTGCACTGTCTGCTTTGCTGATGGCTTCACCTGTTTTTGCTGCTACCACCACGGATAATACCGTCGCGGAAGCGCACAAAGGCGCTGATACCGCCAAAGAGAAGCTGCATAAATCCCAGCACGAAGGGGAAGAGATGCAGCTGAAAGCTAAACATGCTGCAGAAGGCGAGAGTCACTCGACCAGCAGTAAGATCTCTGAAGGTACCCAGAAAACCTGGAACAAAACCAAAGAAGGCACTGAGAAAGGCTGGGATAAAACCAAGCAGGGTGCAGAAGATTTGAAAAACAAAGCGACCAATTAAGGCGCTCTGTTGATAGTATTCGTGAAAAACCCACCGCAAGGTGGGTTTTTTTATGACGGGCCGTAAGCCCAAACCGCATCGACTGCTCATTACTTCAGCAGTGGGCGGCCGCAGACCCTAAAAACGTTGACTCAGCAGGATCGCGTCGTATAATCCGACGCAATCACCATGCGCCCTTAGCTCAGTTGGATAGAGCACCGGCCTTCTAAGCCGTAGGTCACAGGTTCGAATCCTGTAGGGCGTACCATCTCTTCTTCTGCTAGTGTCTCCTAAAGTCTAAAAAAACCTCCCAACCCCTTGCCAATACCGGTTGCCACATCCAGCGTTGTATCTGTTTGTCTATTGAAAGCTACACTCGATTGGGGGCATCATAGGGGGCATTGTCCCGTTCAATAGATCACGATGCCCCCACATGAAGCTAAATGCCCGTCAAATCGACTCTGCTAAGCCGAAAGAGAAAGCCTATAAACTGGCTGATGGAGCTGGCTTGTATCTCGAAATTTTCCCCAGCGGTAGCAAAAGCTGGCGATTAAAGTACCGCTTTGCAGGGAAAGAAAAGCGCGTGGTGTTCGGGCTTTATCCCGCCATATCTCTTGCCGAGGCGAGGGGTAAGCGCGAAGAGGCCAAAAAGATACTGGCAGCGGGAGGAGATCCCGGACTTGCCAAACAAGAAGCCAAGCAGGCCAAAATCCTCGCCATCAATAACAGTTTTGAATCATTGGCGCAGGAGTGGCACGAACATAAGCGGCCCAATTGGTCCCAGGGCTATGCTGACGACATCCTTGAATATTTACGCAAAGATATTTTCCCCGCGCTGGGCAAACGACCTATTGCAGAGATTAAAGTGGCTGAAATGTTAGCCGTGCTGCGTAAGATGGAGCAGCGCGGCGTGCTGGATAAGCTAAAGAAAACGCGCCAGGCATGTCGGCAGATATTTACCTATGCCATCATCACCGGCAGGGCAGAGCATAATCCAGTAACCGATCTCGCGGGGGCATTGAAAGCACCCAAGCAAAAACACTTTCCGCATCTGTTAAGTCATGAAATCGGTAGCTTCTTGCGTGCGTTAAGTGGCTACAGCGGCAGCCGTATCACACACCACGCAACACACTTGCTTATGCTAACTGGTACTCGGACCATCGAATTACGTGCCGCTGAGTGGTGTGAGTTCGATTTAAAGAAGGGAACCTGGCAGATCCCTGCTGAACGGATGAAAATGCGGCGACCGCACGTTGTGCCGCTATCTAGCCAGGCGCTTTCACTGCTTGAAGAAATGTACGAGCTCAGCGGAAGGGGGAAATTTGTCTTCCCTGGCCGAAATCATGCCGGTAAGCCCATGAGCGAAGCGAGTATTAATCAAGTGATCAAACGCATTGGGTTCGATGGGAAAGCAACAGGGCATGGCTTCCGACACACAATGAGCACTATATTGCATGAGCAGGGCTACAACACGGCCTGGATTGAGACCCAACTGGCGCATGCGGATAAAAACACCATTCGCGGGACTTACAACCATGCTCAGTACCTCGATGGACGGCGCGAGATGCTCCAATGGTATGCCGATTATCTCGGTACGCTACGTGACAATGCTTGATAGCAATGAGGAATAGAGGATGACAGCACCTAAAGTAACTATCTACTTCTCAGAAGAATTTATGTATGTGCAGCTAGATGGGGAAGAGCGCCTGGACGTCCCACTGCAAAATTTCCCAAGATTACTGCGCGGCACACCTGAGCAGCGGAATCAGTGGGAGCTGTCTGGATCGGGACCGGGAATTCATTGGGATGAGCTGGACGAAGATATTTATGTTCCATCTCTGTATGAGGGAAGGGATAGGGATCAAAAAAATGGAAGCAAGTAGCACCTAAGATCGATTATCGGATTCCCTTTGCTTCTTACGCTATAAAGTAAATCTGGTTCCATATTCAAGAGCACTTTCTTATAAAAAACGTTAAATAACATAATCTTAAAGAAATATAACAGGATAAAAATGACAAGCCTTCAACAACGAGCAGAATTACACCGTCAAATCTGGGCAATTGCCAACAATGTCCGCGGATCGGTCGATGGATGGGATTTCAAACAATACGTTCTTGGCGCACTCTTCTATCGTTTTATCAGCGAAAACTTTTCCAGTTATATCGAAGCCGGTGATGACAGCGTCAACTATGCTTCGCTGGATGACAGCATTATTACCGACGAAATCAAAGACGATGCCATCAAAACTAAAGGCTATTTTATTTATCCGAGCCAGCTGTTCTGCAATATGGCCGCAAAAGCGAACACCAACGACAGATTGAACGCTGATTTGAACAGCATATTCGTCGCCATTGAAAGCTCAGCCTATGGCTATCCTTCTGAGGCCGACATCAAGGGCCTGTTCGCTGACTTTGACACCACCAGTAACCGCCTGGGTAATACCGTTAAAGATAAAAATAGCCGCCTCGCTGCAGTGCTGAAAGGCGTTGAAGGCTTAAAGCTGGGTGACTTTGATGCGCACCAGATTGACCTGTTCGGGGATGCTTACGAGTTCCTGATATCCAACTACGCGGCAAATGCCGGGAAGTCAGGCGGTGAGTTCTTTACGCCACAGCACGTATCTAAACTGATTGCGCAACTGGCAATGCATGGTCAGACCCATGTCAATAAAATCTACGATCCGGCGGCAGGTTCAGGCTCTTTGCTACTCCAGGCGAAAAAGCATTTTGATAACCATATTATCGAAGAAGGCTTTTTCGGTCAGGAGATTAACCATACGACGTTTAACCTTGCGCGTATGAATATGTTCCTGCACAACATCAACTACGACAAATTTGATATCAAGCTGGGAAATACGCTGACTGAGCCGCATTTCGGAGATGAGAAACCCTTTGATGCGATTGTCTCCAACCCGCCTTACTCGGTGAAATGGATTGGCAGTGATGACCCGACGCTGATTAATGATGAGCGCTTTGCTCCGGCAGGTGTGTTGGCTCCGAAATCAAAAGCCGATTTTGCTTTTGTGCTGCATGCGCTGAACTATCTTTCTTCCAAAGGCCGCGCAGCAATTGTCTGCTTCCCAGGGATTTTCTACCGCGGCGGTGCTGAGCAAAAAATTCGTCAGTATCTGGTCGATAACAACTATGTTGAGACGGTGATTTCACTCGCGCCAAATCTGTTCTTCGGCACAACCATTGCCGTTAACATTCTTGTACTGTCAAAGCATAAGACCGATACCAGCGTGCAGTTTATTGATGCCAGTGGCCTGTTTAAAAAAGAAACTAATAACAACATTCTGACCGATGCGCATATCAAACAGATTATGCAGGTGTTTGACAGCAAGGCTGATACTGACCATCTGGCGAAATCTGTGCCGTTTGAGACGGTTGCCGGAAATGACTATAACCTGTCCGTCAGCAGCTATGTCGAGGCCAGAGATACCCGTGAAATCGTGGATATAACTGAACTGAATTTTGAACTGAAAACCACTGTCAGCAAAATCGAGCAGTTACGCAAAGACATCGATGCGATTGTGGCCGAAATTGAAGGCAGTGAGGCGCTGGCATGAGCGAAATGAGTTATCTGGAAAAACTGCTGGATGGGGCTGAAGTTGAGTGGAAGCGTTTGGGTGATGTGGCTCGCATCAAAAACGGCAAAGATCATAAGTCGCTAGGCGAAGGCGAATTTCCGGTTTATGGTTCTGGAGGAATTATGCGATATGCAGACAGCTACGCCTATAATAAGCCTTCAGTCTTAATTCCGAGAAAGGGATCGCTTGGTAATCTCTTCTTCGTCAATGTTCCATTCTGGACCGTTGACACCATATTTTATACGAAAATTGATGAAGCACAAATTCGCCCAAAATATCTTTACTACTTCTTGACGACGGTAGGTCTTGGTGAAATGAACCAAGCGGGTGGTGTGCCAAGTCAGACGCAATCAGTTTTAAACAAGCTCTTAATCCCCATCCCTTGCCCCAGTAACTCGGAAAAATCGCTTGCCATTCAGTCTGAAATCGTCCGGATTCTGGATGAATTTACCGCACTTACCGCTGAGCTTACCGCTGAGCTTACCGCTGAGCTTACCGCACGTAAAAAACAGTACAATTTCTATCGCGCTCAGTTGCTGAGCTTTGAAGAGGGCGAAGCTGAGTGGAAGACGCTGGGTGATATTGGTGATGTAAGAATGTGCAAGCGCATTCTTAAGAGCGAGACTCAGCCTGAAGGGGAAGTGCCATTCTATAAAATTGGCACGTTTGGAAAGAAAGCGGATGCGTTTATATCTAGGGATGTATTTGAGGCTTACAAAAGTAAGTATTCCTTTCCAAGGAAAGGTGATGTTCTAATTTCTGCATCAGGGACTATAGGACGCACAGTTATATATGACGGAAAGCCTGCTTATTTTCAAGATAGCAATATTGTCTGGCTAGAAAACAACGAAAGTATAGTTACTAATAAGTACCTCTGGCACTTCTATAAAATCGCCAAGTGGGCTGTTTCGGAAGGTGGAACAATAGACAGACTCTATAACGATAATATCAGGAAAACGAAGATTATCGTACCGTACCCGAGCGATTCTAATAAATCACTCGCAGAGCAAAACCGTGTGGTTGCTATCCTCGACAAATTCGATGCTCTGACCAACTCAATCAACGAGGGGCTTCCTCGAGAAATCGAGCTGCGCCAAAAACAGTACGAATACTACCGAAATTTGCTGTTTAGCTTCCCGAAGCCTGATGCCGTCATTCAGTAACAGTCATGCTATAACTAACCGGCCAGCGTTTGCTGACCGTGCCATACATAAGCAAATTCATCGGCTGGTAGCTTTTACTTCATCTGCTGCCGGTCTTTGCCACTTAGCACACAGGATGCGTGATGACTCAACAGACCCACACCATTGCTGAATCTAATAAGTTCATTGTCCTCGATAAATACTCTAAAACTTGGGAGGCAGGTGATAACTATCAGAGTGAATCAGACTTAGAGCGTGAACTGATTCAGGACCTGTGCAATCAGGGATATGAATTTATTTCCTTCACCTCCCAGCCGCTGATGCTGGCGAATATCCGTACGCAGCTTCAGGCGCTTAATGGCGTGCTATTCAATGACAGTGAATGGCGACGGTTCTGTGAGAGTTATCTGGACAGCCCGGGTGACAGCAGCCTGGATAAAACCCGTAAAGTTCATATAGATTACATCTGTGACTTTACTTTTGATAACGGGCAACTTGAAAACATTTACCTGATTGATAAAAAGAATCTGATCCGTAACAAGGTACAGGTTATCCAGCAATTTGAGCAGACCGGCTCGCACGCTAACCGCTATGACGTCACCATCCTGGTCAATGGCCTGCCGCTGGTTCAGGTCGAGCTGAAAAAACGTGGCGTGGCGATTCGTGAGGCCTTTAACCAGATACATCGTTACAGCAAAGAAAGCTTTAACAGCGACAACTCCCTTTTCAGGTATCTCCAGCTGTTTGTTATTTCTAACGGCACCGATACTCGCTACTTTGCCAACACCACTAAACGGGATAAAAACAGCTTTGACTTCACCATGAATTGGGCGAAGTCCGATAACACGCTAATTAAAGACCTGAAGGACTTTACTGCTACTTTCTTTCAGAAGCATACTTTATTGCATATTTTGTTTAACTACAGCGTATTTGACAGCAGCCAGACGCTGCTGGTGATGCGTCCCTACCAGATTGCCGCCACTGAACGCATTCTGTGGAAAATTAATAGTTCTTTTAAATCTAAAGACTGGTCAAAACCTGAGGGCGGAGGCTTTATATGGCATACCACCGGCTCAGGTAAAACCCTTACCAGCTTTAAGGCGGCAAGGCTTGCCACTGAACTGGAGTTCATCGATAAGGTCTTCTTTGTTGTTGACCGCAAGGACCTCGATTACCAGACCATGAAGGAGTACCAGCGCTTTTCACCGGACAGCGTCAATGGCTCAGACAACACCGCCGGCCTGAAGCGCAACCTGGAAAAGGACGATAACAAAATCATCGTCACCACCATTCAGAAGCTTAACAACCTGATGAAGGGAGAGGCTGACTTACCGGTATACCGTCAGCAGGTGGTGTTTATTTTTGATGAGTGCCACCGCAGCCAGTTTGGTGAAGCCCAGAAGAACCTAAACAAAAAATTCACCCGTTATTATCAGTTTGGCTTTACCGGAACACCGATTTTCCCTCAAAACGCTCTGGGAGCAGAAACCACCGCCAGCGTGTTCGGTCGCGAGCTGCACTCTTATGTGATTACTGATGCCATCCGGGATGAAAAGGTGCTGAAGTTCAAGGTGGACTACAACGATGTCCGCCCACAGTTCAAGGCACTGGAAACGGAAACCGATGACAAAAAACTCAGCGCAGCAGAAAATCAACAGGCCTTTCTGCACCCGCGTCGTATTGAGGAAATCACCCGCTATATCCTGACGCATTTTCGTCAGAAGACCCATCGTGCCTTCCCGGGCGCGAAAGGCTTTAATGCCATGTTCGCAGTGAGCAGCGTCGATGCGGCTAAAGCCTATTATGAAGCCTTTAAATCACAGCAGCAGTCAGCCTCAGAGGCGTCTGCTGCTTATAGGCCGCTGAGAGTGGCCACTATCTACTCCTTTGCGGCCAATGAGGATCAGAATGCCGTCGGTGACATTACAGATGAGAGCTTTGATGTCAGTGCGATGAACAGCAGCGCCAAAGAGTATCTGGATGCGGCGATTGATGACTACAACGGCCACTTCAAAACCAACTTCAGCACCGACAGCAACGGCTTTCAGAACTACTACCGGGATTTAGCGCAGCGGGTGAAAAATCAGGATATTGACCTGCTGATTGTTGTCGGGATGTTCCTGACCGGCTTCGACGCCCCGACGCTGAATACGCTGTTTGTTGATAAAAACCTGCGCTATCACGGGCTGATGCAGGCGTTTTCACGCACCAACCGTATCTACGATGCGACCAAAACGTTCGGCAATATTGTGACCTTCCGTAATCTGGAGTGTGCAACGATTGATGCCATCACGCTGTTTGGCGATAAAAATACGAAAAATGTGGTGCTGGAAAAAAGCTACAAAGAGTATATGGAGGGCTTTACCGATATCGTCACCGGTGAGGCGAAGCGTGGCTTTATGGACATCGTCACTACACTGGAACACCGTTTTCCTGATCCGGCTGACATTGAAAGCGAGAAAGAGAAAAAAGCCTTTGTGAAGCTGTTTGGTGAATATCTGCGGGCGGAGAATATCCTGCAAAACTATGATGAATTTGCCACGCTGAAAGCGCTGCAAACAGTCGATATAAGTAATCCGGAAGCCGTCGAGACGTTCAAAGCCGCGCATTATCTGGATGATGATAAGTTCGCAGAACTCCAGACTATACGCCTGCCAGCGGAGCGGAAAGTGCAGGATTATCGCTCGGTGTACAACGATATCCGTGACTGGCAGCGCAAAGAAAAAGCAGCCGATGACAAAGATAAATCAACCATCAACTGGGAAGATGTGGTGTTTGAGATCGACCTGCTGAAGTCGCAGGAAATCAATCTGGACTACATTCTCGGCCTGATATTTGAACGCAACAAGCAGAATAAAAACAAAGCAGGCCTGACCGAAGAAGTTAGACGCCTGATACGCTCCAGCCTGGGTAACCGTGCCAAAGAAGGGCTGGTCGTTGACTTTATTCAGCAGACGAATCTTGATGAGCTGCCGGACAAGGCTGGAATTATTGATGCATTCTTCACGTTCGCACAGCGTGAGCAGCAGCGCGAGGCGGAAGAGTTGATTAAGTCAGAAAACCTTAATGAAGAAGCTGCAAGACGCTACATCCGTACCTCCCTAAAACGTGAATACGCGACGGAAAATGGTACGGAGCTTAATGAGGCCCTGCCAAAACTCAGCCCCCTTAATCCGCAGTACAAAACAAAGAAACAGACTGTATTCCAGAAAATTGTATCATTCATCGAGAAGTTTAAAGGTGTAGGTGGTCAGATCTAAATATTGTTAAAAGGGATGGGGGGATTAAGAATGGTATGTCTCCCCCATTTATTCCCCCGCTTAGAGGGTTAACGATATTAGCTGATTGCTTTCTGCGAAATGATTGTAAGGTATTGATAATTTGGGTATTGGTTCGATTCCCCCACTTGTGGCGCATATAAGGCATTGAAGTGGGGGAATCATTATCAAATGCACATTGCATTATTTCTTCCCCCACATAATCCCCATTTATTCCCCCGCTTTAAACTCCTGAGAAACCGGCCTGATATGATCACCGTCACAAATGACACGGCCTTCCTTTTCCAGCTTATCCAGCCAACGAGTGAATTTCTTAGAGACATCGAATCCCATCGCTCGCATGTCATCTCTAACTAGCGCACGAGTACAGGCATCACCGTTGGCGGTTCGGGAGCGAATGGCTTGCCAAAGGGCAACATGATTGTCAGTCAGACGTGAAATGCCGGTTAGCTCGGGATCGGTGTCATCCATGACAGGTCGTCCCTCATCATTTAAAACTAGCGAGGAAATCTGGTCACCATCATTATCGATGTAGAGATCTACCGGCACCAAGTCATAAGCCTGCCGTGGTGGCTCCTCGGCATCCTTCATTTTTGTACAGCTAAGAATCAGCGCTCCGCCTTCACCTTCGCGGCGGACGTTGAATTCAACATCGAGAGCAGCACGAAATGCACTGGAACCGCGCGCACCTTTGTCCTGATCTTTACCAGAGTGATGGATGACTAAGACGGTAGCTTCAGTAGCTGCCTTGATAACGTCGCAACCCTGAATAAATGCACCCATATCTTTGGCAGCATTCTCATCTGAGCCACCAAAGCAGCGGGCGAGAGTATCTAAAATAATCAATCTGACAGGCATGCCTGAAGCTGCTTTAACATCATTGGCGGCCCTGATAACTTGCTGCACGCTTTCGGAGCTGGCAGGGAAAATGGGACAGTCGATGCGGTAAAGTGTGTCGATTGGTGAGCCGTTATTGAGCGTTTCTTCCCAGGCACGAATTCGGCGTGGAACCCCAATTCCGCCTTCACCAACGACATAGATTACTGCACCTTGCGTAACTGGTCTGCCTGCCCAAGGCTTACCAGTGGCAATATGGCATCCCCAAGAGACCGCCAGAAAGGACTTATAAGAACCACTTGCACCATATGCGCTGGTTACTGACGCGCTGGGGAGATAGCCTTTGATAAGGTAATCCTGTCGTGTATCAAATCCATCAGAGCCCTTGCGCAAGGGAAGGGATGTGCTGAGATCTGGCTTACGTTCTTGAATACGTGAGGTTGATAAAAGCTGTGAGTCTGGCTGGTACATTTGCAAATGAAATGCTTGGTTAACCGCCGCCTCGTTATGGATTTGGCGATAATCATCCCAATCGCTAACGTTTTGATCAGGGGGGAACGAAACCCAGCCATTCACAGTTACTGCCGCTTTTTCTGCTTGTACTAAACCAACGTTATTAGCCGCTATGGAATCATTTTCAGCAGCTATGATTATTTTGCTGTTGGGATATTTATGCCTCGCAGTGACAGCGATATTCAGTAAGTTATTTGCAGACATCGCTGCTAACGCCAAATGACCTGTTGCAAGGTTTACTGTTAATGCAGTGGCATAGCCTTCCGTGATGATGATATTTGCTGTATTACTCGAATCGCCAACCTTGATGAATCCACCATTTTGACGAGTACCTGGCAAGTATCGTTTCTCACCGTCCGCATTGATCAATTGTGCGCTGACCAGCGTTCCATCGATATCGTGAATTGGTAGGACAATTGAGTCATTATCAAAACTGGCTCCGCCGATTGTCAGCGCTTTCTGAATTCCGAGCATTTGAACAGATGCGGATAACCTTTTTTTTTCCAGGTACGGGCTCGTAGCAATGCGTGATGAGTTAAGCAGTCTCATTGCTTCAATTGATGCACAGGGCTTTGATCCTTTTTCCCTGGCAGGCGCAGTTTGGTGGGGCAGACTGAGTTCTGAAATGAGTCTTGTCACCTGCAGTGGATTGCATTTTTTAACCTTAACAACCAGATCTAATCCATCGCCATTTCCACATTGATTGCAGAACCATGTACCACGGCCATCTTTATCATCAAAGCGAAAGCGGTCTTTTCCTCCACAGCATGGACAAGGACCATGTTTGTTCAACCCGGGTAAGTTGATACCTAATTGAAAAAGGATTTCCTCCCAACGATGACGAGATGCGGAAATGGTTTCAGTTACGCAATTAGTCATGGTTTGCCTCCCGCTTTCATCTTTTCATTCAGCGGATTAAGGTGCTCACATAGCACGTCGGTAAGCAGCTCCTTGGCAAATGTATTGTCTGGTTTGACGATCGTAAACGATAACGAACGGCAGTAGTCGAGAACTTCTTTGGCAGAAAGTGTTGTTAGATCAAACATATTTCCTCCCCGAAAGAAGAGGGATGTATTGCGGGTGCAAACAAGGAAGGGTAGTAGCCATAGGGCCGCCTCCAAGAAGTAGTTGTGTTGACTACCACCAGAGACGCTAACCCCTTGGGTGGTAGCCCAGACGGAGTTAGCGTTACCGGCCTTCTTGGAAACCGGCGCTTCTTGCGAAGCCCCCGCCTGAGCCACCATTGACAGGCGCGCGCAAGCATTGCCCGAAGATTTGGGCATCAAGAAGAATTTCGGAACGCTAATTCCGGCTACGGATTTTGCCGTAGTGGGCGGATTATACTTAAAATCGCCTACCAGGGAAAAAAATGAATTCAGCATTAATGTGCTCCATCACGTTGGTTGATTTTACTTGAGATCCATTCATCCACTTCACTCTCTACCCATGCTACTGAACGAGCCCCGAGCTTAACGGCTTGCGGAAATTCATTCTTTTTCATTAGTTTGTAAATCCAGGCTCTTTTGACCCCGGTTTTACTCATCACATCGCAAAGTCGGATTAAGGTGAGGTTGCTCATGCTTGACCCTCCTGAAGGCTATAGACACGTTCGACATAGCGACCACGCCCATCGCCGTGACCGAGATCCATTGAAGTGAGGGCATTAGCTTCTTTGCGGCTAAAGCCTTGCTCCTGATAAAAGCGAATCGCATCTTGTGCCCATGCATAGCGGAGGCTGTGATGAGAGTGGGAGCCAATCAAACCAATACGTGTTGTAGCTGTGCGCCAATAATTCATGGCTGTTTTGAGATCAGCGCGGTCAATAAGTTTACCGTTGCGATGTTTGGCAATAACCAGGGCTTGAGTTATTAGATTGCTAACTGCTGCTCGGTCCAAAATGCGTGTTTCGCGCGGCCTACCGCCTTTGGTACCAAAGACAACACTCAGTCTTTCAGCTCCTTGGCCGAGTTGTTTTTGCCAGGTCTTAAGGGAGGCGCTGCATTGGACGGCCTCTTGTGAACGTAAGCCCAATAAGCGTGATAACTGAAGGGCAATTGCTAGTCCCTCATCAAGCTGTCGAGCTTGATTAATGGCTTGCTGATATTTTTCTGTTGGAATAGCGAATTTAGTGCCTGCTCGGCTACTGCCGCCGAGTCCCAGCGCTCGATTAGTTAATCTCTCTGAGACTACTAATTTTTCCCGTCCGGCTTGATGTAAAACTGAGCGCAGAGCAGCCATCTCATTTTGCAATGTGCGCAAGGCAATACCTTGCCCCCGACGTGCAGCGATATAACTTTCGATATGCCTCGCTTTCAAATACTGGACGCTGCGAATTTGAATATTCAACGCCAGCAAGTGATAACAAAATCTGTCAGCAATACGAATGCGATCATGTACCGTTTTGTGACTACCGCCAGCCTGCTTCGCTAGCTGCTTCATTTCTCTACCTGTTCGACTCATCTGATACTCCAATCTGCTTCTCTGGCGCATGGCTAATAACGGAAACAGCGCTACCGTTCCGTACTGAAAGTTGCCTGTGCGCCAG
Source organism: Erwinia persicina (assembly GCF_014838825.1). Classification (GTDB taxonomy): domain Bacteria; phylum Pseudomonadota; class Gammaproteobacteria; order Enterobacterales; family Enterobacteriaceae; genus Erwinia; species Erwinia persicina_A. Next base: position 572,667 of record NZ_JACYMO010000002.1, on the reverse strand, counting down.
AGCGGGTGCAGTTGAGGTATTTCGGGGTGTCAGTGATGCACTCAGTGCAACTGCCTGCTATTGCAGGTAATCCCCAGGCTTATGCCTGCCTCGGCAACAATTCAGATCTCCTTTAAGAAATGGATATTTGGTGTATGAAAACGTGGTGTCAGATTCAGATACCCGTTTGAAACGGGCGAAGGTAGAGGATGGGCAGCGGTTTACGCTATGGCGTCACTTTCAGGCGTTGGCACGCAAAAAGTGACGCCACGTATTGCACGCAGCACGACTGCCGTTTGCTCATGCCTAACGGCATAAGCAAAGTGCAGCCCGCAGCGTTTAACACGCGCCATGATTTTTTTGAGATGGTGCAGCTATGAATGGTGCAGCTATGAATGGTGCAGCTATGACTGCGCTGTGAAGTGGATTGTTACTGCGCATCGTTGTGGCGTTGTGCAAGGAGCTGATAGCGAAGCACTATCAGCATGGTTGAAAGTCGAATTACCCCTGATATGGAATTTTCTCGACCCAAGAAACATCACATAAGGATGTTTCGTTAGTTAAATGAACTCTCATCGTCACGCAGTAGGAGCGGTTTTAGTTGACGATATCTACTTCCAAGAGTGGGTAGATTTACCGCTCAATCAAGAGCATTGCCTTTCAGGCTACGGCAAATTTCGTGTGACCACCCGAAGGCGTTTCTCTCAGATCACCGGTATCATCCTGATACTCGAAACATTGGTGGCTGTCATTGACAGCAAAGTTACAAACCCGAATCTACGTTAATGAGTTTTATTTTTCAAGGCATCTGTGCAATGAAAGAGTCGGCCTTACTCATAACACCCGTCAGATTGAGCACCAAAAAACTATTTGGGGGCACTTATGGGGGCATTAAACTAAATTGAACTATAAATATATGATATTTTTCAGCTGATTGATGTTTTAAGTTGAATCCTGTAGGGTCCAATATCTTTCAATCACTTACAGTCAACTCCCCGTTTTCAATTTTCCCGAGTGGGACAGATTTGGGACATCCACCTTAAAAATCGCATCAATATGCCGGGCATGTTCAGTCAGGTGGTTAGGTGCCTGGTGCGCATACCTCTGTACCATTTCTATGCTTTCCCAGCCTCCCATTTCCTGCAGCGGCGAAAGCGGAACGACAGCCTGAAACAACCAACTTGCCCACGTATGCCGCAAATCACGAAAGCGGAAGTTTTCAATACCCGCACGCTTTAACGCCGCACGCCATGCAGTGTTAGAATCAACTCGCATTTTCCTGACAGATGCTGTTGACGTGCCGTCATTACGCTTCGATGCAATCGTGTGAACAAATACGCTGGCGTGGTGATTACCAATCTGACGACGGAGAACAGCGCACGCCGTGTCATTCAGTGCTACGCCAATAGCTCTGCCTGACTTGCTGTCCTCTGGATAAATCCACGCCACCTTTCTCTGCATGTCAATTTGCTGCCATGTAAGGTCAACAATGTTAGACCTGCGCAGGCCTGTTGCCAGCGCAAACTCAACAGTAGAGCGCAATGGCTCCGGGCATTTTCTACCAGGTGTTGCGGCTCAAGCCAGCGAACTCGCTTGTTCCTTTCCTGTGGGACTTTGATGACTGGAGCCTTCTCGATCCACTTCCAGTCTCGTTCTGCCGCCCGCATCGTCGCCTTCATTTGCGGCGGTCAGTTAAGACTGGCCATTGCAAAGAGTTTTTCCAGTATCGATTTTCTGATCCATTAAGTGGAAATCCACCGTTATTTCCATGGCCACCCACAGGGTGGCCATAATTCCCCCGTCATGAGCACTAACGCCATGAAACCTTCATTGTTACTCATAGTCAGCATCATTTTTTAAAAATGATTACACGTTTAGAGTTCACCCTATTTACCGGGCAACACATAACGATGGCAGATTAATTAACGATGATTACGATCTGAGGTGGCTATTTTTTTATTCAAGAAAGGCAGGGTTGATAACATCAGCGAACAGGTGGTTATGGTAATCCGGCTTCATCCGGCAGGCCTTACTTATGTTGTGATGTACTCCGCATTCCAGGATGAATGCCGGGCCCGTTTCGTCGATTGAGCGATCTTCTGATCAGGAAAACAGGCAGAGGCCGCAGCGTCTAACCTGCGTTGCGCTCGAGGAGGCTGCGCTGTGATCAAAAGGCCGTTCGGATAGTAGCCGGGTGGATGAAGGTACTGAATCCCGAAGGCGGGTAATACATCTCCCTCAGTGGCAAGAGTATTTTTTCTCTATTTTATTAGGGGTAATGGCACTGGTAAGGTTCATCTTCCCTTTTACCCGGTTAAATAGCGTTGCCTGTTTTAGATGACCACAGAGTATTGGCCATCGACAATAGTGGCTAATGTTTTTTATTTGGAATTTTCAATCTGTTTTTGTAAATAATGAAAGACAAGGAATGTCTTATAAAATGCAGTGTAATCTGAAAATAGCGTTAAAAACTTGATGGCGATTTTTTTAACCGTATTATCCGCCCTATTTTTCTACCCTGAGATAATTAAGGGAAAACAACCGGTTTAATTCTGTCAGTGGTCAGATAAGTGACTGGCTGTACAGCAGACAGATAAGTTATTAGCTGAAGTTATCAGTGTTAATAAGGATGTAATATGAAAGTTTTAAGTTTAGCCGAAGTGAGCGCCGTTTTCGGTGCTGGAGATATGCCTGCAGCACTGCAAAACTGGGGTTTAGTACTTTTATTATCCTACCTTAAGTACGTAAAAGAGATGGGCATCGATCCTCTCTCGTCAAAAGTGGGGGGGTATCTCTGGGTATTGGTTCACTTTATCGTGAATGGTGCAATAATATGGGTTTCGATGCTGAAAAAAGTGCAGCATTAAACGGTTGGACACTCAACTAACAAAACCCTTTTGAAACTGGCCATCGTTAATATGGTCAGTTTTTTAAAACCTGTTCCGGACGTTTCAGGAAGAATGTATCGGGAGTACCCCCCTCTTCGTTACTTTTTCTTTCGCCCCTGCCACCGTGATAATGCTTAAGGATCTCTTGTTTACCCTTTATTTCTGATAAGCACTCTTATTCCAGCTTTGTCATCATTACTCAATAAATTTAATTTTTCAAAGACCTTGTTGGTTATTTTAAAATATGTAAATCAAGATGATTTTTAAAGTTTTTTAAAAATACCATGGTCTCTTAAAGTTGAACCGCAGGATTGATGGACATGTTTTGCTGACGTATTATTGGTCTCGTTTTCTCTGCAGTGAAATAAATAAAAGAGGCGCGGATTCTTGTGCTCTTCATGTTAATTTTTTTGGCTGGCTGATTGTAATATGAAAGAGTTACTGATGCAGACGCTGAAAAACTTATTAAAAGGATATTGATATGAAAATGTTAAATGCCGCAGAATGCAATGCCGTATCCGGTGCCGGTGATATGGCACTGTCGCCTGGGGAGTCACTCGGCAACAAATTCCTGGATTTCATGAAATACTGCAAAGAGATGCACCTCAATCCTTCCACCATTTCCATCAACGGCGAACATGTAGACATTCAGTGGAATGTTCCGTGAGTGGTGCGGTGCCAACCACTTCAATGCTGAAGCAACGGCGGCGGCAAATGGCTGGAAACTGTAATCCAGCGTAAATAGTCAGGGCCAGGCGTGACCTGGCCCTTTTCATCAGTTCACTGTCCCCACAATACGTAAATCCACTTCATCGGGTACTTCATTGTAAGAAAGCACGTGCAGCCCGGCGGCAAACAGACGGCTGTAACGGGCGATCAGCGGCCTTAACTGCGGTGTGGCCAGCAGTACCGGCGTCATGTTTTGTGCCTTAAGCTGTTCCAGCACGACAGGCAGGGTAGACTGGAGCTGGGTGAGTATATTCGGATCGACGGGGAAACTGTCCAGGCTGACTTTCCCCGCCTGCTGCGCCTGGTTCAGTGACCCCAGCAGCAGATCCTCCAGCTGGTTATCCAGCGTATAGGCCGACAGTGGCTTGTTATCCGGCGCAATGGCCGCCACCATCGCCCGGCGCAGGGCAAAGCGTACGTCGGAGGCGAGTAAAATGGCATCTTTAGTGATTGCCGCACTCTCTACCAGCGTGGTCGCAATGGTTGCGATGTCCTTGAGCGAGACCTGATCCTGCAATAAAAGACGATATACCTTAAGCTGCTGGCTGAAGTTCAGTGCGCTGTTCAGGTCGTCCGCCAGCTTAGGGGCCACCCCCGCCAGCCGCAGGTTCAGCTGGGTGATATCATCGTAGTTAAACAGTTCGGGCAGGTGCTCCCGCGTCACCCGGTTGATATGCGTGGCGATAACGCTGGCGCAGTCGACCACCTGATAGCCCACATTCAGCGCCTGGGATTTCATTTCCGGGGTGATCCAGGTGACGGCCAGTCCGTATGCCGGGTCGGTATCCAGTACGCCGTCGATTTCGCCGTATTGATCGGCGGTGGGGATCGCCATCAGGCGATCCGCATGCACTTCACCCACTGCCGTACGCACCCCGTTAACCTTGATGGCATACTGCGCGGGCTTCAAACGGAAATCTTCCCTGATTGACATCTCCGGCAGTAGCACCCCGCTGGTCTCCGACACGACCTGACGCACGCCGCGTACGCGCTGGGTCAGCGGGCTGCCTTTGGCTTTGTCCACCAGCGTCACCAGCTTATAGCCCAGGTTGAGCCCCAATGGTTCAATCAGAGGAATACTCTGCCAGCAGACAGTAACGCTGTCACTCTCCTCCAGCACGGTATTTAACGCCGCCAGATCCCCGGCGCTCTGGGCAGGCTTGTCGGCCACCCGGTTCTGACGCCAGGCGGTAAACAATAGCAGGGCGGTAAAAATCAGAAATACCGTGTGCGGCATCCCCGGCACCACCGCCAGCACGAACATCACCAGCGCGGCGGTGTAAAGCGTGGCAGGTTTGGCCAGCAGCTGACGCTGAATGTCGTCAGATATCCCGCTGCTGTCGTCGTCACTGACCCGGGTGACGATAATCGCTGCTGCTGTTGCCAGCAGCAGGGACGGGATCTGGGCCACCAGCCCATCGCCAATGGTCAGCAGCACATATTGGTCAAAGGCCTGTCCGGCATCCAGATTGTGTTTAAAAATACCAATAAGAATACCGCCGATTACGTTGATCAGCAGGATCATAATCCCGGCAACGGCATCCCCACGTACAAATTTAGAGGCCCCGTCCATGGCCCCGTAGAAGTCAGCCTCACTGGCGACGTCTTTACGCCGGACGCGCGCCTGTTCCTGATTAATCAGTCCGGCATTCAGATCGGCGTCAATCGCCATCTGCTTGCCGGGGAGGGCGTCGAGGGTGAAACGTGCGGAGACCTCAGAAATACGTTCAGCGCCCTTGGTCACCACCACGAAATTAATCGTGGGCTCGGTATCGAAAGAGGAACGTGAGGAGATCGTAGCTCACCTCAACGGAACGTCGATTTTTCAGGGAACCCTGTTCAGCCCGGTGAGCGATCCGGCGATCCCCGGTCCTGCACCGGTCTTTCGCGAGATGCCGGCAGAGAGCGATCCGGAGGAGGGGGAGGTCACGTCGCCCTCACCGCCGGAGACGCTGGAAAACGTGCTGTCACGCTCCGATCGGGAGCTGGATGCGCTGAGCGAGGCGATTACCCGCATCACGGCAGACTTAAACGCGCAGGGAAATCTCTCGCTGGAAAAAGTGCCCCAGGGGCTGCGCATCCTGCTGCAGGACGACGACGATCGGGTGATGTTCCCACGCGGTAGCGCGCAGATGACGCCGTTTTTTTCACGCCTGCTGGGCGAGCTGGCACCGGTCTTTAACCGCATTGATAACCAGGTGGTGATCAACGGCCATACCGATGCCGCGCACTATCGCCAAAGTGCGGGCTATAACAACTGGAATTTATCCGGCGATCGCGCCCTGGCAGCCAGAACCGTACTGGAAAACGGCGGACTGGACGTTCAGCGCATCATCCAGGTCAGTGCCATGGCCGACAGGATGTTACTCGACCCGGCCAATCCGCTGTCTGCCCGTAACCGGCGCATTGAAATTATGGTCCTGACCCAGGCGGCATCAGACACGTTGTACCAGTTTTACGGGCGGCACGGCGTGAAGGTCATCAAGCCGATTATTGACCGCCTTGACTCACCCTTAGTGCCTTGAGCCAGCGTTTTTTTTGGCTTCCCCGGCGGTGTTCTGCCGCCGGTTTTTTTCTTTTCAGGTTTTTGAAGCGATCGCTGCCTTCGTCTGTTGCCAGTCGGCGTAAACAGGGGGATCATGGCGTATTGTGCGTTTTTGTTGAGTTAGCAACATGTTGATCAGTACCGATGCGGCAAGGACCTTCAATACGGATAGCCGCCTGGCCTGTACGCTGGCCGCCGTTGCCGGGGCGCTGAATACGGCAGCCTTTGAAAGTGTCGGTTTTTTTTCGGCCAATATGACGGGCAATATCTCTTCGCTCTCGGACCATCTGGCTAAGGCCAATCTGACGGCGGGCATTTTCTTTCTGGCCATTGTTTTGCTGTTTATTGCCGGCTCGGCGCTGTCCACCCTGATTATTAATGCGGGTCGCAGAAGAGCCATCAGCACGATTTATGCCGTGAATATATTTATAGAGGGGCTGGCGCTGGTGGTGCTGGGCGCGGTGGCAAGCTGGCTGCCGCTGGCGTCGCCGGGGGCTCTGCTGATCCTCAGTCTGAGCTTTCTGATGGGGCTGCAAAATGCGGTAGTCACCCGGATCTCCAATGCGCGGGTCAGAACCACCCATGTCTCCGGTACGGCAACCGATATTGGCATTGAGCTGGCCATGCTGTTTGACGTGCTGCGCCGTAAAGAGTCGCCGCAAAATGCCCCGCAGTATCTGGAACGCCTGCGGTTGCACTTTTATACCATCCTGGCGTTTTTACTGGGCGGTGTGGCGGGGATCTGGCTGTATCACTGGCTGGGATATCTGTTTCTGATGGTTGTTGGCGCGGGGCTGCTCACGCTGGCGCTCAATACCATGTTCAGCAAACGCATCGTGATGCCCTGAGTCAGTTAAAATGGCGGCACCCTTAACGGGATTTATGCTGTAGTTTAAGCAGCAGAATAATCATAACGGCAGAGGAGCCAGCCATGAATAAAAAAATAATCGGGTGCCTGATGCTGGCGCTGCTGACCGGATGCACCGCATCCGTGGGGAACAATTTCGATGATGCTCAGCTGGCCAGTATCCATCATGATGTCACCACAAAGCAGGATCTGATCGCGCTGTTTGGTGAGCCTTCTTCAGACACGCCCTTTCCGCAGGGGCAGTCGATACTGATGTGGACGTGGAGCCAGGCGAAAACCGGCAGTACCACCGAAGGCAGAACCCTGACGGTTCGCCTGCAAAACGATAAAGTCAAAACCTGGACGGTGAGTAAAACCTGAGAAGGGCGCGGGGAACCCCTTTCTCCGCGCCGGTAGCCCGAATTACCCCTCCAGTAACGACATAATCATCTGCGGCGTCATTGTCATCACTTTCGACATCAGCGATGCGCTCGATTGCTGCAGGATCTGCGCGCGGGTCAGCGCGGAAACCTCGGCGGCATAATCGGCATCCTCAATGCGTGAACGTGAGGTGGCGAGATGGGTGGTGGTGGTGGCCTGCACGTTCTGTACCGACATCAGGCGGTTAGCGGTGGCCCCGAGCAGCGATCGCTGGCTGTCCACGCGACTGATAGCGCGGTCCAGGGTGGCCAGCGGATCGTCCGGGTTACGCAGGCGGATCTCCGCCCCGACCTCCGCAATGCTCATCTGGGTATTGTTGGTGGAGGCATCCGTGACGGCGGCCAGGGTGGTAGCGAAGTAAATCTGGACGTCACCCACGCCCTGTAGGGTTTTCAGCAGCAGCGTATTGCTGCCGTCATCCTGACTAACCAACGTGGCCGTTTTATCGACAGTCGCGCCGTGCACGTCCATATAATAGTTACCGCTGGCGTCCAGGCGCAGCACATCGCTGAATGTGTTGCCACTGGCATCACTGTAGCGGGTTTCCACATTGGCCGGGTCGAGGGTCACGATGGAGGTTCCCGTGACGGTCGATACGGCCGTAAAGCTGTTCTGGCTGGTGCTGCTGCTGGCCGTCACGCTGACGGTGTTGTTCGTCCCGTCACTGCTGGCGCTGACACTGGCATTGTAATACTGATAGTTACCACTGCCATCCGCTACTTCCATCAGGTATTGCCCCCCGGACTGGACCAGACGGGCATCACTGCCTGCGACGGGACTGCCGCTGGCATCGGTAAAGATCACCGTCGCCGCGCTGATATCGATGGCCGGTGTCTGCGTGACCAGGGCCGGCAGGGGGGAAAAATCGGTGTCCGGCTGACCGGTGGCCTGAGTTATCTGCGCCGTGACATTCCCGCTGGTGCTAAAGCGGATCCCGGCAGCGTAATAGACATCGTTCTGCTCAATATAATACTGACCGTTACTTTCCGTGAGAGTGGGCGGCGGGCTGGTGGCCAGGGCGTTGCCGCTGTCGTCCAGGAAGTTAACCGACGGCAACGGGCGGGCGGCAACGTCATTCACGGCGCTGAAGAGGGGCGTCATGCTGGTGGTGCCGACAGTCACTGTGCCGCTGGCCGTCGCGGTTGTCCAGGTGGCGGCGTAGGAGGCCGGATAAAAAGCCGCCGTGCCGTCAGCAGCCGTTCCCTGTATGTAGAGCTGATTGCTGACGTTGCTTCTGACCAGCTGCGGTGAGGTCAGTGTTCCGTTGGTGGAATAGCTGACCGACACAGCCCCGCTGTTAAGCGCAATATTATTGGCAATGCCAGTGAGGGTATTGACCGGTGAGACCGCCCCGCTGATACCGCGAATAATCAGGTCTTTTAACCCGAGTTGTTCAACGCTGAACCCGTGCGTTAAGTCGAGGTCGATTTTATTATTATCGTACGCCCCCACCTGTAAGCCCACTTTTCCCGCGCTACCGTTCAACAGGCTGATGCCGTTAAAGCTGGCGCTGCTGTTCAGCCGGTCTATCTCTTTCAGGTTGAGATTAATCTCGGCCTGAATCGCATCACTGTCGGTCTGAGAATAGGTTTCACTCACCCCCTGAACGGTCAGTTCGCGGATGCGCTGTAAACGATCGTTAATTTCACTCAGTGCGCCTTCAGCGGTTTCAGCAAGTGACAGGCCGTCGGCAGCGTTACGCTGCGCCTGGGCGAGGCCTTTCTGCTGGCTGGTCAGGCGGTTAGCAATTGCCTGTCCCGCCGAGTCGTCGCGGGCGCTGTTGATGCGCATCCCGGAGGAGAGGCGACGGATAGACTCATCAAGGGCAGAGCTGGTTTTCAGGGAATGCTGCTGCACGACAAGCGCTGACATATTGGTTTTTAGACTTAGCATGATCCTGCCCGACCCTCATTTTTCCTGATAACGGTTATCGGCATCGGATCAAAAAGTTTTACGGGAAATTTTGCTTAAGGAAGGAAACGGGACTGAGAGAGAGGGGCTGGAGCGGCCAACGGGAATCGAACCCGTGTCATCAGCTTGGGAAGCTGAGGTAATACCATTATACGATGGCCGCAGAGCGGAAAGGATATTAGCACAACTCTGACAGGAAATGTTGAGTCATATCAAAGATAATCCGCACATCTCATCCTTTGCCTTGCTGATCGTTAAATTGAAACGCCAGCTGACATTCTCTTTGATTGATGTTGATCTTGAGATCGCACGTCGGGCTGGCCCGATCCAGATAGCGCATCAGCTCGGTAATCTGGTCGGCGCTGAAAGAGTTTGTGCGGTAATGCGTCATTTCATAGCGCCACAGCAGCTCGAACTCAACCTGCCCAAGTCGTTGTGCGAGATACTGACAAAGCCCAGGCCCCAGCACTTCCACGCGCTTATTGTAGATAGTCCGAAGGATCTTAATCAGTGAGCCGGTTTCATTAGGCGTTTGGCCAAAAACCAGTTCCAGACGCCGGTCGTTCAGATCGTCCAGATAGTTGTCCGGGCTGATCACCTGACGTTTGTTAACGTCATAGAGGATCGCATCCCACGTCATCAGCGTTGTTTTGAACAGGCTGTTCGCATCTTCCAGCGGGATCAGATTTTCTCTAAAAGCCCAGGTGTCGGACAGGCACCAGATATCAAAGTCCATCGCGTGATAGCGAAAACGGATGCCACCAAAACGGGTCAGTGCTGGCTGGGAAACCCCCAGGGCAGAGAGAAGCTGTAATAAGTTCTCGTGGTTGCTGTCGACAACGATATCAATATCAGAAGTAAATCCTTTGCGACCAAAAAGCCCGATATCGCGGATCATCCCGCCGAAAATCCATGCGCGGCTGTGCGCTGCCAGCGCGTCGATTAACACCCTGGCAGCCTGACCTTCACTGCGACAAAGGAAAAAGCGTTCGATACGGCGTTTAAGATGCTTCTGGCTCTTGACGACATTCGTATTCATAGAGCGATTTTAACTCATCATGAAGGTCCATCAAATAGCTGTCCGTCATCCCTGCCACCGCATCGGTGAGCAGCTGTGCTTCTTTGTACAGCCGGGGCAGGGGGTTATGGGGATCTTCAAAAATACGCCGGTAATTTTCTGAGATGCGCCCATAGGCGTAACGGCCAAAAGGGGTGTCTGAGCGATACGTAGGCAGTGGGGTAAAGCCGGCTTCGCACTGGGCACGCTTATTATCTTCTTTTTTTTCTGTCGGTGTTTTATGCCCGTGAATGCCGAGCCACAGCATATCCATCAGTCCCTGAATATAGTTCGAGCCCTTCAGCTCCAGTTCCAGAACGGAACGATGCCGATAGCCCCGCGTTCTGTCGAACTCTTTCAGCGCTTCACATAGCTGATGGCCCCGGCTGACCCTCATTAAGTCCTCAAAGGTACAACAAGGCTGCATCAGCACGTGGTGATAATCCCGGAAAGCGTCAACGGTCGCATTGATCAGGGTACTGACGGCATAGACCCGGAACATTTGCATACTCATATCGTTAAGCTCAGCGGGAGAGAGCCCATTGGTATGGGTGTCCCATTGGCGATTTTTTAATTCCGTCTGGCTAATCAGCGCGTCGATAACCTCATCACCTTTATGCCAGCACTGAAGAAAGCTGATGAGATCGTGATAGGAGGCAAGTCCTTTCTTGACGGTATCTTCAGCATCCAGCACGGAATAGGCGATATCGTCACAGGCCTCCATCAGGTAGGTCAGTGGATGACGCACCCCTTCTTTTAGCCCGGTTTTTTCCCAGACCTCTTCAACCACCTTGGCTTCAGAATAAAAAAAGCCGTGTTTTTTCCACGGGGTTTGATTCGTGGTGTAGGAGGAACGGGGGTATTTGATCAGGGCAGCCAGCGTTGCGTAGGTCAGATTCAGTCCGAACTGATCGTTGAGGATCTGTAGTTTTGTCACCAGACGAAAGGTTTGTGAGTTGCCGTCAAAATGAAAGAAATCGTTGTAGAAGGCATCTTGCTTGTTGACCAGTGGAGCAAGGTGGCGGATAAACCAGGTCCGCATTGCGGCCTCACCCTGATGACCATAGGGCGGATTGCCTAAGTCATGGGCTAAACCGATAGCTGCCAGAAGGGCCGGAATATCGCGCTCGACGCAGATATTATCCAGGGGACCAAAAATTTCCTCTTTCAGATCAAATGCCAGTCGCATACCTATGCCACGGGCAAAATTGGCTACTTCATGTGAATGGGTTAAGCGAGTCCGTATGCTGTCATTGCGGTCAAGGGGAAATACCTGGGTTTTGTCGGCCAGGCGGCGCGTGGGGGCAGAAAAGAGCAGGCGATCATAGTCACGCTCGATCTCCTGGCGTCCCTGGCGAGTCGAATGACGCGCGGAATCGGTCTCAGGCGGGGTGATCTTTTCTTTATCTTTACGGCGGGCACTACAGAGGAGCTGTTGCCATTGCATCATCGTATCCTTGATATTTGCAAAAAAGTAACGCTACCAAATTTCAGTTAGGCAATCTATTTCTTTGGCTTAAAGGAATAATTATCGGAATAAGGGTCGCATTTATTTCGTATTCTGCGAGGTTTATATTCGTAAAACAGCCATAAAAAAACCGACGCAGGGGTCGGTTACGTTTTGCCGGGGCTGAAGCATTATGCCATCAGGTTAGCGGGGGTCTCATCCATTGAGCGCTAGAACCAGAGGTAGGTAGCCAGACAGTATGCCAGGGTTATTGACAGCAGAATCAGCTCTGCGGGTTTAATCAGGTACATAGTAGGTCCGAACAGTTCAGGATGAATGCTACTTACATCGGTCCTTTTGCCTGAAACTTTAGGCAGGTCACCACCTATGTCACTAAAGCCCCTGACCGCAGGCCAGATTCTGTTTGCGTCGGTCTTTGTCCTGATACATGGCGGCATCGGCATCCCGCACCGCACTGTCCGGCGTACTCAGGGCCGGGTCCACGCTGACTAGGCCAATACTGGCACCGGCATACTCTATTTTCGCGGCAGAAAGCTGATAACTACCGCTCAGGATCGCCGAGATACGCTGCTTCAGCGTGGCGGCAGCGGTGTCATCCTGCGAGGCAACAGCCGTGGCAAGGATAAATTCGTCGCCGCCCAGACGCCCCAGCACGTCGTCATGCCGGATCACTTCTTTCAGCCGCCGGCCGATAGCCCGCAGGAATTCATCCCCGGTCTGGTGGCCGTAGCGGTCATTAATTCCCTTAAACCCGTCCAGGTCGATAAACGCGACCAGCAGGTGATGGGTGTCATTGCGCGCATGGCTAAACAGCGCGGGCAGACGGGCAAACACCGCGCGGCGATTAGGCAGCCCGGTGAGTTCGTCGGTGAAGCTGGCAGCGGTCAGCGTGGCGTTGGCGTCCTGCAACTCTTCCAGCAGCTGCTCTTTGCGAAGATACTGTGAAATAAGCTCGGCAAACAGCTGAAGAACCTGCTCGCCGCGCTGAGACAGTGGCTGCCTGCGGGCGCTGGCCGCGCACAGCGTTCCGAACAGTGTGCCGTCGCCCATAACAACCGGGGTACTGACGTACGTGGTGATCCCCAGCGCTCTGGCCGCGTCAGAATCCCCCCAGATATCAGGCACCTCACAGGTGTAACGCCGTCCCTCATCCAGGGCGCGTTTACACAGCGTATCCTGCCACGGTACCGTCAGTCCTTCAGGGATCTGCATTTTTCTGCTGTTACGCGCATACAGGATATGCTGTTCGTTACCCTCTTCGTCGATCCGCGTGAGATAGGTGGACTCCATCTCGGTCACCAGCTCCAGCATTTCCAGCAGCTGACGCACAAATCCTTCGAGGGTTTTTTCCGATCCCAGCGCGGTCGAGATGCGCTCAATCAAATTTTCCTTCATAGGTCAGAGTTCCCGGGTCGTAAAGTGGAGGATAAATCGTGCAAAGGCTGTCATGTCAGAGAGCGCTAACGCGTTGTTATTATTTTTTATCGGTGTGATTCGTGGGGCGCATTCCCCTCTGTACCGCGTTGCTGATTCTATCACCGGTGGGCAGAGGAAAACATTGAGAAACCGGGCAAAAAGAAAAGAGTTTGCGATAAATCTGTCCTGGCAGATAACAGCCTGCTGCAAAAGCTTAGCGGATTATCTTACATCCCCTGATGCCGTCTTTCAGGTATCAATAGCGCTTATTATAAAGGCACTAAAAAGGAGGGGCTGTGCTGAAGGCAACATCATTATTAACCGGAGCAGCGGCGCTACCGCAGGCGTGGCAGTCGGTCATCCTCAGTCGGATCGGACAGGCGAATGTGAAGCTGATCCGCATGGGGAAAGAGGGGATACCTGAGGAAGTGCATGAGCATTTTGCCGAGTTGCTGGTGGTGATCGAGGGGCTGATGACGCTGGAAATAGACAGGCAGGCCGTGGTGCTGAAAAGCGGGGACTATATTGTGATACCGCCGGGCAGCCCGCATCGGGTGCTGCCCGGCAGCAGCGGAACGCTGCTGCTGGTTGATGCTGAAGCGCCGTTACCAGGACAGTAACTTACCGCTGTAATCAATATAGTGATGGCCGCCCTTACCGCGCCATGCTTCCAACTGGTCGGCAATGCCGCCCGCGCTCTGTGCCACCGTCAGGGGGGCGCTTTTGCCGCCCATATCGGTCTGGACCCAGCCGGGGTGTACGCAGAGCAGCGTTTTATCCTGGGCTTCGGGCTGCACCGACAGGCCGCGTGCCAGCATATTCAGTGCCCCTTTACTGGCGGCATACAGCGGGTAGGTGGCATCCGGGTTTTCATTCAGGCTGGCCAGCTGCGAGGTCATCAGCGCCAGGATGCCGCTGCGTGGCTTAACCAGTGGCAACAGCATTTCCGCGCAGCGCACCGGCGAAAAAGTGTTGGTTTGAAACAGTGCCAGCATTTCGTCGTCGCTGGTGCGCGACAGCGTCTGGTGATCCGGGCCATAAACGCCCGCATTAATAAAAATTACGTCAAACTGCTGGTCTGCCAGTTCGCCCTTCAGCGCATCGCGCTGTTCCGGCAGGTTAATGTCCAGCGTCAGCCAGCGGATAGCGGCGGTGCTGGCGGGGATCTCGTTACGCGTGGTCGCGGTCACGTGCCAGCCGCGATCGGCCAGAGTGGTTGCCAGTCCTGAACCGATGCCGCGTGAAGCGCCAATAATTAAAGCCTGTGGAGATGTCATGATGGGGTCTGCCTTATGTCAGCGGGGGTCAGTAGGATGATCTTACGCAAAAGCATAGCAAAAAGAGGGCACCGCGCCCGATCGCCCGGTGCCTGATGGGGAGAGGGGGGAGGATCTCTCCCTCCACTCTGAGGGTTATCGGCCTGCCCACCACAGCCTGAGCTTCATGCCCCAGCCGCTGGTAAAGCCGGTGGTGGTGCTCACCACCCGGCCTTTATCAATGATCACCAGGGTTGGCGTGACGTTCACCTGCCAGTGAGCAGACAGGCGGCCTTCCGGGTCGTTAACCAGCGGCATCTGATACTGCTTCACCTGCAAATATCGCTGGACGTTTTCATCATCCCCGGAGCGGAGCGCAATGCCGATCACGTTGCTGCCGTCCTGCGCCATCCCGGCCACTACCGGCGTGGTAAAGCGGCAGATACCGCACCAGCTGGCCCAGAAATAGACCAGCAAAGGGCGATCCTGACTCAGAGTGTTCAGCGTAACCTCCTGCCCGTCAAGGGTATGGAGTGGCTGATCAGCAAAGGCCAGCGGGGCCTGTGGCGCGCGCCACTGGTCCATCACCCACATCAGCCCGGCCATCAGCAGCGCCAGCAGCAGCAGATCGCGCGTCCAGCGCTTCATACGGCTCATGGCGTCTGCGCCAGCTGCTGTTTCACCAGACTTTCCAGCTGCTCATAGGAGACCGCACCGGGCAGCAGGCGGTTGCCAATCAGCGTGGCCGGTGTACCCTCAATGCCCAGGTGCTGCGCCAGTTTAAGATTGGTGTTGACTGTCTCCAGGCTCTGCCTGTCCGGCTGCGCCAGAGTGATGTTCAGCTTCTGTTCCGCTGCTTTGATGCTGGCGTCGTCGTGGTAGCCTTTTTTCGCCATCAGCCGCTGATGGAGTGCCAGCCAGCGATCCGGCTGCTGCCGCCACAGCGTCAGTACCTCACGGGCGGCGGTCAGCGAGCTTTCCGAACGGTACGGCAGGGGTTTAATCACCACGGCAACGTCCGGGTACTGTTGCACAAGCTTTTCCAGCAGCCCATCGAACTGCTTACAGTACGGGCAGTTGTAATCAGTGAACGCCACCAGCGTCAGCTTCGCGTCTTTTGCCCCCAGGCGGGGCGAACCGGCATCTTCATACAGTGCGGCGCGGTTCTGTGCGATCACCTGGCCGGTGACGTCGGCCTGCTGTTTCAGCGCCTGCTTATCGTAAGCATCGGCGGCTTCCGCCAGGATCTGCGGATTTTGCACCAGCGTTTCGCGGATCATCTGCTGAATACGCGCCTCCTGTTCCGGGGTGAAGGGCGCGGCGGCCCACAGCGGGGTGGCAACCAGTAGCAGAGCGATCAGGGATTTTTTCATTGTTCAGTTCCTTTGGCATCATTCAGGGTTTTCAGCAGGGTAGTCCGGTCAAGCAGCGGCGAGAGCACCACGCCCCGGGGAGCACCCGGTCCATAAATTTGATTAAACGGCACGGCCACGCTGCCGCGCTGTTGCAGAAAATGGGTGATGGTTTCGGAAGGCCGGCTCCAGTCACCGCGCAGGGGCACCACATCGTCAGCCAGCAGCGCCTGCTGCACATCTTCCCGCAGCAGTACGTTGTATTTGTTGGCTTTACAGGTCACACACCAGTCGGCAGTAACGTCGATAAATACCCGCTTATTGGCGTCCAGCGCCTGGCGGATGGCCTGTTCTGACAAGGGTTGCCAGTTAACGCGATCCTGCAACGCCCTTTTACCCGGAGTGTTACTCAGGACACCGGTCAGCAGTACGCCGCCCGCACACACCAGCAGGAGTGCGGTGACCATCGCTGCGAGTTTGATACCACACTGTTTTACCAGGCTGGCCAGCAGTATCAGCGCGATAACGGCAGCCACAGTCAGCGCGGCGGTAGCACCAATATGACTGACCAGCAGGCTAACCAGCCAGAAACAGGAGGCCAGCATCAGTAAGCCCAGCAGGATGCGCAGCACGTTCATCCAGCGGCCGGGGCGCGGTAACTTCAGTGCCAGTGCGGGCCAGGCTGCGATCAGCAGCCAGGGCAGGCTCATGCCAGTGCCAAGCGCAACAAACATCACCCACAGCAGCGGCAGCGGGGCGGCCAGCGCAAAGGCCACCGCCGTGCCAAGAAGCGGGGCAGAGCAGGGCGTGGCCAGCAGAGTGGCAAATGCACCCTGCCAGAAATGTCCACTCAGTCCGTGCCCTGACCGGGTGGCCAGTCGGGTATTGAACGCGGAGGGCAGACGCAGGTGGAACAGGCCGAACAGGCTGGCGCTGAACAGCAGCGTCACCAGCACCATAAAGCCGATAAACCACGGGTTCTGGAACTGGATGCCCCAGCCGAGGGCGCGATCCGTCAGGCGCAGCGCCGTCATCAGCAGCGCCAGCGCCATGAATGAGGCGACAATGCCGGCGCTGGAGGCGAGGAACTGTAGCCGCACGCTGCGGCGGTCGCGCTGAGGGGCGGTGATAATACTGCCCAGCTTCATGCCCAGTACCGGCAGCACACAGGGCATCAGGTTGAGAATAAAGCCCCCGGCCAGCGCCATCAGCAGCATCTGCCACAGCGGCAGGGTTGCCGCAGGTGGCGTTGTACTGGCTTCCACCGGCAGGCTGACTTGCTGCGCCAGACCGCCGTCCGCCAGCACCAGCGACAGGATTTTACCCCTGAGGTCCGGCGCGTTGTCGCCCCACTCATCGCTGACCGGCACGCGGGCGACCAGCTGAGATCCGTTCAGGGTAAAACGTGGTTCGCCGAAACTGCTGCCGGCAAGCCCGTCAAGGAACAGCGCCGGCTGCTGCCAGCCATTCTGACGGTCGGCCACAATCTGCAGTTCACCCTGCCGGTAACCGGCGGTAATACGATCCGTCAGGCCGTGTTCAATCGGCACTGTGCCCATTGCCCGGGCATAGTCATGGTTGAATGCCGGGTCTGCGGATGCAGACATCTTCAGGCTGAACGGGTAATCCGTGAGGATGCAGACGTGACTGCAGGTCGATAGTGTCAGCGTCCCGGCAAGGTAAGCGGGGGCCGGGGCAGGCAGTTCAATCGGCAGGGATACCTGCTGATGATAGCCCTGAGTGCTGATCCCGGCGACGTCAAAGCGTTGTGGAACCGGCCAGAACCAGTGTGCTCTGGTGATGCCGTCCTGCCAGCGAATGGCGGGAGCGATGCCCCCTTCTCCCGGCGAACGCCAGTAGGTTTTCCAGCCGTCCTGCAGGCGAATATCCAGCAGCAGTCGTGTGCGGTCGGGCTGTGAGGCATCGGTACGCAGGCGCACCTCCGCGTGACTGTTTTGAGGGTTTTGCAGCCAGCCGCTGTCGGCCGCCTGAAGCGCAGGCAGCCAGAACAGCAGCAGGAGGACAAGGCCCCTGATAAGCGTAAACATGGTATTTCTCCGTAAATGAAAAAGTCAGAACCGGGGGAAGCGGTCTGTCATTCGCGGAAATTGCAGTTGATCAGATGGATGCGTAACAGCGGTGCGCGACGGGCACGTACCGGGGGAAACCTGAATGGCAGCGTGCACAGCAGCGCTAATACCGCCAGCAGGAGACTGGGCGCAGGAACGGCACCGTCGAACAGCAGGGGAGGGACCACCAGCAGGGTTTTGGCGCTTACCTCACAGGGGGTCAGCGGGGCGCTTTCATCGCTGTCCGGGGAGATAACGCTGAGACTGGCCGTCACGGATGGCGGGGACAGGACGTGCAGGCTCGCCACGCGCTGTGCCATACAGATCAGTATGACCAGACAGGCGAGGATCAGAAAGCCCGTTGCTTTGCGTTGCCGAGTTGTCATCACCCGCCCCATTCATTAAGTGCGACTATCTTAACCAGACAGCCGCGTTTGACAATGGTTACGCGTGTAAACTTTTGTCTGCCAGCGGATTACGCCCTGTTAAGCGCATCCCAGACGAGGTTTCCGCGATGGAAGGTGGCGGTGCGCGGCGAGATACGCGCCACGGCCTCCGCCGAGCAGGAGGCATCAACCAGCACAAAGCTGGCTTCATCCTGCTCCATGGGCCAGACGCGCTCGCCGCGCTCGTTAAGCGGCAGGCGGTTACCGGTGGCGATAGCCAGCGCCCGCGACAGCGGAAGTTCCCCCGGACGCGCATACAGCTGAGCGTACAGGTTGGCTTTCTCCAGCATATCGCCGAGGCCATACGGCGACCAGTGGTCAATGACGCTGTCGGTGCCGGTCATCACCATAACCCCGTTATCCTGAAGCTGCTTCAGGGGCATATGCAGCGTGCCAATCGGCACCGTCGAGGCGATGCTGATCTGCTGTGCCGCCATGCGCTGCGCGGTTTCTGCCACCTGCTGCGGAGTGAGCGTGGCCAGAGCAAACGCATGGCTGATAGTGAGTTTTCCCTTCAGCTGCGGGGTCTGCTCCACCCGGTCAATCATATAATCGATAGCAGCGACGCCCGCCGGGGTGGTTTCGTGCAGATGGATATCCACGCCCTTGTTATAGTCAACGGCGATCTGGAACATCGTATCGAGGGATTTTTCCATATTGCCGTCCACGCTGGTGGGATCGAGCCCGCCGACGTAGTGGGCACCCGCCTGCATGGCTTCACGCATCAGCGGTTCAGATTTTGACAGCAGCAGGCCATGCTGCGGGAAGGCGACGATCTCACAGCTGAAGCCACTGCGGCGCTGCTCCAGCACCGCCATCAGATTTTCCAGATTCTTCAGACCGGAAACGGGTTCAATATTGCAGTGGCTGCGGGCCACGCTGGAGCCTTTCGACTGTACCAGATCGATTAGCTTATTGGCCCGCTCCCGGGTATGCGGTGCCAGCTCTGGCAGTAGCTGATGTTCCAGCGCGATCATCTGCTTAATGGTGGTGCCCGCCGGGCGGGACTGCACGCGCCACGGGCCACCGTAGAAAGTCTTATCCAGATGAATGTGCATGTCACGCATGGCGGGCAGCAGCAGTTTTCCTCCGGCATCAGCGTGCGGCAGGCTGCTATCCGGCCGCTGGTTGCCGGCGCGCAGGGCGACGATTTTGCCGTCGTTGATCTCCAGACAGTGCAGTGCCGTCCGGGTCGCAACGGCGACCCCGTCCTGATAGTCAAAGCCGGTTTCCAGCAGCACGTTATCCAGATAGTAATGGCGGGCGCTGAGGGTCGACATCGTCTTTTCCTGCCTGAAAGGGGAGTGACTGCCTGCGGCCACGGCCACGGCCAGCGGGCTGCCAGCGCCCAGCAGGACGCAGGCACCGAGCAGTTTGCTGCCGTGGCTGAGGAAGGTACGGCGTTGCGGGTCGGAATTAGTCATCGCGGGCTCCTGCGTGAATAAGCTGTGTGGCAATCGCGTCATAGCCGAGCGAACGCGCCAGCTGTAACGGGGTTTTACCGTATTTATCGGTCAGATGCGGGCTGGCACCGTTATCCAGCAACAGCTGAACAATCACCTGCTGGTCGCGGCCGCCGTCGTTAAGCACGATGGCTTCGAGCAGCGGCGTCCAGCCGAGAAAATTGGTGTGATTCACGTTGATAGCGGTGTGGGTCAGCAGTTCGCGGACGATTTCCACGTGGCCTTTCTCACTGGCTGGCGTCAGGCCGACGCCGCCAAAGCGGGTCAGGCAGTTCAGGTCGGGCGAGGCGGGCAGCAGCAGCCGTAGCAGCCGGAGATCGTTATTCAGACAGGCGATAAGAAACGGGTTCAGGCAGGTATTATCCTGCTGATTTATATCTGCTCCGGCGCGCATTAGCCAGGCCACACAGTCATAGTGCTGAAGCTGTGCCGCCAGTGTTATCGCGCTGGTGCGCTGCACGGTCATGGTGTTGAGGTCGACGCCCTGGGCATGGCATGCCTGCAGGGCAGCCAGGTCACCCTGACGGGCGGCATCAAGAAAGTGTTCCTGCAGCGCGCGGGCGGCAGAGGGCGAATAAGCGTGAGCAGAGGGCATAAATTTTCCCTGACAGGCGAGTGATAATCCATCGTAAGACAATAACAGCCTGTAAAACCCGGAGGTATCCGTTTAAAAATAATTCACACCAGATGGGGTTATTGTTGAATAATAATCAACGCAGAGTGAAGGAGGAAACGCCGCGTGAACTCGATATTTAACGAAGAAAATTTGCAGGTATTCACGGCGGTTGTGCGCTGCCACAGTTTCAGCCAGGCCGCTATTGAGCTGGGCGTGACCACCTCTGCCATCAGCTACGCCATTAAGCGCATGGAGTCCGGTCTGGCGGTGTCGCTTTTTATACGCCACGCCCGCCGCGTTGAGCTGACGGAGTCAGGCCACTATTTTCACCAAAAAGCGCTGGCGCTGCTGGCGGATTTTGGGGCAATAAAACAGGGAGTGGATGCCATTGCCCGGGGCGTGGAGTCGCGGGTACGTATCTGCATCAATCATCTGCTGTTTACGCCCCGCCACACTGCGCGCCTGCTACAGCTGTTGAAAAAGGCCTTTCCCACCTGTCAGGTGACCGTCACTCATGAGGTTTACAATGGCGTCTGGGATGCTTTTATCCATCACCAGGCGACCATCGCTATCGGCGCGCCGGACAGCCCGCCGCAGGGTGGCAGCATTACGTGTGCCGACATAGGCAGCGTACACTGGCAGTTCGCGATTGCGCCCGATCATCCACTGGCGGTGCTGCCGCAGCCGATTGGCGAAAACGCACTGCGGCGCTTTACCAATATTATGGTCGCGGACACGGCCCTTACCCTGAATCAGCGTATTGGCTGGCTGCTCCACGGGCAGGAGGTTATTCTGGTGCCGGACTTCCAGACGAAATGTCAGTGTCAGATTCTGGGGGAAGGGATCGGATTTTTGCCGGACTACCTTGTCAGGGAAGCGGGCGACGCGCTGGTAACGCGGGAGGTCAGGAATCCCCGACCGGCATCCCGGCTGCTGCTGGTCACCCGGGAACCGGCCAGCGGTCAGGTCACGCAGTGGATCAGGCAGCAGTTTTTGGTGGGGGGAGCCTTAAGCACGCTGTATCAGGATTTGCTGCATCGCGAAGATAAAACAGACGGAATGTAAAAACTGTGTTAACTTCAACGCTCATTACCAAATTTTCTCTTAAAATAAAAATATGTAGGTCTATTATCCAAAATATTAAATATCAGTGTCCGTCTTGTCACGGCTGCCAGTTCCGCTTTTCGCCTTTCAGTATCACCGCTAAAAATCCCCATGGTGCCAACTGCATTTTCTGTAAAGCCCAGATGGTTTGTCGTCCCGCGAGCACAGCACAAAACTAAACCCGTCGAGCGTTTTCCCCAGGCCTGTTGTTGATGTTAACCTTAGCGGCTAATCCCCGTTAACCGTCAATATTCCAGGGCCGTATGATGACCACCTCAACTGAAAAACTCCTCTCCCTCTGTAGTGACAGCCTGGCAGCCACCCCGCAGGATATGCCCATCATCACGACGGCAGATCCCGCGCTGGTCGGAGAGCTTCGCCAACTGCTGACCGCGAAAAACGGCTGCTATGGTTTTGTCTCTGCCCTGCATATCTTTCCGTGGCAGGCGGTGGAAAATGAGCCCGGCCTGCAGCAGTGGAACCAGCCTGAGCTGTGGATAGAGGCTTTCCAGGATCTGGCGCGTGACGCGCTGTTCTTTGCGGAAGATATCTTTGGCGTGCAGTTTTGCCTGCGGCAGGGCGGCGTGTTCAGCTTCGAACCGGAAACCGGCGAGTTTAGCTGGATGGCCGAAAGCCTTGAGCACTGGAGTGCCCTGATCCTTGAAGACTATTCAGTATTAACCGGTTATCCGCTGGCGCAGGACTGGCAGGATCAGCACGGGGCACTGCCTGCGGGTTACCGTTTGTTGCCGAAAATCCCGTTTATTCTGGGTGGGGAATTTGTGCCGGATAACCTTCATGCGGTACGCAGTGTGGATGCCATGCGCACCCGTGCGCTGTTTGCCGTACAGATGCGCGACCGGCCGGACGGCTCACAGGTTGCCCTGGATCCTTCCGCGTCCTGATCTCAGCTACCCGGCATCGCTGCGCCAGAGGCAATAAACCACACCAGAAATGCCATCGCGGCAATAAAAATCAGGGTAGGGGCAATCGCTCTTTTATTCATGGCATTTCACACTCAGTGGGGTAAGGGAAAGCGGGAAGTCAGCTTCCCGTGCGCGGCTGAGTGTAACATATTCATCGTGCTGCCCGACACGGCCACCGATCCCTGTTTCACCGCAGGGTTTTATGCGAAAATGATAGCGCAAACATTTTAGCCGCCGGGAAGCCGATGCAAAATCATGATGAGGGACGTGGGGCCGCCGTCAGTAAAAATCCAACGCTGGAGGATGTCGCGCGGGTGGCCGGGCTCTCTCCGATGACCGTCAGCCGGGCAATTAATAAGCCGCAGGTGGTGCGCCCGGCAACCGTGGCCCGGGTGATGGAGGCCATACAGGCCACCGGCTATATCCCGAATATGCTGGCGGGGGGGCTGGCATCAAAGCGCAGCCGCCTGATCGCCGTAGTGGTGCCGCAGATTAATAACAGTATGTTCGTCGACACCGTGCAGGCGCTGGGGGACCGGCTGGCGCAGCGTGGCTACCATATGCTGCTCTGCATCACCGGCTATTCTGCCGATAATGAAGCCTCCATTGTCGCGACTATCCTCTCGCGCCGCCCCGACGGCATAGTGCTGACCGGCATTCATCACAGCCCCGAGCTGAGAAAAACCATTTTGAATATTGGCCTGCCAGTGGTGGAGATATGGGATCTGACCCCGACACCGCTGGATATGCTGGTGGGCTTCTCTCATGAGAAGATTGGCACGCAGTTGGGGCACTACTGCCTGCAAAAAGGTTATCTCAATCTCGGGCTGGTCTGGGCGAGCGATCGGCGTGCCCTGCAGCGGCGTAAGGGACTCTCTGATGTGATGCAGGGACAGCCGGGTTGCCGCATACGCGGCGTCAATGCGCCGGTGCCGACCTCACTTGATGCCGGAAGGCAGGGCATGCGCCAGCTGCTGGCGCGGGGAGAACGGTTTGACGCCATTATCTGCAGCTCAGATACCCTGGCCCAGGGGGTGATCATGGAAGCGGAGGCGTGCGGACTGGCCGTCCCCGCGAGGCTGGCCGTCATTGGTTTTGGTGACCTTGCTTTCGCGGCGGCGAACCGGCCGTCGATCACCACCGTGGCGATTGACCGGGTGAAGATGGGCGAAGAGGCGGCGACCCTGCTGGCCGATAAAATTGAGGGCCAGGTACCGGCCGAATTGGTGATCGATCTCGGCTTTACCCTCAAGGTCAGGGACTCCGGTTAGGGCCAGTGACCGTCAAACCCGGCGGGATGAATCAAGAATTATATGACTTTATTTCTTGTGGTTATTATTTCTGATAAAAACTAATTATGCGGGATTTCCCTGCATTTTTTACCATCCCGTGCGCGAATTTCTGCTAAATCCCTGCCTTTAACCCCTGCATTTCATGATGGCATTGTTATGAAATGTTAGGAGAAATACCTGCTCTTAACTTTAAACATTAACACTCCAATTTTTACATTTTGACATCTTTGTATGGTTAAGATTGCGGCAATGTAAACAGATAAAAACAGTTCTTTAACCTTAATGACATCCGCTGCGCGGATGCCATTTTCTCAGTGTGTGAGAGTCGTAAAAATGCTCCTTCAAAAAGAAACTACCCGCCGTAAGTTCTTACTCGGGTCGCTGTTGGCATTGCCGTTGGGTGAGATGGTCTTTAAGGGACTGACTGCCGCCCAGGCTGCCGAAATGGCCGCCCCGGAACTGGCAGACTACCAGCCGATCTTCTTCAGCAGCGATGAATGGCAGTTTATTCTGGCCGCCTGTGACAGCCTGATCCCCGCCGGAGGGAAAGGCAAAGCTCCAGGGGCACTGGAAACCAATGTGCCGATCTTTATCGACCAGCAGATGCATACCGATCTGGGTGATGAGATCTATATGAAAGGGCCGTTTAATCCCCAGGCACCGGCCACCATGGGGTATCAGATCCCCTTCCGTCCGCAGCAAATCTACAAGATCGGCATCAAACTGACTCATCAGTGGTGCCTGCAGCACCATCAGAAGCCTTTCCATCAGCTTAACCAGCAGGATAAAGACAGCGTCCTGACCCAGCTGCAAAAAAACGATATCCACTTCGCCGATCTTGGCGAGCCTGACCTGAAAGCCTCCCAGTTCTTCAGCGGTCTGCTCTCCGATGCCAAGCATGGTTATCTCTCTGACCCGATGTACGGCGGCAATAAAGGGATGAAAGCCTGGATTGCCATTGGCTTCCCCGGCGCGCGTGCCAGCTATCTGGAATGGGTGAAGCAGCACAACATCCCGTATCCCTTAGGCCCGGTCAGCATTAAGGGCGAACGCGCCTGAGTTTGCTGAGTGTCTGTTCGTTTTTTTGTCAATGACACCCCCACGACTTTGCGCTGGCGCTAAGACGCCTGCACGCGAAACGATAAGGGTTGATAGGGTTAAATATGTCTCAAATTAATAAAGAAGAAGTCGACGTCGTTGTTGTCGGGCTGGGATGGGCTGGCTCGCTGATGAGTATTGAGCTGGCGATGGCCGGGCTGAAAGTCCGCGCGCTGGAGCGCGGTGCCGATCGGGGTTATGAAGAGTTCGCTTACCCGAAACCGGCCGATGAATACGCCTATGCGGTGCGAAACAAAGTGATGGCCACCCCGGCCGAAGCGGCGGTGACCGTGCGTTACAATATGAGTCAGACCGCGCTGCCGACCCGTAAATGGGGCGCATTCTGCCCGGGTAACGGCGTGGGCGGTTCCGGCCTGCACTGGACGGCGGTGCTGATCCGTCCAACGCCAACCGATCTCAAGCTGAAAACTTACGCTGACCAGGCCTACGGCCCGGGTGTGCTGCAGGACGACATGCGCATTATGGACTTCCCGTTCAGCTGGGAAGAGATCGAACCCTATTACGAGAAGTTTGAGATGATCTGCGGGCAGTCCGGCCTGACCGGCAACCTGCGCGGCCAGATCCTCGAAGGTGGCGATCCGTTTGAGGGGCCGCGCGCGAATCCGTTCCCGCTGCCACCGCTGGACGATACGCTGAATAATACGATGTTTGTGAAGGCGGCGAAAAAACTGGGTTATCACCCGTTCCCGAACCCGTCAGCCTGTGTATCCCGCGCCTGGACTAACCCGTACGGCAACCAGATTGCCCCGTGCAATTACTGCGGCTACTGCAGTAAGTATCCCTGCCTGAACTACTCCAAAGCCTCACCACAGACGGCGGTTATGGATGCCCTGAAGCGGATGGATAACTTCTCCTATGAAGTCCACGCCAACGTGATGAAGGTGGTACTGCATGACGATAAGAAAACCGCGAAAGGGGTGATCTACATCGACAAAGACGGTAACGAGTGCTTCCAGCCGGCGAAAATCGTCATTCTGAGCAGCTTCCAGTTCTGCAACGTGCGCCTGATGCTGCTGTCCGGCATTGGCAAACCGTATAATCCGATCACGGAAGACGGGGTGATTGGCCGTAACTACGCTTTCCTCAGCAACGGCGGTGCCACGCTGTTCTTTAAAGATAAAAACTTTAACCCGTTTGCCACCGCCGGGGCGACCGGACAGATGTTTAACGATATCTCGCCGGGTAACTTTGACGGCCCGGGGCTGGGCTTTATTGGTGGTGCCAAGATCCACAGTTCACAGGCCACCGGGACGCCGATCAGCACCGCACTGCCAAAAGGCACACCCGCCTGGGGAACCGGCTGGAAAGAGGGGATGGAAGAGTGGTACGGCCATTCAATGAAGATCAGCATTACCACCACCTGCATGTCGTATCGTGATATTTATCTCGACCTTGATCCGAACTACACCGATGACTACGGCTACCCGCTGCTGCGCATGACCTTCGACTGGAAACAGAACGAACTGAAATTACAGCAACACCTGAAAGGCATCGTCAGCGATATCACCAAAGAGCTGAATCCGGACAGCTACAGTGAAAGTTTCCTGCCGATGGACGCCCACTTTGACCTGACCAAATACGTGTCAACGCACAACGTCGGTGGCGCGGTGATGGGTGACAACCCGCAGACCTCGGCGCTGAATAAATACCTGCAAAGCTGGGATGTGCATAACGTCTTTGTGCCGGGCGGTAACGCCTTCCCGCAGAACTTCCAGGCGAACCCGACCGATACCATCGGTGCGATCACCCTGATGGCCGCGCAGGCGATCAAAGAGATCTACCTGAAAAACCCCGGCCCGATGGTGCAGGCATAAGGAGATGACGATGATGAACTTTAAACGCCTGCTGCTTGCCAACGCCGTGCTGCTGGCGGGGGCCTTTGCTGCCTCGGTACAGGCTGACGACAGCCTGGTCAGGCAGGGTGAATATATTTCGCGCCTGGGCGACTGCGGCGCCTGCCATACGGTAGCGGGGAAACCGGCGTTCTCCGGCGGGCTGGCGATCGAATCCAGTCTGGGCACGATTTACTCCACAAATATTACCCCGGATAAACAGCACGGTATCGGTGACTATACCGAGCAGCAGTTCTCCGATGCGGTACGCAAAGGTGTGCTGCCGGATGGTACCCGCCTGTATCCGGCAATGCCGTATCCGGCTTACGCTAAAATCACCGATGCGGATATGCACGCGCTGTACGCCTACTTTATGCAGGGCGTGAAGCCGAGCGCCGAACAGCCGCCGGAGACCGATCTCAGCTTCCCGTTCAGCCAGCGCTGGGGCATGCGCTTCTGGAACTGGGCATTTGCCAGCGATGAGCCGTTCCGGCCAATTGGCGGGGCCACGGCAGAGGTGAATCGCGGGGCCTATCTGGTGGAAAGCCTCGGCCACTGCGGCAGCTGCCACACGCCGCGCGGCATTGGCATGAACGAGAAAGCACTCGACAGCAGCGACAGCAGGTTCCTCTCCGGCGGCAATCTGAATGGCTGGGAAGTTCCGTCGCTGCGGGGCCTGCCAAAATGGACCGAACAGGAAACCGTGGATTATCTGGCTACCGGGCGTAATGACAAAGCCGCGGTAGGCGGGGAGATGACCTCGGTGATTGAGCACAGCACGTCGTGGATGACGGAAGCGGATTTGAAAGCAATCGCGGCTTACCTGAAGTTTACCGGCGGCCAGCCGGCGGTGCCGTCCTCAGACCGGACGGTGAGTGCCACCGAAGCGAAGCTGACGGCGGCAAAAAACCTGACCACCGGCGAGCGTCTCTATCTGGATAACTGTGGGGCCTGCCACTTCGTCACCGGAAAGGGCGCGCCGCGTATCTTCCCGGAGCTGGACCAGGGCACACTCGTTAATGCCGGTGATCCGACCGGCCTGATCCACACTATTCTCGCCGGGGCGCAGCAGCCCTCTACGACTAAATCGCCGTCCACATTGGTGATGCCGGGCTTCGCCAGCCGTCTGAGCGATGAGGAGGTGGCGCAGCTGGCGACCTTTATTCGTCAGGGCTGGAGTAACAAGGCGGATGCGGTGAGCGCAGGGCAGGTGAAAGAGGTGAGGGAGAGTCTGAAGAAATAGCCCGTACCGGTTATTTTATTGCACGCTCTTTTGAAAACAGAGGCTGATCACCCCGCGATACGCCGCGGGTAATTGTTCCGGCTATTCATCAGCGGGCGACCTTGTAACGGTCGCCCCTTTTGATTAATGAACGATCTCAGCAGACGCCGAAATCGCCCTCTTCATGATAAAGATTGACCGAATCAGCGGCTACCGCGACCTCTTTTTTCTCCGCATCATTCACCCTGGCGCAATACAATGTTGAGCCATCGACGCGCAGCACCTGCATTTTGGGGCCGCCGGTTTTGGACTGTACAAAATCATCTGGTTTAAACATGGTCTTCTCCTGACAGGGGGACTGACAGTGTCTGTCAGCCCGGAATATTCTGCAAGTGGGCTATTTTTCCGCAGTCTCTGGCACGGTGGCTATACTGGTAGCTGATGTTAAATAACCGGAGAATAAACAATGACCATTCATAAGAAAGGACAGGCGCACTGGGAAGGCAATATCAAGCAGGGTAAAGGCACCATCTCAACCGAGAGTGGGGCATTAAGCCAGCAGCCTTATGGTTTTAACACGCGCTTTGAAGGTAAAGCAGGAACCAACCCGGAAGAACTGATTGGGGCTGCGCACGCTGCCTGTTTCTCCATGGCGCTCTCACTGATGCTGGGCGATGCCGGCCATACGGCGGAAAGCATTGATACCACCGCCGATGTGTCACTGGATAAGGTAGATGGCGGATTTGCCATCACCAAAGTGGCGCTGCAAAGTAAGGTGAAACTGCCAGGCATTGAGAAAGCTGCGTTTGACACGATTATTCAGCAGGCGAAAGCCGGTTGCCCGGTGTCAAAACTGCTCAGCGCTGAGATCACCCTCGACTATCAGCTGGAAAACTAAGCCTGACCGGGCGGGCTCAGCGGGCAGGGTAAGGATTGCGTTAAGACGGTGAAAAAAAAGCGCTAACCAGCGGGTTTTAGGAGTTCGTGAGATAGGGAAGTGTTGCAGTATCCCCGATATTTGTTGTGCGGCAGTGAGCAGGCCGTGAGCAACCTGAGGATACGAATATGAAAAAAACAACACTGACTTTACTGATTAGCCTTTTCACAGCAAGCACTCTTTTTTCCACCCTCTCCTTTGCCGATGGCCCGGGTCGCGGTCCTGAGCCCCAGTGGCAGCAGGATCGCGGACAGGAGCACCGCGGTCACAGTGACCGTCATGACGATCGTGACGATCGCCGTCGCGGTGGTCCGCAGGAGCGTGACCACTTTGCCTGGAACGGTCATGACTTCCGTCGCGGTCACCCGGCCCCGGAACGCTTCCGTGGAGACGATTACCGCGTTGATGACTGGCGCGATCGCGGGCTGTATGAACCGCCCCACGGCGCGCACTGGGCCTATGTTGATGGCAACTACGTGCTGATTGCCGCCGCGACGGGGGTGATCACCGCGATCCTGTTGGGCAATTTATCAGGTCTCCATTAATGCACTCCTGCCGGTGGCATCCCGCCACCGGCAATCTGCCTTACCCTGTTTCTTTCTGAGCGCAGTTCCCCCCAACCTATCGTCTGCAATGATTATCCTCTGCCAATATTAACTATCCCGTATTTCGCCTTATAGACGTCTGGACATATAGCCATCGATTTGTGTAGCATGGAGGCAGTAGACAAATCTGAACAGGAACAGGCCGATGACGCAGCATATTAAGATCCTCGATGGCGGAATGGGACGCGAACTGGCCCGTGTGGGAGCGCCTTTCCGTCAGCCTGAATGGTCGGCGCTGGCGCTGTATGAGGCGCCGGAGCGCGTGCGTGAGGTCCATGACAGCTATGTGGCTGCCGGGTCAGAAACGCTCACCACTAACAGTTATGCTGTTGTGCCCTTCCATATTGGTGACGAACGCTTTGCCGCCGATGGTCAACGTCTTGCCGCTCTGGCAGGACAGCTGGCGCGGCAGGCGGCCGATGCCGCTGCCCATCCGGTTCAGGTCGCGGGCAGCCTGCCACCGGCTCTGGGGTCTTACCGTCCCGATCTTTTTGACGCCGGGCGCGCACTGGAAATCCATCGCGTGCTGGTGGAGGCCCAGACCCCGTATGTGGATGTCTGGCTGGGGGAAACCATCAGCTCCATTGCAGAAGCCGACGCCATACAGCAGGCCGTGGCGGCCCAGCCTCAGCCTCTGTGGCTGTCATTTAGCTTACATGATGACCCTGATCATCCCCGTCCAGCCAGCACTCTGCGGTCCGGGGAGAGCATCGACGCTGCCGTATCCAGTGCGGTGGCGTTGGGGGCAGAAAACATCCTGTTTAACTGCAGCCACCCGGAAGTGATGCTGTCAGCGATAGAGCAGGCGGCAGCAGCCCTGCAGCGACTGGGGTCGCCAGCGGGTATTGGTGTCTATGCTAATGCGTTCGAGCACGGCAGTAACGGCGGTGGCGCGAATGAAGGCCTGAGTGGTTTGCGTAAAGATACTCACCCGGAAGGTTATCTGCACTGGGCACAGGAGTGGGTGGCTGCGGGAGCGACGCTGGTCGGCGGCTGCTGCGGTATTGGCCCGGAGCATATTCAACGCCTGGCATCAGCACTGAAGTAAACACCCGATCTTCTACCGCTGTGGCGGAAAACAACAATAAAAATCAGGAAACACACCATTATGAATCGTCGCGACTTTATCAAAACTACCGGGGCTCTCTCTGTCGCCGCAGCCTGTTCCAGCCTGCCGCTGCACTCTCTCTGGGCGGCGGAAACCGTGCCCGCCACGCCAAAAAAAGGCGGCCACCTGATTGTGGGCATGGATAACGGCTCCAGTACCGACCGTCTTGACCCGGCGTTCTGGTTTGAATCCTATATGTACTTTGTCGGTTCCCAGTTGTTCAACTGCCTGGCTGAAGTCGATGAAAACGGCAAAATCACCCCGTCGCTGGCCGAGCGCTGGGAGACCAGCGACGGCAGCAAGACCTGGGTGCTGACGATTCGCCAGGGCGTACAGTTTCATGATGGCCGCAGCCTGACGGCAAAAGATGTGGTCTATTCGCTTAACCATCATCGTGATGAAAAATCCAGCTCTTCAGTGAAAGGCTATCTGGAACCGGTGGTATCCCTTGAAGCTACGGCACCCCATCAGGTGACGATTAAGCTGAAAGAGCCGAACGTCGAATTCATTGCGCTACTGAGTGATGTCCACTTTGCCATCACTGCAGAGAATGAGAGTTTTGATAAAGGGATCGGCACCGGGGCGTTTATTCTGGAAAGCTTTAAGCCCGGTGTGCGTGCGCTGGTGAAGCGCAACCCGAACCACTGGAACCCGGCCCGTGGGCACGTGGATTCGGTTGAAACGCTGGCGATGAGTGACTCCACGGCGCGTGTCGCGGCCCTTGCCAGCGGCTCTGCGCATCTGATTAACCGTGTGAATCCGCGTATTGTTGACCGCCTGAAAAATATGCCGTCTATCCAGCTGCTGCGCTCGCGCGACAGCCAGATTTTCACCTTCCCGGGCCTGGCAACCGCCGCACCTTTTAACTCCCTGGATGGTCGTCTGGCGCTGAAATATGCCATCGATCGCGAACAGATGATCAAAACCGTGCTCGGCGGTTATGGCACGGTGGCGAACGATAACCCGATCTTCCCTTCCAGTCCGTACTTTGCCAAAGATATTCCACAGCGTCCGTATGACCCGGAAAAAGCCAAATATCACTGGCAGAAAGCCGGCTTCAGTGGCCCTCTGGTGTTATCTGTCGCTGAGGCGGGCTTCCCGGGGGCCGTGGATGCCGGACAGCTCTATCAGAATTCCGCTGAGCGGGCGGGCATTCCATTGAAGGTCGAACGCGTGCCGGACGATGCGTTCTGGGATAATGTCTGGATGAAAAAGCCGTTTGTCTCGTCCAACTGGTCGCTGCGCCCGACGGCAGATGCGCTCCTGTCGCTGGTCTTCACCAGTAACGCTCCGTGGAATGAGTCACAGTGGAAGGAGCCGGCGTTTGATCAGCTGGTGACGGCCGCACGCGGCGAACAGGACGAACAGAAACGCCGCCAGATCTACCATGATATCCAGGTCATGCTGGTGGAGAAGGGCAGCGAAATCATTCCGCTGTATGCCGATGCACTGGATGCCGCCAGCAGTAAAATTCAGGGCTTTGTGGCCATTCCGGGCTTTACCATGAGCGGTAATCGCGCGGCAGAAAAAGTGTGGTTTGCATAAGCGCTGATGAGTGAACTCCGTGAACGTCGGGGGAAGGGCCACTTTCCTCTGTTAAAACTGACCGGCCAGCGTCTGCTGGCGGGCGTGGTGATGCTGTGGCTGGTGTCGATACTGATTTTTGCCGGTATTCAGCTGCTGCCGGGTAATGCGGCGACGGCCATCCTCGGCCAGTCCGCGACGCCGCAGGCGGTGGCGGCACTGAATCAGCAGCTGGGGCTGGATCAGCCTGCGGTAAGCCGCTATCTCAGCTGGCTGGGCGGGGTACTGCGCGGCGATTTCGGCCACAGCTTTACCAGCCGGGAAGCGATAGCGCCGGTGCTGCTGGATCGTCTGGCCAATACGCTGTCGCTGGCCTTTTTCACCGCCATCGTCGCGGTGCCGCTGGCGCTAACGATTGGCTTTGTCTCGGCGCGCTATCAGGGAAGCTGGATTGACCGTCTGCTGAACCTGTTTACCCGCGCGGCGGTGTCGCTGCCGGAATTCTTTTCGGGGTATCTGCTGATCCTGGTTTTCTCCATTACCCTGTTCTGGCTGCCCAGCAACAGCAGCGTTGCCGACGGTATGTCGCCCGGCGACAGGCTGCTGGCGATAGCCCTGCCGTGTATGACGCTGATCTTTGCCATTCTCGGCCATATGAGCAATATGACGCGGGCCGCGCTGGTCAGCGCGCAGAATGCGGCCTATGTCGACACTGCGCTGATGAAAGGGCTGTCGCCCTCTGCCATTCTGTTCCGCCATGTCCTGCCCAACGCCTGGGGGCCGATTATCAACGTCATCGTGCTAAATCTCGCCTGGCTGATGGTGGGCGTGGTGATCGTCGAAAACGTCTTTGTTTATCCCGGCCTCGGCCAGTACATGGTGGACAGCATCAGCAAGCGCGATATTCCGGTGATCCAGGACTGCGCACTGCTGCTGGCCGGTATTTATATTCTGCTGAATCTGCTGGCCGACCTGGTCACTCTGCTGGCCAATCCGCGCCTGCGCCACAGCCGCTAACCGATAGCGATGCTTTATCCCCTGCGGGTGCTGAACCAGGCCGGCGGGGTTTGACAAGGAACTGATGTGGATGTTTAGGCTGAAACTTGCTGTGCTCCCCGGTGCCACCGCGCTGGTGTTGTTTGTTCTGGTCGCGCTGCTGGCACCGTGGCTGGCCCCCTATGCGCCCGGCGAGGTGGTAGGCAGTGCCTGGAGCGGCGTGACCCCCGAAAACTGGCTGGGGACGGATAATCTCGGGCGCGATCTGCTGTCCCGCCTGATCTGGGGCACGCGGACCTCACTCAGCGTCAGCGCGGTGGCCACGCTGCTGGCGTTTTCCATCGGCACGTCGCTGGGTTTTCTGGCCGGTTATTACCGGGGCTGGGTTGACCAGCTCATCTCCCGACTCAACGATATTCTGATGGCCATTCCCACGCTGATCCTGGCGCTGGTCGTGCTGGCAATGTTGCCGAAGACCATCCCGGTGATTGTCGCCGTACTGGGAATTCTGGAGTCGACCCGCGTGCTGCGCGTGGCGCGATCCCTGGCGCTGGATATTGCCGCTCAGGAGTTTATTGAAGTTGCCCGCCTGCGCGGTGAGCGCCCTGGCTGGGTGCTGTGGCGCGAAATTTTACCGAATGCCTTTACCACGCTGGTGGCCGAATTTGCCCTGCGCTTTATCTTTATCCTGCTGTTTCTGTCGGCGCTGTCATTCCTCGGGCTGGGCATTCAGCCACCGACCGCCGACTGGGGCGGGCTGGCGCGTGATAATAAAGACGGCATCCTGTTTGGCGTATGGGCGGCCCTGATCCCCGGCGCGGCCATTGCCGTGCTGGCGCTGGCGTTAAACAGCGTTGCAGACTGGCTGTTAAGCCAGCATAGCCGTAGCTGGCAGGAGTAGAATATGAACGAACAGCCGCTGTTAAGCGTGGAAAAACTGCGTGTCACCGCCGGTCATGCCGTGCTGGTGGACGATATCACCTTTACCCTGCGCAAAGGTGAGGTACTGGGACTGATTGGGGAGTCTGGGGCCGGCAAGTCGACGATCGGTCAGGCGGTGCTCGGCCACTTTCGTCATGGCATGACCCTGAGCGGCGGGCAGATCCACTTTGCCGGGCAGACGCTCACCGGACTGTCTGAGCGTCAGTGGCGCAGGATCCGCGGGGCTAAAATTGCTTATGTGGCGCAGTCGGCCAGCGCCGCGTTTAACCCGGCGAAAAAAATCGGCGAACAGGTGATTGAAAGTGCCCTCCGCCACCGGGTCTTTAACCGGCAGACCGCTATCCGCCGCGCCGTAGAGATCTTTGCCCAGCTGCAGCTACCGCAGCCGGAGGCCTTTTTCCATCGTTACCCACACCAGGTGTCCGGCGGTCAGCTTCAGCGGGCGATGATCGCGATGGCCATCTGCGCCGGGCCGGAGCTGATTGTTTTTGATGAACCCACCACCGCGCTGGATGTCACCACCCAGCTGGAAGTGCTGAAGGCCATCCAGCAGGTTATCCGGTTAACCGGTGTGGCCGCGCTGTATATCAGCCACGATCTGGCGGTGGTCGCCCAGCTCAGTCAGCGCATTATGGTGCTGCGGCACGGCCGTGAGGTGGAAAGCGGAGAGACG
The DNA here is from genome assembly GCF_014838825.1 of Erwinia persicina. GTDB lineage: Bacteria > Pseudomonadota > Gammaproteobacteria > Enterobacterales > Enterobacteriaceae > Erwinia > Erwinia persicina_A. The sequence goes on along the minus strand of NZ_JACYMO010000002.1, from coordinate 537,904 downwards.
GCGACCCTGCTGGCAGAGCCTGCCGAAGCCTACACCCGCGATCTGTTACACAGCCACGGTGAGCCGCATGAGCCACGCAGTGCGACACTGCCGCTGCTCAGCGCGCGCGATATCAGTATCCACTATCACGATGACCCGGTGATCCACGCGGTAACGCTCACGATCGGGCGCGGACGCACGCTGGCGCTGATCGGCGAGTCCGGGGCGGGCAAGTCCACGCTTGGCCGGGCGGTCTGCGGGCTGGTGTCTCCGTCTGAGGGCGAGATCACCTTTAACGGCCAGCGATTGCCGCCGCAGTTACGCCAGCGTTCGCGGCAGCAGATGCAGCAGGTGCAGATGATCCATCAGCACCCTGATACGGCACTGAATCCGCGTCTGACCATCGGGCTGCAGATCGAGCGGGCTATGGTCTGCCTGACGGGACTCTCCGCGCCGCAGCGCGAAGCCAGGGTGACAGAGCTGCTGGAAAAAGTCGGGCTGTCACCGCTGTTCGCCGGGCGCTATCCGCATGCGCTTTCCGGGGGGCAAAAACAGCGCGTCTGCATCGCCCGCGCGCTGGCGGTAGAACCATCGCTTATCGTCTGCGATGAACCGACCTCGGCCCTCGATCCGCTGGTCGGACGCGACGTGCTGGTACTGCTGAAAAAGTTGCAGGCAGAGACCGGGGTGTCGCTGTTGTTTATCACTCACGATCTGCACGTGGTCAGGGCGGTGGCGGATGAGGTCATGGTGCTGCGTCACGGTCGGGTGGTACGGCAGGGGCGGCTGGAGCAGGTGTTCACTGACCCACTGGATGATTACACCGCCCGACTGCTGCGCTCCGTACCGGAAATGCGGCCGGGATGGTTAGCGGAGGCCAGCGCCCCCGTCACCTGACGACAGAAAATAAACACGAAAGAAACCGGGAATGGATAAAGTTACGTCGCTGAATGACCGATAACCCTGCTTTGATGGCCGACACAGATCGGCCAGAAAATCTGCATATCTTCAGGGGATTCAGCATGACCATTACCAAAAGGCTGTTCGTCATTTTCATCTTACTGGCGCTGTCGTTAATCGCGCTGTCGGCGTATTCCCTCTCGGCATTAAGCGGCTTCCAGTCGCGCTTTGAGTTTGTGCAGGTTAACGCCATTCCCAGCATCAAAGATCTGGATAAAACTATCGGTGCCGCCAGTGAGCTGCGTCTGGCGCTGTATGAGCATCAGAGTGAAAACGACAGCAGCAAACAGCCTGCAGTTGAGACTAAAATTGAGCAGATTATCGGCCAGTTAAAAACCCTGACCGATTACTATCTGGCCAATGATATTTCCAACGATACGGATCGCGCTATGACGCAGGATGCGCTGAACAGCATTACGCTGATTCAGGCTGCTCTGCCAGAATTTATCACTGCGTCTCGTTCGCATGACGACGCCCGTTCGCTGCCGCTGCTGCAGGGTGAAAGCGGGGTGGGGGCTGCCGTCCGTAAGTTATCAGCAGGCCTGCAGGCTCAGATCCAACTGAATATCGATGCCAGTAATGAGCTGCGCCGGGAGAATACGGAGATCTACGGCAACGTGTTCTGGGGGGTAATGATTTTCTCCGGCACGGCGATTATCGTGCTGGGGCTGCTGGCGATCAAAACCATTTTCAGCGTGCGTAACAGCCTGAACGGTATGCAGAACCTGATGGTGCTGGTCAGCGAGTCGCTCGATCTCAGCAAGCAGGCAGATGCCACGCGCAACGACGAAATTGGTAAAACGGCCGCCGCGTTTAACAGCCTGATGGCCCGCGTCTCCGGCGTACTGGGGTCGGTGACTTCTTCCGCCCAGTCGGTCAGTTCTGCCTCAACCCAGATTGCTGCGGGTAATGAAGATCTTTCGGCACGTACTGAAGAGCAGGCGGCCTCTCTGGAGCAGACCTCAGCCAGTATCAGTACCCTTAACGATACGGTGAAACAGAGCGCTGAAAATGCCCGCCAGGCGAGTTCGCTCGCCAGCACCGCTAACGACCTGTCTGTCCACAGCGGCAATGCTGTCGCGGCGATGGTCGGAACAATGGAAAAAATTAAAACCAGCTCCAGCAAAATCTCTGATATCACCGGGCTGATCGAAGGCATCGCCTTCCAGACCAATATTCTGGCGCTGAACGCGGCGGTAGAAGCTGCCCGTGCCGGGGAGCAGGGGCGCGGTTTTGCGGTGGTCGCCAGCGAAGTGCGCAACCTGGCGCAGCGTTCCTCTACGGCGGCGCGCGAAATTAAAGATCTGATTGCCACCTCGGCGCAGCTGGTGGAAAGCGGTTCGGTGCAGGCGGCAGACGTGGGCGAGAATATGGCGAAAGTGCAGGGGTCAATTCGTCAGGTTGCCGATATTGTCGGGGAAATGGCGGCTGCCACCACGGAACAGAGCCAGGGTATTGAGCAGGTGCATCTGGCGATTGGTCAGATGGATACCGTGACCCAGCAGAATGCCGCGCTGGTGGAAGAAGCCTCAGCGGCCTCGCAGTCGTTGCAGGAGCAGGCATCCACACTGAACCAGCTGGTCTCGGCATTCCGCCTTCAGGCCGACCGCCGCGTTCCGGTGGAGCTGGCAGCGAAGAAAGTTCCGGCCATTGCACCGGCAGCCCGGCTGGCAAAACCCGCCGCCGCTGCAGTAGATGATAACTGGAGTTCCTTCTAAACCGGACGGGCTGACCGGCGCAGCAGGAAACACAGGAGGCCGATCGCGGTAGCGGTCAGCCCTTTTGCCTTACCTGCTGACGGCCACTCTGTCCGCATACTGACGCCGTGGCTGCGGGATGTTTCAGACCCGCATCACCCGACGCTTATGCTTCCACGCAGAAGGCCTGTTCCAGCAGCCAGCGCTGTTGATCTCTGCTCCAGGTCACCAGGCTGTTTTTGCTGTTAGATCGCGCCAGGATCCAGTCGGTATCTCCGGCGCTCAGGGCGGGGGGCGACTGCCAGAAGGGCATGATCGCATTGGCGGTCAGCCAGCTGGCGAGCCGTAACGCCGGGGAGCCATCTGGCCGGGAAAACAGTGCGGCATCCAGCTGTTGCATCAGCACGACCTGCTGCGGGTGATCGCTTTCACTCAGCATCTGCAGGAACGGCAGTAGCAGGCGGCCACACACTTCCCCATGATGGTAATCCCGGATAGCACCCAGCTCGCCGGCAATGCCGTGGATCACCCCCAGCCCGGCCATACTCAGGCTCTGGCCACCAAGCCATGACGCCATCATCATCTGTTCCCGCGCCTCATCTCCCGCTGCGTCATTCCGGTTAAAGGCCGCCCAGCCGCGCATAAAGGCCTGCATACCGCTGATGGCCGTCTGACGGGTAAAGGCATTACCGCTGTTGGAGAGATAGGCTTCGAACAGATGGGTAAAGGCGTCGATCCCGCAGCAGGCCAGCACGCGGTCAGAGGCCCCGCGCAGCAGGTCCGGGTCGAGCACGGCAACCGGTGGCACAAAGTTCGCATGACGCAGCGAAGCCTTCACATTCAGCGTGGTTTTATCGGTGATCACCGCATTTTGCGTGACTTCGCTACCGGTTCCGGCGGTGGTCGGGACGGCAATCAGCGGCAGCGTGGCCCCGCTGACGGCGGTATCACCCACTTTTTCCAGATAGCGCAGGGTAGGCAACGGATGCTGGCTCAGGGCGGCAACGGCTTTTGCTGCATCCAGTACGCTTCCGCCACCAATGGCCAGCACCCGCGCGGCCTTGCCCCGCCAGCGGGCCGCCCAGGCGTCAATCTCGTCCGGGGAAGCTTCATGGCTGACCCGCTCAATACCACACAGCAGCGGCTCCAGCTCTGCCTTCATCTGCCGCCAGGCACTGCCGTTAAGAAACGACTGCCCGCAAAACAGCACGGTTGGCAGCGCCGGATCCTTCAGCAGGGGGATCAGCTGTTGCACGCTCCCACGGCCAAAAAAGGTGTGTCGGTTGGTAATCAGTTGACGGATGGACATCAGCAGGAGCACTCGCAGGTTAAGGGCAGGTAAAGGTGATCGCCTGGTCGGTCGGGGCGTTTATCACCGCAAAACGGTGGTCGGAAATACGCTGTGCCAGCCAGCCATCCGCCGTGGTCGCGGAAGGAATATAGCGCTGGCGATCGCTGGACAGCAGCGGGCCGCTGTCCAGCTGGCGATCCGGCAGGGCAACCGAGAAGGAGTTGAAACGATCAATAATCAGTGCCTGAACGCTGCCACGAGGCTGGCCGCTGAGAGTCTGAATTTCGCCGCTGCATTCACGCCCCTGATAACCGGATGAACAGCCATTGAGTAGCAGCAGTAGCGCCGGGGCCAGCAGGGTACGCATCATCGTCTGCGGGGAGGGGAAATGCGGTAACGGCCAGCGTCCTGAAAATGGCATAGTACATCCTGTTGGTTGAGGTTCCACATAGGTTGTTATGAGAATGATTATAGCCCGGCGTCTCACCGGCGTCATGGTGTTGTCATGCCTTAACTGAGAGTTAGTATTCACTATCCCTGCAGGTCTGCGTTTTCAATAACCCCTCACTTTGTGACGTTAAAGTGAATCAATTTAGTTAAACCGTTAACAATAGTTCGCAAGCAAATTAATGAGTGCTACAATCGCCCGCGTTTTGTGACTTGGGTCACATTAGTGCCTGCCGTAACGCGCAGCGGGCAGAGAAAAAGAGTGGCAGCGCGTTACAGGGAGTTTTTGCTCATGCCGTAAGCAAAATGCCTCAGGGGTTATATACTTTTGAGCGTTGCCTGGCTGGGTAAGACAGTATTACGTCAGGGAATGTCGGACGCTTACCGGGCGGAGCCGGGTGAGACTTTTTGTATCTTTTATCCACATCGAATAATTCCCGTGATTAATAAAACTTCTGCTGTTGTTTTGACACCGCTATTTCTGCTGTCGCCCGTTGCTGTCAGCTATGCACAGCCCTCCGCCGTGACCGCGTCGGGCGAGGCACCGTCGCTGATGGTGATAAAGCAGCGCGAAGGGCTGTCCGAACTGGACACCCCGGCGGCCGTCAGCGTGGTGGACGGTGATGACCTGCGCGGCACCAGCGCCCGGGTGAACCTGTCTGAAAATCTTGGCAGCGTGCCGGGCCTGCAAATTCAGAACCGTCAGAACTATGCTCAGGATCTGCAACTCTCCGTGCGCGGCTTCGGCAGCCGATCTATGTACGGCGTGCGCGGCGTGCGGCTGTATGTGGATGGCATTCCGGCCACTATGCCGGACGGGCAGGGGCAGACGTCGAACATCGATATCAACTCGGTGGGCAAGGTAGAAGTGCTGCGCGGGCCCTACTCGGCACTGTATGGCAATGCCTCCGGTGGCGTGGTGAATATTGATACCGCCACCGGCAGCCAGCCGGCCACACTGGAAGCGGGTACCTACTTTGGCAGCTTTGGCTCCTGGCGCAACAGCGTAAAAGCCAGCGGTGCCACCGGTGATGGCACCCAGGCGGGGGACGTGAATTACACGATTTCCGGTTCGCGCTTTACCACCCACGGCTTCCGCGACCACAGCGGTACGCAGAAAAACCTCGGTAACGGTAAGCTCGGTGTGCGTCTTGATGATGTCAGTACCCTGACGCTGATGTTTAACAGCGTTTCCGTGGATGCTAACGATCCGGGTGGCCTTGACGCTGCCGAATATGAAGCTAATCCGCGTCAGTCGCCGCGTGGCGATCAGTACAATACGCGTAAGAGCCTCGATCAGACCCAGATTGGCCTGCGTTATCAGCGTGATATGAGTGACAACGACCAGCTGACGCTGACCACCTGGCACGGCGAGCGCCACACGACACAGTATCAGTCTATTCCTTATGCCACGCAGCAGCTTGCCACTTACCCCGGTGGGGTGATCGTACTGGAGCGTAAATATCAGGGGGTGGATACCCGCTGGAAGCACGACGGCCAACTGGGTTCTGTGCCGGTGACGCTGATTGGCGGTCTTGATTATGAAACCATGACCGAACGCCGTCAGGGCTTCCAGAACTACAACACCGTGAACGGCGTTGACCAGTTTGGCGAGAAGGGTGAGCAGCGCCGCAACGAAAAAAATACCATGTGGAACCTCGATCCCTATCTGCAAACCAGCTGGCAGCTGACACCGAAATGGACGCTGGACGCCGGTCTGCGTTACAGCACGGTGAACTTTGATTCTACCGACTATTATATAACCAGCGTTAACGGCGATGACAGCGGCAGCGCGCGCTATCACAAGCTGCTGCCGATGGGGTCGCTTAACTATGCGGTGACCGACGCGTGGAACCTTTATGCTTCGGCCGGTCGCGGCTTCGAAACCCCGACCATTAACGAGCTCTCGTACCGTTCTACCTCCGGATCACAGACGGGCCTGAATCTGGGCCTGAAGCCGGCCACCAGTGATACCGTTGAGCTGGGCAGCAAAACCCGCATCGGTTTCGGCCTGCTGACCGCCGCCGTGTTCCAGACCGATACCGACAATGAGCTGGTGGTGGATGACAGCCGCGGAGGCCGTGCGGTGTACAAAAATGCCGGAGAAACGCGTCGCCGTGGCCTGGAGCTGGGCTTTGATCAGCAGTTTGCCATGGACTGGCAGCTAAAGCTGGCGTGGACGCTGCTGGATGCCACCTACCGCAATGAGACCTGCAATGCGTCAGGAACCCGCTGTACGCCTGCGGGCAACCGCCTGCCGGGGATTGCCCGCAATATGGGTTATGCCTCCCTGGCCTATGCGCCGGAAAGCGGCTGGCACGCCGGGGCGGAGATCCGTTATATGAGCAACATCCAGGCTAATGACGCGAACGATGCGCAGGCACCGTCCTACGCGGTGACCAGCCTGAATACCGGCTACCGTTTCAACTGGAGCCAGTGGTCGCTCGATCTGTTTGGCCGCGTGGATAACCTGTTTGACCGCCAGTATGTCGGTTCGGTGATCGTTAACGAAGGCAATAATCGTTACTACGAACCGGCACCGGGACGTAACTGGGGCGGTGGGGCAACGCTGGCTTATCAGTTCTGAACAGAATCCAGTAACCGCCTGCTGTAGACAGCAGGTGAAAAACACCCGATGGATGGGCAACACAAAACGGGTATTTGAAAAGATCGGGCTGACGCAGTCACGCTCAATCGATGTCTTTAAATTTTGGTAAGGTTCAAACTATGCAAAGTAAAGCATCAAGAATACTGATCCTGTTAACTGCGATATTTGCCACCCTGAGTGGTCTGTATCTGTTAATTGGCGGTATCTGGCTGGCTAAACTGGGTGGCTCGCTCTACTACATCATCGCTGGTGTGGTTATGCTGATCACCGCTTTCCTGCTGTACCGCCGCCGTGGCGCAGCGCTGCTGCTCTATGCGCTGTTCCTGCTGGCCACCACCGTCTGGTCGCTGTGGGAAGTGGGGACGGACTTCTGGGCGCTGACGCCGCGTCTGGATATCACCTTCTTCCTTGGCCTGTGGCTGGTACTGCCGTTTATCTGGCGTGCGCTGAGTGCAGGCGGATCATTCCCGCGCGTGGCGCTGTCGGCCGTGCTGGTGTTTGTGGTTGCCGTCCTGGCTTACTCGGTGTTTAACGATCCGCAGGAAATTAACGGCACCCTGAGTCAGGATCAAACCGCTGCAGCCCCGGCTGACGACGGTATTCCTGCGGGTGACTGGCCTGCCTATGGTCGTACCCAGGGCGGGACGCGTTACTCTCCGCTGAAGCAGATTAACGCGACCAACGTCGGTCAACTGCAGGAAGCCTGGACTTTCCAGACGGGTGACCTGAAGACGGCCAGCGATCCGGGTGAGATCACCAATGAAGTGACCCCGATTAAGATCGGCGATGCCCTGTACCTGTGTACTGCGCACCAGAAGCTGTTTGCTCTGGACGCGGCAACCGGTAAGCAGAAATGGATGTTTGATCCGAAGATGAAGACGGACCCAACCTTCCAGCATGTGACCTGTCGCGGTGTTTCTTATGTGCAGACGTCGGAAGCGTCGGCAACGCCTGCGGGCGACAAGCCTGCGCTGTGTTCACGCCGCATCCTGCTCCCGGTAAATGACGGCAGCATGTATGCGCTGGACGCGGAAACCGGTGCGCTGTGCCCGGAATTCGGCGACAACGGCAAGCTGAACCTGCAGAGCAACCTGCCTTATAACAAAGTGGGCTCTTACGAACCGACCTCACCGCCGATTGTGACCGCCACAACGATTGTGATGGCCGGTGCCGTTACCGATAACTATTCGACCAAAGAGCCGTCGGGCGTGATCCGTGGTTTTGACGTCAACACCGGTAAGCTGCTGTGGGCCTTTGACACGGGCGCGAAAGATCCGAACGTGATTGCGGAAGGCGAGCAGAACTATACGCCTAACTCACCGAACTCATGGGCACCGGCGTCTTACGATGCCAAACTGGATCTGGTCTATCTGCCGATCGGCGTGTCCACGCCGGATATCTGGGGAGGACACCGTACTCCGGAAATGGAGCGTTTCGCCACCGGAATGCTGGCCCTGAATGCCACTACCGGTAAACTGGCCTGGTTCTATCAGACGGTTCACCACGATCTGTGGGATATGGACGTACCGGCGCAGCCTACGCTGGCTGATATTAACGACAAAGACGGTAACAAGGTGCCGGTCATCTATATTCCGACCAAAACCGGCGATATCTTTGTGCTGAACCGTACCAACGGTAAGCCTGTGGTGCCGGCACCGGAAATGCAGGTGCCGGGCGGGGCAGCGAAGGGCGACCACGTTTCGCCAACGCAGCCTTACTCTGAACTGAGCTTCCGTCCGAAAGCTCACCTGTCCGGAAAGGATATGTGGGGTGCGACGATTTACGATCAGCTGATTTGTCGCGTGATGTTCCATCAGCTGCGTTACGAAGGCCCGTTCACGCCACCGTCCGAGCAGGGCACCCTGGTCTTCCCGGGTAACCTGGGTATGTTCGAGTGGGGCGGGATCGCCGTCGATACTGACCGTCAGGTGGCGGTGACTAACCCGATGGCGCTGCCGTTTGTTTCCCGTCTGATCCCACGCGGTCCGGGTAACCCGATCGAGCCGGACGAGAATGATAAAGGCGGTACCGGTACCGAGTCTGGCGTTCAGCCGCAGTACGGCCTGCCGTACGGCGTGACGCTGAATCCGTTCCTGTCGCCGCTGGGCTTCCCGTGCAAGCAGCCTTCATGGGGCTATATCTCTGCGGTTGACCTGAAGACTAACGATATTGTGTGGAAAAAACGTATCGGCACCGTGCGCGACAGCTCACCGGTTCCGCTGCCGTTTAAAATGGGTATGCCAATGCTGGGCGGGCCGGTGACGACTGCCGGTAACGTGTTCTTTATTGCGGCTACCGCTGATAACTTCCTGCGCGCCTTTAACGTCTCCAACGGCGAACAGCTGTGGGAAGCCCGTCTGCCCGCAGGGGGCCAGGCTACGCCAATGACTTATGAAGTGAACGGCAAACAGTACGTGCTGATTGTGGCCGGTGGTCACGGTTCGTTTGGAACTAAGCTGGGCGATTACGTGAAAGCGTATGCGCTGCCTGACAGCAAATAAGCCTTAACGTCAGAAGCAAAAAGGGCGACCCCAGGGTCGCCCTTTTTTTATGCCAGCGCCCTGAGTGCAGCTATTTGTTGCTGCCAGCGCATCAGTGCCGCAGCCTCATCCTTCAGGTGGAACGTCAGGCCGCTGGTGACCGTTGCGTACGGCGCGCGATGGGCGATCACCTGCTTCACTTCCGCATGGAATACCACCAGCGCCAGGTCGGTCAGGGTCTCGTCACGCAGGGTGGCCTGCGCCTGGACTTCGACGACGGCTCCCTCCAGCACCAGCGCCAGGGTCATTTTCCCGTCGCGACGCAGATTGCGGGTGGTGGTGGAGTCAGGCCAGATGGCAAACAGCAGTTCGCCCGGTGAGCGGGCGATGATCTCGCCCAGGCTGAGCTGTGCCGCATAGGGCCAGCCGTTATCGCCTACGCTGGACAGGCGAATGGCCTGATGGCGGTGGCTGGCGGGCAGGGAGCCGTCGAGAAGCGCCAGCAGGGCGTCTGGCAGGTGAGTGGCAGGGATCATATCCGCTTCCTTAAAGGGTCAGGCAGCCAGTTTACCCTGCAATCGTCCTGACCTGCATCTGTCTGTTCATCGGTGAAACCGTACCCGCCTGTTTTTCTCCGTCTGCGTTCAGCGACTCCCTGCCGATAAAATTAAAATGTTTTGCTACAAAATAATGAAGTTATTTTTATATTTTAGTTTTATCCGATGCCGTTCCCCTGACCATCCCTTTTATAGCTAAACTTCGTGTAAACCAGACTGATTTAATCGGCCACCGGCAGCGTCTCCTTAATCTTCCCCTAAGTATTTTCATTTAGGCTCCATATATATGGGTGTTGGTAAGCTCTTTTTGCGCCTTTATCACCCTTGAAGGTGGCGCTTGATGCTTTTATACCCGATTCGGGCGCAGGAAGATGACAGCCACCGGCTGGAAGCGATAAGGCGGGATGCCGAACAGGATCGGACGCTGGCGCGCCTGTGGGCCTGCGCTGAAAATCATTCGTGATGTTTATTGTTTAATGGAAGTAATCAATGTCAGACTTTTTGCCTTTCTCGCGTCCGGCAATGGGTGCGGAAGAACTGGCCGCGGTGGCCGACGTGCTGCGCTCCGGCTGGATCACTACCGGACCGAAAAATCAGCAGCTTGAAGCGGCTTTTTGCCAGCTGACCGGCAACCGTCACGCTATTGCAGTCAGCTCGGCCACGGCCGGAATGCACGTCACGCTGATGGCGCTGGGCATTCAGCCCGGTGATGAGGTGATCACCCCCTCGCTGACCTGGGTTTCCACGCTGAATATGATCGTGCTGCTGGGGGCGACCCCGGTGATGATTGATGTGGATCGCGACACGCTGATGGTGACCCCGGCGCTGATTGAAGCGGCCATCACGCCGCGCACCCGGGCCATTATTCCGGTGCACTATGCCGGTGCTCCGGCTGACACTGATGCCATCCGTGCGCTGGGTCAGCGTTACGGTATTGCCGTTATCGAGGATGCGGCCCACGCGGCAGGAACCACGTATCGCGGGCGGCACGTCGGAGACCGGGGAACGGCGATTTTCTCCTTCCATGCGATTAAAAATATGAGCTGCGCGGAAGGCGGCCTGGTGGTGACAGACGATGAGGCGCTGGCTGACCGCGTGCGCAGCCTGAAGTTTCACGGTCTGGGCGTGGATGCTTTCGACCGTCAGACTCAGGGCCGTGCGCCGCAGGCCGAAGTGATCTCCCCGGGGTTTAAATACAATCTTGCTGACATTAATGCGGCGATTGCGCTGGTGCAGCTGGATAAGCTGGCCGCGAACAATGCCCGCCGCGAACAGATTGCACTGCGTTACCTCGATGAACTTTCCACGACGCCCTTCCTGCCGCTCACGCCGCCCAGCTGGCCGCATCAGCATGCCTGGCATCTGTTTATTCTGCGCGTTGATTCTGAACGGTGTGGCCTGAACCGCGACGCTCTGATGCAGGCGCTGAAGGACCAGGGGATCGGTAGCGGTCTGCACTTCCGCGCCGCACACACGCAAAAATATTACCGCGAACGTTTTCCTCACCTGAGCCTGCCGCATACGGAGTGGAACTCAGAACGCATCTGCTCGATTCCGCTGTTTCCGGGCATGACCGATGAAGATGTCAGCCGCGTCATTGCGGCACTGCATGCGCTGGTGAGGAAATAACATGACCGAACAACCAATCAACAAAGTCTCCGTGGTGATCCCGGTCTATAACGAGCAGGAGAGCCTGCCCGAACTGATCCGCCGTACGGATGCCGCCTGCGCACAGCTGGCGCTGGACTATGAAATCCTGCTGGTCGATGACGGCAGCAGCGATGCCTCTGCCGATATGCTGGTTGCGGCGGCTGAAGCGCCCGGCAGCCATATTGTGGCGGTACTGCTTAACCGTAACTACGGCCAGCATTCCGCCATCATGGCCGGATTCAGTCACGTCACCGGCGATCTGGTGATCACCCTCGATGCCGATCTGCAAAATCCGCCGGAGGAGATCCCCCGGCTGGTGGAAACCGCCAGTCAGGGCTACGACGTGGTGGGCACCGTGCGGCAGAACCGTCAGGACAGCTGGTTCCGTAAGTGTGCCTCACGCATGATCAACCACCTGATCCAGCGCACTACCGGCAAAGCGATGGGGGACTACGGCTGTATGCTGCGCGCCTACCGCCGCCACATCGTCGATGCCATGCTGCACTGCCACGAGCGCAGCACCTTTATTCCGATCCTTGCCAATACCTTTGCCCGCCGTGCGACGGAGATCCCGGTGCACCATGCCGAACGAGAGTTTGGTGATTCGAAATACAGCCTGATGCGGCTGATCAACCTGATGTATGACCTGATTACCTGCCTGACGACCACGCCGCTGCGCCTGTTAAGCGTCTTTGGCAGCGTGATTGCTCTGGCGGGCTTTGCCATTTCCCTGCTGCTGGTTGCTCTGCGCCTGTTTTTCGGCCCGGCGTGGGCGGCAGAAGGGGTGTTTATGCTGTTTGCCGTCCTGTTTATTTTTGTCGGCGCACAGTTTGTTGGTATGGGGCTGCTTGGCGAGTATATCGGGCGAATCTATAACGATGTGCGTGCCCGTCCCCGCTATTTTATTCAGCGCGTTGTCAGCCACGACGCCAATTCCACACAGGATAAAACCTCATGAAAGCCGTTGTTTTTGCCTACCATGATATGGGATGCGCAGGCATCCGGGCGCTGGCTGAAGCCGGTTATGACATCTGCGCCATTTTTACACACGCGGATAATCCCCATGAAAACCACTTTTTCGGTTCCGTCGCGCGCACCGCAGCCCAGCTCGGCGTGCCGGTTTATGCCCCGGAAGAGGTGAATCATCCGCTGTGGGTTAACCGCCTGCGTGAGATGAAACCGGATGTCATTTTCTCTTTCCACTACCGACAGATGCTGAACGAGGAGATCCTCAGCGCCGCCCGGGCAGGAGCTTTCAACCTCCATGCCTCGCTGCTGCCGAAATATCGTGGACGCGCTCCCCTTAACTGGGTGCTGGTAAACGGGGAACAGGAAACCGGTGTGACGCTGCACCGCATGGTGAAACGTGCCGACGCCGGGGCCATTATCGCGCGGGAAAAGGTGGTCATCGCAGCAGAAGACAATGCGCTGACGCTGCATTACAAGCTCTGTGAAAGCGCCAAAACGCTGCTGACGCGCAGTCTTCCCGCCCTGCGGAGCGGTGATTTCACTGAGATTCAACAGGATGAAAGCCAGGCCACCTATGTCGGACGGCGGACACCGGAAGACGGGCGCATTGACTGGCACCAGCCGGTGCAGCAGGTGCATAATCTTGTGCGTGCGGTGACCGATCCGTGGCCGGGTGCTTTCAGCTATGTTGGCGGCGCGAAATTTATCCTCTGGCAGTCGCAGATCCGCCATGACTGGCCAGCGGCAAAACCGGGAACTGTGCTCTGCGTTTCACCGTTTGTCGTGGCCTGCGCAGAGGGTGCGCTGGAAGTGGTTACCGGCCAGAGCGACAGTGGCGTGTATATGCAGGGCAGCCAGCTGGCGCAGACGCTGGGGCTGGTGGCGGGTGCGCTGCTGCATAATCAGCCGGCAGCGGCAGCGAAACGCCGGACCCGCGTACTGATCCTCGGTGTCAATGGCTTTATCGGTAACCATCTGACCGAACGCCTGCTGGCCGATGATAATTTTGAGATCTTTGGTCTGGATATTGGTTCCGACGCCATTAGTCGCTTTATTGGTCACGATCGTTTCCACTTCGTTGAAGGGGATATCAGCATTCACTCCGAGTGGATTGAATATCACATCAAGAAATGTGATGTCGTTCTGCCACTGGTGGCGATTGCCACCCCGATTGAATATACCCGTAACCCGTTGCGCGTGTTTGAGCTGGATTTTGAAGAGAATCTGAAAATCATCCGTGACTGCGTGAAGTATAAAAAGCGCATTATCTTCCCGTCGACCTCGGAAGTGTATGGCATGAGTACGGATGCCACCTTTGATGAAGACCACTCTAACCTGGTGGTTGGGCCAATCAATAAGCAGCGGTGGATCTACTCCGTCTCTAAACAGCTGCTGGACCGCGTGATCTGGGCCTACGGGGAAAAAGAGGGGCTGCGCTTTACGCTGTTCCGGCCGTTCAACTGGATGGGGCCACGGCTGGATAACCTTAATGCTGCCCGTATTGGCAGTTCGCGCGCCATTACCCAGCTGATCCTGAACCTGGTGGAAGGTTCGCCGATCAAGCTGATTGACGGCGGGCGTCAGAAACGCTGCTTTACCGATATTCGTGACGGCATTGAAGCGCTGTTCCTGATCATTGAGAACAAGCAGCAGAACTGTGACGGCCAGATCATTAACATCGGTAATCCGGACAACGAGGCGAGCATTAAAGAGCTGGCTGAGCAACTGCTGGAAAGCTTTGAGCGTCACCCGCTGCGCGACCGTTTTCCGCCTTTTGCCGGTTTCCGCGAAGTGGAAAGCAGCAGCTACTATGGCAAAGGATATCAGGATGTGGAGCACCGCAAACCGTCCATCCGCAATGCGAAGCGTCTGCTGAACTGGACGCCTGAAGTGGCGATGAACTTCACTATTGACGCCACGCTGGACTTCTTCCTGCAAACCGTGGAACCGGGTGAGACCACCGAATGATCAACGTCGGTCTGCGCATTGATGTAGACACCTGGCGTGGCACTCGTGACGGTGTGCCGCGCCTGCTCTCCCTTCTTGAGCGCCAGCAAACCCGGGGCAGCTTTTTTTTCAGCGTCGGCCCGGACAATATGGGGCGGCATCTCTGGCGTCTGCTGAAACCGCGCTTTCTGTGGAAAATGCTGCGCTCTGATGCCGCCTCGCTTTATGGCTGGGATATCCTGCTGGCAGGGACGGCCTGGCCCGGACGTCGCATCGGGGAAGGGCTGGCAGAGGTGATCCGCCAGGCGACAATACAGCATGAGGTAGGGCTGCACGCCTGGGATCATTTCGCCTGGCAGACCTGGGCTGGCGTATGGTCTGCGGATAAGCTGAGTGAAGAAATCCGTCGGGGCGTGGACGCATTGACTGCCCTGACGGGGCAGCCGGTGACCTGTTCGGCGGCGGCGGGCTGGCGGGCAGATGGCCGGGTAGTCGCTGCCAGACAGCCTTTTAACTTCCGTTATAACAGCGACTGCCGTGGCTCTGAACCTTTCCTGCCGCTGCTGCCGGACGGGCGGACGGGTACTGTGCAGATCCCGGTGACGTTACCCACCTGGGACGAAGTGGTGGGGACGCGCATTGCCCGTCAGGACTATAACGCCTTTATCCTTGATGAAATCAGCCGCCAGCAGGGCGTGCCGGTCTACACCATTCATGCGGAAGCGGAAGGGATCGTGCTGGCGGAGATGTTTGACGCCCTGCTGACCGAGGCGCGTCGCCGGGGTATTCGCTTCTGCCCGCTGGGCGAGCTGCTGCCGCAGGATCTGTCGCAGCTGCCGACGGGTAAGATTGTCCGGGGTAGTCTCCCCGGCCGTGAAGGCTGGCTGGGATGCCAGCAACGAGTCGAGTGATTGCGGATGAAAACCACCCGTTATGCGTTATTACTGCCCGTACTGTATGTGCTCTATTATCTGATCCCCCTTGAGCTTCGCTCACTGTGGCAGCCGGATGAGGTGCGCTATGCCGAGATCAGCCGTGAAATGCTGCTCAGTGGAAACTGGGTGGTGCCTCACTTTCTGGACCTGCGTTACTTCGAAAAGCCGATTGCCGGGTACTGGATCAATAACATCAGTCAGTGGCTATTCGGCCACACCAATTTTGCCGTACGCTTTGGTTCCGTATTTTCCGTCTCGATCAGCGCGCTGCTGATCGGCTGGCTGGCGATGCGCCTGTGGCACGATCGGGCGACGGCGGTGCTGTCCGCCGTTATCTTCCTCACCTGCATGCTGGTGTACAGCATCGGGACCTATGCCGTACTCGACCCGATGATCACCCTGTGGCTGACCGCTGCCATGTGCAGCTTCTGGCTGGTCGGGGAGGGGGGCAGCAGGCGTCAGAAAGTCGCAGGCTGGCTGCTGCTGGGCCTGGCCTGCGGCATGGGTTTCCTGACAAAAGGGTTTCTGGCGCTGGCGGTGCCGGTGGTGGCCGTCGTTCCGTGGATGATCTGGCAGCGGCGCTTTAAAGAACTGATGCTGTTCGGGCCGCTGGCGCTGGTGAGTGCGGTCGCCATCTCGCTCCCCTGGTCAGTCAGCATTGCCCGGCAGGAGCCAGATTTTTGGCGCTATTTCTTCTGGGTCGAGCATATTCAGCGCTTTGCCGAGAGCAATGCCCAGCATAAGGCCCCGTTCTGGTACTACCTGCCGGTGCTGATTGCCGGAACGCTGCCGTGGCTGGGGCTGTTGCCGGGGGCACTACGGCGGGCCTGGCAACAGCGGCAGGAGGCTCCGGGGGCGGTTTATCTGCTGGGCTGGGTGGTGATGCCGCTGCTGTTCTTCAGCGTGGCGAAAGGCAAGCTGCCGACCTATATTCTGCCCTGCTTTGCGCCGCTGGCGATGCTGCTGGCCCGCCATGCGCTGTTGCTGGCGGCGGCGGGGCGACACGGGCTGAAACTCAATGGGATGCTCAACCTGCTGGTAGGAACGGTCTTGCTGCTGGTGATGCTGCTGGTGCTGGCCCCCTGGGGCCTGGCAAAGCATCCTGCTTATGCCCAGCATGAGCTGATCAAAGTGCTGCTGGGCAGTACCGCATTTCTGTTCTGGGCGCTGGTGGGGGCGGCCAGCCTGGTTGGAAACGCCAGACACTGGCGGCTGGCGGCACTGTGTCCCCTCGGTCTGGCACTGGTGATTGGGGCAGCCATCCCGGACAAAGTGATTAACTCTAAGCAGCCACAACCGTTTATTGCTGACGTCAGTCAGGATCTGCAACAGAGCCGCTTTGTGCTGGCCAATAACACCGGCATGGCTTCGGCGCTGGCCTGGTCGCTGAAACGGAGTGATATCCGTATGTTAGATCAGCCGGGAGAGCTTGAGTACGGTTTAGGGTACGCCAGCGGGGCCGATCGGCTGGTGACCACACCCGATTTTGCGTCGTGGCTGTATCAGCATCGCCGTGAAGGTAACGTCTCTCTGGTAATGAAACTGTCCGGTGAGGATCGGCAGATAGATGGGCGGATCCCCACGCCTGACCGTATTGTGCAGCGCGGCAGAATGCTGCTCTACTTCTACCGTCAGCAGCCATGAATTTACTGCTGATTGTGCTGGCCAGCCTGCTGAGTTGTGGCGGCCAGTTATGTCAGAAACAGGCCACCGCCCAGGCTCATCGTCGCGGCCTGTTTGGCTGGCTGGCGGCGAGCATTGTACTGCTGGGCGTGGCGCTGCTGGTGTGGTTGCGGGTACTGCAAACCGTTCCGGTGGGGGTGGCTTACCCGATGTTGAGCCTTAACTTTATTTTTGTTTCTCTGGCCGCCCGCTGGTTGTGGAAAGAGATAATTCCGTGGCGTCATGCGCTGGGCATCGCACTGATTGTGGCGGGCGTGGCGGTAATGGGGAGCTATACCTGATGGGGTGGCTGTTTGCCTTTTGTAGCGTAATGCTGGTCAGTGCCGCACAGCTGGTGCTGAAGTGGGCCATGGTGCAACTGCCCCCGGTGGGTCAGACAGGGCTGTTTATTGACACGCTTTTTACGTTCTCCTGGCCGGTACTGGCGCTGGTGGGCGGGCTGGTGGCCTACGGACTGTCCATGCTGTGCTGGGTGCTGGCCCTGCAGCGTCTGCCCCTGAGCCAGGCCTATCCGCTGTTAAGTCTCAGCTACCTGCTGGTCTGGCTGGTCGCCCTCTGGCTGCCGGGGCTGAATGAGGCCTTTCACTGGGGCAAGCTGGCGGGCGCGCTGCTGATCCTCGGCGGGCTGTTGCTGATTTTCTCTCCGGGGAAAAACGGCCGCAGATAATGTTATTATCACCCGATTAATGACTCAGAGTCTGGTTAATCACATGGATGCTTTACCCCCTCTCCTGCAGGCCAGGGAGGTCACTTTTGTGCGCCAGGGGAAAACCCTGTTAGCGCCGGCCTCCTTTGAACTTCACCGCGGCGAATTCGTCTGGCTGACCGGGCCATCCGGAGCCGGTAAAACCACGTTGTTAAAAATTATTGCCTCACTGCTTGAGCCAACCGGGGGCGAGGTGCTCTTTCACGGCCAGCCGATCGTTACGCTGAAGCCAGAGCCTTACCGTCAGCAGGTCTCCTGCGTGTTTCAGACGCCGCAGCTGTTTGGCCGCACGGTGTGTGACAACCTTTCCCTGCCTTATCAGATCCGCCAGCAGGCGACTGACCGGCAGCATCTGGGCCGTGAATTGCGGCGCATCAATCTCTCAGAAGAGATGCTGGATAAGCCTGTTGATCAGCTCTCCGGCGGGGAGAAACAGCGGGTGGCGCTGCTACGCCATCTGCAGTTTCCTCCGCAGATCCTGCTGCTGGATGAGATCAGCAGCGCGCTGGATGAGGCGAATAAGCTGACGGTGCAGGCGATCATTAACCAGCAGGTGAGTAACGGCACGGCGGTTATCTGGATCAGCCACGACAGCCATGAGACAGACGATGGCAGGCGACGCATTGCGCTGCGCCCCGCCGGGCAGGGGAGCGAGCATGGACCAGCATAATATTACCAATTCGTCACTGGCTCTGGCGCTGGTGCTGGTAGTGATTGCGCTGCTGGTGAGCAGCAAAGAGCGGCTGGGGCTGGAGAAAGATATTCTCTGGAGCGTGACGCGGGCTGTCATCCAACTGGTTATCGTCGGCTTTGTGCTTAAGTATATCTTCGACGTGGATCACCAGTGGCTGACGGTACTGATGGTGTTGTTTATCTGCGTTAACGCAGCGCTGAATGCGAAAAAACGCAGCGGGTCGATCGACAGAGGCTTTCTGATTGCGTTTGTGGCGGTGGGCTGTGGAACGACGCTGACGCTGACCATTCTGCTACTGAGCGGCGCGATCGCCTTTATCCCCATGCAGGTCATCCCGATCTCGGGAATGATAGCCGGTAATGCGATGGTGGCGGTGGGGCTGTGTTTCAGCAACCTTAACCAACGCTTCAGCGACAATCGTCAGAGGGTTGAAGAGATGCTCAGTCTCGGGGCCGGCATGAAGCTGGCCTCGGCGGCTATCCTGCGCGACAGCATCCGCGCGGCCATGATCCCCACGGTGGACGCCGCAAAAACCGTCGGTCTGGTGAGTTTACCGGGCATGATGTCCGGCCTGATCTTTGCCGGTATTGATCCGGTAAAAGCGATCAAATACCAGATTATGGTGACCTTTATGCTACTGGGAACGGCCAGCCTGTCGACCATTATTGCCGGCTATCTGGCCGCCCGGCGATTCTACACGGCGCGCGTTCAACTGAAATAACCTGAACAGATACCGCATTTTGGGCGGACCACAACACGGGGCCTGCCCGTCACCATCAGAAATTCACATTGGCGCTCAGACCGCCAATAAAGGCGTCTTTCACCCCAGAGACGGCACCGGGTGAAGCGACGTACTGGAGGCTGGGACGCAGATCAAGCCAGTGGGTGGCGTGAACGTTGTAGTAAACTTCGTAGTTCCATTCTGACCCGTGCTGCACGGGCAGATAGGTCGGGCTGCTGTAGTCATACTCGCCGTTAAACTGATTGGTGCTGCGCTGCATTTTGCTGTAGTCGCTGTTGACGTGAATACGCGCCACGCCAAAACCGATCTCATCCTGCGCACGGGTGGCAAAGGGACCTTTCCACGTTAACTCTACCGCCTGGTAATTATCCGTTTTCGACGTTTTATGATCGTTCATAACGGCCTGTACCGTCAGGCCCAGCCCCCGGCTGACATCGCCATCGGTGGCAGTCATTTGCTGTTGTAGCAGTACATATCCGCCGTAGGCCTTCGCCTGCCTGCCGTAGCCGCCATTGCGATAGCTGGAATATTTATCCCCGTTTACCGAAGAGTAGTAGCCACCAATACGGTAGTTGCCCGGCAGCCTGTTCGCCCCAAGCAGGGGTTTCCAGCCGAATTCGAAGGGCACCATATTCCCCAGGGACGGGCTGCCGTCAAGGTAGAAGCCGTTGCCGCGATCGTAATTATTCCGGTTCTGATTATAGAAACCTGCCTGGAAGAACATATCATCCGGCAGGTTCAGTTTTATCCGTCCTCCCCACTGCGATACTGGCCAGTTATACCAGCGGTCACCGCGCCAGTTGCCCGGCTGACCGCTACCAAAGGCCAGGTTTTCGAACTTGCTGTCGAATGAGTCGAAGTCCTCTCCCGTGGTAACGCGACCGGCTTTGATCTCCACCAGATGGTCAAAGAATCCTTTATTAACCCAGAACTGCGTCAGACGCCAGGTCTGGCCACGGCCCCAGACTTCCTGTACCGAGGAGAGGCCGCCGGTACGCGGGTCATTGATATGCTGGGTCAGATCCCGCCCGTTTCGGCTGGTGATGGTGAACTGGAACTGCGTATCATCCCAGTTGAGCAGCTTTTCCAGGTCGAGGCTGGTGCCAAAGGCCCACTGATCGGTATAGCGGGCAGTGGTAGAGGTGTTATAGCCCCCGGCAAGGTTACTGGCGGATTCCATGGTGTAGTTTACCTGAAAGTCGACGCCTTCCTTTTTCAGTTCGCTACGGTAGCCACCCCAGTCACCAAATAAATAATCGGAATCCATACTAAGAGGTGCCATATCGGCATTAGCCACCGTAGAGACCAGGAAAAGGGCACTGCTGTAGAGAAGAGGGGAAATTTTATGTTTAAATACGTGTTTATTTGTCACTGTTTTTCGCCTTTTTATTATTGATCTGTACAAGTCCTGGGCACTTTCTGCTGAGAAGAAAGCCGTACAGATTGTTTGAGATACAATGCTTTTTCGTCCCCGGGCGCACGTAATTCATGGCCGGGAAGCTATGACACCATGTGTGCGAATAGCGGGGAGTGTATTTTTGTGCTGAAAATATTTAGCGTGGTTATTTATTTGTATAAAAGTGACAGCGAAGATTAGCAAATATTTCTACGAGTGAATGGGGTGGGAAAATACCCATTTTGCTGGCAGGCAAAACGGGTATTAACGATATCAGAAGTTAATCCCGGCGCTCAGTCCACCGACGAAAAGATGGGCGTCATCACTCACCGAGCCGGGTTTTGTGGTCTGTTGCAGATTAGGCCGCAGAATAATATGGGGCGTTAAACGATAGTTGTAATAGAGGTTGTAATTAAATCCATCGCCCCGCATCAGCGGCTGGGGTTTGTTATTACGATACTCTTCGGGGATCTTATACGCGTTCGCATCCGTGGTAAGACTTTCCACAGGCGCGGCCTGGTAGTGCGGAAGCCGTAGCGGTGTTCTGGCCGACGCACCACTGGCAAGCAGCAGCGCTGCCAGACTGGCGGCATACAGATACTGGTTCAGATGTGATGTTCTTTCCATGATTTCACCTCGTTCTGCGATTAACCATCAGGATGATTTCTTTACCCGATCAGTACATCACAACTCGCTGCGGCCGTTTCAATGTTTAATGCGACGGTGAAAATCCTGGGCGAAACAAATAAAAAAAACGCCCACAAGGGGCGTTCAGAAAGATATTTTAGGGCTTAACGGCGGCCGAATATTTTGGCCGCAAGGAAGCCAACACCCGCAGCAATCACCAGAGAAACCAGTGGTGACTCCTGCGTTTTTGTTTTCACGCAGTCCAGTGCGTCATCAACGGCGTAGGAGGCTTTGGCGGCCTGCTGACGGACTTTGCCTCTGAATTCATGCTCTGGCGAGTCTACGGCTTTACCAAACTCTTCCTGACCTTTGCCGATGGCTTCTTGTGCTTTATCGTTCGCTTTATCAAACAGACTCATTGTGCCTCCTTTTGATGGCATGATTTCCTGTAACGACTTTAAGCGTAGACCATCTGGCGGGCTTTACCGGGGTGTTATGTGTAAAAGTATGAATGAAAAGGTCAGCAACGGACAAAAAAAGAGGGGGGATGACTCCCCCCTCCTGACACGATGATCGTTTGTCGATCCTCAGTGATAGCCTTCGTCCGGCTTGATTTTGCCGCGGAACACGTAGTAGCTCCAGAAGGTGTACACCAGGATGACCGGAATAATCAGCAGGGCACCGACCAGCATAAAGCCCTGACTCTGCGGCGGTGAGGCAGCCTGCCAGATGGTGATGGACGGTGGAATGATATACGGCCAGATGCTGATACCCAGCCCGGTAAAGCCGAGGAACACCAGCGCCAGCGTCAGCAGGAACGGGGTGTAGTGCGCGTGGCGCAGCAGCGAACGCCACAGACCCCAGGCGGCTGCCAGCACCAGTAAGGGCACCGGCAGGAACCAGAACAGATTAGGCAGGGTGAACCAACGGTGCATAATATTGGTGTGGGCCAGCGGCGTCCAGATACTGACGATGGCGATCACCACCAGCAGTGCGATCAGCAGCGGCCGGGTCAGCGCCGTCATTTTACGGTGCAGTTCATTTTCAGTTTTCATGATAAGCCAGGTGCTGCCCAGCAGAGCGTAGGCCAGAACCAGACCCACACCGCAGAACAGCGTAAACGGCGTCAGCCAGGCCAGTGCCGGGCCGCTGTAAGTGCGGTCCGTCACTTCGAAGCCATTAATGACCGCACCCAGTACCACACCCTGGCTGAAGGTGGCAACAAACGAGCCGCCGATAAATGCCTTATCCCAAAACGGACGGTGCTCTTCGGTCGCTTTAAAGCGGAACTCAAAGGCCACGCCGCGGAAAATCAGGCCGATCAGCATGATGGTCAGCGGGACGGCGAGCGCAGAGGTGATCACCGCGTAAGCCAGGGGGAACGCGCCAAACAGTGCCGCTCCGCCCAGTACCAGCCAGGTTTCGTTACCATCCCAAACCGGAGCGACGGTGTTAACCATCATATCGCGTTCAATGGGATCTTTATTGAACGGGAACAGGATGCCGATACCGAGATCGAAACCATCCATGATGATGTACATCAGGGTGGCGAAGATGATGATGGTAAACCAGATAATTGAGAGATCGATACCCACCTTACTTCTCCTCCTGTGACGACTGTAATTTTTCTTTCACCGCAGACAGCGGACGAGCCGGCGTATGTGATGTGCCCGGGCCGCCGTCTGCTGGCGGATGACCTTCACCGGTCTGTGGACCTTTCTTGATCAGATTAGCCAGATAGCTGTAACCCACACCAAATACGGCGCAGTAGACCAGCAGGAAGACGATCAGGCTGATGCTCATCTGTAGCGTACTGTGCAGAGATACGGCATCACGGGTGCGCAGCAGGCCGTAAATCACCCAGGGCTGACGGCCCATCTCCGTGGTGATCCAGCCTGCTACCAGTGCAATCAGACCGGAAGGCCCCATCAGCAGGACAAAACACAGGAACGGACGCGAGGTGTAGAGGCGCTGGCCGCGACGCATCCAAAGGCTGACGGCACCCAGCAGGATCATCAGCATTCCCAGCCCGACCATAACGCGGAAGGACCAGAATACCACCGTAGAATCAGGGCGGTCCTCTTTCGGGAAGGACTTCAGAGCCGGTACCTGCTTGTCCAGGCTGTGGGTCAGGATCAGGCTGCCGAGGTAAGGAATTTCCACCGCATACTTGGTGCGCTCCTCTTTCATATCCGGGATACCAAACAGGATCAGCGGGGTGGATTCACCCGGACGGTTTTCCCAGTGCCCCTCGATGGCTGCGATTTTGGCCGGCTGATGTTCCAGCGTGTTCAGGCCGTGAGCGTCACCAATCATCGCCTGAATGGGCGAAACGATCAGCGCCATCCACAGGGACATCGACAGCATTTTGCGTACGGCCGGGGTGTCATTTTTACGCAGCAGGTGATAAGCGGCCGAGGCACCCACAAAGAAAGCGGTCACCAGGAAGGCGGCCACGGACATATGCAGCAGGCGGTATGGGAAGGACGGGTTAAAGATGACTTTAAACCAGTCTACCGGGATGACGATACCGTTTTCCAGCGCATAGCCCTGCGGCGTCTGCATCCAGCTGTTAGAGGCCAGGATCCAGAAGGTGGAGATGATCGTGCCAAGCGCCACCATGCAGGTAGAGAAAAAGTGCAGGCCACGGCTGACGCGGTTCCAGCCAAACAGCATCACGCCGAGGAACCCCGCCTCAAGGAAGAACGCGGTAAGCACTTCATAGGTCAGCAGTGGGCCGGTAATACTGCCAGCAAACTGCGAGAAACCCGCCCAGTTGGTGCCGAACTGGTAGGCCATGACCAGGCCAGAAACTACGCCCATGCCGAAGTTAACGGCAAAGATTTTTGACCAGAAATGATAGAGGTCGCGATAAACCTCATTTTTGCTTTTCAGCCACAGACCTTCGAGCACGGCCAGAAAACTGGCCAGGCCGATGGTGATGGCGGGGAAGAGAATGTGGAAGGCTACGGTGAAACCAAACTGTATCCTCGCCAGATGGAACGCATCTAATCCGAACATTGCTTACCTCGATCTAACATGAACTACGGCCTTTTATTTTTCTACCCACAGTTAACAAATAGGTGAAATAGTGCAAAAAAGAAAATTTGTCAGCTGGGGACTTCTCATCGGAAATGGGATCTTAAAACCAAAACGGGTGAAGAAGTAGCAACAGTAATAGTGAACCGGCCTATAACAGTAACGATTATTACGAGTAATTGTTTCATCAGCAGGTTAAATCAGCGAAAATTATTGTTAACGCAAGATAGTAGGATGCTGCCCAGATGTGAAAATGCTGTATCTTTATGTCGTAAAAGCTTTTTTTTGACGGAAAATGCGATCGCTTGTTGCGCAATAGCACGGGGGGAAAGCCTTAAAATAACCGCAGTGGTGCGGCTATTAATATAGCTTTTAAGGCTATAAAAAAGAGTGTTTACACCTCATTATTATAATAGCCATAAGGTTTGCCACAACTTGTGAATAATATGTGTATTTACTGTTATGTTTTAACTGCTTATTTATCCCCGATCCGTAACTGCTTTTTTTAGCTTTACTGTACGGCTTTTGCCGTAAAGCACGTCTGCGGACGGCGCGCAGTTGTTAAAGTTGTAATACACACAAATATGTAATTTGAATCATTTAGTTACAAATTGATGGCGTTTATCTGTTCGATTCTTGCTGGAAATCAAGAAAGTTCATCTTGAATGGTGGGCTGTGGTGTGATGTTAGTGTCCATGATATAACCGTAAAAAAGTGTCAGGAGCGGGAGTCAGATGGAAACCTTTTTGATGTTGTTACCGGTGTATATGGCCTACCTGCTGGGTACGGCAAGTCCGGGTCCGAGTAATATGGCGATCATGGCTGTGGCGATGAGCCAGGGACGTCGCCCGGCACTGATGCTGGCCTTTGGCGTCATTACCGGTTCGCTGTGCTGGGCACTGCTGGTGGCTACCGGGCTGTCTGCACTGCTTCAGGCCTGGGCACAGGCGATTGTGGTGATCAAAGTAGCCGGCGGTATTTATCTGCTGTGGATGGCGTGGAAAGCCGCCCGTAGCGCGGCGCGCCGGGGAGAGGTCGCAGCGGTACAGCGGGCGTCATCGGGTTCAGCCCTGTCGCTCTATCGCCGTGGTCTGTTGCTGCATCTGGGTAATCCCAAGGCTATTCTGGTGTGGACGGCAATCATGTCACTCGGTATCCGACCCGATGCAGCCCCCGGCGTGCTGCTGCTGATTGTCGGCGGTTGTGCGCTACTGGGGATCCTGGTTTTTAGCAGCTACGCGCTGCTGTTCTCCACCGCGGCGATGAGCCGGGGTTATCGCCGGTGCCGCCGGGCAATTGAGGGCATTTTTGCTGCGTTCTTTACCTTCGCCGGTCTGAAACTGCTGTTTTCCCGCTAGCTCCGGGCGGGCGACCCTCAGGGTCGCCCGCGCATCAGGCCGCCGGACAGGCGTCCAACTCGTCTTGCGGCATCCCGGCTTCGCGCGCGGCCTGGCAAATCTGCTGCCAGGTGTTGGCATCAACCGGAATACCGTGCTGCCGGCGCGCTGCGCGCTGCGCCTCTTCCCACTCACCGGGGATAAGAATCGGGTTGTCGCCCGCCTGCGGTGAGGCTTTTACCCAGTCAATAAAGGCATCTGCTTCCTGCTGTAGTGCCGGGGCATCAAAGGCGGCCGGATCGAGCACCACGGTGGTCATACTGTTAAAAATGGCTTCCGCCGATGTTTGCAGCGACTGCGGGTGCGTGGTTTGTCCGCCGGACAGCGCTCCGCCGAGCACTTCACACATCACCGCCAGCGCATAGCCTTTATGCAGGCCAAACGCCCGCAGTGAACCATAAGGCGCTTCATGCATGACGCCGGGATCGACGGCCGGTTGACCCAGGTGGTCAATCAGATAACCTGGCGCAACCTCCAGCCCTTTATTCCAGGCCACCCGCGTTTTACCAAAGGCGATACCGCTGGTGGCAAAATCGAGCAGCAGCGGCGGTTTTCCCGGACGCGGGAAGACCGCACAAAACGGATTGGTGCCAAAGCGGCGGTCGCTGCCGTTAAACGGGGCCACCATCGGATCGCCCACTACGTTAACAAAGTGGAAAGAGATAAACCCGGCGCGCGCGCACTGTTCAGCCCAGTGGCCGATTCGGCCGATATGGTGCGAACGACGCAGCGCAACGGCACACATTCCCAGATCGCGGGTGCGGTCGATA
Organism: Erwinia persicina; assembly: GCF_014838825.1. Taxonomy (GTDB): domain Bacteria; phylum Pseudomonadota; class Gammaproteobacteria; order Enterobacterales; family Enterobacteriaceae; genus Erwinia; species Erwinia persicina_A. The sequence continues at coordinate 511,330 of NZ_JACYMO010000002.1, read as the reverse complement.
GCCAGCGTCATCGCTTCTGCGGCCATCACCTGGCCAAAACCCTGACCGCCGTCAACGGTGATCACTGCGCCAGCATCTTTCGCAATCTGTAAACGCTGGTTCAGTTTCAGGTGTCCCTGCGCTCTGGAGATCATATAGCTGGGGATCATCCCGACGCCGTGCGAGTCGTGCCCGGCAAGATTCGCGGCCACCAGATGTTCCGCCACGCGCTGTGCCTCCTGTTCGCTGCTGCCTGCGTATTGCCACAGGCGCTGTACCAGGGTTTGTAAGCGGTGGTGATCGATCCGTAACTCCTTCTGTTTCTGACTCATCTTTTTTCCTTAAAATAATGAAGGTTACTGTTTATTTTTAAACGAATAATTGACGTTTGTCCGTTTAATTTTTACGCAGCAGGGCTTTTTATTATCAGGAAAATTCAGGCAATACTGCATGAGATATTGCTAATTCTGGTGATTGATATCTATACTATTGCATTGATATATATTGACTTTTTTGACTAAAGCCAAATTTTTGCGCTGAAGCAAAATGCTTTTGGGGTAAAACAGCCGTATGGAAAGTGAACACAACGATCCCAGCATTATTCCCTCACTGGATCTGTCTGCCATTCCGCGTGAGATCATGCTGCTGGGGAAACGGCTGGCCGATACCAAATATCAGATTGATATGCTGGGTAAAGTGGGCTGGGGTGAACTGACGGCGAACCTGCACGGTCTGGAAGCCAGCGGCGAATGGAATGGCCCGGATGATGCGCTGACGTTTTTCAGCAAAGTATTCCCGTTTGCCATTTTGCCATCCGAGACCGAGCCGATGGGGGTCTACCAGGTTCCCACCGAACAGGTTATCGGCCGCAGCTGGCGCTGGTGGCCCGATCATCTCAGCGGCAACAGCGAAGAGAAGCTGCGGGAGCATCTGAATGGACCGCATGCGGCTGAAAGCACCTCTTACTATTTTATTTCTGCGCTGGCTGTACTGCTGGCGGTACAGGGGCAGAGCAGGGTTAACTATTGCCGCCAGCGACATATTCCGGCCATCACCGCCCGCGTGACCTATCTGTCCTATCCGCCGGCGGATCGCTTTAAGCTTTACCATGTCACCCATGGTTCGACCCGGCAGAGCTGGGTTGTCCTCAACGACCGCTACCTTCAGGCGCTCCACTGGCCGCGCATTTCACTGCCGGCGCTGGCGACGTATGGCGTCCACAGCGCCAGCTGGCCGCAGACTTTTCCCCCTGTTGCCCGCATATTTGATGAGTTGCATCACCCTCAGCAGGCGGAGGATTTTGTTGCGCCCTGCGTGGATTTACAGGCGCTGAATGAAACGATAGAAGCGGAAAAACGCGAGGCACAATTGGCAGCGAAACCGGTGAAAATGTCTCTGAGTGATATGGACATCGTCAATATCTGGCCGGTCAGCATGACGCTGATGTTCTTTTTCCTGCTTTCTCTGGTCGCTGCCGGTCTCACGGCGGGGGAGGGATGGTTAGGACTGATTGGTCTGGTGATTTGTGGTATGTCCGGCAGTCTGCTGCTGTTTCTGGCCGCGCCCGTGTTCCTGGTGCGTAAGAGTACGTCAGGACGTGCGCAGGAAGGGGAGGCGGTATATTTACCCGAACCTGCTGATAACAGTCAGCTTCCTCCGGCGGCACAATAAAAAGTGCCCACGCTGAGGTGGGCAAAAAAACTATTCATCTGACTTTGCCATTTATTATATAGCAATTAATGATCGCACTTTTTCCGTAGAAATAATAAGCGTTTATACAGATCGATTCAGGGGGATCGATCGGCTAAATCGATTGATGACGTAAAATGTGAAGCTAACGGTACAATGCGGATTCAATTCAGATTATTTAGCACTAAATCACCCATAACAGGCTTAATGTTGTCTTGAAAATCCGGCTTTAATCATCTCCTCACGCAGGGCACTGGCGATCGCCCGGTTGCCGCCGGTAATCGGGAAAATCACGTTATTGACTACATCGTCCAGATCGTGTTCATTAAATTCCTGTGACGTCAGCTGCGTGCCGCCTTCATCATTGATCGCAATCGACCCGATAATATGGGTGCCCGCATTTTTGGCTGACAGGCTGTAACGGCCGAGGCTGGTATTTATTGTGCTCATAAGATCTCCTTGTAACCTTTTCAGTGGGAAAGTGGAGCAAGTGAGTCTTTAAAATGACCTGATAAGTTTAGTAACACCCGCCACTTTCCTCCCCGTCTGTAAGGTAAAGATTTGAAAGAGCGTGATCCTGTTCGCATAAATCTTGCCGTGTTTGTCGCCGCATTATGGCCGTTATGACTCTGCCAGCGTGACATCCAGTTCCAGTCTGGCCAGCTCCTGGCGCGCGGGTGCGGGCAGATGCGGATCGGTGATGACAGCATCAAACTGGGTCAGCGGCAGGGCGAGGAAGGTGGCAATTTTATTATATTTTGAACTGTCGGCCAGCAGAACGCGCTTGCGGGTGACCTCACTCACGGCCCGTTTTACCGCAATTTTTTCTTCATCAGGCGTAAAGATCCCACGCATTCCCCAGCAGGAAGCTGAGATAAACGCAATATCTACTGAAAGACCGCGCAGCGCCTGTGCTGCTGCCTCCCCCACGCACGAGCGGTTATCCCGGCACAGCGTTCCCCCGGTATGGATCATCCTGCACTGGCTGGTTTCGATCAGGAAATGAGCAATAACGAAATCATTGGTGATAATCAGCAGGTCGTCACGCGTTCCCAGCTCCCGCGCCAGCGCCAGCGTGGTAGTGCCTGCATCAAGGTAGATGCAGCTGTTACGGGGAATATGGCGGGCGGCCGCAGCACCAATGGCCTGCTTTTCCAGGCTGAACATGCTGGTTTTATCCTGGTGCGTCGGCTCGCTGGACAGACGCTCTGTCGAACGTACCCCTCCTGAGACCATCAGGACGGCACCCTGCTCCTCCAGTTTTTGCAGATCGCGGCGAATGGTCATGTGCGAGACGGCCAGCCGCTCGGTCAGTTCGGCAATGCTCACCACACCACGTTCCTGCACCAGCGCTAAAATTTGTTGATGTCGTTCTACCGGGATCATACTTACTCCTGATGGGTCTGCCTGGATGCTGCGCTGAGTGTAAAGGAGGGCAATGCTCCTCTGCACCACAATTTTTCTCAATTTATCACGTTATAGTGAAGTCAGGTGCCCGATACATTCTGATTATCCTACTTAACATGATGATAAGAGGCTGATTTTAGTATCAGAGCGTGTTAATGGCGCTGTGTTAATTCTTGTTAAATCGAAAGTGATTATGTTAATTATTGTGATACTCATCACCAAAACTGCCGGATAAAACGCCTATACTTCACACATCAAAACAAATAATCACCAAAATTAACACGGAGAGCATATGTCTGACGCAGCATCAATGTCGGTTTGTGTTGTTGGCCTCGGTTCGATGGGCATGGGGGCCGCGCAGTCCTGTATTAAAGCGGGCCTGAAGACCTGGGGTGTGGATCTTAACCCACAGGCGCTACAGACGCTGCGCGACAGCGGCGCTCAGGCGGCAGAAACCTCTGCCCGTGATTTTGCCGACCGGCTTGATGCGGTGCTGCTGCTGGTGGTCAACGCCACGCAGGTGAAGCAGATCCTGTTTGGCGAGAATAGTCTGGCCGCGCTGCTGAAACCGGGGACAGTAGTCATGGTTTCTTCCACCATCTCGTCTCAGGATGCGCAGGACATTGAGCAGCAGCTTGCCGCCTATCAGCTGATCATGCTGGATGCCCCGGTGTCCGGCGGGGCGGCAAAGGCCGCTACCGGCGAGATGACGGTGATGGCTTCCGGCAGCGATCGGGCGTTTACGCGATTACAGCCGGTGCTGGATGCGGTAGCCGGGAAAGTGTATCGCATTGGCAGTGATATCGGCCTCGGCTCTACCGTAAAAATTATCCATCAGTTGCTGGCGGGCGTGCATATTGCGGCAGGCGCAGAAGCCATGGCGCTGGCAGCCCGTGCCGGTATTCCGCTGGATACCATGTACGACGTGGTGACCCATGCGGCGGGCAACTCGTGGATGTTTGAAAACCGGATGCGTCACGTGGTTGACGGTGACTATTCTCCTAAGTCTGCCGTGGATATTTTTGTGAAAGATCTGGGGCTGGTCGCGGATACGGCGAAAGCCTTGCATTTTCCGCTGCCGCTGGCCTCTACGGCCTTCAATATGTTTACCTCTGCCAGCAACGCGGGTTTCGGCCGCGAAGATGACAGCGCGGTGATTAAGATTTTCAGCGGCATTACCCTGCCGGAAAAAAAGGAGCAGAAATAATGCGTCTGGGTGTGATTGCTGATGATTTTACCGGGGCAACGGATATTGCCAGTTTCCTGGTGCAGAACGGAATGTCTACCGTGCAGGTCAACGGCGTTCCTGAGCAGCCGCTGGCCCATACGGCCGATGCCCTTGTGGTCAGCCTGAAATCGCGCTCCTGCGCACCTGAAAAAGCCGTGACGGACTCGTTGCAGGCGCTGCGCTGGTTGCAGGAGCAGGGCTGTGAGCGGTTCTACTTTAAATACTGTTCGACTTTTGACAGTACGCCACGCGGCAATATTGGCCCGGTCACCGATGCCCTGCTGGCGGCGTTGGGGGAAACGCAGACCATTATTTCTCCATCGCTGCCGGTCAACGGGCGAACGGTCTATAAGGGGCATCTGTTTGTGATGGATCAGCTGCTGTCGGATTCCGGGATGCGTCACCATCCGGTCACGCCCATGACCGACAGTAATCTGCTGCGTCTGATCGAAGCCCAGGGCAGCGGCAAAGCGGGATTAATTGACAGCCAGACGCTCGATCGCGGTGCGGCAGCGGTGCAGCAGGCACTGGAGGCGCTGGCGCATGAAGGGGTGCGCTATGCGGTACTGGATGCGCTGACTGAACAGCATCTGCTGACCCAGGGGGAAGCCCTGAAGGACAGGCGCCTGGTGACCGGCGGTTCAGGGCTGGCTATCGGGCTGGCGCGGCAGTGGGCCACGGAAGGTTATGATGCGACGCACGCCCAGGCCGCAGGTAATCCGCAGGGCGCGCGTGCTGTGGTGCTGTCGGGCTCCTGTTCCAGCATGACCAATCGCCAGGTGGCACGCTATCGTCAGCAGGCGGCAGCCTGCGCTGTCGACGTGGAACGGGCGCTGCATGACCGCGACGGCTACGCCAGTGAACTCAGTGACTGGGTGGCACAGCATGAGACCGCTCCCCTGGCACCGCTGGTGTACGCCACCTCCGAACCAGAAGCCTTACAGCGTATTCAGCAGCAGTACGGCGCAGAGCGCAGCAGTGAGGCGGTAGAGCAGTTGTTCTCCGCGCTGGTGCGCAACCTGCAGCAGCGCGGCTGGCAGCGCTTTATTGTCGCGGGAGGCGAAACCTCCGGAGTGGTCGCACAGACGCTGGGTATCGATGCTTTTCATATCGGCCCGACTATCTCTCCTGGCGTCCCCTGGGTACGGGCCGTCAGCCAGCCGGTCTCGCTGGCGCTGAAATCCGGGAATTTCGGCGATGAAAACTTTTTTGCCCGCGCACAAAGGGAGTTTGCAGTATGACTGAACAACAGGCTCGCGAAGAGATGGTCCGTCTGGGCGCCTCGTTTTTCCAGCGCGGCTATGCCACCGGATCGGCGGGGAATCTGTCCATGCGCCTGGAGGATGGATCGCTGCTGGCAACGCCAACCGGCTCCTGCCTGGGAGAACTTAAGGCCGACAGGCTGTCGAAAGTGACCCCGGAAGGTGAGTGGATCGGGGGGGATAAACCCTCGAAAGAGATCAGCTTCCACCGTGCTATCTATCTGAATAATCCGGCGTGCGGTGCGATTGTTCATCTGCACTGCCTCTACCTGACGGCGCTCTCCTGCCTGCAGGATCTGGACAGTAAAAACTGTATTCGTCCGTTTACGCCGTATGTGGTCATGCGCGTTGGGGATGTGCCGGTGGTGCCGTATTACCGCCCCGGCGACCCGCGTCTGGGGGAGGACCTGGCCCGACTGGCACCGCATTACAAAGCGTTTTTGCTGGCGAATCATGGCCCGGTCGTGGTGGGAAAAACCCTGCGTGAAGCCGCCGACAACACTGAAGAACTGGAAGAGACAGCCCGACTGATCTTTACGCTGGGTGACCGCCCAATCCGTTATCTCAACGATGACGAAGTGGCTGAATTACGGAGCTGAATATGCCTAAATTTGCTGCCAATCTTTCCACACTGTTTACTGAACTGCCGTTTTTGTCGCGTTTTGATGCGGCGGCAGAAGCCGGTTTTCACGGAGTGGAGTTTCTGTTTCCCTACGACCATGAGGCCGGGGCGATCAGGCAGGCCTTAGTCCGCAATCATCTGGAGCTGGTGTTATTTAACACGGCTCCGGGCAATACCGCGGCAGGTGAGTGGGGCGTTGCGGCTATCCCGGGTCGTGAAGCCGATGCTCGTGAGGATATTGACCGCGCCCTGGGGTATGCGCTGGCGCTCAACTGCCGTCAGGTGCATATCATGGCGGCGGTCGTCCCGGATGGTGCCGATCGTGAGGCTTACTGCCGCACCTTTATTGATAACGTACGCTATGCCGCCGCAAAGTTTGCTCCGCACGGGGTGCGTATTCTGCTTGAAGCGCTGAATCCGGTGACGAAGCCCCGTTACCTCTACGCCAGTCAGTATCAGGTGCTGGAGATGCTGAAGCGTATCGACCGGCCGGGGGTGTTCAGTCAGCTCGATCTTTTCCATGCCCAGCGGGTGGATGGCAACTTAAGCCATCTGATTGCTGACTATGTCGGGCAGTACCAGCATATCCAGATTGCTTCTGCGCCGGATCGCCACGAGCCGGATGAAGGGGAGATCAACTATCCGTGGCTGTTCGATCTGCTGGATCGCAGCGGTTATACCGGCTGGATCGGCTGCGAATATTTCCCCCGCACCACCACGCTGGAAGGACTGGGCTGGTTTAACGCTTACAAATAACGGCGTTGTTTTTACTGACGCTGCGTGTTCTGCACGCAGCGCTGGCTTTTTGCTGCCTGAATCAGGCGGCGGGCCGGGGAAAGAGAGAAAAGAACGGTGCTGCAGAGCACTGCATATAACTAAAATCCTGTGAGGCTGAAAAGATGTCTACTGCCCTGTTACTCACTATTGCTGTCGCCAGCGTGCTGATACTGCTGTTACTGGTCATCAAAGCCAGGGTTCATCCGTTTGTCGCGCTGATTGTCGTCAGCCTGCTGGTGGCGATATCGACCGGTATTCCGGCCGATAACATCATGAAAGTCATTGTTTCCGGAATGGGGGGGCTGCTGGGATCAATCACCATCATTATTGTGCTGGGGGCAATGCTCGGAGCAATTATTGAATCGTCCGGCGGGGCAGAGTCCCTGGCGCAGCGTTTCACCCATACCCTGGGCGTGAAGCGGACCGTCGCAGCGCTGACGATGGCCGCTTTTATTCTGGGCATTCCGGTCTTCTTTGAAGTGGGCTTTATCATCGTGATCCCGCTGATTTACGGTTTCACCAAAGTGGCGCGCGTATCGCCGCTTAAGTACGGCCTGCCCATGGCCGGGGTGATGTTAACCGTTCATGTGGCGTTGCCGACGCATCCCGGAGCGGCGGCGGCGGCCGGGCTGTTAGGCGCCGATATGGGCTGGCTGATGCTGCTGGGGATCGGTGTGTCGGTTCCGGTTGGAGTGGTGGGGTACTTTGTCGCAAAGGGCATGAACCGGCGTCAGTATCATCTCTCACTTGATGTGCTGGAGCAGCTTCAGCTGGCAAAGCCGGAGAGCAGCCCGCGCCAGAACCAGGAGCAACCGCCGGGAGCCTGGCTGATCTCCTCGCTAATTGTCGTGCCCATTGTGCTGATCGTGGTGGGTACGCTGGCGCACAGCGTATTAGCGGAAGGCAGTACACTGCGGCAGTGCCTTACCCTGATAGGGACACCGGCCATTGCATTGCTGATTGCCCTTGCCCTCTCTGCCTGGCTGTTAGGCCTGCGCCGTGGCTGGAGTAAAGATAAACTGAGTGAGCTTCTCGATCGGGCGATTCCCGGTTCAGCAGGGGTGATTCTGGTAGCCGGGGCAGGGGGAGCCTTTGGTAAGGTGCTGGTCGAATCCGGCGTAGGCAATGCGCTGGCGCTGTCGCTGGAGACCATCCACCTGCCGCTGATCCCCGCGGCGTTCATCCTTTCTCTGGCACTGCGCGCTTCGCAGGGGTCTGCTACCGTGGCTATCTTAACCACCAGCGGACTGCTGACCCAGGCGGTAACTGGACTGAGTGATATGCAACTGGTGCTGGTGACGCTTTCGGCCTGCTTCGGTGGGCTGGGGCTGTCCCACGTCAATGATGCCGGTTTCTGGGTTGTGACGCGCTACCTTGGCCTGTCGGTGGCGGATGGCCTGAAAACCTGGACGGTACTGACGACGGCGATGGGGCTGACGGGGTTTGTGCTGGTCTGGCTGCTGTCTCTGATGATCTAGTCACGACGCCAGACGCGAAACTGAAATCTTCTTCTATACTTAAGTCACTACGTGGTAGTGACTTTTTTATTGAGAAGAGGGCAAGGAATGAAAATTATTCTCTGGATTATTGCGATCATTTTCATCGTCGGCCTGCTGACGATTACGGGCGTATTTAAGCTCATTTTCTGATCGAAGGCAGACAGGGTGTGACTGCACTGTTTCAAAACACGGGGTCAGCGACAGGCTGGCCCCGTTCTTTTTGCCTGGCGATCGTCTCCGGCCAGCCTTGAGGACCCTTTCTCAGCCGATCGGTCGCAGGTATCATGCGCATTCAGGCGCTTGTGGCAAACGGCGCAGACGGCACCGTGCTGTTCTTCGTTATTACCCACAGATGTCGTAAATTTGAATTTGGTACTTCCGCATCTGCCACACCTTAGCATTTTCATCGCCTCTACTCTTCCTGAGCTGCATTGGATGAGAATTATCTTATCAAAAAATCCACAGAGATCTATAAATAATATTTATTAATCAAACCAGGGTGTTATTATATTTAACAGTTTGATTTATATTGTTTTTATTTATTAATACTGCTTTTGGTTAAGGCTGATCGGGATTGGAAACATCATTTTTTAAGTATTGTGATGATATTCATCAAGTTAACGTTTTCATCATCGATAATTCAATTCTGAAAGGTCAAATTAATCGCGCTTTTTGGAAAGTAGGTTCCTGATATTGGCGAATTTCCCTAATGTTATATTTCCGTAGGGCAATTATATTTTTTTATATCCTTATGTTATATAATATAAAAAAATAGAAAGCCCTGTTCACCTGTCAGACAGGCATCACTGATTAATGGGACGTTTAACTGTCTTATATATAATGATTAATCGAAGAAGTAATACTTTTTGTCAGTAATTCTGACAAACGACGCGGATGTTGCAGGTCGCTATCATCCAGGGAGCAGTGAAACATCGTGAATAAAAAAACAGCCTTAATTCTGTCGACATTGCTCGGTGGAATGACTTTGGGTCAAGCCCAGTCAGCAACGCTAATGAATGGCGTTGCCAGCACCTGGCATACCTTCAGTAATAATGTCAGCCAGACGTGGAACGAACCTCAAACGGTGGATCTCTATGTTCCCGCCATTACCTGGCATAACCGCTGGACCTATGACAAAGAGAAGACCGACCGCTACAATGAACGCCCCTGGGGCGCGGGCGGGGGCGTCTCTCGCTATGACGATAAGGGCAACTGGAACGGCATCTACCTGATGGCGTTTAAAGACTCCTACAACAAGTGGGAACCGATCGGCGGTTATGGCTGGGAAAAGACCTGGCGGCCGGTTAGTAATGCGGATTTTCGTCTGGGTTTAGGTTATACCGCTGGGGTAACAATGCGTGATAACTGGAACTATATTCCCATTCCGCTAGTCTTGCCTCTGGCATCTGTAGGCTATGGTCCGGCAACCTTTCAGATGACTTACATTCCAGGAACTTACAATAACGGCAACGTATATTTCGCCTGGTTACGCTGGCAGTTTTAACTGCCAGTAAGGGGGGGATAAAAATGACCTATGGTAAAAAAAGCGATATTTATCACTTTTTCGTCGTCGGCTACTGGACAAAAGCCGTGGCAATTGCTGTACTAACCCCCGACACAGTTTAGTGTCCATTTTTCATGTAAAGGTAATATAGATGTCTAAGATCAAAGGTAGCGTTAAGTGGTTTAATGAGTCCAAGGGATTCGGTTTCATTACTCCTGAAGATGGTAGCAAAGATGTGTTCGTTCACTTCTCTGCCATCCAGAGCAATGGTTTCAAAACTCTGGCTGAAGGTCAGCGCGTAGAGTTCGAAATCACCAACGGTGCCAAAGGCCCATCTGCTGCTAACGTTGCCGCTATTTAAGTTATCAGACAGAATTTTAAAAACCCGCCTGAAGGCGGGTTTTTTTTTGCTTCTGTTGCGCCAGAATTTTACGGCGTAAAATATTCTGCCAGCCAGAAGAGGGTCGCCGCGCCCGTGAGCAGGACGGCGACATATTCATTTCGGGTGCGGGGAAGGAGGTGCATGGCTATCATCTCTGCGGGTAGGATTCTCTTCAGTGTGCCGCAGCAGTATTAAGGAAACATTAAATTGTGCCGGGCGGATGAAAAATCGCCTCTTTTTTACACCAGTCAGCTTTTGTAACATGAGCCTGTGATCTGGCTCCTTGCCTGTACTGCCCTGTGGACGCTATAACTTCAGACAGGAAACTTCACCTGTTAACCCCTGCTGCTGGCATATTGCGGAGAATGACCCATGAATATTCGTCTGGCCGAATCGAAAGATGCCTTTGCCCTCAGCGCACTGTTAGCCGAGCTGGGGTACGCCGATACGGCACCGTTTATTGAGCGTCGCCTCGCCCAGCTGATGATTGATGAGACTGAACGCCTGCTGATTGCTGAACACGGTGATACGGTGCTGGGCTTTCTGTCGCTGCATTTTATCCCTCAGCTGGCCCTGGCCGGGGATTTTGCCCGTATCAGCTATTTCTGTATTGCGGAGGGGGAACGCAGTAAAGGTGCCGGCCAGCAGTTGCTGCAGCATGCTGAACAGCTGGCCCGCCAGCGTGCCTGCGACCGGATGGAAGTGCACTGTCACCAGCGCCGCGAAAAAGCGAATGCGTTCTACGCGCGTGAAGGCTACGATGAATCACCGCGTTACCACATCAAAGAGCTGAACTGAATGATGAAAGTGGCTTTGGGGCAGTTTGCCGTCAGTCGTGAATGGCAGGACAATGCCCGGACCTGCGTTGGACTGATGCAGCAGGCAGAGCAACAGGGTGCGCGGCTGCTGGTGCTGCCGGAGGCCGTGCTGGCAAGAGACATCACCGATCCCGATCTGGCGGTGAAGTCTGCTCAGGCACTGGATGGCCCCTTTCTCAGCCAGCTGCTGGCTGCCAGCGGCAAGAATAACCTGACCACCGTGCTGACTCTGCACGTGCCGGATGAGGGCGGACGGGTACGCAACGTGCTGGTCGCGATGCGTGGTGGCACCCTCCTTGCCCGCTATGACAAACTCCACCTCTACGATGCTTTTGCGGTCCAGGAGTCACGTAATGTAAGCCCTGGCGACAGCATCCCCCCGCTGATCGATGTGGATGGCCTGAAGGTCGGGCTGATGACCTGCTATGACATCCGTTTTCCTGAACTGGCACGTCGTCTGGTGCTGGACGGGGCCGATCTGCTGGTGTTACCGGCGGCATGGGTGCGTGGGCCGATGAAAGAGAAGCACTGGGAGGTGCTGATCACGGCGCGGGCGCTGGAAAATACCTGCTACGTGCTGGCTACCGGGGAGTGCGGGCCGCGCAATATTGGTCACAGTATGGTGGTAGACCCGCTCGGTGTTGCCATTGCCCAGGCGGCTGAGGGGCCGGCGCTGGTGCTTGCCGACGTTGACCCCGAACGTATTGCTGATGTTCGCCGTGCTCTTCCGGTGCTGGTTAACCGTCGTTTCGGGCGTCCTGAACTCTCCTGAACACCTTTTGTTACAGCTTGCGGTTGAATTGCCCTGCGAAGCGCGCGTTAATACTTCCCGGTGTGCTCGCGTAATCACGAGTATCGGTGGTCAGGTTAATTAAAGAAGGTAAGTATGGAAGGTATCAGTCTCGCCAAATTGCTGATCGTTGGCGCATTAATCGTCCTGTTATTCGGAACCAAAAAGCTGCGCACCCTGGGTGGGGACTTAGGTTCAGCCATCAAGGGGTTCAAAAAGGCGATGAATGATGACGACACTTCCGCCGCGCAAAAAATGGCGACAGAAGAAAAACCCGCCGGGCAGGTTACTCATAAAGAATGAGGCTGACCGCATAAAAAAACGGATGACGCTGTCATCCGTTTTTTTTTGGGCCGGGGCTGGCCGGCGGCGTATCACGATCTGTCAGATCGCAGAAGCTCTTTTATTTAACCTCTAACCCCTTCGCCTGCATATCGGCATGATAAGAGGAGCGCACAAACGGGCCACAGGCTGCATGAGTGAAGCCCATGTCCATTGCGGCCTCTTTCATTTCATCGAACTCAGCCGGGCTGACATAACGCTGTACCGGAAGATGGTGACGGCTTGGCGAGAGATACTGCCCCAGCGTCAGCATGGTGACACCGTGACGGCGCAGATCGCGCATGACTTCCACGATCTCCGCGTTGGTTTCGCCCAGGCCGACCATCAGGCCCGACTTGGTCGGGATGTCCGGGTGTGCTTCTTTAAAACGCTCCAGCAGCTTCAGTGACCAGTCATAGTTCGCGCCAGGACGGACCTGACGATACACGCGCGGCACGTTTTCCAGGTTGTGGTTAAACACATCCGGTGGTGTATCAATCAGGATTTCAAGGGCGCGATCCATACGACCGCGGAAGTCAGGGACCAGCGTTTCGATTTTAATCGCCGGGCTTTTCTCGCGGATCGCGCGGATACAGTCGGCAAAATGCTGTGCCCCCCCGTCGCGCAGATCGTCTCGGTCCACGGAGGTGATCACCACGTAGCGCAGCGCCATATCAGCAATAGTCTGTGCCAGCTTACCGGGTTCGTTCGCATCCGGGGTCATTGGACGACCGTGGGCCACATCGCAGAACGGGCAGCGACGCGTGCAGATGGCACCCAAAATCATAAAGGTTGCCGTACCGTGGTTGAAGCATTCAGCAAGGTTAGGGCAGGAGGCCTCTTCGCAAACGGAGTGCAGACCATTTTTACGCATCGCGGCTTTGATGCCCTGGATGCGGCTGGAATCAGCGGGAAGCTTAATACGCATCCACTCCGGCTTACGTAAGATCTCCGTGCGCTCGGTGACCACGGTTTTCACCGGGATCAGTGCCATTTTGTCTGCGTCGCGGTATTTAACACCGCGTTCCATCACGATAGGTTTACTCATATTCTTGCAGGTTCCAGGTTGGATTGCGGCAATCTGTAGGGTGCTAAAACAGCCGCGAACACTCAATGAGTTGGTGATTTTCAACTTTATTTGAAAAAGCGCAAAAAATTATATCACCTCCTTGCAACAGATTCAGCCTGCCTGAGCGAGAAAGCGTTACAGAATTGTAAATCAACATACCCCCGCCCTTATCTTAACGGCAGTTGGGTGTTTTCGCTCCAGGAAACGTCAGTTATTGCCAGCTGACTGGCAAAATTGGCAATCAGCAGGGGGCGCACATCGTCGGGGGTCACCCTGGGGGTAAGGGCCGACAGCTGCGTCATCTCCATCCCGGCATAACCGCAGGGATTAATACGCAGAAAGGGCGTTAAATCCATGTCGACATTCAGGGCCAGCCCGTGAAACGAGCAGCCGTGCCGGATACGTAACCCGAGCGAGCAGATTTTTTTATCGTCTACGTAGACGCCCGGCGCATCAGCCCGCGCGCTGGCGCTGACGGAAAAGCGAGCCAGAGTCGCGATCACGGTCTGTTCCAGAGCGGTAACCAGCTGACGCACACCGACCTTACGACGCTTCAGATTGATCATCACATACATCACCTGCTGACCGGGTCCGTGGTAGGTCACCTGACCACCGCGATCGCTCTGCATCACCGGAATATCGCCGGGCATCAGCAGATGTTCGCTTTTACCCGCCTGGCCCTGAGTAAAGACCGGCAGGTGTTCCACCAGCCAGATTTCGTCCGGCGTTTCATCATGACGCTGGTCGGTAAACTGGTGCATGGCGAGAGAGACAGGGGCCCAGGGCTGGATGCCAAGCTGGCGTACAATCAGGGTATGTTGAGACAAAACGGAGGATCCGGTTGGCTGAAGAGGGGAGCAGTATAACGTCGGTACAGGGCAAGAACCAGCCTGCCCCGCCCGACGTCAGGGTTACAGTACCATGCGGACAATTTCAATCTTGCCCAGCTCATCGTACAGGGTCTCTACCTGCTCGATGTGGGTTGCCGTAATGGTAATCGACACGGAGTGATAGTTGCCTTTACTGCTGGGCTTGACGTCCGGAGAGTAATCGCCTGGCGCATGGCGCTGTACGACTTCAACCACTTGATCGACCAGCTCCGGCTGTGCCAGACCCATCACTTTATAGGTAAAAGAGGTGGGGAATTCGAGCAGTTCTTTAAGATTGGTTTTCATAGGGACTCCGGTGACACAAACAAGTACTCCTGCCGCAGCAGGAGTTCACAGATACTAACAATATGGGGATATTTCAGGGATATTTCAAGTAGGGCCGATCTGGTGATCGGCCCTTCAGGCGGGTAGCGGTTCACGCGTCATACCGAGGGTGAACGGCGCTAAAAAACGGGGTGATCAACCAAACCAGTGGTGGAACATCAGTTTGATATAATCCACGATGCGACCAAAGAAACCGCCTTCCGGCATTGCGTTCAGCACCACCAGCGGGTGCTGCTCAATGGTTTTTCCATCCAGCTGGAAGTTAATGCTGCCCACTACCTGGTTTTTCTGCAGCGGAGCGTGCAGTTCGGTGTTGGTCAGGGTGTAGCTGGCTTTCAGATCTTTCATCCGGCCGCGCGGAATGGTCAGGAAGACATCTTTCTCAACGCCCAGCTGTACGCGGTCACTGTTACCGAACCAGACCGGCTCAGAGGCGAATTCTTTACCCGCCTTCAGGGGGGCAACAGTTTCAAAGAAGCGGAAGCCCCACGTCAGCAGTTTCTTACTTTCGGTTTCACGACCTTTGTAGGTGCGACCGCCCATTACCGCAGAGATCAGACGCATCTGGCCTTCGGTGGCTGAGGCGACCAGGTTATAACCGGCGGCTTCCGTGTGCCCGGTTTTGATGCCGTCGACATTCAGGCTGGTATCCCACAGCAGACCATTACGGTTCATCTGGCGGATATTATTGAAGGTAAACTCTTTTTCGTGGTAAACCGCATATTCGTCCGGTACGTCACGGATCAGCGCCCGGCCAATCAGCGCCATATCGCGCGGTGAGCTGTACTGACCTTCGGCATCCAGACCGTGGACCGTCTGGAAATGGGTGTTTTGCAGACCAAGCGCTTTTACGTAGTTATTCATCAGGCCCACGAACGCGTCCTGGCTGCCGGCGACATAATCAGCCATGGCTACGCAGGCATCGTTACCTGATTGCAGGACGATGCCGCGTGTCAGCTGTGACACTGGTACGCGGTCGCCGGGTTTCAGGAACATCAGCGATGAGCCCTTGAATACCGGATTACCGGTTGCCCAGGCGTCTTTCCCGACGGTGACGATATCATCCTGATGGATTTTACCGGCTTTAACCGCCTGGCCGATGACATAGCTGGTCATCATTTTCGTCAGGCTCGCCGGGTCACGGCGTGCATCGGCGTTTTTCTCAGCCAGCACCTTCCCTGAGTTGTAGTCGATCAGAACGTAGGCTTCAGCATCAATCTCCGGCACGCCGGGGATCATGGTTTTGATGTTCAGGTCGTCAGCATAGGCGACAACGTTGAGGCTGAGGGCGATAAGCGTGCCTGTGGTCAGGCGTTTGAGCAGTCGGGATGGCTTGAGAGTGTTCATGTAAGGACGACAACATCCATGGGCTAGGTTAAAAAAGTGACTCACTATAGCAAAATCATCCAGCCGGGACCCGCCTAAATCAGGGGGGCCACAGAGAATTACATTGAGCCAGGTGCGACGGTAATAAACGATTGTTGCTGCGCTTCGCTTGCCAGGCGCTGCTGTAATGCGGCAGCCTGCTGGCGGGAGGTGAAGCGACCCAACTGTACGCGGTAAACGTTACCGCTGCTCTCGACGGAGCCCGGCACGCCAAACTGCTTACCCAGGCTGGTGGCCAGCGCCTGTGCGCGTGGGCCGTCTTTCAGGGCTCCGACCTGCACCACATAGTTGCCGCCGGTACTGCTGGCCGCAGGTTGTGATACAGCGGCAGGGGCGGAAACCGCTGCAGCACTGGCGGCGGCGGGTGCGGCTGATACCGGCTCACTGCTTTCCAGTACGCCACCCGGTAAGGGCTGTGCTGCGCCGAGGAAGCCACTGCTGCGCACCGGAGCACCGGTGGAACTGTCACCCCCGGTCAGCGTGCTGTTATCCACCGGGCGCGTCGATTGCTGGTCGGTTTCCTGCGGCTGAGGGCTGGAATACTGTACCGGCTGTGATGACATGGACGGTGCTGCTGCTGCACCGCCGCCCATCACCGCCATACCCCCGCCAATGTCCGGGCGGGCGGGCAGGGCATAGCTCTGCTTCGCGACGGTGGTACCGAT
This sequence comes from Erwinia persicina, assembly GCF_014838825.1. Taxonomy (GTDB): domain Bacteria; phylum Pseudomonadota; class Gammaproteobacteria; order Enterobacterales; family Enterobacteriaceae; genus Erwinia; species Erwinia persicina_A. The sequence goes on along the minus strand of NZ_JACYMO010000002.1, from coordinate 494,718 downwards.
GGTACCCGGGCCCGACAGGGTTCCGTCCGGTGCCACATTAATATAATCGATGCGGACTTTACTGTTGTTCGAGATATTCAGGCGGTCGCCCGCGGCGCGCGACAGATCGATAATGCGGCCCGGGGTATAAGGGCCGCGATCGTTGACACGCACCACAATCATACGACCATTGGCGATATTGGTAACGCGAACATAGCTGGGCAGCGGCAGGGTGGGATGCGCGGCGGTCATGGCGTTCGGATCGAAAGTTTCACCGGTTGCGGTGCGGTTGCCGTTGGCTTCTTCACCGTACCAGGCGGCCAGGCCAACCTGGCTGAAGTTGGACGGATCTTTGACAATTTTATAATTTTTGCCGTTCACCGAGTAATCCTGGTTAGTCCCGGGATTAACGGGTTCATAGCGCGGCTCTGCCCCGCCGATTTCGACAACCGGGCCATTATAGGCCGCCTGCTGCTGGGTGACAGGCGCTTGCTGGTCGCTGTCAGTAGTACAGGCTGCCAGCATCGCTGACGCCAGGGCAATCCAAAGCCAATCCTTACGCATGTGTGTGCCTCTTAAACGCTCTTCGACAACAGTTTTCGATGGGTGTGAATCGACATAATGATCCCGAACCCGGCCATCAGAACGATCAGCGCGGAACCCCCGTAACTGACCAGCGGTAACGGTACCCCAACCACCGGCAAAATGCCGCTGACCATACCGATGTTTACGAAGACATAAACAAAGAAGATCAGCATCATGCCACCGGCCATCACGCGCCCAAAGGTTGTCTGCGCGCGGGCGGCCATGGTCAGGCCGCGCATAATCAGAAGCACGTAGAGTATCAGCAGAACCAGCACGCCGACTAATCCTAATTCTTCTGCCAGGACGGCAAAAATAAAGTCGGTGTGGCGCTCGGGCAGGAACTCAAGCTGCGACTGCGTGCCGTGCAGCCAGCCTTTACCGCGCAGCCCTCCGGAGCCAATGGCAATCTTCGACTGAATGATATGATAGCCAGCGCCCAGCGGGTCGCTTTCCGGATCGAGCAGCATCATCACGCGGTCACGCTGATAGTCATGCATCAGGAAGAACCACAGGATCGGAATAAAAGCGGCCACCAGCAGCACGGCGACGGCGATCAGCTTCCAGCTCATGCCGGACAGGAACAGCACAAACAGCCCTGAGGCAGCGATCAGAATAGAAGTCCCGAGGTCGGGCTGAGCGGCCACCAGCAGGGTCGGCATAAAGATCAGTACCAGAGCGATACCGGTGTTTTTCAACGTCGGTGGACAGACATCGCGGTTGATAAACCGCGCGACCATCAGCGGTACGGCAATTTTGGCAATCTCGGACGGCTGAAAACGGACGACGCCCAGATCAAGCCAGCGCTGTGCCCCTTTACTGATATGGCCAAAGGCATCAACGGCAATCAGTAAGATTACACAAATAATGTACAGATAGGGTGCCCAGCCTTCATAGACGCGCGGTGGGATCTGCGCCATGACCAGCATGACGATCACCCCCATGGCAATCTGTCCCAGCTTACGCTCCATCATGCCCGGATCCTGGCCGCTGGCGCTCCACATCACCAGCGCGCTGTAAACTAACAGCGCGGTGATGATCAGACAAAACAGGGGATCAATATGGATTCGTGTCCAGATTGTCTTTTTCTGATGGCTATCATTCATAACCGGTTATTCACCTTCATAGCCTGGCGGCGTGGGGGCAGCGTCAGGCAGGTTAGTATTGTTATCGCCAAGGATAATATGGTCGAGGATTTGGCGCATGATGGTGCCGACTGCCGGTCCTGCGCCGCCATTTTCAAGAATGATACTGACGGCCACGCGCGGGTGGTCATAAGGGGCAAAGGCTGTCATCAGCTTATGATCGCGCAGACGTTCGGTCAGTTTGTGGGCATTGTAGGTCTCGTTGGCTTTCAGACCAAATACCTGTGCCGTACCGGACTTGGCGGCGATTTTATATGGCGCATCTTCGAAGCTTTTACGTGCCGTACCGTTCGGACGGTTGGCCACGCCGTACATCCCGTCTTTGGCAATTTCCCAGTAACCAGTATGAATGTCGGCGATAGGGGCGCTCTGTGGCTGACGCCACGGCACTTTCACTCCGCCCTGCATCGTATCCATCATCAGGTGCGGGGTTTTGATCACCCCATCGTTAATCAGGATCATCAGCGCTTTGTTCATTTGTACCGGCGTCGCTGTCCAGTAGCCCTGGCCGATGCCTACCGGGATGGTGTCCCCCTGATACCAGGGTTTCTTAAAGCGCTTCATTTTCCACTCGCGGGTCGGCATGTTGCCCGGTGTTTCTTCGATCAGATCGATGCCCGTCAGATGCCCGTAGCCAAACTTGGTCATCCATTCGCTCAGGCGGTCAATGCCCATATCATAGGCGACCTGGTAGAAGAAGGTATCCGCTGATTCTTCAAGGGACTTGGTGACATTCAGGCGGCCATGCCCCCAGCGTTTCCAGTCGCGGAAGCGCTTCTCTGAACCGGGAAGCTGCCACCAGCCGGGATCGAACAGCGAGGTATTGCGAGTGATCACCCCTGCGGTCAGCGCCGATACCGCAATGTAAGGCTTAACCGTGGAGGCCGGTGGATAGGCCCCCTGGGTGGCGCGGTTAATCAGCGGACGGTTTTCATCATGCAGCAGGCCGTTGTAGTCCTTGCTGGAGATCCCATCGACAAAGAGGTTAGGATCGTAGCTGGGCATGGAAACCATCGCCAGAATTTCACCATTACGCGGGTCGGTGACCACCACCGCCGCACGGCTGCCGGTCAGCAGGGTTTCAATGTACTGCTGCAGCTTCAGGTCAATCGTCAGATAGATATCGCGACCGGCCTGGGGCGACTGTTCATGCAGCTGGCGGATCACGCGGCCCCGGTTATTGACTTCCACCTCTTCATAACCGGTTTTACCGTGCAGCACATCTTCGTAATAGCGTTCGATGCCCAGCTTACCGATATCATGGGTCGCCGCGTAATTGGGCCACTTGCCTTCTTTATCCAGACGCTCAACATCGCGGTCATTAATCTTGGAGACATAGCCCAGAACGTGGGTGAGCGCCGAGCCATAAGGGTAGTAACGTCGCTGATAGCCTTTAACTTCAACGCCGGGGAAACGGTACTGATTGACGGCGAAACGCGCTACCTGAACGTCGTTCAGGCTGGTTTTCACGGCAATCGAGGTAAAGCGGCGCGAGCGTTTGCGCTCTTTTTGAAATGCGTCGATATCTTCATCGGTCAGATCGACAATCGGTTTCAGCTCCTGCAGTGTTTTTTGCAGGTTATCCACTTTTTCCGGCATCAGCTCAAGCTGATAAATGGTGCGGTTAAGCGCCAGCGGAATGCCGTTACGATCGTAGATAATGCCACGGCTGGGCGCGACAGGAACCAGTTTAATACGGTTCTCGTTAGAGCGGGTTCTGTAGTCGTCAAAGCGAACGATTTGCAGGTGGTAAAGATTTGCTACCAGTACACCGGAGAGCACAATAATGCCAAAAAATGCGATCAGAGCCCGGCGAACAAACAGCGTCTGCTCGGCGGTGTAGTCACGAAAGGAGTTACGTTGTAATTTCATCCGCTGCTTTGTCTGTCCGGTTAACCTTATCTGCTATTCGCGATGATAAGGATGATTCGCAGTAATGCTCCATGCACGATACAAACTCTCTGCAACCAATACGCGTACCAGCGGATGGGGCAGGGTCAGCGCTGAGAGTGACCAGCTTTGTTCCGCCGCGGCCTTGCAGGCGGGTGACAGGCCTTCCGGACCGCCAATAAACAGGCTGACATCCCGGCCATCCTGCTTCCAGCGCTCCAACTGGCTGGCAAGCTGCGGGGTTTCCCACGGCTGGCCCGGTATATCCAGCGTCACGATGCGATTGCCTTTACCTGCGGCTGCCAGCATCATTTCGCCTTCTTTTTCCAGAATGCGTTTGATATCCGCATTCTTACCGCGTTTTCCGGCGGGGACTTCAACCAGTTCAAATGGCATATCTTTTGGAAAACGACGCAGATATTCCATAAATCCTGTTTGTACCCAGTCAGGCATTTTCGTGCCGACGGCGACCAGTTGCAGCTTCACGGCTTAACTCCAGAGCTTTTCCAGTTCGTAGAGCTTACGGCTCTCTGCTTCCATGACGTGAACGATTACTTCACCGAGGTCAACGACCACCCAGTCACTTGGGGCACGGCTGTTAACACGGAATGCGTCCAGACCGATCAGCTTGGCTTCCTGGACCACGTGTTCTGCAATGGAAACCAGATGACGCGTTGAGGTACCGGTGCAGATAATCATGCAGCTGGTGATGCTGGATTTGCCCTGGACGTCGATAGCGACGATATCCTGCGCTTTTAAATCGTCACATTTATCAATGACGAAGTCTTGGAGTGCTTGACCTTGCAAAAGGTTCCCCCTTGGGATTTAAGTCTGAAGTTATCGCATATCCACCAGTAAAGCGGTGTCGACAACCGTAACAGTGTGTGTTTGCGGGCCTGAAACCCGGAAAAATTAGCGGCGCAGTATATCACGCTGTTAACACTTCCGATATAAACCCTCGCGATCGATATAATCGCTAACGGCCTCAGGCAATAAATCAGCGTCAGAGAGACCCTGATGGCGGCGGGCGCGGATCTCGGTCGCAGAGATATTGAGCAGCGGTGTCTGCGCCAGGAATATTTTACCGGCCGGGGCGTGCTGCAACGCCTGCGGGTGCTGCGCAAGATGACGGTCCAGCCAGTTCTGCAGCGCGGGCGTTTCCATCTGACTGGGGTAACCGGGGCGCTGGCAGACCAGCAGGTGACACAGCGACAGCAAATCCTGCCAGCGGTGCCACTTATGTAAGGTTAGCAGGGAGTCCTGGCCGATGATAAACGCCAGCGGCTGGGCGGCTCCGCGTTCTGCGCGTACGGCAGCCAGTGTCTCAATAGTGTATGACGGGGTCTTGCGCTGCATTTCCCTCAGATCCAGGTCAAACAGCGGACGCCCGGCGATAGCCAGTTTCACCATGGCCACCCGCTGTGCCGGGGTTGCTTCGGGCTGGGGACGATGGGGGGGCACGTTATTAGGCAGCAGCGTAACCTTTGCCAGCCCGGTGGCCTGCGCAAGCGCTTCCACCGGCCGCAGATGACCGTAATGAATCGGATCAAAAGTGCCGCCAAACAGCGCGTGCAGCGCGGGACGGTCAGACATCACAGAAGCTCGCCGGGAAGGACGGATGGCATAATACCAGCGCCAGCGTTTCCAGTTCAGACCAGACGGACTGACCGTAATCCTGCTTCAGCGTCAGTTCAATCTGCATCAGTAGCCGCACGGCCTGGCTGAGCTGTGCCGCGCTCAGGCGCTGTAACGCATCGCTGAACAGCGTACGGCGGTTTTGCCACACGCGATGCTGATCAAACAGTGCGCGCAGGGGCGTTTGCGCCATCTGCCGCTGCAGCGTCACCAGCAGCAGCAGATCGCGCTGTAGCGTACGCATCAGGATCACCGGTTCGCTATCTTCCGAGTGCATCTGGCGCAGAATATGCAGCGCACGTTTACTCTTCCCGGCCAGCAGGGCATCGACCCAGTGATAGGGCGTGAAGTGAGCCGCATCGTTCACCGCCTGCTCCACGCGCGGCAGCGTCAGCTTGCCATCAGGCCACAGCAGCGACAGCCGCTCCAGCGCCTGAGACAGGGCAAGCAGATTACCTTCATAGCAGTAGCAGAGCAGCTGGTTCGCTGCATCATCCAGCGTTAACTGATTCTTTTTGGCACGTGCAGATACCCAGCGGGGCAGCTGGGCCTGCTCCGGCGTCTGGCATGGAACCACCGCACCCTGGGCGCTGAGGGCTTTATACCAGGCGCTGTTTTCCTGCGCTTTGGTCAGTTTCACCACGCGCAGGATCAGTAAAATATCGCTGTGCAGCAGCGTTGAGAGCGTCAGGAGCTGTTCGCTCATGGCTGCACTGGGGCCGCTGTCCGGCAAGGTCAGCTGTAGCGTCTGCCGGCTGGCGAACAGGCTCAGGGCCTGGCAGGTGGCAAAGATATCCTGCCAGTCGGTGCCGGTTTCCAGCGTGACGCTGAAGTGTTCGGTAAAGCCCTGCTGCTGGGCGGCAGCACGGATGGCATCCTGCGCTTCCTGCAGCAGCAGTGGTTCATTACCACTCAATAAATAGCAGGCGCGCAGCCCCTCACGGAGTTGCGCGCCGAGTTGCTCAGGGTAGATCCTGATCATCGTGTGTAAGAGCTGTCCGACATGCTGCCCGCGTCAGCGGGCATACGGTCAACCGCGGATGGCGTGCTGTCGAGCGTATTGATCGACGGATCGTCCTCAGCGGCATGGACGGTGAGCAGTTTACGCACCAGCTGTTGCACGGCCTGGGTGCGCATCTCATTAATGATGATCTGCTGCTCGGAGTCTTTCGCCAGGGCGGCCAGCGGGTTATCAAAGAATGAACGGTATACCGTGGCGCTGATCGGATAGATACCTTTATTCGGCACCAGCACCTGCGCGTTCACGGTCATCATCATGGAGTACTCCGCCGTTTTACCGTCCTGGAATATCGATGCCGTATCGCGTCCCTGCGTTGCCCCCATCAGACGCAGGGAAGGAATATCCTTGCGGTCACCCGGGTTATCGACAATAGTGACGTTATTCAGGCGCAGCTGTTCGCGTACGGCACGTGTGAGCGGTCCATACGGATCAGACGTGTCGAGGATCAGCGTTTTCATTTCCGGCGGCACCGAGGTGGTGCCGCGCAGATGATAACCACAACCGGCGGTGAACAACACCGCCAGGGTAAGTAACACAGAGACTATCGGATGTCGCACAATTCCTCCTGACATCAACCGACGACCAGGTTAAGCAGCTTGCCCGGTACGTAAATCACTTTACGAATGGTGACGCCGTCGAGATATTTGGCCACCAGATGCTCCTGCGCAGCGCGAGCCTGCACCTGTTCCTGATTAGCGTCAGCCGCGACGGTGATTTTACCGCGCACTTTACCGTTAACCTGTACCACGACCAGCAATGAATCTTCTACCATTGCGGCGTCATCCGCCTGAGGCCATGGGGCATTATCGATATCACCTGCTCCACCCAGCGACTGCCACAGGACGAAGCAGGCATGCGGAGTGAACGGGTTCAGCATGCGTACCACGGCCAGCAAGGCTTCCTGCATCAGCGCACGATCCTGCTCGCTCTCCTGCGGAGCGCGAGCCAGTTTGTTCATCAGCTCCATAATCGCCGCAATGGCGGTGTTAAAGGTCTGACGGCGGCCGATATCATCGGACACCTTGCTAATGGTTTTATGCAGATCGCGACGCAGATTTTTCTGATCGTCAGTCAGTGCATCGACGTCGAGGGCGACAGTTGCGCCTTTCTGCGTGTGTTCAAAGGCCAGTTTCCAGACGCGCTTCAGGAAGCGGTTTGCCCCTTCGACACCGGACTCCTGCCATTCCAGCGTCATTTCTGCTGGCGAAGCAAACATCATAAACAGACGTACGGTATCGGCACCGTAGCGTTCAACCATAATCTGCGGGTCGATGCCGTTGTTTTTCGACTTCGACATTTTGCTCATACCCGCGTACACCAGCTCGTGTCCGGCAGCGTCGCTGGCTTTAACGATACGGCCTTTTTCATCCCGCTCTACGGTCACATCAACTGGCGATACCCAGTTGCGCTCACCGCTGGCACCCAGATAGTAGAAGGCATCTGCCAGCACCATTCCCTGACAAAGCAGGCGTTTTGCCGGCTCGTCCGAGTTCACCAGGCCTGCGTCGCGCAGCAGCTTGTGGAAGAAGCGGAAGTAGAGCAGGTGCATGATGGCGTGCTCGATGCCGCCAACATACTGATCCACGGGCAGCCAGTAGTTAGCCGCTGCCGGGTCAAGCATCCCTTTATCATAGTCCGGGCAGGTATAACGTGCGTAATACCATGAGGATTCCATAAAGGTATCAAAGGTATCCGTCTCACGCAGTGCTGGCTGACCGTTAACGGTCGTTTTAGCCCACTCAGGGTCGGCTTTAATCGGGCTGGTGATGCCATCCATGACCACATCTTCCGGCAGGATCACCGGCAGCTGATCTTCCGGGGTAGGCATGACGGTACCATCTTCCAGCGTGACCATGGGAATAGGTGCGCCCCAGTAACGCTGGCGTGAAACACCCCAGTCGCGCAGACGATAGTTAACTTTGCGTTCGCCCACGCCAATATCGGCCAGCTTAGTGGCAATGGCATTGAAGCCCTCTTCATAGGACAGACCGTCAAACTCGCCGGAGTTAAACAGCGTGCCTTTTTCCGTCATTGCGGCTTCGCTCAGATCCGGTGCGCTGCCATCGGCGGTCAGGATCACCGGTTTGATCTGCAAATCGTATTTGGTGGCGAACTCCCAGTCGCGCTGGTCATGACCTGGAACGGCCATAACGGCACCGGTGCCGTATTCCATCAGCACGAAGTTGGCGACCCAGACCGGTACGTCTTCGCCGGTCAGCGGGTGTTTTGCAAACAGGCCGGTGGCCATGCCTTTTTTCTCCATCGTGGCCATTTCGGCTTCGGCCACTTTGGTATTACGGCATTCGGCGATAAAGTCGGCCAGGGCCGGATGGGTCGCTGCGGCCTGGGCTGCCAGCGGGTGTCCTGCGGCTACCGCGAGGTAGGTCACACCCATAAAGGTGTCAGGGCGTGTGGTATAAACACGCAGTTTTTCCTGGCTGTTGTTGACGTTAAACTCGATTTCCACCCCTTCAGAGCGGCCAATCCAGTTGCGCTGCATGGTTTTAACCTGCTCAGGCCAGCTTTCCAGCGTGTCGAGGTCATTCAGCAGTTCGTCGGCGTAATCAGTAATTTTGACGAACCACTGGGGGATCTCTTTGCGTTCAACTTTGGTGTCACAGCGCCAGCAGCAGCCATCGATCACCTGCTCGTTCGCCAGTACGGTCAAATCGTGCGGACACCAGTTCACCGCAGAGGTCTTTTTGTAGACCAGGCCTTTTTCATACAGCCGGGTGAAGAACCACTGCTCCCAGCGATAGTATTCTGGTTGGCAGGTGGCCAGTTCACGGTTCCAGTCATACCCGAAGCCCAGCAGCTTAAGCTGGTTCTTCATGTAGTCGATATTGGAATAGGTCCAGGGTGCCGGGGCTGTGTTGTTTTTCACCGCCGCCCCTTCAGCCGGCAGGCCGAAGGCATCCCAGCCGATTGGCTGTAAGACGTTTTTACCCAGCATGCGCTGGTAGCGTGAGATGACATCGCCAATAGTATAGTTGCGCACGTGGCCCATGTGCAGGCGGCCAGAAGGATAGGGCAGCATGGAGAGGCAGTAATACTTCTCTTTACCTTCGTCTTCGGTCACTTTGAACGTTTGCTTATCATCCCATTGCTGCTGGACATGGGATTCTATCTCTTCCGGGCGATATTGCTCTTGCATAGTAGCCAGTGGTCCTTTGTATAAATTTTTTTTCGTGTTCGATCAGATCCGCATAGCATAGCTGATCCGCACCCGGCGCAACAACAGTAAGCGTCCTGCCGGAGGGCATTTCTCTGTAAGCTGTAATCGGGGCGGCAATTTTTAGCGCGAAAACACGGAAGTTTTTCAGTTACAACTAGAATGAGAAGAAACGCGTTCGTTATCAATAAGGAGAGTCTATGAACAAGGTTGCTCAGTATTATCGTGAGCTGGTGTCTTCCCTGACCCAACGCATTGAACGCGGGGAGCGGGATATTGATGCCCTGGTGGAGAGTGCCCGCCAGAGAATGAATAACCGGGGTGAGTTAACAAAAAACGAAATTGATGATGTCAGCCGTGCCGTACGCCGTGACCTTGAAGAGTTTGCGCGCAGCTATGCGGAAAATCAGGAAGAACTCAGCGATAGCGTGTTTATGCGGGTGATCCGCCAGAGCATCTGGAAAGAACTGGCTGATATTACGGATAAAAGTCAGCTGGAGTGGCGTGAGGTTTTCCAGGATCTGAATCATCACGGTGTCTATCAAAGCGGGGAAGTGGTGGGGCTGGGGAATCTGGTGTGTGAGCATTGTCAGTTTACCCGGGCGATCTACACGCCAGAAGTCCTGACACGCTGTCCGGAATGCAACCACGATCAGTTTGTCCGGCAGCCGTTTGAGCCTTGATATATCTTCTGATACAGGAGCAGATTTTTGTTGCCGTCCCTGTTATGGCGACAGGGACGGTTCCGTTTGATGGCGGTGCAGCGGCGGACCCTCTGTTTCGGTCCGCCCGCTCATGCGCCAGAGAGGAATTAATGCAGGATTTTGGCGAGGAAGTCTTTGGCACGTTCAGACTGAGGATTGTTAAAGAAATCGTCTTTCGGTGAGTCCTCCACAATCTTCCCTTCATCCATAAAGATCACCCGGTTAGCAACTTTACGCGCAAAGCCCATTTCGTGTGTCACCACCATCATGGTCATCCCTTCATTCGCCAGTTCAACCATCACGTCAAGGACCTCGTTGATCATCTCCGGGTCAAGAGCGGAGGTCGGTTCGTCGAACAGCATGGCGATAGGATCCATGCACAGCGCGCGGGCAATGGCCACTCGCTGCTGCTGACCGCCGGATAGCTGGCCCGGGAACTTATTGGCATGGGCGCTCAGGCCCACGCGCTCCAGCAGCTTGAGGCCTTTCTGCCGCGCTTCCTCTTTGTCACGCTTTAGCACTTTCACCTGTGCCAGCGTCAGGTTTTCAACAATGGACAGATGCGGAAACAGCTCGAAATGCTGGAACACCATGCCGACTTTAGAGCGGAGTTGGGCGAGGTTGGTCTTCTTGTCGTTGACCGGTGTGCCGTTCACTTCAATCTGCCCTTTCTGGATGGGCTCAAGACCATTTACCGTTTTTATCAGTGTCGACTTTCCGGAACCTGAAGGACCGCATACCACCACCACTTCACCTTTTTTAACTTCGGTTGAGCAGTCGGTCAGCACCTGAAAGTGACCATACCACTTAGAAACATTTTTCAGGGTAATCATTTAAGCAGTCCTTTTTTTCTTTAAATAGCTGACCAACAGCGAAGCGCTAAGGCTGATAACGAAGTAAATTGCACCGGCGAACAGCACCATTTCAATCTCAGTACCGTTATTGACGCCAATGGTATCGGCAGTACGGAAAAAGTCCGCCAGGCTCAGGACATACACCAGAGAGGTGTCCTGGAACAGGACGATGCCCTGGGTCAGCAGCAGCGGGACCATGGCACGAAACGCCTGCGGTAGAATGATCAGGCGCATGGACTGCCATTGGGTCATTCCCAGCGCCAGCGCGGCGCTGCCCTGGCCACGGGCAATACTTAAGATCCCTGCGCGGATAATTTCCGAATAATAGGCGGCCTCAAACAGCGAGAAGGCGACCATCGCAGAAATCAGGCGAATATCCGTTTTTGGCGATAACCCCAACACCTGCTGCAGGAAACTCGGCACCACCAGATAGAACCACAGCAGCACCATCACTAAAGGCACCGAACGGAAGAGGTTGACATAAATCTTGGCAAACCAGCTGATGGGCTTGAAGGTGGAGAGGCGCATGACCGCCAGCAGCGTGCCCCAGATGATGCCGAAGATTACCGCGGTAACGGTAATCTTTAGCGTAACGACCATACCCGCCCACAGGTAGGGGAGGTTGGGGACGATAGTACTCCAGTCAAATTCGTACATTATTTGCCCCCCGGCAGTCGGACTTTACGTTCTACCAGCCCCATCAGCACCATAATCACCGCATTGATGGCGATATAGGCGAGGGTAATGGCCGTGAACGATTCATAAGCATGCGCAGAATAGTCGAGCAGCTTGCTCGCCTGAGCGGCCATATCCACCAAGCCTATGGTGGACGCGATGGCTGAGTTTTTCACCAGGTTAAGCATTTCCGAGGTCATCGGCGGCACAATCACCCGGTAGGCATTGGGCAGTAACACATAACGATAGGTTTGTGGCAACGTCAGCCCCATCGCCAGACCCGCATTTTTCTGACCACTTGGCAGTGACTGAATGGCGGCACGAACCTGTTCACATACGCGGGCAGCGGTAAACAGGCCAAGGCACAGAACAGAGCAGGTGAAGAACTGGATATTGGGATCGATTTCCGATTTGAACCACATGCCAAGACCTTCTGGCAACAGTTCCGGCACCACCAGATACCAGATAAAGAATTGCACGATCAGCGGTACGTTACGGAACAGCTCAACATAACAGGTTCCCAGACCGGCAAGCAGACGGTTGGGAACGGTACGTAAAATACCGAACAGGGAACCGACTAACAGGGCGATAATCCAGGCACAAACGGAGACGGCAATGGTGACCTGAAAGCCGGACCACAGCCAACCGAGATAGGTTGTATTACCGAACGGGGCCTCTTGCAGGAATATTCCCCAGTTCCAATCAATAGACATAAAACACTCCGGTAAAAAAAGGGTAGCGACCGCTACCCTGAAGATTGATGAAAGGCTCTGCTGTGCTCCCCGGGGAACGACCGGTTTACACCTTCGTCAGGCACCAGAGCTTAAGCGCTGTCCGCCTGACTGTGTCTGTCCGAGCCTGTGTTCAGCAATCATGGGGCAGCGAAGGCTGCCCCTGTTTCTCGTTATTAATTCATTGCCTTGTCGTTCGGCGATTTGAACAGGGCTTTCATATCGTCAGAAAGATCGAAATCCATGGTCATATTTTTAGGAGGGATGGGCTGCTTGAACCATTTGTCGAACCATTTAGCTGCTTCGCCGGAGGTTTGCGCCTGCGCAATGGTGTCGTCCATCAACTTTTTAAAGTCGCCGTCGCCTTTGCGCAGCATACAGCCATAGGCTTCATGAGACTGTGGTGTGCCGAGAATTTCCCAGTTCGCGGGTTTCTTGGCTTTAGCTCGTTCACCGGCCAGCAGAGCATCATCCATCATAAAGGCCACGGCACGGCCGCTTTCCAGCGTACGGAAGGAATCCCCGTGATCTTTAGCGCTGATGATGCGCATGCCCATTTTTTTCTCATCGTTCAGCTTGTTCAGCAGAATTTCAGACGTTGTCCCTGAGGTTACCACGACACTTTTGCCTTTAAGGTCGCCGAAGTCTTTGATCGCACCGCCTTTCTTCACCAGCAGACGCGTACCGACCACAAAGATGCTGTCAGAGAAGCTGGCCTGTTTCTGGCGTTCCAGATTGTTGGTGGTGGAGCCACACTCAAAATCGTAGGTGCCGTTCTGTAACAGCGGGATACGGTTCTGAGAGGTAATCGGCAGCATTTTTACCTGCAGATCGGGTTTATTCAGTTTTTTCTTGATCGCGTCAACAATCGCGTTGGAGTAATCCTGGGAGTAGCCCACAACTTTCTGCTGATTGTCGTAATAGGAGAACGGGACGGAGGATTCACGGTGGCCAACGACGATCACGCCGTTTTTGGCAATTTTTTCCAGGGTAGATGCCTGCTGCTGCGGTGCAGCATCCTCAGCCTGAGCGATACCAGAGGCGAATCCTGCCAGTGCAAGGCAAAGCCCCAGTTTCCGTAATTTCATGTTCCAACTCCTTTGCAGTAGTGGCGTGAAATAAAGCAACGCCGACGTGATGTGATGTGTGTATATCCTGCTATTTTTCTGTTTTATTCAAAATTAAAGCGGGTGCCATTCCCCAATAACATAGCTGAATGTTAATGGCATGAAACGAAAAAGTTTCTTTTTTGCGATGTACCCCGCACCAATCAGGTGCGGTTTTTTAGCAATGCTCCGCTAAGGGGCAATAAATGCGCCATGACGGGGCATGAATCTTTTCGTAACGACTTGATACGGGAGTGCCACACGCTTACACGGAAATATTTTGCAATCATCGTGCCAACGGCGGTCTTTAAGAAGAAGTGCAGCATAAGCTGTGGCGGAAAGAGAACGGGATCGGGGAGAATTATTGCCGATACTGGCGCATGGGAAGGTCTTTTTCGCACCAGAGGCTGAACGTTTCCGGTCAGTGCGCAGCGGGGCAGCAGAGGTCGGCCAGAGAACAGGCCGACCTCTTCAGGCTACCTGCGGCGTGAACGCCAGGTGCAGAACACGCCGGCAATGGCGAACACGAAGGAAATGCCCCAGATCCCCCAGTTGCCTGCGCGGGCATAAGGAGTCAGCCCGCTGGTTGGGGTCACTTTGGCTGACAGCACCTCCGCTTTGAACTGCGGAATGATGCGAGCGATATTCCCTCGGGCATCTACCACCGCCGTCACGCCATTGTTGGTGCTGCGCAGCAGGGGACGGCCCAGTTCCAGCGCTCGCATCTGCGCCATCTGCAGGTGCTGCCACGGACCGATAGAGTGACCAAACCACGCATCGTTCGAGATCGTCAGCAGGAAGTTGGTGTCCGGTCTGAAGTTATCCCGCACCTGTTGCCCGAGGATAATCTCGTAACAGATGGCGGCAGTCAGGTTATAGCCTGCTACCTGAAGCTGCGGCTGCACATAGCCGCCCCGGCTGAAAGAGGACATCGGCAGGTCAAACAACGGGGCCAGTGGACGCAGTAGCGTTTCCAGCGGAACGAATTCACCAAACGGTACCAGATGATTCTTTTGGTAACGATTGTTGCCTAAGTAGCTGTAGGGCTGCGGACCGCCGAGCACAATAATCGAGTTGTAATCGTGGTAGCGATTGTCTTCCAGACGGGAGTCAACGATGCCGGTCACCAGGCTGCTGCCCGCCGCACGCAGTTGCTCATCCACCGCCTTAAGAAACGGTTGCTGGCGGGTTTCAAGGTCAGGAATGGCAGACTCTGGCCAGATGATAATCGGGGCTTTGCCGACAAACGGGCGGCTGAGGGCCGTATAGGTTTTCAGGGTATTGATCAGCTGATTCGGATCCCACTTCATCGACTGCTCAATATTACCCTGTACCAGCGCCACCTCAACGGTCCTGTCGGGTAAGGGCTGGAACCAGCTGATATAACGCAGGGGCCAGGGCAGTAACAGCAGCATGAGCGCCGCTACGCCGGTGACCAGGCGGCGCTGCAGTACGGCATAAACGGCCAGTCCGGCAATGATCATCAGCAGGAAGGTGATGCCTTCCACTCCCACTATCGGGCCCAGGCCTTTTAGCGGACCGTTGATCTGACTGTAGCCAAACTGCAACCACGGGAAGCCGGTCAGTACCCAGCCGCGCAGGAACTCGGTGATTTGCCACAGCACCGGAGCCGCCAGCGCCAGACGTAGCAGCGAGGTTTTTGGCGTCAGGCGGTTCAGCAGTGTGGCAAACAGCAGTGTGTACAGCGACAGGTAGGCCGCCAGCAGTATCACCAGGAACACGTTGATCGGGCCTGGCATGCCGCCAAAGGTGGCGATGCTGACATACACCCAGTTGACGCCGCTGGCAAACAGGCCAAAGCCCCAGGCAAAGCCGATGGCGCTGGCCTGGCGGGTGGTACGGTTCAGGGTTAGCGCCTGTAAACCAAACAGGGACACCAGGGCCGCGGGCCAGACATCGTAAGGGGAGAAAGAAAGGGTGCCAATGGCACCCGTTATTAGCGCTAATAGCAGGCGAACCCGCTGGCGCTGGCACAATGACGCAATTGCCATAAATGAATTACTCTTCCAGAGTCGGTTGCGGCGAATTTTCCGGGATTTTGACGTGGACCTGAATAATACGACGGCTGTCTGCCATCGCTACTTTAAACTGGTAACCATCGATCTCAATACTTTCACCACGCGCGGGCAGGTGGCCGAAGCCCTGCATTACCAGGCCGCCGATGGTATCCACCTCTTCATCGCTGAAGTGGGTATTGAAGACCTCGTTAAAGTCTTCGATCGGCGTCAGGGCACGGATTGTGTAGGTATGGCGACTCAGCTGACGGATATCGCGATCTTCTTCATCGTCGTATTCGTCTTCAATTTCTCCGACAATCAGCTCAAGGATATCTTCAATCGTCACCAGGCCAGAGACACCGCCGAATTCGTCAATCACAATCGCCATATGATAGCGCTGTGAGCGAAACTCCTTCAGCATCCGGTCCACGCGCTTGCTTTCCGGCACCACCACCGCAGTGCGCAGCACCTTGTCCATGCTGAATGGCTCAGATCCACTGCTCATAAACGGCAGCAGATCTTTGGCCATCAGGATGCCTTCAACATGGTCCTTGTCTTCGCTGATAACCGGGAAGCGTGAGTGTGCGGACTCAATAATGACCGCCAGGCACTCTTCCAGCGTCTGGTTACGCTTCAGCGTGACCATCTGGGAGCGGGGGATCATAATGTCCCTGACACGCTGCTCGGCGATATCCATCACCCCCTCCAGCATGTCCCGGGTGTCCGGGTCGATCAGATCATTCTGTTCTGAATCCCGGATCAACTCCAGCAGGTCATCGCGGTTCTTCGGCTCACCGTGGAACAACTGGTTGAGCATCAGCGTGAAAAATCCCTTTTTGCTACTGGGACTGTCATTGTTTTGTGAATGGTCATCGCTCATGGCGTTTTTGAGTTTGTCTCTCTATTAACAGAATCGGCTGCCCCGGAAGGGTCAAGGGCAGGCGGAGTGGCTGGCGAACCAGCCGGGTCGTTATTCTTTCTCCGAAATGTACGGATCGGGGTAGCCAAGAGCAAGCATTATCTCGGTCTCCAGCGATTCCATCTCTTCGGCTTCGTCATCTTCAATGTGATCATACCCTAACAGGTGCAGGCTACCGTGGATCACCATGTGCGCCCAGTGCGCCTCCAGCGCCTTATCCTGTTCCCTGGCTTCCTGCTCAACCACCTGGCGGCAGATAATTAAATCCCCGAGCAGCGGCAGTTCGATGCCCGGGGGGGCCTCAAAGGGAAACGACAGCACATTGGTCGGTTTGTCTTTACCGCGATAGGTATGATTCAGCTCATGGCTTTCTGCCTCATCGACGACGCGAACAGTGACTTCACTTTCGGGCTGGAACTGCGGCAGGACGGCATCCAGCCAGCGCTGGAAGTCTGCTTCGGCGGGCAGGCCCTGTTCGCTTTCACAGGCGAGTTGCAGGTCCAGAATCACATTACTCATTGGTTCTCCTGTGAAGCCTGCTGTGCAGCCAGGGCTTCACGTTTACGTTCTTCGGTCTGGGTATCGCGCCGCTTTTGATCGGCGGCTTCCCAGGCTTCATAGGCCACAACGATGCGCGCCACGACAGGGTGGCGCACCACGTCTTCACTGTGGAAGAAATTGAAACTCAGTTCGTCCACGTCGGAAAGCACTTCAATCGCATGGCGCAGGCCGGATTTCAGGTTACGCGGCAGGTCAATCTGCGTCACGTCACCGGTGATCACCGCTTTCGAGTTAAAGCCAATGCGCGTCAGGAACATTTTCATCTGCTCGATGGTTGTGTTCTGGCTTTCATCAAGAATGATAAACGCGTCGTTCAGCGTGCGGCCGCGCATATAGGCCAGCGGGGCCACTTCAATAACATTACGTTCGATCAGCTTCTCGACGCGTTCAAAGCCCAGCATTTCGAACAGCGCATCATACAGAGGACGCAGGTACGGGTCGACTTTCTGGCTGAGATCGCCCGGCAGGAAGCCCAGTTTTTCACCCGCTTCCACTGCCGGACGGGTCAGCATGATACGACGGATCTCCTGGCGTTCCAGGGCATCGACCGCTGCCGCCACGGCGAGATAAGTTTTACCCGTACCCGCCGGGCCAATACCAAAGGTCACGTCGTGGTCAAGAATGTTAGCCACATACTGCGCCTGGTTCGGCGTACGCGGTTTGATTACCCCACGTTTGGTTTTGATGTGAATCGCTTTGCCAAACTCGGGCACGCTGTCGGCTGTCTGTTCCAGTACGCCGCTCTCTTTAATCGCCAGATGTATCTGCTCCGGGTCAATATCCGGAATGTGCCCACGCACCGGGGCGGTATCAACATAAAGATGACGCAGTATATCGACAGCGGCATGAACGCTTAATGCGCGGCCCACCAGTTTAAAGGCGTTTTCGCGGCGGTTAATTTCAATACCCAGTCGGCGCTCTAACTGTTTGATATTGTCATCAAACGGGCCACACAGGCTCAGCAGGCGGGCGTTATCAATCGGTTCCAGGGTTACTTCACGTGTTTCAATGTTCAAACTAATCCTTTGGGTCACACAGGGCCAGGTTGAGAAATGGATGGCTGACCTGGCATAAGTGCCAGCGCCAGAAAGGAAGTATTTATGGCAGCACGCAAAGCTGCAAGCGTTGGGGTGGATATTTGGGCGCGGCTTTCAGAAACCAAGTGTAACGCAATGAAATGATACGGCGAACCGGGAAGGCTCGCCGCAGGATAAGCGGTCAGGGTTGGAAAGTACCGACGCCCAGTTCATTCTCTTTGCGCGTACGTGCAATGACCGACTCCGGGGATTCGCTGGTGCGCAGGCCCATCTGATCTTCGCCACGGATGAAAATACCGCGCAGCGAGTTGGCATACACATCGACGATTTCGACGTCAACAAACTTACCAATGTGCTCCGGCGTGCCTTCAAAGTTGACGACGCGGTTGCAGCCGGTGCGGCCGGAGAGTTCCATTACGTTTTTACGCGACGTCCCTTCCACCAGGATACGCTGTACGCTGCCGAGCATCCGGCGGCTCCAGGCCATCGCCTGCTGGTTGATGCGGTCCTGCAGAATATACAGGCGCTGTTTTTTCTCGTCTTCTGAGACATCATCAGGCAGGTCGGCGGCGGGCGTTCCGGGACGGGCAGAATAGATAAAGCTGTAGCTGGTATCAAAATTGATCTCGCCGACCAGTTTCATGGTCTGCTCAAAATCTGCCTGGGTTTCGCCGGGAAAACCGATGATAAAGTCAGAGCTGATATGGATATCAGGGCGCGCCGCCACCAGTTTACGGATGATGGCTTTATATTCCAGGGCCGTGTGGGCACGTTTCATCAGCGTCAGAATACGGTCCGCGCCGCTCTGTACCGGCAGGTGAAGGAAACTCACCAGTTCGGGCGTATCGCGATAGACCTCGATGATATCATCAGTAAATTCGATCGGATGGCTGGTGGTGAAGCGGATACGATCGATGCCGTCTATCGCAGCTACCAGACGCAGCAGTTCCGCAAAAGAGCAGATACCCCCGTCGAAAGTAGCGCCGCGATAGGCGTTCACGTTCTGACCCAGCAGGTTAACTTCGCGTACCCCCTGGGCAGCCAGTTGGGCGATTTCAAACAGAATATCATCTGAGGGGCGGCTGACTTCTTCACCGCGCGTGTAAGGAACGACGCAGAAGGTGCAGTATTTATTGCAGCCTTCCATAATCGACACAAATGCGGTTGGTCCCTCAGCACGCGGTTCGGGCATCCGGTCAAACTTTTCGATTTCCGGGAAACTGACGTCCACGACCGGGCTTTTGGTGCCGCGTACGGTATTGATCATCTCCGGCAGACGGTGCAGCGTTTGCGGGCCAAACACAATATCCACACAGTTTGCGCGCTGGCGGAGCTGGTCCCCCTCCTGAGAGGCGACACAGCCACCGACCCCGATGATCACATCGGGATTCGACTCTTTCAGTTTTCTCCAGCGACCCAGCAAAGCGAAAACTTTCTCCTGGGCCTTTTCACGAATCGAACAGGTGTTGAGCAGCAGAACATCGGCATCTTCCGCCGCGTCGGTCAGGGTATACCCGTGGGTGCTGTTTAACAGGTCTGCCATTTTTGATGAGTCATACTCATTCATCTGACAGCCCCAGGTTTTAATATGCAGTTTTTTTGTCATCGACTTGCCATTTGTCATGCAGAAAGGAGTGCGGGGCGCGTATTGTAGTGGTTCGCTGCCCGTGGCAGCGGTGTCGCGGCGATCTGTTTGTCGCAGAAAAATCCGGTACACTTAACAACGATCAGGATAACAGAATTCTGCCGGTGAGGTGTAGCTGCAGAGCACGTATGATACGGCCGGTGAAGGAAAAAACATGACGGAATTAAAGCAAAAAGTGGATGTGGCCATTGTCGGTGGCGGCATGGTCGGTGCCGCGCTGGCCAGCGGGCTGGCGCAACATGGCTTCAGGGTGGCGGTGCTGGAACAGGAGGCCCCATCGGAATTTGATGCGTCAGGTCATCCTGACGTGCGTATTTCGGCCATCGGGGCGGCCTCAGTGGCGTTGCTGAAACAGCTGGACGTCTGGCCCACGGTCCTGGGGATGCGTGCCGTTCCCTATCGTCGGCTCGAAACCTGGGAGTGGCAGAGCGCTCAGGTGGCCTTCGATGCCGAATCGCTGGGCTTGCCCGAGCTTGGCTATATGGTTGAAAACAGCGTACTTCAGCGCGCGCTGTGGCAGCGTCTGCAACAGCAGGACATCCGCCTGCTGTGTCCGGCGCGCCTGCGCGATCTCCAGCCAGTAAACGGGGGATGGCAGCTGCGGCTGGATAACGATGATACGCTGACCGCACGGCTGGTGGTGGGGGCTGACGGCGCAAACTCCCAGGTCAGGCAGCTGGCAGGCATCGGCATACACGGCTGGAACTATGCACAGTCCTGCATGCTGATCAGCGTGCGCTGTGACCGTGACGCCGGTGATGCGACATGGCAGCAGTTTACGCCGCAGGGCCCCCGCGCCTTCCTGCCGCTGTTTGATCGCTGGGCTTCGCTGGTGTGGTATGACAGTCCGGCGCGAATTCGCCAGCTGCAGGCGATGACCATGCCCCAGCTACAAAAAGAGATCCAGGCGAACTTTCCGGCGCGCCTCGGAAGGGTTACCCCGGTCACCGCCGGTTCATTCCCGCTGGTTCGCCGTCACGCCACGCGCTACGTACTGCCGGGGCTGGCACTGGTGGGGGATGCGGCTCATACCATTAACCCGCTGGCCGGGCAGGGCGTCAATCTGGGCTATCGTGATGTTGATGCGTTAATCCGCGTGCTGAGTGAGTCGCGCCTGCGCGCGGAAGACTGGGCCTCCTCGCCGGTATTACAGCGCTATCAGCGTAAACGGCTGAAAGATAACCTGCTGATGCAGAGCGGAATGGATCTGTTTTATTTTGCGTTCAGTAACCCGTCGGCACCGTTGAAGATCGTACGCAATCTGGGGCTGATCGTGGCGCAGCATTCCGGCGTGTTAAAACGTCAGGCGCTAAGGTATGCCTTAGGGCTTTAGGCTGGGCGGGGTGAAGGGTTGGCCGGAACAGAAGGTCGACCCCTGTTCAACTGCCCGTGTGGATGTGCTTCAGACGTAAAAAAGCCCGCTTGCGCGGGCTTTTTTACTTTGTGGCTGGGGTGCAGGGATTCGAACCCCGGAATGCTGGTATCAGAAACCAGAGCCTTACCACTTGGCGACACCCCAATTTTTTTGCGACTGGCGAACCAGGCGTCTTTTTCTTTGCGACTTGTACTACCAGCCGTCTTTATATGGCTGGGGTGCAGGGATTCGAACCCCGGAATGCTGGTATCAGAAACCAGAGCCTTACCACTTGGCGACACCCCAATAAAATTGGTGGCTACTACGGGAATCGAACCTGTGACCCCAGCATTATGAGTGCTGTGCTCTAACCAGCTGAGCTAAGTAGCCTAATTTTACTGCTTTACTATCCTAACATACTTTTTACTGCTTAAAAATGGCTGGGGTACCTGGATTCGAACCAGGGAATGCCGGTATCAAAAACCGGTGCCTTACCGCTTGGCGATACCCCATCCGTGCAAACCGCGTTGGAAATGGTGCGGGAGGCGAGACTTGAACTCGCACACCTTGCGGCGCCAGAACCTAAATCTGGTGCGTCTACCAATTTCGCCACTCCCGCGCAAAAAAGATGGTGGCTACTACGGGAATCGAACCTGTGACCCCAGCATTATGAGTGCTGTGCTCTAACCAGCTGAGCTAAGTAGCCATCTTTTTTCGCGTAACCTTCTGCGGCGTTGCGGGGCGCATTATGCGGAGTTGGCCTAAAAGCGTCAACAAGTTTTTTCCCGTTTTTTGTCACAATCGTGTTGTTTGACTGCCTTGTGACCAGGATGACGATAAAATCAACGAATTCTGAAGCTAACAGACGCAACCGCTAATTAAAAACGGGCCGCAGGGGCCCGTTTGTGTTGAATAACAACAAACAATTAGTAAGCGGACTGGTGTACGCCGACGGCACGGCCTGAAGGATCGTCCATGTTTTTGAAGGCTTCGTCCCATTCTATTGCCTTAGCGGATGAACAGGCCACGGATGGACCGCCAGGGACGCATTCTGCAGCGCTTGGCAGAGGGAACAGCTCTTCAAAGATTTCGCGATACAGATAGCCTTCTTTTGAGGTCGGCGTGTTGTAAGCGAAACGGAAGTGCGCGGTTTGCAGCTGCTGGTCGCTGATCTGAGCGGCAGCCACTTCTTTCAGGGTGTCGATCCAGCTATAGCCTACCCCATCAGAGAACTGCTCTTTCTGACGCCATGCAACACTCGCCGGCAGGTAAGACTCAAAACACTCGCGCAGGATGTGTTTTTCCATTTTCCCGTTGCTGCCACACATTTTGTCCTGCGGGTTGATGCGCATTGCCACGTCCAGGAATTTCTTATCCAGGAACGGCACTCGCGCTTCCACACCCCAGGCCGACATCGCTTTGTTGGCACGCGCACAGTCGAACATATGCAGAGCATGAAGTTTGCGTACGTTCTCTTCATGGAATTCGCGGGCGTTTGGTGCCTTATGGAAGTAAAGATAACCGCCAAAGACTTCATCTGCGCCTTCACCGGACAACACCATTTTGATCCCCATTGCCTTGATTTTACGCGACATCAGGTACATTGGCGTCGAGGCGCGGATGGTGGTCACATCATAGGTTTCAATGTGGTAAATCACATCACGGATGGCATCCAGGCCTTCCTGCACGGTGAAATGGATCTCGTGGTGGACGGTGCCCAGGTGTTCTGCCACGGCTTTCGCGGCAGTCAGGTCAGGAGACCCTTCCAGGCCGACGGCGAAGGAGTGCAGCTGTGGCCACCAGGCCTCGCTCTTATCCTGGTCTTCTACGCGCTTGGCCGCAAAACGTTTGGTCACCGCAGAGATAATGGAAGAGTCCAGACCGCCGGACAGCAATACACCGTAAGGGACGTCTGACATCAGGTGACTTTTTACCGACTCTTCCAGTGCGTTTTTCAACGCAGCTGCGTCAGTGGTGTTGTGTTCGACAGCTTCATAGTCAAACCAGTCTCGCTGCCAGTAGCGACGGATCTCACCGTCAGTGCTGGACAGATAGCTGCCTGGTGGGAACTCTTTCATGCTGCGGCAGACTGGTACCAGCGCTTTCATTTCAGAAGCCACATACAGGTTACCGTGCTCGTCGTTACCCATATAAAGCGGGATGATCCCGATGTGGTCACGGCCGATCAGGTAGGTGTTTTTCACGCTGTCATAAAGGATAAAGGCGAACATGCCCTGCAGGTCATCAAGGAAGTCGATCCCTTTTTCCTGATACAGCGCGAGGATCACTTCACAGTCAGACTCGGTCTGGAACGCATAGCGATCGCTCAGTTCAGCGCGCAGAGCCTGATGGTTATAGATTTCACCGTTTACCGCAAGGACGTGTGTATGGTCTGCATTGTACAGCGGCTGTGCGCCATTGTTGACGTCGACAATCGACAGACGCTCATGAACAAGGATCGCATTGTCATTCGCATAAACACCTGACCAGTCCGGGCCACGGTGACGCATCAGACGTGAAAGCTCCAGGGCTTTCTTGCGCAGTTCAGCAGGATCGCTTTTCAGATCGAGTACACCAAAGATAGAACACATATACAGCTCCCTAACGACTTACCTTGCGGTGATGATATTGGTTTAAAGCGACAGTTATCGCGTCATGACTATGAAAATGCGCTAAGCCGTCAGGTGATGCAAGTATTTTAGTCATTAGGTGAAAAATAGGCCGTTGACTCTGCTTTATTCTTAGCGAATATTCATTTTTTCAGTGTTTTTATTGATGAATTTGCAATGAATGGCAAAAAGCGGATAAAAAACGGCCAGCAGGAGGAGCCATTGCCCGGCAGGCCGGGCAGGGGGGAAACTAGATAATGTCGATATCGGCAACCGAAGGGTAAATCCAGGTGGGGCGGAACGGCATGGCATCAACGTCACTGAGCGTGGAGACACCTGACAGCACCAGAATGGTTTCCAGCCCGGCCTGGAAACCGGCCAGAATATCCGTGCGCAGGTTGTCACCCACGATCACCGTCTCTTCTGAGTGTGCCTGCATTTTGTTCAGCGCGGCACGCATGATCCACGGGCTGGGTTTCCCGACGTAAAACGGCTGGCGACCCGATATTTTTTCGATCCCGGCGCACAACGCACCGCAGGCCGGTGAAAAACCGTGGCCGTGACTGTCCGGGTTTGTGGCAATAAAACGTGCGCCGTTCGCAACGAACCAGGCGGCCTTATGCATCATGTCCCAGTTAAACGAGCGGGTCTCACCCACGATCACAAAATCGGGGTTGATGTCCGTGATAGTGAAGCCAGCTTTGTATAGCTCATGGATCAGTGCCCCTTCGCCGACGACATAGGCTTTCTTTCCTTCCTGTCGTTTCAGAAAATCGGCGGTGGCCATCGCTGAGGTATAGAAGACGCTGTCCGGCAGTTCAATGCCGGCGGAGGCAAAGCGGTTTGACAGATCCATGGCGGTTTGCGAAGGATAGTTAGTCAGCACCACCAGAGGCATATTATTGCCGACGATACGCTGTAAAAACTCGCGAGCGCCGGGTACGGCCGTATTGTCGTGCATCAGCACGCCATCGATATCGCAGATAACGTTCTTTATCGTCATGCGTTCAGATTCCATCATTTAATTAACTTCCAGCAGTCGTTGCAGCAAAATTCCATTGAGCATCGCCCGTTTTGCCAGGGCGAAAGCGCCAATCGCCGAACGGTGATCGATCGCCGAGCGCACCACCGGCAAATTTTTACGGAATGCCTTCAGCGCCTGCGTATTGATGCAGCCCTCAATGGCGGGGAGTAGCACTTTATCGGCTTCCATAATTTCACCCGCGATGACAATTTTTTGCGGATTGAACAGGTTAATGGCGATGGCGATGGCTTTACCAAGATGGCGTCCTACGTGCTCGATCACTTCCGTCGCCAGTGCATCACCCCGGTTAGCGGCAAGACAAATAGGTTGAATCTGACATTCGTCCAACGTCAGGCTGCTTGGATAGCCCTGGGTCAGAAGGTGTCGCACACGGTTTTCAATCGCGCTGTTGGCGGCAATGGTTTCCAGACAGCCAAAGTTGCCGCAGTGGCAGCGTTCGCCCAGTGGATCCACCTGGATATGTCCCAGCTCCCCAACGTTACCGTTACTGCCGAGAAAGATATGCCCGTTGGCAATAATACCGGCACCCGTACCGCGGTGAACACGCACCAGAATGGAGTCTGCGCAGTCACGTGATGCGCCAAAATAGTGCTCTGCCAGTGCCAGGCTGCGAATATCGTGGCCAACAAAACTGGTGACATTGAACCGTTTTTCCAGGCTGGCCACCAGCGGCCAGTGGCTGACATTAATATGTGGCATATAACGGATGATGCCGTTAGTCGGGTCGACCAGTCCGGGCAGGATCACGGAAATAGCGATTAGCTCACGTAGCTTACGCTGATGAAGTTCAGTGAAGTCGGCAATGGCCTTGAACAGTGCATTTTCCAGGGTTTCCTGCGTGCGCTCAGGCAGGGAATAGTGCTCCTCAGCCAGCGATTTCCCGCTCAGATCGAACAGCGTGACGGTAGCATCGTGACGGCCAAGCCTGACACCTATCGTGTTAAATCCCCGGGTTTCGGTGATGATGGAGATCGCACGACGGCCTCCGGTAGAGGCCTGCTGATCGACTTCTTTGATCAGACCACGGTCAATAAGCTGACGCGTGATCTTGGTGACGCTGGCGGGGGCGAGCTGACTGTGCTCGGCAATCTGGATTCGAGAAATAGGGCCCTGCTGATCGATCAGCCGGTAGACGGCCGCACTATTAAGTTGTTTAACAAGATCAACATTTCCGATTTGTGCCTGGCCGCCGGTGGTCATTAAATATCTACTCGCTTAAGACCTCGTTACCATTAACGATGGTCCGGGTGATTTTGTAATCGCGGGTGAACACGGTCAGATTGGCCACTTTACCGGCCTCAATTGTCCCTAAACGTGCCTCTACCCCCATTGCGCGGGCTGGGTAAAGCGTGGCCATACGAATCGCTTCATCAAGGGCGATGCCCACATGTTCGACGCTGTTAGCTACAGCTTCAATCATAGTCAGAGCCGATCCGCTGAGCGTGCCATTCTCGTCAACACACAGTCCGTTGCGATAGTATATTGTTTTGCCAGCAAAAATGAACTGATCAATAGCTGCGCCCGCCGGGGCCGTGGCATCGGTGACCAGGATCAGCTTGTCACCTTTGATCCGTTTAGCGTTGCGAATGTTTGCGTAATGGACGTGCAGACCATCGGCAATAATGCCGCACCAGACGTCTGAAGCATCAAACAGCGCACCGATCAGACCCGGTTCGCGGCCGCTGGTGGTCGGCATGGCATTATAAAGATGTGTGGCAAAGGAAACCCCGGCATCAATCCCGGCAAGGGCTTCGTCATATGTGCCGTGTGAGTGACCTGCAGAAATCACAATACCGGCATCACGCAACTGACGGATCACTGCAGCATCGACTTTTTCCGGTGCCAGCGTAATTTTGCCAATCACATCGGCGTTGGCACACAGGAAATCGACCAGCGCCTGGTCAGGTGCCCGGATAAGCGCGGGATTGTGCGTGCCTTTTTTCAGCGGATTGAGCCACGGTCCTTCAAGATGCAGGCCGAGCGCCTCATTGCTGTTCTGAGCCAGCCAGGCACGCATCACCTCGACGGCACGCTTCATCAGTTCATCGGTGCTGGTGATTAGCGTTGGCAAAAAACTGGTGCATCCCGATTTTTCGTTAGCTTTTTGCATAATTTGCAGCGTTTCTACGCTGATAGCGGCAATATCATCATTAAACTGCACGCCACCACAGCCGTTGAGCTGCAGATCAATAAAGCCAGGGGAAATAATCGCGCCATCTACCTGACGGGTTTCAATGCCTGCGGGCAGATCCTCCAGCGGGCAGACGCGTTCAATCAGGCCATTGGCGATCACAACCGCATGGCGATCGAGGATTTTGTGGCCTGTGTAAATGCGGCCCTGGGTTAATGCGTACATAACTGTTCTCCTGACTTTCCTGATATTGCCTGTCCTGCCGTCGGGGATTTCCTTTCGGCAGGCACCAATCTGTCATGACGACGCCCGTCAGGGACGATCACAGATCTTTAATATTTCCAGCTTCCATCTCGCGGAAATACTTCACGGTTTTCATTTTCAGCTCCATGGTGGCCGGTTCGTCACACACGACCACGGCTTTCGAATGGAGTTGCAGACAGCTGATGGTCCACATATGGTTCACGTTGCCCTCAACGGCGGCCTGAAGCGCCTGCGCTTTGAGATGACCGGTAACCAGAATCATAACTTCTTCTGCATCCAGCAGCGTGCCCACGCCCACGGTCAGCGCATACTTTGGCACCTGATCAACGTCACCGCCAAAGAAGCGTGAGTTAGCGATACGGGTCTCGTGCGTGAGGGTTTTGATACGGGTACGCGAAGCCAGTGATGATGCCGGCTCGTTAAACGCGATATGGCCGTCATTGCCTACGCCGCCCATAAACAAATGAATTTTGCCGTAAGCACGGATCTTCTCTTCATACTGGCGACATTCTGCGTCAATATCTGGAGCATTACCATTGAGGAGATTGATATTTTCAGTTGGAATATCAACGTGATCGAAAAAGTTACGGTACATAAAGCTGTGATAGCTTTCCGGGTGCTCTTTCGGCAGGCCGACATATTCGTCCATATTGAACGTTACCACGTGTTTGAAGCTAATCTGGCCTGCTTTATGCATCTCAATCAGGTGCTTGTAGGCTTCCAGCGGCGTGCCGCCGGTAGGCAGACCCAGCACGAAAGGACGGTCAGCCGTCGGTTTGAACGCATTAATGCGGTTAACGATATGGCGTGCTGCCCATTTTCCGACCTGGGCTGGCATTGCCAGAGGAATCAGTCTCATCTTGCACCTCGTAGTAGCAGAGTGGGAATAAAGTAAAACGGTGCTCTGTCTGAACGTTGACTAAGCGTAACCCGATTAGCACAGCCTGACAGTGGGTTTTGTCCGTTTTGATTTTTCGGATCATAAAATAAGTTTGTGCCGTTAGCCAGTCGCATGCTAACAATAATGCGTTTTTAAGTGATTTTTATCACATAAATGCGGGTTTAATTTGCGAAGCGAATTAATTTTTTTTTACACTTCGCTTCGTGGTGTGTAGTGTCGAACAGACAAAAAAAAGCCGTGAAAAAAAACAGACGGTTTTTGCCGCCCTAACCGGGCTCACAGGGGGAAATGGTGAATATTCTAGGATTCTTTCAAAGATTAGGGCGGTCGTTACAGCTGCCTATCGCAGTGCTGCCTGTTGCCGCACTGATGCTGCGCTTCGGCCAGCCTGATTTACTTAATATGCCGTTTATTGCGCAGGCGGGCGGGGCTATCTTTGACAACCTCGCACTCATCTTCGCTATCGGTGTGGCCTCAACCTGGTCGAAAGACAACGCCGGTGCGGCAGCCCTTGCCGGTGCCGTGGGGTATTTTATCCTGACTAAGGCGATGGTCACCATTAACCCGACGGTTAATATGGGTGTGCTGGCGGGGATCATTACCGGTCTGGTTGCCGGTATGGCTTACAACCGCTGGTCTGACATTAAGCTGCCAGACTTCCTGAGTTTCTTTGGTGGCAAACGCTTTGTTCCTATTGCGACCGGTTTCTTCTGTCTGGTGCTGGCGGCAGTGTTTGGTTATGTCTGGCCACCTGTACAGGCGGGTATCCATGCTGGCGGAGAGTGGATCGTTTCTGAAGGAGCCTTCGGGGCCGGGATCTTCGGTTTTGTTAACCGTCTTCTGATCCCAACCGGCCTGCATCAGGTGCTGAATACCATTGCCTGGTTCCAGATTGGTGAGTTCACCAACGCGGCTGGTGCGGTCTTCCACGGTGATATCAACCGTTTCTATGCGGGTGATGGCACGGCGGGGATGTTTATGTCGGGCTTCTTCCCGATCATGATGTTCGGCCTGCCTGGTGCCGCGTTGGCAATGTACCTGGCAGCACCGAAGGCGCGTCGTCCGATGGTGGGCGGGATGCTGCTGTCGGTTGCGGTTACCGCATTCCTGACTGGCGTGACTGAGCCGCTGGAATTCCTGTTCATGTTCCTGGCACCGATGCTGTATCTGATCCACGCCATCCTGACCGGGATCAGCCTGTTTGTTGCTACCTCTCTGGGCATCCATGCCGGCTTCTCCTTCTCTGCGGGTGCCATCGACTATGCCTTAATGTACAAACTGCCTGCTGCCAGCCATAACGTCTGGTTACTGCTGGTGATGGGTCTGGTGGCCTTTGTGGTTTACTTCGTGCTGTTCAGCGCGGTTATCCGCATGCTGAACCTGAAAACACCGGGCCGTGAAGATGATGGCGACCTGCTGGTCAAGGATGAAGCCAACAGCAATACCGAAGAGGGACTGGCCGATCTTTCCCGCCAGTACATTGGTGCGATTGGTGGGTCAGATAACCTGAAGGGGATTGATGCCTGTATTACCCGTCTGCGCCTGTCGGTAAAAGATGCCTCGCTGGTCAATGATGCCCAGTGCAAACGTCTTGGTGCGTCCGGCGTGGTGAAACTGAATAAGCAAACCATTCAGGTCATTGTGGGGGCGAAAGCCGAATCCATCGCTGAAGAGATGAAAAAACAGATCGCCAAAGGTCCGGTTGCGGCAGCGGCAGCAGTGAGTGCCGCAGCGGTTGTACCGGTTGCTGCGCCAAAGGCAGTTCCTGATGAGGCCAAAGGGGTCATAGATACGCTGGTGGCACCGGTCAGCGGCACGGTAGTCGCCATTGAGCAGGTGCCGGATGAAGCCTTCGCCAGTAAAGCTGTCGGTGACGGTCTGGCGATTAAGCCCACTGGCAGTACAGTGGTGGCACCGGCTTCCGGTACGCTGGTTAAGATCTTTAACACCAACCATGCCTTCTGCCTTGAAACTGAAAAGGGTATCGAAATCGTTGTTCATATGGGACTCGATACGGTGGCGCTGGAAGGTAAAGGGTTCACGCGTCTTGTCGAAGAGGGCGCGACGGTAGCAGCCGGTCAACCGGTGCTGGAGATGGACCTGGCGTTCCTTAACGCCAATGCCCGATCGATGATCAGCCCCGTCGTGGTCAGCAACATCGAAGATTTCGCCGGGATCACCCTGCTGGCCGGTGAAACGGTGGTGGCGGGCGAAACGCGGATATACGAAATTAAAGGCTAACAGCGGCAAAGAGTGCGACTGTGGCAGGGCGGGAAGCGATTCCCGCCCTTTTTTTATGTGATTCCAGCAACAAACGGTTGTTTCCCCTGTCAGCTTTGTGGATCATACTCCGTTATTTCATAGCTAAATTATACTCGTCATTCTTCCGGTAGCCGCCCGGCGACAGCCTGAATGATTGAGAGCCAATGCCCAGCATTAATTGAGGAAATTGAGATGAGTGAGGCTGAAGCCCGCCCAACTAACTTTATTCGTCAGATTATCGACGAAGATTTGGCGAACGGTAAGCACAGTTCAGTGCACACCCGCTTCCCGCCTGAGCCGAATGGCTATCTGCATATTGGCCATGCGAAATCAATCTGCCTGAACTTTGGCATCGCCCAGGACTATCAGGGGCAGTGCAACCTGCGTTTTGATGACACTAACCCGGTGAAAGAAGATCTGGAATTTGTTGAATCAATCAAGCGTGATGTGCAATGGCTGGGTTTCGAGTGGAGCGGCGACGTACGCTACTCATCTGACTATTTCGAGCAACTGCACAATTATGCTGTTGAACTGATTACTAAAGGGCTGGCTTACGTTGATGAACTGTCACCCGAGCAAATCCGTGAATACCGTGGCAGTCTGACCTCAGCGGGTAAAAACAGCCCCTTCCGCGATCGCAGCGTGGAAGAGAACCTTGAGCTTTTTGCTAAAATGCGCGCGGGCGGTTTTGCCGAGGGCACCGCGTGTCTGCGTGCCAAAATCGATATGGCCTCCAACTTTATCGTCCTGCGTGACCCAGTGATCTACCGCATTAAATTTGCTGAACATCACCAGACCGGCAATAAGTGGTGCATTTACCCGATGTATGACTTCACCCACTGCATTTCCGATGCGCTGGAAGGCATTACTCACTCATTATGCACGCTGGAATTCCAGGATAACCGTCGCCTGTACGACTGGGTGCTGGATAACATCACCATTCCGGTGCATCCGCGTCAGTATGAATTCTCTCGACTGAATCTTGAATACGCCATTATGTCCAAGCGTAAGCTGAGCCAGCTGGTGACTGAAAACGTGGTGGAAGGCTGGGATGATCCGCGCATGCTGACCGTATCGGGTCTGCGCCGCCGTGGCTACACTGCGGAATCCATCCGCGAATTCTGCCGCCGCATTGGGGTGACCAAGCAGGACAATATTGTTGAAATGGCTGCGCTGGAGTCCTGTATCCGTGACGATCTCAATGAGAACGCCCCGCGTGCTATGGCGGTGATGGATCCGGTAAAAGTGGTGATTGAAAATCTGCCTGCACATCATGATGAAGTGATCACCATGCCGAATCATCCGAGTAAACCAGAAATGGGTACCCGCGAAGTCCCGTTCAGCCGTGAGATTTACATCGATCGTGCTGACTTCCGTGAGGAAGCAAACAAGCAGTACAAGCGTCTGGTGCTGGGTAAAGAAGTGCGTCTGCGTAATGCCTACGTGATCAAAGCTGAGCGCGTGGCGAAGGACGAGGAAGGCAACATTACCTGCCTGTTCTGTACCTGTGATGTGGACACCCTGAGCAAAGATCCGGCCGACGGACGTAAAGTGAAGGGCGTGATCCACTGGGTGTCAGCGGTCCATGCCGTTCCGGCAGAGTTCCGCTTGTACGATCGTCTGTTCAGCGTACCGAATCCTGGGGCAGCAGAGGACTTCCTGGCCAGCATCAACCCGGAGTCTCTGGTGATCCGTCAGGGCTTCGTGGAACCCGGGATGCAGCAGGCGGAAGCGTCAGCCCCGTATCAGTTTGAGCGTGAAGGCTACTTCTGCGCCGACAGCGTCTACTCCAGTGCCAGCAATCTGGTGTTCAACCGCACCGTTGGCCTGCGTGACACCTGGGCGAAAGTCGGCGAGTAAGCCGCTACTCCGAAGAAAAGGGCGTTGATTCGCCCTTTTTTTTGATCTTTATAATTCCGCAGACAAATAATCAATAAGCAGACGCGTTTTACGCGGCAGAGCGGCACCGGCGGCAAAAACGGCGCTGACCGGCTGTACCGGGAGCTGCCAGTCGCTAAACAGGACCTGTAATAATCCACCCGCCACATCCTCTGACACCAGCCATTCAGGCAGTACCGCTACGCCCAGCCCTTCCAGCGCCATCTGACGCATAATCTGAGCCGAATTGGTGCTGTAGCTTGCCTCACTTTTAATCTCGTCGTGTTCTTTACCCTGACTGAAACGCCAGCGGCCGGGATGGGACAAATTGCTGTTATGTATCCAGGGTAACGCGGCTACCTCAGCGAGCTGTCGCAGCGGATGTCGGGCGACAAGGTGGGGAGAGGCCACCAGCAGTATCCGGTACTCGCCCAACTTTCGGCTCCTGAGTGAAGAGTCCCGCAGCGTGCCAAGACGGATAGCGACATCCAGCTTGTGACTGACCAGGTCGTCCAGCGATGCACCGACGTTATAGCTGAGGGTCAGACCGGGGTGTTGTTGACAGAAGCGGGCAATGTAAGGCATCAGACAGTGCTGACCATATTCCCAGGTTGAGGTAAGACGCAACTCGCCGGAGAGAGGCTGGCTGTCATCCGTGACGCGGCTGACCGCCTGCTCAATATGGGCAAATATCGTTCTGAACTCGTCATAAAGCTGGCTTCCGCTTTCCGTCAGCGCCAGATTGCGCGTGTTGCGCGCCAGCAGGGTGACGCCGAGAACCTGTTCCAGTGTTTTGATATGCAGGCTGACCATCGCCTTACTCAGGCCGAGATTATCAGCCGCCCGGGTAAAGCTGCCGCCGTCGACGACGGCAAAGAAAGTGTGGATCTTATCGAGATGTGTGTGCACGAGATTGTTCACTTTTATCAAACAATATTTTCAATTTATGCCAGTCGATTCAGCTAGTCAATCACCGCTATGCTGCGCCCGGAGGTATGACTATGTGCTATCGTTACCGTGTTGCCGTCATCTTTTTGCTCGGCTTTTTTATTGATTGTATTAATATTTTTATGTCAGCTATTGCTCTGCCGGAGATAGCCGGGCAGCTGGCGATTGCCAGCGGGTCCCTCAGCTGGGTGGCGAACAGTTATATCCTGGGTCTGACGGTGATTATCCCGGTCAGTGGCTGGCTGGCAGGCCGCTTTGGTGCCCGCCCGGTACTGGTGATATCCATGCTGCTGTTCAGCCTGGCGGCATGGGGCTGTGGTAGCTCCGAATCGTTTGCCTCACTGGTGCTGTGGCGTTTTTTACAGGGTATGGCCGGGGGGCTGCTGATACCGGTAGGACAGGCGTTGACGTTCAACCTGTTCAGGGGCAGGGAGCGGGCAGGCATTTCTACGTTGATTATGTGCGTGGCGCTGATTGCTCCCGCACTTTCCCCGCTGTTCGGGGGAATGATTGTCGACACACTCTCGTG
Organism: Erwinia persicina; assembly: GCF_014838825.1. GTDB lineage: Bacteria > Pseudomonadota > Gammaproteobacteria > Enterobacterales > Enterobacteriaceae > Erwinia > Erwinia persicina_A. The sequence goes on along the minus strand of NZ_JACYMO010000002.1, from coordinate 461,123 downwards.
GCGCTGGATTTTCTGGTGCAACATTCCGTTTAGTCTGGCTGCCGCTGTGCTGGCGGCACTGTGGATAAAACCTGAAACGCTGAGGGCTACCCGGCCTGATATTCGCGGCATCCTGCTGGTCTGTCTGGCGCTGGCCGCCGTGCTGCTCGGCCTGTCGCGTCTGGGGGAAGCGGGTTCCGCGATCGCGGCCTCGCTCTGGCTGCTGGCGGGGCTGGTACTGGCATTCGCTTATCTGAAACATTACCAACGCCAGCCGCAGGCCGTGATCGACCTGAGTCTGCTGCGCAATCCCCGGCTTCAGCTTGCCGTGATGGTGTATTACGCAGTACCGGGCCTGTTTACCGGGGTGAACCTGCTGAATATATTTTATCTGCAACAGTGCCTGCACTTTTCTGCCGAACGCAGCGGGGCCTTTATGCTGCTTTATGGCGGCGGGGCACTGGTGGCGATGTTGCTGTGCGGGCGTCTCTATCATCGTCTGGGAGCCACCATTCTGTTCAGCACGGGCTTAGTGCTTCATGCTGCCGGAATCGCCCTGCTGGCGCTGGTACAGCGACCGGAACAGTTGCTGTTGTTAAGCCTGGCCTACCTGCTGATGGGCATGGGCGGCGGAATAAGCGCCAACACGGCACAAACCAGCGCCCTCAGTGACTTTGACGATCGGCAGATGACCCGCGCCAGCGTGATATGGAATATTAACCGTCAGCTGTCATTCAGCCTGGGGGCGGCCCTGCTCACTGTATTATTTAGTTTACTCAATCACTTTTACTCTGCCGCGCAGTCATATCATCAGGTGTTTATCGCCGCTGCCGTTACCGGTCTACTGCCCCTGTGGATGATTTACCGCATCAACTGTCAGAAGGATACTCTGTGTCGACATTAAACGAAAAAGCGCGTGAAAGCGTACTGGTATTACATGAGCTGATTGCCGCCGTGTTTAACGGTGATGAAAGCCAGTTAACGCCGCTACTTTCACATTTTGACCCCGATTTTGTAATGGTCACGCCCACCGGAAAAAGTCTGGCTATGCCCGAGGTGGCTACACTGTTTGCCCGGCTGGTCGGCGGGCGTCAGGGGCTGAAAATTACCATTGAGCAGTGCCAGACAGTGGCCCTGTTTGGTCAGGAGGTGGCGATTCAGTATCACGAACGGCAGCAGCAGGGAGAAAATCAGACTCACCGAATTTCACTGGCGGTGATTAACTGCGTTACTACGCCACCGCGCTGGCGATATTTACAGGAAACGATGGTGACTTACTGATTACTGTACTAGTTCACGGGTGTGAAAGTGTGTAGACTATGCGGCATTACTGCCGTTTAGCCAGTGGATTATCCCGGCAAAGGGCATGTTTTTTACTGCTTTCGCTAAGGGATTGTTATGGCTCTACCGGCTTCTGCTGTTCGCTTACCGTCGACACTGTGGGGAACACTGATTATCAGCGGCACCATCATCGGTGCCGGCATGTTTTCTCTTCCCGTGGTGATGTCCGGGGCCTGGTTTCTCTGGTCCTCGGCTCTGCTGATCGCCACATGGTTTTGTATGCTGCTTTCCGGGCTGCTGTACCTTGAGGCCAGTCTTCATTATCCCGCCGGGGCCAGTTTCGATACGGTCACCCGTGACCTGCTGGGGCGTGGCTGGAATCTGATTAATGGCCTGTCGGTGGTCTTTGTGCTGGGTATCCTGACCTACGCCTATATTTCTGCCAGCGGCGCGATCATTCAGCGCAGCCTGGGGCAGTTAGATATCGACATGTCGGCCCGGGTGGCTGGTCTGCTGTTTACACTGCTGGTGGCGCTGTTTATCTGGCTTGGAACAGCGGTGGTCAGCCGCATGACGCTGATTTTTCTTGGCGCTAAGGTCATCACATTTCTGATGATTTTCGGCGGGCTGCTGTGGCATATCCAGCCGGTCAATCTGCTCGACAGTCAGGGCACGGACAGAGAGTATCTGCGCTATCTGTGGGCCGTCGTGCCTTTCTGTCTGGCTTCTTTCGGCTACCACGGGAATATTGCCGGGCTCATCAGCTATTACCATAAAAATGCGGAACGCGTCAGTCGCTGTCTGATCTTTGGCACGTTACTGGCCCTGGCGATCTATTTTATCTGGATCATTGGCACCATGGGCAATATTCCGCGTAGCGAATTCAAAGCGATTGCGGCGCAGGGGGGAAATATCGATGTGCTGGTGGGGGCGCTATCGGGCGTACTGCACAACCGCTATCTGAACCTGATGTTGGATATCTTCTCTAACTTTGCAGTTGCCTGCTCGTTTCTTGGCGTTAGTCTGGGCTTTTTTGATTACCTGGCCGATCTGTTCAAACTGGATAATTCTGCAACCGGACGACTGAAAACTACCCTCCTGACGTTCAGCCTGCCGTTAACGGCCGCGCTTATCTGGCCCAACGGTTTTCTGCTGGCCATTGGCTACGCGGGTCTGGCTGCGACCGTCTGGGCGGTAGTGACACCGGCCCTGCTGGCCAGACAATCCCGGCGGCGTTTTGCCACAGCAGGTTGGCGGGTCAGGGGAGGGCATGCTCCGATTGTACTGGTGCTGCTGTTTGGCTCGCTCAATGCGCTGGTTTGTCTGCTCTCCTATGGTGGATGGTTGCCACTCTATACTGGCTAAATCATATAATATGAAAATACCATTAGTAGAAATACGAAAGTGGTATTTTTATTTCCCGTGAGTTTGTGGTGGCGATCATGTTTTCATCATTCTGTCTTATTTTTAATTGATAATTCGCGACGCGAAAAATAATATGAATGCACAAGTGGCGTAGAGCGAAGATTAATTCATTCCTTTAAGAAGGTCGCTTTTCGTCTAAAAAGAATAGGGATTATTCTATGCCTCATATTACCTCTGTGCAGAACAGACTATGCGTGACGCTATCGCTAAGCCTGTTCTTACCCGCTTTTTTTTATCCAATGCCATTAATGGCCCACGGATTTATTGCTGATTCTTCACTGAAAGGCAGTGTTTATTACTGGCAGCGACAGCGCGACCGTAAAGACCTGACGCCGGGCAGCGATAAATACGGGCATTATCAACAGAATTTACATCACTCAACGTTTAACGGCAGCCTCGATTTTTCGTCAGGATACGCGGCTGAAGTGATTGGGTTTGATCTGGCCGTGTTTGGTGCTCTCGATATGGCAAACAGTGGCCCTGCTGCACCCAATGAAATCGGCTTCAGTGATGCAAAAACCCGCTGGGATGAGCACTGGAGTGGCGATCGAAACGGAACCAGCCTTTATAAAGCCGCAGTAAAAGTTAATTATGATGATATCTGGCTAAAAGCGGGATATTTACAGCCCACCGGACAAACTCTGATGGCACCGCACTGGAGTTTTTTACCCGGAACTTATCTTGGCGCTGAAAGTGGCATTCGCAAGGAATGGGGAGATGCAGGGGCGTTATCATTTTCATATATGTGGAGTAATCGTTATAAAGCGCCCTGGTATGAACATATGTATAACTTCCGTAAGGCAGATGGCATAACGGGAATATCTTATCTGCATTCAGTCGGCATGAAATATGAATTGACGGATAAAGCCGTTATTGAAGGTGCCTTTGGCCAGGCGGCCGGTTATATGGATCAATATTTTTTCAAAGGTTCCTATGCTTTTCCGCTGCAGGGAAACGACCTGCGCACCAGCTGGCAATTTTATGGGGCCAGGGACAAAGAAAAAGGGGGGGCTGGTAACGTCAATGATGTTTATGACGGACTGGCCTGGCTTCAGGCGCTGACGCTGGGATATACCGCGGGGCCCGTTGATTTACGTCTGGAGGGGACCTGGGTAAAAGCTGCGGGCAACCAGGGGTATTTTTTACAGCGCATGACGCCGGGCTACGCCTCTTCCAACGGTCGTCTTGACGTCTGGTGGGATGCCCGCTCTGACTGGAATGCCAATGGTGAAAAAGCCCTGTTTGCCGGCGTGATGTACGATCTTGCCCGCTGGGAGTTACCTGGATGGGGCATTGGAACATCCTATGCCTTTGGCTGGGGGGCGAAGCCCGCCAGCCACCCGGCGAACGACCCGCACAGGCGTCTGAAAGAGTCCGCGTGGAACCTTGATTTGCTTTATACGATTCAGAGCGGCGTGGCGGAAGGGACGCTCTTTAAGCTGCACTTCACCCGCTATGACAATCACAGTTCGATCCCCAGCTACGGCGGCGGCTATAACAATATCTTCCAGGATGAAAAGGACGTTAAGTTTATTGTTATCGCGCCTTTTACCCTGTTTTGATTGTGCAGATCTGTAAGGAGCAGATGATGAAACAAGGAATCACACTGTGCTTCGCGCTGCTGCTCGGCGGCTGCGGGCTGGTAAAGGATAGCACGGAGTCATCCGGGCGGCAGGCCTGGAAATCCTGTATTCAGCAGTCCAACGGAGAGGGACAAAAGGTGAAGGCCTGCCAGCCGCTGCTCGACACGCTGCAGCTGCAGCAGCAGCACCGTGTATTTGCCCGTCGGGAAACAGTGCGTGTGCTCGACTATCAACGCTGTCTGGATGCGGAAAAAATGGGGGGCGGTGAGGGCGTCAGTGACCGTTGTGGTCAGCTGTGGCAGGAAATTAAGCACGCGAATCAATAGCCGACAAGGAAGGATATAACGATGAATCCGAGAAAAATCAGCCTGTTAGCAATGGCTTTGATGGCCGTTTTAGGCAGCAGCGCCGTCCCCGCCAGCCAGAAGCTGGTGAATCAGATCAGTCAGTTTGGTGTGCGTTATCAGGTGACCGATAACCATGCGGCACTCCACGGCGTGGACTGTGCCGCGCTCGGCGCCGACTGGGCGGCCTGCAACCGTGCGACCATTACCTTAACGAATCACGGACCGGCCATCACCCGTAAAGACTGGGCAATCTACATGAGCAATGTCCATAAAACCCTGGCCGTTGAAAGCGACCAGTTTCGTATGGTCCATATTGTCGGAGATCTGACCCGACTGGAGCCGACTGAAAAGTTTGCGGGGATTGCCGCCGGGGCTTCTGTCACTATCCCTGTCGTCAACGAGTACTGGCAGCTGTTTATGACCGATGTCATGCCGCGCTGGTATGTGACCTCCGGGGATGCCAAACCAAAAATTATTGAGGCGACAGATACCGAAGACCTTTCCCGCTTTGTTGCCCCCTTTGGCGATAGGTGGAAGCGCACGCCTGACGACAGGAATATCCTGATGCAGGCCGACAGCCGTTACGAGAAAAACAGCGATATCAAACGCCTGGCCCCCGACGAGTTGCGTGGTCAAATCGTTCCCACTCCGCTGACCGTTAAAGTGACAGATGCAGACGCGGATCTCAGCCGCGGCGTCAGCCTCGACCTGGCCTCGCTGCCAGCAGACCGGGCAGAGGCAATAAAACAGCGCTTCTCTTCACTCGGTGTGACTCTGAATGCGGCGGGCTACCCGATAGCGACCCGTATTGATCCTGCTGCAGTGAAAGATATCCCTGCCATCCCGGGTGCCTATCGGCTGACCATCGCCAAAGAGGGTGCCGCGGTGACAGGCTATGATGATCAGGGCGTTTTCTATGGTCTGCAGTCAATCCTGTCACTGCTGCCGGCGGACGGCAGCAACCGCATCGCCACGTTGCAGGCTGATGATGCACCACGTTTTGCCTACCGTGGCGTCTTCCTTGATGTGGGACGCAATTTTCACAGTAAAACAGCGATCCTGAAGATGCTGGAGCAGATGTCAGCCTGGAAAATGAATGTCTTCCACTTTCATCTGACAGACGACGAAGGCTGGCGGATAGAAATCCCGGGGCTGCCGGAACTGACGGCGGTAGGCAGCCAGCGCTGTCACGATCTTCAGGAACAGCACTGCCTGCTACCGCAGCTGGGTTCCGGACCGTTCAATGACAACAACGGCAGTGGCTACTTCAGCCGCCAGGACTATATTGATATCGTCAAATTCGCGCAGGCGCGCGGCATTCAGGTGCTGCCGGAGGTGGATATGCCTGCGCATGCGCGGGCCGCCGTGATTGCCATGGAAGCGCGCTATCAGCACCTGATGAAAGCAGGGCAACAGGAACGGGCATCAGAGTACCGGCTGGTCGATCCTGGCGATAATTCCAATACCACTTCCGTTCAGCTTTATGATCGCACCAGCTATTTGAACCCCTGCCTGGATTCCTCTTTACGCTTTGCCGATAAGGTCATCGCTGAAATCCAGCAGATGCACCGTGATGCCGGACAACCACTGCGCAGCTGGCATTTTGGCGGCGATGAGGCGAAAAATATTCGTCTTGGCGTCGGCTATACGGATATCAGGCACCCCGAAGCGGGCAAAGGACAGCTTGATTTAAGCCGTGAGGATCAGCCGTGGGCGAAATCGCAGGCCTGCCAGACGATGGTTGCTTCGGGCAAGGTCAGCGATTTGGGACATCTGCCCAGCTACTTTGCACTGAAAGTCAGCGAGTTGGTCAAGGCACACGGTATCAACAGAATGCAGGCCTGGCAGGATGGTTTGAAAGACGCACAGAATGCGCGAGCGTTTGCCACACCGGAAGTGGCGGTGAATTTCTGGGATACGCTTTACTGGGGCGGGTTCGACACCATCAATGACTGGGCAAATAAGGGCTATCAGGTGATTGTTTCTAACCCTGATTACCTCTATATGGATTTTCCCTATGAGGTGAATCCTCTGGAGCGCGGCTACTACTGGGGGACCCGGTTTAATGACGAGCGCAAAATGTTCAGCTTTGCGCCGGACAATTTGCCGCAGAATGCGGAAACCTCCGTTGACCGCGACGGTCAGTTCTTCACTGCCATGTCCGACAAACCCTGGCCGGGAGCGGCGGGCATGTCGGCACAGCTGTGGAGTGAGACGGTACGTACCGATGAGGATATGGAATATATGATCTATCCCCGTCTGTTCTCCGCCGCTGAGCGGGCATGGCACCGCGCGGCCTGGGAACAGGATTATCAGGCGGGTAAAACGTATCAGGGAGGGAAAACGCACTGGGTTGACCAGCAGGCGTTGCGTCAGGACTGGCAGCGATTCGCCAATATTCTCGGCCAGCGTGAGCTGGCAAAACTGGACAGATACGACGTGGGTTACCGATTACCGGTGCCAGGGGCACGTATTGTCGGGGGGAAACTGCTGGCGAATACGGCTTTTCCTGGCGTAACGATCGAGTTCAGCCGTGATGAAGGTCAGCAGTGGCAGCGTTACGACAGTCAGACCCCGCCTGAAGTCAGTGGCGGCATCATGATCCGTGCTGTCAGCGCGGACGGAAAGCGTGTCAGCCGTCAGGACACACTGTAACGCAGGCATAAAAAAACCGATGGCATAGCCATCGGTTTTTGCATTCAGTTGATCAGATTACTTGTCGTGCAGAGTCTCGTCTTCACGGCAGTCACCCAGCGAACAGTGGCCATAAAGATACAGGCTGTGGTTGCTCAGTTTAATGCCGTGACGCGTAGCGATTTCACGCTGACGCTCCTCAATATATTCGTCTCTAAACTCAATGACTTTACCGCAGTCCAGGCAGATCAGGTGATCGTGATGGTGCTGCTGGGTCAGTTCGAAAACGGATTTACCGCCTTCAAAGTTGTGGCGGGTAACGATCCCCGCGTCATCGAACTGGTTCAGTACACGGTAAACCGTGGCCAGACCAATTTCTTCGCCCATATCAATCAGGCGTTTGTACAAGTCTTCCGCACTGACGTGATGGCCCTCTGGTTCCTGAAGCACTTCCAGAATTTTCAGTCGGGGAAGCGTGACTTTCAGGCCGGCCTTCTTTAATGCGGTGTTATTGTCAGTCATGCGGATATTGTCCTGTTACTTTGCGAGTCACTTAGTGGCTGAAAAGCCCTGAACATCGGTCGGCGCTAAAAATGAGTGCGTTTCAGTATAGAACTGATAATCCGAAATGAAAACCAAAAGGGAAGCCTGAAACCGCAAGGGATGTAAGGATAAATGTCGTTACATCCAGGGAAGCGCGCGCCCGAATTATGCTGGGTTAACATCTCGATCTGCCTCATCTCATCGCCCAGGGGCGACTCACGTCCTCAATAATGGGGCTTGCGCTGAGAAAGCGGGTAACCGATGGGGTTATTGTACAGTTTTGCAGGTGAAAGTTACAAACATGTATCTATTACTTCTATAGGAAAAACCACTCACTTGATGTGAGATACCTCCCACATCAAGCTGTTATGGCTATGCTTCGATAATGTCTTGCAGCTGAAGTTCATCAGAAATTTGTTTTACCCACTGCTCAACACGTTCGTTGGTGAGTTCAGGCTGACGGTCTTCATCAATGGCCAGGCCAAGGAAGTGGTTGTCATCTGCCATGCCTTTAGACGCTTCGAAGTGATAGCCTTCGCTCGGCCAGTGGCCAACAATGACAGCACCGTTAGGCTCAATGATGTCACGGATAGTGCCCATCGCATCGCAGAAGTACTCGGAGTAATCTTCCTGATCGCCACAGCCAAACAGAGCAACCAGTTTACCGTTGAAGTCGATCTCTTCCAGCGTTGGGAAGAAGTCATCCCAGTCACACTGGGCTTCACCGTAGTACCAGGTTGGGATGCCCAGCAGCAGAATATCAAAGGCTTCAAGGTCTTCTTTGCTGCTTTTAGCAATATCACGAACTTCTGCAACATCTTTCCCCAGTTGCTTCTGGATCATTTTTGCAATGTTTTCGGTATTGCCTGTATCGCTACCAAAGAAAATGCCGACGAGTGCCATGAGTTTAATAACCTCTTGAATCTTAATGATATGGTGACTGCTGATTTTTTAGCAGATATCGTTAATGATAACAGACCGCCGTAAGCGGATAAATGAGTAATACTGCTGGTTTTGTCGCTGAGTGCTCAGGCCCGGATGGCATCAGAGCTGATGGCGTTGCAGCTGTGCCAGCAGCATCTCTTCAATCAGCTCGCTCCGGCTCATATTACGCTCGAAGGCCAGCTGGTTCAGGACATCCACCGCATCGCTGTTCATTTTCAGCTCAACGCGTTTCAGGCCGCGCACTTTATCACGCTTGAGCTGATTGCGTTTGTTGATACGCAGCTGCTCATCACGCGTCAGCGGGTTAGTCTTGGGTCGTCCCGGACGACGTTCATCTGCGAACAGATCGATCGTTGTGCGGTCCGTGTTCTCTTTTGCCATAGGAATCGTCGTACTGAAAGGCTGGATGACTGATGAATTGGTCCGTTATGCCGTCTGAAGGAGCAGCAACGGCAAAATTTTAGCGCGCCATCATACCCCAGCGAAAGAGGTGACGACAATCATTTATCCCCGTCATTCTTCACCCTACTGGTGCATTGATGGCATTCGTTATCTGGTTCCTACAACGCAAAAAAACGACGGATGGCGCGTAAAACGGCCTCAGGCTTCTCGGCGTGTACCCAATGCCCGGCACCGGTTATCACGTGAGCACGGGCCTGCGGGAACTGGGACAGCAGGGCATCACGATATTCATCGGCCAGATACGGTGAGCGGTCTCCGCGAATAAACAGCACCGGATGCGGCCATGCGGGCAGAGACTGCCAGCTAATAATACGGTCATAACAGGCCAGCAGCACGGGAACATTAAAGCGCCATTCGCCATCATGAAACGATTTGAGCAGGAACTGGATAACGCCCTCTTCGTTAATGGAATGCCGCATCAGCGCCGCTGCCTCGCTGCGTGAAGTGATAGCCGCGTCTGTCACGGCGTTCAGGGCAGTAAAAATGTCATCATGGTGGCGGGTGGTGTACGCCACTGGAGCAATATCAATCACCACGATGCTCTCTACCCGGTCGGGAGCCAGTGCGGTCAGCGCCATCGCGATCTTCCCGCCCATTGAATGCCCGATCACACTGAAGCGATCGACCTGCAAGCCGTCAAGCGTATCCAGAATGTCCTGTGCCATCAGGGGATAATCCATCTCTGGCGCACGCGAAGACAAGCCGTGATTGCGTACATCGAGTTGAATCAGACGGCGATCGTCTTTTAATCCCCGGGCCAGTACGCCCAGGTTGTCCAGGCTGCCGAACAGGCCGTGGATCAGCACCAGCGGCAGTCCGTCAGTCGCAGATTGTTCAGATTGCAGGCGGAAATTCAAATTCATAGCGAAAGTTCTTACAGTTGGCACGAGGGCTTAGGGTATCATGGATCCCACAATTTCTGCCGCTGGTGCGAATGACGGAGATGATCTTTTTGCGGCATATTCCGACTTTTGCCCTGAAAAGGGCATGGCGCTACACCCCGGCAGGATTTAACTTTATAATCCTGATGTTAGAACTGGCCAGGTTAAACACCGCGACGGTGACGAGATCGTGCGTCCCTGAGGAACCGGGTTCTGATACAAGCACTAACCGTACTGGATAAAGATGAAAACGATCGAAGTCGACGAAGAGCTATACCGCTATATTGCCAGCCACACTCAGCATATTGGTGAAAGTGCATCAGATATTTTGCGCCGGATGCTGAAATTCACCGCCGGTCAGACGACGTCAGCGGTGTCCGCCTCTGCGATAGCGAAAGACCCCGTTGCGGGTGGCATTAAAACAGAGTCCCGGCCGCAGGATCGCGTTCGTGCGGTGCGTGAGCTGTTGCTTTCGGACGAGTATGCCGAGCAGAAGCGGGCGGTAAATCGTTTCATGTTGATCCTGTCAACTTTATACAGTCTGGATGCCAAAGCGTTTGGTGCAGCGACTGAGTCGCTGCAGGGGCGTACCCGCGTTTACTTTGCGGGTAACCAGCAAACCTTGGTCGAGAATGGCACCCATACGAAGCCGCAGCACGTTCCGGGCACGCCGTACTGGGTGATAACCAACACAAATACTGACCGTAAGCGCAGCATGGTGGAACATATCATGCTGTCGATGCAGTTCCCGGTGGAACTGACAGAGAAAGTTTGCGGTACCCTCTAACTGAAGCGTCAGGGAGAAGCGCCAATGGCCAATCACCCCCGTGCCGGACAACCAGCCCGGCAGAGCGATTTGATTAACGTTGCACAATTAACATCTCAGTATTATGTCCTGCAGCCTGAATTGGGTAACGCAGAACATGCGGTGAAATTTGGCACTTCCGGCCATCGCGGTAGCGCGGGCCGTCACAGCTTCAATGAGACCCACATTCTGGCTATCGCGCAGGCGATCGCCGAAGAGCGTAAAAAGAACGGTATCACCGGTCCCTGCTACGTAGGTAAAGATACCCACGCGTTGTCTGAGCCGGCCATCATCTCGGTACTGGAAGTGCTGGCCGCCAACGGTGTGGATGTGATCGTACAGCAGGATAACGGCTACACGCCAACGCCTGCTATTTCCCATGCGATCCTCGAACACAATAAAATCGGTGGTGCGCAGGCGGATGGTATTGTGATCACCCCTTCACACAATCCACCGGAAGATGGCGGCATTAAATACAACCCGCCAAACGGAGGGCCTGCCGACACCAACGTCACGAAGGTGGTGGAAGATCGCGCTAATGCGCTGATTAAAGAAGGCCTGAAAGAGGTGAAACGCATCTCGCTGGATCAGGCTTGGGCCAGCGGTCACCTGACGGAACAGGATCTGATCCAACCTTACATCGAAGGTCTGGCGCTGATCGTGGACATCCCGGCAATCCAGAAAGCAGGCCTGAAAATTGGTGTTGATCCGCTGGGCGGCTCTGGTATTGCCTACTGGCAGCGTATTGCGGAATTCTACAAGCTGGATCTGACCATCGTTAACGATGCCGTCGACCAGACTTTCCGCTTTATGCACCTCGACCACGACGGTGTGATCCGTATGGACTGTTCGTCTGAGTCGGCGATGGCGGGCCTGCTGGCCCTGCGTGACAGGTTCGATCTGGCTTTTGCCAACGATCCTGATTACGACCGTCACGGTATCGTTACGCCTGCGGGCCTGATGAACCCAAACCACTATCTGGCGGTTGCTATACAGTACCTGTTCCAGCATCGTCCACAGTGGGGCAAGGACGTTGCCGTGGGTAAAACCCTGGTGTCCAGCGCGATGATTGACCGTGTGGTTGACGATTTGGGCCGTAAACTGGTGGAAGTGCCGGTGGGCTTTAAGTGGTTTGTCGACGGTCTGTTTGATGGCAGCTTTGGTTTCGGTGGCGAAGAGAGCGCAGGGGCATCCTTCCTGCGCTTCGACGGCACGCCGTGGTCGACCGATAAAGACGGCATCATCATGTGCCTGCTGGCAGCCGAAATTACAGCGGTTACCGGTAAGAATCCGCAGCAGCACTATGATGAACTGGCGCAGCGTTTTGGTGCCCCAAGCTACAACCGCATCCAGGCACCGGCCACGTCGGCTCAGAAAGCCGCGCTGTCTAAGTTGTCTCCGGAAATGGTCAGTGCTGATACCCTGGCGGGCGATCCTATCACCGCGCGTCTGACGGCAGCTCCGGGGAACGGGGCCTCCATTGGTGGTCTGAAAGTGATGACCAAAAATGGCTGGTTTGCAGCCCGTCCTTCCGGTACGGAAGACGCTTACAAAATCTACTGCGAAAGCTTCCTCGGTGCTGAACACCGCGAGAAGATTGAGAAAGAAGCCGTTGAGATTGTCAGCGCCGTGCTGAAAAACGCCTGATTGCTCAGGTAGTGTATAAAAAGGGCTCCCAGGTGAGCCCTTTTTTTATGGCATAAAACGGTAGCCCACGCCGGTTTCGGTCAGCAAATGCTGCGGGCGGGCGGGGTCAGACTCCAGCTTCTGTCGCAAATGCCCCATATAAATGCGCAGATAATGGCTGTGCTCTACCGCATTCGGCCCCCAGACCTGGGTCAGCAACTGGCGCTGGGTCATCACTTTTCCCGGATGGTTGATCAGGCTGACCAGCAGGCGAAATTCAATCGGGGTCAGGTGCAGATCCGCGCCTTCACGCATCACCCGGCGGGCGGCGATGTCCACCCTGATGTTGCCAAAGTTCACTTCTGCCGCAGGGCCATCATTTCCCTGCTGTGGTCGGTGACGCATCGCCACGCGAACCCTGGCCAGCAGCTCACCCACGCCGAATGGTTTACTGAGAAAGTCATCCGCACCGGCGTCAAGGGCGCTGATTTTATCCTGCTCATCACTGCGCGCCGACAGCACGATCACCGGCATACTGCTCCACTGCCGTACTTCACGAATAAAGCGGGTGCCATCGCCGTCCGGCAGGCCGAGATCAAGTATCACCAGCTCCGGTTTGCGCGTGGCGGCTTCAATTAAACCACGGCTCAGGGTGTCGGCATCGACAACGCGAAAGCCTTCTCCCTCCAGTGCCACGCGCAGAAAGCGGCGGATCTCTTTTTCATCTTCAACAATCAGGATGGTGGACACAAAACCTCAGCAGCTAACCAGAGTGGGGACAATCGTTATTATAACAGCTGCTAATTTAGCAAAAAGTCAGCAGGGCGTCCGTGATTAGCGGGAATTCTCTCATGTTGTTAATAAAAGGATCGGTTCCCTGTGAAAATTTAACCAAACTGTAACCTTCTTTCATTTTTCGTACGGAGGGTGGTTTTTTTTTCGTCAAAAGTGGTCTGATCAGTAGTAAAATTACATCGCAGGGAGTATTATTTTGTTCAGATTACACACAGCCACTTTTATTCATTTCAGGAGGACGTATGAGTCTTTATCATAACTATTCATCTACTCGGATTTTCATGCGTCGTACTGCTGTGCTGTTAATCGGCATCGCTGCGCTGCCCGTTATGCTGTTCCGTAACGATCGGGCCCGTTTCTACAGCTATCTGCACCGGGTCTGGGCAAAAACCAGCGATCAGCCCGTCTGGCTGGCACGGGCTGAAGCAGCTGGCTGTGATTTTTACTGATCGTATTGAGGGCTACGCCTCAAAAGCTGTTTAATCCCGCCGTCAGGCGGGATTTTTTTTGCCTGTTGCCCGGTGTTTACGCTACACTCAAATCTGTACAAGATATTTGAGGTTGTATAATTATGGGCGATAAAATTCCGGTTGGTATCAGTGCCTGTCTGCTAGGTGAAAAAGTCCGTTTTGACGGCGGCCATAAGCGCAATGAGTTTGCGGCTGAACAACTGGCGCCCTTTCTGCGTTATGAAGCAGCCTGCCCTGAAATGGGTATTGGCCTGCCTACGCCACGGCCAGCTTTACGCCTGACGGAAGGACCGGGGGAGAACGATGTTTCCCTCTGCTTCAGTAACGGTCTCGAGGCACCGGTGACCGAAAAGATGGCTGCCTGGTCTCAGGAAAAAGTCAGCCGCCTGCATCATCTCTGTGGTTATATCGTCTGCGCTAAATCGCCAAGCTGCGGTATGGAGCGGGTGCGTATTTATCAGCCCGACAATAATAACAATCGTAAAGCCGGTACTGGCGTGTTTACCCGTGAGCTGATGGAACAGATGCCGTGGCTGCCGGTAGAAGAAGACGGACGCCTGCACGATCCGCTACTGCGTGAAAACTTCGTCGCGCGCGTTTATGCCCTGCATGAATTTAACCAGCTGTGGGCCAGTGGGCTGACCCGTGCCAAACTTATGGCCTTCCATACGCGTTACAAGCTGCTGCTGCTGGCGCACTCTCAGCCTGACTACCGTGAAATCGGCCCCTTTGTGGCGAAGATGGATCAGTGGGACTCACTGGAAGCGTTTGCCCTGGAATACCGCCAGCGGCTGATGGACCTGATGAAGCACGTCGCCTCCCGCAGCAACCATACCAATGTCCTGATGCACGTTCAGGGCTATTTCCGTCGTGAGCTGACATCCCCGCAGCGTCAGGAGCTGGCCGGGTTGATCGACCATTACCGCCAGGGCATTCAGCCTTTACTGGCCCCCATCACCTTACTGAAGCACTACATGGCGGAATTCCCGCATCCGTGGCTGGCCGGGCAGCGCTATTTCTCGCCTTACCCGGAAGCGCTGCGCCTGCGGTACGGACACTAATCTCAGGGAGCACTATGACAACTCATCTGGTCTGGCTACGCAATGATCTGCGTATTCACGACAACCACGCGCTCCATGCCGCCTGCCGCTCACAGAATGCGCGCGTCATTGCCCTGTTTATCGCTACGCCCGCTCAGTGGGCGTCGCACAATATGGCCCCGAAGCAGGCGGAGTATATCTGGCAAAGCCTGCTGGATGTGCAGGCTTCGCTGGCGCAAAAAGGCATCCCATTATACCGGGTGGAGTGCGATGATTTCAGTGCCTCGGTGTCCCTGCTGCAGGCTTTTTGCCAGGAACATCAGGTCGACCGCCTGTTTTACAACTATCAGTACGAAGTGAACGAACGCCAGCGCGACGCTGAGGTGGAACGCACCCTGTTTAACGACGACATTGTGGTTCAGGGGTTTGACGACAGCCTGCTGCTGCCACCGGGCAGCGTGCTGACCGGCAGCCGCGAGATGTACAAAGTGTTTACCCCGTTCAGCAAGGCGTTTGTGAAACGCCTGAAGGAGGGGCTGCCGGAGTGCCTGCCTGCGCCAGGCGTCAGAAGCAGCGGGGCAATTGAGGTCGAAGAGAGCAGCCAGCAGCGATTTGATTATCCCAGTGAGGCATTCGATTCCGGCCTGTTCCCGGTGGGAGAGAAAGCGGCGATTGCCCGCCTGCGTGAGTTCTGCCAGCTGCCGGTCACACTTTATTCTGAGCAGCGCGATCTGCCCGCGCTGGACGGTACCAGTCGTCTGTCGGTCTGCCTGGCGACCGGAGTGCTGTCTCCGCGTCAGTGTCTGCACCGTCTGCTGAGGCAGCATCCCCGGGGGCTGGAGGATACGCAGGTTTTCGTCTGGCTGAATGAGTTGATCTGGCGCGAATTCTACCGTCATCTGCTGGTGGCTTATCCGGCGCTATGCCGTCATCAACCCTTTACCCAATGGACGAAAGACGTGAAATGGCGTAACGATCCGCAGGGGTTCCAGGCATGGCAGCAGGGTAAAACGGGCTATCCGATAGTTGATGCCGCCATGCGACAGCTGAACACGCTGGGCTGGATGCATAACCGCTTGCGCATGATCACCGCCAGTTTTCTGGTGAAGGATCTGCTGATCGACTGGCGTGAGGGTGAGCGTTACTTTATGTCACAGCTGCTGGACGGCGATCTGGCCGCGAATAACGGCGGCTGGCAGTGGGCCGCGTCTACCGGTACGGATGCCGCTCCCTATTTCCGCATTTTTAACCCCACCACTCAGGGGGAACGCTTTGACAAAAGCGGGGCGTTTATTCGTCACTGGCTGCCTGAGCTGCGCGATGTGCCGGAAAAATACATTCATCAGCCGCACGACTGGGCAAAGAAAAATCATCAAAGTCTCGATTATCCTGCGCCGATCGTGGAACATAAACAGGCACGCCTGCAAACCCTGGCTGCCTTTGAGGCAGCACGAAAAAAGACGGACTGATTATGCTGAATACTGAACTCGAACAGCGGGTTAACCAGCTGCTGAACACGGCGGACTTTAAAGACTATGCGCCTAACGGCCTGCAGGTTGAAGGCCGTAGCGAGATTAAAAAAGTGATTACCGGTGTGACCGCCTGCCAGGCACTGCTCGATGAAGCCGTGCGTTTACAGGCGGATGCCGTACTGGTTCACCACGGCTATTTCTGGAAAAGCGAAGCCCCGGCGATTAAAGGGATGAAACGCCAGCGTCTGAAAACGCTGCTGGCCAATGATATCAACCTGTTTGGCTGGCACCTTCCGCTGGACGGGCACCCGGAGATCGGTAACAACGCCCAGCTGGCGAAGCTGTTCGGCATTGAGGTGAAAGGCGAGATTGCGCTGCTGCTGCCGTGGGGCGAACTGGCAGAGCCTGTTAGCGGTGAAGCCTTTGCTCAACGGATCGGCACGGCGCTGGGACGTGAGCCGCTGCACTGTGGCGACAATGCCCCCGCCCTGATCCGACGCGTGGCCTGGTGCAGCGGTGGCGGCCAGGGGTATATCGATCAGGCTGCTGCATTTGGCGTTGATGCTTTTATCAGTGGCGAGGCGTCCGAGCAGACCATTCACAGCGCACGCGAGCAGGGCCTGCATTTCTTCGCCGCAGGCCATCACGCCACCGAGCGTGACGGGATCAGAGCGCTGGGCGAATGGCTGGCCCGTGAGCATGGCCTGGACGTGACCTTTATCGATATCAATAACCCCGTCTGACTCCCTCCAGCCTGTCAGCGCACGGTGAAATCCGTGCGCTGAAGGTTGACTCCGTTATAACAATTCCGCATAACTGTCTGTCATATTTGCAATTAACCCGACTTGTATCCTGCTGGCAGTGATATTTCTGCCGCGGACAGAGAGGTTATTGCCCCTTTTCGGCTTTGAGGAGACGCCTTTTGCAACGAGCACGTTGTTACCTGTTAGGCGATCGGGCTGTGGTACTGGAGCTTGAACCGCCGGTATCACTCGCCAGCCAGCAACGCATCTGGGGACTGACCCAACGATTACAGGATCGCCCTGAAGTGATTGAGGTGGTGCCGGGGATGAATAATATCACCGTGATGCTGCGCGACCCGCAGCAGACCGCACTGGATGCGATTGAATGGCTGCAGCAGTGGTGGGAAACCAGTGAGTCTCTGTCGCTGGAATCACGACGGATAGATATTCCGGTTGTGTATGGCGGCCAGGCCGGTCCCGACCTCGACGAGGTAGCGCATCACAGCGGACTGAGCCCGTCCCAGGTGGTGGCCTGCCATGCGTCGGTGGATTACGTAGTCTATTTTATCGGTTTTCAGCCGGGTTTCCCTTATCTCGGCGGACTGGATGAGCGATTGCATACACCGCGCCGTGCTGAACCCCGCGTGCAGGTCCCAGCAGGATCGGTGGGTATTGGCGGCAGCCAGACTGGCGTTTATCCGCTGGCCGCGCCGGGCGGCTGGCAGCTGATAGGCCATACACCGACCGCGTTGTTTACCCCGGATACGCATCCCCCGGTGCTGTTGCGCCCAGGCGATCGCGTGCGCTTTGTGCCGCAGAAGGAGGGGATATGTTAACCATTATTCGTGCCGGGATGAGCACCAGCATTCAGGACGGTGGCCGGGTGGGCTGGCGGAAATACGGCATCAGCCTCAGTGGTGTGCTGGATCATCCTGCGATGCAGACCGCCAATATGCTGGTGGGCAACGCCCCTGACAGCGCGGTATTGGAGATCACCCTGGGGCAGTTTTGTGCGGAATTCAGGCGCGATGGCTGGCTGGCCCTGACGGGAGCAGGCTGTCACGCTGAACTGGATGGAAAACCCGTCTGGACGGGGTGGCGGACAGCGGTGAAAGCGGGGCAGCGCCTGACGTTAGGCCTGCCACAGCGTGGCATGCGCAGCTACCTGGCGGTTGATGGCGGATATGTTATTGACGACCGACTGGGTTCTGACAGTACCGATCTTAAAGCCGGGTTTGGGGGTTTTGCCGGACGCAGTCTGGCTGACGGCGATCAGCTGACGCTGGGGCAACCGTCCCGGCAGTTCCTGCAGCCAGCGGGTGTCCGTCAGCTGCTGTGGGGAAATCGCGTGCGTGCGCTGCCTGGGCCGGAATACCACGAGTTCAGTGAAGAGAGCCAGGAAGCCTTCTGGCGTACCGCCTGGCGGCTGAATCCGCAGAGTAACCGCATGGGCTATCGTTTGCAGGGGCGAAAGCTGCTGCGTGAGACCTCCCGCGATCTGCTGTCACACGGCTTGCTGCCCGGTGTGGTGCAGGTTCCACCAAATGGTCAGCCTATTGTGCTGATGGCGGATGCACAAACGACCGGGGGTTATCCTCGTATCGCCTGCGTGATCGAAGCCGATCTCTATCATCTGGCTCAGCTGCGCCTTGGTGAGCCGGTTCACTTTGTTCACTGTACGCTGGAAGAGGCGTTGCTGGCTAAGCGAGAGCAGCAGCGTTCACTGGATCATATGGCCTGGGGGTTAGCGAATGAAAGTTGATCTTAATGCCGATCTTGGTGAAGGTGCAGGCAGCGATCTGGCGCTATTACAGCTGGTTTCATCGGCGAACATCGCCTGTGGTTTCCACGCCGGGGATGCGCAGACCATGTTGCAGTCCGTACGCTGGGCGCTGGAGTATGGTGTGGCAATTGGGGCGCATCCCAGCTTCCCGGACCGTGAAAACTTTGGCCGTACGGCGATGCAGCTGCCGCCGGAAACGGTGTATGCGCAGGTGGTTTATCAGGTCGGTGCGCTAAAAGTGCTGACCGAAAGCGAAGGCGGCAGGCTGGCTCACGTCAAACCACACGGCATGTTGTATAACCAGGCTGCGGTTGATGCTCCGCTGGCGCACGCCATTGCCCAAGCCGTTAAAGCGGTCGATCCGGCGCTGGTGTTGGTCGGACTGGCGAACAGCGAACTGATCCGTGCCGGTGAACATTATGGACTGATCACCCGTCAGGAGGTCTTTGCCGATCGGGGTTATCAGCCTGATGGTTCACTGATACCGCGTGGTCAGCCCGGTGCGCTGGTGGACAGCGATCGGCAGGCGATTAGCCAGACGCTGACAATGATCCAGCAGGGCCAGGTGCAGAGCCTGAGCGGTGAATGGGTGAAGGTCCGGGCCGATACGGTATGCCTGCACGGCGATGGTGCCCATGCCCTTGATTTTGCCCGTCAGCTGCGCGAGGCATTCAGCCAGCGGCATATCGCTGTTACCTGCCGCTAACGCGGCTCTCTGTGATGACGCCCCGACACGATGTTGGGGCGTTTTTTTCTGTTTTAAGGAGTCTTTATGGACGCTGTCGTTAATCTCTGGCCCCTCGCGGGGATCGCCGCCATCGTGGTCGGGTTTTTACTCCGGTTTAACCCGGTCATTGTGGTGGTCGTTGCCGGGTTAATCACCGGGCTGACGGCCCAGATGCCCGTGGCGGATATTCTGGAGAAGCTCGGCTCCGGGTTTCTCAACACGCGTAATCTGCCGTTTATCCTGCTACTGCCTCTGGCCATCATTGGCCTGCTGGAGCGCAACGGATTGAAAGAGCGCGCTCAGGCATGGATCGCCCGCATTCGCAGTGCGACTGCTGGCCGACTGATGATCGTCTATCTGCTGGCGCGTGAGATCACCGCCGCGCTGGGGCTGACGAGCCTGGGCGGACATCCGCAGATGGTTCGCCCGCTACTGGCACCTATGGCCGAAGGTGCGGCGGAAAGTCGTTATGGCGAACTGCCTCCGGCAGTGCGCTATCGTCTGCGTGCTATGGCGGCCGCGACCGATAACGTCGGGCTGTTTTTTGGCGAAGATATTTTCGTCGCCTTTGGCGCAATTATCTTTATGCATAACTTTATGCAGGAATCAGCAGGCATCCACACCGAACCGCTGCATATTGCTCTCTGGGGTATTCCCACCGCGCTGTGCGCATTTTTAATTCATGCCGTGCGGCTGCACCGTCTGGATAAAACACTGGCGAATGAACTGAGCAGGCTCAATGCCAGTGCGCTGCAACAGAAGGGAGGGCGCTAATGTTTGAGCAAAATTATCTGTACTGGCTGGCGGGAACCATTCTGTCAGGGGTGGCGCTGCTGTCGTGGCGTGACAAAAGCAACCCGCGTCGCCTGACGACTGGCCTGTTCTGGGCATTGTATGGCCTGGTGTTCTTTATTGGTGAATGGACGACCGAACTGGTGAGCGCACGTACGCTGCACATTGGTATCGGCGTGGGCGTGGTAGTGATGGCGTTAATTGCCGGTTTTGGTGGCGTGAAGCTGGGAAGTTACTCGCAGCGAACCCCGGAGCAGCGCACAGAAAGAGCGGAACGTCTGGGAAATCGTCTGTTTATGCCCGCCCTGGTTATTCCGGTAGTGACAGTGATTGGCGTGTTGATTTTCAACAATATTCCAACGCTCCGCCAGGCGATGTTCGGGGCGGGCAATCATGCCACGCTGATCACGCTGTTTTCTATGACGGTGGGCTGTCTGCTGGCCTGGCTGCTGGCGCTGAAGATCACGCGCGAATCTCCGGCGCAGTCCCTGCAGGAGGCACGCCGCCTGCTTGACTCGATTGGCTGGGCATTTATTTTGCCGCAGATCCTGGCGACGCTGGGTCTGCTGTTTACCAGTGCGGGCGTGGGGACGGCGATTTCGCACCTGACTGAAACGTATCTGGCAGTGGACAATCGCTTCATTGCCGTGGTGCT
Source organism: Erwinia persicina (assembly GCF_014838825.1). Lineage (GTDB taxonomy): Bacteria > Pseudomonadota > Gammaproteobacteria > Enterobacterales > Enterobacteriaceae > Erwinia > Erwinia persicina_A. The sequence goes on along the minus strand of NZ_JACYMO010000002.1, from coordinate 440,135 downwards.
CTACGCCGGCGGTATGGCGCTGCTGACCATGGTAATGGGCAATGCGTTTGCGGCCTTCCCGATTGTGACGGCCGGGATCGGCATCCCTATTCTGGTCTTACAGCACCACGGTAATCCGGCGGTGATGGCGGCGATCGGCATGTTCTGCGGTTACTGCGGCACGCTGATGACGCCGATGGCGGCAAATTTCAACATCGTGCCTGCCAGACTGCTGGAACTGCCGGACCGCAATGCGGTGATCAAAGCGCAGATCCCGACCGGTGTGCTACTGTTGATTGCCAATATATTCCTTTTGTATTTCCTGATGTTTTTGTGAGGGAACGATGAAAACAGTACTGATCACGGGCTTCGAGCCCTTTGATGGTGAACGTATCAATCCTTCCTGGGAGGCGGTGAGTCAGCTGCACGATCGCCTTATCGGCAATGCGAGAGTGATTGCCCTGCAGTTGCCCTGCGTTTTCGGTGCCTCGCTTGAGGTGCTGTATACCGCGATAGAGAAGGTTAAGCCTGACTTCGTTATCGCCGTAGGTCAGGCCGGAGGCCGCAGTGAAATCAGCGTTGAACGCGTGGCGATCAACGTCGATGATGCACGTATTCCCGACAATGCGGGAAAGCAGCCGATCGATGAACCGGTCGTGGAGCAGGGGGCCGCCGCGTATTTTTCAACGCTGCCCATTAAAGCCATGGTGGCCGGTATCCGTGAGGCCGGCATCCCGGCTGCGGTATCGCAGACTGCCGGGACGTTCGTCTGTAATCATGTGATGTATGGTCTGCTGCATCATCTGCGCCGTCGCAAAACGCGCGGCGGATTTATTCATATTCCCTGGCTGCCTGAACAGGCCATTCATCATCCCGGGGCTGCGAGTATGTCCCTGGCGATGGTTACGCTGGCTCTGGAGATGGCCATAAGTATCGCTCTGGCGGTAGAAGAGGATCTCCGGCTTGAAGGCGGTGCCACGCACTGATTGAAAGGGAAATAGCATGCCAGAAGGTCCTGAGATCCGCCGTGCGGCAGATCGGCTGGAAGAGGCCATAAAGGGTAAGGTACTGACCGACGTGTGGTTTGCCTTTCCGGCGCTGCAAACCTACCAGCAGGCGCTGGTGGGGGAGCGGGTGATCGCCATTGAGACCCGGGGTAAAGCGCTGTTAACCCACTTTTCTAATGGTCTGACACTGTACAGCCATAACCAGCTGTACGGCGTCTGGCGGGTGGTAAAAACCGGCACTGAACCGGCCAGTAAGCGGCAGCTGCGCGTCCGGCTGGCAGCGGAAGATAAAACGCTGCTGCTGTTCAGCGCCTCCGAGATCGAACTGCTCAATGCCGAAGGTGTGGCAAGCCATCCTTTTCTGCAAAAGATCGGACCGGATGTGCTGGATATGTCACTGACCGAAGCCGAAGTGCGCGAACGTCTGCTGTCACCGCGCTTCCGGCGTCGCCAGTTTAGCGGGCTGCTGTTGGATCAGACGTTTCTGGCCGGACTGGGCAACTATCTGCGCGTGGAAATCCTCTGGCTGGCACAGCTCGCCCCCCAACATAAAGCGGAAGGGTTAACCGGTGAGCAAATCGATGTGCTGGCGGCGGCACTGCTGGCGCTACCACGTCTCTCCTACCAGACGCGCGGGAAGGGGGATGAGAACCATCACCATGGCGCTCTGTTCAGCTTTAAAGTGTTCCATCGCGCAGGGCAGGCGTGTGAACGCTGCGGAAATAAGATTGAACGAACACTTCTGTCATCCCGGCCCTTTTACTGGTGCCCCGGTTGCCAGAAATGAAAAATTAAGGGCCGATCAACAAGCGATCGGCCCTTACGTTAATGTTCTCTGTCACTACGGGACGGCCTTCAGCAGCCCGCCCGCTCACTGTTACTTAATTTTAGAGCTGAAATCACGCTGGTCATAACCCGTGTACAACTGGCGAGGACGGGCAATTTTTACGCCGTCATCATGCATTTCTTTCCAGTGTGCAATCCAGCCGACGGTACGTGCCATCGCAAAGATCACGGTAAACATGGACGATGGAATACCCATCGCTTTCAGAATGATACCGGAATAGAAGTCAACGTTCGGATAGAGTTTACGCTCAATGAAGTACGGGTCGTTCAGCGCAATATGCTCCAGCTCCATGGCCACTTCCAGCAGGTCATCTTTCATGCCCAGCTCTTTCAGTACTTCGTGGCAGGTTTCACGCATCACCGTGGCACGGGGATCGTAGTTCTTGTAAACGCGGTGGCCAAAGCCCATCAGACGGAATGAATCGTTTTTGTCTTTCGCGCGGCGCAGGAACTCAGGAATGTGTTCGACGGTGCTGATCTCTTCCAGCATCCGCAGACAGGCTTCGTTTGCACCACCGTGGGCAGGCCCCCACAGAGAAGCGATACCGGCAGCAATACAGGCGAACGGGTTAGCGCCAGAGGAGCCAGCGGTACGGACGGTTGAGGTCGAGGCGTTCTGCTCATGATCGGCATGCAGGATCAGGATACGGTCCATCGCACGTTCCAGCACCGGGTTCACCACATACTCTTCGCAAGGGGTGGAGAACATCATATGCAGGAAATTACCGGCATAGGAAAGATCGTTGCGCGGGTATGCAAACGGCTGGCCGATAGAGTATTTGTAGCACATGGCCGCCATCGTCGGCATTTTAGACAGCAGACGGAAAGCCGCGATTTCACGGTGACGTTCAATGTTGACGTCCATCGCATCATGGTAAAATGCGGCCAGCGCACCGGTCACACCGCACATAACGGCCATCGGATGCGAATCACGGCGGAAGCCACGGAACAGATGATGGATCTGCTCGTGCAGCATGGTATGACGTGTCACCGTGGTTTTGAATTCTTCAAACTCTTTTGCTGTTGGTGCTTCACCGTTCAACAAAATGTAACAAACTTCCAGATAGTTTGAGTGCAATGCCAGCTGGTCAATCGGGAAACCCCGGTGCAGCAGAATGCCTTCATCACCGTCGATATAGGTAATTTTCGATTCGCAGGACGCAGTAGAAGTAAAGCCAGGGTCAAAGGTGAAATACCCTTTAGAACCCAGATTACGGACGTCAATCTCTTCCTGACCCAATGTACCTTTCAGTACATCAAGCTCGATTGGATCTTCGCCATCCAGGGTTAGCGTTGCTTTTTTATCAGCCATTTACAGTCTCCTTAGCGCCTTATTTAGGGATCTTTATCACCGGGAAATATCTTCCCCAGCCTTGTGCCTGGCGCAGAAGGTCATCAACTCTGTGGCATCTTTTTACGTGCAGGGTACAGAGTGACGGGCGCGTGCTGGCCGGGATGACATCATCCTGATGCGAACATGGTTGTGTAAAGATCCGGTCTGGTGATGACTTGTGTTAGCGTCAAAACCTGATGCTTTATGGGTAATCCCAACCAATGTTACATAACTTGTGCTTAGGGGAAAGTGTATCCCCATAACTTTTGTGCATCATAGAACTTTTATCCGTCCGTTTGTAACAAGAATGTTGAACTTTTGTCAAATCAGATAATTAAAAATGTATGAAATATGAAAATCGTGAGGATGATCACTGTTCCGCCGAAATGTGACCAAAGAGTTTGTAGGGGAATTGTAATGAGTTTGTGAACCCCCTATACTGCGGCCAGGTCTCCGGAAATACCCTGCAGTAGGAGCCACCCAGCGTTTCATACGCGTCGTTTTTGACACTGGACGTTGTAGTTTTGGTGCCTGGCGCGAATGCTTGCCTTATTAACGCTGTCTGACCCGCCTTCAGGACCGGAGGAAGCAAAATAAGAAAGGCTGTGTGGGCAAAATCGTGAAAAAACAAAGACCTGTCAATTTGGATCTCAGTACGATCCGGTTTCCCTTAACCGCAATTGCGTCCATTCTCCACCGCGTATCCGGCGTGATCACCTTCGTGTCGATCGGGATTCTGCTCTGGTTACTGGGTCTGTCGCTCTCCTCTCCCGAAGGCTTCCTTCAGGCTGCCGCTGTCATGGATAGCTTTATCGCCAAATTTATCATGTGGGGCATCTTAACCGCACTGGCGTACCATATCGCTGGCGGTATTCGCCATATGATGATGGACTTTGGCTTCCTCGGCGAAACCTTAGAAGCGGGTAAGTTTTCAGCGCAAATTGCGTTCGGTATCACTGTCGTGCTCTCAATTCTGGCTGGAGTCCTCGTATGGTAAGCAACGCTTCTGCACTGGGTCGCAACGGCATCCATGACTGGCTGTTGCTGCGTGCTGCCGCTATGGTGATGACCCTCTATGTGATCTATCTCCTCGGCTTTATCGTGATGTCAGGGACCCTGACCTATGACATCTGGCGCGGATTCTTCTCATCTTCCTTTACGAAAGTATTCACCCTTCTGACGCTGTTCTCCATTCTGGTGCACGGCTGGATTGGGATGTGGCAGGTACTGACAGACTACATTAAACCGCTGGCGCTGCGCATGATGCTGCAGCTGGTGATCGTGGTCGCACTGTTAGTGTATGCAATTTATGGAACTGTCGTAGTGTGGGGTGTGTAATGAGTTTGCCAGTCAGAGAATTTGACGCCGTGGTCATCGGCGCTGGCGGTGCGGGTATGCGCGCCGCCCTACAGATTTCCCAATCGGGCCAGACCTGTGCCCTGTTGTCTAAAGTTTTCCCAACCCGTTCCCATACCGTGTCTGCGCAGGGCGGTATCACTGTCGCACTGGGCAATACCCACGACGATAACTGGGAATGGCACATGTATGACACGGTGAAAGGTTCCGACTATATCGGTGACCAGGACGCCATTGAGTATATGTGTAAAACCGGTCCGGAAGCGGTGACCGAATTAGAGCATATGGGGCTGCCATTCTCCCGTCTGGAAGATGGTCGCATCTATCAGCGTCCGTTCGGTGGCCAGTCGAAAAACTTCGGCGGCGAGCAGGCGGCACGAACGGCGGCCGCGGCTGACCGTACCGGGCACGCGCTGCTGCATACGCTCTATCAGCAGAACCTGAAGAACAAAACCACGATCTTCTCCGAATGGTATGCACTGGACCTGGTAAAAAATGCCGATGGTGCCATCGTCGGCTGTACCGCGCTGAACATTGAAGATGGTGAAGTGGTCTACTTTAAAGCGCGAGCCACGGTGCTGGCGACGGGTGGAGCCGGCCGTATTTATCAGTCGACCACCAACGCCCATATTTGCACAGGTGACGGTGTGGGTATGGCGCTGCGTGCGGGTGTTCCGGTGCAGGATATGGAAATGTGGCAGTTCCACCCAACCGGAATTGCCGGTGCGGGTGTGCTGGTCACTGAAGGGTGTCGTGGCGAAGGCGGATATCTGCTGAACAAGCACGGTGAACGCTTCATGGAGCGTTACGCGCCCAATGCTAAAGATCTGGCTGGCCGCGATGTTGTCGCCCGTTCAATGATGATTGAGATCCGTGAAGGTCGTGGCTGCGAAGGCCCGTGGGGTCCGCATATCAAACTGAAACTGGATCACCTGGGTAAAGACGTGCTGGAGTCCCGCCTGCCGGGTATTCTTGAGCTGTCACGTACCTTTGCCCACGTTGACCCGGTGAAAGAGCCGATTCCGGTAATCCCAACCTGCCACTATATGATGGGGGGGATCCCAACGCGGGTGACCGGTCAGGCGTTGACCGTTAACGAGCAGGGGCAGGATACTGTGGTGCCTGGCCTGTTTGCCGTCGGTGAAATTGCCTGCGTATCTGTTCACGGTTCCAACCGCCTGGGCGGTAACTCGCTGCTTGACCTGGTAGTATTTGGTCGTGCGGCGGGCCTGCATTTGCAGGAGTCGATTAACGAGCAGGGAGCGCTGCGTGACGCCACCGAAGAAGAGATCGAGGCTTCGCTGGCGCGTCTGAACCGCTGGAACAATAATGTGACGGGTGAAGATCCGGCTGAATTGCGTAAAGCCCTGCAGACCTGCATGCAGCATAACTTCTCGGTATTCCGCGAAGGTGATGCTATGGCGAAAGGTCTGGCCGAGCTGAAAGTGTTGCGTGAACGTCTGAAAAACGCCCGTCTCGACGATCGTTCACCGGACTTCAATACGCAGCGTATTGAGTGCCTCGAACTGGACAACCTGATGGAAACGGCGTACGCCACTGCCGTTGCCGCTAACTTCCGTACCGAGAGCCGTGGAGCTCACAGCCGTTTCGACTATCCTGAACGTGACGATGCAAACTGGTTATGTCACAGCGTGTATCTGCCGCAGAGTGAAAGCATGACGCGCCGTGAGGTGAACATGCAGCCGAAACTGCGTGCGGCCTTCCCGCCGAAAGCACGTACTTACTAGTTTGCGGAGATAAACATGAGACTCGAATTTTCCATCTATCGTTACAACCCGGAAGTCGATGATGCTCCGCGTATGCAGGAATACACGCTGGAGTCGGAAGACGGCCGTGACATGATGCTGCTGGACGCGCTGATGCGTCTGAAAGAGAAAGACCCGACGTTAGCGTTTCGCCGCTCCTGCCGTGAGGGCGTATGTGGCTCTGACGGCCTGAACATGAACGGAAAGAACGGTCTTGCCTGTATTACTCCGGTCTCTGCGCTGGGAAACGGTAAACAGAAAATTGTCATCCGCCCGCTGCCCGGTTTACCGGTGATCCGCGATTTGGTGGTGGACATGGGCCAGTTCTATGCTCAGTATGAGAAGATCAAGCCTTACCTCTTGAATAATGGGCAAAAACCGCCAGCCAGAGAGCACCTTCAGGAACCGGAACAGCGTGAAAAACTGGATGGTCTGTACGAGTGTATCCTCTGTGCCTGCTGCTCCACCTCATGCCCGTCATTCTGGTGGAATCCGGACAAGTTTATCGGTCCGGCAGGCCTGCTTGCGGCTTACCGCTTCCTGATTGACAGCCGCGATACGGAAACCGACGCGCGCCTCGACGATCTGAATGACGCTTTCAGCGTATTCCGCTGTCACAGCATCATGAACTGTGTGAGCGTATGTCCGAAAGGGCTGAACCCAACGCGCGCTATCGGCCACATTAAGTCGATGCTGCTGCAGCGGGGCGCATAATACCGATGTCCGGGAGCCTGAGGGTTCCCGGCGTTTTTACCAGGTCATCTTTGTAAGGTGTTTTCGGCAGAGCGATGTTGCCGGAAACCCTTTGCAAAGGTTCCCTTACGGGCCGGTCGCTCGTAACGAAGAACCGTACCACGGTAAGCCGTTAACGCGGCGCGGGACTTGCAAAGGTTCCATTAAACAACCACGGCGAAAAAAAAAGCACAAATATGCTTAAGGGATCACAATGCAGAACAGCGCGATGAAACCCTGGCTGGACTCCTCCTGGCTGGCCGGCGCGAACCAGTCCTACATAGAACAGCTCTATGAGGACTTCTTAACCGATCCTGACTCTGTTGATGTGGCCTGGAAATCTCTTTTCCAAGAGCTTCCTGGCACTGGGGTTAGACCTGAGCAATTCCACTCCACCACACGCGAGTACTTCCGCCGCCTGGCGAAAGACGCATCGCGCTATACCGCCTCCGTTAGCGATCCTGAAACCAATGCCAAACAGGTCAAGGTACTGCAGCTGATCAACGCCTTCCGTTTTCGCGGGCATCAGCAGGCAAACCTCGATCCGTTAGGCTTGTGGAAGCAGGAAGCGGTGCCCGATCTCGACCCGGCCTATCATGGCCTGAGCGAAGCCGATTTCCAGGAAAGTTTCAATGTGGGTTCCTTTGCGATTGGCAAAGATACCCTGAAGCTGGCGGATCTGTTTGCCGCTCTGCAGCAAACCTACTGCGGTTCGATCGGCGCGGAATATATGCACATCACCAATACCGAAGAAAAACGCTGGATCCAACAGCGTCTGGAATCGGCGGTGGGGCAGGCTTCTTACTCTGTTGAAGAGAAAAAGGGTTTCCTCAAGCAATTGACCGCAGCAGAAGGTCTGGAGCGCTACCTTGGGGCAAAATTCCCCGGGGCAAAACGTTTCTCACTGGAAGGTGGTGATGCGCTGGTGCCGATGCTGAACGAGATGATCCGTCATGCCGGTAAGAGCGGTACGCGCGAAGTGGTGCTGGGAATGGCACACCGTGGCCGTCTTAACGTGCTGATCAACGTGCTGGGGAAAAAACCGCAGGACCTGTTTGACGAGTTCGCTGGTAAGCATAAAGAACACCTCGGCACCGGCGATGTGAAGTACCACATGGGCTTCTCATCGGATGTGGAAACGGAAGGCGGCATGGTTCACCTGGCGCTGGCGTTTAACCCATCACATCTTGAAATTGTCAGCCCGGTAGTAATGGGGTCAGTGCGTGCCCGTCTTGACCGTCTGGATGAACCTGCCAGTAACAAAGTCTTGCCGATCACCATCCATGGTGATGCTGCGGTTATTGGCCAGGGCGTGGTGCAGGAAACCCTGAACATGTCTCAGGCGCGTGGTTATGAAGTGGGCGGTACCGTGCGTATCGTGATCAATAACCAGATCGGCTTTACCACCTCGAACCCTAAAGATGCGCGTTCAACACAGTACTGTACTGACATCGGCAAAATGGTGCTGGCCCCGATCTTCCACGTTAATGCGGACGATCCGGAAGCGGTTGCCTTTGTGACCCGCCTGGCGTTGGATTTCCGTAACACCTTTAAACGCGACGTGTTTATTGACCTGGTCTGTTATCGCCGTCACGGCCATAACGAAGCGGATGAGCCAAGCGCTACGCAGCCTGTGATGTACCAGAAAATCAAGAAACACCCAACGCCGCGTAAACTGTATGCTGACAAGCTGGAAGCCGAACAGGTCGCCAGCCTGGAAGATGCCACGGAAATGGTCAACCTTTACCGTGATGCGCTGGATGCCGGTGAATGTGTGGTGCCGGAGTGGCGTCCAATGAGCCTGCACTCATTCACCTGGTCACCGTATCTGAACCACGACTGGGATGAAGGTTATCCGGAATCTATCGAACTGAAGCGCTTGCAGGAACTGGCAAAACGCATCAGCACGGTACCGGAATCTGTCGAAATGCAGTCTCGTGTGGCGAAGATTTACAACGATCGCGCTGAAATGGCTGCCGGTAATAAACCGTTTGACTGGGGCGCTGCAGAGAATCTGGCTTACGCCACGCTGGTGGATGAGGGCATCCCATGCCGTCTTTCCGGTGAGGATATGGGGCGCGGCACCTTCTTCCACCGCCATGCCGTTATCCATAACCAGGCGAACGGTTCAACCTATACCCCACTGCAGCACGTGCACAACGGTCAGGGCACCTTCAAGGTCTGGGACTCCGTCCTGTCGGAAGAAGCGGTACTGGCATTTGAATACGGCTATGCCACGGCAGAACCGCGTACCCTGACCATCTGGGAAGCGCAGTTTGGTGACTTTGCTAACGGTGCGCAGGTAGTGATTGACCAGTTCATTAGCTCCGGCGAGCAGAAATGGGGCCGTATGTGCGGCCTGGTAATGCTGCTGCCGCACGGCTACGAAGGTCAGGGCCCTGAGCACTCATCAGCACGTCTGGAGCGTTATCTGCAACTCTGCGCCGAGCAGAACATGCAGGTCTGCGTCCCTTCGACGCCGGCACAGGTCTACCACATGCTGCGTCGTCAGGCGCTGCGCGGTATGCGTCGTCCGCTGGTTGTGATGTCACCGAAGTCACTGTTACGTCATCCACAGGCCGTATCTTCATTAGAAGAGCTGGCAAGCGGGGCGTTCCAGCCTGCGATTGGAGAGATCGACGATCTCGATCCGCAAGGGGTCAAACGCGTCGTGCTCTGTTCCGGTAAGGTCTACTACGATCTGCTGGATAAACGTCGTAAAAATGAACAAACCGACGTTGCTATCGTGCGCATTGAGCAGCTGTATCCGTTCCCGCATAAAGCGGTGCAGGATGTGCTGCAGCAGTATTCTCACGTGCATGATTTTGTCTGGTGTCAGGAAGAACCCCTGAACCAGGGTGCATGGTATTGCAGCCAGCACCACTTCCGCGAAGTCGTGCCGTTTGGGGCTTCATTACGTTATGCCGGCCGTCCTGCATCCGCATCCCCGGCAGTTGGCTATATGTCCGTTCACCAGCAGCAGCAGCAAGATCTGGTTAATGACGCGCTGAACGTTGAATAATTAAGGAAAAAGAATGAGTAGCGTAGATATCGTTGTTCCTGACCTGCCTGAGTCCGTGGCTGATGCCACCGTAGCAACCTGGCACAAAAAACCTGGCGATAGCGTCAAGCGTGACGAAGTGCTGGTGGAAATTGAAACCGATAAAGTGATCCTGGAAGTCCCGGCTTCCACGGATGGTGTACTGGAAGCGATCCTGGAAGAAGAGGGCGCAACCGTCGTTTCCCGTCAGGCGCTGGGTCGTCTGAAAGAGGGTAACAGCGGCGGCAAAGAAACCTCTGCTAAAGCTGAAGCCAATGAGTCTACTCCGGCACAGCGCCAGAGCGCCTCCCTGGAAGAAGAAAGTAATGATGCCCTGAGCCCGGCGATCCGTCGCCTGATTGCGGAGCATAACCTCGACGCGGCAGCCATTAAAGGCACCGGTGTTGGCGGCCGTCTGACCCGTGAAGATGTTGAAAAACATCTGGCCAAAGCACCGGCGAAAGCGGCAGAGACCAAAGCGGCCCCTGCGGCTGCAGCGGCCCCATCGCTGGGTAACCGAAGTGAGAAGCGTGTGCCTATGACGCGCCTGCGTAAGCGTGTGGCTGAACGTCTGCTGGAAGCCAAAAACAGCACGGCAATGCTGACGACCTTTAACGAGGTCAACATGCAGCCAATCATGGCACTGCGTAAGCAGTACGGTGATGCCTTCGAGAAACGTCACGGTGTGCGTCTGGGCTTTATGTCCTTCTACATCAAAGCGGTAGTAGAAGCGCTGAAACGCTACCCGGAAGTCAACGCATCGATTGATGGCGAAGAAGTGGTTTACCACAACTACTTCGACGTCAGTATCGCGGTTTCCACGCCACGCGGCCTGGTGACTCCGGTATTGAAAGATGTGGATGCCCTGAGCATGGCTGATATCGAGAAGAAGATTAAAGAGCTGGCGGTGAAAGGACGTGACGGCAAGCTGACCGTTGACGAACTGACCGGTGGTAACTTCACGATCACCAACGGTGGTGTGTTTGGTTCTCTGATGTCTACCCCGATCATCAACCCACCGCAGAGCGCGATCCTGGGGATGCATGCGATCAAAGATCGTCCGATGGCGGTTAATGGACAGGTCGTTATCCAGCCAATGATGTATCTGGCCCTCTCTTACGATCACCGTCTGATTGACGGTCGCGAATCTGTAGGCTATCTGGTGGCGATCAAAGAGCTGCTGGAAGATCCGGCGCGTCTGCTGCTGGATGTCTAACGCCCTGAGCACGGCGGTCACGCCGTGCTCAACCCTATGAGTAGCCGCCTCTGGCAGCTAAATCTTTTCAGACCTGAATGGATAGAACATCATGAACTTACACGAATATCAGGCAAAACAGTTGTTTGCACGGTATGGTTTACCGGCACCAACCGGTTATGCCTGCACCACACCACGCGAAGCAGAAGAAGCCGCCTCTAAGATTGGTGCCGGCCCGTGGGTAGTGAAATGTCAGGTTCATGCCGGTGGCCGCGGTAAAGCGGGCGGCGTGAAAGTGGTTAACAGCAAAGAAGAGATCCGTGCTTTTGCTGAGAACTGGCTGGGCAAGCGTCTGGTGACCTATCAGACTGACGCACATGGCCAGCCGGTTAACCAGATTCTGGTCGAGTCTGCTACCGATATTGACCAGGAACTCTACCTGGGCGCGGTGGTTGACCGTGGCACCCGTCGTGTCGTCTTTATGGCATCAACCGAAGGCGGCGTGGAAATTGAAAAAGTGGCGGAAGAAACCCCGCACCTGATCCACAAAATGGCGCTGGATCCCCTGACCGGGCCGCAGCCTTACCAGGGCCGTGAGCTGGCGTTTAAACTGGGTCTGACCGGTAAGCAGGTTGGCCAGTTCACCAAGATCTTTATGGGGCTGGCGACGCTGTTCCTGGAGCGCGACCTGGCACTGGTTGAGATTAACCCGCTGGTGATCACCAAGCAGGGCGACCTGGTCTGCCTGGACGGTAAACTGACGGCAGATGGCAACGCCCTGTTCCGCCAGCCTGAGTTGCGCGAAATGCGCGATCCAAGCCAGGAAGACTCCCGCGAAGCTCATGCTGCACAGTGGGAACTGAACTACGTGGCGCTGGAAGGGAACATCGGCTGCATGGTCAATGGGGCCGGTCTGGCGATGGGCACCATGGACATCGTGAAACTGAGCGGTGGCCAGCCGGCTAACTTCCTTGATGTTGGTGGCGGTGCCACGAAAGAGCGTGTTACCGAAGCCTTTAAAATCATCCTGTCTGACGACGCGGTGAAAGCGGTATTCGTTAACATCTTTGGCGGTATCGTACGTTGCGATCTGATTGCCGACGGCATCATCGGTGCAGTAGAAGAAGTGGGCGTTAACGTACCGGTGGTCGTGCGTCTGGAAGGAAACAATGCCGAGTTGGGTGCCAAAAAACTGGCAGACAGCGGCCTGAATATTATTGCAGCAACCAGCCTGAGCGATGCGGCGCACCGTGTTGTTGCCGCAGCGGAGGGGAAATAATGTCTATTCTGATTGATAAAAACACCAAAGTTATCTGCCAGGGCTTCACCGGTGGTCAGGGTACCTTCCACTCCGAGCAGGCTTTAGCCTACGGCACGCAGCTGGTTGGCGGCGTCACCCCAGGCAAAGGCGGAACGGAACATCTGGGCCTGCCCGTATTCAACACCGTACGCGAAGCGGTAGAAGCCACCGGAGCGACAGCTTCGGTGATCTATGTACCTGCTCCGTTCTGTAAAGACGGCATCCTGGAAGCGATTGAAGCCGGTATCAAACTGATCATCACCATCACTGAAGGTATTCCGACGCTGGATATGCTGACAGTGAAAGTGAAGCTGGATGAAGCTGGCGTACGCATGATTGGTCCAAACTGTCCGGGTGTGATTACGCCGGGCGCCTGTAAGATCGGTATCATGCCTGGCCACATTCACCAGCCGGGCCGTATCGGTATCGTTTCACGTTCCGGTACGCTGACTTATGAAGCGGTTAAGCAGACCACGGATATCGGTTACGGCCAGTCTACCTGCGTCGGCATTGGCGGTGACCCGATCCCGGGTTCAAACTTTATCGACATCTTGAAGCTGTTCCAGGATGACCCGCAGACCGAAGCCATTGTGATGATCGGTGAAATCGGCGGTAGCGCAGAAGAAGAAGCGGCTGCGTTTATCAAAGAGTATGTGACCAAGCCGGTAGTGGGTTACATTGCGGGCGTGACTGCGCCTAAAGGCAAACGTATGGGCCACGCCGGTGCGATTATCGCTGGCGGCAAAGGTACTGCAGATGAGAAATTTGCTGCGCTGGAAGCGGCAGGTGTGAAAACTGTTCGCAGCCTGGCTGACATCGGTGAAGCCGTGAAAGCGGTACTGCCTCAGTAACGTAGCCAGTCGCTGTACGGAATGAGCAATAAAGGCCACCTTCGGGTGGCTTTTTTTTGCCGATGGCCCACTCAAAACTGATGAAGAAAATTTGCGTTAAATTATTATTAAATATCGCAGGTGTTATTTAACGTTAATTTATTTGTTGATTGATTATATGTTTTAACTTTCATTGTAATAATACATACAAATATTTAACAAAAGAGAATTGCTACCACAAAGGATGAGATCTAAATATTAATTTAGATCAAGAAAAGACGACTTATTTGTTGGGTATATTACTGGAGTGTTTGTGCACTTTTGGTTTAAATTGCGCTACATCAAATTCAGGTTGTCCCCCCTGTTTTACTGAAAATTGATACTCCCTGCTAAAAATAATACGACCGTCACAAAACCCCTTTAAACCTGTGTGTATAAAGGCGTATTATAAGCGTCGGGATGTCGTTCTGGATCTTCCATGGCGGTTACTGGCCCCTCAGATGACCGGGCTGAGGGGCTTTTCTGTCTCTCAGGGACCATTTTTCGGGATTAAGTTTTTATTATTTATTGGGATGTCTCCAGGTAATTCTGAGTCGTTAACTCGGATAATTTTCTGTCGGAACCCACTTGCGGAGCAAGGAGTCAAAATGTTTGATATTGTCGAACTGTCGCGATTACAGTTTGCTTTGACTGCTATGTACCATTTCCTGTTTGTGCCATTAACGCTGGGTATGGCGTTTTTACTGGCTATTATGGAAACGGTCTACGTACTGTCAGGTAAACAAATCTATAAAGATATGACCAAGTTTTGGGGCAAGTTATTTGGTATTAACTTTGCTCTGGGCGTGGCAACCGGGCTGACTATGGAGTTTCAGTTCGGCACAAACTGGTCTTACTACTCGCACTATGTGGGTGATATCTTCGGTGCCCCGCTGGCCATTGAAGGATTAATGGCATTCTTCCTGGAGTCAACGTTCGTCGGTCTGTTCTTCTTTGGCTGGGATCGTCTTGGCAAAGTGCAGCACATGGCCGTGACCTGGCTGGTGGCGCTCGGTTCCAACCTCTCCGCACTGTGGATTCTGGTCGCCAACGGCTGGATGCAAAACCCGGTCGCCTCCGAGTTTAATTTTGAAACCATGCGCATGGAGATGGTCAGCTTCTCCGAGCTGGTTCTGAACCCGGTAGCCCAGGTGAAGTTCGTGCATACCGTTGCGGCAGGTTATACCTGTGGCGCGATGTTCATTCTGGGTATCAGCGCTTACTATCTGCTGCGCGGACGTGACGTCGCCTTTGCTAAGCGTTCCTTCGCGATTGCAGCCAGCTTTGGTATGGCAGCGATCCTGTCGGTAATTGTGCTGGGTGATGAATCCGGTTACGAAATTGGTGACGTGCAGAAAACGAAACTGGCCGCAATCGAAGCCGAGTGGGAAACACAGCCGGCACCGGCCGCCTTTACTCTGTTCGGTATCCCGGACCAGGAAGCACAGAAGAACCATTATGCTATCCAGATCCCCTGGGCGCTTGGCCTGATCGCCACCCGTTCCGTTGACAAGCAGGTTACCGGTCTGAAAGAGCTGATGGAGCAGCATGAAGTGCGCATCCGTAACGGGATGAAAGCATACGAGCTGCTGCAGGAGCTGCGCACCGGTAATACTGACCCGGCTGTGCGCACTGCGTTTAATGCGACTAAACAGGACCTCGGTTATGGCTTACTGTTGAAACGCTATACCCCGAACGTAGCCGACGCCAGTGAAGCGCAGATCCAGCAGGCAACGAAAGACTCGATTCCAAGCGTGGCTCCGCTCTATTTCTCCTTCCGTATTATGGTCGCCTGTGGCGTGCTGATGTTGCTGATTATTGGTCTGTCATTCTGGACGGTGATACGTAACCGCATCGGTAAGTGGCCACTGCTGTTGAAATGTGCGCTGTATGGTATCCCGCTACCGTGGATTGCAATTGAATCAGGCTGGTTTGTGGCCGAGTACGGCCGTCAACCCTGGGCCATCGGTGAAGTGCTGCCTACCGCAGTGGCCAACTCATCCCTGACCGTCGGCGATCTGCTGTTCTCAATGGGGCTGATTTGTGGCCTGTACACGCTGTTCCTGGTGGCTGAAATGTACCTGATGTTCAAGTTCGCCCGCCTGGGGCCCAGCAGCCTGAAGACCGGACGCTATCACTATGAGCAATCCAGCATCGCCACGCAGCCGGTACGATAAAACAGGAGCCCACAAATGTTAACTTATGAACTAATGCGCTTTATCTGGTGGCTGTTGATTGGCGTTCTGTGTATCGGATTTGCCATCACTGATGGCTTTGATATGGGGGTCGGGATGCTGTCACGCATCCTGGGTCGCAGTGATACCGAACGTCGGGTCATGATCAACAGCATCGCACCGCACTGGGATGGCAACCAGGTCTGGCTGATTACCGCCGGTGGTGCGTTGTTTGCTGCCTGGCCAACCGTCTACGCCGCCGCCTTCTCGGGTTTCTACGTGGCGATGATTCTGGTACTGGCCTCCCTGTTCTTCCGTCCGGTCGGCTTTGACTACCGTTCGAAAATTGAAGATCCACGCTGGCGTGGCATGTGGGACTGGGCGATTTTTATCGGTAGCTTTGTGCCACCGCTGGTCATTGGGGTGGCGTTTGGCAATCTGCTCCAGGGCGTTCCGTTCCATATGGATACCGACCTGCGCCTGTTTTATACCGGTAATTTCTTCCAGCTGCTGAATCCGTTTGGTCTGCTGGCAGGTATCGTCAGCCTGATGATGTTCCTCACGCAGGGAGCAACCTACCTGCAGATGCGTACCGTAGGTGAACTGCATCTGCGCGCCCGCATTGCCGCGCAGATCTGTGCGCTGGTGATGATGGTTGGCTTTGTGCTTGCCGGTGTCTGGGTGATTTACGGCATTGATGGCTACGTCATCACGTCGGTACTGGATCATAACGGCCCGTCGAACCCACTGGTGAAAGAAGTCAGCCAGCAGGCTGGTGCCTGGATGGTGAACTTCCAACAGAACCCGATCCTCTGGGCTATCCCTGCACTGGGTGTGGTTCTGCCTTTGCTGACCATCCTGTGCTCACGGCTGGAAAAAGGCGCGTGGGCGTTTATCTTCTCGTCGCTTACGGTGGCCTGCGTGATCCTGACCGCCGGTGTTGCCATGTTCCCATTTGTCATGCCATCAAGCACGGTACCTGACGTGAGCCTGACGATGTGGGATGCCACCTCGACGCTGTTGACGCTGAAAGTGATGACGGTGGCCGCGATTATTTTCGTGCCCATTATCCTGGCTTACACAACCTGGTGTTACTACAAAATGTTCGGTCGCGTGACCAAAGAACAGATTGAAAGTAACAGCAATTCTCTTTACTAAAGAAGGAGCGACATCATGTGGTATTTTGCCTGGATTCTCGGCACGCTGCTGGCCTGTGCCTTCGGTATCATTACCGCGCTGGCCTTAGAGCAAGCGGAAGCGTCGGCCGCGAGTAAAGAGAAACTGTAATGGGGGAGGGCATCGCGCGTCTCTATCAACTGATGGATAAGAACGCGTTGCGGGTTCTTTCCCTGGTGGCCGCGCTGGTGCTGGCCGGGTGTATGTTCTGGAACCCGTCACGCTTTGCGGCCAACAGCAGTGAGCTGGCTATCTGGCAGGGTTTGCTGCTGATGTGGGCGGTCTGTACTGGCGTGATCCACGGTGTCGGGTTCCGCCCGCGCCGTTTACGCTGGCGCGGCTTTTTCTCACCGCTCCCGGCGATACTGATCCTGCTGAGTGGGATCGGTTTTTTCTTCCTGTCATAATGCAGCGGGCCAGATTGTTCTGGCCTGCTGTTTTTCCCTTATTCCCTTCCACACTGATATTGTCCTTTAACCTTTTTTTAGCTACGTTTACGTCAATGACTGTCTAACAAATGTGCTGAAATTAGTGAAGTTGTTACTGTGCAATAATTATTTTCATCAGCCTGTGGCAACCCATTCCCAATGTGTTAGGTCTTGCGTATAGTAGCAACGTTTTCCTGTACCAACGTTAGCATTACCGGGATGTAGAGTGAGTACAACGCTGTTTCGATGGCCGGTGCGTGTCTATTACGAAGATACCGATGCCGGTGGTGTGGTTTATCACGCCAGCTATGTCGCTTTTTATGAACGGGCACGAACTGAAATGCTGCGTCAGCGCCATTTCAACCAACAGGTTCTGCTGGAACAGCAGGTCGCCTTTGTGGTGCGCCGTATCACGGTTGATTACCTTGCAGCTGCACGCCTCGACGATATGCTCGAAGTGCAATGCGAGGTTGTTGGCATGACCAGAACGACCATGACATTCGCACAACGCATCGTTAATGCAGAAGGCCGTGTGCTCAATGAAGCAGAGGTCCTGATCGCCTGCATCAATCCACATCTAATGAAGCCGATAGCGCTTCCCAAGTCTATTGTCGCGGAGTTCAAGCAGTGACTGACATGAACATTCTTGATTTGTTCCTGAAGGCGAGCCTTCTGGTCAAACTTATCATGTTGATTTTGATCGGATTTTCTATCGCCTCGTGGGCTGTGATCATTCAGCGTACCCGCATTCTGAATGCGGCCACGCGTGATGCCGACGCCTTTGAAGATAAGTTCTGGTCCGGTATCGAACTGTCTCGTCTCTATCAGGAAAGCCAGGCCCGTCGCGATGAACTGGGCGGTTCTGAGCAGATTTTCTATGCGGGATTCAAAGAGTTTGCCCGCCTGCATCGTGCGAACAACCACGCCCCGGAAGCGGTGGTGGAGGGCGCGACGCGTGCGATGCGCATTTCCATGAACCGTGAGCTGGAAGCGCTGGAAAACCATATTCCCTTCCTTGGCACCGTAGGATCCATCAGTCCTTATATCGGTCTGTTTGGTACGGTGTGGGGGATCATGCATGCCTTTATCGCGCTGGGTGCGGTGAAGCAGGCCACCTTGCAGATGGTGGCACCTGGTATTGCTGAAGCACTGATTGCCACCGCAATCGGTCTGTTCGCGGCAATTCCTGCGGTTATGGCCTATAACCGCCTGACCCAGCGTGTGAACAAGCTGGAGCAGAACTACGACAACTTCATGGAAGAGTTCACGGCTATCCTGCATCGTCAGGCGTTCTCAAGCGACGTAAGCAAGTAAGTCGGAGGTTAGCATGGCCAGAAGGCGTGGTCGCGGTCGCCGCGACGTGAAGTCCGAGATCAATATTGTTCCATTACTGGACGTGCTGCTGGTGCTGCTGCTGATTTTCATGGCAACGGCGCCAATCATCACTCAGAGCGTGGAAGTTGATCTCCCGGACGCTACAGATTCTAAAACAGTCTCCAGCGATGATAATCCACCTGTGATTGTTGAAGTGGCCGGTGTCGGGCAGTACAGCCTGGTGGTCGATCACGATCGGATGGAGCAGCTGCCAGCGGAACAGGTGGTGGCCGAAGCGCAGCGTCGCATTACGGCTAACCCGAAAACGGTGTTCCTGATTGGCGGAGCCAAAGAGGTTCCTTACGAGGAAATCATTAAGGCGCTGAACTTGCTGCATCAGGCAGGCGTGAAGTCTGTCGGATTAATGACGCAGCCGATTTAATTCATTCGAACCGTTTTTGGGAACCGAGAGTGTCGAAGGCAACCGAGCAAGACGAAAAGTTAAAACGTGCGATAACAATATCAGTCATTTTCCACATTATTCTGGTGGCGGTGCTGATATGGAGCTCGTTTGACGAAAACATCGACGCCAGCGGCGGCGGTGGCGGTAGCGATATAGATGCAGTCATGGTCGATCCTGGCGCGGTCGTGGAGCAGTACAATCGTCAGCAAAATCAGCAGAGCGACAGTAAACGTGCCGAGCAGCAGCGTCAGAAGCAGGCTAAACAGCAGGCGGAAGAACTGCAGCAGAAGCAGGCTGCTGAACAGCAACGACTGAAACAGATTGAAAAAGAGCGTCTGCAGGCGCAGGAAGAGGCCAAACAGCAGGCTGCGGAACAGGCCAGCGAGCAGAAACAGGCTGCGGATGCGGCGAAGCAGGCGCAGCAGGAGCAGAAGCAGGCGGAAGCCGCAGCAGCAAAAGCAAAAGCCGATGCAAAAGCGCAGGCTGATGCTCAGGCGAAGTCCGCCGCTGACGCCCAGAAGAAAGCAGCAGAAGAGGCGAAAAAAGCCGCTGCTGACGCAAAAAAAGAAGCTGAGGCAGAAGCGAAACAGGCCGCAGCCGAAGCCGCAAAAGTGAAAGCGGCGGCAGAGGCGAAAGCAAAAGCCAGTGCTGATGCGAAAGCGGCTCAGGAAGCCAAAGCGCAGGCGGCGGCGGAAGCGAAAGAAAAAGCGGCAGAAGAAGCCAAAGAGAAAGCCGCAGCCGCAGCGAAAGCCAAAGCCGAGGCAGCGGCAAAAGCGAAAGCCGATGCCGCAGCGAAGAAGAAAGCTGCCGCAGAAGCCGCAAAAGAGTCAGGTGACGTTGGCGATCTGTTGGGCGATCTGACCTCCGGTAAAAACGCGCCGAAATCCGGTAATGCTGCCGGTGGCGGCGGTGCCGCAGGGCAGGGAACGCAGAAGAAGTCGGGCGCATCCGGTGCGGCAATTGACAGCTATCTTGGCCAGGTAAAAGGCGCGATACAGAGTAAACTGTATAGCGCGGATACGTACGCCGGACAGACCTGCGATATCCGTATTAAACTGGCACCGGACGGGTTGCTGATTTCAGCGACAACGGCGGGTGGCGATGCTGCGCTTTGTCAGGCTGCATTAAGTGCTGCACGCACGGCGAAAATCCCGAAACCGCCAAGCCAGGACGTCTGGCAGGCGGTGAAAGAAGCGACAGTCGGGTTTAAACTGTAAGAATTCGATAATAAGCGGCATGTTGAACTATGTTATTCATGCCGTACTCTTAGGTTTCTTGATACAAGGCTAATTATCGTGGGTGCTATGCCCGGATAAGGGAGAAAGAATGAAGCAGGCATTTCGTGTAGCGCTGAGTTTTTTAATGCTGTTTGTCGCGGTAGCGCATGCAGAAGTTCGCATTGAAATCACTCAGGGTGTGAATACGGCTCGTCCAATCGGCGTTGTGCCGTTTAAGTGGGATGGCCCGGGTGCAGCGCCGGAAGACATCGGTGGCATCGTTGCTGCCGACTTGCGCAACAGCGGTAAATTTAACCCAATCGATCGTTCACGTTTACCCCAGCAGCCGACCTCTGCTGCAGAAGTGCAGCCTGCTGCATGGACCGCGCTGGGTATTGATGCCGTTGTTGTAGGCCAGGTACAACCAGGCGCTGACGGTAGCTATATGGTTTCTTACCAGCTCGTCGACACCTCCGGTAATCCGGGCGCGGTGCTGGCGCAGAATCAGTTTAAAGTGACCAAGCAGTGGCTGCGTTATGCGGCGCATACGGCCAGTGACGAAAGCTTTGAAAAACTGACCGGGATTAAAGGCGCATTCCGCACCCGCATTGCTTACGTCGTCCAGACCAACGGTGGCCAGTTCCCGTATGAGCTTCGCGTGTCGGATTATGATGGCTACAACCAGTTCGTGGTCCACCGCTCACCACAGCCACTGATGTCACCGGCCTGGTCTCCAGACGGCAGCAAAGTGGCTTACGTTACGTTTGAAAGCGGTAAGTCTGCTCTGGTTATCCAGACGCTGGCTAACGGTGCGATCCGTCAGGTCGCTTCTTTCCCACGTCACAACGGTGCGCCAGCCTTCTCTCCGGACGGTAGCAAACTGGCGTTTGCGTTATCGAAAACCGGTAGCCTGAACCTGTACGTGATGAACCTGGCGTCTGGCCAGATTAATCAGGTCACCGACGGCCGTTATAACAGCACTGAACCGACCTGGTTCCCGGACAGCCAGAGCCTGGCTTATACCTCCGACCAGGCCGGTCGTCCACAAATCTACAAAATCAGCGCCAGCGGTGGCACAGCCCAGCGTATTACCTGGGAAGGTTCTCAGAACCAGGACGCCGACGTGAGCTCTGATGGCAAATCAATGGTGATGATCAGCACCAACGGTGGCGCTCAACACGTCGCCCGACAAGATCTGGTAACGGGAGCCGTTCAACAATTAACGGACACGTTCCTGGATGAGACGCCAAGTCTCGCACCTAACGGCACAATGGTAATCTACAGCTCTACTCAGGGTATGGGTTCCGTATTGCAGTTGGTTTCGACGGATGGGCGTTTCAAAGCGCGTCTTCCGGCAACCGATGGACAGGTCAAATTTCCTGCCTGGTCGCCGTATCTGTGATGCATGTGTAAATATGTATGGCAAACTATAATAGGAATTAAATAATGCAACTGAACAAAGTGCTGAAAGGCTTAATGCTGGCACTGCCAGTAATCGCAGTGGCGGCATGTAGCTCTCACAAGAACAACAACAATGACCAGACCAACGGTATGGGCATGGGTGACGGTTCTAACAGCGGCATGAACAGCGGTAACATGTCTTCTGATGAGCAGGCACGTCTGCAGATGCAAGAACTGCAGAAAAACAACATCGTCTACTTCGGTCTGGACAAGTATGACATCGCGTCTGACTTCGCTCAGATGCTGGATGCTCACGCTAACTTCCTGCGTAGCAACCCATCATACAAAGTGACTGTTGAAGGTCATGCGGATGAGCGCGGTACACCTGAGTACAACATTGCCCTGGGCGAACGTCGTGCTTCAGCAGTGAAAATGTACCTGCAGGGTAAAGGCGTTTCTGCTGACCAGATCTCTATCGTTTCTTACGGTAAAGAAAAACCTGCCGTACTGGGTCACGACGAATCAGCGTATGCTAAAAACCGTCGTGCAGTACTGGTTTACTAAGAGAATCACATGATTAGTAGCTTCAGAACTCACCTGTTGAGTCTGTCGTTACTGGTTGGCGTAGCGGCCCCCTGGGCCGCTAATGCCCAGGCAACAATCAGTAACGTTGGCTCCGGCTCGGTCGAAGACCGTGTCACTACGCTTGAGCGTATTTCTAATGCTCAGGCGCAACTCCTCCAGCAACTTCAGCAGCAACTTTCCGAAACACAAAATGATATTGACTCACTTCGTGGTCAAATTCAGGAAAATAGCTATCAGCTGAATCAGGTCGTGGAACGTCAGAAAGGACTTTATCAGCAGATTGATGCGCTGAGCAGCGGTGGTGCAAACGCCGGTGCCGCGGCAGCGTCAGGTGCCGGTGCGGCAGCCGCCGGGACCTCCTCTGATGGCAGTAATGCAGCGGCGGCACCTGCTGCTGCCGCTGCACCTACCCAGAGTGGCGATGCGAATACTGACTATAATGCCGCCGTGGCGCTGGTACTGGAGAAGAAACAGTACGATCAGGCTATCGCAGCGTTTCAGGCTTTTGTGAAGAAATACCCGGATTCCACTTTCCAGCCTAATGCGAATTACTGGCTTGGTCAGTTGAATTACAACAAAGGCAAAAAAGACGATGCGGCTTACTATTTCGCCACGGTTGTCAAAAATTACCCGAAATCTCCCAAGAGTGCTGATGCGCTGTTGAAGGTTGGGGTGATCATGCAGGAAAAAGGTGACAAGGCGAAAGCCAAAGCGGTCTATCAGCAGGTGGTAAAACTGTACCCAAACAGTGACGCCGCGAAACAGGCACAGAAGCGTTCAGCAGCACTGTAACTGACGACTTTTGCTCTCTTTTAGCCTGAATTCTGGTCTTACCGCGTGAAACCTAAGCAGTTGAACAACTTATCCTGAAATAGTGGTTGCGCTGGAAATTCAAATCAGTAATATATGCCGCCGTTGCCGGGGGATATGTTAAGAGACGCCAGCAGCACAAAAGTGGGTCGTTAGCTCAGTTGGTAGAGCAGTTGACTTTTAATCAATTGGTCGCAGGTTCGAGCCCTGCACGACCCACCACTATTACGTTTTGCTTTGAAGTTTCGATATGGGTGATTAGCTCAGTTGGTAGAGCATCTCCTTTACACGGAGGGGGTCGGCGGTTCGAGCCCGTCATCACCCACCATATCGGGTCGTTAGCTCAGTTGGTAGAGCAGTTGACTTTTAATCAATTGGTCGCAGGTTCGAATCCTGCACGACCCACCACTTCAAAGTAGTAAGCGGTGCAAACCGTGAAGGATGAGAACCGTAAAAGGTTCGAGTCGAGCGAAAGCGAGACAACGTTGCTTTAGCAACGGCCCGAAGGGCGAAGTCATCCTGCACGACCCACCACTTCAAGTCAGTCAGTGAAAAAAGTCCAGATTTACCGTATTGCGGGTCGTTAGCTCAGTTGGTAGAGCAGTTGACTTTTAATCAATTGGTCGCAGGTTCGAGCCCTGCACGACCCACCACTAATACGTTTTGCTTTAAAGTTTCGATATGGGTGATTAGCTCAGTTGGTAGAGCATCTCCTTTACACGGAGGGGGTCGGCGGTTCGAGCCCGTCATCACCCACCATATCGGGTCGTTAGCTCAGTTGGTAGAGCAGTTGACTTTTAATCAATTGGTCGCAGGTTCGAATCCTGCACGACCCACCAATTCAGAAAGAAGCGCCTTACGGGCGCTTTTTTCGTTNGAAGGGCGAGGCAACGCCGAGTCATCCTGCACGACCCACCAATTCAGAAAGAAGCGCCTCACGGGCGCTTTTTTCGTTTCTGTGCTCTGATGTTTAACGTGCCGGATGAGAACCTGCCGCAGGTTCGCGTCGAGCGCAGTGAGACAGCGTTGCTGAAGGCAACGACCCGAAGGGCGAGGCAACGCCGAGTCATCCTGCACGACCCACCAATGTAGAAAGGCGCCCTAAAGGCGCCTTTTTGCTATCTGTCACCCGGGCGGGGTTCGAACCGCCAGCAGAGTTGGGTCGAATGCAGAGCATCGGGGTTGACCACAAATAAGGTCAGCTCCCGCCATGAGATTCAGCCAGCGTCGGGGACGACCTTTTTTGCGGCCGTCCCGTACCGAATTTTATCATCACAGCAGCTTACCGCTGTTCCAGATATGCATCACTGCATAACTGCGCCAGGGTCGCCATCGCTGAGAGCGCTCCTCTGCTTCTCTGGCGCTCAGACCGCCCAGGTTATTGCGTACAACAATATCTCCCGCAGGAAAGGCGTCAGGCCAGCGTAGTGCTCGCATAGCGAGGTATTGTGCCGTCCAGTCACCAATGCCCGGCAGGGACAGAAGCTGTGCGACGATCCGATCCGGATGGCTTGCCGCATCCAGCTGCAGTGTGCCCTGTGCGCAGTGCGCTGCCAGAGCCAGAATGCAGCGGGTGCGCACACTGACAATTCCCAGGCGGGCAATCTCATCAATGCTGCACTGCGCTACCCTTGCCGGCAGGGGGGAAAGATGCGTCAGCTCTGCCACCGATGTGGCGAAGGGGTCTCCCAGCGCAGTCGCGAAACGCGCACCCAGCGTGGCCGCTGCTTTAACGGTGATCTGCTGACCCAGAATCGCCCGTACGGCCATCTCAAAGCCATCAAAAGCGCCGGGAACCCGCAGCCCCGGGTTGGCCAGTACCCGGGGGGCTAACAGCGGATCCTGGCTGAGATGCAGCGCAATCAGGTCAGGCCGGGCGCTCAGATCAAACAAATTTCGCAGCCGTCGGAGCAACACCGGCAATACCGCATTCAGCGAATGAGTAAACTCAACCTGCAACACGTTCTTTTCACTGCGCTGAGTGACGCGGATCCATCCACTGTGCGCCCCCAGACGCACCGTACGGGCATAACTGTGATCATCGACGTGTTCCACGCCCGGCAGCGCGCGCCGCCGGAGAAAGGCCAGCATGGCTTCCCAGTCGTAGGGGGGACGATAGCTTAACTGCAATACCGACGTTTCCCCGATATTACCGTCCCCTGACCGCGTAGGACCGCTTTTGCGCAGGCGGGATGGCGACATACGGTATTGCTGGCTGAACGCGGCGTTAAAACGGCGCAGGCTGGAGAAACCGCTGGCAAAGGCGATTTCCGTCACCGGCAGATGGGTTTCGCTGAGTAACTGTTTGGCCAGTAGCAGACGGCGGGTCTGACGCAATTCCTGAGGCGAGACCCCCAGCTCTTTCTGCACAATACGGCGCAGCTGACGGAGGCTGAGATCAAAATGGGCGGCGATCTCATCCAGGCTTTCTACCTGCTCAATCAGTCCTTCATCGATCCGCTGCATCAGGCGTTCAGCAATACGCTGCCCGTTATCCACCGGCGCATGGCCCGGTGCCAGCTCGGGGCGGCAGCGCAGGCAGGGGCGGAAAGCGGCTTTTTCTGCTGCCTCAGCACTGTCAAAAAAACGACAGTTTGCCGCCTGAGGGGCTTTCACCGGGCAAACCGGGCGACAATAAATACCGGTAGACGTCACACCCACGTAGAATATCCCGTCAAATCGCGCATCACGGGATGTCAGGGCAAGATAGGCAGAGATCGGGTCAATCATCTTTATGTCCTGTAGCACTGAATTCACCTCAGAGTAGGCGCTTAGCACATCCTGTACTCGCCATTTTCGGCCACGAAACTATTCTGTGCTGCTGTCCGAAAACGGCGAGTCATACGCCACCGCCCGGGCATAATATACCGTGCCCCTGATACGAAAGGAGAGGGAAGATGGCTTTCTGGTACAAAATGATCGGCTCCCCGGTGGGAGAACTGAAACTGGTGGCGACCGAGCGTGGTCTGGCAGCGGTGCTGTGGGAAAATGACGATCCAAAACGCGTGCGCTTCCGCCCCCAGCAGGAAGATGTGCACCATGTGACGCTGCTGGAAACGGAAAAGCAGCTGCGTGAGTACTTTGCCGGTGAGCGGCAGCAGTTCGATCTGACGCTTGACTTTATTGGCACCGAATTCCAGCGGCGGGTCTGGGCTGCTCTGGTGACCATTCCCTTCGGCGAGACGCGCAGCTACAGCGAGATCGCCCGACAGGTTGGCAGCCCGGCTGCGGTGCGGGCAGTAGGGGCCGCGAATGGGCGTAATCCTGTCTCGATAATTGCGCCCTGCCACCGCGTGATTGGCGCCAACGGCAAGCTGACCGGGTTTGCAGGCGGGCTGGAAACCAAAGCTTTCCTGCTGCGTCTGGAAGGCGGACAGCTGTGGCAGGAAGACCCGCTCTTTTAAGCGGTTTCACCTCCAGCTGAAAACGTAAAAACCCGGCGACACCGGTTCATTTTTCCGCTATCGTGTTTAGCATATAAAACAAACCAGCCGTAGAGTTGGCGTCGGATCGGCATTCCGCGCTAATTCGGTTAAGTTGATGAAACGAGAGTCGTCTTATGAGCCTGATGTTCGATCCTGAAGCTGCCGTTTATCCTTTTCCGCCTAAACCGGCCCGATTATCCGTTGATGAACAGGCGTTTTATCGCGAGAAAATCCGGCGTCTGCTGAAAGAGAGGAATGCCGTTCTGGTCGCGCATTACTATACCGACCCCGAGATCCAGGCGCTGGCGGAAGAAACCGGCGGCTGCGTCTCCGACTCTCTGGAGATGGCGCGCTTTGGCAGCCAGCATCCTGCCTCCACGCTGCTGGTGGCTGGCGTCCGCTTTATGGGCGAGACGGCGAAGATCCTCAGCCCGGAAAAAACGATTCTGATGCCGACGTTACAGGCGGAGTGTTCACTCGATCTGGGCTGCCCGGTGGAAGAATTCAGCGCTTTCTGCGATGCACACCCCGATCGTACCGTGGTGGTGTACGCCAATACCTCAGCAGCGGTAAAAGCACGTGCCGACTGGGTGGTGACTTCCAGCATTGCCGTTGAGTTGATTGAGCACCTGGACAGCCTGGGAGAGAAAATTATCTGGGCACCGGACCGTCATCTGGGGCAGTACGTGACGGGTAAAACCGGTGCGGACGTTATCTGCTGGCAGGCGGCCTGCATCGTTCACGACGAGTTTAAAACGCAGGCGCTGCAGCGCATGAAGCGGCTTTATCCGGAGGCGGCGGTGCTGGTACACCCGGAATCGCCCCAGGCCATCGTCGATCTTGCCGATGCCGTCGGATCGACCAGCCAGCTTATCCATGCCGCACAAACCCTGCCGCAGAAGCAGATGATCGTCGCTACAGATCGCGGCATTTTCTACAAGATGCAGCAGGCCTGCCCGGATAAGGAGCTGCTGGAAGCACCGACTGCCGGTGAGGGGGCCACCTGCCGTAGCTGCGCTCACTGTCCGTGGATGGCGATGAATGGGCTGAAGGCGATGGCCGATGCCCTGGAGCAGGGCGGCCGTGAACATGAAATTTTTGTTGATGAGGCGCTGCGTCAGGCGGCATTGATCCCACTGGATCGTATGCTAACCTTTGCAGCAGATCTTAAAATTAAGATCGCGGGTAAAGGCAACGCCTGACAGCCGGTTCTGTTCCAGGTTTTTCATTGAAGGATTTCGTAATATGGATTTTTTCAGTACCTCTAATATTCTGGTTCATATTCCTCTCGGGGCCGGTGGTTACGATCTGTCCTGGATCGAAGCGATCGGAACCCTTGCCGGCCTGTTGTGTATCTGGCTGGCGAGTCTGGAAAAGATTGTTAACTACGCATTTGGCCTGATTAACGTCACGTTGTTCGCGGTGATTTTCTTCCAGATCCAGCTGTACGCCAGCCTGCTGTTGCAGCTGTTTTTCTTTGTCGCCAATATTTACGGGTGGTACGCCTGGAGCCGGCAAACCAGCGATAATCAGCAGGCGCTGAAAATTCGCTGGCTGCCGCTGCCAAAACTGCTCGGCTGGGGGGCTGCGATTGTGGTGGCCATTGCACTGATGACGCGCTATATCGACCCGGTGTTTGCCTTCCTGACCCAGGCCGCCGTCTCCCTGATGCAGGGGATGGGCCTGAACGTGGTGATGCCGCAGCTGCAGCCGGATGCCTTCCCGTTCTGGGATTCCTGCATGATGGTGCTGTCGATTGTGGCGATGATCCTGATGACCAGAAAATACGTTGAAAACTGGCTGCTGTGGGTGGTGATCAATGTGATCAGCGTGATGATATTTGCCCGTCAGGGAGTCTATGCGATGGCGCTGGAATATGCGCTGCTGACGCTTATCGCTCTGAATGGCTCGTGGCTGTGGATGAAAAGCGCCCGCCAGCGCTGATCTGAACGCAGAACAGGGGCGGCCCGCTGTATCGGCCGCCCCGTTGGCCACTAGTGGTGGTGAGAGTGATGCGCGCCGCCGCTGCCCTGAATCCACTGCAGGTCACAGTCATCAGACTGACACGACTGGTACTCCATCTGCACCGTGGCATGTTCAATCTCATAGTGTTCATGCAGGTAATGGTGGATGCGATGCAGCAGGGCATCATGATCGTGGGGAGGGACCACGTGTACGTGCAGGGTGATCACCGGCTTTTCTCCTACCTGCCATAAATGCAGATGATGGATATTTCGTACTTCCGGAATGCTGCGCACCAGCGCCCGCTGCAGCTTCACCACATCGATACCCGCAGGTGCGCCTTCCAGCAGTTCACGACCGCTCTCTTTCATCAGCGACCATCCGCTCCGCAAGACCAGTACCGACACCAGAACGGACAGAATCGGATCAACCGGCGTCCATCCTGTCAGCATAATAATTATCGCGGCAACAATCGCCCCAACGGAACCCAGCAGATCGCCCAGCACGTGGAGCGCGGCCGCGCGCACGTTCAGGTTTTTCTCCTGACTGCCGCTGCGCAGCAGCCACAGAGAAAGCAGGTTGGCCAGCAGCCCGCCAACGGCGATAACCAGCATCATACCCCCGGCCACCGGCTGCGGCTGCCAGAAGCGGTTGATCGCTTCCCAGACAATCAGCGCCGTAATGACCAGCAGCGCGATGGCGTTAACAAAAGCGGCCAGCGTGGTTAAACGCAGCAGGCCAAACGAATGCCGGGCTGTGGGGGGGCGACGGGAAAAATGCGTAGCCATCAGCGCCAGTAGCAGCGCCGCGGCATCAGTCAGCATGTGCCCGGCATCGGCCAGCAGTGCCAGCGAGCCGGAGATCAGCCCGCCAGCCACCTCCGCCACCATAAAGAGGGCGGTGACAGCAAAAGCAGCGAGTAACCGCGAACGGTTGGTGTCGGTATCACCGTGGTTATGAGCCATACGAATCCAGTTGAGTGAGTAACTTATTGCTGAAGGATATCAGTAAATTTAGCGCAGATTTAGCATCCTGATGAGTCTGCGCCGCCGTAATCACCTGCTGACATAACACTTCCCCTTCACTGTATCCCAGCAGCAGCCAGCTGCCTTTCATTCGGTGGGCGGCTTTTTCAAGCGCTACCCACTCTTCGGCGGCCATGGCCTTGAGCATCACCTCACCGTCGCGGGTCAGTGTTTCACTCAACGTCCGTGACAGACGTTGTAAATAGTGCTCATCATGATGCGCCAGCTGCTGCAGTCGCTGCGGCAGATCGGCAAAGGGCAGAGGGCTTTCCGTCTGTAACAGGGTGGTGATATCGCCCAGTGAGACCGGTTTTAGCAGCAGACGGTCGGCAATTTGCTGTGCCTGAGGGTGACTCTGAATCTGCGCATCGGCGGAGCACAGGATGATGCGGGTGCGGTGCGCCTGACCCCGTTCGCGACGGCGCAGGATTTTCGCCAGCGTCAGTCCGTCCGGGTGGGGCATGTTGACGTCGATAAACAGCAGGTCCCACTGCCGGCTCTGCGCGGCGTGCAGCAGGGCACGGCCGTCGGAATAGGTTTCTGCCTGAATGCCACAGTGCGCCAGCTGCTGCTGCATAACCAGCAGGTTGGTGGGGTGGTCATCAACAATCGCTGCGCGCAAGTGGCTGACAGGGATCGCTTCTGGCCGGTCGGAGGACGCGCTTTTCTGCGGGGCATTAATGGTCTGGCACGGCAGGGTAACACTGACACAGGTTCCTTCCCCGGGTACCGAACGCAGTGCAATGTCGCCGCCCATGCGGGTGACGATTTCCCGGCAGATAGACAGACCCAGTCCGCTGCCCTGTACCGAAAGCTGGCGACCAGACGGTGTCTGGTACCAGGGTTCAAACAGGCGCTGCTGCTCGTCCGCCGGGATACCGCTGCCGGTATCGCTGACCCGCAGACAGAGCCCTGG
This sequence comes from Erwinia persicina, assembly GCF_014838825.1. Taxonomy (GTDB): domain Bacteria; phylum Pseudomonadota; class Gammaproteobacteria; order Enterobacterales; family Enterobacteriaceae; genus Erwinia; species Erwinia persicina_A. The sequence goes on along the minus strand of NZ_JACYMO010000002.1, from coordinate 409,816 downwards.
CGGATGTTCCTGTCTGGCCAGGGTGAGATGGATTTCGCCCTGCGAGGTGAATTTAATGGCGTTGCCGATAAGATTATTGGCGATCTGCTGCAGTCGTTCACCGTCAATCAGCACCCATGCGGGCAGTGGCGTGAGGGCGCTGACCCGCAGCTGCGGCCCGTTACGCCGCATCAGGGGATGATAAAACACCTCCTGCCGTTGCAGCCAGCTTTGCGGCTCAAGAGGCTTCAGCACCAGACTGAAACTGTTGTTTTCAACCCGGGCGTGATCCTGCAGATCGTTCAGCAGTGTCAGTAGCCCGGAGGCGCTACTGTGGATCAGGGACAAATTATGGCGCTGAGGCTGCTGCGCCAGCTCCAGCTCAAGTAGCCCGAGTACCGCCTGCATCGGTGTGCGCAGTTCATGGCTGACGGTGGCGAGAAACTGGCTCTTCATCCGGTTTTCCCGCTGAGCGACTTCCCGCTCCTGCTCGAGCAGCTTCCGCTGCTGGCGCTCGCGGCGCTGTTCAAGATAGCGGCGGAATAGCAGGATCAGCAGGAAAGCGATGGCGAAAAGGGCGGCGACCAGCACAAACAGGGAAATGGGCCGCATCTCACCCTGATGGCCGTCGTTAAAACTTTCTGGCGTACTGCTCCAGTTCTCCCGCAGGCGCTGCCAGCTTTCTGTCGGGATCTGTTGCAGGCTGCTGTTCAGCAGGGCGCGCAGCAGCGGCTGATTGTGGGCCGTTCCCATCGCCACCGGCCAGGCGGTATCGCTGGCGGTAAACGCCAGCTGTAGCGAACTGGCATAGCGGCTCTGGATGCGCCAGCGCGCGGACAGGACATTGTCGGCCAGGGCATCAATCTGCCCGCTGGCCAGGGCGTCATACAGGCTGGTGGTATCATCAAATACCTGAGGCACCGTGTCTGCAGGTAGCAGGTGAATAGCCAGGTCGCCACGCTTCACGCCGATCCGCTTATCCTTGAGATCGCTCCACTGACTGATACCCTGGCCCGGAGTGCGTATATAGACGCCCCACAGGGCCCGCCAGACCGGCTGTGAGTTGTTCAGCATGGCATCATTGCCGGTCAGGGGGAGGGTGAGCTGGATCAGCGCACGACCCTGACTGACCAGCGTGCCGGCCTGCAGGGCATTGCTGACCCAGTAAGGCTGGAAGCGCAGACCGGTGATCTGCCCGATACTGTTGAGTAAATCGACACTGTAACCGGCGGGCTGGCCGCTGGCATTACGGTAGCTCCAGGGATAATCATCACTGACAGCGGCGTAGATCACCGTGGGGTGCTGTGCAATCCAGCTGCGCTCCATCGGGGTCAGTCGCGCGGTATTGCTGTCCTGATAACGCGGCAGCGTGCTGCTCCAGCGGCCCTGAATGCCGTTAATCACTTCCATAGGCAACTGCCGGATAGCGTTGTCCAGCAGCCGGGTCAGCGCGGCGTCACGGGTCACAGTTTGCAGCTGTATTTTTCCGGGGTCGAGGGCAGAGGCCAGCTGATACACTTCCCCCTGCTGGAGCTGGCCGAGCAGGAAACCGGCGCTGGTCTCATCCGCCACCACGTAATCACTGTGCTGATTCAGCAGGCCAGACAGCGCCTGCAAATCGGTGTCGGTGATCTGCCAGCTATGCTGGCGGGCGAAGGCCGGATTGACGCGCGCCAGGGTGTCACGGCTGACGCTGATACGAGCCTCGGCGGAGTTGAACATTACCGGGCGCAGATTGTTGCGGTTGCGGTAGATGCGCAGCGGGCTGCTAAACCACGGCTGCGTAGCGCTCAGGCCTGCCGGAAGGGGCTGCTGCGGCACGCCAAACAGCGCGTCCACCTTGCCCTGCTGCAGTGCCTGAAACATCGCGGGCAGGTCGTCAAAACGCGCTACGGTCATACTCAGACCGGTGGTCTGCTGCAGCGCCACCAGGTAATCGGCATTGATGCCGTAAAGATCGTTACCGACGACCATATTCCATGGTGAGTTACCGCAGCACAGAACGCCCATGCGCAGAGGCTTCTCCCATCCGGCCGGGGCGGAATCCAGCGGCATCATCTCCTGCGGCAGCGCAATGCTGCTGACGGGACGCAGACTGGCACTGGCGCTGGTGACACACAGCAGCAGAATCAGAAACAGCAGACGGGTCATCACTGCCGCGACTGCCAGAGTCGGGCCAGTTCAACCACCGACTGCGCCCCGGTTTTTTCCATGATATTTTTTTTATGCGTGCTGACGGTTTTGTTACTGATATTCAGCTGGGCGGCAATCTGCAGGTTTGACTGGCCGCGGGCCAGCAGAGCGAGGATCTGTAACTCTTTCGCCGTAAGTTGCTCGTGCGGGGTTTCATCGGGCTGCTGCGGGGGGAAGGCCCGCTGGCCCCCCATGACCGCCAGCACGGCAGACAGCAGCTGGCTGACGGGCTGACGCTTAGCCACATATCCGGATGCGCCGGCTTCTTCCGCCAGTCTTGGCCACACGCGCTCTTCCTGAGCGGAGTAGATCACTACCGGAAGTTCAGCGTACAGACGCTTGATCCGCTTCAGCAGCTGCAGGCCGTCGCTGTCGGGCAGGCCGATATCAAGGATCACCACATTGACCGTCTGCCGGTTGAGCAGATCCAGTGCCGTCTGCTGATCTTCTGCAGCCAGCAGCGTAAGAGGGAACGGTGCGTGACGTAAGGCGGCTTCCAGCGCTACTTGCACCAGCGGATGATCGTCAATCAGCAGCAACGTGGTCATTAAGGGGTCCGAAATCAAACTGGGCGGTCAGAATAGCCGATGAGGTTGCTGATGAAAATAAGAAACAAAAAAGGAGAGCTTCCGCTCTCCTTTATTTATTCGCTTACGCGCAGGAATTACTGAGTGGTGCCGTCAGTTTTGGTATCCGCGCCTTCACCCACTTTGGAATTAATATCCGGGCATTTGCCATCTTTGCACTGCGCGTTTTTGTTCACTTCATCCGCGCTCATGCCATTGTGGTTTTTCATGTCTTTGTGCGTGGCATTATCACCAGAGGTGTTAATTTTGCTGTTATCCACTTTATTCGGTGGCAAATTCTCTTTTGCACCTGGTGCCACTGCACCTGCATCGGCAGCCGCGTTGGCAGAGCCATTACCGTCACCTGCAGCCATCGCCGCGCCGCTGCCTAAAGTCATTGCTGCTGTCAGGAATACGATTGCAAACTTATTCATCATTATGCTCCGTTAATTTTATGAATACTGGCGAACAACCAGAACTTTAAGGTCTGAGGTAAATCCACTTCTGGCAAAATAAAATCCCGCATATGGACCACCCAATAATCATTAGTGGTGCAAATACGTTTTTTTCAAGAGTTAACGCTTAAAAGTGTAGTAGAGCCTGTGGAAAGATCAAATGTGTCCGGCGCTTTTAGTCACGAAAGGCGATTTACAGGGCAGGGGAGTCGCGATAAATTGGAACGGATGCGCCTGGTGTGCAGGATGGCAATGTAATTACCTGGAAATACTATGAATTATCAGAATGATGACTTAAGAATCAAAGAGATAAAAGAGCTTTTACCTCCGGTTGCGTTATTTGAAAAATTCCCTGCCACGGACAAGGCGGCTGCCACAGTCTCTTCTGCGCGCCAGGCGATTCATCAAATTCTGAAAAAGCAGGACGATCGTCTGCTGGTGGTGATTGGCCCCTGTTCAATCCACGATACCGTTGCGGCAAAAGAGTATGCCTCACGCCTTTTGACGCTGCGTGACGAGCTGAAAGATTCGCTGGAAGTGGTGATGCGCGTCTATTTTGAAAAACCGCGCACCACGGTAGGCTGGAAAGGGCTGATTAACGATCCGCATATGGACGGAAGTTTCCAGATTAATGACGGCCTGCGTATTGCCCGTCAGCTGCTGCTGGAAATCAATGACAGCGGCCTGCCGGCGGCGGGGGAATTCCTGGATATGATCACCCCACAGTACGTGGCTGATCTGATGAGCTGGGGTGCCATTGGCGCACGCACTACAGAATCACAGGTGCACCGGGAGCTCTCCTCCGGTCTTTCCTGCCCGGTAGGTTTTAAAAATGGCACCGACGGCACCATCAAAGTGGCGATTGACGCCATTGGTGCGGCCAGTGCGCCACACTGCTTCCTGTCAGTCACTAAATATGGCCATTCAGCGATTGTTGAGACGGCAGGGAATGAAGACTGTCATATTATTCTGCGCGGGGGCAAAGAACCTAACTACAGCGCGCATCATGTCAGCGCCGTAAAATCGGGGCTGGAGAAAGCGGGTCTGGAACCTCAGATCATGATCGATTTCAGTCATGCGAACAGCAGCAAGCAGTTTAAAAAGCAGCTGGAGGTGTCAGCGGATGTGGCACAGCAGATCGCCGCCGGCGACAGCGCCATTATCGGCGTGATGATTGAAAGTCACCTGGTGGAAGGGAATCAGAGTCTGGAAAGTGGTGAACCACTGGTCTACGGCAAAAGCGTCACCGACGCCTGTATTGGCTGGGAAGATACTGAAGCCGTCCTGCGCCAGCTGGCCGGTGCAGTGAAAGCGCGTCGCGGCTAGTCCAGCCTGGACGCATAAAAAAACCCGCCTGATGGCGGGTTTTTTGATCTCACGAAAAATTACTTCGCTTTGCCCTGGTTGGCCACGGCCGCCGCTTTCGCCGCGATCTCGTCAGCATCACCCAGGTAGTAATGTTTGATCGGCTTGAAGTTTTCGTCGAACTCATACACCAGCGGCACGCCGGTCGGGATGTTCAGTTCGAGGATCTCTTCTTCACTCATGTTGTCCAGGTACTTCACCAGCGCACGCAGTGAGTTACCGTGAGCAGCGATAATCACTTTCTCACCGCTTTTCATGCGTGGCAGGATTGACTCATTCCAGTAAGGCAGTACGCGGTCAATGGTCAGCGCCAGGCTTTCTGTGGTAGGCAGCTGTTCAGCGGTCAGTGAAGCGTAACGCGGGTCGTGGCCAGGGAAACGCTCATCGGCGCGGTCCAGCTCAGGTGGGGTCACGGCAAAACCACGACGCCACTGTTTCACCTGGTCGTCACCGTACTTCTGCGCGGTTTCTGCTTTATCCAGACCCTGCAGCGCACCGTAGTGACGCTCGTTCAGACGCCAGGATTTTTCTACCGGCAGCCAGACCTGATCCACTTCATCCAGAATGTTCCACAGCGTATGGATGGCACGTTTCAGCACAGAAGTGTAAGCGAAATCGAAGGTGAAGCCTTCTTTCTTCAGCAGCTGACCGGCGGCTTTCGCCTCGGTGCGGCCTTTGTCTGACAGATCAACGTCATACCAACCGGTGAAACGGTTTTCATTGTTCCACTGGCTTTCGCCGTGACGTACCAGAACCAGCTTAGTTACAGCCATAGCTTAACTCCTTAATAACTTTACGTTTCTATGATAATGGTGACCGGTAAACTGCCGGAAACAACGCCGCGGCAATTTTAATGTGCATTACCATAGCTGAATTCTGCGCAGCGCGTAAGCCCGTAACGCTCGCGATGCGCGATTTTCATGCGCTCTGTCAAACCGGCGTCAGTTGGTACCGGGTGACCGACTGATACGTTTCACCTGGCTGCAACCAGCAGTCGGGCTGCGGCCACTCTGGGTGATTCGGTGAGTCAGGCAGGAACTCGCTTTCCAGCGCTATTCCCTGGAAAGCAGTATAGACCCCCTGTTCACGTGCCGGAGTGCCTTCCAGATAATTCCCGCTGTAAAGCTGTAATGCCGGGGCGCTGGTGAAGACATTAAGCTGCAGTTTACCGTCAGCAGACCACAGCGATGCTGCTGGCGACTCTGGCGTGCTGTTTAACAGGTAAGCGTGATCATAGCCCTTTACCGCCCGCTGATCGTCATCCTGCAGGAAATCCTGCGCGAGGGTTTTCGGCTGACGAAAATCAAAGCTGTTCCCTGCCACGGATTTTAGCGGGGCATTGGGGATCCCTTCGCTGTCGACCGGCAGATAACGTTCTGCATTGAGCTGTAAGCGGTGCTGGCGTGCATCACCGTGTTCAGCATCAAGATTAAAATAAGCGTGGTTGGTCAGGTTGACCGGGCAGGCTTTGTCCACAGTGGCGTCATAACGGATCGACAGCGTATTGTTGTCGTCCAGATGGTAGCGCAGCCTGACCAGCAGCGTGCCAGGAAAGCCCTGATCGCCGTCCGGTGAGTCAAGGCGGTATTCCACTTCGCTGTCGCTCTGGCAGACAATCTGCCATCGGCGGTTATGGAAGCCCTCCGGGCCTCCGTGCAGCTGATGCGTCCCCTGGTTGGCAGTCAGCGCAATCTCCTCGCCGTTCAGCTTCAGGCGGGCACCGGCAATGCGGTTAGCATAGCGGCCGACCGTTGCCCCTAAATAAGCGGACTGATGCAGGTAGTCTGACGGGGTGGCGCAGCCCAGCAGCGCTTCGCGTACGTGTCCGTCGCCCATCGGTACGCGGGCAGAAAGCCAGGTGGCCCCCCAGTCCATAAACGTGGCGACCATACCGTTGCGGTTGCGCAGGGTGGTAATGTGCCACGGCTGCCCGTCAGGGGCGTGAGAGTTGGGTTTTAGCATGGGCCCGCTCCAGCTGACGCTTTACAGACGTAGAAGGTCTCTTTAATGCCGGAGACCGCTTCGTACTGTGCTGCCACGGCGGCTTTCACGGCATCAACCAGTTCAAATGGCATCAGCGCCACGATGCAGCCACCGAAACCCCCGCCGGTCATACGCACGCCGCCGCGTTCACCGAGGGTCGTTTTAACGATGCCGACCAGCTGATCGACAGGTGGGACGGTAATTTCAAAATCATCGCGCATTGACGCATGTGACTCGGCCATCAGTACGGCCATGCGGGCGAGGTCGCCACGCGCCAGGACATCAGCGGCTTCGAGGGTACGGGCATTTTCGGTCAGCACATGGCGCACACGTTTCGCCACCAGCGGGTCAAGCTCATCCTGCTGTGCGCTGAACTGGCTCAGTTCTACATCGCGCAGCGAGGTTTTACCGAAGAACTTCGCCCCGGCTTCACACTGCTGGCGGCGCGTGTTGTATTCGCTGCCTACCAGGCTGCGGCGGAAGTTTGAGTTAATGATCACCACGGCGATATCCGATGGCATCGGCACCGGACGCGTGCTCAGGGTGCGGCAGTCGAGCAGCATGGCATGGTCTTTTTCACCCAGCGCCGAGATCAGCTGATCCATGATCCCGCAGTTACAGCCAACAAACTGATTTTCCGCTTCCTGGCCGTTTACCGCAATTGCCGCACCGTCGAGAGGCAGCGCATACAGCTGTTTAAACACGGTGCCTACCGCCACTTCCAGCGAGGCCGAAGAGCTGAGGCCCGCGCCCTGTGGCACATTACCGGCGATCACCATATCCACGCCGCCAAAGTCCGGGGCACGCTTCAGCAGGTGTTTTACCACGCCGCGCACGTAGTTCGACCACATCTGATGCGGATGGCTGACGATCTCCTCATCCAGAGAGAAGATGTCCTGCTGATTCTCATAGTCGGCGGCAATTACCCGGACCTGGCGGTCGCTGCGTTTTGCACAGGCAATTACCGTCTGATAGTCAATGGCGCAGGGCAGCACAAAGCCGTCGTTGTAGTCGGTATGCTCACCGATCAGATTGACGCGTCCCGGGGCCTGAAGCGTGTGGGTCGGAACATAGCCAAAAGCGGTGGTGAAAATCTGTTGGGTGGTATTCTGTAAACTCATGGTTATTCCGCCTCACGGAAATGAATATCGCTCACCGCACGCAGACGCTCTGCTGCCTGCTCGGGCGTTAAATCACGTTGGGTTTCAGCCAGCATTTCATAGCCGACCATAAATTTACGCACTGTCGCGGAACGCAGCAGTGGTGGATAGAAATGGGCATGGAGCTGCCAGTGATCGTTAGCCTCGTCGTTAAACGGTGCCCCGTGCCAGCCCATGGAGTAGGGGAAAGAGCACTGGAACAGGTTGTCATAGCGGCTGGTCAGTTTTTTCAGCGCCAGCGCCAGATCGGTGCGCTGCTCGTCGGTCAAATCAGTCAGACGCTTGATGTGGGCTTTTGGCAACAGCAGCGTTTCAAACGGCCAGGCGGCCCACCAGGGGATGACCGCCAGCCAGTGTTCGGTTTCAACGACCGTGCGGCTGCCGTCTTTCAGTTCACGTGCAGCATAGTCAACCAGCATCGGCGAGTGGTGTCTGGCGAGCCAGGCGCGCTGCAGGTCATCCTCACGTTTGACTTCATTTGGCAGAAAACTGTTCGCCCAGACCTGGCCATGTGGGTGGGGATTGGAACAGCCCATCGCTGCGCCCTTATTCTCAAACACCTGCACCCACGGGTAGTGTTGTCCCAGATCGGCGGTCTGCTCCTGCCAGGTTTTCACCACCTCGACCAGCCCTTCAAGCGTCAGCTCTGGCAGGGTTTTGCTGTGGTCGGGAGAGAAACAGATGACCCGACTGGTGCCGCGTGCGCTTTCGCAGCGCATCAGCATATCGTCGCTTTCGGGCGCATCCGGGGTATCGGTCATCAGCGCGGCAAAGTCATTGGTAAAGACATAGGTACTGGTGTAGTCAGGATTTTTGTCCCCGGTCACCCGCGTATTTCCCGGACAAAGGAAGCAGTCAGGATCGTGCGCGGGCAGTTTTTCCTGCGAGGCAGTTTCCTGAGCCCCCTGCCACGGGCGCTTGGCGCGGTGGGGGGAAACTAAAATCCACTGATCGGTCAGCGGGTTGTAACGGCGATGAGGGTGATCGACCGGATTAAATTTCTGCATGATGAGTCCTGATAACCGGGTTTATGCCTGTATATGTTGTAAAGAAAAATAGCACAATGCGCAGGCGGAAAGCGTGATCAAGTCTGTATAAATGGAATCGTTTACACAAGCTGAATATTCCTAACTATCAATAAAGATAGCACGACGCTAAAAGATAATCAGGCAGGGGGAGGTTAATAATGGTAGCGGTTACACTCTCATGGAGGGCTGGCCGAAAAAGAAGGTCGGCCCCATCAGGGGGGAGAGGGGACCGTTCTTTTTCCGCTCAGCGCAGCCGACGGGGCGACCTTTTGTTCCGGCCGACCCGTGCAGGCGTCAAAAAGGTGACAGCTGTTCCTGGGCGTAGCGGTAGCCTTCACCCTCGGCGATAAAGCTCAGACGGTGGGTGATACACTGCGGCGCATCCTCTGCATGATGTGAGACAAACAGCAGCTGCGTACGTCCTTCACCAATCAGCACGTCGACAAAACGGCGCACCAGCAGACGGTTAATAGGATCCAGTCCCTGCAGGGGTTCGTCGAGGATCAGCAGCGCCGGGTGTTTGACCAGCGCACGGGCGATCAGCACTAAACGCTGCTGACCCCACGAGAGCGCGTGGAAAGGCGAGTTCGCAACGGCACCGCTCATCCCCAGCAGCGCCAGCCACTCCCCGGCCAGCGCCTGCTGGCGGTCAGAGACGGCCTGATAAATGCCGATCGAATCAAAAAAGCCGGACAGCACGACGTTGCGCACGCTGCTGCTGACGCGGTAATCCAGATGCAGGCTGCTGCTGACATAGCCGATATGCTGCTTAATATCCCAGATGGTTTCGCCACTGCCCCGGCGGCGGCCAAACAGCGTCAGATCGTTACTGTACCCCTGAGGGTGATCGCCGGTCACCAGGCTGAGCAGCGTCGACTTTCCGGCACCGTTGGGGCCAACAATCTGCCAGTGCTGGCCACGCCCGACCTGCCAGCTGAGGTGATGCAGGATCGGTCGGTCGTTGTAAGACACCACGCCATCGCGCAATGCGATCAGCGGGGCATCTTCCGCCAGTACGGGAATAGCCGTGGCGTCATCGACTTCCGGCAGCGTCATCCCTGCCAGCTGCTCGCTGTGCGCCAGCTGGGCCACCAGCGCCTCTGCCAGGATAGCCTGGCGGTCGCCGGTATGCGTGAGGGTACACTCCGCCAGCACGCCCACCCGATCGATGAAATCGGGGATATCATCAAAGCGGTTAAGGACCAGAACCAGGGTGATGCCCTGCCGTTGCAGGCTACCAAGCACGCTGGCAAGATTGGCGCGCGACGCCACGTCCAGACCGTCAAAAGGCTCATCGAGGATCAGCAGATCGGGCTGCGCCATCAACGCCTGACAGAGCAGTGTTTTGCGGGTTTCACCCGTGGAGAGGTACTTGAAGCGGAGGGTCAGCAACGATTCGATACCAAACTGTGCCGCCAGCTGCTGACAGCGGGCGGGATCGCGCACCTCCTGCTGAATGATTTCTCCGGCCGTTAAGCCCGTATCCTCTTCGTCCGCACTGAGCATATCGGTGTTATTACGCTGCCATTCGTCGGCCACCAGTTTCTGTAACTGCTCCAGCGACAGGCGGGTGGTGCGCAGAAATGCACTGTCCACCCGTCCTTTCGCGGGCAACAGTTCGCCGGAAAGGGCCCGTGCAAGGGAGGACTTACCGCTGCCGTTGGCTCCCACGAAAGCCCAGCTCTCGCCAGCGGTCACGGTCAGGTCAGGAAGATCAAGCGTCCGGGTATCGTTCAGGCGAAAGATACCTTGCGTAATTTGCAACATTGCCATTGTTAATCCCATTATTTGCATCATTAATCCATTAGGGGCTTCCAGCTGCTGGATGTCAAACGCGGGCCACTGATTCAGAGCAGCGTCGCGATGATAGCGCGATCGGCATTAAAATATGCTGTTACCGCCGCGCCCGGCTGGAGTTTTTGCTGGGCAATATGTTGATTTTCCACGGTGGCGCAGAGGGTTTCTCCACCGGTCAGTGCGATAAGGATCTCACTGTGTGTCTCACCCTGTTCAATCTGACTCACGGTACCGGGCAGCTGGTTGTCCGCCTCTGCGTTCCCGCTGCTGACTGCAATCCACGGGGCTTTAATCAATACCAGCACTTCCTTGCCATTTTCCAGCTGCAGGCGATCGGCGCTCTGTGCGGTCAGTGCCACCTGGATCTGCGTGGCCCCACCGGCCAGCTGCACCATCACGTGCTGCTGCACGGGCTGGCTGTCGCGCGCCACGATGGTGCCAAAAAACTGATTGCGGGCGCTGGTCTGCAGCGAGAAACGCGCAATGGCTCCCAGCAGACTGCCGAGCGGCGCATCGTCCTGTAGTACATCAAATGCTTTTTGCTGGATTTGCCCGAGCAGCGCATAGAGCTGGATCAGCCGTTCACCGTAGGCGGTGACCACCGCGCCGCCGCCGCCTTTACCGCCAGTGGCGCGATCGACCAGCGTACGATCGGCCAGCTGGTTCATCTCATTGATGGCATCCCAGGCGCTTTTATAGCTGATGCCTGCCAGTTTTGCGCCCTGACTGATCGAGCCGCTCTCTTTGATCTGACGCAGAAGTTCAATGCGGCGCGGGTCGGCAAACAGCCGTTGCTGGTGTTTAAGGATCAGGGAAATATCGGCCTGCATAGGAACTCCGCCAGGGAAAATGTAAAAAGTCTCTGCTGATTCTATCAGCCCTGGCGAAATAATTTGCGCACGAAGGCACAAAAGGTCAGTGCTTTATTAGCGGCTGTCGCTACAATGGTTTTTTTGATCAGCAAGATGAGGTTTCCATGCTGGAGTTACTTAAAGGCCTGGCCGTTGCCATTATCATGGTGCCGATTGTAATGGCGATTATCCTTGGTCTGATCTGGGGCCTGGGCGAAGTGTTTAACGTTATTTCTAAAATTGGTCATCGCGATGACCAGCAGGCGAAGAAAAGCCAGACCATCCAGTAAATCTCACCCCTCTCTTTATAATGCCCGGCGCTGCCGGGCGTTTTCATTGCTCACTCCGCTAAACTTCTCCCGCCTCATGCCGATAAATACCGTTACAGCTCCCTGGCTATCGTTATATTATTCATTACATAACGAACCCGCTGGAGAAAAGACATGTCTGTAAAATGGAATCACAGGATCGCCGCTGTGGCGGTGGGCCTGAGCCTGGGGGGCCACGCGATGGCCGCAGAGAAAATCACTGTCTTTGCTGCCGCCTCACTGACCAATGCGCTGGACGCTATCGCCAGCCAGTACGGGAAGGAGACGTCGGTCAAGGTGGTCTCTTCCTTTGCCTCCTCGTCTACGCTGGCGCGCCAGATTGAACAGGGCGCACCGGCGGATCTGTTTATCTCTGCTGACCAGCAGTGGATGGACTATGCGGTGGCGAAAAAAACCATCGAAGAGGGCAGCCGGGTGACACTGCTGGGTAACGATCTGGTGCTGATTGCACCGACGGCCAGTCATCCGCAGTCGGTCAGCATCAGTAAAAATACCGACTGGAAGGGGCTGCTGAAAGGCCAGCGCCTGGCCGTCGGCGATCCGGATCATGTTCCCGCCGGGATTTATGCCCGGGAAGCGTTGCAGAGCCTGGGCGCATGGGATCAGCTTTCGCCACTGATGGCGCGCAGCAACAGCGTGCGGGCGGCACTAGCGCTGGTTGAGCGGGATGAAACGCCTTATGGCATTGTGTATGGTTCAGATGCGGTGGCCAGCAAAAAAGTCACCGTGGTTGGCCTCTTCCCGGAGGCCAGTCATCAACCCGTGGAGTACCCGATGGCGATCGTAAAAGGTCATCACCGTGCCAGCGTCACGGCTTTTTACAACTACCTGAAAGGCCCGCAAGCTGCGGCCGTGTTCAGACAATATGGATTTGCACCTGAAAGATGATATTGAGCGATCCCGAATGGCAGGCCGTCGCCCTGAGCCTGAAAGTCTCCCTGGTGGCGGTCGCCTGCAGCCTGCCCTTTGGGATCCTGATGGCCTGGCTGCTGGCGCGTCGTCAGTTCCCGGGAAAAACTCTGCTCGATAGCCTGATCCATCTGCCGCTGGTGCTGCCGCCGGTGGTGGTGGGCTACTTGCTGCTGCTGGGGTTCGGACGCCGCGGGTTTATTGGAGAATACCTGTATGACTGGTTTGGCTTCAGCTTTGCTTTCAGCTGGCGCGGAGCCGCCCTGGCCTCGGCAGTCATTGCTTTCCCGCTGATGGTGCGCGCTATTCGCCTGGCGCTGGAGGCGGTTGACAGTAAACTGGAGCAGGCGGCACGTACGCTGGGGGCCGGACGCTGGCGGGTGTTTTTAACCATCACCCTGCCGCTGACGCTACCGGGCATTATTGCCGGTACGGTGCTGGCGTTTGCCCGTTCGCTGGGCGAATTTGGTGCCACCATCACCTTCGTGTCGAATATTCCAGGGGAGACGCGCACGCTGCCGTCTGCGATGTATACGCTGATTGAAACACCGGGCGCGGAGGGGGCAACGGCACGCCTGTGCGTGATTGCTATTCTGCTGGCGCTGATCTCCCTGCTTCTTTCCGAATGGCTGACCCGCTGGGGTCGTAAGCGTTTAGGGCTCTGATGCTGATCCTTGATTTTATCCAACGACAGGGCGACCACACCCTGACAGTGAAGGCCAGCTTGCCTGCCAGCGGCGTAACGGCCATTTTTGGCGTTTCTGGTGCCGGAAAAACGTCACTGATCAATGCCATCGGCGGGCTGACCGTGCCCCAGCAAGGTAGCATCACGCTTAACGATCGGGTGCTGAGCGATACCGCCACCGCGCTCTGGCTACCGCCGGAAAAGCGCCGCATTGGCTATGTTTTCCAGGATGCGCGCCTGTTCCCGCACTACCGCGTGCGTGGCAATCTGGAATACGGTATGGCAAAAAGTATGCGCCCGCAGTTTGATGCGCTGGTGCAGCTGCTGGGGCTGGAAGCGCTGCTTGACCGCTTCCCGTGGTCACTGTCAGGCGGTGAAAAACAGCGCGTTGCCATTGGCCGCGCGCTGCTGACCGCACCGGAAATGCTCCTGATGGATGAACCACTGGCTTCGCTAGATCTGCCGCGCAAACGGGAACTGCTGGCCTGGCTGCAAAAGCTGGCACGCCAGGTCGCTACCCCGATCCTCTACGTCAGCCACAGTCTGGATGAGCTGCTGCATCTGGCCGATAACGTCATGGTACTGGATCGGGGAGAAGTGAAGGCGCTGGGGCCGCTGGAGCGCGTCTGGGGCAGCAGCGCAATGCGCCCGTGGCTGCCAAAAAGTGAGCAGAGCAGTATTCTGCGCGTGCAGGTGCTGGAGCAGCACCCGCATTATCAGATGACGGCGCTGTCGCTGGGCGATCAGCATATCTGGGTCAACCGCGTTGACGCTCCGGCGGGCACGCCGATGCGTATCCGCATTCAGGCGGCTGATGTTTCGCTGGTGCTGAAGCCACCGGTGAACAGCAGCATTCGCAACGTGATCCCCGCACAGGTTGGCGAACTGCTGGAGATCGACAATCAGGTTGAAGTGAAACTGCTGGTGGGGCAGAGCGAACTGTGGGCGCGGATCACGCCCTGGGCTCGCGACGAACTGATGATCAAACCGAATATGTGGCTGTTTGCTCAAATCAAAAGCGTTTCAATCACAACCTGATTACAATACTTCCCGGTAGATCGTTTCCGCGATGCCGGGCTCCAGGTTCGTGCCGATAACGCGCTTCGCCCGCGCTTTGATGGCGTCATCGGCATTGCCCATCGCCACGCCCAGCCCGACGGTTTCCAGCATACTCAGGTCGTTATAATTATCCCCAAAGGCGATAACATCGCTCATTTGATAGCCGCTGGCGGCCACCCACTGCGCCAGCCGTTTCCCTTTACTGTTACCCGCTTTCGCAATGTCTACCTGGTCATGCCATGACCATTCGCAGGCCAGCCCCATTTCGGCTTCGACTGTTTCTGCAAACTGCTGCAGTGCGGCAGTATCGGCATGCGACAGGGCGAATTTCCAGATCGATTGCGCATCTCTTGCTGCATCACTCAGGCTGTTGACCTGCAAGAATGTCGGACGCTGGGCTTCCGGCAGCGACAGCCCCCAGTTAATCGTCCGGGTCACGTGACCGGTTTCGGTCTGGTAGAGCATGGCGTTATCCACATACAGCAGGCCGTGGATGCCGGCGCTGTCGAGCATCTCAATCACACGCTGTGCCTGATCTTTCGGCAGCGGGTCACTGTCTAAAACCTTTTTCGCCTGATAATCATACAAATAAGTGCCATTACAGCAGATTGCAGGTGTATCCAGCGCCAGCGCCTGATAAAAAGGATGGATGGCCACATGATGGCGTCCGGTCACGATCAGGATTTTTATGCCCGCCTGCTGCGCTTTTTTGAGGGCTTCCAGTGATTCTGGCAGAATGGTTTTGGTAGGGGTTAACAGCGTGCCGTCCAGATCGAGGGCGATGATGCGATAGCTCATAACAGTTCCCGTGGCTCAAAAGAAGTCAATAAGTGTACACCTTGTGACGTCAGCGACAAAACTGACGGTACAGATGGCAAGTAAGTCCGACGACGGTGGTGAATACTTTGCCACTCACCGATTTTCCGTTCAGAACAAGGAGCATTCATGAAACAAGTTGTTTATACCGCCAGCCCTGAGAGCCATCAGATCCACGCCTGGCAGATGAATGATGCGGGCGCACTGACGCTGCTACAGGTTGTCGATGCTCCGGGCCAGGTACAGCCCATGGTGGTTAGCCCGGATAAAAAGTTTCTTTACGTGGGCGTACGCCCGGATTTTCGCATCGTAGCCTACCGCATTGAGGCCGACGGCAAGCTGAAAGAAGCCGGTCATGCGCCCCTGGCGGGCAGCCCGACGCATATCTCGACCGATCGTGAGGGCCGCTTTATTTTTGTCGGCTCCTACAACGATGCTTTCGTCAGCGTCAGTCCGATCGGGACCGATGGCCTGCCGGGTGCCCCCGTGCAGACCGTGAGCGGTCTGGATGGCTGTCATTCCGCGAATATCGACCTGACGAACCAGACGCTGTTTGTCCCGGCGCTGAAGCAGGACCGGATCGCGCTGTTCAGCCTGTCTGACAGCGGTGAACTGACGCCGTGCGCACAGTCTGAACTGAAAACGAAGCCCGGGGCCGGCCCGCGTCATATGGCGTTCCACCCGAATCAGCGTTACGTCTACTGCGTGAACGAACTGGACAGCACCGTTGACGTCTGGGATTTAAGCAAGGGTGACGTGGAGAAAGTACAGAGTCTGGATATGATGCCAGAAGGATTCAGTGATACCCGCTGGGCGGCTGATATTCACATCACCCCTGATGGCCGCTATCTGTTCAGCTGCGACCGTACCGCCAGCATTATTACCTCGTTCAGCATCAGCGCGGATGGCGCCACCCTGACCGTTGAAGGCCATCAGCCGACGGAAAAGCAGCCGCGTGGTTTCAACATCGACCATAGCGGCCAGTATCTGGTGGCGGCAGGGCAGAAGTCACACCATATCGAAGTGTATAAAATCACTCCTGACCGTGGCCTGTTACAACCGCTGGCACGCTATGCGGTAGGGCAGGGACCAATGTGGGTGGTGGTTCACCAGCTGGATTAAGCGCGTTAATTTTTTTGGCAGTCAATATCAAGGGTCGGCCATATTCTGGCTGGCCTTTTTTTATTGGCCAGAGCGATATCACATGAAGCATTATTAAAGATGATTGATTACCGCTTAGGTAACATCAACTGTATTGATAAAAATGTGATGATGACTGTCAGTCGCGATAAATACAACGTTACAGATTTTACACTTGATGATGGCGTTTACGTTCTTAAGAAGAACGGGATCATTGTTAAAACAAAATCGGATTAAAGACATGTTGTTATAGATAACTAAAAGAAGAGTGCTTAACCTGCGGGTAATCATCTGGCAGGTCCGCTTCCTCTTCATTAACTCTCTTTAAACTGCCGGTTAAGCCAGTCGGAAAACATCGTCATTGCCTCACTTTCTGGCTGGGACTGTAACCGTGTCAGCCAATAGCCTCCAAGGTGGATTTCAGCGTCAAAAGGGCGAACAATCTTCTCTGTTTGTAGCAGGTGATGAAAGATCTTAACCGGCGCCAGCGCAATGCCCGCTCCCAACAAGGCCGCCTCGATCATCGTCAGCGAAGAGTCGAAAATCATCACCGGATGTGAGGGCGAAGGTGGAGGTTCGTTAAGACTGTGCAACCAGTGACTCCACTCGTCACGACGAAATGACCGCAACAGCGTAAATTTATGCACGTCCGCCGGTTGCTGCAACTGACGGGCTATCGTGGGATGACAGAGCGGAGAAAACGGGGCATCACAAATTAACGTCGCCTCGGTGCCGTGCCAGGCACCGCTGCCGAAGCGGATGGTGTAATCATGACCTTCGGCTGCGGGGTCAACGCGATTATTGTGCGTGGACAGTTGCAGCTCAATATGCGGATGACGGTGGTTGAAATCCTCCAGGCGCGGCAACAGCAAACCGGTAGCAAAGGAGCCAACCACCCCCACTTTTAATTTTTCGCGCATTTTACCCGCAGAGAAACGGTCCAGCG
Source organism: Erwinia persicina (assembly GCF_014838825.1). Taxonomy (GTDB): domain Bacteria; phylum Pseudomonadota; class Gammaproteobacteria; order Enterobacterales; family Enterobacteriaceae; genus Erwinia; species Erwinia persicina_A. Next base: position 392,555 of record NZ_JACYMO010000002.1, on the reverse strand, counting down.
TATTGGCAATACGATCAAAAGACTCGTTTAAGACCGGTAACAAATTCTCGCCTTCCGTGGTCAGCATCAGACCGCGAGCAACGCGGAAAAATAACGAGCAGCCCAACTGCTGCTCAAGCGACTTTACCTGCTGGCTCACGGCCGCATGCGTTACATTCAGTTCAACTGCAGCATTAGTAAAACTTAGATGTCGTGCAGCTGCTTCAAACGCTCTTAGCGCATTGAGGGGGATGTAAGGACGGGTCACAGATCTACCTGTAAGATTTTCTTTTATCAGGTGTAAAAATTAACAGTTTGTTGCTGTTTGTCAAACCCGTCAAACTGTCTGCTGTTCAAGAATATGGAAGGTTAGAAAAGAGTGAAATTACATTCTCAGGCTGTGATGGTGGCTGTACTGGCATCGGCATACTCATTGGGTGCTGTGGCGGCTCCTGATGTGGAAACAACGGTCAGCCAGGCCATTAAACCCCTTATCGATCAGCAAAACATTCCGGGTATGGCAGTGGCGGTCCTGGTAAAAGGCAAACCTTACTATTTTACCTGGGGTATGGCAGATAAAGAGCAGCATCTCCCGGTGACCCAGGACACCCTTTTTGAACTGGGTTCGGTAAGTAAAACGTTCACCGGTGTGCTGGGGGGCGTGGCGGTGGCAAAAGGTGAGATCGCGCTGAACGATCGTGCCACTCAATACTGGCCGGCACTTAATCTTCCACAGTGGCGCAACATTACGCTACTGCAACTGGCAACGTATACGGCAGGTGGCTTGCCCCTCCAGGTTCCGGATGCCGTTACGGATGAAGACAGGCTGAAAAACTTCTATCAACAGTGGCAACCTCAGTGGACACCGGGAGAGACGCGGCAATATGCGAATAGCAGTATCGGGCTTTTTGGCATGCTGGCGGTAAAGCCAACGGGACTCTCCTTTGAACAGGTGATGCAGCAGCGTGTATTGACGCCACTAAAACTCACACACACATTTATTACCGTACCAGAAGCCAGCGAAAATGATTATGCGTGGGGTTATCGCGATGGGAAACCCGTCCGCGTATCGCCTGGCATGCTGGATGCCGAATCCTACGGTGTAAAGTCGTCCATAAAAGATATGTTGCGCTGGATGCAGGCCAATATGAATCCTGAACAGGTCGGGGATAAGACATTGCAGCAGGGGCTGGCACTTGCCCAGACGCGTTATTATCGCACTGATGCGTTATATCAGGGACTTGGCTGGGAGATGCTTGACTGGCCAGAACAGTCAGCGCTGGCCATCAGGGGCGCTGATAGTCCGGTGGCTCTGGTGCCCCAGCAGGTGCGGGATGCGCAATCGCATCCACGGGTGAAGGCATCATGGGTACACAAAACGGGTGCTACGGGGGGCTTTGGAGCCTATGTGGCCTTTATCCCACAAAAACAGATCGGTATTGTCATGCTGGCGAATAAAAACTATCCCAACACCTTGCGGGTAAAAGTCGCCATGCAAATAGTCAAGGCTTTAGAGTAATAGTGAGGCGGGGGCATTGCCCGGAAGGGAAACGCCCCCGCCTCTTACCCGGAAAATTACGAATACATCGCCGTAATTGATGCACTACCCAGCGAATGGAAATGGACGTTAAAGCCCACCATCGCACCGCTGGCGTTCTCATCCACTTCCAGCCGGTCAGTGTCTATCGCGTGAACGGTGAAAATATAGCGGTGAGATTCGCCCTTTGGCGGTGCCGCGCCGCCGTAGCCTGCGCTGCCAAAATCGGTGCGGGTCTGCACCGAACCGGCTGGCAGATCCGCTTTGCCGGAACCGGCACCCGCAGCCAGTTCCCGCGTGTCAGCGGGCAGGTTAGCTACCACCCAGTGCCACCAGCCGGAACCGGTTGGCGCGTCAGGATCGTAGCAGGTGACGACAAAACTTTTCGTCCCTGCAGGCACCTCGTCCCAGGCCAGATGTGGCGACAGATTTTCCCCCTGGTAACCCATGGCATTCAGCACCTGGCGTTCCGGTAATTTATCGCCGTCGTTGAAATCCTGGCTGACTAGCTTCATTCCATCTCCTTAACCTTCCGATATGATGTCACCCCGCTGCCGGGGTGAGCACCCTGTTATTGGTGAAGTAACTTCAGCAGCTCTTCGGCTGCGGCAGCGGAAGAGGCCGGGTTTTGTCCGGTGACCAGATGGCCATCGGTCAGCACGTACACGCCCCAGTCATCGGTGCGCTCAAACTGACCGCCCAGCTTCTTCAGCTCGTCTTCCACCAGGAAAGGTACCACATCCGTCAGGCCAACGGCCTGTTCTTCACTGTTGGTAAAGCCGGTGACGCGTTTGCCAGCGACCAGCGGCGTACCGTCCGGCTTTTTCGCGTGACGCAGCACGCCGGGAGCGTGGCAGACGGTGCCGACGGGCTTACCGTTGGCGAACAGCGTTTCGATCAGCTGAATGCTGGTCGGGTCTTCGGCCAGATCCCACAGCGGGCCGTGACCACCGGGATAGAATACGGCGTCAAATTCGCCGGGGTCGACAGCATCCAGCCGCTGGGTGTTGGCCAGTGCCTGCTGCGCAGCAATGTCATTGCGAAAACGCTCGGTATCGCTGGTCTGCGCATCGGGCGCATCGCTGACCGGGTCAAGCGGCGGCTGCCCTCCGGCAGGGGAAGCCAGCACCACTGAAATCCCCGCATCGCGGAAGACATAATAGGGGGCAGCAAACTCTTCCAGCCAGAATCCGGTTTTATTGCCGGTATCGCCCAGTTTGTCGTGTGATGTCAGTACCATTAACAGTTTCATTGCGGTTTATCTCCTGCCACGCGAACCACGAGCTTGCCAAAGTTTTTGCCCTGCAGCATGCCGATGAAGGCCTCCGGCGCATTATCCAGACCATCGATAATATCTTCGCGGAAGACCAGACGATCTTCAGCGACCCACTTGCTCATCTGACGGAAGAACTCATCAAAGCGGTGGCCGTAATCCTGATTAATAATAAAGCCTTCCACGCGCAGGCGTTTGCGCAGGATGGCACTCTGCAGCTGCGGCAGACGATCCGGACCGTCGCTTGCGCCGGTGCTGTTATAGTCGGCGATCAGCCCACAGACCGGAATACGTCCCTTGGTGTTCATCAGCGGCAGGACGGCATTAAACACTTTGCCTCCCACGCTTTCGAAGTAGACGTCGATGCCATCGGCACAGTGGCGGCCAAGCTGTTCAGCCAGGTTGTCATCGCGGTGGTCGAGGCAGCGGTCAAAGCCCAGCACTTCTTCGGCATAACGGCATTTCTCGGCACCACCGGCGATCCCGACAACATGACAGCCTTTCAGTTTGGCAATCTGACCGACAAGCGAGCCCACGGCTCCGGTGGCGGCCGCCACCACGACGGTTTCCCCGGCCTGCGGGTTACCGATGTCCAGCAGTCCCATATAGGCCGTGAAGCCCGGCATGCCGAGCATACCCAGCGCCCATGAAGGATGCTTCAGCACCGGGCCGCTAAGTTTCACCAGGTCTTCACCGGTGGACAGGGCAAAATCCTGCCAGCCGCTGTAGCCCAGCACCCAGTCGCCTGCGGCGAAGTCAGGGTGTTCTGAACGTTCTACTATCGACACCGTGCCGCCACACATCACCTCATTGACGGCAACGGGCGGGACGTAAGAAGGGGCATCGCTCATCCGTCCGCGCATGTACGGGTCCAGCGACAGCCAGATGGTGCGCAGGAGTACCTCGCCCTGAGCAGGGGTGGGAACGTGTTGAGATTCCAGGTGGAAATTGGCTGGGGTCGGCGCACCGTGCGGGCGCGATGCCAGCAACAGCCGACGATTGGTATGTTTATCTTGTGGCATGTTATCTCCTGATATGCGGCAGTCAGCCGCAAAAAAACCTGGTAAAAGTCTAGCCCATCACAGAGATGGCTGCCTGGAGGGTGCCTTTATTTCAGATAATTAAACAGGGCAGGATGTGCTACGGCGGCGGCGACCGCGTCCGTTAACCGGGCCAGCGCCCCGGGTGAGATCACATAGGGAGGCATCAGATATATCAGCCGGCCAAAGGGGCGGATCCACACGCCCTGTTGCACAAAAAACTGCTGCATCGCCGCCATATTCACCGGCCGGTGGGTCTCCACCACGCCAATCGCACCCAGCACGCGCACATCAGCCACCTCCGGGCTGGCACGCAACGGCAGAAGCGCGGTACTGAGCTGTCGCTCAATGGCACTAACCTGCGTTAGCCAGTGATTTTCCTGCAGCATGGCCAGGCTTTCCGACGCCACGGCGCAGGCCAGCGGGTTCCCCATAAACGTCGGTCCGTGCATAAAGCAGCCCGCTTCGCCATTGCTGATGGTCTCGGCCACCTGCCGGGTGGTCAGGGTGGCCGACAGGGTCATTGTGCCCCCGGTCAGCGCCTTGCCCACGCAGAGGATGTCCGGGCTGATACCCGCATGTTCACAGGCAAACAGTTTACCGGTGCGGCCAAAACCGGTGGCAATTTCATCGGTGATCAGCAGCAGCTGGTAACGATCGCACAGCTCACGCACCCGACGGAGATAGCGCGGGTGATAAAAGCGCATGCCGCCTGCTCCCTGCACGATGGGTTCAAGGATCACCGCCGCCAGCTGGTGATGATGGGCCACTATGGCCTGTTCGAGGGCGTCGGCGTCCTGCTCCTGCCACGGCTGGTCAATACGCGGCGGAGCGGGAACGAACAGGTGCTCCGGCAGGTAGCCCTGATACAGGCTGTGCATGCTGTTCTGCGGGTCGCATACCGACATGGCGGCAAAGGTATCCCCGTGATAGCCGTTACGCAGGGTGAGAAAGCGCTGACGCTTTTCCCCTTTTGCCTGCCAGTACTGCAGCGCCATTTTCATCGCCACTTCGACCGCTACCGATCCCGAATCCGCAAGGAACACGCACGACAGCGGGGCAGGTGTCATCGCCACCAGACGGCGGCACAGCGACACGGCAGCCGGATGGGTGATCCCGCCAAACATCACGTGAGACATCTGCGCCATCTGGGTTTGCAGCGCCTGGTTCAGGCGCGGATGGTTATAGCCATGGATCGCAGCCCACCAGGAGGACATGCCGTCGACCAGCTCCCGCCCGTCTTCCAGTTGAAGCGACGTGCCGGCGGTGGCCACCACCGGATAGCAGGGCAGCGGGTGGCTCATGGAGGTGTACGGGTGCCAGATATGGTCACGGTCAAAGGCGAGATCGTCTGGGGTCATAAAATCACTTGTAAACCAAAAGTAAAAAATTTAGTTTACAAGTATAACCAGGCCGTGAAGACAAATGACAGACTTTTTTGGAGCAAGCAATGGCAACACGTTGGACCCTCTCTCAGGCACAGGCGCTGTTTGATAAGCCTTTTCTCGAACTGATGTTTGAAGCCCAGCAGACGCATCGTCAGCATTTTGACCCGCGCCAGGTGCAGGTCAGCACGCTGCTGTCGATTAAAACCGGGGCCTGCCCGGAGGACTGCAAATACTGTCCGCAAAGCGCGCGTTACAAAACCGGGCTGGAGTCGGAACGCCTGATGGAGGTGGAAGAGGTGCTCAGTTCAGCGCGTAAAGCGAAGGCGGCCGGATCCGGGCGCTTCTGCATGGGGGCCGCGTGGAAAAATCCCCATGAGCGCGACATGCCTTACCTGGAACAGATGGTGCAGGGGGTCAAAGCGATGGGCATGGAAACCTGCATGACCCTGGGCACCCTCAGCCAGCAACAGGCGCAGCGCCTGGCGCAGGCCGGACTGGATTTCTACAACCACAACCTTGATACCTCGCCGGAGTTTTACGGCAGTATTATCACCACCCGCAGCTATCAGGAGCGGCTGGACACCCTCGGGCAGGTGCGTGACGCCGGTATCAAAGTCTGCTCCGGCGGCATTGTCGGGCTGGGCGAAACGGTCAGCGACCGTGCCGGGCTGCTGGTACAGCTGTCCAACCTGCCGACCCCGCCGGAAAGCGTGCCGATTAACATGCTGGTCAAAGTGAAAGGCACTCCGCTGGCGGATAATGACGATGTCGATCCGTTCGACTTTATCCGCACCATCGCGGTGGCGCGCATCATGATGCCGCGCTCCCACGTACGGCTCTCTGCCGGGCGCGAACAGATGAGCGAACAGACCCAGGCGATGTGTTTTATGGCCGGGGCTAACTCGATATTCTACGGCTGCAAGCTGCTGACCACGCCTAACCCGGAGGAGGACAAAGACCGGATACTGTTCCGCAAGCTGGGCCTCAACCCCCAGGACAGCGTGACCGACAGCGGTGATAACGAGCAGCAGCAGGCGCTGGCAGCGCAGCTGATGCAGGCCGATACCGATCTGTTTTATAACGCGGCAGTGTAATGGCCTGGTCACAACGCCTGACACAGGCCCTGAGCGCCAGACGCCAGCGCGGTCAGTATCGTCAGCGCCACGCCAGCCAGCAGGGCGATGCGCGCCGCCTGCGGGTAGCCGGGACGGACTACCTCAATTTCTCCGCGAACGACTATCTCGGGCTGAGCCACGATCCCGGCATCGTCCGCGCCTGGCAGCAGGGGGCTGAACGCTATGGCGTCGGCGCAGGGGGATCGACGCATGTCACTGGCTACCGGGCACCGCAGGCTGACCTGGAGGAGGCGCTGGCCGACTGGCTGGGCTACGACCGCAGCCTGCTGTTTATGTCAGGGTTTTCGGCTAATCAGGCGGTGATCGCGGCAATGCTGGCGAAAAACGATCGGATATTCGCCGATAAGCTCTGTCATGCCTCGCTGCTGGAGGCGGCCAGCCTCAGTCCGGCCACGCTGCGCCGCTTTGCCCACAATCAGCCCGGTGCGCTGGCGACGCTGCTGGCCGGCGACACCCCGGGCGAAACGCTGGTGGTGACGGAGGGCATCTTCAGCATGGACGGTGACCGCGCACCGCTGGCGGCGCTGCATGCGCTGTCACAACGCAGCGGAAGCTGGCTGCTGGTGGATGATGCCCACGGTGTCGGCGTCTGCGGTGAGCAGGGGCGCGGTAGCGGCTGGCAGCAGGGCGTGAAAGCGGAGCTGCTGATCGTCACTTTTGGCAAAGCCTTCGGCGTAAGCGGGGCGGCACTGCTGTGTGATGATGATACGGCGGAGTATCTGCTGCAGTTTGCCCGCCATCTGATTTACAGCACCGCCATGCCCCCGGCGCAGGTCTGCGCTATCCATGCTGCGCTGCATGCGGTCCGGCAGGGGGAAGATCTCCGCAAGACACTGACGGAGCATATCCGCTACTTTCGTCAGCATGCGGAAGGGTTGTCCTGGCCCCTGTCAGCGTCTGACAGTGCAATTCAGCCCCTGATTGTTGGAGAGGAGCAGGCCGCGCTGGGGCTGTCGCAGCACCTGCGCGAGCGTGGCTGCTGGGTGAGTGCCATCCGCCCGCCTACCGTTCCGCCCGGTACCTCACGGCTGCGCATTACCCTCAGCGCGGCCCATCGCCGGGACGACATCGATCAGCTTCTGGAGGCGCTGTATGCAGCAGACCGTGGATAAACAGGCTGTGGCCGCGGCCTTTGGCCGTGCGGCGCAAAGCTATAACCGGTACGCTGACCTCCAGCGGCAGTGCGGAGAGCATCTGCTGGCCCTGGCCCGCCCCGGTGAGGGGCTGCGGGTGCTCGATGCAGGCTGCGGCACCGGCTGGTTCAGCCAGCGCTGGCGCAGCGCCGGGCACCACGTTACCGCACTTGACCTGTCAGAGAAAATGCTGCAGCAGGCGGCACTCAGCCAGGTCGCTGACTGCTATCAGCCCGGGGATATTGAGGCACTGCCGTTTGCTGCGGGCAGCTTTGACCGCTGCTGGAGCAGTCTGGCCATCCAGTGGTGCAGCGACTTGCCCCAGGCGCTGAAAGAGCTGTGGCGCGTAACCCGCCCCGGCGGGCAGGTGCTGTTTTCCACGCTGCTCGACGGCTCTCTGAACGAGGTTCAGCACGCCTGGCAGGCGCTGGGCGAACGCGCGCCGGTCAACCAGTTTGCCCGGCTGCGGCAGCTGGAACAGGCGGCGGCGGGGATGAACCTGACCCTGACCCCTTACACGCTGACGCTGGCGTTTCCGGACGTCCTCAGTCTGCTGCGGTCATTAAAAGGCATCGGCGCGACCCATCTGCACCAGGGACGTGGCGGGCAGGGGCTGAGCAGGGGTCAACTGCAGCGGCTGGAAGCCGTCTGGCCGCGCGATGTGCGCGGCTGTCTACTGAGTTATCAACTGGTTTCAGGAGTCATGGAACGTGAGTAAACGCTGGTTTGTCACCGGAACGGATACGGAAGTGGGAAAAACCGTCGCCAGCTGTGCGCTGCTACAGGCAGCGCAGGCGGCGGGCTATCGCTGTGCCGGGTATAAGCCGGTTGCCTCCGGCAGTGAAATGACCCCGGACGGGATCCGTAATGAGGATGCCCTGGCCTTACAGCACTACAGTGCGGTCAGGCTGCCTTATGCGATGGTCAATCCGCTGGCCTTTATTGAGCCGACCTCGCCTCATATCATCAGTGCGGAAGAGCACCGGCCGATCACCAGTATGCAGCTGTCAGCGGGCCTTGAGGTGGTTTCACAGCAGGCTGACTGGGTACTGACGGAAGGGGCGGGCGGCTGGTTTACGCCGCTCTCTGCTACCCTGACCTTTGCCGACTGGGTCCAGCAGGAGCAGCTGCCGGTCATTCTGGTGGTGGGCATCAAGCTGGGGTGTATCAACCATGCGCTGCTCACCGTTCTGGCGGTAAAAGCGGCGGGACTGCCGCTGGCCGGCTGGATCGCCAATGGCATCCAGCCGCCGGGGAAACGGCATCAGGAATATCTGGATACGCTGGCCCGGCGTATCGACGCCCCGCTGTTGGGGAAAATCCCACATCTGCAAGGACGGGATTTTACCGACGTGGGGCGCTTTATCACCTTACCCTGATACGTCCGGTATGAGCTGGTCGGGGCGATCATTTCTGCTGTTGCCCTTCCTCTTTTTTCCGTACTGTGTGCTGTCATCACACCGTCAGCCAGGTGTTTACCGTGATGTCGTCCAGCTGGGCCACCGTGCCGTGAGCGACATTGCGCCCGCGATGCAGCAGCAGGAAATAGTCTGCCACCCGACGGATAAACGACAGGCGCTGTTCCAGCAGCAGGATGGTCATGCCGAAGTCGTGGTTCAGACGGTGGATAAGGTTACCCATCTCCTCCTCCAGCCACGGCGACATCCCCTCCGTTGGCTCATCCAGAATCAGCAGTTTTGGCTGCAGCACCAGCGCACGCGCCAGCGCCAGCTGCTGCTGCAGGTCAATCAGCAGCTCACCGCTACGCTGGTGGCGCAGGGAATAGAGCGCCGGAAACAGGTCGTAAACCATCGGTGGTATCGCCCGATGACGCGCCATGCCGGCATCCGCCAGCAGGGCGATTTGCAGGTTCTCTTCCACGGTCATCTGCGAGAAAATAAGGCGGCCCTGCGGCACATAACCTATCCCCAGCGAAGCACGCTGCTCGACGGGCTGCAACAGCAGATCCTGAGGCGGCCCGTTATCTTCCTGCCAGATCATCGACCCGCTGTTGATGGGCAGGTGCCCCATAATACAGTTAACCAGGGTGGTTTTCCCCATGCCCTGACGGCCGATAATTCCGGTACAGGTACCGGGCTGCAGATCCAGATCGACATCCCACAAAATATGGTTTTGCCCATAGAATTGATTAACAGAACGTAAACTGAGCATCTGATACTCTCCATCCAGACAGTTATCGATCGCATCTGTATTGCTTACGCTCTGTGACGTCTGGCAAACAGTCCGGCGTCACTTTGACGCCCGCGGCTTTATGCGCCTCGCTCTGGTGTCCTGACAGGTGAGGCGGTAACGCTAATCTTGCAAATAGCAGGCCAGTTCGGATAAAGGCCAGAAACAGAGACTGCGATCGTCTTCGCGCGGCGAAAAGGTCAGCGGCGCTAAACATTTAATGCTGGCGGAGGGCGTTCTGCACCGGGGCAGTGCTGGTGCCTGGGCGGTGATGGTGCAATGGCTCGTCACCCGATCGGGGCCAGGGCCCTACGCGAAGAGGGGATGGGGCCGATCGCTGATAAGGCGGTGTATAACTCTGACTATATGCCTGGAAAATGGCCGTGATGGGGGCAAAAAAAAAGGAAAAAAAAATATTTGGCTGGCGGAAGAGAGCATGGGGACGATTTATACATATCAGTCGGGTCAGGCGCTGAAAACAGTTATCCACTATTCCTGTGGATAACCTTGTGCATTAGCGTCTGAAAACCTGCGCAAGGCGAGAGCGGACGCGGCTTAGGCTCCGGTTGCTGCGAAACTCGTCTTATGATTAATATCAATTAAAATCAATTGGTTATTTAAAATCAATATGGCTGGGTTTCCCTCCCTCATCCCGCCTGGCTTTTGCCTTGACACTATTGACAAATGTTAAAAAACGAAACTATCTGGGGATAAGCCGTACAGGCACTTTCCGCATACGTTTGCGCAACGAACGGCAAAAGGGCGGGTATGCTGTTCCCTGAAGCAGTATGAAAAACAACTGTGAATTTATCCAGTCTTTTTTTCTGGCAAAATCGTCACGGCAGAGTAGAATTAGAGTCCGGTTCGCGCACATCTTCATCAGGTAGCCTGTTAATGAGCAAAGTCTTTAAACTCAACTCCGATTTCAAACCTTCTGGCGACCAGCCGGAGGCCATCCGCCGCCTTGAAGAGGGGCTGGAAGACGGGCTGGCGCATCAGACGCTGCTGGGCGTAACCGGATCGGGTAAAACGTTCACCGTGGCCAACGTCATTGCCGACCTTAACCGGCCGACGATGGTACTGGCACCGAACAAGACGCTGGCGGCCCAGCTGTACGGCGAAATGAAGGAATTCTTCCCGGATAACGCCGTAGAGTACTTTGTCTCTTATTACGATTATTACCAGCCTGAAGCCTACGTCCCCAGTTCTGACACCTTTATCGAAAAAGACGCCTCGGTAAACGAACATATTGAGCAGATGCGCTTGTCAGCGACCAAAGCCCTGCTGGAACGACGCGATGTCATTGTGGTGGCCTCGGTCTCGGCGATCTATGGTCTGGGCGATCCTGACCTTTATCTGAAGATGATGCTGCATCTGACGCGTGGCATGGTGATTGACCAGCGTGCAATCCTGCGCCGCCTGGCGGAGCTGCAATATACCCGCAATGATCAGGCCTTCCAGCGCGGCACCTTCCGCGTGCGCGGTGAGGTCATTGATATTTTCCCGGCAGAGTCTGATGACTATGCGCTGCGCGTGGAGTTATTTGATGAGGAAGTTGAGCGTCTGTCTGTCTTCGACCCGCTGACCGGCCAGATTAACTCCGTGATCCCGCGTTATACCATCTATCCGAAAACGCACTATGTGACGCCACGTGAGCGTATCCTGCAGGCGATGGAGGAGATCAAAGTCGAGCTGGCAGAGCGCAAGCAGGTGCTGCTGGCTAACAATAAGCTGCTGGAAGAGCAGCGCCTCAGCCAGCGTACCCAGTTTGATCTGGAAATGATGAACGAGCTGGGTTACTGCTCCGGTATCGAAAACTACTCCCGCTATCTGTCAGGCCGCGGGCCGGGCGAAGCCCCGCCGACCCTGTTCGACTACCTGCCCGCCGACGGCCTGCTGGTAATTGACGAATCCCACGTCACTATTCCGCAAATCGGCGGGATGTATCGCGGGGACCGGGCGCGTAAAGAGACGCTGGTCGAGTATGGCTTCCGCCTGCCGTCGGCGCTGGATAACCGTCCGATGAAATTTGAAGAGTTCGAGGGGCTGGCCCCGCAGACGATTTATGTCTCGGCTACACCCGGTAACTATGAGCTGGAGAAGTCGGGCGGGGACGTGGTGGATCAGGTGGTAAGACCTACCGGACTGCTGGATCCGACAATCGAAGTCCGGCCCGTTGGGACCCAGGTTGACGATCTGCTGTCGGAAATCCGCAAACGCGTGGCGATTAACGAGCGCGTGCTGGTGACAGTGCTGACCAAACGCATGGCCGAAGACCTGACGGAGTACCTGGAAGAGCACGGTGAGCGTGTGCGCTACCTGCACTCGGATATCGACACCGTTGAGCGCGTGGAAATTATCCGCGACCTGCGTCTGGGTGAATTTGACGTGCTGGTGGGGATTAACCTGCTGCGTGAAGGGCTGGATATGCCTGAGGTATCGCTGGTGGCGATCCTTGATGCGGATAAAGAAGGCTTCCTGCGTTCAGAGCGCTCACTGATCCAGACCATCGGGCGTGCAGCACGTAACCTTAACGGGAAAGCGATTCTCTACGGTGACAAAATCACCCCGTCAATGGCGCGCGCCATCAGTGAGACGGAACGCCGCCGTGAGAAGCAGGAGCAATACAACCTGGAGCACGGTATTGTCCCGCAGGGCCTGAACAAGAAGATTGCTGATATTCTGGAGTTAGGGCAGGGGCTGGCGAAAAACAAAGCGAAAGTGCGCAGCATGAAGGGGCGCAGCATTGTTGAGGACGATCCGGCCTATGTTGATCTCTCGCCACAGGGGCTGCAAAAACGCATCCATCAGCTCGAGGCGCAGATGCAGAAGCATGCGCAAAACCTGGAGTTTGAAGAGGCCGCTCAGGTTCGCGATCAGCTGCATCAGGTACGCGAGCTGTTTATTGCCGCGTCATAATGCAAAGGGCCGATCGGACAAACGATCGGCCCCGCCTGTTTGCCCCCGTTCCTTTTGTCGGGGGTAACTCTTTTATCGCTCACCCAGGCCGCAGCATAACGGCTGGCAGCCGGTCACACCATGGCCTGCACGGCGTGCTCCAGCGCCAGACGCAGTAGCTGGCGGTCGTGGCGGTAAGGAATATCTCCGGCCTCCAGCGGCTCCTGAATAATCAGCCGTCCGTCAATCTGGCTGCTGTCCACTTTCGGCCCCAGCACCAGCGCATCAATCACCCGTTTACCTATCGCTCTCTCCATCATGGCCAGCTTATCGGGGACCGTCAGTCTGGCTGCCGCCGGGCTGAGTTCTTTGCCCAGATTACCAATAAACACCATGGTGGCCGGCGTCCGGCGCATGGCCTGGGCAATCTCGGGCAGCAGCAGAACCGGCATCAGGCTGGTATAAAAACTGCCTGGCCCAATCAGGATCAGGTCTGCTTCACCAATCGCCTCGACCGCTTCGCGCGTGGCGCTGACCTTGGGGGACAGCATCAGCTCCTGCGGTGGCTGCGTCAGCTGGTCAATTTCAGTTTCGCCGTACACCAGATGGCCTTCGTTATCCAGCGCCACCAGGTCGACCGGCTGCTCGGACATTGGGATCAGAAACGCATCTACCTTCAGCAGATTACGGATCAGATTGATCGCCTCAAAAGGACGGACGCTGAGGTGATCGAGCGCTTTCAGCATCAGATTGCCCAGATTGTGCCCGGCCAGTTCGCCATTGCCGGCAAAGCGGTACTCAAACATGGCTGACGCCACGCTGGGTTCCGCAATCAGCTGGTTCAGACAGTTGCGCATATCGCCCCAGGCGATACCCCCTTCTGAACGGCGGATACGCCCGGTGGAGCCACCATTATCAGTGGTAGTGACAATCCCGGTCAGACGGGAACCCAGAGGCGAGAGGGCAGACATCACACGGCCCAGGCCGTGCCCACCCCCTAATGCCACCACGCGGTCGAGGTCAGCTAAGGTGCGATTTCGCATAATATCCATTTGTTATGTTCGGCCACTGTTTATGCCGTTTATTTTACGCTATTCCTGCGGGAAAAGGCCGGGAAAATACGTTATATATCATAATATATAGCGAAAAACCTTACTGGTAACGACGGAATAATAGCGCTAACATTTGCCCATCACGATTTGCCGATGTCCGGTAAGTCACACTTAAGCCCTGACACCTGGGTCCTTTGGGATATGGTGTCCTGGCCGCAACCTCCGGGTTGCCAGGGTGCAGAAAGAAATGACTGCATCTCCCTATCTGGAAAGGTGTCACAGGTGCCACAATTTACTGATAACTTCGCGCGCAGGTTCTATTACCTGCGTCTGTCGATTACTGACGTGTGCAATTTCCGCTGCACATACTGCCTGCCCGACGGCTACAAACCCCAGGGTGCGCAGAATAAAACCTTCCTTTCGCTGGATGAGATCCGTCGCGTCACCCGTGCTTTTGCAGCGGCGGGGACGGAAAAAGTGCGTCTCACCGGCGGCGAACCCTCAATGCGTCGTGACTTCACCGATATCATCGCGGCCGTGCGTGATAACCCCTCGATTCGTCAGATTGCCCTCACCACCAATGGTTACCGCCTGCAGCGGGATATCGGCAAGTGGCGGGCCGCTGGCCTGACGGCGCTGAACGTCAGTGTGGACAGCCTTGACGCGCGGCAGTTTCATGCCATCACCGGGCAGAATAAATTTGACGAAGTGATGCGTGGTATCGATGCGGCTTTTGATGCCGGTTTCAGTCAGGTGAAAGTCAATACCGTGCTGATGCGGGATGTTAATCACCACAGCCTTGATACCTTTCTTGCCTGGGTGCGCGACCGTCCTGTTCAGCTGCGCTTTATTGAGCTGATGGAAACGGGCGATGGCGGCGCGCTGTTTCGCCAGCACCATGTCTCCGGCCAGGTGATCCGCGACCAGCTTCTGCGTCAGGGCTGGGTGCAACAGCAGCGTGCGCGTAGCGACGGCCCGGCGCAGGTCTTTCGTCATACCGATTATCAGGGTGAAATTGGCCTGATCATGCCCTATGAAAAAGACTTTTGCGCCAGCTGTAACCGCCTCCGTGTCTCCGCCACCGGTCATCTTCATCTCTGTCTGTTTGGCGACGGCGGCGTGCCGCTGCGCGATCTGTTGGCCGATGACAGCCAGCAGGCGGAGCTGCAGGCGCGGATTGCCGGCAGCCTGACGAGCAAAAAAGAGACGCACTTTCTGCATCAGGGGAATACCGGCATTACCCAAAACCTTTCATTTATCGGCGGTTAAGCTAAGGAGTTTTTATGGGCAAAAGTACAACGGATTTTCTCCCTCTTAACGTGGCGGTGTTAACCGTCTCCGATCGCCATACCGCTGAAACTGACAGCTCCGGTGACTACCTGCGCGAAGCGCTGACGGAAGCGGGGCACCACGTGGTGGATCGGGCCATTGTCGCCGATAACCGCTACCGCATCCGTGCTGTGGTGTCCCGCTGGATAGCCAGCAGTGACGTGCAGGTGGTGCTGATTAATGGGGGCACCGGCTTTAACGAAAAAAACTGTACCCCGGAAGCGCTGCTGCCGCTGTTTGACCGCGAAATCGAAGGGTTTGGCGAACTGTTCCGCATGATCTCCTATGAAGATATCGGCACGTCTACCCTGCAGTCCCGCGCGGTGGCGGGCCTGGCCAATGAAACGCTGATTTTTGCCATGCCGGGATCCACCGGGGGCTGCCAGCTGGCCTGGGAGCGCATCATCCAGGACCAGCTGGATGCCCGTACCCGCCCCTGTCATTTTGTCTCGCACGTGAAGAAATTTTAAATGTCTAAATTAACGCATATTAATGCTGCCGGAGAGGCGCATATGGTGGATGTTTCTGCCAAACAGGACACCGTGCGTGAAGCACGGGCAGAGGCTTTTGTGGTGATGCACCCTGACACGCTGCAGATGATTATCGACGGCAGCCATCACAAAGGGGATGTATTTGCCACCGCACGGATCGCCGGTATCCAGGCCGCTAAACGTACCTGGGAGCTGATCCCGCTGTGCCATCCGCTGATGCTGAGTAAGGTGGAAGTGTCACTGAGTGCCGAGCCCGAACACCAGCGTGTGCGGATCGTGTCGCTCTGCCGTCTGACCGGGAAAACCGGCGTGGAGATGGAAGCGCTGACGGCTGCCTCGGTGGCTGCGCTGACCATCTACGATATGTGCAAAGCCGTGCAGAAAGATATCACCATCGAACAGTGCCGCCTGCTGAGTAAAAGCGGCGGGAAATCCGGCGATTTTCAGGCGGTACCTCATGATTAATGTGCTGTTTTTTGCGCAGGTGCGTGAGCTGGTTGGCACCGATCATCTGGCAATACCTGCGAACTATCCTGATGTTGAAGCGCTGCGCAACCATCTGGCGCAGCAGGGCGATCGCTGGGCGCTGGCGCTGGCGTCCGGCAAGCTGCTCGCCGCGGTTAATCAGACGCTGGTATCCCTGCAACATCCGCTGCAGGCCGGGGATGAAGTGGCCTTCTTCCCGCCGGTCACGGGAGGCTGATATGGACGAGCAGACCCGTATTCGCGTGGGCTGTGCGCCCTTCAGCATGAGCGACGAGTATCAATGGCTGTCCGCGTCTGATCTTGACGGTGCGGTGGTGACCTTTACCGGTAAAGTGCGCAATCACAATCTGGGCGATAACGTCCGCGCGCTGAGGCTGGAACACTATCCCGGCATGACCGAAAAAGCGCTGGCGGAAATTGTTGAAGAAGCGCGGCAGCGCTGGCCAGTGCAGCGCGTGACGGTGGTTCACCGTATTGGTGAGCTGTTCCCCGGCGACGAAATCGTCCTGGTCGGCATCAGCGGTGCACACCGCGGTGCCGCATTCAGCGCGGCGGAGTTTATTATGGATCAGCTAAAAACGCGTGCGCCGTTCTGGAAACAGGAAGCGACACCCGAAGGCGACCGCTGGGTTGACTCGCGCGACAGCGATCGTCAGGCCGCGGATCGCTGGAAATAAAGCCCCTTTCATTATTTGCAGGCTTAAGGAGCGACATGCGCTTTTTCTTCAGACCGGCTCTTCTGCCGCTGGCGCTGCTGGTGCTGGCGGGCTGCAGCAATAAAACCTCAGAGACGGCCGCCACCGCACGACCAGCCGATGTCAAAGCACAGATATCCCGCCTGCTGCCTCCGGACGTCAGCGACCGCGAGGGCTGGTCGCGTGATATCTACGTCGCTTTTAACAGCCAGGCGATCCCCCCTGATGCCAGCAATCTGTGTGCGGTGATTGCGGTGACCGCGCAGGAGTCTAACTTCAGCGCAGACGCCACGGTGCCGGGCCTGCCCAGGATAGCCTGGGCCGAAATTGACCGCCGCGCCGCGCAGCTGCATATCCCGTCGTTTCTGGTGCGCACCGCGCTGCTGATCAACTCGCCGGACGGCAAGAGCTATGCGTACCGGCTGGATCACGTCAAAAGTGAGAAAGAGTTGAGTGCAGTATTTGATGACTTCATTGATATGGTACCGATGGGTCAGAAACTGTTTGGCAACCTGAATCCGATCCATACCGGCGGGCCGATGCAGGTCAGCATCGCGTTTGCCGAGGCTAATGCCAAAGGCTACCCGTACGAGGTAGACGGATCCCTGCGGCGTGAAGTGTTTTCCCGCCGGGGCGGCCTGTGGTTTGGCACCCGACATCTGCTCGGCTACCCGACACACTATCCCTCACCGCTGTACCGTTTTGCTGACTTCAATGCCGGATGGTATGCCAGCCGCAATGCGGCATTTCAGGCGGCCGTTTCGCGCCTGAGCGGCATTAAGCTGGCGCTGGACGGTGACCTGATTAACTACGGATCGGACAGCGCAGGTTCGACTGAAAAGGCGGTGCGTACCATCGGGCAGCTGGATTACAGCGACCGGGCGATCCGCCGCGCGCTGGAAAAAGGGGAGAGTATCGACTTCGAGAAAACCGATCTGTGGCAGTCTGTTTTTGCCCTGGCCGATAAAGATGCCGGGAAAAAGCTGCCGCGAGAAGTGCTGCCGGGGATCAAGCTGGAAAGTCCGAAGATTACGCGTAACCTGACCACCGCGTGGTTTGCCCAACGCGTGAACAGCCGCTATCAGCGTTGCCTGCAGCGTCACTAAAAGGGCAGAGTGGATATGCCCGGCTGTACGGAAACAGGCCAGCCAGGGGGCTGGCCTGTTGTCTGGATGTGGGGCTGACCTTCTGTCGGGGCAGCCCTGATCAACACTCCGGTTTATATCGTTTGCAGTTTGAAAATCTGCACCGTCTGCGCCAGGGTCTTCGCCTGGTCTTCCAGCGACGCGGCGGCGGCAGACATCTGCTGTACCAGCGCGGAGTTTTGCTGGGTTGCACCATCCATCTGGTTTACCGCCACGGTGACCTGACCAATACCCTGTGACTGCTCATCCGAAGCGTGAACAATCTCTCCGATAATGGTTTTCACCGAGTTAACCGCCTGCGTCATCTCCTGCATCGTCTTCCCGGCGCTCTGTACCAGCGTCACCCCGTGATCGACACGCTGGGTGGATTCACTGATCAACGCCGAAATGTCTTTTACTGCATCGGCGCTGCGCTGGGCCAGATTGCGCACTTCTGCTGCAACCACGGCAAACCCGCGCCCCTGCTCTCCGGCGCGGGCGGCTTCTACGGCGGCGTTCAGGGCCAGAATATTGGTCTGGAAGGCAATGCTGTTAATGATGCTGGTGATAGCGCCGATCTTCTGCGAGCTTTCATCAATCTGCTGCATGATCTGCACCACCTGCGACACCAGATGTTCACCGCGCTGGGCAATATCGGTAGCATTTTCGGTCAGCGCCGTCGCCTGATGGGCGTTATCGGCGTTGTGTTTAACCGTGGCCGTCAGCTGTTCCATACTGGCTGCGGTCTCTTCCAGCGCGGCCGCCTGTTGTTCAGTGCGGGAGGCCAGATCAAGGTTGCCGCTGGCAATCTCTTCTGCACCCTGACGTACCGAATCGCTGGCCGAGATAATTTCACCGACCATATTGCGCAACTGATGCTGCATGGTGTGCATGGCAAAGAAAATACTCTGCTGGTCATTCTGCTTCACCGGGATACTGGCGCTCAGGTCGCCTTCGGCTACGGCCAGCGCGATATCAGCAGCCTGCCGCGGTTCACCGCCAATCGGCTTGGCCACTTTACGGCTGAAGATCAGGCCGAGTACCCCGCAGACGACGATGATGCTGACGACCATCATGATCAGCGCATACATCAGCTGACGGTTAGCGGCGGCCATCACCAGATCCACCGGGGCTACAACGCTGAGATACCAGGAAGTCTGGCTGTTGCCGATGGTGATCGGACGCCAGGTTTGCAATACCTCTTCCCCCAGTACCGGATCAAAGCGCTGGATCATTTTGCTGCTGAAGCCGTCGGTCTCGCCTTTGTACTGCTTACCGGCATCCTCTTTCACCGGGCTGGAGACGACTTTCCCGCCGGTGGAAATCAGCATCGCGTAGCCGCTGCCTTCCCAGGGTTTGATTTTACTGACGCGCTGTTGCAACGAGGCCAGTGAGATATCGGAGGTGGTCACTGCTTTAAGCTTTCCATCATCGATAATCACCGCAGAGACGGAGGTCAGCAGGGTAGGGACACCGTTATAGGCATAGCTGTAGGGTTCGGCCAGCGTGTCACGTTCAAGTTTGCGCGGCACCAGGTAGTAATCCCCCTGGCCCGGCGTCAGGAAAGAGCCCATGAAGTGGGCTTTGTAATTACCCGCCTGATCACGGTCAACAAAGCGGGCAAAGCGTCCCGCAGGCGGTGAACCCGGCTGGCTGGCGAACTCGGCATCACGGCCGTCAAAGGCATCCGGCTCAAAGACCACGGACATAGACAGGTAGTCAGGGTTCAGTTTCAGGGAGTAGATCATCTGCTGCTCGGCGGCGGCACGGTCAGTAATGCCGGAAGCGCGCAGGGCCACCAGGCTTTGCCCCATCGAGGTGGCCACGGTGCGCGCATAATCCAGTTCATTCTGCACAGCCAGTGCCTGGCTCTGGGCAATCTGCCCGAGATAATCTTCCGCCAGCTTCCTCTGCTGCTGGCTCGACTGCCAGCTGAGCAGGCCGATGGTTATACTGAAACCGAGGGTGATAGTCAGCACCCCGGTCAGCAGCATCAGCGTACGGGTACTCATTTTCTTTTTTGGAACCGACTGACTTTGCATCTGACTTCCCCCGATAAACAATAATGTGATCGTTTTGTGACTTCCTGTAACAAAATCTTCCCTGTGAACGATCTATCGGCAACAAATGCACAATCTTTATCCGCCCTGGATTTATTTCTTTGCATCCTCAATGGGCATGCAACATGTGAAAAAGAGGGACGCATCAGGCTGGCGCTGGCAGGGCAGTCTGTGCCAGACTTGCAAAGATATAACCGTTTTTTTCATTCACCTTTCAAGGGGAGCATCATGGACCGATATCCACGTCCAAGTGATTCAATCGTACAGCGTGCCAGCACCGGCCTGTCTGTTTACATGGCGCAGGTTTACGGCTGGATGACCTGTGGTTTGCTGCTGACGGCCTTTGTTTCCTGGTTTGCGGCCAATACGCCGCAGGTGATGGAACTGGTCTTTGCCAATCGCATCACCTTCTTTGGTCTGATTATTGTGCAGCTGGGGCTGGTTTTCGTCCTGTCTGGGATGGTGCATAAGCTCAGCGGGGCCGTGGCCACCGGGTTGTTTATGCTCTATTCGGCGCTGACCGGGCTGACGATGGCCAGTATTTTCCTGGTTTACACCTACTCGTCTATTGCCAGCACCTTCCTGGTGACCGGCGGCATGTTCGGGGCGATGAGCCTGTGGGGTTACACCACCAAACGTGACCTGAGCGGCATGGGCAGCATGCTGTTTATGGCACTGATTGGGATTGTACTGGCCTCGCTGGTCAATATCTGGCTGAAGAGCACCGCGCTGATGTGGGCGGTGACCTATATCGGAGTGGTGGTATTTGTGGGTCTGACGGCCTATGACACCCAGAAGCTGAAAAACATCGGTGAGGGGATTGACGTTGAGGACAAAGAAAATCTGCGTCGCTTCTCCATTATGGGTGCGCTGACGCTGTACCTTGACTTCATTAACCTGTTCCTGATGCTGCTGCGTATTTTCGGCAACCGCCGTTAACGTGGTGGGGGACCGGAAACGGTCTCCCCTGCATCAGCGCTGCAACGGGCGACCTTTTTTCAGGTCGCCCTTTTTTTATGCCAGATTTTTTGCCCGTAGTGACTTCGCCCGGCTTTCCAGCCACAGATACAGCACCAGTGCCAGCAGGAGGGGAGCAATAAAATAGAGCACCCGGTAGGCCAGTAGTGCCGCAATGATCGCCCCGTGTGAAATGGGCTCCCCCTGTAACAGCGCAAGGAACACTGCTTCCAGTACGCCAATCCCGGCAGGGATATGAATAATCACGCCCGCAATACTGCTGATCAGCAGCACGCCCAGCACCTGAGGGAAGTCGACTTTCTGCATCAGCAGCAGCCAGATGATGGCCCCCATCACCAGCCAGTTAGCACTGGATACCGCAAACTGGATCAGCGCCATACGCAGCGACGGCAGGGCGAGTTTTTGCCCTTTAACGGTCCAGTGACGGCGTCGGGAAAATGCACACAGCGCCAGATAGACCACAACAAAAGCCAGCAGGGCGATGCCCGTAATGCGCAGGGTGCCTGCGCCGATAAACCAGCCACCGGGCACGCTGACCATGCCTGCGCTGAAGACCACGCCGGCGACCAGCACATATCCCAGCCAGTTGGTGGCAATACTCAGTGAAAAGATGCGGGTGATGGTACTGCCCTCCAGCCCCAGCCGGGAGTAGAGGCGGTAGCGCATCGCCACGCCGCCCACCCAGGTACTGAGCGTCAAATTAAAGGCGTAGCAGATAAACGACACCAGCATCACCTGGCGCTTTTCCAGCTTATGCCCGCAGTAAGCGCGGCCAATCAGATCATACAGGCCATAGGTCAGGTAGCTGATGACCACCAGCGCCACCGATCCAAAAATGGCTACGCGGTTGTAATTGATCACCACGTCCCATACGTCGCCCCAGTTTACCTGGCGGGCATAGACCACCAGCAGCACGATAACGGCGAGGAAGAACAGCCCGGTCAGGACTTTGCGGGTGCGTTTCCACAGCAGAGAAGAGTTGGCCATCAGGATTTTGCCTCACCGTTTTCGGTTTCAATACGATCCTGGGTTTCCATTTCCGGCTGGACCGGGGTCGGCACCTGGGTGAGCCTCGGCGTGTGCGCAGGCAGCCACCCGGCGATGGCCGGGAAGTGACGCAGGAAATGGAACACCACAATATTTTTGCTTAACTGCCACCAGTTCCGCTTTGGAAGCTGGCTTTCCAGCACCCGCTGGCAGTCCGAAGCCAGCAGGCCCTCAAGGTTGTCGCGTACCTGCTGGTTGAAATTACGGTCGTGGATGATCAGGTTGGCCTCCAGATTGAGCGACAGGCTGAGGGGATCAAGGTTGCTGGATCCAACGGTCGACCATTGCGCATCCTGTACCGCAATTTTGGCATGCAGGGGGCGACGACAGTATTCATAGACCTCCACTCCGCCTTCGACCAGGTAGTTGTACAGCAGCTCCGCGCCCACCTTTACAATGGGCATATCCGGTTTACCCTGCACAATAAGCCGCACGCGGACCCCCCGGCGCGCAGCCTGGCGCATCTCGCGCAGCAGGCGGTAGCCGGGGAAGAAGTAGGCGTTGGCGATGATCACGTCCCGTTTCGCACTTTTCAGCATTTCGATGTAGTGCTGTTCGATATCGTCACGGTGTTGATCGTTATCGCGCCAGACCAGCAGCGCCTGCGCATCGCCCGGCTTGGTATTTCGCGCCGGACGGTGTGAACGATGATCCCACCAGTGACGCAGTTTTTGCTCACTGCCCATCTGCTGCTGCACGTATTGTGCGAGGTCATCGACGATGGGGCCCTTCACCTCCACCGCATAGTCCTGCTTGGCCTCCGGGCCATAGCTGGCATTATGCTCGGCGGAGTAGTTGATCCCGCCGACGAAGGCAATCACGCCGTCGATGACCACAATTTTGCGATGCAGACGGCGGAAGAGGTTGGTGCGCATCCCCATCAGCGGCGGGCGTGGGTCGTAATAAATAAACCGTACGCCCCGCGTCGTCAGGCTGTGAACAAAGTCGTCCGGCAGGTCCGGTGAACCGTAGCCGTCCACCATCATCTCGATTTTTACCCCGCGCTCTGCGGCCGCCAGCAGCTCCGCATGGAGCGCCTTGCCGACCTCATCATTAAACAGGATAAAGGTTTCCAGCAGCAGGCTGTGCTCTGCACGGCGGATTGCGCCGAACACCCGTGGGAAAAATTCTTCGCCATTTTCCAGCAGTTTGATGTGGTTGCCTTCACGCCATTCCATATTCATAAGTGGATCTCCACGGCAAGGGGGGCATGGTCAGACAGGTGTGACCAGGGCCGTAACGGAATGGTTTGCGGATGACTGATCCCCGCGTTACGGACATAGATACGGTCAAGGCGCAGCAGCGGGAAACGGGCCGGGAAGGTGCGCGCCGGGCGGCCATTTTTGCGGCTGAACACCTCTTCCATCCCGGCTTCACGCTTGAGGACCGCATTGGCTTTTTGTCGCCAGTCGTTAAAATCACCTGCAATCACCACGGGGGCATCTTTCGGCAGCGCGTTAACCAACTGGCACATTTTTTTCAGCTGCTGCTGGCGATGGGCTTCGCGCAGGCCAAGATGCACGCAGAAAATATGCAGTATGACTGTAGAGTCTGGCACCTGTATCTGACAGTGTAAAATCCCGCGTTTTTCCGTTCCTTCAACCGAGATATCCCGGTTGTGATAGTCAACGATCGGCAGGCGTGACAGCACGGCGTTACCGTGGTGCCCTTCCGGGTAGACCGCGTTGCGCCCGTAGGCAAAATCTTCCCACATGGTATCTGCCAGAAATTCGTAATGGGGGGTTTCAGGCCAGTTTTCCACCTTCAGTTCGTGCAGCGCGTGGCTGCCCATCACCTCCTGCAACAGCACGATATCCGCGCCGGTCGCCCGCACCGCATCGCGCAGTTCGGGCAGAATAAAGCGGCGATTAAAGGCGTTGAAACCCATATGTGTGTTTATCGTCAGGACTTTAAATGAAAATCCTTGCGTTTTTTGTGACATACTAATGAAACTACCTTCAGAATTAATGAAGGATAAAGTGTAGTCTTTGTCACAAAAGTGTGGCGAGATATGCGTTAATTTGCAGCATATTCCGAAAACTACGTTAGTCTGAGGAAAGTTGTTACTGGCCGGTGTCAGTAACCCGCTTGGGCAACCTCTGTTGAGGATGCCGGGAGAAAAGCATGAAATGGTCTAATCGTATTCAGATTGTCACTGGACAAACCTGCGTACATATCGCACTGCACCTGCTGCTGATCGCCGCGCTGGTGTGGGGGTGGAAACATCAGGCCCTGCTGCAGGTCAGCATGATTTTACTGGCGATGTATGCCAGCGTATTTGCCGCGATGTTACTGACCCAGCGCATGCCGCGCCTGCGGCGTATTGGCGATTTCCTGGAAGACGTGACCACCACATACTATTTTGGTGCCGCGATGCTGGTGCTGCTGGTGCTGTCACGGGTTATCCATAACAACCTGCTGCTGTGCGTGGCGGGTGTCGTGATGCTGGCGGGTCCTGCGCTGGTGTCACTGTTGGTCAAAGAGCGGACGCAGCCAAGCCAGCGTCCACGCTAAACCTTCAACGGGCCACTTCGGTGGCCCGTTCGTTTATTCTCCCTCTCCCTGCGGTTTCAGCCACAGCGTCATGATCAGCAAGACCACCACACCTGCCGCCATCACGCTAAACGCCTGCTGTAAATCGCCCAGTATCTGGCGGATCACGCCTGCCAGCAGCGGCATCAGGCTGGCAATCATATAGCCCCCGCCCTGGACAAAACCCATCAGTTTTCCCGCCTGCTGCGGGGTTGCCGCGTGATCCAGCGTCACAATCAGCGAAAGAGGGAACAGCGCGCCGATGCCCAGCCCCAGCAGGAGTATCGCCAGCAGCGCCAGAGTGGAAGGGGCCAGCATCAGGCAAATCAGCCCGGAGAGCAGCAGCCCGAGAACCGGCAGCAGCAGTCGGCGACGGTCGTGAAAGCGTGGGATCAGCGCCGCTACCAGCAGCCCGGCGACGACCTCGGTCAGCGTCAGTCCGGCCAGCAGATAGCCGCTGGCCTGGGGGGACCAGCCCTGCTGCACGAAAAAAGGCGGCAGCCAGGCCAGCACCAGCGTATAGGCTCCTGTGCCAATGCCGAAGTAAAACATCAGTAGCCAGGCACGCCGGTGGAGCGGGGCCGGGGCCGTCGGGGCCTGAGGCAGCGCACTTGCCTGTCCGCCGCGATACCATATCACCGCTGCGATTAGCGCGGGCAGTCCCCAGAGGGCGAGGGTGCCCTGCCAGCTTATCGCCTGCGCCAGCGGGGCCGCACTTGCTGCTGCCAGTGCGGCCCCACCCATGATCGCGGTGGTGTACAGCCCCATCAGGCGACTGCTGTGCTGTGGGTAATGCTGCTTTATCCAGCCGGGTAGCAGGGCCTGCACCAGTGCAATACCGATGCCCGCCAGCAGGGCGGTGGCGATCAGTCCTGCAGGCTGCCACCAGATGCCGCGCAGCGCGCAGGCAGCGGCAATAATTAACGCCCCCAGCAGCACGCCGCGAAAGGTTCCCGGCCAGCGCTGTAAATAGCTGCCCGCCAGCGCACACAGCCCCATGGCCATCACCGGCAGCATACTGAGTAACCCGGCCGCACTGCTGGTTAACGGTGTATCCTGCTGAATGGCATCGAGCAGCGGGCCAGGCAGGGCCAGCACCGGCCGCAGGTTCAGTCCCAGCAGCAGCAGGGCGAGCAGGGGAAGTAACAGCCTCATAAACGATCCTTTTATGACAAAATGTTTCTCTACGTTAATATGTTGTGCAGATCGGCAAGTGATCGTTTGTGTGCTGTTACAGCCTGTAGCGCATTTTCGGATAACCCGACAAGAATAACTCCCTGTGTTGCTGGCGGATCTGTTATAATCCCGAGCTTCCGCACCGTGGTTTGTGCTCTCATTCAAGCGTCAGGCGTAATCCTGGCGTCAACTCTCCCCCTGGAAACTACACCGCTATGCGGTCAGGGCGGATCCGGAGTCAGTCAACTTTATGTCATTTGATTCTCTCGGCCTTAATGCCGATATTTTGCGCGCTGTTGCAGAACAGGGCTACAACGAGCCGACGCCAATCCAGCGTCAGGCCATTCCGGTAGTACTGGCAGGCCGCGACCTGATGGCCAGCGCCCAGACCGGTACCGGTAAAACGGCAGGGTTTACCCTGCCACTGCTGCAGCTGTTAAGCAGCCACAACCCGCACCCTAAGGGCCGTCGCCCGGTGCGCGCACTGATTTTGACCCCGACCCGCGAACTGGCGGCTCAGGTGGGCGAAAACGTGCAGGAATACAGTAAGTATCTGGATATGCGTTCGCTGGTGGTCTTCGGTGGCGTCAGCATCAACCCGCAGATGATGAAGCTGCGCGGCGGTGTGGACGTGCTGGTCGCGACCCCGGGTCGCCTGCTGGACCTTGAGCATCAGAATGCGCTCGACCTGTCACAGGTTGAAATCCTGGTCCTCGATGAAGCAGACCGCATGCTTGATATGGGCTTTATACACGATATCCGTCGCGTGCTGGCAAAACTGCCTGCAAAGCGTCAGAACCTGCTGTTTTCCGCCACCTTCTCTGATGAGATTAAAACTCTGGCGGAAAAACTGCTGCACAACCCGGAGCAGGTCTCCGTGGCCCGCCGCAATACCGCTTCTGAGCAGGTAACGCAGCATGTGCATATGGTTGATAAAAAGCGTAAGCGCGAGCTGTTATCCTTCCTGATTGGTCGTGATAACTGGCAGCAGGTGCTGGTGTTTACCCGCACTAAACACGGCGCTAACCATCTGGCCGAGCAGCTGAATAAAGACGGCATTACTGCCGCAGCGATCCACGGTAATAAGAGCCAGGGCGCACGTACCCGCGCACTGAGCGACTTTAAAGAAGGCAAAATCCGCGTGCTGGTGGCGACCGATATCGCTGCCCGTGGTATCGACATTGAAGAACTGCCGCACGTGGTCAACTATGAGCTGCCAAACGTACCGGAAGACTACGTTCACCGTATCGGTCGTACCGGTCGTGCGGCGGCCGTCGGTGAAGCACTGTCGCTGGTCTGCGTCGATGAACTGAAGCTGCTGCGTGATATCGAGCGCGTGCTGAAGCGTGAAATCCCACGTATGGCGATTGAAGGCTATGAGCCCGACCCGAGCATCAAAGCAGAACCGATCGTTAACGGTCGCCAGCAGCAGCGTGGCGGGGCCGGTGGCGGCGGTGGACGCGGTCGCGGCGCGCCGGGGCAGCGTAGCAACAGCGGCGGCGATCGCAGCGCCAGCGGCAACCGTAGCGGTAATGGCGGTGGCGGCAACGGCGGCGAACGTCGTCAGGGTAATGCCAACGGCAGCAGCACCGGTGCCGCACGCGGTGCCCGTCCTGAGGGCGGCAACGCTGGCGCACCGCGCGTCAACAAAACCCGTCCGCGCCGTTCTACCCCAAGTAACAACGGCTAATTAATCGGGGGGAGGCGCCCGCTTCCCCCTGTATTTCACTCTCCACAGGTTTACCATGCGCGTATTACTTGCCCCGATGGAAGGCGTTCTCGATTCGCTGGTGCGTGAACTGCTGACCGACGTTAACGACTACGACCTCTGTATTACCGAATTTCTGCGGGTGGTGGATGCACTCCTGCCGGTGAAATGTTTTCAGCGCCTCTGCCCCGAACTTGATCATGACAGCCGAACGCCGTCAGGCACTCGCGTGCGTATCCAGCTGCTGGGTCAGTACCCACAGTGGCTGGCGGAGAATGCCGCCCGCGCCGTGGCACTTGGTTCCTGGGGCGTGGATCTCAACTGTGGCTGCCCGTCGAAAACTGTTAACGGCAGCGGCGGCGGTGCCACGCTGTTAAAAGACCCCGAGCTGATTTATCAGGGCGCGAAGGCCATGCGTGCGGCGGTGCCCGCTCATCTGCCGGTGACGGTGAAAATTCGTCTGGGCTGGGATTCTGGCGCACGTCAGTTTGAAATTGCCGATGCGGTGCAGCAGGCCGGGGCGACGGAGCTCGCCGTACACGGCCGTACCAAAGCGGACGGTTATCGTGCGGAGGCCATCAACTGGGCGGCGATAGGCGATATTCGTCAGCGGCTGTCCATTCCGGTGATCGCCAACGGCGAGATCTGGGACTGGCAGAGTGCCCAGGACTGCATGGCTGCGACGGGCTGTGACGCGGTGATGATCGGACGCGGGGCGCTCAATGTGCCTAACCTCAGCCGGGTGATTAAATATAACGAAGCGCGGATGCCGTGGTCGCAGGTGGTGCAACTGCTGCAAAAATATGTCCGGCTGGAGAAGCAGGGCGATACCGGTCTGTACCATATGGCGCGCATCAAACAGTGGCTGGGGTATTTGCGCAAGGAATATAGCGAGGCGACCGATGTATTTATGCAGGTCAGGATGCAGCAAACTTCGGCTGAGATTGCGCGGGTGATTAGCGCGGTTGATGGACAGGGTTGACCTGATTGCCGGTCAACCCGACTGACGTATTACTGCGCGACATAACCTCCGTCCACCAGTAACGCCGCGCCGCTAACAAATGATGCGTCGTTGCTGAACAGGAACGCCACCACGCTGGCTACCTCCTCCGGTCGGCCAAAGCGGCCGATAGCGTGGCGTTTCTTCAGGATCTTTTTTTCTTCCGCGCTCTGATTCTCCAGCAGCGGCGTTTCAATATAGCCGGGACACACCGCATTGATGCGGATCCCGTGCGCCGCGTAGTCGCTGGATAACGTTTTCGTCAGCAGCCGGACGCCCCCTTTTGCCGCACTGTAAGCGGTCAGACCGTGTCTGCCTACCCAGCTGTGAATCGAACCGCAGTTGACGATGATCCCGGTTTGCTGCTGCGCCAGCCAGTAGCGGATAGCCGCCTGATTCAGCAGAAACACGCCGGTCAGATTCACATCAATGGTTTTTTGCCAGTGTTCCACGGCCAGACGATCTGCTGGCGCGTCGATGTCGATGCCGGCATTAGCAAAGACCAGATCCAGCCGTTGGAAGTGGGCCAGGGTCTTTTCAATCAGCTGCTTATTTTGCGCCGGATCGGTGACGTCGGTATGAACAAACAGCACGCTGTACCCCTGACCGGTCAGTTGATGAGCGAAGGCCTGGCCTGCTTTGTCGTTGAGGTCGGCAATCACTACGCTGGCCCCTTCATCGGCAAGGCGGGTGACGGTAGCGGCACCAATACCGCTGGCCCCGCCTGTGACAATGGCAACCTTATTACGAAATCTCATGGTGGGTTCTCCCTGTGTGATGACCCCCTCACACTAATCAGAAACCTCTCCCGCCGTTTGGCATCGACTGCGTAAGGTATTTTTCTGCGGCAGGCCGTCACTTTTCCACCCGCTATTGCCTGTAACAAGGGGGCAACAGCGCGTTGCCCCGTCAGGGTTAATACACTTCCGGCACAATCATCTCGTTGGGCACCGGGGCGCGGTGATAGTCCTCGCTGCGTTCACGCACAGGCAGGGTAATCGGTTTTATCTCGCTGTCTTCATACGGCACCTGGCGCAGCAGATGGCTGATGCAGTTCAGACGGGCCTTTTTCTTGTCCACGCCCTGAACCACCCACCACGGCGCTTCGTCAATGTGGGTGCGCGACAGCATCACCTCTTTGGCCTCGGTGTACTCTTCCCAGCGGCGGCGGCTTTCCAGGTCCATCGGACTGAGTTTCCACTGCTTAAGCGGGTCGTGAATGCGGCTGAGAAAACGCAGCTCCTGCTCTTCGTCAGTGATGGAAAACCAGTATTTGACGATCTGAATGCCGCTGCGCGTCAGCATCCTTTCAAACTCTGGCACGCTGCGGAAGAACTCCTCCACCTCCTGCTCGTTGCAGAAACCCATCACCCGTTCCACCCCCGCGCGGTTGTACCAGCTGCGGTCGAACAGCACCATTTCACCCGCCGCTGGCAGGTGAGCAATATAGCGCTGGAAGTACCACTGGGTCCGTTCGCGATCGTTCGGGGCGGGCAGGGCGGCAACGCGACAGGTGCGCGGATTCAGGCGCTGGGTGATGCGTTTTATCACCCCGCCTTTGCCTGCGGCATCGCGGCCTTCAAAAATAATGACCATGCGGTGACCGGTGCGCATCACCCAGTCCTGCATTTTCACCAGCTCGCCCTGAAGCCGCAGCAGCTCGCGGAAATAGTGCTTACGCCAGGCTTTTTCGTCCGGCTCCATTTTCTCTTCACTGCCGAAGCGCAGGTCGTCCAGCTCCATTTCCAGCTCTTCATCGTAGCTGTCGTAAAAATCCTGCAGTAAGCGGTGGTGAAAGGTCTCAGATGAAAAATCGTTACCTTGCATTGCCATACGTCATCTCCCGGTTAGAAATGGGTAAACAGCCAGTACAGGCTGGCCGAAAGTAAAATGGATACGGGCAGGGTCAGTATCCAGGCCATCATCAGGTTGCGCAGCGTGGACATCTGCAGGCCGGAACGGTTAGCCGCCATCGTCCCCGCCACGCCGGAGGAGAGGACATGCGTGGTAGAGACCGGCAGACCGAAGATATCGGCCGCGCCAATGGTGGTCATCGCCACCAGCTCTGCACTGGCCCCCTGGGCGTAGGTCAGATGAGTCTTGCCAATTTTCTCACCGACGGTGGTGACAATACGCCGCCAGCCGACCATGGTGCCAAGCCCGAGGGCTATCGCCACCACCACCTTCACCCACCACGGGATGTAGCGGGTGGCATTATCCAGCTCGCCCCTGAAGGCATCCAGGTTGTGCCGGGTCTGCTCGGGGATCTGCACCTTTTCATCGCTTTTAAGATGCTTAATGGCTTCTGAGGCCAGGTACATATCGTTACGGGTATTGGATACCGCCTGCGCCGGGATCTTATCCACCGCGCCGTACTGGCGAATTTCCTGGCCGATGCGGCCGGTTAAGTCTGCCAGCGCAGGCAGTACGGCCGGAACGAGGGTCCCGGTGCGTACATACTCCGTCAGTACCTCACGCGGGGAAATGCTGGATGACCGGTCCGGCGTCAGCGCACGCAGCTCCTGCTGCGTGACCGTCGCCAGTGCAGCCACCTGGGGGATATGGTCTGCCGGAATCGAGCGGTTCAGGGCGTAAGCGATCGGCATCGTGCCGACCAGGATCAGCATAATTAAGCCCATGCCTTTCTGACCGTCGTTTGAACCGTGAGCAAAGGAGACACCGGTGCAGGTGAGGATCAGCAGCCCGCGGATCCAGCCAGGTGGCGGTGTATTACCCTCCGGTGCGGTGTACAACGCGCGATTTTTAAGCACTTTTTTCATTAACAGCAGCAGCCCGGCGGCACAGACAAAACCGACCACCGGCGACAGAACCAGCGCGTAGCCCACTTTCAGCGCCTGCCCCCAGTCTACTCCGCTGGTGCCCGTGCGGCCGTGGATCAGGGCGTTCGCCACCCCCACGCCGATAATTGACCCGATTAACGTATGTGATGACGAGGCGGGCAGCCCGAACCACCAGGTCCCCAGATTCCAGATAATCGCGGAGAACAACAGGGCGTAGACCATGGCAAACCCGCCGCCGGTTCCGGCCTGCAGGATCAGCTCTACGGGCAGCAGGGAAATAATGCCGAAGGCGACCACGCCGCTGGAGAGCAGTACGCCAAGAAAGTTGAAGAAGCCGGACCAGACTACTGCCAGTCCCGGTGGCATTGAGTGGGTGTAAATCACGGTGGCTACAGCGTTGGCGGTATCGTGAAAGCCGTTGACGAACTCAAAGCCGAGTGCGATCAGCAGCGCCATACCCAGTAACAAAAAAGGGACGTAACTGGTAAAGGTCGCGCCGGAGTCGCTGACGTCGTTAAACAGATTGACCCCGGCAAAGGCGATACCGAGGATTAACAGCAGCAGAAAAATGATCACCGAACGACGGCTGTTTTCAGGATAAACGGGGCGGGCGGGCTGGCCTCGTTGCAGGGCGGCATTATCACTCATATAACCTCACTGGCATCGGCAAAGCGGCAGAAGTGGGACAGGGGATAACCACACTCGGTGATACGCAGGTTATGTGACAGAACAATGACGTCAGGGTGGGATAGTGCCAGGCGCGGTGCTGACGGTAACAAAACGGTCATCAGGCTGCGGCAGGATAGGAGTATCGCGATAACGTACGTAACCCGGAAAAAACGATGACGCAACACCTGCCGTTACTCCGGCAAAAACCTGACTTCAGTGACGATGTGTCGGGCCTGATTTACGGCTACCGTTTTACCGATGGCCTGGCACCGGAAAGCCTGACAGTTCAGCAGTCCTGTGAAGCGTGGAGCGGGGGGCCACAGGAGGGCAGTTTTCTCTGGCTGCACGTCAACCTGAACCACGCGGCGGCGGCCCGCTGGCTGAAAACCCACTTCGACGTGGATGATGATTTTTTTGATGAGATCCAGCACGGTTCACACAGTACCCGTATTGAACCGCAGAATGACGCGCTGATGGCGGTGCTGAATGACGTGGCCTTTAACGCGCGTGAAACCAGCGATGAAAGCGCCACGCTGTGGATCTGGTGTCGCGACGGACTGGTGGTCAGCGCCCGCTTTAAGCCGCTGCGCCTGGTTGAGCGGCTTGTTGCCAAGCTGGATACGTTGGGGCTGCGCTCCTCCACCGGCCTGCTGACCCAGCTGCTGGCGGAGCAGGAAGAGGTGCTGGCGCTGATCGTACGTCAGTCAAACCAGTATGTTGATCAGATAGAAGAGCGGCTGCTCGGGCAGCATATTAAAAGTAACCGCAGTGAGCTGGGGCGTCTGCGGCGCACGCTGCTGCGCTTTCAGCGCCTGCTGGCACCCGAACCGGCGGCGCTGTTTCGTCTGATTAACCGGCCACCCGGCTGGCTTCATCCACATGTCGTCCAGGATCTGCGTCAGTTTACTGAAGAGTTTACCGTGGTACTGAACGATCTCAACGGGCTGACGGAGCGCATACGTCTGCTGCAGGAAGAGATCGCTGCCCAACAGCTGGAGCAGAGCAACCGCACCCTGTTTACCCTGACGCTGATCACCGTGCTGGCGCTGCCGATTAACCTCGTTGCCGGTTTCTTCGGCATGAACGTCGGCGGCGTGCCGCTGGCGACGAATCCGCACGGTTTTTTACTGCTGGTGGTGTTAGTGACGATTTTTACCGCCGCTGCCGCCTGGCTGGTGCTGCGACGTCGCGACAGGGAATAAAAAAAGCGGGGAAAGGCTTGCGCCGTCCCCGGGTGGAATACTGGTGAGTGGCAACTTAGCCAGTAAACAGTAGTGAAAACAATGGATATTTTCTAAGACCTATTTGTTGTCGAGAGCGTTAGCAAGAGACTGCTAACACAAGGACAAGGGTAGTCCAATGCGCCCTGCTGTTAGGAACATTTAATGCTGTGTAAACGGGATTTTAGTGCCTGAATTGGGATGTTATTGGTTTGAATAAATGATTTAAATAATAAAATATCACTGTTTTAACAGATATTATGCGGGTGGTGAGCATTGATGGAGCGGCAGTCATAAAAAAACCCCTGCACCGTAAGGGGCAGGGGTTTGACGATCGACAGCAGAAAATCAGGATTTCGGTGTGCTGTAAATCGGGCCTGGCTGCGTCAGCGTCGGTGCTGCCTGTGCTGAGGTGTCTGCCTCAGCAGGCGCAGCGGTCGGTGCCGGCGCTTCCGTGCTCTGCGGGTCGGTCGGGGTGGCAGGTGCTGCGTCACTGCCGCTCTGCGGAGCAACCGGGACCGCAGGGGCTGAGGCATCGCTGCTCTCCGGGATAGCCGGGGCAGCAGGCGCTTCTGCAGGCTGCGCGTTTGCCTGCTCAGGCACCACTACCGGGGCTGCAGGCTGGCTGTCGGTTCCGTTCACCTTCACCGGCATACCTGAACGTGCTTTCAGCGCGTCTTCCATTGCCGTCGTGTTCACGCTGGCATCGGAAACCACCTTATTGACGGCAGGGGTCAGCGTCAGCGGAACTGGTTCACGTGAAGCAAATTGCTCTTCGGTCTGCGACAGCGGGTTGTGGATCTCCACGTAGCGTGAACCGTCTGGCTCTACCGAGGCTTTCACCGGCTGGTCAATAAACTGCACGCGCGTTCCCACCGGCACGTTGTCGAACAGCCATTTGATATCATCCGCACGCAGGCGCACGCAGCCGTGGCTTACGCGCAGACCGATACCGAAGTTGGCATTGGTACCGTGAATGGCATACAGGCGACCGATATACAGGGCGTAAAGACCCATCGGGTTATCCGGGCCAGCCGGGAACACCGCAGGCATTGATTCGCCACGTGCCGCGTACTCTTCATGCATTTTTTTAGTTGGCGTCCAGGTTGGGCCATCTTTTTTACGCTGAACCGTGGTAGTCCAGTTCACCGGAGTATCTCTCCCCAGCTCACCGATGCCGATCGGCAGAACTACAACGGTTTTGGTGCCTTTCGGGTAGTAATACAGACGCATCTCCGCGCTGTTGATCACGATACCTTCGCGCGGGGCGTCAGGCAGGATCAACTGCTGTGGGATGATCAGTTTACTGCCAGCTTTGGGCAGATAGACGTCAACGCCCGGGTTAGCTTCCATCACGTTGCTCAGACCCATCTGGTACTGAGCCGCGAACGCTTCCAGAGGAAGCTTGCTATCCTGCGGGATGGTAATTTCCAGATTTTCCCCAATCAGGCGGCTGTTCGCGGCCGGAAGCGGGTAAACCACAGCGAAGGCAGAGTGGCTGAAAGCCGCTGCCGCCAGAATCAGGGTGACGAACGCACGAATGTTCTTTTTCATAGTAATTTCAGGTGTAGCGCCATGTAGACTGTTGATAAACGACCCAATACTGGCCAACTGTGACCGGCTGCACATTATATGTGCATAACGGTCCCAGAAGAAACCAGCATTTTCCCTGTTGAACTATCTTTACGATAAATTGTCTGCAATGCCACCCTTTCAGCGATGCAATACTCTGTTATCAGGGTTGCCATAGCGGATCTTTTCCGCTGAGCTTACGGTCAAGGAAGAAAGCGGTACTGATCAGCGCCAGGTGGGTTAACGCCTGCGGCGTATTGCCCAGCGCACGTCCCCGGCTGTCAAACTCTTCGGCGTACAGGCCGACATGATTGGCGTAATTTAACAGCTTCTCAAACTCAAAGTGTGCTTCATCAAGGCGACCCGCACGGGCAAGGCACTCTACGTACCAGAACGAGCAGGCAGCAAACGCGCCTTCTTCGCCCTGCAGCCCGTCAGCCGGGGTCTCACTCACGTTATAACGCCGCACCATCCCGTCACTCACCAGCTTGTCTTTGATAACGTCCAGCGTCGCCAGCCAGTCCGGATCGGTAGCCCCGACGAAACGCACCAGCGGCATCAGTAGCATAGAGGCATCGACAAACTCACCGTGGCGGGTCGCGACAAAGTGGCCGTTTTTATGCCAGAAGTTCTGCCAGATATCACTGCGGATGGCATCGCGGGCGGCGGCCCAGCGTTCGGCAGGCATCGACAGCGATCGCTTTTCCCCCAACCTGAGCGCCCGATCCATCGCCACCCAGCACATCAGGCGCGAGTGGAGAAAATGCTGGGGTTCACCGCGCATCTCCCAAATCCCGGCATCGGTCTGGTTCCAGTGTTCTGCTACGTAGTCAATCATCCTGCTGACGTGGTTCCAGCCGCGCTGGGAAATGGCTTCCCCGTATTTATTTGCCAGGTAGATGGCATCCATCAGTTCGCCGTAGATATCCAGCTGCGACTGGTGCCACGCATCATTACCAATGCGCACCGGGCGTGAGTCGGCATAGCCGGACAGATTAAGCAGCTCACTCTCATGCAACTCTGTTCCGCCGTCAAGGCGGTACATTATCTGTAGTTTTTCCACGTCGCTGTGGCTGTTCTCCACGCAGCGCGCCACCCAGTGGGTGAAATGCTTGGCCTCGTCCACATAGCCGAGGCGCATCAGGGCATACATGCTAAAGGAGGCATCGCGGATCCACGATGCGCGATAGTCCCAGTTGCGTTCTCCCCCCAGTTCCTCCGGCAGGCCGAAGGTCGCCGCCGCTGCGATGGAGCCGTGCTGCCATGAAGTCAGCAACTTCAGCGTAATTGCCGAGCGAGTCACCATTTCCCGCCAGCGACCCTGATAGCTGCTCTGCCTGCTCCAGTGACGCCAGTAAGCCAGGGTAGCGTCGAAACAGCTGTCACTGCTGTTTTCATCAGCGTGATCCAGGTGGGGGTCCTCATCTGCGCCAAAGACAAACTCGCGCGATTCGCCGGCATCAAGGGTAAATTGCGCCACCGCCGCCGCCTTATCCAGCTGGAAATCAGCTCCGCCCGTCAGCCGCAGCGTCGGCTGGCCGTCGGCGTGGAACGTTACCGCACCGTCATACAGGGTGGCGGTGGTTTCTGCCCGGGCATAGTTATGCACCGGGGCACAGCGCAGATTCAGTGTTGCGGTGCCGTGAACAACCTTAATACGGCGAATGATGCGCGGCAGGCGGTCTTCCCGCTGGCACACCGGCATATAGTCGGTGACTTCCACCACACCCTGGTCGTCCAGCCAGCGGGTTTGCAGGATGGCGGTATCGGGCAGGTAGATCTGCATCCGGCGGGCATCTGGCCAGTCCGGACTGAGGCTGAACAGCCCGGCGTCATCACTGTCCAGCAGCGCGGTGAACACTGAGGGACTGTCCAGGTTGGGCCAGCAGAAATAGTCGAGGGAACCGTCAGTAGCGATCAGGGCGCAGGTACGCAAATCGCCAATGACGCCGTGGTCTTCAATAGGTCGTTTTATCGTTTTCATTGTTTAACTATAGCGGCCTCTGAGAAAGCGAAGCGGAAAGTCAGCTATCGTCACGCAAAAAACGTTCTTCCAGCGTGGCCTGCAGGGTCAGCATTGCCTGTTCGGCATGCTGCATGTGGTCACGCATAATGCGTTCCACCGCCGGGGCATCCTGACGTCGCAGCGCATCAATCAGCTGATACTGATACTCAATCCCCTGGCGACGATCCACCGGCTGCGGCTGCTGATAGATATCCTTGCAGACCGCCAGATCTTTCAGCAGCCGCTGGAGGAAGCGGCAGAAGAAGGCCAGCAGCGGGTTTGCGGAATAACTGGCGACCACGCTGTGAAAGTCCAGCTCCGCCATACGCTGATCCCAGCGCTCCTGTTCGCTGGTGGGCGCATGATCGTAGACGCGGATCAACTGATGCAAATGTTGAAAACCAGCTTCGTCAATCTGGCCGATGGCGCTGACCGCGACCTGGGGTTCCAGCGTTTTACGCAGTGCGTAGATATGACTGATGCTCAGTTCCCGGGTAAACAGGTAGTTTGACAGCAGGCTCATGGCGCGGGCCTCCGGCATGCTGTCGATAAATGCGCCGCCACCGGGGCCGGTACGCGTGCGGATCAGCCCCTGGGCTTCCAGCGCTTTTAACGCCTCGCGCACCGTACTTTTTCCTGCAGAGAAGCGGGTCATCAAATCCTTCTCCTGGGGCAGGCGATCGCCAGGCAGCAGATTGTCATCAACAATGCTCTGCTTAATGGCATCGATAATGGTGTCGGTTCGCTTACGCTTTACCGCATCGGGCGGCGTGGAGACTGAGGACATGGTCACCTGTATATCAGAAAGTGGGCTGAACGCCTGGCGGCGTGGCCTGCCAGGCCGGCGCGCTGGCCAGCAGCTGGCGGCTGTACTCATGCCTGGGGGCACTGAACAGCGTTTGCGTGGCGGCGCACTCGACGATAGTACCAGAATTCATCACCGCCACGCGGTCGGCAATCGATTCCACTACCGCCAGATCGTGACTGATGAAAAGGTAAGAAAGGCCAAACTGCTGTTTGAGATCCTCCAGCAGCAGTAGAACCTGGGCCTGTACGGAGACATCCAGCGCACTGACGGGCTCATCCAGCACCAGGATCCGGGCCTCTGCCGCCAGGGCACGGGCAATGGCCAGCCGCTGGGCCTGACCGCCTGAAAACTCATGAGGATAGCAGTGCAGGGCGTCGTGAGGCATATTGACTGCCGTCAGCAGCTGCTGCAGACGGGGCAGACAGGCACTGGCCTGATAGCCGCACAGGCGCTGCAGCGGGACGCTGAGGATTTGCTGAATCGTTTTGCGTGGGTTCAGTGAGGCCACCGGGTCCTGAAACACATACTGGATGGTCTTGCCAAAGGCCTGAACGCCGCGCTGCGCCAGAACGCGGGCATCCTCGCCCTGCAGGGTCAGGCTGCCTGAAGTCGGAGACTCCAGCCCGACCAGCATCCGTGCCAGGGTGCTTTTCCCGCTGCCGCTTTCCCCCACCACGGCAAGCGTTTCCCCCTGCCAGAGATCCAGACTGATGCCCTTTACGGCATCGACGGAAGCGCTGCGCTGCCACCAGCCACCGTGGCCGTGATAGGTTTTCTTCAGATCGTGTATTTCAATCACTTTTTTCATGATGTCTCCCGCGCGTGCAGCTGACGGATCTGTTGCAGGAAGGCCCGGCCCTGGCCGCGCTGCGGCACGCTGGCAATCAGCCGCCGCGTGTAGTCGTGGCGCGGAGCCTGCAGTACCGAGGCGGTACTGCCGCTCTCAACAATTTCCCCGTGACGCATCACCGCCACCCGATCGCACATCTCGCTGACCACAGCAAAGTCATGGGTGATAAACAGCAGCGCCAGCCCGCGTTTGTGGCGCAGATCGTTCAGCAGCGCCAGAATGCGTGCCTGTACCGTCACGTCCAGCGCGGTGGTGGGTTCGTCGGCAATAATCACCTGCGGATCGTTGGCCAGGGCGATGGCAATACCGACGCGCTGGCGCTGGCCGCCGGACAGCTGATGTGGCCAGGCGTCAAAGCGCTCTGCGGCCTGCTGAATGCCGGTATCCTCCAGCAGGGTAATCGCCTTAGCCCGCGCCGCCGCTGCGCTCAGCGGCTGGTGGCACTGGATAGCCTCAACCAGCTGCTGGCCGATGCGCATCTGCGGATGCAGTGACGTCAGCGGATCCTGGAATATATAGGCCACCCGCACGCCACGGCGTTGTTGCATGGCTGCCGGTGAGAGCGACAGCAGCTCTTCGTTGCCCAGCCAGACGCTACCGCCGGTGATCACGCCGGGCGGGGAAGCAACCAGCCCCATAATCGCCAGCGCACTGACGCTTTTGCCGGAGCCGCTTTCACCGATCAGACCGAGGCACTCCCCGGCGTGTAGATGGAAGCTGATGCCTTTTACCGTCGGGACGCGTTGCTGACCCCGGCTGAAGGCCACCTGTAAACCGGCCACTTCTAGCAGCGCCTCCGGGTGGGTGCGTGCCGGGATCTGCGCGCGGTCAACGGTGGTCATGGCCTGCGAACGCAGCAGGGCACCGGACTTGAGGCGCGGATCCAGCAGGTCGCGTACGCCGTCGCCAAGCAGGTTAAAGCCGATCACCAGCAGGAAGATCATTACCCCTGGCACCAGGGCGACGTGGGGAGCGATAAACAGCTGGCTGCGCCCCTGACCGAGCATCGATCCTAAATCTGCATCCGGTGGCTGGGTTCCCAGTCCGAGAAATGACAGCCCCGCAGTTTCCAGAATCATCCAGCCGATAGTGGTAGAGAGGGTGACAACAATCAGCGGCAGGACGTTAGGCAGCACTTCCGTTAACAGGATCTGGGTGTGGTTTTTACCGGACAGCCTGGCTGCCTGAATAAAGTCGCGCCCGCGCAGGCCGAGGGTCAGGCCACGCACGTTGCGGGCAAAGAAAGGAATATTGACCAGCGCTATGGCATACAGCGCATTCAGCAGGCCCGGGCCGAGGACGGCGACGATCGCCAGGGCCAATAATATATACGGGAAGGCCATGATCATATCGATCAACCGCATCAGAATATTGTCGGTGCGCCCGGCGGCGTAACCGGCAATCAGCCCGACCAGCGTGCCGCATACCGCCGCCAGCAGGGTGGCGCTCAGGCCGACGGCCACCGACACCCGCGTGCCCCACAGCAGGCGCGACAGCATATCGCGTCCCAGCGCATCCGTGCCCAGCAGATGACCCGGCGTCAGCGGCGGAGCCAGCCGTTTAAGCAGATCGGTGGCATCCGGGTCCGGCAGCGGCAGCAGCGGCGCGAGCAGCGCTGCCGTGATGGTGACAATCAGCAGCAGCAGTCCCAGCGCCGCCAGGCGGTTATGCAGCAACAGCGACCAGCCGGTGCGTCGTGCGGGAGGGGCGGTGTTAACAGTCATGATTTTACCCTCGGGTCAAGACAGGCCTGAACGATGTCGGTCAGCAGATTAATCAGTACGTAGGAAATGGCCGCCACCAGCACGCCGCCCTGCACCAGCAGCAGATCGCGCGTGGAGACCGCTTTAACCAGCATGGCCCCCAGGCCCGGCCACTGGAACACGGTTTCGATATACACTGCCCCGCCGAGCACAAACCCGGCCTGAATACCGATGGCCGGGATCACCGACACCAGGGCCACGCGAAAGGCGTGACGCCAGATCACCCGGCGCTCGCTGACGCCTTTGGCACGGGCGGTGCGGATATAATCCTGGCGCAGGACTTCCAGCATTGCGGTACGTGTCAGACGGGCGATCACCCCGGTTGCGACAATGGCCAGGGTGATAGCGGGCAGGGTCAGATGATGCAGCAGATCCAGCGCATCGCCGCCGCCGTAAATGGCAAACATCCCGGAGGCCGGGAACCAGCGCAGGCTGACGGCAAACAGCATAATCATCAGCAGGCCAATGAGGAAAGAGGGCAGTGAAATGCCGATCAGTACCAGCAGGGTGATGATTCTGTCGCCCCAGCCAAACTGACGTACGGCGGAGGTCACACCCGCCAGCAGGCCGAAAACAACGCTTAACAGCAGGGCGCAGCCGCCGAGCAGCAGAGTGGCGTTCAGACGCTCCAGTACTTCATCAATCACCGGGCGATTCAGGACGTAAGAGCGCCCGAAATCGCCGTGTAGCAGGTTGTTGACCCAGATAAAATACTGCTGCCACAGCGGTTTATCCAGACCCAGCTCGGCGCTGACGCGGGCGACGTTCTCCGGGGTGGCAAACGCCCCCAGCAGCGCCTGTGCCGGGTTGCCGGGGATCATCGCCATCAACAGAAAAACAATCAGCGACAGCCCGATTATTACCGGGATCACCCCGATCAGACGCCGTAATAAAAAGCTCCACATAGCAGGCCTCCTCCGTCAGGGTTTACTAACCTGATGCAGGATCAGGTTGAAGTTGGGTTGCAGGGCAAAGTTCTGCACCTGGCGGGTGGTGACGGCATTCTGTTTCCAGTTGGCGACAAACAGCCAGGGTGCGTCGTCGTGAACAATGGCCTGCACCTGGCGATACAGCGCACCACGCTTCTGCTGATCGCTGGTCCTGCGGGCTTCATCCAGCAGGGTGTCGACCTGCGGATTGCTGTAGTAACCGGAGTTAAAGCCGCCTTTATCCGGCCAGGCATCGCGTCGCAGTGTCAGGAAGGGCAGCGTATCCGGGTCGTTAGTCATCCACGCCATCTCTGCCATCTGGGTCTGCGGCGTCAGCCCGGCGTTCACTTTCGCCAGGTAGGTGTTCCATTCCCAGGTCTGGATCTTCACGTTCAGCCCCACGGCTTTCAGATCGGCCTGAATGGCCGTTGCCATCGGTACCGGATCCAGCATGCCTGACCCGCCCTCGGTGACAGAGAAGTTCAGCGTGGCACCTTCGGCCCCGGCTTCCTTCAGCAGCGCGCGGGCTTTGGCCGGGTCATACGGATAAGGACTGACATCTTTGTTCGCGGCCCACGTAAACGCCGAGGGAATGGGGCCGTCAGCCACCTGCGCGGATCCCTGCAACACGTTGTCGACCAGCGCCTGCTTGTTGACCGCGTAGTTCACCGCCTGGCGGACGCGCTTATCGTTAAACGGCTTTTCGCGGGTGTTCAGCAGCAGAAACCAGACGTGCGGACCGACGGCCTGGTGAAGCTGAAACTGGGGATTACCGGCAAAGGTGTTAACCGTATCCGGTGGCACCTCGACCATGGCATCAATACCTCCTGAGAGCATCTCTGCGGTGCGGGTGTTGCCATCGGTGATCGGACGGAATACCACGGCCTCCAGCTTCGGCGCACCGTCCCAGTAATCTTTATTCGCGGTCAGTACAACGCGCTGATTCGCCTGCCATTCACCAAAACGGAAGGCCCCGGTGCCAACCGGATGACGGCCCACGTCTTTATCATATTTTTTCACGGCGGCCGGGGAGACAATCAGCCCGGCGGGCGTGGCAAGATTGGAGAGCAGCGGAGCAAAAGGCTGCTTCAGCGTAAAGACCACCGTCTGGGCGTCCGGCGTGGTGATGGTATCGATAGAGGAGAAGAAGAAGCTCAGCGGGAACGGGCCGGTGTGATAGTAGGGATGCTGCTTATTGAGCATGCGTTCAAAGGTGAATTTCACCGCCCCGGCGTTAAACGGCGTGCCGTCCTGGAAGGTCACCCCTTCGCGCAGGTGGAAGGTATAGCGCAGCCCGTCCGGGCTGATCTCCCAGCGGCTGGCCAGCGCCGGCTCAATGGTGAGTGAGCCGGGAGCATTACGGACCAGACCATCGTAAATATTCACCAGAATGCGCGAATCGTTAGCGGCGGTCGCCACCTGAGGATCAAGCGACTGCGGCTCGGCCACCTGGCCTACCACCAGCACGCCGGGAGGTGACTCAGCCCCGGCCTGGGGGGCGAGGGTGAGCAGGGCGAAGCAGGCAGTAAGACAGTGCAACCCGGTGCGTAGCGATTTGAACATAGCGGTCCTCGTTAAGCAGAGCGATCACCGCACCTGTGTGACATGCGGATGAACAAAGTTTGTCCTGTTTGTTATTTATGCGTATAAATAGAGTTAAGTGCAATAATTTATCCATATAAATTTGATCTGCCTGACAGAAGGAGGGCGCAATGACCTTTTCCATTGTGGCACGCGATGCGCAAAGCGGCGCGCTGGCGGCGGCCACCGCCACGGGCGGCCCGGCAGTGGGGGCGCTGGTGATCCACGGCCGGGCCCGCACCGGAGCCATTGCCACCCAGGCCCTGACCAACCCCCTTTACGGCATTCGCGGGCTGGAGCTGCTGACGGCGGGACTGAGCGCGGAGCAGACGCTGCACCTGCTGCTGAAAGAGGATGAGGCGCGCGAACGGCGTCAGCTGCTGATCGTCGACCATGCCGGAGCGACGGCGCACTGGAGCGGCAGCCTTTGCGGGCGCTGGTTCAGCAGCGTGGCGGGCGTGCAGATGGCGGTGGCGGGCAATATGCTGGCGGGCGATGGTGTGCTGGTGTCGATGCAGGCGGCGTTTGAACGTGCCGCACGCCTGCCGCTGGCGGACCGGATGCTGGCGGCACTGAACGCGGCACAGCAGGCCGGAGGGGATGGGCGGGGCATCCGCTCTGCGGCACTGAAGGTGTGGGACAGCCGCCCTTATGCGGATATTGATTTGCGCGTGGACTGGTCGGAAGCGCCGCTGGCGCAGCTGGCGGAAGTGCTGGAGCAGGTCAGAGCACCGGCCTATGCGGACTTTTTCCGGCAGCTGCCGGGGAGCCCCTCATCCTGATCCCGCATCGCTGACCTTTACTGTTTATTATTGCTGTTGCGGTGTTTCACCGCCCAGCGGACTCCCCATACGACGACCACCGCCAGCAGCAGCCAGAACAGATGCTTCAGGTGATGATCGAGCTGATGCAGCCAGGGGGCAATCACCCGTCCACCCAGGTAGCCGAGGGTGACAAAAATGACCGCCCACAGCGCCGCGCCGACCAGATTAAACAGTAAAAACTTACGCGGCGACAGCCTGCTGGCACCAATAATAATCGGCCCGACAATGCGCAGCCCGTACATAAAACGCACGCCGATCACGAACAGAACCGGCCGCTTGCGGATCAAGCGGTTAGCGCGATCGATCTGCTGCTGATGCTTTCTGAACCGCTGGAGGATCGGCTCCCCGTAGCGGCGGCCAATAAAGAACAGGGCAGTATCACCCAGAATCCCACCGCACATCGCCACCAGCACCACCCAGCCATAGTGCAGCAAACCTTCATGGGCGGCGACACCACCCAGCAGGGTAAAAGTCTCGCCTTCTGCCAGACAACCAATAAATAATGCCCAGTAGCCATACTGGGAAATCAGCGTATTCACATCCATCAGAGAACCGGTACTCCTCATTGTATTTGTGCCGCTAAGTCTAACCCTTTTAACAGATCTTGCAGCTTCAGTGCTTTCAGACGCTTTATTTTTTGCATGTAATGAAGTGCTTAATACATTTCATGTCGGGTTAAAAAACAAACTATTCAGAGCCGCTTATACTTGAAGAGATGCCGCCCTGAACAGTGCCTGCTGGCGGTCCGTCGTACAGAGGAGTGATGCTATGAACCATGTCTGGGGACTGCTTGCGCATCCGGGTCGGGAGATGCGCGACATTAAGCAAGAGAATGAAACGCTCTCGCACCATTACACTCACCACGTCCTGCTGATGGCGCTGATCCCGGTGCTCTGCGCCTTTATCGGCACCACACAGATCGGCTGGGATATAGGGATAGAACGCACTATCCCCCTGTCGCTGGCCACCGCCTTCTCACTGGCTGTGCTGTTCTATGCCCTGATCCTGCTGGGCGTGGCGGTGATGGGGCGGGTTATCTGGTGGATGGCGCGGGATTACCCGCAGCGGCCCTCGCTCTCCCGCTGTCGGGTGTTCGCCGGCTATGTGGCTACGCCGCTGTTTATCAGCGGGCTGGTCGCGCTCTATCCGCTGGTATGGCTCTGCGTACTGGTCGGTGCGCTGGCGTTAGCCTACACCGGCTACCTGCTGTACGTCGGCATCCCGCTGTT
The DNA here is from genome assembly GCF_014838825.1 of Erwinia persicina. Taxonomy (GTDB): domain Bacteria; phylum Pseudomonadota; class Gammaproteobacteria; order Enterobacterales; family Enterobacteriaceae; genus Erwinia; species Erwinia persicina_A. The sequence goes on along the minus strand of NZ_JACYMO010000002.1, from coordinate 348,052 downwards.
CCTGAATATTGACCGTGAAGAGAGTCTGCGGCTTTCCGGATCCACCCTGGCTATTGGCATCCTGGTGTTTGAAGTGTTACTGGCGATGACCGTGGTGATTTGGGGCTATGGCTATCAGCTTTTCTGACCACCGGTACCGCCGGGAAACCGGCGGTTTGCTGGTAACGCCCGGAAACGAATATCCTGTAGGAAAATCCTTAACCTTCGGCGTATTATGCGTCGGCCAGCCCCCGCAACGCGTGCGGGACGCGGTGTGTGGCTTCCACACCCACCTTACCAGCCGTTAAGTTTACGATGCCTGCAAAAATTCGTTTGTCTCTATTAAGTGTGGCTCTGCTGCTGTCTGCGCAGGGCATTCTGACTCAGGCTGTCGCGCGGTCGCAGACGCCTGCCGTTGTGACGACCGCCGCCCAGCCTGAAATTGCCTCAGGCAGTGCAATGATCGTCGATCTGAATACCCAGAAGGTGATCTACGCCAGCCACCCTGATTTGGTGCGGCCGATCGCCTCGATCACTAAGTTGATGACGGTCATGGTGACGCTGGATGCCCATCTGCCGATGGATGAAATGCTGACAGTCGATATCAGCCATACCCCGGAGATGCGCGGCGTCTATTCCCGCGTACGTCTTAACAGCGAAATCAGCCGCAAGAACATGATGCTGCTGGCGCTGATGTCCTCGGAAAACCGCGCAGCGGCCAGCCTGGCGCACCACTACCCGGGCGGCTATGATGCGTTTATTCGCGCGATGAACGCCAAAGCGCGCTCGCTGGGCATGAGCAACACGCACTACGTGGAACCCACCGGGTTGTCGATTAAAAACGTCTCCACGGCGCGCGATCTGAGTAAACTGCTGATTGCCTCGAAACGCTATCCGCTGCTGGGTGAACTGAGCACCACCCATGAAGATATGGCAACGTTCCGTAACCCGAATTACACCCTGCCGTTCCGCAATACCAACCATCTGGTATATCGACCGGACTGGAATATTCAGCTGACGAAAACCGGTTATACCGATGAAGCGGGGCACTGCCTGGTGATGCGTACGGTGATCAATCACCGCCCGGTATCCCTGGTCGTGCTGGATGCGTTTGGCAAATACACGCATTTTGCCGACGCAAACCGCCTGCGTAAGTGGATTGAAACCGGTAAAATTTCCCCGGTTCCGCCTGCAGCTTTGAGTTATAAAAAGCAAAAAGCCTCACAGCTGGCAGGTAACCGTGTGGTCGATGACAGCGCGGTAGAGTGACCTGCGCTCCTGTCGGGGGCGATCCTTTTTACACTCGCCCCCGATAGCCCCGGTTATAGCGCCCGCTGCATTAATAACGTATCGCGCCATTCACCGTGTTTGAAACCCACGGCGCGAAAGTTGCCGACGATCTCAAAGCCCATTTTCTTATGCAGGTTAAGTGAGCCGGCATTACGCTCACCATTGCCGATAATGGCCAGCATCTGCCGGTACGGCCCCTGCTGACAGCGGCTAATCAGCGCGGCGAGCAGTGCGGTGCCGATGCCTCGTCCGCCCTGATCGGCATCAATATAAACTGAGTCTTCGACGGTAAAGCGATAAGCCGGACGGGGGCGATACTGGGCGGCGTAGCAATATCCCACCACCTGTCCGTCCCTCTCTGCTACCAGCCACGGCAGATCGAATGAAGCGACTTTTCGATAGCGATCGGCCATTTCTGCCGCGTCAGGCGGCGTTTCTTCAAAGGAACCGCAGCCGTGCAGGACATGCCAGGCATAAATACGGGTGAGGGCGTCGATATCGGCGAGGACGGCGTCGCGGACCGTCAGGTCAGCGTGGGGAAGAGACATGTTTTCTCCATGCGTGTTTTCTTCTTAATTTGCCATACTCACCGTCGACGATAGTCATAGAATATTCTTATGATAACGACCTCATTTTTACATCACAAATCCTATAGTGCCGGCCAGGGCAAAAGCATAAACTAGCCGGCAATTGTCAGGCGCCGCCCGGCGCTGCCTTAGTATCAGGAACCTGCACATGTCTGGCTTGTTAACTTTTCTTCGCGTTTGTCTGCTGGCGCTCGTGACGCTATCGCCCCAGCTGGTTATGGCTGCGGAGGGCGATGACGCACAGCAAACCGATGCCCCTCCAAAGGTCAATGCTGCCGTTGAACTGCCGAAAATGCAGAAGGTGCTGGACAAGATCAAACAGCAGGTTTCCGGTGAAACCAACGACAGCAAGCTGATGGCGCTCAACGAACTGGCGCTGGAGCTGTCTGGCGATGCGGATACGCTGATGCAGGGTATTGTTCCCCAGCGTGCCCAGCTGCAGGCCCAGCTGGCCGTGCTTGGCCCGGCTCCGCAGGCGAACAGCGGAGTGAAAGAGACCGCGGAGGTGACCAGCAAAAGAAATAAGCTGGAAAACCAGAAGGGGAAAATGGATGCCCAGATCAAGCAGGCGGAAGCCATAAAGAGCGGGGCCATTAATCTTTCCGCGCAGATCGTCAACCTGCGCCGTGATGCGCTGAAAACTCAGCTGGCACTGAACGCGGGCAGTATTCTTGGCCCGCGCTTCTGGGCGCCGCTGTATAACACGCAAAGCGATGACAGCGTTAAAATCAGCGATTTTATTGATGAACTGACTTCCACCGCCGCACTGTCGTGGGAGTCAGGCTGGCGTTTTGGCACCATTATGTGGGTGCTGGCCGCCGGGCTGGTCGCCACGCTGGGTCGCCGCTATCTTGAGGAGTTTCTCGCCTGGGTGGGGATCCATCATCTGCCCGAAGGGCGTCTGCGTCGCAGTTTCCTGGCGGCCGCCACGGCAGTGACCACTCTGGCCGCGGTGGTGCTGGCGTTTAATTTCCTCGACCAGGCCTTTACCCGTCACGATCAGGTGATTGATGACGTCCGTGATTTTGCCGATAAGCTGGTCGGGCTGAGTGTGTTCTGCGGCCTGATCGCCGGATTAGGCCGGGCGTTCCTCTCCACCCGTCGGCCGTCATGGCGTCTGCCCAATATTTCCAATGAAGTGGCATTGGCTTTAAAGCCCTATCCACCGCTGACCGCCGCCCTGGTGTTTATTTTCCAGACGGTAGAGACCTTTAACAGCAGCGCCAGCACCAGCGTCGGGACGACGATTTTTGCCAACGGCATGACGGCGCTGCTGATCGGTGCCACGGCGCTGTCAATCAGCATGCGAACCAATCGCGTGCGCCGGCGTATGCTCCAGGCAGGTAACCCACCGGAAGCCAAATCCACGCTGGTGGGGCTGATTCAGATGGCGCTGACGCTGATTGGCGTGGCGATTATGATCGCGCTGCTTATCGGCTATATCACCCTGGCACGCTTCCTCAGCTATGAGCTGATCTGGATGGGAATTGTCTTTGGATCATTCTACATCTGCAGCCAGCTGGTAGCGGACGGCTGCGAAAGCCTGTTCTCCACCAACAATGCTTCCGGCAAGCGTATTCAGACCTCACTGAATATCGACGAGCGGCATCTGGGGCAGGTGGCAGCGGTGCTTGGCGCCATTGGCAAGACGTTCCTTATACTGGCAGCCGCAATGGCGCTGCTTAATGGCACCTTCGGCAGTTCGACGCCGATTGAGCTGGTGCAGAAAGCGATTGAGTTCTGGGGCGGCAAAGGGCTTGAATCCCTGAATATCGTGCCTGCGCATATGGTCAATGCGCTGATCTGCATGGTGGTCGGTATCTGGGTGCTGCGTTCGGTGAAACGCTGGCTGGAGCATGATTTCCTGCCCAAAACCACCATGGACAAAGGGATGCGGCTGTCGCTGCTCACGCTGTTCAGCAATATAGGATTTGTGCTGGTGATCCTGATGACACTGTCGATTATGGGTCTGCAGTGGAACAAGCTGGCGTGGATCGTCAGCGCCCTGTCGGTCGGTATCGGTTTCGGCTTACAGGAGATTGTGAAGAACTTTATTTCCGGTCTGATCCTGCTGACCGAGCGCCCGGTCAAAGTGGGTGACCTGGTGAGCATTAGCGGCATTGAAGGGGATATCCGCCGTATCAACGTGCGCGCCACCGAAATTCAGCTCAGTGATAAATCCACGGTGATTGTACCGAACTCTCAGCTGATCTCTCAGAACGTGCGCAACGCCACGATGGGCAATGCGCAGGGGGTGGCCACCATTACGCTGACCTTCCCGCTGGATATTGACCCGCAGCAGGTGCGTCAGCTGTTGCTGGAAGTGTATAACGAGAACGAACGTATTCTGGAGAACCCGGAGCCGTCGGTCACGTTCAAAGATCTGACCTCAACCGGCATCGTGCTGTCGGTGACGGGGAATGTGGCCAGCCCGCGTCAGGTGGGCGGCGCAAAAAGCGATCTGCTGTTTGATATCCTCACCCGACTACGCAAAGAAGGGGTGATGCTTTCTGCGCCACAGACCATGATCATCGAGCGTAAAAACGGTCAGATGGTACTGAAGGACGCCCCGGAGGAATAATCCCCCCGTAGAGGGCGACCTTTATTCCGGTCGCCCCGCGCATTTTTTCCTGTTCGCCCGCGCGGCTATTTATCGCACCCGCACTCACCCCAGTGCTTCGCCCGTGTGGTTTTTCCAATGCCAGGATTAAACGTATTAGTCGGGTCAAGCTGCTGGTAAAAGGCCTTCAGCTGCGGCTTGGCCTGATACAGATGGCCAACGTTATGCTCTGCCGGATACTCTGCGCCGCGGGCGTGCAGAATTTCCAGCATCTTCTCTTTCAGCGCGTGCGCATCCACCCCTTTTTTCACAATATAGTCCTGGTGGAACACATGACACAGGAAGTGGCCGTAATAGAGGCGGTGGGTCAGGGCATCGTCAAACTCCGGCGGCAGTTTTTCGAACCAGTCGCGATCGTTACGGCGCAGCGCAATATCCAGCGCCAGAATATCTTCCACCTCTTCATGATGCACGGCGTGGTAACGCACGGCGGCCCCGGCGGCGGCAAAGCGGTGCAGAAACGCGTGTGCGCCTTCTTTCCCTTCGCACTCAAAGTACCCGCCGTCGGCATCGTTGAAGAATTCCTGCAGATAGGCCCGCGCTTCGGCCACGCCTTCGCCGGACATTTTCAGCATCAGATGGTGCTCAAAACGATCGCGGTACTGCTTCATGCGCGGTGGAAGGTGTGAGGGCAGCAGCGCGGCAATTTTTTGCAGCATCCGATCGCTGAAGTGGGGTTTCAGCCACTTGATCCTTGCCAGCAGCGCATCTGCGCGCCCTTTCAGCGTGAAGAACAGCGGCATTTTATCGGTGCCGAGCTTGTCGATCATCACGAAAGTGTCTTTGCCGTAGGTTTCCGCGATATCAAAAATATCCCGGTGCATATATTCGCCAGCCACCGGCAGATGGGTAAAACTGGCCAGCATGTGGCGGCGTAGCCGATCGAGCACTGCCGTATCGTTGGTACCAATGTAAAAGACCTGCTGGGCGCTTTCGCTTTCAAACGTATCCAGACGGACTGCAAACAGGGCGAGCTTACCGGCACAGCCGGAGGCTTCAAACAGGCGACGCGCATCCGCGTTAAAGCGTGACGGGGTGTCGGCGTCGACGTCGCGCACCCGCACGGCATAGTCCGGATCGGAGGCGTGGCGCTGGTCGTGCAGCACGTCGCTCTGCTGCCAGCTGTCATCGTCCAGCTTACCGAGGATTTGCTCCGGCGTGGTGCCCAGGTTGATGCCGAGATGGTTGACCAGTCGTAGCTTACCGCTGGCGTCTATCTGCGCGTAAAGCGCCATTTCGGTGTAGGCCGGGCCGCGTTTGACCAGCGACCCGCCTGAGTTATTACAGATACCGCCGAGCACGGATGCCCCGATACAAGAGGACCCAATCACCGAATGGGGCTCACGGCCCAGCGGCTTCAGGACTTTTTCTAACTGATACAGGGTGCTACCGGGGAAGGCCAGCACCTGCTTCCCGGCGTCCAGCAGCTGGATTTTGTCCATCCGCAGGGTGCTGATAATCACGATATCGCGCGGATAATCCTTGCCGTTCGGCGTTGAGCCTTCAGTCAGCCCGGTATTGGCCGCCTGCATCAGGATAATCACATCCGCGGTGACACAGGCCTGCAGAATGCGCCACTGTTCCAGTAATGTCCCGGGGAACACCACAGCCAGCGCATCGCCTTCGCCCGATCGGAAGCCCTTGCGATAGCGCTCTGTTTTTTCGGGGTCCGTGAGCAGATGGTTGCGGCCAACGATGCGGCCCAGTTCAGCAATCAGTTTTTGTCCAGCGTGTTGGGAAGTGTGCATGTCATGTCCTTGTCAGTATCACCGCTCTACTGTAGCACTCACCGCATGGCAATAAAGTCCCGTCTGAGACCTCTGTGATTCATCACCTGAAAACTAGCTGCTATTCTCAAGGTATGACACACTGCTGCCATAGGTTACCTGCAGTAAAATAACAGATACGCCACAGTCACTTGAGAGAAAACCCACTGATGAAATGGATTTGTTCTGTCAGCCTTGCCGTTACTCTGGCGATCCAGCCAGTATTTGCCGACGATCTGATCGGCCCGCACTCACTTACGCCGCAGGCACGCGACGCTTTTGTCACTGACCTGCTGAAAAAAATGACACTGGATGAAAAGATTGGCCAGCTGAGGCTGATCAGCGTCGGGCCGGATAATCCCAAATCCACGATCCGCGATATGATCCAGCAGGGGCAGGTGGGGGCGATTTTCAATACCGTGACCCGCCATGACATCCGTGAGATGCAGGATCAGGTCATGCAGCTCAGCCGCCTGAAAATTCCATTGTTCTTTGCCTATGATGTGATTCACGGTCAGCGCACCCAATTCCCCATCCCGCTGGCGCTGGCCTCCAGCTGGGACACCGATGCCGTAGCGGAGGTGGGCCGTATTGCCGCCTATGAAGCCGCCGATGACGGGTTAAATATGACCTGGGCGCCGATGGTTGACGTGACCCGGGAACCGCGCTGGGGGCGTGGCTCTGAGGGCTTCGGGGAAGACACTTATCTGACGTCCGTCATGGGCCGAACCATGGTGCAGGCCATGCAGGGTAAAAGCCCGGCCGATCGCTACTCGGTGATGACCAGCGTCAAGCATTTCGCTGCCTACGGGGCGGTGGAAGGCGGACGTGATTACAACACCGTCGATATGAGCCCGCAGCGCCTGTTCCAGGACTATCTGCCGCCGTATAAAGCAGCGCTGGACGCCGGAAGCGGCGGGGTAATGGTGGCGCTGAACTCACTGAATGGCGTTCCGGCCAGCGCCGACAGCTGGCTGCTTAAAGACGTGCTGCGCGATGACTGGGGCTTTAAGGGCATCACCATCAGCGATCACGGCGCGATCAAAGAGCTGATCAAACACGGGGTGGCGAGTGACCCTCAGGATGCCGTGCGCATCGCGCTGAAGTCCGGCATCGATATGAGTATGAGCGATGAGTACTACAGCAAATACCTGCCCGGGCTGGTTAAAAGCGGCCAGGTCAGTGAAAAAGAGATCGATGACGCTGCGCGCCACGTGCTCAACGTGAAATACGATATGGGCCTGTTTAATGACCCGTACAGCCATCTGGGTCCCGCCAGCAGCGATCCGGCGGATACCAATGCGGAAAACCGCCTGCATCGTGCCGAAGCGCGGGATGTGGCGCGTAAAAGTATGGTGCTGTTAAAAAACCGTCTGGAGACGCTGCCGCTGAAAAAATCCGGCACGGTGGCGCTGATCGGCCCGCTGGCTGACAGCCAGATTGATATTATGGGCAGCTGGTCTGCCGCGGGTGTGGCCGCCCAGTCCGTGACCCTGCTGCAGGGGATGAAAAACGCGACCGCCGGTAAGGCGACGCTGCTGTACACCAAAGGGGCCAACGTCACCGACGATAAAGGCATTCAGGACTTTATCAATCTGTATGAAAAAGCGATGACCGTGGATACACGATCGCCGCAACAGATGCTGGATGAAGCCGTTGAAACCGCGAAGAAAGCGGATGTGGTTGTGCTGGCCATTGGTGAAGCGCGCGGTATGGCGCATGAAGCCTCCAGCCGCAGCGATCTGACGCTGCCGGAAAGCCAGCTGAAGCTGATTGATGCCATCAAGGCCACGGGCAAACCGCTGGTGATGGTGCTGATGAACGCACGTGCGCTGACGCTGACCCATGAAACGCAGCAGGCGGATGCGATGCTGGAAAGCTGGTACAGCGGCACCGAGGGCGGTAACGCTATTGCCGATGTGCTGTTCGGTGACTACAACCCGTCCGGTAAGCTGCCGATGTCCTTCCCGCGTTCGGTGGGCCAGATCCCAATCTATTACAACCACCTGAATACCGGCCGTCCTTATAACTTCGAAAATCCGAATAAGTACACCTCTCACTACTTCGATGAGGCAAACGGTCCGCTGTTCCCGTTCGGCTACGGACTGAGCTATACGCAGTTCACGCTCTCCCCGGTGAAGATGTCATCAGCCACTATGCCGCGTAACGGTACGGTTAACGCCAGCGTCACCGTCACGAACAGCGGTAAGCGCGATGGAGCGACCGTGGTTCAGCTTTATCTGCGTGATGAGGTGGCGAGTATCAGCCGCCCGGTGAAAGAGCTGAAAGGCTTTAAGCGCATCATGCTGAAGGCGGGCGAATCCCAGACGGTAACTTTCCCGATCGACGTCAGCGCGCTGAAATTCTGGAATGCCAGAATGCAGCAGGTGGCCGAGCCGGGTAAATTTAGCGTGATGATTGGGCTGGATTCAGCCCGAACCGTTAACGCTGAGTTTGATTATCTGTAAATCACAGGGCGGGGTCAGCCCCGCCCGTTCTGCTTTACCAGGCGAAAAGAATGGTCAGTTTACGCGACAGAATTCAGCAGCAGGTATTTCGTTTAAACGGCCTGTCCCTGAACGAGTTTGATCTGTCACAACCGCCGGGCGATCCCGGTCTTTATGGCCCGGACAGCGTGATATGGCGTGTACACGGTGATTTTCCTTCCATGCTGTGTGGTGGGATCGCCGCACTCCTGTTACAGATGCAACATCCCCTTGCACTGGCGGGTGTCTGGGACCACTCCACCTTCCGCCACGATATGATGGGACGGCTGCGCCGGACCAGCCAGTTCATTGCCGTCACCACCTTTGGTAATACCGCAGATGCTCATACGCTGATCGAGCGGGTGAAACGTATTCACCTGCGCGTCACCGGCGTGGATGCTCGGGGGCAGCCTTATGCCGCCAGCGATCCGCAACTGCTGACCTGGGTACACGTAGCGGAAACCCGCTGTTTCCTCGCCGCCCATCTGCGCTATAAAAATCCGCAGCTGAGTCTGGCAGAGCAGAACCGTTACTACGCTGAGGCAGCGTTAGTGGCCGTGGCGCTGGGGGCAGAACAGGTGCCGGACAGCGTGGCGGCAGTGGAGACGTATCTGACGGCGATGCGGCCGCAGCTGCGTTGTGATGAGCGTACGCAGGAGGTCCTGTCGCTATTGCTGAATGCGCCTGCGCCCTCCTGGCAGGCCCGCCCGGCGATGAATGCCATGCTGGTCGCCGGTATTGAGCTACTGCCGCAGTGGGCGCTACAGGACTTTGGCTTGCACTTTTCCCCACTGCGACGACGAATGATACGCCTGCGTATTGCCATCATCGCCAGAATGCTGCGCTGGGCAATTTCACGCGGCGCGTATCAGCGGGCGATGACGCGGGTTGGACGATAACCCTTAACGACGAAGGATATGATCATGAAAACCCTTATTGCCGGCGCGCTGATGCTGATTGCCGCAACGGCCAGCGGCGCAGACCTGTTACGGCAGGATCTGGACACGCAGCTGGAGCGCTGCCAGCAGCAGGCTGTCAGTACGCTTGCGAATCTGCAGTGCTATGAGGCGGCAAATACCGCCTGGGACAGTGAGCTGAACAGCCAGTATAAGCAGTTGCTGGCCGGGCAGTCGCCCGCTGCGCAGGCGGCGCTGAAAAAGGCGCAGCGCGCGTGGATAGGCTATCGCGACAGCTACTTTCAGGGCATGAATCTCTTTTATCAGCAGCAGCAGGGCACGGTCTGGGGACTGGTGGCGGCCGAATCGAAACTGAATGTCGTCAGGGACAAAGCGCGGGATCTTTATCGTCTGCGCAACAGCACCCGGATGGGCGACTGACCCCGGGTAGGGGCGGCGAAAAACCGCGCCGTCTTCTGGCTGCACCATTTTGAGACTTTTACCCTTGCCCTGACGGGGTGCAACGCGCCATCCTCTTCTCTTATCCTGACCTGTTCTCAGGGGAATGGAACCCTACAACCGTCGAGGCCTTATGACACAGCCCTATCAGATTGCTGAGGTGGCCAATCAGCAACAGACGCTGATTGCAATTGTTGAGCAGGATGAGCGCACCGCTTATTTCTATATCTGGCCGGCCGAAGCGTTTCGCCAGCAGTTTGCCGTGCGCGGCTGCTGGCTGCGTAATCTGCTGCCTGCTCCCCAGCAGGAAGATGTGGCCGCGATGCAGCAGGGTACCCCGCCGCTGCTGAGTGCGGAATATTGCCGGACGCTCGCCGCCGAGCCGATGCTCGACCCGGCCGGGCTGCAGATTATCTGGGAACCCAGTGACGACGGCGCTGCACTCTGGTATCAGGGGCAGCTACTGGCGGTGATCCCGGGCTGGAGCCTGTATCAGGATCAGCAGGTGAGCTTTTCTGCGGGCTGCATCAAAGCTAACCGCCTGACCTCACCACTGGGCTCTGCCTCCACCAATAAAAACTACGCCGCCGCGCAGCAGTACCGCCAGTTCTGGCGCGAGTGGCAGGACGGTCAGCTGTGGGAACCTTTCCAGCAGGAGATGCTGCAGTGCTATGAAGCCCAGTACGGTGAGTCCCTGAAGTATTACTCTATTGACCAGGGCAACTGGCCGCCGATGGCAATTTCGCAGCATTACCACGAGGGCAGCTGGTATTTTCTGACGCTGGGCATGTGCATTCGTCCGATGCCTTGGGTCGATTTCCTCTACGAAGACCTGGCCCCGGAGTACCGGCGTACCGAACTGGCAATGGCGGTGGATGCTGAGGTGATGACGGAAGAGAACGCGGTACAGATGGCCAGTGCGCTGGCCGGATTTGCTCATATGCCCTGGGCGCGCCTCAGCTGGCTGGGGGAGGGGCATACGTTGGCCTCTGCGTCGGCCCCGATGGGCTTCGAAGGGTTTATCCTTTCCTCTGCCCTCGGACGTGAAAGCGGGCAGTTTCCTCTGCCAAAACGTGATGGAGAGAAGGTCAATCTGCTATGGGCAGCGCCGGTGACCACCCCGGAGCGCGAGTTCGCCCAGGCCGGAGAGAATGGCGGTATGGAGCTGGTGGCCCGGCTGTTGCAGTACGGCAGCGGACATATTTTCCGCGCCCGTCAGCAGGTGGTCAACGTGGAGGCGTAATACCTCCCTCCGCCCGTGAGGGAGGCGGACACATTGCCGGGAACGTTAGCGAAAGCACGATTTAGTGCAGATCCTCTGCCGCCTCTTATGCCAGAATAGTCAGTATCTGTTCTGAGGAGTCGGCATGTCTGCAATTGAAGTAATTCTGGTCGATAGTCTGGACCGCCCTACCGGTAAGATGGAGAAAATGGAAGTTCACGAAAAGGGACTGCTGCATCGTGCGGTTACCGTTTACGTGTTCAATTCTGACCATCAGCTGTTGCTACAGCGTCGCGCCAGGGGTAAATACCACTGTGGCGGGCTGTGGAGCAATACCACCTGTGGTCATCCCTACCCGCAGGAGTCGACGCAGAGCGCGGCGGAGCGCCGCCTTGAAGAAGAGATGGGGCTGCGTCTGTCGCTGCAGCCCGTGTTTGAACTCAGCTACAATCTGCCGCTCAGTAACGGTCTGACCGAACACGAATATGGCCATGTCTATTTCGCGGTCAGTGATGACCTGCCGCGTATTAATCCGGAAGAAGCGGATGAGTGGCGCTACAGTTCGCTGGCGGATATTCAGCGTGAAATGCAAAGCCACCCGGAACGCTTTACTCCCTGGTTCCTCCTGACCTTTGCCCGCATCCCGGCCGAGTTTGCCCGCTACATCGCGTAGCCATTCTTCACGACTCCTCCAGATAAATTCCCATCCGGTCTGCCAGCGCCAGCAGTTCTCCCACTACGGGAGGGGAGGTCAGAGGCTGTGTTCCGCGACCGGACATCTGCAAGTTCCCGGCCATGCGGTCGCCAAAAAACAGGTAGGCATTACCCTCGTGCTGACGTGAGGGCCAGGTCAGTCCCTGAACCTGCGGATGCTGCTGGTGGATGGCTTCAGCCCACTGGCGAGTGATGCCGTAGCTGCTGGCATCGGAGTGGATCAGTTTTTTCCCTACCCGCATTTTTACCAGAGACGGTAAATCCAGGCTGGCCAGTTGAACAGGTGCCGTGGTGACCAGCTGGCTGTGGCGAAAGGCATCCAGCTGGCTGACCGGGTAGACGATAGCCTGCCGGGAAACGTCGACATCGTGGAAAATCACCTCGCAGAGCGCCACACGTGTAGCATCGCCGGCGTAGAGGGTGGGGATCACGGCACCCAGTCGATCGAATAGCGGGCTGAAGCGTGCATTACCCTGCGTGGTGGAATTAAAGCAGTCACCAGCGAACGGCTGGCGATGAATACGAAACAGTATATGGCCGGGAAGCAGGCACAGATCGTTAATCACGACCGCGCCCCCCGGCGGTAAAAGTCCTTTTTCGTTGTGGCTGTCCTTAGCCATGCAGGGCTCCTGATCTTGCCTGGAGGGCGGCTTCTGCCACCGCCAGGGGATCGCTGTTGAGCAGATCTTTCGGTTTACGCCCGCCCAGCCAGCTATTTTCAGTGGCAAACCAGGCTGCGAGCGCCCAGGAGGTGCGGGTGCCGTCGAAGATCGCCAGCACGCGTTTGATCACCGGTAGCGGTTGCCACGCCTCATCAAATGCATAATCAGGGTAACGATCCTGACCGTCGACGCTGACCGCAAAGATTTTCCCGCGACGCTTCCATGCGTTCGGCCCGGCGCTGCGGTTGCGGTTGGTGAAGTGGGCCCGGTCAGACAGCTCTCCGGAGGCGATCCATTCACCTTCACGCAGCACAAAGGCGCGGATATCCTGCGCACGCAGCTGATTACGGGCTCTGAGCTGCTCATAACCGTCAAAGATACTGGCGGTTTTATTCACCGCCGGGGCGACCTTTGCTTTACGGCGTGCCGGTATCAGCAGCGTCTGCGCGACCTCAAAGAGTGCCAGAGCAAGTGAGGGGTCGAGCAGCGGATTGTTGACCAGCGCTTCCAGTTTTTTGCGCATGGCATCGCGGCTGTCTGCGGGCGGTCGCGCTGTCTCTTTCAGCTGGTTAACGTTAATCACCAGGTATTCAGCGCTCTCCTCCGCCACCATATTGCGCAACTGCTGACCGTTGATGAGACCGACGGTATTCAGTGTAACGGCTGTCATTTTAGCGGACATAAAAGACCCCTGATTGAATATATTGCATAGATTGAATATATCGCATATTTTTCGAGGTGTCTAAAATTTCATCACCGGGCAGGGGCAAAGTCCCCGCCGTGCCTCTCGTAGCCCGAGGGTTCCCGGGGAATCATCAGCAGGGCCAGCAGGCCAATGACCGGTGCCGTGCCAGTCACCCGGAACAGTTTGTCAGTGCGGCGTAGGCCGAAAATGGGGTTTCAGTCATCACGCTTGAGTTTTATTTTAATCAGTAAACTCAGAGCATAATGTCATGACCGGGAGTGAGGTATTACGGCGGGTGATCGGTTAAACCAACGGAAATGAGTGCGTGGCGGCAGGGGGCATGCCGCCTGGCGAGGCCGTCAGGAGCGGACGATAAAGGTATAGCCGGCCAGCATGACGCCACCAATACCACCCAGCGCCATCAGCAGAAAAATAAATACCACACCAATCTTTTGTAAGTTCATCACTTAACCTGTTTTTCTTAACGGAGGGCGAAGTATAGCGCTTCCGCCCTCCGTAATTAAGCCAAACAGGCGTCTTATTGTGCCGCAGCGGGCTGTTTTGAGAAAAATAACGTGACGCGTGCCACTTCAACGCCAAACTTTTTCATTGAGGTGACGTTCATCAGGTGCAGGGCATCCTGTTGATAAATCCAGTCATCGAAGTTCAGTTTATAACTGCTGTCATCGGTTTTCACCGTCATGGTATAGCGCCAGTTGAAGGCGTTGCCGCTGGCATGCCCCTTCGCGGTGCCAATAATATCGCCTGCGGTCCCCACATAGCTGCCGTCAGCCAGGCGGCGAATATGCCAGACGCGGGTCTGCTTCTCGCCGTCGTCATAAACGAACTTTTCGTTCAGCGTCAGAGTGTCGCCGACGACCTGGCCCTGGATCGCCACTTCGAAACGGCGGATCTGCTTGCCGCTATAGTCCTGTACCATGCCCCATGCGCGGGACTCACCGTTGAACCAGCTGAAAATATCAATCTTTGGCTGGGCCTGCTGGTACTCATCAATGGTTGTACCACAGCCCGACAGCAGCAGGGTGCAGGTCAGTAACAGGGATTTCCACATCATTCACCTCCGGTCAGTTCCCGACGGATATCGGGGTAAGTCGATTGTGGCGAGAGCCAGATATTGAGGAAGGCATCACGAAACGCGCTATCAAAGCGCGGCCCGATGGGACGGATAGCCGCCTGAGTTCCGGCATCCTGCCAGTAAAACTGCCCGCCGCCGGCATCCCCCTGAAAGGCCAGACGGTCACCCGGACTGACGTCTGGCCAGACGGTGGCCAGCGTTTTCAGCCACTGCTGGCGTTGATCCGGCGTCCCTGTTTTTTGTGCCTGCCACTGTTCCAGCGTGGCGTCCAGCAGGTCCTGGCGGCTGATATCCCGGCGATAGGTAATGACCAGTGCCAGTGGCCACTGCTGCGGCTGCCAGCGCCCTCCGGGGGTCAGCAGCTGCGAGTCGTAGACGGTAAAAGGTCCCCAGGTGAGCGTAGCCTGACCGACTGTCTGCCAGCGCAGCCAGTCAGCGGCCTGAGTCAACGGTGAGCACAGCAGTAATAACAACAGCCATTTTTTCATCATTTGCTCCGCAGAAGATGGCTGGCTAAGGGTAAATACAGCGCCCAGCCCAGGGCCAGGGCTGCCATAACGACGAGCAGGGGCTGATGCCACTGCAGGCCGCCCAGTCGCTCACCGATAAAATAGGAAAAAGGGCCCCCCAGCGCACCGGCCAGCACCTGCCAGAGGCGACCGGGCGCAAAGCGGGTGAGGATCAGCCACCACCAGCAGGCAAACGCCAGCCACAGAGCCATCATCCAGACCGGTACTGTTTCGCTTTGAGTAAAGCTGAACAGCCCGAGCCTCAGCCACAGGCTGTCCAGTGCTATCCCCAGCAATGCCACCAGCAGCAGCCGGGGTTTGATCCGGCGGGGGCAAAGGAACCAGGCGAACAGCGCCACCCCGCACAGCAGCGGCCAGATACGCGCGCGCAGCGCAACCGCCAGCCCCCAGTAGACATCGAATGCCAGGGTCAACAGCCAGAAGCGCAGGCGGTTCATGCGCGCTGCAGCGTCAGCTGGACGGTGCCAATGGTCCGGGCACGGAAACCAGCTTCGCAGTAGCAGAGATAAAACAGCCACATGCGGCGGAAGCGTTCGTCAAAGCGCCCCTGCGCAAGCTGCGGCCACGCGTGGTCAAAACGGCGTCGCCACAGCTGTAAGGTTTTTGCGTAGTCCGGGCCAATTTCAAGCTGGTCTATCTCGCTAAAATCGCTGACCTCCCGCAGGGTGTTCTGCAGCAGGCTGACCGACGGTAAAAAGCCACCGGGAAAGATATAGCGCTGGATAAAGTCCACGCCGCGCGCATAACCAGTGAAGCGTTCTTCACTGATGGTTATCGCCTGCAGGGCAAGGCGGCCACCCGGCTTCAGCAACTGCTGGCAGCGCTCAATAAACAGGGGGATATAGCGTTTGCCTACCGCCTCGATCATTTCGATCGACACGATTTTGTCGTACTGGCCGCTAAGATTACGATAATCCTCACACAGTACGGTGACGCGATCGCTGAGGCCAGCCGCGGCGATACGCTGACAGCAGTATTCATACTGCTCGCGGGAAATGGTGGTGGTGGTCACCCGGCAGCCGTATTCCCGGGCAGCGAATTCGGCCATCGCCCCCCAGCCGCTGCCAATTTCCAGCAGGTGGTCGTGCGGGGTCAGCGCCAGTTTGACGCACAGGCGCTTCATTTTGGCCTGCTGCGCCTGCTCCAGCGTCATCTCTGGCTGCTGGAACCAGGCGCTGGAATAGAGCATGGCCTCATCCAGGAAGGTAGTATAGAAGTCGTTACCCAGATCGTAATGGGCTGCAATATTCCGCTTTGCCTGCCGCACGTTATTCCGGCGCAGCGCATGGACCAGCTGATTAAACGGGGCGGTCAGCCAGCTAAGGCGGGCCTCCAGCTTATCGGCCACGCGGATATTTTGCGCCAGCGTGAGGATCACCGCGGTTAAATCCGGGGTTTCCCACTCGCCATCCATATAGGTTTCCGCCGCCGCGATGCTGCCTCCCAGCAGAATGCGGCGATAGGCACGCGAATGATGAACCATGACTTCGGCCTGCAGCGGTGCCTGGGCATCGCCGAAAAACTGTGTGCCGAGATGGGGATCGTGCAGGGTCAGACCCGCCCCTTTAATCGCCTGCAGCAGGGAAAAAATCACCCGGCGGGAAGCGGAGAAGCGTTTACCCGTTTTTGCACGGCGTGTCAGACTGAGGTCGGTGCCATTCATGGGTTATTTCTCCGACTTGCTGTGATCATAGACAGGCGCACCTTTGCGCCAAAGTTTCCACGCCTGCCAGTAAATCGCCAGCGCGGTTCGAACGGTCATCATCGGGAAGCGCCAGAGAAAATGGCGCAGTGTCTGCCGGGTGAGCGGCTGACGGCGTAAATGCAGCGTGGCGTCAAACTCCCGTCCTTCGCGGTGGTTTTCAATATGTACGGCCAGGGATTTCCCCGGCGGCGACAGCCGCCAGTGATAAACCATATCCATGGGGTTAAACGGCGAGACATGAAATGCCTTTTGCGTGGTTTCGCTGCCGTCCGGTTTTACCGCGTAGGTATGGCGCTCATTCCACGGCGTATTACGGACTTCGGCCAGCATCCAGCGCAGGGTGTCTGCGGCATCGTACAGATAGTAGAGGTTGACCGGATTAAACGAGCAGCCGAAGTAGCGCAGCTGGGTCAGGAGCATTACGCGTCCGGAGATATGCTCACCCGTCAGGGCAGCAATGCGCGCCTGAGCGCGCTGTTTGATATTGCCCCCACCGCCGAGAAAGTCATCCTCGCTGAAGCTGGCTGCACACAGGCGGCTGCTGCCAATCCCCACGCTTTTCAGCAGCGCCAGCTCATCCAGGTCAATCAGCGGCATAAAAATACGGTAGCTGAACTGGTGATCCACCGGCGTAAAACGGCGGTGGCGCACGTGGCCGCTGTACAGGACGCTGTTCACAGCAGGCCTGCCTGGTCCATCGCTACCACTACGTCGAGGGCGCTGCGAATGCCATCTTCATGGAAACCGTTATAACTCCAGGCACCGCAGAACCACGTGTGATTGCTTCCGTTCAGCAACAGCCGCTGCTGCTGGGTACGCAGGCAGTCGGGTCCAAACTGAGGATGATGATATTCGAAGCGGCGCAATACTTTTGCCGGGTCGATGGTCTGGGTGGGATTCAGGCTGACACAGAAGGTGTGGGCAGACGCAATGCCCTGCAATATATTCATATTGTAGGTCACACTGGCACCCTGCTGTTCGCTGTTATCGTCGCTGTCATTCAGGCGATAGTTCCAGCTGGCCCAGGCCGCACGGCTCTTGGGCAGCAGGCTGGTGTCGGTGTGCAGGACCACTTCATTGGCGCGATAAGGCACGCCAGCCAGCATTTCACTTTCCTGCTGCGAGGCATCGTGCAGCAGTTGCAGCGCCTGGTCGCTGTGGCAGGCAAAAATCACCTGATCATAACGTTCTACTCCGCGCGGGCTTTCCAGCGTAACGCCTTGCGTATCCCGCGTCACCCGGGTGACCGGGGTATCCAGATAGACCTGCATCTGTTGACCGATCAGCTGCATCAGACGGCGAATATATTCACGCGATCCGCCGGGCACCACATACCACTGCGGCCGCTGCGTTAAATCCAGCAGGCCGTGATGATTAAAGAAATTCAGGAACTGGGTCAGCGGCATCTGGCGCATTTCACTCAGCGAGACTGACCAGATAGCGGCCCCCATGGGCAGTATATAGTGCCGGGCAAAGAAGTCGCTGAACCCCTGTACGGTGAGAAATTCGTCGAGCGTACCCTGTTCCTGCTGGTGGGTCAGCCACTGCTTACCGCAGCGGTTGAAGCGGACGATTTCAGCCAGGAAACGGTAAAAAGAGGGTTTCAGCAGATTACTGCGCTGGGCAAACAGGCTGCTGAGAGAGTGGCCGTTATACTCCAGTCCGGTGCGGGTGTTACGCACGGAAAAACTCATCTCCGTTGGCTGACTTTCCAGACCCAGTTCAGCCAGCAGGGCCAGAAAACGCGGATAGGTGCGGTCATTAAAAACAATAAATCCGGTATCAATCGCCCAGTTTTTGCCGTCCAGCTCAACGTCCACCGTCGCCGTGTGACCGCCGAGAGTGGTGCCTGATTCATAAAGGTGGACTTCCGTGCGCGGGGCTAATTTCCACGCACAGCTCAGGCCAGCGATACCACTGCCAATAATCGCAACGCGCACGATCTACCTCGCTATTTTCTGCGTTAACAGACGCTGAAGGGCCAGGGGTAACCGGGAGGTCACCCGCAGGATAAAAGCAAACAGCGCCGGGAAAGCGATTTCAGCTTTTCCTTTTGCCAGCCCGCGCCGGATAAAGCGCGAAGCCTGAACCACATCGACGATCATCGGCATGGCAAAATCGTTGCGTTGCGTCAGCGGCGTGTCAACAAACCCGGGCAGAACCAGGGTAATGCCTACCTGCTGGCGCTTCACGTCCTGGGCCAGGCTGCGGGCGAAATAGGCCAGTGCCGCCTTGGAGGCACCGTAAGCCTCTGCGCGGGGCAGGGGAACCATGCTGGCGGTGGAGCCGACCAGCGCCACGCGGCTGCCGGGCTGCATCTGAGGTAGCAGGCTGTCGAGGCAGTTCACTGGCCCGCTGAAGTTTGTCAGCATAACGCGGTGGACTTTCTCTGCTTCCACCACGCCGTGATCGAGATACTCACAGGTACCGGCGCAGAGAATGGCCAGGTCGACCAGCTTACCGCTTAGTGCCGCGCGGGTGTCTGCCAGATCGGTGATGTCAAATACGCAGGTTTCAATCTGCGGAAAGGCCTGGCGCAGGGTTTCCAGCCGCTCCTCATTACGCCCGCAGGCGGTGACATGCCAGCCGTCGGCGGCATAGTCGCGGGCTAACTGCAGGCCGATGCCGGAGCTGGCCCCGGTGATCAGAACGCGATTCATGGTTGCAGCCTCTTTTTGACCAGTCCAATGACGCTGCCGAGCAGCGGCAGTTTCTCGTAGAGCATGGCGCCCATATCGTAGTAATCCCGCTGGAAGACGACTTTGCCCTCGCGGAATTGCAGATAGCTGCTGCCTTCCAGCGTCTGATCAGCACCGCCCTGTAATGAGGGGTGCGCGTACTCCATACGCCACAGCAGCAGCGCATCGCTGTCAAACTCGCGGGTCAGTGTGACGACAAAACGGCAATAACGCATATTCTTCAACAGGCTGGCAAAGTACTGCTCTACCACGGCAAGGCTCTGATGTTCACCGACCGGATCGCTCAGACGAACTTCAGGATGGTATATCTCTGCCAGCATCGACAGACGCTCGCTGTCCAGGGTCTGATAAAATGTCACTAACTGCTGAAGTGCGATCTGCTGCGTCATACCGGATCCCCTACTGGCCGTGTGCGGTAATCGAGAACCCCTGCGCTTGCCACTGGGTTAACTGCTCCTGCTGGCGTTTGGTCAGGGCTTTCTCGGTGAAGACAAAAATATGCTGTCCGGGGAACAGTTCAGGACGCGGTGACTCCAGCGGTTCTGCCAGCACATCGATGCGCCAGCCCTGCTGAGAAAGCCGCCAGGCTTCCATCCACAGCCGTGTCCGGTCATTAATCCCCCAGCCGATCAGCAGGGCATCTTTACCCGCTTTTTTACGCGAGCCGGTTAAACAGAAGGCGATGTAATCAATTAACGCACCATCTAATAAACTACACATCGCTCTTGCGGTGTTTTGATCTAACCCTAGTCGCTGACGAATCGGTACGAAAACATGGTCGATAAGCATTTCTGCCGGATTATCCTTCCCTACTGCGGCGATTTTCACCCGCAATTTAGAGGGACGCACCTGACGGACCACGGCCAGCATCTCTTCCTGAATTGACGCCCATCCATCATCAACGTTGATGTTTTCGCCTTCAACCAGCGCTTTCACTTTGCCGACCGGTACGCCGCTTTCAATCCAGCGTTTGATCTCTTCAATGCGCGCCACGTCGTCTTCATCAAAAAGACGATGACCTCCCTCTGTACGCTGTGGCTTAAGCAGGCCATAGCGACGCTGCCATGCGCGCAGCGTTACCGGATTAATGCCGCAGCGCTCTGCGACGTCTCCGATGCTGTACAGTGCCATGAATTACCTCTTACTGACTGTCAGACCTGTTATCAGCCTAACCAATATTATCAGGTTGTACAAAGTATTATTCATTGTACAAGTTGAAATGGCGAAAATCGCCTGCTATATCTCATTAGAGAGATTTATTCCCATAAATGAGAATATGAGATGGAACATACCCCAACGGAACAACGTCTGGCACAACGCCTGGCTGACCTGCGCCTGGAAAAGGGTTGGTCGCTGGAGACCCTGGCCGAGCTTACCGGGATTAGCCGGGCTTCGCTATCCCGTATCGAACGTTCTGAGACCAGTCCCACGGCATCGCTGCTCAACCGCCTGTGCCATACTTACGGGCTGACCATGTCACGGCTGCTGAGTGAGGTCGAGCAGGAGGCGGTACAGCTTTTGCGGCCGCACCAGCAAAGCGTCTGGCGCGATGCGGAAAACGGCTATGAACGCCGGTCGGTTTCGCCTCCCGCCCAGTCGTTCCATGCCGAACTGATTGATGCCCGACTGCAGGGCGGTGCGCGGATTGAGTATGACATTCCCCCGCTGTCCGGGCTGGAACAACATATCTGGATACTGGCGGGGGTGCTGGAATTTCATTTGGAAGGGCAGTTCTGGCGACTGGAGCAGGGCGACTGCCTGCGCTTTCATTTGTTCGGGCGTACCACCTTTCACGCGCCTGAGCCTGCCGGGGCGCATTACGCGCTGGTGGTGGCACGCCCATGAGAATAATCAGTTATCAGTGGCTGGACGCGGCACAGGCCCGACAGGAGATCGCGGTGCTGAGCGATGTGCTGGATGGCTGCGTGGCCGAAGGCGCGAGTATCGGTTTTGTCGATCGCGACCCACAGCAGTTCAACCGTTTCTGGCTTGATGTGGTGATGAGCCTCGCCTGCGGCGATAAACAGCTGCTGGCCGCCCGGCGGGAAGGACGCATTGTCGGTACGGTAATGCTGGGGCTGGCAATGCCGGCCAACGGTGCTCACCGCGCCGAGGTATGCAAACTGCTGGTGCATCCGCAGGCGCGCCGCAGCGGCATTGCCCGCGCGCTGATGCAGCAGGCAGAGGTTCGCGCTGTTGAACTCGGCCGCAGCCTGCTGGTGCTGGATACCCGCAGCGGCGATGTCGCTGAAATGCTGTACGGCTCGCTGGGATGGCAGGTGGCAGGGCAGATCCCCGACTATGCCCGCTCCACCGCCGGGGTGATGGACGCGACAACGGTGATGTTTAAGATCCCGGAGAAGGTGGCGTAAAGGGGCCCGTCACGGTGCCAGCGGTCTGCATTTGCGCTGTTTATTCAACGTCGTGCAGTGCCTGTCCGGGCGCTGCACGATCGGCGTAAACCGCGGGTGGCTGTGCAAGATTAGCGTTTGCAGGCTGACGTCGCCGCCATACTGTGTAAAAATACAGCCTTGTTTAGCTGGAAGTGGTTGTCATGGCGTTAACTGTCGCGTTAAAAACGCAAATTGCCGGGTGGTACAAAGCCCTGCAGCAGCAGGTTCCCGATTTTATTCCGCGCGCACCGCAGCGTCAGATGATTGCGGAAGTGGCCAAAACGCTGTCGGGAGATGACGGCCGCCATCTGGCCATTGAAGCTCCCACTGGCGTGGGGAAAACGCTCTCCTACCTGATCCCGGGCATTGCCGTCAGCCGCGCTGAGGAAAAACCGCTGGTGGTCAGCACGGCCAACGTGGCGCTGCAGGATCAGATTTTCAGCAAGGATCTGCCGCTGCTGAAGAAAATTATTCCCGATCTTAAATTCACAGCCGCTTTTGGCCGTGGACGCTACGTCTGCCCGCGTAATCTCTCTGCCCTGGCAACGGATGAAGAAAATCAGGGCGATCTGCTGCTGTTTCTTGATGACGACATGACCGCCAGCAAGGATGAGCGGGCGATCTGCACCGGACTGGAAAAATCCCTGAAACGCTACGAGTGGGACGGGCTGCGCGATCACTGTGCGGAAAATATTGAAGACTCCCTCTGGCAGCGCCTCAGCACCGACAAAGCCAACTGCCTCGGTAGCAACTGCAACTGGTTCCGTGAATGCCCGTTCTATGTGGCCCGCCGTGAAATTGAAGATGCCGATGTGGTGGTGGCCAACCATGCCCTGGTGATGGCGGCGCTGGAGACCGAATCCGTACTGCCCCCGCCGAAAAATCTGCTGCTGGTGCTGGATGAAGGCCATCACCTGCCGGATGTGGCGCGCGATGCTCTGGAGATGAGCGGTGATATTACGCCGGGCTGGACCCAGTTGCAGCTCGATCTGTTTTGCCGCCTGGTGGAGCAGTGCCTGGCACAGTTCCGCCCCAAGCGCCCACCCTCCCTCAGCCACCCCGATAAACTGAAGGCCCACTGCGAAGAGGTACGCGAACAGTTGCAGATGCTGTCGCAGATCCTGGGGCTGTATCTGCCCCCGAACGGTGAGGAAGGGGAATATCGCTTTGAAATGGGGCTGCTGCCTGACGAGATCCTGACGATCTGTGCCCGGCTGTTTAAACTCAGCGATGCGCTGCGCGGGCTGGCGGAAGGCATGATGAACGATCTCAGTGAGAAGAGCGGGCAGTTTGACGTGGTACGTCTGCACCGCGCGCTGATTCAGATGAACCGGGCGCTGGGCTGGTTTGAAGCGACCAGCAAGCTGTGGCGGCTGGCGGCGATGGAGCAGGCCTCCGGCGCGCCGGTGTCCAAATGGGTGACGCGGGAAGTGCGCGACGGGACAGCGCATCTGCTGTTTCACTGTGCCGGGATCCGCGTCAGCGAACAGCTGGAAAAATTGCTGTGGCGTAAAATTCCCCATGTGGTGGTGACATCGGCCACGCTGCGTTCTCTCAACAGCTTCCAGCGCCTGCAGGAGATGTCCGGCCTGAGCGAAAAAGTGGGTGACCGGTTTGTTGCACTCGACTCCCCGTTTAATCACGTGACGCAGGGAACGCTGATTATCCCGCAGATGAAATATGAGCCGATGCTGGCGAATGAAATAATGCACCTTGCCGAAATGGCCCACTTCTTCCGCCATCAGATTAAACTGGCCGCGCATAAAGGTATTCTGGTGCTGTTCGCCAGCGGGCGCGCCATGCATCAGTTTCTTGCCTATCTGCCCGAGTTGCGGCTGATGATGCTGGTGCAGGGGGATAAACCCCGGCCTGCACTGGTGGCGCTGCACCGCAAACGCGTTGAGCAGGGGGAGACCAGCGTGCTGGTGGGGTTACAGTCCTTTGCTGAAGGGCTGGATCTGAAGGGCGATCTGCTTTCCCAGGTGCATATTCATAAAATTGCTTTCCCCCCGATAGACAGTCCGGTTATTTTGACGGAGGGCGAGTGGCTGAAGAGCCTGAAGCGCTATCCGTTTGAAGTGCAAAGCCTGCCCAGCGCCTCGTTTAACCTGATCCAACAGGTTGGCAGGCTTATCCGCAGCCATGACTGCTTCGGCGAGATTGTTATTTATGACCGCCGGCTGATCAGCAAAAGCTATGGTGCGCGTCTGCTGGGGGCGCTGCCGGTATTTCCGATTGCGCAGCCGCCGATGCCCGAAGGTGAACTGCCCAAAGCCGTGGCCCCGGCCGTGAAAAAGAAGCCAGCAGCACGCCGGCGTCGCTAACCCCTTTAACTCTGACTGGGCATAAGCATGGAATATAACAAGATTATTAAAGAAGTCGGACGCGGTAAGAATCACGCCCGCCATCTTGATGCTGACACCGCGCATCAACTTTATCGCTGCATGCTGGCCGGAGAGGTTCCCGATCTTGAGCTGGGGGCGATACTGATTGCCCTGCGCATTAAGGGTGAAGGCGAAGATGAAATGCAGGGGTTTTACCGGGCAATGCAGGAGCAGATGCCGCGCCTGACTCCGCCTGCACACCGGCCGATGCCGGTGGTGATCCCCAGCTATAATGGCGCGCGCCGTCAGGGCAATCTGACGCCATTACTGGCGCTGCTGCTGTCGCACCTTGGCTTCCCGGTGGTGGTACACGGCGTCAGCGATGACCCGACGCGGGTGACCAGTGAAGCGGTGTTTGCGGCGCTGGGCATTGCCCCGGTGGCGGGTGCAGACGATGCGCAGGCAAAGCTGGAGGCGGGGGAGTTGGCATTTTTCACCATTGGCACACTGTGTCAGCCGATGGAGCAGCAGCTGTCACTGCGCTGGCGTATGGGTGTGCGCAACAGTGCGCACACCCTGGCGAAACTGGCGACGCCGTTTACGGAAGAGGCGGCGCTGCGCATTGCCAGCGTTTCGCACCCGGAATATATCCCGCGCGTGGCGGCGTTTTTCAGTGCTATCGGCGGGCGCGGTTTGTTACTGAACGGGACGGAAGGGGAGGTGTATGCTAATCCGCAGCGCTGTCCGTCGATCACCCTGATTGCCGGTGATGAGCCGCAGGTGCTGCTGGCACGCCAGGAGGAGACCGTGCTGAATGGTGACCTTCTGCCCCAGGCAAAAGATGCCGCCACGACGGCCGCCTGGATCCGTCGCTGTCTGGATCGTGAGGTGCCGGTACCGGCATCGCTGCGCCTGCAAATCGCCTGCTGCTATCTGGCCACCGGGCGGGCCAGCGATCTGGACGGTGCCCTGGCGCAGATTGCGTCGTCAGGTTATTAAGCGGGCCGGGACGAGCGGAAAAAAGCCCGTTCCGTCCCGGGGAGAGGCAAACCCCTGTTTTAGGCGTGCGCCTTAAACGCTTGCCGGTAACTGCTGCGTGACCAGCGCGGTCCACAACGCAATGCCAGGGCCGATCAGCGCATCGTTAAAGTCATAACGGGCGTTGTGCAGCGGGGCTGATGGGGTACTGCCGTCGGCTCCCAGCCAGAAATAGGCACCCGGGCAGGCCTCCAGCATACAGGCGAAATCCTCCGACGCCATTGACGGGTTAACGTTAAAGTGAACCTGCTCTGCCGGCAGTATCGTTAGCGCTGCATCGCGTACCTGCGCCGCCTCCGGCGCGTGATTCGCGGTCACCGGATAGTCAGTCTGATAAACAATGCTGCCTTCAATTCCCAGCGGAGCCGTGAAGGTGGTCACAAACTCATCAATCATCTGGCGAACCCGCAGGCGCACATCGGCCTGCAGGCAGCGCAACGTCCCGCGCAGTACCACCGTTTCCGGGATCACATTGATCGCTTCACCGCCGTTAATCTGCGTAATGCTCACTACCGCTGACGCCAGCGGTGACAGACGGCGCGCGGGAATGGTTTGCAGGGCCAGGATTAGTTGGGCTGCGGCGACGATCGGATCTGCGCCATTTTCCGGCATCGCCGCATGGCAGCTGCGGCCGTGCAGGGTAATTTCAAACGAGTCCAGCGAGGCCATCATTGCCCCTTCGTTGACCGCCACGTGGCCCGCAGGCAGGCCCGGCCAGTTGTGCATCCCGTAGACTGCATCCATCGGGAACAGCATAAATAAGCCTTCTTCGACCATGCGGCGGGCCCCGCCGAGGTTCTCTTCGGCAGGCTGAAAGATAAAGTGGACGGTACCGCTAAAACATCGGGTGGCAGTGAGATGCCGGGCGGTCGCCAACAGGATCGCAGTATGGCCATCATGACCGCAGGCGTGCATCACCCCCGCCTGGGTGGAGCGGTGTGGGGGGGTGCCGAGTTCGGTCATGGGCAGCGCATCCATATCGGCCCGCAGGCCGATGGTCGGGCCGGGGCCGTTTTCCAGGGTGCCGACCACGCCTGTTCCGGCCAGACCCCGGTGAACCTGCAGGCCCATTGCCGTTAGCTGGTCCGCTACCGCCTGCGAGGTTTGATGCTCCTGATAGCCCAGCTCCGGACGGGCGTGAAAGGCCCTGCGCCAGCCGGTGGCCTCATCAATCAGCGAAACGGGAATGACCATAGGTTACTTCTCCTGTTCAGGGACTCTGCTATCCAGTAGCGGGCAGAAAATAAGTTAGCATAAACGGGGAAAGAAAGGGCAGGGAGTCAGTAAAACGGGCCTGAGAGTCAGGCCCGGCAGGGGGGTTATTTTACCATCGGCAGAGTCAGCTCATGCCTGCGGGCACAGTCTCTGGCAACCTCATATCCGGCATCCGCGTGGCGCATTACGCCTGTGGCCGGATCGTTCCACAGTACGCGACTCAGCCGCGCATCGGCCTCCGCGGTGCCGTCCGCGACAATGACCACCCCGGCGTGCTGGGAGAAGCCCATCCCCACGCCGCCACCGTGATGCAGGCTGACCCAGGTCGCACCGCCTGCGGTATTCAACAGGGCGTTCAGCAGCGGCCAGTCGGACACCGCATCCGATCCATCCATCATTGCTTCCGTTTCCCGGTTTGGCGAGGCCACCGATCCGCAGTCAAGGTGGTCACGGCCAATCACCACGGGCGCTTTCAGCTCGCCGTTACGCACCATTTCATTAAAGGCCAGCCCGGCAAGATGCCGCTCTCCGAGGCCCAGCCAGCAGATACGGGCAGGCAGCCCCTGGAAGGCGATGCGCTCCTGGGCCATATCCAGCCAGCGGTGCAGATTGGCATGATCAGGGAAGAGCGCTTTCAGTTTGGCATCGGTCTTATAGATGTCCTCCGGGTCGCCGGAGAGAGCCACCCAGCGGAAGGGGCCTTTACCTTCGCAGAACAGCGGGCGAATGTAGGCCGGGACAAAACCCGGAAAATCGAAGGCATTCTTCACTCCTTCGTCCAGTGCGACCTGGCGGATGTTATTGCCATAATCTACGGTTGGAATGCCCATATGGCAGAAATCGAGCATCGCCTGAACATGAACAGCCATTGACGCGCGGGCGGCTTTTTCGACGGCTTTCGGATCGGACTGGCGGCTGGACTCCCAGCGTGCCAGATCCCACCCAGCAGGCAGGTAACCGTTAATCGGGTCGTGTGCCGAGGTCTGGTCAGTCACGATATCCGGTTTCATACCCCCGGCTTTGGCGCGTTGCACCAGCTCGGGCAGGATCTCCGCTGCGTTGCCCAGCAAACCGACGGAAATGGCACGTTTTTCGTTGCAGGCCTTGTCGATGATCGCCAGTGCCTCATCAACGGTATAGGCTTTGTGATCCAGGTAACGGGTGCGCAGTCGGAAATCAATGCGTGACTCCTGGCACTCAACGGCCAGCACGCAGGCTCCGGCCAGCACCCCTGCCAGCGGCTGTGCGCCGCCCATACCGCCCAGCCCGGCGGTGAGGATCCACTTGCCCGTCAGGTCACCGTTGTAATGCTGTCGACCGGCTTCCACGAAGGTTTCAAACGTACCCTGCACAATGCCCTGTGCACCAATGTAGATCCAGGAGCCTGCGGTCATCTGGCCGTACATCATCAGGCCCGCTTTATCCAATTCATGGAAGTGGTCCCAGTTGGCCCAGTGCGGTACCAGGTTAGAGTTGGCAATCAGTACGCGTGGCGCATCGGCATGGGTACGGAACACGCCTACCGGCTTACCGGACTGGACCAGCAGCGTCTCTTCCGGCTGCAGGGCCTGCAGCGAACGCAGGATCTGCTCGAAGCATGCCCAGTTACGGGCTGCTTTACCAATGCCGCCGTACACAACCAGATCCTCCGGGCGTTCGGCCACATCCGGGTCGAGATTGTTCTGGATCATGCGGTACGCGGCTTCAATCAGCCAGTTGGCACAGTGCAGTTCACTGCCGTGTGGGGCACGGATCGTGCGGGCGACGGCTTGGCTTACGGAATCAGTCATTATCTTTTCCTTTTCAAACAGGCTTAGCGCGCACGTGCAGGTTGCAGGGCGGCGATCGTTTCTGGCCAGCGGTCGGATGTCGCCCACAGGCGCATCTGCTCAATATCTGGTGCCATCAGGCGGTCTTTTTCCAGGTAAGCCACACGTTCGCGCACGCCGGCCAGCACCTGCTCCAGCTGCGGAGAGCTTTGCAGCGGACGAATAAAATCAATACCCTGCGCGGCGGCCATCGCCTCAATCCCCACCACGGCAGCGGTGTTGAAGCACATGGCCCCGAGGCGACGGGCAGCATAGGTGGCCATCGATACGTGATCTTCCTGATTGGCGGAGGTGGGCAGGCTGTCCACGCTCCCCGGATGGGCGAGGGATTTGTTTTCAGAAGCCAGCGCCGCAGCGGTGACCTGAGCTATCATAAAGCCGGAGTTCACCCCGCCATCATTAACGAGGAAGGGGGGCAGACCGGAAAGGCCGGTATCCAGCAGCAGTGCGAGACGGCGCTCGGAAATCGCTCCGATTTCCGCTACGGCCAGGGCAATTATATCGGCGGCAAAGGCAACTGGTTCGGCATGGAAGTTCCCACCGGAAATGACTTCTCCGGTATCGGTAAACACCAGCGGGTTGTCGGAGGCGGCGTTCGCCTCGATCTGCAATACTTTTGCCGCATGGTTGAGGTTGTCCAGGCAGGCACCCATCACCTGCGGCACGCAGCGAATGGAGTAGGGGTCCTGCACTCGTCCGCAGTTAGCGTGCGATGTCAGGATATGACTGCCCTCCAGCAGCGCCGAAACGGCCGCGGCAACGTCAATCTGCCCCTGCTGGCCGCGTGCCTCATGAATGCGACGGTCGTAAGGTTTGATCGAACCCTTGATGGCTTCCAGTGACAGGGCCCCGGCCACCAGTCCGGCGGCAAACACGTTTTCGCCCTCAAACAGGCCGCGCAGCGCCAGCGCGGTCGATACCTGAGTGCCGTTCAGCAGCGCAAGGCCCTCTTTCGGCCCCAGAACAATCGGTTGCAGACCGGCCAGGGCCAGCCCTTCCGTGGCGGGCATCATTTTGCCTTTCACCCGCACGTCCCCTTCGCCCAGCAGCATCAGGGACAGGTGCGCCAGCGGAGCCAGATCGCCGGAAGCACCGACCGATCCTTTTTCCGGAATACAGGGCATCACTCCGGCATTAAACAGGGCGATCAGCGCATCGACCAGCTCAATGCGGATCCCCGAATGACCGCGTGCCAGACTGATGACCTTGGTCGCCATAATCACCCGCACGACATCGTCCGGCAGCAGATCGCCCAGTCCGACGCTGTGCGACAGCACGAGATTACGCTGCAGTTCAGCCAGGCGCTCTGTGGGAATGGTCGTCTGTGCCAGTTTGCCAAAGCCGGTATTGATGCCGTAGGTCACTTTACCTTCTTTGACAATGGCAGCCACCGTGGCACTCGCCTGCTGAATACGGCTGCGCGATGTGTCGTCCAGCGCCAGTGTGACTCCTCCGCGATAAATAGCTTTTAGCGTGGCCAGATCCACCTTGCCCGGCGTCAGCAGGCAATGATGCGTAGTCAGTGACATGGTATACTCCTGTATAGACAACTAGGGTTGTATTGAATTTTGTTAACAAGATGCTACTGAGTGAATCACATACGTATAGTCTTGTCTATACAACCTGCAAGCATTGTGCCAGCTGTGTCACAAAACGGGTGACAGTGACAGGGGGATGATGGATACGCCCTGCAAGGGAAAGGTCACTGGCTGAAACGTTTCTCCGCTGCACCAACTGAGGGCAGAGCACCGGATAACAGGGCAGGGAGGATGTCTATACATATCAGAATTTAGCCAGTAAACTGCCGTTATCAGTTAATTAAGGAAATATCCATGGTCGTTCAGACTGCCATTTCACAACTTTCTGCAGCCATGAGCGATCAGCCTGCCCCGATTTACCTGCGTGTTAAACAGGCCATCATCAGCCAGATCAGCGAAGGCGTCTGGAAAGCCAATCAGCGGGTGCCGTCGGAGAGCGAGCTGGTCAATGAACTCGGCGTAAGCCGGATGACCATTAACCGCGCGCTGCGTGAGCTCACCAGCGAAGGCTATCTGATCCGTATGCAGGGGGTCGGAACGTTTGTCGCTGAGGTCAAGGGCTACACCGCCATGCTGGAAGTACATAACATCGCGGAAGAGATCGCCCAGCGCGGGCACCGTCACAGCTGCAACATTCTCACGCTGTGTGAAACGAAGGCCGATCCGGAACAGGCTGCCGTGCTGGGGTTAACCCCCGGCCAACCGCTGTTTCATTCGCTGATGGTGCACTATGAGAATGAGCAGCCGGTGCAGCTGGAGGATCGTCTGGTTAACCCGCAGATGGCCCCGGATTATCTGCAACAGGATTACGCGAATCAGACGCCCTACACCTATCTGATGCGCGTAGCGCCGCTAACGGCAGGAGAGCATATTGTCGAAGCGGTCCTGCCCGACGTTCAGCAGTGTCGCCACCTGGCGATTGAGGCACAGGAGCCCTGCCTGTTGATCCGTCGCCAGACCTGGAGTGACGGGAAAATTGTTACCTACGCGCGCCTGCTCTATCCGGGGTCGCGTTATAAGCTGTTGGGGCGCTTTAAAGGTCACGGCTGACAGCCGTCAGACTTCGAGCCGCAGAGGCGTTGCCTGCTCTCTGGGTTCCAGCGTACCCCACAGAAGGCGGGCGTCGGCAGAGAGCGGAATAAAGGCCCCACCGCGATTTTCCCACCAGGCTCCCTGACCGGCTGACAGCAGCGTTTGCTGATGCTGCCACTGCCCGGCAAGCACATACACCACGCCGGCCACGGCGCTGGCTGGAGCAAAACGGATGGTAGCGATCCCGGCATCCGGCCGGTAAGCATTACGCCGCGCCATCAGATTAAAGTCGGTACTGGTCTGACCGGACAGGCGGGCGTTAATGGGCTCTTCTCCGGCAAAGGCAAACGGCTGATGAAGCGGCAGCCGCCGGTATAAAGCGTCATGGCGGTAGAGTGTCACGTCACCACTCAGCAGGGTAATGATCCGGTCGACGCCCGGAAATGATGAAAAAGCGCCGTCAGCGGCAATGGTGGCAATGCTGATGCGCCAGTCAAAATCTGGCGAACCGGGGGGATAACTGATGATCTCCCGCGTTTCGCCGCCGCCGTTGCGCCATGGACTTACCGCAAGCCTGGCGCTGTCATAAAGATGGATCATCGCAGTGCCTCCAGCGCGTCACGCAGTCCGGCATCCGTTTCAGCCTGGCGGGCGTGCTGACCTGCGTGAATACGCTGCTGCCCGGCAACGAAGACATCCTGTATCTGCGTGCGCTGGCCGGCAAACAGCCAGCGGTTGAGCAGCGAGGCATCCGGGGTGCTGTCCAGCAGGGCATCCCCGCCCAGCACCAGCCAGTCCGCGCGGAAGCCTGGCTGCAGGCTCCCGGTTTTCACGCCACAGGCCTGCGCCCCGCCGGCCAGGGCCTGCTGAAAGAGGACATCGCCTACCGAAGCCTGCTGTGCCGTGACGATCCGGTTGCGGCGGCGATCGCGCAGACGCTGGGCATATTCCAGCCAGCGCAGTTCTTCCACGATGTCCAGCGAGACATGGCTGTCTGAGCCAATCCCCCAGCGTCCCCCCTGTGCCACATACTCCGTCGCCGGAAAAATACCGTCACCCAGATTCGCCTCGGTGGTCGGGCACAGGCCGGCAACGGCCTGACTGGCAGCAAGCCGGTGGATTTCCTCGTCATTAAGGTGGGTGGCGTGAATCAGGCACCAGCGGTGGTTGACGTCAAAGCGGTCGAGCAGCCAGCTGACCGGCCGTTCGCCGCTCCAGGCCAGCGAGTCGTTAACCTCTTTTTCCTGTTCGGCGATATGGAGATGCACGGGCCAGTCGCCGGGGCTTTGGTCCAGCACCTCCCGCATCTGCTGTTCGCTGACCGCGCGCAGGGAGTGGAAACAGATCCCCTGGTTATGCAGCGGCCGCCCGGTCATCAGCGTTTGCAGGCGCTGCTGCTGGGCAAGATATTGCTGAGTATCCTGGATAAAACGCTTTTGCCCCGGCTGTGCGGGCTGGCTGCCAAACCCGGCGTAGCTGTACAGCACCGGCAACAGCGTCTGGCCGATGCCGCTCTGTTCAGCGGCGAGAATCAGCTGCTGCAGCATGGCATCGTCGGAATAGGGACGCCCGTCGGGCTGATGGTGCAGATAGTGGAATTCGGCGACCTGCGTATAGCCGCCTTTCAGCATATCAACATAGAGATGGGTGGCAATTGCGCCGATCTGCTGCGGCGACAGGCGCTGCACCATCCGGTACATCAGGTCACGCCAGGTCCAGAAGCTGTCCTGGGGATCGCCGGCCACTTCAGCCAGCCCGGCCATGGCGCGCTGAAACGCATGGGAGTGCAGATTAGCCATCGCCGGGAGAACGGTGCCATTGAGACGCTGCGCTCCCTCAGGCGTACTGTTGGCGGTAGTGGCGAGGATCATACCCTGAGGATCGACCTCGATCACAACATTGTGTTGCCAGCCAGCAGCCAGCAGGGCGCGGGGCGCAAAAAAGCGAGTCATGGTTGCTTCCTGTGCATTGAGGTTGTATATACATATACATACTTATGGATTAACAGTAAAGTGCGCAACGTGGGAGAGCGGATGAACCAGCAACTCAACTGTGACCATCTCTGGTATGGGGCTGATATTGTCACCATGCAGGGGGGGCGATACAGCATCATTGAACAGGGCGCGATTGCCGTCAGCGGCGAAGAGATTGTCTGGGTCGGGCCTGAGGCGCACAGCGCTCATATTCAGGCTGGCCAGCGCAACGATCTGGGCGGTGGGATTGTGACGCCAGGGCTGGTGGACTGCCATACGCATCTGGTTTTCGGCGGCGATCGCAGCCATGAATTTGAACAGCGTCTCAACGGCGTCAGCTACAGCGACATTGCCGCTGCGGGGGGAGGGATCCTCTCGACCGTTCGCGAAACGCGGGCGGCTTCCCAGGCCGGACTGGTGGCAAGCGCCCGCCAGCGTCTGGCGCACCTGCTGGCTGAAGGGGTGACCACCGTGGAGATCAAGTCCGGTTACGGGCTTGAAGTTGCCAGTGAGCTGCGCATGCTGCAGGCCATCCGACAGCTGGCGCAGCAGATGCCCGTGCAGATTCAGGCCACTTGCCTGGCTGCCCATGCGGTGCCGCCGGAATATCAGCATCAGCCTGACGCCTGGGTTGACGTCATCTGCGACCAGCTTCTGCCCCAGGTCGCCGCCGCATGCCTGGCCGACGCGGTTGATGCTTTCTGCGAACATCTGGCGTTTTCGCCCGAACAGGTACGGCGGGTGTTTACAGCCGCACAGGCACTGGGGTTGCCGGTGAAGCTGCACGCGGAGCAGCTGTCGTCGCTGGGAGGGAGTAAGCTTGCTGCCGAATTTAACGCGCTGTCTGCCGACCACGTGGAATACGCCACAGAAAGCGATGTGGCGGCCATGGCCCAGCATGGCACGGTGGCCGTCCTGCTGCCGGGCGCTTTCTACCTGCTGCGTGAGACGCAGCGGCCACCCGTTGAGCTGTTTCGCCGCTACCAGGTCCCGATGGCGCTGGCCAGTGACGCTAACCCCGGCACTTCTCCTGCATTGTCCCTGCGTCTGATGCTCAATATGGGCTGTACGCTGTTTGGTCTGACGCCGGAAGAGGCGCTGGCCGGAGTGACTCTCCACGGCGCACGGGCGCTGGGACTCGATAATCGTCTGGGATCGCTGGAAAGTGGCAAGCGGGCCGATTTCGTTCACTGGCCGCTTGCCCGTCCGGCTGAACTGGTTTACTGGCTTGGCGGGCAGTTGCCCTGCCGGGTAATCTATAAAGGAGAAGAGCGATGAAGGCTTTTCAGTTCAGCGCGGGCACGCTACCGCTGCTACTCAGTATTCCCCATGCGGGGACGCAGCTGACGCCGGAAGTCGATGCGGGATTGAGCGATGCTGCCAGGGGCCTGCCAGACACCGACTGGCATATTCCCCAGCTGTACAATTTTGCCCGTGAAATGGGCATCAGCGTGCTGGTGGGTAACTACTCCCGCTTTGTGATTGATCTCAATCGCCCGCCAGATAATCAGGCGCTCTACACCACAGCCACCACCGGTCTGTATCCGGAAACGCTGTTTGACGGTACGCCGACCTTTATGGCGGGAAAAATCCCCACCCCGGCGCAGCGTGAGGGCTACCTGCACGACATCTGGCAGCCGTATCATGACAAGATTCAACAGGAGCTGGCGCGTCTCAAACAGCAGCATGGCTATGCGCTGCTGTTTGATGCCCATTCGATTGCCTCCGTTATCCCGCGATTGTTTGACGGCCAGCTGCCGGATTTGAACCTGGGGACTAACGACGGCGCAAGCTGCAGCACGGACATCACCCAGCGGCTGACGGCATGCTGCCAGGCACAGTCTGCGTTTAGCTGGGTGCTGAACGGGCGCTTTAAAGGGGGGTACATTACCCGTGCGTACGGCAGGCCAGAAGAGGGACAGCACGCCATCCAGCTGGAGCTGGCACAGTGTAACTACATGGATGAACAGCCGCCTTTTCGCTGGCGTGAGGATAAAGCGACCAGGCTACAGCCGCTGCTCAGGCAACTGATCGGCACCCTGCTAAACGGCCCCCGCTAAGCGATTGCCGCATCGGGCGCAACGCCGTTGCGCCCTTATTTTTGCCCTAGAGCAGCAGGGTTTCAATTTCTCGCCAGTTCTCTACGCGTCGGTAACCCGTCACATGGCGGTTATGCGGGGCAGAATAGAGTATGCCTTCCCCGCAGAAGTTGGCGAAGTTAATCACATTGTCATCGATCATATAGTCGGCATTGATAATGCTTTTATTGCCACAAAACACGATATTGCTGGGTTTAATCGCCGGGAAATGAGTCTTCAGCCACTGGAACTTGGCGTTGAAGGAAGTCGGTACCTCCATCGCCGCGGTGGTGATAAAGATCTCATAATGTTCGCTCAGGCTGGCGATCACCCGCTGGCTGTCGGCAATGACGCCGAGATCGGCAAAGAATGACGGATCGCCGACCAGCTCAAAAATTTCAGCCAGTTTTGCCGGATCTTCCTGATGCAGATTAAACAGGTTGAGCTCATCCAGCGTCAGCTGCTGTGAAAAATGCGCGTTCCATGTGGTTAACATCTTAGGATGAAAGTCAGCGATAACTTCATCCATATCGATGGCGATGCGTTTCATAATCACTCCATGACAAACGGTTTTCAGAGCCGCTATCATAGCAAAAAAAGGCCGCCTGTGAGGTCAGTGCGTAGGTTCAGCGTTTAGCTGTTGCGTGCATCCGGCCTGACCATATCAAACTTCAAAGCTTCACTGATGCCGTAATAGGCTGAGGGGCCACCTGCACGCAGGATCGGTTCTGCTTTCGCCGTCTGATAGATCCCTTCCACCAGCAGATCCTGATCAATATGGATCGCTACCACTTCGCCCAATACCAGCCAGGTCGGGATTTGTTCGCCATCGGCGGTTTGCAACTGGATGCACTGTGAGAGTCGGCACTCAAAATTGACCGGGCTTTCGGCCACCATACTGACGTTCA
This sequence comes from Erwinia persicina, assembly GCF_014838825.1. Taxonomy (GTDB): domain Bacteria; phylum Pseudomonadota; class Gammaproteobacteria; order Enterobacterales; family Enterobacteriaceae; genus Erwinia; species Erwinia persicina_A. Next base: position 312,328 of record NZ_JACYMO010000002.1, on the reverse strand, counting down.
CCAGGCTGCCGGGCAGGGCAGTGAGCCCCGCATAGGCAAACTCATCCTCGCCGTGGGCAAGAGAGGCTGAGCTTTCATTCATTGGTACGGCCAGCGAACGTGTCGCCAGGTTCCAGACAAACTCCCGGGTTTCAACGATGTTTGCCACGCTGTCTTTCCAGCCGCTGCTGGCAAAGCCAATCACCGGCGGCCGGTAGTTAAAACAGTTGAAAAAGCTGTAAGGGGCAAGGTTGCGCTGCCCGGCTGCGTTCTGCGAACTGATCCAGCCAATCGGGCGCGGGCCGATAATCGCATTCAGCGGATCGTGCGGCAGGCCGTGGCCCTGTTTGGGCTGATAGGAATGACGTGTACGCAAAGGGAACTCCTGTCGTAATAAAGATAAATAGTAATGAATTAAGCCACATACATTCAGTTGGGAAATCATTTGAAACATGCAATATATTAGGGCGCTATCTATGAAGCTATACCCGTATATTTTTAAGGAACTTAATTTTAAGGAGCTTTACATGTATTCAAACGCGACGCGTTTTACTGCCACCCCTTTTCTGATTGCTGCTGCAGTCCTTTTTTCGGCCACAGCGGCGAGGGCGGCGGATAATAGTGCATTTTTTGATGCCGCATTATGCAAACCAGCTTACACCACCAAGACCGCCAGCGCGCTCTACAATGAAGCGGAAAAAGTGTCCAAATATCAGCTGGTGGGGGCAATGGCGGTTTACCCGCTGGCTGAAGCTGTGGTCAAAGATGGGTACAGTACCAACGCCTTTGTGCTGGCTGGTAGCACCTACGGCGTGCTGGTCGAAGGCAATAAAGCCGACGAGCTGGCGAAAACGTATCAGTTAACGCCTGAGCCAAAAAACCCGATGATCGTGGCGACCAAAAGCTACATTCGCGTATTAGACGATGCCGACCAGCCCTCACCGGAAATGGGACGCGTGGCGATCACTGCCCGTGAAGCGCAGGGGATCCCAGGTAAGACATTGCTAAGCTGCGAGTTTACGTCATTAGCCGATCTCGAAGCGATGAAAGCGTTGGCGAAATAGGCAGCATAAAAATCAGGCCTGTCAGGCCTTTTTTCTGTCAGCATGCGCTGCCCACCCGCAGGCACAGCGCGTGAATTATCTGCCAGTGGTTTACCATTAATAGCTCAGCAGGTATCTTACGCGTCTGCTGATAAGAGAATGACTGATGAAAACCCCTGTAGAAAAAAATGTGCTTCACCCCCGTAATCGTCATCGCGGTCGTTACGATTTTGCCGCGCTGATTGCCAGCCATCCTCCCCTGGCACCTTTTGTCGCGGTCAATAACTGGGGCAGCGAGTCCGTTGACTTCGGCAATCCCGATGCCGTTAAGGCGCTGAACCAGGCCCTGCTGAGCCATTTTTATCAGATTGCCCACTGGGATATCCCGGAAGGTTTCCTCTGCCCGCCTGTGCCAGGGCGTGCTGACTATATTCATCACCTGGCTGATTTGCTGGCGGAAGATAACCGTCGCGTGGTGCCGCGGGATATTAACGTACTGGACATTGGCTGTGGCGCGAACCTGATCTACCCGCTGATCGGCCACAGTGAATACCAGTGGCGTTTTACCGGCAGCGAAGTGAATGAGCAGGCAATGGCCTCCGCGAATGCCATTATCGCAGCAAACCCGGGCCTTAACCGCGCCATCCGTCTGCGACGTCAGAAAGACACTAACGCAATTTTCAACGGTGTTATTCACAAAAACGAGCTGTATCAGGCCGTGCTGTGTAACCCGCCGTTCCACGCCTCTGCCGCCGAGGCGCACCAGGGAAGCCAGCGCAAACTGCGCAATCTGGGGCTTGATCGCCATTCACCACTTAATTTCGGCGGCCAGCAGGAAGAACTGTGGTGTGAGGGCGGCGAAGTGGCGTTTATCAACCGTATGATCGATGAGAGTACCCGCTTCGGCCGCCAGTGCGTGTGGTTCACCACGCTGGTATCGCGTAAGGAGCACCTGCCGGACCTGTGGCGGGCGCTGGAAGAGGCGGACGTTGCTGCCATGCGTACCGTGGAAATGGCACAGGGGCAGAAACAGAGCCGCTTCCTTGCCTGGAGCTTTATGGAGCAGCCACAGCGTACCCGTTTACTCAGTAAATAATCGTTTTACAGCGGGGCCTCTAGGGCTGCCATACCGGCAGCCCCGTCAGTCAGGGGCCCGCTTTGCATCACCTGCACCGTCTGGTGTGGTGCCTGTATTCCTGCCGCATCAAAGTGCTTTTTCACCCTGTCGTCCAGCGCAAAACGCACCGCCCACTGCTTCAGCGGTTGGGTGGTAAACGACACACGGACGGTAAATGACCGATCGGTCAACCCCACCAGGCCCGAGAACGACGGCTCACCAATCACCATGCCTCGAATGCTCTCATCTTCCAGCAGTTCCTGAACCGCGGCCTGAAGCGTGGCGTTGACGCGTTCCGCGTCTTCCCGCCGGTCAACGTCATAATTGGCGACAAACGACCCGATGCCGCGAACAAAGTTGGCGAAGGTGGTGATCGAAGACCAGGGAATAATATGGTAAGCCCCGGTATCCTGACGGACGCCAACGGACCGGATCGACATCCGTTCTACCGTGCCGGTGATAGCTCCGATGGTCACCAGATCGCCAGTGTTCATGCCATTCTCGAACTGAATAAACACCCCGGTAATAATGTCTTTGACCAGCGTTTGTGAACCGAAGGAGATCGCCAGACCCAGTGCCCCGGCCCCCGCCAGCAGCGGTGCGATATTGACCCCAATCTCCGATAGCAGAATCATAATCGTGATGGTACTGATGATGACCGCCAGCGCATTGCGGAACAGCGTCAACAACGTGCGCGTGCGTGCGCTGGGCATCGGGCGGCCGTGGGAGTCGGAGGCCAGACGGCTCTCGATCATGCTTGCCAGCAGTGTCCAGCCTACGGCAGAGAAGAACAGGATCATGACGATGCGGATGATAATATCCACCAGCTTTTCACCTGCCCCCACCGTCAGCCAGTGCCACAGGTCGAACAGTTCCCAGGCGTTGAGTAACAGCAGGGTGACGGCAAAGACGGTAATAATGCGCGCCAGCTTGAGCATTGCTGAGACCCAGCCGTTTACCCGACTTTGCAGTTCCGGGTAACTGCGGTGCAGTTCTGGTGACAGCACAATCGTTTTACTGATCCAGCGCGTCAGCATCCCGGATACCAGCGCCCCCAGGCTGATGATGGCCAGCGAACGTACGGTTGCCGCCATCATAAATTGCAGGCTGTCACCGGGGTTGAACATAGAAAACAGAAATAGCGCAATAAAATAGGCGCTGGCCAGCCAGTGCCAGACCAGTGAAAAGGCACGAATAAACAGCGCGAAGAAGGCCAGTGAACGGTCGGCAAGGCGCGTCAGCTCATGCTGGATGTTGCGTTTATTATGGAATATCAGATACAGCGCCCAGACGGTCATCACCCCCATCACTGCGACATTAACCAGCGCCGCCACCTGTACGTTCACCTGATTAGACACAATTGGCACGATGACCAGCAGGCCATAGCCAATCAGCCCGCTTAACCAGCTCAGGCGGGTGTTCCAGTAGTGCGCTCGCGCATCGCTGAGGTGAAAGAAGCGCAGTTGGGGATAACGCGGGCAGAACAGCAGGCGCAGGATAGCCTTAAAGAATTCAATCAGCGCAAAGGCATTGAGGAACAGACCCTGCTGGTAGGCAATGGTGCGGCTCCCTGCGTTCATATTATCGCTGAGGATCTGCCCGACAAACAGCGCCAGTACCAGCAGCAGAAGATCGATGACAAAGGCAGCAGCGATCATCGCCGGTAAATGCAGCCAGCTGCGGCGATCGGCATTTTTTTCACGGCCCCAGGCCCCCATTCGACGGTAAAGCGGCGTCACCGCCCAGCGTATCAGCCAGTAAAACGCAAACAGGCCCGCCGCCAGCATGGCGAAATGCTGCAGGGCATTGAAAAACGTTTGCTGATTAAACGGTTTGTGCGGGGCGTTAGCAATATTGTGGTGAAGCTGCTGCAGGCGCGAAGCAAACTCTCCGCCAAAATGGCGGCTGACATCAGTGACGCCCTGCAGCACGGTTTTGTCCTCCTCTTCCGTGGGGGGCGTGAGTACAGGCTCTTTCACGCTGTCCGGCGTAGCGGCCGCGTTGCGTAGCTGGTCGATAAGCGCCTGGCGGGACCGATCGTTTTCCAGGATGTTAGCCAGTGCAGCATAAGCGGCCTTTTTATCTCCGATATCCGGCTCTGCCTGGCTGTCAGACGCAGGGTGTGACGCTGAGGCAGCGACGGCGGCGGCGGGCAGCGTAACGGCGTGAGTGGGGGGGATAAAACCGGTGAGCAGCAGCATCAAAACGATACGCATCGACGTGGCGAACCCTGACATCCTCTTCTCCTGTGGTGGCGCGCAGCAGAGAAGTATAGACCTTAAGGCGGGGGAGGGAGAAAAGCGGATCGTTTTGAGACAAAGATGAAAGCAGGGGCGAAAGTGGGTTCGCCCCTGAAGGGATTACGACACGTGCTGCAGGAACTCACGCAGACGGGCACTTGGCGGGTTGGAGATTAACTCGTCAGGGTTGCCGTCTTCGGCAATACGGCCTTTATCAATGAAGATCAGGCGTGAGGCCACTTTCCGTGCGAAGCCGACTTCGTGGGTCACGATCACCATCGTCATGCCCTCTTCGGCCAGGTCCTGCATAACCTTCAGTACTTCGTGGCGCAGTTCCGGGTCAAGTGCGGAGGTCGGCTCATCAAACAGCATCATCTTGGGTTTAACCGCCAGCGCACGGGCAATCGCCACGCGCTGCTGCTGGCCACCGGACAGCTCGGAAGGGAAGTGGTTAGCCCGTTCAGCCAGGCCGACTTTACCCAGCAGTTCGCGTGCCAGGCGCTGCGCTTCTTCTTTCTTTGCGCCGCGCACGCGGATCGGTCCGAAAGCCACGTTGTCCAGAGCACTCATCTGTGGGAACAGGTGGAACTGCTGAAACACCATGCCAGCTTCCTGACGGATTAGACGATCGTCCACTTTGGGGTCATTAACCTTCTTGCCGTCGACAATCAGCTCACCGCTGGTGATCTCTTCCAGCTTATTGATGCAGCGCAGCAGCGTCGATTTACCCGAGCCGGAAGGGCCGATAATGACGACCACTTCGCCCTGATTAATTTTCAGGTCGATATCATGCAAAACCTGGGTGGCACCGAAGTGCTTGGAGACATTCTTAAATTCAATCACAGGATTTTCATCCTTCTCTCTAGGCGACGCAGAACAAAACTCAGCACCAGCGTAATAATCAGATAGATAACAGCAACGGCGCTCCAGATTTCCAGCGCGCGGAAGTTACCAGCGATAATTTCCTGCCCCTGACGGGTCAGTTCTGCCACGCCAATGACGATAAACAGCGAGGTGTCCTTAATGCTGACGATCCACTGGTTACCCAGCGGCGGCAGCATGCGGCGCAGTGCCAGCGGCATAATCACGTAGCGCAGCGTCTCGCGGCTGGAGAGCCCCAGCGCCAGGCCGGCCTCACGGAAGCCACGGTTAATTGACAGGACCGCACCACGGGTAATTTCAGCGATATAAGCACCGGAGTTGATCATGATGGTCACCACGGCAGCGGTGAACGGGTCAATCCTGAAGTCAGGCAAGGCCATAGGCAGGGCGAAATAGATAAACATTACCTGCACCACAATCGGCGTGCCACGGATCAGTTCAATGAAAACCAGCGCGATGTTGCTTGAAAGCCAGCCACCGTAGGCACGGGCAAAGCCCGCTGCCAGACCAATGATGACACCACCAAGCAGACCGAGGACCGAAATCCACAGGGTCATTTTGGCACCTTCAAGCAGGATTGGAATTGCAGGCCAGATGGCGCTCCAGTCAAACTGCATGTTTATTCTCCGGATCTAAACCATTTTGTTGATGTGGAAAAAACGCAGGAGCATCACACTGCTGCGTTTAAGGACGACATGACTGTTCTTATTATTTAGGTTCGCTGCCGAACCATTTTTTGTAGAGAGTGTTATAGGTGCCGTTCTCGCGCAGCGTTTTCAGTGCGCCGTTCACTTTTTCGCGCAGTTCATCGCTGCCTTTCGGGAAGGCGATGCCGTACTGCTGGGCTTCAATAGAGTCACCGACGGCTTTGAACTGGCCTTTGCCTGCGGTATGGATGAAGTAAAGAATATTAGGGGTATCGTGCAGAACCGCATCGGCACGGTTGGTGCCTAATTCCATGTAGGCATTATCGATGTTCGGGAACTGACGCAGATCTTTAAATTTAATGTGTTGTTTAGCGTAGTCAACCGACCCGGTGCCGCTCTTCACTGCCACGACTTTGCCGTTCAGATCGTTGATGCTTTTAATGGCATCATTGCCGGCTTTCACCATGACTAGCAGGCCGCTTTTGTAGTAGCCGTCTGAGAAATCAATGGCTTTCTGACGCTCTGGGGTAATGGTGATCCCGGCCAGCGCCAGGTCAACGTTACGGGTTTGCAGTGCAGGGATGATGCCGCTGAAATCCATAGGCTTCAGGGTATATTCCATGTTCAGCTGCTTCGCGATCGCATCCCACAGGTCAATGTCAAAACCGACATATTTATCACCCTGTTTGAATTCAAAAGGCACGAAAGCGGTATCGGTAGCAACAACCAGTTTTTTGTCAGCAGCCGTGGAAGACATGGCAAACGCTAACGTCAGCGCAGCAAGAGAAACCTTAAAAATTGACTTCATCATTTTATCCTTATCGCTTCTCGGGAAAGGTCTTTTCCGATTAAATGCCCGCAGCCCTATGAAAGAATCGTGCCAACTTATAAATGTTTTTTAAAAACAATACGTTGAAAGCCCATTTTTTTCATGTTGTTGACAGGGTTCGACAGTGCGCACTGTTGTGGTGCCCCAATTTGGTGCGCTGTGTTCATTATGGTGCAGCAGCAGTTTTAGCAAATTGCGCGATAAAAACAACAGATAGTGGCGGGGGGTAGTAATTAAATGTCGCTGACGTCTTACTTTTGAACAAGAAAAGCAAAAAAAAACAGAGGAAATATTCCTCTGTTTTTTAAAAGGGTGACTGATATCACCCGATAACGCGGTGTCGGTGGCGTTATTCGATGTTAGCTTCGATGAACCAGAGGAATTTATCCAGATCGCGGGAGGCCGCGGTAAAGATGTCTGCCGTGTCTTCATCCGCGACTTCACCAATCGCTTTACGTACGTCATTAGCGACGATGCCATAGCGGTCAGCCAGTGCTTTAAGATGGTCCTGCACACTGTGAATATTCAGCGGGTAGCTTTTCAGAGGGGTTCTGTCCGCCACAATCTGCGTGGTACCGAGCGCCACGCCGCCCAGCTGCACGACACGTTCTGCGATAGTATCCTGATGTTCCGTGATCGCCGTGCGGAAGCCATCCAGCATCTCATGCACACCGATGAAGTTAGCGCCACGCATGTTCCAGTGGGCCTGCTTGGTGATCAGGGACAGATCAATAAATTCAATAACCAGACGATTAAGCACCTCAATGGTGGCTTTTTTGTCGTCTTCGGCCACGTCGTTACGGGTGTAAATCAGATCAGAAGATTTTGCTTTAACCAGTTTAGCGGTACTCATCATTAATATCCTCTTGAAGTCAGGTTGTCCTAATTGAATACGGAAATAAGTATAGCACCATTTTTAAACCCTGCAGGAAAGATACGGCCTATTGCTGGAATAGCAGTCGGCTGTTGAGAAATTAGGCGAGGCCGGCAGGGATGGAAAATAAAAATGCGAATGATTGTTATTTGTTTTTTATATTTAACTTGCTGTTTTTTAAAGTTTATTGATTTTTTGCTAAGTTTTTAATTCAATTTGATTATAATAATGACAGGATGTTTCATTGCTGCTTAATTAACTGGCACGTGACGACGTTTGCTAAAAAATACCCCCGCCAGCCTGTTATCTGCCGGGGGAATATTTAAACCGACGAGGCCTGTTTTATTCCCTGATTTCCCCTACCGGGTCAATGTCACTCTTCGGCGGGCGCATGGTCAGGGTCGAGCCCGCAGAGGCGGTAATAACGGCCAGCAGGGCCAGCCACTGTACCAGCGTCAGCCGCTCGCCAAGGAACAGCATGCCGGACATCGCGGCCATCGCGGGCTCCAGGCTCATCAGCGTACCAAAAGTACGCGCAGGCAGACGGGTCAGGGCCACCATCTCCAGCGAGTAGGGCAGGGCGCTGGACAGCACTGCGATCGCCAGACCAATAGGGATCAGTGACAGCGTCCATATTCCCGGATTGGCGTACACCAGCCCCAGCGGGACGAAGACCAGCGCGCCGATCAGGGAACCGGCCGCGACGGTAGCCGGACCGTGCTGGCTGCCTGCCCGTTTGCCCGACAGAATATAGACTGCCCACAGGGCACCCGCGGTCAGCGCGTACAACGCCCCGATGGGATCAATGCTATTGATGTTGTGTCCGACCGGCAGGAGGAAAATCAGCCCGGTGACGGCCAGCGCCACCCAGAGAAAATCGAGCGGGCGGCGTGAGCCGGCAAGCGCCAGCACCAGCGGTCCCGTGAACTCCAGCGCCACGGCAATACCCAGCGGTACGGTTTGTATTGATAAATAGAAGGTGTAGTTCATGCCGCCCAGGGCCAGCCCATAAATGACCAGAGGGACAATTTGCTGACGTGTAAAACGCAGCCGCCAGGGCTTAAAGATGGCGCACAGTATCAGTGTGCCCAGACCCAGCCTTAGCGCGGTGATACCCGGCGCACCGACGGTAGGGAAGAGGGTTTTGGCCAGCGCTGCTCCGCCCTGAATGGAGGTCATGGCAATCAGAAGCACCAGCACAGGAAGCCAGACAGCATTGTTAATACGTGAAGAGGACATCCTGTGTTCCCGCCTTTAAGGTTCCGTTTATGAGGACAGTCTGCGATGACAGTGTACTGAAAGGCTCGGGGAATCTCAGTAACGCAGGAAAAAATTCTGCGCGAAAAGTCAGATTTTCTTAAAATTCAGTGCCAGTTCAGTAAAGAAATGTCAGAAATGATTAGGATTTATCTCAATGAAGCTTTTTTTACAATTAAAAATAAAGCAGGGAAAAGCGCATGAATTATAAGAAAAAAGAATGACATAGGGTGTATCATTAACTTTCTGTTACACCAAACATTCTGTTAGACAACAAAATCAGGGCAGAGTTTCTTGCTGGTTTTTGTTATATTTTCAGCGTTGTCAGGAGAGAAGTACTTTCACATTTGAGGTGGTTATGAAAAAAATTGCATGTCTTTCAGCTTTAGCTTGCGTACTGGCGGTATCTGCTGGTTCAGCAATGGCACAGAGCACCGTTACCGGTGGTTACGCTCAGAGCGATTACCAGGGCGTGGCAAACAAAGCTAACGGTTTCAACCTGAAGTACCGCTACGAAAACGGCAGCGATGCACTGGGTTGGATCGGTTCTTTCACTTACACTGAGAAAGATCGTACCGATGCAGGCGACTACATCAAGGGCCAGTACTATGGCATCACTGGTGGTCCAGCTTACCGTCTGAATGACTGGGCAAGCATCTACGGTGTTGTGGGTATCGGCTATGGCAAATACCAGTACAACGAACCAAACCGTGAGCGTTATAATTCAAGCGACGTAGGCTTCTCCTACGGTGCTGGCCTGCAGTTCAACCCAATCCAGGACATCGCTCTGGACGTGGGCTACGAGCAGAGCCGTATCCGCAACGTTGACGTTGGCACCTGGACTGCTGGCGTAGGTTACAGCTTCTAAGTTGCTAACCGCAAGTCCGGTTTCCGGACTGACGTTGAAGAATCCGCCCCCCGGGGCGGATTTTTTTTGTCTGATGGTCAGGGTTTTCTGCTTATTTTGCAAAAGGGTCCTGCTGTAGCTGGCTAAACGGCAGGCGCTTCAGGGCAAAGTTGGTCACCTGAATGGCCGGTGCTTTCTCGGCAGAGACAAAGCGATAGGCTGGTACAATTTCCTGACTCTGGATGCCCGTCCACTGCGAGAACAACATCATAAAGTCATTGGCCGAACGGGGCGTATCAATCTTCTGATGGCGGCGGTCATTACCTGAGCTGATAAACAGGGGCACCTCAAAGTTCTGCCGGTATTTATCATCATGGGTCAGGTATTCATTGCGGGTGCCTTTTTCTTTAAAGGCCAGCCCGTGATCGGAAAAATAGATCATCGAAAAGCTCAGTCCGCTGCTGTGCAACTGCTGCCAGAGCTGCTGCAGGAAGCCGTCGGTCTGCGTCACGCTGTAGAGGTAGCAGGAGGTTTCCAGCGAGTGCAGGCGCTCCACATAGCGCCCCCGCGTCCGGTCGCAGGCTTTTGGGTGAGAACCGACCAGGTGATAAACCAGCAGGCGGGGACGATCGACCGGTCGGGTCAGTGCCGCCGGAGTAAAACTGAGCAGATCTTCATCGCGGGTGGCTTTGTCGGCCTCGAAGTCTCCGCTTTTAAGGAAATGCACATGTTTCGCCCGGCGGGCAATGCTGGCTATCGGGGTATCAAACTGGCCAATCTGCCCCTGATTCGACAACCACCAGGTATCAAAACCGGCGCGATTGGCCAGGGTAATAATATTGTTCTGATATTCGGGCTGACCGTTGACGACCTGGGTCAGCGTCAGGCCCAGGGATTTTTGCGTGGACGATGCCGCTGAGGTGTAGCGGGTAAAAAATTGTCCGTTCAGCTGGCTGGCAAATGGCGTGTTATCCCAGCGCCCGCCAAACGCGCCCAGCGCATCTCGCCTGGCGCTTTCACCAATGACCACAACGTAAATTTGCTGTTGTGGCTTTACCCCGGTCACATGCCAGTCATCTTTCAGCGTGGCCAGCTGGTTCATACGGTCAATCTCTTTATCGACCGACAGCTTGCTTTCAATCGTATCTTTTACGAAGCGCGCCACCGGGAAGCCGGTATCCTTCAGGTTAAATACCCCCCCGGTAAGCTGATTCATTACGGGCTGAGTCAGCAAGGCAACCAGCACAAAGGCAAGACAGGCGCTTTCCGGGTGTCCCCATGCCTGTTTCACCAGCGCTTTACGCGTCAGGGCTACCGCACCTGTGATAAGGATCGCCAGCCCGATAAAATAGTCGTGCAGCGGGAAGATCAGCAGTATTTCACTGGCTTCCTCAACGTTTGTCGCGTGCAGTGCCAGCAGGGTATTAAAATTAGGTGGGCCGTAAACCTGACCAAAGGGATAGTAGAAGCCTGCCGTCACCGCACAGGCGGCGATAAGTATTTTCTGTGACGTCGGCGCGACGGCAGCCAGCAATACCAGCAGCGCGGTAAAGGCCAGCGTGTATAACCCGCTTATCGGGTAGCCAAAGGCCAGGTTAATCAGGGCGGACAGTAGCAAATACAGCCCAAGGTACGGGCTAATCCAGGCACGATAACGGCCTGCGGTCGCAGTTTTAATTAATGTCAGATTCATTATTGGTTCTTATTAGGGAGATCTATAGCGGCCGCTCAGTTCGACGCTGAAGTGGCAGACTGCCTGATACAACTCGTCAGATAAGGGGGGATGGGGTGGGGTGGTGCCCAATCGGCCTGCACTCTTAACGAAAGGCTGGCACGATAATCGCTGTTTTACTGAAAGGCAACCAGCAATATCAATAAGTTCTGTGAAGTCGCTGACAAAATAGTCAGTTACGGTGGTGGCGGGTTAAGAAGCCTGACCGGCAGGCTTCGAATTGACCAGCATTTCCAGCAGCATCAGCCGCAGTGTAAACGGCGAACGGCAAAATAATCTTAATAACAGTGGTAATTTCATCTGATGTCCCTCCGGGCTGTCAGGATATGAACGAATTATCATCAGGTATAGCACAGGCTATACCCTATAGCCATAGCTAAGATGCTAAATTTTGTGCTGGCCTGTGGTTCGTTTACACTGTGTGCCACAACAGACTGGTGCGGCTTTTCGGTATATAATGCGTCGGTTGATAAGAAGAGGAAGCTTAATGAGTCGTCGCGCAAAAATTGCAGTGCCCGCGCCACTGAAAGATATAGAAGAGCATGTCGAAGGCTTCCGCCAGGTGCGGGAAGCGCACCGCCGTGAATTAATCGATGACTATGTCGAGCTGATCTCCGATCTGATCCGTGAGTTTGGTGAGGCCCGTCAGGTGGATATGGCTGCCCGTCTGGGCGTGTCGCAGCCGACGGTGGCCAAAATGCTGAAACGTCTGGCAACCGGGGGGCTGGTTGAACAGGTACCCTACCGCGGCGTGTTCCTGACGCCGGAAGGTGAAAAACTGGCAGAAGAGAGCCGTGAACGCCACCATATTGTTGAAACGTTCCTGCTGGCGCTAGGGATCAGCCCCGACACCGCCCGCCGTGATGCCGAAGGTATTGAGCACCACGTCAGTGATGAAACACTGGCAATCTTCAAAAAATTTAGCGAAAGTCGTTAACCCCCCTTTATCCCCCGATCGCTGACGCTGTCTGCAACCGCCCTGAGAAGATAACCCGCAGGCCGGATTCACTGTGACACAGCGTCAGTACGTCGGGACACTACATGGCGCGTCAGCATGACCTCATTGCTAAGACCTTTTTTGCACGATCATTTTCTGCATCTGTTGGTAGTTTTGGGGCTGATACTGGCCTGTTTTGTTCCCTTCCGGCTGGCGGAACTGCCGGCTACCGTTGACTGGCCGACAATTATCACGCTTTCTGGCCTGCTGATGCTGACCAAAGGCATCGAAGCCAGCGGCTATTTTGACGTACTGGGTCGACGCCTGGTGCAGGGGTTTAGCCATCAGCGCCAGCTGGCACTGTTCCTGGTCGCGGCGGCGGCGCTGCTTTCCACCTTCCTGACGAACGATGTGGCGCTGTTTATTCTGGTGCCGCTCACGCTGTCTCTGCGGAAATACTCTGCGTTACCGGTTGCCCGGCTGATTATCTTTGAAGCACTGGCGGTGAATGCCGGCTCGCTCCTGACGCCAATCGGTAACCCGCAAAATATTTTGCTGTGGCGTCATGGTGAAGCAGGGTTTGCCGGCTTTATTGTTCAGATGCTGCCGCTGGCCGGCTGGCTGGTTGCCAGCCTGCTGCTGCTGACCGTCTTCTGTTTTCGTGCAAAGAAAATTGAGCGTCATCAGGAGCAGGCAGCGGCGACGTGGCAGCGTTCTCTGCTGTATACCAGTGCGATACTGTATCTGGTGTTTATCGTCGCGCTGGAGCTGAATGTCGCCGTCTGGGGGCTGCTGTTGGTGTTCGCGGTTTTCCTCGTCATGGCCCGCCGTATCCTGCTGGAGATCGACTGGAGCCTGCTGGTGGTGTTTATCGTGATGTTTGTTGATGTCTTTCTACTGACCCGGTTGCCGTTCATTCAGTCGTTGCTACAGACGACAGGGCAGTTATCACCGGGGGGGCAGTTCCTTATGGCGGCGGGGCTGTCTCAGGTCATCAGCAATGTACCTGCCACCATCCTGTTACTGAGCAGTCTTCCTCCCTCCGTGCTGCTGGCCTGGGCGGTGAATATTGGTGGCTTCGGCCTGCTGCCGGGGTCGCTGGCCAATCTTATCGCGCTGCGGATGGCAAAAGACCGCGCCATCTGGTGGCACTTCCATCTCTATTCTGTGCCGATGCTGTTCTGGGCACTGCTCACAGGATGGGGATTGTTTTTGCTTATTCATGCTTCCTGACGTCAGGCAATTCTGCTTTTGTCAGGAAACCCTGGCATTTGTCAATTTTAGCCCTATGGTTATACCAGACTGAAAAAATTGCGTCCCCTGAACAGGGGACCTTTTACTGATGGATACTATGGCTAATCAAACACCTTCCGCACCCGATGATGAAAATCAGCATCAAAATGGCTCTTCACATGAAGATGAAGAAGTTCAGCGTAAACGTCCCGGCAAAAAGCCGCTGGTCATTCTGGCGATTGTTATCGTCCTGATGCTGGTGGTGGCGCTGTGGTTCTGGCTGACGACCCGAAATATTGAAACCACCGACGATGCTTTTACTGAAGCTGATGCTGTGACTATTGCGCCTAAAGCATCGGGCTATGTTACCGAATTGAGAGTGAAGGATAACCAGCGGGTGAAGAAGGGCGATCTGCTGGTCGTGATTGACCCCAGAGATACCACCGCCCAGCGCGAACAGGCGCAGGCGCAGCTCGGTCTGGCTCAGGCACAGCTGCATCAGGCGCAGGCACAGTTGGCGCTGGCTAAAGTGCAGTATCCGGCACAGAAAGACCAGGCGCTGGCACAGTTAGCACGCGCCCAGGCAAATTACATGAACGCCCAGGCGGATGATAAACGTCAGCGCGGCGTCGACCCCCGTGCGACCTCCCAGCGCAATATTGATACGGCGAACGCCCAGCTGCGCAGCGCCAGAGCGGAACTGGCGAATGCCCAGGCTCAGGTTGAGGTGGCTTCTCAGGTCGCACTGCAAATCCGTCAGCAGGAAACCAATGTTGAGGCGCGTCAGAGCCAGGTGGAACAGGCCCAGGCGCAGCTCAATACCGCTAACCTTAACCTCTCTTACACTGAGGTTCGTGCCCCTTACGACGGTTTTGTCACCAAGCGTAACGTGCAGGTCGGTACACTGGTTCAGGCCGGATCGTCATTATTTTCACTGGTGTCTCCGGACGTATGGATTGTGGCTAACTTTAAGGAGTCACAGCTGGCGCGGATGAAACCGGGTGACAAGGTTGAAATCGGCGTCGACGCCTGGCCGGACATGAAGCTGGAAGGACACGTCGACAGCGTGCAGATGGGCAGTGGCTCGCGATTCTCTGCTTTCCCTTCTGAGAATGCTACCGGCAACTATGTGAAGATTGTCCAGCGCGTGCCGGTGAAAATCGTCATTGATAAAGGCCTCGACCCGAACCGTCCGTTGCCGATTGGCCTGTCGGTTGAACCGAAGGTCACGCTGGAATGAATTCCGCGCAGAGCTGGAAGCCCGCCAGTAACCCGTGGCTGGTGGCGATGACGGTGACGCTGGCGGTGTTTATGGAGATCCTCGACACCACCATCGTCAATGTTGCCCTGCCGCACGTGGCGGGGTCACTGTCTGCCAGCTACGACGAATCCACCTGGGTGCTGACCTCTTATCTGGTCGCCAACGGCATCGTCTTGCCCATTTCAGCCTTCCTCAGCCGGCTGCTGGGAAGAAAACAGTTTTTCCTGATCTGTATCGTGATGTTTACCGTCTGCTCTTTTCTCTGCGGTATCGCTACCGAGCTGTGGCAGATCATCCTGTTCCGTATTTTGCAGGGTTTTTTTGGCGGTGGCCTGCAGCCGGTGCAGCAGTCGGTGCTGCTGGACTATTTCAAGCCTGAGGATCGCGGTAAGGCGTTTGGCCTCTCTTCGATTGCCATCATCGTAGCCCCGGTGCTGGGCCCGACGCTGGGCGGCTGGATCACCGATAACTACAGCTGGCGCTGGGTATTCTTCATTAATATTCCGGTGGGGATTCTCAGCGTGCTGGCCATTTATCAACTGCTGGAAGATCCGCCGTGGGAGCGTAAATGGGCGAAGGGCAAGCTGCGCGTTGACTATATCGGTATCAGCCTGATCACTCTGGGCCTGGGGTGTCTGCAGGTGATGATGGACCGGGGCGAAGATGAAGACTGGTTCCAGTCCAGCTTTATCGTCACCTTTGCTCTGCTGGCGCTGACCGGCATCGTCGGGGCGATTTACTGGCTGATGTACGCTAAAAGGCCGGTGGTTGACCTGCACGTGCTTAAGGATCGCAACTTTGCGGTGGCCTGCCTGCTGATGGCTGGCATGGCGGCCATTCTGTATGGCAGCTCGGTGGTCATCCCACAGCTGGCGCAGCAGGATCTGGGTTATACCGCCACGCTGTCGGGGCTGGTCCTCTCCCCCGGAGCCGTGTTGATCGTGCTGTCGATCCCGCTGGTACTGAAGCTGATGCCCATTATCCAGACGCGGATCCTGATCGCCTTCGGCTTTTTGTTGCTTGGCGTATCATTTATCTACTCGTCAACGCTGACCCCGGATATCGATTTTACCTCGCTGGTGATCATGCGCAGCTTCCAGACCATCGGTCTGGGTTTCCTGTTTGTGCCGCTGACGACCATTGCCTTTGTCACCATCCCGCAGCGGCTCAATGCGGACGCTTCGGCGCTGTTTACCATGTTTCGCAACGTGGCCGGGTCGATTGGCATTTCGCTGTCTACCGCGATGATCACCGAGCGTTCGCAGGCGCGTAGCGCACAGCTGGTGGATAACATGACCCCGCTCAATGAGCCGTTTAATCTGGCGGTGGAGCGCTGGGCCCAGGGGGTGAGAGATTTTGTGCATATGGCGGGCGATCCGGTCACCATCGCCACCGGGCAACTCTACAAGCAGATGATCGTCCAGGCGCGTTTCCTCGCCTACATTGATGTCTTTATGGGCCTGAGTATTGTTGCCCTTGTCCTTATTCCATTTTGTCTGCTGCTGGCCCCGATCAAAAGCCAGGGCAGTGCGGGAGCACACTGACATGAACGTTCCTTTTTCTTCTTTGCGTTCGCGCAGTCGTGTACTGCTGGCCGTGACGCTGGCGCTGAGTGGCTGCGCCGTTGGCCCGGACTATCAGTCGCCGAAGCCGGGCACGCCGTCGCGTTTTAACAGCATGCAGCCTGACGGCGGGTCTGCACCGCTGGCGGCGTCGACCAACCCGAACTGGTGGAAAACATTTAACGATCCGCAGCTGGACAGCCTGATTGAACGGGCGGTAAAAGGGAATTTATCCCTGCAGCAGGCGGTCTTGCGCATCGCCGGGGCGCGACAGCAGCTCAATCAGGCGCGTGGTGCCTGGGCGCCCTCGGTCAACGGTAATGCCCGCTTTACCCGCCAGCAGTTAGGCATTAAAGGTGAGCTGGAGTCTGAGGGCGTGTATGACCAGATAGATCAGGCGAACGGCGAAACGGATCTGCGTCCGGCGCTCGACAGCCTGTCGAAACCGGTTGGCCTGTATCAGGGCAGCTTTGACGCCTCATGGGAGCTGGACCTGTGGGGCAAAGTTCGCCGTCAGGTGGAGATGGCTGACGCACAGCAGCAACAGTCGGTAGAAAACCGTAATGATGCGCTGGTGTCATTAGAAGCCGAAGTCGCCAGGGCCTATCTGCAGCTGCGCGGTGCGCAGGCTATCACGCAAACCCTGCAGACCCAGATCGACGTGGCGCAGCAGACGCTGGAGCTGACGCAGAGTCAGCAGCGTAACGGGCTGGCCCCGCAGACAAATGTGGAAAATGCCCGCGCGCAGGTCAACTCGCTCCGGGCCCAACTGCCGCAGTATCAGGCGCAGATCCATCAGGCAATGAACGGTCTGGCCGTATTAACCGGCAGAGTCCCGGGGGCACTGGATGCCGAACTGATGACGGTGAAACCGCTGCCCGCGTTGCCTAAAGCGATCCCGGTTGGCGTGCCGTCGGAGCTGGCGCGCCGTCGCCCCGACGTGCGCCAGGCGGAAGCCAGCCTGCATGCCGCTACGGCGAATATCGGTGTCTCCGTGGCACAGCTCTTTCCCAGCTTCTCTCTGACCGGGCAGTTTGGCATGCGCAACAGCGACGCCAGTTACCTGGATAACTGGAGCAGTAATTTTTACAGCTATGGCCCCTCGGTGACGATCCCCATCTTCCAGGGGGGCAGGCTGGTCTCCGGCGTGAAGCTGGCGCGGGCGCAGCAGGCCAGCGCGGCGCTGGGCTACCGGCAGACGGTGCTGACGGCACTGCAGGACGTAGAGAATGCGCTGGTCAGCTATCGTAGCGATCAGCAGCAGGTGGAAGGGCTGGACGATACGGTGGCAGCGTTGCAGAACGCCTTCAGACTTGCCAGCGACAGCTATCGCCAGGGGATCTCAACCTTTATTGAGGCGCTGGATGCCCAGCGGCAGCTGGCGCAGGCGCAGCAGCAGGCCGAACAGGCGCGGGTGCAAAGCACGCTTGACCTGGTGGCGCTGTATAAAGCACTGGGCGGCGGCTGGGAAGCGTACCAGAATGTGACATTGCCGAATTATTCGGTGTTTGGCCCGGCTGAAAACCCGCAGTAAGCCGGCCCTGTTAATCACCCGGTGTGGCTGTTGTCAGACGGCCACGCTTTTTTATTCCTCCCTTCATCTGAAGTCACCCCCCCATGAGTCACCCTGCTTTTTATCTCACTGAGGCTTTCTTATCAGTGCCCGATTGCCAGTGCCTGTAATTTCATGCCGGGGCGGCGGGAATGAGAGCGCTATCCTCAATACTGATAGCTGAATCCTCCGCAATGAAAACAACCTATCATTAAATTAACTCACTGATAATAAATGTTTTGTTAAGTTTTTAATGATATTTTTCTTTCATGAAAATGATTTATTCCTTTCATCATAACTCTAAAAATGAAATGAGAGGGAAGTGATTTTGATGAGATGAAATGTTCTCAAAATATATTTGCTGCATTTGGATCACACCATTACAACGTTATTGGCGTGTTTATGTGATTTGTATCGCAAATATAATGAAATAATGGGATGCAAGCCTCAAAATTTAATTTTCATTGTTAATTAAAATGAAAAAAATGATCTAAATTAGTTCGCAGAGGCGGTGGACGGTCAATAACATAATGATTCACCACTCTGTACCCCACTAACCAGGTCGATGAGAGGTCACTGTAGTCACCATGGCAAAAGAACAATATATCACCCCGAACCGGGCATCAGGGCCCAACAGCGATACCAAAACAGAACCTTTTGTTAAGGTCATTGCGTTGGTTGCCACCCTCGGCGGATTACTTTTCGGTTACGACACCGGCGTTATTTCTGGCGCGCTGCTGTTTATGGGCGACGAATTACACCTAACTCCCTTCACCACAGGACTGGTGACCAGTTCACTGTTGTTTGGTGCCGCATTTGGCGCGCTGTTCTCCGGGCATTTTGCCGCGTCAGCCGGCCGTAAAAAGATCATCATCATTCTGGCGATCATCTTCGCTGTCGGCGCTATGGGAACCGCCCTGGCACCGAATGTGGAATGGATGATCTTCTTCCGACTGGTATTAGGCGTGGCTGTCGGCGGCGCTTCGGCTACCGTGCCGATCTACATTGCGGAAATCGCCCCGGCGAATAAGCGCGGTCAGCTGGTCACCATCCAGGAGTTGATGATTGTCTCCGGGCAGATGCTGGCTTACATTTCTAACGCCGGATTTAACGCCGCGTGGGGCGGGCATGAAACCTGGCGCTGGATGCTGGCCGTCGCCACTATCCCTGCGGTACTGCTGTGGTTTGGCATGATGTTTATGCCGGACTCGCCACGCTGGTATGCAATGAAAGGGCGTCTGGCCGAAGCGCGCCAGGTGCTGGAGCGTACCCGCGCCAAAGAGGATGTCGAGTGGGAGCTTGAAGAGATCACCGAAACGCTGGAAGAGGAAGACAAGCAGCAGACACGGACCAGTCTCCGCGAACTGAGAAAGCCCTGGCTGTTTAAGCTGTTTCTGATCGGCATTGGCGTAGCGGTGATCCAGCAAACCTCCGGCGTGAACACCATCATGTATTACGCCCCGACGATGTTAAAAGCGGTGGGAATGAGTACCGATGCCGCGCTGTTTGCCACCATCGCTAACGGTGCCATCTCGGTAATCATGACCTTTGTTGGGATCTGGTTACTGGGTAAAATTGGACGACGGACGATGGTGAAAATCGGCCAGTTTGGCTGTACCGCCTGCCTGTTCTTTATTGGTGCCGTCAGCTATTTCATGCCGGAAACCATTAATGGCCAGGTGGATGTCTTACGCAGTTATATGGTGCTGCTGGGAATGCTGATGTTCCTGAGCTTCCAGCAGGGGGCGCTGTCGCCAGTGACCTGGCTGCTGCTGTCCGAAATCTTCCCGACGCGCCTGCGTGGCATCTTTATGGGCGGAGCCGTCTTTGCTATGTGGATCGCCAACTTCCTCATCTCTCTGGCGTTTCCGATGCTGCTGGCCAGCGTGGGGCTGTCGGGCGCGTTCTTTATCTTTGGCTTAATCGGCATTGTCGGGGCAATATTCGTGATTAAGTGCATCCCGGAAACCCGCAATCGTAGCCTGGAGCAGATCGAACATTATCTGCATGACTGGCTGAGCAACGAAGAAGAGAGCAAAGCGCTCAGTGCATCGAAGCGTAAAGCGGCAAGTCATTAATCTGCCGGCCGGGGAATGCCCCGGCCGCAATGTGCTCCCTGACCCTCCCTCCTGCCAGACCACTGTATGCCGCGCGCCTTTTTTTTGGCATAATGCGCGCTGACTCACATACTCACATCGCAAATTAAAGGCTATCTCTGTGCTAGTTTCCAGCAACGTCACCATGCAGTTTGGCAGTAAGCCGCTGTTCGAAAACATTTCTGTCAAATTTGGCGGCGGCAACCGCTACGGTCTGATCGGTGCCAACGGCAGCGGTAAATCCACCTTTATGAAAATTCTTGGTGGCGATCTGGTGCCGTCCGGCGGCAACGTCGCCCTCGATCCTAACGAGCGTCTCGGTAAGCTGCGCCAGGATCAGTTCGCCTTTGAAAAGTACTCGGTGCTGGACACGGTGATCATGGGCCATGGTGAGCTGTGGGCGGTGAAAGAACAGCGCGATGCCATTTATGCGCTGCCGGAAATGAGCGAAGAGGACGGCTACAAAGTGGCCGATCTCGAAGAGAAGTATGGCGAAATGGACGGTTACACCGCAGAAGCGCGTGCCGGTGAACTGCTGCTGGGCGTGGGCATTCCGCTGGAACAGCACTACGGCCCGATGAGTGAAGTCGCGCCCGGCTGGAAACTGCGTGTGCTGCTGGCACAGGCGCTGTTCTCTAACCCGGAAATTCTGCTGCTTGACGAACCGACGAACAACCTGGACATCGATACCATCCGCTGGCTGGAGCAGGTGCTGAACGAACGTAACAGCACCATGATCATTATTTCGCATGACCGTCACTTCCTGAACATGGTGTGCACACACATGGCGGATCTGGATTACGGCGAACTGCGCGTGTATCCGGGTAACTATGACGAATATATGACGGCGGCCACCCAGGCCCGCGAACGCCTGCTGTCCGATAACGCGAAGAAAAAAGCGCAGATCAACGAACTGCAGTCCTTCGTCAGCCGCTTCAGCGCCAACGCCTCGAAATCCCGTCAGGCCACCTCTCGTGCCAAGCAGATTGATAAAATCAAGCTCGACGAAGTGAAAGCCTCCAGCCGCCAGAACCCGTTTATCCGTTTTGAGCAGGATAAGAAGCTCTTCCGTAATGCGCTGACGCTGGAAGCCGTTACTAAAGGTTTCGATAACGGTCCTCTGTTTAAAAACGTCAACATGCTGCTGGAAGTGGGCGAGAAGCTGGCGATTTTAGGCCCTAACGGTATCGGTAAAACCACGCTGCTGAAAACGCTGATTGGTGAGCTGCTGCCGGATAACGGCACGGTAAAATGGTCTGAAAATGCACAGGTCGGTTACTACGCGCAGGATCACGCGCATGACTTCGCAGACGATCTCACCGTGTTTGACTGGATGAGCCAGTGGAAGCAGGAAGGCGATGACGAGCAGGCGGTACGCGGTATTCTGGGTCGCCTGCTGTTCAGCCAGGACGACATCAAGAAGCCGGCTAAGGTACTGTCCGGCGGCGAGAAGGGCCGCATGCTGTTCGGTAAGCTGATGATGCAGAAGCCTAACGTGCTGATCATGGATGAGCCAACTAACCACCTCGACATGGAATCTATCGAAGCGCTGAACATGGCGCTGGAAATGTACGAAGGGACGCTGATCTTCGTTTCTCACGACCGCGAGTTCGTCAGCTCACTGGCGACCCGCGTAATTGAAATGACGCCGGGCAAAATTAACGACTTCACCGGTGACTACGAAGATTACCTGCGCAGCCAGGGCATCGTTTAACGTTCTGCCGGTTGGGATATCTGTCCGTGTTGTGGAGCGCCACGACACGGGGGACGTTATCCCGCAGGGGTGATCGGTTCACCGGTCGCCCCTCTCCCTTACCGATTTTCCGCTACCCGGTTTTTTCCCGCTTTTTTCGCCGCATAAAGGGCTTTATCGGCCTCTGCAATCAGGGCCAGCCCCGCATCAACATTACGTTCAGCATTCATCACATGCATTCCCACGCTGATGGTCACCACACTGCCTGTGACCTCTGCCTGTCCGTGAGGGATTTTCAGCGCGGCTATGGCCGCCACGGCCTGGCGGGAAAAGCGCAGCGCAGCTTCACGATCGGCTCCCGGCATAATCACGGCAAACTCTTCTCCCCCATAGCGCGCGACCAGATCCTCCGGGCGACGGGGCAGGTGTGCCAGCGTATCACCGATCAGTTTCAGGCACTCATCGCCGGCCAGATGGCCGTATGTGTCGTTAAACAGCTTGAACGAATCCACGTCGATCATCAGCAGCGCCAGCGGCGAGTGCAGCTTTGCCGACCGTTCGGCACTGCGCTGCAGATAGAGGTCAAACTGCCTGCGGTTTGCCAGCCCCGTCAGACCATCCACCAGCGCCAGCGTTTGCAGAGTGCGGTTAACTGAAGTGAGCCGATCGCGCACCTGTCTCAGCTCATACTGGTTTTTCAGGTTGAGGGAGATGTGGCGCAGCACCAAAAACCCCAGCAGTGAGATTACGATCAACAGAATGGTGCAGAGCAGGGCATAAACGCTGATATCGGAGAACCAGGCTTCCAGCAGCAGTTCTTTATCATAACCGGCGGCCACCACCAGCGGGTAGCGCCGCAGGCTGGAATACCCAAAGACCCTTTCAATGCCGTCAAAGGCTGATTTATAAATGGCCGTGCCGCTGGTGGCGTTTTTCAGCAGGTTGGTAAACAGCGGGCTTTGAGAGATATTGCGGTTAATCGCATCGTTGGTGAACGGACGGATGTACAGAATGGTGCCGTCTTTCAGCATCAGGGCCAGCACGTCGTGCTCGTTCAGATTGTAGTAATTATAAATTTGTTTAAAAAAATCCAGCCGCACGGAGGCCAGTAGCACGCCACGGAAAGAGCCGTCGTAGTTATCCAGCCGCATCGAGACCGGAATAATTAAATCGCCGGTGGTTCTGCTGCGGATCACTTTACCGATATGAACCTCGCTCCCCGGATTCTGCTGATGGAAGTGGAAATATTCCCGATCGCCGTTGTTGGCATGCCTGGGCATATTACCGTCAGAGGTCACCAGCCAGTTGCCTTCCGCATCAAAGATAAACAGCCCGTGTAGCTGGGGCAGACTGGCTTTACGATTGGTCAGAATCTCACGCAGGTAGTCGCTCTGATCCTCTCGCAGGCCGATCAGGGAGATGCGATCGCGGAGATCCTGCAGGGTAAGATCGACCTGCAGAAAGGTATCTTCCGCCTGGCGGGAGAGGGACTGCGAAAGATTTCTGGCATCAACCTGCGAGGTGGAAATCATGCGGTTCCATGATGTCCAGATCACCCAGCCGTTGATGGTAATAACCGCCGCGATAATCACTAACAGAAAGATGATCATCAGCTGGCGCAGAGACGATTTTTCGCTCTCAGCTATCGCGTTGTGCTCATCGATCATGGGCTTAACAATCCTTTAGGCATCCAGGCACTGGCTTAACTATAGTGCTCGCTGGCAATGCCGCACACTTCACACTCAGGATCTTTGGACAACGTCATAGTACGGAACTGTAAGGTCATGGCATCGTACAGCAGGAGCTTACCCGCCACCGGTGTGCCGTAATGGGTCAGGGTGCGAATCGCCTCCATCGCCTGGAGCGAACCGATAACACCAACCAGTGGCGCCATCACGCCCGCCTCTACGCAGCTCAGGGTGGCGGCCCCGAACAGGCGGCTGACGCAGCGGTAACAGGGCTCATCCTCTTTCCAGGTAAATACGCTGATCTGGCCCTCCATGCGGATAGCCGCACCGGACACCAGCGGCACTTTGCGGGCGTGGCACAGGCGGTTAAGTTGCTCGCGTGTCTCCACGTTATCACAGCAGTCGACCACCATCTGATGTGATGCGATGACGCCATCCAGCTGCGCATCCGTCAACCGGGCGTTGATCGTCTCAAGGGCGATCAGTGAGTTGATGGCGGCGAGGCGCGCACGTGCGGAGTCGACTTTGGCCATGCCGACCTGGGCTTCGCCGTGCAGCACCTGCCGCTGCAGGTTGGAGCTTGATACGTGGTCAAAATCGAGCAGCGTCAGATGGCCCACCCCGGCGGAGGCCAGATACTGGCTGGCGGCACAGCCCAGACCACCAAGCCCAACGATCAGAGCGCGGGACGCTTTCAGCCTCTCCTGGCCCTCAAAGTCAAAGCCGCGCAGGACAATCTGGCGATTGTAGCGCAGCATCTCCTCGTCGCTCAGTTCCGGTAACATATCAGCCTGCCAGCAGTGCATTGAAAGGTTCTATCTCTACCCATTCTCCGGCTGCTACGTTTCCGCGATCCTGCTCCAGAACAATAAAGCAGTTAGCCTGGTGGAAAGAGCTGAAGATGTGTGATCCCTGGTGCCCGGTGCTGCTGACTTCCAGCTCACCCTGCGCATTGCGTTGTACCCACCCACGCTGGAAATCGAGACGGCCAGGTGATTTTTTCAGCGCGCTGGTACAGCGCACACGCTGGCGGGGCGGTAGGGCAGGCCCATCCTGTCCGGACAGCCTGGCCAGCAGCGGCTGTACCAGCTGATAGAAGGTCACGACCGCCGACACCGGGTTACCGGGCAGGCCGCAGAACCAGCTGTCTGGCAGGCGACCAAAGGCGAAAGGTTTGCCGGGCTTCATCGCCAGCTTCCAGAAGCCGACTTCACCCAGCTCTTCCAGCATGTTTCGCGTGTAGTCGGCTTCACCGACCGACACCCCGCCGCTGCTGATCACCACATCGGCGAGGCGGTCGGCCTGAATAAAAGCCGACCGGAGTGCGTCAGGATTGTCACGGATAATGCCGAGGTCGAACACCTCACAGCCCAGTTTTTTCAGCATCAGGC
The DNA here is from genome assembly GCF_014838825.1 of Erwinia persicina. Taxonomy (GTDB): domain Bacteria; phylum Pseudomonadota; class Gammaproteobacteria; order Enterobacterales; family Enterobacteriaceae; genus Erwinia; species Erwinia persicina_A. Next base: position 287,468 of record NZ_JACYMO010000002.1, on the reverse strand, counting down.
TGACGGCGAAGCGGTTTGTATCATAGATCTGCCCCGGGGCCAGCGGCTGACCCACCGGTTGTAGTTCGTCACCGGTGGAGAACAGGGCAACGCGCAGCCTGCGTACTACACTCACCTCCGCAATACCCAGGGATGCCAGCAGCGGCAGTTCTGCCGCACCGAGCAGGCATCCGGCGTCAAGCACCCGGCTGCCCTGACGAATATCTTCGCCCACCCGGCGAATATTCTGCCCGGCGCTGACGCGGGCCGTAACGCGGATAGCTTCGCCATCCGGTTCGGTCTGCTCCTGCATCACCACCGCTTCACATCCCGCAGGCAGTGCGGCGCCGGTCATGATCCGAATGCAGCTCCCGGCAGGCCAGCTGCCGGTGAAAGGGGCTCCGGCAAAGGATTTGCCTGCCACGGGTAGCGCATTCCCGGATGCGAGGTCGGCCAGACGCAGGGCATAGCCATCCATCGCGGAGTTATCGAACGAGGGAACATCGATCGGGGAGGTAACCGCGCAGGCGGTGATCCGCCCGGCGGCATCGGGCAGAGCCACTGATTCCTGCTCCTGCACTGGGGTGATGCCAGCCAGCAGGGTGTGCAGTGCGTCATCAAGCGAGATCAATCCCGCAGTAAAAGCATCCATTTTTCTTATGTCCTCCACGATACGTACAAAATCTGATGGGCTTATTATGGCGCGAATCCCTCCCAGGGTCACGTCTGCCCGTGTAACTGCCTCCTGACCTTACTTCAGACTCTATCTTAGAATCATTCGTTATTATCAGGGTGCGAACTTTCCGCTTTACATCCCTATATTGCCTGCCTATAGTCAAAAACTGCTATTTTTCGACAAATACATTCTAACTCAGTGTTTTTCATGCTGATTTGTTACACAGGGAAAATGAATCATGGCCAGAGCGACGATTGCAATTCACGGTGGTGCAGGAGCTATCGCGCGTGCCAGCATGGATGCAGATAAAGAGCTGCTTTACCGTCAGGCGCTGCTGCAGATTGTGGCCAGCGCGCAGGCACTGCTGGCAGCGGGAAGCAGCGCGCTGGATGTGGTCACCGAGGCGGTGCGCCAGCTGGAGGCGTGTCCGTTGTTCAATGCCGGCGTCGGTGCGGTTTTCACCCACGAAGGTACGCACGAACTGGATGCCTGCGTGATGGATGGCCGCACGCGCGAAGCCGGGGCCGTCGCGGGAGTCTGCCGGGTACGCCATCCGGTTCTGGCAGCCCGTTCGGTGCTGGAAAACAGCCCCCATGTGCTGTTTATTGGCCAGGGTGCGGAATCGTTTGCGGAAAAACAGGGGCTGGAAATGGTCAGCAACGATTTTTTTTCCACTCCGGAGCGCCGCGCCCAGCTTGAACACGCGCTGAGCACACAGCAAATGCTGCTGGATCACGACGGCGGCCTGCCCCCTGACCGCAAATTTGGCACTGTGGGTGCCGTCGCATTGGATAGCGCAGGCAACCTTGCTGCTGCTACCTCGACCGGGGGAATGACCAATAAACAGGTCGGGCGGGTAGGGGATTCGCCGCTGCCCGGGGCTGGCTGCTACGCCAGCGATCGCGTAGCGATCTCCTGCACCGGCACCGGAGAGGTCTTTATGCGCACGCTGGCCGCCTATGATATCGCCGCACTGATGGAATATGGCGGGCTGTCGTTGCAGCAGGCCAGCGATAGGCTGGTCCACGAAAAAATTCCTGCGCTGGGCGGCAGCGGCGGTCTGATCGCCATTGATACTGAGGGCAATCTGGCCCTGCCCTTTAACAGCGAAGGAATGTATCGCGGTTATGCGGTGGCCGGCGAGCTTCCGGTCGTTGCCATCTATCGGGAGGAGCCCTGATGAGCGCCTTTTCCCATCAGGATGATGTGGTGCTGTCGGTGCGCAATCTCAGCGTCAGTTTTCAGCATGAAGGCCAGCACACTCAGGCGGTGAATAAGCTGTCGCTGGACGTCCGCCGGGGGGAAACCCTGGCCATTGTCGGAGAATCCGGCTCCGGGAAGTCCGTCACCTCGCTGGCGCTGATGCGGCTGGTGGAACAGGGCGGTGGGGTTATCGAAAGCGGTGAGATGTGGCTGCGCCGCCGTAATCAGCAGCAGGTCAACCTTGCCACGCTGTCACAGTCGCAGCTGCGTCGCATTCGCGGTGCCGATATGGCGATGATCTTTCAGGAGCCGATGACCTCGCTTAACCCGGTGTTTCCGGTGGGGGAGCAGATTGCTGAATCCATCCGCCTGCATCAGGGAAAAAGCCATGCCGGGGCGCTGGCTGAGGCACAGCGAATGCTTGATCTGGTGCGGATACCGGAGGCTAAAAACGTGCTGGGACGCTACCCACATCAGCTCTCCGGTGGAATGCGTCAGCGGGTGATGATTGCCATGGCGCTCTCCTGCCGTCCTGCCCTGCTGATTGCCGATGAGCCGACGACGGCGCTCGATGTCACTATTCAGGCGCAGATCCTGCAGCTGATCCGCGTGCTGCAAAAAGAGATGCAGATGGGGGTGATTTTTATCACTCACGATATGGGGGTGGTGGCCGAAATGGCCGATCGTGTGCAGGTGATGTATCGCGGTGACGTGGTGGAAACCGGCAGCGTTGATGCCATTTTTTCCGCACCCGGGCAACCCTATACCCGTGCGTTGCTGGCTGCAGTACCCAAACTGGGCGCGATGACCGGACGACACTGGCCGGCGAAATTCCCGCTGCTGCGTGACGGCGAACCGGTGGATGAACAGCCCCAGGATACAGTAGACCCGCAGGCGGAACCCATTTTGCAGGTACGCGATTTGGTCACCCGGTTTGATATCCGTAGCGGGTTGCTGAACCGCGTACACCGGCGGGTGCATGCCGTGGAGAAGGTGAGCTTCGATCTCCGGCCCGGCGAAACGCTGGCGCTGGTGGGGGAGTCCGGCTGCGGTAAGTCGACCACCGGCCGCTCTTTGCTGAGACTGGTCGAGAGCCAGGGAGGCAGTATTACCTTTAACGGTCAGCGCATTGAGACGCTGGCTGGCAGCGCGCTGTCGCACCTGCGGCGGGATATCCAGTTTATCTTTCAGGACCCCTACGCCTCGCTCGACCCGCGCCTGACGGTGGGCTTTTCCATTATGGAACCGCTGCTGGTGCATGGTATTGCCCGCGGCGAGGAAGCCGCGCAGCGCGTCGCCACTCTGCTGGAGCGCGTCGGCCTGCTGCCGGAACATGCCCAGCGCTACCCACATGAGTTCTCCGGTGGGCAGCGTCAGCGCATCTGCATTGCCCGGGCACTGGCGCTTAACCCGAAGGTGGTGATCGCGGATGAGGCGGTCTCTGCGCTGGATGTATCTGTTCAGGCGCAGATTATCAATCTGATGCTCGATCTGCAGCGCGAGTTCGGCATTGCGTTTCTGTTTATTTCCCACGATATGGCGGTGGTGGAGCGCATCAGCCATCGCGTGGCGGTGATGTTCCTCGGGCAGATTGTGGAGATCGGGCCCCGGCAGGCGGTATTCGAACATCCCCAGCATCCTTACACCCGCAAGCTGATGGCGGCGGTGCCCGTAGCCAATCCGGCACACCGCCGGCGTGAACGGGCACTGTTAGTTGATGAAATACCCAGCCCGATACGTGCTGTCGGCGACGAGCCGGAGGTGGCCCCACTGGTGGAGGTGAGCGCCGGGCACTACGTGGCGCGCCATGCCATTCACCGCACCTGAATTCTGCATAACGACAACAAGGGATGACGTAAGATGATGAATCAATACACGCGTAAGTTGCTGTTAACCGCTGGCCTGCTCGGTAGCGCCGTCGCACTGCCCGCCTGGGCGGCGAAAGACGTAACCATTGCTGTTGCCTCCAATTTCACCACGCTCGATCCGTACGATGCCAACGATACGCTGTCGCAGGCGGTGGCAAAGTCCTTCTATCAGGGGCTGTTTGGCTTTGATAAAGCCATGAAGCTGGAAAATGTGCTGGCGGAAAGCTATCAGGCCAGCCCGGACGGATTGATTTACACTATTAAGCTGAGAGAAGGCGTGAAGTTCCAGGATGGTACGCCGTTTAACGCGGCCGCGGTCAAGGCTAACCTCGACCGTGCCAGCAATCCGGATAACCATCTCAAACGTTATAACCTGTTCAAAACCATCGCCACGACGGACGTAGTGGACGACAGTACGGTAAAAATTACCCTTAAGCAGCCGTTCTCGGCCTTTATTAATACCCTGGCCAGCCCGGCAGCGGCGATGATCTCGCCGGCTGCACTGAAAAAATACGGCAAGGACATCGGCTTCCACCCGGTCGGCACCGGTCCGTACGAGTTTGTGACCTGGAATCAGACCGAGTTTGTGAAGGTGAAAAAGTTCGCCGGCTACTGGAAAACGGGTTATCCAAAACTGGACAGTATCACCTGGCGTCCGGTGGTGGATAACAATACCCGTTCCGCTATGCTGCAAACCGGGGAAGCGAACTTTGCTTTCCCGATCCCGTTTGAGCAGGCCAGGCTACTGGAAAAAAACAGCAAGCTGGATCTGGTCACCTCACCGTCCATCATGCAGCGTTACATCAGCTTTAACGTGACGCAAAAGCCGTTTGATAATCCGAAGGTGCGTGAAGCAATTAATTACGCCATCAACCGACAGGCCCTGGCGAAAGTGGCCTTTGCCGGCTATGCCACCCCGGCAACGGGGATCGTGCCGCCGTCGATCCAGTATTCACAAAGCTACCCGACCCCGGAATACAACCCGGCCAAAGCGCGTGAGCTGCTGAAAGAGGCGGGCTATCCCAACGGCTTTACCACGGCGCTGTGGTCTTCTCACAACCACAGTACGGCACAAAAAGTGTTGCAGTTCACCCAGCAGCAGCTGGCGCAGGTCGGTATCAAAGTTGAACTGACAGCCATGGATGCCGGCCAGCGCGCGGCGCAGGTGGAAGATAAAGGCCAGAAAGAGAGCGGTGTGAGAATGTTTTACACCGGCTGGTCTGCGTCGACAGGGGAAGCCAACTGGGCGCTGACGCCGCTGTTTGCTACGCAGTCCTGGCCACCGACCATCTTTAATACCGCCTTCTACAGCAATCCGCAGGTTGATAAAGACCTGGCTGATGCGCTGAATACCACCGACGGCGAGAAAAAAGCTGCGTTGTACAAAGACGCTCAGGATCGTATCTGGAAAGATCAGCCCTGGGCTCCGCTGGTGGTGGAAAAGCTGGTGTCAGCCAATACCAAAAATCTGACCGGATTTTATGTGATGCCGGATACCTCGTTCAGCTTTGACGATGCCGACCTGAAGTAACCGACTGGCGCGCCTCCCGAAAAGGGGGGCGCAGGGTGCAAGATGCTTAATTACTTTTTAAAACGTTTATTGGGTCTGATCCCGACGCTGCTGATTGTCGCGGTGCTGGTCTTCCTCTTTGTCCACCTGCTGCCGGGCGATCCGGCACGGCTGGTTGCCGGACGCGAAGCCGATGCCGAGGTAGTGGCAATGGTCCGCCAGCAACTGGGCCTGGATCTGCCATTACCGCAGCAGTTCTGGCACTACATTACCCACGTTGTGCGCGGCGATTTTGGTATCTCCATGGTGTCAAAGCGCCCGGTCGCTGAGGAGATCGCCCAGCGTTTTCTGCCCACCCTGTGGCTGACGCTGACCAGCATGGTGTGGTCGGTTATTTTTGGTATGGCGATTGGTATTGCCTCTGCCGTGTGGCGCAACCGCTGGCCCGACCGGCTGGGCATGACGCTGGCCGTATCGGGGATTTCGTTCCCGGCATTTGCGCTGGGTATTCTGCTGATGCAGGTCTTCTCCGTTGAGCTGGGCTGGCTGCCGACGGTCGGTGCCGATAGCTGGCAGCACTACATTTTACCCTCCATTACGCTGGGGGCGGCCGTGGCGGCCGTCATGGCACGCTTTACCCGTGCTTCGTTCGTTGAGGTGATGCAGGAAGATTACATGCGTACCGCGCGTGCCAAAGGCGTGCGTGAATCGGTGGTGGTGATTAAACACGGACTGAGAAACGCGATGATCCCGGTGGTGACCATGATGGGGTTGCAGTTTGGCTTCCTGCTCGGCGGGTCGATCGTGGTGGAAGTGGTCTTCAACTGGCCGGGTCTGGGGCGACTGCTGGTGGATTCGGTGGCCATGCGCGACTACCCGGTGATCCAGGCCGAGGTGCTGCTATTTTCGCTGGAATTTATCTTGATTAACCTGGTCGTTGATATGCTGTATGCGGCTATCAACCCCGCCATTCGCTATAAGTAAGGATGCACGATGATCAACTGGCGACGTAACGCCGTTCTTTCTGCGCTGCCGGGTGTCAGCCCCCATCGCGTCCGTACGCCGTGGCGGGAGTTCTGGCGACGATTCCGCCGCCAGCACGTGGCGATGATCGCCGCTGTTTTTGTGCTGCTGCTGATCCTGACGGCGCTGTTTGCTCCGCTGCTTGCGCCGTTTGATGCGGAAAACTTTTTTGATTACGACCGGCTGAATGAAGGGCCGTCGCTGATCCACTGGTTTGGGGTCGATGCGCTCGGGCGGGATATTTTCAGCCGCGTGCTGCTGGGCAGCCGGCTCTCTCTGGTGGCGGGATTTTTCTCCGTGGCAGTCGGTGCGGCGATTGGCACATTGCTGGGACTGCTGGCGGGCTATTACGAAGGCTGGTGGGATCGCATCATCATGCGCATTTGTGACGTGCTGTTTGCGTTTCCCGGGATCCTGCTGGCGATAGCCGTTGTGGCGGTGATGGGCAACGGCATGTCGAACGTGATTCTCGCTGTGGCGATCTTCAGTATTCCGGCTTTTGCCCGGCTGGTGCGGGGGAATACGCTGGTCCTGAAGCATCTGACCTATATTGAGTCGGCGCGCAGCATCGGGGCATCGGATCTGACGATTATCCTGCGCCACATCCTGCCCGGAACGCTGTCATCGATCGTGGTGTATTTCACCATGCGTATTGGTACATCCATTATTTCTGCGGCCAGTCTGTCGTTCCTTGGGCTGGGGGCACAGCCCCCGACGCCGGAGTGGGGGGCCATGCTCAATGAGGCGCAGGCTGATATGGTGATGGCTCCGCATGTGGCGATTTTCCCCAGTCTGGCAATCTTCCTCACCGTGCTGGCTTTTAATTTGCTGGGAGATGGCCTGCGTGATGCGCTGGATCCGAAGCTAAAAACCTAGCCATCAGTGCAGCCAGAACAAATATTGTGCACATTGTCTGGTGATTGATGACAGGCGCTCTATGCTTGAATAACCTTCACCCTGTAAGGATATGGCAATGCATTCTGCACGTTTACCTCTGGTCGCCGGGCTGGCAACGTTGTGTTTAGTGCTGGCGGGCTGTTCGTCTAAAGTGGCTAATACCACTCAATATTCCGGTTTCTTATCGGATTACTCAAAACTGAAACCGTCCGAATCGCCCAGCGGCCATCAAACGCTGCGCTGGATTTCGCCGGACTACAAGCTGTCCGACTATCGCGGGATCTATTACACCCCGGTCGTTTACTATCCTGCCGCAAAGCCCAATAACCGGGTCAGCCAGGCAACACTTGACCAGATTCGAATGTACCTCGATAACCAGCTCAAAACCGCGGTTGCGCAGCGCAAGCCGCTGGTGAGTCAGCCGGAACCCGGTACGCTGGTGATGAAAACCGCCATCACGGCAGTGAACGCGGAAAATCAGGACATGAAATTTTATGAAGTGGTTCCGGTGGCCGCAGTGGTAGCCAGCACCATGGCCGCATCCGGCCACCGGACGCAGAACAGCGTGCTGTTCCTCGAGGCCGAGCTTCTGGATGCGAAAACAGGGAAACCGGTGATGGAAGTGGTGCGTAAAGCTTATGGTAAAACGGTGGCAAACAGCAGCGCGCCGATTAACCAGGCCGAGCTGAAAAGTGCTATTGACGAGATGGTTCGTGACGTGGTCGCACTGCCCGCAGAATAAGGCATTGGGTCAGTGGCGACCGCTGTTGCGGTCGCCACCGTTTAACCGTTAACGCATCATATTTTCTAATTTACTCACCGTATTCGACAGCTCAGTCACCAACGGCTGTAATTTTTGCTGAATGGCGTTGTACTGATCCAGTGCCTTCTGGTCGGTGAACTGGACGCTGTTACCGATAATCTTCACCTTATCACCCTGCTGTTTAAGCAGATCGACCTGACTGACCACCAGAGACAGCGTTTCCGGCACCAACGTGGCGATCTGGCGGGCCACGTCATCAGGCTGTGCTACCAGTTTGGTATACACCTGATCGTAGACCGCTTTCAAATCTTCCGGCTGCTTCAGCGCCTGGTGTTTCGCATCAGCGTCCGCGCGTTGTTTGGCAAGCGCAGGCTCCCATGCCTTACTGTCAGCGGCCATTTTGCTCATTTCATCGCGTTTAGCTATCAGCGTGGTGACCGAACCCACGTGGTTCAGGCTGGAAAAAACAGGCACCAGCGACGCGTTAAATATCTCACTCATTCCCTGGTGATAATCGGTCAGGATCGCATAGTCACTGGCATAAGGACCGAAGGCCTTCTTCTCATCGTCGGTCAGCTGCGGAACAGCCAGTTGAGATTTCGCCAGCACGCGGGTTTGCAGGAACTCAATAAAAGCCTTGCGCTGCTCAGGCTCTTTGTCGCCACAACCGCTCAGTGTCAGCAGTAAAGCCAGCATGATAAAAGGCAACAGCAGAACACGTGCGAAGCCTGTCTGTGTTAATCGTGAAGTCATCATAACTATCCCTTGTCGTATTGAATGAAAGTATTGCAGGTCACAGCCGGAGAAATATAGCGCAGTGCGCCAGATAATTCGGCAATTACTGACAACTTAGCTAAATTTATTTAACAAATGGTTACAAGGAGCAATTACGATGAGGCATTACCTGGCGGCATTCGCGTTCCTTCCGGCGTTATTACTCAGTCCTTCAGTGCTGGCGAATAAGGTTCAGGTAGAGGTACTGCAGGACAGGCTTGACCATCCGTGGTCACTGGCCTTTTTACCCGAAGATCAGGGACTGCTGATCACCGAGCGATCCGGCCAGCTGCGGCGCTGGCAGGCGGGGAAGGGCCTGTCGCCTGCGATCGCTGGCGTGCCTGACGTCTGGGCACAGCGCCAGGGGGGATTACTGGATGTGGTGCTGGCCCCGGACTTTACCAGCAGCCGCCGTGTCTGGCTTAGCTATACCGTAGGCGGGCATGATGGTCGCGCCGGGGCTGCGGTAGGCTATGCCCGCCTGAGTGATGATTATCTTCGCTTAACCGATTTCCGTGAAGTCCTGCGTCAGCAGGGCGTGTCAACCGGGGCGAATCTGGGCACCAGGATGGCCTTTGACCGTACCGGCCACCTGTTTATCGCCTTTGGTGATAATTTCCAGGCGGAAAAAGCGCAGGATCTGTCAGCACTTCAGGGAAAAATTATTCGCCTGAATGCCGATGGTTCCGTACCGGCCGATAATCCACTGGCACATAAAGCGGGAGCGCGTTCAGAGATCTGGAGCTGGGGAATGCGTAACCCACAGGGGCTGGCTATGAACCCCGCCAGCGGTGAAATCTGGGAAAGTGAACACGGGCCGCGCGGCGGCGATGAAATCAACATTCCGCGCAAGGGTAAGAATTACGGCTGGCCGCTGGCGACCTGGGGCATTGATTACAGCGGTGATAAGGTACCCGGTTCGAAAGGAGGACGGGTGGCGGGCACGGAACAGCCAGTTTTATACTGGAAGGTCTCCCCGGCAATCAGCGGCATGGCATTCTACAGCGGCAGCCGTTTTCCCCAGTGGAAAGACAGTCTGTTTATCGGCGCGCTGAAAGAAAAGAACCTGATCCAGCTGCGGGTGAACGGCGATCGGGTTGAAGAGCAGGCGCGCTTGCTGACCGATCGCGGCGAACGCATTCGTGACGTGCGCAGCGGGCCGGACGGCTGGCTGTATGTCCTGACCGATGAGCGCAACGGCAAGCTGCTCAGGGTGGGTCTGCAACCCTGATGTCAGCAGGGCTGACCTGCTACGGTCAGCCCTGAAGGCTATCTGGCCCAGCGGCAAATTTCCCAGCCGCGCTGCAGTGCCAGCTGATTCAGCGCTGCCGCGGGATTAATCACACAGGCGTGATCCGCATGTTCCAGCATGGCCAGATCATTTATCGAATCACTGTATGCCCAGATGTGGGAAAAAGGGGCGGTCTGCTGAGCGGCCTGCCACTCTTTTAGCCGGGTCACTTTCCCTTCTTTATAGGTCAGCGTGCCGTAGATCTGTCCACTGTAGCGGTCATCGATAACTTCTACGCCTATCGCCAGTGCCCCACATGCCCCCAGCTGTTCAGCTATCGGTGCGACCAGATGTTCGCCGCTGGCGGAGATAACCAGAATGGTGTCCCCCCGCTGCCGGTGCCAGGCCATGCGCTCCCGGGCGGCAGGGTAGACACGGGGCAGAATATCGCGATGAATAAACCGGCGGATCCAACCAGATACCGTCGAGGCCGCCATGCCATTCAGCGGTGACAGTGTGGTGTGCATATACTCTTCCATCGACAGAGAACCCTGATAGTACTGCTCCATCAGGGCCCGCTCCTCATCGATCAGTCCGTCGGGGGCAAACCCCTGCGCAACCAGCCAGCGCAGCCACAGACCGGTACTGTCTTCGCAAATCAGTGTCTCGTCGAGATCGAACAGCGCTAAATCCATCATCAAACTCCTCGGGCAGTGGCGTCTCAGAGTAGCGGAATTTTGTGACAGGCTTAACTGTTCGCGGCAAATTCGGATTTTCGCCCGTTTTAATCCCGTTAAAAATGACGAAAAATCAGCCAGAGAGTCGGGCAAATTCTGCCAGATTGAATAAACTCTAAGAAACTTTACGGTTAAGTTGTTCATTTTCAGGATATAACGCCTTAGTGTAGGGCAGTTAAACACCTGGTTTCACTTTTATAATTGCCTTTCAAATGGATAAGCGGTCACCCCATGAAAAATACGTCTTTCTCTTCCCGTGTTTTTGCACTGGCTACCCCCACCACTTTGCTGTTGCTGTCGCTGTCACCTGCGCGGGCTGAGCAGGCACCCGCGGCCCCGCAGATCGCGGCGAAAGCCTGGGTGCTGATGGACTATCACAGTGGAAAAGTGCTGGCCGAGTCCAATGCCGATGAACGTCTTGATCCGGCCAGTCTGACCAAAATGATGGCCAGCTACGTGACCGGCCAGGCGCTGAAAGCGGGTAAGATCAGCAAAGACGATATGGTCACCGTCGGGAAGGACGCCTGGGCCACGGGCAATCCGATTTTGCAGGGATCGTCGCTGATGTTTCTTAAGCCGGGAGACCGCATCCCGGTATCTGAACTGAACAAAGGCATTGTTATACAGTCAGGTAATGATGCCAGCATTGCACTTGCCGACCATGTGGCAGGGAGCCAGGACTCCTTTGTGGGCCTGATGAACAATTATGTGCAGGCGTTGGGGCTGAAAAACACCCACTTCAAAACGGTGCACGGGCTGGATTCTTCCGGGCAGTACAGTACCGCACGCGACATGGCGCTGATTGGGCAGGCGCTGATCCGCGACGTGCCGGAGGAGTATGCGCTGCATAAGGAGAAAGAATTCACTTTTAACAAGATCCGTCAGTACAACCGTAACCGGCTGCTGTGGAGCACCAACCTCCAGGTCGACGGCATCAAGACCGGCCACACGTCCGGTGCGGGAAACAACCTTGTGGCCTCTGCCGTTGACGGCGATCAGCGGCTGATATCGGTAGTGCTGGGAGCCGCCACTGATGCTATTCGCTTTAAAGAAAGTGAAAAACTGCTGACATGGGGCTTCCGTTTTTATGAAACGGTGACACCGATTAAGGCAGGGAATGCGTTTGCCACCCAGCGTGTCTGGTTTGGTGAGCGAAAAGAGGTCAATCTGGGCGTGGCGAAGGATGCGGCGATCACCCTGCCCAAAGGACAGCTGAAAAATCTCAAGGCCAGTTTTACGCTTGCCCAGCCGCAGCTGACGGCACCGCTGGCAAAAAATCAGGTGGTGGGGACCATCGACTTCCAGCTGGATGGAAAATCCATCGCGCAGCGGCCGCTGGTGGTATTAGATGAGGTGAAAGAGGCGGGCTTCTTTGGGCGTATCTGGGACTACATCATGATGAAAATGAACGGCTGGTTTGGCAGCTGGTTCGCTTAATCAGTAAGGGGCCGACCCGTTTACCGGTCGGCCCACCCCGTCAGAACAGGTCGTAAGCGACGGCTGAAATCGCCACCAGGCCAACCAGCACCACAAAGACATTACTCAGTTTACCGCTGTATTTGCGCATTGCCGGCACTTTGTTGATGGCATACATCGGCATCAGGAACAGCAGGACGGCAATGATCGGGCCGCCCAGGCTTTCAATCAGACCCAGAATACTTGGGTCCAGCGTGGCGACAATCCAGGTGGTCACCAGCATAAACAATGCCGTAAAGCGATTCAGTTTATGTTCGGCAATGGATTTCCCACGGCTGCGCAGCATTTTGTTTACGGTGCCGTTAAAGCCTTCACGCGCGCCGAGGTAGTGACCCAGGAAGGATTTCGTAATGGCCACCATTGCAATGACGGGGGCCAGCCACGCCATCAGCGGGGTGTCAAAATGGTTGGCCAGGTAAGACAGGATAGAGATGTTCTGCGCTTTGGCTTCCGCCAGGTTGGCTGGCGACAGGCTGAGTACGCAACTGAACACAAAGAACATGACGGTGAGCACCATCATCACATGGCTGCGTGCCAGTATCCGTGAGCATTTAGGCTCTGCCTGATCGCCATACTCTTCGCGCTTGGCAACGGCAAAGGCAGAGATAATCGGTGAATGGTTGAAGGAAAAAACCATGACCGGGATAGCCAGCCACAGGGTCATCATCAGCCCTTTTCCTGTTCCGCTCATGCTGACATTATCAAAAATCGCGCTGCTCCAGTGCGGGATCAGATAGAGCGCCAGCACCATCAGCACCAGGACAAACGGATACACCAGCACGCTCATGGTTTTGACGATAATCTCTTTGCCAAAACGCACAATAGTCATCAACCCGACAATCAGAATCAGCGCCAGCAGGGCGCGTGGCGGTGCCTGCAGGTGCAGCTGATGGGTCATAAAGCTTTCTACGGTATTGGTGATCGCCACGCTGTAGACCAGCAGGATCGGGTAGATGGCAAAGAAGTAGAGCAGGGTAATAAGTTTACCGGCCCCGACGCCAAAATGCTCTTCAACTACCTCCGTGATATCTTCACCCGGCTGACGGCCGGAGAGCACAAAACGGCACAGGCCACGGTGAGCAAAAAAGGTCATCGGGAAGGCCAGTATCGCCATGATAACCAGCGGGATCAGCCCGCCAATCCCGGCATTGATCGGCAGAAACAGCACGCCGGCACCGATAGCTGTGCCGTACAGGCCGAGCATCCACATGGTGTCAGTTTTACGCCACGCGCTGGCATCCTGTGTTGCTTCGGGGCTCAACACCGCCGTTTGGGATGTGTCCATGATTTCTCCAGGTTAAAAGGTAAAAACAATTAACTAAATCGTATTTCATTCGCCTCTACAGAATTCGCTTCTGATTACGGCTTTAATTAATTACTTTGATTTAATGGCGCACACTCTACCACCAGAAAAAATAGATGAAAGCACTGTCTTTGTGGTTACCGGTGATCGTAATCACACTTTCATCACCTTTTTTAGTGTGAATGTCTGCAAGGCTGTTTTTTCAGGGCGTTAATCACCAGCTAAATGGTGTTTAAACAGCTATTTACACTGCTTTTTTTGTTTTTTAACTGGGTAAGTAGTGAGCTATTCTGGTTATAATAGTGGCGTTTTTTATTAAATAATACTATTTATCAGTGGGTTGTGTTTTTGGGGTGGCAGGGATTTTTTCCTGCAGGGGGCTATTGCGCAACAGGGAAAATAACGGGCGTGATTAAAGCGCGTGTTGCGCAATAAATAACGCCCCGCTGTCTGAAATAACAGCAAAGTTTTCGTGTTTTAAAAGAAGGTACGATGATCTGCATCAATGCAAAAAGGGCCTGAATAATCAGGCCCTAAATAAACATTAATCGCGAACCCAACCTTTACTGATGGGAAAGGCAAAGACGGTGCGATAAAGCGAAGAGAGTCGGGGCAGCAACGCGCCGCCGCAGAACTGCCAGAAAATTTGCGCAAACAGGCACGAGAGCAGCCCGACCAGCATGCCACCCAGCATATCCAGCGGCCAGTGTATGCCAAGGTAGACGCGCGACCAGGCAATGGCTACGCCGGTGACCAGTAAAATGGCACCTGACCACATCCGGTGCCAGCAAATAAAGGCGATGGCAAAGGTAAAGATAACCGTGCCGTGATCGCTGGGGTAAGAATCATCAGGCGCGTGCGACAGGAACTGATTACCAAGACCGATGGCAAAAGGCCGTGGATGGGGGAACAGATGGGCAAGGCACCAGGAGATGGCCAGAGCATAGAGCAGAGCCACACCTGTTTTCACCACCAGCACGCGCTGTGAGGTGAGCTGGCTGCGTGGTCCCCACAGCCATAGCCCGACAATCAGCAGGGGCACAATGGCAATAAGATCGCGGGCAATAAACGTCGCCAGGGCAATCAGCCATTCAGGCGAATCAGTACTGGCGTTAACCCAGAGAAACAGCACCCGGTTTAACTCTTCCATCATCAGAATTTCCTCGTTCTTTTCAGCAGGTACGTTACGCACCCAAAAATCACACACTGCGTCAGCCAGACCCACCATGCCGCCCACAAATTGTGAGAGAGAAAGTGGGCGCCGCGCATAATCTGGCCAAAACCCATGACCATGCCGAGGGCCAGGGCGGACCACCAGCAGACCCAGGCCAGGCGCGGCTGGCGCGGGTAAAACAGAAAAAACAGCGCCAGTGCGCTAAACCCGCTGGAGGCATGGCCGCCCGGGAAGCAGTGCCCGGGCCCGCTGTTGAGCGGCACCGCACCGAACAGCGGGTAGGAGACCGCCTTCCCACCAAATTCCACCAGGTCCCACGGGCAGGAGTGGGCACTGGTGGCTTTCAGCACGCCCACCACCAGCGGGCCAATGCCCATCAGCAGCGCCACCAGTACCCAGCGCGGCTGACGGCGGATAAACCCGGCCAGCAGCAGCAGAACGCCCATGACGATAACGCCCTGCTTCAGCAGACGATGGTTGATCGCATCCAGCCAGACATTATCTTTCCACGGAAACTGTCCGGTCAGCGGATCGAACCACATCCGCGTTATCGCCATATCCCAGCGTTCACTGCGCGACAGCCAGATAAACAGCATCGCACTGAGAATTAACAGCACGAATTGCTTAAGGTAAAAGCCAGCAGGTAAGGGGTAAAGAGTTTCGCTCTTAATTGCATGGCTCGTTTGGCTTTTGTTGAGGATTAATGACGATTTCATGAAAATTTAACTGTCTGACGAAGGACCAGGCTGTCAGTTTGCCGGGGAGGGCTTAAGGAAACATTAAGGAGAAGGGGAGATCAGCAGGGGGAGCACAAAAGAAAAAAACCCGATAATCATACGATTAACGGGCTCCACAATCAGGGGATTTCAAAGAAAAGCAGTGGCACTAATTAAGACTTCAGCCCACAACAAAAGTTCTCTGAAATCGATTAATTTTTTTTACCCACCAAGGATCGGCCAGATTATCACAATCAGCGTCCCGGCCAGTGTCAGCAAAACGTTAGCAATAGCATAGGTTCCTGCATAGCCGAGTGCCGGGATATTACTGCGCGCGGTATCACTGATGATCTCCATGGCTGGCGCACAGGTACGTGCGCCCATAATGGCTCCGAACAGCAGGGCGCGGTTCATTTTCAGCACCCAGGCTCCGAACAGGAAACAGATAATCACCGGCACCAGGCTGACGACCAGACCGGCTCCCAGCATCAGCAGACCGGTTTCACCCAGCCCTTTAGTGATACCGCTACCGGCGCTCAGCCCTACGCCCGCCATAAAGACCATCAGACCAAACTCTTTCACCATGGTCAGTGCGCCCTGGGGGATATAGCCAAATGTCGGGTGGTTGGCGCGCAGGAAGCCCAGCATAATCCCGGCAAACAGCAGCCCGGCAGCGTTACCAATGCCAAAGTTAAAGCTGCTGAACTGGAAGGTGATCATGCCGATCATCAGGCCGATAATAAAGAAAGCGCAGAAAGCCAGCAGATCGGTCATCTGGCTGTGAATGGAGATAAAGCCGATGCGGTCTGCCACCGCCTTCACGCGCCTTGCCTCACCGCTGATATGCAGCACATCGCCTTTATTGAGAATAATGCTGTCGTCGATCGGCATCTCAATCTGGCTGCGGATCACCCGGTTCAGAAAGCAGCCGTGATCGGTCAGCTTCAGCTGGCTCAGGCGTTTATTCACCGCATTGTTATTTTTAACCACGATCTCTTCATTGACGATGCGCATATCCAGCAGGTCACGATCGAAGACTTCTTTACCGTTACGAAAGCTGGGGTCGAGGCGGGAGTGTGCGTCAGGATAGCCCACCAGAGAAATTTCATCTCCCGGCTGAAGCACTGCGTCACCATCCGGGTTGGCCAGGATACCGTTGCGTCGAATACGCTCAATATAGCAGCCCGTCTGGCGGTATATCCCCAGCTCACGCAGATTTTTACCGTCAATCCACGCCACCAGTTCCGGCCCAACGCGGTAGGCGCGGATCACAGGCAGATAGACTTTCCGCTGGCTGTCAGGATCCAGACCGCGCTCGCGGGCAATCTGTTGGGCGCTGGTGGGCAGATCCTGATGCTGCAGTTTTGGCAGATAGCGTGCGCCAAAAATCAGGCTGACCAGACCAATCAGGTAGGTCAGTGCGTAGCCCAGGCTCAGGTGATCCTGTGCCTGACTCAGGCTCTGGCCGTCAGTCAGCGTCTGGCGCAGAGTATCCCCCGCGCCAACCAGTACCGGGGTGGAGGTCATTGAACCCGCCAGCATCCCGGCCGTCAGGCCGATATCCCAGCCGAACAGTTTCCCCAGGCCCAGTGCAAGGATCATCGCGCTGGTGACCATCACAATGGCCAGCATCAGATAATTTTTCCCGTCGCGGAAGAAAATAGAGAAAAAATTGGGACCGGCTTCCACGCCAACGCAAAAAATAAATAACATAAAGCCTAAATTGAGGGCGTCGGTATTAATCGAGAAATGCTGCTGGCCGAGCAGTAAAGAAACAACTAAAACGCCAATAGAATTACCGAGTTGAACAGAACCTAACCGAAGTTTGCCTAAACATAACCCCAGCGCCAGTACGACAAATAATAACAGAATGTAATTTCCACTTAACAAATCTGCGACGTTTATATTCACGGTTTAACTTCTTGTTTACCAGTAACCTATTGATGGGAAGGGGTTTATGCGCTAAATTTCACTGCGTAACGGTAGCCATGCCTGTTGCCTGTTAAGAGAGGTCTTAGCCGACTGCCAGATAAAGCGCGACTCATTTTAGTCGCTATGGTGGATGACAGCCAGCACCTGGCAGGCTTATTTGTTACGGGTTTTGTTTTCGGCAAATATTCAGGATAAAAAGCGGTTACTCAGCGTCAGTGGGCTGACTCATTGATTCGTCGAAATGAATTGAATTGGGTTGATAATTACCCGGAGAAAATTCTCGTGTGGATGAAAGGTATCCGTTGGTCAGGCCTTATCGCTTGCAGCGTACTCTATGGTGCAATCTACATTGCCGTACGTTTTCCGCTACCCGCAGGGTACAGCGGCCATGCCCAACTGGGGCTGTTGCTGTTTGTCTTACCCGGAGCGCTGGCCGCCTTAACTTCCCGTGACGCCCCGCTGACGGCGATGGCCGTTGCCATTGCCCTGGCGTCACCGCCCTGTCTGCTGCTGATGCAGTCAGACGGGTTTAACCGTTTGGGACTGGGTCAGGAGATCGCCTTTATTGCCAGCGCCGTATTCTGGTGCGGGTCGGGGACATTAACGGTGATGTTGTGGCGAACGCTAATGGAGATGCATCAGCAACAGGACAGGAAAAGGCAGTTATAGCGGGCGCATAATGCGGCTGGTCGATAAGCGATCGGCTACCGTCGCTCAGGGAGCCTGTTACGCGCCATGCCCCTATCCCGGTTATCAGGTTGCAGGGAAAACGAAAGCTCCCCGGCAGCTTACCGCGATCGGTGACCGGGGCGACCAGGGACAGCTTACGTGCGGTGCTATATCAAACAGTGGGTGTTACTGGAACAGACCCAGGTTTTCTTTCGCGTAGGCTTCGAATTCTGTGCAGCCACCGATGTGCGTCTGGTCGAGGAAGATCTGCGGCACGGTTTCAACCGGCTTGCCCACGGTCTTCTCTAAGTCAGCCTTGCTGATCCCTTCAGCGTGAATATCCACATAGCGGAAATTAAAGTCATCACGTTCTTCCGTCAGTTTTTCAGCCAGCTCTTTCGCGCGAACACAGTACGGGCAGGCAGGACGTCCAAAAATCACTGCAAACATAGGTTTCTCCTCAAAGGGTCAGAACTTTTATGTGATACATGTCACATATCATGGCTTATTGGCGCTTATGATGCCCGCATCCCAGGCTGAAAGGAAGAAGGAATTACCTGTTAGTCTGATTCGCTGCACCTATGCACAAACGCACATTCTGCGCTTTAATATCCTCACCCGGTCAGAATAATGCCGTCAGCAGGAGAGCCATTATGCGTGCATTTACTCAACTTCCCCGGGCAGTGCTGGTTCTTGAAGTCCTTGGCATAGTGCTGCTCATCCTCTCTTACCTGACGTTACATGAAATGCTACCCTTGCCGTCGCCATTAACCGGTAAACTTGCCGCAACAGTAATGATTTTTGCCGGGATTGCTCTGATGCTGCCTGCCGCCACGGTCATGATGTGGCGGACGGCAAGGGTCATGGCACCCGACCTTTTTAACACGCGATCTTCGCGTGACAAGCCCAAACCAGGAGATCCCCATGACGCCGACCATTAAGCTAATGTGTTCGCACCGTTCGATTCGTGCCTTCAGCGACCAGGCGATGACCGCAGAGCAGCGCGCAGCGATCCTGGATGCTGCCCAGTCGGCCTCTACGTCCAGTTTTTTGCAGTGCTCTTCCATTATCCGCATTACCGATCCGGAGATGCGTAACGCGCTGGTGACCCTCAGCGGTGGACAGAAATATGTGGCTCAGGCGGCAGAATTTTGGGTCTTCTGCGCCGACTTTAACCGTAATCAGCAAATCTGCCCTGATGCGCAGCTGGGGCTGGCAGAGCAGCTGCTGCTGGGCTGTGTCGATACGGCACTGATGGCGCAGAATGCAATGGTGGCTGCAGAGTCGCTGGGCTTTGGTGGCTGCTATATTGGCGGTATCCGTAACAACATTGCGGAAGTCACTGAACTGCTTGGCCTGCCGAAATTTGTCCTGCCGCTGTTTGGCCTGTGTCTGGGCAGTCCTGAGCAGGACCCGGACACCAAACCGCGTATGCCAGCGGCCATGCTGATGCACGAAAACCACTATCAGCCGCTCGACCCTGTGCTGCTGGCGGAATATGACCGTGAGCTGGTGGCTTATTATGAGTCACGCGACAGCAATCGCCGCTCGGAAAGCTGGAGTGAGCATATCCAGAAAACCATCATTAAAGAGAGCCGCCCGTTTATCCTTGACTACCTGCATCAGCAGGGCTGGGCAACGCGCTAACCCTTTCGCCCCGGAGGCTTCTGGTGAAAATTGCCATTCTTTCCCGTGATGGTTCGCTTTACTCGTGTAAGCGTTTGCTGGAGGCCGCGCGGGCACGCGGGCACAGCGTTGAGGTCATTGATCCGCTCTCCTGCTATATGAATATCAATCCGGGCTCATCGGCGATTCATTATCAGGGGCGTCAGCTGGCGCACTTCGATGCGGTGATCCCGCGTATAGGATCCGCCACCACGTTTTACGCGACGGCAGTCCTGCGCCAGTTCGAAATGTGCGGCAGTTATCCGCTCAATGAATCGCTGGCGATTGCCCGGGCGCGGGACAAACTGCGCTCACTGCAGCTGCTGGCAAGGGCGGGGATTGCCATGCCGGTGACGGGTTTTGCTCATTCACCGGATGATACCCGGGATTTGATCGAGATGGTGGGGGGCGCACCGCTGGTGGTCAAGCTGGTTGAGGGGACGCAGGGCATTGGCGTGGTGCTGGCGGAAACTCGTCAGGCTGCGGAAAGCGTTATAGATGCCTTTCGCGGCCTCAATGCCCACATCCTTGTGCAGGAGTTCATCAAAGAAGCCCGCGGCTGTGACGTGCGCTGTCTGGTGATTGGCGGAGAGGTGGTCGGGGCGATTGAACGCGAGGCGAAAGAGGGCGATTTCCGCTCGAATCTGCATCGCGGCGGCCGGGCCCGGCGGGTAACGATCAGCGCTGCTGAACGGGCAATAGCGATCAAAGCTGCCGCGACGCTGGGGCTGGATGTGGCTGGTGTGGATATCCTGCGCGCTCACCGTGGTCCGCTGGTGATGGAAGTGAATGCGTCTCCCGGACTGGAGGGGATTGAAAAGACCACTGGGCTGAATATAGCCGCTAAGATGATTGGATGGATTGAAGAGCAGGCCCAGCCCGGTTTTTGTCTGAAAACCGGTGGATAAAGGGCATCGTTAGCGTCGGGCAATCCGGCGCTGTAGCCATCATGCGGATAAATCGGTGAATAGAATGGCGTGGTCAGGTGTTTACGCTATGACTGCTAAACGGAGGTTTACCGATGACTCGCCCTGTGTATTTACTGAGTTTTTTATTGCTGATGAGTACGGCGCTGTATGCGGCCCCTGCAACCTATGCTATTTCAACGGATAAAACGGCTATAGGCCTCTCCTGGCGCGCATTTGGTCATGCTTTTTCTCAGGCCCGCCTGCAGGGGGTAACGGGGACCGTAACGCTCGATCCCGCCGCCGACTGGCAGGACCATATTGAGGTGAAAATCCCGGTGGCCACGCTGGTGGCGTCCAATATTCTGCTGACCAGCCAGCTTAAAGGGGCGCTGTTTTTTGATGCGGCGCACTACCCCTGGATACTTTTTACCAGCAGTCGGGTGGTCGCGTTGGGTCAGGGGCAGTTCAGAATTTTTGGTTTGCTTTCAGTGAAAGATGTGCGTCGCCCGGTGGTGATGGAGGCCACGCTGGATAATCATGGCGTGCTGGCTCCTGGTGCGCAAAGCCTGGCGCTGCATGCCTCTACGGCCATCTCCCGCAGTGCCTTCAGGGTAGACCGTCTGGTCGGCGTAGTGGATGACCGGGTGGCGATTGACCTGACCATTGCCGCGCATTCCGCGCCCCCCTGAAACCCTGCGGCCGGCGATGCTATCCCTGGGTTAATCTTTAAAAGGCAGCGCCTGGCGTCATATTTCTGTCGTATTTATGGTTTTTAGCAGCGTTTTTACGTAAGCTAGGTCGCAATTTTATTGCGGCAAGAGATAAAGAATATGGATTCACTCGTCGTTCCGGATCTCGACGTATTGCGACGTTGGCTGGATCAGCAAAGCATTACCTGGTTTGAGTGTGATTCATGCCAGGCCCTTCATCTGCCGCATATGCAGAATTTTGACGGGGTGTTTGACGCCAAGCTTGATCTGGTGGACAACGTGATCCTGTTTTCTGCGCTGGCCGAGGTGAAACCCACGGCGCTGATCCCGCTGCTGGCAGACCTGTCGCAGATCAACGCCAGTTCTCTGACGGTGAAGGCGTTTCTCGACATTCAGGATGATAATCTGCCGAAGCTGATTGTCTGCCAGTCGGTCACGGTGACCGCCGGACTGACCTACGGCCAGTTTGTTCACTTTATGAAGCAGAGCGAAGAGCAGATCTCCATGATTGTGATGGAAGCCTTTGCCAATCATCTGCTGATGCCCGGTGAAGATGACGATCGTACCCCCATTGCCGATGGGCATTCCGTCCTGCATTAATCCCATCTTTGACCTTCAGTTTACCCATCAGGCGGAGACATACTCCGCCTGTTTTGATCCTGTCAGCGCTTTCCAGCACATTCTTCGCCTCAACCGCAGTTTTTAGCAGCCTTTCTTACTCCGTGTGAACGATGTTTTATTCTGCATTTTGCCCTTTAATGCCAGATATTAGTCGCTGTTTATGCCATGAATGGCATATCACAGAGAGGAAACGTGCATAAAAAATCGATAAAAGGCGTTTTTTACCCTGAGGGCTGGCCTGGACCTGATAGTGCGGCTATTCTTGCGTGGCTGCATCATGCGTGCAACGTCCCCAGATATATAGGTTTTTAGTATTAACAACAGAATGAATATTGATTCACTCTGCTTCTTTGAAGGTACTAACCTGTATTAACAGGCAGGTGTTCACCGGTTCGCCTGCCCGGCATTAGTTTATCTCTGTTCAGGAGGATGGAAAATGTTCAACCAACGTAAAAAATGGTTGTCAGCTGTGGTCGCGGGTGCGCTGATGGCGGTCTCTGCGGGTTCACTGGCTGCAGATAAGACGCTGCACGTTTATAACTGGTCTGATTATATTGCGCCGAATACCGTCGCGGATTTTGAAAAGCAAACCGGTATTAAAGTGGTGTATGACGTCTTCGACTCCAACGAAGTGCTGGAAGGCAAAATGATGGCGGGTAATACCGGCTACGATGTCGTGGTGCCTTCCTCCAGCTTTCTGGCACGCCAGCTCCAGTCAGGCGTGTTCCAGCCGCTGGACAGAAGCAAGCTGCCAAACTACAAAAACCTTGACCCGGAGCTGATGAAAAAGCTCGAGCAGCACGATCCGGGTAATAAGTACGCCATTCCATACCTGTGGGCCACCACGGGCATCGGTTACAACGTTGAAAAAGTGAAAGCGGCGCTGGGCAAAGATGCCCCTGTTGACAGCTGGGATCTGGTACTGAAGCCGGAAAACCTGGAAAAGCTGAAAAGCTGTGGCGTATCCTTCCTGGATGCACCGGAAGAAATCTTTGCCACCGTGCTGAACTATCTGGGCAAAGATCCTAACAGTAGCGATCCGAAAGATTATACCGCCGCGACTGACCTGCTGTTGAAACTGCGCCCCAGCATTCGCTACTTCCACTCCTCTCAGTACATCAACGATCTGGCGAACGGAAACACCTGCGTGGCCATTGGCTGGGCCGGGGATATCCTGCAGGCAAAAAATCGTGCAGTCGAAGCTAAGAACGGCGTGAATATTGCCTACAGCATTCCCAAACAGGGGGCGCTGGCGTTCTTCGATATGCTGGCGATTCCTAAAGATGCGAAAAACGTCGATGAGGCCTATCAGTTTATTAACTATCTGATGGAGCCAAAAGTGATGGCCCAGATCTCCAATACGGTGTTTTACGCCAGTGGCGTAAAAGCGTCTCTGCCGTTTGTCGACCCGGCCATCCGTGACAACCCGGGGATCTATCCGACACCAGACACCATGGCAAAACTGTTTACCCTGAAGGTGCAGGAGCCAAAACTTGACCGTGTGCGTACGCGTGCATGGACTAAAGTTAAAAGCGGTAAGTAACGCACCCTCGTTTTACATTTGTTAAGCAGCAGAGGCGCGGTAACCGGCCTCTGTTTTGTCATTTTTAGGGGTGGGGCACCGCACCGTTCCCCCCCTTTTAGCGCCGGAGTATCATGGTCGTGAACGACGCAATCCCCCGTCCTGAAGGCAAAGCAGATAAGGCGTTAACGCCGCTGCTGGAAATCCGCAACCTGACCAAATCTTTTGACGGTCAGCACGCGGTGGATGATGTGAACCTCACCATTTATAAAGGCGAGATCTTTGCCCTGCTTGGCCCGTCTGGCTGCGGTAAGTCAACGCTGCTGCGCATGCTGGCTGGCTTCGAGTCCCCTAGCCAGGGGCAGATTGTGCTGGATGGTCTGGATCTCTCCCATGTGCCGCCCTATCAGCGTCCGATCAATATGATGTTCCAGTCCTACGCGCTGTTTCCCCATATGACGGTAGAGCAGAACATTGCGTTCGGTCTGAAGCAGGATCGCTTAGCCAAAGAGGTGATTGCTGAACGCGTGGCGGAAATGCTTGCTCTGGTTCATATGCAGGAATATGCCAGACGCAAACCGCACCAGCTTTCCGGCGGTCAGCGTCAGCGCGTGGCGCTGGCC
Source organism: Erwinia persicina (assembly GCF_014838825.1). Classification (GTDB taxonomy): domain Bacteria; phylum Pseudomonadota; class Gammaproteobacteria; order Enterobacterales; family Enterobacteriaceae; genus Erwinia; species Erwinia persicina_A. The sequence continues at coordinate 263,488 of NZ_JACYMO010000002.1, read as the reverse complement.
CGCAGCCTGGCCAAACGCCCGAAGCTGCTGCTGCTCGACGAACCGATGGGGGCGCTGGACAAAAAACTGCGTGACCGGATGCAGCATGAAGTGGTGGATATCCTTGAGCGCGTCGGGGCGACCTGCGTCATGGTGACCCACGATCAGGAAGAAGCGATGACGATGGCAGGCCGTATTGCGATCATGAACCGGGGCAAATTCGTGCAGATGGGCGAGCCGGAAGAGATTTATGAGCACCCGACCACGCGCTTCAGCGCTGAATTCATCGGGTCGGTTAATCTGTTCGAAGGCCTGCTGCGTGACCGTCAGGACGATGGTCTGATTATTGACTGCCCGGGGCTGATCCATCCGCTGAAAGTCGCCTCGGATGTCTCGGTGGTCGACGGCGTACCCGTTTCCGTAGCGCTGCGTCCGGAAAAAGTCATGCTGTGCGAAGCCGTTCCGGCGGATGGCTGTAACTTTGCCGTCGGGGAAGTCGTGCATATCGCCTACCTCGGTGACCTGTCGATTTATCACGTTCGCCTGCGCAGCGGACAGATGATCAGCGCCCAGTTGCAAAATGCCTATCGCTTTCGTAAGGATACCCCGACCTGGGGTGACGAAGTGCGTCTCTGCTGGGATGCCGATAGCTGTGTGGTCTTAACGGTGTAAATCATGAACCCATATTCTGAACGTAAGACCAAACCGCCTAGCGGCCAGCAAACCGGCTTTAAAGGGCTGCTGACGCGCCTGCAAACGGCACACGGACGTAAGCTGATCATCGGCCTGCCTTACCTCTGGCTGGCACTGCTGTTTCTACTGCCGTTTCTGATTGTTCTGAAGATCAGCTTTGCTGATATCGCCCGTGCCAGCCCGCCGTATACCGACCTGTTAAGTTGGGCCGACGGCCAGCTGACCATGGCGCTGAACTTCGGCAATTACCTGACGCTGACCGACGATCCGCTGTATATCCTCGCCTATCTGCACTCGCTGAAGGTGGCCGGGATTGCCACCATTGTCTGCCTGCTGATTGGTTATCCGCTGGCCTGGGCCGTAGCGCATGCATCGCCCTCAACGCGCAATATTCTTCTGTTGCTGGTGATCCTGCCCTCGTGGACCTCGTTCCTGGTGCGGGTGTACGCCTGGATGGGCATCCTCAATAATAACGGCTTACTGAACCGGTTTCTGATGTGGACGGGGATCACCGATCACCCACTCACCATTCTTTACACCGACCTTGCCGTTTATATCGGGATTGTGTACTGCTATCTGCCGTTTATGGTGCTGCCGATCTACACCGCCCTGACGCGGATTGATTACTCACTGGTGGAAGCGTCGCTCGATCTGGGTGCCCGCCCGCTAAAAACCTTCTGGAGTGTCATTGTGCCACTGACCAAAGGCGGGATTATTGCCGGATCGATGCTGGTGTTTATTCCGGCGGTGGGGGAGTACGTGATCCCTGAACTGCTGGGCGGCCCTGACAGTATTATGATCGGGCGCGTGGTGTGGATGGAGTTCTTTAATAACCACGACTGGCCGGTGGCTTCGGCGCTGGCGGTGATTATTCTGCTGATCCTGATCCTGCCCATTATCTGGTTCCATAAACATCAGAACAAAGAGATGGGGGAAAAAGCGTGAGTCAGTTACCGGTTATTCGCTCAAAATGGCGTACGGCCATTCTCGTGGTCTGTTTTGTGTTTCTTTACGCGCCGATGCTGCTGCTGGTGGTGTACTCCTTTAACTCATCTCAACTGGCGGCGTGGGAGAGCTTCTCCCTGCACTGGTATCACGTGCTGTTTAATGATGATGCGATGATCCGCGCCGTCACCCTCAGTCTCTCTCTGGCCGGGTTGTCGGCCACGGCGGCGGTGATCCTGGGAACGATTGCGGCCATGGTGATTGTGCGCTTCGGGCGCTTTAAGGGCTCCACCGGTTTTGCCTTTATCCTCACCGCGCCGCTGGTGATGCCGGATGTGATCACCGGGCTGTCACTACTGCTGCTGTTTGTGGCGATGAGCAATGCCTTTGGCTGGCCTGCAGAGCGTGGAATGCTGACCATCTGGCTGGCACATGTGACTTTCTGTACTGCCTACGTTGCGGTGGTGATCAATTCTCGCCTCCGCGAGCTGGATCGCTCCATCGAAGAAGCCGCGATGGATTTAGGGGCCACGCCGCTGAAGGTGTTCTTTGTCATCACCGTCCCGATGATCGCTCCGGCGATTGTCACCGGCTGGCTGCTGGCCTTTACCCTGTCGCTGGATGACCTGGTGATCTCCAACTTTGTGACCGGGCCGGGGGCTAATACCTTACCGATGCAGATTTTTGCCACTGTTCGCCGTGGGATAAATCCGGAGATCAACGCGCTGGCAACGCTGATCCTGCTGGTGGTCGGGATTGTCGGGTTTATTGCCTGGCGGCTGATGGCGGGGAATGAGAAGCAGCGGCTGAAGGATATTCAGCGGGCGCGCAGCGGGCATTAATGGCGGCAGTAAGCGGAGCGCGATAAAGGACTGCACCCCGTGCTGTGCATCTTCTCTGCAGGGGACGGCCTACACAAAAGGTTGCACCCTGCGGGGACGCTGTGATGGCTGACCTTTTGTTCTGGTCAGCCTGTTTTTCCCCTCAGCCAGGGGGTGCGGGAGGAGGGACTACCCCAGCACCTTCTTGACGCAGGCTTTAAAAATGTTTATCCCCACCGGCAGTGAATTCAGATCAAAGTGCATATCCGGATGATGCAGGCCGGGAAGTAATCCGGTGCCCAGCCCCCAGAATCCCGCTTTTACCGAGGGGCGCTCGACCGGATAGTGGAAGAAATCTTCACTGCCCGGCGTGGCACGGGGAGCCATCAGTGCCTCCTTACCCAGCACGTCAACAATCGCCCCGGCAATCAGCGCGCTCATCTCGTCATCAATTTCTGCTGCAGGCATCGCCTTAAGAACCTGCACTTCTGCCTGCGCACCATAGGCCGCCACGCTGTGCTCGATGGCACGTCGGACGCGGTCCTGCAGCACCAGCATATCCTCATTTTTTGCCGTCCGCAGATCGAACACCACCCGCGCTTCATCCGGGATGGAATTGGTCACGCCCGCATCGCAGAGGAAGCGTGTCGCTTTGACGCTCCACATGCTGTCCGCTGCCATATGGATGGCGTTGACCGCCTGTACCGCACTGACCCCGGCATCCAGGGCGTTGACGCCGAGATGCGGGCGGGCACCGTGCGCAGTCTGGCCGCGAATAATCGCCTCAACGGTGACGCAGGCCGAATAGTAAACGGCTGGGATCGCCGTGCCAACGGCACACTCCTGCGCCGGACGCACGTGGAAACCGAGGATCATATCCACATCATCGATCGCGCCGCCGGCAATCATCGCCAGTGCACCGGTACCCAGTTCTTCGGCCGGCTGGAAAATCAGTTTGAGACGGCCTTTTTTAATGGCCTGTTCGGCCATCAGCTCCTGTGCGGCCGTCAGGACAACGGAGGAGTGACCATCGTGGCCGCAGGTGTGGCGTGCGCAGGGGACGCCGTCAATGATATGCCCCAGTGCATCCATATCCGCGCGTAATGCCAGGGTCGGTCCCGGCACACCGCTGTCCAGTACCGCCACGATACCGGTAGTGGCATTAAAATTATCCTGTACGACGTATCCGGCGGCCCTGAGCTGCTGGCTGATGTAGGCCGAGGTTTTAAACTCCTGGAAACCCAGCTCCGGGATCTCATGAAGGTAGTGGTAATGTTCTAATACTTTTGACACGTTATTTCACTCCGTTCAGCTTGTGTTACGCAATGACTCTCATTACTCACATCGCCACTGAGGCATTCATCATGCGGGGCAATATCCGCAGCGGCCATTATGTCGTCGCTACGTCAGAGACGCCAGGCAGGTATTGCCTTAACTGTACCGGGATCCCATTAAAAAGAGGGAATCTTTACGCAGCGCCGCCGCAACACCCGGGAAGGGATTATTCATCATCCTAAGCTGAGATTTATTTTGCGACAGGCGTCAGGCTGCTTAGCGCTATTGTGCAAACCCTCACCGGAAAAATACATCTGGCTGACAACCCTTAGCGGCAGGCCGATGAGCCGGTTGCGTGCTCTTCAGCGGATGCGCTAATTTTATTTGCAGGCACAGCGATTAACTTCCTCACGGCTATCAACAATCAGGCAAAATAGCCTGCGGGTGCTTTTCGCTCCCGGCAGTGGAATTATTCTGTTACCCAGGCTAAAAATAAGGGGGGTGACTGCCGATAAACAGTGATATGCCGGATGAGTACGGCAGATATCATGCCAGGATGTATTAAAGAAATTAATCTTTAAGATAACAAGTCGTGTCGTCGGTTAATCTGGCGAACGTCATCCCGTTATCAGGCTATTATTTATTGGCACAGTGAATTTAAAAGACACTTTTTCTCTTTCTAGTGGGAATATTCTGGTGAGCGCAATTGTAAAACACCAAAACGGGTCAGCTGTTCGCCTTCAGGGCATACCTCCGGCAAAGCGGGAGAGAAAAAAGTCAGCACTGTTGAGAGAGGATAAGATCCTGTTGCGCGATGCGGGGCCTGTCCCGGTCCCGGTGTGGATTGCCGGTATTGCCATTATTGCCACCCGCTGTCTGGGCGTGATGCTGCTATTCAACGAGCTGGGATTTCTGGAACTGATGAATTTTATTCACCGCAGCGCACAGGCCTGGGATTCCACGCTGATTTTTATTGCCAGCCAGCTGATTTTTTTTATTGAACTGCGCTGTGCGATAGCGCTGATGCGCGGGCGTAGCTGGGGACGCTGGGGATTTTTGCTGGCGCAGCTGGTGGTGGTAGTTTATATGTTTATTGCGTCGATGGGCTGGATCTATCCGGAGATATTCAGTATCAATCGGGACAGTGGCCGCCAGGTCATTCAGTCTCTGCTGGGGCAGAAACTTCCTGATATGCTTATCCTGCTGCTGCTGTTCGTGCCGCAGAGCAGCCGGCAGTTTTATCGGTAACCCCTCGCTGCTATACTGTCTTCCTGCATTTCGCTTCCCTTATCAGGCTTTCATCATGTATTGCGCGCTTTACGACGCCGGCCGCTGCCGCTCCTGCCAGTGGCTGGAGACGCCTTATCCCCGGCAACTTGCCCAAAAACAGTCCCACCTGCAGCAGCTTCTGCAAGCCCATCCGGTCGGGCAGTGGCTGCCTCCGGCGGTGTCGGCGCAGCAAAAATTTCGCAATAAAGCCAAAATGGTGGTCAGCGGCAGCGTGGAACGTCCGCTGCTGGGTATGCTGCACCGCGATGGTACGCCAGTGGATCTGGCCGACTGCCCGCTTTATCCCGACAGCTTTGCCAGCGTATTTGCTGAACTGCGTCCGTTTATTGCCCGCGCCGGATTAACGCCTTACAACGTGGCGCGCCGGCGCGGTGAACTGAAATTTATCCTGCTAACGGAAAGTCATCATACCGGCCAGCTGATGTTGCGCTTTGTACTGCGATCGACCGCTAAGCTGGCACAGCTGCGCGCTGCGCTGCCTGAACTGCAGCGTGCGCTGCCGCAGCTGGTGGCGATCTCTGCCAATATACAGCCTGTGGCTATGGCTATCCTTGAGGGGGAGGAGGAGATCCCGCTGACTGAAAACCAGGTGCTGGCCGAGCAGCTCAACGATGTTCCGTTGTCGATCCTGCCCAAGAGCTTCTTCCAGACCAACCCGGAAGTGGCTGCTGCGCTGTACGCGACGGCCCGTGAGTGGGTCGGCGCACTGCAGGTGAGTACGATGTGGGATCTGTTCTGCGGCGTCGGTGGTTTTGGCCTGCACTGTGCCACGCCTGAAATGACGCTAACCGGCATTGAGATAAGTCAGGAGGCGATCGCCTGTGCCCGGCGTTCTGCCGCGCAGATGGGACTGGAAAAAGTCAGCTTTGCGGCGCTGGACTCGACCGCTTTTGCCACCGGAGAGGGCAGCGTGCCCGGTCTGGTGCTGGTCAATCCTCCGCGTCGGGGAATGGGGGCGGAGCTGTGTGACTATCTGGATAAGATGGCGCCGCCGTGGATACTTTACTCCAGCTGCAACGCAGAGACGATGGCTACGGATATAGGCCGTCTGCCGGCTTACCGTATTGTCAGGGTGCAGATGTTCGATATGTTTCCACACACCGCGCATTACGAGGTGCTGACGCTGTTACAGCGGGTGTAAACGGCTTAGGGGCAGTGCGACCAGAAAAATTTTCATTACCGCAGATGAAAAACCCTGACAGGGTTAGACCGGTGCAACCGGGCGACCTCTGCCAGGAAGGGCTGGCCTGCTACTGCGGCCAGCTCGTCCGATTATTCAGGGAACCACTGCTTATTAAGTTTCTCCACCGTCCCGTCGGCTTTCAGCGCGTCCAGAGCGGTGTTCAGCTTATTCAGTAACGCCTCGTTATCTTTACGCACGGCAATGCCGAGACCCGTACCAAAGTAGCTGCTGTCAGTGATGTGTTCCCCGACGGAGCTGAGGTCAGGGTTGGTCTTCAGCCAGGCACCGACGACGGCTGTATCGCCGAGGATACCATCCAGACGGTTATTTTTCAGATCGAGGATGGCGTTCTGATAGCTGTCATAAGCCACCGCCGTGATCTCAGGATGCTTATCCTGCAGATATTTCTGGTGGGTCGTGCCGTTTTCCATCCCGACGCGTTTTCCTTTCAGCTCTTCAAGGCTGGTGAAACGGCCCTTTTTGGCAATAATTATCGCTGAGTTGGCGTAATACGGCTGCGTAAAGCTGACCTGCTTACTGCGCTCTTCGGTGATGTCCATTCCGGAGATCACGGCATCATAGCGGCGGAACTTCAGCGCAGGCACCAGGCTGTCAAAAGGGTTATTGGTGAAGCTGCACTCCGCCTGCATCTGCTTACACAGCGCGTTGGCCAGGTCGATATCAAAGCCGACAATCTGGTTATCGCTGTTCAGGGATTCAAAAGGAGGATAGGTCGCGGAGGAGGCGAAACGGATCTTCTCTGCGGCCTGGGTTCCAAAGGCAACGCTGGCGAGCAGGGCTGCTAGAACGAGTTTTTTCATCGGTTTATTCCTTGCGGTCTCATTGTCCAGACCAGTATCCATGACAAACAGGCCGGTCTATCGGCTGATTAAAGGGCTGTGAGGGCTTTTTTCTGCGTTGCAGGTGAGGCTGCGCCTCACCTGTCTGTATTCGCCCGTTTCAGTTACGCCGTTCAAACGCCAGGGCGTGGCGCTCAATCAGACGCATCATCAGGGTCAGCAGCCCGTTGACGCACAGGTAAATCACTCCGGCTGCGGCGAATACCCCAATGTCATACGTACGGCCATACAGCAACTGGCCGTGCCCCATCACCTCCATCAGCGTGATGGTGTAGGCCAGCGATGTACTTTTAAACACCAGCACCACTTCGTTGGAATAGGAAGAGAGTGCGCGTTTAAAGGCGTAAGGCAGCAAAATACGCAGCTGATCGCGGTGATTCATGCCTAATGCCGCACAGGACTGCCATTGCCCGGCGGGAATGGCACGCACGGCACCGTGAAAGAGCAGCGTGGTATAAGCCGCGCTGTTCAGGGACAGCGCCAGTAGCGCACAGAGCCAGGGTTCAGAAAGCAGGGCCCATAGCCAGTGTATATTCTGGATCGCCGGGAACTGCCCCGGGCCGTAATAGATCAGGAAGATCTGCACCAGCAGTGGCGTTCCGGTAAACAGGGTGATATAGCCCCGCGTCACCAGGTTCAGCACCGGCACTTTCAGCGCCAGGATCACAGTAAACAGCAGTGCCAGAACCAGCGCCAGCAGCAGGGACGTCACCGTCAGCAGCAGGCTGGTATTCAGTCCTTTCAGGAGCTCGGGGAAATAACTCAGCATCAGCAGTCTCCCCGTTCAAAGCGGGTGGTTCGCCGCTCAATCCGCTTCAGGACTGCCTGGCTGACCAGGGTGATCAGCAAATAAATCCCGGCCGCAATCACGTACCAGGTAAACGGCTCCTGGGTACGGGTGGCGATACTTTTTGTCTGTAACATAATATCGTTCACGCTAATCAGCGACACCAGCGCGGTATCTTTCAGCAACACCAGCCACTGGTTGCCCAGACCCGGCAGCGCGTGGCGCCACATCTGCGGCATAATCAGCCGGAAGAAGATGGCGGTTTTTTTCATACCCAGAGCCTGCCCGGACTCCCACTGGCCTGACGGTACGGCCTTCAGCGCGCCGCGCAGGGTTTGTGAAGCATAGGAGGCGTAGAGCACGGCCAGCGCGATCACACCACACAGGAACGGGCTGACGTCAAAATTCTCAATGGCGACCTGGATCGGGATCTGCACGATACCCAGATTGACGGTAAAGCCATCTGAGAGTGTGAGCAGCAGCTGCGAAGCGCCAAAGTAGACAAACAGCACCACGAGAATTTCCGGCAGGCCGCGAAACAGCGTGACCAGTCCGGTGCCGAGCCAGGCGAGCGGACGCCAGCGCGCTGACTCCCAGACAGCGAAAACCATCGCCAGGACTAACCCGGCGACCAGTGCACAAACGGCCAGGCCGACGGTCATTCCGGCGGCGCTGGCAAGCGTATAAAGTTCGTTCATTAATTACTGCGCAAACCACTTGCTGTAGATTGTTTTATAGGTGCCGTTGGCTTTCACCTTATCCAGCGCCGCGTTGAATTTACCCTGCAGTTCGGTATTGCCCTGACGGATCGCAATGCCCAGACCGGTGCCAAAGTAGGCTTTATCCGTCACTTTATCACCCATCGGGGCGAGGTTCGGGTTCTGCTTCAGCCATTCGTTTACCACGGCGGTATCGCCGAATACGGCATCGATACGACCATTTTTCAGGTCAAGGATCGCATTCTGATAGCTGTCGTAAGGGACAACCTTAATGTCTTTCAACTTCTCGTTGAGGTATTTCTGGTGCGTGGTGCCGTTCTGCACGCCGACACGTTTGCCTTTCAGGGCATCGACGCTGGCCACTTTATCTTTCTGCGTGATAAACAGGGCGGAGTTTTCGTAATACGGTTGGGTAAACAGCACCTGCTTTTCGCGCTCAGGCGTGATGTCCATCCCTGCCATTACCGCATCGAAACGCCGGAATTTCAGGCTGGGGATCAGGCTGTCAAACGCCTGGTTAGTGAAAGTACACTCAGCACCGATCTCGCGGCACAGCGCGTTGGCCAGATCGACGTCGAAGCCCTGGATCTTATTATCTGAATCCACGAACTCAAAAGGAGGGTATGACGCCTCGGTGGCAAAACGAAGGGTCTGGGTCGCGCTGGCGCTCAGGCTGAAGCCGGCTAACAGCGCGGCAATGACAATTTTTTTCATCGTTATGTCCTGCAATTAATGCGATAGATAGTGGGCAAACGCCTCGGTTTGCGGGTGTGTAAAGCGGCTGGCATCGCCCTGTTCGACGATGTACCCGTTCTCCATATACACCACGCGGCTGGCCGTCTTACGCGCCACCTCAACTTCATGGGTGACAATTACCTGCGTAATTTGGGTCTGTGCCAGTTCCCGAATAATGCTAACGATCTGGGCGGTGATTTCAGGGTCCAGCGCCGCAGTCGGTTCGTCGAACAGCAGCACGGCCGGTTCCATCATCAGCGCACGGGCAATTGCCACGCGCTGTTGCTGACCGCCAGAGAGGTGAAGCGGATAGCGGTCAGCAAAAGCGGTAAGGCGCAGGCGCTCGAGCAGCCTGGCCGCACGATCATGGGCCTGTGCCTTGCTGAGACCCAGCACGCGGCAGGGTGCTTCGATCAGATTCTGAACGACGGTCAGGTGAGGCCAGAGATTGTATTGCTGAAAGACCATTCCCACGTTCTGACGCAGTTCGCGTATGGCGGCGTCGCCCGGCGGGCGGGTGAAGTCAAAGCGATTACCGGCGATCTCCAGCGTACCGGAACGCGGCATCTCCAGCAGGTTTAACACGCGCAGGAGTGAGCTCTTCCCGGCACCACTCGGGCCCAGAAGAACCAGCGTCTCACCCTGAGGGCAAGCCAGCTGAATGTCGAACAGTGCCTGGTGGGCACCGTAATAGCAGTTTATACCGTTTAGTTGAATACTCATGCGCAAAAAGTGAATAGCAATTGATGCCGCGAATCTTAACGTCGACAGCATAGTTATGCAATCATTGTGCGTTAAAATTTATTTATGCGGGCAGGGTGATTGAATAGTAGCACAACATAGCGTGATGTAACGGTTTTGGCTTCGTTGTATCGATACTGTTATGCAAATGTGTGCGCAAGATCGTGCCGCTGACGGGCGGCACGCACAAAGTGCTTATTTTTGCAGCAGCTGACCCAGCGATCCCCCGGGCAGATGGGGATTATTACCGAGATAACGCACATCGTTGACCGTCCAGCAGGTCCCTTCACGGACCATATGAACTTCATCCTGCCAGCGGACATCGCCACGCTGCAGGGTCACGCGCAGAGGGATATTGCGTGCGTCGGTATTCGGAATGGTCGAGGCATCCGCCACGCTGGCTTCCGTCGCCCCCTGGCTCTGGCTGGAGAAGATATCCCCCGTCAGCTGTGCGTTTTTATTCGGTTCACTCTGCGCTTTAATCAGCGACTGATAGAGTTTGTTACTGAGCAGAGGCCGGTATTTCGCCAGCAGTTGTGCATCCGGTACGCCCTGAGAGGGCTGCTGATCGCGCAGATCGTAGAACTGTTGCGCTACGCTGTCCGGGCCGCCGCTGGCACAGGGCCCTACCCGGGTACCAATATCCTTGTAAGCGGGTTCAACGGTAGTACAGGCACTCAGCAACAGTGCCAGGGGTACCACGACAGCAAAGGGCTGGTATTTCATTTTGATTTCCTTATTGTTATCAGCGGGTGTGCTTTATCATTAAGTATAGCCGCTCAGTTTAGTGATAAGAACGAAGCGTACATGACACATGGAGAGCTGTATGAAATTTTCGACTACCCCGACGCTGGAAGGCCAGCCCATTACTGAATATTGCGGCGTTGTGACCGGAGAAGCTATCCTCGGTGCCAATATTTTTCGCGACTTTTTTGCCGGCATCCGCGATATCGTCGGCGGCCGGTCCGGGGCGTATGAGAAAGAGCTGCGTAAAGCCCGTGAGATTGCTTTTTCTGAACTGGAAGCGCAGGCCAAAGCCCTCGGGGCGGATGCGGTAGTGGGTATCGACATCGATTATGAAACGGTAGGGAAAGACAGCAGCATGCTGATGGTGAGCGTCAGCGGTACTGCCGTTAAACTGCGTCACTGATGCGTCCGGTTGCTGTTATCCGGCCGCTGCTGGTGCTGCTGGCTGTCTTTATTTATACCTCGATTACGCCAAAAGGGCTGCTGCCGCAACAGGGGTATACCGTGGATACGCGGCAGGAAGCCTGGGGCGCACGGCCGCGCGTGAAAGTGCTGGTTATCCACTACACCGCCGGGGATTTTCCGCGTTCGCTCAATACGCTCACCGATCGCAGCGTCAGTGCCCACTATCTCCTGCCGGCAAAACCGCCGAAATATGATGGTCAGCCGCTGGTGTGGCGTCTGGTGCCGGAGTCCATGCTGGCGTGGCACGCCGGAGAGAGTTACTGGCGCGGGGCCACCCGGCTGAATGACACCTCAATCGGCATTGAACTGGAGAATCAGGGCTGGCATCGCGAAGGCCGCACGATCGTCTGGCAGCCTTTCCCGCAGTCGCAGATGGATGCGCTGCTTCCGCTAATGCGCGATATTATCAGGCGTTACGGTATTCTGCCGCAGGACGTGGTTGCGCACAGCGATATTGCTCCGATGCGCAAACAGGATCCCGGGCCGAAATTTCCCTGGGAAGCGTTTGCCCGTCAGGGGATTGGTGCCTGGCCGGATGCTGCGCGGGTGAACTTCTGGCTGGCTGGACGGCCACCGGCGCAGCGGGTGGATAAGGCCCGCCTGTTGAGCCTGCTGTCCAGCTACGGTTACGAGGTAACGCCGCAGATGAAACCGTATCAGCAGCAGGCGCTGATCGCGGCGTTTCAGATGCACTTTCGTCCTGCCGACTACAGCGGCATTGCCGATGCCGAAACTGAAGCGATCGCCGCCGCGCTGGTGGAAAAATACGGTGCCGGATAGTTTACGACGAGGCTAAAAATGCCTGCCACTGGCTGACCAGCTGCTCCAGGGCAGGGCGGTCAGTGTCCAGATGCGTCACCAGCCGCGTCACCGGACCGGAGCTGACAAGAATACCGTGTTCCCGCATCCAGGGGCCCAGCGTGGCAACCTGTGCCTCTGGCAGGCGCAGGAACACCATGTTGGTATCCTGGCGGGTAACGTCAACCCCAATATCCCGCAGCGCAGCCGCCAGCCAGGCGGCATTATCATGGTCATCTTTTAAGCGCGCAACGTGATGTTCCAGGGCATACAGCCCCGCAGCCGCCAGTATTCCCGCCTGGCGCATTCCGCCCCCAGTCATCTTACGCCAGCGTCGGGCCCGCAGAATAAAGGCCTCACTGCCGCACAGCATGGCTCCAACCGGAGCACCCAGCCCTTTCGACAGGCAGATCGTCAGCGTATCACCATAGCGGGCGAGGGCCTCCAGCGGTACGTCCAGCGCGACGGCCGCGTTGAAAATGCGCGCACCGTCAATATGTAGCGCCAGATGACGTTCACGGGTAAACGCCCATGCCTGCTGTAAATACGCCAGCGGCAGAACCTTGCCGTTATGCGTATTTTCCAGGCTTAACAGGCGGGTGATGGCGAAATGTATATCATCCGGCTTGATAAACTGTGCCACAACGTCCAGCGGTAGCGTGCCGTCAGCGGCCGGGAGGATCGGCTGAGGCTGAATCCCCCCCAGCACCGCAGCGCCACCTGCTTCGTATTTGTAGTTATGTGCCAGCTGGCCGACGATATATTCCTCGCCGCGCTGACAGTGGCAGAGCAGGGCGACCAGGTTGGCCTGGGTTGCACTGGGAAGAAACAGGGCGGCGGGTTTACCGCTCAGGCGGGCAACTTCCGCTTCCAGTTTGTTGACTGTGGGGTCGTCGCCGTAAACATCGTCTCCGGTTTCGGCTGACATCATCGCACTCAGCATGGCCTGAGTGGGGCGTGTCACGGTATCACTACGCAGGTCAATCACGCTTGTTCTCCTGTCAACGGTAAAACGGACGCCGCAGCGTCCGTCAAAAAGAGCCTTTCACTCTTTTACCGTAGCCAGTTGGTTTTAGCCAGATCAACCAGTTCATCACCGCGCCCGTTAATGATGGCGCGCATCATGTACAGGCTGAAGCCTTTGGCCTGTTCCAGTTTGATCTGCGGCGGCATGGCCAGCTCCTCCTTGGCGGTGACCACGTCTACCAGCACCGGACCGTCGTGCGCCAGGGCCTCCTGCAGCGCCTCATCCAGCTGGGATGCCTGCTCAACGCGGATGCCTTTCACCCCACAGGCGTTGGCAATGGCGGCGAAGTTGGGATTTTCCAGGTCGGTGCCATCGGTCAGATAACCGCCGGATTTCATCTCCATGGCCACAAAGCCCAGCACGCTGTTGTTGAACACTACGATTTTCACCGGCAGTTTTAACTGCGCCAGCGAGAGGAAGTCACCCATCAGCATGCTGAAGCCACCGTCCCCGCACAGGGCAATCACCTGGCGGTTGGGATCGATCGCCTGGGCACCAATCGCCTGCGGCATAGCATTGGCCATAGAGCCGTGGCTGAAGGAGCCGAGCAGGCGGCGCTTGCCGTTCATTTTCAGATAGCGGGCGGCCCACACGGTTGGGGTGCCGACATCACAGGTGAAGATCGCATCCTCGCTGGCGTAGCGGCTGATCTGCTGCGCCAGGTACTGCGGATGAATAGGCTGCTTGTCGTTGGCCGTGGCCAGGTCGTCGAGCTCTTTCCGCGCTTTGGCATAGTGCGCCAGCGCCTTGTCCAGAAAGCCGCGCTCCGTCTTAACCGTCAGCTGCGGCAGCAGGGCACTGAGCGTCGATTTAATATCCCCGACCAGTGCCATATCCAGATGACAGTGGCTGCCCAGGCTGCCTGGGTTGATATCAATCTGAATGATTTTTGCATCGGCCGGATAAAACGCACGATAAGGGAACTGGCTGCCCAGCACCAGCAGCGTATCGGCATTCATCATGGCGTGGTAACCGGAGGAGAAGCCGATCAGCCCGGTCATGCCCACATCGTAAGGGTTATCATATTCGATGTGCTCTTTACCGCGCAGGGCATGAACGATGGGGGCCTTCAGGGTTTCTGCCAGCGCCACGACCTCACTGTGGGCGCCGGCACAGCCACTGCCGCACAGCAGGGTAATATTGCCTGACGCATTGAGAACCGACGCCAGCTTAGTCAGTTCGTCACTGACCGGCTGCACCTGCGGCAGATGAGGGGGGTACCAGTCCGCCGTCGCCCCTTCCGGGGCCAGCTGGAGGGCAATATCTCCCGGCAACACCACCACAGAAACGCCTTTGTTCAGGATCGCTTTGCGCATGGCAATGCCGAGCACCTGCGGCAGCTGCTCGGGGTTGGAAACCAGTTCGCAGTAGTGACTGCACTCGCGGAACAGCTCCTGAGGATGGGTTTCCTGGAAGTAATTACTGCCGATCTCTGCCGAAGGAATATGGGCGGCGATGGCCAGTACCGGCACGTGGTTACGGTGGCAGTCGAACAGGCCGTTAATCAGATGCAGATTACCGGGGCCACAGGAGCCGGCACATACCGCCAGCTCGCCGGTGAGGTGCGCCTCAGCACCCGCCGCAAAGGCGGCGACCTCTTCATGGCGGGTTGGCATCCAGCGGATGGTGTCCATGCGGTTGAGACTGTCGCTCAGGCCGTTGAGCGAGTCACCAGTAACCCCCCAGATACGTTTTACGCCTGCACTTTCCAGTGTTTTCGCTACCAGGGCGGCAACAGTTTGCTTCATGCTTCTCTCCTCAGTGGTGGGGATGTCCTTTAACAGAAAGGTCAAATTGGCTGAGACAAGCTTAGTTTAGGATGCAGAAAACGGGGTAATCCCGTGTGAAACCGTTTGTTTCACACGGCAGCAGGACATCAGGCGAGGACAATATCACTGCGAGGGTAACAGCTGCAGGCCAGTACATAGCCTGCGTCAATTTCACTGTCACTCAGGGTCTGCACGCTGGTGGTGCGGTAGTCTCCTTCGGCAACGCGGATTTTACAGCAGCCACAGACGCCCGAACGGCAGGCCGCTGCCACTGGCTGTTTATGCTGCTCCATTGCCGCCAGCAGCGACCACCCGGCGGGGAAAGCGCCCCCCTGCATCATCGCCGGGCTGCGCAGGGTGAACTGAGCCGATCCCACAGGCGCTTCGCTCACCGGCGTAAACTGTTCGGTCAGGATTTTTTTTGCCCCCAGCGCCTGCGCATCCTGCGCGAGTGCATTCATATATGCCTGCGGACCGCAGATCATCACCGTACGTCGGGCAATATCGGGTACCAGTGCCGCCAGGCGGCCACGGTCAAGTCGGCCGGGCAACATCTCTGCCGTGGCGGCATTTTCTGCATACAGGGTCAGGGTCAGCCACGGCCGCATAGCACTGAGTTCCCGGGCAAAAATCACATCCTGTGGCGAACGGACGCTGTAAATCAGCTGTACGCTGCAGCCGGGGCGTTGCGCCTGCAGCCAGCGGCACATCGACATCACCGGCGTGATGCCGCAGCCCGCAGCGAGAAACAGGTAGTGGCTGGCGGGGTGGCGCTGACAGCTGAAATCTCCCTGTGGATCGGACAGCCAGATATCATTGCCCGGGCGCACCTGCCGGGTCAGCCAGTCCGACCCTTTTCCCTTTTCAATGCGCCGTACCGTCAGCGTGATTAATGCGCTTTGTCCGGGGGTGGATGACAGCGTATAGGCGCGCATTTCATCGCTGTTGCCGATTTTGACCAGTGCAAACTGACCCGCCTGCCAGCGATAAAAATCGTGATTAATTAACGCCAGTGTCCAGACGTCCGGCGTTTCCTGTTGCACATGATGCACCTGCATACGCCAGGAGTAGAGAATCGGTGATTTCATTCGTTACTCCGCGTTGCCAAGGATGTCAGCCAGATCGTTTTCCACACTGCTGACCGGGATCATGCCGAACTCTTTCTGCAGCAGCGCCATCAGATTGTCGGTGAGGAACGCGGGTGCTGTTGGGCCGGTACGGATATTTTTTACCCCAAGAGAGAGCAGCGTGAGCAGTACCACGATAGCTTTCTGCTCAAACCAGGACAGCAGCAGTGATAACGGCAGGTCGTTCACGTCGCAGTTCAGTTTCTCCGCCAGTTTTACCGCCAGCATAATGGCCGCATAACTGTCGTTACACTGGCCAACGTCCAGCAGGCGGGGCAGCCCCTCAATTTGGCCAAAATCGAGTTTGTTAAAGCGGTATTTCCCGCAGGCCAGCGTCAGGATCAGACAGTCATCGGGGATCGCCAGCGCCATATCGGTGTAATAGCTGCGCTGGTCGCGGCTGCCATCGCAGCCGCCCACCAGAAACACATGGCGCAGCTTTTTCCGGCTGACCAGGTCAATGACGCTGTCGCAGGCCTCCATCAGCACTTTACGGCCGAAACCGACGGTGATTTCATGGGGGATTTCACTCCATGGGAACCCCGGCATGGATTCCGCCTGGTCAATCACCGCCGAGAAATCATCCTCCTCCAGGTGGTTTACGCCGGGCCAGCCGACAATACTGCGCGTCCAGATACGATGCTGATAATCGCCCACCAGCGGATCGATAATACAGTTGGAGGTCATCACTATGGGGCCAGGGAAACGGGCAAATTCCGTTTGCTGGTTCTGCCAGCCGCTACCGTAATTGCCTGCCAGATGCGGATATTTTTTTAACGCGGGATAACCGTGTGCCGGAAGCATTTCGCCGTGAGTGAAAATGTTAATCCCGCGGCCAGCGGTCTGCTCCAGCAGGATCTGCAGATCTTTCAGGTCGTGGCCGGAAATCAGAATGGCTTTACCGGCCACCGGCCGGACGTTGACGGTGACGGGCTGCGGATCGCCATAGGCGGTGGTTTGCGCTTCATCAAGCATGCCCATGATGGTGAAGTTCATTTTGCCAATCTGCATGGCGCAACTGACCAGATCAGCCATCTCTGATGGCTGCGTTCCCAGCCAGGCCATAATCTGATGATATTCAGCGTAGATACCCGTGTCGAAGCGACCGTGGACGTGGGCATGCTCCATATACGCTGCGGCCCCTTTCAGCCCGTAGAGGCAGAGCAGGCGCAGCCCGAGAATGTCGGCGCTGACGCCGGCAGCATTCAACGCAAACTGCGCGGCCTGCTGCTGCAATCCAGCTGGTTCGCGGCTGGTCATAGAAAGTGAGGCCAGCGGATGGTCCAGTACCAGGCTGCCGCCCGCGTCTACGCAGCGCAGCTGCAGGCGATCGCGAAGCGCAATGGCCTCAACCGCATAATCTACAATACGCAGTGAATCAAAGTTGACGTTCGTCAGCGTGGAGAAAAACGCGCGTGGGGCAAAGCTGTCCACTTCATGGTCGATAATCCCCAGACTGCGTGCCTGCAGCGCCCAGGCTGACAGCCCCTGAAGGACTGCGACCAGCAGGTCCTGTAAATCAGAGGTCTCCGCTGTTTTACCGCACATCCCCTGCGCGTAGGCACAGCCGTCACCGGCCGGTGTACGCATAGTTTGCTCACATTGAATACAGAACATGATCTCACCTTTTATAAGATGTATTTAATATACATCTTATGTAAGAGATCCCGGCGACGGATACAAGGGGCTCGTGCCGTTAACCCACCAGGGTTTGATCTGGCGCAAAGGGGACGGCCTAAAAAACGATTTTTCCCCGCAGCTTGACCGACAGGCACTGGCCGACCATTCTGATTAAAACAGGGATAACAGGGGCGAAGATGATTCTGGAAAATATGGCCGTTACCGGCTTTCGTGGCATCAGTCAGCTGTCGCTGCCGCTGGAAGGAACCAATGTCCTGATCGGCGAAAATGCCTGGGGGAAATCCAGCCTGCTGGATGCACTGACTCTCCTGCTGGCACCTCAACCCGATCTTTATGCCTTCAGGCCCAATGACTTTCATTTCACACAGGGCGATGCAGCACGCCGCGAACGGGATCTGCAGGTGGTTTTTACCTTCTGTGAACGTGAAGCGGGGGAGGCAGATGCCCCTCACTATCAGGTTTTTTCCCCACTGTGGTGGCGCGGAGAAGACGGGTTCCGGCGTCTGACGCTGAAAATGGCGGGACACCAGCCGGACACCGGGGAGGTGATCACCCACCGGCAGTTTGTTAATGCCCACAGTCAGCCGCTGCTTGCGGATGAGCGCGCGCTGACGGCGATCAAAACGCTTATCCGCCTGCACCCGGTACTGCGCCTGCGCGATGCGCGTTTCAGCCGCCGTCAGCCTCATGACGCGGCAGCGGCCTTGCCCGCCGCACCGTTTGCCGAACTGACCAGTATCATGGAAGATCTGCTGCGCGACGGGGGGGCCAGCTCGCAAAATCTGTCGGACAGCGCTCTGCGCGAAGGCGTCAACACGCTCCGGCAGCTGGTGGAACACTATTTTTCCTTTCAGTCACCGCAGGCCTCACTGCCGGGTAGCCGGCTTTCTCACCTGCAGCGTGAGTCCGGGAGCGGCTGGCGTCACCTGGGGGAGATGAACCATCTGATTGCCGGAGGCGACCGCAGCCGTCGGCTGATCCTGCTGCGTCTGTTTGCGCTGCTGGTACAGGCGCGCGATGCCCGGGAGCTGGATGCCCAGGCTCGTCCGCTGCTGGTGCTGGAGGATCCGGAGACCCGGCTGCACCCCATCATGCTGTCCGTTGCCTGGGAACTGCTGTCCCTGCTTCCACTGCAAAAAATGGTGACCACCAACTCTGGCGAACTGCTGTCACAGGTACCGGTAGAACAGGTATGCCGTCTGGTACGTGAGCCCGGACGCGTGGCTGCGTGGCGCATTGGTCCGTCAGGCATGAGCGCCGAAGACAGCCGCCGTATTGCTTTCCATATCCGTTTTAACCGCCCGTCGTCGCTGTTTGCCCGCTGCTGGCTGCTGGTTGAAGGCGAGACGGAAGTCTGGGTGATGAACGAGCTGGCCAGGCAGTGCGGCTACCACTTTGCCGCAGAAGGGATAAAGGTGATTGAGTTTGCCCAGTCAGGCTTACGGCCGCTGTTAAAATTTGCCCGGCGCATGGGCATCGCGTGGCATGTCCTCACCGACGGTGACGATGCGGGCCGGAAGTATGCCGCCACCGCCCGCAGTATGCTGGAGCAGGGGGATCGAGGCGAAGATCATTACATGACGCAATTACCCGCACTGGATATGGAGCATTTCCTGTACAAGCAGGGATTCGCAGCAGTTTATCATCGTATGGCCCGGCTGCCTGCGGGTGCACCGCTGAACCTGCGGCGCATTATTGCTAAAGCTATCCAGCATGCGTCCAAGCCAGAGCTGGCGATTGCGGTGGCCTCAGAGGCCGCCTCGCGCGGAACGGAGTCCGTGCCTGAACTGCTGCGCAGCATGTTCTCACGGGTTCAGCAGTTGGCGCGGGGCAATGCGGATTAGTCGCTGACGCCGTCGTTTTTAGGGGGGCGGTATTCAGAGCCTTGAAAAAGGCGTATAGCGACCCATATAGGTTAGTAGTCAGGGTGAAGCATAAAAATGCCAGCATTGCTGGCTGGCATTTTATCGTAGGGTTGTACAGAATGAAGGAAGGGGGTTACGCACTGATGGCGATGGCCTCTTCCACAGGGACGATGAGGCTGGCATGATTGCCTTTGGGCCCCTGATGCAGATCAAACTGGACTTGTTGCCCGGCTTTCAGTGTTCTGTAGCCGTCCATCTTAATCGTTGAGTAGTGTGCGAAAATATCTTCGCCGCCGCCCACCGGACAGATGAAACCGAAGCCTTTGGCGTTATTAAACCACTTAACAGTACCCGTCTCCATGCTTCTACATCCCTCGCAAGACATTCAAAATTGAGTGAGGTGTTCAGGCTTTTGACCTGAGGGCTGGTCAAATCGCATCCAGCCTGTGCTTGTACTGTAGAGAATTCACTTCCACGGTCAAGCAAACGGGACGCAGAGACGGGGATGAAATTATCAAAATTTGAAGCAGTTAACGCTATTGCAAATTTTGTGATGAAGGTCGCGATTGATGATTTCAGTACACCATTTCAACCGCGCGGCACAACATTATGTTCATGTTATTCCTAACCTGAATAATGGTAGTGTGGCGTAAGTAAGTCATGTTGATCACTCTGGACAGGTATGGGAAAGACTAACGATTGGCTGAATTTTGAAAAACTTGCAGACGACAAAGTCCGCGAGGAGCTCAAGCCACCCTCGATGTATAAAGTTATTCTGAACAATGACGATTATACGCCTATGGAATTTGTTATTGACGTTCTGCAAAAGTTCTTTTCTTATGATGTTGAACGTGCAACGCAACTGATGCTCGCAGTTCACTACCAGGGAAAGGCGATTTGTGGTGTATTTACTGCGGAAGTCGCAGAGACCAAGGTCGCGCACGTGAACAAATATGCCAGGGAAAATGAGCATCCGTTGCTTTGTACGCTGGAAAAAGCCTGAATAAGGCGATCTAATGGGGGAGGTGCCTATGCTCAATCAAGAACTGGAACTCAGTTTAAATATGGCTTTCGCCAGAGCGCGCGAGCACCGACATGAGTTTATGACCGTCGAGCATTTGTTACTGGCTCTGCTCAGTAACCCGTCGGCCAGAGAGGCACTGGAAGCCTGTACGGTGGATATCGTGGCTTTACGCCAGGAACTCGAAGCCTTCATTGAACAAACCACCCCGGTCTTGCCGGTCAGTGAGGAAGAGCGCGACACACAGCCGACGCTCAGTTTCCAGCGCGTACTGCAGCGTGCCGTCTTCCACGTGCAATCATCCGGCCGCAGCGAAGTGGCGGGCGCAAATGTTCTGGTCGCCATCTTTAGCGAACAGGAATCGCAGGCGGCTTATCTGCTGCGTAAACATGAAGTCAGCCGCCTGGATGTGGTGAACTATATTTCTCACGGTACGCGCAAAGATGAACCGGGTCCGGCTTCGGGTGCGGAAAATCCGGTCAATGAAGAGCAGGCAGGCGGGGAGGAACGTATGGAAAACTTCACCACCAACCTTAACCAGCTTGCCCGCGTAGGCGGTATCGATCCGCTGATCGGCCGTGATAAAGAGCTGGAACGTGCTGTTCAGGTACTGTGCCGCCGTCGCAAGAACAACCCGCTGTTGGTGGGGGAGTCAGGTGTGGGTAAAACGGCGATTGCGGAAGGCCTTGCCTGGCGCATTGTGCAGGGTGATGTTCCCGAAGTCATGAAGGACTGCACCATTTATTCCCTGGACATTGGTTCACTGCTGGCCGGCACCAAATACCGCGGCGATTTTGAAAAACGCTTTAAAGCTTTGCTGAAACAGCTTGAGCAGGACACCAGCAGCATTCTGTTTATCGACGAGATCCATACCATCATCGGAGCCGGTGCGGCATCGGGTGGCCAGGTGGATGCTGCAAACCTGATCAAACCGCTGCTGTCGGGTGGCAAGATCCGCGTAATGGGATCCACCACCTATCAGGAATTCAGCAATATTTTCGAAAAAGATCGTGCGCTGGCACGCCGATTCCAGAAAATTGATATTACCGAGCCAACCGTCGAGGAAACTGTCCAGATCATCAATGGTCTGAAGCCGAAGTACGAAGCCCACCACGACGTGCGTTACACGGCGAAAGCGGTTCGTGCGGCAGTGGAACTGGCGGTGAAATACATCAACGACCGTCATCTGCCTGATAAGGCTATTGACGTCATTGACGAAGCCGGTGCCCGTTCTCGACTGATGCCGGTCAGTAAGCGCAAGAAAACCGTTAACGTTTCAGATATTGAAACGGTGGTGGCACGCATTGCGCGTATTCCTGAGAAGAGCGTATCGGCATCGGACCGCGACTCTCTGAAAACGCTGGGCGATCGTCTGAAGATGCTGGTATTCGGTCAGGACAACGCCATTGAGGTGTTGACTGAAGCGATCAAAATGAGCCGTGCAGGCCTGGGGCAGGATCGTAAACCGGTCGGTTCCTTCCTGTTCGCTGGCCCGACCGGTGTGGGTAAAACCGAGGTCACCGTTCAGCTGGCTAAGGCGCTGGGTATTGAGCTGCTGCGCTTTGATATGTCTGAGTACATGGAACGCCATACGGTCAGCCGCCTGATTGGCGCGCCTCCGGGCTATGTAGGCTTTGACCAGGGTGGGCTGTTAACCGATGCGGTGATCAAACATCCGCATGCGGTCGTACTGCTGGATGAAATCGAAAAAGCACATCCGGATGTCTTCAACCTGCTGTTGCAGGTGATGGATAACGGTATGCTGACCGACAATAACGGCCGTAAAGCGGACTTCCGTAACGTCGTGGTGGTGATGACCACTAACGCCGGGGTACGTGAAACGGAGCGTAAATCTATCGGGCTGATCCAGCAGGACAACAGTACGGATGCCATGGAAGAGATCAAAAAGATCTTTACGCCAGAATTCCGTAACCGCCTGGATAACATTATCTGGTTCAAACATCTGGATCAGGTGGTGATCCACCAGGTCGTCGACAAGTTTATTGTCGAACTCCAGGCGCAGCTGGATGCAAAAGGCGTCTCGCTGGAGGTCAGCGACGAGGCCCGGGACTGGCTGGCAGAAAAAGGCTACGACAAGGCAATGGGCGCACGTCCAATGGCCCGTACCGTGCAGGAGAGCCTGAAAAAACCACTGGCTAATGAGCTGCTGTTTGGTTCACTGGTTGATGGGGGATCAGTCTCTGTGGCGCTGGATAAAGATAAAAACCAGCTCACTTACCACTTCCTGAGTGCTGAAAAGCGCAAAGCAGAAGGCACAGTGCACTAATCAGCCCGCCCTGCGTTAATAAAAAAGCCTG
Organism: Erwinia persicina; assembly: GCF_014838825.1. Classification (GTDB taxonomy): domain Bacteria; phylum Pseudomonadota; class Gammaproteobacteria; order Enterobacterales; family Enterobacteriaceae; genus Erwinia; species Erwinia persicina_A. The sequence goes on along the minus strand of NZ_JACYMO010000002.1, from coordinate 240,682 downwards.
ATGGTTACCCATCAGGCTTTTTTTATCTATTCGCAGTCTGGCGGCTGCATTAACAGCGTGGGCCAGAGTCTGTCCCAATCCCCTCCATGGGTCATTCCGGGCACGCTGATCCACTTTACACAGGGCGAATGGCTGGCACTGACGTAGCCCTCAGTCACACGCTGAAGAATGATGCGATCGGCACTGCCGGAGTAATGGATTTGCGGCAAGCCAGCCAGTGCAGGCGCAACCGATTTTGCATTCAACGACAGCGGCATCGGACTGGCATGATGAAGGCGATTCACTTCGTCCATATCCAGATTGCCAGCCACGGTGCGCAGCGACTGCACATCACTCCGCCGTGCGGCCACCAGGGCCGCGATGGCTCCCCCGCCGGAATATCCCACCAGTATCAGCGGCTGTCCGGGGGCTGAGCGCATGACCTGGCTGATGGCATTATTCATTGCGGCGACCGCCGCCGGAGCGAAACGACGGTCAGTCCACCAGCTCTGATTGCAGGCAGGGTTGCGGCCCATGGGGACGTACTGACAGGGGCGTGCCAGATAGGCCACGTTAACCGCGTTATCCGCAGCGGCCAGCTTGAGTGCAACCGGGTTCAGCGGGGTAGGGTCGCGCGAGGGCTGGCCGGGCGTCACCCAGGCAAATCCGTCCCCTTCGATATACAGATGAACCGGCTGATGGGGATCGTAAATCCGTTTCCACCCGCGCAGGACAAAAGGGCCGGCAGGGATGTCGGCCGGTTTTAAATCCGCCTGACGCGCAATGGCGTCGGCGGTAGCAACCCGGTTCTCTGCCATACAGCCTGCAAGTAACAGGCTGCAACACACCGGCACCAGACTTAGCGTGAGTTTCATCGGCTAATCAAAACAGCTTACGGACTTGCAGGCTGATGGTCTGGCCCTGGAAGTGTGGCGCTGTCTGCAAATCATAACGGGCTTCCAGCGTCAGGTCATCAGCCTGAGACAGGGCGAGACCCACACTGGTGTCCGCGCTGTCAGCCGCCGGGCTGGCCCCCTGGGAAGTAAAGCGAGTTTCGCCCAGACTGTCCGCGCTGAACCCTGAGGTGGTGGTCATACGGCTGCGATCGTACTGGTGCGTCCACATGACTTGTACAAACGGAGACAGATCGCCGGCACTGGTTGACCAGCTGTGCGCGAGTTTCGCGCCCAGACTGCTCTCCACCGACTGGCTGTGTGCGCTGTCTATCGTCAGGGCGCTGCCGCTGCCGCTGTTTTCCTGATAGCCTTGCTGATGCAGGTAGCTGTAGCTCAGGCTCGCCAGCGGGGTTACCGTCGTGTTTTCTCCCAGCAGGAAGGGGTAGCCTGCTTCAGACTTCACGGCGACCTGCTGTCCGTGGAAGTGGCCACTGGCACTGTCGCTAAAGCCGCTAAAGTTAACGGAACGCTGACTGTCATAGACCTGACGCGTCAGGCTGGTGCTGAGGTTAACAAACCAGGGATCACCGCTGTAGGTGGCATAAAGGATACCGCCCCACGCGTCCACATCGCTGTTACTGCCCTTCAGGTTATCCGCGCCTTTGACTGAAGTACGGCTGTAGCTAAGTGCCACACCGGCACGCCAGCTATCAAGGAACTGACGATCTGTGCCCAGTACCAGGCCGGCATAGTGTGCACGATAACCGCTAACGTCATCGACTCTCCCCTGGCGCGCACTCCCGTAAAACGGTTTGCCCCACGCCGCCCACTCGAGGCTGTCGTCTCCGGTGGCAATCCCGCGCGCGCTGGCCCCGGGGGTGAGGCGCAGGCCATCCAGATGCCCCCCTATCACTCCCAGCGCATCCATCGATGCCGCAGAGGTGGCCGCTGATGCCATGCTGTTTTGTGACGGGGTCAGCTGCTCGCCAACGCGATTGGCTTCTGCCTGCGTATCGATGGTTTTTGAGGCGTTAAACAGGTCAAGTAAACCAGCAGAAAAACCGCTATACCCCGAAAGACCGTTGATTGAAGCGATCGCGTTACCCGTGTTCGGGAGTGGTTGCGCAGCAACAGGGTTATCAGGCGTCACAGGCGGCGTGACCGGCGGTGTTACAGGCGGCGTGACCGGCGGTGTTACAGGCGGCGTGACCGGCGGTGTTACAGGCGGTGTTACAGGCGGCGTGACCGGTGGTGTCACGGGCGGCGTGACCGGTGGTGTCACGGGCGGCGTGACCGGTGGTGTCACGGGCGGCGTGACCGGCGGTGTTACAGGCGGCGTGACCGGCGGTGTTACAGGCGGCGTGACCGGTGGTGTTACAGGCGGCGTGACCGGTGGTGTTACAGGCGGCGTGACCGGTGGTGTTACAGGCGGCGTGACCGGTGGTGTCACGGGCGGCGTGACCGGTGGTGTGATCGGTGGGGTAACCGCATCATCAAGATAGAGCGCGAGATCGTTGCTGTTGCCGTTGTCGATCACTCTGGCAGAGACCTTACCGTTATAGTTATCTGCAACATAAGTCAGGCTGTTTTCGTTGTAGGTGGCATTGCCTGCACTGATCACCAGATAGCGCTGACCACTGGCAAATCCATAGCTGCTGCCCGTGTTGCTCAAACGCACTGTCGACCCGGCGTCAATCAGAGCATTGCCGCTAACATTCAGGCGACCGTAGTGGGTGTCGAGCTGGGTGCCTGTCGTCGCGGTCGTGTCCGTAACGCCGATATTGAGGATCGCCTCCGCGGTCTGATGGTAGTTGCCATTAATGGTCAGTGGCTGAGTAATTAATACGTCGGCATTGTTGGTCAGTGTATGGCTGCCACCCAATTCGGCGTTGTCATTCAGGTGCAGCATCCCCTGCTGTAAACGCACGTCGGCAGCGTTACTCAGGATGGTACCTACAGGGGACGCAAACGGTGAGCCAAATGACATCCCCATCAAATTTTGGCTACCGGTCAGGATGCCCCGCTGAAGGCTGCCACCCGAAATCGACAGGACATTAATCGTGTTATTCCTGATATTACCCGCAATCGTCCCACTGTTAATAATGCTGCCAATGATGCGATTGTTGATGATGGCATCAGTGGCCTTGTTCATAAACCCGTTATTTGTGGTGGTGATAATACCCGCATTGTTCAGCTCTGTGATGAGACCGCTGTTCAAAATGCCAGCACGACTACCTGAAATATAACCTCTTTCATCATTGATCAACTTACCGAGGGTGCCGGCATTGCTGATACCCGACAGCGTTTGCGACATCATGGGGTCATTACTGAAGCCAGTCGAGATAACGCCACTATTGAGCAGGGTACCTATAGTGGCCCCGTTTCTGTTGATAATGGCGCTTTTCCCCACTCCCGCGTTGCCACTCTCTCCCATCCTGATGGTGCCAGAATTGCGCAGAGTATCGATCGTCGACTGGTTGTTCAGTGCATAGGAATCTTGCGAGACGATCGTACCCATGTTATCGACCAGCAGGGTATTCAGCGTGTTAGTCACCGCATCCGAGGCGGTATAAATGCTGCCATCATTATTGATGAACAACGTCTCGGTGGTAATGTTTAAGGGGATGTTGCTGGCATAAGTGGCATCAATTGTTTGAGACATTTGTTGCGGTGTTGCATTTGCCAGAGAGAGAAAACTTTGAGCAGCAGCCAGCGCGATAACCAGCGGCTTTAACGGGAAAGAGTACAACGCTTTGTTCATTGATTTGCCACCATCAGAGTAAGCCAGACTGATTTATTCAGTCGTTTTTTAGGATTATTCTGATTTATCGGCAGAAGGGAAAGGCACTTTAGTCGTCAAAAAAAATACATAAAAAAACCGGACTGAATGAGTCCGGTTTGGATTAAGGGTGCTGCGGGCGATCAACGCGGCAGCACGACAGAATGCGTTACTTAGCGACTACGGAAGACAATGCGGCCTTTGCTCAGGTCGTACGGGGTCAGCTCTACAGTGACTTTGTCGCCCGTCAGGATGCGGATGTAGTTTTTGCGCATTTTACCGGAGATATGAGCGGTAACCACGTGACCGTTTTCCAATTCAACGCGGAACATGGTGTTAGGTAACGTATCAAGTACGGTACCCTGCATTTCAATATTGTCTTCTTTGGCCATCGAATCCTCTAGGTGGACTACCTTAGTTTTGAACCGGCAAGATAATGCCGAATTTCACGTATTAAGTAAAGAATTGCGGATGAATTCATCCACATCAATCCCTCTCACGCGCACCTTGCGCAGACGGATTACGAATAAATCTGGAGTCAGAGACGTCAGCGTGGGGGAACAGCGGGCTAAGAATCTGTTAAAATATATGCTTTGTCGCACGATTAAAACAGTTCTGAAAAGGTGCGTTGAGATTCCCAGCCTGGTATTCCGCATCACCATCTTGTACCGGTGAAAGGCGGACGACATACCAAACGCGCATATTATATCACTGTTCTCACGGTGTTGCGTGGAAAACATCGAACGAATCCATTAAAAAAGCCGTCGGGGCAGCCAGCAGTCTGCTGAAAGCGGCAGGTGCGCCAGTGAGGAGACAGACTGAAGATAGGCCGCCCGGGAGATTTCCTCTGCGCCCAGGGAGAGCGTGTGCGGATTGAGCACCTGACAGTCAATCAACCGACCACCCCGCTGGCGGAAATAATCACTGAAGACCAGCAGTGCGGTCTTCGACGCATTTTCACCTCGGCTGAACATCGATTCACCGCAAAAAATTTGCCCCAGCGCCAGCCCATACATCCCGCCAGCCAGTTCCCCTTCACGCCACACTTCAACTGACTGAGCATGGCCCAGTTCGTGCAGCTTTTGCCAGGCGCGTTTCACTTCATGTGTGATCCAGGTGCCTTCCTCGCGATCGCAGGCACAGCCTTCGATGACCTGCTGAAATCTCTGGTTCAGGGTGACCTGATAGGGCGATTTTTGATGGAAGCGTTTCATACTGCGACTAAGATGGAAACGTTCCGGCAGCAGCACGGCGCGGGGGTCGGGTGACCACCATAGGATCGGATCCCCAGGGGAGAACCAGGGGAAAATACCCCGGTGATAAGCATTAAGCAGGCGCTGCGGGCTCAGATCCCCGCCCATGGCAAGCAGGCCGTTAGGTTCCCGCAGCGCCATTTCTGGCGGCGGGAAATTCAGCGATTCACGGGAAAGTTGGATCAGGCGCATAGGGTGTTCTCAGCAGCATGAGAGCTAATGACTATAGCGCAAAGCGCTGCAGAAATGTCCAGTAACGCCCCTGTTTTGAGACTAATTCCTGATGATTTCCCTGTTCAATGATTTGTCCGTTGTCCATAACACAAATACGGTCAAAGTGTGCCAGCCCGCGCAGTCTGTGGGTCACCATAATCAGCGTTTTCCCTTGGGCAACATCCCGCAGCAGGGTCAGGATCTGCTGCTCGGTTTCCGCATCCAGCCCTTCCGTCGGCTCATCCAGCAGCATCAGATCTCCGCCATGCAGCAGTGCGCGGGCCAGTCCCAGCCGACGTAGTTCACCACCGGAAAGCTGTCGGCCGCCTTCGCCGAGCCAGGCATTGAGGCCCTGATCGTTATCCAGCAGTTTTTCCAGACCCACCTGCAGCAACGCGTCACACAGTGCCTCATCGCTACTGCCGGGTGCCGCAAGGATCAGGTTGTCCCGCAGGCTGGCGCTGAACAGATGGACACGCTGAGTGACCACGCTGGTGCGGGCGCGCAGCTCGGCTTCACTCCAGTCAGCCAGCGGCTGGTCATTGAGCAAAATGGCACCTTGCTGCGGGTCCCAGGCTCGGGTGAGGAGCTGCAACAGTGTTGACTTACCACAGCCTGTACGACCGAGCAGGGCAATGTGTTCGCCAGCGCGAATATCCAGTGTCACTCCTGCGATAGCGAATGTGCCCTCATCGCCGTAACGGAAACTGACATCCTTCAGGCCAAGCGCGGCACCGGCACGCTGTGGCTGGTCGCCTTGACAGGAGAAGTTGACGGCTGGACGTTGTTCGATAATTTGCGAAACGCGCTGTGCTGACGCAATCACATGGCCCAGATGCTGGAAGGCGGTGCCGACCGGCCCCAGCGCCTCAAAGGCCGCCAGCGCACAGAATACAAACAGCGCAATATAGGCCCCGGGATACGGGTCGCCGCCAATGCCGCTGGCGCTTAACCACAGCAGCAGGGTCACGGCTATCCCTCCCATCAGCATGACAAGCCCCTGAGAAAGACCGGTGAGACTGGCCTGGCGCTGTTGTGCGGCCAGCCATCCCTGTTCGGTTGCCTCCATCGCGCTGCGGAACGAGCGCGCGGCACCGTACAGGCTTAATTCAGCCTGCCCCTGTAACCAGCGTGTCAGGCCGCTGCGGTACTCCCCGCGCAACCGGGTTAAATCAGCACCTACTGGCAGCCCGGCACGGTAAAATACCGGCGGGATCGCGATAAGCGTCAACAGCATTAGCGCACCCAGCGTCAGCGCCAGCCCGCTATCGAGCCAGCTCAGGCCAGTGGTCACCACTACGATCACTGCCAGCGCACCGGCCAGCGGTGAGATCACCCGCAGATAGAGGTGATCCAGCGTATCGACATCTGCCACCAGACGGTTGAGCAACTCTCCTTCGCGAAAGCGGGCGATACCGGCTGGCGAGAGGGGCATGAGCTTACTGAAGGTAAACACGCGCAAATGTTGAAGCACGCGGAAGGTCGTGTCATGGCTGACCAGACGCTCTAAATAACGTGCCACCGTGCGGCTGATGGCCGCGCCGCGCACGCCTGCGGCAGGAAGCATATAATTGAAGCTGTAAATGCCTGCCACACCAGCTAGGGAGGTAGCGGCAAGGAACCAGCCGGAGAGCGTGAGCAGGCCAATGCTGGCCAGTAGCGTCAGTACCGCCAGCACGATACCGGCCAGCAGCCGGATAATATGACGGCGATACAGTTTTAAAAACGGCAGCAGGGTTTTCATTCGAGCGATCCTCCTCGCTGGGCCAACAGGTCGGCAAAGGGGCCCGGCTCATGGGCCAGGATCTCGTGGCTTCCGGTCTGGACAATTTCGCCATCACGCATCAGCCAGATTTCATCCCACTGATCCAGACGGTCCAGCTGGTGGGTGATCAGCAGTGTGCTCTGAGTGTGCGATGCCTGAAGCAGCGCGTGGTTCACATGCTGTTCACTTTGCGCATCCAGGCTGGCATCCGGTTCATCGAGCAGCAGCAGCTGGCAGGGTTTCATCAGGGCGCGTGCAACGGCCACACGCTGCGCCTGGCCGACGGAAAGGCGTGCGGAGCGATCACCGGTTTCATGATCCAGGCCCGCGGGCAGGGCGGGCAGGAATTCACTGACCCCAGCCAGGGCCAGCACCTCTTGCAGGCGGGCGTCATCGTGGTGACCACTCAGCAAAATATTCTGCCGTAAGGTGCTGGCAGGGAGGTGGGGGTTTTGCCCTACCCAGGCAATCTGCTGCTGCCAGTGCGGCAGATCGATATCGCGCACCTCAACGTCATTCACCTTCAGAGATCCGCGATAGGGCAGATAGCCCAGCAAGACATTCATCAGTGAGGTTTTGCCTGCACCGCTTTGTCCAACCAGCGCGATACGCTGTCCGGGGTGCAGTGTGAAATTCAGTGGCCCGGCCAGCGGGGTGCCATCGGCCGTCATTATTACCAGGTCCTGTGCCACCAGACTGAAGCCGTGGCTCAGGTCAGGAGTCAGTGTGCCCCGTTCCACGGAGGCCGCTTCACTCTCTTCAAGGAACGTTTGCAGAGCGTCTGCGGCACCAATGGCCTGCGCTTTGGCATGATAGTAAGTCCCGAGGTCACGCAGCGGCTGATAAAATTCAGGGGCGAGGATCAGGACGAGGAATCCGGCAAATAGCGTGACCGGAGCACTGTAATGGCCAAAGTCGAAGACGCCGAGATAAGAGAAACCAAAGTAGACTGCGATCAGAGCTATAGAGATCGAGGCGAAGAATTCCAGCACGGCGGAAGAAAGAAACGCCATGCGCAGCACTTCCATCGTGCGCTGACGAAACTGATCGGAAGCTTCTGCAATGGTTTCCGTTTCAGCCCGGGCACGGTGGAACAGACGCAGGGTCTCCAGCCCGCGCAGGCGGTCGAGAAACTGGCCGCTGAGACGTGCCAGTGCCTGGAAATTTCGGCGGTTTGCATCTGCCGCACCCATGCCGACCATCGCCATAAACAGGGGAATAAGGGGCGCAGTAGCCAGCAGGATAAGGGAGGCCGCCCAGTTTACCGGGAACAGCATAATGAGCACCAGTAATGGGATCACACCAGCCAGCATCATCTGTGGCAGATAGCGGGCGTAGTAATCCTGCATCTCTTCAATCTGCTCCAGCAGCAGCGTGGCCCAGCTTCCGGCCGGTTTACCCTGTATCCATGCCGGGCCCAGATCAGATAAGCGATCCAGTACCTGGCTCCTTAACGTCTGGCGAATCACCTGTCCGGTTTTAAAGCCGACTTTTTCGCGTAGCCATGCCAGCAAAGCACGGCCAGCGAAACAGGCCAGCAGCAGGGCAAAAGAGGTCAGCAGCGTTTCCCTGGGCTGGTGGTCCACCAGCAACGCCTGCAGTAACGAGGCAAGGAACCAGGCCTGGGCCAGGATGAGCAGGGCGCTTAATGTACCCAACATGAAGGAGAGGCGCAGCCAGCGATGGCCATGCACACTCTGACTTTTCAGCCAGCGGGTGAGGTGTTGTTGTCGTGTTTTATTCATCTGTTGCCGTATTGCCCTGACGTAAACAGTAGTGAGGCAAAGCCCTCAGGAAGATAGGTGTTAAGCGTGGCAATGGTACAATGAGAAGGGTAAAAAGGCGACAATTGCTCGTCGCCTAAGGCAAGATTAGCTCAGAATTTTAACAACTTACTGATTGTTTTTAACTAAACCATCCAGATAACGTTCAGCGTCCAGCGCGGCCATACAGCCCGTCCCGGCAGAAGTGATTGCCTGGCGGTAAATATGATCCATAACGTCACCCGCCGCGAATACGCCAGGGATACTGGTTTGCGTTGCATTGCCCTGAATACCGGACTGGACTTTGATATAGCCATTTTCCAGTGCCAGCTGACCGTTAAAGATAGCGGTATTCGGACTGTGGCCGATGGCGACAAACAGACCCGCCACCTCCAGCGTTTTCGTTGCATCGTCTTTCGTCGAGCGCAGACGCAGGGAACTGACCCCCATCTGATCGCCCAGCACTTCATCCAGGGTATGGTCAGTGTGCAGGACAATGTTGCCGTTTCTGACCTTTTCGTTCAGGCGGTCAATCAGAATTTTTTCCGCACGGAAGCTGTCACGGCGGTGAATAAGATGGACTTCAGCGGCGATATTCGCCAGATAAAGCGCTTCTTCCACCGCGGTATTACCGCCACCAATTACCGCAACTTTCTGATTGCGATAGAAGAAACCATCACAGGTTGCACAGGCTGACACGCCGCGACCTTTAAATGCCTCTTCAGAAGGCAGGCCCAGATAGCGGGCCGATGCCCCGGTCGCAATGATCAGTGCATCAGCCGTGTATTCACCTTCGTCGCCGGTCAGACGGAATGGACGATTTTGTAAATCAACGCTGTGGATATGATCAAAGATGATCTCAGTATTAAATTTCACCGCATGTTCGTGCATGCGTTCCATCAGCAGCGGGCCGGTCAGCTCATTGGCATCGCCAGGCCAGTTTTCGACGTCGGTGGTGGTGGTCAGCTGACCCCCTTTCTCCAGGCCGGTGATCAACACCGGGTTCAGGTTAGCGCGGGCTGCGTAGACGGCAGCGGTATAGCCTGCCGGACCCGAGCCCAGAATCAGTAATTTACTGTGTTTAGCCATACCCATGAAACCCTCATTAATTAACTGGGAAACCTATACCCGGATTGTAGGGAATTTGGCGGGGCAAAAAAAGCATTCTGCGATTTTGTTAACAATTAATGAAAAAGGTTTTACCAATCGTCTGGCTGCATGGGGGGCTGGCGTACTTAAAAAAGCACTTCTTGCTATGTATTGGCCTTTTTAACGGTAAATTTGTCATTGAAAAACAGAGAGACAGGCTCTGGTTTGGCATGTTGTACTGATTTTGTTTGTTTTGCTTTGACAATCGGCTACGCATTTGCGAAAACATTATAAGAAGCAGAGTGTATCAGGTTGCGAAGGGCAGGAGTTCATCCCGCGTTTTGCGCTTATGGCCGGATAGACTCAGCCTGTTATCTGGAATGACGCATGGTGTGGACAGACAACATGCTTCATGCAGATAAGGCGGTTTTTAACTGCCACAGGCTCTATGTCTTCGCTGAGATCAACCCTGTTACATTGATGTCGTTCAGGGTATGGCAGGTAGAGGGAAGGATTTTTAGAGAGACAATAATAATGGTAGACAATAAAAAACGACCGGGTAAAGATCTCGACAGAATTGACCGTAATATCCTGAATGAATTACAAAAGGATGGCCGTATTTCGAACGTCGAACTCTCGAAGCGCGTCGGATTATCTCCGACACCTTGCCTGGAGCGAGTTCGTCGTCTGGAGCGACAGGGCTTTATTCTGGGTTACACCGCGCAGCTCAATCCTCATTATCTGGATGCCTCGTTACTGGTTTTCGTTGAGATTACTCTGAATCGTGGTGCGCCGGATGTGTTTGAGCAATTTAACGCCGCTGTGCAAAAACTTGAGGAAACTCAAGAGTGTCATCTTGTTTCCGGTGATTTCGACTATCTGTTGAAAACCCGCGTGCCCGATATGTCCGCTTATCGTAAATTGCTGGGTGAAACCTTGCTACGCCTGCCGGGCGTGAACGATACCCGTACCTACGTGGTGATGGAAGAAGTGAAACAAAGTAACCGGTTAGTGATTAAAACCCGGTAACACAGGACAGGTGCAAAACCTGTTGGGTTTCGGTACACTCCTGTGAATTCATACAGGTTCAGCGCCGGGGAGACCCGGCGCGATTACCTTCATAGTTTACAGGCACCTGGAGAGTACTCTTGAGCCAGGAATACACAGAAGATAAAGACGTTTCGTTACAACCGTTGAGCAGCGGCCGTCGTCTGCTTGAAGCACTACTTATTGTGGTTGCTCTTTTTGCCATTTATTTGATGGTGGCATTGGTCAGCTTCAACCCTTCCGACCCCAGTTGGTCACAAACGGCCTGGCATGAGCCCATCCACAATTTAGGGGGAGGGGTAGGGGCTTGGCTTGCCGATACGCTATTCTTCATTTTTGGCGTGATGGCTTACGCCCTTCCGCCGGTGATTCTTGGCCTGTGCTGGATCACTTTCAGTCAGCGTCACGTTCAGGATTACATCGACTATTTTGCCGTCGCACTGCGCATGATTGGCGTGCTGGCGCTGGTCGTGACCTCGTGTGGACTGGCCGCAATCAACGCTGACGATATCTGGTATTTCGCATCCGGCGGAGTGATCGGCAGCCTGTTAAGCAATGCGATGGCACCGTATTTTAGCGGGCCGGGCGGCACGCTGACACTGCTGTGTATCTGGGCTGCCGGCCTGACGCTCTACACTGGCTGGTCATGGCTGACGATTGCTGAAAAAATTGGCGGCGTGGTCATGGGGGTTCTCACTTTTGCCAGCAACCGATCACGTGCTGAGGACGAGTGGCATGAAGAGGGGGACGAGGATCAGCAACGGGATACTCCGGTCGTCAGGCGCAGCGTGGCGCAGGATGCGGACGACAGTGATGATATTCTGCTGAAAAAAACGCAGCCTCTCTATGCGGAAGAGGATGATGAGCAGGACGACCCACTGCTGGCATCGCCAGCGGTGAGAGCAGTCGTGCCGGAACCTGCCGCCGCGGTTGCCGTTCCTGCGCCACCTGTTCAGGTTCAGCCTGCACCTGCACCTGCACCTGCACCTGCTGCTCCTGCATCTGCAGCCGAAGCGCAGACCGCTGCACCGCAGCCATCGCTGTATCGTTTTGAAATGCCCACTGACGTTCATACCCCGGCTCCTTCTGTGCCGGTTGAGGACGATGAGGGGCCGAAGATGGGGAACTGGCAGGATAGCTCCGCGTCGTCGCCGTTTGATTTCTCTACGCCGCATGCGTCCCACCCTGCCAGCGTTGCTGCCGCCGCTACGGGTGCGGCCATTGGTGCCGTGGCTCAGTCTGCCACCAGCAACACGCCATTTATGCCAGGCTTTACTGCCACCAGTGGAGAAGATCTTAACCCGCAGGTTAAGCAGGGTATTGGCCCCGAACTGCCGCGTCCGAATCCGGTAAAATTACCGACTCGCCGTGAGCTGGCTTCTTATGGGATCAAATTGCCTTCTCAGCGTATAGCTGAAGAAAAAGCCAAAGAGCAGGATCAGCGTCAGCCTGAGGTAACGGTCTCAGACCCGGTTAACGGGCAAATGGCCACCCCTGAAGAACAGGATGATGCAGAGCAGAATCAACTGCGGGAAGCTTTCCTGGCGCGCGAACAGCAGCGCTACGGTGAGTCATTTGCCGCTGAGGACGAAGATGCACTGCAGCAGGCTGCGCTGGCACGCCAGTTTGCTGAACAGCAGCAGCAGCGCTATACCGGTGAAGAGCAAACCCACCGGCCGGCCTTCACTCTCGACACGGCGGGAGCATTTGACTTCTCACCGATGGACGATCTGGTGGATGATGGCCCGGTTGAACCCCTGTTTACCCTGCCGCCTGTGGCCGAAGTTGAACCGGATGCCCCTGCAACGCCTTCATGGCAGCAGCCTGCTGCCGTACAACAACCCGTGTCGGTGCAACAGCCTGCCGCTGTACAGCAGCAGCCAACGCCGCCTTCCGCTGCCGCGACCCCTGCCTGGCAGCCTGCTGCAGCACCCGCAGCGCAGCCGGTGAAACCGCAGGAGCCGGATATGGAAAGCCTTATCCATCCGTTCCTGATGCGTCATGAGCAGCCAACGTACAAGCCGACGACACCATTACCTACGCTCGATCTGCTTTCATCGCCACCGGCAGAAACAGAGCCGGTCGATCAGTTTGCGCTGGAACAGACCGCCCGTCTGATTGAGGCGCGTCTGGCAGATTATCGCGTTAAAGCAGATGTCGTGGGCTACTCGCCGGGACCGGTGATCACCCGTTTCGAACTGGATCTGGCACCCGGCGTGAAAGCGGCACGTATTTCTAACCTCTCCCGGGATCTGGCGCGTTCACTGTCTGCCGTAGCGGTGCGTGTGGTGGAGGTTATTCCCGGGCGTCCGTACGTGGGGCTGGAGTTACCTAATCTGAAGCGTCAGACGGTGTATCTGCGTGAAGTGCTGGACTGTCCCGCCTTCCGCGATAATCCGTCACCGCTCTCCATTGTGCTCGGTAAGGATATCTCGGGCGATCCGGTTGTCGCCGACCTGGGCAAAATGCCTCACCTGCTGGTTGCCGGTACGACCGGTTCCGGTAAGTCGGTGGGGGTAAATGCCATGATCCTCAGTATTCTCTATAAAGCCACGCCGAAAGAAGTGCGCTTTATCATGATCGACCCGAAAATGCTTGAGCTTTCCGTTTATGAAGGTATTCCTCATCTGCTGACCGATGTGGTCACCGATATGAAAGATGCGGCAAACGCCTTGCGCTGGTGCGTGGTTGAGATGGAGCGACGTTATAAACTGATGTCTGCACTGGGTGTGCGTAATATCGCCGGTTATAACGAGAAAGTGGACATGGCTGAGGCGATGGGCAGGCCGATCCCTGATCCATTCTGGAAGCCAACGGACAGTATGGATATGACACCGCCGGTTCTGGAAAAAGAGCCTTACATCGTCGTGATGGTGGATGAGTTTGCCGACCTGATCATGACTGTCGGTAAAAAGGTGGAAGAGCTGATCGCGCGTCTGGCGCAGAAAGCGCGTGCTGCGGGTATCCATCTGGTACTGGCGACACAACGTCCATCGGTTGATGTCATCACTGGCCTGATCAAGGCCAATATTCCGACACGTATCGCCTTTACCGTATCCAGTAAAATCGACTCGCGTACTATCCTCGATCAGTCCGGTGCTGAGTCACTGCTGGGGATGGGGGACATGCTGTATCTGGCACCGAACTCGTCGATTCCGGTTCGTGTTCACGGTGCTTTCGTCCGGGACCAGGAAGTCCATGCCGTCGTGAAAGACTGGAAGGCGCGTGAACGTCCTCAGTATAAAGAGGGCATTCTCAGCGGTGGTGAAGACGCAGAATCGGGCTCCGGCGGTGTGGACGGTGATGAAGAGCTTGATCAGCTTTTCGATCAGGCTGTGGAGTTTGTAGTTGATAAGCGTCGCGCCTCTATCTCAGGCGTACAGCGACAGTTCCGTATCGGTTATAACCGCGCTGCGCGCATCATCGAACAGATGGAAGCGCAGGGAATCGTTTCGTCACCGGGGCATAACGGTAACCGCGAGGTGCTGGCACCTCCGCCGCATGAGCGATAATAACGTGGTTTGAATACTGCCCCAACAGGCCAGGCTCTGCCTGGCCTGTTGAATTTAAGACGGTTGCCCCCATATTGGCATGATGTGGCCGGGAGAATTCAGTTTTTTCTCCTGTCGCTGTCTTCAGCGCCTGGCTAAAGTTATTCCTGTCACGCTCAACCCGGACCGGGATAAAAGAGTTTTAATAAGGATGCCGTAATGAAAAAATTAATGATTTCCTGCTGTTTGCTGGCCGCGTTCTCTTCTTCTGCGGTGTGGGCTGATGCCTCCAGCGATTTGCAACAGCGCCTGGATAAGGTGAAAAGCTTCCATGCCACCTTTAATCAGAAAGTCACCGACGGCAGCGGGGCTTCAGTACAGGACGGTGAAGGTGAGATGTGGGTTGAGCGTCCCAACCTGTTTAACTGGCATATGACCGCGCCGGACGAAAGCACGCTGATTTCTGATGGTAAAACACTGTGGTTCTATAACCCGTTCGTTGAACAGGTTAGCGCCAGCTGGCTGAAAGACGCCACCAGCAATACGCCGTTTATGCTGATTGCGCGTAACCAGTCGAGCGACTGGAAGCAGTATAATGTTGCGCAGAAAGGGGACGATTTCTCCCTGACGCCGAAAAATGCGGACGGTAATCTGAAGCAGTTTACGATTAATGTCTCTACTAACGGCACCATTAACCAGTTCAGTGCGATTGAACAGGACGGCCAGCGCAGTAGCTATACGCTTAAGAGCCAGCAAAACGGCAGCATCAGCGCCGACAAGTTCAAGTTCACGCCGCCAAAAGGCGTCACCGTGGACGACCAGCGTCAGTGAGGTTTGCGTGAGTAACCTGTCCCTCGACTTTTCCCGTAATGAATTCCAGCCTCTGGCCGCGCGTATGCGGCCACGCACGCTGGCTGAGTATATCGGCCAGCAACATTTGCTTGCAGCCGGTAAACCCCTGCCGAGAGCGATTGAGGCAGGGCATCTGCATTCGATGATTTTATGGGGTCCGCCAGGGACGGGAAAAACGACGCTGGCAGAGATTATTGGTCACTATGGCCAGGCTGACGTCGAACGTATTTCCGCCGTCACTTCCGGGGTAAAAGAGATCCGTGAGGCGATCGAGCGCGCGAGGCAAAATCGTAACGCGGGTCGTCGCACCATCCTTTTTGTCGATGAAGTCCACCGCTTCAATAAAAGCCAGCAGGATGCCTTTCTGCCCCATATTGAAGATGGCACCATCACTTTTATCGGTGCTACAACCGAAAACCCTTCTTTTGAACTTAACTCTGCACTGTTATCACGTGCGCGGGTCTATTTACTGAAGTCCCTGACCAGTGAAGACATTGCGGCCGTTCTCGATCAGGCGATGAACGACAGCGAGCGGGGATACGGTAACGACAATATCGTGTTGCCTGATAATACCCGCAATATGATCGCCGAACTGGTCAACGGTGATGCGCGCCGTGCGCTGAATACGCTGGAAATGATGGCGGACATGGCGGAGGTGAACAGCAAAGCCAAACGTGAGCTTACGCCGCAGTTGCTGAATGAAGTTTCGGGTGAGCGCAGCGCACGCTTCGATAATAAGGGCGATCGCTTCTATGACCTGATCTCCGCGCTGCACAAGTCGGTACGGGGGTCGTCGCCGGACGCCGCCCTGTACTGGTATGCGCGCATTATTACCGCCGGTGGAGACCCGCTTTATGTGGCAAGGCGCTTGCTGGCGATTGCCTCGGAAGACGTCGGCAATGCCGATCCCCGTGGAATGCAGGTGGCGATTGCCGCGTGGGACTGCTTTACCCGCGTAGGGCCGGCAGAAGGTGAACGGGCTATCGCTCAGGCGATCGTTTATCTTGCCTGCGCGCCGAAAAGCAATGCGGTCTATACCGCCTTTAAAGCGGCCATGCGTGATGCCCGCGACAGTCCGGATTATGATGTCCCTGAACATCTGCGCAATGCGCCAACCAAACTGATGAAAGAGATGGGGCTGGGTGCTGAATATCGCTATGCCCATGATGAACCCCATGCTTATGCCGCCGGAGAGGACTATTTTCCTCCACAAATGGCGCAAACGCGTTATTACCAGCCGACCTCACGCGGGCTGGAGGGCAAGATTGGCGAAAAGCTGTCCTGGTTGCATGAACAGGATCAAAATAGCCCGACAAAACGCTACCGCTGACACGGACGTTGCGGTAAGGTTAGCAATGAATTCAACGCATCCGGCATACCGGTGCGTCCCTTCTTTTTACACTCAATCAATCATCACAGGACAAGCATGCTCGATCCCAATCTACTGCGTACTGAGCCAGACGCAGTCGCTGAAAAACTGGCACGCCGTGGCTATAAGCTGGACGTTGATACGCTGCGCGCACACGAAGAGCGTCGTAAAGTATTGCAGGTAGAAACTGAAAACCTGCAGGCAGAGCGTAACTCGCGTTCCAAATCCATCGGGCAGGCCAAAGCACGTGGGGAAGATATCGAGCCATTGCGTCAGGAAGTGAATGTTCTGGGCGAACGCCTGGACGCTGCAAAGGCAGAGCTGGATGCTCTGCTGACCAGCATCAACGACTTTTCAATGGCTATCCCTAACATCCCTGCTGAAGGGGTTCCACTGGGCAAAGATGACAGTGAAAACCAGGAAATCAGCCGCTGGGGTGAACCGCGCAAATTTGATTTTGCCGTGCGTGATCACGTTGAGCTTGGCGAAATGGCTGCCGGACTGGATTTTGCGGCTGCGGTGAAGCTGACCGGTTCCCGCTTTATCGTTATGCGTGGTCAGATTGCGCTGATGCATCGCGCACTGAGCCAGTTCATGCTCGATCTGCATACCGAACAGCATGGCTATCAGGAAACCTACGTGCCTTACCTGGTAAACCATGCCAGCCTGTACGGTACCGGCCAGCTGCCGAAGTTTGGTGAAGATCTGTTCCATACGCGCCCGCTGGAAGAAGAAGCATCCAGCAGCAACTATGCGCTGATCCCGACGTCGGAAGTTCCGCTGACCAACCTGGTGCGCGACGAGATTCTGGAAGAAGAGTCTCTGCCGATCAAAATGACCGCCCATACCCCCTGTTTCCGCTCAGAAGCCGGGGCCTATGGTCGTGATACGCGCGGCCTGATCCGCATGCACCAGTTCGACAAAGTTGAAATGGTGCATATCACGCGCCCGGAAGATTCAATGGATGCGCTTGAAGAGCTGGTGGGCCACGCAGAGAAAGTGCTGCAACTGCTGAACCTGCCTTATCGTAAGGTGCTGCTTTGTACCGGAGACATGGGCTTTGGTTCGCACAAAACGTACGATCTGGAAGTATGGTTGCCAGCTCAGGATACTTACCGTGAGATCTCGTCCTGTTCCAATATGGGCGATTTCCAGGCGCGCCGCATGAAAGCCCGCTGTCGTCCTCGCGGTGAAAAGGCTACGCGCCTGGTTCACACGCTGAACGGTTCTGGCCTGGCCGTTGGCCGCACGCTGGTGGCGGTACTGGAAAACTATCAGCAGGCAGACGGGCGCATTGAAGTGCCGGAAGTCCTGCGTCCGTATATGAAAGGCCTGACCTCTATTGGCTAAGCCCGATATACCGTACCAGAGGAAACCCGCCGCCGGCGGGTTTTTTTACGTCTGAGTTCGAACAAAAAATATGATGGATGTTGCAGAGACCAGCTTAGCAGTAATGAATAAATTCAACGAGATAATACCCCACTGATGTCGTTGCCCGTCAGAGCTAACCCTTCGTAGATAAAAATATTAAATCGGTGTTCTGCAAATCGTGCGCATCACGATTTATTGTGCTTTTCCAAATGCTTGCGCAGTGGCATGATGCGCGCAAAATCTTCCTCGTTTCGGTTCTCCAATACTATGTCCACCTGGTCACGTCCCGTTCTGGTGCTGCTGTGCGGCTTACTGCTGCTCACGGTTTCTATTGCCGTGCTGAATACACTGGTGCCGCTCTGGCTGACGCATGATGCGCTGCCGACCTGGCAGGTTGGTATGGTCAGCTCCTCGTACTATTGTGGCAATCTGCTGGGAACGTTACTGGCCGGATGGGTCATCAAGCGCTACGGGTTTAATCGCAGTTATTATCTGGCCTCACTGGTATTTGCCCTGGCGACGGTAGCCCTTGCGCTGGGGACGGGGTTCTGGTCATGGACGCTCTGGCGTTTTGTGGCGGGTATTGGCTGCGCTCTGATCTGGGTGGTAGTGGAAAGTGCCTTGCTATGCAACGGCACCCTGCGCAACCGCGGGCGGCTGCTGGCAGCCTATATGATCGTCTATTATATTGGCACGGTCATTGGCCAGCTGCTGGTAAGTAAAGTCTCCACCGAACTGATGCATGTCCTGCCGTGGGTCAGCAGCATTATTCTGGCGGCAGTCCTGCCGCTTGTCTTCTGCCGCGTCACGGCAAGCCAGGAAGACGAAGAGACCCCGCCAGGGCGTATGTGGCCGATGCTGCGCCGTCGTAATGCCCGCCTGGGCATCAACGGCTGCATTATTTCCGGGATTGTACTGGGTTCATTGTATGGCCTGATGCCGCTGTATCTCTCCCATCAGGGGATGAGTGACTCAACGGTGGGCTACTGGATGGCGCTGCTGGTCAGTGCGGGGATTATCGGTCAGTGGCCGATAGGGCGACTTGCGGATCGTTATGGCCGGCTGCTGGTTCTGCGTGTTCAGGTGTTTATGGTGATCCTCGGTGCACTGGCAATGTTAAGTAATGCTGCCATGGCTCCGGCGCTGTTCATCCTTGGCTGCGCCGGTTTCACTCTTTATCCGGTGGCTATGTCCTGGGCCTGTGAAACGGTGGCTCATCACGAACTGGTGGCAATGAACCAGGCGCTGTTACTGAGCTATACCGTTGGCAGCCTGGTGGGCCCGACCATGACCTCGATGCTGATGCAGAACTATTCAGACCGGTTGTTGTTCGTAATGATTGCCGGAGTGGCGCTGATCTATCTGGTGATGCTACTGCGTAAAGCCGATCATCACGCAACACCGGTGGCGCACGCGTAAATGAAAAAAGGCTGACCGGGAAAGAAGGTCAGCCTCTGCGGTGCAGAAACGATCGGCATCAGTGGGGTAAAGGAGGGCTGACCATTAGTACATTACGTGATGGCCGTAACCTTCCAGAATATGTTTTACCCGCTCCATCGTTTCTGCTTTTGGTGGATGAACACCGTCCAGCTTGTACTCCTCGCCCATTGCGATCCACTTATGCTTGCCCAACTCATGATAGGGCAGCAGTTCAATCTTCTCCACGTTACCCATATCGCGAGTGAACTCACCCAGGCGGTGCGCTGATTCATCATCATCAGAATAGCCGGGCACGACCACGTAGCGGATCCAGGTACGGATCCCGCGTTTGGCAAGATAGCGGGCAAAATCAAGGGTACGGTGATTAGAGACACCGACCAGAATCTGATGGACGTCATCATTAATCTGTTTCAGGTCGAGCATCACCAGGTCAGTGACGTCCAGTAGCTCGTCGATAACCGGATCGTAGCGGCGCACAAAGCCATTGGTATCAAGACAGGTATTAATGCCTTCCGCCTGACAGGCGCGGAACCAGTCACGGACGAATTCTGCCTGAAGGATCGCCTCACCGCCGGAAGCCGTTACACCGCCTCCCGAGGCATTCATAAAATGGCGATAGGAGACAACGTCCTTCATTAATTCTTCAACGGTGATTTCTTTGCCGCCGTGAGTATCCCAGGTATCACGGTTATGGCAATACAGGCAGCGCATCAGGCAGCCCTGGAAGAAGGTGATAAAACGGATGCCGGGGCCGTCAACGGTCCCGCAGGATTCAAAAGAGTGGATGCGACCGGTTACTGACATTGCGATGAGTTCTCCACGGTGACACAGTCTTTAGCTGTGTTAAGTCTGTTTTGGCAGTGATCCGAATCAGACAACTGACAAAACCGGCTGGTGGCAGGCAGGCTCCCCGGAGGAAGCCTGCACAATGCACTGACTGTATTACATGCTTTGCGTAAAGGTACGTGTAATCACGTCCTGTTGCTGCTCTTTAGTCAGCGAGTTAAAGCGAACGGCGTAGCCAGAGACGCGAATGGTCAGCTGCGGATATTTTTCCGGATCTTCCATCGCTTCCAGCAGCATTTCGCGGTTCATTACGTTGACGTTCAGGTGCTGACCGCCTTCGATGCTGGCCTCATGATGGAAGTAACCATCCATCAGACCGGCAAGGTTGGTTTTACGCACATCATCGTTTTTACCTAGCGCGTTTGGCACGATAGAGAAGGTGTATGAGATACCATCTTTTGCGTAAGCAAACGGTAGTTTAGCCACGGAGGTGAGTGAGGCAACGGCACCTTTCTGGTCACGACCGTGCATTGGGTTAGCACCTGGTCCAAACGGTGCGCCAGCGCGACGGCCATCCGGGGTGTTACCGGTTTTCTTGCCATACACCACGTTAGAGGTAATGGTCAGAACAGACTGAGTTGGTACCGCGTTACGGTAGGTCTGCAGCTTCTGAATTTTCTTCATGAAACGTTCAACCAGGTCGCAGGCAATATCATCAACGCGTGAATCGTTATTACCAAACTGCGGGTATTCGCCTTCGATTTTGAAGTCAACGGCCAGACCATCTTCATCACGAATGGTCGACACTTTTGCATATTTGATTGCAGACAGTGAGTCAGCCGCCACCGACAGGCCCGCGATACCACAGGCCATTGTACGGTAAACGTCACGGTCATGCAGTGCCATCAGCGAGGCTTCATAGCTATACTTGTCATGCATGTAGTGGATAACGTTCAGCGCGGTCACATACTGTTTGGCCAGCCAGTCCATAAAGTGATCCATACGGTCCATCACTTTATCGTAATCCAGCACTTCATCCATCATTGGCGCTTCTTTCGGGCCAACCTGCATTTTCATTTTTTCATCCACGCCGCCGTTGATGGCATACAGCATGGTTTTAGCCAGGTTAGCACGGGCACCGAAGAACTGCATCTGTTTGCCGACGATCATCGGGCTGACACAACAGGCGATGGCGTAGTCATCATTGTTGAAGTCAGGACGCATCAGATCATCATTTTCATACTGCAGAGATGAGGTGTCGATAGACACTTTGGCTGCGTATTTTTTGAAGTTCAGTGGCAGTTTTTCTGACCACAGGATAGTCATGTTAGGCTCTGGTGAAGGACCCATGGTGTAGAGCGTGTTCAGGAAGCGGAAGGTGTTTTTAGTCACCATGGTCCGGCCGTCAACGCCCATACCAGCAAGGGATTCGGTTGCCCAGATTGGGTCACCAGAGAACAGCTCATCATATTCTGGCGTACGCAGGAAGCGCACCATGCGCAGCTTCATCACCAGGTGGTCAATCAGTTCCTGTGCTTCCAGTTCGGTGATTTTGCCCGCCTTCAGGTCGCGTTCAAAATAGATATCCAGGAAGGTCGACACGCGTCCAAAGGACATCGCTGCGCCATTCTGTGATTTCACCGCAGCCAGGTAACCGAAGTAGGTCCACTGAACGGCTTCTTTAGCACTGGTTGCCGGGCCAGAGATATCACAGCCATATTTCGCCGCCATATCTTTAATCTGCTGCAGAGCGTGATGCTGATCGGCAATCTCTTCACGCAGGCGGATAGTGGCTTCGAGGTTAACGCCATTTTCCATGTCGCTCTGCAGAGAGGTGAACTGAGCAAATTTGTCTTTCATCAGCGCATCGATACCGTACAGCGCGACGCGACGATAGTCCCCAATGATACGACCACGGCCATACGCATCTGGCAGACCGGTCAGTACGCCTGACTTACGGCAGCGCAGAATATCGGGGGTATAGACATCGAATACACCCTGATTATGGGTTTTGCGGTATTCGGTGAAGATTTTTTTCACTGTCGGGTCGAGTTCACGGCCATAGACTTTGCAGGAGCCTTCGACCATTTTGATGCCACCGAACGGAATCAGGGCACGTTTTAAGGGGGCTTCGGTTTGCAGACCGACAATTTTTTCCAGGCTTTTATTAATATAGCCTGCGTCATGAGAGGTGATGGTTGATGGCAGATCGGTATCAAAATCAACAGGCGCATGGGTGCGGTTTTCCTGTTTGATGCCTTCCATGACGGTATCCCACAGAGCCGTCGTTGCCTCGGTGGCGCCGGCCAGGAACGCTTCGTCGCCTTCATACGGTGTGTAGTTTTTCTGGATGAAGTCACGGACGTTAATGCTGGTCTGCCATTCACCCTGTGCAAAGCTTTCCCAGGCTGTCGCCATTTTTTGATTAAGCTCGGTCATTTGATACCTACCTTATAACGTGAAGTTCGTTGTACGTTCCCGCCGGGTGACATCACACCGACAGTTGCAAGAATCTGTTCATGGGCCTGTCAGTGATGGTCGCCATCACGCAGATAAATCACCCAATACGTCAAGCCCACCAGTAACCCGCCACCGATAATGTTGCCCAGCGTCACCGGGATAAGGTTATCGGTAATAAAGTGGCTTACGGTCAGGTGTGTAAACTGGTCCGCACTCGCTCCGGTTGCCTGCCAGAATTCGGGTGTGGCGAAATCTTTGATAATAATGGCCATGGGGACCAGAAACATGTTGGCGATGCTGTGCTCAAAACCGCTGGCCACAAACATGGCGACAGGCAGTACCATGGCAAACATTTTGTCCAGCAGGCTGCGTCCGGAGTAGCTCATCCACACGGCCATGCATACCATCAGGTTCGCCAGGATGCCAAGGCAGACGGCTTCAATAAAAGTATGGTGCATCTTATGGTCCGCGGTTTGCAGGACATTCAGCCCCCAGGCTCCGTTGGCCACCATGTATTGTCCGGCAAACCAGATCAGTGCGACAAAGAAGATAGCGCCGATAAAATTCCCGATATAAACGATGATCCAGTTGCGGGCGAGCTGTAACCAACTGATGCGACCGCTGGCTTTAGCCACGACGGTGAGAACGGTAGAGGTGAAAAGGTCCGCACCACACACGACCACAAGCATCAGCCCTAGTGAAAAGCAGATGCCACCTACCAGTTTGGCCAGTCCCCAGGGAACGGCTGCGGTGCCTGTCGTTGCCGTAATATAGAAAGCAAAAGCGATGGAGATAAATACCCCAGCGGTTATCGCCAGAAAGAAGGTGGTGAAGGGATGTTTTGTCGCTTTATAAACGCCAGCGTCTTCGGCAACTTTTGCCATTTCGGATGGTAATAACAGATCAAAGGGGTTGCCAGCTTTCACACTAACGTCCTCTCAAAAGTAGTCGGCAAGGAAAGTCTAGCAAACGAGTATAGGAGAGAAATTGACGTGGATCATACAGGCCCGGCAAAGTAGCTGCTAATGACTTGTTTTTAATAAGGTTAATATGCGTAACTTGCTGTTTTTAATCATATAAAACTTTTTTAATAATTAAAAAAATATTTGAGTCTCACACAATAGAAATAAAGTGAAGCGTGAACATATCACAGTAAATATAGCGTAATTGTGACAATAAAAAAGGTAACAGCCTGCGCCGTTACCTTTTTTTAACCTGCCGCGAATGATATGGCAGAAATAAATAAAAATTAATCTGAAATGACACAGCGATACGGTGTCATTTTTCTCGCAGCATTATTTCCAGTACAGACGTTTAGCCGCCTGCAGTTTTTCATAAGCCGCCAGCAAAGACTGATGCGCAGGGAACGCGTTAAGATCGCTGTCAACGCTCTGCAAACCATAGAAAGGTGCTTCACCGCTGATTGCCGCAGAAGCATTGTCTACGGCTTCCTGACCATACATGCGTACAAACGCCGTATGATACTGAAGGGGATCGCGGCCTTCTTCCTGGCTCAGTAACAGCAGCGTTTGCAGGCAGCGATAGTAGTTGGCACGCTCCGCACTAAAGATTGACTGGTTAAACTCCATTGTCCATTCTGTCCAGATCAATGCCTGCTCCAGGTCGCCTGCGGCCAGCGCCAGCATCGCTTTCAGCTCACCGATACGCAGTGTGTACCAGCCGTTATCTTTACCCGTCGCCAGACCCAGAAGCTCACGTACGCGGGTGAAATCGTCATGGCCATCTTCATCTAACTGCTCCAGCAGAGAAAGATAGTCTGCTTTTTCCCAACGGCTTTCTGGCAGACTGAGCAGCGTATCACGCAGATAGGCACCCATGCTGTTGTTGGCCAGCAGCAAATCTTCGGCCGGATAGATATCTGACATGCCGGGAACGATAATGCGGCACGCATAAACGTCCAGGTGCTCGTAGTCGGCGATATAAACTTCCTGCTCTTCAGCGTTGAAGATCGCCATCAGAGTGGCAAACTCTTCTTCTGTACTGCCTTTGAAGCTCCAGTCCACAAAGGGATAATCTGCATCGTCTTTAAACATATCCCACGAGATCAGGCCGCTGGAGTCGATAAAGTGTGTTTCCAGGTTGGCATGTTCTGCGACTTCTTCATCATCGAAGGTGGGTGGGGTGAAGACATCCAGATCTTTCAGGCCACGGCCCTGCAGAAGTTCTGTGACGGTACGCTCCAGGGCAACGCCAAAATCAGGGTGCGCACCGAATGAAGCAAAACAGGTTCCATTGGCAGGGTTAAACAGCACCACGCAGATGACCGGGTATTTACCGCCCAGGGAAGCATCATAGGAGAAGATAGGGAACCCTTCTGCTTCCAGCGAAGCGATAGCCTCGACAACGCCCGGATAACGGTTTAATACATCCTGCGGGATCAGCGGCAGGCTGATGGATTCCGCGATAATTCGGTTTTTAATGTAACGTTCAAATACCTCAGACAACCCCTGAACGCGCGCTTCGTTAGCGGTGTTACCAGCAGACATCCCGTTCGACACGTACAGGTTACCGATAATATTCATCGGGATATAAACGGTTTGCTGATCTGACTGACGGGTAAACGGCAGGCCACAAATGCCGCGTGCGGCGTTGCCTGACTGAAGATCAATCAGATCGCTGGCGCTGACCTCATTTTCCGGGTCATAGAACTCACGCAGGCGGGCATCAAGAATCCCCTCCGGTAGCTGATCATCTTCCGGCAGCGGGAACCACTTCTCGTTAGGGTAATGGACAAAATCGCCCTTGGCGATCTTCTCACCCAGCCAGAAGTCGGCAAAGAAATAGTTAGTAGACAAGCGTTCAAAGTATTCGCCCAGCGCAGAGGCCAGAGCAGCTTTTTTACTGGCACCTTTACCGTTGGTAAAACAGAGCGGGCAGTCGCGGTCGCGAATATGGACTGACCAGACATTTGGCACCGGGTTCAGCCAGGAGGCCTCTTCAATATTGAAGCCGAGATCCTGCAGTTTTTGCTGAAAGCGTGCGATGGAAACTTCCAGCGCGGCGTCTTTGCCTGGTATATAAGTTTGAGTCATTTTGTCCACTCGTGATTGATTGTGCGGAAAGCGCGCAATGATACGGGGTTTCTGCCGGAATCGCTATCCGGCACGGCTAATTTCATCATGGCAAGAATGCCATTTTTCAGCGAAAAGAGAACCGGTCTGTTTTTCTATTGGGAAAACGCCTCACAAAATATCGTCTGCTTTTGCATTTGCCCTACAAGCTGTTGCGGCAGGTCGCAGTAAACTGGCCAGCTGCCCGGATAAATCATTGCAGCATGAAGGTGGCAGTGATAAAACCGATAGAGGAATCAAAACCGATTGATCTGAAAGTGGTGAGGGGAAATGAGTCAGGTTTTCAATTTTAGCTCAGGCCCGGCTATGTTGCCGGTAGAAGTGCTTCGTCGCGCTGAACAGGAACTCTGCAACTGGCAGGGACTGGGAACCTCCGTGATGGAGATCAGCCACCGTAGTAAGGAGTTTATTCAGGTTGCCGAAGAGGCAGAAAAAGATTTTCGCGATCTGCTGAAAATTCCCTCTAACTATAAAGTTTTATTCTGTCATGGTGGTGCGCGGGCGCAGTTTGCAGCCATCCCGATGAACCTGCTGGGCCAGCATACGACAGCGGATTACATTGATGGTGGCTATTGGGCTGCCAGCGCCGTGAAAGAGGCGCAGAAATACTGCACGCCAAACGTCATTAATGCGAAAACGACCATTGAGGGGCTGCGTGGCATTACCCCAATGAGCCAGTGGGCACTGTCTGATGAGGCCGCTTACGTTCATTACTGCCCGAATGAGACCATAGACGGTATCGCTATTCCGGAAACGCCTGACTTTGGTGACAAAGTTGTGGTCGCGGATCTCTCCTCCACCATTCTGTCATCCCCCATTGATGTTAATCGTTTCGGCGTGCTGTATGCCGGTGCGCAGAAAAATATCGGACCGGCGGGGCTCACGCTGGTCGTGGTGCGTGAAGACCTGCTGGGACAGGCGCGTAAAGAACTGCCTTCCATTCTTGATTACAAGGTGCTGGCCGAAAACGAATCCATGTTTAATACGCCGCCGACATTTGCCTGGTATCTCTCCGGGCTGGTCTTCAAGTGGCTGAAAGAGCAGGGCGGTGTTGCCGAGCTGGATAAACGTAATCAGGCCAAAGCAGACCTGCTGTATGGCACCATCGATAACAGCAGCTTCTACCGTAATGATGTAGCCGCGGCTAACCGCTCTCGTATGAATGTGCCTTTCCAGTTAGCGGATGCCTCATTGGATCAGCTATTCCTGGAAGAGTCTTTTGCGGCGGGCTTACATGCATTAAAAGGCCATCGTGTCGTCGGTGGGATGCGTGCCTCGATTTACAATGCTATGCCGCTGCAGGGTGTGAAGACGCTGACCGACTTTATGGTCGACTTCGAACGTCGTCACGGCTAAGGTACATCTGCGCTATGCAGTAAGCTTTGCATCTGAAACCCCGCGCCCAGCGGGGTTTCATCGTAATTATTTTGGAGAATATGTTTCACATGCAGGATTCCCTGACGTTACAACCTATCGCCCTGGTCGACGGTACCGTTAACCTTCCCGGTTCCAAGAGCGTGTCTAACCGTGCACTGCTGCTGGCAGCGCTGGCAAAAGGCACGACCCGCCTGACCAATCTGCTCGACAGTGATGATGTCCGCCACATGCTGAATGCGCTTCAGGCGCTGGGCGTACATTTTTCGCTGTCTGACGACCGCACGGTGTGTGAAGTTGTCGGTCAGGGGGGGGCACTGAAGGCGGAAGGTCCGATAGAACTGTTTCTCGGTAATGCCGGCACGGCCATGCGTCCACTGGCGGCGGCGCTGTGTCTGGGCGCGAACGATATCGTGCTGACGGGTGAACCTCGCATGAAAGAGCGGCCCATCGGGCACCTGGTGGATGCCTTACGTCAGGGAGGCGCTGAGGTCGATTACCTTGAGCAGCCAGACTATCCGCCGCTGCGCCTGAAAGGGGGATTCAGGGGGGGAGAAGTAGCCGTGGACGGCAGCGTTTCCAGCCAGTTCCTGACAGCACTGCTGATGACCGCGCCTTTAGCTGAAAGTGATACCCGTATTGTGATCAAAGGTGACCTGGTTTCAAAACCCTACATCGATATCACGCTTAACCTGATGGCAACCTTTGGCGTTCAGGTGGAAAATGAAGAGTATCGCGCCTTCCACATCCGCGGCCAGCAGCAGTACCAGGCTCCGGGTGAATATCTGGTTGAAGGCGATGCGTCGTCTGCCTCTTATTTCCTCGCCGCTGCCGCGATTAAAGGCGGTACGGTCAAAGTGACCGGTATCGGACGCAACAGCATGCAGGGTGATATTCGTTTTGCCGACGTGCTGGAAAAAATGGGTGCCAGCGTGGAGTGGGGCGATGATTTTATTGCCTGCACGCGTGGCACACTTAACGCAATCGACCTGGATATGAACCATATCCCGGATGCGGCAATGACCATTGCAACGGCCGCCTTGTTTGCGAAAGGCACAACGGTGATGCGTAATATCTATAACTGGCGCGTGAAAGAGACGGATCGTCTTGCGGCTATGGCCACTGAGCTTCGCAAAGTGGGCGCGGAAGTTGAAGAAGGGCATGACTTCATTCGTATTACACCGCCAGCGCAGATCCAGTTTGCTGAAATCGGCACCTATAATGACCACCGTATGGCGATGTGTTTCTCGCTGGTGGCACTTTCCTCCACGCCAGTGACTATTCTTGATCCTAAATGCACGGCCAAAACGTTCCCTGACTATTTTGAACAACTGGGTCGTATCAGCCAGCTGGCGTAGCGGGCCTCTGTTTGGTTAGGTGTACCGCTAATCAGCCACAAAGGTGCACCGACCAACGCAGTTGCAGCTTCATGCGTGAAGGGTATAATGCGCGTCGATATTTGCCCGGGCACTGGTTGCCCCGGCATCCCACCGACAGGAGAACGACATGACGGCAATAGCCCCAGTGATCACCATTGATGGCCCAAGTGGTGCAGGGAAAGGCACTTTGTGCAAAGCGATGGCCGAGTCGTTGCAGTGGCACCTGTTGGATTCCGGCGCAATTTATCGCGTTCTGGCGCTGGCTGCGCTGCATCATCAGGTGGATATCACTTCAGAAGAGGCTCTGGTGCCGATCGCTGCCCATCTTGATGTTCGTTTTGTATCCAGTAATGGCGAAATGGAAGTGATCCTGGAGGGAGAAGATGTCTCCAGTGAAATCCGCACTCAGGACGTCAGTAATACAGCCTCGAAAGTGGCAGCGTTCCCCCGTGTGCGTGAAGCCTTATTGCGCCGTCAGCGCGCTTTCCGTGATTTCCCGGGTTTAATTGCCGATGGCCGCGATATGGGAACGGTTGTTTTCCCCGATGCGCCGGTGAAAATTTTCCTGGATGCGAGTTCTGAAGAGCGTGCCCATCGCCGCATGCTACAGTTGCAGGAAAAGGGCTTTAGTGTTAACTTTGAGCGCCTTTTATCTGAGATAAAAGAGCGTGATGAGCGTGATCGCAATCGTGCCATCGCACCTCTGGTGCCGGCAGATGATGCTTTAGTCCTTGATTCAACGACGATGTCGATTGAAGAGGTGATTGAAGTTGCGTTAAATTATGCGCGGGAAAAACTCACGCTGGCTTAAAAATAAGCTACGCTTAATGACCTCTGTATGAGCCCTTGCTCACAGAACGATTTATCTAACCCTGTGACATGGATGTCATGGGGCATGTGAAACAACCCCACCCGGCAGGATGTCAGGTGGACGTTAAATTGAAGAATCCTGAAGATTATCAATATGACTGAATCTTTTGCTGAACTATTTGAAGAATCCTTAAAAACAATCGAAACCCGTCCGGGTTCCATCGTTCGTGGCGTTGTTGTCTCTATCGACAAAGACGTCGTCCTGGTTGATGCGGGTCTGAAATCTGAGTCTGCAATCCCTGCAGAGCAGTTCAAGAACGCAGCCGGCGAACTGGAAATTCAGGTTGGCGACGAAGTAGACGTTGCTCTGGATGCAGTAGAAGACGGCTTCGGTGAAACCCTGCTGTCTCGTGAAAAAGCTAAACGTCACGAAGCATGGATCACGCTGGAGAAAGCCTACGAAGAAGCTGAAACTGTTACCGGTGTTATCAACGGTAAAGTGAAAGGCGGCTTCACCGTAGAGCTGAACGGAATTCGTGCGTTCCTGCCAGGTTCACTGGTAGATGTACGTCCAGTGCGCGATACGCTGCACCTGGAAGGCAAAGAGCTTGAGTTCAAAGTCATCAAGCTGGATCAGAAACGTAACAACGTGGTGGTTTCACGTCGTGCGGTAATCGAATCCGAAAACAGCGCAGAGCGCGATCAGCTGCTGGAAAACCTGCAGGAAGGCATGGAAGTTAAAGGTATCGTTAAGAACCTTACTGACTACGGTGCATTCGTTGATCTGGGCGGCGTTGACGGCCTGCTGCACATCACTGATATGGCATGGAAACGCGTTAAGCATCCAAGCGAAATCGTGAATGTTGGCGATGAAATCACTGTTAAAGTGCTGAAATTCGACCGCGAGCGTACCCGTGTTTCTCTGGGTCTGAAGCAGCTGGGCGAAGATCCATGGGTTGCTATCGCGAAACGTTACCCAGAAGGCACCAAGCTGACTGGTCGTGTAACCAACCTGACCGACTACGGCTGCTTCGTTGAAATCGAAGAAGGCGTTGAAGGCCTGGTACACGTTTCTGAAATGGATTGGACCAACAAAAACATTCACCCATCTAAAGTTGTTAACGTGGGCGATGTTGTTGAAGTTATGGTTCTGGACATCGACGAAGAACGTCGTCGTATCTCCCTGGGTCTGAAGCAGTGCAAAAACAACCCATGGCAGCAGTTCGCAGAAACCCACAACAAGGGCGACCGTGTTGAAGGTAAAATCAAGTCTATCACTGACTTCGGTATCTTCATCGGCCTGGACGGCGGCATCGACGGCCTGGTTCACCTGTCTGACATCTCCTGGAACGCTACCGGAGAAGAAGCAGTTCGTGAATACAAGAAAGGCGACGAAATCGCTGCTGTGGTTCTGCAGGTTGACGCAGAGCGCGAGCGCATCTCCCTGGGCGTTAAGCAGCTGGCAGAAGATCCGTTCAACAACTACATCTCTCTGAACAAGAAAGGTGCCATTGTTAACGGTAAAGTGACTGCAGTTGACGCTAAAGGTGCTACAGTTGAATTGGCAGACGGCGTTGAAGGCTACCTGCGTGCTTCTGAAGCATCGCTGGACCGCGTAGAAGACGCAACTCTGGTTCTGAACGTTGGCGACGATGTTGAAGCTAAGTTCACCGGTGTAGACCGTAAAAACCGCGTTGTTAGCCTGTCTGTTCGTGCGAAAGACCAGGCTGATGAGAAAGAAGCTATCAATACGGTTAATACGACTAAACCGGAAGAAGGCAACTTCTCTAGCGCAATGGCTGAAGCTTTCAAAGCAGCTAAAGGCGAGTAATCGCTCTCAGGGCAGCGCAAGCTGCCCTGTACCGTCGTTACTGTCAGAACTTTTCCTAACAGGGATAAACCGGAGGTTACATGACCAAGTCAGAACTGATTGAAAGACTTGCCGGCCAGCACTCTCATATTCCGGCGAAAGTCGTTGAGGATGCGGTAAAAGAGATGCTCGAGCATATGGCAACGACGTTGTCAGACGGCGAGCGTATCGAAATCCGGGGATTTGGCAGCTTCTCTTTGCATTATCGTGCACCTCGTACCGGGCGTAACCCGAAAACGGGCGACAAGGTTGAGTTGGAAGGTAAATACGTTCCACACTTCAAGCCTGGTAAAGAACTGCGCGATCGCGCCAATATTTACGGCGGTTAATACCTCAGGGTATAGCGATGAATCGATAAAACGACACTCCGGTGTCGTTTTTTTTTGCCTGAAAAAAGTTCCTCTGATTGAGGGATATCGCATAAAAGCCTGCTGGCCTGTTGCCGCAGCAGCGATAGTTTGTGTGACATTATCCAGATCCTTTCCAACCCCCCTGAACCCTGATGCTGATTGCTGCACACTGGTGATAACTGCAACAGGGAGGTGCTATGGTTCTGACCGTCAACCGGCTGTCATGGAGTGTGATAGCGGCGACGCTGCCGCTAAGCTTTTTACCCCAACTGCCAGGCACTGCCTTCGACCTTGCCGCATTGTGCGTTGCTTTGCTAATGGCGCTGTCCGGCTGGCGCGCTGCCAGGTACGTGGCACTGGTTCTGGTACTTTTCATCAGTGCTGTCAGCGTCGGGCGCACCATGCTGGCCCAGGCTGAGCAGCTAACGCAGTCGCGGGTAAAAACAGATATACGGGTGGAAGCCGTTCACCCCGACGGTAAAACAATCACAGTCCGCCTGTTGCGCTTTCGGGACCGGATCCTGTTCCCCCCCCTGTATGCCCGTTTGCGGATCCAGCCGCAGGAGACCGCTTTTTGTGCCGGACAACGCTGGCAGATGCAATTAGCACTGCGCCCGGTTCACGCGCAGCTAAATGAGGGGGGCTTTGATCGTCAGCGCTTTGCCCTGGCGAACCATACCCCACTGACCGGAAGGGCGCTGTCAGCGCGGGTCATGGACACAACCTGTAGCCTGCGTGACAAAGTGACGACGGCCGTGAAAAAAAACACGGTAAACCTCAGCCGGCAGGCGCTCATTTCAGCACTGACCTTTGGCGACAGATCGGAGGTCGACCGCGAAACCAGTCAGCTGCTGCGTGAAACAGGTACCGCACACCTTATGGCGATATCCGGCATGCATATTGCGCTTGCTGCCAGTTTCGGCTGGCTGCTGGCACGTATGGTACAGTTCGGTTTACCGGCATGGTGCATCGGTTACCGTCTGCCTGTATTCAGCGGGTTACTGGCCGCGCTGGCTTATTGCTGGCTTGCAGGGGGAAATCCACCTGCGCTGCGGGCTGTTCTGGCATTACTGGTCTGGAGCGGGATCCGCCTGCGGGGAATGAACTGTCAGGGCAGCCAGGTATGGGCACTGTGTATTGGTATCATCCTTTTTTTTGACCCGCTGAGCGTGCTGTCCGACAGTCTTTGGCTTTCAGCCCTGGCCGTAGCTGGCCTGCTGCTCTGGTATCATTTTTTTCCTCTGCCTCATCGTTTTTCGCGGCAAAAACGCTGGTTGCTGCTGCGTCTGCTGCATCTTCAGGCAGGGATGTTATTACTGCTGATGCCGCTTCAGGCCGTGCTGTTTCATGGCATCAGTGTGAGTGCTCTGGTGGCTAACTTGTGGGCCGTACCGCTGATTTCCTGCGTTACCGTTCCACTGATCCTGGTGGCAACGGTTGTGAATCCTATCCCCGTGATCAACCATGTGCTGTGGGAGTGGGTTAACCATTCTCTGGCGCTGGTCTTTATTCCCCTGCAGCATATCCCCCGCGGCTGGTTCGCGCTTGACCACACCATGGCTGCGGCCAGCCTGTCAGTCTGGCTGGTGATGTTAACCCTGCGTTTTGGCTGGTGGCGCACCTCTCCCGTGACTCTGTTAAGTGCAGTGCTGGTGCTGTGCAGCTGGCGCGAGGTGGCATCTTCCCCGCGCTGGCGGGTTGATATGCTGGACGTCGGGCACGGGCTGGCCGTTGTCATCTCCCGCCACGGAGAAGCCATACTTTACGACACAGGTAATCGCTGGCCCGGCGGCGATTTTGCACGCAGCCAGATCCTGCCGTGGCTTGCCTGGAAGGGGTTAAACGTGACCGGTATTATTCTCAGCCACGGGCATATAGACCACACTGGCGGTCTGGAAAGCATGCAGAGGGCGTTTCCTGACGCCACCGTGCGCAGCGCTCTCGCCCGCCCCGGGCACTTACCCTGCCGGAAAGGCGTACACTGGCGATGGCAGGATCTCCAGTTTAAGGTCCTCTGGCCGCCGCCAGGAGAAGTGCGGGAAGGGAATAATCAGTCCTGCGTGGTGACCGTGACTGATGGGAAATGGCGCGTGCTGCTCACCGGAGATATTGAAGCGCCCGCAGAGTTAAAGCTGGTTGCCGGACAGCGTGCCGGCCTGCGGGCCGATTTACTTCAGGTACCGCACCACGGCAGCAAAACTTCCTCATCGCCCCCCTTCCTGCGCGCCGTCTCTGCTTCTGTGGCGATGGCCTCCGCAGCGCGCTACAGCGCCTGGCGTCTGCCCGCCGGAAAAATTATCCAACGCTATGCTGAATACGGTGTTGAATGGCGTGATACGGCGCTTTCCGGCCAGCTTAGCGCCCACTTTTTTGTTGATTACTGGCAAGTAAAAGGATTAAGAGAACAAATAATGAACCGTTGGTACCATCAGTGGTTTGGCGTAGTCAGGTAATCCAGGTAGAATAAGCGGCTATTTCATTCAAAGCTGGTTAAATAATGCATCTGGATAAAGATCTCTCCACCTGGCAGACCTTCCGTCGACTCTGGCCTATGATCGTGCCATACAAGACGGGATTGATTGTGGCAGCCGTCGCACTGGTTCTGAATGCGGCAGGCGATACACTCATGCTGTCACTGCTGAAGCCTTTACTTGATGATGGTTTTGGCAAAGCGAATAACGCCGTTCTCCTGTGGATGCCGCTTGCGGTTATGGGCCTGATGTTAGTTCGCGGCGTGACCAGCTATGTCTCCAGTTACTGTATCTCCTGGGTGTCCGGTAATGTGGTCATGGGTATGCGTCGTCGCCTGTTCAGCCATATGATGGGCATGCCGGTCGCTTTTTTTGATCAGCAATCCACCGGTACGCTGCTGTCGCGCATCACCTATGATTCTGAACAGGTAGCCTCATCTTCCTCCGGCGCACTGGTGACCGTGGTGCGTGAAGGTGCCTCCATCATTGGCCTGTTTATTCTGATGTTTTACTACAGCTGGCAGCTGTCGCTTATCCTGATTGTCCTGGCACCTATTGTGTCGTTCGCCATCCGTACCGTCTCTAAGCGTTTCCGCAACATCAGTAAAAATATGCAGAACACAATGGGGCAGGTGACAACCAGCGCAGAACAGATGCTGAAAGGGCATAAAGAAGTGCTGATCTTTGGTGGCCAGGAAATCGAGAGCAAGCGCTTTAACGCGGTCAGTAACCGCATGCGCCAGCAGGGCATGAAACTGGTTTCAGCTTCCTCTATCTCCGACCCGATTATTCAGCTTATTGCCTCACTGGCGCTGGCTTTTGTCCTTTACGCGGCAAGCTTCCCGAGCGTGATGGAAACCCTGACTGCAGGGACGATCACCGTGGTCTTCTCCTCCATGATTGCCCTGATGCGCCCGCTAAAGTCACTGACTAACGTCAATGCGCAGTTCCAGCGCGGTATGGCGGCCTGCCAGACATTGTTCTCGATCCTCGACAGTGAGCAGGAAGTGGATACCGGTAAGCGCACGGTTGAGCGTGTCAAAGGGGATATTGAATTCCGTGATGTCACCTTTACCTATCCTGGTCGCGAAATTCCTGCGCTGAAGAACATTAATCTGGCTATCCCGGCGGGTAAAACCGTGGCGCTGGTTGGACGCTCAGGGTCGGGTAAATCAACCCTGGCAAGTCTGCTGACGCGTTTTTACGATATCCAGCAGGGAAACATCCTGATGGACGGTCACGACCTGCGCGATTATACGCTGGCATCGCTGCGTAGCCAGGTGGCACTGGTATCACAGAACGTGCACCTGTTTAACGACACGATAGCTAACAACATTGCTTATGCGCGCCATGAGAAATACAGCCGCGAAGAAGTAGAAAAAGCCGCGACAATGGCCCATGCCATGGACTTTATCAACAAGATGGAAAATGGCCTGGATACCATGATCGGTGAAAATGGCGTGTTACTTTCAGGGGGGCAGCGTCAGCGTATTGCTATTGCCCGCGCCCTGCTGCGCGACAGCCCTGTTCTGATCCTGGATGAAGCCACCTCCGCACTGGATACCGAATCTGAGCGTGCCATTCAGTCTGCACTGGATGAGCTGCAAAAAAACCGTACATCTCTGGTGATCGCGCACCGTCTTTCCACCATTGAAAAGGCCGATGAGATTGTGGTGGTTGAAGATGGCCAAATCGTGGAGCGTGGCAGTCATGAGATGTTACTGGCTGAGCGCGGCGTCTATGCACAGCTGCATAAGATGCAATTTGGCCAATGATTGAACGCATCTGGAGCGGTCGCTCGGCGCTGTATCTTCTGTTGCTGCCCTTCAGTCTGCTCTATGGGCTGGTCAGTAACCTCCTGCGCCTGACCTATTGTTGGGGCTGGCGCAAGGCGTGGCGTGCACCGGTTCCCGTGGTGATTGTGGGCAATCTCACTGCAGGAGGAAATGGCAAAACGCCGGTGGTGATCTGGCTGGTGCAGGCACTGCAGCAGCGTGGATTTCGCGTGGGTGTGGTGTCGCGGGGCTACGGCGGTAAAGCCGAACGTTATCCTCTGGTGCTGGGCCCAGACGTTACCACCCGCGAAGCGGGTGACGAGCCGGTACTGATTTATCAGCGCACCGGCGCGGCAGTCGCTGTAGCACCGCAGCGCCGTCTGGCCGTCGAAGCTCTGGTTAACGGCGGTGATATTGATGTCATCATCACAGATGATGGCCTGCAGCATTATGCGCTGGACCGTGATATTGAAATTGTCGTAGTGGACGGCGAACGACGTTTTGGTAATGGCTGGTGGCTGCCCGCCGGCCCGATGCGGGAGCGCGCTGCTCGTCTGAAAAAAGTCACTGCCGTGATCGTTAACGGTGGCACGGCACAGCAGAATGAACTGGCGATGCGTCTGGTGCCGGGTCTGGCTGTGAACTTGCTTACCGGGGAGCAGCGTGCAGTGGGTGAGCTGAAGAACGTTGTCGCCATGGCGGGCATCGGTCATCCGCCGCGTTTTTTCAACACGCTGCGTCAGCAGGGCGTAGCGATCGCTAAAGAGGTGGCTTTTGCTGACCATCAGAACTACAGCGCCGACACGCTCAATACCCTGACGATGCCGGAACAGACCCTGCTGATGACCGAAAAAGATGCGGTAAAAGCAAAATCCTTTGCCAGCGCTCACTGGTGGTATTTGCCGGTCGATGCGGTCCTTCCCTCAGAACAGTCCGCTGCGTTGCTTAACAAAATCAGTGCATTAATCCCTCGTTAATGTCTGCCTGCCTGTCCGACAGGCGCTACACTTTAGCCATCTGATTTTAAGGGATGGTATGATGACGGCGGAAAAACTCTCTCTGGTTCAGGCCCGTCAGCTTCAGCTGGCGGCGCAGGGCCTGCTGCGCCCACCTTCACGTAAAGCCTGTTTTGACGATCTGCTTGCTGCCGTGCGACGGATGTCGTTGTTGCAAATCGATACGATCCACGTAGTCGCTCGCAGTCCTTATCTGGTGCTGTTCAGCCGGCTGGGTGAGTACCCCCCGGTCTGGCTCGATCAGGCCCTGGCGGAAAGACAGCTGTTTGAGTACTGGGCGCACGAAGCCTGCTTTATTCCTGTGGCCGATTACGGCCTGCTGCGTCATCGCATGCTTAACCCGTCTGCACTGGGCTGGAAGTTCAGTCAGGCATGGCGGGATCAGCATCAGCAGGAGATCGGCGATTTGCTGGCCCATATCAGCGAAAATGGCCCTGTCCGTTCTGCTGACTTTACCGCCCCCCCGGGCCAGAAGCCCGGCTGGTGGGCATGGAAACCGCACAAGCGCCATCTGGAAAATTTATTTACGGCCGGTGAACTGATGATCAGTGAACGGCGCAATTTCCAGCGTGTTTACGATTTGCGTGAGCGGATATTGCCCGACTGGGATGACCAACAACATGCTCTGAAGGAGGAGGACGCTGTCCAGCGTATGCTGGACAAGAGTGCGGCCAGCCTGGGGATTTTCCGCCTCTCCTGGCTGGCAGATTATTACCGTCTGAAACGGGCTCCCGTGACGGTTGCTCTTGCACGCTGGCGCGAAGAGGGAACAGTCCGTGAAGTACAGGTCGAAAGTCTGGGTACGCTGTACCTCCATCACTCACTGTTTGGGCAACTTGCCAGCCCGCAGGCCGCTACGCATACGGCGATCCTGTCACCTTTTGACCCGCTGGTCTGGGACCGCAAGCGCGCACGGGAGCTGTTTGATTTTGACTATCGCCTGGAGTGCTATACGCCAGAGGCAAAACGGCAGTATGGCTATTTTGTCCTGCCCCTTTTGCATCGCGGTGCGCTGAAAGGCCGCCTGGATGCGCGCATGTTGCGTAAAGAGAAAACGTTGCAGGTCAACGCGATCTGGCTGGAGGCGAACACGCGCGTCAGCCAGCAGATGGTCGGCGACTTAAGGCTGGCTCTGACACGTTTTGCCCGCTGGCAGGGCGCAGAAATGATCGAGGTCAATAAACTCCCTGAGGCCATGACTGCCTGCTGGCCCACGCGTTGGGAAATATAGCCGCCAGGGCATTTTTTCGCGGTGTGCAGGTAACCGCGCCCGTACAGCTATGATATTCTTAACCCATTGCAAAACTGGGTTCATCGCGGAGGAACCATGGATCATCGTTTACTTGAAATCGTTGCCTGCCCGGTATGTCACGGCAAACTGTATTACAACAAAGATCAGCAGGAACTCATCTGCAAACCGGATGGGCTGGCTTACCCGGTGCGTGACGGCATTCCCGTCCTGCTGGAGGTGGAGGCCCGTGCCTTAACCCTCGAAGAGAGCCATCCATGAGTTTTGTTGCCATCATTCCTGCGCGTTTTGCCTCTACCCGTTTGCCAGGTAAGCCGCTGGTCGACATTCACGGCAAGCCCATGGTGGTGCATGTCATGGAGCGGGCGCTGGAGTCAGGTGCCGATCGGGTGATCGTGGCGACTGACCATCCTGATGTGGCGCGCGCCGTTGAAGCGGCCGGTGGTGAAGTCTGCATGACCCGTCCTGACCATCAGTCCGGCACAGAACGTCTGGCTGAGGTAATCGATCATTATCAATTCCCCGATGATACGGTGATTGTGAATGTCCAGGGGGACGAGCCAATGATCCCCCCGGTGATCATTCGCCAGGTGGCGGATAACCTGGCGCAAAGCAGCGCGGGTATGGCAACGCTGGCCGTGCCGGTGGACTCAGCGGAAGAGGCGTTTAATCCGAATGCCGTGAAGGTAGTGCGCGATGCTAACGGCTATGCACTCTACTTCTCACGCGCTACTATCCCGTGGGATAGGGAGCGGTTTGCGGCCTCCCGTGACACCATCGGCGACCATTTCCTGCGTCATATTGGTATTTACGGCTATCGTGCAGGGTTTATTCGCCGCTATGTTGGCTGGGAAGCCAGCCCGCTGGAACAGATCGAGCTGCTTGAGCAACTGCGCGTGCTGTGGTACGGCGAAAAAATCCACGTCGATGTGGCAAAGGCTATTCCCAGCGTAGGCGTTGATACGCCAGAAGACTTACTGCGCGTACGCGAAGCCATGCAGTAACCCGCGATGGGGCCGTTCACGCGGCCCCGTCATTTCTGCTGCAGCCGTGTCCGTCACGAAGCACATTTCCGCGTTCAGCACCCTCATTAGACCTCTTGCCTGAAAGGAGGGCAGATGGAACACCTGCGATCTGAACTGGCACTGGTTCTTGGCGAACCGGTCAGTCGGGTGGAATGTATCAGTCAGCAACCCTTCGCCAGTCTGTATACCCTTTACGATGACCACGGCCATTCTCTGCCGCTGGTGGCGAAATACTTCAGTATGAAGGGCATTGCTGCCCAGGAAGCGCACAAGCTGTCAATGCTGATGCGTGAAGGCAAAGTGCGCGTCCCTGCCGTGTATGGTCTGGTTATCAGCCAGCAACCTCCGCTGCATGAGGTCTTGCTGATTGAACGTACGGGTGGCGTCTCTGTTGAAGCGCCAACGCGGACGCCTGAGCGCTGGCAGCAGCTCCAGGAGCAGATCGTAGAGGGAATGCTTGGCTGGCACCGAATTGACAGCCATGGACTGGTAGGCACGGTTGACAGCACGCAGCAGAATCACTGGCCGGCCTGGTACTCGCAGCGGGTCGAAGTCCTCTGGGCCACACTTGGCTACCTGCGTCCGGCGCAGCTGAGTATGGATGCCCGACAGCTGCTTTTCCGCAGCCGTCAAAGTCTGTCCACGCTGTTCAACGGGTTTGACGATCCCTGTGTTTTAGTCCACGGAAATCTGGCACCGACCAGCATCATGAAAGAGGCCTGGGCAGACCAGCTGCTGGCGGTGATCAATCCCGGCACCGTACTCTGGGCTCCGCGTGAGTTCGATCTCTATCCCCTTTGCGCAACCGGCGTCGGTGATGACATCCTCAGTTGCTACCTGCAGCGTGCGCCCGTCGCAGAGGGGTTTGTTGCACGCCGCTGGTTGTATATTGTCTGGGAAGAGATTGCCCGACTGATCCACACCGCACAGTTTGACGCTCAGCGCTTCAGCCTGGCCAGTCGCTCACTACTGCCCTGGCTCGACTGACTCCTTCGCTGCCGGATGCAGCCACTGCCAGACCAGGCCAAGGCTCTCGTAAACGGCACGTTCGCTATGCCCCAGCCAGAATGATGACGGCAGGGCCCGCTCCCAGAAATTCAGGGGAGAAGCGATCGCCAGCTGATTGGCCGGAGCAGGCCAGGGTTTGAGCCCCTGACGCTGGAAGAAGATCATGGCGCGTGGCAGATGGTTGGCTGAAGTGACCAACGCCAGCGGCCGCTGGCCCACTATTTTTGCTACTTCTTCTGCTTCCTGGCCGGTATCCCGTGGCTGATCAAGGGTGATAATATCCCCCGCTGGTACTCCGAGAGACTGGGCAACGCGTGATGCCACACTGGCCGAACTCACTGGATTTCCCTGAGCATGACCACCCGTCACAATCAGTTTCGACCCCGGGTTAGCCCGCCAGATGCGGATACCTTCAGCCAGACGGGGCAGGCTGTTATTAAGCAGGTTAGAACTGGGCGCCCACTGTGGATTCCAGGTGTAGCCGCCGCCGAGAACCACGATATACTCTACCGGGTGCTGATTCTGCCAGGTCGGATAGCGATCTTCCAGCGGTGCCAGCAGGCGGTCGGCGACAGGCTGCAGGCTGATCAGAAGGAGCAATCCCCAGGCAAGGGAAATCAATGTTTTGCCACTTTTCTGCCACCGGCTAAACCAGAGCAGCATAATGCCAACTGCCATGATCAACAGCAGCATCGGCAGCGGTAGCAGCAGGCCACCAACGACTTTTTTTAGGGCGAAAAACATGAAAACAGGTTCCTTTTGTCCGAAAAAACATCACCCAAACACTAAGCGGTGACCGAAAGCTTCATTATTTGCCAGTGTATGCCAAAATACCCCGCAACTTTCAAGCCGCAACCGTTGCAGCTCATTGAATACGTCTGCTGGCGAAGAAAATGAGAGACAGTCTGTCCGTGCGGAATAACCGGGTGACCCCCGTAGAATCATGCCTTGAACCCGGAGCCGCTGTATGCAGGATCGCAACTTTGATGATATCGCAGAAAAATTTTCGCAAAATATTTACGGTACCACCAAAGGGCGTATTCGCCAGGCCATCCTCTGGCAGGATCTTGATGCGCTGTTAGCCACCTACCCCGAAGGCGTGCTCTCCGTGCTGGATGCAGGCGGAGGAGAGGGGCAGACGGGCTGTGGCATCGCCGCTCGGGGTCATCATGTTCTGCTGTGCGATGTTTCAGAAGAGATGTTATCGCGTGCGCGCCGCCTGGCCGATGAGAAAGGTGTGAGCGGTAACATGCAATTCGCACAAATTAGCGCCCAGCAGGTTGGTCAACATTTGGATAAGCCGGTTGATCTGGTATTGTTTCACGCTGTGCTTGAATGGGTGGCAGAGCCGCAGGAAGTGCTGGCCGCGCTGTATGATGCGCTGAAGCCTGGCGGGGTGCTGTCACTGATGTTTTACAACCTGAATGGTCTGCTGATGCAGACAATGGTGCTGGGTAATTTCGGCTACCTGCAGGCAGGCCTGGCCAAGCGTAAAAAGAAAACGCTGTCTCCGGACTATCCCCGTGACCCGCAGCAGGTTTACGGCTGGCTGCAGGACTGTGGTTTTACCATTGAAAGCAAAACCGGCATCCGGGTTTTTCATGATTATCTGCGCGATAAAACCCGGCAGATTGAGCGATTTGATGAGGTTCTGGCCCTGGAAAAGCAATACTGCCGCCAGGAGCCTTTTTTAAGTTTAGGGCGTTACATCCACGTCACAGCGCGGAAACCCATAAGGCAGACGAACTATGAGTGAATTTTCCCAGACTGTACCGGAACTGGTGGCCTGGGCGCGAAAAAATGATTTTTCCGTCTCGTTGCCAACCGAACGTCTGGCTTTTTTGCTGGCGATTGCCACCCTTAACGGTGAGCGTATGGATGGCGAAATGAGTGAAGGCGAACTGATTGACGCCTTCCGCCATGTCAGCGAAGGTTTTGAGCAGACCAGTGAAACCGTGGTGGTGCGCGCCAATAACGCCATCAATGACATGGTGCGCCAGCGCCTGCTTAATCGCTTTACCAGCGAACACGCCGAAGGCAATGCTATCTACCGGCTGACTCCGCTGGGCATCGGCATCACAGACTACTACATTCGCCAGCGGGAATTTTCCACGCTGCGCCTTTCGCTACAGCTGTCGATCGTGGCCGGTGAGTTGAAGCGGGCAGCGGATGCCGCCGATGAAAATGGCGATGAATATCACTGGCACCGCAACGTGTT
Organism: Erwinia persicina; assembly: GCF_014838825.1. Lineage (GTDB taxonomy): Bacteria > Pseudomonadota > Gammaproteobacteria > Enterobacterales > Enterobacteriaceae > Erwinia > Erwinia persicina_A. The sequence goes on along the minus strand of NZ_JACYMO010000002.1, from coordinate 198,492 downwards.
TGCGCCGCTGAAATACTCCGTCGCGGAAATTTTCGACAGCATTGATATCACCCAGCGCATCATGGATGAGCAGCAGCAGGCGGTAAAAGACGATATTGCCCAGTTGCTCAACAAAGACTGGCGTGCGGCTATCTCCAGCTGCGAACTGCTGTTAAATGAAACGTCCGGCACGCTTCGCGAGCTACAGGATACCCTGGAAGCCGCAGGCGATAAGCTGCAGGCTAACCTGTTGCGTATCCAGGATGCGACGATGAACAGTCCCGATCTGGGGTTTGTTGACAAGCTGGTGTTTGACCTGCAGAACAAACTGGATCGTATTATCAGCTGGGGCCAGCAGGCGATTGACTTGTGGATTGGCTACGACCGCCATGTGCACAAATTTATTCGCACGGCGATAGATATGGATAAAAATCGCGTCTTCGCCCAGCGGTTGCGGCAGTCGGTACAGAATTACTTCGATCAGCCCTGGGCTCTCACCTATGCGAATGCTGACCGCCTGTATGACATGCGTGATGAAGAACTGACCCTGCGCAGCGAAGAGGTGACGGGTGAACTGCCTTCAGAGCTGGAATACGAAGAGTTTAATGCGATTCGCGAACAGCTGGCGGCGATGATTGAAGAGGCGCTGGCCAGCTACAAGACCCAGCAGAAACCGCTGGATCTGGGCGAAGTCATTCGCGATTACCTGACACAATACCCGCGAGTTCGTCACTTTGACGTGGCGCGTATTGTCGTCGATCAGGCTGTACGCTTAGGCGTGGCCGAAGCAGACTTCTCTGGCCTGGCTGCAAAATGGCAGGCTATTAATGATTACGGAGCCAAGGTGCAGGCACATGTCATCGACAAATATTGAACAAGTGATGCCGGTTAAGCTGGCGATTGCTCTGGCAAATCCGATCTTCCCGGCGCTGGACAGCCAGTTACGCGCAGGGCGGCATATTGGTATCGACGAGTTAGATCAGCATGCCTTTCTGATGGATTATCAGGAATTTCTCGAAGAGTTTTACGCCCGTTATAACGTTGAACTAATCCGTGCGCCAGAAGGGTTCTTTTATCTGCGGCCACGCTCCACCACGCTGATCCCGCGCTCGGTGCTGTCTGAACTGGATATGATGGTCGGTAAAATACTGTGTTACCTCTATCTCAGCCCGGAGCGTCTGGCCAATGAGGGGATTTTCACCCAGCAGGAACTGCACGATGAACTGATGTCGCTGGCCGATGAAAGTAAGCTGTTGAAGCTGGTCAACCAGCGTTCTACCGGTTCTGATCTTGACCGCCAGAAACTCCAGGAGAAAATGCGCGCGTCGTTAAACCGCCTGCGCCGGCTGGGAATGGTGTGGTTTATGGGCAATGACAGCAGCAAATTCCGCATCACCGAATCGGTCTTCCGCTTTGGTGCCGATGTGCGCAGCGGTGACGATCCGCGCGATGCGCAGCTGCGCATGATCCGGGATGGCGAAGCGATGCAGCTTGACGGTGGCCTGACGCTGAACGATGAGAACGAAGAGCGTGAAGCGGATAACAACGCGCCGGATAGTGCGGAGGAAGAATAAATGATTGAACGTGGAAAGTTTCGCTCGCTGACGCTGATTAACTGGAATGGCTTCTTTGCCCGCACCTTCGACCTTGACGAGCTGGTGACTACGCTGTCAGGCGGTAACGGTGCCGGTAAATCCACCACCATGGCGGCTTTTGTTACTGCGCTGATCCCCGATCTGACGCTGCTGCACTTCCGTAATACCACTGAAGCCGGGGCTACCTCCGGTTCGCGGGATAAAGGCCTGCACGGTAAACTGCGTCCTGGCGTCTGCTACGCAGTACTCGATGTGGTTAACTCGTTGCACCAGCGTGTGCTGGTCGGGGTACGTTTGCAGCAGGTTGCCGGTCGTGACCGTAAAGTAGATATTAAACCGTTCAGTATTCACGGCCTGCCAACGTCGATTAACCCCACTGAAATTCTCACGGAGACGGTCAACGCGCGTCAGGCGCGCGTGGTGCCCATCAGTGAGCTGAAAGACCGCTTTGAAGCGATGGAAAGCGTACAGTTCAAACAGTACAACTCCATTACGGACTACCATTCGGTGATGTTTGACCTCGGTATAGTGGCGCGTCGTCTACGTTCCGCTGCTGACCGTAGTAAATATTATCGTCTGATTGAGGCCTCGCTGTATGGCGGGATCTCCAGCGCGATTACCCGCTCCCTGCGCGACTACCTGCTGCCGGAAAACAGCGGCGTGCGAAAGGCGTTCCAGGATATGGAAGCCGCTCTGCGTGAAAACCGCATGACGCTGGAAGCGATACGCGTAACGCAGTCTGACCGCGATCTGTTTAAGCATCTGATTTCCGAAGCCACCAGCTACGTGGCGGCAGACTACATGCGTCACGCGAATGAGCGGCGCATTCATCTTGATGCGGCCATGCAGGTGCGTAACGATCTGTTTACCAGCCGTAAGCAGCTTGCCGCCGAGCAGTATCGGCATATTGAGATGGCGCGTGAGCTGGGTGAACATAACGCCGCTGAGAGCGATCTGGAAACGGATTATCAGGGCGCCAGCGACCACCTGAATCTGGTACAGACGGCCCTGCGCCAGCAGGAAAAAATTGACCGCTACGACGCTGACCTCGAAGAGCTGACCTTCCGCCTGGAAGAGCAGAATGAGGTGGTCGCCGAAGCGCGTGAAGTGCAGGAAGAGAACGAAGCGCGCAGCGAAAATGCCGAACTGGAAGTGGATGAGCTGAAAAACCAGCTGGCCGACTACCAGCAGGCGCTGGACGTCCAGCAGACGCGCGCGATTCAGTATCAGCAGGCGCTGACCGCATTACAGCGTGCTCAGGAAATCTGTCAGCTGCGCGATCTCAGTATTGAAAATGCCGACGAGTGGCAGGAAACGTTCCAGGCCAAAGAGCAGGAGGCCACCGACAGGTTGCTGATGCTGGAGCAAAAAATGAGCGTGGCGCAGGCCGCGCACAGCCAGTTCGAACAGGCGTTTGAACTGGTCAATAAAATTGCCGGCCCGGTCAGCCGCAGTGATGCCTGGCAGGTGGGGCGCGATCTGTTACGCGACGCCAGTAACCAGCGTTACCACGCTGAACAGCTCCAGCCGCTACGCAGCCGTCTGAATGAACTGACGCAGCGCCTGCGTGAACAGCAGGATGCCGAACGACTGCTCAATGACTTCTGCAAGCGGCACGGCCAGCAGGTGGATGCCGGTGAGCTGGAGTCCCTGCAGGCGGAGCTGGAAGCCCAGATTGAATTGCTGAACGAGAGCGTGGCTGATGCCGGTGAGCGCCGTATGGCCCTGCGCCAGGAGCTGGAGCAGCTGCGTGAACGCATCGCACGCCTCACTAAACAGGCACCGCAGTGGCTTGCCGCGCAGGAGATCCTGTCGCAGCTGAGCGAGCAGACCGGACAGTCGCTGGAAAACAGCCAGCAGGTCACGGAGTTTATGCAGCAGCTGCTGGAGCGTGAGCGTGAAACCACCGTTGAACGTGATGAAGTTTCCGCGCGTAAGCGGGAAATTGAAAAACAAATCGAACGCCTCAGCCAGCCGGGCGGTGCCGAAGACGCGCGACTGAACACGCTTGCCGAGCGTTTTGGCGGCGTACTGCTGTCCGAAATCTATGACGACGTCACCATCGACGATGCCCCTTACTTCTCCGCCCTCTATGGTCCGGCCCGCCACGCGATTGTAGTGCCGGACCTGTCGCTGATCCGTGAGCAGCTGGACGGGCTCGATGACTGCCCGGAAGATCTCTATCTGATTGAAGGGGATCCGCAGTCATTTGATGACAGCGTGTTTAACGTGGAGGAGCTGGAAAAAGCGGTGGTAGTGAAAGCCGGTGACCGCCAGTGGCGCTATTCCCGTTTCCCTAAAGTACCGCTGTTTGGCCGTGCAGCCCGTGAGAACCAGCTTGAGGTCCTGCATGCTGAACGTGAAGCGCTGGCCGAACGTTACGCCACGCTGTCCTTTGACGTTCAGAAAACCCAGCGCCTGCATCAGTCCTTTAGCCGCTTTATTGGCAGTCACCTGGGCGTGGCGTTTGAGTCGGATCCGGAAGCGGAAATGCGTCTGCTCAATACCCGGCGTAATGAGGTTGAGCGTGCGCTGACGAACCACGAAAGCGAAAACCAGCAGCAGCGTCAGCAGTTTGAACAGGCGAAAGAGGGCGTTGCCCAGCTTAACCGCCTGTTACCGCGCGTCAGCCTGTTACTGGATGATACGCTGCAGGATCGCCACGAAGAAATTCAGGAAAAGCTGGATGAAGCGCAGGAAGCTGCACGCTTTGTGCAGCAGCACGGCGCGCACCTGACCCGGCTGGAGCCAATCCTCTCTGTGCTGCAGAGTGACCCGGAGCAGCACGACCAGTTGAAGCTGGACTATCAGCAGGCGCAACAGCAGCAGCGCGATGCCCGTCAGCAGGCCTTTGCCCTGACCGAGGTCGTGCAGCGTCGTGCGCACTTTGGCTATGTCGATTCAGCCGGGATGCTGAACGGTACCAGCGACCTCAATGAAAAATTGCGCCAGCGTCTGGAGCAGGCGGAAGGCGAACGTACCCGTGCGCGGGAAAAATTACGTCAGCATCAGGCTCAGTTAACCCAGTACTCACAGGTACTGGCCTCGCTGAAAAGTTCCTACGATGCCAAACGCGATATGCTGAAAGAGTTGCAGCAGGAGATGCTCGACATTGGCGTGCAGGCGGATGCTTCTGCCGAAGAGCGGGCAAAGCAGCGCCGTGATGAACTCTACAGCGCGCTGAGCAATAACCGTATGCGCCGCAATCAGCTGGAAAAACAGCTGACCTTCTGTGAAGCCGAGATGGATGCGCTACAGAAAAAACTGCGCCGTCTGGAGCGGGAGTATCAGGCAGGTCGTGAACAGGTGGTCAGTGCGAAAGCCGGCTGGGTGGCCGTCCTGCGCCTGGTGAAAGATAATGGCGTTGAGCGCCGTCTGCACCGCCGCGAACTGGCCTATCTGGGGGGCGATGAACTGCGCTCCATGTCGGATAAGGCGCTGGGAGCCCTGCGTCTGGCCGTGGCGGATAACGAACACCTGCGGGACGTTCTGCGTCTGTCGGAAGATCCGAAACGCCCTGAGCGCAAAATCCAGTTCTTTATCGCGGTCTATCAGCATCTGCGCGAGCGTATTCGCCAGGATATCATTCGCACTGACGATCCGGTTGAAGCCATCGAACAGATGGAAATTGAACTGAACCGTCTGACCGAAGAGCTGACGGCCCGTGAACAGATGCTGGCCATCAGTTCACGCAGCGTATCGAATATTATTCGCAAAACCATTCAGCGTGAGCAAAACCGTATTCGCCAGCTGAACCAGGGGTTACAGGCGGTCAGCTTCGGGCAGGTGAAGAGCGTCCGGCTTAACGTCAACGTGCGTGAAGCGCACTCTACGCTGCTGGATGTGCTCTCTGAGCAGCATGAACAGCATCAGGATCTGTTCAAGAGCAACCGCCTGACCTTCTCTGAGGCGCTGGCAAAACTCTATCAGCGCCTGAACCCGCAGATCGATATGGGACAGCGGACGCCTCAGACTATCGGGGAAGAGCTGCTCGACTACCGCAACTATCTTGAGATGGAAGTGGAAGTGAACCGCGGATCGGACGGCTGGCTTCGTGCAGAAAGCGGCGCGTTGTCGACGGGAGAAGCCATCGGTACCGGGATGTCAATCCTGGTGATGGTAGTGCAGAGCTGGGAAGAGGAATCGCGGCGTCTGCGCGGGAAGGATATTTCTCCGTGCCGCCTGCTGTTCCTTGATGAGGCGGCGCGTCTGGATGCTAAATCCATCGCCACCCTGTTTGAACTGTGCGACCGTCTTGAGATGCAGCTGATTATCGCCGCACCTGAGAATATCAGCCCGGAGAAAGGCACTACCTATAAACTGGTCCGTAAAGTGTTCAATAATACCGAGCACGTTCACGTTGTTGGCCTGCGCGGCTTTACGGCAGAACCCACTCTGACCGCTAAAGATGCCGGGGCTGAGGCATAGCACGCTTCATACTGTAAAAAATAATGTGACGCAGTGGTAATATTTCTGCGTCCAGATTACTCTGGACAACGGCATTTGCACGTATGAGGCAAATGCCGTTTTCTGTTTCTATACTTATAACAATGACTAATTACTGCTGGCTTCCCGTTCAGCAGACTAACAGGGAGCAAGGATGTTGCTGCAGAAATCGTTTTCCGCTCAGGCTGTCGCGCTGAGTTGTAGTCTGTTTTGCTGGATGGTCAGCGTAACGCCATCGGTGGCGGGCATCCCGCCTGTCTCAGCGTCGGTGACGCACCACGTCAGCGTGGCGCAAAGTGCGTCGCAGATTGCCGCACTGTACCCGCACGGCAGCGTGCCGTTCTATTTGAAAAATCTTGCGCCCCTTTATGCCAGCCGGAGTATGCAGCCGATGTGGCAGGACGGGCAGGCGGTACAGCAGTTTCAGCAGCAGTTAGCGGAAGTGGCTATTTCTGGCGTTCAGCCACAGTTTACCCAGTGGGTCAAACAGCTGACCGACCCCGCTATTACCGGGCTGGCGCGTGACGTGGTGCTGTCTGACGCGATGCTGGGTTATCTGCAATTCACCTCCAGCGTTCCCAGCAAGGGTGAAACCTGGCTCTACAGCAATGTGCCGTATAAAATGGAAGCACCGTCAGTGGCGGTGATCAATCAGTGGCAAAATGCGCTGGCGCAGGGGAACCTGAATGGCTTTGTCCTGTCTCTGGCACCCCAGCATCCGCAGTATGCGCGCATGCATCAGGCGCTGAAAACCCTGCTGGCCGAAAACCGGCCCTGGCCGCAGCTGACCGATAAGCAAACCCTGCGCCCCGGTCAGGTCAGCAATGACGTGCCTGCCCTCCGTGATATTCTGCAGCGTACCGGCATGATGTCACCGGCCAGCGAGCCGTCGACACCGGCAGAGGAAGTGGTGGGGCCGGTCGACGCTCCACTGGTGCATGATGATGACAATGCTCAGCCTGATGCGACAGCGCACCCCGCTAACGACAGCAGCGTCGTAGTCAGCCCATCCGCCGTGCAGACGGATAATCTGCCGCCTGCTGCCCCGCAAAACGTGGGTAACGTCGATGGTGTGGTAATACCGGTCAACAGCGATAATATTTACACCCCGGACCTGGTCGAGGCGCTTAAACGCTTTCAGACCTGGCAGGGGCTGGAAGCGGATGGGGCCATTGGCATGCGCACCCGTGACTGGCTTAACGTCTCGCCTCAGCGCCGGGCCTCCCTGCTGGCGCTGAATATCCAGCGTTTACGTCTGCTGCCGGACGATATGCACAACGGCATTATGGTCAATATTCCGAATTACTCTCTGGCCTACTACGTTAACGGCAATGAGATCCTCTCTTCACGGGTGATTGTGGGCCGTCCCGATCGTAAAACACCGCTGATGCGCAGCGCGCTGAACAATGTGGTGCTCAATCCGCCGTGGAATGTGCCGACCACGCTGGTGCGCAAAGACATTGTGCCAAAAGTGAAGCAGGACCCGATGTATCTGTATAAACACGGCTATACCCTGCTTTCCGGCTGGACGAGCGATGCGGAGGTGATTGACCCGTCCATGATCGACTGGAGCATGGTTTCGGCTGCCTCATTCCCTTATCGCATCCGCCAGGCACCCGGGCCGACCAATTCTCTCGGGCGCTACAAATTCAATATGCCGAGCTCGGATGCGATCTATCTGCACGATACGCCTAATCACGGCCTGTTCCAGAAAGATATTCGTGCTCTGAGTTCAGGCTGCGTCCGGGTCAACCGCGCCTCCGATCTTGCCAGCCTGCTGTTGCAGAACGTTGGCTGGGATAACTCGCGTATTTCCAGCACGCTGAAAGAAGGGGATACCCGCTTTGTTTCCATCCGCCAGCGCGTACCGGTGAACCTCTATTACCTGACGGCATGGGTTGCCGATGACGGACAGCCGCAATTTCGTACAGATATTTACAATTATGACAATACTGCCCGATCCGGTGCTCAGGCACTGACGCCAGCTGGTCAGTTATTGCTCTAACGGTTGATTAATCAGACATTCCCCTCGGGGGGCTGGCAGGAGATAAAACCGGTGGCGGGGTGATGACATCACACTCCGCGCCGGTTTTTCTTTTCGCGGGTTGACGTAGGTTTTTTCGCCGGGTAAGGTTCCGAACGGTGCGCCAACGTGCACTGTTCCGAATCATTAAGCCAGGTAATACTGATCCATGCATAAATTTGACTCTCATCGCCGTAAGTGGCTGACGTTAGGTGGCGCCGCACTCGGTGTAGCACTCCTCCCGGGGCAGGCTTTCGCCTCGCTTTCCACGTCCCGGCCGCGCGTATTGACGCTCAACAACCTCAATACCGGTGAAAACCTTAAAACGGAATTTTTTAACGGTAAAAGCTATGATAAGGATGAATTAGCCAGACTGAATCATTTTTTCCGTGATTACCGCGCAAATAAAAGTAAAAGTATCGACCCTCATCTCTTCGACCAGCTTTTCCGTCTGCAAACGCTGCTCGACAGCCGTAAACCGGTACAGCTGATCTCAGGCTACCGCTCCCTCGGCACCAACAATTCCCTGCGCTCTCATACCCGAGGGGTCGCCAAACACAGCTACCACACGCTGGGCCAGGCGATGGATTTCCATATTGAAGGGATCTCGTTAAGCAATGTTCGCAAAGCCGCACTTTCGCTGCGGGCGGGTGGTGTAGGATACTATCCGAGTAGTAACTTTGTGCATATTGATACCGGGCCAGTCCGGCACTGGTAAACGACATCCCGGCACCCTGTGGTGGCCGGTAACGGAGTATCATGGATTATCATATTATCCCGGTCACCGCGTTCGCACAGAACTGCTCGGTGATCTGGTGTACGCAAACGCGTGAGGCCGCGCTGGTGGATCCCGGCGGCGACCCTGAAAATATTAAGCAGCAGGTAGCAGCACTGGGTGTGACGCTGACCCGCATCCTGCTGACGCACGGGCACCTCGATCACGTCGGGGCCGCCGCTGAACTGGCCGCACATTATGCCGTTCCGGTGATCGGGCCTCATAAGGCTGATAAGTTCTGGCTGGACGGGTTACCGATGCAAAGCCAGATGTTTGGTTTTGCCGAGTGTCCGCCGCTGGAACCAGACCGCTGGCTGGAGGAGGGCGAAACTGTCCGGGTAGGGGAAACGGAACTGGAGGTTCTGCTGTGTCCCGGGCATACGCCGGGACATATCGTTTTCTTTGACCGTACCGGCCGCCTGCTGGTCTCGGGTGACGTGATTTTCAGCGGCGGTGTTGGTCGTTCTGACTTCCCGCAGGGCAGTCACAGTGACCTGATCGCCTCGATTAAGACTAAGCTGCTGCCCCTGGGTGATGACGTGACCTTTATTCCGGGGCACGGTCCGATGTCCACGCTGGGACGTGAGCGCATCAGCAATCCCTTCCTGCAATAGCGAATAAAAAAGGGTGACCACCCGGTGGGTGGTCACCCTCAGCTCACCGAATCACAGTACCGCGACAATTGCCTCGCACAGCTGAGACATATTATCCGGCGTCATGCCTGCCACGTTGACACGTCCGGAATTCACCGCGTACACGCCAAACTCCTCACGCAGACGCACAACCTGATCTTTCGTCAGGCCGCTGAAGGAAAACATCCCGTTCTGATTAATGATAAAGCTGAAGTCGCCTTTTGCGCCTTTTTCCTGCAGGGTATTAACAAACAGCTGACGCATACGCTGAATCCGTTCACGCATGCTGGTCAGCTCCTGCTCCCACAGGGCACGCAGTGCGCTGTTGTCGAGGATCGTGGCCACGACGGCAGCACCGTGCGCAGGCGGGTTGGAGTAGTTAGCACGGATGGTGGCCTTGACCTGGCTGAACGCCGTGTCGACCACGGTGGCATCAGCGGCAACCAGCGTGAAGGCACCGACGCGTTCGTTATACAGCCCAAAATTCTTCGAGTAAGAGCTGCAAACGATCAGTTCCTGATGGCTGGCGGCGAATGCGCGCAGGCCTTCAGCATCTTCTTCAAGACCCCGGGCAAAGCCCTGATAGGCAAAGTCAAACAGCGGCAGCCAGCCTTTAGTCAGCGACAGCTCAGCCAGCTGGGCCCACTGGGCCGCCGTAGGGTCGATGCCGGTCGGGTTGTGGCAGCAGCCATGGAACAGTACGATATCACCGGCCTGCGCTGCGCTCAGGCTGCTTACCAGCCCGTCAAAGTCCAGCGTATGCTCAGCAGCATCATAGTAATCATATTCACACACTTCCAGACCGGCAGCGGCAAACACGTTTTTATGGTTTGGCCAGCTCGGATTGCTCACCCAGATGCGCTTTGCGCTGGTCTGGGTGGCAATAAAGTCGGCGGCAATGCGCAGTGCGCCAGTGCCGCCAGGGGTTTGCGCAGTGCGGGCACGATGGCCGGAAATCAGTGCACTGTCTGCACCGAACAGCAGTTCCTGGGTGCAGCGACCAAAGTCAGCAATACCATCAATGCTCAGATAGTTTTTAGTGGTTTCGTTTTCCAGCAGATACTGTTCAGCTTTTTTAACGCTGGTCAGTACCGGCGTTTTGCCGGTTTCATCTTTATACACGCCAATGCCGAGGTTGATCTTATTTGGGCGGTCATCAGCGCGGAACAGATCGGCTAAACCAAGAATAGGGTCGGCGGGTGCAGCTGCAATACGTTCAAACATAGTCGAAGTCCGTTAGCTTAAATTAAAGCGAAGTGAGGACTCAGGTTACCGCCAGTAAGGGTAAATTACCAACCGTTTGCGTCAAAAAAACAGCAGAAAGGGACAAGGGAGGGGAGAAAAACAAAAACGGAGCCGAAGCTCCGTTGAGTGCACGGTTAATAGCGACCTGAGCCGCGATTAAAGGGCAATTAGAACTGGTAAACCAGGCCTACTGCTACGGTATCACCTGAGCCTATGCCCAGTTTGTTGTCATCACCGATCTGGTTGATGATGTAGTCAACGTAGGTAGACATGTTTTTGTTGAAGTAGTAAGACGTACCCACTTCGAAGTATTTAACCAGGTCAACATCGCCAACGCCTTCGATATCTTTGCCTTTAGTCTGAACATAGGCAATGGATGGACGCAGACCGAAGTCGAACTGATACTGTGCAACAAGTTCAATATCCTGAGTCTTGTTAGCGAAGCCAGAAACGTCAGTGCTCACGCCAGCATTGGTGATAGCACCTGAAATGCGGGTAGCGTTACGGCCTTCGGCATAAGACGCTGCCAGGTAAACGTTGTTTGCGTCATATTTCAGAGCAGTGCCCCAGAATTCAGCGCGGTCACCACGACCCAGGGTCGTTGCACCAGTGTTCTGCCCATTAGTACGGTCCTGAGAGCTGTATGCACCAGAGATGCCTACGCCGATCGGAGAAACGTATGAAGTGGAGAAGCCGTAGCCGTCACCGTTAGAGCGGGTGATATCGTCACGCTCGTTTTTGCCCTGGTACTGAACAGCGAAGTCCCAGCCATCAACCAGACCAAAGAAGTTAGTGTTACGGTAGGTAGCCACGCCAGTAGTACGGCTGGTCATGGTGTCAGACTGACCGAAATCACCACCAAATTCTGGCAGTACGTCAGTCCATGCCAGAGCGTCATACGCTACGCCGTAGTTACGGCCGTAGTCGATTGAGCCCAGGTCTTTCAGTTTCAGACCGGCAAAGCCCAGACGGGTTTTGTTACCAGTCTGTGCATCGCTGCCTTCAGAATTGTTAGCCTGGATGTTGTATTCCCACTGACCGAAACCAGTCAGCTGGTCATTAATCTGAGTTTCACCTTTGAAACCGAAGCGCACATAAGACTGATCGCCGTCACCAGCATAACCGTCATCATCAGAGAAATAGTGCAGACCATCAACTTTACCGTACAGGTCCAGCTTGTTGCCATCTTTGTTATAGATTTCTGCTGCGTTAGCGGCACCAGCAGCCAACAGTGCTGGGATCACTACTGCAAGAATGTTGCGCTTCATCATTTTGTTATTACCCTCATTGGAGTTATTTGGACACCTGCCACTGCCGTCAATAATTCTTTACAGAACTCTGATGAGAGTTTGGTGTCTTCCTGTGTCTGCACGCATCTTTCCATTCGTAGCCTGGTTAATCTAGCCCGAAAATGCTACTAATCTCTTATTCTGGTAACAAGAGGAAAATATGTATTACAAAATGTAAAAATCACGGAACTTTGTGAGTCATCTCTAAATTTACAAAAATAAAAAAAGGCCAGCTAGGCTGACCTTAGTATATATATGAATTTCTTATATTTAATGCAGAAATCAGAACGTCGCGTTGCGTGGGGTGCGTGGGAAGGCGATAACATCCCTTACATTCTGTACGCCGGTGACATAGGCGATTAATCGTTCGAAACCTAAACCGAAACCAGAATGGGGAACGGTGCCGTAACGGCGCAGATCGCGATACCACCAGTAATCTTCTTTATTCAGACCCATTTCGGCCAGGCGGGCATCGAGCACATCCAGACGTTCTTCACGCTGTGAACCCCCGATGATTTCACCAATGCCAGGAGCCAGCACGTCCATGGCCGCCACGGTTTTACCGTCGTCGTTCAGGCGCATGTAGAAAGCTTTAATCTCTTTCGGGTAGTTTTTCACGACCACTGGCGCTTTAAAGTGTTTTTCGGCCAGGTAACGCTCGTGTTCAGAAGAGAGGTCGATGCCCCATGACACGGGGTTTTCGAAAGTCTGGCCCGACGCCAGCAGGATCTCAACGGCTTCGGTGTAATCCACCTGGGCAAAGTCGGTAGTGACAAAACGTTCCAGACGCGAAATCGCCTCTTTGTCAACGCGCTCGGCAAAGAAAGCCATGTCATCAGCGCGCTCTTCCAGCACGGCCTTGAAAACATATTTCAGCATGGCTTCGGCCAGCGCGGCATTGTCTTCCAGATCGGCAAAAGCAATTTCAGGCTCCAGCATCCAGAACTCTGCCAGATGGCGGCTGGTGTGGGAGTTTTCCGCACGGAAGGTCGGGCCAAACGTGTAGATCTTGGAAATGGCGCTGGCGTAGGTTTCACCGTTCAGCTGGCCGGATACGGTCAGAAACGCTTCTTTACCGAAGAAGTCTTCGTCGAAATTGACTTTGCCTTCCGGAGTGCGCGGCAGGTTTTCTAAATCCAGCGTAGAAACGCGGAACATTTCACCGGCACCTTCCGTATCTGACGCGGTGATCAGCGGAGTGGAAACCCAGAAGAAACCCTGCTCATCAAAGAAACTGTGCAGAGCCTGCGCCAGGGTGTGACGCACACGGGCGACGGCACCAATGAGGTTAGTACGTGGGCGCAGGTGAGCGACCTCACGCAGGTATTCAATGCTGTGGCGTTTAGCCGCCATCGGATAGGTATCGGGATCGTCCACCCAGCCGACCACATCCACGTGGGTAGCCTGAATTTCAAAACTCTGACCTTCGCCCGGGGATTCAACAACTTTACCGGTGATAGCAACGGAACAGCCAGTGGTCAGACGTAAGACTTCATCCTGATAATTATTCAGAGAATTATTCACGACAGCCTGAACGGGATTAAAGCAGGAGCCGTCATAAACGGCGATAAAGGAAATACCGGCTTTTGAATCTCTTCGTGTACGCACCCAACCACGTACGGTGACTTCACTGTCAACCGCGACCCGGCCGTGCAGTACATCCGCTACTGGCACAACGCTCATAATAATTCTCTCACTATTAATTAATCTGAATTGAATACCCCGAATTTAGGGTCTTGCTATGTTACTTGCCAGCCGATGATAAACAAGCGAATTCCGGCAGCAGAAGCAGATTTCTTTGGCGGGGGAGGGGATCGGGGGCCGGGATGGGGCGGCCCCCGCAGAAGGACTAGCTGGCTTTCTTCACCAACGGCAGGTCAAACGCTTTGCGCAGGGCACGCACAAAGGCTTTATCCTGGCAGATTGTTTTTCCCGGGCTGTCGGACAGTTTAGCGACGGGCTTGCCGTTACACTCCACCAGTTTAATAACAATATTAAGCGGCTTAACCTGAGGAATATCACAGGTCAGGCGCGTACCAATGCCGAAAATAACATTAATTCGCTGGCCGAAGTGGCGATAAAGTTCCACCGCCTTTTCCAGATCCAGATTGTCAGAAAAGACCAGCGTTTTGGTCAATGGATCGATGCCCAGCTGTTGATAATGAGTAATCGCTTTCTCCCCCCACTCCAGCGGGTCGCCGGAGTCATGGCGCAGTCCCTGATAGGCACTGGCAAACTCCAGACCGAAATCACGCAGGAAGGCATCCATAGTAATGCAGTCTGTCAGGGCAATACCTAACTGATCCGGGTACTCCTCCAGCCAGGATTGCAGGGCGGCGCGCTGGCTGTTGGCCAGTACCGGGCTGATCTGCTGGTGCGCCTGGAACCACTCGTGCGCCTGGGTACCTACCGGCATAATCTGTTGCTGCCGGGCCATTTCATAGTTGCTGGAGCCGACCAGCCAGGGAAATTCCTGCTTCAGCGTACTGACTATCGCCAGGTGAACATCATGCGAGAAGCGGCGGCGGGTACCGAAATCCATCAGGCGGAAGCGCGACATATCCAGACCGGCGGTGATCTCATTAAACTGCGCCAGCTTCAGTTTCAGCTGACTGACCGCCATGTCTGGCGTGACCTGCGGTGAACGATGGCGGTGAACTACTTCACTGATCAACGCCAGTAGGGGCACTTCCCACATGATCACTTCACGCCACGGCCCGCTGATGCGGATATCCAGCTTTCCCTGGTGATTGCGCACGCGAACCTGCGCGGGATCGTATCGGAAGGTACGCAGCCAGTTGAGATAATCCGGGGTGAAAAACGGCAGCCCGGCAAGATAGGTAAACTCATCCTCCGTCAGCGTCAGCGCGGCCATCATGTCGATTTGCTGTTGAATTTCATCGACATAAATGCCCAGCATATCATCACCCCGGCAGCGAAACTCGGCGGCCACCGTGACATCGTAATAACGATGGAACACCGCCTGCTGCATATGAAGCTTATAGGCATCGGTATCGAGAAGCGTAGTCAAAATCGGGGAAGCGTGTCGTGTCATGGTGCGTTTCAGCATCCTCTGGCGAAGAGCGTTATCCCTGGTTCAAATGAAGAAAAAGTCGCAGGAGTATAACCCGAATACGTATTTATTGAACCCGATCACAGCACAATTCAGTCGGGGTGGTCGAGGACAATCTGTGCGTTTGTTAATGAAATGTACCATTTCACCCGAAAGGCAGCGTTTAAGGATGATTCAACGTGGCAACCTGGTGATAACAGGAATAGACTTGAAAAGGTTAACTAATTATCGACGTGAGAAGGACTTATGACGCAACTGCCACAAGCCAAGAATCGCCATGACTATCGTGCCCCGGATTACACTATTACCGACATCGAACTGACGTTTAATCTGGATGCCACCACCACTCAGGTCACCGCCATCAGCCAGATTAAACGCCTGGGAGCCAGTGATGCCGACCTGCGTCTGGACGGTGAAGATCTGACGCTGATCTCGCTGCACGTTAACGACCAGCCGTGGCCACATTACCGGCAGGAAGAGGGCGCGCTGATACTCCAGCAGTTGCCGGACGCCTTTACGTTAAAAATCGTTAATGATATTCATCCTGATAAAAATACCGCGCTGGAAGGGTTATATAAATCCGGTGAAGCACTGTGTACCCAGTGTGAAGCTGAAGGTTTCCGCCATATTACCTGGTATCTTGACCGCCCGGACGTGCTGGCCCGCTTTACCACAACGATTATTGCTGAACAGGCACTCTATCCTTACCTGCTCTCTAACGGAAACCGTGTAGACGGCGGGCAGATGGAAGATGGCCGTCACTGGATGAAGTGGCACGATCCCTTCCCGAAACCCTGCTATCTGTTTGCCGTCGTGGCCGGCGATTTCGATGTGCTGCGTGACAGCTTCAAAACCCGTTCGGGTCGTGACGTTGCCCTGGAGATCTTTGTCGACCGGGGCAATCTTGATCGCGCTGACTGGGCGATGACCTCGCTGAAAAACAGTATGAAATGGGATGAAGAGCGTTTCGGCCTGGAGTATGACCTCGACATCTTTATGATTGTCGCCGTCGACTTCTTCAATATGGGGGCAATGGAAAATAAAGGGCTGAACGTCTTTAACTCCAAATATGTGCTGGCCAAAGCGGAAACGGCCACCGATAAAGACTACCTCGGCATTGAGGCGGTCATTGGTCACGAATACTTCCATAACTGGACCGGTAACCGTGTCACCTGTCGCGACTGGTTCCAGCTCAGTCTGAAAGAGGGGCTGACGGTCTTCCGCGATCAGGAGTTCAGCTCTGACCTGGGCTCCCGCGCGGTTAACCGCATCGATAACGTGCGTGTCATGCGCGGCTCTCAGTTTGCGGAAGATGCCAGCCCAATGGCGCATCCGATCCGTCCTGAGCAGGTGATCGAGATGAACAACTTCTACACCCTGACGGTGTACGAAAAGGGTTCAGAAGTGATCCGCATGTTGCATACCCTGCTGGGCGAAGCGAACTTTCAGAAAGGGATGCAGCTCTATTTCGAACGTCACGACGGCAGCGCTGCGACCTGCGATGATTTTGTCCAGGCGATGGAAGATGCCTCTAACGTTGACCTGTCACAGTTCCGTCGCTGGTACAGCCAGTCGGGTACCCCCGTGCTGTCCGTCCGTGACGACTACAACCCGGAGCTGGAGCAATACACGCTGCACGTCACACAGATGACTCCGCCGACGGCCGACCAGAAAGAGAAGCTGCCGCTGCACATTCCGCTGGACATCGAGCTGTATGACGGTGAAGGTAAGGTTATTCCACTACAGCATAACGGCCACCCGGTCCATCACGTGCTGAATGTGACCGAATCATTCCAGACATTTGTCTTTGATAAGGTGTATTTCCAGCCGGTGCCTTCTCTGCTGCGCGAGTTTTCTGCGCCGGTGAAGCTGGACTACAACTGGAGTGATGCCCAGTTAACCTTCCTGATGCGCCACGCCCGTAATGATTTTTCCCGCTGGGATGCAGCGCAGAGTCTGATGGCGAACCATATCAAGATTAACGTTGCCCGCCAGCAGCAGGGGCAGCCTCTTTCCCTGCCGTTGCACGTCGCGGATGCGTTCCGTGCGGTGCTTCTATCTGAATCCACCGATCCCGCTCTGATGGCCTTGATCCTGTCACTGCCCGGTGAGAATGAGATTGCTGAGCTGTTTGACATCATCGACCCACAGGCCAACGCGGTGGTGCGTGAAGCCCTGGTCCGTACGCTGGCGACCGAGCTGGAAGATGAGCTGCTGGCGGTGTATTACGCCAGTCAGACACCAGAATATCGCATTGAACACGCAGATATCGGTAAACGCTCGCTGAAAAACGTCTGCCTGAGCTATCTGGCCTTTGCCGACGCGGCTCAGGCCGACAGGCTGGTCAGCGCACAGTATCACCACGCCAATAATATGACGGACACCGTGGCGGCGCTGTCGGCCGCTATCGCGGCACAACTGCCGTGCCGTGCTGCGCTGTTAGCTGATTTTGATGAGCGCTGGCATCAGGATGGCCTGGTGATGGACAAGTGGTTTGCCCTGCAGGCGACCAGTCCGGCGGCCGACGTACTGTCTCAGGTACGCGCCTTACTTCACCATCGCTCCTTTACTCTGAGCAACCCGAACCGTATTCGCTCCCTGATCGGGGCGTTTGCTTCGGCAAACCCGGCGGCGTTCCATGCGGCGGACGGCAGTGGCTATCAGTTCCTGGTAGAGATCCTCAGCGATCTTAATACCCGCAACCCACAGGTAGCGGCGCGTATGATCGAGCCGTTAATTCGCCTCAAACGCTATGATGCCGGACGTCAGGCGCTGATGCGTAAGGCGCTGGAACAGCTGCAGGGGCTGGATAAACTGTCTGGCGATCTGTTTGAGAAGATCACCAAGGCACTGAATGCCTGATCCTGACGGGCGGAAAATAAAATAAAAAAATGGGCGATAATCCCGCCCATTTTTCTTTATATCGTTACCTGTCAGCCGTGCGCATATTGTGCTTGTTTTTGCACTGGCTGGCGTTTCATCACGCGATCCAGTACCTCCGATTCCAGTTCAGCCAGCCTGACCGACCCTTTACGCCGTGGTCGAGGCAGATCAACGGAGAGATCCAGTCCGATATTCCCTTCCTCAATCAACAGTACCCGGTCGGCCATCGCTACCGCTTCACTGACATCATGCGTCACCAGCAGTACGGTAAAGTGATGCTCCTGCCAGAGGGATTCAATCAGATCCTGCATTTCGATACGGGTTAAGGCATCCAGCGCGCCAAGCGGTTCATCCAGCAGCAGCAGGCCAGGACGGTGTATCAGTGCACGGGCCAGCGCCACACGCTGTTTCTGACCGCCTGACAGCGCGGCGGGCCACTCCCCGGCGCGGTCGGCCAGGCCAACGGCATCCAGCGCGTTGAGCGCCCGATCTCTCCAGGCTTTTCCCTTCAGGCCCAGGCCAACGTTGTCGATCACGCTTTTCCACGGCAGTAGTCGGTCATCCTGGAACATCAACCGGATATCCTCCCGCGCCTCGCTCAGGGGGGCGCTACCAGCCCGAAGTTCGCCGCTGCTGGCTTTCTCCAGCCCGGCCAGCAGGCGCAGTAGGGTGCTTTTGCCACAGCCGCTGCGCCCGACCACGGCGACAAACTGCCCGGAGGGAATATGCAGGTCAATATTATTCAGCACCGTGCGCTGGTTATACTGTTTGCTGACGCCGCTGATTGCCAGCGGCGTACCGGCATTAAGACGCGCCGGAGACGGGGTGAACTCGCTCATGCGTTTTCCTCTTTTAATTGATACGCCGGATGCCAGCGCAGCCACACGCGTTCCAGCAGCAGTGCGCTGACGTCAGCCAGTTTGCCCAGCAGGGCATAGAGAATAATCGCCACCACGACCACATCCGTTTGCAGGAACTCACGGGCATTCATCGCCAGGTAGCCGATACCGGCATTGGCTGAAATGGTTTCCGCAACGATCAGCGTCAGCCACATCAGGCCTAGCGCAAAGCGCACACCGACCATAATGGAGGGCAGGGCTCCGGGCAGCACCACCTGAATAAACAGGCTCCAGCCTGACAAGCCATAGCTGCGCGCCATTTCCACCAGCCCGCGATCGATATTGCGGATACCGTGATAGGTGTTGAGATAGATCGGAAACAGCGTGCCCAGTGCTACCAGGAAGATCTTGGCCGACTCGTCAATGCCAAACCACAGGATCACCAGCGGGATCAGCGCCAGATGGGGCACATTACGCAGCATCTGTACTGAGGTATCCAGAAGCCGTTCGCCCAGTCTTGACATACCGGTAATTAATCCGAGTACCAGACCAATTGAACCGCCAATGCTGAATCCCACTGCTGCACGCCAGCTGCTGATGGCGAGGTGTTGCCACAGCTCACCGCTGGCCGACAGCTTCCAGAAGGTGACAATAACGGATCCCGGCGACGGCAGAATCCGGGTGGAAAGCCAGCCCAGCTGGGAGGCTAACTGCCATACTGCCACCAGCAGAACGGGTAACGCCCACGGCAGCAGGCCATTACCGATACGATTCAGGCTTTTACTCATGGCTCACCTCTAACTCTGCGACACTTTTTGTGGGGCGAAATCGTGGGCGACCTGTTCACCGTGTGCCTCAACCCGCTGTGGTTGCGGTATCTCCGGGATAGCCAGATCCAGATGCGGGAAGAGTAATTCACCCACGCGCCAGGCTTCTTCCAGATGCGGATAGCCGGACAGAATGAAGGTCTCGATGCCCAGATCGGCATATTCCTGCATCCGCGCAGCGACCGTCGGGCCATCGCCCACCAGTGCGGTCCCCGCGCCCCCGCGCACCAGGCCGACGCCGGCCCACAGATTCGGGCTGATCTCCAGCTGGTCACGCTTACCGCCGTGCAGCGCGGCCATGCGTTGCTGGCCTACAGAGTCTGTTTTCGCCAGCGCAGCCTGTGCTTTCGCGATGGTGGCATCGTCCAGGTGGGAAATCAGACGATCGGCGGCCTGCCAGGCCTCTTCATTCGTCTCGCGCACGATCACATGCAGACGAATGCCAAAGCGGACTTTACGTCCCTGTGCAGCCGCTTTGGCCTGCACCTGCGCAATTTTTTCTTTCACCTGTGCAGGCGGTTCTCCCCAAGTCAGATAGACATCGACCTGCTCGGCGGCCAGGTCCTGTGCCACTTCAGACGAGCCGCCAAACCACAGCGGCGGGCGTGGCTGCTGTACCGGCTTAAACATCAGGCGTGCGCCGCGTACGTGAATATGTTTACCTTCATAGTCCACCGTTTCGCCTTCCAGCACGCGTCGCCAGACGCGGGTAAATTCGGCAGACTCGGCGTAACGTTCACGATGATCCAGAAAAACGCCATCCCCGGCCAGCTCTTCCGCATCGCCCCCGGTGACCAGGTTAAACAGGGCCCGGCCGTTAGACAGGCGGTCAAGCGTCGCTGCCTGGCGGGCAGCCTGAGTCGGCGAAATCACGCCAGGGCGCAGTGCCACCAGGAAGCGCAGACGGCGGGTCACCGGGATCAGCGACGCAGCCACCAGCCAGGCGTCTTCACAGGAGCGACCTGTCGGGATCAGCACGCCCCCAAACCCCAGATGGTCGGCGGCCTGGGCGATTTGTTGCAGATAGGCATGATCTACCGGGCGCGCCCCTTCGTTAGTGCCTAAGTATTTCCCATCACCGTGAGTGGGAAGAAACCAGAAAACGGAAAGACTCATTGTGTTACTCCTCAGTCAATGGGGGGAAGGGCCATGCCAGATGCGGCTGGAGATATCGACTTTCACCGGCATCAGGTGGCTGCTGTAAAAGAGATCGGCGGTCTGCTGCTGTGCCCGTGCTGTCTTATCACTCACCAGGGTGATGGTGGTCGGCGGGCGATGATCGAAGTAGGTTGAGATTACCGCTTTTGGCAGCCCCATCGCCTGCGCCAGCAGGTCAACGCTCTGCTCACGCTGGCTGTGGGTCAGGGCATCGGCCTGGCTGAAGGTATCCAGCACCTGCTGCAGGAATGCACCGTTTTTCTCGGTGAAGGGCCGGGTTGCCAGATAGAAGGAACCGGTCAGGTTGAGCGTGTCACCATTCTTCAGCACACGAACGCCGCCCTGCTGAAGGGCCGCAGAGTAATACGGGTCCCAGATGGCCCAGGCATCAACATCGCCCTGCTGGAAGGCAGCGCGGGCATCCGCTGGCGTCAGAAACGCAGGCTGAATATCGTTGAAGCCCAGACCCGCCTCTTTTAACGCGCGTAACAGCAGGTTGTGGGAGCTGGACCCCTTCTGAAAGGCCACTTTATGGCCCTTGAGATCGGCCACCGTTTTCAGCGGACTCTCTTCGCGTACCAGAATCACCTCCGCTTTTGGCTTGGGGGGTTCCGAACCGACATACAGCAGATCCGCCCCGGCGGCCTGGGCAAAAATCGGCGGAATATCACCCGTACTGCCCAAATCAATACTGTTGACGTTCAACGCTTCCAGCATCTGGGGCCCGGCGGGGAACTCCACCCATTTAATCGTGGTGTGAGGAAAGCGCTTCTCCAGTAGCTGATGTGATTTTGCCAGTACCATACTGACGGAGCCTTTCTGATAGCCGATTCGAATCGTTGCCGGCGCATCCGGGGAGGCTGCCGCCACGGCCTGACCGGCCAGCATGCCTGTGATGAATAGCGTGGTGATGAAGCGGGAAAACAGTGTCATCGCAACTCCCCTGTTCAGACGGCGGTGGCCAGCGGTTGATGCCGGCGCGCCAGAGCATGCCAGAAGGTATCGATTGACTCTGCCAGCCGTTCGGCGAGTATCGGTGTCAGCTCAGGCGTCCGGTCGTAGTGGCTGATTTGCGTGTCATCAGCAAACACACCGTGCAGCACTTCCTGCGCTTTCAGCGCATTCAGTACCGGCTTAAGGGCGTAATCGACGGCCAGCAGATGAGCGACGGTGCCACCGGTTGCCAGCGGTAACACCACTTTGTGTTCCAGGGCGCGCTCGGGCAGCAGATCCAGCAGCGTTTTTAACGCGCCGGCAAAGGAGGCTTTATAAACCGGCGTAGCGACGATCAGGCCGTCAGCGGTGTTGAGATCTTCCTTCAGGGCCAGCAGGGCGGGGGAGTCAAAGCGGGCGTACAGAAGATCTTCAGGATTGAAGTTATGCAGGTTCCACGGTATGACCTCGACACCTCGTTTTTCCAGCGCATGCTGGCAAATTGTCAGCAGCGCGGTGGAGCGGGAAGGAAAACGGGGGCTTCCCGCCAGAGTAATAACGCGCATAACCTCTCCTTATAACTAAAAGTTATTGATAACCAGAATTCAAGAACCGATGACTCATCCTGACAGAGCCCGTTTGGACGCTTAAATGATTTATCCGGCATATTTTTGCCGTTTTGCACATAAAGCCTGGGGGAAGGGGGAGTGAAGGGCGAAAAAAATCGTTATTCAGGCGTGCTTTTGCGCCAGGTCATTTCCCTTTAACCGAGGAAACCGGGATAATACGACCCCGATTTTCCATCGGGACCTCAGGAGTGACCATGTATTACCCTTTCGTTCGTAAGGCGCTGTTTCAGCTCGATCCTGAGCGTGCGCACGACCTGACTTTGCAGCAGTTGAAGCGCCTCTCCGGCACCCCGCTGATCGGCCTGATCCGCCAGTCGCTGCCTTTTAAACCGGTAACCTGCATGGGGCTGACCTTTAAGAACCCTCTGGGTCTGGCCGCAGGCCTTGATAAAAACGGTGAGTGCATTGATGCGTTCGGCGCGATGGGATTTGGTTCCATTGAAATAGGCACGGTCACCCCGCGCCCACAGCCGGGGAATGATAAGCCACGGATGTTCCGCATCGTGGCAGCGGAAGGGATCATCAACCGCATGGGCTTCAATAATCTTGGCGTGGATAACCTGGTTGAGAATGTCAAAAAAGCCCACTTCGACAGTATACTTGGCATTAATATCGGCAAGAATAAAGACACCCCTGTAGAGCAGGGTAAAGAAGATTATTTAACCTGTATGGACAAGATTTATGCCTATGCCGGTTATATTGCCATCAATATTTCCTCGCCTAACACACCCGGACTTCGCTCTTTACAGTACGGTGAAGCGCTGGATGATTTACTGGGCGCGGTGAAACAGCGGCAGAATGATCTTCAGCAGATCCATCATAAATATGTTCCTGTGGCGGTGAAGATCGCGCCGGATCTATCAGAAGAAGAATTGATCCAGGTGGCTGACAGTTTAGTGCGCCATGAAATAGACGGTGTGATTGCGACCAATACCACGCTGGATCGCGATCTGATAAAAGGATTAGCGCATGCGGAAGAAGCGGGTGGATTAAGCGGCCGCCCTGTCCAGTTACGCAGCACGGAGATCGTCCGCCGTCTGGCTCAGGAATTACAGGGTCGCATTCCGATTATTGGTGTCGGCGGCATTGATTCACTGGTTTCAGCGCGTGAAAAAATCGCGGCGGGGGCATCACTGGTACAAATATATTCCGGATTTATTTATAAAGGCCCACCGCTGATAAAAGAAATTGTGACTCATCTCTAGGTAAAATCTGAGTTAAATATGCCAGGGGCTTTATTTTCGCCTCTGGCTCGTTTATATTTTGTTCTGTTCACACAATATTCAAAATTTACAGAGGGGACTGAGCGCGTAAAGTTAACCTCTGCTTTCCGGAAAAATGAATTAAACCTCCGGCTACTTGTCACTCAGTATTAATACAGGAACCATGATGAGGATTAAACCAGACGATAACTGGCGTTGGTTCTTCGACGCAGAACACGACCGGATGATGCTCGACCTGGCTGATGGTATGTTGTTCCGTTCACGCTTTCCGCGCAAAATGTTAACGCCTGACGCCTTTGATGTTTCTGGTTTTTGTGTCGATGATGCCGCGCTGTTTTTCACCTTCGACGAGCGCTGTCGTGATGCGCCGCTCAATGCCGATCAGCGTGCTGAACTGGTACTGAATGCGCTGGTAGCCACCCGTTTCCTCAAGCCGTTGATGCCCAAAAGCTGGCACTTTGACAGCTATATTCAGGGGAACTGGCGGCCGGGAGACGGTGAACTGGTGAATGTCAAAGTGTCTGAGAGCGGAGAAACGGGCACACTGCTGGTGGTCGAGTCCGGCGACAGCGCCGCCCTGTGCCTGCTGGCCCAGCCGCAACTGAGCGTGGCGGGTCGTGGCATGGTGCTCGGCGATGCGATTAAAATCATGCACGACCGTCTGCTGCCTCAGGCCAGCGCTGACGGGATCCGCTTTGCCCGCGCGGTATAAGCTACCGCGCTCAGCATTAACGCAGCACGAGATCGCCCGCCGGAATACAGCTACAGCTCAGTAGTGTGCCATCCTCACGAACTGCCCCTTTTTTCAGCGCGGTCACTTCCCCACTGACACGCGTCACCTTGCAGCTTCCGCAGATGCCCGACCGGCAGGAATAGGGGATTTTGATGCCCTGCAACTCCAGCTGTTCCAGCAACACCAGCTGATTATTCCCGTTAAAATGTTGTCCCTGCCAGCAAATGTCCAGGGTGCGGGTCGCAGAACTTTCTACCGTCAGCGTCTCGGTCACCTGCCCGGCACCGTAAGCGCGTGGCGTATGGGTGGTCAGTATCTCAACTTCATCCCCCACCCGAACAATACCGCTGCTGCGCGCCACCAGGTTAAGGCCAAAGTCAATGTCACCGCTGCCATCCTGTGCGCTGCGAAAACGTTGTAAGGTATTGAGCGGTTCGCCTGCGGGATGTTTGCGCCCGTGCTGAGGGCTGATGGTGGTCAACACACAGCGGCTACACGGCTTGGGCACATCAAAAATAATCTCCCCAATGCGCAGAGACGACCAGCTGTCCTCTGCCCAGGCACTGGCACCGCTGACGACCAGGTTAGGCCGGAACTGTTCCAAACGCACGCCGGCAGGGCAGCGCTGTTGCAGATCGTGCAGTGAGGCGTCGTTGACCAGCAAAAACGGATAACCATCAGCAAAGCCCAACGGTACCCTATCCAGATCTTTAACCCGGCGGGTCATCTCCATCCCTACCCAGCGCAGTTGCACCTGGCGAGGGAAAAAGCCACTCAGCCACTGGTTAATATTTTCCGGCGCAATCTGCGCCGTAAATTTGTTCCCCCACACTTCTGTGGGGGCCGGTATTTCCTGAAAATCCGCAAAGCGCACGGTTGCGCTGCTGCCATCCGGTGCGGTGAGATGCAGTCCATCAACAATCAGCGCCGGGGTAAACAGCACCATCTCCGGATACTGTCTGGCGGTAATAAAGGTGCCATCCGGTTCGG
Organism: Erwinia persicina; assembly: GCF_014838825.1. Classification (GTDB taxonomy): domain Bacteria; phylum Pseudomonadota; class Gammaproteobacteria; order Enterobacterales; family Enterobacteriaceae; genus Erwinia; species Erwinia persicina_A. The sequence continues at coordinate 173,220 of NZ_JACYMO010000002.1, read as the reverse complement.
TCAGCATAAAGATACGATCAAAGGCCAGACCGCTGGTCAGTGCCTGCGCGTGGGACACCTGCATCCCGCGCAGGGATTTCACCGGATGAACAAATAAACGAGACAGGTTGATCATGGCGATTCTCCATTGCGCCGTGCCGCTCACCCGGTTCTTTACAGGGTTTTTGCAGGAATAAGCGCTAACTTTATGACATGCCGCCATGATTAGCTATAATGCGCAGCAATTTTCTGATGACGATAAGTGACGCTATGAATTCTCTGTTTGCCAGTACGGCGCGTGGGCTCGAAGAGCTGTTAAAAAGTGAACTGGAAGCCCTGGGAGCGCAAGGCTGCCAGGTGGTCCAGGGCGGCGTACATTACCAGGGTGACGATCGTCTGATGTACCAGAGTCTGATGTGGAGCCGTCTGGCTTCACGTATTCTGCTGCCGTTAACGGAATGCGGTGTCTACAGCGACCTCGACCTCTATCTTGGGGTACAGGCGATTGACTGGCCTGCCATGTTTGGCAGTGATCAAACCTTTGTGGTGCATTTCAGCGGCCTGAATGAGGTGATCCGAAACAGCCAGTACGGCGCACTGAAAGTGAAGGATGCAATCGTCGACAGCTTTACCCGTAAAAACCTGCCGCGCCCGAATGTCGATCGTGAACAGGCGGATATCCGCGTCAATGTCTGGCTGAATAAAGACACCGCCAGCATTGCCCTCGATCTCAGCGGCGATGGCCTGCATCAGCGCGGCTATCGTCAGCAGACCGGACAGGCACCGTTGAAAGAGAATCTGGCTGCGGCTATCGTGCAGCGTTCCGGCTGGCAGGCAGGCACGCCGCTGGTCGACCCGATGTGTGGGTCCGGGACGTTACTGATTGAAGCCGCGATGATCGCCAGCGATCGTGCGCCGGGCTTGCAGCGTAAACACTGGGGCTTTACCGGCTGGAGCCGCTTTAATCAGCCGCTGTGGAGCGATATCACCCGCGAAGCGCACGAACGTGCGGCGAAGGGGTTGTCTGAAACCACCTCACGTTTCTACGGGTATGATAATGATTCACGCGTCATCGAGCGCGCACGTGCCAACGTCCGCAACGCCGGGCTGACCGATCTGATTACGTTGACTGCCCAGGATGTGCTGAAGCTGACCAATCCCCTGCCGCAGGGTGAGACGGGGACCGTGCTGAGTAACCCACCCTATGGGGAGCGACTGGACAGTGAACCCGCACTGATCGCGCTGCACAGCCAGCTGGGGCGTATTATGAAAACGCACTTCGGTGGCTGGAACCTGTCACTGTTCAGTGCCTCGCCCGAGTTGCTGAGCTGTCTGCAGCTGCGTGCCGATCGCCAGTTTAAAGCGAAAAACGGTCCACTCGACTGTGTACAGAAAAACTATCAGTTGGCAGAGAACCCAGGCGGGGCGTCGGCCGGCCAGTTGGCGGAGGATTATGCTAACCGCCTGCGTAAAAATTGTAAGAAGCTGGATAAGTGGGCGCGTCAGGAGGGTATCGAGTGTTATCGCGTGTATGATGCCGACCTCCCGGATTATAACGTGGCGGTAGACCGTTACGGTGACTGGGTGGTCGTGCAGGAGTATGCGGCACCGAAAACCATTGAGCCGGCAAAAGCCCGTCAGCGCCTGTTTGATGTCATTGCCGCGACCCTGAGCGTGCTGGAACTGCCCGCCAATCGCCTGGTACTGAAGACCCGCGAAAAGCAGAAAGGGAAAAGCCAGTATCAAAAACTGGGCGAAAAGGGCGATTTCTTCGAGGTGAGTGAGTTTAACGCTAAGTTATGGGTTAATCTGACGGACTATCTTGATACCGGCCTGTTCCTCGATCACCGTGTCGCCCGTAAGATGCTCGGGCAGATGAGCCGCGGAAAAGATTTCCTGAACCTGTTTGCTTATACCGGCAGCGCCAGCGTGCATGCCGGGCTCGGCGGCGCGCGCAGCACCACTACTATTGATATGTCACGTACTTATCTGGAGTGGGCAGAGCGCAATATGCGCCTTAACGGTCTGTCCGGGCGTCAGCACCGCCTGATGCAGGCTGACTGCCTGAGCTGGCTGCGCGATGCCGATGAACAGTTTGACCTGATCTTTATCGATCCGCCGACGTTCTCTAACTCCAAGCGAATGGAGGAAAGCTTTGACGTTCAGCGCGATCATCTCGATCTGATGAAAGATCTCAAGCGTATCCTGCGTCAAGGCGGCACCGTTATGTTCTCGAATAACAAACGCGGTTTCAAAATGGATCTGGCCGGACTGGAAGCGCTTGGCCTGGCTGCAACTGAAATCACCGCGAAAACCCAGTCACAGGATTTCGCCCGTAACCGTCAAATTCACAACTGCTGGCTGATCGTTCACGCCGGTAAGGAATAAGTTTTTATGTCATTAATCAGTATTCATGGCGCCTGGCTCTCATTCAGCGACGCGCCGCTGTTGGATAACACTGAACTGCACATCGAAGAAAACGAGCGTGTCTGTCTGGTTGGCCGTAACGGGGCGGGTAAATCCACCCTGATGAAAATCATTAACCGCGAGCAGCCACTTGATGACGGACGCATCATTTACGAACAGGATCTGGTGGTAGCGCGCCTCCAGCAGGATCCCCCGCGTAACGTGCAGGGGTCGGTGTATGACTTCGTTGCCGAAGGTGTGGAAGAGCAGGCCGAGCATCTCAAGGCCTATCACGCCATCTCTCATAAAGTCATGGAAGATCCGAGTGACAAGAACCTCAATGAGATGGCGCGCCTGCAGGGCATTCTTGACCACCAGAACCTGTGGCAGCTGGAAAGCCGTATTCACGATGTGCTGCAACAGATCGGCCTGGATGGGGAAGCGGACCTCTCCTCATTATCCGGCGGCTGGCTACGTAAAGCGGCCCTCGGCCGTGCGCTGGTCAGTAACCCGAAAGTACTGATGCTGGATGAGCCGACGAACCACCTGGATATCGAAACTATCGACTGGCTGGAAACGTTCCTGAAAACGTTCCAGGGCAGCATTATCTTCATCTCGCATGACCGTTCGTTTATCCGCAACATGGCAACGCGTATTGTTGACCTTGACCGCGGCAAGCTGGTGTCCTGGCCGGGCGACTACGACCTGTATCTGACCAGTAAAGAAGAAGCACTGCGCGTGGAAGAGATGCAGAATGCCGAATTCGACCGCAAGCTGGCGCAGGAAGAAGTGTGGATCCGTCAGGGGATCAAAGCCCGCCGCACGCGTAATGAAGGGCGTGTGCGCGCGCTGAAAGCGCTGCGTCGCGAACGTTCCGATCGCCGTGAAGTGATGGGCAAAGCCAATATGCAGGTCGAAGAGGCCTCCCGTTCCGGCAAGATTGTCTTTGAGCTGGAAAACGTTGACTACTCCGTGGGTGGTAAACAGCTGGTACGTAATTTCTCCCGTCAGGTCCAGCGTGGGGATAAAATTGCGTTGATTGGCTCTAACGGCTGCGGTAAAACCACCATGCTGAAGCTGATGCTGGATCAGCTGAAACCGGACAGCGGCCGCGTGCATATCGGTACTAAGCTGGAAGTCGCCTACTTCGATCAGCACCGCGCCGATCTGGATCCGGACCGCACGGTCATGGATAACCTGGCGGAAGGCAAACAGGAAGTGATGGTGAACGGTAAGCCACGCCACGTGCTGGGTTACCTGCAGGAGTTCCTGTTCCATCCGAAACGGGCGATGACACCGGTGCGGGCGCTGTCCGGCGGTGAGCGTAACCGCCTGCTGCTGGCGCGTCTGTTCCTCAAGCCGAGTAACCTGCTGATCCTCGATGAACCGACCAACGACCTTGATGTGGAAACGCTGGAACTGCTTGAAGAGCTGGTGGACGGATATCAGGGTACGGTTCTGCTGGTAAGTCACGATCGTCAGTTCGTCGATAACACCGTAACAGAATGCTGGATCTTCGAAGGCAACGGCGACATCGGGGCATTCGTGGGCGGCTATCACGATGCCCAGCTGCAGCGCAGCGCGTTTAAACAAAATCGTCTGGCGGCAAAGACCAGTGCATCGACGCAGCCACGCCAGGACAACACAAAAAGTGAAACGGCTAAAAAACCGGCTGCTAAGTTAAGCTACAATTTGCAGCGGGAGCTGGAGCAGCTGCCGAAGAAAATGGAAGAGCTGGAAGGCCGCCTGGAGGCCTATCAGGCACAGGTTGCCGATGCTAACTTCTTCAATCAGCCGCATGATGTAACTCAGCCCGTGCTGGACTCACTTGCTCTGGCTGAACAGGAGCTGGAAGTCGCTTTCGAGCGTTGGGAATATCTTGAGTCGTTAAGTAACGGCGCCTGATTCTGCTGTTCTGACATTACCGAGGGTCAGGTATGTGTTCGTCGCACCATGCGCATCAATGGATGCTCTGTCCGCAGTGTGATCTGATGACCCAGTTGCCAGATATCAGCCCGGGGAGCAGAGCAAGCTGCCCGCGCTGTCATACCACACTTCAGTCTAACTGGGTTGAGCCGCGCAAGCGGCCAACGGCTTATGCGCTGGCAGCGCTCTTTATGCTGCTACTGGCGAACCTGTTTCCTTTCGTCAATATGCAGGTTGCCGGACTGAGCAGCGAAATTACCCTGGCAAAGATACCGCAGGTAATGGTTTCCGATGACTACAGCAGTCTGGCGACCCTGTTTTTGCTGTTTGTGCAGGGGGTGCCAGCCTTATGTATGCTGATGATCCTGCTGCTGGTCAATGATATCCGGCTGCCGCTGGGGCTGAAACGCGTCATGGCCCGGGTGTTATTCCAACTAAAAACCTGGGGGATGGCGGAAATCTTCCTCGCAGGTGTGCTGGTGAGTTTCGTTAAACTCATGGCTTACGGCGATATTGGTATTGGCACCAGCTTTATCCCCTGGTGTCTTTTCTGTGTCTTACAGCTCAGAGCCTTTCAATGTATCGACCGTCGCACGTTGTGGCTGCAGGTTGCCCCACTGCCCGCGCTACCCGCAGTCCCGCAGGCGGGGATTAGTGGTTTGCGTCAGGGATTGCGCTCCTGTCGTTGCTGTACGGCGGTGCTGGCCAGCGATGTGCTGGCATGCCCTCGCTGCGGCGTTGATGGCCATGCGCGACGCAGGCACAGCTTACAGTGGACGATGGCCTTACTGATCACCTCGATTCTGCTGTATATCCCGGCCAACGTCATGCCAATTATGGTTACCGAGGCATTGGGGAACAAAATGAACTCCACCATCATGGCGGGGGTGATCATCCTGTGGGGTGATGGGTCCTATCCGGTAGCGCTGGTGATTTTTATCGCCAGTATTATGGTTCCCTCGCTGAAAATGCTGGCGATAGGCTGGCTTTGCTGGCACGCCAACGGCCGGGACAACAACCGGTATGACAGCGACAGAATGCACAAGATTTATGAAGTGGTTGAGTTCGTCGGGCGCTGGTCAATGATTGACGTCTTTGTTATCGCCGTCCTGTCGGCGCTGGTGCGCATGGGCCAATTAATGAGTATTTATCCTGCTAACGGCGCGGTGCTGTTTGCCCTGGTGGTTATCCTGACGATGTTTGCTGCCATGACCTTTGACCCGCGTCTTACCTGGGATCGGATACAAGAAAAGAGTACTGAGGAGCCTGAAAAGTGACGGACAATAACCACGGCGTAGCCACGGTAGATAAGATTAAACGCTGGTCGCCGGTGTGGATCATTCCCATCGTCACCGTGTTGATCGGTGCATGGATTTTGTTTTACCACTTCAGCCATCAGGGGCCGCTGGTGACGTTAATCACCACCAACGCGGAAGGGATTGTGGGCGGTAAAACCACCATTAAAAGCCGCAGCGTTGATGTTGGTGTGGTGGAGAGCGCCGTGCTGACGGACGATCTGCATCATGTTGAGATCAAAGCACGCCTCAATGCTGGCATGGAAAAACTGCTGCGCGAAGACAGTGCCTTCTGGGTGGTAAAACCGGCCATTGGCCGTGAAGGGGTCACCGGATTGGGAACGCTTCTCTCGGGTGCCTATATTGAGCTGCAGCCTGGCTCAAAAGGCGAAAAAGCCGGACAGTACCAACTGCTGGATGCGCCGCCGCTGGCACCACCTGATGCAAAGGGTATCCGTATTACGCTGGACAGTGAAAAGGCCGGACAGCTGAACGCGGGCGATCCGGTACTGTTTCGTGGATATCGCGTCGGAACCGTTGAAACCAGCGCCTTTGACGCAGATAAACGTATGATGACTTATCAGCTGTTTATTGCTGCGCCATACGATCGCCTGATCACCAGTAACGTTCGCTTCTGGAAGGATAGCGGGATTGCTGTCGACATGTCTGCCTCCGGAATGCGTGTTGAGATGGGTTCACTGACCACGCTGTTTAGCGGGGGTGTCAGCTTTGATGTTCCTGAAGGGTGGGAGCGCGGCGATTTGGCGCAAAACAAGGCGGAATACCGGCTGTTTAACGACCAGCGCAGCATCCAGGATTCCCTCTACAGCGTACACAAAGACTTCCTCCTGTTCTTCAATGATTCCATCCGTGGCCTGCAGAAAGGCGCGCCGGTGGAGTTCCGTGGCATTCGTCTGGGTACCGTTGCTGAAGTGCCGTTTACCATGCCTGGCATGGCTCAACGCCTGAACAATGATTACCGGATACCGGTGCTGATCCGCATTGAACCGGATCGTTTCCAGAAACAGTTGGGCAATGACTTTAACTTTGAGCAGCATCTGAAAGACGGCATAACTCATGGATTACGAGCCTCACTGAAGTCCGCTAACCTGCTGACGGGGTCGCTGTATGTTGATCTCGACTTCTACAGCAATGCCAAACCGGTGACGGGACCGTCAACTTTTGCTGACTATGCGCTGATCCCGACGATGACGGGCGGCCTGGCGCAGATCCAGCAGAAACTGATGGAGTCGCTGGATAAGATTAACAGCCTGCCACTCAATCCGCTGCTGAATGAAGCAACAGGGACGCTGAAAGAGAGCCAGCGTACGCTGCGCGAAATGCAGAAAACTCTGGATAATCTTAATCAGATCACCTCGAGTCAGTCGATGAAAGAGCTGCCTGCAGATATGCAAAGCACGCTGCGTGAGCTGAACCGAAGCATGAAAGGCTTCCAGCCTGGCTCCCCGGCTTACAATAAGATGGTGGGTGATATGCAGCGTCTCGATCAGGTCCTGCGTGAATTGCAGCCCGTATTGAAAACGCTTAACAGCAAGAGCAATGCGCTGGTCTTTGAAGCGAAACCCGGTCAGGACCCACAGCCGAAGAGGGCAAAACAATGATGAAATGGATACCCGTTGTGCTGGCACTGGGACTCAGTGCCTGCAGTAGTAGCCCTGAAACTGTTTATTATCAGCTGCCAGCGGCGGACAAAACGCTCGTCGCCAGCAGTAAGACGGTGAGTACACCGGTCTGGGTGGAACGTGTCTCTGTGCCAGACTATCTGGCCGGGAATGGCGTGGTGTACCAGAGCAATGATGTTCAGTACGTCATTGCCGCCAATAACCAGTGGGCGAGTCCACTGGATCAGCAGTTGCAGCAGACGCTGGTGACCAATCTGAGCACCAGCCTGCCCGCGGCGCTGATCTCCTCGTCGCCTCTCGGCCAGACGCACGATACGCTGAATGTGACCGTGACCGGTTTCCATGGCCGTTATGATGGTCATGCCATTATCAGCGGCGAGTGGATTCTCGAACATAACGGCAAACTGCAGAAACAGCCGTTCTCGCTGTCGTTACCGCAAAGTGAAGATGGTTACGACGGGTTAATAAGAACGCTGGCTAAAGGATGGCAGCAAATTGCGGGACAGGTCGCTAATGCGATTATTCGCGAACAATAAGTAAAAATTAACTAACGCACTAAGCCTTTGATAGTTGCAGAGCCCCACTTCTGCCGCATCAAAGGCTTTTTTTATGTAAATCAGCAGGGTGCGATAGATTTAGCTTCAGCTACCGTCATTTTCCGGCCCCGCCAGTGGGACAGCATGATGACAGTCGCATTAAATTTGCGCGTTGATCTTTATTCAAAGTCGCGGTAAAACTGAAGCGTGGTTGCACGAAACGTAACCACTGTTTTCTTTCCACCAGATTCCACCAGACAAAATGAGGGAAACGCGGCATGAAGAGACAGAAACGAGATCGCCTTGATCGGGCGCAGTCACGGGGTTATCACGCAGGCATTACAGGACGCTCAAAAGAGATGTGTCCGTATCAAATGCTCGATGCTCGATCTCACTGGTTGGGAGGTTGGCGACAAGCCATGGAGGACAGGTCAGTTACCGCGTAGCGGCCTGTTATTGAGAAGGAAAGACCTCCGCTGCTGCGGAGGTTTTCATTTAAACTGTTATCGTTCACGCCTCAGAAACACAGTCCTTCATGTGAACGAATCAGGTTAAAAGGATTAGAATGCGGTGGTGTCTTTAAACAGGCCCACTTTCAGGTCGGTAGCGGTATAAATCACGTTACCATCGACCAGCACTTCACCATCTGCCACGCCCATCACCAGTTTACGGTTAATAACGCGTTTGAAGTGAATGCGGTAGGACACTTTCTTCGCCGTTGGCAGAACCTGCCCGGTGAACTTCACTTCACCTACGCCCAGTGCGCGACCTTTACCTTCGGCACCCAACCAGCCAAGGTAGAAGCCGACCAGCTGCCACATGGCGTCAAGGCCGAGGCAGCCAGGCATGACCGGGTCATTGATAAAATGACAGCCGAAGAACCACAGATCCGGATTGATATCCAGTTCCGCTTCAACGAATCCTTTCCCGTAGTTACCGCCGTCTTCGGTCATCTTAACCACCCGGTCCATCATCAACATATTGCCGGCTGGCAATGGCGGGCCTTCTGCGCCAAATAATTCACCGCGACCAGAGGCAATCAGGTCTTCTTTTGTATAGGATTCGCGTTTATCTACCATAGTCTCAATAAGCCTTATTTTAATGAAGCACGGAGTTTAGCTTACACGTGTACGCCGGACAAGTCCGATCAGCCTGGAGTAAACCAGTTTAACCAGCGCAGGGGCCACGGGCGATGACGTGCATCCGGATGGAGCATCTGAGCAATCCGCTCCTGAATCGAACGGTGCAGGCAGGCGCCGGTTTCTTTATCCCACTCCATACCGGTTAGCAGAGGCAGCGCCTCATCGACGCTCGACACGGCCCAGAGGTGGAATTTACCTTCCCGCACGGCATCCACAACGTCCTGTTGCAGGGAGAGATGGCGTACGTTCGCTGCAGGGATGATCACCCCCTGAGAACCGGTTAACGTGCGCTGCTGACAGACATTGAAGAAGCCTTCAATTTTTTCATTCAGGCCGCCGACCGGCTGCACGCGACCAAACTGATCGACAGAGCCGGTGACCGCCAGCTGCTGATTGATGGGCTGTGAGGCGAGGGCGCTTATCAGAGCACACAGTTCTGCCAGCGAGGCGCTGTCACCATCGACTTCGGAATAGGACTGCTCGAAAACCAGCGAGGCAGAAAATGGCAGCTGCTGCTCAAGTTCCAGTTCAGCAATCAGCCAGGCCTGCATAATCATCATGCCTTTTGCATGAATATTTCCGCCCAGCTCGGCCTTGCGCTCCACGTCCATAAACTCACCGTCACCGGCGTGGACGACGCAGCTGATACGGGAGGGTTCGCCAAAAGCACGCGGGTGGCCAGGGAATTCCATAACGGACAGCGCATTGATCTGGCCGATCATTTCCCCTTCTGTTTCGATCAGGATCTGATCGAGCAGAATTTCATCGCGAATACGTTCCGGCAGGAAGCCTTCGCGCCATTCGCGAGTGCTGAGGGCATCCTGCAGATTCTGTGCTGAAATACGTTCATCTTCACTGTAGAGCGCAGCATCCTGAAGTTGCCGGCCCAGCCACTGAGGATCCAGGGGCAGCGTATCCTGATCGCCTGTATAGCGTGCAGCCTCACGGATCAGTACCGGCCAGAAATCGACATCAGGAACCGGATATTCCAGGCTGACAGCTACATTCTTCACCCACTGTATCCAGTGAATAAACTCTTCCTCATCGACCAGTTGGATATTATCTTCAAACTCGCTGTACAGTGACAGTGCGGCCAGTTCAGGCTCCATCTCCTGTAAATCAGCCAGCACATCGCGCTCGCCAATCAGCACCAGGCGAAACGCCATCGGCATGGAAGGGACAGCCAGAGGAAGAGGGCGGGTTTCATCCGGCGAATACCAGTCAAAACGCTGGTTCACCATGATCTGTTTCAAACGCAGCCAGAGTAAAGGCTGTGCCATCAGCGCACGCAAGGAGAGGATCAGCACTCCGCCATTGGCACGGTGTACCAGTCCCGGGGACAGGGTGATCCTCGACTGATGGACGCGCACGCAGCCAAAAAGCTGCTCTGCTTCGATCCATTCAGCCTGATGAATTCCCCCTTCGCTGGCGAAATTATCCGCAGCGCTCTGTGCCGGACGCCAGCTAATTGCATGGTCACTGATATCATAGTGACCCCCATAAAGCGCGGTGGGATCTTCTTCGCCAGCGATGGCGGAGAGAATGTTTTGCAGCAGGGCAAGGTATTCCGCGCTTTCGGGACTTTTGACCAGCATGAGCGGGACTTTAGCCGGCGTTTGCAGTAACAGGTTCAGCCCGTTAAACAGACGTGCCTGCACGGATGCAAAGCATTCTGTTTCGGAAGCTGGTGCCTGCGAGAGGAGATGCTGAAAGCGTTCTGTATCGGGCTGCAGGGCGCGCCACTCTAATCGGTTGTTGGTCAAAGTTATCGTATTTTTCTGAATGAATAAAAGCGGCATTATACAATATTTCAGCCTGTTAAGCACAGCAGACATGCACATCTGCGTCGCTTGCGTTAACATTACGATGAGTGTTCCTGTTTTGTTTACAGCCTGATGAAAAAAAGCTGTTATTCTTAACCTGTTATGTGGTCAGCATGAGATTCCGATGAAATATCAGCAGCTGGAAAATCTTGAAAGCGGATGGAAATGGAAATACCTGGTTAAAAAGCACCGCGAAGGTGAACTGATAACGCGTTACATTGAGTTAAGCGCAGCGCAGGCTGCCGTCGATGAATTGCTCGTGATGGAGAACCGACCGGTAGAGGTATTGAAATGGATTAGCCTGCACATCAATCCGGCGCTGGAAAACCGCATGAAGCAGACAATCCGTGCACGCCGCAAGCGTCATTTCAATGCTGAACACCAGCACACGCGAAAAAAGTCGATCGATTTAGAATATCTGGTATGGCAGCGCCTGGCGGGCCTCGCCCAGCGTCGTAACAGCACCTTGTCCGAAACCATCGTACAGCTCATTGAAGATGCCGAACGTAAAGAGCAGTACGCCAGCCAGATGTCGTCACTGAAGCAGGATCTGAAAGCCATTTTGGGTAAGCCCGAATAACGCCGTTTATTCAGGACAGGTTCTGATTGATTCGTTCTCTTCAGACAATAAAAAACCCCGCCGAAGCGGGGTTTTTTTTAACGAGATAACTTAAGCCTGTGGCTGAGTTACAACGTCTTTGATGCCTTTAACTTCGATTTCTACGCGACGGTCTGGCGCCAGGCAGTCGATCAGGGCATTACGGCCTTTCACGCTGTCACAGGTGCTGCCGGTAACAGGGTTAGATTTACCCTCGCCACGTGCAGAGATCTTGTTAGAAGGGATGCCTTTAGACACGAGGTAGTCTACTACAGACTGAGCGCGTTTTTCAGACAGTTTCTGGTTGTACTGCTCGGAACCGATACGGTCGGTGTAACCCAGCACGACAACAGAGCCATCTTTCGGATCCAGGTTGCTCAGCTGAGTGTACAGCTGATCCAGTGCCTGCTGACCTTCTGGCTTCAACGTTGCTTTGTTGAAGTTGAACAGAACGTCAGACTTCAGGGTGAAACGCTTGGTTTCAACAACTGGAGCTGGAGCCGGAGCTGGAGCAACAACTGGTGCTACTGCATCATCCTGACCGAAACGGTAGGAAACGCCAACACTCAGCATTGAGTTATCAGGACGTGCACCAACGGTACCTGCGTCACCGATGTTGTTAACCCACTGGTAGTCCAGACGGGTTGCCCAGTTTTTGGTCACTGCATATTCAACACCAACCGCGGCCAGTGGAGAAACACCGGTGTCGTGGTCGCTGATGCGAGTGCCGTTAGCGTTCTGGGTGGAGTCTGCACGCCATACCATACCGCCCAGACGGGTATAAACGTCCAGGTCATCCATTACTGGGTAGCTTAATTTAGCTGCCAGCTGAACGCCCTGTGCTTTGAAAGCACCGTTTACATTGTTGCCTTTGTTAGGCATACGGCCTAACCAGTCGTAACCCAGCTCGAAGCCCAGGTACTGGTTAGCCTGGTAACCACCGAACGCACCAGCACCAAGCTGGCTTTCATGCGATGGACCATCGTTATCTTGGTAACCGTTACCGTAGTAACCTTTGTCGTGGTACTGAGACCAGCCCAGTTTAGCACCGGTATACCAGGTGTCATCTTTAGGAGCGGCCTGCGCTACGGTAGCGAAGCCAGCCAGTGCCACTGCAATTGCGATAGCTGTCTTTTTCATTTTTGCGCCTCGTTATCATCCAAATAGGCAATGAGCTTTAATTTAGCTCTTTGGTTTAATCCTTCGCCGGGTTATGAAGCTCGATTATGACTCTTCCAAAAAATGGAGGTTATTGAGCACCCTGGCGAGCTAAAGTCTACAACGTACCAGCAAACTTACAAGTATGATGTGACGATGGTCAGCAAAAAAACAGGCTTTCATACACAATTTTTAACATTTCAGGGTGAATTCTTTGCCTCAAATGGGGTCTGAGAACGCAGCTAACCCATTGTCCCGCCGCGTCATAACATAATCAGGCGGTTATCTTGGCTCTGTGAGAGAAAAAGGCTGAGAAAAATCTCATTTTTACTTAATGATACAAAGTTGAGTGAATTCTTAGGCCATTTAATGGTCTGGTTGAAGGATAAATACTGCTTTCAGTACGCATAATGAGTCCTAACGCCTGGCCTGAACTGGCCGCTTCCTGCAATCTCATCCGGTCATTTTCTGACACGTCTTCTTCCAGCCATCCCAAAACCACACTGTAGTTACCCGTCTGCAACGCTTTGATCATTGCCTCTACCGTCGTGATTGCGCTGGAGTGAGAAGACTGCATCACTTTATCCAGCGGCAACCCGACACGCTGTAACCAGTCACGGCTCAATTTTTGCTGTGGGGTAAGCCAAAGCTGCCAGCGAGACTGCGTTCCCAGTTGCTGCAGCAGGGGCAACAGCAGCAATTGAGTCATATCAGGTTGATTCTCACTGTAGATCAGTTCGCTGATCAGGCCGTTAGCACATGGGGACGCCGCAGGGGCTGGCGTAGTAGCGTGCAGACTACGACGAACAGATTGAGATTTCAGAGAATGAGTACGCATAATGTCTTCGCTCACCAGTTGACTGTATGGATATACAGTATAGTCGCAGTGAGCAAAGATCAACCTTAATCTTGTTCTCCCATTGCTACGCACCTGAACGGTTCAGCGCCCGCCACGTGCTCTTTCTGCGGCGATCCTTTGCAGTTCTTTCACCCGACCAGCCTGTTCAGTGGGTGAGATGATGTTTGCGGGCGAAGGATTCTTCCCGATGTTCGTCAGGATTTTCTGCCGTATCAGCAAGGCCTGAATGGCTGTTGAAACTTCTGTGGTGGATAAGACTGTGTTCTGCCAGTGTCGCTTCCTGGCCCTGCGCAACAGAGGCCATAGCGAGAAGCAGGAAGAATAGCGTGATAATTTTTTCGTTCACTTTCATTGTTTCTCTCAGGTGAGCCAGTACGTTGTGACGATTACTATGCCTTCAGATTCGTCATGATTCGTCAGGCTAATTTAAACCCGTAGTCGGAACTGTGTGTATTAACAACGGATGTCACTCTTTTTATAACGCCGGCACGCCTGGGGGCAGATGCCCCTCCCCAATGAGGTATATTCCGCAGGTGATGAAGTAATAAAATTATACGATCGGTTAAGTTTTATGTAACGACCAGGACAGTGACGATTTATTTAACGCTTCTTAACAGAAAACCGCGTTAGTCAGTGCAGTCAGACATCAGTGCGGTATTTCATGGCATACGAATGATAATAGAGTATTTTGATATAACATATTGATCATTATGTTCATTTGATTTATTTATGTTAATTTTTGTTTTTTAAATTAATCAATCGATTAAGTGTCATGCTGGCTGGTCATCTGAATGCGATTGGCCAGCATAATAAATGACAGGATTTGACTCAGCCTGAGAAGTGATGTTTTTCGTAATGCCTCGCAAAAATGCAATGTTATCCACGGAATGTTGATATATTCATTGAACCTGTAATCAGGATTGCCTATTTTCTGTGATGTGGTTTACGTCGGTACAATGAGTTAATTCTGTAATAGTAGCAGGGGAGAATATGGATAATTCAAAGCGTAAAATAGCAGAAGCAAAAGAGCGGCTGGCTCCGCTGGGTGACGTTCAGTCCAGGACGCAGTTTGGTGGCTATTGTCTGGCCGTTGAAAAAACGGTATTTGCCGTGGTGGCTGAAGGCGAAATGTATCTGCGGGCCTGTGAACAGGTTCAGCCCTATATCGTTGAACGCAAAATGCAGCCGTTAAGCCTGAACAAGCGCGGTGTGCCGGTAGAACTGAACTATTATCGTGTCGATGGAGCACTGTGGTCTGACGACGAGCAACTGCTGGCGCTCTCGCATCTCTGCCTGCAGGGAGCGAGGCGTCAGCAGCAGGAGCGTCAGCGTAACCGCCGGCTGAAAGATTTACCCAATCTGGGGATAAGAATGGAGATGTTACTGCGGCAGGTCGGTATCACTACCGTTGACATGCTGATTCAGAAGGGGGCAAAACGCAGCTGGCTCCTCATACGTTCCTGTAATCAAAATCTCGGTTTACCCGTTTTATTTGCCTTACACGGGGCGATTGTCGGACGCCATCACGCTGCGCTCCCCCCGGAGGTCAAAGAGGAGCTGCGTGCCTGGTTCCACTACAACGTGGAACGGGAACAAAACAGACGGCACAAACAGAATTAGCCGCGCAGCAGGATCTGTTTTTTGAGGCGCGTAATCTCGGGTAAAAGAGCCACCAGTAATCCTACCTGCTGTAATACCAGTGGCTCTTTCGTATTGGCATCCGCGCGGTAGTTCTGAATACGCAAGGCCAGGCTGTCCATCATACGCCGGGCTTTTTCCTCATCGACAATGTCCACGTGCAGTACATCGTCAACGTAACAGGCAGCATCATCCAGCAGCTGCAGCATGGCATCGCTGTCCAGTTTTTCCCGGTGTGCTCCAAGCGCTGAAATATAACTCAGGAAGGAATGGTTAAGGCATAGAAGCCGGAATGCTGCCTCTCTCAGGGTCTGATCGGATTTATTTTCAACTGAGAGATTAGAAACAACCGAGGCCAGTTCAGCGTCACCGTTGTGGGCGTCACGGCGGGCGATACGATAATCCAGTCGGTTATCTTTCCCCTGGTGATACTGCACCAGAATCGCATCCAGATACCTGCAGTTTGCATTCAATGTGCGTTCCGCAACGGCAGGAAGCTGGCGGAAGCGCCAGTCAGGCCAGATAAATGCCACCGCCAGCCAGGCAATGCCACAGCCGATAAGCGTATCAATTATGCGTGGCAGGGCGACTTCAAAGCCTTCACCCAGAAGGTTGAAGCAGAGCAGCACCAGCAGCGTAATAAACATCGTGGCATGGGCGTACTGGACATTACGGAACGCAAAGAAAAGTACCCCGGTAACCACAATCAGTATCAGCTGACCTTCAATGGAAGGCACCAGCCAGAGTAGCGGCAGTCCGAGCACAATACCCGCCAGCGTACCGATAATACGCAAGGCCAGCCTGCGGCGCGTGGCGCTGTAGTTTGGCTGGCAGACAAACAGACTGGTGAGCAGGATCCAGTAACCATGCTGCAGGCCGGTCACCTGGATAAAAGCGTAACCGGTGCACAGCAGCAGTGACATCCTGACCGCATGACGAAACAGCGCAGACTCAGGGCTGAGATGACGGCTGAGGCGCAGGCGGACATCGCTCCAGCCCGTCAGACCCTCACTGGACAGCGTTTGATCGTGTTGTGAGCTTCTTTCTGCCAGTGCCTGCTCCGACTCGATCGTCGCCAGTTGGGCGTCAATCGCTTTCAGATTGTTGAGCAGGTATGACATGGCGTTAATTTCCGGGCTGTCCGGCTGTTGGCTGCTGATACGTTGCAGCGCAGTGTGCAGATTAACAAAGACCCGTTCGAAACGTGCGTCATGCTGATAGGGTTCACGCAGCAGGATCGCGCGCGAAAGGCGATGGCAGGCTTGTGCCTGCAACGAAAGCAGACGCTGGAAACGAAACAGGATGTCGCTCTCTCCCCATGCTTTACGCAGTGCATGGTACTGCACGTGGGAGGAACTGGCCCGTTCATGAATATCCTGGGCCACAAAATAGTAGTGCAGGGTGCGTTGTGTACCACGCTGGCCCCTGTCGCCGCGCAGACGCGACTGGATGGAGGCCTTAGCCTGATTAAGCAGGGCAACCAGCTGACTATTTGCCATAGCGACATCCACCAGCGTCTGGTGGTCGTCTCCTTCAATATCCGGATCAAACAGGCTGGCCTTGGCTTCCAGATAGCGGGCAAGCGCGGCAAAGCAGCGTGCAATATTCTCCTGCAGTGGCCGGATAGGGAACAGCAGATGGCCTGACAGGGTCAGCAGGTTATACCACACGGCTCCCAGCAGCAGCAGCGCAGGCTGAAGGTACCACTGCGGGAAAAGATTAATGCCCAGCATGGTGTAAATCGCTATCAGCAAAGCGCCAAAGGCGATAGTGGCATAGCGCGGGCCCAGCGATCCCAGCAGAATAAAGCCCCAACTGGAAACTGCCAGCCCGGCGACAAACAGCCAGGGATGCGGGAACAGCAGTTCAACAGAAACGGAGGCAATACAAAAGCAGATCAAAGTGATCAGCAGGTTTCGCAGTCGCCCGCTCAGGCGGTCATCAAGGTCAGCCAGCGCAGCGGCGACCACACCCAGCGTCAGGGGGATGGTCCAGGTGATCTGATCCAGCCACCAGGGTACGGCGGTGGTCCCGGCGAGTGCGAGCGTAATGCGAATATTATAGAGCCACGCGCTGTTCAAGGCGTGCCGGCGCAGACTGCCGATAAGAATTTTGCTCATGATGACGTTTTAGCGAAAGCGCGCGCGCGCATTGGCTTCACGAGCCGCCTGTGCGACTTCAACGGAAACCACCCGGCGACCGACAGGCCACAGTGCAATCGCGGCAATTTTAAAGTTGGCGATCCCTACCGGAATGCCAATGATGGTCAGGCATTGGGTTATCCCCGCCATAATGTGCATGACGCAAAGCCACCAGCCGAACAGCACCAGCCAGAAAATATTGAGTAACGTCCCGCCCGAGTTTAACAGCGCACTTTTCCCGGCAGGATTCAGCTCATCTACGTGGACGGCTTCATTGCCATAGGGGAACAGGGACAGTCGGGTAATTTCCCAGCATGAGCGGGTCAGGGGCAGGGTGAAAATAAAAATAATGCTCAACAGGGTGGCCACCAGCCAGGAGAAGGTCGTCAGGAACCCCCCCAGGACAAAATTAAGAACATTTAACACAGTGCGCATAACGCGTTTCCCCACGGCAGATAACGGTGATTAACCGACAATTCCTTGATTGTAACGTGTTTTAGCACTGGAGCGGTACACGACAGCCAGTTAAACTGTCTGATGATGAAAATAACCGCAGCCAGGGTCACCGTAATGGAACTGAAAGCAACATCGTTGGGTAAACATCTGGCACAACATCCTTACAATCGGGTGCGGTTGTTAACCGCAGGCGTCGAAGTCAGCGGCGAAAAGCATGAGTATCTGATCCCTTTTAATCAACTGCTGGCAATCAGGTGTAAACGCGGCCTGGTCTGGGGTGAGCTGGAATTCACACTGCCTGATGAAAAGGTGGTACGCCTGCACGGTACCGAATGGAGTGAAACGCAACGCTTCTATCATTACCTCAGCCAGGAGTGGACTCGCTGGAGCACGGAAATGAGTGAGGTGTCGGCCAGCGTTCTGGTGGCGCAGCAGCAGCAGATCCGTGAAGCAGAACAGCAGGATAAGTGGCTGAAACGCAGCGATATCGCCCTGTGGCAGCAGGCTATTAACAAATCTTTCGATGCCGTCCCGCTACCGGTTCAGCGCCTCGTTGAGTTTGAAAACTGCCGCGATCCCTACCTCTACTGTCAACAGTGGCTCAGCCACAGCGACGCCCGACGTGTTCAGCGTAATAATGAATGGACCGGCCGCATGCTGGAACAGCATGCGGATTTTTTTAACCAGGTTGAAACGTCGCCGCTGAATACCTCACAGGCGCGTGCCGTGGTGAACGGTGAAGATGCCGTACTGGTTCTGGCCGGTGCGGGCAGTGGTAAAACGTCGGTGCTGGTCGCCCGGGCAGGGTGGCTGATGATGCGCAGGCAGGCCAGCGCCGCTCAGATCCTGTTACTGGCCTTTGGGCGCGAGGCCGCAGCTGAAATGAATGAACGTATTCGTGCGCGCCTGCACACGGAGGACATTCAGGCACGCACCTTCCACTCCCTGGCACTGCACATCATTCAGCAGGGCAGTAATAAAGCGCCGACCATCAGCAAACTGGAAACCGATCGTGACGCGCGGCAGGCATTGCTGATCGACGTGTGGCGGCAGCAGTGTAATGAGAAAAAAGCCCACGCCAACGGCTGGAGACAGTGGCTGACCGACGAACTCGGGTGGGAGCCCGGAGAGGGCAGTTTCTGGCAGGATGAACGCCTGGCACGACGGATGGCCAGTCGTCTGGAACGCTGGCTGGGGCTGATGCGGACGCACGGCGGGGCACAGGCAGCGATGATAGACAGCGCCCCGGAAGAGGTGCGTGACCTGTTCAGCAAGCGAGTAAAACTGATGGCCCCGCTGATGAAGGCGTGGAAAGGGGCGCTGAAAGAAGAGGGGGCGGTGGATTTCGCCGGACTGATCCATCAGGCGGTAAACCTCCTTGATAAAGGGCGGTTTATCAGCCCCTGGAAGCATATTCTGGTCGATGAGTTTCAGGATATCTCTCCGCAGCGTGCGGCACTGCTGGCGGCGCTCCGCCGGCAGAATACCCAAACCTCACTGTTTGCGGTCGGGGATGACTGGCAGGCTATTTATCGCTTTAGCGGGGCAGAGATGACGCTGACCACGGCTTTCCACCATCATTTTGGCGAAGGAGATCGCTGCGTACTGGATACCACCTATCGCTTTAACCAGCGTATTGGCGAAATTGCGAATACCTTTGTTCAGAGCAATCCACATCAGCTGAAAAAACCGCTTAACAGCCTGAGTAAAGGTACGAAAAAAGCAATCTCTTTGCTGCCTGAAGAGCAGCTTGAAGCACTGTTAAACAAACTCAGCGGTTATGCGGCGTCCGGTGAGCGGATTATGCTGCTGGCCCGTTACCACCATCTGCGTCCTAACGTGCTGGATAAAGCGGCAACGCGCTGGCCGAAGCTGAAGATTGATTTTATGACCATTCATGCCAGCAAAGGGCAGCAGGCAGATTATGTGATTTTACTTGGCCTGGTCGAGGGAAAAGAGGGATTCCCTGCCGCGTCACGCGAGTCGGTGATTGAAGAAGCCTTGTTACCTGCACCGGAAGACTTCCCGAATGCTGAGGAGCGCAGGCTGGCTTATGTCGCAATGACACGTGCGAAGCAGCAGGTCTGGCTGCTTTACGATCGTGCAAAGCCATCGGTGTTTGTTGCGGAGTTAAGCCGTCAGGGCGTACCGGCGTTACGTAAACCCTGACGGGGCAGCCGCCTCTGAATTATTTCAGGCGCTGTTGCAGATAGCGCTCGTAATCGGGGATCTGTATGTCAATCTGATGATCGAACAGCGGTGACTGGATGATAAAGTCAGCGGTGGCGCGGTTGGTGGCCACCGGGATATTCCATACGGTCGCCAGGCGTAGCAGGGCTTTCACGTCGGGATCGTGTGGTACGGCATTCAACGGATCCCAGAAGAAAATCAGGACATCAATTTTCCCTTCCGAAATCAGCGCACCGACCTGCTGATCGCCGCCCATCGGGCCACTCAGCATGGCGGTGACGGGCAAGCCAGTCGCCCGCTGTACGAGGTTACCGGTGGTACCGGTGGCGTACAGCGTGTGGTGTTGCAACTGTTCTTTATTAATTTCTACCCACTGCATTAAGGCATTTTTGCAGTGGTCATGAGCCACCAGGGCAATATGCTTCTGGGGTTTTATCGTGCGGGTTGTCTGATCCATTCAATATCCTGGCTCGTTAGGGCGGGCAAAATGAACAAGTAAACGGAGGAGTGAGTGTAGCGCCGGATCTCAGCCGGTATCAACTGGTATGCAGGGCATTCATTAACATAACAAAACGCTGCCGGGTGGCAGAGTCGACCTGCAGATACCACAGGCGCAGCATGCGCTCCGCCGGATGCTGGCTGATGGCATTGTCCTGCAGGACGTTGCCCGCCTGCACGTTGCGGCGCATCGGCTGTGCAAAACGCGGCACCGACGCCACTTTATTATCAAGATTATACTGCACCATCGCCTGCTCCAGATCTTCCTGTGCCTGAGGGCGGAGCGCATCACGCTTGCTGTCGACTTCCACACCGTGTTCATCTACCAGCGTAAACCGGGGGTTTTTATCAAAATGGGTACCATCACGCAGGGTCTGCAAGGCCGGTAAGCGAATAACGACCGACTGAGTACGGGTGGAAAACGTGACGATTTGTGGCTGTGAAACCCAGTTGACGGGGCCTCTGGCATGGCTGCTGACGGTACGTTCTACGCGAAACAGCAGCTGATGCTCACCCCGTTCCAGTTCAAGACCATCGGCCCCTTTGAGCAGGGAGCCTGAAATTTTATGCCCGTCCAGTACCAGCAGGTCAATGTCGGTAGAGAGCTTTAGCGTTGTCGCCTGCGCGAGGTTGGCAATCAGCATCACCAGCATCCCGGCGATGACCATACTCAGCTTCATTGTTTCTCCAGCAGGGCAAAGGGTAAAAACGGATTGAATGTATCAAAGTCTTTCAGTATGGCAGCATAGTAACATTTAAAAATACTTATTCGTGCTATATATCGAGAATCGCACAGGTTGCATTTTTTAATGCGTTAAACAAGCCACACTTAACGGCAGCAGAGCCAGTAAGGCAAATGGAGGCAATAATGAGTGATCAAACTATCGCGGATGTGCTGACGACCACCAAAACCATTGCGCTGGTCGGGGCCAGCGACAATCCGGCGAGACCAAGCTATGGCGTGATGGCTTACCTGCTTTCGCAGGGGTATCAGGTGACGCCGGTCAGCCCGAAACTGGCAGGACAGACGCTGCTTGGGCAGACGGTCTATGCCAGCCTGAGTGATATCCCCCATCCCATCGATATGGTCGATGTTTTCCGCAATGCCGCAGCTGCCTGGGGCGTTGCGCAGGAAGCAATAGCTGTAGGCGCAAAATCGCTGTGGCTACAGATTGGGGTCATTAACGAGCAGGCGGCGGTTCTGGCCGCTGAGGCGGGGCTGAAAGTGGTTATGGATCGCTGCCCGAAGATTGAAATACCGCGACTCGGACTGGAGAAGTCATAAAAAACCCCGCGTAAGCGGGGTTTTTTTAGTGCCTCAGGCGGGGAGCCTGGAGCTGCTGACGAATTGATGCCGCCAGTTCATCCAGAGAAGGCTGTTCAGGATGCTCGCCGGGTAACTCCCACGAGATCTGCGCCTCTGCCAGATAAGTCTGGACGGTACGACCGTCCTCATCTTCCATCACCACGTGATACCAGGGGGCGGCGCGCAGGGTTTCGCCGCCATCGACCTGATCAATCGCCGGTTCAGTTAACGAGTATTCCGGGTCAACATCAACGATAACGCCGAGAAAACCGAGAAGCTGATGGCGTACCTGTTGTCCGATTCCGTATTTGCTGGCAATCATCATAACCTCCTGAGAAACGGTGCCCTGTTAACTATATGGAGGCAGACATCACAATTTCAAGTCACAGAACGCGGCAGGCGAACCCTTTCAGATACATTCCTTCCGGGTAGCTGGCGATCACCGGGTGATCGGCCGCCTGACGGAATTGTTCAATAAACTGTACGTCACGCTGAGCATCAAGAGCCGCATCTGCAATGATTTTCTGGAACAGGTCGGTGGGCATCAGGCCGGAGCAGGAGAAGGTCATCAGCATCCCGCCCGGATTCAGCAGCTGCATGGCCAGCATGTTAATATCTTTATAGCCGCGACAGGCACCCATCAGCTGGTTTTTATTCTCAACGAATTTCGGCGGATCCATAATGATCAGATCGAATTTTTCGCCCTCTTCCCGATAGCGGCGGAGCAGTTTAAAGACGTCATCGCGCAGGAATGTCGCTTTACTGACATCGAGACCGTTCAGCTCAACGTTCTGACGAGCCACGTCCAGCGCAGCCTGCGACGTATCCACGCTGATCACTTCGCTGCAGTTGCCCATCAGTGCCGATACCGCAAAACCACCGGTGTAGGAGAAGCAGTTCAGAACGCGACGGCCTTCCGCATAACGGCGGGTAGCCAGGCGGCTGTCACGCTGATCCAGATAGTAGCCCGTTTTGTGTCCGGTCTGAATATCCACCAGCAGTTTCATGCCGTGTTCGGTAATCGGCAGCAGCGCCGGCGGCGTCTCGCCAAGCACCACGCCCTGGGTCAGTTCCAGACCCTCTTTTTTGCGTACGCTGACATCAGAGCGGTCATAGATGGCACAGTCAGGGTAGCAGATCTGCAGCGCGGTAATCAGCGGGGCTCGCTGATACTCAGCACCCGCAGAGAGCAGCTGCAAGACCAGGAAGTTGCTGAACCGATCAATGGTTACGCCGGGCAGGCCGTCTGACTCACCGGCAATGATGCGGTAGCTGTCAAGGTTATCACGCTGTGCCAGCCAGTCACGAAGCTGCTGGGCAGCGCGCAGGCGGCGCACGAAAAAGTCGATGTCAATCGACTCATCCTGCTGCCAGCTCCAGACGCGAGCACGGATCTGTGACTCGGGCGACCAGGCGGCACGCGCCAGCCATTTACCGTGGCTGTCACAGACATCAATCGTTTCACCCGACTGGGCTTTGCCCTCTATGCGGGCAACCGCCCCGGAAAACACCCACGGATGGCGACGAAGTAAGGACTTTTCACGTCCTTTGGCAAGAATCAATCGAACAGTCATATTTTGCTATGCTTACACTCAGAGAATCAGGCGATATTGTCCGGTGCGGACTGCAAAAATGCAAACGGTGTTAGTCTCAGGAGGAAAAATGGCCATCATCTGTATTCGTGCGTGGGTTCATGGGCTCGTTCAGGGCGTCGGCTTCCGCTACAGTACGCAGCGCGAGGCGAGAGAGTTGGGGATTCAGGGTTACGCAAAAAATCTTGATGATGGCAGTGTCGAAGTCCTGGCCTGTGGCGAGGCCCGGCAGGTTGAGGCCCTGCTGGCATGGTTAAAAGCCGGAGGGCCACGCAGCGCCCGGGTGGATAAAGTCCTTGCTGAACCCCATCATCCTGCCCATCTTCCGCAGGGTTTCGCCACAGTCTGACCTTACAGGCACTTTGCCGGTTTGGGCAGACCCGCTATTTTCGTAGCCTGTTTGGCCGGGCCTTTTGGAAACAGCCGGAACAGATACCGGCTGTTTCCTTTCTCCTCACCGTATTTTTGTGCCATGGCTTTCACCAGCATCCTGACGGCCGGAGACGTGTTGAACTCCAGATAAAATGCCCGTACAAAGTGAACGACCTCCCAGTGGGCTTCGCTGAGGGTAATCTCCTCTTCTGCCGCCAGCAATGCGGCCAGTTCTTCACTCCACGCGGCAGGGGACATCAGGTATCCCTGCGCATCGCGCGCAATCTCTTTGCCTTCAAACTGCACTTTCTTGCCTCGTCATATTAAACCAGCGGTCAGTTTATCAAACTTTTGCACCAGCAAAAATAAAGCCCCGCATGGCGGGGCTTCGTTACTACTTGCAATGGTGTTTAGTTGCTGCGGGACATACCCAGCAGACTCAACAGGCTGACAAAGATGTTGTAGAGCGAAACATACAGGCTGACAGTAGCGCGAATGTAGTTGGTTTCGCCGCCGTGAATGATGTTGCTGGTTTCCCACAGGATCGCCCCGGTCGAGAACAGCACAAACAGCACGCTGATCGCCATATGCAGGGCAGGGATGTTCAGGAAAATATTAGCCACTACGGCAATCAGCAGCACCACGAAGCCGGCCATCAGCATGCCGGACAGGAACGACATATCTTTACGGGTGGTCAGCACATACGCCGAACAGCAGAAGAACACCAGTGCGGTTCCGCCCAGTGCCAGGGCGATGACATCCCCCATACCGGCAGACATGAAGCTGCTAAGGATCGGCCCCAGGCAGTAACCGAGGAAGCCGGTAAACGCAAACGCGGCCAGAATACCGGCCGGGCTGTTAGCCAGGCGGTAGGTCAGAAACATCAGACCATAAAAGCCGACCAGCATCAGAATCAGACCTGGCGCCGGCAGCGCGTACAGAGTACTCAGCGTGGCTGTAAGCGCAGAAAACGCCAGAGTCAGGCCGAGAAGGAAATAGGTATTACGCAATACCCGGTGCGTGCTCAGTAACGAGCTTTCGCGCGTGGAGGAAACGATGCGATCCATAAATCACCTCTTTGGGTCATTAGAATAATAAGCAGTCTGCCACGGAGCATAGGCAGGGCGGCGAAGCGGGGAAAGGCGTTTTACCCTTCTTTACGCGCTGTTCGGCTGATTTCGTCGGCAGACTGGCGATAATATCGGCAGTCGGACGCGATTGAACTCTTTTTTAGCGGCTTAATTCAAAACCCACTTTACAAGGCGTTCGGGGATGTTTATAGTGCGCCCCATTGTGGAAGCGTGGCCGAGTGGCTGAAGGCACCGGTCTTGAAAACCGGCGACGGGAAACCGTTCTAGAGTTCGAATCTCTACGCTTCCACCATCAAATCCAACGGGCCAGCGTAAAGCTGGCCCGTTTTGCTTTGTGCGAAGTCCACTCGCAGTAAATGCCCATCCCCCCTTGTGTTGCTGCTCAATTACGTTTTTTCCCGTCTGCTGACTGTTTTTACAGCAATCGATCACAAATGCTCACAAAATCAACAAAGTAGAGAAAAATGTTCTTGGCAAAGCAAAAAACATCTCCTATACTTCGCTCCATCAGTTAGCGCAAGTATGTTTAAGCAAGCTGATAACCGTGTGGAAGCGTGGCCGAGTGGCTGAAGGCACCGGTCTTGAAAACCGGCGACGGGAAACCGTTCTAGAGTTCGAATCTCTACGCTTCCACCATCAATTCTGACCCCGGGCTTATAAAAGCCCGGGGTTTTTTGTTTATGTGACCCCTGATAACCCATGCACCGTACTGGCCAGATAAAGGCAAAAATAGTCCTTAACCATATCCATAAATTCCCGGCTCAGTGTCAGCTGGTGAAGCTCATCCTCAATAGTCAACAAGCCAATCTGCACGGCAGCCTGCAGGCTACGGCGGATATGTGACCGCGATACGGCACAGCAAAACGCCGCTTTCAGAATATTGTATTTAATGACCCGCGATTTCTGTCTGATGCTCTCCAGGTACAGATAAAACATAATCATGTGACCACCATCGCGGCTTAAAAACTCTCCGCTGCCCGGCACCATGTCATGCAGGAATATACGATTGAGCGTCACTTCTGAATACGCACTAAAAAATGCGGGCACAAAGTTTTTATGCGTTTGGTAAAACGTCAAATCAACCTTATCCGACAGCATGGAGTAGGGAACCAGCATGGTATTAATCATGCGCCGCGTTTCTTCGAGTGCTTTAGGTGTCGGTTTGTAGTTGAATTTTCGCTTGTCCTGATGATCGCGATAGACCTCAAGTCGTCCTCCAACGCGTAAAAATAACAAAAATGAATCCAGAGAATTACTACTGAACAGGTCGTTACCAATACAGAACCGCTTAATGTCTTTAAAGGTGCTCCCGGGACGTGTGTAGTAAATACCTAAAATTGCAGATCCAACAATAAAGCGATTGGCTTTGAACAGTGTTTTAAAATAAAGAGGGTTGGTTAAATACTGTTTAAGCAGAAGGTCGTAATGGCATTTAATTGCTTCATCAATATTCTCCTTTTCCCTGAATCCCCTGGCGAGATCGCTTAATTTTTTTTCGAGCGATAATTTTTTCCTGCTAATGAAAGGCATAAGTTTGTTTCTTTGCTTCTGAATTATATGTTGTTAGGAATTATCTTATTAACCGTAAGCAGTGATGTCAACACTCTGAGATATTCATCGTGCTGTTTTTTTTAGTTTATTTATGATGATTTAAATAAAAAATCATATTTTACAGATATTTAGCCGTTATAAGATTATGTTCAACTTGATAATTATACTAAAATAACGGGTTTTTTGTTTTAACCTTTTGATTTTTAATGTTTTTAAATTAACAACAAAAATGGACAGTGACTTGAATTTTAATCTCTTTAGGATGGCGTGGCTTCACTAAGGAATACCTGTAATGGGTCTTTCGATCGTTTAAAAAATGATTGAAAGGTCTTCGTGAGAAACACGCGTTCGGTAAAAAGATAAAATCAAGGAGTTCTAAATGGAAATTAAAAAAATTGCTGTTGCTTCACTTTTCACTTTGGCTGCATCAGGTGTAGGCCATGCTGCGGACGAAGGGAGCGGAAAAGTGACTTTCTATGGTTCAATCGTTAATGCCCCTTGTTCTATAGCACCTAACGTTGACGATCAAAAAATACCGCTGGGTCAGGTGTCAAATACCCTGCTGGCAAATGGCGGAGAACAAACAGCCGTTCCATTTACTATTGATTTACAGAACTGCGATAACAGCACGAAGAAAAGTGTGACAGCTACGTTTACCGGAAAATCTGGCGTGGACGGTCGTCTGGGGATCACAGGAGAAGCAACGGGTGCCAGTATTTTGCTGAGAGATGGCAGCGGTAAAAAAATCGAACTGGGTACGGCGACCGCTGCGCAAAATATTAATACCGGCAGCAATACGCTGCAATTTACAGCGGCGCTAAAAGGGGATGGCACTAGTGATGATCCGGTTGCCGTGGGTACCGGTGCATTCACTGCGGTGACTAACTTTACGCTGGCCTATCCGTAATTAGCGATCTGGCCGGGGTGGTTGTCCCGGCCAGTAGAAGGGCTTGATGATTTCACGCCAAAACATACGTCGCCCCGGTAATGGATGATGGAAAAATTAACCTCAAAAATAAAATGGTCGGGGATCGTGGCAGTTTCCTTTTTTCTTTCTCTGGATATGGCAGGCCGGCCAGCCCGGGCCGATCGCATCCAGTTTAATACCGATCTGTTTGATGTCGATGACCGGCAGAATATCGATCTCTCTCGTTTTACGCAGAAAGGTTACATCATGCCGGGCCGCTATCCGATGAATATCCGGCTAAATAATGAGCCACTTTCCGCACGCCCTGTCGATTTTTTTGTCCCGGAAGCGCGACCTGACAGCAGTGAACCCTGCCTCAACGCGCAGCTGGTCTCCGAGTTGGGATTACGTCCTGCACGGGCAGACGCTTTAACGTGGTGGCATGACGGCCAGTGCCTCGATATCCGCAGTCTGAAAGGGATGCAGGCCAGCGGGTCGCTATCGGACTCGACGCTGACTCTCAGCGTACCGCAGGCCTTTCTGGAGTATCAGTCAGCAAACTGGGACCCTCCTTCACGCTGGGATGAAGGCATCCCTGGACTGTTATTTGATTACAACCTGACCAGTCAGGCACGGTTTACCCAACAGGCAGGCGAACAGCGCAGCCTGAGTGGCACGGGGGTCACCGGAGCCAATCTGGGGCCCTGGCGTCTGCGTGCCAGCTGGCAGGGTCGCCGTGATTCACTGGATGGCACCACGCGCAGTCGCTTTGACTGGACCCGTTATTACGCCTGGCGCGCACTTTCTCATCTTGGTGCCCGGCTGGTGGTGGGGGAAGACTATCTGGCATCCGATATTTTTGACAGCTTCCGCTTTGCAGGGGTCAGCGTGATCACCGATGACAATATGCTGCCGCCTAATCTGCGCGGCTATGCGCCAGAAATTACCGGTGTGGCACGGACCAATGCCCGGGTGGTGGTGATGCACCAGGGACGCGTGCTTTATCAGACTCAGGTGGCTGCAGGCCCGTTTCGCATCCAGGACATTGATGACGCGGTACTGGGTGAACTTAACGTTCGTGTGGAGGAACAGGATGGAACCGTCCAGACCTTTACGCTGAATACGGCGGCGGTCCCTTATCTTACGCGTCCGGGACAGGTGCGTTACAAGATGGCGCTGGGTCGCCCTGTCAACTGGCAGCATCGTACCAACGGCCCCGAATTCGTCAGCGGTGAATTTTCGTGGGGAGTCAATAACGGCTGGTCGCTGTACGGTGGGGCTATCACCAGTGAGCACTATCAGTCGATGGCCAGCGGCGTGGGCCGCGACCTGCTGGCGCTGGGAGCCATGTCATTTGACGTTACCCATTCCGTCGCCCGTCTACCCTGGGGAGAAAACCGTCAGGGGAATTCCTACCGCCTGAGTTATTCAAAACGCTTTGATGACTACGGAAGCCAGGTCACGTTTGCGGGTTACCGCTTTTCGGAACGGCAGTTTATGACGATGGAAGAATTCCTCGACGCCGGCAGCCTCGGCGACAGGCAGAGCCGCAGCAACAGCCGTGAAATGTACACCATCACGCTGGCGCAGGATCTGCCAGTTGTAGCTGCCAGTGCCCAGTTCAGCTACAACCGGCAGACGTACTGGGACAGGCCCGAAAGCGAACGCTACAGCCTGGCCCTGTCACGCTACCTTGACGTCATGCAGTGGAAAAATATCAGTCTGTCACTCTCAGGCTGGTCGAGCCGCTATAACCAGCTCAGCGATCGGGGCGTGTATCTGTCCCTGTCCCTGCCGTTTGGACATCGCAGTACGCTCAGCTACAGCGGTTCAGGCGGGCGAAACAATCGCAGTCAGCAGCTCAACTATTACCAGATGCTGGAGAATAACGACAGTTACAGCCTGAGCGCAGGCACCACAAATGACCATCAGGTTCTGTCGGGATATTACCTGCATGACGGCAATAGCGGCCAGGTCACCGGCAGCCTTAACGTTCAGCAGGATCATTATCAGGCGATTGGCGCAACGCTGAAGGGCGGAATAACGGCCACACGTAAAGGCATTGCTCTGCACCGGCAGAATGCGCCGGGAGGAACGCGTTTGCTCCTTGATACCGACGGTGTGGCCGGTATCCCCATCAGAGCCAGCGGCGGCGTCGTTTACAGCAACGCCCGTGGCAAAGCCGTGATTTCTGATATCAGCAGTTATTACCGTAATCAGATCGGCATTGATATTAACCGTCTGCCGGATAACGCCGCGGTAACCGCATCCATTGTCAGCGCCACCCTGACCGAAGGGGCGATTGGCTATCGCCAGTTTTCCGTGGTGGCGGGTGTGAAAGCGATGGCGGTGATCCGCCTTGAAAACGGCACGTCGCCGCCGTTTGGCGCACAGGTGCTGAATGCACGGCAGCAGGATGTGGGTCTGGTGGCGGACGGTGGGGCTGTGTATCTGAGTGGTATGGCGTCAGGCGAGACGATGACCGTGCATTGGGGCGGCAAACCCCAGTGTCAGATTGCCATGCCGGCGCTGAACGATCGTGCGTTGTCCGCCTTGCTGCTGCCCTGTGTGCGTCAGCCTGTCCGGGCAAAAGAGGATGTGTAACATCAATAATCAGAGAGTGAAAACCATGAAACTTATTTCCATCTCAGCGGCAGTCACGCTTTCCACGGCGGCAATCGGTCTCTGTGCGTTATCCGCCATGGCGGCTATTTCACTCGATCGCACACGCATTATTGTGGAAGCAGAAAGCCCGTCCGTCAGTCTGACGATGGCGAATGAAAGTCATCAGTTGCCCTATCTGGCTCAGGGGTGGATTGAGGATCAGCAGGGCAGAAAGGTTAATTCACCTTTCACCGTTTTACCGCCGGTGCAGCGAATTGACGCCGGTGACAAAAGTCAGATAAAAATTCAGTCTTTGCCGCCGGTGAATTTACTGGCTCAGGACAGAGAGTCGCTGTTTTATTTTAATCTGCGGGAAATTCCGCCGCGATCTGACCAACCCAATACGCTGCAAATTGCGCTGCAGACCAAAATTAAATTATTTTACCGGCCTGCAGCATTACGCCGCTCTTCCACTCAGCTTGCCTCTCTGGTTCAGCAGCAGGTCACGCTGGCGCGGAAAGGCGATCGCTACCAGATACATAACCCGACCGGTTACTTCATTACCCTTATTGACGCCCGACGGCCTCATGCAGAAGAGACGATAAGCGGGTTTGAACCAGTGATGGTGTCCCCTTTTAGCGCTGCCACGCTCGGGGCAAGTGCAGCCGCCCTGGGGGATGAACCGGTTCTGCAATATATTAATGACTTCGGCGGACGGTCAACGCTGGCCTTCCACTGTCGGGGGGCGGTCTGCCAGGCCGTTGAACGCCCGTGATACGGCGGCTGTTCTGGCTGGCTGTGGTGTTGTTGCCCGCCAAGGCGCTGGCTTTTTCCTGCATTGATAAGCGCGACGGTAAAGCCTTTGACGCCGTGGGCCAGCGTAATATTGATGTCACGGTCAACCTGACACCGGAAATTATGATTGGCGATGTGGTGGTGTTCGACCTCGCGCAGTATTTCACCTGCCGGAATACGGTTCCGGGCACGTATGTCGATTATATGCGGCTGAATGCGGGAACCTATAATACGGCGCTGGATGCCTCTTTTAACAGCGGCGTGGAGGTTAACGGCCAGCGTTACCTGAATCCCATCGGTTCCGCGATAACAGTCTATACGCTGCGCGATGGTGGCTGGCACGACCTGCAGCTGAAAGCCTTTTATCAGCTGAAAAATAACCCGGGCCGCGGCGTACTGATCAAGGCCGGCACGGTCGTGGCCAGTATGCAGCTTTACAAATGGAGCACCCCCGCCGGGAGTGTTTTCACTGCTAACTGGCGGGTGATCGCGGCTAATGATGCGTATTACACCTCTGGTACCTGCGCGATTAATCAGGGGCAGGATATTAACGTGGACTTTGGCTATGTCGCCCGCAATGAAATCACTCAGAGTGCCAGCCTTACCCCGTTTCGCCGTGACGTGCACATCCCTTATCAGTGCCAGGACACCCGCAACTGGGCAATAAAAATGACGCTCTCAGCGGAGGCCAGTGGCTTTTCCGGCAACGCCATCAAAACCACTAACCCTGACCTGGGGGTAGAGATTTACCACCAGGGAAAACGAATACGTCCCTTCGAGAGCATCAACAGCCAGATTATTAATGGTACCGGGGGGGATGATTTCACCTTCGCGCTGGTGAGGTCGGCGCGTCAGGAGGTCAACACCGGTCCTTTCAGCGCCACTGCAGTGCTGGTGATGAGTTTGCTGTAGCCGCTTATCGTTCTTGCCGATTAAGGAAAAAACATGTCTGATCCTCGCCGTCTGACGCTGATGATGTTTGACCACGATCGCTATTTTGCGGATGGGGTCCTACGTTTTCTGCAATCCCACTATTCTCAGGTGGTCGTCAGGCTGTCCGTCCGGCAGGTAACAACAGTTGACCTGATGATGACCGGAATGGAAGCCGTCTCGCTTTGTGCGTCGCAGCAGTATGCACGCCGGTTAACCGCGCAAAGTCAGCTGCTGGTGGTTCACGATCGCGCTGAACCGGGCTGGCGACCCCTGCCTGAAAGCCTGCAGGGCTACCCGGTAAAACATCTCCACCGTCGGCTGTCACTGGCACAGCTTGCCAGCCTGTTACTGCAGCTGATCCCGGACAGGGATAGTCTGATCACCGTTATCGATCCGCGCTCGTTAAAAGAAGATCGCCTGACGCCACAGGAAAAAACGCTGCTCGCCCATCTGCGCGTTCACTTAACGCCGCATCAGATTGCCAGCAGCATGTCGCTCCACCCAAAAACCATCAGCACTTATAAACGTTCGGTCATGCTCAAGCTGGGAATGCAAAAGAATCTGGAGCTGTATCACTGGTTATTTTATTCGTCACCCACAGACAGGGAGAGGTCATGAAGTACGCTGCTATCCTCGGGGGGCTCTTACTGCTGGCACCAGGCAGCCAGGCTGCAGAGAATGGTTACGGAAAAATAAACCTGTCAGGTGTGGTCGTGGATGCGCCCTGTTCCATTGCGCCGGGCGCTGACAGCATTGAGGTTAATTTCGGTGAGATCAGTTCGGCAGCTCTGCAGAACGGTCATCCTTCACCGGCAAGGGATTTTTATCTGGCGCTGGCCCGGTGCCACACGCTGCTGCACCACCAGGTACAGGTGACTTTTCAGGGAACGTCTTATGCGGACGGGCTGTTTTCAGTGGGGGAGGGGAACACGACGGTAGGGATTGAACTGCGCGATCGAAACGGTCAGCCGGTACGGAATAATCAGCCTGTCGCCTGGCAACGGCTTAACGAAGGGGATAATCAACTCCATTTTACCACGGTACTGAAAGCACGTTCACCGGTGGTCAGCCCCGGTCGCTTCCAGACGCAGGTATTATTTACGGTGGCGTACTTATAACGCCGGAGAAAGACAGGGCAATTATCGTGGTTATCCTTCTGTTTTCACGGCTTTCCTGCTATTTTCTCGCAGAACAGGTGATTAGATCATTCCTAAAAACATCTTGTTTCTTTTCAAACGCCTGAAGCCACTAAACCGCTGCGGTCAGAGTCTGCTATATTCTCACTAATGATTTACCGCCTGTTCTGGCGACAGCAATGCGCTGACGTTGCACTCTGAAGTGCGGTTGTGGTGAGTCAGCGTTGATGCACGGCACGCGCCTGCGCTGCATACTATGCCCGGTACGTTCACCCCTTGAATCAATGGAATATACATATGATCAAAAAGTTTAGTCTCTGTGCGCTGGCCGTTTGCTCCGCACTTTCCGCGATCCCTGCCTGGGCCGCTGATGGTGATTATCAGCTTGAGCAAGTCCTGATGATGAGCCGCCATAACCTGCGCGCGCCGTTAGCCGACAATGGCAGTGTACTGGCACAGGCGACTAAAAAGGCCTGGCCAAAGTGGGACGTACCCGGCGGGCAGCTGACCACCAAAGGGGGCGTACTGGAGGTCTACATGGGGCGCTATACCCGTGAGTGGCTGGCGCAGCAGGGGCTGGTGAAAGACGGAGAGTGTCCGGCACCGGATGATATCTATGCTTACGCCAACAGCCTGCAACGCACGGTGGCGACCGCGCAGTTCTTTATCACCGGCGCATTCCCCGGCTGTGATATTGCCGTTTCCCACCAGGACGAGATGGGAACCATGGACCCGGTATTTAATCCGGTGATCACCAACGACAGCGAAGACTTCAACAAACAGGCGCTGACCGCCATCAACGGCGAAGGCGAAAAACTGGCGTTAAAACCGGCTTTCCAGCGCCTGGAAAAAATCATCGATTATAAAAATTCGCCGGCCTGTGACGGCAAAAAACAGTGCGATCTTTCCAGCACTAACCAGAATAAATTCAGTGCCGATAATGGCAAAGAGCCAAACGTTTCAGGCCCGCTGAAAGTCGGTAATTCTCTGGTCGATGCTTTTACGCTGCAGTATTACGAAGGGTTCCCGATGGAGCAGGTCGCCTGGGGGCAGATTAAAACCCCGGAACAGTGGAAAGAGCTGGCAGCGATTAAAAATGGCTATCAGGACACGCTGTTTACCTCTCCGGTCGTGGCCCGTGAGGTGGCGGCTCCACTGGTGGACTACATTCGTAGTCAGCTGATCGACCAGGATAAAGCCAGCGCCCCGAAAGTGACGCTAATGGTGGGGCATGATTCAAATATCGCCTCACTGCTGACCGCGCTGGATTTCAAACCTTACGATCTGCCAGGACAAAATGAGCAAACGCCGATTGGCGGCATGGTTCAGTTCCAGCGCTGGCACGACAAGAAAAACGATCGCGAACTGGTGAAGGTTGAATATGTTTATCAGACCACCGGCCAGCTACGTGATGCAGAAGTCCTGTCACTGGCAAACCCACCGAAGCGTGTGACGCTGCAAATGGCCGGCTGCCCGACCGATGCTAACGGTTTCTGTTCATGGGATCAGTTCACGCAGGTACTAAACAAGTCCCTGCAGGGTACACCGCTGCAGGTGGCAGAGCAGGTACCTGCAGCAGCAGCAGCCACACCGGCAGCGAAACCCGCTGACGAAAAAGCCGTAGTCAATAAAACGCTGGCTGATAAAGCTGCCGCAGATCAGGCCGCAGCGGACAAAGCCGCCCAGGCGAAAGCTTCGGCCGAGAAAGCTGCCGCCGATAAGGCCGCTGCGGATAAAGCGGCGAAAGAAAAAGCGACAGCGGATAAGGCTGCGGCTGAGCAGGCGGCTAAGGATAAAGCCGCCGCAGAGAAAGCTTCTGCCGAAAAAGCGAAAGCCGATAAGGCAGCAGCGGACAGCGCGACGCCGGCTAAACCGGCGGTCCAGCCGGCAACAAACTAAGGGATCGGAACGGCCGCTGACGGCGGTTCCGCATTCAGACGTAAAAAGGGGTGACCGGCTAACCGGTCACCCCTTTTTTATGCCAGGACGTTAAGCCTGCGGGAGCCCGTTACGGCCTCCCGCTATGCGATTAATCGCTGCTCACCACCACCAGCTTCTGGTTCACAAACTCTTTGATCCCCAGGTCGGAAAGCTCACGGCCGTAACCTGAACGCTTCACGCCGCCGAACGGCAGTTCGGCTGCCGTATTGGTCGCGGAGTTAATGTACACCATTCCGGTTTCGATACGGGAAGCCAGAGCTTTACCCCGATTGATATCCCGGGTAAAGACCGCACCGCCCAGGCCATAGTGCGAATCGTTGGCCAGTTTCACCACTTCATCATCATCTTTCACGATGTAGATCTGTGCAACGGGGCCGAAGAACTCCTCGAAGTAGGCTGGATTATCGCGGGTGATGCCGGTCAGGATCGTCGGCTGATAGAAACAGCCTTCTCCCGGAACCGGTGCGCCGCCCAGCAGCACTTTCGCGCCTTTTTCCTTCGCCTGCTGAACCTGTTTATGCAGGCTGTCGCGTGCCTCTGCCGAGGACAGCGGGCCAAGTGTGGTGCTGGCATCCAGTGGATCGCCGATTTTTGCGGCTTTAAACGTTTCGGTCATTTTTTCGATAAAGCGATCGGCCACTTTCTCATGAACGAGGAAGCGCTTGGCGGCCGTACAGACCTGACCGCAGTTGCTCAGACGCGCCCCTGCACCTGCCTTCACGGCTTTATCCAGGTCGCAGTCATCCAGTACCACAAACACGTCATTACCGCCCAGTTCGAGGGTGGTTTTTTTCAGGTATTTGCCCGCCTGCTGCGCAACGGCGCTGCCCGCACGCTCGGAGCCGGTCAGCGCCGCGCCCTGCACCCGGTCATCGGCAATCAGCGTGGCGACCTGATCGTTACTGGCAAAAATATTTGTCCAGGCTCCCGCAGGAGCACCGGCTTCCGTTACCAGTGATTCAAACAGGGTAGCGCAGTGCGGCACATTCTGCGCATGCTTCGCCAGCACCGGGTTGCCGGCGGCAAGATTCGGTGCCAGTACGCGCATCAGCTGATAGAAAGGGAAATTCCACGGCTCAACGGCGACAAGTACACCAATGGGATGGTTCTCAACCCACGCTTCGCCCAGCTCTGTGGGATACGGGGTGGGTGCAAGAAAACGCTCTGCGTTCTCAGCATAATAGCGGGCGATTTGTGCGCACAGCTGCACTTCGCCCCGGCTCTGTTCAATGAGTTTGCCCATCTCGACGCTGGCGGCTTCAGCCAGAGCGTCAACACGGCTGTCAATCAGGTCTGCCAGCTTTTTCAGCACCTGCAGACGGGGCTGCATCGCCCCTTTAGACCAGTCAGAGTGATACAGCGCGTCAGCCGTGGCCAGTGCCTGTTCAATCTGGCTGTCGCTGTGGTCGGGCCAGGATTTGATCAGCTTATTACTTGCGGGATTAATCGTCTGGTACGGCATGATGCCTCCTTTGGATAGTGTCAGTAATCAGCCGGGTTCTGGCTGTAATCTGTTAACCCGGTATAAGGGTAGTCGACAGAATGAAGGTCGTTTCGGTTCTCGGACGAGTCTCACCGGGCTGATTATCAGAGCGGGCGTCGCTGCCCGCCGTTGTGCTACACGTTCTTGCGTTCAACCACCTTACTGTCCCAGGTCAGGACATCGGCATCGGTTTTTTCAAAGGCACGTAACAGCACCTCATCACTTCCCTGCTGCGCCCAGATCCCTTCAGCCAGCCGCTCGTCGTAATTTGCGACCTCGAAAATGGCTTCGGCAATTTCGGGGGAGGTGTTGCGCAGACTGGCCCATTCGCCAACGTGATGAGCTTTCGATTGTTGTGTCGCCATAATGCTCTCCTGGGTTGATGTCGTCCGTTATTAAGGTGACTTATCAGTATAGAAGAGCGGGGGTGAACTGTCCGTGGCGAGGGTAGCATTTGCCTGGAAAATCGCCTGCCACCACATTTTTTGCCACAATCCATTAATAAAAATTAAGAGGAGAAATCAGCATGTTCCCACCTTCCCGGCACAGGGAACGGGCAGGAAGAGCACATCCCCCACGGTATACACTACGCTTAATCAGGTGGCAGACGACAGCGTCTGCTGCCATTGCACCGGTTCATCACAGCGTGAGCGGGCACAATGCAGAATGATGTCTTAACTATATCGGAGGTAAGAAATGGCAGAACATCGTGGTGGATCTGGAAATTTCGCTGAAGACCGTCAAAGAGCATCAGAAGCGGGACGCAAAGGTGGGAAGGTCAGCGGGGGAAATTTTAAAAATGACCCTAAGCGCGCCTCTGCCGCCGGGGAAAAAGGCGGCCGAAACAGTCGTGGCAGCAAAAGTAAAACGGACGACGTAGCATAATCAGGGATGCCACCCACCGCCGGTTTTCCGGCGGTGCAGACGGCCCCCATGTACAGCGCTTGACCCTCCTCAGCTAACCCCTCACACTGACGCCAAATTTTCAGCAGAGTACTCTGATGTCAGGTTTGTTTTCTCGTTATAAGTTTGCAGTGAATCCCCAGGAAGGGGTACTGATCCTCATTACCATGGTCTGGGGCGGGACGTTTCTGGCCGTCCATCATGCCATGACAGTCAGTGGGCCGTTCTTTTTTATTGGTGTGCGCTTTGCCACGGCGGCCTTGCTGCTGGGCGTTATTTCCTGGCGCGTGCTGCGCGGAATGACCTGGTACGAGATCAAGGCCGGCACGCTGATAGGGCTGGCGATTGGTCTGGGCTACGGGCTGCAAACCTACGGCATGCAGACCATTTCCAGCAGCAAATCGGCCTTTATCACGGCGCTATACGTGCCGCTGGTGCCCATTTTACAGTGGGTTTTCCTCGGCCGGATGCCGGGTCTGATGTCGTGGGCGGGGATCGTGCTGGCATTTGGTGGTCTGCTGCTGCTGGCGGGCCCGGAAAGCGGTGAACTGGCGCTAAACGCCGGTGAAATCGCCACCCTGCTGAGTACGCTGGCGATTGCCGCGGAAATTATTCTGATTGGAGCCAGTGCCGGAAAAGTTAACGTCCAGCGGGTTACGGTGATCCAGCTGGCGGCGGCGTCGGTGTTTGGTTTTATCATGATGGCCCCGAACGGAGAGACGGTGCCGTCTTTCAGCCCCTATCTGCTTTACAGCGCTGTGGGACTCGGGATGGCCAGCGCCCTGATTCAGGTGACAATGAACTGGGCGCAGCGCAGCGTTTCACCTACGCGCGCCACGGTGATCTATGCGGGAGAACCGGTTTGGGCTGGTATTGTCGGCCGCATCGCCGGTGAAAGGCTGCCTGCCATCGCCCTGCTTGGGGGAGCGCTGATCGTACTGGGCGTGCTGATCAGTGAAATGAAGTTAAAACGCAAAAAAACGGCACAGCCAAATTCCCCGCAGGCAGAGAGACAGGGGCCTTCCGGCCCCTGAAGCAGACAGCGTCAGCGCTCCTCACGCACTGCGCTCTGCCCGGTTAAGGGCGCAGTACGCTGGTAGCTGAGCAGCGCGTTAAGTAAAATCGCGCCAAAGGTGGCCGTGCCAATTCCACCCAGCGTAAAGCTACCGATCTTCAGCGCGAAATCTCCTGCCCCCAGCACCAGCGTGACGGCCACCATAATCAGATTTCCATTCTGGCTCAGGTCGACATGATTCTGAACCCAGATGCGTGCTCCGGCCACTGCGATCAGACCGAAAACGACAATGGATGCTCCGCCAATGACCGGGCCTGGAATGGTGTGAATTAAGGCACCAAACTTCGGCGAAAAGCCCAGTATCAAAGCAATGACCGCCGCGGCGACAAACACCAGCGTGGAGTAGACCTTGGTTACCGCCATGACGCCAATATTCTCCGCATAGGTAGTGACGCCGCTACCGCCGACGCTGCCGGACAGGAGGGTGGCTACCCCGTCACCGACAAAGGCCCGGCCCATATACGGGTCAAGATTGCGTCCGGTCATACCGGCCACAGCTTTAAGATGCCCGAGGTTTTCGGCCACCAGAATCACTGCGACCGGGGCGATCATTACCATCGCCTGGGTACTGAAAGTCGGGTGGGTGATCAGCGGCATGCCCAACCAGGGGGCGCTGGCCAGCAGGCTGAAATCGACAGGTTTCCCCAGGCCCAATCCGTTGGTCAGCAGGGCATAGATTGCCCAGGCGGCAATCAGCCCGATAAGGATCAGCAGGCGCTGTACCATACCCCGGGTAAACACCGCCACCCCCCCAATGCACAGCACCGTCATCACCGCCATCCAGCTGTCGAACGTGGAGGCAGAGACACCCCGTACGGCGATCGGTGCCAGGTTAAGACCGATGGCCATCACCACGGCACCGGTTACTACCGGCGGCATCAGCTTTTCTATCCAGCGGGTACCGGCCTTCATCACCACAAACCCGATCAGTGTGTAAACCAGGCCGCAGGCAATAATTCCGCCGAGAGCGACGCTGAGATGGGGATTAAGACCCTGACCGCTGAACCCGGTGACGGCGATCACCACGCCGACAAACGCCGCGCTGGAACCAAGATAGCTTGGTACGCGACCTCCGGTGATGGCGAAGAACAGCAGCGTACCCACCCCGGACATCAGGATCGACAGGTTCGGATCCAGCCCCATCAACAGCGGCATCAGTACCGTGGCACCAAACATCGCCACCGCATGCTGTAAGCCCATGACCATCGTTTGCCCAGCGGGCAGTGTTTCATCAGGTGCGACGATACCCGTTGCTGATGCCGTCGTTTTCGACCATTTCGGGAACCAGGAAGCTGCCATTGAGATCTCCGGAGTATGAGTACTGCATGAAAAATCAGAAACTGCGCTGGGGCAACGGATGGTAGCCGCGATCGAACCAGATCAGGCCATGCGGGTTGTCACTGACTATCAGCGCCTGCGCTTCGCCGACCAGAATGTCGTGGGTGCCCACGCTCATCACTTGGGTGACCACGCAGTCAAATGACACCAGCGCATCGCTTAAGATCGGCGAACCGGTGGCCAGCGTGGACCAGCTGGCGACGGCAAAACGCTGATCCATGGGCGTTTTACCGCCGAACAACGTGGATAAATCTTCATGGCCAGCTGCCAGCGTATTGACACAGAGCTGCCTGTTTTGCTGGAAGGTCTCATACACTGACGCGGAACGATTCAGGCACACCAGTAGGGTGGGGGGCGTGTCGGTGACGCTGCACACGGCCGAGGCGGTAAATCCGGCGCGGCCGGCGGGGCCATCAGTGGTAATGATGTTAACGGCCGCGCCCAGGCGCGCCATAGCGTTACGAAACTGTCGTTTGTCTACGCTGGCAGGCAGGGTTTCCGCGGCTGGCGTACTCAGGGCTTCTGACATAGTGGCTCCATATCGGCGTGGCTGACGGCCGGGCTGCTCTCCAGCAGCCAGCTCATCAGCAGAGAGTTAAAGGTAGAACTGTCGGTGACGCTCATCGCGTGCCCCCCCCAGTCCATGCGGTGCAGGGTAGCGTGAGGCAGCGCTGCCTGCAGCCGTTGAGAACAGGTCCAGGGCACCAGCAGGTCGTCGCGGGAACAGAGCAGCAGTACCGGCTGGGTGATGCGGCCAGCCCGATCGCTGTAGTCACAGGCCATCAGCGCGTGGAGGCGCTTCAGTAAATTATCCCTCCCCTGAAAATGTGCGGCGTGCAGGGTATCTTCCGCTTCAATGCGCGCCTGATTATCCGACAGCCAGTCAGCCGGGTAGAGAAACAGCGGCTGGGCGCGGACAAACGCCTCGACGCCGGCGTGTATCAGCAGATCCTGCCGCACGTGAAAACAGCGTCGCGTATGCGCATCCAGCGTTAGCCAGCCGTTGACCAGAACCAGCCGCGAGACGCGTTGCGGGTAGTCCAGCGCCAGCTGCAGGGCAACCATGCCGCCGAGCGCGTGGCCCACTATATCGAACAGCATAATATGGTGCTGTTCCAGCAGGGAGGCCAGCTCAGAGGCCATGTCCCGCATACTGTAGCCTTCCGGCAGGGTATCCGGGCTGCGGCCGGTGCCGCGCTGGTCATAAACCACCACGCGAAACGCCCGGCGCAGTTCATTCATCTGCGGCAGCCAGAAGCTTCCCAGCCCGCCGAGTCCGGCAGATAGCACCAGGGTCCTGGCCCCGGGGTCGTCGCGGCCTGACAGCTCAATATGCATAGTGAACGCCTTATTTTCCGATATGGGCCACGCTGGCAATTTCAATCAGCGCATCGGGTTTCACCAGTCCGCACTGGATGCAGAAGCGGGCCGGTTTTTCGCCGGGAAAATAGTCGGCATACACCGCATTCACCGCCGCGTAGTGCTGCCAGTCGGTAATAAAAATGGAATTGAAGGTCACGTCATCCATCGTGCCGCCTGCCGTTTCAATCACGCTTTTGATGATTTCCAGCACGTGACGGGTCTGCGCGGCGGCATCGCCGATGTGAACAACATTGTTATCTTTATCGAATGGCAGGGTACCGGACACGTACACCACACCGTCCGCCAGCGTGCCGGGAACAAAGGGGGCAATCGGGATACCCGTGCCCGGCGGGGTGATAATGGTTTTTGGCATGACTGTGCTCCGTTAAATGAGTCAGAGTTAAGCCGTCTGTGTGACGGCGGCGGGTTCAGTCTGCAGCGCGTGACAGAAGCTGCCGACGTCAGAGACCCAGCCAAAGAAGGTTTCGATATTGAATATCGCTGCCTGCTGGACAAATTGCGGGCCAGCCTGGTAGGTCGCATCCTCCAGGACAATGCCGAAATACTCCAGGAAGAAACCATCCCGCAGCGTTGATTCGACACAGACATTGGTGGCAATCCCGGTAAAGACCAGGTGGCGGATGCCCCGGCTACGTAACATGCTGTCCAGCGCGGTATTGAAGAAGCCGCTATAGCGCGGTTTTGGCAGCACAATATCACCTGGCTGTGGCGTTAGCTGATCGACCAGTTCATAGTCCCAGCTGCCTTTTGCCAGCAGCGTGCCCTGAAGCTGCGGGTTCTGACGCATGGTTTTCAGGGCGTTAGACTTATGCCAGTTGGGCGATCCCGGGCCTCCGGCTTCCACGTACTGATCGTCCCAGCCATTCTGGAACCAGATCACCTGAATACCGGCGGCGCGTGCGGCGTTCACCGCCACGTTGATCTGCTCGATCACCGGACGGGTCGCCGACACGTCAAAGCCGGCCAGATCAAGATAGCCGCCGGGCGTGGCATAGGCGTTCTGCATATCCACGACAATCAGGGCCGTCTGCTCCGGGGGAAAGACAATGGCCTCCGGGCGTGCTGGCAGGGTAATGGCATTCTGCGCCGAGGCGGTGGTACAGATCACGGCAGGTTTATCCTTCATTACGCCACCTCCCGCGCGGCGTCAGTGATGCCAGTGCGGCACGCCATCAGCGGCTGGATGCGCTCACCAAACTGATCAATACCCTGAAGGAAGTCATCAAAGGTCAGCAGGACACCCTGCGTTCCCTCCACCGAGGCCACCTCGTCCAGCATCCGCGCTACGTTCGCGTAAGAACCGACAAGGGTGCCCATATTGATATTGACGGCGGACGTCGGGTCGGCCATCTGGCGTACGTTGGTATCACTGCCGGAGCGCTTATCCTGCTGACTCTGGGTAGTCAGCCAGGACAGCGCTTCTTCATCGGCACCGGCTTTGTAATGCTCCCATTTGGCCCGTGCGGCCTCGTCGGTTTCATCCGCGATGATCATAAACAGCACGTAGGATCCGACATCACGCCCCTGCGCATCGGCAGCGGTCTTCATACGAGCCGCCGTCGGGGCGAATGCGGTAGGGGTATTAACGCCCCTGCCAAAGCAGAAGTTATAGTCGGCGTGTTTTGCTGAAAACTCCATGCCGGCATCGCTCTGACCGGCGCAGATCACCTTCATCGGCTTCTGCGGCTGCGGGCTGAGGCGACAGTCATTCATGGTAAAGAATTCCCCTTTGAGATCAGATTTACCGCTGCCCCACAAATCGCGCAGTACGCTGACATACTCGGTAAGGTAGTCATAGCGGCGTGAGAAATATTCATCGCCGGGCCACAGGCCCATCTGATCGTATTCTGGTTTCTGCCAGCCAGTGACCAGATTGACACCAAAGCGGCCACCGGAAATGGAGTCAATGGTGGAAGCCATACGCGCGACGATCGCCGGAGGCAGGGTCAGCGTGGCGGCCGTGGCATAAATTTCAATGCGCGAG
Source organism: Erwinia persicina (assembly GCF_014838825.1). Lineage (GTDB taxonomy): Bacteria > Pseudomonadota > Gammaproteobacteria > Enterobacterales > Enterobacteriaceae > Erwinia > Erwinia persicina_A. The sequence continues at coordinate 130,538 of NZ_JACYMO010000002.1, read as the reverse complement.
GTGACGGCGGCCAGCCCGGCCATCAGCGTGAAGGATTCCAGGTTATGGTCCCAGAACTCCGTTTTACCGCCAAAGCCACGCAGTTTGATCATCGACAGAGCGAAGTCGAAATGATAATGCTCGGCTTTTTGCACAATGGCTTTGTTCAGCTCAAACGTCGGCATGTACTGCGGCGCATTGTTGGAGATCAGCCAGCCGTTGTTACCGATCGGGATAAAAACACCAATTTTCATGAGACATCCTCTGCGTAAGTGAACGTGTAAATCCCGGCGCTGCCGTGCCTCCCGCACTCTCCGTTGAAGCGGCGCTGTTAATCAGGTTGCAAGGGCTGTGCCAGTTTAGGAAAAGAGATAAATAACAAGCTGTTGAATAAATACGGTAAAAACGGGCTGGACTGATGGGTCCATTTCAGACCAGTTGGTAAAAAATCTGCACGGAAAGCAGGCAGGTGTGGTCAATAAAAGTGCATGTGCGTGATTAGGTATGCGCCAGGTGATTTGTTATTATCCCCGCACCCCACATGGATCATGGAGTCACGGTGAATTCAGCTGACCAATTACCGGCTAAAGCCCCGACGCGGCGTTCACGCGCGGTGGCAGCAAAGCGTTCCGCTATCTTGTCTGCGGCCCTGGAATATTTTTCGCAGTTTGGCATCCACGGCACCAGCCTGGATAAGGTGGCTGAACGTGCCGATGTGTCTAAAACCAATCTGCTTTATTACTTCCCTTCCAAAGAAGAGCTCTATATCGCGGTGTTGAAAGACCTGCTGGACGTCTGGCTGGCTCCGCTACGCGCCCTGCGCCATGACCAGCATCCTCTTGAAGCGATACGTGACTATATCCGTCTGAAACTGGAGGTTTCCCGCGACCATCCACAGGCTTCACGCCTGTTCTGTATGGAGATGCTGCAGGGGGCACCGCTACTGAAAGCCGAGCTGGCCGGGGATTTACGTCATCTGGTGGAGGATAAGGCGACGGTGATTGAAACCTGGGTGCGGGAGGGCAAGCTGGCGGCCGTGCAGCCGAACCATCTTATATTTATGCTGTGGGCAACGACCCAGCACTATGCGGATTTTGCCACGCAGGTGGAGGCGATCACCGGGCAGACCCTGAATGACGAGTCTTTCTTTAACCAGACGGTCGACAATGTCCAGCACATGGTGATTGAAGGTATCCGCGTACGTTAATGCCAGTGACAAACAGGACAGGATAATGGATTCCGTATCACAACTTTTACTGGGAGCCTCGGTAGGCGTCGCGGTCATGGGGCGCAGAGTCCCGGTATGGCAGGCGGCTGCCGTGGGTGCCGTGTGCGGCACGCTGCCGGACCTGGATGTCTTTATCGATCATGGCGATGCCATTCGCAATATGACCCTGCACCGCACCGAGAGCCATGCGCTTTTCTGGCTGTCGCTGGTTTCACCGCTTCTGGCCTGGCTGGTGTCCCGCCTGGCCCGTCAGCCGCAGCTGTTCCCGCGCTGGTGGGGGGCGGTATGGCTGGCACTGATCACTCACCCGTTACTTGATCTGACCACCGTGTATGGTACTCAGCTCGCACTGCCGTTTACCGATCGGCCTTTTGCCATTGGAAGCATGTTTATCATCGACCCGCTGTATACCCTGCCGCTGCTGGTGGGTGTCATTGCAGCCCTGGTATGGCGACATCCCCGGGGGAGCCGCTGGAATAGGGTGGGCCTGAGTCTTAGTTGCCTCTACCTGCTGTGGAGCATGGGTGCGCAGGCGTGGGTCAGGCACCAGGTTGAGCAGCATCTGGTACAGCAGGACGATCGCGTGCAGCAGTTGCTGGTGACGCCAACCGCCTTCAATACGCTGCAGTGGCGCGTGGTGGTGATGACCGCAGATCGCTATCAGGAAGGGTTTTATTCCCTGTTGAGCAGTGATAAACCCCTGACGCTGACGACGCACGATAATGGCAGCGCGCTCTACCAGCAGTTCAGCTCTAACTGGTACGTGCAGCGCGTGGTGTGGTTCAGCCGTGGCTTTTATGCCATGAAGCGGGTAGGGGAGCATATTACCATTACAGACCTGCGGATGGGGGAGGAGCCGGACTACAGTTTTACCTTTGATCTGGGGCCTGAGCCGCTAAAAGAGGGGCCGTTTAAACCGGAGAGAGTCAGCGTACAGCGCCCGCCGCTGGGGCAGGCGATGCACAAGCTGTGGTCACGTTTTTAAAGGCAGCGGGTCAGAGGACGATCTGACCCGCCTTAATCATGCGGCCTTACGTTTACGCAGGAACCAGCCCACCGCCAGCAGGATAAACCACAGCGGGGTGACCATCAGCGCCTGACGGGTATCCTCTTCCAGGGTCAGCAGCACCAGCACGAAGGCAAAGAAGGCCATACAGACCCAGCACATGAGCTTGCCCAGCGGCATCTTATAGGCTGATTCCGCGTGACGTTGCGGGTGCTTCTTACGGTAGGCAAGGTAGGAACAGAGAATAATTGTCCAGACAAACATAAACAGGATTGCTGACACCGTGGTGACCAGGGTGAAGACCGTCATCACGTTCGGGATCAGATAAATCAGGGCAACGCCACCCAGCAGACACAGGCAGGAGAAGAACAGCCCGGTTGTCGGCACCGCGCGGCGGGAAAGCATGCCGAAGCGGCGATGCGCGACGCCCTGCTGCGCCAGACCATAGAGCATACGGCTGGTGGAGAAGATGCCGCTGTTAGCAGATGAGGCTGCCGAAGTCAGCACCACAAAGTTAACGATACTGGCCGCTGCCGGTAAACCAATCAGCACGAACATTTCAACGAACGGGCTGCGATCGGCCACCACCTGGTCCCATGGCGTGACGGCCATGATCACCATCAGCGACAGCACGTAGAACATGATGATACGCAGCGGAATGGCATTAATCGCGCGCGGCAGTACGGTTCTCGGGTTGTGCGTTTCCGCCGCGGCGGTTCCCACCAGTTCGATGCCGACAAAGGCAAATACCGCAATCTGGAAGCCGGCAAAGAAGCCGCTCAGTCCTTTCGGGAACATGCCGCCGTGATCCCAGATATTACTCAGCGAGGCCGTGCCTCCCCCGGGTGATGGGTAGTGCATTGCTACCAGCACAATCCCGGTAGCAATCAGCGCCACGATGGCGACGATTTTTATGATTGCGAACCAGAACTCCATCTCCCCGAAGAGTTTTACCGTGGCGATGTTCAGCGACAGGAACACGACAATGCAGAGCAGGGCGCTCATCCATATCGAGAAGTCCGGGAACCAGAGTTGAAAATAGGAGCTGATTGCCACGACGTCGGCAATGCCGGTGACCACCCAGCAGAACCAGTAAGTCCAGCCGGTAAAATAGCCTGCCCAGGGGCCCAGCAGGTCGGCGGCAAAGTCGCTGAAGGATTTGTACTCAAGATTGGAAAGCAGCAGTTCGCCCATTGCCCGCATTACGAAGAACAGCATAAAGCCGATGATCATATAGACGAAGATAATTGACGGTCCGGCGAGGCTGATGGTTTTTCCCGATCCCATAAACAGACCAGTACCGATAGCCCCGCCGATGGCAATAAGCTGAATATGACGATTGTGCAAGTTTCGCTGGAGCGATACGGGCTCTTCGGCGGAGGCGGCGGCCTCTTTTAATTGATCAACCATTACGGGTTTCCTGTCGTGTGTGATGAGACGAAAGCTCTGACGGCTTTTCTGATGTCTGATGTTGTCGGGGTTAGTACGATCAAGAGCTTAACGTAAAAATCGGGCGGATAAAGCAAAATTGCAGCTAAACTGCGTTTAGTGTGCATCGCTTGCTTAAAAACCCGGCGTCACTTTTACCGGCTACCTGAAAGGAGGGGAGATGAAGCGATTAATTTCGCTGGGGATAGTACTTCTGGTCTGTTGGGGCGGGGTCAGGTTCATACTGCCCAAATTACCTCCGCAGTGGGATCCGTTTGCGCCGCTGTCCGTGACCGATGCACCGACCATGGTCACGCGTTACAAGCTGAGGCAGCTGGCCGCCAGTCCTGAAGCCTGTCTGGCCGTGCTGCAGCAGGCCCAGGTGAAAGGCTATGTGAGTTTTACCCGCCCCGGTTCACAGCAGGGTCAGTGCCCCCTGGTGGATCCGGTCAGAGTGATCCGCTTTGGCGATGTGACGCTCAGCGGCGCTTTCCTCAGCAGCTGCGCGCTGGCCGTCAGCAGCACCATGATGGTCACGCAGACGCTGAAACCGCTGGCTGCCAGCGAGCTGGGTTCACCGCTGGCGCGTATCGATCACTTAGGCAGCTTCGCCTGTCGCAATATTTACCATCGGGCCCAGGGGCGGTTAAGTGAACACGCCACGGCAGACGCCTGGGATATCAGTGGGTTCCGTTTGCAAAACGGCAGGCGTATCAGCGTGCTTAATCACTGGTCTGAAGAGAGTGCGCGTGGCCGCTGGCTACACGCCGTCTTTGCCGGCAGTTGCGATCTGTTCGGCACCGCACTGGGCCCGAATTACAATGCGGCCCACGCCAACCATTTCCATTTTGGTATGCGTGGCTTCGGCCTTTGTCGTTAGGGTGAGGGTGTGCATCGCCTTTACCCGTGGCAAATACGAGGAGAAAAATTAAGCCCGCGTGAGCGGGGACGCTGATAAAGGCTGCGCCTGATTTTATTTCTGACGGGTTGAAAAATAAAAAAGACATTCCCATAAAGGGGGCCAGGATCGGCGTTGATAAAACCGGCCCGTACAGTTCGCAACATGACCCAACAGAAAGCGGTCGGCAAGCCGACGCTGGCACAGAATAATAGCGCTTTGCGGGGAGCCTTCAGCCTCTTTTAACACCAACAGGATGCAGGTACCGGCTTTTGCTCCCTCCCTGATAGTCGGTACTGACAGAAAGGCGTGATCTTAAAACGGGGAACAGGGCCTTAAGTGTGGGCTGGCACAATCCCATGTAAAGGTTGTGGAGTTATCTGATGTTCATTCACCTTCATTAATCTATGCTGTAAAACTCAAATGGTCATAGAGGCGAGACTTTTCTATAGGTATCAGTGTATTTATGCCGGTGCGCTTGAGCAGAACAGCCCTGTGGGCAGGGATTGACCACCGGATAGTGTAAAACTATTAGATGTAATACCGATAACAAATAGGTCAAAATTATTGAATGTTTATAGGAAAAATCCTATTCTACCGCAGTAAGGTGAGGCAGGTGAGAAATCGATGTATCTTGTTGACGGCGCTTAAAGAAAAAAATAATGCAGAGCATCAATAAGGTGGGCGGGCTTTTCAGGCTTATTGGCCTGAACCTTTTCACGCGATTCACTGACCGGTACCTGAACATCAAAAATTGTGTTTCTGCAAGAAGTATTGCGCCGGAAAATTAGATTGTATTCGCAATTTTATTCATTTTTTATGCGGTATTAATCAACATAAGAATGATAATCAGGCGAGGCATCACTCCCTGACCGGCTGAGGCGTTAATGACATCTGAGAACTATTTCAGCTGGCGATCCGAAATGCAATTAGCCTTTCGCAATGGAAGCGATGTTGCTCATATTACCCGGTTAATTGAACAACAGGCGAACGAACTGGAATTCGATTTTTATGCACTTTTTATTCGGCATCCGGTGCCTTTTACCCGGCCCAAGACTTTTTTTTACTGTAATTATCCCAAAAAATGGGTTGAGTATTATTTGCAGGAAGACTTCGCCCGGTCCGACCCGGTGTTGAAAAAATGTTTTTTGCCCGGAGTAGTATGGCAGTGGCAAGCGGTTGAGGCGGGTGACGGTCAGCGTGTGCTGGATGCGGCGCGGGAGCATGGTATCTGCCAGGGCATCTCATGCTCTGTGCTGGCAAACAACAGAGCCGTAGGAATATTATCTCTTTCTACGGCCAGTTCATCTAAAAATAGGGCATTAACACCGGAAATTGAACTTAAACTCCAGTATATTTCGGAGCTGGCTATGGCTGCGCTCATTACGATGAATGATATTTCGATGTCCATCGCCAGACTGGAATTAAGTGAAAGGGAACGTGAAATTCTTAAATGGACAGCGGAGGGGAAAACATCAGCGGAAATATCACTGATCCTTTCAATTTCTGAGAATACGGTTAACTTTCACCAAAAAAACATGCAAAAACGATTTAACGCACCAAATAAAACGCAAGTTGCCTCTTATGCAGCAGCAATCGGTTTAATCTGATAGAGGTTGCAACTACCAGATTTGGTAGTTTCGAATAACTAACTGGTTGTCTACCCTGCGCCCAGGGTAGCAACCCTGCCCGAACCGTCAGGAGCGGCGCTCACGAGGGAATGCGACAGGGGATCATAAATGAAGATTATCCAGACCAAGCTGAAGGACATGCCATCGTCGTTGTTGGCAGAATTAGGAAGTTACCGTTACAGCGTCTTCGCCAGGGGCGAAGGGTGGTCGATTCCGTCACGCCTGAGTACACCCGGTCAGGAATATGACCGCTACGATCGTTCTGATGTCATCTGGCTGATAGCCTGGACCGCGCAGCATGGAATTTGCGGCTGTGCCCGTCTGATGGCCTGGCACGATCCGGATAATAACCGCGCGGTGGCAGGCGGTGACAGCACCCGTATCGACAGTCAGGTTGTCTGGGAGATGTCACGCTTTTCTGCCCGACTGGAAATTGATGCCGAGCTGCCGCTGAATATTTTATGGCATGCGGTGCAGCTGGCGGAGCAGTCCGGTATTCAGTATCTGTTCAGCGCGGCAACGCCGATGCTGGAGCAGATGTTTGAACAGCATCAGGTGGACTACGACCTGCTGACTCCGGGGATTATTCAGTCAGAAGACAATCTGTTTGCGGTCAAAATTCCGGTCAGGCAGCCCCATCTTGCGGAGAAGTTCCACGGTGCGCGTCGGTTCAGACCGGAAGAGGTGCTGCCGACATTAGGGGTATCCGTGAGCTGGGGGCCGCGCGATCGTTAACCGTGCCACTTTGACCACAGCGCGATCAGTAACCATGCTGCTGCGCACCAGCACGAAACGGCTGCCAGCAGTGCAAGGGGCAGCCGCAGTAGCGTAATAAAATACCAGAGGCTCAGCAGATAGATAAAATAGGGCACTATCGCCCACATGCCGAAGATAATGGTGGTACGCAGGGCATCAATGCCGCGTTCGCTGGCCACGATATAATGGGCGATCAGGGCAAAGGTGGGGAACAGCGGGATTAATCCGGCGATGTAGTAATGGCGAGTTTTAGACAGCACGCCAATCAGCACCACGACGAGTGCCCCCAGTGCCGCTTTGAAAAGTAAGGCCATTGTTTTGTTCTGTCGGTTAAATCACTACGTTGTGATAAAACCACGGAAAAAGCAATGGCCCTTTTACCTGCCGCGGGCCGCCAGGACCCGACGGATCACTGACGGTAAGCGTGTTTAATCTGCTTTACAGTGTTGCTGAACACTTCAGCCTGTTTTTCGTCTTCCAGCCCGGCAATATAACGCTCCAGATTGATGATGACTTTACCGGCATCGGCCTGACCCATGCCTTTCAGCATCAGGGTGACCAGAGCCTTCATACAGGTCACTTCATTCGCCAGTGCCTGTGCTTCTTCGCTGGTTGAAAAGTCAATCCCACTCATGATTTCTCCCGTTAGTCATTGAAAAACAGTGCTCACGGTGCAGGCACCGAACACTCAAAAGTTGCGTCAAGTATATCATATAACAGCGGTAAGCCATCACCGTCTGCGCCGTTCAATTGCGCGAACCACCCAGGTCTAATCTGAACAGCCTGGCATTGCCGGGGATAAACAGGGGGGAAGTGAATAACGACAGCGGAACGAAAAGATCGAGAGGGGCGGTGGGACATCCGGTTAGGGTCTTTAACCGGGGGCTTTTATTGGACTTATGGTGTAAATATTTATTGCCAAGATAATTAATGTCTGAGATTGACGCTTATCGGATTTACTGCGACATTTTGACCTGAATTAACCGCATTTATATCCGGGAGGATGCGGTGAACGCACCGTATTATTTTTATTCTAACAGCCTTGAAAAAGTAGTAACATAACTGTCCTGCCTATATCACTTTCTTCATCTGCATAAGCCACTTAGGGAGCATCGTTTGATAAGCGTTTTTCTTGTTGATGACCACGAGCTGGTACGCGCAGGTATTCGTCGTATCCTGGAAGATATTAAAGGTATCCAGGTGGTGGGTGAAGCCAACTGCGGCGAAGAGGCAGTGAAATGGTGCCGTACAAACCGTGCTGATGTGCTGCTGATGGACATGAACATGCCCGGAATTGGTGGGCTAGAGGCTACGCGCAAGATCATCCGTTACACGCCTGACTGCAAAATTATTATGCTGACCATCCACACGGAAAATCCGCTGCCAGCTAAAGTCATGCAGGCGGGGGCTTCAGGCTACCTCAGCAAAGGGGCGGCACCGCAGGAAGTGGTCAGTGCGATTCGGTCGGTCAACGCCGGGCAACGCTATATCGCTTCCGACATTGCCCAGCAGATGGCCCTCAGCCAGATTGAACCGCAAAAGGCAGAATCCCCGTTCAGCTGTTTGTCGGAACGCGAGTTGCAGATTATGCTGATGATTACCAAAGGCCAGAAAGTGACGGAAATTTCCGAACAGCTCAATCTGAGTCCTAAAACCGTTAACAGCTATCGCTATCGCATGTTCAGTAAACTGAATATCAGCGGCGACGTAGAGTTAACGCATCTCGCCATTCGTCATGGCCTGTACAGCGCGGAGCCGTTAATCAGTAGTGAATGATCTGTTTGATGCAAAGAATTTTCTGAAAACTGTCACCAGCCAGCCGGGCGTTTACCGGATGTACGATGCTGGTGGTACGGTGATCTACGTTGGCAAAGCCAAAGACCTCAAAAAACGCCTTTCCAGCTATTTCCGTGGAAACCTGGCCAGTCGTAAGACGGAAGCGCTGGTGGCCCTTATCTGCCAGATTGATGTCACGGTCACCCATACGGAAACCGAAGCGCTGCTGCTGGAACACAATTACATCAAACTTTACCAGCCACGCTACAACGTGCTGCTGCGTGATGATAAGTCCTACCCCTATATTTTTCTCAGTGCTGACGCTCACCCGCGCCTGGCCAGCCATCGTGGGGCAAAACACGCTAAGGGCGAATATTTTGGTCCTTTTCCCAACGGTTATGCGGTGCGTGAAACCTTGTCCCTGCTGCAGAAAGTATTCCCGGTGCGCCAGTGTGAAAACAGCGTCTATCGCAACCGCTCCCGGCCCTGCCTGCAATATCAGATTGGCCGCTGTCTGGGGCCGTGCGTTGAGGGACTGGTGTCCGAAGAGGAATATGCCCGTCAGATCGACTACGTGCGGCTGTTCCTTTCCGGCAAAGACGATCAGGTCCTGAATCAGCTGGTTGGCCGCATGGAGCAGGCCAGTAAAGAGATGCGTTTCGAAGAGGCTGCCCGCCTGCGCGATCAGATCCAGGCCGTGCGCCGCGTGACGGAAAAACAGTTTGTTTCCAATCAGGGCGACGATCTGGACGTGATCGGCGTTGCGTTCGACTCGGGTATGGCCTGCCTGCACGTCCTGTTTATCCGTCAGGGTAAGATACTGGGCAGCCGGAGCTACTTCCCGAAGGTGCCGGGCGGAACCGAACTGGCAGAAGTGGTACAGACGTTTGTGGGGCAGTTCTATTTGCAGGGCAGCCAGGCGCGCACGCTGCCAGCCGACATTCTGCTGGACTTCACGCTCCCGGAAAAAGACCTGCTGGCAGAATCGTTAAGCGGACTGGCCGGGCGGCGTATTGCCATCCAAAGCAAGCCGCGCGGGGACCGGGCACGCTACCTTAAGCTGGCGCGCACCAATGCGGCTACCGCGCTGGTGACTCGCCTGGCACAGCACTCTACTATTCACCAGCGTCTGTCGGCGCTGGCCGACACGCTGAAGCTGCCGGCGATCCGCCGCATGGAATGTTTTGATATCAGCCATACCATGGGCGAACAGACGGTGGCATCCTGCGTCGTGTTTGATGCCAACGGGCCGCTGCGCAGCGAATATCGCCGCTATAATATCACCGGCATTACCCCGGGCGATGACTATGCCGCAATGAACCAGGTGCTGCGCCGTCGTTATGGCAAAGCGCTGGAAGAGGACAAAATCCCAGACGTGATCCTGATCGACGGTGGCAAAGGCCAGCTATCTCAGGCCAAAGAAGTGTTTGCCGGGCTGGATGTCCCCTGGGATAAGCACCATCCTCTGTTGCTGGGTGTGGCAAAAGGCACTGACCGCAAGGCCGGACTGGAAACGCTGTTCCTTGAGCCGGAAGGGGAGGGTTTTTCCCTGCCGCCTGACTCCCCGGCACTGCATGTTATCCAGCATATTCGTGACGACTCTCACAATCATGCAATTACGGGTCACCGGAATAAACGGGCCAAAGTGAAGAACACCAGTGCGCTGGAAACCATCGAAGGCATAGGCCCAAAACGCCGTCAGATGCTGCTTAAGTACATGGGGGGCCTGCAACCGCTGATGAATGCTTCGGTGGATGAAATTGCCAGCGTCCCGGGGATCTCACACGGTCTGGCGGAAAAAATCTTCCACGCGCTGAAACACTAAGCATTGCAACACCCGGGGCAATGTAGGAACATAGGGACAAATTCTACTCTGTCCAGACAGTTAGCGTAATTATGCCATTTAATATTCCGACCTTACTTACCCTGTTTCGCGTAGTCTTAATCCCGTTCTTTGTGCTGGCATTTTATCTGCCATTTCAATGGGCTCCACTGGCCTGTGGGCTGATTTTCATCTTCGCCGCGATAACAGACTGGTTCGATGGCTACCTTGCGCGTCGCTGGAAACAGACGACGCAGTTCGGAGCGTTCCTTGACCCGGTAGCGGATAAAGTGATGGTGGCGATGGCGCTGGTGCTGGTGGCTGAGTATTTCCACTCCTGGTGGATCACGCTGCCGGCGGCAACGATGATCGCCCGTGAAATTATTATCTCCGCGCTGCGCGAGTGGATGGCAGAAATCGGCAAACGTAACAGCGTTGCTGTTTCCTGGATTGGTAAAGTGAAAACCACGGCGCAGATGCTGGCGTTGTTTGCGCTGTTATGGCATCCGAACCCCATTGTTGAAGGTGTTGGCGTGGTGGCGTTATACATTGCTGCCGTGCTTACTTTCTGGTCAATGTTCCAGTATTTGAGCGCTGCGCGCGGCGATTTGCTCGAACGGTGATCGAAGCGACTTAAAAAGCAGCAAACGGATACGTTGTGAGGATAATTTGGTTGACTCATTCCGCCAGAACAGTAGAATGCAACGCATCGAAAGGCAGCTCAGGTCGCCAGAAGATAAAGCAAATCAGCAGGTTCTGTGAGTATGATTAAAAACAGAATGTGAGCTGATAGCACTGCGGGAATAGCTCAGTTGGTAGAGCACGACCTTGCCAAGGTCGGGGTCGCGAGTTCGAGTCTCGTTTCCCGCTCCAGATTACGACATCAGAGATGACTCTCTGATGACAAAAAAGAATTAAAGGCGCGTTGGCAGAGTGGCCATGCTACGGATTGCAAATCCGTCTACCTCGGTTCGACTCCGGGACGCGCCTCCAATTAACACCCAAGCCCGGGTGGTGAAATCGGTAGACACAAGGGATTTAAAATCCCTCGGCTTATGGCTGTGTGGGTTCAAGTCCCACCCCGGGCACCATTTTAGAACTACCGATTAAAACGAATAAAAACAAGCAGTATGCAGTAATGTCGTAACCGCCCAAGGGCGGTTTTTTTGTTTCTGTCATTCGGCTTTTCTGATTTTTTGCCCCCGTGTGATCCTTCCTTCTGAAACGAATATCCGCACTCTTTTCGGCAGCCTGACTTCCTGCATAATCTTGCTTCAGTGGAGGTATAGCCGGTAAACACCGGATGTGTTGCGGGTATAAGGTACTCCAGGACGCTTCAGGAGCATGCTGACTGACATTCACCCCGAGGATCGGGGAAAAGGTTGACCCTTTTTCCCGTGATTGAACTTCAGGGAGTTGAAGTGCAGAATTAATGTCGGATAAAGGGAGTTTTCATTGAACATCAAAAAGTTAGCTATTCTGCTTCTTATCATCGTCGCAGCGACGGGCTGTACATCCAGAAAAAAATTACCGTTTGTGCCAGTCGATTACCCCGGATATGCGTGGTCTTCCCACCAGGATGGCGTGATTTACGGACCTGCGGTGGAAGAGACGGAGGTGCGTTATGACGTCAACGCCGATGGACGGGTAGAGAACGTCAGAGTGACAGCGGGAAAGCCTGAATTACGGTTTAAAGCGTATCTGCAGAAAAAAATGCGGGATGACTGGCGATTCGAAGAAAATGAGCCTCAGATGGGGCGGTCTCTGATCGTGAAGTACAGACAATAATTTTTCGGACGCTGTCACCCGGCCACCGTATCGGATGCGGCCCTGCGCACGACTATCACCGGCAATACCGCCATCAGGGGAAGGGATTGAACCGATCTGCCTGCGCCTGCGGCGAATAAAAGCCCGACGGGTTAGTCACCCAGCCAGCGCACCATTATAGTCACAGACTCGCCGGAAATCGTGCGTTGTTCAACATCCTGCCAGCCGAGGCGTCGGTAAAGCGCCTGCTTATCCGGCGTATAAAGCCACAGCGCTTCTATCCCCTGCTCACCAGCGCGCGTTATGCAGGCGTTGATCAGTGCCGATCCTGTTCCTTTGCCGCGCCACTCGCGCGGGGTAAACACTTCTCCCAGCCAGAAACGGCGCTCCGGCCGGTCGTCCAGCTCGTACTCAATCACGCTGGCGGTACCGGTCAGCGTCCCGTCGGCCGTTGAGGACACAAACGTGAAGCTGCCGCGTTCATCGTGGTTACGCTCCAGCAGGCGTTGCTCAATCACGGGCAGCGAGGACCAGGCAGGAATGCCTGACCACTCGCTGTGGAGCAGCCGGGCAATTTCACGGTGGCGTTCAGGCTGCTGGCGTAGCGGAAAAATAAGCATCATTTGGTTCCTCAGCGGGGTGTTGCCTGGCAGGGCGATAAAGAATTATCTACACTCTTTGGCAGTTGTCTTCCTTTCTTTATCTTGTCGTGGCTATAATTGCCATATCGTTTAGTTAGAGCTCTAATTATCAGGCATCTTACCTATTGAATACCCAGGAACTGAATTTCTCCCGTCTGCTGCATCTCACTGCCCACGCCTGGCGTCAGGCAATCGATCGGCGCATGAAAGATAACGGTCTCAGCATGAGCAGCTGGATGGCGGTCGCGACTATCGCCATTCAGGATAAGCCCATGAGTCAGAAAGAGCTGGCGCAGGCGCTGGGGCTGGAAGATGCCAGTGTGGTGCCTCTGATTGACCGACTGGTGAAACAGAATCTGGTGGAACGGGTTCAGCCTCCTGAGGATCGGCGTAAACGGCTGCTGCACGTCACCCCAAAAGGGGAGTTACTCTATCAGCGCCTGAAAACCGAGGCCGATGCCCTGCGCAATGAGCTGCTCTCTGGCGTCAATCCGGGCGAGCTGGCCGTTACTCAGCGCGTATTACAGCAACTGCTGGCGGCGACAGAGGTAAAGTAAGGTGTCGCGCAATAAAACCAATCCCTACGCACCGCGAGAGTGGGCCCCCGGCGAAAAGCCGATGCTGCCCGGGTCACCCTCCACGCCGCTGCACCCGACGCATAAACGTATTGCGTTTGGCATCGTTGGCCTGCTGATCTGCATTACCGGTGCGCTGAGTAATGCGCTGGTGACGGCGAACCTGACCAACCTGCAGGGCGTGTTCGGCGCTTATAACAATGAAATCGCCTGGCTCCCGGCCGTTTATGTGATGGGGAATATCTCCATTAACCTGCTGCTGGTGAAGTTTCGTCAGCAGTTTGGCCTGCGGGTGTTTACCGAAGCCTTTCTGGTGCTGTACGTGCTGGTGGCATTTTTCCATCTGCTGGTCAATGACCTCAGTTCGGCGATCATCGTGCGGGCGGCACACGGCATGGTTGGTGCGGCGCTCAGTTCGCTCGGTATCTACTATCAGGTGCAGGCCTGGCCGGCGAAGCACCGGCTGAAAGCCCTGGCCATCGGGCTGGGTGCCTCACAGCTGGCGATCCCGCTGGCACGCCTGTTTTCGACGGAGCTGCTCCAGCTGGATGAGTGGCGCGGTCTGTATCTGTTCGAGCTGGGCCTGGCGCTGATGGCGCTGGGCGCGGTGCTGATCCTTAAGCTCCCCCCCGGCGAACGGACCAAGGTCTTTGAGAAAAAAGACTTTCTCACCTTCTTCCTGATGGCCCCCGGCATGGCGCTGTTCTGCGGCGTACTGTCGCTGGGACGCATTGAATGGTGGACCAGCACGCCGTGGCTTGGCGTTTGTCTGGCGTTGGGGCTGGTGCTGGTAACGGCCGCCGTGCTGGTAGAGCATAACCGCAGTAATCCGCTGATCAATACGCGCTGGCTGGGCAGCGGGGCGATTTTCCGCCTCGGCATTGTGATGATCCTGCTGCGAATTATGCTTGCCGAACAGAACACCGGGGCCATCGGTTATTTGCAACAGCTGGGATTACAGAACGATCAGATGCAGGGGCTGGCGCTGGCGATCCTCGCCGGGGTGGCGGCGGGTATCGTCTGCAGCGCGCTGACCATTAATCCCAGGCATCTGAGCTGGCCGATCGTGCTGTCGCTGATTATTGTGATGGTAGCCTCGCTGATGGATGCGCAATCCAGCCCGCTGACCCGCGGGAATAATATGTATTTCAGCCAGTTCCTGCTGGGTTTCAGCACCTCCTTCTTTATTGCTCCGGCGATGCTGCTGGGTGTCGGCAGCGTGGTGACTCAGCCAAAGAACCTGGTGAGCTTTGTGGTGCTGTTTGGTATGAGTCAGAACCTCGGCGGCCTGATGGGCTCGGCGCTGCTCGGTACCTTCCAGACCTGGCGTGAAAAGTATCACTCCAGCCTGCTGGGCGATCAGCTTTCGCTGCTTGATCCTAACGTGACGGAACGTCTGGCGCAGTACAACGCCCTGTTCAGCAGCCTGACGGGCGACAGCATCCTTCAGGGGGCGCAGGGGACGACACAGCTTCAGACCGTCGCCACGCTGCAGGCAAATGTGCTGGCCTACAACGATGTCTATATTCTGACCGCCTGTATGGCAGGGGTCACTTTACTCTGGGTGCTGTGGCGTCTGTCGCGTCTGCGCTATCTCAGCTGGCAGCAGGCAAAACGCGAAGCGGAAGCGGAACAGCGTGCCATGCAAAACATTAACAAAACGATTACCCGGTAACACCGCGTGCGGAGGCAACACCTCTGCGTGCGGTGCAACTAACGGGACACGGGGAAATTATGAGTCAACAGGAACAGCAGCAGCTCACCGAGCGTCTGAGAAATAATAAGCTGCGAATTATATCGATAGCCCTCGGGTCGGGCATTGCGCTGGTCGGCGTACTGGTGATCCTTTACGCCTGGCAGCTCCCGCCCTTTACCAGCCAGACGCAGTCGACGGAAAACGCCTACGTGCGCGGCCAGGTGACGTTTATCAGTCCGCAGGTGAGCGGCTATATCACCCAGGTTAACGTGCTGGACTTCCAGCCCGTGCATCAGGGCGATTTATTGATGACCATCGATGACCGGATTTATCGCCAGCGAGTACATCAGGCGGTGGCGCAGCTGGAGATGAAAAAGGCCGTACTGGCCAATAATATTCAGCAGCGGCGCAGTGCAGAAGCGGTGATCAAACGCAATGAGGCCGCGCTGCAAAACGCCAAAGCCCAGGCAGTGAAGGGGGGCCTCGACCTGAAACGCGTTGAAAATCTGGTCTCCGATGGATCCCTGTCGCTGCGTGAACGCGATGCTGCACGCGCCAGCAACAGCCAGACGTTGGCCGATGTGCAGCAGGCGCAGGCAACGCTGGAAGTCTCACGTCAGGATCTGCAAACGGCCATCGTCAACCGCGCCTCGCTGGAAGCCGACGTGGCCAGCGCACAGGCCGCGCTTGAGCTGGCGCAGATCGACCTTGATAACACCAAAATCATCGCCCCGCGCGAGGGGCAGCTGGGGCAGATTGCCGTACGGCAGGGGGCCTACGTGACGGCGGGAACGCGTCTGACCTCGCTGGTGCCGGAACAGAAGTGGGTGATCGCCAATATGAAAGAGACCCAGATGGCGCACATCAGGCCTGGCCTTCCGGTCAGTTTCCGCGTCGATGCCCTGAACGGTGAACGCTTCAGCGGGGAAGTCGAGTACATCTCCCCGGCGGCGGGCTCGGAGTTCAGCGCGATCTCCCCGGATAACGCGACGGGGAACTTCGTTAAAATCGCCCAGCGTATTCCGGTACGCATTAAGATCACCAGTGACAATACCCGACATCTGCGTCCGGGCATGTCGGTGGAAGTGGATATTGATACGGCTTCGGTACAGGCGGAGGATAAAAAATGATGCCTGCGCCAAAAACGCTGTTAGTGATGATGCTGTCGGCCACGCTGGCCGGATGCGCAACCGAGGTCAGGCAGGCCCCGTCTTCGCTGCCGATCCCGGCGGCATGGCGTAATCAGGTCGGGCCAGGGGCGGCCGTGGAAGCCAGCTGGTGGCGGGCGTTTAATGACCCGTCGCTGAATCAGCTGGTGGATCAGGCGCTGCGCAACAACCCGGATATTCTCACTGCCCGCTCCCGGGTCGATCAGTACCGTGCTCAACTGCGCGGTGCGCAAGGCGATAATTTCCCGACGCTGGATGCGGGCGTGTCAGCCGCGCGCGCGCGCTCCCTGTCAGCCGCCACCGGGCAACCGGCCGAGTCGGCGGTTTTCCAGGGGCTGCTGCAGGCCAGTTACAACGTTGATTTGTGGGGGGAACGCAGCAGCAGCATTGACGCCGCGAAAGCCTCTCTGGCAGCACAGCAGGCAGCAGCCAGTGCGGCAGAACTGACGATTGCCAGTTCGGTGGCCTCAGGGTATATGACGCTGGTATCACTCGATGAGCAGCTGCGGGTGACCCGCGCTACGCTGGACAGCCGCGCAGACTCGTTAAAGCTGGCGCAGCGCCAGTTTGAATCCGGCTATACTTCCCGGCTGGAGTGGGTGCAGTCCCGCTCGGAATACCAGACGGCAAAGGCGCAGGTTCCCCTATTGCAGCATCAGATTGCGCAGCAGGAAAATGCCCTGAGTATTCTGGTCGGGATGAATCCCCGCCAGATCGCCCGGCAGAATCACTTTGATCATGTTGCCCCGCAGGTTCTGCCCGCCGTGATGCCATCACAGCTGCTGCAACGCAGGCCGGATATCGTGCAGGCCGAACGTCAGCTGCTGGCCGCTGATGCCTCACTGCAGTCGTCGCGCGCCAGCCTGCTGCCCTCGCTGAACCTGACCGCCAGCGGTACGATGCAAAGTTCCGTGCTGCATGAGCTGGTGGAAAACCCCTTCCGCCTGTGGAGCATCGGCGGGAGCGTGCTGGCTCCGCTGCTGAACCGCGAAGCACTGACGGCGCAGGTCGATGTCTCTATGGCAACGCGCAATCAGGCCCTGTACAACTATGAAAAAGTGGTACGCAGCGCATTCAGTGAGGTTAATGACGATCTGGACGCCATTACCCGCTATCAGGAGCAGCTGACCGAACTGCAGGAGCAGGAAAAAGTGGTGCAGGAGGCCCTGCGCATTGCCCGCAACCGCTACCAGAACGGGTATGCGTCCTACCTTGATGAACTCGATGCCCAGCGTTCGCTGTTCAGCATCCAGCTCAGCGTGGTGCAGGCGAAAAACAACCTGCTGCTGGCACAGATTGACCTTTACCGCGCCCTGGGCGGCGGCTGGAAGGCATCGTAACAGGGCCGGTGATGCAGGCCGGCCGTCAGCCAAACAGCTTAAGGCTGGCCGTCAGCTTGCGCAGGGCTTTCTTATCCCCGGCAATCCCCAGACCCAGATGTTGCAGATCCCCGGTGGCCACTTCCCTGACTGCCGCCGCAAACGCCGCGTAATCAACCGTCATCTGGCCCTCGCGGGGAAAGAGAACGATATCAAGCTGCTGTTCTCTGCAGCGTGCGAGCAGCGCGCGCAGCTGCGTATTATCGGCTGACAGTACGGGGATCCCCACCGGGATCAGGCCAGGATACTGCTGGCCGTAGGCGTCCGACAGCGTATGACCCACCAGGCCGGGATGGCGCTGACCCAGTGTCAGCGCGATCACCGCCGCCGCATTCGCCGCCTTGCCACTGGCTAAATCCTGGTTCAGCACCACCACACAACGAACATCACTCATCACTTTTACCTTCTGACGGAGAAAACACGCAGCCTAAATCAGCCTGCGCCGTCAGTCTGGAAGATTTGTGCAGTATTGCTGATAGCGGGCGGGGGTTAACTGACTGGTGCGCCTGAACCAGCGGCCTAAGTGGCTTTGATCGGCAAACCCCAGCTGTGCCGCCACCTGGACAGGCGGCAGCCCACCCGCGAGCAGGCGACGCGCTTCGCTCAGACGCAGCTGGATCAGCCATGCGTGCGGGGGCAGGCCGAAGTGGGCATGAAATTCGCGCGACAGCCGAAAACGGTCAACGTCCAGCGCCGCAGCAATATCGCTCAGACCAATATCGTCATAGCGGCGATCCAGCATAAAATCCCGCGCCCGCAGCGCGAGGGTCTTCTCATGCGCCGGGATGTGGATCGCTCTTCGCCAGTGCAGGTGGCGGGTCAGCGCGGTAAACAGCCGCTGCAGCGAGCTCTCTTTGACGATTTTCAACTCACCCTGATGCAGCGCCTGAAACGCATGAAACGTTGCCCTGGCCAGCCGGCGGTCGCCACTGAGCGTGCGGGCAAAACTCAGCTCGAAATGGTCGGGAATATCACTGAACTGGCTGGCCAACTGCCCGCGCATAGTCAGCGGATCGATATACAGCATCCGGTAGGTAAACCCGCTGTCGTCAATGGCATCGCCGTCGTGCAGTTCACCCGGCTCCAGAAGGAACACGGTACCGGGACGGCTGCGGTGCTGCTGACGGCGGGTATGAAACTGCTGCACGCCCTGTTCCGTGACGCCGACAAGATAGCTGTCGTGCCAGTGCGGATCGTAGGCGTGGCCGGTAAAATGAGCGCGCAGGGTCTCTATGGATGACAACCCGTCACGTGCGAAGTCTACCCAGCCTGACTGCTTCATTTTTTCTCCCTGGCTTACGGCGGTATCTCAAGACCGCAGATTTTCCGGCGCTGCCGCCAGAACACCGGGCGCTGAAGCCGGGTGGAGTGAGCTGACGGAGCGGTTAAAATATTAGTTAAGTTTGATAGTCTTTTAATCTGACTGTTCAATTTTTGAAGTAAGCAGGCTCACTGATTTTCAATAAAAAAATATATGTTATGCCGTTTTCAGCGGTGTTTAATCAATTTATTACGTTAATCTGTTGGCAAGTCGTGCTATTATTCTGCGCGATAATTCAGGGGTTACTGACGCTTTTGGGTGCGATTAGCGCCCGTATCAGGCTCCGGTTTCGTTAGAAATGCTTACTTTTGGTGAAAGGGACGTCTTTCATTTTTTACCGGCACCCAACAGGAACGTTTTGCCGGTACGCTGTGGCTGAACATGAAAAACAGTTCCAAACCTGAGTCTGAAAAAGAACCCCGTGTGCCGTTAGATGATGCGCAGTTTGCCATTGTGGTGCTTGCCGTGACCTCGTTCACGCTGATTATCTTTGTCCTGGGCATCACTCTGTGGATGTCCTGATCGTACCCTGACTGAGTTTGATCTGCTGACTGCGCAGCATCAATGCCATCTCTTCGTTAACGGTGCGGTTCCCGTTGGCATCCGGTAAGCCAAACAGCCCCACGGGGTAGCGGCGGTCATCATCCCATGCCGGATAATCCACTGCCGGATAAAGCGAAATGCCTTCAAGCTGAACGCCGGCATTCAGTGCCATCTCTCCTTCCTGAATCACCCGATTAAGCCAGTCCTGACTGCGGCCCGACTCCGCACCAGTTTCGGCGATCAGCAGCGGCCGCTGGTAGCGCTGCCACACGTCCTGTAACAGCAGGTTCAGCGGACGATAATCAGGATGATGAGGCTCCAGCGGATCGCCGTTATGGAACCACTGATTATCCGGGTACCAGGTCATGCCAATGATGTTCAGCAGATCCTCCGAGCCACCCAGCTCCGGTTCGCTTCTTCCCGCCAGCCAGTCCCAGACTTCAAACTGCGCCTGATGCTGTAACCGGGCCTCCTGCCGTGCTGCGGCGGAATAGCCTGAGGCGGCCACGTGCACCAGCGGATCGGTAATGACAAAGCGCACGCCGGGGAGCGCTTCACGCATGGCGTGCATGGCGGCAATGCTGGCCCGGGCAAGCTGTCGTTTAAGCTCACGCCCGCGCCCGGTGACAAAGGGATTAAACCAGGCAATTTCCGCCCCGGCCCAGGACCAGAAAGAGATTTGATTCATTGGGGTGATAAACGGCTGGGTATGCCCCTCGTCGCGCAGCAGGCAGGCAAGGGCGCGGGCGTAGGCGCTGAAACGATCAACAAATTCGGCTCCCCAGATATCCAACCCGTCCGGCCAGCCGAAATGAGCCAGCTCCCAGATCATCTCAATGCCATGCTTTTCTGCTGCTTTTAGCTGCGGTAAAAAGCTGTCCCAGTGGTATTCTCCCGGTTGCTTCTCAATTAAATACCAGCGTGCGCCGTCGCGCGCCGTGAGGATCTGGTGACTGGCCAGCAGGGCGTAATCCTTTTCGAGCAGCGTATCGTGACCGCTGCTGATCATTAAATCTGCCCGTTTACCGGGCGTACGGCAGGCGGTGGAACAGGCAAAGCTGCCCTGGAAAAAGCGCCTAAAGAGGGCGGGCTGGTGACGGCGTGTGGCCGGGGGGCTGTCATCATGCATGATGTTCTCCTGGGGCAATAAAATCGCAGGCGATGGGCTAAGTCTAGACTATATGTTTGCCTCACTGAGCCTGGCGAAAAACAGAGGCAGAATAACCGGATGAATAACAGAACGACCGCTAAGGATCGCTGATGACCGACACGCTTCACTCACAACAGGCAGAGAGCGCTGCTGTCCCGACACGCCTGACGCAGGCGATTACGCCGCTGGTCGAACAACATCCTCAGCACAGCGGGGTCTATCCCCTGTCTGAAGGGCTTGACGCCTTCGCTGCGCGCTACCAGCTGATCGCTCTGGCGGAAAAGACGCTGGATATACAATATTACATCTGGCAGAACGATCTCTCCGGCAGGCTGCTGTTCAGCGCGCTGCTGGCGGCGGCCGGGCGCGGAGTGAGGGTGCGTCTGCTGCTGGACGACAATAACACGCTGGGGCTGGACCGCACGCTCAGTGAGCTGAACCGTCATCCGCTGATTGAGGTGCGGCTGTTTAATCCGTTCACCTTCCGCACGCTGCGTGCGCTGGGCTACCTGACCGATTTTGCCCGTCTGAACCGACGGATGCACAATAAAAGTTTCACCGTGGACAATGCGGCCACCATTGTCGGCGGCAGAAATATCGGTGATGAATATTTTGGCGTCGGGGACGAGCCGCTGTTTTCCGATCTGGATGTACTGGCGGTCGGCCCGGTGGTGCAGGAGGTGGCGCAGGACTTTGAGCGCTACTGGCAGAGCCGACCCGTGGCACCGCTGCGTCGGGTGGTGGATGAGGAAGAGAATGCCACTTCAGCCGTCTCACTGCCCGAAGCCTGGCGCGACAGCCCACAGGTCGCCCGCTATCTGCGCCAGGTCGATGAGTCGACTTTTGTGACCGGGCTGGACAACCGATCGCTGCCGTTTACCTGGGCCAAAACGCGCCTGCTGAGTGACGACCCGCGTAAAGGGCTGGGGCGGGCGAGAACCAGCACCCTGCTGCCCCAGCGTCTGCTGGAAGTGATCGGCCGGCCCCAGCAGCAGCTGGACATTATCTCTGCCTATTTTGTGCCGACACGAACAGGCGTGGCGCAACTGCTGGCGCTGGTGCGCAAAGGGGTAAAGATCTCGATTCTGACCAACTCGCTGGCGGCTAACGACGTGTCGATAGTCCATGCCGGTTACGCCAAGTGGCGCAAAAAACTCCTGCGTCACGGCATTCGCTTATACGAACTGAAACCGCACAGCGACGTGCGCGAGCCGAGCCATGATCGGGGCCTGACCGGGAACTCGGGTTCCAGCCTGCATGCCAAAACCTTCAGCGTTGATAACCAGACGGTATTTATCGGTTCGTTTAACTTTGACCCTCGCTCTGCCGTGCTGAACACGGAAATGGGGTTGGTGATTGAGAATGACGCGCTGGCCACGCAAATTCACCAGCGTTTTATCAGCAGCATGCGCGATCGCGCCTGGACGCTGCGGCTGGATAAGTGGGGGCGGATAAACTGGGTGGAGTACCCGGGAGAGGGTGCCAATGAAGTGGTGCATAAACGTGAGCCGCGAACCCGTCTGATGCAGCGCCTGCTGGTGCGTCTGGTATGGCGTCTGCCGATCGAATGGTTGTTATAGGAGGGGCCTGCCGCCCCCTGCTAAAGGTGGGCACGTTAAGCAGGGGGCCGAACGGTAACAATGACCGGCCCCTGCATTAGGGTGCCGGCCGACGGCTACTGGCGCTGGGGTTTACCGGAAAACAGGAAACGCAGCAGCGGAATACGCAGATGGATTTCGTACAGTAGGAAGGCAATGCCAAAGACGAAGACCAGCCCGGCGAAAAAGCCCAGAGTGTTGCTGTCGATCTGTTTAACAAACAGGATGCCATAAAGAATGGTCAACGGGTGATGCACCAGATAGATAAACAGGGATGCGTTGACCAGATAGGTGACGCGCGGCGAGTGGGAGTTGAGCATCCGGTGGCCGAAGGTAAACACCACATTGATCATCCACAGGCCCATCAGCATCGACACCACCGCATCAATCTCATACAGCCAGCCTTCGCCCTTGCTCCAGGTCTGGTTAGCCACATAGGCGGCAAAAGCCAGCGCAGAACCGATAAAGGTCCAGGGAACCGGACGGACAAACAGGGCTTTAATCGCCGGGTATTTCCAGGCCATAGCACCCAGCATAAAGAAAGGGAGATACAGCAGCGTCTGCATCACGGCCATATTAAACAGCGCATCGCCGAGCACTTGCGGTGCAAAAATAAACATCAGGCGACGAAAAGCGATCCACACCAGGCTGCAAAGCAGAATAAAACCCGTTAAACGGGTCCAGGTAAGGTCAGAATAGTCTGTTTTTTGCCGCGCGCCGTCGCGCAGAAAACGGAACAGCCAGAAGCCCGCCACCGTCAGCACAATCAGCACCAGAAGAAACCAGAGGTGCGAAATCAGATCCCAGACCAGGGTGTTATACTTCTCATACAGTGTCTTACTGCTCCAGTCGCCGATCTTACTGGTCCACTCTTTCAGCATAAAAAACTGCGGCAGCGTAATCAGCGGGATAGCCGTCAGCATCGGGATGCCGACCCGCTCCACGCGTACCTTCAGCCAGTCAGACGGGGTGTAGCGCAGAAACAGCATGTAAGAAAAATAGCCTGAAATAACAAAGAATACCTGCATGCGGAAGGCATGGATAAAGTCGTTCAGCAGCGTCAGCCATTCAGAGGGCGCGGGGCTGTTAACAGACCAGTTTTGTGTGGAATAAATCAGTGAAACATGAAAAGGCACCCCTAACAGCATCAGCCAGGCGCGAATCGAATCCAGAAAATATTCTCGTTGTGGTGTTTTCTTAGTCATATATATCCAATATTCAACACGTTATTAACCTGGCTCACCCTGAACCAGCCTAAAGCTTACTGCTTACTTTAATGGAGCAAACACGCGTATACTATCAGCCGAATCTGTTTCCGCTAAACGCTTGAGAATCTGGCTGTTAGCCGCGGAGAGAGGGCAGAACAAAAATGGGGTCAGGCTGTCGGAATGCCGAATTATCCTTTAAGATGGATCAATTGATTTACGTACCCGAAAGGGGGGGATGTGCGGATTAACATGAACAATAAACCAAAACTGATGAAATTGCGCTGGGTTAGCGCAGCAGTTTTGCTTTCAATGTATGCCAATACAGGCTGGGCTTTTAACATTGACGATGTGGCAAAACAGGCGAAAGACTTAGCAGGTAAAGGCTTTGAAGCGCCTAAGAGCAATCTGCCATCACAGCTGCGTGATATGAAGTATGCCGACTATCAGCAGATCCAGTTCAATCATGAAAAAGCGTACTGGAACAAACTGAAGACCCCCTTCAAGCTTGAGTTCTACCACCAGGGGATGTACTTCGATACCCCGGTACGTTTGAACGAGGTCACTGCGACCAGCGTTCGCGAGATAAAATACTCCCCAGAGTATTTTAACTTTGGCAACGTTAAGCATGATCCGGATACGGTGAAAAACCTCGGCTTTGCTGGTTTCAAAGTGCTGTATCCGCTTAACAGCAAAGATAAGAAAGACGAGATCGCCAGCTTCCTGGGTGCCAGTTACTTCCGCGTAATAGGTCAGGGTCAGGTCTATGGCCTGTCAGCCCGTGGCCTGGCGAT
Source organism: Erwinia persicina (assembly GCF_014838825.1). Taxonomy (GTDB): domain Bacteria; phylum Pseudomonadota; class Gammaproteobacteria; order Enterobacterales; family Enterobacteriaceae; genus Erwinia; species Erwinia persicina_A. Next base: position 106,176 of record NZ_JACYMO010000002.1, on the reverse strand, counting down.
TGACACCGCGCTGCCGTCCGGTGAAGAGTTCCCGCGCTTTAAAGAGTTCTGGATCGAACGTCCCAAGCCTCAGGATAAGCATCTGGTGATTTACGCGCTGCTCGATTCGCCGCGTGCCACCGGAGCCTATCGCTTCACCCTGACGCCGGGTAAAGACAGCACCGTAGACGTGCAGTCGAAGGTCTACCTGCGCGATAACGTAGGTAAACTGGGCGTAGCACCGCTTACCAGCATGTATCTGTTTGGCGCGAATCAGCCGTCACAGGTGGCTAACTTCCGTCCGGCACTGCACGACTCTAACGGCCTGTCGATCCATGCCGGTAACGGCGAGTGGATCTGGCGTCCGCTGAATAATCCGAAACATCTGGCCGTCAGCACCTTTACCGTTGAAAACCCGCGTGGTTTCGGTCTGCTGCAGCGTGGCCGAGATTTCGATAAGTATCAGGATCTGGACGATCGCTACGATCTCCGTCCGAGTGGCTGGGTTGAGCCAAAAGGTGACTGGGGTAAAGGCCGCGTTGAGCTGGTAGAAATCCCGACAACCGACGAAACCAACGATAATATCGTGGCCTTCTGGACACCGGAAACCCTGCCTGAGCCGGGCAAAGAGATGAAATTCGCCTATCGCCTGCACTTTACGCGTGACGAAAACCAGCTGCACTCGCCGGAAACGGCGTATGTGAAAAGCACGCTGCGTTCACCGGGTGACGTGAAGCAGTCTAACCTGGTGCGTCAGCCGGACGGCACAGTGGCGTTTATCGTCGACTTTGTTGGCCCGGAGATGAGCAAGCTGCCGGAAAACACCCCGGTAACGCCGCAGGTGAGCGTGGGTAATAACGCAGAGCTGGTCGAAAACAGCGTTCGTTACAACCCGGTCACCAAAGGCTGGCGTCTGGTGTTACGTATTCGTGTTAAAGACAATAAACAGCCGACCGAGATGCGTGCTGCACTGGTTAACGGTGACAAAACGCTGACGGAAACCTGGAGCAATCAGTTGCCTGCCAATGAATAAGTCAACCGTAATTCCCGACGAATATATTGACGCGCTGCCCCTTCCCCCAGAGCGGAAAGGGGCGCTGCGTGATGCGCTGCCCGCAGAGCCGGAAGAGGCTTTCAGCCAGCTGCACTATCAACTGGCCGAAGAGGGCCCGGTCGAAACGCGTCCCGATGATGCTCCGCAGGAGTCGGTAAAAGCGCGCGTTGAGATGAGCTGGCCTGACTCTGTAGACGGTGGCCGTCAGTTTGGTCAGGACGCGCTGGACCGTACCACGCTGAAAGCGATGCCGAAACACACCCGTTCTTCCATGTACCCGGAAGAGTGGCGAACCAACCCGGTAGCGCGCGCGTGGGATTCTCTGCGCGGACGTAAAAGCACACCGCGTTTCGACAGCCGTGAAGAGCAGAAAAATGAGGACAAATGGCGGCACGTAGGCTCCATTCGTCGTTATATCCTGCTGTTCCTCTCCGTCTTCCAGACGGTGGTGGCGACCTGGTATATGAAGACCATACTGCCATACCAGGGCTGGGCGCTGATCGACCCTATGGATATGATCAACCAGAACTGGCAGCAGTCGTTACTGCAGATCCTGCCTTATGTGTTGCAGACCGGGATCCTGTTCCTGTTTGCCATTCTGTTCCTGTGGGTCTCCGCCGGGTTCTGGACGGCCCTGATGGGCTTTCTGCAGCTGATGATCGGTAAGGATAAATACAGCATTTCGTACCTGACCAACGGCGACGAAGCGATAAATCCGGAGCACCGTACTGCGCTAATCATGCCCATCTGTAATGAAGATGTTGAGCGTGTCTTTGCCGGTCTGCGTGCTACCTGGGAGTCCGTTGTGCGTACCGGTGAGCAGGCGAACTACGATGTCTATATCCTGAGCGACAGCTACAACCCGGATATTGCCATGGCGGAACAGAAGGCCTGGATGGAGCTGGTCCGTGATGTGGGTGGGGAAGGGCGTATTTTCTATCGCCGCCGCCGCCGCCGCGTGAAGCGCAAATCCGGTAACATCGATGACTTCTGCCGCCGCTGGGGCAGCCAGTACAGCTATATGGTGGTACTGGACGCTGACAGCGTGATGAGCGGTGACTGTCTGAATGGCCTCGTGCGCATGATGGAAGCCAACCCGAAAGCGGGTATCATCCAGTCATCTCCGAAAGCTTCCGGCATGGATACGCTATATGCACGCTGTCAGCAGTTTGCTACCCGCGTGTACGGTCCTCTGTTTACCGCCGGTCTGCACTTCTGGCAGCTGGGTGAGTCGCACTACTGGGGCCATAACGCGATTATCCGCGTGAAGCCGTTTATCGAACACTGTGCGCTGGCACCGCTGCCGGGCGAAGGCTCGTTTGCCGGGTCGATTCTGTCCCACGACTTTGTGGAAGCGGCGCTGATGCGCCGTGCGGGCTGGGGCGTGTGGATTGCCTACGATCTGCCGGGTTCTTATGAAGAGCTGCCGCCAAACCTGCTGGACGAACTGAAACGTGACCGCCGCTGGTGCCACGGTAACCTGATGAACTTCCGTCTGTTCCTTGTAAAAGGGATGCACCCGGTTCACCGTGCCGTGTTCCTGACGGGCGTGATGTCCTATCTGTCAGCGCCGCTGTGGTTTATGTTCCTGGCGCTGTCTACCGCCCTGCAGGTCGTTCACACGCTTATGGAGCCACAGTACTTCATGCAGCCCCGGCAGCTGTTCCCGGTATGGCCGCAGTGGCGTCCGGAACTGGCCATCGCGCTGTTCTCCACCACGCTGGTGCTGCTGTTCCTGCCGAAACTGCTGAGTATTGTGCTGGTATGGTGCAAAGGGGCGAAGCCTTACGGTGGTGCGTTACGCGTGCTGGTGTCGCTGTTCCTGGAGATGTTGTTCTCCGTGCTGCTGGCACCGGTGCGTATGCTGTTCCACACCGTGTTTGTGGTCAGCGCATTCCTCGGCTGGGAAGTGGTGTGGAACTCGCCGCAGCGTGACGATGATGCCACGCCGTGGAGTGAGGCCTTTAAGCGTCACGGTTCGCAGATGCTGCTCGGTCTGGTCTGGGCAGGCGGCATGGGCTGGCTGGATCTGAACTTCCTCTGGTGGCTGTCACCGATTGTCTTCTCACTGATCCTGTCGCCGTTTGTGTCGGTGTGGTCCAGCCGTCGTACGCTCGGCCAGGCATCGAAGCGCGGCAAGCTGTTCCTGATCCCGGAAGAGTTCAGTCCGCCGCAGGAGCTGCTGGATACCGATCGTTACGTGGAGCTGAACCGTGAGCGCGCGCTGGATGATGGCTTTATGCATGCCATGTTCCATCCGTCGTTTAACGCGCTGGCCAGCGCCATGGCAACGTCGCGCCACCTGAAGAGCGATATTCTTGACTTTGCCCGTGACCGCCGCGTTGAACAGGCCCTGAGCGAGTCGCCGGCGAAACTGGATCGCGATCAGCGCCTTGCGCTGCTCAGTGACCCGGTGACGCTGTCGCGCATGCACTACCGTCTGTGGCAGAATGCGGACAAGTATCACGACTGGTTAGATCACTACCATACGTTGACGCTTAACCCGCTGGCGCTGAATAACGCGAAACAGGACGCAGGGCAGGCATAAAAGGGTCGCCCCCAGGCGGGGAATGAAACCCGTCGCTGCCGTGGCTCACCTGCTTACCGGGTCAGCCCGTCAGGCGGAACAATAAAAAGCCGGAACTCACGTTCCGGCTTTTTTTTACGTATTATTTGCATTCAGTGCTATGGTGCAGCGACAGGCGCAGAGTAAAATAGTGCGTTTTTTAATCGGGGTTAACGTGGTGAACATGCTTTTACGCGGTATGATCGTAGCAGTCAGCCTGCTGGTACTGAGCGGGTGCGGCAGTATTATCAGTAGAACCGTGCCCGGACAGGGGCACGGCAATCAGTATTACCCGGGCGTACAGTGGGATGTGCGGAGTTCAGCATGGCGCTTTATCACGATAATTGACCTGCCGCTGTCGCTGATACTGGATACTCTGCTGGTGCCGGTCGATGCCAGCCACGGCCCTTATGAGTAATTACTTTCTGCACTGATCCTCAGGCGCGGTTATCGGCGTCGGTATTATTATCTTCCCACTCTTCCGCTGCCGCATCTGCCTCTTCGCTGCCAGCGGCAGGCTCCAGCTGGAATTCTCCCTCATCCCACTCGTGCAGGGTATTTTCCGGCAGCCATTCGTTACGCAACTCGATCTCGTCAAAGTCACCGTCAAAAATTGCCTGTGCGGCTTCCCCACTCAGCGCCGGCAGGAGCTCCCCCTCATCACCGTCGTCGGTGAGGAACTCGGCCTGCCACATGATGTCACCGTCCTGCATGACATATTTTTGCAGGTTGAACTGGTTGACGGAGGCGTCTTCCTCATCGACTTCCGGGTTGGCGGCAAGGTACTCTTCACGAGCCATATCAATGGCTTCTTCCAGCGTGGCATAAAGTGTCATCTTCTTCTCCCTGGTTTTCTTGGTAAAGAGTAATTGTTGCCGCTATGGGCCAGGATGCAAGGCAAGTGAAGAAAAAATTTGTATCCGTGGGCGGGGAGGACAAAGGTAAGGGTTGTGACAGTGATGGTGTGAACGGCGATATCACGGAAAGAAAAATTTCATTTAAATACATTATTAATAAAGAGGTGGGATTGTTTATCATTGTCGCTATTTTAATTAAAGCAGAATAAAATAGTAAATTTAAATAAACTTTAGAGATAATGTTTCAAACAGTATAAATTAAGTTTATTCTTATTTCTCATTATGTAATCTGTGCGCATTCCATTATTGCCTTGTTTACATTTATTGCGCTTATATCATGATGATGTTATTTCCAGTAAGGACACTGACAGCCCTGTTGCTGACGGTTAGTATCGCCAGTGCGTCGGCTGCGCCGCTCAGTCCGGCCGACCGTGATGCGGTGCGCCAGCAGCAGCAGCAGATCCTCGATCAAAACCAGCAGCAACGCGATGAGCTGGAGCGCAGCACGGCCCTGCCCGAGGTACGCACTGCGGCTCAGCCGGCAGTCCCTGACGGGCCCTGTTTTCGTATTACCACGGTTCACCTGACGGGCAGTACCCTGATCTCCCCGCGCCAGCAGCAGCAACTGATGGCCCCGTGGCAGGGAAAATGCCTGGATATGGCCAGCATCAGTCAGCTCACCCACCGGGTTTCTGACTGGTATATCAGCCGGGGCTATATCACCAGCCGCGCTTTTATTCCCGAGCAGGATCTTTCCGGCGGTGAATTAACGCTGGCGGTGCTGGAAGGCAAGTTACAGCAGATCCGCCTGAACGGCGCAGTGGCGCGCGAGCTGAAGATGGCCTTTCCTGGCAGGGAAGGGAAAATCCTTAACTTGCGTGATATCGAACAGGGAATGGAGCAGATCAACCGCCTGCGTACCACGCCCGTGCAGATCGAAATCCTCCCCGCAGACCAGCCGGGGTATTCGGTCGTCAATCTGACCGCTTCCCCGGAAATCCCCCTTAGCGCCTCGGTGAGTTTTGATAACAGCGGCCAGAAAAGTACCGGTAGCGGGCAACTGAGCGGTTCACTGACGGTCAATAACCCGCTGGGGCTGGCCGATCGCTGGTTTGTGAGCGGCGGACGCAGTTCGGCCTTCTCCAGTGCGCATGATGCACAAAATGTCCAGGCCGGTGTGAGCATTCCCTGGGGATACGGCCTGCTGGACTACAGCTACAGCTGGAGCAATTACCTCAGTACTATCAATAATAACGGTTTTGACTGGCTGTCGCGCGGGGACACTAAAACCCACCGCATTAACGGCTACTGGGGGCTGTACCGCAACAGTGACATCAAAACCGGCCTCGCCGTCAGCGTGAATCAGCGTAGCAGCCGTAACTGGCTCAACGATGCACGACTGCAGAGCAGCAGTCGGAATCTCTCCAGCCTGCAAATTGGCGTGAATCATACGCAAAAGCTGTGGGGTGGCATCGCCACCCTTAACCCGATGCTGACGCGCGGTATGCCGTGGTTCTCGGCGGAAAGTGACGAGGGTAAAAACGGCGATGTGCCGAAAGCAGAGTTCCGTAAATGGAGCCTGAGCGGCAGCTATCAGCTGCCCGTCACTCAAGACCTGTGGTGGTTAAGCAGCTTCTACGGCCAGTGGTCACCGGATCGTCTGTACGGCAGCGAGCGCCTGACTCTCGGTGGGGACAGCTCGGTACGCGGTTTTAAAGAGCAGTACCTTTCCGGGGATAACGGCGGCTACTGGCGCAATGAAATGAACTACAGCCTGTTTACCTTGCCGGTGCTGGGGCAGGTGAACGCAGTGGCTGCGCTGGACGGTGGCTGGTTGCACAGCGATCGGTTCGATCCCTGGGCATCCGGCACCCTGTGGGGTAGTGCCATCGGCCTTACGACCAGTCAGCGCTATATCTCGACTCAGTTAACCCTGGGAACACCGCTGGATTATCCGGACTGGCTGGCACCAGACCCGATCGTCGTGCAGTACCGCATCTCGCTGGTATTTTAAGAGGCAATGATTATGGACAATCTTCAGCACCCGGTTCCTCGTTCTCAGCGCCTGCTGAGTTATCTGATTTGTGCGCTGATTGGCGGGCAGCCACTGCTGCCGGCGGTGGCGGCGCTCACCCCGGTGACGCCGGGCAGCCAGGTGGATAAAGCGGGCAACGGGGTGCCGGTACTGAACATTGCCACGCCCAATCAGGCAGGAATTTCCCACAATCAGTTTAAAGACTATAACGTTGGCAAGCCGGGCCTGATCCTGAATAACGCCACTGGCCCGTTGACGCAGACCCAACTGGGCGGATTGATCCAGAACAACCCTCATCTGACTGCAGGTAAAGAAGCGCGCGGCATCATTAACGAAGTGGTCGGCGGCAACCGTTCGCAGTTACAGGGTTTTACCGAGGTGGCCGGGAAGGCCGCCAATGTGATGGTGGTCAACCCGTTCGGTATCACCTGTAATGGCTGCGGTTTTATCAACACCCCGCAGGTGACGCTGACGACCGGGAAACCGACCTTCGACAGCAAAGGCAACGTCAGCAGTCTGGACGTCTCCCGGGGCAGCATTATCGTTGAAGGGAAGGGGCTGAATGCCAGCCAGAGTGATGCCCTGTCAATTATTGCGCGCGCCACGGAAATCAATGCGGATATCCATGCCCGCGATCTGACGGTCATTGTCGGTTCGAACCGGGTTGATGCACAGGGTAAGGTCACCGCCGTGTCCTCCGCGAGTTCACCGCCGGCGGTGGCGGTAGATACCGGCGCGCTCGGTGGCATGTACGCCAATCGTATTCGTCTGGTCTCCAGCGACAAAGGCTTGGGGGTCAATCTCGGTAACCTCAATGCTCGTCAGGGCGATATTACTCTGGATGCCAGCGGCAAGCTGTCGGTAAGCAACAGCCTTGCCAGCGGGGCGCTGAAGGTCCACGGTCAGGCAGTGGCGCTCAGCGGCGATCATAAAGCTGGTGGCGACATCATGGTCAGCAGTGACGGTGATGTGACGCTTAAGAAGGGCGGACTGGTCAGCGATCGTGATGTGGTGCTGAATGCCGGAAAAACGGTCACGCTGGCGAATGGCTCGCTGACCGCAGCCCGCGATATTCAGTTGCACGGTGATGCGCTGAGGGTGGATGTGCAGAGCCAGGGGAATGCGGCAGGCAATATACACAGCACCGCGATCGGCACTCTGTCGCAGCAGGGGAAACTCACCGCCGCGCAGGATCTTAGCGTGGAGGCTGGCACGCTGGAGAATAGCGGCGCGCTGGTGGCTAACCGCAACCTGAAGGTGCAGGCCGCCACGCAGCATAATCGGGGCAAGCTGCAGAGTAGCGGCAGACTGACGGTCGACGGTGGCCAGCTTTATAACCAGGGAGAGATATTAAGCGGTGGCGGGTTAACCCTGACGGCGCGCCAGCTTGATCAGAACGGCACACTCAGTGCGAAAACGGATGCCAGCCTGACGGTTAGCGACAGGCTGACGCAGGGTGCGCAGGGAAATATTCTCAGCGAAGGCCTGCTGTCTGTTCATAGCGGACAGGGGGCGCTGCAGGGGCTGCTGTCCGGCAGCCGGGGTATTACCCTGAGCGGTGACACACTTATCAGCCAGCAGGGTAGCCGTATCACCAGCCAGCAGGCGATTGATCTGCAGGCCGGTCAGATGCAGCTGGGCGGTGAGGTCAACGCAGGTGGCAATCTGACCCTGAAGGGGGAGGCGCTGACGACCCTGAGCACGGCGCAGGTCCAGAGTGGGGGCAAGCTGACTCTCGAGGCACAGCAGGCGACGCTGAAGGGTACCCAGACAGCGCTCGGCGACTTTACCGTCAATGCCGCCACCCTCGATCATCGCGGCAAAAGTAACGCGGCACGCATCGACATCACCGCCAACAGTCTGGCCAACGGCGGCACGCTGGTGGCCCCCGAACTGTCGCTGAACACGCAGCACCTGACCAACGGCGGGTTGCTGGACGGCAGCCGCGCCCTGCACCTGCAGGCCGATCTGTTTGATAATTTACAGGGTGCCACGCTACACAGCGGTGGTGACCTGACGCTTAACCCGGCGCAGCTTAACAATGCCGGACTGATCGCCGGCGATGCCAATATGACGCTGAGTGGCGACAGCCTGGATAACCGGGGAGAGATCAACGCCCGTTCTCTGCGCGCAGATTATCTCGATCTGAACAATCAGCAGGGGGGGGTGTTACTGTCACAGCAGCAGCTGACGGCGACCAGCAAGAGGATGGATAACGGCGGGCAGATCGCCGCGGCAGCACTCAGCATCTCCGGCGATCGTCTTGATAATCACGGTACGTTGCAGAGTAATGACAACCTGACCCTGCAGGTGCAAACCGTCGACAACCGGGGCGACATACTTTCTGACGGGGCGCTGGTGGTGAAGGGAGACAGCCTGAACAACAGCAGCCTCCTGCAGGGGATGACCACGGCTCTGACACTGGCACAGCAGTTCACCCAGCAGTTGGGAGGTGAAGCCAGTGCCACCCGCACGCTGACCCTTGATGCCGCGACGGTGGTCAATGATGGCCAGATGGTTACGCCAGCACTGGCCCTCAATGCGACCAGCCTGGTCAATCGTGGCTGGATACAGGGCAGTGAGGCGCTGGTGGTGAACAGCGGGACAATCAATAACCTGACGGGGGCAACGCTGGTGAGCGGTGAGCGCGCTGACCTGACCAGCCGCACTCTGAACAATGGCGGTCAGCTTCAGGCCGGGCATCTGGTGCTGAATAGCGCAACTGTTAACAACAGCGGAACGCTGCTGATCACTGACCGTGGTGAGCTGACGGTGGCCCGCGTGCTGACCAACAGCGGCCTGTTACAGGCGAATCGCGCACTGACATTAGATACGACGCAACTCAACAACACCGCCAGCGGTACGCTGATGGAGGCGGGCGGACTGACGCTGGCGCTCGACAGTCTGAACAATGACGGGTTACTGCAGGTCAGTGACTCCCTGACGGTGACGGCGCGCGAGCTGAATAACCGGGGCCAACTGCTGGCGGGCCGGAAGCTGGATGTGGCAGCTAATTCGCTGGTCAATGCCGGACGGATGCAGGGCGAGAACGCGCTGACGCTCACGGCCACCACGCTGGATAACCAGGCCAGCGGTCAGTTACTGAGTGCAGGGATGCTGGATCTGCACGGTGACCGTGCCATCAATGCCGGGCAGGGGCAGGGGGCAACGCTGCGCTTCAACCTTGGTCAACTGACCAACAATGGCACCCTGATGGGATCAGACCATCTTGACGGCGCGCTGACCGGCACGCTGGAGAACAGCGGTCAGATCCGCAGCCAGGCGACGGCGCAGTTAAGCGCAGACAGCGTAATAAACACCGGGAAAATGATCGCCCGCGACCTCGAACTAAACGGCAATACCCTTAGCAATAGCGGCCTGTGGCAGGGTGATCAACACCTGACTGCCACCGCCGATCGGCTAATCCAGCGCGCCAGCGGGCAGACCCTGAGCGGCGGCAGCCTGGAACTCAGCAGTAATGGGTTAACCACTGACGGCACGCTGCAGGGGGCGCAGGTGAGTGTGGCGGCGCAGAACTGGCAGCATCTCGGAACGGCCATTGGCAGCGCAGGCGTCTCGGCACAGGTCGGGGATACGCTGGTGAATACGGGTGAGATTTTAAGCCAGGGCGGCATTCAGCTTGATGCTGCGACGCTGAACACTACCGGCAAGCTGCTCGGCGAAGATGCCGTGACGCTGCGTGCCACCGGCTTCACTAATCAGGGCGCGGTGCAGGGCAGCACGCTGGCGGTAGACGCCGCAACGCTGACCAACAACGGCACGCTGGTGGGGTTGCAGGCCCTGACCCTCGGCTCTCTCCCCGCCGCTGTGGCACGCATGGCGCTGGCGGCAACACCCGCAGTGCAACGCATATATAGCGGCAGCGGTAAGCTGCTGACCCAGGGCACCCTGAGAATAAACGGCGACAGCCTGAGTAATGATGGCATCTGGCAGGCGCAGGATATTGTCGCCAACGCCCGCACCCTGAGCAATCAGGGCCGTATACAGAGCGCCGACAACCTGGCGTTGCAGCTGAGTGATACGCTGACCTCCGCTGCCAGTAGCCAGATCGCTGCACAGGGCAGCGCGTTACTGCATGCCGCCACCCTCAGCAATCAGGGGCAGTGGACGGCTAAAAATCTCACGCTGACGGCCGATACGCTGGGTAACCAGGGTGCCATCAGTGGGGTGGATAACCTGACGCTGACCCTGAGTGGTGCGCTGAAGCAGCAGCAGGCGGCGTCACTGTTGAGTGGCGGCGCACTGGGCATTAACGTCACTTCGCTGGAAAATGCCGGACGTATTCAGGGCAATACGCTGACCATGAACGGCAGCACGCTGGACAATAGCGGCAGGTTACAGGGTGATAACGGGCTGACTCTGGTCATCGGCGATCGCCTGACCAATCATCAGAACGGGATACTGTTCAGCCAGCAGGCGCTGACGCTCCAGGCGGCGCAGATGAGCAACGACGGTACGATACAGGGCGGCAAACAGACCCGGCTGGATCTCACCGGGACGGCGCAGAATGGCGGGAAGCTGTTATCCAGCGACGATCTGACTCTGAATGCCGCGCAGTTTAACAATGAAGGCTGGCTGCAGGCAACCGACCTGCTGCTCAAGGCGGCACAGGTAGAAAATAAAGGCACGCTGCTGGTACAGCAGCAGGGCACCCTGACGGGCAGCCGTCTGCTCAATCTGGGCAGTGTTCAGGGCGATCGGCTGACGGTTGACTACCAACAGCTGAATAACAGCGGCACCGTACTGGGTAATCGGCAGTTAGCCGTTACGGGGAACAATGTCGTTCAGCAGGACAGCGGCCGGCTGTTCAGCGGCGGTGTGCTGACCCTCAAGGCCAGCGAACTGTCCCCCACCGGCCAGCTGGTGGCCCTTGGGGATCTGACGGCCACACTGGGCAACGCCTTTACGCATCGCGGCACGCTGGCGGCAGGCAATCAGCTGACGGTCACCAGCAACGGTGCCATCGATAACCAGGGCGTGATGCAGGGGCAGGGCATTACTCTCAGCGCGGGGAGCATCCTCAGCAACAGTGGGAAAATCACCTCTGGCACTCGAACCAGCACCCTGACTGGTAGCCAGATCAACCTCAATGACGCCGGGAGCGTGCAGGGCGGGGGTGACATCTCGCTGACCAGCCGTGGCGATATCAATGTCGCCGGCTTTACCGGAACCCGTGGGTCACTGACGCTGACGGCACCGGGCAGCATCATTAACACAGCCTTACTCTATGCAGGCCAGGATATGCGTCTGCAGGCCAACAGCATCCGCAACCAGCGCGGCGATATCCTCGCCGACAATAATCTCTGGATGCAGCGTGATGCCGCAGGCAATGCCAACAGTGAAATCATTAACACCTCCGGCACCATTGAGACGCGAAATGGGGACATTTCGATGTCCACTGCGCATCTGCTTAATCAGCGCGACGGGCTGACATATAAGGTGGATGAGAAGAGTTATTATCCGTCTGATTCTGGGAGCATCATGCTCCCTATGACCAGGGATAAGCTGACATTTGGTAACGATGAGTCTTGTCACGGTCAGGGCAATGTGTGCATCGATCATCCCTACGCGGATTTATTGACTCAATACAATCAGCAAACTGTTCTGGTAAGCGAAAAACAGGTAACGGCTAGCGCCAGCGGGGGTGCAGCACGTATTTCTGCAGGAAAAGACCTGACCATCAATGCCGATAATCTGGAAAATAAAGCCAGCGATCTGCTTGCCAGCAAAAGTATGCAATTGCAGGGAAGCAGATTGGATAATGACTCGATTGAAAATGGAACGGCACGCGTCTGGCAGACATATGAATGCGTTCAAATGTATACGAAGACGTGTAGAACATTCATCAAGGACCCGGATCACACGAAAAAGAGTTTCGACTTTACTTTCTTGTTAAGTGGCGGCCCCACCACTGAAAACCTCTCCTCCGGGAGCACATTGCGCGCGGTGATTCAGTCCGGGGGGGCACTGACCGCCAGCTTCACCAGTAACGTCAGCAATACGACTACCCGTGCCAATAGCGGCACGATCACCAGTACCCTGGCAAAACCCGTGCTCAATACCCTCAGCCAGCAGGGTATCGGCAGCACTGTGCAACAACAGGCCCTGTCCGGCACAGAAAAAGTGACGGTCAATTCACCCCAGTGGCAGGTGCAGATCCAGTCTGCCTTGCAACAGATGAGTGATGGCAAAGCGCTGGACACCAGTGGCGAGCCAATGGTGACCCTGGCCGACCAGCGTACAACCAGTCACAGCAGCACATCGCTGTTTCCTGAGGCCGCCACACCTTTGCAGCAGCCGGTGGCTCAGGGCATCGACACCAGCGCGTGGCCACTGCCCACCGGCAATAACGGCTATTTCGTTCCTGCCAGCGATCCCAAAAGCCCGTATCTGATCGTCACCAATCCGCAGCTCGACGGGCTGGGCAAGCTGGATCACAACCTGTTTGGCGATCTGAATGCGTTACTGGGCAAACAGCCGGGCAGCGCACCGCAGGAAACGCGCAGTGTTTACACTGACCAGAAACAGTTCCTTGGATCGTCCTACCTGTTGGATCGCCTCAATCTTAAGCCTGACTACGACTATCGTCTGCTGGGTGATGCGGCTTTTGATACCCGCTACGTCAGCAATGCGCTGCTTAACCAGACCGGCAACCGCTATCTGAACGGGGTGGGTTCCGACCTGGAACAGATGCGCTATCTGCTGGATAGCGCGGCCAGCGCCCAGCAGTCGCTGAACCTGAAATTTGGCGTTTCACTCGATGCAAAACAGGTCGCTGCGCTTGATCGCAGCATCCTCTGGTGGGAAGCGACGCAGATTAACGGCGAAACCGTCATGATACCGAAGCTCTACCTGTCGCCGAAGGATATTACCGTCAACAGCGGCAGCGTGATTGCCGCTAATTCGGTGAAGATCAACGCCGGAACGCTGAACAATAATGGCAGCACACTGGCCGCCAAAACCGATTTGAATATCAACAGTCAGAGCAGCATCAGTAACCTGAACGCAGGCCTGATTAGCGCTGCCGGGGATATGAACCTCAGCGCGCTGGGTGATATCAACAATATCGGTTCGGCCATCAGCGGTAAAACCCTGATGCTGGAGAGCCTCGACGGCAGCATTAATAACCAGACATTGACCACGCAGTGGAACGCCAGTAGTCAAGGCTGGTTTGGGTCGGGTGTGGCGATGAGCCAGACCCAACTGGGCACAACGGCAACGATGAGCGCACTGCAGGGCGTAACGCTGAAAGCAGGCAAGGATATTAAGGTTACCGGCAGCAAGGTGACGGCAGGGGGCGATCTTACACTGGATGCGGCGGGTGATATTGCCATCAGTGCCAACCAGACCACCAGCAGCAGCCGTTATACCGGGTATGCAGGCGAAAATATCGCCAGCAGCGGCAAGGCTGGCAACGTTGGCAGCGATCTCTCTGCGGGGGGGGCATTAACCCTTAACGCCGGACATGACCTCAGCGTGACGGCCAGTGTACTCAACGCTGAGAAGGATATGGCGTTAGCCGCTGGGCACGACCTCAACCTGAACGCAGCAGACACCGCGCAGCGCAATAGCAAGGGCAAAGGGGAAAACCATGTCACCGGTCAGGAGCGCACCACGCTGACCAGCGGTAATGATCTGACGCTCAGCGCAGGCCGCGATCTGAACAGCCAGGCGGCAGGCCTGGTGGCTGATAACGATGTGACATTACAGGCGGGCAGGGATGTGAGTCTGCTGGCGGCCACCACCACTAAAGGTGACAGCTACCGCAGCAGCGAACGCACGGAAATCCACGAAGCGGTGCGCCAGCAGGGGACGGAGATTGCCAGCGGCGGCAATATTGCGGTGCAGGCGGGGCGGGATATTAACAGTGCGGCCACCCAGGTGACGGCACAGCAGGATATTGCCCTGAACGGGGGGAATGACGTCAACCTGACGACGGCCACCGAGAGTGATTATTTCTACAAAGAAGAGACGAAAACCAAAAAAGGGTTCCTCAGCAAAAAAACCACCCACACCATCCAGGAGGACTATTCGACTGCGGAGAAAGGCACGCTGCTGAGCGGTGATAACGTCAGTGTCGAGGCCGGTAAAAATATCCTGGTGAAAGGATCGCAGGTGGTGGGGGACGACGACGTAACCCTGAAAGCGGCCGGTAATATCGATATTGTTGCCGCGACCAACACGGACTCCAGCTGGCATTTCAGTGAAACGAAAAAAAGCGGGCTGATGGGCACGGGTGGGATTGGTATCACCATCGGCACCGCCAGCCAGAAGCATGACCTGAAAGTGAAGGGAACGACCCAGAGCCAGAGCGTCAGTACCGTCGGCAGCACCGGGGGTAATGTGACGGTCAGCGCGGCTGACGGCGTGAAGATCAGCGGTGCTGACCTGGTGGCGGGTCAATCGTTAACGGTCAACGGTGACAGTGTGGTCATCGCGCCGGGTCATGATAAGCGCACCGTGGACGAGCGGTTCGAGCAGAAATCCACGGGGATTACGCTGGCGCTCTCCGGTGCGGTTGGCGAGGCGGTCAATAATGCCATCGCCACCGCACAGGCCGCGAAAGGAGAAAGTGACAGTCGCCTGGCGGCCCTGCAGGCGACAAAAACCGCCCTCTCCGGGGTGCAGGCACAGCTGGCCAGCCAGCAGGCGCAAGTCAGCGGCGACCCGAATAACGGAATTGGCGTCAGCATTTCGTTGAACTCGCAAAAAACAACATCACAATCACAGCATCGTAGTGATACCGTATCCGGATCCACCCTGAATGCCGGGCAGAATCTGGCGATTACCGCAATGGGTAAAGGTAAATCGGCTAACAGCGGGGATATCGCCATTGGCGGCAGCCTGCTGAAAGCGGGCGGTGACACCACGCTGACGGCGGCGAATGACATCCTGTTAACCGGCGCGGCCAACACGCAGCAATCTGTGGGCAGTAACTCCAGCGGTGGTGGCGGCGTGGGCGTTAGTTTTGGCGTGGGCAGTGGCAACGCCGGGTTGAGCATCTTTGCCAGTGCCAACGGCGCGAAAGGCAAAGACGCCGGTAACGGTACGCAGTGGAGTGAAACCACCCTCGACAGCGGTGGCAACGTCTCGCTGAACAGCGGGCGTGACACCACGTTAACCGGCGCTCAGGTGAACGGTAATCAGGTCAGCGCCGATGTCGGGCGCAACCTGACCATCACCAGTCAGCAGGACAGCGACCGCTACGATTCAAAACAGACCAGCCTTGGCGCAGGCGGCAGCTTTACCTTCGGTTCGACAACGGCCTCAGGTTACATCAGTGCCAGTCAGGACAAGATGCACAGCACCTATGATAGTGTTATGGAGCAGAGTGGCATCTATGCGGGCAAGGGCGGGTTCGATATCCGGGTGGGCGACCACACCCAGTTGAACGGTGCGGTGGTGGCCAGCCAGGCAGGGGCAGACAAAAATCGTCTGGAGACCGGGACGCTGGGCTTCAGCGACCTGGGCAACCAGGCAGATTACAAAGTCAGCCATAGTGGGATCAGCGCCGGTATGAGCAACGGCGGAACGATGAGCGGCCAGATGCTGGGCAACGTGCTGTCGAACTCGGCCAGCACGCTGCTGGCGGGGCTGAACGGCAAGGGGCATGCGGAAGGCACCACTCAGTCTGCGGTCGGGCAGGGCAATATTGTTATCCGCGATACGGCTAACCAACAGCAGGATGTAGGCAGTCTGAGCCGCGACACCACTAAGGCCAACGGCAGCATCAGCCCGATCTTTAACAAAGAGAAAGAGCAAAAGCGTCTGCAAACGGCGCAGGCGGTGGGTGAAATCACCGGCCAGATGGTCAGCATCGTGAACACGATGGGCGATATCAAAGGGCTGGAAGAGGCGAAAAAAGGCGCTGCACCGCTTGAGGCAAACGCGACGGAGAAAGAGCGCGCTGACTGGCTGGAAGGCTTACGAGAAAGCGATGCCTATCAGAAAGCCATGTCCGACTACGGCGTGGGCAGCAAGAACCAGATGGTGGTTCAGGCAGTAAGCGGTGTGCTTCAGGGACTGGTTAACGGAAATATTTCACAGGCGGTAGCCGGAGCGGCTAACCCACTGGTGGCGCAGGTCATCAAAGCGCAAACCACCGATGCCGGCGGCAACACGAATGTGGTTGCCAACGCGATGGCGCATGCCGTGTGGGGCGCGGTGGCGGCGCAGATGTCGGGAGGTAATGCCGCAGCGGGAGCCGCCGGAGCGTTCAGCGGTGAGCTGGCCACACGGTTTATTGCCGAAGCGTTATATCACGCCAGCACGCCAGAGGACATTGCCAGACTGTCGCAGGCGGACAAAGAGCAGCTGAGCCTGCTGGGCACGATTGCCGCCGGAGCAGCGGGGGCGGTAGCAGGCAACAGCTCGGCAGCCGCAACGACCGGAGCGCTTGCAGGCAAGAATGCGGTGGAGAATAACTCCCTGAGTGATGGCTGGAGCAGTTTACTGCCAGCAGGGACCGCAGACTACGCACAGGCGCAGGCCTCTCGCGGTGTTTCCATGATTAAGAATGGCGCGACTGCTGATGAAATCTCTGCTGCCTTGGCTAAAGCGACTGAAGGTGATATGCCGGAAGGCCAGGATGCGGCGAAAGGGTTAATTACTGCGTGGGGTAACTTTTTTGGAATGCCGTTAGATCTTATCATGTCTAACGAAAAGATGACGCCGGAGAAAGCAGCAGAAATCATCTCAGGTGGTGTACCAACATCTGAAGCTAAGTTGTTGCAATATGTGGCAGCTAAGGCATTTTTTGCGATTACTAAAAGTACGACTTTTAAAGCCGAAACTGGTAATTCATTAATCTATCATGAGAATTTTGGTGGGCATGTAATAGAGAAGCATGTGAATAAGTCTGATGCCGAATTACTGGCCCGTCTTCAAGCTGAACCTCGTCTCGGTGCTACTTCTACATTTTTCGATAGCGCAGCAGCAGACAGAGCCATAGGAAATGCTTTTGCAGATAAATCTAACCAGAGGAAGCTTACTGAATGGTTAGTTGGTGATCAAACTAGATTAGTGTTAACGCATGAAGAGATGTTTAATGTCGGTAGAGTTATAAATAAAGGGGATGGTTCATCTCATTTATCTAATAAAATCATACTGGTGGTTGATAAAGATCCGTTGATGCCAAAGGGCTATCGAGTACATACGGCATATCCGAAATGATTATGGTAATTAATATGAAAGTTGAAAATTTTACATATTTATTAGGTGCTTACTTCCATCAGGATTGGTTTTTAGATGCCCCTGAACCTGATGATGTAATCAGATCTTTTGTAGCAAGAGAATCTCCTGAAAGAGTTAATGCTCTTGAGCAGGAAATTAAATTTCTACTGACTAGTAATAGTGATGAGTTATCAGGCAGCTTTATAACTGATAACCACGGATATTATGATCCTACCCCAGATGGCTTTACAGTAAAAAAATGGTTACAACATATATTAAGTGTGTTGCCATAAGCTAAAAAATCCCGGCCATCGAGCCGGGATTTTACGCTATACACCAGTCAGTTACACCTTAGCCGTCCGCTTCTGCGGCCCTGCGATCACCTGAATAAACTCGGCGATCTGCTGTTGCTTACGAGCAGACAGCTTTTTACAGGTCTGTCGCAGGGTGGTGACCACTTCCGGCTCCTCCGGCTCTGGCCGGGGTTCCTGGACGGTCAGTATCAGACAGCCCGGCATCACCCGCACAGCCCGCGCCCGGCAGACGGTTCGCCGGCCCATAGGCAAGCTGTGACCCGGCTCCCGCCGCGCAGAAAAGCGCTAATGACAGGTGCGGGAGCGCTGGTTAGTATGGGTAGTGGTCTGCTCTTTAACAGGTGAAAGAAAGCGCGCCGGGGCAAAAAGTTGCGGTACCGGAAGTGCAGCAGGGGAAAGGTGCAGTAACTAACGAAAAGCACAGGGAAAAACGGTGTACGCTGGCTGACTTCACAACGGAAAAAGTTGTTGTGGAGAATAATGCGCTGTCCTCCCAGGATGAGAAACAGCGGCAGGATGCGAAATGGTCACTGCCGTATCTGGAAGGTGAAAAGAAAGCACAGGCAGAGAAGCTGGTAAGCGATCTGAATGCGAAAGATAAGGCATTCGATGCAGCAATGGACTCAGCCTGTAAGAATCTGTCATCAGCGGACTGTAGGGGGATGCGTCAGGAACTGGTGGCAATGGGCAAGAGTTATGATGCCCAGCTGGACGGTCAGTACATCGGCAATATGGGTAGTGTTTACAAGGAAGGAAAAGGTCAGGTTGATGCCCTGATGTGGCAGTACGCTACGTCCGATGCGAAAGCAGAGCGTGAAGCTAACGTTAATCGCATATCTGAAAACTGGGGTGTGAGTAAGGAAACGGCCGCTACTCTGTATGAGGGTATGGCGGTTGCTCATACCACAGCGGCAATTGGTGGCGCGGCGTATGGGATTAAGGGAATTGGATCGCACGGAGAAACTGCTGGCTCTATTAAAAACGTTAATCCAGGATACCCAGAACCGGGTAGAACACATAATTGTGTAAACTGCTCTGTTGCCACCGATGCTACTCTGGCTGGAAATCCTGCATCGGCGTTGCCTGTAAACTATAAAAACGGTATTCCTTTGACCGTTTTGGAAAAACAATACGGTACTAAATTTAAGTATATTTCTTCGCCCGAAAGTATTACACAGCAAATGGCAAGTGCAGGTTCTGGTTCCAGGGGGATTGTTTTTGGTTCATATGGACTAGGTCAATCTGGACACGTGTTTAATGTTGTAAACCAAAACGGAACAGTCCGATTCCTTGATGGACAAACAGGTAAACCTGCTAATCTCAGCAAGTTTGAATCATTCCAGTTATTGAGGACGAATTGATGGTTAGTTATGAAGAGGCTGTGGAAAAAGCGACAGAATATCTAAAAGATACTGATATTCCGGTTGTTATTACCCTGCATGGCCGTTTTTCTGAAGGGTGGTTTTTTTGTTTTCAATCTCGAGAATACCTTGAAACTGGGGAGTTTTCTGCGCATCTCGCAGGTAATTCGCCATTTATAGTTGATAAGGATACGGGTGAAGTACATGAACTTGGAACTGCATATTCTATTGAAAAGTATTTACAAGATTATGAAGAAAAGAAACATGCGCTGAGTTAGAAGAGTCAAAAAATATTTAGACTGCACCCCAAACATGTGGACTCCTGAGTATGTAAGGTGCTGTCCGGTGACGTAGTCGGCGACAGGAGCAATCTGTTAACCAGCCGCAAGCTGGATGGATGATTTTCAAGTGGCCGATGGGCATCAAAGTCATGCCGGTAAGATTTCGCAAATCGTCGGTTGTAATCGGCCATAAACTCATCAGTTGCTGACTTGCTCCGTAGTTAAGAACGAAGCTGAGGATGACGGATATTACGTATGGTGGATTAAGTGTGGGGTGACTTATTAGTACATCTGTTCTAATACCACATATTTTTTGATATTTCGGTTTTCAGACCATCAGCTGGTATTCTTCCTGTGTCAGGTTATCCAGGGATTCATGGGGGCGCTCACTGTTCTCTTCATTCAGCCAGAATGCACAGCTCCTGCTGCGCTATGTCCCACAGGGCGGCTTCGCTCAAGCATCTGACGCGCGTCAACGGATGTTCAGGCTCGCACGAGCGGGAGGTGATTACCAGACAACTGGAAGTCTAATTATGTGGCATCTGATATTAAAAATATAAAAGATCTGGGGGACGAGAAACCACGCATCAAACAGACCTTTTCCGACCTTGGTTTTAAGAACCGGGCACTCAAAAATGTTATCGAAATTTATAATTTCACTGAATAATAAACGTGCTGGCTACCGCTTTCGTCAGCCAGACCCCGTTATCAGCCTGATAAAATTTCATACCCTGCTTAAGCATTGCCAGCGCATCGATTTTCAGCACAGTGGGCTTCCCGTGTCGTTGTCCGACGCTGTTGGCGGTCGCTTCATCCGCAGATAAATGTACATACTGGCGCGATCCAGAGATTAATCCCTGGGTCAGTATCGACTCAAGAAACCGTGTGGCCGTGCCGTGGTATAAAACGTCAGGAGGCGTGCTTTCCTGATAGTTGATATCAACCTGCTGTGATGAATGTCCCTGCACGGCTCGGATCTTCAAGCCATCTTCTGAGAGTGAAAATCGTTTCTTATCACTGCTTTCAACAATGGACAGAATAATCTCTCGAGTGAGGTTTTTACTGTCATTTTTTGCACAGGCAATCAGCATATCGATATCTGCCCAGCCTTCGCTGTCTAAAGTTAAGCCAATGGCTTCAGGCTGGTGGCGTAATACGTAGCTCAAAAATTTACTGACGTCTGAAAGTGACTGACTCATAAACCTTAATCCCAATAAACAAATAACGTTCTGAAGC
Organism: Erwinia persicina; assembly: GCF_014838825.1. GTDB lineage: Bacteria > Pseudomonadota > Gammaproteobacteria > Enterobacterales > Enterobacteriaceae > Erwinia > Erwinia persicina_A. The sequence goes on along the minus strand of NZ_JACYMO010000002.1, from coordinate 85,300 downwards.
GGATTTTGCCTGCAGAACGCTCCCGATGCCAGAAAAGATAGTCGGGGAATATTAACTGGTGCTGACAGAACGATAAGCGTGCGGGGATCTGAATGAGTGAATGCGGGGAGATTGCATCAATGAAAATAATAAACCCGACAACAGTTTCCCTTTCTCAGCGCGACCCGCTTTCACCTGTGTGCTATAGCGGTATCTTCCGCACGTTTTCAGTAGGGCTGTGTTTCAGGAATATGGTTAATTAGCGCCGGGCAAATGATCTGCCCCAGCTCCGGCCATGGCCGGGCTGTTCACCACCTGTTTCAGGATCAGTGATAAGGAAAAATAAGACAGATGCGCAAACCTTCTTTCAAAACGAGCTTTACCGGGCTTTCCTTCAGCCTCCTTATTCTGGCAGCCCCGGCATTCGCCAGCGTGGCTCCGTTTGACCCCGACTCCCCCTGGCTGCTGGGTGACTGGGCGGGCTATCGCAAGCATCTTGCCGATGAGGGCGTAGACTTCCAGGTGGGTTACACCACGCAGTCGGCGGCCAACCTGGCCGGCGGCTACCGCACCAGCACCACGATGCGTTATGCCGATCAGTGGACGTTCGGCAGCAAGCTGGATCTGGAAAAATTGCTGAACTGGCAGGGCGGCCAGTTCCAGGCCACCCTGACCAACCGTAACGGGCAAAATCTGACGCCCTATATCAACGATCCCCGCACGGGGGGCCTGTCGAACGTGCAGGGTATTTCGGCACGCGGTGACTATTTGCGCCTGACCCAGTTCTGGTTAAACCAGAAGCTGCTGGATAACTGGCTGGAGGTCAAACTGGGCCGGGTGACGACCAATGAAGATTTCGATACCGCCAGCGTCGGGATGTTTCAGAACTGGGCAATGGGCAACGGGCAGCCGGGTCACTGGCGCAACGACCGCTGGTTTAACGCCCCGATTTCTCAGTGGGGGGGCAGGGTAAAGCTGAATCTGCCTGATGACGTCTATTTACAGGTCGGCGTATATAACCAGAACAAGGCGAACGACACTAAAGCGAACGGGTTCCGTTTTGATATGGGCCACGGCGAAGGGAATCTGGTTCCGGTAGAGCTGGGCTGGACGCCACAGCTGGGCCAGGAGAAACTGCCCGGCAACTACCGGCTGGGCATGTTCTACAGCTCAACCAAAGGGGGCGACTTTCACACCTGGCACGATGGCGGGTATGGTAAAACCAAAAAGGCATACGGCGGCTATCTGCTGGCCGAGCAGCAGCTTTTTGCCATGGACAGGGACAAAAGTCGGGGTCTGAGCGTCAGCTTCCAGTATGTGATGAACGACCATCGCACCGCGAGACTGGATAACTACCAGTCGCTGGCGCTGGCGTGGAAGGGGCCGTTTGATGCACGCCCGGGTGATGAAGTCGGCGTCGGCATGGCGCGTATTCACGTCAACAACGACTACACTAAAATGCGCAATCAGCAGAACGAGGATCGGGGCGTCAGTGACTATAACGACCCGGCTTACCTGCCGTTGCAGCAGGGATCAGAGTGGAACTATGAGGTCTATTATAATGTGAAGGCCACCCACTGGCTGAACGTGCGGCCAAACTTACAGGTGATCACTAAACCGGGCGGCGTACGCCAGGTGAATGACGCGCTGGTCGGGGGGCTCGCAGCAGATATCAGCTTCTGATGACAGGGGGCCATCCGGCCCCGCTTCAGGTCAGCACTGAGGCACCTCATCCAGATGGTGATAAATCGTCAGCCCCAGTTCACGGCCAATGCGCACATCGTTATCTGCTCCGTGCGACTCGCCCGGTAAACGCAGAATGGCGTCACAGTGGCCGATTAAACGGTGTGCGACCGGATATAAATACGCTTCACTGATCGCATCGCCAATCTTCTGCGACCCGGCAATCCGCGCCAGTGGAAACGCCAGCCACTCGCCAATCAGTGGAATATGCCCTTTCTGGTAAAGGGCTAACGCAGCCTGTTCCATGCGTTCAAGGTTGGCATGGATCAAGTCTTCCCGATCGCCCGTGCCGCTACGTACCGGGCCTGCTACCAGAATTTGCAGTGATTTCATAAGGGTTTCCTAAAAATTAGGGTTAAGGGCCAGGTGCTGGATCAGCATGATGGTTTTGGCATCCATAATTTCGCCGCTGCGCACGGCTTCCAGTGCGCGGGAAAAGGGCCACTCCAGTACTTCGATATCTTCGCCTTCCTCCGCAACACCACCGCCGCTTCCCTGACGGTCGTCGTCAGAATATTCGGCGATAAAGAAGAACAGTTTTTCTGTCACTGAACCGGGGCTCATATAGGATTCGAAGACTTTTTCGATGTGCGTGATGCGAAAGCCGGTTTCTTCTTCCGCCTCGGCAATAATACGTGCTTCCGGCGAGGCGTTATCCAGCAGGCCTGCGGTAGCCTCAATCAGGAAACCGCTGTGGCCATTCACGAAGACGGGGAAGCGGAACTGGCGGGTGAGTACCACGGTTTTGCGGGCTTTGTGGTACAACAGCACCACGGCACCGTTACCGCGATCGTAAGCTTCCCGGTTCTGTTCCTGCCAGCTGCCGTCACGGCGCAGCAGTTCAAAGGTGTATTTTTTCAGGGTGTACCAGTTATCCGACAGCAGCTGCTCTCGGATGTTGCGTACGCGTTTCTGCATGTTTTGCATGTTTGTGCCCATAATGAGGTGACAGATAACACGCTAACACGCATAATCGTGCAATATCAAGATCAATCGTGAAGGGGATAAGGGTGCTTTCCAGCCAGCGCAAACAGCAGATTCTGGCCATGCTCGACCGTGAGAAGCAGGTGCTTTCGCGGGAACTGAGCCAGCATTTTGCCGTATCAGAAGACTCTATCAGGCGGGATTTGAGGGAATTAGCTGCAGAGGGATTACTGCAGCGGGTTCATGGCGGTGCGCTGCCGGTTTCGGCCGCCATCGCACCGTTTGAAACGCGCAAAAGCGTGCAGATGGACTCTAAACGGCGCGTCGCGGAGAAGGCCGTCGGGCTGATCCAGCCGGGTCAGGTGGTGATGATTGACGGCGGCACCACCACGGCAGAGATGATCCGGCGGCTACCTACCGATTTTGCCTTTACGGTCGTGACGCACAGTCCGGGTGTGGCGGTGGGGCTGGTGGACTATCCGCTAATCGATGTGATTATTATCGGCGGTCAGTTGTATAAGCATTCTGTGGTGACCACCGGAGCGGCGATGATCGAGGGGATCCGCCGTATCAATGCCGATCTGTTTTTTATGGGGGTGACCGGGGTACACCGAAGCGCCGGGCTCACCACCGGCAGCTATGAGGAAGCGTGCGTCAAACGGGCGCTGGCAGAACGGGCTGCAGAGACGGTGGTGCTGGTGTCCCAGGAAAAGCTTAACTCCGCCTCGGCGTTCGTCATTGGCGACCTGTCGCTGGCCAGCACACTGGTGGTCGATGAGTGGCCCGATGAAGAGATGTGCCAGCGGCTGCATCAGTTGCAGATTGGTCTGGTCTGACCGGGCTATTCCTCGCGTACCACCATACGTTCACTGCGCCGGCGCAGTGTAATCCAGGTGTAAAGTACGTTAAACAGGACGATGCAGGCTGTGACGATAAACACTGCACGGAAGCCAAAATGTGCTGACACGGCGGCCCCCATCAGCGGGCCGGTCACGTTTCCGATATCGCGGAACGACTGGTTATAGCTGAAAACGCGGCCGGCGACCTGATTGCTGGCGTTATAAAGCAGCAGGGACTGCACTGCAGGCAGCAGCGCACCGTCGGCCGCCCCGAGCAGGAAGCGCAGAATGCCCAGTTGCCAGGTGTTCTGCACAAAGGCCATCGGGATCAGCAACAGCACGGAGAGTATCAGCATGGTGATCAGAATGCGCTCCGGCCCGATCCGGTCGCCCAGTCTGCCGAGGCGCGGCGCACTCATCAGGGCTGCCACACCCGGCACTGAGGCGATCATTCCGCTGATAAACGCCAGATTAGCGACGTTGCCCGCCAGCTCGCGGACGTAAAGCGTCAGGATCGGTGCAATAGATCCGGTAGCGACCTGAATAATCAACGTAGTGACAAACAGCGCCAGTACCAGACGGGGATTTTTCAGCGAGGTCAGCACCTGGCGGGCATGCAGCATGTCTTTTTTCTGCACCGGGATAAAACTCTCACGTACGCAAAACAGCGTCATCAGAAAACAGGTAAACAGCACTGCAGCGGTAATAAAGAATACCGGACGCAGGCCGAAGCTGTCGGCCAGCAGGCCGCCGATCAGCGGGCCAATCAGCGCCCCGCTGACGGCTCCGGTGGAGAGCCAGCCCAGCGCCCAGCCGGTCTTACCGCGCGGAACCTGCGTGGCGATCAGGGCGTTGGCGTTGGGAACAAATCCGCCGAGCAGACCGAGCAGGGCGCGCAGCGCCAGAAACTGCCAGATCGAGGTCGCCATGCCCATCAGCATCATCACGATAGCCATGCCCAGTGCCGAGCGCAGCAGCATGATTTTTCGTCCCTTACGATCCGCCAGTCCCCCCCAGAAGGGCGAGGCAATAGCCGAAAAAAGGAACGTGATGCTGAACACCAGACCTGACCAGAGATTCAGGGCCTGCGGGTCGGTGATGCCCAGTTGCTCAACGTAAAGCGGCAGAAAGGGCATGACCAGACTGAAGCCTGCGCCGGTCAGAAAACACCCTATCCAGGTGACGAACAGATTTCGTTGCCAGTGGATGGCGATAGCGGGGACATCGGGGGTAGACATAAAGTAAACAGTAACCTTATCAGCAATCAGCTTAACCAGTATACGCTGATATCAGGCGACTGAACGGCGCGCAATCAAAAAAATGAAAAACCGTTTCAAATAATGAAACAGGCCGGTAGTCCGGCCTGCAGGCTGTTAATAGAGAGAGGGTTGCCCCTCAGGGCGGGTTTTAAAACGGCGGTGCAGCCACATATACTGATCGGGTGCCATTAAGATGCCGTGTTCAATAATTTTATTCATGTGTGCTGCCGTGGCGATTTCACTGTCCAGTGGAATGCCGGTCTGCTCAGGGAGGATCACCATCTCATACCCTTTACCCGATGGCAGGCGGCGCGGCACGAAAGGGATGACCGCCGGGTTGCCGCTGCGGATCAACAGGTAACTGCCTTTGGTGGTCGCCGCCTGTTCAACGGCAAACAGCGGCACAAACACGCTGCTTTTTGGGCCGTAGTCGTGGTCCGGGGCGTACCAGATAATATCCCCCTTTTTCAGGGCGCGGATCATGCCTTTCAGATCTTTGCGATCGAGCATACTTTTATTGGAACGCATACGTCCCCAGGTCTGCAGCCAGTCGAGCAGGGCATTATCATTGGGACGGTATACGCCAATGCCGGGATTATGAATACCGAAGATGCGCGCACCCAGCTCCAGGGTGAGAAAATGGATACCAATCAACAGCACTCCTTTCCCGTCAGCCGCCGCCTGGCTGATATGCTCCAGCCCGCTGACACTGAACCATTTTTTAATCCGCCAGTCAGGCCAGAACCAGGCCATGCCGGTTTCAATCAGCCCCATACCCAGCGATTCGAAGTTACGGCGGACCAGCGCCTCACGCTCGGCGGCAGGCATCTGTGGGAAGCAGAGCGCCAGGTTACGCCGGGCAATGGTGACGCGGCTGCGCAGGAAGCGCATGGATAACCTGCCCAGGCCGCAGCCAATATAATAAAGCACCGGGTAGGGCAGCAGCACCAGCAGGTAAAGCAGGATAATACCGAGCCAGGTAAACCAATAACGGGGATGCAACAATGCACGATTGAACTGAGGCAGCTGGGTCATGAGTTTCCAGATCGTAAAAAAAAGGGGGCTATTATGAAGAAGTTTAAAGTTTATTTATGGCCTATTGTGCCATTTTTCTTAGTGTAGTCGAAGTTTTCGGCGGCAGACGCGGAAAGAAAACTTTTTTCGGCTAAGGACAAGGTGTGGCGGCTCGGGTATGATAGCGCCGAAAATTTTTTCCTCTCCTTGAATACAGGAACGTACACCATGCCAGTGTTACATAACCTTGTCTCCAATGAAGAGCTGAAGGCGCGCATGATGGCCGAAACCGAGCCGCGAACTACAGTCTCTTTTTATAAGTATTTCACTATCGACGATCCCCGCGCGTTTCGCGACGCCCTGTATATTGCCCTGACCCGGCTGAAAGTTTTCGGTCGCGTTTATGTGGCTGCAGAGGGCATTAATGCCCAGGTCAGCGTCCCGGCCAGCCAGTACGAGACCATGAAAGCTGCGCTGTATGACTTCCATCCTGCGCTGGATAACCTGCGTATGAACATTGCGCTGGACGACGACGGTAAATCCTTTTGGGTGCTGCGTCTGAAAGTACGTGACCGCATTGTCGCTGACGGCATTACAGATGACAGCTTCGATGCCAGCGATGTCGGGGCCTATCTGAAGGCAGCGGAAGTGAACGCCATGCTGGATGATCCGCAGGCGGTCTTTGTGGATATGCGTAACCACTATGAATATGAAGTGGGGCATTTCGATAACGCGCTGGAGATCCCGGCGGACACATTCCGCGATCAGCTGCCCATGGCCGTCGATATGCTGCAGCAGGATAAAGATAAGAAGATCGTGATGTACTGTACCGGGGGGATCCGCTGTGAAAAAGCCAGCGCCTGGATGCGGCATAACGGTTACGAGAACGTGTACCATATTGAAGGTGGCATCATTGAGTACGCCCGTCGCGCCCGTGAACAGGGATTACCGGTGCGGTTTAAAGGCAAAAACTTTGTCTTTGATGAGCGGATGGGGGAGCGTATTTCTGAGGATGTTATCGCCAACTGCCATCAGTGCGGCGAGCCCTGCGATACCCACGTTAACTGCCTGAATGATGGCTGTCACCTGCTGTTTATTCAGTGCCCGAGCTGCGCCAGCAAATTCAACCACTGCTGTAGCCCGATCTGTATGGAAGAGCTGGCGTTACCGCCTGAAGAGCAGCGCGCCCGACGTGCGGGGCGTGAGAATGGTAATAAGATTTTCAACAAATCCCGTGGGCTGTTGAGCACCACCATGCACATCCCTTCGCCGGAAGAGTAACGGTGCAGGCGTCATCATCGCGGACGATGATGACGCCACAATCATTTACTGGCGCACACCTTCGACAGAAATCATCAGTTCGACTTCCTGCGAGGCCGGACCTAAATCGGACTTAATATTAAAGTCTTTCAGTGCGAGGTTACCTGTGGCTTCAAAGCCTGCACGGTAGCCACCCCACGGATCTTTCCCTTCGCCGGTCAGCTTAGCCGCCAGTTTCACCGGTTTGGTCACGCCGTTCAGCGTCAGGTTACCGTTAACGGTCAGGCCGTCACCCTGCTTTTCCACGCCGGTAGAGACGAAGGTCGCCTGCGGGAATTTGCTGGCATTCAGGAAGTCCGCGCTGCGCAGGTGTTTGTCACGCTCGGCATGGTTGGTATCTACGCTGCCGGTTTTGATGGTGACATTCACTTTATCTTTAGCCGGATCGGCTTCGTCAAAGGTGAATGCGCCATCGAAATCTTTAAAGGTACCGTACAGCCAGCTGTAGCCCAGATGCTTGATGCGGAACTGGACAAACGCGTGCTGCCCTTCTTTATCAATTTTATAGTCAGCGGCAGACGCGGTGCCGGCAGTCATTAACAGTGCGGCAGTAGTTAAACCCAGAATACTTTTCTTCAGCATGGTGTTCTCCATTTCTGTGATTAATCGATGCGGTGACCCAGCATCCTTTTTAACGTGATATCGCGATCGATAAAGTGGTGTTTCAGTGCGGCCAGCGCATGGATCACGGAAAGGATCACCACGCTCCAGGCCAGCCAGAGATGAATATCGCCAGCCAAATCGGCCTGTTCGCCCAGCCCGGCAAATACCGCCGGAACCGGCAGTACCCCAAAGACATCGATCGGCTTACCTTCCGCCGTCGAGATCAGATAGCCGCTGATTAAAATCGCGAACAGGATGCCATAAAGCAGAAGGTGGGCAGCGACCGCGCTGTAGCGTACCAGCGGGGTATAACTGGCAAGCGGCTTCGGTGGTGGGGAGACAAATCGCCACACCACGCGCACCAGCATCACGGCAAACAGCACCATCCCAATGCTTTTATGCAGCTCCGGGGCTTTGTGATACCAGGTGTCGTAATAGCCCTGCGTGACCATCCACAGACCAAGCGCAAACATGCCATAAACGGTTGCCGCCACCAGCCAGTGCATAATGATGCTCACTGAGCCATAACGAGAGGCGCTATTTTTCAACTGCATAGGGAAATCCGCTTGTGAGAATTTTCAGTAAGACTGACCGGGTACCTGAGCAAAATCAACAAATAATTTTACTGGTTAGTAAATTCATTAATATTGTGAAATATTTTGAATGATGCGGGAGGTTATCGACAGTTAATCAGAAGGCGAAGTCGGATTTGTGACAGTATGAGACGGCCATATCAATGATTATTCCGTCGCTGTAGTAAATATCATGTTCTGATTTTTTGCTGTTATTCTCAGCGAATGTCAGTTTTTTGTCACGTTGTGTCAATATCACGCTGATGGTAATTGTTATATAAATTTATGTATTGTGGGGGTGAGGGGCAGGAGAGGGCAGCGCGCCGTCTGGCATTAAACCATAATGGCAACGTGTAAAACGGTGGTTGTGCCACAAAACAGCGAATGCTGCGCTTAACTTGAAGTTTTTTGGAATATTGTCTACTGTAAAGGAGTGTAAGTCACAGACGTTATAAGATTTACCGTTCATGACCATTCTGACTTTGCTGCGTTATAGCTTTCTTCCCCTTTGTTTTTCCCTTCTCTGTCAGGCGACGAAAGCTATGAGGCTGCTCACTTACTGCAACACCGGGAGCGCTCAATGGGTACGACATCAGAGGGGCAACAGCCTCATAAAAAGCATTTCTGGAATAAAGATAAATCGGCCAGGCCGGAACTCAGCGTTGACGATATCACTATTGTGGATAAATCAATGCTCAAGCGTGCCGTCGGAGCGGCCGCCCTCGGCAACGCCATGGAGTGGTTTGACTTTGGGGTTTACAGTTTTCTTGCGGTGACCATCGGTAAAGTGTTTTTCCCCGGCGGCAGTCCGGCAGCACAGCTGCTGGCCACCTTCGGTGCCTTTGCTGCCGCATTCCTCGTACGTCCGTTGGGTGGGCTGGTGTTTGGTCCGCTGGGCGACCGTATCGGCCGCCAGAAGGTGCTGGCGCTGACGATGATCATGATGTCGATCGGCACGTTCTGCATCGGGTTGATACCCGCCTATTCCACTATCGGTATCATGGCGCCGGTGCTGCTGCTGCTGGCACGCCTGTTGCAGGGCTTCTCTACCGGGGGCGAGTACGGCGGAGCGGCCACTTTTATTGCCGAATACTCCACCGATAAGCGCCGGGGCTTTATGGGCAGCTGGCTGGAGTTCGGTACACTTGGCGGTTATCTGCTCGGGGCCGGACTGGTGACTGGCCTGACCGCGGCGATGCCAGAGTCCGCGCTGCTTGACTGGGGCTGGCGCATTCCCTTCTTTATTGCCGCGCCTTTAGGGCTGTTTGGGCTGTATATCCGTCTGAAGCTGGAAGAGACGCCTGCCTTCCAGAAGCATATGGAAAAGCAGGAAGCGCTGGAACACAGCAAGCCGCGCCTGACGCTGTGGCAGATGCTGAAAAAGTACCGCGCTGCCATGCTGAAGTGCATTGGTCTGGTGCTGCTGTTTAACGTCTCTAACTATATGATGACGTCGTATATGCCAAGTTACCTGACGGGGATCCTGGGCCTGAGCGAGCTGAGTTCACTGCTGCTGATTATGGTGGTGATGTTTGTGATGATGCCGCTGACGCTGTTCTGGGGACACTGGAACGACCGCCTGGGCCGTCGTCCGGTGATCTGGGGCGGGGCCATCGCGCTGATCCTGCTGGCGGTGCCCTGCATGCTGCTGATCGGCACGGGCAATCTGTGGCTGGTGTTCCTTGGCCTGATTATTCTCGGCGCGATCCATACCTGTTTCAGCGGCTCCATGCCGGCAACGCTACCCGCGCTGTTTTCCACCGATATCCGCTACAGTGCGCTGGCGATTGGTTTTAACCTCTCCGTCTCGCTGTTTGGCGGGACCACGCCATTAATCACCACCTGGCTGGTAGAGAAAACCGGCAACCTCCTGATGCCCGCCTACTACCTGATGGGCGCCGGGGTGATTGGAGTGATCACCGTTTTCACCCTGCGGGAAACAGCACGTAAGCCCCTGCGTGGTTCAGCTCCGTCGGTAGGCAGCCGCGCTGAAGCACAGCGACTGGTGGATAAGCTGCGTCTGCGCGGTCGAAAGCCCCGTCCCGCTGACGGTAAGTAACCGCCAGGCAGAAAAGCAAAAGGGCTCCCGTCGGGAGCCCTTTTTTTCATCCTGTCTGTGGCTATCGAAAGCGCGTCAGCGAGAAGGGGGTTAAATCAAACTCGCTGCTTTTTCCCTGAGCAAACTGCGCGGCAATCTCTCCCAGTACGCTGGCAAATTTGAATCCGTGACCGCTCAGCCCGGTGATCAGCATCCGGTCAGGTTCACCGGGGAAGGTATCAATAATGAAATCTTCGTCCGGCGAATTATCATAGGTACAGGCCTCACCGCGCAGGCAGACGCCAACGCCGGGCAGGAAGGTGCGCATAAAGTTGAACAGCTCACTGCCGTCTTCCGCCACGCTGCCAAAGGGTTTACGCCCTTCCGGCGAATCGATCGGCTGCCCGCCTTCATGCCGGCCGATTTTGATGGCGTTATTATCAGCGGGAAAACCGTAATAGTGGATCCCATCCTGCATCTCAACGGTAAACGCCGGGAATTGATTATTCTCGCTGTAGCGCCCGTCGGCCTGATGCCAGGCGAAGACTTTACGCACCGGGGTGACCGGCAGGGCAGGATAGAGGCTTTTCACCCAGGTTCCGGCGCTGATCAGCAGCTTGCGAGCGCGATAAACACCGTCCGGCGTGGTAACCGCCTGCAGTCCCTCTACCGTATCAATCTGCGTCACGCCGCAGTTAAACAGCTGCGCACAGCCCGCCTCTTTCGCCAGGCGGATCCAGCTTTTCACGGCAATTTCCGACTTCAGATAACCGGACTGAGGTTCAAACACGCCAACATAGCCGTCGGGGACGCTGATCTGTGGCCAGCGCTGGCTGATTTCCACTTCGTTGAGGATCTGCACGTTGAGCGCAAACTGCTCTGCACTCTGGATGACATTTTGAATAAATTCAGAGGACTGGGGAGCCAGATTCAGTACCCCGCTGCGCTGCATCACCCGCTCGCCGCTTTGCTGCTCCAGCTGATCCCACAGCTGCTGGGCACGAAGCACCATCGGCACGTAGCGCGCCCCTTCGCCGTAGGCATGGCGGATCAGCCGACTTTCACCGTGATGACTGCCTTCGCGGTGCGGGGGATGGTGACGATCGATCATCAGCACTTTCAGACCGGCCTGGGTCGCATACCATCCCGCAGCCGCGCCGACGGAACCACTGCCCACCACAATTAAATCGTAAACCATCGCATCAGCCTCAGTTAATCAAGCAATTGCAGCAGAATACCAAATTATTGCGGACATGAAAAAGGCACCCTGTTGGGTGCCTCTGAGAAACATCGTTCCGTCACAGATTAGTGCTTTTTGTAGTCACGATCCTGGTATTCAGTCGCTTCTATCTTGGCAATGCCAGCTTCAAGGATGGAGATAAATTGCCTTGCCACGTCCGTGGTCAGCCAGTAGGTCTGACCGACTTCTGCATCTTCCGCCTGTTGCTGGTCAGAAGAGAGCGAGTGTAAACGGATCATCATGGCATCATAGCTGTCTACGGTACTGATATCCCATCCGATGAGGGGATGTGTCTGGATGACCTCTTTGTTTCTGTCCATTATAACCCCCTTATTACTCGTGAATGATGGCAACGAAGTGATTTATCGAGGTTCAATGCGTTTTTTTTCTTAGAGCGTTCTAATTATAACAGGACTTTTTTTGTTCGCCGATGTAAATCTCGCGCTGTTTAAAAAAACGGCGCTATTCATCCGGTAATTAAACCTCAGCAGGGCGAAAAATAATCACCCTGCAGGGGACGGCGCGATTAATTCGGCTGTGAAAATGCACTCATATTTCTGGGGTAGAGAGTGCATCCGGAGAGGAGGGCAACACCCCTGAACGTTTTTCCAGTTCCCCGGCCAGACGGATGAAATGTTTTTGCAACTGTTCATCACGATTCTGGTTCTGCCCCTCCAGCTTTAAACTGTGAATTAACAGTTGATTAGCTTTATCATCAAGGCAAAAGGAGAGGGTGGAAAAGGCATTTTCTAATACTGTCAGACGGCGTTGCTGTTCGCCAATCATGGCCAGTAGCTCACCAAACGTCATCGCCTCTTCTGGATTATCGGCAGCCATAAGAAAAACCTCAGTAATTAATGTCAGGCTCAGAATAAGATATTCTACCCGTTGCGTCTATCGGTGTTCTTCAGCAAAAAAAAGACGTAAAAAAGCCGGATAGCGTATCCGGCGAAAATGGCACAATCGTTATTTATCCATTCTGCTTCAGGCCGCAGAGGGAGTCGCCGCAACCGCAGCGGCAATGCGGATTATTCAGGATATAAACCAGTCGTCAGCACTTTCCCAGGTTTCCTGCAAAATATCGCTGATCTGATCTTTGGCTTCTTTTCCGCCGCCCATCACCGTCAGGTTGTTGGCACCGGCGTAGCGTACAGAAATGGTATTGCTGCCGTCAGGAAACTGTTTGTCGATTCTTTTGCTGAGTTCCTGCGTGAGTGCATCAATGGCACCCGCAGGCAGCGAGGTGGTTTTTGCTACAGTGACTTCAATACGCATGATAGCCTCCGGTTGAATTACTGTAAATATATACAGTAATTCAGCCGGGTGCAATCCTTTTTACCGGGGACCGGGGAGTAACCGAAAATGCGGGCCCCCTGCCGCCTGCAGATAGCGGCATCTGTCTGGCAAAAACTAAACCACAACCCGCCAGTTCAGCGTTTCGCCCGCCAGGAACGGCACCAGCGTATGGCCGTCATCGCCAACCGGGACCGCGTCGGCCACGGTCCAGGGCTGGCGTACCAGCGTCACGGTACCTTCATTCAGCGGCAGCCCGTAGAAGCGCGGCCCGTTTTCAGCGCAGAACGCCTCAAAGTGGGCCAGCGCCCCAATCTCTTCAAAGACGGTGGCATAAGCGGCCAGCATGGACGGGGCGTTAAACACGCCGGCACAGCCGCAGCTGGTTTCTTTACGGTCGCGTGTGTGGGGGGCGGTATCGGTACCGAGGAAGAAACGTTCATGCCCGCTGGCAACCGCATCGCGCAGCGCCTGCTGGTGGATATTGCGCTTCAGGATCGGCAGACAGTAAAGGTGCGGACGAATACCACCGACCAGCATGTGGTTACGGTTGAACATCAGGTGCTGTGGGGTGATGGTTGCGCCGAGGAAACGATTGCCTTCCAGCACGTAAGCGGCCGCTTCTTTGGTGGTGATATGCTCGCAGACCACTTTCAGCTCCGGGAACTGCAGGCGCAGCGGATGCAGAACCGTCTCAATAAACCGGGCCTCACGGTCAAAGATATCAATGTGCGCATCAGTCACTTCACCGTGGATGAGCAGCGGCATGCCGATTTTCTGCATGCGTTCCAGCACCGGGGCAATAGCGGTAATGCTGGTGACACCGTGTGCGGAGTTGGTCGTGGCGTGCGCTGGATAGAGCTTCGCGGCGGTAAAGACCCCTTCACTGAAGCCGGTCTCAATTTCGTCCGGGTCGAGACCGTCGGTCAGATAGCAGGTCATCAACGGAGTGAAATGATGGCCGGCAGGGACAGCGGCCTGAATTCGTTCGCGATAGGCGCGGGCGGCGGCCACGCTACTGACCGGCGGCACCAGATTAGGCATCACGATGGCGCGACCACAGACTTCACTGGTAAAGGGCACGACCGCCTCCAGCATCTCCCCGTCACGCAGATGGATATGCCAGTCGTCAGGGCGGCGAATAATCAGTTGCTGAGGTTGTGTGGTCATGCGATATGCTCCGGCAGAAAGGAAAAAGGCAGGTTTTGGCCGGGTACTAAGGATAGGGATAAAGCGCGGGGAATGCACCAGGTTTATGCGAAGGGGGGGAAAAAACGGTACGGGCTTGCCCGTACCGTTTTGTCGATCAGTCGGTGAAGGGGATTACCAGTTCGCCCGGTTTCACTTCCAGCCCTTTGGCAAAGCGTTTCGCCAGCGACTCCGCCTTGCTGCGGTCAGTGCTCAGGACATAAGCCGGTTTTTGATTAAAGTAATTTTTCAGCGACTCATTAAGGTACGGGGTCAGCGTTTTCAGCACGCCTTCCATCTTCTTCGGCTGCACCGTGACATCGACCAGCTCCATGTCTTTCAGATAAATGGCCCCTTCCTGCTGGTTGAAAACCGGCTGCGCTTTCATTTTCAGCGTCATCTGCGCCTGCTGCGGGCCAAACAGGGAGCTGATATTCACATCTGCTTTACCGGTCAGCGTGATTTTATTCGGCTCTTCACGGCCTATCTGGCTGGCGAGATCCTTCAGCGTAATGTGCGCGTCGGCGAGACCGGCGACACCAATATTTTTTTCATAATTATTATGCTTAACCAGCGCCTGGTTAATTTCCTGTTCGCTGATGCTGTACTGGGCGATCTGATTGCAGCCACTGACCAAACCCGCTAACAGTAAAGCGCCAAGGCCAAAAAGTGTTTTTTTCATGTTGTTCCTCTGTTTTTAATCACCGGACGATCCCGCCGGAGCAGGGGAATAGCATGCACCACTCAGGCCGGTTCGTCACCAGGACAACGCTGAGAGAAACCGCAGGAAATGACAACGGGATGTGTCGGGCCGCCATACGACGGCCCGGCAGGTCAGGAGGCAGAAGAGGAGAGCAGAGTAACCTGAGTCTGTTTAGCCATATTGTCACGGTAGTCGGCCACGCGGCTTGGGTATTCGACGCCGGCAACCAGCGTCAGCGAGCGCAGCAGAGGGAACAGATGAATATCGTCCAGCGACAGTTCACCGTTCACAGCATTGGGTTTCACAATCAGCTTATCGAGCTTACGCAGGTCGTCATTGATATTTTTGATCCAGCCTGCGGAGTGCTCACGCAGTTCGGCAAAGTCACCGGCGACCGCCTGCTTCTTGTTTTTGAAATAGGTACGGGCTTCCGGCGTTGAGAATTCAGCAAAGGGGGCTTCCGCCACGCGCGGATAGAGCAGCTTATTCACATAGCTATGAACATGACGCAGCCAGTCTGTAATGGCCGGATTGGTTTTCCCGGTCAGCAGCGGCTCTCCGTCCAGCCGATCAATATACTGCACGATATCCAGGCTTTCCGGCATACAGCTGCCGTCGTCTTTCATCAGGATGGGGGCCATTTTCTGGCCGATCAGCCGGTTTGGCGTGGCTTCGTCATCGTTCATCATAACGATGAGCTCAACCGGGAGATTTTTCAGACCGAAGATCATACGGGCTTTAACGCAGAACGGGCAGTGATCGTAGATATAAAGTTTCAATCGGTTCCCCTTAGTCGTGATAACGATGAAAAATCCATCAATTACCTGAATGTATTAAAGAAGTATGGAAGAGAACACGGCATAGGGCAAATTCACACCGGATTTTCACGGTTTTATCGTCAATTTCGCGATTTTTTATCCGGCACTATTTTACCCGGGTTCGCGATGGCGGTTATAGTGAAGCAACAGGAATTCCGTGCTGTTTACTGCCGGTGGCTCCCGTTGAAGAATGTTATTTTGGCCAGAGATTTCAGGAGATAAGATGTTTGGCTACCGTACTGCCGTGCCGAAAGTGCACCTGACTACCGATCGTCTGGTTGTCCGTCTGGTCAATGAGCGTGATGCCTGGAGACTGGCTGATTACTATGCTGAAAATCGCGCTTTCCTGAAGCCCTGGGAGCCGGTCCGTGACGAAAGCCACTGCTATCCTTCCGGCTGGCAGGCACGGCTGGGTCTGATAATGGAAATGCAGAAACAGGGCAGTGCCTTCTACTTTGCCGTCATGGACCCGGATGAGAATGAGATCCGCGGCGTGGCGAACTTCAGCAACGTGCTGCGCGGCTCGTTTCACGCCTGCTATCTCGGCTATTCACTGGGCGAGAAATGGCAGGGGCAGGGCATGATGTTCGAAGCGCTGCAAAGTGCCATTCGCTATATGCAGCGCCAGCAGCGAATGCATCGTATTATGGCCAATTATATGCCGCACAATCAGCGCAGCGGCGGATTACTGGCCCGCCTCGGCTTTGAAAAAGAAGGCTATGCCAAAGATTACCTGATGATTGATGGCCGCTGGCAGGACCATGTCCTGACGGCGCTGACCTCCCATGAATGGACGCCGGAACGGCGTGGAGTATAACCCTGATGATCAAAACGCCCTTAACCGCCACTGAAGCGCGGGTGATCGGCTGCCTGCTGGAAAAACAGGTCACCACGCCGGACCAGTACCCGATGTCGCTGAACGGCGTGGTCACCGCCTGTAATCAAAAGTCGAACCGTGAACCGGTCATGTCCCTGAGCGAGAGCGAAGTGCAGAATACGCTCGATCTGCTGGTTAAAAAACATCAGCTGACGGCCCTCAGCGGCGTTGGCAGCCGGGTAGTGAAGTATGAGCAGCGTTTCTGTAATTCTGAGTTCGGCCAGCTTAAATTTTCTCCGGCGCAGGTCGCGGTGATTGCCACCCTGCTGCTGCGTGGGGCCCAGACGCCGGGTGAGCTGCGTACCCGCAGTACGCGGATGTATGACTTTGCCGATGTGGGGGAAGTGGAGCAGGTACTGGAGCATCTGGTGCAGCGCGAAGAGGGGCCGCTGGTGGTCAGACTGGCTCGTGAACCGGGCAAGCGTGAAAGCCGCTACAGGCACCTGTTCAGCGGTGACGTGGAGGAACAGACACTGACCGCCAGCCCCGGCATTGAAACGGATGGAGGGCTGGAAGCGCGCGTCGACACCCTCGAACAGCAGGTCGCGTCTTTACAGCAGCAGATTGACCGGTTACTGAACGCACAGGGGGCGGAATGAGCGGACTGAAAGTCGGTATCGTCGGGCTGGGAGGGATAGCGCAGAAGGCCTGGCTGCCGGTGCTGGCCCGCACCGACGGCTGGCAAATTGCCGGGGCTTTTTCACCAAATCAGGCAAAGGCGCGGCCGATCTGCGACAGCTATCGTATTCCGCTGCTGGCGACCCTCGACGACCTGGCTGCGGCCAGCGACGCAGTATTCGTTCACAGCTCTACCGCCAGCCACTATGCCATTGTGGATCGCCTGCTGCGTGCCGGTGTGGATGTCTGCGTGGACAAACCGCTTGCGGCCACCCTGAGCGAGGCCGAGCGGCTGGTGGAACTGGCTGACAGGCGCGGGCGTAAGCTGATGGTGGCGTTTAACCGCCGCTTTGCACCGCGCTACCTCCAACTGAAAGAGGCACTGGTGCAGCCTGCTGCTATCCGCATGGATAAGCACCGCAGCGACAGCGTCGGCCCACAGGATCTGTTCTTCACGCTGCTGGATGATTACCTGCACGTGGTCGACAGTGCGTTGTGGCTGGCGGGTGGGGAGGGGCGGCTCCTGAGTGGGACGCTGCAGACAAATGACAGCGGGCAGATGCTGTATGCCGAACACCATTTTAACGCCGGTAACATCCAGGTGACCACCAGTATGCATCGCCGTGCAGGGAGCCAGACCGAGCGGGTGATGGCAATCGATGACGGTGCCGTCTATCAGGTTAGCGAGATGCGCGACTGGCAGCAGGAGAAAGCGGGGATGATCAGCGTGGATCCAACCCCCGGCTGGCAGACCACCCTGGAGCAGCGCGGTTTTGTCGGCGCAGCGCACCATTTTATCCGCTGTGTGGAAAATCAGACAATGCCGCAAACCAGCGGAGAACAGGCGTTAATCGCCCAGCGTATGGTGGAAAAACTGTGGCGTGACGCCGAGCGGGAATAGGCGGCTGTAGGGGCTGACCTTCTTTTGTGGTCAGCCCTTTTCAATGACGATGCAGGCCGGCGCAGACAGGATAAAACCCGTAACAATCCGCAGTGGTTATTTCCTTTCACTTCAGTAGACTATCCACACCCTAAACGGACCGGATCTCACCGGACCTCTCTTGTTGCAAGCCGGTCTTCCCGGATACCTGAATCAGGATATACATGAACCTGTTGAAATCACTGGCGGCGGTCAGCTCCATGACCCTGTTTTCACGCGTGCTGGGTTTTGCGCGTGATGCCATCGTCGCGCGCGTATTCGGCGCAGGCATGGCGACGGATGCCTTCTTTATCGCCTTTAAGCTGCCCAACCTGTTGCGTCGTATTTTTGCGGAAGGGGCTTTTTCTCAGGCCTTTGTGCCTATCCTTGCGGAGTACAAAAGTAAGCAGGGTGAAGAAGCGACAAAAGTGTTTGTGGCCTATGTTTCCGGACTGCTGACGCTGGCGCTGGCGATTGTCACTGTCGCGGGGATGTTCGCCGCCCCGTGGGTGATCCTGATCACCGCTCCGGGCTTTGCGGACACGCCCGATAAGTTTGCCCTGACCTCCTCACTGCTGCGCGTCACATTTCCCTATATTTTGCTGATTTCGCTGGCGTCGCTGGCGGGGGCGATCCTCAATACCTGGAACCGCTTCTCCGTGCCGGCCTTTGCCCCTACGCTGCTAAACGTCAGCATGATCGGCTTTGCCGTCTTTGCCGCACCGTACTTCCATCCGCCGATCATGGCGCTGGCCTGGGCGGTGGTGGCAGGCGGGGTGTTACAGCTGGGCTATCAGCTCCCGCACCTGAAGAAAATCGGCATGCTGGTGCTGCCGCGTCTGAATCTGAAGGATGCCGGCGTATGGCGCGTGATGCGTCAGATGGGCCCGGCGATCCTCGGCGTGTCAGTCAGTCAGATTTCCCTGATCATCAACACCATCTTTGCCTCTTTCCTGGTGTCAGGCTCCGTCTCCTGGATGTACTACGCCGACCGTCTGATGGAATTTCCATCCGGGGTGCTGGGCGTCGCGCTCGGTACTATCCTGCTGCCGTCACTGGCAAAAAGCTTTGCCAGCGGTAATCAGGATGAGTATTCCCGGCTGATGGACTGGGGGCTGCGGCTCTGCTTCCTGCTGGCGCTGCCCAGCGCCGTCGCGCTGGGTATCCTGGCAAAGCCGCTGACCGTGTCGCTGTTCCAGTACGGTAAATTCAGCGCGTTCGATGCGGCAATGACCCAGCGCGCGCTGGTGGCCTATTCGGTCGGGTTGATGGGGCTGATTGTCGTGAAAGTGCTGGCACCGGGCTTCTATTCCCGTCAGAACATTAAAACCCCGGTGAAAATTGCGCTGTTCACGCTGGCCGCCACTCAGCTGATGAACCTTGCCTTTATTGGCCCGCTAAAACATGCGGGGCTGTCGCTGTCGATCGGTCTGGCGGCCTGCCTCAATGCGGCACTGCTTTACTGGCAGTTGCGTAAACAGGATATTTTCCAGCCACAGCCGGGCTGGTTCAGCTTCCTCGTCCGTCTGGTCGTTGCCGTGGTGATGATGGCTGCGGCGTTAGTGGGCATGATGCTGCTGATGCCAGACTGGGCGACCGGCAATATGCTGTCGCGCCTGCTGCGACTGGCGGCAGTCTGCGCGGTGGGCGGCGGTGTCTATTTTGCCGTGCTGGCGCTACTGGGGTTCCGCCCGGCACACTTCTCCCGCCGTTCGGCGGTGTGAACAGAAAAACCCCGCAGCGCAAAAGCGCTGCAGGGTAAAGTCTGACAATGGCTGACGGAGACTCAGGCTTTGCGGCTGACCGGAGCGCTGGTTACCGCATGACCGTCAGGGCCATAAAATTTTTGTGACTGATAAGGCTTCAGTACCTGCAACGCATGCTCGTTATGACTGATTTGATGATTGAGCAGCATACCGTTGTGTAGATTGGTATCACGCAGTTTTACCGTCTGATCCTGAATAGATGACCAGCGACGCGCCAGTTCGGGGTGCCGGCTATAGGGCACATGGGTTCCACTGGCTTTTTCCGCGTCACGACGCATCTCTTCCAGGAAGTTGAGGGTAGCCAGTAAAGAGCTTTTATCCTCGGTAATTCGCTGTAATAAGCTGCTGTTAACCTGACCTGCTGAGAGCTGTTCCTGCTCTGCATTCATGACATCGGCCAGCGATGACAGAACTTCAAGCATTTTATCAAGGGCGTTTTGCAGCTTATCCATGGGTTAATTACCTTGCAGTGAGTCTTTAGCTTCCTGAATCAGCGCGTCGGCAATTTTGCCGGTGTCCATCTTCAGTTCGCCGTTGCGAATTGCGTTCTTCAGCTCTTCCACACGAACAGTATTAATGTCCTGTGCGCTGGCTTTGGTCAGCTGTGACTGGGCACCGCTGAGGACAACCTGAGTACCGTTTGGCGTGGCCGCAGCTTTACTTTCTGCCGCACGGGCTTTCGGCTGGGCAACATCATTGGTGTCACGTTGCTGAACGGTACTTGCTGGTTTCAGTGGCTGGGTTCTGTCGATGCTCATATGCGCTCCTGTTAACTCAGACATGCGGGTCTGATGTTCAATATTCTAATAGTAAAATGGCCGTTATTAACACTATCGGCAGAACTGAGGCCTACTTTAGTGGTTTATAGCGTTATCAGAATATTCCCATTAGCGTCGACCTTACCCATCACAATCTGTCCTGAATTCATTCGTACTCTGACCGTCTGCAGGGCGGCGGCATTGTTCATCGCCTTACCCTCGCTGCTGATGTTAAAACCATCACCGCTGGCGGTGATGGTGACCGTCTGACCGGCCTTCACCCGCCATGGCTGGCGCATCATCATCTGGGTCACGGGCTGTCCTGGCGTGATGTCACGCAGGGCGATGGCACCGACTGCCTCCTCCGCTTTCATTACCGTACGGGCGGGGAGGGTATCCAGCCGACCCTGTTCCAGGCGCATATCATCCGCGCTGATGGTGGCACCCCGTAAGACCTGGCGGGTGGCGACCAGATAAGTACCGGTAACCTGAACCTGGACCTGGATATAACGGCGATTCTGTTCGCAGTTGGCCGCGACGCTGATATTGCCCCACATGCGGCTATTGCCGGGCAGGGAGAACTTCGGCTGTTCACAGGCGGGCCACATCCGCTGTGGCGTTTTCACCACTACGGTCATGTTATCGGCAGCCTGTCCGCTTTGCCCATAGCGGTTTTTGAAAAATTCATTGAGCTGTGCGTTAAGGTCAGCAGCACTGGCAGAGGCGCTTATCAGAACCAGTAAAACGGCCAGCAGTCTTGTCATTCCTCGCATCAGGGCTTCCTCTTAATCAACCTGGCACTGATTCTACCCCTCCGCACATATTGTCAAGGCGCAAATTAGCGACGCTTTTTAGCGCTATTCAAACGATAGCCCTTTCCCCCCGGCGATTATGCTGTCAGCTCTAAATTCTCACTTGCGGAGGACGCATGCTCGACAAACTGGACGCAGCACTACGGTTTAATACCGAAGCCCTGAACCTGCGTGCACAGCGACAGGAAATCCTGGCATCCAATATCGCTAACGCTGACACGCCAGGCTATCAGGCACGCGATATCGATTTCGCCAGCCAGATGAACAAAGTGCTGGAACAGGGGCGCGCGCAGGGTTCCGGTCTGTCGCTGGCGGTGACGTCGGCACGCCATATTCCTGCAGAAAATCTTCAACCGCCTTCGATGGATCTGATGTACCGCGTTCCTGACCAGCCTGCGCTGGACGGTAACACGGTAGATATGGACCGCGAACGCACAGAGTTTGCCGATAACAGTCTGAAATATCAGACGGATTTGATGGCTATCAGCAGTCAGATTAAGGGCATGATGTCTGTGCTACAGGGGCAATAACGCATGGCACTTTTGAATATTTTTAATATTGCCGGTTCGGCAATGGCTGCACAATCACAGCGTCTTAACGTCAGCGCCAGTAACCTGGCCAACGCCGACAGCGTCACCGGGCCGGACGGTCAGCCCTACGTGGCGAAGCAGGTCGTGTTTCAAACCGACGCGGCACCGGGTTCGCCTACCGGTGGCGTCAAAGTGGCTCAGGTGATCGACGATCCGGCCCCGGCGCGTCTGGTCTATGAACCCGGTAACCCGATGGCAGATGCCAAAGGCTACGTAAAAATGCCCAATGTGGATGTTGTGGGTGAAACGGTGAACACCATGTCGGCCTCGCGCAGTTATCAGGCCAATGTCGAGGTTTTAAACACCGTTAAACAAATGATGTTGAAAACCTTAACCATGGGTCAATAAGGAGCTTCCCGATGAGTATTGCTGTTGGTGTAAATGAGAAGCAGGCTACCACCACGCTGCAGTCTTCTTCGTCTTCTTCTGATACGTCAGCGGCGGACTTACAGAGTAACTTCCTGACGCTGCTGGTAACCCAGCTGCAGAACCAGGACCCGACGAACCCGATGGACAACAGCCAGCTGACCTCGCAGCTGGCGCAGATCAACACCCTGAGCGGGATTGAGAAGCTGAACACTACCCTCGGTTCGATCTCCGGCCAGATTACTTCCGGTCAGTCTTTACAGGCGTCGACGCTGATCGGTCACGGTGTGATGGTCAACGGGTCACAAATTCTGGTCGGTAAAACCACCACCACGCCATTTGGTGTGGAACTGGGGCAGGCCTCAACCTCGACGACCGCCACCATTAAAGATGCTGGCGGTGCCGTGATCCAGACCATTGACCTCGGCGCACAGACCGCTGGCGTGCATACCTTCCAGTGGGATGGTAAAGCCGCGGATGGCACCGCCGCCGCCGACGGCAAATATACCGTTTCCATCAGCGCCAGCAATGCTACTGGCCAGCTGGTGGCACAGCCGCTGAACTATGCATTGGTGAGCGGCGTCAGTAGCGGCTCAAAAGGCGCAGTACTTGACCTTGGCACCATGGGTACGACCACCCTGGATAACATACGTCAGATTATTTAATCCACTAATTTATGCTTCAGGAGTGACAACATGGGCTTTTCACAGGCAGTCAGCGGCTTAAACGCAGCATCGAGCAACCTCGACGTTATTGGTAACAACATCTCCAACTCCGCGACAGCGGGTTTTAAATCCAGCACCGTCGCGTTTGCCGATATGTTTGCCGGATCAAAAGTCGGTCTGGGTACCAAGGTTGCGGCCGTGGTGCAGGACTTTAACGACGGTACCACCACCACCACCAGCCGTGGTCTTGATGTGGCGATCAGCCAGCAGGGCTTCTTCCGCATGGCGGATGCCAGCGGTGCCGTGTACTACAGCCGTAACGGCCAGTTCACCCTCGACGCCGATCGTAATATCGTCAACATGCAGGGTCTGCAGCTGACCGGCTATCCGGCCACCGGCACACCGCCAACTATCCAGACCGGTGCTAACCCGGTAGGCCTGAGTGTACCCACCGGCGGCATGTCGGCTAAAGCCACCACAACGACATCGATGACGGCTAACCTGAACTCTACGGACACCATTAAGCCTGTTGCTGATTTGAAAATTGATGATCCTACGACATCTAACGCCAAGTCAGCGATGACCACGTTTGACTCACTGGGTAACACACACATTATCAACCTGTACTTTAACAAGACAGCAGATAACAAGTGGACGGTTACACCGGTAGATTCGTCAACCGGAACCACGGGCACGCCAACCAATCTGGAGTTTGATACCAGCGGTAACCTGACTACCCCGGCAAGCGGTCTGGTCGGCTTCACCATGGGCTCCCTGAACGGTTCAGCAGGCCCGACCAATCTGACTGTGGATATCACCGGCAGCCTGCAGCAGAACAACGGCACCACCACCTTTGGTAACCCGGTTCAGAATGGCTATAAGCCTGGCGAACTGACCAGCTATCAGATCAATGATGATGGCACGCTGGTCGGGACCTATTCCAACGAACAGACTCAGGTGCTGGGTCAGATCGTGCTGGCTAACTTCGCTAACCCGGAAGGCCTGAAGTCGGAAGGTGACAACGTGTGGTCTGCCACCTCTTCATCTGGTCAGGCGCTGACCGGCATCGCCGGTACCGGTAACCTCGGTACGCTGACCGCCGGTGCGCTGGAGTCTTCGAACGTTGATCTGAGTAAAGAGCTGGTGAACATGATCGTCGCGCAGCGTAACTATCAGTCAAACGCGCAGACCATCAAAACTCAGGACCAGATCCTTAACACGCTGGTCAACCTGCGTTAATACGGTTAACAGGGGAGTCCAATGGATCACGCAATCTATACCGCAATGGGGGCTGCCAGTCAGACCCTCGATCAGCAGGCAGTGACGGCGGCCAACCTGGCCAACGCCGCCACACCGGGCTTCCGTGCGCAGCTCAGCGCTGCGCGTGCGGTTCCGGTGGAAGGCCTGTCACTGCCCACCCGTACGCTGGTCACGGCGTCAACGCCGGGAGTAGATATGACGCAGGGCGCGCTGGATTACACCGAGCGTGCGCTGGACGTGGCGATGCAGGGAGACGGCTGGCTGGCAGTGCAGACTGCCGACGGCACCGAAGCCTACACCCGCAACGGTAATATGGAAGTCAGCCCGGCCGGGCAGCTTACCGTACAGGGCAACGTGGTGATGGGCGACGGTGGGCCGATTGCGGTGCCGCAGGGCGCTGAACTCACCATCGCGGCTGACGGTTCGATTACCGCGCTGAATCCGGGTGATGCCCCGAACGCGACGGTGCAGCTGGGCAGGCTCAAGCTGGTGCAGGCGACCGGCAGCGAGCTGACGCGTGGCGATGACGGCATGTTCCGCGTCTCCGCCAGCGCAGTGGCACAGCGTGGTGCCACCCTGGCCAACGACCCGACGATGAAAGTGATGCCGGGCGTGCTGGAAGGCAGCAACGTCAGTACCACGCAGACCATGGTCGATATGATCGCCAACGCCCGTCGTTTCGAGATGCAGATGAAAGTCATTTCCAGCGTCGATGAAAACGAACAAAGAGCCAACCAGCTGCTGTCAATGAGCTGACCAGAGGAATAACACATGATCCGTTCTTTATGGATTGCCAAAACCGGCCTTGACGCCCAGCAGACCAACATGGACGTTATTGCCAACAACCTGGCAAACGTCAGCACCAACGGCTTTAAACGTCAGCGCGCGGTGTTTGAAGACCTGATGTACCAGACCATGCGTCAGCCAGGGGCTCAGTCGTCAGAACAGACAACGCTGCCTTCAGGTTTACAGATTGGTACGGGTGTCCGTCCGGTTTCTACCGAACGTCTGCACAATCAGGGCAACCTGTCGCAGACGGACTCATCGAAAGATGTGGCGATCAGTGGTCAGGGCTTCTTCTCGGTGCAGATGCCGGATGGAACGACCGCCTATACCCGTGATGGCTCATTCCAGACCGATCAGAATGGCCAGCTGGTGACCAACAGCGGTTTCCCGGTACAGCCTGCCATCACCATTCCCCCGAATGCCCTTAGCATGACGGTCAGCCGTGACGGTGTGGTGAGCGTTACGCAGCAGGGGCAGACCAACCCGGTACAGGTAGGCCAGCTGACGCTGAGTACTTTTATCAATGACGCCGGTCTGGAAAGTATGGGTGAGAACCTTTACCAGGAAACGCAGGCCTCGGGTGCTCCGACGGAGAGTAACCCGGGCAATAACGGCGCAGGTACGCTGTATCAGGGATACGTTGAAACGTCGAACGTTAACGTAGCGGAAGAGCTGGTCAGCATGATCCAGACTCAGCGCGCTTACGAAATTAACAGTAAGGCGGTCAGTACGTCTGACCAGATGCTGGCGAAGCTGACTCAGCTGTAAGTGTAAAACGGCCTGTCTGACCGTTACAGGTGCCGGGCTTGCCCGGCCCGTTAATAAAATATTCTCGTAATGAAAGGTTTATATCCATGGCGCAGCAGATCTCATTGCCTGGACGTTTGTTAGTGGCCACGCTGCTGCTAACGCTTAACGGTTGTGCGTTAGTTCCCCGTAAGCCACTGGTGGAAGGTTCGACAACGGCCCAGCCGATGCCTGCTTCGCCTGCGTTGGTCAACGGCTCTATTTTTCAGGGCGTGATGCCGATGAACTACGGCTATCAGCCGCTGTTTGAGGATCGACGCCCGCGTAATATTGGCGACACGTTAACCATCACGCTGCAGGAAAATGTCAGCGCGAGTAAGAGTTCTTCAGCCAATGCCGGACGTGATGGCAGCAGTAGCTTTGGGCTGTCTGCCACACCGCGTGCCCTGGTCGGACTGCTGGGCGGCGACAAAGCCACCTTCGCCGGGGAAGGCAAAAATGATTTTTCTGGCAAAGGGGGCGCTTCGGCGAACAACACCTTCACCGGCACCATCACCGTTACCGTTAATCAGGTCCTGCCGAACGGCAACCTGAATGTGGTCGGTGAGAAACAGATTGAGATTAATCAGGGAACAGAGTTTATCCGCTTCTCCGGCGTGGTTAACCCCCGCACGATTAGCGCCAGCAACAGCGTTGTTTCTACTCAGGTGGCCGATGCCCGCATTGAATACGTCGGTAACGGCTATATCAATGAAGCGCAGAATATGGGCTGGCTGCAGCGGTTCTTCCTGAACATATCACCGATGTAAGAGGTTTTAATGCGTAATGTACTGATTCGATTTGCCCTGCTGCTGATGGTGGGGTTCAGCACCCTGGCTCAGGCCGATCGTATTCGCGATCTCACGACGGTGGGCGGCGTGCGCGATAACTCCCTTATCGGCTACGGCCTGGTGGTGGGGCTGGATGGCACCGGTGACCAGACGACGCAGACGCCGTTTACCACGCAGAGCCTGAGTAACATGCTTTCGCAGTTGGGGATCACCGTGCCGACCGGCACCAATATGCAGCTGAAAAACGTGGCGGCAGTGATGGTCACTGCCAAGCTGCCGGCGTTTGGCCGTCAGGGCCAGGTGCTGGACGTCGTGGTGTCCTCCATGGGGAACGCCAAAAGTCTGCGCGGCGGTACGCTGCTGATGACACCGTTGAAAGGGGTGGATAACCAGGTGTATGCGCTGGCGCAGGGGAATATTCTGATCGGCGGGGCCAGTGCGGCCGCCGGCGGCAGCAGTGTGCAGGTGAACCAGGTCAACGGCGGGCGGATCACCGGCGGTGCCACCATTGAGCGTGAGCTGCCGAACAACTTCGGCACCAGCAACGTGGTCAGTCTCTACCTCAATCAGGAAGATTTCAGCATGGCGCAGCGCATCAGCGACGCCATTAACAGCCGGGGCGGTTACGGTATGGCCCAGGCCGTTGACGGCCGCACCGTGCAAATCCGCTCGTCAGCGAACAGCACTTCTCAGGTGCGCCTGCTGGCAGATATTCAGAACATTGACGTTTCGGTGCCGATCCAGGATGCCAAAGTGATCATCAACTCACGCACCGGCTCGGTAGTGATGAACCGTGAGGTGATGCTGACACAGTGCGCCATCGCGCAGGGCAGCCTGTCAGTTACCGTGAACCAGACGCAAAACGTCAGCCAGCCGGATACGCCGTTTGGCGGCGGTCAGACGGTGGTGACACCACAGACTCAGATCGATCTGCGTCAGAGCGGTGGGGCGTTACAGACCGTCAATGCCAGCGCCAACCTGAACAGCGTAGTGCGGGCGCTTAACGCGCTGGGCGCAACGCCTATCGACCTGATGTCGATTCTGCAGTCCATGGAAAGCGCAGGCTGTCTGCACGCAAAACTGGAAATTATCTGATGACCGACCACAGCCAGTCTCTGACCAGCGCGGCGTATGACAGCCGCTCGCTAAACAACCTGAAACGCCTGGCGGGCAACGATCCGAAAGCCCATGCGCGGGAAGTGGCCAAACAGGTCGAAGGGATGTTTGTACAGATGATGTTGAAAAGTATGCGCCAGGCGCTGCCTCAGGATGGCCTGATGAGCAGCGAACAGACGCGGCTTTATACCTCCATGTACGATCAGCAGATTGGCCAGCAGATCGGGGCGAAAGGCCTCGGTCTGGCAGATCTCATTGTTAAACAGATGGAAGGCCAGAAGCCGCTGAATGAAAAAGCGGGTACGGTGCCCATGCCGCTGGATAAGAGCTTTATTAACACGTTACCGCCGATTGCAATGGAGCAGATTGTCCGCAAGGCGGTGCCGCGTTTCTCTTCCCATGAGATGCCGCTGTCGGGAGATAACGGTGACTTTATCGCCATGCTGTCGAAACCGGCGCAGGCAGCGAGTGAGCAAAGCGGTATTCCTCATCACCTGATCCTTGCGCAGGCTGCGCTGGAATCCGGCTGGGGTCAGCGTCAGATCCTCACCCGCGACGGTAAGCCGAGCTATAACGTCTTCGGCATTAAAGCCACGGGCAGCTGGCAGGGCAAGACCACCGATATCATGACCACCGAATTCGAAAACGGTGAGGCGAAGAAGGTAAAGCAGAAATTCCGCGTTTATGACTCCTACTTCGATGCCCTGAACGACTACGTCAAACTGTTGAGTAACAACCCGCGCTACGCCGCAGTGACCACCGCATCTTCACCCGAGCAGGGCGCACAGGCGTTGCAGGCCGCGGGGTATGCGACCGATCCTAAGTATGCACAGAAACTGGTCGGCATGATCCAGCAGTTCAAAAGCATGGGTGAAAAAGTGGTCAAAGCCTACAGCCAGGATATTGGCGATTTGTTTTAAAAATGTGGGGAGAAGGCTCAAGTTTACCCCGATTTAACCGATAACCTTTTCAGGCCGGATGGGGTTAACCCGCTTCCGGCAAATGATTCGTCAATGCTGGCTCGCAGTTGCCGGTTAACAAGGAACCGAAATGGCAAACTTAATTAATACCGCAATGAGCGGGTTAAGCGCCGCATCCGCCGCGCTGAATACCACCAGTAACAACATCACTAACTATGCCGTTACCGGTTATTCACGCCAGACCACCGTGCTGGCTCAGGCGAACAGTACCCTGAGCGGTAACAATTATTACGGCAACGGGGCGAATGTCTCGACAGTCTATCGCGAATACGATCAGTTCATCACCAACCAGCTGCGTGCGGCCAGCGCACAGTCCAGCGCGATCACTACCCAGTACGGTCAGATCTCCAGTCTTGATGACATCTTTTCCAGCACCACGAATACGCTGTCGACCAATATTCAGGACTTTTTCAGCTCGCTGCAGACGCTGTCCAGCAATGCCAGCGACTCCTCTGCGCGCCAGGCCGTCATCGGCAAAGCGCAGGGACTGGTGAATCAGTTCCAGGTGACCGATACCTATTTATCGAATCTCGACAGCAGCGTGAACACCTCGGTGAAGGCAACTGTCGACCAGATTAATAACTACGCCAAACAGATCGCGAACGTTAATCAGCAGATCACTAAGCTGAAGGGCGCTGGTGCGGGCAGCGAACCGAATAATTTACTGGATCAGCGCGATCAGCTGGTCAGTGAGCTGAATAAGCTGGTGGGGGTGAATGTCAGCCAGCAGAATGGCGGCAGTTACAATATCTCCATCGGCAACGGTATCTCCCTGGTGCAGGGTGACACCTACAGCCAGCTGGCGGCGGTGCCGTCCAGCGCCGATCCGGCGCGTACCACACTCGCCACCGTCGATCCGGCTACGGGCGCAAAAACGCAGTTCTCTGAAAAGCTGATCACCACCGGTTCACTGGGTGGCCTGCTGGCGTTCCGCAGCGATCTTGACGGCGCACGCAATCAGGTCGGCCAGCTGGCGATGGCGCTGGGTACCAGCTTTAACGCCCAGCATATGCAGGGCAAAGATAGCCAGGGCGAGGACGGCGGCGCTTTCTTCAGTCTTGGCAAGCCTTCTGTACTGGCTAACACCAACAATACCGGTGGCGCGTCCCTGACGGCCACGTGGAGTGATACCACTAAGGTGCAGGCGTCTGATTACTCTGTCAGTTACGACGGCACTAACTGGACGGCGACCCGTCTGTCGGATAACACCAAGTCAACGGTAACCGTTGATGCTACGGCGAAGACGCTGTCATTTGACGGTCTTTCCGTTGCGTATGACCAGCTGCCCGCCAGTAAAGACAGCTTTACCATCAAGCCGGTTGCAAGTGTAGTCAGTGACATGAGCGTGCTGGTGACCAAGGAGTCTGAGCTGGCTGCCGCCAGTTCGACGGGGGGCGCGAGCAACAATGAGAATGTGCAAAAGCTGCTGGCCTTGCAGACCGCGAACGTGATCAACGGTAAGAGCACCCTGACGCAGGGTTACGCCAGCCTGGTGGCTGAGGTGGGTAACAAAACCAGTACGCTGCAAACCACCAGTAAGACCCAGACGGCCGTGGTAACGCAGCTGACCAACCAGCAGCAGTCGGTTTCCGGGGTTAACCTCGATGAAGAGTATTCGAATCTGACGCGCTATCAGCAGTACTACATGGCCAATGCCCAGGTATTGCAGACCGCTTCCACCATTTTTCAGTCACTGATTAGTGCTGTCAGCTAATTTATTGCAGAGGAATTAATACCATGCGACTCAGTACCGGCATGATCTATGACCAGCAGATGCGCGGCATCCAGACTTCTCAGGCGAGCTGGCTGAAAGTGGGTGAACAGCTCGCGACCGGCAACCGGGTGAACCGACCGTCGGACGATCCGGTGGCCGCAGCGCAGGCGGTGGTAGTGTCCCAGGCTCAGGCGGAAACCGCCCAGTACAAAACGGCGCGCGTGTTTGCCACACAGAACCAGTCGACGGAAGATACCACGCTGAAACAGGCGGTGGACGTTATCATCAGCGCGCAGACTACGGTAGTGGCTGCATCCAACGGTATCTTATCTGACACAGACCGCGCCTCTTATGCGACGCAGTTAGAAGGGATTCGTGCACAGATGCTGAACCTGGCCAACAGCACCGACGGCAATGGCCGTTATGTATTTGCCGGTTATGAAAGCGATACGCCACCGTTTGTGACGGATGCGAACGGAAACACCACTTATCAGGGCGGGGATACACCCATTTCCCAGAAGGTGGATGCCAGCCGTACGCTGATCATCAACCACACCGGTGCGCAGATATTCGACTCACTCACCAGCAGCGCGGTGAAAGAGCCTGACGGTACGGCCAGTGAAAGTAATATCTTTACCATTCTGGATACGGCGATCAAATCGCTGAAGGTCCCGCTGGAAAATGCCGACCAGGCGGCGGTGGATGCCGAGGCCCTTAATATGGGTAAAGCCAACCGCGGACTGCGCAATGCGCAGGAAAACGTGTCAGCGGTTCGTGCACAGATTGGTACCAATCTTGATGAACTGGGGAAACTGGATGCGAAAGGGGATGACACCACGCTCAGTCTGAAAAATAAGGTCAGCGGACTGATCGGCGCAGATACGACCGAAACCATTTCCAGTTACACCATGCAGCAGGCCGCCCTGCAGGCGTCCTATACCGTATTCCAGCAGATGTCCAAGCTGTCACTGTTTAGTTTGAATCGATAATCTGACATCAGAATTTGAACGTGCTTTAACCGGGTACGTTCAGTTTGTCCCGCTGCCGACAGCTCTCTGTTGGCAGCGGGTTTTTTTTGCCGCCGTTAAAAGATCGACTGTTCCGGGACAAATTCGCTGAAAGCATTATCCCGGGGCTGATAGCCCAGCACCTCGCGAGTCTGACTCAGATCAAATCGTTTAAACCGGTTATCTGAGATCCCGTAGCCAATAAAGAACGTAATATTTTCTGCCGTTACCGCTGCGGTCAGCAGCCTGACGCCATCCTCCGGACTGAGCCAGGCGCTGTAGTCTCTGGCGTTTTTCAGGTTGCTGGGGCAGCGGGTTTCAAATGCCCCTATCCGCAGTGCCACGCAGCTTATGCCGCGCTGAGTGGCGTAAAAGGAGCAGAGTGCTTCCCCGTAGCATTTCGTCACGCCGTATAAATTGGCCGGAGCCACCGCCATACCCGGGTGGATCTGCACGTCTTCAGGATACCCTTCGATAGTCTGTGCGCTGCTGGCAAAAATAAAGCGCGGGCAGGGGGTATGCGACACGGCTTCAAGCAGGTAAGTCGTAGATAAAATATTGGCGGGCAGCAGGTCTTCGAAAGCCGCACCGGCATCGGGAATGCCGGCCAGATGAATCACCGCATCAAACGTCTCTCCGCGCAACAGCTCGGCAGCCACCCCCGGCAGCGAGAGGTCAGCTGGAATAAACCGGTGCGGAGAAGGTACATCGTAAGCCGGCAGGCTAAGGTCGGTCAGTACGAAGCGCCAGCTCTCCTTCATGGCATTGAAAAAGGTACGCCCGATGCGCCCACTTGCGCCGGTGAGGAGAATATTTTTAACGGTCACGCTGTCAGCCTTTGGGTTGAAAACAGGACAGCCACTCTGCCACAGCCCGGGGGGAAGGTGAAACAGAGAAAAAGGTATTCAGTGAAGTGAGGGCATAAAAAAAGCCCTGACCAGAGGTCAGGGCCTGATTGACGCTTTATCCGGTATTAAGGACGCGTGGCCGGAGCCGTCGCCTGGTGGGTCGCCGCGTGGCCGCCAGCAGATCCCTTACCTTCAAAGTTAAAGTCCGGACGCACCCAGTCGCTCTGAGGTGGGGTCTCTGGCTGGTAAGCCGGAGCCGGTGCTTTTGTCATCGGTGCCGTGGCATGCAGCTTGAAGTTGCTCTGAGCCGGTTGTGCAGCGGGCACGATTTCAGCCTGAGCCGTTTCAGTAACAACCGGTGCGTTAACAACAGGTTCAGCCGCGACAGGTGTCTCTGCTTCAGCGACAGGTTCATCGCGGGCAGGGACAGGCGCATGCGGTTCCTGAGTAACAACGGGTTCCGCTGCCACTTCCGGTGCATGAAGCACTTCAGCAACCTGCTGCTCAAGCGCGTCGCTGACTTCAACCGGCGCGGCGTGAGCAATCTCGGCTGCCTGCTGCTCAGGTGCAGCCTGCTTCGCTTCTTCAACGATTTCAGCCACGGCATCAACGGCAACGAAGGCCGGTTCTGTCTGAACGTCGTCTGCCGAAACAGACGCGGCAGCGGTCTCTTCTGCGACAGCTTCATCAGCAGAAGAGATGACGGCCGGCTCTTCACTTACCGGTGCATCGATGGCCGACGTCTCTTCCGCGATCACCGGAGTGATTTCTGGCAGATTTTCAGGCTGGGGTTCCGCAAGCTGCACAGGGGCTGCCTGTTCTGCTGCCGGAGCTTCAATTGCAGAAGCTTCTGCAACAGGAGCGACAACAGCGGGTTCATGGTTTTCATCCTTCGCGCTGATGATGCTGTCTGCGGCTGCTACGGCCTGTGGCGCATCAACGTCAGCGTGGCCGTAAGCAGGAACCACAGAATGGCCAGGTTCTTCATGCGTTTCGTGATCGCTGCCCTGTGCTACCGGGTAAGACACCCATACTTTACCGGAAGCCATTTCTGGTGATGCAGCAGCATTAGCCAGCGGCATCGGTGACTGTGTTGGGTAGCGCTCATCACGGTAACGACGACGACGCTGGCCACTCACGCGCAGGTGGCGCGGTGAACGACGTGAACGACGTGGCATGTTGTTGCCATCGCGATCGTCACCGTCTGCCACTTCGGCCACGGTTTCGCTGGCGACAGGCTGTTCAGCCGGGGCCGTTTCTTCAGTGTCAAACGAGCGGGCTGCGGTCTGTTCAGCGGTTTCGATACGCACCTTCTGGTTCAACTGGCGCGGCTTACGACGCGGCATGACCTGTACGTTCTCTTCCTGCTCTTCCAGATTCTCAGCGGTTTCAATCAGCGGCTCAACGATCGGCTCTTCCTGCACAACCGGGCGCTTTTCTTCCTGGTTCTGACCAGGACGACGACGCTGACGCTCCTGACGCGGCGGACGAGCCGGCGTGGTTTCGCTGCGTTCAAACTCATCCGGCACCATACGCTCGCTGCGGGCATCATTCTGCGGCGCGTTGCGCTTGTTGTTACGACGGTCGTCACGGCCTTCGTTATTGCGTTCGCGCGGGGCGCGCTCGGTGCGCTCACTGCTGCGGTCGGTATTACGCTCACTGCTGCGGTCGGTATTACGCTCACTGTTGCGGTCGTTACGTTCACCGTTGCGGTCGTTACGTTCACCGTTGCGGTCGTTACGTTCGCCGTTGCGGTCGTTACGTTCACCGTTGCGGTCGTTACGTTCGCCATTGCGGTCGTTACGTTCGCCATTGCGGTCGCTACGCTCGCCGTTGCGTTCGTTACGATCGCCATAACGTTCATTACGCTCGCCGTTGCGGTCGCGACGGTTGTTGTTCTGACGGCGGTTATTGCGACGTTCACCACGCGCTGGGGTGGCTGCTTCGGTCGGTTTTTCTTCTGCAACCGGCGGCTGAGGCTGTTCAGCCGGTTTCTCTTCGGCAGCAAACAGCTTTTTCAGCCCGCTGAGTAAGCGGCTGACCAGACCCGGCTGCGCAGCGGCGGCAGGGGCTTTGACCTGTAGTTGTGCAACCGGCTGAGTCACGGCCACTTCTGCGGTTTCTTCCTGTGGCGCTGGTGGCGCATCAGGCATGACGAAGGCGGCGAGGGCAGGCTGCTCAGGGCGCTTGCGCTCGGCGTGCTCTTCTTCAGAAGGCAGCGCCATTTCGGCTTCGTGCAGTTTAGGCAGATGGTAACTGAGTGTCTGCGTTTCTTCGCCGGTGCGAACGCGCAGCACCGAGTAGTGTGGTGTCTGCATATTATCGTTAGGGACGATAATTGCTTTGACGCCACCCTGGCGTTTTTCAATGGCACTGACGGCTTCACGCTTCTCGTTCAGCAGGTAAGAGGCAACCTGGACAGGCACGATGGCATGCACTTCTTTGGTGTTCTCTTTCAGCGCTTCTTCTTCAATCAGACGCAGAATGGACAGTGCAAGAGATTCGTTATCACGGATGGTGCCGGTGCCGCTACAGCGCGGGCAAACGTGATGGCTGGACTCACCCAGCGACGGGCTGAGGCGCTGACGCGACATTTCCAGCAGGCCGAAGCGAGAGATATGGCTGATCTGAATACGGGCACGATCCTGACGCACGGCTTCGCGCAGGCGGTTTTCTACCGCACGCTGGTGACGGACGGGTGTCATATCGATAAAGTCGATAACGATCAGGCCACCCAGGTCACGCAGGCGCAGCTGGCGGGCAATTTCGTCAGCGGCTTCAAGGTTGGTGTTAAACGCCGTTTCTTCAATGTCGCCGCCGCGCGTGGCGCGTGCAGAGTTGATGTCAATGGCGGTCAGCGCTTCGGTGGAGTCGATAACAATCGAGCCGCCGGAAGGAAGACGCACTTCGCGCTGGAAGGCAGATTCAATCTGCGATTCGATCTGGTAATGACTGAACAGCGGGATTTCACCGGTGTACAGTTTAATTTTGCTGCTGAAATCCGGACGGCCCAGGGCGGCGATATGCTGACGAGCCAGCTCAAGCACTTTCGGGTTATCGATCAGGATTTCGCCGATGTCCTGGCGCAGGTAATCACGGAAGGCACGGACAATCACGTTGCTTTCCTGATGGATCAGGAACGGCGCAGGGCGGCTGTCAGCGGCTTTTTTAATGGCTTCCCAATGCTTCAGACGGAAGCTCAGATCCCACTGCAGCGCATCAGCTTGCTTGCCTACGCCTGCGGTGCGGACAATCAGACCCATGCCGTCTGGCAGTTCCAGAGCGGAAAGGGCCTCTTTCAGTTCGGTGCGGTCATCCCCTTCGATACGACGTGAAATACCGCCGGCTCGTGGGTTGTTTGGCATCAGAACCAGATAGCTCCCTGCCAGACTGATAAAGGTGGTCAGGGCTGCGCCTTTATTGCCACGTTCTTCTTTATCGATCTGGACGATGACTTCCTGACCTTCACGCAGTACATCCTTAATGTTTGGACGACCATGGGCGTTATAGTTAGCAGGGAAGTATTCGCGGGAAATTTCTTTCAGAGGTAGGAAACCGTGCCGTTCAGCGCCGTAATCAACAAATGCGGCTTCAAGGCTGGGTTCAATGCGGGTGATCTTGCCTTTGTAGATGTTGGCTTTTTTCTGTTCGTGTCCAGGGCTTTCAATATCCAGATCGTACAGACGTTGTCCGTCAACGAGGGCGACACGCAACTCTTCTTGTTGAGTTGCGTTTATCAACATTCTTTTCATCGTAACTTACTCATTATTCTTACATTAGTGACAAAGCTGCGGGCAAAGTAACGCTGGACGTCAGAAACCGATGACCCCGTGTCTCATCGCAAAGCCGTCAACCTCCCGGTTGTCAGCAGCTAAAGGGGCGCAAATACTCGGTAGCCTGTTTTACATATGGAAAAACAGCGCATTTGTGGGGGGAACCGCCAGTAAGGATACCAGGTGAACCAATCCCGTTTTATCGTCCAGGCTGCAACCCGCAGCCCGCTAAATGCCTGATTGCACAATACGTCTTACGCCATTGCTGCGTGTATGCGCTATCCTGCAAAATTTCTCACCCTTAATCTTCCGAGCCACAGCCCTGTTAGCTGCTCTTATTCGCCGCGGATACCGACTTATGTCCGTTTCCAGGGTTTATTTCGCCTGCTGCCTCGCTGCAACACGAAATCAAAGGGGTGTACGCTATCTATTCCCTTGCATTCACAAGTCTTAGCGTAAAAAACGGAGATATTATTCCATTGCTAAGGCGGTGATCGCAAGGTGACTTTATCCGCGTTGAGAAGTTTCTCTCAGCTTTTAGAACGTATTGCAGTGCTTTTCAGCAGATTGTCTAAAAACCGGTCACAACTTCCTGCGGTAACCGTCTCCGTCAGTTAAGCACAGAAAAAGAGGTGGCGCTATCACAGCGCACTATTTAGAATCGCCAACCATGAAAACCAATACTCCAGCCGTACATTTTATTGCCATTTCTGCCGATGAGGCAGGACAACGTATCGATAACTTTTTGCGTACCCATCTTAAAGGGGTGCCGAAAAGTATGATTTATCGCATTTTGCGTAAAGGCGAAGTGCGGGTGAACAAGAAACGCATCAAACCGGAATATAAGCTGGAAGCCGGGGATGAGGTGCGCATCCCCCCCGTGCGGGTCGCGGAACGTGAGGATGATAATCTGTCACCGAAGCTGGCGAAGGTCGCTGCGCTGGAACAGGCTATTGTCTTTGAAGACGAACATATTCTGGTGATGAACAAACCGTCCGGCACCGCCGTGCACGGAGGAAGTGGCCTCAGCTTCGGGGTGATTGAAGGATTACGTGCTCTGCGCCCCGATGCCCGTTTCCTGGAGCTGGTACACCGCCTGGATCGCGACACCTCCGGTATTCTGCTGGTGGCCAAGAAGCGATCTGCGCTGCGTTCGCTGCATGAACAGCTGCGAGAAAAGGGCATGCAGAAAGATTACCTCGCCCTGGTTCGCGGGCAGTGGCCTTCACATGTGAAAGCCGTGCGGGCTCCCTTACTGAAAAATATCCTGCAAAGCGGTGAACGTATCGTCAAGGTTAACAGTGAAGGTAAACCGTCAGAAACGCTGTTTAAGGTGGAAGAGCGCTATGCGGTGGCAACGCTGGTGAAAGCCAGCCCGGTGACAGGACGCACGCATCAGATTCGCGTACACACCTTACATGCCGGGCATCCTATCGCCTTTGACGACCGCTACGGTGAAGAGGAGTTTGACCAGCAGCTAAAAGGCACCGGCCTTAAACGCCTGTTCCTCCACGCCGCTGCGTTGCGTTTCACCCACCCCGGCACGGGCGAAGTGATGCGGGTAGAGGCACCGCTGGATGACGAACTGAAGCGTTGCCTGGCGGTTTTACGTAAAACTACGCTTCCGCTGTAAGCCGTTATGGACGGCCCCGGCCGTCCTGTTCCTTTTCTTCCTTATAATGCCGTCAGCGGATCCACGCCTGCGGCCCGCAGCATATCGCACAGGGCGATCAGCGGCAGACCGACCAGCGTATTCGGGTCACGTCCGGACAGGCGGTCGAACAGCGTAATGCCGAGCCCCTCACTTTTAAAACTTCCGGCACAGTTCAGCGGCTGCTCCTTACTCACGTAAGTGGCAATCTCGCCCTCGGTCAGCGTGCGGAAATCCACGCTGAAGGGTTCACACACCACCTGCAATGAGCCGTCGCGGCTGTCACAGAGTGCCAGGCCGGTATAGAACACCACGCTGTGACCGCTGGCGGCGCGCAGTTGCTCCCGGGCCCGGGTTTCGGTATGCGGCTTCCCGCAAATTTTCCCGGCCACTACGCAGACCTGATCGGAACCGATAATCAGGTGGTCGGGATAACGTTCTGCCAGCGCCCGGGCTTTAGCGGCGGCCAGTCTGACCACTAACTGCGTGGCATCTTCATTCGCCAGTGGAGTTTCATCGACCTCGGGGGCAGCGGTAATAAAGGGCAGTTCCAGCTTGGCTAATAAAGCTTTTCGGTAATCCGACGTTGAGGCTAATACCAGTTGTCGCATTATTTTTTCCATAATAGATAGCGAATCAGTGGCAGGCATTTTAAACTATGCGCCGCACTGGATGCGAATGATGGGTGAAAGATGCCGTAATACGGCCTTTTTCTTTGACTCTATGTCGTTACAAAGTTAATATGCGCGCCCTATGCAAAAGGTAAAATTACCCCTGACTCTCGATGCGGCTCGTACCGCTCAAAAACGCCTGGACTACCAGGGTGTTTACACCCCTGAACAGGTTGAGCGGATTGCTGAGTCGGTAGTGAGTGTGGACAGTGATGTAGAATGTGTCATGTCGTTCGCGATTGACGAACAGCGTCTGGCAGTACTGAAAGGTACGGCCGAAGTCTCTGTGACGCTGTGCTGCCAACGCTGCAACAAGACATTTCCACAGCACGTCCACGTATCGTACTGTTTCAGCCCGGTCGTCACTGACGAACAGGCCGAAGCACTGCCGGAAGCGTACGAGCCGATCAACGTCAACGAGTTTGGCGAAACCGATCTGCTGGCAATGGTGGAGGATGAAATCATTCTCGCCCTGCCTGTCGTTCCGGTGCATGATTCTGAACACTGTGAAGTGTCCGAGGCGGACATGGTCTTTGGCAAGTTGCCTGCAGAGGCAGAAAAGCCAAATCCATTTGCCGTATTAGCCAGTTTAAAGCGTAAGTAATAGGAGTAAGGTCCATGGCCGTACAACAGAATAAACCAACCCGTTCCAAACGTGGCATGCGTCGTTCACACGATGCGCTGACCACAGCAGCACTTTCCGTAGATAAAGTTTCTGGCGAAACGCATCTGCGTCACCACATCACTGCGGATGGTTACTACCGCGGTCGCAAGGTCATCGTTAAGTAATTCCGCGGTTCGCGGCGCTACTTTGACACGGTTGACCCTGGCGATAGATGCCATGGGCGGGGACTTCGGTCCCTGCGTGACAGTGCCTGCATCACTGCAGGCACTGGAATCTAATCCGCATCTGCATCTCCTTCTGGTCGGTGACCCCGACACCATCACGTCATTACTTGCCAAAGCTGATTCTGCCCTCAGGGCGCGTCTGCAGATCATTCCTGCCGAATCGGTTATTGCCAGTGATGCCAGGCCTTCACAGGCGATCCGCGCCAGTCGCGGAACCTCCATGCGCATTGCGCTGGAGCAGGTGAAAGAGGGGCAGGCGCAGGCCTGCATCAGCGCAGGCAATACCGGCGCACTGATGGGGCTGGCTAAATTATTATTAAAACCGCTGGACGGCATTGTTCGCCCGGCGTTAATGACCGTGTTACCGCATCAGCATCAGGGTAAAACCGTGGTACTGGATCTGGGTGCTAACGTTGACTCAGACAGTGCGATGCTGGTGCAATTTGCCGTTATGGGTGCGGTGATGGCTGAAGAAGTTTTAGCTATCCAGCGGCCACGAGTGGCATTGTTAAATATTGGTCAGGAAGAGACCAAAGGGTTAAGTTCGATCCGTGATGCCGCGGCGATTCTGCGCGCAACGCCAGAACTTAACTATATTGGATACCTTGAAGGCAACGATCTTCTTACCGGTAAAACAGACGTGCTTGTTTGCGATGGCTTTGTCGGCAACGTCACGTTGAAAACGATGGAAGGCGTGGTAAGAATGTTTCTTTCGCTGTTGAAATCACAGGGCGAAGGTAAAAAGAAGGCCTGGTGGTTGAGGTTACTGGGGCGCTGGATCCAGAAGCGCCTGGCGAAGAAATTCGGCCATCTCAACCCCGACCAGTACAATGGCGCCTGTCTGTTAGGGTTACGCGGTACCGTAATTAAGAGCCACGGTGCAGCGAATCAACGCGCATTTACGGTAGCGATCCAACAGGCAGAGCAGGCGGTGCGGCGGCAAGTTCCCGAGCGGATTGCTGCCCGCCTTCAAGCTGTATTACCTAAGAGTGACTGAGCGTACATGTATACGAAGATTATCGGTACGGGCAGCTATTTGCCCGAGCAGGTGCGGACTAACGCCGATCTGGAAAAAATGGTGGAAACGTCAGACGAGTGGATTGTCACCCGTACTGGCATTCGTGAACGTCGTATCGCAGGCCTGGATGAAACCGTGGCGACCATGGGCTTCCACGCCGCTGAGCGCGCGCTGGAAATGGCCGGTATCGATAAAAATGATATCGGTTTGATCGTGGTGGCAACAACCTCCTCCAGCCATGCCTTCCCCAGTTCAGCCTGCATGATCCAGCAGATGCTGGAGATTGACGATGCGGCGGCATTCGATCTTGCGGCGGCTTGTGCAGGGTTTACCTATGCACTTAGCGTGGCCGATCAGTACATCAAGAACGGTGCGGTGAAACACGCCCTGGTCATCGGTGCAGATGTGCTGGCCCGCATGCTTGACCCGAACGATCGCGGTACCATCATTCTGTTTGGTGATGGCGCAGGCGCTGTTGTGCTGGGGGCGAGCGAAGAGCAGGGGATTATCTCTACGCATCTTCACGCTGATGGACGCTATGGCCAGCTGCTGACGCTGCCGAATCAGGATCGTGCAAACCAGGACCAGCCGGCGTATGTCACCATGGCGGGTAACGAAGTGTTCAAGGTCGCGGTCACTGAACTGGCACATATCGTCGATGAGACGCTGGAAGCCAACAAGCTCGATCGTTCGTCGATCGACTGGCTGGTACCGCACCAGGCCAATCTGCGTATTATCAGCGCCACGGCCCGCAAACTGGGCATGGACATGGATAAAGTGGTGGTGACACTCGATCGTCATGGCAATACCTCGGCCGCGTCGGTGCCGACTGCCCTTGATGAAGCGGTACGTGATGGCCGTATTCAGCGTGGTCAGTTAATTCTGCTGGAAGCTTTTGGTGGCGGGTTCACCTGGGGTTCTGCACTGGTTCGCTTTTAATTAACAGGAAATCACAATGACGCAATTTGCAATGGTCTTCCCGGGGCAGGGATCGCAAACGCAAGGCATGCTGGCCGATCTGGCGGCAGCCAACCCGATTGTAGAGAAAACCTTCCGTGAAGCTTCGGACGCACTGGGTTACGATCTCTGGCAACTGGTGCAACAGGGCCCTGCGGAAGAATTGAACAAAACATGGCAAACTCAGCCTGCTTTGCTGGCTGCTTCTGTTGCCATTTTCCGCGTTTGGCAGGAAAAAGGCGGAAAAGCGCCGTCAATGCTTGCAGGGCACAGCCTGGGTGAGTACAGTGCGCTGGTTTGTGCAGGTGTCATTGCGTTTACTGATGCGATTAAGCTGGTTGAACTGCGCGGCAAACTGATGCAGGAAGCCGTTCCGGAAGGGACGGGGGCCATGCAGGCTATTATTGGCCTGGACGATGCGTCCATCGCCAAAGCCTGTGAAGAGTCGGCTCAGGGGCAGGTTGTCTCGCCGGTGAACTTTAACTCACCGGGCCAGGTAGTGATTGCGGGAAACAAAGAAGCCGTTGAGCGTGCGGGTGCTGCCTGTAAGGCCGCCGGCGCTAAGCGCGCACTGCCGCTGCCTGTCAGCGTACCGTCACACTGTGCGCTGATGAAGCCTGCCGCAGACAAATTAGCCGCAGCGCTGGATGCACTGACGTTCAACGCCCCGGCCTTCCCGGTGGTCAATAACGTTGATGTGAAGTGCGAGACATCACCGGAAGCGATTCGCAGTGCGCTGGTGCGTCAGCTGTATAATCCGGTACGCTGGACCGGTTGTGTCGAATTTATGGCCGCGCAGGGCATGACGTCACTGCTGGAAGTGGGTCCAGGTAAAGTGTTGACCGGGCTGACGAAACGTATTGTTGACACCCTGACGGCGGCGGCGGTAAACGACCAGGCCAGCCTGTCAGCGGCGCTGGAACAATAACACGGAGATAAACATGAACTTCGAAGGTAAAATCGCGCTGGTCACCGGTGCAAGCCGTGGGATCGGCCGTGCGATTGCAGAAACCCTGGTGGCACGCGGTGCCAAAGTGGTGGGAACTGCGACCAGCCAAAGCGGTGCCGACGCTATCAGTACCTATCTGGGTGATAACGGTAAAGGCCTGCTGCTGAATGTGACCGATTCTGCTTCGATTGAGAGCGTGTTGGAAAATATTCGCGCCGAATTTGGCGAAGTGGACATTTTAGTCAATAATGCAGGCATCACGCGTGATAATCTTCTGATGCGCATGAAGGATG
Source organism: Erwinia persicina (assembly GCF_014838825.1). Lineage (GTDB taxonomy): Bacteria > Pseudomonadota > Gammaproteobacteria > Enterobacterales > Enterobacteriaceae > Erwinia > Erwinia persicina_A. The sequence continues at coordinate 42,947 of NZ_JACYMO010000002.1, read as the reverse complement.
ACGAGTGGCAGGATATCCTGGACACCAATCTGACTTCAGTATTCCGTCTGTCAAAAGCGGTAATGCGTGCCATGATGAAAAAACGCGCGGGTCGAATTATTACCATTGGCTCCGTCGTTGGAACAATGGGTAATGCGGGTCAGGCAAACTACGCGGCAGCAAAAGCGGGTTTGATTGGCTTTAGCAAGTCACTGGCGCGCGAAATCGCGTCCCGTGGCATTACTGTTAACGTCGTGGCACCTGGTTTTATTGAAACCGACATGACGCGTGCACTGAGCGAAGATCAGCGTGCGGGCATTCTGGCGGAAGTCCCTGCAGGTCGCCTCGGCGGCGCGCAGGAAATCGCCAATGCCGTTGCATTTTTAGCCTCTGACGAGGCAGCGTACATCACTGGTGAGACGCTGCACGTCAATGGCGGAATGTACATGGTCTGAAAATCACGAAAAATATTTGCGTTATTTGGGGTTAAGGCCGCAAAATAGCGTAAAATCGTGGTTGGACCAGCCGGGATTTAGTTGCATCTTTTTCAACATTTTATACACTACGAAAACCATCGCGAAAGCGAGTTTTGATAGGAAATTTAATAGTATGAGCACTATCGAAGAACGCGTTAAGAAAATCATTGGCGAGCAGCTGGGCGTTAAGCAGGAAGAAGTTGTTAATACTGCCTCTTTTGTAGAAGATCTGGGCGCTGATTCTCTTGATACCGTTGAGCTGGTAATGGCTCTGGAAGAAGAGTTCGACACCGAGATTCCGGACGAAGAAGCTGAGAAAATCACTACCGTTCAGGCTGCTATTGATTACATCAATGGTCACCAGGCATAAGTGAGCATCTCCAGGCGGTCATTCGACCGCCTGAGTTTTTTCTGAACGTCCCACACAGTGTCAACTTTTCCCTCCCTGGAGGACGAACGTGTCTAAGCGTCGTGTAGTTGTGACTGGTCTTGGCATGTTGTCTCCTGTCGGCAATACCGTAGAGTCCACCTGGAATGCTCTTGTTGCCGGTCAGAGTGGCATCAGCCTCATCGACCATTTTGATACTAGTGCCTACGCAACGCGTTTTGCTGGCTTAGTAAAAGATTTTGATTGTGATGAATTCATCTCGCGCAAAGATCAGCGCAAGATGGACGCGTTCATCCAATATGGGATTGTCGCTGGCATTCAGGCCATGCAGGATTCCGGCCTGGAAATCACCGAAGAGAACGCTGACCGTATTGGGGCCGCTATTGGCTCCGGCATTGGCGGTCTTGGACTGATCGAAGAAAACCACACCTCACTGGTGAACGGTGGCCCACGTAAAATCAGCCCGTTCTTTGTTCCGTCGACCATTGTTAACATGATTGCAGGTCACCTGACGATCATGTTTGGCATGAAAGGCCCAAGTATCTCCATCGCCACTGCCTGTACTTCTGGCGTGCATAACATTGGTCATGCTGCGCGTATCATTGCGTATAACGATGCCGATGTCATGCTGGCCGGTGGTGCTGAAAAAGCCAGTACCCCGCTGGGTGTGGGTGGCTTTGGTGCGGCACGTGCGCTTTCAACCCGCAACGACAACCCGGCGGCGGCAAGCCGTCCCTGGGACAAAGATCGTGACGGCTTTGTACTGGGTGACGGTGCAGGCCTGGTGGTGCTGGAAGAGTATGAGCATGCGAAAAAACGCGGTGCAAAAATCTACGCGGAAATCGTTGGTTTTGGCATGAGCAGCGATGCTTATCACATGACTTCGCCGCCGGAAAACGGTGCAGGCGCGGCCCTGGCGATGGTGAACGCGCTGAAAGATGCGCAACTCTCTCCGGAGCTAATCGGCTATATCAACGCACACGGCACCTCAACGCCGGCCGGTGATAAAGCGGAGACCCAGGCCGTGAAATCGGTCTTTGGTGCCAGCGCTAACAGCGTGATGGTCAGCTCGACGAAATCCATGACCGGTCACCTGTTAGGGGCGGCGGGCGCGATAGAGTCGATCTTCTCCATTCTTGCTCTGCGTGACCAGGTGGTCCCTCCGACCATAAACCTGGATAACCCGGACGAAGGCTGTGACCTGGATTTCGTTCCGCATACGGCACGTCAGACCAAAGGTCTGGAGTACACGCTGTGTAACTCCTTCGGCTTCGGCGGCACCAACGGGTCGCTGATTTTCCGTAAGATCTGAGTTTGCTCGACCGACTGAAAGGCCCGCACCGTGCGGGCCTTTTTTTTATGGTGAGTTGGATGAGACAATCAGATGATTCTGGCGGGATTGGCAGGTAGTCTTGGCAGAGGACGATAACGGAGAGCGATCATGGTTTGGGTCAACGGTGAACGGCGGGACAGTATTGCAGCCCGCGACCGCGCAGTGCAGTTTGGTGATGGTTGTTTCACAACGGCCCGTATCCATCAGGGCAAGATCCAGCGGACTGAAGCCCATCTTTCGCGTTTACAGCAGGGCTGTGAACGACTGAAGATCGGCGATGTAGACTGGCAGCGGCTGGAAAGTGAAATGATCGGCGCGGCGGCCACCCGGGATGATGGTGTGCTGAAAGTGATCCTGACGCGCGGCAGCGGAGGGCGCGGCTACAGCACGGCGGGATGCTGCCAGCCCACGCGGGTGATTTCTCTTGCTGATTACCCGGCACACTATCATGTGCTGCGCGAGCGCGGCGTCAGGCTGGCGCTCAGCAGCGTCAGGTTGGGTAAAAACCCGCACCTTGCCGGTATCAAACATCTTAATCGCCTTGAACAGGTCTTGATCCGTACAGAGCTTGAGCAGACTACCGCCGATGAGGCACTGGTGCTTGACAGTGACGCCATGCTGGTGGAATGCTGTGCGGCTAATTTATTCTGGCGTACGGGAAATCAGGTGTTTACCCCCGATCTCAGTGCATCCGGGGTGAACGGTATTCAGCGTCAGCGGGTTATGCAGCAGGTCGTTCAACTGGGCTTTACGTTGAAAGAAGTGCGCGTAAAAATAGACGTGCTGGCCGCTGCAGAAGAAGTGCTGATCACCAATGCCCTGATGCCCGTCCTGCCAGTTTACCAGGCTGAGGAGTGGTGTTACTCCTCCCGGCAGCTGTTTAATCTGCTCAACCACCCTTTTGAATGACGCGGGATCGTTATGACTACACTCCGAAAGATTATTGTGGTGCTACTGGCCGTCGTGCTGCTGGCGGTGGCTTATGGCTACTGGCAGACGCGCCAGTTTGCCGATTCCCGGTTAACTGTGGACAGGGAAACGATATTCACCCTGCCGGCGGGATCAGGCCGCGTGGTGCTGGAAGCTCAGCTTGAGTCGAAGCATATAGTGCAACCGGGCCCGTGGTTTGGCGTACTGCTGAAACTGGAGCCCGATCTGGCAAAATTTAAAGCCGGGACCTACCGCTTTACTCCGGAGATGACCGTTCGCGAAATGCTGGCCCTGCTGGCGAGTGGAAAGGAGGCGCAATTCCCACTGCGCTTCGTGGAGGGGACGCGGATGCAGGAGTGGCTGAGCCAGCTGCGTAAGGCGCCCTATATTAAACACACCCTGCCAGATGACAAACTGGCCAGCGTGGCATCAGCGCTAAAGCTGGAAGGGGAACAGGCGGAGGTCGAAGGCTGGTTCTACCCTGATACCTATCTCTACACGGCGAACACCACCGACGTCGCGCTGCTGAAACGCGCCCACGACCGCATGGTCAGTCTGGTGGACAGCGAGTGGCAGGGAAAAATGGATAACCTGCCGTATAAAAGTAAAAATGATATGCTGACTATGGCCTCGATCATTGAAAAAGAGACGGCTGTCAGCGCCGAACGCACCCGTGTTGCCTCGGTCTTTATCAACCGGCTGCGCCTTGGAATGCGTCTGCAAACCGATCCGACCGTTATCTATGGCATGGGTGAAAGCTACAAGGGCACCCTGACGCGTAAAGATCTGGAAACGCCGACGCCGTATAATACCTATACCATCAACGGACTGCCGCCGGGTCCAATCGCCATGCCGGGTAAAGCCTCGCTGGCTGCCGCTGCACATCCCGATAAGACCAACTTCCTCTATTTTGTGGCCGATGGGAAAGGGGGACATACCTTTACCACTAATCTGGCCAGCCATAATAAAGCCGTGCAGGTCTATCGCCTGGCGATGAAGGAAAAAAATGAACAGTAAATTTATCGTTATTGAAGGTCTGGAAGGCGCAGGGAAAACCACCGCCCGTGATGCGGTAGTCAGCGAACTTCAGCGCCATGGCATTAACGACATTGTTTTCACCCGCGAACCCGGCGGTACTCCGCTCGCGGAAAAACTGCGTGAGCTGATCAAGCAGGGGATCAGTGATGAACCGGTTACCGATCGCGCCGAACTGCTGATGCTGTATGCCGCACGCGTTCAACTGGTGGAAAACGTCATCAAACCCGCACTGGCGCGGGGTGCCTGGGTGGTGGGTGACCGCCACGATCTCTCTTCGCAGGCCTATCAGGGCGGCGGGCGGCAGATGGATACCGGGCTGATGAACAGCCTGAAGCAGGCGGTGCTGGGCGATTTCGCCCCGGATTTGACGCTGTATCTGGATGTGACGCCGGAGATTGGCCTGCAGCGCGCGAGGGCGCGCGGGGCACTCGATCGTATTGAACAGGAGTCCCTGAATTTCTTTACCCGCACCCGCGATCGCTATCTGCAACTCGCCGCGGCCGACCCCCGCATTAAAACGGTGGATGCCACGCAGCCGCTGGCCCAGGTGACAGCCTCACTGCAGCAGACGCTTGGCCAGTGGTTACAGGAACAGCAATGAACTGGTATCCGTGGCTGAATCACAGCTACCGACAGATCCTCAGTCAGCATCAACAGCAGCGTGGCCATCATGCACTGCTGATACAGGCCCTTGCGGGAATGGGCGATGACGCGCTGGTCTGGGGGATCAGCCGCTGGCTGATGTGCAGGCGTCCGGAGGGGCTGAAAAGCTGCGGGGAATGCCATGCCTGCCAGCTGATGCTGGCTGGAACGCACCCTGACTGGTATCGCCTGGAGGCGGAAAAGGGCAAGAGTTCTCTCGGGGTTGATGCTATTCGTGGCGTGACCGAGAAGCTGTATCATCACGCCCAGCAGGGTGGGGCAAAGGTGGTCTGGCTGCCGGATGCCGGGCAACTGACGGAGGCTGCAGCCAATGCCCTTCTGAAGACCCTGGAGGAGCCGCCGAAGAATACCTGGTTTTTACTCAGCAGCCGTGAGCCCTCCCGGCTGCTGCCCACGCTGCGCAGCCGCTGTCTGCTGTGGCATCTGGCACCGCCGGATGAAGCGCAGAGCCTGCAATGGTTACAGAAACAGTGCCCTGCCGGGGTGAACGAACGGGCTGCCGCGCTGCGTCTGTCGGCGGGTGCGCCGGCGGCAGCGCTAACGCTGCTGGAAGAAAAAACCTGGCATCAGCGCGATCTGCTTTGTCAGGCGCTGCCTGCTGCCCTGCAGGGCGATATGCTGAGTCTGCTCCCGGTGCTGCACCACGATAATGTCGCGCAGCGCATAGGCTGGCTCTGTTCATTACTGGTGGATGCGGTGAAATGGCAACAGGGCGGTGCCTCCTTTATCACCAATGTTGATCGCCAGAGTGAAGTGATGCATATCGCCGGGATGCTTCCCGCCAGTGCGCTCGATGCCAGCCTGCGGCAATGGATGATTTGCCGTGACCGTCTGTTAACGGTTGTCGCCGTTAACCGCGAACTGTTACTGACTGAACAGCTGTTGAGCTGGGAAATAATGATTAAACCGGCTTCAGCCGCTTCACCGCTTTAGAGAGTACATTATGTTTTTAGTTGATTCACACTGCCATCTTGATGGCCTGAACTACGAAACCCTGCATCAGGACGTGTCCGATGTGCTGGCAAAAGCGGCCGCGCGTGATGTGAAATTTATGCTGGCGGTAGCCACAACCCTGCCGGGCTACAAGGCAATGGTTGAGCTGATCGGTGAGCGTGACCGTGTGGCCTACTCCTGCGGCGTGCATCCTCTGAATCAGGAAGAGGCGTACGACTTTGCGGAGCTGCGCGAGCTGGCTGCTCACCCGCGCGTTGTCGCGATGGGGGAGACCGGGTTGGATTATTTCTATCAGAAGGAGACGATGGCCCGCCAGCAGGCGTCATTCCGTGAACATATTCGCGTGGGCCGCGATCTGAACAAACCGGTGATCGTGCATACCCGCGATGCCCGTGAGGACACGCTGGCCATTCTGCAAGAAGAGAAAGCAGAAGAGTGCGGCGGCGTACTGCACTGTTTTACGGAAGACCGTCAGACAGCGGAAAAGCTGCTGGATATGGGATTCTATATTTCGTTCTCCGGAATTGCCACGTTCCGTAATGCAGAGCAGATCCGTGAAGCGGCGCGCTATGTCCCGCTCGATCGCATGCTGGTGGAAACCGACTCGCCGTATCTGGCCCCGGTACCGCATCGTGGTAAAGAAAATCAGCCTGCTTATACCCGCGACGTGGCGGAATATATGGCGGTGGTCAAAGGGGTGAGCATTGAGCAGATGGCGCAGGTGACGACGGAAAACTTTTCCCGCCTGTTCCACGTACCGATGTCACGTCTGACGGACTGACTCACCGCGCAGGATTTCTTTTAGAGCTCGTAATTAATAGCTAAAAGTCGTAAAGTGCAGCGCCATGAAAACGGGTTCTGCCTTTTTTTTGAGCAAAAAAGGGGCCATTCAGAGCCGCTTTTTCTCAGGAAATGGTGCGCGTTCAACGAAACGTGATAGCCATCAAACAAATTTGAACGGATTTATTTTACTCTTCGTAATAAATACCGAGGGCATATAAATTGCCCCACCCGTAAGAGGAACCTCCCCCTCTTGCAACGCGCACAGCGCGAAGAAAAGCACTCATACTCAGGAGCTTTAGACTATGTTCAAAAATGCATTTGCGAACCTGCAAAAGGTCGGTAAATCGCTGATGTTGCCCGTATCGGTCCTGCCGATCGCGGGGATCCTGCTGGGCGTTGGTTCTGCCAACTTCGACTGGCTGCCAGCGGTCGTTTCACATGTGATGGCGGAAGCCGGTGGGTCGGTGTTCGCCAACATGCCGCTGATCTTCGCGATCGGTGTGGCTCTGGGCTTTACCAATAACGACGGTGTGTCGGCGTTGGCCGCCGTGGTAGCTTACGGCATCATGGTAAAAACCATGGCAGTCGTGGCACCGCTGGTATTACATCTGCCAGCCGAAGAAATTGCGGCGAAGCACCTGGCTGACACCGGGGTTCTGGGCGGCATTATTGCCGGTTCCATCGCAGCCTATATGTTTAACCGCTTCTACCGTATCAAGCTGCCCGAGTATCTGGGCTTCTTCGCCGGGAAACGTTTTGTCCCCATCATTTCAGGCTTCACCGCCATTTTCCTCGGTGTGGCACTCTCCTTTGTCTGGCCGCCGATTGGTACCGCGATTCAGGAGTTCTCACAGTGGGCGGCCTATCAGAACCCGGTAGTCGCTTTTGGTATCTACGGGGTGGTTGAGCGTTCGCTGGTGCCATTCGGCCTGCACCATATCTGGAACGTTCCTTTCCAGATGCAGATTGGTGAGTTCACCAATGCGGCGGGTCAGGTATTCCACGGTGATATCCCACGCTATATGGCGGGTGACCCGACGGCAGGTAAACTGTCTGGCGGCTTCCTGTTCAAAATGTACGGTCTGCCAGCCGCAGCCATTGCTATCTGGCATTCAGCAAAACCTGAAAACCGTGCCAAAGTTGGCGGGATCATGATCTCCGCAGCGTTGACGTCATTCCTGACCGGTATCACCGAACCCATTGAATTCTCGTTCATGTTTGTGGCACCGATCCTGTATGCGATTCACGCGATTCTGGCAGGCCTGGCGTTCCCTATCTGTATCCTGTTAGGGATGCGCGACGGTACCAGCTTCTCGCATGGTCTGATCGACTTTATCGTCCTGAGCGGTAACAGCAGCAAAATCTGGCTGTTCCCGATTGTAGGGATCATTTACGGTCTGGTTTACTACACCATCTTCCGCGTGCTGATTGCTAAACTGGATCTGAAAACCCCGGGCCGTGAAGACGCGACCAGCGAGCAGACGACCGGTAATGCCAGTGAAATGGCGGCTAATCTGGTGGCCGCGTTCGGTGGTAAAGAAAACATCACTAACCTGGATGCCTGTATCACTCGTCTGCGCGTCAGCGTGGCGGATGTGAGCAAAGTTGACCAGGCGGGACTGAAGAAACTGGGTGCGGCAGGCGTTGTCGTGGCAGGTTCTGGCGTTCAGGCTATTTTCGGCACCAAGTCCGATAACCTGAAAACCGATATGGATGACTACATGCGTAATGCGTAATGCATGACGAATGAGCATCACGAAGGAGGGGCGCGCAGGCGCCCCTTTTTTTATGCCTCAGAGATAGACCCGCAGATACTCTGTCAGGCACAGCAGCGCCATCGCCTGGCCATAGGGCATCGAGGTCAGCGGTATCTGGCGGTAGTATTCCAGGTCGCTGCCCATGGCGGTGCCGAAAGAAACCTGGGTTAATTCCCCGTCCTCATTGATATGTGCCATCACGCCCTTCAGCGCTTTTTCTGCTACCGGATAATAGTCCCGGGAGAGGTAGCGCTTGCGAACGGCTTTCAGGATGCCGTAGGCGAAGCCAGCCGTGGCCGAGGCTTCAAGGTAGGCGTCGCGGTCGTCCAGCAGCGTGTGCCACAGCCCGCTTTCATGCTGACACGCCGCCAGCGCTTTCACCTGGCTTTCCAGCACCTGTAACAGATAACGGCGGGTGGCGTGCTGCTCCGGCCAGTTCATCAGCTCAATAAAATCCGGAATGGCAATGGTCAGCCAGCTGTTACCGCGCGCCCAGCGCGCATTGGCGAAGTTATGATGACCATCAAACGTCCAGCCGTGGAACCACAGTCCGGTCTGACGATCCATCAGATACTGGGTATGCAGCAGGAACTGGTAAGTGGCTTCTTCGACAAATTCCGGCCGGTTGAGCAACTGACCGATTTTGGCCAGCGGCATCACGCTCATCATCAGCGTGTCGTCCCACATCTGCTGGTGGTTTTCACTGTTATAAACCAGATGCTGAATGCCATTGTGCTCGGTACGCGGCATCTCATACATCACCCACTCTGCCCAGCGCTCCAGCACCGGGCGCAGTGTCGGGTCGCCGGTTTCTTCATAGCGACAGGCCAGCGTCAGAAACGGACAGACCGTATTCACATTTTTCGTCGGCGTTCCCTCCTGCAGTCGCGTGCGGAACCAGTCATCAATGCGCTGTAACGTTAGCCTGTCGCCGGTCTGCTGATAATAGTGGTACATCCCGTACAGCCCGATGCCGTGCGTCCACTCCCAGCCCGCCCAGCCTTTGGTATCAATCACCCGGCCATCATCCAGGCGCAGCAGAAACTCACCGCTTTCATCGGTAATGCCGACCAGATTGTCGCTGAGGCGGGTAATTAACTGCTGTAGCGCGGCGCGTGGCAGCAGAAAGTCGGGCTGGCGTAGCAGCGCACTGTGCTTAACCGGATAAACTGTCATCTTGGTGCTCCTGAGGTCGGATAGCGGGGAAAACGGCGCGTGTCTCGGTGAGCGCAGCCGCCTGAGGTTTATGACGATTGAGGTAACCAATATTGTTGTTACCCCAGAGATTTTCGTAAGGCATGCCCGTCAGCGTTTCCACGACGGAACGTGCCTGCGGTGTCAGCTGCTGCGGCACCGTGCCATCGGCCTCGCGCATCCTGATGGTCTCTTCCCGCAGGATCTGATGAGTGGTGAGGTTGAGCTTAAAGCGCAGGGAGATGATAAAGCCAAACGTCAGCATCGCCAGGGTCCCGAGGCTGAGGATCCACACAATGGTATGGCCGACCTGCGGCAACTGCTCTGCGCGGCCAGAAACAAAGCCGGAGAGTTGCAGAACGATCCCCACGAGCATCACCGCACCAGCCTGAGAGGCTTTGCGCGTCAGCGTCATGATCCCGGCAAAGATCCCTTCGCGGCGCTGGCCGGTGATCGCTTCATCAACATCCGCAATGTAGGTATAAATATTCCAGGGGACATAGTTAATACCGCCACGTCCCAGGCCAGCGACCGCTGAGATCAGCACCAGCAGCGCCAGATTGTTGCTCATCCCTGCATACCACAGCAGGCAGTAAGAGAGGGCGCTGGCGGCAAACAGTACCACCACCAGACGATAGGCCGGGGCGGGCCCGATGCGGATGCACAGTGGGATCATGCCAATCACCGCAATAAACTGCAGCACGGCCATGGTCCCCATCAGATTCGAGGCCAGCTGGGCACTCTGCATCAGCACAAAGACCACATACCAGGTAAAGACTGCGTTAAAGACGTCCTGAGCAATATAGCCGCCGAGGTACATGCCGAGATGCTGGCGGAAAATACGGATGCGCAGGGTGGAGGCCAGTTCAACGTAGAGGCGTTTCAGGCTCTGGCCTAACGTCAGCTGTTTTCGCTCGGCCTCAGCGCGCTTCGACTCTTCCGACAGGGCATCGGCCGGACGTTCCCAGGTAAAGAACCACACCAGGGTCAGGACAATGGCACACAGAGTCGAAAATACCAGGCTGGAATAGAAGAACGATACCGCATTGTCCTTACCAAAAATGCCCAGCAGAATGCCCGGCAGAAAGGCGGCAAGAATGGCCGAAAGCTGGGCAAGGGCAATGCGGGCACCGGAGAAGCGGGTTTTCTGCTTAAAATCGTCGGTCATTTCCGGGACCAGCGTTTCGTACGGCACCAGCACCATGGTATAGACGATGTCGAACGCCAGATAGGTCAGCAGATACCACAGGTAGCTCATATCGCCGACCCACATCAGGCTGTAGCTAAACACAGCGGGGATACCCAGTAGGATAAAGAACTTACGGCGGCCAAAGCGCTTACCCAGCCGCGTGCTGCCAAAGTTGTCGGTAAGAAACCCCATCAGCGGGCTGATAATGGCATCCAGCACCCGGGCAAGGGCAAAGATAAAGGTTGCTTCAATCGGCGTCAGGCCGCAGAAGGTGGTGTAGAAATAGAGCAGCCAGGCGGCAGTCAGCGCGGTGGTACCGGCGCCAAGAAAATCACCGGAGCCGTAGGCAAGATAATTTGCCAGTCCGATCTTACGGGTACGCATCAGGAAACTCCTTGTGCTGTGGGGTGGAATGAACCACATGTTCCGGACAACTCAGGCGGATGCTGAAAAAATAGAGCGTTAGTCGTGGCTGAACCTTGTCATTTTTGCCGCAGCGGAGCATCCGGTGGCAAAATTCCCGCTATCAGGATGCCCGATATCTAAATTTATAAAACAGCGTTTCGTTTTTATAGGTTTTAGGGTTCATTTTTAGGTGTGGCGCACATAAATGCGCCGCCGGGAGGCAGGCCGGCAGAAAAAATGGCGTAAACGCGCGCGGTCGGAGAAAGAAAAGTCAGTTGCAGGTTGAAAGAAAACGATTTTCTCGCTCATACTGCGTTAACTTGAATAGCAAGATCATAAGGACAGATAGCATGGCTGAAGAAACGATTTTCAGTAAAATCATTCGCCGTGAAATCCCGGCCAATATCGTCTATCAGGATGAGCTGGTCACTGCGTTTCGCGATATCGCCCCTCAGGCACCCACGCACATCCTCATCGTGCCCAACCTGCTAATTGCGACAGCAAACGATGCGGTGGCCGGTCACGAGGCGGCGCTGGGGCGGATGATCACCGTGGCGGCGAAAATCGCCAAAGAGGAAGGGATCGCCGAAGACGGCTACCGCCTGATCATGAACTGTAATAAACATGGCGGTCAGGAGGTTTATCACATCCACCTGCATCTCGTCGGTGGCCGACCTTTAGGCCCTATGCTGGCATCGTAATGCCAATGACAGAGAAATGACGCTATGCGGGCAAGCTTAACGGCTTTAACGTTGCTGACAGCCTTAGCGGGCTGCAGCAGCGATCGGACGACGATCAATACGTCGCAGTCACTGATCATGGAGTCTTCGGTCCTGTCCGCCGGGATCACCACCGATGAACCGACCATTCGGGAAACAGAAGGGCAGCAGCGCGCGTCAGCGGTGTTATTTAATCAGCAGGAAAAACCGGTCCAGGTCTCCTACCGTTTCTACTGGTATGATGAAAAGGGTCTGGAGATTATACCGTTTGAACGACCGCGAACCCTGACGGTACCTGCCCACGGTAAAGCCGAAATTTCATCACAAACCGGTAATCTGACGGCAAGCAAAGTTCGTCTCTATCTGTATCTGTAAGGAGTTATCGCGTGAACAGCAATATGATTAAACTTTCAGGCGTGCTGATGCTGGCGCTGTTTCTTACCGGCTGTCTGACCCGGCAGCCGGAGCCGCAGCAGCCCGCGCCAGTTGAGCCGGTTCAGCCGCCGATCACCGTGCCGGAGCAGCCTCAGCCTGAACCAGGGCAGACGGTGCCGCAGCCGCCAAAAATGCAGACGCTGAACTGGCCTGCCAGCGTGTCACCGCTGGTGGCGCAGATGCTGAAAGCTGAAGGTATTACGCCGGGTAGCGTGCTGCTGGTGGACAACGTAAAAAACAGCACCAACGGCAGCCTGCAAAGTGCGAAGGCCACGGCCGCGCTGCAGGGCGCACTGCAGGGAAACAGTCAGTTTACCCTGGTGACGCCGCAGCAGATGGCGGTAGCAAAGCAAACCCTGGGCCTGTCGGCGGAAGACAGCCTGGTTTCGCGCAGTAAAGCTATCGGTCTGGCCCGCTACGTCGGCGCTCAGTATGTGCTTTACAGCAATGCGAAAGGGGATGTGAAATCACCGACGCTGCAAATGCAGCTGATGCTGGTGCAGACCGGTGAAATTATCTGGTCGGGCAGCGGTGCAGTCCTGCACTGATCGGGCCCTTGAACGGCTGATCACGCAACATTTTCCGGCGGCGCAAGCCGCCGCTTCTTTTTCTCCTCTGGCCGGCTTGAGCGGCTACAGCGTCCGGGTCTCGCTGGGGGAGGTGCAGCTGCTGGCACGACAGGCGGCAGGGGCGCTCACGATGCCTGGCGTTAACCGCCAGCGTGAGTATCGTCTGCTGCGACGGCTGGCCCCCGGTGGGCTGGTGCCACGCGTTTACGGATGCAACAGGCACTGGCTGCTGCTGGCCTGGCAGCCCGGAAAGGTGCTGTCCGCCGGTGAGTGGGACCGCTGGCAGGATCGCGTGGTGGATGAGGTGGCGCGTCTTCATTGTCAGCCATTGACGGGCTATCCGCTGCGGCTGCTACCGCTGCTTGAGGACTACTGGCAGCGCAGCGTCCCCGCCCGGCGGCAGATCCACTGGCTGCGGGCGCTGAAACGCTGTCAGCGCGAGGGCGAACCGAAGGCGTTGCGCACCGGCGTGCTGCATATGGATATTCACAGCGGTAACCTGATTGCCGAAGGCGATCGGCTGCGGCTGATTGACTGGGAGTATGCCGGGGACGGGGATACCGCGCTGGAGCTGGCGGCGATCGCGATGGGTAACGGATTGAATGCGTTACAACAGCAGCGCCTGATCGCCCGTTACGCCAGCCGCCAGCACTGGGATGAGGATACGCTACGGCGTCAGGTTAACCGCTGGCAGCCGTGGCTGGCACTGCTGGCGACCAGCTGGTACGAACTGCGCTGGCAGCAGAGTGGTGAACAACATTTTCAGACGCTGGCAGCCGCAGGCTGGCAGCGCATATCATCAGGTAAGAGGTGAAGTGTGGGACCGGTAATGTTAGACGTGCAGGGCTACGAGCTGGATGCGGAAGAGCGTGAAATTTTACAACATCCGCTGGTGGGCGGGCTGATCCTGTTCAGCCGTAACTACCACGATCCGGCGCAGCTGCGGGAGCTGGTACGGCAAATCCGTGCGGCGTCACGCCACCGTCTGGTGGTGGCCGTGGATCAGGAAGGGGGGCGCGTACAGCGCTTCCGCGACGGCTTTACCCGTCTGCCCGCCATGCAGGCGTTTGCGGCGCTGCATCAGGGCGCAGAGGCTGAATCTCTGGCGCAGCAGGCAGGCTGGCTGATGGCGTCTGAGATGATTGCGATGGATATCGATATCAGCTTCGCCCCGGTGCTGGACATTGGGCACGGCAGCGCGGCCATTGGTGAACGTTCGTTCCATGAAGATCCGGCTATTGCTGTGCAAATGGCACGCAGCTTTATTCGCGGTATGCACGAGGCGGGGATGAAAACCACCGGGAAGCACTTCCCCGGGCATGGTGCAGTCAGTGCCGATTCTCATAAGGAAACGCCCCGCGATACGCGCAGCGAAGCGGAGATCCGCCGGCATGATATGCCGATCTTTCAGCAGCTGATTGCCGAACAGGCACTGGATGCCATTATGCCTGCCCATGTTATCTATACTGAGGTGGATCCGCGTCCGGCCAGCGGTTCATCACACTGGCTGAAAACGGTGCTGCGTCAGGAGCTGGGGTTTGACGGCGTCATTTTCTCTGACGATTTGTCGATGGAGGGGGCAGCGATCATGGGCAGCTATGCTGAGCGCGGTCAGGCTGCGCTGGATGCCGGCTGTGACATGATCCTGGTCTGTAATAATCGTCAGGGGGCGGTGAGCGTGCTGGATAACCTGTCGCCGATCAATGCTGAAAGAGTGACGCAGCTTTACCATCAGGGTTCGTTTACCCGTCAGCAACTGCGGGACTCGTCGCGCTGGAAAGAGACCAGTGCCACACTGAGCCAGCTGCAGGAACGCTGGCTGGACCACAAAGCGGCGTCGGGCCTCTGATCGAAGGCGGCCCGCGGCGCAACAACGGTGAGGATGAGCATGATTATTTATCTGCACGGTTTTGATTCAAACAGCCCGGGCAACCATGAGAAAGTCCTGCAGCTGCAGTTTATCGATCCGGATGTCCGGTTGCTGAGTTACAGCACCCGGCATCCGAAGCACGATATGCAGCACCTGCTGAAGGAAGCTTACAAGATGTTACAGCAGAGCGATGACGAGCGGCCGCTGATCTGCGGCGTGGGTCTCGGGGGCTACTGGGCTGAACGAATCGGCTTTCTCTGTGATGTCCGGCAGGTGATGTTTAATCCCAACCTGTGGCCGCAGGAAGTGATGCAGGGCAGGATCGATCGCCCGGAAGAGTATGCCGATATCGCCACCAAATGCGTGGGTAACTTTCGCGAGAAAAATCGTGACCGCTGCCTGACTTTTCTCTCCCGCCATGATGACGTCCTGGATAATCAGCGCAGTGCCGCCGGGTTACAGCCCTTTTATGAACTGGTCTGGGATGAAGTGGAAGGGCATAAGTTCAGCAACATCTCTCACCACCTTCCCCGTATTAAAGCTTTTAAATCGTTAGGTTAAACAGTCTCTTCCTCTGTAATTAAGCTGCATCACGCCCGCTAAAAGGCGGGCGGGTGGCAAGGTCTTTATTCGTAATATTCTTAGTTTTGCCAATAAAATTGACCAAGATCAATTTTCTTATAACAGATGAATTCCCTCGTGCTATTCTGACCCCAGCTCGCGAATTAATATCGCCAACCCTATGTTAATTAAGGTTATTTATTTAACTTTTAATTAACGATTGGTTCACTTTTAGAGAGGGTCGTTTGACAACACCTATGAAAAAAATTGTTATCATTGGCGGGGGGGCCGGGGGGCTTGAACTGGCTACCCAGCTGGGACATAAACTTGGCCGTAAGAAAAAAGCCCACATCACTCTGGTGGATCGTAATCACAGCCACCTGTGGAAACCGTTGTTACATGAAGTGGCCACCGGCTCACTCGATGAAGGCATCGATGGCCTGAGTTACCTGGCCCATGCACACAAGCATGGCTTCAGCTTCCAGCTGGGGACGCTGACCGATCTCGACCGCGAAAATAACCGTCTGCAACTGGCCGAAATTCGCGATGCGCAGGGTGAATTGCTGGTGCCACAGCGTGAACTGGCCTATGACACGCTGGTCATGGCGCTGGGGAGCACTTCTAACGACTTCGGTACCCCCGGGGTGAAAGAGAACTGCATCTTCCTGGATAACCCGCATCAGGCACGCCGCTTCCATAACGAGATGCTGAACCTGTTCCTGAAGTTTTCTGCCAGCGAGGAACCGCAGGCTAAGGTCAATATTGCCATTGTCGGCGGGGGAGCTACCGGCGTGGAGCTGTCCGCCGAGCTGCATAACGCGGTGAAGCAGCTGCACAGCTATGGTTATAAAGGGCTCGACAGCCAGGCGCTGAACGTCACGCTGGTGGAAGCCGGAGAGCGCATTCTCCCGGTCCTGCCGCCGCGTATCTCCAGCGCGGCCCACAGTGAGCTGACCAAGCTTGGCGTACGCGTCCTGACCCAGACAATGGTCACCAGCGCGGATAAAAATGGCCTGAACACCAAATCGGGTGAGTTTATTGATGCTGATCTGATGGTCTGGGCGGCGGGGATAAAAGCCCCTGACTTTATGAAAGATCTGGGCGGTCTGGAAACCAACCGTATTAACCAGCTGGTGGTGGAGCCGACGCTGCAGACCACCCGAGACCCGAATATTTACGCCATCGGTGACTGCGCCTCCTGTGCGCTGCCGTCGGGTGGTTTCGTGCCGCCGCGAGCCCAGTCTGCGCATCAGATGGCCTCCCGCGTGCTGGCCAATATTCTGGCTGAGATGAAAGGGCAACCGCAGAAACCTTACGTTTATAAAGATCACGGGTCTCTGGTGTCGCTGTCTCGTTTCAGTACCGTTGGTAGCCTGATGGGCAACCTGATGCGGGGCTCAATGATGGTAGAAGGGCGCATCGCGCGCGTCGTCTATATTTCGCTGTATCGTATGCATCAGGTGGCGCTGCACGGCTACTTCAAGACCGGGCTGATGATGCTGGTGGGCAGTATCAACCGCGTCATCCGACCTCGTCTGAAACTACACTGACAGGGGGCTGCCCCCGGATCCGTGCAGGTACACGCGGCTTATCCTCCCCGGTCTTTATCGGGCGGTGATAAGCTGCGCTTCTGACCCGACAGTAAAACTCCCTCGTTAAGAAGACTCTTAAAAGCTTTCTCTTATCATGCTGGATCTAATTTTCGTCCAGTATTCTTATTGTCACAATCTCCGGCTCACCGCAGAATTACGCTTAATTACCACGGTGCGTCGCGCACGCCGGGAATGCCATATCTGCGACAGGATGTCGCAACAGGCAAGAATGCGCGGTAACAATGTCAGGAGGTTTTCCTGTGAATAAATCAATGTTAGCGGGTATTGGAATTGGTGTTGCTGCGGCATTAGGCGTGGCAACGGTCGCCAGTATGAATGTGTTCGATCGCAGCCCGCAGTATGCGCAGGTGCTTTCAGCCACCCCGATTAAAGAAACCCTGAAGAACCCGCGTCAGGAGTGCCGAAACGTGACGCTGACTCATCGTCGTGCCGTACAGGACGAAAACCGTATTGCGGGTTCCGTGCTGGGCGCGGTAGCCGGTGGGGTGCTGGGACACCAGTTTGGCGGCGGTCGCGGCCGCGACGTCGCAACGGTAGCGGGTGCGCTGGCCGGTGGCTACGGCGGTAACCAGGTGCAGGGCGCCATGCAGGATCGTGACACCTACACCACGACCGAGCAGCGTTGTAAAACTGTCTATGACAAACAGGAAAAAATGCTGGGCTATGACGTCACCTACAAGATTGGCGACCAGCAGGGAAAAATCCGAATGGAGAATGACCCCGGCACACGTATTCCGCTGGATAATAACGGCCAGCTGGTGCTGAATGATAAAGCCTGATAACGCGGCATAATGAATGTGAAAAAGGGACCGGCTGGTCCCTTTTTTTATGGCCCGCAGACAAGACATATCCCGATGAGGGAGGTCGCCCTCATCGGGAGCAGGGGCTACGCCGTGGTATGCTCCATCATCTGCCCGAGCAGCGTCTGCACCCAGCTCATCCGCACCTTACGCTCACCCAGGTCCCGCATAAACTTCAGCCGGGTGGGGCCATCCAGACGCCAGTGCTGCGGTTCCTTCTTTAACAGCCCAATCAGCCACACCGGATCGACCTTATTCTTCTCGGCAAACTCGATAAATCCGCCTTTCTCGCTGGCCTCGACCTTGCGGATCCCCAGGGTTTTCGCCACCAGACGCAGGGAGGCAATATCCAGCAGATTACGCGCGGCATCCGGCAGCAGGCCGAAGCGGTCTATCAGTTCAACTTTCAGGTCGTCCAGCTCAGCGGCCTGCCCGGCGCTGGCAATGCGCTTATAGAACGACAGGCGGGTGTTCACGTCCGGGATAAAGTCTTCGGGCAGCAGCGCCGGCATGCGCAGCTCAATCTCGGTCTGGCTGTTGGTCAGATCTTCCAGCGACGGCTCACGCCCCTCTTTCAGAGCATCTACTGCGTTTTCCAGCAGCTCCATATAGAGAGAGAAACCGATGGTTTCCATCTGGCCGCTCTGGCCCTCACCCAGCAGCTCGCCGGCACCGCGGATTTCCAGGTCATGAGTAGCCAGGGCAAACCCGGCCCCCAGATCCTCCAGCGACGCCAGCGCTTCCAGACGCTTATGGGCGTCTGTGGTCATGGCTTTAGGATGTGGCGTCAGAAGCCACGCATACGCCTGGTGGTGCGAACGGCCAACGCGGCCACGCAGCTGGTGCAGCTGCGCCAGGCCGAAGTGGTCGGCGCGTTCAATCACAATGGTATTGGCGGTGGGAATATCGATGCCGGTTTCAATAATGGTGGTACAGACCAGCACGTTGAAACGCTGGTGATGAAAGTCATTCATCACCCGCTCCAGCTCACGCTCACGCATCTGACCGTGACCGACGGCGACACGTGCCTCCGGGACCAGGTCTGACAGGCGTTTGGCGGCCTTTTCAATATTCTCCACGTCGTTATACAGGTAGTACACCTGGCCGCCGCGCAGTACTTCACGCAGGATCGCCTCACGCACCACCATATCGTCGTATTCACGCACGAAGGTTTTAACCGCCAGTCTGCGGGCGGGCGGGGTGGCAATAATCGACAGATCGCGCATTCCGCTCATCGCCATATTCAGGGTTCGCGGGATTGGGGTGGCCGTCAGGGTCAGGATATCCACATCAGCGCGCATGGCTTTGATGCGCTCTTTATGACGCACGCCAAAGCGGTGCTCTTCATCCACAATCAGCAGCCCCAGATCGCGCCATTTGATCTCATTCTGTAACAGCTTATGGGTACCGATAAGAATATCAACTTTGCCTTCCTGGGCTTCCGCCATCACCTGCGCCTGCTCTTTGGCGGTACGGAAGCGCGACAGCATCTCAATACGCACCGGCCAGTTGGCGAAGCGGTCGCGGAAGTTATCATAATGCTGCTGGGCAAGCAGGGTGGTCGGGACCAGCACGGCCACCTGCTTGTGGTTTTCTACCGCCAGGAAGGCGGCACGCATGGCCACTTCGGTTTTACCGAATCCGACATCGCCACAGACGAGGCGATCCATGGCCAGCGGCTGGCACATATCACTGAGTACCGCATTGATTGCCTGGGCCTGGTCGGGTGTCGTTTCAAACGGGAAGCTTTCACAAAACAGCTGATACTGCTGCTTATCGTGTTTAAAGGCGAAGCCGGTTTTCGCCGCACGCTGGGCGTAAATATCCAGCAGTTCTGCGGCGACATCGCGCACTTTTTCAGCCGCTTTTTGCCGGGCACGGGACCAGGCATCGCTGCCCAGCTTATGCTGGGGGGCGTTCTCTTCTGCGCCACCGGCATAGCGGCTGATCAGATGCAGGGAGGACACCGGGACATAGAGTTTGGCATCTCCGGCATAGGCCAGCATCAGGTATTCCGCCTGGATACCGCCGGTTTCCAGCGTGCTCAGGCCGATATAGCGGCCCACACCGTGCTCGAGATGGACCACCGGCTGGCCGGGACGCAGCTCCGCGAGGTTACGGATCAGCACGTCAGGGTTGATGGTGCGGCGGCTGTCCTGGCGGCGGCGGCTGACGCGTTCGCCCAGCAAATCACTTTCACAGATCAGGGCACGATGGCGCAGGCCGTCGATAAACCCGTGCTCGCTGGCGCCGATCAGCAGGTAGTGGCCGGGACGGTCAGCCTGCGGCAGGGAGTCAATGGCTGCGGGCTTCAGTTTGATCCTGGCGAGTAATTCCTGCAGGGTTTCGCGACGCCCTTCACTTTCCACGGAGAAGACGACCGGGCCGTCGAAAGACTCCAGGAAGCGACGAAGCGCATCCAGCGGCGCTTTGGCCTGCGCCTGTACCGCCAGGTCCGGCAGCGTTTCGTAATGCAGGTTGGTATTGGCGGCTTTTTCAGGCAGCAGATCGGTTCGCAGCTGAATGCGTGGCCACTGCTTCAGTTCGCTGAACAGCTCTTCTTTGCGCAGCCACAGGGTAGGCGGCGGTAGCAGCGGACGCATCGGGTCAACGCGGCGGTTTTCGTAACGCGCATTCACATCCTGCCAGAAACGTTCGGCGCTGCTTTCCAGATCGCCTGAAATCACCATCAGCGTACCGGCGGGCAGGTAGCTGAACAGGGCAGGAAGGGGTTGTTCGAAAAACAGGGGCTGCCAGTACTCAATCCCGGCGGGCAGCGTGCCTTTACTGACCTGCTGATAAATGTGTTCCGGTTCACGGCGTACGTCAAAGTGCTCACGCCACTGGGTGCGGAACAGTTCGATGGCATTTTTATCCGTCGGGAATTCATGGGCAGGCAGCAGATTGATGGCGGCCACTTCTTCCTGGGTGCGCTGGCTGTCGACGTCGAACAGACGAAGGCTGTCGATCTCATCATCGAAGAAGTCGATACGGTAAGGACGCTCACTGCCCATTGGATAGAGGTCCAGCAGTGCCCCGCGTGTAGCAAATTCACCGTGGGCCATCACCTGATCCACGCTGCGGTAGCCTGCCTGTTCAAGCTGGGCACGGAGTTTATCGCGCGACAGCTTCTGCCCTTTTTTCATCACCAGCGCGTGGCCGTTGAGGAAGGTATGCGGGCAGACACGCTGCATCAGCGTATTGACGGGCATGATCAGCAGCCCGCGCTCCAGCGTCGGCAACTGATAAAGGGTGGACAGTCGGGAGGAGATGATTTCCTGATGTGGAGAGAAGCTGTCGAAAGGCAGCGTTTCCCAGTCGGCCAGCGCCATTACGGGATGCGAGGTGAACTGTTTGATTTCATCCTGCAGGCGCAGGGCATTCTGCATATCCTGCGCAATCAGTATGACCAGTCCATGATGACGTTCAACAATTTCGGCGCATTCAACGGCGCAGGCCGCGCCGGTAAGCTGGCCGAGCTGGCGCTGGTCACCTGCTCTGGTCGGCAGGTCATAACGGTAGAGTTCAGGCATAATGAGTTAGACGGTCTCTTTAATAAGGGAGATCGGAAGCCCTGGCGTGCCGGGTGGTCCCGATTCAGCTAAAGAGAGTATACCCTGATTTTACCGCTTGTTGGACGCAACGCACTATTTTGCTGATGGCTGACCCGGATACCGGCTCGGACGGTCAATATTTGCCCAGACCAGTTCTTTTTCAGCGTGATAGCTGTGGTTGCCGTCATCCCATTTAATGTAATATCCTGCGTATTGTGCGCCCTGTTCGAAAACATTCAGAACCACACCTTTAATCTGGCCAGTTTTATGGCGCACAATACTGCCTTTAGGAAATCGGAACATGACTACCTCCTGAACCAGCAGAATGTCAGGCAAACCTTGTTAATAGTAATAGCGCTATTTTCACCCGGTTGAAAGTGGAGCGAGTTGTAGTGGATCAATTATATGACCATCACGCTGTGCCATATCGCAGGGTGCTGGCCGTACAGCAGGCTGCGGTCTAAACTATCAATGAATAAAACGCAGCAGCGGAGAAGACATAAGTGATACCTGACAAAGATTCGCGTTTTTTCCGACCCAAAATGATTGTTCATTTCTGTTTTGCCATTGTCTTTGTCTTCTCCAGTATTCTCACCGTGCGTGAAGCGATGATCCTCAAATCGTCCTATGAGACGACGCAGCGTGCCTGGCTGGTTCAGGCCGCAGGCAGCCTTGAGCGGCAGTGGCAGCAAAGCATTGATCAGATGCTTTTTTTCCAGAAAATGTTGCAATATGCGCTGGGTTATCCACTCGAAACGGATAAATCGCATGATGCCTTGAGAATTTTTAATGACCATCGCAGCGACTCGCTGTGGAAAGTTTCTATTAATACCCAGCGGAGCATTCCTCTGTACGGTATTTCAGACAGGGCGGTAGACCGTCTCCCTTTATTAAGCCGGCACGACCCACAGCGGCTGGAAGATGAACTGAAAGCCGCAGTAGAAATGAGCTACATTCTACAGTTCGCCGATCCCCGCCAGGATTTTCACTATCGCCTCTGGTATATCTCCCGCGCCGGGTTTTATCTCAGTTCGGTACAGGATGATAATGAAGACACGGTGGCCAGCTATAATACCGTGATCGACCGCCCCTATTTCATTAATGCCGGTCCGCAGCAAAACCCCGGGCGCAAACTACGCTGGTCTGAAACTTACCGATCCATTGAAAATGAAGGTGATGTGGTCACGGTAACGCTGCCGGTTGATTCCGGTGGTTACTGGTACGGCGTGCTGGCAATGGATTTTTCGACGAACGTGATCCACGAGCACCTGCAACACGCGCTGCCGGAATGGCAGGATGCCAGCGTGATGCTGTTTGATAATCATCAGCATCCGGTGGCAATATCAGACGGGAAACACCTGAATGAGCATAATCTTGATGCGGACCAGGTGGCAAAAATATTCAGTCAGGTCACCCGGGCACAAAGCGGACAGTTATCGCTGGGGCTGAATTTTATCACCTGGGTACGCCTGCAAAATTTCGATGGGCTGCTGATTAGCGTACAGCCGCTGCGTGAGGGGATGTCCAGCGAGATAGGCCGCGTAACACTGGTGCTGATACTGATGTGGGGGCTGTTCAGCCTGGTGCTGATCGCGTCCCATCAGGCCATCATCCGCATGACAGGCAGGCTGCTGACGCTGCAGGAGACTCTGAGCTGGCGGGCAAACTTCGATGGTCTGACCCGTCTGCTGAACCGCAGCGCCTTCTTTGATCAGGCCGAAAAGCTGGCGGCGTTTAGCGAACGCCAGCAGCAGCCGCTTTCCCTTATCCAGCTGGATCTTGACCACTTTAAAGCCGTCAATGATACCCTCGGGCATCATGCCGGCGATGTGGTACTGACTCATTCAGCCGCCATTATCGCACAGGCGGTGCGCAAGGCAGACGTGCTGGGGCGCGTGGGGGGAGAAGAATTTTGCATCATATTACCGGACACCGGACTGGCGGAGGCGGTGGAAATTGCGGAGCGTATTCGCTGTAAGCTGGCGACGAAGGTGGTGCTGATCGACGCCACGCATACGCTTAAGGTTACGGCCTCTCTTGGCGTGAGCAGCAGTGAGGAACAGCAGGATTATAAGATTGAAAACCTGCAGTCCGTGGCGGACGGCCGGCTCTACCTGGCAAAAGCCGCCGGCCGCAACTGCGTCAGTAGCGGGGCTTAAACGTCGCCGCTGTTGTCATCTTCCACGGCCTGGTAAATACGCTGCATAATATCAGGGAATGCCGACTGTACGCGGCTCCAGCTGGGGATAAACGGTTTTTCATTCGGACGCTCAATAAATGCCTGTCCGGCATCAAGGATCGCCTGGGTAAACATCTCGACGGCGGCTTCCTCAGCATGCTGGTCGAACTTCAGCCCGTTCATTGTCGCTTCATGGTTGTAAATTTCCATCATATCCAGCGCATTACGGTAGTAGGTTGCTTTTAATACGCGGAAAGAGTCACTGGTGATGCTCACCCCCATGGTGGCCATCTTACGCAATAACGACTGCACAATATCGTTGCTCATGCGCTTCAGCCCACCGGTGCCGTCCTCTTCTGCCAGAGGCTGGTGCTTATGGTCGTAATTATCAGCAATTTCTACCTGACAGCTCTGACGGGTGGTGTAGTTGCGATATATCTCCGACAGCACACCAATTTCCAGCCCCCAGTCTCCCGGAAGTTTAATGCCGTTCAGCACGTGGGTGCGCATGGCGAACTCCCCGGAAAGGGGATAGCGGAAACTGGTTAAATAATCCAGGTACTCCGAGTGACCGTAGACTTTTTGCAGGGAGCGCAGCAGCGGCCCGACCAGCAGACGGCCGACGCGACCGTTGAGCTTATTGTCGGCGACGCGGGCGTAGAAGCCTTTACAGAATTCGTACTGAAAGCTGGGATTGGCCAGCGGGTAGAGCAGGCGGGCCAGCATCCCCCGTTCATAAGTGACAATATCGCAGTCGTGCAGCGCCACGCAGCTCGATTTATCCGACGCCAGGGTGTACCCGGTACAGAACCAGACGTTACGGCCTTTACCTGGCTGTGAAGGGGAAAGCCCCTCTTTATCCAGTTCGGCATCCAGCGCTTTCAGGCGCGGGCCGTCATTCCAAAGAATACGATGCCGCTGCGGCAGACGTGAAAAAAACTCGCGGGCATGAAGAAACTGATCCCGGTCTGCCCGGTCAAGGCCAATGACAATTTCGGCCAGGTAGGGCACTTTAGCCAGTTCGTCGACAATATGGCTGAGGGCAGGTCCTTCAAGCTCTGAATAGAGCGACGGCAGGATCAGGCCCATTTTGCGCTTGCGTGAAAAGCGCACCAGGTCTTTTTCCAGCTCTGCGACGGAACGACCGGTCAGATTATGGAAATTGGTTATGACGCCATTCTGATAAAAATCGCTCATCGCTTACCCCTTTAAAGATCATCCCGGCTCAGCGGGTGATAAAATGCGTCAGGCCTTCGCTCCAGCCCGCAGGGCCAAAGTGGGCAGTATGGTAGATATGGTGTTTATCCTGCCGCTGCAGGATGACGGGATTTTTACTGTAGCCTTTGATCACCACGGCATAGTCCACGCAGTCGAGCATTGGGGCATCATTCGGGCCATCGCCCAGCCCGATGGTGATGCGCTCCGTGCCAGCCTGGCGGGTATGTCGGAGCAGCCAGCGCAGCGCTGCGCCCTTACTGCTTCCTTCAGGCATCACGTGCCAGAACCGGCCTCCCTGCACCACTGTCAGACTCTTTTCTTCCAGCCGCCTGCAGAACAGCGCAAACTGCGCTTCGCTGTCGCGCCAGATAAGACTTTCAGATGCCTGGCGCTGACGTGCCAGCGTGGCCTCATGCGGCGTCAGTCCGGTCCAGTCAGCCACCTCCTTTTCCGTGACCTCGCCAAATCCGGTGAATTTGAATCCGTATTGCTGCTTCAGCTCCTGCAACAGCCCGCACAGTCCGGGATAGTCATAACGCACATTCTCCGGGTAGGGGGGCAGCGGATCGGTGCTGTTCAGCACCACGCGGGCACCATTCTCGGCGATAAAGGGCGCACCGTTCAGCCCCATCGACTGCTGCAGGGGAATAATCTCTGCCGCCGTTTTACTGGAACAGATCACCAGCGGGATCTGATGTTCCTGCAGGCGCGTCAGCCAGGGTTCTGCCGCTTCCCAGCGGTAGGTGTGATGGTCCAGCAGTGAGCCGTCGAGATCGGTAACGATCATCAGTGGGTCCTGCAATGTGAGCATAAGCAATCCCTCAGAGTGATATCACTGCGCCGCAGGCTGAAACAGCCCCGTCTGTATGCTCACTGAGTATAGTCGAGCCACCACAGACGGCAGGACAGGGAATACGCCCGGGCACCTTCCACGCTTATTCCAGGAGTTATCTTAAAAAAAACTGTATCCGACGGTGAAAATGAAACGACCTCTCGGGGGGAAAAAAGAGTAAGGCCAGGGGGTTAGAGAAAACTCACCTGTACAGTAGTTCGGAATATGTACAACTTAAGTCATTCAATGAGAATTATCCTGGAGGGAAGGCAGGCTAATCTGCAGGCAGTGGCGTCATCCCGTCACTGGCGAGTGTCAATTCCTGTGAGCAGCACATTATCCCGGCCAGACTGGTTGGGATTTTTTTTGCCGGTATCGGCCGGGAGGCCGGCGATCGTTGGAAGTCACGGGCAAAAAAAAGCCCGCGCTGCGCGGGCAAAAATCCTTGTTACTTTGGCCTGCCCTTAGGGGTTGGTGCAGTGAGGCGATTGTAGAGTGGTCTGCTGTCAGAAGTCTCACCCGAAAACGTAAAGAAAGTGCAAATACCCGCAGGGCACGGGATTTACTCACTTTTACCCGCTGGTGACAGCGAGATGCTTTTCACTGGCTATACTCTGGGTTCGGCTAACCCCGTAAGATAAAACAGATAATGGAGAGTTTATGGACTTTTTACGAATTGTAATTGCGATTCTGTTACCCCCACTGGGCGTGTTTATGCAGGTCGGATTTGGCGGTGCCTTCTGGCTGAATATTCTGTTGACGCTCTGCGGATACATTCCCGGTATCGTCCATGCGGTATGGGTGATTGCGCGTCGCTGATCCTCAACGCAGACCCTGTGCTTGATAAGGTTTTCGGTTACACTACTGCAAAAAATTACGCAGGAGGATCCATGCAGGTCAATGACAGGGTAACGGTGAAAACCGATGGCGGGCCACGTCGGGAAGGGACAGTGCTGGCCGTGGAAGACTTCAGTGAGGGCACCATGTATCTGGTGGCGCTGGAAGAGTATCCGCTGGGGATTTGGTTCTTCAATGAGATGGGTCACCAGGATGGGATCTTTGTTGAACCTCACGCGTCATGAACATGCAGGGAGCGACCCTTTTCCGGTCGCTCCCTGCGATGAGCAGTGCTGACGCTGTTCGCGTCCTTTCCAGTCAGGCTCCGTCTTTTATCAGAACGTTTCCCAGTGATCGTTGCTGGTCGCCAGTGCCGGACGGGGCGCAGCCACAGCCGCCGGTTTACTGCTGACGTCCCGGGGCCTGACCGGTGCGACAGAGCCAGCGCTCAGTTTAAAGGCGGAGACCGCCTGAGTCAGACGGGCAGCCTGCTCTTCCAGTGACGCGGCGGCAGAAGAGGCTTCTTCAACCAGGGAAGCATTCTGCTGGGTAACGTTATCCATTTCGGTCACCGCCATGCTCACTTGCTGAATTCCCTTACTCTGCTCGTCCGACGCTGCGGCAATTTCCGCCATAATATCGGTGACGCGTCGCACGGCATCCACAATTTCACTCATCGTGTTACCCGCCTGACCCACCTGTGCCGATCCCTTACCGATCAAGTCCACCGATTCAGAAATCAGCCCTTCGATCTCCTTAGCGGCCCCGGCACTGCGCTGTGCCAGATTGCGCACTTCGCTGGCGACGACGGCAAAACCGCGCCCCTGTTCACCGGCACGGGCGGCCTCAACGGCCGCATTCAGCGCTAAGATGTTGGTCTGGAAGGCGATACTGTTAATCACGGTGGTGATTTCAGCGATTTTCTTCGAGCTGGTGGAGATGTTATTCATGGTGTTCACCACGCCAGTGACGATATCGCCCCCCTGACGGGCCTTGCCAGAGGCATCGGAGGCCAGCTGGCTGGCATGGTGAGCATTTTCGGCGTTCTGTTTCACCGTGGCAGTAAGTTCTTCCATACTGGCAGCGGTCTGTTCCAGCGCAGAGGCCTGCTGTTCGGTGCGGGAGGACAGATCGGTATTCCCGGCGGAGATCTCACTCGATCCCTGATAAATTGCCACCGCACCTTCGCGCACCGTGCCCACGGTTTTCACTAATGCCTGCTGCATCAGCTGTAAATTATTTCCCAGGCTACCGATCTCACTGCGGCCCCAACTCTGCAGCGGGGCGGTGAGATCGCCACGAGAAATATGCTCGATGCGTTCTACGGCCTGGCGTAACGGCGTGATCACTACCCGGCGCAGGAAGATAAAGGTGGCCAGCGTTAACAGCAGGGCAAGAGCGAATGCACCCGCCATCATGATAAACCCGAAGCGGGTCTGAGACCTGGCAGCGGCATTCAGGCCTTCCGCGCGCTCGGTGCGCAGCTTAATGGCTTTAAACAGCAGTTCGTTGTAGGCGTCGTCCAGCTTGCGGGTGTAATCCGTTTCCTGAGCGATCACACCTTCGAAGCTGCCATCGCTGGCGCTTTTAACCATCGGCACCAGCCCCTGGCTGATATAGGCTTCAAAGCGTTTTTTCAGGTCAATATCCAGCGCTTCGCCGGCCGGGGTTTTGACCGGACGGTTCAGATAAACAGCAAAGCTGTCGCGCGCCATTTTGATGCGTTTTTCCGTGGTCGCCAGATTCGCTTTAAATTCATCCATTTCACCAATACGTGCAGAGGCACCCGCGTGGATCACGGTCAGACGTGCCGTACGCAGGTGGTTAGAGCTGTTGGAGAGCGCGGTACGTATCTGGATCTCTTCGGTTACATCGTTCAGTGACTGATTACTCTGGATCAAAAAATAGCTGGCGAGGCCGATACACAAGGCAAAAAGTAGCAAAATTCCGCCGAGAATGGCGGCGAACAGCGGGACCAGACGCAGATGCTGCCAGAAGCTGATGGTCTGTTGTTCGTGAGATGGTTGTTGTGGTTTCATATCCTTTGCTCTCTTTCAGATAGGGACGAAGGAACACTCCGGTCGTCTAGAAAGCATCGGCAAAGTACTGAAAAGGATTAGGACTGTAATTGGGAGCAGGCTCACAGAATCAGCCTTTTTTGCAGAAGGGGAGAGAGGCCGGCAGGTACCCGCCTCTCAAAGAAATCATCTTACATTCACATAAATACCGCTGGTAACGTTATCAGTTAAACGAACAACATGATAAATAACCTGTTTATTGTGTGTTTTTATTTTACGTTTGATATTACCTTTGTGCGATGACACTGTTTTTGCTTTAATCTGCATCTTATCTGAAATCTGAATGGTGTCATGGCCTGACATCCACATCTTAAGCATGTTTGACTCTGTCTGACTCAGCGTCAGTGGATGTACCTCAAAGCCCGAAGCATAGCGGGGGGACAGATTAAGATTTTTTTGAAAATAGCTGCTAAGTAATGAATCCAGTGTTGATGGCTTTATCGATTTTGACGTAATAATCAGATTCTTACGAACGTAGAGGTATTCCTCAAAATGGATATTGGAGATGGCCATGAATATAAAGAACAGGGTATCAGGGTGCTGCATAATAACATTTCTGATTCGCTGGCTTGCATCGGATTCATGGATGAAACAGTCTTCATTAATAAAAACTACACCCGGTTGTAGTTGCTGACACTTAATTTGTAACTGCTCTATGTCATTGACTGAGGTTATATTTTTCTTTTTAACCCCTTTCACTGCCATATAGTCAGATAAACCCAGTCGTGTATAGTTACATGAGTCCATAATAATCGTTGGCATAATAGCGACCCTCACCAATTTGTTATCCGTTTAAATCAACGATGAATTACGCGCGTTCGGTACGAGAGCAAGAGTTCTGTATTCACGATCTTGTTATATTTACCCAGCGTTTGCAAAGCTTTGCCATTGATGGCGAGGGTACTGATTCGTCCGTGCTGGCAGGTAATTTGAGTTTGGACGCGGCGATAACCTGCCAGAGTACCACAGTCATTACATAAGCAAGATTTCGGCTTACTTATCTGACTTAAAACAGCATTTAATGCAGCTTTCTGCCTGCTTCGACACACTATCGCGCAGAAATCAGAAAACTCGGATAGGACGATTCTTAAAAACATTCATTCTCCGAAAGTGTAGGCCTGCGGAGAGCATTGACAATGCCGCAAAATGTATTTTAAAACAAGAAAAACCGCGAAAAATAAAATCCCTATAAAAAACAGCTAGTTGACTGTTTTTTGACCGTTAACTCTTTCGCAACAAATCATCGGTTTGAGGAGTTAAAATACGCTAACTGGGTTTTAATAAGAATAATTTTCATCGCAGCGGTGCATTTATCAGAATTTCCTTAAGGAAATTCTGCAAATAATGGGGCGAAAAATACACCAATGTATTTTGATTGCTTAACAATGCTTTTGCATAAAGTGGGCAATAGGTAAGATTACTTACCGGGTAATTCACTGAGCAGCGTAGCCAGTAAATCGAACACTTCACTGAACAAATGTTCACAGAAGGGCCCCAGCAGAGGCATCATCAGGATGATGAACACCATGCCGATTGATAAGGTCACCGGGAAGCCGATGGCAAAAACAGAGAGTTGAGGTGAAACGCGGTTTAACAAACCCAGGGCCAGGTTTAAGGTGAGGAGCAAAGTGATTAATGGTAGCGCTAATCTCATACCGTTAAGGAAAATCAGACTGGCGGCCTTGGTCAGCACCATAAACGCATTGCCGTTGAGGGGTTCCCCACCGATGGGTAAGGTATGAAAACTGTCGGCGACCATTGAGATCAGCCACAGGTGGCCGTTGAACGACAGAAACAGCAGCATGGCCAGCATATCCAGAAAACGGGCCAGCACCGGCATGTTCAGACGGCTGCCGGGATCAAAGAAGGTCGCAAACGAAAGTCCCATCTGCAAACCAATCACTTCCCCCGCCGTACGCACCGCAGCAAAGGCAAACTGCATGGTAAAACCGATTGCCATACCAATCAGTATTTGCTGTATCAGCAGCCAGAAACCGCCCACGGAAAACAGCGTGACCGTCGTCGGCGGCAGTGAAGGCACCAGTACCCAGGTGATCATCACCCCCAGGCCTATTTTGACTTTGCGGCTGATCGCTTTTTCACTGAGTATCGGCGCGGTCATGATCAGCGCCAGCACGCGGGCGAGGGGCCAGAATAACTGACTGATCCAGAACAGCAGTTGACTACTGTCAAAAAGAATCATTATCCGATCATATAAGGCAGGTTACTGAACAGGGTACGCATATAGTCGAGTACCAGACTCAGCATCCACGGACCGGCAATCACGATGGTGGTGACCACAGCGAGGATCTTAGGGATAAAGGAGAGTGTCTGTTCGTTGATCTGAGTTGCGGCCTGCAGCAGGCTGATTAACAACCCGCTGACCAGGGCTGCCAGCAGCAGCGGGGCGGCCAGCGCCAGGGCAATTTTCATGGCCTCGTGCCCCATTACCATTACCGATTCAGGTGTCATTGTTGTGGCTCCGCGTCAGGAATAAAAGCTCTGGGCCAGCGAACCGACCAGTAACTGCCAGCCGTCCACTAACACAAACAGCATTAGCTTAAAGGGCAGGGATATGGTCGCCGGCGGCACCATCATCATTCCCAGTGCCATCAGCACGCTGGCTACCACCAGGTCGATAATCAGGAAAGGAATAAAAACGGTAAAACCAATCTGGAAAGCAGTTTTCAGCTCACTGGTGACATAGGCGGGCAGCAGAATACGCATCGGCACCGCTTCCGGAC
Organism: Erwinia persicina; assembly: GCF_014838825.1. Classification (GTDB taxonomy): domain Bacteria; phylum Pseudomonadota; class Gammaproteobacteria; order Enterobacterales; family Enterobacteriaceae; genus Erwinia; species Erwinia persicina_A. The sequence goes on along the minus strand of NZ_JACYMO010000002.1, from coordinate 11,849 downwards.
CGGCAATCGGCGGCGTGTTGGCCAGGCGGGCAAACAGTGCCAGATCGGCTTCACGGGTCTGACGCAGCATAAATTCGCGCAGCGGCTGGGCCCCTTTTTCGATGGCATCCTGCATGCTGATCTTATCTTCACTGAACGGCAGATAAGCATCGGTATAAATTTTGTCGAACACCGGGCTCATAATAAAGAAGGTCAGGAACAGCGACAGACCCAGCAGGACCTGGTTTGGCGGTGCTGACGGCGTGCCCAGGGCATTACGTAGCAGACCAAAAACGATAATGATGCGGGTAAAACTGGTCATCATCAGCAAAATGGCCGGGAGGAACGTCAGTGAGGTAATGAACACCAGCGTCTGTACCGGCAGTGACCAGCTCTGGCCACCGCCTGGCATCGGTTTACTGACCAGGCCCGGCAGCTGGGCATAAACGTCGGGAGCCAGCATCAGCAGACCGAGCAGCAGCAGTGGAAGGATGCGTTTCATTTTTTCTTTCCGGTGCTTTTCATTAATGACTGCAGAACCTGACGGAAATCGGGCTTAGGCTCAGTGGCGTCAGTGACGGCTGGCTCGGGGCTGGCGGGCAGGGTATGCAGATGAGTGATCTGCTGGGCGGTGACGCCCAGCACCAGACGCGCATTGTCAACATCGACAATCACCACGCGTTCACGCTGTCCCAGCGAGCAGCTTGCACTGATATTCAGCGTCTGGCTACCGCTGCGGCGTGAGGCAAAGCCCAGCCGTTTTGCCAGCCAGGCACAGGCGAGAATAAGGATAATAATCGCCGCCAGCACACCGCTCACCTGGGTGAGCATGGAGCCGGTAGAAATGGCCGGTGCGGTAGTGGCCGGCTGATGCTGGGTGGTATTCATTTAGCGACTCAGACGACGCATACGTTCAGTCGGGGTGATAATGTCAGTAATGCGCACGCCATACTTATCGGCAACGACCACTACTTCACCCTGAGCAATAAGATAACCGTTGATCAGGATATCCAGCGGCTCACCCGCTAATCCGTCCAGCGCCACCACGGAACCCTGCGACAGACGCAGCAGCTCTTTGATGGTCATTTTCGTGCGGCCCAGTTCAACGGTCAGTTTGACCGGGATATCCATAATCATATCGATATCCTGCACAGAACCGGAGACATCACCCAAATCCAGCGACTTAAAAACGCCTTCAGTGGAGGTCGACTTTACCTGTTCATTCATTGCGTCAGCCCACAGGTCGTCCGCAGAGATGTCGTCGTCGGACGGCTTATTCGTATCACTCATCGGGCTGTTCCTCATTCAGCGAATTCAAAATCGGGTTGATCAGGTGTTCCACGCGCAGAGCGTACTGCTTATTCAGCGTTCCGTACTGGCTGGTCAACACCGGCACGCCATCCACATGGGCGATGATGCGGTCCGGTTTTTCAATCGGTAATACGTCGCCTGGCTTCAGGGCCAGCAGACGTGAAATTCTCATCGACACTTCGGCAAAATTAGCCACCAGCTCCAGCTCTGAGTGCTGAACCTGTTTGACCAGCGTGTCACGCCAGTTTTCATCTTCGCTACGTGAGTTTTCCAGCGGCGGGTTAACCAGCGTTTCACGCAGCGGTTCGATCATGCTGAAAGGGATACAGATATTAAACTCGCCCGTCAGGTTACCAATCTCAACCTGGAACGGCGTGGTGACCACGATATCGTTAGGTGAGGTGGTGATGTTGGTGAATTTCACCTGCATCTCTGAACGGACGTATTCCACATCCAGCGGATAGATAGGTTTCCAGGCATCGCTGTAGCCGTCGAGTGCCAGCTTCAGCATACGGCGGATGACGCGTTGCTCGGTGTGGGTGAATTCGCGTCCCTCAACTTTCGTCGGGAAACGGCCGTCACCACCAAACAGGTTATCTACGGCGATAAACACCAGACTCGGCGAGAATACCACCAGCGCCGTGCCACGCAGCGGCTTGAGGTGGATAAGGTTAAGGTTAGTTGGCACCGGCAAATTGCGGGCGAACTCATGGTATGGCTGAATCTTAATCGCGCCGACCGAAATATCCGGGCTGCGGCGCAGCAGGTTGAACAGCGCCATACGATAAGAACGCGCAAAACGTTCGTTAATGATCTCCAGAGCCTGCAGACGCTCACGAACCACGCGGCGCTGCGTATTGGGATCATAGGGGCGAATATCGCTTTCGCCGCCGCTACTGACCTTATCTTCTGTCGCACTATCGCTGTCGCCATTGAGTAGTGCGTCAATTTCTGCCTGAGAAAGAATGCTATCGCCCATAAATTTACATCACCGCAGTATGAAGGCCGTGAAAAGAACATCCGTCACGACCTGCTGTGGTTGTCCCTGCACCAGCGGAGGTGCCAGTACCTGTTTTATCTGTTTCATTAATTCCTGCTTACCTTGCTCATTCGCTAACGCCGAGGCACTTTGACGCGAAAGCAACAGCAGCAGACGACTACGGACTTCCGGCAGATAATCATTCATCCGACGACGGGTCTCTTCGTCCGGCAAACGCAGGGTAAATCCTACGTAAAGCACGCGATCCGGATCGTTGTCAGGATTGATCAAGTTAACCGTAAAAGTATCCAGAGCAAAAAACACCGGCACAGGTGGTGGCTCCGGCTTGGCTGCCGCAGCGGCATCAGCCGGAGTTTTCATCATGCGCCAGACTGTATAGCCCGCCACGCTGCAAGCGACCAGAGTCACGATAAGTAACACCGGTATCAGGAGCTTACGTTTGCCGCTTTTGGCTTTAGCGTTATCAGTCATATTAGCTGTAACTTCCTGTGATTATTTTCGGGGGCGGTGCCACGTAATCCACTGTCCCACGGCGTTATGAGCAAATTATCCCTTGTCTTGCGCCAAACAATAGGCAGAAAAGACGCGAGTTTTGCCATCAGCTTACGCGTTTGTTGCCGTCAGGCGAAAATATCAACAGCATTGGCACCGGCTGCGCGCGCCTGCAGGGCGGCAGGAACGGCAATTGGCGTCACATCACTGTCATTTTCATTAGCAAGACTAAACGGGCTTCCGTTGTTATTGCGCTGCTGTTCCTGCTGGCCGTTAAAGGACTGACCCTGCTGGAAGGCATCGCTACTGACATTACTTTGACCCAGGTTGATGCCACTTTCTGCCAGAGAGGCACGCAGCTGAGGCATCGCTGCCTCCAGTGCTGCCCTGACCTGGCTGTGGTTTGACACCATACTCAGCTGGGCCTGGTCATTATCCAGTTTCAGGCTGATCTGGATGCTGCCCAGGTCCTGCGGATGCAGATGCAACTCGGCGGTTTGCTGCCCGTTGCGGCTGAACATCAGGATCTGTTGTCCCAGTGCCTGCTGCCATTCCGGACTCCCCAGCTGAGAATTCAGCATGGGGGTGGCCGGTGCACTTACTACCGACGTTGTCGTCGGAGTCAGTAATGAAGACGCGGTACTGATCACATTATTGGTTATCGTCGCCGCAGGCACAGAACTTGAATTTTCTTTATCGAAATCTTTGCTGATATTGCTCATAACCTGCTGAAAAGCCGGGTCGATACTGGCAGCAGCAGGATTGACTGACCCCTTAACCGCCGCCGTGCCCTCAGAAGATTTTGCGTTAACTGAAACCAAAAGCCCGCTATCGCTGTTTTTTGACCTGGCGTCAGTATCATCCCCTTCTTCAGCGGTTACTTTCCCCAGGGCAGCGCTTAACGCACTCAGCGTTGACTGTTTTTCACTTTTATTCAGACCGCTGGAGAGCAGGTCACTGCTTTTTGCGGCGGAGCTGGCCGTCGGTACTACCGTATTATTCGGTAGCATGGCGTAAAGTGCCTGAAGCGTCTGCAGGTCGCTGTCGCTGAGGCTCACGGCCGGGGCATCTTTCTCATCGCTGGCGACGTCGTCTTTTGTGTTGACGCGCTCCTGCTGAGGCTGAAGCAGGGCGGTGAGGGTTTCAGGTTTATCCAGGGCTGCCAGCAGATCGCCGATCCCCGGCTTTTTCGCCGTTTTTCCCCCGGTTTCTGTCATAGCCTCACCGGCGTCGACTTTCACCCCGGCGGTGCCGCCCTGTTGGGCCAGCGATAAAAGGTGGTTACCCAGCAGGGTGATAAATCCCTGCTGTGAGGTCTCACCGGTAGAAAGTGCGTCGCCGCCGGTGCTGGTCAGGTCGCCTTCACGGGCCTCGCCAGTGGAAGGTGTACTTTTAGCGCCGGCGCTGGCCGCTGTCGTGGCGGCCGTTGGTAAGGTAATCATTCGCCTTTCCTCAGTGATGCCCGTTGGGCAAATTCATCATTCCGTTTCTGATCGAGACGGTTTTCTTGTAAGAGAGCGGTCGCAAGGGCACGGGACTGCAAAGTCTCGTAGGCATGCAGCCGCTGCTGTTTGTCGCGCCACAGGCGCAGCGCGTTCTCCACCCGGGTGTTCCAGTGCAGCAGCTGCTGGCGATGCTGCTCAATCGCATTTTCCAGCGTCTGAATAAACTGGTGATAGTTGTACCAGCGGGTGCTGGCGATCCCTTCGCTCATGGTGGTATTGAGATTTTTACGGTATTCATCCTGATAATTAAGCAGCATGGTCAGCTGCTCATCGGCCTGTTTTTGCGCGCGACGCACGTCACCCAACTGAATGGCGGCTTTTTCCACGTCTTTATGCGCAAGGTCGCGCAGCGTGTCGATAGCGGAAACGGTCTTTGTCATAAAGCCCTCCAGTCAGGCGGCGTCACACAGCAGGGCGTGATGCGTTGTCAGATGAAACTTATCCAAAAATGGCCTGCAGATGCAGACTGGCGTCGTCGAAGGTGCTGCGCTCAAACATACCTTGCTGCAGAAACGCTTCCAGCTCGGGATACAGCTTGATGGCTTTATCCAACGTTGGATCGGTTCCCGCCGCATAGGCCCCCACGCTGACCAGATCGCGGTTACGCTGGTAGCTGGACAGTAGCTGCTTAAACTGGCGAACCCGCGCGTAGTGGGTATCATCGATCAGGTGCGCCATTACGCGGCTGATCGAGGCTTCAATATCAATGGCCGGATAGTGACCGGATTCCGCCAGACGGCGGGAAAGAACGATATGACCGTCCAGAATGGCGCGCGCGGAGTCAGCGATCGGATCCTGCTGGTCATCCCCTTCGGTCAGCACGGTATAGAAAGCGGTAATCGAGCCGCCGCCGTCGATACCGTTCCCGGCGCGCTCCACCAGTGCCGGCAGTTTGGCAAACACAGACGGTGGATAGCCTTTGGTCGCCGGAGGTTCACCGATAGCCAGCGCAATTTCACGCTGGGCCATGGCGTAACGGGTCAGGGAGTCCATAATCAGCAGGACATGCTGACCGCGATCGCGAAAATCTTCGGCAATACGTGTGGCGTAAGATGCTCCCTGCATACGTAATAAAGGAGAGACATCGGCCGGTGCGGCAATGACCACCGAACGGGCGCGTCCCTCTGTACCGAGAATATTCTCGATAAAGTCTTTTACTTCACGGCCACGCTCACCGATCAGGCCCACAACAATCACATCGGCTTTGGTGTAGCGGGCCATCATGCCCAGCAGCACACTTTTCCCGACCCCAGAGCCTGCAAACAGGCCCATGCGCTGGCCACGTCCAACGGTCAGCAGGGCATTGATTGCCCGCACACCGGTATCGAGAACGTCCGTAATAGGGGTACGCTGTAACGGGTTAAACGGTGGCGTATTCAGCGGCGCACGATAGCCGGTTTCCGGTGCAGGCAGGCCGTCCAGCGGACGTCCGCTGCCGTCCAGCACGCGTCCGAGCAGCTCCGGCCCCAGCATCATCTGCTTACCGCTGTTCTGCTTATCGCCTGCAATTCGCGCATAGACGCGGGCACCGGGCAGGATCCCTTCGACCTCTTCCAGCGGCATCAGCAGCAGTTTCTGGCCGTTAAAACCGACTACTTCACTTTCGACTTCACTGACGCCCTGGCTGTCGTGACGTTCAATGACGCAGGTGGCACCCAGCGGCAGCTGTAAGCCCGTGGCTTCCAGTACCAGGCCGGTAGCGCGGATCAGGCGACCATAACGACGGACGTCCGGCACCTGAGCCAGACGCTTTTCGAAATTGTCGAGTACACCAAGCCAGCGCGACAGGCGAGTGGTCATTACAATTCTCCCGGTGCGGCCAGGCGGCACAGTTCGTGCCAGCGGGTTGCAATACTGGCATCCAGATCGCCATCCTCGGCGCTGACCTTGCAGCCGCCGGGATGGATGGTGCTGTCACCCAGCAGACGCCAGCCGTGCAGACTGAGCGTGGCGCCCAGCGTGGTTTCCACGCGCGGCAGATCGTCGGGATGGACGCGCAGCGTTGGTTTGCCGCTGAACATGGGCTCCTGCTGCAGCATGCCCTGAATCTGACGGTGCAGGGCGGTACCATCGACGTGCGGGGCCTGGCCGATCACCTGGCGGGCCGCCTCCAGTGCCAGCTGCATCAGGCGGGAAGCGATAACGCTGTCCAGCGCTTCCAGCGTGTGATGAAATTCTGAAACGAGCTGCTGCATCCGCGCCTGTAAAGGCGCCTGCTGCTGCTGGGCATCAGCCAGTCCCTGCTGGAATCCGGCGTCGTAGCCGGCCTTCTGGCCTTCAGCAAAACCGCGCTGCTGGCCTTCCGCATAGCCCAGACCCTGGGCTTCATTGCGCACCTGGGCCTGAAGCTGTTCTAACTGAAACTGCTGCTCATCAACCGGCTCTTCCGTGACGTCGGGTAACACCAGCTCTTCGATCAGCGGCCGGTCCAGGCTCGCCAGATCGTTGGGCTGCCAGCGCTGCCAGGGCAGGGAAGCGTTATCAGACATAAGTTTCCTCGCTGCCACCAATCACCATCTCGCCACTTTCGGCCAGACGACGGACAATCAACAGAATCGCTTTCTGTTCGTTTTCGACTGCAGACATACGCATCGGACCACGGTTGGCGAGGTCGTCGCGCAGAATATCGGCCGCACGCTGCGACATATTGCGCAGGAACTTCTCGCGCAGCGGCTGTTCGGAGCCTTTCAGTGCCACCAGCAGTGATTCGGATTCCACTTCCTGCAACAGGCGCTGAATGCTGCGATCGTCCACTTCGACAAGGTTTTCGAACAGGAACATTTCGTCGATGATTTTTTGTGCCAGCTCGCCGTCGAACTCGCGAACCGCTTCGATAACCGCTTCTTCCTGCTGTGTTTTCATCAGGTTGATAATCTCGGCTGCGGTACGTACACCGCCCATCTTCGCACGCTTGAGATTCTGACCATCCAGCAGGCCGTTGAGCACTTCGGTCAGTTCTGCCAGCGCGGCTGGCTGTACGCCGCCGAAGGTGGCAATACGCAGCATCACGTCGTGACGCAGACGCTCGTCGAACTGGGCCAGAATATCGGCCGCCTGGCCACGCTTGAGGTGAACCAGGATGGTGGCGATGATCTGTGGATGTTCGTCGCGGATCAGGTCGGCAGCCGCCTGAGGTTCCATAAAGTTAAGCGTGTCCATCCCGGAGGTGGTTTCGCGCGTTTCGAGAATATCTTCCAGCAGGGTGGAGGCTTTCTCTTCGCCCAGCGCCTTGATCAGCACGGAACGCAGGTAGTCATTGGAATTCAGGCTCAGGGCCGCATACTGTTCCGCATCAATTTCAAATTCGCGCAGCACGTCGGTCAGCTGCTTATGAGACACCTGACGCATGTTGGAGATGGCAGAGCTGAGATGCTGCACCTCGCGGGAGTCGAGGTGTTTGAACACCTCGGCCGCGCGATCTTCGCCAATCGTCATCATCAGAATGGCGCTTTTTTCAGTACCGGTGAGACTCATAGTTCGTCCTTCATCCACTGGCGAATAACCAGAGCGACAACGCGTGGGTCATTTTCTGACATCTCACGAATACGCTGGCTCATGACCTCAGCACTCATGCGGTGCTGAGATTTACGTTCCTGATCAAGTTCATCTTTCGACAGCTTGACGGAGATACCGGACTCTTCATCTTCAGCGCGACGTGCCGCAGCCACCGATGCCGCTTCAAGCGCTGCTTTCTCCTGCTCAGCCCGGCGACGCAGCTGAGGGCGAACCAGTTTGCGATACAGGATGAAGGCGACAATCAGCACCAGTAACCAGCGGCCCGCTTCAAACATCTGTTCGATAAATGCCGGCTGTTTCCAGAATGGCAGGTCATCAGCCAGGTCTTCGTTGGCGGTAAACGGCGAGTTGACGACGTTCAGGCTGTCTCCACGCTGTTCTGAGAAGCCCATCGCTTCACGGGTCAGGTCTTCAATCTGTTTAATCTGTGCTTCATTCAGTGCCACCGGCTTGCCGGCGGCATCCGTACGGTAGTTCACGACTACGGCCACCGACAGACGCTGCACTTCTCCAACATTCATCTTGGTATGCAGGATGGTGCGGTTAACTTCATAGTTCGTGGTGTTGTCGCTGCGGGTATTGGACGGTACGGCTTTCTGTGCCGTCGACGTCGCGGCATTCGCCGCAGCGTTATTTGCTGTATTCGCGCCCGCCGCGCCATTTGCATTATTTGCGTTGGCAGTGTTCGCATTGTTATTTGGCGTGGTAATCGGACCTGCATTCGCCGGAGCTGGCTGGTTTGAAAGGGCACCCGGAACGCCGCCAGGGTATTGACCACCCAGTTGTTCGCTGTCGCTGGTCTGGCGTGAGCGAATGGCCTGCTGGTCAGGATTGCTGTTGGGTTTGTACTGCTCGTCCGTCTGCTCACGCTTGTTAAAGTCGATCTGCGCGGTGACCTGGGCATGAACGTTACCGTTACCAACAATCGGGCCGAGGATGGTTTCGATACGCTGCTGATAACGTGTTTCCACATCGTTGGCGTATTTTAACTGGGTGTCATTGAGGTCACGCCCGGTTGGATCGTTCTGAGTCAGCAGGCGACCGGCCTGGTCAACGACGGTCACATTACCCGGGGGCATCCCCGCGACGCTGCTGGACACCATATGCACAACCGCGTTGATCTGGCCTTCATCAAGCGCACGACCCGGCTGCAGGGCCAGGGTTACGGAGGCAGAAGGTGATTTCTGTTCGCGCACGAACAGCGTGGGTTTCGGCATGGCCAGGTGGACGCGGGCACTCTTCACCGGGCCGAGCGTTTCGATAGTGCGTGACAGTTCACCTTCCAGCGCACGCTGGTAGTTAATCTGTTCGCTAAACTGGCTGATACCAAACTTCTCTTTATCCAGCAGCTCAAAGCCCACCGCGCCACCTTTCGGTAAGCCCTGTGAAGCGAGGCGCAGACGCAGCTCGTGTACCTGTGCGGCAGGAACTAACAGCGCACCACCCTGATCGTCGAACTTATAAGGTACGTTCATCTGGGTCAGCTGCGTGACGATAGTACCGCCATCCTCATTGCTGAGGTTGCTAAAAAGAACGCGATAATCTGGCTGCTTAGCCCACAGCACCATCGCAATGATGATGGCAACAACCGCGGCCGCCGCGACAATAATCGGGATGCGGGGGTTTGCGCGTAGGCGAGCGAACAGGTCATTCAGACCTTTCTTCTCTGGATTATCCTGCGTGACAGTTGCATTCATGACTCGTTCCTGCCTGACAGTTGACCGGACTGCTGCGTGTAGTGTCGTAACAAAACTGACTCCCTGATGCGCTGGCTTAAAAAATTTCCACCTCAATGGACTGCCATTATTTTCTGAAACGAGAAAATCGATGGCTGGATAAGCTGTGATTTATGCGGCTATTTAGGGGCTTTGTCTTATTGACATTGTGTTAAGTTTGTCAGCAATCGTAATCACTACATCGTTCGTTCGGGGGAATTCATGGCTATTCAGGGTATTGAAAGTGTGATGCAGGCGCTGCAGACCACGGCAATGCAGGCGGCGGGTGGCAAGGGCGCAGACAGTACGTCCGGCGCAGATTTTGGGGCAGAGCTGAAAGCAGCCCTGAACAAGATCAGTGAAGTACAGACGGAATCACGTGCGCAGGCACAAAATTTCCAGATGGGTAAAGAGGGCGTCTCGCTGAATGACGTTATGGTTGATATGCAGAAGTCCAGCGTCTCCATGCAGATGGGGATCCAGGTGCGTAACAAGCTGGTCAGTGCGTACAGCGACATCATGAACATGCAGGTTTAGGTTAGGCAACTAACTGTATTTTATAGGTTAAGTTACTATCCTGTGTGGCTTTGGGGCATCAGTGGGGCAAACTCGTTCAATTTCGAGTTCATCAGGCTTAATTGCGCATCATCATTTTCGGCCATCCACGCCCCATAAACCTGATAGACCATCTGTGCGTCGGCATGACCCATCTGGCTTGCTATGAAGTTTGGATTTGCTCCAGCTGACAGGGACCAGCACGCATAAGTGTGTCGGGACTGGTACGCTTTGCGCAATCTCAATCCTGCTTTGATCATGCCTGCCCGCCATGTCTGAGAAATAGATGATACTGTGTAGTAATCATTACTGACGTTATTAATGGCGTTTATTTTCGGATTGAAGATGAAAGTTAACTCTTCGCTTTCCGCTTTCCCGTATTCGCGCCCGGCAACCTGGACTAAAATTGACTTCTTCATCCTGGTGAGTTCCATCTGATCCCGAATGACATTTCTAGCTGCCTCAATCAGATACACGCTTCGGAATCCTGCATCAGTTTTGGGCGGTGTAAAGTCACCTTTCTTTGTAAGATTTCTGCTTACATTGAGAGTCCATTTCTTCAGATCGATATCTTCCCACGCCAGAGCGCATAGCTCACCGTGACGCAGGCCTGTGTAGACTGCCAGTGACCAGAAATTACGAAGCTGCCGCGTTTTCATTGAGTCAATGAGGCGATGAAATTCATCTCTTTCTATCGGGTCTGGCCTCTTCTTGTCTCTCTTCAGCCTGCCAATAGCAGCCATAGGGTTGCGCTCAATATATCCGTTATCATGGGCGAATTTCAGCATTGAGAACATATCAGTCATGCACGTGTTTACGTACGCCACAGACCTCCCAGTCTTAGTGACGGCGTTATTCCTTCCCTGCGTAAAGCTTCCTTTCAGAAGGCATGTTCGGAGTGCCTGCATGCTCTCCGAACGTAACCCAGAAACCATCTTATTCTCACCAAGCAAAGAAATAGACGTTTTTACCCTTGTTGTGTAGGAGTCGTGGGAATTCTTCGAGATCTCCGTTTCTTTTATTGCAAGCCACTTCGCCGCCAATTCCCCCACGGTCAGCTCCTCCCGCGCAACACCGAATTTGGTCAGGTTTGATGAGTCTGGAAACTGCCTGGCGTAATCAAATGTGCCAACTTTAATCGAATACGCCACACTAGCCCGAAGCTCTCCCGCCGCCTTCCTGTTTTTAGCTGTGTCTGAAACCCCCAATCCTTCGCGTACCCTCTGCCCCTGATACATGAACCAGATACGCAAAAACCCTCCATGGTTTTCAACTCCTGTCGGATAATTCACCTTCATTTAAACCTCCATAGTCCAATGATGTCACTCAGCGCGTTTTCGATATTACTCAGGCAACTCGCTCTAGTCTTGATGGTACAGCAACTCTTTACGCAAGGCTTGAGCGTGGCACGCGACAGTACAATACTTCAGCGGAAGACCTTGCGCGCTTAACAACCATAATTAACCAAGGCTTTGTCGTTTCAGGTGCAACAGCTCTGACCTGCCCCCAGTCTCAGATACAACGATCAGTTAGTAATGTCGGTTTGATTACCTTCTAATTTTCTGTTTCTCCAGCCCGCTGCAAACTCAGATGGTGTCTGGTAATTCAGCGACGAATGTGGACGGCACTCGTTATAATCCTGCCGCCAGTCATTAATGATTTTCCTGGCGTGAGTAATATCGCTGAACCAGTGCTCATTCAGGCATTCATCGCGAAAGCGTCCGTTAAAACTCTCAATAAATCCGTTCTGCGTTGGCTTGCCCGGCTGGATTAAGC
>NZ_JACYMO010000001.1 GCF_014838825.1 Erwinia persicina | reverse complement strand
GGACAAAGCCAGCTACGCGGCGGGCAGCGACATGACGGTGACGGTGACGCTGAAGGACGCGAACGGCAACCCGGTGGCGGGGGAGGCGGCCTTGCTGACGGCGGAGGCCGTCACGGTGGCCAACGCCACGCTGAACGGCAGCTGGAAGGAGAACGGCGCCGGGATCTATACGGCGGGCTACACGGCCATCACGGCGGGCACGGGCCTGAAGGCCGGGGTGAAGCTGCCGGGCTGGAGTAAAGGCAGCGACTCTGCGGCCTATGCGATCAGTGCGGGCGCCCCGGCGCAGGCAGCGTCCGGCGTTAAAACGGACAAAACCAGCTACGCGGCGGGCAGCGACATGACGGTGACGGTGACGCTGAAGGACGCGAACGGCAACCCGGTGGCGGGGCAGGCGGCCTTGCTGACGGCGGAGGCAGTGACGGTGGCGAACGCCACCCTGAGCGGCAGCTGGACCGGCGGCCTTGACGGCACCTATACGGCGAGCTACACGGCCATCAGGGCGGGCACGGGCCTGAAGGCCGTACTGAATCTGCCGGGCTGGAGCCAGGGCAGCGACTCTGCGGCCTATGCCATTACGGCGGGCGCCCCGGCGCAGGCAACGTCCGGCGTGAAAACGGACAAAACCAGCTACGTGGCGGGCAGCGACATGATGGTGACGGTGACGCTGAAGGATGCGAACGGTAACCCGGTGACGGGAAAGGCATCCTCGCTGACGGCGGAGGCCGTGACGGTGGCGAACGCCAGCCTGAACGGTATCTGGACCGACAACCAGGACGGCACCTATGTGGCGAGCTACACGGCCACCAAGGAGGGCACGGGGCTAAAGGCAACGTTGGGTTATACCGGATGGGATGGTGAAGTTTACTCAAAAAAATATGCAATTATCATTCTGCAACTGGAAATCGTACGCGTTGAAGTAAATGGTAATTCGTTAGATCTTAATAAGTCGTTCTCTGGCGTTATGTTTAAAAATGCATCCTTTACAATAACGCTAAATGAAAATGCTGATGATTTTTCCTCTTCGGAAGAGCTTACTGTTAAAAAAAGTAATGAGGATAAAAAATATATTGTGACCTTTGTTGCACAGCCGCTTAAAGATTTAACCATCACCATGAACAAAGAGGGTTATAAATCAGCTTCTTACACACTGAAGGTGAGTGAATATCCCTATTTCCTGGATTACTACACAGATCAGGCTTATGCCCCTTCTGCGGGGAACGAAAAGGCAGCTGATCGGCTCTGCAAGGCTAACGGAGGTGAGCTTCCTTCTTTAGCAACTTTCGACGCGGCCTATAAACTTTGGGGAAATTTATCTAAATATGGCTGGGTGTATTCGGATGCAGAAAACTATAGAACCTCTGAAACTAGGAGTGATGGAGGTACAGTTGATTTCAATATCAGTAATGGTGTACATGAAATTACTACATACAATGCCTGGGTCTTAAAACCCTTAAGGTGCGTTAACCATAATTAGGCTCAAGATCAGGATCAGTAATATATTACGGTGTGCGGCCCAGGGTATGTGGCAGGTTAACCATGACTGCTACATGCCGCGGGTACGGGCCTGACGGCGACTGTGAAGCTGGCCGGCTGGAGCGGAAAACCCCCGCAGGCCAGTGAGATTAAAGGCGTACCATCAGAGAAGCTATCTTCAGTTCCAAACGATAACACTATCTGCTTTGAGCTGTGCCACTCTCAGGTCACGTCCCCGAGGTTGTTCTTAAGAGAATACCGCAACGCTATTTTCCGGCTTGATGTGTAACGCTGGGTTTGATTCCTTTCGGCGGCATCGAATGCGCCTCATCACGCTTACGGCGTGCTTCAACAGGCCATGACAGACTCGCTCCATTGTTAAGCTGATGAGGTTTTTCATGTGTTTTAGCGTCTTTAATGGGAATATCAGGTGTGAGTGATTTAGCGGGTTATCAGGGGTTTTTAGACTTTCTGAAACGTGCCGGGAGGTGTAAATGGTGTCCCCTGCAGGAATCGAACCTGCAACTAGCCCTTAGGAGGGGCTCGTTATATCCATTTAACTAAGGGGACAGCGGCGCGCAGTATAGCGCAATTCATGCCGCAGATTAACCACTTACCGCGCTGACTGCGCGATTAACCATCAATTGTCCTGTTCTGCGGCCTCTTTTTTCTGCTGGCGCTTCGCTTCGGCTTCTGCTTTGGCTTTGGCTTTGTTACTCATATCGTTGCGAATCTGCGCATGGCTGATCAGCGCGAAGATAAAGGTACCGCCAATAATATTGCCTGCCAGCGTCGGCAGGGCAAACGGCCAGATAAACTCCTGCCACGGGATAGCGCCGTTAAACACCAGATAGAAGATCTCCACCGAGCCCACCACGATATGCGCCAGGTCGCCCAGCGCCACCAGCCAGGTCATCAGGATAATAATCCAGATTTTTGCCGCACCCGCTGAGGGGAACATCCACACCATGGTGGCAATGATCCAGCCGGACACCACCGCGTTGGCAAACATTTCGCCGGGAGTATTCTCCATCACTTTCTGACTGATGGTGACAAAGGCACCGCGAACGGCGTCGTCGAAAATCGGCATATGGTTAAAGGCCAGCGCGGCCAGCGCCGTGCCGATCAGGTTACCGAGCAGCACCAGGCCCCACAGGCGCATCAGCAGCAGCACGTTGCTGCCGCTGGGTTTGTGCATCACCGGCAGAACTGCGGTCACGGTGTTTTCGGTAAACAGCTGCTGGCGCGCCATAATGACGATGATAAAGCCAAAGGTGTAGCCCAGGTTCTCCAGCAAAAATCCGCCGGGGACGTCATGCAGATTCACCTGGAAGATCCCTTTCGCCATCAGCGAGGCTCCCATCGACAGCCCGGCGGCGATGGCGGAAAACAGCAGCGCCAGTCCGTCACGCTCCAGCTCCTTCTCCCCCTCCTGACGTATCTGCTCGTGAACGGCGGCGGCGCGGGAGGGGAGGGCATCTTCATCCACCTCAATCTCCTCACCCTGTTCGCTTTCCTCACTTTCTACCTGGTTTTCATTATCGTTTTGTGTGGTTTTCATCATCGTTCCCGAAAAAATAGTTATCCCCTAAGCGTAGCGGGTATTTGCTGATGTGATGTCAGGTCACCCTGTTTAAGATTAAGAGTAACAAAGCTTTAACCACAGGCTACAATCGCTTAAAAAGCCGCCATTTCAGGGGGTTTTAAGGGGGTAAACGGCAACAGACCGGGCCTGGTCAGCTTAGGCAGACACACTCTTTGTGGTACTATCCCGCCATTAAATTTAACACTATGCGATTTTCCTCTCATGCTGGCAGCCCAAAATCTGACATGTGTTCGCGATGAGCGAACGCTCTTTAGCGATCTCAGTTTTACCGTTAAAGCCGGCGATATGGTGCAGGTGGAAGGGGAAAACGGTGCGGGCAAAAGCTCCCTGTTACGCATTCTGACCGGTCTCAGCCAGCCAGAGCAGGGGGCCGTGCTCTGGCAACAGCGCAGCATCCACCAGCAGCGCGACGCGTTTTACGCCAGCCTGCTCTACATTGGCCATCTGCCGGGGGTAAAAGCCGTACTGACCCCGTTTGAAAACCTCCGTTTCTGGTATCCGCACGCGTCGCAGGACGAACTCTGGCAGGCGCTGGAGCAGGTCGACCTCACCGGCTATGAAGACGTAGCGGTTGCCCGGCTGTCGGCCGGTCAGCAGCGGCGCGTGGCGCTGGCCCGGCTGTGGCTGTCCCGTGCGCCCCTGTGGATCCTCGATGAGCCGTTAACCGCTATCGATCAATCCGGTGTGGAAACGCTGATGTCACTGTTTATAAAGCATGCCGGGCAGGGCGGGGCGGTGATCCTGACCACGCATCAGGCGCTGCCTTCGGCGGCGGTCAGCCGCATTCGCCTGACGTCAGGCGGGGCCGTCTGATGCTGTGGCCGGTCATGAAGCGGGAGCTGCGCATCGCGTTTCGCAGCGGGGCGGAAATTGTTAACCCTTTGTGGTTCTTTTTGATTGTCATCACCCTGTTTCCTTTAGGGATCGGGCCGGAGCCTGAGCTGCTGGCGCGGATTGCGCCCGGCATTATCTGGGTGGCGGCGCTGCTTTCGTCCCTGCTGGCGCTGGAGCGTCTGTTCCGTGACGATTTTCTCGACGGATCGCTGGAACAGCTGCTGCTGCTGCCCACGCCGCTGCCGCTGACGGTGCTCGGTAAGGTTGCCGCCCACTGGATGGTCACCGGCCTGCCGTTGCTGATCCTCTCGCCGCTGGTGGCGCTGCTGCTGTCGCTGGATTTTACCACCTGGCGTGCGGTGGCGCTGACGCTGCTGCTGGGGACGCCCACGCTAAGTCTGCTGGGGGCGATTGGCGTCGGGCTGACCGTCGGGCTGCGTCGGGGCGGAGTATTACTGAGTTTACTGGTGCTGCCGCTGGCCGTGCCGGTCGTGATTTTTGCCAGTGGGGCGATTGAAGCGGCCAGCCAGGGGCTGCCGGTTGATGGCTATCTGGCCCTGCTGGGCGCTCTGCTGGCCGGCAGTGCGACGCTGGCACCTTTTGCCACGGCGGCGGCACTACGAGTAAGCGTACACTAACCGGCTGATAAGACAGAATAACAGGCTGACGTACGAACGATTGACGAACAACACCAGAACGATGACTTTTTGACTGTGAGCAAAATAATAATGTGGAAATGGATACATCAGCTGGGCAAGCCAGAGCGGCTGTACCAGTTATGCGGTCGCTTTGTACCGTGGTTTGCGGTCCCGGGCGTGGCCGTGCTCTTGCTTGGCTGGGTGTGGGGCTTTGGCTTCGCCCCGCCAGCCTCTGAGCAGGGTGACGGTTTTCGTATCATCTATATCCACGTGCCGATGGCCATGTGGTCGATGGGGATCTATGGCTCTATGGCCGTCGCCGCTTTTATCGGGCTGGTCTGGCAGTGGAAAACCGCCGATCTTGCCGCGATGGCCATGGCACCCATTGGCGCGGTGTATACCTTTATTGCGCTGGTGACCGGGGCCGCCTGGGGCAAGCCGATGTGGGGGGCGTGGTGGAAGTGGGACGCGCGTCTGACCTCTGAGCTGGTGCTGCTGTTCCTCTATATCGGTGCTATCGCGCTGTATCACGCCTTTGAGGATCGCCGGGCGGCCGGTCGTGCCTCGGGCATTATGATCCTCGTGGGGGTCATTAACCTGCCGATTATTCACTACTCCGTCAACTGGTGGAACACTCTGCATCAGGGCTCCTCCGGGGTGCTGTTACAGGCTGTCGACCCGAGTATGCGTCCGCCGCTGCTGTGGGCGGTGCTGGGCGTCTGGCTGGTATTTATCACCCTGACGCTGCTGCGCCTGCGCAATCTGCTGCTCCACAGCGAGCGCCACCGTCCGTGGGTGGCGGCGATCGCGGCAAAAGGAGGGCGCAGCGTATGACCCCTGCCTTTGCATCCTGGCATGATTTTTTTGCCATGGGCCACTATGCCTTCTACGTCTGGCTGGCCGTTGCCAGCACGCTGATCCCGCTGGCTCTGCTGGTGCTGCACACGCTGTGGCAGCGTCGTCGCCTGCTGGCCGGGATCCGCCAGCGGCAGGCGCGTGAGCAACGCATTCGTGCGGTAAAAATGAAAAAGGCCGCCCCTGCCGCGGCAGGAGAAAAATCGTGAATCCCCGTCGTAAAAATCGCCTGATTCTGGTGACGCTGGTGCTGGTCGGGCTGGGTCTCGCTACCGCGCTGGTGATGTACGCGCTACGATCGAACATCGACCTGTTCTATACCCCGGGTGAAGTGATCAACGGCAAGGGGGACCAGCAGGTGAAGCCGGAGCCGGGCCAGCGTCTGCGCGTGGGCGGCATGGTACTGCCGGGCAGCGTGAAGCGCGATCCGCATACGCTGAAAGTGTCGTTTAAGCTCTATGACGCGGTGGGGGTGATCAGTGTCAGCTACGAAGGGATCCTGCCGGATCTGTTCCGTGAAGGGCAGGGTGTGGTGGCGCAGGGTGTCCTGCAGGACGGCACTCACGTGACGGCCTCTGAGGTGCTGGCAAAGCATGATGAAAAATACACCCCGCCGGAAATTGAAGACGCAATGAAGAAAAACCATCGTTCCCCGGCGGCCACCGCCGCCAGCGCCGCAGCGGGAGGTCAGCCATGATGCCGGAAGTGGGAAGTTTCCTGCTGTGCCTGGCGCTGGCGCTCTCGCTGCTGCTGAGTGTCTACCCCCTGTGGGGGGCCGCGCGCCAGGACCAGCGTCTGATGGGGCTGGCGCGTCCGCTGACCTACGGGCTGTTTGCCTGCATCGCCGGGGCCTTTGCGATCCTCGTCCATGCGTTTGTGGTAAATGATTTCAGCGTTGCCTATGTGGCTACCAACTCCAATACTCTGCTGCCGGTCTATTATCGTATTGCCGCCACCTGGGGCGCGCACGAGGGATCGCTCCTGCTGTGGGTGCTGCTGCTTAGCGTCTGGACGCTGGCGGTGGCGCTGTTCAGTCGTTCCATGCCGCAGGATGCCATCGCGCGCGTGCTGGCGGTGATGGGGATGATTAACCTCGGTTTCCTGCTGTTTATCACCCTGACATCCAATCCGTTCACCCGCACGCTGCCTGACTTCCCGATCGACGGCAGCGACCTGAACCCGATGCTGCAGGATATCGGCCTGATCTTCCATCCGCCGCTGCTGTATATGGGCTACGTCGGTTTCTCCGTGGCCTTTGCCTTTGCCATCGCTTCACTGATGGCCGGGCGGCTGGATACGGCCTGGGCGCGCTGGTCGCGGCCCTGGACCATGGCAGCCTGGGTATTTCTCACCATCGGCATCGTGCTGGGGTCGGCCTGGGCCTATTACGAGCTCGGCTGGGGTGGCTGGTGGTTCTGGGATCCGGTAGAAAATGCCTCCTTTATGCCGTGGCTGGCCGGCACCGCACTGATCCACTCGCTGGCGGTGACGGAAAAACGCGGCACCTTCAAAGCCTGGACGGTGCTGCTGGCGATCACTGCTTTCTCCCTCAGCCTGTTGGGGACCTTCCTGGTGCGCTCCGGGGTGCTGGTGTCGGTTCACTCCTTTGCCTCAGATCCGGCGCGCGGCATGTTTATCCTCGCCTTCCTGATTATTGTGATTGGCGGTTCGCTGCTTCTCTACGCCATTAAAGGCGGCAAGGTGCGCAGCCGGGTGCAGAACGAGGTCTGGTCGCGCGAATCGTTCCTGCTGGGCAACAATGTGCTGCTGATTGCCGCGATGCTGGTGGTCCTGCTCGGCACGCTGCTGCCGCTGGTGCATAAGCAGCTGGGGTTGGGCACCATCTCTATCGGCGAACCCTTCTTCAATACCTTATTTACCTGGCTGATGGCACCGATGGCGCTGCTGATGGGGATCGGCCCGCTGGTGCGCTGGCGGCGGGATCAGCCACAGAAACTGTGGAAACGGCTCGGGCTGGCGCTGCTGGTCACGCTGCTACTGTCCGTCCTGCTGCCGTGGCTGATGCAGGATCGCATCGAGGCGATGACGGTGGTGGGCCTGCTGATGGCGGTCTGGGTGATTATCCTGACCTTGATGGAACTGCACGAGCGCGCTACTCACCGGCACGGCTTCTTCAGCGGACTGCGGCACCTGTCGCGCAGCCACTGGGGCATGGTGCTCGGCCACCTGGGTGTTGCGGTGACGGTGATCGGTATTGCCTTCAGCCAGAATTACAGCGTGGAACGCGATGTGCGTATGAAAGAGGGCGACGGCGTGGACGTGGCCGGTTACCACTTCACGCTGCGCGGCGTGAATCGCCTGGTGGGCCCGAACTATTCCGGTACGTCGGGGGTGATAGACGTCACCCGCGATGGAAAGCATGAGGCGACGTTGTCGGCGGAAAAACGCTTCTACAGCGCGGCGCGAACCATGATGACTGAAGCGGCCATCGACGGCGGATTCACCCGCGACCTTTACGCGGCGCTGGGCGAAGAGCTGGACGACAAGTCCTGGGCGGTGCGTCTGTACTATAAACCCTTCGTGCGCTGGATCTGGTTTGGCGGCGTGTTTATGGCGATCGGTGGGGTGCTGTGCCTGCTGGATCCCCGCTACCGGTCGCGTAAAAAAGCCCTTAAGGAGGCGGTATGAATAAGAAAGTGCTGTATATCCCGCTGATCCTGTTTTTACTGCTGGCCGCGGCGCTGCTCTGGCAGCTCAGTCGCAATGCCAACGGGGATGACCCCACCCGGCTGGAGTCCGCGCTGGTCGGTAAGCCGGTTCCGGTTTTTAAGCTGGAGTCGCTCGAGCAGCCGGGCAAAACCTATGACCAGTCGGTGCTTAACGACGGTAAGCCGATCCTGCTGAACGTCTGGGCCACCTGGTGCCCGACCTGCCGGGCCGAGCATCAGTATCTGAATACCCTGGCCGCGCAGGGCGTGCGCGTGGTGGGGCTGAACTATAAAGACAACCGGCAGAAAGCGGTCGACTGGCTCAACAGCCTGGGTAACCCGTATGCCCTGAGCCTGTATGACGGTGACGGAATGCTCGGGTTGGATCTGGGCGTGTACGGCGCGCCGGAAACGTTTTTGATCGACGGTCACGGCATTATCCGCTATCGCCACGCCGGGGATATGAACGAACGGGTCTGGCATGATGAGGTGAAACCGCTGTGGCAGAAATACAGCCAGGGGGCCGGATCGTGAAAGTGTACGGGATCCTGCTGGCGCTGGTGCTGTTCAGCGCGGGTGTGCAGGCTGACAACATTGATACCTATTCCTTCGCGACAGTGGCCCAGGAGCAGCAGTACCGCCAGCTTACGGCGTCGCTGCGCTGTCCGAAGTGTCAGAACAACAGTATTGCCGACTCAAACGCCATGATAGCGGGCGATATGCGCCTGAAAGTGTATCAGCTGTTACAGGCCGGACAGACACCTGAACAGGTGAAGGCTTATATGGTGGCGCGCTACGGTAATTTTGTTTCTTACCAGCCGCCGGTCACCCCGTCGACGCTGATCCTCTGGGCCGGGCCGGCCCTGTTTGTCATTATCGGCGCGCTGGTGATCATCCTGCGCAGCCGTAAACGGGCCGTACGCGTCGAGCTGGATGCTGAACAGCAGCAGCGGCTTGATGCACTGTTAAAGAATGACGGGAAGCAATCATGAGTGCGCTTTGGTTAACGATCCTGATCCTGCTGGTAGCCGCCTGTGGGCTGATTTTATTCGGCGCCGGGCGTCGCAGAAGACATAGCACAACCGATCGCGACCAGCTGAATCAGGTCTTTTATCATCAGCGTCTGCAGGAGCTGGAAGAGGATGAGGGGCAGGGCGTCGTGGCCGATCGCCCCGAGATGGTGCGGGAGCTGCAGGAAACGCTGCTGCTGGATATCCCGCAGCAGACCTCGCCGCCGCAGGCACGTCAGGTCAGCCGCTGGGTGCTGCTGCCCGGTGTGGTGATCCTCGTGGTGGTCAGCCTTGGCGTCTATTTTAAGACGGGAGGCCTGCAGCAGGTCATGGTCTGGCAGCAGGTGAAAAATGAGCTGCCTGCACTGCGGGCACAGGTGATGGACCCTCAGGCGCGACCGCTCAGTATGGAGCAGCTGGCGCGTCTGGCGCTGGGCATCCGTTCCGGGCTGCAAACCGAGCCCGGTAATCTTGATGACTGGAAAATGCTGGGCCGCCTTGGCATGGTGCTGAATAACGCCGCGATGGCCACCCAGGCCTTCCGTCATGCGCTACAGCTGGCCCCCGGCGACCTGGATGTTCGGCTCAGCTATGCCGATGTGCTGACGCGGTCCGCCGATCCACAGGATAACCGCGAAGCCCTGATGATGCTGGAGCCAATGGCGGTGCAGTATCCCGACAGTATGCAGGTGCAGGGGCTGTTAGCATTCAATGCCTACAGCCAGCAAGATTACACGCAGGCGATTGCATCATGGAATAAGATGTTGTCTCTGTTACCGAAGGGTGACGGACGTGCGGTCATGATCCAGCGCAGCATTCAGCAGGCGAAAAGTGCGTCAGGTAAAGAGAACAGCCGCCTGGCATTAACAATCAGTCTGTCCCCGGCGGCAGAAAAAATGTTACCGAACGACGGAGTGTTGTATATTTCTGTGTCTGACGGTATTTCGCAGGTTCCCGTAGCCGTGAAAAAAGTGCCGTTGAGTCATTTTCCTTTATCGATCACGCTGGATGACAGTAATGCCATGATGCCAGATCGGTTACTATCCGCGCAGCATCAGGTGCAGGTTCGCGTACGCATCTCACGCGACGGCAGCGTAAATCGTTCACCCGGCGACTGGTTCGGGTTGAGCGAGATACTGCCATTTTCAGGTCAACAGCAGCTTGCCGTTGAAATTAACCGGCAATAGCGGGCGATAATCTAAAAAGTACAGGGAGAAAACTATGAGCTATCGCCTGACGGGTTTAGCGCTGGCGAGCGTACTGATGGTCGGCTGTGCCAGTTCTAAGACAGGGGATGAACCTCAGGGACATGCCGATCCTCTGGAAGGTTTCAACCGGTCCATGTTCAACTTTAACTACAACGTGCTGGACCCGTATGTCCTGCGCCCGGTTGCCGTGGCGTGGCGTGACTATGTGCCGCAGCCTGCGCGTAACGGGCTGGGTAACTTCTTCACCAACCTTAACGAACCGTCGACGATGGTGAACTACTTCATTGAAGGCAATCCGTATAAGGCGATGGTGCACTTTAACCGTTTCTTCCTGAACACGCTGCTGGGCATGGGGGGGCTGATTGACGTTGCGTCGATGGCGAACCCGAAGCTGGCAAAAGAAGAGCCGCGCGCCTTTGGCAGCACGCTGGGTCACTACGGCGTGGGCTACGGTACCTACGTGGAAGTGCCGGGCTACGGGGGGTTTACCCCACGTGAAGATATCGGTGGCCTGGTGGATGATGTCTATCCGCCGCTGCTGTGGCTGACCTGGTGGATGTCGGCAGGGAAATGGGCACTGGAAGGGATTGAAACCCGTGCGCAGCTGCTGGATTCCGACGCGATCCTGAAGAATTCAAACGATCCTTACGCCTTTATGCGTGCGGCTTATTTCCAGCATCATGATTTCCTGGCGAGTGACGGTAAGCTGATCCCGCAGGAAAACCCTAATGCGGCAGCGATTAAAAATGATCTCGGCGATATTGATGCCGAATAAGGCCTGAGTTCAGGCTGAATGTTTTCATCCGGGCATCAGCTTCCTCTGTTAATAAAAAACCCCACAGGCGTGGGGTTTTTTTTGCTTTAGCTCTGAAGAGCCGTCTCAGAATTTATAGTTGAAACTGGCACCGTACAGCCAGGCTTTACCGCTGGAGCTAAAGGTATAAGGCGTTGCCTGTCCATTCTGGGCGGTAGCAATCGGGTCATTCCCTTCCTTGACGGTGACTTTTTTACCGTGCATATAGGAAACGCCTAAATCCACTGACGCGTCTTTATTAAAGGCATACGACGTACCGGCACTCAGCCATAAACGATCCTGATCGGGAATGGAAATAGAACGTTTATCTGACGGTACCGGGCTGTCATCAAAGGCAATACCGGTGCGGAAGGTCCAGTTATCGTCGTAATAATAGCTGGTACCGAGGGCAATACGATAAGCATCGTGGAAGCTTTCGTCTTTATAGAACAGCTCCTGACCATTGCTGCCGGTGGCTTTTAATTCCTGGAACTGGCTCCAGCTGGTATAGGCCATGCTGTAGTGAACGGCCCACTGCGGTGCCACTTTGTGGTAACCGGAAATTTCCCACATTTCAGGCAGGTTCAGCGACAGCGAGCCCGGAATGGTGCTGCCGCTGGTGCCGGTAGGCAACCCGAACTGGCTGCCGATAGGGTTAAAGGCGACCGGAATATCACTGCGGTAGTCACCGTCAAAATCAATCTTCACTTCAGAGCGGTAGGTCAGACCGAAGCGGTTATTATCATCCACTTCATACAGCACGCCGGCGTTCCAGCCGTAGCCCCATTCATCGCCTTTCAGGTGGGCAATTTGGGTATCGGCAGGGGCCGCAGGCAAGCCCGCTGCCGGCAGGAACGAACCCAGTTCGCCGATGGTTCGTTCGATTTTAGCCCGGGCGTAGACCGCATCAAAGCCCACACCAAAGCTGAAATGCTGGTTAAGGCGGTAGGCGGTGCTGAGGTTCAGGTTCATCGTCAGCAGGTCGGTTTTACCGGCAAACGGACCTCCGGCATAGCCGTCATTAAACTCAGTTGCGAGGCCGTAATTGCTGGTGGCCGATGCGCCGATCCACCACTGGTCATTCAGCGGCTGCACATAATGAATATTCGGCACCCACTGGGTCGGAGCAATATTATCGGCATTCAGACTATTGCCTGCGCCAGACTGCCCCTGAATATTAACATCCGGGTCAATAAATACCGCGCCAATAGAAAACATCGGACGGTCCATTAATGCCATGGTTGCCGGGTTACGGCTGGCTGATGCCGCAGAATCACCCATCGCCCCTTCGCCTGCATAAGCACGACCCAGACCAATGGTAGAGAATTCGTTCAGTTGAAAGCCAGCTGAGAAAGCATTAGAAGAAACAAGCGCCACTGCTGCTGCGAGTGCAGACTTAGCAAACAGGTTTTTATGGTTCATAACCACAACCTCATTATCTGATTTTATAATTAAGCTCTGTTACTAGACGTAACAAGGGATCGCGGATTCTAGTGACTGACAGACAACGAACAAATCAGACCAGTGGCGCAAGTATAGGTCTGACCTGTGTATGTGTTGCAATAATGTTTTTCAAATATTTCTAAATTGTTCACGGAAAAGAGATCTGGCTAACAAAAACCTTACATTCCTTTTTTACCTCATTCAGTGTGACTTGTTTCGGATCAATTAATAGTGTGATTTTCATCACTCAACACCCTGTTTTCAGGGGATGACTGGAGCTGAAATAGTGTCGGGCGTAAACTGACGACAGTCTCAATTAATCTGCCGCCAGACAGACAGCGGCAAGCCGGAGGATGTATGACTGACGCGATTAACCGCTGTAATGCCAGCGAAACCGCAGCCTGTTGCTGTGTTGACGTGGGTACCGTGCTGGACAATACCGACTGTACTGCCAGCTACAGCCACACCTTTAACAGCCGTGATGAGGCAGAAGCGGCGCTGCGCGCGCTCAGTGAAAAAGCCGCTGCCGTGGCCTCTGAGCCCTGTCAGATCGACAGCCGCTTCAGTGAGACTCCGCAGGGGGTCCAGCTTGACTGTGATTTTCTCTTCAGCTGCCAGGCTGAAACCATGATTTTCCAGCTCGGCCTGCGCTAATCTCCAGGTGGAGGGTGTGCCCCTCCACCAGAATCGTGTTTCTTCTCGCATTTTTATCTTCCTGCCGTAGCGCCCACCGTTATTCTGGTTAACACTGATCAGGTCAGACCTCTTGGCAGTGATGCCGTCGTTCTAAAGACAGGCCTTCATTCACCCCCATTGCCGCCAGTGCAGCTGTAATGTGATGTGATGCGGGCAGAAAGGTGAGAATAATGAGTAAAGCATTCCCATTGCTGACACGTCAGGGGGATCGCATCGCGATCACCCACGGGCTGCGTACGCCCTTTGCCCGTCAGGCCACCGCCTTTCACGGCATCCCCGCCCTGGAGCTGGGCCGGATGGTGGTCAGCGAACTGCTGGCCCGCAGCGAGATCCCCGCAGAGGTGATTGAACAGCTGGTCTTTGGACAGGTGGTACAGATGCCGGAAGCGCCTAATATCGCCCGGGAAATTGTGCTGGCCAGCGGTCTCAGCGTGCATACCGATGCCTACAGCGTCAGCCGTGCCTGCGCCACCAGCTTTCAGGCAGTGGCTAACGTCACCGAAAGCTTGCTGGCGGGGACGATTAGCGCCGGAATGGCTGGCGGGGCAGACTCCTCTTCCGTGCTGCCAATTGGCGTCAGCAAAACGCTGGCGCGGATGCTGGTCGACCTGAACAAGGCCCGGACCCTGCCGCAGAAACTCAAACTTTTCAGCCAGCTCCGGCCGCGTGACCTGCTGCCTGTGCCCCCGGCCGTGGCGGAGTATTCGACCGGGCTGCGTATGGGCGACACCGCCGAACAGATGGCCAAAGATCATGGCATCACCCGTGAGCAGCAGGATGCGCTGGCACACCGCTCCCACCAGCGCGCCGCCAGCGCCTGGCAGCGTGGCCTGCTGAAGGATGAGGTGATGACGGCCTGTGTCCCGCCGTGGAAGCAGCCTTTCCTGCAGGATAACAGTGTGCGTACCGAATCACGGCCTGAAGACTATGCCCGCCTGCGTCCGGCATTCGACCGTCAGCACGGCAGCGTCACGGCGGCCAACAGCACCCCGCTGACCGATGGCGCTGCGGCAGTGGTGCTGATGACGGAATCCCGCGCGCGTGAGCTGGGCCTGGTGCCAATGGGCTACCTGCGCAGCTACGCCTTCAGCGCGATTGACGTGCGGCGGGATATGCTGCTGGGCCCGGCTTATGCCACACCGCTGGCGCTCGAGCGCGCCGGTGTCACCCTGGCTGACCTTTCGCTGATCGACATGCATGAGGCTTTTGCGGCACAAACGCTGGCGAACCTGAAGATGTTCGCCGACGAGCGCTTTGCCCGTGAGGTGCTTAACCGGCCCCACGCGCTGGGTGAGGTGAATCAGGAGATCTTTAACGTATTGGGCGGATCTATCGCCTACGGACACCCGTTTGCCGCTACCGGAGCGCGGATGATCACGCAGACGCTGAATGAGCTGCGGCGTCGCGGCGGCGGACTGGGGCTGGTCACGGCCTGTGCGGCCGGTGGCCTGGGGGCGGCAATGGTTCTGGAGGCAGAATAATGGATTTACCCACTGCATTTACACTCACGATGCGTCTGGATAACGTCGGGGTGATCACCATTGACGTTCCGGATGAAAAGATGAATACGCTGAAGGCAGCATTCGCCGGACAACTCCGCGAGGTGCTTCAACAGGCGCGGGCCAACCCGCAGCTCGCCGGGCTGGTGATTATCTCGGGCAAGCCGGATTCCTTCATTGCCGGAGCCGATATCAGCATGATTGCGGCCTGTACCACGGCACAGCAGGCGAGTGCGCTGGCGGAAGCCGGTCAGGCGGTGATGGCTGAGATCGCCGCACTGCCGGTCACGGTGGTGGCGGCGATACACGGGGCCTGTCTGGGCGGCGGGCTGGAGCTGGTGCTTGCCTGTCATCGCCGGGTCTGTACCCTGGATGATAAAACCCGACTGGGCCTGCCCGAGGTCCAGCTGGGGCTGCTGCCCGGTTCCGGGGGCACGCAGCGTCTGCCGCGCCTGATCGGGGCCTCCACCGCGCTGGATATGATCCTGACCGGGAAAACCCTGCGTGCGCGGGCGGCACGGCGTTGCGGACTGGTGGATGACGCCGTACCGCACAGTATCCTGCTGGAAACCGCTGCCCGCCTGGCGCTGAAACCGCGTAGCGCGACACAAGCCCTCCCGCTGCGGGAGCGTCTGTTAAACGGTCCGGCGGGCAGGGCGATCCTGTTTGCGCTCGCCAGACGTCAGACGCAGGCCAAAACGCACGGTAACTATCCGGCGACGGAAAAAATTCTCAGCGTGGTGCGCTGCGGGTTGGAGCAGGGCAGCGGCAGCGGTTATGCCGCCGAAGCAAAGGCTTTTGGTGAACTGGCCATGACACCGCAGTCAGCGGCCCTGCGCAGCCTGTTTTTTGCTACTACAGCGCTGAAAAAAGACCCTGGTGCCAGCGCAACGCCGCGCGTGCTAAACCGGATCGGTGTGCTGGGCGGTGGCCTGATGGGCGGTGGTATTGCCTGCGTGACTGCCACCCGCGCCGGACTGCCGGTCAGGATCAAAGATATCAGCCCGGACGGCATTAACGCTGCGCTGAAAGCCAGCTGGCAGGTACTGACCCGGCAGGTGAAGCGGTGGCATCTGAGCGCCGCAGAGCGTCAGCAGCAGATGGCGCTGATCAGCGGCGGCACCGATTATCAGGGCTTCCGTCAGCGCGATATGGTGATTGAAGCGGTATTTGAAGATCTGGCACTGAAGCAGAAGATGGTGGCAGAAATCGAAGCACACTGTTCGCCGGAGACGCTGTTTGCGTCAAACACGTCCTCGCTGCCGATTGCCGCAATTGCGGCTGACGCGCAGCGGCCGGAGAATATTATCGGCCTGCACTACTTCAGCCCGCCGGAGAAAATGCCGCTGGTGGAGGTGATCCCCCATGCCGGCACCGCGCCTGTGACCATCGCTACCGCCGTCGCCCTGGCGAAAAAACAGGGGAAAACGCCAATTGTGGTGGCTGACCGGGCGGGTTTTTACGTCAACCGCATCCTGGCTCCGTATATGATTGAAGCCATGCACTGTCTGCTGGAAGGGGAGCCGATCGACTCCATTGATCAGGCGCTGGTCGGATTTGGTTTCCCGGTAGGGCCGGTGCAGCTGCTGGATGAGGTCGGCATTGATGTCGGCGCGCATATTATGCCCGTGCTGCAACAGGCCTGGGGCGATCGCTTTGCACTTCCTGCCGCGCTGGATGCCGTTCTGAAAGATGACCGCAAGGGAAGAAAAAATGGCCGGGGTTTTTACCTTTATCCGCAGAAAGGGCGCAGAAAGCAGGTAGATAACTCCGTATACCGGCTGCTGAAGCTCAGTGAGAAACACCATCTCAGCGCACAGAATATCGCTCAGCGCTGTGTGATGATGCTGCTGAATGAAGCGGCCCGTACGCTGGATGAGCAGGTGATTGCCAGCGTACGTGACGGGGATATCGGGGCGGTATTCGGCATCGGCTTCCCGCCGTTTCTTGGCGGGCCATTCCGCTATATGGATCAGCTGGGCATTCGCGAGGTGGTGAACCAGTTAACCCTGCTTGCGCAGCGTCACGGGACACGTTTTACGCCCTGTGAGCGGCTGATAAAAATGGCTGAAGCGGGGGAATCTTTCTGTAAAACGGAAGTGAAGCTGAATAGTCGCACTGATTCAGCGGGTTAGTCTGGCGGGGCAGTGAATGCGCTTTTGTGGGTCATTCTGCGGGGCGCTCACTAAGTAAACAATCGGTTGACTATACTCAAGGCATTGGGGTACAACACACCGTTCATTCTCTGGATGAAGAGTCGGATGGCGTTGTCCCCCGGCGTTTTTGTTTAACAACAGCGGTGCTATATGCAAGTTTTCATTATGCGTCACGGCGATGCGGCATTAGATGCAGCCAGTGATTCTGTCAGACCTCTGACCCACTGCGGCTGTGATGAGACTCGTCAGATGGCGAACTGGCTTAACGGCCAGTCGGTGGATATTGAGCGGGTACTGGTCAGCCCGTATCTGCGTGCGCGGCAAACGCTGAACACGGTTCGTGAGGCGTTGCCCCTGCCCGAAGGCGAAGATGTGCTGCCGGAGCTGACGCCGGGAGGCGATCCGGGGCTGGTAGCCTGCTATCTGCAGGTGCTGGCGAACGAAGGAGCCAGGTCGGCGCTGGTGATCTCTCACCTGCCGCTGGTGGGCTATCTGGTGGCTGAACTCTGCCCGCAGGAAGCGCCACCGATGTTTGCGACCTCCGCCATTGCGTGCATTGAGTTTGATGCGGAGAACGCCACTGGCAAGCTGGAGTGGCAGGTTTCCCCTGCCAAACTCGCCAGGGCGATATGATCGACGGCGGCGGACCGGATCAACCGGTCCGCCCCTACGGCAACATCAGTTCTGGCGGCAGCCACTCTTCGATTTCAATCAGCACCAGCAGTGCCGCATCCCCACCAAACAGCTTTGGTGCCTGATGAAAGGCCATCACCATGGGGTGCTGGGCCAGCCACAGCGGCGTCTGCTGTTTAAGAACATGTTTGCCGTGGCCGTGCATCACGCTGGCGCAAAAGATATGTTCGCGGCGACAGGCGGCAATCAGCGCACCCAGTTCCTCCTTGGCCTGCTTCTGGGTTAATCCGTGCAGATCGAGAAAAATTTCCGGGCTATAATCCCCGCGACGCAGCTTCTTCAGCTCATAATGGTCAACATCCGCACGTACATAACGCACCGCACCTTCACTGGCCAGCAGCGGCTGAAATTCATCTGAAAAATAGTGGCTGTTATCCATCTGCTCTGACAGCAGGCGCTTCTGCGGCACATGGTCTGTTTTTTTACGCAGCGGCTTGTGGACAATGGTGTCCTGGGCCAGCTTACGCGTGCCGGCCATCAGCCCGCGAAACAGCGCCAGGTCTTCTGCATTCAGATTCTCTTTTTTACTCATTCTCTGCGATCGCTATGCGTTAGGTGAGGGCCATGACACCAGTTAAAGGGCCATAACATGCGTTTTCTGCCGTCAGTCTACCTTTTCCGCGCCTGCGGCTGAAACAAATCTCAGCTTTTTCACCCCCCCGCGCTGAATTATCTCAAGCTTCGTGGCAAACTAGCGCCCGGGTTTAACAGAACGGCCTGCGGAGGGCACTTTGGACAAAATTTTCGTCGATGAAGCAGTCAATGAGCTGCACACTATTCAGGATATGTTGCGCTGGTCGGTCAGCCGCTTTTCTGCCGCTGATATCTGGTATGGCCACGGCACCGACAATCCCTGGGACGAAGCCGTTCAGCTGGTGCTCCCTACGCTCTATCTGCCGCTGGATATTCCGGAAGATATGCGCAACGCGCGCCTGACCTCCAGCGAGCGCCACCGTATTGTTGAGCGCGTGATCCGCCGCATTAATGAACGGATCCCGGTGGCCTACCTCACCAATAAAGCCTGGTTTTGCGGGCACGAATTTTATGTGGATGAGCGTGTGCTGGTGCCGCGTTCACCGATTGGTGAGCTGATTAACAGCCACTTTGACGGTATCATCAGTCAGGATCCCCAGCACATCCTCGATATGTGTACCGGCAGCGGCTGTATCGCCATCGCCTGTGCCTATGCCTTCCCGGATGCGGAAGTGGATGCCGTTGACATCTCTACCGACGCGCTGGCGGTGACCGAGCAGAACATTGGCGCACACGGTCTTGACCACAACGTGACGCCGATCCGCGCTGACCTGTTCCGCGAGCTGCCAAAGACCCAGTACGATCTGATTGTGACGAATCCGCCGTATGTGGACGCGGATGATATGGACGACCTGCCTAATGAATACCGCCACGAGCCGGAGCTGGGCCTTGCCGCAGGCAGCGATGGCCTGAAGCTGGTGCGCCGTATTCTGGCCTGTGCCCCGGACTATCTCAGCGACCAGGGCGTGCTGATTTGCGAAGTGGGTAACAGCATGGTGCATATGATCGACCAGTACCCGGATGTGCCTTTCACCTGGCTGGAGTTTGATAACGGCGGGGATGGCGTGTTTATGCTGACTAAACAGCAAATTATCGACGCACAGCATCATTTTAAAATTTATAAAGACTGATGATCACTTTTAGCGAGGAAGTAAGTCATGGCGGGTAATACCATTGGACAAGTTTTTCGGGTCACAACGTTTGGCGAATCGCACGGCATCGCTCTGGGCTGCATCGTCGATGGCGTGCCGCCGGGCATCCCGCTGACCGAAGCTGATTTGCAGCACGATCTCGATCGCCGCCGTCCTGGCACTTCACGCTACACCACCCAGCGCCGCGAGCCGGACCAGGTGAAAATTCTGTCCGGGGTGTTTGAAGGGAAAACCACCGGCACCAGTATCGGCCTGCTGATTGAGAACACCGATCAGCGCTCGCAGGATTACGGCACGATCAAAGATCTCTATCGTCCGGGCCATGCGGACTACACCTACGATCAGAAATACGGCTTCCGCGACTATCGCGGCGGCGGACGTTCTTCTGCGCGTGAAACGGCAATGCGCGTGGCGGCCGGGGCGATTGCCAAAAAGTACCTGGAGATGAAGCACGGCATTATCGTGCGCGGCTATCTGGCACAGATTGGCGACGTTGCCTGCGAACTGAAAGACTGGGATCAGGTTGAACTGAACCCGTTCTTCTGCCCGGACCCGGACAAAATTGAAGCCCTGGACGAACTGATGCGTGCCCTGAAAAAAGAGGGGGACTCCATCGGTGCCAAAGTGACCGTAATGGCAGAAAACGTTCCGGCGGGCCTGGGTGAACCGGTCTTTGACCGTCTGGACGCTGACCTGGCGCACGCGCTGATGAGCATCAATGCAGTGAAAGGTATCGAAATTGGCGACGGCTTTGCCGTGGTCGGCCAGCGCGGCAGTGAACACCGGGATGAAATCCGTGCCAGCGGTTTCCAGAGCAACCACGCTGGCGGTATTCTGGGCGGTATCAGCAGCGGTCAGTGCATTATCGCTAACCTGGCGATGAAACCGACTTCCAGTATCACCGTACCGGGGAAAACGCTGACCCGCAGCGGTGAAGAAGTCGAGATGATCACTAAAGGCCGTCACGATCCGTGCGTGGGCATCCGTGCGGTGCCGATTGCCGAAGCGATGATGGCGATTGTGCTGATGGATCACCTGCTGCGCCACCGCGCGCAGAATGCTGATGTAGAAACCTCTTATCCGCGCTGGTAAATGATGAAAAAAACGCTGATGGCGCTGTGTGCGCTGCTGATCTCGACGACCGGTCAGGCCGCCACGCCGTGGCAGACCATTCAACAGCCGGTAGCCGGCGTGCCACAGTCCATCGGAGCCTTTTCTAACGGCTGCATTATCGGCGCGCAGCCGCTGCCGCTGGAAGCCTCCGGTTACCAGGTCATGCGTACCGATCAGCGTCGCTACTATGGTCACCCTGATCTGATCGCCTTTATTCAGCGCCTCAGTACCCGCACCCGCCAGCTGGGGCTGGGGGAGGTGCTGGTCGGGGATATGGGCATGGCGGCAGGCGGGCGCTTCAGCAGCGGTCACGCCAGCCATCAGTCTGGTCTGGACGTCGATATCTGGCTTCAGCTACCGAAGCAGCGCTGGACACAGCAGATGCTGCTGAAGCCTCAGCCGCTCGACCTGGTGGCCGCCGACGGTAAAAACGTGGTGGCCCGCCACTGGCAGCCGGAAATCGACAGCCTGATCAAGCTGGCCGCGAAAGATGATGATGTGACACGCATCTTCGTTAACCCGGCGATCAAAAAGCAGCTGTGTGCCGATGCCGGAGCCGACCGTGACTGGTTACGTAAAGTGCGGCCGTGGTTCCAGCACCGTGCGCACATGCACGTGCGTCTGCGCTGCCCGGCGGGCAGCCTGGAGTGTCAGGATCAGCCCATCCCGCCGCCGGGCGATGGCTGCGGTGCCGAGCTGCAAAGCTGGTTCGCCCCGCCTAAACCGGGCAGTACACCGCCGGTGAAGCGTGAGCCACCGCCGTTACCGCCATCCTGCCAGGCTCTGCTGGATAACCACCGACTGTAAGGCGCTGAGAAAAAATGGAATGGGTAAACGTGGCTCCGTGGCTGCTCGGCGTACTGTTTCTGGTGGCCTTACTGGCAGGGTTTATTGATGCTATTGCGGGCGGCGGCGGCTTACTGACCGTGCCTGCGCTGCTGGCGGCCGGGCTTTCACCCGCGCAGGCGCTGGCGACCAACAAGCTGCAGTCCGTAGGAGGATCGTTTTCGGCCAGCCTGTACTTTATCCGCCGTAAGGCGGTGGATCTGCGCGAACAAAAGCTGAACATCGCGCTGACCTTTTTAGGTTCGATCAGTGGCGCGCTGCTGGTTCAGCACGTCAAGGGCGATATTTTGCGGCAGCTGCTGCCGCTGCTGGTGATCGCGATTGGCCTCTATTTTCTGCTGATGCCGAAGATTGGCGAAGAGGATCGCCAGCGCCGCCTGCACGGACTGCCGTTTGCGCTGGTGGCCGGGGGCTGCGTCGGCTTCTATGACGGATTCTTTGGTCCCGGTGCCGGATCATTTTACGCGCTGGCGTTTGTCACCCTGTGTGGCTATAACCTGGCCAAATCCACCGCCCACGCCAAAGTACTGAACTTCACCTCTAACCTCGGTGGCCTGCTGCTGTTTATGCTGGGCGGGAAAGTGGTGTGGCTGGTGGGCCTGGTGATGCTGGCCGGTCAGGTATGCGGTGCCCGGCTGGGGGCACGTATGGTGCTGACCCGCGGACAGACGCTGATCCGCCCGATGATTGTCATCGTCTCGGCGGTGATGAGCGCCAAACTGCTGTACGACAGCCACGGCGCGGACATCGCCGCGTGGTTGCATCAGCTATAAGGGGCGAAACTGTTACTGTTCGCCCCTGCGCGGGTTAACCTCTTCCCACAGCGATCCAGCGGCGCTGATCCATCGAATCCTCAATCGCCTGCAGGATGCGCTGATTCTCCCAGCCAAAGTTGAAGTTTGGATAACAGTCGTCGTCCCGGCAGATGCCCTGCACCAGGTCATGCACCTCCAGCACTTTGACATCGAAATAACCCAGCCCGCCGCCGCCAAAATCAAAGCCAAAAAACGCCGAGTAGGAGGGGATCTGACTGCCGGCATACAGGGTTTTGAAACCACGATCGCGCTTATCGTCGTTAAAACGAAACACCTGCAGTTCATTGAAACGTTCACCGTCCATATACAGCGTGCCTTCCGTCCCGGAAACTTCCCAGTAGACGCCAAAAATTCGTCCGGCGGCAATTCGGGATGATTCAATAACCCCGGCGGCACCGCTGGTAAAGCTCATCAGACACTGCATCTGATCGTCATTTTCCACCTCACGGCGTTCAGCATTGGCTTCCACCTTGCTGGCGTAGCCGCTGTCCACGCCCGGCACTGGCCGGGTTTTCAGATACGTCTGCCCGCTGGCGCAGACCTCAGACACGCCGCCCATCAGATACTGCGCCACTGACAGGGTATGCGCTCCCAGATCCCCCAGCGAGCCGGAACCTGCCAGTGCCTTTGAGCAGCGCCACGACCAGGGAAGCTCCGGGTCGTTATAAAAACCCTGGTCGAACGTGCCGCGAAAGCGCACCGGTGTGCCGATTTCACCACGTTCAATCAGCTGCTTTGCCAGCTGTGCGGCCGGGGTTTTGATGTTGTTAAAGGCCACCATGGTTTTGACGCCGGCCCGCTGTGCTGCCTGAGCCATTTCGCGCGCCTGAGGCTCGGTCACCGCCAGCGGTTTTTCGCAGTACACGTGTTTCCCGGCGGCAATCGCGGCCAGCGCCATCGGGTGATGAAGATGATTGGGAGAGGTGATGTCAATCACGTCAATATTCGGATCCTGTAACATCTCGCGCCAGTCGCCGTAAGCGTGCAGCGCACCGAAGCGCGTTGCCGCCTGCTCAGCCAGTGCCTGGTTCTGGTCGGCGATGGCGTAAAGCACTGGCGTTTTCGGCAGGTCCGGATAGAGCAGGGCGGCACGGCGAATGGCGTCAGCATGGGCCTGGCCCATAAAGCCGGAGCCGATCAGGCCAATATTCAGAGTGTCAGACATGGCAATTCTCCTACAGCGAAAAAAGAGCGTTGATGTGATGTAAAGCGCGGGTGACGGTGGGCACCGGCGGCGCTTGCCGTGGGTCCTGCTCGGCTTCGACGATCAGCCAGCCGCGATAGCCGCCGTGGCTGACAAAGTCCACTACGGGCTGATAATCGATGCTGCCGTCGCCGGGGACGGTGAACATGCCGCCGCGTACCCCCTGATTAAAACTCTCATCCTGTGCAAACACCTGATCCAGCCGCGCACGGCGAATATCTTTCAGATGGATATGGCAGATGCGGCTGCCGAACTGCCGGATCAGCGCCCGCAGATCGCAGCCTGCGGCCACGGCGTGTCCGGTATCCAGCAACATTCCGACGTCACCGGTCGTGGCGGTAAAGAAACGTTCAATCTCATCCTGGTGCTCAACCAGCATCATCAGATGATGGTGGTAGGCCAGCGTCAGGCCATATTCCTGATGCAGCGCCGAGGCAAACTGGCTGATACGCCGCGCGTAGGCATCGACGTCAATCCCGCTGAGTCCGGGGGAGTGAGAGAGGCCGAGATCCAGCGGCGTTTCGCCCGGCATCCCGCCGCACTCGCCGTATACCATCACCGAACAGCCCAGCGCCTGCAGCAGGCGGGCGTGGGCGGCAACGTTATGCAGTTCCTGCTGGACGCTGATGTCTGCCAGGGTGCCGGAAAACCAGCCGGAGGCCAGCGACAGGCCGGTTTCCTGTAGCAGTGGCGTGAGTTGCGACGGTTCGCGGGGAAACTTACGGCCCAGCTCAATCCCCTGATAGCCTGCGGCGGCCGCCTCCTGCATACACTGTAATGCGCTGACATCATCCCCCAGATCTTCCAGCACGTCGTTGGTCCAGGCGAGCGGACTGACGCCCAGACGCAC
The DNA here is from genome assembly GCF_014838825.1 of Erwinia persicina. Lineage (GTDB taxonomy): Bacteria > Pseudomonadota > Gammaproteobacteria > Enterobacterales > Enterobacteriaceae > Erwinia > Erwinia persicina_A. The sequence continues at coordinate 1,316,760 of NZ_JACYMO010000001.1, read as the reverse complement.
GTTGGCATTGGCCATAATTTTCTCCTGTCTGAAATCAAAGTTTGAAGTGCGTCGCATAATCGCGCTCTGCGCGCAGTCCGGTGTTGCATTAGCCGCTATCCGGCTGAAGAGTGGAGAAAAGATAGCCTGTACGGGGGCGGGGGGTACATGACCAGAGTGCTGAAAAAAATGTCTGATATCACACTGACGGTGCCCGTCATTGAGGGGTACTTCGGTCTGTCGCGCTACGGGGCAGGGGACGTTTACGGGCCACGCATACAGCGCGGGATCCAGTTTATCGCCCTGCTGAGTGGTAGCGTCACCATTGAGACGGCGCAGCACTCCCTGCCGCTCCTGCCCGGTGCTCTGGCGCTGCTGCTGCCGGGGCAGCGTGAGCTGTTTCGTTTCGACCCGCTTATCCCCAGCGAACATATCTGGTGCCAGCTGGATTTTGCCGCACTGCCGGAGAATTTTAATCTTGAACTGGCACAACTGCCGCCTGTCATTGCTTTCGATCATCAGGTCGAGCAGCTGATGGAGCTGGGTATCAGTCTGACCTCACAGCCGGGAGGGGCCCCGCGTGCGCTGATCTCGCTGGCCGAAACCCTGCTCTATTACTACGCCTCACGCGGTATTCCGCCGCGCGATGAGGGGCGGCAGACCATGCCCAAAGGGGTACGTGAAGCCTGCCGCTATATTGCGCTGCGCTATCAGCACCCGCTGGCGCTGGAGGATATTGCCGCACGCGCCCACTGCTCAGTGAACCATCTGATTGCCCTGTTCCGGCGGCACCTGCGTCAGACGCCCGCGCGTTACCTGCGTGACGTGCGCCTGCGCCATGCGGAACGCCTGCTGACGCGCAGTGCGCTGCCGGTGGCGCTGATCGCCGAGCAGTGCGGGTTTGTCTCGCCATTTCATTTTTCACGTCTGTTCAAAGAGCATTACGGCCTGGCACCGCTGGCATTTCGCCAGCAGGCGCTGGCGTCAGCTCCGCCAGAACGCTGAGTCTTTCAGCCGCTCAATGGCCACCGGCTGGCCAATGAAATAGCCCTGCAGGCTGTCACACTGCAACAGCGTTAACTGCTCCAGCTGGGACTGGGTTTCAACGCCCTCAGCGGTCACGTCCAGCGCGTAGGCCTTGCCAAGGCCCACCATATTTTCCACAATCTGGCGCGCGCGCGCGGAGTCTTCCATCGGAAAAATAAAGGACTTATCAAGTTTGATACCGTCAAAAGGAAACGTCCGCAGATAGCTCAGGGAGGAGAAGCCCGTTCCGAAATCATCAATCAGAAACTTCACTCCCAGCGCTTTGATCTTCAGCATAATCTGCTGGGTTTTAACCGGGTCCTGCAGCGTGACGTTTTCGGTGACTTCGATTTCCAGTCGCGAACTTTCCAGGCCTGTTTTTTCCAGCGCCTCTTTGATTCTGTTGTACAGGCCTTTATCCTGGAACTCCCCGGCGGAAAGGTTGACCGACACGGATAATCCCGGCAGATGGCAGCGGGTTTCAGCGCAGGCCGTCTCCAGTACCCAGTCGCTGAGCGCGTAAATCAGCCCGGTTTCTTCTGCCAGCGGGATAAACTGATCGGGCATCAGCAGGCCATGATGCGGGTGCTGCCACCTGACCAGTGCCTCGACCCCGGTGATGCGGCAGGATTTAGTGCTGTAACGCGGCTGGTAAACCAGGCGGAGCTGACCGCTGCGGATACCTTCGCGCAGCTCCTGCTCCATCTCGCGGCGCTGAACAATCTTTTCGCCCATATCGCGCTGGAAGAAGGCCCACTGGTTGCGCCCCTCATTTTTGGCTTTATACAGCGCAATGTCGGCATAGCGCAGCAGGTCTCCGGCGGCACGCGCATCCTGGGGGGCAAGCGCAATGCCCAGACTGGCCCCGATAAAGATTTCACTGCCGCCCACCAGGAAGGGGGCGTTAATGTCCTGAATGATCTGACGACACAGCTGTTCGATATCGTCGTTGTGCTTCACCTCGGGCAGAATAATAATAAACTCATCCCCGCCGTGACGGGTCACCATGCCGGACGCTTGCAGACAGCGGCGCAGGCGGGAGGAGACCTCATGCAGCACCGTATCGCCTGCGCTGTGCCCGTAGACATCGTTGACGGGTTTAAACCTGTCCAGGTCGACCATGATGATGGCGAGCTGACCGCCCCCGGTGGGTTCAGAATTGAGTTTCCCCTCAAGGAACTCCTTCATCTGCACGCGGTTGGGCAGGCCGGTGAGGTCGTCAAAATGCGACAGATAGCGCACCCGCTCCTGTGCTTTCACTTCCTGGGTCACGTCCGTAGCGGTACCGCGGAAACCGGTTTTCCCGCCGGGCAGTAACACGCGCTTGACGATCATATTGCAGTAGCGCTGATGCTGCTGCGCTGAAAGATAACGGCTGTTGGGCAGAGTGATGCGGCCACCGGACTGGCAAAGGTCGGCCAGGTGCGCCACAGCATTGCTGTCGTTAAGTAAAAATTCGCTCGCCGGACGCCCCATCCAGTCAGAGATGTGATAACCGGTGATGGCCGGAAAACGTTCGGAAATCCAGGTAAAGCGTAGGTTTTCATCCGCCTCCCAAATCCAGTCCGTGGTAGTTTCGGCCACGTCTCTGAACCGGCATTCGCTGCTGTGCAGTGCCTGCTGGCTCTGCTCCAGCAGGAAACGCGCTTCATCGCTCATCCGTGCCTTGCGCAGCGCATTCTTCATCAGCACAAAGGCGATGAACAGGGTGGCCAGCATCAGTAATACCAGTGCAGGAAGAAGACCCGTTAACAGGGCTTCGCCAGGATTATCGCTCTGCCACGCTATGCTGACCGGCCCACCGGCCGCGGGCAGGATCAGTCGGTTGCTGGCGGCCGGATCGGTGGGCACCTGCGGGCTGAGAATATGTGCGCCACGGATGCCGTACTCAAGGGCCATTTTATTCACCTTTTCAGGCGTGAGACGGTCGGCAAAGATCATTAACGACCGTGGGCCACTGTCGCTGATCACGCTGCTGTCCCCTCCGGGTGAAATCCAGGCGGCACTCAGCAGAGTGACCTGGCCCTCTGATACCACCAGGGTCGACACGGCTTTCTCTCCGCCAGTGGCAAGCATCGCCTTCAGGCGGGGGACCGGATCTGTTCCCAGCCAGCTTTCAACCAGCTGCAAATGCAGCTGTCCGTTAATGACGCTGTATCGGGTCTGTCCGTCCGGGGAGATGACAAAAATCCCCTCATAATGGAAGGTCTGGTACAGCGACGCGCCGAGGTTCTGATTGTCCCACGCCCATTCGGTATTGATGGTCAGATGCAGGTTTTCATAAGCCTCTCCCCAGTCAGCGTTGTCGAGGGTGTGCGAATGCATGATTTCCTGACGGTTTTCAATGGCCTTGCCCATTAATAAACGGAAATGCTCATCTTCGTGCGCATTCTGCCTGCCGGCGATAAAAAACAGCGCAATAATAGCGAGAATGAATAATGTGCCCAGCAAAAAAAGCATGGCAATCATTGGCTGTCTGACCAGCCCGCTCGCCTCCCGGTGGTGAATTATTCTTTTTATTGTCGATTTTTGCTTCATGGGCATTCGCCTGAAAGGGGCATCGGGTGGTTAACACGGCTTTCGTGTCAGTTGTGGCGTCTGGTAAACTGATCTAATCAGGTTTTACTGTGAAATAGTGTGCGGTGGCTCCGGGTGAATGAACTGATTTTTCGGCTCATTCAGGGATAAAATCGTCAAACCGGACGCCCGGTTTAACACTGGTCTATCGGCGCGAAAATGAAAAACTTGATGTCCGGCGTGATCTGGCCGGAACAAGGGCAGGGGTTCCTGTCCGTCTGCGGCCCCGGTTGGCGTCAGGCGCGCGCTGGCAGACCGGCGGCTTTCTCGGGTGAAAACAGCAATAGTTCTCGAAACCTGCCTGACAAAATGTCAAAATTGCGCGTTTTTTACTTTGACGACAGACAGCTATGAGCCAGCAACACCACTATCAGGACCTGATCGATATCTTCGATCGCTGTTTTATGAATGATTTTCAGACCCGCCTGATTAAAGGCGATGATGAACCGATCTATCTTCCTGCGGATGACACGTCACCGTGGAACCGGGTGGTGTTTGCGCACGGGTTCTACGCCAGTGGAATGCATGAAATCTCCCACTGGTGTATCGCCGGGGCCGAACGCCGCAAACGTGTGGATTTTGGCTACTGGTACTGTCCGGACGGGCGCGATGCGGAAACCCAGGGGCAGTTTGAGTCCGTTGAGGTGAAGCCGCAGGCGCTGGAGTGGTTATTCAGCGTGGCGGCGGGCTTTCCGTTCAATGTCAGTTGTGACAATCTGGAAGGCGATTGTGAACCCGATCGCATTGCGTTTCAGCGCAGGGTCCATGCCCAGGTGATGGCGTATCTTGAAAAAGGTATCCCCGACCGTCCGGCGCGTCTGATCGCTGAACTTCGCGCGTTTTATTCCACTCCACCGCTGACGTCAGCCCAGTTTCCGTGGCCGGAAGATCTGAGCTGAACGGGGAGCGTATAGATGACAGAGGTTTTTATGATCGATGAATTTGAGGCGCGTATTCTGGGCCTGATTGATGACATGGTCGAGCATGCCAGCGACGACGAACTGTTTGCCGGCGGCTATCTGCGCGGCCACCTGACCCTGGCCGTGGCTCAGATCGAACTGGCCGGTGAGCATACGCCGGAAGCGCTGCAGGTTCAGGTACAGGAAAGCCTGGAGAAAGCGATTCAGGCCGGGGAGCTCTCGCCGCGTGACCAGGTACTGGTCACCTCCATGTGGGACAAACTTTTTCTGCAGGCGCAGTAGATGGCGGTCTGAGCGCAGGCCTGCCGGCGCTCAGAGGCCATTTTTTACCCGCACAATATCCGCCACAATCGCCAGCGCAATCTCCGGCGGCGTTTTACTGCCGATGGCCATGCCGACCGGAGCGCTGATCCGCGCCAGCTGCTGCGGCGTCACCTCTCCCATTTCGGCCAGTCGTATCCGTCTGCGCTCACTGTTGCGCCGGGAGCCGAGCGCCCCGATATAAAAGGCCGGGGTCTGACAGGCTTCCGCCAGTGTCAGATCGTCTATCCGCGCATCGTGTGTCAGACTGAGCACCGCAGTGTGGGCAGGGCAACCGTTCAGTTCCAGATGGCGCGCGGGAAAGCGGCGAACCAGCGCCACCCCGGCATAGCGCTCAGGATGCCCGGCAAAGTCCGCAAGGTAGGATTCGCGGTGTTCGCAGACCACCACAGGAAAACCCAGCATACGCGCAAAATGAATGCAGTAATCGGCCACCGGTGACAGTCCGGCAATCAGCAGGGAGGCGGTGGCCGCCAGCGTCAGGCTGACGCCGTCTGCGGCAGGCAGCGCTGGCGTACCGGCGGGCCTCAGACGGGCAGGTTGTCCGTTGACCACCTGCTTTTCCAGTATCAGTTCACCGCGCAACGCCCGTAACATCTGTGTCAGGTACGCTACGCTGTCGGCCGAAGGTGGCAGGTATTCAATCAATACCGTCAGACTGCCGCCGCAGGGCAGGGCAATATCCGGCGTCAGGCCACCCGTACCATAGCGCACCTGCTGGCTGGGCTGGCGGTACTGACCTGCAGTCACTCGCTGCAAAAAATCCTGCTCAATGCAGCCGCCGGAGAGCGATCCGCACAGGCTTCCGTCCTCACTGACCGCCAGCAGTGAACCGGGCGCACGCGGGGCCGATCCCCAGGTTTGCAGTACGGTACACAGCCACAGAGGCTGTTGTCTGTCCAGCCACCGGCGCGCGCTTTCCAGCACTGTGATATCCAGCGAGTCCACCGTCATGTTTTCTGCATCCAGTCGTCAGGAACATCGACGTCGCGAACGCAGCCGGGATCGTTCACCTTCAACAGCAAAGGTGGCGCGCCCTGGAGAAGCCGGCGTGCGCCATCCTCGCCTTTCAGGGTGAGCAGGGCATCACAGACGTCCGCACTGAAGCCGACCGGATGACCGGGCTGCTGCTGCCACAGGGGGCGGACAATATCGGCAAAGGCCAGAGCCTGACAGACCCGCCTGACCGTACTCAGCTGCAGCCAGGGCATATCCGCCAGCATCACCAGCCACCCGGACCAGTGTGGGCAGGCCGCTACGCCGGCAGCAATCGAGTCCCCGAGGCAGCGGCTTTCCAGCAGGGTCGTGCCGCAGCGGTAGCGTTGCGCAATCTCGATCAACTGGCCATCTTCAGGACGCAGCAGCACATTCACCCGCTTACCGCACGCCGCCGTTGCTAACTGCAGGCTGTGTGCCAGCAGCGGCAGATTGCAGCACGCCGGATGCCTGACCAGCAGCTTATGCTGCCCGTTCTGCTCGCGGTAGCGGCGGCTGTGACCGGCCGCCATGACTAACACGCCGACGCCCATTTATTCTGCTCCCTGCGGCTGCTGGCGGATTTCGGCCACCTTCTGCTCGAGTTCGTTCCACGGCGTCTGACCGGCGAGATCGGTCCGCATCCAGTTCAACAGCGTGGCAATCTGCCGGTCGCTCAGCTGGTGGCGAAAGCCGGGCATGGTACCCAGGTCCTGGGTTGCCGGGTGGTCAATGCCGTCCAGCACGATACGGATCAGGTTTTCCGGTGAGTCAGTATACAGATTACTGTTGAGCACCAGCGACGGCCGTACGCCGGACAGATGCGGGCCTTTCTGCTGCGAGTGGCAGGCCATGCAGGAACCGGCGTACTGACGCGCTCCGGCAGAGTTCTGTTGGAATCCCCGCTGCTCGGCGTCTGCAATCAACGTGGCGGCCTGACCGGCAGCGGGTGCCTGGAAGCTCATCAGCCAGTGCGCCAGCGCCCGCAGATCGTCCTCCGACTGATGTGCCAGTCCGGCCCCGATCACCGGCCCCATCGGGCCGGCCGCGACCCCATGCTCAGGAGAGAATCCGTAGCGGAAATAGTGCTGAAACTGGGCTTCGTTCCAGGTCACCGGCGCGGGTGAGCGTGCGTTCAGGGCGGGAGCGACCCACCCCTCAGCGATCCCGCCGCTGAGGAAGGCATCTCCCTGTTTTTCAGCGGCGGCCAGATTGCGCGGCGAATGGCAGGCGCTGCAGTGGCCCAGCCCTTCCGCCAGATAGGCTCCCCGGTTCCACACGGCATCATGCTGCGGGTCAGGGGCGCGTTCGCCCGGGTGCAGAAACAGCCAGTTCCATGCCGCCATGCCCTGGCGGATATTAAAAGGAAAGGTCAGCCGGGTCTCCGGTACGCGGTCGCTGACGGCAGGCTGGCTCATCAGGAAGGCATAGAGATCCTGCAGGTCTTCATTACTGGTATGAGTGAAAGCGGTGTAAGGAAAGGCCGGATAGAGATAATTCCCCCGGCGGTCGATGCCGTAGCGCATGGCTCGTAAAAATGCCGGATAAGACCATCGGCCAATTCCGTTGTCGACATCCGGGGTTATATTGCTGGTATAGATGGTACCAAAGGGCGTGTCCATTGCCAGCCCTCCGCTGTTGGGCGCGCCGCCCGCCCGCGTGTGGCAGGCGCTGCAATCGCCCAGTGCCGCCAGCGTTTTACCCCGGGCGATGCTGGCCGCTGAAAAGTGTGTCGTTTGCGGCGGGTCGATGGGGGCGATCTCTGGCTGCAGGCTGAACAGGGACGCGATGACGACAACCGCCAGCACAACAGTCCCTGAAACGCGTAGCCACTGGTTTCTTAGGGTCATACTTTACCTCCCTGTAAAGCGCGCAGGACGCGATCCGGTGTAAACGGCGGCGCGCGGAAGCGGATGCCGGTGGCATCAAACAGCGCATTGGCAATGGCCGCTGCGCCAGGCACGGAGGTGGACTCACCGGCCCCCATGGCGGGCTCTTCCGGGTAGTCGAGCATGGCAATCTCCACCTCCGGCAGCTCATCAAAACGCAGTAGCGGATAGCTGCCCCACTCAAGAGAGGTGGTGCCGCTGGCGTCAAAGGTAACAAACTCTTTCAGCACCCGGCTGGCGCACTGAATGACATTGCCGTGTACCTGATGGCGGACCCCGGCCGGATTGACCATTTCCCCGCAGTCGTGGCAGACGTAAATCTTATCCAGCCTGATTTCGCCGGTCAGAGGGTTAACGCTTAAATCACACACCCAGCCTGCCCAGGCGGCACCAAAGCCCGGGAACTGGCTGTGGATGTAGCGTGCCCAGGCAAAACCGCGTCCGCGCAGCCAGTCCCCTTTTTTCTGCGGCTGGTGATGCGGAGGGCCGCTCTGCCATTGAGCCATTTTTTTCAGATGGTTAATCAGGGTGATTGCCCGTGAGTCGTCCAGGTAATCCAGGCGCAGATCGATCGGATCGCGTCCGGCATGCCAGGCAACTTCATCTACCCAGCTTTCATGGGCGAAGACATTCGGCAGGGCAGAGACGCCGCGCATCCAGGATGCGCGCACCAGTGGGGCGGCATCCTCACAGATCATGCGCATATGCGGGAAGCGGTACAGCGGAATGGCGGTGCGATCCCCCATGGACTGCACCACCGGCTGATTAGCCACTTTCCCCGTCAGGATCAGCGGCAGGGTAGGAGCATTATTAGAGGGATAGCAGGTGCGGAGTGTATAGCAGGAGATGTTCATCATACGATCCAGTCCCCCCCTGACGCGGATGAGCTGGCCGGTGCCTTTCGGCTCCCAGGCCGCCTCCTGTTCGCGCATCAGCTGGACGCGCACGGGCTGCCCCGTGGCTCTGGACAGTAGCGCCGCGTCGGCAGCGACATCATCCGCGCAGTTTCGGCCATAGCAGCCGGAGGCTTCCATACGCTTCACATCGACGGCCGTCGCCTCCATCCCCAGCAGCAGCGCGATATCCTGCCGCAGATCGTGCGGGTTCTGCGTACCTGACCAGATCCTGGCCTGGCCGTCGCGGATATCGGCCACGGCGCAGGAAGGCCCGATGGAGGCGTGCAGCTGATAAGGCCAGACGTAGTCAGCATCCACCGTGATATGGCGCTTTTTCAGCGCGGCATCCGTACCCTGATCGTCACGCAGCACGCGCGGATGTTTTTCGCACTCAGCCAGCGTGTCATGCAGCTGATCCAGGCCCAGCGCCGGCAGTCCGGCCCAGGGTTTCCAGCTGACTTTCAGGGCGTACATGGCGGCAATCGCCTGCTCCTCACGCAGGGCAACCACCCCAACAAAGTCATTCACCACCACCACGCGGACGATGCCCTTCAGGTGTGCAATCGAACTTTCATCGACTGCGATCAGGCTGTTTCCCAGCGGGGCGCTGCTGTCGGCACCGCCATAGGGCGGCCGCACTACCCGCCCGTGCAGCATACCGGGTACGCGCAGATCGTGAATCCAGGTCAGCTCACCGCTTACCTTGGCCGGAATATCCACCCGGGCGACTGAGGTGCCGACGTAGCGTCGTGCAGAGTAGAGCGGAACCGTCGTGTCCAGGGAAAGGTGTGTGTCTTTTTCCTGTGTCAGCTGGCCGTAGGCCAGGCGGCGTTCCGGCCGCAGACTGTCGATGACCCAGCCTGATCCGGTGCGCAGCTGGCTAACGGGAACGCTCATAATCTTCGCCGCGAGCTGCATCAGCTGCAGGCGCAGCTGGCTGGCCGCCTGACGCAGGGGCCGTGCCGACACCTGTAAGGTTGCGCTGGCAATAGTCGGGCCCTGATCCGGCGTCAGGGCCGTATCGCCAAGTATCATCGTCACGGCGCTGAAGGGAACATCCAGAGCATCGGCAACGTACTGAGCCAGCGAGGTCCGTACCCCGGTACCCAGGTCAACATGTCCGTTAAAGGCGGTTACCTGGCCGTCCACCGACAGCGCGATAAAGCTTGCTACCCGGTTGCCAGGGGGGACGGCTGAGGGTGTGGCTTCTGCCCGTGCGCTGCCCGGCAGCAGGGTGCTGATGCCGATAAAGCCTCCAGCCTGCAACAGGCGTCGGCGGGTGAGATGAAACAGGTTCATGGCTGATTCTCCCCGGCAATGAGCTCGCGCGCCTTCCGGGCCGCACGCAAAATTTCCAGGTGGGTGCCACACCGGCACAGGTTAAACGCCAGTTCATCTTTAATCTGCTGTTCGGAGGCCTGCGGGAGTCGCCGGAACAGAGAGACCAGCGTCATGATCATCCCGTTGGTGCAGTAGCCGCACTGGGCAGCCTGCTCATCAATAAACCCCTGCTGCACCGGGTGCAGCCGGTCTCCCTCTGCCAGCCCTTCCAGGGTGGTGACGCGTTTACCTGCGACCGTATGGGCAGGGACGCTGCAGGCGCGGGCGGCGATACCGTCGATGTGAATGGTACAGGCACCACATTCGCCGATGCCACAGCCATATTTGGGGCCGTTTAACTGAAAGTCATTACGTAAGATATAGAGAATGGGGGTATCTGAATGCGCATCATCAAGGATGACGTGCTGGCCGTTAAGCGTGAATTCCATAGTAAATCATCCATTGATGGCCCGTCCTTTCCGTGTCGCGTCTGCGGGGCCAGAGACAAAAATGCCCCTGAAGAGTTCAGGGGCACAGATGAAATATTATGCTATTTAGTGCGATTTAGTAACGTTATTTAGTGGTATAAGCATTTTTCAACAAAGATAATTCTTACTTTAGCGGTTTCCCTTTCAGCAGCTTACGTATCCAGAACCGGTTGGGGCTGGTGGCGGCCAGCGTGGCGGCGTCGAGTGGGATCGGTTCGCCGCACAGCTGCGCGGCCAGCACTTCCGCGGCCAGCGGTCCGCTGCACAATCCGCGTGAGCCAAGGGCACCCAATACAAACAGCCCGCTATGGACCGGGGCGGGGGCGGGCTGTGTCTGCTGCGCCAGGGTTTCATACTGTTGCAGGGTGGCGTCGTAGTCCGGCAGGGCCCCCATCATCGGCAGATGATCACGCGTGGCAGCACGTACGCCGCAGCGGGCTTCGCCGTCGCTGACATTAATATCCAGCGGCCAGGCGGCATCGGGCAGGCAGCGGATCAGCCGCTCCCGGTTCTCCTGCTGGTCATCATCGCGGTAGTCGATAGCGGTGTCGCCACGATGATAGCTCGCGCCGATGCAGTGCTGACGGAACTGCGGGCTGACCGGCGTCAGATAACCGTCATAGCACAGAACCTGTTTCAGGGCTGACAGGGCCGGAGTGGTCGGCACGTGGCTGACCTGGCCGCTCACCGCATAGACCGGCAGTTTTTCACTCTGGCTGAACGCCGTCAGGCGATGGCCGGTGGCCAGCACCACGTTGCGGTGCGTGACGTCAGGCTGGTGGGCAAAGCTTAACTGCCAGCCCGACGGGTGTGGGGTTATCTGCGCGATCGCCTGCTGCCAGTGCAGAGTGGCTCCCTGCTGTGCTGCCCGTTGCCATAGCGCGGCGGTGAGCTCCGCCGGAGAGAGCCAGCCGCCCAGCGGATAGGCGATGCCACCACAGCCGGTGGTCACGCCGCACAGCGCCTCCGCCTCTTCAGCAGTCAGCGCGGACGCCAGCGCAGCCGGCAATTCCATCTGTAACATTTTGCTGATTTTATCCGCGCTTTTTTCATCAAAAGCCAGCTGGGTCACGCCGCACCAGTCGTGCTCAAAGGGCAGGCCGAGACGGTCGTAAAGGCGGCGTGCGAAGGTGAAGGCGGTAGGGAAGAACTGTGCCAGCGCCGGATCGTGAGGGTTGAGCAGTGGATACACCGCCCCCTGACGGTTGCCGGACGCGCCCTGTGCCGGACGGTCGTCGGCGCAGTAGAGTGTGACCTTTTTGCCCCGCCGCAGCAACGCCAGCGCCAGCAGTGCGCTGGCAATACCGCCGCCAGCCAGGGCGATATCCATGCCTTCTGCCGACGGACGGGCGTACCAGGGGGTGCGTGCAGGGGAAGGCACGGCGGCAGGCAGGCGGCCGACCAGCATCTCACGCTTCTCGCCGAAGCCTTTACGCTTGCTGACCTCGAACCCGGCCTCTGCCAGCCCGCGCCTGACGAATCCGGCGGCGGTAAAGGTCGCCAGCGTCGCGCCTGGACGTGCCAGGCGGGCCATACAGTCAAACAGCGCCGGCGTCCACATATCCGGGTTTTTTGCCGGGGCAAAACCATCCAGGAACCAGGCATCCACCTGCTGGTTCAGGGTGTCATCAAAAGTAGGTATAAGCTGGTTAATATCGCCAAACCACAGGTCGAGCGTGATGCGCCCGCCGTCCAGCAGCAGGCGGTGACAGCCCGGCAGCGGCAGCGGCCACTGCTCACGCAGCTGGCGCGCCACATCGGCTAACTGCGGCCAGCTGGCGTGAGCGGCCTCGAGATCGCTGACCGTTAACGGGAACTTCTCGCAGCTGATAAAATGTAAGCGCTGCAGCCGGGCATCCGGCTGATGCCCGGTAAAGGCATCGAAGGCCTGCCACAGCGTGAGAAAGTTCAGGCCGGTGCCGAAACCGGTTTCGGCCACGATAAACAGGTCGCGCGGATGGCTGGCAAAACGATCCGGCAGCTGATTGCCGTCAAGAAAGACGTAACCGGTCTCTTTCAGACCATTCTGGTTAGAGAAATAGACATCATCAAACTCTCGGGATACAGGTGTACCCTGATCGTTCCAGCGTAGCTCTGCGTACTCTATTGGTGCGGTTTTCACGGCAAAGGCTCATTGCTCAGGCAGTGGCGGGATTTTAACGATGTGCTTGACCCTACGCAAATTTACACAAGGAATATGCTGATCGGACTTGTTCGGCGTACAACTGTACGCTAGAGTGCCACTCGAATCCTAATTAGAAGTGAAAGAGGTATTGAATGAAACGTGCTGTGATTACTGGCCTAGGGATCGTTTCCAGTATTGGTAATAACCAAGAGGAAGTTCTGGCATCATTACGCGAAGGACGCTCTGGTATTACCTTCTCGCAGGAACTGAAAGATTCCGGTATGCGTAGTCACGTCTGGGGTAACGTTAAGTTAACGAAAGACGATATTTCAGCCCGTATTGACCGCAAGATGCTGCGTTTTATGAGCGATGCGTCCATTTATGCTTTCCTCTCCATGCAGGATGCGGTGAAAGATGCTGGCCTGACCGATGAGCAATACCAGAACAACCCGCGTGTGGGTCTGGTTGCCGGTTCTGGCGGTGGTTCACCGTTCTATCAGGCTGCCAGCGTTGACGGTATGCGCGCCAAAGGCCTGCGCGGCGTGGGTCCCTATATGGTGACTAAAGCGATGGCATCCGGCGTTTCTGCCTGCCTCGCCACGCCGTTTAAAATTCACGGCGTCAACTACTCTATCAGTTCTGCCTGCGCCACCTCTGCACACTGCATCGGTAACGCGGTAGAGCAGATCCAGCTGGGCAAACAGGATATCGTCTTTGCCGGTGGTGGCGAAGAGCTGTGCTGGGAAATGTCCTGCGAGTTCGATGCGATGGGCGCGCTGTCGACCAAATATAACGAGACCCCGGAAAAAGCCTCCCGTACCTACGATACCAGCCGTGACGGCTTTGTTATCGCCGGCGGTGGCGGTATGGTCGTGGTGGAAGAACTGGAACACGCCCTGGCGCGTGGCGCACATATTTACGCTGAGATCGTGGGCTACGGTGCCACTTCAGACGGCGCGGACATGGTAGCGCCGTCAGGCGAAGGCGCAATGCGCTGCATGCGTATGGCGATGGAAGGTGTGGATACTCCTATCGACTACCTGAACACCCACGGTACCTCTACGCCGGTAGGCGATGTGAAGGAACTGGGTGCTATCCGTGCCGTCTTCCCGGACAAAACGCCGGCAATGTCGGCCACCAAAGCCATGACCGGCCACTCGCTGGGTGCCGCAGGCGTGCAGGAAGCCATCTACTCCCTGCTGATGCTGGAACACGGCTTTATTGCGCCAAGCATCAACATCGACGAGCTGGACCCGGCGGCAGAAGGCCTGGATATCGTGACTCAGCCTACCGAGCGTAAGCTGACCACCGTGATGTCAAACAGCTTCGGCTTCGGTGGCACCAACGCCACCCTGGTGATGCGCAAACTGGCATAATCTGCCATCCTGCCGTGCTGACAAAGGGGCGACTGAGGTCGCCCCTTTGTTTTGCCTGCTACTCTTCCCGCAGCGCCAGCGGGCGCTGTCGTTTTGGCATGCCGGCAACCACCCGATCGTACGACTCCCGCACCAGCTGCCTGACTAATCCTTCCGTAATCTGCTGACCCGCATAAATTGAAATCCAGTGGCGTTTATTCATGTGGTAGCCCGCGTGGATGCTGTCGTAGATTGCCCGGTGCAGTTCGCCCTCTTCAGGGCGGCACTTGAGGTTCACTATCCGTTCACCCCGTACCTGTGACATCAGGACAAATATCTTGCCGCGTACCTTAAACACCTCATACTCCGGGCCAAACGGATAACAGAGCTCCGCCTCCGGCTGCTCACCAGCGACCTGTCTGGCAATATTCTGTATCTGCTCTCCATCCACTGTCGCTCTCCTTCGGGATAATGTTCTTCCCGCAGGCTAGCACAAAGGCGGTGCTTACTTCACCGGTGCTGATGATTTATGTGGGTCAGCGGTGTTTTCCGGGGTGTGGTAGTAGTGCCAGGTATCATAGGGCAACATCAGCGTGTCCCCGACAATCGACACGGGCAGATCCAGCCAGCACCAGAAGCAGTCGTGCAGCGTGTGGTAGTCGAGCTGCGTACCCGCATAGAACGAATTTTTCGGGTTATTACCGACGGTATGGCTGGTGATGGTCGCGCAGCCGCTGAGTAGCAGCATGATAAGGGTAAAGCCGGTTTTCTTGAGCATAAGGACATCCCTGTGGTTATTGCCGCCAACAGGGTAGGGGAAAGCGTGAGGGAAGAGGGGGATGATAAGTGCGGGATGGGAATAGGGTCGAGCATGTCCCAATAAAAAAAGCTTACTTGATTTATTTCAACTTAAACATGATGTTTCTCTGTGCTGGTAAATTTAAGTGGGTGGGAGTGTTATGCTCTTCTTGTTTAACGCCATTCATGGCAAAGTAGTAAGTCTTGATTACTCAAATGGAAGTGATTACTTATGATTATTGATACTGCTAGCAGCAATCTAAGCTTGTATTTAAAGGCAACTCAAAATTTAAAAGAAGATGATTATTCCAAAACAATTTTGATCCATGTAATATTATAGTGTTTGATTCAATTTCTGGAACTTATTCTTTCGGACACCTTAGGTATCAAGAGCATCTTGCATCACTCGAGCTACAACAAAATAGATCTATAGAAATATTCCATTATTTGAAAAACGATTGGTGGCGTGGAAGTCTGTGTTTATATGCTCAGTGTTGCGAGTTTCAATCTTTGATTGAAGGATTTACTCATAAATATCATAACATTGGACCAGCACTAATTACTTTAAGAGAAATGGCAAAATACCGACCAGAACGTGAACGGAAATTAGTTCTTCAACTCATAAAGGACTACGAAAGAACAGATGATAGCTATTATTATACTAATGAGTATGACCTTAATGGACGTTGGGATGAAGGGTTATCTACTTTTAGATGAATTATAGATATATTTAAGGTTAATTTAAAAACTTTGGGTAAATTTCATTTACCCAAAGTTTGGCTATTATATATTTTAAAATGGATAATCTTGATTTTTATCTTGCGGGGGGTTCATCTTTTAAGACTTTTTTTCGGAAATTATTCTTTGTGCTGCTTAATCTATTTTATGGGGGGGTTGTGATATTTATAGGATGTAAGATAATAAAATTAATTTTTATTTAAATAATTAAGTGCTTTGTTGGTTTATTAAAGTGATTTTTTTAAGAAAAATCCCAGTTAAACATCACCAGTCCGCAATGGCGGCAGACAAACTTATAAACCCCCTGATCGCCACCCGGCTGATAGTCGGCCATAAACTTTGACCAGCTTTCTGCATCCATTTCGTAATCGCTTATCCACTTCTGGCGGGTTTCTGTACTGGCTTCGGCAACGTCTTTCGCACTGGCATCGCCGTGATAAACGCAGGCATCGTTGCAGTGAGTTACCCAGCTCTGATCCTGCCAGGAGCTGTAACCCGGCGTGCTTTCGCAAACTTCCGCCGCGATTTCATCATCAAGTGCTTCATCATAAAGATCGTTAAAGCTGCATGCGTACTTAGCGGCTGCGCTGCCGTCATGGATGCACCACGGGCACAGGGTGATATCGCTGTCACCGACCCTATAGATGGTGCCGTTATAGTGGCGGTCAGTGTCTTTACCACAGCATTGGCAGGTGGCGGATTGATGGATAAAGACATCGCGAGTGAAGTCAGCGCTGAGGTAGGTAAACTGCGGTAACGGCCTGTTCATTAGGGAGCGTCCATAAAGGTTTTAACGGATAATATCGCATCGTTATCCGTCAGAAAACCTTATCATTAAACCTGTTGAGTAAATTCGGGTGGTCAGATCACAGACGGCATGAACAATAGCCGTTATTGTTGTGTTCCACACAGGACGTGTAAGGAATGAATAAATGGATACTGTAGAGGAACTCAACGGGACATATTTCTATGCAGGAAAATCTAATCTGACCGCTGCTGAACTCCTGTTTATGATTTTTTGTGAGAGCACTGCAAGCCAGTTCGGTATAGGCGTAGCAGATTTCGGTGCCATCGTTGCCCTGGTCTCTGGTCGTAACAATCTCTCGACAAGAGCAAAACCCAGTAATGCCACTAAGGGGACTTCCTACGCCTCCAAAGCAGCGCGAGTTGTATTCAAAAAAACGAAATTTCCTTTTGGTATTTCATTGCCTACGTGGCTTGGCGGCTACACTCCCTGGACCGCAAGACGGGTTATGGTCCATAATATTTCACCCTTTGTTGGCCGTTCTATTCCTCTGATCGGTGTGATTATTATTGCCTCTGATGTCACGCAAATCACCTACCGTACTCTCCGCGATTACAACACCATAGCCAGAGGAAACGATAAGTTATGGTAGACAGTATTGAGCAGTGCGTTTATCAACTCGTTCGTCCTTATGCCGGGACGTATCTTTTCAACATTAATACGGTTGAGTTAACACCTGAGACAGATCTTGATACTGATTTGAGCCTTGATGATCTTGAGGCAGAAGATTTGATGAATAAGTTCTTTGATACATTCAATGTGGAAAGGGGCTGTTTTAATATTGAAACGTATTATCCCGATGTTCCTTTTTCATGGAATCCCTTAAGGAAAACGCAACCTGTTCCCGTTCCAGACTTAACAATAGGAATGCTGGTTGAGTCAGCAAAGTCAGGGAAATGGTTGTACGACTAATCATATGCAAGGAGCTAAAAATGGCGGTACCTGTACACTTATTTTTGACCGATGACGGTGGCGCAACAATTCGTGGATCTTGTGATGTTGCAGGCCGTGAAGGAAGCATTGAACTCAGGAGCCTTCATCACAGCCTGACAATTCCAACTGATAGGGCTACGGGGAAAGTGACTGGCACACGTCAGCATTACCCTTTCCAGTTTACGAAAGAACTCGATAGCTCCTCTCCTTATCTGTTCAAAGCGGTAGCAACAGGGCAGACACTGAAATCCGCAGCATTCAGTTTTTATCACATTAACGATGCCGGGCAAGAGGTGGAATATTATCTAATCACTCTTGAAGGGGTGAAAGTTATTAGTGTCAGTCCTGTTATGCACGATACGCGAGGCTGCCCTGGTACTGGTCACATGGAAGAGGTCGCTCTAAGCTACGAGAAAATTACTCATCTGTATAATGACGGTAATTTGTTAGCACATGATGCCTGGAACGAACGACCTACTGCATAAGAAAAAGGGAGGGACGTGTTAGTTGAGAGCCTTTAGCATCACTCCTCCCTCAACACTTTCCCCACATTCCCCCCCGGATGCACCTCCAGCAGGTTTTTCTTGCTGAAACCGCTCTGCGACATCAGCACTGCGATCATCGCGTCAAACACCGCCAGCACGCTGATAATAGAAGTGGTGGCCAGCATCTTCAGTGGATCGATCTCCTGCGATTTTGGCATCAACAGCAGCAGGTCGGCAGCCCAGGCAATGGCAGAGTGGGCGTTTTCAGTGACGCTGATCAGTGTACAGCCCTTGACGTTGACCGTATGCAACAGCCGGGTGAGCTCCTCCGAGTTACCGCCGCGCGACAGCATGATCAGGATATCGCCCTTGCGCAGGAAGCCGATATCACCGTGGGCGGCATCGGCGGCGCTTAACCAGATCGCCGGGTGTTCAATGCACGCCAGCATATGAGCAATTTTACGTGCTGCAATGCCGGAGGTGCCAATCCCGGTCACAGCGATCTTGCCGGGGCAGGTGGCGAGGGCGTCCAGCACTGCCAGCCACTGCTGACGGTCAAGCTGGGTGTGCAGTGTATCCAGCGCCTGACGGTAGGTTTCCCAGGCTGTGCTGGCCTGTTGCCAGCTCTGCTCCGGGGTCATCTCTCCTCCTGCATCATTTGCTGATATTTCATATGGTCGTGATACAGCTCACGGAACACGCGGTATTTACGATCGTAATAGCGTTTGATCTCATTGGTCTGCGGCGTCACGGTTTTGCCAATGCGGCTCATGGCATTCATCGCTTCCGGCAGCGTGTCATAGACGCCTGCCGCAACAGTGCCCATCATCGCGCTGCCCAGCAGCATTGATTCACTCTCCTCTGCCAGCAGCATGGTACAGCCGGAGGCGTTAGCGTGCTCCTGCACAAAAACAGGATTTTTGGTGCCGCCGCCGCTGGCCATAATGGTGTCAATGCTGTAGCCCGTCTGGTTCATGGTTTCAATAATGTGCCGGGTGCCAAGGGCAATGGCCTGAATGGTCGCCAGATAGTGCAGGGCCATATCTTCCGGGGTGCGCGACAGCGTCAGCCCGGTCAGGATGCCGGTCAGGTTCGGATTTGCACGCGGTGAGCGGTTGCCGTGGAAGTAGGGCAGCATATGGATATCGCGGGTCAGAAAAGCAATCTTATCCGCGTCACCGGCCATCTTGCGCAGCAGGGCATTGAGGACCTCATAAATAGTTTTGCCCTGAGCCTGCCCCTGCTCCCGCAGTTGGGTATAGCAGGGGTGTGACTGGATCACATGGTCTATCAGCGCTCCGGTAGCGGACTGCCCGCCCTCGTTCAGCCAGAAGTCGGGCAGTACCGCCGAGAGGTAAGGCCCCCACACGCCTTTAATAAAGCGCGGCTCACGGGAGATGGCCATATGCCCGGTTGACGTACCACCAATCAGTGCAATGCGGCGGTCAAAGTCAGCCAGTTCACCGGAAGGACCGGCAGCGCCCAGCGTCCCCAGGCTGCCGGCGTGGGCATCGATGATGGAAGCGCTGACCGGCGTACCGGGCAGCAGGCCCAGTTCGCTGGCCGCACGCTGCGTCAGCCCGCGACCCAGCGGTTCACCCATGCCTTTAACGTCACTGCCAATTTTCGCCGCATCGTGCTCCAGCAGATCCTCCAGCCCCACCTGTTTGAAGTAGCTGCTATCCCAGCCGTCCTGGTGCGCCAGCCAGGTCCATTTGCACACCAGCGAACAGACCGAACGGGTCACATCGCCGGTGGCGCGCCAGGTCAGGAAGTCGGGCAGGTCAAACAGGTGCCCGACGTTCTGCCAGCTGGCGGGCATATGCTGCTTCAGCCACAGCAGTTTCGGCGTCTGCATTTCCGGAGAAATCACCCCGCCGACATAATCCAGCACCGGGTGTTTTAACGCATTGATACGTTCCGCCTGAACAATGGCGCGGTGATCCATCCACACAATAATATTTTGCTCGCTGCGCCCGGACGGGCTGACCGTCAGCGGCTGGCCCTCTTTATCCAGTACCACCAGCGAACAGGTGGCATCAAAACCCAGCCCTTTAATCTGTACCGGATTGATATTGGTCTGATTAATGGCATCGCGCACGGCCTGACACACCGCCTGCCAGATATTGTCAGAAGACTGTTCAACAAAGTTAGCCTGCGGGCGATACAACGCGATCTCACGGCTCGCCTGGCCCATCATGCGCCCGGTAACATCAAAAATGCCTGCGCGGGCGCTGCCGGTTCCCACATCCACACCAATATAATAGCTCGCCATTTTTATCCTCAGTCTCAGGTTCTGCGATGTTGCAACGCAATAAACAGGATCAGTACACCACCCCAAAGGGCCATAGTGAGGTAGCTGCTCACCCCCAGCAGGTTCAGCCCGCTTTCCAGCATCTGTAGCACGATCAGCGCCAGGATCAGGCCGGGAATGCGCCCGAAGCCGCCGTCCGGATTGATGCCACCCAGCACGGAGGCAAGGATGGTCACCAGCAGCCAGGACTCGCCGTAGCCGGCTTTGGCGGAGTTAAACATCGACATCATCAGTAGCGCCGCACCCCAGCTCATCAGCGCCGACAGGATATACACCACAATGGTCACGCGGGTGGTGTTGACCCCGCTAAAGCGCGTGGCCTTTTCGTTACTGCCCAGCAGCAGAATAGTGCGTCCCAGCGTGGTGCGTTCCAGCAGCAGCCACATCAGGGCTGCGACGGCAAGGAAAAGCAGCAGCGACAGCGGTACGCCGGCGACATCGCCGTTGCCAAGCATCTGGATCAGCGGCGGGAAGCCGGAGATCACCGCACCGTCAGACAGCAGGATATTCAGCCCGGCAATCAGCGTCATGGTACCCAGCGTTGCCAGAATCGGCGACACACCAATCACCGCAATCAGTACGCCGTTGACCACGCCAATTACCACGGCGAGGGCCAGCCCGGCCAGCAGCGCCAGCGCTATCCACTGCGGCTGGTCAGGATGGGCAACAATCAGCGCGGCCATCAGCAGCGAACAGGCGTTAGCGCTGGCGATGATTGACAGGTTAATGCCGCCGGTCAGCATCGTCACGCCCATGCCCAGCGCCAGCAGACCGAGCACCGGCAGCTGGCTGGCGATCGACTGGAAGTTACCGACGCTGAAAAAGCGCCCGCCCAGCGTGAGGGAAAACAACACCAGTACCGCCACCAGCATCAGGACCTGCAGGCGGATAATGCGGTCACCCGGCAGTTTATTCAGTAATGTTTGCATCTCAGTTCCCCTTTGCGCGCTGGTGTTTTTCATTCCAGGCCGTAGCGCTGACGCTGACCAGAATAATGATGCCGCTAAACACCATATGCCAGTAGGACGACACCGCCAGCAGCGTCAGGCCGTTTTGCAGAAAGGCCAGCAACAGCACGCCCAGCAGGGTGCCGGTCAGCGTACCGCGACCTCCGCTCATGCTGGTCCCGCCCAGTACCACCGCTGCCAGTACCGTCAGCTCGTAACCCACCAGTGAGTTGGGGGCAACGGACTGTGTGGTCTGCGCCTGAACAACGGCCGCTACCCCGGCCAGCACGCCCATGTAGCCATACACCGCCAGATGCAGGCTGCGCAGATTGATACCAAGACGTGACGCCGACTCGCGGCTGCCGCCCATGGCGTAGATCTGCCGCCCGACGCGGGTAAAGTTCAT
This sequence comes from Erwinia persicina, assembly GCF_014838825.1. Classification (GTDB taxonomy): domain Bacteria; phylum Pseudomonadota; class Gammaproteobacteria; order Enterobacterales; family Enterobacteriaceae; genus Erwinia; species Erwinia persicina_A. The sequence continues at coordinate 1,295,463 of NZ_JACYMO010000001.1, read as the reverse complement.
CAGCACCCCGGTCAGGACGAAAACCGCCAGCAGGCAGAGCAGCGGCAGCGTCAAGCCATATTCGTAGCCGTCGGCGGCGGTGAACGAGAACCAGTTAATGCCGTTCATAAACCAGTCGGGAAAGCCGTACAGCCAGGTGCCGTTTGTCGCCCAGACCAGCAGTCCGTAAAAAAGGTTCAGCGTGGCAATAGTGATGATGATCGCCGGGACCCGCAGCAGAAAGACCAGCAGGCCGTTAAGCATCCCTAACAGCAGGCCACAGGCGATGGCCACCGCAAAGGCGCTGAACAGGTTGCCGCCGTGCGCCAGCATGGTGCTGGCCATTACGTATTGTGCAATGGCGGTCATGGCCGGGAACGAGATATCAATCCCTCCGGCGATCAGCACCACAAACAGGCCGCAGGCCAGAATGCCGAGGATGGCGTAGCTGGTGGCGACGTCAGTCAGATTGCCGAGCGTCAGAAACTCGCTGGTGCGCAGGCTGAGGCCCAGCGCCAGCAGCACAATTAGCATACCCAGCCAGAACTCGTGCTGGCTGGCCAGATGTCGTAATTTGTTATTCATTGACCACCCCGGCAATCTCCTCTTCGCGGCACTGATGCGGGGCGAAGCTGGCGACCAGCTCACCTTTGCGCATCACCAGCACGCGGTGGCTGTTGTAGTAAGCTTCCGGGATCTCATCGCAAATCATCAGCACCGCCATACCGGACTCGGCCAGCTCACGGGCAATACGATAGATCCCCTCTTTATTGGCGATATCGACGCCGACGGTAGGGGAGTCGAGGATCAGCACCTTCGGCCGGGTGGCGACCCATTTACCAATCGCCACGCGCTGCGCGTTACCGCCGGACAGGGTCTGAACCGCCAGCTGACTGTCGGAGACTTTGATATTCAGCTCGCGGATCAGTGTTGATGCCCGCTGACGTGCCTCATCGCGGTCCAGCAGGCCCAGACGATTACGCAGGTGCGGGAAGATCGGCACCAGCAGGTTATCGAAGATCGACTGCGTCATGATCAGCCCTTCGGTCTGCCGGTCTTCCGATACGTAAGCAATACCGTGGCGGATGGCGTCGCGGTTGTTGCGCAGTTTCACCGGCTTACCGTCAAGGATGATTTGACCGCTGTCGGGTTGGGTAATGCCAAACAGTGACAGGCACAGTTCGGTTCGCCCGGCCCCCAGCAGGCCGACGATGGCGGTGATTTCGCCACTTCTTAACTGCAAATTGATCTGCTGATACTGGTTGCGGCGTGAGAGGTTGCGCACTTCCAGCAGCGGCGTGTCACTGCGTTCGGCACGCTCCGGCAGGTGGCTGAAGCTGAAGCGCTGGCCGGTCATCAGCCAGGCCAGCTCGTCGCTGTCCAGTTTGCTGGCGGCATAGGTGCCGACCAGTTTGCCGTCGCGGATGACGCTGATGCGGTCAGAGACCTCCATCACTTCATCCAGCTTATGGCTGACGAACACCACGCAGATCCCGGCGGCTTTCAATTCACTGACCACCCGCAGCAGGCCGTTAACCTCGTGGCGGGTCAGGGAGGCGGTGGGTTCGTCCATGATCACCAGGCTGGCATCGGCAGCCAGCGCGCGACAGATGGCCACCAGCTGGCGGTCGGCTATCGACAGTTTTTCAACCTTGCGCGACGGGTCAAGCTGCACGCCAATGCGCGCCATGGTCTCCTGCGCCAGCTGGCGCATCGCCCGGCGGTTGACCCAGAAGTTGCCGCCCGGCAGAAAGCGATGGGCGGCGATATTTTCCATCACCGACAGATTCGGGAACAGAGACAGATCCTGATAGATCACCTGAATGCCGTAGTAGGCAGAAAGGGCCGGTGTTAAGTGGGTCAGTAGCTTACCGTCAATGCTGATATGCGATCCTTTGTCCGGCTGGTAAACCCCGGAGATCACCTTGATCAGCGTGCTTTTTCCGCAGCCGTTTTGCCCGGCCAGACAGTGTACTTCACCCCGGTTAAGCGTCAGCGTTACCGCATTCAGTGCGCGTACGCCCGGGAAGGATTTGCTGATATTTTCCAGCGAGATAAACGGTGTTTGCGTGGACATAATTCAGTACCCTGGTGTGGAACAGGGCCAGCAGAGACTGGCCCGATACGATCAGAAGCCGAGGGATTTCGCGTTATCTTTGGTCACTTCAAGGATGCGGTTAAAGCGGATCACATGGTGTTCCATATCCACATCGGCTTTACCCAAGCCGTCAATGGTCAGGTCCGGGGTAACCTGTTTGCCGTCCAGCAGCTGGTCCGCGAGGCTGACCAGCGCAAAGCCGGCATCTTTCGGATCCCACAGCAGGGCTTTTTTGATATCACCGCTCGCCAGGTAGGGTGCCGCCTGGGCTGGCATCGCAATGCCGACGACGGCAATTTTATTCTTCGCCCGTTTGCTCTTCACTGCCTGCCCGGCACCAATCGGGCCGAGCGAACCGAAGCCGATAATGCCTTTCAGATCCGGGTAGGTGCGCATCAGGTCAAGCGTGGTGGCGTAAGATTTATCAATACTCTCTGCCACCGGCAGGCGCGAGGTGACTTCGTGCATGTCAGGGTATTTTTCTTTCTGATATTTGATAGCCGCATCCGCCCAGGCGTTGTGCAGCGGCACGGTCAGGGAACCGACATAGATGGCATAGCCGCCTTTACCGCCCATGCTGCTGGCCAGTTCATCCATGTTCTTTTCAGCATATTTGACGCTGTCGATGGTCTCGACATCCCACTGGCCAATCGGCTGGTCCGGGGATTCATGGGTCAGGACCACGATGCCCTGAGCGCGTGCTTTTTTCAGTACCGGCTCAAGCACTTTTGCATCATTCGGTACCACGATAATCGCATCGACTTTTTTGGCGATAAGGTCTTCAATCACCTTGACCTGCTGCGCCGGGTCAGCGGTGGATCCCCCCACCTGGTAAGCGTTAACATCCAGTTTTTTCGCGGCTTCATCCACGCCGACGGCCATACGGGTGAACCAGGGAATACCGGTCACCTTGGCTACCACGGCGATATCATGTTTTTCTGCGGCCAGCAGGGGAGTCGCGAACAACATGCAGGCAGAGACGACACAGGCGTTGAGTAACGAGAGGTTAAATTTCATAGCAGTACCTTGTTATCCGGTTCGTTGTTTTTGTCAGGTAAGAGGTGGCGTTGACCACCGAAACAAGATAGCAAGAAGATTTTGGCGAAGAGTTGAGCAGAGCGCAGAAGTGTGATCGCTGACCCTTAATGTTAAAATCAATAAATAATTAGGTTAAATTTTTGTTTAAACTGATGTCTTTGTTGTTTTTTTACTACGGAAAAATGTTATTTATTTGTTTGTTTTTATTTTTGTTAACTTTTAATTAACAAGTCAGGTGATTGAGCGAGGCATTCTCCTTCGGAAAGCGGCAAGCCGGATGTGATTCAGGCGGCGTTGTGCGCATAATGCGAGAATCCTCGCGATTTCCCCCTCATTTCTCGCCGATGCGAACGAAAAAAAAGAGGGGGAGAAACGTAATTTCATTACAGGAGGTCAGTCCAGGCGCATTGCCTCCCTCGAGGCACAAAGGGCTGCCGACTATTTTGTCTTTTCTGCCAGGCGATATACGCTATCGAAGCGTACGTTCATCCCGCCGCAGTTACTGTTGTCGCGCACGATAAGGTTACCGTTAACCAACAGCATTTCGCCGCCGCACTCATACGTCGTTGAGTCCGGCACGCCAAAGGTCAGACGGTTTCCCTTCACCGTGGCGTCATCGTCAATTTCGCCCACATGCACCACCTGTTCACCGTAGCTGTTGATACCCCCGTGCCAGTCTGCGTTACCGCTGACGTGCAGGTGGCCACCACGGCGGGAGAGGGTAATCACATTATTACCTTCGACGGGCAGCCAGCGTCCCAGCCAGTCCGCTTCCTGCACGGTGCGGGTCGGGATCGGGCTCAGGCTGGCAGAGGGGATCCAGCTGGTAAAATCGCGTTTTTTAGCAAAATACCAGACGCAGCTCCAGCCGGGTTTGGTCTGCGCAACCAGCACCGTGTTGCCCGGCACCAGCCAGGCCTTCCGTGCACAACTTTCGCCTTTTTCCGGGCAGCCGTTCATATCATCATAGAAATGCACCTGACCGGCCCCGGCGCGAATTTCCGCCTGGTGATACTCGCCCTGGTAGCCGGGGAAAAAGCCGTTACGACAGCTCTCTTCTTCAGCGGAAAAGGCAGAAGTACTGGCCAGCAGTGCGGAAAACGTGAATACGATAGCCCCTGTTTTCAATTTCTTATTCCCGAATAGCCCATGTTGCCGTGATAATAAACGACGGCGGGCTGACTCACGAAGGGCATTCTGTAATATTGCTGATGTCACCCCTTTTTATCCCGGTTTAGCCGCCGTGTATTCCCTTGCAAATAATATTTCATCCAGACCGGATCGGCGGCACAGGCTGTGCCGCAGGGGTCACCAGGAGACGTTTACCATGCCCACCCTTTCAGATATCAGCCCGAAGCAGGGGACGCGCGCACTGGCGCGTATTGCCTTTGCTGTCTTTCTTACTTACCTCACGGCGGGCCTTGCCCTGCCGGTGATCCCGCTGTACGTCCACCATGAGCTGGGGTTGAGTAATGTGATGGTGGGGCTGGCGGTGGGTGTACAGTTCTTTGCCACACTGCTGACGCGTGGCTATGCCGGGCGGCTGGCCGATCAGCGCGGGGCGAAGCGGTCGACCCTGCAGGGGATGCTGGCGCTGGCGCTGGTGGGCGTTGCCTATCTTCTGGCGGCGCTGCTGCCGTTGCCGGTGATGGGGAAATTTGGCCTGCTGGTGGCTGGCCGTCTGCTGCTGGGCTTTGGTGAAAGCCAGTTGCTGACCGGAAACCTGACCTGGGGAATGGGCCTGGTGGGGCCTAAGCGCGGGGGACAGGTAATGTCGTGGAACGGCATGGCCATTTATGGTGCGCTGGCCGCCGGTGCTCCGCTGGGGCTGTGGCTGCACAGCCTGTGGGGCTTTGAGGCGCTGGGTGTGGCCACGCTGCTGCTGCCGTTAGTGGCGCTGCTGTTCAATGCCGGTATTCGCGGTGTGCCCGTCCATGGCGGGCAGCGCCCTTCGCTGTGGAAGGTGGTGGGCCTGATTACCCGGCCGGGTCTGGCGCTGGCCTTACAGGGCGTCGGTTTCGCGGTGATCGGTACCTTCACGTCGCTCTATTTTGCTGACCAGCAGTGGGGCAATGCCGGCTTTGCCCTCACCGCCTTTGGGCTGGCCTTTGTGCTGGTCCGCGTGCTGTTTGGCGGGCTGCCGGACCGTCTCGGAGGTATTCGCGTTGCCCTGATCTCTCTGGCGGTTGAGGCCTGCGGCCTGCTGCTACTGGCAGGGGCGACCAGTGGCGGTATGGCGCTGGCGGGCGCGGCACTGACCGGCTGCGGCTGTTCACTGGTCTTCCCGGCGCTGGGCGTGGAGGTGCTGAGGCGCGTGGCTCCGCAGGTGCGCGGTACCGCGCTGGGCGGATTTTCGGCATTTCAGGATATCGCCTACGGCGTCAGCGGGCCGCTAACGGGCGTGCTGGCCACGACGCTGGGTTACGGGGCGGTATTTGCTGCCGGTACGGTCTGTGCGCTGGCGGGCATAGCGGTCACTTTCAGTTTCTCGCGCACGACGGTCAGTAGCGCAGACGGCTGAGTTTGCCTGCGGCCTGAAAGACTGCGGTGGTTAATCTTCTGATAAATTGGCGAAAACTGTGACGGAGTCTACACTTTTAGCCCGACTCACCGTGTAAGCGATTTCACAAGTCGTGTGAGCGTCACAGGTCTTTCTTTTTATTCAGGGATTATATGAACACAACATCTGCTGACTCATCGGGTGATGAGACTGAGCGCGCAGTCACCGTCAGACAACGCATTTTCTTTGTGGTGCTGGTGGCCACGATGGGCGCGCTGGCCTTTGGCTACGACACCGGCATTATTTCGGGGGCGTTGCCCTATATGTCTGCGCCTGCCGCACAGGGCGGGCTGGGGTTAACTTCCTTTACCGAAGGGCTGGTAGCGTCATCGCTGGTCTTCGGCGCTGCACTGGGGTCTTTCCTTAGCGGCTTTTTTTCGGACAAATTTGGCCGTCGGCTCACCTTGCGCAGCCTGGCCGTGCTGTTTGTTCTGGGTTCACTTGGCACGGCCCTCGCCCCTTCCGTCCCTGTGATGGTGGCCATGCGTTTCCTGCTGGGGATTGCCGTCGGCGGCGGTTCGGCCACCGTTCCGGTTTTTATTGCTGAAATCGCCGGGCCTAAATTAAGGGCACCGCTGGTCAGCCGCAATGAGTTGATGATCGTCACCGGGCAGCTGGTGGCCTATGTAGCCAGTACCTTACTCAGCTACCTGCTTCACGATGAACATCTGTGGCGCTATATGCTGGCGATTGCCATGATCCCTGGTCTGCTGCTGTTTATTGGCACCTTTTTTGTTCCTGCCTCGCCTCACTGGCTGGTGGCAGAAGGGCGGCTGAAGGAAGCGAAGAACATCCTGAAATACCTGCGCGAAACGCCGCGTGAGGTGCGTAAGGAAATGAATGAAATGAAAAAGCAGGCACGTAAAGCAGAGCGTGGGCCGGATGTACGCACCCTGATCCGGGAGAAATGGGTATTACGTCTGCTGTTAACCGGCACGGGGCTGGGTTTTGTGATCCAGTTTACCGGCGTTAATGGGTTTATGTATTACACGCCGATCATTCTTAAATCCACCGGCCTCGGCACCAGTGCCGCCATTGCCGCGACCATTGGCAATGGCGTGGTCTCGGTGCTGGCAACCTGTGTCGGGATCTGGGCCGTCAGCCGCTTCCCGCGCCGGAAAATGCTGATGACCGGGCTGTTTTTTGTGATTGCTGCTCAGGTGTTGCTGGGGCTGGTGATGACGCTGGTCCCGGTCGGATTAACCCAGAGCTATCTGGCGCTGGGGCTGATCCTGCTGTTTCTGTTCTTTATGCAGATGTGTATCTCGCCGGTGTACTGGCTGCTGATGTCAGAATTGTTCCCCATGCAGCTTCGCGGCGCACTCACCGGCACTGCGGTGTCCATGCAGTGGATCTTCAATGCAGTGGTGGCCTTCGGCTTCCCACCGCTGATGGCTTTTGCCGGCAGTAAGGTCTTCTTTATTTTCGCCATTATTAATATCGGCTCGCTGGCCTTCGTGGCCTTTATGCTGCCTGAAACGCGGGGGAAAAGTCTGGAGGAGATTGAGCAGCATATGCGCGACAAATTTGGCGAAAACAAGGTTAGCGAAGCAACGGCGTAAAACAGGCCGGCGCAGAGGATAGCCTCTGCGCCGGCAATAACGTCAGAATTAAAACAGCATCCAGAGGAACAGCACCAGCAGGAGCAGCACGGCAAAGGCGGTAAATACCGGACGGTTGGCCAGCGGCTGCAGAACGGGCGGCAGCGCCCCCCACAGCGGGACGGTGACCGGGCGCGGATTCAGTTCGCTGTCGGCCAGCGGTTGCTCCTGCTGGCGTTCGGCGCGGCGGCTGAACAGCTGGTTAAGCAGGTCCTGAGTCTGGGTGGGAGTCAGCAGGGTCTGCGGCGTGGCGTTAAAACGCTGCTGGCTGTAGTCTTCCAGCATTCGCTGTTCTCCCGCATCCGGCGGCTGTTTCAGCGTGGTTGTCAGCAGATGGAGCGTCGGTGCGGCGTGCTGGCTCAGGGTCTGGCTGGTCTGTAAATACTGGTTCATCAGCGGGAAAAAGCGCGAGGGGATCGGGTCACCGCCGTGCAGGTTGACCACTTTCAGCAGCGAGGCCCACAGTTTGACCGGCTGCTCTCCGGTGGCTGCCGCCAGGCGTGAAATTTGCTGGTTCAGCGTCTGATGTTCCGCAGGCAGCAGGGAGCGGTCGGTGACGCGGTTCTGCTGCGGCTGGGGGATGGCCATCTGACCATTCTGCAGCATCGTCAGTACCTGACGCATCTGGTCAGGATTCAGGGAGCTGAGTACAGTGTGGCCAAACTGCTGACGAATAAAATCACTCACCGCCTGGCGGTTATTGCCGGTCGGCAGCAGGTCGGTCAGCTGTTGCAGCAGCTGGCGCGTGGCGTGCGTGTTCTGCACCTGTGACAGGCGGGTATTCAGAAACTGTTCCGCAGGCGGAAAATGACGCGCCTGCAGCCCGGCGTCGTTTTTTACCCCCACTTCATGGCGCAGACCTGCCCACAGTTCGGGCGATTTCAGCGAACTGAGCGACATAATTTTGACGATCAGGCGTTCCAGCGTGGTGCGCTGGGCAGGCGTTAGCGGCTGTTCGCCGGCTGCTGCGGTCCCCGCAGGGCTACCCGGGCGTACACTGCCGGGAGGGGCATCGATCGTCGGGCGATCGCCGGGTAACGGCGCACCGGGGCCGCTTATAGGTTGCATGGCGAAGTCCTTCAGTCAAAGTCAACGTCCGGGGGGCGCCGGAGCAGAATAGTTATCCGCTATGATAACAACCCCGCCCGGTGATAGGTAGAGCCGACGGCGCAATCGCGGCCCTTTATGCGATATTTATTGCCGCGAGAGGGGAATACGGAGTCGCTGGGCGAGGATCACCCCTGCCAGCGTGATCCCTCCGCCAATAAAGTGGTAGCTGTGCAGCGATTCATGCAGAAAGGTGACAGCAATAATCGCGGTGAAAATGGGCACCAGGTTCATAAAGATACTGGCGGTGCTGGCCCCCATCCTCATGACGCCCTGGATCCACAGGAAGGGGGCGATCACCGACGCCGGGATGGCAGCAAACAGGACTAATGGAATATTCTGCGCATTCAGTGACACGTCCGGTGCCATCAAAAAGTTAGGTGTCAGCAACAGCACCCCGAAGAAGATCTGCACCCACAGGCTCTGCCAGTTGGGTAGCGGAATGGCCCAGCGCTTAGTCAGTACGCCGTACAGGGCATAAGAAGCCGAAGCGGCAAACATCATCATCTCCCCTTTACCGAGGCCGTGGGACAGCAGCTGCGCCGGATGCCCGGCACTGACCAGCCAGACCAGGCCGCAGAACGAGAGCAGGCTGCCCAGCAGGATGCCGACCGTCGGGGCCAGCCGCATCACCACCACACTTAACAGCACGGTCAGCAACGGGATCAGCGCGTTCAGAATGCCCATAAACAGGGCGCTGACGCTGTGCGCCGCATAGTAGGCCAGGCTCTGGTACAGCACCATGCCGAGCAGGCCCAGCACCAGCAGTTTCCACCACGACCGGGCGATCTGCTGGCGGTGACGCCAGACGCCGGGCAGGGCAAAGGGGGTCAGCACCAGCAGCGCCAGCAGCCAGCGGTAAAAGGAGATCGCCGCCGGATCGATCGCGGCAGCCGACATTTTGCTGACAATGGCGTTAACCGACCAGATCAGCACCGCCAGCAGGGGAAACATAAAACTCATCACTTTTCTCTTTATTAATCCGTTAGCGGAGTAGTGTAAGCTTGTCACATTTAATACAGATAACGATAATAAGACAAAAGTACCATGGAACCGGACAAGATGATCCAGCAACTCACCTATAGCGCCCCGGCGGATGCAGAACAGCTCAGGCTTTTCTTCCGCTACGAACAGGCCAATGCCCGCACGGAGTACCTTCCTCACCGGCATCGCTGGGGGCAGGTGATCTTTGTCAAATGCAATGTGCTGGAGATGCAGGTGGAAGGGGAGCGTCTGCTGACCCCGCCGAATCTGCCTATCTGGGTGCCGCCGGGCCAGCAGCACGCCAGCTACAACCATAAGCAGGCACACTTTCGCACGCTGAATATTGCGGCAGAAGCCTGTGCCGGATTACCTGACCGCGCCTGTCTGCTGCGCGTCAGCCCGGTGGTTCATGCGATTATTGAAGAGTGTGCCCGACGGCAGCTGCTGGTGCCGCAGACAGAGCAGGACCAGCGTTTGTGCGAGGTGCTGCTCGACCAGCTACGGACGGCGGAAAGTCAGCAAAGTTATCTGCCCTCCACGCCGGATAAGATGCTGTCGCCGGTGCTGCTGGCGCTGGAACAGAACCCGGGGGATAACACCACGCTGGCGCAGTGGGCAAAACGCGTCTACACCACCGAGCGTACGCTGTCCCGGCGCTGTCAGTCACAGCTGGGGATGTCGTTTAGCGAGTGGCGGCAGCGCCTGCGGTTTCTGCATGCCATTTCCCTGCTGGAACAGGGAAAAAGCGTGCAGGACGTGGCGCTGGATCTGGGCTACAGTTCGGCTTCAGCGCTGATTGTGATGTTTCAGCAGCAGTCGGGCACCACGCCGGAGCGCTACCGTCACCGCAGCGCGGGATGAGCATAAAAAAGGGCGGCCCTGAAGGGCCGCCCTGTGCGGTTATTCACCCGGTTATGACAGATCGCTGCGCGCCTGCAGACGCTGACGTCGCCAGCGTTTCCAGATGGGTGGCACGACCAGAACGCCGACGGCCAGTACCAGCAGCAGCTTACAGATCAGGCTTTCCCAGAGGATCGGCAGATTGCCATTACTGATGGACAGCGCCCGACGGAGGTTCTGCTCCAGCATCCCCCCGAGCACAAATCCCAGGATCAGCGGCGACATGGGGAAATCCATTTTGCGCAGGATATAGCCGAATATCCCCAGTCCCACCATCAGCAGCAGATCGAAGGTGGTGCTGTGGACGGCATAGACGCCCACCGCCGAGATCGCGGCAATGGCCGGGACCAGGAACCACAGCGGGATGGTCAGCATGCGGGCAAAGATATTGATCATCGGGATGTTCATGATCAGCAGCATCACGTTGCCGATCAGCAGTGCGGCAATCAGCCCCCAGACGATATCCGGCTGTTCGGTAAACATGGCCGGTCCGGGAGTGATGTTATACAGCGTCAGCGCACCGACCATGACCGCCGTGGTACCGGACCCCGGAATACCCAGCGTCAGCATCGGAATAAAGGAGCCGCAGGCCGAAGCATTGTTGGCGGCCTCTGGCGCGGCCACTCCGCGAATATCCCCTTTGCCGAAGGTCTCACCGCCGGCGATTTTTTTCTCACTCATATAGGCGATGGCGCTGGCAATGGTCGCACCGGCACCCGGCAGTACGCCCACAAAGAAGCCGATCAGCGAGGAGCGCAGGGTGGCCCCTGTACACTGTGCGGCCTCTTTCATATTGAACAGCATCCGGCCGCTGGCGCGCACCACTTTCTGCCCGCCGCTGGTGGATTCCAGCATCAGCAGGATCTCACTGACCGAGAACAGGCCAATGACCACCACCACGAACTGAATGCCGTCGGAGAGATGTACGCTGTCAAAGGTGAAGCGGTAAACCCCGGTGTTGGCATCTACCCCCACCGTGGCCATGCTCAGGCCAATCAGCGCAGAGAGGAAGGATTTCAGAGGGTTCTGGCTCATCATGCTGCCAAGGCAGGCTATGGCGAACACCATCAGCGCAAAGTACTCCGCCGGACCAAAGGCCAGCGACCAGTTGGCGAGGATCGGCGCGAACAGAATGATCCCGACAATGGCAATGGTTGAACCGATAAAAGAGCTGACCGCGGAGATGGACAGCGCCACGCCGGCCCGTCCCTGCTGCGCCATCGGATACCCATCCAGCGCCGTCATGATGGCTCCGGCATCCCCCGGCACGTTGAGCAGGATCGAGGAGATGCGGCCGCCGTACTCGCAACCGATGTAGACCGTAGCCAGCAGGATCAGGGCGGACTCTGCCGGCAGGTGCAGGGCAAAGGCCAGCGGCATCAGAATGGCCACGCCGTTGATCGGGCCCAGCCCGGGCAGCAGGCCGACGATGGTACCGATAAAGCAGCCGATTAAGGCGATCAGCAGGTTTTCCGGCGTCATGGCGACGGCAAATCCCTGCATCAGAAAGGACCAGGTATCCATTTTATTCTCCGTTAGCTCAACCAGGTGCCGAGCGGTAAGGTCACTTCAAGCAGGCGATCGAAGGCGTAGAACAGCGTGATGCCCATCACCACGCCCGATAACGCGGCTGCCCACCAGGTGGCACCGAACAGCAGCCCGATGGCGAAGGTCAGTAACGTCGTTGACAGCGGGAATCCGAGGCTTTCAAACAGCGCCCCATACAGTCCGAGGCTGACCATCAGCAGCAGCAGGCGCTTCAGGGTGCCCCGGGCAGGCCAGTGGATCGCGTCGGGTTTACGCAGGAGAAGACAGAAAGCGCATAGCGCCATCAGCCCGAGAATAATCATCGGGAAAGGACGCGGCCCCACGGGCTCGTAGCTGTATTCGCTCTGGATGCCCCAGGCGATCACCAGGCCGCCGATACACAGCAGCAGCCAGACGCTGGCAAAAATACGATCGCTCATGGTCGCCTCCCTTATTTCGCCAGGCCGAAGGATTTGGCCTTCTCGCGATAGTCAGCCACCTGCTGCTTCACGTAACTGTCCAGCTCTTTACCGAACAGATTGAATTCAAACAGGCCGCGCAAATCGCGCTGATGTTTAAATTCGTCGGTCTGGGACATTTTTCTGAAGGCATCCTCCCACCACTGGTATTCGGCATCGGTCACTTTCGGCCCGAGGTAGAAGCCGCGAATGATTGGCCAGACCACATTCACTCCCTGCTCTTTGGCGGTGGGCACGTCGGCCAGCACGCCCGGCAGGCGTTTATCGGCCATCACCGCCAGCACGCGCAGCTTACCCGCCTGTAAGTGGGGCACCATTTCACTGATATCGCCGGAGACCACCTGGATATGGTTGCCTAACAGTGCGGTGACTGGCTCGCCGCCGCCTTCAAAGGCGACATAGCGCATCTTACGTGGGTCAATACCAGCATCGCGGGCCAGCAGGGCGGTTTTCATCCAGTCCTGGCTGCCGATAGACGCCCCCGCGCCGATTACCACTTTGTTCGGATCGTCCTTCATGGCTTTCAGCAGGTCCCCGAGATTTTTGTACGGTGAATCACTGCGTACCGCCACCATGCCGTAGTCCGTGCCTACCGCCGCCAGCCACTTCACGTCGTCGACGGAATAACGGCCAAATTTCCCCTGAGACAGATTCAGCAGCGAACCACCGGAGAAGGCCACGACCGTGCCGGGTTCGGCTGGCCGCTGCGCCACAATGGCGTTATAGGCCACGGCTCCAACGCCACCGGGCATGTAGGTGACGCGCATTGGCGTTTTAATCTGCTGGGTGCCCTGCAGCGTAACCTGCAACAGCTTACAGGTCAGATCGAAACCGCCGCCAGGCTTCGCCGGAGCGATGCACTCGGTGCGGGAAGGGGCCTCAGCGGCAAAGACGGTCGGGGTGGTCAGCATCAGCAGGGCGCTGGCTAAAGTGGTGCGGATCATTATTTTCATCACTGCTCCCTTCTTATCATTCAGTTTGTGAGCCCTCCCAAAAAATGGGGTTGTTAAATTGTTAACTTAGTAACCTTTCATTTACCTTTCAGCCAACGGAAAAAGATAACAGGGTGTGATATGCGTCTCTTACTGGTGGAAGATACGGCGGAACTGGCCTGCTGGCTGCAGAAGGCTCTGACCCAGGCGGGTTTTGCTGTGGACTGGATGGCGGATGGTGTCGCCGCCGATCATCTGCTGCAAACCGAGCACTATGAACTGGTGCTGTTAGATATTTCTCTGCCGCGGCTCAACGGCCTGGAGCTGCTGGGCCGCCTGCGCAAGCGCGGGCAGACCATGCCCGTCCTGCTGCTGACGGCGCGCAATGAGCTGACGGATCGGGTACGCGGGCTGAATCAGGGGGCGGATGATTATCTGAGTAAACCGTTTGAACTGGAGGAGCTGGAGGCGCGCATCCGCGCGCTGTTGCGCCGTAGCCAGGGGCAGGTCAGGGAGGCACAGACCTTCGGGGAACTGGTGTTTCACAATGAAGGGTATTTTGAACTGCAACACCGGCCGCTGGCGCTGACGCCACGTGAAAGCAGCGTGCTGATCACGCTGATGCAGCGACGCGGCAGGCCGGTATCGCGGCAGCAGCTTTACGAGCAGACCTTTACCCTGGCGGATGAGGCCAGCCTGGAGAGTATTGAGCTTTACGTTCACCGCGTGCGGAAAAAGCTGTCGGGCAGTAATGTCTCGATTGTGACGCTGCGCGGGCTGGGATACAGCCTTGAGCATCATGTATGAAACTGGCTTCCCTGCGCGCACATCTGCTGCTCTGGCTGGGTCTGCCTCTGCTGACCCTCTGGGCGCTGTCGGTTTATACTCATTACGCCAGCGCCTTACAGGCGGCCAATCAGGCTTACGACCGTTCGCTGCTGGCATCGGCCCGCACCGTGGCCGAGCGCATCCGCGTGCATCAGGGGCATCTGGAAGTGGACGTGCCCTGGGTGGTGCTCGACAGTTTTGAGCGCAATATGAACGACCAGCTGTACTATCAGGTGATCTCACCTGAGGGCAAAACCCTCTCCGGCTATGACGATCTGCCGCCCTTGCCAAAAAATACCCCACTGTCGCGTAATTATCCGGCACTGGTCCATTTTTACTATGCCGACTACAACGGGCTGCCTATCCGGGTCGCTGCCCTGTGGCAGCCGGTGAATGAAGAGAATGTGCAGGGAATGGCGCAGGTGCTGGTGGCGGAAACGCTGACCTCGCGCCGGGACTTTGCCAGTGGGCTGCTGTATAACGCCATTTTGAGTCAGGGGGCGCTGGTGCTCATCACTCTGCTGCTGGCGAGCTGGGTGCTGCACAAGGTTCTGCGTCCGCTGCGTCGCCTGTCCGGGGTCATGCTGCTCCGTGACCCGGGCGATCTGACCCCCCTCCCGGCGGTGCTGCCCTGGTCGGAAATCCAGCCACTGATGGTGGCAGTCAACCGTTATATTGAGCGACTGAGGGCGATGGTGGCGCGACAGCAGCGTTTCAGCGCCGACGCCTCACATCAGTTAAGAACGCCGCTGACGATCCTGAAAACCCAGGTCAGCGTCGCGCTGAACAGCCAGAACCCCGCCGTCTGGCAGGAGAGTTTGCAGGGGATGCGCCACACCCTGGACGACACGATTATGCTCACCGACCGGTTACTGCAGCTGTCGCGCATTAAAGCCATGCAGCAGAATCAGCCGATGGCCACTCTCGACCTGGCGGAGCTGGTGCGCGAAGCCTGCCTGCTGCGCTATCCGCAGGCGCGCAGCAGGCAGATTGATCTTGGCTACGAAGGGGACGAGCACTGCCAGGTGCGCGGGGATGTGCTGTTACTGACGGAGCTCTGCGCTAACCTGCTGGATAATGCCATCAAATATACCCCGGAAGGCGGCATGATCACCGCCAGCGTTATTCAGGGCGTGCTGCATATTGAGGACAGCGGGCCGGGGATCGCGGAGTCGGAGCGCCAGCAGGTGCTGCAACCCTTTTACCGGCTGGAACACGGCAGCCAGGTGGCGGGAACCGGACTGGGGCTGGCCCTGGTAAAAGATATCGCCCGCTGGCACGGTAGCCAGGCGCGGCTGTCACAGAGTCCCACCCTCGGCGGTCTGCAGGTCGGGATTGCTTTCACCCCGGTTCCTTCCGTGCGCTGAGGATGCCCCTGTTCGTCGCTTTGTGGCAGAATATACCCCCTCACCGAACCAACTGGAAACCGACTGTGAAAATCCTCGTTGATGAAAATATGCCCTACGCCCGTGAACTGTTCAGCCGCACCGGCGACGTGGTGGCCGTGCCGGGGCGTCCGATCCCCCAGGCGGCCCTGGACGATGCCGACGGGCTGATGGTGCGATCGGTCACTAAAGTGAATGCGGAGTTGCTTAACGGCAAGCCGGTGAAATTCGTCGGCACCGCCACGGCAGGGACGGATCATATTGACGAGGCCTGGCTGAACCAGCAGGGTATCGCCTTTTCGGCGGCCCCCGGCTGCAATGCCATTGCCGTTGTCGAGTATGTTTTCTCCTCACTGCTGCTGCTGGCTGAACGAGACGGTTTCCTGTTAACCGACCGTACGGTGGGCATCGTCGGTGTGGGCAACGTCGGTAGCCGCCTGCAGGCGCGGCTTGAGGCACTGGGGATCCGCACGCTGCTGTGCGATCCGCCGCGTGCCGATCGCGGTGACACGGGGACGTTCCTGCCGCTGGCAGAGCTGGTCGCGGAAGCGGATATTCTCACCTTCCACACCCCGCTGTTTAAGCAGGGCCCTTACCAGACCTGGCATATGGCCGATGAGAAGCTGCTGCGGGCGCTGAAGCCGGGTTCCATTCTGATCAACGCCTGCCGTGGCCCGGTAGTAGATAATGCCGCACTGCTGACGGTACTGGGCCAGCGTGACGATCTCAGCGTGGTGCTGGACGTCTGGGAGCCGGAGCCGGACCTGTCGCTGCCGCTGCTGAAAAAGGTTGATATCGCCACCGCCCATATCGCCGGGTACACCCTGGAAGGAAAAGCACGCGGCACCACGCAGGTGTTTGAGGCCTGGACACAGTTTATTGGTCAGCCACAGCAGGTGGCGCTGGAGACGCTGCTGCCCGCCCCGGAATTCGGCCGTATCACGCTGCGCGGTGAACTGGATCAGGCAACGCTGAAACGTCTGGTGCATCTGGTGTATGATGTGCGCCGCGATGATGCGCCGCTGCGGCATGTGGCGGCAATCCCGGGTGAATTTGACCGGCTGCGCAAGCATTATCAGGAGCGGCGCGAATGGTCTTCGCTGCGGGTTGAATGTGATAACGCCGACACCGTCGCGTTGCTGAACAGGCTGGGCTTTAACGCCACCGGCCTTTAAGTATTTTCCTAATTTTCAGGCGGTTATGCGACCGCCTTCTATTTTTGTGTCATTGTCTGGAGTAAACCAACATGTCTGACGGCTGGAATATCGCAATCTTAGGTGCGACAGGCGCAGTAGGGGGAGCTTTACTGGAATTGCTGGCGGAACGCCAGTTCCCGGTTGGTGAGCTGTATGCGCTGTCAAGTGAGCGCAGCGCGGGCGAAGTCCTGCGCTATGAAGGTAAGTCGGTTCGCGTGACCGATGCCAGCGAATTCGACTGGTCACAGGTTCAACTGGCGTTCTTTGTCGCGGGCCGCGAAGCCTCGGCGCGCTATGCCGATGAGGCCGCGAACTCAGGTTGCCTGGTGATAGACAGCAGCGATCTGTTTGCGCTGGAACCGGATGTGCCGCTGGTGGTGCCGGAGGTGAATCCGCAGGTACTGGCAGATTACCGTAACCGCAACATTATCAGCGTGGCCGATGCCCTGACCAGCCAGCTGCTGTGCGCCATTAAACCGCTGATCGACCAGGCGGGCCTGGGGCGTTTGCAGGTCACCAACCTGCTGGCGGCCTCTTCGCACGGTAAAGCGGCGGTGGACTCCCTGGCGGGTGAGAGTGCCCGGCTGCTGAACGGCCTGCCCGCCGAAGAGGGCTACTTTGGCCGTCAGCTGGCCTTCAACGTCCTGCCGCTGCTGGCGGATAAAGAGGGCAGCGTGGCGCAGGAGCGCCTGCTGGTAGAGCAGGTCCGCAAAGTGCTGCAGGACGAAGGGTTGCCGATTGCGGTCAGCACCATTCAGGCTCCGGTGTTCTACGGCAATGCGCAGATTGTTTACATTGAAAACCTGCGCCCGCTCTCTGCTGAAGAAGCGCGTGATGCGCTGGGTCAGGTGGATGATATCAACCTGACGGCAGAAGATGACTTCCCGACGCAGGTGGGGGATGCCTCCGGCAGTTCGCATCTCAGCATCGGCAGCGTGCGCAACGATTACGGCATTCCTGAGCTGTTACAGTTCTGGTCAGTGGCCGACAACGTGCGGTTTGGCGGGGCACTGATGGCGGTCAAAACCGCTGAGAAGCTGGTGCAGGAGTATTTTTACTGATGTCCGACATCGCCGTGCCACAGCCGACCATGAAACTGGCGCTGGGCATTGAATATGACGGGAGTCGTTATTACGGCTGGCAGCGGCAGCAGGAAGTCCGCAGCGTGCAGGAAAAACTGGAAAAGGCGCTGACGAAAGTGGCTAACCATCCGGTAGAAGTGCTCTGCGCCGGGCGGACTGATGCCGGCGTTCACGGTACGGGGCAGGTGGTGCATTTTGAAACCACTTCGCAGCGTAAGGACGCCGCCTGGACGATGGGTGTCAATACCAACCTGCCCGGCGACATCGCCGTGCGCTGGGTGAAAGCGGTGCCGGATGATTTTCACGCCCGCTTCAGCGCTACCGCCCGCCGTTACCGTTATGTGATTTATAACCAGCGGCTGCGTCCGGCGATCCTGGCCGGTGGCGTCACCCATTTTTACCATCCGCTGGACGTGGATAAGATGCAGCGCGCCGCGCAGTGTCTGCTGGGCGAGAACGATTTTACCTCGTTTCGCGCCGTGCAGTGTCAGTCGCGGACGCCGATGCGCAACGTGATGCATGTCAATGTCACCCGCCACGGCGCGTACGTGGTGGTGGACATTAAAGCGAATGCGTTTGTGCATCATATGGTGCGCAATATCGTGGGCAGTCTGATGGAAGTGGGCTGCGGGAATCAGCCAGAAGGCTGGATCGCAGAGCTGCTGGCGGCAAAAGACCGCAAGCTGGCGGCGGCAACCGGGCGTGCAGAAGGTCTGTATCTGGTGGCCGTCGACTATCCTGCTCGTTATGAGTTACCTCGTCCACCGATGGGACCGCTGTTCCTCGGGGATTAACCCTGGCCTGGAGTATCAAAGGAAGCCCGTATGGAATTGATTCGTTTTGTTGTCGACTTCATTTTACATATCGACGTCCACCTCGCGGAACTGGTGGCCCAGTATGGTATCTGGGTCTATGCCATTCTGTTTTTGATCCTGTTCTGCGAAACTGGCCTGGTGGTGACCCCCTTCCTGCCGGGCGATTCTCTGCTGTTTGTGGCGGGGGCGCTGGCAGCACTGCCGGGGAACGACCTGAATGTACACACCATGGTGGCTCTGATGGTGGTGGCGGCCATCCTTGGCGATGCGGTGAACTACACGATCGGGCGGCTGTTTGGCGATAAGCTGTTCAGCAACCCTGACTCGAAAATTTTCCGCCGCAGCTATCTGGATAAAACCCATGCGTTTTACGCGCGTCATGGCGGCAAAACGATTATTCTGGCGCGTTTCGTGCCGATTGTGCGTACGTTCGCGCCGTTTGTGGCGGGAATGGGTAAGATGTCCTATCGTCATTTTGCCTTTTACAACGTCACGGGCGGTGTTCTGTGGGTACTGTTGTTTACCTATGCCGGTTATCTGTTTGGGAATTTTCCGGTGGTACAGGAAAACCTTAAGCTGTTGATTGTCGCGATTATCCTGCTCTCTGTGATGCCAGGGGTAATTGAAGTGGTGCGACATCGCCGGGCGGCACGCCAGCAGAAACAGGAATGAAAAAACGCTCAGGCCAGCCCCCTCCGACCAGATTTTTATCCACAGTGACGGGCGGTTATGGTTTAATGAGCGATAAATTATGGTTTGCGCTACTGCATCAGGCGGCAGCGTAGAAAAGAAAAACTGGCGTCCCCCAGCAGGGGTGCCAGGTTCAAACAGAAAGGTCATCAATGAGCTGGATTGAACGAATTCTCAATAAGAGCACCATCACCCCCTCGCGCAAAGCAAGTATTCCTGAAGGGGTGTGGACGAAATGTGATAGCTGCGGGCAGGTTCTCTACCGCGCCGAGCTGGAACGTAATCTGGAAGTCTGTCCGAAGTGCGACCACCATATGCGTATGCATGGTCGCGATCGTCTGCACAGCGTGCTTGACGAAGGCTCAATGGTTGAGCTGGGCAGCGAACTGGAACCCAAAGATGTGCTCAAGTTCCGGGATTCTAAAAAATACAAAGATCGTCTGGTCGCGGCTCAGAAAGAGACTAACGAAACCGACGCGCTGATCGTGATGAAAGGGACCCTGCACGGGATGCCGGTCGTGGCGGCCGCGTTTGAGTTCTCCTTTATGGGCGGCTCGATGGGTTCCGTGGTGGGCGCACGCTTTGTACGTGCGGTAGAGCAGGCGCTGGAAGATAACTGTCCGATGATCTGTTTCTCCGCTTCTGGCGGTGCCCGTATGCAGGAAGCGCTGATGTCGCTGATGCAGATGGCAAAAACCAGTGCGGCTCTGGCAAAGATGCAGGCCCGCGGCCTGCCGTATATCTCCGTGCTGACTGACCCAACCATGGGCGGCGTGTCCGCCAGTTTTGCCATGCTGGGCGATCTGAACATTGCTGAACCCAAAGCGCTGATCGGTTTTGCCGGTCCGCGCGTCATTGAGCAGACCGTCCGCGAGAAATTGCCGCCGGGCTTCCAGCGCAGTGAGTTCCTGATCGAAAAAGGGGCCATCGATATGATCGTGCGCCGCCCGGTGATGCGCTTCAAGCTGGCCAGCGTGCTGGCGAAAATGATGAATCTGCCTGCCCCGCAGGAAGATGACGTCAAAGAAGACGTAGCCGATGATGCCGCGCCCCAGAGCCACGAGGCCTGACCGATGATGAGAAAGGGGCTCCGCGCCCCTTTTACCAATGAACCGTAACGCTGTGAACGGGACACATGGATAATCTTCCTCAAGCCACGTCGCCTCTTGCCACGTGGCTTTATTATCTTGAGCATTTACACGCTCAGGCTATCGAACTCGGGCTGGATCGTATCCGGCACGTTGCCACTTCTCTCGACCTGCTGAAACCCGCCCCTGTGGTGTTCACCGTAGCCGGAACTAATGGTAAAGGCACAACCTGCCGAACCCTTGAAACCGTGCTGATGGCGGCGGGCTATCGCGTGGGCGTTTACAGTTCGCCGCATCTGGTGCGCTATACCGAACGGGTGCGCATTCAGGGTGAGGAACTGGCGGAGTCCGCGCACACGGCCTCGTTTGCTGCCATCGAAGCCGGGCGCGGGGAGACTTCGCTGACCTATTTCGAATACGGTACGCTGTCGGCGCTGTGGCTGTTCAGGCAGGCGGCGCTTGACGTGGTGATCCTCGAAGTGGGCCTGGGTGGGCGTCTGGATGCCACCAACATCGTCGATGCCGATGTCGCGGTGGTGACCAGCATCGCGCTGGATCATACCGACTGGCTCGGGCCGGATCGCGACAGCATTGGCCGTGAGAAAGCCGGGATCTTCCGGGCGGATAAGCCTGCCGTCGTCGGTGAGCCGGATATGCCGCAGACGATTGCAGAGGTTGCGGCGGAGAAGGGCGCACGGCTGCTACAGCGTGACCGCGACTGGTCCTGTAGCATCACCGCTGAGAGCTGGTCTTTCCGTGATGCTCATGGCAGCATTGACCGCCTCCCAATGCCGCAGGTGCCGTTACCCAATGCGGCGACGGCGCTGGCTGCTCTGCGCGCCTCACCGCTGAAGGTCGAGGAGGCGGTGATCCGCCGCTCGCTGCATCAGGCGATGCTGCCCGGGCGCTTCCAGACAGTGGCTGAATCACCGCGCGTGATCCTCGATGTGGCACACAATCCCCATGCGGCAGCCTACCTGGCCGGTCGCCTGGCGGAAGTGCCGCGCAGCGGTAAGGTGCACGCCGTGGTGGGCATGCTGCACGATAAGGATATTGCCGGTACGCTGGCCTGCCTCAGTCCGCAGGTGGACTATTGGTACTGCGCACCGCTGGACGGCCCGCGCGGCGCGACGGCGGCGCAGCTGATGGCGCATATTCATGGCGCACAGGCGTTTGACTCGGTTGAGCTCGCGTGGCACCAGGCGCGGCAACAGGCGTCAGAACAGGATATTGTGCTGGTGTGTGGGTCCTTCCACACCGTGGCGCAGGTTATGGAAACGATGGAAACGGAGAACGGCAGTGGCCAGTAAGTTTCAAAACCGTTTAGTCGGAACCATCATCATTGTGGCGCTGGGCGTGATTGTGCTGCCCGGCTTGCTCGATGGTAAGAAGAAGCACTATAAAGAGGAGTTCGCTGCCATTCCGCTGGTGCCGAAACCGGAAGATCAGCAGGAAACCGATCTGGTGCCACCGGTGACGCAGTCGTTGCCGGCACAGCCGCCGGAAGGGGCAGGGGCCGCGATCAGCGCGGGCAGCAGTTCTGCGGAAAACGCTTCTCAGGCCGACAGTGGATCCACTGCGCCGCAGTCGCGCAATGAGCCTACGGTGGTGACCCCGCCGCCGGTGAAACCGGTGCAACAGCCACCGAAAGTAGTAGAAAAACCGAAGCCGCAGCCGAAGCCCGTGGAGAAACCGGTCGAGAAGCCGAAGCCGGTGGAGAAACCGAAACCGGTAGAGACCCCAGCGGCGAAAGTGGAAACCCCGGCGGAGACCCGGCCCGCAGCTACCGAGACCGCGCCGACAGGCCAGGCCTGGGTCGTACAGCTCGGCGCGCTGAAGAATGCCGCAAAAGTGAATGAGATTGTTGCGCAGCTGCGCCTGTCGGGCTATCGCGCCTTTACTGTTCCGGCCACGCCGGTGCAGGGGCAGATCACCCGTATCTACGTTGGGCCGGACGCATCGAAAGCGAAGATGCAGGCTGCCGTAGGCGCACTGCAGGGTATTTCGGGACTGGGCGGCGTGGTGAAACCTTACTCCGTTCGTTAAGTGGTTTGGGCCCGCCGTTTTCTCAAGCGCCGGGTGCTTATTGCGGCAGTTCATCCCCCACGCGCCCGGAGCCGACACTGTGCTGTTCCGGGCGTTGTGCGTGAGGAGACTGGCAAATCAAGGTATTGCGTAGGGGGATTTCGCAGGGGCAATCCGCCCCTGTGGAGGGTTTTTTTTAACCTCGTTGTTAATTTAAATCGTACCAGGAAAACCCTACGCAAACGTTTTCTTTTTCTGTTAGAATTCGCCCCGAACTGAGGCAGCATCTCCCTGAAACTGTGCAACAGGGGGATACAGGCTGTGACAGGGGCTTGGTCACTGGAAGCGTTCATGATCTGGATAGATTACGTCATTATTGCGGTTATTGGTTTTTCGGCTCTCGTCAGCCTGATCCGAGGATTTGTCCGGGAAGCTCTTTCTCTCGTCACCTGGGGTTGCGCATTTTTTGTCGCCAGTCATTACTACTCTTTCCTTGCCGTCTGGTTCACCGGATTTGAAGATGAACTGGTTCGAAATGGAATAGCCGTTGCGGTGTTATTCATTGCTACCCTGATTGTCGGGGCCATTGTTAACTATGTAATTGGTTCGCTGGTTGAAAAAACCGGCCTGTCGGGAACCGACAGAGTCCTCGGCGTCTGTTTTGGGGCATTACGCGGCGTGCTGATTGTGGCAGCCATGTTGTTTTTCCTCGACACATTCACCGGCTTTTCCAAAAGCCCGGACTGGCAGCAGTCCCAGCTAATCCCTCAGTTCAGTAGCATCATCAGGTGGTTTTTTGATTACCTGAAAAGCACGTCGAGTTTTTTGCCCCGGTAATCGCACCGGGGTCGCGGCTTATGAGGAAATGTCAATATGTGCGGTATTGTCGGGATCGCCGGTTTTGCACCGGTCAACCAGTCGATTTATGACGCGTTAACGGTGCTTCAGCACCGTGGGCAGGATGCCGCAGGCATCGTTACCATTGATGCATTGAATTGCTTCCGTCTGCGTAAAGCAAACGGCCTGGTCAGCGATGTATTTGAAGCCCGCCACATGCAGCGTATGCAGGGCAACATGGGTATCGGCCACGTGCGTTACCCAACGGCAGGAAGCTCCAGCGCTTCTGAAGCCCAGCCTTTCTATGTGAACTCCCCTTATGGTATTACCCTTGCCCATAACGGCAACCTGACCAACGCCCACGAGCTGCGCAAAGAGCTGTTCGAAACCGGACGCCGGCATGTTAATACCACTTCGGATTCCGAAATTCTGCTGAATATCTTTGCGCAGGAAATCGATCGCTTCCAGCATGACCCGCTGGAAGCAGAAAACATCTTCTCTGCGGTGGCCGCCGTGCATCAGCGCGTGCGCGGGGCATACGCCTGCGTTGCGATGATCATCGGCCACGGCCTGGTGGCCTTCCGCGATCCTAACGGTATTCGCCCGCTGGTCATTGGCAAACGCGCCATGGCCGACGGCCGCATCGAGTATATGGTGGCCTCCGAAAGCGTGGCGCTGGATACACTCGGTTTTGAATTCCTGCGCGATGTGGCACCGGGTGAAGCCGTTTACGTGACTGAAAAGGGCCAGCTCTCTACCCGGCAGTGTGCTGAGAATCCAAAGTGGAACCCGTGCCTGTTCGAGTATGTGTACTTTGCACGTCCGGATTCCTTCCTCGACAAGATTTCGGTGTACAGCGCCCGCGTGCGCATGGGGACTAAGCTCGGTGCCAAGATCGCCCGCGAATGGGAAGATCTGGATATCGACGTGGTGATCCCGATCCCGGAAACCTCCTGCGATATCGCCCTGGAGATGGCACGTATTCTCGACAAGCCATACCGTCAGGGCTTTGTGAAGAACCGCTACGTGGGACGTACCTTTATTATGCCGGGCCAGCACCTGCGTCGTAGCGCGGTCCGCCGCAAGCTTAACGCCAACCGTGCTGAATTCCGGGGTAAAAACGTCCTGCTGGTGGATGACTCCATCGTGCGCGGCACCACCTCTGAGCAGATTATCGAAATGGCGCGGGAAGCCGGGGCGAAAAAGGTTTACCTTGCCTCTGCGGCACCGGAAATTCGCTTCCCGAACGTCTACGGCATTGATATGCCGAGCGCCACTGAGCTGATCGCTCACGGCCGCGAAGTGGAAGAGATCCGCCAGCTGATCGGTGCCGATGCGCTGATCTTCCAGGATTTGAGCGACCTGATTGAAGCGGTGCGTGAAGAGAACCCGGATATTGCCCAGTTTGAATGCTCGGTGTTCGATGGTATCTACGTAACGAAAGACGTCGACCAGCAGTACCTTGAGTATCTGCAGTCATTGCGTAATGACGATGCGAAAGCGATGCAGCGTCAGAACGAGACTGAAAATCTGGAAATGCATAACGAAGGCTAAACCCCGTCATCGGGCAAAGACTGTTGACGCCGGGTGGCGTTTGCTCACCCCGGTGACGCGTGGTCTGTGCTGCCGGGAAGCCGCCGTTATCTAACTCGAACTGTTCAGGGTATTTAGGCTAAGATGGGCCGGAAGCGATTCCGGCCCATTTTTTTAAGGATTATCTATGAAGCGACTCATTATTGGCATCTCTGGCGCCAGCGGGGTGATTTACGGCATCCGCACGCTGCAAATCTTGCAGCAGGTGAGCGGGGTAGAGACGCACCTGATAATGAGCCAGGCTGCGCGTCAGACGCTGGCGCTGGAAAGCGACTATTCCCTGCGTCAGGTGCAGGCGCTGGCCGATGTGGTTCATGATGCGCGCGATATTGCGGCCAGCATCTCGTCGGGCTCCTATAAAACCGACGGTATGGCCATTCTTCCCTGTTCGATGAAGACTCTGTCTGGCATTGTTCACAGCTACAGTGATGGCCTGCTGACGCGTGCCGCCGATGTGGTGCTCAAAGAGCGCCGCCGTCTGGTGCTGTGCGTACGTGAAACTCCCCTGCATCTGGGGCATCTGCGCATGATGACCACCGCTGCTGAACTGGGTGCCATTATTATGCCGCCGGTACCGGCTTTTTATCACCGCCCACAAAATGTGATGGATATTGTCGACCAGACGGTGAACCGCGTGCTGGACCAGTTCGATATTGAGCTGGATGAGGATCTCTTCACGCGCTGGCAAGGTGCATAACCTGCGTTATCATGCACTGTTAACGTGCAAATGTTGGTGCTGAATCGCTTTTCGTGCAAGTTGTGCACCAACATGAAACATTGTTCCCCCCGCCTGCTAACAAATCTGCTATAAATTTCCCTGCAAACTGAGTCATCACGGTGTCTGGGGCATCCTGCGATATAAACAGCCCTTTGCCACAAAATGTGGCACGGAACCTGCTAATTGTATTGTGCATCTCACTGTGCAGAAACATCACGAACATAAAAAATAATATTCGAAACTGAGGATAGTTTATGAAAAAGCAGGTCCTGGCTCTCTCCCTGTTAATGTCCATCACAGCTGCAGGCAGCGCGTTTGCTGCCGGTCCAAAAACACTGCGTATCGGTACTGATCCGACTTACGCCCCGTTCGAAATGAAAAATGCGCAGGGTCAGCTGGTCGGTTTTGATATCGATCTGGCGACCGAAATCTGTAAACGTATGGAGACCAAGTGTACGTTTGTGGAAAGCGACTTTGATGCGCTGATCCCGTCGCTGAAAGCGAAGAAGATTGATGCCATCATCTCCTCCCTGTCGATTACTGAAAAACGCCAGCAGGAGATTGCCTTCTCTGAAAAACTGTATGCAGCAAACTCCCGCCTGATTGCACCGAAAGGCTCTAAAATTCAGCCAACCCTCGACTCCCTGAAGGGCAAAACCATTGGTCTGCTGCAGGGCACCACGCAGGAAACCTACGCTAACGATAACTGGCGGCCAAAAGGCGTGACGGTCACTCCTTATGCAAACCAGGACCTGGTGTATCAGGATCTGACCGCAGGCCGTATTGATGCCGCCTTCCAGGATGAAGTGGCTGCCAGCGAAGGCTTCCTCAAGCAGCCCGCCGGTAAAGAGTATGCGTTCGCCGGCCCGGCTGTGAAAGATGAGAAAATCTTCGGTGTGGGCACCGGTATGGGCATGAGCAAGGATAATCCTGAGCTGAAAGCCGCTATTGATAAAGCGTTCGATGAAATGCGCAAAGATGGCACCTACGACAAATTAGCTAAAAAATACTTCGATTTTGANGCGGCTGTTCGTAAGATTAAGATAGAAAGACAGGATGTGCTTATGCTGTATGGCTACTCTGAAGTCATTTTTAAAGGCGCGATGGTGACCCTGGAGCTGGCTCTCAGCTCGGTGGTGTTCGCCGTGGTGCTTGGATTGATTGGCGCCGGGGCCAAACTCTCCAACAGCCGTGTGCTGGTCATTATATTTGAAGGATACACCACGCTGATCCGCGGCGTGCCGGACCTGGTTCTGATGCTACTGATCTTCTATGGTCTGCAGATTGCACTGAATCAGGTCACGGATTTCCTCGGCCTGTCGCAGTTCGATATCGATCCGATGGTCGCCGGGATTATTACTCTGGGCTTTATCTACGGAGCCTATTTCACCGAAACCTTTCGCGGAGCCTATATGGCGGTGCCGAAAGGGCAGATCGAAGCCGCCACGGCCTTCGGTTTTACCCGTTCCCAAACCTTTCGTCGCGTGCTGTTCCCTGGCATGATGCGCTTTGCGTTACCGGGTATTGGCAACAACTGGCAGGTGATCCTGAAGGCCACGGCGCTGGTGTCGCTTCTGGGGCTGGAAGACGTGGTAAAAGCTACGCAGCTGGCCGGCAAATCGACCTGGGAACCGTTCTATTTCGCGATTGTTGCGGGCGTTATCTACCTGATCTTTACCACGCTCTCCAACGGAGTGCTGTGGTGGCTGGAACGTCGTTATACGGTGGGTGTGAAAAGGGCTGATCTATGATTGAGATTATTCAGGAGTACTGGAAAGCCCTGCTGTGGACCGACGGTTACCGCTTCTCCGGCGTGGCCATCACGCTCTGGCTGCTGGTGGTATCCGTGGTACTGGGCGGCTGTATGGCGGTGCTGATGTCGATAGCCCGCGTGTCCCCCATCAGAGCCATCCGTTTTCCGGTGTGGCTGTTTACTTATATTTTTCGCGGCACGCCGCTGTATGTTCAGCTGCTGGTGTTCTACTCCGGGATGTACACGCTGGAAGTCGTGAAAGGCACCGAGATGCTGAATGCTTTCTTCCGCAGCGGGCTGAACTGTACGCTGCTGGCGCTGACGCTCAACACCTGTGCTTACACCACGGAAATCTTTGCCGGTGCCATTCGTTCCGTGCCGCACGGCGAGATCGAGGCCGCGCGTGCATATGGCTTTTCCACTTTCAAACTCTATCGTTGCATTATCATGCCTTCCGCGCTGCGCTCCGCATTGCCGGCTTACAGTAATGAAGTGATCCTGATGCTGCACTCTACGGCGCTGGCGTTTACCGCGACGGTGCCTGACCTGCTGAAAGTGGCCCGCGATATTAACTCAGCCACCTATCAGCCATTTATTGCTTTTGGCATAGCGGCTGTGCTGTATCTGATTATTTCCTATGTGTTGATTAGTCTGTTCCGTAAAGCGGAAAAACGCTGGCTGGCGCACGTTAAACCTTCCTCTTCACATTGAGTAAAACACCATGGCTGATAATAAATTAAGCGTCACCGAGCTGCATAAACGTTACGGTGAGCATGAGGTGCTGAAGGGGGTTTCGCTGCAGGCAAATGCCGGAGATGTGATCAGTATTATCGGTTCATCCGGCTCCGGCAAGAGTACCTTCCTGCGCTGTATTAACTTCCTCGAAAAACCGAGCGAAGGCACCATTTCGGTGAACAACCAGAATATCAATCTGGTCCGCGATACCGATGGCCAGCTGAAAGTCTCCAATAAAGAACAGCTGCGGATGCTGCGGACCCGACTGACGATGGTGTTCCAGCACTTCAACCTCTGGAGCCATATGACGGTGCTGGAGAACGTGATGGAAGCCCCGGTGCAGGTGCTGGGCTTAAGCAAGGCCGAAGCCCGTGACCGCGCTATCCGCTATCTCGACAAGGTGGGGATTGACGAGCGTGCCCGCGCCAAGTATCCGGTGCACCTGTCAGGCGGCCAGCAGCAGCGTGTATCTATTGCCCGTGCGCTGGCGATGGAGCCTGAAGTGCTGCTGTTTGATGAACCGACCTCTGCGCTTGACCCGGAGCTGGTGGGTGAGGTGCTGCGCATTATGCAGAAGCTGGCGGAGGAGGGGAAAACCATGGTCGTGGTCACGCACGAGATGGAGTTTGCGCGTCATGTGTCGAGCCATGTGATTTTCCTGCATCAGGGGAAAATTGAGGAGGAGGGGCCGCCTGAAGAGGTGTTCAATCAGCCGAAGAGTACGCGACTGCAGCAGTTTCTGTCAGGCGCGTTGAAATAATATCACTCACCAGGGGCGGACCTTCTGTTGCGGTCCGCCCGTGACCGACCCGCCTGCTTTCGCCTGCGGTGAATAAAGGATCGTCCCTTACGGGATCACATCCGCCAGCGCTTTGTCTAACTCATACCAGCGAAAACGAAACCCCGACGCCTCAAGCCGCTGCGGTACCACATGCTGCCCGCCGAGGACCAGTACCGAGGACTCCCCCATCATCAGGCGGATCGCCGCTGCGGGCGTGCGCATAAACGCCGGACGGTGCATCGCTTTACCCAGCGCGGCGGCAAACTGCTCGTTGCGAACCGCGTAGGGGGCCACAAGGTTAAAGGGGCCGTCCAGTTCAGGATGATCCAGCAACCAGATAATGCCATTTACCGCATCCTCCAGATGTACCCAGGGTAAATACTGTTTACCGTCACCCAGCGGCCCGCCGATGCCGAGCTTAAAGGGCAGCTTCATCTTCTCCAGCGCCCCCCCTTTCTCAGACAGCACCACGCCGGTTCGCAACAGACAGACGCGGGTGCGCTCACTTTGCGCCTGCAGGGCCAGCTGTTCCCAGCGGGCGCAGAGCGCATGGGTAAACTCGGCATGTCCGGGGTCGTCTTCGGTTACGATCGGGTCGCCGCTGTCGCCGTAGAAACCTGTAGCCGAGCCTGAAATCAGCACGGCAGGCGGTGTGCTGCTGGCCAGGATCAGTTCAGCCAGACGCTGGGTGATCTGCCAGCGGCTGTCGCACAGCCGCCGTTTCTGCGGCTCGCTCCAGCGTTTTGCGGCAATAGACTCTCCGGCCAGGTTGATCACGGCATCAATACCGTTCAAATCCTGCTGCTGATCCAGCCCTGACCACAGGCTGACCCTGTCACTCAGGCTGTGCCGGGCGGCGGCGACATCACGTGTCACCACGCTGATCTGGTGGCCTGCCTGGAGCAGTTGGTCGATGAGCGGGCGTCCAATTAGCCCTGTACCGCCGGTAATCAGAATATGCATGCGGTTTATCCTCCAAGATGCCAGTAAGTTACCCTGCATTCAGCATAGGATAAGATGGCAGGATTGCGCGTGACCCCGCGCACGGGCAGGCGCGGATGTCACGTGTTCTGAAAGAGAAAACATAACCCTTCTGGAGATTGCCTTCGGCGGAAAAAATCGGTAAACAGGATGTTCCTATCCGTGAACGTCAGAGGACGTCCTGATGAGCTACCCCCCGATCCTGCTGTGGTCAGATTCCCGATTTTTTAGCCCGTATGTGATGTCGGTGTATGTTGCCCTGCGTGAAAAAGGCCTGCCCTTTACCCTGAAGCCGGTGGATCTGGCGACTCAGGAGCATCACCAGCCGGCGTACAGCCAGGTATCGCTGACGCAGCGCGTGCCAACGCTACAGGTGGACAGCTTCGTGCTGTCGGAGTCTTCGGCCATTACGGAATACCTGGAAGACCGTTTCCCGGCGCCAGACCATGAGCGTCTGTATCCGCGTGATAGCGAAAAAAGGGCCAAAGCGCGTGAGATTCAGGCCTGGCTGCGCAGTGATTTTATGCCAATCCGCCAGCAGCGGCCGACGGAGGTGATGTTTGCCGGTGAGCGTTTTGCACCGCTGGATGCCGCCGGCCAGCAGGCGGCCGCAAAGCTGATCGATGCGGTTGGGCGTTTGCTGCCAGAGGGCCAGCATAACCTGTATGGCGAGTGGTCAATTGCGGATACTGACCTGGCGGTGATGCTGAACCGTCTGGCACTGCACGGCGATCCACTGCCGTCGCGTCTGGCAGAGTATGCGCATTTTCAGTGGCAGCGCGCTTCGGTTCAGCTGTGGCTGGCCGAGTCGGCAAAGGTTGCCCGCAGATGAGCACAAATTGATGATTGCGTCGCAACGCGTTACACATTAATTTAGGGCGGATCGCACAATCGTGCGCGAAAACGTTTGATTCAACTGTGCGCCAGGCGCCAGAACAAAAAGGGTTACGGATGGTGGAGCAAGATCAGGGCACGGAGTGGGTGGATATCGTTAGTGAAGATAACGAGGTCATTGCACAGTCCAGCCGTGTGCAGATGCGTGCGCAGTGTTTGCGCCATCGCGCAACCTACATCGTGGTTCACGATGGTATGGGCAAAATTCTGGTGCAGCGTCGTACTGAGACCAAAGACTTTATGCCAGGCATGCTGGATGCCACTGCCGGGGGCGTAGTGCAGGCGGGTGAAGAGATGCTGGGGTCCGCACGGCGCGAAGCGGAAGAGGAGCTGGGCATTGCCGACGTACCGTTTGCCGAACACGGGCAGTTCTATTACGAAGATGAACACTGTCGCGTGTGGGGCGGTTTATTCAGCTGTGTGTCACACGGCCCGTTTGCCATGCAGGAAGATGAAGTGGATGAGATCTTCTGGATGACACCAGAGGAAATCACTGCCCGCTGCGACGAGTTTACCAACGACTCGCTGAAGGCGCTGTCGCTGTGGCTGACGCGTAATAACGAGTCAGGCCGTCACGACTGATCCCCCCCGTGGCGCAGATCCCCTGCGCCACGTTGATCCCTTTCTCACTGCAGCCCTTCCGGTCTGCCTCACCGATATCAGCGCCGCAATAAATCCGAAAGAACGTTGAGGGCGGTTTTAAACTGCGCATCGGGAATGGTCAGTGGATAAAGGAAGCGGATCACATTGCCATAGACGCCGCAGGTCAGCAGGATCAGACCCTGTTCCAGTGCGCGCTGCTGAATATCGCGCGCGATGGCGGGGGAGGGGGCGCCGGTCAGCGGATCGTTAAACTCAGCGGCCACCATTGAACCACGGGCACGGACTTCAGCCAGCGCGGGATGTCCGCTGGCGTTCAGCGTTTCCTCCAGCCAGGCCCCCAGGCGCAGGGCACGATCGCACAGCTGTTCTTCTTCAATCACTTCCAGCACCGCCAGCGAAGCGGCGATCGCCAGAGGGTTGCCGGCATAGGTACCGCCCAGGCCGCCGGGCTCCGGGGCATCCATCAGTTCAGCGCGGCCGGATACCGCCGATATGGGCAGCCCGCCCCCCAGGCTTTTTGCCATGGTCATCAGATCAGGTCTGGCATCCGGGTAGTAGTCGCTGGCAAACAGTTTGCCGCAGCGTGCAAAGCCACTCTGGATCTCGTCCGCAATCATCACAATACCGTGCCGGTCGCACAGCGTACGCAGGGCGCTGACGAACTCCC
Source organism: Erwinia persicina (assembly GCF_014838825.1). GTDB lineage: Bacteria > Pseudomonadota > Gammaproteobacteria > Enterobacterales > Enterobacteriaceae > Erwinia > Erwinia persicina_A. The sequence goes on along the minus strand of NZ_JACYMO010000001.1, from coordinate 1,263,587 downwards.
CGGGCGCAATATTGAAACCGCCTTCCCCCTGAATGGGCTCATAGATAATCGCCGCCACCTGCTGCGGGCTGATATCACATTTAAACAGGTTCTCCAGGCTGGCCATCGCCTCGTCCACGCTAACTCCGTGCAGGGCGTTCGGATAACGGGCATGGAAAACCGACCCCGGGAACGGGCCAAAACCGGTTTTGTAGGGCGTCACCTTGCCGGTCAGGCCCATGGTCATCATCGTCCGGCCGTGGAAAGCCCCGCTGAAGGCAATCACACCCGGACGCCCGGTAGCGGCGCGGGCGATTTTTACCGCGTTTTCCACTGCCTCAGCGCCGCTGGTAAAGAAGGTGGTTTTACAGGGGCCGTTGATCGGCACTCGTGCATTCAGCGCTTCGGCAAGGGCGATGTAGTTCTCGTACGGGATCACCTGGAAGGCGGTGTGGGTGAAGCACGCCAGCTGTTCTCTGACGGCCGCCATCACCTTAGGATGGCGGTGCCCGGTGTTGAGTACGGCAATGCCTGCGGTAAAGTCGATATATTCCCGGCCCTGATGATCCCACAGCGTGGCATTTTCCGCTTTAACCGCGTAGAAATCACACATTACACCGACCCCACGCGGCGTGGCGTTCAGACGGCGCTGCTCTGTTTCACTGTTGCTCATGGTATCACCTCATCCGGTATTTCGCGTTTTCTCAACGTCTCTGTCGCCGCCGTGGGGCGGGTTCCAGACGCATGTTTATTCTGTCCTGCCTGTTTAGCAATACGGCACGCCCGCCCGCGACGTCATCAGGGGGCAGGCATAGCCGACGTAACGGATAGTGTATGTCATAGGCAAAAAAAAGGGCGAACCTGTGAAGGTCCGCCCTGTTGCCTGCGGGTTACCCCGCGCGTTTAGCCTTCGGCCTGTTTCGACTGAATGGCGGTCAGGGCGATGGTGTAAACGATATCGTCTACCAGGGCACCGCGTGACAGGTCATTCACCGGCTTGCGCATCCCCTGCAGCATTGGCCCGATGGAGATCAGGTCAGCAGAGCGCTGTACGGCTTTGTAGGTGGTATTACCGGTGTTCAGGTCCGGGAAGATAAACACGGTGGCGCGACCGGCTACCGGTGAATTAGGGGCCTTAGATTTGGCCACATCGGCCATGATCGCGGCGTCGTACTGCAGCGGACCGTCGATCACCAGGTCAGGACGTTTCTCCTGGGCGATACGGGTCGCTTCACGCACTTTCTCTACGTCGCTACCGGCACCGGAGGTACCGGTGGAGTAAGAGATCATCGCTACGCGAGGTTCGATGCCGAACGCCAGCGCAGAGTCGGCAGACTGGATAGCAATTTCTGCCAGCTGCTCCGGGTTTGGATCCGGGTTAATGGCGCAGTCACCGTATACCAGCACCTGTTCCGGCAGCAGCATAAAGAACACGGAAGAAACCAGTGAACTGTTCGGGGCGGTTTTGATCAGCTGTAACGGTGGACGAATGGTGTTGGCGGTGGTGTGAACAGCACCGGATACCAGACCGTCCACTTCACCGCGCTCCAGCATCATAGTGCCGAGCATCACGTTATCTTCCAGCTGCTCCTGCGCGACCACTTCGGTCATGCCCTTGCTCTTACGCAGCTCAACCAGGCGGGCCACATAGTTTTCACGCGCCACGGCCGGGTCGACAATCTCGATGCCTTTGCCCAGTTCAACGCCCTGTGCGGCGGCAACGCGCTGGATCTCTTCCGGGTTACCCAGCAGGATACAGGTGGCGATACCACGTTCAGCACAGATAGCCGCCGCTTTTACGGTACGCGGCTCGTCGCCTTCCGGCAGGACGATACGTTTGCCCGCTTTGCGTGCCAGCTCGGTCAGCTGATAGCGGAAGGCCGGCGGTGACAGGCGGCGGCTGCGCTCAGATTCAGCGGTCAGCGATTCAATCCAGTCCGCATTGATATGGCTGGCGACATATTCCTGTACGCGCTCAATACGCTGGGTATCGTCGCTTGGCACTTCAAGGTTGAAGCTCTGCAGGCTGAGAGAGGTCTGCCAGGTGTTGGTGTCGACCATAAAGACCGGCAGGCCAGTCTGGAAGGCACGCTCACACAGCTTCTGGATCGGCGCATCAATGGCGTAGCCACCGGTCAGCAGAATGGCACCAATTTCAATGCCGTTCATGGCCGCCAGGCAGGCGGCGACCAGCACGTCCGGGCGGTCAGCCGAGGTGACCAGCAGGGAGCCCGGACGGAAATGTTCCAGCATGTGTGGCAGGCTGCGGGCGCAGAAGGTCACGGATTTCACGCGGCGGGTCGCGATATCGCCTTCGTTGATCACGCGTGCATTCAGGTGACGACACATATCGATGGCGCGGGTGGCGATCAGCTCGAAGCTCCACGGCACACAGCCCAGCACGGGCAGCGGGCTGTTAGCGAACAGCTGCTTAGGATCGATATTGGCGACGCTGGCTTTGTTGGAGTCATCGAAAATTTCTGACAGGTCCGGGCGGGTGCGCCCCTGATCGTCAACCGGAGCATTCAGTTTGTTAATAATGACGCCGGTAATGCTTTTATTCTTACTGCCGCCAAAGCTGCTTTGCGTCAGTTCAATACGCTCTTTCAGCTGGGCCGCTGAGTCGTTACCCAGCGCCATCACGAAGACGATTTCCGCATTCAGTGTCTTGGCGATTTCATAGTTCAGCGCATTGGCGAACTGATGTTTACGCGTGGGCACCAGACCTTCTACCAGCACCACTTCGGCATCTTTGGTATTTTCATGGTAGCGGGCGATGATCTCTTCCATCAGCACGTCCTGCTGGTTGGAACCGAGCAGCGACTCCACGCGGCTCATCGGCAGCGGTTCAGCGGCCGGGATGCTGGAGTTTTTACGAATGATTGTGGTGGTCTGGTCAGGGCTGTCGCCGCCGGCACGTGGCTGGGCGATGGGTTTGAAAACGCTGAGACGCACGCCTTTACGTTCCATTGCACGGATAACACCCAGGCTGACGCTGGTCAGGCCGACGCTGGTGCCAGTAGGGATAAGCATGATAGTTCGGGACACGTTGTACCTCCGATAGCGTTATATTCCACGCTACAGGTGCGTTTGCCGCCTTCCTGTACCACAAGCAGGCCCCGAGGGGACGCGAAATAGTGAGCTAAATAAAATGGTCTCTGAAACAACCCCGCCAGCCTGAGCTGACGGAGCGTAACGGTTTTTATGCGGTCAGGCGGCTGGCGTCCTGCGCGATAACCAATTCTTCGTTGGTCGGAATAACGATCGCCGGGCGGGTGCCTTCTTTGTTAATGAAGCCTGATTTGCCGAAGCGTGCGGCCAGGTTGCGCTCGTGATCAACCTCGAAGCCCAGCAGTGCCAGTTTGGCCAGGGACAGTTCGCGCACCATCGCGGCATTCTCACCGATACCACCGGTGAAGATCACGGCGTCAAGGCGGCCATCCATCAGCGCGGTGTAAGAGCCGATGTATTTCGCCAGGCGGTGGCAGAATACGTCCATGGCACGCTTCGCGTCAGCTTTGGTGGCGTAGTTATCTTCAACGTAACGGCAGTCGCTGGTCACTTCGGTCAGACCCAGCAGGCCAGACTCTTTGGTCAGCAGTTTGTTGATGGCATCGACGCTCATACCCAGAGTATCGTGCAGGAAGAAGATGATCGCCGGGTCGATATCGCCGCTGCGGGTGCCCATGACAAGGCCTTCCAGCGGGGTCAGACCCATGGAGGTGTCCACGCACTCGCCGTTACGGATTGCGGAGACCGATCCGCCATTGCCCAGGTGGCAGGTGATGATGTTCAGTTCTGACACCGGCTTATTCAGGGCTTTCGCTGCTTCCTGAGTAACATAGAAGTGGCTGGTGCCGTGCGCGCCGTAGCGACGAACGCCGTGCTCTTTATACAGTTTGTACGGCAGGGCGTAGAGATAAGATTCTTCCGGCATTGTCTGATGGAAAGCCGTATCGAAAACAGCGACATTTTTATCTGACAGGTGTGGGAAGTTTTTCAGCGCTTCATCGATACCGATCAGGTGCGCCGGGTTATGCAGCGGTGCAAAAGAGGACGCATCTTTGATACCCTGGATAACTGACTCGTCAATCACCACTGACTGCGTTAACTTTTCGCCGCCGTGTACGATACGATGACCGATTGCAACGATTTGTGCCGACAGTTCTGGTTTTTGTGCCAGAATAGTTTTAACCATGAAGTTCAGTGCTTCACTGTGCGCTGCGCCAGCACCCAGAGCCGCTTCCTGTTTAGCGCCGTCCAGTTTCCACTTGATGCGGGCTTCCGGCAGGTGGAAGCATTCAGCTAAACCTGACAGGTACTCATCGCCGTTTGCCGGGTCGATAATGGCAAATTTCAGGGAAGAGCTACCGCAGTTCAGAACCAGTACTAACTTACTCGACATGGAAAGTCCTATTTATTAAAAGTGGCGAAATAAAAGTCAAACAGACTATCAGCGTAGCGCATGAAAGCTGGTACATTAATGATGAACGTCAGGCTTCCGATAAGTTTTGTCCGAAAGCAAAAAAAAATTGAAATGCTATAAGATTTTTTTAAATGTCGTCTGCTTCATCATGGCTTGTCTGATTGTTGACCAGGATTGCTCGCAGTCCAGGGTGTTTACCCAACATGACGGGTATAAAACGCGCACAGGATAAACCAGTGTCACTCGTAAAGACAAAATATTTTGAATCATGTTAGGTAAAGTTGGTGAGTTACAGTTTTATTTTAATATTTATCTCTGAAGTTGAGGTCAGACATGGCAAATGACTCCGGCAGTGTCGGTTGGTTCAAGCTGTTCCAGCACGGGCAGCATTATATGAAAACGTGGCCTGTCGATAAACGCCTTGCGCCCATGTTTCCTGAAAACAGAGTAACGCGCGCCACGCGTTTTGCTATCCGTATTATGCCCCCGGTGGCGATTTTTACCCTCACCTGGCAAATTGCACTCGGCGGCCAGCTGGGCCCGGCGGTGACCACCGCACTGTTTGCCTGCAGCCTGCCGATGCAGGGGCTGTGGTGGCTGGGCAGGCGTTCAGTGACCCCGCTGCCGCCCTCTCTCCTCGGCTGGTTCCATGACGTCCGCGGTAAGCTGCAGGAAGCAGGGCAGGCGATTGCCCCCGTTGAGGGCAAACCCACCTATCAGTCGCTGGCTGACGTGCTGAAACGCGCTTTCAAACAGCTGGATAAAACCTTCCTCGACGATCTTTGATTTTGTCACGGGTTTCCTCTTCTCAAACCAGAGGAAACCCGCTTTACGTCAAAGAAGCCTCTCCCTGCGCTGTGCGATCCTTTTGTGACTTTCAGACTGCCCCCGTGGCCGAGGAGCCCCAAATGGATATGTCCCATGCCCAGCGTTTAATTCTTTCTAATCAGTATCAGCTCATGGCCATGCTTGACCCGGAGAACGCGGCGCGCCATCGCCGCTATCAGACTATTGTCGAGCGCGGTTACGGGCTTCAGCTGCGTGAGCTGGATAACGAATTCAGCCAGCTACCGGAAGCAGAGTGTCGTACGCTGGTGGCCATGATGGAGATGTATCATGCGCTCCATGTGTCCTGGACTAATCTGAAAGAGCCACAAACCGTGGAGGCGCGGCGCCTGGTTTTCCTCGGCTTTGATGCGGCGACAGAAGGGCGCTACCTTGGCTACGTGCGCTTCCTGGTGAATGTTGAAGGACGCTATGGACACTTTTCAGCCGGCAGCCACGATTTTAATGCTCAGGTTCCGATGTGGGAAAAGTATCAACGGATGCTGGCTGTGTGGCACAATTGTCCCCGACAGTACCATCTGAGTGCGAACGAGATCGCGCAAGTTATCAACGCCTGAGAAGGAAGATGCAGTGAAGTGTAAAGGTTTTCTGTTTGATCTGGATGGCACGTTAGTCGACTCCCTTGCGGTGGTCGAACGTGCCTGGAAAAACTGGGGTCAGCGCCACGGGATTGCCCCTGACGAGGTGCTGAGCTTTATCCACGGTAAGCAGGCTATTACCTCACTGCGCCATTTTATGGCAGGTGCCTCCGCTGAGGCCATCCAGCAGGAGTTCACTGCGCTGGAAAAACTGGAAGCAGAAGATACCGACGGCATCATCGCTCTGCCGGGGGCATTAGCCTTGCTGGCTCGCCTGGATGAACTGGAGATCCCGTGGGCCATTGTCACCTCCGGCTCCGTACCGGTCGCCAGCGCCCGCCATGCGGCAGCAGGATTACCCGCACCCGCCGCGTTTGTCACGGCAGAGCGCGTGGAGCGTGGCAAGCCGGAGCCGGATGCCTATCTGCTGGGGGCCCAGTTACTCGATCTGGAGCCGGAAGAGTGTGTGGTGGTGGAAGACGCCGCAGCGGGCATTCTTTCCGGTCTTGCCGCTGGCTGCCATGTCATTGCCGCCAATGTGCCGGCCGATGCGCCGCGTCTGGAAGATGTCGATATGGTGCTCACCTCGCTGGATGAGCTGATTATCCATAAGAATGCCGACGGCAGCGTGGATGTTCACCGCAGACATTAAGTTATCTCAGCCCCGCCTCTGCGGGGTTTTTTTGCTGGCTGACTTTTGCCGCAATGTCACGGGGCGATTGCCGTTGCCCGGACAGCAGGCAATCGCCCGATTTAAAATTACAGCGACTCCTGGCTAATCTCATCCAGCGACAGGCTGAAGCTCGGTACAAACACCTCCACGAAATAGTCCATTTCCGGGCTGTGGCGCTGGGCCAGGGTTTTTTCCAGCCGGGCCTTCGCCAGCAGAAACTCATTGTTCCCCGCTGACAGTTCTTCCAGACATTTCAGGTAGGCACAGAGCGCATCAGCCTGCTTGACGATGGCGGTTTCGGCCTCGCTATGCTGGTGTTCATCGATCAGCGGAGCATAAGCCGACCGCAGTTCTTCCGGCAGCATCTCAATCAGCTTTTGCTGGGCAATTTTCTCAATTTTCTTGTACTCATGGGCAATCTGCGCGTTGTAATACTTCACCGGGGTCGGCAGATCGCCGGTCAGCACTTCGCTGGCGTCATGATAAATCGCCATCATCGCGATGCGTTCGGCATTGAGGTTGCCGTTAAATTTTTTATTTTTAATCAAGGCCAGCGCGTGCGCGACCATGGCGACCTGCAGGCTGTGCTCTGAGACGTTTTCCGTGCGCACGTTGCGCATCAGTGGCCAACGATTGATCAGTTTCAGACGGGAGAGGTGAGCAAAGAAGTGGCTCTGGTTCATGGTCTTTTTCCCTTACTTCACAATGCGAAGAGCGGCCTGAGCCACTCTTCGGGGAGAAGATTACAGCTGGCGGTATCCGCCGAGGAAACGGCCAAATTTATTGATAGCCATCTCCAGCTCATCCACGCGGGGCAGAGTGACGATACGCACGTGGTCCGGCCACGGCCAGTTAAAGGCCGTACCCTGTACCAGCAGTACTTTTTCCTGCAGCAGGAAATCGAGAACCATTTTCTGATCGTCGTGGATGTTGAATTTTTTCGCGTCGATTTTCGGGAACATATACAGAGCCCCCTGTGGCTTCACACAGCTGACCCCCGGGATCTCGTTAATCAGCTCCCACGCACGGTTACGTTGTTCATACAGGCGGCCGCCGGGCTGAATAAACTCACTGATGCTCTGATAACCCCCCAGCGCCGTCTGAATAGCATGCTGGGCCGGGACATTCGCGCACAGACGCATTGAGGCCAGCATCTCCAGTCCTTCGATATAGCCCTTAGCATGTTTCTTCGGCCCGTTCAGTACCATCCAGCCCTGACGGAAACCCGCCACGCGGTAGGTTTTAGACAACCCGTTAAAGGTGATGGTCAGCAGGTCGGGAGCCAGGGCGGCAATAGAGTGGTGCTGGGCAACATCGTAAAGGATCTTGTCGTAGATCTCATCGGCAAAAATAATCAGGTTGTGCTGGCGAGCCAGTTCAACCACTTCCATCAGCAATTCTTTGCTGTAGACGGCACCGGTCGGGTTATTCGGGTTGATGATCACGATACCGCGCGTACGCGGGGTGATTTTGCTGCGAATATCGTCGAGGTCCGGGAACCAGCCTGCGGACTCATCACACAGGTAGTGCACGGCTTTACCGCCGGACAGTGAGACGGCGGCGGTCCACAGTGGATAATCCGGGGCCGGTACCAGCATTTCGTCGCCGCTGTTCAGCAGCGCCTGCATGGACTGTACGATCAGCTCTGAGACACCGTTACCAATATAAATGTCTTCTACCGTGATATCACGCATGCCGCGCGCCTGGTAGTGCTGCATGATCGCTTTGCGGGCGGAATAGAGCCCTTTCGAATCACAGTAACCCTGGGCACCTGGCAGATTGCGGATCACATCAACGAGGATTTCATCCGGGGCTTCAAAACCGAAGGGGGCAGGGTTGCCGATATTCAGTTTAAGAACTTTATTGCCTTCTTCTTCGAGGCGTTTTGCTTCTTTGAGCACCGGGCCGCGAATGTCGTAACACACGTTATCCAGTTTGCTGGATTTATCAATTGGGGTCATCTCTGTCGCCTTGACTGGCAGAAGCGGTTTCCTGCCGTGGAAAACTAAACATTGCACAATGTACTCCTCTCCCGGTTTGTTTTGAAGGGCAGCAGTGGGCTTTGGAGCGTTAAAGGAGGAATTTTCTTTCAGATGGCAGAGGCTGACGTGAACAGCCCTGTATCTGCTATTTCATGCTGCATATTGAGCCTATTCCGATGCTAATGACTGGAAAGGCGTTTTACTCTGTGCGTAATACAGTTCCATTTTCATTGTTTACCCGCGTAATGATTAAATTATTTAGTAAAGAAAGATGGACTGATGATGGTTGAAACAGTCAAGTAAACCTAATTTGGCTGTCTGTTTTTTAATCAGTGCGGTGTTTGTCTGAAGATTAACCATCGCCGGCGAACAGGGAGGGGGGCCAGACCGGAAGAGAGGGACTGAAGAGGATAAAGATAAATTTTGTAGCATCAGGCCGCGTATAAGCGGCCGTTGTCGATAAAATCTTACTTTAGTGATAAGAATAATCGGATTTGGGCTTAAAAAGTAAACGACAGTATGTCAGGATAACGTTCAGGAGACTTTGCACCGTGCGTACAGGCCTCCCGGGGAATAAAAAAATCCTTTTTATTACCCTAAACAATAAGTAATGCTTAACATTTTTCGCTGTCGTAACAGCGTGCTGGTAACTTAATTTTCAATGGTTGTTTTAGACTAACGACACCGCAACTCGTCCTTTTTTGAGTTTTGTCGGCGTTAATTAACTATAACGACGCGGCTTCCTGCAACTTATGGGTTAGTGCAGCGTGCATTAGTGATGTATCAGACGTGAGAACCTTTTTCTCTGTTTCCCGCCGCACAAGCTGAAAGGAATAACCAGAGTAGAAACTACTCCATCGTCTGCCGATAAAAGTAATGCATCAGGTAATTAATTTATTACTGAACACTGTAACCATTACGCAATTGTTATCGTTTTATCCCTTTGATAAAACAGGTAATAACACCAGGGTAGCTGTTTGTAAAAAACTTATAAAGTGAAGAAAAACATGACTAGTGCAAATCGTCCAGTACTCAATCTTGACCTCGATCTGCTGAGAACCTTCGTTGCTGTTGCCGATCTGAACACCTTTGCCGCTGCTGCGGCTGCCGTGTGCAGAACGCAGTCAGCGGTGAGTCAGCAGATGCAGCGTCTGGAGCAATTGGTAGGCAAAGAGCTATTTGCCAGGCATGGACGCAACAAGTTATTGACGGAACATGGTATTCAGCTGCTGGGTTACGCCAGAAAAATACTGCGCTTCAACGATGAAGCCTGTACTTCTCTGATGTACAGCAATATTCAGGGGGTTCTGACCATCGGCGCATCCGATGATACCTCCGATACTATTTTGCCGTTCCTGCTCAACCGCGTGACCTCGGTCTATCCCAAGCTGGCTATTGATGTCCGTGTGAAGCGCAACCCGTTCATGATGGAAATGCTCAACCAGGGCGAAGTCGATCTGGTCGTCACCACCTCCAGTCCGATGAACTTCACCTGGCAGGTATTACGCACGTCGCCCACTCTCTGGTACTGTGCGGCTGACTACATCTTCCAGCGTGGTGAAGCGATTCCTCTGGTGCTGCTGGATGAGCCAAGCCCTTATCGTGATATGGCTATTGATCATCTCAACGAGGCCGGCATTCCGTGGCGTATCTCATACGTCGCCTCAACGCTGGCTGCAGTGCGTGCTGCCGTTAAAGCCGGTCTGGGCGTCACCGCCCGTCCGGTTGAAATGATGAGCCCGGAGCTGCGTGTTATGGGGGCGGCAGAAGGTCTGCCTATGCTGCCGGATACGGAATATCTGCTGTGCCGTAACCCGGACAGCGATAATGAACTGGCTCTGGCGATCTTTAACGCGATGGAATCACGTAACGATCCCTACAACCTGACCGTCGCAGCTCAGGATGGCGCAGCCTTTGCCGATGAAGAAGAGTAACCAGTAAACGCAAACGATTATTTTTATCATTAAAAATGATTTTTTTTAGTTTTACTGTATAAAACAGGTCTTTCAGTGTGATAATGAACTGAGAGGCCTTTTTTTTGCCCTGATTGTCGTGAGATCCCCCGCTTTTTAGCGCAAGTTACCCCTCTCGCTGTCAAAAAGTGTTCAATGCCGTCCTCAACAGGTTTCGGATGCCCATAATAACTATCTGGTCCGATCAGTCAGTACGTTCAGCTGCCTGAAAACTGCCCGTTTTCCTGCCAAAAAACACCAAAGTGTGTCCTGGATCAAAAAAATAACCCCATTAAGGGGCAGGAAAACCCGTCCATTCCTGCCAAAATAGTCCATGTTAAATACACGATCCAATCAGGGTTTTAACCGCTACACTTTGATCACATGATGTCACTGACTCGATTTAGCCCACTTTTTGAGCATCATGTGTTAAAAAAATGTTGGGTGTGTAAATTAATGTGCGGATAGTTTTGTCAAAGTTGACAAAAGGTCAGTTAAAGGAGTAAAAAACCACATAAAATTACTGCCTAATCATAAAAGTCAGTAAAATTTATCCGGTTTTTCATTCTTCCCTTGAATCGATGTGGTGTGTTAACTGCCAAATATGAGAGCAGGACGCAAAACGCCACTTTTGGTGAGTAAGCAAGAGTATGTCAACAACCACAGAAGTCGTCGCCCATCATTGGGCATTTGCTGTTTTCCTGATCGTCTCGATTGGTCTCTGCTGCCTGATGTTGGCCGGGGCATGGTTTTTGGGCGGAAAAGCCCGTGGAAGGCATACAAATACCCCTTTCGAATCCGGTATAGCCTCCGTTGGCACGGCAAAACTGCGCCTGTCTGCCAAGTTTTATCTGGTTGCCATGTTCTTCGTCATCTTCGACGTTGAAGCCCTCTATCTTTATGCATGGTCGACGGCGATTCGCGAAAGCGGATGGGTCGGCTTTGTCGAAGCCGCCATTTTCATTTTGGTTCTGCTTGCTGGTCTGTTTTATCTGGTTCGCATTGGCGCACTGGATTGGGCACCTGCCCGTCGTCAGTTTGACGTCAAACCTACCACCATCTCGCACGCCAACCGTCACAAGCAGTAACAGCGAGGCAAAAACACATGGACTATACGCTCACCCGCATAGACCCGAACGGTGAGAATGACCGTTACCCACTGCAAAAACAGGAGATCGTCACCGATCCCCTGGAAAAGCACGTTCATCAAAACGTCTACATGGGCAAGTTAGAACATGCCCTGCACGATATGGTGAACTGGGGTCGTAAAAATTCCCTCTGGCCGTTCAACTTCGGTCTTTCTTGTTGCTACGTCGAGATGACAACCTCGTTTACTGCGGTACACGACGTGGCGCGATTTGGTTCTGAAGTTATCCGTGCATCACCACGTCAGGCAGACTTTATGGTGGTAGCAGGGACCTGTTTTACCAAGATGGCCCCGGTAGTGCAGCGCCTCTATGACCAGATGCTGGAACCTAAATGGGTGATTTCAATGGGAGCCTGTGCGAACTCCGGCGGCATGTACGATATCTACTCTGTGGTGCAGGGTGTGGACAAATTCCTGCCGGTTGATGTGTATATTCCCGGCTGTCCGCCTCGCCCGGAAGCCTACATGCAGGCGCTGCTGCTGCTGCAGGAGTCGATCGGCAAAGAACGTCGCCCGCTGTCGTGGGTCGTCAGCGATCAGGGTGTCTATCGCGCGAATATGCAGTCTGAGCGCGACAGGAAAAACGCCGAGCGTATTGCAGTGACCAATCTGCGTACCCCTGACGAAATTTAAGACAGCAGTTTATGGATGTGGTCATTAAAAGCGCAATAAAAACACAACGTCATCTGCGCTGACCCACCTGACGCCAACACTGAGTGCCTGTCAGACAGGCCAGCATGGTGAACAACTTATGACAGATTTAACCACGCAAGATCTCGCCCAGCCGTTATGGCAAACCCGAGATCACCAGGATGACCCGGTGATCGGCGAGCTGCGTAATCGTTTTGGGCCTGATGCCTTTACAGTACAAGCGACCCGTACCGGCGTGCCGGTAGTCTGGGTGAAACGTGAGCAGTTGCTTGAGATCATTGAGTTCCTGCGCAAGCTGCCTAAACCCTATGTGATGCTGTATGACCTGCATGGCATGGATGAGCGCCTGCGTACCCACCGTGCCGGTTTACCGGCGGCGGATTTTTCCGTTTTCTATCACTTCATCTCCATTGAACGCAACCGCGACATCATGCTCAAGGTGGCGTTGTCTGAAAACGATTTGAATGTGCCCACCATCACCAAAATTTTCCCGAATGCCAACTGGTATGAGCGTGAAACCTGGGAGATGTTTGGTATCAATGTTGAAGGTCACCCGCACCTGACGCGCATCATGATGCCGCAGAGCTGGGAAGGGCATCCGCTGCGCAAAGATTATCCGGCGCGTGCGACCGAGTTCGATCCGTTCGAACTGACCAAGCAGAAAGAAGATTTGGAGATGGAATCTCTGACCTTCAAGCCTGAAGACTGGGGCATGAAGCGTTCGACCAATAATGAGGACTTCATGTTCCTCAACCTGGGCCCGAACCACCCCTCCGCGCACGGGGCCTTCCGTATTATCCTGCAGCTGGACGGTGAAGAGATCGTCGACTGCGTGCCGGATATCGGTTATCACCATCGCGGTGCCGAAAAAATGGGCGAACGTCAGTCCTGGCACAGCTACATTCCGTATACCGACCGTATTGAATATCTCGGCGGCTGCGTGAATGAAATGCCTTACGTACTGGCGGTAGAAAAGCTGGCCGGTATCAAAGTCCCTGAGCGCGTAGAAGTCATTCGCGTGATGCTATCAGAGCTGTTCCGTATAAACAGCCACCTGTTGTACATCTCTACGTTTATCCAGGACGTCGGTGCAATGTCTCCGGTGTTCTTTGCTTTTACCGACCGCCAGAAAATTTATGACGTGGTAGAAGCCATTACTGGCTTCCGTATGCACCCGGCCTGGTTCCGCATCGGCGGCGTGGCGCATGACCTGCCAAAAGGCTGGGAGCGCCTGCTGCGTGAGTTCCTGGACTGGATGCCTAAGCGTCTGAAAGCCTATGAACAGACCGCGCTGAAAAACTCCGTGCTGATTGCCCGTTCCAAAGGTGTTTCTGCCTATAACATGGAAGAAGCACTGGCGTGGGGGACCACGGGGGCTGGCCTGCGTGGCACCGGTCTGGACTTTGACGTGCGTAAATGGCGTCCGTATTCCGGTTATGAAAACTTCGATTTCGAAGTGCCAATCGGCGATGGCGTGAGCTGTGCTTACACCCGTGTCATGCTGAAGATGGAAGAGATGCGCCAGAGTATGCGCATCCTGGAACAGTGCCTGAAGAACATGCCGGCAGGCCCGTTCAAAGCTGACCATCCGCTGACCACGCCGCCGCCGAAAGAGCGCACGCTGCAGCATATCGAAACCTTGATCACTCACTTCCTGCAGGTGTCGTGGGGCCCGGTAATGCCGGCCAACGAATCCTTCCAGATGATTGAAGCGACCAAAGGGATCAACAGTTACTACCTGACCAGCGATGGCAGCACGATGAGCTACCGCACCCGCGTGCGCACGCCGAGTTTCCCGCACCTGCAGCAGATCCCATCGGTGATCAACGGCAGCCTGGTATCCGATCTGATCGTATACCTCGGTAGTATCGATTTTGTTATGTCAGACGTGGACCGCTAATTATGCACGATCAGAGAATTGCGATCGAAACGATCGACGAAACCGGAGCTTTTGTGCTGAGTGCGGCAGAGCGCGATGCCATCGAGCATGAAAAGCACCACTACGAAGATGCCCGTGCGGCATCTATTGAAGCGCTGAAAATCGTTCAGAAACACCGGGGCTGGGTGCCAGACGGTGCCATCCATGCCATCGCTGAGGTGCTGGGCATCCCGGCCAGCGATGTCGAAGGGGTGGCCACGTTTTACAGCCAGATCTTCCGTACGCCGGTGGGTCGCCATGTGATCCGCTACTGCGACAGCGTGGTATGCCACATCACCGGCTTCCAGGGCATTCAGTCGGCGCTGGAAAGCAACCTGAATATTAAACCGGGTCAGACCACGGCTGACGGTCGCTTTACGCTGCTGCCAACCTGCTGCCTCGGTAACTGCGACAAAGGGCCGGTGATGATGGTGGATGAAGATACCCACGTTCATCTCACGCCGGAAGGTATCGCCAACTTACTGGAGCAGTATCAATGAGACAGATCGTGCGTACTGCTGAAATGCATCCGCTGACCTGGCGGATGCGTGAAGACAAGCAGCCGGTATTCCTCGAAGAGTACCGCAGTAAGAATGGCTATGCCGGTGCTGAAAAGGCGCTGAAATCCCTGTCGCCGGAAGACATTGTTAGCCAGGTGAAAGACTCCGGTCTGAAAGGGCGTGGCGGCGCGGGCTTTTCTACCGGTCTGAAGTGGAGCCTGATGCCAAAAGACGAATCCATGAACATCCGTTATCTGTTATGTAACGCCGATGAAATGGAACCGGGCACCTATAAAGACCGCCTGCTGATGGAGCAGATGCCCCATCAGCTGGTGGAAGGCATGTTGATTGCCGCCTTCGCGCTGAAAACCTATCGCGGCTATATCTTCCTGCGCGGTGAGTACATTGAAGCTGCCGTTAACCTGCGCCGTGCCATTGCTGAAGCGACCGAAGCGGGGCTGCTTGGCAAGAACATTCTCGGTACGGGGTTCGATTTTGAACTTATCGTGCATACCGGCGCCGGTCGTTATATTTGCGGTGAAGAAACAGCCCTGATTAACTCGCTGGAAGGACGCCGTGCTAACCCTCGCTCCAAGCCACCGTTCCCGGCAACTGCGGGTGCCTGGGGCAAGCCAACCTGCGTGAACAACGTCGAGACGCTTTCCAACGTTCCGGCGATCATCGCTAACGGCGTTGACTGGTACAAAGGCATCTCCACCAGCGAAGATACCGGCACCAAAATGATGGGCTTTTCCGGCCGCGTGAAGAATCCGGGCGTCTGGGAGCTGCCATTTGGTACTACCGCACGTGAAATCCTTGAAGAGTATGCCGGTGGCATGCGCGATGGGCTGAAGTTTAAAGCCTGGCAGCCGGGCGGGGCAGGGACAGACTTCCTGACCGAGGCACACCTCGACCTGCCGATGGAGTTTGCCAGCATTGGTAAAGCCGGCAGCCGTCTGGGTACCGCGCTGGCGATGGCCGTTGACCACGAGATCAATATGGTGTCACTGGTGCGTAACCTGGAAGAGTTCTTCGCCCGTGAGTCCTGCGGCTGGTGTACGCCCTGCCGTGACGGCCTGCCATGGAGCGTAAAAATTCTGCGCGCGCTGGAAAATAAGCAGGGCCAGCCGGGGGATATCGAAACCCTGCTGCAGCTCTGCCGCCAGCTTGGCCCGGGTAAGACCTTCTGTGCGCATGCGCCTGGTGCAGTAGAGCCACTGCAAAGTGCCATTAAATACTTCCGTGAAGAGTTTGAAGCGGGTATGGCACCTCAGGTATTCAGCAACGCACACGCGATTAGCGGCATCCAGCCAAACCTGTTAAAGGCGCGCTGGTAAGCAAAGTTTAACGCCCGTGTTCGCACGGGCCTTACGGAAGCATGTTCACTATGGCTACAATTCATGTAGACGGTAAAGAATATGATGTTGATGGCGCAGACAACCTGTTACAGGCTTGTCTCTCCCTCGGCTTAGATATTCCTTATTTCTGCTGGCACCCGGCGCTCGGTAGCGTCGGTGCCTGCCGCCAGTGCGCGGTGAAGCAATTTCAGAATGCCGAAGACACCCGTGGTCGCCTGGTTATGTCCTGCATGACACCGGCGTCTGACGGTACCTTCATCTCTATTGATGACGGTGAAGCAAAAGAGTTCCGCGAAAGTGTGGTGGAGTGGTTAATGACCAACCACCCGCACGATTGCCCGGTCTGTGAAGAGGGGGGTAACTGTCACCTGCAGGATATGACAGTGATGACCGGCCACAGCTTCCGCCGGTATCGCTTCACCAAACGTACGCACCGCAATCAGGATCTCGGCCCGTTCATTTCCCATGAAATGAACCGCTGTATTGCCTGCTATCGCTGTGTGCGTTATTACAAAGATTATGCAGACGGGACCGACCTCGGTGTTTACGGAGCCCATGACAACGTCTACTTCGGTCGTCCTGAAGATGGCGTGCTGGAAAGTGAGTTCTCCGGTAATCTGGTCGAAATATGTCCAACCGGCGTATTTACCGATAAAACACACTCCGAGCGTTATAACCGCAAGTGGGATATGCAGTTTGCACCCAGCATCTGCCAGCAGTGCAGCATCGGCTGTAATACCAGCCCGGGTGAGCGCTATGGTGAACTGCGCCGTATTGAAAACCGCTATAACGGCACGGTAAACCACTACTTCCTGTGCGATCGCGGCCGCTTCGGCTATGGCTACGTGAACCTGAAAGATCGTCCGCGTCAGCCTATGCAGCGTCGCGGCGATGACTGGATCTCACTGAATGCCGATCAGGCTATGCAGGGCGCGGCGGATGTGCTGCGCCAGGCGAAGAAAGTGATCGGCATCGGTTCCCCACGCGCCAGCGTAGAGAGCAACTTTGCCCTGCGTGAGCTGGTGGGGGCTGACAACTTCTCTACCGGTATCCCGGCAGGGGAGCAGGGGCGTCTGGATCTGATGCTGAAAGTGCTGCGCGACGGTGGCATCCATACGCCAGCGCTGCGTGAGATTGAAAGCTACGATGCCGTGCTGGTGCTGGGCGAAGATCTGACCCAGACCGGCGCGCGCGTGGCGCTGTCCGTGCGTCAGGCGGTCAAAGGAAAATCCCGTGAAATGGCGGCTGCGCAAAAAGTGGCTGACTGGCAGATTGCGGCGATCCTCAACATCGGGCAGAACGCTAAACATCCGCTGTTCGTGACTAACGTCGACCAGACGCGTCTGGATGACATCGCCGCCTGGAGCTATCGTGCCCCGGTGGAAGATCAGGCGCGCCTTGGTTTCGCTATCGCCCACGAACTGGATGCCAGCGCACCAGCCGTTGCTGACCTTGATAAATCACTGGCCGGCAAAATTGACGTTATTGTGCAGGCCTTAGCCGGGGCGAAAAAACCACTGATCATCTCCGGGACTAACTCCGGTAGCGAAGCGATGATTCAGGCGGCCGCCAACGTGGCGAAAGCGCTGAAAGGGCGCGGTGCTGATGTAGGCATCACCCTGCTGGCTACGGCGGCGAACAGCGTTGGACTTGGCATGATCGGCGGTAAATCCCTTGATACCGTCTTGTCCGAGCTGGAAAGCGGTGCGGCTGATGCGGTGATCATCCTCGAAAACGACCTGTATCGTCACCTGCCTAAAGCGAAAGTGGATGCAGCGCTGGCCAACACGCCAAGCGTCATCGTACTGGATCATCAGCGTACGGCGACCACCGAGAAAGCCGGTCTGATCCTCTCCAGTGCAAGCTTTGCAGAAAGCGACGGTACGGTGGTGAATCAGGAAGGCCGCGCACAGCGCTTCTTCCAGGTGTATGACCCGGCTTATTACGATGAAAAAGTGCAGATGCTGGAAAGCTGGCGCTGGCTGCATTCGCTGCAGAGCACCATCAACAGCCGCGAAGTCGACTGGAGCCAGCTCGATCATGTGATCGATGCCTGCATCGTTGCGCTGCCACAGCTGGCCGGAATTAAAGAGGCGGCTCCGGATGCCAGCTTCCGTATTCGGGGTCAGAAACTGGCGCGTTCACCACACCGTTCCAGCGGACGTACCGCGATGCGCGCCAATATCAGCGTGCATGAGCCGCGCCAGCCGCAGGACAAAGACAGTATGTTTGCCTTCTCTATGGAAGGGAACAACCAGCCGGGTGCTGCCCGTTCGCAGATCCCATTTGCGTGGGCGCCTGGCTGGAACTCACCGCAGGCATGGAATAAATTCCAGGTCGAAGTGGGGGGTAAATTGCGTAATGGCGATCCGGGGGTGCGACTGATCGAAGCGGGTGTGCCTCAGCTGGGCTGGTTCGAAAATGTGCCTGCTGCTTTCGCTGGCAGCCATGATGCCTGGCGCGTAGCGCCATACTTCCACCTGTTCGGCAGCGATGAAATGACCCAGCGCGCACCGGTTATCCAGCAGCGTATGCCTGAGGCTTATGTGATGGTGAACCCGGAAGATGCCGCGAAGCTTGGCGTTAATGCCGGTACGGCGGTTGAATTTACCTGCCAGGGCGAGACACTGCGCCTGCCGGTCCGCTTCTCCAGCACGTTGCAGGCGGGGCAGGTCGGTCTGCCGCTCGGTTTACCGGGTATTCCACCGTTCCTGGCGGGTAGCGACATCGACAATCTGCGGGAGGCAGTACAATGAGCTGGCTGACACCGGAAGTTATCGACGTGCTGATTGCCGTCGTCAAAGCACTGATCATCCTGTTTGTGGTGGTGGGCTGCGGCGCCTTTATGAGCTTTGGTGAGCGTCGCCTGCTCGGTCTGTTCCAGAACCGCTACGGGCCTAACCGCGTCGGCTGGGGTGGATCACTGCAGCTGGTGGCGGATATGATCAAAATGTTCTTTAAAGAGGACTGGATCCCGCCGTTTACCGATCGTGTGATCTTTACCCTTGCGCCAATGATTGCCTTTACCTCGCTGCTGCTGGCGATGGCGATTGTGCCTGTGACGCCAACATGGATGGGCGCAGACCTGAACATTGGTCTGCTGTTCTTCCTGATGATGGCAGGCCTGGCGGTCTATGCCGTGCTGTTTGCAGGCTGGTCGAGTAATAACAAATACTCACTGCTGGGGGCGATGCGTGCATCGGCTCAGACTCTGAGTTACGAAGTGTTCCTCGGGCTGTCGCTGATGGGCGTAGTGGCACAGGCTGGCTCATTCAACATGGTCGACATTGTGAACAGCCAGCAGCATCTGTGGAACGTCATCCCGCAGTTCCTCGGCTTCCTCACTTTCTGCATCGCCGGTGTGGCAGTGTGTCACCGCCATCCATTTGACCAGCCAGAAGCGGAGCAGGAACTTGCTGACGGTTACCACATTGAATATGCCGGGATGAAGTTCGGCCTGTTCTTCGTCGGTGAATACGTCGGTATCGTTACCGTTTCATCACTGATCGTTACGCTGTTCTTCGGCGGCTGGAACGGTCCGTGGCTGCCACCGATTTTCTGGTTCGCGATTAAAACGGCATTCTTCATGATGATGTTTATTCTGATTCGTGCTGCGTTACCGCGTCCGCGCTATGACCAGGTGATGTCGTTCGGCTGGAAAGTCTGTCTGCCGTTGACGCTGTTGAATCTGCTGGCAACTGCCGCAGTCATTCTGTACACGGCGCAGTAAGGGGTTAAGAAGATGACATTAAAAGACCTTGTTGTTGGTTTCGGGACAACCGTACGCAGTATCTGGCTGATAGGGATGAACGCCTTCGCCAAACGCGAAACCATGATGTATCCGGAAGAACCGGTTTATCTGCCACCCCGTTATCGTGGTCGTATTGTACTGACGCGTGACCCCGACGGTCAGGAGCGCTGCGTTGCCTGCAACCTGTGCGCCGTGGCCTGTCCGGTTGGCTGTATCTCGCTGCAAAAAGCAGAGATGGCCGACGGGCGCTGGTACCCGGAGTTTTTCCGTATTAACTTCTCGCGCTGCATCTTCTGTGGCCTGTGTGAAGAGGCCTGCCCGACCACTGCGATTCAGCTTACCCCAGATTTCGAACTGGGTGAGTTTAAGCGTCAGGATCTGGTGTATGAAAAAGAGCACCTGCTGATTTCCGGCCCGGGTAAATACCCGGAATATAATTTTTACCGGATGGCGGGTATGGCGATCGATGGCAAAGACAAAGGCGACGCAGAAAACGAAGCCAAACCCATCGACGTCAAGGGCTTGTTACCTTAAGGAGCCAGGCATGGAATTTGCATTTTACGTTTGTGGTCTGGTATCTGTGCTGGCGACGTTACGCGTCATCACGCATACCAACCCGGTACATGCGCTGCTGTACCTGATTATTTCTTTGCTGGCGGTTGCCGGGGTGTTCTTCTCGCTCGGTGCCTACTTTGCCGGTGCGCTGGAAATCATCGTTTATGCCGGTGCCATTATGGTGCTGTTTGTTTTCGTGGTGATGATGCTGAACCTTGGCGGCCAGGAAGTTGAGCAGGAGCGTCAGTGGCTGAAGCCGTCTATGTGGATGGGCCCGGCCGTACTTTCGCTGGTGTTACTGGTGGTGCTGGTTTACGCCATCAGCGGCATCAACGACCAGGGCATTGACGGTAAGATGATCGATGCGAAAGCCGTCGGTATCAGCCTGTTTGGTCCTTACGTTCTCGCCGTTGAGCTGGCGTCGATGCTGCTTCTGGCAGGCCTGGTGGTGGCGTTCCACATCGGCCGCGAACAGCGTCCCGGTGAGGTTCTGAGCAACCGCCCGTCTGATGCGGCGAAAAGTAACAAGGAGGAGCGGGTATGATCCCTCTGCAGCATGGACTTATTCTGGCGGCCATTCTGTTTGTCCTCGGACTGACGGGCGTGGTAATCCGCCGTAATCTGCTGTTTATGTTGATTGGTCTCGAAATCATGATTAACGCTGCTGCACTGGCGTTTGTGGTGGCGGGGAGCTACTGGGGACAGGCCGACGGTCAGGTAATGTATATCCTGGCAATCAGCCTGGCCGCGGCTGAGGCCAGCATTGGCCTGGCGCTGCTGTTGCAGCTCCATCGCCGCAGCCAGACACTCAACATTGATAAAGTGAGCGAGATGCGCGGATGAACCTTCTCTATTTAACAATCCTGTTTCCGCTGATTGGCTTCCTGTTACTGGCCTTCTCCCGTGGCCGCTGGTCAGAGAACCTGTCAGCGACCGTGGGTATGGGGTCTGTCGGTCTTGCGGCGCTGGTCGCGGCCTATGCGGGCGTCGACTTCTTCAATAACGGCCAGCAGGTATTCAACCAGTCATTGTGGACCTGGATGCAGGTCGGAAACTTCAAGATTGACGTTAACCTGACGCTGGACGGCCTGTCGCTGACCATGCTGTCGGTCGTGACCGGCGTTGGCTTCCTGATCCACATGTTTGCCTCCTGGTACATGCGTGGGGAAGAGGGCTACTCGCGGTTCTTCGCCTATACCAACCTGTTTATCGCCAGCATGGTCGTTCTGGTGCTGGCCGATAACCTGATGCTGATGTATCTCGGCTGGGAAGGCGTTGGCCTCTGCTCTTATCTGCTGATTGGCTTCTACTACACCAACCCGAAAAACGGCGCGGCGGCGATGAAAGCTTTTATCATTACCCGCGTGGGGGATGTGTTCCTGGCGTTCGCGTTGTTCATTCTTTACAACGAGCTGGGCACGCTGAACTTCCGCGAAATGATGGAGCTGGCACCGGCGCACTTTGCGGCGGACAACCATATGCTGCAGTGGGCAACCCTGATGCTGTTAGGTGGTGCGGTCGGTAAATCGGCACAGCTGCCGCTCCAGACCTGGCTGGCTGATGCGATGGCCGGTCCGACGCCTGTTTCCGCGTTGATCCATGCCGCGACGATGGTGACCGCCGGGGTTTACCTGATTGCCCGTACTCACGGCCTGTTCCTGATGACGCCTGAAGTGCTGCATCTGGTCGGGATTATTGGTGCGATTACCCTGGTGCTGGCCGGTTTTGCCGCGCTGGTGCAGACCGATATCAAACGCGTGCTGGCTTACTCTACGATGAGTCAGATTGGTTACATGTTCCTGGCGCTGGGGGTTCAGGCCTGGGATGCAGCGATTTTCCATCTGATGACCCATGCGTTCTTTAAAGCGCTGCTGTTCCTCTCTTCCGGTTCGGTGATCCTTGCCTGCCATCACGAGCAGAACATCTTCAAGATGGGCGGTCTGCGTAAAAGTATTCCGCTGGTGTACGTCTGCTTCCTGGTTGGCGGGGCCGCACTGTCTGCGCTGCCGCTGATCACCGCAGGCTTCTTCAGTAAGGATGAGATTCTGGCGGGTGCGCTGGCTAACGGTCATCTTAATCTGATGATTGCGGGTCTGGCCGGGGCGTTCATGACCTCGCTCTACACCTTCCGTATGATCTTTATTGCTTTCCACGGGGAAGAAAAAATTCACGCTCATGCGGGCAAAGGTATCACTCACCATCTGCCGCTGATTGTGCTGTTAATTCTCTCTACCTTTATTGGCGCGATGATTGTTCCACCGCTGAGAGGCGTTCTGCCAGAAACCAGCGAGCTGGCACACAGCAGCGTCCTGACCCTGGAGATTGCTTCCGGCGTCGTGGCTATTGTGGGCATCCTGCTGGCGGCCGCATTGTGGCTGGGTAAACGCACGCTGGTGACCGCGATAGCGAACAGTGCCGTGGGGCGTTTCTTTACCACCTGGTGGTTTGCCGCCTGGGGCTTCGACTGGCTGTATGACAAAGTCTTTGTTAAGCCTTATCTCGGTGTGGCCTGGCTGCTGTCGCGCGATCCGCTGAACGCCCTGATGAATATTCCGGCTTTACTGGCGCGTGGCGCGAATAAAGGTCTGGTCGTCAGTGAAAACGGCTACCTGCGCTGGTATCTCGCTTCCATGAGCATCGGTGCCGTTGTGGTGCTGGCGCTGCTGCTGGTGATCTAAAGGTTAGTGAGTGGGGTGGGGCAGAGCCACACCCTATAAAGAATAAAAATCGCAATAAAGGGAAAACCGCCATGTTATTACCTTGGCTAATATTCATCCCGTTTGTCGGTGGATTACTGTGCTGGCAGCTGGAGCGCTTCGGGCCTAAGCTACCACGCTGGATTGCATTGATCGCAATGGGGCTGACCTTTGTACTCTCGCTGCAACTGTGGCTGCAGGGAGATTACTCACTGACTCAGGCTGCAGGTATTCCGCAGTGGCAATCTGAGTTCTCCGTGCCGTGGATCCCACGTTTCGGCATTGAGTTCCATCTTGCGCTGGATGGGCTTTCACTGTTGATGGTTGTGCTGACCGGCCTGCTGGGCCTGATGGCTATCCTCTGTTCGTGGAACGAAATCGAGAAGTGGCAGGGCTTCTTCCACCTTAACCTGCTGTGGATCCTCGGTGGCGTCATCGGCGTGTTCCTGGCAATGGACATGTTCCTGTTCTTCTTCTTCTGGGAGATGATGCTGGTGCCGATGTACTTCCTGATCGCGCTCTGGGGCCATAAAGCCTCCGACGGGAAGACGCGTATTTCTGCGGCGACCAAATTCTTCATCTATACCCAGGCGAGTGGTCTGGTGATGCTGATTGCCATTCTGGCGCTGGTGTTTGTGCATTACAACGCGACGGGAATATGGACGTTTAGCTACGAAGAGCTGCTGAAAACACCGATGACGCACGGCGTGGAATATCTGCTGATGCTGGGCTTCTTTATCGCTTTCGCGGTAAAAATGCCGGTGGTTCCCCTGCACGGCTGGCTGCCAGATGCCCACAGTCAGGCACCGACGGCAGGTTCCGTTGACCTGGCCGGTATCCTGCTGAAAACGGCAGCTTATGGTCTGCTGCGTTTTGCTCTGCCGCTGTTCCCGAATGCGTCTGCCGAATTTGCACCGATTGCCATGTGGCTGGGGATTATCGGTATCTTCTACGGGGCCTGGATGGCGTTCTCGCAGTACGATATTAAGCGTCTGATTGCTTACACCTCGATTTCCCATATGGGCTTCGTGCTGATTGCTATCTACACCGGCAGCCAGCTGGCGTTCCAGGGGGCAGTGATTCAGATGATTGCTCACGGCCTGTCGGCATCTGCACTGTTTATTCTCTGCGGTCAGCTGTATGAGCGCCTTCACACCCGCGACATGCGTCAGATGGGTGGCCTGTGGTCGCGTATCAAATGGCTGCCGGGTTTGTCGCTGTTCTTTGCCGTGGCTAACCTGGGGATGCCAGGTACCGGTAACTTTGTCGGTGAATTCATGATCCTGACGGGCAGCTTCCAGACGGTACCGGTGATCATTGTTATCGCTACCTTTGGTCTGGTGTTTGCCTCGGTGTACTCGCTGATTATGATGCAACGCGCTTACTACGGTGCGCCTAAGTCAGAAACACCGCTGCGCGGCATGTCTGCGCGTGAGTTCCTGATGATTATGGTGCTGGTGGTACTGCTGGTGTTGCTGGGTGTTTATCCGCAGCCGATTCTGGATACCTCGCACGCTGCGATGAGCAACATTCAGCAGTGGTTTACTGCTTCAATTTCAACTACAAGGCCGTAATTCGCCATGACAATAACTCCTCAACAATTGATCGCGCTTCTGCCGCTGCTGATCGTCGGATTGACGGTGGTAGTTGTGATGCTGTCCATTGCGTGGCGACGCAACCACTTCGTTAATGCGACGCTGGCCGTGGTCGGTCTGAACCTGGCGCTGTTTTCTCTGTACTTTGTCGGCCAGGCAGGGCCAATGGACGTTACCCCGCTGATGCGGGTGGACGGCTATTCAATGCTGTATACCGGGCTGGTGATCCTGGCCAGCCTGGCCACCTGCACCTTCGCCTACCCGTGGCTGGCAACCTATCCGGATAATCGCGAAGAGTTCTATCTGCTGGTGCTGATTGCTGCCCTGGGCGGTGTGGTCCTGGCCAGTGCGAACCATCTTGCCTCGCTGTTTATCGGTATCGAGCTGATTTCGCTGCCACTGTTTGGTCTGGTGGGTTACGCCTTCCAGCAAAAACGATCGCTGGAAGCGGCCATCAAATACACTATTCTGTCGGCAGCAGCCTCTTCATTCCTGCTGTTCGGTATGGCGCTGGTGTATGCTGATTCCGGTAGCCTGAGCTTTGCCTCACTGGGTAAAAGCCTGAACGACGGCGTTATCAATGAACCGCTGCTGCTGGCCGGTCTGGGCATGATGATCGTCGGCTTTGGCTTTAAACTGTCGCTGGTACCATTCCACCTGTGGACGCCGGATGTTTACCAGGGCGCTCCGGCTCCGGTATCGACCTTCCTGGCGACTGCCAGCAAGATCGCCATCTTTGGCGTGTTGATGCGTCTGTTTATGTATGCGCCGATGGCCGACAACGAGGGTGTACGCATCGTTCTCAGTCTGATTGCGGTCGCTTCGATGCTGTTCGGTAACCTGATGGCTATCTCGCAGAGCAACATTAAGCGCCTGCTGGGTTACTCCTCGATCGCTCACCTGGGTTACCTGCTGGTGGCACTGATCGCCGTGCAGACTCATCAGCTGTCGATGGAAACCGTGGGCGTTTACCTGGCCGGTTATCTGTTCAGCAGCTTGGGTGCTTTCGGTGTGGTCAGCCTGATGTCCAGCCCGTACCGTGGCCCGGATGCGGATTCCATGTACTCTTACCGTGGTCTGTTCTGGCACCGTCCGATCCTCGCGTCAGTCATGACCGTGATGATGCTGTCGCTGGCGGGTATCCCGATGACGCTGGGCTTTATCGGTAAGTTCTATGTGATTGCTGTGGGCGTCAGTGCGCAGCTGTGGTGGCTGACCGGTGCGGTGGTACTGGGCAGTGCCATTGGTCTGTACTACTACCTGCGTATGACCGTCAGCCTGTATCTGTCTCCGCCTGAGTTATCTCAGCGTGACGCGCCGGCCAACTGGGCATTTACCGCCGGTGGGGTGGTGGTGCTGATCTCTGCGATTCTGGTGTTGATACTGGGTATCTTCCCGCAGCCGCTGATTTCGCTGGTGAAACTGGCGCAGCCACTGATGTAATTTCATGCAATACAGATAATAATAATCGGGCCCACAGTGGCCCGATTTTTTTTTGCTTCATCGGAGGAGCTAAGTTAATGGATATCATCTGGCAAGACCTGCACCACAGCGAACTTGATGCCGCCCAGCTCTACCGGCTGCTGGCATTACGTAACGCGGTATTTATCGTTGAGCAGCAGTGCCCTTATCTCGATATAGATGGTGCGGATTTGCTCGGGAACAACCGCCATCTGCTGGGGATGCTGGAGAATAAACTGGTGGCGTATCTTCGCATTCTGGGCCCGGTCAGCGCCGGTAAGCCGGTGAAGATTGGTCGGGTGATTGTGTCCGGTGATGCGCGTGGGCTGAATCTGGGCAGCCGGCTGATGGTGCAGGCGCTAAACAGCTGCGAACAGCACTGGCCCGGGCAGCCGATTTTTCTTTCAGCACAGGCGCATTTGCAGGAGTTTTATGGTCGTCAGGGATTTGTGGCGGTCAGTGAAGCGTATCTCGAGGACGGTATTCCACATATTGATATGCAGCGTACGCAGGGCATGTAATTCTGCGTACGCCACAGGAAGGAGGGCGATTTTTCGGTCGCCCCACATCATTTGCTTTACGCGCTCTTAACCAGCAGTCATGACCCGGTCATCAACATACTTACGCTTTTCTGGCGGCGGTGGGACATACTGATACAGCCAGGTTTCGCTTAATGTCTCATCTTTGGTACGCAGGAACAGGCGCATATTCACCGGATCGGTGGCATCGCTGTCAGGGTACCAGTCGAAGAGAATACGATAACCGTTGATCGGTTCAACGTAGAGGATTTCAACCTGTTTCAGCGTGCCGGAGGAGATATTAATCACCGGTTCAATACCTTTCGGCGCAGCGGCTTTCAGATCGCCACCCACAAAATCGACGGCAAAACGACGAGCCCAGACGTTCGGATAGTGTTCACCCGGAGCCCAGCCTTCCGGGAAGCCGCCCATACCGGTGCGGGTGGCATTTACGCGTGCCAGCCCGCTGCGTACCGGCGGCAGGCCGCTCCAGTAAAGCTTGTAGGAGAAGCTGTGCTCGCTCCCGGCTTTAATGGCGTCGGCTGGCTGCCAGAAGCAGACGATATTATCCAGTGTCTCCCCGGTGGTCGGGATCTCCATCAGGTTAATCGCCCCTTTGCCCCATTTGCCCACCGGCTCCACCCACAGGCTTGGACGCTTGTTGTACCAGCCAATCACATCCTGGTAGCTGTCAAAGTCATGGTTCAGCTGCAACATGCCGAAACCGCGCGGATTTTCATCCTGATAGGCATTGAACGTCAGACGCTGCGGGTTGTTGAGCGGGCGACAGATCCATTCACCTGAACCGGTCCACATCGCCAGGCGATCGGAGTCGTGGATCTGCGGGTGGATGGTGTCACACATGCGGCGTTCGTTATTGCCGCAGCTGAACATGGTGGTCATCGGGGAGATACCCAGCTGCTGGATATCCTTGCGCGCATAAATGTGGTTTTCCACTTCCATCACCACGCGTTTGTCTTCGCAGTGAATAGTGAATTTAAACGCGCCGGTGCAGCTTGGCCCATCCAGCAGGGTATAGACCACAAAGGTGGTGTCATCGGCTTTTGGCGTTTCGAACCAGAAGGCGGTAAAGTCCGGGAACTCTTCCTTGCCGTTGCTGAAGGTGTCGATTGCCACCCCACGGGCGGACAGGCCGTACTGAAAGGTCTCATCCACTGCGCGGAAATAGCTGGCCCCGAGGAAGGAAACGATATCCCGTTTTGCCAGCTCCGGTTTTTTAAACGCGCGGAAACCGGCGAAGCCGAGGTCGGTTTTACCTTCCAGTTGCTTAGTGTCAACGTGTGCGTTGTTGTAATTGAACAGCTCAGGGCGGAAGTGGATTTCCCGCGCTTCCCGGCTGGCACCATCAACCGAGAACATGCGGATACGGCGTTTAAAGCCCATCCCTACATGGAAGAACTGAACATCAAGCTGGCGATTGTCGATGCCGTTCCACAGCGAGTGGTTAGCATCATACTGGATTTCGTTATAGGCCTGCGGAGTCAGCGTTGCCAGCGTTTCGGGCAACGGTGCCGGAGCGCCACCATAGGCCTGTTTTGCCATATCGGCGGCCATTTTTTTAAGCACATCAAAATCAAATCGCTTGGCGGAACCATCGGCAATCCCGTCTTCAGCCCAGGCAGCCTGGGAGAATAACGTGGATAAACCCGACATCCCACTGAGGGTTGCGAATGCCATTGACGCTTTCATAAACATTCTTCGATTCATGCCGGAAATAATTTCCTCAGGTGAACGGAGTTTGTAGTGACTGTCGTGCGTTTGCACGCATTCGCTCAGCCGGCTTGCGTCCGGCTACAGGGAGTTACGACAGCCTGCCAGGGTAATGATTCAGTTCACGCAAAATTTATCAGATAAATCTAAATACCGCAGTGGTTTCGCATGTGAATTAACGTAAATATCGGAATTTACAGCACTGTCCGCACACCACACGCAACAGGCCGTTCGCCATTCTCAGTTAATTCCTGGTAGTTTTCGTCAAACAAAGCGGTGGAAACTGTCTATAGTTATCTGACGACGTTAATTCGCCCAAGGAGAATGGAAATGACTACTACGACTGAACCACATGAAACTCGCCTCGATGACGATCTGGCGCTGCTCACTGAAACACTGGAAGAAGTGCTGAAGTCGTCGGGCGATCCGGCCGATCAGAAATATGTAGAGCTGAAAGCCAAAGCGGAAAAATCGCTGCATCAGGTGAAGTCCCGCATCAGCAACGCGTCGGATACCTACTACGTCCGCGCCCGTCAGGCGGTAACGCGTGCAGATGATTACGTACACGACAAACCCTGGCAGGGTATTGGCGTCGGTGCGACCGTGGGCCTGGTGATCGGCTTGCTGCTGGCACGTCGCTAACAGATACGCTTGCTAACAGACGCCTCCTGGCGTCTGTTTCATTGACCTCTCCGCTGTTCCCCTTGTCCGGATCAATATTTCCCGTTTTCTCTGCCGCTACGATAGACCTCCCTTTGTTTTATCGCTGAGGTCAGCATGCAACTTGCCCGGGCTATAGACCAGCTCATTCACCAGCTCCTGCAGGTCAGGGTCTCTGCACCCGGTCAGCAGCAGCTCTGCGTTCCATTGTCTCCTGATACTGATGCCCTGAACTGGCTGGATGCCCAGACCTGCTGGCCGCAATTTTACTGGCAGGCGCGCAGCGGCGAAGCATTGATGGCCGCCTGCGGGGCGCTGGAGCAGTTTGACTCCATCCTGTCTGCGACGCGGCGTCTTGCGTCACTCCCGGCGAACTGGCGGCTGCCGGGAGCAAACCGCTTTGACGGCAGCAGCTTTTTCTTCCTGCCCGCGCTGCTCTGGCAGCAGGATGCTACCGGCCAGCGGTTAATGCTCAATCTGGTCAGTGACCGTTCCCTGCAGCAGGAAGCCCGGCGGATGGCATGCTGGCTCAGGGCCCTGCGTCCGGCCAGGCCTGCGCCGCCGTTACCTTATGCTGTTACGGTACGTCAGCTGCCGGATAAACCCGGCTGGCTGCGGCGGGTCAACCTGGCCCTGGCGGCGATTACGGCAGGAGAGCTGGATAAAGTCGTGCTGGCGCGTGCCAGCGATGTCACCCTGTCCGGCCCGCTGTCAGCTGCTGCGCTGCTGGCCGCCAGCCGGCGTATCAACCCCCGCTGCTATCACTTTATGCTGGCGACCGGCGCAGGACAGGCGCTGGTCGGGTCGAGTCCTGAGCGGCTGTATGCGCGGCATGGGAAGCAGCTGGAGAGTGAAGCGCTGGCCGGAACCGCCGGGCTGGAACAGGCGGGGCTGCTGGAGGACAGAAAAAATCAGTGGGAAAACGGCCTGGTGGTCGACGATATTCGCCAGCGCCTGGCGGGTGCTGTCACCGGGCTGGAGGTGATGCCGACAGAGCTGCTTCCCCTCCGGCACCTGCAGCATTTGCGGCGACGTATTCGCGCCCGCCTGTTGCAGCCTGATGATGCCGACTGTGTGGAACGCCTGCAGCCGACGGCGGCGGTGGCAGGGCTGCCGCGCGCAGATGCCCTGGCTTTTATCCGCCAGCAGGAGCCTTTCAGACGCGACTGGTACAGTGGGTCAATCGGCTATCTGTCGCAGTCACAGAGCGAATTCTCCGTGGTACTACGCTGTGCCCGGGTCGCGGGTGAGCAGGTGCGTCTCTACGCCGGGGCCGGTATCGTCAGCGGCTCAGTGCCGGAGCAGGAATGGCAGGAGGTCGAGAGTAAAGCCGCGACCCTCGGCGCGTTGCTGAGGGTGGGAAAGCGGGGGTAAAGCTGGCCCAAATCAAAAAGACGACGAAAGCGCCTGATTATAATAGCGCGAGGATTTTTGATCGGGAGTGGCTATGCAGCAAGACCTGTCGCACGCAACGTTCAATCGCCGCTGGGCTACCGTACTGCTGGAAGCGCTGACGCGCCACGGTGTTCGTCACATCTGCATTGCCCCGGGCTCCCGATCGGCTCCGCTGGCGCTGGCAGCCGCGGCCCGTGAAAACGTGTTATGTCATACGCACTTTGACGAACGAGGCCTGGGTTTTCTGGCCCTGGGGCTGGCAAAAGCCACCGGACAGCCTGTCGCGATGATCGTCACTTCCGGGACGGCCGTGGCGAATCTTCATCCGGCGCTGGTGGAAGCGCATCTCACCGGTGAAAAGCTGGTGGCCATCAGTGCCGATCGCCCTCCTGAACTGATCCACTGCGGTGCAAATCAGGCGATTGACCAGATCGGCATCTTTGCACCTCACGTTAGCGCATCCCTCAATCTTCCCCGTCCGACGCCTTCCATTCCGGCACGCTGGCTGGTATCGGCGGTGGACACCCTGCTGGCACAGCAGCAACACGGCGGCGTGCATATTAACTGCCCGTTTGCAGAACCCCTGTATGGCCCCGACAGCGACGACTTCCATGCGTGGCAGGATGAACTCGGGAGCTGGTGGCAGAGCCGGGAGCCCTGGCTGCATTACCCTCAGCAACACCGTGTTCCCGTAGAAAATGACTGGCCACAGTGGCGGAATAAACGCGGGGTGGTGATTGCCGGACGCGTCAGCGCACAGGAGGGCAGTCTGCTGGCCGCGTGGGCCAGTGAGCTGGGCTGGCCACTGCTGGGTGACGTGGTGTCGCAGACCGGGCAGCCTCTGCCCTGTGCTGCCCTGTGGCTGGCGCATCCGGCGGCACGGCAGGCGCTGACGGCGGCAGAGATCGTGGTGCAGTTTGGCGGCAGCCTGACCGGCAAAAATCTGCTGGACTACCAGAACAGCTGCCGCCCGGATACTTACTGGCTGGTCGACCCGCTGCCGGGTCAGCGCCATCCTGGCAGCGTGCGCGGCCGGCGAATTCAGGCAGAGATGACCGACTGGCTGCAGCGCCATCCTGCCGCCGCGCATCGTCCCTGGTGCCCGGAACTGGCCCGGCTGGCCGGACGTACCCTGCAGTACCTGGCCCAGCATCTGCAGTCGTTTGGCGAGGCGCAACTGGCCCACCGCCTGAGCGGGCTGCTGCCAGAAAACGGGGCGCTGTTCATCGGCAATAGCCTTTCGGTACGCCTGGTCGATGCTTTTGCACAGCTTCCTGCGGGTTATCCGGTCTACTGTAATCGCGGTGCCAGCGGCATTGACGGGCTGCTGGCGACGGCCGCGGGCGTCCAGCGGGGCACGGCACAGCCGCTGCTGATCCTGCTGGGCGATCTGTCCGCGCTGTACGATCTCAACAGCCTGGCGCTGCTGCAACAGGCTTCTGCCCCGGTCGTGGTGATGGTCATTAATAACCAGGGCGGCCAGATCTTTTCCATGCTGCCCACGCCTTCCGCCGAACGGGAACGCTTTTTCACCCAGCCACCCAGGGTCGACTTCCGCCATGCAGCGGCGCTGTTTGGCTTGCAGTTTGCCCGCCCCACCCATTGGGAGGCGCTCCGGGAGTCGGTCGCGCAGGGCTTTCAGGGGGGCGTGACGCTGATCGAAGTTGTGACCCACGGGGACGAAGGTGCCCAAACCCTGGCGCGCTGTGCCAGTGAGGTAATCCACTTATGATGCTTCATGCACACTGGCAGGGGCACCACCACAGTACGCGTCCGGTGCTGGTCTGGCTGCACGGCTTTCTTGGCAGTGCGGCGGACTGGCAGCCGGTACAGCGTTATTTCAGCCACTGGCCGCTGCTGAGTGTTGACCTGCCCGGCCACGGCGGATCCCAGGCGCAGACCGTCACCGATTTCGACGATCTGTCACAGCGGCTTAACGCCACGCTGCACTTCCATCAGGTCGACCGCTACTGGCTGATAGGCTACTCGCTGGGCGGGCGACTGGCGTTGTATCACGCCTGTCGTCATGCCGGAAGCGGTCTGGCGGGGCTGCTGGTCGAGGCGGGGCATTTTGGCCTCAGTAACCCCGTCGAACGCCGCCACCGCCGCGATCACGATTTCAGCTGGGCAGCGCGGTTCCGCCAGCAGCCGCTCGGTCAGGTACTGGATTTGTGGTATCAGCAGCCGGTTTTTGCCGAACTGACAGCGGTCGAGCGACAGCGTCTGGTGGCCCGGCGGCTGAATAATCGTGGCGAAGACCTGGCGGCGATGCTTCAGGCTACCTCACTGTCGGCGCAGCCGGATCTGTTGCCCGAACTGCGGGAGAAAAATTTCCCATTCCGTTATCTGTGCGGTGAGTGGGATCAGAAATTTTTACAGCTGGCCCGGCAGGCGGCGCTGCCCCCGGCGGTCATTCCAGCGGCGGGGCATAACACACACCTGGCGAACCCCCTGGGGTTTGCCCATCAGCTTGCCCGCGTGCTTAATCATAATTAAGGAGCCCTGATGTTGTATCCCGATGAAAAACAGCTTTATGCCCCGGCGCAGTGGCAGGATTGCGGCGCTGAGTTCTGCGATATTCGCTACCACAAAACTGATGATGGCATAGCGAAAATTACCCTCAATCGGCCACAGGTGCGCAATGCCTTCCGTCCGCAGACCATCGTGGAAATCCAGCAGGCGCTGGATAACGCCCGGCGGGATCCGGCTGTCGGGGTCATTGTGCTGACCGGAGAAGGTGACCTGGCCTTTTGCTCCGGTGGAGATCAGAAAGTGCGCGGCGATTACGGCGGCTATCAGGATGACGCCGGCGTTCATCATCTGAATGTCCTCGACCTGCAGCGGCAGATCCGTACCTGCCCGAAGCCGGTGGTGGCGATGGTGGCAGGCTACGCCGTGGGCGGCGGGCACGTACTGCACATGATGTGTGACCTGACAATTGCTGCCGATAACGCGCAGTTTGGCCAGACAGGGCCGAAAGTCGGCTCATTTGACGGCGGCTGGGGCGCTGCCTATATGGCGCGCATCGTCGGTCAGAAAAAGGCACGTGAAATCTGGTTCCTCTGTCGGATGTACGATGCCCGGCAGGCGCTGGATATGGGGCTGGTGAATACGGTGGTTCCGCTGGCCGAACTGGAAAAAGAGACGGTACGCTGGTGCCGCGAGATGCTGCAAAACAGCCCGATGGCGCTGCGCTGTCTGAAGGCGGCCCTCAATGCCGACTGTGACGGACAGGCCGGGCTGCAGGAGCTGGCGGGGAATGCCACCATGCTGTTCTATATGACCGAAGAGGGGCAGGAAGGGCGCAACGCCTTTAACCAGAAACGCCAGCCTGACTTCAGTCCGTTTCGGCGTAATCCCTGATGCGCCGCGCCGCGCTGTACGGATATCAGATTGCGCTGGAGGCCGGGGTGGTATTGCGCCATCAGCGGTTAAAAGTGCGACAGGGGATGCTGGTGAGGCTGTGCGATGGGCAGACGGAGGGCTGGGGCGAGATTGCGCCACTGCCGGAGTTCAGTCATGAAACGCCGGAACAGGCTCGGGAGCAGGCCACCGGCTGGCTGTCACAGTGGTGTGATGGCGTGATGCCTGCAGAAAGTGAACTGCACTCCGTGGCGTTTGGCATCAGCTGTGCGCTGGCCGGGCTGAGTAACACACTGCCTGCTGAGGGGGAGTATCGTCTGGCGCAGCTGTGCAGCGGCGACCCCGATGAGCTGTTCCAGCGCCTGTGTCAGCAGCCGCAGCCGCTGGCGAAAATGAAGGTGGGCTTGTACGAGGCGGTGCGCGACGGGATGCAGGCCAGCCTGCTGCTTGAAGCACTGCCTCAGCTGACCCTGCGGCTCGATGCTAACCGCAGCTGGACGCTGGAAAAAGCGCTGAGTTTCGCCCGCCATGTCTCACCCGCACTGCGTTCACGCATCGCGTTTATCGAGGAGCCGTGCAGGGACCGGCAGCAAAGCCTGGCCTTCGCCGCAGAGACCGGCATTAATATTGCCTGGGACGAAACCCTGCGTGAGGAGCAAGACGCGCTGAGCGCAGCGCCCGGCGTGGTCGCTGTGGTGATCAAACCCACGCTGACCGGCAGCATTGAGCGGGTGCAGCGGCAGGTGAGACAGGCGCAGGCGCACGGGCTGACCCCGGTGATCAGCAGTACGCTGGAGTCCAGTCTGGGGCTGACTTTGCTGGCGCGGCTGGCACACTGGCTGACGCCGGGGGTGCTGCCGGGGCTGGACACGCTGCAGCTGATGCAGCAGCAGGTGCTCAGAGCGTGGCCGGGCAGTGCGCTCCCCGTTCAGGGGCACGAGGCGTTATCATGTCTCTGGCAGCGATAACCGACTGGCCGTGGTGTGGCTGGCAGCAGCGTTGCCCGGAGGCGCTGGCGGTTGATGCCGGTCAGCTGCGCCTGACCTGGCAGCAGCTGGGGCAGGCCATCAGCGGACAGGCCGCCGGTTTCCGCCAGCAGGGGGTCAACCCGGGCGACCTGGTGGTCCTGCGCAGCGGCAACAGCCTTGATGCCCTGCTGGCCTGGCTCGGGCTGCTGGCCTGCGGCGCGCGGGTGCTGGGACTCAATCCCGGACTTCCCGCTGAACAGCGGGACGCGCTGCTACCGGGGTTGTCAGCACGTTTTATGCTGAATCTGGCCGGGCCTGTGGCCGCGCCGCTTCCGCCGCTGACGCTGTGCCGGGCGACGGGAAAGAGCAGTGCTCCGTGGCAGCCGGAGCGGATCGCCACGCTGACGCTGACATCTGGCTCCACCGGGCTTCCCAAAGCCGCCGCGCACACCTTTGCTGCTCATCTCTACAGCGCGGCGGCGGTGGCCGCGCTGATGAACGGCAAGAGGGATGACCGCTGGCTGCTGTCACTGCCGCTGTTCCATGTCTCCGGTATGGGGATCCTCTGGCGCTGGCTGTCGCTGGGGGCGACTCTGGTGATCCCGGATGCCCGCGGTTTCCATGCGGCCCTGGCGCGCAGCACGCTGGCCTCGCTGGTCCCTACCCAGCTCTGGCGGCTGCTGCAACAGTCAGCACTGCCCGCCAGCCTGCGTGCGGTGCTGCTCGGTGGTGCACAGATCCCGGGGGAGCTGACCCGTAAGGCTGAAGAGGCCGGGCTGCGCTGCTACTGCGGCTATGGTATGACCGAAACCGCCTCGACCGTCTGCGCCCGCCGGGCAGATCACCGTTCCGGCGTCGGGCCGCCCTTAGCCGGGCATCAGGTTCGTCTGGTGGAGGGAGAAGTCTGGGTTTGTTCGCCGGCTCTGGCATCAGGGTACTGGTCGGCGGGTGCGCTACGGCCGCTGGCTGACGCTGACGGATGGTTACACACCGGCGACCGTGGCCGCTGGCTGCAGGATGAGCTGGTGATTGACGGGCGACGCGATAATCTGTTTTTCTCGGGGGGCGAAGGTGTGCAGCCCGAACAGATCGAAAAAATAGTGCAGGCACATCCAGCGGTCACGCAGGTGTTTATCGTGCCGCAGGCGAGTGCCGAGTACGGTCAGCGGCCGGTGGCGCTGGTCGAAGGCGGAATTGCCCTGGACCGCCTGGCGGCCTGGGCCGCCCCGCGGCTCGCCGGCTATCAGCGCCCGGTGGCATGGTATCCGCTGCCGGCGGCAGAGGGGGGATCCCTTAAACGTTCCCGCCAGCAGCTGAAGGCGTGGGTCGCGCAGCAGCAGAAATAACCGGGCGTTGTCGAAAATGACATTGTGTTTCCCGGAAGGGCTTCCTACAGTGTCATGACATAAGTACACCGGAGAACAACATGATAAGAGTGGAAATGCTCGCGACTGGCGACGAAGTCCTGCACGGACAGATCGTCGACACCAATGCGGCCTGGCTGGCTGGCGTACTGTTTGAACACGGCTTGCCGATGACCAGCCGTCAGACGGTGGGTGACAGCCTGCAGGAGCTGGTCACAGTACTGACTGAACGCAGCAAGGTGGCCGATGTGCTGATCGTCAACGGCGGGCTGGGCCCGACCAGTGATGACTTAAGCGCGCTGGCGGCGGCTACCGCCGCTGGGGTAGAGCTGGAGATCCACCCTGAGTGGCTGGTGAAAATGGAAGCCTTCTTTGCCAGCCGCGGTAAGGCAATGGCCCCCAGCAACCGCAAGCAGGCGGAGATCCCACAGGGTGCCGAGATGATTGATAATCCGGTGGGGACGGCCTGCGGTTTTGCCATGCAGCTCAACCGCTGCTGGATTTTCTTCACCCCCGGCGTGCCCTCTGAATACAAAGTGATGGTGATGGATCAAATCCTGCCGCGCCTCAAGGCGCGCTTTCAGCTGCCGGAGCCGCCTTTATGCCTGCGCATGACAACCTTTGGCCGCGGGGAAAGCGATCTGGCCTCCGATATTGAACCCCTGCCGCTGCCGGAGGGCGTGGTGATGGGCTATCGTGCCTCCATGCCGATCATTGAACTGAAGCTGAACGGTCCGGCGTCAAAAAGAGCAGAGATGGAGCAGTTCTGGCAGCAGGTACGTGAAATTGCCGGGGACAGCGTGATTTTCGAAGGGTTTGAAACTCTACCTGAACAGCTGGCGCGTCGCCTGAAGGAACACAAACTGTCGCTGAGTATCAGCGAACAGTTCAGCGCGGGTCTGCTGCAGTGGCAGCTGATCTCCGCAGGGGCCTCGCTGGTCGCGGGCAACGTATTACCTAATCAGAGTGAGTCGCTGGGGGTGCTGGCGGCGCGCAGTCAGCAGCTGGCCAGGCAGAATCACGCCAGGCTGGCGCTGGTCGTGGGCGGTCTGGAAGACGATCGTCTGGGCTTTGCGCTGCATACCCCGGACGGCACCTTTGCACAAAAGGTGAAATTTAACGTCAGCCGTCACGGCCTGAAAGCCCGCCAGGACATGGTCGCCATGCTGGCGATGAATATGCTGCGCCGCTGGTTGAATGGTCAGTCGGTGACCACCGGACACGGCTGGATTGATGTGGTCGAAACGTTATAAGTATTAAAAAGGGCTGACCCTAAAGAAGGTCAGCCCTGGGGGATGTGTTGCCGTGCGTGGAGGGGGCCTTTTTTTCCGGTCGTGCCGGTGGCGGGCACCGCCGTCTACAACTCGATCTCAATATCCCCGTCGGCCTTGCAGCAGCAGGGCAGAATTTCACCCTGATTGACAAAGGCCAGCGGCGTCGCGTTGTAACTGACTTCTCCCTTCAGCAGGCGGGTACGGCATGAGCCGCAGTAGCCTTCACGACACTGATACTCCACACATACCCGGTGCGACTCCAGCGCGGCCAGCAGGGAAGGGTGCTCATCATCACACTCAAGCTGCGTACCGGAGGTACGCAGTGTAATGCTCGCCATCTTACAGCTCGAAGTCGCTGAGGTCGTCGGCATTCACTTCAGAATCAATCTGACCGACCAGGTAAGAGCTGACTTCCACTTCCTGCGGTGCCACCTGAACGTTATCGGACACCAGCCAGGAGTTGATCCACGGGATTGGATTCGAGCGGGTTTTAAACGGCAGATCCAGGCCGACGGCGTTCATGCGGATGTTGGTGATGTACTCAATGTACTGCCACAGAATATCTTTGTTCAGGCCGATCATCGAACCGCCGCTGAACAGATATTCCGCCCACTCTTTCTCCTGCTCGGCCGCCAGCACAAACAGGTCGTAGCACTCCTGACGACACTCTTTGGCAATCTCCGCCATTTCCGGATCGTCTTCGCCGCTGCGCAGCAGGTTCAGCATATGCTGCGTGCCGGTCAGGTGCAGGGCTTCATCACGGGCGATCAGCTTGATGATTTTAGCGTTGCCTTCCATCAGTTCACGTTCGGCGAACGCGAAGGAACAGGCAAAGCTGACGTAGAAGCGAATGGCTTCCAGTGCGTTAACGCTCATCAGGCAGATATACAGCTGTTTTTTCAGTGCGCGCAGGCTGACGGTCACGGATTTACCGTTGACCTCGTGCGTACCTTCACCCAGCAGATGCCAGTAGCTGGTCATCTCGATCAGATCGTCGTAGTAGCCAGAGATGTCTTTAGCGCGTGACAGGATCTGCTCATTGGTGACGATATCGTCGAACACCAGCGCCGGGTCGTTGACGATATTACGGATGATATGGGTGTATGAGCGCGAGTGGATTGTCTCTGAAAACGCCCAGGTTTCAATCCAGGTTTCCAGCTCAGGGATGGAAATCAGCGGCAGCAGCGCGACGTTCGGGCTGCGTCCCTGAATGGAGTCCAGCAGGGTCTGATATTTCAGATTGCTGATAAAGATGTGCTTCTCGTGATCCGGCAGCGCCTGATAGTCGATACGGTCGCGGGAGACGTCAACTTCCTCCGGACGCCAGAAGAAAGAGAGCTGCTTTTCGATCAGTTTTTCAAAGATGTCATATTTCTGCTGGTCGAAACGCGCCACGTTCACCGGCTGACCGAAGAACATCGGTTCCAACAGCTGGTTGTTTTTATTCTGTGAAAACGTTGTGTAAGCCATGATTCAATCCAAATGAGTCAGGGCCAGCATGCTGGCCCCGTAGGGAAATCGTAAAAGGGGCGGCGCTGACCGCCCCTGCCGGTTAGATTTTGCAGGCACCGCTTTCGCAGCCGTCATCCTGAATGGAGGGCACCAGGTCTTCCTGCGTATCTTCCGCACCGTCGCGGGTGTTCTGGTAGTACAGCGTTTTCACGCCGAATTTGTAGGCGGTCAGCAGATCTTTCAACAGCTGCTTCATCGGCACCTTACCGTTGGCAAAGCGCGTCGGGTCGTAGTTGGTGTTCGATGAAATCGCCTGGTCGATAAATTTCTGCATCAGGCCGACCAGCTGCAGGTAGCCATCGTTATTTGGCATATCCCACAGCAGTTCATAGTTATCCTTCAGGCGCTCATACTCCGGCACCACCTGACGCAGGATACCGTCTTTCGACGCTTTAATGCTGATATGACCGCGCGGTGGTTCAATACCGTTGGTGGCGTTAGAAATCTGTGAAGAGGTTTCTGACGGCATCAGTGCAGACAGGGTGGAGTTACGCAGGCCGTGTTTTTTCACCGACTCGCGCAGCGCATCCCAGTCGAGCAGCAGCGGGGTATTACAGATCGCATCCAGGTCTTTCTTGTAGGTGTCGATCGGCATAATGCCCTGGGAATAGGTGGTTTCGTTAAACCACGGGCAGGCACCCTGTTCAATCGCCAGATCGTTTGAGGCCTTCAGCAGCCAGTACTGAATAGCTTCGAAGGTCTGGTGGGTCAGCTCGTTTGCACTGCCGTCGGAGTAACGAACACCGTTCTTCGCCAGGTAGTAAGCATAGTTAATGACGCCAATACCCAGCGTACGGCGGCCCATTGCGCCACGTTTGGCGGCCGGGATAGGGTAGTCCTGGTAGTCCAGCAGGGCATCCAGCGCACGCACAGCCAGCGTTGCCAGCTCCTGCAGGTCGTCCAGGCTTTCAATCGCCCCCAGGTTAAACGCCGACAGCGTACAAAGGGCAATTTCGCCATTTTCGTCGTTGACGTCCATCATCGGTTTGGTCGGCAGGGCAATTTCCAGGCACAGGTTAGACTGGCGCACCGGAGCAATAGCCGGGTCAAACGGGCTGTGGGTGTTGCAGTGGTCCACGTTCTGAATGTAGATACGGCCGGTGGAGGCGCGCTCCTGCATCATCAGCGAGAACAGGTCCACGGCTTTGATACGCTGCTTGCGGATGCTGCTGTCCTGCTCATATTTGGTGTACAGACGCTCAAACTCTTCCTGATTCGCGAAGAAGGCATCGTACAGGCCAGGCACGTCAGACGGGCTGAACAGGGTGATATCTTCGCCTTTCAGCAGGCGCTGATACATCAGCTTGTTGATCTGAACGCCGTAATCCATGTGGCGCACGCGGTTACCTTCCACGCCACGGTTGTTTTTCAGTACCAGCAGGCTTTCCACTTCCAGGTGCCACATCGGGTAGAACAGGGTTGCTGCCCCACCGCGAACGCCGCCCTGAGAGCAGGATTTCACCGCAGTCTGGAAATGTTTGTAGAACGGAATACAGCCGGTATGGAACGCTTCACCGCCGCGGATCGGGCTGCCCAGCGCGCGGATACGTCCGGCATTGATGCCGATACCGGCACGCTGAGACACATACTTCACGATGGCGCTGGAGGTGGCGTTGATGGAGTCCAGACTGTCACCACACTCGATCAGCACACAGGAGCTGAACTGGCGGGTAGGGGTACGGACGCCCGACATAATCGGCGTCGGCAGCGAGATCTTAAAGGTGGAGATCGCATCATAGAAACGCTTCACGTAGTCCAGACGGGTCTCACGCGGGTAGCCAGAGAACAGGCAGGCCGCCACCAGAATGTAGAGGAACTGGGCGCTTTCATAGATATCACCGCTGACGCGGTTCTGCACCAGATACTTGCCTTCCAGCTGCTTAACGGCAGCGTAGGAGAAGTTCATATCGCGCCAGTGGTCGATAAAGCCGTCCATCAGCTCAAACTCTTCCGCGCTGTAGTCTTCCAGCAGGTGATGGTCATATTTACCCATCTCAACCATGCGTTTCACCTGGTCGATCAGCTTCGGTGGCTCAAACTGACCGTACGCTTTTTTACGCAGGTGGAAGATCGCCAGACGGGCGGCCATGTACTGATAGTCAGGGGCATCGCGGGAGATCAGGTCAGCTGCAGACTTGATGACGGTTTCATGGATATCAGAAGTGCGGATACCTTCGTAGAACTGGATGTGGGATCGCAGCTCAACCTGGGAGACGGAGACGTTTTGCAGTCCTTCGGCAGCCCAGTCGAGAACACGGTGGATTTTATCGAGATCGATACGCTCGGTGCGGCCATCGCGTTTGGTTACAAGCAGACTCTGATTCATGTCGCGTTTTACCTGTCCTTAACAAATAATCCCCACGCTTATACACAGATTTCTCATTGTGAGTAACTCTGTGGATAAACACTATATATAGGGGTTGAGGGAAATCTTGATAACAATATGGTGAGTATTCTAGTAATTTCCGCGTGCTTAACAAGGCTTGATTTTCAGGGAAAACTACGGTTGTGGGGGGCGCATTTTTCCTAAGTCCACGTTTCTCAAGGCCCTGGCTCAATGTCAATGGGTTGAGAAATTTTTTAGAATTATGATCGAGCGCGGGTTTCTTGTTCAGCCTGAAAATTTCCATCATTTTGTTGCTGGAAAAGTACACATAATGAGACGCCTCACGGCCGGGTCGGCGTGACAGTGACAGCCTACGTCAATCCCGACGCACGCGGTAAGAGGAAAACGATCTGCCCCCTCCGGCGAGAAAACAGCCAGCGGCCAGCGCAGTGACCGGCCGCCGGATGCCCTTACGCGTCGATGGCGCGGTGCGCGTGCACCATATAATTAACGTCGACGCCCGGGGCCAGCTTGAAATGATTAGTCACGGGGTTGTAATGCAGGCCAATGATATGACGTTCCCGCAGTGGCGTTTCATCCACCCAGTTCAGCAGTTCCGCCGGGCGAATAAACTTTTTAATATCGTGCGTGCCGCGCGGCACCATGCGCAGGACGTATTCCGCACCGATAATCGCCATCAGCCAGGATTTGCTGTTACGGTTAAGGGTGGAGAAAAAGACTTCCCCCCCCGGTTTCACCAGACGCGCGCAGGCGTGAACCACGGATCGCGGGTCCGGCACGTGCTCCAGCATCTCCATGCAGGTCACCACGTCGTACTGACCGGCGAACTGCTCCGCGTGTTCTTCCACGGTCTGCTGAACGTAATCAATGGTGACACCGCTCTCCAGCGCATGCAGGCGTGCCACTTCCAGGGGTTCTGCACCCATATCCAGGCCGGTGACGTTTGCGCCTTCGCGCGCCATGCTCTCGGCAAGAATGCCGCCCCCGCAGCCGACATCGAGGATTTTTTTGTCAAACAGGCCATCCGCGTGTTGAGCAATCCAGCCAAGGCGCAGCGGATTGATGCGGTGCAGGGGTTTGAACTCCCCTTCCAGGTCCCACCAGCGTGATGCGACGGCTTCGAATTTGGCGATCTCACCGTGGTCAACGTTCTGTGTGCTCGTGTTTTGTTCTGCATTCATTGGGTTAATACTCCAGCCAAAGTTTGACGCAGTATATACCCGTCATACTTCAACTTGCATCTTTGTACGCGACGCAGGTGGGTGGGGGGCTGGCAGGGCGACGGATCCGCTGAGAGGCAGAATGCAATAAAGCGGCCAAAGCGATGCTTTCCATTCAACACCTGGACGCAATGTGATATACTTTCGCACCTTTGAATCCGGGAATAACAGTAAGGAAAGCGCGTCCATGAGCGACCTCGCCCGCGAAATTACACCGGTCAATATCGAAGAAGAGTTAAAGAACTCCTATCTGGATTACGCAATGTCGGTCATCGTTGGCCGTGCGCTGCCAGATGTCCGTGATGGCTTAAAGCCGGTTCACCGCCGCGTGCTTTACGCTATGAACGTGCTCGGTAATGACTGGAACAAAGCTTATAAAAAATCCGCCCGTGTCGTCGGCGACGTTATCGGTAAATATCACCCTCATGGCGACACCGCCGTGTACGACACCATCGTGCGTATGGCACAGCCGTTCTCGCTGCGTTACATGCTGGTCGATGGTCAGGGTAACTTCGGTTCCGTGGACGGCGACTCCGCTGCGGCAATGCGTTACACCGAAGTCCGTATGTCCAAAATCGCTCACGAATTGTTAGCGGATCTGGAAAAAGACACCGTCGACTTTGTGCCGAACTATGATGGCACTGAGCAGATCCCGGAAGTGATGCCAACGCGGGTACCGAACCTGCTGATTAACGGCTCCTCAGGGATTGCCGTGGGGATGGCGACCAATATCCCTCCGCACAACCTGATTGAAGTGATTAACGGCTGTCTGGCGTACATCGAAGACGAGAATATTACCGTTGAAGGCCTGATGGAGCACATCCCGGGCCCGGACTTCCCGACAGCCGCGATCATCAACGGCCGCCGTGGAATCGAAGAAGCCTATCGCACCGGCCGGGGTAAAATTTACATCCGCGCCCGTGGCGAAGTGGAAGTCGACGCAAAAACCGGTCGCGAAACCATCATCGTGCATGAAATTCCCTATCAGGTGAACAAAGCGCGCCTGATTGAGAAGATTGCCGAACTGGTTAAAGAGAAACGTCTGGAAGGTATCAGCGCACTGCGCGATGAGTCCGATAAAGACGGTATGCGTATCGTGATCGAAGTGAAACGCGATGCGGTAGGTGAAGTGGTCCTGAACAACCTCTATTCGCTGACCCAGCTTCAGACCTCTTTCGGCATTAATATGGTGGCGCTGCATCAGGGCCAGCCAAAAATTATGCCGCTGAAGGATATTCTGGAAGCCTTTGTGCGTCACCGTCGTGAAGTGATCACCCGCCGGACCATTTTCGAACTGCGCAAAGCGCGCGATCGTGCCCATATTCTCGAAGCTCTCGCGGTGGCACTGGCTAACATTGACCCGATTATCGAGTTAATCCGCCGTGCAGCATCGCCATCTGAAGCGAAAGCAGGCCTGATTGCCCAACCGTGGGCGCTGGGTAACGTGTCCGCAATGCTGGAGCGTGCTGGTGATGATGCTGCCCGCCCTGAATGGCTGGAAGATGAATTCGGTATTCGCGATGGCCAGTACTATCTGACCGAGCAGCAGGCTCAGGCGATCCTGGATTTACGTCTGCAGAAACTGACCGGCCTTGAGCATGAAAAACTGCTCGACGAATACAAAGAGCTGCTGGAGCAGATCGCCGAACTGCTGCGTATTCTGGGCAGCTCCGAGCGCCTGATGGAAGTGATCCGCGAAGAGCTGGAGCTGATCCGCGATCAGTTCGGCGATAAGCGTCGCACCGAAATTACCGCCAACAGCGCCGACATCAACATCGAAGACCTGATTAATCAGGAAGATGTTGTTGTGACCCTGTCGCACCAGGGCTACGTCAAGTATCAGCCTCTGACAGATTACGAAGCGCAGCGCCGCGGCGGTAAAGGCAAGTCAGCCGCCCGTATTAAAGAAGAAGACTTTATTGACCGCCTGCTGGTGGCCAACACCCATGACACCATTCTCTGCTTCTCAAGCCGGGGCCGTCTGTACTGGATGAAGGTTTATCAGCTGCCGGAAGCCAGCCGTGGAGCGCGCGGACGTCCTATCGTCAACCTGCTGCCGCTGGAAGCCAACGAACGTATTACGGCGATCCTGCCGGTGCGCGAGTATGCTGAAGGCTTCAATATCTTTATGGCTACCGCCAGCGGTACCGTGAAGAAAACGGCTCTGAAAGAGTTCAGCCGTCCGCGCAGCGCCGGTATTATTGCCGTCAATCTGCGTGATGATGATGAGCTGATTGGCGTGGCTCTGACGAACGGCAACGATGAAGCGATGCTGTTCTCCGCCGCCGGTAAAGTGGTTCGCTTCGCAGAGAGTGCAGTGCGTGCCATGGGCCGTACGGCTTCCGGCGTGCGCGGTATCAAGCTGGCTGAAGGCGACCGCGTCGTGTCACTGATCGTCCCGCGTGACGATGGTGCCATCATGACCGTGACGCAGAATGGCTACGGTAAA
Source organism: Erwinia persicina (assembly GCF_014838825.1). Classification (GTDB taxonomy): domain Bacteria; phylum Pseudomonadota; class Gammaproteobacteria; order Enterobacterales; family Enterobacteriaceae; genus Erwinia; species Erwinia persicina_A. Next base: position 1,218,718 of record NZ_JACYMO010000001.1, on the reverse strand, counting down.
CGTACTGCTAACACCGAGTATCCAACCAAGTCGCGTGCGACCCAGGGCGTGATCTCCATTAAAGTGACTGACCGTAACGGGCCGGTTATCGGTGCTGTCCAGGTTGTCGACAGCGATCAGATCATGATGATCACCGACGCCGGCACGCTGGTCCGTACCCGCGTTTCTGAAGTGAGCGTCGTCGGGCGTAACACCCAGGGTGTTATCCTGATCCGTACCGCAGAAGACGAGAACGTTGTCGGCCTGCAGCGCGTGGCAGAACCGGTGGCGGAAGATGAACTCGATGCTATCGACGGCAGCGTTGCCGAAGGCGATGAGGACATCGCCCCGGAAGTGGAAAATGACGACGATGCACCAGAGGCAGACGAGGAGTAATCCTTAGTCCCCTGGAGAAAGCCGGTTCATTGCGAACCGGCTTTTTTTTGCAATCAGGGCTGGTGTGGCACGTTGAGAAAGCCATGCTGCTGCATAAACTGGTCGATGGCCGCCAGCGTCTGCCGATGGACCGCCTCCCGTTCTGCGCGCGGTGTTTCACAGATAAAGGCCTCGCCTTCTTCCGCCAGTATCGCCGTCGACGCTGGCTGACACACCGGCAGGAAGTCAAAATGCCCCGCGTTCTGCAGCTTCACCTGCGGCAGGGGCAGGCGGTCGACGCCCAGCGTCATGCTGCCGGTGGCACGAATATAATACCCGGCGGCGATCGTCAGCACCGGAACCTTAATGGCCTGGAGGCTGTCTGGGGTCAGGACGTAGCTCATCGCCGGGTCAAGAGCGACGACCAACCGGAAGCGGCTGTCGCGATAGCTGGCCGCCAGTCGGGTATTATCGGTCTTTTCCAGCCGGACACCGCCCCGGGAGTAAAACTGGCAGTCCGGCATCTGCGGCATCGTCTGGCAGTAGTGGTTCAGTCGCTGACGGTTTATCCGGCCACCGGCCAGTGCCAGCACGCTATAGCCGCCTCTGGAGTGGCCCACCGCGCCGATTTTTTGCCGATCAATAGCCTGCTGCCACACGGGACTCGCCAGGTAGTGTGTCAGCAGAAAGGAGAGATCGACCGTCTGCAGGGTCAGATCGGTAGCGGGCTGCGAGTCACCGGTGGTACTGCCGGGATGGCTGGCCGCCATCACCACGATCCCCCGGGCCGCCAGCGGTACGGCCAGCCAGGCCAGGCTGGTATTATTACCGCCGCTGCCGTGGCTGAGAATAATCAGCGGAAAACGCCCGGCGGCCAGCGGGGCATCAGCGATGGCCGGGAAGCCGGAGAAGACAGCGCTTACCGCCTGCTGCTGCACCGGTTGCAGGGTGCGGGTGGGGTAAAAGAGGCGGACACTGAGGCTGCGCTGTGTGTGCGGATCGACGATAATATCCTGCCGGGTGCCAACGGAAAAACTCCAGACGGGGTAACTGAGTACCAGCAGTATGGCGGAAATAATAGTGCGCATCATCTTCACTCCTGAGCTATAAAAGGCTTATTATCAGAACTTTACGGATGCGTGGCGTCCTCGATCGCGATAGAGTCCTATGCTGATACCGGTTAATTTTCTGCTCAGTCTGATCTGCATTCTGCTGCTGGTGCAGCGTGGCGATCGCGGGCGTCTGTTCCAGCTGCTGCTTGGCCTGTGTCTGCTGCACAGCCTGGTGGCCGGGCTGGCCGTGCTGCTGCCGCAGGTACCTGTCTGGCACAGGCTGCAGCCGGTGACCGCGGCCGCACTGCCGCTGCTGTGCCATCTGGCACTGGTACAGGCGGCAGGAGGCCCGCTGCGCATCGGGTACAGCGGACTGACCCTGGCGATGATGGTTGCCTGCGTGCTCTTTTTCCCGCAGGGCATTGACGTGCTGATGCCCGCGATCTGGCTGGGCTGCGCCTGTCTTATGCTGCGGCGACTGCGAAGCGCCAAGGGGGTGGCGGACAATCCAGGCGCACTGACGCAGCGCGGATGGCAGACGCTGGCGCTGCTGCTGATCGCCGTGGCGTGGCTGGACGTGATTATTTCAGGCTCTGTCGCCTTTGCCGCCGGAAAGGGCAGCGAGGGGTCAAGGCTGGTGGGTAATCTGGTGATGGTGGGCGTGATGTCGCTGATGCTGCTGCTCACCCGGCCGTCCCGGCAGGCTGTCCCCCGCATCGCCAGAACGGCCGGCCCTGAGGACGGGGCGGTGATGGCGCGGATTGATGCTTTGATGCAGGAGGGGCTCTACCGGGAACCCCAGCTGAGTCTTATCCGGCTGGCACGCAAGGCCGGGATCCCGTCGCGGCAGGTGTCGGCAGCAGTGAACGGACTGCATCAGCAGAGCGTGTCACACTACATCAATGGCTGGCGCATTCGGGAGGCGGGCGAACGGCTGAGGAGCAGCGATGAGACCGTCATTGAGGTAATGGAATACGTCGGTTTCCAGACTAAATCTAACTTTAACCGGGAGTTTCGCCGCATCACCGGGAAAACGCCGACGCAGTGGCGAAAAGAAGCCTGGGAACAGGCTGAAAATCACTGAAATAGCGTGCGCCGACGACGGGGATAACTGGCTTTTTTACCATGCTGACGCTACTGTATCGGCAATCATTTTCTTTTGTCCGTTATGGCTGCCAATGGGTTACGCTTGAAATATCTTGTCTCTTTCCGAACGACGTTAAAGATCTCCCGCTATCTGTTCCGCGCCCTGGCGTTGATGCTGTGGACGCTGGGCGCGTTACTGACGACCTTCTATATCATTAACGTCGTTCACGAAAGAGAATCCCAGGTTCGTCAGGAGTTTAATACCAGCTACGATCAGGCCCAGTGGTACATCCGCCATTCCGCAGACGTGGCGCGCGAGCTGAAGTTTATTGCGGAAAACCGGCTGAACACCGCCGCTAACGGCGCAGATGCCATGAGCGGTTCGCTGTCGGGTAAAGTGACTCCGCCGCAGTTCTATCCGCTTTATGCTGAGTCAGACTGCAGTGCCATGAGCCAAACCTGGAATAACTCCCTGCAGCCCCTCAGCGACTTCCTGAATTACTGGAAAGAGAACTTCGCGTCTTCTTACGAGCTGAACCGCGTCTTTTTTATCGGCAATGACAGCACCTGCCTGGCCGATTTTGGCCCTGCCGCCGAGCCTGCGGAACGGGAACGCGTGCTGAAGTCCCTGCGTGAGCGCGTCCTGAAGTATCGCGGTGGCGATGCCGAGGCACGTAAAAGCAGCCTGTTCTGGGTCTATCCCGGCACGCAGCCTGGCGTGGGTTATTACTATATGATCACCCCGGTTTACGTGGCGAATAAGGTCGCTGCCCTGCTGGGCATTGAGCAGAGCATCCGCATGGATGACCTGATTATGCCGGGCAGTATGCCGGTAACGGCCACGCTGGTGGATGAGAATAACCAGCGCCTGCTCTCCTCCGCCCGTAACGGCCCGGAATTCTCGGCAGAGGATCTGCCGGACGAGGCCGGCTGGTTTGGCTATGTGTCTGACTATGACCAGCTGATTATGAAGAAGAGTCTGCTGCCGTCGTCGCTCAGTATTGTCTATTCCGTGCCCACCAATGTGATGATTGAACGGCTCAAGATCCTGATTATCAACGCCCTGTTGTTGAATCTGGTCAGTGCGATCGTCCTGTTTACCCTGGCCTGGCTGTTTGAACGCAGAATGTTTCTTCCGGCCGAAGACAATGCCCACCGACTGGAGGAGCACGAGCAGTTCAACCGTAAGATTGTTGCCTCAGCGCCGGTCGGGATCTGCATTCTGCGCACCAGTGACGGAACCAATATCCTCAGTAACGAACTGGCGCATAACTACCTGACGATGCTGACGCAGGAAGACAGGCTGCGCCTGACTGAGATCATCTGCGGGCAGCAGGTCAACTTCGTCGATGTGCTGACCGGCAGTAATACTAACCTGCAAATCAGCTTTGTCCATTCACGCTATCGTAATGAGAACGTGGCGATCTGCGTACTGGTAGACGTCAGCGCACGCGTCAAAATGGAAGAGTCGCTACAGGAGATGGCTCAGGCCGCCGAGCAGGCCAGTCAGTCCAAGTCGATGTTCCTCGCCACCGTCAGCCACGAGCTGCGCACGCCGTTATACGGCATTATCGGCAATCTCGACCTGCTGCAAACCAAATCGCTGCCGCCTGGCGTGGAGTCGCTGGTGATGGCGATGAACAACTCCTCCAGCCTGCTACTGAAGATCATCAGCGATATTCTCGACTTCTCCAAAATCGAATCGGAGCAGCTGAAGATTGAGCCTGCGGAGTTTTCCCCGCGTGAAGTGGTGGCGCATATCACCTCTAATTATCTGGCGATGGTGGTTAAAAAACGCCTGACGCTGTGGTGCTTTATTGACAGCGATGTTCCCGCTACCCTGGACGGTGACCCGATGCGCCTGCAGCAGGTGATCTCCAACCTGCTGAATAATGCCATTAAATTTACCCATACTGGGGGCATTACGCTGCATGTCTACGTCAAGGATGGCTACCTGGCCTTCCGCGTGCGTGACACCGGAGTGGGGATCCCGGCGAAGGAACTGACGCGGCTGTTTGACCCCTTCTTCCAGGTTGGAAGCGGTGTTCAGCGTAATTTCCAGGGGACCGGACTGGGACTGGCAATCTGTGAAAAGCTGATCAACATGATGGATGGCGACATTGAGGTCGACTCTGAGCCGGGTATGGGCAGCCAGTTTATTATCCGTATTCCGCTGTATAACAGCCGGGTGGTGACACCGGAATTGAATGACAGCCTGCATGAGAAACAGTGCTGGCTGGCGTTACGTAACGAACAGCTGGAGACCTTCCTGACTCGCCTGCTGCGTGCTCACGGTATTCAGGTCCGACACTATGCCGGCGAAGCGGCGGCAGATGATGTGATCATTACCGATTATGACCTGGAGCCAGCCGGAAGCGTCCGTGCGACCATCCGCTTTGATAACCGTCATAACGATGCCCCGCAGCAGAGGGTGTCAGGGCGCTGGGTGTGTGCCACGACCACGCCGCATGAGCTGCCTTCGCTGCTGGCGCGCATCTATCGCGTTGAGGCAGGTCTGCCGGAGGGCCTGCCAGCGGCACTGGCAAGAGAAGAACAGCACGCCAGCCACGACGACATTCTTATCCTGGTGGTGGACGATCATCCTATTAATCGTATGCTGCTCTCTGACCAGCTCGGGTCGCTGGGCTACCGGGTGAAAACCGCGCGGGATGGTCTTGACGCACTGAACGTGATTGCCCGTAATGAGATAGATATCGTCCTGACCGACGTCAATATGCCGAATCTGGATGGCTACGGCCTGACGCGGCGTTTGCGCGAAATGGGGAAAACCTTCCCGGTGGTCGGGGTGACGGCAAATGCGTTAGCGGAAGAAAAGCAGCGCTGTCTTGATGCGGGAATGGATAACTGTCTGTCGAAACCGGTGACCATGGATACGCTACAGCAGGCGTTAACGCTCTATGCGGAACAGGCGAGAAAGGGCAGGGCAGAGAAAGCGTGAGCGGAGAATAAAGGTCAGGGCTGACCCAGACAGAAGGTCAGCCCCTGCGTTCCGGGGAACTTAGTCTTTTACCGGTGACATGCTCACCGATGACAGATAGTTGAGCAGCGCAATATCGTTGTCCACGCCCAGCTTCATCATTGCTGATTTCTTCTGGCTACTGATGGTTTTAATACTGCGGTTCAGCTTCTTGGCAATTTCCGTGACCAGGAATCCTTCTGCAAACAGGCGCAGAACTTCACTTTCCTTCGGTGACAGACGTTTGTCGCCATAACCGCCCGCGCTGATTTTCTCCAGCAGTTTTGCCACGCTTTCCGGCGTATATTTCTTGCCTTTCTGCAGGGCAGCCAGCGCTTTCGGCAGGTCGGTTGGCGCGCCCTGTTTCAGCACGATCCCTTCAATATCCAGGTCCAGTACGGCGCTGAGGATTGCCGGATTATTGTTCATGGTCAGAACAATGATCGACAGATCCGGATAGTGACGCTTGATGTATTTGATCAGCGTAATACCGTCGCCATACTTTTCGCCAGGCATTGACAGGTCGGTGACCAGCACGTTGGCATCAAGCTTGGACAGGCTGTTAATTAAGGCTGTGGAATCTTCGAACTCACCGACAACATTGACCCACTCAATTTGTTCCAGTGACTTACGAATGCCGAACAGAACAATAGGATGATCGTCGGCAATAATGACATTCAGGTTATTCATATTATTGGTTACCTTGCTGCAGCAGTTCGTTGACGTAATTGTCAACTTCACTGGTGGTATTTTTAATGTTTGAATCGTCACACTGTTGAATGTGATGTTCTAACGTTTCACAAAGCTGCTTGCCGGGTAGCAAATTTAACATGGCAAACACGCCTTTCAGCCGATGCGCAGTCTGAGCAAGCGCACTAAAGTCCCTGTTTGCGGCCTCATTATACAGTCTCTTTACATCATCGGGTACTGTATCGACGAAAAGCTGAAAGTAGCCACTGGCGAAAAGTTGCGCCGTGTCCGGTTGTTCAGCATTTTCGTCATCCAGCCCGTCCTGGGCCAGCTGTTGTTCAATCAACGTCAGCAGTGCATCCTGCATCGCACTACTGATGTTGAAGTTGACCCGGAACTGGTACGGGGCAATCTGGCTGAATCCTGCCTCATCGTCCGTCAGCAGTAATGCCCACGGCGTTAAGTGTTCGGGTTCATCCGTAATCAGCACATCGTGTTCCTGACCGGAGAAACGTTCATCAGGAGTAATGCAGTTGGCCCCCCAGTCTTCAAGCTGGTGAACGACAATTTTGCGTACGTCATCCACCGTAATATCGATCAGGGCGTTAACGCCCTCCAGCAGTTTCTCTTCCTGAAGCAGCTGCGGCTCCAGCGGAACCTGCAGCTGAATGCTGTAACGGGTACCAATGTCCGGGCTGGCGCTGATATCCAGATGGCCACCCAGCTGTTTACACAGCTGTTTACACAGGAAAAAGGCCATGCCGGACGCCTGACCGTAACGGTCTTCGTGAGTTTCGCCCAGATAAGGGAAGTCGGTGTTCGACATTTCATCAGCGGTGAGACCGGCACCGGTATCCACAATCTCAATCATCAGGCGATCCTGACGATCGTCCGGGGCGCTGACAGTAACGCTGACCCTGCCCCAGGTGGTGGTGGTTACCGCATAGTGCAGCAGCGTTGAAAGGATTTTACGGATGGCCCGGCGATCGCCTAAGCGCGTCTCATCGCTGCTGCGGTGGTTAGAAATCATCAGCGTCAGCCCTTTGCGACGCATTACCGGCAGCAGTTCGCTGACCAGCTCATCCAGCAGCGATTGCAGATTGAAACTACCTGCATCCGGAGCCCAGTCGAGGGTCTCCAGTTGATTGAGCAGGACAATATCATCCACCAGGCGGCTCAGTGCCTGCGAGGATTCCAGCGAGACCGCCACTTCTTCCGTCGGCTGCGTCCCGGCCAGCGCCTCCAGGCGGGCAATCACCTCGGTAAGCGGGCGCTGCAGGGCGTGCCCCAGATTTTGAAGCAGCTGCTGGCGCGACTGGTGGTTTTTATCGAGCACCTGCTGCGCTTTCTGCAGCTTCTTATTCACCAGCAGTTCACGATCCTGGTCACGCATCATAAACATCTGCGTGTGCGAGGAGATCATGCTGCGGGCATGGCGTATCTCGTACACCTCGTTATTCACCGTAGCCTGCAACACGCCCTGGTGCTGATCGGACATATTGATAATTTTTTGCAGGTTAAGATGTGGCAGCAGGTGCTCGGCAATTTTATTGCTTATGATGGTCCGGTTATTGGCAAAGTCATATACCAGCAGGCCGACGGGCAGCGTACCTACAATCTCTTCATTCAGCAGCCGCAGTGATTCCAGTTCGGCACTCTGATTTTCGCTTGGGCGCAGCGACTGCTGGCGCAGCAGAAACAGCCCGGCCAGCGACATCAGCAGCAGTGCCAGGTTTGCCAGCAGCGGCCATAGCAGGTTGCGCAGGGTGTCGACGATAAGGCCGGTGACGGGCACCCGATAGACCAGCTGAAGCGGTGTGCTGGCCAGCGAGCTGGTGATTTCAATATTAGGGTTGACCCAGCTGATGCGGGTGCTGCCGTTGCTGTCCTGGTTATCATCCCCTTCGGCCACCGGCGTAGTGTCCTGTTTTAACTGGAAATTCTCCAGCGGCATATTCACCGGAATAATGTCGTTGACCGGCAAATCAAAGGCCACCACCGTCGCCAGATGTCCTGGCTGATTAAAGGTGGTACGGACGGTGAAATAGTGGTCGTTCTGCCAGGTAAAGCGGCGCAGCGGCGAGAAGCTTTCGCGCTCATCCAGCGCATTGGCCTGCTGCAACATTTCGGCCCGGCGGGCCTCAACAATATTGCTGATCGCACTCTCTTTATAGCGCGAGGCCATATCTTTCAGCGGCAGGGTAGAGACCAGTATCAGGCTGTTGTCCTGGCCGTTGAGGAAATACATCGACCAGGTGCTGTTTTCTGCCCCCCACAACGTGTCGAGGTAGTTGGACATGCGCAGTGTCATATCCAGCGTGCCGCTGTCGTGCGAACCAAAAATCAGGGCTTCGGTTTTCCGCCGGGTTTTTTCCAGATAATAAACATCCTGACGCAGGCGGGTCTCCTGCAGGCTGTTGCTGGCGGTGCCGGCCGCGCTGGCGGCCAGGTTTTCATAAATTTGCCAGGTGGCGAAGCGATAGGTATCAACACGCTTTTGCATGGCGTGGGTGATATCCGCCATGGCGTAACGCTTTTCCGTCAGCCAGGCGTTAACCGCATTGTGGATCATAAATCCAGATGCCAGCAGCAGCACCAGAATAAACAACACAAAAAAGCGCGTTACATTGCCGGAAGTGAGTGGAAATTTATAAGGCAACATGCAGTAAAACCCCGGTTAACGAGTAATCTGTCGGGCGCTGGCCGCGACGACTAACAGCAGTGCAGCAATGCCGCTGAACGCCACGGACAGGCTGGACCATTGAGCGATAAACCCGACCAGGGCAGGACCTGCCAAAATGCCGGCATAGCCAATAGTGGTCATGGCGGCGATGGCCAGATTTGCTGGCATCACCTGCTGTTTTCCTGCCGCACTGAACATAATCGGCACCGCGTTAGAGGCGCCAAAACCCACCAGCAGGAACCCTGCCAGCGTCCAGAAAGCATCCGGTACGGCTACCGCCAGTACTAACCCGGCTGCGGCGCAGAGTGTTCCGCAGAACAGCGTCGCGGTGCGGCCAAAAGTCTGCACAATGCGGTCACCGAACAGACGGCCAATGGTCATAGCGACGGAAAAGACGGCGTATCCCAGTCCGGCCTGCGATGCCGGCAGGTCGCGAGTATGAGTCAAAAACAGCGCGCCCCAGTCAAGAATAGCCCCTTCGGTTAAAAACAGAATAAAGCACAGCACGCCGAGGAACAGCACCCAGCCACGCGGCATGACAAACATCGGCGTGTCCGGCTGGTGCAGGCGCTGACTGAGGATATGACGCTGGCAGTATAGCCACAGCAGCACCAGCAGAATATTGATCATCAGTATCGATATCAGCGGAGAAGCACCCAGTGCCAGCGCGACGCTGACCAGCCCCGCGCCAATAATACCGCCGGCGCTGAAGAAACCGTGAAAACCGGACATCATCGCCTGACGGGCGCTTTTCTCGACCTCAACGGCCTGAATATTCATCGCGACGTCGATCAGGCCGATGGCGGCCCCGAAAACCATCAGCGTCAGTGCCAGCGCCAGGGGAGTGGCAAGCGTCGCCAGCAGCGGTAAGACGCACAGCAGCAGCAGGCTTCCTGTGGCAATCACGCGCTTGCATCCCAGGCGACCGACCAGCATTCCGGACAGCGGCATGGCGATCAGCGATCCCAGTCCAAGAAAAAGCAGCAGGGTGCCGAGGGAGGCGTCACTCAGCAGTGCACGTTCTTTTGCATAGGGAACCAGAGGAGCCCAGGCGGCCATGCCGATACCGGCGATCAAAAATACCGCACGCGTGGCACGCTGGGTGGCCAGCGCTTTCGCCTGTGCGGCAGGGGCTTCCAGTATCGTCATTTTATCCATTTTGCCTGTCGCGTAATCAACCTCATTTTTTACCATAATTAGTGCCAGTTATGAAGCTAAACCCTGCCAGTTTACTACGTCTTCAGCCCGGGTCTCAGGCACCTTTGGGGGAAAGGCAATGTTAATAACCTGAAAAAATAGCGCGGTTAATCGGATTTATCCCTTAAAGCCAAATTTTAAGAAGACTCCTGGAGGTTGGCGGCTCGTCACGCGCTTAACTCAAATTACTGGTGAGATAGAAAAAAATCCCTTTTTTACGCCGCGGCTGAAGGCCGTCCGATGAAAAATTTTACCCGTCTTCACTTGTGCGGATGGTCACGATTCAACATGAAATTTTCGCGTCATTAACCTTACGTTATTACCTGGTTATGGGCGTTTTTTTACCAGAAAGTTGCAAAAAGTAACGTTAAGTAAAATTTTTTTCTGCGAGTTAAATCAAATCATTATTTCAGATTTCCCTTATTTATAGACGTTTTTTGACAACGGCATAAAATTTGTACTAAGAAGTGAAATAAAAATCCTTTATCTTATCGATTAATTTTAATCAGGTAACACATTCAATTTATTAATTATATCTGTGTGAGGAATTAAACAAAAAAATTGCAGTTCAGGCTGTTTTTAGTCTTTTTTAGCGGGGAGATGCTCTCCCTGACTGTGCATCAGGTGAAAAGTAGCGCCCATCCCGGCGTGAAAAAAATTTATTTAACGTGGCTAAAAGTGAAGTTTTTTTTCACTTTCAGTGCGTTGAATTTTTAATCCTGTTATCTGGTGTACATGAGGTTACTAAAATGGCACAGCTCAATGATGGCCGCGTAGACATTCTCTCACGCGACGACGGAACACTCCTCTCCCAGGCCAGCGCGGGCTCGTCTAAATCCGTTCTTCTCAGCCAACCCAGCATCGTGAAAATCAATGGCACGCGTGACATGGTGGCTGAATTCGAACGCCAGGGTAATGACCTCATTCTGCACATGAAAGATGGCACCACCGTGCGCTATCAGCAGTTCTTCTTCGATGATGTCGATGGCGATCACAGCGAGCTGGTGTTTGACGACGGGGAAAACCCCCCGGAACATGCACTGTTCCCGCTCACCAGTGAGGTGGCCGATGCTCAGACTGCGATGGTTCTTACCCCGCAGTACGAATCACTGGGCAGTATTGAACCCCTGCTGCTGGCTGATACCGGTGCCGGCAATGGCGTGATCACCGCAGCCGGTCTCGGCGCGCTCGGGCTGGTGGGCTTAGGCGCAGCTGCCTTAGGCGGCGGTGGCGGCGGTGGCGGCGATGATGATAACAACAACGGCGGAGGCACCAACCCTCCGGCGGCCACGCCGACCCTGACCATCGGTACCTTTGCCGGAAACAACGTGTTAAGCGCGGGCGAAAAAGACACCAGCCAGTTGTTGAGTGGTACCACCACCAACGTGCAGGCCGGGCAGATTGTGACCATCGTACTGAACGGCGTCACCTACACCGCCCCCGTGCAGGCGAACGGCAGCTGGAGCGTGTCTGTGCCGTCCAGTGCCTTGCTGGCCCTGGCGAATGGCTCGACCACCATCACGGCCAGCGTTGCCAACAGCGCCGGACAGACGGCCACCGACAGCCAGGCCATCACCGTTGAACCGACCCAGACCGCGAACGAGCCGCAGATTGTGATTGGCACCTTTGCCGGGGATAACGTCCTGAGCGCTGGCGAAAAAGACAGCAGCCAGTCGCTAAGCGGTACCACCACCAACGTACAGGCCGGGCAGATCGTGACCGTCGTGCTGAACGGGGTTACCTATACCGCCACCGTGCAGGCGAACGGCAGCTGGAGTGTCTCAGTGCCGTCCAGTGCCCTGCTGGCGCTGGCAAATGGTGCCACGACCATTACGGCCAGCGTTGCCAACAGCGCCGGGCAGACGGCCACCGACAGCCAGAGCATCACCGTTGAACCGAACCAGACCGCAAACCAGCCACAGATCGCCATTGGCGCTTTTGCTGGCAATGACGTGCTGGACGGCGCGGAAAAACTGGTGACGCAGACCGTGAGCGGGACCACCCTCAACGTTCAGCAGGGGCAGACGGTTACCGTCACCCTGAACGGGAAAACCTACACCACGGTTGTCGGCGCGGATGGCAAATGGAGCGTACCGGTGCCCGCTGCCGATCTCGCAGCACTGGCCACCGGTAACGCCTCGCTTTCTGCCAGCGTCAGTAATACCAGCGGCGTTTCCGCCAGCGCTGCGCACGACTTTAGCGTACAGGCCAGCACCACGCCTGCCGTCAGTATCACTTCACCGATCAGCGGTGATGGCTATCTCAATGCCGGCGAAGCCCAGACCACGCTGACCCTCAGCGGGACCGCCAGCGGCGTCGCCCCGGGAACCCAGGTCTCCGTCACGCTGGGCGGACAAAGCTACACCGCGACCACTCAGGCAAACGGCAGCTGGTCCGTTCAGGTTCCTTCAGCCGATCTGCTGCAGCTCCCTCAGGGATCGAACCTGATCGTTGCCACTATCACACTGCCCAATGGCAGTACGCTGACCAACAGTACGACCGTCACCGTAGACGTGATCACCACGCTGCCCAGCCCGGCCATCGATCTGCCGTTCGGTGATGGCGTACTGAGCGGCCAGGAAGCGGGACAGCCGCAGACAATCACCGGGAATACCGGCGTCATCGGGGCGGGTCAGACCGTTTCTGTGGTGTTCAACGGCAACACTTACACCGGTACGGTCAGTAACAACGGCACCTGGAGTGTCACTCTTCCGGCGGGTGCCGTCGCCGGCCAGATAGATGCTACCCTGCCGATGGTGGTGAACGTCACCGACCCGGCGGGGAATACCGGCAGCACCACCCTGCAGGTCAGGGTGGACAGCGCTCCACCGCTGGTGAGCAATATCCAGTTTGATACCACGCTGAATGCGGCGGATATCAGTCAGCCACTGACGGTGACGGGGATCAGTGCGGGCGGGCAGTCGGTGACGATTACTCTGGAGGGGAAAACTTATACCACTACGGTGAATCCCGATGGCAGCTGGAGCGTGAATATACCGTCCTCAGCACTGCAACTGTTGGGCCAGGGTGGGCATAACCTGGTGGTCACTTCCACCGACCAGTATGGCAACGTCTCGACCGGCATCGGTAATAATCTGAACGTCGATACCCAGCCTCCTGCTGTGACGCTGGCCGCCGTCACCGGGGATAACTATGTCTCGGTCAATGAGTTAGGCAATCTGAGCATCAGCGGGACAGCAGAATCGGGCAGCATTATCCGCGTCTTTATTGGCGATCGCGAACTGAGTCTGACCGCCACTGCCAATGGCAGTAATGGCTGGACCATTGTCCTCTCAGATGCGGATAAAGCGGCGCTGGCCGACGGCAGCTATCCGATCAGAGTGGTGGCGACGGATGCGGCAGGCAATGAGGGAACGGCATTGGGTAATGTCGTTCTGGCCGTTGAGCCGGGCAGCCAGCCTTCCCTTACGATCAATCCGTTTGCGGGCGACGGTATCCTACAAAACGGTGAGCTGCTGGTGGCCCAGGAGCTGAGTGGTTCGGTGCTGAACATTGCCCCGGGGCAGATTGTGACCGTCGTCTTTAATGGCAAAACTTACGATAATATCGTGGTTCAGCCCGGTGGGATCTGGCATGTCAGCATCCCGGCCAGTGAATTTACTGGCCTGGCGAACGGGGCAACCCTCAATTACAGCGCTTCGGTGACGGATCCCCGGGGTGGGACCATCACTCAGCCAGGTAGCGTCAGCGTGGTTCGCGATCCGCTGGTACCCGCACTGGGTATTGCTCCGGTCAGCGATGATAACTGGATCAATGCGGCGGAAGCGAAACTGCCGGTCACCCTCAGCGGTAGCAGCCAGAATCTGGCTGAGGGCACCGAGTTAACCGTCACTTTTAACAACAAAATCTACAGCGCCACGGTGGATGCCAACGGTAACTGGAGTACGACCATCCCGCCAGCCGATCTGCTGGGCGTGGCCAACGGTACCTATGCCATCGTGGTCACCGACCCGGGGAATACCAGCGTGACCGCCACGCTGAATATCGGTGTTCAGGCCAACTTCCCGGATAATGTCACCGTGAATGCCGCCTTTGGTGGCGACAACGTGCTGAATCTGACCGAGTCGGGTACGCCGCAAACCCTCAGCGGCAATACCGGACTGACGCTGCCGGACCAGCTAGTGACCGTTCAGCTTAATGGCAAGACCTATACGGCGACGGTCAATACCGCCACCGGGGCGTGGAGCGTCAACCTGTCGCCAGAGGATCTCAGCAACCTGCCGCAGGGAGGCAATAACCTGGTGGTGGTGGTGCGCGATGCCGCCGGTAACCAGGTCACCCACACTGCCAGCGTCAGCGTGGACACCCTGAGCCCCGAGCTGTCTGTCGGCCCGGTGGCCGGTGATGGCATTGTCAACCGCGCAGAGCAGGGCCAGCCGCTGCCCGTCACCGGTACGGCGGAGGCCAACAGCACCATCACCGTGGTGCTGAACGGCGTGACTTACCAGACCACCGCGAACGGTAACGGCAGCTGGAACCTGAATATTGCGCCTTCAGCACTGCAAACGCTGGCTGACGGCCAGTACGATATCCGTGTGACCGCCCGCGACAGCAGCGGCAACGAAACCACCACGCTGATACCGGTGACCATTGATACGGCCTCACCGACCGTCACCGTGGCTCCAGTTTCGGGCGACGGATATCTCAACGCGCTGGAGCACGCGGCTGCGCTGGCGATTACCGGTACGACCGAGCCGGGGGCTGCGGTGGTGGTTAGCGTGAACAACGTCAACTACACCGCGACGGTGGATCCTCAGGGTAACTGGACGGTCACGCTGCCTGCCAACGTGGTCTCTGGCCTGGCGGATGGGAGCTATACCGTCAGCGTGACGGCCACCGATGCCATCGGTAACACTGGCAGCAGCAGCCAGCCGCTAACGGTGATTGCCGGCAGTGGTTCTCTGCCGCAGATCGCCGTCGGGGCGTTTGCCGGTGACAATATTCTCGATGGGGCGGAAAAGGGCCTGTCCCAGCTGATGACCGGTACGACCAGCAATGTGCAGGCCGGGCAGGTGGTCACCGTCACGCTGAACGGCAGTCAGTACACCGGTCTGGTTCAGGGCGATGGCAGCTGGAGCGTTCTGGTTCCGGCGGCAGCACTGATTAACCTCGCCAACGGTACTGATAATTACACCGTCAGCGTCAGCGATGTTGCCGGAAACCCGGCCAGCAGTAACGGCAGCTTTACCGTGGATAACAGTTTCAGCGCCATCGCCATTGGGGTGATCAGCGATGACAATACCCTGAACGCTTCAGAGGCTCTGTTACCGCTGTCGATCCACGGTTTCAGCCGTTTTGTCACCTTTGGCAGTACGGTGACGGTCTCTTTCCGTGGCAAGTCTTACGTGACCACCACCAACAGCGATGGCAGCTGGGCGGTGAATATCCCGGCAGCCGATTTAGTGGGACTGCTGAACGGCAATCAGCCAGTGACGGCCAGTACCGTGGATGTCAATGGCAACACCATCACCGTGGTACAGGCCCTGAACAGTGAGGTCAATCCGGGCTTCCAGCCAGTGATCGATCCGCTGTTTGGTGATGGCTATCTTAATGCTGCTGAAGCGGGCAGTGTGCAGATCATCAGTGGCTCATCAGGCGTCGCGGGCGCAGGTCAGACGGTCAGGGTGGTCATTGGTGGCATTACTTACACCGGCACTGTCGACGCGCAGGGTAACTGGAACGTGTCTGTCCCTTCTGCCGCGTTGCAAAGCCTGCCACAGGGTGAGAATCCCCTGTCGGTGACGCTCGGAGATACTGCGGGCAACAGCGTGAAAGTCGATACCCTCTTTGAGGTGGACACCCGGGCTCCGGTGGTGTCACTGGACGCGGTCGCCACGGATAACCGTATCAACCTGGCTGAACAGAATGAGGTACAGATTATCGGTGGCTCCGGTGACGTGGGCGACCGCATCACCGTTACGCTCAATGGTCAAACCTATCTAACCATTGTGGACGGTACGGGTAACTGGCAGATTGAGCTGCCGGTCAGTGCACTGAAAGCACTGCCTGCCGGCAGTAGCAATATTCAGGTTACCAGCACCGACGATGCCGGCAACACCAGCACCGTTATTCGCACCGTTGAGGTGGACATAACGCCGCCGCCGGTCAGCGTCAACCCGGTATCGGGGGGGTATATCAATGCCGCCGAAGCGGGGCAGCCACTGACCATCACCGGTAGCGGTGAAGCGGGCGATCTGATCCGGGTTGAACTCGGGAATATCAGCGTTACCGTCGTGGTCGGCAGCAATGGCCAGTGGTCAGCGCTGATCCCGGGCACGGCGCTGTCCGGCGTGGCCGACGGCAGCTACAGCCTGACGGTCACGGCTACCGATCCGGCAGGCAACACCACCACCACCAGCACCCCGCTGGCGATAGATACCGGCGTACCGTCGATCTTCGTCAACAACGTCACGGCAAATAATGTGCTGGATGGCGCAGAACAGCAGGTCGATCAGCTGATCAGCGGCACGGCGTCCAACGTGGAAGCCGGACAGACGCTGACGCTGGTTCTGACCGGCAACGGGGGCAGCTTCAGCACCACCACGACCATTCAGTCCGGCGGTGCCTGGCAGGCCAGCCTGCCAGCCAGCGTGCTGGAAGGGCTGGCGAACGGCACTTATACGCTGACCGCCACCGTGACGGATAAAGCGGGGAATACCGGGACGACGGACAAGGTGTTCAGCGTTAATGATGCGGAGGTGGCCATCGCGGTCAGTCCGATCAGTGAAGATGGCTACCTCAACTTTACCGAATCTCAGGCGGCAGGTGGGCTGGATGTTACGCTTACCACCTCGAACGTGCCGGCAGGCAGTCGGGTCACTTTTGAGCTGAACAACATTACCTATAATGGCGTGCAGCAGCCTGACGGTTCCTGGACTGTCAATATTCCGCGCAGCGACGTGATCCAGCTGACTAATGGCACGCTGACCGGCACCGCGACCGTGCTTGATCCCGATGATGCCGTCCTCGCCACCAGCGAGGCTCCGCTGATCGTTCGCGTCTCAGACCTGCCGCAGCCGATCCTGGATACACCGGTCTTTGGTGATGGCACGCTGGACAATGCAGAAGCGGCGGGTTCGCAGATCCTGCAGGGCACCACCGGGGTATCCGGTAACGGCCAGACGGTAGAAGTGAACATTGGCGGTACTATTTTTAATGCCACCGTTAACAGCTCCGGCGTGTGGAGCCTGACGTTAACCTCCGCCGATCTTCAGGCGCTTCCTGCGGGCACGCAACCCATCATCGTGACGGCGACGGACGCGGCGGGCAATACCGCATCGACAGCGCCAGCCCCGGTGAATATCGCCACAGTTCTGCCTGAGCTGACGCTGGAAACCATCGCCGGGGACGGCATCATTAACGCCACCGAACAGACCCAGCCGCTGGATATCAGCGGCACCACGACGGCGGGGAATACCGTGGTGGTCACGCTGGACGGTAAAACCTATAACGCCGTGGTTGACGCCAACGGCAACTGGACCGCCACTATCCCGGCCGGGGATCTGGCCCTGCTGGATGATGGAGGCTATGACGTCACCGTCACCGTCACCGATCCGGCAGGCAACAAAACGGTCGATACCGAGCTGGTTCAGGTTAACACTGCGGCACCGGTCTATACACTGGATCCGCTGGCCGGAGACGGCATCATTGATAGCGCAGAAGCGGCACAACCGCTGAAAATCAGCGGGACAGGGACAGTGGGCGATACCGTCAGTGTGACCCTGGGCGGTGAGACGCTGACCACGACGGTAGGCAACGACGGCAAGTGGTCGGTCACCGCGCCGGTCAGCACGCTCAATAATCTCGATGAGGGAACCAATCCGGTCACCGTCGTGGTCACCAGTCCGGCAGGTAACAGCGTGACGCAAAACGCGACGGTGGCGCTGGATACCACGATCGTCAATCCACTGCTGGTCAACCCGGTGACGGGCGATGATGTAGTCAATGCTTCTGAAGCGGATGCGGGGATCACCATTACCGGCAGTGTGCCGGAAGGGACGACCAGCGTCGTGGTCACCTTTAACAATCAGTCTTACACGGCAACGGTGGGCAGCGACGGTCTGTGGAGTGCGGCTATTCCGGCGGGGGCGTTTACCGGCCTGGCCGATAACGGCTACACCCTGACCGTAGTCGCCACACCGCAGGGAGGCAGCAGTGTGACAGTCAACCGGCCGATCGTGCTGGATACCACGCCGTCTCAGCCAACCATCAATACCCCGTTTGGCGATGGTTACCTTAATCTGGCAGAAGCCAGTGCCGCCGGTGGACAGACCCTGAGCGGGACAACCGGGGCGGCCGGGGCCGGGCAGATAGTGACGGTCACCGTCAGCGGGCAGGATTACACTGTCACCGCCGACGGCAACGGTAACTGGACGCTGCCTCTCAGCAGCGCGACGCTGCTCAACCTGGGCCAGGGCGAGCTGCAAATCGAGGTGAAGGTCACGGACGCCAGTGGCAATGTGGGCACCGTGACCTCCACTGCAGAAGTGGATCGCACGCCGCCAGCGCTGGTACTGAACCCGGTGGCCACCGACAACGTCATTAATGCGACAGAAATTCTGCAGACGGTCACCGTGAGCGGCAGCACCACGCCGGATCAGGCGGGTCAGCAGGTCAGTGTGACCTTTAACGGTAATCAGCCTGCCTATCTGGCCACGGTGCAGGAAGACGGCACCTGGCGCTTAGACCTGCCGGGTAACGCCACGCAGAACCTGGCCGACGGCAGTTACGTCGTTACCGCCACCCTCACGGACAAAGCCGGTAACCCGTCACAGCCGCTGACGGAAACCGTCGAGGTACGCGCTGCTGCTGGCGATCTGCCGACGATCTCCATCGGTGTCGTATCGGCTGATGACTATATTAATGCCAGTGAGCTGGGCCAGCCGCTCAATCTGAGTGGCACGACCACCAATGTCGCCAATGGCCAGGTTGTTACGATTACCTTAAACGGACAGACCTATGAGGCCGTAGTACAGAACGGGGCGTGGAGTTACGCCGTACCGGCCCTGGCGGTGGGCAATATTGCCGATGGTGCGCAGCAGGTCAGCGTGACGGTGAAAGACCGCTATGACAATGTGGCTGATGACAGCCGTGATTTTACGGTGATTGCGCGGGGTGCCGATCTGCCCACCATCACCATCAATCCAGTCACCAGTGATGACATGATTGATTACAACGAGTCACGTGACCCTGCCGGTGTCACCATCACCGGCAGCAGTCAGAATATCCCTGCCGGTGGGACGATTACCGTCACTGTTAATAATACGCCTTACACCGCAACCGTTGACGCGGATGGAAACTGGACGGCAACTATTCCACAGAGTGCTGCGCAGGCATTGCCGCAGAACAACAATACCGTCACTGCTACCGGCAACGATGTGGCAGGGAACGTAGCGACAGCCAGTGATAACTTCACGGTTCACACGCAGCCACCGCTGCTGGTCATTGATGCCAATCTGGCGACGGACGGTATTCTCAGCCTGGCGGATGCCCTGACCGGCCTGCTGCTGGGGGGGACCACCGGGCCGAATCTTAACGTTGAGATCACTATTGGTAGCAAAGTCTACAGCGTGCTGGCCGATGGCCTGGGTAACTGGAGTACCACCATCCCCAGCGCCGATCTGCTGGCGCTGGCTAACGGTGAGCTGGATATCGGTGTCTCCGTTAAGGATGCTTACGGCAATACCACCAGCGAGGTTATTGAGGCGACGGTCGATGTGCAGGCTACCCTGCTGACGGTGGATACGCCGTTTGCTGACGGCCTGCTGAACGGCGCGGAGGCGACGGTGGCACAGGTGATTAGCGGGACGGTAGCGAACCTTCCGGCTGGCGCAAGCCTGGTGGTCAGCGTCGGTACGCTGACCAATATTCCGGCGGTGCTGGATGGTCAGGGGGGCTGGACGGTTACGCTCCCGGCGGGAGCGCTGGTGGGACAGGGCAACGGTATCATCCAGGTCAGCGTCTCCACCGTGGATGCGGTGAACCCGGTCAGCGTCTCGGTCGATGCCGAGCTGGTGCTGACCACGACACTTAATCCGGTGATTGACCAGCCGTTTGGCGATGGCCTGCTGAACGTGGCCGAAGCTGCGCTGACGCAGACGCTGACCGGTACGACAGGCGCGACGGGCGCAGGACAGACGATTGTACTGACCATCAACGGAACGCCTTACGCTGCCACCGTCGATGCTAACGGAGTCTGGACGGCCATATTAACGCCACAGCAGTTGCTCAACCTGGGCAACAGTCCTGACCACGAAATTGTGATTGTGGTCCGGGATGCGGCGGGTAACGTAGCAGATGCCTCCCTGGAGTTCGGTGCAATTGTCACCGGTCTGCCGACGGTTACCCTCGGTGGATTGCCGCTGGCGGGTGACGGCATTCTGACGCTGAATGAAGTGGCTGGCGGCATTACGCTGGGGGGCAGTGTGACCTACAGCGGTGATGTGGCAGGTACCCGGGTGATTGTTAACGTCAACGGTACACCGATTGAAGCCATCATTACCGGCAATACCTGGAGCCTGGAGTTGCCCGCAGGCACACTGACCACGCTGCCGGACGGAAACTGGCCGGTGTCCGTCACGGTGACGGATGGTGCCGGTAACGTCGGAGCGCCTGTAACGACCTCGCTCACGGTGGCGATTAACGATGTGCCAGACCCTGTCATTAATACCCCGTTTGTTGACGGCTTGCTGAGCCTTGCTGAGGCCACGGCGGGTCAGGTGCTGCGCGGATCGACCGGTATTACCGGCACCGGGCAGAAAGTGACGGTCAGTATTGACGGCGGCACGCCGGTGAATGCGACGGTCAATGTGGACGGAAGCTGGTCACTGAATCTTGACCCGGCGACGCTGACCGGGCTGGCGAATACCACCCATACGATCAGCGTCGTTGCAACGGATAGCTACGGTAACAGCGTACCGGTCAGCGGTAGCTTCGATGCCATACTGAACCTGCCGGATCCGACCATTGTGAACCCGTTTGGCCCGGGCCTCGGCATCAGCGAAGCGGCGGGAGCGGTGATCATCACTGGTACCACCGGTATTCCGGTCGTGGCCGGTCAGGATCAGACCGTCACGCTGAAGGTGGATATCAACGGGGTGGTCTACGACGGCGTGGTGGATGCCAGTGGAACATGGACGGTCACGCTGCCGCAGGGCGCGTTAAGTGGTCTGAGCAATGGGGCACACCAGATTACCGTGACGGTGATTGATGCTGCCGGCAACCCGGCGACGGAAACGCTGGACTTCAATGCCTATCTGACGCTGCCGCAGCCCACGCTGGCCGTGCCGTTTGATAATGGCTATCTCAATGAAGATACGCTGGCCGGAGCCGTGCTGACCGGGACAACGGGGGCGGTTGGCGCAGGACAGAGTGTCAGCGTCTCCTTTGGCGGTCTGGCGGGGTTGCCTGCCGTGGTGAATAACGACGGAACCTGGTCGCTGACCTTAACCGCCGGTGAGATGGCGGATATTCGTGGGCTGGGAGAAAGTCAGCAGAATGTGGTGATCACCGTCACCGACCCGGGGGGGAACACCAATACCCTGACGGAAGGCTTTATTATCGATACGCTGCCCCCGGCGATCACTGCGCTCTCCTTTGCCGGCGACAACATCCTGGATTACGTGGAAAGTCTGAATACGCAGACGCTGACCGGGACATCGGGTGTGAATGACGCGGGTGCCACGGTCACGCTGACCATCGGTACGCGTACCCTGACCGGAGTGGTGGGCGCGGATGGCAAGTGGACGATTAACGTGGGGGCTGAGGCTCTGACCGAACTGATCGCCGTTAACGGAAGCTACAGCGTGGCCATCACCGACGCGGCGGGTAACACTACCACCCTGAACGACACGGTAGCGTTAAATATCAATCCAACCCAGGATGCCTTTATCACCCTGGTGCCGGTTAACGGGGACAATATCGTCAATGCCCTCGACCCGGTCACCACTACGCTGTCCGGGGCACTGAATAACGTGCCTCTGACGGTGTCTGGTGTGATCTCCATTACAGTGGGGGGCGTAGAGGTCGCCACCATCCCGGTTGATGCGCTGCGTGCGAACAATAACTTCAGCAGCGAGCCGCTGGCAAACGCGCTGCTTGGAACGGGTTCGCAAACCGTGGTCGTCACCTTTACCCCGGATAACGGGACCAGCGTTTCCGCCACCAGCACCCTGCTGATCGATGTTGTGCCGCCGACGGTAGCGATTACGCAGTTTGCCGGGGATAACACCCTGACCGCCACAGAAGCGGCGGTGTCGCAGACCATCACCGGTACGGCATCGGATATCGGCAGTACGGTTTCCGTTACGCTGGGCAGCAAAACTTACACCGCTGTGGTGCAGGCGGGCGGCACCTGGACGGTGAACGTACCTTCGGCTGACCTGCAGGCGCTGAGCCAGGGGGGAGGCACCATTACGGCCAGCGTGAAAGACGCCGCAGGTAACACAGGCGATGCAACACGGCTGGTCGTCATTGATACGGTAGCACCGCTGCTGGATGTGGATGCTCTGCTGGGCAATAACGTTCTCAACTCGGTCCAGGCGGTACTGACGCAAACGCTGACCGGGAAGGTGGAGGGGGCCGACGGACAGACGATTTCTGTCTATCTGGGCAACAGCGGCACGCCGCTGGCGCAGGGAACCGTCCTGAACGGGGCCTTCAGCCTTGCCCTGACGCCGACGGCACTGGCCGATCTGCTGCAGGGCGGTAATCTGCTTACGGTGAGAGTCCAGGATGAAAACGGTAACCAGACTAGCGCTTCGATCACCGTCAACAAGGTGTTCAACAGCCTGCTGGCTCTGAACGTGGATACGGTGTTTGGGGAAACCGGACTGTCCGGTTATCTGGGGGCCGCCGAGGCGGGGCTTGACCAGCTGATCACCGGGACCGCCGTGTCGGCTATCGGCGGCTTAGTGTCACTGACGCTGGGTAACGGTGAGATCGTCACCGCCACGGTTGGCCAGGGCGGTCGCTGGACGCTGGTGGTACCGACCGATGCGCTGGCGGCATTAGGGGACGGGACGGTACCGCTGGACCTGGTACTGACGGATGTAGTGGGTAACGTGGCTAACGCAACGGCGTCGGTCACCAACATCATCAATAACCTTCCGGTTGTCGGTACGCTGACCAACCTGTTCGGCACGGATAACCTGATTAACGTGCTGGAAGCTCAGGCCGGGCAGACCATCGGCGGTACGCTGAATGCAGTGGCGGGATCGACCGTTACCGTGACGCTGGGAGCGAAAGCCTACACCACAACCGTTCAGGCGGGGGGCGCATGGAGCGTGAATCTCTCACCTCTCGATCTGCTGGCGCTGGGCACCGGCAATCTCTCGCTGGGGGTCAAAGTGGTGGATCCGGCGGGGAATACCGCCAGCAATTCAGTCACTGTCGGTGTGTTTAACAAGCAGCCTGAAATCACGCTGAACACCATCTTCGGTGATGGCGTGCTGAATCTTGCTGATATCACCAATTTTGCCAGCCAGCTGATCACCGGTACGGTGAAAAACGTCGCGGCAGGATCCATCGTGACGGTGAATCTGGGCGGCCTGGTGGATGTTCAGGCCACGGTCGATGCCAGCGGTAAGTTCAGTACCAGCCTGTCGCTGGGACAGCTGCAGCTGCTGACAGGCAATGCGCTGACCGTTTCTGCACAGGTGACGGATATTGCCGGGAACACGGCGACAGCCACAGGCGGGTTGCAGTTAAGCCTGACGCCGCCATCGCTGACCCTCAACCAGACGCAGCTGTTTGGTGATGGCCTGCTGAATGCGGCCGATGCGCTGACGACTCAGCTGATCAGCGGGGTGACCAGCGGAGGAGCCCGCGTGGTGGTCACGGTAGGGAACAGTACCACGCCGCTGGTTGCGGCCACGGCGGACGCGAACGGCGTCTTCAGTCTCGGGTTGACGCCGTCCATGCTGGCCAGCCTGGGTGACGGCAGCCTATCGCTGAAGGTGACCGTGACTGATACGGCGGGCAACAGCACCAGCAATGCACTGAATGCCATTGTCGGCATCCACTCGCTGCCATCAGTGACGATCAATCCGCTGTTTGGTGACGGTATTTTGAGTGTTTCAGAAGCGCTCTCCTCACTGGGGCAACTGCTCAGTGGTCGCGTGAATAACGTGGCGGCGGGTACCCGGGTCGATATCAAGCTCGGCGCACTCTCGCTGGAAGCGGTCACCGATGCCAGCGGTAACTTCAGCGTGGCGCTCAGTTCCCTGCAACTGCTGTCACTGGCAACGGGTAACCTGACGGTGTCTGCCACCGTCACTGATGTGGTCGGTAATACGGCGAACAGCAGCCTGGGTGTCACCATCGGGGTGACCACGCAGCCAACGCTCACCGTGAACACGCTGTTCGGTGACGGCATACTGAGCGCATCTGAGCTGGCGGTAGCGCAGACCATCAGCGGGACCACCACCAATGCCGTGGCGGGGTCAACGGTCACCTTCAGCATCAACGGCAAATCCTACAGCACCACCGTCGGCAGCAGCGGCAGCTGGAGCGTCAGCGTTCCGAAAGCCGACCTCAGTGCGTTGCCAAACGGTCCGCTGACTGTAAATGCCACGCTGGCGGATCCGTACGGCAACACCGCCACGGGCAGCAGCACCGCGTCGGTCATTGCGCAGACACCGCCATCGATCAGTATCGGTACCCTGTTTGGTGATGGTGGTCTGAATGCGGTAGAAGCCCTGACCGCCCAGACCATATCCGGCACGGCCACCAATGCGGAAGGGTCGACCATCTCGGTGCACGTGGGTGCGGCCACCTTAACGGCTATCGTGGCGGCCAACGGCACCTGGAGCGTATCGGTACCGTCTTCGGCTCTGCTGGCGCTGGCGGATGCCACGCAGTCCATCACGGCGGAACTGACTAACGGCGCGGGCAAGTCGGCCAGCGGATCGGCATCGGTGATTGTTGGCACGCACAGTACGCCTACCGTCACTCTGGGCACCACCGCTGGCTTTAGCGATGGCTACCTCAACCTGGCAGAATCGGGTACGGCGCAGACCATTACCGGTACCTCCACCAATGCCGCTGGCGGTACGGTCAGGGTGGTGATTGAAGGCAACGTCTACAGCGCCGCCGTCGGCAGCAATGGGAGCTGGAGTGTGACGGTACCACCTGCCGGGCTGTCCGGCCTGAGCGACGGCGTTCATTCGGCGGCCATTTCGGTTACCGACCGGGCGGGTAACGTCGCCAATACCAGCGCCAGCTTTACCAGCGTCACACAGAACCTGCCGGTCATCGGGGTCGACCCGGTTGCCAGCCTGTTGAGTGTGTTGCTGACCGGCCTGACGATTTCGGGCGGTACCCTGCGGCTGGCCACCGGAACAACGGTGAATATCACATTGACTCAGAGTGGGCAGTCGCAGTCGATGACGGCGACGGTGGGCTCTAACGGGCGCTACAGTGCCAAGTTCGTCGGTGGACTGCTGAGTTCGCTGAACCTGAGTTCGGTGGTGACCGTCACGGCGGTGGATACCGCAGGTAACCCGGCCTCGACGGTGACCACACTGCTGCTGGGTTCTCTGATCCCGCTGGCCAGTACCTCGGCAGTCATGATGGCCGCCGCATCTGACGATTCTCTGGCCGTGGTGTCAAACCATACGTCTTCAGCCACTACAGAGGAGAGCAGTGCGGCCACGACCGTGCATACAGCGGCGAAAGTGGCGTCAACGCTGGTGACCGACAGTGATACCAGCAGTACCGACAGTGCCAGCACCAGCGCAGCGGCCTCCACGGCGGCGGTGGCTGAGACGGCGGCGGCGGTGGACGACGGCAGCTACACCATCGGTGGGGTATCCATTCTGCTGGCCGACGGTCAGACGCTGCACGGTGAATCCGTCACCGGCAGTGAAGGCAGCGACACGATCAGTGCGACTACGCTGGACTTCACGCACATCGACGGGGGTGCCGGTATTGATACGCTGGTGTTAAACGGCGAGCATATGACGCTGGATCTCACCGCGCTCGGGCTGAAAATCGAGAACGTGGAGATTATTGACCTGGGCCTTTCGGGCAGTAACAGCATCAAGCTGGATCTGAACGAAGCGCTGAACATCACCGATAAGCCGACCGATGACCTGTTTATCAAAGGGACGCTGGGTGATCAGGTGACGCTGGCCAATACCGAGGGTGGCGTCTGGGCCACCACCGGACAACGCACGGTCGAAGGGCAGACCTTTGACGTTTACCACAACTCGGCGCTGTCGTCGGACAACACGCTTGGTGATGTTCTGATCCAGCACAATCTGCAGGTCCATGTCGTATAAAGAAAAAATAACGCCCGGGCGGGTCGCATTCCCGCTCAGGGTGTCTAAAGTTAAGAAGAAGTGATAGATTGTTAACGAGACAATCCAGCAGCGGCTTCGGCCGCTGTTATTCGTTGTGTGATTGAAAAACTAAAAGAAAAGCAGTTTTCATCCTTTTCCTTGTTATGGATTACATTGTGATCCGTTGTACACCGGGTAACGCCTGGCGCTATTTTTGTGGCGCTGGCTAATGTTTTGCGTGGAAAAACGGCGTTCAGCCGGTCATTCCCCGCAGGCGTTGACTGATTGACCGGTGCACAAGGGGATACACCATGACTCAGCGTTATCTGGCCCATTATTGCGGCCTGAACACCATCGTTGCTGGCGTCTGCCGGCAGCGCAACCGCCTCGTGTGCGCGCGTGGCGATGCCTTATTCCCCACAGATTTTCCGTCTCTTGCCTGCCTGATCCCTGAAAAAAGTCCGCATCATGACGGACTTGCCCGGCTACATCTATTGAAAAAAAACGCGTAATGGTGGGGCAGAAGAGGCGTGGCAGAGCCCGCCTCTGGCCCGGAATGTCAGGATCACAGGTGTGCAAAATGAAAAACAGGGTAATTGTGCTGTGCTTGACGACCTGCCTGTTTACCCCCGCCCTGCAGGCGGCGAAACAGGAGCCGGTGGCCGAATTTAACTGGCGTGCTGCGCCCACGGAAGAGCAGATTGCCAGCCTGACGCTGCGGGATGCCATTCTGCGTGCGTTTGCCCGCAATCCGAAAATTTCTGAAGCCGCAGCCCAGATCCGCGTAGGGGAAGCCGATCTCGATGCTGCAAAAAGTGCATGGTATCCGCAGGTCTCTCTGGTGGCGAGCGGGGGGCGATCGCAGCAGACCGACTCCGCAGGCAGCCTGAATAACAGCGGCTCCGGCGGGATCACCCTCAGCCAGCTGCTGTATGACTTTGGCCGCACCGGCGGGGCTATCGACGAGCAGCATAAGCTGTCCGATGCCTATCGCTTCGCGCTGTATGACACCATGACCGTCGTGGCCCAGGATACCCTTCAGGCCTATCTGGCGGTGAAGCGCTACCAGGCGCTGGTGGATGCCGCCCGGCTGAACATCGCCTCGTTACAGCGGGTCAGGGATATGGCCAGACTGCGGGCCGATGCCGGATTAAGTTCGCAGTCTGACGTGTTGCAGGCGCAGACCCGTATCGCCGGCATGAATGCCAGCATGGAACAGTATCGTGCGCAGGCGCGTTCGGCGCGGGCGCAGCTGACGGTGCTGACGGGCGTGGTGTCCGAAAACCTGCCCGAGCTACCGCAGGCGCTGCTTAACCAGCAGGTGACGCTGGATAAGATCGCCTATGAAAAGAGTGCCGCCGTGCGCAGTGCGCAGGCCAGACAGGAGGCCGCGCTGGAGCGGGTACGCCAGGCCCAGTCGAACCACTGGCCGACCATCAAAGTGCAGGCGGGGCGCACCCGCTATGAGAACGAAAGCCGTTCTTACTGGGACGACGAACTGCAATTACAGGTGGAAGCACCGCTCTATCAGGGCGGGCTGGTCAATGCCAGAACCCGTGCCGCCGAGGGCGACCGTGCCGCGGCAGAAGCCGCCATCCAGCAGTCAAAACTGCAAATTAATCAGAATGCCTCCACCGCCTATGCCGACATGATCGGTGCGCAGCAGCGCAAAGAGGCCGGGGAGGAGCAGCTACGCAGCGCCGACCATACGCGGGATGTGTACGCTGATGAATATAAACTGAATAAGCGCAGCCTCAATGATCTGCTCAGTGTCGAACAGGATGTTTTCCAGGCCGACAGCAGCCGTCTGACGGCGCTGTACGACGGCTGGGATGCCACGGTTCGCTACGCCGCAGCCGTGGATAATCTGCTGGATATTTTAGGCGTGGATCGGGAAGCAAACAGCGGGCAGACGCTGCCCTCCCTGTGATGACGCTGTGCGAATGACAACCCGATAAGGCTGTTTTTATGACGAAGAAAACCGCAACCACGGAAAACTGGATCGATGCGATGCTGCGCGTGGCGGCCCGTTTTGGTAAACCGGCCGATGGCAAGACCCTGCGCCAGCAGATGCGCTGGTTCGAGCATCTTACCCCGCCGCAGCAGCTGGAGCGCCTGGCAGGGCTGCTCGGTCTGCATCTCACCATGTCCCCGCGTGACAAAATACGCTGGCGACAGGAGGTGACACCCGTGGTGCTGATTATGGACAGCGGCAGCGTGGTGGTGATTGAAAGCATTGATGGGGAGGGCAATGCCCGCTACTGGCTGAGCGACGGTGGCGATGTCGTGCGTGAAAGCGAACTGGCGTCGCTGCTGGAGCAGAGCCAGCCGGAGGTCGGCATTATCGGCGTCGCCGCACGCGGGCGCGATGCGCGCATCGATGAGTTTGTTCAGCCCTACAAGAAACACTGGTTCTGGCAAAATTTTAAAGGCATGGGGCACAAGATCGGTGAGATCTCGCTGGCGTCAATTGTCGGTAACGTGCTGGCGCTGGCGGGCATCCTGTTCTCGATGCAGATTTATGACCGGGTGATCCCGGCGCAGTCAGAAGCCACGCTTTGGGTACTGTTCGGCGGCGTGCTGATTGCCGCGGTGGTGGAATATCTGATCCGCCTGATGCGTACCCAGGTGTCGGATATGATGGGAAAACGCATCGATCTGAAAGTCTCCTCCATGCTGTTTGCACGGGCGATGAATATCCGCAATGAGGCACGGCCAAAATCAACGGGGTCGTTTATCTCCCAGCTGCGTGAAATCGATCAGGTACGTGAGCTGCTGACCTCCACCACCGTCGGGGCAGCGGCCGACATGCCGTTTGTTATCCTGTTCCTGTTTATTATGGCGTTTATTGGCGGGCCGCTGGTGATCGTGCCGCTGCTGGCGATCCCGCTGATCGTCATCCCCGGCCTGCTGATCCAGATCCCGATGGCGAAGCTGGCGAAAGAGGGGCTGCGCGAAGGGGCGCTGCGTAACGCTATTCTGGTGGAAACCATTGAAGGCATTGAAGATATCAAATCACTGCAGGCCGAACCCTATTTCCAGCGCCAGTGGGAACAGACCCATGAAGTGAGTGCGGCGATTGGGATGAAGCAGCGCCTGTGGGGCGCGCGTCTGACCGGCTGGGCCTCCAGTGTTCAGCAACTGACCTATGCCAGTATGCTGGTCTTCGGGGTCTATCTGGTGCTTGACGGGCAGATCACCACCGGGACGCTGGTCGCCAGCAGTATGCTCTCTTCGCGCACCATAGCCCCACTGATGCAGCTGACCATGGTGTTCTCGCGCTGGCAGCACGCCAAGAGTGCGATGACCGGGCTGGATGAACTGCTGAAGAAACCGCTCGACCAGCCGGAAGAGGGCGACATGGCCCACTGCCCGACGCTGACCGGGCATTATGACCTGCGCGGCGTGCAGTACAGTTACGACGAGGAAAATGTCAAAAACGTTATTGCTATTAATCAGCTGCAAATAAAACCGGGCGAACGCATTGCGATACTCGGCCGGGTCGGGGCCGGAAAATCCACGCTGCTGAAACTGCTGGCCGGGCAGGCGCTGGCCTCCCAGGGGAAAGTGATTGTCGACGGCGTTGATCTGCGGCGCATCGACCCGGTGGATCTGCGTCGCCAGCTTGGCTGGCTGTCGCAGGACTCCCGTCTGTTCTTTGGCACGCTGCGTCAGAACCTGATGCTGGGGAATCCCCATGCCAGCGAGCAGGATATGCTGAATGCGCTGCGCATCAGCGGGGCGCTGAGCCTGGTGCAGCAGGATGCTGCCAGCCTGGACCGCATCATTAATGAGGGCGGGCGCGGCCTGTCCGGCGGACAGCGACAGATGGTGATGCTCAGCCGTATGATCCTGCGCCAGCCGCAGGTGGTGCTGATGGACGAGCCGACCGCCTCGATGGATGAGCAGCTGGAAGAGCACGTGATCCGCCAGATGCAGGGCTGGCTGAGCGGCCGGACTCTGGTACTGGTTACGCACCGTCCTGCGCTGCTAAAAATGGTCGACCGCATTATCGTTATGGATAACGGCAGAGTGATTGCCGACGGCCCGAAAGATGACATTCTGAAACGTGCTGCCACCCAGACCGCACAGGCGTCGGCCAGTCCTAAAGGAGATGCAGCATGAGCCTTGTTCTGATGGATCGCAGCATGAAACAGAATGAACGGCGTACCTCAGCCATCATCTGGGTCTGTACTGCCGCGCTGGTGCTGTTCTGCGTCTGGGCGCATTTCGCCATTCTGGATGAGGTGACGGTCGGAACGGGCAAAGTCACGCCGCTCAGCCGCGCACAGGTGATAGAAAGCCTGGACGGCGGCATCGTCGACGAACTCAACGTGCATGAAGGCAATATTGTAGAAAAGGGGCAGATACTGGCAAAACTGGATCCAACCCGCTTCCAGTCCAACTTTGGTGAAGCAGCGGCACGGGCCCGCACGCTGCGGGCATCGGCAGAGCGACTGCGGGCTGAACTGACCGGCGCTTCGCTGAAATTCAGTGCGGAAACCCTGAAAGAACCTGACCTCGTGGCGCGTGAAACCCAGCTGTTCCAGTCCCGCCGACGTAACCTGCAGGAGACCGTCAGCAATCTGGAGCAGTCGAAGAAACTGGTACAGGATGAGCTGCGGATGACGCAGCCGCTGGTGGCTAAAGGGGCGGCAGGGGAGGTGGAAGTGATCCGCCTGCGCCGTCAGGTGGCCGAGCTGCAGGGGAAAATTGATGAAGCGCGCAACGACTATGCCGTCCGGGCGCGCGAAGAGCAGGTCAAAAACAATGCGGATCTGGATGCGCAGCTTCAGGTAATGACCGGGAAAGAGGATCAGCTGACCCGCGCCACGATTTACTCGCCGGTGCGGGGAATAGTAAAGGATATTCAGGTCACCACCGTCGGTGGCGTGCTGCAGCCGGGGGGTAAGCTGATGGAGATTGTCCCTCTGGAGGATCAGCTGCTGATTGAAACGCGCATTAACCCGCGTGATATTGCCTACATTCGTCCGGGGCTGGCGGCCACCGTCAAGGTCACCGCCTACGACTCGTCGATTTACGGCGATCTGCGGGGAGAGGTGGAAACCGTCTCCCCCGATACCCTGCAGGACGAGGTGAAACGGGACCAGTACTATTACCGTGTCTACGTGCGCACCGACAGGGCGGAGCTGACCAATAAGGCCGGGCGTAAGTTTCCGATCGTACCGGGCATGGTGGCCAACGTGGAAATCAAAACCGGTCAGAAGTCTGTGATGGATTACCTGATCAAACCGCTGAATAAGGTAAAAGAGTCGATGCGCGAACGGTAATCCCGTTGCCGGAGAGGGCGTGATGTCGCACCGGGCTGCCGGGACGGTATGCCCGCAGAGCAGGTTCAAAGGGGCGCAATCACGCGGATAATATTCCGGGGGCAGAGAGGACTATTCTGCTGGGCCCACGCAGGTCGGGGTACCTGAAATTTCCAAAAAAAGAGCAAAAAAATGCCAGGCACAAGGCCTGGCAACAATAATATTAGATGGTACAGCTCATTCGGGGTGAATGAAGATAATAATTCAATAAATGATGATAGCGGGATAATAATAGCTGTTAGTAACAGGAAATTTTTATCATTCAGTGCCTAATATTACAGATTGCTGTAATGCGATGAATAACAAGAATTATCTTATTTCTTGTCTTTAGGTGCGCTATTTTTTATCTGTTTGTGCTGTTGAAAAGTTCCCCGATATTTACATTTTGAGATATGTTTGAATCTCAATGAAACATTTTCGGAAGTTTAGTATCATTTTCTTGATGGATATTTACCCTACTCGCCTTAAGATGACACGAAGTGCTTAAAATGATTGATCGGCACGCAGTGGCAAAATAAATCTTATAATCGAGAGGGTATTAAAATGAAACTTCGCGTTCTTTCCCTGATGGTTCCAGCACTGCTGGTTGCCGGTACAGCAGGCGCAGCAGAAATCTACAATAAAGACGGTAACAAGCTGGATCTTTTCGGTAAAGTTGACGGTCTGCACTATTTCTCTGACGACGCCGGTTCAGACGGTGACCAGTCTTATGTCCGCTTTGGCTTCAAAGGCGAAACGCAGATTTCCGATCAGCTGACCGGTTACGGCCAGTGGGAATACCAGGCCGCGCTGAACAACGCCGAAAGCCAGGGAACCGCTGACAGCTACACCCGCGTGGGCTTCGCCGGTCTGAAATTCGGTGATGCCGGCTCTCTCGATTATGGTCGTAACTACGGCGTGCTGTATGACATCGGCGCATGGACCGACGTCCTGCCTGAGTTCGGTGGGGATACCTACGGTGCGGATAACTTTATGTTCCAGCGTGCCACGGGCGTCGCGACCTACCGTAACAATAACTTCTTTGGTCTGGTGGACGGTCTTAACTTCGCCATCCAGTATCAGGGTAAGAACGACAGCAACGCCGAAGTGGCCGGGAATCGCAGCGCGACTGCGCAGAACGGCGACGGCTACGGCCTGTCAGCGACTTATGAGATCGTTCCCGGTTTAAGCGCCGGTGCCGCTATGTTCTCTTCTGACCGTACGGATACCCAGAACAGCAACGCGCTGCTGGGCAACGGCGATAAAGCCGATGCTTACTCTGGCGGCCTGAAATACGATGCAAACAACGTCTACCTGGCGGCTATGTATACCCGTTCGTATAACGCCACCCGTTTCGGCAGCACCGACAACCCTGCGGCCTACGGCTTTGCGGATAAAGCCGATAACTGGGAGCTGGTTGCCCAGTATCAGTTCGACTTCGGCCTGCGTCCGTCTCTGGCCTACGTGACCTCGCGCGCGACCGACATTCAGAACTGGGGTACCCAGAACCTGAAACAGTACGTTGACGTGGGCGCGACCTACTTCTTCAACAAAAACATGTCGACCTATGTTGATTACCAGATCAACCTGCTGGACGACAACAACTTCACCCAGGCGGCCGGTATTAATACCGACAACGTGGTGGGGTTAGGCCTCGTTTACCAGTTCTGATCCCGAACGGGGTAACACCAGGGCTGACCGGAACCGCCGGTCAGCCCCTGAGGCAGAGGCCGATCGTCTGAAGCGATCGGCCTTTTTTATTGGCCGGTTCAGGCGATGGCGTCCGGCTTCTTCCTGCTGTTCTCTTCTTTTATCGGCAGACAACTGCCTTCCAGCCCGATGCCACCCAGTGTAAACAGTGAAAAGCGCAGCAGGCGACGCCTGACCTGGTTCTCTTTGATCGCGTGTTTATTGCGCATTCATTCTTCCCCACAGTGAACAGTGATCTTCACATTGCAGAAAACGTGCCAGGTCATTTCATTGCGGTTGTCTGGCGGTTCAGGGGGAAAAGAGCAGGATAAGGGGGGCTGACGGGGGCAGGCTGCACCATAACAGTGCCGGTGATCTCACCCCGGTAGGGCCGGGGGAGGTCACAGAAGCCTTAACGATGGCGTGGACGATGAAGCTGCCGGGTATGGGTGTGCTTGTAATGCTTAAAGCCTGCAAAGATAATCACAGCAATGGAAACCATGAGAAGCGCGTAATAGATCATTATGGCTCTCCTTTATAATAGTGAATGATGGGCACCGGGATGCCCTGTACAGCACCTATCCTGGTGACGTACGACGCTAAGATCAAGGTGTCGAATCTGAGTTTTCTCTGCGGCAAAGCCCGGTTCGGACCAGTTTTTAATCAAGATTACAGGCAGATATGAAGAGTAATTGGCGGTATTTTTTAGGTTTAATGGTGGTTTGCTTGCTGGCAGGCTGTGACAACCCTCAGCCCTCAGCGGGATCTGACGGGATGGTACTCGAAGGCCGAACAATGGGAACATTCTGGAGGGTAAGTCTGGCGGGTGTGGCGCCTGAACGCCGGGAAGCGCTGCAAAACGCCATTCAGCTGCAGCTCGACCAGGACGATCGCGAACTCTCCACCTGGAAAAGTGACTCCGTACTGTCACGTTTTAACCAGTATCGCGGCAGTGCGCCACAGCCGGTGAGTGATAATATGGCCGATATCATAACCCTGTCGCTGCGTATTGGTCAGCAGACGGCGGGGGCGATGGACATCACCATCGGACCGCTGGTCAATCTGTGGGGCTTTGGTCCCGATAAACAACCCGTAAAAACACCAACGCAGCAGGAGATCGATGCCGCCCGGGCACAGACCGGGCTGGCGCATTTGCAGGTGATCAACACGGCCGGGCAGTCCTGGCTGCAGAAGGATCTGCCCGGACTCTACGTTGACCTGTCTACCGTCGGGGAAGGGTTTGCCACCGACCATCTTGCCCGCCTGATGGAGCAGGAGGGGATTAATCAGTATCTGGTCTCTGTGGGCGGTGCGGTGCTGACGCGCGGCAAAAATGCCCAGGGCAATGCCTGGCAGGTGGCGATCCAGAAACCCACCGATCAGGAGAATGCGGTGCAGGCGATAGTCGATCTGCAGGGGCACGGCATCAGCACCTCCGGCAGCTATCGTAACTATTATGAACTGGACGGGAAGCGTATCTCACACGTGATAGATCCAGCCACCGGCCGGCCGATCCAGCACCGGCTGGTATCTGCTACGGTGATCGCCACCACCGCGCTGGAAGCAGATGGCTGGGATACCGGGCTGATGGTGCTGGGCACGGAAAAAGCCAAAGCGCTGGCGCTGCGTGAAAAGCTGGCGGTCTATC
Organism: Erwinia persicina; assembly: GCF_014838825.1. Lineage (GTDB taxonomy): Bacteria > Pseudomonadota > Gammaproteobacteria > Enterobacterales > Enterobacteriaceae > Erwinia > Erwinia persicina_A. Next base: position 1,183,732 of record NZ_JACYMO010000001.1, on the reverse strand, counting down.
TGATTTTTAAACAGGGCGACCAGTTCACCAGCTGGATGTCGCCGCAGTTTGCCGCCTTTATTCAGCCGTCACCCGCACACTGACAGCCTGAGGAGTGTTTATGTTCGATCTGTTTGCTGACGATGCCCCGTGGCAGGAACCGCTCACCGAAGGGGCTGTGATCCTCCGCCGTCGCGCCCGCGAATGCGCCACTGAGCTGATGGCGCAGGTGGAGGCGATCGCCGCGCTCAATCCTTTTGAACACCGCATTACGCCGGGCGGCCACCGGATGTCGGTCGCCATGACCAACTGCGGCGATCTCGGGTGGTCCACCGATTCGCGCGGGTATCAGTACAGTGCGCAGGATGAGGTCAGCGGCCAGCGCTGGCCAGCCATGCCGCCGGCCTTCCGCGAACTGGCCGTCGCCTGTGCGGCTGAAGCCGGGTTCAGCGGCTTCAACCCGGACGCCTGCCTGATTAACCGCTATGAGCCCGGCGCAAAGCTGACGCTGCATCAGGATAAAGATGAGCGCGATCTGCGCCAGCCGATTGTCTCGGTGTCGCTTGGGCTCCCGGCGGTGTTTTTATTTGGCGGGTTCGATCGCGCTGATGCCTGCCAGCGGGTGCTGCTGGAGCAGGGCGATGTGGTGGTATGGGGAGGGCCCTCGCGCCTGCGCTACCACGGCATCCTCCCGCTAAAACCGGGTATTCATCCGCTGACGGGACCTTTTCGCTATAACCTGACTTTCCGCCGCGCACGCTAGCGCGCGGCCTGAATACGTCCGAATGAGAATTGTTATTGATCTCGTCTTGCTTCTCATTAAACTGCAAGCTGCTTTTTACCTGCCGGGACGTTTTCATGGAGTTGCTTCACGTTGTTTATAAGCAGTATCGCTGGCCGTTTATTCTGGTTATTGCCCTCAGCCTTCTCAGTGCCGCGCTGGGAATTGGTCTGATTGCGTTTATTAACCGCGAACTGATCGTGACACTCAATTCTTCGGTGATGGTGTTACCGCAGTTTCTCGGCCTGCTGCTGCTGCTGATGGCGGTGACCCTCGGATCGCAGCTGGCGCTGACCCTGCTCGGCCACCATTTTGTCTATCGCCTGCGCGGCGAATTTATCAAACGTATTCTCGACACGCGCGTTGAGCGCATTGAGCAGATTGGTAACGCCCAGCTGCTGGCCAGCCTGACCAGTGATGTGCGCAATATCACCATCGCCTTTGTGCGTCTGCCGGAGCTGATTCAGGGCATCATTCTGACGCTGGGCTCTGCGGCCTATCTGGCCTGGCTGTCACCGAAAATGATGGTGGTGACCTCCGTGTGGGTGGCGGTGACGATTATCGGCGGCTGGCTGCTGGTGGCGCGGGTGTATCAGCATATGGCGGTACTGCGTGCGACAGAAGACCGCCTCTACCATGACTTCCAGATCATTATCGAAGGGCGCAAAGAACTGGCGCTGAACCGCCAGCGTGCGCAGCAGATCTTTGAAAACGTCTACGGTGAAGATGCCCGGACCTATCGCCACCATATTGTGCGGGCCGATACCTACCACCTCAGCGCCGTGAACTGGTCAAACATTATGATGCTGGGTGCCATTGGCCTGGCATTTTACCTGGCGAACAGCCTGGGCTGGGCGGATACGGCCGTGGCCGCGACCTATTCCCTGACCCTGCTGTTCCTGCGCACCCCCATGCTGTCGGCGGTGGGCGCACTGCCCACGCTGTTAACAGCGCAGGTGGCGTTTGACAAGCTGAACACCTTTAATCTGGCGGCTTATGAGGCTGAATTCCCCCAGCTGCCGGCGGCGAAAAACTGGCAGACGCTGGAGCTGCGCAATCTGGTGTTTCACTACGGCGACAACGGTTTTCACGTCGGCCCGGTGAATATGACCCTGAAGCGTGGTGAACTGGTGTTCCTGATCGGGGGGAACGGCAGCGGTAAATCCACGCTGGCGATGCTACTGACCGGGCTGTATCAGCCGGTGTCTGGCGAGATCCTGCTGGACGGACAAAGGGTAGACACTGAATCAATGGAGAGCTATCGCCGTCTGTTCTCGGCGGTATTTACCGACGTGCATCTGTTTGACCGCCTGATTGACGATCGCGGGCAGGCCGTTGATCCGGCGCTGGTACAAAGCTGGCTGGAACGGCTGAAAATGCAGGATAAGATCAAGCTGGAAGGCAATCGGGTGCTGAACCTGCAGCTGTCGAAAGGGCAGACCAAGCGCCTGGCGCTGCTGCTGGCGACCGCCGAGCAGCGCGACATTCTGCTGCTCGACGAGTGGGCCGCCGATCAGGATCCGCACTTCCGCCGTATCTTCTACCGTGAACTGCTGCCGTGGCTGCAGTCACTGGGGAAAACGGTGTTTGCCATCAGTCATGACGATCACTATTTCCTGCACGCTGACCGTCTGCTGGAAATGCGCGACGGAACGCTGACCGAGCTGACGGGCACCGAGCGTGATGCCGCTACCCTCGATGCGGTCAAGCGTACCGAGACGCTGGGGTAGTTTCAGGCAACGTCCGGGTTGCTGGCCGACCGGTACAGAGGGCCGGCCACCACGGCGGTCACTGTTGCCCTGCAGGGGACGACCCATTTCCCCGGTCGTCCCGTGCTGATGGTGTGAACGGTGGCGCAGGCTGGCCTCACAATACCTTCGCCAGAAAACGCCGCGTCCGCGGATGCTGCGGCTGGTTCAGCACCTGCCAGGCGCTGCCCTGTTCCACAATCTTCCCTTCGACCATAAACACCACGTTATCCGCAACTTCACGGGCAAAACCGATCTCATGAGTCACCACGACCAGCGTCCTCCCGGAGCGTGCCAGCTGTTTGATGGTGTCCAGTACCTCGCCGACCAGCTCCGGATCAAGCGCCGATGTCGGTTCATCAAACAGGATAACCTTCGGATTTAACGCCAGCGCCCGGGCAATCGCCACGCGCTGTTGCTGACCGCCGGAAAGATGGCGCGGCCATGCCCCGGCTTTATGCCGCAGGCCAACGGTGTCGAGCAGCTGTAACGCCCGTTCTTCTGCCGCCGCCCGCGTTAATTGCTTATGGGCCAGGGGCGCTTCGATAATATTTTCCAGCACCGTGAGATGAGGGAACAAATTGAAATTCTGGAACACATAGCCCACACCGATACGCTGCCGGAGGATCGCCTTCTCCTTCAGCTCATACAGCTTATTCCCTTTGCGCCGGTAACCAATGTAGTCACCATCAATGCGGATAAGCCCTTCATCCACCCGCTCCAGATGGTTGATGGCGCGCAGCAGCGTGGACTTCCCTGAGCCTGACGGCCCGAGGATCACCGTGACAGAGCCAGGGGGGAGTTCCAGCGATACCTCGTCCAGTGCCTTAAAACGGCCATAGCTTTTACTGACCCCGGCAATGGAAATATGACCCAGCGTGGCCTCACTGTGCAGATCGATAGCTTCAGACATTATGAGCTCCTGACGGGGGCGATGGCGGCATGCAGCCGGGTAGATGAGAGGCGGCTGACCGGCTCACGGGTGGCCCCGCGTGCCAGCCAGCGTTCAACGTAGTATTGCAAAACTGACAGCACGGTGGTGATCAGCAGATACCAGACTGCTGCTACCATCAGCAGCGGGATCACCTGTTGCGTGCGGTTATAAACCATCTGGATGGTGTAAAAGAGCTCCGGCATCGCCAGTACGTACACCATCGCAGTGCCTTTGGCGAGGCTGATAATTTCGTTAAACCCGGTCGGAATAATGGAACGCAGCGCCTGCGGCAGAATAATGCGCAGCGTGCGGCGAGAAGAGGGCAGACCCAGCGCAGCGGCCGCTTCAAACTGCCCCTGATCCACGCCGGTAATACCGCCACGTATAATCTCGGCGGTATAGGCTGCCTGCACCAGCGTCAGCCCGATCACCGCCGTGCTGAACTGCCCCAGGACATCAATGGTTTTATACTCCACCAGCGTCAACGGGGTAAAGGGAACGCCAAGTGACAGGGTGTCGTAGAGATAGGAGAAGTTATAAAGAATAATCAGTACCACGATCAGCGGCAGCGAACGGAACAGCCAGATATAGCCGAACGCCAGGCCGGAGAGCAACCAAGAGGAGGAGAGGCGGGCCAGCGCCAGCCCCACGCCCAGCAGAATACTCAGCAGGCTGGCGATCAGCGTCAGCAGCAGCGTCTGCCCGAGACCGCTGAGGATCGCGGGTGCAAAGAACCAGTGGGCAAATACCGACCATTCCCAGCGCGGATTAAAGGCGATGGACTGGATCACCACGGCCAGAATAAACAGGGCAACAACCGCCCCAACCAGCCGCAGCGGATAGCGGGCAGGCACCACGCGCAGGGTTTCATTCGGTTTCATGGGCGGCTCCTGACTCGGCGTGATGGTGAAGTGCTTTGGTAAAACGCAGGCGGCCATCGTAAGGCGGCAGGCTGTACTCTTCCGGGTCACGCTGCGTGTCGAACTGTGGCTGATAGCCGTGTGATAAATAGAGGCGTACCGCTTCCGGCTGACGAAATCCGGTGGTCAGATAAACCTGTCGGTAACCCGCCAGCCCGGCCCGTCGCTCCAGTTCAACCAGCACTTTCAGCGCCAGCCCCTGACGGCGCAGATCGCTGCGGGTCCAGATACGCTTTAATTCGGCCGTCTCCGCGTCGAAAGCCTTATAAGCCCCCATCGCAATAATGACCCCGTCGCGCTCCAGTACTACAAACATCCCCTGCGGGGGCAGATACCATTCGGTCAGTTCGACTTCGGCATCCCGGGCAAAAAAGTCACCGTAGCGGGCGCTGTATTCTCCGAAGAGTCCGTCAATAATAGATGCCAGCTCCGGTGCCTCCGGTGACAGCTGGCGAAATTGTTCATGGCTCATACTGACCTCCGTTAGTCACCCAGCCCCGGCGGGTTGATTTCAGAACGATCGAGGCGCTCGATACCCTCGCCCCAGCGGTTGAGGACTTTGTCGTACTCGCCGCCTTTGATCACGCCATTTAGCGCAGCGTTTACGGCGGCCACCAGCCCGTTGTCTTTTTTCAGTGTCACCGCGATATGTGCCGCTTTCGGCCAGCCGCCATCCACGGTGCCCACCCGTTTTGTTTTACCGGTCAGTGCGGCTTTCCAGGCACCAATGACGTTCGGCCCGAAATAGGCATCGGCACGACCGGACTGTAATGCCAGCGTCTGGGCCGCATCATCTTTCACGTAGTTAGGCGTGAACGGCTTCAGCCCTTTTTTCTGATTCTCTTCATCCCAGGCCAGCAGGATCGCTTCCTGATTGGTGCCGGAACCAACAATAATGCGCAGTCCGGCAATGTCTTCGGCTTTGGTCAGTGAAGTGATTTTGCTGTCCGATTTCACGTAGAAACCGAGGGAATCTTTGCGGTAGGTAGCGAAATCGAATTTTTCTTTGCGCGCTTTGGTGACGGTGACATTGGTGATGGCGGCATCATATTTGCCGGAGCTGACACCCAGCGGCCAGTCTTCCCAGGAGGTCGGCACCACGTTCAGCTCCAGCCCGAGGCTGTCGGCGACCAGGCGGGCGATATCCACTTCACTGCCCTGCAGGGTTTTGTTGTCATCAGAAAACAGGGTCAGCGGCGGGGAGTTCAGCGCGGCCACCGCCACGGTAAACTTGCCCGGCACGGCCAGTTTAAGGTTCTTCGGCAGCAGGGCCACCGCCTCGGGATTGACCGGCGCATGCACGGGCGCTGCATTCGCCTCGACGCTGATGCCGGTGCCATTAATGTTGACGGTTTCTGCGTTTGCCGTGGTGCCAAGCCACAGGGATGCACTGAGCAGGCCCAGTAATACGGATGTTTTTTTCATAGTGACTGACTCTTATTATGATGAAACTGCAGATGAAAAGGGCCGGTTACTGCCCGTTAAGCGATCTCATTAAGTGCCGCTTCCGCCAGCTGGCTGAAGTACCCGGCGGCTGGCGAGAGCAGGGCCTCATCCGGGTTAAAGCCAGGATGGTGCAGACCGAACTCGCTGTTGCTGCCGATGCTGACAAAGGTGCCCGGCGTGTTATGCAGATAAAAGGCAAAATCTTCGCCGCCCATTTGCAGCTCGGCCTCCTGCACGTCGTAACCCTGACGGGCAGCCACCTGCTTGCTGAATTCTGCCCAGTGCGCGGTGTTGATCAAGGCCGGCGGGCCGGGGTGCCAGTTCAGTTCAGCACGGGCACCCAGCCCTGCGGCAATACCGGTTATCAACTGACGCAGCCGCTGCGGTAGTTCGCTGCGGATGTCGTCGTTATGGGTGCGTACCGTGCCTTCCAGTACTACCTGCTGCGGCAATACGTTCCAGGTATTCCCGCCCTCAATACGCGTTACGCTGACCACCACCGACTCCAGCGGGCTGTAGCTGCGGCTGACCAGGGTCTGTAAGGCACTGACGATCTGACTGGCGATCACAATGGCATCCACTCCTTCCTGCGGACGGGCGGCGTGCGCACCCTTGCCGTACACGTTGATATCAAAACGGTCGACATTGGCGTAAAACGCACCGCCGCGCGTGGCAAAGGTGCCCACCGGCAGCTCCGGCGCATTGTGCATGCCGAAGATCGCCGCGACGCCCGCCAGCGCACCCGCATCGATCAGGGTCTTCGCGCCGCCGAAGCGCTCTTCTGCGGGCTGGAACAGCAGACGTACGCGGCCGGGCAGGCTTTTTTCCCGCGCTTTCAGCAGCCTGGCTGCGCCCAGCATTACGGCGGTGTGTACGTCGTGGCCGCAGGCGTGCATCACGCCCGGGTGCTGCGAACGGAACGGCACCGGCACGATCTCGTCAATGGGCAGGGCATCAATATCGGCGCGCAGGGCAATCAGTGGTTCACCCTCGCCAATCTCGGCCACTACGCCGGTGTTCAGTCCGAAAGGCAGCAGCCGGATCCCAGCCTCGTTCAGCCAGCCTGTGATGCGCTCCGTGGTGGCAAACTCCTCATTGGACAGTTCCGGGTACTGATGCAGTTCGCGGCGCCAGGCCACCAGCTGCCGGGTCAGAGAGAGGGTCATGGTTGGGCTCCTTAAGCGGCTACCGGCTGGTGGGTGGCCAGCAGTTGCAGGGATTTCAGGCGTGGTACACCGGCGGCAATCGGGATATCAATAATGAATTCTTCCACCCCGAAACGCTGATGCAGCGCGTCCAGCTGGTCGTGAACCTGTGCAGCAGTGCCTTTCAGTACGGCGGCTTCACGCGGTTCAATCCGGTGTTGTTTCGCACCGGACTGGCGGATAAAGGCTTCGGCCTGGGCCAGATTGCCCACCGTGACGCTCTGGCCGTTATCTACATGTACGCGGAAGTGCTGTAAATCGGCCGCCAGCAGATCGGCTTCCGCTTCGCTATCGGCAACGATGATCTGCACGGCCAGCAGCGCAGATTGCCCCTGGCTGAGCGTGCGGAAAGCCGTCAGTGCGCGGTCCAGTTCCTGCCTGTCTCCATTCAGGTGGGCAGCAAAGACAAACTGCCAGTTCAGCTCTGCGGCCAGCTGAGCGCTGGCTTCACTGGCTCCCAGCAGAAAGCGGGTTGCCGGACGCGGAGGCAGCGGCGTCGCCAGTAACGGATCTTCACCTTCAGGGGCAGGGGAGGCCGTCAGCCACTGATCCAGCGCGCGTAGCTGGCTGGCAAAGTCTCCCTTCACGTCGGGGTCAATACCCTGTTGCAAGGCTTTCGTGGACAGCGGCAGCCCGCCGGGAGCTTTACCGATGCCAAGATCGACCCGGCCCGGGGCCAGGGAGGCCAGCAGATTGAAGTTCTCTGCCACTTTATACGGACTGTAGTGCTGCAACATCACGCCGCCGGAACCCACTCGAATGTGACGGGTGTGCGCCAGAATCCAGGCGATCAGTATTTCCGGCGACGGGCTGGCCAGCGACGGGGTGTTATGGTGCTCTGCCAGCCAGATGCGATGATAGCCGAGCGCCTCTGCGCGCTGTGCCAGCGCCAGGGTTCGTGCCAGCGCCGTCACGGCGGTTTCGCCCTCGGCAAGCGGACTCTTATCCAGTAAGCTCAGTCGGTAAGCCATAATGCGTCCTTGAACGGTATCAGTTGCCGGCAATTATTGAAGCCGCACCCGCCGCTGTAAAACAACAATTCTGGCTTAGATCAGTTCAGAAATGGGATTGGGGGCTTATGCCGGGAACTGGCAAAGGCTGTGCAAAATGGATATTTTGCCGGGCAGAAAGCGTCAGGTTTAATAGAGGTCCACTTCACAGAGGAACAGATGATGAATGGTATCTGGCTGCACTTCACGCGATTCTTTCAGGCACCCTCAGGTATGGCCACGCTGGACAGCTGTCGGGTGATCGAAGCAATGATGCCGATGGGTGAACTGTATGGCGTTCATCTGCACGATCTTCCTCCGCTGCAACAGCGCCCGGATGAATCGCGTTAATTTTCCGTCGACGACGAGGCGGTAACCCAGGTCATCACGCGATCGGCGTGCAGCAGGGCTCTGCCTTCGAAGATGCGCCCGACGGTCATTGTCGGGGAAAATGTTTGTGTCAGGCGCAGACGGAGATACTGCAAATCCCCAGTGCAGGCCACTATCTCCGCGGCGCTGAAATCCATAAACTGCTTTATCTGCGGATAGAGCGCCTTATACAGACTCTCTTTCACTGAGAACGCCACCGTCAGCGCGGTGGCGAAGGGCACCTCACACTGCGCCAGCCGCTTTTTTTCCCCATCATCGATGAACATTCTCCCGGTTTCGCGGGCCATCTCTTCCGTCATGATCGTTTCACAGTCCACGCCCGGCATCACGTCCTGACGCGGCGTCAGCAGAGCACATATTTGCTGATGGGTATGAGACAGAGAGCCGTTAACACCCTGCGGCCAGCGCGGAGCGCGATCCGGCCCGTTACTCAATATAAAATCCGCAATCCCCCAGCTGGCCAGCGCCTGTTGCAGGCCGTAGCGGCTGGCGAGGTATTCCGCACGACGCTTTTTAACCGCACGCTGCAGGTGATCAGGTGGCGGAATATTCAGCTGGCCAAACAGAGATTCATTAAAATGAGCGACGTCATAACGCACGTCCAGCAGGCTGATATCTGGGGTGTCAGGCAGCGGTTGCAGCGAAAAGTCAGTAATAAAGGGGGAGGAGGACGAAATGTTCAGTGCAGACATAGCCACTAACCTGTGCAAAAACGATAAATTATTTAAACAGGTTAGTGGCTGGATATCAAAAAACGCCTGGAATTAATGATTCGGTGGGATCGCGAAGCTTTTCAGCGATACGACAAAATGGTCATGCCCTTTGGAGATTTTGGCACCGCGATCGCACCACTGGCTGGCAAGCCGGAAAAAATCGTCACTGTCGATATCATAAGCCAGCTCCACCTTACTAATACCTGAGTGGAGCAGCTCTTCCGCATCTTTGAAGCTCTTAGCTTTAATCATTGCCATTTGAGTTATCTCTGTCTACACAATGCCATAAAAGTGTAACGACAGCGTATGATATTACTGTGACAGTTTTGTTGCAGAGACAGAGATTGAGAGTTTCGCCACGTTTTACGGCGGGGATTTCCTGCCCGGTGACGAATAATCGCCTGTAAAAACAGCAGGGAAGCTCTCCGGTGGCGAAACGCTGATGGTAAAACAGTCAGTCGAGGGTGATTAACCGTTGCTCGATTTTTGCTCCTGGCATCATCTGCTGCAGGCCGTCGACCAGTTCATCGCCGGCGCGGTGCAGTGCGTCCAGTGGCATCTCCGGCAGACTTTCCAGAATAAACCACATCTGCCGGGCGCTGGCATCTAACCGCGTGCGAACGCCCTGGCGCCAGTTCCAGCGGCGGCAGGTCACGCCGACGTCATCACACCAGATCACTTCCCCGGCTTCTGCCGTTTCATACACCGGCTCACCGTCTTTTAGGGTGTCAAACTGCTCTGTCCCTTCCGCAACGATCAGTCTGGGCTGGCCGACATAGGCGGCACTGTTTTCCCCGCCCACCGGCAGCGCATATTTAATGCTGATTGCATTATACAGATCCACGACCGGGTCGATGGCGGGTAGGGTGCCGTCTTTCAGAACGCGCTTGCGTAAGGCTTCCGCCGAACAGGGTGTGCGTTTGGGTTTAGCGCCAAAGGCTTTGAAGACCTCAGACCAGGCGCTGAGATGCGCCCCGGCCCAGGGGGCATCGACCAGCACGCCCTGACAGGCGGCGGCCAGGGCCTGCTGGCCGATGGCCGCATTCACCAGCGGGGCGGCCTCAACCACGATACTCAGCGCCCTGAAGTGGGGGGCGATGGTGGCAATGTCGGGATGGATTGACGGGTGGATGTTAAGCATCAGATAATCCTGTAATGACTATTTTATTGCATGGTAATGACTAATGACGGGAAAAGTCAATATATCGACTTATTCGGGCGCTGATGTGAAATCGGTGAGCCACGCGCTGGCCGCCAGAATAAAAAATTTCCGTAAGCTGCAAAAATTTACCCTCGATGAGTTATCACGTCGGGCAGGCGTCAGTAAAGGGATGCTGGTTGAAATTGAAAAGGGCACAGCCAACCCCAGTATTGCCATCTTATGCAAAATCTCTGCTGCGATGGGCCTATCAGTGGCGGATATTGTCGATGTCGCGGGTAAACCGGCGGTCCATCTTGTTAAGCAGGATGAGATCCCGGTGCTGTGGCGGGGCGATCGCGGGGGGACGGCACGGCTACTGGCCGGGACCAGTGGGCCAGATATGGTCGAGCTCTGGCGCTGGGAGATGTATCCCGGGGAGCTTTTTTCTTCTCCCGGACACCCCGCAGGCACATTCGAGTTGTTCCATGTTGAGGAAGGAACATTAACCCTTCAGGTGGACGGTACAGAATTGAGGATAGAGAAAGGCTGTGCCGCTGTAGCCAGAACTGACGCCCCCCACCATTATACCAATGCCGGTAACACCACACTTATGTTCACCATGACAGTAGCAGAGCGACAGAAATAAAGACGTTTCTGTTTGTCCGGTTTACCCGCCGGACATTTTTCTTACGTAAAAGCACGATCTGAATTTTCTGTGTTTTAACCCCTGCAAAAGTCAGTCTGTTAATAAGCACGCTGTGGGCGGTACTGCTCACTTCTGAACCTCGTCTGAAGAGCCTTATTGTCACCCCGCTCGTGCAAGCGATGTGGGGTGAGTGGGCTAATTTCATACTGACGAAGAGGGGCTAAGCCTGCTGGTGGGCGGCAGCGCGGCATTAATGCAAACATAGTGACTTATTTGTGACTTTCATCACGATTTATTGACTTTAATCAAGAGATACATTCATAACAAGGCTTAGATTAGTCAGTGGTTAGTGATTGCACTGACTTAATATAATCAGAGGCTAAAGTCATGAATGGTAAAGTGTTAGCAATGTGTGCTGTATCTCTTTTTTCTGTCTCTGCGGGCGCACAAATGTCCCTGAGCGAGGCTAATGCTAATGCCGATCGGCAGACAGAGAATGTCCATGCTGTCCAGTTGCACAGCGGCACAAACAGCGCCGCTGCCCTGCAGGCTGGCGCAGTCGCTGGCCAGGCAAGCGTACAGCGTCAGCAGGTCAGTCAGCAGGATTTTGGTGCCTACAGGCGCCAGCAGGTTCAGGACGCCCATCAGAAAACGTTTGGACAAGCTTATACGGACGCGAAAAATGAAGTGAACCAGCCAGCCAGTCAGCCGTCTTCGGGTTATGGTCAGTCTTATACGGACGCGAAAAATGAAGTGAGCCAGCCAGCCAGTCAGCCGTCTTCGGGTTATGGTCAGTCCTATACGGACGCGAAAAATAATCAGTCTGCTGGCTGGGTCCAGCAGCCGGGTAACATCACCAATCCGCAGGGTAATCCGGTCTCAATGGTGAATAGGGTGAAAAATGACCCTACCGGCACGCCGGTCTCAATGGTCGCGGGTGTTAAGCAAGATCCTACGGGTAAACCGGTGACGGGCGGTATGCCTTCTTCCGTACAAACTCAGATGCAGGGGATTCAAGCTTCCCTGACCGCCACTAAATATGCGGCGGCTACGATCAATGTTGCGGCATCTTCTCTGCAGCCGACCACACAGGTTAACCCGGTCTCAATGGTCGCGGGTGTTAAGCAAGATCCTACGGGTAAACCAGTGACGGGCGGCATGCCTTCTTCCGTACAAACTCAGATGCAGGGGATTCAGGCTTCCCTGACAGCCGCTAAATATGCGGCGGCTACGATCAATGTTGCGGCATCTTCTCTGCAGCCCACCACGCAGGTTAACGTGACGCTGGCAGGGGTGACCAAAACGTTACCTGCGTCTGTCCTGGCCCCTGACGTCCAGGTTGCGGTACCGCATATCCCCGCGTTGATCCATGAAGGTCGTGGTAACGGTGTCAGCCATGACAAGGCGACAGGTCGGGTTAGCGGCGATAATCGTGGCAGTGACAACGCTCACAGCCATGCTTTCGGTGGGCACGGTTACGGTGCGGATAACAGCCGTTCAGAGGGGTTCGGCGGGCATTCACATTTCCACTGATAAAGGTGTTTTCCCACGGATAAAACGGGCTTTAATTCGGCGTGATTGGATAAATAGTCACAATGGTTTGAGGCCAGTGGTCGGGCAGGGTTTGACGCTGAGTAAACCCTGTCAAGGCAGTGGCAAGTGCCACAATGCGGACCCGGGTCGGAAAGGTGGTGATACAGGGAGGTTACTGTGGGGAAGGTAAAAATTGGTCGGCACGGAGAGATTTGAACTCTCGACCCTCGCCACCCCATGACGATGCGCTACCAGGCTGCGCTACGCGCCGACGTTGAAACTATATTACTGAACTTCTTCCTGAATGCAAGATGCTAACGTCTTGACTGCTTTAGATTTATACAGTTAATCGGCAATAAAGCGTTTTTCGTCCGTCAGAACCTGAAGCAGAAGCGCCAGCTGGGGTTTATGATCCTTCAGTTTCTGTCCCTGTAAATTCCATGCGGCATAGTTGCCATTGTTATCCAGCACCAGCGTCTCCTGAGGTGTCGTTATCAGCAGTTGATGGTTGGTGCTGCTGGCCACCCAGTTGTGGCGGCGCTGAGCGGCAAACAAATCTTCGCCCTGTGAATAGTCCGCGGCTGGCGTACTGACATGCAGGAGGCGCTGCATCAGGGTGGTCATAATATCCTGATGGTCGGTCAGCTTATTGATGGTCTGCGCCGGTGTCTGCGGCCAGTGAACCACCAGCGGCACCTGCAACATTTCCCGGTTTCCCTGACCTGCTTCGCCATCCAGCACCACGCCGTGCTGGGCAGTGATCACCACCACGGTATTGGCCAGTAATCCTTTCTGCTCCAGCGTGGTCAGCACATTCTGGATCTGCTGGTCGACGCTGGCTGCTGCGCGGTTGTAGCGTCGTGCATTGTACTTCTCTGCGGCATCGCTGTCGTCAGAGGTGGACAGCGACAGATAGGAGAACCACGGCGTATCTTCGCTTTTATGCCCTTCCAGCCAGCGCTGCCACTGACGGGTGGTTTCCGCATTCGACTGGCTCTGCGTTGCCGGTAAAGAGAAGTCGGTGAGCAGAGCCTGACGATAGAGCGGCGAGTTAAAGCCATCGCTGGCAAACAGACCGAACTGATAACCCTGCTGCCCCAGCGCGTTAATCAGCGTGGACGGGATGCGCGATGACAGCACACCGTCCATATAGCTTGGCGAAATGCCGTAAAACAGCCCGAACAGCCCGGTATCTTCACTGGTACCAGAGCTGAAATGCTGGCTGAAGCGCACGTTGCTCTCGGCGAAGCGTGTCAGGTTTGGCAGTGACTTCGTCATAGACGCCTCATTCAGGCCGTCAACGGTGATCACCAGCAGGTTATTACGCGTGCCTCTGTCCCGGAAGGTAATGTCATTCAACGGGTAGGCAACGGACACGGCTTCAGGATTACCCTGCTGCACCAGGCGGCGCTGATACTCCTGCGCATCCAGCAGGCCGTGTTTTTCCAGAAACCGCCGCGCGGTCATCGGATAAGAGAGGGGCAGGTTAGAACGCTGCATGGTCACAGGACGATAGAAATTGGCGTCGGCCCAGATGTACATCAGGTGGCTGGCAAAGAAGGCGCTGATAAACAGTGCGGCCAGCGGTTTACCAAAACGGCGGCGATTCAGGCTGCGCAGCTTCTGCCAGCTCCAGGTGGCGAACAACATTTCGACCAGGAAGATAGCCGGAACGCTGATAAACATCAGCTGCCAGTCACGCGCCATCTCACTTTGATCGGGGTTGACCACCAGTTCCCAGACTACCGGGTTGAGGTGCAGGTGGAAGCGGGCAAACACCGCGCTGTCGACCAGGATCAGCGTCATTCCGGCGGTAGCGATAATCGCCGAGAGAAAACGCAGCAGCCGCTGCGACATCACCACGAATGTGAGCGGGAAAACAATCAGCAAATAGGCGGCGAAAACAATAAAACTGAAATGGCCAATCCAGCTGCTGAAGGCGTAAATGCGTCCGGCCAGCGAGGCTGGCCAGTCGGAAACGAACAGGTAACGGCTGCCCAGAATGAAGGCAAAAATGATGTTAAACAGGGCGAACCAGTGCCCCCAGCTAATCATCTGGGAGACTTTTTCACGGTAGCGCTGCCGATTTGTTACCATATTAGGATCAGGATCGTCTCATCAGTGGGCTTTGTCATCGCGTACCGAAGCCTGCAGGGCCTCGGCAAACGAACGTGCCATCGCCTGGCGTTGTGCCGGCGCCACGCTGGTATTCAGTAAGTTGGTCACCATATTTCCCAGAACCATCAGGGAAAGATCGGTTGGGGTCTGGTTTGTTTCCAGGACCTGGACCATTTCTGCGAGGATCTTCTCCACGCGCTCGTTGCTGTAGCGGGATGATTGTGCCATAACGTCTATTTTATTACTGAGGTTTAAAAAGCGCTATCTTACCGTAAGGACGCGCTTTTTTCTGCTTTTTTATCGCAAAGAAACGCGAATGAACTGCACATCATTCTGGCAGTTGATCGAAAGGGCGCACAGTGATTGAATACGCGCCTGTGTCTAAAGGAGAGTTTACCATGAGTCTGGATATCGCCCAGATTGCCCTTCACCAGATGATCAAGCGCGACGAACAGACGCTGGAACTGGTTCTGCGTGATTCACTGCTACCGTCCAATGCGCCGGTAACGGCAATGATGGAAGAGCTGCATCGGGTTTACAGCGCCAAGAGCAAAGCCTATGGCCTGTTCAATGAGGAGAGCGAGCTGGCCGATGCGCTGCGCAACTGTCGTAAGGGTGAAAATGACTTCCTTGCTTTCAGCCGCGCCGCCAGTGCGCGACTGCGCGACGAGCTCAGCAAATATCCGTTCGCGGAAGGTGGCGTGGTGTTGTTTGGCCACTATCGCTATCTGGCGGTGGAGTACCTGCTGATTGCGGTACTGAGCAGCCAGAACAGCATGCGTGTTAACGAAGAGCTGGATATCAGCAGCACCCACTATCTGGATATCAACCATGCCGATATTGTGGCGCGCATCGATCTGACCGAGTGGGAAACCAACCCGGAGTCAACGCGCTATCTCACCTTCCTGCGCGGACGGGTAGGGCGCAAGGTTGCCGATTTCTTTATGGATTTCCTCGGTGCCAGCGTCGGGCTGGACACCAAAGCGCAAAACCGGGGTCTGCTTCAGGCGGTTGATGATTATTGCGCAGAGGCCAGCCTGGATAAAAACGAGCGACAGAATTATCGTCAGCAGGTGTCGGCCTACTGCAATGAGCAGCTTAAATCCGGTGAGGAGATCGCGCTCAAAGAGCTGTCTGACGAGCTGGCTCCGCTGGGGGAGAAAACCTTCCAGGCCTTTACCCAGGAGCAGGGCTATGAGCTGGAGGAGAGCTTCCCGGCCGACCGTGGCACGCTGCGCCAGCTGACTAAATTTGCCGGTAGCGGCGGCGGGCTGACGCTTAATTTCGATGCGATGCTGTTAGGTGAGCGTATCTTCTGGGATCCGGCCACGGATACCCTGACCATCAAAGGTACGCCGCCTAACCTGCGTGACCAGCTACAGCGCCGCACCAGCGGCAAATAACCGACCCGTTACCCGGGTGGCGGGCCTGCTTTTGCGGCCCGCTTCGCATTCTGTTGTCGCAATGAGCGGAAAAGGTCATCTTCTGCCGCAGCGCAAGGCAAACCGACCGGGCTGCTTCAGACGAAAAAAAACGCCGCATAAAGCGGCGTTTTTTTCACATCAAACGAACGAGCGATTAAGCGCGAACGAAGTCGATGTGGTGCAGTTTTGGCTTGAACGGGTGACGCTGAACAGCCTGCACTTTTACTTTGGTTTCTTTGCCATCAACAACCAGGGTCAGAACTTCGTCGTAGAAACCAGGCTTCGCCTGCAGGTTCAGTACGGAGTCGTGGTCCAGTTCGATAGCAACAGCTGCTTCATTTCCGCCATAGATGATGGCCGGGAATTTGTTAGCTAAACGCAGGCGGCGGCTCGCACCCTTGCCCTGCTCTTTACGAGCTTCAACATTAATAGTGAACATTTTTAAGTCTCTTCAAGTTTTATTCCTGCTACAGGCGACCCAGCAACAGGTGGAGTGTTCAGCTTTTGTCCGGCAGAGCCAGGCAAAAGCGGGCGGGATTATACCCGGCTTTGCCCATACAGGCAATGTAATACGTCATAATGCAGGCAGCGCCACGCCGGAAGCCCGTTTTAGCGCAATTCGTTCGCCCGCCGAAAGCGTCCTTGATAATCGAATACTTTCTCACGAATCTGCCAGAAATGGCGCTGTTTACGCGCAACGACAAAATCGGGGTGGCGCAGCAGCGGCTGGAGCGCGAGAATATCAGCGGCGTTCTTCCACCCCAGCGGGACCCCAGGGGCACGCTGATGAGGGCGCAGGAACAGCTGCTCAAAGGCGGTGCGCTGGGCCGGGGTTTTCAGTCGGAAACGTTCGCTGACCTCCGTGGCCTCTTCATCAAAGTAGCGCGCCTTGAGCCATTCTCCCTGGGCATCACTGCCGCTTTCCAGCACCATCGCAGCGCAGCGCAGCACCAGAGCGTCCTTCAGCTTCAGCGCGGCTTTCAACATATCATCCGGGTCGACCAGAATGGCATCGCACTCCCGGCAGCGCCGCGCGGCAATATCATTTTCAGCGTGACAGTGCGGACAGTTTTTAAAGCGAAAACGGTAGTCGCACTGTTCGCGCTGCCCGTCATCGTCTTCCAGCACCCCCTGACAGCGACGGCCAAAATGTTCGATAATCGTGCCATCTTCAGTCGCCTTTCCCCAAAAGGTGTTGGCAAAGCCACAGCCCGGACAGAAGACCTGTACCGGCTGGTTGTCGCTTTTTCCCTTCGGTGCGCCCACTTCAGGCGTAAAAAGATCGTGAGGGTTTCCGGCATAATCGAGGATCAGACAGTCGGTCTTACCCGGGCTCAGGCGCAGCCCGCGCCCGACAATTTGCTGATACAGGCTGACCGATTCGGTCGGACGCAGAATCGCGATCAGGTCGACATGCGGGGCATCAAATCCGGTTGTCAGCACGGCAACGTTCACCATGTAGCGTAGTTCGCGGGCTTTAAATGCGGTAATCATGGCATCACGCTCCGCGGCAGGCGTACCGGCGCTGATCAGCGCTTTGCTGCCGGGCAGCAGACCGAGTACTTCGCGGGCATGTTCGACCGTCGCGGCGAAAATCATTACCCCTTCGCGCTGTTGGGCGAATTCCACAATCTGCTGGATGATATGTGGGGTGATACGCTGTTGCTGCCTGAGCTCTCGATTCAGGTCCGCCTCGCTGAACAGGCCATTTTCCTGCGCCTGCAAACGGCTGAAATCGTACTGTACCACCGGCATATCCAGCCGCTCAGGCGGGACCAGGAAGCCATGCTTAATCATATAGCGCAGCGGCAGCTCATAAATACAGTCACGGAAGAAAGCGCGTTCGTTGCCTCTGACCATACCGTGATAATGAAACTGATAAATCCAGCCTTTCCCCAGCCGGTAAGGGGTGGCGGTCAGTCCCAGCAGCCGCAGTTGCGGATTGTGCTGACGCAGCTGATTGATAATTTGCTGATACTGGCTGTCTTCCGCATCGCTGATACGATGGCACTCATCGATGATCAGCAGGGAGAACTCTGCGCTGAACTGTGCCAGATTCCGGGCGACGGACTGCACGCTGCCAAAGACCACTTTGGCCTGGCTCTCTTTACGCTGTAGTCCGGCGGCGAAGATATCGGCCTCCAGCCCGTAAGCCTGATATTTAGCATGGTTCTGAGCAACCAGCTCTTTGACATGAGCCAGCACCAGCACGCGTCCACGCGCCACGCGCGCCAGTTCCGCGATCACCAGGCTTTTGCCCGCCCCGGTGGGCAGGACGATCGCCGCAGGCTGGGAGGAGTGGCGGAAGTAGCTGATAGTGGCATCAACGGCTTCCTGCTGATAGGGGCGTAAGGTAAACGACATGAAGACCTGTAAAGCAGCAACAAAGGGACATTATGCCATGAAAGCGCCATAAGAATACGATACCCTCTGTGCCTCAGTGGCTTCTGCCGCTATACTTGTGGCTTATCTGTTGACGTCTCCATTCCCGATGAGCGCCCTGCGCCACATCATAAGACGATTATCGTCCGTTTCCATTCCAAACTAATTACAGGCAGTGCAGAGTTAATGCGACTTGATAAATTTATATCCCAGCAACTGGAAGTCAGCCGTGTCATCGCCGGGCGTGAGATTCGTGCAAAGAAAGTGACCGTAGACGGTGACGTTGTACGCGATAGTGCATTTAAACTGAGCCCGGACAGCGCGGTTGAATATGATGGCAACCCGCTGCAACAGCAGCACGGCCCGCGCTACTTTATGCTGAACAAGCCGGTGGGCTACGTCTGTTCTACAGAAGATCCGGATCATCCTACGGTGCTGTTCTTCCTGGAGGAACCCTCGGCCTACAAGCTTCATGCCGCCGGACGCCTGGATATCGACACCACTGGTTTGGTGCTGATGACCGATGACGGTCAGTGGTCACACCGCATCACCTCTCCGCGCCACCACTGCGAGAAAACCTATCTGGTGACGCTGGAATCCCCGCTCAGTGATGACACTGCGCAGCAGTTTGCTGACGGGGTTCAACTGCATAATGAAAAAACGCTGACCAAACCGGCAACGCTGGAGGTGATCGACCCGCACCAGGTTCGCCTGACGATCAGTGAAGGGCGCTATCACCAGGTCAAACGGATGTTTGCTGCCGTTGGTAATCACGTTGTCGGACTGCATCGTGAGCGCATCGGTGCCATTCAGCTCGATGCTGACATGGAACCCGGCGAGTACCGGCCGTTAACGGAAGAAGAAATTGCCAGCGTCGGACTGACGCGCTAGTTAACTTTTTGTCGATCAAAGGGGCAGTGCGTGGCAAAAGATAAAAACTCGTCCACCGGGTTAGTGGTGATCCTCGGCCTGCTGGCCATGCTGATGCCGCTGTCGATCGATATGTATCTTCCGGCCTTACCGCAGATTGCGCGTGAGTTCTCGGTCCCGGCGGGCAGCGTTCAGATGACGCTGAATGCCTATATCCTCGGCTTTGCGCTGGGCCAGTTAATTTACGGACCGCTGGCAGACAGTTTTGGCCGCAAGCCGGTGATCGCGGCGGGAACGCTGATCTTTGCCATTGCCGCCGCCGCCTGTGCGCTGGCACAAACCATCGATCAGCTGATCACGCTGCGTTTCCTGCACGGCCTGTCGGCGGCGGCGGGCAGCGTGGTGATCAGCGCCCTGATGCGTGACAGCTACTCGAAAGAGGAGTTTTCACGGATGATGTCCTTTGTCATGCTGGTGACGACCATCGCGCCGCTGCTGGCGCCGATCGTCGGCGGCTGGATGCTACTGATCTGGAGCTGGCACGCGATTTTCTGGACGATCTCTGCCGCAGCGGTGGTCACCACGCTGCTGGTAGTGACCCAGATAAAAGAGACGCTGCCAAAAGAGAAGCGGCAGCCCTTCAGTCTGCGAACCACGCTGCGTAACTTCCTGTCGCTTTTCCGTCATAAGCGCGTGTTCAGCTATATGCTGGCAAGCGGATTTTCGTTTGCCGGGCTGTTTTCCTTCCTGAATGTCGGGCCGTTTGTCTATATAGAACTGAACCATATATCGCCGCAGGACTTTGGCTATTACTTTGCCCTGAACGTGGTATTCCTGTTCCTGATGACGCTGCTGAACAGCCGCTGCGTACGCCGCTTTGGCCCGCTGGTGATGTTCCGTTTTGGTCTGCTGATCCAGTTCTCGATGGGGGTCTGGCTGGTGGTGGTCAGCGCGCTTAATCTTGGCTTTTTACCGCTGGTATTTGGCGTGGCGATGTTTATCGGCTGCGTGGCGATGGTCTCCTCCAACGCGATGGCGGTGATACTGGAGGAGTTCCCCCACATGGCCGGAACGGCATCCTCGCTGGCAGGGACGCTACGCTTTGGCGTCGGAGCGCTGGCGGGAGCACTGCTGTCGACCTTTACCTTCACCAGCGCCTGGCCGATGGTAGGCGCGATCTTTATCTGCGCCACGGTTTCAATCCTGCTGTTTATCTACGCTTCACGCCCTCGCCATACCCAGGCCGCTGGCTGACTCCGCATCAGGGCGACGACGTATCGTCGCCCTGCACGCGCAGGCTGCCTCGCCATGTTGCTTATTTGTAAAAACCTTACCTGAAAAAAGTAACAATATCGGTTTAAAAACGATTGTTATCGCCTCACGAACGCGGTAAAAGTAACAAATAAATGAGATCTTGCTCTCAAAAAAAGGCCGGAGACAGGTTTTTTTTCGTCAGCCGGTCACTGTCTGCAGGGTAAATAGTACCAGTTATTAGTAGCTTGAACGGCTAGTGCGAAATGATGATTTACCTTGTGAATTATTTGTGAAAAAATTGTTTAAAAATCGCTCTGGGGAACCCTGTTGAATACGCTACAACATTCGGTGGTACATCGTTTGCCGCAACGCTATCGCTGGTGCGCCAGCCCCATCGGGCAGGTGATCGAAGCGCAGGCGCTGAACGGGCTGAACAGTGAAGATGACCTGATAGGGCTGCGTCTGCTGAGTCATGACGGTGCCTGTGCGTGGGAAATCATGCAAAAAATTGAAGCTGCGCTGGCTGAGATCCAACTGGCCTGTTCCGTTGTCGAGTGGGAAGGGGAACCCTGCCTGTTTGTGCATCGCGACGATGAGTCCGCCACCACCTGCCGGCTGAAAAGCTTCGGCGTGGGTATTGCCGAACCTTTTCTTATTGACCGTCGTGCCTGAACGTCTGTCCCTCAGGCCAGTGCCAGCAGCTGTTGCGTATAACTCTGCTGCGGTGCGCTGAAAATCGCCTCACACCCGCCCTGTTCCACCACTTCTCCCTGACGCAGTACCACCACCTGATGGCACAGCGACCGCACCACGCGCAGATCGTGACTGATAAAGATATACGCCAGTCGGTGCTGCTGCTGAAGCTTTTTCAGCAGTGCAAGGATCTGCTTCTGCACCGATCGATCAAGGGATGAGGTTGGCTCATCAAGGATGATCAGTTGCGGCTGCAGGATCAGCGCGCGGGCAATCGCGATGCGCTGGCGCTGACCGCCGGAAAACTCGGACGGATAGCGTTGACGTGTATCCGGATCCAGCCCAACATCCTGCATGGCGGTGATCACCCGCGTCTCGCGTTCGGCTGCGTTCAGCTCAGGGTGATGTACCTGCAGGCCTTCGGCAATAATCTGCAATACGTTCAGCCGGGGATTCAGTGACGAGTTGGGATCCTGGAACACCACCTGGATCTGACGGCGTACCGGCAGCATTTCCCGGCGGTTCCACCGGTGCAGCGGCTGCTGGTTAAACCAGATTTCACCCTCCGAGTGCAGCAGGCGCAGCAGGGCCAGTCCGGTCGTGCTTTTACCGGAGCCTGACTCGCCCACCAGGCCGAGGCTTTCGCCCGGCCGCAGGGTAAAACTGAGGGATTTCAGAGCGTGATGGTAGCCCACCGTGCGCCTCATCAGCCCCTGCTTAATCGGAAAGGCGACAGCCAGATTTTCCACGCGCAACAGCGGCTCTGCGTGCGCATCTGCCGGGTCAGGCTGTCCTTCGGGTTCGGCATTCAGCAGCTGCTGGGTATAGGCGTGCTGCGGGGCGCTGAACAGCTGGCGAGTGGTATTGTGTTCTACCGCCTGCCCGTTGCGCATCACGGTGACGCTGTCTGCCAGACGCTGAACAATATTCAGGTTATGCGTAATAAACAACAGCCCCATATTGAGCTCCTGCTTCAGCTCTTTCAGCAGCGTGAGGATCTGTGCCTGCACGGTGACATCCAGCGCGGTAGTAGGCTCATCTGCGATCAACAGTTCGGGCTGGGTCAGCAGCGCCATCGCAATCATCACGCGCTGGCGTTCGCCGCCGGAAAGCTGATGCGGGAAATCGTTCAGGCGGCTGGCTGCCTGACGGATGCCGACGCGATCCAGACAGGTCAGCATTTCGGCCCGCGCCGCCTCACGGCGCATTCCGCGATGCAGTGACAGTACCTCGTACAGCTGTTTTTCAATGTTGTGCAGTGGGTTAAGCGATACCATCGGCTCCTGGAAGATCATCGCGATGCGATTCCCCCTCAGCCCGCGCAGCGTGCGTTCATCGGCGTGCAGCACACTCTGTCCGTCAAAGAGAATATCCCCCTGCGGGTAAACCACTGGCGGAGTGGGCAGCAGGCGCATCACCGACAGGGCAGTCACGCTTTTTCCTGAACCGGACTCGCCCACCAGCGCCAGCGTTTCACCGGCGTCCACCGACAGGGACAGCCCGTCCACTACCCGGCGCTCTTCGCCGCCCTGGCGAAAAGCAATACTGAGATCCTGAATGGTAAGCAGCGCCATATCAATACACCTTGCTCGGGTCAAAGGCGTCGCGTACCGCTTCACCAATAAAGATTAACAGCGACAGTAGGATCGCCAGTGAGAAGAACGCGGTCAGGCCCAGCCACGGTGCCTGCAGGTTATTTTTGCCCTGTAACAGCAGCTCACCCAGCGAAGGCGATCCCAGCGGCAGGCCAAAGCCGAGGAAATCCAGTGAGGTCAGGGTGGTAATCGACCCGCAGAGAATAAAGGGCAGGTAGGTCAGGGTCGCTACCATGGCGTTTGGCAACATATGCCGGGACATAATGCGCCAGTCGCTGACCCCCATCGCCTGTGCAGCCCGGATATAGTCAAAGTTACGGGTGCGCAGGAACTCTGCCCGCACCACGCCCACCAGGCCCATCCAGCCAAAGAGCACGGTGATACCCAGCAGCCACCAGAAACCCGGCTGTATCACGCTGGAGAGCAGAATAATCAGGAACAGGGTGGGCATTCCAGACCAGACCTCGATAAAGCGCTGTCCCCACAGGTCGACCCGGCCGCCAAAGTAGCCCTGCACCGCCCCGGCAAAAATGCCTATCACGCTGGAAGCTACTGTCAGCATCAGCCCGAACAGCAGTGAGATGCGTGTGCCATACAGGATGCGTGACAGCACGTCGCCGCCGTTAGCATCCGTGCCTAACCAGTTTTGCGCTGACGGTGGCGAAGGGAAGGGCACCGTGCTGGCAAAATTAATCGTATCATCACCAAAGCGGATCGGGGCCCAGAGTGCCCAGCCGCTCTGACTCAGACGGGATTTCAGCCAGGGATCCTGATAGTCGGCCGGGGTTGCCAGCGGGCCACCGAAATCGCTCTCCTGATACTTCACCAGCAGCGGGAAGTAAGTGCGGTCCTGATAATGCACGATTAACGGCTTATCATTGGCCAGCAGCTCCGCGCCCAGGCAGACAATAAACAGCACGGCAAAGATCCACAGTGACCAGTAGCCCCGACGGTTATGGCGAAAACGCGCCCAGCGCGCCTGATTAATCGGGTTTAAACGGCTCATGAGCGGCCCTCGAAATCAATGCGCGGGTCAACCAGCGTATAGGTAATATCGCTGAGAATATTCAGCAGCAGGCCAATCAGAGTAAAAATATACAGCGTGCCGAACATCACCGGATAATCGCGCTGAATGGTAGCATCGTAGCCCAGCAGCCCGAGGCCGTTGAGGGAGAACATCACTTCAATCAGCAGTGAACCGGTGAAAAACATGCTGATAAAGGTGGCAGGGAATCCGGCGATGACTAACAGCATGGCGTTACGGAAGACATGGCGGTAGAGAATTTTTTTCTCGTCCAGCCCTTTAGCCCGGGCGGTCACCACATACTGCTTGCGGATTTCATCCATAAACGAATTTTTCGTCAGCATGGTGAGGGTGGCGAAGCCGCCGATGACCGTTGCCAGCACCGGCAGGCAGATATGCCAGAGATAGTCGGTCACTTTGCCATACCACGGCAGGCTGTCAAACTGCGGCGAGACCAGCCCGCGCAGTGGGAACCAGTCAAGGTAGCTGCCCCCGGCAAACACCACAATCAAGATAATACCGAACAGGAAAGACGGAATAGCATAGCCGATGATGATCAGCGTGCTGCTCCACATATCAAAGGCGCTGCCGTTGCGCACCGCTTTTTTTATCCCCAGCGGGATCGACACCAGGTAGATAATGAGTGTGCTCCACAGCCCGAGCGTGACCGAGACCGGCAGGCTCTCTTTGATCAGCTGGATCACTGAACTGCTGCGGAAAAGACTGTCGCCGAAATCAAACCGCACGTAGTTCCACAGCATGGTGAAGTAACGCTCATGCAGCGGCTTATCGAAGCCGTAACGACGGGTAATTTCTGCGATGACTTCAGGGTCAAGGCCGCGTGAACCGCGATACTCACCCTCTCCCGGGGACGCATTGAGGGCGCTGCGGCCGTGAGCCGATCCTTCCCCGGCGGCACCCGGCATCCCGGTAGTCTGGCCGAATTCAATATTGGCAATCGCCTGATCCACCGGGCCGCCCGGCGCGATCTGCACAATAAAAAAGTTAATGGTGATAATCGCCCACAGTGTAGGGACGATCAGCAGTAATCGACGAAGTAAATAAGCACCCACAGTCAGACTCCTTAGCGACGTTGCGCCGGCAACTGTGCGGCTTTGTTGACATCGTACCACCAGTTATCGAAACCCTGCGCATAGGTCGGGCGCGTCACGGGCATCGAAAACTTGTTCCAGTAGGCATAACGGTCGTTGGCGGTATACCACATCGGTATCATGTAATAGTTCCACAGCAGGACACGATCCAGAACCCGGCCCAGCGTCAGCAGCGCCGGGGCATCGCCCTGATGCTGGTTAATGCGGGCGATCAGATCGTCAATCAGCGGGCTGCTGACGCCTGGCGTGTTGTAGCTGGAATCCATATAAGCGGTTGCCCAGTAAAACTGCAGGCCGGTATCCGGAGTCGGGAAAGCGGAGTAAACGGTTGGCAGCATATCAAAGTCACGTTTGCGCAGGCGTGCCAGATACTGCGAACTGTCCACCTGGCGTACTGACATGGTGATCCCGACACGTGACAGATTATGCTGGAAAGGCAGCACCCACTGGTCATTACCGCCGCTGCGCAGCAGCAGTTCAAAAGCAAAAGGCTTGCCGGTTTTGACGTTCACCAGGCGCTGATTTTTCAGCTCCCATCCCGCCTGCTTCAGCAGTGACAGCGCCTGGAGTAATTTGGGCCGGTCGTAGCCGGAACCGTCAGAGGTTGGTGGCTGATAGATCTGGTCTATCACCTCTGGTGGATACTGCCCCTTCAACGGGCCGAGGATTTCCAGTTCTTTAGCATCCGGGTAGTGACGCGCCGCGTATTCAGTATTCTGGAAATAGCTGTCCACACGTTTGTAGGCGTTATAAAACAGCGCTTTGTTCATCCATTCAAAATCAAACAGCAGGGACAGGGCTTCCCGCACCCGGCGGTCGGCAAACTGAGGTTTTTGCGTGTTAAATGCCAGCCACTGGGTATTGGTTGCCACCGTGTTAGGCAGCTCTTCTTTGCGGATATAACCGCGATCGAAGTTAGTGCCGGTGTACTGAGTGGCCCACTTTTTCGCCGCCCCTTCGGTGCGGAAATCAAACGCACCGGCTTTAAAGGCTTCAAACGCCACGTTATCGTCCAGATAATAGTCATAGCGGATGGTATCGAAGTTATAGCGACCTTTATTGACCGGCAGATCCGCCGCCCAGTAATTTTTTACCCGGGAATAGGTGATCGACTGGCCCACTTTATAAGCGGTGATCTGATAGGGGCCACTGGATAACGGCGGCGCAGGCAACGGTTCGCCGAGGTTATGATCCTTCCAGAATTTTTCCGGAAATACCGGAGAGGCGAGCAGAGACAGTATCTTATCGCGGTCACCTTTTGGCAGATCGAAGCGCACGGTGAGGCGGGAGAGGGCTTTTGCCGTGACGCCTTTATAGAACACACGATACTGCGGCACGCCCTGGGTCATAAACATGTGG
The DNA here is from genome assembly GCF_014838825.1 of Erwinia persicina. GTDB lineage: Bacteria > Pseudomonadota > Gammaproteobacteria > Enterobacterales > Enterobacteriaceae > Erwinia > Erwinia persicina_A. The sequence goes on along the minus strand of NZ_JACYMO010000001.1, from coordinate 1,157,476 downwards.
AAAGTGAAGGCCACATCCGCTGCAGTAATGGGTGAACCATCCTGAAAACGTGCGCGGGGATTGATTGTCACTTCCACCCAGCGAAAATCATCAGGGTAGCGGGCAAACTCCGCAATCAGTGGATACAGGCTGCCCACTTCGTCATCCGAGGAGGTAAACAGGTGGTCATAGAGTGATTCGGTGCCGACGCCCGGGCTGCCGCGCATCGCGAAGCGGTTGAAATTATCATAGGTACCGATGGCCGACAGGGTGACTCTGCCGCCTTTCGGCGCAGCCGGGTTGGCATAATCAAAATGGGTGAAACCCCCGGCATACTTCGCTACGCCGAGCTGGGCAAAACTGTCACTTTGATTGATTTTCTCGGCCTGCACGCTGGCCGCAAACAGGCTGACGATGACTAAGACAAAACACCGCATAATCATGGTTCAACAGACTCCCACCTGAAACAAATTGGTTAATTTCGCCAGCCTGGCAGTAAAACCACGATGACACAATGATATTAAAAGGGTTACCCCGGTCATTCCCGCGCCCCGCTAAGGGACGGTACGGGTTCCTGCCGATAATAGTCGACCAGCTGCGGCACGTTAAGCGGGCGGCTGAACAGGAAGCCCTGCAGGTGCGTAACGCCACGATTAATCAGCCACAGGGCCTGCCCGGCGGTCTCTACCCCCTCCGCGACCGTTTTAAGATTGAGTTTTTTCGCCAGCGTGAGCACGGCATCCAGTACGGGGGTATTCACTGTTTCCATTCCGATACTCTGCACAAAACCGCGATCAATTTTAAGGTAATCAAACTGGAATTTCTCAAGATAGATTAACGCGCTGTGGCCGGTGCCGAAGTCATCAATGGCGATGCGGATATTCTGCTGGCGGATCCAGTCAAATATTTTATCAGCGTTATTATCATTGACCATCGCACTTTCAGTGATTTCAAAGACATATTCAAAATGGTTTGGCGGCATCATGGCTATCCAGTCCAGCACGTCCTGGCGAAAGCTGGGGTGGCTAAGATGATGAGAGGACAGATTGACCCCCATCCGCGTCCCGGCCGGGGCCACCTTGCACAGGCGATGTGCATCCTGTGCCACCAGCGTAAACAGATGCCGGGTCAGCGGCACAATCAGGTTCTGCCCTTCGGCATAGCTGATAAACGAATCGGGCGGAATACGCCCTTCCGTTGGATGCGTCCAGCGCAGCAGCGCCTCCAGTCCGTAAGGCTTGCCGTTATGGGTTTCAATGACCGGCTGATACTCAACGTGAAACTCACCGCGCTTGATACCCAGCATGATCTCTTTGCCAGGGCGCAGGCGAAGCGTGAACAGCTGGAAACATCCGCAGGTGACTAACAGCCCTAACACCAGTCCGGCCAGCAGAATAACAGGGATATCACGCTGTGGCAGGGCATCGCCATACAGATAGAGGATCAGGGGGTATCCCGGTATGGCGATGGTCCGCAACGCATGCTGTGGCAGGGCGCTTCGCTTTATGACCCGCTCACTCCAGCTGGTCATCGCACTCTCACCGGCCGCCATCGCTATGCCGCTGATTTGCTGATCGCGCGATGCCAGTAAAAGATAGGGGGTGAGGTTGATATTGAGGGTGGTAAAGACGCCGCTGCCTGGCTGTGCAGGATTTTTAAGCCACAGGACGATAGCGGGGTTGCCGCGCATCATCGGCGTACCCGGGATCAGACGAATATCCGTCATGTTGCTGATATCGGTATGGGGGGAAATCTGATGGATATCCATCTGCATCGGCCCGGTTGCCGAGGAACAAAAGGCATTATTCTTACTGACTAACAGAATCGCCCGCACGTTAGGGGCAAAGGCTGAACGCTGCGTGAGGTCGTTACGCACCTGCTCACAGGATGACAGGGTGTGTGCCTGAAGGGGTTGCAGAGTACCGCGCAGATCAGCGAATACACTGGCCACATAACTCTGTGTATAGCTGGCAAGGCGGTCATGCTCTGCAGATCGGCGATTCCAGGTCAGCGTCAGCATGATGATGATAAACAGCAGAAAAAAGAGAAAACCTGTGGTTGTACTGAGAAAGACTATCTTGCGCGGCTGAGTCACCTGCCGCCTGACGGGGGTAGATAGTGGCATTCGGTGATCTCTCCCGTTTTCGCCGGTTTTATTATTATGGGTTGCGCGCCATTTTATTCTGGTGTCAGCCAGTGAGAATATAACGGAGGGGGGATTCTGTCTCTATCTTATTGTTGATAAGTCAACGCTTTTACTTTTACCCCCTCAGATTATCCTCAGGATGGATCGTCGCGGAACCGTTTTACGGCTATTCCTGAAAATATCGGGCGGGCAGACCGTCAGCAGGGCAGGTGAGGGGCGGGAATAAAAGACAAAAAAAACGCTGCCAGGGCAGCGTTTTCTTATCTCGTGTTCGCAGACTTCAAGGGAATGAAATCAGCTCTGCGTTCGGCTCAGTACCCGGCGGGCATCGCGGTAGCGGTTTTTCCAGTAGGAGTCATTCAGGTTCGAAATCATCACACCGCTGCTTGTGGAGGCATGAACGAAGTTGTCATTACCGATATAAATACCGACATGACGGCCCGTGGAGCCTGCACGGAACAACACCAGATCACCGGGGCGCAGTTTCGCGCGCTGGATACTTTTTCCGGTATCTTCCTGCTCATAGGTCGAGCGTGGGAGATCCAGACCAAACTGTTCACGGAAGGTAGTCTGGACAAACGCAGAGCAATCAATGCCACGCTTGCTGGTGCCGCCAAGACGATATCGTACACCTTTCCAGTCCGCATACTGGTCCATCAGGCGGGATTTAATATCCACATTCTGAACCATCTGTTCGAATTCATCCTGAGACGCTTGAAGTAAAAAACCATTCTGGTTTTTAACTGCATGAGTATCAGTTTGTTCATTGTGTCCGCTGTTCGAACTACAGGCTGACAACAGTGTCGCTAATGCGACCGCGGGGAGCACCCGCAAGATATATCTCAGTATAGGTTGAGACTTGACCATTATTTTTGTGATCCCTTGAAGTCCTTAACGACGCAGTCGTTAGCAGAATTGCGAAACGAGACGAGATTAATTAGTGCCGGAGGGTAAGACAATTCGGAAAACGTTAAAATGTGTTATTGAGCACAATTTAAAATGTAACATACCGAAATACTTTAGCCATTTCGCCTAATCGAAGACGAGGTTACCCGATTACAAAGCGCATGGCGAGGGCTTTTGAGCACTTTTTTGTAGGTTTTTGTGATGTGAAATCATTAAGTAACGAATTGATTACAATATCGTCAATTATCAGCTTATCTGTTTGTGCTTAACCGCAACTTTGCTGCGACATGCCACGGGTCAAGCAAAAATCAGAATTATCTGGCTGGACAGGTGCGACTTTCAGGGGTTTGCGCTGAGATCAGGGTGGAAGATAAGGAGCTGGATCTCTCGTATTTTGCCGACAGATGATTTCGCTGACGGCAGGGTGAAAGACGCAGCATCCTGTTATCTGCGGGCGGGAAATAAGGATTTATTTAACCGGTTTATATTTCCCCGGCAGATTACGGTACAGCCAGTTCACCAGATAATCACTGGCCGGTGTCAGCAACCACCAGCTCATGCCCACCAGCACTATAGACAGGGAACCCACCGCAATATCGGTAAACCAGTGTGCTCCAATCATCACGCGCGGCAGGGCAAAGACCAGCACAATCAGCACCGACAAGGCAAAGGCGCGACGGGTGAAGTACCGCAGCATAAAGCAGGCGAATATCATCAGCATCATACCGTGATCGCCCGGGAAACTGTCTGCCGAAGCGTCCTTGGTGGGGATGCCGGTGAGCTGAGTGACGTGATTCACCTGCGGGAAGAACTTCGTCGGACTGGCGTGTGATACCGGGATCTGATGACCAAGCTGGTTCAGGCCAACCGCCGTGATCAGCATGGTGATGCCGATAGCAAACATGCGGCGACGGCCCTGAGGCGTCTCCCGACGCCAGAAGTGCAGGTACAGAGCCCCCATAGCCAGAAGCGATACGCCATCAAACGCGCGGAAGTTGGTGATGGCCACCAGCCACAGCAGTACCTGGTTCGTCACCAGACGCTGGTTGAACCAGTAGAAAATAGTTTTATCCAGCGTGAACCACTGCCCGTGATCGACGGGCAGATACCAGGAGAAAAACAGTGCCAGGCCAAGCACATTCAGCAGCAGGATGAGTAATAAACGTTTAATAGTCATATCGTTTTAAGGTTTTTTTCAGGAAAGTCGCGCGTAGAGTATGCCTGACATTATAAACGAAGATTCAACAGAGCTGTTTGCAAATCATTCCAGTCGGCAGGTTCTTCATGAATGAGCTCTATTCTGCTGTCCGGCGGCGCAGACTGGCGGGTTTCAATATGGAAATCTGCGCCCTGGCGATTAATGCTCACCAGCCCTTCCGCGATACGCAGCACGCCTTTCACCCGCGATACCGGGGCCAGCCTGGCCCACTCCAGCAGACCTGTGGTAGCAAAAACCGTTTCACTGTCGAAGATCCAGCCGCAGGCGTGATATCCCTGGCCCTGATTGAGCGCGCGTCGCCAGCGGGCCGCGTCGTTCAGCTTCAGGGCGGCCAGGCCGGACCGGGCGGCAGAGTGATGGTGCGACGGGGCTGGCAATACCTGGAGGTTGGTCCGGGGAAGGTCCAGCAGCGCCGGGTCAATCTGGCCGTGATCGGTAGCGATCAGCTGGCGCGAGGGCGCAGCATGCTGATGCCAGCGCCGGAGTACTTCCCGGTCAGTCTCTGCCCAGCGGTCCTGCTTATTGGCAATAATAATATCGGCGGCGGCCAGCTGGTCGCGAAAGTTCTCATTGTGGATGACCCGTTCATCCGCCAGCTGTCGCGGATCCAGCAGGCACAGCGTGGCGCGCAGGTCTATCCAGGGCTCATAGACCGCAGCTGACAACATATCGAGGATCTGTCTGGGATGCCCGAGTCCGGTGGGTTCAATCAGCAGCCGGTCAGGTTTGACCTGCGTCAACAGCCTGTTCAGCCCGACCTGCATCGGCAGGCCATTCACGCAGCACATGCAGCCGCCAGGGATCTCCTTCAGCACCGCCCCCGTCTCGGCCAGCAGCGCGCCGTCTATACCAATTTCGCCAAACTCGTTGACCAGTACGGCCCACTGTTCGCCCGCAGGTTTACCCGCCAGCAGATGGCGCAGGGTCGTGGTTTTGCCACTCCCCAGGAAGCCGGTGATCAGATTGACGCGGGTCATGTGCGCTCCTTAGTAAAACTTTAATGATATTTACTGTTCTTCAGCTGTATTTGTTTTCATCACGAGATCGCGCGTTATTGGCTAAGGTAAAAGAGAAAAGAAAATAAATGTTACCAACGAGGTGAAAAATGAACAGCATTCATGCGGCCGTTGCCGTTATGCTTTTTGCCTCATGGACGAGCAATTCATTGGCAGGGAATAGTCAGGAAACAGCAAATTCAGGCACTATTCTTTTTACGGGCAGCATTGTTGAATCCCCCTGCCAATCTGAAATCAATCAAAGATCGGTTCAGGTTTCCTGTCTGCGTAACGGGCAGACACAGGTGACAACACTGGCGCTAAACACCCGCGCTTCAAAGCCTATGCCTTATAATATCGGCCATAGCCAACTGCATTGGCTGGATGCTGAACACCGATTGGGAATACTCACAATGGAGTATCGATAATTGTTATAATGTAACATTAAGGGGCGGTCAGGTGACAGCCCCTTTTTTGACGTCTCTAGTCGGCACGGCTCATGTAACGACGTTCGGGGATGTGGATACGGATCTTATCACCGTTGCTGAGGTACTCGGGCACCTGAACAATCAGACCTGTCGCCATTTTTGCCGGTTTGGTTCGGGCACTGGCTGAAGCACCCTTTATGCCGGGGGTGGTTTCAACAATTTCCATATCTACCGTCTGCGGCAGTTCCAGCGCGAGGATCTGGCCGTCCATCGTCAGAACCTGAATGCCAGGAATACCGCCTTCCGGCAGGAACAGCAGCTCATCTTCAATCTGCTCCTGCTTAAAGTTATAAGGCGTATAGTCTTCGTCATCCATAAAGACGTATTCATCCCCGTCAATGTAGGAGAAGGTGACCTGACGGCGGCTGAGAGAAATGGTGTCGATGATGTCATCGCCCTTAAAGCGCTCTTCCACTTTCATTCCGCTGCGGATATCAGTGAAACGCATCTTATACAGCGTGGATGCGCCACGTGCGCTTGGGCTTTGCACATCAATATCTTTCACTAACAGCAGCTTGCCGTTAAAACTCACGGCCATGCCTTTTTTGATTTCGTTAGCTCTTGGCATAAAACAGGTCTCGTATGGAAAAGGATGAGGAAATTTATCGCGACACGTTACTCGCGCCGCTGTCCCCAGGCAAGATGGCCTGGAGAAAATATGTGCCTGGCGGAACGCGCAGCAGCGTATTGGCCGCAAGGGTTCCGTCACAAAACAAGCATAGTATTCGCCCCGGCGGACTGCTATTGTCGCGCTTTCCTTCCGGAGGTCAGTCATGGAGTGTCGTGCCGCCTGTGGTGCCTGCTGTACGGCCCCTTCAATTTCATCGCCGATCCCGGGTCATCCGAATGGTAAACCAGCCAACACGCCCTGTGTGCAGCTCGACGAACTGATGCGCTGCAAAATTTTCGGTTCACCGCTGCGTCCACCCGTCTGTGCAAGCTTGCAACCCGAGGCCGCCATGTGCGGGCACAGCCGCGCGCAGTCGATGATTTATTTGCTGGATCTGGAGGCGCAGACCGCGCCCTGATTCAGGCGGCAGTGGCGTTTTCCTCCGCGTCCGGCTCCGGCACCCGTAACAGGCAGAGCAGGGAGGCCGCCATCATCACCACGGCAAACCAGAAAACGGCATGGAAACTCCACACTTCTGCCACCATCCCCGCCAGCGACCCGCCAACAATCCAGCCCATACGGGTTGAGTTGGTGAACAGCGTCGTGGCCGCACCGGCCTGGCCTGGCATCATGTCCTGGAAGTAGATCATGCCGATGGCCGCCACCACACCAATAAACATCGCGTTCAACCCCTGAAGCAGCAGCATCGACGTTTCTCCGTTGAACAGCAGCGTGCCACTGTAAAACAGGAATCCGCAGAAAGCCGCGCCGCACATCAATCGCCGCTTACCGCAGCGCCGGGCAAAATAACCGGCCAGCAGCATAACCGGGATCTCCAGTCCGGCGGCCAGCCCCATCATCAGCCCCGCCAGTTTCTCCGGCAGGTGCAGTTCATTCACCACATACAGCGGCATCGTGATCAGATACAGACCGTTGCTCGACCACATCAGGGTGCAGGCAATAAACAGCATCAGGGTGGCGCGGCGGTGGCGGCGCGGCGCCTGTAGAGGCTGGCTCAGGATCACCGTGGTTTTACGCATCGAAGGCAGCAGATAACGCACGATAACGGCACAGAGCACAAAGGCGATAGCGGCGCAAAGGTACATGGTGCGAAAACCGTAGCCCAGAGCGAGGGCAAAGGCCAGCGGTGGGCCAACCATCCACGCCAGTGAGATCTGCGCGCGCATCACCGAGCTGAACATCACATTCTCCCGTCCGATCTTATCGGAGTGCTCACGCGCCAGTGCAAACATCTGCGACGTGGCGCTGCTGCCAAAGCTGGAGAGCAACACGCCGACGAACAGCAGGATAAAATAGTTACGGTTCCAGGCAAAAAGCAGGGAGGCCATGGCACCCAGCAGACAGCAGTAGAGGATCAGCGTTTTGCGGTCACCCCGGCGGTCGGAATAGCGGGCCAGCAGCTGGCTGACGACGATGCCAATCACCGCGCTGAGCGTGAAGAACAGGCCGACCATAAACGGGCGCACCTGCACTTCCGTGCTGAGGAACAGGCTGAGTGTCGGGGTTTGCAACGCCCCCGCCAGTCCGGAAATAAACGCCACAACAAGAAAGGCCACCGACTTGCTGTCGGGCAGGGAACGGGCGGGCGCAGCAGGAAGAGACATGTTTTGATTGGCCTGAAGAGGAAAAAACGGCGAGATTTTACGCCGTAATGCGAAAAGCGGGAATGGTTTTTCAATAGAAGGCTCGCCAATGCCCTGATTGCGCACTTTTTGCACCCTTTATGCGCTATTGTGCCTGTCAGCACCCCTTCAGCTTTTCTCCCTTCTGCCGCGCTTTTTTCTGAAAAGAAAGGATGAAATGTGCGGGACATCAAAAATCTGCTACGTCGTTCACAGTAAAACTTGCAACAAATCCCGTAAAGGCACCACACTCATTGAAACGTTTCAGCGTTGTCTCGTCAGCTTGTTAGTCCCGGGATAGCGCTTTTTTTCTCAAATTAGCTGAAACGATTCAAATTCAGCAGCGAGGAGAACCATGTTCCAGTTAGAACTCAACGCCATTAAGCCTGGAGCCCAGGCTGGCGACAAACACGATGCCATTCGTCAGGTGGCCGCCGCACTAACCGCCGCCGGTAACGTTGGCGAAGGGTATGTCGACGGGATGCTCGCGCGTGAGCAGCAGACCTCCACCTACCTCGGTAATGGCATTGCCATTCCTCACGGCACCACCGACACCCGCGATCTGGTGTTAAAAACCGGCGTTCAGGTCTTCCAGTTCCCACAGGGCATCGCCTGGGGTGAAGACCAGACGGCATATGTGGTGATCGGGATTGCCGCAAAGTCAGACGAACATCTGGCGCTGCTGCGTCAGCTGACGCACGTGTTGAGCGATGACAGCGTGGCCGAACAGCTGCGTACCACCGACTCGGCTGAAACCCTGCGCAGCATCCTGATGGGAGAAAAGCTGGCCGCAGAATTCAAATTTGACACCTCGCTGATCAGTACCGATGTCGCCGCCAGCGACCTGATGACCCTTCAGGCACTGAATGCCGGACGTCTGCAGCAGGCGGGAGCGGTAGACGCCTCTTTCGTCAGCGACGTGATTGCCGGCAAACCGCTGAACCTGGGGCAGGGTATCTGGCTCAGTGACAGCACGAACGGCAATCTTGCCAGCGCGGTGGCCATCAGCCGTGCGGCGGCACCCTTCAGCGTTAACGGTGAAACAGCGTCCATGCTGATCACCGTGTCCGTTACCGACGATCAGCCGCTGAACGTGCTGAACTACTTAAGCGATCTGTTGATTAAGCAGAAGGCTGACCGCCTGCTGAGTGCGGATGCCGCCGGTATCCTGGCGCTACTGACCAGTGAAGTTTCCGAGCAGGCTGATGTGCTGACCGAAGAGTTCACTATCCGTAACGAACACGGTTTGCATGCCCGTCCGGGTACGGCGCTGGTCAGCGTAATCAAACAGTTTAATTGTGATGTGACCGTCACCAACCTTGATGGCAGCGGGAAACCGGCTAACGGCCGCAGCCTGATGAAAGTGGTCGCCCTGGGCGTGAAAAAAGGCCATCGCCTGCGTTTCACCGCCAGCGGTGAAGATGCCCGTGCGGCACTGGATGCTGTCGGTGAAGCGATCGCTGCCGGTCTGGGCGAGGGTGCGGCATGAGCAGACGTGTTGCCACCATCACCCTGAACCCGGCTTACGACCTGGTGGGGTATACCCCGGAAATCGAACACGGCGAAGTTAACCTGGTGAAAACCACCGGGCTGCACGCGGCAGGTAAGGGCATCAACGTTGCTAAGGTACTGAAAGACCTGGGCATTGATGTGACTGTTGGCGGTTTCCTCGGCAAAGAGAACCAGGACGGCTTCCAGCACCTGTTCAGCGAGCTGGGCATTGCGAACCGCTTCCAGGTAGTGGAAGGCCGTACCCGTATCAACGTCAAACTCACCGAGAAAGACGGCGAGGTGACTGACCTGAACTTCTCTGGTTTTGACGTGACTGCACAGGACTGGGACCGCTTTACCGCTGACTCGCTAACCTGGCTGGGCCAGTTCGATATGGTCTGCGTCAGCGGCAGTCTGCCGGCCGGCGTGGACCCGGACGCGTTCACCGAGTGGATGACGCAGCTGCGCACCCACTGCCCGTGCATTATCTTCGACAGCAGCCGTGAGGCGCTGGTCGCGGGCCTGAAAGCCGCGCCGTGGCTGGTTAAACCTAACCGCCGTGAGCTGGAAATCTGGGCGGGCCGCAAATTACCGACATTACAAGATGTGATTGAAGCAGCACATGCGCTGCGTGAGCAGGGTATCGCTCATGTGGTGATCTCTCTGGGTGCCGAAGGGGCGCTGTGGGTGAATGCTTCAGGCGAATGGATTGCAAAACCACCTGCCTGTGAAGTTGTAAGCACCGTGGGTGCTGGCGATTCGATGGTCGGCGGGCTGATTTACGGCCTGCTGATGCGTGAATCCAGCGAGCACACGCTGCGCCTTGCAACTGCTGTTGCGGCCATGGCCGTCAGCCAGAGCAATGTGGGTGTTACCGATCGTACCCAGTTGGCCGCAATGATGGCGCGTGTCGACCTACAACCTTTCATTAACTAACAGCAGGAGACGCATAATGAAAACGCTGCTGATAATCGATTCCTCTCTTGGGCTGGCAACGGGCTACCTGGCTAAAAATATAACTACTGCGGCTGCGGCAAGCGCAGGACTGACGCTGACCGATAATCCGGCAGAAGCAGATCAGGTTATTGTCGCGGGCAAGAACATTCCGGCTGACAGCAACCTGAACGGCAAAGCCATCTACTTGGCAGATATTGAGCAATTACTGCGTCAACCGGCAGAAGTGCTGGCAAAAGCGCAAACGGATGCCCGCCCTTATCAGGCACCAGCAGCCACCGCCCAGCCAGCAGTGGCTGCGCCGGCGGCCGCAACCGGACCTAAACGCGTCGTGGCCATTACCGCCTGTCCAACCGGCGTGGCACATACCTTTATGGCCGCTGAGGCCATCGATACTGAAGCGAAAAAACGCGGCTGGTGGGTGAAGGTGGAAACCCGGGGCTCAGTAGGTGCGGGCAATGCCATCACCCCTGAAGAAGTTGCGGCGGCCGATCTGGTGATTGTGGCCGCAGACATTGAAGTTGATCTGGCAAAATTTGCCGGCAAGCCAATGTACCGTACCTCAACCGGCCTGGCGCTGAAGAAAACGGCTCAGGAACTGGATAAAGCCGTGGCAGAAGCCCGGGTTTACCAGCCTCAGGGCGGTCAGTCCTCTGCCCCGGATGAGAAAAAAGAGAAAGCAGGCGCATACCGTCACCTGCTAACCGGCGTGTCTTACATGCTGCCGATGGTGGTCGCTGGTGGTCTGAGTATCGCACTTTCCTTCGCCTTTGGTATTACGGCGTTTAAAGAGCAGGGTACGCTGGCCGCTGCGCTGATGCAGATTGGTGGCAGCAGTGCCTTTGCACTAATGGTACCGGTGCTGGCAGGCTTTATTGCCTTCTCCATTGCCGACCGTCCGGGTCTGACCCCGGGTCTGATTGGCGGCATGCTGGCGACCAGCATTAATGCCGGTTTCCTTGGCGGTATCATCGCTGGTTTCATTGCCGGTTATGCGGCGAAGTTCCTCAGCTCGAAGGTCAAACTGCCGACCAGTATGGAAGCGCTGAAGCCGATTCTGATCATTCCCCTGGTAGCGAGCCTGATTACCGGTCTGCTGATGATTTACGTGGTCGGTAAGCCGGTCGCGGGTATTATGTCGGGTCTGACCGCGTGGCTGGCGAACATGGGTACGGCTAACGCCGTGGTGCTGGGCGCTATCCTCGGCGGCATGATGTGTACCGACATGGGGGGCCCGGTAAACAAAGTGGCCTATGCGTTCGGTGTGGGGCTGCTCAGTTCGCAAACCTACGCACCGATGGCAGCGATTATGGCGGCCGGTATGGTGCCACCGCTGGCGATGGGTCTGGCAACGCTGGTTGCCCGCCGGAAATTTAACAAAGGTCAGCAGGAAGGCGGCAAAGCGGCGCTGGTACTGGGCCTGTGCTTTATCTCCGAAGGGGCTATCCCGTTTGCGGCCCGTGACCCGATGCGCGTATTACCTTGCTGCATTATCGGCGGCGCGGTGACCGGTGCGATGTCGATGGCGATTGGTGCCAAACTGATGGCCCCTCACGGCGGTCTGTTTGTCCTGCTGATCCCTGGCGCAATCACCCCAGTCGTGGGTTACCTGGCGGCGATTATTATCGGTACGCTGGTGGCCGGTCTGTCTTACGCGGTGTTGAAACGCCCGGAAGCGGAAGCGCTTAAGGTCTAATCCTGGAAACGGGATGACAAAAAAGGGGCTGACCTTCTTCTCTGGTCAGCCCCTTTTTCATTTCTTCGTTCAGGCAGAGTGTTGCTCTGACTTCAGCCAGGCAATCTCATCTTTCCAGATATCCGGATTGACCGTCTCCAGAATCATCGGGATACCGTCAAAACGCGCATCCTTCATCAGCCAGCTGAACACCGTTTTACCGATATTGCCTTCACCCAGGCTATGGTGGCGATCGACCCGGCTGTTAAATTCGCTTTTCGCATCGTTCAGGTGCATGCCGCGCAGATACTGAAAGCCGACAATGCGTTCAAATTCCGCAAAGGTCTGCACACACTCTTCTTCACTACGCAGATCGTAACCACCGGCAAAGGCGTGGCAGGTGTCAATGCAGACGCCAACGCGGGATTTATCTTCCACGCCGTCGATAATGGCGGCCAGATGCTCAAAGCGGAACCCGAGGTTACTGCCCTGGCCAGCGGTATTTTCAATCACTGCCGTCACGCCCTCGGTTTTGTCCAGCACGATATTGATCGACTCAGCGATGCGCTTGAGACACGCTTCTTCACTGATCTGGTGCAGATGGCTGCCGGGGTGGAAGTTAAGCAATGTCAGCCCCAGCTGCATGCAGCGCGTCACCTCATCATGAAAGGCCTCACGCGACTTCTCCAGCGCTTCCGAAACCGGATGGCCAAGGTTAATCAGATAGCTGTCGTGAGGCAGGATCTGTTCTGGCTTGAAGTGATGCTTTTCACAGGCGGTACGAAAGGCCGAAATCACTTCATCAGTCAGCGGGGCCGCGCGCCACTGGCGCTGGTTTTTGGTAAAAAGCGCGAAGGCCGTGGCTTCCAGCTCCACGGCGCGTAGTACCGCCTGATCCACACCGCCAGCCGCGCTGACGTGGGCACCGATATATTTCATGCCGTTCTCCTGTTGATGATCTGCTCAATGGCAGGCGGGTCATCATAACCGGAAAGTGCGGAAATTATGCCATCAAATGCGCAACCAGCAGGTTGATCGCACCGCCCCCGACGATCAGCCAGACAAACAGGATCAGCCCCAGCAGGATCGGACGCAGGCCGGCGTGCTTCAACTGTCCGATCTGCGTGGTTACACCGAGTGCCGCCATTGCCATTGCCAGCAGGAAGTTGTCCAGTTGGTTAATGGCGCTGACGGTCGCTGCCGGCAGCAGGTGCAGAGAGTTAAACAGCGCCACGAAGATAAACAGCAGGGCAAACCACGGGAACGAGAGGGCGCTTTTTTTCGCGCCTTCTGTCACCGGCTGAGTACGTTTCATCCACCAGCCGAGGGTGACCAGAAACGGAGCCAGCATCATTACGCGCAGCATTTTAGCAATGACCGCTGCGTTTTCAGTTTCCGGGCTGATGGCATGCCCTGCGGCCACCACCTGGGCAACTTCATGCATGGTTGACCCTGCGTAGACGCCATAGTTTTCCGCCGTTACCCAAGGAAACAGCTGCACAACCAGCGGATAGAGAAGCGGATAAAGGAAAATCGCCACGGTACCGAAGATCACCACGGTGGCAATCGCCACGGCAACCTTTGACGCCTCGGCTTTCAGTACCGGTTCGGTAGCCAGCACGGCGGCGGCACCACAAATGCTGCTGCCCGCGCCAATCAGCCAGGCCGTATCGCGGTCAAGTCCGAGCACGCTGCGCCCCAGCCAGCAGGCCAGCATAAAGGTTGAGCTCAGTGTCAGAACGTCGATGATAATGCCGCTTGCGCCGACGTCCGCAATCTGCTGAAAAGTTAAGCGGAAACCATAAAGAATGATGCCCAGTCTGAGCAGCTTCTGTTTAGCAAAGATAATCCCGCCATCGCAATACTGAGAAATGTGTGGATACAGCGTATTGCCCGTGACGATCCCCGCCACGATAGCCAGGGTCAGTGCGCCCAACCCCAGCGAGGCAATTTCAGGGATGCTGGCGGCCCAGATAGCCAGGGCAGAAATCCCTGCGGCCAGCGCCACACCTGGAATAAAATTCCCGATCGGATGGTGTTGTTTATTGAGCACGATATCAGCCATATCTCTTCCTCCATTAATGACAGGAACAGAATGAAAGATGTTTGCTTAAAAGTGAAATTGATTATATTTTTATAATTAACAACTATAAGTGTTAAGGGAATGGCCGCTGCGTAGCATCTTGACGGGCCACATGAAGAATGATTTGTCAGGGGAAGGACCATGCATATAACGTTGCGACAGCTGGAAGTGTTTACCGAGGTACTGAAGAGCGGTTCAACCACTCAGGCGTCTCAGGTACTGTCGTTATCGCAGTCCGCGGTCAGCGCGGCGCTGGCCGATCTGGAAGGTCAGCTTGGCGTACAGCTATTTGACCGGGTAGGCAAGCGTCTGGTGATCAACGAGCACGGGCGACTGCTGTATCCGCGTGCCGTCGGTCTGCTTGAGCAGGCGCTGGAAATTGAACAACTGTTCCGCGAGGACAACGGCGCGCTGCGTATCTCAGCCAGCAGCACCATCGGCAACTACCTGCTACCGGGGATGATCGCCCGCTATCGCCGCGATTACCCGCTGTTGCCGCTGGAGCTGAGTGTGGGCAACAGCCAGGACGTCATCACTGCCGTAGCCGACTTTCGCGTCGATATTGGTCTGATCGAAGGCCCCTGTCACATGGCCGATCTGGTGACTGAACCCTGGCTGGAAGATGAACTGGTGGTCTTCGCCGCCCCGGGGGCAGAGATCCTCAGAAAACCGGTGTCGTTACAGAGCCTGGCGGCTGCGCCCTGGATCCTGCGTGAGCATGGTTCAGGCACCCGTGAAATTGTCGATTATCTGCTGCTCTCCCACCTGCCGCAGTTTGATCTGGCGCTGGAACTGGGGAATTCAGAGGCGATCAAAAACGCAGTGCGGCACGGCATGGGGATCAGCTGCCTGTCCCGCCGTGTGATTGCCGAGCAGCTGGAAATGGGCACGCTGGTCGAAGTGGCGATCCCACTCCCTTCGCTGAAGCGAACGCTGTACCGGATCCATCACCGTCAGAAGCACCTTTCTAAAGCATTGAGTCGCTTCCTCAGTTACTGCACGGAATAAAACAGCAGGATCGTCACACACCGTCAATCTGTCTCAGGCAGGGGGCGATCTTTTTTTCGCTCCCCGTCCCCGTCCCCGTCCCCGTCCCCGTCCCCCGTCCCCCGGCCTCACCACGCCGCGCTAATAATTCGCCGCCGATTATGAAGCTAACTTATAACGTGGTGTTATCGCTATACGACCCCGGGCAGGTTGCTATAATCGCGCCTTATTTTTTGCAAGGCGCAGCGTTTAAACATGGATCATGACACAAAAACAACACAACCCCCTGGGTTAAGACGGGCTCTGAAAGCGCGTCACTTAACGATGATCGCCATAGGCGGATCGATTGGTACCGGCTTATTTGTCGCTTCTGGTGCCACCATTTCACAGGCCGGGCCCGGCGGAGCACTGCTCTCCTATATGCTGATCGGCCTGATGGTGTACTTCCTGATGACCAGCCTCGGTGAACTGGCGGCTTTTATGCCTGTTTCAGGCTCCTTTTCTACCTACGGCGCAAAATACGTCGAAGAAGGCTTTGGTTTCGCCCTGGGCTGGAACTACTGGTACAACTGGGCGGTCACTATCGCCGTTGACCTGGTGGCGTCCCAGTTGGTGATGACCTGGTGGTTCCCGGATACTCCAGGCTGGATCTGGAGCGCGCTGTTCCTCTGCCTGATCTTCCTGCTCAACTACATCTCGGTAAAAGGCTTTGGTGAGGCAGAATACTGGTTCTCCCTGATCAAAGTCGCGACCGTGATCATCTTTATTATCGTCGGCGTCGCGATGATCGCTGGCATTATGCGCGGTGCAGAAAGTGCGGGCTGGCATAACTGGGAAATCGGCGATGCGCCGTTCTCCGGAGGCTTTGCAGCAATGATTGGCGTGGCGATGATCGTCGGCTTCTCGTTCCAGGGCACCGAGCTGATTGGCATTGCAGCCGGTGAATCCGAAGATCCGGCGAAAAATATTCCGCGTGCGGTGCGTCAGGTATTCTGGCGTATCCTGCTGTTCTATGTGTTTGCCATCCTGGTGATCAGCCTGATCATCCCGTATACCGACCCCAGCCTGCTGCGCAACGATGTCAAAGACATCAGCGTCAGCCCGTTCACGCTGGTATTCCAGCATGCCGGTCTGCTGTCGGCGGCGGCAGTGATGAATGCCGTGATCCTGACGGCAGTGCTGTCAGCGGGGAACTCCGGTATGTATGCCTCAACCCGTATGCTTTATACCCTGGCATCGGAAGGTAAAGCGCCGCGCATCTTTGCCAGACTGTCGAAGGGCGGAGTGCCGCGTAACGCGTTGTATGCCACCACGGTGGTGGCCGGGCTGTGCTTCCTGACCTCGATGTTCGGCAATCAGACGGTTTATTTGTGGCTACTGAATACCTCCGGGATGACCGGCTTTATCGCCTGGCTGGGCATTGCCATCAGCCATTATCGCTTCCGTAAAGGCTATATGGCACAGGGACGCGACCTGGCAGATCTGCCGTACCGTTCAGGTTTCTTCCCGCTGGGGCCAATTTTTGCCTTCGTGCTCTGCCTGATCATCACTCTGGGCCAGAACTATCAGGCATTCCTGTCGGATACCATTGACTGGGGTGGTGTGGCGGCGACCTACATTGGCATTCCGCTGTTCCTGATTATCTGGTTTGGCTTTAAACTGACGCGCAAAACGCGCTTTGTGAAGTACAGCGAGATGGAGTTCCCGACGTTCGATAAGTAACGGGCGGCAGGGTAAAGAGAGGCGCGCATCCCGCGCCTTTTTTTACGTTACGAAAAAGACTCAAAATATTACTGATAAGTATTATCATTTGCTTTATTTTAAGCGGCATTACAGACACTGAACAGGTATTGAGTATGAGCTTAACCCAGGAACCCGTGCAGCACGCGGGCAAGGTACCGCCTGAGGGCGTCATGGGCCGTTATCACCAGCTACTGCGCCATCGTCTGTTGATCATGGCGGTACTGGTGGTGGCGATCCTGGCCTCACTGGTGCTGGACTTCACCCTCGGCCCGTCAGGGCTGTCATTGCCGGTGCTGTGGCAAACCCTGCTGTCGCCGGAATCGGTGGATGCCGGCACGCGGGTCATCGTCTGGGACATCCGGCTACCCTATGCGCTGATGGCGGTGATCGTCGGCCTGGGGCTGGGGCTGGCCGGTGCAGAGATGCAGACCATCCTCAATAACCCCCTCGCCAGTCCGTTTACGCTGGGTGTTTCCTCTGCGGCCGCCTTTGGCGCGGCGCTGGCGATCGTGCTGGGCATTGGTATCCCCGGCATCCCCGATCAGTGGTTTATTTCAGCCAACGCCTTTGTGTTTGCGCTGATTGCCGCCCTGATGCTGGATGCGGTCACGCGCTGGACGCAGGTGTCCACCTCCGGGGTGGTGCTGTTTGGTATCGCGCTGGTCTTCACCTTCAATGCGCTGGTTTCCATGATGCAGTTTATTGCCAGTGAAGACACCCTGCAGGGCCTGGTGTTCTGGACGATGGGCAGCCTGGCGCGCGCCTCGTGGGAAAAACTCGGCGTGCTGTGCGTTGCCCTGCTGATTCTGGTGCCGTTCTCCATGTTAAGCGCGTGGAAGCTTACCGCGCTGCGCCTGGGCGAAGATCGTGCGGTCAGCTTCGGGATTGACGTGCGGCGTCTGCGTCTGATGACCCTGCTGCGCATCAGCGTGATCTCTGCGCTGGCGGTAGCATTTGTCGGCCCGATAGGCTTTATCGGCCTGGTTGCACCGCATATTGCGCGAATGATATTTGGCGAAGATCACCGCTTCTACCTGCCGGCCAGCGCACTGACCGGGGCGCTGGTGCTGTCGATGGCGTCGGTGGTGTCGAAGAACCTGATCCCGGGCGTGATCATTCCCGTCGGCATTGTCACCTCGCTGGTGGGTGTGCCGTTCTTCCTGAGTATTATTCTGCGCCATCGGGGGAGTGTCTGATGCAGGGACTGAAAATAAGCGGCTTTCATGCCGGGTATCCAAAACGTCAGGTCATCGATAATCTTAACGTACCGCTGCTGCCACAGGGAAAAATCACCGTTCTGCTGGGCCCTAACGGCTGCGGGAAATCAACGCTGCTGCGTTCGATGGCCGGGCTTAACCGTGCCAGCGGCGAGCTGTGGCTGAACGGAGAAGACCTGATGGCGCTGCCGTTCGCTCGCCGCGCGGCGCGCGTGGTGTATCTGCCACAGTCGCTGCCCGCGGGCGTACACCTGCACGTGCTGGAGTCGATTATCGTGGCACAGCGGGCCAGCGGCGGGCGCAGCAATGCCAGCAGCGAAGCTGAAGTGATGGCCCTGCTGGAGCAGCTGGGTATTGCGCATCTTGCCCTGAGCTACCTTGATCAGCTCTCCGGCGGGCAGAAGCAACTGGTCGGTCTGGCACAGTCGCTGATCCGCCGCCCGGAGCTGTTACTGCTGGATGAACCGTTAAGCGCCCTGGATCTGAATTACCAGTTCCACGTGATGGATTTAGTGCGCCGCGAGACCCGCCTGCGCAATATCGTGACGGTGGTGGTGGTGCATGATATCAACATCGCGCTGCGCCACAGTGAACATGTCCTGATGCTGCAAAACGGTGAGCTGATAGCTGACGGATTACCGGAAGAGGTGATTACGCCGGACAGTCTGGCGCGGGTATACGGGGTGAAAGGGCGGATTGAGCGCTGTTCGCAGGGCGTGCCGCAGGTACTGATTGACGGCCTGGTGGAAGCGCCAGCGTTCTGATGCAGGGGCGACCGTAACAGAAGGTCGCCTTGCAGACAGCCTGATGTAAGGGCCGACCTTTTTGGGTCGGCCTTTTCTTTACACCAGCAGATGCTGCGCGTGGAAGCGCAGATGATCTTCCACAAAGCTGGCGATAAAGAAGTAGCTGTGGTCGTAACCGGGCTGAATACGCACGGTTAACGGGTAATTCAGCTCTGTCGCGAGGGTTTCCAGCCGTTCCGGACGTAACTGATCGGCCAGGAACTGATCGCTGTCACCCTGATCGACCAGCATCGGCAGCACCGCGCCGCCGTTACGCATCAGCCAGCAGCTGTCATACTGCTTCCACGTGCTGACATCCTCTCCCAGATAGGCGCAGAAAGCTTTCTGTCCCCAGGCCACTTCCAGCGGGTTAACGATCGGCGCGAATGCCGAGGCGGAACTGAATTTTCCCGGGTTGCGCAGGGCAATCATCAGTGCCCCGTGGCCGCCCATGGAGTGACCCATGATCGCCTGACGATCGCTGACGTTGAAATTACCGGCGATCAGGGCGGGCAGTTCGCTGTTGATGTAATCATACATGCGAAAATGGTCTGCCCACGGCGCTTCGGTGGCGTTGAGGTAGAATCCGGCTCCCTGACCCAGGTCATAGCCGTCATCGTTTGCCACGTCATCGCCGCGCGGGCTGGTGTCCGGCATTACCAGCACCAGGCCCAGTTCGGCGGCGACGCGCTGCGCACCGGATTTGACGCTGAAATTTTCGTCACTACAGGTCAGGCCCGCCAGGAAGTACACCACCGGAGGGGGCATGCTGCCCTTAGGCCCGGGTAAAAAAATACTGAAGGTCATCGCGCAGTTCAGGCTGGCAGACTGGTGGCGATAGCGCTGCTGCCAGCCGCCAAACAGGCGATGTTCTTCAAGCAGTTCCAGAGTTGATGGCATCCTTTCCTCTCTTATTTTTTCGCGAAATGCACCACGGAACGGATCGACTTCCCTTCGTGCATCAGGTCGAACGCCTCGTTAATCTCTTCCAGCGGCATGGTGTGGGTAATAAAGTCATTAAGCTGGAACTCACCGTTCATATAGCGATCGACAATACCCGGCAGCTGTGAGCGGCCTTTTACGCCACCGAAGGCGGAACCCCGCCATACGCGGCCGGTGACCAGCTGGAACGGACGGGTGGCAATCTCTTCACCGGCACCGGCCACGCCAATAATCACGGATTCGCCCCAGCCTTTATGGCAGCATTCCAGCGCTGAACGCATCACGTTCACGTTACCAATACATTCGAAGGAGAAGTCCACGCCGCCGTCGGTCATCTCCACGATCACATCCTGAATCGGCTTATCGTAATCTTTCGGGTTGATCAGGTCGGTCGCGCCCAGCTTACGGGCCAGATCGTATTTGCTGGTATTGATATCAATCCCGATGATACGGCCCGCTTTCGCCAGTTTTGCCCCAATGATCGCCGACAGCCCAATACCGCCCAGGCCGAAGATCGCCACGGTATCGCCTTCTTTTACTTTCGCCGTATTGGTCACTGCCCCCATGCCGGTGGTGACACCGCAGCCGAGCAGGCAGACTTCTTCCAGCGGCGCTTCTTTGCTGATTTTTGCCAGTGAAATTTCCGGGATCACGGTGTATTCAGAGAACGTTGATGTGCCCATATAGTGGAAAATCGGCTGGCCGTCTTTGAAGAAGCGGGTGGTGCCGTCCGGCATCAGGCCTTTCCCCTGGGTAGAACGAATGGCCTGACACAGGTTTGTTTTGCCGGACAGACAGAATTTACATTTGCCGCATTCCGGGGTGTACAGCGGGATCACATGGTCTCCGACGGCGACGCTGGTGACGCCTTCGCCCACGGCTTCCACTACGCCACCGCCTTCATGGCCCAGTACCGCCGGGAACACGCCCTCAGGATCTTTGCCCGAAAGGGTATAAGCATCGGTGTGGCAAACGCCGGTGGCCACGATACGGACCAGCACTTCTCCCTTCTGCGGAGGCATCAGGTCCAGTTCTTCAATTTTTAGGGGTTCACCGGCGGCCCAGGCGACGGCGGCACGGGTTTTAATCATCTGCATGTGTTGCTCCTGTCATTCGGAATAGTGTAATAAGCGTAACCAGGCTTGACGAAAACAGCTGTTAATCGCTGGACTTCTCATCAAATTGTTCAATAATCAGGTACTTCAGCGCCTCGACATTCGGTGTGAAGGCATCGCGACGCCACACCAGTCGGGTCTCGGTATCGCGCAGTTCGGGCGGCAGTGGATGCTGACGCACACGAACATGGCCGGGCATCTGCGCCAGTAGCGCCGCCGGCAGTAAGGCCACTCCCCCTCCGCTGGCGACGCAGGCCAGCATGGCGTGGTAAGACTGGATTTCCATTACGTTACCCGGCTGAATGCTCGCAGCACGGAACCAGTTTTCAAAACGTACGCGGTAGGAGCAGCCGGGACGAAAGGCAAACAGCGTACAGCCTGCGGCATCCCCGGGCGTCACAATCGACGGATGCTCCAGGCTGGAGATCAGTATCATCTCTTCCTGAAACGCCACGCAGCTGTTCAGTTCGTCGCCGTTAACCGGACCATCGGCGAGCGCAGCGGCCAGGGTGCCGATACGCACTCTTTCAATCAGTTCGGCGGAAGTGCCGGTGCTGAGCGCCAGGTTCACGGCAGGGTAGCGCTGGTGAAACTCCGCCAGCAGAGACGGCAGCCGTGTTGCAGCGGTGCTCTCCATTGAGCCCAGCGCAAAGTTGCCTGCGGGTTTGCCTCCGTGCGCCATATTCAGCGCCTCTTCACTCAGCGTGAGAATGCGTTGGGCATAGCAGAGGAAATTGTGGCCCATCGGTGACAGCCGCAGACGCTGCTTCTCGCGGATAAACAGATCGGTACCCAGCTCTTCTTCAAGCTGACGCAGGCGCGTTGTGAGGTTTGATGGCACCCGGTGCAGCTGCTCGGCAGCCCGCACCAGCGAACCGCTGTCGGCAACGGCGCAGAACATTTTTAGCTGGGTCAGATCCATTTATTCTCTTATCGTAAGCAACTTAGTTAGTATTATTCACTTTCCGTGATTCTAACCATCACGCATGCTGATGGCAACTAAAATAGGGCAGGAGTTAAAAATGGCGGTTCGTGTTGCTTTGTGCGCTTTTCTGACGCTGGTGGTGGCCATGGGAATAGGGCGCTTTGCCTTTACGCCACAGGTGCCATTAATGATAGCCGAACATCAGCTGTCGCTGACCAGCGCTGCCGTGGTGGCGGCCTTTAACTACCTGGGCTACCTGTGCGGTTCCTTTGATGCGATGCGGGCGACGCGGCGGGTGGAGTGGCGTCTGCAGGCGGGCGTCTGGGGGGCGGTGATACTGACGCTGATGTCGGCGTGGGCCTCCGGCCCGTGGCAGCACGGGCTGGTTCGCTTTCTGGTGGGCTGGGCCAGCGGCTGGGCGATGGTACTGATTGCGGCGTGGAGTAATGAGCAGCTGCACCGCTACCAGCGGCCCGGATTGAGTGCCGCGGTGTTTGCTGGCCCGGGTACCGGGATTTTCATCAGCGGCATGCTGGCGGTGTGGCTGCACAGTCAGCAGGTCAGTGCCGCCTGGGCCTGGTTTGCCTACGGCGTGCTGGCCCTGATCCTGGTAATGCTGATAGCGCGAACACTGCCGCGTACCGGTCAGCTGCATCGCCCGGAAACGGCCCCGGATCCCCTGCGTCTGACCTCCGGCCTCCGGCGGTTGGTATGGAGCTACAGCCTGGCCGGTTTTGGCTATATCCTTCCCGCGACGTTCCTGGCGCAAATGGCGACCACGCGCTTTCCCGGCCTGATTAGCCAGTTTGTCTGGCCGGTGTTTGGTGGGGCGGCGGTGGTCGGCATCATCATTGGTATCCTGACCCGCCACCTCGGCAGCAGCCACCGTCGTCTGGCCCTGGTGCTGTGGGTGCAGGCGGTCGGGGTATTTGCCTCTGATATGATCCCGGGCCTGGGCGGGCTGGCGCTGGGATCGGCACTGGTTGGCGGCGGGTTCCTCTGCGTGGTGCAGCTTTCCCTGCAGTATGCGCGCGAACTGGCCCCATTGCATACGCGCTATCTGGCCGGATTACTGACCACCGGTTATGCGGTAGGGCAGCTGGTGGGGCCGTTGCTGTCGGCACTCTCTACCGCGCTGACGCACCGGCTGGAACCGGCGCTGTATGTGGCGGGGGCCGCCCTGGTGGTTGCGGGTGCGCTGGTGTGGCGGCGTGAGCCTGCGGCGGAGTGACAGGGTTTCAATGACAAATACGCTGATTCACTGGATCGGACACCAAATGTGTACCAAAATAGCGCCTCAGAAATTCCACCGGGTTGCATTAACCTGGTCAGTCACACCAGCCGGAGAAGAGAAAAACATGGCGACGTTAAGTCAGGAAGCCACACAGGTTCATGAGGCACTGGTTGCCCGTGGCCTGGAAACCCCGCTGCGCGCACCCGCACGTGAAATGGACGATGACACTCGCAGGCAGCTGATCGCGGGTCATATGACCGAAATTATGCAGCTGCTCAATCTTGATCTGGAAGACGACAGCCTGGCGGAAACGCCGCAGCGTATTGCTAAAATGTATGTGAATGAGGTCTTTTCCGGACTGGATTATGCCAACTTCCCGAAAATCACGCTGATTGAAAATAAAATGAAAGTGGACGAGATGGTCACCGTGCGGGATATCACGCTGACCAGTACCTGCGAACACCATTTTGTGATTATCGACGGCCGGGCGACCGTGGCGTATATACCAAAAGATAAAGTCATTGGCCTGTCGAAAATTAACCGTATCGTGCAGTTCTTCTCTTCGCGCCCGCAGGTTCAGGAGCGCCTCACTCAGCAGATCCTGCTGGCGTTGCAGACCCTGCTCGGGACCAATAACGTCGCGGTCTCTATCGATGCCGTTCACTACTGCGTGAAAGCCCGGGGTATTCGTGATGCGACCAGCGCCACGACCACTACGTCGCTCGGCGGGTTGTTTAAGTCCAGCCAGAATACGCGCCAGGAGTTTCTGCGCTCGGTACGCCATCGTTAACAGGGCCTGACGCGGGCGGGTCCCTCGGGGCCGGCTTTGCGCCAGCCATTATCCCCTGTCGGGGCGGACCCTTTTTCGGTCCGCCTTCTTGCCGCAGCGTCGTTGTGGGGAACCTTTTATGTCCCGTATTCTTCCTCTGGATTTTATTCGCGGGCTGGCCATTCTCGGCATTCTGCTGCTGAATATTACCGCCTTTGGCCTGCCGAAAGCGGCCTACCTTAATCCTGCCTGGCAGGGGTTGCCCTCGCTGTCTGATTTCGCCGTATGGGCGGCCATGGATCTCTTCGCCCAGGCAAAATTCCTGACGCTGTTTGCCATCCTGTTTGGCGGCGGGCTGCAACTGCTGCTGCCGCGTGGCAAGCGCTGGATACAGTCACGCCTCTCCTGGCTGGTGATCCTGGGCTTTCTGCACGCGCTATTGCTCTGGGAGGGGGATATTCTGCTGGCCTACGGCCTGACCGGACTGATTGCCTGGCGCATGATCCGCGACGTGCCCGGCACGCGGCAGCTGTTTAATACCGGCGTGATGCTCTATCTGATTGGCAGCGGGGTGCTGGTGGTACTGGGTATGTCCTCCGGACACACGCCTAACAGCTCCTGGCTGCCGGGAGCGGCCGACGTCCAGTATGAAACGTTCTGGCGCACTCACGGCGGTTGGGAGGCGGTGGCCAATCGTCTGGATATGCTGGGTTCCTCGCTGATGGCACTGGCGGCACAGTATGGCTGGCAGCTTGCCGGGCTGATGATGCTGGGGGCGGCGTTAATGCGTTCGGGCTGGCTGCGCGGCAGCTGGAGTCTGCAACACTACCGTCGAACCGGAATACAGCTGGTGATCCTCGGGATGCTGATTGAGGCCGCGTCAATTGCGTTACAGTGGTACGTCAAATGGGACTTTCGCTGGGCCGGATTCTTCCTGCAGGTACCGCGGGAGATCAGCGCACCCCTGCAGTCGCTGGGCTATGCCGCGCTCTGCTTTGGCTGGTGGCCACAGCTGCAGCGCTGGCGTCTGACGCTGAGTGTCAGTGCCGTCGGCCGTATGGCGCTGAGCAATTATCTGTTACAGACGCTGATTTGCACCACGCTGTTTAACCACTTTGCTTTGTTTAACCACTTCAACCGCCTGCAGTTATTGCTGATCGCGCCGCTGATTTGGTGCGTTAACCTGCTGTTTTCTCACTACTGGTTACGGACTTTCCGTCAGGGGCCGGTGGAGTGGCTATGGCGGCGTCTGACCGCTGCCGGACTCTCTGCGGAACAGAAACCCCCGGCGGAAGATGATATACATCACAAACGTTAAAAAATTGTATGTAACCGTTTTCAAGCCTGTGACGGAATTCACGCAGCACACGGCTCCCGCCTGACAGAATAGACGCCAGAATGCGTTTGGGTCAGGAAGAGCTATGCAAAAAATATGCTTCTGTGGTGATTGCTCATGATTACCATACGTGATGTCGCCCGTGAGGCGGGTGTTTCTGTTGCGACGGTCTCGCGGGTGCTGAATAACAGTGCGGCGGTGACCGGCGATACCCGTGAGGCGGTGCTGAAAACGGTTGCCCGTCTTGGCTACCGGCCCAACGCCAATGCTCAGGCGCTGGCCACTCAGGTCAGCGATACCATCGGTGTGGTGGTCATGGACGTGTCCGATCCCTTCTTTGGCGCACTGGTGAAAGCGGTAGACACCGTGGCCCAGCGCCTGCAAAAACATGTGTTAATCAATAACTCCTATCATCAGGCGGAAAAAGAGCGTCACGCCATCGAGGTGCTGATCCGCCAGCGCTGTAATGCCCTGATTGTGCATGCAAAAGCGCTGGGCGATCAGGAGCTTGCCTCGCTGATGCAGCAAGTACCTGGCATGGTGCTGGTCAACCGTATTATCCCCGGTTTTGCCCACCGCTGTGTCTGTCTTGACAACGTGAGCGGGGCGCTGATGGCGATGCGTATGCTGCAGCAGCACGGGCATCAGCGTATCGGCTATCTTGGCTCGGTTCACCCCATCGAAGATAACGACCAGCGGCGCGATGGCTGGTCACAGGCGTTAAGCGAGCAGGGCGTCACCCCCGTGGAGAGCTGGTGTGCAGCAGGCGAGCCGGATCTGCAGGGCGGTGAGGCGGCCATGGTCGAGCTGTTAGGCCGTAACCTGCATCTGACGGCGGTGTTTGCCTATAACGACAGCATGGCCGCAGGCGCGCTGGCCGCGTTGAAAGATAACGGTATTGCCGTGCCACAGCAGCTTTCGGTAGTGGGCTTCGACGATATACCCATCTCCCGTTATACCGATCCACAGCTAAGTACCGTTCGCTACCCGATTGTTTCTATGGCAAAACTGGCCACGGAACTGGCGTTGAAAGGCGCGGCGGGAGAGCTGGACAGCAGTGTCCGTCACTGCTTTATGCCAACGCTGGTCCGCCGTCATTCCGTGGCAACCCGGCAAAATGTGGCGGCCGTCACTAACTCAGGTGAATCTGAGATGTAACCGTTTCCAATCTGTGAGTAAATTCACAGTTAATTAACAACGCCTTCTCTATGATGACAGCGTCCTGCAGGGTTTGAAACATTATGTAACGGCAGCCAGGCCCCATTTCATGGTGACGTTGCCTCCCTGTGAAACAGTTTCACACACAGCATTCAGGAAGCATTCCGTACAGGGAAGTCGGGTTTAATGTGATCCATTGTCGGCGAAGCAGATCGTAAAATTAACATTTACGCCTCGCCGTCACCCCACTGATCGCCCCGTGCCCGGTCATCTGCCGGTACGTGGCGTTGAGTACTACCCTATAAAAACCGGAGATACCATGAATAAGAAGGTTTTCACTCTCAGCGCCCTGGTTGCCACCATGCTGTTTGGCGCAACTGCTCAGGCAGCAGATACCCGTATCGGCGTCACCATTTATAAATACGACGACAACTTTATGTCGGTTGTGCGCAAGGATATTGAGAAAGAAGCCAAGAATAACCCGGGCGTGCAGCTGCTGATGAATGACTCGCAGAACAGCCAGTCTACTCAGAACGATCAGGTGGACGTCCTGGTCGCTAAAGGCGTGAAAGCCCTGGCGATCAACCTGGTTGACCCGGCAGCAGCGGCAGTGGTGATCAGCAAAGCCAAAGCAAACGACATCCCGGTGGTATTTTTCAACAAAGAGCCAACGGCAAAAGCCCTGGCCAGCTATGACAAAGCTTACTATGTCGGTACCGACTCGAAAGAGTCTGGCGTGAAGCAGGGCGAGCTGATTGAGAAACACTGGAAAGCTAACGCGGCCTGGGACCTGAACAAAGACGGTCAGATTCAGTTCGTGCTGCTGAAAGGCGAGCCAGGACACCCGGATGCGGAAGCCCGTACCAAATACGTGATCGACACGCTGAACAAAGACGGCATCAAAACGCAGCAGCTGCATCTGGATACCGCGATGTGGGACACTGCACAGGCTAAAGATAAGATGGACGCCTGGCTGTCAGGTCCAAACGGTAACAAAATTGAAGTCGTTATCGCCAACAACGATGCGATGGCGATGGGCGCTGTCGAAGCCCTGAAAGCCCACAACAAATCCTCGGTACCGGTATTTGGTGTCGATGCCCTGCCAGAAGCGCTGGCGATGGTGAAATCTGGCGCAATGGCCGGCACCGTGCTGAATGATGCGAAAAACCAGGCAAAAGCCACGCTGGATATGGCGATTAACCTGGCGGCGGGTAAACCTGCCACCGAAGGCACCGACTATAAACTGGACGGTAAAGTTGTCCGTGTTGCCTATGTACCGGTAGATAAAGACAACCTGGCAGACCTGCCTAAATAAGTACAACCTGATACGGGTGCTGACTGTCAGCACCCTTTTTCAGGTGTTGAGTCAGGGTGACCTGACTCCACACCACTCAGCCGGGTAGAGATATGGGCAGCGATAACGTGCAAACACAGCGCGAATTTTTACTGGAGATGACCGACGTCAGTAAGTCATTCCCCGGGGTTAAAGCGCTCGATAATGTTAATTTAAAAGTCCGTCCACATTCAATTCACGCCCTGATGGGGGAGAATGGTGCTGGAAAATCAACACTTTTAAAGTGCCTTTTTGGCATTTACAGTAAAGATACGGGGAGCATTCTTTTTCAGGGTGAGGAAGTTAATTACAAGAGCTCTAAAGAGGCGCTGGAAAATGGCGTGTCGATGGTGCATCAGGAATTAAACCTGGTCCTGCAACGTACCGTAATGGATAACATGTGGCTTGGCCGCTATCCGAAGAAAGGCTTTTTCGTCGATCAGGAGAAAATGTATCGCGATACCAAAGCGATCTTCGACGAGCTGGATATTGATATTGATCCACGAGACAAAGTGATTTCACTGTCTGTTTCGCAAATGCAGATGATTGAAATTGCCAAGGCGTTTTCTTATAACGCTAAAATCGTGATTATGGATGAGCCGACTTCCTCCCTGACGGAAAAAGAAGTCAACCATCTGTTTACGATTATTCGTAAGCTGAAGGATCGCGGCTGCGGGATTATCTATATTTCGCATAAAATGGAAGAGATTTTCCAGCTGTGTGATGAAATCACTATTCTGCGTGACGGACAGTGGATTGCCACTCAGCCCCTGGAAGGGCTGGATATGGACAAGATCATTGCCATGATGGTGGGCCGTTCGCTGAATCAACGTTTCCCGGATAAGAGCAACGTGCCGGGCGAGACCATTCTGGAAGTGCGTAACCTCACCTCCCTGCGCCAGCCGTCTATTCGCGATATCTCCTTTGACCTGCGCAAGGGTGAAATTCTCGGGATTGCAGGCCTGGTCGGTGCCAAGCGTACTGATATTGTGGAAACCTTGTTTGGTATTCGCGAAAAGTCAGGCGGCACCATTAAGCTGCACGGCAAGGCGATTAATAACCACAGCGCCAACGAAGCGATTAACCACGGTTTTGCCCTGGTGACGGAAGAGCGTCGTTCCACCGGGATTTATGCCTACCTGGATATTGGTTTCAACTCGCTGATATCTAATATCAGTAAATATAAGAACAGCATTGGCCTGCTGGATAATAGCCGGATGAAAAGTGATACCCAGTGGGTGATTGACTCTATGCGGGTTAAAACACCGGGACATCACACGTCGATTGGCTCCTTATCAGGCGGTAACCAGCAGAAGGTGATTATCGGTCGCTGGTTATTAACTCAGCCAGAAATATTGATGCTCGACGAACCGACGCGCGGTATTGACGTTGGGGCGAAATTTGAAATCTATCAGTTGATTTCAGAACTGGCGAAGAAGGGAAAGGGGATCATTATTATCTCTTCCGAAATGCCAGAGTTGTTGGGCGTTACCGATCGTATCCTGGTAATGAGTAATGGCCTGGTAGCAGGCATTGTCGAAACGAAGACAACCACGCAAAACGAAATATTGCGTTTGGCATCGTTGCACCTTTAATGATGTAAGGGCTGTTACTATGAAAGCAGTGAATAAGAAAAGTGCACTCACCTGGCTGAAAGAGGGTGGGATTTATGTGGTGCTGATGGTATTACTGGCCATCATTATTATCCAGGATCCAACGTTCTTAAGTTTAATGAACCTGAGTAACATCCTGACCCAGTCCTCAGTGCGTGTCATTATCGCCCTGGGCGTTGCCGGTCTGATTGTCACCCAGGGAACAGACCTGTCAGCTGGCCGTCAGGTTGGTCTGGCTGCGGTGGTCGCGGCGACGCTGTTGCAGGCGATGGATAATGCCAACAAGGTGTTCCCGCATCTGGAAACCCTGCCAATTGCGGTGGTGATCGCCATTGTCTGTGCCATCGGTGCGCTGATTGGGCTGATCAACGGCGTGATCATTGCCTACCTGAAGGTGACGCCATTTATCACCACGCTGGGTACCATGATCATCGTTTACGGCGTTAACTCGCTGTACTACGACTTCGTTGGGGCTTCTCCGGTGGCAGGCTTCGATGAGAAGTTCTCCACCTTTGCTCAGGGCTTCCTGCGCCTGGGTGATTTCAAACTGTCGTACATTACTTTCTACGCGATTATCGCCATCTTTGTGGTGTGGATCCTGTGGAATAAAACCCGCTTCGGTAAGAATATTTTTGCCATCGGCGGCAACCCGGAAGCCGCGCGCGTGTCTGGCGTTAACGTGCCGTGGAACCTGATTCTGGTCTATGCCCTGTCCGGCGTGTTTTATGCCTTCGGCGGTATGCTGGAAGCCGGGCGCATCGGTTCTGCAACCAATAACCTTGGCTTTATGTATGAGCTGGATGCGATTGCGGCCTGTGTCGTCGGCGGTGTGTCGTTCGCGGGTGGGGTTGGTACGGTGGCAGGCGTGGTGACCGGGGTGATTATCTTCACCGTCATCAACTACGGTCTGACCTATATCGGCGTGAACCCTTACTGGCAGTACATTATCAAGGGCGGCATTATTATCTTCGCCGTCGCGCTGGACTCCCTGAAGTACGCCCGCAAGAAGTAATCCTCTGATGGCGTGGACAATCTCTGAAAGGTTGTCCACGTTTGACCGGCAGGCATTGCTTATCACTGACTTATCAGGATTGCCCTGATAAGTCAGTTTCAACTCTCCACCTACCGCTTCATTATTTTTTCTGCTGTAAATCCAATAGCTGCTCTGGCGTGACTGCCGGGTAACTCTGCGCATCTTCAGGCACTTCATACCGGGCCGGAATAGGCACCAGCGGGCCGAGGAAACGGGGTTCCCGCTTCATAATATACAGATCGGCCAGCGCACCCAGCCGCGCACCCACCTCACGCATGCGCACGCTCCACATATTTTTGGGTGAAGGCACGGCGTAACACTGGGCCTGGATGCCCATATGCAGAGCAATAAACAGCGCGCGCTCGCAGTGGAAGCGCTGAGTGATAATAATGAAATCGTTGGTATCAAATACTTTGCGGGTGCGCACTATCGAGTCGAGGGTGCGGAACCCGGCATAATCCAGCACGATATCCGACGGGTCGACCCCTGCGGCGATCAGGTCGCGGCGCATGGTCATCGGTTCGTTATAGCTCTGTTGGGCGTTATCGCCAGACAGCAGCAGATAATTGACCTTACCGCTGTTGTAAGCGTTAATCGCGCCCTGCATCCGGTAAAGGTAATACTGGTTAATCACACCGGTGCGGTAGTACTTGGCCGTACCCAGCACCACGCCAACCTGGCGGTGGGGCAACGCCTTCAGATCGTCGTAAACGTAGGGGGCCGTTTTCCAGCTGATCCAGCGGTCAAGCCCAAGTGCGGTCAGAACCACCAGGGTAATGATGATAATCAGACCATAAGTCAGGCGTTTCAACATGCTGAACGGTGCTCGGGTTGCAAGAGGGAAGTGGATTCAAGGCTACTTGAGCCAGAGGAGTGAAGCAAGTAACAGTGTGTTGAATGGGCTTTTTTCACACAAAACCGGCCCGACTCCCCGTGAAAGGAGCCGGGCGGTGAGCCGTCAGATAGAAGTACGACGGTAATTACGATACTGCGGCAGCCAGAAGTTGGCCGCGATGGCTTTAGAAAGCACATCTTCGGACGTCACGACCGCGACGCCGGCCAGTTGGGCCGCTTTGCCGACCGCCATGGCGATCAGTTTTGACACACCCTGGATATCTTTCACTTCAGGCAGTACCGGACCGGTACCGTCATTGGCCAGCGGTGAGCAGTCCGCCAGCGCGCGGCTGGCGGCCATCAGCATGCTGTCCGTCACGCGGGTGGCACCGGAGGCAATGACCCCAAGACCAATGCCCGGGAAGATATAGGAGTTGTTGCACTGGGCAATCGGATAGATTTTCTCTTTCCAGCTGACCGGAGAGAACGGACTGCCCGTGGCGACCAGCGCATTACCGTCGGTCCACGCCATGATGTCCTGTGGAGTGGCTTCCACGCGGGAAGTCGGGTTTGACAGCGGCATGATGATCGGGCGTGCGCAGTGCTTGTGCATTTCACGGACGATCTCTTCGCTGAACAGCCCCGGCTGACCCGAAACGCCGATCATGATGTTCGGCTGCACATTGCGCACCACGTCCAGCAGCGACAGGGAATCACTGCTGCTGTCCCAACCGGCCAGGTTTTCGCTTTTCTGCACCAGTTTGCTCTGGAAGTTCAGCAGGTTGGGCAGCTTGTCGGTCAGCAGACCGAAACGGTCAACCATAAACACCCGCGCACGCGCTTCCTCATCGCTCAGGCCTTCTGATTTCATCTGGGCGATGATCTGCTCGGCAATCCCACACCCGGCGGAACCCGCCCCGAGGAAGACCACTTTCTGCTCGCACAGCTTGCTGCCGGCGGCGCGGCTGGCAGCAATCAGCGTACCCAGCGTCACCGCCGCAGTGCCCTGAATATCGTCGTTAAAGCAGCAGACCTCATCCCGGTAGCGCTCAAGCAGCGGCATCGCATTTTTCTGGGCGAAGTCTTCGAACTGCAGCAGCACGTTAGGCCAGCGGCTCTTCACGGCGTGGATAAAGTCATTGACGAAGCTGTCGTACTCTTCGCCAGTGATACGTGGATGACGCCAGCCCATATACAGTGGGTCATTCAGCAACTGCTGGTTATTGGTGCCGACGTCCAGCACCACCGGCAGGGTGTACGCCGGGCTGATGCCGCCACAGGCGGTATAAAGAGACAGTTTACCGATGGGGATACCCATACCCCCGATCCCCTGGTCTCCCAGACCGAGAATGCGCTCACCGTCGGTGACCACAATCACCTTCACATTCTGTTTGGTGGCGTTTTGCAGCATATCTTCAATGTTGGCGCGGTTCGGATAAGAGATAAACAGGCCGCGCGCGCGACGATAAATTTCTGAGAAGTGCTCACAGGCGGCACCCACGGTTGGGGTGTAGATAATCGGCATCATCTCTTCCAGATGATTGTCGAGCAGGCGGTAAAACAGCGTTTCGTTAGTATCCTGGATGTTGCGCAGGTAAACGTGCTTGTCGTTATTGTTTTTGAAGTCCTGGAACTGACGCCATGCCCGCTCTGCCTGCTCCTCAATGCTTTCGACGGTTTCCGGCAGCAGACCATTCAGGTTGAAGTCGTTACGCTCTTCAATGGAGAACGCGCTGCCTTTATTCAGAAGGGGGAATTCCAGCAAGATGGGCCCAGCATAAGGGATGTATAGCGGTCGTTTACTTTCGTATTCGAGTTCCATGCAATTCATACTCTATTAGGATCGGGATGGTGTGGGGCCAATCCTAAAATAATTCATCTGAAAGTACAGCTTTTGTTAACACGCAATAACAAAAGCTGAGATCTTTCTCGAATTACAACGGGTTTTCTTACGACTTCACCAGGGGGAGAGTGCTGAATTGCGTGCATCCCAGCGCGGCCAGCGTGGCGGCGGTGGCGCTTTGCTGACTCAGTGTGGCATCCGGCGCTTCCGCCAGCACCCCACGCTGAATAGTGCTTAATGCGCGGCCGCTAAGATTGAGCAGGTTCAGCGCACCCTGCAACGGCGGCAGGCTGGGGTTGAAGGCGGCATTTTCTGCGTAGCTACCAGCAAAAAGGGCCCCGTCGCTGGTTTGCAGCGCCACGCCGCTCCATGCCTTACTGTAGGGCGCGTGGCTGCGGCTGGCGGCGGCCACGGCAGCCTGTTCCACGGCATCACCGCTGGCGACAAAGCCGTGATCAATCTTATCCATCAGCAGGGTGGTGATCGCCAGGTCACGCGGCCCGAAGGAGTCGGGCAGGTAGTGGCCCAGCGTGGCCGCTGCGCGGCCGGGCAGTTCAATGGTCAGCCCGGTGCCGCTGTTCAGCTCATTCATGAACTGACGGCAGTGGCCGCACGGCGTGTAGTTAACGGTAATACTTTCCAGCGCGCTTTCCCCCCTGAGCCAGGCGTGCGTCACGGCGCTCTGCTCGGCGTGTACGGTCTGCTGCATGGTCGCCCCGGCAAACTCCATGTTGGCACCAAACCACAGCGTGCCGCTTTTGCCGCGTGCTATCGCGCCCACTTTAAAGTCGGATAGCGTCGCTACCGCACAGGCGGCCGCCAGCGGTAGCAGGGCGAAGGCCAGTTCGCTGTCGCTGTAATTGCAATGTTTTTTCAGCGCCTGCGCCTGGCTGGCGGTGATAAATCCGGCAAAATCGTCTGCGGATAAAACCGGCTGCAACGCGCTCTGTAACAGGGTAGGTAGGGTGGCAAATGCCTGCTGATAACGTGGGTGCATAGTGGGGCCTCTTTCGCTGGATGCAGCCCATGGTAGCGGGCCGGCATCCAGTTATATGTGATCTGCGTCTCCCTATCAATGTAATAAATGAAATAGATCAGCAAAATGCGAGACTTATCGCAAGTTTTAGCCCCAGAGCGCCATCAGCAAAGGGAAAATGAACGGGGCCAGCAGTGAGGTAATGATGCCGCACAGCACCAGCGCCAGCGAGCTGAATGCCCCCTCCTGATAGTCGATCTCGGCGGCGCGCGCTGTGCCCAGGGCATGAGAGGCATTGCCGATGGCCAGGCCACGTGCCGATTTACTGCGCACCCGTAACAGGTTGAGCAGCATATGACCGAACACCGCCCCCAGTACGCCGGCCAGCAGTACGCAGATGGCGCTGATGGCCGGAATACCGCCCAGCGAACCGGAAACCGCCATGGCTATCGGCGTGGTCACGGACTTGGGCAGCAGGGTGGCAGCAATCTGCGGCGTGGCTCCCAGCCACAGCGCAATGGCCGTGCCTGAGACCATCGCCGTTATGCTGCCAACGAAGCAGACGCTGATAATAGACCGCCAGCGTGAACGGATCTGATGCATCTGCTCGTACAGCGGCAGCGCCAGCGCCACCACCGCCGGTTGCAGTAGATCGTTCAGCAGGGCGCTGCCCTGGAAATAGCGGGTGTAGGGCATCTGTAACAGCAGCAGAAGCGGAATGATCACCGCCATGGCAATCAGCAGCGGGTTAACGATCGACATTTTTACCCTGGCTGCCAGTTTACGCGCGCCCAGAAACACCAGCACGGTCAGCGGCAGCGACCACCAGATATCACTCATCCTGCGCTCCCGTGCGCCGCTGGTGGCGGTCGTTAAGACGTTGCGACATCAGCCCGATGGTCACCAGTACGATCAGCGTACTGACGACGCAGGAGACCACAATCGGACCAAACTGGGCGGTGAGAATATCCATATCGTTCATCACGCCAACGCTAATCGGCACGAACAGCAGCGCCATATAGCGGATCAGCAGGTGGCAGCCGGGCTTGACCCAGTGAACCGGCAGCAGCTGCGAGGCCAGGAGAGCAAACAGCATCAGCATGCCGAGAATACTGCCGGGGATCGCCACCGGCAGCAGGGCAGAAAGTCCGCGCCCGGCATACAGGCACAGATAGATAATGAGAAAAGCGCGGAGGTAGTGCCATAGCGTAACGAGGGCAGTAGGCATTCAGTGTCCTGAACAGTAGGGGGCGACCCTTTTACCGGCCGCCCCGTGCAGATGACTGACATCTTAACAACGGGTTGACCAGTACAGAAGGTCAACCCCTACACAGCATGAGAGTTACTTAACTTGCTGGCCCGGCTGTGCGCCGCTGTCAGGGCTGAGCAGGAAGATATCTGCTCCACCAGGACCGGCAGCCATGACCATGCCTTCGGAGACACCAAAGCGCATTTTACGCGGAGCCAGGTTGGCGACCATCACCGTCAGGCGACCCACCAGCACCGCCGGGTCCGGATAGGCTGCACGAATGCCGGAGAAGACATTGCGCTTTTCTCCACCCAGATCCAGTGAGAGACGCAGCAGCTTGTCAGAGCCTTCAACATATTCCGCGTTCTCAATCAGCGCAATGCGCATGTCGACTTTGGCAAAATCGTCAAAGCTGATGGTGTCCTGAATCGGATCGTCCGCCAGCGGGCCGCTGGCCGGGGCTTTCGCCGCCGCCGCATCTTCCTTTGAGGCTTCGATCAGGCCGTTCACTTTATCCATCTCAATGCGGCCATACAGGGCTTTAAAATTATTAATTTTGTGGTTCACCAATGGGTTGTGAATGCTATCCCAAGTGAGCTCGATATTTAAAAACTCTTCAGCCCGTTCTGCAAGTCGAGGAATCACTGGTTTTAGCAGAGTCATGATTACCTTGAACATATCTATGCCCATTGAACATACATTTTGTAGCTCGTTGAGTTTATTTACATCTTCACTCTTAGCTAGAACCCACGGCTCATAGTGATCAATGAATTTATTAGCTTCATCAGCTAATTCAGTGATTATTCTCATCACTTTTGCAAATTCACGTTTCTCATACAAATCCTCTATCTCAGTTTTCAAATCGTCACCATCTACGGGTGAATACAATTTCAAGAAACTGAATGGGAACTGAATCGAAGGGTATATATCCCCGGAAGCAGTTGAAGCAGAATCTCTGTCCATGAAATCTGAAAGATACCCGCCAAAACGCTTGTTAATAAAACCGGCATTGCGTGACGCCAGGTTAACGACTTTGTTGACGATGTCAGCGTTCACGCGCTGCACGAAATCTTCCAGGTTCAGGTCGATGTCATCAATGCGTGAGGAGAGCTTCGCCGCGTAGTAGTAGCGCAGGCTGTCGGCATCCAGATGTTGCAGCCAGGTGCTGGCTTTAATAAAGGTGCCGCGCGATTTAGACATTTTCGCGCCGTTCACGGTGACATAACCATGCACAAACAGGTTGGTCGGCTTACGGAAGTTGCTGCCTTCCAGCATCGCCGGCCAGAACAGGCTGTGGAAATAGACGATGTCTTTACCGATAAAGTGATAGAGGTCGGCATCAGAATCTTTCTGCCAGAAAGCATCAAAGTCGATATCGCCACGCTTGTCGCACAGGTTTTTGAACGAGCCCATGTAGCCAATAGGCGCATCCAGCCAGACGTAAAAGTATTTGCCCGGAGCGTCAGGGATCTCAAAGCCGAAGTACGGCGCATCGCGGGAGATGTCCCACTGCTGCAGGCCGGATTCAAACCACTCCTGCATTTTGTTCGCTACCTGCTCCTGCAACGCCCCGGAGCGGGTCCAGGCCTGCAGCATGGCGCTGAACTCCGGCAGGTCGAAGAAGAAGTGCTCAGAGTCACGCATCACGGGGGTCGCGCCGGACACCACGGACTTAGGATCGATCAGTTCGGTCGGGCTGTAGGTGGCCGAGCAGACTTCACAGTTATCACCGTACTGATCCGGTGCCTTACATTTCGGGCAGGTCCCTTTGACAAAACGATCGGGCAGGAACATGCCTTTTTCCGGGTCGTAGAGCTGGGAGATGGTGCGTTTTTTAATAAAACCGTTCTCTTTCAGTCGGGTATAGATCAGTGCAGACAGCTCACGGTTCTCTTCGCTGTGCGTAGAGTGATAGTTGTCGTAGCTGATATCAAAACCGGCAAAGTCGGTCTGATGTTCCTGACTCATATCGGCAATCATCTGTTCAGGCGCAATGCCCATCTGCTGAGCTTTCAGCATGATCGGCGTCCCGTGTGCGTCATCGGCACAGATGAAGTAAACCTGGTTGCCGCGCATTCGCTGGTAACGGACCCAAATATCTGCCTGGATATGCTCGAGCATGTGGCCGAGATGAATGGAGCCATTAGCGTACGGCAGTGCGCACGTTACCAATATTTTTTTCGCGACTTGAGTCATAGTAAGACTTAGCTCATACCTGTTGAAAAAGGGGGTTTAGATGGTAACCGATTGCCTGACCCTGCGTAAACAAGGGGTTCAACTCCTTGCGGTTTTTTCCCGGCCGCTAAGTTACCCCCGAACAGATCTGATATGCTTAAAGGCATAAATACAGAGTCGCCATATCAAGGAACCCAGATGACTTCACAATCCCAGGGGCATCACTCCCCCGAAGCGCTGCGCGCAATCGTGACGGGCGTGCTGACCACGTTTGAACACCCTACGCTGCACCATAACCTCACCGCTCTGAAGGCGCTGCATCACTGTGCGCTGATGGACAATACGCTGCATATTGAACTCAGCATGCCGTTCGTCTGGCAAAGTCCGTTCGAGACGCTGAAAGCCACGGTTAGCGCGGAGCTGCTGCGCCTGACCGGAGCGTCAGCGATTGCCTGGCGGTTAACACTGAATGTGGCCACGCTGCAGCGCGTGAAAAACCGCCCGGGCGTCAACGGGGTGAAAAACATTATTGCCATCAGCTCTGGCAAGGGCGGGGTGGGGAAATCCACGACCGCGGTGAATCTGGCGCTGGCGCTGGCGGCAGAAGGGGCGAAAGTGGGCCTGCTGGATGCCGACATCTACGGACCGTCAATCCCGGATATGCTCGGGGTGCAGGATCAGCGCCCGACCTCCCCGGACGGCACCCATATGGCCCCCATTATGGCGCACGGCCTGGCCACTAACTCCATTGGCTATCTGGTCACGGAGGATAATGCGATGGTGTGGCGCGGCCCGATGGCCAGCAAGGCGTTGATGCAGCTGCTGAACGAGACGCTTTGGCCGGAGCTGGATTATCTGGTGCTGGATATGCCGCCGGGAACTGGCGATATTCAGCTCACGCTGGCGCAAAACGTGCCGGTAACCGGTGCTATTGTGGTCACCACCCCGCAGGATATTGCGCTGATCGATGCGCGTAAAGGCATCGTGATGTTTGAGAAAGTGAATGTGCCGGTGCTGGGGGTGGTCGAGAATATGAGTATGCATATCTGCAGCCAGTGCGGACACCACGAGCCGATCTTCGGCACCGGTGGCGCGGCAAAACTGGCGGAACAGTATCATACCCACCTGCTGAGTCAGCTGCCGCTACACATCAGCCTGCGCGAAGATCTGGATAATGGAGAGCCCACCGTTATCCGCCGGCCCGACAGCGAATTTACCGGGCTGTATCGCCAGCTGGCGACGGAGGTTGCCTCCCGGCTTTACTGGCAGGGTGAGGTTATCCCGGAAGATATTGCCTTCCGCGCGGTGTGAGGCTGGCGTGCCGGCCCGTGACAGGGCCGGCCATGATTAGCCTTATGTCAACCGGACATGCCTCTGCTGAAAGCCATCCACCATCGAATAATCAAAATCGATTTTACCGGCATCAAACAGCTGGACGATCAGGGTGAAGTCATTATCGGGCGTTACGTTACAGCGATGGTTAAGCAAGGTGTCCTGAATCGTGAACGCCCGATCGCCACGGGCGATACGGGTCAGGTACTGCAGCATCTCGTAAGCTCGGGCACTGACGCCAGCTTGTTCATGTGGGGGTCTGCTTATCATCGGGAAAGGCCATTCTCTGTGCTAAAACGTTATTATAATCCGTTGTGTTTAATCAACGGCAAGCCGATTTTATATTTTAATGCCATCAGACGCAGCAGCGTGCAGCCCGTAATGGCCAGCCAGGCACTCCACATCTGCGGAATCAACCCGGCCGACCCGGTCAGTTCAATGGCTGCCCCCACCAGCGCTGCACTGGCATAAATATCCTTGCTGAAGATAGCCGGGGGCCTGCCGGTTAACAGGTCGCGCAGACAGCCGCCGCCCACCGCACTGATACACCCCAGTAACAGCGCGAGCTCCACGCTGTGGGTGTGCTGCCAGGTTTTATTGGCACCAAAGGCGGCAAAAAAGCCCAGACCCAGCGCATCAAAAAACAGCGTGGCTTTCTCGAAGGAGAGGATCAGGCGCTGGAAGAAGGCGACGCAGAGGACGGCCACCACAATG
Source organism: Erwinia persicina (assembly GCF_014838825.1). Taxonomy (GTDB): domain Bacteria; phylum Pseudomonadota; class Gammaproteobacteria; order Enterobacterales; family Enterobacteriaceae; genus Erwinia; species Erwinia persicina_A. The sequence goes on along the minus strand of NZ_JACYMO010000001.1, from coordinate 1,117,974 downwards.
ATGACCAGATAGGCCAGGCTGACCAGTCCGGCCGGGGGCAGGCTGGCGATGCAGATATCGCGGATAACGCCGCCGCCCACCGCCGTCGTGGCGGCCAGCACAAACACGCCGAAGACATCAAAATCCTCCCGCACGCCTGCCGTGGCACCGCTGAGGGCAAAGGCCAGCGTGCCAGCCAGGTCAACCAGATGAAAGACATTCCACATGTCACAGTCCCTGATGAGCGTGAAAATGATTTTCCAGCGCAGGTAAAACGGCTACAGATAGCCCGTTCAGGGTACCGCGTCGTGAGCAGAAAATGCGCGGACAGCGTTACAGCACGTAGTGCATCAGCAGGTACTCCCCCTGATCGCTGTCTCCTTCAGCCACCACGCGCCAGCCGTGCATTTTGTAAAACCGCTGCGCCTGCACATTTTCCGCCAGGCACTTCAGTGCGCCGGTAGAGGTGAAGCTTTTCTGCACCGCCTGTAACAGGGCACTGCCGGCACCGCTGCCCTGGAAAGCCGGGTCGATAAACAGACTGTGCAGGAAGTTATCGTTATCCAGTACGGCGGCAAAACCGACACGATGACCGTCCTCCTCGGCAACCAGCACCCGCTCGCCAAGGGTGATCCTGTCGAAATCCTCCAGCTGCCACTGGCTGTCATCCAGCCAGGTCCAGTTTGCCTTGCGAGAGGCAAGAAACAGCGTGCGCAAAAAAGGCCGATCCGCTTCGGTAAAGGGACGGATTATCATGGTCATACTCCTGCTACAGATACGCCGGGTGGCTATGGCGCAGAGTGTAGCGCAAAAAAAAAGAGATGAACGCATCATCTCTTTTTTCTCACCCCGTTCGGGTGGTTACCGCATTTTACGTGCGATTTCCGCTACGTATTTACCCTGATGACTGGCAATAGCCAGCTCACGTTCGTCCGGCTGCCGTGAGCCGTCGCCGCCCGCCAGCGTTGACGCACCATAAGGCGTTCCCCCACCAACCTGTGAGATATCAAACAGCTCGGGAGTGCTGTAACCAATAGGCACAATGATCATCCCGTGATGGGCCAGCGTTGTCCAGGTGGAGGTAATGGTCATTTCCTGCCCGCCGCCGGTGCCGGTTGAGGTAAACACGCTGGCCACCTTACCGACCAGCGCCCCTTTCGCCCAAAGACCGCCAGTCTGGTCGAGGAAATTGCGCATCTGAGCGGACATATTGCCGAAGCGGGTTGGCGTACCGAAAATGATGGCATCATAGTCCGCCAGCTCTGCCGGGCTGGCAATGGCGGCGGGCTGATCGGTTTTACCGCCGTACGTTTTGAACGCCTCGCTATCCATGGTCTCCGGCACGCGTTTGACGGTGACCTCGGTGCCCGGGACGCTGGCTGCACCGGCAGCAACGGTATGAGCCAGGGTTTCAACATGGCCATACATTGAATGGTAAAGAACTAAAATCTTTGACATTTTATTTTCCTTATTGGGATGGATGGCATTTTCTTTTGGTGTAAAAAAGCGTGTTAAAAGACGACGTAACACAGTCACTGACAAGCACTCCGCTGAGGGCTAAAGATAAGCCACATTATTGATAAACCGGCACAGAACCCGACTGGGGCTTACCGCGCCTTGCGTCGCGCAGGCGATGACCGATCTCTTCAATTTTAGCCTCGCCTGCGCGTAATGCTGCTTCACTGGTGTGGACGGAGTAGTTGCCGAGTGACAGCGGCCAGGGATGATCGACGGCCGAGCCGATAACAAACCGCGTTTCTTCTTCTCCGGCCTGCAGGGTCACGGGCTTCGCGCCGGGGGTGAAGATGACCATCTCGCCCGTGGTTACCGCATCAGGGGTATGCAGCGTGCCATTACTGAGACTCAGCCACAGGCTGGTATGGTTTTCGGGGGGGATATAGTGCCAGGCAGTACGCGCAGGCAGCGTCACCAGCAGATAGTTGATCCCCTCCGGGGAACGAACCGGACTTTTGACGCCGTTATATTCGCCAAGGATGACCCGGGCCGGACCGGTTTGCGGCACCCACTGTGCTTCAAGATACTGGCTGTCGACAGGGCCGTTTTCCAGCGCCGGGGGCAGGGCCAGCCAGAGCTGAAAGCCTTCTACGCGGGCAGAATCCCCAGCCGACATCTCTTTACCGTGCCAGACGCCGCCGCCGGCACGCATCCATTCGACCCCGCCATAGCCAATGGTGCCCTGTCCCGCGTGCGGATCGTCAAAGCGCAGATCGCCTGCGGTAAGCACGGTGACCGTGGCGATGCCGGAGTGGGGGTGCAGGGGCATATGTTCGATCATCGTGCTGTCGCCGCTGAACCGATCGAGGAAAACGAACGGTTTGGCGAGGGTGCCGAAGTCAGAGGGGCTCATCAGACGAACGATCGGCCCCGTTCCCCGGCCGCGAGTCCGGTAGGCAATCTGGCGTGTAACGGCATGCTTATCGGGAGAAAACGAAGACATATCACTTCCTTATCAGGGAGGAAACGCAGACAAACGGCGGGTATGTCGGGCCGTTCATCACAGTCCTGTATCTTAATCCCCCGGACACGACATGATTAGAGGGTGTAATATCATTGCACTCATCCATTTTTGGACGTAATAGCATGCTCGATCTCAATGACGTTGCGATCTTTGTCCATATCGTTGAAACGGGCAGTTTTGCCGGGGCCGCGCGACGGCTGGGAATGCCGCCTAACACCCTGAGCCGGCGAATTAAGCAGCTGGAGGCGAGCCTCTCTGTGCGGTTATTTCATCGCTCAACCCGCAAGCTGACGCTGACCGGAGCCGGGCAGCGCCTGTACGAACACAGCGCGCAAAAAATCAGTGAGCTGAACGCCATCAGCACGCAGCTGGTGGCCGAAAATCAGGCCCCGGCCGGGCGTGTAAAAGTGGCGGCCCCGGCTGATTTTTTTGATCTGTTCTTGATGGAGTGGGTGGCTGATTTTCTGGCGTTATATCCCGGGGTACACCTGGATTTTGTCCTCAGCGACACGCATGCCGATGTGATCGGCGAGGGGATTGATGTGGCCTTTCGCGGGGGGCACCTCAAGGATTCCAGCCTGGTGGCGCGCAAAATCAGCACCGGACGCCGTCTGCTGGCGGCCAGTCAGTCTTACCTGAATACCTCTGGCGTGCCTGAGGATATCCACGCGCTGCAGCAGCATGCCTGTATTACTCACTGCCATGCTTCCGCGAGCACGGTCTGGCATCTGATGGGGCCGGAAGGCGGGGTGCAGGTTGACGTCAGCGGGCGTTTTTCTGCCAATACCGCGCAGGCGCAGCTCAAAGCGGCGCAAAACGGCCTGGGGATCTGTTTTTTACCGGAATCACTGTTGTATGACAGCATCAGACGTCAGCAACTTATCGCGGTACTGCCGGATTACGGGCAGCTTAATAACGATCTGTCGATCGTCTATCCCAGCCGTCATCATATCCCACTGGCCGTGGCGACCTTTGTGGAGCATACCGTCGCGCTGCTGCAGAAAACCATTCTGCAAAAGCACGCCTTGCATGCCGCCGGCAAAGGTTAGGGGATACCGATAAAACGCAGCAGGGCAGTCACCGCCGCCGCCGCAAGGATCACCGCAATCAGCGGCATTTTACGCCAGGCCAGTATGACGGCCACTGCGACGCCGGTGACGCGGGCGACCCCGGCAAAATGGGTGCCTTCGTAGAAGGTACTGGCCAGCGCAACCGCAAACAGCAGGGTCGTGGCCGCGTCAGACAGCAGCCTGCGGGCATCCTCCGACAGTGCCATGCGGGAGCCCAGTTGAGCGCCCGCAAAGCGCATCAGCCATGTGCCCAGCGCCAGAACGGCAATACCGCCAATTAACAGGGTGTTATCTGCCATTATTTTTTCCTCGCCAGCAGGCCGATCATGGAGAGTAGTACGGGCAGCCCGGTCGGGGTAAAGGGCACCGCCAGCAGGGAGATTGCTGCCCCGCTGGAGGCGCGCAGCAGCGTCGTGCGTGATTTCAGTGCAGGGATCACCAGCGCCAGTAAGATCGCCGGAAAGACGGCATCCAGCCCAATCATTTGCGTATCAGGCAGCAGCCTGCCAATCACGCTGCCCAGCACCGTCCCCAGCGGCCAGACCAGCGCCACGCCGAGGCCACACAGCCAGAAGGCGGCTTTGCGCTGTGCGGGCGTGGTCTGCGACAGCCCAAACACCACGCTTTCATCGTTCATGATATGGCAGCCCAGGACGGCGGAGAGGCGCGAACCGACGAGGTCGCGCACGGCAATACCAAAGGGAAAGTGGCGCGCATTGACCAGCAGCCCGGCGACGGCCGCCGCCAGGGGGTTGCCGCCTCCCGCGACGATAGCAATAAACATAAACTCCGAGGCACCGGCCAGCACAAACAGGCTGGAGAACAGCGGAACCCAGAGCGGGAAACCATAGGCGGTGGCCAGCGAGCCATAAGAAATGCCCACCACCCCGACCGCCAGACAGATCAGATAGATGCCTTTACGTGTGTCCGGGCTGAGTGAAGAAAAATGACGGGTCATCATGAAGTTTTACCATAACGAACGAAGTTTCCATTATAATGAACGCAGTGCAGAAAGAGATCAACCCGAACGTAGCGTTCGATTTAACGAACGATAAGGCCAAAAATGACCCAGCCCATTGCAGTAATTGCAGAAAGTTTGATCCGGGAGCGTACGCTGACCGGGCTGTCCCTGGCGGAAGTCGCCAGGCGGGCAGGTATTGCAAAATCGACGCTGTCCCAGTTAGAGGCGGGGAACGGTAATCCCAGCATTGAAACGCTCTGGGCGCTGTGCGTGGCGCTGAATATCCCTTTTGCCAGACTGCTGGAGCCTGAGCTGCCTAAAACCCAGGTGATCCGGCGCGGTGAAGGACCGAAAGTCGTCGCCGGGGAAGCGAACTATCAGGCGATCCTGCTGGCCAGCTGCCCGCCGGGCGCGCGGCGCGATATCTACCTGCTGATGGCGCAGCCCGGCGCTGACCGCCTTTCACAGCCGCACCCGCCGGGCTCGGTAGAGCATATTATTGTCACGCAGGGACGGGCGCTGGTGGGGTTGAAGGACGAAGCTGAAGAACTGGCACCGGGAGATTACATTTGCTATCCCGCCGATCGTGAGCATATCTTCAGGGCGCTGGAGCCCGACACGCTGGCGCTGCTGGTGGCCGAGCAGGGATAGTGGCGCTTTTTATGCAGCGGTAATACTTATTATTTCCATGTCCTGAAACAGCGCGTCTCTCCCGTCTTCTGCGTGTTGAGGGGAAATAACGAATGACAGCGCTACGTCCGCTGTTCACTCGCTACTGAGCGTGAGTCCTGCATCCTTTGCCTGCCCTCATTGTCTGTCCTGTTCCTGATCAGGCCTCGCCGAAAGAGGGTGAGGCTTTATAACGTATTGCTTCCGGTAATGCCGTTCAGTGCATTCAGGGCGTCATCCGGCAGGTGGAGTGACGCCGCTGCCAGGTTTTCCTGCAGGTGGGCAACGGATGATGTTCCCGGGATCAGCAGGATGTTAGGTGAACGGTGAAGAAGCCAGGCCAGGGCGACCTGCAGGGGTGTGGCGCTGAGCTGTTCGGCAACGCGGGTCAGCGTAGCAGACTGAAGCGGATTAAAACCGTTAAGCGGGAAGAAAGGCACATAAGCAATCCCTTCCCGGGCCAGCGCATCAATCAGCGCATCATCGGTGCGGTGTGCCAGGTTGTAATGATTCTGAACGCAGACGATCTCGCAGATTGCGCGGCCTTCGGCAATTTGCGCCGGGGTGACGTTGCTCAGACCAATATGCTTGATCAGCCCCTGTTGCTGCAGGGCGGCCAGCGCCGTCAGCGGTTCTTCAATGGAACCTTCCTGCGGGCGGGCGGTATTAAACATGATCCTGAGATTGACCACATCCAGCTGCGCCAGCCCCAGGTTTCGCAGGTTGTCATGGACGGCATTGACCAGCTCCCCGGGGGACATGGCCGGGATCCATCCGCCTTTTTTATCTCTCAGCGCCCCAATTTTGGTCACCAGCGTGAGGTCATCAGGATAGGGCGCGAGTGCCTCGCGGATCAGTTTGTTGGTGATATGTGGGCCGTAAAAATCACTGGTATCAATATGATTGACGCCGGCCGCCACTGCTGCCCTGAGAACTGCCAGCGCGCGGTCAGGATCGTTGGGCGGGCCAAAAACGCCGGGGCCTGCCAGCTGCATTGCGCCATAGCCGAGTCGTTTTACCTGACGCGAACCCAGAGAGAAGAGGCCGGATGTACGGATGTTGTGCATAGTCATTTCCTGAAGGAGAGGTGGGATAACATGGAACAGCGAGGTTTAATCTTAAGCCCGCGCATCACGTCCTATCCATGCTATAAAGTCCGTATTATCTTTTTAATCGTCCAAAATTAATCATGGATCCTCTTTCTGATATTCTCGCGTTGCTCAAGCCACAACGGTATGTTTCCGGCGTCCTCGACGTGGGCGGGGACTGGGCGGTGCGTTTTCCACCTAACGCGGGCATCAAGTGTTATTCAATGGTGTCGGGCGGCTGCTGGCTGTCTGTCAAAGGGGGACCCGACCCGGTACGATTGTCGGCGGGGGACTGCTTCCTGCTTCCTACCGGACGTCCCTTTGTTATGGCCAGCGACCTGTCACACCCGGCGACAGACTGGGCGGTGGTGTTTGCCGCCCCGCGCGCCGGCGGGGTGATCCGTCACAACGGCGGGGGAGACTGCCTGATGACCGGCAGCCGCTTCTTTCTGGACGGCCCCCACGCCACGATTCTGCTGACCATGCTGCCTGCGGTGATCCATCTGCGTGCGGAAAATGACCAGGCGACCCTGCGCTGGCTGGTTGCGCAGATGATGGCCGAGCTGGATGAACAGCGTCCGGGACATGCCCTGATCGCTGAACATCTGGCGCATATGATACTGATACAGGCGCTGCGGCAGCATATGGAGTCGGGCGGTAAAGGGCACGCGGTGGGCTGGCTGTATGCCCTGGCCGATCACCAGGTGGGTGCGGCGCTGCAGGCCATGCACGCCGATCCGGCTTATCGCTGGACGCTACAAACGCTGGCACAGCGTGCCGGTATGTCCCGCTCGGCCTTTGCGCTGAAGTTTAAAACAAAGGTCGGGTCATCAACGATGGATTATCTGACCCGCTGGCGCATGCTGCTGGCCGGGGACAAACTGCTGAACACCGACCTGCCCATTTCTGCGCTTGCTCCCTCGCTGGGCTATGAGTCCGAAAGCGCCTTCAGTACCGCCTTTAAACGCACGATGGGCTGTTCGCCGCGTGACTATGTGCGGCGTCATTCCCCGCCGGGGGGCAGATCGCGCTGAAGATACCCTGATGACCGACGGCAGGGCAGCACGGCCCGGGGCTTGCCAATGCTCTGCCACTTCCTTATGCTGGCACCGACTGTAAAAAATCATCACTGACTCGGGGTGCCCTTCTTTGTGAAGGCTGAGAAATACCCGTATAACCTGATCTGGATAATGCCAGCGTAGGGAAGTCAGATGCCCGACCGGCATCGCCTTCTTGATCGCCGGTTGGGAGCGAAGAATGATCCAACCTCAAGACCTCAGCCACACCGATATGGCGCATTCCCTGCGGCTGTATCGTCAGCATTCCCCTCTGACCCACTGTATGACCAATGATGTGGTACAGGCCTTTACGGCTAATGTGCTGCTGGCGCTGGGGGCTTCCCCGGCAATGGTGATCGATCCGCAGGAGGCGGCACAGTTCAGCCCTGTTGCCGATGCCCTGCTGGTGAATGTCGGTACGCTGACCCGCAGCCGCAGCGAAGCGATGCTGGCGGCCGTTAATGCCGCCAGGCAGGCCGGGCGGCCCTGGACGTTAGATCCGGTGGCCGTTGGCGCACTGGACTTCCGCACGGCCTTCTGCCAGCAGACGCTGGGACTGAAACCGGCCGCTGTCCGGGGTAACGCTTCCGAAATCATGGCGCTGGCCAGGCAGAGCGTCAGCGGCCGGGGCGTCGACAGCCGGCATGCCTCCACGGCGGCGCTGCAGGCGGCTGTTTCGCTGGCGCAGGAGACAGGCGCGATTGTGGCCGTCACCGGTGAAACCGATTTTATTACCGATGGCCTCCGTACCCTGAGCGTGGGCGGCGGCGACCCGCTGATGACGCGGGTGGTAGGGACCGGCTGTGCGCTGTCGGCGGTCGTGGCCGGCTTTGCCGCACTGCCGGGCGACCGCCTCACACATGTGGCCAGCGCCTGCCGCGTGGTGTCGCTGGCCGGTGAGCGTGCGGCCGCAGCGGTGGACGGGCCAGGCAGTTTCATTCCGGCCTTTCTTGATGCCCTGTACCGGCTGAACCCGGAGGTGCAGTGATGAAAAGGATTAACGCGCTGACAATTGCCGGTACTGACCCCAGCGGTGGGGCAGGGATCCAGGCTGACCTGAAAGCATTCTCCGCGCTGGGTGCGTATGGCACCAGCGTGATCACCGCGCTGGTGGCGCAGAACACCACCGGCGTGCAGTCGATCTGCCGCGTTGAGCCGGCGTTTGTTGCCGCGCAGCTGGATTCCGTTTTGTCGGACGTGCGCATCGACACGATTAAAATTGGCATGCTGTCAGAAAGCGCCATCGTAGAGGTGGTGTCCGGGCGGTTGAAACAGACCCGCGTTCCCTGGGTGGTGCTGGATACGGTGATGCTGGCCAAAAGCGGCGATCCGCTGCTGTCGCCCGAGGCGGTGAGTACGCTACGGGATCGGCTGCTGCCGCAGGTTTCGCTGATTACGCCTAACCTGCCGGAGGCTGCCGCACTGCTGGGATGTGCGCAGGCGCGCAACGAGGGGGAGATGCGCGAGCAGGGACGGGCGCTGCTGGCCCTCGGCTGCCAGGCCGTGCTGATGAAAGGCGGTCATCTCAGCGAGTCGGAAAGCCCGGACTGGCTGTTCACCCGTGAGGGAGAACAGCGCTTTACTGCGCCACGGGTGAACACCCGTAACACGCATGGCACTGGCTGTTCCCTCTCGGCGGCGCTGGCCGCGCTGCGCCCGCGCCACGATGACTGGCCCACGACCGTTCAGGCGGCCCGGCACTGGCTGCAGGGCGCACTGGAGCAGGCAGACTCGCTGGAAGTGGGGCACGGGCAGGGGCCGGTACATCATTTTCATCAGTGGTGGTAAGCCAGACACCCGCGCTTTTTTGTGCGGATCGTTCTGAAAAATGGAGTCAGCAATTTGCCTTAGTGCCGGTTTTGGGTTCACCCTGTTGAGGTCAGAAAAACTGACCCGCGGGCCGTGGCAGCATGGCCCCGACACCACTTAACAGGAGTTATCATGACGGACATCGTTCAGTTATTGGGCAAAGAAGCGGATTCTCTTTTGCAACATCGCTGCATGACTATTCCAGCGGACAACCTCTACCTGCCGGGAGCGGATTATGTCGATCGGGTGATGGTCGATAACAATCGTCCCCCGGCCGTACTGCGCAATATGCAAACCCTGTACAACACCGGACGTTTAGCCGGGACAGGTTACCTCTCTATCCTTCCGGTCGATCAGGGCGTGGAGCATTCCGCCGGAGCCTCTTTTGCGGCTAATCCGCTCTACTTTGATCCGAAAAACATCGTCGAGCTGGCCATTGAGGCAGGCTGTAACTGTGTCGCGTCGACCTATGGTGTGCTGGCATCGGTATCCCGCCGCTACGCGCATCGCATTCCTTTTATGGTCAAACTCAACCATAACGAAACTCTCAGCTATCCGACCCAGTATGACCAGACCCTGTATGCCAGCGTGGAGCAGGCCTTTAATCTGGGGGCGGTTGCCGTCGGGGCCACCATCTATTTTGGCTCTGAGCAGTCGCGCCGGCAGATTGAAGAGATCTCGGCAGCGTTTGAACGGGCGCATGAACTGGGGATGGTCACGGTGCTGTGGGCCTATCTGCGTAACGATGCCTTTAAAAAAGAGGGCGTGGACTATCATGCCAGTGCGGATTTGACCGGGCAGGCCAACCACCTCGCCGCGACCATTGGCGCAGATATCGTTAAGCAGAAGATGGCTGAAAATAATGGCGGCTATCAGGCGCTGAAATTTGGCCATACCGATGCCCGGGTTTACAGCACGCTGACCAGTGAAAATCCGATCGACCTGGTGCGTTACCAGCTGGCGAACTGTTATATGGGCCGTGCGGGTTTAATTAACTCCGGCGGAGCAGCAGCGGGCGAAACCGATACGGCAGAATCAGTGCGGACGGCGGTGATCAATAAACGGGCCGGCGGCATGGGTTTGATCCTGGGGCGCAAGGCGTTTAAGAAATCGATGAAGGACGGGGTGGCGCTGATCAATTCGGTGCAGGATGTCTATCTGGCGAAAAACGTCACCATCGCCTGACGGTAAAAAGGGCTGACCAATAAGGAAGGTCAGCCCCTGCATGACAGGGGACCCTGGCTCTGTCGGGGGCGACCTTTTTCCGGTCGATCCGCTATCGTTTAAAGCGTTTCAAACCATTCGCTGTTCTGCTCGGCAATCGGGGTAATGGAGAAAATCATCTCCTGCAGATGACGACGCAGCGCCTGTCCGGCGGCATCGGCATCTTTTGCGCACAGCGCCTGATAAATCTGCTGGTGCTGCTCAATCAGGCTCTCCGGGGGAGACACCTTACTCAGCGTCAGAAAGCGCACGCGGTCCATCGTCGCCTTGATATTCTCCACGGTCTGCCACGCCAGCTCACAGTCAATACTCTGCGCAATCAGCCGGTGAAATTCATCGTCCAGCAGCAGGAACGCCTGGCTGTCGTGACGATCGGCGGCCAGCCTCTGTAACTGCAGATTATGTTCCAGAGCCGCCAGCCCTTCAGGCGTGGCCTCTGTCGCTGCCCGGCGCACCACGGCAGCCTCCACGGCTTCACGTATAAACCGACCGTCAGCCACCCGTCGGGCGGAAATTTTACGCACAAAGGTGCCACGCTGAGGCAGGATCTGCACCAGGCCAGCCTCAGCCAGCTTGATAAAGGCTTCACGTACCGGCTGGCGGGAAACATCAAAGCGCGTGGAAACTTCTTTCTCGGACAGAAATGCGCCAGGGGGGATGACACAGGTAACGATATCCTGGCGCAGAAAACGGTAGATCTGCTGGTTGACCGGCTCACTGGCGGTAATGGTATAGACAGTCGACATTCGGCAACTTCCCTTTAGCGGCGGGGCGACAGCCCGCCCGCACGTGGCGTGAAAGCCTTCAGTCTAATCAGGCTGGCGCATCAGCGCCAGAGTTAAACGCGGGCAACCAGTTGATGCACGGTTTGTTTTGCACCCCGGGTTAACAACAGCTGGTAATAATGGTTCACCTGGCGCACAAAGGTGGCGTTGCCGGGCAGGTCGTCGCCGAAGATATTCTTTAACCCGAGCAGTGCCGCCACGCGCGGTTCTCCTTCTTCTGTCTCCGCTACGCGCTTCGCCAGCTCGTCACGGAGGGGATCGTTGATGGTAACCGGCTGGCCCTGCTCGTCGCGGCCGCTGACGTAGCGGATCCAGCCTGCCACCCCCAGCGCCAGCAGATCGAAGCGGCTGCCGTGGGCCAGATGCCAGCGAATACTGTCCAGCCAGCGCTGCGGCAGCTTCTGGCTGCCGTCGTTGGCAATCTGCGCGGTGCGGTGCTTAATGGCACGGTTGTTGTAGCGGGCGATCAGCGAATCCGCATAGGCCGTCAGATCAACGCCGGTGGCGCGCAGAGTGGGGGCCTGCTGATCGAGCATCAGCTGACGCGCCGCGTTTTTAAAGTGCGCATCGGCCATACAGTCGCTGATGTGCTGATAGCCAGCCAGGCTACCCAGATAGGCGAGGAACGAGTGGCTGCCGTTCAGCATGCGCAGCTTCATCTCTTCAAATGGCAGCACGTCGTCCACCAGCTCCGCCCCCGCTTTTTCCCAGGCCGGGCGGCCGCTGACAAAATTATCTTCAATCACCCACTGGAAGAAGGGTTCGCAGGCGACGGCAACGGGATCGTCACAGCCCAGCTTTTCAGTCAGTGCCCGATGGGTCTCACTGGTCATCGCCGGGACAATGCGGTCAACCATGGTTGACGGGAAGGTCACGTGCTGACCGATCCATTCCGCCAGCTCAGGGGACTGCTGGCGAGCCAGCCCGGTGACCACGTTGCGGGTGACATGGCCGTTTTCCGGCATATTATCGCAGGACATCACGCTGAACGGTGGCAGTCCCCGTTCTCTGCGGCGAAGAATGGCGGCCAGAATAATGCCAGGCAGGGACTGCGGCGCTGCCGGATGGGCCAGATCGTGGCGGATGGCGGGGTGGTCGGGATTTAATTCACCGCTGGCCGGATGATGACAGTAGCCTTTCTCCGTCACCGTCATGGAAACAATCGCCACATCCGGCTGACACAGCGCCTCCAGCACTGCTTCAATACCGTCGCTCTGGCCGTGCAGCGCGTCGGTGACGACCCCGATAACGCGCAGATTAAGCTGGTCATCGGCCATTTCGGCCACGGTGTAGCACAGCTGCTGCTGACGCAGGGCGGTAATAAGCTCCCCGCTGTTCAGGTTGATTTCGCAGTAGCCCCAGTCGCTGCCCTGTTCTGCGGCGAGTCGGTCGCAGCAGACGGCCTGGTGGGCGCGGTGGAAGGCACCAAAACCAATATGAACCATGCGGGTGCGCAGTGCCTGGCGGTTGTACAGCGGGCGCTGCACGTCGGGTGGCAGTGCATCGGTAGATAACATAACCCATCCTCGGGAATAAGCGGGCAGGGCAGACCCCACCCGCGATGATCAGACGGACACCGGAGTATCCAGTTTCTTCGGCGGCTTGATCACAAACAGCACCAGGAAGGCCCCCAGCGCGGCGACGACGCCGGCCAGGATAAAGGCACTGTCGAACTTGCCGGTATGCTGAACGATGTAGCCGGTCACAATCGGGCCGATAATCCCGGAAAGGCTGCCGATCAGATGGATAAACCCGCTGATGCTGCCGACGCGACTCTTGTGAACCACATCCTGAATAATCGCCCAGTAGATCGCCCCGGTGATATACAGGAAGAAGATGGAGATCGACATCAGACCGACTGCTGAAGTGACTTCTTTTACCGTACCGGCAAAGGCGACACAAACCGCCGCTGCCATTAACGAGACCACCAGCACAATTTTGCGCGACAGCAGCAGCTTACCAGTCATCTTAAAGATTTTATCTGAGATGATCCCGCCCAGCGCCAGGCCTACGAAGCCGACAATCCACGGGATCATGGTGGTGATACTCATCGCCTTAATATCCAGCCCGTGCGCCTGTACCAGGTAGGCCGGGAACCAGCTCAGGAAGAAGAAGAGAATATAGTTGTAGCAGAAGAAGGCGAAGGCGGTGACCAGAATAATCGGCTGGCGCAGGTAGTAGCCCAGTCCGTGCTGTGACTGTGACAGTTCCTCTTCCGGGCTGAGCTGCTCGTCTTTCAGCTGGGCAATCAGGGCGCGTTCACGTTCACTTATTAACTTGCTTTTCAGCGGGTTGTCGGCGGCAATAAAGAACCAGATGACCATCCAGACAATACCAATCGAACAGATAATGGCGAACGCGGGACGCCAGCCGAAGGCGAGGGCCAGGTAACCAATAATCGGACCGGCTACCGCGCCGCCGAGCGGGGACCCGGCGCTCAATAGCCCCATTGCCGTGGCTGCCTGCTTTTTGGGGAACCAGCCGTTAATCGCTTTGTTCGCCGAGGCGCAGATTGGTCCCTCAGCCATCCCGAACAGCACGCGCAGGATTAACATCGACCAGAAGCCGGTAGCCAGCGCGGTAAAGCCGCAGAAAATTGACCACATGCCGACGGCAACGCCCAGGGTGATTGTCGGGCCGAATCTGTCGGTGGCCAGCCCGCCGACAAAGTTAAAGATCGCATAGCCAAAGAAGAAGCTGCCGAATATCAGGCCAAACTCTTCTGCGTTGAGCATCAGGTCTTTTTCGATCATCGGCACGGTCAGGGACAGCGCTACCCGGTCAAGGTAGTTGATCATGTAAACAAGGAACAGAAGCAGGACGATCGTCCAGCGCAGGTTTTTAAACATGGTAGTGACTCCTTCCCCTTATAGCGGGGATTATAGGTAGAGGTATTATTGTTAACCGCAGGGCAGGGTCATTCCCCTGCGGCGTTCTGGTGTCAGTTAACCTTTAAAATCACTTTGCAGCAGCTGCGCGGGTCCTTCTCAAACAGCGTCATTGCCTGTTCAATCTGCGCCAGCGGCAGCGTATGGGTCACCAGCTTTTCTGGCTGAATCAGGCCCTGTTCCATCCAGTCGATCACCTGCGGGAAGCGGTGGCTGTTCAGGCGTGAGGTAAACAGCGACAGCTCTTTACTGGTCAGGCTCTGCTGCGTCAGGGTGCAGGGCTCGCTGGAGAAGCCCAGCAGGCCGATACGTCCGGCCGGGGAGGCCAGCGCCGCAGCTTCTGACAGAATCGCCGGGTGGCAGGCCGCATCAATGATCAGGGTCGGCTGTATGCCGTTTAGCTGTTCAGCCAGCGGCGTGGTGCTGTTGTTCAGCGCCTGGTCCGCCCCGTTGGCCAGCGCCATGGTCAGGCGCTCTTCCAGGCGGTCAGCGACGATGACCGTTTTCACCTTATAGACCCCTTTCAGCACCTGAATAGCCGTCAGGCCCATCGGACCGGCCCCGTAGATCAGGGCAATATCCTCAGGCTGTGGCCGGAGGAAGGCGCTGATATTGGCCGCGATGGTAAACGGTTCAACCAGGCTGGCCAGGCTGTCCGGGATCGCCGCCGGCAGGGGGTAGGCATTGGCGGCCGGTGCCAGCGTGTATTCACTGAAGCCGCCGTCAAGATGGACGCCTATCACCTGCAGGGTGCTACAGACGTTAGGGCGACCCACTGAGCAGGGATAGCAGTGACCGCAGCTGACGACCGGGTCTACGGCGACGCGCTCACCGACACGCTTGCTGTCAACGCCGCTGCCCACCGCATCGATCAGGCCGAAAAACTCATGGCCGATCACGCGTGGATAGCGTGCAAAGGGGTTGTGCCCGTGCCAGATATGTACGTCAGATCCGCAGATACTGGCGTATTTCACTTTGATTCTGACTTCCCCGGCCGCCGGCTCAGGCAAAGGGCGCTCATGTAAAAACAGCTCACCCGGACGTTCAATCACCACGCTTTTCATCGGATCTCCTTACCAGTTCCACAGGGTGCCGTCTTCCAGACGGGCGACAGGAAGATAGGCCGGCTCATAGGGGTATTTCGCCGCCAGCTTTTCATCGAACTCAATGCCCAGACCCGGTTTATCGCCAGGGTGCATATAGCCATTATCGAAGCGCCAGCTGTTCGGGAACACTTCCAGCATCTGTTCGGAGTAGCCCATATATTCCTGCACGCCGAAGTTTGGCACCCACAGGTCAAAGTGCAGCGCGGCCGCCATACAGATCGGTGACAGGTCGGACGGGCCGTGGGAGCCGGTGCGCACCTGATACAGCGAAGCGAAGTCGGCGATGCGGCGCATGCCGGTGATGCCCCCGGCGTGGGTGATGGTGGTGCGGATATAGTCGATCAGCTGTTCTTCGATCAGCTGCTTACAGTCCCAGATGCTGTTAAACACTTCTCCTACCGCAATCGGCGTCACGGTGTGCTGGCGGATCAGGCGGAAACTCTCCTGGTTTTCCGCCGGGGTCGGGTCTTCCATCCAGAACAGGCGGTAATCTTCCACGCTTTTTCCGAAGCGGGCGGCCTCAATCGGCGTCAGGCGGTGATGCATATCGTGCAGCAGATGTTCGTCAAAGCCGAACTTATCGCGAATGGCTTCAAACAGTTTCGGCGTGAAATCGAGGTATTTTTCGGTTGACCACAGCTGCTCTTCCGGGCGGGCACCTTTGGTGGCCGGCTCGTAGGCTTCGCCTTTGCCTTTGGCCATCCCGTAGGTGGTTTTCATGCCCGGTACGCCGCACTGCGCACGGATAGCTTTGAAGCCCAGCGCTTTGTGCTTTGCGTAGTCGTCCATCACTTCGTCAATGCTGTGACCGGTGGTGTGGCAGTACACCATCACGCCCGTGCGTGAAGCGCCGCCCAGCAGCTGGTACACCGGCATATTCGCCGCTTTGCCCTTGATGTCCCACAGCGCCTGGTCGACAGCGGAAATGGCTGACATGGTGACCGGGCCGCGACGCCAGTAAGCGCCCTTATAGAAGAACTGCCAGATATCTTCAATCTGATGGGCATCGCGCCCGATAAGCTGCGGGCAGACGTGATCTTTCAGGTAAGACGCCACTGGCAGTTCACGCCCGTTGAGCGTGGCGTCGCCCACGCCGGTCAGCCCCTGATCGGTAGTGATTTTTACCGTGACAAAGTTTCTTCCGGGGCAGGTCACGAATACTTCTGCTTTTACAATTTTCATTCTGAATCGCCTTGTGCGCCAACAATGATGAAAAAATACGCTGATAACGTACTACCATACAAGTTGCATCTGCAGGATTCGCGAGAGGGATCACATTAGTATCGACAGAGGCGGGGTGGGATGAAGACGAATCCTGGCGTTCAACGGCCAGGATTCATGGGGCTGTTATCGACGGATTACGCCAGCAGTTCACAGGAGGGCGGCAGACGGCACTCCAGTGCAGAGGGCATCACTTCAATACGAAACTCGGTGCCGGTTAACGGTTCGCCATCGAGATTAAAGGTCATCTCATTGGGCGCACGGATGGTCAGCCACGGCAGGGAGGCGGTGATCAGATTAGGATTTTCTTCGTCACTGGTTAACTTATGCACCAGCGCCTGAAGCAGTTCCTGTGAGGTCGCGATACTGAGCTCCAGCTTGCCGTCGTTAATCAGCGCGGTTGGACAGAGGCGCTGCCCGCCCCCCGCCTGGCGGCCATTGCCGATGCCGATCACCAGCGCATCACCCTGCCAGTGAAAATCCGGTCCTTCCAGCGTGCAGCTGTCGGCTTTCAGCGTATCCATCCGCATCAGTCCGTGAATAAAGTAGGAGACGCCACCCAGCGCTGACTTGAGTTTTTCCGGCGTTTCGGTGGTAATGCGTGTGCCAAAGCCGCCGGTGGCCATATTGATAAAGTAACGGTCATTATTGACGCGTGCGAGGTCAATGGCGCTGGCTTTGCCCTGAATAGCCAGGCGCAGTGCATTGTCCATCTCCAGCGGGATGCCCGCGCTGGTGGCGAAATCATTGGCGGTGCCGAGCGGCACAATCCCCAGTACCGGCCGACGTTCAGGAGATAACCGCGCCAGGGCGGTCGCCACTTCATTGATTGTGCCGTCACCTCCGGCAGCGATCACTGTTTGTGCCTGCAGTTCAACCGCTTCCTGCACGTAGCGCTCACCGTCACCGTATTCCCAGGTGACGCGGATTTCCAGCGGGAAACCTTCCTCGCGTAGCGCAGCAACGGCTTCGCGCAGCGCCTCATTGCCGGCGCTTTTACCATTTAAAATGGCCAGCGTAAGTGAATGTTTTTCCATTTTTAATCCCTGAAAGCCAGTGTGATTTGCATCAAGATATAGCATACCCTGGGTAAGAAGGTGAGCCACGGGTGAAAAAGCGGAAAGTTTTCTGAAAAGCGCCCGGTGGGGAACCGATAAAAAAAGAAATGGCCCGCACGGGGGAGCCGTGAGAGCCAAATGAGGTGATACAGATCATTCATCATTCAGGCAGAAAGTTGAATGGATCATAACGCTATTTGGAATTATTCGTTAGGAGCGCGGGCATCATAGCGAGGAATCCCACACGGTAATGTGATCGCATTCTAAAATCAGTTACATCACGTAACTTCTTTTGCCAGAACGGCTCCATGAGGGTCCCGGGTGGTGGTCCCCGGCAGGTTGCGCATCAGCAGGGCATACTGTACATCCATCTCTTCCGGCAGGGGGAGCCAGACCAGATGCCCGTTGCCGGGTGCGACGTCAACCGGTTGCGCTTTGCCATTTTCCATTTGCGTCAGGGTGAAGTTGATATTGCCGGAAGGGGACATCAGTTCCAGGCTGTCACCGACGCTGAATTTGTTCTTCACATCGACCTGCGCCAGCGAACCGCGCCGTTCACCGGTAAACTCGCCAACAAACTGCTGGCGGTCGGACACCGAGTAGCCGGCATCATAGCTCTGATAGCTGTCGTGCGTGTGGCGGCGCAGAAAGCCTTCGGTATAGCCCCGATGCGCAAGCCCTTCCAGCGTTTCCAGCAGCGCGGGATCGAAAGGCTTGCCAGCGGCGGCATCGTCAATCGCCCGGCGATAGACCTGGGCGGTACGGGCGCAATAGTAAAATGACTTAGTGCGTCCTTCGATTTTCAGGGAGTGGATACCCATCTGCGTCAGACGTTCAACGTGTGCCACGGCCCGCAGATCCTTCGAGTTCATAATATAGGTGCCGTGCTCATCCTCAAAGGCGGTCATATACTCGCCGGGGCGCATTGCTTCCTCAATCATAAACACTTTGTCCGTTGGCTGCCCTTCGCCCAGCGTCGGTTCCACATTCTGAACGGCAATCGGTGCCTGACGGTGTACAATATTGCCGACCGCGTCCTCTTTGCCTTCCTGCACGTTATATTCCCAGCGGCAGGCATTGGTGCAGGTCCCCTGGTTCGGGTCACGCTTATTGATATAGCCGGACAGCAGGCAGCGCCCGGAATAGGCCATGCACAGCGCACCGTGGACGAAAATTTCCAGCTCCATCTCCGGCACCTGTCGGCGAATTTCGCCGATCTCTTCCAGCGACAGCTCGCGTGACAGGATCACCCGCGTCAGCCCCATCTGCTGCCAGAATTTTACCGTCGCCCAGTTCACGGCATTGGCCTGCACCGACAGGTGAATGTCCATCTGGGGAAAGGCTTCGCGCACCAGCATAATCAGGCCCGGGTCGGACATGATCAGCGCATCCGGCTGCATATCCACCACGGGTTGCAGATCGCGAATAAAGGTTTTCAGTTTGGCATTGTGCGGGGCGATGTTAACCACAACATAGAATTTTTTACCGAGCGCATGGGCTTCATTGATGCCCGTCGCCAGGTTCTCATGGTTAAATTCATTATTGCGAACGCGCAGGCTGTAACGAGGCTGACCGGCATACACGGCGTCTGCGCCATACGCAAAAGCGTAACGCATGTTTTTCAGTGTCCCGGCCGGAGAAAGCAGTTCCGGTTTGTTCATGGTGTCTCAGTCTGATGTCAGGTCAGACCCGTCATAATTCACGCTGCAGAGGCGTTGGCGGCACCCGTTCACCCTGGTCACAGCGTTCTTTCTGCTTCCAGGGCTTATGAGCCTCATCCGGGAGGCTCACCCAGCGGGCCTGCCGCCTGCCTGCAACGTGAATTAATCAGGGTTAATTCGGTTTTGCGGGGGATTGTAAGGCGGCGGCAGGTTGAGGAAATTGATCTAAATCAAACGACAGATGTCTGCTTCCCAGCGATAACCCATGCCGTACACGGCGCGGATAAACGGCTGGTCGGCATCCAGCGACTCCAGCTTGCGGCGCAGGTTTTTTATATGGCTGTCGATGGTTCTGTCGGTGACCACGCGGTAGTCGTCATACAGATGGTTCAGCAGCTGTTCGCGGGAAAACACCTTACCGGGTTCCTGCGCCAGGGTTTTCAGCAGGCGAAACTCTGCCGGAGTCAGGTCAAGGGGCTTCTCATCCCAGCTGGCGTGGAAGCGCTTTTCATCGACTTTAAGCAGGGAGACCTGCCGGGCTTCCTCGGGGGTGCGCTGGCAGCGTTTGAGAATGGTTTTTACCCGCGCGACCACTTCGCGCGGGCTGAACGGTTTACAGATGTAATCATCCGCGCCGATCTCCAGGCCCAGCAGGCGGTCAATCTCTTCAATTTTCGCCGTGACCATGACCACCGGCAGGTCGGAAAAGCTGCGCAGCTCACGGCAGACGGACAGTCCGTCCAGCCCGGGCAGCATCAGATCCAGCAGCACCAGGTCCGGAGAGTATTGTTTCACCCACGGCAGCACTTCATCCCCGCGCAGCAGATGGTGCGTGCGGAAATTCGCCGCCTGCAAATAATCGATCATCAGCTGGCCCAGCTTCGGTTCGTCTTCAACGATTAAAATCAGCGGTGCGGGCGTATCCATATCCAGAGTCATCGTATTACAACCATGTCAGTGAGTCTTATAGGGTAAGTGTACCGTAATTCTCACGCCACCTGCATCGGAGTGCTCCGCAAGGATGGTGCCGTCGTGGGCTTCAACGATGTTCTGACAGATAGCCAGCCCCAGACCGGAGCCGCCGCTGGCGCGGTTGCGCGAACCTTCCGCCCGGTAGAAACGCTCAAAAATTTGCTGCCGCTGCTCGTCGCTGACGCCGGGCGCACTGTCATCAAAGTGCAGCACGTTGCCGCTGGCGCGCGGATGCAGGCTGATATGCAGGCTGCCGCCGGGGTCGGTGTAGCGCAGGCTGTTTTCCATCAGGTTGGTAAACAGCTGCATCAGGCGGTCGGGGTCACCAAACTGCGGGGCCTGATCCGGTAAGGTCAGCGTCAGGGCTAAGGGATGCTGCCCGAAGCGGTGGCGGAAGTTACCGGAAACCAGCTCCAGCAGCGGGACGAGGTCGGTCTGGCTTTTGCGGTAGGCCAGAGCCCCTTCATCAGACATCGAAAGCTGGTGCACGTCGTCAACCAGCTTGGTCAGCGTGGCCACCTCGCCCTGTAATGAAATGATAGATTCCGGGGTCAGCTTGCGCACGCCGTCCTGTATGGCCTCCAGCTCACCGCGCAATATCGCCAGCGGCGTGCGCAGCTCATGCGAGATATCAGCCATAAAGGCGCGGCGCATTTTCTCATTTTTTTCCAGCGTGCTGGCAAGGCGGTTAAAGTCCTGCGCCAGACGGCCGAGCTCATCACGGCTGGAGGCCTGTACCCGGCTGGTAAAATGCCCGGCTGCCAGGTGATGCGTGCCTTCTACCAGTCGCTTAACCGGGGCCAGCAGCCCGCGGGACAGCAGCCAGGTGACCGCAGCGGCCAGCAGCATGGTCAGGCCAACAATCATCCAGCTGGTGCGTTTCTGTTGCTGGTCAAAGTTGATGTCGGCACTGCGCGTCAGGCGTTCCGACGGTGAGCCAATCACCCAGCCAACCACTTTACCGTTGCTGGTGGTAATGCTGCGTCTGGACCCTTCCTGCGGGACGGGCGCGCGCGGGCCAATCATCACGCGGTACTGCTGGTCGATGATCCAGAACTGGGTACGCCAGCCGTGCGGCGGCAGCTGGTTACTGGCATCCGGGTTCTGCTCCAGCGAGCGCAGAATATTGAAAACCAGCTTGTTGTTATTGCGCAGGAAATCCCAGTTGCCGTGCTGTTCGTACTGGTCAGCCAGCGCATCTCCCAGCATCGTCAACCGCTGCTCGTTGCCGCGTTTGATGTAGTCAATAAAACCGTGCTCAAAGCTGAGTCGCACCCCCCAGTGCATGGTAATCAGCACCAGCATGCAGGTAGAAAAAATCGCCGCGAACAGCTTGGCGGTGATGCCGATACGTAATTTTGCCAACATTAAGGCTTTCTCCTGCGCGCCAGCAGCGCATTGGGGTGGGGCTCTTTAGGAACACGCCAGAAAACGAAGACCGGCAGGGCAATCACCAGTGCCATACACAGCCAGGTATACATAAAGGCTTCGGTCATCTGGGGGCTGCCGGTCAGCGTCTGGTGGGCGAAGGTACCCAGCAGCAGCCCGGCCACGGTGACGCCGATGCTCATCGACAGCTGCATCACCATCGACAGCAGGCTGTTACCGCTGCTGGCCAGATCGTCCGGCAGCGTTTTCAGCGTCAGGGTGTTCATGGCGGAGAAACGGATAGCATTGACCATTCCCTGCAGGAACAGCACCACCGGCAGCAGGGCAAACCAGCCCATCATCGCCACGGCGGGAAACAGCAGCACCACCAGCGCCAGCGCCAGGGTCGAGCCCACCAGCACGTTGCGGTAGCCAAAACGGTTAACAATCTGCACCACAATGCGCTTCATGCCCATATTGCCCAGCACCATCGGGATCATCATCAGTCCGGCGTGGAACGGGCTGTAACCCATGCCGATCTGCAGAAAAACAGGGGTCATAAACGGCAGCATACCGCTGCCGATACGTCCGGTCAGGCTGCCCAGCAGGCCGATGGCGTAAATGCGGTTATCGAACAGCTTCAGGCTGAACAGAGCGCCCTCGTTATGCCGGGCGTGCAGCAGATAGAATAACAGGCTGAAGACGCCGCAGAGGATCAGCAGACACAGCAGCAGGGGAGACATACCGCTCCCGCGCTGGCCGTCCAGTGCCAGGGTCAGGGTCGCCATGCCCGCAGCCAGCAGCAGATAGCCGGTAAAGTCAAAGCGTCGGGTTTGCAGGGTGAAATTGGACATCAGCATCAGGGTGGCGATGGCCCCGACGATCCCGACCGGGATATTGATCAGGAAAATCCAGTGCCAGCTGGCGTACTCCACCAGCACGCCGCCCAGCGCCGGACCGAGCAGCGGGCCAATCTGGCCCGGCAGGGTCACAAAGGTCATCGCCGCCATATATTCAGCCCGAGGCACCAGCTTCATCACCGTTAAGCGTCCGACGGGCACCATCATCGCCCCGCCAATCCCCTGCAGCACGCGTGAGAGGATCAGCTGGTCCAGCGTGGAGGAGAGCGCACAGCAGAGCGACCCGGCGCTGAACAGCACAATGGCGCTGAAAAACACGTTGCGCACCCCGAAGCGGTCTGCCAGCCAGCCGCTGATCGGCAGCATAATGGCGACGGTCAGCACGTAGGAGACGATCACCGAATGCATATTCAGCGGGCTTTGTCCCAGGCTGGCCGCCATTGAGGGCAGGGCCGTATTGACGATGGTGGTGTCCAGCGTCTGCATAAAAAAGCCGAACGCGACGATCCACAGTTGCCAGCGTACCGAAGCAGGAGAGGCAGTCATGGCATCAGCGTTCCTCTGTGGCGGCCATTAAGCGTGGTTTACGTCGCAGTTTATCCATGTACAGATAAACCACCGGGGTGGTGTACAGCGTCAGCAGCTGGCTCATCACCAGACCACCAACGATGGTGATCCCCAGCGGCTGGCGCAGCTCTGCCCCGTCACCGCTGGTCAGCACCAGCGGCAGTGCGCCAAACAGCGCGGCGAGCGTGGTCATCATAATCGGCCGGAAGCGCAGCAGGCTGGCCTGGAATATGGCGTCGCGCGCCGTCATTCCTCCGTTACGCTGGGCGTCGAGAGCGAAGTCGACCATCATTATGGCGTTTTTCTTCACGATGCCGATCAGCAGCATTATGCCTATCAGGGCGATCAGGCTGAATGGCGCACTGAACAGCTCCAGCGCCAGCAGCGCGCCCACCCCCGCGGAAGGCAGGGTCGAGAGAATGGTCAGCGGATGAACGTAACTTTCATACAGGATCCCCAGGACGATATACACCGTGGCGATGGCAGCGACGATTAGCCACAGCTGGCTGCTCTGCGTCTGCTCAAACACGGCGGCGGTTCCGGAGAAGCTGCCGCGCACGCTGGACGGCACGCCCAGCGACGTAATGCTGCGGTCAATCGCGGCCGAGGCCTGCGACAGCGACACCCCTTCCGGCAGGTTGAAGGAGACGGTAGAGGCCGCAGACAGGCCCTGATGATTCACTGATAGCGGTGAGTTCGCCGGCTGCCAGTGGGCAAACGACGACAGCGGAATGGACTTACCCTCGCTGTTAATCACAAACATCTGCGTCAGGGCGCTGATATCCTGGGTGTATCGCGGGTCTACCTCCATCACCACTTTGTACTGGTTCAGCGGCTGATAGATGGTGGAAATCTGGCGCTGGCCGAAGGCATTATTCAGCAGATTATTGGCATCGGCAACGTCAATTCCCAGTCGCGACATGGTGGCGCGATCGTAGGTCAGCGCCATCTCAGCCCCTTTATCCTCCTGGTCAGAATTGACGTCCGCCAGCTCCGGCAGGGCGGCAAAGGCACGGCGGATTTTGGGCTCCCATTCGCGCAGGTCGTCAAGGCTGTCTGACAGCAGCGTATACTGATACCCGGCGTTGGATTCGCGACCACCAACGCGGATATCCTGCACCGCCATCAGGAACAGGTTGGCGCCAGGTTCTTTTGCCAGCTTGCCGCGCAGGCGGGCAATCACCTGCTGCGCCGTGTCGCTGCGCTGGTTCAGCGGTTTGAGCGAAATAAACATCGAGCCGCTGTTGGTGCGCGACCCGCCGGTGAATCCCACCACGCTGGCGACCGCTGGATCGGCATGGACGATGCGCATAAAGTCTTCCAGCTTGCCGCGCATTGACTGGAACGAGATGCTCTGGTCGGCCTGGATAAAGCCCATCAGCCGCCCGGTGTCCTGTTCCGGCATAAAGGTTTTAGGAATGGAAATATAGAGGTAAACGGTCAGCCCGATGGTGGCCAGGAACACCAGCAGCGTCCAGCGCGCATGGTCCATCACGCGGTGCAGCGTGCGGCCATACCCCTGCTGAACCGCCAGCAGTATCCGGCCAAACCCGCGAATACGCGGCTGGGTGTGCCTGGGCTTATTGCGCAGCAGCAGCGCGCACATCATGGGCGTCAGAGTGATGGAAATCACCAGCGAAATAGCGATGGCCACCGACAGCGTGACGGCAAACTCCTTGAAGAAGCGGCCAATGATGCCGCCGAGCATCAGAAGAGGGATAAACACCGCGATCAGCGAGACGCTCATCGAGACGACGGTGAAGCCGACCTCGCGTACCCCCTGCAGTGCCGCCTGCAGCGGCTTCATCCCGGCTTCGACATGACGAGAAATATTCTCCAGCACCACAATGGCATCGTCGACCACAAAGCCGGTCGCCACGGTCAGCGCCATCAGCGACAGGTTATTCAGACTGAAGCCGCACAGGTACATCGCGGCAAAAGTACCGATCAGCGACACCGGCACGGCCACCGCCGGGATCAGCGTGGCACGGCCGGATCGCAGGAAGGCGAACACCACCAGGATCACCAGACCGACGGAGATGGCCAGCGACTGCTCCACCTCATGCAGCGAGGCGCGAATGGTCGGTGAACGATCCTGGGCGACCTCCAGGTGAATCGACGCGGGAATAATGTTGTTCAGTTCAGGCAGCTCACCCCGGATGCGGTCAACCGTATCAATAATGTTGGCCTCAGGGGCCTTACGGATCAGCAGCAGGATCGCCGGTCGGGCGTTGGACATCCCGGCGTTACGCACGTCCTGCACCGAGTCGGTCACGCTCGCCACGTCCTGCAGGCGCACCGCAGCGCCGTTATGGTAATGCACGATCAGCGGCTGATATTCAGCGGCGGTCTTCAGTTCATCGTTGGTCTTCAGCCACCAGCGCTGGTGGCGATCTTCAATCGCCCCCTGCGGCTTGCGCACGTTGGCGCTGGTGATGGCCGTACGCACCGCATCCAGCGAAACGCCCTGGTTAAACAGCGCCTGCGGATTGAGCGCCACGCGCACCGCCGGCAGTGAACTGCCGCCGATGCTGACATCGCCGACGCCGTCGATCTGCGACAGTTTTTGCGCCAGCTGCGTCGAGGCATAGTCATACAGCTGCCCCGGGGAGTAGGTGTCTGATGTCAGCGTCATGATCATGATCGGCGCATCTGACGGGTTTGCTTTACGGTAGGTGGGGCGGCCGGGCATCCCGGTGGGGAGCAGGCTCTGGGCGGCGTTAATGGCCCCCTGCACATCGCGCGCGGCACCGTTGATATCACGTTCAAAATCAAACACCAGGATGATGCGCGTACTGCCGAGCGAGCTGGTCGAGGTCATCTCGGTGATCCCGGCGACGCGGCCCAGCGCCCGCTCCAGCGGGGTCGCCACCGAGGAGGCCATGGTTTCCGGTGAGGCACCCGGCAACGAGGCGCTGACCATGATCACCGGGAAGTCCACCTGCGGCAGCGGGGCCACCGGCAGGAGCCGGAAGCCCAGGATCCCTGCCAGCAGGATCGCCACCGTTAGCAGCGTGGTGGCGACAGGCCGGTGAATGAACAGGGCGAAGAATTTCACTCGGCCTCCCGCTTCACCAGGCGACGCGTTGCCCGTGACAGACGGTCAAACAGCAGGTAGATCACCGGCGTGGTAAACAGCGTCAGCACCTGGCTGACCACCAGGCCCCCGACCATTGCCGTTCCCAGCGGGCGGCGCAGCTCCGCGCCAACGCCGGTACTGAGCATCAGCGGCAGGGCACCGAACAGCGCGGCCAGAGTGGTCATCAGGATCGGACGGAAGCGCAGCAGGCAGGCCTGGTAAATGGCCTCGTACGGGGTCATCCCTTTTTCGCGCTCGGCCGCCAGGGCGAAGTCGATCATCATGATGGCGTTCTTTTTCACGATACCGATCAGCAGAATAATGCCGATGATGGCAATCACATCCAGCTCGCTGCCGCTGATCAGCAGCGCCAGCAGGGCACCCACCCCGGCGGTAGGCAGCGTGGACAGGATGGTGACCGGATGAATAAAGCTCTCGTAGAGCACGCCCAGCACGATATACATCGCCACCACGGCGGCGACAATCAGCCAGACAGTGCTGGACAGCGCGGCCTGGAAGGCGAGCGTGCTGCCCTGGAACTGCGTCATGATCTCCGACGGCATGGCAAGGGATTGTTCTGTCTGGCTGATGGCATTGACCGCCTGCTCCAGCGAGTATCCCTTATTCACATCAAACGAGAAGGTGGTGGAAGGGAACTGGTCAAGGTGGTTAATCGTCAGGGCCGTGTGGCGCTGCTCTACGCTGGCAATCGTACTGAGCGGCACGCTGCCGCCATCGGTGCTTTTCAGCCGGATGCTCTGAAGCGTAGCCAGGCCCGGGGTCCGGGTCGTGTCATGTTCCAGCACCACGCGGTACTGATTGGCCTGGGTATAAATTGTTGATACCAGACGCTGGCCGAAGGCGTTATACAGGGCGTTGTCGACGTCAGACAGCGAGATGCCCAGGCGGCTGGCAACATCCCGGTCAACGCGGATATAGGCTTCCAGCCCCTGATCCTGCCAGTCGCTACTGACGGATTTCAGTTCGGGACGGGTGGCCAGCTTCGCCTGCAGTTTGGGCACCCACAGGCTGAGGGATTCAAGCGAACCGGCCTGTAGCGTGAACTGATACTGCGTCCGGCTGGCCTGGGTATCAATCGTCAGGTCCTGTACCGGTTGCAGCCAGAGGGTAATACCGGGCAGGTTGTCGATCTGCGCCTGCAGACGGGCGATCACCGCCGGAATGCGGTCAGCCCGCTCATCCAGTGGTTTAAGGTTAATCTGCAGTCGCCCGCTGTTCAGCGCGGCATTGGTGCCATCCACGCCAACAAAGGAGGTCAGGCTCTGTACCGCCGGATCTTTCATAATGATCGAGGCCACTTCCTGCTGGCGCTGTGCCATATTGCTGTACGAAACTGACTGAGGGGCCTGTAAGGTTCCCTGAATAATGCCGTTATCCTGCACCGGGAAGAAACCTTTCGGGATCGCCAGCCACAGCAGTACCGTCAGTGCCATGGTGCCGATCGCCACACCCAGCGTCAGCCACGGATGGCGGAGGACTTTTTGCAGCATGCGGCCATAGCGGGCAATCACCCGTTCAAACACCGCTTCGCTGGCGCGGGAAAAGCGGTTCTGCTTGCGCAGGGACTCGGCGCTTAACATGCGTGCGCACATCATCGGCGTCAGCGTCAGTGACACTATCGCTGAGATGAGAATGGCCACCGCCAGGGTAATGGCGAACTCGCGGAAAAGACGGCCGACGATGTCACCCATAAACAGCAGCGGGATCAGGACCGCAATCAGCGAAAAGGTGAGGGAAATAATGGTAAAGCCTATCTCGCCCGCGCCTTTCAGCGCGGCGGTCAGCGGTTTTTCGCCTTTTTCGATGTAGCGCGAAATATTTTCAATCACCACGATGGCATCATCGACTACGAAGCCGGTGGCAATGGTCAGCGCCATCAGGGTCAGGTTGTTCACCGAGAAGCCAAAGAAATACATTGCCGCGAAGGTGCCGATTAATGACAGCGGCACGGCGACGGCCGGAATAATCGTGGCCGCCACGTTGCGCAGGAACAGATAAATAATCATTACCACCAGCGCCAGAGCAAGCAGCAGCTCAAACTGCACATCATGGACGGATGCGCGGATATTGGTGGTGCGGTCGGTCAGCAGTCTGACTTCTACCGACTTGGGCAGAGAGGCGGTAAGGGCAGGCAGCATCTGGCGAATATTATCGGCGGTAGCAATGATGTTCGCCCCGGGCTGACGCTGAACATTCAGTACAATCGCCTGCTGCCGGTTGGCCCAGGCCCCGAGCCAGCTGTTTTCCGCGCCCTGTTCCACGCTGGCGACGTCGCCCAGCCGCACCGGTGCGCCATTCTGGAACGCGACGATCAGCTGCCGGTAACCCTCGGCGGTTTTAATCTGGTCATTGGCCGACAGGGTAATTGAGCGTTCCGGCCCGTCCAGGCTGCCTTTGGCCGAGTTGACGTTAGCATTGCTGATGGCAGTGCGCACGGTTTCGCTGGTGATATTCATCGCCGCCAGCGCCTGGGCATTGAGTTTCACCCGGACCGCCGGGCGCTGACCGCCGGAGAGGGTGACCAGGCCCACGCCTGTCACCTGGGAAATTTTCTGCGCGACGCGGGTTTCCACCATATCGGCGACCTGAGTCATTGGCAGGCTGGTGGTGGTGACGGCCAGGGTCATAATCGGCGGATCCGCCGGATTCACCTTGCTGTAAACCGGCGGGTTAGGCAGGTCAGACGGGAGCAGGTTGGTGGCGGCATTGATGGCAGCCTGCACCTCCTGTTCGGCCACGTCCAGCGGCAGCGCCAGCTGGAACTGCAGGGTGACGACCGAAGCGCCTCCAGCGCTTTGCGAGGCCATCTGTTTCAGGCCAGACATCTGGCCGAATTGACGTTCCAGCGGCGCAGTGATCGCCGAGGTGATCACGTCCGGGCTGGCCCCGGGATACAGGGTCACCACCTGAATCGTCGGGTAGTCGACTTCCGGCAGGGCAGAGACGGGCAGGGCGCGATAGCCGATAATCCCCGCCAGCAGAATAGCAATCATCAGCAGCGTGGTGGCTACCGGGCGCAGGATAAACTGGCGGGAGGGTCCGCCGCCGGGCGTTGGGGGCATCACCTGCATCAGTCGCTGGCTCCTCTGGCGGGCTGGGCACTTTTACCCGAGGTCAGCGGCGTGGCCTGCGGGGCGACCACTTCCACTTTTGCCCCTTCCGTCAGGCGGTCAATCCCGTCGGTGACCACCTTTTCCCCGGCTTCCAGTCCGGCTTTGATCACCGCTTTTTCGCTGTCCTGGAATTCGATGGTGATGATTTTTTTACTCACCTTACTGTCACTGTTGACCACCCAGACAAAGCTGCCCTCGTTGCCCATCTGCAGCGCTGCGGCCGGAATGACAATCGCATCCTGCAGTGTGCTGACTTTCAGGCGGGCGTTAACAAACTGGTTGGGGAACAGGCGGTCATCCTGATTGGTGAAGCGGGCTTTCAGCTTCACCGTACCGGTGGTGGTATCAATCTGATTATCCATACTCAGCAGCGTCCCCTGGGTCAGCAGCGTGCTGTTGCCGCGATCCCAGGCTTCGACCGGAACGGGCCCGCTTTTTTGCGCGCTGAGGATGGCAGAGATATCATTTTCCGGCAGGCTGAACACCAGATCGATCGGGTGGGTCTGGGTGATGACCACGATGCCGTTGGTGTCGCCGCTGGAAATATAGTTGCCGACGTCGACCTGTTTCAGGCCAACGCGACCGTCGATGGGGGCAGTGACCCGGCTGTAGGTGAGATTAAGCTTTGCGCTGGCGACGCTGCCTTCATCGGCTTTCAGCGTGCCCTGGCTTTCGCTGACCAGCGAGCGCTGGGTATCCAGCTCCTGCTGTGACACCAGACTGGTTTTAGCCAGCTTTTCATAGCGGGCGAGGTCGCGCCGGGCATTGGCCAGCGTAGCCTGACTTTTTGCCAGCTGCCCTTCGGCCTGCATTAGTGCTACCTGATAAGGACGCGGATCAATCTCTGCCAGCAGCTGTCCGGCTTTCACTTCCTGGCCTTCTGTAAAATGCAGCGCCATCAGGTCGCCGTCGACCCGGCTGCGCAGCGTAACGGTATTGGCTGCCGTGACCGTACCCAGCCCGGAGAGATACTGCGGCACGCTCTGCCGCACCGCTTCAGCCGCCTGCACCGGCGAGGCCATGCCACCCGCACCACCCGCCCGTCCCGCGCCGCGAGGGCCTTTGCCCCGCGCCGGTTGCGTCCCCTCTGCGGGCTGTGCCTGCGGGCTGCCACTGTGGCTGTACCACCAGTAACCGCCCCCGGCTATCAGCGCAACGGCTATCACCAGTGGGATCAGGGGGAAACGACGCGGTGTATTCATGTTGTTGGCTCTCAGTGGATCAGGCTCATGCCCAGGCAGGACAAAAAGGTGTCCCGAATTTTATAAGGATAGCGAATTTCAACCGCTGAAAAATGAAGGAATTAAGGATAACTGTATAGTTATCCGCTGTCGCGGCGGCATCTTTTCTTTTTTATCTTTTCTGGTAAATACATTGCCACAAATGGACGAAGCACGATCCCGCTTCTTTGTTAGACTTATGGGCTGCGTTACTGGCTTCCAATCAGGAGAATCATTATGAGTACTTTAGAACATCGCCAGCTGGGCCGCTCCGGTATCCAGGTTCCGGTGCTGACCTTTGGTGGTAATGTGTTCGGCTGGACTATTGATGAACAGACCTCGTTTTCTCTGCTGGATGCGCTGGTGGAGAAGGGGCTTAACTTTATTGATACGGCGGATGTCTATTCTCGTTGGGCACCGGGAAATAAAGGTGGCGAATCAGAAGTCATTATTGGTAACTGGCTGAAAAAAAGCGGTAAACGTGACCAGATAGTGCTGGCGACCAAAGTGGGAATGGATCTCGGGGATGGCAAAACCGGACTGGCACCTGCCTATATTCGCCAGGCGGTGGACGCCTCGCTGAAACGCCTGCAAACCGACCATATTGACCTGTATCAGGCTCACCGTGATGATGCTGATACCCCGCTGCAGGAGACGCTGGCCGCGTTCGATGCGTTGATCAAAGAAGGTAAGGTGCGCGCTATCGGTGCTTCTAACTATGCTGACGACCGCCTGCGTGAGGCGTTGAAAATCAGCGCGGACAATGGGCTGGCGCGGTATGAAACGCTGCAGCCGGAATATAATCTCTACGATCGCGCAGGCTATGAGAGCGGGCTGGAGCAGGTGGCGGTGGAGCACGGCCTCGGCGTGATTAACTACTACTCCCTAGCCAGCGGTTTCCTCAGTGGAAAGTACCGCAGTAAAGAGGATGCGGCGAAAAGCGCCCGTGGCCAGGGTGTCGTCGAAAAGTATCTGAACGATCGCGGCCTGAAAATCGTCAATGCGCTGGTCCAGATAGCCGATGCCCGTCATGCCTCGCCTGCGCAGGTGGCACTGGCCTGGCAGATCGCCCGTCCGTCGGTCACCGCGCCGATTGTCAGCGCCACGTCGCTGGCACAGGTCGACGAACTGGCGAAAGCCGCCGTTCTCAGACTGAAAGATGAGGATCTTCGTCTGCTGTCTGAAGTCAGCAGCTACTAAACGTCGCTGAGTATTGCGCACACCAGGCCCGCCTTTGCGGGCTTTTTTGCGCCGGACAGTCTCCCCAGGCCTGGCCGATGTTCTTTCTGCAGGTTTCAATTCGTTACTCTCCTTCCCGGTGACTTATTGCCGTTTTCAGGCATGATAGGCGCATCTTATCGTTAACCTTTCGTGCCTTTTTGGGTCTCACTGACCTTTTCGCCAGGGGAAATACCATGTCCAAACGATCGCTTCAGGCTTTGTGTCTGATGAGCTTTTTTCTTGCCGATGTGCGTGATGGTCTTGGCCCTTTTTTAGGCATTTTTCTCACCGACAGGCAGTGGACACCGGATGATATCGGCCTGGTGATGACCGCCGGCGGTCTGGCCGGTCTGCTGGTCACTATCCCGGCCGGGATCATGATCGATGCCACCACCCGCAAGCGTCTGTGGCTGCTGGTCTGCTGTGCCCTGATAACCGTGGCCACGCTGTGGCTGTGGTATCGTCCTGAGCCGGTTGCCGTCACACTATCGCAGATAGCGACCGGCATCGCCGCCGCCTTTATTGGTCCGGCGCTGGCCGGTATCACTCTGGGGATTACCGGAGAGGCCGGTTTTAACCGCCAGATGGGGCGAAACGAAGCGTTTAATCATGGCGGGAATATGACGGCGGCGGTGCTGGCAGGCGTCGCCAGCTGGTACAGTGGCATTGGGGCCGTTTTTGTGCTGATGACCGGCATGGCGGTGCTGACCTCCGTTGCTGTTCTTGCCATTCATGAACAGGATATCGATCATGCCGTTGCCCGTGGACTGACCTCTGCGCAGGAGGCCACTTCGGTACCGCGCCTGTCGGTACTGATAAAAAATCCGCTGTTGCTGATTACCGGGCTGACCCTGCTGCTTTTCCATCTTTCCAATGCTGCACTGCTGCCTATGTTAAGCATGCGCGTCGCCTCGGCGTCCGGTTCCGGGGCCATTAACCCCGGTCTGTATGCGGCTGCCACGGTGGTGATTTCGCAGTGCGTGATGATCCCGGTGGCGCTGTTTACCGCCGCGCGCATCGAGCAATATGGCTACCGGCGGCTGATTATGGTGGCGCTGATGGTGCTGCCTTTCCGTGCCGCGATTGCCGCCGGATTTGCCGAGCCACTGGCGATGATCCCGGTGCAGATTATGGATGGGCTGGCGGCGGGCATTCTCGGCGTGGCGCTGCCGGGTTACGTGGTCAGCGTGCTGAAAGGTACGGGGCATGTTAATGCGGGGCAGAGCATTATTATGTTTATGCAGGGGGCCGGGGCGGCGTTCAGTCCGGCGCTGGCCGGATTTATTGCCACGCGCTACTCGTTCAGCGCGGCGTTCAGCGTACTGGGTGGGGTAGCCCTGCTGTCGCTGATCCTCTGGTGGCGGGCGGGAAGGGCGCGTTCAGTAGTCTGACCGGGCTGGCCGGTCAGACTGCGAACGATTAACGGAACATCACCTGTGCCCAGCGTGCCAGGCCTGCGGTCACAGAGCCGAAGTCATCGCCGCTGGCCAGCGGAATATCCGGCAGCTGCTGCTGTAATGCCGCACGCAGCACCGGCGATTTCGCACTGCCTCCGGTCAGATAAATCACGTCAGGACGCGTGCCGCTGGTATTTAAGGCCAGGGTGACCTGCTCCTGAATGCGTTCCAGCGGCTGGCTGATGGCCGCTTCCAGCGCGGTAACGCTGATGCCTGTTTCCAGTCCGGCGTCGATAAAGTCCAGCGCGGTCTGCACCTCGTCACGCTGCGACAGAATGATTTTGCTCTCTTCGGCGGCACGCACCAGACGATAGCCCAGCCGCTGCTGCCACACTTTAAGCAGGCGCTGTACTTTAGCCGGTTCGGCAGCATCGCGGATCAGGTCCTGCAGCTGCTTGCGTGAGGCGGCGGCATAGAAGTCACTCTGCGCAGGCACATCGTTAATCGCGACGGCGTTCCACCAAGGCAGGGCCGGCAGCCCGGTACCTTTCACGGTTTCACCGCCCAGCCCCAGCAGCGGCATCAGTTCCTTAAACGCCAGCATGATATCCAGGTCGTTTCCCCCCACGCGGCAACCGCTGTGACCCAGCAGACTGTCGCCACGATCCGCTTTATCGTGCCACTGCGGGCCCATCAGCAGCATGGAGCAGTCGGTGGTTCCCCCGCCGATATCCACCACCAGCACCCGGGTTTCTTTCGTCAGCGTCGCTTCAAAATCCAGCCCGGCAGCTACGGGTTCAAACTGGAACACCACCTCCTGGAAACCGGCGCGGCTGGCCGCACGTGCCAGAATGCCTTCCGCCTGCTGGTTGGCATCATCGCCGCCCAGTCCCTGGAAGTTGACCGGACGACCGATCACCGCCTGAGTGACGCGCTCGTTCAGATGACCTTCAGCGGTCTGGCGGATGTGCAGCATCATGGCGCAGACCAGATCTTCGAAGAAAGCGACCTGCTGTGGTTTCAGCCCGCTGGCTCCGAGGAACGATTTGGGGGATTTCACAAACCACACGTCCTCCGGGTCATCCATGTACTGTGCCAGTGACGCGAGGCCGAATTTGACGCTGCCCGGCAGGACGTCGATATCCTCTTCGCGGTTAAACGCCAGCGCACGGCGCAGCAGCGCCTGGTTTTCTGCCTGTGGGGTAGGGACCTGATGATGACGGAACAGCCATTCGCTGACGGCATCACGGGTGGGCGCACACAGCATTGAGGGTAAATAAGGCGAGTCCTGCTCTAACGGCAGCAGCTTAGGGGCACCGTTTTCCATGATGGCAATAGAGCAGTTTGCCGTACCGTAGTCGAAACCGATAAACATCGTTTCCTCCGCTGAGTGGGAAAAAAGGGGGCGACTTTAGCCTGAGTGCGCTGGCGGCGCAAGCGGCAAGAGAAGGTTTACCACGTCGTCTTTTATTTATCGGCCGGCTTTGTATAGAATCGCGTCCACAAAATGGAATAACCGCCCTGCCATCCGGCAGAGGGCAGGGAGTGGATGTGAGCTTGTCTGTATTTTTAATCCTGGTGTCGCTGACGATTGCCCCTCTGGCCCTTGGCATCACCGCGCTGGTGCTGGCCCTGCGCTGGCGTCATACCCGTTCCCGCTGGGTACTGCTGGCATCACTGCTGCCGCAGTCGCTGATTATCGCTCTGTTACTCTGGCCGGCTGGGCTGAGGGTCGTGGAGTTTGCCCATGAGGTACTGCTGTTAATGGTGTCCCTGCTGACCTGGCTTACGCTGCTGCTGGCTCGCTGGCAGCGGCGCGATGTCCCGCCGGTAAAGGCGCTGGTCACCGGATGGCTGCTGTTTACCGTACTGACTGCCGCCTTCTGGTTTAACCCGGGTCACCAGAGCACCATGGCGTGGACGCGGCACGAGCGGCAGATGCAACATAACCTGGTGTTGCTGGAGCAGGGTGCGATCACGCAGCTGAACCGACTCCCTGACGACAGCGCCCGCGAGCTGTTTTACCGCGCAGCGGCAAAAGCCTATCCCGAACAGACGCTGCGCTATTTTATCCGGCGCGGACTTTCGCCGCTGGATAAAGGGGAAAATGGCTACTCTGTCCTCAGCAATGCGATTGAAAGCCATAATACGGTCGCCCTGAAGCTGTTTCTTTCGGTGATGACCCCGGCACAGATCCAGTCACTCTCCTTTGATTACGATCCGCTGCGCGATCTGCGTCTCGAGCCGCCTGCGGGCGAGGCGCGGCAGCAGCGTTTTTATGCGACGATGGCCCTGCTGCTGGCGGCACGTCCTGACTGGATAAAGCCCCGTCTCCCGGACGCACCCTCTTACATGACCACCGCCCTGTTTACAGGCATCGGCAGCACGGCGAATTTTCTGCTGGCGTATGAGCCAGCCCCGCAGGGCCTCTGGCGGCTGATGCTGCTGGCGCTGAATGACGACACCGCAACGCTAATGGCGGCAGTACGTCAGCAGCCGTTGCTACTCGAGCAAACGCTGTCCGACGGTAGCGGGCGCGATCTGACCCTGATGGCCTGGATGATTAAGTATGCTCCACCACCGACCCGGGCGGCGTTACTCAACAGCGGGCTGATTGTCTGGGATCATTACCTTGAGCCGGAAAGGCAATTTGGTGAGAAAGGGATGACCAATGCGCTGATTGATGAAGCCCGGGGTAACTGGCGCTACCGCGACGAGACCACCAGCGTGCTCCAGCAGGTACTGTCCAGCGCCATTGCACAGGGAGTGACTCTGACGCCGAAGCAGATGCTGGCGGTCTTTCGCTATGAAGATGATCCGCAAACCCTGCACATCATGCTGAAAGCGGGTTTGCGCTGTGCGCCGCTGATGTCGGCCAGCGCACAGCTGCTGACCGGCGCGGAGCAGGATGCGAAGGTGCAGGGCTGGATCACTCAAGCTTGTCTGCACCAGCCGAAATAAGGGTGAATTATTTGATGGCGAAGTAGCTGTTCATCAGCATCGACGCCAGCGGCTGGCGGGGCGCGATGGTATCGCCCCACACCACGTCGATGCCAATGGAGGAGAGCGTGTTAAGGGCCACCGGCAGCTCTACGGGCCCGGCGAGAGTGGCAATACCCAGCCGCCGGGCGTGGCCGTGAATGATCGACACCATCATCTCATCCATCAGGTTACAGTGGACGTTGGCCACCAGCTCGCTGGCGAGGTACAGATAGTCAATTTCGTCGGCCGGCAGCTGGTTAAACGCATCCAGATTGCGGCCAAAGTCGCGCAGGACAATCCGGCTACCGGCGGCGCGAAGGCGGGCAATATTGCGGTGCAGTGCTTCATCTGGCTGGCTGAGAACGTCGGCATTGAGGGCAAACCAGAGGGTATTGGCCGGTACGCTGTAGCGGGCAAACTGGGCCAGCGTATCGTTAATGAAAGCGTCATCGCGCAGCCCGAAGCCGGAGATCGGCAACGCCAGGGTCAGGCCTTTACTGATGGTTCCCTGCGCGTAGTGCTGGAAGAATTCTCTGATCAGCTTGCGGTCCAGTTCGACAAAAAGATCGCTGTCCTGCAGCCCGGCGCGGAAGCTGGTTTCATCAATTTCATCCCCTTCTGGCGTAAACAGCTGCATCTCTGCCAGCCAGAAGCTGGTGGCATGGATTTTTCCCGGCGGGGAGGCCGCCCACACCTGCAGGCGCATCGGTTGATGAGCAATGATATGCGCATTTTCAGCGCGGGTCATGACTGGCTTCAGTCGTTTCAGCAGGTGGCTTTCGTAGAAGGACAGTCGGCCGCGTCCGTTATGCTTGGCGTGGTAGCAGGCAAGGTCTGCCTGCGCCATCAGTTCGCTGGCGCTGTCCGCACTGACCGGCGTGAGACCGGCGCTGGCACCGACGTGATGCAACCGGCCCTCCCACAGGAAGCCATAATCGCTAACGGCGCTAATAATACGGCCCACTGTCTCGCCGGCTTGCTCCAGCGTGCAGTCCGGCAGCAGGACGCCAAACTCATCGCCGCCCAGGCGGGCGAGGAAATCGCCGGTCCCCAGATGGCGCTGCATCACGCCAGCGATGTCACGCAGCAGGGCATCCCCGGCCGCATGGCCTGCGGTGTCATTGACGGATTTAAAGCGATCGAGATCGATAAACACCAGCACGTGCTGCTGCTCTGTCCCGGAGAGGGTCAGGCGTTTAAGCTGATGCTCGAAGCTGGCGCGGTTAGGCAGGCGCGTCAGCATATCGTGCGAGGCGCTGTAGCTCAGACGCTTCAGCATTTCACGGGATTCACTGACGTCCTGGATCACCATTACGCTGCCGATGTTTTCACCGGCCAGCGTTTTCAGCGGTGACAGGCTGTAATGCACGGCGAACTGCTCACCGGAGCGGTTGTGTAGCACCAGCTCGGCATCGGGCTCTCCCGGGGTTTTCTGCTGCGGCAGGTCGCACAGCAGCAGATTTTTACGCTCCGGGTCCTGGCTGCCCTGGGTCAGATGCAGGATCTCGCTCAGGGGTTTACCCGAGGCCTGATGCTGGAGCCAGCCGCTCATTTTTTCTGCCACCGGGTTCATAAAGATCACCCGCATCTCTTCGTCGGTGCTGATCACGGCTTCACCAATGGCATCCAGGGTGATGTGCATGCGCTCTTTCTCTTCATAAAGGGCGTTGGTGAGCAGGCGTAAGTCGGTAACGTCCTGATTTATGCCAAGCATACGTTCGACGTTGCCATTCCGGTCCAGCAAAATATTGCACTGGGCGCGGATATGACGCACGCCGGTGTCCGTATTAATACGATACTCAACGTCGACCGGCATGGCATTTTTAGCGGCGTTATCAAACATGCGGATAGCGCCTTCCCGGTCGGCCGGGTGCAGCCGGTTAACCCAGTCCTGGTACGAGGCCTGGGCATTGGCTGGCATCTGATAGAGCTGGAACATACGCTTATCCCAGCTCATCACGCCGTTTTGTAAATCCCACTCCCAGACGCCGATCCCGCCGGCTTCATTCGCCAGGGTGATCCGTTCCATCAGGCGCTGGTTCACCTCCTCCGTCTTTTTCAGATCGGAGATATCTTCAATCTGCGCAATAAAGTAGAGCGGCTGCTGTTCGCTGTCGCGTACCAGTGATACGGCCAGCAGGACCCAGAGGATCTGGCCGTTTTTATGAATATAACGCTTCTCCAGGCTGTAGCTTCTGATCTCGCCTGCCAGCAGAGCGTGCATCTGTTCCAGATCGGCGTCGAGATCGTCGGGGTGGGTCAGCGTCTGAAAGTTCAGGACGCTGAGTTCCGTCCTGCTGTAGCCCAGTATTTTGCACAGGGAAGGGTTGACCTGCATCCAGTCGCCGCGGGTTGATACCAGCGCCATACCAATAGCTGAATACTCCATGGCGTGGCGAAAGCGCGTTTCGCTTTCAGAGATGTGCTTACGCTCTTCGCGAAATGAGTGCATCACCAGCGTCATGATATGGCTGGGGATCAGCGCCAGCAGGAACGGGACCCAGGGCATGGACACCAGCATCCGGGCATTAATGATGTCGTCAGGGATCAGCTGCAGGGCCAGCATCAGCGACATCATTGAGATGGTCGCAAGGTAGATCACAAAGGCTTCAAAGCGGGGCAGACGGACCGCGCTGTAAAACAGGATCACAATAACAAAGGTAAAAGGCCAGGGGACATAGCGCAGTGAGAGCCAGCACAGTGCCAGCGTGACAATCAGCGTGAGCAGGGTTTCAAACAGCACGTTCTGGCGCAGATGACGGCGCAGATAATCCGGCTGCCACAGCAGACAGACCGGGCCCAGCGCCAGCATGCCAATCACCTCAGAGATGCTCCAGGTGGTGAAGAAACGCAGCGACGAGTGGCCGTCAAAATGCAGCAGCCAGCTGGCCAGTAGCCCACCGATCAGCGGCGTCATAACGCCGACGGCGACCATCATTTTGCACCAGCTAAACAGCGAGTTCAGCGGTTTGTCACGATCCAGCAGCAGGCGCAGCAGTGCGCCCCCCAGCAAAGCCTGGAGCAGATTGACCAGCGGGAACTTCAGGTTGGCCAGCGAGGGACCGATGACCAGGGCGTTGGCCACGGAGACGCCGACAACGCAGCACGCCAGCAGCAGGGGCAGGCGGTGCAGGGGGTGACGGAATACTACGATGGTCATCAGCGCGGTGGAAAACCACAGCGGCGATATCTGGCCGCTGACCTTGATCAGCTCAAGACAGTAAAAAGTGACGACAAAACTTAACACTCCCAGCAGCAGGGCGTTAACCCACTGTGCGCGCCGGGAGGTTACCGGTGATAAATTTTTTGTCGTCATTACATATCCAGCATGGCACCGATATAGGCATAATCTTAATATCTTATGCCCATGCTGGCATAACAAATAAGCACTATTTTCGCCAAAACCAAAAGATCGCGTTATTCGGACGATTGAACCCAGGTCTGCCGGTGAAAAGAGAGTAAAAACGCCCTCACTGACGCAGTTTGAGCAACTCCTCGCGGGTCCAGGCGTGGTCGATACCGGCAATCTGCACGGACAGCCGCTGCAGGAATTGCTGGGTGGTGGCGATGCGGCCGTGGCCGATCAGTAATAACGGCAGCAGCAGGGCGATCCCCAGCTGTAATGGTGAGAACCCGCGCGGGCGGATGTGACGCTGGCTGAACAGAAAGACGCTGCTGAGGGTAAACCCCAGCGTCAGCCCGGCAACCACCTCACTGACGGAGTGGTAGTTCAGCACCAGGCGGGAAAGGCCGACCATCAGTGGGATCAGATAACCACAGGCCACCGCTACGCCCCGCCAGATGTTCGCCAGGCGGCCACTCAGCAGCCAGAGCATCACCGGCCACAGCGTGGCGGACATGGCACTGTGGCCACTGAAACCGGTGAAGTTGAAGCGCGCACTGCCAATACCAAACCCGAGAAAGGCGATTTTAGACAGGCTGACCACGGCCCCGGCCGTGCAGAAAGCGAGCACCCAATACCAGGCCGTGCGTTTATCGTCGCTTTTATAGTGGAGCAATAACGCCATAATAGCAGCGGTCGGGATCAGCAACATGCTGTCGCCGAAATAGGTTAAAATATGGACGAGATGCCAGGACACACGGTTTCCTTTTTGCTGTTTTTCTGTCGGCCAGTTTATCGGTGAAAGTGATTGTCGCCTAACGGGAAAGTCTGAAAAGGTCCCAGGCGCTTTTTTCTGGCATCAGCAGGGCTAACTCCCTATAATTGCGCCCGCTATACCCTTCAAATTCATGCTGCAGGTGTGTCGGCAGCCACTGTCTGCCTGTAGCGCTAAATCTGCCGGGTGTGCTCACCCTTATATTGTCTCAGAATCAGGTCTTTAATATATGACTGACAAGTCACATCAGTGCGTCATCGTAGGTATCGCAGGTGCTTCTGCCTCGGGAAAAAGTCTTATTGCCAGTACGCTGTATCGTGAAGTACGCGACCGCGTCGGTGATGAAAATATTGGTGTCATCCCCGAGGATGCCTACTATAAAGACCAGAGTCATCTCACCATGGAGGAGCGGGTCAAGACCAACTATGACCATCCCAGCGCCATGGATCATAACCTCCTGTTACAGCATTTACAGATGCTGAAAGCCGGGCAGCCGATCGATCTGCCAGTCTACAGCTACGTTGAGCATACCCGTACCGCGCAGACGCTCTGCCTGAAACCGAAGAAAGTCATTATCCTTGAGGGGATCCTGCTGCTGACCGATGCGCGCCTGCGCCAGGAAATGAACTTTTCAATTTTCGTTGATACCCCGCTGGACATCTGCCTGATGCGACGCATGAAGCGCGATGTTAACGAGCGCGGGCGTTCAATGGATTCGGTAATGGCACAGTATCAGAAGACGGTACGTCCGATGTTCCTGCAATTTATCGAACCGTCAAAGCAATATGCCGATATCATCGTGCCGCGCGGCGGGAAAAACCGTATTGCCATTGATATCCTGAAAGCGAAAATTAATCAGTTCTTCGAGTAACCGAAGTGTCTGCTGGAGTCCCTCATGAGATTATGTGACCGCGATATAGAAGCCTGGCTCGATAACGGCAAACTGGGTATTGAACCGCGCCCCCCGGTCGAACGCATCAATGGCGCTACCGTCGATGTGCGCCTCGGTAATCAGTTCCGCACGTTTCGCGGTCATACGGCACCGTTTATTGATTTAAGTGGCCCGAAAGATGAAGTCAGCGCAGCGCTGGATCGCGTGATGAGCGACGAAATTGTGCTGCCGGAAGGGGATGCGTTTTATCTGCACCCCGGTGAGCTGGCGCTGGCGGTGACGCTGGAGTCGGTGACGCTGCCGGACGACCTGGTGGGCTGGCTGGACGGACGCTCTTCCCTGGCGCGACTCGGGCTGATGGTACACGTTACCGCACACCGTATCGATCCCGGCTGGCAGGGCCGCATTGTGCTGGAGTTCTATAATTCAGGTAAACTCCCCCTGGCACTGCGTCCCGGCATGCTGATTGGCGCGCTCAGTTTTGAACCGCTGTCCGGGCCGGCCGCCCGGCCTTATAACAGCCGTCAGGATGCCAAATACAAAGGTCAGCAGGGCGCAGACGCCAGCCGCATTGATAAAGACTAAGCTTAACAGCAAGGCGGGCAGCGTCTCTGCGGGTTGAAAGCATGGGGTTTAAGGAGAAGGCATGAAAAGATTTATTACCACCCTGGCTATCTTACTGGTGGTGATGGTGGCCGGTATGACCGCGCTGGTCGTGCTGGTGAATCCTAATGATTTTCGCGCCTATATGGTT
This sequence comes from Erwinia persicina, assembly GCF_014838825.1. Taxonomy (GTDB): domain Bacteria; phylum Pseudomonadota; class Gammaproteobacteria; order Enterobacterales; family Enterobacteriaceae; genus Erwinia; species Erwinia persicina_A. Next base: position 1,076,354 of record NZ_JACYMO010000001.1, on the reverse strand, counting down.
CGCCAGGTGGAGCAGCATAACGGTTATCGCCTGGCGCTGAACGGCGATCTGCGCTGGCACGTCTGGCCTCAGCTCAGTATTCTTTCTGGCCCGATGACGCTGACCGCCCCCGGGGCCTCCCAGCCCGTGGTCAGCGCTCAGAATATGCGGCTGGACGTCAACCTGCTGCCGCTCCTCTCCCATCAGCTTTCCGTTAAGCAGATCATGCTGAAAGGCGCGGTGGTGCGCCTGATGCCTGACAGTGACAGCCAGCGTCCGGCCGATGCCCCCATCGGCCCCGTCGATGACAGTGACGTGACCCGGGTCAGTGACGTCGCCCGTGGCTGGAAGTTTGACATTGCCCACCTGCGCATTGCCGACAGCCTGCTGGTCTGGCAGCAAAATAATGGTGAGCAGCTCAATGTGCGTGATTTTAATCTGTCGCTGGATCAGACGCAGCCGCGCCTGGCGCATCTGACCTTTAGCAGCCGGATTAATCGCGACCAGCGTGAACTGCAGGTCAGTATCGACAGCGATCTGAATATTGCCGATTATCCACGGCGCATTGATGCGGTGGTGAACCAGTTCGATTACCAGCTGAAAGGGGCCGATCTTCCCCAGGAGGGGGTCAAAGGCAGTGCCACCATGAAAGCACAGTGGAATGCCGCCAGCCAGCAGTTCAGCCTGGCGGACATGATGCTGACCGCCAATGACAGCAAGCTGACCGGTAGCCTGGCCGGCACCCTGGGTGCGCGGCCGCAGGTGAGTGCGGATCTGCATGCGGCCAGTCTCAATCTTGATGCCTTGCTGGGGCTGACTCAGGTATCACCCGGCGACGCCACCGGAGGGGACCAGCGTTCCGGTCCTGCGCCGGTGATCGCCGCTCTGCCAGAGTATGACAACGCCAACTCTCCGCTCAATGCGGTGGACGGCAGCATCAGGCTGGCGGCCGACAGGCTGAACTGGCGTGGCATGCAGATAAGTGATGTCCGACTGGATGCCATCAATAAGCAGGGACTGCTGACGGTCAACACCTTCAGCGGCCGTGCCGCAGAGGGGCGTTTCTCTCTGCCGGGAACCGTTGACGTGCGCAACGCAGTCACCAAAGTTACTCTGCAGCCGGAGCTGAATCAGCTATCGCTCTCCCCACTGTTGAACAGTCTTGAACTGCCGGCCAAAGTCAGCGGGGCACTGTCGATGACGGGCCGTTTCTCAGGCGAGGGGCTGACGGTGGATGCCTTTAAGCGTCACTGGCAGGGCAGGGCAGATCTGAGCATTAAAGATGCGCAGTTTGCCGGGCTCAACTTCCAGCAGCTGATCCAGCGGGCGGTGGAAAACAGCAGTAATAAAGTGCAGGGCCAGAGCAGTGACAATCAGGCGAATCTCCAGCAGGTGCAGGCATCACTGGCCCTGAAAAATGGCGTTTTCGACTTCGGCAAGCTGGATGCACACTCCGGTACGCTTAACTATACCGGGGCCGGATCCATCGATGTGGTTAAACGGGCGCTGGATATTCGTTTTGGTGTGACGGTGACCGAAGGCTGGATTGGCGACAGCACGCTGATACAGCGCTTGCAGCAAACGCCGGTACCGCTGCATATCTACGGCCCCTGGTCGGCCATCAACTACAATCTTAAAGTGGACCAGGTTCTGCGCCAGCAGCTGCGCGATGAAGCGCGCGATCGGTTGAAAAAGTGGATGGAGGGCAACCCGGAAAGCGATAAGAAGGATGATGTCAAAAAGGTGCTGAAAGATCTGTAATGGCGGCTGAGTGACGGGGCAGGGGCCGACCATGCCTTCCGGTCGTCCCCTGCGGATAATCTGCATCCGTCAAAATTAACCTTCGTTGTGATTCGGGATAATCTGCACTTTCTGCACCCGGTGGCTGTCAACCTGCAGGGTGCGGAACAGATACTCCCCGACCTGCACCTCTTCCCCTTCCTGCGGCACGTCCTGTAGATGTTCCATTAACAGCCCAGCCAGGGTGTTGTATTCACGTTTTTCATCCAGCTCCAGCGGTAAATGCATCGCCAGGTCATCCAGCGGCATATGGCCGTTGGCCGTCCAGCTGCCGTCAGTATTTTGCTGAATGTCATGGCGGGGGTCGAGCTTTTCCCCCTCATTCGGCAGATTACCGGCAATGGTTTCCATCACGTCACTCAGCGTGACAATCCCCTCGACCGAACCGAACTCATCCACCACAAAGGCAAAGTGGGTGCGGGCGGCGCGAAACTGCTCCAGCGCGGGCAGCAGAGTCAGCTGTTCCGGGAAGACCAGCGGCTGGCGGATCAGCCCCCTTATATCGAGGTCGTTGCCGTGCAGCGCCTGCTTCAGCAGGTCGGTCACGTGGACGACGCCGAGAGGGTCATCGCTGTTCTCGGTAATAATCAGGCGCGTATGCTGATTCTGATCGAGCAGGGCCATGATTTTTTCCGGCGATTCCGCCAGGTCAATATGCTCAATTTCATGTCGGGAGGTCATAATGCTGCTGACGCTGCGCTGGCCCATCGCCAGCACGCGCGCGATCATCATGCGCTCCTGTTTGTTAAAGATGGCTTTGCGTCCGGCGCTGTCGGCCACCAGTGAGGACGTTTCCGCATCCAGTTCCGCCTGCTCATGATGGCCGCGCAGCAGCCTGAGCACGGCTTCTGCGGTGCGCTTGCGCAGCGGTGAGCGCGCAGACAGGAAGCGGCGGCGGTTAAACTGTGCCAGCTGGTTCAGCGCTTCAATAATCACCGAGAAACCAATCGCCGCGTAGAGATAGCCTTTGGGAATGGAATAGCCAAAGCCGTCGGCCACCAGGCTGAAGCCAATCATCAGCAGAAAGCTGAGACAAAGAATAATGATGGTCGGGTGGCCGTTGACAAAGCGGGTGAGGGGTTTACTGGCCAGCAGCATCAGCAGGATGGCAATAATCACGGCTGCCATCATCACCGCCAGGTGGTCAACCATCCCGACGGCGGTGATCACCGAGTCCAGAGAAAACACGGCATCCAGCACCACGATCTGCGCCACCACCGGCCAGAATCGCGCACCGCGCTTTTGCGGCCCCTCTTCTTCATCTTTACCTTCCAGCCGTTCGTTCAGCTCCATTGTCGCTTTAAACAGCAGAAAGACCCCGCCCACCAGCATAATCAGGTCGCGGGCGCTGAACGCGTGTCCGCTCAGGCTGAACAGCGGGCTGGTCAGCGATGACAGCCAGGAGATAGACGCCAGCAGCGCCAGACGCATCAGCAGGGCCAGCAGCAGGCCGGTGACGCGGGCACGGTCGCGCAGGGCAGGGGGGAGCTTCTCCGCCAGAATGGCAATAAACACCAGGTTATCAATACCCAGTACCAGTTCCAGCAGGACCAGCGTGACGAGGCCGGCCCAGATTGACGGGTCGGCGATCCATTCGAACATTATTTTCACCTGAACAGCATATGTAAGGATCAATGATGGGTCGTAACCGGCCCCATTTCAACCGCTAATCCGGGTTGAGGACTCTGTTCCGCCCGCGCTGCACAGGAAAGCAACATGACTGGCCGGGAAATAACCGGAGATGCCGAAAGTCTTAAACTGTTTCTTTTCAGGAATAATCGTATAGGGCCAGATTGATTAAAGAGTAATACTTATCACCGGAATACAGGGAGGTAAGATTAATCTTATTTTTAGGCAGGGAATTAATCTTGAATTTACTTTAAGAGGAGAAAGGGAATGAGCGGTACTGACGCAGCATTAACGTAGTCTTAATCCTAAAAGAAGGTACGGGCGCGGGGAGCCTCTTGTAAACAGGCCAGTTATAACTAGTATAGCAACGTGTTACTGAATGTCTGCGTGGATGTTGAATTTAGCGCAGTGCAGGCGGACCCAATGTTGATTTATGTGAATGAAGACACATTTCCGCTGAATGAACGCTAAAGCCTGCCGTGAGAGATGACAGGTAAACAACATGAAACGGCAACATTTTACAGCGCATTGGCAGCTACAAGCCAGGGGCGGTAGCGTGTCCTGACGAGTCTTGAGACTGTTCAGGAAGCGCCGCGGAACAGTAAACGTTCATGTTGATTTTCTTGCCAAAATCTCTAGCCGCTATGCCAGCTACGATGACCTTTTTGTCAGACTCCCTAAATAAGTTTCCTGTGTAATAACTGATGTGTTGATTAAATACTCATCTCACCAGGTCAGAGACCAATAAAACACAGGCTTTCTAAGATAAAATTAAGAGTTAACTATGCGCGATATTGAATTTACCTTTAAAGGGTTGTTAATAAAACTGTCATTAGCTCTCTCAGATCTCATCTGTTTTAATGCAGCACTGGCCGTGGCCATTTTGCTGATTAATAGTTTCCCTGGTGATATTCTGTCAGATATTCCTTCTGTCGATCTTAAATTGACGATAGCGACACATATTATGCTTTCTGTTGTGTGTGTCGGTTGGTTCTGGGTGAGATTGCGTCATTATACATACCGCAAACCTTTCTGGTTCGAGTTAAAAGAAGCACTGAGAACAGTGCTGGTATTTTCCGTTATTGCCTTGTCCATCAGCGCATTGTCCAAATGGGAACTGTCCCGCTGGATTTGGGCATTAACCTGGCTGCTGGCGATGGTGTTGATCCCCGTCGGCCGTGCGGTGGTTAAACGGGTGCTTAACCGTAAAAACCTTTGGAAGAAACAATCCATTATTCTCGGCAGCGGCAAGAATGCCGAAGAAGCCTGGCAGGCGCTGCAGAGCGAAGAGGTCATGGGCTTTGACGTGGTGGCCTTCTTCGATGTCGACGGCAGTCAGCCAGCCCTTGAGCTGTTTGGTGTGCCGGTGATTAAAGACGAGCAGACGCTGTGGTCGCTGGTGAACAGCGAAACGCAGTTTATTGTCGCCGTGGAATATGAGCAGAGTCAGTCCCGCGATCTGTGGCTGAAAAATCTGGCCAAGCATAACTGCCGTTCGGTGTCGGTTATTCCTTCATTACGTGGTGTACCGCTTTACGGTACGGACATGGCTTATATCTTCAGCCATGAAGTGATGATCCTGCGCGTAAATAATAATCTCGCCAAGCGCACGTCACGTTTCCTGAAGCGCGCCTTCGACCTCGTAGGGGCTCTGAGCATTATTACCATGCTGCTGCCGGCGTTAGCCGCGCTGATCTTTATGGTCTCCCGCGATGGCGGTGCGCCGATATATGGCCACGAACGCGTGGGCTTAAATGGCCGCAAATTTAAATGTCTGAAGTTCCGCTCGATGGTGGTGAATTCGAAAGAGGTGCTGGAAGAAGTCCTGCGCACCGATCCGGCCGCCCGGGAAGAGTGGGACAAAGACTTTAAGCTGAAAAATGATCCCCGCATTACGCGCGTGGGGCATTTTATCCGCAAGACCAGCCTGGATGAATTACCGCAGCTCTGGAACGTGGTTCGCGGTGAGATGAGTCTGGTGGGGCCACGTCCGGTGATCGAAGCCGAACTGGAACGCTATGCGGGTGATGTTGATTACTACTTTATGGCCAAACCAGGCATGACCGGTCTGTGGCAGGTAAGTGGACGTAATGACGTGGATTATGAAACCCGTGTTTACTTCGACTCGTGGTACGTCAAGAACTGGTCACTGTGGAACGATATCGCCATTCTGTTCAAAACTGTTGGTGTGGTTCTGAAACGTGATGGGGCTTATTAAACGGGGCCAGAGGGCTGACAGATTATGACCTACAGATACAGTGCCTGATTTGAGCAATTAGCAACGCTTAGACGCTACACAGCGGCGGTCTCGCCACTATCATTCACATTACTGATAGCGATGAACTAGATGATTACAATCAAAACTAAATTGATTCCCCTGCTGGTTTCAGCAGCGTTCCTTTCCGGTTGTACTATCGAACCGGGTAGCCACCTTTCCACTTCGGGTAAAGATGTTGTCAAACAGCAGGACAGTGATTTCGACATTGATAAATACGTTAATGTCTTCCCGCTGACACCGAGTCTGGTTGAGCGTATGCGGCCAAAACCGGTCGTCGCTCAGGCGAACGATGCCCTGCAGCGTGAACTGCAGTCGTATGAATACCGCGTTGGTGTGGGCGACGTACTGACCGTCACTGTCTGGGATCACCCGGAGCTGACGACGCCATCCGGCCAGTACCGTAGCGCCAGCGACACCGGTAACTGGGTCCATTCTGACGGCACTATCTTCTATCCCTATATCGGACGGGTGAAAGTGGCAGGGCGTACGGTGCAGGAGATCCGCGATGAGATCGCGCGTCGCCTGGCTCAGTACATCGAAAGCCCGCAGGTTGATGTCAGCATCGCCTCGTTTAAATCACAAAAAACCTACGTGACGGGTGAGGTGACCACCTCAGGTCAGCAGCCGATTACTAACGTGCCGCTGACCATTCTTGATGCCATCAATGCCGCCGGTGGCTTAACCGCGACCGCCGACTGGCGCAACGTGGTGCTGACGCACAACGGACGTGAGCAGCCGATCTCCCTGCAGGCACTGATGCAGAACGGCGACCTGTCGCAAAACCACCTGCTTTACCCGGGTGACATTCTGTATGTACCGCGTAACGACGACCTTAAAGTCTTCGTGATGGGTGAAGTGAAACAGCAGGCCACCCTGAAAATGGACCGCAGCGGTATGACGCTGTCTGAAGCGCTGGGCAATGCACAGGGCATGGATCAGACCGTTGCCGATGCAACGGGCGTGTTCGTTATCCGTCCGACCAAAGGGCCTAACCGCAGCAAGATCGCCAACATCTATCAGCTGAATACGAAAGATGCCGCCGCGATGGTAATGGGGACCGAATTCCAGTTAGAACCGTATGACATTGTTTACGTCACCTCGACGCCTCTGGCACGTTGGAACCGCGTAATTTCGCAGCTCGTTCCGACCATCAGCGGTGTTTACGATGCGACCCGTACCGTGCAGACGCTTCATAACTGGTAACCGCCGGGAAACATTATGATTAATTCAATCTTAGTTGTTTGTATCGGAAACATCTGCCGCTCCCCCACCGGGGAGCGGCTGCTGAAATCCGCACTTCCTGAGAAGAATATCGCATCCGCGGGACTGGGGGCCATGGTGGGCCAGGCTGCTGACGAGACTGCCAGCAGCGTGGCCGCAGAACGTGGGGTGTCACTGCAGGGGCATGTGGCACAGCAACTGACTTCTGGCATGTGCCGGGATTACGATTTAATCCTGGTGATGGAAAAAAAACATGTCGACCAGGTCTGCCGCATCAACCCTTCCGTACGAGGCAAAACCATGTTGTTTGGTCACTGGATCAACCAGCAGGAAATTGCCGACCCGTATAAAAAAAGCCGCGATGCCTTTGAGGCCGTGTACGGAATCCTTGAAAACGCTGCCCAGAAATGGGTCAACGCATTAAGCCGATAGTTGGGATGATCCATGAAAATAAAAAGTAAGGCACCGTCAGCGCCGCAAGACGATTCGAACGGGTTCGATCTGGCGCATCTTGTGGGGCAACTTATTGACCATCGCTGGATAATTGTTGCGGTTACCGCACTGTTTATGCTGATGGGCACGCTGTACAGCCTGTTTGCCACACCTATATACAGTGCGGACGCGATGGTGCAGGTTGAGCAGAAGAATGCCAACACCGTGCTGAATGACCTGACGCAGATGATGCCGAACGCGCAGCCCGCATCAGCGACAGAAGTCCAGATTGTGACGTCACGTATGGTGCTGGGTAAAACCGTGACCGACCTCGGTCTGGATGTGCTGGTGCAGCAGGACTATTTCCCGCTTATCGGTAAAGGCCTGTCGCGCATGATGGGCGGTAAGCCGGAGCAGATCGCCGTTTCGCGCCTGAAAGTGCCGGCCGTATGGGATAAGCGCCAGTTGACGATCGAAGTCAACGGGCCAGACAGCTACACCGTAAGCAAAGACGGCGATGAGCTGTTTAAAGGCAAAGTCGGTCAGTTCGAGCAGCACGGTGATGTCACAATGCTGGTCAGCGATATCAAAGCGGATGAGGGCACCAGCTTCACCGTGACAAAACTGAGCGACCTGCAGGCCATCAAACTGATTTATAACAATCTGACCGTTGCCGATATGGGCAAAGACACCGGCGTGCTGGGCCTGACCTATACCGGGGAAGATCCGGTATTAATTAGCCAGGTGCTGAATCAGATTATCAATAACTATCTGTACCAGAACGTTGAGCGCAAATCTGAAGAAGCGGAGAAGAGTCTGGCCTTCCTGAAAAATCAGCTTCCTGAAGTGCGCGGTAAGCTGGATCAGGCAGAAGATAAACTTAACGTCTTCCGCCGCCAGAATGACTCGGTGGATATGTCGCTGGAAGCGAAGTCAGCACTCGACTCTTCCGTCAGCATCCAGAGCCAGCTGAACGAACTGACCTTCCGTGAAGCCGAAGTGTCGCAGCTGTTTACCAAAGACCACCCGACCTACCGCGCGCTGCTGGAAAAACGCCAGACGCTGGAAAACGAGCAGAAAAAGCTGAACGGCAAAATCAGTCAGATGCCGCAGACTCAGCAGGAAATTGTGCGTTTAACGCGTGACGTGCAGGCAGGGCAGGAAATCTACATGCAGCTGCTGAACCGTCAGCAGGAACTGAGTATCAGCAAGGCCAGCACCGTGGGTGATGTCCGCATCATCGATCATGCTGAAACGGCGGGAACACCTGTCGCACCGAAGAAACTGATGCTGATTGTCGCCAGCCTGCTGGCCGGTCTGGTGGTTTCCGTCGGTCTGGTGCTGCTGAAAGCACTGTTCCACCACGGTATCGACAACCCGGAGCAGCTGGAAGAGCTGGGCCTGAGTGTGTATGCCAGCGTTCCGCTCTCCGAGTGGCAGCGTAAGAAAGATGCGGAGGCCCTGGCCAAACGTAATCTTAAAGGGAAAACCGATCCGCATAACAGCCTGCTGGCGTTGGGTAACCCGACAGACCTTTCAATTGAAGCGATCCGCAGCCTGCGTACCAGCCTGCACTTCGCCATGATGGAAGCGAAAAACAACATTCTGATGATCACCGGTGCCAGCCCGGGGATAGGTAAAACCTTTATCTGTTCTAACCTGGCGACGCTGGTGGCGAAAGCCGGTCAGAAAGTCCTGTTTATTGATGGTGATATGCGTCGCGGTTATACGCACGAACTGCTGGGTGCGGAGAGCAAAACCGGTCTGTCCAATATCCTGTCAGGAAAGACGCCGTTCACGCCGGATCTGATCCAGCATGGCGACTTCGGCTTTGACTTCATTGCCCGCGGTCAGGTGCCGCCGAACCCGTCCGAGCTGCTGATGCACAGCCGCATGAATGAGCTGCTCGACTGGGCCAGCAAGAACTATGACCTGGTGCTGATTGATACGCCGCCAATTCTGGCCGTCACCGACGCCTCCATTATCGGCAAGCTGGCCGGAACCTCGCTGATGGTGGCACGTTTCGAAACCAACACCCTTAAAGAAGTGGAAATCAGCTACAAGCGCTTTGCCCAGAACGGTATCGATATTAAAGGGGTTATCCTCAACGCCGTCGTCCGTAAGTCAGCCAATGCCTATGGTTACGGCTATGACTATTACGACTACAGCTACAAGCAGGATGCGAAAAGCTAATAACCCTGAGGAACCTTTATACCCCGTGGGTAAAGGTTCCTTTTTTTCTGGTGAGTGTCTGTTTGTGACCGTTTATAAAGGTGCCTGGCAATGAAGGATATTTTCTTTTCGATCGTCATTCCTGCATATAATGCATCCGAATCTATCGTGACGACGCTGGACTGCGTGGCAGCCCAGAGTTATCCGCATTTTGAAGTGATTATCATTGATGATAAATCGGCTGACGCAGAGCAGCTGGCCGCTGTGGTGCAGTCAGAGCGATACCGCCATCTCAACATCAACCTGGTGCTGTCGCAGGAGAAGCTGAACGGCTCCGGCGCGCGTAATAAAGGCATTGAGCTGGCGACCGGGGACTATATCAGCTTCCTCGACGCGGACGATGAGTGGCATAAAGATAAGCTGGCGGAAAGCCTGAAGCTGATCCATCAGCTGGAAGAGCAGGGCCAGCAGCGTTTTATCATCTACAGCCAGGTTAACATTATTCAGGACGGTGAATTCCTGAAAGTGCTGCCGTTACAGCAGGTGGGGCGTAACGAAACCGTTGCCGAGTACCTGTTTGGCTGCTACGGCTTTATCCAGACCAGCACCATCGTGCTGAAGCGCGAGTACGCGCAGGAAATTCGCTTTGATCAGAAGTATATCCGCCATCAGGATTACGACTTCTGCATCCGCGCCGACAAACTCGGCTATACCTTCTTTATGATTGACCAGCCGCTGGCTAACTATCATCTGGTGACAAAGTTTGGCTCAAAGCATAAAGGCGAGTCAGTAAAATACTCGTTCTTCTGGCTTGAAAATATGAAGCCGTATCTGACCCGGCGGGATATTCACACCTATAAAGCGTATAAGCTGCCGCTGCGTTACAAGATGGACGGAAAATCCCTCCAGGCCAGCCTGAGCTTTGCCCGCTACTTTTTCTTAACCAATAAAGATAACCGCACCTACTTCCTCAACCGCGTAAAAGACAAATTACGGGCGCGGCTGGGCGGAAAGTAACGTGACCAGAAGAATAATAATTGGGTGGGAAACTCTATGGCAATATATTGGATAGTCAGTTACAGCATACTGATTTTATGCTTTTTTGAACTGGCGACAATCAACCAGGCGAATGAGCCAAAAATGAAGCGCGTGACCACCTACTTCTTCTTTATTGCGGTGGTGGCGTTGATCATGTTTGCGGGTTTCAGGGGCCCGAACTCCGGTATTGATGACTGGCAGTATCTCGGCTTCTTTAATGATTTCTCCCGTCAGACCAGCATCAGTGGTTACGAAACCGTAGCGGATATTTACCGCTATGAGAACCTGTTTATGCTGCTGGCCTGGGTGCTGTCGTGGTTCACCCATGAAAGCTACTTTTTCCTGCTGTTCATCGCCTTTATTGCGGTGTCCACTAACGCCTGGATTTTTAAAAAGTACTCTCCGCTGATCCTGTGTTCGCTGTGTCTTTACTCCGCGCACCTGTTTATCAACAAAGATATGAATCAGATCCGCTTCGGCCTGTCCAGCGCCTTTGCGGTTGCCTGCCTCTGCTCGGCGGCGGGGCGCAAGTATTTCGTGGCGTTTGTCTTCCTGGTGTTAAGTACCCAGTCCCACTCCACGGGCTACGCCGTGCTGATGGTTGCACCGTTCCTGTTCCTGCGCGAGCGTAAATACTTCGGTATTGCGATGGTGCTGGCGGCGATCCCGCTGGGTTTGATCGGCGGGAAAAAACTGTTCCTCGACTCTCTGGGGATTGTACCGGTTATCGGTGACCGTGCGATGGGCTACAGCGGGACGGTGTTTGATGCCGCCTCGCCAGTGTTTGGCCTGGCGAACTTAAAAAATATTGCGTTTATCGCCTTCTTCACCGTGGTCTATTTTAACCGGCCGATTAAGCCGGAAGACAGGGTCGCCTATATCCTGTTTATCGCCTATTCAGCCGGTGCGGCCGTGCGCATTATCTTCTCCGACTTCTCTATTATCGGGGGGCGCGTCGGTAACCTGTTCCTGCACTGTGAACCTTTATTGCTGGCGTTCCTGATGACGCGCATACGAAATCCGCTGCTGAACTTTGGACTGCTGTTTGCCATGACCTCTTATTATCTGGCGTATAACACCATCCTCTCCGTGCAGTCGATTAATGGTTACAGCATTGCACCGCTGTTCCGTCTTTTTTAACGTCCGGGCCGGATAGCCGGCCCGAATGATGACTATCACTTAATGAATGACTCAGATTCAGGGTATCAGATGAATAATCAAATCGGCACGGTAGGGATTATTATCCCAATGTACAATGCGCGCGCGACCATTTTGCGGGCGGTACAGTCGGTGATTGATCAAACCTATACCGACTGGCGGATCTATCTTATTAACGATAAATCTACCGATGACTCACTGGAATTTGTGCAGCAGCACTGTACCGATCCGCGCATTACGATCCTCAGCAACGAGGTAAATCGTGGCGCAGCAGAAACGCGTAATGTCGGCTTAACCACAGCGACCGAGCCGTTTATTGCTTTTCTTGACAGTGATGACGAATGGGCCCGCGACAAACTGATGCTGCAGATCGCCCAGCTCAACGCGGGGCATGACCTGGTGATCAGCGATTACCGTTACCAGTCACGTAGCAAAGCTTATGACGTGCGCTACGGTAAGTCACTGTTGATGAAAGATAATTTTGTTAAAAAACAGTTCCGTATCTGTTTCTCTTCCGTTTGCTATCGTCGCCCGGCAAAGCCCGTACTGTTTAAGAAAAAAGGACATGAGGACTTCCTCTTCCTGTATGAACTGTTTGAGCAGTATAAGCAGGCGCGGGTGATTGATAAGAATCTGGTGACCTATTATGAAATGGGTAATTCCCTGTCGCGCAATAAAAACAAAGCGGCAAAGTGGCACCTGGACTTACTGAAATACATTTATAAAAATAATCCGCTTAAAGTTTATTACTACTACGTCTGGTACATGGTTAACGGCGTGTTATTTACCCTGAAGCATCGTTAATCTGAGGTGATGAAGACAATGAAAAAAATCGTACTGGTCATTAAGGATGCCTATTCCTATGCCGGAACTGAGAATATCTGTAATTTCATGTCTGAATGCTTTGGTGAGCAGCATGAGGTGACCATCTATTCGCTGGAAGGGTCGGGGGAACCGTTTTATCCTTTCAACCAGGTACAGCAAATTGTCAGCTTCAACGGCGAAAAAAATCCGCTGAAGGCCGTCGTGAACAAGATCCATCAGCAGCAGTTTGATGCGGTGTTTCTGATCAGCATGGGCCGCCTGAGCGTGATGTTTGCGTTATACAGCATGATGTCGATGAAAAAGAAGCCTGCCCGCGTCTACGCCTGCGAGCATGTGGCCATCAACTCCTTCAGCAAACCGATCAAACTCCTTAAATACCTGGCGCTGCGTTACTACGATCGCGTGATCGTACTGACCGATAAAGACCATCAGGTGTTTAACGGCTGGAATATTCCCAGCAAAACCATCCCCAATCCTGTGGTGTACAAAAATCTTCAGCGCACGCAGCGTCACTATCAGGCGCTGGCGGTGGGTCGTCTTGATCACCAGAAAGGGTTCGATCTGCTGCTGGACGTCTGGCAGGGGTTTGTGGCAACCCACCCTGACTGGAAGCTGGTCATTGCCGGCGACGGTGAGCTGAAGGAGGCGCTGGTGGCTCAGGCTGCCCGGCTGAACATCAGCGACAGCGTCAACTTCGTTGGCCGCGTCAGCAATATCAATGACTACTACCGCGACAGCGATATGGCACTGATGACCTCGCGTTACGAAGGACTGCCGCTGGTGCTGCTGGAGGCCAAGTCGTGGTCGTTGCCGGTGGTTGCCTATGACTGCCCGACCGGACCGCAGGAAATTATTAACCACGAGAAAGATGGCTTCCTGGTGGCGATGAACGACAGGGCGCGCTTTATCGACTGTATGAACCGGCTCGCGAGTGACGATGCCCTGTTCTATGCCATGAGCGCGGCAACCCAGACCACCTCGCGCAAATTCGACGGCAAAGTGATTAAAGAGACCTGGCTGTCCCTGCTTTAAGGGCGGCACAGCTCCGCAGTGAGTATCTCTGGACATCTGTTCCATGCCTGCCTTGCAGGCCCAAAAAATTGACCACGGGATAACACCAATGAAAAGAAGAGAATTACTGACGGCGTTCTCGTCGATTCTTGCCGGGCTGTCTGTCAGCTCGTTTTCCAGCGCCGCAGCGAAAAGCGAGCCTTCCCTGGCGCTGAAAGGGATCGGACCTGGCGAACTGCCTAAGGGCGATGTACCGATCCTGACGCCGGAAAACGTCTACACCATGCCGGATCAGTTCTGGAAGAATTTTAACGGTAAGCTCTGGATCGGTAAGGCAGGTGCAGATCCGACTCAGCCAGGCAACCTGATTAACCTCTATCTGCGCGATGCCTCCGGCAAACTGTCGCAGGTACAGCAGCCGGTGGCGCTGAATAAAGGCAGCTTTGAGCAGTTTATTGCCGACAATGCCGCCCTGATCGCCGACCCTTCTCATTCGATGGCGGTGGTCGACGATGCGGGCAATACGCTGTTTAACATCCCGGATGTGACCCGGGGGGCGAATAATTTCAGCCAGCGCCTGGCGCAGCCTGCGGGCTATCAGCTGATTGGTGAAATTGCCTCGGTCGACGATCTGCGGAAAACGCGCCCGCTGTTCAGCGGCGCTAAAATCAAGCTTAAAAGCTGGCATGAAGGGCTGGAAGTGGGCGGCGGCGAATTTGTTGGCACGCTGGAAGCCGCAAAGGACGACGGCGGCGTGACGATCTCCTCCGGAGCGGATTACCACTGGCGTCGCGTGGTCGAAGACTTTAACCGGCTGACCCTGTTTGACTTCGGTGCCATCGCCGATGGTAAAACTGACGCTGCCCCGGCAATAAAAGCGATGTACCAGTGGGCGCAGGACGCCAGCCAGCAGATCTGCCTGCAGTTTCCGGCGGGGACGTTCTTTGTCAGCGGCTGTGATTTTTCCCGCGAGCAGACCCGCTTCTTCCGCGTCTCCGGGGCGATGGTCAACTTTGGCTACTTCCCGGCGACCACCATTGTCTCCGACGGCGAATCTGACTTTGTCTTTAAGGTTAACACCCGCTGGGTAGAGGTGAGTAACCTGCAGTTTAACGGCCGGACGGATACACAGGCGAATAAACAGGGCTTCTTCGACAACAAATGTGAAGGCGGCCAGTATTTCCGTGGAGCCTGTCTGCGCTTTGTACGCGTCGGCGGCACGGCGATCAGCCTGATGGATACCCTCGACTGCAAAATTGACCAGTGGTATGCCCTGCGCTGCAGCGGCGATGTCATTAAGTCGGTCTGGTCTAATGCGCCGAAGGGCAAATGGGACCACAGCACCGCCATCGAGCTGTCCAACTTTAACGCGCAGTACTGTACCGACGGCAAGGTGCTGAACCTGCAACGCTGCGGTCAGTCGCTGATCCACAACGGCTGGATTGAACATACTGAATTCCCGGGGGATATCTCCAACGGGCAGTGGATTATCGATGCCCTGAGCCTGGAAACCTGTAAAAACCCGCTGATTGCGCATAACTCGCGCCTCAACATGCGTCAGACCAATCTGCAGGCCGGAAGCTGGATCGATAACTCGCTGGCGGAAGGCGAGTGGCTGGGCGCCTGGGAGCGGGGGTCAACGCGCGTTGAGTCCTACGGTATCGCCGTTGACGGCAGTATGAAATACAACTACCTGACCTCGCGTTTTCGTATTGAAAACAACACGGCGCAACAGAAGTGGGTTGAACTCGGTAACATTTATACGCCGGACGTGGGCGATGCGTGGGAGATCGAAATCTTTGGTCAGTCCTCCTTCAGCAACGGCAGCGGCAGCGCACCCCTGAATAAGGTGGTGGGCGACAAAACGACCGGCGGCAGGGCGGTGATCAGCCTGCAGCGTAAAACGCACAAATTTGAAGCTGCCTGGCATGCCGAAGGGGCCAGCCCGGTGCTGGACGTAATGATTGAAACCCCGCATGACACGGATGTGCGGGTGTTTGTCAAAATCGACGGCTGGGTGGCCTCTGCCGGCGTGCTGATCAAGACCACGGCGAAAGACCGCTTTAAAACCGGTCGCTGCGCCCGTTTCGACAGCAGTATGGCCTTTGGTCAGCCGCCCTCCGGAAAAGACGTCAGCCGTGCCAGCCAGCGTTTCAGCCTGCACAACGGTAAGGCCGGCATCGGGGCGAATGAGGCGGGGGATCTGCTGATGGCTTCACGACCGCTGAGCGCTGACCAGGTCAATACCGATCGCCCGGAAGGGTATGTGTCTGTCGTGCTGAACGGCCGACAGGTCGCCATCCCTTACTTTTCGCTGAAATAAGCGTCAGCTTCCGTTAATACCAGGAATTTTCAGAGTTATCAGGCTGTTTTTCCAGGGCAAGGACAGGCAGCCTGTTTTACATGGTTAGAGTGGATCGATCGCATTTTGGCATTTTATAAACAATAAGACTTATTAATTAATCACTTATTGGCTAATTAGGCCTGTAAAAATTACAAAAATTTTTCTGGAGTAGTTATGAAGATTTTATTAGTTGGCAATCATACATGCGGAAATCGCGGGGATGGCGCAATTTTACGCGGGATTATTGATTCGTTAAACCTGGCAAGGAACGATCTCGATATTGATGTGATTAGCCGTTATCCAACCAGTTCTGGTTATCTGCTCCAGCAAGATATTCTGCCTGATGCGCTCTTTTTAGAAACTAAAAAGGGTAAAAATAAGCTGGTCGATAAGATTAAGCGTCGTCTGATGCCAAAGATTATGATGGCCCATATTGCGAATCGGGGGATTTTCAAGCTTTTCCCGGTGCCGGACTATCTCCAGACTTTCAGCGATAACCTGAAGCAATACGATGCGATTATCCAGGTGGGCGGTTCGTTCTTTGTCGACCTGTACGGTCCACTGCAGTTCGAACATTCACTCTGCGCGCTGCTGGCAAAAAAACCGATCCACCTGATTGGCCACAGTGTCGGCCCATTCCAGAAGCCGCGTTTTAATGAGATTGCGAATTTCGTGTTCGACCGCGTCGACAGTCTGGTGCTGCGTGAGAGCGTCAGCCTGGAGATGATGAAGCAGGGCGGTATCACCACCGGGAAAGTGGTAAAAGGTGCTGATACCGCCTTCCTGGTGCGGGCACGTGAGGTGGCAGAGCCGGGCCATAACCTGGTTCACTGGCAGCAGGTGATTGGCCAGCAGAAGACCATTGCGATCACGGTGCGCGAACTGGCCCCGTTTGATAAGCGCCTGGGTGTTACCCAGCAGCAGTATGAAGCGGCATTTGGCCGCGTGATTAACGCGATGATCGCCCGTGGCTACCAGGTGGTGGCGTTCTCTACCTGTACCGGCATCGACAGCTACAACAAAGATGACCGCATGGTGGCGATGACCCTCAGCGATCACATTGATGAGAAAGATAAATACCACGTGATCATGGATGAGTTTAATGACCTTGAGCTGGGTATTTTGCTGGGCCAGTGCCATCTGACCATCGGCACCCGTCTGCACTCCGCGATTATCTCCATGAACTTTGGCACCCCTGCGGTGGCGATTAACTATGAGCACAAGTCTCTCGGCGTGATGAACCAGCTGGGCCTGCCGGACATGGCCAGCGATGTGAAAAGTCTGATGGACGGCAGCATTATCACCCGGGTGAATAATGTGCTGGATAACTACGATGCGGTGAAACAGCAGGTCGACCTTGCTGTGGAACAGGAACGGATTCTGGGTAACCGTATTACCGACGACGTGGTTAAACGCTTAGGGTGAACCCATGAAACTGACATTCTTCACAATGCGATTTCCGGTTTCCTCTGAAACCTTTGTACTGAATCAGGTCACGCATTTTATTGATATTGGCTACGACGTCGAGATTATCTCGGTGTTTCCTGGCGATCTGGTTAACCGTCACGGCGCGTTCGATCGCTACAATCTGGCAGAGAAGACTCACTATCTGCTGCCCGAGGAGAAGGTCACTAATGCCGATAAGCTGAAACAGCGTCTGCAGATTGTCCTGCCAAAAATCCTCAATACGGCCACCTTAAAATCCTTCAACATCGGGCGCTACGGCGCCCAGTCCAGCAAGCTGCTGCTGCCGGCTATCGTCGCCGCTAACAAAAAGCCGTTCGTGGCCGATGTGTTCCTCGTGCACTTCGGCTACGCCGGTGCGCTGGCCAACAAACTGCGCGAGCTGAATGTGCTGCAGGGCAAGCAGGCCACGGTATTCCACGGGGCGGATATCTCCCGCCGTCATATTCTGGACGAGCACAAAGACGACTATGCGCGCCTGTTCACCCAGACGGAACTGCTGCTGCCAATCAGTCATCTGTGGGAAAAAAAGCTGATTGCTATGGGCTGCCCCCCGGAGAAAATTCACGTTACGCGGATGGGCATCGAGCCGGAGAAGTTTAATCTCAAAATCCGTGACGCGCTGCACCAGCCGTTACGCATACTTTCCGTGGCGCGCCTGACCGAAAAGAAAGGTCTGGGCGTGGCGATTGACGCCTGCAAGCTGCTTAAAGCCCGGGGCGGCAAGTTTGAATACACCATCGTTGGCAACGGCGATCTGGAAGCGTCGCTGCAGTCAACGATCGAAGCCGCCGACCTGACCGACTGTGTAAAAATGGTCGGGTTCAAGCCGCAGGAAGAGATTAAACGCTATCTGGATGAAGCCGATATCTTCCTCCTGCCTTCCCTGACCGCTGCTGACGGCGATATGGAGGGTATCCCGGTGGCGCTGATGGAAGCGATGGCGGTGGGCTTACCGGTCGTCTCCAGCGAGCACAGCGGCATTCCCGAGCTGATAGAGCACAATGTTTCCGGCTGGCTGGCGCCGGAAGGCGATGCGGAGGCGCTGGCAGCGATCCTGCTGAAGCTGTCACGCGGTGAGGCCGATGTGGCTCCCGTGGTTATCGCCGCCCGTCAGCGGGTGGAAACCGAATTTAACCAGCATATTGCCTACCGTGAGCTGGCAGAAATTCTGGAGCAATTAGCGTGAGTAGTTTAAAAAATCAGGCCGTATGGCTGTTTGGCGGTACCTGTTTCGCTGCGGTGTTACAGGTCGTACAGCTGGGGGTGCTGGCACGCAAGCTGGAAACGCATGAACTGGGTATCCTGGCGATTATCAATGCTATCCTCGCGGTGGCGATGGTACTGCAGGATATGGGGATGAGCAGCTACATCGTGCATCGCCAGAATATTACCCGCAAAGAGCAGAGCACCATCTACTGGGTGAACGTTCTGCTCAGTCTGCTGACCGGGCTGCTGCTGATAGCGATTGCCTGGCCGATTGCCCATTTCTATCATATTCCGGAGCTGACCGGGCTGATCATGCTGACCAGCATCAACTTCCTGGTGCTGGGCTCACTTTCGCAGTATCAGGCCCACTTTGTTAAAGCCAAACGTATGGTGCTGCTGGCTAAGATAGAGATGGTCACCAAGTTCCTGGCGTTTGCGCTGACGGTTGGGCTGCTTTATTACTCGCCACTGAACGTGTCGGCGGTGATCCTCGGGCTGTTTGCTAATGCCGCCATGCGTATTCTGTGCATGATCTGGTTTGGTGAGAAGTCCTGGCGGCCTACCTTTGAATTTGATAAATCCACCTTTTTCAGCTCGATGAAATATGGCGTTTATCAACTGGGTTCGCAGACCATTAACCAGCTGCGTACTCAGGCTGACTCGCTGATTGTCGGTAAAGTGATGGGGGCCGAGATGCTGGGCGTCTACTCGCTGGCCAAGGAACTGGTGCTGCAGCCGCTGAAGCTGGTGACGCCGGTGATTAACCGCCTGGCGCTGCCGCGCTTTGCCGAGAAACAGCATGAGCCTGCCCAGCTGCAGAAGCTGTTCCTGAAGGGCACGTTCATGATTATGCTGTTCAGCAGCCTGATGTATCTGGCTATCGGCATTCTCTCACCCGTCGTGGTACGCCTGCTTTACGGTCCGGCGCATGAGGCGGTGGGGCATCTCATCCCGCTGATGCTGCTGTTCGGTATGCTGCGTCCGATGGGGGGGCTGACAGGGGCGATTTCTCAGGCAAACGGCCGGACCAATGTCGAGTTCTGGTGGAATGTCGTGGCGAGTATCATTGTCGTTATGGTGCTGGCAACCACCTGGATCTGGCCAAATGTCTGGTACGTGGCGCTGACGCTGTCGATTTCACAGGTGCTGATCTCGGCCTTTGCTCATCCTTTCTTCATTAAGCCGGTGATTGGCATTCCGTTTATCCCCTATGCCCGTCAGTGGATGTCGGTGGCGCTGGTATTTACCGGCATCATGGCACTGGTCAGTTATTTTAATCTGTTCATCAGGCCGGAATGGTTCACACAATGGCTGTAACCCGGTAATAAATATAAGGTCACCCAGCGGGTGGCCTTTTTTATTGCTGGCCCTGGCAGATAATTTTTCAGATAAAGATTATACTTGTGAATCATCTCTTTATTGCATAATCAGTCAACGTTTTTACTTCATTTATATGGAAACACTATGACCAAGCTTAAAGCAGTTATCCCGGTTGCGGGTCTCGGTATGCATATGCTCCCTGCTACAAAAGCCATTCCTAAAGAGATGTTGCCTGTTGTCGACAAGCCGATGATTCAGTACATCATCGATGAGTGTGTGGCGGCGGGTATCAAGGAAATTGTTCTGGTCACCCATGCCTCCAAGAATGCGGTTGAAAACCACTTTGATACGTCTTACGAGCTGGAAGCCCTGCTTGAAGCGCGTGTAAAACGTCAGCTGCTGAGCGAAGTGCAGTCTATCTGCCCGCCGGGTGTGACGATTATGAACGTTCGTCAGCCGCAGCCGCTGGGCCTGGCCAACTCCCTGCTTTGCGCCCGCCCGATGCTGCACGATCAGGCCTTCGTGGTGGTGCTGCCGGACGTGCTGCTGGACAACGCCAGCGCCGATCCGCTCCGTTACAACCTGGCCGCGATGGTGGCCCGTTTTGAAGAGACCGGACGCAGCCAGGTACTGGCGCACCACATGCCGGATGACGATCTGTCTGAATATTCCGTGATTACTACCCAGGAGCCGCTGGACTTCCCGGGCAAAGTCAGCTCTATTGTTGACTTCGTGGAGAAACCAGAGAACCCACAGACGCTGAACTCCGATCTGGCTGCGGTAGGGCGCTACGTGCTGTCTGCTGATATCTGGGCCGAACTGGAAAACCTGGAGCCGGGCGCCTGGGGCCGCTATCAGCTCACCGATGCCATCGCTAATCTGAACAAGAAACAGCCGGTTGATGCGCATCTGCTGAGTGGTGACAGCTTCGACTGCGGGCGTAAACTGGGCTACATGAAAGCGTTCGTCACCTGGGGCCTGCGTAACCACGCCCAGGGTCGCGAATTCCGCGAAGAAATTCAGAAAATCCTGGCAAAATAAATGTAATCGATGAGGGCCGCGCCGGGCGTGGTCTGAAGGAGTCAAAATGGCTATTTTAGTAACGGGCGGGGCAGGTTACATCGGTTCTCATACGGTATTGTCGTTATTGCAGCGCGGTGACGACGTGGTGGTACTGGACAACCTGAGTAACGCCTCTCGTGAGTCGATTCGCCGCGTTGGACAGCTGACCGGTAAGACCGCGACCTTCTGTGAAGGGGATATCCTTGACCGGGCCTGTCTGCGCGATATTTTTGCCAGCAACCCCATCACTGCAGTGATCCACTTTGCCGGCCTGAAGGCGGTAGGGGAGTCCACCCGTAAGCCGCTGGAATACTACCAGAACAATGTCACCGGTACGCTGGTGCTGCTGGAAGAGATGCGCAGCGCCGGGGTCAATCAGTTTATCTTCAGCTCTTCGGCTACCGTATACGGTGCTGATGCCCCGGTTCCCTATGTGGAAACCACACCGATTGGCGGTACCACCAGCCCTTATGGCACGTCTAAGCTGATGGTTGAGCAGATCCTGCGGGATTACGCCAGGGCGAACCCGGAATTTAAAACTATCGCGCTGCGCTACTTTAACCCGGTGGGCGCACACGAGTCGGGTCAGATTGGTGAAGATCCGAATGGCATTCCCAACAATCTGCTGCCTTATATTGCCCAGGTTGCCATTGGCCGTCTTGAGAAGCTCGGCATCTTCGGTGGGGACTATCCGACCAAAGACGGTACGGGTGAGCGTGATTACATTCATGTGATGGACCTGGCCGAAGGCCATCTGAAGGCCCTGGACCATATCGCGGCTATTGAAGGTTATAAAGCCTATAACCTGGGCGCCGGGGTAGGCTACTCCGTGCTGGAGATGGTGAAAGCCTTTGAGAAAGCGGCAGGCAAAGCCATCCCTTATCAGATCCTGCCGCGTCGTGATGGCGATTTGCCGGCATTCTGGGCGGACGCGTCGCTGGCGGACAAAGAGCTGAACTGGCGCGTATCTCGCGGCATCGATCAGATGATGCGCGATACCTGGAACTGGCAGTCTCATAACCCCAATGGTTATCGTTAATCGACTCGCTTTTTCAACGTAATCAAAAACTCCCGCGTCTGGGAGTTTTTTGTTTTATCCGACTTAAGTGTTTTATTTGTTTTGATA
This sequence comes from Erwinia persicina, assembly GCF_014838825.1. Lineage (GTDB taxonomy): Bacteria > Pseudomonadota > Gammaproteobacteria > Enterobacterales > Enterobacteriaceae > Erwinia > Erwinia persicina_A. Next base: position 1,054,286 of record NZ_JACYMO010000001.1, on the reverse strand, counting down.
ATGGTTACACGTTCATAATGTGGAGGGGACGCTTGATTTCTCTCAGTTTGCTCAAAATGCGTGCGTTTTTAAAATTTATCTGTTCAAGAGCTGTTCAAATGAAAAGTTAAGTCAAAATCCTGACAGATTATGCTTGAACCGCCGCGGGTGAAGTATGAGAATTGCGACTCTTTGTGTCAGGACATGTGTGAAAGTGTTTCTGGGAATTTTCCTGGTAAAAATGGACAAGTCTCTTAAGATAGTCAGACTATGCTTATTGAGGACGACTGCGAATGGAGCGATCTGGCAGCTATAGTCAGGGGCGGTAGCGTGGGGGTCCGTAAAAAACACACACTTATACTTCGTGAGCGCGGGTACAGATATGGAAGATATCGTTCTCCTTTTTGTCGGGGCAATGACGCTGTTGTTTATCGCGCGTAAGGTGGCCCGACGTGTTGGTTTAGTGGATAAACCTAATGCCCGTAAGCATCATCATGGGAATATTCCCCTGGTGGGCGGCGTGTCGGTCTATTTTTCGCTGTGGCTGATCTACGCCCTGCAGCCCGGATGGCTGCCTGAATTCCCTGCTTATATGTGCTGCATCACGCTGCTGCTGATCGTGGGGGTGCTTGACGACCGCTTTGACCTTCCCGTGGTTCCGCGCATGCTCCTGCAGGTGGGCGTGGCCGTCATTATGATGTGCCAGGGACTGTATCTGTCTTCACTGGGGAATGTGCTGTTCGGCTATCCGCTGGTGATGGGGGCAGCAGGGTATCTGGTCACTATTTTCGCGGTTATCGGTGCCATCAACGCTTATAACATGGTGGACGGCATAGACGGCCTGCTGGGCATGCTGGCCAGTATCACCTTCTGCTTTCTCAGTATTATCTTCTTTATGGGCGATCGCGAAGACCTGGCCATGTGGTGCCTGGCGCTGGTGGTGGCCTGCCTGCCCTATATTCTGCTCAACCTGGGGATCCCGTGGGGGCGGAAGTTTAAGGTCTTTATGGGTGATGCCGGCAGCATGCTGATCGGCTTTACCGTGATTTGGCTTCTGATTATCGCCTCTCAGGGGCAGGACGCCGTCATGCGTCCGGTAACGGCGCTGTGGATCATCGCGCTGCCGCTGATGGACATGATGCGGGTGATGATCTCCCGTCTGCGTCGCGGCTACAGTCCATTCCGCCCCGACCGCGAACATTTACACCATATTCTGTGCCGTACCGGGTTTAGCGGGCGCAGTACCCTGGCTATTATGACGGCCGGACAGGTACTGACGGGCATGGCCGGTATCATTCTGGAAGGCTGCCATGTTTCAGATAACTGGCAGTTTATGCTGTTTATTTCCACCTTCCTTTTCTTCCTTTACGCGGTGAGGTCTGTTGAAAAAGTAAAGCACCCCGCCGAATGCAGGGAAGGTAGTGAAATCAGCGTGCAGATCGGCAATCCCCGCCAGTAATATTTTAAAGAGAGAACTCCAGCGTGAAAATTTTAGTCACCGGCGGTGCCGGCTTTATCGGCTCTGCCGTGATTCGCCATATTATTACTCACACGTCAGACAGCGTCATCAACGTAGATAAGTTAACCTACGCGGGCAATCTTGAATCCCTTATCAGCGTCAGCGATGATCAACGCTATACCTTCGTTCAGGCAGATATCTGTGACCGGGTAGCCCTGGAGGCTATTTTCACCACCCATCAGCCTGATCGGGTGATGCACCTGGCGGCAGAAAGCCACGTTGACCGTTCCATTACTGGCCCTGCGGAATTTATCCAGACGAATATCGTTGGTACCAGCGTGCTGCTAGAGTCTGCCCGCAGCTATTGGAATGGGCTTGAGGGCGAACGCAAAACGGCATTCCGTTTCCACCATATTTCAACCGATGAAGTCTATGGTGACCTGCCGCACCCCGATGAAGTGGTAGTAGGGGCGGGTCCCCTGCCGCTGTTCACCGAGACCACGCCGTATGCGCCCAGCAGTCCATACTCTGCTTCTAAGGCTTCCAGCGATCATTTAGTCCGTGCCTGGCAACGTACCTATGGTTTCCCGACCATAGTGACTAACTGCTCCAACAACTACGGCCCTTACCACTTCCCGGAGAAACTGATCCCGCTGGTGATCCTTAATGCCCTGGAAGGCAAAGCGCTGCCTGTATACGGCAAGGGCGATCAGATCCGCGACTGGCTGTATGTGGAAGACCATGCCCGTGCGTTATACACCGTGGTGACTGCTGGTAAGGTAGGGGAGACCTATAATATTGGCGGTCATAACGAGAAGCAGAACCTGCAGGTGGTAGAAACTATCTGTGACCTGCTGGATGAAATGGTGCCGAAGTCAGAAAGCTATCGTCAGCAGATCGCTTACGTTACTGACCGTCCGGGACACGATCGCCGTTATGCCATTGATGCCTCTAAAATCAGTGAAGAGCTTAACTGGCAACCTCTGGAAACCTTTGAGAGCGGCATTCGTAAAACGGTGCAGTGGTACCTGGACAATACCCAGTGGTGCAGAAATATTCAAACGGGAAATTACCGTAGAGACAGGTTAGGCTTGGAGAGTGAGGCATAATGAAAGGAATTATTTTAGCGGGTGGGTCAGGAACACGTCTTTACCCAATTACTATGGGTGTATCAAAACAGCTGCTTCCAGTTTATGACAAACCCATGATTTATTATCCTTTATCAGTATTAATGCTTTCTGGTATTAGAGATATCCTGGTTATAACGACCCCAGAAGACCAAGCTGGTTTCCAGAGATTATTGGGTAATGGCGATCAGTTCGGTATTAGTTTAAGTTACGAAGTACAGCCATCGCCTGATGGATTAGCTCAGGCATTCATCATTGGTGAAGAGTTTATTGGGGATGAATCTGTATGTCTGGTTTTGGGAGATAATATTTTTTATGGGCATGGTTTTTCCCCGCAACTAAAAAATGCCGCAAAAAACAGTCGTTTTGGTGCTACTGTTTTTGGTTATCAAGTGAAAGACCCTGAGCGATTTGGTGTCGTGGAATTTGATGAAAATAAGCGGGTTATTTCATTAGAAGAAAAACCGTTAAATCCGAAGAGCAATTTCGCGGTTACAGGACTTTATTTCTACGATAATCAAGTGGTTGAGTTTGCAAAACAAGTAAAGCCATCCCATCGTGGTGAGCTTGAGATTACGGCGCTTAACCAAATATATCTAGATAAAGGTTTGTTGAGTGTTGAGATGCTGGGCAGGGGCTTTGCATGGCTGGATACGGGAACGCATGAAAGTCTTCTCCAGGCGGCTCAGTTTGTAGAGACTATTGAGACAAGACAAGGTTATAAGATAGCGTGTCTAGAGGAGATTGCATTTAATCAGGGATGGCTTAGCAAAGAGAAATTGCAGTCTCAAGCGAATAGTATGGCCAAAAACAGTTATGGCCAGTATTTAATGGCTCTGATGAAATAATATTGTGAAAGACCTAAAGAATAAAACAATATCAGGTTTGAAATGGAGTGCTCTGGAGCGGTTGCTATCACAGGGCATACAATTAATCATCATGATGGTTTTAGCACGCCTTTTAGGTCCTGCAAGTTTTGGCCTGATAGGCATGTTGACGATTTTTTTAGCTCTATCTCAAGTGCTTATAGATAGTGGATTCAGTTCCGCTCTGATAAGAAAAGAACACTGTACAGAAAAAGATTTTTCTACAGCATTCTGTTTTAATATATTCTTGGCATTTTTATGCTACTTAACATTATATTTCTTCGCGCCCAGAATTTCTGATTTTTACGACCAACCCGCATTGACCGATTTGGCAAGAGTTCTTGGTTTAGTTATCCTTATTAATGGCTTTGGGATTGTTCCCAGAACTATTTTAACCATAAATATGGATTTCAAAAAACAAGCTAAAATATCAATCATTAGTATCCTTACCAGTGGATCGATTTCAGTAATACTTGCATTTCATGGGTATGGTGTTTGGGTTCTTGTTACTCAAAATCTTCTCAATGCTCTGATTAATACTGTACTCTTGAATTTCTTTACTCGTTGGAAGCCTGGTTTTAAACCGTCCAGGCATTCATTCAACTACCTTTTTGGTTTTGGTGGCAAGTTACTCATTGCAGGGTTGTTAGAGGCTTTTTATAATAATTTGTATCAAATAGTAATAGGCAAGAAATTTGATGCCTCTCATTTGGGGCATTATACACAGGCGAATCAGTTATCGAGTGTGCCTGCTATGACCTTAACAAATGTAATTCAGCGAGTTACATATCCCATGTTCAGCCACATTCAAAAAGAAGCAGACAGAATGGACAGGGCATATGTTTTAACAATGAAAATAGCTGCTCTATTCATTTTTCCACTCATGGTAGGTTTGGCTATAATAGCTACGCCACTATTGACATTGGTTTTGGGAGACGTCTGGAGTCCCGCTGGAATACTAGTTTCAATTCTATCAATAGGCTATATGCTCTATCCTATCCATGCTATAAATTTGAATCTTCTTCAAGTAAAAGGGCGCTCTGACTTATTTCTTAAGTTAGAAATTATAAAAAAATTATTAGCGACCTTATTACTAGTTATTACTATCCCATATGGTATTGAAGTTATGTGTATAGGCTTGGTTGTGCATTCATATTTATCACTGTTTATCAATTCATACTATACGGGAAAGCTGTCATCTTTTAGCGGTATCGCACAGTTAAAAGCGATTCTCCCAGTATGGATTATAACGATATGCAGTGCCATGATGGCTTTTGCTACAATGTCGACGCTTACACAGAATAATTTATTTCAGGTGGCTGGTATGATAATTATCAGTCCAATTCTCTACATTTTGTTTATTTATCTGTTTCAAAAAGAACTCTTTATGATAGTTCTTAAGATAAAGAAAAAATGAAACTAAAATTAAATGGCATGAACACTATGAAAAAAGATATACCTGTCACTCAGCCCTATCTGCCTGATTTAAAAGAGTTTATCCCTTATCTTGAAAAAATTTGGGATAATCGCTGGTTAACAAATAATGGACCATTTCATCAGCAACTTGAAGCAGAGTTATGTGCCTATCTGGGTGTTAAGTATATCTCACTGTTTAATAATGCAACGATTGCACTGATAACAGCATTACAAGCGCTTAAAATTTCTGGTGAGGTTATCACAACACCTTATTCTTTTGTTGCAACTAGTCACTCGATTATCTGGAATGGTTTAAAACCAGTATTTGTAGATATTGAACCCGACTCATTCAACATCGATCCGAAAAATATTGAGGCGGCGATAACATCCCATACAACAGCCATAATGCCTGTTCATTGTTATTCTAACCCTTGCAACGTGGAAGAAATACAACGCATTGCTGATAATCATGGACTTCGAGTGATTTATGATGCCGCACATGCTTTTAACATAAACTACAAAGGTGAAAGCCTACTTAATTTTGGGGATATGTCTGTTCTGAGCTTCCATGCTACAAAAGTATTTAATACTTTTGAAGGAGGCGCTATTGTTTGTCATGATGAGAAAACTAAACTCCGAATAGATCGTTTGAAAAACTTCGGTATTGCAGATGAAACTACGGTAACTGCACCTGGTATCAACGGTAAAATGAGTGAGGTCAACGCTGCATTCGGACTAGTACAGTTGAAACATATTGATGCGGCAATCGAGCAGCGCAAGAAGATAAATGCCCGCTACAATGCAGTATTGATAGATATTCCTGGTGTTACTATTCCAAAGAACAACGAATATGCTAATGGTAATTACTCATATTATCCTGTTTTGATAGAAAGGGAATTCCCATTAACTCGTGATGAACTGTATACACTTCTGAAACAAGAAGGTATAATTTCGCGCCGTTATTTTTATCCTCTTATAAGCAATATCCCAATGTATAGTGGTTCTGAATCAGCCGCTGTAGAAAACTTACCTGTAGCTAATGCAACAGCTGATAAAGTTTTGTGCCTTCCTATATTTAATGAAATGACTGATGAAGAATTTGAAAGAATAATCTCTGTATTTAAGGGGGTTTAAAATGGGGATATTATCCCAGCAACAGTTGAATGAAGTGGGTTTCAATACTATTGGGAATAATGTCCGTATTTCTGACAAAGCTAGCATCTATGGTGCCGATAAAATTAATATCGGTAACAATGTCAGAATTGATGATTTTTGTGTACTGTCTGCAGGTGATGGTGGTATTAAAATAGGTGATTTCGTACATATTGCTGTTTATAGTTCCATAATAGGTGCCGGTGAAATTTTTATTGATGATTTTTCTAATATTTCATCTCGCGTTTCAATATATTCCAGTAATGATGATTACTCCGGTACTTTTATGACAAATCCAATGGTTCCAGAAAACTATACCAATGTCACATCCCTTCCTGTTCATGTCGGGAAGCATGTTATTATTGGCTCAGGATCTGTAGTGCTACCGGGCGTAAATATAGAAATAGGTGCTGCGATCGGTGCATTATCCCTGGTAAAAAATAGTTGTTCTTCATTTGATATTTATGCTGGTAATCCTGCAATAAAGATAAAGGAAAGGAAAAGAGATTTGTTGATAATAGAGGGAGAATTAAAGTCAGCAATGGGATTGGTCAAGAGATGAAACTAGATTTTTCGTATGGAAATGAATCAAATGCTGTCGTTCCGGGTCCTCTTAAGGTTTCTATATGCTGCATCACTTACAATCAAGAAAAATACCTAGAAGCAGCAATAGAAAGTTTTCTTTTACAGAAGGCAAATTTTGATATTGAAATTATCATTGGTAATGATGCCAGTACTGACAACACTGCTGATATAATAAGAATGTATCAGGAAAAATATCCTAATACTATAAAAAATATAGAGCATAAAGAAAATGTAGGTGCTAACTCTAATATACTGTCTGTTCTATCTGTTGCAAGTGGGGAGTGGATTGCTTTCTGTGAAGGTGATGATTATTGGATAGATGACTATAAACTTCAAAAGCAGGTAGACGCCATAAAAATTTACAAAGATGTTGATTTTTGTGTTCATAAATCATACATAGAGATCAATGGGAATAGGAGAGAACACTTTGATTATGGCTCAGAGAGTAAGTTAATATTTCTGGATGATGTTTTATCTATAACAGGGCAGTTCGCTCCTACAAGTTCGTATTTTTTCAGATCCACATTGAAAGATAAATTCCCTTCATGGTTTAATGAAGCACCGGTTGGCGATCTTTTTATGGAAATTTATGGTATGCAGCATTGTGGCCTATACATGCCCGATATTATGTCTGTGTACCGGGCTGATAGTTTTGGTTCTTGGTCAGAGACAATTAAAAATGATCTTGAGAAATTCACTGACAGGCATTTAAAAATAGCGGAACTTTTAATAAAAACTAAAGCTGAAATCCGTGGTTACGATAGATATTTTGATAGGAAAATTACTGCTGTTTATCTAAATATGGCCACGAGATATATATTTGAAGGTGATAATAGTATGTTTAGATTGGCTTTAAAAAAAGCCACAGATTCAAATTCGGCACCTAGTTTAAAACAAAAATTCTATAATGCTTTCAGGTTCTTTCCTAGAATTATATTCTATGTCCATTATTTTAAATCTATTATTTCGAGACAGCAATTTTAAGGGTGGGTTATGTATTGGTTTTACTCCGCTACCATTATGCTAATGTTATCATTAATAGAGAAAGGGTCTTATAAAAAAGTAGTTTATAAGTTGTCTCTTTTTGTGTTTTTTATAATAATATCCGGTTCGTATTATAATGGTATTGATTGGATTAACTATGTGAAACATTATGAAGAAATATATAACAATGGCTTCCCAGCTGATTATTTTCCTTATGAGCCTGGCTTTGTTTTTTTAATGTTTTTTTTTGCTAGCATATTAAAAGTTAGCAATTTTCAAATAATAGTATTTTCAGTATCATTGGTTTTTACATACACCTTGCATCTCTTCATAAAAAAAATCGACTGGGAATTCAATCGAAGTGCACTACTTCTTTTGATACTGCTTTTCCTTCTTCCTCTTTTTAATGATGCAGTAAGACAATTAGCTGCAATGGCGGTTATCTTACCATTTCTGCCCAGAATAAATTCTATTTCCTTGAAAAAGCTAATAGTGATTGTTTTATTAAGTTCGTTATTCCATGCTTCAAGTATTTTACTAATTCCAATATTTTTACTAATCCGATGCCCGCTAAGTAAGAGAAGAATTATCTACTATGTATCGGCTTCAGTTTGTTTTATTATCTTGTTTTTTTCATTGCCGTTTGTTATCTCCATTATAGGTGCTTTTATCCCTGCTATTTTCTATGCGAAATTAATTGGATATATTTCCAAGCTCGATGGTGGATTCAAGTTTGGATTTTTTATGATTATCGACCTGGTTGGTATAATAATCACATTGTTCCTTTCAGAAAAATTCAAAAACAATAAGCAGATGGTTCTATCAACCACAGCATCATTTATGTTCTTTTTGTTACATCTTCTCTTCTATATGACACCATTCCTACAAAGGTTACTTTACTACATATTTCCTTTAGTTGGTGTATACTCTTTGGTTTCGTTTAGAGTGGGGAGGTTTAGTCATTTAAATAGAATGACATTTCCTATAGTGGCTATAATGTGTCTGGGTGTATTTTATAGAAACGTGACTAATCCCTATTATTCTTATGATTTTGATAAGCCGAAGTTTTTCTATTTTGAATTACTTAATAATGACTATCCAAATTTAAATGATTTGAAATCTGGTAAATGTTCGGTTATTGATCAGTTTGATCCCACTTTTTGTCCGATATAAATCATGAAAATACTTATTATTACTGATGAATTTTATCCTTACCACTTAGGTGGTGCTGGCGTTGTCGCCCAACAAATTTATGAGGAAAGTCTTTCTCAAGGCTATGAGTGTGATGTTGTATGCTCAAATCCTAAACTCAGGATACTTAGAAAAATATATAATGCAGTGTGGCCTTTTTTTTATCTTAAATTTATATTAAAGACTGCACTTAATCGCTATGATAAAATTATTGTTAATGATTTGAGGTCAGCATATATTCTTTCTTTACTTGGTTTAAAACATATCATCCAAAAAAGCGTATATGTAATCCATGGCACTGAAGTAGATATTGTTTTTAATAATTGTTCTAATAAAAACAAGTTTATAAAATTACCAAGATATTATTCTTGTTTTTTAAAGCAAGTTCCGAAAGTCGTATTTGTTAGTGATTATGTAAAAAATAGAAATTTAACTGCCCTTAAGAAGGAGGGGATCTATTTAAATAAATATGTTGTAAAATATGCTGGTCTGAGCAGTGCATTACTTTTAAGTGCAAGAAAAAAAGTTAACTCTTTAGTCAATTATAAGTTCAGCGATGAATGTGATTTGATAAGAATAGTATCCTTTTCTCGTATTGAAAAAAGAAAAGGCTATCTTGAAATGCTGAACATATTTAAAGAAATTGATGAAAAAATGAGTTTTGTCAGATGGGACATCTTTGGCGAGGGAAGTTTCAAAGCAGAGCTTGACGAGTTGATTTCTTCATCAGGTTTAAAAAAAATCATTACTCTCCATGAGAAAATTGACAGGAAGATGATTTTTGAAACGATTAATCCTTCATATTATGATGTTTTTTGGCTACTTCCAAATGAACCTGAAGCCTTCGGTTTAACTTACCTTGAAAGTTCAGCTGTAGGTGTACCTGTTATAGGCCCAAATAAATATGGTATCAAAGAAGCAATTAGCCAGAATGTTAACGGTTTCTTTTACAACGATGTCAATACAATGCTTGATTCATTACTATATATAAAGAATAATAAATTCAAACTGATAAATAGTAGTGCCGAATGGGCTATTTCATTTAGCTCAAAAGATTTCTTTTCAGAACTAATTAATTAAGGTTTAATCGTGAACATTGTATACGTAATAACTGGCTTAACAATGGGAGGGGCGGAAAAACAAGTGTGCCTCTTGGCTTCGAAAATGTCTGAGCGCGGTCACAATGTTACATTGGTTTCTCTGCAAGGTTGTTCTGTTGTTTTACCTGAGTCAGGTGATGTAACAGTTATAGAATTGAAAATGAAAAAAAAAGCATTTTCATTCATCAAGTCATATCTTGAATTATGTCGTATATTAAAATCAATCGGCCCTGATGTAGTTCACAGTCATCTCTTTCATGCGAATATTATGTGCAGATTATCCCGGGTAGCTGTCAGCTATAAAAAATTGATTAGCTCTGCTCATAGTCGAAATGAAGGGGGGGCAATAAGAATGTTTTTATACCGGCTGACAGATCGTTTAGCTGATTTAACTACTAATGTTAGTCAAGATGCTGTTAATGAAAGTTTAAGAAGAGGTGCTGTTCCTGAAAGTAAAATAAAACTGGTTTTCAATGGTCTTGATCTTCATTCTATTAATGAAATGAAAACTAGTAAAAAAGATTTAAAAGAAGAGTTGAATATCAATCGTGGATGCAAATTATTACTCTCTGTGGGACGGTTCACTAAAGCCAAAGACTATCCAAACTTACTCAACGCATTCAAAATACTGTATTCTGAAAACAGATTTATCCATTTGGCAGTTGCCGGGCACGGGGAACTTTATGATGACATAAAGCAACTTGCATTGGATCTTGATATTAGTTCAAATGTTCATTTTCTTGGTGTTCGGAATGACATCCCAGCATTGATGAATGCTTCTGATATCTATGTTATGTCATCTGAATGGGAGGGGTTGCCACTAGTTGTTGGAGAAGCGATGGCTTGTGAAAAAATAGTTGTAACCACTAACTGCGGTGGTGTTAAGGAGATACTTGGTGATGAGGAGTTCATTGTCCCTGTCAAATCACCTCAACTCCTTGCAGACGCGATATCACAAGCTATACAGTTGTCTGATGACGATATTCGCATTAGAACAAATAAAGCAAAGGCAAGGCTCGAAAACTATTTTTCTATCGAAAGTATCGTTAATACTTGGTTAAACTTATACCATTGAGAGTGTTATGAATAATAAAATTGTTGCAATAACTGCCAACACCAGCTGGTATATTTTTAATTTTAGAAAAAATACGATACTCGAACTCATAAATAATCATTATACAGTGGTTGTTTTAGCACCAAGAGATGATTATACAGAGCGCCTGATAGGCTTAGGATGCCATTTCAATGAGGTGAAAATAGACAGAGGAGGCGTAAACCCCCTGAAGGATCTTTCTACACTTTACCAATTTTATAAGTTTTACAAAAAAAGTACTGTTTCAGTGGTTTTAAATTTTACTCCAAAAAATAATATTTATAGCACAATCGCTGCCTATTTTAACAACGTTAGGGTCGTAAATAATATTGCTGGGTTAGGTACTGTTTTTACAAAAAACAACCTTCTAACTAAATTAGTCAAACAACTTTATAAGTATAGTCAGTCTAAAGCCGACTTTATATTCTTCCAAAATAAAGAAGATTGCCATTTATTCACGAAGTTAGGTATTGATGCGATTGGTTCGGATGTATTACCTGGTTCAGGTGTTGATCTTTTAAAATTTAAGTATGAAGATATTCCAGATGATGGATTGGTTACTTTCTCTCTTGTTGCTAGATTATTAATTGATAAAGGCATTATCGAATATGCTGAAGCAGCAAAAAAATTGAAATCGATCTATGGTGATAAGGTTTGTTTCCAACTGATTGGTTTTTTAGAAAAAAACAACCCAAGATCAGTCACAAACGATCAAATTAATGAGTGGGCTAACGCTGGATATATTGATTATCTGGGAAAAACGGATGATATTGTTACTACATTGAAAAGTGTTGATTGTGTTGTTCTTCCTTCCTTTTATCGTGAAGGTGTTCCCAAATCTCTTTTAGAAGCAGCAGCTTTAGGTAAGCCGATCGTTACTACAGATAATGTAGGTTGCAGGGATACAGTTGATGATGGGGTAAATGGATATATTTGCATGCCAGGTTCTTCGGATGATTTAGCTCTTAAAATGGAGCTGATAATTAATAAAACTCATCTCGAAAGAGTGGGTATGGGCCGTAAAGGGCGGGACAAAATAGTTAAATCCTATGATGAGAGAATTGTAATTAATAAATATTTGGCTGTTATTGACAGTATTGTAACGTAAGACGTTAAAGTTCTATCTAAAAAACTTTTTTGTAATATTGCTATGGTGTGTATTTTTCTGTTAGCGTATTTAGAAGTTAAGTGAATTCATATTTTATGTGCTTAAATTATCCTGCCGAATAATGTTATCGTTATTTATTATGTTATAAATCCTATGTAGTTCAAACAGATTGCACATTATCCTTGTGTTCTGTGCTGTTATTCTTGGTGCAATTGAGCATCATTTCGTAAGTAATTTTTTCTCTATCGCATCAATCGCTATCATCTTACTAATTATCTGAGTTAATATTATCTGACGATTATATGGCAGATTTGCACTGCCCATGCTTTCCAAATGACAGGAGTAGGTATGTCCAAGCAACAGATCGGCGTTGTAGGTATGGCTGTGATGGGCCGTAATCTGGCACTCAACATTGAGAGCCGTGGCTACACAGTTTCTATCTTCAACCGTTCGCGTGAAAAAACCGATGAAGTCGTGGCAGAGAACCCGGGCAAGAAACTGGTTCCGCACTACAGCATCGAAGAGTTTGTTGACTCTCTGGAAAAACCTCGTCGTATCCTTCTGATGGTGCAGGCCGGTGAAGCCACCGACAAGACCATCGCCTCGCTGACACCACACCTCGACAAGGGTGATATCCTTATCGACGGGGGCAACACCTTCTATAAAGACACCATCCGCCGTAACCGCGAACTGTCTGAGCAGGGCTTTAACTTTATCGGTACCGGCGTTTCTGGCGGCGAAGAGGGCGCGCTGAAAGGTCCGTCCATCATGCCTGGCGGTCAGAAAGAAGCTTACGAACTGGTGGCACCGATCTTAACCGAGATCGCCGCTGTTGCTGAAGGTGAAGCCTGTGTGGCCTATATGGGGCCGGACGGTGCGGGTCACTACGTCAAGATGGTGCACAACGGCATCGAATATGGCGATATGCAGCTGATTGCAGAAGCTTATGCCCTGCTGAAAGGCGCACTGAACCTGAGCAACGATGACCTGGCGAAGACCTTCAGCGAGTGGAACGAAGGCGAGCTGAGCAGCTATCTGATCGACATCACCAAAGATATCTTCACTAAGAAAGATGAAGAGGGTAACTATCTGGTTGATGTGATCCTGGACGAAGCGGCCAACAAAGGAACCGGTAAGTGGACCAGCCAGAGTTCGCTGGATCTCGGCGAACCACTGTCTCTGATCACTGAATCTGTCTTCGCTCGCTACCTGTCTTCGCTGAAAACTCAGCGCGTGGCGGCATCTAAAGTGCTGAGCGGCCCGACCGTGCAGACCGTGAGCGGTGATAAAGCCGAATTTGTTGAGAAAGTGCGTCGCGCACTGTACCTGGGCAAGATTGTTTCTTACGCACAGGGCTTCTCCCAGCTGAAAGCGGCCTCTACCGAAAACAACTGGAACCTGCACTACGGTGAGATTGCTAAGATCTTCCGTGCGGGCTGCATCATCCGCGCCCAGTTCCTGCAGAAAATTACCGATGCCTATGCGGACAACGCTGACATCGCCAACCTGCTGCTGGCACCGTACTTCAAAAACATCGCTGACGAATACCAGCAGGCGCTGCGTGACGTGGTGGCTTATGCCGTGCAGAACGGTATCCCGACGCCGACCTTCTCTGCGGCCATCGCCTACTACGACAGTTACCGTTCCGCGGTACTGCCGGCGAACCTGATCCAGGCGCAGCGTGACTACTTCGGTGCGCATACCTACAAGCGCACTGATAAAGACGGCGTGTTCCACACCGAGTGGCTGGACTAAACCGTTCTTCAACCTCCCGCATGGCGGGAGGTTACTTTCCCGCATTTTAAGACAATCCCTCTGGCGCTTCGCTCGCCACTCAACTATCTTTACTCGAACTAATATAAAAACTGTGTTTTTTTAACCTGTTTCTTTTTGAGCCGAGTAATAATGACTCCAAAAAATTCTGCCACATCCCCTTCCAGAGAATCCATGCCAGCCCTTAAAAACGATGACGAACTGGACCTGGTTGATCTCATTGCTCAGCTCTGGCGGGGTAAAATCACCATCATTGCGGCAGTTGTCATCTTTGTTATTTTAGCCGGGGTCTATCTGGTCTTTGCTAAAGAAAGCTGGACGTCAAGAACCATTGTCTCCCAGCCAGCTTCCGGGATGATCGCTAACTACAATGCTTCTCTCAGCGTGCTCTATACGCAAAGCCCGGCAGATAAGCCCTCGCTGCCCGACCTGCAGCAGCAGTTTTTTACCCGCTTTACCGCCACGATGAGCGCGCTGGCTCTGGCTCTGCAGAACCAGGAAATTCCACAGGTTTTAAAAGTTGAGCAGGTGAATAAAGGAAGCAACGATCAGTTCAGCATCGCCTTCAGCGCCCCCACAGCAAAGGATGCGCAGGCGCAGCTGGCTAAATACGTTGAGCAGGTGAACGATAAAATCGTCGACAGCTATGCGGCCGACTTAAGGCGTACCGTGGGCGTGAAAACCCGTGAACTGACCAGCTCACTGGAAGCCCAGAAGCAGGTGGCCATTGATAAGCAGCAGCAGCGGCTGAAAGCTATCAGACAGGCGCTGCTGGTTGCTCAGGCGTCCAATGTGAAAAGCTCCGGGCTCAATCAGGCTGAATACCTGTCGGATGATACGCTCTATCTGCTGGGCACCAGCGCACTGCAGTCGATGATTCAGAATGAGTCCACCAGGCCGCTGGCCTATGAGCAGTCGTATTACGATACCCAGAGTGCATTGCTTGAGGTGACCCACCTTAAAATCGATCTGGCGCATCTGCAGTCGTATCGTTTTATCGCTGAACCGGATCTGCCCGTCCGCCGTGACAGTCCGAAAAGGACCCTGGTCATGCTGCTGGCGATTATTCTCGGTGGTATCGCCGGCTCTGCCCTGGTCATCGGGCGGAATGCAATGGCCAGCTACCGGCAGCGACACGGAAGCTGACAAAAAAGGCCGGGATCACCGGCCTTTTTTATGTATAACGATAAAGGCCGGTTAACCGGCCTTTGCTGTTTCTGCTGTCGTTATTTGTGACGCTGACGCAGATTCTCAATGACCGCCGAGAGGTTCAGATCCTGGTCCTGAAGCAGTACCAGCAGATGATAAACCAGATCGGAGGCTTCATTGGTCAGTTCATGGCGGTCGTTGACTGTCGCGGCCAGCGCCACTTCCACGCCTTCTTCACCCACTTTCTGTGCGATGCGCTTGGTGCCGCTGGCATACAGGCTGGCAGTATAGGAACTTTTCGGATCGGCATGCTTGCGCTCTGCCAGCAGCTGTTCCAGCTGGTACAGGAACGTCCAGTCACTGGCGGCCGGGGAGAAGCAGCTGGAGGTGCCCAGGTGGCAGGTAGGCCCGACCGGGTTGACCAGCAGCAGCAGCGTGTCGTTATCGCAGTCCTGGGTGATGCTGACCACGTTCAGGAAGTGCTCAGAGGTTTCACCTTTGGTCCACAGGCGCTGTTTAGTGCGCGACCAGAAGGTGACTTTGCCGGTTTCCAGCGTTTTGGCCAGCGCTTCCTGATTCATATAGCCGTGCATCAGCACTTCGCCAGAGACCGCGTGCTGGACGATAGCAGGCATCATGCCGTCAGTTTTCACCCAGTCGAGCCGGGACAGTTGTTCTTCAGTTAACACGCGCGAATCTCCACACCTTTTTCAATCAGGAACGCCTTCAGCTCCCCGATATTAATAATCTGTTTATGGAACACGGAAGCGGCCAGTGCGCCATCAACATTGGCATCACGGAAGGCTTCATGGAAATGTTCCGGGGTACCGGCACCACCGGAGGCAATCAGCGGGACGTTGCAGATGGCACGCACCTTCTGCAGCTGGACCAGGTCATAACCATTGCGCACCCCGTCCTGGTTCATCATGTTCAGCACGATTTCACCTGCACCGCGCTTCTGCACTTCCTGCACCCAGTCGAGGGTTTCCCAGGTGGTGACTTTGGTACGGCTTTCGTCCCCGGTGTACTGATTGACGTGATACTTGCCGCTTTCGCTGTCGTACCAGGTATCAATGCCGACCACGATGCACTGTACGCCGAAGCGATCGGCAAGCCGGGTGATCAGTTCAGGATCGGCCAGCGCCGGGGAGTTAATTGAAATTTTATCTGCGCCGAAAGAGAGCAGCAGGGCGGCATCTTCCACCGACTTAATCCCGCCCGCCACGCAGAAGGGAATATCAATCACCTCTGCCACGCGCGAGATCCAGCTCTTATCGACGACGCGTCCGTCGCTGGAGGCCGTAATATCATAAAATACCAGTTCATCCGCGCCTTCCTGCGCATAGCGCTGTGCCAGCGGCACGATATCACCGATGATCTCGTGGTTGCGGAACTGCACGCCTTTCACCACCTGGCCATCACGTACGTCCAGGCAGGGGATTATCCGTTTTGCCAGCATGAAATTGCCTCCGATACGGTAAATTTATCTTCCAGCAGGGCGCGACCGACGATCACGCCCTGTGCGCCACAGCCGCGCAGGGCGGCGATGTCCTCCAGTGAGCCGATGCCACCTGAAGACTGGAAGGCAATGGTCGGGTAGCGCGTGGAGACTTCGCGATACAGCTCAACGTTAGACCCACTCAGTGTGCCGTCGCGGGAAATATCGGTACAGAGCACGTGTTTCAGCCCGAAGGGTAAGAACTGGTCAATGACATCTTCCAGTGTAATCCCACTGGCTTCCTGCCAGCCGCTGATGGCCACGTCTTTACGCCCGCCGTCAATGCGTACGTCGAGGGCCAGCACAATGGCTTCTGCGCCATACTGACGGAACCAGGCCTGCACCTCCTCCGGCTGTTTCACCGCCGTGGAGCCGACCACGACGCGCGTAGCGCCCGCATTGAGCAGGGCTTCTACATCCTCTTTCGTGCGGATGCCGCCGCCCACCTGCACCGGTACGCTGACGCCCGCCAGCAGTTTGGTCAGCAGCGGGATCTGGCGCGCTGCCGGGTTTTTCGCTCCGGTCAGGTCCACCAGGTGCAGCAGCTGCGCACCCTGTGCCTCATAATCCTGTAAGCGCGGCAGTGGGTCGCTGCCGTAGTCACGCTGCTGGCCGTAATCGCCCTGATGCAGACGTACCACGTTGCCATCAATCAAATCTAATGCCGGGATAATCATGCCAGTTACATCTCCAGGAAGTTTTTCAGCAGCTGCGCGCCGGCGGCACCGGAACGTTCCGGGTGGAACTGCACGCCAAAGAAGTTATCTTTCTGCACCGCGGCGGTAAAGGCTTCACCGTAATGGCATTGGGCAATGGTGTACGCATTCACTGGCATGGCGTAGCCGTGGACAAAGTAGAAATACGCACCGTCATCAATCCCGCGAAACAGGTGGTTACCCGCCTGGGCGGTGATCTGGTTCCAGCCCATATGCGGCAGCGGCAGGCCATGGTCGGTCATCCGCTGCACCGGATGCTCAATAATATTCAGCGTGGTAATACCGCCGCTCTCATCGCTGCCGCTTCCCAGTAGCTGCATGCCCAGGCAGATGCCCAGCACCGGTTGGGTACAGGCTTTGATCAGGTCAATCAGGTCGCGTTCGCGCAGCTGGTCCATCGCGGCCTGGGCGGTGCCCACGCCGGGCAGGAACAACTTATCCGCGTTGAGTACCACATCGGCTTCTTTACTGACGACGGGCTCATAGCCCAGGCGCTGCACCGCCCATTTAACGGAGGAGAGGTTGGCACAGCCGGTATCCAGGATCACCACATCCATCACAGCACTCCTTTTGAGCTGGGCAGCGTATTACCCTCTACGCGGATTGCCTGACGCAGCGTGCGGCCAAAGGCTTTAAACAGGCTTTCGACACGGTGATGATCGTTTTTGCCTTTGGTGCGCAGGTGCAGGGTACTGGCCATGGTGTAAGAGAGCGAGCTAAAGAAGTGCTCAACCATCTCGGTACTCAGGTCACCGACGCGCTGGTAGCTGAACTCGGCTTTATATTCGAGGTGCGGACGGCCGGAGATATCCAGCGCACAGCGTGCCAGACACTCGTCCATCGGCAGCACAAAGCCGAAGCGACCGATACCGCGTTTGTCGCCCAGCGCCTTCAGCAGCGCCTCACCCAGCGCCAGCCCGGTGTCTTCCACCGTGTGGTGATCGTCAATGTACAGGTCGCCTTTCACATCAATGTTCATGCGGAAACCGCCGTGCGTGGAGATCTGGTCAAGCATGTGGTCAAAGAAGCCGACGCCAGTGTTAATTTTGCTGTCACCTTCACGATCCAGCCACACCTCCACTTTAATCTGTGTCTCTTTGGTGTTGCGCTGTACCAGTGCATAGCGGTCGCGCTTTGTCAGCTGCTGTTCAATAGCGTTCCAGTTGAGATCTTTGCCGTACAGCAGGCCGGTAATGCCCATGTTCTGCGCCAGCTGCACGTCGGTGGCGCGGTCGCCAATCACATAGCTGTTGGCGGTATCGATCGCGCCTTCTGCCAGCCAGGCGTCGACCATTTTGGTTTTTGGTTTGCGGCAGTCACAGTTGTCTTCCGGCAGGTGAGGGCAGATCAGCACATCGCTGAACGTCACGCCCTGCGAGCGGAAGATCTGCATCATCAGATTGTGCGGACCGTCGAAGTCACTTTGCGGGAAACTGCGGGTACCCAGACCGTCCTGATTGGTGATCATCACCAGCTGGTAGCCCGCTTTCTGCAGGGACAGCAGGGCCGGGATGACGTCGGGCTCAAAGGCCAGTTTGTCCATGCGGTCGACCTGGTAATCTTCCGGTGGCTCAGAAATAAGGGTGCCATCGCGATCGATAAAGAGGACTTTCTGACTCATGCTTGCTCCTGAGAAACGGGGTAACCGGGTAATGATTTTAGTGCAGCAACGGCGCGTTCGCACTCAGCGCGGGTACCGATTGAGATACGCAGGCATCCGGCCAGACCTGGCTGCTTATTCTGGTCACGCAGGATAATACCCTGGTTCCAGAGCGCCTTAAATACGCTCGCTGAGTCGGCGAAACGCGCCAGGATATAGTTGGTGTCGCTCTCAAACACCTGTTCAACACAAGGTAAGGTACGCAGGTCGGCGATCAGCCGCTCGCGGGTGGCGATCAGCTCGCTGACATGCTGGCGCATCAGTGCGATGCCCTCGTCACTCAGTGCCTGGCCCGCAATGTCAGCGACCGGCGTAGAGAGCGGATAAGGAGCAATCACCTTCATCAGCAGCGCAATCACGTCCGCATTCGCCAGGGTGAAGCCACAGCGCAGGCCCGCCAGGGCAAAGGCCTTGGACAGCGTGCGCAGGATCACCAGGTGGGGATAATCCTTCAGCCAGCCGGCAAGAGACGCCTGCGGGCAGAACTCGATGTAGGCTTCGTCGGCCACGACCAGGGCTTTACCACGCGTCATCTCCAGTAGCTGACGGAGATCGTCCGGGTTAATCAGGTTGCCGGTCGGGTTGTTCGGGCTGCAGACATACACCAGCTTTACGCCGTCCAGCTGCCCGGCAATGGCCGGCAGATTAAGCTGCCAGCCTTCACCGGCTTCCACCGTGCGGTATTCAATGCCAATGGTTTCGGCACTGACGCTGTACATACCGTAGGTGGGTGGGCAGAACAGCACGGCATCTCGGCCCGGCTCACAGAAGGCGCGCATCAACAGTTCGATGCCTTCATCAGCCCCACGGCTGACCAGCACCTGCTGTGGCGTCAGGCCGGCGTAGGCGGCATAACGCTCAATCACCTGCTTTGGCTGACATTCCGGATACCGGTTCAGCGTCTGCTGACTGAGCTCAAACGGCACGGCCAGCGGGTATTCGTTGGCGTTCAGCCACACGTCACCGTTACCGCCCAGGCGGCGCGCCGACTGATACGGCGTCAGAGCGCGGACGTTCGCACGGGCCAGATCTTCAATGCTGCTGCTCATGATGGCTCCCTGTTCAGTGCGGCCACCCGCAGGGTGACGGCGTTTTTGTGGGCGGTCAGCTGTTCGGCCGCCGCGAGGATCTCAATGGTCGCAGCCAGACCCATAAAGCCCTCGCGGGTCAGCTCCTGTACGGTCATCCGCTTCTGGAAATCCGCCAGCCCCAGGCTGGAGCAGGTCGCGGTATAACCGTAGGTCGGCAGCACGTGGTTGGTGCCTGATGCGTAATCCCCGGCAGATTCCGGTGACCAGTCACCAAGAAACACGGAACCGGCGCTGGTAATGCTGTCCACCAGGTCGCGCGCCTGGCGCGTCTGGATAATCAGGTGCTCCGGCCCGTAACGGTTGCTGATCTCAACGCACTGTTGCAGATCGCGCGTGACGATCAGGCGGCTGCTCTGCAGCGCTTTCGCCGCCGTTGCGGCACGCGGCAGTTCAGCCAGCTGACGCTCAACGGCGTCTGCCACCCTTTCGGCCATCTTTTGCGACGGCGTCAGCAGGATCACCTGTGAGTCCGGGCCATGCTCTGCCTGCGACAGCAGGTCGGAGGCGACAAAGTCCGGCGTGGCACCGTCATCGGCAATCACCAGAACTTCAGAGGGCCCGGCCGGCATATCAATGGCGGCCCCGTCCATACGCTGGCTCACCTGGCGTTTTGCTTCGGTGACCCAGGCATTGCCCGGGCCAAAGATTTTATCCACTTTCGGCACGGATTCGGTACCGAAGGCGAGGGCGGCAATAGCCTGGGCGCCGCCCACCTGGAAGACTTCCGTCACGCCACACAGCTGCGCCGCGTACAGGATTTCATCGGCTACCGGCGGCGGGGAGCAGAGCACGACGCGGCCACAGCCGGCGATACGCGCCGGGGTAGCCAGCATTAATACCGTGGAGAACAGCGGCGCCGACCCCCCCGGAATATACAGGCCAACGGAGGCAACCGGGCGGGTCACCTGCTGACAGCGCACCCCGGGCTGCGTTTCGACATCCACTGCGGGCAGCTGCTGCGCAAGATGGAAGGTCGTGATGTTGGCGACCGCAACGGCCATCGCCTGTTTGATCTCGTCACCCAGTCGTGCACAGGCATCGGCGATCTGCTGTTCGCTGACGCGCAGCACATCGACCCGGGTTTTGTCGAAGGTCGCACTGTATTCACGCAGTGCGTCATCACCTTCCGTTGACACTCTGTCCAGGATGCCGCGGACGGTGGCACTGATGCTGTCAGAGGCTTCCAGCGCCGGGCGGCGCAGCAGCGCCTGCTGCTGTTCCGCACTGCAATCCTGCCAGGAAATGGGGGTCATCAGGGTCGCCATCGGGTTACTCCATCATCTTCTCAATAGGCAGTACCAGAATGGAACTGGCACCGAGCGCTTTCAGTTTTTCCATGGTTTCCCAGAACAGCGTTTCGCTGCTCACCATGTGCATGGCCACGCGACTCTTGTCACCGGCCAGCGGCAATACAGTCGGGCGCTCGGCCCCCGGCAGCAGGGCAATGATATCGTCCAGACGCTCGCTGGGAGCGTGCAGCATGATGTATTTGGACTCACGCGCCTGAATCACGCCCTGAATACGGGTCATCAGCTTATCAATCAGCTCCTGCTTGGCTACCGGCATTTCACCGTCACGCTGAATAAGGCAGGCTTTTGACCGGTAGATCACTTCCACTTCACGCAGGCCGTTAGCTTCCAGCGTGGCACCGGTGGATACCAGGTCACAGATCGCATCGGCCAGACCGGCGCGCGGGGCGACTTCGACCGAACCGTTCAGCAGGCAGGATTTGAAGCTGACGCCCTGCTTATCGAGGTACTTTTTCAGCAGGTGAGGATAGGAGGTGGCAATCCGGGTGTTTTGTAAGCACTGCGGACCGGTATACTCATCGTCCACGTTCATCGCCAGCGACAGGCGGCAGCCGCCAAAATCAAGGCGGCGCAGCGTAAAGTAACGCGGATCGTCACCCTGTGCACGGCGGGTCAGCAGCTCTTCTTCCAGCACGTTTTCCCCAATAATGCCCAGGTCAACCACGCCGTCCATCACCAGCCCCGGAATATCGTCATCGCGCACCCGCAGAATATCGATGGGCATGTTTTCAGCGAAGGCGATCAGACGCTGCTGCTGCAGGTTAATTTTGATTCCGCAGCGGGCGAGCAATTCGCGTGATTCATCGCTTAAACGGCCAGATTTCTGCATAGCTATGCGTAAACGGGTGTTATCTAACATGGGTTATTATCCTTTTCCTGTCTGATGTTGTATCCGCGTTCTGCTTATCTCAGGGCATAAAAAAAGCCCCCGGAAGGCGATCTTCCGGGGGCTGAGTTTGCGTTCTGCACCACTGGAAGATCCTGATCGTCTTCCAGCACACATCGCCTGAAAGACTAGTCAGGGTGATGGTGATGATGGTGATTAAACTGAACGCGTTTCATAAAATTCTCTTGGATGAATGGATATTCATTTCGTGATAAATAACCTAACGAGAATAGGCGCGTGGCGCAACCCTTTTTTATGAATGTTGAAAAATTCTCTTATCATCTGTGGGTTGTCACCCGGGAAGGGCTGGCGTAGCCTGAGGGAACAACCGTCTGTATAAACAGGAGCTGAGGGATGAAACGAGTCGCAATTGTGGGGCTGGGATGGCTGGGAATGCCGCTGGCCATGTCGCTGACGGCGGCAGGCTGGCAGGTGACGGGGACGAAAACCACCCTCGACGGGGTGAATGCTGCCCGTAACAGCGGTATTGACAGCTATCACCTGGAGCTGACGCCGGAGCTGAACTGCGACGCCGATGACCTTGACGCGTTGCTGAGTGTGGATGCGCTGGTGATCACCCTGCCAGCCAGCCGGACCGCCGCCGGGGGCGAAAATTATCTGCTGGCGGTGCAGCAGCTGGTGGACAGCGCGCTGGCTTTTAGCGTGCCACGCATTATTTTCACCAGTTCGACCTCGGTCTATGGCGATGGCCAGGGCCTGACGAAAGAGAGCAACGCGCTGGAGCCAGTCAGCGTGGCCGGGCAGACACTGAAGACGCTGGAAAGCTGGCTGCATCAGCTGCCGAATACCTCTGTTGATATTCTCAGGCTGTCAGGGCTGGTCGGCCCGGGACGTCATCCCGGTCGTTTCCTCGCCGGTAAGACCGATCTGACCAATGGTTCTCAGGGGGTTAACCTCGTGCATCTGGACGACGTGATAGAGGCGATTTCCCTGCTGCTGCAAACGCCCAAAGGCGGCCATATTTATAACCTCAGCGCACCTGCCCACCCGGCGCGTAAGCAGTTTTACCCGCAGGTCGCCCGCCAGCTGGGCCTTGAGCCGCCTACCTTCGTCGCCGACAGCGACAGCAACACCGGCAAGCTCATTGATGGCAGTAAAATCTGTCGCGAGCTGGGGTTTGAATACCAGTATCCTGACCCGGACAGAATGCCGCTGTCGTAATGAACGACCGGCTGACCAAAACAGCCGGTCAGCCGCTGTAACGGGGGAGGCCAGTCGCGCCATTATCCGGCCTTTTTACGGCCGGCTTCTACACACCCAACCGGTCTCTTAACGCATACCAGGCCGCGCCGATGGCCGTTAACGGCACGCGCAGGCTTCGGCCGCCGGGGAAGGGCAGGTGGGGCAGCGTGGCAAAGGCATCAAAACGCTCTGCGTCACCGCGCAGGGCCTCGGCGATTAATTTGCCCGACAGGTGGGTGCTGGTGACCCCGTGGCCGCTGTCCCCCTGCATGTAGTAGACGCCGTTTTCCAGCCGCCCGAACTGCGGCATGCGCGACAGGGTCAGCAGAAAGTTGCCGCTCCAGGCATGGTCGAACTTTACCCCGGACAGCTGCGGGAAGGTTTTTAGCAGCTTCGGGCGGATCAGGGCATCAATATCCCCCGGGTCGCGTGCGCCGTAGATCACCCCCCCGCCGTACAGCAACCGGTTATCCGCGGTCAGGCGAAAATAATCCAGCAGATAGTTGCAGTCTTCCACGCAGCGGTGACCGGGCAACAGCGACAGGGCCTGGTCTGCTGACAGCGGCTCGGTGGCGACAATCTGCGAGCCACAGGGCAGGCTCTTTTTCGCCAGGCGCGGCTCAAGATGCGGGGCAAGATAGGCATTGCCGGCAAAGATCACAAAGCGCGCGCTGACGCTTCCGCGTTCAGTGCGAAGGTGATGGGGAGAACCATAGTTTACCGCCGTGACCGCGGAGTGTTCATAAATACGCCCGCCGTGGCGGCGCACCGCTTCCGCCTCACCCAGCGCCAGATTCAGCGGATGAATATGCCCGCCGCGCTTGTCCAGTAGCCCACCGACGTAGCGTTCTGAACCGACTTCCCGGCGAATACCGCTCTGGTCAAGCAGCTCAACGTCATGATTACCATAGCGCTGCCACAGCTGGTGCTGGGTCGTGAGATGCTGCATCTGACGGTTATTCAGCGCGGCAAAAATCCCGCCAGGGCGATAGTCACAGTCAATGGCATAGCGATCGATACGATCGCGGATGATCGCCGCCCCTTCAAACATCATGCTACCCAGCAGGCGCGCTGTTTCTTTACCGTAGCGCTGCTCAATGACATCAACATCACGGCTGTAGGAGTTCACCACCTGACCCCCGTTGCGCCCGCTGGCACCGAAGCCCACGCGGGCGGCTTCCAGCAGGACCACATCGTAGCCCGCTTCGGTCAGAAACAGGGCGGAGGACAGCCCGGTAAATCCGCCGCCAATGATGCAGACGTCACACTGGATATCCTCTTCCAGCTGTGGCCAGGGAGCATGTGCGTTAGCGGTGGCGGCATAGTAGCTGTGGACATGTTCCATGCGCACTCCTTTGATCCGTAAGAAAGTCAGAAGGTGGCCGGCGTATGTGCGCTGATAATGCGGCACGGCCGGGTAGAAGCATTGGTAAAACTGTGGGGTTGACCGGTGTCGATGACGTAGCTTTGACCGGTATGCAGCCGGTAATCCTGGCCACTGAGGGTCAGCACGATCTCGCCTTCCAGCACCGTACCGGTTTCTTCACCCTGATGGCGGATCCGCTCACCGGTGGTCGCCCCCGGGTCATACGTTTCCAGCAGCATTGCCAGCGTACGCTGTGGATCCCCGTTATGGATCAGGCGCAGTGAGACGCCCTGACTGCCAATCTCAACCAGCTCGTGGGCATCAATGACCACTTTTGGCGCTGCATCAATGGCCCTTTCGGCAAAAAACGCCGACAGCGACAGGCCGTAGACCTTCAGGAGTTTTTGCAGGGTACTGACGGCCGGACTGACTTTGTCCTGTTCGATGGTGCTGATGGCGCTGTGCGTCAGCCCGGACAGCTCGGCCACGCGACGCTGCGACAGCCCCATCTGCTGGCGAATTTCTGCCAGCCGCCGTCCGGGGGCGAGAGAGATTTCGTTCATTGTCGTGCATCCGCTCTGGCCTGCAGGCAGGCCGCAATAAAGCCCTCAAATAGCGGGCGGGACAGGGGTGAAGAGTCGCTGTGCCATTCCGGATGCCACTGGACGGCGAGGGCAAACGGGTGCTGACGGTGGCTGACCGCTTCGATCAGCCCGTCTGCGGCGCGGGCCTCGACGCGCAGGCAGTCACCCGCCCTGCGGATACCCTGCTGGTGTAATGAGTTAACCCGGAATGTCTCACCGTCACCGGCCAGCGAAGCCAGCAGGCCACCGGGCTCAACCCAGACTTCATGGGCCGGGGCATACTGCTGGTCAAGGGGGAGCGCTTCATCTTCACGGTGTTCCTGCAGGTCCGGTACCTCGTGCAGCTGACGGTGCAGCGTGCCGCCGGTGGCTACCACCAGTTCCTGCAACCCCCGGCAGATCGCCAGCAGCGGCATGCGGTGTTCAAGCGCATAGCGGATCAGGGCAAAGGCGAGCCGGTCGCGCCCGGGATCAGCCAGTGACTCCGTGCCGCTTTCGCCGTAGTGCCTGGGTTCAATGTTGCTGGGGCTGCCGGTCAGCAGGATGCCATCCAGAACGGTCATCGCGTTTTCTAATAGATCAGGAGACGACATCAGCCCGTGGGGAAGGGCCAGCGGTACGCCGCCGTGCATCAGGATCGCATCGAGATATTTGTTATGCACCATCTGAGTGGGATGGCCGCCTTTGTCAATCTGGCACATCACCACGCCAATCAATGGCTTGTCAAAAATAATGCCCATTACTCCCCCTGTATGCCTGGTCAATATATCAACCACGCGGACCCCGAAAGGCCGGAAACTGTGCAATATATTTTCAATCTAGCAATCACCTGCTTAATATTCAAACGCAATAAGGCCAGAAATAAAGCGCCCTGTAACATTTGCACACTTTTTCTGTTAGCGCTATGTTAAGAGAGTGGCTGTTATTTTGAGCAGTTTTCAACAACCTGAAAGGGTGACGTGATGACCAATATTGTCGAAGTAGAAGACTTCACGCGGCACAGTGAAGAGAAACGAACCAGCGCGTTCCGGAATGAGGTGAAGGCCTATCTGGAACGCTATCCTGACACGCAGTATGCCGATATTCTCCTCAACGATTTAAACGGCGTTTTTCGTGGAAAACGCATCCCCATCGCCAGCCTGATCAAGCTTGATAAAGGCTGCTACTTCCCCGCCTCGGTTTACGCCATGGACATTCTGGGCAATACCGTAGAAGAAGCCGGACTCGGTCAGGCAATGGGGGAACCCGACAATATTTGTATGCCGGTTGAAGGCTCGCTTACCCCCTCTGCCGCCGACCCGCAGCATCTTGCACAGGTCCTGCTGACCATGTGTAATCAAGATGGCACTCCCTTTGACGTTGAACCCCGAAATGTCCTCAATCACCTCTGGCAGCGCCTGCGCAACCGGGGACTGTTTCCGGTGGTAGCGGTAGAGCTGGAGTTCTATCTGGTCGATAAGCAGCGAGATGCGGAAGGGGATATTCAGCCGCCGTGTGCGCCGGGTAGCGACGAACGTAATATGCAGAACCAGGTTTACTCGGTCGATAATCTTGACCACTTCTCTGCGGTGCTGAGTGATATTGACGCGCTGGCGCATCTGCAAGGGATCCCGGCCGAGGGGGCCCTGGCGGAGGCCTCGCCCGGGCAGTTTGAAATCAACCTGAACCACACGCGCCACGTGCTTAATGCCTGCGACCATGCCGTACAGCTAAAAAGGCTGGTGCGTCAGGTGGCCGAGCAGCACGGCATGAACGCCACCTTTATGGCGAAACCTTATGAAGCCTATGCGGGTAGCGGAATGCACGTGCATATCAGCATGCTGGACGCGGCAGATCATAATGCCTTTGCCGGGGATGACGGCAGTGATTCACCGCTTCTCAAGCGCGCGCTGGCCGGGATGATTGATTTGATGCCCGCCTCCATGGCGCTGCTGGCCCCCAATGTAAATGCCTACCGTCGTTTTCTGCCGGATGCGTTTGTACCGCTGCAGGCCTCATGGGGCCACAATAACCGCACCGTGGCGCTGCGCATCCCCTGCGGGGATCCTGACAACCACCGGATCGAATACCGGGTGGCCGGGGCGGATGCGAACCCCTATCTGGTGATGGCGGCCATACTGGCCGGCATTCTGCACGGTCTGGATAATCAGCTGCCGTTGCCCCCTGCGGTAAAAGGTAACGGGCATGAAGCGGAGGGGAACCCGCTGCCCATTCGTCAGAGTGATGCGCTGGCAGCCTTTGAGCAAAGCCATGCGATGCAGGCGCTGCTGGGTAGCCGTTTTGGCTTTGTCTGGCATCAATGCAAACACCATGAACTGATGCAGTTTGAACGGCTGATTACGGCGACAGAAATTGACTGGATGCTGAAAAATGCCTGAGGATTTCCCCCGGCGGGCGTGCCTGTCACGCCGGGCTTACTGTTGAGATAACAATTAATTGTAAGTGAAGCTCTCGGGGGCTTGTCATCGTGCCTTAATCTGGTGCAAAATACGCGCCCTGCAAAACGATACCTGTAAACCGACGCTGATTTACCCGGCGGCGGTATTTTTTTATTCGTCGCTTAAGCAGGAACTTTTTTCGCCTTTAAAGAGGCCGGTCCAGAACCGGATAGATATTCGCTTTTAAATACACTTTGACGTGTCTTATTGAGGAAACAACCATGGGGCTTCACCTTCTTACTCCAGCGTTTGCTGGGATCCGCCAGCGCGATGACTACGGCGCCACAGCAGGTTATACCTTCACGCCTGCCTGTTATTCCCAGAATCCTCTTTTGAAAAGCTATCGCACCCTGCGTAGCTCCCCTGTGGTTCAACCCAGAACGGTTGATGCTATGGGGAGATTAAATCATGTCGCTTGATCACCTGAATCCCGCCGCCCAGCCGCGTGCAAAACTGAAAAAAACGCTGACGTTACTGCCTGTTGTCATGATGGGTCTGGCTTATATGCAGCCAATGACCTTATTTGATACGTTTGGCATCGTTTCTGGCCTGACGGATGGCCACGTCGCGACCGCATACGCATTCGCGCTGATTGCTATTCTTTTTACCGCACTGAGCTACGGCCAGTTGGTACGTCGTTTCCCGTCAGCGGGTTCGGCCTATACCTATGCGCAGAAAGCGATCAGCCCGCACGTCGGCTTTATGGTCGGCTGGTCTTCGCTGCTTGATTATCTGTTTATGCCGATGATCAATATTTTACTGGCGAAAATTTACTGGGAAGCGCTGGTTCCCGGGGTTCCCTCGTGGATCTTTGTGGTGCTGCTGGTGGGCTTTATGACCCTCTCGAACCTCAAAGGCATTAAAACCGTTGCCAACTTCAACAGCGTGATTGTGGTGCTGCAGGTGGTGGTGATGGTCGCGATCATGGCGATGGTGGTCTGGGGTGTGGCGCACGGTGAAGGCGCAGGCACGCTGGTCAGCAGCAGGCCGTTCTGGTCGGAAAACGCCAACGTGGTGCCGATGATCACCGGGGCGACCATACTCTGCTTCTCGTTCCTCGGTTTTGATGGCATCAGTTCGCTGTCCGAAGAGACGAAAGATGCAGAGCGCGTGATCCCGAAAGCGATCTTCCTGACCGCGCTGATCGGGGGCGTCATCTTTATTGTGGTGTCCTACTTCCTGCAGCTGTACTTCCCGGATATCTCTCGCTTTAAGGATCCGGACGCGTCACAGCCGGAAATCATGCTCTACGTGGCAGGCAAGGCCTTCCAGTTCGGCATTCTGATCTTCTCCTGTGTCACGGTGCTGGCTTCCGGTATGGCTGCACATGCGGGCGTTTCGCGTCTGATGTATGTGATGGGGCGTGACGGGGTATTCCCGGTCAGCTTCTTCGGCTACGTTCATCCGAAATGGCGTACGCCAGCGCTGAACGTGCTGCTGGTAGGGGTAATTGCGCTGTCCTCCATCACCTTCGATCTGGTGACCGCAACGGCGCTGATTAACTTTGGTGCGCTGGTGGCATTCACCTTCGTTAACCTGTCGGTGATTTCACAGTTCTGGATCCGTGAGAAGCGCAACAAGACCTTCAAAGACAACATCAAGTTCCTGGTGCTGCCGCTGATGGGGGCGCTGACCGTCGGGGCGCTGTGGGTTAACCTGGAAGAGAGCTCAATGATTCTGGGGCTGGTATGGGGGGCGATTGGCCTGCTGTATCTGGCATTTGTTACCCGCAGCTTCCGTAACCCGGTGCCGCAGTGCAGTGAAGATCTGATGTAATCCTGCGGGGTCATCAATCTGTTTTAAGGGCGGACCGCCTGTCGCGGTCCGCCTTTTTCATATCAGGACACCAGTTCCCTTGCATACTCAAACAGCGCCTTCAGCTGGTCGAGCTTCACTTGATCCCCTTCGTACTGATTAAACAGCATCTCCAGCTCCTGGACGTAGCGCTGTACCCGTTCCGGGTTCAGCATCTCGCGGCGATGCTGTAACCAGCGTTTCTGTTCCGCGTCGTCCAGCGTGCCGGGGAAGTTGCGTGCGCGGAAGCGGAATAGCAGCTTCTCGATACGCCCGTCATTAAAGGCTAAATCCAGCGCCGGCAGGTTTTCCGGGGCGGTCTGGCGAATGATATTCATCGCATTCCGGTCGGCGTCGCTGAAGAACCCGTTATAGAGCTGAGCATCTACGTCGTCCGACGGCGTAAAGGGTTCCGCTTCGGCAAACAGGGCCACCACTTTTTCGCGGACTTCAGGATGCTGGCGCAGCAGGGCAAGATTGTCCAGGCAGCGCTGGCGGTCAATGCCGATGCGTTCGGCATCTTCCGGGCGCAGTGTATTCGCCGGAGCCACCACCGGGCACTTGTTAATATGCACCAGCTTTAACGGCACCGGGGAGGCGTCGCCCAGCTCGCCGCGCGGGGTATACAGCCGTTCGCGCAGCGCGTCGGCATCCAGCTCAAGCAGGGGGGTCATATCCCCGCCGAGATCGCAGGTAATCAGGGCATTGCGGTTATCCGGGTGCCAGGCCAGCGGCGCTATCCAGCTGGTGTTGCCGCGTGCGGCACCAAACATGCCCGAAATATGCACCAGCGGCTTCATCTGGGGAATATCCACCAGCGCGCTGATCTTCTGCTTGTTGCGGTGACTGAACAGGAAGTCGTACAGGCGTGGTTGCTTCTCTTTGACCCGCTTCGCCATGGCAATAGTGGCGTAGACGTCCGACATGGCATCATGGGCGTTTTCGTGGGCGACGCCATTGGCTTTGGTCAGATGCTCCAGGCGGAAGCTGGGTAAACCATCGTCATTTTCCGGCCATTCAATGCCGTCCGGGCGCAGGGCATAACAGGCCCGCATCACGTCCAGCAGATCCCAGCGGCTGTTGCCGTACTGCCAGCTCCAGGCATAGGGATCATAAAAGTTGCGGTAGAGCAGGTTGCGGGTGACTTCATCGTCAAAACGCACGTTGTTATAGCCGACCACGCAGGTATTGGGTTCGCTGAAAAGCTGATGAATGCGGCGGGTAAACTCCGCTTCGCTGACGCCGCGTGCGAGGGCAATCTGCGGGGTAATGCCGGTGATCATTACGGCTTCGGGCTGCGGCAGGTAATCGTCCGCAGGCTGGCAGTAAAACACCTCTGGCTCACCGATAATATTAAAATCCATATCGGTACGGATACCGGCGAACTGCGCAGGGCGGTCCAGCGACGGGCTTTTACCGAAGGTTTCATAATCGTGGAAAAGGAAGGTGGGTTGATTCGCTTTGTCTTTCACGGTTTCGCTGTCCACTTCTGTTTGTTAACTGTTGAAAACGCAGTGCCTGATTCCCTGTGTGAACCTTCCCGCATTGACATAGGCTGTCAGTGTAAACCATATCTGAAGATGCACGAAATCGGTCAGCGGCTGACCGCCCTGGCACCCTGGCACTGCCTCGCGGCAGGACGGAAACATCCCGCAGGCAGGAGAGGGAAGGCCAGCAAAAAAAATTTCCGCTAATCCCCTGATTTATTCATATTTTCTTGCAATTTAGTCACGCAAAGACATGGCGGATGCCGTACAACAGGCGCAGTTTTTTATTCTGCATATGTTGAGGATCGATCGTTGAAAAAGCATCAGCTTGCAAGTTTGTGTCTGGTCATGGCGTTGAGCAGTGCTGCCGTTACCGCCGGCCAGCCCGCGCAGGACGCGCTGGCGTTCCCGTTAACGTCCCCGGCGATTGATGCCGCCTCCTGGGTGCTGATGGATGCGACCACTGGCCAGATCCTGACATCAGGCAATCCGGATGAGCGGCGGAACCCGGCCAGCCTGACGAAGCTGATGACCGGTTATGTGGTGGATCGCGCCATTGATAAAAAGCGCATCACCCGTGACGATATTGTTACCGTTGGTAAGGACGCCTGGGCCGAAGGCAATCCGGTATTCAAAGGCTCATCGCTGATGTTCCTGAAACCGGGGGATAAAGTGTCGGTGCGCGACCTCAGCCGCGGGGTGATCATTGATTCTGGCAATGATGCCTGTGTTGCCCTGGCCGATTATGTTGCCGGTAGCCAGGCCAGTTTTGTCACGCTGATGAACCAGTACGTCGACAAGCTGGGCCTGAGCAACACCCACTTTGAAACCGTACACGGGCTGGATGCGCCCGGACAATTTACCACGGCTCGTGATCTCGCCGTCCTCTCCCGGGCCATTATCAGCGGGGAGCCAGATTTTTATCAGATGTACAGTGAGAAATCGCTCACCTGGAACGGCATTACCCAGCAGAACCGCAACGGGCTGCTGTGGGACAAAACGCTGCATGTTGACGGTCTGAAAACCGGGCATACCGAAAGTGCCGGCTTTAATATCATCGCCTCCAGCGTCGACGGCCAGCGCCGCCTGATTGCGGTGATCATGGGGGGGAAAAGCTCAAAAGGGCGGGAAGAGCAGGCGCGTAAGCTGCTGACCTGGGGCCAGAATAACTTTGATACGGTGCAGCTGTTCCACGCCGGCAAAGAGATTGGTCATGAAACCGTGTGGTACGGTAACCCGCACCGCATTTCGCTCGGCAGTGAAAAAGATGTGTTCCTGGCGCTGCCGCGTGATGAGGTGCAAAAGGTGAAAGCCAAATATGTCATCGACCGTAAGGATCTGGAAGCGCCAATCAAACTGCATGAGCAGGTGGGCACAATCCAGCTGGTAGAAGGTGACAAAACGCTGGCCAGCTATCCGCTGGTGGCGCTTCAGCCGGTTGAGGAGGCTGGGATCGTGACCCGCATCAGCGACTGGATCAAGCTGAAGTTGTGATAAAAGTGTGAATGTCATCCGTCAGAAGAAAACGGGTGATTAATGCTATGTTTCCACAGGGTAAGTTAAGTGTTTTCTGCTGCTTACCCTGATTAAATGAGGGGAAAAACAGCCGTAAAACGGCGATTCTCCGTCTGCTCCCGTCCCCCGCTTCAGGTATGATGTCCCGCTCATTCTTCTTCTTTCGGAGCCACCTTTGCGACCGGACAAGCCGCTGACGGCGTTTGAATTCAGCCTGTATCGTAATTATCGCATTGTGCACGGCGTGCGTATCGCGCTGGCCTTCATTCTGACGTTCCTGCTGGTCAGGGTGATGGCGATCCCGGAAGGCAGCTGGCCGCTGATCACGCTGGTGGTGGTGATGGGGCCGATCTCCTCGTGGGGCAATGTTTTCCCCCGCGCGGTTCAGCGTATTGGCGGCACGATCTTTGGTTCTATCTCCGGGCTGATTGCACTCAAGCTGGAGCTGATCTCTCTGCCGGTGATGCTGATATGGTGTGCAGCGGTGATGTTTATCAGCGGTTTTCTGACGCTGGGTAAGCACCCGTATATGGCGCTGCTGATTGGTATCACACTGGCGGTGATTTGCGGCGGGGTGCCGGGTGATATGACCACCGCTCTGTGGCGCGGGGGGGATGTGATCCTCGGGTCGCTGCTGGCGCTCCTGTTTACCAGTATCTATTCACAGAAGGCCTATACCCACTGGCGCATCCAACTCTCCGACCTGCTGCTGGAAACCGCCCGCGTCTATCATGCCGGATTTTCGCCTAACCTGGTGGAGAAACCGCGCCTGACGCGTCCGCTGCAGCGCCTGCTGAGTAATGTGATCAAAATGCGTGCGCTGATTGAGCCTTCCAGCAAAGAGACGCGTACGCCGCGCTCGGTGTTTGAGGGGATCCAGACCCTGAACCGCAACCTGGTCTGTACGCTGGAGCTTCAGCTGAATGCCTGGTGGGCATCGCGCCAGAGCCATCTGATTATGCTGAATGCGCCGGCGCTGCGCAGAACCCAGCAGATGACGGAAAATACCCTGCGCGCGCTGTCACGTGTGATCGTTGAAGGTGACACGGGTAAAATGGCGGCCAACAGCGAGGAACTGGCAGAAATCACCCGCGAATTACGTCAGCTGATCGCGGAATCAGACAGCGACGAGCTGGTGGAAACACCGATCCACGGCTATGTCTGGCTGAGCCTGGAAATGGCCAGCCAGTTAGAAAGACTGACCGAGTTGATCCGCCTGACGTTGCGAAAATAGAATGTTCCAGCAACAACTTACTGCGAGCTGACTCGCTTCAGGGTAAGATAGGGGGAATCCGGTTCAGTAAGTTTAAAATTGCCATCGGCAGCGGCCCGCCGTTAAGCTGATAGCCACGATAATGATGCCTGTATGCGCAGGCCCAAATGAAAGGTGTCTTCATGGAAAATGCAAAACAATCATTTCAGGACGTACTGGAGTTCGTGCGTATGTTCCGTCGTAAGAACAAGCTTCAGCGTGAAATTACCGACAACGAAAAGAAAATCCGTGATAACCAGAAGCGTGTGCTGCTGCTGGACAACCTCGGCGAGTACATCAAGCCAGGCATGAGCGTGGAAGCCATCCAGGAGATTATCGCCAGCATGCGCAGCGATTACGAAGATCGCGTTGATGACTACATCATCAAAAATGCTGACCTGTCGAAAGAGCGCCGTGACCTGTCCAAGAAACTGAAATCTCTGGGCGAACCGAAAGCGTAACGACGCACGGTCAGTTCAGCGCAACACGAGAAAGCCGGGCTTACGCAGCCCGGCTTTTTTATTGCCCGTCATTGTCCAGCTGCTGCGCCAGTCGCCGCAGCTCGGCCGCCACCGGATGCGCGAGGCGTTTTGCGGCACGCGGCGCGGCTGTGCTGGCCCGCACCACCAGGTCGGTGGCAAAGGGCGGCAGCAGCGCCTGCCTGCCGGGCTGTTCAAGCTGGTCAGTCAGCCACTGAACGCTTCTTTCACCCAGATGGCGCATATCCTGGCGCACGGTGGTCAGGGGCGGCTGATACCAGGCACTGTCGGCCGTATCATCGTATCCCACCACCGAGACGTCAGCGGGTACCGCTACGCCCATCTGATGCAGCGCCTGCATCGCACCCAGTGCCATCTGATCGTTTGCCACCAACAGGGCCGTTGGTAAGACCTGCCCCATTAGCTGCATCACGGCCAGATAGCCCGACTGTGCGCTCCAGTCGCCCTCAAACTGGCAGACAGGCGTCAGATGATGCTCCTCCAGCACCTGACGCCAGACCGCCGTGCGCGCGCGTGCCGCCACCGAGTCTGCCGGGCCGTTAAGCAGTGCGATACGCCGGTGCCCGAGCTGCAGCAGATGCTCCGCGCCCTGGCGCGCGCCGGTATGGGCGCTGAAGCTGCAGCTGGGCACGTCGGCGTCGTCAGCGACATCCAGAAACAGACAGGGCAGGGAGGCCGCCATCCGTTCGATCTGCTGCGCCGCCTGGGCATCCAGCGGCACATTGATTAACAGCGCGTCTACCCGCTGAGAGAGCAGATCGCTGACCGCCTGCTGCGCACCACCGTCGTCCGCCATGGCGATCACCAGATGATAGCCCAGCTGGCTGGTTCGCCGCTGGATGGCTGAGGCGATCTGCGCCGGGGCCAGCAGCGCCAGATCGCTGGTGGCGAGACCGAGCGTTCGGGTATTTTTCCCGGCCAGCTGCTGCGCGACCCGGTTGGGCACGTAGTTCAGCGCCAGCATGGCCGCCTCCACCCGTTTGCGGGTCTGTTCTGCGACCTGGCTTGAATGGTTCAGCACCCGGGATACGGTCTGATAGGACACACCGGCGGCGCTGGCGACATCCTCCAGCGTCACAGAGCGGGATCTCATGGTTAACTCCTGTTTTTAATAGCGCAGTTTAGCAATAAAAGGGATCCGCATCCGTTGCTGCGCGGCTGCACCGATTCTGTCCATCCGGTTGAACTCCGGTTTAATTTTGATTTAAACCGCAGAATATACTATTCGTTGAACTCACAGGATCTTACAGCAGTCTATAAGGATATAATATGTCTGAACAATCGTTAACCCGGGAGCAGGTCATCTGTACGCTGCCCCTGACCCGCTGGGATGAGTCCCTGCCCGATACGCACGCGCTGGAGTCACTGGAGCAGGGTAAAGTCCTGTTTCTTCCCCGCCTGACGTTCTCCCTGCTGCCAGAGGAACAGGCGTTACTGAACCCGGCACTGACCGATCCTAAACGCAAAAATATCAGCTTTAATGCAGATAAAGGCCAGCTGCGTGGCATTGCCCGCCCGGAAAATGCCCCTCAGGTTAGCCAGCTGCTGGCGCGTTACTATCGTCACTGTCTGCAACTGGTGGATGCGCTGTTGCCCGAATACAGCCATGTACTGCACTCGCCGGTCAATACGCTGCGCCTGCACCCGGTCACAGCGTGGCGGGAAAAGAGCTCATGGCGCAAAGATGACAGCCGCCTGCACGTCGATGCGTTCCCCTCCCGGCCGATTCAGGGGGAGCGCATCCTGCGTATCTTTACCAATATCAATCCCGCAGGTGAGCACCGCGAGTGGCGCGTCGGTGAGCCGTTCCCGGTGCTGGCACAGCGCTTCATGCCGCATATGAAAGGCTATTCTCCCCTGAACAGCTGGCTGCAACACCGTCTGGGCATGACCAAATCTTTTCGTACAGGGTACGATCATATGATGCTGCGGCTGCATGATGCGATGAAAGCGGATCAGGGCTATCAGGAGCAGGGGCCCCAGGTCGCCCTGTCCTTACCGGCGGGCAGCAGCTGGATCTGCTTCGCCGATCAGACGCCCCACGCTGCCATGGGCGGTCAGTTTATGCTGGAGCAGACGTTTCTACTGCCGGTAACCGGTATGAAACATCCTGAACAGGCCCCTGTCGCGGTGCTGGAAAAACTGCTGCACCGACGCCTGCTGTAAAGGGACCTGGCGGCCCGGACCGGCCGCCTATTTTTGCCGTATTTTGAAACATAAAAAGACTTTGCATATTGACCGGTCTTTTACCATCATCTGGTTAGCGTAGGCTCATTTTCCCCTGTGAAAAACTGGATCAATCTTGCAAAACCTCAGCGTTTCTCTGCAGCAGGCGATAAAGCGTACTGCATGGTATCCGAAAAGACGTTCTTCGCGGGTACTGTTCTGGCGTGAAATAACCCCCCTTGCCGTGCCTATCTTTTTTGAGAATCTTTGCGTCCTGCTGATGGGGGTGCTCAGTACCTTCCTGGTCAGCTGGCTGGGAAAGGAAGCGATGGCCGGGGTTGGTCTGGCCGACAGCTTCAACATGGTGATCATCTCCTTTTTTGCCGCTATCGACCTCGGCACCACGGTGGTGGTGGCGTTCAGCCTCGGTAAACTTAACCGGGAAAGAGCGGTTGCCGCAGCCCGACAGTCGCTGATTATTATGACGGTGTTTGCCGTCCTGCTGGCGCTGACGATTGAGTTCGCAGGCCCGCAGATCATCGATCTGATTGCCGGTGAAGCCGAGCCGCAGGTGAAAGCGCTGGCGCTCTCCTATCTGCAAACCACTGCCTGGAGCTACCCGGCGGCCGCCATTGCACTGATCGGCTGCGGGGCTCTGCGCGGGGCGGGAAATACTAAAATTCCGATGCTGATCAACGGCGGAATGAATATCCTCAACATCATCATCAGCAGCATTCTGATCTATGGCTGTTTCTCATGGCACGGGCTGGGATTTGTTGGTGCCGGGTTGGGACTGACGATTTCACGCTATATCGGCGCGGCGGCGGTGATTTACGTGCTGGTGATTGGTTTTGTCCCGGCGCTGAAAATCTCACTGAAAAGCTATTTTACCCGGCTGAATATGAGCATCCTGCGGGAAGTTCTCGGGATTGGCATTCCGGCCAGTATTGAGTCCGTGCTGTTTAACGGCGGCAAGCTGTTAACCCAGATTTTTGTCGCCGGGATGGGCACCGACGTCATTGCCGGTAACTTTATTGCTTTCTCCATCGTGTCGCTGATTAACCTGCCGGGCAATGCGCTCGGTTCGGCCTCCACGATCATTGTCGGCACACGCCTTGGACGCGGGCAGTTAGGCCAGCCGGAGCGCCAGCTGCGCTATATCTTCTGGATGTCGACCTTCTTTCTCTGTGCGCTGGCGCTGTTGACGGTGCCGTTTGCCGGGCTGCTGGCGCAGTTCTATACCCGGGACGAAGAGGTCATCCATGTGGTGAAACTGCTGGTGTGGCTGAATGCCGCTTTTATGCCGCTGTGGGCGGCATCGTGGGTGCTTCCCGCCGGGTTGAAGGGCGCGCGCGATGCGCGCTATACCATGTGGGTATCCCTGCTGAGTATGTGGGGCGGACGGATTGTGGCTGGCTATCTGCTGGGCGTCGTGCTGGGGTTTGGCGTAGTGGGGATCTGGATGGGGATGTTCCTGGACTGGATGATCCGGGGGGCATGCTTCTACCGCCGGATGAACAGCGGACGCTGGCTGTGGAAATACCGGCCCCTGCCGGAACAGAAATAACGCACAGATTGCACCCTTTTTGCCCGGGGATCAGCCTGACAGTGCTTGCGTTCAAGATATATCATAGATATATTTTACTCTCGAATGAGAATGATTCCTGATTTCAACAAAAACGAAGGGTAAACATGTCCACTGATTCTGTGAAAGCAAGCCGGGCGCCGCAGCGCGTACGCAATGAGTTGCGTTTTCGCCAGCTGACCGTCACCGGCAAAACCCGTGTGGCCGAAAGCTTCTGGCGCATCGATTTTGGCGGCGAGGATCTGTCTGGCTTCATCTCGCCCGGGTTTGATGACCACATCAAGGTGTTCTTCCCCGACAGCAGCGGCACGCTGAACCTGCCGGAGGTCACGGAGGAGGGCGTGGTGTGGAAAGAGGGAGCGCGTCCGGTTTCCCGTGACTATACGCCGCTGTTTTTTGACGGGGTGGCGAACACCCTGACGCTGGATTTCTTTATTCATGACGGCGGCGTGGCCAGCGACTGGGCGGCACAGGCACAGCCTGGCGACAGGCTGGCCATTGGCGGGCCGCGCGGTTCGCTGGTGGTGCCGGATGATTATGCTTTCCAGCTGTATGTCTGTGATGAAAGCGGGCTGCCCGCCTTTAAACGCCGTCAGGAGACCCTCAGCGGTCAGCAGCATAAGCTGTTCGCGTGGGTGGATGAAGCCGTCGGTCAGGCTTATCTGGAAAAGCTGAATGGCGTTGATGTCACCTGGATGGGCAGCGGCAATATGCAGTCAGAAAATCTGGCTGCACTGATTGATACCTTCAATACGCTGCCGCTGCCGGCCGGGGATTACTTTATCTGGCTGACGGGTGAGGGTGAGTTTGTCAAAAAACTCAGTGACTATTTTATTGAACAGCGCGGCTGCGATGCGACCTATGTGCGTGCCGTCGCCTACTGGCACGACAAGTAAGATGCGGTCGGGATCCTCCGCCTGCCAGGCAGACAGCGCAGCCCGCGTGGGCCGCAGAAAGCGTCGGGAAAAAATAGTGGATGCCAGCGATATCCGGTTGCTGCTGCTGCATTTTCTCCATCAGCGCTCCGCGCATGGCTACGAGCTGATCAAAGCCATTGAGGAACTGTCGAAAGGGGAATATACCCCCAGTCCGGGGATCATTTATCCCAATCTGACGCTGCTGGAGGAGATGGAGTGCATTGCCGTCGTCGACCCGCTGGCGGCGCGTAAAGCTTACCGACTGGAAGCGGCGGGACAGGCGCAGCTGGCGCAGCATCAGCCTGCCGTGACGGCGATTGTCCAGCGTCTTTCCACGCTGGCCGTACTGGTCAACAACCGCAGCCTGCCGGATGTGGAGCGCGCTATCCATAATATGAAGACGGCGCTCAACGTGCGCCTGTCGCAGGACGGGCTGTCACAGCAGACGCTGTTTGCCATTATTGATGCGCTGGATGAGGCCGCAAAGAAGATTGAACGTAGCTGAAACAGACCGGGGCGGTCGGGGATGAACGCCCCGGTCTTCAGTGAACTACTCTCCTAAACGATAGCGTTCCAGCCAGTGCGCATACGTCACAGGCAGAACCCCCGAGGGCTGCTCAACGTTAAGTTTCTTCGCCATGTAGTACGGATAGTGGGGGTTGGCGAGATGGGCGCGGCCAATCATCACCAGGTCCATCTGCTGTTCCGCAATGACCCGCTCGGCCACCTCTGGCACCTCAATGCCCCACGACGACGCCACGGGCAGATCCGCTTCACGACGCACGCGCGCTGCCACCGGAGCCAGGAAGGCAGACCCCCACGGGATCTCAGTTTCCGCAATCGAGAAACCGATGCTGACGTTAAGCATATCCAGGCCACCCTGCTTCATCAGCCGGGTCAGTTCAATGGATTCTGCCAGCGTCTGCTCGTCACGCCCGTCATATTCAATCACGCCAAAACGCGCCGTCAGCGGCAGGTTTTCCGGCCATACGTCACGGACGGCAGCCAGGGTTTCCAGCAGGAAACGGCTGCGCCCGGCGAAGTCACCGCCGTACTCGTCGGTACGCTGGTTGGCGTGAACGGAGAAGAAGCTCTGGGCCAGATAGCCGTGGGCGAAGTGCAGCTCCAGCCACTCAAACCCGGCATCGCGCGCGCGGCACGCGGCAGCGACAAAATCCCTTTTCACCCGGGCAATATCCTCCAGGGTCATTGCCTTCGGCACCTGCGGCAGATGATGGCCAAACGCCACGGCGGACGGGGCGAGGGTCTGCCAGCTGCGCGGATCCCCGGCGGCGATATGGTCGTCGCCTTCCCACGGACGATTAGCACTGGCTTTACGCCCGGCGTGCCCAATCTGAATACCCGGTACGGCACCTGCGGCTTTAATCGATGCGGCAATCCGCGCCATGCCTTCTGCCTGCTGGTCATTCCACAGCCCGGTACATCCCGGGGTGATACGACCTTCCGGTGATACCGCGGTCGCTTCCACGATCACCAGAGCGGCACCGCCGCGTGCCATGGCAGGATAGTGGACCTGGTGCCAGTCGGTGGTCAGACCATCTTCGGCGCTGTACTGGCACATAGGGGGGACGGCAATGCGGTTACGCAGCGTGACATCTTTCAGGGTAAACGGCGTAAACAGTGCGGACATAATCAACCTTTAATATTAATGGGTTAGAGAGACAGTCAGTAACATTACGCCACGAAGCACGCGGGCCGATAAGCGTCGAGTGCTAATCACGACGACAGCGTAGCGAACAGCAGCGCCCGCAGCCAGCGGTGTCCCGCATCGCGGTGGCTGCGCTCATGCCAGGCCACGGTTTTACTGAAACCGCTAAGGGTCACGGGCGGGACCATCTGCACCAGATCGGGAGCGCTGGCTGCCAGACGCTGCGGCACAACGGCGATCAGGTCACTGCTGCGCAGGATCTCCGGCAGCACCAGAAAGCTGCTGACCGCCAGCGTCACCCGGCGCTGCCGGCCGACAGCCGCAAGAGCCTCATCGGTGACGCCACGAAACTGCGTTCCGCTGTGTGAGACCAGCGCATGATCGAGCGCGCAAAAACGATCTAAGGGCAGGGTACCTGCTCCCGCATCCGGGTGCCCGGGGCGCAGCAGGCAGACGTACTGCTCGTCAAACAGGTGGCGGGCGTGCAGCTCCGGCGGCGTGGTGTCCGGAGTGACCAGTGCCAGGTCGGTTTCACCCCGGGCCATCTGCTCTGCCAGCCGCCCGTAGATCACCGGCTGCACGCTGACGCGCACGCCGGGTGCCTGCTGGCGCAGCGCGGCAATAAAGGGGACGACAACGGCACTCAGCGCATAGTCGGTAGCGGCAATATGCAGTGACATCTGTGCGCTGGCAGGCTGAAAAACCGTCGGCTGCAGCAGCAGGCTGACTTCGCCGAGGATCTGTTTCACCGGCGCGGCCAGCTCCAGCGCACGCAGGGTGGGGGTGATGCCGTGACGGGTACGGGTAAACAGCGGGTCATCAAAACACTCGCGCAGCCGGGTCAGCATCCCGCTGACCGCCGGCTGCGTCAGGGCCAGCCGCTGCGCGGCGCGGGTCACGCTACGTTCATCCAGCAGCGCGTCCAGAGTTTTCAGCAGGTTAAGATCCAGCGTGCGGATATCGGTCATGATGGCAGGCTCACGGATTAAGATATTTGTTTTGATGATATCTTAAATAAAAGATGGCGATTGGTTTTATGTCTCAGGCGGGCGCAGCATAGCCTTAACTTCACAACGAAAAGGCATCTCCCTGATGAACAGCATTATCTGGCCGCAAGGCTATATCCCGGGTTTAAGCGATAACTTTGCCTCCAATGAAATGATCGTTACCGGTGTCAGCGTCGCCGCCCTGTGGGACAAGCTGACCGATACGGCGGCATGGCCGGGTTACTACAGCAATGCCAGTGATATACGTTTCCACGATGGCACTGGCCCACGTCTGACGGATGGCGCACGCTTCCGCTTTACCAGTTTTGGTTTCCCGGTCGAGGCCGAAGTAAACGAGTTTGTGCCACCGCTGGCGGGCCGGGCCGGACGCATCGCCTGGCACGGCGGGTGCGGAGACGACAGCGAAAACCGCCTGGATGTACATCATGCCTGGCTGATTGAAGCACTGCCGGGCGGCCGCGTCCGCTTGCTGACGCAGGAAACACAGAACGGTAAACCTGCCCGCGATCTGGCGTCTGTACGCCCCAATCCGATGATCAATGGTCATCAGGCGTGGCTGGATGGCCTGCTTGCAGCAGCCCGCACCGCGCAGCAATAAGCTCAGCTTATCAGGTAATAAGTAGAATGTTGCTGGAGGGATAGCGAAACTCTGCCAGGTTATTAACGTGTTTTTCCTCTTACCCTGACGTTAATAATAAAGGTACTCGCAATGAAACAGGACAT
Organism: Erwinia persicina; assembly: GCF_014838825.1. GTDB lineage: Bacteria > Pseudomonadota > Gammaproteobacteria > Enterobacterales > Enterobacteriaceae > Erwinia > Erwinia persicina_A. The sequence goes on along the minus strand of NZ_JACYMO010000001.1, from coordinate 1,011,937 downwards.
TCTGATTATTCAGCCACTGATGCCGGAACTGAGCGAGGTTCTGCACCAGCACTATCACTGTCATCGTCTGTATGAACAGACGGACGTGGCCGCCTTTCTTGAGGAACATGCAGGCAAGATCAAAGCGGTTGCCACCCGGGGAGATGTCGGGCTGGCGGCCGATCTGATGGCTGCGCTACCTGCGCTGGAACTGATCGCTGTTTTTGGTGTTGGCACCGATGGTATCGATCTGTCGGCTGCCCGCGATCGTGATATCACGGTGACCATCACCTCCGGCATTCTGACGGATGACGTGGCGGATCTGGCACTGGCTCTGATGCTTGGTGTGTCACGGCAGATCGTGGCGCAGGATGCGTTTCTGCGCAGCGGGGCCTGGCAGGAACGCCCGCCGCAGTTGGGTTATAAGCTGTGCGGTAAACGCGTGGGGATTATGGGGCTGGGTAAGATTGGTGCCGCGATTGCCCGGCGCTGTGTGGGTTTTGATATGCAGATCGGTTACTGCAACAGCCGCCAGAGCAGTGAGCCTGGATGGCAGCGTTTTGGCGATTTGCATCAGCTGGCGCAGTTCAGTGATTTTCTGGTGCTGGCCGTGCCGGGAGATGCGCGTAACCGCAAGAAGGTGGATGCAGAGATCCTCAGCGCGCTGGGGAAAGAGGGCATTCTGATTAATGTTGCGCGCGGAGCGGTGGTGAATGAGGATGACCTGATTGAGGCGCTGCAAAATCATACTATTCGCGGTGCCGGTCTGGATGTGTTTGATAATGAACCGGGGATTGATGCGCGTTTTGCGGCGCTGACCAACACGGTACTGATGCCGCATATTGCCAGTGCAACGGTCGAGACGCGTCAGGCGATGGCACAAAATGTGGTGGATAATCTGGCGGGATGGTTTGCAGGGAAGGGGGCGGTCACGCCCGTGGAGTAGAAATATCCCCACAAAAATTAATGGCTTCCTGTCTGGCTTCAGGTCCGGGGCCAGTTTGAGCACGCCGGATCGGCAAGACCCGCCTCCCTGCTGGCCTCGGCACGCGACGTTCTGTCGCGTGACGTCCGGCTTACTTCAAACTGGCCCCATCCCCGCAGAATCGTTGCTCGCTGTGGATTTTAAAACCGCAACAGCATGACGCTCTCTGTGTATTGGTTAGGGTTTTGACCTGGGTTTTGATGTTGACCTGGACAATCGTGCAGATCAGCAGAGCCTGCGACAGATCGCAAAAGCTTAATACTGCCCGTCAATCACTTCTACGCCCTTACCGGCCAGCCAGGGGTCGATCCACTCCCGTTCCAGCTCCCCGCGCTGTGCCAGTTCAAAATTGCGCTCATCAACAATCAGGTAGGCCTGTGCCGCTTCCAGTATCTGTGCGGCGTCTGCTTTGGGGATCACTATCACGCCATCGTGATCGCCGAGAATGATATCGCCCGGCGAGACATGAATATTCCCACAGGCAATCGGCACATTGATCTCACCAGGGCCATCTTTAAACGGCCCGCCGGGCGTGACGCCGGCAGCGTACAGGTGATAATCCATCTTGCTGATGCCCTCAATATCACGGATCGCGCCGTCCAGCACCAGTCCTTCAATATTGCGCTGGCGTGCCCAGGTGGTCATCACTTCCCCCATCAGCGCCTGGCTGCGATCGCCCTCGTTCGACACCACGATCACATCGCCTGCACCTGCCATATCCATCGCTTTATGCAGCATCAGATTACAACCGGAACGGGCTTTGACCGTCACCGCCAGACCGCACATGGTGGAATGGGACGGATTGCTCATCAGCCGAATATCGCAGGCCAGCGCAGGCAGACGGCTCATGCAGTCTGCAACTACAGCCGCAGGCAGGGTGCGGAACGCCTCAACCCAGGGCGCGGCCTGTAAATCACGTTGTAAGAAAATACGGTTACCAACAGTCATAACAATCCTCGTTTAGTTCAGGCTGGCAACGGCAGCGGCAATCAGATCCGCGCCCTGTTGCAAGGCAGGTAAATCGGTAGCAATCGACAGGCGGAAATAAGGCGACAGGCCGTAAGCAGCCCCAGCCACCACCGCAACGCCAGCGGTATCCAGCAACCACAGCACCACGTCGTTATCCGTTGACAGACGTTGCCCTTCCGCCGTGGTTTTCCCCAGCAGACCCCCGCAGTTGACGTAAAGATAAAAGGCGCCTTCCGGCAGACGGCAGCTCAGTCCGGGAATGGCATTCAGACGGGCGGCCATGTCGTCACGGCGCTGGCGGTAAACCTCCAGACTGTGGGTGATAAATTCGGTGCCGCTGTTCAGCGCCGCCAGTGCCGCAGCCTGGCTGACGGAGCTGGCGTTGCTGGTGGACTGCGATTGCAGCGTGCCCATCGCCGCGATCAATGCTTTCGGCCCGGTGGCATAACCGATACGCCAGCCGGTCATAGCGTAGGTTTTCGACACGCCGTTGACGATCAGGGTACGGTCAGCAAGGCGCGGCTCCACCTCCAGCAGATGCACATTCGGCGCATTGTCATAGCGGATATGCTCGTAAATATCGTCGGTCATGATCGCCAGGTGCGGATAATCCAGCAGCACATCGGCCAGTGCGCGCAGCTCGGCACGCGTATAGCTGGCACCGCTCGGGTTGGAAGGGGAGTTAATCAGCAGCCAGCGGCAGCGGCTGGTAATCGACGCGCGCAGATTTTCCGGTGTCAGTTTGAACCCGTCCTGCTCGCTACAGGTGACAATCACCGGGCGGCCATCGCAGGCCAGCACCATATCCGGATAGGAAACCCAGAAAGGTGCCGGGATCAGCACTTCATCGCCGGTTTCCAGCGTGGCGGCAAAGGCGTTAAAAATGGCGCTCTTGGCCCCGTTAGTGACAATCACATCGTCGGCATTCACCGTCAGACGGTTTTCGCGCAGGAACTTCTCTGCGATCGCCGTACGCAGTGCAGGGGTACCATTGTTCTGTGTATAGCGTGTTTCGCCCCGCTCAATCGCGGCGCTGGCGGCCTGACGGATCACCGCGGGGGTGTCAAAGTCCGGCTCACCCACCACCAGATTAACAATCGATTTTCCGGCACGTTTTAGCGCATTGGCGCGGTCGGAAGCGGTACTGCTCGGCGAGGGTTTAATGCGGGTAACGCGATTAGCAATATGGATGGCACTCATGGCAACACTCCGGTCGGTGGCGTAATAGCCTTAAGTTACGAACACCGGCGCGCTTCGGCTAAGAGGAGTTTGTTCTGATTCAAGAGCGAAAGCTTATGGATGGGGCAGAGCCATAAGCAAAAGCCATTTATTGGTGCAGCGCTGCATCACAGAACGGAGAAAAAGGATGTTAAAAAACGGTTAAGATCGAGATCTATCTCACTGTTTTACATATTAACTTTCCTGGTGTGTCGGCGCTCACCCTTAGAGTGGTCTGGATCTTGCTATATTCCCCTTCACCCGATGGTTACCGCAGCGCAGAAGAGGAAGGTCACGATGAATCTCAGGCGGCTCAAATACTTTATCAAAATTGTCGATGTCGGCAGTTTGACTCAGGCAGCTGATATTCTGCACATCGCGCAGCCTGCCCTCAGCCAGCAGCTGGCATCGCTGGAAGGCGAAGTCAAACAGCAACTGCTGATCCGCACCAAACGCGGCGTCACGCCCACCGAGGCGGGCAATATTCTTTATGCGCACGCCCAGGCGATCCTGCGCCAGTGCGAACAGGCACAAAGTGCTATTGATGGTGCCGGGCAGGCACTGAGTGGGCAGGTGTCGGTCGGGCTGGCGCCCGGTACGGCGGCCTCGCTGCTGGCCTTGCCGCTGATGGAAGAAGTGCGTAAACAGCACCCGGGCATTTTGCTCTATTTTAATGAAAGCTTCGGCACCACCCTCAGTGAACTGATCATGAGCGGGCGTATGGATATGGCGGTGCTGTATGGCAACCGTCAGGTGCACGGGCTGGCGTTTATCCCGCTGATGAAAGAGGACCTGTATCTGGTGACGCCGCAGGCCACCGCCAGCTTTGGTAAAACCGTTACCCTGCAAGAGATTGCACATCTGGAGCTGTTCCTGCCGCGTCCTTACAACATTATGCGCAAACTGGTCGATGAAGCCTTCGTGCAGAAAAACCTCTCTTACAGCGTAAAATGTGAAATTGAGTCAGCCTCCACACTGGCGCTGGCGCTGGATAAGAACCTCGGTGCCACTATTCTGCCGGAGTCCATTGCGCGCAACATGGTGGCGCAGGCCCATGCACGCATGGCGAAGATTGTCGATCCGGGCATTCAGGCGCCACTCTCATTTTGTACCTCAGATCACCTGCCGCTTTCACAGCCTGCCGAGGCGGTGAAAAAAATCCTGCTGGCGCTGATGGCCGAACGCACCCAGGACAATCGCCCACTGACGCTGGTGGGGTGACCGGCACTTATCCCGGGTACAACGAGTCAATGACTCAAAATCATTCGAGCGGTAGGAAGGCGGCAAACCCGCCAATCCCCAGGAGCATAGATAACTATGTGACTGGGGGGCAGCCAACGCCCCTACAGCTTGAAAGATGAAGAGTAATAAGTCTGTCTTATCCCCCTAAAGCGAAACCCTCTTACAGACTGGCAGAACGACCGGGCTACAGTGGCCTTATGTCGGGCTTTCCGTTGACGGATATGATGTTGAGGATGAGGAATGGATCCAGCAGGTCAGTTACAGGCACCGCAAATCAGCTGGCTGGGCACCCACGCGCTGCTGTTTGAAGCGCCGGGGGCACTCTCACTCGTGAACCAGCAGCGCATCTGGGCGCTGGCAGACTACAGCGCCAGGCTGAACAGTATTCGCGGCGTGGTGCCGGGGATGAACAACCTGATGCTGGTGTTCGACCCACAGTGGTGCGGGGCCGCATTGCTGCCGGAACAGCTGCTGCGCCAGTGGGAGCGGGGGGAGAGTAAAACCTTCTCCGGGCGCATCATCGAACTGAACGTCATCTACGGTGGCGAACCGGGGCCGCATATTTGCGATGTGGCGGAACACACCGGTATGACGATCCAGGAAATCGTTCAGCGTCACAGCGAACCCCTCTATCCGGTTTATGCCCTCGGTAGCCATCCCGGTTACTGCTATCTCGGCAATATGGACCCGCAGATCGCCACGCCACGCCGCAGTACCCCGGTGCAGAGCATTCCCGGTGGTTCAGTGTCGATTGGCGGTGTGCAGACGGGCGTTTCCGCCTCCGCCGGACCGAGCGGCTGGAACACCATCGGCCGCACGGATTTTATCTTCTTTGATGCCCACGCTGAACCGCCGGTGCGCTTGCAGCCCGGTGACAGCATTCGTTTTCGCGTGGAAAAGGTGCTGGCATGATCGAAATTGAACGTACCACACCGCTCACCAGCGTGCAGGACAATGGTCGCTTCGGCGCGCTGCATTACGGCGTCGGTACGGCGGGGGTGATGGACCCTCTGGCGCTGCGCCTCGGTAATGCGCTGCTGGGTAATCACCCGGACGACGCAGTGATTGAAGTCCCGCTGTTTCCTTTCCGTGTCCGTTTTCATAGCGATGGCCTGTTTGCCCTGAGCGGCGGCGACAGCCAGGCCTCGCTGGACGGCAAGCCGGTTCCCGCATGGTGGGTGGCACACGCCCGCGCAGGCCAAGTGCTGACGCTCAATGCCTCGCGTTTTTCCGCCCGCAGCTATCTGCACCTGCCGGGTGGGGTGGATGTTCCCCGGGTGCTCGGTTCGCGCAGCACGCAGTTACGCGGTGAATTTGGCGGCTGGCAGGGACGCGGCCTCAGGGCAGGCGACCGGCTGAACGCCCGCACCCCTGACTATCGCGGTGCCTCTGACTTCGGTATTCCCTCACCACGACTGACGTTGCAAGCAGGCCCATTGCAGGTGTCGGAAATCCGCGTGCTGCCCGCGACCGAATACACCCGCTTCACGGCGGAATCGGTCCAGCGCTTCTGGCAGCAGTCGTGGCGTATCACACCGCAAAGCAACCGCTACGGCTACCGGTTGGAAGGCGAAGGGCTGGTGGCAAAAGTGCCGCTGGAGATGCGTTCTCACGGCATCATCCCGGGCGTTATCCAGGTCACCCATAGCGGCCAGCCGATTATTCAGATGCGTGATGCACAACCCAGCGGAGGCTATCCGAAACTGGGGACGGTGATCGACGCCGACATGTGGCTGTTGGGACAGGTGCCGGTGGGCAGCCAGGTACGTTTTGTGGAAGTGGATCGGCTTCAGGCACAGCAGGCACAGCAGGTGCAGGACCGCTGGCTGGATAACCTGTGTCATCAGATTGAACGTTACCGCCGTAGCGCGGGCTGACCCGATAAAAGGAGAACGAATGTTAGCATTTCGAGAGTTACAGGGCCTGGTCAATCAGATGCAGCGTAGCGGCCTGACCAGCCTGCAAATTAACAGCGCGGACTATGCCATTCGCATGACCTGTCAGCCGGGAAGTCAGCGGCCCGCCGCCGCCCCCGAGCCGGTTGCTGCCATAGCATTGCCCGTCATGCCGGTTGCCGTCACGGCACCGATGCCGGGCCGCCTCTGGTTACAGGACCCGTTGAGCGGTAAAAACGTCGGCCCCGTTTCCGGGCCGGTGGAAGCAGGCTGTCTGTTGGCGCTGGTTCAGGCCGGGCCGCTTTGCCTGCCGGTCCGTGCGCCGCAGGACGGCATCCTGACAAGCATTGAGGCGACACAAGGTCAGGCAGTGGAGTACGCCCAGGCGCTGATGCAATTGCTGCCGCAGGAAAAACCACAGACAGAGGAACAGAGCCATGCGCAGCATCGATCTTAACGCCGACCTCGGCGAAGGCTTTGGCGACTACACCCTCGGGGATGATGCCGGACTGATGGCACTGATCAGCTCGGCGAACGTGGCCTGCGGATTTCATGCGGGGGACGCCACCATTATGGCTCGCAGCGTTGCGCTGGCGAAACAACACGGTGTTGACCTGGGTGCCCACGTTGGTTTCCCGGATTTACAGGGGTTTGGTCGCCGCCGGATGCAGATCGACCCGGCCCGGCTTGCGCACGATGTCACCTATCAACTGGGGGCGTTATCCGGCTTTGCCCGTGCTGCCCACTATCCGCTGACGCACATGAGTTTTCACGGCGCACTGGGCAATATGGCGGCAGAAGAGGAGACGCTGGCACGGCCGCTGTTACAGGCGGTGCAGGCTTTTGATCCCGCGCTGATTATCAGCACCACGCCGGGCAATGCCGTTGAACGCTGCGCCCGGGAACTGGGGCTGCACGTTGCCTGTACCTTCCTGGCCGACCGGGCCTTTCAGGCTAATGGCCTGCTGGTGCCGCGCGGTTCGCCGGGAGCCGTTATTCATGATGTGGAAGAGGTGAGCCGCCGGGTGATCGACCTGCTGACCACCGGATCCATCACGGCCATCGACGGCACGCGGCTGCCGATGAATGTGTCCTCCATTTTGCTGCACGGTGACACGCCGGGGGCGCTGGCTCTGATTGCGCGTCTGCGCCGGGATATCCAGGCAAATGGCGGAGAAATCAGATCGCTGTCACAACAAAAAGGCCGTTAAGCCCGGTTATAAGAGTGGCTTATTGCCACAAAGGCTTTACCTCTTACCCCCTGGCAAGCCCGGGGGGATAGAGTCAAAACACCAGAAGAATAACAGGAGTGCATTATGCCTTTTTCAGATTACAAAACGGCCCTGGTCACTGGCGCATCCGCCGGCATGGGGGAAGCCATCGTCGAGCGCCTGTGTAAAGAGGGCATTGTGGTGCATGCGCTGGCACGACGCAGTGATGAGCTGGAACGCCTGGCGGCCCGCACCGGGTGTATTCCCCACGTGGTGGATGTTGCAGATGTTAACGCACTGACCGAAGTCTGCCGCGACCTGCCGATTGACATTCTGGTCAATAACGCAGGGGTTTCGCATCCTGGCTCCATTCTTAATGCCGAAGAGCAGCATGTCGACACCCAGGTGGATGTGAACCTGCGCGCCGTGCTGCATCTCTGCCGCCTGCTGGTGCCGGGCATGATGGAGCGTGACTGCGGCCATGTGATCAACATCACCTCGATTGCGGCGATCTACAACTTCGGCGGCAACTCGATTTACCACGCCACCAAAGCGGGCGTACATGCACTCTCCCGTCAGCTGCGTGTCGACTGTTATGGCAAACGTGTGCGTATCACCGAAATCTGCCCAGGCCGTGTGGCGACAGATATCTTCGGTAATGTCTCCGGAGATAAAGAGGGCGCACGCCGCCAGTTTATCGATGGCTTTGAGCTGCCGCAGGCCAAAGATATCGCCGATACCGTGGCCTTTGCGCTGGCCGCCCCGGTGGCGGTGAATATTGGTCATATCGAGATCACGCCGACACTCCAGGTACCGGGTGGGCTGTCGACCATGCGTCCTGGCAATGCTACCCGCTGATAAGCTGATTAACTGAGGGGCAAGCGACAATGAACGGTTCACTTGATTTTAGCGTCATTCTGCATGGCCAGTACGGGCAGATGATCATCGACGGCATGCTGCTCACGCTGCAACTGGCGCTGGGTTCCTGGCTGCTGGCGATGGTACTGGCGATGCTGCTGGTGGTGATCCGCCTCAGTAATCTGCGCGTATTGCAGTGGCTGGTGGCCGCTTATGTCTCTTATCACCGCAATGTGCCTACGCTGATCCAGCTGATGATGTGGTACTTCGCTATCCCCACGCTGCTGCCGGAATCGGTGCAGATGTGGCTGAATGATTTCAACGCCGAATTTGTCTTCTCACTGGTGGCGCTGGGATTGTGCCAGGCGGCGTATTTTTCCGAGGACATCCGCAGCGGGCTGCGTGCAACGCCGGAGGGGCAGACGGAAGCCGCCCGCGCCCTCGGCATGGGATATATGCAGTCGATGCATCTGATCATTCTGCCGCAGGGCATTCGTAATGCGTTACCTGCACTGATTAACCACACGGTGCTGCTGTTTAAAAACACCAGTCTGGCGATGGTGATTGGCGTGGCAGACCTGACCTACGTGACGCGGGAAATCGAAAACTACACCTTCCGTACCTTTGAAGCATACCTGGTGTCAACGCTCTGTTACCTGTTCTTCTCTTTGTTGTTGATGGGCGCGGGTGCGCTGCTGGCGCAACGTTTCCAACGTGTCTATGCGAGGTAACGTCTGATGACGGAAATGCTGACGATTTTACAGCAGAACGGCATGTTGTTCCTGATGGGGCAGTATCCGAACGGCCCGCTGGGCGGGGTGCTCTGTACCTTACTGGTGTCATTACTGGCGATTGTGTTTGCGCTGCCGCTAGGCGTACTGCTAAGCGTGGCACGTGTGTCACCTTACCGCTGGCTGCGCTGGCCAGCGACCGCCTGGGTGTACGTGCTGCGCGGTATCCCGCTGCTGATGGTGGTGTTCTGGACCTACTTCTGTCTGCCGCTGTTACTGGGGCACACCCTGAGCGGCTTCGGCACCATGCTGATCACCCTGGTGATCTATGAAAGTGCCTATATCGCGGAGATCGTCCGTGCCGGTATCCAGGCGCTACCGCCGGGGCAGTACGAGGCATCACGTGCGCTGGGCATGAGCTACACCCGCACCTTCCGTCTGGTGATCCTGCCGCAGGCGCTCTACAACATGTTACCAAGCCTGGTCAGCCAGCTGGTCTCGATTATTAAAGACAGCACGCTGGGCTATGTGATCAACGTTCCTGAGCTGACGTTTGCGGCCAACCAGGTCAATAACCAGCTGCTGACCAAACCTTTCCAGGTGTTTGCCATTGTGGCACTGAGCTATTACATCATCTGTTTCAGTCTGACGTGGCTGGCGAACTGGCTGGAGCGGCGCATTGCGCAGAAACGTAATCGCAGCCATCCGGTGGCCTCTTCACAGTCCGGCACGTTGCTGGTGACCAAACCCGTTATTGAGGAGTAAGGCATGCATCCGATTATCCGGTTTAATCAGGTTAATAAGTGGTATGGCGCATATCACGCCCTGGCCGACCTCAACGCGGAAGTGAACAGCGGTGAGGTGGTGGTGGTGTGTGGCCCGTCCGGTTCCGGCAAATCTACCCTGATCCGCACTGTCAACCGCCTGGAGCCGATCCAGGAGGGCCAGATCGTGTTCGATGGTCATGATATTCACAGCAGCGGCATGCAGCAGAACAAGCTGCGGGCGCGCATTGGCTTTGTGTTCCAGAGTTTTAACCTGTTCCCGCATCTGTCGGTGGTCGACAACGTGATGCTTTCACCCGTGAAAGTGCTGGGGATGAAGCGCAGCGAGGCGAAGCAACAGGCGCTGGCTTTACTCGACCGCGTGGGTCTGGCACACAAAGCCAATGCCTGGCCCGCTCAGCTCTCCGGTGGGCAACAGCAGCGCGTGGCGATTGCCCGGGCGCTGGCGATGAAGCCCCCAGTGATGCTGTTTGATGAACCGACATCGGCGCTTGACCCGGAAATGGTCGGGGAAGTGCTGAACGTGATGCGCGGTCTGGCACGGGATGGCATGACCATGATGTGCGTGACACACGAAATGAATTTTGCCCGTGAAGTGGCGGACACCGTGTGGTTTATGGATGAAGGAAAGATCCTCGAAAAAGCCCGACCTGAAGATTTTTTTACCCGGCCCGCACATGAGCGCGCCCAACGTTTCCTGACCGATCTGCGTCAGCACTGATCTCACCTGCACAATAACGGAGTCTGTCGATGATGAATAAGAAACTTCCGCTGTCGTGGGCGATCTGCCTGCCCTTACTGCTGAGTGCCACCCTGTCTGCGCAGGCTGATACGCTGTCTGATATTGCCAGCCGTGGTCAGCTTAACTGTGGCGTTTACGCTGATGTCCCGCCGTTCTCCTCACCGGATCCGAAAACCCGTCAGCTGGTGGGGATGGATGTTGACCTGTGCCAGGCGCTGGCGGGTCAGCTGGGAGTCAAGGTGAACCTGATGCCGGTTTCCGTTGAAGCCCGTATCGCGGTGCTGACGACCGGGCGCGTGGATGTGCTGATCGCCAACCTCGCATACACCAAAAGCCGTGCTGCGCAGATCCAGTTCAGCGATCCGTACTACATTGCGAAAGAGGTGCTGGTGGTGAAAAGCCCCAATGCTGATAAAACCCCGGCAGACTTCAAAGGCAAGCGTCTGAGTTCAACGAAAGGTTCCACCTCAGAACAATCCATTCGCATGGCGCAGGCAAAGCCGGTGACGTTCCAGGATACCGCATCGGCCTACTTAGCACTGCAACAGAATAAATCCGTGGGTTTTGTCACCAACGGTATGACCGCCACCCAGCTGGTGAACCGCGCTGCGGCTGACAATATCAAGCTGGCGATGATCAAAGAGCCGATGGCGCTGGAACCGGTCGCCGTTGGGATGAAAAAAGGCGATGAGGCGCTGCTGACCAAAGTGAATGCCGGCTTGATGGCGATGGAGCAGGGGGGTGAAATTGACCGCATCTGGAACCGCTGGCTGGGGCCGGACACCGAATACAAAATGGTGCGTGAAGAGAAAGTGCAGCCGCTGAGTAAGCTGAAATTCGTGCCGCTGGAGTAGCACGGGAGGGACTTCCCCTGACCCGGGGTGATGGTCTGCATGACGGTCAACGTTAAGGGCGGTTCGTCCTGGTTCACATCGCTTCCTCAGCGCTGCTTAATTGCCGCCTCAACGTCAAAACCCAGGTCAACATCCCAACCAATGCACAGAGAGCGCCATGTTGTTGCGGTTTTAAAACCCACCGCGAGCAACGGTTCTGCGGGGATGGGGCCAGTTTGAGGTAAGCCGGACGTCACGCGGCAGGGACGCCGCGTGCCGAGGCCCGCAGGGAGGCGGATTTTGCCGATCCGGCGTGCTCAAACTGGCCTCAGACCTGAAGCCAGACTGCCCGCGACGACGTATATTCAGTAGCGACCGGATTTATCCGCATAAAGATGAGAGCCAGATCCCAATCTGTTATGGGAGTCATTGCCAGTTAACGCCGGAAATGATGATAATCGCGGCGCAACGGTTTGACAGGTTGCGCCCTTTTTTATTGCGGCATGTCACTGGTAAAGCAGGCAAGACCAAAATGAAAATGCACGTCCTCTTTGATGAGGCGCATTTTTATTTTGGTCTTTTTTTTTGGTTTTTTTTGAGGGAATACCGTGGATTACAAACAACTCGGCCATGAGATCCTGGCGCTCACCGACGGTAAAAATAATATCAGCAGGCTGACGCACTGCGCCACACGCCTGCGCCTGGAGTTCAGTGACCCCCGTCTCGTACAGAAGGAGAAGATCGAAAAACTCCCGGGCGTGATCGGTGTGGTGGAGAGTGGCGGTCAGTTCCAGATTGTCGTCGGTAACCAGGTGCAGCAAACCTATCGTACGCTGCTGGATGCCCTCGGCACGGCAGCCCCTGCGGGTAAACCGGCAGCGGCAAAGGGCGGTATTTTTAGCCAGATCATCAGCGTGATATCCACCACCTTCACGCCCGTTATTCCGGCCATCACCGGGGCCGGGATGATTAAGGCGCTGCTGGCTATTCTCAAACTCAGCGGTGCGATCGAAGCCAGCAGCACCACCTATCAGCTGCTGGACACCATTGCCGATGCGGCCTTTTTCTTCCTGCCGGTGCTGCTGGCCTACGGGGCGGCGATCAAGTTCGCCTGTAACCCCATTCTCGCCATGACGATTGCCGGGGCGCTGTTGCATCCCAACCTGGCGCAAATGCTGGCGAAAGGCGGGGAGATCACCTTTATCGGGATCGACGTTCGTCTGGCCGATTATGCCGGTTCCGTGCTGCCAATCATCTTTACCGTGTGGATCATGTCGTGGGTGGAGCGCTTCGCAGAGCGCGTATCCCCCTCGATGATCACCTTCTTTACCAAGCCGATGATTGTGCTGCTGGTCACGGCACCGCTGGCGCTGGTGGCGATCGGGCCTTTCGGTATTCTTCTTAATGATCTCGTCGCCAGCGGCGCAGCGGCGATCAACGTCAAGGCCAGCTGGCTGATCCCCATGCTGATGGGCGGCCTGCAACCCTTCCTGGTGATCACCGGCACGGCCTGGGCGATGACCCCGATTGCCACCATGCAGTTAACCCGTCAGGGATTTGAAACCATTAACGGCCCGGGCATGCTGGCGTCCAATATCGCTCAGGGCGCTGCCACCCTCTGCGTTGCACTGAAAACCAAAAATAAAGATCTGAAGCAGCTGGCCTCGTCCGCCGGTTTTACCGCGCTGCTGGGCATTACTGAGCCCTCCCTGTACGGCGTGACGCTGAAGCTTAAGCGTCCGCTGATTGCCGCGATGATTGGCGGCGGCTGCGCCGGGATCTATGCGGGACTGAGTGGCGTGGTGCGCTATGCCTTTGTCTCGCCGGGACTGGCTGCGCTGCCGGCATTTATTGGCGAAAACCCGATGAATATCGTCCATGCGCTGGTGACCTGCCTGATTGCAATTGTGGTCACCTTTGCCCTGACCTGGGTGCTGGGTTTTGACGATCCGGTTAACCCTGATGAAGCGATACACCCGGATGCGGCAGCAACGCCTGCAGCCCCCGGGGGCGGGGCTCAGGTGAGCGAAACGTTGCTCAGTCCGTTGAGCGGGCCCGTGCTGCCGCTGTCGGCAGTGCCGGATGACGTCTTTTCCAAAGGTCTGCTGGGGCAGGGCATCGCCATCGTTCCGGATCACGGTGAGCTGCGCTCCCCGGTTAACGGCGTGGTGGTCACCTTCCTGCCGTCGAAACATGCCGTCGGGATCCTGTCAGACAGCGGTGCAGAAGTGCTGATCCATATCGGCATCGACACCGTTAACCTCAATGGCACCCATTTCACCTCTTCACTGCAGGTGGGCGATCGGGTACACACCGGTGAGGTACTGGTCACCTTTGACACTGCGGCGCTGATCGCGGCCGGATATGCGCTGATCACTCCGGTGTTGATCGTCAACAGCGATGACTACTCGTCCGTGCAGGTGCTGGCCGGAGAGACGGCAGCGATGGGGACACCTTTATTAGCCCTGACCACAACAAAACAGGGGGATACCTTATGATTTATCAACAGTCAGCGCCTTTCCCGGACGGATTTTTATGGGGGGCATCGACCTCTGCATATCAGGTCGAGGGCGCGTGGAATGAGGACGGTAAAAGCCCGTCGATCATCGATATGTGTCAGCACCCGCAGGAAACGGCCGACTTTACCGTCGCCAGCGATCATTATCATCGCTGCCTGGAAGACGTGCAGCTGTTTGCGGAACTGGGCCTGAAAGCCTACCGTTTCTCTATTGCCTGGACGCGGATCCTCCCCGACGGCGTCGGCGAGGTCAATCCCGCCGGTCTGGCCTTCTACGATCGTCTGATTGATGAGCTGAACCGCCACGGTATTGAGCCGGTAGCAACCCTCTATCACTTTGACCTGCCCTGGTGCCTGGAGCAGCAGGGCGGCTGGGAAGATCGCGCGACCATCGACGCCTTTGTGGCCTATGCGCGCACGCTGTTCACCCACTTTGGAGGTAAGGTCAGACACTGGCTGACCATCAACGAACAGAACACGATGATCCTGCATCCTGGCGCTATCGGTCTGCCGCCGGGGGGCGAGCTGCCCTCAGCGGCCTCGCTGTGGCAGCAGAACCATCATATGATGCTGGCTCAGGCACGGGTGATGGCGCTGTGCCATCAGATGCTGCCCGGCAGCAAAATTGGTCCGGCTATCAATACCACCTCCATGTATCAGGCAACCTGCCGCCCTGAGGATGCGATTGCTGCTCACAACTGGGAAACCCTGCGCTGCTGGAGCTTTCTGGATGTGGCGGCACACGGGCGCTATAACTCGCTGGCCTGGCGTTATCTGCAGGATCGCGGCATCGCGCCACAGATGGCCGCAGGCGATGCCGAGATCCTGCTGGCCGGGAAACCGGATTTTCTGGCGATCAATTACTACTCCACGGCGACCATTGCCGCCAGCCGGGGCGATGCATCGGACGTCAGCGCCCGGGCGGGTGACCAGCAAATCATGCTCGGTGAGCCCGGTGTCTATCGCGCAGCCGATAATCCGTGGGTGGAGAAAACGCCTTATGGCTGGGTTGTTGACCCGGTGGGGCTGCGCCTGACGCTGCGAAAAACCTGGGAGCGCTATCATTTGCCGATTCTGATCACAGAAAACGGCATGGGCGCGCCGGATGTGCTGGAGGAGGGCGATATCATTGCCGATGATTACCGCATTGATTTCCTGCGTCGGCATATTGAGCAGATGCAGCTGGCAATAGACGATGGCGTGTCGCTGATGGGTTACTGCCCGTGGTCTGCCATTGACGTGGTCAGTACCCATCAGGGGTATGGCAAACGTTACGGGTTTATTTATGTCGATCGTGACGAGCAGGATCTGAAAGCATTACGGCGCATCCGCAAGGCCAGTTTCAGCTGGTATCAGCGGGTGATCGCCAGCAATGGTGCGGTCCGTTAAGCACGGGCACACAGCAAGCCGCACAGGGGCCGGGTGGCAGTACGATGAACAAAATGACCGTAGAAAAGGTGCTTAACAACAGCCTGGTGTTATCCCGCAGCGCGCAGCATGGCGAAGTGATTGTCATGGGCAAGGGCATCGGCTTTAACAGCAAGGTGGGGGATACGCTGGACGCAGCGCAGATTGAAAAAATCTTCGTGGTGCAGGGTAGCCAGACCCGCCGCGATTATCTGCGGGTGATAGAAAACGCCCCGGAATCGCTGTTGCCGCTGGTGCAGAACCTGATTGACCGCGCCAGCGTGGCGCTGAACGCCACGCTGAGTGAGCAGCTGTTTTTTACGCTGGTGGATCACATCAGCTTTGCTATCGAACGTTTTGCCAGAGGAATAGCCATCCAGAACCGGCTGCTTTTCGAGGTAAAGCGCTTCTACCCGCGTGAATTCGCGGTGGCGCAGGCGGCGGTGCAGGAGATTAACCGGCAGCTGGAGATCGTGCTGCCGGAAGAAGAAGCCGGTAATATCGCCTTTCACCTGGTTAACGGACAGACCGATGTGCAAAACATGGAAACCACGCTGCAGTCGGTGAAGATGCTGAAGGATATTTTTACCCTGATAAAGTATCACTTTCGTACGGAAATTAATCAGGACTCACTGAATTATCAGCGTTTTGTCACCCACCTGCAGTTTTTTATTCAGCGGTTGATGGAGGGGCGGCAAATGGTCGCCACAGACGACTTTATTTTTACCCAGGTCAAAAGTCAGTACCCCGACCACTTTCGCGCCAGTCAGCTGATTGGTGAGTACGTCCATAACCAGCTGCAGGTGACGCTGACCCATGATGAACTGCTCTATCTGATGATCCATCTGGTGCGGATTGTCGGGCCGGATGACGATGAGTCAGACGCCGGATAAGGCCGGATAGCCTATTTTCTTTTATGGGCGACGGCCATCATGGTGCGGTTGAGCTGTTGCTCGGCGTGGGCGTAGTCGCTCTGGGCGACGACAACGAACAGGGCATCCAGAATGTTAAGCTGCGCCACGCGTGCGGCGGCATTCTCACCGGTGAGGGGCGATCCCTGCGCGGTGGAGCAGAGCACGGTATCGGCCAGATTGGCGAGGGGAGAGCCGGAGTAGTTAGTGATGGCAATCACCGGCACGTGGTTCGCCTGGGCCGCCCTGACCGCCTCAAGGATATCTTTGGTTTGACCCGAGTGCGAGATCGCCAGCACCACATCATTTTTTCCCAGCAGTGAGGCCGACATCAGCATCATATGGGGATCGTCCCAGGCGGTGGCGCGCGCGCCAATGCGCAGAAACTTATGTACCGCATCACGGGCAATCTGCGCTGACCCGCCGAAGCCGTAAAAATCCCGCTGCTGCGCTTTACCCAGCAGCTCTGCGGCGCGTTCAAACGCCTTCATATCGAGGATCGCCAGCGTCTCCTCCAGCGCCTGAGCGGAGGTACGGAAGACTTTGGTGACAATTTCGGCCGCCGTGTCGGTCGGCGACAGTTCCTGATGCATCTCATTGATGGGCAGCCGGTTATATTCCGCCGCTTTGCTGCGCAGCTCGCGAAAGCCGCTAAAGCCCAGCTTTTTCGCCGTCTTGACCACCATCGCTTCCGACATCTCACACCGGGCGGCCACGTCTTTCAGGGCCACGCGTTCGTCGAAGTCGTTCGCCAGTACCGCGTTAACCAGCCGGGTCTCCAGGGGGGTCAGCACCGATACCATCATCCGTAACCGGGGGCCAATCGAACTTGTATCATCGGCAGTATTGACCATGAGATAGCTTATTCCCTGACTAAGTGGTTGTTAATTCATAAAGATATCATGCCATACCGGGAGGGGCTATTGATTTCCCGCACGGTTCCGTGGCGGCCCGTGCGGGAAAAATCAGCGCGTCAGACCGTCCGGGTTCGGGTGGCGGTCTTCGCTTTTGACCGCTCTGACATCCACTCCCTCAGCACCAGTCCGCCCGAGGCCAGCAGCAGGATCGCCCCCCACAGTGCCAGGGTGATAAACTGGCTGAGGTCGAGCAGTATCGAGGCCGTGGACATCAGCTGCAGGATCAGCAGCGACAGGATCACGCCGCTCACCCGGCCAAACCCGCCCAGCGGATCGACCCCGCCGAGCACGGCGGCAAGGATAGCGACCAGCAGATAGCTCTCTCCGTAGGCGGCATTGGCCGAGTCGAAGCGGGCCATCATGATAATCCCTGCTACCCCGGCCAGCAGGGCCGAAATCAGGTAGACCCACACCAGGCTGCGGCGCGTGTTCACGCCGGAGTATTCTGCCGCGCGCTCGTTCGAGCCGATCATGGCGATGGCGCTGCCCAGCGGCGTTTTGTTGACAAAAACGCTCAGGGGGAACACCACCGCCGCAAAGATGATCAGCGCCACCGGGATACCGAGCAGCGTTCCGTTGCCGATAAACACGATGGGTGCCGGGAAACCGGAGATCACGTTACCGTGGCTGAAGCCAATGGCCAGGCCTTTGGCGGCAGTCATGGTGCCGAGCGTCGCCAGCATCGGCGGTACCCGCAGATAAGCCACCAGCACGCCGTTAAGCAGGCCGACCAGCGCGGCCACCAGCAGACCGGCCACCAGCGCACCCACCTGCAACATTCCCCAGCTGACGCCGTGGCTGTCCGGCATCAGCGGCATCAGCGCCGTCAGTGTCCAGGCCACGGTCAGGGCACACAGGTTTGCGGTGGCGATAATTGACAGATCGATGCCGCCGGACAGCATCGGGATCATCATTGCCAGCGCAAGGAAACCCAGTTCAGGCAGCTGAAAACCCATCGACTGCAGTCCGGCAACACCAAACAGTTTGCTGCCTTCCAGCAGACCGAGGCCGGTGATCATCAGCGCCAGCATCACCAGCAGCCGCGCATTGGTGGTACCGACGCGCCGCTGGATACGGTCGGAGAGACTGTTAACGTTATGCTTCATGGCACCACTCCTGCTTCAGCCTGCTTATGACGTTGACGTGTTTCTCTGGCCATCATGATCATGGCGGCAATAATCACCAGCCCGGTGCTGAACAGAGACCAGTACGACGAGACCCCGAGCAGGATCAGCCCGTTCTGTAAGATGGCGATGAGCGCCAGGCCGAGCACGGTGCCGAGCACGGTGCCGGAACCGCCGGTCAGGCTGGCTCCGCCGATCACCACCGCCGCCACCACGTCCAGCTCGCGCCCGACCAGGGCCGTGGGGGAGACCGACTGCACCAGCTGCGCCTGCACCAGCGAAGCAATCCCGGCCAGCGCACCCATGTAGCCGTATACCAGCATATTCAGGCGATAGACGTTGAAACCCACGCGCTGGGCGGCATCGGGGTTGCCACCCATGGCGTAAATCTGGCGGCCGACATTGCTGCGGTTAAGCAGCAGCCAGGTCAGCAGAAACACCAGGAACAGCGCCATAATCTGGAAGTTAATGGTATAGGGGATGCCCCCGGCGTCGGTATAGAAGACAAATTCAAACCCGGCGGTAAACCAGTCCGGCAGGGCGAAGATATCCGCGCCGCCGGTCACCGTGAGCAGAATGCCAAAGAAGACGTTCAGCGTAGCAATGGTGATAATCAGCGCCGAGGTTCTCAGTGAGTTCACCAGCAGGCCGTTAATGAAACCCAGCACCACGCCGAGGCCGACCGCAATAGCAAACACCCCGACCCAGCCGATGCCGAAGTGGTTAGCTACCGTCAGTGCAACAAACTGAGTAATCGAGGCCACGGCGGCAAAGGAGAGATCGATGCCGCCGGTGATGATCACCACCAGCAGACCGGCGGCGAGAATACCGGTAAAGGCCGTGGCACCCAGCACATCCACCAGGTTTTGCAGAGAGGCAAACTCCGGCGTAGAGAAAGCCAGCAACAGTACCATCAGGGTGATGACAATCAGCAGCCGGCACTCATGCGTCGGGATAAAACGCTGGAAAAAATCACGCATTGACCGCCTCCTTCAGCTCGTCTTCAGAGCAGCGCCCTGGTATGTATTCGCCGTTTAAGCGACCGGCACGCATGACCAGCACGCGGTCACTGTGGTAGTAAATTTCCGGAATTTCGTCGGAGATCATGATGATGGCCATACCGCTGGCGGCCAGGCTCCTGATGATGGCGTAAATGCCGTCTTTGGCATGAATGTCGACCCCCACGGTCGGACTGTCGAGGATCAGCAGGCAGGGATTGGTGGCCAGCCATTTGGCCAGCACCACGCGCTGCTGGTTTCCCCCGGACAGCGTTTTCACCTTATTGTCGGGGTTACCGGCCTTAATGGTCAGCGACTCGATGCCGTGACGCACGGTGCTCTCATACCAGTCATCGCGGATCAGGCCGCCTTTACCGACCAGTTGCTCCATCACGGACAGGGTGATATTGGCGCTGATCGACTGTTCCAGCACCAGACCCAGCGCCAGGCGGTCTTCGGATAAATAGGCCACCCCGCGCCGGATGGCATCGCGGTTTGACCGCAGTCGGGTGACCTCGCCGTTCAGCACAATCTCGCCCTGTTCAGGGCGGGTGAGGCCAAACAGCGACAGCGCCAGCTCCGTGCGTCCTGACCCGAGCAGCCCGGTCAGGCCTAAGATCTCCCCACGCCGCACATCGAAGTGAATGTCCTGATATTCGCCAGAGCGCGACAGCCCGCGCACCTCCAGCACCGTTGCCGTTTCAGGGCGCTCTTTGGCCGCGCACTGATAGCTGAACTCTTTGCCGGTCATCAGGGTCGCCAGCTTGCGGTCCGACATGTCGCGGGCGTCGTAGGTGCCTAGCATCTTTCCGTCACGCATTACGGTGACCCGGTCAGCAATTTCCAGCACCTCATCCAGACGATGGCTGACAAAAACAATGGTGATCCCGCTGGCCTTCAGCTGCAGGGTCAGTTTCAGCAGCGCGTCCACCTCATAGCGGGTCAGGGAGGAGGTCGGTTCATCCATGATCACCAGGCGCGCGTCGGCGGCCATGGCACGGCAGATCGCGACCAGCTGACGCTGGGCGATCGAGATATCCGCCACCTTATCGTTCAGCGGCAGCGATACGCCGATGCGCTGCATGGCATCGCTGGCCAGCTGATGTACTTTTTTCCAGTTCACCTGGCGCAGCCCGCCCACGTGCAGGCCGATGGCAATATTTTCCGCCACGGTCAGATTGGGAAACAGCGACAGATCCTGATAAATCACCTGCACGCCGAGGCGGGTGCTTTCGACCGGCGTCAGATGGGCGATCGGCTCCCCGGCGATAGTAATTTTGCCACCAGGTTCAGGCTGGTGAACGCCGGACATGATTTTGATCAGCGTGGATTTACCGCAGCCGTTCTGGCCGCACAGGCAGTGAACCTCGCCGGTTCTGAGCTGGAGCTCCACGTCAGACAGCGCATGGACGCCACCAAATATTTTCGAAATTCCATTTAGCTGTAAGAAAACGGACATCACGCGGCCCCTTGCAATAAGTGAGGGTACAGGGAGGCCGTCCCGGCGGGTCGCCGGGACGGTATCAGGCAAATGGAGTGGTTCAGAGGCCCAGTTTGATGAGCCCGGCGATGTTAGATTTGTTGATGGTCAGGATACGATCGACCATGACCACGTTATTCTCGCTGTCCACGGTCGCTTTCCCCAGGCCTGGGATGGTCATACCGTTTTCAAATTTGGCGTTATCCAGTGCCAGACGGGCAACGGAGGTCATGGCCAGACCGGCTTCTTTCGGGTTCCACAGGAAGCCTTCACGGATCACGCCAGACATAATGTAAGCCCGGGCCTGTGAGGGGATGGTGGTGCCGACCAGCGCAATCTTTTTCTCCAGATGGCGTTTTTTCAGCACGTTACCCGCGCCGATAGGCCCGTTAGATCCCATCGACATGATGCCGGTCACTTTCGGATAGGCTTTCAGGATATCCTGGGTGACGCGCTCGGATTCATCAATAAAGTCCGCACCGGGGAAGCGGTCGGCCGCCAGTCGCATGTCAGGGTAGTGTGCTTTCTGATAGGCAATCGCCGCATCCGCCCACTGATTGTGTCCGGTGGTGGTCAGCGTGCCGACCAGTATCACGTAGTCACCCTTTTCACCCATCTCACGGGCCAGCGCCTTCATCTGCGCTTCACCGTAGGCCTGCGCGCTCATCAGCTCGACGTCCCAGGTTTTGCCCGGTTGATTGGGACCTTCCTGGGTGATCACCATAATCCCGGCGTCACGCGCACGTTTCACCACCTGCGCCGTAACTTTGGTGTCCAGCGGCACCAGGCCAATTACGTCCACTTTCTTGGCAATCAAATCTTCAATCAGCTTAACCTGCTGCGCGGGGTCGGCGCGGGTTGGCCCGACCATAGAGGTTTTCAGGTTAAACTGTTTACCGCCTTCCTCCAGCCCCTGATTGAGGATGTTAAACCACGGCACGCCGACGGCTTTCACCACGGTGACCATGGTTTTGGTTTCCGCGGCAGCGGCGATAGTTGACCAGCCGAGACCGGCGCTCATCGAGATAAGCACGGATAAACTCATTGCTTTAACAAAAATGCGGCGATTCATGGTGATACCTCTTCATTATCATAGTTATCTTCGCGCATCGTTCTCTGGCAATACGCCGCAGAGGAGCAGGGTGACAGGCTGGCCTGTCGCCCCGGGTTGCGTCGGGACAGTGAACGTGGCTAAACGGTAAAAAAGGGAGAAGGTAAGAAGAGGAAGTCCCGTCTTCAGCACCCCTGGAAAACTGTCTCGTCTTCTCTCAGTGCCTGGAACAAACCGCATTAAATGTCCCGCTGGCAAAATTGACTTTACTAAAAAAACTTTCAAAGTAAATTTTATTGCGTAACCAAAGTGTCCTTATTTGATTCAGCTCACAACTCGGATTTCCCTGAGTGATAAAAGCGCGCTAACGCGACGCCTGCACCATTGCTGCTTCCTGCACGGCCTCCTGCGCGTTGAGATAGCCGAGGGTCAGGGTGAAGCTGGCCGACTCTCCGCCCCTGAGCGTGCGGACGTTGCCGCGCTGTTTTTCAGCCTGGTAGCCTTCCACTCCACAGGTGGCGGGCATGGCAAAAGCGCACACTTTCTGCCGGTTGTTGGCGAGGATCCAGCGCACCAGATGGGAAAATTCCTCCGGGTGGTAACACATTGAAAAGGCGTCACCTTCTGGCCGGCGCAGCATCACATGCACCCGGCCGTCCGGCGCGGTCTTCAGGTTTTTCAGATAGAAAACCAGCTCGGGATCCACGCCGAGGCGGGCGCTGATGGTGCGGGTGACAGAGGGATCTTCCTGCAGCGTTTGCAGGTGGGCCAGGTAGCTGTCGCTGGCCCTGACGAGGGCGGGAACCGAAGTGCGGACCACCATATCGGCGCTGCTGAAGCCGGTGGGCTGCAGGATTTCCCCCCCTTCAACAAACGCAAAGTTCGCGTGGCACATGTACATCAGGTCCATGTCATCCGCCGAGAGGTTTTCCACCGCCATGCGCAGCTCAAAGGTGGCCGCCGCCGGGCGCAGCACTACGCGCGGGCGGGCCATGTAGTGATCGCCAAAGCCCATCAGGTATTCCCGTTCACCGGCCAGCGCCATCCACGGCCCGTGCTCATCCTCTCCGGTTTCAATGCTGGCGCTATCCATGGCCGCCAGCGGCATCTCACCGTGCAGCGCGTGGCTATCCTGCGGGCCGGGATTGCCGTTGCGCAGCAGGCCGGAGTGGTACATAAAGCAGCCGTAGGTGCCGACAATGTCCGCTGCGGGCCGTGGCTCTTTGAAGGCGCTCTGCATGGTCAGGTCAACGCCATCAAACGTCGCCTGCCAGATCATCTGACCGTACCAGGGCAGGATCACCAGGTGCCCGCGGCGGTTACTCAGACGGACGGCCTCAATGCCGGACGTCGTGCGGTAGATTTCAGCGCGGCAGTCGCCTGACCGCACAATCTCACGCGGTGTGCTGCTGAAAAATGACTTTTTAAGGGTGATTATGGTCTGTGACATCGCTTTCCCCGCGCGGTTTGAATACGTTAAAATTTACTGCTCAGAATGAAACAGTAAATCTTTCCTCCCGGGCGCACAACGGGCAACGCTCCGCTCACGCCTTCCCCGATGTTCAAAATGCGACCTGCAACACAGTTACGCAGATTTTTGCCGTGGCCGGATTTCTGCCGCGCAGATTTCGTGAGGCAGCGCCCAAATTGCTGATGAAAACAGCGGCCGTGGTTGCGGGGAATTTTTGTTGGTGATAGTAATGCACTTGTTCACAAATAAATGTAAAGTTGTAAAGTAATTCACAACTCAACAACCAGGGACACCGATATGTCAGAACTGAAATTTGCTACCCGCCTCAACTCCTTTGCGTCCGGCGCGTGGCGCTACTGGCCAGAGCTGAAATGCAAGCCTTCCGTGTTGCAGATGATTGAGCGTGCCGCTACGGCCAAAGGCCTGACCCATCTGGATCTGAACTATCCGCAGCACATCACCGACGATGTCAAAACCATGCGTCAGAAAATTGAAGACGTGGGTCTGGCGGTGAACGGCATGCAGATGCGCTGGGATGCACCGGAATTTAAAATCGGCGCGTATACCAACCCGGATGCCAAAATTCGTCGTCAGGCGATCGAACTGACTAAGCGCGGTATTGATGCCGGACGCGAATTTGGTGCCAGCATCATGACGCTGTGGATGGGGCAGGACGGTTTTGATTACTGCTTCCAGGTCGACTACAAAAAAGTCTGGGAAGATGCGGTCAGCGCGGTGCGCGAAGTGGCGGAATATGCCGGGGATATGGACGTCAGTATTGAGTACAAACCCAACGAACCGCGGGCTTTCGCCATCTTCCCTAACGTCACCACCTGCCTGCTGGCGGTGGAAGAAGCTGGCTGTCCGAATCTGGGGATTACCCTCGACTTCGCACATGTGCTCTACGCCAATGAAATCCCGGCTTACGCTGCCGCGATGGTTGCCCGCCGTTCACGCCTGCTCGGCCTCGATCTGAACGACGGCTGGGGCAAACGCGATGATGGTCTGATGGCCGCTTCCGTTAACCCGCGCGCCACGCTGGAGTTCCTCTGGCAGATGAAGCGCGACGGTTATAAGGGCGCTTACTATTTTGACACTTTCCCGGATGCCAGCGGTCTTGACCCGGTGCGTGAAGCGGAAACCAACATTGCCACCGTTACCCGTTTACTGCGGCTCTGCGACAAGCTGGATAACAACCCGGCCCTGCTGGACGCCATCAGCCGCCAGGATGCCGTCACCTCTCAGCAGATTGTTAACGACATTATGCTGGCACCGTAACACGTCTCTCCCACGGGTTATAAACCCTATAAAAATAACAGGATAGATTATGAAAAAGCACTTACTCTCTGTACTGACCGCGACACTGTTCTGCTCGACCGTTTATGCAGCGGATCTGCCGCCGCTGCAGTCCGATACCGAAGCTGACCGCACCGACTGGACGCAGCTCACTGAAAAATACGGGCCGCTGCCGGCACCGGACAAAAAACTGAAAATCGGTGGCGTATCAAAAACGCTGACCAACGAATACTGGCGCTCGCTGGGTGAAGGATACAAAGCCGCGGGCGCAAAATACGGCATCACCGTCGAATATCAGGCGGCCGCTAACGAAGACGATCAGCTGGGCCAGCTGTCGATCGCCGAAACTCTGATCTCACAGGGCTTTAACGGCCTGCTGGTCTCCCCGCAGACCGATGCCAACCTGCAACCTGCCTATGAAGAAGCGAAAAGCAAAAACATCCCGGTGGTCAACGTTAACGATGCGGTGATGCCGAATGCGGCCCACTACGTCGGCAACGTGCAGAAAGACAACGGCGTACGGGTGGCCAACTGGTTTATCCAGCACTATCCGAAAGGCGGCAAGGTCGCCGTCATTGAAGGACAGCCGGGCGTTTACGCCGCCGCACAGCGGACGAAAGGCTTCCGTGAAACCATCACTAAAAACGGTAAGTTCACGCTGGTGGCCAGCGTACCGGCCAACTGGAGCCGCGAAAATGCCTACAACGCCGCCTCGACTATTCTGCAGCAGCACCCGGATCTGATTGGCTTCTATGCCAACAATGACGGCATGGCGCTGGGCGTGGTAGAAGCCGTGCGCTCACAAGGTAAATCGGCGCAGACCGCCGTCTTCGGCACGGACGGTATTTCCGATGCCTATGCTTCGATCAAACGCGGTGAGTTGACCGGTACCGTTGACAGCTTCCCGGTGCTGACGGGCGAAGTGGCGATGGACGTGATGCTGCGCCTGGTCGCTGGCCAGAAACTGTCGCGCGTCGTCTCCACGCCGCAGGCGTTGATCACCAAAGACAATGCCGATGCCTTCTCGACCAAAGACAATAACAAGCTGCGTCAGCTTTTAGCACAGCAGTAATCACGGCGGAGGGTGTATGGAACAGTTTTGTCTGACGATGCGTGGCATCAGTAAATCCTACGGCAGTGCGGCAGCGTTACAGACGGTGGATTTCTCCGTCAGACCGGGTGAGGTTCATGCCTTAATCGGTGAGAATGGCGCTGGCAAGTCCACGCTGCTGAATATTCTCTCCGGCGTACGCCCCGCCGATGCCGGTGAGATCGCCGTCAACGGCGTGGTGGTGCAGATGAAAAATCCCCTGTCTGCGCGCCATGCCGGGATTGCGATGATCCATCAGGAGTTGCAGCACGTTCCTGAGCTCTCCGTGGCTCAAAATATGTTTCTTGGCCGGCCACTGACGCGCTTTAAAGGCTGCTTTGTTGACCGTAAGGCACAGCGTAAGCGGGCAATTGCCATCCTGCGGCGTCTTGATCCGAGCATTGACCCGGACGAGCCGATTAAGAATCTGAAGGTGTCGCAGCAGCAGATAGTGGAAATCGCGCGTGCGCTGCTGGATGAGGCCAAAATCATTGCGATGGATGAGCCGACCTCCAGCCTGACGCCGCGCGAGTTCGACCGGCTGGCTGAGCTGATCTCCGATCTGAAGTCGATGAACGTGGCGCTGATCTACGTCTCGCACAAGATGAACGAGATCTTCAAGGTCTGCGACCGCGCCACTATTCTGCGCGATGGCCGACAGGTCGGGGTTGTGAACATCGGCGATGAAACCGAAGAAACCATCGTCACCAAAATGGTCGGACGCAAAATTGAAAAGGTGCAGCATCAGTCTTACATCACCGGGAAAGAGGTGTTGCGGGTTGACGGACTGGGGCGCGATAAAGCGGTACAGTCCGCCAGCTTCAGCGTTAATGCGGGTGAAGTGCTGGGCATTGCCGGGCTGGTTGGGGCAGGGCGTACGGAACTGCTGAAGCTGATTGCCGGTATTGATCCCTGCACCAGCGGCAGCGTGCGGGTGGACGGCGTGTTGGTGAAAACGCTTAACGTCAGCACCGCCATCAAAGCCGGCATTGGCCTGGTGCCGGAGGACCGCAAAAAAGAGGGCATCATCAAACAGCGTGCGGTGAAAATGAATATGGCGCTGCCGTCGATGATGAAATTTACCCGAGCCGGCCTGTTACGCCAGCGTCAGCTCGATAAAGTGGCGCTGGAAGTGATGAGCGATCTGAATCTGCGTCCGTTAAATATTGAAAAGCCGATTGGCACATTAAGCGGCGGTAATCAGCAGAAAGTGATTATCGGCCGCTGGGTGGCAGCGGATAATAAAGTGTTTCTTTTTGATGAGCCAACCCGGGGAATTGATATTGGTGCCAAATCAGAAATTTATAATCTGATAGAGAAATTAGCCCGTCAGGGCAAAGCGATTGTGGTGGTGTCTTCTGAAATGCCGGAAATTATGCGTATTTCAGATCGGGTGCTGGTCATGCGTGAAGGGAAGATCACCAAAGAACTGAGCGGTGAGGCTATCACCGAAGAAAACATCGCCCGTTACGCGATTAACGATCTGGCTTAAGACCGAATAAAGGTAATGATCATGATGACCCAAGAGAAAACTCAGCCAAAAGTGCCGGCCCCGGCACTGTTTAAATTTAATTTGCGCGATGCAGGAACGCTGATTGGTTTATTAATTATTGTGGTGACATTTTCATTTTTGTCACCGGTATTCTGGACCCTGCCAAACCTGCTGAATATTCTGCAGCAGTCATCCATTAATGCCATTATCGCGCTGGGCATGACGCTGGTGATTATTTCCGGCGGTATTGACCTCTCTGTCGGGCCAACGGCGGCATTATCAGCCGTACTGGGTGCCACGCTGATGGTGGCTGGCGTGCCGGTGCCGCTGGCGGTGATGGCGACGCTGGGCGTTGGTGCACTTTGCGGCGTGTTCAGCGGTACGCTGGTGGCCTATGCCGGACTGCAACCCTTTATCGTCACCCTGGGCGGGCTGTCGCTGTTCCGTGCGCTGGCCCTGATTTTTACCAACGGTAACCCTGTTTTCGGCATTCCGATGGCGTTCCGTAACCTGATCAACAGCACGGTGTTTGGCATACCGACGCCGATTATCGTGGTGGTGGTGATTGCCCTGTTCTTGTGGGTGGTGATGAACAAAACTCCGCTGGGCGAATACATTCTCGCCGTCGGGGGCAATGAAGAAGCTGCGCGCGTGGCAGGTGTCCCGGTTAAGCGCACCAAAGTGACGGTGTTTGTCATTTCCGGCGTACTTGCCTCGCTGGCGGCACTGATTCTGATTGCCCGCCTGGGGGCGGCAGAACCCACCATCGGTAACCTCTGGGAGCTGGATGCGATTGCCGCGGCAGCCATCGGCGGTGCCTCGCTGATGGGCGGTAAAGGCAGTATTGTCGGCACGCTGATCGGCGCGGTTATTCTCGGCGCGTTACGTAACGGTCTGACACTTCTGAATATTCAGGCGTTTTATCAATTGCTTGCTACTGGCCTTATAATTATCATAGCGATGTTGATTGACAGAGCGACACGAGGCAAGTAATGAAGCAGGACCCGCGAGCCATAGGCGCTCAAATACGTATGCGATTACCCAGCCTGACCCCTCTGGAAAGAAAGGTGGTTGACTCCGTTACGTCGAAAACGGATTTGTCTGAGCAGACGTCAATTAAAGAAATTGCCCAGATGAATAATGTTTCTGAAGCCATGGTAGTCAAAATTGCCAAGAAGTTAAATTTTTCAGGGTTCAGGGATTTCAGAAGTAGTCTGATTTATTATAACTATTCTGAAGTGGCCGGGATGCATGCGGAAATTGAAGCGGATGACTCGTCGGAGCAATTACTGGCAAAAGTCTTCAGGACGTCACTCCAGGCAATAGAAGAAACACTGACTATTCTTGATGTCTCTGAATTTAACCGGGCAGCGGATATTCTGTTTAAAGCGCGTCACATTGATTTATATGCCGTCGGTGGTTCCGCGACGGTCGCGCGGGATTTATCCCATAAGATGTTAAAGATTGGGATTAAAACCACGGTGTACGATGATGCGCATATTATGCTGATGTCTGCGGCAGTGTTATCGGATGACGATGCAGTGATCGCCATCAGTCATTCCGGCGCGACGCGCGCGGTAAATGACCCGATAAAGCTGGCGGCGCGTAACGGGGCCAAAGTTATTGCAATTACGAACTATGCCGAGTCGCCCATTGCGCGCAGCGCGCATGTGGTGCTCAATTCAACCTCTCAGGGCTCGCATTTGTTGGGGGAAAACGCCGCGTCACGCATTGCCCAGTTGAACATACTGGATGCACTGTTTGTGGCGATTGCGCAGAAGGATCTGAAGACGGCGGAGAAGAACCTGAAGAAAACCCAACAGGCAGTCCAGGATCTCAGAGAATACTAGTATGAGCCACATCTTAGTCATCGGCAGTCTTCATTACGATATTCTGCTGCAGGCCGACCATCGCCCGGAAAAAGGGGAAACGGTGATTGGCAGCGGCTGTGCCTATAAGTTTGGCGGCAAGGGCGGTAATCAGGCCGTGTCGGCGGCGCTGGCCGGTGCCCGGGTGCGCTTTGCCGGTGCCGTAGGCGACGATGTGCAGGGGGCGTTTTTACTCGACGTGCTGCAACAACACGGCGTGGATACCACGCATGTCGCGATCGGCGCGGGTCTCCCCTCCGGGATGAGCGTCGCCATTCAGGATGCGGAAGGCGATTATGGCGCGGTGGTGGTGTCGAATGCCAACAATCACATAACCCTGACGTCCCTCAGCGATGATGCTCTCTGGCAGCAGGTGAGTATGCTGCTGCTGCAGAATGAGGTGCCGGAGGCGGTAAACCATCAGGCCGCCGCCGAAGCGAAAAAGCGCGGCATCCGCGTGTGTCTGAATGCTGCCCCGGCGCGCCCGCTGACCCCGGAAATGCTGGCCGGTGTGGATCTGCTGGTGGTCAATGCGGTGGAGGCCCGCGATCTCAGCCAGATTACCGTGGCCGATTTAAGCGCCGCCTGCCTGGCCGCAGAGAGCCTGGGGCGTGATTTCCCGGCGGTGGTGGTGACGGCGGGGGAACACGGTGTGGCGTTCTGCGAGCAGGGTGCGGACAGCCAGTCGCTGCCTGCCCGCAAAGTGCAGCTGGTCAGCACCCACGGGGCAGGCGACTGCTTTATGGGCATGCTCTGCACCACGTTGCTGAACGGTGAGCCGCTGGCGGTGGCGGTGGATAAAGCCAACCAGGCGGCTGCCGAACACGTATCGCGCCCGTTGCTGTAAACGGGCTGACCGAAACAGAAAGTCAGCCCCTGGGGGGATATCTCTGGCTGTATGAGGGATAATGTCCACCTGCAGGGGGCGACCTTTTTTCCGGTCAACCCGTCTATCCGTCCCGGCGTATTAAAAATCCCGCAACCGATCGAACAGATCCATCATGGCGTGTCTGTCGAACCGTTCAGACGCGTCTTGCCCCAGCTGCTGCTCCATCTGGCACAGCAGCCCGTAAATCACTTCGGCAATCTCTTCCCGCTCAATGGTTTCAATACTGCTGCTGCGTCGATCCATCGCGTTGAAGGCCTCTGCCCAGCTGCGTACTAAGGTCTCCGCCGTGGCGTTAACGCTCGCGGCATCGCTGGAACCGTTGATCTCACGCAGGGAGATGCACGCCTGCTTATACAGCGCGGCGGCCTTTTTCGCGTGGGCCGGGCTGATATTTTCGCGGCCGTCCCAGTCGCGAAAGGGATTGGTCAGATTTTCTGCCAGCCACTCTGGCTTGCGTGGTTTAGTGATGGACAGATCGACGCCATCCACCTTTTTCCAGCGCTTCTTCACCGACGTCGCCACATCGGCGGGCAGGCTGGTCATCCACAGCATCGCCATGTGGGGCAACGCCTCCGGTGACGGGACATCCTCAGGAGCGAAGCCGAACAGATCGACCGTGGTGAACATCTGCAGCGCAGACAGGCGCGCCAGGCTGTCCATATGGGTCAGAACACCCGGTTTACCCCACAGCCTTAATTGCGCCAGCGCCGGGAAGCGGTCAGCAATGGCGGCGATATCGGCCTGAGCCACCTGGGTAAGATGCAGTCCACGCAGCGCGTCCAGGCCCTGCAATGAGGGCAGCGTCTGGCCGTGCATCAGCGTCAGATCCCGACCCTGATGGCGGCTGTGGATCGTCAGATCGGGGGCCGGTGTAGCGCTCAGCGAGAGCAGGTTAAGCCCGTCGTTTACCCTGAGCGAGGTCAGCCCCGTCGGGTCAATAATCAGCCGCTTCAGCGGGCTGCCGCTCAGATCCAGCGCGGTCATACCGGCTGAAGAAGCCCAGTGCAGCTCCATGATAAACGGGTGCTGACGAAGATACGCGGCCAGCCCCTCGCTGCCCTGTGCTGTTTCAACCGTCGTCAGGCAGGGCAGCTGGTCCAGCAGCGCGTAATCCGTCAGGCCCGCCAGATGGGTATCGGTGATCTTTGTCGTATTCTCGGGCAGTACGCCAGCGGGCAGCGTCACCTGCCGGTCGCGCGAGGCGGCTTTAAACCGGGCGCGCTTATCCGCATCAATGGCGTTCCAGTGCCGCTGATTATACAGACTGTTGCCGACGTTCCAGCCGCCTGCATAGCTGTTAACTTCTTCATGGACCAGCGGCGGGACATTCCCGACCAGGGTGTAATGGGGCGGTATGCTGGCCGGCAGGAACGAATGATCGAAGCGACCGCGCCAGAAATAGTAATCGCAGACCAGGGGCCGCATGGCCGCCAGCGCTGCCGCATCCGGCAGGGACGCGCCGCACCAGTCGAGATCGAGCACGGCGACCATATTCTTGTCCTTCAGCGCTGTGATCTGACAGGCGACATACTGTTGAAGGAGGGGATGATAAACACAATAAATATCGCCTGGGGTGGGTTTCATACCGGCTCTGAGTAGTTGTTTAAGTTGTGGAACTATAGCCAAAAACACCCTTTGCCGATAGCGAAAATCCTGGCTGGCGGAGCCCGATCGTTTACCGATAATCAGATAAAACCTCTCTTATTGTAGGGGGACACTTTACTCCAGGCGAAAACGCCGTCATTGTCGTTATTCGCAGGGTGATGGCAAAAAACTCACATTCAGAGCTATCGAATACATAGGGTAATACTGGTGTGACCTGGTGAGCTCTGCGTATAAAGTAGCCATGACAATAAATAAGGGAGTGTGAGCATGAGCCATTCATTTGATGAAAAACCCGAAGAAGAAGCGAAGCCGATCGTTGAGGCTGACCGCGAAGCCCCGGCCGGGAAATGCCCTTTCCATGAAGGAAAGAGTAATAAAGCCTCCGGCGGCGGTACAACCAGCCGTGACTGGTGGCCTAATCAGCTTCGGGTCGACCTGCTAAATCAGCATTCCAGCCGCTCTAACCCGCTCGATGAAGGGTTTGACTACCGTAAAGAATTCGCCAAATTAGATTACTCTGCGCTTAAAGCCGATATTAAAGCGCTGCTCACTGACTCACAGTCCTGGTGGCCTGCCGACTGGGGCAGCTACATCGGTCTGTTCATCCGCATGGCCTGGCACAGCGCCGGCACCTACCGCTCGGTTGACGGGCGTGGCGGTTCCGGGCGTGGCCAGCAGCGTTTCTCCCCGCTGAATGCCTGGCCAGATAACGTCAGCCTGGATAAGGCACGCCGCCTGCTGTGGCCGGTGAAGCAAAAATACGGTCAGAAAATTTCCTGGGCCGATCTCTATATTCTGGCGGGTAACGTCGCGCTGGAAAACTCCGGTTTCCGCACCTTTGGCTTCGGTGCCGGGCGTGAAGACGTCTGGGAACCGGATCAGGACGTGAACTGGGGGGATGAAACCACCTGGCTTGAACACCGTCACCCGGAATCCCTGGCGGCTTCCCCGCTCGGTGCTACCGAAATGGGGCTGATTTACGTCAACCCTGAAGGGCCTGAGCACAGCGGCGACCCGGCGTCGGCCGCCCCGGCGATCCGCGCCACCTTCGGTAACATGGGGATGAACGATGAAGAGATCGTCGCCCTGATTGCCGGGGGGCATACGCTGGGTAAAACGCACGGTGCCGGCGATGCCAAACACGTCGGTGACGACCCGGAAGCTGCGCCAATTGAAGCGCAGGGCCTGGGCTGGGCCAGCACCCACGGCAGCGGTGTCGGAGCCGATGCCATCACCTCCGGTCTGGAAGTGATCTGGTCGCAGACGCCAACGCAGTGGAGCAACTACTTCTTTGAGAACCTGTTCAAGTATGACTGGGTGCAGACGCGCAGCCCGGCGGGTGCCATTCAGTTTGAAGCCGCTAATGCAGCGGATATTATTCCTGATGCGTTCGACAGTGGCAAAAAACACAAACCCACCATGCTGGTGACCGATCTGACGCTGCGTTTCGACCCGGAGTTTGAGAAAATTTCCCGTCGTTTCCACGGCGATCCGCAGGCGTTTAACGAAGCCTTTGCCCGCGCATGGTATAAGCTGACCCACCGCGATATGGGACCAAAAGCCCGCTATATCGGCCCTGAAGTGCCGAAAGAGGATCTGATCTGGCAGGATCCGCTGCCGGTACCGGTGTATCACCCGACGGTGGCGGATATTGCGCTGCTGAAAGAGAACATTGCTGCTTCCGGTCTGACCGTCAGTGAACTGGTCTCGGTTGCCTGGGCGTCGGCCTCAACCTTCCGTGGCGGTGACAAGCGCGGCGGGGCCAACGGTGCCCGTCTGGCCCTGCTGCCGCAAAGGGAGTGGGAGGTCAACGCCACGGCGGCCCGCGTCCTGCCGGTACTGGAGGCGATCCAGCAGTCAACGCAGAAAGCCTCGCTGGCCGACATTATCGTGCTGGCGGGTGTGGTCGGTGTGGAACAGGCGGCGAAAGCCGTTGGCGTGACGATTGAAGTACCGTTCACCCCGGGCCGCGTGGATGCGCGTCAGGAACAGACAGACATTGAGTCGTTTGAACTGCTGAAGCCGAAAGCCGACGGCTTCCGCAACTATCGCGGCGTTCACGGCCGCACGTCGACGGAAAATCTGCTGATCGACAAAGCACAGCAGCTGACGCTGACCGTACCGGAGTTAACGGTGCTGATCGGCGGCATGCGTGCGCTGGGTGCCAACGCAGACGGCAGTCAGCACGGTATTTTCACCCAACGTGTCGGTGAGCTGACTACTGACTTCTTCGTCAATCTGCTGGATATGCGTACCGAATGGAAGGCGGCCGACGGCAGTGGAGAGCGCTTTGAAGGGCGTGACCGGCTGAACGGCGAGGTGAAGTTCACCGCGACCCGCGCCGATCTGGTGTTTGGCTCCAATGCGGTACTGCGTGCCTCTGCTGAGGTTTACGCCAGCAGCGACGCAAAAGAGAAGTTTGTAAAAGACTTCGTGGCTGCCTGGACGAAGGTCATGAATCTGGACCGTTTCGATATCTGAGCACGCTAACCCTGAAGGCCCGCTGGAGGAAACTCGGGCGGGCTTTTTTTTGCGTTAGGCTTTTTGTCTGGCGTGGTGTAAAGCGTTATCTCAGAGAGCGCAGTCGCTGAGGGGATAACCTGTCAACGATAAGAATCAGCGCTCACTTCCGCTTTTTGCTCTGCGTTTCACCAGATCCCACTTCTCTGTCAGATTTTTTCCTTACTTAACTGCCCGTGTTGCTCAAGCTCATAGTCGATAAACGCGCCGATCATGGTTCGGTAGACTTTTTCGATAATGACGACGGGAAGGCCTTCCTCAACGGCTGTCTTACACACCTTATCAATAACCTGCTGGACGCGGTCCGGAGCGCGAACAGCCGAGGGGTCTTTTTTAAAAGACGCTGCCGCTTTCACACATTCGGCGCGTTGAGCGATGATGTGAACCAGTTCGCTATCAATCTGGTCAATACGATGTCTGACCTCTTCAATGGTGGTAAAATTCACTGTTGATCTCCATAGCTAGTACATAAGTACATAAGCATACACCAAACCCTGATTTGTTCTATGACTTTATCGCCGTGATGTTCAGACCCCCTTAATCTGCCGATGCCTGTAGAATACCGCCATACTCTCCTGTCTTTTTAACAAGGAACGCCTGTATGAATGCCCGGAATATTTTCGATGCGATAAAGAGGGGGGATGCCGGAGAGGTCAGCGTGTGCATTGCTGCAGGTGCCAATCTTGCGGCAGTGAACGATTGGGGCTTCACCGCGCTTCAGGCGGCGGCGATGGGCACTCACAACCTGACGGCGACTCAGCACACCGCGATGCTGGACATCCTGCGTATGCTTATTGATGCCGGCAGCCCGCTGGAGGCCAGGGGCCCCTCCGGAGGCACGGCGCTTTACTATGCAGCCGAATTCGCCAGTGACGTTGCACATGTCCAAATACTCCTCGACGCGGGGGCTGAGGCGGATATCTGCGATGTGTGTGGTAATCACATCATGACGAACGCTTTCTCTGATGAGGTCATCGCGCTGCTTGCTCATGTTACAGGCAGGTCCGTCCCCGTTAAACAGCCAGAGCCTGACCCTGTCAGGATGACCGCCGGGCAGTGGCGAGCCGCTAAAACGCGCCTTGATACCCTCTTTGCCACCCTTGAGCAGGAAGGGCTTATCGCGCTGCAGGATGCGGGTGATACCCAGAGTGACGCCTTTGCGTCCTGTACTGAGCGGTTCCACCAGCATAAGGGTGAAAAAACCGGCATACAGGGGTTCTGTTTCTACACCCGGCAAGATCAAAACCGTGCTAAACGCACCAGCTATCTTTCGCTGGGGTTTTGGGGCGCGCCAGAAGGCGCCGAGGTGGATTTACTGCGCGTTGGCACACTTATCACCGACTGCTGCAACAAGTGCGGCTTTGAGGTGCGCTGGAACGGATCGGCCTCCACGCGACCGGAAGTCAGTCTGTTATGACGGCGTGACGGGCTTTTCAGGCAGTCCTGAGTGCGAGGAGGGCCGTCGGGAGATGTGCCCCTCAAAACTCAGTCCCCTTCACCTGGCACAGCCCCGGCAATTACAGGTATAATCCCGGCAAATTTACAGCGGATTCAGAAATCACCATGACAAAACTGACCTTACAAGAACAGATGCTGAAAGCAGGCCTCGTCAGCAGCAAAAAGATGGCCAAAGTGCAGAGAACGGTCAAAAAATCCAAAGCGCAGGCCCGTGAGGCCAGAGAAGCGGTGGAAGAGAATAAAAAAGCCCAGATCGAGCGTGATAAGCAGCTGAGCGAACAGCAGAAACAGGCTGCGTTATCCAAAGAGTACAAAGCACAGGTGAAGCAGCTGATCGAAATGAACAGGGTGGATATCTCAATAGGGGATATCGGCTTTAACTTTACCGATGGCAACCTGATCAAAAAAATATCCGTTGATAAGCTCACCCAGTCCCAGCTGATCAGCGGCCGACTGGCCATTGCGCGTCTGGTGGCCGATAACAGCGGCGAGAGCCAGTACGCCATTATCCCGGCCAGCGTTGCCGACAAAATTGCCCAGCGGGATGCCAGCAGCATTGTCCTGAACAGCGCACTGAGTCAGGAAGAGCAGGACGAAGAAGATCCGTACGCTGACTTTAAGGTGCCGGACGACCTGATGTGGTAAACGGCGCTGGCGGCTGATACGACATTCGCGCCGTATCAGCCCGTCACCGTCCTGTTATCGCCCGCTTGCGCCGGATGCTGCAGCTGTTTACTCAGCATCAGGCAGAAAGCCTCACTGGCCGGATTATGGCGGTGTTCATTGACCCGCAGCAGGGCGTCTACCGCCGGCAGCGGCATCCTCTGCTCCAGTTCTGCAACCGGCTGGACGCCGCGATCCGCGCTGGCTTCATTCAGGATGCCGACGCCCAGACCGGCATGGATCGCCGCCAGCATCCCGGCGATGGAAGGGCACGCCAGCATCACTCTGTAAGGGATATCAGCCTGGTGTAGCTGTTCCTCCGCCAGGCGGCGGTAAAAACAGTCCGGCCCCCAGCTGATAAGCGGCAGGGGCCGTGTGGGCGTGTAGCGCCAGGTCGCAGGCGCGCACCAGTACAGCTTCTCACTCCACAGCACGCGGTCTTCCGCTGAACGAACGCCGGTGAAATCCTGATGCAGTATCAGGTCCCGCTCTCCCGCATCATAACGCTGCCGCAGCACATGGCTTTGTTCCACCTCCAGCTGAATCTCTACCTCCGGATGATGGTGGGTGAAACGCGCAATCGTCGCACACACCGTGGGCAGCGAGATCTGCTCCGTCACCCCAACGTGCAGCCTGCCCCGCAGCGCCGACGGGGAAAAAAAGGCCACGGCGTTGTCGTGTTCATGGAGTATTTTCTCCGCATGCTGCAACAGTACGCTGCCTTTTTCCGTCGGCGCGGCTTTGCCGGCGACCCGCGTCAGCAGCGGGCAGTGCAGCTGATCCTCAAGCCGCCGCAGCTTCCAGCTCACCGCCGACTGGCTCAGGTTGAGGAGCGAGGCGGCTTTGGTCATGCTGCCGGTTTGCACCACGGTTCTGAATACCCTGAGTGCATCCACTGAAAGACGTTTATTCATTTAAGTATGACAAAAGTGAGTTTTCATCGGTAAACAATGTCACTGGTGTCATACCCCGTCAAGCCGTAGCCTGCTGATACCACGTTAATGTGACTCAGGAGCAGACTATGCCTCGCGAACATTCATTACTGAACCAGCACGTTGTGATTCATGGCTGCCGCATTGCGGCGGGGGTTCACGGTTCCGGTATCCCTCTGGTGCTGGTTCACGGCACCCCAGCCCATACGGTTATCTGGCAGGCGCTTGTGCCGCTATGGGTAGACGCCGGTTTTCAGGTACACCTGTATGACCTGCCCGGGTATGGCGCATCCGAGCGCCCCCTGCAGGCCGATACCTCAGTGGCGGCGCAGGTCGCGTTCCTGCATGATCTGCTGGACCACTGGCAGCTGGAAAAAACGCATCTTTTTGGCCACGATATCGGCGGGGCGATTGCCCTCCGGCTGGCCCTGGACGAACCGCAGCGTCTGCTGACCCTGACGGTTGCCGATGCGCCGTGCTACGACTCGTGGCCGTCGCCCACGTGGTGGGATATGCGGGATCGCTACGCAGAGTATGCGCTGACACCGGCCAGTGAGCATCGCAGCACGATGACGCGTCAGCTGAAGATGGCGGTTTTTAATAAGCCGTTGATGGCCGGGGAGCGGCTGGAACAGTTCCTCGCCCCCCTCTGTGGCACGCTGGGGCAGGCCTCATTTTATCAGCACCAGGTAGCCCACTATAATGCCTGCTACACGGCAGACTTCGCGGAAAGGCTCCCGCAGCTCCGGCTGCCCGTGCAGATCTTATGGGGTGCAGACGATGAATGGCAGCCCGTCCACTATGCCCGACGCCTGCAGCACGATATTCCCGGCTCCACCCTGCATATTTATCAGCACGCCGGACACTTTTTGATGGAAGATATCCCCCAGCCTGTCGCTGCACAGGTTATAGCGTTCGTTAATCAATCTACCCGGAGGTAAGCTATGGTTTTGATCGGCATGCTGGATTCGCCCTATGTCAGACGCGTTGCCGTCTGTATGAATGTGCTCGGCCTGCAGTACGAACACCGCCCCCTGTCGGTATTTGGTGATTTTGAGGCGTTCGCTAAAATCAATCCGGCGGTCAAAGCCCCGACGCTGATAACGGATGACCAGCAGATCCTGATGGAATCCTCACTGATTATCCGATATCTGCAGGATCTGTCGCCGCACACCTCTGCGCTGGTGCCTGAATCCGCAGAGGACAGGGTGAGGGATGTGAGCCTGACCGGCCTGGCACTGGCGGCCTGTGAAAAAGCGGTGCAGATCGTTTACGAACGGCGTCTGCGGCCGGAGGAAAAACAGCATCAGCCCTGGGTCGACAGGGTGACCCGACAGCTTCACGGTGTATGGCAGGCGCTGGAAGGGCATCTGCAGGTACACTCTCCCGCTATCCTCACCGACGGGGGGATCAGTATCGCCGTGGCGTGGCGTTTTACCTGCCTGATGCTGCCGGATGTGGTCAGCCGTGCGGATTACCCCGGGGTGGACAGCTTCAGTCAACTGGCCGAACAGCGACCGGCGTTTCTCGCCGCCCCGGCAAACTGAAACGGCAGGCCCGCCGAATTTTTTCCGGGCGGGATCAGAACGGGCTGGGGTGGCGGGCGGTCACCCGCTCTCCGCTGACGGGGTGAACAAAATCCAGTTCGCTGGCGTGCAGCATCAGCCGCGTGGTCTGCTCCGTTCCCGGCAGCAGACGGCCGCCGTACAGGTCACACCCCAGGATGGGGTGACCAAGCTGCTGGCAGTGAATACGCAGCTGATGGGTTCGCCCGGTCTCCGGCATCAGCTGCACCCGCGTTAACGGCACGGAGAAACCTTCCTGCGGTGCAGGGGACAGGCGCTCAATCACCCGATAGCGGGAGCGGGCGGGTTTGCCGTTAAGCGGGCAAATCGACATCCGTGGAAACAGCGCCGGATCTTTGGCAATCGCCGCGTCTATCACGCCTTCATTGTTCGCCAGATGCCCGCAGAGCAGGGCGCTGTATACCTTGCTCACGGTGCGCTGGCTGAACTGATGGCAGAGGGCGGCATTCACTGCCTTATTGCGCGCCACGACCATCAGCCCGGAGGTGCCGAAATCCAGACGGTGGACCAGAGTACAGCCGGGGAAGATCTTCACCAGACGGTGGTGCACCGAATCGATATTGTGCGCATTTTTCCCCGACAGGCTCAGCAGCCCGCCGGGCTTATTGATCAGCACCAGATGGTCATCCTGAAAGAGGATCTCAATGTCGTCATGGCAGGGTGGAGCAATAAAGTCATCAATAATGGCAGACATCAGGCGGCCCGGAGCGAGAGTGGGGGCAGGGAGCACCCCGGCTGAAACCGTAAATGAAAAAGCCCGCTTAAGTTTCCTTAAGCGGGCTTCTCGAATTTGGCTCCTCTGACTGGACTCGAACCAGTGACATACGGATTAACAGTCCGCCGTTCTACCGACTGAACTACAGAGGAATTGTTGGAACGGGGCGCATCATATCCAGCGGGGCAGGGGATGTCAAAGCCTGATTTCACGCTTTTGGTTCAACTGCTGAATAAAGCAGCACCTTCCTGACAGCGGTGTGAGTTTCCCCACAATAATGATGCTTTCGCGGCATGCTTTGCAGGGTGTGACGGGGCTTGCAGCCGTGTTGCACTGATTTTCGTCAGGGTGATCACGTTTATTTCATTTTGACATTGATACGCTAAGTTTCGGTATATACATTCCATGGGTATTGAATGTTTGTTTCATTTTTCTCCCACCCTAAGGACCCACCATGAAAAAAGTCAGAATCGGGCTGATCGGTACCGGTTATATCGGACGCTGCCACGCAATCGCTTATGCTCAGGCCCCGACGGTCTTTAACCTGAAAGGGGAGTTGGTGCGTGAGATGCTGGCAGAGGTCAATCCGCAGCTGGCGAGCGCGCAGGCGGCAACGCTGGGGTTTAACCGGTCGACCGGTGACTGGCGGGAGCTGGTGGCGGATGACAATATTGATGTGGTCGATATCTGCGCCCCTAACTTCCTGCACAAAGAGATGGCGCTGGAGGCAATCCGGCACGGTAAACATGTTTATTCAGAAAAACCGCTGGCGCTGGACGCGGCCGATGCTGAAGAAATGGTGCGGGCGGCGGAAAAAGCCGGGGTGAAAACGCTGGTCGGCTTCAACTATATGAAAAACCCGACCAGCCAGCTGGCGAAAGAGATCATCGCCCGGGGGGAAATTGGCGAGGTGGTGCATTTTTACGGCACCCACAACGAGGACTACCTGGCTGACCCGCTGACGCCGCTGGACTGGCACTGCCAGAAAGCACTGGCGGGTCTGGGGGCGCTGGGCGACCTGGCGGCGCATATCGTCAATATGGCGCACTATCTGGTGGGCAATATTGATGAAGTCAGCGGCGATATGATGACGGTGATCAAACAGCGCCCGGACCCGAAAAATCGCTCGCTGATGCGTGATGTGGAAAACGAAGACCAGGCCAGCGCACTGCTGCGCTTTGCTAACGGTGCGCACGGGGTGATTGAAACCTCGCGCATTGCCTGCGGCAGCAAAATGGGCCTGACCTACGTAGTGACGGGTACCAAAGGCAGCCTCCGTTACACGCAGGAGCGCATGGCGGAACTGGCGCTGTATATCCATGACGATCCGGCAGGCCGCCAGGGCTTCAAAACCATCCTCACCGGCCCGGCACACCCTGACTATGCGTCATTCTGCATCTCTGCCGGGCACGGCATCGGCTTTAACGACCAGAAAACCGTAGAAGTCCGCGATCTGATTAACGGTATTGCCGCCGGGGATCGCATGTGGCCTGATTTTGCAGAAGGCCTGCAGGTATCGAAAGTGCTGGAAGCGATAGCGGTTTCAGCAGCGGAGCGGCGCTGGATGAAAGTCTGACGCGCTGTCAGGCCGGGGGGACCCGGCCTTTTTCATTTCTCTTCTTGCCCGTCCGCACCGCCCCGCGATAAGCCGTTTAATTTGTTCGCCATTAAATGTATGATAATAAGACTCATTTGCAACGTAATGGCCAAGATGAAAAAAACCTTCTCCTTCCCGGTACTGTGCGCAGTACTGGTTGCCGCCGCCCTGATCTTTGTGGTGTCTGTCCGTAGCTGTTCAACACAGCATATCGCCGATCGGCCGGACGCTTCGCAGGCGTCTGCGGTGCCTGCTCCAGCCTCAGCGGAGGCACAGCAGGGCTGGCCGCGCACCCTGCAAACCCCCAAAGGGCCTCTGACCCTGAAGCAGGCCCCTGAGCGTATCGTCTCTACCAGCGTGACCATCACCGGCACCCTGCTGGCCATCCATGCGCCACTGGTCGGGTCCGGCGGCACCAGCCGTAACAGCACGGTGTCTGACGATCGCGGTTTTTTTAAGCAGTGGAGCGCCGAGGCCGCTCAGATCGGGCTGAAGCCGCTGTATATCACGGAACCCAACGCCGAGGCGATTGCCGCGGCCGCACCGGACCTGATCGTGATTTCCGCTACCGGGGGGGACTCGGCGCTGAAGCTGTACGATCAGCTCTCCGCTATCGCCCCGACGCTGGTGATCGACTACGGCGATAAAAGCTGGCAGCAGCTGGCGGTACAGCTGGGGGAGATCACCGGGCATGAGAAGGACGCCAGTGCGGTGATTGACCGTTTCGAACAGCGGGTACAGGCGGTCAAACAGGCGATT
Organism: Erwinia persicina; assembly: GCF_014838825.1. Classification (GTDB taxonomy): domain Bacteria; phylum Pseudomonadota; class Gammaproteobacteria; order Enterobacterales; family Enterobacteriaceae; genus Erwinia; species Erwinia persicina_A. The sequence continues at coordinate 970,142 of NZ_JACYMO010000001.1, read as the reverse complement.
GCGTTACCGCCGCAGCCGGTCTCGGCGCTGGTTTACTACGAAGACGGCCGCGGCCTGAACCTGTGGACGGAGGCGTCTGCGCAGGGCAAGCTGCTGTCGGCGCTGGGCTTTACGCTGGCGATGCCACCCGCAGACGTACACGGTGGCACCAGCATGGGCAAGCGTAACGATATTATTCAGCTGTCAGGCGAAAATATGGCGGCAGGATTAACCGGGAAAAGTCTGCTGCTGTTTGCCGCAGATGATGCCACGGTGGGCAGGGTACGGGCGAATCCGTTCCTGGAGCATCTTACTGCGGTAAAAAACAACCAGGTGTATGCAATGGGGCCGGATACCTTCCGCCTCGATTACTTCAGTGCCAGCAATATGCTGGACAGTATCGAACGGCACTTTAAAGCCCGCTAAGCGGACCGTTTGACAGAAGGCCCGCCGTTTGTCCGGCCGGCCCCTGTCAGATGATGCCGGTTACGAATGGGTTACCGGCTCTGACGCCTCCGACGGGGCAGGGGGCGCTGTCGTCAGCGTTGCCCGCCGCAATGTCCCTACCAGACCGGCCAGCACCAGCGCGACACCGGCCGCTGCCGCACCGAACGACAGTACGCTCACCACCGGCGTAAACAGCTTACCTAATACGCCCAGGCCCAGCGCCCCTACGGAATCTCCCGTCACATCCTGAGCAGTACCCAGACTGTTGACGCGCCCCAGCAGGTGGTCAGGCGTATGGTGCTGAATCAGCATATATTGCAGCAGCGAAGCAATGGCATTGCAGTAGCCGTATACCACCAGGGCCAGCAGGGCAGGAATAAAGTGGCTGTAAAGCCCCAGCGAAGCAATCGCCAGGAACGCGCAGGTGGCGCTGACCAGCACCAGAATCCCCGGCCGTCCGTGACGCGGTACCCAGCCGCTGGTAAAGGCACCTATCATCGCCCCCAGCGGGACGGCGGAGTACATCAGGCCAATGGCGGAGGCATCCGCGTGATAGCTGATGGCCAGCGCCGGAAAGAGGATGCGCACCGCGCCAACAATGCTGACCAGCATGCCCAACAGCACCACGGAACCTACCACTTTCTGTCGGCAGACAAACTGAATGCCGCTGGCCAGCGCGCGCAGCGGGTGTTCCGGCTCCTGCGCGTCCGGTTTCATCGTCGGCAGGCGTACCAGGGGGATCAGCGTGGCCAGCGTGCCGATGGCAGCAACGGCAAACGCCCAGCCGACGCCACCGGCGACAATGATCACCCCGCCAATCGCCGGGGAGAGGATCGCCCCGAGGCGCACGGTTACCATACTCAGCGCCCCTGCCGCACCGAGGTTTTCCCGGCCAACCAGCAGCGGGATCACCGCCATCAGTGCCGTCATCCCCAGCGCACCAAAGAAGCCATCCCACGCCGCCAGCACATACAGCGCCCACAGCGACGGTGCGGGAAGAAACGCATTGAGGCTCAGGGCGGCAAAGCCAATACCGCAGGTACCGCGGGCAAACAGGATCAGCTTACGGCGGTCAAGGCGGTCCGCAAGGATGCCGCCGAGCATTAAGCCAATAAACATACCGACCCCATCCAGCATCACCGCGACCCCCACCTGCAGGGTGGAGCCGGTCATGGCCTGGATCTGGATCGGCACGCCGACGGCCAGCATGCCCAGCGAGAAGACGGACAGCATGCGGGCGCAAAAGATGGCGCGGAAAGGGGCGTTATTTTTCAGCAGACTGAAATCAAGCAGGATGGAGGGCTTAGCCATGAGTGTCCATGTGTGTTGATGGGCCGGTGCCTGGCGGCCGGAACGCTGTCCGGTGCGGCGCGTAAGGATGCCGATGTTTTTCTGGCGGTGCGCATGGTAACATATTCGGTTAGTAACGTTAATGATAATAATACTCATATTCATTTGCATGTATGGAGGATCTGTCAGGGATGTCATTGCAGCACGCTTCCCCTCGTACCACTCCACTGTCGGCAGGCATTTCACGCGCCGGCGGTGTCATTATCTGCCTGTGCCTGCTGGCGGCCGTCAGCCTGGCAAGCCTGATGCTGGGGGCCAAATCCATTGCGCCGGCCGTGGTGTGGCAGAGCCTGTCCGGTCAGTTGACCAGTGCTGACAGCATCATCATTCTCAATGCCCGTCTGCCGCGCACACTGGCCGGGATCCTGGTCGGCCTGGCGCTGGGCGGTGCCGGGGCGGTGATCCAGGCGCTGACGCGCAATCCGCTGGCCGACCCCGGCATACTGGGTGTTAATGCCGGAGCCAGCTTTGCCATGGCCGTGGGCATCACCCTGTTTGGCGTCAGCGGCATGGCTGGCTGGCTGGGGTTTGCCTGGGGCGGCGCGCTGATTGCCAGTATTGCCGTCTGGGCGATTGGTACCCTCAGCGGGGGACGGGTGAATCCGGTCCGCCTGACGCTGGCAGGGGTAGCGCTGAGTGCGGTACTGGGCGGACTGACCTCCTCACTGTCGCTGCTGAATCCGCAAACCTTTGATCAGCTGCGCTTCTGGCAGGCGGGAACGCTGGATATCCGCACAATGGACAATCTGCTTATTGTTGCTCCGGCGATTGTGGCGGGAGCGGTGCTGGCGCTGGCAGTATCGCGTTCGCTGAACAGCCTGAGCATGGGCGAGGACATTGCCGCCGCGCTGGGCACAAGGGTGGTGCTGATCCGCCTGCTGGCGCTGCTGGCGGTGATGCTGCTCTGCGGATCGTCTACCGCGCTGGTGGGGCCGATTGGTTTTGTCGGCCTGATGGTGCCTCATGTGGCGCGCTGGTGGGTGGGGGCCGACCAGCGCTGGATACTGATCTATTCATTTTTAATGGCCCCGGTGCTGCTGCTCACCGCCGATATTGCCGGGCGGTTTATGGCGCAGGGCGAATTACGGGTGTCGATTGTCACCGCGTTGATTGGGGCCCCTGTTCTGATCTGGCTGGTCCGTCAGCGCAGGCATTAGGCTTTGTTACCTGCCATTTTGCAGCCCGGTTGAGTTAACCCGGGCTTTAAGGGAGATCTGCATGCACAGCAGAACGTTAATAATAGGGCGCGCGGACGGCTGGCTGAATCTGCGCCTGTCATCCCGGGTGATGTGGGTTAACCTGACGCTGCTGCTGCTGGCCGTTGCGCTGGCGCTGTTTGCCCTGTGCTACGGCACGCTCAGTATTCGCCCCGGGCAGGTGTGGCAGGCGCTGCAGGGAGAGGGGCCGCGCGGTATTATCACCGTCATCCGGCAGTGGCGTGCGCCACGCGCGATGTTAGCACTGGTGCTGGGGGCCGGCCTCGGCGTCAGCGGCGCAATCTTCCAGTCAGCCATTCGTAACCCGCTGGGCAGTCCGGACGTGGTCGGTTTTAATACCGGCGCTTTTACCGGCGCACTGGTGATGATTATCGCGTTTGGCGGCGGCTATTATCAGATTGCGGCAGGGGCACTGGTCGGCGGCATCGGTGCGGCGGCGCTGGTCTATCTGCTGGCCTGGCGTCAGGGCATTGTGGGTTTCCGCCTGATTATCGTCGGTATTGGCGTCGGCGCGGTGCTTTCCGCGCTGAATACCTGGCTGATTATCAGCGCTTCGCTGGAAAGTGCCATGAGTGCGGCGCTGTGGGGGGCCGGATCGCTGAACGGTATCACCTGGGCGAAAGGTCAGCCTGCGCTGCTGCTGGTGCCGCTGACGATTCTGGTCGCGCTGCTGCTCAGCCGCCGTCTGCAACTGATGGAGATGGGCGATGACAGTGCGCGGGCGCTGGGGATCAGTGCGGAATCCAGCCGCCTCTGGCTGATGCTGTGCGGCATTATCCTCACGGCGATTGCCACCGCCAGCGCCGGGCCCATCGCCTTTATCTCTCTGGCCGCCCCGCAGATCGCCAAGCGGCTGACCGGCGCACATGCTGTGCCGCTGTTCTCTGCCGCCACAACCGGGGCGCTGCTGCTGCTGCTGGCAGACGTCGTCGCGCAACATGCTTTTAACGGGATACAGCTGCCGGTGGGGGCCGTCACGGTCAGCATCGGCGGGCTGTATCTCATCGGGTTACTTATCAGGGAGTCACGTCGTTAACCATGGAACTTTCTTCCCCCTCACGCCTTCAGGCCAGCGGAGTGACGCTGGCCTACGACCAGAAGGTGATCGCCCGCGAACTCAGCGTGCAGATCCCCGACCGCCGGTTCACGGTGATCATTGGCCCGAACGCCTGTGGCAAATCAACGTTATTGCGCGCCCTGTGTCGTCTGCTGAAGCCGCGCAGCGGCCAGGTACTGCTTGATGGCGAGGATATTCACCAGATGGGCACCAAAGCGCTGGCGCGCCAGCTGGGTTTGCTGCCACAGCATGCCATTGTGCCGGAGGGGATCAGCGTGGCCGATCTGGTGGCGCGCGGGCGCTATCCGCACCAGAGCCTGCTGAAGCAGTGGAGCGAAGCCGATCGCCAGGCGGTGGCCGGCGCGATGCAGGCGACGAACGTCAGTGAACTGGCAGAGCGCAGCGTGGATGAGCTCTCCGGCGGACAGCGTCAGCGCGTATGGGTAGCGATGGTGCTGGCACAGCAAACGCCCCTGCTGTTACTGGACGAGCCGACCACCTGGCTGGATATCGCCCATCAGATCGAACTGCTGGATTTGTTCCGTCAGTTAAATCAGGAACGCGGGCATACGCTGGTGGCCGTGCTGCATGATTTGAATCAGGCCTGTCGCTATGCCGACCATCTGGTGGTGATGCAGGAAGGGCAGATCGTGGCCCAGGGCCAGCCAGCAGAGATCGTTGATGCGTCGCTGGTCCGGCAGGTCTTTGGCATGGAATGCGTGGTGATTGACGATCCGGTATCGCACACGCCGATGATCGTCCCGTGCGGACGTTATCACCGGCCATAAAAAAAGGCCGACCGTTATAAAAGGTCGACCTTGATACGAGGATCCCAGAGGCGGACCGGGTTTTGGGTCCGCCTCTGTTTTACGCCAGGTATTTACACTCCACCATCAGCTGCGCCAGCAAGGGCCCCAGTGTGACCAGGGATGCCGGGGACAGGATATCCATGTGATCGCAGTCCAGTTCGTGTACCCGTAACTGCTGCAGGTAAGGTGCCCAGCTTTTCTGCACATCCATCCCGACGGGCAGCGTCTTTTTCGCCACAAACAGCGTGGCCTGACCGGCAAAGCGCGGGGTAGAGGCGGTGCTCAGACGCTGGACCGCATCCGCGTAGTTCGTCACGATGGTACTGAACATCGCCGCTTTTTCCGCCTGTAACAGCGCATCGTCACTGTCGGTCGCTGCCATAAACTCCGCTTCCTCACGTTCGACTTCCGCGCGGGCCTCCTCCTCTGACGGCCGTGTCCAGTCCTGACCCTCTGGCGGATAGGTATCCAGCAGACCCAGGAAGCTTACCGTCTCCCCCTGCTGCTGCAGGCGGGTCGCTATCCCGTGGGCAAGGGTGCCGCCCAGCGAGTAACCCAGCAGATGGTACGGCCCCTGCGGCTGAATGCTGCGCAGTGTCGCCAGATGGCGATCGCACATTTCATCCACGCTGGCACAGGCGGCGATCACACCGTCAGGACGCGGCGACTGCAGGCCAACAATCGGGAAGTGACCGCCAAGATGACGCAGCATACCGGAATACTGCCACGCAAAGCCGGATGCCGGATGAATACAGAACAGCACCGGCCCGGTCCCGCTGCGGAAGGGCAGGCTTTCACCGTTGGCACGCGTCCCGGCGTTGGTGCCGTGGGCACCCTCATCCAGCAGACGGGCCATGTTCTCCACGCTGCGCGCAGCCATGATCTGCCCGATAGTGAGCGGCGTTGCCAGGCGACGACGCAGTTCGGCAGCCAGACGCATCGCCAGCAGCGAGTGCCCGCCCAGCGCGAAGAAATCATCATCGGCATACACGGTTTCACGCGCCAGCAGGCGGGTGAAAAGTTCCGTCAGCAGTTGCTCATGCTCACCGTGCGGCAGGCGGCCAGCCGACTGCGGGGCCTGCGGGGATGGCAGGGCCTTGCGGTCCAGCTTGCCGTTGGCGCTCAGCGGGAAACGGTCGGTCAGCACGTAGCTGACCGGCAGCATATGCGCCGGCAGGCGCTGCGCCAGCTGCTGGTGCACGACCCGGGTATCCAGTGCCAGCCCCGGTTGGGCAATCAGCCAGGCTACCAGCTGACGGGCATCGGCCCCGACGGCGGCCACGCTGCCCAGTTCGCGCGCGCCAACTACCGCCTGCGCCACGCCGTCCAGGGTCAGCAGCGCCTGTTCAATTTCGCCCAGCTCAATGCGCTGACCGCGAATTTTCAGCTGATCGTCGCTGCGGCCGAGGTATTCCACGGCACCGCTGTCCAGCCAGCGGGCGATGTCGCCGGTGCGGTACATGCGCTCACCGTCGGCAAACGGATCGGCGACAAAGCGCTGGGCAGTCAGGTCGGCACGGTACAGATACCCCTCCGCCAGCTGCACACCGCAGAGATACAGGTCGCCCGCCACGCCGACGGGCACAGGGCGCAGCAGGGCATCAAGGATGCGCAGTTCGGTGTTCCACACCGGGTAGCCAATCGGTACGCCCGCGCCGCTGCACTGTTTCAGACTTTCACCGCTGGCCGGATGCCAGGTCACATCAACGGCGGCCTCGGTCGGGCCATACAGGTTATGCAGCGGGGCGGCGATCAGGGCTTCATAGCTGGCGGCCAGCTCGCAGGAAAGGGCTTCCCCGCTGCAGAACACGCGACGCAGGCTGTGACAGCCTTTATCCTCGCCGTCGCGGCTTTCCAGCGCCGTCACCCACGCCGCCAGCATCGATGGCACGAAGTGCATCGTGGTCACGGCGTAGTCTTCAATCAGCTGTACCAGTGCCTCCGGGTCGCGATGGGCTTCCGGCGGGGCCATCAGCAGCGGCGATCCGACCATCAGCGGCCAGAAGAATTCCCACACCGAGACGTCAAAACTGCACGGGGTTTTCTGTAACACCACGTCGCTGGCGTCCAGCGGGTATTCGTCCTGCATCCACCACAGGCGGTTAACGATAGCCTGCTGGCCCACCACCACGCCTTTCGGTCGCCCGGTGGAGCCGGAGGTGTAGAGGACATAGGCCGGGCGGGTGCTGTCTGCCGGTGGCAGCAGGTGCCGTGGCGAATGCGGTTCCTCTTTCAGCTGGTCAAAGGTCAGTATCGGCCCCATCACGGCAAAGCGCGCGGCTAAGGCGCTTTCGCTGATAATCAGACGCGGCCGCGCATCGTCCACCATATAACCCAGACGGTCATCCGGGTAGCCGGTATCCAGCGGCAGCCAGGCAGCGCCGGCCTGCAGAATAGCGGTCAGCGCCAGGCTCAGGCGTACCGAGCGCGGCAGGGCGACGGCGACGATATCCCCGGGTTTTACTCCGGCATTAATCAGGCGGTCGGCCAGCCGCCGCGCCTGCTGCTGCATCTGGCGATAGGTCAGACGATGTTCGCCGTCCAGCAGCGCCAGCGCATCCGGCGTGCGATTCACCTGCTGCTCAATGGCCCCCTGCAGCGTGCCGGGGGCGACCGGGTAAGCGGTGTTATTGATGCTGGCAATCAGCGCCCGTTCATCCGGCGTCTGCAGCTGCCAGCGCGCCAGCGGCAGGTCAGGCTGTGCCACCAGCTGGGCAATCAGCATCAGCAGGCGGTCGGCAAAACGCTGCGGGTGCGGCACCGCATCGCGATATTCCATCAGCAGGTGCAGGCGCTCGCCCGGTAGCACCAGCAGGGTGAGTGGGTAGTGGGTGTAGCCCCGGTTGCTGATGTGGTCGCAGCGCAGGCCGTTGTGCCCCTGCAACAGGTCGGTGTTATCCGGATAGTTCTCCACCACCAGCAGGGTGTCGAACAGCGTGCCGCTGCCGGCCAGTTGCTGGATCTCGCCCAGGCCCAGATCGTCATGTTCAATCAGCTGGATCTGCTGTGCCTGATGATCGGCCAGCTGCTCCAGCAGCGGTCGCTGGCTGTCAAAGCGAACCCGCACCGGCAGGGTGTTACTGAACAGGCCAACATGCTGATCCTGGCCGTCAATCTGACCGAAGCGGCCGGACACCGGGGAGCCGAACACCACGTCCTGATGGCCGCTTTCAATCGCCAGCTGCATGCCCCAGAGGCCCTGCATAACGCTGTTCAGGGTCAGGCCACGGCGGCGGCACAGCGCCAGCAGGCCGCGTTCCAGCTCAGGCTCCAGCACCAGATCAAGGTCGTGCACCGGGCCGGTGTGGGCCTCACTGCCGAACAGCAGCGTCGGGCGTACGTCCTGTAATACCTGCTGCCACCGCTGACGCGAGGCCGCCGCGTCGCGCCCGGCAAGCTGACGGACGATATCCGCGTAGCTGAAGCGGTGCGGCGTCAGCGCCTGCGGGCCGTGCCACAGGGCGGTAAACAGGTCGGCTAAAATCACCGGCGTTGACCAGCCGTCCACCACCAGGTGATGGGCGTTCAGCATCAGGGTAAAGCGGTCGCCTCCGGCGTGCTCCACCAGCAGCGCGTGCAGCATCACCGGCTGGCTGAACAGGTCCCGCGCCAGCTCGCGTTTTTCCAGCGCCAGCAGGGCGTTTGTTTCGTCCTGCGGGGGGAGCACCGGCAGCGTATGGCGGTCGAGCGTCCAGACGGACTGGCCGACCGGCAACACCGGGATCAGCTGCAGCGGCTGAAGTGTCTGCTCGCTGTCAAAACGTGCTGCCAGCTGCGGATGGTGACGCACCACGGCATCCAGCGCCGCCCGCAGGCGATCCTCCTCCAGCGCGCCGCTAAAGGTCAGGCGGGTCAGGGAGTTATAGCTGCCGCTGTTATCGGCGGTGGCCGCATGGAACAGCAGCCCCTTCTGCAGCGGCAGCAGCGGCAGCACGGCGGCCAGCGGGCCGTGGCGGTCACCCAGCGCCACCACATCCTGCTGGCTGACATCGGCCATCGCGACCTCGGCGGCCACTAAGGTATCGCATGCCTGCTGAGGATGGCGGCGGGCAAACCCGGCCAGCGCCTCGCAGGCGTCTGCCATGGCCTGATGCAGGGCATCGATATCCTCTTCGCGGAATACGCCGCTGAGCCAGCCCCAGTTGATCGCCAGCTGCGGCATCGCGCCGTTTTCATCCACAAAGATATTCACCTCCAGCCCGTGCAGCTGCGGCATCGCCGGGGACTGATACACGGCAAAGGCGTCGCGGAAATGCCTGCGTGTGCGCTGGGGTGTCCAGAGTTCGTCCCCGGCGCTGAAGCGTCCGAGGTAGTTAAACAGCACTTCCGGTGCGTGCTGCTGCGCCAGTGTCTTAAGCTCTGGCCCACGGACGGCGTCGAGGTAGCGCAGCTGACCGTAGCCAATGCCGCGATCCGGTACGGCCCGCAGCACATGCTTGACCGCGCGGACGGTGTCGCGCAGCGTGCCGTTATCGCTATTTCCCAGTGTGACCAGCAGCGGGTATTCGGCGGTCAGCCAGCCGACAGTGCGGGCCAGGTCACGATCGCCTTCCAGTTCAGCGCGGCCGTGTGACTCCAGCGTATAGCGCAGCTGGCGGACCTTAAAGCGATCGGCCAGTGCCAGCGACAGGGTGCAAAGCAGCGTCTCCTCCACGCTGGCGCGGAACTGTTGCGGCAGCGTGGAGAGCAGGGCCTGCGTCTGACTGCCGTTCAGCAGCGTGCGCTTCTCTTTCATCTCACCGTGGGTATCCTGTCCGTGCACAGCGCGCTGGCCGAGCAGCGGAACAGGATCCTGCAACATGCTCTGCCAGAACGGCAGCTCAGACGTCCGGTGGGCGGTATCGCGCAACAGTGCTGCTGACCAGTCATGCAGTGAGGTTTCTTCAGGTGGCAGCGTCAGCGGCGTGCCGTTGATGGCCGCTTCGGCCGCTTCGCGCAGATCTTCCAGCAGGACGCGCCAGGAGACACCGTCCACGACCAGATGGTGGATCACCAGCACCAGACCGAACGTCAGTCCCTTATGCTGCAGCAGCGTCGCCTGCATCATCACGCCGTTCGCCGGATCAAGACGGTGAACGGCCGCGTCAAACGCATCTTCGGCACAGGCTTCCGGTGCGTCATTCAGCATCAGCGTACTGACCCGGGGGGGCGGTCCGGCCGGAGGCGCTTCGCCGACCACCAGCTGGCCGTCGCGGGTAAAGGCGGCCAGTGCCGGATGTGCCTCGCTGAGGGTGGTCAGCGCCTGCTCAAGCTGCGCAGGCTGCAGCGCCGCCGGTACCCTTAACCAGACGCCGTGGGCAAAGCGCTGGTTAATACCGCCGTGTTGGTTAAACCAGTGTAGGATCGGCAGGCCAGCGATCGCCCCCTGTTGTTTCACCTGACTGACCGCCGCGCGGGTCGCCAGCGGCGGCATATTCTGTGCCATGCGCGCCGGGGTGCGCTGGGCAAAAATATCGCGCGGGCGCAGCAGATAGCCTGCGCGGCGGGCGGCGGTGCCGAGCCCCATTGCAGAAATACTGTCGCCGCCGAGGGCGAAGAAATCATCGTCAGCGCCGACGCGCTCCATGCCCAGCAGGTCGGCCACTGCCTTGCAGATCAGCGTTTCTTCCGCTCCCTGCGGTTCGCGGCCGGGAGTAAAGGCCATCTGTTGCGGTTCAGGCAGCGCCTGACGGTCAATTTTCCCGTTGACGTTAAGCGGCAGCTCATCCATCACCATCAGGATGGCCGGCACCATATAGTCGGGCAGGGTCACGGCCAGCTTCGCCAGCAGCTTCGCTGAGAGCTGCGCGTCGGCGCGCAGGGCATCGTCAGATACCGAGCAGTAACCGATCAGCCGGTTTGTGGCCCCGACAGGCTGGGCGATCACCACGGCGGTACTGACTTCTTCCAGCGCCACCAGGGCATTTTCCACTTCCCCCAGCTCGATGCGGAACCCCCGCACTTTGATCTGATGATCGACGCGGCCAATAAACGCCAGCTGCCCGTCGCTGCGCCAGCGCATCAGATCGCCGCTGCGGTACATCACCTCGCCCTCAAGGAACGGGTTGGCGACGAAACGGGCAGCGGTCAGGTCCGGACGGCGGAGGTAGCCACGCGCCATCCCGGTGCCGGAAATGTAAAGTTCACCGACACAGCCCACCGGGACGGGGCGCAGCCTGCTGTCCAGCAGCCAGACCCGGGTGTTACCCACCGGGCGGCCGATCACCGGCTGGTCAGAAACCATTACGCTGGCACCCAGCGTATCGATAGTGTATTCGGACGGGCCGTAGTAGTTATGGATCTCCAGTTCCGGGTGCTGCTGCATCAGCTTCCACAGGGTCGGCGTGGCGGCTTCACCGCCGATCATCACAAACGCCGGGCGGTGGCTGTCGGCCTCAAACAGTCCCGCATCAATCATCTGCGAGAAGAACGACGGGGTGATATCCAGCAGGTCGACCGGCACCTGTTTCATTTTCTGTAACAGGCCCCACGCATCACGGCGCAGCTCTTCATCAAAAATGTTCAGCTCACAGCCCATCATCATGCAGAACAGCGGCTCCCATGACGAGTCGAAGGAGAACGAGGCGGTGTGGCCGGTGCGCATGCGGCGCGGCTGGTTGCGGTGGAAACGCTCAATGGCCGGGCCGAACAGGTTGGCCTGGTGCGACAGGAAGAGGTTCAGCAGGCCGGCGTGGGTGCTCATTACTCCTTTCGGGCGACCGGTAGAGCCGGAGGTGTAGATCATATAGGCGAGGTGCTCACCCTGCTGGGCGACGCGGCGTTCGCTGTCGCTGACCGGGGTGGCAGCGCGGGCATCACAGCGGGCGCGCACGTCGGCGTCATCAATACACAGACAGACCCCTTCCGGCATGCGAGCCACCAGGCTGCTGTGCGTCAGCAGCAGCTGTGGCTGCGCATCGTCACACATCAGCGCCAGACGCTCGCGTGGATAGTCGAGATCCAGCGGCATATAGGCGGCCCCGCTGGCCAGTACGCCAAAAATGGCCACCAGCGAATCCACCGAGCGCGGGAGGCCAATCGCCACAACATCATCCGCACCCAGACCGCGGGCCATCAGCTCACGTGCCAGCTGCATTGCCCGGGCAGAAAGCTGTCCGTAGGTCAGGCTGATATCACCGCAGACGACGGCGGTGGCATCGGGCTGTGCTTCCACCTGGCGCTGCAGCATGGCCAGTATCGACACCACACCCTCCGGCGGCGTCACGGCGATCCCCTGCGACCACTCATCAATCTGCTGCTGCTCAAGCCCGGTAACCAGCGCCAGTCTGGCCAGCGGCAGACGCGGTTGCTGCGCCAGCTGTCTTGCCAGACAGACGATCCGTTCGCCGTGCCAGGCCAGCATCTGCGCGTCATATTTATCGGGATTGGCGACCAGCGTGACCTGAAGCTGGCCAAGCTGGAAGCCGATCTCAAACTCCAGATCGTCCACCGGCCCCATCGCCAGGGTGTGGCTGACGGCATCAATACCGTCAAATGCCAGGCTGTCGTGATAAATCTTGAGGTTAATAACCGGGCCATACAGGGGCTGGCCGCTACCGACCAGGCCGAGATCGCGACGCAGCTGCTCTGCTTCATAACGCTGGTGACGGCGCACCTGTTTGATTTCACTCTGCAGGGCCTGGCTGACATCGGCCAGCGTCATGCTGTCATCAATGTCAGGCAGCAGCGGCAGGACGTTGACCACCGGCCCCGTAGCGGCCAGCGCGGCCGAACCGATCCGGCGCATAAACGGGAAGCCGATGCTCAGACGGGATTCACCGCTGATGCGTGCCAGATAGGCAACCAGCAGGGCGCTGGCAATCTCCGCCGGCGCGGTTTCCCGCAGGCCTGGCTGCTGGGCCAGGGCCGCCAGCAGGGCGGGCGGCAGGGTGACCTGCTGTTTCAGCGGTGACGTGCGGCCGTGGTGGCTGAAGGTTTCACCCGACAGGGAGATCGCCGTCGGAAAGTCTTTACCGTGCTGCTGCCAGAACAACGCCGCACGCTCACAGGCCGGTGAGTGCTGCCAGGCCTGATATTCGGCAACCACTTCACCAAAGGAGATAAACGGCGAGGGCGACGGCGTCTGGCCCGCGCGCAGGGAGTGATAGACTGCCGCCACGCGCCGGGTCAGCGCCTCGAAGCTGAAGCCATCCAGCATCAGATGGTGATAACGCTGATACCAGAACCAGCGGTCAGCGCTGACGCGGATCATCACCTGCCGGTACAGCGGACGGTCACCGTCAGCAGGGAGGTCGGCAGCCAGGTCGGCCTGCATCAGATCCTGTGCCGCCTGCACGGCATCGCTGCGCTGGCTGACATCTATCCATTCAACAGGCTGTACCTGCTCGGGGGTACGCGCATGCGGAAGCCGCTGAACGACGCTGCCGTCTTCCGCAAGGCAGAAAACCGCCTGCACGGTATCCGCCTCGGACATCGCCTGGCGGATCGCGGCGTCCAGGCAGGGGCGGTCAATGTTGCCGTGCAGCTCACTGTAGTGGGCGACGGCATAGCTGTTTCCTGTCGCGGCGATCTGATCGGCGATCCAGATCCCAGGCTGCGCGGCAACCAGCGGATATTCGGTAAATTCAGCCTGTATTTCAGGCGTGATCTGAGCTTCTGACACGGTGGCAATTCCTGTCGATAGAAAATGAAAATCCAGTGTGAAAACGGTGGGGCCAGGGCTGACTGAAACAGCAGGTCAGCCCCTGGGCGGCGTGAATTTTTCCGCCCGCCCCGCCGGGCAACGACTGCACCATTAACCCGCCGTTTTCAACCCGGCCGGGCGCATGTCCTGCCAGTGCTCTTCGATATAGGCGATACAGGCCACACGCGTCGTCGGGCCGGCCACGGTCTGCCAGCCGGCAGGCACATCGGAAAAAGCAGGCCACAGGCTGTACTGCTGGCGCGCATTCAGCAGCACCAGGAAGTCGAGGCTCTCATCATCGAAGGGATTGAGTTGTTCAGTCATGGTTGTTACCTGTTCCTGCCATAAATTGTGGAGAGTTTAAGTCGGCCAGCAGCCAGCGTAAGCCGTCAAGCAGCCCGCCGCGCCAGCACAGGGCATCATGCCCGCCGGAGAAAATACGGAAGTTGATATCATGTCCGGCCGCCAGCAGCGCCTTGCGCATCTGCTGGTTGACCCAGGCCATATCGCCTTCGCGATCGCCCGCTTCCTGGAAGATTTTTAAGTGGCTGTCAGGCAGGTGCCCGTTGATCGCCTGTTCGGTCAGCCAGCCCATGTCGTGTTCCTGAGCCTCAGCAAAATGGGTCACCAGACGGACGTTGGGCCACCAGAACGATCCGGACTGGCTGAGGACGCGGCCAAAGCGTTCAGGCCAGTGCAGTCCGGCATACATCGCAGCCAGCCCGCCATAGCTCTGGCCGGCCACCACCGTGCGGTCACCCCGTTCGCTGAAGGCCGCGTGCCTGCGTGCCAGCGGCAGCAGTTCCTCCTGTACAGCCCGCCAGAACGCGGCATTGCAGGGCAGCTCTTTTTCCCGCCAGTCACCGTTGATCACATCGATAAACAGCCAGCAGGCGGCGGGCAGCTGGCCACTGCCGGTGGCGGCCTGCAGGGCAGAAAACAGGGGTTGTCCCTCTACCCAGTTCTGGCCATCCAGCAGGATCACCAGCGGACTGTCTTCCGCGACCGGGAACGTGCCGGTGGTAAAGAGCCAGATTCGGCGCTGGTTGCCGAGCAGGATGCTGTCCCAGCTGAAGGTGTGCAGGCGCTCTGCATCGGGCTGCAGCGGATGTCCGGCATCCGGCGCATGCCACAGCGACTGGTCGGGTGCCGCAGGCATATGGGCGGCGGACAGGGCCTGTCCGCGACTGTTGAAATGGGGGGCGCAGCGGTTAAGCGGGTCGGCGATCGCCAGCGGGAAAAGGGAGATCCACCATTCTCGCTGCTGTTTTCGCCGCGTGTCGTGATCGTCACTGAAGGCCGGGGGCAGGCGGTCGGCCCCGACCGGGATCAGGCTGTAGCTGCCGCGCCAGTGTTCATCAATCTCCGTTGACCAGTGCCAGACATCGGTGCCGGGTAAACGCTGCAAACTTTGCGGCTGCGGACTGTGGTGATCGGTCACGCAGTTAATGTCGATATAGACCTGGCGTATCGCCGACCGGGTTTCGTCCCCCGCCGGATCGCGCCAGAGAAAGGTCATCCTGACGCACCCTTCACGCACCGCTTCCACCCGCGGTGTACCGTGCGCGGCGATTTCCTGCCACCAGCGATCTTCACCGGCATCACCGGCGGCCAGCCATTTTGCGGTGCTGCCTGCGGGCTGACTTAGCGGCCATAGTCTGTGCCGTGTTGTCACGATAATTTTCCTTGATTTACATTTAATGACGTAAACAGAGAGACTTTAATCTCTCTTACAGTAAATGACGCTAATGCAAATACTATTGAGAATAGTTTGCATTTGCAATAAGATGCGTCGCAACTTTCTAAAGAGCCTGTTATTTGTGCGTCATTACGGGTTTTCTTAAGAAGGGAAGAGGAACTGACGCCAGGAGTGGCAAAGGGGGTTCTTTCTGACCACCGCAGCCAATCAGCGCAACTAATGA
Source organism: Erwinia persicina (assembly GCF_014838825.1). Taxonomy (GTDB): domain Bacteria; phylum Pseudomonadota; class Gammaproteobacteria; order Enterobacterales; family Enterobacteriaceae; genus Erwinia; species Erwinia persicina_A. The sequence goes on along the minus strand of NZ_JACYMO010000001.1, from coordinate 954,738 downwards.
ATTGGCGGGGTTTAACGTTTTTTTTATCGGCAAGTCTGTTCAGACGGGATAACAGAACATGTTTAATAAAATTAAAAAGCAGGCATCACCAGGCATTGCAGCATTCTCTGATAAATACAGCACGCGTTTATTACTGGCATCGGCACTGTTTATCGCTCCTGCCGCGCAGGCCGCCACCGATGCCGACAGTACGATGACGGTCACGGCAGAAAGCCAGGAAAGTGTCACTGCGCCCAACAAAGGGATTGTGGCGAAAGCGAGCGCCTCCGGCACCAAGACCGCCACGCCGCTGCGCAAAACCCCGCAGTCGATTTCCGTGGTGACGCGCGATCAGATGGATGACCAGGATGCACGCTCCGTGGCTGATGCATTGAGCTACACCAGCGGCGTGGTCGCCACCTATCGCGGTAACTCCAACCGTAATGACGAAGTGATCAGCCGCGGGTTTCGCTATGCTCCCAAGCTGCTGGATGGTCTGCACTTCGGTCTCTCTTCAGAAAACGGCGGGGCGGGGCAGCTCGATCCCTGGCTGTTAGAGCGCGTGGAACTGGTTCACGGCCCGGCCTCGGTGCTGTATGGCCAGGTCAGCCCGGGCGGCCTGGTGCTGATGACCAGCAAGCGCCCCACGGCAGAAAGCATTCATGAAGTTCAGCTCAGTACCGGTAACCGCCACTATGGCGAAGCGGCCTTTGATTTTGGTGGCAAGCTGAATGATGACAATACGCTGTTTTACCGCCTGAACGGCATTGCCAGTACCCGGAACGAGTTTGTGAAAAACAGCAAACAGCAGCGTATGGCGATTGCTCCGGCACTGACCTGGCTGCCAAACGAAGACACCAGCTTCACCCTGTTAACCAGCTACCAGGACGATCCGAAAGCGGGGTCACGTAACTTTCTGCCGCGTGCGGGGACGCTGTATCCCACTGCAGCGGGCTATGTTCCTTACGATCTGAACGTCAGCGATTCCGACTTTGCCAAATCAAAGCGCCAGCAGACCTCCATCGGTTACAGCCTGGAGCACAGTTTTAATGAGGCGGTATCATTTACCCAGAACCTGCGTTACACCCACCGTGATGAAGATTACAAATATCTGGTGTACAACGTCGACGATGGCGACCATACCCTGACGCGTCTGGCCCAGCATGAAACGGCGATGACCAACGAGTTCAATGTCGATAACCAGCTGAAAGGCGTGTTCGACACCGGCGAGGTGCAGCATACGGTGCTGACCGGCTTTGATTATCGTTACTCCCATATCAACAGCAAGCTGTACCGTGACTACGGCAGCAGCTACCCGATGGACTGGAGGACCCAGAGCCGCGTGGACGTGGACGAAAGTCTGTTAGCGCTGGCGACCGATACTAAAAAGACCCTGAATCAGTACGGCGTGTATTTGCAGGATCAGCTGGAGTGGAATAACTGGAACCTGCTGCTGTCCGGTCGTAACGACTGGTCGCAGGTGCGCAATCAGGATCAGACCACCGGCGGATCGGACATCACCTATAACGACAGCGCCTTTACCGGTCGTGCAGGTCTGCTGTACGCCTTCGATAACGGCATCTCCCCTTATGTCAGCTACAGCACCTCGTTCGAGCCGGTGCTGGAACAGGCCGCACCGGGAGCCGACCCCCTGAAGCCGACGACCGGGGAACAGACCGAAGTCGGGGTGAAATTCCAGCCGAAAGGCGTCGATGCCATGATGACCGTTTCCTGGTTTGATATTAACCAGAAGAACGTCTCCTCATATAACCGTCTGACTAATGCCTATGAGCAGATTGGTAAAGTGAATTCTCAGGGGGTGGAAACTGAACTGCATATGCAGCCCACCCCGGAAATTAAGCTGACGGCGGCCTATACCTACACCGACGTGGTGACTAAAAGCGCCACTGACCCGGATAAAGTGGGCCACAGCCCGAACGCCATTCCACGCCATGCGGCGTCGGCCTGGGGCAGCTACAGCTTCCTGAACGGCGCGCTGAACGGCCTGACCGTCGGTACCGGGGTTCGCTATGTCGGGAAAGCGCCGGGGGATGACATCGGCGAGTATACTGTGCCGCATTACACGCTGTATGACGCGATGGTGAAGTATGAGCTGGGCCAGGCTGTTCCGGCGCTGAAAGGCACCACGCTGCAGTTTAATGCGCAAAACCTGACGGATGAGCATTACGTTTCATCCTGTGCCGGTCAGTATGCCTGCTTCTATGGGGCAGGGCGGACGTTTGTCGCCTCAGTCAACTACCGCTGGTAATTCCCGCCGGCGACCCGCGTGAAAGATCATCGTGCAGCCACCCCAACGGGTGGCTTTTTTTTGCCTGTTCCCTGTCCGTTGCCTCTTCCTGTTTTTTTCCCGGCCCTCGGGCCGGAAGGATGTCTCTCGTTCGACACGTTAATTTTCTTTGATTTACATATTGTTGCATTTATTTGCTGCGCTATCGTGCCTGCGGGATAAGGAAAGCTAATGCAAATGCTATTGAGAGTGATTTACATTTGCATTACTATGCATCGCAACTTCGCTTAATGCCGCGATAACGCTGTATTTTGTCAGGTTTTTTTACCCTGATCGCGGGGTGAGTGCGGGCAGGCATGACTCGCGCCACGCTGGGATTCAGCCCTCGCCAGTCAGAAATATTAATGGATGGGTGGGCTTTACCGGTGCTTTTCGCAGACAAGGCTGTTTCAGACGAGATGACAATTCATGACTAAAATGATGAAAGCCCAGGCACGACCTGGTGTGGCAGTAACCTCTGGTAAGGCCAGTTTGCGCCTGTTAGTGGCTTCAGCGCTGGTGGGGGTACCGGTGTCTCAGGCCGCCACAGAAAATACCCTGACCGTGACGGCAGAAACCCGTGAAAGCGTCACCGGACGTAACAGCGGGCTGGTGGCAAAGGAGAGTGCGGCAGGCACCAAAACGGCCACGCCGCTGCGCAAAACGCCGCAGTCGATCTCCGTCGTGACGCGCGAACAGATGGATGACCAGGCGGCCGCTTCGGTGTCTGATGCGCTGAGCTACACCAGCGGCGTGGTCACTAATTACCGCGGTAACTCCAATCGTAACGACGAAATTATCAGCCGGGGCTTTCGCTATGCGCCGAAACTGCTGGATGGCCTGCACTACGGCCTCTCCAGCTCCAGCGGTGGCGCAGGGCAAATCGACCCGTGGCTGTTAGAGCGCGTGGAGATGGTCCACGGCCCGGCAGGCGTGTTATACGGACAGGTCAGCCCCGGCGGGCTGGTGGTGATGACCAGCAAGCGGCCAACCGCGGAAACCGTGCGTGAAGTGCAACTCAGTAGCGGTAATCATCATCAGGGGGAAGCTGCCTTTGACTTCGGCGGTCAGCTGGACGACGACAGCACGCTGTTCTATCGCCTGAACGGCATCGCCAGCACCCGGCATGAAGACGTCAAAAACAATAAGCAGGAGCGCGTCGCCATTGCCCCTGCCATCACCTGGCTGCCGGATGCCGACACCAGTTTCACCCTGCTCGCCAGCTACCAGAACGATCCGAAAGCCGGCTCGCGCAACTTCCTGCCGATGGCCGGGACGCTGAAAGCGGCCAGCACCGGCTATATTCCGTATGATTTCAATATCAACGACCCGAATTACTACGGCAACCGACGGGAACAGGCGTCCGTGGGCTATGAATTTGATCACAGTTTCAATGAAGCCGTGTCGTTCACCCAAAACCTCCGTTACACCCATCGTGATGAAGACTATAAATATATGGTCTACACCACCAGTTCTCCGGTGAACGATCACACTATTGAGCGTCGTCCCCAGCACGAAACGGTGATGACCAACGAAGTGGGGGTGGATAACCACCTGAAAGGGCTGTTTGCGACCGGTGACGTCGGGCATACGCTGCTGGGCGGGCTGGATTATCGCTGGAGCCGTGTTGCCAGCACCCTGTCCCGTCACACCTCCAGCCAGTATCAGCTTGACTGGGCGAACCCGACCCGGGTGGACGTGGACGAGGGTGATATGAGCGTCAGCAGTAATACGCTGAAGCAGCTACACCAGGTGGGCGTTTATCTGCAGGATCAGATGGAGTGGAATCACTGGAACCTGGTGCTCTCCGGCCGGAATGACTGGTCCCAGATCCGCACGGTTAACCGTCTGTCCGCCACCGATGAGAAGCAGAACGACAATAAGCTGACCGGTCGCGCCGGGTTGCTGTATGCCTTTGATAACGGGCTGTCGCCTTACGTCAGTTACAGCACCTCGTTTGAGCCGAACCTCAGCACCGGAGAGCCGGGAAGCGATCCGTTCAAACCGACGACCGGTGAGCAGACCGAGCTGGGGGTGAAGTTCCAGCCTGTGGGCTCGAATACGGTGATGACCGTCTCCGTGTTTGATATTACGCAGAAAAATATCACCTCCGTTAACCCGGTAACCAAGTATAACGAGCAGATTGGTAAGGTTAAATCGAAGGGCCTCGAGGCTGAAATTCATGCGCAGCCGACGCCGGAAGTGAAGCTGATTGCCGCCTACACTTATACGGATGCAGTCACCAAAGAGACGTACAACGCTACGCAGCTGGGGCACAGCCCTGCCAGCATTCCGCGCCATGCGGCCTCAGCATGGGGCAGCTACAGCTTCCAGGATGGCGTGTTAAGCGGCCTGACCGTGGGGACGGGCGTGCGCTACACGGGCGATGCCCCTGCCGACAGTACCGGGACTGACGAGGTGCCGCACTTCACACTGTACGACGCCATGGCAAAGTATGAACTGGGCGAGGCGGTGGCCAGCCTGAAAGGCACCACGGTTCAGCTGAACGTGCAGAACCTGACCGACAAGCACTACGTCGCCTCCTGCAGCGGCAGTGAGGCCTGCTTCTATGGTACCGGTCGCAACATTGTCGCCTCAGTGAATTATCGCTGGTAATGGCCGCGACAGCGCTTACCGCTGTATGACGGCGAGACGCTGCAGTGCAGAATGATTGCCCGTTAACCACCCCGTTGCGGTGGTTTTTTTTGGGCGCTCTGTCAGACTGAGTGCAGCCGAAACAGGAGAAGACTATGTCGTCATTAACGGGCCGTCAGCGTGCTGGCGCACTCTGTTTTGCTGCGGGTGGGCTGCTGTATTTGCTGGCAGAACGCCTCAGCGCGCTGGCCTGGCATCACCCGGCCTATCGTTACAGCCAAAACTATATCAGCGACCTGGGGATCCCGGGCTGCGGGCCACAAATCTGTTCTCCGCTGCACGACGTAATGAATGCTGGCTTTGCGGCGGAAGGGCTGCTGTTTATACTGGCCTGCGGGCTGCTGCGCCGGGAGGTCCCTGGTCTGACCGGTGGGGCCGCGCTGCTGGCAGGGGGTCTTCACGGCACCGGCGGAGTGTTAATTGCGCTATTCCACAGCGGCGGCCCGGCAGCAGGCATCACGCTGCATCAGATCGGCGCAGTCATGGCGATTGGCGGCGGTAACCTCTGCCTCATCGCCGTGGGCCTGGCAGGGCGGCGAGTATCCGGGGTTTATGCGTCTTTCAGCCTGATACTGGGGGGCTGTGGCCTGGTCTGTATGCTGGCGATCCCCTGGGTTCCCGTGCCCGTCGGCCTGATTGAGCGGGCCGCTGTCTATCCCATCACCCTGTGGCAGATCGTTACCGGAGTGTCGTTGCTGCTGGCGGGGTCCCGTTATCGTGTCGTTAAATAACGCTGGCAGAGGTATCCCTGCCACCCCACTGCGCCTCCGCGCAGGTTCCAGAGGAGAGTGTCTTGAATCATAGCCAGCGTGAACATATCGCCGCCGTGGCTGCCACCGTCAGCCAGCATGCCTCTTCCCTGGCGCTGCGCCAGCACGATAGAACGATCCTTGACTCGTGGCAGCGCTGTGTCGACCATCACGGGCTGGATCCCAGCCGGATGCAGGCGGCGCGGATCCTGCCGTGGCATGAACTGCGTGAGCACCGCCAGCAGCTGGAGGAGTTTCGCCACATTGCCCGTCACGGCCTGGAGGCGCTCTACCGGCAGATTGCGCCGGCGGGCTATGTCCTGCTGCTGACGGATGCCACGGGGGTCACGGTCGACTATTACGGTGATGACAGTGCAGAAATCAGCCTGCGTCGCGCCGGGCTGTTTCTGGGCGCACACTGGTCGGAGGCCTGGGCGGGCACCTGTGCGGTCGGCACGGCGCTGGCAACCGGAAAAGCACTGACCGTCCATCATAATGACCATTTCGATGCCACCCACATCGCGCTCTCCTGTTCGGCGGTGCCGCTGTTCGATCCCCAGGGACAGCTGTACGCCATCCTCGATGTCTCTGCGCTGACCTCGCCGCAGCCAAAAGCCGGTCAGCAGCTGGCGTTGCAGCTCGCCAGGCTCTGCGCGCAGCGGATTGAAAATGCGTGGTTTGAGTACCGGCACCGTCACGACTGGATACTGAAGCTCAGTGCGGAAACGCCGTTTGTGGAGGTCAGCCCGGACTATCTGATTGCCATCGACGCAGGCGGCCGGCTGGTGGGGCACAACCACCGTGCGCAGCGCATGCTGGAACAGGAGCTGGGCCTGACCGCGCCATCCCCCCACAGCCGCAGTGTGCTGCCGGGCATGCCAATCGAACAGCTGTTTCACACCTCGGTTGACCGCCTGCCGGACTGGCTGGCCAGCGCCAGCGGGCGGCACGGCCAGCTGCAGCGGATCAACAGCGGGGAGCGACTGTACGTGACGGCGGTACAACCGGCAACGCGGCCTCAACGGCAGGCCGTTACCGTGCCAGCGCCGCTACCCGCCCCGCTGGCGTCACTGACCGGGGGCGATCCGGCTTTTCAACAGCAGTTACAGCGTGCGTCACGCCTGCTGAACGCGTCCCTGCACCTGGTGGTACAAGGTGAAACCGGCTGTGGCAAAGAGTATTTTGCCCGGGCGTTTCACCAGGCCAGCACACGCCGGTCGCAGCCGTTTATTGCGGTGAACTGTGCTGCGATAGCCCCGACGCTGATTGAAAGCGAGCTGTTTGGCCACCTGCCGGGCAGTTTTTCGGGTGCCGGCAGCCGGGGCCGACGCGGGCTGATTCAGGAGGCCGATGGCGGCACGCTGTTCCTCGATGAAATCGGCGATATGCCGCTGGAGATGCAGACGCGTCTGCTGCGCGTGGTGGCCGAACAGGAGGTGCTGCCGGTCGGGGCATCGCGTCCGGTGCCGGTCAATATCCGCATTATCTCCGCATCCCACCACGCGCTTGAGCAGCGGGTTGAACAGGGGCGCTTCCGTGCCGACCTGTTCTATCGCTTACAGGGGGCGCGGATCTCCCTGCCGGCGCTGCGTCACCGCGACGATCTCGACTGGCTGATTGCTAAGCTGCTGGGCAACCGGGCTTCGCTGACGGTCGCAGCCCGCCAGCGTCTGCATCAGCATGAGTGGCCGGGTAACCTGCGCGAGCTCAGTAATGCGCTGGAGTATGCGGTGGCCATGAGCGACGGCGGTGAGATAACGGTACAGGATCTGCCGGAAACCCTGACCGGCCCTGCTGAACCGGCGTCGTTCCAGACGGATATCCCACCGGAGGCCGCGCTTCTGCTACAGTCCCTGCGGGCCGCACGCTGGAACCACAGCGCGGTCGCACGTCAGATGGGCATCAGCCGCATGACGCTCTACCGCCGGATGCAGCGCTACGGCATTCAGTCGCCGAATACCGCCCCGGATCGCGGCGCAGAAGGAGAATGATGAAAGCATTTTCTCCTGTTACAGGTGAGGGGCCGTTTTCACTTCCTGAAGGGGGACGGCAGCACTGTGCGGACCCGACTCAGGCTGAGAGTGGGCTGTTTGAGTTAGCGGCCGCCGGTCAGAAAGTCGCCCGTATCTGGTCCGGGCCAGAGTCACTGGTGGTGCCCGCCAGCTACCGGCGTTTTGCCCGGCTGGAGGCGGTGCGTGAGGCCTTTGCGGCTGACGGCTGCCCGGTATTTTTACGTAAGTCCGGCGGCGGGCTGGTGCCGCAGGGGCCGGGGATCCTCAACCTCAGCCTGGCGTACCCGACGGCGCTCACGCTCGGCGAAGCCGCCGAAGGGGTGTATCGTCATCTGTGCGCGATCTTAAGTGATGCGCTGGCGGAGCTGGGTGTGGTAACGGGCTGGCAGGCGGTGGAAGGATCGTTCTGCGACGGGCGGTTTAACCTTGCCTGCGGGGAGGGCACGGCGGCACGTAAAATTGCCGGCACGGCGCAGTACTGGCAGGCGATACCCGGCCAGTCCTTCGACGGGCCGCGTCGCCACGTAGTGCTGGCGCACGCGGTGCTGCTGGTGGACTGCGATCTGACGGCGGCGCATCGTCTGGCGAACCAGTTTGAAGCGGCACTCGGCAGCGGGCGCTTTTATCAGGCAGCGAAAACCGTCAGCGTGGCGCAGAGGCTGCCAGCGCCGTCTCCGCATCTGCGGGATGACGTCACGGAGGCGATCATCGCACAACTCGCGCAGGGATGACCCGGCTCATCCCGCACGGTCGTTATCTGAACGACCGGAGGCCTGAGCGGGCGGGATGCCTGCTCAGGCCTCCGGTTTGCCGCTTTCCCTGCCGGACACCGGCTTCGCATACCGCACAAAATACCCATACCTGACCCTTTATCCGGGGAAAAAGCTGCGCTACTCTTTTATCTTGCGCACTAGATAATCAAGCGACAGATAAAAACCGGAAATGAAGATGCAGACACCACAGCAAATCGGTACCCAACTCTCCTTCGCGTTATACGGCGCGGCGAACCGCATGAACCGGCTGCATAAGCCTTTTCTCGATCCGCTGGGCCTCACGTTCCCTCAGTATCTGGTGATGCTTGAACTGTTTAACGGCACGCCGCGCACGGTGGGGGACATCGGAACCCAGCTCGGTATGGACACCGGCACCATCACGCCCGTTCTTAAACGGCTGGAGGCCGCCGGGCGCATCTGCCGCACGCGGGACCGCAGCGATGAACGGCGGGTGCTGATTACCCTGACGGAGGCGGGGAGTGCCCTGCAAACCGAACTGTGGCGCGTTACCGACCGCATTAAATCAGCCTGTCAGTTATCAGAGACAGAGCTGGTGGCGCTGCGCGACACCCTGAATAATTTCGCGCATCCTGCTGAAAAATAATATTTTTCCACTCAGACCCTAAGGTGTACTTATGAACATAGGCATTATCGGCGCGGGAAATATTGGCTCAACGCTGGCGCATAAACTCGCCGGGTGTGGTCACACTGTTAAGCTGGCGAACTCGAGAAGCCCGGATACCATCGCGGAACTGGCGCGTCAGCTGGGGGTAACGGCGGTAGAACGTCAGGAGGCCGTTCGCGATGTTGAGGTGATCATTCTCTCTACGCCTTTTGATAAACATGCTGAACTGGCCACCCTGTTGCGTGACGTGCCGCCAGCGGTGATTGTCATTGATACCGCCAACTACTATCCCTTCCGCGATGGTGATATTGAGGCGCTCCGCCAGGGCACCCCTGAAAGTGTTTACGCCAGTGGCCTCCTGCAGCGTCCCGTGGTGAAGGCGTGGAATGCTGTCCTGGCCGGGACGCTGAAGGAAAAAGGCGTGGCTGCCGGTTCTGCAACGCGTATCGCCATCCCGGTAGCTGGCGACAGTCCTGCAGCAAAATCCGTGGTGATGTCGCTGGTCAGTGACACCGGTTTTGATGCCGTTGACGGCGGCACGCTCGGTGAATCGTGGCGGCAGCAGCCCGGTACGCCCGCCTACTGCACGGAACTGGACAGTGACGGACTGCGTGCGGCGCTTCAGGCGGCCGATAAAGAACGTGCCCCGCTGAACAGAGAGGCGTTGCTGCAGGAATTTATGTCAGCGGGCGACAGGCTCACGCATGAGGCCATTGTTGAACGTAACCGGGCGGTCACGGCCTGAGCCTGAGGAACACAATATGAAACACACAGAAAATCTGCGTATCGGCATCCTCGGCACCGGTCACATCGGCAAAACGCTGGCGCGCACACTGGCCTCCGCCGGTCATCGCGTCAGGGTGGCCAATTCCCGTGGGCCAGAAACGATCGCCGCAGAGGTGCTTGCAACGGGTGCGGTTGCCACGGACGCCGCCGCTGCGCTGGCAGAGGTGCAGGTGGTGATCCTGTCGGTGCCGCTGACCCGGCTCAGCGATCTCGTCCCGCTTATTCAACAGCTGCCTGAAGACGTGATTATTGCCGATACCTCGAACTATTACCCGCATCGGGACGGCACCATCAGCGCGATCGTTAACGGGCAGGTTGAAAGCCTGTGGGTTGCCGGGCTGCTGGGGCGACCGATCGTCAAGGCGTGGAACGCAATCGGTTCGGACTCGTTGGTGAAGAAAGGCCTGCCTGGCAAAAGCGCGGCACGGCTGGCCATTCCCGTGGCGGGCGATACCCTGCAGCGCCGCACGGTGATTATGGAACTGGTGAATGACACCGGTTTCGATCCCTTCGATGCAGGAACGCTGGCCGAATCCTGGCGACAGCAGCCTGGCGCACCCTGCTACTGTACCGATCTCACCCGGGAAGAGATGGGACCCGCACTGGCCTCTGCGGAGATAGCGCGTTTACCGGCCCGACGGGATCTGGCGGTGGCGGCGATTCAGGAGCGGATGGGGGACAACAAAACCAACCCAGATGCGGATTATCTCGTTCGCCTGCACCGGGCACTGTTCATGTAGCGCAGTCCGGCGGCCCGCCAGCGCATCGTCTTACATCTTGTCTTCTAAAAACGTAATAAAGGCCCTGACTTTTGAGTTCAGGGCCGAACGTTCATTGACGCAGGCATAAATATTCATGGGTGAAGACTCGGTGTAACGCCCGTCACTGTTGTCTGCGCTGAATAACGCCGTGAGCTGGCCGTTAGCGATCAGTGGCCGGGCAATAAAACTGGCCAGCCGGGCAATTCCCCCGCCGTTAACGGCTATATTGGCAATAATATCAATATCATCGCTGATGAATTCCGGATTAAGCTTCGCGTTAACAGGCTGGCCGTCGACGATAAAATGCCAGGGAAGAAAACGGCCGTCTGTCGGATAGCGGAACACCAGGCAGGCGTGGCGGCTGAGGTCTTCGGGTGAGCGGGGAAGGCCGGCGCGCGCCAGATAAGCGGGGGCCGCACAAACGATAAACGGCAGCGAGGCGATTTTCCTGGCGATCAGCTGATCGTTCAGCTGTGCCTCGATGCGGATACTGACGTCAACGCCTTCCAGCCGGTGATCGACGTTGCGATCGGTACTGATAAGCTCAATATCAATATCGGGAAAAGAGGCTTTAAATTCGGGCATCAGTGGCGCGATAACGTAGCGGCCAAACGCCGCTGTGGTCGCGATGCAAAGGGGACCCTGCGGCCGGGACTCCATCGATGCTGCCTGCGAGGCCAGGTCGATATCATGCGGAATATGGCGCACTTTCTCAAAATAACGCTGCCCGCTTTCGGTCAATGTCATGCTGCGGGTGGTGCGCGACAGCAGACGCACGCCCAGATGGGTTTCCAGGCGGGAAAGACTCTGGCTTACTGCCGCCGGGCTCATCCCCCTGGCACGGGCCGCTGCGGCAATACTGCCGTTTTCCACCACGCGGATAAAATTGCCGATCAGCCCCAATAGGTCCATCGATCCCTCCCTCTCTGATTCGTCACATTTGCTTAATAATGAATAAAGCATAACGGCTCTACCGCCGCCCGGGCCGGCTTGTTAGGTTAGTCGCTGTTTTTCACTCACCCACCAAAGGGACCCGATGATGACCCCTGTTGTTGCGAAAAATAGTGCCCGCACCCGCCTGCCAAAACCGGCTTCACCCTATATATTTGCGCTGTATATGGCAACGATTATGGCGTTTTTAATGAGCCTGGTGATCACGCTGGCGGAATCGGGCATCGGCCCACATTACATGGGAAATGTGATGAATGCTTATAAAGTCGCCATGCCGTCGGCTTTTGTCTGCATCCTTGTTGTACGTCCGATGGTGATGCGGCTGGTAGGGCTGACGGTGCACGGTCACTGAGTCAGCCTGAGCTTCTGTTTGTTTGCGGCACGCTGTGAGCGTCGCGCACGTTAATGGCGCGGTAGATGAATGCCGTTGTGGACGGGGGCGGGCGGGAGAGTGGGGCAATCCCAGCGGGGGATTGCCCTGAGCAGTCAGTTACTGCGGTGGACGGACCAGGATTTTCACCTGGTTTTTCTCTTTCACCAGCGCGTCGAACCCTTCGGTCACCAAATCGTTCAGTTCAATGCGTTTGGTGACCAGCTTGTCGGCCTGGAAATACCCCTGGGTCATCAGCTCCATCACCGCCGGGAAAATATGGCGATAGGCGATGATGCCTTTCACACTGCGTTCGGCCAGTACCACCCTGTTCGGGTGGAAGGAGGCTTCGCCCTCCCAGATGGAAACGATGATGGTTTCGCCTTCGTAGCGGGTGGCATCAATACACTGCTTCAGCACCACCGGCACGCCGGTCACTTCGAACGACACGTCAACGCCGCCTTTGCTCAGTTCACGAATGGTGGCTACCGCATCCTGCTTGCCCGGGTCGATGACCACGTTAGCCCCCAGCTCGCGGGCTTTTTCGGCGCGCTGCGGCGACAGCTCGACGACGTAAATCTCCGAGGCACCCGCAGCACGCAGGGCTTCAATCACCAGCAGACCAATCGGGCCGGCACCAAATACCGCCGCTTTATCCCCGGCTTTCAGTTTGCTCATGCGCACGGCATGCAGGGCCACGGCGGCAGGTTCCACCAGCGCGCCCTGTTCGTAAGACAGACCGTCCGGCATGCGGTGCACCATATGCTCATCGACCATGGTAAATGACGAGAATCCGCCACCGCCGCCGGACAGACCGTGGAAGCCCAGGTCGCCGCACAGATTGTATTTGCCCTCGCGGCAGGCTTCGCATTCGCGGCACGCAAGGATTGGCTCGACCACCACACGGTCGCCCGCTTTAAATTTACTGACGCCAGCACCAACCTCAACCACTTCGCCTGAGAACTCGTGGCCCATCACGATAGGAGCAATGTCGTGGCTGATTTTGTGCGGCTTGCCGACCGGAACAAAGATCGGGCCGGCCAGGTATTCGTGCAGATCGCTGCCGCAGATGCCGGTCCAGGCCACTTTTATTTTCACCTTACCGGCTGAAACCTCAGGCTCTTCGATATCGTCAATGCGGATGTCATGTGCTTTATACCAACGTGCTGCTTTCATCTTCTTTTCCCTTGAGATTGGTCAACATCCTGTCCATTGCCATTGATACGGCCGGATCAGGAACTCAGGGCTGCATAGTGCGAAAAGCGTGCCAGAAGTGAGTGGTGCGTAAGTTGTTGATTTTGCGAAAGCAGGGTGAGGAGGGCGCTGGGAGGGGAGGGGAAAAGGTGTAAGGGTGTGACAGGTGTAACGGGGTGCGGGTGTAACAGGTGAGAGGCGGGGGGAGGGGGAGATTGAGAGTGTTCGGGAAAAGTGTGGGCGTCTTCTTTGTGCTGTGAGCAGATCTATCGTGGTATTAAAAGCCCCCTCATGAAGTGACCAGCTTTTATCGACCACTTTAATATTTATACCCGTGATATTAACGTTATCTGGATGCTATCCACACATTGTTCCTGATGGCAATGCAAACATACCTATCCCTACTATGGAAGCTCAAAAAAATCACCAGCTTCCATACGGGTACACCTTGCCCTTAATAAAATCCTTTATATCCTTGTCATATCCATAAGAAAAATCACTCTTAGTTACTCTTTTGCATATCTCCAGTTTATCCCCGGAGACAGTTTTCAGAACTGATGGTGTTACACGATAATTAGGCTCAAATCCTATGCCCTGTAGCCAGACAGCCACCTTTCCTTCCGGTGCCAGACCAATCAGCACGGTGTCATAGGTATTATTGTACGGATCACTTTTCCCGCTGGGACTACGCATTTTTTCCACAACGTCATCAGGCAGGGTCAGGTAGGTTTCATACACCTTTTTATCTATCACCGAATCCCAGCAGAAAAAAAACTGCTTTGGCGGGTACTTGACATGATTCCAGTGCCCCCCCGGAGCCCGATCTCGATCGTTCCATTCCCCTATAACGCTGGGCATATCTGGGGTACTGTTCAACGTAACAAACCGGGATACCCCACCGTCAGTATCAAAAATAACGGCGAACGTCACCAATGCGGGCAGCGCCTTCGGCGTGAAAAAGTTAAAATACCACTCTGTCGGCACATCGCTTTTAACGACGGTATTGGACTGGCCAGCACTGTGACAGGCCGTCAGCACAAGCACCGGAAGCAGTCCGGCCAGACGAATTATTTCCATGTTTTATTCCCCTCCATATCATAGACCGTCCGCTGCCAGCGCTCGTCCGGCCTGTTGGTGAAGGTCACCAGTTTCGCCGGTTTGACAGCACCGGTGGCCATCCCCTGACCATCTCTGATCACGCTGTTCCAGTTGGCCGAGCAGTGAAGGTATTGCCCCGTCAGCATCTCTATTTCCGGGGTGGTAAAGCCGATAGCAGATTGACCGTTTCGGGCGGCACGCCCCATTACAATGGCTTTTTCACAAAAACTATTAAGTTCTGGCCGAAGTCTTAATTCTATATTCGTGTCTCGGATAGGATCGAACACCGCCCCGGCATCCTGCGCCGCATCGAGCATCACACGCAGCACCACTTTCGACCAGTCATTACGCGTCGGTCGGTCGATGACCAGCGCCGCACCGCTGCGCTTTTGCGGCAGGCCGTAGCGGTCTGCCGGCATCCGGTCGTCATGCCATGTATCGACATTCACCTCCATCGCATTCAGCAAAAGGGTTATTGCCGGGTAGCCGTCCATCATTTTCAGCTCTTCACAAGCCCGTCTGTAAATCCGCGTCTCGCTGTCGGGAGTGGAAAGGGGCACGGTTTCAAACTCCGGACGGGTCAGAAAATAGGCTTCGTGCTCGTCAGGGTTGTAGCCGCCACCGATGTCGGAGTGCACGCCCGGCAGGGCCAGCTCTGGCCACGACGGTTTTACGCTGTTCAGCGCGAAGTTAAACCGGCATTCGTGCTGCGCGGTGATGTGGAAAACCTTCTGCGCAACGCCCGGACGCAGCACGATATTCACATCTCCGGTATCGGCGCTGTGTGGATTAAGGCCATTCGTAGGTGTACCAATGGCTGCTACGGTATCAAAGATCCCCAGAAAACGGGTTTTACCGCCCGGCGTTCCGGAAAACTCGACGTCACCCAACCCGGACTTGATGGCCGAAATAATAACGCGTTCCTGACTGAATACCCGGTTGGCAAAATGCCGCGCTGTTGCCGCCCCGCGGCTGAACCCGAAAATATCGAACTGCAGTTCTTTGATGGCGAAGGAACTGGCATCGGCGTGTCTGGCTAAATACCCCTGAATACCGGCAGAGAGTGCCGCAACGGCCTTATCGGTTTTCCTTACCACACCGGTGTCACCCCGGCCAGTCGCCATCCCGTAACCGCTGTCGCCTTCCCCGCTTTCCGTACCGATCCCCTCGATATAAATGGCATATTGCCCGACCCCATCACTGGGTGGAATATTCTGTTTATACAGCGTATTAAGCCAGTGCACGTTGGTGTAATAACCAAGATGACTTCCGGCAGAGGTACCACTGAGCCCATATTTTAACCGGACACACTGAGCTTGAGCAGACTGAGCATCGGCGTTATCCATCCCGTAATGCTGAGCGGTACAGGCGGCCTGACGGTTACCGCTGTTATCGGCATTGTTGCCGGTGCCGTCGAAGAACACACCAATCGTCAGCGTGATCTCACGTTTCTTTTTCTTCGCCGCCTGCGCATGCTGCTCAAGTTCACCGGACTGCCGCGCCTTTATCTGCGCTGCCTGCGCGCGTTCTGCCGCACGACCGGCGTTATAGTCGCGCTCATAAGTGTGCGTGCTGACGGAGGGGATAAACCGCGCCCGGCATGGACAGGAACTGTAGCTGTCAAGAGAACCCGCCCACTCTTTCAGCGCACCGCCCATCTCGTAGGTATCGCCCATCCCAGCACAGACGCGAAACTGCCCTTCATGCTTTCCGCAGGTCACCGGGTCACCCTCCCTGACCTGCTGCCGCTCGATGCCGCCGATTTCGTAGGTGTCATCAGGCGCCCCCGCAAGAATGCGCCCCCCGCAGGTGGTTTTATCCAGGTGATACAAAAAAAATCCCGTCGCCATAATCCCTCATGAATGAAGCGGTTATAAAATGAGCGCATCATACACTCTCGTAACCCAAATGTCCCCCTACCGATCCATCGTCGTCCCCCTGCACGTCACGCCCCCCGTCCGGGCCGACAAGGCTGATCCTGCTCGTGGGGTCCACTGGGAAAACGGAAAATATCCTATGCCAGGCCTCTGTCTTAAGCAGGTATGATCAGCCGCTTTGTTCCAGAAGCGGGCATCATCCCAGCTACCTACCACTCACACAAAAAAAATGCCATCCCCCACGGGACAGCATTCTGAATTTATCCAAACAGCGCTTACCTCAAAGGCATAAGCAGTTTTACCCTAAATATCGATCATCACCGGAACGGCGGTTCGTTGAACGTCCGCAGCTTGCGTGAGTGCAGGCGGTCGCCCTCGGCGCGCAGCAGATCGATGGCGCGGATACCAATCTGCAGGTGCTCGGAGATCGCGCCTTCGTAGAAGCGGTTGGCCTGACCCGGCAGCTTGATCTCGCCGTGCAGCGGCTTGTCAGAGACGCAGAGCAGGGTGCCGTAAGGCACGCGGAAGCGGTAGCCCTGAGCAGCAATGGTGGCGCTTTCCATATCGACCGCCACGGCGCGGCTGAGGTTGAAACGCAGCGCGGAAGCGGAATAGCGCAGCTCCCAGTTGCGATCGTCGGTGGTGACCACCGTGCCGGTGCGCAGCCGCTCTTTCACCGCTTCACCCGGCATGCCGCTCACCTGTTTGGTGGCGTCGTACAGCGCGCGCTGCACTTCGGCAATGCTCGGAATAGGGATATCCGGTGGCAGCACGGCGTCCAGAACGTGGTCGTCGCGCAGATAAGCATGTGCCAGTACGTAATCACCAATGGTCTGGCTTTCCCGCAGCCCGCCGCAGTGGCCAATCATCAGCCAGGCGTGCGGGCGCAGCACGGCGAGATGGTCACAGATGGTTTTGGCATTGGACGGACCCACGCCAATATTCACCAGCGTGATCCCCTGGCCGTCTTTGGCGATCAGATGCCAGGCCGGCATCTGGTGCTTTTTCCACGCCAGGTCGGAGATCGTTTGCTCCGGGTGCGGCGTGTCGTGAGTCAGGGTGGTGCCTCCGGCGCAGGACAGGGCCAGATAAGGGGAGTCCGGGTCTGCGATCTGTTCGCAGGCCCAGGAGACAAATTCATCCACATAGCGCGTGTAGTTGGTAAACAGCACGTAGGGCTGGAAATCTTCCACCGGGGTGCCGGTGTAGTGGCGCAGGCGGGCCAGCGAGAAGTCGGTACGCAGCGCGTCGAAGTGGGACAGCGGAAACGTTTCGCCCGGCACCAGCAGCCCGTCGGCGTTCTCATCACCAATCTGCGACAGTTCGGTGGTGGGGAAATGCTGGGCGATGCCTGCGCTCATACTGCGATCCAGCGCCAGCCCGGACCCGTCAATCACATAGGGGAACGGGATCTCCTGCTGCGAGGGCAGCACGTCGATCTGCACCTGATATTCACCGGTCAGCATGGTCAGCTGTTCGCTGAGGTAGTGGCGCAGCAGCGCCGGGCGGGTAATGGTGGTGCTGTAGCTTCCGGCGCGGGTAAAGCGGCCGAAGGCACGGGTCAGACGCTGCGAGGGTGCCACGCCATCCCAGGTGACGCGCAGCTGCGGGTAAACAAACAGCCCGGCGGCGCGCCGGGTCGCATCGGGCAGGCTGCCGTCAGCGACAAAAGCGGTTATCGCCTCGCGCAGGGCCTCAACGGCGGCGTTGTAATGGTTTTCCAGGCTATCCAGCGCTTCAGTGACGGTCAGGGATCGCGCTACGGGGTAAGTCATGGTATCTCCTTGAATCGTTTGCACGTTTGTCTCACAGACTACCTGAAGATAACAGCAAAAGGATAGCGCATGAAACCCCTCAGCTGCTGGCCCCGGGTTCCAGGCTGAATCTGACCTGTTCTTCCTGCGGCGACGGGGCATCATCCAGCATCGCCATCAGCTGCTGTCCCACCTGGTGTCCCAGCTTTTCGTAATTGAGGCGCATGGAGGTGAGGGCGGGGAAGGTGTGATCGCAGTTGTCAGAACCATCCAGACACGCCACGGCCAGGTCGTAAGGCACCTTCAGCAGCCGGCGCTGGCACTCAGACAGCACGCCAAAGGCGATCTCCTCATGGCTGCAAATAATCGCGTCCAGATCCGGCTGGCTTTGCAACAGCTGGCCCAGCGCATAGCGGCCAAACTGCAGGCTTGGCGCATCCGGAACGGTGATCATCAGATCCGCATTCTGATAGTGCATCAGCATCGCTTTGTGCCAGCCATTAAGCTGCTGTTTGTGCAGGCGGTTATCTGTCTGCGCACCGATAAACCCGATGCGGCGATAGCCTTTATCCAGCAGATGGGCGGTCAGCCGTTCAGCGGCATCGTTGATGGCAATATCCAGGGTGATGTCGGCGGAAAAACGTTCCGCACCGCAGACGTTCACCGTCACCAGTTCGGCGGATTCAATCAGCTCACAGGTCTTTTTCGACAGCTGTGCGCCAAACAGGACGAGGGCAGAGGGGCGGTTTTGCAGCAGTTTTTCTACCAGCGGCGTTTCGCCATACTGATGATATTCGTGGCAGGCCATAATCAGCTGGAAGGGCTGCTTACTCAGCGTCTGCTGCAGGGCCTGAACAAAGCGGGTGCTGGCGCGGTCGTGCTGAAAAGGGTACAGCACCGCAACGGTGTGCAGCTGCGAGGAGGCCAGACTGCTCGCGGCCTGATTGGGCACATAGCCCAGCTCCCCCACGGCCTGGCGGATTTTCTCCAGCGAGGCCGCAGAGACCTGGCCCGGATCGCGCAGCGCACGGGAGACGGTCATCGGGCCGACGCCGGCATGGCGCGCGACATCCTGTAGGGTCACGCGGTTTACCCCCTGCGCTGACAGCGCGCTGGCTTCCGTATTGGCTTCATAGCCGAGGACGCTGGCGGCCTGTTCAACCTGATTGCGGACTTTTTCAGAGACCAGCTCCGGCGTCCGCATGACGCGCGACACGGTCATGGCCCCGACACCGACATAATCGGCGATATCCTGCAACGTTACCCGGCCACTGCCGCGACGCTTGCGCATCCTGGTTTCTCCTTTACAACCCTGTTTATGACACCTTCGCAGTGTGCCGATACCGATATCCGGCAACAACTTATTCTCCGGCAGATGATAGGCCGGTCACAATTAATGATAGTTATAACAGTTAGCGTTATCTTTTTAGATATCCGTCACATTATTCCCTTCGCTCTGGCACTAATCTGCTCCTGCGATTAGAGAGAGGTGACAAACAATGCTTAAAGAATTACTGACAGCCGATGTTGTTCAGATTATCCCTGCCTGTGCTGACTGGCGTCAGGCTGTCTCACTTTCCTGCCAGCCGCTGCGTGATAACGGCACCATTGAAGCCCGCTATGTCGAAGCGATTTACCGCTCACATGAGGCCATTGGTCCATATTACGTGGTTGGCCCCGGCATCGCTATGCCTCATGCGCGTCCGGAAGACGGCGCGAACAAAATGGGCGTCAGCCTGACGGTGATCCGCGAGGGCGTTAACTTCGACTCTGAGGGTAACGACCCGGTGCATCTGCTGATCGTGCTGGCCGCGACCGACAGTAACAGCCATATCGGCATTATTACGGCGCTGGCCCATCTGTTCGATACCCCTGAGGATACCGCGTCGCTGATGGCGGCGACGCAGCCAGAGCAGATTTTATCCATTATTTCACGTTATTAATAATCTCCAGAGGACAATATGAAAATTACCGTGGTATGTGGCAATGGTTTAGGTACCAGCCTGATGATGGAAATGAGCATTAAGAGCATCGTTAAAGAACTGGGCGTGAATGCAGAAGTCGACCATGTTGATCTCGGTTCCGCCAAAGGGACCGCCAGCGACATCTTCGTCGGTACCTCCGACATTGCCGAGCAGCTGGTCGCCCAGCAGGTGGGCGGTAAGATTGTCTCCCTGAAAAATATGGTCGACAAAGTGGCAATGAAAGAGCGTATTTCAGCGGCTCTGACAGAGCTCGGCGCGTTATAACAGGGAGCCAAAAATGGAATTTTTCCGTTTTTTAATGAGTGACGTGTTATCGGAGCCGTCAATTCTGGTCGGCCTGATCGCGCTGATTGGCCTGGTGGCGCAAAAGAAACCGGCGACGGAAGTGATCAAAGGGACGGTGAAAACCGTCATGGGCTTCCTGATCCTCGGTGCCGGTGCGGGCCTGATTGTGTCATCGCTGGGTGACTTTGCGGCTATCTTCCATCATGCCTTTGGTATTCCTGGCGTTGTGCCGAACAACGAAGCGATTGTGGCGGTGGCGCAGAAGAGCTTTGGCACTGAAATGGCGATGATCATGTTCTTCGCCATGGTTATCAACATTGCGATTGCCCGTTTCACCCCGTGGAAATATATCTTCCTGACCGGTCACCACACGCTGTTTATGTCAATGATGGTGGCGGTGATCCTGGCCACGGCAGGTATGAAGGGTGTTCCGCTGATTGCCGTGGGTTCGCTGGTGGTGGGGGTCTCAATGGTCTTCTTCCCGGCGATTGTTCATCCGTACATGAAGAAGGTCACCGGCTCAGACGACGTCGCCTTCGGCCACTTCTCGGCCATTTCTCAGCTACTTTCCGCCTGGATCGGCAGCAAATTTGGTAACAAAGAGAAATCGACCGAAGATATGGAAGTGCCGAAAAGCCTGCTGTTCCTGCGTGATACGCCGGTGGCCATCGCCTTTACCATGTTCTTCATCTTTATCTTTACCTGCCTGGTCGCGGGCCCGTCAACGGTCAAGGAGATGAATGCCGGGGGTAAAAACTGGTTTATGTTCTCACTGATGCAGTCCATCACCTTTGCGGCCGGTGTTTACATCGTCCTGCAGGGTGTGCGCATGGTGATTGCGGAAATCGTCCCGGCGTTTAAGGGGATCTCTGACCGGCTGGTGCCGAATGCCAAACCGGCGCTCGACTGCCCGGTGGTATTCCCGTATGCCCCGAACGCGGTGCTGGTGGGCTTCCTCAGCAGCTTTGTGGCCGGTGTACTGGGCATGTTCCTGCTGTATGCGCTGAACATGACGGTGATTATTCCGGGCGTGGTGCCACACTTCTTTGTCGGTGCTGCCGCCGGGGTGTTTGGTAATGCTACGGGTGGCCGCCGGGGGGCGATTCTCGGTGCCTTCACCAACGGTCTGCTGATCACCTTTATCCCGGTGTTCCTGCTGCCGGTACTGGGCAGTATTGGCCTGGCGAACACCACCTTTAGTGACTCTGACTTCGGTGCCGTCGGCATCCTGTTAGGCCTGATTGTGCGTTAATCTTCCCGCAAAGCCGGTCATCTGATGACCGGTTTTTTTTCACTCCTCACTGCCGTTCTCGCCTTTCGTCCTTTCAAATGCCCGTAAAAGCACATTCATCGGGATCCTACGTTTTCTCTGGCTGAAACGGGGCGCAAGGCGGCCTGGGAAGAGGATATTTTCTACGCTTTTCGGCAGGGCTCGCAGAAAAATGCCGCCAGAAGCGGAGGGGGGTTACCGATAACAATTCAAATAAAGTTGTGTTTATATCGGAATTTTTTAGTTAAATTAGTGTAAGTACGTTGTAATTATATGTCAGTTAATAATTACGCACTTTAACACTAAGGGATACCAATGCTTAACAAGATAACCGGTATAGTCATCGCAATCGTTGGGATTGCGCTGCTCTATATGGGGACAAAACTGCTGCTGGTCGGCGGAACACCTTTTTATGTGCTGATGGGTCTTGGCCTGTTAGTCACGGCCATCCTGCTGTTGATGAGAAAGAGAATTGCGCTGTCTCTGTACGCTCTTCTGATGTGGGCGGTACTGGCATGGATGATTTATGAAGTCGGTTTCGACAAATGGCAGTGGATCCCCCGTGGTGACATCATCGGGGTCATCGGCCTGTGGCTGGCGCTTCCCTGGGTGGTTCGTCCGCTGTACCCCCAGCAGGGACGCCGCTTTCATCCGTTCCTCGGCACTACGGTTATCCTGATCGTGGCGCTGGTGGTGGGAATGATGTTTTACGATCCGCTGCCGCAGGCAGGTACCATCACCACCCAGCGTCAGAGCAGCGATACTGAGGTGGCGGGCAGGGACTGGACGGCCTACGGTGGCACCAGCAACGGTCTGCGTTTCTCCGACCTGAAGCAGATCACCAAAGACAACGTCAGCCAGCTGGACGTCGCCTGGACGTACCATACTGGTGACGTGCGTGACGCGGCCAAAGATGCCACTGAGTACACCTTTGAAGCGACGCCGCTCAAGGTGAACAACACGGTCTATTTCTGTACCCCGCACAATGAGGTTCATGCGCTGAACCCGGAAACGGGCGCGCTGAAGTGGAAATATCAGCCAGCGAAAGAGGCTTCGTACCTGCAGCAGCATCAGACCTGCCGTGGCGTGAGCTATTATGATGGCAGCAGCGTGCAGGCGGAGGCGACGGCAGCCCAGCCAGCGATATGTCGCAAGCGCATCTACAACGCCAGCAACGATGCCCACCTGATCGCCCTGGATGCGGATACCGGCAAGCTGTGCGCAGACTTTGGCGATAACGGCGTGGTGGATCTGCACGCCAATATGGGCACAGTCCGCCCTCATGCGCTGATGCAGACTGCGGCCCCGCTGGTGGCGGGTAACCTGGTGATTGTTGGCGGCTCGGTAATGGACAACGGCTTCAACAGGGGCAATCCGTCCGGCGTGATCCGCGCGTATGATGCGATAACCGGTAAGCTGGTATGGAACTTCGACCCGGCCAACCCGGAAAATACGCAGCCGATTGCCGCTGACCAGAACTACCCGCAGGATACGCCTGTGGCCTGGGGAACGCTGAGCGCCGACCTGAAAAATGGCCTGGTGTATGTGCCGTTTGGCAATGCCTCGCCGGATGAAGTCGGTATCGGACGTGATGCTAACAGTAACACCGAGAAATTCCGCGATACGCTGGTGGCGCTGGATCTGCAAACCGGCCGTTTTAAATGGCGCTTCCAGTCATCAAAAAATGACCTGTGGGACCGGGATAATCCGTCGCAGCCTTCGCTGCTGGATATCGACTATCAGGGCCAGAAACAGCCGGTGGTGATCCTGCCGACCAAAACCGGCAACCTGTTTGTGCTGAACCGTCTTACCGGGCAGGCCGTCTATCCGGTTAACCAGGTGGACGTCTCTACGCAGGGTATCAGCGGTGAGCAATACGCCCCGACGCAGCCGGTCTCCGCGCTGAACTTTATCCCGGCACCGCTGACCGAAAAAGCGATGTGGGGGCTGACCCCGTTTGACCAGATGGCCTGCCGCATCGACTTTAAGTCACTGCGTTATGACGGCAATCCGTGGACGCCAGCAACGGAAGCCGGGTCGATTATCTTCCCGGGTAACATTGGCGTGTTCAACTGGGGCTCGGTGGCGGTCGACCCTGAGCGTCAGATCCTCATCGCCTCGCCGGTGCGTCTGGCGTACAAATATAATCTGATCAAACGCACCCCGGCCAATGCGGATCAGCGCCTGTTCACCAAAGACGGTACGCCGTACTGGAATGAGAACTTTGACGGGGATTACGCGATCCACATTCAGCAGCTCTCCTCCAGCCTGGGCATTCCGTGCATTGCACCGCCGTGGGGTCGGATGGTTGGCGTGGATCTGAAAACCGGTAAAACCGAGTGGCTGCGCCGCGTGGGCACCACGAAGAACCTCAACACCAGTTTCCTGCCGGGACGCTTCCCGATAGGCTTCCCGATGGGGATGGTGGCACACGGTGGACCGTTAACCACAGCGGGTGACGTGGTGTTCCACGGTGCAACGGCAGATAACTTCTTCCGCGCCTACGATGTCAGCACCGGTGAACTGCTGTGGCAGACTGAACTGCCTGCGGGTGGCCAGGCAACGCCAGCCACCTACATGGGCAGTGATAACAAACAGTACGTGGTGATTGCTGCGGGGGGACACGGTTCACTCGGAACCAAAGCGGGTGATGCCGTGGTGGCTTACCGTCTGAAGTAAACGTTGTTTCACGCGGGCTGACCGAAACATCCGGCCAGCCTGAACCTGAAGGGCCGATCTTATTTTTCGATCGGCCCTTATCTTTTCAGTCAACAAGACAGATGCGGCAGGTATTCGCGCTGCCAACCTGCCCGACGCTGTCACCCTGCGACAGCACGACCAGATCCCCCGAATTCAGATAGCCTGCCTCACGCAGCACGGCAATAGCGTCCTGCGCCGACTGCACCCCTTCTGCATGACCGTTAAACAACACCGGCGTCACGCCACGGTACATCGCGGTAAGATTCAGCGTGGCCTGATGGCGGGAGAGGGCGAAGATCGGCAGAGGCGAGGTGATACGTGACATCATCCTTGCCGTGCGTCCGGATTCGGTCATGGCAATCACCGCTTTAACGCCGGTCAGGTGGTTAGCGGCGTACATGGCGGACATCGCCGTCATCTCTTCGATATTGCTGAACTCAACCTCCAGACGGTGTTTAGAGGTTGTCGTGCCGGGCACCCGTTCTGCCCCCAGGCAGACGTTATGCATGGCGGTTACCGCCTCTACCGGGAAGCTGCCTGCGGCGCTTTCCGCTGAGAGCATAACGGCATCGGTGCCGTCGAGAACGGCGTTCGCCACGTCCATGACTTCTGCACGGGTGGGCATCGGATTGGTGATCATCGACTCCATCATCTGGGTGGCGGTGATCACCACGCGGTTAAGCTGACGGGAGCGGGCAATCAGGCGTTTCTGCACCGCGACCAGTGCGGCATCGCCGATTTCAACGCCCAGATCGCCGCGCGCCACCATAATCACGTCCGAGGCAAGGATCATATCGTCCATGCTTTCCTCGCTGGCGACCACTTCGGCGCGTTCCACTTTCGCCACAATCAGCGCCTTACAGCCCGCTTCCCGCGCCAGCCGACGGGTGAGGCGAAGATCTTCCCCGCTGCGTGGAAACGACACGGCCAGATAGTCGACGTTCATTCTGGCGGCAGTGAGAATATCGGCTTTGTCCTTTTCGGTCAGGGCATCGGCGGACAGACCACCGCCCAGCTTATTCACCCCTTTGTTATTGGACAGCACCCCGCCGACGGTAATCTCGGTGTAAATTTCGTTACCCGCCACGCGCTGCACGCGCAGCTGAATGCGGCCGTCGTCCAGCAGTAAGATATCGCCGGGCACCACGTCGCCCGGCAGGGATTTATAGTCGATGCCGACGCGCTGGTTATCACCCAGGCCTCTCTCCAGCAGCGCATCGAGGATAAACACCTCGCCCACCGTCAGCATCGCCTTACCTTCTTTAAAGGTAGACACGCGGATCTTGGGTCCCTGAAGGTCGCCTAAAATCGCCACCTGGCGGCCAAGTCGGTGGGCGACATCGCGGACCTGCTGTGCGCGGGCAATATGGTCGTCGGCGGAGCCGTGGGAGAAATTCAGCCTGACGACGTTGGCCCCGGCCCGGATTATTTTTTCGAGGTTATTATCCCGATCGGTCGCGGGGCCCAGGGTGGCAACAATTTTCGTGCGTCGTAATACTTCAGACATGATCACATCCTTGGTTAAATTACATGTTAACGCCCCGGGCCACTGACGCATCAGTGCAGGCGGGGTGTGAAGTCAGATAGCAGCGGTTTTTTTAAGTAAACGGCCAATGTTTTCGCAGGTGCGCTCCATATTTTGCCTCCCTTCCTGCAACAGAGAGTGAATATCCGCCGCGTGCGGAATAATACCGAAAATGGCATCAATACCCGTGTCATAGAGTGACGCCACATCATCGCCAATACTGCCTGCCACGGCAATCACCGGCACATTATGCTGGCTGGCTATCCGGGCCACGCCGTAAGGCGTTTTGCCAAAACGGGTCTGGCTGTCAATGCGGCCCTCACCGGTGAAGCAAAAATCGGCACCGGCCATTTTGTCGCTCAGGCCACTGTACTCAACAACGATGTCAATTCCTTTGCGCAGCGTGCAGGGAGTAAACGCCATCAGCCCGGCACCCAGGCCACCAGCGGCCCCTGCGCCGGGCAGGGTGGCCACGTCCTTAGCCAACTGCTGCAACACCATTGCCGCGTAGTGTGCCAGGTTGCGGTCCAGCAGGGCGACCATCTCCGGGGTGGCTCCTTTTTGCGGCCCGAAGACGGCGGATGCGCCTTCAGGGCCGCACAGCGGGCTGGTCACGTCGCAGGCAACCTGTATATCGACACCGGCCAGCCTGCTGTCCAGCCCCGTGATATCAATGTGATGCAGCGCGCCCAGCGCGCCTCCCCCCGCCGGCAGCCGGTTGCCCTGGCGATCGAAAAAGCCGACACCCAGCGCCTCCGCCATGCCCGCGCCGCCGTCGTTGGTGGCGCTGCCGCCCAGCCCGAGAATGATTTTTTTAATGCCGCGATCGAGGCAGGCCAGGATCAGTTCACCGGTCCCCCGGCTGGTGGTCAGCAGCGGATTGCGGGTGTGCTGATCCACATAGTGAATGCCGCTGGCGGAGGCCATCTCAATCACCGCGGTATCACCGCTGCCCATGATGCCGAAGCAGGCGGTGACGGGGGTTCCGAGCGGGCCGGTCACCGACAAAGAAATCAGCTGCCCGCCGGTGGCATCAATCAGCGACTGGGAGGTGCCTTCACCGCCGTCTGCCATGGGAACGTGAAGATAGCGGGCATCAGGAAAGACGCGTTTGAGTCCGGTTTCCATCGCGATGCAGACCTGCTTTGCGGTCATGCTCTCTTTAAAGGAGTCAGGGGCTAATACAAAGGTCTTTTTCATCCGGGAGCCTTATTTTAATCTGCAAATCGTGGGGAGGATGATGACCAGCGTCATACGTTGCCGCAGGAATGTCAATAAACGCGCCGGTCAGGGTAACGGCGGCGGGGAAGGTGGGCGTCAGGCGGCACCCGCGAGGGTGCCTGCCAGAACAGAAAAGAGAATAAATTACAGGGAAAGAGAAAAGTGTTTATTCAGCTGTAAGCGGCCTTTTGCCGTCAGCGTCACCACCCGATAGCCAGGTGTTCGCGTCAGCCAGCCCTGTTTTTCGCCGTGCTGAAACAGTGCGGCCCCCACGTAGCCGCCCACGTGAAAGCATCGCTCACTCCAGTCCAGACAGGCGCAGCAGTTTTTACGCCGCGTGGCCGCCTCTGGTGGGATCCCCATGTCCGTCAGTTTCAGTCTGCCGGCGGCGGTCAGCGTCGCGCCATCACCGGTCAGCCACTGTTCCCTGAGCATGGCATCATAAATCTGTACTGCCACTTCTCCCGCCAGATGGTCGTAACAGGTCCGGGCAAAACGCATATCAAGTGGGGTACGGGATACCGGGCCGGGGACGCGCCGCCATGAGACACCCATCATGGTTTCAATCAGCTGCGCAATATCACTGCCCGCCAGCCGGTAGTAGCGGTGCCGCCCCTGGGACAGGCAGACGATCAGCTGACTCTGTACCAGCCGCGCCAGGTGGGCGCTGGCGGTGGACGAGGCGACACCGGCCACCGCGCTTAACTCAGTAGCCGTCCACGCCCGTCCGTCCATTAAGGCACAGAGCATTTTGACCCGGGATGTCTCGGCCAGGGCCGCCGCCACGGCGACCATAGCCGACTCCAGCAGCGGTTCATCATCGGTGACTACCGTCAGTTTCTGCATATTTACTCTGCTGTTACGGCCCAGGGTCGGGTCACGCGTTCGGCGACGGCGGGGTTATCCGTCACCAGGATTAACTGATTAGCATGATCGCTGTACTGCGTGCAAACGGAGACTCCGGCCCCGGCCAGCGCGGTGGCAATCTCGCCCAGTTCCCCCGGGCGACGCTGCGGCAGCTTGCGGATCAGCGGCTGGCAGACATTCTCTACCTGAAATCCCGCCGCCTCAAGCACCTGACGCGCACGTGGGCCTTCTTCCACCAGAAAATGGGCATGGCTGACCTCGCCGGCGCTGAACACACCACCGCCTTCCAGCCCGATGCCGTTACGCCCCAGCAGGCCAGCCAGGGCGGCGAGGGCCCCGGGAGTATTGGGTAACAGGATATGGAGATCAAACATGCTGTAGTCCTTGCGTATCAGAGGCGTAGTCGCGCACAACCTGAGCAATGCGGATACGGTAATAAGAGAAGATCGACTCGCGACCTTCACGCTGTGCGGCCTGGTGGAAGATATTCTGTTTCCAGGCCAGTACGGCGGCTTCATCCCGCCACCAGGACAGTGACAGGATCCTGTCTTCGCAGGCCAGACTGCGAAAACGCTCGATGGCAATAAACCCGTCAATCTCATCCAGCAGCGGTTTCAGTTCTGCGGCCAGATGCAGGTAACGTGTTTGCCCGTCAGGGCTTATTTCGGCTTCAAAAAGGACGGCGATCATCAGTACGCTCTCTGTCAGGGTGAGCCACCAGATTACGCAATAAAAACAGCAATACTTCGGCCTCTGACGAAGTATGAACGGCGGGGCAGACGCAGCGCTATCGCGGGGACAGCGCTGCGAAGAGGGGATTACAGCCGGGCAATATCCAGCAGGTCGTCTTTGGCACCCGGCGCTACGGCCAGCACTGGCGCTCCGCGCAGCAGGTGGTCACCCTCGGTGTTGAACGGGTGCGTCCAGCCGCCAGCCTCACTGACCAGGCAGTAACCCGCCAGGCAGTCCCAGGCGTGCATATAAGGTTCGTAATAGCCGACCAGACGTCCGGCAGCCACATAAGCCAGCATCATCGCTCCTGACCCGTTACGGAAGAAATTACCGCCGACGGCGATAATCCCGGCGGCAATTTCACCCACCCGCTCCGGGGTGACATAGCTGTTGGCACCAAAGCCGGTGACATGGTTCTGCATGGTACGCGCCGGGTCCACGCGCAGCGGCCTGCCGTTGAGCGTTGCGCCCTGGCCACGGGCAGCGACAAAGCACTCCTGCTGACACGGGGCCATAATCACCCCAATCACCGGCTCACCGCCGGCAATCACCGCAATCGATACGCACCAGTTCGGCATGCCGTTAACAAACGGGCTGGTGCCATCAATCGGATCCACCACCCAGGTGAAACCCGACTGACCCGCCTTTAAGCCGAACTCTTCACCGAGAAAACCGTCTTCCGGGAAGGCGGCGGCAATCTGTCCGCTGATCAGCTGTTCAACGTCGCGATCGGCAATCGACACCACATCCTGGGCATCGCGTTTTGTTTCAATCACCAGCTGGTCGCGACGGTTAAAAAAGTCCAGCGCTTTAGCGCCAGCCTCGCGTGCCACCCGTTCGGCCAGTGCCAGGCGGCGGGAAATATCGTCACTCATATGCAGTCCTTATTAAAGAGGGATCACTGGGCAATCAGCGCCAGACCCTGAGGTTTGAAATCCACGGCGACACCGGTGCCCGGTGCCAGCTGGCCTTCCATCTGTACATCGATAATAAACAGTGCGCCCAGCGCGGTCTGGACTTCATATTCAATATGATCCCCCAGCCAGGTGCTGTGGGTGACTTCGCCGTTAAGCGCCCCGGTCGGATCGGTACGCAGCGTAATAAACTGCGGCCGCACCGACAGCTGCGCCGATCCGGGGCGGGCGTGAGCACCGGGAACGCGGTACTCGCGGTTGCCCAGAGCCACCACGGCTTCATTGCCTTCTATCCGGCGAATATCGCAGGGCAGGATATTGGCTTCGCCCATAAAATCAGCGATAAACACCGAGGCGGGCGACTGATACAGCTCCTGGGGCGCACCCTGTTGGGCAATATGCCCCTCTTTCATGACAATTATCTTATCGGAAACCGCCAGTGCCTCTTCCTGATCGTGGGTAACGTACACCGCCGTAAAGCCCAGGCGCTGCTGCAGGTCGCGGATCTCGGTGCGTACGCGGCGGCGCAGGCGTTCATCCAGGTTAGAAAGCGGTTCGTCCAGCAGCAGCACCTGCGGCTCCAGCACCAGCGCACGCGCCACGGCGATACGCTGCTGCTGGCCACCCGACAGCTCTGCCGGTAAGCGCTGGCCCATGCTCTCCAGCCCGACCAGCTTCAGCCCTTCACGGGCGCGATCCTGCGCCTCTTTTTTGGACAGCCCGCCGGACAGCAGGCCGTACATCACGTTATCCAGCGCGTTCATGTGCGGGAAGAGGGCATAAGACTGAAACACCATTGCCACGTCGCGCTCGTTGGCGGGCAGATGGGTGACATCTTTGCCGCCAATCAGAATCCGCCCGGAGGTGGGGTGCTCCAGCCCGGCCAGCAGGCGCAGCGTGGTGGTTTTGCCGCAGCCGCTGGGCCCGAGCAGCGTCACCAGCGTACCCGGCTCCACGGTCATTGACAGGCCGGGCAGGGCGTTAAAATCGGCAAACTGTTTGGTGACATTGTCAAATACCACCGAGCCTGAGCGAATGGTCGTCATACGGCACTCTCCTGATGTAAAGCCGGGGGCGTGGCCACCGGGGCTGCAGCAATGCGGGTGGCGCGGCGCAGGCGGCGTTCACCGACCAGCAGCTGGAAAGTGATAATCACCGCCAGCATCACCACAATAAGAACGGAGGAGTAGGCAATAGCCACGCCGTACTCTCCGTTTTCGACCAGGCCTACGATGTACGAGGTGGCCATGTTGTACTGCGCGCTGACAAGGAAAATCACTGCGCTGATGGAGGTGATCGCGCGGACGAAGGCATACACCAGCGCGGCGCTGATCGCCGGTTTCAGCAGCGGCAGGATCACCTTGCGCAGCGTACGGAAGCTGCTGGCCCCCAGCGTCAGCGAGGCTTCATCCAGGCTGCGGTCGAGCTGGCTCATGGCGGCAATCCCCCCGCGCACGCCCACCGGCATGTTACGGAAGACAAAGCACGCCACAAGGATCAGCGCCGTCCCGGTGATCTCCAGCGGCGGCAGGTTGTAGGCCATGATGTAGCTGACGCCAATGACCGTGCCGGGAATGGCAAAACTCAGCATCAGCATAAACTCGAAGGTCTGACGTCCGGCAAACTTCTGCCGTACGATCAGCCAGGCAGTCAGCAGGCCAACGATGGCGGTGAGCGGGGCGGCAATCAGGGCGATTTCCATTGTGGTCCAGAACGAGTTCCAGGCCACACCGGTCCAGACGATTTGCCCTTCGCCCCAGTGGAAGCCAAAGGCCCGGGCGTAGTGCGCCAGCGTCAGGCTGCTGTCCAGGCCCCACGACTGCACAAAGCCGCCAATCAGGATCATGCCGTAGATCACCAGGGTAAACAGGCCCCACGGGATCACCAGCGCATAGACGCCATAGCGCAGGGCGCGCGGCAGCCCGCAGTGCTGGCCGGAGTCCCCTTTGCCGGTGACGGTGGCAAAGTTTTTACCCGACAGCCACAGGCGCTGGAGAATAAAGGCGCTGAGGGTGAAGCACAGCAGGATCATTGCCAGCACCGCCGCCCGGCTCGGGTCGTTCTGCGCCCCGACCACCGAGAAGAAGATCTCCGTCGACAGTACGCCGTGGCTGCCGCCCAGCACCATCGGATTGCCGAAGTCGGCCATACTCTCGATAAAGCTGATCAGGAACGCATTGGCCAGCCCCGGGGCCATCAGCGGCAGGGACACATAGCGGAAGGTGCGCCAGCGGTTAGCGCGCAGCGTCTGGGACGCTTCTTCCAGCGACGGGCTGACGCCCTCGACCACGCCAATCAGCACCAGGAAGGCGATGGGCGTAAACGACAGCACCTGGGCTATCCAGATGCCGGTCAGCCCGTACAGCCAGCGACCCGGTTCGATGCCAAACAGCGTTGCCAGCAGCTCGGTGACCACGCCAGCGCGACCGAACAGCAGCATCAGCGCGAGGCCAATAACAAACGGTGGCGTGATAATGGGCAGCACGGTCAGCATGCGCAGCGCTTTTTTAAACGGCAGCGGCGTGCGGGTTGCCGCCAGTGCAAAGGCCAGACCGAGCAGCGTAGAGCCTCCGGCGGTCATCAGCGCCAGCCACAGCGTGCGCCAGGCGGTGCCACAGCCGCCGCTGCCGGTCAGGCAGCCGAGGCTCCAGATCGCCGGATCCTGAATACTGGCGATCATCCCGTCCGGTTTAAAGGAACCGTCCACGTCCTGCACCGAGGCGACAAACATGCTCAGTACCGGGTACAGCACGAAGGTGGTCACCAGCGCCACCAGCAGCACGATGGCGGCCACCACAAAGGCGTCACCGCGCAGCACGCCGCGCTCTGCCAGCGCAAACGAGAACAGCAGCAAAAAGGTGGTCAGCAGCAGAATCGCTCCGGCACCAAAGGCAGGCTGCCCGTCGCTGAGTGCGCCAAACAGCTGTTCGCTCCACAGCCAGTTCCAGCCGGTATAGCCGATAGCATGGCCTTCAAACAGCAGGAACAGGACGCCAGCGGTCGCGGCCCCCATGATCAGCCCGCTGCGCTTATTGCCGACGGGCAGCAGGCGACCCAGCCCGGCGGTCAGCAGCATCAGTACGGCGACAGCCAGCCACGGACGCTGGAACAGCGCAATCTGCCACAGGGCCGGTGCGCTGTCGCGATCCGTCCAGAGCGTTGTCACCCAGCTAAAATCGAAAAAACCGGCTTCCAGGCTGTACCAGGGCAACAGCAGGATGGCAAATGCGCCCAGCGCTAAAGCCCCGTTCAGGCGGCGGTTTTGAGCATTCATCATAACCTCGATCGTTCATTGCTCTGCCTCCCGCCAGGGCGGGAGGGGGAGGGGGCGGGATTATTGTGCGCTGGCACCGATCTCTTTATCCCAGCGGCTGAGCAGGGCTTTGCGTTTAGCCGAGTCGCCATAGGTTTTAAAGTCGTAGTCGATCAGTTTGATGTTTTCGAAGCGCGGGGCATATTCAGAGATGGCCGCATTTTTATTCGACGGAAGCTGGAAGGATTTGGCGTCTTTCATATGGGACTGCGCGTCAGCACTCAGCGCCCAGTCGTACCACACTTTGGCGGTCTTCAGGTTCCGCGCGCCTTTCACGATTGACATCGAGCCGATCTCATAGCCGGTGCCTTCGCATGGCGCGACGGCTTTGATCGGGAAGCCATCCACCTGCATGGCGACGGCATCATGCATAAAAACGATGCCGATGGTGGTTTCGCCGCGTGCGGCTGCTTTCACCGGAGCCGAGCCGGATTTCGTGTACTGGGAGATATTGGCGTTGAGTTTTTTCAGATAGTCGAAGGCTTTCTCTTCGCCCATGATCTGCACCAGCGTGGCCAGCGTATTGTAGGCCGTACCGGAGGAGTTCGGATTAGCCATCTGGATTTCCCCTTTCCACGACGGGTCCAGCAGGTCGGCCCAGCATGCCGGGGCTTTGTGTTTTTTCTCTGCGACCAGTTTGGTGTTGTAACCCCAGCCCAGCGCCCCGGCATACACGCCGACGGTACGGTACTGTGCGCTTTCCGCCTGCTTGCGCGCCCAGTCCTGCTGCTGGTCGAGCAGCGGGGACTGATAGGCCTGAGTGAGGCCTTCATCGGCGGCCTGCATATGCGGGTCACCGGTGCCTGCCCACCAGATATCGGTGCGCGGGTTGCGGGCTTCGGTGCGGATACGGGCGTAGGCTTCCCCTGCGGAGAGGCGCACCATACTGACTTTGATATCCGGGTGCTGTTTTTCGAACAGGTTGGTCATCTGTTCACAGACAACCACATCGGCGGAGCAGATCATATTCAGCTTTTCTGCGGCCTGAGCCGGCAGGGCGGTGAGCGCAGAGCCGGCGGCGATGACCGCCATCAGAGTGATGCGATGCATGGTGTTCTCCTTCGGTGTAGGGTCGGCGATACGTTGTCGCCGGTTTTTATGTGCATATGTTTTGCACGTGTGTGCAATTAATTAATGGTTAATAATTACCCTGTCAATCGTGTCGTGACGCAATTCAGTTGCTGCGTCACAAAAATGAAACAATTACACAACATAAATAATTGCACAGCCGTGCAAAGTGCGACAGACTCACAGCAGGTCAATTGAGGCGGGCAAAATAACACCATGGAAAAAGCAGTCGTCAGTGCGAAAGACGTTGCCGAGCGGGCGGGGGTATCCCGTTCGGCGGTCTCACGAACCTTTACACCGGGAGCCAGCGTATCGGCAGCCACGCGTAAAAGGGTGATGCAGGCGGCGGAAGCTCTGGGCTATCACGTTAATCATCTGGCGCGAGGTCTGGTGAGTAACCGCAGCGGTATCGTCTGCCTGATTGTCTCGGATCTGGCGACCCCGTATCGTGCCAGCCTGGTACGGCTGGTCACCCAGCACCTGCAGGAAGCCGGGAAAATCGCCATGCTCATCAACACTGACCGCTCCGATGACAGCGTGTCTCAGGCGTTGCAGCAGGCGATTAACTTCCGTGCAGACGCTTCGTTTGTGCTCTCCGGGATGCCGGAAAGCGCTATTGCACGCCTGTGTCATAAGCACGGGCAGCGCCTGGTGCTGATAAACCGTGACGATGTCCTGCCGGGATCACTGAGCATCAATCTTGATAACGGAGAGGCAGCCAGCCGGGTGGTGATGGCCTTTGCCCGGGCGGGCTGCCAGCACGTGGCGTTTGCCAACTCGCTGGCAGGAACGCCCAGCCTGATGGCGCGTGAAAACGGATTTATCCAGGCCGCCGTTGCCGCGGGTATGAAGGTGAGCGTGGAGCGCTTCGGTACCACCTCTTATGAGAGCGGGCAGATCCTCGCACATCGTCTGCTGACCCGCCGCGACCGCCCGGAGGCCGTATTCTGCGTCACCGATCTGCTGGCGTGCGGCTTTATGGATGAGGCGCGTCACCGCTTCTCGCTGCGTATTCCCGACGATCTCTGCGTGGCGGGTTACGATGACATTCCCCAGGCGGCCTGGTCCTCCTATCATCTGACCACCTTTACGCAGCCGGTCGAACAGTTTGCCCGCGACTCGGTCGCCTGGCTGGTGAGTGAGGAGCAGCGTGAAGACAGCCAACCCCCCGTGCTGGGGCAGGAGATGCCCGGTGAAACGCGGATGTATCACGCGGACTTTATCTGGCGCGGGACGATACGCGGCGGATGAGGTCTGTAACCCTGGTGCTCTCTTTATAAGATAGGGTTTTCTGAATCTGATGAAACTGATAGTGCTAAAGTCATCTTTTCAAGCAAGTCTAATAACTCCTGGGCACTCATTAACACAGGTAGATCATTTTTTTTATCTAACCATAATTGATCTTCCAGAGAATCAATCCACTCGATGTCGGTAACCACGCCCAGCGATACAACGTCTGTTACCCATGAAAAATCACCATTTAATTTTTGCAGATTTTCACAGGCAAAGTGTTTGATACTTAAAACCTGATTGATTTTATCCTGCATTAGGTCATTACGAATTTTAAGGACTGATGGCTTGCCAATAATCCAATCCAGCGGTCTTTCTGTACTTCGACAATCACATAAAATCAGAGTATTACCGATACGTATAGCTAAATCAGTTTCACGATATTTGCCATCAGGACGGGTCAGATTTCTAACTGGAAGTAATTCATAACCTTGGGTGGAAATTTCATCTCGTAAAATATTTTCAAAATCAAGCCCTCTTTCCTGATTATTTTCTCTCATGCCGAAAAAAAGATTTTCTAAAATGGTTTGTACACCACCAAGGTCAATAATGAAAATATCATTGTATGGAAAAATTACGGGGCGCGGACCGAAAGACCACAGGGAGAGACGCTCCTTAGTGCTTTGATTAAGGGTGAAATTTTCACATGCTTTAAGAATTTCTTCAGAGGTTAAGCTCTGCTCCTGATATTTTTTACCAGGAAAACTTTTTAGTGTCTGGACGATGTTATGGCTGAGTTCTTCCAGCGTAAAACTTGTCGTGGAATATGCGCGTTGCATTATAGACCAAACTTTGAGGGCAGAATTTTCGTCATTCTGTAACTTACTGGTTCGATACAATATATGATTGTAAGAAAGAGCCTGCAAAAATGAAAAGAAAGTCTCCAGAGAGAAACCCATTCTCTTAAGGAAAGGTTTTTTCAGTGATTTATGGGACCTGATGAAACTTTTAAAATCAACAGGTAGTGGTATGAAGTTGGTGATCTCATTGCTTAATGGGCTTTCAGCATGGAAAATATCAATGAATTTATATCTGTCGTAATTATATCGCATACCTAGAAAACTTGATTGGAAAAAATCTTCTTTAATATCTCTAAAGCTGGGTAGGCCTTTTGCAGAACTGAGGTATTTCTTCCCACGCACTAGTCTTCGGTCATAGCTGAGAATCAGGTTATCCTGCTCCTCGGTTCTGATTTCTTTCCAAGAGCCATCTTTATTAAGAAGCAGTTTCACGCCCTTACCGATAGCACGCATTTTTGCAGTGGTTCGCCAGTACTCATAAGCATAGCTCTCAAGAAGGTAAACAGATTGGTGAATCTCAGGACTATACTCTTTCATCACCCACTGTGTGTTTTCCTGGTGTAGCTTCCAGTATTTTTCGATCATATCTGGATGATAATTGTTTTCTAAAAGTGAACTGTAAAACATTCCACCCAGCACGTCTCTGGCTGAAATATCTTTACTTAAACACATGTCATTAGCAGTGTTTTTTGCATATTTTAAAAAGGCTGTTTCCAGTGTTAAGCGTACGGAAGCGATTGTACTTGCATCTCTCTTTTCATGCGTATCAGCAATGCTACCTGGTGAAGTACGTCGATATAGATGGAACCAGAAAAATTCAGAATGATCTTCAATTATTTTTTTTATTTTACTTTCGATCCTCACGAGGAAGTTGTTAAGTATGTTCCACGCTTCGTCTCCGTCTATTACCAGGGTTTTATTTTGCTTTATTTCATTTTGATAATTCTGGTGTAGTTCTTTTCGGGTTGTTTTCGAGATTTCCATCATATCATTTAGATGATATTGATGAACGTGAGCGAATGCCAGTGAGTAATACTCAATAGAAAGTTGATGTGCTTTTTCTTTATTTTTTTTGCTTTTCTGAGTTGGTGTTTTTTTTCTGGGTTTTTTATTGCCGGGCATTTATTAAATTCCTTTTTTAAGTAAATCTTTGCCTGTTTATTACATTTTGTTCTTAGTTTTTATTTTTTGTAATGGTTGAATGAGATAAATCTTAAGATATCAGATTGAGATGATAAAATCCTGCAAAATTTCTCTTATACTCCCCGTGGAAAAACAGATTACGGGTGAAAGTCGGATGTTCCATGTCGACCCATTCTGTTGACAGCGCGATGTGCTTATCATGCTAATCCGCATCGGGTGTATATCTGACGGCTGTGAATGAATGACATACGCCATTTATGTATCAATCAGGAGAAGATGATGAAAGCAGTAGTGATTAATACCCCCTTTAATCTCGACAGCGTGACGCTCACCGAACTCAAGGATCCGGGGCAGCCGGGTAAAGGGGAGATCAGAGTGGCAATTAAAGCCAGCTCGCTCAATTTCCATGACCTGATGGTGGCCACAGGCGGCATGGCCGTTGACGATGGCCGTATCCTGCTGTCTGACGGTGCCGGTATTGTTGAGGCGGTAGGCGAAGGCGTAACGGAGTTCCGCGTGGGTGATGCCGTGGTTTCCACCTTCTTCCCGGTATGGGCGGCAGGTAAAGCGACCCCGGCCGTGGGCGGATTTGCCCATACGCCTGGCGATGGCGTCGATGGCCTGGCCTGTGAAAGTGTCGTGCGCGCGGAAAGCGCCTTTACCCACGCGCCGGCAGGCTGGTCGCACGTGGAAGCCGCCACCATCACCACCTCCGGCCTGACCGCGTGGCGGGCATTAGTGGTTAATGGCCGCTTAAAAGCGGGTGAAACGGTACTGGTGCAGGGCACCGGCGGTGTTTCCATTGCCGCGCTGCAGCTGGCCAAAGCGATGGGTGCGCGGGTGATTGCCACCTCGTCCTCTGATGAGAAACTGGCGAGAGTGCGCGAACTGGGCGCAGATGACACCATTAACTACCGCACGACGCCAGAGTGGGGCGACAAAGTCCTTGAGCTGACCGGTGGCATCGGTGTTGATCACGTGGTTGAAGTGGGTGGCCCCGCCACGCTGAATGAATCCCTGAAAGCGGTGAAGGTTGGCGGCCATATTGCCGTGATCGGCGTGTTGTCCGGCACGGATGCGGCATTGTCCGTCTTCAGCGTGCTGGCAAAACAGGTGCGCATTGAGGGGCTGATCGTCGGCAGCCGCCAGGATCAGATCGACTATGTCAATGCGCTGGCGCTGATGGCGCAGAAACCGGTCATCGACAACGTCTTCAGCTATGACCGCTTAGGCGAGGCATTTGCCCATCTGCAAAGCGGCAAACACCTGGGTAAGGTGTGCGTGAGCTGGTGATTGTTGCTGGTTAAATTCCGAGGCCCGCTCCAAAAAAATGAGCGGGCTGTTTAATGTCAGGCACGGCATATCGCTAACCTGCAAGCCCCTGTTTGCCCGCTCTTATCCTCGCAATAAAATTATCCGTGATGACATCCTCACCGCAGGCATTCCAGGCGACGCCAATCTGCCAGCTTATCGACTTGCCAGTTAACGGAATAATATTTAACCCCGGAGGCGCAATGTGAATAACGCTTTGTGGCAATAACGCAACGCCAATACCGGCAATCACCAGGGCGACGATGGTATGAATATCCTCAGCCAGCTGAGTGGCAGAGGCAAGCAGCCCGTTGTCCTGCATATAGCGATCAATCTGGGTATTCAGACCGCGGCCGCGTTCCGTGCGCAGCCGCAGCAGAGGCCACTTTTTCAAACAGTCAGCCACGCTGACCGACGAGGTATCCGCCGCGACCAGCACCAGACGGTCAGTAAACAGCGGCAGATAATCCAGCGGTGCAGCAGGGGGCACCCGAACAAATCCCACCTGGAGTTCGTTGTTTTGCAGCTGCGCATACTGCTGCGCGGAGGGCAGGTCGGTTAACTTGACCTCCACACCGGGAAAATGCCGGCGAAATTCGGCCAGATACTGTGGGGCCAGGTAAAAACTGGAGAGTCCGAATCCCACCGCCAGAGTGCCCTCGTGGCCTTTTGCCACCTGTCCGGCATGGTGCAGGAAGGATCGCGTCTGCCCGAGCACCTTCTGCGCCTCCGGCAGCAGGCGACGACCGCCGGACGTCAGCGCCGTACCGTGTCGTCCGCGTGAAAAAAGAGCGACGTTGAGCTGTGATTCCAGCAGGTTTATCTGTTTGGTTAATGCCGGTTGCGAGATAAACAGGGCCCGCGCGGCTTCGGCATAGTTTCCTTTTTCTGCCAGCATCACGAAGGCGTTCAGCAACCGAAGATTCATGAGGACATTCCAGAAAGTTATCAGAATTGAAAATAGTTTGATTATACCGTTATCAGACAGCCTGCTGTAATGTATTTCCGATCACTTCTGGAGTTTCATCATGTCAGAGAGAACCCCCCTCAAGGCCGCCACCGTACAGTTTCAGCATCAGGCCGGAAATAAGCAGTACAACCTGCTGGTCATGGAGAAGTTTATTCAGCAGGCCGCCCTGCAACAGGTAAAGATTCTGACCTTCCCGGAAATGTGTATCACCGGTTACTGGCATGTGCCCCGGCTCTCCGCCAGTGAGGTGTCTGCGCTGGCTGAACCGGTGAACAACAGCCCCTCGCTGGCGCTGATCCGTGCGCTGGCGATAAAACATCAGATGCTGATCGGTGCCGGGCTGATCGAACGTGCCGATGACGGGCGTCTTTATAACGCCTATGTGGCCTGTATGCCCGACGGTTCAGTGCATACGCACCGCAAGCTTCACGCTTTTGAGCACCCGGCCATCAGCAGCGGCGACAGATTCACCGTGTTTGATACCCCCTGGGGCGTGAAAGTGGGGATCCTCATCTGCTGGGATAATAACCTCGTTGAGAACGTGCGCGCCACGGCGCTGCTCGGTGCCGATATTCTGCTTGCCCCGCACCAGACCGGGGGAACACAGTCGCGCAGTCCCTGTGCCATGAAGCCGATCCCGCTGGAGCTCTGGGCGCAACGGGCGACGCGCAAAGAGGAAATCACGGCGGCATTTAAAGGGGCCAGCGGCCGGGAATGGCTGATGCGCTGGTTACCCGCCCGCGCCCATGACAACGGGCTGTTTGTGTTATTCAGTAACGGCGTGGGCGCAGACCAGGACGAAGTGCGTACCGGCAATGCGATGATCCTTGATCCCTATGGTCGGATGGTGGCAGAAACCTGGGCGGCGGAGGATGCGATGGTCAGTGCCGAACTCGATTTAACCCTGCTGGCGATGAGTACGGGCCGGCGGTGGATCCACGGCCGTCGCCCGGACTTATACCAGATACTGACCGAACCGCAGGGCTATGAGCGCGACGCGATCAGCGCCAGATTCTCAACGGATATCCCCCGCCGGCAGGATCGGTAACGGCCCGGTCGCCGGGCCAGCCCTTC
Organism: Erwinia persicina; assembly: GCF_014838825.1. Lineage (GTDB taxonomy): Bacteria > Pseudomonadota > Gammaproteobacteria > Enterobacterales > Enterobacteriaceae > Erwinia > Erwinia persicina_A. The sequence goes on along the minus strand of NZ_JACYMO010000001.1, from coordinate 914,399 downwards.
ATCCCCCGTGCGAGAGGAGCGGATCATCAGTGATGAAAGGCTGGCAGGGGGAACTGTCGCCCGTTAACCCGGGATCATGGCCGGTTTTCAGCCATGATCCCGGTGAGGTTATGCGGCTGGTAACAGGCTTCGAGAAAGTGAATCTCGTCCTCACTCAGTTTCAGGTGAACCGCCTTAACCGCACCGTCAACGTGGTGTCGGCGGGTGGCACCGACTACCGGTGACGTCACACGGGTCAGTAACCAGGCCAGCGACACTTCGGTCATCGACACGCCCCGGCGCGAAGCCAGCTCACTGACACGGTTGATGATCGCCTGGTCCGCGTCGGCAGTACTGTCGTATTTGCCTTTTGCGTAGCTGTCCTCACGGGAACGCCGGGTCTGCTGCCCGTGACAGCCTGCCGCTGGCCAGGGCGCTGTAGGGCGTCATGGCAATGTTATCTTCCGCGCATAACCCGGCCAGCTCCCGCTCGTCTTCGCGCATGATCAGGTTGTAGTGGCTCTGCACCGACACAAACGGCGTCAGGGCTTCCTGCCGCGCAAGGGCATTGGCTTTGGCCAGCTGCCAGGCAAAGCAGTTGGAAAGGCCTATCGCACGGACTTTACCGGCGGTCACGGCCTGATGCAGCGCTTGCAGAATCTCCAGGATCGGCGTGTGGTAATCCCACCTGTGGCAGATATAGAGGTCAATGTAATCCATACCCAGGTTCTGCAGGCTCTGCGTCAGTGAGAGGGTAATGGCCTCTTTAGCCGTCACCCCCGCTGCCATTTGCTGCGCGGTACGCGGCAGAAATTTCGTCGCCAGCACCACCTCATCCCGTTTTGCCATATCGCGTAATGCCCTGCCAACATAGCGCTCACTGGAGCCGTTCTGATAGGCAAGGGCGGTATCAAAAAAATTGATACCGTTTTCCAGCCCGTAGCGGATGATGTCGCGGCTTTCCGCTTCGTCCAGCGTCCAGCTGTGTGGTCCGGTGGTCGGGTCGCCAAAGCCCATGCAGCCCATGCAGATGCGTGAAACGTTCAGGTCGCTGTTGCCGAGGGGGGTGTACTGCATGCTGCCTCCTTGAGGGGGTTATTTTCTGGCCAGCTGCCGGGCCAGTTTCCTGATCCCGTCAACGATCTCCGCCGGTGTATGTGCGGCAAAGCCGAACAGGATCGCCTGCTTTTCCGGCCGCGTCTGGCAGTAGCGTGAAAGGGGTTGCGCGCCCAAACCCGCCTGACGACAGTGCGCAATAATAACCGAACCGTCAAGGTGCTCCGCCAGCCAGCAGACAAGATGAATGCCGGAATCGGCGGGTTCTACGCTGAGGATGTCGGGAAGATACCGGTGGATGGCCTCCGCCATGACCCTCTGGCGCTCCTGGCAGGCTTTCCTCACCCGCCTGACGTGGCGGGCATAGTGCCCCTCAGCGATAAAGGTGGCGAGGAGGGTTTGATCCTGATAAGCCGTCCGCGTGTCCGCATAGTACTTCGCGATTTTAAAGGGTTCCACCAGGTGTTCAGGCACCACCAGGAAGCCCAGATGAAACCCCGGGAACATCATTTTTGAGAAGGTTCCGGCGTAGATCACCCGCTGGTGCTGATCCAGCCCCTGCAGCGCCTGAATCGGCTGGGCGGCATAGCGGAATTCACTGTTGTAATCATCCTCGAAGATCCACGCATCACGCTCTGCAGCCCACTCCAGCAGTGCCATTCTCCGGGACAGACTCAGGGTTCCGCCCAGCGGAAACTGATGGGAAGGAGAGGTGAAGATCATTTTCGCCCCGGGCCACTGCCGGATACCGCTGGCGATGTCCATTCCCTGTTTATCCCCGTTCACCGGGCGGATGACCGCACCCGTGGAGGTAAACGCCCCCCGGGCACCGTCGTATCCCGGTTCATCGAGCCAGACTTCATCCCCCTTCTGTAACAGCACCTGCGCGGCCAGATTCATCGCCTGCTGGGTTCCACTGACGATCAGGATCTGCTCCTCTGTGCAGTTCAGGCCCCGAGTGGTGCGGACATAGTCGCAGATAGCCTGTCTCAGCGGTCGGTACCCCATCACTTCATTGTGCCTGCCGTCCAGCTGACGATACTGCCGCCAGAGGCGGCCGGACAGCCGCCCCCACAGCGCGTAGGGAAATAAGTCCGTGCAGCCGATACCAATATTAAACGTCAGGTTTTGCCCGGAGTGGGGTAGCGTGGCGTCCCACAGCTGCTTCATCACCTGCGTCTGCGGATTCAGCCGGGGGCGGCTTTTTTCCTGCGTTGCCTGGGGGGAGGGGGCCACAGCGGCGGTGTGGATCATCTCATCAGGAATGACCGGGGCAACAAAGGTGCCCGCGCCCTGTCGGGTTGTCAGATAGCCCTCATCGCAGAGGCGTTCCAGACCCGACAGTACGGAGTTCCTTGAAATGGCCATCATTTCAGAAAACGTTCTGCTGGAGGGCAGCTTCCGCCCGGCTTTAAGCTCCCCGGTCAGGATCATCTCTTTAATCACCTGATAGAACTGTTCTTTAATTTTCCCTTTTTTAAGCAGCAGGCCAGGGAAGCTGGCAACGTTCTTTTCTGGGCGCAAAGTGGATCCATAAAATTTCAATAAAGTGTATCTTACAGGATACCACTGTGCGCGTTACTCTTGCATCTTCTTAACGATGAGGAGAATATAAATGATTGATAAAATGAGAGAAAGTGCAGAAGTTGCCGTCATGCCTGTTCAACAGAAAGATTACGCACAGTGGCTGCCACACTGGCTGAGTTATCAGGCTTTCTACGAAGTTCAGTTATCTGAAGACGCTACGGCCGCCGCCTGGCAGCGTTTTTTTGACGCTGACAGCCCCATTTTTTGTGCGGTTGCCCGGGAGGGGGAAACCGTTATCGGGTTTGCTCACTACCTGTTTCATCCCTCCACCTGGGCGGTCAGTGAGTACTGCTATCTTGAAGACCTGTTTGTTGCCCCCCACTGTCGCGGCAGAGAGACGGGAAAACAGCTGATTGAATATGTTCAGCAACAGGCCCGTGCGCGGCAGTGCGACAGGCTGTACTGGCACACCCAGGAAAAGAACGCCACGGCCCAGCGGCTGTACGATCGGGTGGCCGAGAAACCTGGCGTGATCCAGTACAGAATGCCGCTGTAAGGCGACGTATCCGTCGCGTCGTTTTCTCCATAATCAGATCGGGGCGGTCAGGGGAGGACGGAGAGCAGATGGCGCAGGCCATTTTGCCCGCCTGCCGGGATTGCTTTACCCGTCGCGGGCTAATGGGTAAGCTCAGGCAGGTTGTCTTTCCCTGCCGACGCTGAAAGGATATCTGTCGCTATGCCCGTCAATTTTGATCTCAACGATCTCTACGCCTTCCGCGCACTGGTTGAATACGGTAATTTTAGGCTTGCAGCCGAGTCCAGCTGCCTGTCTCAGTCGGCACTGAGCCGCAGGATTGAGAAGCTGGAGTCTGCGCTGGGCATCCGGCTGTTCGACAGAACCACCCGGCGCGTGACGCTGACCCTTTACGGGCAGACCTTCGCGGCGCGTTCCGACCAGCTGCTGTTTAATGTTGAGTCACTATTAGGGGATATCACTAAGGTCAGTCAGGAACGCGTCGGGCTGGTTACCGTCGCCACGGTGCCCTCGGCGGCGTACTATTTTATGCCTGATGTGATCCGCCGTTTTCAGGCCCGCTACCCGCAGGTACGCGTCAGGATTATTGATAGCAGCGCAGGGAATGTTATCGAAGCCGTTGCCAGCGGTGAGGCGGACTTCGGCCTCTGTTTTGCGCGCAGTCTGCAACCCAATATCGAATTTCTGCCGCTGGTGGGGGATGTCTACGTGGCGGCCTGTCGGCGCGATGGTCCCATCGCCAGCAGAAAAAGCCTGACGTGGCGGGAATTCTATCAGCAGGACTATGTGGGGCTGGATAAGACCTCCGGCAACCGTAACCTGCTCGATCAGATGCTGGAACACATCATCCCTGAGCGCCCCAGTATCTGCGAAACCCGTCATGTCACCACCATGCTGGGCATGGTTGAAGCGGGGGTCGGTATTGCCGCCGTCCCGGCGATGTCGATGCCCTCGTCAGAATATTCGGTCCTGACATCCGTACCGCTGACTGACCCGGTGGTCAGGCGGACGGTGGGGCTGATCAGGCGCAGCGGACGGATGCAGTCTTACCTTGCTGCCGAACTTGAAAAGCTGATCACGGAACAGTATCACGCGGCGTAACAGGGTGTTCAGCGCTGACCGTGACCATGCCGCTGGCCTGTATAACGTTTTGTGCCGAAGCCGAAGATAAAAAAGCCAGTAGCGCTTTGCCTTCCCGGGGATGATCTGCTTTCGCGGTGACCGCACCGGCAAAGCGGGTCACGTACTGCAGATCGGCCGGCAGTTTGCCAATAAAGGTGACCCCCGCAACGGGGAGCAGCTCACTGACCTGCTGGAAACCGAGCGTATATTTCCCTCTGGCCACTTCGGACGCCACCGGAATGCGCTCAATCATCTGCGCTTTGTGCTTCATTTCGTCTTCAATACCCAGTTTTTTAAACAGCTGGCCGCTGACATAGCGGCCGCTGGCGCTGTCTGAATACGCTACCGATCTGGCCTGCAACAGGGTATGACGCAGTGCCGCCGCGTTATTAATATCAGGTTCAGGGTCCCCCTGTCTGACGACCATGCCAACCGGTGAGTCAGCCAGCTCCACGCGGGAACCGGGTTGCAGCCGGTTATCCTGTGCCAGATGAGTCAGCGCGTCACCGACCATGATCACCACGTCGGCCTTTTCTCCCCGTGCCAGCCGCGACGGGATCGCCTGTGGGCTGTTCCCCATTGAGGGGCCGGGAACCAGCCTGATCGTGTCACCGCTGCTGGCTTCATACTGCGGGGCCAGTTTTTCCAGGGCCGCTTTAAAGCCCCCTGAAATCATCACGGTCACTTCTTCGGCCGGTACGCGCTGGCTGACGGAAAACAGCAGCAGCGTAGCCGGGAGTAAACAATAAAATTTTTGCATGATAGCGTCCCTGTTTTAACCTGCGGTTTGCAGTGATAAGCCGATGCGGCGGTACAGATAAAGCGTTGCCAGTAAGGCACAGACGGCGGCAAAGCTCATCCAGTAGCCCGGTGAGGCCTTATCCCCGGTGTACTCAATCAGCGCGGTGGAGATGACCGGGGTAAATCCGCCAAACACGGCGGTGGCCAGACTGTAAGCCAGCGAGAAACCGGCCACCCGCACTTCCACTGGCATGATCTCCGTCAGCGCCGGGATCATAGCACCGTTATACAGGCCATAAAGGAAGGAGAGCCAGAGCAGCACCGCCAGCATCATCGAAAAACTGGGGGCCTGAGCAAGCAGGTGAAGCGCCGGATAGGCCGTGACCAGGGCCAGCAGCGCCATGGTCACCAGCACCGGTTTGCGGCCAAAGCGGTCTGACAGAGCGCCCCCTACCGGCAGCCAGAGGAAGTTCGATACTGCCACCAGCAGCGTGACCAGCAGGCTGTCCGGGGCGCTGAGCATCAGGACCTTCTTGCCGAAGGTGGGGGCATAAACGGTGATCAGATAGAACGCGGTGGTGGTCATGGCGACCATCAGCATACCGGCTATTACCACCTGCCAGTTTGCTAACAGGGTGGTAAACACCTCGCGCATCGCCAGAGGGTTGCGGCGGCGGGTGAACTCTTCGGTCTCCTCCAGCTTACGGCGCAGTAAAAAGATAAAGGGCACAATCAGGCAGCCAAACAGGAAAGGCAGACGCCAGCCCCAATCGCGAATGGCACTCTCTTCCATCAGCATATTGAGGGCAAAGCCCATGGCCGCAGCGACCATAATCGCCACCTGCTGACTGCCGGATTGCCAGCTGGTGTAAAAGCCCTTACGGCCCGGCGTGGCAATTTCCGCCAGGTAGACGGAGACGCCCCCCAGCTCTGCGCCCGCCGAGAAGCCCTGTAGCAGGCGGCCCGCCAGCACCAGCAGCGGTGCCCAGATGCCGATTGTCTGATAGGAAGGGATCAGCACAATCAGGAAGGTGCCTGCGGCCATTATCGACAGGGTGACAATCAGCCCTTTACGCCTGCCGACTTTATCGATGTAGGCACCCAGCACGATGGCACCAATCGGACGCATCAGAAAGCCTGCCCCAAAGACCGCGAAGGTCATCATTAATGAGGCAAATTCACTGCTGGCCGGAAAGAAGGTATGGGCAATGTAAGTGGCATAAAATCCGAACAGGAAAAAGTCGAACTGCTCAAGAAAGTTGCCAGAAGTCACGCGCAGTATCGCGCTAATTCTTGCCCGGGTGGTCATAAGGGCGTGAGAGGAATGCATGGTTATCTCCAGTTTGTCGTTGACGCTTTTGCCGCGCCTGTTGCTGCAGACTGGATCAGAAAAATAGCGTAAATAAGCGCAATTAACTCATCGATTCATGCGTCTGGCGCATCAATGAGTTTTAACCATCATGGCAGATAAGCTGTAACAGGCTATTAACAGGGGTGGGTCTGTTCACCCGGTTCGTTACAGACGAAAATATGGATTACCGGTTTTGTGACAAGGCGCATACGGGGCAGGTGGGGGGAAAGGCTGAGGGGGGATAAAAGGAGGGACGACGTTTGTGACGCGTCCCTGAAAAAAGTAGCCGCGCCTGGTGTCAGCAGCATGCCGGTGTTAAAACCGTTTCGGCATCTGCCACCGGGCTGCTTCAGGCGGGATTTCTGATTTTCTCCAGGCCTTTTTCCAGGCGGGACAGGTTATCAACGGTTCCCCCTTTATCTAAATAAGTAAACCAGCCCGGAACGACCTTCCTGAACATTTCCACGCCCTCCGGGGTGACTTCAGATTGTTTTAACTCAAACGCTTTATTTAAACTTCCGTCTTCATTGAAAGGATCTTTCGCGAACAGCTCGTTAGCTTTCATGAACGTCAGCAGCGCGGTCAGGGAGCGGGTTATTCGTTCGTGGTACGTCCTGTTTTTATTGCGTGAGTAAAGCATAGGAAGACTGCATAAGGTAAAGTCTGTCTCATTCACGATAGTGCCCTGCCATATCCAGACGGTGTCTGTATCTGAAGTCAACGATGCCCGCGGGCATCCGTATTGTTGCCGGGTATCAACCCCGGCACCGAGTTTAGCATTTTTCCACCGGCAGGATTGCCTGAGGCCAGAACGTCCAGCCGGCCCTCTGGCTGGGATTGAGAACGCTGGACAGATTAATCGGCTCGTTCGCTACCTGGACAATAACACCTGTCAGCCATGCCCGCTGGCCGGGCGATGACAGATGACAGATGAACGGGGTGGGACAAGCGTGACCTTCAGGTTTGCCCCGGGTCGCAAGGGAAAATGTCCCAGTTGCAGAGGATTGAGTGAAATACGCACGGGAATGCGCTTTAGCGTCTTGTCCCGGTCTGTTGCGCTTTTGGGCGCGGACAGACGCGGCAGTGGCTTATCCGGGGTCAACAGAATCTCTTCAATATGTCCGTCAAACACCACGCTGGCACCATAAACATCAGTGACAATCGATGCCCTTTGTCCGACCGTCAGTCCGCAACGGTGTGCCACACTGAAGTTGGCCATTATCCACATCTCACCGGCGGGCATCACCGTCATCAGAGGCTGGGCGGCAGTGACGCTCGCAGTATCATCAACATGGCGCTGGACAACATACCCGGCTACCGGGCTTCGTACCTGAGTGCGTAAAAGCGCCTGCTGCGCCTGCTGTAGTTCCTTCCTTGCCTGCGATATTTGCCGCTGATGAGCCGCATCTGCTGCCTGAAGCCGTTGCTGATTTTCACGGTATTTGCGGATAGCAACATCCAGGGCGTGTTTGGTGCTGTCGACGGCTTTGAGTGACTGTTGCAGATCGTGTTTTGCTATCACCCGCGCGCCTTTTGACAGGATCCGTCGGTGATACTCATTAAGTGCCTGCTGATAGGCCATCTGGGCTTTGAGTATACGGGTGTTATTCTGGTCAATGCTGACATAGCGGTCCTGATTTTTTTTTATTGTGTCCGACAATGTTTTCTCTGCCTGTCTGTACCGGTTCAGCGCGTCGGTGTTGTCCATACTCACCAGGATATCGCCATTGTTTACCCAGTCGTTGGAGGGTAGGTGGACGTGCGCCACCCGGCCACTGAGGGGGGCAGGTACGGTGATTTTGTTGCCGGTAATAGAAGCATCCCTGGTGCTGGGTATAGGGCAGTAGTTAAATTGCCCCCTGTTGGTGAAAAGAAAACACGAAATAAAAATAATCAGGCTGAAAAATAATCGTGTTTTATTTATTTTTTTGAGGGGCAACTGAATGCGATGTGTTTTTGCATTGTGCCGTTGTTTCATGAAAAATCTTATCCCGGCGGGCTATTGAATATAAAACCTCACGCGTTGCATAGCTGGCTGTACAGAGCAAATTAAATGTCAGGTTTAAAATTTATCGAGTAAGATTAATCTTTAGTTCTGTTCAAATACAGGGGGTTTGTCGGAAATTTTTGCAGGAGGCGTCCTACACATGAAGTCCAAAATACTATTTTAAATTAAAGCTGACTATTTCTTTTAACGCCAATGGCAATGGCTTTAGGGATGATATAGACTCAATATCAATCCGTTCCCGGAAAAGAAGAATGCTATAGCATGAGAAAAATAAATACGCTGAATGCTGTCATTGTTGACGATCACCCGCTGGCTCGCATGGCGATCAAAACACTGCTTGAAAGTGAAGGCATTTCTGTTGTCGGGGAAGCTGAAGATGGCGCGAAAGCGCTGTTACTGGTGGAGGAGCACTATCCGGACCTGGTCATCATTGATGTCGATATCCCGGTAATGAGTGGTATCGAAGTGGTAGAGAAACTCAGGAAGCAGGCTTTTAGCCGTATTATCATTGTGGTTTCTGCAAAAAATGATTTGTTCTATGGCAAACGCAGCGCGGATGCCGGTGCGAATGCGTTTATCAGTAAAAAAGAGGGAATGACGAATATTATCGCCGCCGTAAATGCCTCTCTCAATGGTTACAGCTATTTCCCATTGTCGCTGCACGCTTTTATGGGAAGCCTGTCTTCTGAGCAACAAATGTTACAATCTCTGTCGAGTCAGGAAATCAAAGTGATGCGCTATATTCTGAGCGGGGCAGAGAATATGAAAATTGCCTCTGATATGTGCCTGAGCAATAAAACAGTGAGTACGTATAAAAGTCGCTTAATGGAAAAATTGAATTGCAAGTCGTTGATGGAACTCTTCTCTTTTGCCCAGCGCAATAAAATTGGTTAAGGGCGTGAAAATCAGAGCGATCGGTTGCTTTATTATTCTTCTGTCGGTGTTATGTCCGGCACGGGCCGCCACGCCTCAACCGGAGACGCTAACGCTTGCCAGCGATTACGACGTTTATACGCCCGCGCTTCCCTTAAACCATTTCGACCTGTTATGGCTTGCCGCCAAACGCTCACTGACTATTGGGGTTTACGGTACCGAAACCCCACCGCTCAACATGAATACGTCCACGGGGCGTTACCGGGGAATGAATGCGGATTATCTGCTGCTGTTGGAAAAGTCTCTGCAGGTCACGCTGTCCCTCAAACATTACGCTAATGAGGCAACAGCATTAACCGCGCTCCGGGATGGCAGCATCGACGCCATCCTCACGTCACCCGCTGGCGATGAGGCACTGACACCGCCGTATCTGGCGTCATTACCGCTGGTCCGTGCCTTTCCGACGTTAGTGAGCCGTCAGTCCGATGTGATGAATCCTCTTTACAATGAGAAAGACGACGTCAGGGTGGCGATAAAGCGGGGATATCCCCCGGAACAGTTTATAAAACTGGCGTTCCCGAAAGCCAAAATCACTGCCTATGCTGATAATTATCTTGCGCTGGCCTCCGTCGCGAATAAGCAAAACGACTATTTCTTCGGTAACAACCTGACCTCCAGCTTTATTCTTACCCGTGATTTTTATCAGTCGCTGCAAATGGTGAAATTCTGGCGTGAACCTCAGACAGGTAACCACTTTGTCGTGCTGGATAATCAGCGGCAACTGCGGGGGATCCTCGACACCTTTATCAGTTCCCTGAGTGAACAGACACACAAACAGGTAGCACAATCCTGGGTCGATACCGGCAATGTGTCATTTTTAAATAAGGCGATGAAATTTACGCCACGGGAAGAACGCTGGATAGCCCGGCATCCCGTGTTGCAGGTGCTGATTAATCCGTATTATGCCCCGCTCAGTATGATGGATGACAACAATGAAATCAGAGGATTACTTGGCGATATCCTGAACCTGATCCAGATCCAGACCGGGTTAACATTCCAGCCGGTGATCGCTAATTCCAACAGCGACATGGTCGACCTTATGCGCAGGGGGGGCTGGGATCTGGTGCCGACGGCCACCTATAGCGTCGAGCGTGAAGAAGACATGCTGTTCACGCACCCCTTTATCGCCACTCCCTTTGTTTTAGTGACGCGCGCCAGCAGCGATGAGCCGGAGATGCTGATGCCCGGTTCCAGCGTGGCGATCCCCGCTTATCATCCGCTGAGTGAAAAACTCAAAAAGAAATACCCCGGCGTGACGTGGGTGATCGCCGAAAACACCAGTACCGCGCTGAGTAAACTGATGCTGGGAGAGGTGGATGCCGTAGTCTCTACCCAACTGGCTTCGCGGTTTATCATCGATCACTATTATCCTGAAAAAATGAGTTACACGCGGATCCCTGATGAGCCTTCAGCACAGATTGCTTTTGCTATTCCGCGCGGCTCGCTGGAATTACAAAGTATTCTTAATAAAGCGCTGGATGATATTCCACCGAAAGAAATTCTGAACGTCGCGGGAAAATGGGTTAAGGCACCGGATGTCAAAATAGGCACCTGGAATTTGTACAACCGGCCATTTTATCTGGTGGCCGGCCTGGCGGCCTTGCTGGTGATCAGCAGCCTGTTGTGGGGCGTCTACCTGCTGCGCGCCATCAGCCGGGGGAAAGCCTCTCAGGCCGCGTTAAGCTATCAGCTGATCTTGCGACAGACGCTTTCTAATGCCATCCCGGTGCCGGTTTACGTGATCACCCCCGAGGGAGAGCTGGAAAGTTTTAACAGCGCGTTTAACGAATTTTTTACCCCGACACTGCGTGATGCCCTGCGCTATTCCCTTTATGACCGGCGTAGTCCGCTGGCGGAAATATTCCCTGACGTTCAGCAGGACATCCAGCAGGGGCTGATCCCGGAGGAGGTGATCACCCACCAGATGATGCTGAACAACGGTGAAGAGGACCGGCTTATTCTGCACTGGCTCACCTCATGTCAGATGCCGGAAAACATGCCCGCCACGCTGATTTGCGGGTGGCAGGACATCACGGAATCACGGCAACTGATGAAAGCGTTGCAGGTGGAGAAAGATAAAGCTATCGATGCCAACCAGGCTAAAAGCCGGTTCCTGGCGGATATGAGCCATGAGATCCGCACGCCGGTCAGTTCCATTATGGGTTTCCTTGAGCTGTTAACCACGCATAAGCAGAGCCCTGAAGAAGCCAGAGAGGCGATTGATCTGGCCTACAGCACGGCGCAAACGTTGATTGGCCTGATTGGTGATGTCCTTGATATGGAAAAGATCGAGTCGGGTAACTTTATGCTGGTACCTGAATGGGTGGATCTCCGATCGCTTATCCACGCCACGGTGGCAAATTTTGAGGGGCTTGCACGCCAGAAAAACCTCCGGCTGACAACCGATTGCCGTCTGGAAGAGGGGAAGATGCTGTGGCTTGATCCTCAGGCGACGAAACAGGTCCTGGCGAATCTGATCAGCAACGGGGTGAAATTTACCTCAGAAGGTGCCATTGACGTGATAGCGCATACCCAGGCGGTGGGCGAGGAACGGGTGTTTCTTTCACTCAGCGTCAGGGATACCGGCGCGGGAATTAGCGAACAAGAGCAGCAGCAGCTGTTCAGGCCATTCCATCAGACCGCATTGGGTAAACGCAGTGCAGGATCAGGGCTCGGGCTGGTGATTTGTCGGGAGATAGTCGAGCGTATGTCCGGGCAAATCAATATTACCAGCCAGCCTGGCACGGGAACCACCATGACGGTCACCCTGATGACAGGCACTTCTGACAAGGCGCAGGGTGAGCCGCTGATGGCGCAGGAGGAGGTGGATCTTCCGGCGACGCTGCGCATCGTGATTGCCGAAGATAACCCGGTCAATCGCCTGCTGCTGCGCCGGCAGCTGGATACGCTGGGATATCACGTTGATGAAGCGGAAGACGGGGTGGATGCACTGAATCTGATCAATTCACGTGAGTATGATTTGCTGATAACCGACCTTAATATGCCAGACATGGACGGGATCACGCTGACGAAAAGGGTTCGGGAAATCCATCAGCAGATCCTAATCTGGGGATTGACGGCTAATGCACAGACGGATGAAAAAGAGCGGTGCATGGCAGCAGGCATGAACCTGTGTCTGTTTAAACCCATCGACCTGCAGCAGTTAAAAGCCGCGCTCAGTGGTGCACATTTTCCCGCGAACCTTCTGATGCTGGAAGCGTTTGTGGATATGCCGACACTTGAGGCGCACAGCCTGGGCGATAAAAAACTGATGTGCCAGATGCTGGAACAATCGCGGGTGGAGAATGATAAGGATCTCACCGCCGCTATGCAGGCATTCGGACGACAGGAATGGACGTTACTGCAACACCATCTGCACCGCATCAACGGTACGATGCAGCTTCTTGGCGCGACGGAGTTACAGCGGCTGGCCGAGACGTTAGAAAATGCCCTGGCGAACGGAGAATACCACGTCATTCAGGAGGGTACTGAGCGGCTTAAACAGCAAATAACGGCGTTTAATGCCGCCATTAAACATTATTCCCATTCCACCGGGCAGTAAGCCATGCTTTACCGGAGTTTTATTGTTCTCTGAGATGAGCTATAACATATTTTTTGTGTGCCGGTTCCATCTCAGGCTGGGTGTTAGTGGTTTGAAATAATCTACTGCCTACACGTGTAGTCTGAGCCTTTCATTGAAATAATCCCCCTCCCATATTTATCCTTCCTTCGTGTGTTTATTATACGCACATCAGTTGAGACAGACTGATGTACGTATTATCTCTGTCATAATGACATCTATTTAACGAAGGATTTTATAATGAAAAAAATTATCGCTCTTGCGCCCGTTGCTATTATTTTTGCGGTCGCGGGACAGGTTCAGGCTGCCACTCAGGCTGACGTTGAGCTGCAAGGGACAATTGTCGATACCACTTGCGAAGTTACCGCAAATAATGGTGCTGCAACCCTGAATGTCGGTTCTTTTAATAAAACTGATTTTGACACGCCGAAAAAGCAGGTTGGCAATGAGCCACTGCTGGTTACCCTGAAAAACTGTAGCGAAAATGAAGCCGGTGCGCTGCAGGTGAGCGGCATCGTGGGTGCAGGTAATGAAACACTCTTTATGAGTGATGTGGCACAGACCGCAGGCTTCATGCTGACCAGTGAAGACAACACCACGGCAGTGACCAACAATACCAGCATTCCTGTGGTTGCTGATGCGTCTGGTTCACTGAGTTATACCTTCAGCACCGGTATGGCGGTACTGGACAAAGCGAATGTCATGCCGGGTGCTTACCATGCACCGATCAAAATCTCCTACATCAGCAACTAAGTGTAGGTTGCCCGTCACGGGGAATTAAGCGTTCAGAAAAGAGAGGTTCTGTACAACCTCTCTTTTCATTTTACTGGCAGAAAAGACAATGAAGTTATATCAAAAATGGGTGTTACTGATTAGCCTGATTATATTACAGGTGCCCGTGTCAATGGCGAATATCGCTGTTGGTGCATCACGTATTATTTACCTGGCATCGGAAAGTGGTAAGAGCATTGATATCAGCAACCGGTCTCATCGTCAACCTTATCTCATTAGCGTCGGCATTGATGACAATCTGACAGCGAAGTCTGCAAGCAGTGTATTTATGCCAACGCCTGCGCTTTTTCGCATTGAACCCGATGCTGATAATAAAATTCGTATTCTGAAAAAGTCGGATGGTCTGCCGCAGGATCGGGAGTCGGTATCTTATTTAACTATCACGGCCATTCCGACCGGGAAAGCCATTGACGATAGCAAGAAAAACAACGTCGGCGGTAACCTTCAGGTTGCTACCGGTAATACCGTGAAGCTGTTCTATCGCCCGGATAATTTACCGATCACCCAGAAAGAAGCGATGGGAAAACTGCAGTTTTCTCGCGAGGGTCAGTCCACCAGAGTGACAAACCCGACACCTTATTTTATCTCGCTCAACAAACTGACGATCGATGGCAAAAAGGTTCCGCTTGATGTGATCAAAGGCACCAGCATGATCGCGCCCTACGCTTCCCGTCTCTATCCGGTGAGCGCCGTGCAGGGGAACGCGCAGTGGGTTGCCATTAACGATTTCGGCGGTACGGAGACCTTCCATGGCGCGCTTCATTGATTCGTTTTCGTCAGGCATCTTGCTGATGTTGTGCGGAATAACCGTCGGCCAGGCCATCGCAGCAACGACAGACTTTACCGCCACCGTGATGGATGGACACTGCCAGGTCGCGATCGACACGCCAACCCTGCGCTTCGATCGCCACAATATTACGGAATTCTCAGACGGGACTGCGCAAATTCTTCCGCTGGACGTGAGTGTGAACTGTGAAGGGATGAAAGGGCAGGCGCCATCAATGACGGTGAGTGGTGAATCGTCCCAACTCACTGATACGCGGCTGTTCCGTGCGGGTAATTCATCGGCCAGCCACGTCGGTTTTATGCTGAAAAAAGGCACGCTGAACAATCTGAAAGATTTTTATAACGCGGCTGGAACGGTCGCGCCCGGCGATACGGTGGCGATCGCTCAGGACGATGGCGGCTCTGTTCAGCCCTTTTCTGTTGGCCTGGTGCGCAGCGCCGGCGATCCGCCGCTGACGGCGGGTGCAGTAAATGCCAACATCACATTCGCCTTTATTTTTCCCTAACGCTTTTAACAGACAGACACAATGAAAAATCAAAACACATTATCAGAGCACTTCGTTGCCCTGAGGGGTTCGCTTTGCCTGTGCCTGCTGAGCCTGTCCACCGGGGCGATGGCCACTGACGTGCAGTTTACGGCGACATTTCAGGCACCTACCTGTCAGGTTTCAGCGCCGCCGGTAATTGATTTTGGTGCAGTGCAGTCTTCCGCCATCAGAAACGGGGACAGCCTGGCCGATCCGTTACCGCTGACGATCACCCTCACGCAATGCGCCGGGTTTGTCGGTGCGGTGCAAAAACCTGGCGTGAAGGTCTCTGGCGCAGGTAATACCGGTTCCGGCGACTTCCTGTTCCTGCAACCGGCAGCGTCCCAGGCCATTAATTACGGGGTACGGCTTGTCACCTCAACAGGGGACGTGGTGGATAACAACACGCTGCTGCCGGTAGCCCTGGACCAAACCCATTTTGACGGGGGCAGCGTCAGCATTCCCCTTAAAGCGGCGCTCTCCTGTGGCAATAAATGCAGTGATACCGCCACCAGAAGCGGGGCGCTGAATGCCAGCGTGACCTTCGATTTTGCCTACCAGTAAGGGGTCGCTGTGCATTTTATTCCTCCATTTTTACGCCGGACCGGTCTGGTGATCGGGTTCATGATGTCGCTGATGCAGGATGTCTCCGCTGCAGAGGGAGGCGTCAGCCTCAGTCGTACACGGGTGATTTTCCTGTCCACCGACAGCACACAAACGCTGACGGTTCAAAACTACGGCTCCCGGCCCTATCTGCTGCAGTCGGCGGTAATCGGGTCACCGCAGGGCGGTGAAGCCGCACCCTTTATGACCACGCCACCGCTGTTCCGTCTGGAAGCGAACAGCAAAAACACGCTGCGCATTGTGCGCAAAGGGGACGCGGCGCTGCCTGCCGATCGCGAATCGGTGTTTTATTTCACCGCGATGGCTGTTCCGTCGATGACGCAATCCAGTGCGTCAGAAGATACCTCGCTGGCGGCGCGTGTATCAGTGGGTATTAAGAACACCATCAAGGTGTTTTATCGCCCGGTGGGTTTGCCACTGAGCGCGGAAGACGCGCAGGGGCGTCTGACGTTTCATCATCAGGACGGCAACGTTGTGGTGAACAATCCGACCCCTTACTTCCTGACACTCTCCCGTCTGGTGTTTGACGGCAGGGAGGTCGCTGCGCGCGCGATTGTGCCGATGATTGCGCCTTTCTCACAGGCCAGTTACCCGGTCAACGGGCCTGTGCGACAGGCACAGTGGAGTGTCATTAATGATTATGGGGGTAACAGTCCCTTGCACTCAGCGGCCGTACAACGCGGAGAAAAGCCATGAAGCCTTTGCTGATACTGCCTGTGTTGATCGCCGCGTTGACAGCGACGTCGCCGTGCCTCGCTGCACAGGCTCCGCCGGAGGGGCTGTCAGTGAATCAGTTCCGGCTGGTCTATCCGGGGGCGGAGAACAAAGGCATCACCTGGTCACTGACCAACAATACCCCCAGGGCCTATCTGATGCAGTCATGGATACGCGCCGTTGATGTTAACACCGGCTTACCGGCGGCGGGGGACATCAGCGCACCGGCAAAGGCCATCCCGATGCTGGTGACGCCGCCGCTGAAACGTGTTGACCCTGGCGAGCAGCTGACGCTGCGGATCCGCCTCACCGACAGTTCTCTGCCGCAGGACAGGGAGTCCATTTTTTACCTTTCGGTAAAAGGGATCCCGTCGGTACCGGATAAAACCCGTCAGGCCGGGGGGCAACTGGTGGTGGCATTAGTGAACAACATGAAGCTGTTTTACCGACCGCAGGGATTGCCGGCTGGTGGCGTCACCAGGGCATCTGAACAGCTGGTTTTCAGCCTGCAAGGTGATGCACTGGTTGTCGATAATCCGACCCCTTTTTACATCAATTTCAGTCAGCTGAAAGTGGGGGATAAGCCACTGCCAGCCGCAGAGCTGCGCAAGCTGGTACCGCCAAAAGGCCAGCAACGTTATCCCGTCGCACGCGGTTCGCGAAGCGCGGTGGAATGGCAGGCGATCGGTGAAGACAGCCGGGCGACGCCAGTGCAGCGCCAGACATTTTAATGCCGGCTCAAACCGGCATGGCTAATCATTTATTGCAGAGCAGGGAACCACCTTGAGTAAGAAATTCACATCCTGTATAGGGACTGACGACATCGCAGCCAGCAGCCGCGCCTTCCTGCGCAAGACGCTTGCGCTATTTATCGTCATCGGGGGCCAGAACGCGTGGGCCGCTGACTATTTTGACCCGGACCTGCTGATGCTGGGTGCCGGCACCTCTGATGTCGATCTTTCTGCGTTTTCACAGGCAGGCGGCATGGCGGAAGGGACTTACCCGGTGACGATTTTTGTCAACCAGCACGAAGCGATATCCCGCGAGCTGACGTTTGCCAAAAATGCGCGCGGCAATATCGCGCCAGCGCTGACCCCCGGGTTGCTGACTGAGCTGGGCGTTAACGTTGACCAGTTACCCGCATTCCAGGGCTTAGCCCACGACAAGCCGGTAGAGGATTTGACCACACTGATCCCACAGTCGGCGGTGAAATTTGATTTATCACGCCTGCGCCTGGACGTGAGTATTCCGCAGGTGGCGATGCAGCCTGGCGCAGACAGCCAGATGGATCCGTCTCAGTGGGACGACGGGATCCCTGCCATGCTGCTTAACTACAACGTCAGTGCCGGTCGCAATGAGCAAAGGCTTAACAGCGATGCCCGTACCAGCAATAACCTGTTTGCCAACGTGCAGACCGGTGCCAATGCCGGTGCATGGCGTCTGCGCAGCACCCTGACACACAGCCATTCTGACGCTGGTGGCAACGATAACAACAGCACGCGTTTTTCCAGCACCTACTTATCGCGTGATATTCGCGACTGGCGTTCACGCCTGACGATGGGGGAAGCCAATACCGGCAGCGATGTGCTGGACGGCGTGCCGTTCCGCGGGGTGCAACTGAATTCATCCGAACAGATGATGCCTTCACGGCTGCGGGGTTTCGCGCCGCTGATTAACGGCGTGGCGGGCAGCAACGCCCGCGTTACCGTGCGTCAGAATGGCTATGTTGTTTATGAAACCTACGTTGCGCCCGGGCCGTTCGAAATCAACGATCTTTATCAGGCAGGCACGTCTGGTGACCTTGACGTGGCAGTGACAGAAGCGGATGGCAGCGTGCACAGCTTCGTGGTGCCGTACTCCTCCCTGCCGGTGATGCTGCGTCCGGGGGCGGTGAAATATGAAGTGACTGCCGGCCGTTATGATGGCGGCACCACGCAAGGATCACGTGAATCAGCCTTTATGCTGGCGACGCTGGTTTACGGTTTACCGAAAAATCTGACGCTCTACGGTGGCCTGCTGACGTCGCAGAATTACAGTGCGCTGAGCATGGGGTCGGGCGTGTCGCTGGGCGACCTGGGCGCGATGTCTGCCGATGCGACCTTTTCCAGCACCCGGACAGAGGATAACCAACGTCAGGCGGGCGGCTCTTGGCGCTTACGCTATGCCAAAAGCTTACTGACCACCGGAACCTCCTTTGATCTGACCGCGCTGCGTTACTCCACCCGGAATTATTACAGTTTTGGCGAGTACAACAGCATGGGCTATGCGCAAAAGGAGGAGGTTTCACCCTGGACACTCAGCCGGCGTCGGAGCAGCTTTCAGACCCAGGTCACTCAGCAGCTTGCCGAATACGGATCGCTCAGCCTGCGCGCCACTCGCGATGATTACTGGGGATCTACCAAAACGCTGACCAGTCTCTCATCTGGCTATAACGGCAGTGTTCGTGGCATCAGCTATGGCGTTTATTACACCGTCGACCGGATGAAAGGCAACGGCGACTGGCCGGAAAACCGGCAGGTTTCGTTCAACATGAGTGTGCCGTTCAGTATTTTCAGCTATTCGCCTGCGCTGCAAAACAGTTACGCCAACAGCCTGATCACGCACGACAATCACGGGCGTACCCAGAACCAGGCAGGGATTTCCGGCAGTAACCGCGACGGTGCGCTGTCATACAGCGCGATGCAGGGCTGGGGCAATCAGCATCAGGCCAGCAACAGCAACCTCAACCTGGGTTATCAGGGAAGTAAAGGGAACGTTTCTGCGGGTTACGGCTATTCAACAGCCATGCGCTCAATGAACCTCAACCTGAGCGGTGGCGCGGTGGTTCACTCTGAAGGTGTGACGCTGTCGCGCTCGCTGGGGAGTTCCGTGGCGCTGGTGAGCGCGCCGGGTGCGGAAGGGGTCAGCCTGTCCAGTGGTGGCGGTAAAACCGATGCCCGTGGTTTCGCCGTGGTGCCTTATCTGTCCGATTACAGCCGTAACAGTGTTGGCCTGGATCCGGGCACGTTACCGGACAACGTCGATTTGCCGCAGAACCAGCAGACGATATATCCAACGCATGGCGCGGTAGTGAAAACCGATTTTGCCACCCGGCTGGGTTATCAGGTGCTGATGACCCTGAAACGTCGCGGAGGATCGGCCCTGGTCCCGTTCGGCGCCACAGCCTCACTGCAGGGGAGCGCGGGTCATGAAGATATTACCGGCATCGTGGGTGACAACGGTCAGGTGTATCTGACCGGCCTGCCGCAAAAAGGTCAACTGTCCGTCTCCTGGGGCAAGGGCAGCGATAAGCAATGCCGCGTCATCTACGACCTCCGGGAACGCAAAACAACGGCACAGATGCCGGTTATCCAACTTAACGGCGAATGCCTCTGATATCAGGCCGCGCAAAGTTGTGCGGCGCTGATAAACACTTTTACGAAGGAGCTGTCATGACAGCAAAGATGTTATCTGCAACGCTGGCCCTGCTGTGGGGAGCGAACTGCAACGCACTGGAACTGAAAGCTGGTTATCAGGTTGTCAGTGAGGTGAGCAATATGACTCTGCCGTGGACCAGCGGTGACGTCGTGCCGGGCAACAAACCCGGCTGGAATTATTCACAAAACCTGGTGGCATTTCTGGCGTCGGGTCTGGCAGGAACGGTGACGGTATCCGCCACGCCGCTGGCCAGCGCTGAATGCCAGTCTCTCTATCCGATGAAATCTTACGACGGCTATCGTGGTTATGAAATTTCGCCGGGCATCCTTGTGATCCCATTTGGCACACTAACCGGGCCGGTTAACGCGATTTCAGGCACGATGATCCCGACGACAAATGGCGGCACATTTACCGCTAACGGGGGCGTGGATCTGAGTACCGTATCCTCGGCGACATGGGACAAATCCGGCACGGGGAGCGGGGACGTCAGTGTTCGCAGCGACTGTCTGGCTCTCGCCACCGTTTACAACCAGTCGTATGCCGTGGTCGAAATGAACACCAACGGGGGGTCAACGTCGGCGATGGGCTATGGCGTGTATGTCAAGCCAGACGCGCCGAAAATGTCGATGAAAGACGTCTATGTCCAGGCCGCGCGTGGCTACCGCTGGAATCACCTGCCGTCCACGTTTGACCGCAGGACGTTGTCCCTGGCCTGGAACTCAATGCAGTGTACGGTGCATACTTCTCCTTCTATTTCATTCGGGGATGTGACGCCGGATGACCGTAACGTGACGGTGGGGTCATCGGTGGATGTGACGTGCCAAAACCCCTCCGGTACCGCGATGCCCGTTTCTTATTCGGTGCTGCCGAAAACCCAGGGCGGCGACCATTTCAGCATTCCTTTAATGTCGGAGCACGGTGCTGTGAGCGGAGACGTTCGGGGCTTCCTCGGAAATGCTGCCTTCTCAGAGGCAGGCTGTACAGACCGAAGTTCTTCACTCCCCATGGACGGTACCAGAGTCAGCCTGCACACGGTCACCACCGATACGACATGGTCTGACCCGCTGGTCTGGGTGTTGTGCCCGCGAAACACCGCTGAACCCGGCCCTGCGACAGCAGCGGTGACCCTTGACCTGAACTGGTAACAGGAAAGCGCTGGACAGGAAGTGATCAATGGCGGGTGTGAGGCGGGCGGTTGCGCACCAATCCGCCTCCATCCTCGTCTTAATATCAGGCAGGGGGACGTAAGGTTATTATAAAAACGATTTGATAAAGGCAGTGCGTTAAGCAAATTATAAATAATACAGTGGTGAAAATGTGTTTAAGAATAGCACTACAGATATAGTCTCTGGCGGACATAAAAATAATACTAAGCTGCTAGTGTGGTTTTTTAGACTGTGTGAAAATTAAACTTATCGGAATAATAAACCTCTGGGTCTTTTAGTGTGTAACCACAATAAATGGAATTCTGATAGGTGATCAGGTGAAAATGACAGGCTAAAAGAGAATGAATATGGACTCATCAGATATCATTTTTTCTGCAGATAGTTACTTCAAGTCCGGTCTGAGCCCTTTGTTATCAGGGACGTTTGTGAACCAGGGCTATTGCGTCGTCGATGTTGAAACCACCACCTACCAGCAGGTGACAGATTGCCTCTTCCAGGGAGGGAAGGTGTTGGCGTTTATCTCCAATGACATGGATTATCATGCTTTAAAGCATCTTGAGAATGTGACGCTGATTGACAGGCACAGTCCGATAAATGAAGTGCTCTCCTGTTTAAGGATGGGGGCTTCACATTATCATTATCATGTTAAATTTAAACTTTCTGGTCGTGAAAATATTATTTTAGGCTATATGCAGAGAGGGGTGTCTTCAGAAGAAATAAGCCGGCGTCTGGGAATGAGCATGAAAAAATTTTATGCTTACCGCACCCGCATTATGAATAAAATGCAAATAACCAATCGTATTGTTTTATACAGGAATATCGCCAGACATAAAGCAACGAACTAGCGTCAGCAAAGGCATTAAAACAGCATAAAAATCAGCACTCAGCCTTGCCCGCGAACGGGGGCAAGGCGGTGTTGTTTTCCTTTTCCTGATTTACAACGTGTTTTTTATGATGCAGCCGTCTT
Source organism: Erwinia persicina (assembly GCF_014838825.1). Classification (GTDB taxonomy): domain Bacteria; phylum Pseudomonadota; class Gammaproteobacteria; order Enterobacterales; family Enterobacteriaceae; genus Erwinia; species Erwinia persicina_A. Next base: position 892,574 of record NZ_JACYMO010000001.1, on the reverse strand, counting down.
TCATGATCATCCGGAATGCCTGTTCGGGGTGAGCGATAAGGTCAATATCCTGCAGCGGATTGCCTGCAACAATAATCATATCTGCCAGCGCATTCACTTCGATCACGCCCAGCTTACCCTGATAAGGGTTTCGCGGACCTGAGAGCGCGCAGAGTTCAGCGTTCACGCTGGTGGCCATTTTCAGGATCTCAGCGGGCGTATACCACCGTTTTAGCTTGGCTAACTGTGCGCCCTGGCGGGTAGCAAGATGGGCATCGAACAGCGTGTCGGTTCCCCAGGCTGTTTTGATCTGATATTTTTTTGCCAGACGATAGGCTGTATCCGTACCCGCAGACATGACCCGTTGCTTGGCGCGGGATGCCGGTGTGGCCATTGGCACCGCATCTTCATCATTCAGAAACGGTTGCAGACACCACCATATCTGCTGTCTGGCCATCTCCTGCACGGTCTCCTCATCCACTAACTGGCCGTGTTCAATACACCTGACGCCGCCTTTGATCGCCATGGTCACGGCCCGCGCCGTGTAGGCATGGACGGTCACGTAAGTTCCCCAATTTTCAGCCGCCGTCACTGCGGCCTGAATTTCTGCCACCGAACCTTCGGTCACATCAATACCGTCATACAGTGATGCCACGCCGCCACCCGCCATGTATTTGACCTGAGAGGCTCCGCGCATCAGCTGTTCCCGCGCACGCAACAGAACCTGATCGCTTCCGTCAGCGATGGCGGTAATGCCCACCCGTTCGATGTAGCTCAGCGTATCTGAAGGCGCGCGGGGGACTTCATGTAACATCCGGAAATCACCGTGACCGCCTGTCTGGGAAATGAATGCGCCTGACGGATAAATACGCGGCCCTGGCGTAACCTTTTCGTCAATCGCACGTTTGAGGCCAAATACCGGTCCGCCCATATCGCGCACCGTGGTAAACCCCCGCAGCAGCGTGGCCTGTGCCTCGGCAATGGCCAGCGCCTGAATGTAGTTAAAGTCAGCCGTCATTGCCGTCATCATTGACGGGCGCGCCATAATGGCGTGCCAGTGCGCGTCAATCAGGCCCGGCATCAGGACGCCCCCTGCACCATCAATGACCTCCGTCCCTTCACCCAGAGGCGAACCGGCAGGCTCAATCGACGTTATCTGGTTACCTTCGACAGTGACCTGCAGGTCATCCCGCAGCGAGTCAGACACGCCATCGAAAATACGGATGTTGATCAATGCCCGCCGGCCCGCCGCTGAACCGGTCGCTTCATCCGGTGGAGAGGGATGTGCGGGGAGGGCGGCAGCAGCCATTGCGGCAGATATGGGGGGCGCGTTCTGAGCATCCCGTGTCAGCACCGTATTGATGCGGTGAAAAGCCGGGCTGTGACACAGACAGGGCTCATCATGTTCATGTGCCGGATGAATCAACGAAACGGGTCGCATAACGCAACACTCCTCAACAGGGATGCACGAAGGAATAAATTCAGCGAATGACAGGTTTAGCCTCATCCGTGATGTAAAGGTCGAAAGGAAACTATAAAGCGACCTGTAAAAATATGCAGGAATAAATCTGATAAACGTGTTCAGGATCAGAAGCTAATTATTCATTGAAAATAACAAAAGGTATATCACTCAACGCCGGTTAATCATTATTCTTTGGGAAAATTATTTTATAAAAATAAAGGGGAGTGACATGACAAAGACAATGCCCGGCTCTTCAAGTCCCGGCCGGGGCTACTAATCAACGGGGAGCAGGTCACATGGCATAAACACGGCGATTTGCTGAGTTGAGTAGTGCCCCATCATCTGAACTGGGGCGGGGCAGATTTGTATTTATTGACAGTGCATAGCCACAAGCTAACCAGAAGCACGCGCCGAACCACGATCAGAAGCTATATGTCACCTTCAGGCTGCCAGTGGGCGACGTTTTTCGTTGAACAATGGGACTATTTCGCGCATCACCAGCCAACTGCGTAAAACCTGCTGCGGCAATGACGCTCCAGTCTTGATTAAGCTTGTGCGTCCAGTCCATATTCAGTGAATAAGCATAAATTCCTGACCTGGCATCATAGCGGGTAAACCCCGATGCGGCCGACTGTGCTGCACTTACCCCGTAGTAGGTCTGCATGTACTTGCTGGTCCCCCAGCTACTGGTCAGCGCCAGCGTCACAGCGTTTTTCGATGACGTATAGAGCGGGCTGACAATGCTGAAATGCAGGGCCTCGCCATTGCTTCGCTGAGAAATCGGCACTTCAGCCTGCAATTGCACATTAAGCCAGTCGGTCACCTCGTATCCCAGGCCAGGCAAACCGATAGCTGAGCCCTTAACATCACCCATACCTCGCAAGTCGTCGCTACCGTAGCTGAGCGAGTCGCTGTCCACGTCACGATCCTTTCTGCCTGCGCGATAACTCAGGGCAGCGCTGTAATCAAACTTGCCGATGTTGTTGCCGTAACCGATACCCCGCGTGGAGCTGACAAAAAAACCATTTTCCATAGCGTAATCAATCACCAGGGCCGTCGTGACCCGGCTTTCATCCGAACCAGAATAACGTGGCGCAACATCCACGCCTCCTCCCAGGGTCAACTCGTTGCCCTGGTTCTGTTCTGCAGCCAGTATGGGGGTTGCCAGTAACGCGAGGACCAATCCTGACAATAATTTTCCCAGGGGTTGCCCCGAGAGTGAAGGGAGGAACTTATGACTCAGTTCGATGTTTCTCATTAAGGAAGTCCTTGTGGGTTCAACTGACTACGATACAAGCGGTTTTAAACGCCAGAACGCTCAGTCTGAATGCTGACCCTGAAGTTCTTATGAGCCAAAAATGAAGAAACACTGAAGTACGTACCCGTTCTGCAAAGCTGATAGATTTACTGACACCGTTTATTTCTTCAGACGTTCTTCATTCACTGTTGATAAAGTAACTATTGTGAAAATTCTCCTCATCGAAGACGACATCGATCTGGGTAATGGCGTACGTATTGCCCTTACAGACCAGGGATTAGATGTCATATGGGTTCGCCGTAAAGTGGATGCTCTGCATCAACTCGATCTGTGCGTGCCTGAACTTGTATTGCTCGACCTCGGCCTGCCCGACGGTGATGGCATGAGCCTGATGGTGCGTCTGCGTCAGCAGCTCAAGGGGATCCCCGTCATCATCCTGACTGCCCGGGGCACTCTGCAAGATCGCCTGACCGGGCTGGATGCCGGTGCAGACGACTATCTCGTCAAACCTTTTGTTCTCGCTGAGTTATTGGCCAGGGTGAGAGCACTTGTGCGGCGCAGTTACGGTTTTCAGAATGAGGTTATAGAGATTCGAGGACTGTCTCTCCATGTGCCGACTCGTCGCGTGACAGTAAGCGAAGGTCATGTTGATTTAACGGCAAGTGAATACGCGCTGCTTGAAACGTTAATGTTGCGTTCTGACCGTGTTCTGACCCGTCGTTTTCTGGAAGAAAGGATCTTCGGTGCAAAAGAAAATATGAGTAATGCGCTCGATGTCCATATGGGAAATTTGCGTCGCAAAATCGGTGACGGCTATGTGCGAACGGTGAGAGGGGTGGGGTTTGTCATTGACACCGTACCCCTTCAGAAGGGGGTAGGGTGATGCGTAATTTTTGGCGCTATCTGCGAGTTCCAACGCTCGTTCGGCGAATGATGATTGCCCAGATGCTCTTACTCACGCTGCTGTGGTGTATTTTTCTGACCTACATTTTATGGGACAACCTGCGCAGCCCTCCAATGCTATCAGGCAACAAAACCTATGAAACCATTCTGACACTGGTGGATCGTATGGCGGATCGCCCGCACGATCTCACCGCTGTGCTGGAAACGTTCAGCAAGGCATTGCGGGAAGGCTATGGCGGAGGTGAAGACCCCAAAATGTCGATCAGCCTAATCGTTCGGAAGAATAAACAGGTCATTTATTCCTCTGCCGGCGCTCCATCAGGAGTGACAAACACCGCTTATGGGATGATTCAGCGTGTGCAGAGTAACGGCCGCACCTGGACTAGCCGTACTCTGAAGTCCGGGAACGCCGACACAGAGGTGACACTGCTCACTCCTGCTGGCGGTTGGAACTTCTTCATATATTTGAACTCGCGCGGATACTACATATTACCGCTGCTGGTCTGCATTCCTTTTCTTCTGTTTCCCGCGTGGCTGTCAATCCGTATTGCAATGCGTCCCTGGAACAAGGTGGCAAATGAAGTTTCCTTACGAACACCCGACGATCTTTCTCCCTTAAAAGCCGTGCCAAAGCACAAGGAGCTTCGCCAGATAGTGGACGCGATTAATATCTTCCTTGCCCGGGTACGAGAAAGCACTGAACGGGAACGGACTTTCATTGCCGATGCCGCTCACGAGTTGCGTACTCCCCTGGCTGCCATGCGAGTCAACGTTGAGGCTTTGCAGTCCGATGTCAGCAACGTCAGGCAACAGGAATTGCTTGCAGGGATTATTCGTAGCAACAGCCGTGCTGCTCGCCTCGTCAATCAGTTGCTGCTGCTGATGCACAGTGAAGCGCGCATTGACACTGTGATGGAGCCTGTGGCGCTGACGACGCTGATACAAGAGCGAATGGCTGAGTTGGCACCGCTGGCTGCTGAGAGCCGGGTTGAGCTTGAATTCTATTCTCATGATGAAGTCTGGATGACAGGAGTCAGGGAACGCCTGATGTCGCTGATCGACAACGTCATTGAAAATGCTGTGAAGTACAGCCCTGAGGGCGGGCGGGTTGAAGTAGAGGTACGATCGTTAGAAAAATCCATTCAATTGCGTATCTCAGATGCAGGCCCCGGGATCATGGTTGAACTGAGGGAGCGGGTGTTCGACAGATTTTTTCGTGATCCCAATCAGATACAAAGCGGGAGTGGATTGGGGCTTGCCATAGTCAAAGCGGTTGCGCAGCAACATCACAGCAGTGTTTTACTCAGTACGTCTGCAGAAGGTGGGTTGATGGTGATTATTGATATCCCCAATCACCATTCCGTCTGAAAGATTACGCAATATTAGTCCCAATCATGCTCAGGACATTGACCAGAATAATGGAGCATAAATTGAAATATTTAGCCCTGGCTACACTATTATTTTCTCTGTCACTTAGTGGATGCGCCATAACCGTCAGCGATTTGAAAAACAGCAAATCCTCCTTAGACGGCAGTTTCATTAGCAAGACGGGGTCCTCCGATACTTATCGAACCCTGAGGCACATGGCAAGGCAGTGTCTGGAATATGAGTCATATTCAGGAAACCCGGTCATCGTATTAAGCGAGTTTGACGGTGAGCGTAAAGAAGGTGAGATCACTCAAAAGCTGCTTTCAGAAGGACTGTTGATCAACAACATGCTCATTCAGATAGAAAGTGATGATGGTGATAAAGCTAAGATCAGCCTGTACACAACCAAAAATATCTTGAGTACGGGCATCAGGTCGCCAAAAGTGAGTGATATCAAGCGCTGGGCTGAGGGCGACAGAACGTGCTGACGTGACACTCTCATACAACTCAGCAATACCGTGAAGCCTCCTGGCCTGAAAAGTAGCCATTGCCCTGAAATTAAATTTTCCCACGTGCCACGTGCTGATTTTAAGATTTAACAATCACTTCAAGTAAACCTTTTTTCCCGATACCTTTCAGCAGGTCGATAACGTGACGGGTTTTCAGTTCTGTGACTATTTTTTATTACTTTTATGCCACTCCAGCGTCCCTGTTTTCAACATGGTCTCCGCGTGCGTGAGCCACGTGCAGCGGCTCGCTGCTGTGCCGGGTTGATNGGGAAACCTGAGCGGGCTTTTCTGAATGTGGCTCCTCTGACTGGGATCGCCTTTGCCAATAACTGGCTAATAAGTAAGCTAAACCTGAATTCCTTTTGTGTCAAGACCACCAGAATGACCACCAATAGTTGCTCGTTACGTAAAACAGGTTTAAAAACTTCGCTTCAAGCGCTGATCGTGCCATGAGGTTCTCTGCAAAAGACGGGTATCCAGAACAAGCATCTAAAAGTCGGCTCGAAGCGAGATGGTGTCCAAAGAGTTCTGACGGTCTGCTCTGTGCCAAGAGCGGACGTTACAAACCGCATACAATTAATAAGGGAAACATATTAATAAATAAAGGTCACGAAAAACCTCTTGTAACCTTTACAAACTATTGTTCTTGCTTAATCCAATTAATGATGGATTTTATTTTTGCATCCATTAAATCATCCATGATAAATTTCCTCACACTCGGTTTATAGTCCTTCGCTATTTCATAAAATGTATCAACATTCTTTGCTGTTGAAACAGTAAGAAATTCCTGTTTTAATACTTTGTTAAAACTGCTCTCTTTAAGTTTATGAATATTCTGAGAGAAAGATATATGTGCTGTATTGTTATCTCTAAAGCGACCAGCTCTAAAAAATGAGCTTAAATATTTCATAAGATCTTGTTTTATCCTTTCCTCACTAACTTCAGATTGATGGCTGAAATTATCTATTGAATATTCAATGTCCCCCATTTCACAGCTATTCTTATCAAACTTGGCCTTTAGAATATTAGAGTTTTTGATATGCTCATTATGACAATTTAGGAATTTGCAATACTCAAAGCTTGCGCTTTCAAAATTTGAATTGAGAAATTTAGAATGATTTCTGAAATGGCTAAATTTTACTGTTGTATTTGAAAAGTCCAGATAACCAACATCTCCATTGATAAACATTTTATTAATACACCCGTCATTTAAATATATATCCATCATAATTGAACAAAAAGTCGAGGGAGATGATGCGTTTAACCTACTAATAATAGTATTCATTTTCTCTAATGTTATTAGCTTTTCATTTCGCTCTTTATCATAATGAACGTCATTTTCAACAACAGATGACTTTAAATCACTTATAATCACTTTAACTCTATCTTTATAATCAATGTTAGATATGAATTCAATTATACTTTTCATCTCATAAGAGTCATCCCCAATGCGTGACAAGATCCTTGAGAAGGTAGCGTTGATTGGCTTTTCTGTAAAGTAATAAAATAAATCTAATGTTGTAAAATAGGATTTTAAAAAACCATATCTTAAACTGACGATATCTTTGTTTACTTTTAAAAGAGGATTTTTTTTAAGTAGGTTTATATACAGTTCGACATCACGATCGTAGTTTATTGAAATAATTTCACAAAAGTCTGAGGTTTTCCAGCTATCATGCTGGTCAGAGCAAAGATCAATAAATGTCCTTATCATTGATTCTGGGCTCTCACTAAAATTGTGACGTCTTTTTTCTCTTTTGAATATAGAGTATATAAGATGATCATTAAGCTTATTTAAGGATGGGTAACTGGTGTTGGACTCCAAAAGTTCAAAGTGAAGCTTGCTATTTTCGTCCTCAGCTAAATTATCCTCATACATTGTGGAAATAACATCGACAAAAAAAGGTATCACTCGTTGCTCCTCATAAAGAGAGCTATTTTCGATCTTTGAAGTTATAACGCTGACAATTCTATCGGTAGAGCTGTATTTATTGAAACGCTGATTTAGATAATTTTTACAGTTATCCGTTTTAAAACCTAATAAAGTAAGTTTATTTATATTTAGGGATTCAAGATGGATGTCTGAAAATGCAACGTCATCTCTACTTGTTAAGATAAAATAACTGTCACCAAGTTCTGCGTTGAAGGCGGAAATGGAAGAGAGAAATAAGTTAATATCAAACTTCTCAGGAAAGATAGAAGTAAACTCATCTAGCCCATCAATTATCACAATTATCTTACCAGATAAAATACATGCGTCAAATGTTGTTTTATCAAAAATATTTTCTATTTCTAAATATTTAGCTTCCATTAAATAAAAATCATAGAGACTTTCTACTGATCCGTATAAGCCATTACTTTCATTTATATGGTTTTTAATATCCTCAGAGCTAATATAAATAACAACCTTATTATTATTAGATAGTTTATTTGCTAAGGATTGACATAAAGATGTTTTACCTATTCCTCCGGAGCCTATTATTAAATTTACGGAATTTCCATTTTCTTTGTTTTTTGTTATGTCGGACAGATGAGTAATTGCATTTCTAAATACATCTTTGTTTAAATCCATTAATTCTTGGTTTGTATAAAAATCAATTGTCTCAGGGATTGGGAAATCCTTTAATGATGAATCAACACAAGAATCCCATATGAATTCGTCGTAGCATTTATTCACCATTTGGAATCCATTAGTCAACGTTGAAAAATCCTTTATACTACGATGACTTAAAATAAGGAATTTTGACTTGGAATCCAGTTTTAGATTGGATATTTCTTCTTTGAGATTTTTTATGGATTGATTTATTGTTATATTTGGATGAAATGTAACTATGTACGAAGGCGTTCCAGTGAAATCTTTTGTTTCCCAAATTTCGTATTTTATTCTATTTTCTTTTGAAAAATCCGTTTTATTAATTAAAATCTCTTTGTTCTTGTAAAACAATCCAATTAGTTCTCCGGTTTTTTTAAGTTCAATTATTTGCTCGCTTCGTTTTCTTTTCTCTGGGCGTTTAAATAAAATATCACCAGTTAATTGTTTTTTTAATTTAACTATGTTTGTTTCAAAATCTTTCTCATTAGTGAAATCTAAATGAAAATGACCTTTTAGGTAGGTTGGTGTAGAGTTAATTTCTTTGAGGATAACGATGGATTTTGTTTTTTTATATTTCCCCAAATTATCCCAATGTTCATTTACGCTTAGGTAGGTCTCAATACCGACCCCCCCCTGGCGATCATTGGCTTTTTCTTTATACTTTAATGTGCTAACATTTAAAATGTAGTCGGAATCTACAACTGATTTTTCCATGTAAAGATTTTTATCAATTAGGCTATCTAGATCATACCCATCCCATATAACATGGAAAGCATCATCTCGCTCAAGCTCATCAGCTAACTTTTTAACCCACAATATGTGTTCTTCGCTGTCCCAACTATAAGATATGAAAATTGTTTTTTTATTGGTATCCATTTGAATCTCTCCTTTTGTATTTAAAGTTACCAGAGTTTTAATTCTATAAAAATAATATTTTTTCTACAACTAAATAAATTCTATTATGAGAATGATTGTGATTGTAGATGAGTTCAATAAATAATTAAAGAAAACTTTCTTATTGTACCACTTTTTTTACCTTTCAATCTTCTATCATTTCAAAAAAATAAAGTTGGGCACCGGCATCGGATGCAGTCCGCAATATGTTAAGCCTCTCCTCCATTGTTATCCATTATCAAGATATAGGCAAAAATATCCTCGATGAACATTTTTCAATCAAAGGGGGGACTTGTTTGTTCTGCTTTTGGTACTTTATGAAAGTAGAAATGACTATAACAACGAGATGCGGTTTCATTGGTCGTGCCAGGCATCGAGAATGATGAAAGTAATTCATTATTTTCAACATGTTGCTAAGTTTTAAACCAGTTTGTTTATATGGAGATCCCGCCTGATTTTACGTAACTATCGAGGTTCCTACGTCCGCTCCTCGCTCAAAGCTGCCTGTCATGCCTGCTTAAAAAACAGGCTTAGCGTAGGATATTTTCCGTTTTCCAAGCGGACCCCTATGTCACGAGTTTTTGCTTACTGCCGGGTCTCCACTCTGGAGCAAACAACTGAGAATCAGCGCAGAGAAATCGAAACCGCCGGTTTTGCTGTCAGACCCCAGCGAATAATTGAGGAACACATCAGTGGGTCAGTCGCGGCTAGCGAAAGACCGGGATTTATCAGGCTGCTTGATCGCATGGAAAATGGTGATGTACTGATTGTCACCAAACTTGACCGTCTTGGCCGCAATGCGATGGATATAAGAAAAACCGTCGAACAAATTGCAGTATCTGACATTCGGGTACATTGCCTGGCGCTGGGTGGCGTGGACCTGACCAGTCCGGCAGGGAAAATGACCATGCAGGTGATTTCAGCCGTGGCTGAGTTTGAGCGAGATTTGGTGCTAGAGCGTACGCACTCTGGCATTGCTCGGGCAAAAGCAGCCGGAAAGCGGTTTGGACGTCCTTCAGTACTGAATGAAGAGCAGAAAACTACGGTGATTGTACGGATTAACGCCGGGATCAGCATCAGCGCCATTGCGCGGGAATTTAATACTACCCGGCAAACCATACTCAGAGTAAAGACTGGGCAGTCATGACCCTAAGTTCTCAGCTGGACGGTCTGCTATGTGCCGGAGCGGACATTGCTACTCTGCTGCTAGACCAATAATGCAAATAAGAACTTTTATGATAAATATGTATGGCCGTCATAGGCGAAACAGGCATGATATTTTCAGTAGCTAAAACTGGATTGGGGATAGCGAATGTTCAAAATTTCAGAAGTCGATAAAGATGATTCTAACCTTGTGTGGTTAGTCAGCGAGCTGGATGCCTTTCAGAGCGAACTGTATCCGGCTGAAAGTGATCTTTCAACAGTTAGTGACGAGCAGCTCCGGTGCATCATTGTGCACGATCATTATGGTTCACCTGCAGGTTGTGGTGCTTTGCTATTTCAGGCTGATGGCTCAGCCGAGATTAAGCGGGTTTATATTCGACCGGAATACCGGGGCAGGAAACTCGGAGAGCAGATAGTCAGTGCAATCGAGACGAATGCTTCAGAAAAGAGTTCGCGCCTATTACGGCTTGAAACAGGGATTTACCAGCAACCGGCTATATCACTGTATCGCAGATGCGGGTACGAAATGTGCGATGCATTTCCCCCATATACAGCGGATCCGTTAAGTGTTTTTATGTGTAAAGAATTTCCTTAGCCTCACATTGTTATGGCGTCGCTGAAAGGCGCAGCTGGGATTTTATGCTGAATGTGATGGTAAAAATCAGTCATTACGAGCGAAACTTCTGCTTTTCGCTCACAGCGGACCTTCCGATTCGTTAGCTCAACCGCTGTGTGCCAAAAACGGAGGTTTAAGCGTTCAGGGAAGACTAATCTCTTAGGAATTTTCCATCGTTTTATCTGGTCGCAAGCAATAATTTACATTTCATATTTTGTAATTTTTTGAACACTGTCATGAGGAGTTCGTGGCCTTTTGCGAATTCACCTGTGAAAAATTGTCGAGCTGTCTAATCCCAGGGACCAGGCAGGTTGCTAAAGTTGCTATCACTACTGCTATCGCTGAAACCAGAAGCACATTACTACTACCATAATGAATTGCCAGCGGCCCAGCGACCAGTTCACCTAAGGGAATGGCCACAAACGAACCTACAGCGTCATAGGCGTACACGCGAGCCAATTTTTCCTGAGGAATATGAGTTTGTAGTGAATGAGCCCATGAGACTCCGAATAGACCGAACGTTACGCCAGCAATAAAAAAAGCTGCAATAAGCCATGTTGCAGAAGCAGGTTGACTAAGCATAAAAATGGGCACTGAGCATAGTGCTACTAGCATTACACCAATGAAAAGATCGCGTCGTGGACGCCATCTTAGGGCGAAGAACGAACCTGTCATAAGGCCAACGCTTTGCGCAGCAACCATAATTCCCCAATTAGCTCGCCCAAAAGAAGCATCAGCAATCACAGGGCCAAGTACCATCATTACGCCACTAAATGCTGCATTGATAATGGTGAATTGGACCACAATTGCCCATACCCAAGCTCGGCTTGTGAATTCGTCCCATCCTTCTTTTAAGTCCTGCAGGATATTACCTGATGGTGGGCATGCTTTGATTGATGTAATACGAATTAAGAAATAAAGCGGTGCAGAGGCTGCGAAACCTATCGCATCAATTGCCAGTCCCCAACCGGGTCCGACAGAACTGATTAGGATCCCACCAAGCGAAGTGCCGATAATCGTACCGCCATAAATACCAAGCTGAATTAAGGCATTCGCTGCTCGCAAATTCTGCACTGGAACAGTTTGGGGGACCAGCGCTGAGGATGCAGGTAACGCGATGCCAGCTGCTGCTCCATTCAACGTTCCTAGTAATGCCAGACTCATCACAGTTGCTGAACCGTCCAACACAGACCATGCGACAATAGCTTGCGAAACTGCCGCAATAACAGAAGAGGATACTAATACCTGGTTACGAGAGTAGCGGTCCGCTAATACGCCCCCGATCAACAAGAATAAAACGTTAAAGATGGAGCGGGACGCAACAACGAGACCTAAATCAGATACCGATCCGCCAATATCAAGCACTGCGAACGCTAATGCAATCGGTGCAATACCATTGCCCAGAACGGTAAGAAGGCGAGCAGCAAACAGATAACGAAAAGGACTGAAGTGAAAAACGCTAACTTTTTTAGTAAATGTTTTCATTATGAAAATGGCTTCTGGATAAGAGGATTTATTTTAGAACGCCTGTATTTTGCTAATACTTTAGCATGATCTGATAGTTACACTGCATTATGTCGTTTAGGTAAGCAGAGAAATAACTTCCGCTCCTCACTCCTCAAGGACATTGGCCTGCATGTCAGTCCGCCTCGTGCCAAGAGCTGATTTCGCGAACATCACGACACGTTAAGGAAAGATATCTAAAATCACGTGGCAGGGTTTTACGGGATGTCTACAAAGCACTGAAGAACGACAAACGCTATATTTTCAAGGCCGCCAGTGCAGCGTCCAAAGCGCATCGTTATGTGATGGATAAAATCTGAGTCTGTTAGCGATTCACTAATCACACAAAGCAAAAAGCCCGCTCAGGTTTCCCTGAGCGGGCTTTTCTAAATTTGGCTCCTCTGACTGGACTCGAACCAGTGACATACGGATTAACAGTCCGCCGTTCTACCGACTGAACTACAGAGGAATCGTGTGAACGGGGCGCATGTTAACGGCGTGTCTGCGAAATGTCAAAGCCCGAATTGACCCCTGCGGTGCGTTTGCTGGCAAAAGCAGCAGGATGCGGGTTTTTTATCTTGATTGGACAATCTTCAATCTCTGCGCCAGATCTCACTTTGTTGTCTTTCGCTGGCCGATGTTAGAGGTGTGTCAAATTTTTGTTATTTGCTGATTTTAAAACATGCGTTTCGATGCTTTCATGATGAAAGTTTCAATTGACGTTATTATGAAACAAAAAAACTGCTCTGCGGCAACGCAGGTGGGGATGACAGAAAGAGAAACAGCAGAATGGCATTTAACTTACTGTTTTTAAATTTAAAACAAGCACCCGACACTGAGTAAAAAGAGCGATAGTTTTACCCAAAATAGTTACCTCCTACACTTTAATAACGCCGTGGGTGGGGTGAGGTGAATGTAAAAGAAATTTTTCATTCGCAGGATCCGACACCTTCGCATGCTAATGATAAAAAGGGCCTGGACATGAACGTGAAAAAAACAATTTTAGCGTCACTGTTAGTCTGCATGTTACCCGTTACCAGCTTTGCCAAAGACCTGCAGGTAGGCGTCTCTATGGCACTGTTTGATGACAACTTCTTAACGATTGTCCGTAACTCCATTACTAACGAAATGAAAACGGAAAACGTGAAAGGCCAGATTGAAGACGCCAAAGGTGACGTCGCACAGCAGCTGCAACAGGTTCAGAACTTTATCGGGCAGGGCGTTGACGCCATCATTATCAACCCGGTGGATACCAATGCGGTAAAACCGATTGTTGATCTGACCAGCAAAGCCGGCATCCCGCTGGTGTTTGTTAACCGTAAACCGGCAACCGAACTGACCGGCAAAATGGCCTATGTGGGTTCCGACTCCGAACTGGCGGGTCGCCTGCAGATGGAAGCCCTGGCAAAGCGTATGGATTACAAAGGTAACGTTGCCATCCTGCTGGGTGACCTGGCAAACGAAGCTACCCGTGACCGTACTAAAGGCGTTGAAGCGGTAGTGGCGAAGTACCCGGGCCTGAAAGTGGTACAGAAACAGACCGCGAAATTTACCCGTAATGACGCGGTAGACGTGGTGAGCAACTGGATGACCGCCGGCGATGATATCCAGGCCATCGCGTCAAACAACGACGAAATGGCTATCGGTGCCCTGCAGGCGTTGGGGAAAAACGATCAGAAAATCCTGATCGCGGGCGTGGATGGTACACCGGACGCGCTGCAGATGATTAAAAACGGAAAAATGGTCGCGACCGTCTTCCAGGATGCGAAAGGTCAGGGTGCCGGTGCCGTACAGACAGCTGTGAAACTGGCGAAAGGTGAGCAGGTGCAGAAAAACGTCTTTATCCCTTATCAGCTGATTACCAAAGATAACTACACCAACTTCACCAGTAAAAACCTGAAATAACTTTCGCTGAACTCGTAGTACGGAGGGTGTTAAATGACCGCATATGCGCTTGAAGCCGAAGGCATCAGCAAGTTTTTCCCGGGCGTGAAGGCGTTAAGCAACGTCTCATTCCGTATCAAGCCGGGAACGGTGCATGCTCTGATGGGTGAGAATGGCGCAGGTAAATCCACGTTAATGAAGTGCCTCATCGGGATTTATCGTCCCGATGAGGGACAAATTCGCATTAAAGGACAACCTGTGCAGTTTACCGATACGCTGGACGCGCTGCGTTCAGGTATTTCCATGATTCACCAGGAGCTTAATCTGGTACCGCATATGACGGTCGCCGAAAATATCTGGCTGGGTCGCGAGCCAATGAGGCTCGGCTTTGTTGACCACGGTAAGTTAAACCGTTTAACCCGGGACCTGCTGACTAAGCTGAATATTCGTCTGCGTCCTGAGCAAATGGTGGGCGATCTCAGCATCGCCTCCCAGCAGATGGTGGAGATCGCCAAGGCGGTTTCCTGGAACTCCGATATCGTGATTATGGATGAACCGACCTCGGCACTGACGGAAACCGAAGTGGCGCATCTGTTCACCATCATTCGCGACCTGCGGTCGCAGGGTAAAGCCATCATCTATATCAGTCACAAAATGGATGAAATCTTTGCCATTACCGATGAAGTCAGCGTGTTCCGTGACGGCACCTGGGTGGCCAGCAACGATACGGCGAGCTACACCCGCCAGTCGCTGATCACCCAGATGGTGGGACGTGAACTGACCCAGCTGTTCCCGAAAACGGACAGCAATATCGGTGAAGACGTACTGACGGTGCGTAACCTGACGCGTAAGGGTGTGTTCCACGACGTGAGCTTTAATGTTCGTCGCGGGGAGATCCTGGGGGTGGCGGGTCTGGTGGGTGCCGGACGCAGTGAGGTGATGGAAAGTCTGTTTGGCATGACCTCCATCGACAGTGGTGAGATCCTGATTGACGGTGTTCCGACCACGATTGACTCACCGGCCAGCGCCATTGAAAAGGGGCTGGCGTTCCTGACCGAAGACCGTAAAAAGTCAGGCCTGTTCCTGGTGCTGTCGGTCATGGAAAACATGAGTATCGTCAAAATGACGGACTACAGCGCCAATGGCGGGTTCGTTAATCATGGCAACATGGCCAAAGACTGTCTGGAACAGATCAAGCGTCTGAATATCAAGACGCCGACCATGGACCAGATCATCAATAACCTCAGCGGCGGTAACCAGCAGAAGGTACTGATTGCCCGCTGGCTGCTGGCCCAACCGAAAATCCTTATCCTTGATGAACCTACCCGTGGTATCGACGTCGGCGCAAAGGCGGAAATCTACCGTCTGATCAGCGAACTGGCGAGCCGTGGCGTCGCCATCATTATGGTCTCCTCAGAACTGCCGGAAATTATCGGTATGAGTGACCGCGTGATGGTCATGCACGGGGGACGTATTACCGGCATCCTCAATAAAGAAGAAGCCGACCAGGAAACCATATTGTCGTTGGCGTCCGAGTAAGGGCGTAAGGTAAACAAACATGAGTGATGTGAAAATGACAACGCAACAGTCCGCTGAAACCCCGTCGTTCTTCAGCAACCTGAAAGGCAAACTGCCTAAAGATACCGGTATTTTCGTGGTCATGGTCGGCATCGCGCTGATTTTTGAAGCCTTCGGCTGGTATGTCCGCGATCAGTCATTCCTGATGAACCCGAACCGCCTGGTGCTGATCGTGCTGCAGGTCGCTATCATCGGTATTATCGCCGTGGGCGTAACCCAGGTGATCATCACCACGGGCATCGACCTGTCATCCGGGTCAGTGATAGCACTGACGGCGGTGGTGGCGGCCAGCCTGGCGCAAACCTCTGAAAGCCTGTCACCGATGTTTCCTTCGCTGGTCGACATGCCTGCCGTGCTGCCCATCGGGGCGGGGATCGGGGTCGGTATTCTGTGCGGTATCGTTAACGGCGTATTGATTACCAAAACCGGCATTCCTCCCTTTATCGCCACGCTGGGGATGATGGTGTCGGCACGCGGTCTGGCACAGTACTACACCCAGGGTAACCCGATCAGCTTCCTCTCCGACGGCTTCACCGCCATCGGGCAGGGCGCAATGCCGGTGATCATCTTCCTGGTGGTGGCGGTGATCTTCCATATCGCACTGAAACACACCCGCTACGGGAAGTACGTTTACGCCATCGGCGGCAACATGGTGTCGGCGAAAGTCTCCGGTATCAACGTTAATAAATACCTGATCATCGTCTATACCATTGCGGGCGGGCTGTCCGGCCTGGCAGGTGTGGTACTGGCAGCGCGCGTCAGCAGCGGTCAGTCAAGCATGGGTCTGGGCTACGAGCTGGATGCGATTGCCGCAGCGGTCATCGGCGGCTCCAGCCTGATGGGTGGCGTCGGGCGCATTACCGGTACGCTGATTGGTGCGGTGATCCTCGGCCTGATTAAAAGCGGCTTCACCTTTGTTGGTGTTGACGCCTACATTCAGGACATCATCAAAGGGATGATTATTGTCGCAGCGGTCTCGATTGATATGTACCGCAACCGCAGCAAGCGTTAATCCCCCTGTCGGGGCTGACCGAAGTACGGGTCAGCCCCCGACAAAAAAGCCTGCACACCCTCAACGCATATTCTGCACCATCCCTGTGCAATAGCCGGAAAGGGATCTGACCTGTCAGATATTCCACGCCCTTATTATTCCTGCGTCCGTAATCAGATTCTCTTATTTTACGGCCTGTTAGCCTGCATCCCGCCTGCCTTGTCGCCTTTAGGATAAATCTGGCACGTCCCTTGCAAAACCTGTTCTGTCAGAGTGAAAACTTATTATAACGGCCAGCATCGCTGGCACCCGGGGAACCGTGACGGAGGCAACATGAACTTAAGACGACTGAAGTACTTCGTGAAAATCGTCGATATTGGCAGCCTGACGCAGGCGGCAGAAGTGCTGCATATTGCACAGCCGGCTCTCAGCCAGCAGGTGGCAACGCTGGAAAATGAACTTGACCAGCAGCTGCTGATCCGCACCAAACGCGGCGTGACGCCGACCGACGCGGGCAAAATCCTCTATTCCCACGCCCGCACTATCCTGCGCCAGTGCGAGCAGGCCCAGTCGGCGGTCATTAATGCCGGTCAGGCGCTGTCAGGCCAGGTATCTATCGGGCTGGCACCGGGAACGGCGGCCTCGTCGCTGACCATGCCGCTGCTGCAAACCGTGCGTGAGCAGTTTCCCGACGTGCTGGTTTACCTGCATGAGAACAGTGGCGCGCTGTTAAACGAAAAAGTGATGAATGGTCAGCTGGATATGGCCGTGCTGTATGACCGCTCCCCGGCTGCCGGCATCACCAGCATTCCGCTGATGAAAGAAGAACTTTACCTGGTTGGGGCCAGCGCCTGCCCCGGCCAGACCGTCGACCTGACCGACGTCGCCGGGATGAACCTGTTCCTGCCGCGTGACTACAGTGCCGTGCGCAAGCGCGTTGATGAGGCTTTCTCCCTGCGTCGCCTCAGTGCCCGCATTATCGGTGAGATTGAATCCATTGCCACGCTCACCGCCGCGGTATCCAGTGGCATGGGTGCGACGGTGCTGCCAGAGTCAGCCGCGCGTGCGCTGGTCAACGCCACGGATGCGTGGATGGCACGTATTACCAGCCCGACGCTGAACCTGCCGCTGTCGCTGAATATTTCCGCCAGAGGCCCGCTGTCACCTTCCGCCCAGGCGGTAAAAAATATCCTGCTGTCACTGCTCAACACCCCCGTATCGGAAGATCGTGAGCTGATGCTGGTCAGCTGATTTCCCCCTGTGCCGGGCGCGCAACCGCGCGCCTCACTTTCCCACCTTATCGCTAAAAAGCATATAAAACCTCTTTTTATTATTTGTTGCTATCAATGTGCGTCCTTAACATGCAGGAAACCAACAAATAACAGAGGGAGGAGCGCGCGTGAATTTTCAGCAACTTAGAATCATCAAGGAAGCAGCACGCTGCGAGTTTAATCTTACCGAAGTGGCCAATGCGCTGTTTACCTCTCAGTCCGGCGTCAGCCGCCATATTCGCGATCTGGAAGATGAACTCGGGGTCGAGATCTTTATCCGGCGGGGTAAACGCCTGCTGGGCATGACCGAGCCCGGCAAAGCGCTACTGACCATTGCCGAACGCATTCTCGATGAAGCGGGCAAAGTGCGTCGCCTGGCCGACGTGTTTACCAACGAATCCAGCGGCGTGCTGACCATTGCCACTACCCATACGCAGGCGCGTTACAGCCTGCCGAGAGTGATTAAAGCCTTCCGTGCGCTGTATCCCAACGTGCGCCTTGAGCTGAATCAGGGGTCGCCGCAGGAGATTGTTTCCATGCTGGTGGCGGGCGAAGCCGATATCGGTATTGCCAGTGAGCAGGTAGTGAATAACCCGGCGCTGGCCGCTTTCCCGTGGTTCAGCTGGCACCATGCGCTGCTGGTGCCGAAGGGTCACGAGCTGGAACAGCAGCAGCCGCTGACGCTGGCGGCCCTCAGCCGCTATCCGCTGATCACCTACCGTCAGGGGATCACCGGGCGGTCGAAGGTCGATCGTGCCTTCCATGCCGCCAGCCTCCAGCCGGATATTGTGCTCAGTGCGCAGGATTCTGACGTGGTGAAAACCTACGTTGAGCTGGGCCTGGGCGTTGGGGTACTGGCCGATCAGGCCTGCCAGCTGGATGAACACTCCCCGCTGACGCGGCTGGAAGCCCGCCATCTGTTCGACTCCAATACCGTCTGGCTGGGGCTGAAGCGCGGTCAGTTACAGCGCAATTTTGTCTGGCAGTTCCTTGAGCTCTGCAATGCCAACCTGTCGCTGGAAGAGATCAAGCGTCAGGCACTGTCGCTGAACGATGAAGAGCCGGTGATCGACTTCCAGATCTGACATGGCGTCCGGTGCAGCTATATACTGACAGGCGTGTGTCTTCCGCCTTATCCCTTAACGGCATAAGCTCCGGGTACCTTTATCCGGGAGCTTAAGCCATGACCTCATCTCTTCCCCGTTCTTCCTCCGGCCCGCTTTGTGCGCTGGCCTTCAGTATGCTGATCTCCTCAATGGGCAGCAGTATTGCCAATGTCGGCCTGCCGACGCTGGCGGTGGCGTTTAACGCCTCTTTTCCGCAGATACAGTGGGTGGTGCTGGCGTATCTGCTGGCCGTCACCGCCTCAGTGCTGGCGATGGGGTGGCTGGGCGACCGGTTCGGACGACAGCGGCTGCTGGGCTACGGCGTGCTGCTGTTCAGTGTGGCATCGCTCGGCTGCGGTCTGGCCACCCACATCGGCTGGCTGATTGCGGCGCGGGTTGTGCAGGGCCTGGGCGGCGCGATGATGATGGCGAATACCCTGGCGCTGGCGATCCAGGTGTTGCCTGCCGACCGCACCGGGCGCGCCATGGGGCTGCTGGGCACCGTCTCTGCCATCGGCACGGCGCTGGGGCCTGCGCTGGGTGGCCTGCTGATTGCGGGTTTCGGCTGGCAGGCGCTGTTTCTGATTAACCTGCCGCTTGGGCTGCTGGCCTGGGGGCTGATCCAGCATTCTCTGCCGCCTGCCGTTACCAGCGTAACGGCTGCCCCTCGCGGTTCGCTGCGGGCGTTGCTGCGTCACGGGGGTCTGACGCACGGGCTGCTGATGAGCATGGCGGTGACGATGGTGATGATGACCACCTTCATCGTCGGGCCGTTTTATCTGAGTCACGGGCTGCACCTCACCCCGCGCCACACCGGGCTGGTGATGGCGGTGGGCCCGCTGGTTGCGGCACTGAGCGGTCTGCCCGCCGGGCGGCTGGTGGACGGCCTGGGCGCTCGCTTCACAACCTCAGCCGGATTAGCGGCCGTGGCGGCGGGGTGCCTGCTGCTGGCCGCTCTGCCGCCCGCCGCCGCAGCGGCGGGGTATATGGCCGGGCTGGTGCTGCTGACGGCGGGCTATGCGCTGTTTCAGGCAGCGAATAATACCGCTTTGCTGAAAGGGGCCGATCCGGCGCGGCGCGGTCTGGTCTCGGGGCTGATGAATCTGGCACGTAATCTGGGCTTTATTGCCGGTGCCGCACTGATGGCGGCCGTCTATGCCGCCGGGGTGCGCTACGGGCATTATGCGGCGGATCTGGCATCGTCTCATGGCATGCGGGTGACGTTTGGCCTGGCGGCAGGGATGGTGATGATGGCATTTCTCCTTTCGCGCAGGGCCGGGCGCTGACCGCTGGGGCTCTATTTTTGCCCCTGGATGCGGCGCAAACCCGTCCTCATCACCCCGACGGCATAAAATTTCGTATCCTGCCGCAATTCACGCGCCGCCGCGCATCGGCCTGAGCGATAACGCAGCATTGCCTGCGCCTCCTCCGCTACAGTGAAATGAATCGATTAAGGAGACGCTATGCTCGCAAAACGTTTACAGGATGCCACTCTGCTGCGCCAGCAGGCCTATTTTAACGGGCAGTGGCAGGATGCTTTTAACGGTGAAACCCTGCCGGTGATTAACCCCTCCACTGGCGATGTGCTCTGTACCATTCCCTCGCTCGGGGCGGCAGAAACAGAACAGGCGATTGCCTTTGCCGATGCTGCCCGCCAAAGCTGGGCGAAAACACCGAATGCGCAGCGCGCACTGCTGCTTGAAAAGTGGCATCAGCTGATCCAGGACAACGCTGAGGACCTGGCGATTATCATGACCGCCGAGCAGGGCAAACCGCTGGCGGAAGCCCGTGGGGAGGTGCTGTACGGTGCCGGGTTCGTTAAATGGTTTGCGGAAGAAGCCCGCCGCATCTACGGCGATACCATTCCGGCCCCCAGCGACGACCGCCGCATCCTGGTGCTGAAACAACCGGTGGGCGTGGCGGCGGCGATTACCCCGTGGAACTTCCCGATTGCGATGATCACCCGCAAAGTCGCCCCGGCGCTGGCGGCGGGCTGTCCGATCATTGTTAAACCCTCAGAGCTCACGCCGCTGTCGGCGCTGGCGCTGGTGGAGCTGGCCCGGCGGGCGGGCATCCCGGCCGGCGTACTGCAGGTGGTGACCGGGTTGCCGAAGGCCATCGGGGAAACCCTGACCGCCAGCCGCACGGTGCGCAAAATCTCCTTTACCGGCTCAACGCGTATTGGCCAGCTGCTGATGCAGCAGAGCGCCGACAGCATTAAACGTCTGAGCCTTGAACTGGGCGGGAATGCGCCGCTGATTGTCTTTGATGATGCCGACCTGGAGATTGCCATCAGCGGAGTGATGATGAGTAAGTTCCGCAACGCCGGGCAGACCTGCGTCTGCGCCAACCGCATCCTGGTGCAGCGCAACATCTACCCGCGCTTTGCCGAACGCCTGCTGGCGGAAGTGGCAAAGCTGAAGGTTGGCGACGGCTTTACTGAGGGCAGCACCATCGGGCCGCTGATCAACCAGGCGGCGGTGACTAAGGTGAATAGTCATATAGAAGACGCGCTCAGCCACGGCGCGGAGCTGCTGGCGGGCGGTATCAGCAGCGGCAACGGCACCTTTGTTGCGCCAACGGTGCTGGGCGGCGTCACCCGCGCGATGCGTATTGCCCACGAAGAGACATTCGGGCCGGTGGCACCGCTGTTTATCTTCGATACCGAAGAGGAAGCGATTGCGATGGCCAATGACACCCCCTTCGGTCTGGGGGCGTATTTCTTCACTGAAGATATTCGCCGTGCCTGGCGGGTAGGCGAGGCGCTGGAGTTTGGCATGGTTGGCTTTAATACCGGGTCGGTCTCGCTGGAAGTGGCACCGTTTGGCGGGATTAAATTATCCGGCGTCGGGCGTGAAGGTTCGCGCTACGGCATCGAAGAGTATCTGGAATCGAAAGCCTTCCATTTCGGCAGTCTCTGACCTGTCCGTTTTCGTTCCGGCCGCAGGCGCACTGCCTGCATTTATTCACCCGGTCACTGAGTTGAGTTATCTGAGTGTCCGGGGATCCATTCCCTTACCGCCATGCGAATTATTTATAGTAAGAATGACCGTTAATCGTTAAAAAAAGGCCCGCGACCTGAAAAGGTGCGGGCCTTTTTTTATCTGTAATACCGACACTTAACGCAAAGCGCTTACCGTCACCGCGCTTATTTGGTGCAAGTTTAGTACCGGATTCACCGCCGTGGTGCGTTTATTTTGTGATGAAAATCATCTATTTACTCAGTCGGTTTATCTGTCATAAAACACTCGCCATTACGGCAGAAAATTTTTTTGCACCCGCTTTTACGCATTATTATTTTTTTGCACGGGTGGCATACTTTCTGCATTGCTTAATACAAATGAAATAACTCAGACCAAAAAGTTCTGGTCAACATTAAGGGTCCGTACATGCTCAGTTTCGATCCAGATAAAATAGCGATACCGGCAGGACATTTCATTAATGGTCAGCATCTGACCGGAAACGGAGAGGCGATAACCGTTAACCGTCCGTCCGACGGCCAGCGTGCCGCCGACCTGTTTGAAGCCGATGCCGCGCTGGTGGATGAGGCCGTGACCGGTGCCGACCGGGCGGTGCGCGACAGCGGCTGGGCATCGTGCCCGCCGCGCCAGCGCGGGGCGGTACTGCATCGCTGGGCCGACCTGATTGCCGCCGACCCGTTACTGGCACAGCTGGAGTCACTGGGTTCAACCCGACCGATTTACGATGTGGTCAACCACGAAATTCCGTTTACCGCTGAAGCCATCCGCTTTTATGCCGAATGCGCCGACAAATACAGCGGTGACGTGCTGCCGACCCGTGATACCAGCCTGGGGATGCTGGTGCCGGAGCCGTATGGCGTGATCGGGGCCATCACGCCGTGGAATTTCCCGCTGTCGATGGCGTCGTGGAAATGTGGCCCGGCGCTGGCAGCAGGTAATGCTGTGGTGCTGAAACCTTCGGAGCTGACGCCGTTTTCCACCGTGCGTATGGCCGAGCTGGCTGTTCAGGCTGGCCTGCCCGCCGGGGTACTGAATATTATCCAGGGGGGCGGGGCGGTCACCGGCAGTGCGCTGGTGGCACATCCTCTGGTGCGCAAAGTCTCTTTCACCGGGTCCACCGCCACCGGGGCACGCATTATGAGCGATGCCGCCTTCAACGGCATGAAGCCGGTAACGCTGGAACTGGGCGGGAAAAGTCCGCAGCTGGTGTTTGATGACTGCGGTGATATTGATGAAGTTGCCGGGCGGATCCTGCGCGGCTTCACCGCCAACGGGGGCCAGGCCTGCGTCGCCGGCACCCGTCTGATTGTTCAGCGTGGCATTCACGACGCCCTGATGAGCAAACTGATTGAACTGTGCCAGGGCTTCCGTGCTGGCGTGACCTGGGACGAGGCCAGCCGTTATGCGCCGATGATTGACCGCCGGCAGGCGGAAAAAGTGGCCTCGGTGGTCTCCAGCGCCCGTCAGCAGGGGGCAGAAGTGCTGGTCGGCGGCGAGCGCTTTGCGGATACCGGGGAGGGCTACTTCTGGCAGCCGACACTGCTGGCGGTGAGCGGCCATGACAACCCGGCGGTGCAGGAAGAGATCTTCGGCCCGGTGCTTACCGTGCAGATCTTTGACGATGAGGCTGAAGGGCTGGCACTGGCTTCCCACCCGACCTACGGCCTGTGCGCCGGGGTGCATACCAAAAATATTGACCGTGCCCTGCGTGCGATGCGCGGTATTGCGGCCGGGACGGTGTGGATCAACCGTTACGGGCGCTCCGGCGACTTTATTATCCCCACCGGGGGCTTCCACGGCTCCGGCATCGGCAAAGATCTGGGTCGTCAGGCTTTCGAGGCCTGCCAGCGCTACAAAAGCGTGCTGATCGACTTCTGAATCCCGTTTCATCCTTAAACCGAACTCTGTAGAGGTAGCGCAATGGCTGTGTTTAAACCGAAATACATCACCTTCGACTGTTACGGCACGCTGATCAACTTCGACATGGCCGGTGCCGCTGCCGCCATCTTCGCCGACCGCGTCAGTCCGGCGCAGATGCTGGCGTTCACCAATGACTTTTCAAGCTATCGCCTGGACGAAGTGCTGGGGGCATTCAAGCTTTATCCGCAGGTGGTGGCCAGTGCGCTGTACCGCACCTGTAACAAATGGGGCGTGGAGTGTACGGAGGCCGACTGCGCGGCGGTGATGACCGCCTGCGCCACCTGGGGCCCGCACCCTGATGTGCCTGCCGGCCTGGCGGTGGTGGCCAGAGAATTCCCCCTGGTGCTGCTGACTAACTCGACCGATGAGCTGATCAAAAACCACGTCCCGCGCCTGGGCGCACCGATCCACATGACCATTACGGCGGAAGAGGTGGGGGCCTACAAGCCGCAGATGAAGGGCTTTGAGTACATGCTCAACAAGCTGAACTGCGGCCCGGAGGAGATCCTGCACGTCTCCAGCAGCCTGCGCTACGACCTGATGACCGCCTATGACCTGGGCATCAAAAACAAGGTCTACGTTAACCGCGGTCACGGTCCGGGCAACCCGGCCTATGAGTATACCGAGATCAGCGGTATCGGTGGTCTTCCGGGCGTTGTCGGGCTGTAAGCCGCAGAGGAGCAGGGCATGAAACTGGAATCATTCTGGCAGGCAACGGCCCCGGTATTCACCGGGGCAACCCCCGGCGACCTGCCAGCCACCGCAGATGTGGTGGTGATTGGCGGCGGCTTTACCGGCATCTCTGCCGCACTCAGTCTTGCCCGCAGCGGCGTCAACGTGGTGGTGCTGGAAGCGGGTGAGGTCATGAGCCAGGCCTCCGGGCGCAACGGCGGTCACTGTAATACCGGGGTGGCACAGAACTTCGCCGCGATGGTGGAGTCCCAGGGCGTCGAACAGGCTACCCGCTACTACCGGGCCTTTGCCGATGCGGTGGACTACGTGCAGGGCGTGGTCGCCAGCGAGCAGATCGACTGTGATTTCCGCCGCTGCGGCAAGCTGAAGCTGGCCAGCAAGGCGTCACATCTGCCGTCGCTGGTAGCGGCGTGCGAGATGATGAAACGCCACGTTGACCCGGATGTGGAAATCCTCAGCGCGGATGAAGTGAAACGTGAGATTGACTCGCCGCAGTTCCACGGTGCGCTGTTACAGCATCACGGCGGTCAGATGCACATGGGTAAGTTTGGCGTCGGCCTGGCGGAAGCCGCTGCCCGTGCCGGTGCGGCCATCTATCCGCACCGGGCAGTCACCGGCCTGACGCGGCTTAACGGCTACCGCCACCGGGTCAGCACCGCGAAGGGCGATATTGTGGCCGAAAAAGTGCTGATGGCCACCGGCTGCTCGAATACCGGCCCGTTTGAGTGGTTCCAGCGGCGCATTATCCCGGTGGGCAGCTTTGTGGTGGTCACTGAACCGCTGGAAGCCGGTCTGCTCAACCGTTTACTGCCGGGTGACCGCACCTATGTCACCTCGCTGAACCTGGGCAACTATCTGCGCACCACTGCCGACCGTCGTCTGGTGTTTGGCGGCCGCGCACGCTTTGCCATCAGCAACCCGACGTCGGATGCGAAAAGTGGCGAAGTACTGAAAGCGGGGATGCAGGCCATGTTCCCGGCGCTGGGTAACGTTGCCATCGATTACTGCTGGGGGGGACTGGTGGATATGACCGCTGACCGACTGCCCCATGCCGGTGAACAGGACGGGGTGTTTTACTCGCTGGGCTACAGCGGGCACGGCACCCAGATGTCCGTGTGGATGGGCCGGGTGATGGCCGATCTGATAGCAGAAAAAAGTAACGACAACCCGTGGCAGCGCAACAGCTGGCCAGCGGTTCCCGGCTACTTCGGTAAGCCCTGGTTCCTGCCGGTAGCGGGGCTTTACTACAAAGCCAAAGATAAATTTTCCTGATCTCCGCCATTCTTTGGGCCACCGACACGCTGGCTTTCACCACGGGCTGACAATGGCTCGCGGGGATCCGCTACGTTGCCGTTCTGCGGCGGCTCCAATGATTCAGGGGGTCGCTGATTTCAACATCGAGGGTATGCAAATGAGTAAATTTCGCAAAGAATTTAGCCGCGTTAACCCGAATTTGACCCAGGCGATAACGGATGTTGCCATTTCCCGACGCGGCATGATGAAGCTGCTGTCCGCCGGTGCGGTGATGAGTACCGGCCTGATTGGTTTCCCGGAGTTCAGCTTCGCTGCGGAAACGCCGGTCAAGGGGGGCAAACTGCGTGCAGCGGTCGCCAACGCTTCGGCCAGTGATACCCTCGACCCGGCGAAAGGCAGCAACAGCGGCGACTACTGCCGTCAGTTTATGTTCTACAGCGGCCTGATGGAGCTGGATAAAGACCTGAAGGCACAGCCCGCGCTGGCAGAGTCAATGACCAGCACCGACGGTCTGGTCTGGCAGGTGAAGCTGCGCCCTGGCGTGACCTTCCACGACGGTAAAGCGCTGACTGCCGCCGACGTGGTCTACTCCCTCAGCCGCCACAAAGACCCGGCGGTCGCCTCAACGGTCATCACCCTCGCCAGCCAGATGAAAGAGATCAAGGCGGTGAGCCCGGGGGAAGTGCAGATCACGTTAGATCAGCCTAACGTCGACCTGCCGTCGATTCTGGCCACCAGCTCTTTCCTGATCGTGCAGGACGGCACCAAAGACTTCAGTAAAGCGATTGGCACCGGGCCGTTTGTGCTGACCTCATTCCAGCCGGGCGTACGCACCGTCGGCAGCAAAAACAAAAACTACTACAAACCGGGCCTGCCTCACCTTGATGAAGTGGAGCTGATGGGGGTGACGGATCCTGCGGCACGCGTCAACGCCCTGATGTCCGGCGACCTGCATATGGTGTCCACGCTCTCCGCCAATGACGTTAAACGCCTGCGGCAGAACGGCAAATTTACCATCATGGAGAGCAAATCAGGCATGTACAGCGACCTGATTATCCGTACTGACCGTGCGCCGGGTAACCACCCGGACTTCGTGCTGGCGATGAAATATCTGCAGCCGCGCGAGATGATCGTCAAGACCGTGCTGCAGGGCTTTGGGGATATCGGTAACGACACGCCGGTGCCGCCGTGGCATCCGATGTTTAACAAGGATCTGCCGCAGCGTCCGCTGGATCTCGATAAGGCGAAGTTCCACCTGAAGAAGGCCAATATGGTCGGCGCGAAAATAGAAGTGATCACCACGCCGAACATCGAAGGGGCCGTTGAGGGCGGCCAGCTGCTACAGCAGATTGCCCGCTCTGCCGGTCTTAACGTGGCGGTACGTCGCGTGCCGTATGACGGTTACTGGTCGGCCCACTGGATGAAAGATCCCATTGGTTACGGTTCGGTTAACCCGCGTCCGACGCTGGATATGCTGTTCTCCCAGTTCTATTACTCCACCGCATCCTGGAACGAATCGGGCTGGAAAAATGCCCAGTTCGACCAGCTGGTTACCGCCGCCCGGGGTGAAAGCGACCAGGCAAAACGCAAGCAGATGTATGGCGACATGCAGAAGCTGGTGTACGACAACTGCGGCACGCTGATCCCGGCCTTTATCAGTACGATGGATGGCTGCAGTAACAAAGTGAAAGGGGTAGAAGCGATGCCGTCAGGCATGATGATGGGCTATCGCTTCCACGAGTACGCCTGGCTGACGTCGTAAATTTTTAAACTTTCACCAGGAGAATGGCGATGAACAGGTATCTTTTGACACTGATATTCCGGCGCATCGGGTCGGGCATACTGACGCTGCTGATTGTCTCGGCGCTGGTGTTCTTTATCACCAGCATGCTGCCGGGGGACGCCGCACAGATGATCCTCGGCCAGTCCGCGACGCCGGAAACGGTCGCGGCACTGCGCCAGCAGCTCGGCCTCGATCAGCCGCTGGTGATGCGTTACTTCAGCTGGCTGGCCGGGATGTTTCAGGGCGACTTTGGCACCTCGTTCGCCAGCAATCTTCCGGTGACGCAACTGGTGGCACAGCGTATACCGGCCACCTTCCAGCTCGCCGTCACTACCACCCTGGTGTCGGTGCCGCTGGCGCTGTTTATCGGCATTACCGCGGCCATGAAGCGCGGATCTCTGCTCGATCGTGCGCTGGTGGTCAGCACGATGGCCGTGGTGGCGGTACCGGAGTTTCTGGTTGCCACCGTAGCGGTGATTATCTTCGCGGTCAAACTGCAGTGGGTGCCGGCGATGTCGCTGGGCTCCACCCATCAGGACTTCCTCGGCTTTCTGCGGACCTTTGCCCTGCCGGTGATGACGCTGTGCTGCGTGGTGGTGGCACAGATGGCAAGGATGACCCGGGCAGCCATCGTCAATCAGATGGACAGCCCGTATCTGGAAATGACACTGCTGAAAGGCGTCTCGCCGCTGCGTGCCATGCTGCGCCACGCGTTGCCGAATGCTGTGGGCCCGATTGCCAATGCCATCTCACTCAGCCTCTCGTACCTGTTTGGCGGCGTGATCATTATCGAAAGTATCTTCAGTTACCCGGGGCTGGCCAGCCAGATGGTGGATGCGGTCAGCAACCGCGACCTGCCGGTGGTACAGCTGTGCGTCATGTTCTTCGCCGTCTGCTATCTGGTGCTGTTGCTGGCCGCTGACATTCTGACTATCGCATTCAATCCTAAGTGGAGGGGCTGATGAATCTGCTGACGCTGCCGTGGCGCTTCTTTCAATCGCTCACCATCAGTGGCCGTATCGGTCTGCTGATCACCCTGTTCTGGATCTTTATGGCGGTGTTTGGCACTGCCCTCGCGCCGCACAACCTGGAGGATATCGGCGGCGGTCCGCTGTTTGGTGACTTCAGCCGCGAATTCTGGTTCGGCACCGACTATCTCGGGCGCGATATTTTCAGCCGTATCCTGTTCGGCGCACGCTACTCTATCGGCCTGGCGCTCACTGCAGCCGTGCTGGCCAGCCTGGTCGGTACGCTGCTGGCGCTGCTGGCGGCCGTCGCCGGGCGCTGGCTGGAAGAGGTGCTGGGGCGCATCAACGACGCCATGCTGGTGCTGCCGGGCAAAATCCTTGCGCTGATGATCGTCGCGGTGTTTGGCTCGTCGCTGCCGATGCTGATTATTACCGCCGTGTTTACCTACTGGCCGGGGGCGTACCGTATTGCCTACGCCATGGCCTCCAGCCTGCGTTCGATGGATTATGTCCAGGCCTCCCGCCTGCGCGGAGAGAGCCGTCTGTACGTGGCAATCCACGATATTCTGCCGAATATGCTGCACCCGATGCTGACCGACTTCGGCCTGCGCTTTGTCTATATCGTGCTGCTGCTCAGTGGTCTGAGCTTCCTCGGGCTGGGCGTGCAGCCGCCTTATGCCGACTGGGGCACCCTGGTGCGCGAAAACTTACAGGGATTATTTGATGGCTCCCCGGCGGTGCTGATGCCGGCAGTGGCGATTGCCAGCCTGACCATCGGGGCCAACCTGTTTATTGACAGCCTGCAGTCGATGCGTTCCTTAACCGTCGTTGCTAAGGGGGTTGCATGAATATTACGCCACATGCGTCTACGCCGGTGGTCTCCGTTGATGGCCTGCGGGTCACTGCGCAGGCCGATGACGGGCGCGAAATTGCGCTGGTCTCCGACATTCACTTCACCGTGCAGAAGGGGGAAGTGCTGGCCCTGATTGGCGAGTCCGGTTCCGGCAAAACCACCATTGCCCTGGCGCTGATGGGCTATGCCCGCCACGGCTGTCAGATTGCCGGGGGCACCGTCCACCTTGCCGGAACGGACGTCACCTCGCTCACGCCGTCACAGCTGTGTCAGTTCCGCGGCAATAAAGTGGCCTATATCGCCCAGAGTGCTGCGGCCTCTTTCAACCCGGCGATGAAGATCATGGACCAGGTGGTGGAGCCGGTGGTGATCCACGGCGTGATGAACCGCGCCGATGCGGAAACCAAGGCCATTGAGCTGTTCCGTGAGCTGGCGCTGCCCAACCCGGAAACCATCGGTGACCGCTATCCGCACCAGGTGTCCGGCGGCCAGCTCCAGCGTCTGATGACCGCCATGGCGCTGATCAGCGACCCGGAGGTGGTGATCCTCGATGAACCGACCACTGCCCTGGATGTCACCACCCAGGTCGAAGTGCTGAAAGCCTTTCGCCGCGTGGTACGCCAGCGCGGCACCACCGCCATCTACGTCAGCCATGATCTGGCGGTGGTGGCGCAGATGGCGGATAAAATTCTCGTGCTGCTGAAAGGGGCCATTGCCGAATACGGCACCACCGAACAGCTGCTGCGCGCACCGAAAGCGGAGTACAGCCATCTGCTGCTGGAAGCGGCCAGGCAGAAACCGCGACCGAGTCCGTGGCAGGCTCAGGATGACAGCGTGCAGCCGCTGCTGCAGGTGCGCGACCTGTCCGCCGGTTACGGCCCGCTGGACAGTGACGGCCAGCCGAAAATTAAAATCCTGCAGGAGATTAACTTCAGCCTGTATCGCGGCCAGGCCATTGGCATTATCGGGGAGTCCGGCTCGGGCAAAACCACGCTGGCCCACGCCATCGCCGGGATGAACAAGCCGTGCAGCGGCCATATTCTGTTTAACGGTCACTACATTGCCGGGGATATGCGCCAACGCCCGGAAAACGAACTGCGCCGCATCCAGTATGTGTTCCAGATGGCGGATACCGCCCTGAACCCGGCGCACAGTATTGAAACCATTCTAAAGCGCCCGCTCAAGCTGTTCCACGGCCTGCGCGGTCAGGCGCTGGAGCGGCGCATGTTGCAACTGCTCGATCTGGTGCGCCTGCCGCGCAGCGTGCTGTGGCGTAAGCCCTGGTCGCTGTCCGGGGGGCAGAAGCAGCGCGTCAACCTGGCCCGTGCGCTGGCGGCCGAGCCGGACCTGATCCTGTGTGATGAGGTGACTTCGGCGCTGGATACCGTGGTGGCGGCGGCCGTGCTGGATCTGATCACCGAGCTGCGCCGCGAGCTGGGCCTGTCGGTGCTGTTTATCAGCCATGACCTGCATGCGGTGCGTTCGGTGTGTGACGAGATTATTGTGGTGAAAAATGGCCGGATGGTCACCCAGGTCGCGCGCGCCGACTACGACAAGCCCTCCACCGAGTTGTACTATGAGCGGCTGAAACGCGCCGTGCCGGAGCTGCGTCAGGGCTGGCTGGACGAACACGAAGAGAGCGACATCGCCTTGTAAGACGGGGCGACCGGCAATGCCGCAGTCGCTGATTGATGAAGGGGGGGATCTTTTTTCCGGTCCGCCCGTCACACTATTTTCAGGTAAGGAACAACATGCCCGCACCCATTCGATACGTACAGGACAGCCCGCATTTTCCGCCTGCGGCCGATGTGGTGGTGATTGGTGCCGGCATTGCCGGGGCCGCTGCTGCCTATGAACTGGCGAAAAAAGGCGTCAGCGTGGTGCTGATTGAAAAGGGCCTGGTCAGCGGCGAACAGTCAAGCCGCAACTGGGGCTGGTGCCGCCAGCAGAATCGCGACGAGCGCGAGCTGCCGTTAATCAAATATGCGCTGCAACGCTGGGGTGAGCTGGGGGCGGAAACCGGGGAAGAACTGGGCTTCCGCCGCAGTGGGCTGGTGTACGCCACCCAGAACCAGGACGACATCAACGCCTGGGAAGCCTGGAATAAGATGGCCAGAGGCTATGACTTCCACAGTGAGATCCTCACGGCGGAGCGCGCCAGGGCGATGACGCCGGGCAGCACCAGCGCATGGCTGGGAGGCGTGTCCTCGCCCACTGACGGACACGCCGAGCCGTCTCTGGCGGCACCGGGCCTGGCGATTGCCGCCCAGCGGCTGGGCGCGATGGTGTTTCAGCAGTGTGCGGTGCGCGGGCTGGATATTTCCGCCGGCCGCGTCAGCGGCGTGCTCACCGAACGGGGGCTAATCAAAACCAGCAGCGTGATCTGCGCAGGCGGCACCTGGACCTCGATGTTCTGCCGCCGTCACGGTATCGATCTGCCTCTCGGCAACGTCATTGGCACGGCGTTCCGCACCGCGCCCATCGAACAAAAAATTGCCCTGCCGCTGTATACGCCGGGCTTCGCCTGCCGCCCGCAGCTGGACGGCAGTTACACCGTGTCTGTCTCCGGGCGCGGACGCCTGGAGCCCGGCCTGCAGGGTCTGCGCTATGCCCGTCAGTTCTGGCCAACCTTTAAGGCGCGGCGCAAAAACCTGAAGATCAACCTCGGCATTAGCCCGTTTATCACCGGGCCGGAAGCGTACGCCCACTGGCGTATGGACGGCATCTCACCGTTTGAAAAAGTGCGCATTCTCGACCCGTCCCCGGATATGGCGATGGTGCAGGAGGGGCTGAGCGCCATGCGTAAAGAGTTCCCGTCGATGGAGAAGGTGCGCCTGGAGCAGGCCTGGGGCGGGATGATCGACAGCACCGCCGATGCCGTGCCGGTGATCTCCCCGGTTGCTAAACTGCCTGGCCTGGTGCTGTCCGCCGGTTACAGCGCCCACGGTTTTGGCATTGGCCCCGGAGCCGGGCGGCTGGCCGCTGACCTTGCCACGAAAGATACCCCGATTGTTGATCCGACGCCGTTCCGCTACGAACGGCTGATCGACGGTTCCGGCCTTGATGCGCCGGGAATGATGTAAGGAGCCGAAATGACGATTGAATTTGTTGCGATGAACGAAACTCATCTGGACGCCGCCTTTGCCCTGACGCAGCAGGTGAAATGGCCGCACCGCCGTGCCGACTGGCAGCAGGCGCTGCGGCTGGGCGAAGGCCTGGTGGCCGTGGAGAAGGGCGAGGTGATTGGTACCGCACTGCGCTGGCGCTGGGGGCGTGATTACGCCACCCTCGGGCTGGTGATTGTCAGCGGGGACCAGCAGGGGCGCGGCATTGGCAGAGATCTGATGCAGCAGACGCTGGCGAAGCTGGAGGGGAGCCACGTGCGGCTGCACGCGACGGAGGCCGGTAAACCGCTGTATGAAAAGCTGGGCTTTGTCGCCACCGGCCACGTTGAACAGCATCAGTGCCGGGAGCTGGCGGCGGTCTCCGCCATTGCCTGTGGGCCACAGCAACAGCTGCGCAGCGCCAGCGTGCAGGATGCCGCGCTGCTGACCGCGCTGGATCGTCAGGCGCTGGGGCAGCACCGCCCGCTGCTGATTGCCAACCTGCTCGACAGCGCAGAGCGTTTTCTGGTGCTGGAAGAGAACGGAACGGCCGCCGGGTTTGCCTGCCTGCGCCGCTTCGGTCACGGCTATGCGATTGGCCCGGTCATCGCACGCAGCCCGGGGAATGCGAAGCTGCTGGTCAGCCAGCTGTTAAGCGGGGTCAGCGGTCAGTTTGTGCGCATCGACACCGATCGCTCGGCGGGGATAGGGCCGTGGCTCACCGGGCTGGGTCTGGTGGAAGTGGATACCCCGGTCACCATGTACAAAGGGGTGCCGTGGCAGCCTGAAACCGGCGGAATGCAGGCATTCGCCCTGATGAGCCAGGCGCTGGCTTGATGAACATTGTCTATAAGTCTGAGCCCGAACGTGGGAAAAAATGGGCCGCGCTGGTGGCGGAACGGGCACCCGCTACCCGCTTTCATCTGTGGCCGGACACCGGCAATCCGGAAGAGGTCGGGTACCTGGTGGCGTGGATACCGCCAGATGACATTATGCAGCAGTTTCCCAACCTGAAAGTGCTGTTTTCGGTGGGAGCAGGGGCCGATCAGTTTGACTATGCCAGCCTGCCACCGACGCTGCCGGTGGTGCGGATGATCGAACCGGGCCTGACCCGCGGGATGGTGGAATATGTCACCTTTGCCGTGCTGGGCCTGCACCGTGATATGCCGCGCTATCTGCAACAGCAGCGGGAGGGCCTCTGGCAGGCGCACAGCGTACACACCGCTGCCAGCCGCCGCATAGGCGTGATGGGGCTGGGCACGCTGGGCGAAGCGGTGCTGCAGCCGCTGGTGGCCCTGGGCTTTGACTGCGCGGGCTGGAGCCGGTCGCCGCGCGACCTGCCGGGCGTACAGTGCTATGCGGGCAGTGACCGCCTGGGCGAGTTCCTTGCGCGCACCGACATTCTGATCTGCCTGCTGCCGCTCACCGCCAGCACCGAAGGGATGCTCAATGCGGATCTGTTCAGCCAGTTACCCCGTGGCGCGGCGCTGGTACAGGTCGGGCGCGGCGCGCAGCTCGACCATGACGATTTAATCCGCGCCCTCGACAGCCAGCAGCTGCGGGCAGCGGTGGTGGATGTCACGGCACCGGAACCGCTGCCGCCCGGTCATGCCTTCTGGCAGCATCCGGCCGTCTGGCTGACACCTCATATCGCCAGCCAGACGCAGCCCGAGAGTGCGGTGGAGGCGCTGCTGGACAATATTCGTCGCTTTGAGCGTGGTGAACCGATGATCGGCGTGGTCGATCGTGAAAAAGGATACTGATATGGATCTTGCCGCATTAGTGGCGCTCCGGCGCGATATTCATCAGCACCCCGAACTGGGTTATCAGGAGCACCGCACCAGCGCGCTGGTGGTTGAGTTCCTCACCCGCCTGGGGCTGGAGGTTCATCAGGGCATTGGTAAAACCGGCGTGGTCGGCGTCCTGAAGCGCGGCAGCAGCACACGTACGGTTGGCCTGCGCGCCGATATGGATGCGTTGCCGATGGCCGATAACGGCAGTCAGCCATGGAAGAGCCGTCAGCCCGATGTCTGCCACGCCTGCGGGCATGACGGCCACACCGTTATGCTGCTGGGGGCCGCTCAGGCGCTGGCGGCGGAGAGCAGTTTTGACGGTACGGTCTGTTTTATCTTCCAGCCGGCGGAGGAGGGGCTGGCCGGGGCGCAGGCGATGATCGACGACGGCCTGTTTACCCGCTTTCCCTGTGACGCGGTCTATGCCATTCATAACTGGCCGCAGCTGCCGCTGGGCACGGTACAGACCCGGCCAGGGCCGATTATGGCCGCTGGCGATGCCTTCAGTATCACCGTGGAGGGCGGCGGCGGCCATGCTGCCCAGCCGCAGCTGACCGGCGATACGCTGCTGGCCACCAGTGAACTGGTGGTGGCGCTGCATACGATTGTCAGCCGCGATCTGGACCCGTGCGATCCCGCCGTGCTGACGGTGACGCGCATTAACGGCGGCTTCTCCCATAATATGATCCCGGCGCAGGCGACCCTGAGCGGGACGGTACGCACATTTGATGCTGGCGTGCAGGATCGGATTGAACAGCGCATGCGCGAACTGGCGCAGCATGTCACGGCGGCACACGGGCTGACGGCGCGGGTGACCTACGATCGCTACTATCCGGCGACCATCAACGGTCAGCATGAAGCCCGGGTGGCGCTGAACGCCGCGCGCCGCGCCGGGCTGGAGCACGGCCCCGCACCTAAACCGGCAATGACCTCGGAAGACTTCTCCTTTATGTTGCAGGCCACACCCGGGGCCTATGTCTGGCTGGGGTCGGCGGAAAGTCGCCCGCTGCATCACTCTGAATATGACTTTAACGATGCGCTGATCCCGTACGGCATCCGCTGGTTCTGCGCGGTGGTGCAGGAATCCCTGCCGGTAAAAATTTAATTCAACGTTTGGGACAAATTACGAAAGTTAATGCTGCTGCCGCCCGTCGAACGGCAGCTTTCCCTGACGGCTTATTGCGATACTTGACCCATGCCCGCTCAGGGCAACTATTCATCTTGACGTCAATGAGGCAAATCAATGCACAATTTACTGGCTGAACAGCAGACATTCTCTGATAACGCCCTGTTTCTGGACGCGCGTGCAGAAAATGTTCCCCGTGGCGTAGTCACCGCGCACCCGATTGTGATTGCCAAAGGCAAAGGTTCTGAAGTCTGGGATGTGGAAGGGAATCGTTATTTAGATTTTGTCGGCGGCATTGGCGTATTAAACGTAGGCCATAACCATCCTGCCGTGGTGAATGCCGTCACCGCGCAGCTGCAACGGGTATCCCATGCCTGTTTCCAGGTAGCCGCTTATCCGGGTTATATCGAGCTGGCCCGGCGTCTGAATATGCTGATTGGGGCCGGTGAAGAATTTAAAAGTGTGTTTTTCACCAGCGGGGCCGAAGCGGTAGAAAATGCGGTGAAAATTGCCCGCGCACACACCGGCCGTCCTGGCATCATCGCTTTTGACGGTGCGTTTCACGGGCGGACCTTATTAGGCGTGACCTTAACCGGAATGAGCCAGCCCTATAAGCAGAACTTTGGGCCGTTCCCGGGGGATATTTACCGCGTCCCGTTCCCTAACGCCTTCCATCATGTGTCCGAACAGGACTGTCTCAACGCGCTGGATACGCTGTTCGCCGTGCAGATCCTGCCGGAGCGTGTCGCGGCGATCATCATCGAGCCGGTACAGGGTGACGGTGGCTTCCTGGCGGCGTCACCGGCCTTTATGCAGGCGCTGCGCGAGATCACCCAGCGTCACGGTATTCTGCTGATCTGCGACGAAGTGCAGACCGGCTTTGGCCGTACCGGTAAGATGTTTGGCTTCCAGCACAGCGGCATCGTGCCGGACCTGGTTACCGTGGCAAAAAGCCTCGGCGGCGGCCTGCCGATTTCTGGCGTGGTCGGCAAAGCGGCCATCATGGATGCGCCAGCGCCGGGCGGGCTGGGGGGCACCTATGGCGGTAACGCACTGGGCTGTGCGGCGGCGCTGGCGGTACTCGATCTGTTTGAGCAGGGCGATCTGCTGGCGCGGTCGAATCAGCTCGGCCAGCAGATGAATGCGCGTCTGCATCAGCTGGCAGAAAAATATGCCTGCATTGGTGAAGTGCGGGGCATTGGCTTTATGCAGGCGGTGGAGATAATTGATTTTGAAACCAAAAAGCCCGATGCCGCGCTGACGCAGAAGATCCTCGACAGCGCCTGTCAGGAAGGACTGTTGCTGATCAAATGTGGTCTGCACCGCAATACCGTGCGCTTCCTGGCACCGCTGGTGACCAGTGATTCGCAGCTGGAAGAGGCTCTGCATATCTTTGATATCGCCCTGGCACGCGCCACGGGGCGTTTAGGCTGATAATTCTTCCTCATTGATATTATTACATTTATTGATAATTACGCCCGGATAGCACGCGATGTTAAAATACTGGCGTCTCAGTGATTAAGCGTGCTATACCAGTTGGGTGACGTGAACCAATGAGGGGTCTTATGAACGGCTTAATGAAACTGGACCGTATCGACATTAACATTCTGGTTCAGCTCCAGAAAGATGGCCGTATCAGCAATGTGAACCTGGCCGATGCCGTTGGGCTTTCGCCCAGCCCCTGTCTGCAACGCGTCAAGCGCCTGGAAACCGCGGGTTTTATCACCGGTTATGAGGCGCATATCAATCTGACGAAAATCACCGATTCCGTCACGGTGTTCACCGAAGTGACCCTGTCCGGGCATCGCCGCGAGGATTTCCTGAAGTTTGAGAATGCGATCCGCGAAGTGGATGAGCTGATGGAGTGCCATCTGATCACCGGGGGGTATGACTACCTGCTGCGCTTTATCACCCGCAGTATTGAGCACTATCAGGAAGTGATTGAAGGGCTGCTCGATGCCAAAGTGGGCATTGATAAGTACTTCAGTTATATCGTGATCAAGTCCCCCATCATGAAAAGCAGTGTGCCGCTGCGGTCGCTGATTACCCGCCACACCCAGGTCGAGTTTTAGTCCCATTTCACGCCCGGGCTGACCCTTTTTTCAGGTCAACCCGAGGTGAGGATGTGCGCCATTGTCCAGGTCAACGTCAGAGGCGCGCCGCGCGCCCGCGACAGCACCATGCCTGGCACGCGGGCTTCCCTCGTCCGGCAGAATATTTCCCCGCCCGCCCGCAATTCCCCACAAAACGCCGTACTGACCCCGCACAACCAAAAAACTGCGCCTGCTAAAGGGCTTACACTCTTTTTATCCGCTAAAAAAGAGCCAGGAGTCCCTATGCTCAAGCCGGTTGTCCCCGTGGTTGCCGAATGGCAGCGCGATGAATATCTGTTAAGCAGCGATACCCGCAAACTGGATATCGCGTGGGTGCATGCCCAGCTGGCTGAAAAAAGCTACTGGGCCGCCGGGCAGTCGCTGGCAACCACCGAGCGATCTCTCGCCGCATCCATGCCCTTTGGTCTTTATTACCGCCAGCAGCAGGTCGGATTTGGTCGTCTGATCACCGATTACAGCCGCTTTGCTTACCTCAGCGACGTGATGATTGATGATGCCCATCGCGGCAAAGGGCTCGGCCGCTGGTTTGCCGCCACCGTGCTCACCCATCCCGAACTGCAAACAATAAAACGCTGGATGCTGGCCACCGACGATGCTCACGACGTTTACCGTCGGGCGGGCTGGCAGCCCGTGGCACAGCCACAGCGACTGATGGAATTTATTCCCACCCCACCAGAGGACAACACCCCATGAGCTACCGCGTTGGCGTCGATATTGGCGGATCGTTCACGGATTTTGCGCTGCTGGACGAGCGTGATAACAGCATCCGTACCCTGAAAGTCCTGTCACGCCCGGACAGCCCCGGCAGCGAGATCACCACCGGGCTGGCGCAGTTTGCGCAGCGCGATGGGATTGATCCTGCCGACATCCATTACTTTACCCACGGCACGACGGTCGGCGTTAATGCGGTGATCCAGCGCAAGGGGGTGAAGCTGGCGCTGTTTGCCACGGAAGGGTTCTGTGATGTGCTGGAGCTGGCGCGGCTCAAAATTCCACATATTCACGATCTGTTTTCACGCCGTCCGGCCCCGCTGATCGCCCGCGACCGCGTTTTCGCCATCAGAGAGCGCAGCGACCGCGACGGCAACGTGCTGCAGGCGGTGGACCGCCAGAGCGTCATCGATGCGGTGGAGGCGGCGCGCGCGGCGGGCTGCGAGGGTATTGTCGTCTCACTTCTGCACAGCTATCGCAACGGCAGCAATGAAGCGCAGGTGCGCGAGATCGTGGCTGAAATCGCCCCTGACCTGCTGACCTCCTGTTCGGCAGAGATCTGGCCGATCATCCGCGAATATGAACGCACCATCACCGCGGTGATCAATGCCTACGTGCAGCCGAAGGTAATCCAGTATCTGGATGCCTTCGAGCGGGCGCTGAAAGCGATGGGGGTACCGGTACCGCCGCGTATCACCAAATCTAACGGCGGGGTGATGGGCCTGGCGCAGGCAAAAGCCGAGTGCGTGCAGATGGTGCTGTCTGGCACGGCGTCCGGGGTGATGGGCGCGAGCTATATCGCTGAAAGTTGCGGTTTTGACCGCCTGCTCAGTCTGGATATCGGCGGCACCAGCGCGGATGTGGCGGTGATCATCGATGGCCGCCCGGAATACGGCAACGGCGAAATTATCGGTGACTTCCCGATCTATATTCCGTCCGTCTCTGTCACCTCGGTGGGACAGGGCGGGGGATCGATTGCCTGGATCGACAGTCTGGGGGTGTTGCAGGTCGGCCCGGACAGCGCCGGATCGCTGCCGGGGCCGGTCTGCTTCCGCCGTGGCGGCACCGAGGCGACCGCCACGGATGCCTTTGCGGCCTGCGGCCTGATGGGGCATGGCGACCTCGGTTACAACGCGGTGCAGGTGGACGTCGCCGGCGCGCGTGCGGCGGTCGGGAAACTGGCCGGCCCGCTGGGGATCAGCATTGAGGAAACTGCCGAAAATATTATCGCGCTGGCGATCTCCAGCATGTACAGCGACACCAGCGGGCTGATCTCGCGCTTTGGTCTGGATCCGCGCGAATTTTACTTCCTGGCGTTCGGCGGTGCCGGGCCCATGATGGGCTGCTTCCTGGCGCGTGAGCTGAAGCTGAAAGGCGTGGTGGTGCCCCCCACGCCAGGCGTGCTTTCGGCGCTGGGTGGCCTGGTGGCCGATATCAAAAATGACTTTATCCGCACGCTGTACTGCGACCTGACCCCGGCGGTCAGTGACCGCCTGCAGCAGAGTGCGCAGCAGCTCAGTGACGAAGCGGAAGGCTGGCTGGCACGGGAATATGGTGCCGATCTGCCGTACGAACTCAGTTTCTCGGCAGATATGCGCTATCGCGGACAGTCGTTTGAAATCGATGTCGTCGTGCAGCGATGCTGGCTGCTCGAAGGGGACCTGCAGGCAATCCGCAGCGCCTTCGATGCTCATCACACCCGTCTGTTTGGCCATCACGATGCGCAGGCACCGGTACAACTCATCAACCTGCGGCTGGTGCTCTCCTCCCCGACGCCAAAACCACGCCTGACCACGCTGCCTGAGGCAGACGGACCGGTTCCGGTACAGCAACAGGTTGAAGCCTGGATTGACGGGCGCT
Organism: Erwinia persicina; assembly: GCF_014838825.1. Lineage (GTDB taxonomy): Bacteria > Pseudomonadota > Gammaproteobacteria > Enterobacterales > Enterobacteriaceae > Erwinia > Erwinia persicina_A. Next base: position 852,335 of record NZ_JACYMO010000001.1, on the reverse strand, counting down.
GGTGGCAGCTGGATGTTGTTGCCCGCAGTGCGCTGCGCGCCGGACACCAGCTGACCGGGCCGGTGATTATTGCCCAGGATGACTGCACCACCTGCGTTCCGCCGCAGATGCAGGTCGATGTTGACCAGTACGGCAACCTGATTATTACCCCGCTAACCGGAGCACATCATGGCCATTGATGGACGTAACCTGCAAATTCTCGCCAACTACTGCGCGGCCGCCGCCGATGCCATGGCATTTACGCTGATGCGAACCGCGCACTCCACCTTTGTCAAAGAGACGGAAGATTTTTCCTGTCAGATTGTCAGCCGTGACGGGATGGCCTTTGCGTCACCGCGCAGCTTTGGTGCGCCCTGGTACAGCGGCATTGATTATGGCCCGGTGCTGGCGCTGATTGACGGCTATCAGGAAGGCGATATCTGCATCACCAACGATTCGTATGCGGGTAACGTGGCCACCCATTCACCGGACATTCATATCTGGAAACCGGTGTTCCACGACGGCGAAATCACCTGTTTTGTGGTGGGCCACATCCATAACACCGACGTGGGGGGAGCGGTACCGGCCTCGCTGTCGCGCTCGCTGACGGAGATCGTGCAGGAAGGCATCCGTATCCCGCCGCTGAAGATCATCAGCGGGGGCGTGCTGAACGAAGAGGTGGCGCGCATTATGCGGCTGAACGTCCGTGTACCCGATCAGAACTGGGGAGACTTTAACGCCCAGATTGCGTCGGTAAATATTGGCGAACGCAAAGTGCAGGAGATTATCGCCCGCTTTGGCATTGAGGACTTCCTCACCGGGGTTGAGGGGATCCTCGATTACGCCGAGCAGCAGGCGCGCGGCATTATCAGCACCATTCCTGACGGGGAGTACTTCTACGCCGATTACGCGGACGAAGATGGCGAGGGCGGTTATCCCTGCCGTATTGCCGTCACGCTGCGGGTGAAAGGCGACAGCCTGGTGCTGGACTATACCGGCAGCGATCCGCAACTGATGTCCTCCCTCAATATGCCTACCGGGGGGCGGGAACGTCACCCGCTGGCGCTGGTGGGGGTGACATACGTGCTGTCGACGCTGGATCGTTCCCTGCTGCTGAACGCCGGAACGCTGCGCCCGACGCGGGCGATTTTACCGCCGGGCACCATTATGAACTGTGAAGCGCCAGCGGCCGTAGGCATGCGCTCCCTGACCTGTGCCATGTCGCAGATTGCTACCGTGGGCGCGTTTTCCCTGGCGATGCCGGATCGGCTGCCGGCCAACTCCCCGGGGGGGAACTCCATCATTAATATCCGCACCGTTGACGGCCAGAACCGCAGTGTGGTGGCCTCCCTCGGCCCGGTAGGCGGCGGGGCGGGCGGTACACCGAAACACGATGGCCCGGACGGTTCCGGCGGCCTGTCGGCGTTTCTGAAGAATACGCCAATAGAGATCAACGAAGCGGAAGTCCCGGTGCGGTTCCTGCGCTATGGTCTGGCGACCGATAGCGCAGGTGCCGGGGAGTATCGCGGCGGGCTGGCGACCGAAATGGCGTTTGAGGTGTTTGCCCCTAATACCACTATTACGGCCCGCAACCGCAATCGTTCGGTCTTCTCCTCCGCCGGGGCGGCGGGCGGACGGGCGGGTAGCACCTCATGGTTTCGCACCGAGCATGCCGATGGCCGCGTGACGGAGCACGGGAACACCGATGTGATCCACTGCGGGCCGGGTGACGTGGTGGCAATCAAAGGCCCGGGTGCCGGCGGCTACGGGCTGGCGAAAAACCGCCGCGCGCAGGCGGTACTGCAGGATGTACAGTGCGGCTTCCTGACGGAGCAGGCGGCTCGTGAGCAGTACGGCGTGGCGCTGCAGTGCGGAGAGATTGACGACGTCGGGACGGCGCGCCTGCGTGCGGCAATGCCGGCGGGGACTGGCGAGCACTTCGACGTGGGGGACGCCCGGCGCACCTTTGAAGCCCTGTGGACACCGGAACGCTATCAGCTGTTAACGGTGTTTCTCGCCCGACAGCCGGTAGTCTGGCGTCATTTTCTCAAGCACCAGGTGTTTGCGGCGGTCAACGCGGGCGAGGGGGCGGACCTGCCGCTGGAAGCGCAGATGTCCGCTCTGTTTAGCGGGTTGCAACAGCGTTTTCCGGCACTGAGCGGGAGATAAGTCCTGCCCCCTTGAATTCTGCGATCCATCCCGAAAAACGGGATTTAAGGGCGGCTGCTTTATTATTTTGTGATGATCTTAGTTTTTATTTTCGGTAATATTTTTGGCGTGCTCAGGAGGTTTTACTTTATTAATGGAATAAGTTATGGAGGTGGAAAATGGATTTCAGTCTTAAAACGTTAATACATGCAGTAATAGGTGGGGGGGGCTGGGGGTTGGCACTTTCGGGATTTGTCCCCCTGTTATTTCCGGCCATTACACTCACGCCTTATGTGATCAACTGCGGTGTGGTGACAGGAGGAACCCTGCTCAGTGCTTTGTACCTGTTCGCCGTCTGGCGCGCAAGTTGATGCGCTTCTGTTCGTTCTTCCCACAGGATAGTCAGCAGCTGGTCTATTTCTATTTTTCTGTTTGTACCCTCTATCTGATGATTCACCTTATCTGGGACTGGCGGTCAACGCATACGCCGCCATTTTCATTACACAAGCTGCAATATAAATTACATCAGGTATTTTCTAGCGCGACCTTTGCATCGAGTTTGTTTTTTTTGGTTGTTGCGCTGGACCTGAATAATCCCTTGCGCCACTCTGAGGCGTTTATTTTCCCCCTTATTTGTACTTCACTGTGTGGCATTATGGTTTCACTGGCCAATATCGCCCCCGGCCCTCACGAGCCAGGGTGAAATTATTTCACCAGCGCCAGCGAGAAGCCGTCCCAGCCTTTTGCCCCCACGGTTTGAATCGCGGTCGCGTCAAGGCGGGGATCGCTGCCCATCATGGTCAGAAAGTCACGTATCCCCTGAATATTCCAGTCGCTGGTATCGCCGTCAGCGACGTGACCATTGCGCACAACGTTATCGCCAATAATCAGCGTACCCGGGCGCGAATAGCGGATCGCCCACTCCAGGTAGGCCGGGTTATTACGTTTATCAGCATCAATAAAGATCATATCAAACGGCGCGGCGTCAGCCAGCGTCGGCAGGGTATCCAGCGCGGCGCCGACGCGCAGGGTGACCCTGTGTTCCAGCCCGGCGCGGCGGATATTCTGTGCGGCGATCTCCGCGTGGCGGGGTTCATATTCCAGAGTGATCACTTTGCCCCCTTCGGGCAGCGCACGCGCCATCCACAGCGTGCTGTAACCGCCAAGCGTGCCGATTTCCAGTATGCGTTTCGCCCCGGTCATTTTTGCCAGCAGGTTGAGCAATTTGCCCTGGTTCGGGGCCACATCAATGGCCGGTAAGCCCGCGGCCTGATTGTTTTCCAGCGCGGCCAGCAGTGCCTCATCCTGTGGCACCAGCTGTTCTGTCAGATAGTTATCGACCTCTGTCCAGCGTTGTTGATTCATGATTTCTCCTTGCTAAGGGGGAGCGGGCAGACCCGATAAGAAGGTCAGCCCCTGGGGTTAAAGAACCGGTATCAGCACTGAGTTTACTCTGTACAGGCCTGTGACCGGGTGGTTTTCAGATCCGGGATCAGCGTTAACAGCCCGCACAGCGCCATACCTGCTCCGATCCACAGCGGCGCGCTCAGCCCGAAACCGTACTCAATACCCAGGCCGCCGAGAAGCGACCCGAGCATCAGCCCGAAAGTGATCATCGAGGTGTGCAGCGTGTTCACCAGCTGTCGGTTACCGGCAGCGGCCATCACGCGCGTCACCATCGCCGGATTCATCGTCACGCCAAACAGCCCGACACCGACAGCCGAGGCAATGGCGACCGGTGGCAGATGAATAAAGCGGGCAAACAGCGCAAAACAGCAGGCCAGCGCCAGCAGACCCGTGGCGATCGCCGGCAGCGCATAACGCCCGGCAAGGCGACCCACCACGGCATTACCCAGTACGGTGGCCATGCCGTATACCAGCAGCAGCACGGTCACTTCGCCGTGGCTGAAACCGGTCTGCGAGCTGAGGATCGGGGTAAAGTAGCTGAAACCGGCGAAGGTCGCGCCAATAATCAGCAGGCTGGTGCTGTAGGCGCGCCACAGCGTCGGGTTTTTTAACGCCCGCAGTTCATCGGCCAGATTGATGTCGTCCGGTTTCAGCGTGGCAGGCACGGTTCTGGCGGTCAGCCACAGGGCGAGCAGGGCAATGACCACCACTGACCAGAAGCTGACGCGCCAGCCTGCCAGATTGCCGATAAAGCTGGCCAGCGGCAGGCCAAGCACGGTGCCGATCATCAGCCCTCCCAGCACGACGGTGATGGCACCGGAGATCTGCTGTTGCGGGACCAGCCTGACGCCGGTGCTCACCGCGCAGCCGATAAAGGCACCCGCCACCGCCCCGGTCAGGATGCGGGCAATCACCAGCGGCAGATAGCTGCCCGCTACCGCTCCCAGCGCCTGGCTGGCAACAAACAGCGCCAGCAGGATCAGCAGACTGCGGCGCGGCGGATGCTTCAGTAACACCAGCGCGAGCAGCGGCCCGCCTGTCGCCATTGCCAGCGCGTACAGGGTAATCAGATAACCGGTCATCGGCAGGCTGATATGCAGATCGGCGCTCATGATATTCATCAGTGCGGCAACCTGGAATTCGCTGGTCACCAGCGCAAAAACACCAAACCCCAGCGTATACACGGCTGCGGGGAGGCGGACGGAAGACGACGACATAACGTTTCCTGATAATCGATAAGTGAAGAACAAGTGTAGAGGCTGAGGCCGCTGCGTCCAGCTAGCCTTTAGTCGAGAGGGCGACTAGAGTTCAGCTCCAGCGCGCTCGCACATTATCAGCGCGTTTTAAAAACCTTCATCTGGTGTTAACCCCACTGTCACACAATCCCTTCAATGTTACTGCCATCAGTCACCGGGAACTTAACGCAAATTTCCCTGCTATCCGGCCTTGTCCCGTGGAGATTTTTTTTATGCTCAACTTATCCAGACATCCGACCACTTTATATCAGGCGATAGCGGCCCAGCTGGAAGACGAGCTGCGCAGCCGCTACCGCAGCGGCGAGTACCTGCCGTCTGAAAAACAGCTGGCGGCGAACTATGCCGTTAACCGCCACACCCTGCGCCGGGCGGTGGATGAGCTGGTGGACAAGGGGCTGGTGCAGCGCCGCCAGGGGGTGGGCATCCTGGTGCTGATGCGGCCCTATAACTATCCCCTGCACGCGCAGGCACGCTTCAGCCAGAACCTGATGGAGCAGGGGAGCCACCCGACCAGTGAACGCCTGCTGGCGGTGCTGCGCCCCTGTAATGCTGAAGTGGCGACGGCGCTGGGCATTCACGAGGGCGATACGGTGATCCATCTGCGCACCCTGCGCCGGGTGAACGGCGTGCCGGTCTGCGTGATTAACCACTATCTGCCGGACCTGAGCTGGTGGCCGCAGCTGCAGCAGTTCAGTCACGGCTCGCTGCATGACTTTATCCGCCTGCATCTCACCGCCGGGCTGACGCGTAAGCAGACGCGGATCACCGCGCGCCGGGCGCAGGCAAAAGAGAGCAGCCTGTTGCAGGTTTCCCTGCACGCGCCGCTGCTCTCGGTGCGCACTCTGAACACCTGTACCGACAGCGGCAGCATGGCGGAATACTCCGTCAGCCTGACGCGTGCCGACATGATTGAACTGACGCTGGAGCATTAAATGGAAGCACATAAGGCACGTCAGCACTGGCTATCGGTGCTGGCCCACAGTCAGCCGCAGCAGCTGCTGGCGCACTGGCCTGCGGATTTACAGCCAGCGTACCAGCTGCTGCGCGCGCCGGAAACGGGCCTCACCCGCCTGCAGGCGCGCATGGGCGGCACCGGTCGCCGCTTTATCCTCGGGGATACCACCGTGACGCGCGCCGTGGTTCGCCTTGAAAACGGCGTGTGCGGTTACAGCTACCTTCTCGGGCGGGATAAAGCCCACGCCGAACGCTGTGCGCTGCTCGACGCCCTGTTGCAGGATGACAGCACACATTACCTCCATCAGCAGATTATCGTGCCGCTGGCGGCCCTGCGTGACGAGCAGCGTGCGCTGCGCTCACGGGAAGTTGCCAGCAGCCGGGTCGATTTCTTTACCCTTGTCCGGGGAGACAACGCATGACATTACTGGCCAGTTTTAGCCATCCCGTGGCGGATGCGCAGCGTGCCTTCCGCCGTATTCTGAAAGCAATGAGTGAGCCAGGTGTGATGGTGTCCCTGCCTGCGCTGCCCGCCTGGGGTAACGCTTCCTGTGCGGCCACCGCGGTGATGATGACCCTGGTGGATCGTGAAACCCCGCTGTGGATTGACGATGCCCTGCGCGACGACGCGCTGTTGAGCAACCTGCGTTTCCATACCGGCGCGCCGGTGACCGACAGCCCGGAAGCGCCGTTTGCCCTGCTGCATGCCCGATCCGGCATCAGCCTTGACCGTTTTTCCCCCGGTGACAATGTGTCACCGGAAAAAAGCAGTACGCTGATCATTGACGTTCCTGCCCTCAGCGGCGGCCTGACGCTGCGCCTGCGCGGCCCCGGCCTGCAGGAGCGTCGTGCCATCGCCCCCCAGCTTCCCGACAGTGTGCTTCACTACCTGCGTGAACGGCACCACCGTTTCCCGCAGGGTATTGATCTGATCTTTACCTGTGGTGAAAACATGATGGCGCTGCCGCGCAGCACCGATGTGGAGGTCTGCTGATGTACGTCGCCGTGAAAGGGGGCGAGAAGGCCATTGCCGCCGCCCATCAACTGCAGGAGAGCCTGCGCCGGGGGGACAGTGACCAGCCGGAGCTGTCCTGTACGCAGATTGAACAACAGCTGGGACTGGCGGTGGATCGCGTGATGACCGAAGGCGGCATTCACGACCGCGAACTGGCGGCGCTGGCGATCAAACAGGCCGCCGGTGACCTGGTCGAAGCGATTTTTCTCCTGCGCGCCTACCGCACCACGCTGCCGCGTCTGGCTGACAGCCTGCCGCTGGACAGCGGGGCGATGCGCGTCGAGCGCCGTATCTCGGCGGTGTATAAAGATCTGCCCGGCGGACAGCTGCTCGGGCCGACCTTTGACTACACGCATCGCCTGCTGGATTTCACCCTGCTGGCCGAAGGCAAGACTCCGGTGACGCCGCGTGCAGAGCAGCCGCTGGCGGCAGAGTGCCCGCATATGTTTGATCTGATGACACGGGAAGGGCTGGCCCGGCGTGAAGAAGATGACGGCAGTGAGCCGCTGGATATCACCCGCGATGCGCCCGCCTACCCGATGCCGCGATCGGCGCGTCTGCAGCAGCTGGTGCGCGGCGATGAAGGCTTTCTGCTGGCGCTGGGGTACTCCACGCAGCGCGGATACGGGCGCACCCATCCCTTTGCCGGGGAGATCCGCACCGGATGGGTCAGGGTCGACATTATCCCGGAAGAGCTGGGCTTTCCGCTGGACATTGGTGAAGTGATGCTGACCGAGTGCGAAATGGTCAACGGTTTTACCACGCCGGAAGAGGATGCGCCGCACTTTACCCGCGGTTACGGGCTGGTGTTTGGTCGTGCGGAACGGAAAGCGATGGCGATGGCGCTGGTGGATCGGGCCCTGCAGACGGAGGAGCACGGTGAACGGATAACCAGCCCGGCGCAGGACGAAGAATTTGTTCTCTCGCATGCGGATAACGTTGAAGCGGCGGGATTTGTCTCACACCTGAAGCTGCCCCATTACGTGGATTTCCAGGCTGAACTGGAGCTGCTGAAACGCCTGCGGGCGGAATACCAGGAGGCGCACCGTGACTGAACTGAGCGGTTATAACCCCGGCTATCTTGATGAACAGAGTAAACGCACCATCCGCCGCGCCATCCTGAAAGCCGTCGCCATTCCTGGCTATCAGGTACCCTTTGGTGGCCGCGAGATGCCGATGCCCTACGGCTGGGGCACCGGCGGTATTCAGCTGACGGCCAGCGTGATCGGCGAACATGATGTGCTGAAGGTGATCGACCAGGGGGCGGATGACACCACCAATGCGGTCTCTATCCGCCGCTTTTTCCAGCGCGTCAGCGGGGCGGCCACCACCGAGCGGACGGTGGATGCCACGCTGATCCAGACCCGGCACCGCATTCCTGAAACGCCGCTGAGTGAAGACCAGATCCTGATTTACCAGGTGCCGATCCCGGAACCCCTGCGCTTTATTGAGCCGCGGGAAACCGAAACCCGCACCATGCACGCGCTGGAGGAGTACGGCATCATGCAGGTCAAACTGTATGAAGATATTGCCCGCTACGGCCATATCGCCACTACCTATGCTTACCCGGTAAAGGTCAACGACCGTTACGTGATGGACCCGTCGCCGATCCCAAAATTTGATAACCCGAAGATGGACATGATGCCCGCGTTGCAGCTGTTCGGTGCCGGGCGTGAAAAGCGTATTTACGCGCTGCCGCCCTATACCAAAGTGGAAAGTCTCGACTTTGATGACCATCCCTTCACGGTACAGCAGTGGGATGAGCCCTGTGCGCTGTGCGGGTCACGCGACAGCTACCTGGATGAAGTGGTACTTGATGACGCCGGCTCCCGCCTGTTTGTCTGTTCCGACACCGACTACTGCCATCAGCAACAAGAGACCCTATCATGAAGCGCGAGTCCCCCCTGCTGGCGGTCAGTCAGCTAACCCATCTTTATGCCCCGGGCAAAGGGTTCAGCGATGTCTCTTTCGAGCTGTATCCCGGCGAGGTGCTGGGCATTGTCGGCGAGTCCGGCTCCGGTAAAACCACGCTGCTGAAGTCGATCTCTGCCCGCCTGGCCCCGCAGCACGGCGAGATTATCTATCAGGGGCAGGACCTTTATGCCCTCAGCGAAAGCGACCGCCGCCGCCTGCTGCGCACCGAGTGGGGTGTGGTGCATCAGTATCCAATGGACGGCCTGCGGGCGCAGGTGTCTGCCGGGGGCAACATCGGCGAGCGGCTGATGGCGGTCGGCCAGCGGCATTACGGGCAGATCCGCGAAACCGCTGGCCAGTGGCTGCAGGACGTGGAGATCCCGCTGTCGCGCATTGACGACCTGCCGGGCACCTTCTCCGGCGGTATGCAGCAGCGGCTGCAAATTGCCCGCAATCTGGTGACCCACCCCACGCTGGTGTTTATGGATGAGCCCACCGGCGGGCTGGACGTGTCGGTACAGGCACGCCTGCTGGACCTGCTGCGCAGCCTGGTGCGCGACCTGAATCTGGCGGTGGTGATTGTCACCCACGATCTCGGCGTCGCCCGCCTGCTGGCCCACCGGCTGCTGGTAATGAAAGAGGGCAGGGTGGTCGAGAGCGGACTCACCGACCGGGTGCTGGACGACCCGCACCATCCGTACACCCAGCTGCTGGTGTCATCGATTGTCTGAATCCGGCGTTGCTGGCCGACCGGAAAAGCGGGTCGGCCACGACGGAGACGAGGTGACCTTTTTGTGGTCGTCCCGTTGGGGGATTAACCTTTTTGCAGGGAATGAAAATGAATCTGAAACTGCGCGTCGAAAATCTGTCAAAAACCTTTGTGATGCACAATCAGCACGGCGCAGAGCTGCCGGTACTGCGTAACGCCTCGCTGCAGGTGGCGGCGGGAGAGTGTGTGGTGCTGCACGGTCATTCGGGCAGCGGTAAGTCCACGCTGCTGCGGTCGCTGTATGCCAACTATCTGCCGGACAGCGGGCATATCTGGGTGGCGCATCAGCAGGAGTGGGTCGATCTGGTGAGTGCCCCGGCGCGGCAGATCCTCGCTATCCGCCGCGAGACGATCGGCTGGGTCAGCCAGTTCCTGCGGGTGATCCCACGGATTTCCACCCTTGAGGTGGTGATGCAGCCGCTGCTGGAGCGCGGCGTGGCCCGTGACGAGAGCGAAGCGCGGGCAAAATCCCTGCTTTCGCGTCTTAACGTGCCGCCGCGACTGTGGGCGCTGGCACCCTCAACCTTCTCCGGCGGTGAGCAGCAGCGCGTTAATATCGCCCGGGGGTTTATTGCCGACTCACCGATCCTGTTGCTGGATGAGCCAACGGCCTCACTCGATACTGCCAACAGCGCTGCGGTGGTGGCGCTGATTGAAGAGGCGCGGCAGCGCGGCGCGGCCATTGTCGGCATTTTTCATGATAACGCGGTGCGCGATCGCATCGCTGACCGTCTGCATGTGATGCAACCTGTTGCCCTGGAGCACGCCGAATGATCATCAATAACGTCAAACTGATCCTGGAAAATGAAGTGGTGGCGGGGTCACTGGCCTGTGAAAACGGCGTGATCCGCGCCTTCTCTGACACACAAAGCCAGCTTCCGGCAGCGATTGACGGCGAGGGCGGCTGGCTGATGCCCGGCATGGTCGAGCTGCATACTGACAATCTGGATAAATTCTTCACCCCGCGCCCGAAGGTGGACTGGCCTGCGCACTCTGCCATGAGCAGCCATGATGCGCTGATTGTTGCCAGCGGCATTACCACGGTGCTGGACGCCATCGGCGTCGGCGACGTGCGCGACGGCGGCCACCGCATGGAGAATCTGAACAAGATGATCGATGCGATCCGCCACAGCCAGAAGCACGGCCTGAACCGCGCGGAACATCGCCTGCACCTGCGCTGTGAGCTGCCAAATGATTCCACGCTGCCGCTGTTTGAACAGCTGATGTGCAATCCGGCGCTGTCGCTGGTGTCGCTGATGGATCACTCTCCGGGCCAGCGTCAGTACGTGTCGCTGGCGGCATGGCGCACCTATTTTGGCGGCAAGTATCAGCTCAGCGACGTTCAGCTCGATGCCTATGAGGCCGATCAGCTGCGGCTGGCCGCACGCTGGTCAGCCCCGAACCGCGAGGCCATATCCGCCTGGTGCCGTCAGTATCATATCCCACTGGCCAGCCACGATGATGCGACGTATGAGCACGTCGTGGAGTCGAAAGGGGTCGGTAGTGTGATCGCAGAGTTCCCGACCACCGAAGAGGCCGCACGCGCTTCGCGCGAGCTGGGCCTGCAGGTACTGATGGGTGCGCCAAATATTGTGCGTGGCGGCTCGCACTCTGGCAACGTGGCGGCCAGCGCGCTGGCGCAGATCGATCTGCTGGATATCCTCTCCTCTGACTACTATCCGGCCAGCCTGCTGGATGCGGCATTCCGTCTGGCCCGTGATGAAAGCAACAGCATGACGCTTCCTCAGGCCGTGGCGCTGGTCACGCGTAATCCTGCCCGCGCCATCGGCCTTGACGATCGCGGCACGATCGGTGAGGGCAAACGTGCCGATCTGGTGCTGGTGCGCCAGCACCGGGAACAGGTGCATGTTGCCCGCGTCTGGGCGCAGGGCAGGCCGGTGTTCTGATGGGGCGGTTGATCTGGCTGATGGGGCCTTCGGGCTCCGGTAAAGACAGCCTGCTGCTGGCCCTGCGCGAGTGCGCACCGGAGCGGGTCATTGTCGCGCATCGCTATATTACCCGCAGCGCCAGCGCCGGGGGCGAGAATCACGTTGCCCTCAGCGAGCAGGAGTTCCGACGGCGGCGTGCGCATGGCCTGTTTGCTCTCGACTGGCAGGCGCATCAGTACTCCTATGCGCTCGGCATTGAAATCGACCGCTGGCTGGCGGCCGGGCTGGACGTCGTGGTCAACGGTTCGCGGCTGCATCTGCCCGCGGCCCGCCAGCGCTACGGTGAACAGCTGCTGGCTGTCTGTTTGCAGGTATCGCCTGAGGTGCTGGCCAGCCGCCTGCGCCAGCGCGGGCGCGAGGATGAGGCGGCCATCAGCCAGCGGCTGAAACGCGCAGCGGAGCCGGGCCCGGCAGGGTGCATCACGCTGAATAATGACGGGCCGCTGGGCAAGACATTACAGGGCTTTTCGGCGCTGCTGGCGCAGCCTGATCGGTAGGGCGTGTAAGGCAAAAAATGTTCCCGGTGACAGTCGTTTCACCCGCCAGCCCTCATGGCATCTGCAACCATTCTCAGTACGGATGATATTCCCACCCCCGATTTCCCCTGCTCCCGGGAGCCAAAAGGCTCCTGTCATTTTTCCATCACCCCCCTGTCATTAAAGTTTCATCGCTGGCGTACTTAATAGGGCCACAGCGAATCACGCGCAACCTGACGACGGTAGACATATGGCACAGGCATTATTAAAGATTGCTTCCGAGCAGCAGACAGTGCCACAGGCTGCTCTGCGCGCGAAAGTGCTGGCGGTTAAGGGCTTAGGCAAATCTTACGGCACGCAGACGCGCGTCCTGCAGGATATTAATTTTGACCTGCATGGCGGGGAACTGGTGGCGGTCATTGGCCGCAGCGGCGCAGGCAAATCGACCCTTTTGCACGTGCTCAATGGCACCATCCCGGCCAGCGAAGGCGAGATCCTCAACTTCCATGAAAATGGGCAGCAGCAGAACATCGTTGAGCTGAATACCCGGCAGATGCGCCAGTGGCGCAGCGAATGCGGCATGATCTTCCAGGACTTCTGCCTGGTACCGCGGCTGGATGTGCTGACCAATGTTCTGCTGGGCCGCCTGAGCCAGACATCGACCCTGAAATCTTTCTTTAAAATCTTCCCCGACGCAGACCGCGCCCGCGCCATTGGCCTGCTGGAGTGGCTGAATATGCTGCCCCAGGCGTTACAGCGTGCGGAAAATCTCTCCGGCGGGCAGATGCAACGGGTGGCTATCTGCCGTGCGCTGATGCAGAACCCGAAAATTTTACTGGCCGATGAGCCGGTGGCCTCCCTCGACCCGAAAAACACCCGACGCATTATGGATGTGCTGCGCCAGGTGAGCCACAACGGGATCAGCGTGATGGTCAACCTGCACTCGGTGGAGCTGGTGAAAGAGTACTGCACGCGCGCCATCGGCATCGCTAAGGGGCGTATTGTGTTCGACGGGCACCCCTCGGAGCTGACGGACGATCTGCTGCACGTGCTTTACGGCGACGACATTTCTCAACGTAACGAAGACCTCCAGGCCTGACCGGGCAATACTACTTTTATGGGATACGGAACTCAGCAATGAAAAAAATCATTCTCGCAGCGGTAATCAGTAGCGTCATGGTAGCCAGCGTTAACGCCGCCGATGCACCAAAAGAACTGAACTTAGGTATCCTCGGCGGTCAGAATGCCACGCAGCAGATTGGTGATAACCAGTGCGTGAAAGACTTCTTCGACAAAGAGCTGAACGTGGATACCAAACTGCGTAACTCGTCTGACTACTCAGGCGTGATCCAGGGGTTGATTGGCGGCAAGGTCGACATGGTGCTGAGTATGTCACCCTCGTCTTATGCCTCGGTGTACATTAACGATCCTAAGGCGGTCGACGTGGTCGGCATCGTCGTGGATGACGCGGATAAATCACGCGGCTACCACTCGGTGGTGGTGGTCAAAGCCGACAGCCCGTACAAAACGCTGGCTGACCTGAAAGGCAAATCCTTCGGTATGGCGGATCCGGATTCCACTTCCGGCTTCCTGATCCCCAATGAAAGCTTTAAGAAAGAGTTCGGCGGCACGGTGGACGATAAATATAACGGCCACTTCTCCAGCGTCACCTTCTCTGGTGGCCACGAGCAGGATGTGCTGGGCGTGCTGAACGGCCAGTTTGACGGGGCCGTGACCTGGGCTTCGATGATCGGGGATTACAACACCGGTTACACCAGCGGCGCGTTCACCCGCATGATCCGCGCCGGTAACCCGGACCTGATGAAGAAAATTCGTATTATCTGGCAGTCACCGCTGATCCCGAACGGGCCGATACTGGTCAGCAACAAACTGCCGGCTGATTTCAAGGCGAAGCTGATCACCGCCATCAAAAAGCTGGATACCGAACACCACAGCTGCTTTGTTAAAGCCGTTGGCGGTGCGCAGCATATCGGCCCGGCCACCGTCGCCGACTATCAGGCGATTATTGATATGAAACGTGCGCTGACCAAAGCCCGTTAATCCTCTGCTTATTTCTCCACTGATCAGGGCCGTCGTCTGACGGCCCTTGACGCCGGTATCCGCATGACACATCCCGATTTTGAACGCTATTACCAGCAGGTTCGCGGCAGGCAAAAGCGCGATACGCTGCTGTGGTCACTGACGCTGCTGGTGCTGTATCTCGCCTCCGGCCATCTGGCTGAATTTAATCTGCACACCATCTGGGTGTCGCTGCCGAACTTCTTTGATTATCTGGCCGAAACCGTGCCGGTCCTGCACGTTTCTCAGCTGTTTGCCGACAGCCATACGGAAGGTTCGTTTGCCTACTGGGGCTATCGCCTGCATATCCAGCTGCCGCTGATCTGGGAAACGCTGCAGCTGGCGCTGGCCGCCACGCTGGTGTCGGTGATGATTGCCGGCGTGCTGGCCTTTTTTGCCGCCAGCAACACGCAGACACCGCGCGGCGTCAGTTTCGCTATCCGCACCGCCGTGGCTTTTCTGCGCACCATGCCCGAACTGGCGTGGGCGGTAATGTTCGTGATGGCGTTTGGCATTGGGGTGATCCCCGGTTTCCTGGCGCTGGCGCTGCACACCGTAGGCAGCCTGACCAAGCTGTTTTATGAAGCTATTGAAAGCGCCTCCGACAGGCCGGTGCGCGGGCTGGCATCGTGCGGGGCGTCGTCGCTCCAGCGTATGCGCTTTGCCCTGTGGCCGCAGGTGAAGCCGGTCTTTCTCTCCTATGGTTTTATGCGCTTCGAGGTGAATTTCCGTCAGTCGACCATTCTCGGGCTGGTGGGGGCAGGGGGCATCGGCCAGGAGCTGATGACCAACATTAAACTCGACCGCTATGACCAGGTCAGCATGACGCTGATCCTGATTATTCTGGTGGTCTCGCTGCTGGATATGGTCTCCGGCCGGGTGCGTCGACGTGTGGTGGAAGGGAACCGGCTATGATGGGATTAATCGGCAGTGAAAAACTGGCAGGAATGAAACAGCAGCATCAGGCGCTGTTTGCCATCCAGCGGGCTTACCTGCGCCGCACCGGGCTGATTGCCGGGGCGATTGTGCTTTATTACGTGTTTTTCTTTACGCAGTTCGGTATCAGCTGGCAGCAGCTGACGATTGGCCTGGGCCAGCTGGCACACTATTTTATGCGCATGTTTGTCTGGCATGACGTGGCGAACTGGCCGTTTGCGTACTATTTCAGCCAGATTTTTATCACCATTGCGATTGTCTTCGCCGGGACACTCACCGCGACGCTGCTGGCACTGCCGCTCTCGTTCCTGGCGGCGCGTAACGTGATGTCATCACCGCTGCTGCGGCCTGTCGCGCTGGTGGTGCGCCGTCTGCTGGATATCCTGCGCGGCATTGATATGGCGATCTGGGGGCTGATTTTCGTCCGTGCCGTCGGCATGGGGCCGCTGGCCGGGGTGCTGGCGATTATCATGCAGGACATCGGGCTGCTGGGTAAACTCTATGCCGAAGGTCACGAGGCGGTGGAGCGTTCACCGGGTCGCGGGCTGAATGCGGTGGGGGCGAACAGCCTGCAGAAACACCGCTACGGCATTTTCACCCAGTCTTTCCCCAGCTTCCTCGCCCTCAGCCTGTATCAGATTGAATCGAATACGCGTTCCGCTGCGGTTCTGGGCTTTGTCGGGGCGGGCGGCATCGGGCTGGTCTATGCCGAAAATATGCGGCTGTGGAACTGGGATGTGGTGATGTTCATCACCCTGATCATGGTGGTGATTGTGATGATGATGGATTATATTTCCGCGAAGCTGCGTAAGCGCTACATCAGCGGGCAGCCGGTGCCGCTGTTTGGCCAGCAAACGAATCCGCCGTAAGCCCCCCGCAGGCCAGGGCGGGCCCGTCAGCGCAGTACGTTAACCGGGGGCGCGCAGATAGCGCAGGGTGGCATCAACCACCAGCTTCCGGTTACGCGTCAGGCTCTGCTGCCCGGTTTCACTGCCACCGAACAGCGCATTAAAGGTGTAGTGATTGGCGACATTATGAAAGCTGATACTGCTGATCAGGCGATGGACGTCGACAGTGGTGACGGCGGCATCAAACTCCCCGCTCTGCTTCCCCCTGATCAGCACGGCATCCAGCACGTCCAGCGCACTCTGGTTAAGCGCCTTAATTGTCTCTGACTGGCTGATATAGCGCCCGCGCATCAGGTTTTCACTACAGATCAGCCGCATAAAGTCAGGATGAGCCACGTGATAGTCGAAGCTGGCCTCGGCCAGCCGCGCGATGGCCTGGGTCGGCGACATATCGGCCAGGTTCAGTCCGCTCTCGTGCTGGCGGATCTCGCGATACACCAGGTGCAGAACCTCAATATACAGCTGCTCTTTATTACTGAAATGGTAGACCACCATGCGTTTAGTGGTCTGTGCCTCTTCAGCGATCTGTTCCATGCGCGCACCCTGCAGGCCGAACGCGGCAAAGGTGGTCAGGGCGCTGGCGAGGATGCGTTTTTTTAATCCTTCCGGATCGTTTTTGCGTCTGGCGGGGGCTGGCATAATGACTGAATACCCGTAATGCTGAGTGAAAACCGCGGCCAGAGTAGCGCCTGAAGCGCGGATTTTCAAACATCACGGCACAGAACACCTGTTGCGCTGAATCCGGGAGCTCGGAAGGCTTAAGGGATCACAGGGTCGAAAACCAGGGGTGGGTGCGGTCGGTGACGCTGGCGTGATGGTGCTTAATGCGCGCCGCCAGCTGGGCTTCTGTCGGCAGCGGGCGGCCGCGCAGCACCGCTTCGGCAGTGGCACCAAAGGTGATAATGCCGCGTGTCGCGATGTCAGCGGCTGCCACGTAGCCTGCCAGCCCCACCTGTTCGCCTCCGTGCTCGTCCGCTTTCTGGCGGCAGCGGACCAGTAATCCCTCCAGCGCCCGGTAAAGTTCACGCGCCTCGCCCAGCACCGGGATTTTCCCACTCGAATCATGCAAAACCTGCTCCAGGCGCTGAAAGACCGTCGCGTTATCACCGGCGCTGAACAGCGTTTCTAACGTCTGCTGCCAGTGGTGCCAGGTGCGGACGAACAGGGCGTTCTGCACCAGCGCCAGGCTGGCGTGCTGCCAGTGGAAATGCTCACTGAGCTGGTTGACGCGCTGCTGAAGCGCACAGAACTGGGCTTCACCGGACAGGTGGTCAGGGATCACCGGCGTGAGTTCCGCGATGAACTGCTCGACTTCTCTGGCGGTTTCAGCAGGGAGCACCGGCATAATTTTGCGCTGCTGCAGGAGCTTAAGCAGGCTGAGGTCATAAAACGCCGCACTCACGCGTTCTCCGGCCAGTAACGCCCGATTAACGGTATGTATCGCTTCGGCTGACGCTGCGCGGGAACGCTGTTCAAGCAGGGCGGCATGCAGCTGGCCGTAGGCAGGGGATGGGCTGAGTTCAGTATTCATCGTGCGCCTCACGGTAAAGAGGGCCGGGGCTGAGCCAGGCAGTGCCAGAGAGTATGGCAGAATCTCAGCCACTCATCAGGCCATTCTGGCCTTCTCTCGCCGCCACTGGGTGGGGGAGCAGTGAAAATGCTGTTGAAAGACTTTGGCAAACTGCATCTGGCTGGTGTAACCCAGTGAGTAAGCGATAATTTTTACCGGAAGGCTATGATCGGACAGTAGGGATGTTGCCACGTCCATACGCAGCAGGAGCAGATACTGTTTTGGCCCGTAGCCAAACTGCTGCTGGAACAGCCGGCTGAGATAGCTGCGGTCAATGTTGCAGTATTGCGCGACCTCGCCAATGCTCACGCTGCGGTGGTAGTGGCGTTCCATAAACTGAACGGCATTATCCAGATGTTTGTTACCGCTGCCTGCTTCTTCCTTCTGCGCGTGATGGACGTTGGCGATTAAGGCATCGAGGAACAGGCAGGTCAGCCCGGCAATTCTCAGCGAATGCACCGGGTCCTGTGCCACCAGCTGTTGCAGGCACTGCGCGGCGTCGTTCGCAGAAAGCGTATCTTTTGGCCGCCAGATCGGCATATCACGACGTAAACCGCATTTTTCCAGGCTTCTTATGGCAATCAGCCCGTCCAGTTCCAGCCACATATATTCCCAGGGCTGCTGCTTATCCGCCTTATAGGTGGTGATCTCGTGTGGATGGATAAGGAAGGCTTCCCCCTGGCGCACCGGCCAGCGCCGGTCACCGGCGAACAGTGTTCCGCCACCGCTTATCACATAATGAATAAGATAATGCTGGCGGACCGCCGGGCCGTAGCTGTGCTGACTGGCACAGACCTCATGACCATACTGATAAATGTTCAGTCCAAACTGGGCGATGTCGTGGGGGTGAATATCTTTCTGCATCACTTTTTCCTGTTTTTTATCAGCTTATTACAGCATTTATTTTCTTTCATGCTCAGCGCGGTAACGTCATTTTGTGATATCAAACGGCAATCATGACGGCCAGCGGCAGTATTTAGCGAGCCAGATCACAGTTCGATTCCGGCGTCATTTTTCACCATATCAATGTCAAAAAATGACATAGGCAGCTGGCCCCCCGCTGCCTAGAGTGAGGGCAACTTCACTTCACTGGTTAAAAGGGCACAACAATGAAAATTACCTTTCTTGGGGCGGGCAGTACGGTTTTTGCGAAAAACGTGCTGGGGGATATTCTGGCCACGCCGGCATTACAGCAGGTTGATATCGCGCTGTATGACATCGATGCCGAACGGCTAAATGACTCGTGGCTGATGCTGAATAACCTCAATGCGAATCTGTGCCAGGGCAAAGCGAAAATTGAAAAATTTGCCGGCGTTGAGCAGCGTCGCCGTGCGCTGGCGGGGGCCAGCTATGTGATTAACGCCGTTCAGGTCGGCGGTTACGATCCCTGCACCATCACCGATTTTGAGATCGCTAAAAAATATGGCCTGCGCCAGACCATCGCCGACACCCTCGGTATTGGGGGCATCTTCCGCGCGCTGCGCACCATCCCGGTGATGATGGACTTTGCCCGTGATATGGAAGCGGTCTGCCCGGACGCGTGGCTGCTGAACTACACCAACCCGATGGCCTCACTGACCGGCGCCATGCTGCAACACACCGGCATAAAAACCGTCGGCCTGTGTCACAGCGTGCAGGTGTGTGCCGAAACGCTGTTGAAGTCTGTGGATATGCCGACGGACGGGGTGAAATGGCAGATTGCCGGGATTAACCATATGGCGTGGCTGCTGAATATCACCCGCAATGGGGAAGATATTTACCCGGAGATCAAACGTCGCGCGCTGGCGCTGACCGATAAGCATGACGATATGGTACGGCATGAAATCATGCGCGTGTTTGGCTATTACGTCACCGAGTCCTCAGAGCACAATGCGGAATATATGCCGTACTGGATCAAGCGCAACTACCCTGAGCTGATCGAGCGATTCAATATTCCGCTGGATGAGTATCCGCGCCGCTGTATCGAACAGATTGATCGCTGGCACCAGCAGCGTGACAAGCTGACGCAGAACGAGAATCTGACCCACACCCGCAGCCATGAATATGCCTCGTGGATGATTGAAGCGATGGAGACCGACGTTCCCTACAAAATTGGCGGTAACGTACTGAATCACGGGTTGATCACCAACCTGCCGACCGAAGCCTGTGTGGAAGTGCCGTGCCTGGTGGACGGGCAGGGCGTGACGCCGTGCTTCGTGGGCGACCTGCCGCCGCAGCTGGCCGCGCTGAACCGCACCAATATCAATACTCAGCTGCTGACTATTGAGGCAGCCATCACCGGCAGGAAGGATCATATCTATCACGCCGCACTGCTCGACCCGCATACCTCCGCTGAACTGTCGATTGATGACACGGTGAAACTCTGTGATGAGCTGATTGCCGCCCACGGCGACTGGCTTCCGGCTTACCGCTAACGCTCTCTGGCGCAGGGCTCCTTTGCGGGGGCCCTGCATGATGACACTGGCAGGGACAGACAACGATGACAGTTTCAGTAAAAACAAAAATCAGCTACGGGCTGGGGGCTTTCGGTAAGGATTTTGCCATCGGCATTATCTATATGTATCTGATGTACTACTACACCGACGTGGTGGGTGTATCGGTGAGCATGGTGGCTTCGCTGTTCCTGGTCGCCCGTATTCTGGATGCTTTTTTTGACCCGGTCATGGGCTGGATTGTCGAGCGTACCCGGACGCGCTGGGGCAAGTTTAAACCCTGGATCCTGATCGGTACGCTGACGAACTCGGTGGTGCTGGTGTCGGTATTCTGTGCCCATCACTTTGAGGGCGGCGCGCTGATTGCCTGGATCTGGGCCACTTATCTGCTGTGGGGCTTTACCTATACCCTGATGGATGTGCCGTTCTGGTCGCTGGTGCCCTGCATCACCCTCGACAAGCGCGAACGTGAAGCGCTGATCCCGTGGCCGCGTTTCTTTGCCAGCCTGGCCGGTTATACCACCGGCGTCATCGGTCTGCCGCTGGTTAACTACCTGGGGGACGGCAATAAAGGGCAGGGATTTATGCTGTTTTCGCTGATCCTCGTGGTGTTCTTCATCCTGTCGGCCCTCATTACCCTGCGCAATATTGAAGAGAAATATTCCTCATCTGCCGTGCCGAATGCGCCAGAGCACACCACGATTAAAGCGGTGGTCAGTATGATTTTCCGCAACCGTCCGCTGTTTGCCCTGCTGTTGATGGCCCTGGCGTGGAACCTTGCGCACAACGTCATTACGGCGTTTGCCATCTATTACTTCACCTATGTGGTGGGCCGGGCGGAGCTGTTCCCCTGGTACATGATGTACGCCGGGATTGCCAACCTGATTGCCATTCTCTGCTTCCCGAAACTGGTTGCACGTTTCTCCCGCCGGGCGATCTGGATCAGCGCGTCGGTGCTGCCGGTAATGAGCTGCCTGCTGCTGCTGGCGGTGGGGATGTACGCACCGCAGAGCGCCACGCTGATCTCCCTGTCCGGGATCCTGGTGAATATTGGCGGCGCATTCTTCTGGGTAATGCTGGTCATTATGGTCGCGGACACCGTCGACTACGGGGATTATGCGCTGGGCGTGCGCATCGAAAGTATCGCCTTCTCGGTGCAGACGATGGTGGTCAAAGCCGGTGCGGCCTTTGCCGGGCTGCTGATCGGCGTCATGCTGGGGGTGGTGGGCTATGTGCCGGGCGTGCAGCAGTCGGCCAGCACGATTGTGGGAATGCAGGGGATCATGATCGGCGTACCGCTGCTGTTCTTTGTCCTGACGCTGTGGATCTATCTGCGCCACTACAAGCTGGATGGAGAAATCCTGCATGAGATGCAGCGGGCCTTACAGCATAAATACGGCGAAGGTGAGGGGGTGATGACGGCGCAGGTCAGGCCGCTGGAGAGTGACGCTGAGGGCAGATATGCCTCTGAGACGTTGAATCCGGGTCACCTCAAACCGTAGTGGACGTGTTTGAGGTAAGCCGGCCGCCACGCGACAGGACGTCGCGTGACGAGGCCCGCAGGGAGGCGGATTTGCCGATCCGGCGTGCTTAAACTGGCCTCAGACCTGAAGCCAGACTGTCAGCGACAAAAAAGACTGACACACCCAGGCGGTATCCCAATGCACACAGAATCCCCGTTAAATACGGGGAACTGTAACCATCGATTGCCAATTGTAATGTTATAAAGTAACAGTTATCATCCGCAGCGCGGGCTTCAGCCTGCGCTGTTCCGTTTCTCTGGATAAAGGATTGATAATCTGATGCACACTTTTTTACGCTCGCCGCTGCTGGCCCTGATGCTGGCAGCCATAGCCGCCCCGGCCAGCGCAGCCCCTGAGCGGGTTGCCGCGCTGGTGGCCCCCTTCGAAATCAAAGGGACTGACCCGACGCTCTCCGGCGATATCTTTCTGAAAATGTCGATTGTTGAAACCCTCGTCAGTGCTGATACCGCCGGGCAACCGCTGCCGGGCCTGGCGACAAGCTGGACAGTGTCTGACGACGGCCTGCTGTGGCGCTTTACGCTACGTCCTGACGTAAAGTTCCATGATGGCAGCGCGCTGACGGCAGAGAGCGTCGTCCATGCGCTGGACGTTTCGCGCAGCAAGCCTGGCCTGCTGGATAAAGCCCCGATTACCGCCATTCGTGCCGAAGAGGGAAAAGTGGTTATTGCCCTCAGCCAGCCGTTTACCCCATTGCTGAGTATGCTGGCGGAAAACCGCGCCCAGATCCTCGCCCCGGCTGCTTACGATGCGAAAAATAAAGTGGTACAGATTGTCGGCAGCGGCCCGTATCGCCTGACCTCACTGCAGGCACCGCAGAAACTGACGGTCACCCGTTTTCACGACTACTGGGGCAAAGCGCCTGCCATAGAACAGGCCAGCTATATGGCCGTAGGACGTGCGGAAACCCGGGCGCTGCTGGCGGAAAGCGGCAATGCCGATATGGTGCTGAACCTCGATCCTGCCAGCCGCAGCCGCCTGAAAAATAACCGCAATGTGCAGCTGCTGGCGGTCTCCATTCCGCGCAGCGTGCTGCTGAAGGTCAATGCGGGCCACCCGCTGCTGAAGGACGTACGCGTTCGTCAGGCGCTGAGTATGGCGCTGGATCGTGAAGGTATCGCCCGGGCGATCCTGCGTTACCCGGCGGCGGCCAGCCAGCTGTTTCCCCCGTCGGTGGCGCAGTGGCATAACGCCAGCCTGACCCCGCTGACGAGTCAGCCACAGCAGGCGAAGGCGCTGCTGGCAGAACTGGGCTGGACGCCGGGAGCCGGTGGCACGCTGCAGCGTAACGGCAAGCCGTTTTCCCTGACGCTGACCACCTATCCCGATCGCCCGGAGCTGCCGCTGATTGCCGCAGCCATCCAGCAGCAGCTGCGTGAGGTGGGCATACAGGTTGCGATCAACGCCACTAACGCCGGGGAAATTGCGGCTAAACATCATGACGGCACGCTGGAACTGGCCCTGGTGGCCCGTAACTTCGCGCTGACCCCGGATCCGCTGGGGACGTTGCTGCAGGACTATGCCCCACAGGGCGGGGACTGGGGGGCGATGAACTGGCACAACGCCACTTTTAACCAGACGCTGGCCGATCTGGTACAGGGCCGCGACCCGGCAAAAAGCCAGGCCGAACGCCAGCAGCTGACGCATATTCTGCAAACCGACCTGCCGGTTATTCCGGTGGCCTGGTATCAGCAGACCGCCGCGGTATCCCCACGCCTGAGCGGGGCTACTCTCGATCCGTTCGAACGTACCTTTGGGCTGGAAAAGATGGGGTGGGCTGAATGATACGGATACTGGGCTACCGCCTGCTGCAGGCCGGACTGGTGGCGCTGCTGGTCGGCGGCCTGACGTTTGTCCTGATGCGCTCGCTGCCGGGGGATATGGCTTACCGCATCGCCGCCGGGCGTTACGGCTACGATCGGGTGGATGCTGCCGCCGCCAGTGCGGTTCAGCAGGAGCTGGGGCTGGATCGCCCGGCCTGGCAGGCGCTGGCCGACTGGTTTGTGCAGCTGCTGCACTTCAACCCCGGTAACTCGCTGGTTTCCGGTGCGCCGGTGATGGAAGAGGTGGGTCATCAGCTGGGGCAGACCCTGCTGCTGGCGGCGGTGGCGCTGCTGCTGTCGCTGCTGCTCGGTCCGCCGCTGGGGATCCTCGCCGGACTGTCCCCCGGCGGCCGGCTTGACCGGATGCTGCTGGCCCTGTCCACCACGCTGCGCGCGCTGCCGCACTTTGTGCTCGGCCTGATTCTGGTACTGATTTTCGCCCTCGGCCTGCGCTGGCTGCCTGCGGCCGGGTATGGCAACGTGCAGCACGTGCTGCTGCCGGCGCTGACGCTGGCGCTCGGGCTGGCGGCGGTGTCCAGCCGGGTGGCGCGCAACGCCATGCGCCAGGTCACGGAGGCGGCCTGGTATACGTTTGGCCGCACCAAAGGGCTGAACGAACGCACGCTGTTCTGGCGTCACGGACTGCGCAACGTCAGCGTGCCGCTGGTGACCTACCTCAGCGTGCAGTTTATTTACCTGATCGAAGGGGTGATCGTGGTGGAAACCCTGTTTGCCTGGCCGGGCATTGGCCATGCGCTGGTACACGCCATTTTTGCCCGTGACGTGCCGATGATCCAGGGAACAGCCCTGGTGATGGGGCTGATGTTTGTCCTGCTCAATGCCCTGAGTGACGGGCTGTGTTACTGGCTGGATCCGCGAAGGAAGAACGCATGATGATGACGATAGTGCGCCGCAGTTCGCTGGCGCAACGCACCGGTGCGGCGCTGCTGCTGCTGCTGGTGATCTTTGCTTTTGTACTGCCGCTGCTGTGGCCGCAGGATCCGGTGCGCCAGAAGCTGATGCTGGCGCTGCAGTGGCCCAACCTCAGCGCGCCGTTTGGCTATGACCACCTGGGACGTTCGCTGTTTGCCCGCCTGACGGCGGCCATCCGCCTGTCGCTGGGGCTGGCGCTGGTTAGCGTGCTGAGTGCGATGATCCCCGGCATCCTGCTTGGAGTACTCGCCGCCTGGCGGGGGGGCGTGGTCGACCGGGGCGTGTCGCTGCTGGCCGATGCTTTTCTCGCGCTGCCGGGGCTGCTGCTGGTGCTGCTGCTCACCGCGCTGGTGCCGGACTCCGCCGTGATGCTGTATGTCGGTATTTCGCTGCTGCTGTGGGTTGAGTACTTCCGCATCAGCCGCGCCATTGCCCGGCCGGTGCTGAGTTCACCCGCTGTTCAGGCTTCGCGGCTGCTGGGACTCAGTCCGTGGCTGATCTTTCGCCGCCATCTGTGGCCGGAGATGGCCCCGGTGGTGCTGACCGTCGCGGCGTTTGGTGCGGCCAGTGCCGTAATGGCGATCGCCGCGCTCGGCTTTGTCAGCGTTGGCGTACGTCCACCCACCCCGGAGCTGGGGCTGATGATGACCGAACTGCTGCCGTACTACGAAGAGGCACCTTATGCGTTGTTGCAGCCGGTGGCCGTGGTCTTTTTACTGGTGTTAAGTCTGCTGCTGCTGGCAGGGAGGGAGAAATCATGATCCTGATGGATATTGACCAGGCGACGGTGACCGGCGGCGACCTGCCGGTGCAGCCGATCTCCTTCACCCTGCGGGCCGGACAGCCATTTACGCTGCTGGGAGAGACCGGGTCCGGTAAAAGCCTGCTGGCTCAGGCGGTGATCGGCACGCTGCCGCCGGGGCTGGAAGCCGGGGGCACCCTGCACTTTGCTGGCAGGGCGCACCCGCTGGCCAGCCGCCCGGCACGCGCACTCTGGGGCCATACCCTGGGGATCCTGCCGCAGGAACCCTGGCTGGCGCTTGACCCGACCATGCGGGCGGGGGAACAGGTGGCAGAGAGCTACCGTTTTCTGCGCGGCATGAAGAAGGGACCGGCGCGGGAAGCGGCGCGGGACGATCTGGCGGCGCTGGGCGTGGCCGGAGCGGCAGATCGCCTGCCACAGGCGCTGTCCGGCGGGATGGCCCAGCGCGTGGCCTTTGCCGCTGCACGTGCGGGGGGAGCGAACATTATCGTCGCCGATGAGCCAACCAAAGGGCTGGACGTGGCGCGGCGCGATGAGGTGATCGCGCTGCTGTTACAGGAAGTGCAGGCGGGCGGCGGGCTGCTGACCATTACCCATGATATTGAACTGGCGCGGCAGATTGGCGGCGAGGTGGCGGTGATGCTGCGCGGCGAGATTGTCGAGCGGGGGAGTGCAGAGCAGGTACTGACGCAGCCGCAGCACCCTTACACCCAGGCACTGCTGGCGGCCGATCCGTCCCGCTGGTCCGCCCACCGGCGGGCGGTGCCCACGCGGGAGGTGGTGCTGGAAGCCCATAACCTCAGCCTGCATCGCGGCGGACGTCAGCTGTTCAGCAACCAGTCACTGCGTATCCATGCGGGTGAGGTTATCGGTATTACCGGCCCCAGCGGCTGCGGCAAGAGCAGCTTCGGCGATATCCTGCTCGGCCTGCTTTCCGCCGACAGCGGGACGGTGGTGCGCGACCGCCAGATAGCGGCAGTGCGCTATCAGAAAATATTCCAGGATCCGCCTTCTGCCTTTGCCCCGCGCGTGACGCTGCGTCAGGCGCTGGGCGACGTGGTGAAACGGCACCGGCTGAACGGCGACCGCATTGCGCCGCTGATGGCGCGTCTGAAGCTGCGCCCGCTGCTGCTCGATCGCCACCCCGGCGAGATCTCCGGCGGTGAGCTGCAGCGTTTTGCCCTGCTGCGCGTGCTGTTGCTGGATCCGGTGTTTCTGTTTGCCGATGAGCCGACGTCACGGCTCGATCTGCTGACCCAGCAGCAGACCATTGAGCTGCTGGTGGAAGTGGCTGCGGGGCAAAACTGTGCGCTGCTGGTGGTCAGCCATGATCAGGCGCTGATTGACCACATCAGCCACCGGCGTATTCGCTTTGGTGAGGAGCATGCCCCTTCCATGCTGAGTCAGGAGGCCGCGATCGTATAATCTCAGGCAGACACCCCCCACCTCGGGTGCGGGGGTGTCTGTCACTCCGAAGATAAAACCGGGTTCTCTTTCATTTTTCCTTCCGTTCATTGTGGGCTATATTGGCAGCCAATCGACAATAATCCCTCTGTGACAGGTAACACCGGCAATGGCTCTGATCCCCAAAAACTACGCGCGGCTGGAAAGCGGCTACCGTGAAAAAGCCCTGAAAATTTATCCGTGGGTCTGCGGACGCTGCGCCCGCGAATTTGTTTATTCCAACCTGCGTGAATTAACGGTTCACCATATCGATCACGACCATACCAATAACCCGGAAGACGGCAGCAACTGGGAGCTGCTGTGCCTGTACTGCCACGATCACGAACACTCGAAGTACACCGAAGCTGACCAGTACGGCACCCGCGTGGTGGCGGGAGAGGACGCGCAGAACGACGTAGCAGCGGCAACCTACAATCCCTTTGCTGACTTACAGTCGCTGCTGAATAAGAAGAAATAGGCTGTCGGTGGAACCGGGCCGTGGCAAACGCGACGGGCCGGTTCTTTCAGGCCGGGACAGAGTTTTACAGCGCCCGGCCCAGAATCTCGCCAGGCAGACCGTCGAACTCCCTGAACTCCTGCGACGTGAAATGGTGATTGATGAGAATTTTTCTTGAGGCCAGATTCGCAGGATCGATGATGGCTATCAGGTGGGTTAACGCTGTAGCGTGGTGCGCCCGATCCATCAGCCACGCGGCAACCTGGCTGGCAATGCCTTTGCCCCAGTAATCCGGTAGCAGCATATACCCCAGCTCCGCGGTCCCGGGCGGGTCAGCAAGCGGCAACAGTTTACCCAGTCCGATGAAGTGGCCATCCTGCGCATCTGAAATCCTGAAATGCCCCAGCTCTGCGGATTCCGCATTGTCTTTTAACAGCTGGTCATAATCGCGGCGGGCTTCATCATGGGGGACAGCACGCTCGGTGATCATCGCCATCACCTGTGCATTGCTGACCAGCTTAAAATAGTCAGCAAAGTCCTGTTGACTGAATTTTTCTAAGACAATATTCAACGTTAGCCTCTTGTTTTTACAAAGCGTGAACGACAGGTAAAAGAGTATATCGGGTGAGCAGCGGTGTTTGAAGTCAACCAGGAAAGGGACTGGATAATTGCGCAGCGGCGGTAAACCCAGGGTGTACGCTATGAGCGGGGAGTGGACGTTCGAATAAAATTGCTTACGTGTGTACGACGTATAAATGACAGGCGGCCTCGCTGGAAAATGCCCTTGAATCTGGAGAAGAGTGTCTGAAGGTGCAGCAGCAGGTCGCTGCGGTACGAGGGCTAATAATGGGCTGATGAGCGAACGGCTGGAAGGGCCTATCCGGGAACCCTGATGAATGAAAGTGCTACGTGCAGGAAAGAAGCGAAGATCTGGAAGAGACTATGGCAGTTATTCGTTCTTATCTGAAATAAACAATCCGGTTCGCAGGCTCAATGATAATTAACGGGACAACTATGCTCTGGCTCATCTCCAAATATGCTATTACCGCCTTTATGGTGGTGCTGATTTCAGAAACGGCAAAGCGCAGCGATCGCCTGGGCGGCCTGCTGGCTGCCTTACCACTGGTCACTGTACTGGTGCTTGTCTGGATGAAACTCGAAGGGCAGACGCAGGAGAAGATCGCCGCTCATGCCTGGTACACTTTCTGGTATGTAGTTCCAACCTTACCAATGTTCATCCTGTTTCCTTTTCTTTATCAACGCATTGGCTTCTGGTTCACGCTATTAATCTCCTGCGCAGTTACGGTACTGCTCTTCGCGCTCTGGGCGCTGCTGCTGAAACGGTTTGGTATCATTCTTATCTAGGGGGAATTGGCGGCCCATTTGCCTGTAATGGTTGAGTCGCTGCTGTATTTGAATACACAAAGGAGTTTGCAATATCCCCTCCTGGCACAAAGCAAACGAGCTAAAGGTTCGCAGTGAGCGAATAGCGGACTTCTAAACAAAGCATATAAAGCTGCTGTGCTGAAGCGTTGTGGCGATGTGTTTTGCCATTCTGCCAGGTCTGGCTATATCTGCACTCATAATGACTTTCATGCCGGATGTCTGCGCTTCCACTCGGCGACAACCTCCGCCAGAGTTTTGCGCGTGTCATTTCGTATCCATGCCATAAAGTCGCGGTCGAAGCGAAAGCGTTCACCGCACTGTGCGATCATAAAGCGGCGGACGTTTTGCGTATTTTTATAGCCTGCATCCACCAGGGTTTCAGGGGTCAGCGCGGCGCTGTGCCAGTCAGTTTTCATGTTTGCCTGTTCCTGATAACGCGTCATCGTGATGACGTCACCGGCCCTTGTCTCTTCCGCGTCCAGCAGAGGCCCCGCTC
The DNA here is from genome assembly GCF_014838825.1 of Erwinia persicina. Classification (GTDB taxonomy): domain Bacteria; phylum Pseudomonadota; class Gammaproteobacteria; order Enterobacterales; family Enterobacteriaceae; genus Erwinia; species Erwinia persicina_A. The sequence goes on along the minus strand of NZ_JACYMO010000001.1, from coordinate 823,701 downwards.
AGTCAGCGCTTCAGCCATGATGCCAGAACCGCTCCTGCCTACCGATCATGAAGATGACTCATGCAGCGGTGAAATTAAATCACTTTTACTCATTCAGCGACTCTGTCATAAATAAGCCATGCAATAAGCTCTGGCCAGTATGAAGATGACTGAATAAGAAAACCAGAAAAATTAAAGTAAAAAACACTGAAAAAGCAAGAAATACCTTCAGGTTTTTATATCAGAAATCAGGACAAGCTAACGATGAATAATCAATTAAAATTTACGATTAAAAGCCTTACTTTTGACGAAAATTATAATCCCTCTGAAAATACGCGTATTACGACCAACTTTGCTAATTTGGCCAGAGGGGACAAGCGTCAGGACAATCTGCGCAATGCGCTGAAAATGATCGACGACCGTTTTAATACTCTCGCCTGTCAGGATAATCCACAGGGCGATCGTTATTCCGTTGAGCTGGAAATTATTTCTGTAGCCATGGATGTTGAAGGGAAAGGTATTCCCTTTCCGGTGATCGAAATACTGAAAAACCATATTGTGGACCATAAAACGGGCGAGCGTATTGAGGGTATCACCGGCAATAATTTCTCCTCTTACGTGCGTGATTATGACTTTAGCGTCGTTCTGTTAGAGCACAACAGGAACAGCACTGAATTCAGTACGCCCGACAATTTCGGTGACCTGCACGGTAACTTATTTAAAAGTTTCGTCAATTCGGATACCTATAAAAGCCATTTTTCTAAAGCACCGGTGATCTGTCTGAGTGTGTCGAGTAAAAATACCTATCACCGGACTGACTATCGCCATCCGGTACTGGGTGTGGAATATCAGCAAAATGCCCTGTCAATGACTGACCATTACTTCAATAAAATGGGTCTGCAGGCGCGTTATTTTATGCCGTCAGGTAGCGTTGCGCCGCTAGCCTTTTATTTTACCGGGGATTTGACCGGCGACTACACGGATCTGGAGCTGATCGGCACCATCAGCACGATGGAAACGTTCCAGAAGATCTACCGCCCGGAAATTTATAATGCGAATGCGGTGGCGGGGCAGGAATATCAGCCTGACCTGAATCAGCAGGATTATGTATTAACGAAAATTGTATACGATCGCGAAGAACGCAGCCAGCTGGCTATTGAGCAGGGTAAATATACTGAAGAACATTTTATCAAACCCTACCGTGCGCTTCTTGAGCAATGGTCTGCCCATTACGTTCTTTGATTAACTAAAAAATTAAGGTCACCTGTTATGAAAATTTTGTTACCGACATCGACGTCAGGCAGTCTGCCGAAACCGTCCTGGCTTGCACAGCCTGAGACACTCTGGTCACCCTGGAAACTGGAAGGGGACGAGCTGATCGACGGTAAACACGACGCACTGCGCCTGTGCCTGGAAGATCAGCGTCAGGCGGGTATCGATATCGTCAGTGACGGCGAACAGACGCGCCAGCATTTTGTGACCACCTTTATTGAGCACCTCAGCGGCGTAGATTTTGCGAAACGTGAAATCGTCAAAATTCGCAATCGCTATGATGCGAGCGTGCCGACCGTGGTCGGTGCTGTCAGCCGCCAGAAGCCGGTGTTCGTGGAAGACGCGAAATTTTTACGCCAGCAAACCAGCAAACCAATCAAATGGGCACTGCCAGGCCCGATGACCATGATCGACACGCTGTACGACAGCCACTATAAAAGCCGTGAAAAACTGGCCTGGGAATTCGCTAAAATTCTCAATCAGGAAGCCAGAGAATTAGAGGCGGCCGGTGTCGATATTATTCAGTTTGATGAGCCTGCGTTTAATGTGTTCTTTGACGAGGTGAATGACTGGGGTATTGCTGCCCTGGAACGGGCCATTGAAGGGCTTAAGTGTGAAACGGCGGTGCATATCTGCTACGGCTATGGCATCAAAGCCAATACCGACTGGAAAAAAACGCTGGGGTCAGAATGGCGGCAATATGAAGAAATTTTCCCTAAGCTGCAGACGTCTAACATCGATATCGTTTCTCTGGAGTGTCAGAACTCTCGCGTGCCGATGGATCTGATTGAACTGATCCGCGGTAAAAAAGTGATGGTCGGGGCGATTGATGTGGCAACTAATACCATTGAGACCCCGGAGGAAGTCGCGGAGACGCTGCGTAAGGCCCTGCAGTTTGTTGATGCCGACAAGCTTTATCCTTCGACCAACTGCGGAATGACCCCGTTATCCCGTCAGGTTGCCAGAGGTAAGTTGCAGGCGTTAAGCGCCGGCGCAGAGATCGTGCGCCGGGAACTGACGGCGAAATAACGCCATCAGATCGTCGCCATTCTGCATAACGATGTTGTAGCGCAGACCCTAAACCGCCTCGCAGAGGAGGCACGCGGCTCACTTGGTTAGGCAGCAGGGAAAGACCGATCGCGCTGATATTCAGCGCGATTGGTCAGCGATCGGGAAAAGATTATTGCGGGTGATATTCGATATTAATCGGTTCATCCGGCAGTTGGGTGAACGTGCGGATAATATGATGATAGTCCGCGGTCGGGTTGGTCTGGCTGAACTGCTGCGGGTAGAAGTCCTTTGCCAGCATCTCAATGCCAATAATGTTATACGGGTGGTTATAGAAGTGGTGGTAAACCGCGGCGACTCTGCCCGCTTTCACCGCCGGGATATCTTTCACACCGGTACGATCGCGCAGATGGTCGAAGCTGGCTTTGATCTCGCTGATATCAGTATTGTAACCCAGAGGGATCACCGGGCTGGCTTTACCGCCGCGCTTCGAGCCGCTCATCACATAGTAGTCCGGGTTCAGGCTGATCACTTTCTCCACTGCGATGGTGCCGCTGGTGCCCGGCAGCAGGTCAGAACCTATATTTTTTGCCCCCGTCGCTTCAATTAACGCGCCCCAGCCGTTATGGCCGTGGGTGAAGCAGCAGGCCCCGCCGCCGCCGATGCCGGCAATCGGTTCAACAAACACCCGCGGTTTTGACGACACGTCTTTGACCGCAGCCTGAACGGCATTGAGCTTCTGCGTGTAATAATCCGTGTAGGCCTTCGCGCGCGCTTCCTGATCCAGCACCGTGCCCAGCAGAGTGACGCTGGCCGCGGTATTCTTAACCGGGTGCAGTTCATCATCAACAAACAGCACCGGGATCTTCAGCGCACTGAGCTGATCCAGGACGCCGGTCTGTTTCAGGGCGGGTTTGGCGCGCAGCTGGGCGATCATCAGGTCAGGCTTTCTGGCGATGACGGTTTCAAGGTTCACTTCCCCCTGGTCAGAAAAGCCCATGTCGAGGATCTTTTCTGCCTCGGGCCAGCGTTTTTTCAGCATCTCCCAGCTGCCGGTATCCTGCTTTTTCAGCAGGTTATTCCAGGCAACCACCCGCTTAAACGGGTCTTCACGGTCGAGCAATGCCAGGTTCAGAATGTCGCGGCCATCCTGCAGGATCACCCGCTGCGGTGGGTGCTGTATCACCAGCTTCTGTCCGTCCATATCGGTGACGGTCACAGGATAGGTGGTGGCAAACGCCAGGCATGGCATCGCGGCGAGCAGCAGCGCGGGTAAGGTTTTCAACGGGCTCATGGTATCGGTATTCCTGCCAGAAAAGAGATGATAATTATTATCATTTTTATTCATCGGTTGTTAAACGAAAGCTAAACAACCTCTGAACGATAAATGCTGTTGTTGCAAGAGACTGTTTCAGGACCGCGCCCTGAAACGACGCGGCTTCTCGCGGCGAAAGCCCAGACCGATAATCCAGCCAAAGACATACGGCAGAAACGGGAAACGTTTAATGATGCGCGGCAGCGGGCTGCTTTCCCCCTCTTTACGCTTTTTGCCACTCATCTTTATCTGGATAAACTGCGTGGCGCGGGTAGGGAACTGACGCCGCTGCTGCACTTTTTTTAGCAGACGCAGGGGAACGCTGCCGCTGCGCAGGGCGGGCGTGAGAATATTGGCCGCGGCCACCGCATCCTGGATGGCGAGGTTCACCCCGACACCGCCGATAGGTGACATGGCGTGAGCCGCATCCCCGATGCAGAGCACCCCGGGCTTCATCCACGCATCCAGCCGGTCGATACGAATATCCAGCAGTTTGACCGGCTGCCAGTCCGTCAGCTCCGTCATGCGTTCAACCGGGAACGGGGCGACGGCAGCAACCTGCTGTTTAAATGCCTCAATCCCGTTCTCCTTTATCGGTTCGTAATCCCCTTTGGTGATGGAGTAACCACACTGCCAGTAGCTGCCGCGATCGAGCATGATAAAGTTCTGCTTCGGCCCTTTATGACCGGTGTTCCATTCCGGGTCATCGTCACGCTTGTTGAGCGGGAACCACAGCACATCCCGTGGCGAACCGAACGAACGCCCGGTCAGTCCGGCCTGTTGTCGGACCCTGGAGTGCCGCCCGTCGCAGCCCACCACCAGCGCTGCGTGGATCTCGCTGCTGCCGCTGGCATGGGTGGCACGCACGCCGGCGACGCGGTCAGCGTCATGCAGCAGTTCGCTGAAGGCCGTGGCGGGATAGAACGAAAACGTCGGCAGGGCGGAGGCTTTTTCTTTCAGAAAGTTGAGGAAATCCCACTGCGGCATAAACGCCATAAAGCGGCATTTGACCGGCAGGCGGGAAAAATCCGCCAGCGTCACCTCTTCACCGCCGATCTCAGCCTCCAGGCGCGGCGCACGCTGGTGCGGTAGCTGCAGCAGTTCGTCGAGCAGGCCAAGGTGGTGCATGATTTGCAGCGTAGAGGGATGGATGGTGTCGCCGCGGAAGTCGCGCAGAAAGTCGTCGTGTTTTTCAATCACCACCACCTGCACACCGGCGCGGGCCAGCAGGTAGCCGAGCATCAGTCCGGCCGGGCCGCCGCCTGCGATGCAGCAGTCGGTGGTAAGGCGTTCAGGGGGGAAGGGGGACATAGTGACTCCGGGGAGGTGGGTGTGAGATTTATGATAATAGTTATCATTATCTCTGGCGAATTTTTATCGCCGGGTAAGGTCGGGTCGTGCGAAAAAGAAGCCCGACCCGGCAATCGAAAAGTGCTGCTGCGACTGTGCCGATGATGCACACGGGGTGTGATGAACGCCTTTTTTCCGGTCGCCCGCAGGGGGTTAGTGCAGTTCCACCGCGTAGTCTGCAACCGGGGTGATCTTTTTCAGCAGCTTATTGTTAAACAGGAACTGCTCGTAGTCGGTGTAGCGTTTCACGTCGAGCCATGCCGGATCGCGGGCAAACAGCGGCAGGGTTTTCTGCCAGGCGACGCGGTTCAGCTCCGTGTTCAGTTCCGGGTGCGCTTTAGCAAAGGCCAGCCAGCTCTCCTGCGGGTGTTTTTGCAGATAGTCGTTGCCTTTTTTCAGCGCCGCGAGGAATTTCTTCACCTTCGGTTCGTTCACGCTGTCGCGGTTGGCGACAATCACCAGCTCGTCATAAGCCGGTACGCCGTAATCCTCGACGTTGAGCACCACCGGATCTTTACCCTGCAACCTCAGCTCCTCCGCTTCAATATTGCGGTAACCGCCGATCACCGCATCCACCTGCCCGGCCAGCAGGGCGCTGGTCAGCTGGAAGTTAACGTTAATCATCTTTATCTCTTTCAGGCTGAGTTTCTGATGCTTCATCATGGTGCTCAGCGTCACCTGTTCAATGCCGCTGACCGAATAACCGACGGTCTTGCCTTTCAGCCCTGACGGGGAGGTAATACGCTTATCCAGGGTGATGACGGTATTCAGCGGTGTGTTAATCAGCGTTCCCACGCGGACCAGCGGCAGGCCATCATCGGCGAAAAAATGCAGCTGGGGCTGATAGGTGATGGCAAGGTCCGCCTGTCTGGCCGCCACCAGACGCGGCGGCAGCGACGGGTCGGAAGGCGGGATAATCGTCACGTCCAGTCCCTCGGCCTTAAAGGCACCGATTTGCTCTGCCACCATAATCGGCGCATGATCCGGATTAATGTACCAGTCAAGTACCAGCGTCAGTTTCTCGCCAGCCATCGCCCCACTGCTGCAGGCTCCGCTTAACAGCAGTCCGGCGCAGATGTTCTTGATCATTTTATCTTCCTTCCAGAGGTTATCATCATGATTCAGGTGCCCAGTTAATCAGGCGGTGGAGCAGGGTGTCGACGGCCATCCAGAGTAAGACGGTCATCAGCACCAGAATAAACAATGCGGCAAAACACTGATCCGTCTGCATGCGCGCGTTGGCATTCAGCATAACGAAGCCCAGCCCTCCGGCGGACCCGACCCATTCCCCGATAATCGCGCCAATCGGTGCCACGGCGGCGGCCATCCGCAGGCCGGAACCGAAAGCCGGTAACGCCGCCATCAGACGGACGTGGCGCAGCTGGGCCCAGCCAGAGGCCCCCATGGTGCGTGCCAGATCCAGGTAGTCCTGATTGACCCGCCTGAGCCCGTCAAACAGGGCCGACGTTACCGGGAAAAAAATCACCAGCACCGCCATCGCCACTTTGGCACTGAGGCCAAAGCCAAACCACAGAACCAGCAGCGGGGCCAGTGCAAATACCGGAATGGCCTGGCTGGTCAGCACCAGCGGCATCAGCCAGCGCTGCAGACGGGGGGAGACGATCATCAGGATGGCCAGCAGCGACCCCAGCAACACGCCCAGCACCAGCCCGGCCAGCACTTCCGATGCGGTGATCAGGCTGTGATACGCGAGAAAGGCGCGCCACTCCCACAGCGCACTGGCCACCGCGACCGGTGAGGGCAGCAAAAAGGCCGGGATCGTGCTCAGGGTGGCCAGCCACCACAGCAGGATCAGTCCGCTAAAAATTATCAGCCCGCGAGCGTGGCCTGCCAGGCTGGCCCTCATCCTGCCGCCCTCAGCAGCTGTTGCAACAGCTGCCCCTGGCTTTTCAGCAGGTCGGCATCATCCGGCGCACGCGGCGGCAGGCCGCCAATGGTGTGACTGTCGTCGATGCCCGCAGGATGCCCGGAGAGCACCAGCAGATGGTGGCTCAGACGGCAGGCTTCCATCGGGTCGTGGGTGATCAGCAGTACGGTGCGGTCCGCCAGCACCTCAGCGGCCAGCGTCTGGATCTTCGCCCGCGTCAGCGTGTCGAGCGCAGAGAAGGGTTCGTCCATCAGCACAACGGGGCGGTTCTCATACAGGGTGCGGGCGATGGCCGCACGCTGGCGCATGCCGCCGGAGAGGGCGGCGGGATGAAGGCCGGCATAGTCGTGCAGCCCGACACGCGCCAGCAGGTGGTCAGCCCGGTCAGTATCGACGGGCTCCCTGCGCAGCCGCGCGCCGAGGGTGACGTTGTCGCGGATCGACAGCCACGGATAAAGCAGATCTTTCTGACCCATCCAGGCGATGCGCCCGGCCAGCGGCAGGCCGTCGCTGCCGCAGACCGAACCGGCGTCGGGCGGAAGCAGCCCGGCAATGATCTTCAGCAGGCTGGTTTTGCCGCAGCCGCTGGCCCCCAGCAGCGCAACAAAACGCCCGGCGGGAATATCCACGCTGAGATCGCTGAAGAGCGGGCGCGGGCCGAAGCGCAGCGTCAGATGGCGAACCGCGATGCCCGGCGGTGGCGAAGCGGAATGGGCGGTCACGGGGTCGGTACCGCGTTGAGTCCCATCTGCCAGAAAGCCGACTCCAGGCGGGTAGCGGTGGTAAAAATCTCGGACAGGGCAGGGAAGCGGCTTCCGGCTCCCCGCTGCTGGCCGACCGTTTCCAGCAGCGCAAGGGCGGCACGTACCCCGGTCAGGTAGTCCGGGTCCGCATAGTTGCGGATCCAGGAAGCGTAAGGGCTGCCTGCCAGCACCGTGCGGGGGGAGGCCAGCAGGCCCAGGCCGATTTCGGCATACCCTGCCACACAGGGGAGCAGGGCGGCCAGCAGATCCAGCGCATCCCCTGAGTGACCGATATCCAGCACGTAGCGGGTGTAGTTCATGGTTTCTGCCGCCTCCGGTTCAGCGGCCATCTGTGCCTCGTTCAGCCCCCAGCTCTCGCAGTAGCGGACGTGCAGCGGCAGTTCGCTGACAATGGCATTGAGCGAGGCGGTAGCGGCACGCATCTCCGGCAGCGTGCGCAGCTTGCTGACCAGCAGCGCCCAGGCACGGGCAAAGTGGATCAGAAACAGGTAATCCTGGGTCAGATAGCGGCGAAAGGCGGTTTCGGGCAGCGTACCGCGTGAAAGTTGCTGAATAAACGGATGCGCCACATAGTCCTGCCAGTCGTTCCCCGCCTGCTGGCGTAAACGTCCGTACAGGCCGTGGCTGAAATCGACAGGCTCAATGGTGTTCGACACAGAATCCCCTCATTTAAGTGGCGATCCAGGTGCGCGGAGGTGTGATCAGGCGAGAATAATGCCTACCCGTCCCTTCGCTGGCATGACCCAGATCAGGTTCAAAGGGTTCGGCTTGCGCCATCTCAGCCCGTGACAGGACACCCCTCGGAGTGGATTGTTATACGATAATTCATTTTGGATAGCAATCCTTGCCAGCTGGCGAGATAGCGCGTACTTATACTGAATTGATTCGTTTTATCCTGTTGAGAAACCCTATGAAAAGTATTGGATTCCTGTCATTCGGTCACTGGACACCGTCCCCGCAGTCCGGCACCCGTTCAGCCGCTGACGCCCTGCTACAGTCTATCGACCTGGCCGTGGCGGCGGAAGAGCTCGGCGCAGACGGCGCGTATTTTCGCGTCCACCACTTCGCCCGTCAGTTAAGTTCACCCTTCCCGCTGCTGGCCGCCGTCGGGGCGAAAACCCGGCGCATTGAGATTGGCACCGGGGTGATCGATATGCGTTACGAGAACCCGATGTATATGGCGGAAGATGCCGGTTCCGCTGACCTGATTTCAGGGAGGCGTCTGCAGCTGGGCATCAGCCGGGGTTCCCCTGAACAGGTGATCGACGGCTGGCGCTATTTTGGCTATCAGCCTGCGGAAGGGGAAAACGAGTCGGATATGGCGCGTCATCACACCGAAGTGCTGCTGGATGTGCTGCGCGGCGAAGGCTTTGCCAAACCGAACCCGCAGCCGATGTTTCCTAACCCGCCGGGCATGCTGCGCGTGGAGCCGTTCTCTGAAGGGCTGCGCGACCGCATCTGGTGGGGGGCGGGCTCCAATGCCACGGCGGTGTGGGCGGCCAGGCTGGGGATGAATCTGCAAAGCTCGACGCTGAAGGATGATGAAACCGGCGAACCTTTCCACATTCAGCAGGCGGCACAAATCCGCGCCTATCGTGAAGCGTGGAAAGCCGCGGGACACCTGCGTACGCCGCGCGTCTCGGTCAGCCGCAGTATTTTTGCGCTGGTGAACGAGAAGGATCGGGCGTACTTCGGCAACAGCGGTAAAGAAGGGGATAAGGTGGGGTATCTTGATGAGAAAACCCGGGCGATTTTTGGCCGCAGCTACGCCGCAGAACCTGACCGGCTGATTGAACAGCTGGCGCAGGACGAAGCGATTGCCGAAGCCGATACGCTGCTGCTCACCGTGCCGAATCAGCTGGGGGTGGATTACTGCGCACACACCATTGAAGCGATCCTTAAGCATGTGGCGCCAGGGCTGGGATGGCGTAACTAAGCGGGGGCTGGGGAACCGCCAGGCGTGCCTGGCGGTGACGTCAGCGTTAAAAGAGGTATTTCGCCCGCACGCGTGCGCCGTAACGTGGCTGATGATTTCCCCGATCGTCATCGGCGGCATTCAGCCATGACGCGTAACCGCCAAGATAGACCGTGAAGTTGGGCATATCGAGGATATCGGGAAGCTGCCAGGAGGTATGCAGGGTATGAATGTCGTAGCGCCCCGGCTGGAAGATAGCGCAGTCAGCGGTACACTCCTCACTGACACCGGACGCTGAGAATTCCGCGATATTATTATGGGCGTAGATATAGCCCAGTTCGACACGATGCCAGAGAGCATTAATCCCGGCGCTAAAGTCGGTTTCCTCCCGGGCATCCATATAGGCCGTATTCACGTTCACCACGGTGCCATTCTGCGGGTTGTTCTTTAACGTATTCCACGTCATGGTCAGCCCGTAGCCGGTGCGCTCCGACTGATCGCGCCAGCGGCCGTCACGGTCGGTATAGCCATAGGCGTTATTCACGATATTGCTTTCCATGGCGGCGGCGACGGACCAGATATCGGATCGCCATGCCACGACCGGGCGCACGTACATCACATTTTTCTGGTTTTCCATCGTGCGGCCGTGATAACGCTGATCCACATACAGCGCGCTGCCATCCTCAATCAGGGTGTTCACTTCAACGTACCACTTATCCCAGGTTTGACTCAGCAGCAGGTTACCGCCGCTGTTACTGCGGCCACGCGCCTCCTTCATCATGTAGATATAGCCGTAGCCGTCGCTGTACAGATCGTTAGCGGTATTGCCCGAGTATTCGATAAAGGTGTCCTGATTGAGGGGAAACATATCCCAGGCTTCAAACCGCCCGGTCTTCACCTGCCAGTGGTCTTTCTGACCGAAAAAGAAAGCCGCATCGTCCAGATTCATTTTTCCGCGAATATCGGCCAGCGGCTGAACGTTGAATCCGGCATATTTCCCCTCAGTACCCTGGCGGATCCCCTCCACGCCTAACAGTATGCGGCCGTTAATATCCCAGCGTTCTTTATTGCCGGGAGCCCAGCTTTTATTGCTGCTGGTTTTTAACGATGTCAGGCTGCCCGTGCGGCTGGCCGCGTCGCCATTAAATTCCACATCGCCATAAAAACGCAGTTCCGCCGGGGTGGTCAGGCTCACGTCGAGGGGGCGAGCGGTGCCCGCGTGGGCGGTGGCGGCGTTATCCTCCCGGGTGTTCTGTTTTAATTTCACCATTTCCGCTTCTGCCCGGTCGGCGCGGTTTTCTGCCTTTTTCAAACGCGCTTCGAGTAATAAAAAACGCTGTTCAACGGTTAAGGTACTTTCAGCAAACAGGGTGACCGGAAAGATCCCGGCGCACAGCATCATCCCGACGGCTATTTTCATCGATGAATTCCTTGCACATGATTTTGTAGGGAGGCAAAAGGCTCACCCGCGGTCACGGGTGAGCAGCAGGGCAGTGCGTCAGGCTAAGTCCCAGGCTCCGCACGCGGTGACGTCCGCGCTGCCGGACCAGGCAAACAGCGACAGCTGACGCTGCCCGGGGAAAATACGGCTGGTCAGGCAGGCTTCGCCATCGTTGACAAACACTTCCACCGAGGAGCGGTCAAAGAAGATGCGCAGGGAGAGCGTATCCCCGGCAGGGAGCGCGACGCTACGTTCGCCACTCAGACCGCATAGCGGATAGTGACGTGCCAGCACCAGGCGCTGGGACTGGCTGTCGACATACAGGCGCAGACCGTCTGACAGGCTGATGCCATACTGTTCCGCATCGCTGGTGGCCCGGTTCCAGCTGATGAGCACCTCACTGGTTTCACAATTTTCCATGACGCACTGCTGCTGGTTTTTTAGCTTCCCGGCAGGCCACGGGTGCCAGCTCTGGCGCAGGCATTCCACCTCTCGCGCCGGGGTCATCTGCAGACGATGATCGGCCGTCAGGGTGAGCTCCCGGGGCAGGGTAAGCATGCCGCACCAGCCGTCCTGCTGCTCTGGCATCGCTGATTCCCAGGTGTTCATCCACGCCATCACTATCCGGCGGCCATCCGGTGTGACGAAGGTCTGCGGGGCATAAAAATCATGGCCGCGATCCAGTTCGGTGAAGTCGCCCTCCTGGGTAAAGTCGGCTCCCGGCTGCCAGTGGCCGACAATATAACCACTCTGGAACAGGTTGCGGTGGTCATAGCCCCGGGCCTGGATGCCCTGGGGGGACATCAGCAGGATCTGTTTGCCTGCCAGGGTGAAGAAGTCCGGGCACTCCCACATAAAGCCGAGGTGCGGCGGGGCCTCAGCCAGTATTCCGGCATCTTCCCAGCGGTGCAGATCGTCAGAACGGTAAAGCCTGACCTGCCCGGTATGCGCTTCACGGGCACCGACCACCATGTACCAGTGCCGTCCTTCCCGCCACACTTTAGGATCGCGGAAGTGATGCAGCCCGGCAGGGGTATCCAGCACCTGACCCTGACGGCTGAAGTGGATGCCATCCCGGCTGGTGGCCAGGCACTGCACCTGGTAAAGGTTATCGTCACTGGAGGGGTCGCCGTGAAATTTATGGCCGGTGTAAATCAGCGCCAGCTCATCCCCGTTGACCACCGCTGAACCGGAAAAGCAGCCGTCTTTATCTTCCGGCCCTTCCGGTGCCAGGGCGACGGGCAAATGCTCCCAGTTGAGCAGGTCAAGGCTGCGCGCGTGGCCCCAGTGCATCGGCCCCCACTGCGTGGAGTAGGGATGATGCTGATAAAAGGCGTGATACCAGCCGTCAAACCATACCAGCCCGTTCGGGTCGTTCATCCATCCCGCCTGGGGAGCAAGATGATAACGGGGATACCAGCGGAGGGTAATCTGGTCGCGCTGGCGGATCAGCGCCTGTTCAGCATCTTCAAGTCGACATGTCATGATTGTTCACTCTTGAGTAGTGAGGGGGAAGAAGGGGCCGGAGGCGCGCCTTCTGATAAGGATTTCTGATTACGCAGCAGGAAGACGGAGAAAAAGGTGGTGCAGAACACCATCAGCCCCATGATCAGGTAGGACTGAGCAAAGCCATATTTCTCGTAGCTGTAGCCCGCCAGCGGGGACAATACCGTTGCAATCACCGAGCTGGTGCAGGCAAAGCCCACCAGGTACAGGGTTGAGGAGAGGCGTTTGTCAAAATGCAGGCTGTTGTATTTAAAAATGGACACCAGCAGCACCGGCAGTTCCAGCGCGTGCAGCAGTTTGGTGATGGAAATCAGCAGCGGGCCTTCCACCATACCTGACGCCACCATGCGCAGCGCCATCACCATCCCGGCAAAGATCAGCCCGTTTTTAGCGCCGATACGGTTTACCAGCCACGGGGCGCAGAACATGCCGGCGGCTTCCAGAAAGACCTGGAAGGAGTTCAGGTAGCCGAACATGGCATTGCCTTCGCGCAGGGTGGGGAACTGGGAGGCGAAGTAGACCGGGAACTGCTGATCGTACACCCCGTAAATACAGGTGCCGACCACGAAGAACACCAGCGCCCAGAAGCGGGGCAGGGTCAGTAAGCGCAGGGCATCTTCCAGGGTCACTTTACTGATGCCGGTCTCCAGCTTTTCCAGGCTGGCGGGGGTGCTGACGTTAAGCCGCGCCAGCAGAATAAAGAACACCACGCCAGAGCAGGAGGCCACCAGGAAGTTGAGTTTCGGGTTGAGATTAAACAGCAGCCCGGCGAAGAAGGTCGCCACCGCCCAGCCCAGCGATCCCCACATGCGGGCTTTACCAAACTCAAAGGTGCTCTGCCGTGCCACGCGCTCAGTATAAGATTCCAGCACGCCGATGCCGCCGTTAAAGGTCATGCCCACGAACAGTCCGCCAAAGATGCTGCCGGCTAAAATATTGATTTTCAGCAGGTAGCCGAACAGTAAGAAAGCCGGGCCGGAGAGGATCAACAGGGCGGTCATGTACCACAACAGGTTTTTCCGTAAGCCCAGCCGATCCTGAATAAAGCCGTAGCAGACCTGTGCGCACAGCGCCGACACCGACAGCACAGAGAAAATAATCCCGGTGTCCGAGGCCCGCATCCCCACTTCCTGATGCAGCCAGATGGAAAACAGCGAGCTGGAGGAGGACCAGCTCACAAAGAAGAAGAACAGCAGGGCGCTCAACAGCGGATAACTACGAGAATGATGTTTTTTCATCATTATGGTCTCAGTAAGGAAGATGGCGCATGATAACGTTAACATTCTGTGGTTGAGCAGCGTATTGACGGCGATATATGATGTTAATCACAGAGGTTAACGTTAACATTATCAAACTGAGACGGCGATCAACTTTTTTGACGGTGTGAGGCTGGTTTCGGCGGCGGGGGTCAAAATATCGCAGGCTCCTTTTTACTTCATACAGGGAGTTGTATAGCCTTACGCACAGTCGTGGACGGCGATGGCTTAAATCAGGACAGAAGGTTATGGCGTCATTAAAAGATGTGGCACAGCGTGCAGAAGTTTCCCTGATGACCGTTTCACGGGCACTCAATGCCCCTGAGCGGTTAAAGCCTGAAACGCTGATCCGGGTGCAGGCGGCAATCCGCGAGCTGAACTACGTGCCCGATCTGTCAGCCAAAAAGATCCGTGGCGCACGTGCAACGCCAAGAACCATCGGCGTGCTGGCGCTGGATACCGTGACCACGCCCTTTTCCGTGGAGATCACCCTGTCGATTGAGGAGACAGCGCGCGCGCACGGCTGGAACAGTTTTGTGGTGAATATGTTTTCGGACGACAGCCCGGAAACCATGGTCGATCTGCTGCTTTCCCACCGGCCGGGCGGCATTATTTACACGACGATGGGCCTGCGGCAGGTGCCGGTCCCGGAAAAGCTGCTGACGCTTCCCTGCGTGCTGGCCAACTGTGAAAGTCTGCACCAGCCGGTAGCCAGCTATATCCCGGACGATGAGCAGGGGCAGTATGCCGGGGCAAAAGGGCTGTTCGCCGCCGGGTATTGCCGTCCGCTATGCCTGCATCTGCCGTCGCAGCATCTGGCCACGCGCCGGCGGCGTCAGGGGCTGGATCGCGCCTGCCATGAAGCCGGCATTGACCCGGAGAGCCTGACCCACCGCTATATGACCTATGGCGATGAGCATTATCGCGATATCCCGGCCAGCGTTCTGTCGCAGTTTTCCCGGGGGAAACCCGTTTTTGATTCGGTGATCTGCGGCAATGACCGGGTGGCGTTTATGGTTTATCAGACCCTGCTGGCGCAGGGCGTCCGTATTCCCGAAGAGGTGGCCGTGCTGGGGTATGACAATATGGTGGGTATTGGCGATCTGTTCCTGCCGCCGCTGTCGACGGTGCAGCTTCCGCACTATGATATTGGCCGCCTCAGTGCGCTGCATATCATCAACGGTCAGACGCATCAGAACACGGTCCGGGTTCCCAGCCCGTGGCTGGAGAGATCGTCGATTGCCCGCAGGCCAGCCTGATGGCGATGGCCTGCGCCTGCCCGCCAGACGTTCAGCGGGCAGGTACTGGCGTTAAAACGAGGTCCACTCCTCTTCTGCCGCTTTAGCCGGTCGGGACGGCACGGCAAGCGCTGGCGTCTGCGCCGCGCCGCTTACCCACTCACCTTCGTGTACCTGGCTGGCAGAGATTTTAAAGATAGCGACCATCTCACTGAGTTTTTTCGCCTGCTGTTCCAGCGAAATGGCGGCAGCCGAAGACTCCTGAACCAGCGTGGCGTTTTGCTGGGTGGTGGAGTCCATCTCGGTGACGGCTTTACCGATTTGCTCAATCCCCTGACGCTGTTCACTGGAAGAGCTGGAAATTTCGTCAATAATCTGGCTGACGTGGGTCACCGAACTGACGATATCCTCCATGCTGGCTCCGGCGCGGTTGACCAGCTCCGTCCCGGTGCCAATGCGCGCCACGGAATCATTGATCAGCGATTCAATTTCTTTCGCGGCATCCGCGCTTCGCTGCGCCAGCGTTCTGACTTCCCCCGCGACCACGGCAAACCCGCGTCCCTGTTCACCCGCTCTGGCGGCTTCTACCGCCGCGTTCAGCGCCAGAATATTGGTCTGGAAAGCAATGCCGTTGATCACGCTGATAATCTCGGTGATCTTCTTCGAACTGGTCGCAATACCGTTCATCGTACTGACCACTTCACCCACAATCTGGCCACCTTTGCGTGCATCGGCGCTGGCGCTGGCGGCCAGTTTGCTGGCCTGCTGGGCATTATCGGCGTTTAACCTTACCGTCGACGTCAGCTCCTCCATGCTGGAGGCGGTTTGTACCACGGCCGCTGACTGCTGTTCGGTGCGGGAGGCTAAGTCCGTATTTCCGGCGGCAATCTGTGACGAGGCGCTGGCAAGATGGCTGACGCTTTCACGGATGCCCGAGATCATGTCGCGCAACCGCGTGTTCATGGCCCCCATGGTTTGCGTCAGTCTGCCAAGCTCATCCGTTGAGGACGCCGCGATCTCTGCCGTCAGGTCGCCTGCGGAAATACGCTGGGCCAGTGCCAGGTTTTCGCCAACGGGACGGGTGATCTTACGGGTGATGACCCAGGCCGTCAGCAGTCCGGCAACCACGCCCGCCAGCGACAGCGCCGAGATAATCATAATGGTGTTAACAATCAGCTGATTATTGAAGTCTGCCTGGGCTGCGATCAGCTCCTGGGTCGACCGGTTCAGCGACTCTGCGCCGGTGCCCATGGCGTCGGCAGCTCTCTGCGTGGCGGCGATGGCGGGCAGGAAGGTGTCAACGGCGCTTTTCAGCGCCTGATAACGTTCCCATGCCGGGGTCAGCACAGCGCGGGTGCTGTCGGAGGCGCTGGTCTGGGCATCACTGTACAGTGACTCCGCGTGGGTGAAGGCCTGTTCGAAGCGGGATAAAGCGTCCGGGGTGTGCTGGACCACCAGGTTATCTGCCGCTTCACTGAGCAGGGTTAAGGCAAACAGCAGATCATACAGTCTGGCACTGACGTCAGCCTCGGGCGCGGTATTCTTAATCTGGCTTTGCAGGTCAGCGATGGTGCGTTTGTCACTGTACTGGTGGACTTTCTGTGACAGCTGATTGCTCTGAACGCTTTTCTCATGGAAGGTGGTACGCAGCTGGCTGTAGTTGCGGATCAGGCCACCGAGCTGATCGAAGTGGGCCTTCGTGTCCCCGCGCCAGTTATACCTGCCAGCCTCGCTGTGCAGTGCCTGCATGGACTGGATGGCTTCACCGTTTTCTTTCATTTTCTGTTCGTCACCGGTCTGCATATAGAGCAGGCGGTTTCTTCTGGCGGTATCCAGCAGATTACCAATGTCATTGGTGATCTGGGTTTTTATCGAGTTACGTTCAATGGATTTTAAAGAAGAAATACTGTATCCGGATATGCCAATAATGATGGCGATCAACAGAATAAAACCTGAAAACAGTTTTTTTCCTATTGAGTAATTATTGAAATCAAATGCGCGCGTAATCATATTAAATCCCTTATAAACATAATTAATGGTCTTGGAGGTGTCTCTTCCCCAGGCGTATTTTTTAAGACATTGCTTCGAAGAACCTATCGGCCTGATGAAAGCGATCATTAATGTTTATTTACAATTTAGCGCTAAATGTTTTTATCCCGCTGAATTTAAAACAATGATTTTTATGGTGATGGATTGACAGCCTGGCAGGGGATAAAGCGAAACGGCAGGCGGGGATGCGCGGAAAGGATAAACAGCCAGGGGGGCAGTTATTCGTCGGCACGGGCCTGGAAGGTCGCGGGATGTTTTGGGCGCAGACAGCGGAGCCTGCGCCCGGGCGTTTTCGCTCAGTTCAGTGCGGCCAACCCCTAGCGTTTACGGCTATCCGGGATAATCAAATCGCCCCTCAGTACGCAGGCACCCAGCATATCCTGGGTTTTTTCCGTCAGCCAGCTGACGATGCGCGCCGCCATGGCGTCCATTGAATATTCAATGGAGGGAATGGTCGGGATGCCGGGCAAATCCAGCGAACCCGCCAGGCTGAAGATCATAATATCGCCGGGTACCGCCTTATTAAACGCCTGGAGCTGGCTGATGACCCGCTGTGCCTCCTGCTCGTCTGCCACCAGCAGGGCATTGAAGTTGACGGTAGTGGCATTGTTCAGCAGTACCTGCACCGCCACGGAGGAGGTGGTGGAATCCATAAACACCAGATTACGGTTAAATGGCAAAAAATTGTTCTCCAGCGCCAGCTTATAGCCAAGCAAAACCTGGTCGGCGTGGCCCCGGGTATCCGGATGGATCAGGGCAATCTGGCGTCGTCCCTGGCTGATCAGATAATTGCAGGCGGTTTCCGCCGCGAAGGCGTGATCAAACTGGATGCTGTTCGGCGTGTCGGCATCGACACAGTCGATCAGGATCACGTGGTCATCGGCAATATCCAGCGGGAAGCGGGCACCGATAATCAAGACGTCGTCACACAGGCCGCAGGACAGTTCATCCAACGCATTCATCACCCCGGCTTTGCTGTTGGCAAAGCGCAGCAGCAGATGTTTCTGGTGCTGACTGAGCTGTTTTTCCAGCGCGTAGAGGTAGCCGGTGGTCTGATTAATATTTTCCTGGGCGCAAATCACGCCAATGCAGCCGGTGGACTGGGAGAGTAAAGACTGGGCAATGACATTTGGCCGGTAATTGAGCTCTTCAGCAGCCTGTAATACCGCCAGGCGGCTGGCTTCTTTCACCCCGCGCGACCCGCTCAACACCCGTGATACGGTGGCTTTGGACACCCCAGCCAGACGCGATACATCGTTGATTGTTGACATTTATCTCCCCTGAACGCCGCAATATCAAACCGGCCAGACTGGCCGCAATAATGGCGCAAAATTCGCCACCGCCAGTATAGCGTCTTCCTCAAATCATGGAAACCGATTTTCCATATCATCTCAAAAGTGTCCATATCGGCGGTAATTCTGTGATGTGAATCGCGGAAAAATCCCTTTTCAGTAGGGGTTTATGATGAGGTTCACAGTTCTGTTTCCGCTTTATGGAAAACGGTTTCCGTATGGTGTCCAATCGTTTCCACATTTACGTTCCATTACATTTTGAGGTGAAGGATTTATGGTCAGGATTATGCTGTGCTGCTCTGCCGGGATGTCGACCAGTATGCTGGTAAGGAAAATGGTCGAGGCGGCGAAGGAAAGGGCGCTGGACGTGGATATTGAAGCCTATGGCGTTGCCGAGTTCGATAACCAGTTCCCTCGCTATCAGGTCGTACTGCTGGGGCCTCAGGTCAAATATATGTTGAAAACCCTGTCAGAAAAGGCGGCCGCACAGGGCATTCCCGTTCAGCCCATCGATCCGATGGACTATGGCATGCAGCGCGGCGACAAGGTGCTGGACTTCGCGCTGTCTTTGATTAACGCGGTTCACTAAAAGGTGTTCATATGAGTTCGTTATATCAGTCCATGATTGCCGTTATCGAGCAATCGATTACCCCGCTGGCGGGGCGTCTCGGCCAGCAGAAGTATGTCATTGCCATCCGCGACGGCTTTACCGCCGCACTGCCGTTTATGATCATCGGCTCGTTTATGCTGGTGTTTATCTTTCCGCCGTTCTCGGCGGAGACCACCAACAGTTTTGCCCGCGGCTGGCTGGACTTCTCCCTGACTTACCGTGAACAGCTGATGCTGCCGTTTAATCTCAGCATGGGGGTCATGACCTTCTTTATCTCCGTGGGGATCGGTGCCAGCCTCGGGCGACAGTTTAATCTGGATCCGGTGATGGCCGGCCTGCTGGCATTTATGGCATTTCTTCTGGTCGCCGCCCCCTATTCTGACGGGCATATTTCGACGCAGTATCTCTCCGGGCAGGGGATATTCACCGCGCTGATCACCGCCATCTACTCCACGCGGGTTTACGCCTGGCTGAAACAGAACAATATCACCATCCGCCTGCCGAAAGAGGTGCCGACCGGCGTGGCGCGTTCCTTTGAAATCCTGATCCCGGTGGTGGTGGTGATGGGCACGCTGCACCCGCTGAATCTGTTTATTGAAGCGCAGACCGGCATGATTATGCCGCAGGCGATCATGCACCTGCTGGAGCCGCTGGTATCGGCGTCGGATTCCCTGCCCGCTATTCTGCTGTCCGTACTGCTGTGCCAGATCTTCTGGTTCGCCGGCATCCACGGTGCGCTGATTGTGACCGGGATTATGAACCCGTTCTGGATGGCCAACCTGTCGGCAAACCAGGCGGCGCTGGCGGCGGGTTCCGCGTTACCGCACATCTATTTACAGGGCTTCTGGGATCACTACCTGCTGATCGGCGGGGTGGGCTCCACGCTGCCGCTGGCCTTCCTGCTGTTGCGCAGCCGCGTCACCCATCTGCGGACCATCGGCAAAATGGGCGTGGTGCCGAGCTTCTTTAATATCAATGAGCCGATCCTGTTTGGCGCGCCGATCATCATGAACCCGATGCTGTTTCTGCCGTTTATCTGCGTACCGATGGTCAACGCCTGCCTGGCCTATGGGGCAACCAAACTGGGGTGGCTGGCGCAGGTGGTATCCCTTACGCCGTGGACCACACCTGCACCGATAGGCGCGTCCTGGGCGGCGAACTGGGCCCTAAGCCCGGTAATAATGTGTCTGGTCTGTATGGTGATGTCGGCCCTGATGTACCTGCCGTTCCTGCGCGCCTACGAGCGCTCGTTACTGAAAGCTGAAGAGCAGAAAGTACAAAGTGCCGCCGCACCCTCAGGCGAAACCGTCCGCACTAACTGATGATCATGGAGAGTGAAACAATGAAATACCGATTTCCGGATAATTTCTGGTGGGGCAGTGCCAGCTCCGCGCTGCAAACCGAAGGCGAAAGCCAGCCGGGAGCCCGCGGTGAAACCACCTGGGACGCCTGGTATGCCAGCCAGCCGGAGCGCTTCCACCAGCAGGTGGGGCCACAGGATACGTCGGGTTTTTATCAGCACTGGCGTGACGATATTGCGTTGCTGAAACAGCTTAATCATAACAGTTACCGCACCTCACTGAGCTGGTCGCGGCTGATCCCGGACGGTACGGGGGCGGTGAACCCGCAGGCCGTGGCGTTCTATAACAACGTGATTGATGAGCTGCTGGCACAGGGGATCCAGCCGTTTATTACCCTGTTCCACTTTGATATGCCGGTAGCCATGCAGCAGCAGGGCGGCTGGGAGAGTCGTGACGTGGTGGCCGCGTTCAGTCGCTATGCCAAAATCTGCTATGAGCTGTTTGGTGACCGCGTGCTGCACTGGTTTACCTTTAATGAGCCGATTGTCCCGGTGGAAGGAGGGTATCTGTATGACTTCCACTATCCCAACGTGGTCGATTTCAAACGGGCGGCAACGGTGGCCTACCACACCGTGCTGGCTCATGCGCAGGCGGTACGTGCGTTCCGGGCAGGATCGTTCCCCGGGGAAATTGGCATCGTGCTCAATCTCACGCCGTCCTATCCGCGCTCTCAGCATCCGGCGGATGTGACAGCGGCACACCATGCCGACCTGCTGTTCAACCGCAGCTTCCTCGATCCGGTGCTGCGCGGCGAATATCCGGCGGACCTGATGACGCTGCTGCAACGTTACGAGCAGTTGCCAGCCTGCCAGCCGGGGGACCGGGCATTAATTGCTGAGGGAAAAATCGATTTGCTGGGGATTAACTATTACCAGCCGCGTCGCGTGAAGTGCCGTGACAGTGCAGTGAATTTACACTCACCGTTTATGCCGGAATGGTTATTCGATCATTACGATATGCCCGGCAGAAAAATGAATCCCTACCGGGGTTGGGAAATATATGAGCCGGGGATTTATGACATCCTGACTAATTTACGGCTTAATTATGATAACCCGCGCTGCTTTATTTCTGAGAATGGGATGGGCGTGGAAAATGAGCAGCGCTTCACAGAGAACGGCCAGATTCAGGACGATTATCGCATTGAATTTGTCACCGGACATCTTAAATGGCTGCATAAAGGGATCGCTGAAGGCAGCCACTGCCTGGGCTATCACATGTGGACGTTTATTGATAACTGGTCATGGTGTAACGGTTATAAAAACCGCTACGGCTTCGTGCAGTTAGATTTAGCCACACAGCAGCGCACGGTGAAGAAAAGCGGAGAGTGGTTTGCCCGCACTGCCGCAGATAACGGCTTTGGTGAGGAAGGTAACAATGATTGATTTAGAAGAAGCGGTGATGGAGATCATCGTCAATGCCGGGCAGTCGCGCAGCCTGTGCTTTGAAGCCCTGCACGCGGCACGCGGTGGCGATATAGCGCACGCGAAAGCGCTGCTGACTGAAGCCGACGGCTTCTCACGGCAGGCCCATCAGATGCAGACAAAGCTGATTGAACAGGATGCCGGAGAAGGGCGTCAGCCGATGACGTTAATTATGGTTCATGCACAGGACCATTTAATGACCTCGCTGCTGGCGCGTGAATTATCTGAAGAAATTATTCATTTATATCAGCGTTAATAGTGAACCCTTACGCACAGGAGAAACCGTAAATAGCAAAAAATAATTCACTCTGATGATAGCCTGATACCTTACTTTCAAAATAACAGCACTCACGCTGCTTTATCAGCGCGGCCTCGTGCCGGCTGATAAAAGGCAGAGTCATAATGAGAATATTATGAAACTAGTTAATCAATTGCCGGTTACCCTGGCGGTGATGGCCGCCCTTTGCTCTGGAAACGTCGTTGCACAAGAATTTACGCAGGAACAGATAGACGCCATCGTGGCAAAGGCGGTCGATAAAGCTCTGGCCGAACGCCAGGCTAAAATAGACGGAGCCGTGGATAAAGCCCTCGCCGATCGCCAGGCGAAAATCGATAAGGCCGTGGCGAAAAAGGCCGATGTGATCACCGAGCCGCAAACCCCCGCGCAGTCACCGGATATGGCGATCCCGTTTGGCGTCCAGTTTACCGGGTATGCCCGCTACGGAGCACAGTTCCAGGGCGGCGACCAGAAATTTGTCGGCGTGGATGGCTCCTATAACGGCTCCTCGGCCATCGGTCGCCTGGGCAACGAAGGCAACGGCGGCGAGTTCCAGCTTTCCAAAGCGTTTAAGGGGGATAATGGTGCCATCTGGGACGTTAACGTGATGATCGACCACTGGGGCGATGAGGTGAACCTCAAGAAGGCCTACGCGGGCGTCACTAACCTGTTTGACTCGAATCCTAACGCCTACCTGTGGGCCGGGCGCGACTTCCATCAGCGTCCACAGCAGGGGATTAACGACTACTTCTGGATGAACCACGACGGCCAGGGGGCCGGGGTGAAAAACTTCGAACTGGGCGGCGTGAAGTTTGACGTGGCGACGGTGGCCGCTGTTGAGGCCTGTAACCCGGAAATCATGGATGAAGAGGGCAACCCGTCGCGCATCAGCTGTACCGGCGGATCGGGGACCGGTGATAAAGGCAATTATGCGCTGACCTCGAAAATACACGGCATGAAGGTCGGCCCGCTGGATCTGGAGCTTTATGCCAATTACGGCTTTGACTCTAAGGCTGTCGAGAGCGAAGAGCGTCTGAAGGCCTGGCAGGGCGGTGCGGTGTTGAGTCACACCGGGGAAAACGGGGTGAATAAAGTGATCACCCGTTACTCGAATAACGCCGACAACAGCGTGTTCAACAAAACCGATGAGCTGACCACCGTCTACGCCAGCTTTGAAGGCAACTATAAGTTCACCCAACAGGCGCAGGTGGAGTATCTGCTGGCCTTCCACGATTATTCCAATAAAGCGGATAACACCGACGATCGCCGCAACTACGGCGCGATTGTCCGGCCGATGTACTGGTGGAACGACGTGCATTCGACGTGGCTGGAAGCAGGTTATCAGCGGGTTGACTACGACCAGGGCGGCGATAACCACGGCTGGAAGATGACGCTGTCGCAGAACGTGTCAGTCGCCATGGGGCCGGAGTTCCGTCCGATGCTGCGCTTCTACGTCACCGGCGGCGAGGTGGATAACAAGCGCACCGCGCGCATCAACGGCAGCGATGACGATACCCAGCTGGATTCGTTCAACGTTGGCGCGATGTGGGAAGCCTGGTTCTGATCAGGGTGTAAAACCAGGCCGGTTTTGAGCTGGTCGTGATACCGTGGCGCTTCTCAACCTGGCGCGAACACAATGGACAGCGGGCATTGCCTCAGCCTGCGGTCAGCCAGATGTGACGCGCCACGGATGGCGCATGTTGAGGGGCGCTGGGATGTCGGGGTTGCCGATCCAGATCTGCTCAGGCCGCCTGGTCCTGCGGCAGGGGAATATCCGCGCTGATCCGCAGCCCGTCCCGATCGAACACCATGCACTGGTGTGCAGAGAAGGCGGGACGCAGCATTTGATAGGGCCGGAAGTGAACATCGCCCGGCAGTAACATTTTAAAGCCGTCGTGACCATATACCTGACCAAACAGGTAGGTGTTATTCCCCAGCCTTTCCACCACTTCACAGTGGAAGTCGAGATGCAGCGTGGCATCGCTGTTGACCCGCAGATGTTCCGGACGGATGCCCAGAGTCAGCTCTTCCCCGGGTTGCAGCTGGCGTGCCGGGGCGGGCAGCACCAGCCTGTTGGCCCCTTCATTAACGGTGACGGTCAGCGCCTGTGCGCTACAGTGCTCGACGTGCGCGGGCAGGAAATTCATCTTTGGCGAACCGATAAACCCGGCCACAAAGCGGTTTACCGGGTTGTAGTAGAGTTCCATCGGTGAGCCGACCTGTTCCACCTTACCGTAGTTCATCACCACGATTTTATCGGCCAGCGTCATTGCCTCTATCTGGTCATGCGTGACATACACCATGGTGGTTTTCAGCTCCTGGTGCAGTTTGGCAATATGCAGTCGCATATCCACGCGCAATTCCGCATCCAGATTCGATAAAGGCTCATCAAACATAAATACCCGCGGGTTACGCACGATCGCCCGGCCGATCGCCACGCGCTGGCGCTGGCCGCCGGAAAGCTCTTTCGGCTTGCGCTCCAGCAGGTGAGAGAGTTGCAGCGTTTTGGACACCATCTCCACCTGATGGCGAATTTTCTCTTTCGGTACGCCGTTGACCTTCAGGCCGTAGCCCATATTTTCGGCCACCGTCATATGCGGATAAAGCGCGTAGGACTGGAACACCATCGCCACGCCCCGGTGGGCAGGAGCCACGTCGTTCATTAACTCATCACCGATCAGGATCTCACCGTCACTGACTTCTTCCAGCCCGGCAATCAGCCGCAGCAGGGTGGATTTGCCGCAGCCAGAAGGACCGACAAACACGGTAAATTCACCGTCTTCAATATCCAGTTGAATATTATTGAGCGTTTCTGTTTTGCCAAAACGCTTACACACGTTTCTCAGTCTGATGCTGGACATGCGGAACCTCTTCGAAAGGGGTGTTTAAGAAAAAATGTATTACGTATTACAAATCAGTGTTGTGACACGCGAACCCTTGTGGCGTCTGGCTTGACTATAAACCCCAGCTGCAGAGCACCCTAGGGGGGATTTTGATTTCTGTAATACCGATCACATATTAGTGAGAACAGGGTGGAGGACACGCGCCGTTCCGCGTAGCGTATGACATCAACACGCTGTAACACTTTTCCTTCTGCAAGGCATATTAACCGGGCTTTGCGCAGTAGCGGTGAGAACATCAGCGATATAAAAAACGGATAAATGTTATACCTTCACATGAGGTCAGCCATGAAAGTTAAAACCCGCATCACTCTGCTACTGTCAGCCCTGGTTCTGGGGCAGGCTGCCCACGCCGCACAGCAACTGACCGTCTGGGAAGATATTAAGAAGTCGGACGGTATTAAAACGGCCATCGCTGATTTTCAAAAGCAGTACAACGTCGAGGTCAAGGTGCAGGAGATGCCGTTTGCCCAGCAGATTGAAAAGCTGCGTCTGGACGGCCCGGCTGGCATCGGCCCTGATGTGTTGGTGATCCCGAACGACCAGCTGGGCAGCGCGGTGGTGCAGGGCCTGCTGTCACCGATCAGCGTCGATGCGGCGCATCAGGCGGCGTATACCCCGTCAGCGATGGCGGCCTTCATCCAGAATAATGTCGTCTACGGGGTGCCGAAGGCGGTGGAAACCCTGGTGCTGATCTACAACAAAGACCTGTTGCCAGCCCCGCTGAAAACCCTGGATGAATATCGTGAGTTTTCTAAGAAGCAGCGCGAAGCGAAGCAGTACGGCCTGTTGGCTAAATTTGACCAGATTTACTACAGCTGGGGTGCCATCGCGCCGATGGGCGGCTACATCTTCGGTAAGGACGGGAAGGGCGGGCTGAACACCCAGGATATCGGGCTGAACACCGCAGGCAGCGTCGAGGCCGTCACCTACCTCAAGAGTTTCTTCACTCAGGGCCTGCTGCCGTCCGGCATTCTCGGTGACAACGGCCTGAATGCTATCGACTCGCTGTTTACAGAGAAAAAAGCCGCCGCGGTGATCAACGGCCCGTGGGCGTTCCAGCCTTACCAGTCAGCGGGCATTAATTATGGCGTGGCACCGCTGCCTTTGCTGCCTAACGGTAAACCGATGAGTTCGTTCCTCGGCGTGAAAGGCTATGTGGTTTCCACCTGGAGTCAGGACAAAGCGCTGGCGCAGCAGTTTATCCAGTTTATTAACCAGCCGCAGTACGTCAAAGAACGCTTCCAGAAGACCCAGGAGATCCCGCCGGTGGTGGCCCTGATGAACGATCCGCTGATTAAAAACGATGAAAAAGCCAATGCCGTGGCCGTGCAGGCGGAACGCGCCGTTGCCATGCCGGGGGTGCCTGAGATGCAGGAAGTCTGGGGCCCGGCGAATACTGCGCTGGAACTGAGCGTGACCGGTAAGCAGGAGCCAAAAGTGGCGCTGGATAACGCGGTGAAGCAGATCACCATGCAGATTGAAGCCATGCAGGCCAGCAACCAGTAAGCCGGGCTCACCCAACGGCACGAATGAAGAAGGATAATGCTGTGATGATTTCCCCCAGTGAAAAACTGATGCTCAACAAGCGCACCCGGCAGCACGCGCTGACGGGCGCACTGCTGGCGCTGTTACCGGGTTTCGGCCAGTTTTACCACCGCCAGTGGGCGAAGGGGATCTGTTTTCTGATCCTGCTGACCAGCTTTTACGGTGTGTTTCATAACTTCCTGCAGCAGGGGCTGTGGGGGCTGGCGACGCTGGGGGAAGAAGTCCCCCGCGATAACTCCATCTTTCTGCTGGCAGAGGGGATTATCAGCGTACTGATCATCGCCTTCGGCATCACGATATGGGGGCTGTCGGTGCGCGACGCGTGGCTGAACGGCTGTCGTCGCGATGAGGGAAAACCGCTGCACGGCGTGCGCAAACAGTATCAGCTCCTGCTGCGCGAGGGCTTCCCTTACCTGATGATCACCCCGGGGTTTATCCTGCTGGTGTTTGTGGTGGTATTCCCGATCCTGTTTGGCTTTGCCATCGCCTTTACCAACTACAACCTGTATCACACGCCGCCAGCTAAGCTGGTGGACTGGGTGGGGCTGAAAAATTTCGTCAATATTTTCACCCTGTCTATCTGGCGTTCGACCTTCTTCGACGTGCTGCAGTGGACCGTCGTCTGGACGCTGCTGGCTACTACGCTGCAGTGTTCGGTGGGAGTGATGCTGGCGATTCTGGTCAACCAGAAAGACCTGCGTTTTAAACCGCTGATCCGCACTATTTTTATTCTGCCCTGGGCGGTGCCCGGCTTTGTCACCATCCTGGTGTTTGCCGGCATGTTTAACGACAGCTTTGGCGTGATTAATAACGCCATCCTCGACTTCTTTGGGATTGCGCCAAAGGCCTGGATGACCGATCCGTTCTGGACCAAAACCGCGCTGATCATGATGCAGACCTGGCTGGGCTTTCCGTTTGTCTTTGCCATGACGACCGGCGTGTTGCAGGCCATCCCGGATGACCTGTATGAAGCGGCAATGATGGACGGTGCCGGGCCCTGGACGCGCCTGCGCACCATTACGCTGCCGCTGGTGATGTACGCCATTGCGCCGATCATCATCACCCAGTACACCTTCAACTTTAACAACTTCAATATTATCTACCTGTTTAACAACGGCGGGCCGGCGGTAGCGGGATCGAACGCGGGCGGCACCGATATTCTGGTGTCGTGGATCTACAAACTCACCATGTCGTCATCGCAGTACGCGATTGCCGCCACCATTACGATTTTGCTGTCGATCTTTGTGGTCGGTCTGGCGCTGTGGCAGTTCCGCGCCACCAAATCGTTTAAACAAGATGAGATGGCATAAGGGAGCATCATGGCTAAGTCAGTGAGTATCAAACGCGAAAAATGGCTGCGCCTGTCGCTTACCTGGCTGGTGGTGCTGATGGTGTCGACCATCATTATCTACCCGCTGGTGTGGACGGTAGGGGCATCGCTGAATGCCGGTAACAGCCTGCTGAGCAGCTCTATCATTCCCGAGAACGCCTCGCTGCAGCACTATCGCGACCTGTTCAACGGCACGGTGCCGTACCTGACGTGGTACTGGAACTCGATGAAAATCAGCTTCTTCACCATGGTGCTGACCTTAATCAGCGTCAGCTGCACGGCCTACGCCTTCTCGCGCTTTCGCTTTAAAGGGCGGCAGAACGGTCTGATGCTGTTTCTGCTGTTGCAGATGATCCCGCAGTTTTCAGCGCTGATTGCCATCTTTGTGCTGTCGCAGCTGCTGGGGTTAATCAACAGCCACCTGGCGCTGGTACTGATCTACGTTGGCGGCATGATCCCGATGAATACTTACCTGATGAAGGGCTATCTCGACGCCATTCCGAAGGATCTGGATGAGTCCGCACGCATGGACGGGGCCGGGAATTTCCGCGTCTTTATTGAAATTATCATGCCGCTGTCAAAGCCCATCCTCGCGGTGGTGGCGCTGTTCTCCTTTACCGGGCCGCTGGGGGATTTCATCCTCTCCAGCACCATTCTGCGCAGCCCGGACCAGTTCACGCTGCCTATCGGTTTGTACAATCTGGTTTCGCAAAAAATGGGGGCCAGCTACACCACCTACGCGGCGGGGGCCGTGCTGATTGCCGTTCCGGTCGCCATCCTCTACCTGGCGCTGCAGAAATACTTCGTTTCAGGCCTGACTTCAGGAAGTACAAAGGGATAAATCATGACACCAAAAACGCTGTTTCTCGCCCTGGCCATGGTCTGGGCTGTGCCTCTCTTCGCCGCGAATACGCCGGCAATCCCTGCCCTCGGGCCGGTGCCAGCAGACTTTGTTAAGGGCGCGGATATCTCCACACTGCCCGAACTGGAGAAGCTGGGCGTTAAATTTTACAACGCTGACAATCAGTTACAGGACCCGATTGCCATTTTGAAGGCGAACGGTATCAATACGCTTCGCCTGCGGCTGTGGGTGGACCCCTATGATGCCAGCGGTAAAGCGTACGGCGGCGGGACCAACGATCTGCCTACCACCCTGGCGCTGGCGAAGCGCGCAAAAGCGGCAGGTATGCAGATCCTGCTGGACTTCCACTACAGCGATTTCTGGACCGATCCGGGCAAGCAGTTCAAGCCGAAGGCCTGGGAAAAACTCACCTTCCCGCAGCTGGAAACGCGCATTCATGACTACACCCGCGACACCATTGCGCGCTTTAAAGCCGAAGGGGGGCTGCCGGATATCGTGCAGATCGGCAACGAGCTGAACGGCGGCATGCTGTGGCCGGAGGGCAAAAGCTGGGGGCAGAACGGCGGTGAGTTTGACCGTCTGGCCGGGCTGCTGAAAGCGGCAATTAGCGGCCTGCGGGAAAACCTCAGCGACCCGTCACAGGTCAAAATCATGCTGCACCTGGCGGAAGGAACGAAAAATGACATGTTCCGCTGGTGGTTCGACGAAATTACCCGCCGCCAGGTGCCGTTCGATGTCATTGGTCTGTCGATGTACACCTACTGGAACGGCCCGATCAGCGCCCTGAAAGCCAATATGGATGATATCAGCCAGCGCTATCAGAAAGACGTGATGGTGGTGGAGGCCGCCTACGGCTACACGCTGAAAAATTGCGACAGCGCGGAGAACAGCTTCCAGGCGAAAGAAGAAAAAGACGGGGGCTATCCGGCTACCGTTGCGGGCCAGGCCGCCTATCTGCACGACCTGATGCAGGCGGTACTGGCGGTGCCGGATCACCGTGGCAAGGGCGTGGTTTACTGGGAGCCGATGTGGATAGCCGCACCGGGCAATACCTGGGCCACGCCGGAAGGGATGAAGTACATCCACGACGAGTGGAAACAGGGCAACGCCCGTGAGAACCAGGCGCTGTTTGACTGCCAGGGCAAAGTGCTGCCGTCAATTCAGGCTTTCCATTAATTTACAGGCCTGAGGGCCGGTGTCGCTGACACCTCTGAGGAACCGTTATGTCTAAATTCCCCCCGCTTTCTGCCGGCGTTAACGCGCTGCTGCACGGTGCGGATTACAACCCCGAACAGTGGGAAAACTCGCCGGGCATCATTGAT
This sequence comes from Erwinia persicina, assembly GCF_014838825.1. Classification (GTDB taxonomy): domain Bacteria; phylum Pseudomonadota; class Gammaproteobacteria; order Enterobacterales; family Enterobacteriaceae; genus Erwinia; species Erwinia persicina_A. Next base: position 793,797 of record NZ_JACYMO010000001.1, on the reverse strand, counting down.
GACGATGTTGCGATGATGCAGCAGGCGCACTGTAATGTGATGTCGGTCGGGATCTTCAGCTGGGCCAAACTTGAGCCGGAAGAGGGCCACTATGACTTTGGCTGGCTGGATAACGTGCTGGAAAAGCTGCACCAGAAGTCAATCCGGGTGTTTCTGGCCACCCCGAGCGGCGCACGCCCGGCGTGGATGTCGCAAAAATACCCTGAAGTGCTGCGTACCGGTCGCGACCGCGTGCCCGCGCTACACGGGGGGCGTCACAATCACTGTATGACCTCGCCGGTGTACCGGCAAAAAGTGCAGGCGATGAACGTACAGCTGGCCACGCGCTATGCGCATCATCCGGCGGTGATTGGCTGGCATATTTCCAATGAGTACGGCGGCGAGTGCCACTGCGATCGCTGTCAGCAGGCTTTTCGCGGCTGGCTGCAGCGGCGCTATGGCACTCTGGAGCAGCTCAATCACGCCTGGTGGAGTGACTTCTGGAGCCACACCTATACCGACTGGTCGCAGATTGCCTCGCCCTCGCCGCAGGGGGAGTCATCGATCCACGGTCTGAACCTTGACTGGCGGCGCTTTATGACCGACCAGGTGACCGACTTCTGTGCGGAAGAGATCAAACCGCTGAAAGCGGCCAACCCGGCACTGCCAGCGACGACTAACTTTATGGAGTATTTCTACGACTACGACTACTGGAAGCTGTCGCAGCCGCTGGATTTTATCTCCTGGGACAGTTACCCGACGTGGCATAACGAGAAGGATGAAACCACGCTGGCCTGCTACACCGCCATGTATCACGATCTGATGCGTACCCTGAAGCAGGGCAGACCGTTTGTGCTGATGGAGTCAACGCCGGGTGCCACCAACTGGCAGCCAACCAGCAAGCTGAAAAAGCCGGGGATGCATATCCTCTCGTCATTACAGGCGGTGGCCCACGGGGCGGATGCGGTGCAGTACTTCCAGTGGCGTAAAAGCCGCGGGTCGGTGGAAAAATTCCACGGCGCAGTGGTCGATCACGTCGGTCATCTGGACACCCGCATTGGCCGGGAGGTGACAGAACTGGGCCGGATGCTGGCGGCGATGACGCCAGTGCAGGGCACCCGCGTTGAGGCGAAAGTGGCGATTATTTTCGACTGGGAAAGCCGCTGGGCGATGGACAATGCCCAGGGACCGCGCAATATTGGCCTGCACTATGAGCGCACGGTGACAGAACACTACCGTACCTTCTGGGAACAGGGCGTAGCCGTGGATGTGATCAACGCCGATGCGGACCTGAGTGGCTACGCGCTGGTGATCGCGCCGATGCTGTATATGGTCCGCGACGGCTTTGCCGCACGGGTGGAACAGCATCTGCGCCAGGGCGGGCAGTTTGTTGCCAGCTACTGGACGGGGGTGGTCAATGAAAGCGACCTCTGTTATCTCGGCGGTTTCCCGGGTCCGCTGCGGCCGCTACTGGGGGTCTGGTCTGAGGAAATTGACAGCCTGACGGATGACGAGAGCAATGGCGTACGTGCCCTTGCCGGTAACGAGCTGGGTTTACAGGGGTCGTATCAGGCACGTGAACTTTGTGAACATATTCACCTGGAAGGGGCGACGGCGCTGGCGGTTTACGAAAGCGATTTCTATGCCGGTAAACCGGCGGTGACCGTCAACCGGGTGGGCGAAGGGCAGGCGTGGTATATCGCTTCGCGTAACGACCGCGCGTTCCACCGTGATTTTTACGGCGCACTGATTACCCGGCTGGCCCTGCCGCGTGCGCTGGCCGTAGACTTCCCGCCCGGCGTCACCGCGCACCGCCGTACCGATGGTGAACACAGCTTTGTCTTCCTGCAGAACTTCACGGCGCAGACGCATACCGTTGTGCTGCCCGCGGGGATCAGCGACCTGATCGACGGTGCGCCGCTCTCCGGCACGCAGAGTATTCCTCCCTGGGGCTGTCGCGTGCTGCGCGCCCCGCTGTAATCGTTGTCTCACTGGCGGGCCTCTGGCCCGCTTTTTTTTTGCCTGAAGCAGTAAGGAGAGAGTTATGGTCAGTCTGAAATTATTTAAGCGCTACTTCAGCCGGGAACCGGCCACGACGGAGGCCACCCCGGAAGACAGCGTGCTGCTGGACCGGCTGATGAGCTGCTTTGGCGGTCGGGACAATATTGTCCAGGTAGAGGCCTGCCTGACCCGACTGCGGGTGACAGTGAAATCCCTGGCTGCGGTGGATAATGCCGGGCTGCAGCAGGCCGGTGCGCTGGGCGTGGTGATTCTGGGCCATGAGGTCCATGCGATCTTTGGCACGCAGTCAGACCGCCTGCGCGAGCTGATGGAGGCCCGCTTCTTTCGCCAGCCCTGAATGAAAAAAAGGGATAACCGGTGACGGTTATCCCAATAAGCGATCCAGTGTTTATCCAATGATGATGAAGGCGTTTAGTCGTGCATTACCACCAGGCTTCAACCTGCACACCGAAGTTCCAGGTGTTGCTGGCGGTACCGTCCTGGAAGCTGTTCCCCTGCTCGGAGTCGTTCAGGTATGAGGTGAAAATACGCAGCTCCGGGCGTGACATAAATTCCGGACCGGCGGCAAGACCGAGAGCGAGGGTATATTTCTGTCCGGCCTGTTTGTAGTCGCTGCCGTCTTTATTCTGGTCTTTCTGCATAAACGTACCGGCTTCACCGATACCGCGCACATAGTCGGTGAACTGATACTGCGCGCGACCGACGAGAGAGAGCAGGGTGCTCTTATCCGTGAACGCGGTGACGTGGTCAGCCGCGCCCCAGGTGATGACCTGATTCAGCGACAGGCGGTCAGTGATCGGCAGCAGGCCGGTATTGATCACGCGGTAGCCCGTGGCATCACGCGTGTCGTTATACATGTCATACCAGCCGCCGCCCTGGGAGATCATGTTCTGTGCCAGTCCTTTGTTGGCATACTGCAGCACCAGCTTCTGATAGCCGCCCCACATGTCCTGGCTGATCTCACCGGTCAGCATCACGCCATTTTCCGCGTCGTACAGCTCACCGTACTCTTTCTGCTTGTTGGTCGGGTTCGGCATGGCGTAATCGATGCCAAACTCCGTCCACGCCCCGCTCCACGGCTTCAGACCGGCGTAGCGCACGTCCAGGTAGTTGATATTGACGTCGTTATCCCCGTCGGCACGGTAGTCAACGTCGTTGGCATCCCCGCGGATCCACGCGACGGAAATCGCCCCCGGCCCTAAAGTGTAGTTTTCAATACCGGCACCGGAGCCGGAGATGTTCCAGTATTTGGTATCGATAATATGCAGGTCATGGCGCTGGTAATAGCGTTTACCGCCCCAGATCACCGCGTTTTTATCGCCGGGGATCAGCCCTTTGATCTGCAGGTTGAGCTGACGCAGGCCGAACTGCGCATCGTCACCTAAGGTGGTTTCATTGTCGTTGGAGCCGTCGGAAAACATGCTGACCATCGAGTCGACATAAAAACTGACGTCGTCCTTTTTGTACACTTCACTGCCCAGCTCAATCTCACCGTAGGTGTCAGCTTCGTTACCCAGACGACCAATTTTATTTTTCTGCCACTCCTCCATGCCGCCGTCGCGCGAGACGCCCACGCCACCGCGCAGATAGCCGTGGAAATCGATATTGTCGATGGCTGCGAAAGCAGGAGAAGTCAGTGTGGCCGCCAGTGCGACCGCGGTCGCCGTTAGTCTTGTGTTCATGTCACCCTCTGTTTATATTTGTCATACGTTCACACGATGGCGACAGTAAACGCCCGCTGACGAGAGGTGCGCAAACGGAGTGTCGAAATTGTGTGATTTACTGCAAGTATTTAGGCGTAAATTGTAACGATTGGTGAGATTGATCACCAAATATCAAATGTGAACGTCATACTTATTTGTCATTTCCTGACAGTGTGACCGGGTTAACCTGAGCGTTACTGGCCTTGTGATACAATTTGTCCATCGGTTAACAGGGAAGAGAAACATGAAATCAAAGAGCGCCACTCTGGAGGATGTCGCCCGCCATGCAGGGGTGTCATATCAAACGGTTTCCAGAGTGCTGAATAAGTCGGCGAATGTCTCGGAAGGGACGCGCAGCAAGGTAACAAAGGCGATAGAGGCGCTGCGTTATGTGCCCAACCGGCTGGCACAGCAGCTGGTCGGGAAGCAGAGCACGACGCTGGGTCTGGTGACCACTTCCCTGGCCCTGCATGCCCCCTCTCAGGTGGCGGCGGCGATCAAGCGTTACGCCAACGTGTCGGGGTATCAGGTGCTGATCGCCATGATTGATGAGAACGTCAATCAAAGTTTGCAGGAGTCGATCAATGAACTGAAGTCGCAGCTGGTGGATAAAGTGATTATCAACGTCCCGCTGGACACCGCCTGCGCAGAGCGCATCGTTGAGGAGAACCAGGACATCCTCTGTCTGTTCCTGGATGTTGACCCGTACTGCTCAGTGTTTAACGTTTCGTTTAATCCGGCGGACGGCACCCGCGCCAGCGTGAAGTATCTCTATGAACAGGGGCACCGCGCGTTTGCACTGCTGGCGGGGCCGGAACAGTCTGTCTCTGCCCGGCTGCGGCTGAAGAGCTGGCTGGACACGCTGGAAAGCTACCGGCTGGAACCCGTCAGCGTGATCCACGGCAACTGGGACGCACAGAGTGGTTACAGCGGCATTTTACAGCTGATGCGGGAAAATCCGCACTTCAGCGCACTGCTGGTGGGCAACGATCAGATGGCGCTCGGCGTACTTAGCGCGCTGCATCAGCAGGGCATTGCGGTGCCGGGGCAGGTGTCGGTGGTGGGGTACGATGATACCTACGAGAGCGCGTTTTTCCACCCGGCGCTGACCACGGTGTCGCTGGACCTGGACTTACAGGGAAAAGAGGCGGTGCAGCGTATCCTGCAGGCCAGCGATGACGACCACAGTCGTTCCTCCTCGATCCTGCCTGCCCGTCTGGTGGTGCGTAACTCGACGACAGCGGCCGGGCAGCAGCAGCAGGATCTGAAGCAGATTGCTGAACAGCTGCGGCTGATTGCCAGCCGCCTGGGGTAGCGGCAGCGTGAGGAAAGGGGCGTTGGGTCTCCGTGGGTCGGCGGCGACCCTCGGGCCGACCGGAACAGAAGGTTGGCCCTTCAATACAACGGGAGGTCGGGCCCGAAAATCCTGACGGAATGCCGGGCCCTGCCAGTGAAGCTGTGGGGGGCTGATAAGGGTTATTTCGCCCCAAAACAGGCGTTCAGCCCGGCCTGGGTGTCTTTACTGGCCAGACCCGGCATGGGTTTATCGGCGATCAGCGTCACGCCGGTATCCACATAGCCAGAGGCTTTTTTACCGTGACGGGCCCAGGCCACCGCCGCGTCAACGCCCATCGCCGCCATGGTCAGCGGGTACTGCTGCGCCGTGGCGGCAATTTTACCGGCCCGCACGTTGTTCACCCCGGCACAGCCGCCGTCCACGGAGACAATCATCGCGCTCTTCTCTTTGCCTGCCTCCAGCAGCGCCTTATAGGCCCCGGCCGCCGCAGGTTCATTGATGGTATACACCAGGTTGATGTCAGGATGGCTTTTCAGACAGCTGGCCATCACTTCATAACCCTGCTGTTCTGCCCCCTGCGAGAACCCGGCACACACCGTTTCAGGCGTCACCGACAGCTCGCTGGAATCTGCTCCTACCGCCGGTAAGCCCAGCCCGGTCATAAACCCGTTATGGCGTCTTGCCCCGACTAAGTGACCGGGAGAGAGGTCCAGCATGGCGATTTTCAGCGGCTGACCGGGATATTTCAGCGGCATGGCGGCTTTGGCATACTGGCCGATAAGCTCGCCTGCTTTGTAGTTATCCGTGGCGAACAGGGCATCTACCGCCGATATCGGGTCAGTCGGGGAGTCCAGGGCGATCACCTGAACCCCTCTGGCACGCACTTCGTCCAGCGCCGGCACAATCGCCTTTGCATCACTCGGTGTGATCAGCAGGGTGGTGGCCCCGGCGGCCACCATTTCCTCGATCGCCAGGATTTGTGCCGGATAATCGCCATCTTCTTTGCCCGCTGCCGTCAGAAGTTTGACGCCATGCACCGTCGCCCCCAGCATCGCCCCTTCCTTCATTTTCAGAAAGAACGGATTGGTGTCTGTTTTCGTGATCAGCCCGATGGTAATCGTGTCACTGCTGGCCACTGCCGTGGAGGTGACCACGGCAGCCAGCGTTAAAGCCCAGGAGAGTTTCATCGCAATTCCTTAGCGCAGGGTCGCTGTTGTGTCGCTGAGACGACCGGCACGGGAGATATCGAACGCAGAGATCCCCTCCAGCAGTAAATACGCCTGCTGTTTCAGGCTGGCGGCAGCGGCGGCACTCTCTTCAACCAGTGCGGCGTTCTGCTGCGTGGCCTCATCCATATTGACCACGGCTTTGTTCACCTGGTCGATACCGGTATGCTGCTCGCTGGACGCCAGGGTGATTTCAGCCATCAGGCTGTTAACGCCTTTCACCGCGTTCACCACTTCCTGCATGGTGCTGCCAGCTTCGTCAACCAGCTTAGAACCGGTATTGATACGATCAACCGATTCGTCGATCAGATTTTTAATTTCCCGGGCGGCCGTGGCGCTGCGCTGGGCGAGGATGCGGACTTCGCCCGCGACCACGGCAAACCCGCGACCCTGTTCCCCGGCGCGTGCGGCTTCCACCGCGGCGTTCAGTGCCAGAATGTTGGTCTGGAAGGCAATGCTCTCAATCACGGTGATAATCTGCGTGACTTTGCCGGAGCTGCTGGCGATGTCGTGCATGGTGGTGACCACGCGCTCGACCACGTTACCGCCGCGCTGCGCGACGTCGGAGGCGTTGGTTGCCATCAGATTCCCCTGATGGGCATTATCGGCGTTGTGTTTAACCGTGGCGGTCAGCTGCTCCATACTGGCGGAGGTCTGCTCCAGCGACGAGGCCTGGGCCTCCGTGCGGCGGCTTAAGTCCTCATTGCCCAGGGTAATTTCACTGGAGGCAGAAACAATGCTTTCGGCAGAGTTGGCGACCTGGCTGATAAGCTGATGCAGTTTCTCCTGCATTTCACCGATAGCCGCCAGCACGCTGCCGGACGGTGCCGTACTGGCCCCGTTCACCTGGCTGAGGTCGCCCTGCGCAATGCGCTGCACCACCTGGCCTAACACCGCGGGCTCTTCGCCCAGCGCACGGAACAGCGAACGGATGATCATCGCCCCGAGGATCACCGCCAGCGTCAGCGCCAGCAGGCTGATAGCGATAAAGATGATCCGGGTCTGCTGGTAAGCCGCCTCAGCGGTGTTCAGACTTTCGTCCGCGCGTTCGGTGCTGTATTGCAGATACTGGTTGGCTGAGGTGAGTAACTGGGTTAACTGCGGGCGCAGTTCCCGGTTCATGCGGTCAATGGCTTCTGCCTTCTTTTCTGCCAGCGCCAGCTCAACGATGTTATGAGCAACAGGGCGATATGCCTCTTCGGCACGGGCAATGGCGGCCACAAACTGCCGGTCCTGATCGGTAACGTCAGTATGCCTTGTCACCGCCGCCTGCAGCTGTTTCAGTGCCGTGGCCGTTTTGTCTTCTGCTGCCGCGACCTGTTTTTTACCGGCCTCAATATCTGCGGCTTCGCTGACCAGCACCAGGCCATAAAGACTTAGCGAGCTGTCTTTGACGCCGCTAAGGATCAGGTTGACGGAGGACTCACGCGCTGCGACCTGTTGTACATGGGTTTTAAAGCGGTCATTGGCGTTACTGAGCGAGTTCATCGAGAGAATGACGACGGCAAGCACAATCACCACTAACACGCCGAAGCCCAGGGTCAGCTGGGTCCGGACGGTTGTATTTTTGAATTGCATAAATTGACACCCCTGAAAAATCGACGAAAAGTTAAGCGTTCGGCCTTGATATGAGCAGTAATGAACATAAATTTGTTAAGCTGAATGGATTCAGTCAGCAGACCTGATTACAGTAGCCAAACAGGGTTCATGGGGAACATTCGGGCTGGCGGCATAAACTCATAAAAAGAGCCTGATCGTTTTAACGGCAGGCCCGCCGCGAACTTGACAGAGTAAAAAGGAAGGGCGGCGCTCTTTTTTAAAAGTGTGACGGATATCTACTTATTAATGTCATTGACCCGGAAGCCGGCTGGCCCTGCCGCACGAGGAGGCAGAAAAAATGAGGCTCGCACCCGGCATGACTAATGTGTAATTTAATCAGAGTGTCGGTATTCAATTTCAGAGGGTAATGATAGTTATTTTAGCTATTTTCAGGGGTGAACATGCCATTCGCGAAATATGAAGACGGACTTTTTACCAAAAGCGAATCACGGAAAAATTTGCTGGTGCCGCTGCTGTTTTCCGCCGCACTGAGTGTACTGGTAATGGTGTTCAATCTGGCCTTGTTTCTGCCTAAATCAGGCGAAACACACTGGATACAGCAACCCGGATGGTTATTTGACGGAATGCAGTTCGGCATTCTCAATTTTATTCTTTACAGCTTTAACCGGCTATCGGTACAGCCGCGTTTACGCCGCTGGATGAACACTGGCTTGATCGTCTGGATTATTTCAGCAGCCTTTGATTTGATGGATGAAGTGATTATTCAGCCCGCCTGGGTGGGCTATTACATTGAGGATATTACCCAACTGAGTGGAATGCTCTGCGTGTCTGTCGGTGTTTATCACATTGTTCACTATATTAATGACCGCTACGCCGACGTCAGCATTGATTCGTTTCGTGACGAGCTGACGCAGCTACCCAACCGCCGCTATTTTTCCAACGTGCTGCTGGATTTGCGCGGGGTGAATTACTCCCTGTTTTTAGTCGATATTGATCATTTCAAATCAGTGAATGACCGCTACGGACATGACCAGGGGGACGAGGTACTCAGGCAGTTCGGTGCAATGCTGGCGTCGTTATACGATGATAACGTTATCGCGGCCCGAATCGGCGGGGAAGAGTTTGCGGTTATTCTGCAAACGGCTTCGCCGGAACAGGCTGAAGCGCTGGCCCGTGATATTCTCAAGCGTACCCAGGCATTGATCATTGACGATGTTATCCGCATCACGGTCAGCATTGGCGTGGCGCAAAAAAGAGAGAATGAGCGACTGGAAAAACTGCTTAAGCGCGTCGACATCGCTCTATACCAGGCCAAACGGCAGGGGCGCAACCGGGTGGAGTGGGCACCCCGCTAGCGGGGGCCTGTTGTCAGACGTTTTCTTCATTTAAGCGCAGCGGACGGGCGAAACGGCCATCCTTGAGTAAACTTGATCGAGAGCATGGGCGGACGTTTCCGCCCCGCCAGCCTTACCGCACAGCGGCGGGGCGAGGACAATGTGTCATCACGTTGATGAAATGGATAAGACAACCCTGACGAGGTAGCGGTATTAATGAAAAAGGTCGCAATAATCGGCGCCGGGCCCACGGGGATTTATACGTTATATTCGCTGTTGAAACAGGCTGTTCCCCTGTCTGTTACGGTGTACGAGCAGGCGGACGAGGCCGGGGTGGGGATGCCTTACAGCGATGAAGAGAATTCGCGAATGATGCTGGCCAATATCGCCAGCATAGAAATCCCCCCCCTGTTTATGACTTACCTTGACTGGTTACGCACGCAGAGCGACAGCGCGCTGACCCGCTACGGTGTTAATCCCGATACGCTGCATGTCAGACAGTTTTTGCCGCGTATTTTGCTCGGTGAGTACTTCCGTGCGCAATTTCTGGCCATTGTGGCCGCTGCCAGAGAGCAGGGCTTTGAGGTGAAGGTGCTGGAACGCTGTCCGGTAACCGATCTGCAGGCGATGCCTGAAGGCGTGCAGATCTGGGTCGGGGAGCAAGCCAGCCCGCAACAGTTTGAGCTGGCCGTGGTGGCCACCGGCCACGTCTGGCCGGATGACAGTGAGGCGACGCGCACCTTCTTCCCCAGCCCGTGGTCAGGTCTGATGGATGCGGCCATTCCCGCCTGCCACATCGGCATCATGGGTGCGTCGTTAAGCGGTATTGATGCGGCGATGGCGGTGGCGGTTCAGCACGGAGACTTTGCTGAACCGGAGGGGGGGAAGACCACCTTCACGTTGAATAAGGGGAGTGAGGCGCTAAAAATGGTGCTGATGTCCCGGTCGGGCATCCTGCCGGAAGCCGACTTTTACTGCCCCATTCCGTATGAACCTCTGACGGTTGTCACGCCCGATGCGATTAAACAGGCGGTGGCGGCCGGATCGACAGGGCTGCTCGATCGCATTTTCGGGCTGATGGTGGCAGAGATTGAAGCCGCCGATCCGGACTGGAGCCAGGCGATCGCCCTGCGGTCACTGGACGCGGACAGCTTTGCTGACGCCTGGTTTGCCGTGCGGCATCAGCATCATCCTTTCCGGTGGGCGCAGGCCAATCTGGAGGAGGTTGAGCGCAACAAGCGCGACAGACGCACTGTCGCCTGGCGCTATGCCCTCTTACGTCTGCATGAAGCGGTGGAGGAGATTGTGCCGCATCTTGACCAGCAGGACGGGGAGAGATTCAGCCGGGGACTGGCCCGCGTGTTTATCGATAACTATGCCGCGATCCCTTCCGAGTCTGTTCGCCGGCTGCTGGCACTGCGTGAGGCCGGGATCATCAGCATCCGCGCGCTGGGGGAAGACTATCAGCTCAGTGTAACCGGGGAAAAAACAGCGATTCTGACCGCAGGAAAAACAGTCACGTTCGACGTGTTTATTGATGCCCGGGGGCAAAAATCCATGAAGACAAAAGACCTGCCGTTTCCCAGGCTGCGCGTCCAGCTTGAGTCCTGCGGTGATGAGATCCCCGATGTGGGTGACGATTACACGCTGCTCTCGCCCGAGAGTGCCCGTGGCCGTATTGCCTTTGCTGCGCTGCCCTGGCTGATGCACGATCGCCCCTTTGTGCAGGGCATCACCGCCAGTGCTGAAATCGGCGAAGCGATTGCCAGAGCTGTCTGCATGCCGTCCACCCGGGCGCGTAAACGTTTAATGCCCACAGACAGTGAGTAGGGCACTGGCGACAGCCGGGGATAGCCACCTCTGCACGTCGTGAGGGCTGAATGCCGGTTCAGGGAGCGTCCCCCCCGCAGTGTTATGATGAACATCATAGTCTACCGGATGCTCCGCTGGACCCTGGCAATCCCTGCCGCCCTCCGGCAGAACCGGCATTTCCACCTTCTCCACCGGCCCCGCCCGCAGCGTTATCAGATGCGCCGCCATTCCCTCCATTCCCTCCATTACCCCCGTTCCCGCCATTACCCCCGTTCCCACCATTACCCCCGTTCCCACCATTACCCCCGTTCCCACCGTTACCCCCGTTCCCACCGTTACCCCCATTCCCGCCGTTACCTCCTTGTAAACAGCCGTTGATGGCTGAGCCATCTTTGCCATTCTGCCCATCTTTGCCGTTCTGCCCGTTCTGCCCATTTCCCCCATTCTGCCCCTGAAGGCTGTCGCAGCCCGATTGCTGAGAGGTCACAGAAAAGGGTGGCCGTGCTGAAGCAGGTGTCGCTGTCATAACACAGGACAACAAAAGGGTGCTCAACGCCAGTGTGAGTTTTTGATGTGGCATTTTCCGTCCTCTGACAGGGTTATAGAGATAATGATAAGCCTGGTGGTTAACTGTAAAACCGTTGATTCCATTTAAGAGAAGCGCAGTGAAATATCAAAATGGCTTAATGTAAGTGACTGTGATGGGCAGTAATATTTTATTTTTCCGTAAAAAAACACGATGAGAAAATCGCATTAAAACGGAAATATGACGTTAAGTAATAATACCTTAGCCAGTGAAAAAGGAGTCTGAGAGTGAATGACACTGTTACCGGTTGATACGTATTACCGCATGATGACGCGATCAGAGGATAACCGGGGGCATGCGTCTGACAGGATACGCTGACCCGGGCGAGAGAAGATGTCAGCGTATCGTTTGGCTACGCCACCAGGCCATCGTGCGATAAGCGGTTTCAGGCTTTAACCTTTGCGCTTTTGTCTTTCGATACGGCAGGCAGGCGTTAACGATGTCCCCTTAAGGCATCAAGCACCAGCGAAAAGGCCGGAGATGGCTGCTTACGGCTGGGATAATAGAGGTAATACCCGGGAAAAGGCTGACACCAGGGCTGTAAAATACGTATCAGGCGACCCTCAGCAATATGCGCACCAAACTCTTCCTCCGGTAAGAACGCAATGCCCAAACCCGCCAGCGCCGCATCAATAATATGCTCAGAGGTGTTGAAGGTGAGCTGACCGCGCACGCGCACGTTCAGATCGCCCCCGTCCTGATCGAAATCCCAGACATAAAGCCCCCCCGATCTGACCATGCGCTGGTTAATGCACTGGTGCTGCGTGAGTTCATGCGGGGTTTGCGGTATCGGATAGCGGGTAAAATAATCCGGTGAGGCCACGGCCGCCATACGTAGTTCCGGGCCAATCGGCAGGGCGATCATATCTTTGTCAATGGTATTACCAAGGCGAACGCCGGCATCAAACCGGTCGGCGACGATATCGCGAAAGCCGTGGTTGGCGTCAAATTCAATATGAATGTCCGGGTACTGGTGCAGCAGCGGCGTCAGCCTGGGGAGCAGGGTCGTGCGCAACACATCCGGCCCGCAGGTAATGCGCACCGTACCCGCCGGTTTATCGCGTAATTCAGTCAGCATCTCCAGCTCTGACTCAATTTCATCAATACGGTGTCCGACGGCCTGCAGCAGGCGCTCACCGGCGGCAGTGGGTGAGACGCTGCGGGTGGTGCGCGTCAGCAGACGGATTTGCATCCGCGCTTCCAGTGCGGAGATCGCCTGGCTGAGTGCCGGCTGGGTGACGCCCAGCTTTGCTGCCGCCCGGGTGAAGCTGCCTTCACGCGCCACGGCGGTAAAGTACAGGAGGTCATTGAGGTTACGTTTCATCCACCGGAGCCCTTGATTAATAAGCAGCGGTTATAAGCCCATTAAGTATTCATTAGCTAGTTACCCTACACCCGTCGTGTAAAATTTTCAGCAAGAGATAACCTCGCGCGAAGGATAACGTTCTCTTCTCACCATTAACGCCTGTTTTACTGATGTTATTCCTCGGAATAGCGTCCGGACCCGGCTGGCCTGTCATCGTCTGGCAGGGGGAAGGGCAGGCACAACATCGATCACCTGAAGGAAAACACGATGAAGCGATTCTTTTTGGCACTGGGCATGATCCTCAGCTCGGCAGTGGCGACGGCCGCCGATCTGTCTCACGGCGCGGATAACTTTTACACCAGTGACAAGGTTACCCGGCAGAAAGTGACGTTTAAAAATCAGTATCAGATGAATGTGGTCGGTAACCTGTTTGTCCCCAGGGGACAGCGGCAGAATGACAGACGTCCGGCGATTGTGGTGGGGCATCCGATGGGGGCGGTGAAAGAGCAAAGTTCCAATTTGTACGCGCAAAAGCTGGCGGAGCAGGGGTTTGTCACCCTGGCTATTGACCTCTCATTCTGGGGCGAGAGCGACGGTAAACCGGGCCACCTTATTTCACCGGAAATCTATTCCGATGATTTCAGCGCTGCCGTGGACTATCTGAGCACCCGGACGTTTGTTGATCCGGATAAAATAGGCGTGCTGGGGATTTGCGGCAGCGGCAGCTTTGTCATCAGCGCGGCGAAAATTGATCCGCGCATGAAGGCGATCGCCACGGTCAGCATGTACGATATGGGTTCGGTGTTCCGTCAGGGTCTGAAGCATGCTCAAACTGCAGCACAGCGTCAGGCCGTGATTGCCTCGGCCACAGAACAGCGCTTCGCCGAGTTTACAGGCGGAGAGACGGTCTATATTCCCGGCACGGTGAATAAGCTCGATGAGACAACGCCTGCAATCCAGCGCGAGTTCTTCGATTTCTACCGCACGGCACGTGGGGGGTTCACCCCGGAAGGACAGCAGGAAGCGCTGACAACAAAACCGATGTTAAGCAGCGTCGGCAAGTTTATGAACTTCTATCCGTTTAATGACATTGAGACGATCTCTCCCCGCCCGATGCTGTTTATCACCGGCGATCGCGCCCATTCGAAAGAGTTCAGCGAAGATGCCTGGCAGCGCGCCGGTCAGCCGAAAGAGCTGTATATCGTTCCGGGGGCAGGTCATGTGGATTTGTACGACCGTACTGACCTGATCCCCTTCGCTAAACTGACCACGTTCTTTAACGATCACCTAAAATAATCGGGTCGGCCGCATCCTCCCGGATGCGGTTTGTCTCACCGGGGGCGACATGAAATATTGGGGACTGTTAATCGGTTGTCTGCTGGCAGCCAGTGCGACTGGCGTGCTGGCCAGCAATACACCTCACGCGGAAAAAGGAACCACCATGAGAGTGAATATGAAGGTTAATCAACAGGTTTACCACATTGAACTGAGCGACACACCGGCGGCACGGGCCTTTGCGCAGACGCTGCCGGTGACGCTGAAAATGGACGATCTGAACAGGAACGAAAAATTCGCCGAACTGGCACAGGCACTGCCAACCCGCGAGGCGCGGGCCGGGACGATCCACGCCGGGGATATAATGCTCTACGGTACGCAGACCCTCGTCGTCTTTTACCAGACCTTCGCCTCAGACTACCGCTATACGCCGCTGGGGAAGATCGTGGCACCCGACGGGCTGGAAGCGGGGCTGGGTGAGGGGACGGCAGAAGTGACCTTTTACTGAGCGCCCCCGGTCACTTTGGTTCCTGAGCCAGAAGACGGGCCTGGCACACTGCCAGGATCTCATCGGCCAGGGGGGAATCATCCGGGCAGGCGCGGGACAGCACCATGGCCCCGACCAGTTGGGCAAGAGTGGCGATTGTTCCGGCACGCGCGGTGCTTTCCGCCCCATTTTCACCGGTTAACTGCGCCAGCTGATGTTCAAGTCCGGCGGCAAAGCTGGCTTTGATGGGGGTGGACTGGCGGGCCGTATCGCTGCTGAGGGCCGACATGACACAGCCTTTCCCCATCCCGTCGCGATGCTGCCGTGACAGGTAGTATTTAACGAAAGTCTCCCGGTCCGATCCCGCCACGCTTTCCGCGGAACGTGAAAAGCCGCAGCGCATGGCTTCCGCCATCAGATCGGCTTTTGACCCGAAATGTTTGTAAAAACCACCGTGGGTCAGTCCTGCTGCCGACATCAGCTCAGCCACCCCCACGCCATCGAAGCCCCGCTCCCGAAACAGTTCAGAGGCAGTTTCAACAATGCGCCGCCGGTTTTCGCGAACCTGCTCTTTCGACACCTTCATCGTTTTATCTCCTTTCTAAAGAAAGCACCCTGCCATTATACATTGATGATGGTCGTAATCAAAAAGTTTGACATTTTAGATTATGATCATCATCATTACGTTCAGACTTTCACTCACCCTCTGTCCCGGAGAGCATCATGAGTCACCAACCGATCTTTCAGCCTTATCCTCTTGGGCCTGTCACGCTGACGAACCATATTGTGATGGCACCTTTAACCCGTAACCGCGCCGGTAAGGGCCTGGTCCCCTCTGAGCTGGCTGCGACGTATTACGCCCAGCGGGCCTCGGCAGGGCTGCTGATCACCGAAGCCACGCAGATTTCAGCCCAGGCACAGGGTTATCAGGATACCCCCGGTATCTACACGCCAGCGCAGATTGCCGGGTGGCGTAAGGTCACTGATGCGGTTCATGCCGCGGGCGGGCACATCTTCGTGCAGCTCTGGCACGTGGGGCGCATCTCGCACGTTGACTTACAGCCGGGGGGCGCGGCACCCGTTGCACCTTCAGCTCTGCGCGCGGAGACAAAAACCTTTGTTAACAACGGTTTCTATGACGTGTCTGAACCCCGCGCACTGGAACAGGACGAGATTCAGCAGATCGTGGAAGATTTCCGCACCGCATCTGCCAGCGCCATGGCCGCCGGGTTTGATGGTGTGGAGATCCACGGGGCCAATGGCTACCTGCTGGAGCAGTTCCTTAAAGACGGGGCCAATCAGCGTACGGATGAGTATGGCGGTTCGGTGGAGAACCGGGCCCGCCTGCTGTTAGAGGTCGCCGCTGCCGTGAGTCAGGAGATCGGTGCCGGCCGCACCGGCGTGAGGATTTCGCCCGTGTCTCCGGCGAATGCGATTTCCTGCAGCGATCCGCAGCCGCAGTACAACTATCTGGCCGAAAAGCTCGATGCACTTGGCATCGTTTACCTGCACGTGGTGGAGGGCGCGACGGGTGGGCCGCGCGATAACGCTCCCTTTGATTACGCCGCACTTCGCCAGCGTTTTACCCGGACCTATATTGGTAACAACGGCTATGACCTGACGCTGGCCGCTGCTCATCTGGCAGAAGGCAAGGCCGACCTGTTCGCCTTCGGACGTCCGTTTATTGCTAACCCGGATCTGGTGGCCAGGCTGAAGTCCGGCGCGCCGCTGGCAGCGCTTAACCCGGCAACCCTGTACGGCGGTGGGGCAGAAGGCTATACCGACTATCCCGCACTGAACGACGGTGGCCGTTAAGCCCCGATCCTGTTTCGCCGTTCCCCCTGACCGGGAGCGGCCTTGTTTCCTCTTTTAACCAGAGAATAAAACCATGACACAGTCCTCAGTTCTTATTACCGGCGCATCCACGGGTATCGGTGCAGTTTACGCAGAACGCTTTGCCCGCCGTGGCCACGACCTTGTGCTGGTGGCCCGCGACCAGGCAAAGCTGGAACAGCTTGCCGCGCGCCTGCGCCAGGAAACCGGCGTATCGGTAGACGTGCTGCCGGCGGATCTGACCCGGGCGGATGACCTGGCCAGCGTTGAAGCCCGCCTGCGTGACGACGCGCGGATCGGGACGCTGATCAATAACGCTGGCATTGCCCAGTCGGGCGCGTTCAGCGAACAGTCGGCGGCCTCTGTTGACTCGCTTATTGCACTGAATATCAGCGCGCTGACGCGACTGTCCGCCGCAGTGACCCCGCGCTTTCTGCAGGCAGGTGAGGGTGCTATCGTCAATATCAGTTCTGTGGTCGGTCTGGCCCCGGAATTTTTGATGTCGGTGTATGGTGCCACCAAAGCCTTTGTCCTGTTCCTGTCCCAGGGGATGAGCCTGGAGCTGGCACCGAAGGGAATCTATGTGCAGGCCGTACTGCCCGCCGGAACCTATACCGAGATCTGGGCGCGCGCCGGTATCGATATCAGTAACGCGCCTGAAATGATGGAGGTCGGGGAAATGGTGGATGCCGCACTGGTGGGCTTTGACCGCCGTGAGCGCGTGACCATCCCACCGCTGCACAATGCGGCCCGCTGGGATGCACTGGATGGGGCAAGACAGGCCCTGCTCTCTGATATCAAACAGGATGAAGCAGCAGCGCGCTATAAAACGCGGTAATCAGTGTATAACAGGCAAAATGTTGTCGCTAAAGGCCTGCGCCCGGGCCTTTATAATATTACAAGTAAAACCTTGTTTTATTGCCGTGCGATCGGATAGCTTAGAGGTTCTCTGATCAACAGGACGATGACATGCCTCTTTTACACACGGCACAGGGCGATATTGATTATCAGGACAGGGGGGCGGGCGAGGTTACGCTGTTCCTTATGCCGGGCTGGTGCCAGCCGAAAACCGTCTTCGACGCTTTTGCTGAACAGGCGGCTGCTTACTATCGAGTGGTCACGCTCGACTGGCGGGGCCACGGAAAATCATCGACAGACGGTGAGGATTTTGATGGCGCTGCATTAGTATCAGACGCCCTGACACTGATTGAATATCTGGGGCTTACGCAGCTGATACCGGTATCTGTTGCCCATGCCAGCTGGGTTGCCGTTGATCTGGCAGAGCGTTTGCCAGAACGTATCCCTGCGGTGGTCTTTCTGGACTGGATTATGAATTCGCCAGAGCCGATGTTTTTTACCTCGATCGATGCGATGCAACATGAAAATCGCTGGCAGGCCGCCCGCGATGAGCTGTGTGAATGCTGGCTGGCTAACAGCGACTCTCCGACCATGATCCATCATCTGAAAACCGAGATGGCCCAATCCAGCTATCAGCTCTGGCGACTGGCAGGGCAGACCATCACCGGTGTCTATCGTCAGTACGGCTCGCCGCTGCAGCGCCTGGATAGGCTTCCTCACCCACCTCAGACGCTGCATCTCTATTCTCTCGACAGAAATGACGAATACCTGGCTTTGCAGCAGCGGTTTGCGAAGACGCATGATTTTTTTCAGGTGAAACGACTGAAACAGGCCAGAACGCACCTGGCCGTGCTTGAAAGCCCGGAGGCGGTATTGACGGAGATCCTGCTCTTCCTTCAGCGCTGATACACCGGCGGCTTAAGTCCGTTAACAAGAAATGGTAGGGTGAACACAGGCACACAAAGATTAACTTTCGGGGAAGGGCATGACCAATATCGCAACCATCAGAGAACGGGCGGGCAAAAGAGGTTACCGGGATAATCCTGTTTATCGTCAGGCGATGATCAACATGCGGTTGGATGCCTTAACGGATGAGGATGTGCAGTATCTGGAGGCGCTTTATCAGGCATCGAAAGACGCTTTCAGTCGCAACCAGATTTTGTGCGCTTTCGCTTTAACCCCGCCGGATAGGAACCTGAAGGCATTTTTGCTGGCCGCTTTCAAAAAGGAGCGCATGGTTGATATGCGCCTCGCCGCCCTGCGCGGCTTCGCCCATTATGCCACCGAGGAGGAGGTGTCGCCGCTGATGGATAAGCTGACAGAGGCCATCAGGAAACTTCCGGAGCAGGCACGTTATCCCTATCAGGAATATGAACTGTTACGGTCGCCCTTTGGGCTGCCTTATCTGGTTGAAAGATATGGCTACCCCTGCTTTGTCCGGGCCTCTGAGCAACTGGATGCGCAGTATCAGGCGCTGCCGGCGTTATGCAAAGGCTTCTTCACGCTGGATGCACAGGGAAGGCATATTGCCCTGCTTCCCCCGGAGGAGACGAAAGCCAGGCTGGCAGAGCTGTTAAGTCAGACGGTGTAAATGCCCGGCGGGGATGTCTGCCGTTAACGCAGAATGACCCGTTTCCATTGATTATTGGCTTAAGGGCACCTTTCTGCGGCGTCAGTGAACGGGTAATGTAAACCCTGTGCTGTGACTCCTCCCGAAACCAGGAACCGAAAATGAAAAATGCCCTGATCGTTATTGATATTCAGAATGATTATTTCCCCGGCGGCGCTTTTCCGCTTGAGGGCGCTGACACAGCCTGTCAGGCTGCGGTGAGCGCGATTGAAAAAGCCCGTAACGAGGGCTGGCTGATCGTGGCTATCCAGCATATCGCCACTGCGGATGCGCCGTTCTTCAAACCAGACAGTGAAGGGGCGAACATTCATCCGTCGGTTGCGGCGGCACTGGGTGATGCGCCGGTGGTGGTGAAGAAAGAGGCAGACAGCTTTTACCAGACCCGCCTTGAGTCGCTGTTACGCGACAGCGGCATCACGGATCTTTATCTTACCGGTATGATGACGCAGCACTGTGTCACGCATACCGCGCTGTCACCGCAGGGGCAGGGGATGAACGTCCATATTATCGCTGCAGGCTGTGCGGCCCCCTCGAAAGCGTTAAGCGACCTTGCCCTGTCCGGACTGGCTGTTCGCTGCCGCCTTCAGTAATCCGCAGCAATCGCCCCATCTGTACAGGAGGACGGTGTTACCCGGTAACACCGTCCTTTTTACTGGCTGTCCTCCCTCTGCCACTTTTCTTCATCCCTGTGCGTGGCCACCGCAATCTTCTGCAGGGTGATTGACCCGATTTCATCGACTAATGACCTGTGAGTCTGTCACGGCGCTTTTCCATCTCATCCTATAGTAGGACCACTGGCTGCTACCCTGTTCAGACACTACCGACAGGGCTGATGGGCCGAAAATTTGATGAATGAAGGGAACAGGTTATGAAACTCACACAAATCCGTAATGCCACGCTGGTGCTGGACTATGCTGGTAAAAAATTTCTTATTGACCCGATGCTGGCAGAAAAAGAAGCCTGGGAGGGGTTTGCCGGTAATGCCCGCCCGCACCTGCGTAATCCGATGGTAGCGCTGCCGGTACCCGTCGAAGAATTACTGGCGGTGGATGCCGTTATCCTGACGCATACGCATGCCGATCACTGGGATGAAGCGGCACAGCAGGCGGTTCCCAAAGATATGCTGATCTACACCCAGGACGAGCACGACGCGGCGCTGGTCCGTTCTCAGGGTTTTGAGAACATCCGCGTTCTGCAGGATGAAAATGCGTTCGCTGACGGGCTGACCCTCTACAAAACGGACGGTCAGCACGGCAGTAACGAACTCTACGCCGATGCGCAGATGGGGGCGTTACTGGGGGATGCCTGTGGGCTGGTGTTCACCCACCACCATGAAAAAACGCTCTATATCGCCGGGGATACCGTCTGGGTGAAACCTTATGCAAAAAACCTGCAGCGTTTCCAGCCGGAGATTGTGGTGTTAAACATCGGCTATGCTGTTAACGACCTTTACGGCCCGATTATCATGGGGAAAGAGGACACGCTGCGCACGCTGAAAATGCTGCCAACGGCCACGCTCGTTGCTTCACATATGGAATCGGTTAACCACTGCCTTTTGACCCGCGCCGAGCTGCGGGAGTACACCCTGGAGCACGGCATCGGGGATAAGGTTCTGATCCCCGCTGACGGTGAGACGCTGGTTTTCTGATAAGCTGGGTCCCTTGACGGCGGGGGACCCTATCAGTCCGGTTGCCCCTCCGTTATCCCGGGGCCGGCGTGTGTCAGCGGCCTTTCGGTGGTGATGATTTACAGTGAGGTTAACGTTATGTCTGCACTGACGGTCGCCGTGATGGCCACGGCCGGATTCAGTCCGTTTCACTTTTCCGTACCCTGTATTATTTTTGGTCAGTCCATGCCGCAGCCGGATCTGTTTCGCGTGGCGATCTGCGCTGAAAAGCCGGGTGTGGTCCTGTCTGATATCGGGCTGTCCATCCATGTTGAACAGGGTCTGGCGTTGTTTGACCAGGCGGACATTATTATTATTCCCTACTGGAATAACCCGGACGAAAGGCCCTCGCAGGCATTGCTGGAGGCGTTGAGAAAGGCCTGGCAACGTGGCGCGGAGGTGGTCGGCCTGTGTTTAGGGACCTATGTTCTGGCCTACGCCGGTCTGCTTGATGGCCATCGTGCGGCCACGCACTGGGAGTTCGAAAAGGACTTTACTGAACGATTTCCTGCCGTTCATCTGGACAGTAATTCGCTGTATACCAGCGATGAACGCCTGATCACCTCCGCCGGGACCGCCGCCGGTATTGACTGCTGCCTGAATATCATTCGCGATCATTACGGCTCGGCGGTGGCTAACCGGGTGGCAAGAAGGATGGTCGTTCCCCCTTACCGTGAAGGCGGACAGGCGCAGTTTATTGAGCGCCCGGTGCCGGTGTCGACGCGGGACAGCAAAATCAACGAACTGATTGAGTACCTGCGCCGCAATCTGGATAAGCCGCACGATCTCGACTCTCTGGCCGGATTTGTCAGTATGAGCAGACGCACGCTGACGCGTCATTTTTCCCGGGCAACCGGCACAACGCCGGGAGAATGGCTGAATGCGGAGCGCCTGCAACGAAGCCAGGAACTGCTGGAAACCACGGACAGGAGCATTGAAAGCGTCTCGGCGCTGTCGGGTTTTCAGTCTCCCATTTCGTTTCGCCAGAGTTTTAAAGCGAAGTTTAGCGTCAGCCCCAGCGAGTGGCGGCGGGCATTTCGCGGCCCCGAGCCTGTTGACCGTGAAAGCCTGTGACCACGTCGCCTCATCACGGCATTGCCTGCCTCTGCGACTCAGGGAATAAGCTGCTGATTGCGTGCCCACCGCGTGATCGCCTCGCGCGCTGACGGAGCGGGTCCGAAGAACGCCTCCTGCCTGGAGATGTCCGAGACATAACGCCCCGTTCTGAAGAACAGGAACATCTGGATCAGATCATACCCGAGTGCGGAAAACAGCCTGACCGGCCGTGCGGCCACCCGAAGTAACCACCAGGGAATGATCTGCATCTTCAGAGGCTTGTTGATGACCTCAGCGATGATAGCGGCCAGCTCCTGCTGGCTCTTCGGACCGTCACGCCAGCCGACATCGATCGTCTGGTTGATAATGTCGCTGCCTGGATAGATCGCCGCCTTCGCCAGACAGGAGGCAAGGTCATCCGTCAGCACGTAGGACCAGCGAGTGCTCTTATCCCCTGCACCCTGGAATTTCCCCGCTTTCACGGCCCTGGCAATAAAATCCGTACTCTGGTCGAGAAACGAGGGCGCTCGCACAAAGACGTACGGCACGCCTGACAGTTTGATCAGGTCCTCAGCCACTTTCTTGGCGTGGAAATGAGGGACTGCAGACGCACTTTCACAGCTCACAATGCTGAGAAAAACCAGTCTGCTCACTTTTGCCCGCGCAGCGGCCTCGATGAGGTTTTTGTTGCCCTGAAAGTCGGTATCGAGGCTGCCCTTCATATAACTGTTCGCCGAGCTGACCACAACGTCAACGCCCTGCAAGGCGCGGTCCAGCGACGTCGGGTCCATCATATCGCCGCGAACCCATTCGATGCAGGCATCCCCAGCTGCGGGGGGGCCTTTTCGCGACATGGCAACGACGGCCGCGCTTTTATCAGCCGCGAGGTGGTACAGAATCTTGGCACCGAGGAAGCCTGTTGCGCCGACGACCAGAATTTTCTTTCTCTCCGGCGCGTTGATATCCGCAGCGGTCGCACGTTGAGGTGATTGAGCCATTATTTAATATCCTTTGTCGGCCGGTCAGTGTGTGGCTTCCCCCATGCTCCAGTGTGAATACAGGATTCATACGGGGGGGGCCCTGGGTTGAAAGCACCATCTACTCTCTACCATTCCGATTTCGGGATAAATACACTATATTTGAAAACAGAATTCCATATATGGAGCAATCAAATGGAGCTGTTGAATGATATGGCACTGTTTGTGGAGGTCGCGAGGGCCAGGAGCTTTCGCAAGGCAGCAGAAGCCGTGGGCATGCCTAACTCCACCCTGTCACGCCGTATCAGTGCGTTGGAAAAGGCGATTGGTTTGAGGCTCCTGCATCGCACAACGCGTAAGATTGAGCTGACCGAGGCGGGGCAGCTTTACTATGCGCGCAGCAAACCTATCGTCGAGGAGGCCCGGCTTGTGCATGAGCAGCTGGGCGAGATGCTTGAGCAGCCGGGCGGGACCCTGCGGATTTCGCTGCCTGTCGATTTCGCCACGCTTTATCTCACACCGCTCATCGCCGATTTCGCCGCACACTATCCCGGCATCCGGTTTGAATTCGACCTGACTCCGCGCCGTGTCGATCTGGTGACTGAACCGTTCGATGTTGCGATCCGCATGGGTAAACTGGAAGACTCGGGTCTGATCGCTCGCCTGATCGGGCGGCATTCGCGCTATCTCTATGCGTCCCCCGACTATATCGGGGCGTCTGGCACGCCTGCCACACCGACGGATCTGGCGGCGCACGAATGCCTCTGCATGACGAAGGTTCCGACCTGGCACTTGCAGCAGAGTAAGAGTAAGGCAGAGGTTGAGGTGGGCGTTCATGGCAGGTTTACGCTCAACAGCGTTGGGATGATCCGTACTCTCGCCCTGAAACATCAGGGTATTGCCCTGCTTCCCGAGAAGATTGTCGCGGACGATCTGGCTTCCGGCCAGCTGATGCGTGTGCTTCCTGAGTGGAAAGGGTCAGCCGTCAGCATTTATGCCGTCACCGAAACGCGACTGACGCCTGCCAGGACTCAGCGTTTTATTGAATTCTTGTCTTCCAGACTAATGGAAGCCTGAAAATGGGTTTCAGGCTATTCGTTCAACTTAGTAAATCTGCTCTGAGGGGGCCGACATGATCACCTTTCATCAACTTACCGCTACCCGCCTGGGGGGGCAGCTCAGCTCTCTGGCTGATTATGCTGGCAAGCTGGTTCTGGTGGTGAATACCGCCAGCCATTGCGGCTTCACGCCACAGTATGCGGGCCTTGAAGCGCTCTATAAGAAGTACGCCGCGCAGGGGCTGGTGGTGCTTGGTTTTCCCTGTAACCAGTTTGGTAAGCAGGAACCCGGCGACGCCGACGAAATCGCCCAGACCTGTCATATTAACTACGGAGTGAGCTTTCCGATGTTTGAGAAAGTAGAGGTCAACGGTGCTGCGGCGCACCCGGTGTTTCGTTATCTTAAAAACGAATTGCCCGGCGTTCTGGGTGGACGGATCAAGTGGAACTTCACTAAGTTCCTGATCGGGCGTGACGGCAAACCCCTCAAGCGGTTTGCACCCTTCACCACGCCAGAGAAAATGGAAGCCGTCATTCTTGCTGCACTTGAACGGTAAGTTATCCTGTAACCAGAACCGTACCCGTATGATTACCGTCCGGTTGCCGCTGCAGGTTCAACGGGCCGATGTAACGCCTGTCAGGTAGCCAGCTTTAGTGTGCCAGGAAACACTGACAAGGGACGGGAATGAAGGGTGAAGCCAGCACGGTGAATCTGAAGCAGTAGCCTGATGAAAGCAAAAAGCCCGCTCAGGTTTCCCTGAGCGGGCTTCTTTAAATATGGCTCCTCTGACTGGACTCGAACCAGTGACATACGGATTAACAGTCCGCCGTTCTACCGACTGAACTACAGAGGAATCGTTTGAACGAGGCGCATAGTAATCATCGCGGCAGGGGGTGTCAACGCGAAATATCATCGCAGGCAGCCAACTGTCGATGTTTGCACCAATATGCTGATTTCCTCAACATTTTTCCCTTTTTACGCGGGTTAACCCCGGCCGGTACTGTGTGGAAAACACCGGGAGGGTGGCATAACCCGCCCAGGCGATGCCGTACTTGCGCAGCCAGTCCCTTTTCTGCAATCGGTTTCATAGTGCTGTTATCCCCGTCATTTTTGCTCTACTATTTCTGCCGTTCGGGCGGCGCTGAAGTCGGGTCATCGCATGGCGGCCGGGCTGCGGCTCCGCTAACTATCGGTATCATTTAAGGAAAAGTGGCATGAAAGAAAGGTTTCCGCAGGGCTTTATGTGGGGCGGCGCAACGGCGGCCAATCAGGTTGAAGGGGCTTATGATGTGGATGGCAAGGGTCTGTCGATTGTCGATGCCATTCCGGGCGGCAAGCAGCGCCTGAGCATTGTTGCCGCACCGGAGTTTGACTTCACGCTGGATGAAGCCCGCTACACCTATCCCAACCACAAAGGCATCGACCACTATCACCGCTTCCGCGAAGATATTGCCCTGTTTGCCGGGATGGGTTTCAAATGTTATCGCTTTTCCATTGCCTGGACGCGCATCTATCCGAACGGTATCGAGCAGCAGCCGAACGAAGCGGGCCTCAGTCACTATGCTGAAGTCATTGATACCTGTATCGCCCACGGCATTGAACCGGTGATCACCCTTTCCCACTATGAAATGCCGCTGCATCTGGCGACCGCGTTCGGCGGCTGGAAGAACCGTGAGCTGATTGGTCACTTTGAGCGCTTTGCCCGCACGGTGCTGGAACGGTTTGGCCACAAGGTGAAGTACTGGATGACCTTTAACGAGATCAACAGTGCGGCGCATTTCCCGATGATGAGCCAGGGTCTGACGGTGAAAACCGGTGCGCTGGAAGCGCAGGCGAAATTCCAGGGCTGGCATAACCAGTTTGTCGCCAGCGCTCTGGCGGTAAAAATCGCCCATGACACTGACGCGCAGATCCAGATGGGCTGCATGATCCTGTTTGCCACCAACTATGCCTATGACTGCAATCCGCTGAACCAGCTGGCAGCAATGCAGGAAAACCAGTCATTCAACTACTACTGTGCTGACGTGCAGGCGGGCGGTAAATATCCGTATTACGCCCGCAAGCTGTGGCAGTCGCTCGGCGTCACGCTGGATATTCAGCCGGGCGACCTTGAGCTGATCAAAGCGCACACCGTCGACTACATCGGTTTCAGCTACTACATGTCTTCCACCACCTGTGCCACCGACCCGGATGCGGCGGCGGCCAGCGGCAACCTGCTGGGCGGGGCGCGTAACCCGTTCCTTGAAGCCAGCGACTGGGGCTGGGAGATCGACCCGGTGGGGCTGCGTATCGCGTTGAACCAGCTGTATGACCGCTATGAAAAACCGCTGTTTATTGTGGAAAACGGTCTGGGCGCGGTGGACAAGTCGGATGCCGATTTTAACATTGCCGATGACTACCGCATTAATTACCTGCGTAAGCACATTGATGCGATGGCAGAAGCGATAGACGACGGCGTGGAGCTGATGGGATACACCCCGTGGGGCTGCATCGATCTGGTCAGCATGTCGACCGGGGAGATGAGTAAACGTTACGGCTTTATCTACGTCGATCTGGATGACAGCATCAGCGGCACCGGTAACCGCTACAAGAAGAAATCCTACCACTGGTATCAGAAGGTGATCGCCAGCAACGGCCAGGACATCAGCTAACACAGACAGAAACGGCGTCCATTGCAGACGCCGTTTTTTTTGTCGTTACGACAGCACCATGCGCCGATCGCGCCGCACCGACCAGATAAAGGCGGCGATAAACAGCAGGGCGAACAGCACCACGATCGTCGGGCCGGGCGCACTGTCCAGGAAGAACGACAGGTAAGTCCCGCTAAAGCACACCACCACCGACAGCGCGACGGCGAAAATCATCACGCTGGAGAAGCGGCGCATCAGCAGCACGGCGATCGCCCCCGGTGCAATCAGCAGCGCAATCGACAGCACAATGCCCACCGCCTTCAGGGTGGCAACGATGGTCAGGGCAATCATGCTCAGCAGGCCGTAATGCAGCAGCGTGGTGTTCAGCCCGCTGGCTTTCGCCTGGTGCGGATCGAACGCATGCAGCACCAGGTCGCGCCACTTGACGCCGATAATCAGCGCAATCAGGCAGGCAATACCGCCGCTTTGCAGCAGGTCGCTGGTGGAAATGCCCAGCATATCGCCAAACAGGATGTGGTCGAGGTGAACCTCTGATTTGACCGAGATATAGAGGATCAGCCCAGCGGCAAACATCCCGGAGAAGACGATGCCCATCACCGTATCCTGCTTGATGCGGCTGTTCTCTTTCAGGTAGCCGGTGGCCAGCGCGCAGAACAGTCCGGCGCAGAACGCCCCGACCGCGAGGGGGATGCCAATAATCCAGGCGATCACCACGCCGGGAAAGACCGCATGGCTCATTGCATCGCCCATCAGCGACCAGCCCTTGATCACCATAAAGCTGGAGAGCAGGGCGCAGGGGACTGCCACAATCACCGAAATAGCCAGTGCAGTGTGCATAAAATCAAACTCAAACGGGCTTAACAGCAGTTCGATCATAGTCATATCGCCTCCTGCTGCGGGCTGGCCGCGCGCCGGCGTCGGGCCAGCAGCCCGTGTTTAGGCGCAAAAACAAAGGCGATGAGGAAGACCAGCGTCTGCGCCACGACGATGATGCCGCCAGTGGCTCCGTCCAGGTAGTAACTGACCCACGCGCCGAAGAAGCTGGTGATGCTGCCAATCAGTACGGCAATCACCAGCAGCCGCTGGAAGCGGTCGGTCAGCAGATAGGCCGTGGCTCCCGGGGTGACCACCAGGCAGATCACCAGAAACGCGCCGACGGTCTGCAGGGCAGCAATGGTGCAGGCCGCCAGCAGGGTGAAGAACAGCAGCTTGAGGCGCGTCGGGTTCAGGCCGACAGAGCGCGCATGATTCTCGTCAAAGAAGGTCACCATCAGGTCTTTCCATTTCACCAGCAGGATCAGCAGCGAGACAAAGCCGATGACCGCCAGCTGGATTATATCCTCCGGCGCTATCGCCAGGATATTGCCCAGCACGATGGTCTGAATATTCACCGAGGTGGGGTTAAGCGACACCATAAACAGGCCAAGGCCAAAGAAGGAGGAGAAGATCAGCCCGATAATCGCGTCCTCCTTCAGCCGGGTACGCTGGTTGAGGAACAGCATACTGCCTGCGGCCAGCCCGCCGGAAAGAAACGCACCGAGAGCAAAGGGCAGGCCGAGCATATAGGCTCCGGCCACGCCGGGGACTATCGAGTGGGAGAGGGCATCGCCAATCAGCGACCAGCCCTTCAGCATCAGATAGCAGGAGAGAAACGCGCACACGCCGCCCACCAGCGCCGATACCCACATGGCGTTAAGCATGTACTGATAGTGAAAAGGTTCAGCCAGCCACGCCATCAGCCGTTCCCCCTCACCACCGACAGCGCCGGCTGCGTGTGACCATCGCCAAACACCACATCGCGCAGCGCACCGCTAAAGGCATTTTCCAGGTTTTCCCGGCTGAAGGTGGTGGCCGTCGGTCCGCAGGCCAGCACCGTGCCTTTCACGATCACCGTGTGGTCACAGTATTCGCTGACGGAGGCCAGATTGTGGGTGGAAACCAGCAGGGTGCGGCCCTCATCGCGCAGCTCGTGCAGCAGGCTGATAATCTGACGTTCGGTGTTAACGTCCACGCCGGTAAAGGGTTCATCCAGCAGGATCACCTGGCCGCGCTGGGCGATGGCGCGCGCAAGGAACACGCGTTTTTTCTGGCCGCCGGAGAGTTCGCCAATCTGCCGCAGGCGAAACTCTGCCATACCGACGCGCTCCAGCGCCTCGGTGACCAGGCGCTTATCCTCTGCGCGGGCGATGCGCAGCATGCCCATATGGCCGTAGCGGCCCATCATCACCACATCTTCCACCAGCACCGGGAAAGACCAGTCAACGTCCTCCGACTGCGGCACGTACGACACCATATTCTGTTTCAGCGCGCGGTGTGCGGGCTGTTCCAGCAGGGTAATCGAGCCCTTCGAGAGGGGGACAAACCCCATAATGGCTTTAAACAGCGTCGATTTACCGGAGCCGTTGATCCCCACCAGCGCGGCGATGCTGGCACCGGGCACCTGTAAGGTGGCATCGCGCAGGGCGGTGTGCCCGTTGCGGTAGGTGACCGTCAGATCGTTAACCCGAATGCCGTCGGGTGCCGTCTGTGTGTTATTCATTTTGCCAGCCCCTGCTGAATGCCTTTAACGATGGTGTCGCTGGTGACGCGCAGTAAGTCGAGATAGGTCGGTACCGGCCCATCGGCAGCGCTGAGGGAGTCAACGTACAGTACGCCGCCGTAGTGGCTGCCGGTTTCGCGCGCCACCTGGCGGGCTGCCTTATCGGAAACCGTGCTTTCGCTGAACACGGCCGGGATCTTCTCCTGCTTCACTTTATCGATCACTTTACGTACCTGCTGCGGGGTACCCTGCTGATCGGCGTTGATCGGCCACAGGTAGAGCTCTTTCAGCCCGAAGTCGCGCGTCAGGTAGGAGAACGCGCCCTCGCTGGTAACCAGCCAGCGCTTGTCCGCCGGGATCTGCGCCAGCGCCTGCTGCACCGGAGCCACGGTGGCGCTGATTTTCTCTTTATAGGCGGCCGCATTTTTGCGGTAAGTGTCGGCATTGGCCGGGTCATACTTCACCAGTGCATCGCGGATATTATCCACGTAGATCAGCGCATTTTCCGGCGACATCCAGGCATGGGGATTCGGTTTACCGCTGTAGGGGCCGTCGCTGATCCCCATCGGGACAATGCCGTCAGACACCACCACTTCCGGCACCCCGGGAAGATGTTGATAAAAGCGCTGGAACCACAGTTCCAGGTTCAGACCGTTGGCGAGGATAAGCTGGGCACCCCGGGCGCGTTTGATATCACCCGGTGTGGGCTGATATTCATGGATTTCTGCTCCGGCTTTGGTGATCGACGCGACGTCGGCAGCATCACCCGCCACGTTTTTCGCCATATCCGCAATCACGGTGAACGTGGTGATCACTTTGAATTTTTCCTGTGCTACTGCCGGTGCCAGCGGCAGCGCGGCAAGCAGAGCAGCACAGATCCATCCTTTTAACTGGAACAGTAAACGCATAGAAATCTCCCAGAAAG
This sequence comes from Erwinia persicina, assembly GCF_014838825.1. Lineage (GTDB taxonomy): Bacteria > Pseudomonadota > Gammaproteobacteria > Enterobacterales > Enterobacteriaceae > Erwinia > Erwinia persicina_A. The sequence goes on along the minus strand of NZ_JACYMO010000001.1, from coordinate 764,016 downwards.
CGCTTAAAAATAGAACGTAATTAGCAGTTGCTATAAGGTATAGCACAGGCTATATCGCCATGTGAATGTTTTTTGTGTGGGATTACGCAGATTGACAATTGACCGTCTGAGAAATAAAACCGCAGGGATTGCTTGCGATGAGGGGGACAAATGTTATCCCGGCGGATGACTGTCCCGCGCCCGATGGCGATTATTCCTACGCAGGTGGTAAATTTATCGTCCAGACTTAAACCAAAGGCATAGTCTGCGCCCGCATTGTGCTTTACACTGCGCGCTGCAAAAACTCAGTAGATTAATGACAGAACAGGCGGAAATGGCGATGAACGGAACAATCACAACCTGGTTTAAAGATAAAGGTTTTGGTTTTATCAAAGACGAAAACGGCGATAACCGTTATTTTCATGTGATTAAGGTCGCCAACCCGGATTTGATTAAAAAAGACGCGGCAGTGACGTTTGAGCCCACGACCAACTCCCGGGGCTTATCGGCCTTCGAGGTGAAAGTGCTGCCGGAAAGTAACTATATTTATATCGCCGGTGAGCGCCTTAAGCTGACGTCGATCAAGTCTTACCTGGTGTACAGCGAAGAGGTCCCTGCCGATACCCGTATTGATAAAGAAAATACGGTGCTCTCCGTGGGCATTCTGATGAGTAGCATCCGGCCGAAAACGGCCACCGCGCCGGGTGAGATGCGCACGCTGAAAAAGCTGGCGATCACCACCTTCCAGGGGACGACATTAATTTTCTCGGAAGATGAAATTGACGTGGACAGCACGGTAAAAATGCTCAAAATCTGACGGCTGACGCAGTGCCGGCAGTGAAATAAAAAACCCGCTCAGGGAAATCTGAGCGGGTTTTTTATTCTGCGCCAGTGCTCCGTCATTTCCTGATAACACCGCTAAAAAAACAACGCTATGCTGTCAGGGTGCCGGAATGATCATCCGGGCGCTGACAGACCGCCCTGTGACAGAAGCGGATTAAGCGTGAAAAAGGCGTATTACCTGATGAGCCGCAGTCCTTTGGCCACCAGATTGCTGAACCCTTCACAATGGGCATGATCCTCTGCGCTACAGCGGGCAGCATGCTTCAACCCCCGGCTTAATCGTTGCAATCTGCGGACAGTGGCGTCAATTTCCTGGGCTCGATCAGCAAGACGCTCCCGGTCGATGACGGTCCCACCTTGCTTATTGAACATGGCGGCCATTTCATCCAGGGTAAATCCGGCAGCCTGCCCCAGGGCGATCAGCTGCAGTTTATTCAGCACATTTTTGTGATACTGCCTTCTCAGGCCATTACGGCCAATGGGATGAATGAGTCCTTTCGTTTCGTAAAACCGTAACGCGGAGGGCAGCACGCCGGAAAGATGAGCCACTTCCCTGATATCCAGTTCTTCCATCATTGACTTCAACCTGACTTTAAGTTGCACACTGGCGACCAGCTTACCATTCTCATTAAATAAGGACGAAAAAATGGACAGTGTGACGCTCATTCAGGCGGTTATAACAGGTATTTTCGCCACTCTGGCGATGGATTGTTGGTCACTGATCCAGAAGCCTGTCTTCGGTGTTTCGCCGGTGAATTATGCCCTGGTCGGACGCTGGGTTTTATGGCTGCCCAGAGGAAAAATGCGCCATAACACCATCGCTTCCACCGCATCTGTGCATAACGAACTTTTAGTCGGGTGGGGTGTTCATTATCTGACCGGGATCCTGTTTGCTTTCATACCGCTTTTACTGGACGGGCCAGACTGGTTCCGTGAACCTTCTGTTACCACGGCTATGCTGGCAGGCCTGTTAACACTCATTGCGCCTTTCCTGATCCTGCAGCCCGCCCTGGGTTTTGGCATTGCGGCTTCCCGCACGCCCCGCCCATGGCGGGCCCGACTGCTGAGTGTGATCACCCATCTGGCGTATGGGTCAGGACTGTATATCGCGGCTCTGGTTATAAACTCATAAAGGTAAAGCCGTTGAGTCAGCCGTTCGAAGGTCAGCCCGTTTACCGTTCAACGCGGCCTGCCAGCGGCATCCGCTTAAAAGCAGGTGCAATCTGAGAGGCTTTCCGTTTACTCAGGGGATGCCTTAAACTACGCTGCGCAGGTCACCACCGATGGAGGATCCGCTATTCATTCTGAGGAAGTAAAATGCGTTTGCCCGATACCTGCCTGACACAAACCCTCTGTCCATTGGCATCTGAAGAATGAGTCGTCCACTGTTTGTTTCTCTGGATGGCCCTAAGGGAGCCGGTAAAACTACCCTGCTGGAGGCCATGACAAAAGTGCTGAGAGCTGACAATAAAAAGGTGATCCGGCTTTGCGAGAGAAAAAGCGATCCCTACAGGGCGGAAACCATGGCCCTTGTTAACCGGCTCGCCAGGGATCCCGATCTGGAGTTAGAACGGGAGATTTGTCAGCGTCTGGCTGACAGCCGTGCCTGGATTTCCCGACACGTGCTGACGAAACAGCCTGCGGACAGCATTATCCTGATGGATCGCTGGTACCCGTCAGATGCCGCGTTTCGCCGGATGGTTCCCTTTGCAGAAATTTTACAGCTGAACACGGAACGACAGGTGCGAGCACCTGACCTGCTCGTCGGGGTTGTGACTGCGCCTGATATATCATGGGCCAGGGCCACGTCCCGGCCGCGTGGGCTGAGCAGTACGGTGATGTCTACGCTGGAAGAGCATGCTGCCTGTACCAGGGCATTTGAGCGGGAAATGGCAAATCACGGCTGGGTACTGTGCCGTAATGAAGGCACGCTCGAAGACGCAACCATGCAGATTATCGCTGAGATCAACAAACTACCCGCATGCCCCACCGGCGTCGTTTTCCCGGCAGATGCGGTATGAGTATATTAATCGCAACAGCAAAAAGCCCGCTCAGGTTTCCCTGAGCGGGCTTCTCTAAATTTGGCTCCTCTGACTGGACTCGAACCAGTGACATACGGATTAACAGTCCGCCGTTCTACCGACTGAACTACAGAGGAATTGTGGAACGAGGCGAATAGTAGCGATACGCCTCCTGCCTGTCAACAGCAAAAAACAGTTTAGCTTTCAACTGGCTGCGTTTGAATCAACCCGACTGATTAGTGAACAATTCCGCCCGCATTATGGTGTAACTGCTGCTGATCCAGCCGCTGATGCGGATCCTGGCGATAAAATTGGCGAAAACGCTGGTAGAGTGCGGGAAAGCGGGTGAGCAACAGCTCCGGCGCGCTGAAAAAATATTCAGACAGGACGGCAAAGCATTCCGCCGGTTCGCTGGCGGCATAGGCGTCAATGCTGGCGGCATTTTCGCCGACCAGGTCGATCTCATCCTGGATATCGTTCATTGCCGCGCGCAGATCGCGTTCCCAGCCGACCACGTCACGCAGTGCCATGGCCGGAACGCCGTTGGCTTCACCGCTGCCGCGCGCGTCGAGCTTATGCGCCATTTCATGAATAACAAGGTTATAACCGGACAGGTCGAACGAATCCTGCACGTCCAGCCAGTTCAGCACGATCGGGCCCTGCTGCCAGCTTTGTCCGGCGTGGACGACCTGTTCCCGGTGTACCAGACCAAATTCATCCTGCCATTCGTCATCGACCATAAACGGGGAGGGGTAGATCAGCACTTCATGAAAACCATCCAGCCAGTCGTAGCCCAGACTGAGGACCGGCAGGCAGAACAGCAGCGCCAGGCGACAGCTTTTCAGCTCATCCAGCTCAAACCCCTGCAGCGGAACCAGGCGCTTCTGACGTAAGAAACGCGTCGCAAGCTGGCAGAGTGCCTGGCGTTCACCGCTATTCAGGCTCGCCAGCAGGGGAATATCCAGCGCCTGCTGCCAGGGCAGCCCGCTTTCCACGGCGTCATCGCCGCCTTTCCACGGCCATTTGATCATGCTGCTATTCCTCCCGCCTGATAAGAAACCGGTCCCTGAGCATTCCTGGATCACTGACGCTGTCTGCTGCTTTCCCGGGTTGGTATGAGGCGGGAGAACAGCGTGACAATTACGCAGGTGAATAAGGGGAATATTCAATCAGTTATATTGAGGGCTGTCTGTGACAAAACGCAAGCAGCGCTGAAAAAAATCAGCGCTGCAGTGGGTCAGAGGCGGGCAAACTCGATGACCCAGACCCAGGGGTTCACTTCCCAGCTGGTGCCACCGTACTGCAGGGCCCACTGTTTGCGGTAGGCATCTTTTGCTGATACCGCTTCACTGTGCATGGTGAAGAAGTTATTGAGGAAGTGGGAGTCGACCTGCACCCCCTCCGCCATCACATCGTCGTCACTGATATCCTGAATGCGCTCAACGCGAATGGCGGTGATGGTCAGGTCAATGCGGCTGGCCCAGCGCGGCATATGAATGCCTGCCTGCCAGCCAAAGTTTTCATCGGTTTCCTCAGTGCTGTAGACACTGGAGTCGGCGCGGTACTGGCAGTAATCAATATTTTTAAACTGCGCGGGTGACTGCTGGTACAACGCCATTTCACCGGGGGGCACCACCGGGCCACGCCAGGTTTCCCGCACCCAGAGGCGGTCACCAGGCTGGCCATAGGGGCAATGGTAGCTGAGATTTTCCATGCCCAGCACCCGGTTACCCTGTAGATTATTGCTTAAAACATCAATGCCATAACAACCTTCATGATTGTCCTGGCCAGGCCCAAAAAGTTGGGACTTCATGATGCGCCTTGTCTGCTTTTGCTGGCCTGACAGCAGGGCGCGCACCCGTTGATCGCTAAATAGAATCGGGCGTTCTTTCATGGTTTAACCTCTAATAAGACTTTCTCAACCAGTTCCTGGCTCATAAGCAAAGTAAAAACACAATACAGATAACTCCTAACATTAGCTCAAAAAAAAGAAATGGATTATTTTTTAAGTAATCATCAGAGTCTCTTATTAAAAAACACCAGGACCGTGTGGCAGTGGGTGTAATGATGGTGACGTCATTGTGGTCTGTTGCTGTGGCTCGCTACGGGCTGCCTTCAGCGTCACCATAATGACATTTTACCATATTACAATGCGTTAGTGCGACGGGCAGCAATCGCCTCCCCGCACCGGTCACCGCCCTGACGGCTGGCACGGCAGGCCATAAGTCGGGGGGGCTTTTACGATGCGTTTTGTCGGTCTTTCACATGGGTTGCCTCCACTTCTCATAACCTTTATTTATCAATATGGTCACAAACTAGTCATTAAAAAAGAAGTGGAAAAGACTGAAAATGGAAAAAATGCTGTAACAACCGCAATAGTGCGGCTATAAGTTTGATGTAGATCGCATTTTTATGCCGAAACGGGGATCGGCTCACGCCGGACTGATCCTTCTGACCTCTCAACAAGTTCAAACAATTAAGGAGACGTCGATGACGCTGACTCACTGGCAATCACGCTTTGAACACTGGCTGCACGAGACCTGGCAGAAAGAAGATAAAGCCCATGATGTGGCGCACCTGACGCGCGTCTGGCAGTCGGCACAGCGCATTATGGCCGGAAGCGATGCCGATGCGCTGGTGGTACTGGCGGGCTGTTATTTCCACGATATTGTTAACCTGCCGAAAAACCACCCCGAGCGTCATCTGGCCTCCGCCCAGGCCGCCGATGAGACCCGGCGCGTCTTGCGGCAGGTGTTTACCGACTTCCCGCCGGAGAAAATAGAGGCGGTGGCGCATGCCGTCCACGCTCACAGCTTCAGTGCCGGGGTGGCCGCCGAGACGATCGAAGCAAAAATCGTGCAGGATGCTGACCGCCTGGAGTCGCTGGGTGCTATCGGGCTGGCGCGGGTGTTTTATGTGTCAGGAGCGTTAGGGCGATCTCTGTTTGACAGCCGTGACCCGCTGGGACGCGAGCGGCCGCTGGATGATGCCGAGTGGGCGCTGGATCACTTCCAGAAAAAGCTGCTCAAATTACCTGAGACGATGCAAACAGACGAGGGCAAAAGGCTGGCTGAATACAACGCCAGTTTCCTGGTGACCTATATGGCGAAACTCTGCGCCGAGCTGAAAGGCGACTTTTGTGCGCTGGATCAGGATGTTCTGACGGAATTTACGCCGGACGGGATGAAATATTAAATTTTTGTGACAGTATGGTTAAACCGTACGTTCCGGGTTACGTTGTTGGGACAATTATCAGGAGAATCAGGCAATGACCGACAAAGTAAGCTTAACCATCAAGATCGATCCCGCTTTAAAAGAAACGATTAAAACGCTCGCTCTGGACAGTCAGCTTTCTTTAAGCGATCTGGTGACCCAGCATCTGGTGAAGAGCTTTTCCGCTCAGGCACCGGATGCGGTAGACAGCACTCATACAGAAGAAGAGACCTCAGAGCAGCTCAGTCAGAACGAGCTGAAACAGGTTCGCGCGCTGCTGAAAAAATCGAAAAAGAAAAAGTAATCCCTGCCTCTGCGCGTCTCTCCGCCGGAGAGACGCGTTTATCACGCGTCGTCATCACCGTAATAGAGCACCCCCAGCTTGATTAATGGCCGCCCCTGACTTTTGCGGTGCAGATTACTGTCGCGCAGCGAATAGACACAGCCGCAGTACTCCTGCTGATAAAAACGCTCCCGCTTGCTGATTTCGATCATCCGCGACGATCCCCCTTTTTTACGCCAGTTATAGTCCCAGTAGCGAATGCCGGGGTAGGGTTCGGCGGCCCGAACGCCGCAGTCATTGATTTGCTGCATATTTTTCCAGCGCGAGATCCCCAGCGAACTGGAAATGACCGGAAATCCGTGTTCAAACGCGTAGAGGGCGGTGCGCTCGAAGCGCATATCAAAACACATCGTGCAGCGAACCCCGCGCTCAGGCTCCCACTCCATGCCTTTTGCCCGTTCAAACCAGTTATCGGTGTCGTAGTCGGCGTCAACAAAGGGGATGCCATGCTGTTCAGCAAAGCGGATATTCTCTTCTTTTCGCAGCAGATACTCTTTCTGCGGATGAATATTAGGGTTGTAAAAGAAGATGGTGTAGTCAATTCCCGATGCCTGAAGCGCTTCCATCACCTCGCCGGAGCAGGGGGCACAGCACGAGTGCAGCAGCAGTTTTTTAGCGCCGTCGGGCAGGGTCAGCAGGTCGCGTTGGGGTGCGCTCATCGGTAATGTCTCCATATTTAACGCCGTTAACCGCGCAAGTGTAGTCGCCTCTTTTCGCACTGTCACCCGTCTCCGCCGACGGCGTGGCTAATTTCCGCCTGGCGCTGGGTCAATGAAGTGATAAACTGACACCCGTTTATCCCTTTTATTGAGTGATTATGAGCGATTTTGACCGCGTGGCTGCCGGGCTGGCAGAGCAGGCACGAGTGCAGGCACAGCAAAAAGAAGAGCAGGATCGCCAGCTGTTGCTGCGCGTGCTGGAGATTTATGACCAGAAAACCGTGGCAGCCACTCTGCGTAAGGTCAGCCAGCAGGAATGGACCCGGGAGTCAGTTAACCGCTGGGTAAAAGGGAACAGCCGTAAAACCCTGAATGAGGCCGAGGTCAGCCTGCTGCGCAATATGCTGCCTGCGCCACCGGCACACCATCCCGACTACGCTTTTCGCTTTATTGACCTGTTTGCCGGCATTGGCGGGATCCGCAGCGGGTTTGACGCTATTGGCGGGCAGTGCGTGTTTACCAGCGAGTGGAACAAACACGCGGTGCGTACCTATAAAGCTAACTGGTACTGCGACCAGCAGCAGCACCGCTTTAACCAGGACATCCGCGATGTCACTCTGAGCGGCGATCCGCAGGTGGATGAAGAGCAGGCCTATCAGCACATTCGTGAGCAGATACCCCAGCACGACGTGCTGCTGGCGGGCTTTCCCTGCCAGCCGTTTTCGCTGGCTGGCGTCTCGAAGAAAAATGCGCTGGGGCGTAAGCATGGCTTCGAAGATGAAGCCCAGGGAACGCTGTTCTTTGATGTGGCGCGTATTATCACTGCCAGAAAGCCGGCGATCTTCGTGCTGGAAAACGTCAAAAACCTCAAGAGCCACGACAAGGGCAATACCTTCCGCATCATTATGTCGACCCTGGATGAACTGGGCTACGAGGTAGCCGATGCGGCCGTGACCGGTTCACCGGATCCGAAAATTGTCGACGGCAAACACTTCCTGCCCCAGCACCGCGAACGCATTGTGCTGGTCGGCTTCCGTCGCGATCTGGCGCTACCGGCCTTTACGCTCAGTGCCTTACCTTCCCTCTATCCGCAGCAGCGCACGCCGCTGAAAGCGCTGCTGGACCCGGTGGTGGACGAGAAATACATCCTGACGCCAACCCTGTGGAAGTATCTTTATCAGTATGCGAAAAAACACCAGGCCCGCGGCAACGGATTTGGCTACGGGCTGGTTGACCCGGCGGTGGAGCAGGGCGTGGTTCGCACGCTGTCGGCCCGCTATTACAAAGACGGTTCGGAGATCCTTATCGATCGCGGCTGGGATAAAGCCCTGGGAGAAGAAGATTTTGATCATGCTGATAATCAGCAGCGCCGGCCGCGCCGTCTGACGCCGCGCGAATGTGCCCGACTGATGGGGTTCGAGCAGCCGGGGGAGCAGTACTTCCACATTCCGGTCTCAGACACCCAGGCCTATCGTCAGTTCGGTAACTCGGTCGTGGTACCGGCCTTCGCTGCGGTGGCCCGACTGCTGCTGCCGTGGATCGAGCAGGCGGTTCAGCAGCGTCGGTGAAATGTGGCCCGCTGCTACGACGGCAGGGCCGCTTTTAGCTACACTTAAGGTCTTCTTTAAAGGGATATCAAGATGGCCGACGTTCACTCTTCAGACGTGCGTAGCAAGAACATGCGAGCCATTCGCACCCGCGATACGGCAATCGAAAAGCGGCTGGCAGAACTGCTGGCAGAACTCGACCTGCGTTACCGGGTGCAGGATAAGTCCCTGCCCGGCCGCCCTGACTTCGTGCTCAGTGACTATCAGGCGATCATCTTTGTGCACGGCTGTTTCTGGCACCGGCATCACTGCCATCTGTTTAAGATGCCCGCCACGCGCACGGCATTCTGGCAGGGGAAAATAGACAGCAACGTGGCGCGCGACAAGCGCTATATCGACGAGCTGACCGCCAGCGGCTGGCGGGTCATGCTGGTGTGGGAGTGCGCGCTGCGGGGTAAGACGCGTCTGGAAGAGGAAGCCCTGCGCACGCGGCTCGAGGAGTGGCTCTGCGCCGCGACGGGCAACGGCGAGATCGACGCCCGGGGAATTCGTTCCCTGCCTTAGGGGCGGACGTCCCGCCCCGGGCTGACGGCTATTTTTCCGCGCTGGGCCTGATAACCGGTTTGGCCGGGAACAGATATTTGCCCAGCGTCACCAGCACCACGGCCAGGATGATAATCCCCAGCGCCAGCCATTCGCGACCGGACAGGCTTTCCCCCGCAAAGGCGATACCCAGCAGCACGGCGACCACCGGATTGACGTAGGCATAGCTGGTCGCAATAGCCGGTGTGACGTTACGGATCAGGAACATATAGGCGTTAATGGCAATCACTGAACCAAACAGGCTGAGGTAACCGAGGGAAAAGAAACCCGCCAGCGACGGCTTCTGCACCAGGTGCTCGCCACTTAACTGACTGGCGATCAGCAGCACCCCGGCGGCAGCCAGCATCTCAATGGCCCCGGCCATCATGCCGTGCGGCAGGGCAATGCGGGAACCCCACACGGAGCCGAATGCCCAGGTCAGTGAACCGCCCAGAATCATCAGTGCGCCCCACGGATTACCCGCCAGGTGTCCGCCGCTGTTGAGCAGAATAATCCCCACCAGGCCGACGGCGATCCCCACCCATTCGATCCAGCGGGTGGCGATGCCGAACAGGCGGCTGAAGCACATGGCAAACAGCGGTACGGTGGCGACCATCACTGCCGCCAGCCCGGAAGGCACGTGCTGATGCTCGGCTACGGTGACCGCGCCATTGCCCATGGCCAACAGCAACACGCCGATAATGGCGGCATTACCGGCTTCACGCCACGAAGGCAGCTTATGTCCTTTAAGCAGCAGATAAGTCAGCAGCACGACACCTGCCAGCAGAAAGCGCAGTCCCGCCAGCATCATCGGTGGCCAGCTTTCGACACCAATGCGGATCACCAGATAGGTGGAACCCCAGATGAAATAAAGCGTAAACAGGGCAGCCAGGAGGGGCAGCAGGGCGGGGGCACGGCGTAACGTCATGTCAGGATTGTCCTTGTTATAGCAAGTTATAAAACTGTTATAGGGGGCTAATTCTGCCACTAATTATTACGGCCGGAAGGATTTTTTTTACAAAATTTGCACTCCCTGGCCATAATTGCTTAGATCAGTGCCCTCTATCAATACAGCCAGCCAGGGGTAAGCCATGGCCAGTGTCAAACTGACGGTAAGACGTTTGTACAAACTCAGCGGCGAACGCATGGTCAATACCCAGGCGACGGCGCGTATTTACGTGGGCGACTGCCTGATAGCGACAGAAGAAATTAGTGGGATGACGGAAAGCCCGGTGAGCAAATATCTGCACCATACCCAAACGCAGGGGCAGAGAGTGCGCGTTGAGTGGGACTGCGATGGCATCGCTGATATGGCGGTGGCTGAAATTGAGCGGTGCCCCTGTTGTCAACATGATGAAAATGAATAAGGAATCTGATTTTGGCCGGAAGCAGTTTACTGACCTTACTGGACGATATTGCCACCCTGCTGGACGACGTTGCAGTGATGGGCAAAGTGGCGGCAAAGAAAACCGCCGGGGTACTGGGGGACGATCTCTCGCTGAATGCCCAGCAGGTCAGCGGAGTGAAAGCGAACCGTGAGCTGCCGGTGGTGTGGAGCGTGGCAAAAGGGTCATTTCTTAATAAGCTGATCCTGGTGCCGCTGGCGCTGCTGATCAGCGCTTTTGCCCCCTGGGCGATCACCCCTTTACTGATGGTGGGCGGTGCTTATCTGTGCTTCGAAGGCGTGGAGAAGGTGCTGCACAGTCTGCATAAAGACAAAAGTCAGGAGACGCCGGAAGCCCGTGAGCAGCGCCTGCTGAAAGCCGCGCAGCAGGACCCGGCAGAATTTGAAAAGAAGAAGGTCAAAGGTGCGGTCCGCACTGACTTTATTCTCTCTGCTGAGATCGTGGCGATTACACTCGGTATTGTGTCAGAAGCGCCATTGCTCAACCAGGTGATCATCCTCGCCGGCGTGGCGATTCTGGTCACCGTCGGCGTGTACGGCATTGTGGCGGGGATTGTCAAAATTGACGACCTGGGGATGTGGCTGCAGAAGAAAACATCGGCGGCCGCGAAAGCCATCGGTGGCGTACTGCTGGTCGCCGCCCCCTGGTTGATGAAGATCCTGACGGTGGTCGGTACGCTGGCGATGTTCCTGGTCGGTGGCGGCATTATCGTGCACGGCCTGCCGTGGCTGCACCATCATATCGAAGCCTTCAGCGCAGGCATGCACGGTCTGCTGGCGATGCTGGTCAGCAACCTGGCCAACCTGATCATTGGCTTAATTGTGGGGTCGATTGTGCTGTGTTCGGTAAATTTGATTGCCAGAATGCGCCAGAAATCAGTATAAAGACGGGCTTAACCGAGTAAACAGGCAGGAGTGAAAGATGAACGACGATATGTTTGAATTCGATATTGATGCGCAGCTTGAGCAGGCAGAAGCCAACGCGCAAAAGAAAGCGGCCGAAGTGCCGGCGGATTTAGGGGATGAAGCTGACTGCGAAGGTTGCAAAATCTAAGCGTAAATTGCGACAGGTTTCACATAAAAAGCGTGTAGTAAAACTACACGCTTTTTTTATATTCAGCGTTTTTAACTGCTTATTTTGATTTAACATATATTTTACCTGTCGTTAACAGCACGGATTATATTCAGATGCTATAACTGATTGACGATTGATAACCGAAAAGGGAGGTGCTTTATATGAGCTTTATGATCAGTGATGAAGTGCAACATAAGGAAGGTGGCCCCGCTATGATTGTAACCGGGGTGGCCAGTGGCATGGTGGAGTGTCGCTGGTATGATGGTTTTAGCGTGCGGCGGGAGGCGTTCCGGGAAGAGGAGCTGTTTTCACTGTCATCCGCTACCCGTCTGGCCGGGTAATCCGGTCTGTCTTTTTCGGCAGGGCAGAGCGAAATCAGGCGCTGCCCTGCGTGTGATTACAATTCGTTTTTAATACAGAACGCTTCCCACGTCATGCCCAGTGCCTCTGCCTGCGAACGCAGGTAGGTTTCAATCGCTTCCACCATCACCGCTTTATCCGGCTCGGCCAGCTGAATGGCAAACAGCATCCCATCGAGTTTTTTCTCACGCACGTAGGCCGCATAGGCCCGGTCTTTCTGCATGGACTGTAGCTGTTCAACGCTCATACCCATCGTGGCCGCCTGTTCTGCGGTCAGGTTTTCTATACCGGCTTTCAGCGTCGGGTGTGCCTCAAGAAACAGATCTTTGGCAATGGCGTAATATTCTTCAACGGTTTTCATAGCAATGTGCCCGGGTAAGTGCGTAGAAATATGCAGGCGATAGTGTACACGGCGGGGCAGAGTGGGGAAAGTCAGCGCAACAGCATGCGTCGGGCTTGCGGCGGGGCAGGTAAAAATTATAACGTAGCGCGTGAATGATAAAATCAGGATGAGAAAAATGAAAAAGTGGATGTTTGCAGCCGCCGCAGCGCTGACCCTCAGTGGCTGTGCGCAGTTAGCTGATTACGCCAGCGCGGTGAAAACCCCGCCACCGGCGACGCTGGTGGGTAACTGGCAAACCTTTGGCCCGCAGAGCGGCCTGGTGAGCGATCAGGCGCAAGCCAGCCTGATTATTACCGCGGAGGGCGATACTCTCGACTGCCGTCAGTGGCAGCGGGTGATTGCCAAACCGGGCAAAGTGACCTTTTTTAACGGGGAGTGGGTGAACGTCAACCAGCAGCTGCGGGTCATGCCGCTGGCGCTGGAAGGGACGGAGCTGCACTACGACAAGCTGGTGATGCAGAAAGTCGCCCAGCCTACCGCTGAATGCCAGAAAGCGCTGGCTAACCGGGCGAAAGCGCAGGCGACTGCCCCGCAGCCGACGGCAGGGGCCGCCACCGCGCAGCCTGTGGCAAACGGCACCACGCCGCCAGCCCAACCCTGATCGGGCCTGTCGTGGCCGTCCTGGCCACGACAGGGAGGTCAGCTCACGACCCAGACGCTGACGCTGCCAGCCGCACAGCGGAACACGGCATTGCCCTGATCGTCACTGTCGACTGGCTCACCCACCTGCTCCAGCAGATCGTGCCAGCGTTTTCCGGCGTAATTTTCCCCGAGATCCAGCGTTTTTTCTCCCGCCTCGCCGTTTGACATGATCACTACGCAGCCCGGCAGTTCCTGGGTGCCACTGCGGGCGAAGGCAATGCAGTTGGGATGGTCAAACCATTCGCGCTGTTCACCGTGGGCGTACTGCTGGCGTGCGCGTATCAGGGTTTCCAGCCCGGGAATAACCGGCATCTCAATCTGATGCTGCTGCCCGTCGCCGCCTTCATCCTCATAGCGGGCACCAAACAGGTCAGGGTAGAACAGCGCGGGCACGCCGTTCTCACGCAGCAGGATCAGCGCATAGGCCAGCGGTTTAAACCAGGACTCAACGGGGGCTTCCAGCGCCTGCAGCGGCTGTGTATCGTGATTGGCGACGATGGTCACCGCATGCCACGGGTCAGTGGCGACCAGCGTATCGTTGAAGATCTGACTCAGATCATAGTCGGCACCCTGCTTAGAGGCGGTATGAAAATTCATCTGCAGCGGGGCATCAAACAGCATGGTTTTGCCCTCCACCTGATGAATATACTGCTGCAGCTTGTCCACCTCGTGTGACCAGTACTCTGCCACGATAAACAGCGGCTGCTCCGCCACCTCCTGAACGTGTTCAATCCACTCTTTGTAAAACCAGGCGGGGATATGCTTCACCGCATCCAGGCGGAAGCCGCTGCAGTGCACTTCGTCCATGACCCAGCGCGCCCAGTACTTCAGCTCTTCGGTGACCGCACGGTTGCGGAAGTCGATATTGGCTCCCATCAGGTAGTCAAAATTGCCCAGCTCGTTATCGACCTGATCGTTCCAGCCTTCGCCGGTATAGTCGTTAACGATTTTGAACACGCCGTTCTCATTGGGGTTTTCGATGTGGTCGACGCCGCTGAAGCACTTATAATCCCAGACGAATTTTGAATACTGTCCGGCACGAACCGGGAAGGTAAAGCGCGTCCAGGCTTCGGCCTGGATCACTTCCGGGTCTATCTCATCCCGGTTATCCGGATTAACGCGGTTAATCTGCACCTGCTCTTTCTCATCGGCCCCCATCTTGTGGTTAAGAACCACGTCAAGGATCACGCCGAGCCCGTGAGATTTCAGCGTATCGACGGCGGTCAGCAGCTGCTCTTTGTCGCCGTACTTGGTGGCGCGGGAGCCTTTCTGCCCGAACTCCCCCAGGTCAAACAGGTCGTAGCTGTCATAGCCCACCGAATAACCGCCGGATTCCCCTTTATACACTGGGGGCAGCCAGACGTCGGTAATACCAATCTCAGCCAGCCAGGGGGCACGTTCTGCCGCTTCCGGCCAGAGTTTGCCGCCTGTAGGGTAATACCAGTGAAAAAACTGTAGCAGGGTGGGATTGCGCATGTAGGTGATCCATTTTCGCCAGACGGGAAAATGAAGTATGAGCGAGACGGGGAGAAAAGGGCGGGCCAGCGTGGAAATATTTATTTCACGCTGGCCCACTGGAGAAAACAAGCAGGGGCGGGCGGGTTAAAAATCAGGTTTATCCGTTGGCCCCGGTGGGAAACAGCACCACGCCGGCACTTCTGGTGTAGGCATTATTGACCGACTTCTGACGTCCTGCCTGCTGGATCAGACCCGAGATTTCATCCTGACGCAGCTTGAGCAGCTTTTTCAGTTCTGACTCGTTATCAAGAATATGACGCAGCACGGGACGCAGCTGTTCCTGCGTGTGTGCAGGCACCGGCTGGTGCTGGGTTGTTTTCGCCAGTTTTTCCACGGCGCTGAGGTAGTTCACTTCCATATCAATCAGTTCGTCCCACTGTCCTTCTCCAGCCAGACGCAGCATGGACTGACTGTGAGTCAAAATTTCCTGATAAATCGCGAGCAGATGTGGGGCAATGTTCATGTCTACAGAGTCCTAAACCAGAGCGGTTGTGCCAGATACCTCTTTCCAGGCATCGGCGATATTGCGCAACAGCGCTTCGACTTCTTCAATGGCGTGTACATCATTATCGATGTTAGCCCGCAGCAGGCGATTGACCATATAGCGGTACAATCCCAGCAGATTCTGCGTTAACTCGTCTTCACTGGCCTCATCCAGACCCAGCTTCAACCCGTTATCGATAATATTGATCGCTTTAGAGAGAGATGCCCCTTTCATGACCGTATTACCGTCCTGCAAAAAAAGACGGGCGCGAACCAGGGCACTGAGTGCCCCATCGAACAGCAGAGTGATTAGCTGGTCATTGCTGGCACTCATCACTGCGCTTTCCACACCCACTTTTGCATAGGCTTTAGTACCGCTTGCGCTATACATGATGGTTCCTTACTTGTTGGTGCTGTTAGTGGTAGTGAACTGCTGATTCAGATAATTGCTGGTATTGTTCAGTTTGCTGATCATCACATCCAGCGCGGTGAACTGGGCTTTCAGTCGTGTGATGGTGGCATCGATATTATCGCTGACCTTGTTGTACTGCACGGTCAGGTTGTTCAGTGTTTTACTGACGCCATTCGTGGCTGCCTGAATGATGCCGGAGCTGGATAACCAGCTGGTCAGATTAGTGGCAATTTTAGTGGAGATGCCGGTGGTTTTGCCGTCACCAATAATCATCGCCTTGATGCCATCCGGATCTTTTGCCAGCGCAGCATCCAGCTTGGTCTGATCGGTGATCAGCTTGCCGCTGGTGGGGTCAGTAGTGATGCCAATCTGCGACAGGCTTTTAAACGTCGAGGTGCTGGCGGTATTGGTCAGCAGGTTTTTCATCTGCGATTGAATAGAACGCAGTGTACTGTCACCGAGCAGAGCGCCGTTGCTGCTGTCTTGTGTCGCACCGGTATCAACAGCCGTGTATTTTGTCAGGGTATTCAGGCTGTCCTGCAGGGCGTTATACGCGGTGGCCCAGTCGGCAATGGTCTTTGATGCCCCGGAGGTATCTTTGGTCAGGGTCAGCGTCTGGGTGCCGGTGGTTTCTGCCGACAGATTCAGCGTAATCCCTTCCAGCGCATCGCTGATGGTATTGCTGCTGTTTTCGATATCAACATTGTTCACTTTCAGCAGGGCGTTTTGAGCAGCCACGCTCTGCGTCACATTACCGCCTGCGGTGCCATCATAGGCCAGCAACCCCTGAATAGCACTGTCGCCAGTAACACTGATGGTAGCCGCGTTATCTTCACCGGTTTTATCCGAGGTCAGTGACAGGCGGTAGCTGCCATCGCCGGTTTTGATAATACTGGCAGTCATACCAGTATCAGCTTTATTGATCGCGTCACGAATACCCGTTAGCGAAGAGTCTGCGGCACTGACATTCACTTCAACAGCCTTGTCGCTGCCGGAAAGTTTAATGGAAATCTTACTGTCAGCGCTGGCCAGTGCGGTGGTATTACTGGTTTGTACGCCGGTGGTCAGCGTTTGCGCGGTCGCCAGCTGTGTGACCGCGATAGTGTATTTACCCGCTACTGCACCGGTGCTGGTGGTCGCGCTAAAGGCCGTCGAACTGCTAACGGTCTTGGTAGAACTAAACAGGTCGGCTTTGTTCAGTTTGTCATTTGCCGTCTGAAAAGTAGTGAGTGCGCTCTTCATTGAGCTATAAGCACTCAGCTTGGCAGTATAGGCGGTCTGCTGTGCCGAGATAGGGGTCAACGCAGCCTTTTCTGCTTTCTGCATACTGTCTAGGATGTCAGCTAACTGGAGGCCGGAGCCGATACCTAAGGTAGATACACTTGCCATGATGTTTCCTTTATTTAATCAGGACGGAGTATGAATACCGAGGTTATCGGCTATTGATGCACAAAGTTTACGATTATTTCTTCAGCGGCAATAAAGCGAATAGCGGCAATAAGGAGGCGTATTTCATCGGGTAGGGTAAAACGAAAAAAAAACGCGGTGAGGCTAAAAAAATTCTAAAGGTTACTGAGGGGCAGACGATAACAACTTTGACGGCGATGAAGC
Organism: Erwinia persicina; assembly: GCF_014838825.1. Lineage (GTDB taxonomy): Bacteria > Pseudomonadota > Gammaproteobacteria > Enterobacterales > Enterobacteriaceae > Erwinia > Erwinia persicina_A. The sequence goes on along the minus strand of NZ_JACYMO010000001.1, from coordinate 746,920 downwards.
CGGGGGGCAAACAAGCCCAACCACTTAACCCGAAATGATTTAACAGGAATCTTAATCATGGCACAAGTAATCAATACCAACAGCCTCTCGCTGATCACTCAGAACAACATCAACAAAAACCAGTCTGCTCTGTCTACTTCTATTGAGCGCCTGTCTTCTGGCCTGCGTATCAACAGCGCTAAAGACGATGCAGCGGGCCAGGCAATTGCCAACCGCTTCACCTCTAACATCAAGGGCCTGACTCAGGCTGCCCGTAACGCTAACGACGGTATCTCTGCTGCGCAGACCACTGAAGGCGCACTGTCAGAAATCAACAACAACTTACAGCGTGTTCGTGAACTGACTGTACAGGCAACCACCGGTACTAACTCTACTTCTGACCTGTCTTCAATCCAGGACGAAATCAAATCCCGCCTGTCTGAAATCGACCGCGTATCTGGTCAGACTCAGTTCAACGGCGTGAACGTTCTGGCTAAAGATGGCAAAATGTCCATCCAGGTTGGCGCAAACGACGGTCAGAAAATTGACATCGACCTGCAGAAAATCGACTCTTCTACTCTGGGTCTGGGCGGTTTCTCTGTATCTGGTAACGCTCTGAAAGTTGGCGATTCCATCACTCAGATCACTGGCGCTGCTGCAACTGCACCAGTTAAAGTTGACCTGTCAGCTGCTGCAACTTCCCTGACTACTGCTACCGGTAAAACTGTTGACGCGGCAAGCCTGACCCTGCACAACACCCTGTCTTCAACTGGCGCAGCGACTGCTCAGTTCGTTGTACAGAGCGGCAGCGATTTCTACTCTGCTTCTATCGACCATACTTCTGGTGCAGTAACTCTGAACAAAGCTGACGTTGAGTACACTGATACCGACAACGGCCTGACCGCTGCAGCGACTCAGGCTGACCAGCTGATCAAAGTAGGTACTGACTCTACAGGCGCAGCGAAAGGCTTCGTGACCTTCCAGGGCAAAAACTACGCAACAACCGTGACTACTGCACTGGACGATGACAGCACTAAAGCGGGTACTGACAACAAGGTTACCGTTGAACTGTCAACTGCCACCCCAACTGCTCAGTTCGCTGGTGCCGCTTCTTCTAACCCACTGGCAATGCTGGACAAAGCAATTGCACAGGTTGATACCTTCCGTTCAAGCCTGGGTGCGGTACAGAACCGTCTGAACTCAGCGGTAACTAACCTGAACAACACCACCACCAACCTGTCTGCCGCTCAGTCCCGTATTCAGGATGCTGACTACGCGGTTGAAGTGTCTAACATGTCTAAAGCACAGATCGTACAGCAGGCGGGTAACTCAGTGTTGGCGAAAGCTAACCAGGTTCCACAGCAGGTTCTGTCTCTGCTGCAGGGCTAATCGATTTATCGATAACCAGTTGAAAGGCGACCTTGGGTCGCCTTTTTATTGAGGCATTAACTCGATTTTAAGCGGAACTGATTATGAAAGAGATTACAGTTGTTGAACCAGTTTTTGTCACTGACTTCAAGTGCGTCGGTAGTGAATGCCGCGATCACTGTTGCAAAGGATGGGATGTCACACTGGATAAAACTACGGTCAATCGCTATCTGAAAAGTGCTCAGATTGAAATCAGAAATATTGCTTCTGAAAATATTGTCACGCTGAAGAAAAGCTTCCAAAAATGGGGCGTAATGAAGCTCACCTCAAAACGTAACTGTGCGTTTATGGATGAGGATAAACTGTGCAAGGTCCACAAACAGATGGGGCCTGCGGCGCTGAGTCCAACGTGCGCGACCTATCCGCGTATTCAGAAAATGTACAAGTTTGAGGTCAATAAATCCCTGACACTCTCCTGCCCGGAAGCGACGAAACAACTATTAGGCCGCCCGGATGCGATGTTGTTAAATCAGTCGGCACAGATTCAGGCAGATGCGAATAAAAACGCTGACATTGATAACGAGAAAAAATTAGTCAATCTGATGTGTGCCAATATGATCAAAACCGCAGGTTGCGATGCAGGCAGTGCTTTGTATGGTATTGCGATGTTATTGCTTAATCTTGACCAGATGAACAAAGAGCAGGGTTTCAATTCAGAAAAGCTGGAAAACGACTATTTCAACATTATCAATGCTATTGAGAATGGTTCTGTCGCTCAGAGTATTGCCGGGCTTAATAATAATCATGAATTACAATGGTCCTTGCTGTTGAGGATGCAAACCTTTTTCTCCTCTAAGACTGAAACCCGTTCTTCGGGTATGTTGCAGCACTACCTTCTCAAACTGATTCATGTCCAGATTAACGACCTCAAAGAAAATGACGTTAGTACATCCATGATGCGCCTTGATACCGTGTGGAATGAAAAAGTCATGCCCTGGATGGCAGAGCATCCACATGTGATTAGTAACTATCTGCAATACCGTATTTACAGTGACGCGTTCCCTGGTTATGAGGGGCGTACATCATTAGCCAGCCTTTATTTACTCACGGCTGAGTGGTTTATGATTCGTTCGCTGATTGCTGCCTGCGTTGAACTGGTAGGGGTTATCGATGAAGATGATATTGTGAATATTATTTATAGCTTCCATGCGGTGACAAAACATAATTCATCCTCAATAACTGCTTTCTTTGAGGAGATTGACAAGGTCAAAGTGAACGACGATCTGTCTTTGATTTACCTTTTAAAATAACTTTCTCACTTAAATCCTTCTACTGGCATTAAATCCCGCTCTCGCGGGGTTTTTTCTCTGGAGTGTGCTATGCGCTTCAACTATGACTTGTTACCTGGGGAACTGCTGCCGTTTGAGGAGATCAATGACCGCTACAGCAGAAAGTATCCCGACGATAAATCGCTGACGACCCGGGGCTTGTTGAGTCCGTCGACCTCCAGCAAAAACTGGACGATACGCGCGATTTTTGCCAGCAAGGACAGCCATATTCCGCTGGAAGACCTGCTGTTTATTACTAACGACAACGAACGTAAAAATTACCTGCAGCGCTTCGAGCACTATTTGCAGCGTCAGGAGAGTTTTCTCTATTTTCGTCGCCCGCTGGAGCCCACGCCGTGGAATACCTGGAAGGTGATGGGCGAGAGCAAGGTCCTTGCCATGCTCGATCCGGCCTCAATCATGGCGCAGAGCCTGCTGCAACAGCGCGGATTCACCCTGACGATGCTGCGCAACGACGATGATGATGAATACTGGCAGCTGTATGACCGGCAGTCGCAGCCGTGCTTTGAGTACTCACGCCAGCTGCAGTTTATTGTGGTGCTGACCTCACCGCTGCTGCCACCACCGGCCGGGGTGATCCCCGGGACCCAGGTGGGGCGTCGGGTCAAGGCCCGGCTGTGGCACCGCGCCAGTCATCATGAGTTCAGCCATTCGGTCCGTGAGCGCTATGGTGCCTGTGTGATCACCGGCACGCTGCTGACCGACGAGCATGCGTCGCCGTGGGTCGAGGCCTGCCACATCGATGTGCGGGAGAATGAACAGGGCTTCCTGCTGGACAACAGTGCGGATAACGGTCTGTTTCTGCGCAGTGACCTGCAGCGTCTGTTTACCAGCCGTCGTATGACTATCGACCCGCTGCACGGCACGGTGCATTTTCGCCGCACGCTGCTGGAAGATCAGACGCTGATACCGTTTTATCAGGATCTGGAAGGCAAAGTCTGTGCCCTGTGGCAGCAGGTGCCGGAAAACACCCGACAGCGGCTGTTGCGTAAAAACTGAACGCGTAAAAGCTGAACGATCCCCACGCCTGAAAATCGGCTGCCGGGGATCGTTCAACCCCACAAAAATGAAATAACCCGCCTTTATGACCGCTATTCCCCCAATCAACTTGCCCTACAGAAACAGATAATCGTGCCGATAACTTAATTACTGCAGGGTAGGTCAGAGTGAACGATCTATATACCGCCGATGGCGTGATGGACAAACATTCGCTGTGGCAGCGATACATACCGCTGGTTCGCCATGAAGCACTGCGTTTGCAGGTACGCCTGCCCGCCAGTGTCGAACTGGACGATCTGTTACAGGCAGGGGGAATCGGGCTGCTGAATGCCGTAGAGCGTTACGACGCACTGCAGGGCACAGCATTCACGACCTACGCCGTACAGCGCATTCGTGGTGCCATGCTTGATGAACTTCGAAGCCGTGACTGGGCACCACGCAGCGTGCGCCGCAATGCGCGCGAGGTGGCGGGGGCCATGCATCAGGTGGAACAGGCGCTGGGTCGCTCTGCCACCGAGCAGGAAGTGGCTTCGCAGTTAGATGTATCGCTGGAAGAGTACCGGCAGATCCTGCTGGATACCAACAACAGCCAGCTGTTCTCTTACGATGAATATCGTGAAGAGCACGGTGACAGCGCAGAGCTGGTGACGGACGGCCATGAAGAAGCCAATCCCCTGCATCAGCTTATGGAAGGGAGTCTGCGTGAGCGAGTCATTGAAGCCATTGAGGCCTTGCCCGATCGCGAAAAAATGGTGCTGACGCTCTATTACCAGGAAGAACTGAACTTAAAAGAGATTGGCGCAGTGCTGGAGGTGGGCGAGTCCCGTGTCAGCCAGCTGCACAGTCAGGCGATTAAACGCCTGCGCGCCCGGTTAACGGGAGCGCGCTGACCAGGTCAGTTTTGCACTCTCAACACCAACCGGGGAATCTCGAATGGGATCCAAAACGAAAATGAGGCCGTTGAGCCGTTATTTGAAAGACTACAAACACAGCCAGAGCAATTGCTCCCACTGCGGAAAAGTACTGGATCGCATGGCACTGGTTTTTCGTGGTCAGATCATTAACAAAGAGGCCATCGCCCGGATGGATCAGCTGATCGACGATCAGGTCTGGTTAAAATTACAGAATGAGCTGACGGCACTGTGCCGTTTTTGTAGCGACATTTATTGCAACACCCATCCGACTTACTTTGACATCATGGCGTTCAAACAGTACCTGTTTGAGCAGACCGAAATGAGCCACAGCACGATTCGCGAATATGTTGTTCGCCTGCGTCGACTTGACGATATGCTGTCAGCCAGGGGCTTTCCGGCAGAGCGCCTGAGCGGACCGAGCTGGCATGAGTGCCTTGAAAACGATCTGCCTGATGCGGGAAATAATAACTACCGCATAGCGCTGCGCAAGTACGATCAATTTCTCGGCTGGCAGCGCAATTAACTGGCGTTGGGACTGAACGCGGCAGCTGTAATGGCTGCGGCCCTCATCGTCAGGCTGTTTTAAAGCGTGAATGGGAAGGTGACCACCGGGTCATCTTCTGTAACACTGTAAGGATAACCTGAATGCCTGCTCTGGAGGCCGCGTTGTCCTTATACAATATTGCTAATTTTCCCCGCGTTGAACTGCTGGGTTCGCCCACCCCCTTAGAACACCTCCCGCGTCTGTCCGATTATCTCGGCCGCGATATCTTTATTAAACGTGACGATGTCACGCCCGTCGCCATGGGCGGCAATAAACTCAGAAAGCTGGAGTTCCTTGCGGCCGACGCACTGCGTGCCGGAGCCGATGTGCTGCTGACGGCGGGGGCTATTCAGTCAAACCACGTGCGGCAGACGGCGGCAGTGGCGGCGAAGTTGGGCCTTAAGTGCGTGGCGCTGCTGGAAAATCCTCTCGGCAGTCAGGCGCAAAACTACCTCACCAACGGTAACCGGCTGCTGCTGGAGCTGATGAATACGGAAGTCGTCATGGTTGATGCGCTGCATGCGCCGGATGAACAGCTGGAACAGCAGGCCACGCTGCTGGAAGCCCAGGGCTTCCGTCCTTACATCCTGCCGGTGGGGGGCTCCAATGCGCTGGGCGCGCTGGGCTACGTTGACTGCGCGCAGGAGATTGCCCACCAGTCTGAGGGCGTGGTCGATTTTGCCGCCGTGGTGGTGGCCTCTGGCAGTGCAGGCACACACGCCGGGCTGGCGGTAGGGCTGGAGCATCTGCTGCCGGATACCGAGCTGGTGGGCGTCACCGTCTCGCGCAGGGCGGCTGACCAGTTGCCAAAAGTCGAGAGCATCCGTCAGGCCGTGGCACAGTCGCTGGAGATGACCAGCCGCGCCCCGATCACCCTGTGGGATGACTACTTCGCCCCGCGCTATGGCGAGCCCAATGAAGAGGGGATGGAGGCGGTGAAGCTGCTGGCACGGCTGGAAGGGATTTTCCTCGATCCGGTCTATACCGGCAAAGCGATGGCGGGACTGATTGATGGCATCAGCCAGCAGCGTTTTCGCCGTGAAGGGCCGATTGTCTTTGTTCACACCGGCGGCGCGCCCGCATTGTTTGCTTACTGCTGACAGAACGCGCCCGGATAACAGGGCGCTTTTTTTAATAAGGATAATCTTAAATAAATACACTACCTGATTGTAATCAGACGGGATTACTGAAGAGGTTTTATACAAAGGGAAATATTAAGAAATCTTTCAGACGATCCTCATAGTGATCCGCCGGGGTAAAGGCGATACTCCCGGGATAATATGATGAAATCAGGTTTGCATTTTTATGTCTGTCACTGGCAAGCAAGAAGTCCTCTGGATTAATACCCTCAAGGGGGGCTGTATATTACTGGTGGTCCTGCACCACACCATTATCACCACGTTTATTCCCTCCCTGCCTTATCTGACGGCCGGAATGATACCGTCTGAAATGTGGGTGATCTTTAATAAATACCTTTCACCGCTGCGGATGCCGGCCTTCTTTTTCGTCTCCGGTTTACTGGCGGCCAGTGCCATCAGTAAAAAGAGCTGGAGTGAGGTATTTACTAAAAAATTCACCAATATTCTCTATCTGTATATCCTCTGGGGCGTGATCCAGTGGGCCAGTATTTATAATATTTCTGCCAATCTTATTGGACAAAAACTCTCGACCTCGGTGAATGCGGCTTATGCCAGTACGCCGCTGGAGTTTGTTAAGCTGCTGACGCTGTCAATGACCAGCCTGTGGTACCTGTACGCGCTGGCAGGCTATTTTATCGCCGCGAAACTGTTCCACCGTCAGAAGACGTTACTGCTGGTGGGGGCGATCCTCCTCAACTACGCCACCCAATTTCATCTGGTGCCAGGCTGGGGGCCAAACGGGGTGGTACAGAACTTTGTTTATTTCGTGCTGGGGGCCTTCTTCAGCCATACGCTGGTGGAGATCAGCCAGCTGTCGCGTCGCCATCTGACGCTGCTGGCCGCGATGGTGCTGATCGGGGTAGCGCACCACGCTGCGGGCATGATGAAAAACCCGTTCTACTGCATCGTGGCAATTGTGGCCGGTATTGTATTCTGCCGGGCGCTGAATAATCGTTTCAATATGGCCTGGCTGAACTGGATTGGTCGTAACACCCTGCAGATATACGTGCTGCACCGCATCTTTATTGAACTGCTGGGCCTGACCATGCTGACGCTGGCGGTGAAATACAGCCTGTTCGACAGTCAAGCCTTCTCGCTGACCTGGGCGCTGCTGCTGCCGGTAGTGGCGGTGGCGGTGACCACCTGTATATCCCTGGTCGCCTGGAATCTGTTAAACCGCGGTCCCGGTAAAGCGCTGTTTGTTTATCCGCGACTGCTGCGTAAGCGGCCGCCTGCGGAAAAAGCCGTCAGCAACGGCTGATGCAGACTCTGATGGCCGGTAATCTTTATCGGCCTTTTTTATGCCCGCCAGGCCCGGTAACGGAATACGGCGGGTTGGTATGTTAAGAAAACCAATAAATATAATAAACCGTGCATAACGGAGGCAGACTTTCTCTTTTTTCACCACCAGACCACCACAGCAGGAGTCCCGCTATGTCATCGACTCAGAAAAAAGATATCGCCTGGGTAAATACCCTGAAAGGCGGATGTATTTTACTTGTTGTCCTTTATCACGTCGTCCTTCCCGGTTACGCGGATATCATTCCCCATCTGACCGCCGGGCAGTTACCGGCCCGGCTCTGGCTGGCCTTTAATCATCATCTCTCACCGCTGCGCATGCCGGCATTCTTCTTTGTCTCTGGCCTGCTGGCGGCGAATGCGATCCGCAACCGGCCCTGGAAGCAGGTGTTCACCAGTCGCGTCACCAACCTGTTTTACCTCTATTTTCTCTGGGGGGCGATCCAGTGGCTGATGATTAACGGCGTGTCGCAGGGGATGATGGGGCAGCGCCTCTCCGGTAATCTCAATGCTGCCTGGGCGGACTCGCCGTGGCAGTTCATCAAGCTGATGCTGCTGGCGATGAGCGCCTCCTGGTATCTCTACGCTCTGGGTCTGTTTTTCCTCTTTGCCCGGCTGTTCCGCGATCGGAAGCGGCCACTTCTGCTGGTCGCCGTGGCCATGAATTACGCCGCGGTAGCGAATATCATCCCGGGCTGGGGGCCGGAGAGCCTGTCGCAGTACTTTATCTTCTTCCTGCTGGGATCGTTTTACAGTGAGATCCTGATCCGCTGGAGTGAATGGCGGCGTGAGAATCTGCTGCCGTGGGCGCTGTTGCTGCTGCTGACGGCCGGGCACAGCCTGCTGGGGCTGGAACAGAGTCTGTTCCTCTGCGTGGTGGCGATCCTCGGCTGTATTGCCGCCTGCCGCGGGCTGAACCAACAGTTTTCCCTGCGCTGGCTAAACTGGGTGGGTAAAAATACGCTGCAGATTTACGTGCTGCACCGTATTTTTATCGAGTTTTTTGGTCTGTCGGCGATCCTGTATGCCGTCGGCCATCAGCTCTTCGCCATCCCGGCGTTTTCTCTGCTGTGGGCGGTGGGTTTCCCACTGGTGATGACGGCGCTGTGCGTCGGCTGCTCCGTGGCGGTGTGGACCCTGCTCAACCGCGGCTGGGGTCAGTCCCTGTTTATCTACCCTAAGCTGCTGCGTATGAAGTTTGACGCCCGCTAGCCCCGGGCCCGGCGCAGCAGAAATTCACTGACGGCCTCGCTGAACGCCTGGGGACAGGCGATGCAGGAGAGGTGCGAGGCCGGTAACCTGGCCAGCGAGGCGGCGGCAATATGGCTGGTCAGCCAGCGGGCATCTTCGACGGTGGTAACCGGGTCCTCGTCTCCGGCGATGACCAGCAGCGGCACCGTCATCCGCCGTACTTCCGCGCGCAGGTCGGCCGCGGCCAGCACGTCGCAGCATGCGGCATAGCCTGCCGGGTCGGCGTGCGCCAGCTGCATGACCAGCCGGGTAACCTGAGGATGGGCCGCACGCACAAACGCCGGCGTGAACCAGCGCGATGAACAGGTGGCGGCGACCGTACTGAGACCGTCCCGGCGTATCTGCGCCGCGCGGTTTAACCAGTTTTGCTGCGTGCCGATGCGTGCGGCGGTGTTAGCTACCACCATGCGCTGAAAACGCTGCGGATAAAACCGGCTTAACCACAGGCCAGTCAGCCCGCCGAGCGATACACCACAAAATAGCGCCTGCTCCACCTGCAGCTTATCCAGCAGATCGATCACATCCAGACCGAGACGTTCGAGGGTCAGCGCAGACGCGGGCAGGGGGGTGGCACCGTGCCCGCGCGCGTTATAGCGCAGCACACGGAAGTGGCGGGTCAGCTCTGCCATCAGCGGCTGCCACAGGTCAAGGGTGGTACCTAACGGATTGGATAACACCAGCAGCGGTGCTTCCACCGGGCCATCCAGCCGGTGATCGATGTTCATGTTATGCCCTCTCCAACATCAGGGCGATGCCCTGACCGACGCCGATACACATGGCGCAGAGCGCGAAGCGGCCCCCGCCTTCCTGCAGGGCCCAGGCGGCATTCATCACCAGCCTGGCCCCCGATGCACCCAGCGGGTGACCCAGCGCAATGGCCCCCCCGTTCGGGTTCACCCGCCCGTCATCATCCGGCAGCCCCAGCGCACGGGTCACGGCCAGTGACTGGGCAGCAAAGGCCTCATTCAGTTCGAACACGTCAACCTGCCCGAGGCTGAGCCCTGCGCGCGCCAGCACCTTGCGCACTGCCTGCACCGGGGCAAAGCCCATGATCGTGGGTTCAATACCGGTGACCGCGCTGGTAATGATGCGGGCCAGCGGCCTCAGCCCGGACTGCTTCAGGCCGCGATCGCTGGCCAGCAGCAGCGCACAGGCGCCGTCGTTCAGGCCGGAGGCGTTGCCCGCCGTCACGCTGCCCTGTGGGTTAACCACCGGCGGCAGCGTGGCCAGCGCCTGCAGCGAGGTGGCCCGGGGGTGTTCATCCCGGGTGACCCAGTGCGCTTCTCCTTTTGGCGATGAGACGCAGACCTTCATTACCTGGCTGGCGTAAAACCCCCTGTCGCGTGCGGCAGCGGTAAGACGCTGACTGCGCAGGGCGAAAGCGTCCTGGTCTTCCCGGCTGATGCTGAAGCGCAGGGCAACGTTTTCTGCCGTCTGCGGCATCGTCTCAACGCCGTACAGGGCCTTCATTTGCGGGTTAATCAGCCGCCAGCCCATGGTGGTATCTTCCAGCTGCATCTGCCGGCTGAAGGGGTGTGCGGCCTTGGCCATCACGTAGGGCGCGCGCGACATGCTCTCCACGCCCCCCGCAATCATCAGGTCAGCGTCGCCGGCGCGCAGGGCTCTGGCCGCCGTGGCCACCGCGTCCAGGCTGGAGCCACACAGGCGGTTCAGCGTGCAGCCGGGGACGGAAGTCGGCAACCCGGCCAGCAGCAGTGCCATGCGGGCCACGTTGCGGTTGTCCTCGCCGGCCTGATTGGTGCAGCCCAGCAGCACATCGTCCAGCAGGCTCCAGTCCAGCGCCGGGTAGCGCTGCATCAGGCGGGAGATCGGCAGGGCGGCCAGGTTATCGGTACGCACCGTGGCCAGACAGCCGTTCAGCTTGCCGAACGGGGTGCGGACAGCATCACAGAGCCAGGCGGCGTTCATTGCGCTGTCCCCGGCGTCAGGTCAAACGTCAGTTCAGCGGGCGTCACTGCCTGGAGCTGCTCAGGGGTGATACCGCAGTGAAGTTCGCGCACCACCAGGCCCGCCGGAGTAATGTCCATCACTGCCATATCGCTGTAAATCCGGCGAATACAGGCGACGCCGGTCAGCGGATAACTGCACTGCCTGACGATTTTACAGACGCCACTTTTGGTCAGATGTTCGGTCATCACTATCACCTGGCGCGCACCGATAGCCAGGTCCATCGCCCCGCCCACCGCCGGGATCGCCTCCGCTTTGCCGGTGCTCCAGTTAGCCAGGTCGCCCCCGGCGGAAACCTGGTAGGCCCCGAGCACGCAGATATCCAGGTGACCGCCGCGGATCATGGCGAACGAGTCCGCGTGGTGGAAAAAACAGCCCCCGGGCAGCAGGGTAACCGTCTGTTTACCGGCGTTGATCAGTTCGGGATCCTCGTGACCGGCGGCCGGGGCCGGGCCCATACCGAGGATGCCATTTTCGCTGTGCAGAAAAATGTCTTTATCGGGCGGAAGGAAATCCGCGATGCGGGTTGGCAGGCCGATGCCCAGGTTGACGTACGAACCTTCCGGTATATCCCGGGCGATGCGGGCGGCCAGCCCGTCATGACTGAGTCTGGCAATCTCCATTTCAGGGGTGTCCTTCTGTGGCAGCGGGCAGCGACCGGGAGGCGACCACCACGCGTTGTACAAAAATGCCGGGGGTGACGACCGCCTCCGGATCCAGCGACCCCAGCGGCACCTGATGGTGGGTTTCCGCGATGGTGCAGTCGGCCGCCATGGCCATAATCGGATTAAAATTACGGGCGGCTTTATTGAATGTCAGGTTTCCCCAGCGGTCGGCGCACTCCGCGCGTATCAGCGCATAGTCGGCCCGCAGCGGCAGTTCAAAGACGTACTGACGTCCGGCAATGTCGCGCACTTCCTTGCCTGTCGCCAGTGCGGTGCCCACGCCAGTGGGGGTGAATATCCCGCCCAGGCCGGCCCCCCCTGCCTGGATACGGGCCACCAGGTTACCCTGCGGTACCAGTTCCAGGTCGATGTCGCCCCGGCGGTAAAGGCGGTCAAACACCCACGAGTCCGGCTGGCGCGGGAAAGAGCAGACCATTTTTCGCACACAGCCCGCGTTGAGCAGGGCGGCCAGCCCGTGGTCGCCGTTACCCGCGTTATTGCTGATCAGCGTCAGCCCGCGGGGGCGGCGGCGGACAAGGGCATCCAGCAGCGAGCAGGGCTGGCCGGCGGGGCCAAAACCGCCGATCATCACGGTGGCGTTATCCTGGATATCTGCGACGGCAGCGTCAGCAGAAGAGCAGCTTTTGTCGATCATGTTTATTCCTGAGCAGGCAGACAATGTTGACAGGGGCCAACTTATGAGATGAAAAAATTGTCAGCAAGGGCGAAAAGAGCGAAGTGTCGCGCAGGGCATCACAGGCCTGGGGGCGTTACCCCCCCGCAGGTCTGATATAGGGGATATTGCGCTCCTCATACAGCTGGTAAATCAGGCGCAGAAGCCGGGAAATATCCTCTGACCGGTCCTGCTGGCGGGTGCTCATCACCACCGGTGAAAACAGTTCAGGCTCCGCCAGCGGCCGGTAAACCACCGCATCGCGCTGCAGGTTCTGAAGGCACGCCGGGACCAGCGCGGCGCCCTCGCCGGCGGCAGCCAGTGCGAGGGCAAGCTGAAATCCGGCAACTTCGACAATACGGCCTGGTGCAAACGCGTTAGCACGGCAGGCCTGCAGCAGCGGGTCAGCCGGACCCGGCTGCGGTGCCTGCGGGCAGACCAGCAGAGTGTCCCTCCGCAAATCGTGCAAGGTTAACGCCGCTGCGCCGGCCAGCGGGTGGTGATGCGTCATCGCCACCATCAGCGGTTCCTGGCGCAGAGTGATCTGCCGCAGCCCTGTATCACCGTCACAGTGGCGACCAAACCCGACGTCGATAACCCCGTCTTTCAGCGCCAGCCCCTGTTCAGCGGCTGCCGTCTCCTGCAGATGAAGGGCCACCTGCGGCAGATCGGCACGAAAGCGCTGCAGGATCGGCGGCAGCAGGCCGTACAGCGTTGAGGCGGCCACCCCGAGGGTGAGCGTGCGTCCGGGCTGGCCGATGCGCCGGGTCATCGCCTTCAGCTCCCGCGCCCCGGCAAGTAACTGCACGGCGTGATAATAGAAAAACCGTCCTGCCCCGGTCAGCGCCAGCGGACGCGATGCCCGGACAAACAGCTCCGCCCCGAGATCGTCTTCCAGCTGGCGTATCTGGCGGCTTAACGGCGGCTGGCTGATATGCAGGCGCAGGGCCGCCCGGCTGAAGTTTTTCTCTTCTGCAACGGCTACAAAATAGCGTAAGTGGCGCAGTTCCATGGCGATACCTTCCGGGTATGAAGATCAGTTGAAATGGGTGTTGGACGCCTTTTTACAGGACGGTATAGGGTCATCTTCATGGCAAACTGACCCGGCTGTTGGACAAAAAATATGATCATTGACTCCGTGGAAACCCTGTTATTAGACGTGCCCGCCATCCGCCCGCATCGCCTGTCAATGACCACCATGAAGGTGCAGACCCTGGTACTGGTGCGCATGGTCTGCGACGACGGGATCACCGGCTGGGGCGAGGCGACCACCATCGGCGGTCTGAGCTATGGCGAAGAGAGCCCGGAAAGCATCAAGGCCAATATTGACGGCTGGCTGGCACCGCTGCTGATTGGTCAGGATGCGCAACGGGTCGCCCCGGCGATGGCCCGTCTGGAACGCGCGGTGAAGGGCAACCGCTTTGCCAAATGTGCGCTGGAAACGGCGCTGATGGATGCGCAGGCCCGGCGGCTGAATATCCCGCTCAGCGAGCTGCTGGGAGGGCGCATGCACGAAGCGCTGCCGGTGGCCTGGACGCTGGCCAGCGGCGATACCGGCAAAGATATTGCCGAGGCGCAGAAAATGCTGGATCTGCGGCGGCATCGTATTTTCAAACTCAAAATCGGCCTGCGCGATGTCAGTGCCGATGTTGCCCACGTGCTGGCTGTCCGGCGGGCACTGGGGGAGCAGGCCTGCCTGCGGGTGGATGTCAATCAGGCCTGGGACGAGCGGGAGGCGGAGCAGGGAATGGCCGCACTGGAAGCCGCCGGCATTGCCGCCGTTGAGCAGCCGATCCGGGCGGAAAATCACGCCGGACTGGGGCGGCTTGCGCGCCGCTTCAGCCTACCGATCATCGCTGACGAGGCCCTGAACGGCCCGCAGGATGCCCTGACGCTGGCCAGCCGGGCGGCAGCAGACGTATTTTCCGTCAAGATCAGCCAGTCAGGAGGGCTGACGGCCGCCCGCCAGGTCGCTGATATTGCCCGCCTGCACGGTATCGCCCTGTACGGCGGCACCATGCTGGAGGGGGCACCGGGTACGGCCGCATCGGCACATCTGTTTTCCACCTTCAGCGAAATGACGTTTGGCACCGAACTGTTCGGGCCGCTGCTGCTGACGGAGGACATTCTGACCACGCCGATGGTCTGGCGCGACTTTATGCTGCAGGTTCCTGCCGGCCCGGGGCTGGGCATTGATATTGACACCGACAAAGTGGCGGCACTGCGTCGCCGATGAGAGAAGGAGTGACTTATGTTGTTTCACGTCAGAATGGACGTCTGCCTGCCCCACGCCCTGCCGCAGCGAGAGGTGGCGTCCTTAAAAGCCGAAGAGAAGGCGCGGGCACAGGCTTTGCAGGCCAGCGGCCAGTGGCGTCATCTGTGGCGCATCGCCGGGCAGTATTCCAACATCAGCCTGTTTGACGTGGCGTCCGTGGAGGAGCTGCATCAGTTACTTTCCACGCTGCCGCTTTTTCCCTGGATGCAGATTCAGGTGATCCCGCTGTCCCGGCATCCGTCTTCGGTCCGCGAGGACGATCGCTAGCGCACCCGCTAACTGTACCCTACTGCCCCCTGTCTGCGGCCGCAGAGCCGCGCCCTGCTTCACCGGCAACAGGAGGTATAACAACCTGAAAGGGAGTTGCACTATGGACAAGCAAGAAATCGGCATACTGGTTCAGCGTTTTATTGTTAAAACGGCCAGAGGAGAGGTCAATCCCCGTGTGCAGCAGGTGACGGTCCGCCTGCTCACTGACCTGTTTAACGCCATCGAGGATCTGGACCTGCAGCCCGGTGAAGTGTGGAAAGGGCTGGAGTATCTGGCCGACTGCGGTATGGCTCATGAGATGGGCCTGCTGGCCGCCGGGCTGGGGCTGGAACGGTTTATTGATATCCGCTCGGATGAGGCAGAAGTCCGGGCCGGGTTACAGGGCGGGACGCCGCGCACCATTGAAGGGCCGCTGTATGTCTCCGGCGCGCCGGTGTACCACGGCTTTGCGCGGCTGGACGACGGCACGGAGGAGGAGAAAGGCGAGGTGCTGTTTATGCAGGGCACCGTACGTGATGAAGAGGGCAAGCCGCTGCCGCGTGCCAGCGTCGAGGTCTGGCACGCCAATACCCTCGGTAACTACTCCTATTTTGATAAGAGCCAGCCCTCATTCAACCTGCGGCGGACTATCATGACCGACGATAACGGCCGTTACCAGTTGCGTACCATCATGCCTGCGGGGTACGGCTGTCCACCGGAAGGCCCCACCCAGCAGCTGCTGAGCAGGCTGGGGCGTCATGGCCGCCGGCCGGCCCATATTCACTTTTTTATCCGGGCTCAGGGCTGCCGGATGCTCACCACCCAAATCAATATCGATGGCGATGAGTATCTGTGGGATGATTTTGCCTTTGCCAGCCGGGAAGGGCTGGTACCGAAGGTACATAAAATCACAGCGGCCGGGGCGCTGGCCGTGAAAAAACTGACCCGGCCATTCTTCTCGATTGATTTCGACTTCACCCTGTATGGTGATCGCGACAGAATGCCGGGGACAGAGGTCGATCGCCAGCGGGCACATGCCTGAGGGCAATAAAAAAGGCTGCCCGCAATAATGAGGGCAGCCCGGTTGGCGCGGATACCTTCCGCCAGAGGACGGCCCTGACGGGCCGTTTTGCTGTGTCAGCCGATGGTCATCAGACTGGCATTTCCGCCTGCAGCGGCCGTATTGACGCTCAGTGAACGTTCCAGCAGCAGGCGTTCCAGCAGCAGATTGGTCTCCCCACGGGCAAAGCCCTGTACGGAAATAATCGCGCCGTCGCGGGCGGCCACGGCCTGACAGAGGTCGCGCAGCTGGTCAGCATCGCCGTGGTAAATCACCGCGTCAACGGTACGGTTTTCCAGCGGCTGTGCGGCAAAGGCAATCCGCTGCTGAACCTGTGCCGGCAGCTGTTGCCACAGGCTGCGGTGCAACTCATCGTCAGACCATAGCGCATGACTGCCCACTGCGGTGACTGCAGCCAGCTGGACCAGCGCATCCTGCTCGTTATCTGCCAGGCACAGCACCCGCTCACGCGGCAGCAGGGCGAAGGTGTTGCGTTCGCCCGTTGGACCAGGCAGCAGGCGCACGGTGCCCCCCTGGCCCAGTTCGGCAAAGCGCGCGCAGCAGGCCGCCAGGTCCGGGCGGTCGGCGGCCCACTCACTCAGCGCCTGATGCGCTGCCAGCAGGGCCGGTCGCAGAGCCGCATCCACCGGGCGCTCTTTATCCTGGCGGTTAAGGGTGACACTCAGCGCATTGTCCGGGCGGTGTGACAGCAGACGATACAGGTAGAGCGGTCCTCCGGCTTTCGGCCCGGTACCCGACAGGCCTTCGCCACCGAACGGCTGCACGCCCACCACGGCCCCGACCATGTTCCGGTTCACGTAGAGGTTACCAACGTGGGCCTTCTGTACCACCTGATGGATAGTTTCATCAATGCGGGTATGCACGCCCAGCGTCAGGCCGTAGCCGGAAGCGTTGATCTGATCGATGACCTGCGGCAGCGTGTTGCGGGCGTAGCGCACCACGTGCAGCACCGGACCGAAGATCTCTTTGTCGAGATCTTCCACTTTATTCAGCTCAATCAGCGTTGGCATCACAAAGGTGCCGGTCTGCCATTCACGACGGCCCGGGGCCTGCGGCTGTGCCGCCTGGAATACGGTGAAGCCCTTACTGCGCATCGACTCAATATGCTGCTCAATGCCTTCTCTGGCCTCGGCATCGATCACCGGGCCAATATCGGTAGAGAAGCGCTCCGGGTTACCCATACGGCACTCGGCCATCGCGCCGCGCAGCATTTTCAGCGTATGTTCGGCCACGTCGTCCTGTACGCACAGCAGGCGCAGGGCAGAGCAGCGCTGTCCGGCGCTGTCGAAGGCAGAGGCCACGATATCCGTCACTACCTGTTCGGTCAGTGCAGAGGAGTCAACAATCATCGCATTCATGCCGCCGGTTTCCGCCACCAGTGGCGTCGGGCGGCCCTGCGGGTCAAGACGTCCGGCCAGGTTGCGCTGCAGTAGCGTGGCGACGGCAGTGGATCCGGTAAACATCACGCCGCGTACGCGCTCGTCCTGAACCAGCTGCGCCCCCACGGTTTCACCCGTGCCTGGCAGTAGCTGCAGTGCGCCTACGGGGACGCCTGCTTCATGCAGGATAGCCACGGCCTGGGCGGCAATCAGCGGGGTCTGTTCCGCCGGTTTGGCCAGTACGCTGTTACCGGCGGCCAGGGCGGCCGCGATCTGGCCGCTAAAGATGGCCAGCGGGAAGTTCCACGGGCTGATGCACACCACCGGGCCTAACGGGCGGTGGGTTTCATTGTCAAAATCATCGCGCACCTGGCCCGCGTAATAGTGCAGGAAGTCCACCGCCTCGCGCACCTCCGCAATGGCGTTACTGAAGGTCTTACCGGCTTCACGCACCAGAATGCCAATCAGGCTCTGCATCTGGCCTTCCATCATTACCGCCGCGCGCTCCAGAATAGCGGCGCGCTCCTGCGGTGGGGTGGCGAACCAGATCGGGCCGACGCTAACCGCCGCATCCAGGGCAGCCGACACCTCGTCTGCGGTGGCGCTGCGGACGTAGCCGACCACGTCGCCCGGCTCCGCCGGATTGATCACCGGGCTGCTTTCACCCGAAGCCAGCGGGGCATCGATGACCGGCTGCACCTGCCAGCTCTGGCTGGCGCTGTTAAGCAGGGCGCTGGACAGCGAGGCCAGGCGATGTTCATTCGCCAGGTCCAGCCCGGCGGAGTTCTGCCGGTGCTCACCGTACAGCGCGCGCGGTAACGGAATTTTTGGGTGCGGCAGGCCGACCGCGCCTTCGCTGCGCGCCAGCGCTTCCACGGCGGCGACCGGATCGGCGACCAGCTCGTCCAGCGGCAGGGTGGCATCGGCAATGCGGTTGACAAACGAGGTGTTCGCACCGTTTTCCAGCAGGCGGCGAACCAGATAGGCCAGCAGTGTTTCATGCGTGCCCACCGGGGCATAGATACGGCACGGGCGATTCAGCTTGCCGTCGGCGACTTTCCCCACCACCTGTTCGTACAGCGGCTCACCCATCCCGTGCAGGCACTGGAACTCATACTGTCCCGGATAGTAGTTGTTGCCCGCCAGCTGATAAATCGCCGCGAGAGTATGGGCGTTATGGGTGGCGAACTGCGGATAAATCAGGTTTGGTACCGCCAGCAGCTTGCGGGCGCAGGCGAGATAGGAGATATCGGTATACACCTTACGGGTGTAAACCGGATAGCCTTCCAGCCCTTCAGTCTGGGCGCGTTTGATTTCGCTGTCCCAGTACGCGCCTTTTACCAGGCGGATCATCAGGCGGCGGCGGCTGCGCTGGGCAAGATCGGTCAGATAGTCGATGACCATCGGGCAGCGTTTCATATAGGCCTGGATGACGAAGCCGATGCCGTTCCAGCCTTCCAGTTCCGGCTCGAAGCAGAGTTTTTCCAGCAGGTCGAGCGACAGCTCCAGGCGGTCGGCTTCTTCGGCATCAATATTAATACCGATGTCATAGCTGCGCGCCAGCAGCGTGAGGGATTTCAGGATCGGATACAGCTCTTCCATTACGCGTTCGTACTGCGCGCGGCTGTAGCGGGGGTGCAGGGCGGACAGTTTAATAGAGATGCCCGGGCCTTCATAAATACCGCGTCCGTTGGAGGCTTTACCTATGGCATGGATCGCCTGCTGGTAGGAGACCAGGTAGGCTTTGGCATCCTGCGCGGTCAGCGCGGCTTCACCAAGCATATCGTAGGAGTAGCGGAAACCGGTCTCTTCCAGCTTGCGGGCATTGGCCAGCGCTTCGGCAATGGTTTCCCCGGTGACAAACTGCTCACCCATTAGCCGCATCGCCATATCCACCCCTTTGCGGATCAGCGGTTCGCCGCTTTTACCGATAATGCGGTTAAGCGAGCGCGACAGGTTGGCTTCGTTATGCGTGGCCACCAGACGACCGGTAAACAGCAGGCCCCAGGTGGCCGCGTTGACAAACATCGATGGGCTGCGGCCCAGGTGGGAGTGCCAGTTACCGTTGCTGATCTTATCGCGGATCAGTGCATCCCGCGTCGGCTTGTCGGGAATACGCAGCAGGGCTTCCGCCAGGCACATCAGTGCCACCCCTTCCTGAGAGGAGAGTGAGAACTCCTGCAGCAAGCTTTGCACCATGCCGGCGCGGCCGCCTGCCCCTTTCTGGTGCCGTAGCTTATCGGCCAGCTGCCAGGCAAGGCGGTGCGTCGGCTCGGCCAGCGCCTGCGGTAAACGGGCCTGCTCCAGCAGCATCGGCACCGCTTCGGGTTCCGGGCGACGCCAGGCCGAGGTGATGGCAGCGCGGGCCACCGACTGCGGCAGGATCTGCTCGGCAAAGTCGAGGAATGGCTGGTGCGCCTCGTCCTGCGGGCGTTCGTCGCTTTCTACCGTGGCGGCACCGGCCGGGATTTCAGCCAGCGCGGCTCCCTGCTCAATCTGTTGCAGATAGTTGAAGATCGCCTGCTTAATCAGCCAGTGCGGCGTACGATCGATCTGTAGCGCGGCCTGTTTAATCCGGTCGCGCGTTGCGTCGTCCAGTTTCACGCCCATGGTAGTTGTGCCCATGCCTTACAGCTCCTGAATCAGTGGATAACAAATGACAGGATGCAATATCACTGATGTTGCAACTTTGTGCAACCTCGTTAAATGTGACCCTATCCTCATTCTTTAAAACTGCCTTTTTGTTAACGCCAAAAAAGCGGCATGGATATTGCTGCAAGAATCCCGCCAGGTGTGAATTAACCCTGCAAGCCCTGGTTTTAATAAGGTTGTTGTGCGGGTGCAACCCGATGAAATGTGATGCAGTGCAACCTGCCAGCAATTAGTCGTAACAACCTGGTGAAATGAATGTGCAAGCTGTGTTAAATCGTTTGTGCCACACAGCCGTTTACGGCAGGATACCGCCCCCGGCTGGATGCCAGACCCAGTGCGCGCCTTTGCTACGTTCCGGCAAGTGCCGCCTATGCAGCCTCCCGCTGTGGAAACTAATAATAAGTGGAGAACCTGAATGACTGTAAGTACGCCAATGATGGTGACATTTTGTATTTATATTCTCGGCATGGTGTTGATTGGTTTCATCGCTTACCGTTCAACGAAAAACTTTGACGACTATATTCTGGGTGGCCGCAGTCTGGGCAGCTTTGTCACCGCGCTCTCTGCGGGTGCGTCAGACATGAGCGGCTGGCTGCTGATGGGCCTGCCGGGGGCGATCTTCCTGTCCGGTATCTCCGAAAGCTGGATTGCCATCGGCCTGACTCTCGGGGCCTACCTGAACTGGAAAATTGTCGCCGGGCGGCTGCGCGTGCAGACCGAACATCACGACAATGCCCTGACCCTGCCGGACTACTTCTCCAGCCGCTTTGAAGACACCAGCAAGCTGCTGCGGGTGATCTCCGCGCTGGTGATCCTGGTGTTCTTCACTATCTACTGCGCCTCCGGCGTGGTGGCTGGCGCACGCCTGTTCGAAAGCACCTTCGGCATGAGCTATGAAACCGCCCTGTGGGCCGGTGCGGCGGCGACTATTGTCTACACCTTTGTTGGCGGTTTCCTCGCGGTCAGCTGGACCGATACGGTGCAGGCGACGCTGATGATTTTCGCACTGATCCTGACGCCGGTGATGGTTATTCTGGCCGTCGGTGGCCTGGATGATGCGATGACCGTCATCAGGGCGAAGAGCATCGAGAACGTCGATATGCTGAAAAACCTCAACATTGTGGCCATTATTTCCCTGCTGGGCTGGGGCCTGGGTTACTTCGGTCAGCCGCATATCCTGGCGCGCTTTATGGCGGCAGACTCTCACCGCTCAATTCGAACCGCCCGCCGTATCGGGATGACCTGGATGATCCTGTGCCTGGCCGGTGCCGTGGCCGTGGGCTTCTTTGGTATCGCCTACTTCCAGAACCATGTGGAGCAGGCAGGTGAGGTGTCGCAGAACAGCGAGCGTATCTTTATTGAACTGACCCGCATTCTGTTCAACCCGTGGATTGCCGGTGTGCTGCTGTCGGCCATTCTGGCAGCGGTGATGTCGACCCTGAGCTGCCAGCTGCTGGTGTGCTCCAGCGCCCTGACGGAAGATCTGTATAAGAACTTCCTGCGTAAAGGTGCCAGCCAGCGCGAGCTGGTGTGGGTAGGGCGTATGATGGTACTGCTGGTGGCGGCCATTGCTATTGCTCTGGCGTCAAATCCGGACAACCGCGTGCTGGGTCTGGTGAGCTACGCCTGGGCCGGTTTCGGTGCGGCATTTGGACCGGTGGTGCTGCTGTCACTGGTGTGGAAGCGCATGACGCGCAACGGCGCACTGGCCGGTATGATCGTCGGTGCCGTGACGGTGCTGGTCTGGAAGCAGTGGGGCTGGCTGGATCTCTACGAGATCATCCCGGGCTTCCTGTTCGCCAGCATTGCCATTGTGGTATTCAGCCTGTTCGGCAAAGCGCCATCTGCCGCTGCACAGCAGCGATTTGATGCCGCTGAAGCGGAATACCAGGCCGACTAAGGCCGTTCCTGTCCGCTGGTACCGCCCGGTGCCAGCGGATCTTTTCCTCTGATCCCCGTTTTTCCCTTTTTCCGCCTCAGCCCGTGTCGACCCATCAGATTCTGCCAGCATTAACGAATAAGTGGCAAACCGCTCAAGGCTGACAGGGCGCTTTTATTCCTACACTCCGCAGTGAACGTCTCAATCACTACACGGAGTTCTCTCATGAGAAATGGATTTAACGCGTTGAACCGCAGCCTGCTGTCAGCAGTGCTCCTTATTCTGCCCTTACTGACCTGTGCAGCACCGAAGAATACTGAGGACGATGGCGTGCTGCGTTTCTATCTGGTGCGCCACGGGCAGACCCTGTCCAATAGTAAAGCGATGACAATTGGCGGAGGCGGCAATGCCGAACTCACGGCGAAAGGACGTTATGATGCCAGCAGCCTCGGACTGGGACTGGCTGACATTCCGTTTATTGCTGCTTACAGCAGTACCTTTGGCAGGGCATTCCAGACGGCAACCCTGATCCTGCGCGACCGTAATATAGCAGTGACGCAGATTGATGGACTGAAGGACATCTCCTGGGGGGCGGCGGAAGGGGGGCGCATTGATGATCTGACCGCACAGTTTGGTCATTCCGGTAATGATTTTGCCTTCTACTTTGGCCGCCCAGATGATGTTGATTTTGTCTCTCCGGTGCAGGCGGAAAATATGGCGGTTTTCTCTCATCGCTTCGAGAGCGCTTTGCGTGCTATTGCCCGGCAGCACAGGGGAGAAAGTGGCAATATTCTGGTTGCCGCACACTCTTCGATGGCATTTTATCTGCAAAAGTACCGGCCAGACCAGCCGTTATCGGGTCTGGCAAACACCAGTGTATCGGTGCTGGAGTGGCGAAAGGGGGCGTTCAGGCTGGTCGATTTTAATAATACGGCCTTGCTGCAATCCGGTTACCTGAAGGCGGCCGCACTGGCACCGCTGGAAATGACGGTCGTGGTCAATTCCCTCACCCGGCTGAAGCAGTCGGGTGTCATGGAGGGAACCTCTGATTCTGATTTTTCAGCGGCCGGCGATCGGGCCAACCAGCGTCTGGCTGAACATCTGCAAAAGATGGCGTTTATCGGGGCCTGGAGCAGTGAACTGGGCAGGGCGGTGAAAACATCGCAGGCAGTCATGTTATCGCACCACCAGCAGGTAGTTCAGGATAAACGACTAAATGAACTGTTCCTCGGGCCGTGGGAAGCAGAAAAGATAGCCACACTGCGCACCCTCAGCGCGGCAGAGCCGCTGTTTTCCCCGGGTAAAAGGATCAATGCTGTCCCTGCAGAGCAGGGAGAACGCGGTGAGGTGGCCGCAGCGCGGTTAGATGAGGTGTTGTCACAGATCGGCTATCAGTACGAACACAGTCAGGGACGGGTCGCGGTCTTTACCCATCCGCTGATACTGGACGCTTTTCTTAGCAAGCGCATGCCAGGCTATCTGCCTCCGCCCTGTGAGGCGGCGTGTATTCTGACGCTGACCTATAAGAACGAGGCGTTTCAGGTCAAAGAGGCCCTGACCTTCTGAATCGAAGATTAATTTACCGGGCCAACAGGTTGTTGGCCCCACTGGGTTACATTTGCTTAAATTTTACCCCCCGCAAAACGCGAAAATAAGCCCGCGCCATCTTGTATTTCCTTAGCCGATAATGATAATCGATATCGTTCTTATTTTACTTATCTTTACTGAAATTGACCGGGTTTCACATTTGAGGTGTCAGGCATGTTTGTCCCGTTTCTGATTATGTTACGTGAAGGGCTGGAGGCGGCGCTGATTGTCAGCCTGATCGCCAGCTATCTGAAGCGGACGCAGCGCAGCCAGTGGTTTCCGGCCATGTGGACGGGCGTTTTTGTGGCGGCGGCCCTGTGCCTTGCTCTCGGCTGGTTTATCAATGAAACCACCGGAGAATTCCCGCAGAAACAGCAGGAGCTGTTTGAAGGGCTGGTGGCCGTGGTCGCCGTGGTGATCCTCACCTGGATGGTGTTCTGGATGCGTAAGGTGTCGCGCAATGTGAAAGCCCAGCTCGAAGATGCCGTCGACAGCGCATTACAAAAGGGCAACAGCAGCGGCTGGGCGCTGGTCATGATGGTGTTTCTCGCCGTGGCGCGTGAAGGCCTGGAATCCGTATTCTTCCTGCTGGCCGCTTTCCAGCAGGATGTCGGTTATGCGCCGCCGCTGGGGGCGATGCTGGGCCTCGCCACGGCCGTGGTACTGGGCATGCTGATCTATTGGGGGGGCGTACGCCTGAACCTGGCCAGCTTCTTTAAATGGACCAGCCTGTTTATCATTTTTGTCGCCGCCGGGCTGGCCGCGGGGGCAATACGGGCCTTCCACGAGGCCGGTCTGTGGAACCATTTCCAGTCGGTGGCGTTTGACTTCAGCCACACCCTGACCACGCACAGCGTCTTCGGCACCCTGCTGGAAGGGCTGCTGGGCTATCAGGAAGCCCCAAGCGTGAGCGAAGTGGCCGTCTGGTTTATCTATCTCGTTCCCGCGCTGCTGCTGTTTATGATGCCTGCGCGAACCGTTGCACCCTCTGCGCGCACCACGCGCTGAATCTGGCCGGGCAGGTCACCGACCTGCCGCTTATAACACTTAGACTGGGATGACCCTATGACCACTCATTTTCGCCGTCAGGCACTGAATGCTGCCCTGCTGGCGGCGCTGACCACCTCCGGCGCTGCGCTGGCTGCGGATATTCCGCAGGTCAACGTCAGCGTAAACGACAAGCAGTGTGAACCGATGTCCCTGACGGTTGATGCGGGTAAAACGCAGTTCATCATCAAAAACAACAGCCAGAAAGGGCTGGAGTGGGAGATCCTGAAAGGGGTGATGGTGGTCGAAGAGCGTGAAAATATCGCGCCGGGCTTTACGCAGAAGATGACGGCGAACCTGGAAGCGGGTGAATACGATATGACCTGTGGCCTGCTGAGCAACCCGAAAGGTAAGCTGATCGTCAAAGCCAGCGGCAGCAAAGTCAATGACGGCAAGCCGGATGTGCTGCAGCTGGTAGGCCCGATTGCCGACTATAAGCTGTATGTCACCAAAGAAGTGGAACAGCTGGTCGCCGGAACGAAAGCCTTTACCGATGCGGTAAAAGCGGGCGATGTGGAAAAAGCCAAAGCCCTGTTCGCCCCGACCCGCCAGCACTATGAGCGTATCGAGCCGATTGCCGAGCTGTTCTCTGACCTGGACGGGGCGATTGATGCCCGTGAGGACGACTTTGAGAAGAAAGCAGAAGACCCGAACTTCACCGGCTTCCACCGTTTAGAAAAAGTCCTGTTCGCCGACCACACCACTCAAGGGCTGGATAAGTATGCTGACCAGCTGTACAAAAATGTGCTGGAGCTGCAGACCCGCATCAGTGAGCTGGCGTTCCCGCCGGGTAAAGTGGTGGGCGGTGCCGCCGGTCTGATTGAGGAAGTGGCTTCCAGCAAGATCTCAGGTGAGGAAGATCGCTACAGCCGCACTGACCTGTGGGATTTCCAGGCCAACGTTGATGGCGCACAGAAAATTGTTAACCTGCTGCGTCCGCTGGTGCAGAAAGCGAATCCGCAGCTGCTGGCGAAAGTGGACGGTAACTTCAGGAAGGTGGATACCATTCTGGCGAAGTACCGGACCAAAGATGGCTATGAGTCTTACGATAAATTAACCGATGCTGACCGCACGGCGCTGAAAGGTCCGATTACGGCACTGGCCGAAGACCTGGCGATGCTGCGCGGTACGCTGGGTCTGGATTAAGCACACATGGCAAAACCTGTTGATGATGTAGCGCTGGCGTCACGCCGGCGCTTGTTGAAAGGGATGGGCATCCTCAGCGGTGCCCTGGCACTGGCGGGCGGATGCCCGGCTCATGCCGAGGTCGACGAGAAAACGTCCTCCCCGGGCACGCTGTCTCCGGGTGCCCGCCAGGAACGCCAGCCGTTTTATGGTGCGCACCAGGCGGGGATCACCACCCCGCAGCAGGCGGCAATGATGCTGGTCGCCTTTGATGTGCTGGCCAGTGACAAAGCCGATCTGGTGCGTCTTTTCAGGCTGTTAACCGACCGCATTGCGTTTCTCACCACCGGCGGTAAAGCGCCGCTGGTGACCAACCCGCAGCTGCCGCCGATGGACTCAGGCATTCTGGGCGATGATATTTACCCGGATAATCTGACGATTACCGTGTCGGTGGGAAGCTCACTGTTTGACGAACGTTTTGGTCTGGCTGCACTCAAGCCGCTGAAACTGCAGCGGATGACGCGCTTCCCGAATGACTCGCTGGACGCCAGTCTGTGCCACGGCGATCTGCTGTTGCAGATCTGCGCCAACACCAATGACACCGTGATCCACGCGCTGCGCGATATTATCAAGCATTCACCGGATCTGCTCAGCGTGCGCTGGCGGCGGGAGGGCTTCATCTCTGACCATGCTGCACGCAGCCGGGGCAAAGAGACGCCGATCAACCTGCTGGGGTTTAAGGATGGCACGGCTAACCCGGACAGCAGCGATGATCGCCTGATGGACAACATCCTGTGGGTTAGCAAAGGGCAGGGCGAACCGGCGTGGGCAGTGGGCGGCAGCTATCAGGCGACGCGCATCATTCAGTTTCACGTCGAGTTCTGGGACCGCACGCCGCTGCGTGAACAGCAGACAATATTTGGCCGGGAGAAACACAGCGGTGCGCCGCTGGGTATGTATCATGAGCACGATGTCCCGGACTATACCCGCGATCCCGACGGCGATGTCATCCCGATGGATGCCCATATTCGTCTGGCTAACCCGCGCACACCGGAAACACAAAGCAGCCTGATGCTGCGCCGGGGGTACAGTTATTCCCTGGGGGTGTCTAACGCCGGACAACTGGAAATGGGTCTGCTGTTTGTCTGTTATCAGCACGATTTAGAAAAAGGTTTTCTTACCGTGCAGAAACGTCTCAATGGCGAAGCGCTGGAAGAATATATAAAACCGATTGGCGGGGGATATTTCTTTGTGCTACCCGGCGTGCCGGATGCACAGCACTTCCTGGCCCAGGGATTGCTCGAAGCCTGATTGTATTTAGCGGATTAATCTTAATCCGCTCTCTTTACCCTGACCTCATCCCCTGTGCGTTGACATCAATAAAACCTCTCTGGTTAAAAAACACTCAATCACGTCAAAAAACCGCCGCCATAAAAATAAATTCCTGTAGCTAATATGATGATCTAAAACGCTTTCATACAAGTGTAATAATAACGTTAAAAAAAGTGTTGCAATTTTTAGCTAATATGAAGAATATGAATTTGCTGTTGATTTTCGCATATAGTTTTCCACTCTGGAGATAGCGAATGCAGAAATCCTTTACCGGATCGTTTTATCAAAAGTCTCATTTCGCAAAACTTTGCGGGGAATACATTTCCTCTTCAGCTTTCTCTTCTTTTACAACTCAACGGCGTTTCCATTCCTTTAACCCTTTCCGGTGTTCAACAGACATGTGTTCTGGAGTGCATTCGTTTCAACGGCCAGACAAGGCTTAAAAGGAAGCCACGACCTCTAAAGCGTTCACGTAATCGCATCGACATAACGGATGCGGGAAATGAAACCAACTGTAAGGTGCCACTATGGGAAGACAGAAAGCAGTGATCAAAGCGCGTCGTGAAGCAAAACGTGTGCTTCGTAGCGATTCACGCAGTCACCGTCAGCGTGAAGAAGAGTCGGTCACCTCGCTGGTGCATATGGGTGGGCTGGATTCGATTGGCATGGCACGCGATACGCGCGACCACTCGGCCATTGAAGCCAGAAATGAAGCTCAGGCGCACTATCTCCATGCCATAGAAAATAAAAAACTGATTTTCGCCACCGGCGAAGCAGGCTGCGGTAAAACCTGGATCAGCGCGGCAAAAGCCGCTGAGGCCCTGATACATAAGGATGTCGACAGGATTATTGTTACGCGTCCGGTATTGCAGGCGGATGAGGATCTGGGATTCCTTCCCGGGGATATCTCTGAGAAATTTGCGCCGTACTTCCGGCCGGTCTATGACGTTCTGGTTAAACGTCTGGGTTCGTCCTTTATGCAGTACTGCCTGCGGCCTGAGATTGGCAAAGTGGAGATCGCCCCCTTTGCTTACATGCGCGGCCGCACATTCGAGAACGCCGTGGTGATTCTGGATGAGGCGCAAAACGTCACCGCCGCCCAAATGAAAATGTTCTTAACCCGACTTGGGGAAAACGTCACGGTCATCGTCAACGGGGATATTACCCAGTGTGACTTACCGGCTCATGTGAAGTCCGGCCTCAGCGACGCGATGGCGCGCTTTGAGGAGGATGAGATGATTGGCGTCGTGCGTTTTGATAAAGAGGATTGCGTGCGTTCCGAACTTTGCCAGCGCGCGCTGCAGGCTTACAGCTAATACCCGTTTATGCAGACAAAATCCCGGCGCATGCCGGGCTTTTTTTATGCTTATTTATCGATGCCAAAGCCCTGCTGCAGGATAGCGGGCTGAACGTCCGGGAAATAAATATTCTGGTAATAGCTGGCGGTATTGTTACCCCAGTTATCGCCATCCTCGCGCCCGGTGCTCTGCCAGTGAGCGACCAGCACCTGGTTATAGGCCTTGATGACGTCTGGCAGGATCGCCGCGTCGTAACGCTCGTGATGGCGGAAACCCGCCAGCGACATGCGCGGCTTCTGTACGGCCGGCTGGTCAATATAACCCAGTACCACGCCGGCGACCGGGAACGTCAGGTCGGGCAGGTTAAGCAGTTCGACCATGGCCTGCGGTTGACGACGGATACCGCCGATAGGCACCACGCCAAGGCCGTGAGAGCGGGCAGCGGTCATCACCGCACCCAGGGCAATACCGATATCGGTGGCCCCGGAAATCAGGCTCTCCAGGCTTTCATGAGCAATCTGCGATTTTCCTTCTGCTTCAATACCCAGCTGGCTTTTATACATATCCAGTACGAAGGTGATGAACACTGGAGCCTGGGCGATCCACGGCTGGCCGCCGGCAATTTCGGCAATGCGGGCGCGCGTGGCGGCGTCACGAACCACCACCAGAGAGACCTGCTGCGAGTTAACGGATGTGGGCGCACGCCAGGCCGTTTCTATGATGTCTTCCAGCACGGCATCATCAATAGGTTTATCAAGGTAGCTGCGATCGCTGCGATGGCTTTTCAGCAGTTGAGTGACTTCATTCATGGGGTAACCTGGTTGGGATTAAGAGTGGCGCAAGGTGCTAAGAATAGTGAAGGTGAGGACAATCCAGTAACCCGTTTGTGCGGCCGATCACATTTTGTACGGCACGACACGGCATCGCAGGTCTGCGGGCAGCCTGCGGCTGTGCAAAACGGCTGTCCTGCCGTTTTGTCGACCCCTTGCGAGGGTTCTTCACGCCCTCTCTGGCCGTGCCACAGGCAAAAAAAATGCCTGAACTTTCGCTCAGGCATTCTCTTGAAATATGGTGGTGAGAGAGGGGTTCGAACCCTCGATACGTTGCCGTATACACACTTTCCAGGCGTGCTCCTTCAGCCACTCGGACACCTCACCATATTTTTACTGCTGTCACCCGCAGGGGGCAACGGGGCGCTACTATAGGCAGTCGCGGTTAATGGGTCAAGCAGTATTTTTCCCTGTGGTTCTATTCGCTTAACCCATGAGCAATCAGAGAAAACAGCCCGTTATGACGATCGCCCGTGAAACCTGATGGTCATCCTGCTGACACGAAAATGAAATAGTTGTATCGCAGACTGACGCCTGGAAACATTAAGTTAAATTTATTCATGGAGATCGCCCAAAATGAAACATAAAGCTTTTGCTCTTTCCCTGCTGACATCCCTGATCTGCTCTTCCGCCGTGGCGGATATTGCCACCTATCATCGTGCCGCCCAGGGGGATATTACTCAGCCTGGCGGGGCAAGACGCCTTACCGAAGATCAGACCGAAGCGCTTAAAGCGTCACTGAGCAACAGCACAGCGAAAAATGTCATTCTGCTGATTGGTGATGGCATGGGCGATTCGGAAATTACCGCAGCGCGTAACTATGCAGAGGGCGCAGGCGGCTTCTTTAAAGGGATTGATGCCTTGCCATTGACCGGGCAGTACACCCACTACTCGCTGGATAAGAAAACCCATAAACCGGACTACGTGACTGACTCTGCTGCGTCAGCGACCGCCTGGGCCACCGGCGTAAAATCCTATAATGGTGCGATTGGCGTGGATGTGAACGGAAAGGATTATCCCTCGCTGCTGGAGCTGGCCAAAGCGGCCGGTAAAGCCACGGGCAATGTTTCTACCGCCGAACTGGAAGATGCCACCCCGGCTGCGCAGATTGCCCATGTCACCTCGCGTAAGTGTTATGGCCCGGTAAAAACCAGTGAACTCTGTGCCAGCAACGCGCTGGAAAAAGGCGGGAAGGGCTCCATTGCCGAGCAGCTGCTGAACGCCCGCGCCGATGTGACGTTGGGCGGCGGTGGCAAAACCTTCGCCGAAACCGCAAAAGCAGGGGAGTGGCAGGGTAAAACGCTGGAGGAGCAGGCAAAACTGCGTGGCTATCAGTGGGTGAACGATCTGGACGGCATGAACGCGCTGACCGAAGCCAGTGACGCTAAGCCGGTCCTGGGCCTGTTTGCCGACGGCAATATGCCGGTACGCTGGAAAGGGCCGAAAGCCACTTATCACGGCAACCTCGACGGTAAACCCATTACCTGTGAAGTAAATGCAGAGCGTCCGGCCTCAACCCCGACACTGGCGCAGATGACGGAGAAAGCGATTTCGCTGCTGGACCGCCAGGAGAAGGGCTTCTTCCTGCAGGTGGAAGGGGCGTCTATCGATAAGCAGGACCATGCTGCCAACCCGTGTGGTCAGATAGGGGAAACCGTCGATCTGGATGAAGCGGTGCAGAAAGCACTGGCGTTTGCACGCAAAGATGGCAATACGCTGGTGATTGTGACTGCTGACCATGCGCACTCCAGCCAGATTATTGCCAACGACAGCAAAGCACCCGGCCTGACGCAGACGCTGATCACCAAAGATGGCAGCCCAATGACCCTCAGCTACGGTAACTCAGAGGAAGACTCTCAGGGGCACACCGGCACGCAGCTGCGCATTGCGGCTTACGGCCCGCATGCGGCCAACGTGGTGGGACTGACCGATCAGACCGATCTGTTCTATACCATTAAAGCGGCACTGGCTCTTAAATAAAACGCTTTCCGGGCGGGTTACCGCCCGGTTCAGGCGAGCCCCCCGTCAAAGGCGCTGACGATCTTTGCTTTAATCCACTCGGTGGGTTCTCTTTTGGCGCTGCGCCTGTGCGAGAAGATCTTTACGGTAAAGGGCGGGGCGGCAAAGGGGAGTTTGAATATTTTCAGTCCTGCGGCCGGGGCGAAGATGGACGCAACATATGAGGGGATCGCCATCAGCAGCGGGCTGTCGGCGATGATAAACGGGGCCCCCATCATTGAGGGGGTCCTGATGGCAATTTTGCGCTTCAGGCCCAGCCGGGTCAGGTGCGTGTCCAGCAGCCCCTGTTTTTCATTCCACGGCGTCACCACCAGATGTCCGGCGGCCAGATACGCTTCCAGCGTGAGGCTGTCACGCCGCGCATCGCTCACCACCACAAACTCGTCGCTGAATAAATCCGTTTCTTCCAGATCGGGGTGCCCCCTTTCACCCGGCTCGCTGAAGCTCAGAGCCATATCCATTTCCCCGGCAAGCAGTTCGTTGAGCGCTGGGTTATGCGGCAAATGGCAGAGTTCGAAACTCAGGCCTGGAGCCTCATGTTGTAGCATCTGCATCAGGCGGGGAAACACGCAGAAAGCCGTATAGTCCGTCACGGCGATGTTGAACGTGACCTCGCTGGTCGCCGGGTCAAAGGCTTCTGCCGGGCAGAGATAGTGGTTAAGCGCCGCCAGATTCTGAGCAATGTGAGGGGCCAGCTGGCACGCGTAAACGCTGGGACTCATTTTGTGTCCGTCGCGAAAAAACAGCGGGTCCTGCAGAAACTCCCGCAGTCTGGAAAGGGCATGACTCAGGGCAGAGGTGCTCATCGACAGCTCAACCGCAGCCAGTCTCACGGAGCGATGCCGGTATACCGCGTCAAAAACGGGCAGGAGATTTAAATCCAGCCGCCGCAAAATAGGGTGCATGAAATTCATCCGCTATTGATTATATTGCACTTAATTCATCGAAGATTACCGATTATGCTGATGCTCATCAATCCCAATAAGTAAGTGATCGCGCTATGGCTATTTCGGTTCGCAAGGCCACCCCCGAAGATGCAGAGTCTGTCTACGGTATGATTGCCGGATTATCGGTGTACGGGCATGGACTGCCGCCGCCGCTGACCAGTGCAGAGGCGCTTGGCAGGACGCTGTTTGATCCGGCGGGCAATACCGAAGCTTTTATCTGCGAAATGGGCGGTGTGATGGCGGGCTTTGCTGTGGTCTCAGTCAGCTATTCCGCCTGGCTGGGACGCAGTGGGTTTAACCTGGAGGATCTCTATTTCTCTCCCGACTATCGCGGTCTGGGGGCCGGAAAAGCGTTGCTGCAGTTTATCGCCCGGCAGGCGGTACAGCGGCAGTATGGCCGGATTGAATGGAGTACCCTGAACTGGGATCAGTCGGCCAAAGATTTTTACCAAAGTATTGATGCGTTGCCCCTGAATGAATGGGTGCGCTACCGGCTTGACGGTGCGGCGCTGCAGCGATTTGCCGGGGCGGAGGCGGTCTGAATACGCCGGGAGGCGCAGATAAAAAAAACCGCCCCGCGAACAGGCGGGACGGTGGCAGGCAGGGGGGTTTACGCTGGCATCAGAAGGCGAAGCAGCTGCAGCCGAGCGCCCCCCAGAAGGCATTTTCCTCAGAAACTGGCAGACGAGCACCCCGGGCGACATCGTGTGAGTGACTGTGGACACCGCAGGGACCGCTGCACTGGTGGGGCTGCTGCTGCATGCCTACTCTGGCGGCGGGTGGCGCACTGCGATAGTGACCCGGCACGTTAACCACCGGCGACCACTCCGGCAGCACAGGGATCGGCGGTGGGGCTTCAGCGCTGAATGAACCGGCGGCGTACACAATATTGCCGTCGACAACGGTCAGGACGGACTCAATGCCCTTGATCTCCTCTTCCGGCACGCCGAAGTAGTCTTTGCTCAGTACCGCCATATCCGCCAGCTGGCCAACTTTGATCTGGCCTTTTTTGCCCTGTTCGCTGGAGAACCACGCGCTGCCCTGGGTCCACAGCATCAGCGCCGTTTCGCGATCGAGGCGGGCGTTGACATCATACATCTGCATTCCGCCTACGGTGCGGCCAGACACCAGCCAGTAGAGGGCGGTCCACGGATTATAGCTGGCGACGCGGGTAGCATCGGTTCCCAGGCCGACAGGGACCCCGGTTTCCAGCATCCGTGCTACCGGTGGGGTATGGCGGGTGGCTTCAATGCCATAGCGCTCGGCAAAGTATTCGCCCTGGAATGCCATACGGTGCTGCACGGCAATGCCACCGCCCAGCTCCTTGATACGGTCAATATTACGCTGCGTCACCGTTTCGGCATGGTCGAAGAACCAGTGCAGGCCGTTAAACGGGATATCGCGATTGACCTTCTCAAACACGTCCAGCATGCGGCTGATGGACTCGTCGTAGGTGGCATGCAGGCGGAACGGCCAGCGGTGCTCAACCAGGTGACGCACCACGCGCTCCAGTTCATCTTCCATTCCTGGTGCCAGATCAGGACGGGGTTCGAGGAAGTCTTCAAAGTCAGCGGCCGAGAAGACCAGCATTTCGCCGGCGCCGTTGTGGCGGAAGTAGTCGCTGCCCTGGCCTGGCGTCAGCATATCGGTCCACTTTTCGAAGTCTTCCAGCTCATGCCCGGGACGCTGGGTAAACAGGTTATAGGCGATGCGGATCGTCATCTGCTGCTTCTCGTGCAGTTCGGCGATCACCTGATAGTCCTCGGGATAATTCTGGAAGCCGCCGCCGGCGTCGATGGCACTGGTCAGCCCCAGGCGATTCAGTTCACGCATAAACTGACGGGTGGAGTTTACCTGCTGTTCCAGCGGCAGGGTCGGGCCTTTTGCCAGGGTGGAATACAGGATCATGGCATTGGGGCGGGCAATCAGCATACCGGTTGGATTGCCGTTGCTGTCGCGCTGGATCTCCCCGCCCGGCGGGTTGGGCGTGTCTTTGGTGTAGCCGACAACCCTCAGTGCGGCGCGGTTGAGCAGGGCACGATCGTACAGGTGCAGGACAAAGACCGGCGTATCCGGCGCAGCTTCATTAATCTCATCCAGCGTGGGCATACGGCGCTCGGCGAACTGAAACTCCGTCCAGCCGCCGACTACCCGCACCCACTGTGGGGTCGGCGTACGGAACGCCTGCTCTTTCAGCATACGCAGCGCATCGGCGACGGAAGGCACGCCTTCCCAGCGCAGCTCCAGGTTGTAGTTCAGCCCCCCACGGATCAGGTGCAGGTGAGAGTCGTTCAGTCCGGGAATGGCGGTATGGCCTTTCAGGTCGATGACGCGAGTGCCTTCACCGTGATGCTGCATCACCTCCGCCTGGGTGCCGACCTGCAGAAATTTCCCGTTACGGATCGCCACGGCATCAGCCAGCGGATTCTGGCGATCGACGGTGTGAAAACGGCCATTGGTCAGAATGATGTCGGCTTTATCGAGAGTAACCATAGTACCTCCTGAGGAGCTGTCTGGCGCGGCGGCAGGGCCGCAGACAGAGAGATGTCCTGCTGCAAGCGCAGGGATAAGTAAGTGACGGGATTATGATCGGCAGGTCAGGGAAACGTCCAGTTATACAAAAGGATAGGTATACCTTCGTATAGTTATACCTAGAGATAATAGTTTGAAAAGTCGATGCTTCCTACACTGCGTTCAGACAGTGGCCCCGACGACCGCTCACCGCCGGGCAGTCGATCGGGGAGCCACTCCGTTTCTTAAGGCCGGAACACCGGTCTCGTGACCTACCTCTATCAACCTCAATGGGAACCAACATGACCAAGAGCAAACTTGAAGTCCTGACGCCGCAAAACTGCCAGATTATCTTTATCGATCAGCAGCCACAGATGGCCTTTGGCGTGCAGTCAATTGACCGCCAGGTATTGAAAAATAACGTGGTGGCCCTGGCGAAAGCGGCCAAAGTTTTCAATATTCCCACCGTGTTGACCACCGTTGAGACAGAAAGCTTCTCGGGTAACACCTTCCCTGAGCTGCTGGATGTGTTCCCGGGCCAGGATATCCTTGAGCGTACGTCAATGAACTCCTGGGACGACCAGAAAGTGCGTGACGCCCTGGCAGCGAATGGCAAAAAGAAAATCGTGGTGTCCGGCCTGTGGACGGAAGTGTGTAATAACACCTTCGCCCTGTGCGCGATGCTGGAAGGGGATTACGAAATCTATATGGTGGCAGATGCCTCAGGCGGCACCACAAAAGAAGCCCACGACTATGCCATGCAGCGCATGATCCAGGCGGGGGTGATCCCGGTCACCTGGCAGCAGGTGATGCTGGAGTGGCAGCGTGACTGGGCGCACAAAGAGACCTACAACGCGGTGATGGATATCGCGAAAGAGCATTCCGGCGCCTACGGTATTGGCGTGGATTATGCCTACACCATGGTACATAAAGCGCCTTCCCGCCAGAAGAGCGAGCACCGTACGCTGGCCCCGGTCCCTGCGCCGGTTCGCTAATCTGTCCCGCGGGCGGCTCAGTGATGAAGCCGCCCGTTTAACTAAGGAGGCTCTGTGAGTCCTTTATTCCTCTCTCTTGGGGCGGGCGTACTGATTGGCTTGCTGTATGCGCTGCTCAGGGTCTGCTCTCCGGCACCGCCTGCGGTTGCCCTGGTGGGCTTACTCGGCATGATCGTCGGCAGCACCCTGGGCACTAAACTGCTTTACCATGATGCCACGGCGGCTGTTCCGGCGACCACCCGTCTGCCGGTCGTGGCGGAGCAACAGGCGCTCTCCCCGCAACCTGACGTGAAGCAGGCAGGCTGATGATGCTTAAAACCTATATTGTTTCGTTTTCCGCGGGCATCCTCGCCGGTATTGTTTATGCGGTGATCGACGTGAATTCGCCTGCGCCGCCGGTGATTGCGTTGCTGGGGTTGTTTGGTATGCTGGTCGGCGAACAGGTTATTCCACTGTGCCGGCGACTGATCCACCGCCAGCCGGTGACCCTGGCCTGGTTCCGCCAGGAGTGCGTACCTAAAATCAGCGGCACCCCCCCGCCGTCGGATGACAAAACCTCCTAAGGATGCGCCTCAGGGAGTGGTAAATCATTAAGGAAAACAGCATGAAGCTGTCGCAGCGCATTGTCGTTATCGATGATGAAGGTTCTGTTCGCAGTGGCTTGACCAATTTACTGCAGTCTGAGGGGTACCTGACCCGGTCATTTGCTTCGGCTGAAGCCCTGCTGTGCGATCGGGGGGCGCTTGAAGATGCGGCATTATTTATTATTGACGTTGAGCTCAGCGGTATGTCAGGGCTCGGTTTATTCCGTGAGCTGAACAGGCAACTGCAAAATCCCGCGGGGATTATTATCTCCGGCAACGGTAATGACGAAATGCACCGCGAGGCAATTGCGCTGGGAGCAATGACTTTTATGCAAAAACCCATTGATATTGATGCGTTATTCGAACAGGTCCGTCAGGCATTTTCCACCCGGACAGCGCGTCTGTGAGTTCGCTTCTGCTCTCTTTGAACAGCGCCGATGATGCGGGCTTCACGCTCAGCGAAGAGATGATCTTCACCCCGCTGGCGCAGGAAGGGAACGTCGAATGGTTACATGCCCGTCACCCTCTGACAGAGGAGGTTTTCGTGCTGGCCACGGCGGCCCGGGAAGAGGCGGTGTTGCCGGTGACCCCGTTGCTGAAAAATGAATTTTCACTGCGCAGCAAATTATCCCCGGCGTGGTCGCTGAAGCCGTTCCGGCACACCTTATATCAGGGACGCTACGCCCTGATGTATACCGCCTTTCCCTACCGTACGCTGGCAGACAGCGTCAGCCGCACGCCCGGCAGCCTGCAGGCGTTTTTCCGCAGGGCGGGGATGCTGTGTCAGGCACTCAGCATGCTGCATCAGCAGGGGCTGGTACACGGCGATATTAAACCCTGTCACTTTTTTTTAGACGAAGACAACAGCGTCCGTCTCGGGGGCTTCGGGCTGGCCTCCCTGGAAGCCGATCTTCTGCAGCAGACCCGGATGCCGGTCAGCGGCGGTACGCTGGCTTACATGTCACCTGAGCATACCTCGCGCACGGCACATCGCGTCTCCCGGGGCAGCGATCTTTACAGCCTCGGTATCGTGCTTTATGAGCTACTGACCGGCAAGTTACCCTACGGCAGCGCCGGGGGAGGGCTGGCAGAGTGGGTTCACCATCATATTGCCTCCGAGGCACTGCCGCCCCACCGGCTGCGCCAGGAGGTGCCAGACGTCCTGTCGTCGATAGTGATGCGGCTGCTGGCTAAGTCGCCTGAACAGCGTTACCGGACGGTTGAAGGACTGCTGGCCGATCTCCGGCGCTGCGAGTCCAACCTCAAGCCTGACGGCAGCCTTGAACCCTTCCCGCTGGGCTTGCAGGATGCGCAACCCTCCACACTGTCAGCCGATACGCTGTTTACCGATCACCCCCAGGCCGGTGAGATTCTGGCGGCGTTTGACCGCGTCAGTAGCAGCGGTAAACACCAGCTGGTGGCCATCTGCGGGTCGGAAGGCGCAGGAAAAACGGCCCTGATGGCGTCGGCTGTCAAAGGCCTGCTGCAGAAAAAAGCTTTACTGACGGCGGTGAGGGCAGACCAGCATTCTCCCGTGTTACCTTATGCTATTTTCATCTCTGCCTGCAGAAACCTCGTCCTGCACCTGCTGGGCCTGCCGTCAGAGGCGATGGCGCACTGGAAGTCGCATATTACCCGCCTGCTGGGCGACTACGCCGGACAGGCGATCGGCCTGGTGCCCGAACTTGGCATCCTGCTGAACCAGGCGGCGGTCGTCGACGACGATCCGCACTCCCCGGACGCCCGGAAACGCTTAAATCTGGCAGCATGCAGCCTCGTCAAGGCCTTTACGGCTCCCCTGCGGCCGCTGGTGATCGTCATTGATGATGTTCACTGGGCGGATCAGGCCACCTTTC
This sequence comes from Erwinia persicina, assembly GCF_014838825.1. GTDB lineage: Bacteria > Pseudomonadota > Gammaproteobacteria > Enterobacterales > Enterobacteriaceae > Erwinia > Erwinia persicina_A. Next base: position 709,126 of record NZ_JACYMO010000001.1, on the reverse strand, counting down.
AGCTCCTGCAGGATCTGCTGCAGTCGAGTGACGATATCCCCCTGTTGCTGGTGATTGCGCACCGGGATAATCTGTCCTTACCCTGTCCGGCCGTCGATGCCAGTCTTGAACGTATCCGCACGGCCGCCAGCCGCATCAGCGACATTACCCCGCAGCCGCTTTCCGCCGGATGTATTGCGCGCTGGCTGGCCAGACTGTTCCATTCGCGCAGCCAGGAGACGGTGGAGCTGGCGCAAATAATTTATGAAAAAACGGCAGGTAACCCTCTGGCGACGCGGGCGTTTTATCAGCAGGCCCTGCAGGACAATCATATTGTCTGGCGTGCGCCGTTTAAATGGACCTACGATTTTAATGCACTCAGACAGGCCCACTATGCCGCTAACGTTGCGGCAGATGTCTTACCGCACCTTGCAGCACTCCCCGACGCGGCACGCCGCCTGCTGGGCCAGTTAGCCTGCAGCGGCAGTAGTGGGACGCTTGACGTCACCGTCAGTATCCTTGGTCTTCCGCTCAGGGGCATCACGTCAACCCTGCTGCCGGCAGTGAACGCCAGGCTGCTTTCCCTTACCGGAAGCCACTACGCCTTTATGCACGCCAGCGTCTGTGACGCCGCGCGCGGGTTACTCTCCGCTGAGGACAAGGAGCACTTTCACCGTGCTGCGGCCCGGTATTACCTGCTCGCTTACTGCCAGGATAAGCACCACACCACGCTTTTCAGGGCTGCGCATCACGTTATTACCCTCAAGAACAGGGCGCGGCTAGCCCCAGATACAGGACGTTTCGCGCAGTTACTCCTCAGCGCCAGCAGGCAGGCGAGGATCGGCGGTGACGCCGTTTCAGCCTTGCGTTTTATCCGAGCCTCACACGGGCTGTACGGCCAGGCGGGGGCAGAAGAGCGTGGGGTGTTTCTGCTGGAAGAAGCGGAGTGTGAGTTTCTGAACGGTAATCTGTCTGCGGCGCTGGGGGTCAGCGCAAAAATTCTCGCCTCACCCGGTGACGTTATCGATAAAGCCGATGCGGCCAGTCTGATCGCCGAAATCCATATGCGGCAGTCTGACAGCCAGCGGGCGCTGGAAACGGCGCTGGCCTGGTTAGCCGTGTTTGGTATTGAGATGTCTCGCCACCCCGACAAAGCCGACTGTGATGACGCCAGGCTCAGACTGAAAGAGGATGTGGGGAAAAACCCCTACACCCGCTTTCGTTCCCTCCCGCGCCTGACCTGTCAGAAGACCGAAGCGATAATGGATCTGCTGGCCAGCGCCAGTACCTTCGCCGCCTTTACCTGCCCGCGTCTGCAATTTATGATCCTGTGCCGGCTGCTGCATATGACTCTGGCCCGCGGGATCAGCGGCGCGTCTACTCTGGCGCTGGCCTGGTATGGCGTGGTATGCGGCGACCGCTACGACGAGTACAGCCGGGGATTTGCCAGCGCACTGCTGGCCAGGGAACTGGTAGATAAACATGACTTTGTCCGTTATAAAGCCCGCACGCTGCTGCCGCTGGATCAGGTCAGCATCTGGACCATGCCGCTGACCTATGCCATTGAGTGCGCCAGAGCGACATTTGATGTTGCTGTTGAAACCGGGGACCGTACCTCTGCATGCCTGGCACTGCGCCACATCACCATGAATTACCTGGCGCGCGGCGATCATCTGGATGGCGTACATACCTCCATTACCCGCAGCATGGTGTATGCCCACAAAGCGCACTATCGCGATGTGGAAGTGATTCTGGGTATGCAGCTGGACTATGTGATGTTCCTGCGTAAACCGTCAGGAGAGCCATTCTCAGGCGAGGCGTTTACCGTGCCCGTTCTCAGCGGCGTGCAGCGGAAAAATGCCATTGAACCGGTGTTTCTGATGCAGTTCTGGACGCACCTGTACAAAGGGATGGCACACTTTTTTGCCGGGGAATATAAGGCTGCCTGCCGCTGCTTTACCGAGGCGGAGCCCTTTACCGGGCTGATCCCCGGGCATGTCCATATGCTCGACTTTCATCTTTACAGTGCGCTGTCGCGCACCATTCCACTGGAGCCTGCAGATTTCAGTGAAGACGACCGTCAGGGACTGATGCGTCATCTGGATAAAATCGCTCTCTGGTCCTGTGAGAACGAGAAAACCTTTGCTGACAAAGAAGCGTTACTGCGTGCGGAATTGTCCAGGCTGGAGCAGCAGCCTCAGCAGGCGATGGAGCAGTATGAAAAAGCCATTGAGCTGTCGCGCAAGGAGCAGTTCCACCATATCAACGGCCTGGCGTTTGAGCTGGCGGCGCGGCAGGCACAGGCCCGTGGCATGACCTTTGCCGCCGGGGCCTATCTGAGAGGGGCTCTGTCCGCGTGGGAGCGCTGGGGGGCGGGGGCGAAAGTCTGCCAGCTGGAAACGCGCTACCCTGATCTCGCCCGGCAGCCGGCCCACACCGCGCTCAATACGGTCACCTTTGAACAAAGCGCGGCGATGAGCGATATGCAGAGCATGGTTACGGCCATGCGGGCACTGACGGAAGAAATTAATCTCGATCGCCTGATCCACACCCTGATGGTGATGCTGGTTGAACGGGCCGGGGCACAGCACTGCCTGCTGATCCGCCTGACCGGGGGCAATATACCGGAGATTCAGGCCAGGGCGTCGAGCACCGTCGACGGGGTGCGGGTCCGAAGGGTGAAGGAGCTGCCGGTGGCGACGGATTTGCCGCTGTCCGTGTTATCTGCCGTGATCCGTACCGGACAGGAAATTCGCACCGGTAAACCGGACGTGTTCAGCCCCTTTAGTCAGGATAATTACCTGGTCGCCTCCGGCGCGGCGGTGATGTGCGTACCGATGTTCCGTCAGGGGAAGATGGTAGGCGTGCTGTATCTGGAAAACCGCCTGATGCCGGATGTGTTTACCGCCGAGCATTCGCGGATTGTTGCCATGCTGGGTGCGCAGGCCGCTGTTTCGCTGGAAAATGCCCTGCTGTATGCCGACCTGGTTGATGAAAATATACAGCGCGGCAAAGTCGAGAAACAGCTTCGTGCCAGCCAGACCTCGTTAATGCTCGGTGAAAAGATCAGCCATACCGGCACCTGGCACTGGCATCTTGCGCCGGATATTCAGTATATTTCCGATGAATATAAACGGATTATGGGACTGCCGGCCGACCAGACCCGCACCTCAATGGCCGAGTTCCAGCGCCGCGTCCACCCGGATGATATTGACTGTCTGAAAGAGCTGATTGAAACCAGCGTGCGGCAGGGCGTCAGCATGCGGGCAGAATTCCGCATTATCCGCGATGATGGTGAATGCCGTTATATCAAAGGCATTGGTGAACCTGTCGAAAACTGGCCCGAGGTGGCGGAGTTCTTTGGCACGCTGACGGACATCACCGCACAGCGTCACGCTGAAAACGCCGTCAGAATCGCCCAGGCGGAGCTGGCCCGCGTCGCCCGCGCCACTACGGTGGGGCAGCTGACCTCCTCGATTGCCCATGAAATTAATCAGCCGCTGATGTCGATTGTCGCTAATGCGGGTGCCAGCCTGCGCTGGCTGAAACGCGACCCGCTGCACCTTGAAAACGCCAGCCAGAGCCTGGAAGAAATCATCAAAGAAGGCCGCCGCGCCGGGGAGATCATTCGTGGACTGCAGGCGCTGACCCGGAACAGTCAGTCAGCCTTTTCCCCAACCAGGCTGCACCTGCTGGCCCGGGATATCTTGAGCCTGTCACGGCTGGAGCTTGAGCGGCGCAGCGTGTCACTGGAGCTGGAATTCAACGCCGAAACCGACGAGGTCATCGGCGAAAGCGTTCAGCTCCAGCAGGTGCTGCTGAATCTGGTGATTAACGCGATTGAGGCTATGTCGGATAATCCGGGGCCGCGCACCCTGCGGCTGGCTTCGTCTAACCCCGGCGGGGAGGTGATCCGCATTGAGGTGGCTGACAACGGCACCGGGATGTCAGACGAGGTGATCGGCAGAATATTTGATTCTTTCTACACCACTAAAGCGGAAGGGATGGGCGTGGGGCTGACCATCAGTCATGAGATCATCAAACGCCACGGTGGCGTCCTGAGTGCGGAAAACCGGCCCGGTGGCGGTAGTCTGTTCTGGTTTACGCTGCCGCTGAACAGGGCGCAATGACTCTGAGCGACAGGCCGCCGGGACGGGCGGCTTTATCATGGCCTGGGGGCAGGTTATTCGTCCTGAAACAGGTTCAGCTTTTCGGCCGCCCGAACCAGTTCTGACACCGAACGCACCTGCATTTTATCCATGACTCTGCGCTTATGCACTTTCGCCGTGATCTCACTGATGCCCATTTCTGCGGCGATCTGCTTGTTGAGTAATCCACGCGTAACCCACTGCATCAGCTCTTTCTCCCTGGGCGTCAGTGAGTGAAAGCGCCCGGTGAGTCCCACTTTTTCCTGTGAAGCGGTCATGCTTTTCTCAGCCAGCTGCAGGGCGTCACGCACCACGTTCAGCAGCTCGTCAGGCATGACCGGTTTGGTGAGGAATTCGAATGCACCGGCTTTCATTGCCCTGACGGTGATCGGAATGGTGCCGAACCCGGTGAGGAAAATAGTGGGGATGGTGTAACCCCGTGCGGTGAGGCTGTGGGAGACGTCAAAGCCGTCAGGACCGGGCATATTCAGGTCAACAATCAGGCAGGATGGGGTGTGGTACTGAGGCTGGGATAAAAATTCGTCAGGGGACATAAAAGCGGATACTGAATAGCCCTCTGAGCTCAGAAGGTTTCGCAGGGCGGTGATGATGGATTCGTCATCATCAACGAGATACACCGTTTGATTCATAAACGCTCATTTATATTTTACGACTTCTTTTAGCGTTCCAATATACCTTTTATTGGGGTTAACCGGAATGATAAAACTAACCTGAAAACGGCTGTCCTGCCGTTTTGTCGACCCCTTGCGAGGGTTCTTCACGCCCTCTCTGGCCGTGCCACAGGCAAAAAAAATGCCTGAACTTTCGCTCAGGCATTCTCTTGAAATAGGGTGGTGAGAGAGGGGGCTCACGCGCGCCATCCCTGGCGCTCGCCCTGCGGGCAGCCTGCGGCTGTGCAAAACGGCTGTCCTGCCGTTTTGTCGAACCCTTGCGAGAGTTCTTCACGCCCTCTCTGGCCGTGCCACAGGCAAAAAAAATGCCTGAACTTTCGCTCAGGCATTCTCTTGAAATATGGTGGTGAGAGAGGGGTTCGAACCCTCGATACGTTGCCGTATACACACTTTCCAGGCGTGCTCCTTCAGCCACTCGGACACCTCACCATATTGTTGCCACAGCCGGGACTGCTGACCGGCGCTAATGTAGGGGATAAGGCCCGGTGCGGTCAACCGTCATTCCAGAAAAATGTGTGCGTTTAGTCAGTTTTACACCACTTTGCTGATTTAAACGGCAGTAGCACCGATCAATCCCCACTTTACCCCCTATCCGTGCCGCCCCGGACGGTGAAAAGGTGCATAATGATCCGCTTCATTTGGCAGGAAATACTGAGGTTAGTTGTGGAGCAGTCCAACCCTATACCCCAACAGCGCGTGCCGGGCGGAACCGGTGCGCTGTTCTTTATTCAAATCTTCGCCACCATGGGCTTTGCCGTGCTGTATTCCAGCCTGGTGCTGTACGCCACTAAGCGATTAGGGTTCAGTGAAGGGCAGGCCAATACCATGATGGGCGTATTTGGCGCCTTTAACTACGGGTTACATCTGTTTGGTGGCTATCTGGGAGGGCGTTTTCTCAGCAACCGCAATCTGTTCGTGCTGGGCATGGTGCTTCAGGTGGCAGGCTGCTGGACACTCTCCGGGCAGAGCGCCGAAGGGCTGTACTGGGGGCTGGCGATGTTCCTCACCGGCAGCGGCCTGAATGTCACCTGCATCAACATGATGCTGACCCAGCGTTTCAGACCGGAAGATAACCGCCGTGAGAGCGCCTTCCTGTGGAACTACGCCGGGATGAACCTCGGGTTCTTCCTCGGGTTTACCGGTGCGGGCTATTTCCAGCTGAGTGAACACTATGAGGCGTTGTTCCTGTTTGCCACCGTCGGTAATGCTGTTGCCATTGTGATCTCGCTGCTGTGCTGGAAAATCCTTGCTGATATCAATACCCCGCTGCTCCAGGCCAGTCCGCGTCAGTTCCGCTGGCGGATGCTCGGCGGGCTGGCGGTGCTGCTCCTGCTGGTGCCGACAATCCGGCTGATGCTCAACCACGCGGGCTTTACCGGAACCTTTGTCCTCGTGCTGGGGGCGGCGATATTTCTGCTGCTGTGCCTGACCACGCTGCGCCACCGGCCTCGCGACGAGCAGCGCCGGATGGGCGCATACCTGATCCTGGCGCTCGGTTCACTGGTGTTCTGGACGCTGTATCAGCTGGCGCCGATGGGGCTGATGCTGTTCACCGAACACAATATCAACCTCAACGTCTGGGGCATTCGTGTGGCTCCGCAGTGGGTACAGAATATCAATACGCTGGTGATTGTTATCGGCGGGCCGCTGCTGGCGCTGCTGTTCCGTAACCTGCGTGAACGCGCATGGCGCATTGATATTCCGCTACAGTTCTCTGCTTCTTTATTCTTCATTGGTCTTGGTATGCTGGTTCTGCCGCTGGGTATTGCGCTGGCGGGGGGCGATGGCATTGTGGCGTTCAAATGGATCGTCATCAGCTACGTCCTGCAGAGCATCGGTGAGCTGCTGATCTCACCCATCGGTTACGCGATGATCGGCAGGCTGGCTCCGCCACGCTATCAGGGGATGATGATGGGCTGCTGGATGATGGTCACCGGCGTGGCGTCAGTGCTGTCGGGCCACGTCTCCGCGCTGATGCCGGAAAATAGCGGCAGCACGCCGCTGCTCACCAACCCGGGCTACAGCCATATCTTCAGCCTGCTGGGCTGGGGCAGCGCCGCGACTGGGTTGCTGCTGGTGTGCCTGATCCCTTTCTTACGTCGTCTGATCCAACAGGTTGAACACCGCTAACCAGACCGGGGCAGACCGCTGCCCCAGATTTCACTTGCCAGCTGCGCGGTTTTCTACCATAAACAGAAAAACAGGAGAAAAAACGTGGATATCATTTTTTATCATCCGTTCTTTAAGGCAGAAACCTGGATCAACGGATTGCAGCAGCGGTTACCCCATGCCCGGATCCGCCCGTGGCAGCCCGGTGACAACGCCCCGGCTGATTACGCGCTGGTGCGCCAGCCGCCGGTGGAGATGCTGGCGGGGCGCAAGCTGAAAGCCGTATTTGCGCTAGGGGCAGGGGTGGACGATATCCTTGGTCAGCTGCGGGAAAATCCCGATATGCTGTCGCCGGGCGTGCCGCTGTTCCGCCTGGAGGATACCGGCATGGGCCGTCAGATGCAGGAGTACGCCGTGTATCACGTGCTCGGCTGGTTCCGCCGCTTTCCTGAATATCAGAAACAGAAAAATGAAACGCTCTGGCACCCTCTGCCTAACCGCAGCCGCAGTGATTTCTCCATCGGCATTCTGGGGGCCGGGGTGCTGGGCCGTAGCGTGGCGCAGAGCCTGCTGGCGTGGGACTTTCCGGTTAGCTGCTGGAGTCGCTCACCCAAGCAGATCGATGGCGTCACCAGCTTCCACGGGGAGGCGGGGCTGGGCGCGTTTCTTTCTTCCACCCGGGTCCTGATTAACCTGCTGCCAAATACGCCCCAGACGGCAGGTATTCTGAACCGGGCGCTTCTCAGCCAGCTGCAACCCGGCGCATTCCTGCTGAACCTGGCGCGCGGGGCGCATCTGGTGGAGGCCGATCTGCTGGCAGCGATGGAGGCCGGAGAGGTCAGCGCCGCCGCGCTGGACGTCTTTAACCATGAGCCGCTCCCGGCGGAACATGCGTTCTGGTCGCATCCGGATATCGCCATCACGCCGCATAATGCGGCTGTAACCTTACCCGACGAAGCTATGGACTACATTGCGCAGGCGGTACTGCGATGCGAGCGTGGCGAAATGCCACCGGGGCGCGTGGATATCAGCCGTGGCTATTAAATAAAAGGAGAGAACTCATGTACCCCGTTGACCTGCATATGCACACCGTCGCCAGTACCCATGCCTACAGTACGCTACGTGACTACGTTTTACAGGCACAGACCTGTGGCGTAAAGCTGCTGGCGATCACCGACCACGGCCCGGATATGGCCGATGCCCCGCACTACTGGCACTTCGTTAATATGAAAGTCTGGCCGCGCGTGGTCGACGGCGTTGGCATCCTGCGCGGCATTGAGGCGAATATTAAAAATGTTCAGGGCGAGATAGACTGCAGCGGGCCGATGCTGGACTCGATTGATATTATCGTTGCCGGCTTCCACGAACCGGTGCTGGCCCCGCAGGATAAGGCGACCAATACCGCAGCGATGATCGCCACGATGGCGAACGGTCTGGTGCATATCATCAGCCACCCGGGCAACCCGAAATACCCGATCGACATTCAGGCGGTGGCCGAAGCCGCCGCGAAGTACGACGTGGCGCTGGAGCTGAATAACTCCTCCTTTACCACCTCCCGTCTCGGGAGTGAACCGAACTGCCGCGCGGTGGCCGCTGCGGTGCGCGACGCCGGGGGACGCCTGGCCCTGGGCTCGGATTCGCACACCGCATTCACCCTCGGTAACTTCGATCACTGCCTGCGCATTATGCGCGAGGTGGATTTTCCCGAGGATCGCGTGTTAAATGTCACGCCGCGCCGCCTGCTGGACTTTTTAACCCTGCGCACCGGCAGAAAGATTCCCGAATTTGCTGATATGTGACACTGTCACACATAACCCCTAACGGAACTGAAAGACATGAATGAGTTTTCCATCATCTGCCGCATTCTGGGCTCGCTGTATAATCGCCAGCCTCAGGACCCGCTGCTGGTGCCGCTGTTCACCCTTCTGCGTGAAGGAAAGTTACAGCAGCACTGGCCGCTGGAGCAGGATGAGCTGTTAACCCGCCTGCAGCAGCACAGCGATCCCGCTCTGCTGGCCGCTGATTACAATGCGCTGTTTGTCGGGCCTGAATGCCAGGTGTCGCCGTATGCGTCGCAGTGGGAGAATGGCCCGCAGGAGGCTGATGTCCGCGCCTTCCTCGGCCAGCGTGGAATGCCACTGACCGACGCGCCTGCCGACCATATTGGCGCGCTGCTGCTGGCTGCGTCCTGGCTGGAAGATCAGTCAGAAGAGGATGAGAGTCAGGCGCAGATCCAGCTGTTTGATCATTTCCTGATGCCGTGGGTAGGTGCCTTCCTCGGCAAGGTTGAGGCGCATGCAGAAACGGCGTTTTACCGCACGCTTGCCGCCATCAGCCGTGAGGCCATCCAGGCGATGCGTGACGAGCTGGAAGATGAGGCACAGGGCACGCCGGAATAACGGCTGTTGTGCGCATTAAACAGGCCGCTCCTCACCGGGGCGGCCTTTTTTTATCCGTCAGCCGGTCGGACATCAGCGCCAGGCGGGCGGGGCGGAGCCGAACGGGGAAGGGGCGCGGGACCAGGCCAGCGGGGTGCCGGGCAGCCAGAACGGCGAGCGCAGCCGGTAGCTGATACCCCATGGAGAAATCAGCGCCTCCGGGTCGTCGTCCTGCGGCAGGCGCGGCCCGAGACCGGCAGGCCGTGCGTCCTGCGGATAAGGCGCATCGGTCAGCAGGCAGGCGGTACGCGCCAGCGACAGGCGGGCGGTAAAACCGGTGCGGTGCAGCAGACGCTGACGTAATCCCTCCAGCACGGCGGCGGCCATCATATAGCCGGTTGCGTGATCCAGCGCCTGCACCGGCAGCGGCACGGGGGCATCACTGCCCTGCCACAGGCGGCCGCGCCCGGCGATGCCGCAGGCCATCTGCACCAGGCTGTCAAATCCGCGCCGGTCGCGCCAGGGGCCGGTCCAGCCCCAGGCGTTCAGGCTGACCTCTACCAGCCCCGGCTTCCGCTGCTGCAGCGCCTCGCTGTCATAACCCAGCTGGCTCAGTGCATCAGCGCGGTAGCCGTGAACCAGCACATCGCTCTGGCTGAGTAACTGCTCAAACTGGCGGCGGCCGTCGGCGGTTTTCAGATCGAGGCGGGCACAGCGTTTTCCGGGGGTGATCTCTTCCTCCAGGGAAGGTTCCTGCCAGCCGGGTGGGTCAATGCGCAGCACCTCTGCCCCCAGCCCGGCCAGAAATCGGGTGGCCACCGGACCGGCAATAATCCGCGTCAGGTCAAGCACGCGCACGCCGAGCAGCGGCCGTGCCGCCGGCAGACGCCACGCCGGGGCCGGGCCGCAGGCCTGCAGCGTTTGTGCGATCAGCGATTCCCGGCTGACGCTCTGCCCCTGCGGATGCTGCTGCCATTCGCTGTAACTGCGCAGGGCGGCGGCGCAGCCGCCTGCATCCACCACTGCCTGTTCCAGATCGCTTTTATTCCATGTGGCTACGGCGGCAGCCAGCCGCGGACGGCTGGCGTGTCGGCCCAATACCTGCTCCATCGCCGCCCGGTGATGCGGGGCGTTAGTGTGCAGGCGCAGCCAGCCGTCCGCCGTGGCGTAGTCCCCGGCAAAAGGATCCCACAGGGGCGGGGACGGGCGGTTAACCGGGCGCAGAGCCTGCTGAAACCAGCGCGAGGCCAGCGTGCCGTCGACCGTCACGGTAGCTGCCGCCCCGATCAGGCTGGCGGTAGCCTGCGCGGCGAGGCCGACGCTGGTGGCAGCCAGTTCGCTGACCGGGTAAGCGGAGACCAGTGCCCGCTCGCCGGTGAAGCGGAGTTCAGGCAGGGGCGTGCTGCTGTTACGCAGCCCGTGCCACAGCTGTTGCCACAGGGCAGTGGTCAGGCGATGATCCATTCGGCTCTCCTTGGTCGTTGGTCAGGAACGGGGGCCTGTTTTCCGCTGACGGTCAAAGCGAAAGCGTGACAGACGGGCGTGCATCTTCAGATTGCGCAGGTTAATCACCGCAATGGCCGTCCCGGCAATCACCAGCAGCGCGCCGATAGCCTTGTAGCCGTTCATACTGTCCCCCAGCACCACCACGCCCATGATAACGGCCAGCACCGGGGTGAGCAGTGAGTAAGGCATAATCAGGTTGACGTTGTAGTGTTTCAGCAGGCTGTACCACAGGGAGTACGCCACGATGGACGAGCCAATGGCGCTGAACAGAATGCCAAACCAGCCCCGCCATGAAGAGTGTAGCAGCAGATGAAGCTGATCTGATTCGGTCATCCACGAGGCAAGAGCCACCAGCGGAATGGCAAAAAACGACAGCCAGCCGGTAAGGGTTAACGGGCTGATGGGCGGTGATTTTTTAACAATCAGATTACTGATTGCCCAGCCAAAGGCGCTAAGGATCAGCATCAGGAATATCCAGATGTTAGGGATGGTCGGGCTGCCTGCCAGCACCACCACGCCGCTCAGGGACAGGGCGATGCCTGCCAGCTGGATCAGGCGGAGCTTCTCTTTCAGGATCACCATGGCCAGCAGCATAGCGATTGGGGTTCCCAGCTGGACGATCACCGCCGCGGTGCCGGCATCGGTATACTTCAGGCTGACAAACAGCAGGGAAAAGTGCATAAAACCGAAGGTGAAACCCAGCGGCATCAGATACCAGAGCTGCTGACGGGTGATGCGAGTGAAGGGCACCAGAATCAGGGCCACCACCACAAAGCGCAGGGTAATCATCAGCAGGGGCGGCAGGTCGAGCAGCCCCCATTTAATGGCGATGTTATTAAAGGCCCAGATAGACACCACCAGCAAAATCAGTAAAAAATGACGCAAAGCCACCGCAAAGTCCTTAGCAAACGAAGTAGTCCTGATAATCATGGCATGAAAATCGCCGGATGAGGCGCGGAACTGCACAGTTTTTTCGCCGCCGGTGGCGCAGAGGCGGGCGGGAAGCCGGTGGGTTATCAAGACAATACAAGAAAATGTTATGAGACAGCGCGGCGGTAAGCTGCCATGATCGTCGCCGGGGTAAGCGGCCCCGCAGCGATCTGAGGACAGATTACGATGACAGCGAGACTTCCTTTAGCCATTATTCAGCTTGAATCACCGCCCGGGGCGGTCAGCGCGCGCGTCGGCGAGCAGGCGCAGTGGTTTGTGGCGGCACTGGAGCTGTCAGCCAGTGACTATATTGTCGTCCGTCCGGATCGGGGGGAGGCTCTGCCCGATGTGCACGCGATTTCTGCCGCCATCCTCAGCGGCTCCTGGGCGATGGTGACCGATCGCGCCGACTGGAGTGAGCGAACGGCGGCCTGGGTGCGGCATGCCGTAGCAGAGCAGCTGCCGCTGCTGGGCGTCTGTTACGGACATCAGCTGATGTCTTATGCCCTGGGGGGCAACGTCGGGGATAACCCGGCGGGTTGGGAACGGGGGGCAGTAAGGGTGACAGGGGATGCGAGGATGCGGCAGGACCCGCTGCTGTCGGCACTTCCCGATCGGTTCACCGCCTGGCTGTCACACCGCCAGTCGGTACTGACGCCGCCGGTGGGCGCGCAGGTGCTGGCCCGTTCGCCGCAGGACGGCTGTCAGATTATCCGCTATAGCGCCCAGGCGCTGTCGGTGCAGTTTCATCCCGAATTCACCCCTGAGATTATGACCGCCTGCCTGCAGAACAGCCTGAGTGAGGTTGAGGTTGCCCGCCTGATGACGGCGCAGCCGGTACCGCAGTGGCCGGCCCGGTTATTAGGTGATTTCTGGCAGCAGGTGCAGCCCGTCGCTCAGCGGGCGTGATGCTGCGGCCCTGCCGTGCGCCTGCGGCAGTGGCCCTGTGCGCTGCCTCACAGCGCTGGGCTAAAATGCCGTTTTCCTTTCGATGCCGTCACAGTTTACGGCCCGGCAATCTGACATGCTCACCGTTATTGATAATGTTAATAATGAGTTATTTTATTGTTAACATTTAGTTCGCCACGGCGATTTCTTTAACAGGAGAGCGATGATGCGCTATGTATATCCGGGCAGTAAAGAGTCTCTGATTACCCTGCAGTCACAGTATGGTAACTACATCAACGGCGAGTTTACGCCGCCGGTTAACGGCACCTGGTTTACCAACACCTCACCGGTCAATGGGTCGGTAATTGGCGACTTTCCGCGCTCCGATAAAGATGACGTGGAAAAGGCGCTGGATGCTGCGCACGCCGCCGCTGACGCGTGGGGAAAAACGTCGGTCCAGTCCCGATCTCTCACGCTGCTGAAAATTGCTGACCGTCTGGAGCAGAATCTGGAGATGCTGGCGGTCAATGAGACCTGGGATAACGGCAAACCGGTGCGCGAAACGCTGGCGGCCGATCTGCCGCTGGCCGTGGATCACTTCCGCTATTTTGCTGGCTGCCTGCGTGCCCAGGAGGGGACGGCAGCGGAGATTGATGAGTTTACTGCGGCTTATCATTTTCATGAACCGCTGGGCGTGGTGGCACAGATTATTCCCTGGAACTTCCCGCTGCTGATGGCCGCGTGGAAGCTGGCACCGGCGCTGGCCGCAGGCAACTGCGTGGTACTGAAACCGGCCGAGCAGACCCCGCTGTCGATCACGCTGTTCGTCGGGCTGATCGGCGACCTGCTGCCTGCAGGCGTACTGAATGTCATCCACGGCTTCGGGCGCGAAGCCGGGGAGGCGCTGGCCTCTCACCCGCGCATTGCCAAAGTGGCCTTTACCGGCTCAACCGCAACCGGCGGGCATATCCTTGAGCTGGCGGCAAAAAATCTGATCCCGTCTACCGTTGAGCTGGGCGGGAAGTCACCGAACATTTTCTTTGAAGATATTATGCAGGCGGAGCCGTCATTTATTGAAAAAGCGGCAGAAGGCGTGGTGCTGGGCTTTCTCAATCAGGGGGAAGTCTGTACCTGTCCATCACGCGCGCTGGTACAGGCGTCGATTTATGAACCCTTTATGGCTGCGGTGATGAAACGGGTCAAAACCATCAGGCGCGGCGACCCGATGGATACCGATACCATGGTGGGCGCACAGGCTTCGCAGCAGCAGTTTGACAAAATCCTCTCTTATCTTGAGATTGCGCAGAACGAGGGGGCGGAAATCCTCACCGGCGGCGGCGTAGAAAAACTGGAAGGTGATCTGGCTGGTGGATATTACATCCAGCCGACCCTGCTGAAGGGAAATAACAGCATGCGCGTGTTTCAGGAGGAGATCTTCGGGCCGGTAGTGGGGATTACCACTTTCAACGATGAAGCAGAAGCCATCGCCATGGCCAACGACTCCATCTACGGCCTGGGAGCGGGGGTGTGGACGCGCGATATTAACCGTGCCTATCGCGTAGGGCGCGCCATTAAGGCAGGGCGCGTGTGGACCAACTGCTATCACCTCTATCCGGCGCATGCCGCCTTCGGGGGCTACAAGAAATCAGGGATTGGCCGCGAAACGCATAAAATGATGCTCGATCACTATCAACAGACTAAAAACCTGCTGATCAGCTACAGCATCGAACCGCTCGGCTTCTTCTGATATCGCGGGCCGGAACGCCGGCCCGTTTCATTCCCGACCTGATTCAGCTGGCTTCTCGCGGGTTAACCAGCCCGGCTATCTGCTCCCGGGGAACCGCCTCAGAGAACAGATAGCCCTGGAGATGGTTACACCCGGCCCGGGCGAGGGCTTTCATCTGCCCGCGATTTTCCACTCCTTCAGCTGTAACCGTCAGGCCCATCGCATGCCCCAGTCTGACGACGGATTCGATAACTGCGGCGGCGTTACCGCTCATACCCAGCGACTGGGTAAAGGAGCGATCAATTTTGATCTTATCCACGGAAAAATGGCTGAGATAATTCAGGCTGGAGTAGCCGGTACCGAAGTCATCCAGCGCAATACGAAAGCCTGCCGCCCGCAGGTCGTCGATGATGCCTTTTGCCCTCTTTTCATCGTCAATTAGCACGCCCTCGGTGATTTCCAGTTCGATACGTGAAGGGGAAACCTGCTCTTTACTGACGATAGCCTTGATACGCTCAACGAATCCGGGCGCGCGGAACTGCAGCGGAGAGACGTTAACGGCGAGGGTCAGGTCGGGCCACTGGCGCGCTGTCTGGCAGGCTTCGCGCAGTACCCATTCTCCCAGCGGGGCGATAATCCCCATCTCTTCGGCAATGGGGATAAACTCGGTAGGGGAAATCATGCCCTGCACCGGATGCTGCCAGCGCACCAGTGCCTCAAAGCCGACGATCCGCTGTCCGCTGATCTCTACCAGCGGCTGGTAATGTACGCTGAGATCGCGTCGGGTTTGCAACGCCAGCCGCAGGTCAGCGCCAATTTGCTGGCGCGTTTTCAGTGATTCATCCATGACGTGTTCAAATATCCGGTACTGTCCGCGTCCCTGATTTTTTGCCTCATACAGCGCAATGTCAGCTTTACGCAGCATCTCCATGCGCTCGGTGGCGTCGTCGGGGGCCAGCACCACGCCAATGCTGACGCCGATCCAGGTCTCATTGCCCAGCAGCGTAAAGGGGCGGTTCAGTGCGTCAATAATGCGCTGGCAGAGCAGATGCGTTTCCCGTGAGGTGGTGATGTCTTGCTGAATAATGACAAACTCATCGCCGCCCAGGCGGCCTACTGTATCGCGATGGCGTACCAGCCCGTTCAGACGGTGCGCCACTTCGACGATCAGCTCATCCCCGGCCTGATGACCATAGGTATCATTAATCGTTTTAAAGCGGTCAAGATCCAGCAGCAGCAGGGCCAGTTTCTCCTGCTGGCGGGGCAGATGCACCAGCGCCTGGTTAAGCCGCTCATCCACCAGCGCCCGGTTTGGCAGCCCGGTGAGGACATCGTGAAAAGCGAGGTGCTGTGCCTGGGCTTCGCTGGCACCCAGCTGCAGCAGGGAGTCGGAAAGCCGCATGGAGGAGAGCCACAGCCGCCGGATCATCACCACAGAGATCAGCACAATCACCAACAGGACCAGCGCCATGGCCGGTGCAAGAACCTCAAGCATGCGGGTTCCGGGGCGGTCTGCCGTCCATGCCAGACTGCCGATGGGGACTCCCTGCGGCGTCTTCAAAGTAAAATAGCCAGGGGTGCCTGCCGGGACGACCCGGGGTGTAAAACGCAGATCGTGGAGCAGACCGCGCCGGGCGAGGGATTGCAGCCAGTCGCTGTCCAACCGGCGGATACTGAGCATGGAATACGTGCCTCTGTCGGCTGCGTCAGCGCTGATTTCACCCAGCGTCACGATGGCAGGGGCGTCATCAATCAGGACAAAACCTGTCCGGTCGCTGCGGGCAGTCCCGGGGCTGTGGCGATGTGTCAGGCTCTGCTGGAAGGGACGTACCGCATAGGCGACGTGGGCAAAGCGATCAGGCGGAACGTTACGTCCATCCTCCCACAGATAGACGGGGTGACCGCTGGCATCCAGCAGGTAGATCAGCTGATGGTCAAACATACCGGACAGCCAGGCCCCGACGTTTTCATTCAGCCAGCCCAGATCGTGCGGCGTCTGTGCCAGGCGCTCTGCCAGCGGCGGCCAGTGGGTGAGGCTGCGCTGCTGCTTCTGCATCCCGGCGACACTGTGCGACAAGGCACTGTCAACGATCTGCTGCTGCTGACGGGTTTCATCCTGGTTAGCCCGTGATGTGGCCCACAGCAGCGTGGAAATACCTGCAGCGGACGTCAGCAGTAAAACAAAGGTCAGGGGTATCAACACGTCTTTAATGAAATGATGACGGAAACTGTCAGAAATCTTCATATTTTAATCGCCCGGATGGATCGTTTCTGTCGCCTGAATTCTGTAAAAGGCTAGCACAAATGCCTGACAGCAGGGCCTGGTGGACGATCGGGCTTTGATGCAGTTCTGATTTCTGACTTTTTTTGGTTAGCAGGGGTTAACTTATCAGGAGCTTTTATCACTCACGCCGGAAACGACCACAGAATGTTACGAACAGTAATAAATACCAACGCGCCTGGCGGAATATTCACCGAAAGGATGAAAAAAGTAAGCGATCGACCCGTTCCGCCGATGAAGAGGGCGGGAGTCAGTAGCGTGGCCGGAAGGTGACTTTTTCAAAGGGTTAACCATTTTTTCAATCAGAGTGGTCTGCTTTTTCAGCCTGCCGCGTGCCGGCCAGCAGGGGCACAACGCGGCAGGCTGAAAAAGCAAACGTAAACAGCTATTTCAGCGTTGTTCACCCCGCCGTTCTTTGCTGAATGCCGGGTATATCGCTAACATCACGTTTTTCATCGCTATTCCCCGCGCTGCCGGTTAAATACAGGTGCTGTTCATTAAGAAAATCCCTGGGGAGGGGTTACAGAATGACATTTATTTTTCTGCGATTTCTCTCGATCTCATCGGCCGTTGATTCATTGTTCATCTTCGTGCGCTGTCAGAATTAAATCAACAGGCGAAAACAAGGAACATTAAGATTAAATTAAGAGCCTGTAAATAATTGGCGTTAAATAAAGTGGTGTTTACTGTTCGTTTAATTTTATTTTTTCTGAATATTTATTTGTGTCATTTTATATCTTGTTTAAATTTATCTTATGAAATTTTCCCCAAGAGGTAAGTTTTATCCTAAACGCTATGCCGGGCGTCACCCGTCGTTGTTTTTTATTATTTTCTGGTGTTAATTAAAACCAAATCTGAAATGGCGAGACGAATGTGATGACGCGAAAACTGCTGTCAGTAATTATCCCTGCGTATAACGTAGAGAATTATATTGTTGAATGTGTCGATTCACTGCTGGCACAAATACCAGCGCCAAATGAATTAATTATTGTTAATGACGGTTCGACCGATAATACGCTGGCCCGCATTCAGGCACGCTTTGGTAATGACCCACGGGTCAGGATCGTCAGCGTGGAAAATGGCGGAGCGGGACGGGCACGTGACCACGGCATTCACCTCGCTAGCGGAGAGTATGTTTTCTGTTGTGATCCGGATGATGTTGTTTGTGAAGGATTTTATACGGAGTTTTCCGCACGGGTGGTGCAGTATCCTGCACTGGAGTTGTTCTGTTTTAACTCGGAGATTTTCACCGATGGCAACCCGGACGACAGCTGGCCGAAAGTACAGCATACGCTGTCGGGACTGTCCTCTTCGCAAACCGTATTTCGCCATCTGCTGCGCAAGGGGGCCTACACCTCGGCCAGCTGGAATTATGTTCTGAAAAAAGAAATCATAGACAGATTTAA
Source organism: Erwinia persicina (assembly GCF_014838825.1). Taxonomy (GTDB): domain Bacteria; phylum Pseudomonadota; class Gammaproteobacteria; order Enterobacterales; family Enterobacteriaceae; genus Erwinia; species Erwinia persicina_A. The sequence goes on along the minus strand of NZ_JACYMO010000001.1, from coordinate 691,083 downwards.
TTTGAAATATATAGAGCGGGTTCATGAGGACCATTGTTACACGCTCGACGCTTTTCTGCGGACCCGAGTCGCGTTTGTCAGTGAAAATGTCTATTACCGGCAGCGGCTGCGTCGCGGGTCGTTAACCCAGGGGGTTAAAACGGAAGGGTATTTCCGTCAGCGTTATGATGCTTTTATACAGTCCTATGAAAAAATGATTAAACTGACGGCTGATCTCGACGACCGCAGCGAGTTACGACGCTTATATCTTATTCACTCCTTTAAGCTGATGATCCACCTGTCGCTTTCCAGCGGAGGGTCCGTGCCGCAATATGTGCATCACGCCATTGATTATTTCGGGAAAAATCTGAAACCAGGGGGGGCAGCCAACTGGCTGCTGTTAAGACGGCCGGAATTGTACTCTAATCTGCTCAGGATAAAGCGGAGTCTACGCAAAGCATGAAGGGATTTTTTTTAAAGGTCAGGGGCTGATGGCTAAAGTAATCGATAAAACGCTGTTAATTAATGTACTGTCGCTGCTGGCGTATCGCGGTGCCTCATTTATCATTCCACTGGCAACGCTGCCTTATCTGGCTCGCGTTCTCGGCGTTGAACATATGGGACTGCTGGCGCTGGGGTTAGCCTGCGTGATGTACTGCAGCACGATCTCTGACTGGGGATTTAACATTTATACCACCAAGGATATTGCCCAGCATCGGGACGATAAGCAACGCGTTACCCAGCTATTCTGGTCGACATTCAATGCCAAACTGCTGCTGGGTACCGCATCGCTGGCGGTGCTGCTGGTCGTCACCTGGCTTAATCCCGCCTGGCACGCGCTGTTCTTTATTGCCCTTGCTAACTCAACGGTGCTGTACGGGCAGCTGCTCTCTTTTGGCTGGCTGATGCAGGGCTTTGAAAAGCTCGGTAAAACCGCAGTGATTTCCACCGTCGGGCAGCTGACGTCAATCCCGCTGACCTTTTTGCTGGTCAAATCACCCGAGGATACGTGGCTGGCGGCGCTGGTGCCCGGTGTGGTGGCGTTTGTCACGGCGATCATTACGCTGACTTTTGTGGTCAAAATGCGCGTGATCGGGGCGTATCGCTTTGAACCCGGGGAGATCCTGCAGCGCACGAAAGACAGCCTGCACGTCTTTATGTCTATTCTGGGGGCCAACCTCTTCAACAACATCAACGTGCTGATCCTGGCCAGCATGACCAACACCTATATGGTGGGGCTGTACAACGGGTCCGATCGTCTGAAGAAGGCTGCGAACTCGGTGCCGGAACAGATCGGTAATGCTTTCTTCCCGCGAGTCAGCCATCTTTTTCATAAGGATCGCGCCGCTGCGGTCGCGGCCACGCGTAAAAGCATCAGCCTGTCGTTTGGTCTGAGCGTATTTATCGTGGTCTTCACCTTCTTCTTCGCGGACTTTGTCGTACGGCTGCTGCTTGGCCCGGCGTTTCATGAGTCAGCGGATGTGCTGCGTATTGCCGTGTGCGGCTTTATCTTCGGTAACATCAGCTACCCGGCAGGCCTGCAGATCCTTATCCCGCATGGCCTGGCAAAGCAGCGTATGTATCTGATGTTTATCGTCGGTGCCGCGAACATTCCGTTCTGCTGCCTGATGGCGTGGAAGTTTGGTGCAATCGGCGCGGCCTGTGCGCTGGTGTTCTCAGAGGTGCTGGTGTTTATCGGCATTATTTACCTGCTGGTGAAACACAACATTCTGAAAACCTACCTGACCCGGCCTGCGGCTTATCAGCGTCCGGGCAACGAACAGGCGTGACCGACGGCGTCACTTCCGCTGCAGGCGGGACTGACGCCAGTTCATTAACGGCGTGACGGAGATGCCGTGCACCACCACGCTGGCCACGATCAGTGTAAAGGCCATATCGGCCATGCGCGCGGCGTCGGCACCCGCCAGACCGTGCGTATAGGCCCAGGCAATATAGTTTATGCTGCCGATACCGCGGATCCCGAGCCAGCCGATAGTGGCCCGCTGCAGGGCAGGAGCCGGCGTGCCGACGGTAGACAGCCACACCGACAGAGGGCGAATGGCAAAAAACAGCAGCGCGGCCATCCACAGCCCGGTGGTGTTCCAGTGCTGTGCCAGCGTTACCCCCAGAACAATAATGATCGCCGCCGCAAACAGGCGTTCAATGGTGTCGCCAAAAGAGAGCGCATCGCTGACCACCAGCCCCGCCGAGCGCGCCGGATGGGTCTGGTCGGTCTGATGGCGCGCATTAGGGTTTACCAGCTCCTCCGCAGGGGGATGGTAGTCACTCTCCTGGAACTCTTCTGTCGGGAAATGCCGCACCACGCGCATCTCGGCGCGACGCAGGCCGACACCTGCCGCAAAGGCCGACAGAAAACCGGAGGCATCCAGCGACTGCGCAATGGCGTAGCTGAGGGCGATCAGCGCCAGCGCCAGGAAGTCATTGGGGGCGACATCCTGATGCGTGTGTCTCAGATGTGAGGCGTACTGACCAATCAGCCTGCCCAGCCCAAAACCGATGGCGCTGCCGCCTGCCACCGCCCACAGGACATCTTTCAGCGCCCAGTGGCTGATAAACGACCAGGACATCTCTGCACCGCCGGCGAGCAGGGCCACCGCCAGCATCAGCAGCGGCAGGGCGGTGCCGTCGTTCAGCCCGGCCTCGCTGGAAAGTGAGACGCGCAGGTTATCGTCGTCGCGGGCGTCGTTAACCGAGATCAGGCTGGCCAGCACCGGGTCGGTCGGCGCAACGATGGCGCCAAACGCCAGCGACAGCGGCCAGGAGAAACCGACCAGAAAATGCGTGGCCAGCGTCACGCCTGCCACCGTCAGCAGCATGGCGGGAAACGCCAGCCGCACCCCCATTCGCCAGCCCGGGCTGTTCAGGGGCAGGCGCAGCTTGAGTCCGGTGATAAACAGTGAGGCGGCCATGGCAATTTCCGTCAGATTTTTTGCCAGATGCGCGTGGGCGGCGATATCAATCCGCAGCAGGTCCAGTACCCAGGGGCCGCAGAGGATCCCGGCAATCAGATAAAGTGCGAACGAAGTGACCGGGCCACGACTTATCCAGCCTGAGGCCAGCGACATCAGTAACAGCAGCCCGCCGGTGGCCGCCGTCCAGCCAAGAAATCCCATTTTTTCTCCCGTTATGATTAGGCCGTGTTTAATTTTCTCCTGTACAGGATAGATAACTTATTACTGATAATGGGGAGATATGTGCGCGAGTGCAGCGGCGTACAGAAAAATAAGGCGGGGGCGGGTATTCGCTCCGGCAGGCTGTTGCCTGCCTGCCTGCCTGCCGGAGGGGAAATTAGCGGCGGGCTTCCTGAGCCAGGGCGGCCAGCTGCGCCGTCAGGTGCTGACGGGTACTTTCATCGGTGACGGTAGCACTGTCTGCATCAATCCGGCTGGTGGCCTGACCGATCATAATCTCCGGCTTGTTCAGCACCCGTGCATTCAGGAAAACCAGGCTCTGCCGCAGGTGATACTGGGCGCGCGCACCGCCAATCATCCCCGGTGAGGCACTCTGGATCGCCACGGGTTTATCGGCAAACGGGTTGTCCGGCAGACGTGACAGCCAGTCGATGGCGTTTTTTAGCGCGCCGGGTACGGAGTAGTTATATTCCGGCGTGACAATAATCACTCCGTCCGCAGCCGCAATCGCTTTACCCATTGCCAGCACGGCAGGCGGGAAGCCTTCGGCCTGAATATCGGCGTCGTAATGGGGGAAGTCGGCAACCGACCCCAGGGCGTGGATCTCAACGCCTTCGGGTGCCAGCGTGGGCAGGTTACTGGCGACAACGGCATTCAGGGAGGCCTTGCGCAGGCTGCCCAGCAGGGTGACGAAGGTTAACGTCGCGTGTTCAGACATGGGGTTTCCTTATGGATAAAAAGAAAAAGTCCCCCTTATAAAGCGCTATCTGCGGCGCGCTTTCAAGTGAGTCCTGTGCGTGCAACCGCGAAAAATGAATCATTCTGTGCCGGGGAGGGCTGCCGGTATCGCGCAGGCATTGTCATCCTGCGCCCGGAGGTATACTGTTAGCGCACTATTCATATTTATCATCGCCGGTGCCGTTGACCGGTGTATGACCCGCTAAACAGAGGTTGTTTTGTCCAGCTATTCTCCAGTCCAGCGCCCACGACGCCTGCGTCAGTCTGCATCTCTCCGCTCCCTGTTTCAGGAAAGTTCCCTCAGCCTGAACGATCTGGCTCTGCCGATCTTTGTTGAGGAAGGACTTGATGACTATAAGCCTATCGCCGCCATGCCGGGGGTGATGCGCATCCCTGAAAAACGTCTGGCATATGAAATTGAGCGCATTGCCAGAGCGGGTGTGCGGTCGGTGATGACCTTTGGCATCTCTCACCATACCGATGCAGACGGCAGTGACACCTGGAATGAGAACGGGCTGGTGGCGCGCATGTCGCGCATCTGCAAGGAAACCGTGCCGGAAATGATCGTGATGTCCGACACCTGTTTCTGTGAATATACCAGCCACGGCCACTGCGGCGTGCTGCACGACCACGGGGTGGATAATGATGCCACGCTGATTAACCTTGGCCGTCAGGCAGTGGTTGCCGCTGCAGCGGGTGCCGACTTTATTGCCCCGTCAGCGGCAATGGATGGTCAGGTCGCGGCGATCCGCCACGCGCTGGATGCCGCAGGCTTTACCGACACGGCAATCATGTCCTACTCCACCAAGTTTGCTTCCTCCTTCTATGGCCCGTTCCGTGAAGCCGCTGGCACCTCGCTGAAGGGCGATCGGAAAACTTACCAGATGAACCCGATGAACCGCCGCGAAGCCATTCGCGAGTCACTGATCGACGAAGCGGAAGGGGCGGATGCGCTGATGGTGAAACCGGCAGGCGCATACCTGGATATTCTGCGCGACGTGCGTGAGCGCACTCAGCTTCCGCTGGCGGCGTATCAGGTGAGCGGGGAGTATGCGATGATTAAATTTGGTGCGCAGGCGGGAGCCATCAGTGAGATTGACGTCGCGCTGGAAAGCCTGGGGTCGATTAAACGGGCCGGAGCCGATATTATTTTCAGCTATTTCGCTCTGGATCTGGCCGAGAAGAATATCCTTTCCTGAGGGGGGTGGGCTGGCCGGGACACCGGTCCAGCCCGGCACACGCCACGGTGGGCAGCGGAGGTGAACACCCGGCTGCCCGCTGCGCTTTAATTAACGCGTAACACTTCAGACACCAGCTTCTGCGACTCCACATTAGTAAAATTAGCCACATCCGCTGCAAACTCTGCACCATGTTCTGCTATCACTTTGTCGAATGTCGCCCTGTCCGGGCAGTAAATATGGCAGGCCGCGATATACGGCATATTGCTGTCGAGCGGCGTATCAATTTCATACTGCTGACAGGCAGCGCCCATGCGTGACTGGATCAGCGGCAGATGGACGTCGCGATAATAGTCATGGTCGAAATGAGCGCCTGGCTGGCGCGGGTAAAGTACGCTGAATTTGATCACGGGTCTTCCTCTGATGGGGAGTGGTTAAAAAGTCGAGTATAGCGAACGGCAGCCGGGGCGGGTTAGCGCAATGAGCGCTAGCGGGCGGGTGAGGTTCTCAGGGCCAGAGCGATAAAGGCCTCAATATCCTGCATCACTGCCTGATGAGCCTCTGGGTTGGGGGAGACAATCAGCTGGTCGGCATAGCCGTTGAGCATGGCGCTCAGCTGGCGCGTCACCCGCTCCGGTGCCGGGCTGAAAAAAGCCCGATCCTCAATACCCTGGTGGATAATGCTGCCCAGCAGGCGGTGCCACTGTTCCATCATCGACTGGGCGATCGCGGCCCACTCACCATCGTGAATGGCCAGCTGCCACAGCGAACTGTAAAGCTGCCAGGCGGCATCGGCTGCGGCAGGCAGATAACCAGCAACAAACGCGGTCAGCCGCTGTTCTGCCGTCAGGCCTGTGATGCTGGCGGCAAACGCTTCCCGATCCTGCTGTAAGTAGAGGGCCATCGCCTCTTTACTCAGCATTTCCCAGTCGCGGAAATAATGGTAGATGTGGCTGCGTGAGATGCCAAGGTGCTCGGTCAGCTCGCGTGTGGTCACTTTTTCAATGCCTTTTTCCATAAACAGCGCGATCGCGCCCTGCAGAATTCTGGCTTTCAGCGCTTCCCGGGTTTCTTTCATCATTTGCCCTGCGTTGACTTTGAGCAAGCGCTCAAATAGACTGGATTTCAGTTTTGAGCAACCGCTCAAACGCAATCCTACCAGAAATGAGCCTCATGCAAACCTGTAAATTACCGGAAACCGTCGCGGTTGCCGGCAGTGCCGTCGCCACCCTGAAAAGGCTGGGTCGCCGCCACAGTCGTAAACTGGTCATCACCTTACTGCTGGTGGTGGCCGAAAATGTAACCTATCTGCTTTATCCCCTGCTGGCGGGTTTTGCCATTAATGCCACGCTGAATGCCCAGCCGCTGCACGCCCTGCTGTATGCCCTGATGGTGATGGTAATGTGGGCGATCGGCGCGGCCAGGCGCAGCGTGGATACCCGCACCTTTGCGCGTATTTATGCCGAACTGGCGGTGCCGGTGATCCTGCAGCAGCGGGAGGATCGGCATACCCACTCCACTATTGCGGCGCGCGTGGCGCTGTCGCGTGAATTCGTCGACTTCTTTGAAAAACACCTGCCGGTACTGATCACCAGCGTGGCGTCAATCAGTGGGGCGGCGGTGATGCTGCTGGTTATCGAATTCTGGACGGGGGTGGCCTGCCTGGTCATTCTGCTGTTTTTCTCATTTTTCCTGCGCAGCTATACGAATAAAAATGAGCGCCTGTTTGGACGACTGAATAACCGCCTGGAGCGGGAAGTGCGTTTTGTCAGCCATGCCAACACCCCTTCGCTGATCCGACACTACCGCGTGCTGGCAGGGCTGCGCATCCGCCTGTCCGATCGCGAAGCGCTGGGCTATTTGTCGATTGGCGTGATGGTAGCGCTGCTGTTTGGCCTGACCCTGATGCACATGGCCCGCAGCGGAGGGACCGACGCCGGACATATCTATTCGGTAATGACCTATATGTGGATGTTTGCCATGAGCCTGGACGATGGTCCGCAGCTGCTGGAGAAGTACTCCCAGCTGAAGGACATTGGCAAACGGGTGAATACCGGACGGCTGTAAGCGTCTAGCCGGACTCTCTCAGCACCAGCTCACCCGACACCACTATGCGCTGGGGTGGGAGCGCGTTCTGCCCGATTTTACGCAGGATCAGCGCGGCGGCCTGGCGGCCGGTTTCATCGCTGGCCGACGACACATAGGTAAAGGAAGGGGAGCTGAGGTTGATCTGCAACATATCTTCGAACCCGAGCAGCGAGACCTGCTGAGTCAGAAACACGTCTTTGCCGACGGTACGACCCACCTGATGAATACCGTTCAGGCAGCCAATGATCGCATGAGAAGAGTGGCACAGCAGGGCGGTGATCTTATTATTGCTCTCCAATAGTCGCCGGGTTGCCAGGCGTGCTGCATCTGTCTCCTCCCGGCAGGCGGGTGTGAACTCTTCCTTATAGACCAGACCATAATGCTGCAGGGCCATACGGTAGCCCGCCAGCCGCTGGTCGCGGATCAGGTCGTTTTCCTCACCGCCGATATAGGCGATATTACGGTGGCCGCGCTCGATCAGATAGCGGGTCGCCTGCGCAGCGGCCTGGCGGTTGTCGCGCATTACCAGATCGTACTGCCCCTCGATCATCGCCTGAGAAACGGTCACCAGCGGCAGCGCACAGTGGCGAACCGCCCCGGGCAGGGTTTGCCGGGTAACGCTGCTGGTCAGGTAGATCACCCCGGCAACCCCCTGACGGGTGAACGAGAGCAGACACTGTTCCAGCCGCGCCTCATCATCCTGGGGATGGGCCAGAAAAACCATATAACCCTGCTGCTCCAGCGCCTGGACAATGCTGGTGATCACTCTCAGGTTAAAGGTGTCGCTGAAGTCGCGGACAATCAGGCCAATCAGATTTGAGGTGCTGGCACGCAGGTTAGCTGCGGCCACGTTGTGTACGTAGCCCAGTTCAGCGATAGCGGCCTGGACCTTTTCAATGGTCTGCGTTGAGATCTTCCCTTTTTGGCGCAGCACCAGCGACACCGTGGAAACGGAAACACCGGCCTGTTTTGCCACATCAACAATGCTGACCTTCTTCATTGTATTCCTTGTAAAAAAATCGTCTCCCGTAGCATACAGGAGACGATAATTTGTGCCAGCTAGCGCCCGGTCACTGGGGCCATCTGTTGCGCAATAAACTGTGCTCTGGCCCCGAAGATTATCTGGATGCCATTATCCCCGACAAACACCACCCCGCGTGCGCCGAGGTGGTAAAGCCCGTCTTTGTCCACCAGTTCACTGTTTTCAACTTCCAGCCGCAGGCGCGTGATGCAGGCACCCACGCTGCTGATATTATGACTGCCACCCAGCAGACCGGTGATCTCGCTGGCCAGCTCTGCATCGCTTTTGTCACCGGCATTCGCCGTGATATCTGTGCGCCCCGGTGTTTTAACGTCAAAGCGGCGGATCACAAAGCGGAACACGACGTAGTAGATGGCCGCCATCGGCACGCCCACGATCACCGCGCTGAGATAGTGAGTCTGGAAGCCGTTAAAGGAAGGCAGGATGCCAAACGAGATATAGTCGATCAACCCGGCAGAAAATGACTTGGCAATATGCGCATCCAGCAGGTACATGCACATATAGGAGAGGCCCGCCATGATGGCGTTAAAGACATACAGGATCGGTGCCACAAAGATAAAGGTGAACTCTACCGGCTCTGTGATCCCGGTCAGGAAGCAGGTCAGCGCCGCCGAAAACAGGATACCTGAAGCGATTTTTTTGTTTTTGGTGTTGGCTTCATGGTACATCGCCAGACAGGCGGCTGGCAGGGCGAAGAGCATCAGCGGGAACTCACCCTGCATAAACTTACCGGCGTTCTGGTAGGTATTGCTGCTAAAGGATTTGGTGCCTTCTTCCAGCATTTTGAACCAGATGGTCTGATCGCCGTGAATAACCTGTCCGGCCTGGGTGGTGTAGTCACCGAAGGAGTACCAGAAAGAGGGGTACCAGATGTGGTGCAGCCCAAGAGGGATCAGCGCACGCTCGACCAGACCGAAGATAAAGGTCGACAGCGCCTGATTATCGCCGTTCACCACCACCGACAGCGCATCAATGCCGGCCTGAATATGCTGCCAGATGTGTGGCAGTACCAGCCCGAGCAGGAAAGAGAGGAAGGCGGTGGCAATGGCGACAAAGCGTTTACCAGAGAAGAAGCCGAGAAACTCAGGCAGCTGCAGTGTATGAAAACGGTTATAGCACCAGGCCGCCAGCACGCCACAAATCAGCCCGCCGAACACCCCCATCTGTAAGGTGGGAATGCCGATAACCATCGCGTATTTCCCACCGCTGGCCGCCATTTCCGGGGTGATTTGCATCACGGTGCCGATGGTCATATTGGTGATCAGGACGGACACGGTGGCGGCCAGAGCGGCAATGCCGGATTCAGACGCCAGGCCGACGGCAGAGCCGACGGCAAAAAGCAGCGGCAGGTTATCAAAGATCACACCGCCGGCATTCATCATCAGTGGCAGATGAAACTTATCCCCGAACGCCAGCAGCAGGCCCGCCGCTGGCAGCAGTGAGATCGGCAACATCAGCGCACGGCCAATCATTGATAATCTGGAAAGCGATTTAAAGAACCCGGTAAAAAAACGCATAGTGTCTCCCGCTGGGACAGAGTTTTAAGAGTAAAAGGGCAGGTGTGGTGCAAGTAGAACGTTTTAGTAGAACGTTCTACCTATAGTTATTGAGCGGGTTTACTTACGCAACGAAAATGTCACATTGGGTCAGATCAAATTGTTATTTTATGACGCAGCTCCGAAAAGAGCCGCGTCATAACAGGGATCAGCCGCGCGCCAGCTTAACGGTAAGCGCCACCGCGCCAAGGGCAATGATCACCAGAAATGCGCCGACGGCAATCATGGAACCGAAACCAAACTGATTAAACAGCATCAGGCCCGCGATGCCGCCGGTCAGGAAGGAAAAGATGGTGATCAGGTGGGTGATAAACTGTTTGCGCTGCGCGCTGACCTGTTTTGACGGGTCGTGGCGGAAGAGCACGGCCAGTAAAGAGCCGAGCGCAATGCCCGCATCCGTCAGCGTGCCGGTAATATGGGTGGAACGCACGCGTCCATTGGAGAGCTGAGTAGAAGTGGCGTTATGGATCCCCATTAAAAACCCGAGGAAGACGATCACTTCACGGTTATTAGCTGAAGAGTAGTACAGCAGTTCAAAGGCTGACATCGCTATCAGCAGAATCCCCTCCACCAGCAGGATAAGACTGAAGATGGTGCGTATATTTTGCCGGATACCGACAATCACCAGCAGGCGTGCGCTGACGCAGCCGCTGACAAACGCAACGATCATGGACAGCAGAAACGTCATATCGCGGATATCCACGCTGGACACCTCCGAGGAGAGCTGCGAGGTATTCCCTGACATATGGGACGGAAAAATGCCAAAGGCCCCCAGCGCCATCGCATTCAGCAGTCCGGCGCTGGTGGCCAGCACCAGCGCCAGGTAGCGATCTTCCGTATGCCGGCGCTGGCGTTTTCTTTTTATCATCATGTCTAACATTGGTATCAGGCCCCCTGAGAAAAATGACGGCGCGTCCGTCAGACCGCCGCCCTGGTGTTCAGGCAATGTAGCGCATCAGCGCGCAGCCTGTGGCTTCCATCAGCGATTTTTCCCCGATTCCAGACGGCTCCGAACGTGACGGTGAAGTTTCGTCTGCTTTATTCAGTTTCTGTCAGCCGAACCGGCACGCTGGCGCGGTATTCCACCGCCTTATCCGGGCCACACATCCGTTCTGAAGACGTGACCGTGGGCACATCTGGCGTCAATGCAGGCCGATAATCCGCCGTTTCACGTCAGCATCCCGCAGGTTTTTTGATCATCTGCCGATAGTGATCAGGGAATGGAATTCATACTGTCAGGGGGAGAACCGGATGATCATCAGTATTGCAGTGAATGAACTGCAGACAGGGATGTTTTTGCACAAGCTGGACGTGTTCTGGCTTAAGCATCCGCTGGTACACAATGAGATGCTGCTGACCGAGACGCGCCAGGTGCGGGCCATTCAGGAAAGCGGCGTGCGCGAGGTATGGATTGACCTGTCTCGCGGACGGTCCCCTGAGCTGTGCATCATGGCGGAGGAGGGGACACCACCGTCAGATCCTGACCACGCGGTCGCGTACGTTTCGCCGTCTGCAGACGCAGACAGTGCAGTGACCATGCACAGCGAAATGGCCCAGGCGCAAAAAATCTGTCTGGCGGCCAGGGGCCCGGTGATGACCATGTTTGGCGATGCCCGGCTCGGGAAGACGATTGATGCGCGAAGCACCGTTCCGCTGGTGAACGATATTGCCGGTTCGCTTAATCGTCATCCGGCGGCGCTACTCAGCGTGGTGCGCCTGAAGTCCCATGACGATTACACCTATCTTCACTCGGTAGCGGTGTGTGCGCTGATGCTGTCACTGGCCGATCAGCTGGAACTGGACGAAGCGCAGAAGAAAAGGGCGGGAATGGCAGGTCTGCTTCATGACGTCGGTAAAGCGGCGATTCCGCTGGCCATCCTGAATAAACCCGGCAGGCTGACGGAGGAGGAGTTCGATCTGATGAAGTATCACCCGGTGGCCGGTGCAGAGATTTTACGGCGCAGCGGAGCCGAAGATGACCTGCAGGATGTTGCTATGCATCATCATGAAAAGGTGAACGGCAGCGGATATCCCCATGGATTGCGCGCCGGGGCGATTACCCTGCTGTCGCGGATGGCCGCGATCTGCGACGTCTACGATGCCGTAACCTCCGACCGGCCCTACAAGGCAGGGTGGAATCCGGCCAGCGCCATGCACCAGATGGCCAGCTGGCCCGGGCATTTTGACCGTAAACTGCTCTACGCGTTTGTGAAAGCCGTCGGTATCTATCCGGTCGGATCGCTGGTCCGCCTCTCCTCCGGGCGGCTCGGGGTGGTGACGGAACCCGGGGAGCACTCGTTACTGCAGCCTAAAATCTGCGTTTTCTTTTCACTGAACAGCGGGAAGCGGCTGACGCCACATATTATCGATCTCGCCAGTCTCTACTGTGAAGATCATATTATCGGCCCGGAAGAGGCCAACCACTGGCCGGATATTGATGTGAATTCTCTGTGGCAGCAGCCAGTTAGCGCATGATTTCTGGCAGGTTCTGGAAACCCCGCTATACTTTAGGCTGATGTTGTCTGCACTGAGGGCTGACGCCGCCGTACTGCTGCCCTCGACTACGTCTGACGACAGGCTTAACACCACCGCCGCTCGTCAGACGACCGCTGTCCCCCTCATTGTCAGCAGCATCTCCCGATCGTTAACTCAGGAGGAATGTGTGACAACCCAAACAGATTTCGTTCCCCCCCTGCTGGCGGCCACCCGCTATGCCTTTTTCTTCGACGTGGACGGCACCCTGGCAGCGATTAAGCCACGCCCTGATGAGGTCTCTATTCCGGCACAGGTGCTGGATAACCTCAACCGGCTGGCACAGCGCTGCGAGGGGGCCGTGGCACTGATCTCCGGTCGTCCGATTGAACAACTGGATGCGCTGGCGTCCCCGCTGGTACTGCCGATGGCCGGTGTTCACGGTGCGGAGCGACGCGACAGCGAAGGGCAGATCACACGTCTCCGCCTGCAACCTGCCACCGTGACCGCGCTAAGTCAGGCGCTGAACACGGCCATGGCGGTACTGCCGGGCACCCAGTTGGAAAGTAAAGGCATGGCGTTTGCCCTGCACTACCGACAGGCCCCCCAGCACCAGCAGGCCGTGGAGCAGCTGGCCGACTCGCTGGTGGCGCGCTTTCCTGAACTGGTGCAACAGCCGGGTAAATGCGTGGTCGAACTGAAGCCGCGCGGCGTGAACAAAGGCGCGGCCATTGAAGAATTTATGCAGCACCCTCCTTTTGCCGGACGCGTTCCGGTCTTTCTGGGAGATGATTTGACCGACGAGGCAGGGTTTAACGTGGTCAATGCCATGGAGGGCATATCAATTAAAGTCGGTGCCGGAACCAGCGCAGCGCAGGGCCATCTCAGCGATGTTGCCGCCGTGTATCACTGGCTGGAACAGGCACGAATAAAACTAGATGAAGACGTGATAACGTCAGTAAGGAGTTAAGGTTATGAGTCGCTTAGTTGTCGTATCTAACCGTATTGCTATCCCGGATGGCAGTAAGGCCAGTGCAGGAGGGCTCACCGTCGGGATCGTCGACGCGTTGAAGACTACCGGGGGCGTGTGGTACGGCTGGAATGGAGATATCACTGAAATTGGTGAAGATGAAGAAGAGCTCAGTATGCTGGAGCAGGACGGCATCACCTATGCCTCTTTCGGTCTGAACCAGAACGATTATGACCTCTATTACCTGCAGTTCTCCAATGCCGTGCTGTGGCCTGCTTTCCACTATCGTCTTGACCTGGTCAATTTCCAGCGTGAGGCCTGGGATGGCTATCAGCGCGTGAATACGCAGCTGGCCCAGCGTCTGGTACCGCTGCTGCAGGAAGACGATGTGCTGTGGATCCATGATTATCATCTGCTGCCGTTTGCCGCTGAACTGCGCAAGCTGGGGGTGAATAACCGTATTGGATTCTTCCTGCATATTCCCTTCCCGACGCCAGAGATTTTCAACGCACTGCCGCCTCATGCCGATCTGCTGGAAATGATGTGTGATTACGATCTGCTGGGCTTCCAGACGGAAAGCGATCGTATGGCGTTCCTTGAGTGTGTGGCACTGCAGACCACGCTGAACAGTGAGGGTAAACAGCACCGGGCATTCGGCAATCGCTTCACTACGGAGGTCTATCCGATAGGGATCGAGCCCGACAGCATCAAAGAGATGGCAGAAGGGCCGCTGCCGCCGAAGATGGTGGCGATGAAAAAAGATCTCGGTGATGCAAAAAATATCATCGCCTGTGAGCGTCTGGACTACTCGAAGGGATTGCCGGAGCGCTTTCTTGCCTACGAAGCGTTGCTGGAGAACTACCCGGAGCATCGCGGCAAAATCCGTTATTCACAGATTGCCCCGACGTCGCGCGGTGACGTGCAGGCCTATCAGGATATTCGTCATCAGTTGGAAACGGAAGCCGGGCGGATCAACGGCAAGTACGGCACGCTGGGCTGGACGCCGCTGTACTATCTGAATCAGCATTTTGATCGCCGTCTGCTGATGAAGATTTTCCGGCTGACGGATATCGGCCTGGTGACCCCGCTGCGTGATGGCATGAATCTGGTGGCAAAAGAGTATGTCGCTGCACAGGACCCGGACGATCCTGGCGTGCTGGTGCTGTCACGCTTCGCCGGGGCGGCTAACGAACTGACGTCGGCGCTGATTGTTAACCCTTACGATCGCGATGAGGTAGCCGCTGCACTGAATCAGGCGCTGACCATGTCACGCACGGAACGTATCTCCCGCTATAACGACATGATGAACGTGCTGCGCCAGAACGACATCGCCCACTGGCGGGAAAGCTACCTGCAGGACCTGCAGGCGCTGCCGATTCAGGGGAGGGCCATTGAAAAGGAGAATAATGTGGCCGCTTTCCCGAAACTCGCCTGATCAGGCGGTCCAGTATAAATAAGAAAGGCAACTGAAAGGGGGCGTCGCCCCCTGTTTTTTTCCCGCCCCGCTTAACCATCCTTCATCGTCTCTACGTAATTTATGCGGTTAATTGTCGAAAAAACAGACACCCGGACCACAGAAAATCAAATAAATCTACTTTTCGCTAAAGATTCTACGCGGGTTGTCGATAATCATAAGGTTATTCCTAGTGTTTCCACCTATTCATTCATATCGCTTATGTAACGGCTGTTTACATCTTCTGGCAGACCCTAAACATAAGGGGTGAACTGCTTACAAACCGTTATCACTTCCTTTAAAAAACCTGAGCTGTGTCACATTTCTGCCTTCATGTAGTGGTCAAATATTCACCGTGAGTAACTAATCCTTACTGCCTTCCCCACGCCATTAATTAGCATAAAACTCTGCAAAAATACGCTTAAGTTATTATTATTCTCTATCAACTCGTCAGGCGACCGCTTGGCTTCGCTTTAATGTTCCATCTGAGGTTGTTTTGCCTGGCTAATGGTTGCTCACGGGGTGAAATTTACAAAAAATGAGCATAATGATTAGTTAGTGAGCTAATCAACAGCGTTACTGATGGGTTTTTGGGAATTATTTGCCTTAAAAGTGTGACCTGCGTCACACTTTATCTAAAATTTGGCTTGGCTCTCGTTGTATGTCGCGATCAGAGGGGATAGAGTTGCGTTGTTTTAGGAATAGTCCTAAAAGAATGTAACAAGAAGTCACGGAAGAAGTCAGGGATGAGATGGCTCAGGAATGGCCACTGGCAAAATGAATTCATGATTATTTCCTGGCTTGGTTCACCGAAAACAAGACAGCTTATTTATACGTTTGGCGTTTGCCACTAATTTTTTGCCATCTTTAGATTTACCAACCAGCAACCATGGTAGCGGCTTAAGCCGCACACGTTAAAAGTAGTGTCAGTCAGGATGGAAAAAAAAATGGGTACATCAGAATTACTCAAACATATTTACGACATCAATTTGTCTTATTTATTACTCGCACAACGTTTAATTAACCAGGAAAAAGCCTCTGCAATGTTCCGCCTGGGTATCGATGAGCCAATGGCCGATGCTCTTGCAGGTCTGACGTTGCCTGAAATGGTCAAGCTGGCAGAAACCAATCAACTGGTGTGTCAGTTCCGTTTCAACGATCACAAATCAATTAGCCGTTTAACTCAGGAATCACGCGTGGACGACCTGCAGCAGATCCATACGGGAATTCTGCTCTCCAGCCGTTTATTACGTGATGTATCGAAAGATGCAGAACCGAAAAAGAGGGCGGCAAGCTGATGAGTGAGAAAAGTATCGTTCAGGAAGCACGCGACATTCAGTTGGCGATGGAACTCATTACATTGGGTGCCCGCCTGCAGATGCTCGAAAGCGAAACGCAGTTAAGCCGCGGCCGCTTAATCAAACTGTATAAAGAGTTACGCGGTAGCCCACCTCCAAAAGGAATGCTGCCGTTCTCTACCGACTGGTTTATGACGTGGGAGCAGAATATCCATGCTTCTATGTTCTGTAATGCCTGGCAGTTCCTGGTGAAAACCGGGTTATGCACCGGGGTTGAGGCCGTGATTAAAGCGTACCGCCTCTACCTGGAGCAGTGCCCACAACAGGACGAGGGCCCACTATTAGCGCTGACACGCGCCTGGACCCTGGTCCGGTTTGTTGAAAGTGGAATGCTGGAATTAACTGGCTGTAAGTGCTGTGGCGGAAGCTTTATTAATCACGCCCATCAGCCCGTCGGCAGCTTTACCTGCAGCCTTTGCCAGCCCCCATCCCGGGCGGTAAAAAGACGTAAACTTATCGCAGAAACTGCCGATAACAATTCACAACTGCTGGATGAACAGGTTAAACAAGCCGTTTAATAGTGTTCGCCACGTGGAGTGAATCCAGCAGCGGTCTTTGACCGCTGCTTTTTTTTTGCCCACGCCTGGTGTCCCTACCTGAATAATCTGGCTTTCACCCACCCACACGTTTACAGCGTAAGGATTTTTCGTGCTGATTATATTGGGTTACATCCTTGTCCTCGGGTCGGTGTTAGGCGGCTTCGCAATGGTCGGCGGCCACCTCGGCGCGTTATACCAACCCTCAGAAGTGCTGATCATTGTCGGATCGGGCATTGGCGCATTTATCGTCGGTAATAACGGCAAGGCGATTAAAGCGACGGTAAAAGCGTTACCCCTGCTGATGCGCGGCTCGAAATATAACAAAGCCGTGTATATGGATCTGATGGCTCTGCTGTATCGCCTGATGGCGAAATCACGTCAGCAGGGCATGCTGTCGCTGGAGCGGGATATCGAAAATCCACAGGAAAGTGAGATTTTCGCTAATTACCCGCGCATTCTTGCCGATAAAAGATTAGTGGACTTTATTACCGACTATTTACGCCTGATGGTCAGCGGCAATATGAATGCCTTTGAGATTGAAGCGTTGATGGATGAAGAGATCGAAACCTACGAACACGAGTGTGATGTGCCGGCAACGGCACTGGCCACCATGGGGGATTCCCTTCCGGCCTTCGGGATTGTTGCTGCGGTAATGGGGGTCATCCATACCCTGGCGTCTGCAGACCGACCCGCGGCAGAGCTGGGTGCGTTGATTGCGAACGCCATGGTGGGAACCTTCCTCGGGATTTTGCTGGCGTACGGTTTTATCTCTCCGCTGGCGGGGGTATTACGCCAGAAGTGTGCAGAGAACACCAAGATGATGCAGTGCATTAAGGTCACGCTGCTTTCCAGCCTCAACGGTTATGCCCCGCAGATTGCGGTGGAGTTTGGTCGTAAGACGTTGTATTCGACCGACCGACCGTCGTTTACCGAGCTGGAGGAGCATGTCCGTAATGCGAAATCCACTAAGCAGACTTCGGACCAAGACGCATGAAGCATAACAATCACCCCATTGTGCTGGTAAAGCGGAAAAAGTCGAATAAACATGCCGGCTCGCACGGTTCATGGAAAATCGCCTACGCCGACTTTATGACGGCCATGATGGCTTTTTTTATGGTGATGTGGCTGATTTCTATCTCTAGTCCTCAACAATTGATTCAGATTGCCGATTACTTTAAGACGCCACTGAAAGTGGCGTTAACCGGCGGGCAGCGCAGCAGTGACAGCTCAAGCCCGATCCCTGGCGGTGGCCAGGACCCGACGGAAAAGAGTGGTGAAGTGCATAAAGTTGTCGATATGGATGCGCAGAAACGCAAGCTGGAGGAGATTCGTCTGAACCGCCTGCGTGAAAAGCTGGATCAGCTGATTGAAGCCGATCCCCGTCTGCGGGCGCTGCGTCCACACCTGATTATTAATATGGTTGAAGAGGGGCTGCGTATTCAGATTATCGACAGCCAGAACCGACCGATGTTTAAAACCGGTAGCGCAGAGGTTGAACCCTATATGCGCGATATTTTGCGCGCCATTGCCCCGATTCTGAATGATATTCCGAACCGGATCAGCCTGGCGGGCCATACCGATGATTTTCAGTATGCCGGGGGCGACCGTGGCTACAGTAACTGGGAACTCTCTGCTGACCGCGCCAATGCGTCGCGGCGCGAGTTGGTCCTGGGAGGGCTGGACGGTGGCAAGATGCTGCGCGTGGTGGGCATGTCTGACACCATGAAACTGAAAAATCGCGGCGGAAACGACTCGGTAAATCGACGCATCAGTCTGCTGGTGTTGAACCACGACACTGAAGCTCAGATTGAGCGGGAAAATGCCGAAAGTGATGCGGTACAGATTAATGATGCAAGTAGCCTTAAACAGATAGCGGCGCCGGAAGTTCCTTCCACAGCCACAAATAACCAAGACCCTCAACAATCACAGGCTGAGTCTGTCAGTACTGCTGCACCGGTAACCTCGTTACCGGCCGCACCGGCACCAACGACCCAGACCGATCGCGACTCACAGCCGAGGTGATACCGTGAGCATGGATATCAGCGATTTTTACCAGACGTTCTTTGATGAAGCCGATGAATTGTTGGCGGACATGGAACAACACCTGTTGGGTCTTGACCCGCAGGAACCAGATTCGGAACAGCTTAACGCTATCTTCCGTGCGGCCCACTCGATTAAAGGCGGGGCGGGTACCTTTGGTTTTACTGTGTTACAGGAAACCACGCATATTCTGGAAAACATTCTTGACGGTGCGCGCCGCGGCGAAATGCAGCTCAGTACCGATATCATCAACCTGTTTTTGGAAACCAAAGATATTATGCAGGAACAGCTGGATGCGTATAAAACCGCCTCAGAGCCCGATGCCGCTACGTTCGCCTACATTTGTCAGGCTCTGCGCCAGCTGGCGCTGGAAGCGAAAGGTGAAGCCCCGGTGTCTGAAATTTCTGCGGTGCCTGCGGGAGGAACGGCTTCCGTTGCTTCCAACGGTCTGCGTATTAAGCTGACAGCGCTGAAGGCGAACGAAGCCGACCTGATGCTGGAAGAGCTGGGTAATCTGGGTACGGTTTCTGATGCGGTAAAAGGCGCAGACTTCCTGGAAGCCACGCTGGACTCCTCCGTCGGTAAAGACGATATCGTTGCGGTGCTGTGCTTTGTGATTGATGAATCACAGATCCACTTCCCGCAGGCCGATGTGGTGGATATCGCCACCGCGATGGCCGACGCACCTGCTGTTGAGGCTGAAGCAGAGATGGAGGTCGCCGCGGAACCTGAGCTGGCTGCCGTCAGCGATGTGGTTCAGCTTAAGCGTGAACCTGCGAAGAAAGCGGCTAATCCCAAAGTCAGTGAGTCGACCAGTATCCGCGTCGCGGTAGAGAAGGTCGATCAGCTGATTAACCTGGTCGGCGAACTGGTGATCACCCAGTCGATGCTGGCGCAGCGTTCGGGTGAACTTGATCCGGTTAACCACGGCGAGCTGCTGAACAGCATGGGACAGCTGGAGCGTAACGCCCGCGATCTGCAGGAATCGGTCATGTCGATTCGTATGATGCCGATGGAATACGTTTTCAGCCGTTTCCCGCGTCTGGTGCGTGACCTGGCCAGCAAGCTGGGTAAAGAAGTGGAACTGACCCTGATGGGCAGCTCGACCGAACTGGACAAGAGCCTGATCGAACGCATTATCGACCCGTTAACGCACCTGGTGCGTAACAGCCTTGACCACGGTATTGAAACGCCGGAAAAACGTCAGGCGGCAGGGAAACATGCGGTCGGGAATCTGACGCTGTCTGCGGAACATCAGGGCGGCAATATCTGCATCGAAGTTACCGATGACGGGGCCGGCCTGAACCGCGAACGTATTCTGGCGAAAGCGCTTTCTTCCGGGCTGCCGGTTAGCGAATCCATGAGCGATGAAGAAGTCGGCATGCTGATCTTCGCGCCGGGCTTTTCGACCGCCGAGCAGGTTACGGACGTCTCCGGCCGTGGCGTTGGCATGGACGTGGTGAAACGTAATATCCAGGAGATGGGTGGGCACGTTGAAATCGCGTCCCGACAGGGTAAAGGCACGACGATCCGCATCCTGCTGCCGCTGACGCTGGCAATCCTTGACGGGATGTCCGTACGCGTGGCAAACGAAGTGTTTATCCTGCCGCTGAATGCCGTGATGGAATCCCTGCAGCCACTGGCAGATGACCTGAAAGCACTGGCAGGCGGTGAACGCGTGCTGGAAGTCCGCGGTGAATATCTGCCGCTGGTTGAGCTGTGGAACGTCTTTGAGGTCCAGGGGGCCAAAACCGAAGCCACGCAGGGGATTGTTGTCATCCTGCAGAGCGCCGGGAAACGCTATGCGCTGCTGGTCGATCAGCTGATTGGTCAGCACCAGGTGGTAGTGAAAAACCTGGAAAGCAACTATCGCAAAGTGCCGGGCATCTCCGCCGCTACCATCCTGGGTGATGGCAGCGTAGCGCTGATTGTGGATGTCTCTGCACTGCAGTCTCTGAACCGTGAAAAGCGTGTGGCGGGAGCCGCAGCCTGACAATAACTGATTAAGGGTAGAATTATGACTGGAATGGCCACTGTCACTAAACTCGCCGGCGAAACCGTGGGTCAGGAGTTCCTGGTGTTTACGCTGGGTGACGAAGAATACGGTATTGATATCCTGAAAGTTCAGGAGATCCGCGGGTACGATCAGGTGACGCGTATTGCTAACACCCCGGCGTTTATTAAGGGTGTGACTAACCTGCGCGGTGTGATCGTGCCGATTATTGACCTGCGCATCAAGTTCGCACAGCCGGGTGTGGTCTATAACGACAACACCGTGGTCATTGTGCTGAATCTGGAACAGCGCGTGGTGGGCATCGTCGTGGATGGCGTGTCTGACGTACTGTCCCTGACGCAGGATCAGATCCGGCCTTCCCCGGAGTTCGCCGTCACCATGTCGACCGAATATCTGACCGGTCTGGGTGCGCTCGGTGAGCGTATGCTGATCCTTGTCGATATCGAGAAGCTGTTAAGTAGCGAAGAGATGGCGCTGATGGATACACTGCGCAGCGCGTAGTAGCGAGAAGGGCGGATCGACGATCCGCCCTTTTATTATCCTCATCCCTTTTGTCACTGACCTTAACACCGAAAGAACAGACCTCTCCCTGACCCCCTCCTTGCTGTATTTGTCTTCTCCTGTTTTATTCCGTTGATATCTGAGTGTGGTCTGAGGTTTCGTGACAGGGTGAAAATATGCTCTGCGATGCTGTTAAATGCACCTTTTTGTCCCTGTAAATACAGGGTGTATAGGCGGAGTCAGTCCCAAAAAAGGAGGAAAATTCGCGTCTCTGCCTCTTTTAGTTAATTAACCCTTCACAACATAAAGATCGCCGTCTCCCGACCGATACCCCCAGTGTTATTCCATAAATTACACCAAAGGTTACCTATGTTTTCGCGTATTAAAGTCGTTACCAGTCTGATTCTGGTGCTGTTGATCTTCGGCATTCTCCAGCTGGCCGCCGGCGGCCTGTTTATCAACGCGCTCACCCACGATAAAAACAGCTTTGCCGTGTCCAAAACGGCCAATGATAATGTCTCCCTGTTTACCGATGCCTGGGTGACGCTCAACCAGACGCGTATCACGCTGAACCGCGGCATGTTGCGGATCCAGAGCGAAGCCGCCAACAGCGGCAGCAGCGCGTCCCTCGCCACGCTGAGCGCACAGGCCAAACAGCAGCTGATTGCCGCGCAGAAATCGTATGATGCGTTCCAGGCAACCCCGCCGACGCCGGGCATCGATCCACAGCTGACCGAACGCCTCCAGCAGCGCTATGCTGATTACGTTCAGGCGCTGGAAGTGATGACCGGGCAGATGGAGAACAAGCAGCTGGATGCGATGTTCAAACAGAACATCGAGAAGAAGCAGATCGCCATGCAGGGCGTCTATACCGAATGGCGTAATCTGCAAAATGAACTGAGTGCCAAAGGAGCCGTGCAGAACCAGCAGGCTTACGTGCATATGCTGTGGACCATCGGTGCCGTGATGGTGCTGGTGATGGCCCTGATTGTGCTGTGCTGGTTTGGCCTGCGTAACATCCTGATCCGTCCGCTGCAAGCCACCATTGGCCACATCCGTAACATTGCTGAAGGCGACCTGACGAAGCACATTGAAATCAGCGGGCGCAATGAAATGACCCAGCTGGCGTCCAGCCTGCATGATATGCAGCAGGCGCTGGTGAAAACGGTCAGCGTCGTGCGCGACGGCTCCGATGCGATTTATACCGGGGCCAGTGAAATTGCCGCCGGTAACAATGATCTCTCCGCGCGTACCGAAGAGCAGGCGGCCTCGCTGGAGCAGACCGCTGCCAGCATGGAACAGCTGACCGCGACGGTAAAACAGAATGCGGAAAATGCCCGTCAGGCCTCGCAGCTGGCGCTGAACGCGTCGGTGACGGCCCGTAAGGGTGGCCAGGTGGTCGATGGCGTGGTGAAAACCATGAATGACATCGCGGGCAGTTCGAAGAAGATTGCTGATATTACCAGCGTGATTGACGGAATTGCTTTCCAGACCAATATTCTGGCGCTGAACGCGGCGGTAGAAGCTGCCCGCGCCGGTGAGCAGGGCCGTGGATTTGCAGTGGTCGCGGGTGAAGTCCGCAATCTTGCCCAGCGCAGCGCCCAGGCAGCGAAAGAGATCAAGAGCCTGATTGAAGATTCTGTGGCACGCGTGGACAGCGGGTCAGTGCTGGTGGGTACCGCCGGTGAAACCATGACGGATATCGTCAACGCGGTCAGCCGCGTGACCGACATCATGGGCGAGATTGCGTCCGCCAGCGACGAACAGAGCCGCGGTATTGACCAGGTCGGCACGGCAGTGACTGAAATGGACCGCGTCACCCAGCAGAATGCCTCACTGGTTGAAGAGTCTGCCTCGGCAGCCGCTTCCCTGGAAGATCAGGCCAGCCGACTGACTCAGGCCGTCGCCGTCTTCCGCATTGCCCGCCAGGGAAGCGTGGCTCCGGCCCCGCTGAAGCGGCCAGTACTGAAACCTGTCACCGTCGGTAAGCCGCAGGCCGCCGCTGCTGCCGCGTCTGACAGTCACTGGGAAACCTTCTGACCACCCGTTGAACCGCAGAGGGCGGCCCGTTCGGCGGCCGCCCCGCACGGTGGATTACCCTGGCAATATGCGGGGAGAGAAAGGATAACGGAGGGTTTCATGCCTCTCTCTGCCAGATAACTGACTACCTTAACCGCAACGCGACCACATAAAGATCCGCAGCCGCCTGCCGATAACAGCAGCGTCAACTGTTTAATAAGGAACATTATGTTTAAGCGTATGAAGGTCGTCACCAGTTTGATTCTGGTGCTGGTGTTTTTCGGTTCATTACAGCTCATCACAGGGGGCTTGTTCTTCCAGGCCCTGAAAGGCGATAAAGACAACTTCGCCGTCTCCCAGCAGCTTCGTCTGCAACAGTCCGCACTCAACCAGTCATGGATCGCGCTGATTCAGGCGCGTAACACGCTCAATCGATCGGGGATCCGCTATACCCTGGATGCTAACCGTGAAGGGATCAGCGAGGCGGTGAAGCAGCTGCTGAGCGAGGCTCAGGGGCAGTTGACCCTGGCAGAAAAAAATTATGCACTGTGGCATTCCCGCCTGTCAGAACAGGGCAAAACGGCCGACAACGTACTGGCTATCCAGAAAAATTATGACATCCTCCACTCGGCGCTGAGCGAACTGATCCAGCTGATGAACGCCGGGAAAATTAATGAGTTCTTTGATCAACCGACCCAGGGCTATCAGGATGGTTTTGCTCATGCCTATGATGCCTGGCTGACGAATAATGACGCACAGGCCGCTGCGGGGGCAGAAGAAAACCTGCGCGCTTACGGGCAGGCGATCTGGATCCTCGGCCTTGCTCTGGTGGTGTCGCTATTAGTGATTACCGGTGTATGGAGCGGCATTCGCCATATCCTGCTGCGTCCGCTGCAAACCAGTATTGAGCATATCCGCCGCATCGCCAGCGGCGATCTGACGCGTCCCATTGCTGTGGAAGGGCGTAATGAAATGGCCCAGCTGGCGGCCAGCCTGCAGCATATGCAGGAGGAGCTGATCCGAACGGTCAGCGTGGTGCGCGACGGTTCTGACGCCATCTATACCGGGGCCAGCGAAATCTCCGCCGGGAATAACGACCTATCCTCCCGTACCGAACAGCAGGCCTCGGCGCTGCAGGAAACTGCCGCCAGCATGGAGCAGCTGACCGCCACGGTGAAACAGAACGCCGAAAATGCCCGCCAGGCCTCTCAGCTGGCCCTCAGCGCCTCGGAGACCGCGCAGAAGGGCGGGAAAGTGGTGGATGGTGTGGTGAAAACCATGAGTGACATCGCCGGCAGTTCGAAGAAAATCGCCGATATTATCAGCGTAATCGACGGTATTGCCTTCCAGACCAATATCCTGGCACTGAACGCGGCGGTGGAAGCCGCCCGCGCCGGTGAGCAGGGCCGTGGTTTTGCGGTGGTGGCCGGGGAAGTGCGCAACCTCGCTGGTCGCAGTGCCCAGGCGGCAAAAGAAATTAAGGGCCTGATTGAGGATTCTGTCTCGCGGGTGAATACCGGTTCGGTGCTGGTGGAAAGCGCCGGAGAGACCATGAATGATATCGTCAGCGCGGTGACCCGCGTCACCGACATCATGGGCGAAATCGCCTCCGCCAGCGACGAGCAGAGCCGCGGTATCGACCAGGTTGGCACGGCCGTTAACGAGATGGACCGCGTCACCCAGCAGAATGCCGCTCTGGTGGAGGAGTCAGCTTCCGCTGCCGCGTCGCTGGAAGATCAGGCCAGTCGGCTGACCCAGGCCGTGGCCGTGTTCCGCCTCAGTCAACAGAAAACCATACCGGCGGCTGTGCTGAAACGGCCCGCACTGAGCGCCTCTGCTGCGCCGAAGCTGGCGGCACCTGCTGCCACCGGGGATCACTGGGAAACCTTCTAGCAATACAGATGGGGCTGTTCTCAGCCCCGATATGCTTAAAAAAAAGACGAACACCTCCTCTGGCCCGCTATTCTGCGGGCTTTATTCATAACCTGGTAAAGATCCCGCTATCACTGCCGATAAATCACAGTAGCTATCCAACTGGGGAAAGGTATGTTCAAGCGTATGAAAGTGGTGACCAGCCTGGTGCTGGTCCTGGTAATATTTGGCTCTTTGCAGTTAATTTCTGGTGGGCTGTTTTTCCAGTCTCTGAAAGGGGATAAGGAAAACTTCAGTCTGACACAACAGATTCGCCGGGAGCAGGCCAATCTTACCTCCGCATGGATAGCACTGGTACAAACCCGTAACACACTGAACCGCGCCGCCACGCGTTATCTGCTGGATGAAAAAGGGCAGGGAACCGGCTCAACGGTACCTGATCTGGTTGCGCTGGCGAAATCGCAGCTGGCGACCGCAGAGCAGGAATTTGCCGAATACACCAAAGAACAGCCGGCGGATGTGGTTAACCTGCCGCACGTGCAGGGTGTGAATGACAACTACAAAATTTTGCACGCCGCCTTAACCGAGCTGATTCAGATGCTGACCAGCGGAGATTTTAAAGGTTTCGTGGACCAGCCAACGACGGGCTTCCAGAACGGGTTTGAGCAGGCGTATACCGTCTGGCTGAAAAATACCGATGCCATGCTGGCAGCCGGTGCGGCGCAGAATGAGAGCGCCTATCAGCGTGCCATCTGGGTACTGCTGACCATCCTGCTGGTGTCGGTGATCATCATTGCCACGGTCTGGACGGGGATCCATCAGATCCTGCTGCGCCCGCTGAAAGCCAGCATTGACCATATCCGTCATATCGCCAGCGGCGATCTGACGCAGCAGATCGATACAGAAGGGCGCAATGAAATGGCTCAGCTGGCGGTCAGCCTGCAGCATATGCAGCAGGAGCTGGTGAAGACGGTGAGCGTGGTGCGCGACGGATCTGACGCCATCTATACCGGTGCCAGCGAAATTGCAGCCGGAAATAACGATCTCTCCTCCCGTACCGAAGAGCAGGCGTCCGCGCTGCAGCAGACCGCTGCCAGCATGGAGCAGCTGACCTCCACGGTGAAACAGAACGCCGAAAACGCCCGTCAGGCGTCGCAGCTGGCCCTCAGCGCCTCTGAGACCGCGCAGAAGGGCGGCAAAGTGGTGGATGGCGTGGTGAAAACCATGAATGACATCGCCGGCAGTTCGAAGAAAATCGCCGATATTATCAGCGTGATCGACGGTATCGCCTTCCAGACCAATATCCTGGCGCTGAATGCGGCGGTGGAAGCGGCCCGCGCCGGTGAGCAGGGCCGTGGTTTTGCGGTGGTGGCCGGGGAAGTGCGTAACCTTGCCCAGCGCAGCGCCCAGGCGGCAAAAGAAATTAAAGGCCTGATTGAGGATTCCGTGTCACGCGTGGATACCGGCTCGGTGCTGGTGGAAAGCGCGGGAGAAACCATGAATGACATCGTCAGCGCGGTGACCCGCGTCACCGACATCATGGGTGAGATCGCCTCCGCCAGTGACGAACAGAGCCGGGGCATCGACCAGGTTGGTACGGCCGTTAATGAGATGGACCGCGTCACTCAGCAGAATGCGTCCCTGGTGGAAGAGTCGGCTTCCGCAGCGGCATCGCTGGAAGATCAGGCCAGCCGGCTGACTCAGGCCGTGGCAGTTTTCCGAATTCGTAAAGAAAATGTCACCGCGGCCGTTAATAACAACAGGGCGCAGGTTTCTCCGTTGCTGTCACCTCCGTCAGCATCGCGTAAAGCGCTGCCGGCCAGCAAATCAGATGATAACTGGGAAACGTTTTAATTCCTGAAGCGGGCATCACGTCACAAAGGGCCAGCCCGGTTAACGGGCGGTCCGATGAAAAAGAATCATTTTTGTTGCCTGTATCAGGTGACTTTCCGGGGAGTGCGCAATGTTAGGTCGTTTACGTATATCTGGCACCATCATCGCCCTGCTTGGCGTGTTTTGTCTGATGCAGATCGCCTCCAGCGGACTGTCCTTTAACTCTTTCCGCCTGGATGCTGACAATATTCACCAGGTTGAAATCAGCGGAGACCAGCGTGACGCGCTGGGTGAAAGCTGGGCAGCGCTGCTCAGCACCCGTGTGACACTGAGCCGTGCCGGCACCCGTGCAGCACTGAATGTGCCGCGTGAGCAGGTGGTCAGCCTGATGACCAAAGCGCAGAGTGACCTTGATCGGGCCGACAAAGCATTTAAAGAATTTAAAGCGATCCCTGTGGTCACCCCGGAAGGGCTGGCATTAGAAAAAGATATCGTGGTGGCCTATGACGTCTATTACAGCGAGCTGTCACAGCTGATCGCCTGGCTGCAGAACAATCAGCTGCAGGCGTTTCTTGATTCTCCCACGCAGGGCAAGCAGGACAAGTTCCAGGTGCAGTACCAGCGCTGGATGAAACACATCGATGAACTGCGTGACCACGCCGGGGCCGCCAGCAAAGGCTTCTACTTCCAGTCGAAGGTGATTTTCGCGGTTTCAGTGACACTGTCACTTTTGGTCACCCTGGCGGCGCTGTGGTGGGTGAAGCAGGCACTGATTGCGCCACTGGCGCGGATGCGCAGCCATTTTGAGCGCATTGCCTCCGGTAATCTGAACGGCGAAGTGGAAGCCGGAAGCCGCAATGAACTGGGCCAGCTGTTCACCAGCCTGCAGCATATGCAGCAGGCGCTGGCCTCGACCGTGCGTGACGTGCGTGACGGCAGCCGCGCCATGCAGACCGGTATTGGCGAGATCGCCGCCGGTAACAACGATCTCTCCGCCCGCACCGAACAGCAGGCGGCCTCACTGGCGCAGACAGCGGCCAGCATGGAGCAGTTGACGGCGACGGTATCTGCGAACGCCGATAACGCCCGTCAGGCTTCAGACCTGGCGCGTGAAGCTTCGGGAACGGCGCACAAAGGGGGCGCTCTGACCGGCAATGTGGTGACCACCATGAACGCCATCGCCGGCAGTTCAAAGCGGATTGCCGACATTACCAGTGTCATTGACGGTATTGCCTTCCAGACCAATATTCTGGCACTGAATGCGGCGGTCGAAGCGGCCCGCGCCGGAGAGCAGGGACGCGGTTTTGCGGTCGTTGCGGGTGAAGTGCGTAACCTCGCTCAGCGCAGCGCGCAGGCGGCGAAAGAGATTAAAACCCTGATTGAAGAGTCGGTCAGCCGGGTCGATCAGGGGGCTAAGCAGGTCGCTTCAGCCGGGGAAACGATGGATGAGATCCTCCAGTCGGTCAACCGGGTGAACGACATTATGGGCGAAATTGCCGCCGCCAGCGACGAGCAGCGACGCGGGATTGAACAGGTTGCACTGGCGGTAGGCCAGATGGATCAGGTGACCCAGCAGAATGCCGCCCTGGTAGAAGAGGGCGCGGCTGCAACGGGAGCACTGGAAGCACAGGCAGAATATCTGACAGCGGCGGTCAGCCGCTTCGCACTGGATGAGCGTGCAGAGTAAAGAGCGTTCCCGCGGCCAGACGGCCGCCGGGCACGAGACACCCTAATAATACCTTTATCCGCGCTTTGCAGGATGGCTACATGAAGAAATCGACGTTGTTAGCTCCACCGGAAAACGCAACGCTGCTGTCGCAGATGGTACAGCGCCTGCCGTTATCCGATACGCATTTTAAGCGTATCAGTCAGTTGATTTATCAGCGAGCTGGCATCGTTCTCGCCGATCACAAGCGAGAAATGGTCTATAACCGCCTGGTTCGCCGGCTGCGGATGCTGAATATCGACGATTTTGGTCGCTATATGGCCCTGCTGGAAAATGACCCTAACAGCGCCGAGTGGCAGGCCTTTGTGAATGCCCTGACGACCAACCTGACAGCCTTTTTCCGCGAAGCGCATCATTTCCCGATCCTGGCGGAACATGCGAAACGTCGCCAGGGGAACTACAGCGTATGGTGTGCGGCGGCCTCCACCGGTGAAGAGCCTTACTCCATTGCGATGACCCTGGCTGAAACCCTGGGGACCGGGCCGGGTAAGTTTCAGATCCACGCCAGCGATATTGATACCCAGGTGCTGGAAAAAGCGCTGGCGGGCGTCTATCGCCAGGAGGAACTGCGTACGCTCTCCCCGCAGCAGCTGCAACGTTTTTTCCTGCGGGGCACCGGGCCGCATGAAGGCATGGTGCGTGCCCGCCCTGAGCTGGCCAATATGGTGACCTTTGCCCAGCTCAATCTGCTGGCCAATGACTGGGCGCTGCCCGGACAGTTCGATGTGATTTTCTGCCGTAATGTCATGATCTATTTCGACAAAGAAACTCAGGAAAAGATTTTACGGCGTTTTGTTCCGTTACTGAAACCTGGCGGTTTGCTGTTTGCCGGTCACTCAGAAAACTTCAGCCAGATTAGCAAAGAATTTTATCTGCGTGGCCAGACGGTCTATGGACTGACTAAGGAAAGATAATGAGTAAAATCAGAGTGTTGTGCGTAGATGATTCGGCGCTGATGCGCCAGTTGATGACCGAAATTATCAACAGTCATTCCGATATGGAGATGGTGGCGTCTGCACCGGACCCGTTGGTGGCACGGGATTTGATCAAGCAGTTTAACCCGGATGTACTGACCCTGGACGTGGAAATGCCGCGCATGGACGGCCTCGATTTTCTGGAAAAGCTGATGCGCCTGCGCCCGATGCCGGTGGTGATGGTTTCGTCACTGACCGGCAAGGGGTCTGAAATTACGCTGCGTGCGCTGGAACTGGGAGCCGTCGACTTTGTCACGAAACCGTCGCTGGGTATTCGCGAAGGGATGCTGGCTTACAGTCAGATGATTGCCGATAAAGTGCGTGCCGCTTCACGCGCCCGTCTGCACACCCGTGGGCCACAGCCTGCGCCAGTGATGCTGAAAGCCGGGCCGCTGCTGAGTAGCGAAAAACTGATTGCCATCGGCGCGTCTACCGGCGGCACTGAAGCGATTCGTCATGTGCTGCAGCCGTTACCGGCTACCAGCCCGGCGCTGTTGATCACCCAGCATATGCCTCCGGGCTTCACCAAATCGTTTGCCGAACGTCTGAACAAGCTGTGCCAGATTACGGTGAAAGAAGCGGAAGACGGCGAACGTATCCTGCCGGGACATGCGTATATCGCACCGGGTGCGATGCATATGGAACTGACGCGCAGTGGCGCGAACTATCAGGTCAAATTGAATGACGGACCGCCGGTGAATCGTCATAAACCGTCGGTCGATGTGTTGTTTAACTCAGTGGCGCAGTTTGCCGGTCGTAACGCCGTTGGCGTGATCCTGACCGGAATGGGGAACGATGGTGCCGCAGGGCTACTGGCCATGAACAAAGCCGGTGCCTGGACCATTGCCCAGAACGAAGCGAGCTGTGTGGTATTTGGCATGCCCCGGGAGGCAATTGCCCTCGGGGGGGCCAGTGAGGTGGTGGATCTTCACCAAATCAGCCAGCACATGCTGGCAAAAATTAGCGCCGGACAGGCGTTGCGTATCTAACGCGGTCCTCGCGGGCTACATATTACGGGAGTAGGTATGGTTGATAAAAATATGCGGTTTCTGGTGGTCGACGACTTCAACACGATGCGTCGTATCGTCCGTAACCTGTTAAAAGAGCTGGGCTTCAGCAACGTTGAAGAAGCTGAAGACGGTGTGGATGCGCTGAACAAGCTGCGTGCTGGGGGCTTTGACTTCGTGGTATCTGACTGGAACATGCCAAATATGGATGGACTGCAGATGCTTCAAACCATCCGTGCCGACGCCGCGCTGAGTAAGCTGCCGGTGCTGATGGTCACGGCAGAAGCCAAGAAAGAGAATATCATTGCGGCTGCACAGGCGGGTGCCAGCGGCTACGTTGTTAAACCATTCACAGCGGCTACCCTGGAAGAGAAGTTAGGTAAGATCTTCGAAAAACTGGGTATGTAAGGAGCTGAGATGAACACTATTCCGAAACCAAATGTTGATGCAGCTTCGGCGCAGGACATAATCTCTAAAATTGGTTCACTGACGCGTATGCTGCGCGACAGTCTGCGTGAGTTAGGCCTTGATCAGGCTATCGCAGAAGCCGCAGAGGCGATCCCGGATGCCCGCGATCGTCTTGATTATGTGATTCAAATGACCGGCCAGGCGGCCGAGCGTGCACTAAACTGCGTCGAGGCCGCGCAGCCCCGTCAGACAGTGATGGAGAATGGGGCGAAAGCACTGAAAGTTCGCTGGGATGAATGGTTCGAAAACCCTATCGAGCTGTCAGATGCCCGCTCTCTGGTTTCGGATACTCGTGGTTATCTGGACGAAGTACCGGGGCATACAGGCTTCACCAATGCCCAGCTGATGGAAATCATGATGGCTCAGGATTTCCAGGATCTGACCGGGCAGGTGATCAAACGTATGATGGATGTGATCCAGGAAATTGAGCGTCAACTGTTGACGGTCCTCATGGAAAACATCCCTGACCAGAGCGCCCGCGTGAAGAAAGATACCGACAGCCTGCTGAACGGCCCGCAGATCAATGCTGCGGCTCCGAACGTGGTGGCAAGCCAGGATCAGGTTGACGATCTGCTGGACAGCCTCGGCTTCTGATAACAGAGGCGGAGCCATTCCGCCTCTGCTGATGCCAGTGCCCGCTCAACTGCGCGGGCACTGACTTTAGCCCATTCCCTAAATAACCCCCTATTTACCCGTTTACTCGTGGCATTACCCCTGCGCGAATTTGGCATTCTACTCTCAGTCATTCCGCACTGAAGGTTTTGCTACCGTGTCTCAGGATAGCGATCAGGAAAAAACAGAGTCCCCCACGGCCCATCGACTTGAAAAAGCACGAGAAGAAGGGCAAATCCCGCGATCGCGTGAGCTGACATCCATTTTGATGCTGGTGACCGGCCTGAGCATTCTGTGGGTCGGCGGCGAGTGGATGGGGCGGAAACTGGGTGCGCTGGTGGCCGATGGTCTGGTCTTTAATCACTCCGTAGTCAGCGATACCAGTCAGATGCTTCATCAGATAGCCAATCTGCTGATGCAGGCCGTACTGGCCATCCTGCCGATGATGTTCGGCCTGGTGGTGATGGCGATTGCTGCACCAATGCTGCTGGGCGGGCTGGTGATCAGCGGTAAGTCGATTAAATTCGATTTTGGCAAAATGAACCCGATAAAAGGCCTGGCGAAACTGGTGTCCGCACAGTCAGCGGCCGAGCTGTTAAAAGCGGTGCTGAAAGCGACCCTGGTGGGCGTGGTGACCTGGCTGTATATCTGGCATCACTGGGCAGAAATGTTGCGCCTGATCAGTGAATCGCCGGTGACGGCCCTGGCCAGCGCGCTGAATATGATCGCCATGTGCAGCATTCTGGTGGTGCTGGGGCTCTCCCCGATGGTGGGGTTTGACGTCTTCTTCCAGCTGTACAGTTACTTCAAAAATTTACGCATGTCTCGTCAGGATATTATGGACGAGCACAAGCAGCAGGAAGGCGACCCGCACGTTAAAGGGCGTATCCGTCAGCAGATGCGGGCGGCCGCCAGGCGGCGCATGATGCAGGACGTGCCGAAGGCGGACGTAATTGTCACCAACCCGACCCACTATTCGGTCGCGTTGCAGTACGACGAAAAGAAAATGAGCGCACCTAAAGTGCTGGCGAAGGGCGCAGGGGAAATTGCTCTGCGCATTCGTGAACTGGGTAAGGAGCACCGTATCCCGATCCTTGAAGCACCGCCGCTGGCACGTGCGCTGTATCGCCATAGTGAAATTGGTCAGCATATTCCCGGGACGCTTTATGCCGCGGTGGCTGAAGTCCTTGCCTGGGTGTGGCAACTCCGCCGCTGGAAAGTGGAAGGGGGGCTGATCCCGAAGAGACCTGTTAAATTGCCGGTGCCGGATGCGCTGGACTTCGCTGGAGAACAAAAATCTGATGGCTAATCTGGCCGCTTTACTTCGCTTACCCGCTAACATGAAAGACACGCAGTGGAAGGTGCTGGCCGGGCCGATCCTGATCCTGCTGATCCTGTCGATGATGGTGCTGCCGCTGCCGCCGTTTATCCTCGATCTGTTGTTTACCTTCAACATTGCCCTGTCGATCATGGTGCTGCTGGTGGCGATGTTCACCCAGCGTACGCTGGATTTCGCCGCCTTCCCGACCATTCTGCTGTTCTCCACCTTATTACGCCTGGCGCTGAACGTGGCCTCAACGCGTATCATCCTGATGGAAGGCCATACCGGGGCTGCTGCCGCCGGACAGGTGGTGGAAGCCTTTGGCCACTTCCTGGTGGGCGGGAATTTCGCCATCGGTATTGTGGTGTTTGTTATCCTGGTGATCATTAACTTTATGGTCATCACCAAAGGGGCCGGGCGTATTGCCGAGGTGGGGGCACGTTTCGTCCTCGACGGCATGCCGGGTAAGCAGATGGCGATCGATGCCGACCTCAATGCCGGACTGATTGGCGAAGAGGAGGCGAAAAAACGCCGTTCTGACGTGACCCAGGAAGCCGACTTCTACGGTTCGATGGACGGGGCCAGTAAGTTTGTTCGCGGTGATGCCGTCGCCGGTATCATGATCATGATTATCAACGTCATCGGCGGCCTGCTGGTGGGCGTGGTACAGCACGGGATGGACGCCGGACATGCGGCCGAAACCTATACGCTGCTGACCATTGGTGATGGTCTGGTCGCGCAGATCCCGGCGCTGGTGATCTCGACCGCTGCCGGGGTTATTGTCACCCGCGTCGGCACCGATCAGGACGTCGGTGAGCAGATGGTGGGCCAGCTGTTTAATAACCCGCGCGTGATGATGCTCAGTGCGGGCGTCCTCGGCCTGCTCGGCCTGGTACCGGGAATGCCGAACCTGGTCTT
This sequence comes from Erwinia persicina, assembly GCF_014838825.1. GTDB lineage: Bacteria > Pseudomonadota > Gammaproteobacteria > Enterobacterales > Enterobacteriaceae > Erwinia > Erwinia persicina_A. The sequence continues at coordinate 657,253 of NZ_JACYMO010000001.1, read as the reverse complement.
CCTGCTGTTTACCGCCGCCTTACTGGGCCTGGCCTGGTGGATACGCGGTAAAGAGATGAAGCCTCAAGGCAGCGAAGTGCCGGCCATGTCAATGGTCCGCCAGCCGGAAAGCGCCGCCAGCGTTGAAGCCACCTGGGGCGATGTCCAGCTGGAAGATTCCCTCGGGATGGAAGTTGGCTACCGGCTGATCCCGATGGTGGACAGCGCCCAGGACGGCGAGCTGCTGGGACGTATCCGCAGCATCCGTAAGAAATTTGCGCAGGAGATGGGCTTTCTGCCGCCGGTGGTGCATATCCGCGACAACATGGATCTGACGCCGGCCCGTTACCGTATTCTGATGAAAGGGGTGGAGATCGGCAGCGGTGACGCTTATCCGGGGCGCTGGATGGCGATTAACCCCGGCACGGCGGCAGGGACACTTCCGGGAGAAGTGACCGTTGACCCGGCCTTTGGTCTGGAGGCGATCTGGATTGACAGCGCGCTGAAAGAGCAGGCACAGATTCAGGGCTTCACGGTGGTGGAAGCCAGTACCGTAGTGGCCACGCATCTTAACCACCTGATCGGCCAGTACGCCAGTGAGCTGTTCGGCCGTCAGGAAGCGCAGCAGCTACTGGATCGCGTGACCCAGGAGATGCCGAAGCTGACGGAAGATCTGATCCCTGGCGTGATCACGCTGACCACGCTGCACAAGGTGCTGCAGAATCTGCTGGCGGAGCGTGTTTCTATCCGCGATATGCGCACTATTATTGAGACCCTGGCCGAGCACGCGGCGGTGCAGACCGATCCGCAGGAGCTGACTTCGGTGGTACGTGTGGCTCTTGGCCGGGCGATCACTCAGCAGTGGTTCCCGGGCAACGGGGAAGTGCAGGTCATTGGCCTGGATACCACCCTTGAGCGTCTGCTGCTGCAGGCGCTACAGGGCGGTGGAGGTCTGGAGCCGGGTCTGGCGGATCGCCTGCTGGCGCAGGCGCAAACTGCGCTGCAGCATCAGGAAGGGCTGGGCGCGCCGCCGGTGCTGCTGGTGAACCATCCGCTGCGTGCGCTGCTGGCCCGCTTCCTGCGCCGCTCGCTGCCGCAGCTGATGGTTATTTCAAATATGGAACTGACCGACAACCGCAATATCCGCATGACGTCCACTATTGGGGGGCACTGATGAAGACGCTGGCAGGACTGTTGCTGCTGCTGCCTTGCCTGAGCCTGGCGGCTGACGGTGGCTGGCAGGCGAGCGCAACGGGCCCGGCACTCTCAAACCGGGGCGTACAGGCGTCATCGCGCCCTCTCAGCCCGCCTGAAGTGGTGCCCGGTATGATGACTGATGTGGTGTGGCGCTATACGCTCAGTGCGCCTGCCCCTGCCGGTTTGCAGGTTCGCTTATGCTCAGAGAGCCGTTGTGTGCCGATTGAAGGGGCCAGCGGTTCAACGCGTGGGCTGACCAACGTGGCCGCCGGAGAGACGTTACGCTTTATCTATCAGGTAGAGGGAAAAGGGCGGGTGTTTCCGGTGTTGCGGGTGGTCAGCAATGAGGTGATGGTGAATTACCGCCAGGCGTCGGCGCTTCCTGCGGTTTATCCGCACTGATCACCGGGTCTGATCTCAGTTTCTGCCGGGTACTTTCGCGGTGGGAACTGCGTCTGGTTCCGGGGGGAAGGGCTGCTTTCTGCACCGGCACGAGCGCATCCCTGGCCGTGAGTCTGCTGGCCTCAAACTGACCGCTGAACATTTAGCGAGGGAAAGTTGAGGGCAGAGTTCCGGGGCGACCCTTGTTCCGGCCGCCCCTGAGCGCTTACATCCGTTCTACGGTTTCAATACCCAGCGTATCCAGACCCTGCTTCAGGGTTTTCGCCGTCAGCAGCGCCAGACGCAGGCGGCTCTGCTTTGTCGCCTCATCTTCAGCCGTCAGGATCGGGCAGTGCTCGTAGAAGCCGGAGAACAGCCCGGCGAGATCGTAAAGATAGCTACACATCACATGCGGCATCCCGTCGCGGGCAACCTGAGTAATGGTCTCTTCGAACTGCAACAGCCGGACGGCCAGCGCTGCTTCACGATCTTCCGCAATGGCGGTCGCGCCCGTAATGCCGTGCTCATCAATGCCGGCCTTACGGAACACCGACAGCACGCGCGTATAGGCGTACTGCATGTAGGGTGCCGTGTTACCTTCAAACGCCAGCATGTTGTCCCAGTCGAAGATATAGTCGGTAGTGCGGCTTTTCGACAGGTCAGCATATTTCACGGCCCCGATGCCGACGATATTCGCCAGCGCCTTCAGTTCGTCCGCAGGCATGTCCGGGTTCTTTTCGGAAACCAGCTTCGTCGCACGCTCAATGGCCTCATCCAGCAGATCGGAGAGCTTGATTGTGCCCCCGGCGCGGGTTTTAAACGGCTTACCATCTTTGCCCAGCATCATGCCGAACATATGGTGCTCCAGCGGGATGGAGGCCGGAACGTAACCGGCTTTCCGTACGATAGTCCAGGCCTGCATCAGATGCTGGTGCTGACGTGAATCGATGTAGTAAAGCACGCGATCTGCTTTCAGGGTTTCATAGCGGTATTTAGCGCAGGCAATATCTGTGGTGGTGTAAAGATAGCCGCCATCCTTTTTCTGGATGATCACCCCCATCGGCTCGCCTTCCTTGTTTTTGTATTCATCAAGGAATACGACCGTCGCGCCTTCGCTCTCTACGGCCAGGCCTTTGGCTTTCAGGTCGGCAACGATACCCGGCAGCATATCGTTGTACAGGCTTTCGCCCATCACATCGTTGCGGGTCAGGGTGACATTCATGCGGTTATAGATCAGCTGGTTTTGCGCCATCGTGATATCCACCAGGCGTTTCCACATCTTACGGCAGTATTCGTCCCCGCCCTGCAGTTTCACCACATAACCCCGTGCGCGTTCGGCAAATGCCGGGTCTTCGTCGTAGGTACGCTTGGCTTCACGGTAGAACACTTCCAGATCCGCCAGGGCGATCTCTTCATGCTGTTCGTTTTGCTGCTTCTCAAGGAAGGCAATCAGCATACCGAATTGCGTACCCCAGTCACCGACATGGTTGGCGCGGATCACGTTATGGCCGAGAAACTCCAGGGTCCGGACGGCGGCGTCACCAATAATGGTGGAACGAACGTGGCCAACGTGCATCTCTTTAGCCACGTTAGGCGCAGAGTAGTCAATCACCACAGTCTGAGGCTCAACGGGGGCGACACCCAGCTTCGGCGCGGCCAGCACGCTGTCGATCTGGGTGGACAGCCACTCGGGAGCGAGGAAAATATTGATAAACCCGGGGCCGGCAATTTCCACTTTTTTGGCAATGCCGGTGAGGTCGAGCTGCTCCAGCACTTTTTCGGCCAGCTGTCGTGGTGGCATCCCCAGGGTTTTGGCGACGGCCATCATGCCGTTAGCCTGGTAGTCACCAAACTGTGCTTTAGCCGACTGGCGTACCTGAGGTTCACAATCCTGGGGCGCACCCACTGCGATCATCGCCTGACTGACTTTTTCTGAGAGAAGAGCCTGAATATTCACCGAGTTACCTTAATTTTTTTGAAAGCCCTTGCGCCGCAGCGCAGGCCGTTGTCACCGCGCCGCCGTTAACAGGATAGAAGTGGCCCGTGGCGTCAGCGCTTAAAAAAGAAGGGGAAAAGTATACTGCATTTAGGAACAAGTTATCCAGGAACCTGCACGCCTGGATAACTTGCAGGATAAGCGTGGGAAAACCGTGCGGTGGGGCGGTGTTCTGGCAGACGGAATTAACGGCGGCGTTGCGGCCGGTGCGGACTCGCTACAGTCGTTTTTCCGTTTCGTACCCGCCAGTGGCGTACAATCGCCAATGCCATCATCGCGATCAGCACGGCGACAAGCAGTATCATAAGCATTGAGCTTTTCCTTGTGTTGATGGTCGGGACAAATCTATAAGAAAGCAGAATAGCCTACAATGGACCCTTTCCGATTTAGGAATTGTCGCATTGTATAAATTTAACTAAACTAAAACATAAACTTAAAGGCCATTTTCTAAAAATAAAACTGGTACTGAACCACCCGGTACTGGATGCTGCAGGGGCTAAAGGGGCAATTAATATGAATAATTCCGATAAGAGGGGAGTTTTCTATTCAATTACCTGGTCTTTAAATTCCTTCCCGGCGAAGGGTATTAATAAGAAAAATTACTGTAAACGAAGGATTTCAGCAGGATGAACATCAAAAATGTCGAGGAACTCAGCGATCTGGCTAATGATTTGCCGCGCTTTTTACACTCCCTTTACCATCTTGCCGACCGCCTGGAGCTCGGCCTTGACGGGTTAGAGGTGGATCATATTGCGGTCAGGTGCCATCAGAACACGACGGCTGAACGGTGGAAAAGGGGCTTGCTGCGCTGCGGTGCTCTCTTCTCTGAAAAGGAGATTGGTGGGCGGCCAGTGGCTTTGTTTGAATTAACCACCCCGCTTGAGGTGGGGCCCTGGCAGATTAGCCTGGTGGAGCTGCCGTGGCCGGGGCAGCGGCTTTACCGTCATGAAGGCTGGGAGCATGTAGAAGTGGTGCTGCGCGGTGATGTGCAGACGCTGGGTGCCCGTGCGCTGGCGCTGATGGGGGATGCAGGTCTGACCCGGCAGGGTATTTCGATTAAAACCAGTGCGCCCAAAGGCGCGGGTGAACGTCTGCCGAACCCGACCCTGGCGGTGACCGACGGCCAGGTGACCATCAAGTTCCATCCGTGGAGCCTGAAAGAGATCGTAGAGAGTGAAACCGCCGGCTGAAATTAACGCCCGATGGCCAGCGCCAGCGTCATGCGGCGTAATGCTTCGTCCAACATCGCACGCTGGCAGCCGAAGTTGAAACGAATAAATTTATCGTCGCCAAAGTCCCGGCCCGGTGAGAAGCCCAGCCCGTGTTTTTCGAAGAACAGCGCCGGGCTGGCAACTTTCAGCTTGCTGGCATCAATCCAGGCCAGATAGCTGCCTTCCGGGGCGACCATGCTCAGGCCCGGCAGTGTATTGACATGCCGGGTCAGGCAATCACGGTTGCCACGCAGGTAGTCCAGCTGTGCATCCAGCCAGGGCTGGCCGTCCCGCCAGGCAGCGGTCGCTGCGACAAAGGACAGCACGTCGACATCTGGCACCAGGCCTTTGCGCTGCCGGTTAAAGCGCTCACGCAGATCCCGATCGGGAATGATCGCCAGTGAAGCCCCCAGACCAGCAATATTAAAGCTTTTTGACGGCGACAGCAGGGTAACGGAGCGGCGGGCGGCATCTTCGCTGAGGCTGGCAAACGGGATATGCTTCACGCCCGGTTCCAGCAGCAGGTCGCAGTGGATTTCATCGGAGCAGACGACCAGGTCATGGCGCTGGGCAAAACGGAGCTGTGCCTCCAGCTCTGCGCGACGATACACCGTACCGCCGGGATTGTGCGGGTTACACAGTAATAACAGTTTTTCGTTACCGGTCATCTGTTCATCCAGCCTGTCCAGATCCATCACCCAGCGCTGGTCCTGCAACTGCATCGGTGCGCGAATCTGGGTGCGTCCGGCGAGTTTTGCCGCCTGCATGAACGGAGGATAAATCGGGGTCGGTGCGACAGTGCCCTGGTGCGGTTCGGTAAAGGCGCGCACGCTCAGGTTGAGACCGGTGACCACGCCGGGTAAAAATACCAGCCACTCCGGCTGTATATGCCAGCTGTAGCGCGCACTCATGCGCTCGATGACAAGGTGAATCAGCTCTTCGGGGGGCACCCCATAACCAAAGATCCCGTGTGAGATACGTGTCTGTAATGCTTCGGTAATACAGTCTGCTACGCGATAATCGGTGTCGGCGACCCACAGCGGAAGGATATCCCGATCACCATATTTTCGCCATTTCAGGCTATCGCTGTGACGGCGGTCTATCCGTTGGTCAAAATTGAATGCCATGATGCTGATTCCCGTTAAAATAAATACCTGCAATACCGATCAGACTAATCATCGGCATCGAAATAAACAACCAGCCAGCAGTGATAAACCGGAGGATGGGATGCGAAAACTGGAAATATGCTGCTACGGAGTGGACTGTGCCGTTACGGCAGAACGGGCAGGGGCTGACCGGGTAGAGCTGTGTGCGGCACCGGCAGAAGGGGGGCTGACACCGTCGGCGGGGGCACTGATGTCTGCACGGCAGCGTGTGTCCATTCCGGTTCACCCTATTGTCCGGCCGCGCGGCGGCGACTTCTGCTACAGCGAAATTGAATTCGAACAGATGAAGTCAGATATCGACTTCATCCGCGAACAGGGTTTTCCCGGTCTGGTGATCGGCCTGCTGGACGTTGACGGCCATATTGACCTGCCGAGGATGCAGCAGGTAATGAGGCAGTGCCAGGGTATGGAAGTGACGTTTCATCGCGCCTTCGACCTTTGCCACAGCCCGCTGCTGGCGATGACCCAGCTCACCGAACTGGGTGTGGCGCGTATTCTGACCTCCGGGCAGCAGCAGAGCGCAGAGAGTGGACTTCCACTGTTAAGGGAACTTACCCATAAAGCCCGTGGTCTGAAAGTCATGGCTGGCGCAGGCGTCCGCCTCAGCAATGTGCAAAAGTTTATTGATGCTGGCGTTATTGAACTCCACAGTTCCGCCAGCCAGCGTTTGGGGTCGTCCATGCGCTATCGTAAGGCCGGTGTGTCGATGTGTTCAGACGTCGAAAATGACGAATTCACCCGCACCTGTGTTGACGGTGACGTGGTGGCCGCGATGAAAAGCGCCATGTCTTTCGGTGCCCCGGTCAAAGTCGCCTGAGCGCGCGAATGATAATCCTCATGTTATGCGTCGCCCGCTTTCCATGATGATGCCCCCGATTTTGCCGCGCAGCACGCCGAACCCTGACGTGATGTTTGCAAGTACCAGACCCCAGCTACCTTTGTTGGGGTTTTTTTTGCTTCAGACGCCGGTTACAGGTGCGTTAATACACAAAAAAACTCTACACTGCCTGCATCTCTTTACTCTGTCATGGAAGTCGTGATGAAGATTCATTTTTTAAGGTATTCGCTGATCGCTACGCTGACGCTGCTGGTCACTCCGGCGCTGCAGGCGGCACCTGCCTGTCAGCCCGGGTATCAGCAGGTCAACAGTAATAACAGCATCGTCATGCTGGGCGGAACGGCGAAAGGGCCGATAAAGCAGTTTGTGTTGGGTGAATTTGGCAAGGATGTAAACCAGCAGAAGCGCATGATCGGGGAGTTTGATCGCTGCGGCGTTATGCAGCGGGCCGATCTCCGCTACGACAAACTGGAAGGCCGCCTGCAGATTGGGCTGGTGCAAAATTTTGAACGCGTCAGTGATGGCTGGCTCTCCCACTATGAGATGACGGTGTCTGAGCTGCGCGGCGGTGAACCCGTGGTGATCAATGACAAACGTGGCACCACGCACTACCGCACCGATAAGCGCGGTATGATCGTCAGTTCGGCCGATGCCTTTACGCTGAAGGGGGAAAGTGGGTTCACGGAAACTACGCACTTTTTTGACCGCCAGTCGCGTCTGATCCGCAGCACATCCCGGGGCACGGACACCAACAGCAACGGCGTACTCACTTACCGCTGGAATAAAAAGAATCAGCTGGTGGCTTCAGACTCTGAGCGGCAGAAAATGACCTGGGACTATGACAGTCGGGAGCGTGAGCTGCGGCTGAATACCCGCTCTGACAGCCCGATGAGCAGTATGACAACGCAGGACGAATGTCAGCTCTGGGACGATCAGGGCAATTGTACGCTCAGTTATGCTCGCGAGATGGAAGTGTTCCCCGGGGGAATTGTCCGGCGAAATATCACGGCGGCTTACCGCTATGAGTACTGGAAGTAGGCCGGTCTCGGCTAAAAAGGCCGGCCAGCGTGGCCAGCCTGTCACGGCAGTGCTTACTTCACCGACTGGCTAAAGGCATCGACGGCCAGAATGGCATGGGCCACGTCGACGGCGCTCAGGCCAGGGTTAAGATTTTTCAGGGTATCCCCGTCGTTACCGGCCAGTGCGCCAATTTTCACCAGGTTTTCCCAGCTCTCATTTTCCAGGTGCATCTCTTTCAGCGTGGTCGGCATGTTTATCGCGCGGTAAAAACGGACGTAGCGGGCAATCTCTTCGTCCGGGCGCTGTTCGAGGATCATCTGCGTCAGCGTGCCGTAGGCGACTTTTTCACCGTGCGTCAGATGATGGATATCCCCTTCAATCGCCGTAAAGCCGTTATGGATAGCGTGAGCACCCGCCAGACCGGCATTTTCAAAGCCCAGGCCAGAAAGGAGCGTATTGGCCTCCACCACCGCTTCCACTGCCGGCGTCACCAGCTGTTTTTCCACCGCCTGACAGGCACTCAGGCCCCAGGTGAGCAGGGTTTTCTCACAGGCTTCAGCAATGGCCATCCCGGCAATCGTCGGATCACCGTTGACCATGGATTTGCTGTGCGACCGCTTGACCGCCCGGGCTTCAACGTAGGTGGCCAGCCCGTCAGCGATGCCGGAGGCAAACAGACGCACCGGAGCACGAACGCAGACCTGAGTATCCACCAGCACCAGATCCGGATTTTTGTTATAGAAACGGTAGCTTTCAAATACACCGCTGTCGGAATAGATCACCGACAGCGCGCTGCAGGGGGCATCAGTGGAGGCAATGGTCGGCACGACGGCAACCGGCTGCTTCAGTTCGTCGGCGACCGCTTTCACCGTGTCAAGGGTTTTGCCACCGCCCAGGCCGACCACGATGCCGGTGCCTTTCTCTTTTGCCAGATTAGCCAGCCGGGTAATTTCGCTGCCTGAGGCTTCGCCGTTAAACGCCGCGTAGTGAAAGTCGATATTGCTGGCCGCCAGTGACGCTTTGACCGTTTCGCCGGTCAGCCCCCAGACGATATCGTCAGCCACCACGAAGGCGCTGCTGCCCAGTTCGGCAAGGTATTCGCCCAGGTGATCGAGCTGCCCGGCACCCTGAATGTATTTCCGTGGTGATGAAAAAACAAATTTACTCATACCAGTTACTCCTTTCAGGTGAAATGAACGCATAACTGACTTTAGACTAACCCCTTAGTATTAAGATTTTTACCCAAAATGAGGTATTTAATAAAAAAGGACAGGTTGATTGACGGGGATCAGAAATGGGACGGCGCAGTGACGAGGGGGGAAGGGAAATACAGGGCCGTCGTGTGACGATCGGCCCTGGCATGGTCAGGGTTTGGTCGCGACCAGTACCGCGCGCAGCGGGGCAGGGTAGCCCTCAACGGTTTTCGTCGGGTCATTCGGGTCGAGAAATTCGGCCAGCGACTCGCTGGTCATCCAGCTGGTGCGACGCTGTTCGTCAGTGCTGGTCACCGAGTAGTCGGCAATACGCACGTTAGTGAAGCCGCATTTCTCCAGCCAGTTTTTCAGCGCCCCGGTGGACGGGATAAAGTAAACGTTGCGCATCTGAGCGTATCGTTCACCCGGCACCAGCACCTGCTGGTCATCCCCTTCCACCACCAGCGTCTCCAGCACCAGCTCACCGCCGCTGACCAGCTGATTTTTCAGCTGGAACAGATGATCGAGCGGAGAGCGACGATGGTACAGCACGCCCATGGAGAACACGGTATCGAACGCTTTAAGCTCCGGTAACTGCTCAATGCCCAGCGGCAGCAGGTGCGCACGCTGGTCGTTGCCCAGCAGCTTACGCACTGCCTCAAACTGGCAGAGGAACAGCTGCATGGGATCGATACCCACCACCAGGTTCGCGCCGGCACCCAGCATCCGCCACATGTGATAACCACTGCCGCAGCCGACATCCAGCACCGTACGTCCGGCCAGCGGGGAGATATGCGGCAAAACACGCTCCCATTTCCAGTCGGATCGCCATTCGGTATCAATGTTCACCCCATAGAGTGAAAACGGCCCTTTACGCCACGGCATCAGGTTGCGCAGCAGCTTTTCAATCCCTTCGCGCTGGCGGGCCGACAGCTGGCTGCTGTCCGCAGTGACGCTGTGCAGCAGATCCAGCGTTTCCGGCGTCAGCGCTGGCAGGTGTTCAACCGACCGATCCCAGTTTTTAAAGTGCCCGTGCAGGGCTTCGCGCTGCCAGGCGGCGATTTGTGCGGGCAGTGTTTCCAGCCAGTGCGACAGCGGACTTTTGGCGATCAGTTGATAAAAATTTCCAAAATCCATCAGGCGTGACCTGCTTTTAAGGCCACCAGAGAGCCAAAGTTGAAACACTGGAACCACAGTTCGGCGTGCGGGAAGCCGGCCGTATGCAGGCGCTGTTTGTGGGTTTCCACGCTGTCAGTCAGCATCACATTTTCCAGCATGCTGCGCTTCTGGCTGATCTCCAGTTCGCTGTAACCGTTAGCCCGTTTAAAATCGTGGTGCATGTTAAACAGCAGCTCGCCCATATCAGGGTCAGCAAAGCTGAATTTTTCTGACAGGACCAGCGCACCACCGGGGCGCAGCCCCTGGTAAATCGTGTTCAGCAGCTGCTGACGCTCTTCAGGAGCAAGAAACTGTAAGGTGAAATTCAGTACAACCAGGGACGCATTTTCAATCGGGATCTGGCGAATGTCAGCCTCGATCACCTCCACCGGGGTGTCGGCACGGAACGCATCAATATGGCGTCGGCAGCGTTCTATCATCGCCGGAGAGTTATCCACGGCGATGATCTGACAGCCAGGGGCCTGAATGTGGCGACGCACCGACAGGGTGGCCGCGCCCAGCGAACAGCCCAGGTCATAAACCCGGGAGTCGGGCTGAACAAAGCGCCCGGCTAACATCCCAATCATTGAAATAATGTTGGAATAGCCGGGCACGGAGCGCTGAATCATGTCGGGAAACACTTCAGCAACGCGCTCATCAAACGTCCAGTCGCCCAGTTTGGCAATTGGCGCGGAGAACAGCGTATCGCGGTTAGACATAGTGGTAAGTCCGGGGAAGCTAACGGAAAGGGCATATTCTGGCAGAAAGCGATGCGCGCTGCACCTTTTCTGCCAGCCTGACCGTCAGGAAAGGCCAAACACCAGGTCCCAGGGCAGGAACAGCAGATTGACCAGCACCATTCCTGCCAGCGACAGGAGCGTCAGGATCATCCCATTACGTCGCCACAGTACGGTGCGGCTGCGCAGGCCCCACGCATGCATCATGCGGCCAAAGAAGAAAAACAGGCCCAGCAGGTGCAGCATCCAGATATCGGCACCGTTCATCTCCATCATCACCAGCAAAAACATGGCGATGGGAATATTTTCTACCGCATTGCCGTGGATGCGAATGGCCAGCTGCAGATCGGAGACGCCGCCATCACCTATCGATACCCGGTACTGTCGACGCAAACGCACGACGTCGAGTAAAAACTTCAGGATAAACAGCGAACCAAGTACCACGTAAAGTGCACTGACCATCTCTCACTCCATGATGTAAGAATTATCTTGCCGAACAGGGTAGCGAAGAAACTTCAGGCTGTCGCCTGCCCGTCGATCAAAACAGCATCTCCTGCTGTGGCCAGTCGGGGACATCACCGATGCCGGGCACTGCCTGCCGCAGGGCAGGCCAGAGCGCGCGCACCAGATCGGGAGCGAAACCCACATCCGGTGTATGAATAAACAGCCAGGGCTGGCCCGCTGCACACCACTGCGGCAGACGCTGTACCCACGCCTCAAACCAGCCCGCATTGGCGGTGAGGTTATCACCTCCGATAAAGCGGATCATCGGCGCATCCGCCGTCATCACGGCGTGAACGGGCAACTTCGGTTTTTTACGCTGCGCTTCGATAATTGCCGGAGAGGAGGGAATGGCGCTGTGAACCCCACGCGTATCGAGGATCACCCGGTTAACACCGCGCTGATGCAGTCCGCGATTCAGCGTCTGCTCTGCCTCACCCTTGGCGAAAAATTCAGGGTGGCGTACCTCAACACCGTAGCGGAACGCCGCCGGCAGTCCGTCCAGAAACTGCCAGAGTGCGGGCAGGTCAGCGGGTGAAAACGCTGACGGCATCTGCAGCCAGAACTGCCCCATGCGATCGGCCAACGGGGCGAGCAGATCAAAAAATTCGGCGGTCAGATCGCCACACTGTCGCAGCGCCGCCTGATGGCTGATGGTGGCCGGAAATTTAAAACAGAAGCGGAAGTCATCATGGGTCATGGCCCGCCAGCGCTGAACCACCTCCGGGCGCGGTAGCGCATACAGCGTGGTGTTGCCTTCGACACAGTTAAAGTAGCGGGCATAATCTTCCAGGGTGGTCATCCCCAGCTTTTTCCATTGTGAGTGCTGCCACTGCGGCAGGCCGAGATACAACGGCGTCATCGCATTTCCTGTTTAGGTGAACTGCGGGCGACTGTAACGTGCGGAGAGGGAGGAGCGCAACACAGATTGCGGAGGAGGGTGACCGGTTCCCTCCGGTCGGGACTGCCCTATTTTAGCGCGGCTATAATCTCCTCACTCTGGCGAACGCGGGCAATGCGCGGGAAGATCCATTCGACGCTGGCGTGATGCTGTTCCGCCGTCGCGGTGCTGCAGATGTCCTCGGCAATCACCAGATTGAAGCCCATTTCCCAGGCATTGCGGGCGGTTGACTCCACGCCGATATTGGTGGCAATGCCGCCCAGCACAAGGGTGTCAATGCCGCGTCGGCGCAGCTGTAGTTCCAGGTCCGTGCCGTAAAATGCACCCCACTGGCGTTTGATAACGGACAGATCGCTGGCCTGGGCATTCAGTGCATCAGGGTAGTCCCACCAGTTGTCCGGCAGCGCATCGCCGGCATGGGCGGCATCCACCGGCTGTGTCAGCGCCTCCGCAAAATCGGCAGACCAGCCAACGCGAACCAGCACTACAGGAGCATTAACGGCGCGAAAATGCGCGGCCAGCGTGGCCGAGCGGCGGACGACGTCATCGGCGGAATGCGGAGCATGGCCGAAGGGCAGAATGCCTTCCTGCAGATCGATCAGAACCAGAGCGGTGGTGTTGGGGTTAAGTTTCACTATCAGAATCTCCGCGAGAGAGTGGGAAACCGTCAAGAGTACAAATAAAAGGCCTCAGGCGGCGATGAAAATGATGTCGGTAAAGCGCAGTGTTTTGTTAGCGGTTATGTCGTGGTGATGATGTTTTGTTAACCATCTGCTCCTGTGAGAGAGCATATCGAGTTTTTTCTGCCCCTTTCCCGCGCCGACAGCACTTATCCTGTGAGCCATTTTCCATTATAATGGCAGCCATTTTTCGCGGCAGCAGCGCTCCTCAGAGCAGGATATTGACCATAAAGCTGTGCCAGCAGCGCTGAAGTTAAAAGGATATCATTATGCGTACTGAGTATTGTGGGCAGATCAATCTGTCTCATGTAGGCCAGCAAGTGACACTGTGCGGTTGGGTTAACCGTCGCCGCGATCTCGGCAGCCTGATCTTTATTGATATGCGTGACCGTGAAGGCATCGTGCAGGTGTTCTTTGACCCGGATCGTCAGGAGGCCTTCAAACTGGCCTCTGAACTGCGTAACGAGTTCTGCATCCAGTTAACCGGCACCGTCCGTGCGCGCGATGAGAAGAACAAAAACAGCGATATGGCGACCGGCGAGATCGAAGTGTTCGCCACCGATCTGACCATCATCAACCGCTCTGAACCGCTGCCATTAGACTCCAATATGGCCAACAGCGAAGAAGCGCGTCTGAAGTATCGCTATCTTGACCTTCGTCGTTCGGACATGGCGAACCGCCTGAAAGCCCGTGCGAAAATCACCAGCTTTGTGCGCCGCTTTATGGACGAGCACGGTTTCCTGGATATCGAAACCCCGATGCTGACCAAGGCGACGCCGGAAGGTGCCCGTGACTATCTGGTGCCAAGCCGCGTACACAAAGGCAAGTTTTATGCGCTGCCACAATCACCTCAGCTGTTTAAACAGCTGCTGATGATGTCCGGCTTTGACCGTTACTATCAGATCGTAAAATGCTTCCGTGACGAAGATTTACGTGCGGATCGTCAGCCTGAATTTACCCAGATCGATGTGGAAACCTCCTTTATGACCGCACCGCAGGTGCGTGAAATCATGGAGCGTCTGGTACGCAACCTGTGGGTCGACGTGAAGTCAGTGGAGCTGGGTGACTTCCCGACCATGACCTTCGCAGAGGCGATGCGCCGTTATGGTTCCGATAAGCCTGACCTGCGTAACCCGATGGAGCTGGTGGACGTAGCCGATCTGGTGAAAGACGTCGAGTTTAGCGTCTTCTCCGGCCCGGCCAATGATGCCAAAGGCCGGGTGGCGACCCTGCGTGTACCGGGTGGCGCACAGCTGAGCCGCAAGCAGATTGACGACTACACCAAGTTTATCGAAATCTACGGGGCCAAAGGCCTGGCGTGGATGAAGGTCAACGAGCGGGCTAAAGGTCTGGACGGTGTCGCCAGCCCGGTTGCCAAGTTCCTCAATGCCGGGATTGTTGAAGAGATTCTGGCGCGTAACGGCGCTGCCGACGGGGACATCATCTTCTTCGGCGCGGGCAGTGCGAAAGTGGTGGCTGATGCGCTGGGTGCCCTGCGCCTGAAGCTGGGTCGCGATTTGAAAATCACCAACGAAGCTGCCTGGGCTCCGCTGTGGGTGGTTGACTTCCCGATGTTTGAAGAAGACGGTGAAGGTGGCCTGACGGCCATGCACCACCCGTTCACCGCGCCAAAAGAGATGACGCCGGACGAACTGAAAAATGCCCCGGAAACCGCTATCGCCAACGCTTACGACATGGTGATCAATGGTTATGAAGTGGGCGGTGGTTCCGTGCGTATCCATAACGGTCAGATGCAGCAGACCGTGTTTGGCATTCTCGGTATCACCGAGCAGGAGCAACGTGAGAAGTTTGGCTTCCTGCTGGATGCGCTGAAGTTCGGTACACCACCGCACGCCGGTCTGGCCTTTGGTCTGGACCGTCTGGTGATGCTGCTGACCGGCACCGATAATATTCGCGACGTCATCGCCTTCCCGAAAACCACCGCAGCGGCCTGTCTGATGACCGAAGCGCCAAACTTTGCTAACCCGGCCTCGCTGGCCGAGCTGGGCATTGAAGTGGTGAAGAAAGTGAAAGATCAGCCGTCAGAGAACGAATAATGGCGTTTAAGCATCCGGTTTCGGTTCTGGTGGTGATCTATGCCCTGGATACCCGG
The DNA here is from genome assembly GCF_014838825.1 of Erwinia persicina. Lineage (GTDB taxonomy): Bacteria > Pseudomonadota > Gammaproteobacteria > Enterobacterales > Enterobacteriaceae > Erwinia > Erwinia persicina_A. Next base: position 642,182 of record NZ_JACYMO010000001.1, on the reverse strand, counting down.
CGGGTGCTGATGTTGCAGCGACGTGATGATGTGGACTTCTGGCAGTCGGTCACCGGCAGCCAGGAGCCCGGTGAAAGTCTGCTACAGACCGCACAGCGGGAAGTACAGGAAGAGATCGGAATTGATATTAACGCCGGACAGCTCACATTCGAGGACTGCCAGCGTCATATAGAATTCGAAATCTTTGCGCACTTTCGCCACCGCTATGCGCCGGAGACCACCCACAACCGGGAACACTGGTTTACGCTGGCGCTGCCTGTGGAATGCGACATCACATTGAGCGAGCATCTGGCCTTTCAGTGGCTGGATGCCCCGGCCGCCGCCGCGCTCACCAAGTCCTGGAGTAACCGCCAGGCAATTGAAGAATTCGTAGTGTAATTTTTGTTTTTTATCTTTTGAACTTAGCCAAACGTTCAGGCGTCTGTCGGTGCAGCGAGATTGCAGCCAGCAAGACAGCCTGTTCAGCGTTGATTTGGAGACAAGAGTAAATGGCAGGACATAGTAAATGGGCGAACACCAAGCACCGCAAGGCTGCTCAGGATTCCAAACGCGGTAAAATCTTCACCAAAATCATTCGTGAGCTGGTGACGGCCGCCAAACTGGGCGGCGGTGATGCAAACTCTAACCCGCGCCTGCGCGCGGCAATGGACAAAGCCCTGTCGAACAACATGACCCGTGACACCATGAACCGTGCTATTGCGCGCGGCGTGGGCGGTGACGATGACAGCAACATGGAAACCATCATCTATGAAGGCTACGGCCCGGGCGGCACCGCTGTCATGGTTGAGTGCCTGAGTGACAACCGCAACCGTACCGTGTCTGAAGTGCGTCATGCCTTCACCAAAACCGGTGGCAATCTGGGCACCGATGGTTCCGTGGCGTACCTCTTCACCAAAAAAGGGGTGATCACGTTCGCACCGGGCCTGGAGGAAGATACGGTGATGGACGCTGCGCTGGAAGCGGGTGCGGACGACGTGATGACCTGGGACGATGGCACGATCGATGTGTATACCGCCTGGGAAAATCTGGGCGCGGTCAAAGAGGCGCTGGAAGCGGCGGGTCTGAAGGCAGAAAGTGCCGAAGTCACTATGATCCCGTCCACCAAGGCGGATATGGATGCCGAAACCGCACCTAAACTGCTGCGTCTGATTGATATGCTGGAAGACTGCGACGACGTGCAGGAGGTTTACCATAATGGTGAAATTTCTGACGAGGTAGCGGAAACCCTGTGATACACCGACCATCACATCTGGTGAGCGCGTAATGGCTATTATTTTGGGGATCGACCCCGGTTCGCGCATCACCGGTTACGGTGTGATCCGGCAGGTGGGGCGGCAGTTAACCTATCTGGGCAGCGGTTGTATTCGTACCAGTGTGACTGATTTGCCGACGCGGCTGAAGCTGATTTATGCCGGAGTCAGCGAAATCATCACCCAGTTTCAGCCTGAGTTCTTCGCGATAGAGCAGGTCTTTATGGCGAAGAATGCGGACTCTGCGCTCAAGCTGGGGCAGGCACGGGGGGCGGCTATCGTGGCCGCCGTCAACCAGGATTTGCCGGTGTTCGAGTATGCCGCGCGCCAGGTTAAGCAGACCGTGGTGGGCATCGGCAGCGCCGAGAAAAGCCAGGTGCAGCACATGGTGCGGACGCTGCTTAAGCTGCCCGCCAATCCGCAGGCAGATGCGGCGGATGCGCTGGCGATTGCCATTACGCACTGCCACCTGAGCCAGAATGTTAACCGCATTGGTGAGGGAAAACTGAACCTTGCGCGCGGCCGCCTAAGTTAGCAGCGGAAGAGCGCGAATCAAAATCAGGCTGGATATTCATCCAGCCTTTTTTATGCTATAAACTCCACTCTGAATAGTTATCTGAAGGAAGCGAATGTGATAGGTCGTCTGAGAGGCATTATCCTGGAAAAACAGCCGCCTGTAGTGTTGCTGGAAGCCGGCGGTGTGGGTTATGAGGTGCAGATGCCAATGACCTGTTTTTATGAGCTTCCCGACCTCAATCAAGAAGCGATTATTTTTACGCACTTTGTGGTTCGTGAAGATGCGCAGCTGCTGTTTGGCTTCAACAGTAAACCGGCGCGTGCGCTGTTCCGTGAGCTGATTAAGGTCAACGGCGTCGGGCCGAAGCTGGCGCTGGCGATCCTCTCCGGCATGTCTTCCCAGCAGTTCGTCACCGCCGTTGAACGCGAAGAGATCGCCGCGCTGGTCAAACTGCCGGGCGTGGGTAAGAAAACTGCCGAACGCTTAGTTGTGGAGATGAAAGACCGCTTCAAAGGGATGCACGGCGATCTGTTTGCCACCGATGCGCCGTTTGCGCTCACCAGCGAAATGCCGGCCGAAGCCGCTAATGATGCTGAAAGCGAAGCCGTCTCTGCGCTGGTCGCCCTGGGCTACAAGCCTCAGGAAGCCAGCCGCATGATCAGTAAGGTAGGTAAACCGACCGCTGACTGCGAAACACTGATCCGCGAAGCCCTGCGCGCTGCTATTTAACTGAGGTAGAGCATGATTGAAGCCGATCGCCTCGTTTCCGCCGGGGTTGTTACCGAAGAAGAAGTCATTGATCGCGCCATTCGCCCGAAAATGCTGGCGGAGTATGTCGGCCAGCCGGTGGTGCGCGAACAGATGGAGATCTTCATTGAAGCCGCTAAAAATCGCGGTGATGCGCTCGACCATCTGCTGATTTTCGGCCCACCGGGCCTGGGGAAAACCACGCTGGCGAACATTGTCGCCAACGAGATGGGCGTGAATCTGCGGACCACCTCCGGGCCGGTGCTGGAGAAAGCAGGCGATCTGGCGGCTATGCTGACCAACCTCGAACCGCACGACGTGCTGTTTATCGATGAGATCCACCGGCTGTCACCGGTGGTGGAAGAAGTCCTCTATCCGGCTATGGAAGATTATCAGCTGGATATTATGATTGGTGAGGGGCCGGGCGCCCGGTCAATCAAGCTCGACCTGCCGCCGTTCACCCTGATTGGGGCCACCACCCGCGCCGGATCTCTGACCTCGCCGCTGCGTGACCGCTTTGGTATTGTGCAGCGCCTGGAGTTTTACCGGGTGGAAGACCTGCAGCATATCGTCGGCCGCAGTGCTTCCTGCCTGGGGTTGCCGCTGAGCGATGACGGCGCACTGGAAATCGCCCGCCGTGCCCGGGGAACGCCGCGTATTGCTAACCGACTGCTGCGGCGGGTGCGCGACTTTGCCGAGGTTCGTGCCGCCGGTAATATGAGCGGTGACGTTACCTCAAAGGCGCTGGATATGCTGAGTGTCGATACCGAAGGCTTTGACTATATGGACCGTAAGCTGCTGCTGGCGATCATCGATAAGTTCATGGGGGGGCCAGTGGGGCTGGATAACCTGGCGGCAGCAATCGGTGAAGAGCGCGAAACCATTGAGGACGTGCTGGAGCCGTATCTGATCCAGCAGGGGTTTATTCAACGCACCCCGCGTGGCCGTATGGCGACCGGGCATGCGTATAAACACTTTGGCATCACCCGCGAAGAGCAGTAGGTAGCGAACCCCGGGTACGAGGCGACCGGAAAAAGGTCTCCTCCCGGGAGGGAGAGGGGCTGCCCTTTTTCGGTCAGCCCGCCACCATCCTGATCACACCGCCGGCTTCTTCACCATACTGATGATAAACATCACTGCCGCGCCCAGTACCACGGACGGGCCGGCTGGCGTATCGTAAAACGCTGAGAACGTCAGACCCGCCGTCACCGCCAGAATACCGAACACTACGGCCAGCGCCGCCATCTGCTCAGGTGAACGGGCGAAGCGCCGGGCGGTCGCCGCCGGGATAATCAGCAGGGAAGTAATAATCAGTGCCCCGACAAACTTCATGGCAACGCCGATGGTCAGCGCGGTGATCAGCATCAGGATCATTTTCGTGCGCTGAATATTGACGCCATCGACCTGTGCCAGGTCAGGACTGATGGTGAGCGACAGCAGCGCGCGCCACTGCCAGGTCAGCAGCAGCAGCACCACGACCACGCCTGCCACAATTGTCCACAGGTCAGTGGGGGTCACCGCCAGCAAATCGCCAAACAGATAGGCCATCAGGTCTACCCGCACGTCGGACATCAGGCTGACGACCACCATACCCAGCGACAGCGCACTGTGCGCCATGATCCCCAGCAGCGTATCAATGGCCAGGTGAGGACGCCGCTCCAGCCAGACCAGCACCAGCGACAGCAGCAGCGTCACGGCGATCACCGCGTAAAAAGGGCTGACGTTAAGCAGCAGACCAAAGGCCACCCCCAGCAGTGAGGCATGCGCCAGCGTATCGCCAAAATAGGACATGCGCCGCCAGACGACAAACGAACCCAGCGGCCCGGCGGCCAGAGCCAGCAGGACGCCCGCCAGCCAGCCCGGTAATAACAGTTCAATCATGACGGCCCGTTCCTTTGCGCAGGATAATTCGTCCCTGAAGATCGTGACGGTGGTTGTGATGGTGACGATAAATGGCCAGCTGCTCCGCGCCGCGCGGGCCGAACATCGAAATAAATTCAGGGTGTCGGGAAACGGCCTCCGGGGTGCCGGAACAGCAGATATGATGATTGAGGCACAGTACCTCGTCGGTTTTAGCCATCACCAGGTGCAGGTCATGGGACACCATCAGCACGCCGCAGTTCAGCTCGCGGCGCAGCTGGTCAATCAGGTCGTACAGCGCAACCTGACCATTCACGTCCACGCCCTGTGTCGGTTCATCCAGCACCAGCAGCTGCGGCTGATTAAGCAGCGCCCGCGCCAGCAGGACGCGCTGCATCTCCCCGCCTGACAGTTTCTGCAGCGGGTACTCCAGAAGCTGTGCGGCCTGGACTCGCTTCAGCGCCGGCAAAATATCCCCGCGCTTTACCCCTGGGCGCAGGCGCATAAAACGGTCGACGGTCAGGGGCAGGGTGACATCAAGGTGGATTTTTTGCGGCACGTAGCCGATGCGTAGCTGCGCCGGACGCAGCACAGTGCCGGTGGTGGGTGCAATCAGCCCCAGTACCACGCGCACCAGCGTCGATTTGCCCGCGCCGTTCGGCCCCAACAGAGTCAGGATACGCCCGGGCTGCAGCGAGAGTGAAACGTCGGACAACACGCGGCGCTGACCGAAGCTCACAGAAATTTTATCAAGAGCAATCAAAGATGACATGTTCATTACGGGTTGCAGAAATTTACGGATGTTATAATATCACAATCCATCGACACTTCACGATGGATTGAATCATTATGTTACATAAAAAAACGCGTGTATTTTCAACGCTGGCTGGCCTGAGTATCGCCGCTTCGCTTGCCCTTCCTGCCAAGGCCGATGTTGTGGCCTCCGTTAAGCCCGTCGGCTTTATTGCAGCAGCCATCGCTGATGGTGTCACCCCGGTACAGGTTCTGCTACCCGATGGCGCTTCCGAACATGATTACGCCTTACGTCCTTCTGACATTAAACGCTTGAAGAGCGCGGATTTAGTCGTCTGGGTGGGCCCGGAAATGGAAGCCTTTATGACCAAATCCGCCGCCGCTTTACCTGCCGGCAGGAACGTACAAATGAGCGATCTTCCCGGGGTGAAACCCCTGTTGCTCAAAGGTGGAGAAGACGAAGAAGAAGAAGAACATGAGGGGCATTCAGGGCACTCACATGGGGCAGCTGACAGCCACGATCACCACCACCACGGTGAATATAATATGCATCTGTGGATGTCCCCGGAAATTTCGAAGAAAACTGCGATTGCAATCCATGCAAAATTATTGGAACTTATGCCGCAAAGCAAGGACAAACTAGACGCAAACCTGCAGCACTTTGAGGCAGAACTGGCGTCAGCCGATGCGAAAATCAGTAATCAGTTGGCCCCGGTGAAAGGGAAAGGGTATTTCGTTTTTCATGATGCTTACACCTACTTTGAAAAACACTTCGGTCTGACCCCATTAGGTCATTTTACCGTCAACCCTGAAATCCAGCCCGGCGCACAACGTTTACATCAAATACGAACACAGTTGGTTGAGCAAAAAGCGACCTGCGTTTTTGCTGAGCCACAATTCAGGCCGGCCGTGATTGAAGCCGTTGCCAGAGGGACCACCGTGCGTTCGGGCACACTGGATCCACTCGGGACGGACATCACCCCAGGTAAAGACAGCTATGTGACATTCCTCTCACAGCTGTCCAGCCAGTATGCGAGCTGCCTGAAAGGAGAATAGAGGATCATTTAAGTGCAGCAGATATCCCGCGCTGTCGCCCTGGCGTTTAATAACCTTCCGCGGCCCCATCGCATTATGTTGGGGTCTTTGACCGTGGTGACGCTGGCCGTCACCCTGTGGCGGCCTTACGTTTATCATCCGGGTAATGAAAGCCCCATTGTCAAAACGGTCGAACTCGAAAAAAACCAGTTACGAACCCTTCTTCCGGAAGCCAGCGAACCGATAGATCAGGACACCCCTTCTCCGGCTGACGACCTGCCCAAAGATGAAATTGACGAAGATGTTGCTGACGAAAGCGGCACGCACGATTACGTCATTTCTACCGGTGATACCCTGAGCAGCGTACTTAACCAGTACGGCATTGATATGTCTGATATCAGCCAACTGGCGAAGAGCGATAAAGATCTGCGTAATCTGCAAATTGGTCAGCAGCTCTCATGGACGCTGAACGATAACGGTGAACTGCAACGCGTGACCTGGGAAGTGTCCCGCCGTGAAACCCGGACTTACGATCGTTCGGGTAACGGCTTCAAACCCTCATCGGTGATGCAAAAAGGCGAATGGCAGAACAACGTTCTGAAAGGCGTTGTTAACGGCAGCTTTGTCAGCAGCGCGAAAAAAGCGGGTCTCACCAGCAGTGAAATCAGTTCGGTGATCAAGTCACTGCAGTGGCAGATGGATTTTCGTAAGCTGCGTAACGGCGATCAGTTCTCCGTTCTGATGTCGCGTGAAGTGTTGGACGGTAAGAACGAGCAGAGCGAACTGGTCGGCGTACGACTGAACAGCGGCGGCAAGGATTACTATGCTATCCGTGCCGAGGACGGCAAGTTCTACGATCGTAATGGCTCCGGGCTGGCGCAGGGCTTTATGCGTTTCCCGACGGTGAAACAGTATCGCGTGTCATCGAACTTTAATCCGCGTCGTGTAAACCCGGTAACAGGTCGCGTTGCGCCGCATAAAGGCGTGGACTTCGCCATTCCGGTTGGAACGCCGGTGCTGGCCGTGGGTGACGGTGAAGTGATTGTGGCTAAACGCAGCGGCGGGGCAGGTAACTACGTTGCTATCCGTCATGGCCGCCAGTATATGACACGCTACATGCACCTGAAAAAACTGCTGGTCAAACCGGGTCAGAAAGTTAAACGTGGCGACCGGATTGCTCTTTCCGGTAACACCGGGCGGTCTACCGGGCCACATCTGCACTTTGAAATCTGGATCAATAATCAGGCCGTTAACCCACTGACGGCGAAAATGCCGCGTATGGAAGGTCTGTCCGGTAAAGACCGCCGCGATTACATCGCTAAAGTCCGTGACGTCGTGCCACAGTTACGCTTTAAGTAACCTTGCTGCACCATAAAAAAGCCGATGGGTGATGCCATCGGCTTTTTTTTAGTGAAAAATGAGCATTCTTGCCAATAACTTTGCAAAATGCCTCGTCAGCACTATCATAAGCCCGTTATTGTCCGAGGCGAGTGCATGGAAAACACAAAAAAAAGTCAGATTGAATTTATACCCACTTTTAAAAGAAGTTTTTTATTACCGCGTTACTGGGGAAGCTGGTTGGGCGTAGGCGCGTTTGTTGGTCTCGCCCTGTTAACACCGCGTGTGCGGGATCCCCTGCTGGGCTCGCTTGGCCGGCTGGCGGGAAAATTCGCCCGCAGCGCACGTCGTCGTGCGCAGATCAACCTGCTGTACTGCATGACTGATAAATCCGAAAGCGAGCGCGAAGCGATCATCGATGAGATGTTTGCCGTCGCCCCGCAGTCGATGGCGATGATGGCCGAACTGGCCCTGCGCCCGGAACACGCTAAAAAGCGCATCCGCTGGCACGGCAGAGAAATTATCGAAGAACTACAGCGTGACGGGAAAAATGTCATTTTTCTCGTGCCTCACGCCTGGGCTGTTGACCTGCCTGCGATGGTACTGGCGTCTGAGGGGCAGCCGATGGCGGCCATGTTCCACAACCAGAGTAACCCGGTGATGGATTATGTCTGGAACCGTGTGCGCCGCCGTTTTGGCGGGCGTATGCACGCGCGCAACGACGGGATCAAACCCTTTATTATGTCTATCCGCCAGGGATACTGGGGCTATTACCTGCCTGACCAGGATCACGGCGCGGAGCAGAGTGAGTTTGTTGAATTCTTTGATACCTATAAGGCTACGCTGCCTGCGGTAGGGAGAATGATGAAAGTCTGTCGCGCGAAAGTTGTGCCGTTATTCCCGTCCTATGACAGTAAAACCCATTGTCTGGACATCTACCTGCGACCGCCGATGGACGACCTGCCAGATGCTGATGATGTCTCTCAGGCCCGCCGACTGAATGAAGAGGTGGAAGTCTTTGTCCGTCCTCATCCGGAACAGTACACCTGGATCCTGAAGCTGCTGAAAACCCGTAAGCCGGGTGAGAAAGAGCCGTACGATCGCCAGGAGCTTTATCCAAAGAAGTGACAGGCAAAACAGGGGGCAACACTTCTGCCCGTTACCCCCTGTTTTTCAGTTAAGTACCGACCGGCGCTGCCACTCCTTTAGAAAGCCCCTCACCAGAATAAACCACACGACGCCAAAGGCCAGGTTGACCAGGCTGAACGCGCGGGACCCGTCGCTGAAATAAGCAAATTTCGCCAGTTCGATCCCCAGAGCAAAGACCAGAATACTGATCATGCCGAGCATGGCGGCCACGCTGCCTTTTCCTGCCTCGCTGGAAAAAAGCGTCAGGCGATAGAGCCCGGCGTTGACCAGCCCGGTACCAAAGCCGTACAGGCTCAGTCCGGCCGTGAGCCAGAGATAGCTGTGATTATCGATCGCCGAGGCCAGCGCAGCGATGCCCAGACCCAGCAGGATTGGCCAGGCCCCGAAGCGCAGTGGGCGATCGATGGGCAAGCGTGATGCCAGCTTACCCAGCGTCAGGTTACCGGCGATCATCGCCACAAACACCGGCAGTTGCAGCAGGGCATAATCAAGACGGGACAGCCCCTCATCATGGATCAGGATCACCGGTGAGAGCGCCACCCAGGCGAGGCACGGGATGCTCACCAGGCCGATAGCCAGAGAGCCGCTCATTACCTGACGATCTTTAAACAGCGCCAGATAGCCTTTACCCAGGGACGACAGGGAGATCGAAACCTGCTTATCCCCGGCGGTTTCTGGCATGGTTCGCCACAGTCCGACCAGGGCGACAGCGGTGACGATAGCGAACAGCCAGAACATCGTGCGCCAGTCGCCGATTTCCAGGAAGGCCGCACCGGCCAGCGGGCCCGCCAGGGGAGCCAGCAAGGCGACGTTGGCCATCAACGCCATCATTCGCACGCTCAGGGCTTCATTGAAGGCCTCCTGAATGGCGGCATAGCCCACAGCGCCGATAAAGCACAGGCTGATCCCCTGCAGAAAGCGCAGCAGAATGAATTGCTCAATGCTCTGTACCCAGTGGGTGGCCATGCAGGTGAGCATAAAGAAGGTGACGCCTGCCAGCATCACCGGCCGGCGTCCCAGTTTGTCCGACAGCGGCCCCAGCAGCCACTGTAAAACAATGCCGCCGACCAGATAGGCCGTCAGCGAGGCCGAAACCCACTCCGGCCCCACACCAAATTCACGGGTGACCAGCAGCATTCCCGGCTGGATCATATCGTGAGCAATATAGGTCGCAAATTCGAACAAAACTAATGACAGGGGAAAAATAAGGTGCCGACGGGTAAGGGTCGACACGGGGACATATGACGCCATTCTGGCTCCCTCCAGGGTATGTCAAAACGTTCAAAACGTGCAGTCGCCTGAACAGGCTCGCTAACATACCGCATTTTCACCTGTGCAGACTGCACTAATGTGAATAAAAGCGTGATGACAGCGCACGGACAGGGCGACAGAAAAACGAGGGGGAAAGAGGAGGACACTTCCTGCCCGGGCTGACAGTGCCCGGGCAGGTCACAGCGTATTATTCAACGCGCAGCACGCGGCTGGTGTTGGTTGTACCCGTGGTGCTCATCACATCGCCCTGAGTGACGATAACCAGATCGCCTGACATCAGGAATCCTTTCTCACGCAGCAGGTTGACCGCATCGTGTGCCGCCGCCACGCCGTCGCTGTTGCTGTCGAAAAACACCGGCGTCACGCCACGATACAGTGCAGTGAGGTTCAGCGTGCGCTCGTGGCGCGACATGGCAAAAATCGGCAGGCCGGAGGTGATACGTGAAGTCATCAGCGCGGTACGGCCGGATTCGGTCATGGTAATAATCGCGGTGACACCCTGCAGATGGTTCGCCGCATACATGGCCGACATCGCGATGGCTTCTTCGATATTATCGAACTGCACGTCAAGGCGGTGCTTGGAGACGTTGATGCTGGGGATCTTCTCCGCGCCCAGGCAAACCTTCGCCATGGCAGAGACGGTTTCGGCGGGATACTGACCTGCTGCCGTTTCCGCTGACAGCATCACCGCATCGGTGCCATCGAGCACGGCGTTGGCCACGTCCATGACTTCCGCACGGGTTGGCATCGGGTTAGTGATCATCGACTCCATCATCTGGGTGGCGGTAATGACGGAACGGTTCAACTGGCGGGCGCGGCGAATAAGGGCTTTCTGGATCCCGACCAGCTCAGGGTCGCCAATTTCAACGCCCAGGTCACCCCTGGCGACCATCACCACATCCGAGGCCAGAATAATGTCATCCATCGCTTCCTGGCTGGCTACGGCTTCTGCGCGCTCTACCTTGGAGACAATCATGGCCTCACAGCCAGCTTCGCGCGCCAGACGGCGGGCATAGTGCAGATCTTCACCACAGCGCGGGAAGGATACCGCCAGATAGTCGACGCCAATTTTAGCGGCGGTCAGAATATCCGCTTTGTCTTTTTCCGTCAGGGCTTCGGCCGACAGGCCACCGCCCAGCTTGTTAATCCCTTTGTTATTGGACAGTGGGCCACCGACGGTCACTTCGGTAAACACTTTCATGCCCTGAACTTCCAGCACTTTCAGCTGAACGCGGCCGTCGTCGAGCAGCAGAATATCACCAGGAACAACGTCAGCTGGCAGGCCTTTGTAGTCGATGCCGACTTTCTCACGGTCGCCTTCGCCTTTACCCAGGCTGGCATCCAGCAGGAAGCGCTCACCAATATTCAGGAAAACTTTGCCTTCTTTAAAGGTCGATACACGGATCTTCGGGCCTTGTAAGTCCCCCAGAATAGCCACGTGGCGGCCGAGTTTAGCGGCAATTTCACGCACTTTATCCGCACGCATCTGGTGATCTTCGGCGGTGCCATGCGAGAAGTTCAAACGAACGACGTTGGCGCCGGCAGCGATGACTTTTTCAAGGTTATTATCGCGATCGGTGGCGGGGCCCAGTGTGGTGACAATCTTGGTTCTTCTGAGACGTCTTGAGGTGGACTTTGGGATTACGGCTGGAGACGACTGGTTAATCATTTAGGGTACACCTTTTGTGAATTGTTATGTCGAATCTATGACTAAATATACTCGTCTGTGTCGCAAGGTCTGTCAGCTCTCTTGGGCACATAAGAGGATAAACAGGCGGGCTGACCACGGCAAGACACATGTCAGATTCCATCATGCCATAGCCGCACCTCATATCACAATCTGTCCGCTCGTTAAACAGAGAGCGTTTCAACCGTCATAACGATGATAAAAATTCTAACTTATGTGCCAAACATCTCTGGCCGGATGCTGGCGACTTGTGGATGCCTACATCGGTTTATCAAGTGAAAGCTGTAAATTTCAGACGGGATTGCGTCAAAAAAACCAGCATAACGTGCTTAACGTTATGAAAAAAAATAAGTGCTGAAGGGTTTTAATCTCTTTGATGCCCACTTTTATATTAGAGCTTTCAATATGGTATTTTTTTGATTTAATATGTCTCTTTCTGATTTGTATTTTCTCCATTATTTCATCCTGCGCCAGGCTAAACTTTAAGTGATTAAACGCTTTTCAGAAAAGCATTCAGCCTTTATGATTAACGAAGAAATATATTTATTCTGGGGCGTGTGTTTTAACTTAAAAGATTTTATCATTAGGTGATGTATGAATTTTAAAAGGTTTTTTTAATTTTAATTATGATGATATTTTTTATTAAAGGTGCAGGTGCCGGGATGGTTCCTATCTATAATAATATGGATCATCGACTTGTTGAGAGTGAAGGATTGCACCGGGTCGCCTACGGGATGCCAACGTTTATTGACGTGGGGCCATGGACAGAGAGACCGCTGGGAAGTCGTGATTTTTTCAAATGATGATTTTTAAAAACATAAACGGCAAGGAGGTTTCAAGCGGCAGAGGTACATTTGTTGCACAACCTAAAGATAACCCTGCTATGAAGACCGTCGGGGACCTGTTAGTTTACGGTGCCAATAAAGTATATGCAGATTCCCCAGGCGATTACGTTTTCTTCGGAACTCAGCCCAATGATGGTACTAACTACTGTATTGCTGCAACGGTATATTCATACGATCTGGTTCAATATACGTATGCCCCCGGAACCTGCCGGTATCTACCTGCATACCCCTCTGAATGTAAAATACTGACTTCCGAAATAGTGCTCGACCACAAAACGGTTGTGGTGGACAGAATGGCAGAGTCCATAGCGGAAAGTAATTTATGGGTTAACTGTACACTAAAAGGGACCGTTCAGTTTTCGTTATCGGACAGAAAGACCACGCTGGATATTGGCGGTGGTACCTCCACCATTAGCATCAACAATAAGCCCCTGCTGAACTATATTGATGTGCAGGCGGGTGATAACTATTTGAAAATCACCTCTGAACTGAAAAATGTTCAGCCAGGTCAGTGGCAGTCGAGCGCTGTTCTGATAGTCAATGTCGTTTAGCTGTCGCAGACTCTGGATAACAAAGCGGGGCAACAGAGTTTGCCCCGCCGGTCTGCCATCAATAAGAAGATGTCATACTACGGACCAGCAAGGCGTGAGAGCGCGCTGTCTTTATCAAACCGGGACTCCCGCAGTGCCTCTTTCACCCGTTTGAGATTATCACGAAATTTTTCACCGCGACGCAGAGTAAAACCGGTGGCCAGCACGTCAATCAGCGTGAGCTGCGCCAGGCGGGAAACCATCGGCATATAAATATCGGTATCTTCAGGAACGTCCAGCGTTAGGGCTAAGGTTGCTTCACGGGCCAGAGGAGAGTCAGGGGAGGTGATGGCCAGCACGCTGGCATCATTTTCCCGCGCCATCATCGCCAGTTCAACCATACTTTTGGTCCGGCCGGTATGGGAAATCAGCACCATTACGTCGCCTTCTCCGCTATTCATACAGCTCATGCGCTGCATGACAATATCATCAGAATAGATCACCGGCACATTGAAACGAAAAAATTTATTCATTGCATCATGCGCCACGGCGGCAGAGGCCCCGAGGCCAAAGAAAGCGATTTTTTTCGACTGGGTCAGCAGGTCCACGGCGCGATTGACGGCACCAGTATCCAGGCCCTGCCTGACCCGATCCAGTCCGGCCATTGCCGATTCGAAAATTTTCCCGGAATATGACTCCACGGTGTCGTTTTGTTCGACGTGGCGGCTGACATAGGGCGTTCCGCTGGCGAGGCTCTGCGCCAGCTGCAGTTTAAAGTCCGGGAAGCCTTTCGTTTTCAGTCGGTGACAGAAACGGTTCACCGTCGGTTCACTGACCGCCGCTGTGCGGGCCAGCAGGGCAATACTGGAATGCATCGCCGTGGCAGGAGAACCGAGGATAACCTCGGCCACTTTCCGTTCTGACTTGCTCAGATTTTCCAGCTCTGCGTGGATTTTTTCCAGCATATTCATAGCGCTACCTGTTCATACATTCTGACGATTTCAATCAAAGGAGAAATCGATGTCATTTTGTAGAGAATATACAATGCACGACAGCCCGGGTGGCAGTAGCATAACGACATTCATTGACATTTATTGCCAGAGTTTGAGCTGTGTCTGATTTTCAGAATGGTAAGAACAGTAACAAAAATGACGAAAAATTACGCATAAACTGCTGGCCGACCGGGGAAGGTTGCCTCTAAATTAAGCACTGACTGAATACATTGTGCCGCAGCGGCTTCGTCTGGTTTACGCGGAGCAGGCAAAAGCAGTACATTGTATTGAAACAAAATTACAATAAGAGTCTGTCCGACTACGGAATTTCAGGGACAGGCTAATCCTGCAACGAGGAGAATGAAATGGCGGTTACACAAACAGCCCAGGCATGCGATCTGGTGATTTTCGGTGCCAAAGGCGATCTCGCGCGCCGGAAACTGTTGCCCTCACTGTACCAACTGGAAAAAGCCGGTCAGATTCATGAAGATTCCCGCATTATCGGCGTAGGTCGTGCCGAGTGGGATAAGGCTGCCTATACCAAAGTGGTACGCGAGGCACTGGAAACCTTTATGAAGGAGAAAATCGACGAAGCGCTGTGGGACAAACTCAGCAACCGCCTCGATTTCTGCAACCTGGATGTCAATGACAGCGGTCATTTCCCCCGCCTTGGTAAGATGCTTGACCAGAAGAAACGCGTCACCATTAACTACTTTGCGATGCCGCCAAGCACCTTTGGTGCAATCTGTAAAGGCCTGGGCCAGGCAAAGCTGAACGCCAGTCCGGCGCGTGTCGTGATGGAAAAACCACTGGGTACCTCGCTGGCCACCTCGCAGGAAATCAACGACCAGGTGGGTGAATACTTCGAAGAAAACCAGGTGTTCCGTATTGACCATTACCTGGGTAAAGAGACGGTGCTCAACCTGCTGGCACTGCGCTTTGCCAACTCCCTGTTCGCCTCCAACTGGGATAACCGCACCATTGACCACGTGCAGATCACCGTGGCGGAAGAAGTGGGCATCGAAGGCCGTTGGGGTTACTTTGACCAGGCCGGTCAGATGCGCGACATGATCCAGAACCACCTGTTACAGGTGCTGACCATGGTCGCCATGTCGCCACCGGCCGACCTGTCTGCGGATCGTATTCGTGACGAGAAGGTGAAAGTGCTGCGCTCCCTGCGCCGCATTGACCACACTAACGTGCGCGAAAAAACGGTGCGCGGTCAGTACACTTCCGGTTTTGTGCAGGGCAAAAAAGTGCCGGGCTATCTGGAAGAAGAGGGCGCGAATAAATCCAGCACCACGGAAAGCTTCGTCTCTATCCGCGTGGATATCGACGACTGGCGCTGGGCGGGGGTTCCTTTCTATCTGCGTACCGGCAAACGCCTGCCGGCCAAGTGTTCAGAAGTCGTGGTTTATTTCAAAAACCCGGCGCTGAACCTGTTTAAAGAAACCTGGCAGGAACTGCCACAGAACAAACTGACTATTCGTCTGCAGCCGGACGAAGGCATGGACATTCAGATCCTCAACAAAGTGCCAGGGTTGGATCACAAACACAATCTGCAAACCACTAAGCTGGATCTGAGCTTCTCCGAAACCTTCAATCAGTCACATCTGGCAGATGCCTACGAGCGGCTGCTGCTGGAAACGATGCGCGGTATTCAGGCGCTGTTCGTGCGTCGTGATGAAGTGGAAGAAGCCTGGAAGTGGGTCGACTCCATCATGGATGCGTGGGCATCGGATAAAGAGCCACCGAAGCCTTATCAGGCGGGCACCTGGGGGCCGGTGGCCTCCGTGGCCATGATCACCAGGGACGGTCGCTCGTGGAATGAAATCGAGTAATCCGCTCTGACAGAAGAAACCCGCTACGGCGGGTTTTTTTTATGAGCAAAATAGTGATTTATAAAAATTGAACCTGCATTTTAAAAAAGACAAGGATGACATGGACGCTCGCGGGGGTTCTCCTGTATGGTAGAGGACGCAATCACTTCCTGACGCCAGGCGCGTCACTTTTGCCTGCTACGCTCCGCCAGGACGGAAGGCAGGCCAGACAGGAGAACGTCGTTGATGAGTAACTGGAAAACAAGCGCTGAACAGATTCTGAAAACCGGCCCGGTCGTGCCGGTTATCGTGGTCAACAAACTCGAACACGCGGTGCCGATGGCGAAAGCGCTGGTGGCAGGCGGGGTGCGCGTACTGGAAGTCACTCTGCGCACACCCTGCGCGATGGATGCACTGAAAGCGATGATCAGAGAAGTGCCTGAAGCCATTGTCGGGGCAGGAACGGTGCTTAACGCGCAGCAGCTAAAAGAAGTGACCGACGCCGGAGCGCAGTTCATTATCAGCCCGGGCCTGACCGAGCCGCTGCTCAGAGCGGCCGTGGACGGTTCTGTCCCGCTGATCCCGGGTATCAGTACCGTGTCGGAATTGATGACCGGGCTCGATTATGGCCTGCGCGAGTTTAAATTCTTCCCGGCAGAAGCCAACGGCGGTGTGAAAGCGCTTCAGGCGATTGGCGGTCCTTTCCCGCAGGTGCGTTTCTGCCCCACAGGCGGCATCTCGCCGGCCAACTACCGTGACTATCTGGCGCTGAACAGCGTGCTGTGTATTGGGGGATCCTGGCTGGTGCCCTCCGATGCGCTGGAAGCCGGCGATTATGACCGCATTACGCGCCTGGCGCAGGAAGCGGTGGCAGGTGCCACGCGTTAAATGAGCAGGGGCGGCTCACCCGCCCCTGAATAGCCTGCAGATTACCCGCTGACCGAGACGCTGGCGGCGGCATCAATAGCGCGCTGAACCGCATCATCAATATCGCTGCCGGTGGCCAGCGCCACGCCAAGACGACGTTTCCCCTGAATGTCTGGCTTACCGAACAGACGCAGCTGTAACCCGGCCCCCAGCGCGGCCGACAGATTAGCAAAGCGAACATTATTGCTTTCCAGTTCAGGCAGGATCACCGCAGAGGCCGCCGGACCGTACTGTCGGATAGCGCCGACCGGCAGACCGAGGAAGGCGCGCACGTGCAGGGCAAATTCCGACACGTCCTGCGAGATCAGTGTCACCATGCCGGTATCGTGCGGGCGGGGTGACACTTCACTGAACACCACGTCATCACCGCAGACAAACAGCTCAACGCCAAACAGACCGCGTCCGCCCAGGGCATCCACCACCTTGCGCGCGATATCCTGTGCGCGCTGCAGGGCGAGATCGGTCATCTGCTGGGGCTGCCACGACTCCCGGTAGTCACCGTCTTCCTGACGATGCCCGATGGGCGCACAGAAGTGGATGCCGTCCACCGCGCTGATAGTCAGCAGGGTAATTTCAAAATCAAACTTCACCACGCCCTCGACGATCACGCGTCCGGCACCGGCCCGGCCCCCCTGTTGGGCATAATCCCAGGCGGCGTCCAGCTGAGAGGCCTCACGGATAAAGCTCTGGCCTTTGCCAGACGAACTCATTACAGGCTTAACGATGCACGGCAGGCCAATCTCCTCTGCTGCGGCCAGGAAAGCCTCGCGGCTGTCGGCGAAGCGGTAGGTGGAGGTCGGGAGCGCAAGCTCTTCTGCCGCCAGACGACGGATGCCTTCACGGTTCATGGTCAGCTTTGCCGCGCGGGCGGTGGGCACGACGTGCTGACCCTGCTCCTCCAGTTCCACCAGCATATCGGTGGCGATAGCTTCAATTTCCGGGACCACAAAGTGGGGTTTTTCCCGGGCGATGAGCTCGGCCAGGGCGGCACCATCCAGCATATTGATCACATGGCTACGGTGGGCAACGTGCATGGCCGGGGCGTCGGCATAGCGATCCACGGCGATCACTTCCACACCCAGACGCTGGCATTCCAGCGCCACTTCTTTGCCCAGCTCACCCGATCCTAACAGCATTACACGGGTGGCATCAGGACGCAGTGCTGTTCCAAGAGTTGTCATAATCGATACCTGAATGGATTGAAAAAATCGGCCGCAGTATAAACGAAAACGTTTGCGTACGCATCCCGCAGTTTAGGGTTGAGTCAGAAAAGCGGCGCTGGTATACTGTATAAAAATACAGTTAAACAGGACGAAAATCATGGCTGTTGAAATCAAGTACGTTGTCGTCAGAAAAGGTGAGGAAAAGATGACATTTGCCAGCAAAAAAGAAGCGGATGCTTACGACAAGATGCTCGACCTGGCAGAAGTCTTCGCCGACTGGCTGATCGCCAGCAAGCTGGAAATGGAAGAGCAGCAGGGTGAGGCACTCGGCCTGTTTATGGCAGAAAACAAAGATGCCCTGCAGCAGATCCTGCGCAGCGGAAAGCTGCCCGAAGAAAACAGCGCAGCGGACGACAGTGAAGATAGCGCCGAAGGCAAGCTGCGGGCGGTCAAATCGGCCTGATCGCCACCCATTGCGACAAATCTATCCCTGTGGAGTGGCTGACCTTTATTTTCGGTCAGCCTTCCTGAGGTTTTTTCGCTGCCCACCTGATGCTTAAGTGCAGTTACCCTCCCTGCAGTAAATGCCGTAACGATGCCATCGCCGCGTCTGCCGTCTGTGCCGGACAGGCCGCCTGACGGGCATCGTTAAACACCTCCAGCCCAAGCGGTCCCTGATAGCCGATCTGCTGCAAATGCCGCAATAATGCCTTCAGGGGGTAGTGTCCTTCACCGGGTAACAGGCGCTGATGACGAGCGGTATCGACCAGCTGATGTGCATCCGGCTGCCAGTCAAGGTCTGAGAGCTGTACCAGAAAGATTTTTTCTGCCGGTATTCCCGCCAGGTCTGCCAGAGTTCTCTGCCGTACAAACAGGTGAAACGCATCCACCACCAGCCCCAGATTCGCCGCGTCAATCTTCCGCACGCGCTGCCATGCTTCGGCGGGATTAGTGACGTGACGACTCCAGGCCATCGCTTCATAGGCGATACGCAGGTCATGCTCTGCCGCGCGCCGGGTAAGCCAGCGCAGATCCTCGTTAATGCGCTCTGCGCAACAGTGCGGGTGCGTCGAGGCGGGGACCAGCAGCGTCGTGGCACCCAGATGCTGCGCCGTCTTCATCATCGTCAGGGCTTCCCGGCGCTTATCATCGCGCAGGTCGTCAGGGGCACCGTCAAAGTCCAGCAGGACCTGATAGTCTGTCAGCCCCAGCGGCAGTGCCCGGCACAAACCGGCCAGCGCGTGGGCCCCCCCGGGGGCATTTTCCACATCCTGCTGCCACAGCTCCACCTGGTCGAAGCCGGCCAGAGCCGCCGCCCGCAGTTTCTCTTCGCTGCTGCCGCCGAGCAGGACGGTATTAATAAATAACGGGTTTGCTGAAAATGACATGGTTGCCGTTTCTCCTCTGCGGTTGATGCCGTTTCAGGGTAGGTGCGTTGGGCCGTTTTAACAAATCATCCGCCTGAATGCGGACAAAAACGGCTCATGCAGCGCGGGATAACGGGAAATTTTACAGCCTTTGCATCGTTTGACGTTTCCTGACGTGGGCTGTTCTATTGTGGTGCTTTCTGGCAAACAAGGACTGACTATGAGCAACTGGCTGCAACAGATCCAGACGGTATTAGGTAAAGCAGGTAAATCTTCTGGCGGCGGAGAAGGGCTGAGTAAAATGCTGGCTCCCGGCGCACTCGGCGGGCTGGCAGGGTTGTTAATTGCCAGCAAGTCCTCACGCAATCTGCTGATGAAGTACGGCAAAAATGCTGTCATCGTCGGTGGCGGCGCGGCCGCAGGCGCACTGCTGTGGAATAAATACAAGCAGCGCGTCAGCGAAACGCATCAGGATCAGCCTGGTTTCGGCCAGCAGAGCTCGCCAGTGGACCGCCGGGCAGAGCGGCTGATCGAGGCACTGGTGTTTGCCGCCAAAAGTGACGGACACATCGACAGCGACGAGCGTAAAGCCATTGATGAGCATATTCGTCAGTCCGGACTGGGGGCGCAGGGTGAGCAGCTGGTGCAGCGTGCCATCGATTCTCCGCTCGATCCACACAAGCTGGCCGTGGACGTAAAAAACGAAGAAGAGGCGCTGGAGGTCTATTTCCTCAGCAATCTGGTGATCGACGTCGACCACTTTATGGAGCGCAGTTATCTGCAGGCGCTGGGGGATGCGTTAAAAATTCCTCAGGACGTGCGCCAGTCGATTGAAACGGATATCCGTGCTGAGAAACAAAAACTTCCCGCCTGATCCGTACGCGGACGGTTAACGTCGTCCGCGTAGCTCCCTTAAAAATTGTGGCCAGCCATCGATAACTGCTTGGCAATCATCGCGCTTGCTGCCAACCTTACAGACAGGCACAGCAACAGCGAAGAGACCATGACACCTCCACAAGCGAAAAAAATCCCCCATACCCTGTCATTGCACGGCGATACACGAACTGACCACTACTACTGGCTGCGCGACGACGAGCGTGAAGATCCTGAGGTGCTGGCCTATCTGCGCGAAGAGAACGCGTTCTGTGAACAGCAGCTGCAGCCGCAGAAGACGCTGCAGGCTGAGTTGCTGCAGGAGATTATCGATCGCATTCCGGCGCGTGACCACTCGGTGCCTTACGTTAAGCGCGGCTACCGCTATCAGAGCCGCTACGAAGAGGGCAATGAGTACACTATTTACGCCCGCCAGCCTGCCGAAACGACCACGCCTGAGCAGTGGGATACTCTGCTTGATGGTAATCTGCGGGCGGAGGGACACGAGTTCTATACCCTCGGCGGCGTGGCCATCAGCCCGGATAATCAGATCATGGCAGTGGCGGAGGATTTCCTCTCGCGTCGGGTATACGGCATTCGGCTGTGTAATCTGCAAAGCGGGGAATGGTATCCGGAGGTGCTGGAAGGGGTTGCCTCCGCAATGGCGTGGGCCAGTGATTCGCATACCCTCTACTATGTGCTGAAGGACAAACAGACGCTGCTGCCTTACCAGGTCTGGCGGCATACGCTGGGTACGCCGCAGCAGCAGGACCAGCTGGTCTATGAAGAGCAGGATGACACCTTTTACGTCAGCGTCTACAAGACCACGTCGGAAGCGTACGTGGCGATTGCGCTGGGCAGCAGCACCACCAGCGAGATCCTGCTGCTGGATGCGGCACAGGCCGATGCACAACCCCGTCTGTTCTGTGCGCGGCGTAAAGATCATGAGTACAGCGTTGACCACTACCAGGATCACTTTTACGTGCGTTCCAACCGTGAGGGCAAGAACTTCGGGCTGTACCGCACCGACACGGTGGAAGAGCAGGAGTGGCAGGCGGTGATTGCGCCACGCGACACCGTGGTGCTGGAAGGCTATACGCTGTTCCGTGACTGGCTGGTGGTGGAAGAGCGTGAGCAGGGGCTGACCCGGCTGCGCCAGATTAGCTGGGCGAGGGGAGAAAGCCGCAGTATCGCCTTTGATGATCCTGCCTATGTCACCTGGATTGGTCATAATCCGACGCCCGACAGCAGCAAGGTGCGCTATGGCTATTCTTCCATGACCACCCCGGATACGCTGTTTGAGCTGGATCTGGACAGCGGTGAACGTGAGGTGCTGAAGCAGACCGAGGTTAAAGGCTTTGATGCCAGCGCCTATCGCAGTGAACGCCACTGGATCACCATGCGGGACGGCGTGGACGTACCGGTATCACTGGTTTACCGTAAGGATCGCTATCTGCCGGGGACGAACCCGCTACTGGTCTATGGCTATGGGTCCTACGGCAGCAGTATGGATGCCGATTTCAGCGCCAGCCGCCTCAGCCTGCTGGATCGTGGCTTTGTTTTCGCACTGACCCATATCCGCGGTGGCGGTGAGATGGGACAGCAGTGGTACGATGATGGCCGCCTGCTCAACAAGATGAACACCTTCCACGACTTTATCGATATCACCGATGCACTGATCGAAAGGCAGTACGGTGACCCGGAAAAACTGTACGCGATGGGCGGAAGCGCGGGTGGCCTGCTGATGGGCGCGGTGTTGAATATGGCCCCAGCGCGTTTTCGCGGCGTTGTCGCTCAGGTACCGTTTGTTGACGTGGTCACCACGATGCTGGATGAAAGTATTCCGCTAACCACCGGCGAATATGACGAGTGGGGCAACCCGGCGGAGGAGCAGTATTATCACTACATCAAGCAGTACAGCCCCTATGACAACGTCACGGCGCAGGACTATCCACATCTGCTGGTTACCACCGGCCTGCATGACTCCCAGGTACAGTACTGGGAGCCGGCAAAATGGGTGGCAAAACTGCGGGAGCTGAAAACCGATGACCATCTGCTGCTGCTGCATACTGACATGGATGCCGGGCACGGCGGTAAATCAGGGCGTTTCAAAGCCTATGAAGGGGTGGCGCTGGAATATGCGTTTCTGATCGCGCTGGCAACCGGCCTGCTGCCGGCAACCGTTTAATCCACCGCGCTTAACGCCCGCTGCATCGCACTGCGTAAGTCGGGTTTCAGATCCGGGATGTTTTTTAACATCCACTTTAAGTATCCCGGGTCTGACTTCGCCACATCATCCACTTTCTGCCCGCGATATTTCCCGAACGGGAACGTATTGAACGACCCCTTGACGTTTATCCGGCGGATCATTTCCGGCGCATCCCAGCCGCTAAACGACATAATACGGATCAGCAGCGCGGCGGTGACATAACAGTCGTACAGGGCGCGGTGTGCGTGCAGGTCGGCAGGCGGGGTAACCTCCAGCTGCAGGGCCTCGCGCAGGGCCTGGTTACTGTATTTCAGACCCGGCCACAGGCGGCGGGAGAGGGCCATGGTGCAGATCCATTCCCCGTGCATTTCCGGCAGCATACGCCGGTCGAAGCTGGCATTATGTGCGACGTAATAGGGGCTGCCGTGATAACGGCTGATGGCCTGTTCAATCGTCGGTTTGCCCCGCACCATCGCTTCCGTAATCTTATGTACCGCCATCGCCTGATGACTGATAGGCCGGTCGGGTGAGATCAGATCGCTCATTGGATTGACGATCTGCCCGGCAATCACGTCCACCGACGCCACCTCGACAATCCCCCCCTGCAGGCCGCAGGTTTCCGTGTCTATCACGCGTAACATAATTTCTCCCGTTTACAGAACCGACGGGCAGGGTAACGAATGCGCCTCCCCTTGCCAATGATTACCGTCACGGCGGGCGATAATCAGCTGCTCTCCCTCGTCACCCCGGATCACCTGGCATCCCTGCGCGTCCCAGAAGGCACTTTTCCCGGCGCACTGATAACCACCCGTAGGCCAGGCGTGGTTTGCCATCAGTACCGCCATTTTATACTCCCGTGACCAGCGGGCCAGATGTCCGCAGTCGGTGTCATACCCCTTTTCCGAGACCAGCACACTGGTAGCATAGAGGTCGGCACCGCGTACCGAGGCATCCCGGGCAAACTCTTCAACGCTGATATCGGCACAGATGGCCATGGCAACCTGATGATGCTGATAGCCAAAAATCGGCACCGTATTACCGGGGGTGAAAATCTCTTTTTCCGGGCCAAAAAGGTTGCGTTTGCTGTAGGCAATGCGGGTACCATCCGGCAGGAAGGTCAGGGCGGAGAGACGAACGTTATTGCCCGACTTTAACGGCAGCCCGATGCTGATCCCCATCTGATGATCCTGCGCCGCAGCGGCAAAAGGGTGCAGCAGCGCATCGTCCACCGACAGGGCAAGGTCGGCCACCAGCGGGAGCTCGTAGCCCGTCAGGGAGAGTTCGGGAAACATCAACAGGTCAACCCCCTGGGTGGCAGCCTGCTCAACGAAATCAAGATGATGCCGGATATTCCAGGACAGGTCACCCGGCCGGGAACCTGACTGTGCTGCTGCGATAGTCCACTGGGCCATAAAAGCTCACCGTTAAAGGGATGATTAATGCCTTATCTCAACCGAAGCGGCAATAAAACACAAGTCACTATTTTGGCTTCGGTTCATACGGCAGACGAGAGAGGGACAGCGAGGCCTGGCGATAGTGGGTTAACCGTTCACGAAACCAGTCATGCAGCGCTTCGGGCTGCTCGCGCAGCACCATTTCCGCGATAACCGGCATATTGTAGCGCTCTTTAAATGCGACACCCGCGGCGGCCAGATCGACGTTGACCTTGTCTTTTTCGTCCTGCGGCAGCGTGGCCAGATTGTAGCTCATGGTTTTCTCCCCCTGTTAAGGGGCAAAAAATAATGCAGAAGGCACGGATTAGCAAGCCCGGCGAGCCATTGATCGTCGCTCTCACCTCGACACCCGTTTTTAAGCGGGGTATCCTTTCGGCCTCAGCAGCCAGGGGCTGCGTCCCGCTAAGGAACATTGCGACATATGCGACACTTCTTCAGGGTTTCCGGCGTACTGATCGCCGCACTTTTTGCCCAGCAGGCTTCTGCCCACGCCCATCTGAAAAGCCAGTATACGGCGGTCAATCCGGCCGGCAGTGAATGGCCCGAATCGCTGACCATCATGTTCAGCGAAGATATTGAACCGGCGTTCAGTGGGGTAGAGGTCAGCCGCACGGACAAACAGCCCGTTGAGCAGCTTAAAGCCGCGCGCGACGCGCAACAGCACAACACCCTGCGCGTGCAGTTTAAGCAGCCGCTTTCCCGCGGGGAATATGCGGTGAAGTGGCATGTGCTGTCGGTGGACGGCCATAAGACGAAAGGGAATTACACCTTTAGCGTGAAATAAGATGGCGCTGACCAGCTTCTATATTCTGTGCCGCTGGCTGCATTTTGCTGCACTGATGTCGCTGGCCGGAGCAGCGATATACATCGCGTGGCTGGCCCCGGAGCGTTACCGGACCCGCCTGGCGCAGCGGCTGATGCCGTCAGCCATCGTCGCCTGCTGGCTGGCGCTGCTGAGTGCGGTGCTGCTGCTGGCAGCACAGACCGGTCAGATGGGCGACGGCTGGCAGGATACGCTGGATCCCGACGTCTGGCTGGCCGTCCTGCAGACGCAGTTTGGCCGCATCTGGCAGGGGCAGCTGGCCCTGGCGCTGCTTGGCTGCCTGAGCCTGACGTTACAGGGGGAGCCACGCCAGCGTACGCTGCTGATCTGCGCGCTGTTTCAGCTTGCCGGGCTGGCTTTTACCGGTCACGCGGCGATGCTGGACGGCTGGAGCGGCCTGTTTCAGCGCGTGAATCAGGTGGTGCATCTGCTCAGTGCCGCCTTCTGGGCAGGCGGGCTGCTGCCGCTGATTATCCTGATGCGCGACGCCCAAAGCCCGGGGCAGCGTTATGATGCCGTAATGACCATGATGCGCTTTTCGCGTTACGGGCACCTGGCCGTCACGCTGGTGGTGGTCAGCGGCGCGATCAACGCGCTGCTGCTGTTAGGCTGGCCGCCTGCCAGCTTCCGGCTTTACAGCCAGCTGCTGGTGGTGAAAACCCTGCTGGTCGGCGCGATGGTCGCGATTGCCCTTTATAACCGCTACTGCCTGGTGCCGCGCTTTCAGTGCAGTGCGGGTGGGGCGGAGCAGCGGTTTATCACCAGCACGCTGGTGGAGGTTGGCCTGGCGGCGACGGTACTGCTGGTGGTGGGGGTGTTTGCCACGCTGGAGCCTGCCTGAGCGGGCAATGGCCCGACACGTTATTCCTGTTCAGTAAGTGATTTATCGTTTGAGGTATTAACAAAATGAAAAAGTTGGCATTTTTATGTATCGCTCTCGGCATCAGCGGCAGTGCCGCAGCCGGTATTGAAACCGTTAGCCGTTTCGATATGGGCAAAGATAACTGGCCGTTCGTGCGTGAAGAGATGATGCTGAGCTGTGAAAAAGGGAACGTGCTGCTGGCGATTAATGACGGCACGCTGGTGCAGTATCCGCTTAACGCCGCCGCAGAAGAGAAGGTGAAATCCGGGCAGATTAAAGCGGGATTCCCGATTGAAAAAATCCTTGCGGATGATCCGGCCAACCCGGGACATAAAAAGAGCCTGGCCCCGATCATTGCCCGTGCGGAAAAGCTCTGTCGCTGACCGCCCTGAGCAGGCATCTCCCACAGGAGGTGCCTGCGACCCGTTGGCATTCCCTACGCTGAACCCCACCTGTCCGTTTCTGCCGCCGCGATCACAACGCTGATAATCCGTTCCCCGGTTGGGCCGCCTGCCGCTGGAAAAGCCCTGCGTCTGGTCTATCTTTTAAAGTGCAAGGCGAATCGCCTGCAATAATGCCAACTTTTAGCGCACGGCTCTGAAAAGAGCCATTTCCCTGGACCAAAGACAGGAATCGTCTTTGGTCTTTTTTTATATCATCCCCACCCGAAATAGCTTTATTCATTTCTGAATGCTTCAGTTTTATTCATATTGCGTAATGCGGGTTTCTGCTCTATGCAATAGCGGTATTTAAAATACGGCTTTAACTTACCCGAGAGATAATACACGCGTCTTTTTAGGGGTGATTTTTTTGTTGTAAATGAAAAGGGCAAAGGTGTTACAAATATCTCTATGCTAACTGACTGATGTCTATCAGTTTGGTTATTTATTTTATTAATACCGCCATTAGTCTGAACTGCCACCTATACTCAAAACGCAAACGGTAATAATTCCTGTAATTTCAGACTGGAGTATAAAAATGGAACTGAGAAAAGAGCTGGCGCTCACCAAACGTGTTTCGTGGGGAAGTATTATTGCCGGTGTGGTAACGGCGATGGCGATCTCTCTTCTTTTAACCATGCTGGGCACCAGCCTGGGTTTATCCATGCTGTCGCCTAAGTCGGATGACATAGTCAATGGTGCCGACACGGCGGTATTAGCCTGGTCTGTTATCGGCGTGGTGATCAGTCTGGCGTGCGGCGGCTTTATTACCGGCCGTCTGGCCGGCACGGACGGGGCCATTCACGGCTTCCTTATCTGGGCTACGTCCCTGCTGGTGGCCACGGTACTGGGCTTTGCCGCCGTAGGCGGGATCCTGAATACGGCCGGAAGCGCTGTGGGCAGCGTGGCGTCAGCCACCGGCAGCCTGGCCAGCGGATTGGGCAGCGTGGCGGGTCAGGCCGCACAGGGGGCCGCCAGCATCGGACAGAATATTTATGGTGATCTTGGCCTGGATACCAAACTCAGCCCGGATAATGCCGACGACCAGGTTATTCAGGCTCTGAAAAAAAGCGGTATTAAAGAGCTGCAGCCGGAATATCTGCAGACCCAGCTGGAAGAAGCGGGTAAAGATGTCGCCAGCGCGGTAAAAAACCTGGCGGTGAATCCTGATAACAGCGATGCCGTTATTAAGGGATTAACGGATAAACTTAAAGGCCGTGCGGAAAACCTTAGCCAGGCGATTGATAAAAATGAGGTGAAGCAGGCGCTGGTGCAGAATACCAGCATGACGCCTGAAGAAGCGGATAAAGCCGTCGAAAACTTTATTCAGACCCGCGATAAAACCGTACAGGAAGTGAATCAGCGCCTGTCGCAGTTAGAAAAGAATGTGAACGACGCGAAAGTGAAATACGCAGAGTTTAAAGAAAAAGCCAAAGAGAAAGCCGATGCCGCCGCTAAGGCCGGCGCGAAAATTGCACTCTGGTCCTTCATCGGATTATTAATTGGCGCGATTGTCAGTACGCTGAGTGGTTTCTGGGGCGTCAATACGCATCCTGAATACCGTAAAGTCAGAGCCTGATCATTACGCGCTTAAAAGGCCCCTTCGGGGGCCTTTTTTCGTTGGCGGGCCCGCAGAACCGCGCACCCGGCACTCAGCGGTCGGCCCCGGTTGACCAGATGGCGGGCTGGCCGATAAAGGTCCGCAGTGCATTCATAAACAGGCTCACCCGCGCCGGCGGGTTTCTCAGCGCCCGCAGGGCGTGGATGCCGGTCACCGCAGCCGGCTGCTGTGACCACGCCGGACAAAGTTGGGTCAGTAATCCCGCCCGGATATCTTCGCCTGCAACCCAGTCCGGCAGGTAGGCAATGCCCATGCCTTCTACTGCCGCCAGGCGCATGGCCTCAAAATCATCGCAGCCAAAGACCGGCGGGGTAGGCTGGCTGCGCGCCGGATGCCCCAGCACGTCTGCCCACCCCAGAAGATCGGCCCCGTGCAGCTTATCGATAAGGCGGTGGGCGGCGATCTCAGACAGCGCCCGGGGTGTCCCCGCCTGGGTCAGGTAGGCCGGGCTGGCACAGAGTACCCGGGTCTGCTGCGCGATGCGCGTGGCAATCAGCGTGCTGTCGGGCATATCACCAATGCGGATCACCACGTCAAGCCGCTCGGCCACCGGATCAGCAATGCGCTCGGTCAGATCCAGCTCTACGCTCAGCTCAGGGTACTGACGCATAAGCTGGCCCATCACCGGCAGCACGTAGCGCTTGCCGAACGTCGGGTAGCAGGCCACCCGCAGGATGCCGGTGACCTCGCCCTTCATGGAGGCCAGCTCCTGCCGGGCATCCTCCAGAGAATCGAGGATCTGCCGGGCGCGGATCAGCAGCGCTTCCCCGGCATCGGTCAGCGTCAGGTGGCGGGTAGAGCGCAGGAACAGCGGTGTTTCAAGATAGGATTCCAGCGCGTCAATCTGACGCCCGATGGATGAGGGCGTCCGTCCGCGACGGCGTCCTGCGCCGGAAAAGCTGCTCTCCCGCGCCACGTCGACAAATACGCCTAAAAACTCAGCAAATTTTTCTGACTGCATCTGTGCATTCTTTGCATAGCGGTTGTGGGTGAGGGCTATCTTATCAGTAATCCACTTCCCCCTTAAGCTTCTCCTCATCAGCCAGACACTCCCGCAAACGCCTGAGAGGAACAACAACATGCAGACCCACGCTTACGATCCGCTTTATCTTTTCATTAACGGCCAGTGGTTAACCGCCGGGGCCCGCGATACGGCAGCAGTGATTAATCCCGCCGGCGGTCAGACGCTGGGTCACCTGCCGATGGCGACCCGCGACGATCTCAGCCTGGCGCTGACCGTGGCAGAGCAGAGCTTTACCGTCTGGCGTCACACCGTCCCGGAAGAGCGTGCCCGTATCATGAAAAAAGCCGCTGCGCTGATGCGCGACCGGGCAGAGCACATTGCGATGCAGATGACCCTGGAGGAGGGCAAACCGCTGGGGGAAAGCCGGGATGAAGTCGAGCGTGCGGCCGATTACTTTGAATGGTTTGCTGAAGAGGCACGCCGCATTGACGGCCGCGTCGTTCCGGCCAACCGCCCCGGCGTGCAGCAGCTGGTCACCCGGCAGGCTATCGGACCCGTGGCGGCCTTTACGCCGTGGAATTTCCCGGCCATCACCCCGGCCCGCAAGCTGTCTGCGGCGCTGGCGGCGGGCTGTAGCGTGATCCTGAAGCCGGGGGAGGAGAGTCCGGCCACGGCGCTGGCGCTGGCCCGCTGCCTGGATGATGCGGGACTGCCTGCTGGCGTACTGCAGATCGTGTTTGGCGTACCGGATACCGTCTCTGCCACGCTGATCGCCTCGCCGGTGATCCGTAAGGTGGCTTTTACCGGCTCGGTACCCGTGGGCCGTCTGCTGTCTGAGCGGGCCGCAGCGGGGGTCAAACCTGTTTCACTGGAGCTGGGCGGCCACGGCCCGGTGCTGGTGTTTGCCGACGCGGATATCGACGCGGCTGCGGAAAACGGTGCGGCAAACCGCTTTCGCGGGACCGGGCAGATCTGTATCTCCTCAACCCGCTTTCTGATCCAGCGTGCGGCCTACGACCGCTTTGTCGGGCGCTTTGTGGCGGTGACGGAGGGCCTGATTGTCGGCGACGGTACGGCGGCGGCGACCCAGGTGGGCCCGCTGGCCAGTGCGCGTCAGCTGGAAAAAATGGCCTCACTGGTCGCGGACGCGGTGGCTAAAGGGGCGGTGGTGTTGACTGGCGGCCAGCGAATTGACCGCCCAGGCTTCTTCTTCGCCCCCACCGTGCTGGCGAATGTGCCGATGAGCGCGCGCATCATGCATGAAGAGCCCTTTGGCCCGATTGCCATCATGCGCCCCTTTGACCAGCTTGAGGACGGGCTGGAGGAAGCCAACCGGCTGCCCTATGCGCTGTCGGCCTATGCCTTTACCTCCGATGCGCGCACCGCACTTGACGTCGGCCAGCGGCTGGAAGCCGGCATGATTGGCATTAACCAGTATCGCATTGTCGCCACCGAGCTGCCCTTTGGCGGGATGAAAGAGAGCGGCCACGGCTCTGAAGGCGGACGCGAGGGCATTGCTGCTTACCTGACCACGAAATTTATCAGCCAGATCTGAATATCCTCCGGAGAAAAAAGCGATGAAAGCGATTGATTTTACCCGTCCACGTGACGCCGCGCGCCCGTTTACCCCCAAACTGGCCGATTTTGTCGAGGAGCCGCTCTACTCACAGGTGTGGAGCGATCCGGCCCTGGCCCCGCGTGACCGCAGCCTGATCACCATCGCCTGCCTGATAGCGATGGGGCACGCCAACGAGTTACCTGCTCACCTGCGGCGCGGTATCGAAAATGGCCTGACCCGGGCAGAACTGAGTGAGGCGATCACCCACCTGGCGTTTTACGCCGGATTCCCGGCGGCGATTACCGCATCCGCGTATGCGAATGCCACGTTTGCCGATACCAACACCGATTAAGGGAGAGTGAAACGATGCAGGCGATTACCTTTAATGAATTTGGAGCACCCGACGTCCTGACGCTG
The DNA here is from genome assembly GCF_014838825.1 of Erwinia persicina. Lineage (GTDB taxonomy): Bacteria > Pseudomonadota > Gammaproteobacteria > Enterobacterales > Enterobacteriaceae > Erwinia > Erwinia persicina_A. The sequence continues at coordinate 611,709 of NZ_JACYMO010000001.1, read as the reverse complement.
GCCGGGGTAGACGAACCACTTCTGCGGCCGCACGATCTGCTGGTACGCACCCGCGCGGCGGGAGTGAACCGGGCCGACCTGACCTATCGTCGGGGAGGATATGGACGGCCTGATTTCGGCGATTCTTCCCTGATGGGGCTGGAAATTGCCGGAGAAGTGATCGCGATGGGGGACGCCGTGGAGGGCTTCCGGCCGGGCGATCGGGTAATGGGCATTGTCGGTGGTGGGGGCTATGCGGAACGGTCGCGCATTGATTACCGCATGGCGATGCCGGTCCCGGAAAGGCTGGACTTTATTCAGGCGGCGGCCATCGCCGAGGTGTTCGTTACCGCCCACGAGGCGCTGATCCACCTTGGCAGGCTGCAACCCGGAGAAACCGTGCTGATCCACGCTGGCGTTGGCGGCGTTGGCGGGGCCGCTGTCCAGCTGGCAAGCGCCTCCGGGGCCACGGTGATGACCACGGCAAAAGCGCACCATCACGATCTGGCCGCGCGTCTTGGCGCACATTTTTCGGTCGACTATGAAAACGAAGACTTTGCCGATGCGGTGAGCCGCCTCACCGACGGGAAGGGCGTAGACTTGATACTTGATTTTATTGGCGCACCCTATTTTGAACGCAATATTAACGCGCTGAACTTCGGCGGACGCCTGGTGCAGATCGGTATTATGGGCGGAACTGAACACGCCAGCATACCGCTGGACCGGCTGCTCTACCGCCATATCCACATCATGGGAACGGTGATGAAGTCACGGTCGCAGGACGTTAAGCACGCCATGACGCGCCGCTTCCGCGAGCAGTGGCTGGACAGTTTCAGCAACGGCAGCCTGCAGCCAGTGATTGACAGCGTCTTTCCTCTGGCCCAGGCGGCCGCAGCCCACCAGCGGATGGAGGCCGGTCTGAATGCCGGTAAAATTGTGCTGACAGTGTAAGCGCGGGCAATAAACGGGCCTGCGGGCTCGTTTTATCCTCATCGCTTTATCTGGTGCCATGCTGAAATGCCGCTCAGATTAAACTTGTGTAAACCCGGGGCCAGCGTTTGCTTTTACCGGTTCCTTATCGCACTATCTTCAACGGCTTACTGCATCCGGTGTAAGCTGCTGCGGGCACCGTTGCCCGGTATGGACTGGGCCTCGACTGAAAAAGGTGTTGTGATGGGAACCATGTTAGGGCTGCTGGGCTTAATGCTCGGGGCGTGGGCGGTACGCAGTATTTGCATGAAGCCGATGGGTGACGTTAAAAAGGTGACGCTGTCACTGATTGCCGGGCTGTTCTTCTTATCCGCCGGGGGGATTGGGGGGACAGAAGAAGATAAGATGCCTTACGCTATCGTAGCCATGCTGATGGGCGCGGCGGCTGTGTGGTACGGAAACCGCCTGTATCATCAGGCCGTTACCAGAGAAGAAAGAGGGCATGATGACCGATCGCGCCACCCCTAATCTGCCTTCGCGCAATTTCACTGAAACAGAAGCCTTTTATTCCCGGGCGGGATTTACCCCCACCTTTAAAGACGATCACTGGTTAATTCTGGTTCGGGGAGACCTGACGCTGGAGTTTTTTCCACATCCCGGGCTTGACCCTGACACCAGCTGGTTTAGCTGCTGTCTGCGGCTTGATGATGTCGATGCGTTTTATGCCGCATTGCTGGCGGCAGGAATCGAGGAGAAGAGGGCCGGTCTGCCTCGTCTTCATCCTCCTGTTGCCCAATCCTCTGGCATGAAGATCGGCGCGCTGCTGGATGGTGATGGTACGCTGATACGCTTAATCGGTAACTGAAACGGTGGGCGTAGCTGGCGGAAAAAAAACGGGGCTCACTGAGCCCCGCTGAGGATTATGACTTGCTCTCTTTCTGCAGCGCCGCCTCTTTCTGCAGGGCTTCTTTCTCCAGCAGTTCCCGCTCCTGGTTTTCCTGATGCGTCTGACCTTCCTCGATAAAGTCGGGGTCAATCTCGTCGGTATTCCCCTTGTGATCTTTACCTGACAGCAGGTTCCAGCAGGAGATAAACAGGGCGGCAATCAGCGGCCCGATGACAAAACCGTTCAGACCGTAGATCTCCATCCCGCCCAGGGTGGTGATCAGGATCAGGTAATCCGGCATCTTGGTGTCTTTGCCCACCAGCAGCGGGCGCAGGATGTTGTCGATCAGACCAATCACCACGACGAAGAAGAAGGTCAGCGCCAGCGCTTTTACCATCGCCCCGGAGAAGAAGAAGTACAGTACCACCGGCAGCCAGATGATCGCCGAACCAACGGCCGGGATCAGGGACAGGAACGCCATCAGCGAACCCCATAAAATGCTGCCCTGAATATCCGCGAACCAGAAGGCAATCCCTCCAAGCGCACCCTGTACGGCGGCGACCACCACCGTGCCCTTCACCGTGGCGCGGGAAACCGCCGCGAATTTGACAAACAGATGCTGTTTAACAAACTGCGACAGCGGGATTGCGTCCAGCGTCAGGCCGACCAGGTAGGCACCGTCCTTCAGCAGGAAGAACAGCAGATAAAGCATCACGCCAAAACCGATGGTGAAGCTGAAGGTGCTTTTACCAATCATCATCAGGCTGCCGGCGAAGAACTGGCCGCCTTTCATGGCCACACCGGAGAGTTTTTCCTGAATGGCACCGGCATCGTTCATATTGTTTTCGGCCAGGAAGTGACGCAGCCAGTCCGGCAAATGGTTAACAACGCTTGCCGCGACCGTGGTCAACTCGGTCTGGTTACCCTGCAGCCGGTTGTAAAGCGCGTTGAACTCCACCGCCAGCGACGAGGCGACGATGGCCAGCGGAATAAACACAATCAGGCAGATGACCAGCAGCGTCAGCAGGGAGGAGAGCCCGTTCCTGTCGCCGAGGTGTTTTCTGATTTTAGTTTTCAGCGGATGGAAAATAATCGCCAGGATAGCAGCCCAGAGGATGGCGGAAAAATACGGTCCCAGAATGTGAAAAAAAGCCAGCGTGGTGACGGCCAGTATAAAGATAAAGAAGCCCTTACTAATGCCCTGAATAATCATTTTATTGTCTCGGTAATTAACTTATTCCTTGCCCGCGCTAAAAATAGACCACGTCTGGGTTAGCAGCAATGGTTATGCGTTATTTAGCCGTAAGAAAGTAAAATGGTGGCCGCCGCTAAGGGGCAGGCCAGAAAGCCAGCTTTTGCGCCAGCGGACTCATATCGGTGGCAAAGTCGACGCCCGTTTCTTTCATCTGCTGTTTCCATGCGGCAAGCGGACGGGATAATTGCGACGAGCTGGCATAAATCACGACGTTACCAGTAGGTGTAGTGCAATAGAGCACGGTCGCGAAAAGCGCGGTCAGGGCAGAGGAGAAGGGTGAGCTGGCCTCCGGCTTATGGGCGTGATTCAGCACCAGCCATCCCCCATCCTGCAGCTTAGCGGCGCAGTGGCGAAGAAAGGCTGCAGAGGTCTGCAGCGGCGCAATGGCGTTGGCAGAGTAGAGGTCGGAGAAAATCAGCGAGTAACGGCGGCCATCGTCATGCGCAACAGCCTCACCGGCATCCGCCACCAGGTAGTGAATGCTGCTGCTGACCGGCAGGTGGAAATAGTCCTGCGCCACCGTCAGCACCGCCTGACGCAGCTCAACCACGTCTATTTCGACCGCCGGGTCGCGGGCAAAGAGTGACCGCACCAGGCTGCCGCCGCCGAGTCCGAGCAGTAAAACCTGCCTGGCCGGTGTCAGCGCCACGGCCATCAGCATCGCCCGGATGTAATAATGCACCGGCAGGGCGGCGTGATGCTTCTGCATTTTGCTCTGTTCGAATATCCGGTCAAAACTTAAAATGCGGAAGGTTTTATTGTCGATGACGATCACCTCGCCGTAGTCATCTTTCACCGTGGCCACAATGTCGCCACGAATACGAAAGATCGGGGAAGAGGTGTACAGATCGATATCGGACATAGTGATAACTCCGTGACGTTCAGCCTGCGCTGCGTTCCTTTAATGTATCCAGAGGCCATGTTTGCATGTTACCGCCGTGCAGAGCAATGACCGTACAGTACCGCCAGACCAGCAAATGCCTTATTTCGGCTGAATTTTCAGCAACCGGCAATAAATCGGTCCGTCAGCGGGCTAATCAGCATAAACATATCTCAAATTCTTGCATCGTGTCTTGTTTACCGGCGTCCGGCACTTTACGATGGCAGGTGGCCCAGTGTTTCGGATACCCGTGGCACTGATAACTGGCCTGGAGCCTGTTGCATGAAAAGCGAGAAAGAAATTTCCATCGACCAGTTTACGGAAGAAGAAAAAGTATTGGTGGAGCAGCGGGTTAAGACGTTGACCGATAAACTGAGTCACGTTGCCAGTAAGAAAGAAGAGAAAGAGATCCTGAAAGAAGCCAAGCGCCTGGTGATGAAAGAGCGCGTAGTGCGCGAAAGCAGCAAAGTCGTTCTGGCGAAAAAGCCGCGTAAACCTTCAGCGGCCAAAGAGAGTGAAGTGAAAGATTTTAACTGGAGTGCCTCGCTGCGTAAGAACCCGCGCGCGTTGAAATAATCTGGTTTCCGGGGCTGTGGTGGCCCTGGCACTTCCCGTCTTGTCCTATCCCACGATAATCAAATGTACCAGCCTTGCGAGCACTTCGATAATCAACAGACTGCCTGCCGTAATAAGCGCCAGCGTCAGGTAAAACTGCGTGCGATTGTTCATGGCTTTCGAATCCGTGAAGGTCAGAAAAGAGTCAGTTTAATCTGCATCCGGTAAACCGGGCGTCAATACGTGCGGAATAAATGCAGATAAGTGCAGGCTGGCGGCGATTAAACGCCGCCGGCTGTTTACAGACTGAAAAGCTTCCCGTCGCGAACCAGTTCGCGGGGATAGTTATTTTTGATGCGGCTTCCTACCTTTTTGGCCAGGCCAATCGTCTGCTGCTGATAACAGATAATCAGTTCATTTCCCGGCAGGTCGCGTTCCGGATAAATATCCCGGCCGCGATACCACTCCTCCGCCTCACTGGCGGTCAGCTCCACGGCATGGGCTGCCGTCGCATCGGCAAGGGCAATCGCCGCCTCATGCTGCCAGCGGTAACCTTTCGGGAACGTTTCAGCCAGTTTTAGTCCGATCCGGGAAAAACGGACCCGGCCCAGCAGTGACTCCATCGCACGCGGGAAAAGCCAGAGCTCTTTGTCACGCTGCCACAGGGCCAGTTCCTCTTCGTCCCAGCGCAGGCCGGAGCGCGCGGCGGCGGCAACCACCTCCTGCTGCTCCTTGCGGTTCAGCGGCGTAAAGGGGGGCTTGCCCACCTTATAACCGGGCAGCGGCAGCGGTGGTACGCTGGCCGTTTTCCGCAGTCTGGCGACAAAAAAACCTTCGCTGTCGAAGATTTGTGGGAACACATGGAGGAAACCCTCCGGTGTGGCGGCCTGGTCAGCCCCGGGGAAGAGGCCGTCCAGCGGCTCAATTTCAACCGCATCCGGATACTGCGCTATCAGCCAGGCTATCACCGCCTGATTTTCACTGCGGTTCAGTGTGCAGGTGGAGTAAATCAGCGTACCGCCCGGGCGCAGGGCGTGAAATGCGCTGTTAATCAAATCCTGTTGGGTAGCAGCAATATCTGCGGTGCTGGCCTCAGACCAGTTGCGCAGGGCGTCCGCATCTTTGCGTATTACCCCTTCGCCCGAGCAGGGCGCATCCAGCAGAACGGCATCGAAGCACTCCGGCAGCGCCGGGCCGAAGACGCGTCCGTCGAAGTGGGTCATTGCCGTGTTGCTGACGCCGCAGCGGCTGAGGTTAGCATGCAGCACCTTGACGCGGCTGGCAGAGAACTCATTAGCGAGGATTGTCCCCCGGTTCTGCATGCAGGCCGCCATCTGGGTGGTTTTCGACCCTGGGGCCGCGGCCATGTCCATGACGCGCTGCGGGGCGGTATCACCGCTGAACAGTGCGGTGACCGGCAGCATGGAGCTGGCCTCCTGAATATAGAACAGTCCGGCCAGATGTTCGGCGGTACTGCCCAGCGGCAGCGTGTCGGCATCGTCGCGGCTGATCCAGAAGCCTTCCTGACACCAGGGAACCGGCGTGAGCGCCCACTGGTAAGGTGCCACCAGGGCAAGAAAGTCCGCCACGCTAATTTTCAGCGTGTTGACGCGCAGGCTGCGGCGAAGCGGCGTCTGGCTGATGGCAATAAAGCGCTCAAAGTCGGCGCTGTCAGGAAGTAACTGCTGCATGTGATCGAGAAAGGCTGGCGGAAAATAGACGCGTGAAGAGTGAGACACAGGCTGGATCCAGGAGGAAAAAGTCCGGGTAGTTTAGCATGGCTGGGGGAAAGGGAAAAAAGAACAGGCCAAAAAAAGCAGTATATCCCGGCAAAATACCGCAGATAAAAAAAGAGCCTTATGTCGCGACATAAGGCTCATGGAATTTAACGCGCCGTATTACTGCGGCAGGGCGGTGCCCCATTTACGCCAGTCTTTTGGTTCTTCATCCTCCAGCAGGAAGTGTTTACCGGAAGACGCCTGCGGTGCCAGCGGTACCGTTGGCGGGGTGGCAAAGGCGATGCCGCCCTGAATAAACTGCTGGAAGGTGCCGGTCTTCACCACGCCGCCGATCAGGCCAAACTTCAGGTTATAACCGGAAGCCAGCCAGAACACCGAGTTGTTGCGCACCAGGTGCTGGTACTTTTTGCTGATCCGCAGGGTGATCTGCACGCGGTCGGCCATGGCGCCCAGCGACGTTCCGGTGATCGTGCCGACTTCCACACCCCGGAACAGAACCGGGGTGCCCACCGACAGCGAGCCGCCTTCAGGCGCATCCACCACCACGTTCAGCCCGTCAAGATAGCGGGCGTCGGTAATGGTCGACTCCTGCAGTTCGAAGCTGCGCTGTCCGCGTCCCTTGCCGGGATCGACATTGATATAAGGCTGCAGCAGGGTTTCCAGGTGATTCACGCCAGCGGCGGAAATCTGTGGAGAAACCACCGAGAAGCGGGTGCCAAGTCGGGCGAAGTCCTGAACGTATTCGGGGTAGAGCACCGCTTTCGCGATGACCTGCTTATTCCCTTCCCCCAGCGCCAGCGACTCCAGCTGCCCGATGGTGATGCCCAGATAGCGGATTGGCATTCCCGCCGACAGCTTGCTGGCATCATAGGTGCGCAGGGTGATCTGGCTGCCGACGGCGCGCGCGGCGGTTTCGGAGTCGTAGAGCACGCGTTTATCTTTACGCGTTAAGCCCACGCCAGCGCCCGTCAAATTGTCAAAGCTGATGGCTCCCTTCAGCGCCCGGTTCAGCGGGGAAGCCTGTACCGTCAGTCCGCTGCCATTAAGCTGCACTTTCGCACCGCCCTCGGCCCAGAATACGCTGCTCTGCGACAGCAGGCGGCGATACTCCGGTTTAATATGAACGTTCACATCAAACGAGTCGGACAGCGGCGTCACGCTGACAATCTCCCCAACCTGGTATTTACGGAACAGCACCACCGAACCGGCCTGAATATCCGGCAGGCTGCTGGCGGTCAGGGTCAGCGTGGTGGGCAGGGTGTCACCGATGATGCCTTCCTGCGCTTTTTCACTGTTGGCGTAAAGCGGATAGCGGGCGCGGGCATCGCCTTTCTTGCCCGGATCGAGGCGGATGCCGCCGTCGACCCACTCGCGCGCGCTGGCCCCCAGCACCTCCATTCCGTCAATGCCCAGTTTGACGTCAAGACGACTGTTAATAATAAATTTACTGTCTGCGTGCACCAGATCGCGATATTCGGCGGCCACGGCCACGTTGAAGTCCACGCCTTTCTCGGTCAGCGTACGTTTAACCACCTGGCCAATGCGCATTCCGTGCAGCATCAGCGGCTGGCCGGCATCAATGCCATAGCTCTCCGGGGCGGTCAGCGTCAGTTCCAGCACATCGGGCTGTTGCAGCGGGGACTCATTGTCCGGCAGGACCACAAAATGGGTCTGTGGCGCGCCTTCGCCCGGGATCAGCTCCAGCGTATTACCGGTCAGCAGGCTGCTCAGACTGGTATCGCTCAGGCTGACTTTCGGACTGCGCATTTCAATGCGCGTGCCGGTGCGCATCAGGCCGGTCACCGACGGGTCAAGCGTCAGTTCGCCGCTGACTTTGCCATTGTCCAGCAGCGTCATTTTGGTCAGCGTACCCACCTCAAGCCCCTGATACATCAGCGGAGTACTGTCCTCCTTGAGGTTTTTGCCGTCCGGCAGGTCGAGTGAGATCATCACGCCGCGCTGGCTCTGGGCCAGATCGGGGTAGAGCGAATAGCTGTCGTCCGATTTGGCCGCGGGCGATGTTTCCGGCGAATCGAAGGCAATCGCCCCGTTGACCAGGGCCGCCAGGCTTTCCAGCTGGACTTTTGCTCCGCTCAGGCCAACATCGGCCTTCACGCCGGAGACATTCCAGAAGCGACTCTCTTTTTTCACCAGATTGGTGAAGCGGCGCTCAATCAGCACGTCGATAGTCACGCCCTGATTACCGGCGTTCAGGCTGTAGTCATAGACACGGCCGACCGGTATTTTACGGAAATAGACCAGCGATCCGCTGTTCAGCGCACCGAGATCGGGGGCATGTAGGTGGATCATCATTTCGCCGGTGTTGACCCGGTATTTAGGCTGAGTGTCCAGGGCGACAAAGTTCTCACTTGGTTCCCCTTTGCCGGGCATCATGCCGATGTAATTCCCGCCCACCAGCGCATCCAGGCCCGACACACCGGCCAGTGAGGCTTTTGGCGTCACCAGCCAGAACTGCGTATCTTTGCGCAGGGCATCGCGCATGTCGCTCTTTATGCTGGCCTTGATTTTAATGGTGCGCAGGTCATCGGTCATGCTGATCCCCTGCACCAGACCCACTTCCACTCCCTGATAGCGTACCGGGGTACGGCCCGGCACAATGCCGTCCGCCGTCGCGAAATCAATGGTGACCGTTGTGCCGCGCTCCTGATAGTTCGTCCAGATCAGCCAGCCGGCAATCAGCAGAGCAATAAACGGCAGCAACCAGAAAGGCGATATTTTGCGCCGGTTTTTGATGCGTGCGCTAGTCGGTGTAGTCGGCGTTTCCTGTTGCATGTGCATCCCAAAGTAAACGGCTATCCAGCCACTCAACGGCGAGGATAGTGAGTATGACTGCTGACCCAAAATAGAAGGCAGCCGGTCCCATAGTAAAAGCCAGTAACTGGTCGCGGTTGACCAGTGACATCGTTAATGAAATGACAAACAGATCGAGCATGGACCAGCGGCCCACCCACTTCACCACGCGCAGCAGGCGGATGCGGGTTCTCAGACCCTGTTCACACTTGAAATGGATGCTGACCAGCAGCGTCAGCAGCACAATCACTTTCGTAAAGGGTACTAATATACTGGCAATAAACACCACGATAGCCACCGGAATATTACCGGAGGCCAGCGAAAGTATCCCGGAGAGGATCGTATCCTCCTGTCGGGCCCCGTTCAGGTAGATGACAGAAATGGGCAGCAGGTTCGCCGGGATCAGTAAAATGATTGAGGCGATCAGCGATGACCAGGACTTCTGCAGGCTGAAGCGGCGGCGGAAGCGCAGGGGGGTGTGACAACGCGGGCAGCGTCCCCGATCGTCAGCCAGGCCCGTATGATGGCAGCTCAGACAGACCCGCAGCTTGTCGGGGGCGACATGAGGATGCGGCTGCGGATAGAAACGGTGCCACAGTTGCTCCACATTAAGATGAATCAGCGTTACCAGGCTCAACACCGTCAGCAGAACAAAGGCCACCAGACCGATCCCGGGCGTAATGTCCGCATACTCCTGGACCTTAATGGAGGCAATCGCGACCCCCACCAGATAGATATCCAGCATCACCCACTCTTTCAGGCGGTCCAGCATCAGCAGCACCGGGCGCAGGTTCATCCCCAGCTTTTGACCGAAGTACAGGTAGGCAATCGACGCCACCAGGGTCACCGGGGCCCCGATCGTACAGAAGGCGACCATCGAGGCGGTGATCACATCGCCCTGCTGGGTCATCTGCACGATGCCGCCCAGCAGGCTGGCATAAATATTGGTGCCGAGCAGGCGGATCGACATCAGCGATTCATTAAACGCAAAGGGCATCAGCAGCAGCATGGTGACGGCCATCGCGGTCAGACGTGTCATGGACCAGTCGCGCCCGTTAAGGATAAGCGCGTTACAGCGCGGGCAGTGCGCGGACTGGCGGGATTTCACATCTGGTAAGGAAAAAAGGGTATCGCATTGTGGACATCGCTGATAACGTGCCTGTGGCAGAGCATGACTGATGGCGTGTATTTTCATATTCCCGATCGTGCTTTAGCCCAGACAGCGCAGGTACAGGGCAGGGTTAGGCTGATTAACGCCATAAGAGCTAGACTCAGTATAGCCATGCTTCAGTATTAGGATAATTCTAAGGTTATAGTAACTAACAGAATGATTCATCTTAGCCGCTGGTTTTTTAATGCTTAATATTATCAGGCGAAGCGCTAACGCGCTTCGTTTCAGTTTCTACAATGGTTAAATAATGACAAAAGCAGAATTTTATACCGACCTCAATCGTGACATGCGCGCACTTCTCAGCGGTGAAACCAGTTTCCTGGCGGTGATGGGCAATTGTAGCGCGCTTTTATATGAACGTCTTGATGGGGTTAACTGGGCAGGTTTTTATCTGTTAACGGAAGAGAATACGCTGGTCCTCGGGCCGTTCCAGGGGAAAATCGCCTGTGTGCGCATTCCTGTCGGGCGCGGCGTCTGCGGGACGGCGGTGGCTGAAAACACCGTGCAGCGTGTGGATGATGTTCACGCTTTCGCCGGACACATCGCCTGTGATGCCGCAAGCAACGCTGAAATTGTGCTGCCGCTGGTGGTCAATGGCAGTGTGATCGGTGTCCTTGATATTGATAGTGTTGAATATAACCGCTTTGATAGTGAGGATGAAGCGGGGCTAAAAGCGTTAACGGACGGGCTTTGCGAGGTGCTTGCCGGATCGGATGTGGAAAAATTTATTCACATGAAACGCACCTAAAGCGCTGGATCACGTAGCAATTGCTGATGGGGTCATTATAATGTCGCCTGTTCATGCCTGCGCTGATTGGCAAACCCGTTGTAATCAGGAAATTTCATGGAAAATCAACCTAAGTTGAATAGCACCAAAGAAGTCATCGCCTTTCTGGCGGAGCGTTTCCCACAATGCTTTAGCGCCGAAGGCGAAGCACGACCGCTGAAAATTGGCATCTTTCAGGATTTAGTCGACCGCGTGCAGGGCGAAATGGGCCTGAGTAAAACTCAGCTTCGTTCAGCACTGCGTCTTTACACTTCCAGTTGGCGCTACCTTTATGGCATCAAAGCGGGCGCAACGCGCGTTGACCTTGATGGTAACGCGTGCGGTCAACTGGACGAACAGCATGTAGAACATGCGCGCAAACAGCTTGAAGAAGCCAAAGCGCGCGTGCAGGCACAGCGCGAACAGCAGCAGGCGAAAAAGCGTGAAGCGGGTGAAGAAACCACCCCGCGTCGTCCGCGTAAACCTGTTCGTAAACCTGCGGCAGAAGGTGAGCAGCCACGTAAAGTGCGCAGCAAGCCAGCACGTCCTCAGGCAGAACAGTCTGCTTCCGCTCCTCGTACCGAGACCCAGCCGGAACCGCGTAAGCCGGTTACCGACACCTCAGCGTTGCAAGTCGGCCAAAATATTAAAGTCACCGCAGGTAAAAGTGCAATGGACGCCACCATTCTGGAAATTTCCAAAGATGGCGTCCGGGTACAGTTAGCTTCCGGCCTGGCAATGATAGTACGCGCAGAACACTTGCAGTTCTGATACGGAGGCTAATCAGGGCATGAACACTCTTTTTAAAAGTACGATCATTGCGGGCCTGCTGATTGCAGGCAATGTATTTGCGGCCGATAATCTTACGCGTGCCGACCAAATCCCGCAGCTGCATCAGGAAGCACAGCATGCCACCGTGAGTGAGCGTGTGACATCCCGCTTTACCCGATCCCATTATCGCCAGTTCGATCTCAACAAGGATTTTTCAGTAAAAATCTTTGAACGATACCTGAACCTGCTCGACTACAGCCACAATGTGCTGCTGGCGTCGGATATTGCGCAATATGCGGACAAAAAAACGACGCTGGGCGAAGAACTTAAAAGCGGCCAGCTTTCGGCGTTTTACGATCTCTATAACCTGACGCAAAAACGCCGTTTCGAACGTTATCAGTACGCGCTGTCCGTACTGAATAAGCCGATGAATTTTACCGGCAATGACACCATCGACATCGACCGCAGCAAAGCGCCTTGGCCGAAAAGCACCGCAGAGCTTAATGAGCTGTGGGACGCCAAGGTCAAATATGATGAGCTGAGCCTCAAACTGGCCGGTAAAGATGAGAAAGAGATCCGAGAGGTTCTGACCAAACGCTACCAGTTTGCCGAGCGTCGTCTGGCGCAGAGCAACAGCGAGGACGTATTCCAGCTGGCAATGACCGCCTTTGCCCACGAGATTGATCCCCACACCAACTATCTGTCACCGCGTAATACTGAACAGTTCAATACTGAAATGAGCCTGTCTCTGGAAGGTATTGGTGCGGTGCTGCAGATGGATGATGACTATACGGTGATCAATTCTATGGTGGCAGGGGGTCCGGCGGCGAAGAGCAAAGCGATTACCGTTGGCGACCGTATCGTTGGCGTAGGCCAGCCGGGTAAACCGGTTGTCGATGTGATTGGCTGGCGTCTGGATGATGTCGTGGCGCAAATCAAAGGACCGAAGGGCAGTAAAGTTCGCCTTGAGATCCTCCCGGCCGGTAAAGGCACAAAGACCCGCACTGTGACGCTGACGCGCGAGAAAATCCGCCTTGAAGATCGGGCAGTGAAAATGACCGTGCACAACGTCGGCAAGCAGAAGGTGGGCGTGCTGGACATTCCTGGTTTCTATGTGGGTCTGACCGATGATGTCAAAGTGCAGCTGCAGAAGCTGCAGAAGCAGAATATTGACAGTATTGTTATCGATCTGCGCACTAACGGCGGCGGAGCGCTGACGGAAGCGGTATCGCTCTCCGGCCTGTTTATTCCGAGTGGCCCGGTGGTCCAGGTTCGTGACAACAACGGTAAAATCCGGCAGGACAGCGACACCGATGGCGTGACCTACTATAAAGGCCCTCTGGTGGTGCTGGTGGATCGCTTCAGTGCCTCGGCGTCAGAGATCTTTGCGGCGGCTATGCAGGACTATGGTCGTGCACTGATTGTCGGTGAACCGACCTTCGGTAAAGGCACCGTGCAGCAGTACCGTTCACTGAATCGTATTTACGACCAGATGCTGCGCCCTGAGTGGCCGGCCCTTGGCTCTGTACAATACACCATTCAGAAATTCTACCGCATTAACGGCGGCAGTACCCAGCGTAAAGGGGTCACCCCGGATCTGCTGATGCCTACCGGCGTGGAAGCGGTTGAAACAGGCGAGAAGTTTGAAGACAACGCCCTGCCGTGGGACAGCGTGAATGCGGCAAGCTACGTGAAAACCGGTGACCTCAAGCCCTTTGAACCGCAGCTGATCAAAGATCATCAGGATCGTATCGCGAAAGATGCTGAGTTCCAGTACATCATTAAAGATATCGCCCGCTTTAATGCTAACAAGGACAAGCGCAATATCATTTCACTCAACCTTGCAGAGCGCGAGAAAGAGAATCGTGAAGATGATGCCCTGCGTCTGGAACGCATCAATGCCCGTCTGAAAGCGGAAGGGAAAAAACCGCTGGTGAAGCTGGACGATCTCCCTAAAGATTATAAAGAGCCTGACCCGTATCTTGATGAAACGGTGAAGATTGCCAATGACCTGGCGCAGCTGGAAAAACAGCAGCCGCCGGCGACACCGGCAGCGGCCCAATAATCGCCACAGGCACAGCAATCGCTGTGCCTTTTTTTTATCACCCTCTGCGCGGCGCAAAAAAGTAAGACAAAGTGTAAAGTTATGTCTTTTTAAACACTTAAAGATTAAGAGTGCTTGAAAAGCGCCGTATTGACCTTACGATGGTGTTACGCGAAAAGCGGAATAACTGAGGAAGAATAAATTTTATGATGCGTATTGCTCTTTTCCTGCTAACCAACCTTGGGGTAATGGTGGTTTTCGGGCTGATCCTCAGCCTGACAGGGATCCAGTCAAGCAGTGTTATGGGCCTGATGATCATGGCGGGTCTGTTTGGCTTCGGCGGTGCGTTTGTTTCACTGCTGATGTCGAAATGGATGGCGTTACGCTCCGTTGGCGGTGAAGTGATTGAACAGCCACGCAACGAAACCGAGCGCTGGCTGATGGAAACCGTGGGCCGTCAGGCACAGCAGGCGGGTATCGCCATGCCGCAGGTGGCAATCTATCATGCGCCTGATATCAACGCGTTTGCCACTGGTGCCCGCCGTGATGCCTCGCTGGTGGCAGTGTCGACCGGACTGCTGCAGAACATGAGCCGTGACGAGGCTGAAGCGGTGCTGGCGCATGAAGTCAGCCACATTGCTAATGGTGATATGGTGACCATGACCCTGATTCAGGGGATCGTGAACACCTTCGTGATCTTTATCTCACGTATCCTGGCGCAGCTGGCCGCAGGCTTTATGTCCGGAAACCGGGACGAAGAGGGGAGCAGCAACGGCAACCCGATGGTCTACTTTGCGGTGTCCATGGTGCTGGAGCTGGTCTTTGGTATCGTTGCCAGCATCATCACCATGTGGTTCTCGCGTCACCGTGAGTTCCATGCGGATGCGGGTGCTGCACGCCTGGCCGGCCGTGAAAAGATGATTGCCGCACTGCAGCGTCTGAAAACCAGCTACGAGCCGCAGGAAGCCAGCAGCATGATGGCCTTCTGCATCAACGGCAAGTCCAAGTCGATGAGCGAGCTGTTTATGTCGCATCCGCCGCTGGACAAACGTATTGAAGCGCTGCGCAGCGGTGAGTACCTGAAATAGGCCAATCCCTGATGTGTTAAAAACCCGCCGCTGGCGGGTTTTTTTATGTCAGCCGTTTCGCGGCTGGGTCATTCTCAGGGCGCTGACCACGGCGGCTACGCTGGCAAAGCTGCCCGCCAGCAGCAGCGAGAGAGGGGTACCCTGCGTGGAAAACAGATTAAACATCAGCGCCACCAGTGCAGCGCCGCTGGACTGGCCGAACAGACGCGCGGTGCCCAGCATGCCGCTGGCCCCGCCGCTGCGGTGGCGTGGCGCGGACGAAATAATGGTGTGATTATTGGGTGACTGAAACAGCCCGAACCCGGCACCACACAGCACCATGCGCCAGATAATATCGGCGTCGGTGGGGGTGGCAGGGAGCATCGCCAGGGCAAACAGCCCGCTGGCGAACAGTGCCAGCCCGACAGCACCCAGCAGTCCCGCGTGGTAACGCTCAATCAGCCGGCCGGCAAGGGGGGCCATCACCATCGTTGCCAGTGGCCAGGGTGTCAGCAGCAGGCCGGTGGCGACTTCGCTGCGTCCCAGTGTGCCCTGCAGAAAGAAGGGGAGTGACACCATCGCCAGCATCTGCGCGCAGAAAGAGCAGATTGAGGTGCCGATAGAGAGTGCAAACACCGGGATGCGAAACAGGTCGACCGGCAGAAGCGGGATGCTCATTCGCAGCTGGCGGCGGATAAACAGCGTGCCGACGATCGGCAGCAGCAGCAGTTGTACCAGTAGCAGCGTGCCGCTGACGCCCTGAGCAAAGCCACTCAGGAGTGAAATCAGCAGGCCGAAGGTTAGCGCGTTCATCACCCCGCTGGTGACATCAAAACGCTGTTCCCGGGCCTTTTGCGGGTTATCGGGCAGGAAGCGCAACGCCAGGAACAGCGCCATAATGCCCACCGGGATATTGATCAGGAACAGCCACTGCCAGGAGGCGACGGAAAGAATGGCGGCGGCCACCGTGGGCCCGGCGGCGCTGGAGACCGCCACAATCAGCGAGTTAATCCCCATGCCCCGACCGAGATGATGCCGGGGGTAGATGATGCGTATCAGCGCGGTGTTCACGCTCATCAGCGCCGCTCCGCCGAAACCCTGCAAAACCCGCGCCACGGTCAGCATCGTCAGCGAGTCTGACAGGGCACAGAATAACGACGTACAGGTAAACAGCACCAGTCCGGCCTGATAGATACGGCGATAGCCAATCATGTCCCCGAGGAAGGAGAGCGACAGCAGGGACATAATGATCGCCAGCTGATACGCATTCACAATCCAGATCGACTGTGCCGGGCTGGCATTGAGTTCACGGGCGATAGTAGGCAGCGCGACATTGGCAATGGCACCGTCCAGCACGGCGACCGTAATACCCAGCGCAATCGCCATAATGGCACCGTAGCGCTGGGGCAAGGGTAAACCGTCGGTCGAAGGATCTGCAGGCATAGTAGTGAAATAATCAGGGGGGCGAATATCATCATGCTAATGGATTTTACGAAATTATCCAGTCTGTAAACGACTGAAAACCATCAGTGGATGTGTCGGCCAGCGTGCGGGCAGCATTGCACCGGGGCGGCCTGAATCGTATACTGGAAATGGCGTTCCATTTTTTATAAAACAACAAAGGATAAACATGACCAGTGCCGATACTGATAAGCAGCCTGATTCCGTTTCTTCGGTAATGAAAGTGTTCGGCATTTTGCAGGCACTGGGTGAGGAGCGTGAAAACGGCATCACCGAACTGTCGCAAAGGGTGATGATGTCGAAGAGCACCGTCTATCGTTTTCTGCAAACCATGAAAAGCCTTGGCTATGTGTCACAGGAGGGAGAGTCCGAGAAATATGCCCTGACGCTCAAGCTGTTTGAGCTGGGGGCGAAAGCGCTGGAGAATGTGGATCTGATCCGCAGTGCTGACGTGCAGATGCGCGATATTTCCCGCCAGACCAAAGAGACAATCCATCTTGGGGCGCTGGAAGAAGACAGTATTGTCTATATCCACAAGGTGGATTCGCTGTATAACCTGCGCATGTACTCGCGCATAGGCCGCCGTAACCCACTGCACAGTACGGCGATTGGTAAAGTGCTGCTGGCGTGGCGTGACCGTGCAGAAGTGGAGGCGATCCTGAGCGGCGTGGAGTTTACCCGCAGTACGTCGAAGACGCTCGACAGCAGCGCGGCGTTACTTCCGGTACTGGACAGAGTGCGTGCGCAGGGGTTCGGGGAAGATAACGAAGAACAGGAAGAGGGGTTACGCTGTATTGCCGTACCGGTGTTTGACCGTTTTGGCGTGGTGATTGCCGGTCTGAGTATCTCTTTCCCGACCATTCGCTTCTCTGAAGATCACAAAAAAGATTATGTGGCGATGCTGCATCATGCCGCAAAAAACATCTCTGAGCAGATGGGCTATCACGACTATCCCTTCTGAGTGAAACGGGCCGGCAGCGTGCCGGCCCGTACAATCCCTTAGTTATCGACGACTTCCGTGCTTTTTCTCAGCAGTGGGCAGTCGGTCACGCCGACAATCCCGCTGTCGGTATGCAGATACTGCGCAATAACCATCCCGCGAGCCGTCAGGTACTGGCACTGCAGACCCATTCCCGCAACATTTTTAGTGCTGCCCGTCAGGACGCCATAGCCTGTTAACAGCATGGCCAGCCAGATGATGGCCAGCAGGGCAACGATGCGTAGCAAGAACTTCATGTGTATCCCCTTATTATTTTTCGGCCGGTGTCCTCACCGCCCGCGCTCATCATAACAGCATGATGCGCACTGTCGTTAAAATCGATAAGAGGATGCTGAATCCGCGTCCTGCCCGCGCAAGAAGATTTGTGTGATCCCGCTATCAATTATCCTTCGGGCAGGTAAAATCATGCCTGCGGCGCGGCCGTTTTCCGGTCGCCCATTTTTTAGTTTTGAGGCAGGTATGAACGAAATGACAACGGGTGCGATGGATGTCGTATCGATGGGGATGGGCGCGGTACTGGTGCTGGCCGGTCTGCTGGTCTGGTTTTTCGTCAATCGCGCCAGCGTGAGAGCGAATCAGCAGATACAGCTGCTGGAGTCGTTGCTGGAGGAGCAGAAACGCCAGAATGTGATGCTGCTGCGGCTGACCAATGCGGTGGCCGGAAAAGAGCAGGCTGAAAAAGCCAGCGATGCAGGTGATAACAAGGACTTTACCCGCCTGATCCCCGAGCGCTGAGTCAATAAAGGAGCCGTCATGGCCTGGCAGAACCCCTGGTATAATCCGTCCCTTGCGCACCACACGCGTGAGGGATTCCGCAACGCCGAAGCGGATATGCGTCAGGACGGCGACCTGAAGCGCTGGCGGCGGGAACGTAAACAGCAGGGGCTGCCGCTGCCACCGGCCGGGGGGTATAAGCAGTTTATCCACCAGTGGTGGCAGCCTGCCAGCCTGAGCGGGGAAGCCGACGCCGTCTGGTGGCTCGGTCACGCCTGCCTGCTGTTGCGCACCGCAGGGCGCTATACGCTGATCGACCCGGTACTTTCCAGCAGAGCATCGCCGCTGAGTTTCATCGGGCCTGCGCGTAAAACCCCGCCAGCGCTCGCCGTGGACGACCTGCCCACCCTGGACGTGGTGCTGATTTCACATAACCACTATGATCACCTTGACCGCACGACAATAAAGAAAATCCTGCGTCGTTTCCCGCAGGTCACTTTTGTGGTGCCGCTCGGGCTGCAGGTCTGGTTTCAGCGGCTGGGTGCCCGTCAGGTGGTGCCACTGGACTGGTGGCAACAGACGCAGGTGGCCGGGCTGACGGTACATGCCGTGCCCGCCCGTCACTGGAGTATGCGTACCCTGTGGGACCGTAACCGTTCCCTGTGGTGCGGTTGGGTTATTCAGCATGCGGGTCTGAATTTCTGGTTTAGCGGTGACAGCGGATATTCAGAAAATCTGCTCGAGATCCCCCGCCGTTTAGGGCCATTCAATCTTGCCGCCTTACCGGTAGGGGCCTATGCACCAAAATGGTTCATGGCCGGTCAACATATGGACCCGGATCAGGCCGTGTCTCTGCATCGGGCTATCGGGCAACCGTATACTATTCCCATCCACTGGGGCGTGTTCGAACTGGCTGACGAAGCGCTGGATGAGCCGCCGCGTGAGCTGCGGGCGGCGATGCAGGCGGCGGGCCTGGACGACAGTCGCTTTAGCGCATGGAAGATCGGCGCTGAAATGTGGCTGGATAATATAAATTAGGATTAATCCTAACGATATGTTGTTATATCGTCATCCTGATAGAGAGAATGGCATCTAATTAATCAAACAGATTGCACATAATATTGATAATACCCGTATGCAGATCAATGCATTTAAATGGGGCAGGGGATCGGGCTCTTTCCTTCTTTTGGTGCAACGCAATTAAAAAATGGCGCTAATGGCCGGTTCCTATACAAAACCTTAACGCATTGTACAGATAAAGTGGCGTTGAGCGCGGCCGTATTGAAAAAGCTTTGCCATATTTATGCAATAATAACAACGCTAAATATTTTCTTTATCCCGTCGCGAAACAGACTTCTAGTCTGCTGCAGTTTAAGATGGAAGGCGTAATGAAAAGGCGATGGCACGGCAAACCGTGCCAGCTGGTGAAACATCAGGCATTAATGTGCAATCTGTGCCCGCTATCGTTTTAAATGTGTGCGACATCTCTATCCCTGTTTAAAAATGACTTGCCATTAATTAACGGATATGTGATAAAACATTCGGGTAAAACGAGGTACAGTTCTGTTTATGTATGGCATCTTGAGTAAAGAAGTTCTGAGTAAAGACGTTGACGTTGAATACCGCTTCCTTGCCGAGCCTTAATTAGTGCCTCATGCAGTAATGTCTCTGGTTTTTCTGTACGTAAAGCCCACGGGCGAATAAACACTCTAAGGAATTTGCAAAATGGCAAAGATTAAAGGTCAGGTTAAGTGGTTCAACGAGTCTAAAGGTTTTGGCTTCATCACCCCAGCAGACGGCAGCAAAGATGTATTCGTACATTTCTCTGCAATCCAGGGTAATGGCTTCAAAACTCTGGCTGAAGGCCAGAACGTTGAGTTCGAAATTCAGGACGGCCAGAAAGGCCCTGCTGCTGTGAACGTCACCGCTATCTAATTTTCGATCTGAGCCTGTCAATAACGCCCTGTGCGTAATCCAGGCTGAAATCTGAATCCTAAAGCCTCGTCAGCAATGACGGGGCTTTTTTGTGTCGGCAAAGCGGCGTGACTACGGGATTTTAGCTGGTGTTTACAGTACACTGCCGCGTCATGTGAATTATGGAGTGTTTCTTATGTCGTACCAGTGTCCCCTCTGCCAGCAGCCGCTGTTGTTAAACCAGCGCACCTGGCGCTGCGAAAACCAACATCAGTTCGATCAGGCCAGAGAGGGCTATGTGAATCTGCTGCCGGTACAGCATAAGCGCTCAAAGCAGCCGGGTGACAGTGCCGATATGATGCAGGCGCGGCGTAACTTCCTTGATGCCGGTCACTACCAGCCGCTACAGGAGCTGGTTAGTGAGCTGCTGGCGCGGGTGCTACCGGAGGGGCCTCTGAACGTGCTGGATATTGGCTGCGGGGAAGGGTACTACACCCACCACGTTGCCAGCCGTCTGGCGGCGAAGGGTGAGGCGAAAGTCTGGGGGCTGGACGTGGCTAAAATTGCCATACGCGCCGGGGCAAAGCGTTATCACAACGTGGCGTTTTGCGTCGCCTCCAGCCATCGGCTGCCCTTCAGTGACGATCGCTTTGACGCCGTGCTGCGTATCTACGCCCCCTGCAAGGCCGAAGAACTGGCCCGGGTGGTAAAACCCGCAGGCTACGTCCTGACCGTGACCCCTGGCCCACGCCACCTGATGCAGTTCAAAGCGCTGATCTATCAGGAAGTGCAGCTGCATGACACCACGCCGGAAACGATGTCGGGCTTCACGCTGGTGGAAGAGCAGCAGCTCAACTATCCCATGGTGTTGAACAGCGAAGAGTCCGGCGCTCTGCTGCAGATGACGCCTTTTGCCTGGCGTGCCCGCCCGGAGGTCTGGGGCATTCTCGCGACCACAGAGCAGTTTGCCTGTGAAACCGACTTCACACTGCGCCTGTGGCAGCGTGACAGCCAGCAAACCCCGGTGGTTAACGACTTTCCAGCATAACCTGGTAGATCTTCTCCAGGTCATCTAACTGGCGAACGTGGATCAGTAACCGGCGGTTTTCCAGCGCGATCACCAGCACGCCATCTTCCGACAGGTTGATGGCGCTGATGCGTTCCCAGCGTATAAATACATTGGCGTAGAAAAACCCCGCCTGTTTGAGCAGCAGCTTGGGTGCCCGTATCCAGAATAGCCATACCGCCAGCGCACTCAGCGCCATCAGCAGCAGAGTGGTAAGCTGCGGGCCGCTGTCGCTGACGTTCTTGTAGATCAGGATAACCAGCAAACCAATAAAAATAAGGCTGTCGATCTTATTACGGCGCTGCAGCAGGACTTTCAGCCGCGTCGGGCCGTGAAGGCGGTCCATAATCCACTCATCGTAGATGGCATAAAGCAAAATTAACGCAATAAACAGCACGATAAAATAATCAGTCAAAAACATAACAGAGCCCATAAAAAGGGGCCAGACTGTGCTGGCCCCGGAGTGAAAGCAAAACTAACTGACTTCAGACACCCAGCAGACCAATCCAGTAGCCGAAGATACCAATCGCAAAGAAGCCCATGATAATCCACAGCGCGTTGACTTTACGGCGCAGCAGCCACATACAGCCGAAGGTAAGCAGCAGAGGGATCAAACCCGGCATCAGCTGGTCAAGAATCGACTGAACGGTGGTGACGGTGGTTTTACCCGTCTGGTCAGTGATCCTGGACACCACCAGCGGAACGTTAACATGGGTCCATTTATTTACCAGCGCTCCCATGACAAACAGGCCGAGAATGGACGCCCCCTCAGTCAGTTTCTGCAGGAAGCCGCCGCCCATATCGCTGACGATATCCACCCCTTTACGGTAGCCGTAAGCCACACCGTAATAACGCACCAGTAAACGTACCAGGTTAAACAGCACAAAGAACAGCAAAGGACCCAGCAGGCTGCCGCTCATAGCAATCCCGGCACCCAGTGCAGCAAAGACCGGACGCACGGTTCCCCAGAAGATAGGGTCACCAACACCCGCCAGCGGTCCCATCAGGCCCACCTTGATGCCGTTAATTGCCGCGTCATCAATGGCTGCGCCATTAGCGCGCTGCTCTTCCATCGCCATCGTCACGCCCAGCACCGGGGCCGCAACGTAAGGGTGGGTATTAAAGAACTCCAGATGGCGTTTAATGGCCTGTTTGCGGTCGTCATTGTTCTCAGGGTACAGGCGGCGGATCACCGGCACCATGGAATAACAGAATCCCAGGGCCTGCATACGTTCGAAGTTCCACGAACCCTGAAACAGGTTAGAGCGTAAGAACACACCGCGAATATCGCCTGGCGTCAGTTTCTTTTGCGTAGCGGTAGTTGTTGTATCAACCATTTCTCTCACCTTTCCTTAATCGAGTTCGTTATCAAGGTCGTTATGTGCCGGCCCTGACGCCTGTGCACCCGCAACACGGTTATATTTTGGTGCCAGCTGGATATACAGGATAGCCATCACCACGCCAATCACGCCCAGCGCGACCAGGTTGAAGCTGGTAAATGCGGCAGTAACAAAACCCAGGTAGAAGAACGGCATCAGGTAACCGGCACGCATCATGTTGATCACCATGGCGTAACCGACGACCACGATCATGCCACCGGCAATATTCAGACCGTTGGTGACCACGTCCGGGATCGAGTTGAGCAGCTCCTGTACCACGTGGGTACCAACGGATACAGCCACAATCAGCGCGGGGATAGCAATACGCATCGCTTGCAGCACCAGCGCAGAGACATGGATCCACGAGATAGCGGTCAGGTTGCCTTTTTCAGCGGCTTTATCGGCCGCGTGCTGGAAGGCCACAGTGATGGTACGCACGATAATGGTCAGCACCTGGCCTGCGGCAGCAAGCGGGATAGCCAGTGCAATACCGGCACCGACGCTTTGTCCGCCAGCAATAACCAGAATGGTGGAAATGATGGAGGCCAGGGCCGCATCGGGCGCGACGGCGGCCCCGATATTCATCCAGCCCAGGGCGATCATTTCCAGTGTACCGCCGATAATAATACCGGTTTTCATATCGCCCAGTACGGCGCCTATCAACGTACAGGCCACTAAGGGCCGGTGAAACTGAAATTCATCCAGGATGGAACCCATGCCTGCGATACAGGCCACGATAAATATCAGTACAATTTGTAGCGTGGTAATCTCCATTACACTTTTCCTCTTTCATGCCAGAACGGAGTT
Source organism: Erwinia persicina (assembly GCF_014838825.1). GTDB lineage: Bacteria > Pseudomonadota > Gammaproteobacteria > Enterobacterales > Enterobacteriaceae > Erwinia > Erwinia persicina_A. The sequence goes on along the minus strand of NZ_JACYMO010000001.1, from coordinate 588,514 downwards.
CAACCTGAGCAGTCAGGCCACGGTCTATTGCGTCATTTTGTCGATCAGATCCATCATTTTCAGGCGCTGGTCGCTGGAGACCTTACGGACTTCCAGTTCGATACCCCGCTCATTCAGCTTTTTAAACGCCTCAATATCTTTAGCGTCGACCGATACCGCGTTATTCACCTGCGTTTTTCCCTGACGGAATGCCATGCCGCCGATATTCACTGTGGTGATGTTGACGCCTTCCTCGACCAGACGCAGGACGTCAGTCGGGTTGGTAAATAACAGCATCACTTTGTCTTTTCCGTATTTGGGGTTATTCCATACGCGAACCATTTTAGCGACGTCGACAACGTGTGCGGTGACACCCGGTGGGGCCACCTGAGTGAGCAGCGTTTTACGCACGTTATCAGCGGCGACTTCATCGCTGACGACGATAATGCGCGTGACGTTGGTCTCTTTGGTCCAGCGGGTGGCCACCTGACCATGGATCAGACGGTCATCGATGCGGGCAAGCCCAATTTTCATATGATCGCCGGGCTGCATGGGGGCCTGGGGAGGTGGGGGCGCTTTGACGGCGGCGGCGACAGGCGTTGCCTCGGGCAGCTTCGCTTTCAGTGCCTTCACGCCTTCACGTCCGGTTTCAACCGCCAGAGCAACCAGCTCATCGAAGGTGGGATTATCGTCACGCGCCATCAGTACTTCGACCAGCATCGGGATATTGACCCCGGCGACCACGTCGTAATTCTCTTTATCGACGACCAGGCGACTGGCCGCATTGAACGGGCTGCCTCCCCAGGTATCGACGAGGAAAAGCACGCCCTGTGCACTGTCCATGTCTGCCAGACGCGTCTGGTATTTCTCCATCAGCGTTTCGGCATTTTCCCCGGGGACAAAGTCGATCCAGCCGACATTTTCCTGCTCCCCTAACAGCATTTCGGCAGTCTTCAGTAGTTGTTCTGCCGCCCAGCCGTGTGTGCCGATCATAATAGCAATAGTCACTTGCTACCTCCTTTATACGTTGGCAACGGCTACAGCCAGCTAGCCGCGCAAGGGTCATCTGAATCAACAGGCATTCAGTATGATTAAAGTCCAACTTTTACTGCGACGTGCTCAAAACGGGTCAGTAGTTCTAAACACACAGCCATAAACGGGATTTATTTTAGTATGCGAAAAAATAAATATTGTGACGGTGCTCAGTTATTTAGACGTTAACCTGGATTTCAGGAAGCCTGATGAAACATTATCCAGAAAGTGGCAAAACATGCCCGAGTGTAAGAAATTATTTTGACGCTACTGTTTCAACTGCTAAAGTAATGATCCTTTTTCAATACAGGAGTAACGGGCCTCAGCCCTCCCTATGGACTGTCACCGAAGTCGCTTAATCATGCCGCCGGGCTACCCGGTCTTGTTTTCAACGTCGCCAGACGTCACCTTACATTCCACTCGTTGTCATCCCTGCTGCACGCTCACCCGAACGTTTGCTGCCTGTTCCCGTTCCTTTTTCCGGAGTCTGTCATGGAATTTCTCTTAGACCCCTCAATCTGGGCAGGTCTCTTTACGCTCATCGTTCTTGAGATCGTGCTGGGTATCGATAACCTGGTATTTATTGCCATCCTTGCCGATAAGCTGCCGCCGAAACAGCGAGACAAAGCGCGGCTGATTGGCCTGTCCCTGGCCCTGATTATGCGTCTGGGCCTGCTATCGCTGATCTCATGGATGGTGACGTTAACCCGTCCTCTGTTCAGCGTCGGCGACTTCAGCTTCTCGGGCCGTGATCTGATCCTGCTGGTGGGCGGATTGTTCCTGCTGTTCAAAGCCACGATGGAGCTGCACGAACGGCTGGAAAACCGTGATATGAACGCCGGTGGTAATAAAGGATATGCCAGTTTCTGGGCCGTGGTGGTGCAGATCGTCATTCTTGACGCCGTGTTCTCCCTGGATGCGGTGATCACCGCCGTCGGGATGGTCAATAACCTGGCCATCATGATGACTGCGGTGATCATTGCGATGGGCGTCATGCTGCTGGCGTCTAAGCCGCTGACCAACTTTGTTAACGCGCATCCGACCGTGGTGGTGCTGTGCCTGAGCTTCCTGCTGATGATTGGTCTCAGCCTGGTGGCGGAAGGTTTTGGTTTCCATATTCCCAAAGGCTACCTGTACGCGGCGATTGGCTTCTCCATTCTTATTGAGCTGTTCAACCAGATTGCGCGCCACAACTTTATGCGTCATCAGGAGCGGCGTCCGATGCGTGAACGTACCGCAGAGGCTATTCAGCGACTGATGGGCGGACGTCGCCAGAACGAAAGCCACAGCAGTGAAAGCAGTGAAGTTGCTGCTATCATGCCGCAGCAGGCGTTTAAAGACGAAGAGCGCTATATGATCAATGGCGTTCTGACGCTGGCCTCCCGTTCGGTGCGCAGCATCATGACCCCGCGCGGTGAAATCTCCTGGGTAGATGCGCTGCGTCCGATCGATGAAATCCGCATCCAGCTGCTGGATACCCCGCACAGCCTGTTCCCGGTCTGCCGGGGTGAACTGGATGAGATTATCGGCGTGGTGCGTGCCAAGGAGCTGTTAGTGGCGCTGGAGCACGGCATTGACGTGGCGACATTCGCGGCGGCAACACCGGCGATTATCGTGCCGGAAACGTTGGATCCGCTGAATCTGCTCGGGGTTCTGCGTCGGGCGAAAGGCAGTTTCGTTGTGGTGACCAATGAGTTTGGCGTCGTACAGGGGCTGATTACGCCGCTGGACGTGCTGGAAGCCATCGCCGGCGAATTCCCGGATGAGGATGAAACCCCGGATATCATTGCCGACGGTGATGGCTGGCTGGTGAAGGGCGGCACCGACCTCCACTCGTTGCAGCAGCTGCTGGATACCCAGGACCTGGTGCGCCCGGAAGACGATCACGCTTCTCTGGCCGGACTGCTGATTGAGCAGAAAGGGCAGTTGCCTAAGCCAGGAGAAGTGATCGAGATGCCGCCGCTGCGCTTCCAGATTATCGAAGCGACGGACTACCGCATCGATCTGGTGCGCGTAACCCGAGAGCGCAATGAGCATGATGAAGACGATCAGTAATCCTTACTGACGCGCAGGCAATAAAAAGCCGGGGATTTCCCCGGCTTTTTTTATGCAACATGGCGGACTCAGATGCCCAGCGACTCATCATGACTCATCAGCCAGTCCGGGAAGTCGCCTAACGGCATCGGCCGGGCATAGAAATACCCCTGCAGGACATCTACGCCTTTCTCGCGCAGGTAGGCTGCCTGTTCTGCTGTTTCCACCCCTTCGGCCACCAGGCTGATATTCAGGCGCTGTGCCAGGGAAATCACCATATCGGTTACGGTGGCATTAATGGCGTCCGTACCGATAGCCGCGGTGAACACTTTATCGATCTTCAGCACATCCGGACTGAGCGTTTTCAGATACGAAAGCGAGCTGTGCCCGGTACCAAAGTCATCGATCGCCAGCTTCACGCCAATATCATGCAGATGCGACACCACGCGCTGATCCACCACCGGCAGGGAGTCCCGTTCGGTCAGTTCTACGATCAGCTGCGGTTTCGGGTTGGCCGGCCACCACAGGCGTTGGAGATCGTCGATGATCGCCCGCTCGTGGAAGTGGCTGGCCGCAACGTTAATGGCGATATGAAACGAGGAAGAGGCCGGCAGGTCTGGCAGGTGCCTGACCACTTCACCGATCACAAAACGCGTCAGTGGGGCGATCAGGTTTTGCCGTTCTGCCAGCGGAATAAAGACGTCAGGCGGGATCCAACCCTGGCGGGGGTTATGCCAGCGCAGCAGCAGCTCAATGCCGTCACAGGCACCGGTACGGGCGTTGATCAGCGGCTGACAGTAGACCATAAACTCACGGGCGGTGATGCCATAGCTGATTTGCCAGGAGAGACTCATGCGGTTGGCCGTGGCCAGCCAGACGATATAGCCCATCAGTAAACTGAGTAGCAGCGCCAGCGGGAGCTGGGAAGGGACGGTCATCAGCGCCAGGCGCGACGGCGAAGGGCCGAACAGCGTGATAGAGAAGGGATAACGCAGCGACGACTCTTCGTAACTCACTTCGTCATCCGACGGTACCGCAGGCTCAATCATCGGATTACCGTATTCCAGACTCTTGCCGGCGACATTGAAAATCGCCCGTTCCACCCAGGGCAGCGTGGGCTCCAGCAGATAATTGGTCATCAGCTCAATGTTAATGACCTGGATGATGCCTGAGCGGTTATCCAGTGAACGTGGCGTCCAGAACAGCAGTACCGGTGAGCCTTTAATCAGATGCTCATCCACCGCCAGCAGCATGCGCTGGTTGTTTACCGCCAGCTCAGGATACGTGTCGGTAAACGGAATATCAGCGCTGCCGTAAATGCTGGAACAGTAAATGCGATCTTCATCCACCAGCAGAATCGATCGTACCGTCTGCAGGGAGGCCAGTTTTTCAATCAGCGGAAAGCGGATTTCACCACAGGTGAGGCCAACCAGTCCGATCGTATTATTGGCCGCCACATCCAGCGGCGAAAACATGCGGTCAAAGCGCTGGATAGCATTATCAGCAAAGGTCCGCGACTGCTGCTCTATCCGGTTTTTCTCTTCCAGAAAACGGAAGGTTAATGTGAGAATGAGCACCAACGCGGCAACAACCGCAGCGATAAGTAATCGCTTACGGCGAAACTGTCCGAATACTTCCTGGGACATTTGCATCAGTAACCACCCTTAAGATCAAGACGCGTACACAGAGATCGAATACCAATTATCGGCAACTGAGGCATTAAGTTTAGTAGTGCGGAAGAGAAAAGCTGAATGGCTCAAAAACAGGAACTTACTCTCACAAACACGCTAAAACACTTTAGCTATTTCCTGATGCTGGCGATAGCAGGGCGGTGAATTATTTTTCGTGAGGGGGAATAAAAAACGCCACCCGGGAGGGTGGCGTCGGTATCAGTCACACTGGACTTTAATCGCCAGCCCACCGCGTGAAGTTTCGCGATATTTCGCGTTCATATCTTTGCCGGTTTCGTACATCGTCTCGATAACCTTATCCAGCGAAACACGGGCCTCACTGGTGCGGCGCATCGCCATACGGGCCGAGTTGATGGCTTTCACCGAGGCAATGGCGTTGCGTTCAATGCACGGCACCTGCACCTGACCTGCGACCGGGTCACAGGTGAGACCCAGGTTATGCTCCATGCCAATCTCTGCGGCAACGGCAACCTGTTCCGGGCTGGCGCCAAGCAGTTCTGCCAGACCGGCCGCTGCCATCGAACACGCGACCCCCACTTCCCCCTGACAGCCTACTTCCGCCCCGGAAATCGACGCATTCATTTTATACAGAATGCCGATCGCCCCTGAGGCCATAAAGTAGCGGGTAAAAATTTCCGGGGTCACCGGCTCAATAAAGTGATCGTAGTACGCCAGCACGGCAGGAACAATACCGCAGGCACCGTTGGTCGGCGCGGTGACAACGCGGCCACCGGCAGCATTCTCTTCGTTCACCGCCAGCGCAAACATGTTCACCCAGTCGATGACGATCATCGGGTCACTGGACATTTTATCGGATGAGACCAGCAGGCGACGCAGGGCAGACGCACGGCGCGGCACCCGCAGCGGCCCGGGCAGAACGCCTTCGGTATTCAGACCGCGATCGATACACTCACGCATGGTGCGCCAGATGTCAGTGAAGTAGCTTTCAATATCGGCGCGACTGTGTACCGCCAGCTCATTCTTCATCACCATGCCGGACAGTGACAGGCCGGTCATCTGACAGTGGGCCAGCATCTCTTTTGCGGAGTTAAACGGGTAGGGGACGGAGACTTCATTCACTACCGATTTGCCGAAGTTCTCTTCATCGACAATAAAGCCGCCACCCACGGAATAATACGTTTTGCTGTAAATACGCAGCTCACCGGCAAAAGCGTGAATGGTCATACCGTTTTCATGCAGAGACAGATTATCGCTGCGGAACACCATGCCCCCTTCACGCGGGAAGTCCACTTCATGCGCCCCGTTGGCCAGCAGCAGCCGCTGACGTTGTTCAACGTCGCGAATAAAGGCTGGAATACCGTCGATATCCACACTTTCCGGTGAGGCACCGGACAGACCCATAATAATGGCGATATCAGTATGGTGCCCTTTACCGGTCAGGGAAAGGGAACCGTAAACATCGACAGCAATACGCGTCACCGAGGAGAGCTGGCGATTGTTCACCAGATCGTCGACGAACTGTTTGCCGGCTTTCATTGGGCCAACCGTATGAGAACTCGACGGACCAATGCCGATCTTAAACATGTCGAAAACGCTAATCACGTTGTACGCTCCTGTAAGGATTTTAAATCACGCTGTGGGAGAGGTAAGAATGGGTGCCCACATTTTGCGAGAAATATAAATGAAAAAGCACCGTATTGCAGTGATTTGGATCGCCCGTTGGCAATAATCTGGTGAAAAATAATGTAAAGGCGGCTTTTGAAGCAACTAATGGCTGCATTTTAGCCGATTTCTCAGGATTTTGCCACTTGCAGGCTTAGCTGACGGATAATCCCGCCTGTCATACCCCAGATAAAGTAGTCATCGAACCAGGACAGCCAGATGCGATGGGTCTGACCGGCACGGTGAATATCCAGCGCAGAGTAACGGCCTGGGCGCAGCGCTTCTTCCAACGGCATCTCAAAGACGGACTCGACTTCCCCCTCATTTGCCTGCCAGCGCAGACCGGGGGGCAGCACACCAACCACCGGCGTGACCTGAAAACCGGTGCTGCTGGTCACCGGGGGCAGCACACCGATCACCTTCACCGCAGCAGGAGGGATTGCCACCTCTTCCCAGGCTTCGCGCAGGGCCGTGACAACCAGAGAGGCATCGCTGTCGTCCTTCATCCCCCCGGGGAAAGCCACCTGGCCTGCATGCTTACGCAGCGTGGCGGCACGGCGGGTCAGCAGCAGGGTCGGTTCAGGGTGGGCAATAATGGGCACCAGTACCGCCGCCTGGCGGCGCGGTAAGTTACGCTTGCCTTCTGCCGGAGGCTGTAACAGAAAGCGCGTCAGAAACTGCGACAGAACAGAGTCATCAGGGCTCATCGGGCGACGACTCCAGACAGGGCAGAATGCGGTTCACTTTATCCAGGGTTTCCTGGTACTCCGCCGCTTCATCACTGTCAGCAACGATGCCGCCCCCGGCCGCACAGTAAAGCGTGCCCTGCTCGGCGATCAGCGTGCGGATGGTTATGCTGCTGTCCATTCGCCCGCAGACGCTGAGATAACCTATGCTGCCGCACCACGCATTTCGCCGCTGGGGCTCCAGCGTTTCAATGATCTCCATCGCCCGGACTTTTGGCGCGCCGGTGATGGAACCGCCGGGGAAACAGGCACGGAGCAGGTCGCAGGCGGTCAGGGCGGGCTTCAGCTCCGCGGTAATGGTACTGACCAGGTGGTGAACTGCCGGGAAGGGTTCGACGACGAACAACTGCGGAACCTTCACGCTGCCCGGCACGGCTACGCGGCCAATATCGTTGCGCAGCAGGTCGACAATCATCAGGTTTTCACTGCGGTCTTTCGGCGACTGCGCCAGCTTCTCTCCCTGCAACCGGTCGGCGTGCGGATCGGCCAGCCGTGGCAGGGTGCCTTTGATAGGTCGGGTTTCAATCTGCTGTCCAGTGAGTTTAATAAAACGCTCGGGCGACAGGCTGAGGATCACGCTGTCCGGCAGGCAAATAAAGGCGCTGAAGGGGGCACGATTTTGTCGGCACAGACGTAAAAATGCCTGCCATTCGTCACCCTGATAGCGGGCGGCAAAGCGCTGAGCCAGATTGACCTGATAGCAGTCGCCAGACAGCAGCCATTGCTGGATCTGACGAAATTTTTCACCGTACTCTTCACGCGACATATTGGCCCGCCAGGGGCCAATCAGATGGAAGTCCGAAACCGGCGGGGCCTGCTGTGCGTCCAGCCACTGAAGGCGTGCCTTGAGGTCTCCCTGCACCACCAGCGTCAGCTTCTGTTGCTGATGGTCAGCAATCAGCGCCCAGTCATAAATCCCGACGGCCATATCCGGCGTCGTCAGCTGTGCCTCTGCCGTGGTCTGCAGCTGTTCAAAACGGCGGCCGAGGTCATAGCCAAACAGACCCAGTGCGCCTCCCTGAAAAGGCAAATCCGGGTGCTGCTCAGCCTGCAGTCCACAGGTGGCTAACTGCTGTTGCAGCAGCGTCAGCGGGTCGTCACCTGAACGCTGTTGCGCACCACCGGCATCAATGGTGGTGTGACTGCCGCGGGTGGTCAGTGTGACGCGGGGGTCGGCCACCATAATATCGAAGCGATTATCAGCGTGATCGGCAAACCCGGAATGCAGCAGCATCGCCCAGGGGAGATGAGCGAGGCGGGAAAAATGATGCTCAATGGCATCTGGCGTATAATTCAGACAATGATAAACAGGCGACATAGCTCTTCAGCAGACAAAATTCATTGATACGCCAAGCGTGACATATTTTTATGTCGCTGGCATCTCTTTGTCGCCCGTGGAATAATCCGCACCGCAAACCACCTCAGGAGTCACTATGTTTACAGGATTACCCGCGCTGTCACATGAGCAGCAGCAGGACGCGGTAGAACGCATTCAGAAGCTGATGTCAGAGGGAATGAGCAGCGGCGAGGCGATAACGCTGGTCGCCGCTGAAATCCGTGAGAACCACACCGGCGGTCACGTCCCGGTGATGTTCGATGAGGATGAAGAAGATTATATGGGCGACAATAACCACGACGAAGAAGAAGAAGAGCACGACGAATAAGTGGTTAACCCCTGCCGGCCCGGCAGGGGAATGTATTATCGTGCGGCAACGATTTTAATTTCTACCCGGTATTTCGGGTTCATCAGGTTAGCCTGCACCGTACAGCGCACCGGCGCGTTACCCGGCGACACCCACGCATCCCACGCGCGATTCATCGCCGCGAAATCGGCTTTATCCACCAGGAAAATGGTGGCATCCAGGATTTTACTTTTATCCGAACCGACGCGGGTCAGCAGGTTATCGATCACTGCCAGGGCATTGGCCGTCTGCGCTTCTGCATCATCATCCAGATTTTCCGGCACGCTGGTGTAATACACCGTATCGTTATGGATCACGGCTTCGGACATCCTGTGTTCAGGATCGATACGTTCGATGGTCATATGAGTTCCTTTTTTTCAATGCGCTTAAAACCGCGACAGACTGGCACAGATTACCGTTATCTGTCACCTAAAGGGTGGAGTGCACAGGCGGATACTGACATAATTACAGTAGTATTGACCAGGTGGTGAGGGTATGTGGTAGACGATTTTGCAGCAGAAGGCGCACTGGCGCAGGCGATCCCCGGCTTCCGGCCGCGTGAACCTCAGCGCGAAATGGCGGCGGCGGTGGCGCAGGCCATTGATAATAAAAGTGAGCTGGTGGTTGAAGCAGGAACCGGCACGGGGAAAACCTATGCCTACCTTGCCCCGGCGCTGCGTTCCGGTAAAAAAGTCATTGTATCAACCGGGTCTAAAGCTCTGCAGGACCAGCTTTACAGCCGCGATCTGCCGACGGTGGCCAGGGCGCTGAAATTTAAAGGCAGCATGGCCCTGCTTAAGGGGCGTTCAAACTATCTCTGCCTTGAGCGGCTTGAACAGCAGTCGATGGCCGGTGGTGAGCTGGCGGTCCAGGCGATGAGCGATCTGGTACACCTGCGTGGCTGGTCGAACGAAACCGTCGACGGTGATATCAGCACCTGCGGTGGCGTGGCCGAAGACAGCCCGATCTGGCCACTGGTGACCAGCACCAATGATAACTGCCTGGGCAGCGACTGCCCGCAGTACAAAGACTGTTTTGTGGTGAAGGCGCGGCGTAAAGCAATGGATGCCGACGTGGTGGTGGTCAACCATCATCTCTTTCTTGCTGATATGGTCGTCAAAGAGAGCGGCTTTGCTGAACTGATCCCCGAGGCTGACGTGATGATCTTCGATGAGGCGCATCAGGTTCCGGATATTGCCAGCCAGTATTTTGGCCAGCAGCTCTCCAGCCGCCAGCTGCTTGACCTGGCGAAAGATATCACCATCGCCTACCGCACCGAGGTGCGGGATATGCAGCAGCTGCAGAAATCAGCGGACCGGCTGGCGCAAAGTGCCCAGGATTTCCGCCTTGCCTTAGGGGACCCCGGGTTTCGCGGTAATCTGCGTGAGCTGTTGAGTAACCCGCAGATCCAGCGCGCACTGCTGCTGCTCGATGATGCCCTGGAGTTGTGCTACGACGTGGCGAAACTCTCCCTGGGCCGCTCTGCGCTGCTGGATGCGGCTTTTGAGCGGGCGGCCCTGTATCGGGGACGGCTTAAGCGGCTGAAGGACACCACCCAGCCGGGTTTCAGCTACTGGTATGAATGCAACGCCCGCAACTTTGTGCTGGCACTGACGCCACTGTCCGTTTCCGATCGTTTTCGCGAGGTGATGGATGAGCGTCCGGCAAGCTGGATCTTTACCTCCGCCACCCTCGCGGTCAACGAGCAGATGACCCACTTTGTGGAGCGGCTGGGGGTGAGTAAAGCTGAAACGCTGATCCTCAACAGCCCCTTTGACTTTGCCCGTCAGGCCCTGCTGTGCGTGCCAAGAAATCTGCCGTCACCCAATCAGCCCGGCGGTGCCCGACAGCTGGCCAGGATGATGCGCCCGCTGATCGAAGCCAATGACGGCGGCTGCTTCTTCCTCTGTACCTCCCATCAGGTGATGCGCGAGCTGGCCGCTGAATTCCGGGCCACCATGACATTGCCCGTGCTGCTGCAGGGGGAAACCAGCAAGGGGCAGATCCTCAAACAGTTTGTGGCGGCGGGCAATGCGCTGCTGGTGGCCACCAACAGTTTCTGGGAAGGGGTGGACGTGCGCGGTGATGCACTGTCGCTGGTGATTATCGACAAGCTGCCGTTCACCTCACCTGAGGACCCGCTGCTGAAAGCCCGTATGGAAGACTGCAAAATTCGCGGCGGAGAACCTTTTGATGACGTGCAGCTGCCGGATGCGGTTATCGCTCTGAAGCAGGGCGTTGGACGTCTGATCCGCGACGTGGACGATCGTGGCGTGCTGGTGATCTGCGATAACCGGCTGGTAATGCGTCCGTACGGTGCGGTGTTTGTGAACAGCCTGCCGCCCACGCCGCGCACGCGTGACCTGCAAAAGGCGATAGATTTTCTGCAAAAAATGGGCGGCAGTAAGCATTCCGACGGTGATGTGCTATGATGCGCGCCGAAAATTTTTCTCCCCTGAGGTTGTTATGTCCACGCGAATTTTAGCCATTGATACGGCCACGGAAGCCTGCTCGGTTGCCCTCCTGAATGACCAGCACCAGCTGGCACATTTTGAACTCTGTGCGCGTGAACATACGCAACGTATTTTGCCGATGGTGCAGCAGATTTTACAGGAAGGCGACGTCACCCTGAACGATCTGGATGCGCTGGCCTTTGGCCGGGGGCCGGGAAGTTTTACCGGCGTCCGCATTGGCATCGGCATCGCGCAGGGGCTTTCTCTGGGGGCCGGACTGCCGCTAATCGGTATCTCGACGCTGATGACGATGGCGCAGAGCGCGTGGCGGCTGCACGGGGCGACCCGGGTGCTGGCCGCCATTGATGCACGCATGGGCGAGGTGTACTGGGCTGAATACCAGCGGGACGGGCAGGGTAACTGGCAGGGAGAGGTGAGTGAGGCGGTGCTGAAACCGGACGCGGCAGCGGCGCGCATGGCGGCCCTGAGCGGAGAGTGGACCTGCGTGGGGACGGGCTGGCAGGCCTGGCCGCAGCTGGGAGAAAACAGCGGCCTCGTGCTGACGCGCTCATCGGTGACGCTGCCCTGTGCGGAAGATATGCTGCCGCTGGCGCAGCAGGCGCTGGCCGCTGGCATGACGGTTGCGCCGGAACACGCGGAGCCGACCTACCTTCGTAACGAAGTGACATGGAAAAAATTACCCGGACGTGAGTAGTACAGAGCAACTATTTGAACCGGCAACAGTCGAAGTAGGATAACAACGTGGGAGCGTCTATGCGTAAATCCAGTGTCTGGCAGTGCAGCATTCTGTTTTTAGCGTCGCTGGTGTTAAGCGGCTGTGTCACCGTGCCCGACTCCATTAAAGGGCATTCGGAGACGCCACAGCAGGATCTGGTGCGGGTGCTCAGTGCGCCTGAGGTGTTTACCGGCCAGGAGTCACGCTTTGGCGGTAAAGTGATCAAGGTGGATAATCGCAACGGGATGACCCGTCTGGAAATCGCCGCGATGCCGCTGGACGACGGGGCCCGGCCCATTCTGGGCTCACCGTCCATGGGCCGTATTTTTGCCGATGTGAATGGCTTTATCGACCCGGTCGACTTTAACCAGCAGATGGTCACGGTTGTTGGCACCATCAAAGGGACGGAAAAGGGTAAAATCGGTGAAGCCCGGTATCAGTTCCTGGTGATTAGCGTAACGGGTTATCAGCGCTGGCACATGACGCAGCAGATTGTGACCCCGCCTCAGCCTATCGATCCGTGGATCTGGTATGGCCCGGGATACGGACGTCACCGCGGCGGCTACTGGGGGCCGGCCCCCTGGGGCTTCTACAATACCGGCCCGGCACAGGTACAGACCATCCTTACCCAGTAAGTTAAAAGCCAGACATTAATCGGCGGGTCCGCTGGATTTCAGCGGACCGGCCTTTTTTTTGATCCTCTCCGGACGAGAGAAATTTAGTGATGGACTTCGCAACCTCAAAACAGAGACCTGAGCAAACTGGTACGCTGAGTTAAAATAATGTTAACAAGTGCCGACCGGTCGAGGCTGCGATGACAACAAATAATAATTTTCGAGGTGATTCCTTGCATAAGGTTTGGTTAAACCGCTATCCCGCCGATGTGCCGGCTGAGATTAATCCCGATCGTTACGGTTCCTTAATTGACCTTTTCGAGCATGCAGCACTCCGCTATGCGGCGCAGACCGCCTTTATCAATATGGGGCAGACCCTTTCCTTCCGTCAGCTGGACGAGCGCAGCCGGGCGTTTGCCGCCTATCTGCAGCAGGGCCTCGGGCTGAAGAAAGGCGACCGTGTGGCGCTGATGATGCCCAATCTGCTGCAGTATCCCATCGCGCTGTTTGGCGTGCTTCGCGCCGGTATGATTGTGGTGAACGTCAATCCGCTCTATACGCCACGCGAACTTGAGCATCAGCTGAACGACAGCGGTGCCAGCGCGATTGTGATTGTCTCCAACTTTGCCCATACGCTGGAAAAAGTGGTGGCCAAAACCGCAGTAAAACACGTTATCCTGACCCGCCTTGGCGACCAGCTCTCCCCGGCGAAAGGCACGTTGGTAAACTTCGTTGTGAAATACATCAAGAAGATGGTGCCGAAGTATTATCTGCCCGGCGCCATTTCGTTCCGTCAGGTGCTGCAAAATGGTGCGCAGATGACTTACACCCGGCCGGAAATCCTCAACGACGATATCGCTTTTCTGCAATATACCGGCGGGACGACCGGCGTGGCGAAAGGGGCGATGCTGACCCACCGCAATATGCAGGCGAACCTTGAACAGACTAAGGCCACCTATGGCTCCCTGTTAAAAGCCGGGGAGGAGACGGTGGTTACTGCGCTGCCGCTATACCATATTTTTGCCCTGACCGTGAACGGCCTGTTGTTTATTGAACTGGGCGGCGCGAATCTGCTCATTACCAATCCGCGTGATATTCCGGGCCTGGTTAAAGAGTTAAGCAAATATCCGTTTACCGCCATTACGGGCGTCAATACGCTGTTTAACGCGCTGCTGAATGATGACGGATTTAACAAGCTGGATTTTTCTACCCTGACGCTGTCAGCCGGGGGAGGAATGGCGGTGCAAAAAGCGGTGGCAGAGCGCTGGGAAAAACTCACCGGTCATTATCTGCTGGAGGGGTATGGCCTGACCGAGTGTTCGCCACTGGTCTCGGTAAACCCTTATGACATTCAGTGCCATAACGGCAGCATCGGGCTGCCGGTGCCTTCAACCGATATCATGCTGGTGGATGATGAGTGGAATGAGGTGCCCGTGGGAGAGCCCGGTGAGCTTTGTATTAAAGGGCCGCAGGTGATGGCGGGTTACTGGCAGCGGTCGGAGGCGACGGAGGAAGTTTTAAAAAATGGATGGCTTCGCAGCGGTGATATTGTTACCGTTGACCACGAAGGTTTCCTGCGCATTATCGATCGCAAAAAGGATATGATTCTGGTCTCCGGGTTTAATGTTTATCCCAACGAGATTGAAGATGTTCTGATGCTGCATCCGAAAGTCCGTGAAGCTGCCGCCATCGGCGTGCCGAATGATGCGGCGGGTGAAACAGTGAAGATTTGCGTGGTGAAGAAAGACGACTCACTGACCAAAGACGAGCTGATCGCCCACTGTAAGCGTCATCTGACTGGGTATAAAATCCCCCGAATTGTTGAGTTTCGGGATGAGCTGCCGAAGACCAACGTGGGTAAAATCCTGCGCCGCGAACTGCGCGAGGAAGCGATGAAAACGCAACAACCGTCAGTCTGACAACGGCTGTTTTGCTGATAACGAATTATGCCGGGCTACCCGGCATTTTTATTGCGCACCGACCACTGACCGCTGGCCTGCCTGCCCGCGGCGAGAGAACGCTATTTTGAATTACATCATGATCACCACTAATGAAGCGCTGGCCGAAGTTTGCCAGCGTGCCCGTCAGGTTGCCGCTCTGGCGCTGGACACTGAATTTGTTCGTACCCGCACCTATTACCCTCGTCTGGGCCTCATCCAGCTGTTTGACGGTGAAACCATCTCCCTGATTGATCCGCTGCCAATCACCGACTGGACGCCATTTCGCGACCTTCTGCTGGATCAGCAGGTCGTCAAGTATCTCCATGCAGGAAGTGAAGACCTGGAAGTGTTCCAGCACGAGTTTGGCGTACTGCCGCAGCCGATGATAGATACGCAAATTCTGGCGGCATTCAGTGGGCGTCCGCTGTCCTGTGGTTTTGCCACTATCGTCGAGTCCTTCACCGGTATTGCGCTGGATAAGAGCGAGTCACGCACTGACTGGCTGGCGCGTCCGTTAACAGAAAAACAGTGTGACTACGCCGCCGCGGATGTGTTCTATTTGCTGCCAGTGGCAGAAAAGCTGGTGGCGGAAACGGAAGCGGCGGGGCAGATGGCCGCTGCCCTTGATGAGTGCCGGCTGCTCTGCCAGCGTCGCACCGCGGTGACAGACCCGCAGGAGGCGTACCGCGATATCACCAATGCCTGGCAGCTACGCCCCCGTCAGCTTGCTGCACTGCGCCTGCTGGCGGCCTGGCGCCTGACGCTGGCCCGTGAAAAAGACATGGCGGTAAACTTTGTCGTGCGTGAGGAAAATCTGTGGAAGGTGGCGCGCTACATGCCGGGCTCTCTGGGCGAACTTGACCATCTTGGCCTGCCGGGGCAGGAGATCCGTTTTCATGGCAAAGCGCTGGTAGCGATGGTGGCTGAAGCCAGCGCGCTGGATGAGGGTCGGCTACCAGAGCCGGTACCGAATCTGATCGACTACCCACACTATAAACAGGTATTTAAAAGCCTGAAGGCGCTGGTGGCGGAAACCGCAGAAAAGCACGGCGTCAGCCAGGAACTGCTGGCTTCACGTCGTCAGATAAATCAGTTGCTGAACTGGCACTGGAAGCTGAAACCACAGGCGGGTAAACCGGAGCTGATAGATGGCTGGCGTGGGGCGCTGCTGGAAGAGGGCATCGCTGCCGTCCTGGAGGCGGAATAAGCCTGCAATTTTCCCCTGCATTAGCAGGGGAAAATCATGAGCAGGAGAAGATCATTTCGGTGTTTCTTCCGTTTCCGTTTCCGGTAACGTCACGTTCAGTTCGAGAATAGAAATATCGTCATCTTTTTGATCCAGCTTAACGCTCAGCATCTCCGGATCAATTTTCACGTACTTACAGATCACTTCCAGAATGTCCCTTTTCAGCTGCGGCAGATAGTGGGGCTCGTTATCGCCCCTCCTGCGTTCCGCCACGATAATCTGTAGCCGTTCCTTGGCAATATTGGCTGTGCTCTTTTTTCGGGATAAAAAGAAATCGAGTAAGGCCATGGTTTATCCCCCAAACAGGCGTTTCAGGAAACCCTTCTTCTCTTCTTCAATGAAGCGGAAGGGGCGTTCTTCACCGAGCAGACGATCAACGGTATCAGCATAGGCTTTACCTGCGTCAGATTCGGCATCCAGGATCACAGGCTCACCCTGGTTCGAGGCACGTAATACTGACTGGTCTTCCGGGATCACGCCTGCCAGAGGGATACGCAGAATTTCCAGTACGTCCTCCATGCTTAACATGTCACCACGGTTAACGCGACCTGGATTGTAGCGGGTCAGCAGCAGGTGCTCTTTAATCGCATCCTGGCCTCGTTCCGCGCGGCGCGACTTGGAAGAGAGAATGCCAAGGATACGGTCGGAGTCACGCACGGAGGAGACTTCCGGGTTAGTGGTGATGATCGCTTCATCGGCAAAGTACAGAGCCATCAGCGCGCCGGTTTCGATCCCGGCCGGGGAATCACAGACGATGAACTCAAAATCCATGGTCGCCAGGTCATCCAGCACTTTTTCAACGCCGTCACGGGTCAGCGCATCTTTATCACGCGTCTGGGAAGCGGGAAGAATAAACAGATTTTCCGTACGCTTATCTTTAATCAACGCCTGATTCAGCGTGGCATCACCCTGAATAACGTTCACAAAGTCATACACTACGCGGCGCTCACAGCCCATGATCAGGTCAAGATTACGCAGGCCGATATCGAAGTCGATAACGACGGTTTTTTTACCTTTCTGCGCTAAGCCGGTAGCGATGGCCGCGCTGGACGTGGTTTTCCCAACGCCTCCCTTACCCGATGTAACAACAATAATGCGTGCCATATAATAATTTCCTTAAGAAAAGAAAGGGCTCGAGAGCCTGGCTCAGTTCAGTGTTTGTATAGTCAATGCGCCGTCTTTGAGGCAAAGACGCGACGCTTTTCCAAAAAATTCAGCAGGGATCTGATCCATCAGCCAGTAGTTCCCGGCAATAGAGACCAGCTCTGCAGATAAACTGGTGCAAAATATCTGGCAGTTTTTATCGCCAGAGGCACCCGCCAGAGCGCGACCGCGCATCATGCCATAAATGTGGATATTACCGTCTGCAATCAGTTCGGCACCGGCGCTGACGCTGCTGGTGACAATCAGATCGCAGTTTTTTGCATAAATTTGCTGTCCGGAACGGACCGGGGAAGCGATAAGCCGGGTCTTGGTGGCGGGCTGTTCAAACGGAATAGCCACCGGCTTAGCCTCGGCGCTGCGCTTTTGTTCTTTGCCTTCGCTTAATACGGGCAGGCCGGAGCGCGAGATCATCCGCTTTAACTGCTCATCTTTGCAGCCGCTGATGCCAACAATGTGCAAACCCGCTGAGACTATCGCCTGCTGCATCTGGCGCCAGTTAACATCGCTGGTTAACGAAGAAACATTGATCACCACCGGGGCATTTTTCAGAAACGCCGGGGCCTGACTGACCTTTTCCTCAATGGCTTTACGCACGATTTCAGGATCGGTGTGATGCAAATGAACGACCGACAGCGTGAAACTGCTGCCCTTTAACTCGATTGGCGATTGTGACATCTGTCCCGCTCAGTCCTGTTATTTCCTGTCCCGGCTAAATCAGCACCACTTTCAGGTGCTTAATCAAGGCAGGCAATATTCCGAAGTTCTGCAAGCATGTTATAGTTACTGTAATATTCAGGCAAGTGACCATCCCTGTTAATTCGAGTAAAAAATATGTTTTGTGTGATCTACAGAAGTCCCCAGCGCGACCAGACTTATCTTTACGTTGAAAAAAAAGACGATTTTTCTCGCGTCCCGGAGGCGTTGCTTAAGGGCTTTGGTAAACCTAAGCTTGCCATGGTGTTGCCACTGGACGGGAGCAAGAAGCTGGTAGGGGCAGATATTGAGAAAGTGAAAACCGCACTGCGCGAAGACGGTTTTTATTTACAACTTCCGCCCCCACTGGAAAGTCTGCTTAAGATGCATCTTAACGATGTAAAAAAAGATTAATTCGGAATCATCTGCAAATATATCTCTGCCGGACAGGATGCGTCCTGATATTTAAACATTACGGTAGAGATAGCGATAAAAAGGATGCCCGCATGAAGCCGTTAGCCCTTAAAGCCCTCGTTGTTTCTCTTGTACTGACCGGCAGCAGCGTCAGTGACGCCAGCTTCCTTAACCCACCCGCCAGCACCAGCAGTGCCGGTTCCACCGACAGCACGCTGGCAGCGCAGGGGCGCGATCCCGCGCAGTTCCCTGCCTATGTATTGCAGCTCAAAGAGCAGGCCCGCCAGCAGGGCTTCGATCAGGCGACCATCGATACGGCGTTTAACGGGGTTCACTTTGTTGACCGGGTGATCAAATCTGACCGGGGTCAGCTAGAGAATAAGGTGACGCTGGATGACTATCTGACCCGGGTAATAACCCCGGAAAAAATTGCCCAGGGGCGGGAATACCGCCAGCAGTATCAGAACGCACTGCAGCCAATAGCGGCGGCCTCAGGGGTACAGTCAGACTATATTGTTGCTCTGTGGGCGCTGGAGAGCCATTTCGGCAAGATACAGGGTAAGGAAGAGGTGGTATCGGCGCTGGCCACGCTGGCGTTTGAAGGGCGACGTGAAGCCTTCTTCACCAAAGAGCTGATGGCTGCCGTGCGTATTATTCAACGCCAGCAGATGACTGCAGCCGATCTGAAAGGATCCTGGGCCGGTGCGATGGGGCAAAGCCAGTTTATGCCCAGCTCCTTCCTGAACTACGGCAAAGATGGCGACGGCGACGGCAAAATTGATATCTGGAATAATCTGGATGACGTGTTTGCCTCCATTGCTAACTATCTGCAACGTGAAGGCTGGCGCGCCGGGCAGGGCTGGGGGACGGAGGTTACGCTGCCCGCAGGGTTCGATGTGCAGCAGGCCGGACTGAAAACGGCCCAGGCGAAAACACCGGCCCAGTGGCAGCAGGCTGGCGTTCAAGTGATCGATCCGGCAAAGAATAGCGCGCCGGGCCAGCGGGCCTGGATTATCACCCCCCAGGATGGCGGCGGGCGTTCGTTCATGGTTTATGACAATTTCCGTACGCTGATGAACTGGAATCGCTCGTACTATTTCGCTATCAGTATTGGCATGATGGCCGATGCCATTGCCGCGCAGTAACATGACAACCAGCCGCGCTGAGACGGCATGATGCCGACGCAGCCACGCTCACTCATCAGAGGTAAAAGCATGTATCAGCATCATAACTGGCAGGGCGCACTGTTAGATTTTCCGGTAAGCAAAGTGGTGTGTGTGGGCAGCAACTACGCCCAACACATTAAGGAAATGGGCAGTGCCACCCCGACGGAGCCGGTATTATTTATCAAGCCTGAAAGCGCTATCTGTGATATCCGCCAGCCGCTCGCGATCCCCCAGCATTTGGGTGCCGTGCATCACGAGATCGAACTGGCCGTTCTGATTGGCTCTACGCTGAAGCAGGCCACGGAGCAGCATGTGGCGCAGGCGATTGCCGGCTATGGCGTGGCGCTGGACTTAACCCTGCGCGACATTCAGGCGGGCTGTAAAAAAGCCGGACAGCCCTGGGAAAAAGCCAAAGCCTTTGATAATTCCTGTCCGCTGTCAGGGTTTATCCCGGTCAGTGAATTTACCCACGACCCTCAGAATGTAGAGCTGAAACTGATGGTCAATGGCGAAATTCGTCAGCAGGGATCAACGGCAGATATGATCCATAAAATCCTGCCGCTGATTGCCTATATGAGTCAGTTCTTCACGCTGCGCGCGGGTGATGTGATCCTTACCGGCACGCCAGCGGGCGTGGGGCCAATGGCCTCAGGCGATCGTCTCGAAGTCTCGCTGGGCGGTCACGGTGTGGCTACCCGGGTACTGTAAAGTCGGCTGAAAACTTGCAACTGAAGCCCAAACCCTCTATAAGGGCGGGGCTTTTTACTTTTACCGGACACCCAACATGACTGATACCCCTTTCTGGCAGCGGAAAACGCTGGAACAAATGAGCGACGAGGAATGGGAGTCCTTATGTGATGGCTGTGGCCAGTGCTGCCTGAATAAACTGCAGGACGCCGACACCGATGAAATCTATTTCACCAACGTCGCCTGCAACCAGCTGAACATTAAAACCTGTCAGTGCCGCAATTACGACACCCGCTTCGAGCTGGAAGAGGATTGCATTAAGCTGACCCGCGATAATCTGCCGACCTTCCAGTGGCTGCCGCCGAGCTGCGCCTATCGCGTACTGGCCGAAGGCAAAACGCTGCCGCCCTGGCATCCTCTGCGCAGCGGTTCGCGTGCTGCCATGCATGCCGCGCGGATCTCGGTACGCCATATTGCCGTGCATGAAAGCGAAGTGGTTGACTGGGAAGAGCACATTATTAACCGTCCGCGCTGGTACGGTAAATAATCACGCAGGTGGGAACAGGATGGGAAAGCTCCGCTGAGGCGGGGCTTTTTTTATGCCCGCGAGAAAAGAGCAGTACAGGCGGGCCGTAGCCCGCCCGCCGGGATTAACGCGAGAACAGATCGCGTCGTTTCGGCCGGAAAGGCTGACTGATCAGCACCAGTACGGCGATAGCCAGATACACGGCAAAGATACCTGCCAGCCACTGCGGCATGCCTAGCGTCAGGAAGGACCAGGACTTCTCAGCACAGTCACCGCTGGCAACGAAGACCGAAGGCAGCCACTTATCCAGCGGAAGCCAGGTTGGGAAGCGGGCCGCAAAATCGCAGGTGGCAAACGGAGAAGGGTGCAGCTGGATCATAGTGTGTTCCCACGCCAGCCTTACGCCTTCCCAGGCACTGTACAACCATATCAGGATCGCCACCCAGCGCAGCGGTGTTTTGGGGGCGATGGCACCGACAAGGCCTGCGCCCATAATGCCAAACAGGGCACAACGTTCATAAATACACATTACACAGGGTTTCAGCATCATGACATGCTGAAAGTAGAGTGCGGTCATCTCAAGCGCAAAAGCAGTCAGGGCCATCAGCAGCCACGCACCACGACCGCGAGAGCAGCTATTCAGGTATCTCAACATTCGTCTGTCCGTCTGGAATACATTTGTACGGCAGTGTAAACGAAAAGCCGCTGCAATCCAGCCAGCCGGGAGAAAAATTTAAGCAGGAAAATGACTTAAATTAATTCTGCCGGGAATAAATATCCTTTTTCCTGCCTGGGTCAGATACCTGACAAAGCGTGGCTGAACACCCCGTCTGACGGGCAACAGAGAAAGTCAGTTTTTTGCAGACGATCGCTTTTTCCTCCCCGGGTGAGCTAGGTGATGCCTGGTGCGTCTGGTATGATGAGCTGAATATTGAAGAAATAAACGCAACGGAAAAAGAACGCTATGGTCATTAAGGCGCAGAGCCCGGCGGGTTTCGCTGAAGAGTACATTATTGAAAGTATCTGGAACAGCCGCTTCCCCCCTGGGTCAATACTGCCCGCTGAACGTGAACTGTCTGAACTGATCGGCGTGACCCGTACAACATTACGTGAAGTCCTGCAGCGACTGGCACGCGACGGCTGGCTGACAATCCAGCACGGCAAACCCACCCGGGTCAATAACTTCTGGGAAACGTCCGGACTGAGCATTCTTGAAACTCTGGCCCGTCTTGATCACGACAGCGTGCCGCAGCTGGTGGACAACCTGCTCTCCGTACGGACCAATATTTCTTCAATCTTTATCCGTCGTGCTATACGCACCTACCCGGATAAAGCGCGTGAAGTGCTGGAAACCGCCAATCACGTTGAAGATCAGGCTGAGGCCTATACCAACCTCGATTACAGCATTTTCCGCGGACTGGCATTTGCCTCCGGCAACCCGATTTATGGCCTGATCATCAACGGCCTGAAAGGGTTATATACCCGCGTGGGGCGTCACTACTTCTCTAACCCTGAGGCGCGGCGTCTGGCCCAGGCTTTTTATCAGCAGCTCCTCACCATTCTGCAGACCCAGCAGTACGATCAAATCGTGGATAGTGTGCGTGACTACGGTCGCCGCAGCGGTGAAATCTGGCACGCCATGCAAACCAGCATGCCGACCGATTTACCCCCCCCGCGCCGTTAACCGACGCCAGCAATGTAAAAAGGGCTGACCGCTACTGCGGTCAGCCCTTTTTTTGTCAGGCGGCAGACCGGCTGCCGGGCCGGTCACTGCCGGGTGGTGTCAGAGCGTGCCTCCGGGACGGGGAGGGCAGCGATCAAGAAGTTCGACGGTGCCATCATCATTCTGCTGTTCCAGATTGATGTCGAAGCCCCACAGGCGGTGCACGTGTTTCAGCACCTCACGACGGCTTTTGTCCAGCGGCGCACGGTTATGCGGCACGTAACGAAGGGTCAGGGAGCGGTCACCGCGCAGATCGACGTCATAGACCTGAATATTGGGTTCCAGATTGCTCAGGTTGTACTGGGCGGAAAGCTGCTGGCGAATCGCCCGGTATCCCGCCTCATCATGGATCGCCGCAATCTCCAGGAAGTTATTCCGGTCATCATCCAGCACGGTAAACAGGCGGAAGTCCCGCATCACCTTGGGCGACAGGAACTGACTGATAAAGCTCTCATCCTTAAACTCCTTCATGGCAAAGTGCAGCGTATCCAGCCAGTCTGAACCGGCAATATCCGGGAACCAGTGGCGGTCTTCTTCCGTCGGCGCTTCGCAGATACGCTTAATATCCTGGAACATCGCAAAGCCGAGCGCATACGGGTTGATACCGTTGTACCACTGGCTGTTGTAGGGCGGCTGGAATACCACGTTGGTGTGGCTGTGCAGGAACTCCAGCATAAAGCGCTCTGACACTTTTCCTTCGTCATACAGATGATTCAGGATGGTGTAGTGCCAGAAGGTCGCCCAGCCTTCATTCATTACCTGGGTTTGTTTTTGCGGATAAAAATACTGGCTAACCTTTCTGACAATGCGCAGGCATTCACGCTGCCACGGCTCCAGCAGCGGGGCATTCTTTTCCATGAAATAGAGCAGGTTTTCCTGTGGTTCGGCAGGATAGCGAGTGCTGGAAAAAGGGGTTTCCTCACGCTCACGGCGCGGCAGAGTGCGCCACAACATATTGACCTGGCTTTGCAGGTACTCTTCGCGGCTCTTCTGCCGGGCTTTCTCCTCCTGCAGGGAAATTTTCTGCGGACGTTTATAGCGGTCTACGCCGTAGTTCATTAAAGCGTGGCAGGAGTCCAGCAGGCGCTCAACGTTTTCCACGCCATACCGTTCTTCACACTCGGTAATGTAATTACGCGCAAAGATCAGGTAATCAACGATTGAGCTGGCATCCGTCCAGCTGCGAAAGAGATAGTTATTCTTGAAAAAGGAGTTGTGCCCGTAGCAGGCGTGGGCCATGACCAGCGCCTGCATCGTCATGGTGTTCTCTTCCATCAGATAGGCGATACAGGGGTTGGAGTTAATGACGATTTCGTAGGCCAGGCCCTGCTGACCATGCTTGTAACGCTGTTCGGTTTCGATAAATTTCTTACCGAACGACCAGTGCGCATAGTTGATGGGCATCCCCACGCTGGAGTATGCGTCCATCATCTGTTCCGAGGTGATCACCTCGATCTGATGGGGATAAGTATCCAGCCGGTAGGATTTCGCGACGCGGTCAATCTCCCTGAGGTATACATCAAGCAGATCGAAGGTCCAGTCTGGTCCATCATCGAGTCGTTTGCTGTCCTTAACCGGAACGTCAAAGATCGTGGTCATAGCGCACTCCTTTTTATAAAACCGGATTATCCTGCGGCAGAATCTCCGTTTTCATGTCGACCTGTCCGCACCCGGATGGCGCGGAGAAGCCTGGAATTAAAGCCAATATCTCAATGATAGTTCACTGTCTCTTATCCCTCCCGTTAAAACAATTGAAATCTACGATACAAAATCCATCCTTGTTTAAAAAAAGATTTTTACGTGATGGTAAATCCATTTTCAACACTCTTTTGTGGAATAAAATTCTGTTTATAACCTTATGTTATGGCACGGTGGGAATGTTCTGGCATTAGCGCATTTATGCTATTTACTGTTTATTATCTGCTTTAAAAAGCAATAAGGCAGATTATGCTACTGAATTTGGCGCTCAATGTTGTTTTTATTTACCTGCAGGGTAAAAAAGATGTGAAATATGCCAGCGCAATGTGAATGTTATCACTGGTGTTTTCCTCCGTCATGTGGGCGATAATCCAGTGCATAATGCTATTATTTTTGTTTGTGGGGGTAGGTATGCGAGTTGTCATTTTGGGCAGTGGCGTCGTCGGCGTGGCCAGCGCCTGGTATCTGGCCCAGGCCGGGCATGAGGTGACGGTTATCGATCGTCAGCCAGCCGCCGCGCTGGAAACCAGCGCGGCTAATGCCGGTCAAATCTCGCCGGGCTATGCCGCTCCGTGGGCGGCCCCTGGCGTGCCGCTGAAAGCCGTTAAATGGATGTTCCAGCGCCATGCACCTCTTGCCATCCGCCTGGACGGCAGCCGTTTCCAGCTGGCCTGGATGTGGCAGATGCTGCGCAACTGCGACATGCGTCATTACCAGCAGAATAAGAGCCGGATGGTGCGCATTGCGGAGTATAGTCGCGACTGCCTGAAAGCACTGCGCCAGGAAACCGGTATCGCCTATGAGGGGCGACAGGGCGGCACGCTGCAACTGTTCCGCACGGCCCAGCAGTATGAGAGCGCGGCAAAAGATATCGCCGTATTGAAAGAGGCGGGTGTGCCCTATGAACTACTGGAAGCTGCCCAGCTTCGTCAGGCAGAACCGGCGCTGGCGGCCACTCAGCATAAGCTGACCGGCGGGCTGCGTTTGCCTAATGACGAAACGGGAGACTGTCAGCTCTTTACCCAGCGCCTGGCAGCCATGGCTGCGGAGGCGGGGGTAACTTTCCGTTACAACACTGCAGTGGATGCTCTGGAACAGGAAGGGAATCGTATCACCGGCGTCAGATGCGGCAGTGAACGGATCACCGCCGACGCCTACGTTGTGGCCTTTGGTTCATTTTCGACGGCGCTGCTGGACGGCATTGTTAACGTGCCGGTTTACCCGCTAAAAGGGTATTCCCTGACAATACCGATAACGGATGCCGGGGCTGCCCCGATCTCTACCGTGCTGGACGAAACCTACAAAGTGGCCATTACCCGATTTGATGACCGTATCCGTGTTGGGGGGATGGCCGAAATCGTCGGGTTTAACACCCGTCTGTTACCTGCGCGCCGCCGCACGCTGGAGATGGTAGTCGGCGATCTCTTCCCCCAGGGGGGCAATATTGAACAGGCAACGTTCTGGAGCGGTTTACGCCCGATGACACCGGATGGAACGCCTGTTGTAGGTCGTACCCCTTTGAAAAACCTGTTCCTTAATACCGGTCATGGTACTCTTGGCTGGACGATGGCCTGTGGTTCTGGACAGCTCCTGGCGGATCTTATTTCCGGCGTGACACCGGCGATTTCTGCTGACGATCTGTCCGTTATGCGCTACCTGCCCGGTTTTATTCCGGCACCGGCCCGCACGACGCTGCACAGCGCCAACGTTCGTTAACGCATCGTATTGTTTTACAAGGAGAGGGTATGGCTCGTCCGATTGTCGCAACGATTAACCGCGCCGCGTTGCGGCAAAATCTGGCAGTAGCGCGCCAGGCTGCTGGCGGCTCACGCCTGTGGTCAGTGGTCAAAGCCAACGCTTACGGACACGGTATTGAACGTGTCTGGCAGAGCCTGGCGGATACCGACGGTTTCGCCCTGTTAAATCTTGAAGAGGCGATCCTGCTGCGCGAGTGCGGCTGGAAAAAACCGATCCTTCTGCTGGAGGGATTCTTCCATCCTGAGGACCTGGCGATCGTCGATCGCTACCGGCTGACCACAAGCGTACACAGTAACTGGCAGATCCAGGCCCTGGCGAAAGCGTCCCTCTCTGCCCCGGTGGATATCTACCTGAAAATGAATAGCGGAATGAACCGGCTGGGCTTTCAGCCCGGACAGGTACATAACGCCTGGCAGAAGCTGCGTTCGCTCGGTAACGTCGGTGAGATAACGCTGATGGCCCATTTTGCCGAAGCAGAAACAGCGGAAGGCATTGCCGAACCGCTCAGACGCATTGACGAGGCCGCCGAAGGTCTGAACTGCCCACGTTCGCTGGCGAACTCGGCCGCCACGCTGTGGCATCCGCAAACGCACCATGACTGGGTGCGTCCGGGGATTATTCTGTATGGTGCCTCTCCGAGCGGCCAGTGGCAGGACATTGCCAGCAGCGGTCTGCAGCCGGTGATGACGCTGACTTCCGACATCATCGGCATTCAGCAGCTGACGGCCGGTAGCGGAGTCGGCTACGGCAGCCGCTACCGTGCAACGGGCGAGCAGCGTATCGGTGTGGTGGCCTGTGGCTATGCAGACGGCTATCCGCGCCATGCTCCCACCGGTACGCCGGTGATGGTGGATGGGGTGCGCACACAGGTAGTGGGCGCCGTTTCGATGGATATGATCACCGTCGATTTAACCCCGTGCCCGCAGTCTGGCATCGGCAGTCAGGTGGAGCTGTGGGGGAATAACGTGAAGATTGATGAAGTGGCTGCGGCATCCGGCACCGTGGGATATGAGCTGATGTGCGCGCTCGCCCCCAGAGTGCCGGTGATTGTTGACTGAACTCAGAGCGCGGTCAGCGTACCGCGCACTTTTTTGCTCATCCGCCACGCGGTCAGTGCCAGCAGGGCTCCGGCCACCATCATCAGAGCCAGGGCAGATTTTTCTGCAATGGGCAGCGCCATCACCAGCAGACCGGCGGCCGAACCGCCCGCCATCTGAATGAAACCAGCCAGCGCCGAGGCCACCCCCGCCTGCTGCTGATAAGGTTCCAGCGCGTAGCTGGTCGCGGGTCCCACGGTGAAAGCCAGCCCGGCAACGGAGATGGCCACCGGCAGCATATACAGCGCCCAGTGCGTCTGTGCGGCGACAGGGAACAGCACTACCCCTGCCATCAGTGATACCGCGCCCAGCGTCATCGCCAGTGCGCCTGTGGCCAGACAGACAGGACGGCCGAGCTTGCGGATCATCTTATTCACCAGCACACTCACCAGCATGATCCAGAATCCGTTGGCCCCGAAGGCAATGGAGAACTGGAGCGCGCTGAGTTTTCCTTCGGTCATCAGCACCTGCGGGGCCAGCGAGACATAGGTCAGTACCATACCCAGCGCCCCGGCGTTAGCAAAGGCGAAGGCAAGGAAACGCGGCTGACGCAGGATCTGCCAGTATTGCCGTACCGGCAGGCTTTTTACCTTCTGCGTATCGGCAGGACGGGTTTCCGGCAGGAAAACGATCACCAGCAGGGTGATAAACAGCGCATAGCCCGTCAGGAACCAGAAGTTCGCCCGCCAGCCGAACGCACCGGCCAGCACTCCACCAAGTAAAGGGGCGAGCGCCGGAACGATATTCAGGGCACCGTTTAAGAAACCGTAGGCGCGTGCCGCCTCGTCGCCATTCAGGCGGTCGCGCACGCCGCTGAATGCCACTACGGCGGTACAGCATACGGCACAACCCTGAATAACGCGGGCGCTGAGGAACTGAGGCCAGCCACTGGCCGTTGCCGCCAGTACGCTGCCCGCGACATACAGTAACAGGCCGGTCAGCGCGACAGGTTTACGGCCAAGATTATCAACCAGCGGACCGGCAATAATCTGACCCAGGCCCATCACCAGTAAAAACAGCGGGATGGTGGTCTGGATAGCAGAAACCGGCGTGTTCAGACCGACAGCGATATCGGGCAGCGTGGGCAGATAGAGATCGATGCCCAGTGGCGCAAGCAGCACCAGGCTCAGTAACAGTAGCGTAAATTTTTGCATGGCAGGTGAGGCGTCCAGAGTAAAGCAAGCCCGACAGGGTAAAGATAACCGACAGAAAAGAAAAGGGGAAAGTGATCAACGCGGGGAGGGAGAGTGTCAATCGTCATTGCCACGGTGGCAATGACGATGACAGTCAGAGATACAGAGCGGGCCGGTTAATACGCACCGTCGCGGCGCAGTACCACCCCGGCGGTTTTAAACAGAATGGCAATATCCGTCCACAGCGCCCAGTTTTTGACGTACCAGGAATCGAAGTACACGCGGGTATCATAATCGATATCGTTGCGGCCGCTGACCTGCCACAGGCCGGTCATGCCCGGTTTGGCCATCAGATAGTAATCAACATCACCGGCGTAACGTTCCAGCTCGGCTTCGATTACCGGACGCGGCCCCACCAGACTCATTTCTCCGCGGATCACATTCCATAGCTGTGGCAGTTCGTCTAGGCTGGTCTTGCGCATAAATGAACCAATCTTCGTCACCCGGGGATCGTTCTTCAGTTTGAAGTCCTTATCCCATTCGGTCCGCGCCTCTTCGCTGGTGGCCAGCAGTGTTTCCAGCACTTCTTTAGAGTTCATCACCATTGAGCGGAATTTAAGGCATTTAAACTTTTTACCGTCCTGGCCGACACGTTCATGGCCGTAAATCGGGCTGCCGCCATCACGGCTGACCAGCCAGCAGATCAGGCCAAAGGCCGGGGCCAGAAACAGCAGCAGCAGCGACGCGACGACCACATCAAAGGTACGCTTGAGGAAGCGGGATGAACGTTTCGCCAGGTTATTGCTGACGCGTAGCAGCATTACTTCATGACTGAAGATAAAGGACATGTCAGTGCCGTACAGGGGAACCCCTCGCAGGGTGGGCACCACGGAGACAGAACGACACTTCTTCTTCGACAGTAGCTTCAGCCATTTATCGCGACTGGCGCGCTGGTCGTTCTCCATTGCAACGATAAACTGGGTGTTATCCAGGTCGACGCTGTCCCAGACGATATCCTTATGGGTGATCACCGGAATACCGTTGAACGACTCCGCGCCATCCTTCTCCCCGGAAGCGGCGACAAACGCTTTAACGTCGTAACCCAGCAGCTCTTCACTTTGCAGCGCCGCATAGGCTTCACGGGCATTTTTACCGGAACCGATGATAATCGTGTGTTTCTGCCACTGGCCGGCTTTCAGGATGGCATTCTTTACGCAGGAGCGCAGGAGAGGCACCAGAATTAAGGCATACAGCCAGGTGAAGCTCCACAGCATGCGGGAAAAATCCCATTTGGAAAACGCAATCAGTGCCAGGTCTAACAGTGAGAAAATCACCAGCGTTTTAATAATTTCTTTTAATTCAAACCAGAAGGGTTTGCGATAAGTATAGTGACGCAGCCGCATCCAGAACCAGGCGGTACATAATACTGACATTACGGATTGTGCAATAAAACGGACTTCTACTTCCTGCGGTGGGATAAAAATATCCAGGTTACCCCAAATACCCTGCAATGTGGCAGCGGATAAAAACAGGGCCAGATTGATAGAGAGTAAATCTGAAAAACTTAACGCAACTTTCGCAATAACATTCTTACGTGTGCCGCTAAACGTACGGCGACTGTCGTTGAGTACCAGAGTACTTGCCATAATGCCTGCTCTCTTTTAATGAGAAATCAATGACCTGACGAGGATCCAGCCCGCGTGCAGGCGTCTCTACATTAACCCCTTTGGGTTTATCAGACTGACGTTGTGTGGCCATTATTGTTACGGTGTTCAGGGCAGCGGAGCGGTGGTTTAAAGAGGGTGACCACGCAATTCCGTCACATAATGAAGAATGAAGTATGCAGGAGTTAATTGTGTTAGTTAATACGGGATAATCCTAAAAGCAGGTGAAAAATCAAACAGCGGATTAATCTTAAGGGGAGAGTGAAGCGGGCTGTAATAATTAAAAATGATGACAGTGGGATAAATGAATAAAGGCGATTTGATGAATCTGAACGCCTCACAGATAACAATTCTGTATTCCAATTTTGTCAGAAGGCAGAGTGCCTCTGCCAGCGGGCAGAGGCGCGGAGGAGGTTATTCTTTCTCTTCCTGAACCTTGACGCCAATCTTCACAATTTCATTGGCTTCTTTTTCTGCTACCGTCCAGATCATGTTTTTCCATTCCACCTGATCACCCACCACCGGTGCTCCGCCAATCAGGCCCAGCACCAGTTGGCCCAGCGTCTGATGCGTGTCGGCATCGTCATCCAGCTCAATACCGTAAATCTCTGAGACATCGTGCAGGCGGGCATCGGCCTGCAAAATAAAGTCACCAAAGAAGCGCTGATCGAGCGAAACCGGCGGTGACTGGCTGAACAGCTTACCCAGTGCCGGAAGATCCCGTTCGCGGCCGATGACGCACAGCACGTCATTCTCTCTCAGGCGTGTGCTACCCGTCGGGTGCAGCAGCAGATTGTCACGGAAAAGGGCAGCAATGCGTGTTTCCCGTGGCATCACCAGGTCGCGCAGCGCGGCACCCACACACCACTTGTCCGCGCTGAGCTGATAAACAAACTGCTCCCACGGGTTTTCCGGGTGAATATCCAGACCCACGCGGGAGATGGGGGAAGCCATCGGCGGCACCACCACGCGCGCCTTGCGCGCTGCCCAGCCCAGTGATGTTCCCTGAACCATCAACGATACCAGCACCACAAAGAAGGCAATATTGAAGAACAGCGAGGCATGGGGCAGCCCCGCCATCATCGGGAAGACGGCGAGAATGATCGGCACCGCGCCGCGAAGTCCGACCCAGCTGATAAACACCCGTTCGCGAATGTTGAAGCCGCGAAACGGCAACAGTCCGATCATCACCGACAGCGGACGGGCAACCAGAATCAGGCAGAGCGACAGCAGGGTGGCAGGGATAGCGATATGCCACAGGTCCGTCGGATTAACCAGCAGACCAAGAACCAGGAACATGCCAATCTGACTCAGCCAGGCCATACCGTCGAAGGTTTGCAGAATGCCATGCCGGTTGCGGATCGGCCGGTTGCCCAGCACATAGCCACACAGATAAACGGCCAGGATACCGCTGCCTTCCAGGACGGTGGTCAGGGCAAACACCAGAATGCCGCCGCTGACCGCGAGCAGTGGGTAGAGGCCGCTGGCCAGTGAAACGCGGTTAATCAGCTGCAATAAGGCCCAGCCGCCGCCCAGACCGAGCACGATGCCCAGGCCAAACTGCTGTACCAGGTGCACGACAAACATCCAGCTTAAGCCACTCTCGCCGTTCTGGATCATTTCGATCAGGGTGATAGTCAGGAAAACGGCCATCGGGTCGTTGCTGCCGGACTCAATTTCCAGTGTGGCGCTGACGCGTTCGTTCAGCCCCTTGCCGCCCAGCAGAGAAAACACGGCGGCGGCATCGGTGGAGCCGATAATGGCCCCAACCAGAAAACCGTTCATCAGATTGAGGTCAAACAGCCAGGCAGCGGCCAGTCCGGTCAGGCCTGCGGTGATCAGCACGCCGACCGTAGCCAGGGACAGCGCCGGACCTAACGCCACTTTAAAGGAGCTGGCCTGAGTTCGCATTCCCCCATCCAGCAGGATCACGGCCAGAGCGAGGTTACTGATCAGATAGGCGGCAGGATAGTTGTCAAAAGCAATCCCGCCGATGCCGTCAACGCCGGCCAGCATGCCCAGCACGAGGAAGATCACCAGAATCGGAATGCCCAGCCGGGAGGAAAAAGAACTCAGGAGAATGCTCGACGCAACCAGCACAGAACCAATAATGAACAAACTATAAATCGCGCTGGCTTCCAAAGGGCACCTCTCAGTCACGTAAAAAAAACCGGATTCACCGGGGCGGCAGGCCGCAGTAAAAGGTCAAAATCTGAACGCAAGCTATGTGCATCCAGAAAAAATTTATAACTCAGGATAAAATATCGCAAAACAAGCAGAAGTAAATGCCGCACAGTGCGCCGAAAATGGCCTTTAATTGGCCAATGGGCGACTGGGCATCAAATAAACGGTATGAAAACGCGATAAAAGCCTGTTACTGGCTATTATGCCACGTGAAAGCCGTCGGTAAGGTAACAATGCGAGGACAGGGCAGAAATATCTCAGCCGACAGGGTGCCGGCTGAGGAGGCGGCGTCAGTATTTCTCTTCCACCTGTTTATGGAACAGGGCGCGGAACACCGGATAAATGTCTTCGGGTTCACGTATGTGCTGAATGGCAAAATTATCGAACGTGGACTGCAAATGTTCATATTCGCGCCACAGGGTCTGATGGGCGCGCCGGGTGATTTCAATATAACTGTAGTAACGCACCACCGGCAGAATGTTTTTCGCCAGGATTTCGTGGCACAGCGGGGAGTCATCAGCCCAGTTGTCGCCATCCGAGGCCTGTGCTGCATAGATGTTCCACTGTGTGGGGTCGTAGCGCTCCCTGACTACCTCATCCATCAGTTTGAGCGCGCTGGAGACAATCGTCCCGCCAGTTTCCTGCGAGTAGAAAAACTCCTGCTCGTCGACCTCCTTTGCCTGGGTGTGGTGACGAATGTAAACCACATCGACATTTTTATAAGTCCGGCTGAGGAACAGATACAGCAGGATATAAAAGCGCTTGGCCATATCCTTAGTGGCCTGGTCCATCGAACCGGATACATCCATCAGGCAGAACATAACGGCCTGGCTGGAAGGCTCCGGTCGCTTCTCGAAATTCTTATAGCGCAGGTCAAATGTATCAATGAAGGGCACGCGCTTGATGCGGGCGCGCAGTTCATCAATTTCCAGCCTGAGGCGCTCCTCTTCCAGCAGTTGAGCCGGTTCGCTGTTTTCAACCTGCAGCAGGGTCTCTTCCAGTTCGGCCAGTAAACGACGCTTACCTGCGGTCATAGCGGTGCGGCGTGCCAGCGAGTTCTGCAGGGAGCGCACCACGCTGATGTTGGCCGGTACGCCGTTAGCGGTGTAGCCCGCACGGTGGGTTTTATACTCATTCAGCTGCCGGTGCTGGTTTTTTTTCAGATTCGGCAGGGCAAGGTCCTCAAACAGCAGATCGAGGTATTCATCTTTAGAAATGTTAAAGACAAATTCATCCTGGCCTTCACCGTCCTTGCCGGCATTTCCCTGACCACTTCCACTGCCGCCACCCCCTCCCTGAGGACGTTCCACCCGGTCATTTTGCACAAAGTGGTCATTTCCCGGGTGTACGCGATGGCGTTCACCGCCGCGGCCCTGATGAAATCCCGGCTCGTTAATATCTTCTACTGGAATAGAGACGGATTCCCCGCTCTCAACGTCGGTCACCGAACGCTTGTTGATGGCCTCGGAAATCGACTGTTTGATTTGCGATTTATAGCGGCGCAAAAAGCGCTGACGGTTCACCGCGCTTTTGTTTTTACCGTTAAGACGCCGATCGATAAAATAGGCCATAGCTCCCCCAAACAGTGTTGCCGTCCGGACCAGCCTTGCTGCACGGGTCCGGATGGGTGCGACTTCCGAATCAGGATGATTTTCTAACGCGCAAATACCATTCACACAGCAGGCGAACCTGTTTGCGGGTGTAGCCTTTCTCCATCATGCGGTCGACAAAATCGTCGTGTTTTTTCTGCTCATCCGTGGATGTTTTTGCGTTAAAGGAGATAACCGGCAGCAGCTCCTCGGTATTCGAGAACATTTTCTTCTCGATCACGGTGCGGAGTTTTTCATAGCTGGTCCAGTTCGGATTCCGCCCGTTATTATGTGCCCGGGCGCGTAGCACGAAGTTGACGATCTCATTACGGAAATCTTTCGGGTTACTGATCCCCGCCGGTTTTTCAATTTTCTCCAGCTCCGCATTCAGGGACTCACGATCAAACAGCTGGCCGGTATCCGGGTCGCGGTATTCCTGATCCTGGATCCAGAAGTCAGCGTATGTGACGTAGCGGTCGAAAATATTCTGACCATACTCGGAATAAGACTCCAGGTAAGCCGTCTGGATCTCCTTGCCGATAAACTCAGCGTATTTCGGGATCAGGTAGCCTTTCAGATGTTCAAGATACTTCTCAGCCTGTTCCTGAGGGAACTGTTCGCGGTCGATCTGCTGTTCCAGTACATAAAACAGGTGTACCGGGTTGGCTGCCACTTCCGCGTGATCAAAGTTAAACACGCGGGAAAGTATTTTAAAGGCAAAGCGCGTGGATAAACCGTTCATTCCTTCGTCCACGCCCGCATAGTCACGGTACTCCTGATAGGATTTCGACTTAGGATCGGTATCTTTCAGGCTCTCCCCGTCATAGACGCGCATCTTCGAATAGGTGCTGGAGTTTTCCGGCTCTTTCAGGCGTGAAAGAATTGAGAACCGTGCCAGGGTTTCCAGCGTGCCTGGCGCACACGGTGCGTGCGTCAACTCGCTGTTCACCAGCAGTTTGTCGTAAATCTTAATCTCTTCCGAGACCCGCAGGCAGTAAGGGACTTTGACAATGTAAACACGGTCAAGGAAGGCCTCATTGTTTTTGTTATTGCGGAAGGTCACCCATTCAGATTCGTTAGAGTGGGCAAGGATAATACCGTTGAACGGCAGGGCAGAGATCCCCTCCGTCCCGTTGTAGTTCCCTTCCTGCGTGGCGGTCAGCAGGGGATGCAGCACCTTAATCGGTGCCTTAAACATTTCCACAAACTCCATAATGCCCTGGTTGGCCCGGCACAGCGCGCCTGAATAGCCATAGGCATCCGGATCGTTCTGAGCGTGATTTTCCAGCTTACGGATATCCACTTTCCCCACCAGCGCAGAGATATCCTGGTTATTCTCATCCCCGGGTTCAGTTTTGGCTATGGCCACCTGTTCCAGAATGGAAGGCCAGACTTTGACGACTTTAAAGCGGGTGATATCGCCGCCAAAATCATGCAGGCGCTTTGCCGCCCACGGCGACATGATGGTACCCAGGTAGCGGCGCGGTACGCCGTACTCTTTTTCCAGAATATGGGCATCTTCCTGCGGATTAAACAGGCACAGCGGATGGTCGTTGACCGGGCTGCGCTCACCGTCCGCCGTCAGCACATAAATCGGTACGCGTTGCATCAGGGATTTGAGACGTTCAGCGAGGGAAGACTTCCCGCCGCCCACCGGTCCCAGAAGGTAGAGGATCTGTTTCTTCTCTTCCAGTCCCTGTGCTGCGTGTTTCAGGTAGGAGACAATCTGCTCAATCGCATCTTCCATACCATAAAATTCTTCAAAAGCCGGATAACGGGCGACCACTCGGTTTGAAAACAGTCGGGAAAGTCGTGGCTCCAGGGCGGTATCCACCATCACTGGCTCACCAATAGCCATTAACAGTCGTTCCGCCGCGTTGGCGTAGGCACTGCGATCCTGACGACAAATGGTCAGAAATTCCTGCAGTGTGAACTCTTCGTCCTTGGCAGCTTCATAGCGCTGACGGTAGTGATCGAATATATTCATGGGATGCCCGTCCTTTCTTTTTTAGCACAGGTACCAGGAGCCTAAGAAGAGTCAGCCCCTGAAGGAACTTAAGTGAGTACAGCAACCCTTATGCCAACCTGACGGTTTTATCGGGCGGGATAACATTGCCGCTCACTCTACTCGTTGGAATTTAGCGTCTTATAATTAAGCGTAGATCGCATTCAGGAAATTTCCTGACGGGTCTGCCATTTTCAATGAAATTTCAATAACAAAGTCATAAAGCGGCAAAACAAAGGCCTTGTCTGACGCGGGCTGACAGACTTTTGTAAAACAACCCTGCCCATTACAATTGGGAATGTGTCGGATAATTGATGATATGTGCTACTAATCATGTAAATTTATGACTCTGTCCGCCCATACTGTTTAAACTGATCAGTTGATTGTTATATTAATGGAATGAATAAATTGTGAACCAATTCAAACTTACAGCGCTTACTGTTCTTTTACCTGCCTGTTTTGCTGCGCCACTCGCACAGGCCAACCCGCTGACGCTGGGCGCGTCTCTGCTTTACAGTCAGAGCCCTTATAAAAGCGGGCAGGACCGTTACTATCCCGTGCCCATCGTTAACTATGAAGGCGACAGCTTCTATATCCGCAGTCTGCAGGCGGGTTACTATCTGTGGAAAGATCCGCAGGACCAGCTGTCTCTGACCGTGCTGGGCTCACCGCAAAACTACGATCCAGACGATGCGGACGACAGTGACATGAAGTCGCTGAATAAACGGCATATGACCCTGATGGGCGGTGTCGCTTACCGTCACAGTGCCGACTGGGGGATTGTCCGCACTACGCTGGTAGGGGATATGCTGGATAACAGCAACGGCATTATCTGGGACCTGACCTATCTCTATCGCTTCGAATTCAGCCAGTTCAGCCTGACGCCGGGTATCGGTGCGCTGTGGAGCAGTTCTAATCAGAATAACTATTACTACGGTATCTCGTCTGCGGAATCGCGCCGCAGCGGACTGGATCGCTACGATGCAGACAGCAGCTGGAGCCCGTATGTTGAACTGACCGCCGGCTGGAATATCAGCGAACACTGGAATGCCACGCTGGCCGGCCGCTACAGTCGCCTGGGCGATGAGATCAAAGACAGCCCGATGGTCGACACCAGCTCTCAGATGCTGCTGTGGACCGGGGTCAGTTATACCTTCTGATGCCAGCCAGTCTGCACCATAAAAGGGCGCTTTGCGCCCTTTTTGCCAGATGAACTGCGCCAAAACCGTGCAAGGAGAAACCAGTGAGCCGCAAAATCACCTTTGCCGATGGGACCGTTTTACCTGCTATAGGTCAGGGAACCTGGTTTATGGGAGAAGATCCGGGTCAGCAACGCCATGAAATCGCTGCACTGCAGGCCGGTCTGGAACGGGGACTGACGCTGATTGATACTGCTGAAATGTACGCGGACGGGGGTGCAGAACGCGTGGTCGGCAAAGCGCTCGAAGGGCGTCGGGATCGTGCGTTTGTGGTGTCTAAGGTTTACCCGTGGAATGCCGGCGTGGACGATGCAGTGGAGGCGTGTGAGCAGAGCCTGAAGCGCCTGAACACCGATTATCTCGACCTGTACCTGCTGCACTGGCGCGGTAATATTCCGCTGGAAGAGACAATACGCGCCATGATAGTTCTGCAGCGGCAGGGTAAGATCCGCCGCTGGGGCGTGTCGAATTTTGATACTGACGATCTGCAGGAGTTACTCGCCCTGGAGGGCGGCGGGCGTTGTGCGACCAATCAGGTGCTTTACCATTTGGCCTCCCGGGGGATTGAGTACGATTTACTGCCCGAGTGCCAGCGGCTGGCGATGCCGGTAATGGCTTACTGTCCGCTGGCGCAGGCGGGGCGACTGCGCACTGAGCTGATGAATCACCCGCCGCTGGTCGGCATTGCGAGGCAGAAGGACATCAGCGTCGCCCGCCTGCTGCTGGCATGGGCAATCCGTAAAGAAGGGGTGATGGCGATCCCCAAGGCGGGCAGCATCGCACACGTGGAAGACAATGCCGCCGCGCTGGACGTGTCACTGAGCAATGAGGAGCTGGCGCTGATCAATCAGGCTTTTCCACCT
Organism: Erwinia persicina; assembly: GCF_014838825.1. GTDB lineage: Bacteria > Pseudomonadota > Gammaproteobacteria > Enterobacterales > Enterobacteriaceae > Erwinia > Erwinia persicina_A. The sequence continues at coordinate 551,175 of NZ_JACYMO010000001.1, read as the reverse complement.
CCCGCTTCAAAGCTGCCACTTGACGTGGTCTGAAGCGGCAGGGAGCCCCCGGCGGGGGCTCCTGACCGGATCCTCAGCGGCGGTTACGCACGCGGAAGGTGGTCGCCAGGCGGGCGGGTTGTTCACCTGCACTGATCATCGGCTTACTGACGTGTGCGGTTTCAACGCAGACCATCGTTTTAAAGCCTTCATTCGCCATGTCTCCCATGCTGCAGGAAAGTTCTGCACCCGGGTTCCATGTGACAACGTCACTTTGGTAATGGTGATGGACTTCGATGACCCGCTGTCCGGCCTTATCCTCAATGACGCTGCAGTCTGACGGCTGCGTATAGATGCGGTCGATACGCTGCGGGTAGGTCTGTTTGCCGTCCACAGCGGTGCCGGTGATGCCGTTATTCACCTTGTCGATGTAGCTCTGCCCCAGGCCGCTGACTTCCACCCCTGCAATGTCAGCCACGGCAAAATAACTGTGCAGAGCGGCGGTGGCTTCAAAGTCTCCGTGCGCTTCCAGTTCGATCTCACAGCGGTCCCCCAGGCGGAAGCGGGCAAGAAGCGTGAAATCGTGTGGCCACAGTTTCCGGCTCTGTTCACTGCTTTTTAATTCAAAGGTCAGCATTACGCTGCTCTCATTTTCATCATGCGCCGTTAAGGTCCACGGCAGCGTGCGGGCAAAGCCATGTGCCGGCTCACCGGCGGGCCCGAACCACGGCCAGCAGATCGGCACACCGCCGCGAATAGCCTTGCCCGGCGTCCACGCCGTTTTTTCGCTTAACCAGATAACGGGTTTTTCACCGGCAGGCTGCCAGGCGATCAGCTGCGCACCCTGCAGCGTCACCGCGGCACGCACTTTGGGATGCACGACCACTACCACGGGCAGGTCGCCCACCTGACGCTGGGAGAGGTAAGGGGTAATCTGGTTAATCACCGGCAGTGAAAAAAGTGTCTCGTTCATCATTCAGCCTTCTGAAATTTAACCATAAAAAAAGGGCGACATTGTCGCCCTCATCATCATCGTTCCACGTCGCTTATTTAGCGATGTGTGCAACCAGGTCCAGGACCTTGTTGGAGTAGCCAGTTTCGTTATCGTACCAGGAAACCAGTTTAACGAAGGTGTCGCTCAGTGCGATACCGGCTTTAGCATCGAAGATAGAAGTCAGTGTTTCACCGTTGAAATCGGTAGAAACCACTTCGTCTTCGGTGTAGCCCAGAACGCCTTTCATTTCGCCTTCAGCAGCCGCTTTAATGACAGCACAGATTTCTTTGTAAGAAGCCGGTTTAGCCAGACGTGCAGTCAGGTCAACAACAGAAACGTTAGGGGTAGGAACGCGGAACGCCATACCGGTCAGTTTGCCGTTCAGTTCAGGGATCACTTTACCTACCGCTTTAGCTGCACCGGTAGAAGAAGGGATGATGTTCTGAGATGCGCCGCGGCCGCCGCGCCAGTCTTTGTGAGACGGGCCATCAACGGTTTTCTGAGTCGCTGTTGTCGCATGCACGGTGGTCATCAGTGCTTCAACGATACCGAAGTTGTCGTTGATTACTTTTGCCAGCGGTGCCAGGCAGTTGGTGGTACAGGAGGCGTTAGACACGATATCCTGGCCAGCGTAAGACTTGTGGTTTACACCCATAACGAACATTGGGGTGTCATCTTTAGATGGACCGGTCAGAACAACTTTCTTCGCGCCCGCTTCGATGTGTTTACGTGCAGTTTCGTCGGTCAGGAAGATGCCGGTTGCTTCTGCAACCACATCCACGCCTACTGCATCCCACTTCAGGTTAGCCGGGTCGCGCTCAGCGGTAACACGGATGGTTTTGCCGTTAACAACCAGATGGCCGTCTTTGACTTCCACGGTGCCATTGAAACGGCCGTGAGTTGAGTCGTATTTCAGCATGTAAGCCATGTACTCTGCGTCCAGCAGATCGTTGATTGCAACGATTTCTACATCAGAACGTTCCTGAGCAGCACGGAAAACGATGCGACCGATACGGCCAAAACCGTTGATACCTACTTTGATAGTCATATATTCCACCAGCTTGTTGATAGTGAATAAAAGGTTGGCTGTAAAATTACAAAAACCATACCAGGCGTCAAGCGGAATCGTGTCAATTGTTGCGACAAATCAAACTGTCGAACAGGAATTATTCAACGCGAAACCTTATTCTTGATGCACGAACAGCATTGATCTTGGGGCATGTTGCCCGAATATAAAGGGGGCAGCACGCTAAAGGGTGATCTGCGTCACAAAATGAGTGCAGACTGGATCACCCTGTGCTGACGATGCGAAAAATTCACCTGATCTTGTTAAGTATTTGTTAGAATACTAACCGATATTTCCAGAATAACACTGCCAGAGAGTCTAGCATGGCTAAAGATAATACACCTTCCTCACCCGAAAATGAGTTAACTGAGATGCAGCGCTACGTGACCCAGCAGCGGGGAACCGAACCGCCGTACTCAGGAAAACTGCTGCACAACAAAAACGAAGGCATCTACCATTGCCTGGTGTGTCAGGCGCCGCTGTTCCTTTCTGAAACGAAATATGACTCTGGCTGTGGCTGGCCAAGCTTTTACCAGCCCTACAGTGACGAGGCCATTCGCTACCTGGAAGATGACACCCACGGTATGCAACGTATTGAAATTCGTTGCGGGAGCTGCGATTCGCACCTTGGTCATGTTTTCCCGGATGGCCCGCAGCCGACCGGTGAACGTTTCTGCGTCAACTCCGCCTCGTTGAGCTTCACCGACGACGACGGCCACAGTACCCAGGGGTAGGAGGCACGATGGAACTGGAAGAGATGATTGCCAGTATGACGCCGGAAGTCTATCAGCGTCTGGTGACGGCTGTGGAAACGGGCAAGTGGGGGGATGGCGTGGCTCTGACCCCGGAGCAGAAAGAGAACAGCCTGCAGCTGGTGATGCTGTGGCAGGCCCGTCATAACGACAATCCGCAACATATGAGCATTGCGAAAGGCGGAGAGATCGTGACAAAGAGTAAAAAACAGCTGAAAGAAGCCTTCGGGATCCCCGACGATGCCGTAACGCGTATCAAGCTGCAATAAATTATTCCTGCAGGAATAATTTGCATCATGCCTCAGTCGGGGCCAGCGACACTGTGCCCCGTTTTTATCCGTCCTGAATGAGGCTGGCCCCGGCCTGCGCCATTTCTGCCAGCGCCCGTTCACTGTCATTTTTCTGCAAGTTAACCCCGCGACAGCCAGCGCTGACGACCCTAACCCGGTAGCCCAGCATCAGAGCGTCCAGCACGCTGTATTTCACGCAGTAGTCGGTGGCCAGCCCCATGACGGTCAGTGCGGTGATCCCCCGCGCCTGTAGCCATTCGTGCAGCACCGTTTGCTGGCGATGCCCGTTATCGTAAAAGGCGCTGTAGCTGTCGATGTGCGGATCCTCGCCTTTACGCACCTGGAACGTCAGCCGTGACCGATCGAGCCCGGGATGCAGTTCGGCTCCCGCGCTGTGCTGAACGCAGTGATCCGGCCACCACACCTGCGGCAGACCGTGCAGCTCGCCCAGCGTACCCGGCTGCGTACCCGCATTGCTGGCAAAACTCCCGTGATCTGCCGGGTGCCAGTCGAGGGTGGCAATCACCGGCTCCCCGCGCTGGTGGAACGCGGCGGCCAGCGCATTAGCGGGGGCGATAGTCTGATCGCCCTCACTTACCGCCAGCGCGCCGCCGGGGCAGAAATCATTCTGTAAATCGATTAATAACAGCGCCTGGCGGTCATACATGATCAGTCCTGGGTCAGTTCGCCGCGCAGGTTCTGCGTCATCAGCTGGCGAATGTCGTCCGTGGACAGATCCTGACTGAGGAGGAAGTGCAGTTTGGTCAGCGTCGCCTCCACGGTCAGGTCAGCCCCGCTCACCACCCCGGCATGTGCCAGTGCGTTACCGGTGGCGTAGCCGCCCATGTTGACCTTACCCGACATACACTGGGTCAGATTGATCACGACAATGCCGCGCTCCGACGCGGCTTTCAGCTCCTGCAGAAACGCTTTATTCTGCGGGGCATTGCCGACGCCGTAGGAGCGCAGGATCAGGGCCTTAACCGGCTGTTGCAGGAAGTTACGCACCACTTCAGCAGAGATCCCCGGATAAATGGTCACCACGCCAATGGGCTGCGGCGTGATGGGGTGGACAATCAGTGCCCCCTGGCCTGCCGGTGCGGGCGGCGTATTCAGACGACGAATGTGGATACCGGCTTCCAGCAGCGGTGGCAGGTTAGGGGAAGCAAAAGCATTAAAACCGTCAGCATGCGCCTTGGTAGTGCGGTTGCCACGGTAAAGGGTGTTATTGAAGAACAGCGTCACTTCATTGATCGGATAGTTAGCCGCAACGAACAGTGAGTTAAGCAGATTTTGCTGACCGTCGGAGCGCAACTGCTCAAGGGGGATCTGGGATCCGGTCACGATGACCGGCTTGGCCAGGTTTTCCAGCATAAAAGACAGCGCCGAGGCGGTGAAGGCCATGGTATCGGTGCCGTGTAAAATGACAAAGCCGTCGTAATGGTCGTAATTCAGGCGAATGTCATCAGCAATCGATTGCCAGTCCTGCGGCGTCATATCCGAGGAGTCAATCAGCGGCTGGTATTCATGGATAGTGAAATCAGGCATTTCCGGCCGGTGAAACTCAGGCATATTTGCCAGCTGGCGTTGCAGGTGCCCGGACACCGGGATAAAACCGTGCTCGGAGCGCTGCATACCGATCGTTCCGCCCGTATAGGCGACATAAATGGATTTCTTTTGCATTAGTAAACTCGGGACTTGCCAAAAAGGCGCAGTATAAGGGGAAAGCGGGGGAAAAGCAGCCCGACCAGATGGCGTCGGGCTGATTAGTGAACCGGGTCACATCTACTTGACGTTACCGCATGTCAGGCAGAAGGCATAGCGGTTCTGCGGGTCATTCAGCTGTCCCATCAGTCCTGGCTGCGCTTTCATGGCGTTCATCACGTCCAGCATCGGCGCAGGAAGGTAGGCCTTCAGTGCGTCAGGCAGGACCGCATGTGCCGAAGCATCGACCTGACTGAACAGCACTTCCAACAGGCCGGGCTCGGTCTGATACCAGTCCAGCTGCACGTCATTCAGCTTCGCCAGCTCTTTGGCTTTCGCCACGGCATCGTCGAAATCACCCAGCGCATCCACCAGGCCGTTGGCTTTGGCATCACTGCCGGTCCAGACGTGACCCTGCGCGATCTGGTCAATCTGTTCCGGGGTTTTATTACGCGACTTCGCCACCAGGCCAATAAAGTTTTTATACCCGTTTTCAATGGTTAACTGCATCATCTGCTGGACTTCCGGCGGCAGCGCCTTGGTACTGGCAACGTCAGCCAGCGGTGAGGTGGCCACACCGTCGGTGTGTACGCCAATCGCATCCAGTGAGTTTTCCACGGTGTTGATCACGCCGAAGATCCCGATAGAGCCGGTCAGGGTATTCGGGCTGGCGATAATGTAGTTCGCCGGCGTCGACACCCAGTAGCCGCCTGAAGCTGCCATGCCGCCCATAGACACGACCACCGGCTTACCGGCGGCTTTTGCTGCGGCCAACTCTTCACGAATCATCTCAGAGGCGGTCACGCTACCGCCCGGGCTGTTGACGCGGAATACAATCGCTTTGATTTTCGGATCCAGACGGGCATCGCGGATCTCAAGCGCGGTGGTATCGCTGCCGACGCTCCCTGGCGTTTCTTCACCGTCCATAATGGCACCGTTAGCGGTGATCACTGCCACATTACCGTCAGTCGTCGGCGCATTTTTCAGCGGATAATCATAAATGCTGGTGCCGTTATAATCCTTCGCCTGCTTGTCCCAGCCGAAGGTTTTCACCAGTTGCTGATCGACCACCGATGGTGAAGCCAGTTCGTCCACCAGCTTGCTGTCCTTCGCATACTGCGCCGTGTCGCCGCCAACTTTATTCAGAGCATCAAGGACGCCCTGGGCCCCCGGGAACACCTGATCAGCGGTGATCTGACGGTTTGCCGCCAGTGTATTCACATAGTTCTGCCACAGCTCGCCGACCCAGCGGCTGTCGGCATCGCGCGCCGCTGGTGACATATCGTCACGCAGGAACGGCTCTACCGCCGATTTATAGGTGCCAACGCGGAACACGTGTGAGCTGACCTTCAGTTTGTCCAGCAGGGTTTTATAGTAAAGGCCGTTGGTGGCGAAACCGTGCAGATCTACCGTTCCCTGAGGCGAGAGGTAAATCTTACTGGCAAAGCTGGCCAGATAATATTGCGCCTGAGTGTAGCTGTCACCGGTGGCGTAAATGGGTTTACCGCTGTCGCGGAACTCGCGCAACGCCTTACCGATATACTGTAACGAAGGCTGATCGGCCCCGGCGAAATTACGCAAATCCAGCACCATGCCGGTGATTTTTGCATCGCCCTTTGCCTGACGAATGGCATCCACCACGTCAAACAGCGAATTTTCTTTCAGGCGGTCGCTGCTGGACCCCAGAAGCTGACGGCCCAGTTTACTCATGGTGTTGCTGACGGAGGGTTTGTCCACCACCACACCGCTGAGATCAACCGTCAGTGCCCCTTTCTGCACGTCGGCCGGGGTGTTCGCACTGTTAAACTGCAACCAGATCCCGGCCCCGACGAGGATCAGCAGAACGAGGAAAAGGTTAAGAATAAATTCGCGTACAAAATTCAGCACCCGCCATGTCCACTTGAAAATATTAGCGATAATTCGCCACAAGACGCGCATAAACTCTCCATAATCGCAATGAAATGCCCGGCGCGGTGCGTGTCGCTGACAACGTAACCGCTAAACCGGGCAGTAATACACCACATCCTAATTAGCAGTGGCGTAATTGTCAGCAGGAAAAAGTGCAATGCTGTAACAAAACATCATCCTGTGCTAGTTTCTGCGGGATACCGATCATTATCAGGAGGAAGTAATGGACGCTCTGGAATTGCTGGTCAACCGTCGTTCTGCATCCCGTCTGGCCGCGCCAGCCCCGGCAGGTGAGGTACTGGAAAACATTCTGCGTGCAGGACTGCGTGCTCCCGACCACGGCACGCTGCAGCCGTGGCGCTTTATTGTTATCGAAGAGGAAGGGCGCGATCGCTTTAGTGCGCTGCTGGAAAAAGTGTCCCGTGACGGCCAACTGGACGATAAAGCCATTGAGAAAGCCCGACAGGCACCGTTTCGCGCACCGATGATCATTACCGTGGTGGCGCACTGCGAAGAGCATCACAAGGTGCCGCGCTGGGAGCAGGTTGTTTCTGCCGGTTGTGCTGTCATGGCGATGCAGATGGCGGCAGCCGCCCAGGGGTTTAACGGTATCTGGCGAACGGGGGCCTGGACAGAAAATGACGCCGTGCGTCAGGCCTTTCACTGCCGCCCGCAGGATGCCATCGTGGGCTTTCTTTATCTTGGTACACCGCAGCTTAAATCTTCGACAAATGTTTTGCCGACCGACACTGCGCCATTTGTCAGCTATTTCTGAGTAATGGAAAGATGAACGAAAAACCTCTTCGTCTGACGCAGTACAGCCACGGAGCCGGCTGCGGTTGTAAAATATCCCCCCGGGTGCTGGACACTATTCTGCACAGCGATCACCCCCTGCGTCACGATCCTCGCCTGCTGGTGGGGAATGAGACCCGTGACGATGCCGCCGTTTATGACCTCGGTAACGGAACGGCGGTGGTCAGCACCACCGATTTTTTTATGCCGATCGTCGACGATCCCTTCGATTTCGGCCGGATTGCCGCCACCAACGCTATCAGTGATATCTGGGCGATGGGCGGCAAACCGATTATGGCCATTGCCATTCTCGGCTGGCCGGTCAACGTCCTGGCCCCGGAGATTGCCCGCAGGGTGATTGAGGGTGGACGCAGCGTTTGTGAGCAGGCGGGTATCAGCCTGGCGGGCGGGCACTCCATCGACGCACCGGAGCCGATTTTCGGGCTGGCCGTGACGGGGATCGTGGCCACTGACCAGGTCAAGCGTAACAGTGAGGCCCAGCCAGGATGCCGTCTGTATCTCACCAAGCCGCTCGGCATCGGCGTGCTGACCACCGCCGAGAAAAAAGCGTTACTGCGGCCTGAACATGCCGGGCTGGCCACGGAGACCATGTGCCAGCTTAATCAGGTGGGCGCGGCGTTTGCCCCGGCAGCGGGGGTCAGCGCGATGACCGACGTGACCGGCTTCGGGCTGCTGGGGCATCTGAGCGAGATGTGCCAGGGTGCGGGTCTGCACGCTAATCTCTGGTTCAGCGCCATCCCGCGCCTGTCGGGAGTAGACGAGTACATTGCCCTGGGCTGCGTCCCGGGTGGGACAGAACGCAACTTTGCCAGCTATGGCCATCTGGTGGGAACGATGAGCGACGCACAGCGCCAGCTGCTGTGTGATCCGCAAACCTCCGGCGGCCTGCTGCTGGCAGTGCTGCCCGGTTCAGAGGCAGAGGTGGAGGCGATCGCCACCGCGTACGCTATTTCGCTTACACCCATTGGCGAACTCCTGACGGCGCAGGCCGGAAGGGCCATTATTGAAGTCAAACCCTGAGCAGGATTTACCCCCGGATGCGTTTGTTTATTGCCGAGAAACCCAGTCTTGCCCGTGCTATTGCGGATGTCCTGCCAAAACCCCACCGTCGTGGCGATGGTTATATTGCCTGTGGCACGGACCAGGTGGTGACCTGGTGTGTGGGGCACCTGCTGGAACAGGCACAGCCCGACAGTTATAACAGCCGCTTTGCCCGCTGGTCGCTGGCCGACCTGCCGATTGTGCCGGAAAAATGGCAGTTACAGCCGCGCCCCTCCGTGGCGAAACAGCTAAACGTCATCAAAGGGCTGCTGGCGCAGGCGAGCATCGTGGTACACGCCGGTGACCCGGATCGCGAAGGCCAGCTGCTGGTCGATGAAGTGCTGGACTACCTGACACTGCCCGCCGAAAAGCGGGCGCAGGTGCAGCGCTGTCTGATCAACGATCTTAACCCGCAGGCCGTCGAGCGGGCGATCGATCGCCTGCGTGAAAACCGTGAATTTATTCCGCTCTGTGTCTCTGCCCTGGCTAGATCCCGCGCCGACTGGCTGTACGGTATTAATATGACCCGCGCCTATACGCTGCTGGGTCGTAATGCAGGCTACGATGGTGTGTTGTCGGTCGGCCGCGTGCAGACGCCGGTACTCGGGCTGGTCGTGCGTCGTGATGAAGAGATCGAAAATTTCGTCGCCAAAGATTTTTTTGAAGTTAAAGCACATATCGTCACCCCGAAGGACGAGCGTTTTGTGGCGCTATGGCAGCCCAGTGACGCCTGTGAGCCTTATCAGGATGAAGAAGGGCGTCTGCTTCATCGCACCCTGGCCGACCACGTGGTGGCGCGTATCGGCGGTCAGCCTGCGCGGGTCACCAGCTACAACGACAAACGGGAAAATGACACGGCGCCGCTGCCTTTCTCCCTGTCGGCATTACAGATTGAGGCGGGGAAGCGTTTCGGCCTGAGTGCGCAGACGGTGCTGGACACCTGCCAGCGTCTTTATGAAACCCATAAGCTGATCACCTATCCGCGTTCTGACAGCCGCTATCTGCCGGATGAGCACTTTGCCGGACGTCAGGCGGTACTGAATGCCATCAACATCCACCAGCCGGATCTGACCCCGCCGGCAGATTTCAACAGCGACCAGAAGAACCGCTGCTGGGACGATAAAAAGGTCGACGCCCACCATGCGATTGTGCCCACTGCCCGCAGCAGTCGGGTGAATCTGTCCGATAATGAACGGCAAATTTACCGGCTGATTGCCACGCAGTATCTGATGCAGTTCTGTCCGGACGCGGTGTACCGCAAATGCGTGATTGAGCTGGATATTGCCGGCGGTAAGTTTGTCGCAAAGGCACGTTTTCTTGCTGAAGCCGGGTGGCGTGCGCTGCTGGGCAGCAAAGAGCGCGATGAAGAGAATGACGGCACGCCGCTGCCGGTAGTGAAGAAAGACGATGAGCTGCTGTGCGAACGCGGGGAAGTGATGGAGAAGCAAACGCAGCCACCGCGTCCCTTCACTGACGCTACGCTGCTGTCAGCCATGACCGGTATCGCACGCTTTGTTCAGGATAAAGATCTAAAGAAAGTGCTGCGTGCGACCGATGGTTTAGGGACTGAGGCGACGCGTGCCGGGATCATCGAGCTGCTGTTTAAGCGCACCTTCCTGTATAAAAAGGGGCGCTATATTCACTCCAGTCCGGCGGGGCGCGCGTTAATTCATTCACTGCCTGAGATGGCCGCGCGCCCGGATATGACGGCGCAGTGGGAGTCGACCCTGACCAAAATCAGTGAAAAGCAGTGCCGCTATCAGGACTTTATGTTCCCGCTGGTGGAAACCCTGCACAGTCTGATCCACCAGGCGCGGCAGCAGCCAGCTGCGCACGCATTCCGGGGCCTGCCTGCTCCGGCCACGAACAAAGCGAAAAAGCCGCGACGCAAGGCGGCGAAAGAGAAGGAAAATGAGTGATGAGAGTGCATCTGGCTATGCTGCTGCTGTGTGCCGTCAGCGCCCCGTCGCTGGCAGAGCGTTATATCAGTAACGGTCACGGCGGAAGTGGTCAATACGGCGGCGGCGGTAACGCTGACGTGGTGGTGGACATGCCACCGGAAGTCTGGACGCAGGGCAGTCGCGACAGTGCACCCGCCTGTCAGCGCTGCTGCACCTTTGAGAACCGCAGCTATACCGAAGGGGCCGTGCTGAAAAGTGAGGGGATGCTCCTGCAGTGCGTGCGTGACGAAAGATCGCTGGGCACCAATAACCTTATCTGGCGTATTGTAAAATAGCGGTGTGCGTCGGGAAGGGCGACTCTGCTTTCCCGTCCCGACGCTTACCGGTCAGGATGACAGGTTGAATTCAGCCCAGATCGGCGCATGGTCGGACGGTTTTTCCATGCTGCGGATCGCATAGTCAATCCCGGTGGCAACACAGCGCTCTGCCAGCGGCCTGCTGGCCAGCACCAGGTCAATACGCAGTCCGCGATTGTCATCAAAGCCTTTTGAACGGTAGTCAAACCACGAGAACCGGTCGTTGACATCCGGGTTCTGGGCGCGCCAGGTATCGACCAGACCCCAGTTCATCAGCCTGTCCATCCACTCGCGCTCTTCCGGCAGGAAAGAGCACTTTCCGGTGCGCAGCCAGCGCTTACGGCTATCTTCACCGATACCAATATCCAGGTCGGTGCTGCTGATATTCATATCACCCATGATCAATACCTGATTGCCGGCATTCTGCTGCTGTTCGAGGTAATTTTGCAGATCGCGATAGAATTTCTCTTTCGCCGGGAATTTTGTCGGATGGTCGCGGCTTTCTCCCTGGGGGAAATAACCATTCAGTACGGTGACGATCCCTGAAGGGGTCTGGATGTCTGCCATAATCATCCGCCGCTGGGCCTCTTCATCATCACCATCAAAACCCCGGCGCACGGCGACAGGCTCTGCTTTGGTCATCAGTGCGACGCCGTAGTGGCCTTTCTGTCCGTGATAAAAGACGTGATAGCCCAGTTTAGCCACGTCCTCAAGCGGGAACATATCGTCATGTACTTTTGTTTCCTGCAGGCCGATGACGTCCGGCTGGTGCTGCTCAACAATCGCTTCAAGCTGATGCGGACGAGCACGCAGCCCGTTGATATTAAAAGAAAGAAATTTCATAGCGCAGGCCATTTTGCGTGAATAAAGAGGCCGGAATGGTAGCAGGTTTCAGACGGAGAGAGAAATAGTGCTGTGACAGAAGGCAGTGTCTCACTGCGTTCGGCACAAACCTTCGTGTCGAAGCTTCTCATCCTTCCCATCGGGAAAATGAGGGTGCAGGATAAGTCAGTGAATTCAGGGAGTAATGAAGATGGTGGTGGGGGAAGGATGACTGCGTCGCTGCGCGCCTTGCCCTGCGGGCCGCCATGACTGGCGTTGTCTCACTGCGTTCGGCACAAACCTTCGTGTCGAAGCTTCTCATCCTTCCTATCGGGAAAATGAGGGGGCAGGATAAGTCAGTGAATTCAGGGAGTAATGAAGATGGTGGTGGGGGAAGGATGACTGCGTCGCTGCGCGCCTTGCCCTGCGGGCCGCCATGACTGGCGTTGTCTCACTGCGTTCGGCACAAACCTTCGTGTCGAAGGTTCTCATCCTTCCCATCGGGAAAATGAGGGGGGCAGGATAAGTCAGTGAATTCAGGGAGTAATGAAGATGGTGGTGGGGGAAGGATTCGAACCTTCGAAGTCGATGACGGCAGATTTACAGTCTGCTCCCTTTGGCCGCTCGGGAACCCCACCAGGGGAAGCGTGTTAACCAATGCAAAGCGTGAGGCACATTTTCATATAAAAACAGTCTGAAAATGGTGGTGGGGGAAGGATTCGAACCTTCGAAGTCGATGACGGCAGATTTACAGTCTGCTCCCTTTGGCCGCTCGGGAACCCCACCACTGGCCTTACTCACTCTGCTTGTTAAGCGGGGCGCATCATATCAAATGAAGTGACGCTGTAAAGCCCCGTTTTGTATAAAGCAGCGTGTTTGCCGTTTTTTTGCCCGGGATGCTGTTTTGTCAGACAAAACAGCATCATCCGGCTTACAGAATGATGGTGCGGTTACCGTAAACAAAGACGCGCTGTGCCAGTACCTGATAAAGCGCGCGGCTCAGGGCATTCTTCTCAACGTCACGGCCGGCACGCATCATATCTTCTGCGGTATAGGTGTGATCGACGTGGATCACGTCCTGCATAATAATCGGACCTTCATCCAGATTATCATTCACATAATGCGCGGTCGCGCCGATGATCTTCACGCCGCGCTCATACGCCTGATGGTAGGGGCGTGCGCCGATAAAGGCCGGCAGGAATGAGTGGTGAATGTTGATGATCTGATTCGGATAACGCTGGACAAAGCCCGGCGTCAGTACGCGCATATATTTAGCCAGCACCACGTAGTCAGGCTGATAGCGGTCAATTTCCGCCGCCATATTCGTGTCATGCTCATCGCGGGTTAACCCCTCGTGGCTGACCAGAACGAAAGGTATATCAAAGCGTTCGACCAGGGTGCGCAGCGTATCGTGGTTACCGATAACCGCTGCAATCTCCACGTCCAGACCGCCGTACGCGCTCTTCATCAGCAGGTCGCCCAGGCAGTGTGCCTCTTTGGTGACCAGAATAACAATGCGGCGACGACCCGCCGGCTGCAGCTCTCGAACAGAGCCCGCAGGCAGCGCGCTGTCAAGGTCAGCAAGCAGCGTACCGTCGTTAAAAATACCTTCCAGCTCGGTACGCATAAAGAAACGCCCGGTACGGTGATCAACGAACTCATTGTTTTGCACAATGTTCAGTTCGTGTTTGTAGCAAATATTAGTAATTTTGGCGATCAGCCCTTTAGCATCCGGGCAGATGGTGCGTAAAACTTTACGTTGCAGTGTTTGCGCTTGCATTGCGATGGTAATCCTGTCGATACAGATGGGAAATCCAGGTCACTACTGACCACAGCATTTCTTGTATTTTTTGCCAGAGCCACAGGGGCACGGGTCATTACGCCCGACTGGCGGGAAGGTTCCGTCAATATAGTACCAGCGTTGCTCCTCCTGAAGAAAGCGCGAACGTTCATGAATGAAACTTTCGCGGCCATTTTCCGTAAAACGCGCAAAAAACGTCACATAACCCACGTTACTTTCCGGCACGGTTTCCATTGAAAGAAGGGTTAATCCGCGCCACTGGGTACTGGCATAGCTCTCTTCAATACTTGTGGCAAAGTGCTGTGCGTGACAGGAGGGATGCCAGGTTGCCACCAGATAAGGTGTATCCTGCTTTACATAAGCACTGTAGCGAGAGCGCATCAGGGCTTCTGGCGTGGCCGGGAGTGTGCTCCCGTTTAGATACGGCTCGCAACATAGGCTATACTGCAATCCGCTACCGCACGGACAATGTTCAGACACGTTGACTCCGGAAGTTTTTATAACAGGTAAAATGAGATTCAGGCGTCATGATAACCGGGGAGACGCGGTGATGCCATTTTGATCGTTGAGTACTGGCCAGAGGTGGAATGAGACAGGTAAAGATCGGGCTTGCGCTGGGATCGGGAGCAGCCAAAGGATGGGCCCATATTGGGGTAATTAACGCGCTGGAGCGCGCCGGCATACGTATTGACGTCGTGGCGGGTTGTTCGGTGGGCGCGTTGGTTGGCGCCGCTTATGCGAATCAACGTTTACCGTTGATGGAGCGCTGGGTCCGGTCTTTCAGCTACTGGCAGGTGATCCGATTAATGGACTTTTCCTGGCAGCGCGGGGGATTACTTCGCGGCGAACGTGTTTTCAGCCATGTCCGCAGCCTGATGGCATGCGACACTATCGAGCAGTGCTCTCTTCCTTTTGGGGCCGTCGCCACTAACCTCAGCACCGGTCGTGAACTGTGGCTGACGGAAGGGGATATTCATCAGGCGGTGCGTGCTTCCTGCAGTATGCCAGGCCTGCTGGCACCGGTAAACTGGAATGGCTACTGGCTGGTGGACGGTGCGGTGGTCAATCCGGTTCCTGTCTCTCTGACGCGTGCGCTCGGCGCAGACATTGTTATTGCCGTCGATCTGCAGCATGACGCTCATCTAATGCAACAGGACTTGTTTTCCGTGACGCCGGAGCCTGCCGGCCCGGATACCCAGCTGCCCACCGATAGCTGGAGTGGTCGCCTGCGGCAGCGTATCGGGCGCTTTAAACCGCGTAAAATGAATTACACGCCCGGTGCCATGGAAATCATGTCTACATCCATCCAGGTCCTGGAAAACCGGCTTAAGCGTAATCGCATGGCGGGTGACCCTCCTGATGTTCTGATACAGCCATTCTGCCCGCAAATTTCCACCCTGGATTTTCATCGGGCAGAGGAAGCGATTGAAGCGGGGAGACTATCCGTTGAGAAAAAAATGGACGAACTGTTACCGCTGGTGCGTGACAGACAATAGCGTGGTCGATTAAGCATGCTACTTCAGTCAATTCTGAGAGGCGCAAAGGGCGTTTATAGACCACTATTGAGGTATCTGTTATGCAGGGGGACACAATGGAAAAACCATTAAGCGGAAAACATATTCTCATCGTTGAGGACGAAATCGTTTTCCGTTCCCTGCTGGATAATTTTCTAACAGCCCTCGGAGCTGTAGTCAGTCTGGCAGATGACGGTATTCACGCGCTCGAAACCATGAGCCGCAGCCAGCCCGATCTGATGATTTGCGATCTGGCGATGCCGCGAATGGGCGGCATCCAGCTGGTTGAACATATTCGCAGCCGGGGCGGCACGCTGCCGATCCTGGTGATCTCCGCCACGGAAAATATGTCGGATATTGCCAATGTGCTGCGTATCGGTGTGCAGGATGTGCTGCTGAAGCCGGTGAAAGACCTGGGCCGGCTGCGTGAAGCGGTATTTGAGTGCCTTTATCCGTCGATGTTTACCTCTAAGGTGGAGGAAGACGAACAGCTGTTCCAGGACTGGGATGCACTGGTTAACGATCCTCAGTCGGCGGCGAAATTGCTGAAAGAGCTACAGCCGCCTGTTCAGCAGACCATCGCCCACTGCCGGGTGAACTACCGTCAGCTGACCATGGCTGAACAGCCGGGACTGGTGCTGGACGTGGCGGCTCTGTCGGAGAAAGATCTGGCCTTCTACTGCCTGGATGTTACCCGGGCGGGGGATAACGGGGTTCTGGCCGCCTTGCTGCTGCGGGCCCTGTTCAATGGGCTGTTGCAGGAACAGCTTTCGGGGCAGGGCACAAGGCTGCCTGAGCTCGGCGCACTGCTGAAACAGGTCAACCTTCTGCTGCGTCAGGCGAATCTGAAAGGGCAGTTCCCACTGCTGGTAGGGTATTATCATCAGGGTTTAAAAAATCTGATTCTGGTTTCTGCTGGTTTAAACGCCACTCTTAATATCCATTCCCATCAAATTCAGTTGAGCAATGGCGTTCCGCTGGGCACGCTGGGCAGCACGCATCTTAACCAGATCAGTCAGCGGTGTGATGCCTGGCAATGTCAGGTATGGGGTGCCGGAGGGCGGCTGCGCCTGATGTTGTCGTCAGAATGACCACTGCCGAAGACTTTCCATCTGGCCCTGACTGACAGGGCCACGGATAACCTTTACAATTGGGTAATAGTCTTAATTTATGCAGAAAAGGTTTATCCAGGATAAATCCGCGTGGGTTCCACTGGTATACTCACTTCGTTATTTTAACTCGACATATCAAGTAATAACTTGAACGGCCTAAAGAGAGGTACTTTGATGTCTGCCTATAAGTCCAAAGTAAAAAAAGCGGTAATCCCAGTTGCTGGTTTGGGAACGCGTATGTTACCTGCCACCAAGGCAATTCCAAAAGAGATGCTGCCACTGGTTGATAAGCCGCTGATTCAGTATGTCGTAAACGAGTGTATCGCAGCAGGGATCAATGAAATTGTGCTGGTTACGCACTCTTCTAAAAACTCCATTGAAAACCACTTCGATACCAGTTTTGAGCTGGAAGCCATGCTGGAAAAACGCGTTAAGCGCCAGCTGCTGGAAGAAATCCAGTCTATCTGCCCACCGCATGTGACCATCATGCAGGTGCGTCAGGGCCTGGCGAAAGGCCTTGGCCATGCGGTTATGTGTGCCTGGCCAGTGATTGGCAATGAACCCGTTGCGGTTATTCTGCCCGATGTGATCATCGACGAATACGAATCGGACCTGTCGAAAGATAACCTGGCAGAAATGATGAAGCGTTTTGACGAAACGGGTCACAGCCAGATCATGGTAGAGCCTGTTGCTGATGTGACCGCCTATGGTGTCGTTGACTGCCAGGGTGCTGAACTGAAGCCAGGCGACAGCGCACCAATGGTTGGTGTGGTAGAGAAACCAAAAGCAGACAAAGCGCCTTCGAACCTCGCGGTGGTCGGTCGTTACATTCTGTCTGCCGATATCTGGCCACTGCTGGCGAAAACGCCTCCAGGTGCCGGTGACGAAATTCAGCTGACCGACTCGATTGCGATGCTGATGGAAAAAGAGACAGTGGAAGCTTATCACCTTAAAGGGATCAGCCACGACTGTGGTAACAAACTGGGCTATATGCAGGCCTTCGTTGAGTACGGTGTGCGTCACAACACGCTGGGCAGCGATTTCAAAGCCTGGCTTGAAAGCACCGTTAATAATAAAAAGTAAGTTTAATTTCTAACCGGGACAATTCAATGAAAGTCACCGTATTTGGTATCGGCTATGTTGGTCTGGTTCAGGCTGCGGTTCTGGCCGAAGTCGGACATGACGTTCTTTGCATCGATGTCGACGAAAATAAAGTCGAGAATCTGAAGAAAGGGATCATTCCTATTTTTGAACCGGGCCTGACGCCGCTGGTGATGCAGAACTATGAGGCAGGTCGCCTTAAGTTCTCTACCAACGCTGAAGATGGCGTTAACCATGGTGTTATGCAGTTTATTGCTGTCGGCACACCACCGGATGAAGATGGTTCGGCTGACCTGAAATATGTCACAGCGGTTGCGCGTACCATCGCGCAGCACATGAAAGACCACAAAGTGGTGCTGGACAAGTCGACGGTTCCTGTTGGAACGGCCGATCGGGTTCGCAAGGTAATGGAAGAAACACTGAAGGAGCGTGGTGAAGCGCTGACTTTTGATGTGGTTTCTAACCCGGAATTCCTGAAAGAGGGGGCTGCGGTCAGCGACTGTATGCGTCCTGAGCGTATCGTTATCGGTACTGATAACGACGAAGTGGTTGAGCTGCTGCGTGAGCTGTATGAGCCGTTCAACCGCAATCACGACCGTATGATCCTGATGGATATTCGTAGTGCTGAACTGACCAAGTATGCGGCTAACTGCATGCTGGCGACAAAGATCAGCTTTATGAACGAAATCTCTAACCTGGCAGAGCGCCTGGGTGCAGACGTAGAGAAAGTGCGTCAGGGTATTGGGTCAGATTCACGTATTGGCTACTCGTTTATCTATCCTGGCTGCGGCTACGGTGGCTCCTGCTTCCCGAAAGACGTGCAGGCACTGATCCGTACGGCAGAGCAGATTGGCTACAAGCCGCGTCTGTTGCAGGCTGTGGAAGACGTTAACGACTCGCAGAAGAACAAGCTGCCGACCTTTATCAAGCGTCATTTTGGCGACAACCTGCAGGGCAAAACCTTTGCCGTGTGGGGCCTGTCCTTTAAGCCAAATACCGATGATATGCGTGAAGCCTCCAGCCGTGTGCTGATGGAAGCACTCTGGCAGGCTGGCGCGACGGTTCAGGCGTTTGATCCGGAAGCAATGGATGAAGCACAGCGCATCTATGGGCACCGCAGCGACCTTAAGCTGATGGGAACCAAAGAAGCAGCGCTTCAGGGGGCTGATGGTCTGGTCATTTGTACTGAATGGCAGAATTTCCGCGCCCCTGATTTTGATGTGATTAAAAATGCGCTTAAAGAACCCGTGATTTTTGATGGTCGTAACCTGTATGATCCAGAAAGAATCAGCAAACGCGGTTTTGTTTATTATGCAATCGGCCGCGGAGCATCTCTTAACATTGCATAATTAACGAGGGCAGTATGAAATATCTGGTCACCGGCGCAGCAGGATTTATTGGCTTTCATGTCACTCAACGTCTGCTTGCCGCCGGTCACCAGGTTGTCGGTCTCGACAACCTGAATGATTATTACGATGTTAACCTTAAGACTGCACGTCTTGATCTGATTAACCCCCACCCTGATTTTACCTTTGTGAAAGGCGACCTGGCCGATCGTGAAGGCATTGCTGAACTATTCCGCTCTCAGCGCTTTCAGCGCGTTATCCACCTTGCCGCTCAGGCGGGGGTCCGTTATTCGCTGGAAAACCCGCTGGCTTACGCTGATGCCAATCTGATTGGCCACCTTAATATCCTGGAAGGGTGCCGACATAATCAGGTGGAACATCTGCTGTATGCTTCTTCCAGTTCGGTATATGGGCTCAACCGTAAAATGCCATTCTCTACGGACGACTCAGTAGACCATCCGGTATCCCTTTACGCGGCGACGAAGAAAGCCAATGAGCTGATGTCCCATACTTATTCCCATCTGTACGGTATTCCCACCACAGGCTTACGTTTCTTTACTGTCTATGGCCCGTGGGGGCGTCCGGATATGGCGTTGTTTAAATTCACCCGCGCGATAATTGCCGGTGAAAAAATCGACGTTTATAACCATGGCCAGATGCGCCGCGACTTTACCTATATTGACGACATCGCCGAGGCTATAGTTCGCCTGCAGGATGTCATTCCTCAGGCAGATAAAGAGTGGACGGTGGAAAGCGGCAGCCCGGCGACCAGCTCAGCGCCTTATCGGGTTTATAATATCGGCAACAGCCAGCCGGTTACGCTGATGGCCTATATTGAGTCGCTGGAAAGTGCCCTTGGCCAGGTGGCCGAAAAGAATATGCTGCCGATGCAGCCTGGCGATGTGATGGAAACCAGTGCCGATACATCGGCGCTGTATAAAGTCATCGGTTTTAAACCGCAAACCTCTGTGGAAGCGGGCGTGGCACGCTTCGTTGCGTGGTACAAAGACTTCTATAAGGTTTAATCGTCCGCGCAGAGGGCAGAAAAAAGGGAGCCAGATGGCTCCCTTTTTTAATCTTACCTGGTAACGACAACGTAAAAATAGGACCAAAAAAACCCCATTTAATTATGGGGTAGTAGAGAAGGACCCTGAGCAGAATTACAGCAGAAAGTCTTCCAGTTTCTTGCCTTGCTCTTCAATCGCTTTTTTAATCACAGCAGGCGTGCGGCCCTGGCCTGTCCAGGTCTTACTTTCGCCATTCTCATCAATGTAAGAATATTTAGCAGGACGTGCTGCACGCTTGGCTTTACCCGGTGCTTTAGCCGCTGCCAGAGTAGAAAGTAATTCGTTAGGGTCGATACCATCAGCGATAAGCATATCGCGATACTGCTGAAGTTTGCGGGTACGCTCTTCAACTTCTGCCTGAGCCTGGCTATCTTCTTCGCGGCGTTCGTTGACAACAACTTCCAGTTTTTCCAGCATTTCTTCCAGCGTTTCCAGGCTGCATTCTCTTGCCTGAGCACGCAGTGTGCGGATGTTGTTCAGGATTTTAAGTGCTTCGCTCATTGTCCAATTCTCTAATTTATATTGATAGGGATGTTTCTGCCTGATAATAATAGTGTTCGCCATTACGAACTGCAATAGATAATTTTGTAAGAAAATCGAATCAGGTAATAGCGTCTAAACGAATGGGTGAATTTGATGCGTTAATAGGAGGAAGGGATGAAAATAATGCCCATCGCCGAGCATGTCGACTGCGTCAATGCTACCGTCGGCTGGTACTGATTAATAGTTAACATGGTGTAAAGGTCTGCTAAAGAAAGACGCTGTTTTTGCTGTTCCAGCCAGATATTCTCTCCCGGTGAAAGGCTTTCATTCCCTTACTTTATGATACACTGCGCTCCTCTTTGATGACTTTTGGAGTAGGGCGGGTGGCTCAACTTTATTTCTATTACTCTGCCATGAATGCCGGTAAGTCTACGGCATTACTGCAATCTTCTTATAATTATCATGAGCGCGGAATGCGCACGCTGGTGTATACCGCAGAAATTGATAACCGCTTCGGTGCAGGCAAAGTCAGCTCAAGAATTGGCCTTTCATCACCAGCAAAATTGTATAATACCGCGACGTCATTGTATGCGGAGATAAGCAAAGAGCATCAGATGGAACCGGTTCACTGTGTGCTGGTAGATGAAAGTCAGTTTTTAACCCGCGACCAGGTTAGGGCGCTTTCAGAGGTGGTGGATCATTTAGATATCCCGGTACTCTGTTATGGCTTGCGTACGGATTTTCGTGGTGAACTGTTTACCGGAAGTCAGTACCTGCTGGCATGGTCCGATAAGCTGGTAGAATTAAAAACCATCTGCCACTGCGGAAGAAAGGCCAGTATGGTATTACGCCTGGATGAAAGTGGAAAACCCTTCGAAGAAGGGGAGCAGGTGCAAATTGGCGGCAATGAGCGCTACGTCTCGGTGTGTCGTAAACATTATTACGAAGCGTTAAACAGTGGTGCGATGACGGCTATTTTCGGTCACCGCCACCTGACGTCCGGCAACTGACGATATACACCAGCAGGAAGGTAAGTGAGCAGCGTGTCTATCCGGTCAGTAAGCGTGGCTTACGGATAGTGAAATAAAAAACCCGCCAGATGGCGGGTTTTTTGCGTCACGGGTGGCTTAACGTTTTACTTTGCGTTCGCTTTTTTTCGTTTCTGCGGCAGCCACTGGCGCTGTTACCGCCTCTGCCACATTAGCGAAAGGCTCGACAAAATCACGGCCGTAGAAGCTGTCCAGCATAATCTGCTTCAGTTCTGCAATCAGCGGGTAGCGAGGGTTAGCGCCGGTACACTGGTCATCAAAGGCATCGTCAGCCAGTTTATCAACTTTCGCCAGGAAGTCCGCTTCCTGCACGCCAGCTTCACGGATAGACTTAGGAATGCCCAGTTCTGCTTTCATACCGTCCAGCCAGACCAACAGTTTTTCAATTTTCTGTGCGGTACGGTCGCCAGGTGCGCTGAGACGCAGGTGATCGGCAATTTCAGCGTAGCGGCGACGCGCCTGAGGGCGGTCATACTGGCTGAAGGCAGTCTGTTTGGTAGGGTTATCATTCGCGTTGTAGCGGATAACGTTACAAATCAGCAGGGAGTTAGCCAGTCCGTGTGGAATATGGAACTCTGAACCCAGTTTGTGGGCCATAGAGTGACACACCCCAAGGAAGGCGTTCGCAAAGGCGATACCGGCGATGGTGGCCGCGTTGTGCACGCGTTCACGTGCTACCGGATTTTTTGCCCCTTCGTTGTAGCTGGCAGGCAGGTTTTCCTGCAGCAGTTTCAGTGCCTGCAGAGCCTGTCCGTCTGAGTACTCATTCGCCAGTACGGAGACATAGGCTTCCAGGGCGTGAGTCACTGCATCCAGTCCACCGAAGGCGCACAGGGATTTCGGCATGTCCATCACCAGGTTGGCATCCACAATGGCCATGTCCGGTGTCAGGGCATAATCGGCCAGCGGATATTTCTGCCCGGTCGCATCATCGGTCACCACGGCAAACGGGGTAACTTCTGAGCCGGTGCCAGAGGTCGTGGTCACCGCAATCATTTTGGCTTTTACGCCCATTTTCGGAAACTTGTAAATGCGTTTACGGATGTCCATAAAGCGCAGCGCCAGCTCTTCGAAGTGAGTTTCAGGGTGTTCGTACATCACCCACATAATTTTCGCTGCATCCATCGGTGACCCCCCCCCAAGGGCGATAATCACGTCAGGCTTGAAGGAGTGCATCTGCTCGGCACCCTTGCGGACGATACTCAGCGTCGGGTCAGCTTCCACTTCAAAGAACACTTCAGTCTCTACGCCACGCGCTTTCAGCACGTTAACGATTTGGTCAGCGTAGCCATTGTTAAACAGGAATCGGTCAGTCACGATAAAGGCGCGTTTGGCCCCATCTGTTGCCACCTCGTCAAGCGCGATAGGCAGTGAGCCACGGCGGAAGTAAATAGACTTAGGAAGTTTGTGCCACAACATATTCTCTGCTCGCTTGGCCACGGTTTTCGTGTTGATCAGATGTTTAGGACCCACGTTCTCAGAAATCGAGTTACCGCCCCATGAGCCGCAGCCCAGCGTCAGGGAAGGGGCGAGTTTAAAGTTATACAGGTCACCGATGCCGCCCTGCGAAGCCGGGGTATTGATCAGGATACGTGCGGTCTTCATCTTGTCGCCAAACAGATTGACGCGGTCACGCTGGTTGTCCTGGTCAGTGTACAGACATGAGGTGTGGCCGATACCGCCCATTGCCACCAGTTTTTCAGCCTTGCTGACGGCGTCATGGAAATCTTTCGCGCGGTACATGGCCAGGGTCGGAGAAAGTTTTTCATGGGCGAAGGGTTCTGACTCATCAACCAACTTCACTTCGCCAATCAGGATTTTGGTGTTACCCGGTACGCTAATGCCGGCCATTTCGGCAATTTTCACTGCGGGCTGCCCTACGATGGCAGCATTCAGTGCACCATTTTTCAGGATGATATCCTGAACCGCTTTCAGCTCCTGGCCCTGCAGCATGTAACCGCCGTGGCTGGCGAAGCGCTCACGAACGGCGTCATACGCGCTGTCGACCACAATCACAGACTGTTCAGAGGCGCAGATAACGCCGTTATCAAAGGTTTTTGACATCAGGATGGAAGCGACAGCGCGTTTAATATCCGCAGTCTCATCAATCACCACCGGGGTGTTACCCGCCCCCACGCCAATCGCCGGTTTACCTGAGCTGTAAGCGGCTTTCACCATACCCGGGCCGCCCGTGGCCAGAATCAGGTTAATATCCGGGTGATGCATCAGCTGGTTAGACAGCTCAACGGAAGGAACATCGATCCAGCCAATGATATCTTTGGGTGCACCGGCGGCAATCGCAGCCTGCAGAACGATATCGGCTGCTTTGTTGGTGGCATTTTTCGCGCGGGGATGTGGCGAGAAGATAATCCCGTTGCGTGTTTTCAGGCTGATCAGCGCCTTGAAGATAGCGGTAGAGGTGGGGTTAGTGGTCGGCACAATTCCGCAGATGATGCCAATAGGTTCTGCGATAGTGATTGTGCCGAAGGTATCGTCTGTGGCAAGGATGCCGCAGGTTTTTTCGTCTTTATAGGCGTTATAAATATATTCAGAGGCGAAGTGGTTTTTGATCACTTTGTCTTCAACGATACCCATACCGGATTCGGCGACGGCCATTTTGGCCAGAGGAATACGGGCATCGGCAGCGGCCAGGGCAGCGGCACGGAAGATCTTGTCTACCTGTTCCTGACTGAAGTTAGCGAATTCACGCTGGGCTTGTTTAACACGTTCAACAAGGGCATTTAGTTCAGTGATATTAGTAACGGCCATGAGGCACTCCTGAAAGTTAAACTCTATTAGTAAACAAGTCAGAACTAGAAATTATAGTCACCCTGCCTGTCACTGCCCGCTAAGGACTTGTCAGAAGACTAAAAACATTCCAATAGGTTTACTAAAAGAGTCTGCCATAGCGCCCGGCTACGGCTCCCTTTAGGTACTTTACCAACTCCTTTTGATGTCACTGAGCATAGCGGTTGTCCTGGGGTGAAAAGATGATTTAGATCATCAATTGTGTAAGCTGATACCTTTCAGCCCGGACAAAAATCGGTGGTTGACGCGCTCATTTCCCTCCCGACGGTGTCGTTGCGATGAGCTTGTTTTATTATGCTGGTATTTATGTGTTTTTTAGTGAAAAAGGCTGGATTTAAGTCTTTAATATAGGGTGATATTCCATACGTTGGGGGATAGTCATCATCGGGGATTTCCATTACATTAGCCGCCATGAATTCGTCCCCCTACAGGAGCGCAGTGTGAATCCTGCATTATTAGATCTCTCAGGCTATATCAAATTTTTCGTAGGCCTGTTTGCTCTGGTCAACCCCATCGGGATCATCCCGGTTTTTATCAGTATGACCAGTTATCAGGTTCCGGCGGCAAGGAATAAAACTAATCTGACGGCCAACCTGTCGGTGGCGATCATACTGTGGACGGCGCTGTTCCTGGGTGACGGTATTCTGCATATTTTTGGTATCTCCATTGACTCTTTCCGCATTGCTGGCGGTATTCTGGTGGTAACTATCGCGATGTCGATGATCAGCGGAAAGCTGGGCGAAGATAAGCAGAATAAGCAGGAAAAGTCAGAGAGTGCCATTCGTGAAAGTATCGGCGTAGTGCCGCTGGCGCTGCCGCTGATGGCCGGCCCCGGTGCGATCAGCTCGACCATCGTATGGAGTACGCGCTATCACAGCTGGCAAAACCTGTTGGGCTTTACCGTGGCGATTGCCCTGTTTGCGTTCTGCTGCTGGTTGTTATTCCGTGCGGCACCGCTGATGGTCAGAGTGCTGGGGCAAACCGGGATTAACGTGGTGACTCGTATTATGGGCTTATTACTGATGGCGCTGGGGATAGAATTTGTGGTGACAGGGATCAGAGCACTCTTTCCAGGGCTAACTCATTAACCCGGTTTATATTCTGCATTGTCTCAGCTAAAGCGCATTTAATGCGCTTTTTTTTTGGCACCCGACGCTTCACTGCACTATTAAAGTGCGAATTGCCCATTGCGTGTTCTATTTTGGTGCGTTAATTCATTTCTCTTACCTTGCCGCAGTAATTATTAATGTAATTACTGCAAACCAAAAATAAATCCATTCGTTTGTAGTGGGTGTGATTTTTTTAACATTACAACGTAGTGTATTCTGACTGTAATGATAGTTTTATATGCTGCATTAGTCACAAATGTTAGTGTTGTTATGACTATTCTTCGTTTTCAGACGATATTTGCTTAAAATTCAGCCGAAAAATTGTTTTTTTTCGATCTTTTTATCGTCAAAATCTCATTTTATGTTTATTTTTCATTAGGTTATCTGTTATTTTTCAATAATAAATAACACTTTTCCCCTGCTTTTTATCATGATAAAAGAGAAATGGTTAACATTTTTGCTATTTAGCTTTAGCGGAAATCAGTCCCTTCTGATAATTTTTTAGTGGCCTTGATAAAAAGTGGCACTGGAAATGCAATCCACAAGGGCCGTGACCGGTGATGAGCGTCGTCATCCTCCGTCAGCACAGATAGTCCTTATCTGACCCGACACGACAGCGTGCGGCCCGGCCGGGCGCTGAAAGGTGATAGCAGGCAGTCCTCAGCAGTTATGAGTATAAAAAAACAAACCGGGCGGCCTCGTTCCGCCGCCCGGTGAAGTTTTCCCTAAAAATGGGGTAACCACGGTGCCCGGCACACGTCGGTATTAATAAAAACAGGAGTAGGTAAAAAATGATCAACATCACGAAGAAAAGTCTGATCGCCGCTGGCGTGATGGCCGCACTGGGGTCAATGACAGCACATCAGGCGCTGGCCGCTGAGGTACCTGCGGGCGTCGAACTGGCCGCCAAACAGGAACTGGTGAAAGGGAACGGTGCTGAACTGCAGTCGCTGGATCCCCACAAAATCGAAGGTGTGCCGGAATCTAACGTTAACCGCGACCTGCTGGAAGGCCTGGTCATCAGTGATACCAAGGGGCATCCTATCCCTGGCGTGGCGGAAAGCTGGGAGAATAAAGACGGTAAGGTGTGGACCTTCCACCTGCGCAAAGATGCCAAATGGTCAAACGGTGAGCCCGTCACTGCCCAGGACTTCGTCTATAGCTGGCAGCGCCTGTCCGATCCTAAAACAGCGTCACCTTACGCAAGCTATCTGCAATACGGCCATCTTGAGAATATCGATGATATCATCGCCGGCAAAAAAAGCCCGGATACGCTGGGCGTGAAAGCCATCGACGCGAATACGCTGGAAGTTACCCTGAGTGAGCCAGTGCCGTATTTCTTTAAGCTGTTGATCCATCCCTCCATGTCCCCGGTGTATAAACCAGCGGTCGACAAATTTGGTGAAAAATGGACCCAGCCCGCCAACTGGGTCGGCAACGGTGCCTTTAAACTGTCCGAGTGGGTGGTGAACGAACGTATCGTCCTGGTGCGCAATACCGACTACTGGGATAACAAAGACACTAAACTGGATAAAGTGACCTTCCTGCCGATCTCGTCTGAAGTCACCGACGTCAACCGCTATCGCAGCGGCGGCAGCGATATGACCTACAACAACATGCCTATCGAGCTGTTCCAGAAACTGAAAAAAGATATCCCAGGTGAGGTTCACGTTGATCCTTATCTCTGTACCTATTACTACGAAATTAATAACCAGAAGCCGCCATTTAACGACCCGCGCGTGCGTGCCGCACTGAAACTCGGCATTGATCGTGACATCATCGTCACCAAGGTGAAAGGTCAGGGCGATCTACCGGCTTACAGCTACACCCCGCCATACACCGAAGGCATTAAACTGACCCCGCCAGAGTGGTTTGGCTGGACTCAGGAAAAACGTAATGAAGAGGCAAAAAAACTGCTGGCAGAAGCTGGCTACACTGCTGACAAGCCGCTGACGTTTAGCCTGCTGTATAACACCTCCGATCTGCATAAAAAGCTGGCCATTGCCGCCTCGTCGATCTGGAAGAAAAACCTGGGTGTGAACGTGAAGCTGGAAAACCAGGAGTGGAAAACCTTCCTGGATACCCGCCACCAGGGGAACTATGATGTCGCCCGTGCCGGTTGGTGTGCCGACTACAACGAACCGACCACGTTCCTGGGCACCATGCAGTCCAACAGCAGTAACAACACCTCGCACTATAAGAGCGAAGCCTTCGATAAAGCGATGGATGCGGCGCTGTCCTCCCCGGATGAAGCGACTCGCGCGACCCGTTATGCCGATGCTGAAAAAATCCTCGATAAGGATTCAGTGATCGTACCGGTCTATTACTACGTAAATGCCCGTCTGGTGAAACCTTACGTCGGCGGTTATACCGGTAAAGATCCGCTGGATAACGTTTACGATAAAAACTTATACATCATCAAACATTAATGACCGGCGTCGGGGAGGGTAATACTTCCCCGACAGGCCTTTTTCAAAGCAGTGTTGTGGCAGTCAGCCGGGCAGGTAGGGCAATGTTAAAATTTATATTTCGTCGTTTTCTTGAAGCGATCCCGACGCTATTTATTCTGATCACCATCTCCTTCTTTATGATGCGACTGGCACCGGGTAGCCCCTTTACCGGTGAACGTACGCTGTCGCCAGAAGTTATGGCCAATATTGAAGCCAAATATCATTTAAATGATCCGATCCTGACCCAGTATTTCAGCTACCTGAAACAGCTGGCGCACGGAGATTTTGGTCCTTCATTTAAATATAAAGATTATTCCGTCAACGATCTGGTAGCCGGGTCATTCCCTGTTTCCGCGAAGCTGGGGGCGGCGGCGTTTCTTTTCGCCCTGGTGCTCGGCGTGGGGGCTGGCGTCATCGCCGCCCTGAAGCAAAACACCAAGTGGGACTATGCGGTGATGGGGGTGGCAATGACCGGGATAGTGATACCCAGTTTCGTCGTTGCACCGCTGCTGGTATTGCTGTTCTCAATCACCCTTAAGTGGCTACCTGGCGGTGGCTGGAACGGTGGGGCACTGAAATTTATGATCCTGCCAATGGTGGCGCTGTCGCTGGCTTACATTGCCAGCATCGCGCGTATTACCCGGGGATCGATGATTGAAGTGCTGCACTCCAACTTTATCCGTACCGCGCGTGCCAAAGGGCTGCCGATGCGCCGTATTATACTGCGTCACGCGCTGAAGCCTGCGCTGCTGCCGGTGCTGTCCTACCTCGGACCAGCATTTGTAGGTATCATTACCGGCTCAATGGTTATTGAAACCATCTACGGTCTGCCCGGTATTGGTCAGCTGTTTGTTAATGGTGCGCTGAACCGCGATTATTCGCTGGTATTAAGTCTGACCATCCTGGTCGGAGCGCTGACCATCCTCTTTAATGCGATTGTAGACGTGCTGTATGCGGTCATCGATCCGAAAATTCGTTACTGATCCTGGAGCCGGGAATGATGTTTGCTAAGAAAAACAGCGAAGCTCTGGATAACTTCACTGAAAAGCTAGAAATCGAAGGTCGCAGCCTGTGGCAGGACGCGCGCCGACGCTTTATCCATAACCGCGCAGCGGTGGCCAGCCTGTTTGTTCTGCTGCTGGTGGCCCTGTTTGTGATCTTTGCCCCGATGCTGTCTGCTTTTACCTATGACGACACCGACTGGGCAATGATGTCGGCGGCACCGGATATGACGTCAGGTCACTACATGGGAACCGACTCCTCCGGGCGCGACCTGCTGGTTCGCGTGGCCATCGGGGGACGTATCTCCCTGATGGTCGGCATTGCTGCCGCGTTGGTGGCCGTGGTGTTAGGTACGTTGTACGGTACGCTGGCAGGCTATTTGGGGGGGCGCAC
Organism: Erwinia persicina; assembly: GCF_014838825.1. Taxonomy (GTDB): domain Bacteria; phylum Pseudomonadota; class Gammaproteobacteria; order Enterobacterales; family Enterobacteriaceae; genus Erwinia; species Erwinia persicina_A. The sequence continues at coordinate 522,314 of NZ_JACYMO010000001.1, read as the reverse complement.
TGACTCGGTGATGATGCGTCTGCTGGAGATCCTCAACTCCTTCCCGTTTATGTTCTTCGTCATCCTGCTGGTGACCTTCTTTGGTCAGAATATCCTGCTGATCTTCGTGGCTATCGGCATGGTCTCCTGGCTGGACATGGCACGTATTGTGCGCGGTCAGACCCTGAGCCTGAAACGTAAAGAGTTTATCGAAGCCGCCGAGGTTGGCGGTGTCTCAACCTTTAATATCGTCCTGCGCCATATCGTGCCTAACGTGCTCGGTGTGGTGGTGGTATATGCCTCACTGCTGGTGCCCAGTATGATTCTGTTTGAATCCTTCCTCAGCTTCCTCGGCTTGGGGACGCAGGAACCCCTGAGCAGCTGGGGAGCGCTGCTCAGTGATGGTGCTAACTCGATGGAGGTTTCACCCTGGCTGCTGCTGTATCCGGCAGGTTTCCTCGTGATCACCCTGTTCTGCTTCAACTTTATCGGCGATGGCCTGCGTGATGCCCTCGACCCGAAAGACCGTTAAGGAGTTTCCCGATGAGCGTAATTGAACAACAGCCTGTAATGGCAAACACCCGGGGAAGCGAACGGCTGCTGGAAGTGAAAGATCTTCGGGTCACCTTTTCCACCCCTGACGGCGATGTAACCGCCGTAAATGATCTGAACTTCAGCCTCAGTGCCGGGGAAACCCTTGGCATCGTCGGTGAGTCAGGGTCGGGTAAATCACAAACGGCCTTTGCCCTGATGGGGCTGTTGGCCAGCAATGGGCGCATTGGCGGTTCGGCGCGTTTTAACGGCAGTGAGATCCTTAACCTGCCGGAAAAACAGCTTAACAGGCTGCGTGCCGAACAGATTGCGATGATCTTCCAGGACCCGATGACCTCGCTTAACCCGTACATGCGCGTGGGCGAGCAGCTGATGGAAGTATTGCAGCTGCACAAGGGTCTGAGTGGAGCGCAGGCATTTGAAGAGTCAGTGCGGATGCTGGACGCGGTAAAAATGCCGGAAGCCCGCAAGCGGATGAAAATGTTTCCGCATGAGTTCTCCGGTGGGATGCGCCAGCGCGTGATGATCGCCATGGCGCTGCTTTGCCGGCCGAAACTGTTGATCGCGGACGAACCGACCACGGCGCTGGACGTAACCGTACAGGCGCAGATCATGACGCTGCTGAATGAACTGAAGCGCGAATTCAATACCGCCATTATTATGATCACCCACGATCTGGGCGTAGTGGCCGGGATCTGCGATCAGGTGATGGTGATGTACGCCGGGCGTACCATGGAATATGGTAAAGCGCGTGATGTCTTCTACCATCCCTCACATCCATACTCCATCGGCCTGCTGAATGCGGTGCCGCGCCTGGATGCAGACGAAGGTGAAACGCTGATGACCATTCCCGGCAATCCGCCGAACCTCTCCCGCTTGCCCAAAGGCTGTCCTTTCCAGCCGCGCTGCCCGCACGCCATGGACATCTGTTCCACTGCACCCCCGCTGGAGGCGTTCGGAGAAGGGCGCCTGCGAGCCTGCTTTAAGCCCGTGGAGGAACTGGTATGACAGAGGTTGCAGAAAAGAAAGTCTTACTCGAAATTGCCGACCTGAAAGTGCATTTCGATATCAAAGACGGGCGTCAATGGTTCTGGCAGCCGTCGAAAACCCTGAAAGCCGTGGATGGTGTCAGCCTGCGCCTGTACGAAGGGGAAACCCTGGGTGTGGTGGGCGAGTCTGGCTGTGGTAAGTCGACGCTGGCGCGAGCGATCATCGGTCTGGTGAAAGCCACGGAAGGACGGGTGGCCTGGCTGGGGCGTGACCTGCTGGGACAGAGTGCCGAAGAGTGGCGCGCCGCACGCAGCGACATCCAGATGATATTCCAGGACCCGCTTGCCTCACTGAACCCGCGTATGAATATCGGTGAGATCATTGCAGAGCCGTTGCGCACTTATCACCCGCAGATGCCGCGTCAGGAAGTAAAAGACCGCGTGAAGGAGATGATGATGAAGGTGGGCCTGTTGCCTAACCTGATCAACCGCTATCCTCACGAGTTTTCCGGCGGTCAGTGCCAGCGTATCGGTATTGCGCGGGCGCTGATCCTCGAACCCAAGCTGATTATCTGCGATGAACCCGTGTCAGCACTGGACGTGTCGATCCAGGCACAGGTGGTCAACCTGTTACAAAAGTTACAGCGCGAGATGGGCCTGTCGCTGATCTTTATCGCCCATGACCTGGCGGTGGTGAAACATATCTCTGACCGTGTGCTGGTAATGTATCTGGGGCATGCCGTGGAGCTGGGCACCTATAAAGAGGTGTATCAGAATCCGCAGCATCCTTACACCCGGGCGCTGATGTCGGCGGTGCCGATCCCTGACCCTGACCTGGAAAAGCAGAAAGTGATTCAACTGCTTGAAGGGGAACTTCCTTCACCGATTAACCCGCCGTCCGGCTGCGTGTTCCGTACCCGCTGCCCGATTGCCGGGCCCGAGTGCGCCAAAACCCGGCCTCTGCTGGAGGGCAGCTTCCGTCATGCCGTCTCCTGTCTGAAAGTCGACCCGCTCTAATCGCTTTTTCTTTGTTCTCGTTATCTTCCCGCATTGAGCATTCAATGCGGGTTTTTTTTCTTCCTCCGCTTAGTGCTTGATCTTCTGTCTGGCCCCTTCTAGTAATACAGATTCGCAAAGGATGGCCGGAGGGCATGCAGATGGCTAAACAGGAACGGAACTGGCGTCAGCGCCTCTATATTTTTTTGTTTGATGTGAGCAGCCCGGCGGGTCGCCGGTTTGAAATTTTCTGGGTTATTACGACGCTGGTCAGTGTGATTACACTGTTTATTGAGTCTGCGGAACCACACAAAATAACTCTGCAGTTGAAAGAAGCCTCGGTGTTTCTCCTGCTTGAGTATGCTTTTACCCTGCTTTTCAGTCTGGAATATGTGCTGCGGATACTGACCACGGAACGTCCCATGCGGTATATATTCAGTTTTTTTGGCATTGTCGATCTGATCACCACTTTGCCGTTGTATATCTTCTGGCTCTGGCCGGATATCGCCCTACGTTACATGATGGCGATAAGGTTGCTGCGCGTGTTGCGCCTGCTTCGGCTGATGAAGCTACTTCGCTACATGGGGTCGGCCAGCGTGCTGTGGGAGAGTCTGGTCAGTGCGCGAAAAAAACTGCTGCTGTTCTTCGGCGGGGTGATGATACTGCTGTGCATATTTGGCGGGCTGATGTATGTGATAGAAGGGCCGGAACACGGCTTTACCAGCCTGCCGGTAGCGGTCTACTGGGCGGTCGTCACCATGACTACGGTGGGCTATGGTGATATCACGCCGCACACGCCGCTGGGACGGATGGTCTCCTCAGTGCTTATCCTGCTGGGGTATTCACTGATTGCTATCCCCACCGGGGTGATGAGCTCGTATATGACCGAGGTGATGCAGCGCAACCGTCACCGGCGTCACTGCAGCACCTGCAGGCAAACCGGACACGATGCTGACGCCCATTACTGCAAAAGCTGCGGGGGTGTGCTGGAAGAGAAACAGGAATAAGGCCCGCACCCGGCGGGCCCGCAGAGGGGAGTAATGCTTACTCTCTCCACAGAATATGGCAAAGTTTGTGATCCTTTTCGCGGCACAAAAGTACGCGGGCGAAAACATCGGTGATCGGTTCACCGTCTTCTTCGCCCAGACCAATCACCACTTCGGCAAAAAAGTCAGGATTAAGGTCGAAGTCGACGTGTTCCGCCCAGTCTTCTGCCGGGTCATACAGTTCCGCGCCGCCGCGCTCCTCAAACTGCAGGTTAAACAGAATAACGTCGGCCGGGTCGAGGTTATCTACCGCCAGCTCAAGAAAAATATCGTAAGCCTGTTCGAGGGTTTCATCTTCGGTAAGGCGGTTATTTAAATCCATAATATTTCCTGTCATGCCCCGGAAGGCGCTGTGCATTTTCGCTCGTTTTACAGCAATGGACTGAAGAAGTAAAACAGTCGTTCAACGATACGCTGCCAGTAAGCACGGTGCGCCCAGCGTTTACCGTCTACCAGGCGTGAACGGGCAATGTAATCCTCCTGCACCCGCGCCAGATCGCTGCCGAAACCGTCATCATCAATGACCAGCGTGATCTCGAAGTTCAGCCACAGGCTGCGCATATCCAGATTGACCGTTCCCACCAGGCTGAGCTGGCCATCCACCAGGATACTTTTGGTATGCAGCAGGCCCCCCTCGAACTGATAGATCTTCACGCCAGCGTCCAGCAGTTCGCCAAAGAAGGCGCGGCTGGCCCAGCCGACCAGGACGGAATCGTTGTGCCGGGGCACAATAATAATCACTTCCACGCCGCGGTATGCTGCCGTACAGATGGCGTGCAGCAGGTCATCGCTGGGAACAAAGTAGGGAGTGGTCATGATCAGCTGTTCACGGGCTGAATAGACCGCCGTCAGCAGCGCCTGATGGATCATATCCTCCGGGAAGCCCGGGCCGGAAGCGATCACCTGAATGGTGTGTCCGCTTTCCGCCTCGAAGGGCATGATATTATCGTCCGGCGGTGGCGGCAGAATACGTTTACCCGTTTCAATTTCCCAGTCGCAGGAGTAAATGATGCCCATGGTGGTGGCCACCGGGCCCTCCATGCGCGCCATCAGATCGACCCACTGACCCACGCCAGCATCCTGTTTGAAGAAGCGGGGGTCCACCAGGTTCATGCTGCCGGTATAGGCGATGTAGTTGTCGATAAGCACCACCTTGCGGTGCTGACGCAGATCCATCCGCCGGAGAAAGACGCGCAGCAGGCTGACCTTGAGTGCTTCAACCACGTCTACCCCGGCGTTACGCAGCATCGCCGCCCACGGGCTGCGGAAGAAGTCGACACTGCCGGCGGAGTCCAGCATCAGCCGGCAGTGAACGCCGCGACGTGCAGCGGCCATCAGCGCCTCCGCAACCTCATCGGCCTGGCCACCGGGCTGCCAGATATAGAACACCATTTCGATATTATGACGTGCCAGCTGAATATCGCGTACCAGGGTACGCAGGGTATCGTCGGTACTGGTCAGCAGTTGAAGCTGGTTCCCTTTGACTCCGGCTATCCCCTGACGATTCTCACACAGCTGAAACAGCGAACGGGCAACGTCACTGTTGGTCTCAGCAAAAATATGATGACTGGACTTCAGTTCACTCAGCCAGCGTGCGGTAGAAGGCCACATGGTACGGGCCCGCTCTGCCCGGCGCTTCCCCAGGTGCAACTCACCGAAAGAGAGGTAGGCAATAATGCCCACCAGCGGCAGAATATAGATAATCAGCAGCCAGGCCATGGCAGAAGGGACCGCGCGACGTTTCATCAGGATGCGCAGGGTCACACTGGCGATCAGAAGCCAGTAACCAAATACCAGCAGCCAGCTCATCAGGGTGTAAAAAGTGGTCATTAAGTGAAAAATCCTGTTCACGCGTAAGTCTTAGGAGTTTACGTGCAGATGACTACGCTGGGAACCTTTAAACCATAATCGTTTGAAAGACATCGGACCTGGTACGGATTAAGAAAGGTTTATACTGCGCCGCGAGTTTTAACGTACACAGATGTGAAGACTGAGGGTGTGATGAGACGAAGCAGAAATGAAGTAGCACGCTGGCGGATGAGTCGTCAGGTTCAGCGTCGCCGGGCGCGCTGGTTAGAAGGGCAGTCGCGTCGTTATGGTCGTATGCACTCCTTCCGGCATATGGTTAGCCAGCAGCAGCGCCGTTCTATTCTGTTTATCACCCAGCATCACTGATGCCAGAGGCACGTCCGGCGGTTCAGCGAACCGCCGGAATGCGTTAAAAGGCCCGTTTGAAGGGTTTAATGTCGACGTGTTTATAAACGCCTGCGGCGATATAAGGGTCATCCTGCGCCCAGGACTGTGCTGATTCCAGTGACGGGAACTCGGCAATGATTGTTGACCCGCTAAAGCCCGCCACACCGGGTTCATTGCTGTCCACCGCAGGCATCGGGCCGGCGATAATCAGACGACCTTCATCACGCAGTAACTGCAGGCGCGCAAGGTGAGCAGGGCGCACGGCGGTGCGTTTTTCCAGTGAGTCACTATTATCTTCAGCGTAAATTACGTAGAGCACCTTCTGAACTCCTGTCGGGGATGAGATTCGGCATCACGTTAAGTGATCGTTAACATTTGTGCAAACGAAAGATAATTTGTGCTTGATAAAGGTCAGGCTGTCGCGCTTTATAGCGCAAATTAGCGATTCCTTGTGAGAGCTTATTGAAATTGATTGCTATTTGCATTTAAAATCACTCCCTCACATTTTGACCAGAAAGATTATGACGACGCTAATAACCGATCTACCTCGCCGCTCACCTCTGCCCCTGCTGATTTCGGTCTTACTGCATGGATCGGTGATCGGGGCGCTGCTGTATGCCTCCTTTCATCAGGCGGTCGAAATGCCTAAAGCGTCTGAACCTATCAGCGTGTCGCTGGTGGCACCCGAAGTGCAGCCTGAACCTCAGCCTGCACCGCCGGTGGTTGAGCCCGAACCAGAACCGGAACCTGAGCCGGAACCTGTGCCGGAGCCCCCGAAGCCGGAACCCGTCCCCATCCCTAAACCGGAGCCTAAGCCAAAACCTAAACCCCGGCCTAAGCCGGTGAAGAAAGAGGTGGTCAAACCGAAGCAGGAAGTGAAGCCACGTCCCGCAGCTCCGGCAGAGACCCGGCCGACAGAGCAGACCCGGCCCTCTACGGCACCGAAAACCTCGCAGACCCCGTCAACGGCCGTATCAACTGGCCCGCGCGCGCTGACGATCGGCAAGCCTGGTTATCCGGCGCGTGCCTTTGCACTGCGTGTGGAGGGGCGTGTACGCGTCCAGTTTGATGTTAACAGTGCCGGCCAGGTCGAGAACCTGCGTATTCTGTCGGCAGAGCCGCGCAATATGTTTGAGCGTGAAGTGAAGCAGGCCGCTCGCAAGTGGCGTTATGAAGCCGGGAAACCGGGCAAGGATGTGACGATGAATATCGTCTTTAAGATTAACGGGGGCAGCAGCATCGAATAACACCGCCCTTGCGGATATTCCGGGCCTTACTGGCGTAAGCGCCCGGGACGGATGCGGGCACTGACTCTGAGTCAGGCCGACAAAAAAAAGGCGTCAGTCTGTTTCTAAGGTGAAATGACTTTTATCATCCGGCAGCGGACGCGGTTTCCCCTCCGGATCGACAGCCACGTAGATAAACACCGCTTCGGTCGTGCAGTAGCGTTGCCCGATAGGTTCAGACGACACTTTTTTAATCCACACTTCGATATTAATGGTAATTGAACTGGTACCCGTGCGGATACAGCGGGCATGACATGTGACAACATCCCCCACGGCAACCGGCTTCAGGAACGTCATGCCGTCGGCGCGCACTGTCACTACACGACCTTCAGCAATCTCTTTAGCCAGTATCGCCCCGCCCATATCCATCTGCGACATCAGCCAGCCACCGAAAATATCGCCATTGGCGTTGGTGTCGGCGGGCATGGCCAGGGTGCGCAGCACCATTTCACCCTGCGGTGTTCTTTGTTCTTCACTCATGGTGGTATTCCCCGACATTGCTGACCGCGTCAATCCGCTTGCACCCGGCAGGCTTCTGCCGGGTAGCGCGGGTTATTTTTCTTCTTGTGGCATCAGGCGATAAATATACACGCCGCTTAACAGCGTAAAGACCAGGGTTAAGGCGCTTAAGCCAAACACCTTAAAGTTCATCCAGATATCCTGAGAAAGCCAGAAGGCCACGTAGATGTTAGCCAGCCCGCAGGCAAGGAAGAACAGCGCCCAGGCAATATTGAGACGACGCCAGGCAAACTCAGGCAGTTGGATCTCTTTACCCAGCATTTTTTGAATCAGCGGCTGCTGCATAAAGAACTGGCTGAACAGCAGAGCAAGGGTGAACAGGCCGTAAATAATGCTCACCTTCCATTTGATAAAGTCCGGGTTGTGCAGCGCAATGGTCAGGGTACCGAACACCGCAACCAGCGCGAAGGTGATCAGCGACATCTTCTCCAGCTTGCGATACAGGAACCAGCCGACGACCAGCGCCAGAGCGGAGGCGACAATCAGTGCCCCGGAGGCGACAAAAATGTCATACAGCTTATAAAAAATAAAAAACACCACGAGGGGGATAAAATCGAGTAACTGCTTCATAGCGCTTCCAGATGAAAAATAAACCGAAATATCATTAACCAGCAGAATGCCCCTGTCGAGGCATTCCTGATTAATTAACGTAACAGCATATACAGACGGGACAAATAGATAATCAGTATGGCTGAAACCAGATTGCTCAGACCATTAATCACCACTGACGCCACATCAGGCGGCAGGCGCAGCATGGATGAGGCCAGCAGCAGCAGGATCAGTTTGGCGACTATCCATAAGATAACAGCCGGGGCAATCAGGCGCATCTGACCCCATCCCAGGCGCACGCTTGACCGCATGGCGGCAAAGACACCCACCTTTTCTGTGGTCATGATCATCGGCGACAGTGCCAGCGTCACCGCCAGCAGTACGCCCGGCACAACCAGCACCATAAAGCCCAGTTGGATCACCAGCGTCATCAGGAACGTCAGCAGTAGCAGGCGCGGCAGGTAGGGTGCAGAAGCACCGATGGCGCGCAGGGCGCTGACACGCTGGCCGGAAGAGACCATCGGGATCAGGCATAGCATACCCCCCAGCAACAGGACATTACCGACCAGTGAAGCGAATGTGCCTGCCGCAGAGGCCCGCAGCAGCACGGCCTGTTGCTCCGGTGACATGTTCTGCACCATCTCCATCAGGCTGCTGGCGGAACCCGCCGCACCATCGCCGAGGATCTGCATCTGGTCGGCATCGGGCGAGAAGGCCTTACCGATCAGCATAGTGATAAATGAGGTCAGTAAAGCCATCAGCACAATCGTAACCAGCTGATGGCGGAAGAAATTCCCCGTGTCACGGTATAGCGAACCCGCCGTGATAGACATGTACTCTCCTTGAAAGATCGGTGTTGGCGATCCGGCGATTGTACATGCTCAGATGGGGTGCTGGCACCCAGATTGACATAACTTTCGATTTAAGAAGGGATTAGGCTCTTTTTTGGCCTTCAGTGTTTCACCTCACTTTTTGCCACGCCACGCCGGGGGCCGTCAAATCGATTTACCTCTGCCGATCAATAAGAATCCAGCTACGCCTGGCTGGATAAAATTGATCTAAATCAACCCACTGTTTTATATCAACTTTATTGGGATTGATTTGAATGATTTTTAGCGTAAATCAGCGTAAATATGTCTCGTGATTATGCACCAAGGCCTCGAAGCAGGTCACATGCTGACGATAATTTGAAGAAAAGGAGTGGTCTATGAAACTGAAAGCACTGGCACTGGCCGTTGTCACCCTACTACCGGTTGTCGCCTCCGCGCATGAAGCGGGCGATTTCTTTATGCGTGCCGGGTCGGCTACCGTCCGCCCGACCGGAGGATCGGATAACGTCATGGGGCTGGGGGAGTTTAATGTTGATAACAATACCCAGCTTGGCCTCACGTTTACCTATATGGCAACCGACAATATTGGTGTGGAACTGCTGGGCGCAACGCCGTTCAGGCACCATGTTGGTCTGCGGGCTACCGGCACGCTGGCTACCGTGCACCAGCTGCCGCCAACCCTGATGGCGCAGTGGTACTTTATGGGGAACACCAGTAAATGGCAGCCCTACGCCGGGATTGGTGTTAACTACACCATGTTCTATAACACCGACTTCAATCAGACCGGGCGTGATGCCGGCCTGAGCAACCTGAGTGTAAAAAATAGCTGGGGCGTGGCGGGGCAGTTGGGTCTGGATTATCAGTTAACGCCGGACTGGATGCTGAACGCCTCTCTGTGGTACATGGATATCAACACAAAAGTGCGCTTCGATTCTGCGGCGGCGGGTCGTCAGAGTATTGAAACCCACATCAACCCGTTCGTCTTCTTCTTTGGTGCAGGGTACCGTTTCTAGGCCCCTCCCACAGAAACAAGAAAGGCGCGATATTCGCGCCTTTCTTATTTGGTACGTGATATTACTTAATTTGCATATTGTTCACGACGGATTTCACGCCAGGCACCCCGCGCGTCACCTGTACGGCACGGTTAGCCGCCTGCGGTGAACTGACAAACCCACTCAGCTGTACGCGGCCTTTAAAGGTCTCAACGTTAATTTCCGTCGACTTCAGCGATTTATCACCCAGCAGCTCCGCTTTGACCTTGGTCGTCACCACGGTGTCATCAATATATCCACCGGTGCCTTCTTTGGTTGGCGTTGGCGCACAGGCGCTGACGGACAGTGCAACCACCGCAGCAATAACAACACCTGATAAGACTTTAAACAATTTCATTGCATCTCTCCCTGTCATCATCAAAAGGCCGTAACCAGCATAATTGCGGTTCACAGTAATAGTTGTTCAGAGAAGGAAAGAAAGCAAATGAGAAGTGTGAGAAACGGAAAGAAAATAATGCCTTATCGCGCGATAAGGCATTCATCTGGATTAACGGCGCGTGGCGGCTTTCAGGCGGGCGGCAAAGTCGGTCAGTTCTTTCAGCATCACATCGGGATGTGACACATTGCGCTCAATGATTTTGACAATCGCCGACCCTGAGATCGCACCTGCAGCGCCGGAATCAATCGCTTCCCTGACCTGTGAGGCTTCAGAGATACCAAAGCCCTGCAGCGCAGGCGCAGCGTGATACTCGCGCAGTTTATCCACCAGATGCTTCAGCGGCAGATTCGCGCGGGTTTCTGAACCCGTGACCCCGGCGCGTGACAGCAGGTAGGTGTACCCCCGGCCGTGCGAGGCGATTTCGCGCAGCAGATCGTCACTGGCATTTGGCGGGCAGATAAAGATCGGCGCGACGTTATGACGCATGGCCGACTGGCGGAAGGGGGCGGACTCCTCAACGGGAACATCGGCAATCAGTACCGAATCTACGCCCGCCTGCTGACAGCGGGCATAAAATTCATCGATGCCATTAGAAAACACCAGGTTGGCGTACATCAGCAGACCAATCGGCAGATCAGGGTACTTCTGACGAACCGTGGCCAGCATCTCAAAGCACTGTGACGGCGTCACGCCTGCCGCAAAGGCACGCAGGTTAGCATTCTGAATCGTCGGGCCATCCGCCAGCGGATCGGAAAACGGTATGCCTACTTCCAGCGCATCCGCGCCGCCGGCGACCAGCGCATCGATAATCTTTAATGAAAGCTCCGGCCCCGGATCGCCCAGGGTGACGAAAGGCACAAACGCGCCTTCCTGACGTTCTGCAAGACGTTTAAAACAGCGGTCATAACGTTCCATCAGATCTCTCCCTTCGCAGTCAAAATGTCATGCACAGTGAAAATGTCTTTATCGCCACGGCCGGAGAGGTTAACGACCAGAAGTTGCTCTTTCTCCGGGTTTTCGCGCATCATTTTCAGCGCATGGGCCAGCGCGTGGGACGACTCCAGGGCGGGAATAATCCCTTCGCTGCGGCACAGGATCTTAAACGCGTCCATCGCTTCATCGTCGGTAATGGAGACGTAATCGGCGCGTCCGATGCTGTTAAGATGGGCGTGCTGCGGCCCCACGGACGGGAAGTCCAGCCCGGCAGAAATCGAATAGGACTCTTCAATCTGGCCGTCGGCGGTTTGCATCATCGGGGACTTCATACCGAAATAGATGCCCACGCGTCCGTGTTTTAGCGGTGCACCGTGCTCCCCGCTGTCAATTCCGTGCCCGGCCGGTTCAACGCCGATCAGACCAACGCTGCTTTCATCAATAAAGTCGGCAAACATACCAATGGCGTTGGAGCCCCCGCCTACGCAGGCAATCAGCGCATCTGGCAGGCGACCTTCTTTTTCCAGAATCTGTGCTTTTGTCTCTTCGCCGATCATTCGCTGGAACTCACGCACAATAGTCGGGAACGGGTGCGGGCCGGCAGCGGTGCCCAGCATATAGTGGGCAGTGTCATAGCTGCCAGACCAGTCGCGCAGGGCCTCATTGCAGGCATCTTTGAGCGTGGCAGATCCGCTGTGTACCGGGATGACCTCTGCGCCCATCAGTTTCATACGGAATACGTTGGGCGACTGGCGCTCAATATCCTTGGCCCCCATATAAATGCGACACTTCAGGCCCAGCAGGGCGCTGGCGAGGGCGGAAGCCACGCCGTGCTGACCGGCACCCGTCTCGGCAATAATTTCATTTTTACCCATGCGTTTTGCCAGCAAAGCCTGGCCCAGCACCTGGTTGGTTTTGTGTGCACCGCCGTGAAGCAGATCTTCACGCTTAAGATACAGACGGGTTTTTGTGCCTGCCGTCAGATTTTTACACAGCGTCAGGGCCGTCGGACGACCCGCATAGTTTTTCAGCAGGTCGGTAAATTCCGCCTGGAATGCCGGGTCACTCTGTGCGCTGATAAAAGCCTCTTCGAGTTGAAGAAGCGCGGGCATCAGGATTTGCGGCACATACATGCCGCCAAACTCACCAAAATACGGATTTAATCGGGTCATGTTATTTCTCTTTATCAGTAGGCTTTCAGCGTCTGAAACACTGAAGCAATTTTACCGGCATCCTTCACTCCGGGGGCGCTTTCCACGCCGGAGTTGAAGTCAAGACCTGCGCAGCCGAGCTGTGCGGCCTGTACGCAGTTATCCGCGCTGAGTCCCCCTGCCAGCAGCACGTTATCCAGCGTTTCACCCTGCAGGAGAGACCAGTCAAAGGCCTGACCGCTGCCGCCCTGACCGTGATCGAACACGTAGCGATCAACGCCTTCCCAGTCGCGGGCGGGCAGGCTGCCGTCGATGCTGAACGCTTTCCAGATCTGCACGGTTTCCGGCAGCTGGCGTCGCAACGCGGCGACGAAATCGCGGTCTTCATCACCGTGCAGCTGTACGGCGGAGAGAGAGAGCTGTCGGGTTAAAGTGACAATGTCACTCATTTTATTATTGCGGAAGACACCGACATATTTCAGGGCGGCCGCCGGGATAATCTGCTGCGCCTGCTCGATACTGATCTGGCGCGGAGAGCCTTCTGCGAAGATCAGACCGCCATACAGCGCCCCGGCCTCGTGCGCGCTTCGCGCGTCTTCGGCACGGGTCAGACCGCAGACCTTATTATCACCCGTAATGACCCGACGCACTGCGGCAGCGAGGTCATCTTCGGACATCAGGGCTGAACCAATCAGGAAGCCATTGGCGAAGTGGCTCAGTTCCCGAACCTGGGCGTAGCTGTTAATCCCGGATTCACTGATCACTGTCACACCGTGGGCGACTTTCGGGGCCAGGCGACGGGTGCGGTCGAGGTCGATAGAGAGATCGCGCAGATCGCGGTTGTTAATCCCAACTACTTTGGCCCCCAGCGCGGTGGCGCGCTCCAGCTCTTCATCGCTGATCACCTCAGTCAGCACGCCCATATTCAGGCTGTGGGCAACGGCGGCCAGCTGGCGGTACTGTTCATCGTTCAGCACCGACAGCATCAGCAGAATAGCGTCGGCCTGATAGTAGCGTGCCAGATAGATCTGATAGGGATCGATAATAAAATCTTTGCACAGTACCGGCTGAGTGACGATATCGCTGACAACAGGCAGAAAATCGAAGCTTCCCTGGAAATATTTCTCATCCGTCAGTACGGAAATGGCGGAAGCATAATGTTTATATACCCCGGCTATCACCGCCGGGTCGAAGTCCTCGCGGATCAGGCCCTTAGACGGGGAGGCTTTCTTACACTCCAGAATAAAGACGGTACGTGCGCCGCGCAGCGCATCATAGAAGCTACGCGTTGAGGGGGTAACGTCATTCTGGAAGGTGGCCAGCGGCTGCTGCTGCTGGCGGTCTGTCAGCCACAGCGCTTTATCCTGGACGATTTTAGTGAGTACGGTTTCCTGCATGATTATCCTCTTGCTGCCAGTGCGGCCACATGCTCATAGGCTTTGCCGCTGCGAATGGTTTTCAGCGCCTGCCGGGCATTGTGCCGTAAGTCTTCGTGACCAAAAATTTTCAGCAACAGGGCGACGTTTGCCGCCACGGCTTCTTCGTGTGCCAGCTCGCCATTACCCTGGAGTAAACGGGTCAGAATGTCACGATTTTCTTCCGGCGAACCCCCGGCCAGCGCTTCCTGGGGATGGTAGCTCAGGCCAAAATCTTCGGCGGTGAGCTGGTAGCTGGTGATCTCACCGTCACGCAGTTCTGCCACGTGTGTGGCACTGTGCAACGCCACTTCATCCATGCCGCCGCCGTGAACCACGGCCGCGCGCTGATAGCCCAGTACTTTCAGCGTCTGGGCGATCGGTAGCACCAGCTCCGGACTGTATACGCCAATCACCGCCAGCGGCGGGCGCGCGGGATTAATTAGTGGCCCGAGCACGTTAAATAGGGTTCGGGTCTTCAGCGCCTTGCGTACCGGCATCGCATGGCGAAAGCCGCTGTGGTACTGCGGGGCGAACAGGAAGCAGACGTTAAGCTCATCCAGCGCCTGGCGGGCCTGTTCCGCCGGTAAATCCAGGCTGATGCCGAAGGCAGCCAGCAGATCGGACGACCCCGACTTGCTGGATACGCTGCGGTTGCCATGCTTTGCCACCTTCAGGCCACAGGCCGCGGCCACAAAGGCACTGGCAGTGGAGATATTAATGCTGTTACTGCCATCCCCGCCGGTACCAACGATGTCAGCGAACGGATAATCAGGACGCGGGAAGGGTTTGGCATCTTCCAGCAGGGCGGTCGCCGCCCCGGCAATCTCCTGGGGCTGCTCACCGCGCACTTTCATGGCAATCAGGGCCGCCGCCAGCTGGGTTGGCTCCAGCTGACCGGTAATAATGGCGGAAAATAGCTGGTGGCTCTCTGCCTGCGTCAGGATCTCGGCCTGGTATAATTTTTCCAGAATAGTGTTCATCGCTATCTCCATGATTACGCCAGCGCCCAGGCAAGGGTTTGTTCCAGCAGGCGTGCGCCCTGACTGGTCAGAATGGATTCCGGGTGGAACTGGAAGCCGCAGACGCGGCGTGCGTCGTCACGGACCGCCATGACCATTCCGTTATACGTCGCGTTCACCGTCAGACCGGCAGGGATGTTGCTGCCGACCAGGGAGTGGTAACGCGCCACCGGCAGTGGGTTACTTAACCCGGCAAACATGCCCTGGTCATCATGCACGATAGCCGACGCTTTACCGTGGAGGATCTCGCCCGCCTGGCCGACATGCCCGCCATAGGCTTCGACAATCGCCTGATGACCCAGGCAGATACCGATAATTGGTAGCTGGCCGCGTAACGTTTGCAGCAGCTCAGGCATACACCCTGCTTCGGAGGGCGCACCCGGGCCAGGGGAGAGCATCAACACCGGGTTCTCCATCTGCTGCAGGCGCGCCGTCAGCTGCTCCACCGGAACGTTATTACGGTAAATCACCACGTTGTGGCCAAAGGTACGTAACTGGTCGACGAGGTTATAGGTAAATGAGTCGAAGTTATCGAGCAGCAGAATATCGGCCATCAGAACATCTCCTTGCTGTGGTGCGCAGTGGCAATCGCGCGCAGAACCGCACGGGCCTTATTGCGGCTTTCATCCGCCTCCGCCTGCGGATTAGAATCCAGAACCACACCGGCTCCGGCCTGAACCGTCGCCACGCCATCTTCAACGTATGCGGAACGGATAACAATGCAGGTATCAAGGTCGCCGCTGGCGGTGAAGTAACCGACGGCACCGCCGTAGCTGCCGCGACGGGTCCCTTCAGCTTTTGCAATCAGCTGCATGGCGCGCACCTTCGGGGCGCCGCTCAGGGTGCCCATATTCATACAGGCACGGTAGGCGTGCAGGACGTCAATATCGGCACGCAGCTGACCGACTACGCGGGAAACCAGATGCATAACAAAGGTGTAACGATCGACTTTGGTCAGGTCGGCGACATAGCGCGTGCCGGGCTGGCAGATGCGCGCCAGGTCGTTGCGGGCGAGGTCGACCAGCATCAGGTGCTCGGCCATCTCTTTATGGTCGGTACGCATCTCCAGCTCAATACGGCTGTCCAGGTCGCGATCCAGCGTGCCGTCCGCATGACGACCGCGCGGACGTGTCCCGGCAATAGGATAGATTTCAATCTGATTGCTGATGGCGTCATATTTCAAGGAACTTTCAGGCGAGGCACCAAACAGGCTGAAATCGCGATCCTGCATAAAGAACATATAAGGGCTGGGATTGCTGTTTTTCAGCGTGTCATAAGCCGCCAGCGGCGACGGGCAGGGCAGGGAAAAACGACGCGACGGTACTACCTGGAAGATCTCACCAATGCGAATCGCCTCCTGCATCTGGCGCACCACCTGGCAGTAATCCTCATCACTCTGGCTGACGCTCAGACTCATTTTCTCAACGGTCTGCACCGGCAGCGCGGTGGCTGGCTGCAACATCTGACCGCGCAGCTGTTCGATACGACTTTGCAGGCGTAAAAATTCAGAGGAGGCAGACGTGAACAGGCTGGCCTGCAGTCGGGCGCTCTGCGTCTGGTGGTCGATGACCAGCAGCGTCTCGGCCAGATAGAAACAGTAATCCGGGCAGCGCTGCTCGTTTTTCAGTGCGGGCAGGACCTCAAACCCGGCCACCAGATCATAGGCAAACAGGCCGCCGAGCAGAACGGCTTCACGCTCTTCGCCGGGGGCACTGACCAGTTGGGGAATAAGGCGCAGTGCATCAAATACCGACAGCGCGCGCAGGTTAGCATCTTCATCAAGGAATTCATGATTAACCGGGAATACCAGCTCACGGCCATCTGGTCGCACGATATTGTTCACCACAGAGGGCAGCGCGGCATCCAGCAGCGGCAGCAGGGCGCGACCATTTTCTGACAGTGCCTGCACCTGAACGCGGTTATCCAGTGCGCTGATGCGCAGAGCGCTGTCGACAATCAGCAGGCTCTTCAGGTTACGCTTACTGTCAACGTCAGCGGACTCCAGTAGCAGCGTTTCAGAACGTGCGGCGCAGAGCTGATGAAAAACCGCCGCCGGATCTTCACGATAAGGTGCGTTGCCGGTAATCAACTTCACTCCAGGTCTGGCATTTTGCATGTGATGTTCTCTGTTTTTTGCTCAAAAAAAAGCCCGCGTCATGCGGGCCTGAGTATCTGCACTCTGTCTTAAGTGTGCATGACCATCTCGCCCGTTCAGGGGAAAGGACGCCACCAACCAGTCATCAGAGAGAATGAATATGTCATGATACAGATACCTTGCTTGTGAACTTGCGTACTAGTTAACTGGTTCATGGAGAAAAAGTCAATACTCTTTTTCCCTCAGGATCAAATGACGGTATCATGCAGCGATGTTTTTTTGTTTGCCGGAGTCGTTTTGACCGCAGTTGCCCCCCCAATGAGTGCTTTCCCGATATATGACCTGCACAGCCACACCCGTGCCTCCGACGGCCTGCTGAGCCCGGAGCAACTGGTACTGCGGGCGGTAGAACACCGCGTAGGTGTGCTGGCCATCACCGACCACGACACCACGGAGGGCATCAAGCCTGCCCGGGAGGCGATAGCGCGTCATGCGCTACCGCTGCAGCTGATCAACGGCGTGGAGATCTCCACGCTGTGGGAAAACCATGAGATCCATATCGTCGGGCTGGGGATAGACATCGACCATCCGGCGATGATCGCCTTCCTCGCTGAACAGAGCGCGCGGCGCATGGCGCGGGCAGAACTGATGGCTGCGCGGCTGGAAAAAGCGCATATTCCCGGTGCGCTGGCGGGGGCCCTGGCCCTGGCCGAAGGC
The DNA here is from genome assembly GCF_014838825.1 of Erwinia persicina. Classification (GTDB taxonomy): domain Bacteria; phylum Pseudomonadota; class Gammaproteobacteria; order Enterobacterales; family Enterobacteriaceae; genus Erwinia; species Erwinia persicina_A. Next base: position 504,608 of record NZ_JACYMO010000001.1, on the reverse strand, counting down.
GGTGCCGTCACGCGCGGGCATTTTGCCCGTTTTCTGATCAATGCCGGTAAGGCGGATACCATGCAGCAGGTATTCAAAAATTACCTGGCGCGGGGCAAAACCGGTTATGTCCCGCCACAGTGGTGTACAATTAAACAAGCCATTGATGCCATTCATCATTCTGGTGGCCGGGCCGTGGTCGCCCACCCGGGCCGCTACGGCCTGTCGGCCAAATGGCTGAAGCGCCTGCTGGCTCACTTCAGTGAGCAGGGCGGCGAGGCAATGGAAGTGGCGCAGTGCCAGCAGGCACCCAATGAGCGTCAGCAGCTGGCACGCTACGCGCAGGACTATCAGCTGGCGGCCTCGCAGGGGTCTGACTTCCATCAGGCCTGTCCCTGGATTGAACTGGGGAAAAAATTATGGCTGCCGGGCGGCGTAGAAGCGGTGTGGCACCGGTTTCCTGAAATTGCTAAATAAGTCTGTAGCGATGACGCGCAGAGTAAGAGGTGTGTAATGAGTCAATTTTTCTATATTCACCCGGACAATCCTCAGCCACGTCTGATCAAACAGGCGGTGGAAATGCTCAATAAGGGCAGTGTGATTGTTTATCCGACCGATTCGGGCTATGCCCTGGGCTGTAAGCTGGAAGATAAAAATGCGATGGAGCGTATCTGCCGCATCCGCCAGCTGGACGGCAACCATAACTTTACGCTGATGTGCCGGGATCTGTCCGAGCTGTCAACCTATGCCCATGTCGACAACACAGCGTTTCGTCTGATTAAGAACAACACGCCAGGCAACTACACGTTTATCCTGAAGGCGACCAAAGAAGTGCCGCGCCGTCTGATGAGTGAGAAGCGTAAAACCATTGGGCTGCGCGTGCCGTCAAACCCGATAGCACTGGCCTTGTTGGAGGCGCTCAATGAGCCGATGATGTCGACCTCGCTGATGCTGCCGGGCAATGACTTTACCGAGTCCGATCCTGAAGCCATTCAGGATGAAATTGGCAAACTGGTCGATTTGATTATTCACGGCGGTTATCTCGGACAGCAGCCAACCACCGTCATTGATTTAACGGAAAATACCCCGGAAGTGATCCGCGAAGGGGTAGGCGATATTCAACCCTTCCTGTAAGTCATAATTAACAGGCCGCTGAGAATGGGCCTGTTAATTATTCTCATTCATTGTTATTACGATGTAGATTTTTCCAGCCACTCTTTAAAATCCTTATACGGGATATACAGAGAAACATCCTTAAGAGGAACTGGCGATTTGCGCGGTCTTTTTATTTCATCGGTAAAGCCAACGATGACGCCGCCAATCGTGTCGTCGCTGTTATATACCGCACCGCCCGACATTCCTTTCACCACGCCTGCATTGGATGCCATCGCGACGCACGGGCGCTTATTCCACTCATTGCGGATCCCCGTCAGGGCGAGATTAACGCCTGCTGATTCCACCGGCATGGCGGAAATAAAACTGTAGCCGTACATTTTTATCGGATCGCCGACCGCGCCGCTGCGGAATTTCGGCAGCGTTTTCAGGTCATTTTTGTGGTAGATGATGGCGAGGTCGCAATAGGGGTGATAAGCCTTTACTTTCTGAACAGAAAGTCTGGCGACATGCGCTGCGGTGAGGCTGTATTCAGGGGTAACAGGAATGCTTGAGCCCAGTGCGCCGATACCAAGAATGGTCGGAATACCGGTAAAATTCATGTCTACGCGTTTCATAGCTTCGCTGCTGTAGTCATATTTGCCTACAGAACAGCCGGTCAGCATTAGCAAAGCCAATGCTGGCAGGGTATTTTTGATTTTCATTATGATCACACTTTGTCGGACACGTCGGTAAAATCCCTGGTGAGGAGTTATGACGTGTAATGCCGATGCTGAGGATATCTCAGCGTTTTTTTAGACGCTTTCGCGGCTGTTTTTACTGCTTACAACGAAAAGAAAAACAAAAAGTCATGTGTCACGTTTAACGTGTACTTGTAATATATACTTATGTATCTATTTATTCGGCGCTGTTTTGCCTGAATGAATTCTACACAAACTAATAAGCAGAGCAAATTAATATGACGGTGATCACTATAAAAGCTGGGATAATCCAGAATTAACTCAACCTGCAATATTAAAGAACTGATTATTTGATGTTTACACTCCGTTATTCACGCCTGATAGTCTTTAAGTCAGCATAAAATATCGAAAAAATTAAATCATCCGGTGCATGAGACCAGAAAATCGATAAAAACTGGGGTGACGGACTAAAGGTGAGGCGCACAACAGGCATAACAGGCCGGGAGACCATACGGGCTGCCGCTGAGGGTAAAGAGAGGGATACGGAATAATGGCATAGCAAGTGGCTGTTATTGCAGTTAATTCGAAACAGCGTGAATGGAGAATATAAGGCTGAATGATAAGTGATTATCATTTCATCACTTTTCTTTACTGTTAAGCGATTCCAATCTTTACCGCAGGCCACCAGGGCAGCAGATCCCTGCGCTATTTTTTTTACCGGCCATGGCCGCCCGCACTAAGCAGCGGCAACAAACAGGGTTACAGTAAGGTAAAAAGGCTGTATAATGGCACGTGATACACAACTTAAGTTATTGAAAACAAAAGAAATTATGTTTTCACCATGACGCCTGGGAAGGCGACACAGAGGGTGCTCCATGAGCGAGAAGTTACAAAAAGTTTTAGCACGCGCCGGGCACGGTTCCCGTCGTGAAATTGAAACCCTGATCTCTGCCGGACGCGTCAGCGTCGATGGCAAGCTGGCAACACTGGGTGACCGGGTTGAACCCAGCGCATCAATGAAAATTCGTGTAGACGGCCATATCGTCCCCGTCAGTGAGTCCATTACCGAAGTTTGCCGCGTTCTGGCGTACTACAAGCCGGAAGGTGAGCTCTGTACCCGTAACGACCCGGAAGGACGGCCAACGGTGTTTGACCGTCTGCCGAAGCTACGCGGTGCCCGCTGGGTAGCCGTCGGGCGTCTGGACGTCAATACCTGCGGTCTGCTGCTGTTCACTACCGATGGTGAACTGGCTAACCGTCTGATGCACCCAAGCCGCGAAGTCGAGCGTGAATACGCGGTACGCGTCTTTGGTGCCGTGGATGATGAGAAGATCAAACTGTTAAGCCGTGGCGTGCAGTTAGAAGATGGCCCGGCGGCCTTTAAGACCCTGAAGTTTACCGGGGGCGAAGGGATCAACCAGTGGTATAACGTCACGCTGACCGAAGGTCGTAATCGTGAAGTGCGTCGCCTGTGGGAAGCCGTAGGGGTTCAGGTCAGTCGTCTGATTCGCGTCCGCTATGGCGATATCGATCTGCCCAAAGGGCTGCCGCGCGGCGGCTGGACGGAGCTGGATCTGGAGCCGACTAACTACCTGCGTGAGCTGGTCGGTCTGGCACCGGAAACGGTCAGCAAAGTGCCGGTAGAAAAGGATCGTCGTCGTACCAAGGCGAATCAGATCCGCCGTGCGGTGAAGCGCCATACCACCACCACGACCAAAACCAGTAAGCCGGGCAGCAACCGCCGCTCGTCGAAACGCCAGCAGGGCTGACGCCCGCTCGGTGATAAAAAGGGACCCCCGGGTCCCTTTTTTTATGGGGGCAGATTACCAGTCAATCCCCTGTTGCGCCTGGATCCCGGCGTCAAAGGCGTGTTTTACCGGACGCATTTCGCTGACGGTATCTGCCAGCGCCAGAATATCCCGGTGACAGCCGCGTCCGGTAATAATCACACTCTGCCGGGCAGGGCGCTGCCGCAGTGCCTCAAGGACCTCTTCCAGCGGTAAATAGTCAAAACTCACCATATATGTCAGCTCATCCAGCACCACCAGGTCCAGCGTCGGGTCCTGCAGCATCCGCCTGCCGTGCTCCCACACCGCCAGGCAGGCGGCGGTATCGGTTTCGCGATTCTGCGTATCCCAGGTAAAGCCGGTGGACATCACCTGAAACTCCACACCGTGCGGCTCCAGCAAATTACGCTCGCCGTTCGGCCACTCCCCCTTGATAAACTGGATCACGCCCACGCGCTTCTGATGGCCTACGGCGCGGCTGGCGGTGCCAAACGCGGCGGTGGTTTTCCCTTTGCCGTTGCCGGTAAAGACCATCAGGATGCCGCGCACGTCGGTGGCGGCCGCAATGCGCGCATCGACCTGTTCTTTCAGACGTTGCTGGCGCTGTTGATGGCGGTCGGTAGCCATTATTCTGCTGCCCCCGCTTTGCGTCCGGGTTGCGCATCAAAGGTCTGCCCGGTTTTGCGCCTGCTGTCATCGCCCATCAGCCAGAGATAAAGCGGCATAATTTCGGCTGGCGTCTTGAGCTTGCGCGCATCCTCATGCGGAAAAGCGCTGGCGCGCATTTTGGTCCGGGTGCCGCCGGGATTAATGCAGTTCACCCGCAGCTGACGCGCATCATACTCTTCGGCCAGCACCTGCATCATGCCCTCGGTGGCAAACTTCGACACAGAGTAAGCTCCCCAGCCCGCGCGTCCCTGACGACCGACGCTTGACGAGGTGAAGACCAGTGATGCTGCATCGGATTTGAGCAGCAGGGGGAGCAGTGCCTGGGTGAGAAAAAACGTGCCGTCAATATTGACGCGCATCACCTGTTGCCAGGTGGCCGGGTCCTGCTGATCCATGGGGATCACATCACCCAGAAGCCCGGCGTTATGCAGCACACCGTCAAGGCGCGGCACCTGAGTGGCAAGTGTCTCTGCCAGTACACGGCAGCTTTCGGCTGTGGCGGTTTCCAGATCGAGAGTAAACCACAGGGCGGTGGCCTGGCCGTGCGCGTTTATTTCGTTACAGACGCGTTGCAGTTTCTCTGCATTCCGGCCCAGCAGCAGCACCTGCGCGCCGTAGCGGGCGTAAGAGAGGGCGGCTTCACGACCTATACCATCGCTGGCACCGGTCACAAGAATAATTCGGTTATTGAGCAGATCGCTTTTCGGTTGATAGTACACGGGGAGATCCTCTGGCGATGGGGAATATCAGGGGCAGACTGCGATTTTCGCCTGACGTAAGCCCTTGCACGGATTGAATAAAGTGTTTTATGCCTGAAAACGGCGCTGAGTTCAATCGCCCGCCAGGGTTATTGGGAGACTGAAACGGGTTGCAGGCGACTCCTGAGCGTGACTCAGCTACACTAAGCCTGTCTCTAACATAATGTAAATCAAGGCGGATTGAGTGGACCTACTCTCTTATTATGGACTTTTCCTGGCGAAGACCGTCACTGAGCGTGACTCAGCTACACTAAGCCTGTCTCTAACATAATGTAAATCAAGGCGGATTGAGTGGACCTACTCTCTTATTATGGACTTTTCCTGGCGAAGACCGTCACCGTAGTGGTGGCGATTGTGGCGATTGCCATCACTATCGCCACCCTGGCCATGCGTAAACGTGCTCAGGGCGGGCAGCTAAAGCTGACGCACCTCGACGAGCGCTACCGCGACATGCAGGACACGATGCGGCTGGCGAAGATGAAGCCGCTGCAGCAAAAACTGTGGCACAAAGCGCAGAAGAAAAAAGACAAGCAGGAAACAAAGGCGGCAAAGCAGCAGGCGAAGCTGGGGCATACTCCACCGCAGGAAAAACCGACCCTCTACGTGCTGGATTTTAAGGGCAGCATGGATGCCGGGGAAGTCTCTTCGCTGCGTGAAGAGGTGTCTGCGGTGATGGCGGTGGCGGCCGCCGGCGATGAAGTTCTGCTGCGTCTGGAAAGCCCGGGCGGCGTGGTACACGGCTACGGACTGGCCGCATCCCAGCTGCAGCGGCTGCGTGACAAAAAAATCCCCCTCACCGTGGCCGTAGACAAAGTCGCGGCCAGCGGGGGCTATATGATGGCCTGTGTGGCTGACCGGATTGTCGCGGCGCCGTTCTCGATCATCGGCTCTATCGGTGTCGTGGCACAGATCCCCAACTTTAACCGCCTGCTGAAGCGTAATGAAATCGACGTTGAGCTGCACACGGCGGGTGAATATAAGCGGACGCTGACGCTGTTTGGTGAAAATACCGAGGAGGGGCGTGAGAAGTTTCGCGAAGATCTGAACGAGACGCACGTGCTGTTTAAACAGTTTGTGCATCAGATGCGGCCTTCACTGGATATTGACAGCGTGGCAACCGGTGAGCACTGGTACGGCACGCAGGCGCTGGAAAAGGGTCTGGTAGACGCCATCAGCACCAGCGACGACCTGATCATCGAACGCATGAACGACCACCAGGTGGTCGGCGTGCGCTATGCACGTCGTAAAAGTGTGATGAGCCGTTTCACCGACAGTGCCTCTGCCAGCGCCGAGCGTCTGCTGCTGCGCCTGTGGCAGCGCGGCGATAAACCGCTGCTGTAACCTGCTGCTAACGCCCGCTTTTGCGGGCGTTATGCTGTTAAAACGCTGACGGCATCAGCAGACACTCCTGCTCCAGACGGTCGCGCAGCAGCACAAAGGCGGTCAGCGTCTTCACCAGCTCCTCAGGGTCAGCACCCCGCAGTCGTGTGGGGATCTGAGCCGCCAGTTTCGCCAGCTTTGCAAATCCACAGCGCTGAAGATCGGCTGCCAGGGCTTCGGCCTCCCGGCAGGCCCGCTGCTCCTGATGATGCAACCCGTTATGCAGCCAGTCGACCAGCATCTGCTGGCAGCGCTGAAGCAGCTGCAGCGAAAGCGGCAGGGGATGGTCAACGGCAGCCGTCGGCAGAGCCTGCGGCGAAGGCGGACCGGCCTGCAGTACCCAGGCCCGTTTACCGGTCATCACCACCAGAGGTTCCAGCGTCAGTTTCCCTCCGGCCACGGAAACCAGGCCGGAGACCTGACAGGGCGGATCGTCCTGCTGTTGCAGCACGCGGATAAGCGCGTCAATGGCACCCGGCGCGGCGGGGGAGACGCTGAGTGACAGACACAGCACATTATCTTCGCCGGGGCCGCTGATCGCCTCGGCTTCCAGCGTCTGACGCCCGGCATCCCAGCGCAGGCTCAAACACTCACCCAGCGGCAGAATAAACAGGTTATCGCTTTCACTCAGCGGACGGGTAAAGGCAGGTGGACGATGCAGCAGGTACTGGCGCAGCGCCACCACGCCGGGCTGACAGAGTGGAATATCAGGAATGGCCCAGGCGGCGGGCGTCAGGGGGGCCACGGCATTCAGGCGATCGCGGGCGCTGAGGTGAAGTTCACCCTTGGCATCACGCTGCGCCGCCTGGGAAATAATCTGGCCGCCCGCCAGCATATCCGCCTGAAAGCCGGCAATCCGCCGCTGCCAGCCCGGGGCATTCTCCTGTTCCGCCAGTGGCCACTGACGCGAGAGATGCAGCACGCTGCCGGTATCGGGATCGGTAAACCAGATACGCACCCCATAATGCTGCTCGTTCTGCCAGCTCTGCATCCCCAGCGACACCAGCCGCAGGTGATCCAGTCTGACCTGGTCCTGCACGCCGTGACCGACCAGACTGCGCCAGGGCTGCGTGGGCGTCCGATCTTCAGCGGCGATGCCGGCCATCTCCCGGGCGGCGCGCAGGCGGGCCGTCAGTGCGGCGAACTGACTGAGAAACACCCCTGCACGATAGTGGGATGCGCGTTGATGAAAGTCATCAATGCCTTCTGATACCTGTTGCACTGCCAGCGTGACCCAGCGCCAGTCCGCCTGCTGTGCGTGACGCGCGGCGCGAACCAGCAGAGGTGAGCAGGTTACGGCAGGCTGGCTGATGCCGCCGCTCCACAGGGCGTAACTCAGATCATTCAGCTGCGCCAGGCCATCCTCCTGCGGCATCTGCGTCGCGGGTTCCCCGGCGAGCCCGGCCCCGGTCTGCCAGCTGAGATGATCGAAACCGGGATGGCGGGCTTCGGCCGCCGCAAAGGCCTGCACCGCAAGGATAATATGTTCGCACAGCGTGCCCTCAATACAGTCACAGCGGGCGAAGCGCATACTGCTGCGCGAGAAAAACCGCACGTCGCTCATCGGCAGCCTGGCGGCAGGCACCTGGCCTGGGGCACAGTGAAGTTCAATGACCAGCCCTTTTCCGGCCAGCTGCTGCGCCCGTTTGCGGGTGGTCGCAGGCAGGGAGGCGAGTTCGTCCAGCCATTCCCCTGGCTGCCAGCGGGTTTCCGGGGGGGGTGTCACCGGGGTGTGGATCTGCTGGTAACCCAGTACCAGCATCACCCGATGGCGACACATGCCGCTGGCGTTGCAGGTGCAGCTTGCCTCTTTCAGCCCCTGGCCCTGGTTCAGGCGCGTCACGGTGCCCTCGCTGAACCGGGCCGTCAGCACACCTTCTGCATCGCTGAACAGCGGCAGGTTTCCGGCGGCAATCTCCTTCTGGCTGCGTTTAACCAGGCCAGCGTTGCTCAGGGCGATCAGCGCCTGGGGCGTCAGTTCGAGCAGTTCATTGCGTACGGGAGCACTCATGATTGTAGATTCTCTGCGAGCCACGCCGCCAGCTCTCCCGGCGTCATCGCGGCGATCTGCGCCCCGACATTCACCAGCCGCTGGGCCATTTCCCGGTCGTAACTGGGTGCGGCTTTGTTGTCCAGCGCGGCCAGACCGAGGACTTTAGTGCCGTCCTGCACGCACTGTCTGACCTGGTTTATCAGCAGAGAGGGGGAGCCGCCCTCGAAGAAATCGCTGACCAGCACAATGGCACTTTTTTCCGGCTGCGCGATCAGCTGCCGGCCGTACTGCACGGCTTTGCCGATATCCGTGCCGCCACCCAGTTGCACCTTCATCAGCAAATCGACCGGGTCCTGCACGTCGGCCGTCAGGTCAACCACGCTGGTATCAAATGCCACCAGATGGGTACGAATGCCCGGCAGCTGCCACAGGCAGGCGGCCATTACCGCTGAGTGGATCACCGAATCCACCATCGATCCGCTCTGATCGACCAGCAGCACCAGCTGCCATTTTTCACTGTGGCGTTTCACCCGGCTGATAAACACCGGGGATTCAATGTACAGACGACGGCGTTCCGGGTCCCAGCGATGCAGGTTTTCACGCAGCGTGCTTTTAAAATCGAAGTTGCGAGCGATCGCGACCGGTGACCGCCGCCGCCGGTCGCGGGAGCCAGAAAAGGCCTGGCGGACGTCAGTCGCCAGCCGTGCCATAATCTGCTCCACGACCTGGCGCACCAGCCGGCGTGCTGCCTGTAATACCTCAGGGTTCATCAGGTGTTTGGTATGCAGGACGGCGCGCAGCAGTCCCTCCGAGGGCGCAATGCGCTCCAGGACATCCCGATTGGTGACCACGTCATCGATGCCAAACCGCAGCACTGCGTCACTTTCCAGTCGCTCTATCACCTCAGCCGGAAACAGCTGGTGGATGGCGTTGATCCATTCTGGCGTGGTGAGCTGCGACCCCTGCATTCCGCCGTGACGTTCTCCACGCTGGATACGCTGCGGATCGCGCCCGTACAGCCACTCCAGGGCGTTATCCACGGCGCGGGCCTGCTCATCCAGCCCGCTGAGGCTGTTTTCTGCCGCCTCACCCAGTAGCAGACGCCAGCGCTGCAGCTCACGGCTGGATAAAATATCAGAGAGTTCGGGCATCAGCGTTCCTTTACAGTATGCCCCAGGCGCGCAGCTGGTCGGCCGCACGTTGATCCTGCTGCTGGTGACGGAAGAGTTCGGCGGGTGTACAGGATGTCGCCTGCGGCGTCTGTAACAGATGCTCAGGCAGGTGTGTGAGCTGATAATGCGCCAGCACCTGACGCGCCAGCGCTGCCCGTTCACGCGGTGGCAGCCAGGCGAGCGCCGCCCGCATGTCGGGCAGGGCGTGAATAAACGGATCATCGTCAAGCTGCATCAGCCGCTGATTAAAACCGACGATAAACGCGGGGTGTGAGGCCAGCTGATGGCGGGCAAGGGCAATCAGTCCATGCAGTGCTTCACCCAGCAAATCTGGCGGAAGATCGTCCAGTAGCGCCAGCGCCGCCTGCGCACCGGCGTCGGGTTGCTCCAGTCGGATCAGGGCACCCAGTGCGGCTCCCCGGCTGAGCGCGCAGGCTTCCTTCGCCCTGAACCGGCGGGTCAGCACGGCCAGCGCACGCGGCAGCGGCACAAGATCGCCTGCGGGCTGACGGTTCTGTTCATCACGCAGAATATGGCACAGCGCCTGCCAGCTGTGCAGGTGGGCGCTGACCAGGGGCGTGGCAATCAGTCCGGTCGACTCCGCCAGCCACAGGGTACGGTCGACCGCCGCCCGCAGGGTGGTTTGCAGAACTGCCGCGTCGCGCATGCCGTTGATTGAGTCGTGACGCCACAGGGCGTAAAGCACCTCCAGCGGTGGACCCATCGCTTCAAAATGACTTTCAAGCGCAATCTGCTGCTCCAGCCGGGTAAGCAGTACCTGGCTGAACGCCGACAGACCGGCGAGCGTCGCACGCTGCAGCCAGCCCGACAGGGGACCAATGCCCTCTGACTCTGCCATGGCGGATGACAGCCGGTTACGGGAGGCTTCTTCCAGGGTTGCACCATAGCGAGCAGCTTCGATCAGGGCGGCATGCTGCGTTAACGGCCGCGTCAGCGCCCACTGCTCTTCGCCGTCACCCGACAGAGCCAGCGTGTTACCCGTAAGGCAGGTTATTCCCGGGATCGCCAGTACGGCAAGACGGTGCAGAACCTGACTTTGTTGCAGGCCTGTCGCGTCGTAGCGGTTAAGCGACAGCGTGGCGGGCAACGTGATGCCGACCCGCGCCAGTTCGCCGTTCACATCCTGCGGCAGGGGCGGTTGCGGGGTAGTGGTGGCCAGCTCACCAAAACGCTGGCCTGCGAGTATATCCACCAGCACCATAAGGATGGGGTCCGTGCCGGACTGCAGGGTACCGCGATAGCTCCACGGCAGCGGCGTATTGAGGGCTTCTTTGATCAGGCTGCCAGCCAGCGCATCCAGCCAGTCGTTACGCAGAGGGAGACGATGTCCGCGCAGGGCCGCCAGCGCCTGCGCCTGGCTCAGGGCGTTGGCCATATCCGCTGTTGATGCCGGTAAATGGCGCTGGCGCAGCGCGGCCAGCACCGCTTCCAGCAGAGACAGTCCGGCCTGTCGTTGGCCGACTCGCCAGCACCAGTCCTGCCAGACCGGGGCGGGCATCCCGGACAGATAGCCCGCCAGCACGTCCAGTCGTTTTTCACTGTAGGGCGTCAGATAGCTGCCGCTGACCGCGTCCTGCACCACCGGTTCCGGTAACGGAGGACGCTCGGTTGCGTCAGCACCGCGCCACAGGTGGGCAAGGGCCGGGGCGTGCCAGCCCCCGCAGACGACCAGCACCGGGCCGCTGTTCTGTGCAACCGCCCAGGCGATCCATCTTGCCATGTAGGCTTCCCGTTGCCGATCCTGCACGCTGCCGCCGCTGTCCGCGCGCAGTTGCTGAAACCACAGTGCCAGCGCCTCCGGCAGGCTGGCCTGCTGCGCCTCATCCTCGAACAGGTGGTCCCACAGCGCATCACTGTTCTCCATGCCGCAGGCGTCGAGCATGGCCTGCTGGCGTCGGTGATAGTGTGCGTCTGCGTCTTCACAGTCATCATCGTCAGACAGGGCCCAGACGGGCAAATCAATAAAACAGGTCTCTGCGCCGATTTCTCCTGCAGCACGCAGGGCCTGCCACTCCGGGGACCACTCCGCAAAGGGGGTCCAGGCCCCTGTACCGGGCCTCTGGTGATCCTGAAACTGACAATAGCTATAGATGGCAACCGGCAGGGTATGCGGCAGCAGCAGCTCGCCGAGGCGGGGTGTAAAATCAGCCGGCCCTTCGATCAGCACCCAGGCCGGGCGCAGCTGTTTGATGCTGCGCTGCACCAGGCGGGCGCAGGCGGGGCTGTGATGGCGAATGCCGAGGATCAGCGGCTCTGTGGGCGTGAGCATCATGGCAGGCGGTGGCGTGCCTGATAGTAGGCCTGCCAGTGCGCTCCAGTGCGGCTGCCGACGCGCTGCTCAAAGTAGCGACGCAGGCGTGCCCGGTCATCCTCATTATCTTTAACGATGGTACCACCGATACAGTCCACCAGGTCGGCCGGTTCGCTGGCGCGCTGCTCAAGGAACCAGGCGCGCACCCCAACCGCATGGGCTACGTTAACGGCTTCGGCGGTGGACATAATCGCGTTCAGGCTGTCCATCGCGCTCTTTTTCTCCCCGCCGCTGCGCAGATCGCGAAAGGTGTTAACCAGCAGTTCCAGCACGTCGTCCGGCACGGTGTGTGGAATACCGCTGTGCGCCAGCAGGCGGGCCGAGGCGGTGGACACTAAATCCAGTTCCTGCTGGAAATTCATGATCGGGAACACGGTTTCGAAATCAAAACGCCGCTTCAGCGCCGCGCTCATTTCATTCACTCCCCGATCGCGGGTGTTGGCCGTGGCAATGATATTAAAGCCTTCCCGGGCGTAGAGCTGGCTCTCTTCACCGCTGAGCTCTGGCACCGCCATCACCCGGTCAGAAAGCATGCCCAGCAGGCAGTCCTGCACCTCCAGCGGGGCACGGGTAATCTCTTCAAAACGCACAATCTTACCGTCGCGCATTCCCTGATACAGCGGTGCCGGAACCAGGGCGGCGGTGGACGGCCCCTGGTTGATCAACAGGGCATAATTCCAGGCATATTTTATCTGATCTTCGGTGACCGAGGCTCCCCCCTGGATGGTCAGCCCTGCATCGCCGCTGATGGCGGTGGCCAGCAGCTCCGACAGCAGTGACTTTGCCGTACCCGGTTCGCCAACCAGCATCAGCCCGCGCCCGGTGGCCAGCGTGACCAGCATGCGCTCCACGCTGGCCACCGGGGTGACCACTTTGGCGGTGATGCCGCGTCCGCTGTCCCCCAGGATAAAGGCGCGAGCCGCGGGCAGGCTCAGACGCCAGCCCGGTGGACGCGGGCCGCTGTCATCCTGCATCAGCTGCGCCAGTTCTGCGGCGTAAAGCACGGCGGCAGGGGGCCGCTGTAACATGTCAGACATGGTCTTTCCTTATTTCCGGACATTAGTCAAACAGCGAATCAATATCACTGAGCATTTCGCTGGCGGTGACAGGGTGCAGGCACGAGAACGGCTGTTTCTGCGGGTGTCGTTCTCCCCAGCCATACTGGTGCGCATCCCCCTCCCACAGCCAGATGCTGCTCAGCGTCTGCTCTTTGTTAAACTCATCCGGTGCCATGCCAACGCCCAGTCCTTCTCCCATTTCCAGCACCAGCGTCAGATCGCCCAGCGGTTTCAGCATCCAGCAGATCCAGCCGGCATCCTGCGGCACGCCGCGCAGCCAGCCTCGGGCCGTCAGGCCGGCCAGGCGGCCACTCGGGCAAAGCCGTCCCTGCCAGCGCTGCAGGTCGACCGATGCCGCTTCCTCTGCGGTCAGCTGATAGCGGTTGCGATCCAGCTGGCGGAACGGCGGCAGCAGCTCATAGTCAGCAAACAGCTGGCCAAAAGCCGCCGCTTCAGCCAGTGGGATCTCAAGAACGTGGGGGATGCCGATCTGCGTCGCATCCGGCGACAGGACGTAGAGATCATCTCCGGCGGTACTGTAGCTGTCGTCTTCCGCCACGCGGAAGCAGCTGATCAGCTGATTATCGGCATCATACGCGCCCCAGACCAGGCGGCGGGTGAGGTGGCCAATCAGCGGGTGACCGACCAGAAACTCTCTGAACTGTTGCTCCGTCCAGCGACGGCGCTGACACATAGCGGTTTCCAGACGGGCGATCTGCTGGCTGGCGATGGTGCGCGCATCTTTCTTCAGCAGTTTGAAACGATTTACCGCATCGGCAGACAGCCCGGCATCATCGCTTTTATTCGGTTTAGGCAGATCCTTCAGGCGGCTGCCGCTGCCGTCGCGGACGAAGGGTTTCAGCGTCTCATCGAAGCTGACGGTAAACTGACGTGGGCCAAAATCAAGCAGCATTGAGCCGTTATCGTCCAGCCCCAGATCGGGCGCAAGGCGGTCTTCCAGCTCTGCCACCGTCAGCTCACGCTTTTCGGCGATCTGGCTGATTTTTTCCCGTGCCCGCTCCTGCAACGCTTTAAATTTCAGCTTCTGCGCAATACCGTTAAGCTGCATCAGCGCGATATCAGTACCAATATCGGCCAGGATCTCCAGGCCGGCAACCGCCCGCTTATGCTGCGATTCACCCGGCCAGCTGCGGATTAACGGGGTTAACCGCCGGGCGATATCATCATTGCCAAACAGTCCCAGCGTGCTGAAGGCCCAGCCCTCTTTAGGGGGGGCCGAGGCCGCCATCCAGGCGTTGTACAGGTCCCAGGCAAAGTTGGCCAGCGACGCCGGGGTACAGGCCGCTTTCACCTGATCCAGGCCGGGATAGCGGCCATTTTCGGTCGGGAAGCGCAGCATAGTCCCCAAATGGGTCAGCGCCTCTTCAGGCAGCGCCTTGCCGTTGTGCAACTGCGGACGTGTCCACAGTACCGGCTGCCAGAAAGGCGGCAGGGCCGGGCGTTTCGCCGGGAAATCGTTGAGCGGGTCAAGCTCTACCAGCGCACTGACCGCCGCCAGCACCTCCGGCTGCTGATACCGTCCGGCGACCTCTTCAATCAGCGCCTGGTGGCCGTTGTCCAACAGCAGGCGCAATGCCAGACGTGCATTATCCTGCGCCTCACCCGCTTTGCCGAACGCGATCGGTAGCAGTCCCGCTACGGCATGTTCCGGGTATTTAAGCAGCCAGCTGCGCGCCTCTTCGCGCAGGGTTTTCAACTTAGAGAAAGCGCGGGCGACAGGGACCGCCAGTTCGGTACTGCCGACGCAGATGGCTACGGTCAGGGCTTCCTGCGGCTGGCGTCCGATGCTGTTGATAAAACCAGGCAACCCATCCAGACCAAAGTGGGCCATCACCAGGGCGATGCCGGTGTGATGTTCGCTGCTGAGAACGTTCCACAGGCCAAGCGCTTTTTCTCGCGGCAGCGCGGGAAGAATATAAAGGTTCCAGTCGCTGGCATAATGCGCGTGGTTGGTCGCCCAGTCGGCGAGCAGCTGAGGGTAATCGTCCTCTTCATAGGCCTGGACCGCCGTGGCAGGCAGCGACTGATTCCAGCTGGTGAAGCCGAGACGGGCCAGAACCTGGTCGGACGGCAGACCGGCGACCTGCAGCTTACTGTGATTTGACCAGCTTGACAGGATATCTTCCGGCACGCCGTTGAAGACTGCTGCGACCGGTTGTACCGCCAGCGACAGCAGCGGAATGCTACTGGCCTGTTTTTTGTTCAGCCATGGGGGAGACACCAGGATAGCAGGCAGCATATCGGCGCTGGCGCAGTCGGTTTTCACATTCAGCTTCTGCTGGCTGCGGTTCACCAGGTCGGCCTCTTCCGGCGACAGCCACGGCGCGACCTCAACCGCCAGCTGCGGCTGATTATGCAGTAAAGCATGCAGCTGGGTGCGCCAGAGAGCCTCTTCTCTGCCGTTCAGCAGGCGAACCAGCGCGGTGAAAGCCGCGTGAGGAAAACGCTGGCTGGCCCTGGCCGCACGCTCATAGCTGCGCTTACCCTGGCCCGCCGCGCGAATTAACATCTCCAGCGCCAGCGGATGATTGACATGCATCAGCACTTCCCCGCAGCGATCGCCGTGGGCATAGGGGGCAAAGCGCGGCAGGGCGCTTACGCCCTGTTCCAGCAGCACCGTGGTGGTGAGCAATTCACCGTAGTACCAGCTGTCGAAAACGTCGAGGCTTTTAAACGAGTCCAGCGCGCGGAGCGTGCTGTCACGGGTAGCGGTGATCTTTAACAGCTCAAGCGCCCCGATATCACCATCGGGTCCGGTCAGGTTGAGGATCTCATCGGCCAGCTCAGGTTTTTCCGGCAGCAGGAGCGCCACCAGCGGCCTGCGCCAGGCAGGCGTATGAGGCAGGGCGGCGATCAGACGGTCGGCACACGCCTGCCACATCGCTTCAGGGGCAGCTGAAAGGTGCCAGCGCAGACGCATTTCATGCTCGGCAACGTTTTGCTGATAGCCGGCAGGGGCAATATCAGCAGGATAAAATGAAATCTGGCGGGTGCGGTAGTCGCGGTCGAGACCAATCTGCAGGCTGGCAATCATCATCTCAGTGGCATACATCAGGCCATAGTGAGCAACAATGGCATCAATCAGCAGCGTGGCTTTTCTGCCTGCGTAAGTCTGGTTAATTTTAATCATTGCCGCACCCGCCATCGGAGAGCGCTGAGGGATGGCTTTGCCCTCCGCCAGGCACTCCTGCGCCAGGGCTATCGCCTGCTGCCAGTCGCTGTCACAGCGACTGGCATCCAGCGGCAGAGGACCGTTCTTACGGACCTCCTGACTCAGTATTTTCATGCGCCGCAGCTGCTCAGACGGCTCTTCCACTTTGCCCGCAGGTGGGAGCGGCCGGTGACGATGGCTCAGGGCCAGCACCGTCAGCTTTTGCGGTAGAGCAATCGCCTGACCTGCGGTCAGCCACAGGGGGGCAGCATCGCTGGCCACCGTGGCGATTGGTGGTGCAACCGGAGCCGGAGCCGCTTCAGGCAGGGCGTCAGGGGCCGGATCGGGCACAGCGGTTTTCTTCACGGGAGAAGATGCCTTGACGGTAGCGTCCGGGCTGGCGCTGGCCAGCGTCGCCTCATCCGGTGGCTGATACCCTTTGCGCGTCTTTTCTTTTATTAACTTTTCACACGCTTTTCTGGCCTGTTCTTCATCGTCAAAGCTTTTAATCTGGCTTTGTCCCTGAGTCCCCACGCGCCCCCAGTTGAGATGGAGTTCCTGCTGTTGCTGTACAACGGTCCAGAATTTGTGGGATTTTTCATCCTGATAGATCAAGGTGGTCATGAGGATTCCATTTTCGTTAACGCGGAGTGCGCCAGCACGGCGAACTCCGTCAAGGAGAAGCGATTCTCCGGGCACCTGCCGCTTTATTTAGCGGCTGCGGTAACAGGCCGACGGGTCAATGTAATCAACGGCAGAAGGGGGTTCAAGTGGAAAAATCCAGATGATATCCCCCCCGGCTTGCGATACTGCGCCGCAGAAACATAAAATCTGACTTTTCTTCCTTTATAGCCGTACCGTCAGGTTATTTTATCGTTACGGATAATGATCCATCAGGTGGATAAGGTGCGAACAATTTTTTTTCTTTTTGACGGCATTCCTGGCGTAAATGGAGGCTTGATGCTAATTAAGTTGCGTAACAGATTTTATCAGGTAGAGTGTGGGCGTTTCGGGTTCCGGGCGTAAAACAGACTTTACGCCATGTTAGAGATTCGCTTAACAGGTGGTAAAAAGTACCGTTTATCAATTGGTTGCAACGTGCATTATTAAGACCGAATTGATGAAAAGTTAGCCGGGTTGGATCTT
Organism: Erwinia persicina; assembly: GCF_014838825.1. GTDB lineage: Bacteria > Pseudomonadota > Gammaproteobacteria > Enterobacterales > Enterobacteriaceae > Erwinia > Erwinia persicina_A. The sequence goes on along the minus strand of NZ_JACYMO010000001.1, from coordinate 487,369 downwards.
TATATCCCGATAACCTTAACGTTAGTGCGCGATGTGATGAGCATAAACGGCACAAAATACTCTCGGATGTTTTAATCAGGTAAAGGTAACTATGGGAAAAGCTCTCGTAATAGTTGAGTCCCCGGCAAAAGCCAAAACGATCAATAAATATCTCGGTAATGACTACGTGGTTAAATCCAGCGTGGGCCATATCCGCGATTTGCCGACCAGTGGATCAACAGTTAAAAAGAGCGCTGACTCTACAACCAGTAAAACAACCAAAAAGGTCAAAAAAGACGAAAAGACGGCGCTGGTTAACCGTATGGGCGTCGATCCTTATCATGGCTGGGATGCGAATTATCAGATCCTGCCAGGCAAGGAAAAAGTGGTCGCTGAACTGAAGGCGCTGGCTGAGAAAGCGGACCATATCTATCTCGCAACGGACCTTGACCGCGAAGGGGAAGCCATTGCGTGGCACCTGCGGGAAGTGATCGGTGGCGATGAGTCGCGGTACAGCCGCGTGGTGTTTAACGAAATCACCAAAAATGCGATTCGCCAGGCCTTTGAAAAGCCGGGTGAGCTGAATATCGACCGTGTTAATGCCCAGCAGGCGCGCCGCTTTATGGACCGCGTGGTGGGGTATATGGTCTCGCCGCTGCTGTGGAAAAAAGTGGCGCGTGGGCTGTCCGCTGGCCGCGTCCAGTCGGTGGCGGTGCGGCTGGTGGTCGAGCGTGAGCGTGAAATTAAAGCCTTTGTCCCGGAAGAGTACTGGGACCTGAATGCTGAACTGACCACGCCGAAAGGGGTGGATCTGCCGATGCAGGTCACCCATCAGGGCGACAAGCCTTTCCGCCCGGTCAACCGTGAGCAGACCCATGCTGCCGTCAGCCTGCTGGAAAAAGCACGCTATGTGGTGGCCGATCGCGAAGATAAGCCGACCAGCAGTAAGCCTGGAGCCCCGTTCATTACCTCCACGCTTCAGCAGGCAGCCAGCACCCGTCTTGGCTTTGGCGTGAAGAAAACCATGATGATGGCCCAGCGTCTGTATGAAGCCGGCCATATTACCTATATGCGTACTGACTCAACCAACCTGAGTCAGGACGCGGTCAGCATGGTTCGCGGCTACATTGAAGATGAATTCGGTGCGAAATACCTGCCGAAAGCGGCGAATGTTTACAGCAGCAAAGAAAACTCGCAGGAAGCACACGAAGCCATCCGTCCGTCGGATGTCAAAGTGCAGTCTGAACAGCTGAAAGACATGGAAAATGATGCCCAGAAGCTGTATCAGCTGATCTGGCGTCAGTTCGTGGCCTGTCAGATGATGCCTGCGCAGTACGACTCCACCACGCTGACCGTGGAAGCAGCCGATTTCAAACTGAAGGCAAAAGGGCGCACGTTGCGCTTTGACGGCTGGACGCGCGTCATGGCGGCACTGCGTAAGGGTGATGAAGATCGCGTGTTACCCGACGTGGCGGTAGGCAGTGAACTCAGCCTGCAGCAGCTGGTTCCGAGCCAGCACTTCACCAAACCACCGGCACGCTTCAGCGAAGCCTCTCTGGTCCGTGAGCTGGAAAAACGCGGTATCGGCCGTCCTTCCACCTACGCCTCGATTATCTCGACCATTCAGGATCGCGGATATGTGAAGGTGGAAAGTCGTCGTTTCTATGCGGAAAAAATGGGTGAAATCGTCACCGATCGGCTGGAAGAGAGCTTCCGCGATCTGATGAATTATGACTTCACCGCCCACATGGAAGACAACCTCGATAAAGTCGCGAAAAACGAAGCGCAGTGGAAAGCGGTGCTGGATCAGTTCTTCGCCGAGTTCAGCGACCAGCTGGCGAAGGCAGAGAAGGATCCGGAAGAAGGCGGCATGCAGCCTAATCAGATGATCCTGACCTCCATCGACTGCCCGACCTGTAGCCGTCAGATGGGGATCCGCACGGCGAGCACCGGCGTATTCCTCGGCTGCTCCGGCTATGCGCTGCCGCCGAAAGAGCGCTGCAAGCAGACGATTAATTTGATCCCTGAGAATGAAGTGCTGAATATTCTCGAAGGGGACGATGCGGAAACCAACGCGCTGCGCGCCCGTCGTCGCTGCCAGAAGTGTGGCACGGCGATGGACAGCTACCTGATTGACCCTCAGCGTAAGCTGCACGTCTGTGGTAATAACCCGGAGTGTGATGGTTACGAGATCGAGCAGGGCGAGTTCCGTATCAAAGGCTATGACGGCCCGATCGTTGAGTGTGAGAAGTGTGGTTCTGAAATGCACCTGAAAATGGGGCGCTTCGGTAAGTACATGTCCTGTACTAACGATGAGTGCAAAAATACGCGTAAAATTCTGCGCAGCGGCGAAGTGGCTCCTCCGAAGGAAGATCCGGTTCCGCTGCCTGAGCTGCCTTGCGAGAAGTCAGACGCCTACTTTGTCCTGCGTGACGGTGCTGCCGGGGTGTTCCTGGCCGCTAACACCTTCCCTAAATCGCGTGAAACTCGCGCGCCGCAGGTGGAGGAGTTGCAGCGCTTCCGCGATCGTTTACCGGAGAAACTGCGCTATCTGGCGGATGCCCCGGCGACCGATCCGGACGGCAATAAAGCCGTGGTGCGCTTCAGCCGTAAAACGAAGCAGCAGTATGTCAGCACAGAAAAAGACGGAAAAGCCACTGGCTGGTCTGCGTTCTTCGTTGACGGCAAATGGGAAGTCACCGCGAAGAAGTAATCTCGCGCTTTCCTTCAGTGAGCGGGCCGCCCCGTGCGGTTCGCTCCTGCTTTATCTTCTCTCTGGCTTTGCTCTCCCGCTACTATACATCTCCCTCATTTTTGATATAGTTGTTATAGATAATCCCTTTCTTATTATTTATTCGCATTATAACCTTCGGACCTGAAGCTGCCGCTGCATGAGCCCTTTCGCTTTGCCGCATCGCCAGTGATGACGGTTTCAGACCGGTTACCTGAGTCCGGCTCTCGTTTGCTACCGGGTTGTCGGCGCATTGTTTCAAACCCTGGATGGAATGAAAAATGAAATTGCAGCAGCTGCGTTACATCGTTGAAGTGGTGAATCACAATCTCAACGTCTCTTCAACGGCCGAAGGACTCTATACCTCGCAGCCCGGGATCAGTAAGCAAGTGCGTATGCTCGAAGATGAGCTGGGTATCCAGATTTTTGCCCGTAGTGGCAAGCATTTAACCCAGGTTACCCCCGCCGGCCAGGAAATCATCCGCATTGCGCGCGAAGTGCTGTCGAAAGTGGATGCCATTAAATCGGTTGCCGGTGAGCATACCTGGCCCGACAAGGGTTCGCTGTACGTTGCTACCACGCACACGCAGGCCCGCTATGCGCTGCCGAATGTGATTAAGGGATTTATTGAGCGCTATCCCCGGGTTTCCCTGCACATGCACCAGGGCTCCCCGACGCAGATTGCAGAAGCCGTGTCGAAAGGGAATGCGGACTTCGCCATTGCCACCGAAGCGCTGCACCTGTATGACGACCTGATCATGCTGCCGTGCTACCACTGGAATCGCGCCATCGTCGTGACGCCTGACCATCCGCTGGCGGCAAAAAGCAAAGTGTCCATTGAAGAGCTGGCGGAGTATCCGCTGGTGACCTATACCTTCGGTTTTACGGGCCGTTCAGAACTGGACACGGCGTTCAACCGTGCCGGGCTGACCCCGCGTATCGTCTTTACTGCCACGGATGCTGACGTGATTAAAACCTACGTCAGACTGGGCCTGGGCGTCGGGGTTATCGCCAGCATGGCGGTTGATCCGGTGTCCGATCCTGATCTGGTGCGCATTGAGGCTACTGATGTGTTCAGCTTCAGCACCACGAAAATCGGTTTCCGCCGCAGTACGTTCCTGCGCAGTTATATGTATGATTTTATTCAACGTTTTGCTCCGCACCTGACACGTGATGTGGTTGATACCGCCGTCGGACTGCGTTCAAACGAAGATATCGAAGCGATGTTTAAAGACATTAAACTCCCGGCGAAATAATCACGACAGGGCGTGCATCGAGGAGAAAGAGCCGCAGCGCGGCTCTTTTTTTTTACTTTTATTTGCCCAGCCATCACCATTCGTTAAGGCTCTTTCATTATTTTTCCGTAAATGAAACATGTATCACATGTTTATTGATTGTTATTTCTTAAATGAGAAACAGTACACATTTTTCAATCTGCCTCTTTGCGTGACCTTAGGATGATTCTCATACTCTAGTTATAACTCTTAAAGAGTGCCTGCATGTAAAGGATAACGAAAAGGAACTCCAGTTATAAATGGATCTACGGTGGAACCCGGCGGGTTGAATTTGTGTTAAGGATTATTTATTACGGCCCAGTTGAGTTAGGACCTTTAATTAATCTTATTCATGCTTGATTAAACCTGTTAATCGTTTTGTACAATAAAAATTACTGGATTTTGCAACAGAGAATGTTTAGGATTCATCCTAATTTCTGATTGGTTCAAACAATCGTTTCTAATGAGAGTGATTATCAAAAACTATGGCGACGAGATTATCTGTACAACCCGGTTTCGGGGACAAGACCATCAAGGTGGAGCGTAACAGCAATCTGAGACGCAAAGCCTGGTTGGCGGTTTTCGCTGCTTCAGCACTGTTTTGGGTGGTGGTGGGCTTATTCGTTTGGCGGATGTGGGGGTAATCAATGCACCTGAGACAGCCTGAGCAAAAAGTACAGCAGTTACGCAAAACCAACGAGCGTTTCTGTAAAGCTAAAAAAAATGACACTCAGCAGGCGATCCCGGCATCCTGGGAAATGAATGACCTGCAGCGTAATTTTATTGAATCACTGTTTGAAGATACCAAAGCCAATTAACGCGGGCAGTATCCATACTTAGCTTTTTTCTGAGACTTGAAAATAAAATAGCTCTTATTACCATTCAGGCCGATGTACTGGTCAGGGCATTTTGACGCCCGCTTTTGATGCTAACAGCATCACTTAACGGTAAAACGCTCACCGCTTACGATCAGCGTTTCATGATGTACGTTTTGGTCAGAATGACCTGAAGGAGTCTGAAAGTGAACTTAACTCAAATTACCTGGTTCAGCACCTGGACATTTTCTGCCCTGTTCTGGACCAGCGCGTTATGGATTGCACTGATGGTGCGTTAATACCCATTTAGTGATCTTTTCCGCGCCCTAACAAATAGCGCCCCGCTGGCAAGTACAGCGGGGCGCTTTTGTATTTTATTTTCAGTTTGTTTCAGCTGTTGTCAATTAGTGTTGTTATCAAAACGTTGCGATTCGATTGTGCTATCTTTAAACAGACCTTGTTATTAATAAGGTTTTACCCGGCATCTGCATTTGTGGGTTTGCTGCCTCTGCGATGATTTGGGTTTACTGTCAAAAGAACACGCAATGGAGGAGCAATGTCGACAACCCTACGCCAACTCACTCAGGACACCCTGTCTGTCCACGATCGCCAGTATCACTATTACAGCCTGGCAAAAGCCGCGACTGAACTGGGCGATATTTCACGTTTGCCAAAATCCATGAAGGTACTGCTGGAAAACCTGCTGCGCTGGCAGGATGGCGACTCGGTTACCGCAGAGGACATACAGGCGCTGGCCGGCTGGCTGAAAGACGCTCATGCTGAACGCGAAATCGCCTACCGGCCCGCGCGCGTGCTGATGCAGGACTTTACCGGCGTGCCGGCGGTGGTGGACCTGGCGGCGATGCGTGAAGCCGTAAACCGCCTCGGCGGCGATGTGGCCAAAGTGAATCCGCTCTCTCCCGTTGACCTGGTGATTGACCATTCAGTGACGGTTGACCACTTCGGCGATGATGACGCCTTCGAAGAAAACGTTCGTCTGGAGATGGAACGTAACCACGAGCGTTATGTTTTCCTGCGCTGGGGGCAAAAAGCTTTTAACCGCTTCAGCGTGGTGCCGCCGGGCACCGGGATCTGTCATCAGGTTAATCTGGAATACCTCGGGCAGGCCGTCTGGCACGAAGATCAGGGTGGGCAGGAAGTGGCTTACCCCGATACCCTGGTTGGCACCGACTCGCACACCACGATGATAAATGCCCTTGGCGTGCTGGGCTGGGGCGTGGGAGGCATTGAGGCCGAAGCCGCCATGCTGGGACAGCCGGTGTCGATGCTGATCCCGGATGTGGTCGGTTTCAAGCTGACCGGCAAGCTTAAACCCGGGATCACCGCCACTGACCTGGTGCTGACCGTCACGCAAATGCTGCGTCAGCACGGCGTGGTGGGTAAATTTGTCGAATTTTACGGTGATGGTCTGGACGATCTTCCGCTGGCTGACCGAGCCACCATTGCGAATATGGCCCCCGAGTATGGGGCGACCTGTGGCTTTTTCCCGGTTGATGCCGTGACGCTGGGTTATATGAAGCTGACCGGACGCAGCACCGAGCAGGTGGCGCTGGTCGAAGCCTACAGCAAGGCGCAGGGATTGTGGCGTGAAACCGGTGACGAGCCGGTCTTTACCAGTGCGCTGGCGCTGGACATGGGGCAGGTGGAATCGAGCCTGGCCGGACCTAAACGTCCACAGGATCGGGTCGCCCTGGGCGATGTGCCAGCAGCGTTTCGCGCCAGCAATGAGCTGGAAGTGAATCGCGCACTGAAAACCCATAAAACCGTCACCTACCAGGACAGCAGAACCCGTCAGCAGCACTCACTGGAGGACGGCGCGGTAGTTATCGCTGCCATTACCTCCTGCACCAATACTTCCAATCCCAGCGTGCTGATGGCCGCCGGTCTGCTGGCAAAAAAAGCCGTTACCCTGGGGCTGCATCCTAAACCCTGGGTTAAGGCATCGCTGGCACCTGGTTCAAAAGTGGTGTCTGACTATCTTGCCGCCGCGCGCCTGACTCCCTATCTGGATAAGCTGGGCTTTAACCTGGTGGGCTACGGCTGTACCACCTGTATTGGTAACTCCGGTCCGCTGCCTGATGAGGTCGAAAACGCCATCAAAGAAGGGGACCTGACCGTGGGTGCCGTACTGTCAGGGAACCGTAATTTTGAAGGTCGCATCCATCCTTACGTCAAAACCAACTGGCTGGCTTCGCCGCCGCTGGTCGTGGCTTACGCACTGGCCGGCAATATGACGCTCAACCTGCAAACTGACCCTCTGGGGGAAGACACTACCGGCAAACCTGTTTATCTCAAAGACATCTGGCCCTCTCCGGAGGAGATTGCCGAAGCCGTCCAGATGGTTTCTACCGATATGTTCCATAAAGAGTACGCCGAAGTGTTTGAAGGCACGCCCGAGTGGCAGGCGATCAAGGTCAGTGAGGCGGCCACATACGACTGGGACGAGGGGTCGACCTATATCCGCCTGTCCCCTTTCTTTGATGATATGGAAAAGGAACCGAAACCCGTTACCGATATCCGCGGCGCACGCATCCTGGCGATGCTCGGGGATTCCGTCACCACCGACCATATCTCTCCGGCCGGCAGTATCAAGGCCGATAGCCCGGCAGGACGCTACCTGCTGGAGCACGGTGTGGCGCGTGAGGACTTTAACTCTTACGGTTCCCGTCGCGGGAATCACGAAGTAATGATGCGCGGTACTTTTGCCAATATCCGTATCCGCAACGAAATGGTACCGGGGGTGGAAGGGGGGATGACCCGCTATATTCCCGGTGATGAACCGATGGCGATCTATGATGCAGCCATGCGTTATCAGCAGGCAGGCATTCCGCTGGCCGTGATTGCCGGTAAAGAGTATGGCTCCGGTTCCAGCCGAGACTGGGCAGCAAAAGGTCCACGCCTGCAGGGTGTAAGGGTGGTGATCGCCGAGTCGTTCGAGCGTATTCACCGTTCTAACCTGATCGGTATGGGTATTTTACCGCTGGAATTCCCCACCGGCGTGACGCGAAAAACGCTGGGGCTGACCGGAGATGAGCTGATAAATGTCCAGGATCTTCAGCAGCTGACGCCGGGCTGCGTGGTGAAAGTGTTGCTGACGCGGGCTGACGGAAGTCAGAACGTGCTGGATGCGCGTTGTCGTATCGATACGGGTAATGAGCTGACCTATTATCAGAACGACGGCATTCTGCACTATGTGATCCGCAACATGCTGCAGTAAGCGGGCGGGTAGCCCGACATCGCATAAAAAACCCCGGCTGTCAGGCCGGGGTTTTTTTATGCGTGAGAGGGACTCGCGGAATTACTTCGACAGCAGGTGGCCCATCTTCGCGGCTTTAGTATCCAGATAGTGCGCGTTGTTAGGATTTCGTCCGACGATCAGCGGGACGCGCTCGGTAATGTTAATGCCGGCTTCCGTCAGGATCTCCACCTTACGCGGATTGTTGGTCAGCAGGCGGACTTCATGCACGCCCAGCAGCTTGAACATGTCTGCACAAAGGGTAAAGTCACGCTCGTCGGCAGCGAAACCTAACTGATTGTTCGCCTCGACCGTGTCGTAGCCTTTATCCTGCAGCGCATAGGCGCGGATTTTATTTAACAGGCCGATATTACGGCCCTCCTGGCGATGATAAAGCAGGATCCCACGTCCCTGCTCGGCGATCTGCGTCAGTGCGGCCTCCAGCTGGAAGCCACAGTCGCAGCGCAGGCTGAACAGGGCATCGCCGGTCAGACACTCCGAATGGACGCGCGAAAGCACTGGCTTGCCGTCAGAAATATCGCCGTAAACCAGCGCAACATGGTCATGCCCGGTTGCCAGTTCTTCAAAACCTACCATAAGGAAATCTCCCCATGGCGTGGGCAGATTTGCTTCTGCTACCCGTTTAAGCTGCATGTGACTCTCCAGAAACTTCAGGTGTTGCGCTATTATCTGATAACGCAGTGTCAGTGACCTGACGCAAACAATTGAGGCTATTTTGCCACAACACGACGCGCGGCGGTTAACACGTTAGAGCGATTGATTTAATAGCGCACAATTATCGCTATCACAATCCTTATGTTATTATTTTTAAAGCTAATCTTATATCAAGGTTGTGATATCAACGGCGCTAAGGAAAAACACATGGCAGATATCCTTAAACGAACCACCTTCGGCATGCTGTTGCTCCTGCTGATGCCGCTCGGTGTAATGCTGTCAGGCTGGCACTGGCAGCCCGTCGCGATGGGATGGGGCCATAAGGTGCTGTTCTGGTTTACCGAAACGGTCACCAGCCCCTGGGGGATACTCACCAGTGCTATCCTCAGTGCCTGGTTTCTCTGGTGCCTGCGTTTTCGCTGGAAACCCGCTGTATTTCTGCTGGGCATCATTATTGGCGCGCTGTTAACCGGGCAGTACACCAAAAGTTTGATCAAAGAACAGGTGCAGGAGCCACGTCCCTATGTGCTCTGGCTGGAAAAGACCTATGGCATCAGCGGTCAGGCATTTTATGAGCAGAAGCGACGGCAGCGCAGCGTGATGGTGCGTGATGCGGTGGCAGATAACCCGCAACTGCCCGACTGGTTAAAGAAACACTGGGCCTTTGAAACCGGATTCGCCTTCCCCTCCGGGCATACGATGTTTGCTGCCAGTTGGGCGTTGCTGGGCGTTGGCCTGCTGTGGCCGCGCCGCCGCTACGTCACCATTGTTTTGCTGATGGGGTGGGCGGTGGCGGTGATGGGAAGCCGCCTGGTTCTGGGCATGCACTGGCCGCGTGATTTAATCGTTGCCACCCTGATCAGCTGGCTGTTTATCACCCTGGCGACCTGGCTGGCACAGCGATTCTGCGGTCCGTTAACCGTGCCGCCGCAGGAGCAGGAAGAGATCGCCGGGCGGGAAAATGACGCCAGCGGATTGTAAAGACGCTATTCTGTCCCCACCTCTTATGTTCACCTGCCGTAGGTGGCAGACTTAAGCGCGGTGGCCGCAGTGGAATGTGACGATAACTCTCGCATCTGGACAAGCATCAGAACGTTTTTTTTGGCATAATTCATCTGGTTAACACCAGGTTATGGGATGGACTGTGAAATATTTGCTGATTTTTTTAGTGGTGCTGGCGATTTTCGTCATTTCTGTCACGCTGGGCGCGCATAACGATCAGGTCGTTACGTTTAACTATCTGCTCGCCCAGGGTCAGTTCCGCGTGTCAACGCTGCTGGCAACGCTGTTTGCGGCTGGTTTCCTGCTGGGGTGGGCAATCTGTGGGCTGTTCTGGCTACGTGTTCGTGTTTCACTGGCGCACGCTCAGCGTAAAATTAAACGTCTTCAGCAGCAACTGGGGCAGACAGACGAAACTGTGACAACGTCACAGGTTACTGTCGTCAAGGAATAAACACCTATGTTAGAACTGCTGTTTCTGTTACTCCCCGTCGCCGCCGCCTATGGCTGGTATATGGGGCGCAGAAGTGCGCAACAGGATAAGCAACAGGAAGCCAGCCGCCTGTCACGCGACTATGTGACCGGGGTTAACTTCCTGCTTTCTAACCAGCAGGATAAAGCCGTTGACCTGTTCCTGGACATGTTGAAAGAGGACAGTGGAACGGTCGAAGCGCACCTTACCCTGGGTAACCTGTTCCGTTCACGCGGTGAGGTTGACCGCGCCATCCGCATTCACCAGGCCTTAATGGAAAGTGCCTCTCTGACCTACGACCAGCGACTGCTGGCCATCCAGCAATTGGGCCGTGACTATATGGCCGCTGGCTTTTACGACCGTGCTGAACAGATGTTTGGCCAGCTGGTGGATGAAACCGACTTCCGCATCAGCGCTCTGCAGCAGTTACTGATTATTCACCAGGCGACCAGTGACTGGCCAAATGCAATTGAAGTGGCAGAACGGCTGGTTAAGCTGGGTAAAGACCGTTTGAAGATGGAAATTGCCCATTTCTACTGTGAACTGGCCCTGCAGGCCATCAGCAGCGACGATCTTGACCGTGCCATGGGGTTGCTGAAAAAAGGGGAGTCGGCCGATCGCGACAGCGCCCGCGTTTCCATCATGATGGGGCGTATCCACATGGCGAAGGGCGAATATGCCAAAGCGGTGGGTCACCTGCAGCGGGTGATTGAGCAGGATAAAGAGCTGGTCAGTGAAACGCTGGAGATGCTGGAAGGCTGCTATCAGCACCTCTGCCAGCCTGGCGCATGGGCAGACTATCTCAAACGCTGCGTGGAAGAGAACACCGGGGCGGCAGCAGAGCTTTACCTCGCCGGTATTCTCGATCGGGAAGAGGGGGCTGAAGTGGCCCAAACCTATATCACGCGCCAGCTTCAGCGGCATCCGACCATGCGTGTTTTCCATCGGCTGATGGATTTTAACCTGCAGGAAGCCGAAGAGGGCCGTGCCAAAGACAGTCTGATGGTGCTGCGTGATATGGTCGGGGAACAGATCCGCACCAAACCGCGTTACCGCTGCCATAAATGTGGCTTCACCGCCCACGCACTTTACTGGCACTGTCCGTCATGCCGCGCCTGGTCATCGGTGAAACCGATCAGAGGTCTGGACGGACAGTAAAAATGACCCGCCTGTGGCGGGGAATGACCCGCTTTAGTTACAACATACTAAGCAGTAGTAAACATAAAGATGCCAGCAGCCACAGCGTCGGTAAGGGTCAGACAGGAAGAGGGTCGATTCTCTGTGCATTTGCCTTTGTCACAGGTAGAATGCATCCCGTTTATCGTTTGCGCCATGCGCTGCTCCATTTGAAGAGGGTATTCCATGCTTTCACCTCAGGTAACCGGCTCACCGATTGTGGTGGCGTTAGATTATGCCGATCGCAATAGTGCCCTGGCCTTTATCGACCACATTGAACCCGGCAGCTGCCGCCTCAAGGTGGGCAAAGAGATGTTTACCCGTTTCGGGCCACAGTGGGTAGACGATCTGCAACAGCGCGGTTTTGAGGTTTTCCTCGATCTGAAATTTCATGATATTCCCAACACGACAGCCCATGCCGTTGCGGCCGCAGCTGATCTCGGCGTATGGATGGTTAATGTCCACGCCAGCGGTGGGGCACGGATGATGACGGCGGCACGAGAGGCCCTGTTACCCTTTGGCAAAGATGCGCCGCTGCTGATTGCGGTCACCGTGCTGACCAGCATGGATACGGAAGATCTGCGTGGCCTGGGCATTGAACTTTCTCCAGCGGAACAGGCCGAACGCCTGGCGCGGCTCACCCATCAGTGCGGACTGGACGGCGTGGTCTGTTCTGCTCAGGAAGCCCGGCATTTTAAACAGATCCTCGGCCAGACGTTCCGGCTGGTCACTCCGGGCATTCGTCCGGTAGGCAGCGATGCGGGCGATCAGCGGCGGATTATGACCCCGCAGCAGGCGCAGCAGGCAGGGGTCGACTATATGGTGATCGGGCGACCGATTACCCAGTCCAGCGATCCTGCCGCCACGCTGCGTAGCATCGCTAACGAGTTACAGGGGGCATAATGGCAGATGACAACAGCCGGCTGGTTTACTCCACGGAAAGCGGACGCATCAACGAACCTGAAGCGACAGTGCCGCGTCCGAAAGGGGATGGCATTGTCCGCATACAGCGTCAGACCAGCGGCCGCAAAGGAAAAGGCGTATGCCTGATTAGCGGTATTGATCTTGATGATGCGGAGCTGGCAAAGCTGACGGCTGAACTAAAAAAGAAGTGTGGCTGCGGTGGTGCGCTGAAAGAGGGGGTGATCGAGATTCAGGGCGATAAACGCGACCTGTTAAAAACGCTGCTCGAAGCCAAAGGTATGAAGGTCAAACTGGCCGGCGGGTGAGTTTTCCCCTTAACAGGGCCGAACGAAGTTCGGCCCGCGATACGCTGCTTTATTATTTGTCGATTTGATGTCCGATGATCCCACCTACTGCGGCACCCCCCAGGGTACCCAGTCCACTTCCGTTTGTCAGAACAGAACCACCAATAGCGCCAGCACCTGCGCCGATTGCTGTATTACGATCGCGTTTAGACCAGTTTGAGCATGCGCTCAGGGAGAGAACTAATGTAGCGGCCAGCAAGCCAGCGGTAATGCGTTTTGCAGTGATTGACATATTTACTACTCCTTAATTGCAGCAACAGAGATACTCATTAAGTATAGAAGATGCTCTGCGTTATCGATCCTGCACCGGCTTGTTTTCTGGTGATTTATGTCACCTAACGCGTAAAATTCGCGTAAATAATCGTCTGTGTGTGAATCCGCCGGGCCAGGACTCCCTCACCTTAACCGGATAGTGAGATCTCTAACTATCACTGGGGTAAAGGCAATGACTTATTTTGAAATATTGCTGGACGTCTTTACAGGTAAAAAATCTTAATTTCCGCGCCTATTTTTTCCGTACCGCCCCGCAAAATAGTGCCTTCAGCCGGATCCTGCCTCTGATACAGCCAATGTCTCCATACCCGCCTGTACCTCTCGCGCAGACAATAACTCCCTGGCCACAGTGGAGAGAACGACATGCTGGAACAACTTAAGCAACAGGTACTGGACGCGAATCTCGCGCTACCGCGCTACGGACTGGTGACCTTTACCTGGGGCAACGTCAGCGCCATTGATCGTGAACAGGGAGTGATCGTCATCAAGCCCTCCGGCGTCAGCTATGACGATATGAAGCGGGACGATATGGTGGTGGTGGCACTGGCATCAGGAGAGGTGATTGAAGGTGATAAACGGCCTTCATCCGACACCGATACTCATCGTGCGCTCTATCTCGCCTGGCCCGAAATTGGGGGGATTGTCCATACGCATTCCCGCCATGCCACCATCTGGGCCCAGGCAGGGAAGGATCTGCCCGCCTGGGGGACCACCCATGCTGATGACTTTTACGGTGCCATACCCTGTACCCGGCAGATGCGCGACAATGAGATTACTGAGCGCTATGAGTGGCAAACCGGGCAGGTGATCGTTGAAACACTGCAACAGCGCGGTATCGATCCGTTAGCAATCCCCGCCGTGCTGGTTAACTCACACGGACCTTTTGCCTGGGGGCGCAGCGCCGAAGACGCCGTACACAGCGCGGTGGTGCTGGAAGAGGTGGCCTATATGGGCATTTTCAGTCAACAACTGACCCCGCAGCTACCGGCGGTGCAGCAGGTCTTGCTGGATAAACACTATCTGCGCAAGCACGGTAAAAATGCCTATTACGGACAGAAATAGCTGGTATATCCGCGGCTAACCGCCATCCATGCGGTTGTCAGCATGACGCAATACTCAGCGGCAGGTCGTCAGCGTGGCGGCCTGCGCCCACTTCCCTCCTTCACCAGTCTTTTCTCCTTTTTCCTCCCGCCAGCCTGCAGGCGCTATCGCGCATATTCCCGGCGGCTTTATCTGTTATTTTTCTTAAAAATCAAACACCCATTTAGCACGGACAGACTCTGGATTAGGCTGGGGCTGCGTATAACGCATAACTAAACAGAGGATAATTCTATGACCGTTGTAAATCAGACTACCTGCAGGCTGTTTAACGAAGCGGGACAAATGACCCAGCTGTCCGCTTATTACGAGGAAGAGCGCCGCACGATGTGGATGATGCTGCGAGCGCAGCCGCGTCCGAGTTTTAACCATCAACTGATCGAAGAGATCATGAACCTCAGCTATGCCGCACAGCGCTCAGGATTACAGATAGACTTCTGGGTAACGGGTTCACTGGTTCCCACCATGTTTAATGCGGGGGGCGATCTGCGTTTTTTTGTCGAGTCTATCAAGAACGGGCGGCGGGAGGCGCTGCGGGCCTATGCCCGCGCCTGCGTTGACTGCATCCATGCCGCTGCACGCGGCTTTGATACCGGAGCCGTCAGCATTGCGATGGTGGAAGGCAGTGCGCTGGGCGGAGGCTTTGAGGCCGCACTGGCGCACCACTTTATCCTGGCGCAAAATACGGCCAGGATGGGGTTCCCGGAGATTGCGTTTAATCTCTTCCCGGGAATGGGCGGGTACTCTCTGGTGGCGCGTCGTTCTGGAATGAAGCTGGCAGAGGAACTGATCTGTGAAGGGGAGTCGCATACGGCGGAGTGGTTTGAAACCCGGGGCCTGGTCGATCGTCTGTTCCAGCCGGGGGACGGCTACCGCTGTACCCGCACCTTTATCGATACGCTCAGACCGAAACTTAACGGGGTGAGGGCAATGCTGAAAGCGCGTCAGCGCGTGCTGCAACTCTCCCGGGCGGAACTGATGGACATCACCGAGGACTGGGTGGACTTCGCCTTTACCATGGAGCCGAAAGACATTGCTTATATGGAACGCCTGGTGCAGTTGCAAAACCGGCACAGCGCGCAGACCCTGCTCAAAGCGGGATAAATCTCACCTTCAGGGAGCCGTGATGGCATGATGCCGCGCAAGCCAGTGTCCCAGCTCCTCCACGGGCATTGGCTTCGCGTAGAGAAACCCCTGACGGATATCCACGCCGTTCGCCATGACAAACGCTGCTTCCTCCTCTGTTTCAATGCCTTCTGCGATCACCTCTAAATTAAGGGCTTTAGCGACCGCTACAATCGCCCTGACCAGCGACTGAGACACCTCATGATGATTAACGCCGCGGATAAAGCTCTGATCCAGTTTAATGGCATTAATTGGCACGCGAGCCAGCTGTGACAGGGAGGAGTACCCAGTGCCAAAATCATCAAGATGCACCGCCGCACCCAACGTCTGGAACTGTTCCATCAGCGTCTGCGCCTGCTGCTCATTTTCAATCAGGCAGCTTTCTGTCAGCTCAATATCGATGGGGCAGTCAGTCAGCCCCGCCTGGTCCAGCGCCAGTTTCAGGTCGGTATAAATGTTCTGGTCGATCAGCTGACGTGGCGAAACATTGACCGCGACGCGCAGAAATATCCCCTCTTTCCTCCAGAGCAGGATTTGTTCCAGCACGGCCAGCATAACCCAGCGTCCCAGCGGTATTATCAGCCCTGACTCTTCGGCATAGGAGATGAAACTGTCCGGGGGGATCAGCCCGCGTTCGGGCGACATCCAGCGCACCAGTGCTTCCACGCTGGTCACCGAACCATCGGCATTCAGCTTCGGCTGATAGTGCAGCACCAGCTGATGCTGGTCGAGCGCTTTACGAAGGTTGGTGTCTAGCCAGAGATATTCGAAGACGCGCTGATTCATCTCAGCAGAAAAAATACAGAATTTTCCGCGCCCGTTCTCTTTCGCCGTGTACATGGCCGTATCGGCATTACGGATCAGACTCTCACGATCTTCGCCATGCTGCGGGGCGAGGGCGATGCCGATCGAACAGCCGGAATACACTTCGATCAGGCCAATACGGAACGGCTGTTTAAGGCGCACAAGGATACGGGAAGACATCGCCTCCAGCGCGGCCTGGCTGGTATCCTCTGCCAGCACAATAAACTCATCACCACCCAGACGTGCCAGGGTCTGATCCTTATCCAGGCAGCTCAGGATGGCCAGAGAAACCGCCTGCAGAAGCTGATCGCCAAACATATGCCCGTAGGCATCGTTCACTTTTTTAAAATTATCCAGGTCAAGGTAGACCACGCCAGTCTGCTGAACGGTACGCTTTTCCAGGGCTTCGGTGATTTCCTGATTAATGGCGTTACGGTTTGGCAACCCGGTAATGGTGTCGGTATTGGCCAGCACCCGCAGGCGCTCCTGTGCGCGGCGTTCTTCAGTGATATCCATGCCCGAACAGATCAAATAAATTTCATTTTTCCCGCTACCGCTGTGTACAAATTTATTGCGGAACAGGAAGAGACGCTGACCTTTCCGGGTCTTGATCCAGCGTTCCACTTCATACGAGCTGCCTTCACGAAAAAAGGTACTGATATTTCGTCGTGAGGCTGCCGCTTCCTGACGAGACATAAACAGCTGGAAGACATTGCGACCAATGACTTCCTGTTCTTTCAGCCCGGTATACTCTTCCGACAGGCGATTAAAGCGCTGAATATTGCCTTGCTGATCGACGATGACGATCACCGAATTCGCTTCCGAAACGACCTGTTCTGCAAACGACAGGCCCAGCACCAGGTCACGGGCAACAGAGGAAGTGTCACCCCAGGCGGAGGCGGTGCCGGCCCAGGCGATCTGCGACACTTTTCTGCCGACAAGGTGCATGGAAAGCTCCGTGCCATGAAGCGTAATGGTGAGATTCACACTGGAGGTGATGACGGTCATATTGCGCAGCATACCGGCCTGGGAGGCCGTCAGGGGAACGGCGATATTGGTGATACCGCCTTCATCTTCAGCGAAATGCAGGGCATCGCTGTCGGAAGATAAACGCCAATGAGGGCTGCTGGTGCCAAAATACGCATACAGAAGCGATTGCCCTTGTTCATCGGTCATTTTTTTTCCCTCGATGCTACTTAGCAGATGGTATCTTCTTATTTTAGCAACAGTATTCGGCAACCCGCAGGATCACAAGTGACCAGGACAATATATTTTTTTGCTGAAAATTTCCGGGTAGCATAAAAAACCCCGATCGGGCGATCGGGGTAGCATATTAGCAGGATAATTTGACTAAGTTGATCACTTTATCGGCCTGGTTTGCCTTGCGCACGATGTATTTTAAGTTCTTCACAATTGTCGCAAAAATCATCACATGTTGACTTTTTCGTCGCGAAGCACCACCGGGCTTTCGCGCACGGTGGGGGTCGTGCTCAACAGGGCACGGCGAATAGCGAAAAATGCGGCGACCAGCATGGTCACGGCGACCAGCATAAAGAAGGCGCAGAGTCCGGCATTAATCTGATTGCTGAGAACAATGGTCTGCATATCTGCCACCGTTTTAGCCGGTGCGATCACGATGCCCTGGTCAATACCGTTGCTGAATTTCTTCGCCTGGGCAAGGAAACCAATCGCAGGTTTCTCGTGGAAAATTTTCTGCCATCCGGCAGTCATCGAGGTGATAAACAGCCACGCCGTCGGGATAATCGTGACCCAGGCATAGCGCTGTTTTTTCATTTTAAACAACACTACGGTGCCGAGGATCAGCGCCATTGATGCCAGCATCTGGTTACCAATACCAAACAGCGGCCAGAGGGTATTAATCCCGCCCAGAGGATCAATTACCCCCTGATAGACGAAGAAGCCCCATCCCGCTACCGCCACGGCGGTGCCGATAATATTGCCCAGCCATGAACGGTTGTTGGCCAGAGCCGGTACCATCGTCCCTGCCAGATCCTGCACCATAAAGCGGCAGGCACGCGTCCCGGCGTCGACGGCGGTCAGGATAAACAGCGCTTCAAACAGAATGGCGAAGTGATACCAGAACGCCATCATCGCCCGGCTGTTAAACACCTCGGTAATAATGTGTGCCATCCCGACAGCAAAGGTGGGTGCGCCACCGGCACGCGAAAGCACCGAAGTTTCACCCACGTCGCGGGCAATGGCGGTTAGCATTTCTGGCGTCACCACAAATCCCCAGCCGTTGATCGCCTGGCTGGCGCTTTCCACCGTGGTGCCGATCAGGGCCGCTGGCGCATTCATAGCAAAGTAAACACCGGGGTCGATCACCGAGGCGCAAATCAGCGCCATAATAGCCACGAACGACTCCATCAGCATTGCACCGTAGCCAATCATGCGGATATGACTTTCACGTTCAATCAGCTTCGGCGTGGTGCCGCTGGAAACCAGTGCATGGAAGCCGGAGATGGCTCCGCAGGCGATAGTGATAAACAGAAACGGGAACAGGCCGCCGGAAAATACCGGACCGCTGCCATCAATAAACCGGGTCACTGCCGGCATTTTCATTTCCGGCATAGCAAAGACGATGCCAACGGCAAGGCCGACAATTACACCAATTTTGAGAAAGGTCGACAGGTAATCACGCGGAGCCAGCAGCAGCCAGACGGGCAGCACCGACGCCACAAAGCCATAAATCACCAGTACCAGCGTCAGGGTGGTGCCTTTGAGCGTGAAGAACGGGCCCCAGTAAGGGTGCAGGGCAATATCGCCCCCGTAAATAATTGCCGCCATCATCAGCACAAAACCGATCAGGGACACTTCGGCAATTTTACCCGGGCGCAGAAAGCGCATGTACACGCCCATAAACAGGGCAATCGGCAGGGTCGCTGCCAGGGTAAAGAGTCCCCACGGACTGTTGGTCAGCGCCTTTACCACCACCAGCGCCAGCGCAGAGAGAATAATGATCATTACCCCCAGTGCCCCGAGCATGGTGATCACGCCGGCGAAAGCCCCCAGCTCCTGTTTCGCCATTTCGCCCAGCGAACGGCCGTCGCGGCGGGTGGAAATAAACAGGATCAGGAAGTCCTGCACGGCACCGGCCAGCATCACCCCAATCAGGATCCACAGCGTGCCCGGCAGGAAGCCCATCTGTGCGGCAAGGATCGGCCCGACAAGGGGACCGGCACCGGCGATGGCGGCGAAATGATGGCCAAACAAGACCCACTTATTGGTCGGCACATAGTCGAGTCCGTCGTTATTGCGCTCTGCGGGGGTCAGACGGCGGTCGTCGAGTTCGAATATCCGGCGGGCAATAAACAGACTGTAAAAACGATAAGCGATGCTGTAGCAGGCAACGGCGGCCACCACCAGCCACAGCGCGTTAACGGGTTCGCCGCGGTTGAGCGCCAGCATGGCAAAGGCGCAGGCACCGGCTAACGCCACCAGTAACCAGACCAGCCCGGTTTTGACGTTGTTCATCACAGTACTCCTTGTCAGATCCGTAAGAGGGGGGACAAGTTAAACGTAATGTAAAAGAATGTTTATGAAAGTAAATGGAATGAGAAATGTGAGGCGCAGAGAGTTTTTTATTTTTTTGCGGAGTGCGGCAGATGCAGGTGGAGAGGGAGGGAATAAAAACGGGACAGCGGTCAGGCTGTCCCGTTGAGCGATATCAGACGGCCGGACGGGCAACGACGCTGCGGGTTTCCATACGCACTTCGGCGATGGTCACTTCAATCAGGTCGGTTACGCGGTAGGCGACTTCACCTTTGATCTGCACGGTGCCATTTTCATTACTGCACACCAGCTCATCACGCACGGCGTGAATAAACGGGGCAGGAATAAAGGCCACCGCACCGTTGTCCTGCAGGCGAACGCGCATGCCACCGCGGGAAACGTCGATCACTTCCGCACTGAAACGCTGATCGGTACCCACTGCCTTCTGCAGGAAGCGTGAATAGAGCCAGTCACCCACATCGCGCTCGGCCATACGGTTCTGACGGCGACGTTCAGCCATCTTCACCGTCAGCGTATCGTCAGGACGGCTCGCCGTTTCCCCTTTGATGATCGCTTTCAGCAGGCGGTGGTTAACCATGTCGCCAAACTTACGGATGGGGGAGGTCCAGGTGGCATACGCTTCCAGGCCAAGACCAAAGTGCGGCCCTGGCGAGGTGCTGACCTCGGCAAACGACTGGAAGCGGCGAATACGGCTGTCGAGGAACTGCGTCGGCAGGGTATCCAGTTCACGGCGCAGCGTGCGGAAGCCTTCAAGCGTAGCAATCGCCAGCGGATCGGCCACCACGCCGTGATTCGCCAGAACAGCAGCAGCCTGCTCGGCGTTCACCTCATCGAAGCCCAGGTGGACGTTATAAATACCGAAGCCCAGCTTATCGCGCAGCACGCTGGCAGCGCAGATGTTCGCCAGGATCATCGACTCTTCAACGATGCGGTTGGCGATGCGGCGGTGCTCGGCGATGATATCCAGCACTTCGCCTTTCTCACCCAGCAGGAAGCGGAAGTCAGGGCGATCTTTGAACACCAGCGCATGGCTCTGACGCCATTCGCTGCGCGCCAGGCACAGGCGGTGCAGCAGGCGGATCTGCGCAGCAATCTCCCCGCTTTCCGGCTGCCATTCACTGTTGCCGTCGGTTTCCAGCCAGTCAGAAACGTTGTCGTACACCAGCTTGGCGCGGGACTCAATCCACGCGGCGAAGAACTGAATGTCCTCGCCCGGGGTACCGTCGGCTGCCACCGTGACACGGCAGGCCAGCACCGGCCGGCGAACGTTGGGGCGCAGAGAACAGATGTCATCAGACAGCTGACGCGGCAGCATCGGAATATTAAAACCAGGCAGATAGTTGGTAAATGAACGCTCGGCGGCAATGGTATCGAGCTGGCTGCCGGCCGGTACATAGGCTGTCGGGTCGGCAATGGCAATCGTCAGCTTCAGCGCGCCATCGGCGGCTTCTTCTACGTACAGCGCATCGTCCATATCTTCCGTGCTGGCACTGTCGATAGTCACGAAGGCGAGGCCAGTGAGATCTTCACGCTCAAGCTGTTCGTCCAGCATCTCTTCCGGCGTGGCCACATCCGGCGCTTCACGCTCCAGATTATGGCGTGACAGGGTGACCCACCACGGCGCTAAATGGTCATCCGCCGTGGTAATAAATTCAGTCAGTTCAGCGTAGAAACCGCGATCGCCTTTCAGCGGGTGACGGCGCATTTCAGCCACTGCCCAGTCACCGGCCTGGAAGTCATGCTTCACATTACGGTCAGGACGGCACTGAATGGCGTCTCTCAGCAGCGGATGGTCAGGAATAATCGACAGGCGATCGTCTTTCTTCTGCACGCGGCCGACAAAGCGGGTCAGGAACGGTTCGATCAGCGTTTCCGGATCGGCAACTTCACGATCTTTATCAGTCTGAATAACCGCACTCACACGGTCACCGTGCATGACTTTTTTCATGAACGGCGGCGGAATAAAGTAGCTTTTCTGTGCATCGACTTCCAGGAAGCCGAAACCTTTTTCAGTGCCTTTTACCACACCCTCAACACGCGGCGTCTGGGAGTGGAGTTTCTCTTTAAGCTGCGCGAGCAGCGGGTTATCCTGGAACATAATTTCAACAGTTTTCGTGGCCTAAGAGCGGCAGACAGTTTTACGCGATTAACCGCGTTACGGCAAGTAAAAAGCCGTGACATCCACAGACACAGGGCGGCCGTTTTGTGTCGGCCGCCCTGAGGTCATCAGGCGATGCGTAAGCCGGTTGTCGCCGGTGACAGGCTGATTTTCACCGGTACTGACTTCGACGTCGGCGTGCCGCTGCCGTCACCAAAACTGGAGAGCGGAACCAGCGGATTGGTTTCGGGATAATACGCGGCGAGATTGCCGCGTGGAATGGCATAAGGCACCAGCTTAAAGCCGCTGACTTTGCGGGTGATACCGTCATTCCACAGGGTTTCAATATCCACATGGTCACCGGCGGCAAAGCCCATTTTTTCCATATCATCCTGGTTGATAAACAACACTTCACGCTGACCGTAAACGCCACGATAGCGGTCATCGAGGCCGTAAATCGTGGTGTTGTACTGGTCGTGTGAGCGCAGCGTTTGCAGCGTAAAAGGCACCTCAACATCCAGCTGCGGGAACAGAGAAGCGGGCAGGGCAGCAGCGCTGAACTGGGCTTTATTGTGCAGCGTATTGAAGCGCAGCTCGGCAGCGGCATTGCCCAAATAGAACCCGCCTTTCAGGTCGCATTTGTCATTGAAATCGCTGAAGCCCGGCAAAGTCGCGGCAATATGGTCGCGGATTTTATTATAATCACCGGCCAGCGACAGCCAGTCTACTTTTTCACTGCCGAGCACGGCATGGGCGATCCCGGCGACGATCCAGGTTTCAGAGCGCTGAGTGGCTGCAATGGGTTTGCCAACGCCTTCGGAGGCATGCACCATGCTGAAGGAGTCTTCCACGGTAATAAACTGTGGTCCGCTCGCCTGAATATCCTGCTCCGTGCGGCCAAGTGTGGGCAGGATCAGGGCGTCAACTGCACCCGGGCACAGATGGCTGCGGTTAAGCTTGGTGCTGATCTGCACCGTCAGATCGCAGCGTTTCAGGGCCTCTTCGGTGCGCGGGCTGTCCGGTGCAGCCGCCGCCAGATTGCCCCCTAACGCGATCAGCACTTTGATCTCATCACGCAACATCGCTTCCAGTGCTTCAACGGTGTTGTGACCGCTCTCACGAGGGGGCTCAAAGTCAAAATGCTGGCCGAGGCTGTCGAGAAACGCCTGAGAGGGTTTTTCATCAATCCCCATCGTGCGGTTACCCTGCACGTTGCTGTGTCCGCGCACCGGGCACAGACCCGCGCCTTTTTTGCCCAGCTGGCCAAAAAGCAGCTGCATATTGACGATTTCACGCACGGTATCCACCGAGTGCTTATGTTGGGTGATGCCCATTGCCCACGTGCAGATCACCCGTTCTGAACTCTGGTAAATCGCCGCCGCTTCACGGATCTGCTGTTCGCTCAGGCCCGACTGGCTGACAATATGTGACCATTCAGTGGCATCAACGGCGGCCAGGTACGCCTCCAGCCCCTCGGTTCTGGCATTGATAAATATCTCATCAAACAAGCCTTTCTCACCGGCCGCCACCCGTGCGCGGTGGTTTTCGGCCAGTACTTTCACCATACCGCGAACCGCCGCCATATCACCGCCGAGATTAGGCTGGTAATAAGTCGAGCTGATTTTTCCTGCCATGCTGGTGACGACTTCCAGCGGTTTTTGCGGATCGGCAAAGCGCTCCAGTCCCCGCTCGCGCAGCGTGTTAAACGTGACAATTTTCGCGCCGTTATCGGCAGCATGGCGCAGGCTGTGCAGCATGCGCGGGTGGTTAGTGCCCGGGTTCTGGCCGAAGACAAAGATCGCATCCGCGTGGTCAAAGTCGTCCAGACGAATGGTGCCTTTTCCTACCCCAATACTGCGCTTCAGGCCGGTACCGCTGGCTTCATGGCACATATTCGAGCAGTCGGGGAAGTTGTTACTGCCGTTCATGCGGCCAAAGAGCTGATACAGCCATGAGGCTTCATTACTGGCACGCCCGGAGGTGTACAGCTCCATGCGGTTCGGATTATCCATCGCCTTAATATGGCGGGCTATCAGTGCGAAGGCATCGTCCCAGCTGATGGGCTCGTAGCGATCGGTGGCGCGGTTATAGCGCAGTGGTTCGGTCAGCCTGCCCTGATATTCAAGGAAATAGTCACTCTGCTGTCGCAGGGCGGAGACGCTGTACTGAGCGAAGAATTCTGCCCCGATATGGCGGCGGGTGGCTTCCCACGTGACGGCTTTCGCGCCATTTTCACAAAAGCTGAAGGTACTTTTATTATCATCACCCCAGGCACACCCCGGGCAGTCAAAGCCTTTCGCCTTATTCATGCGCATCAGATTGCGCATGTTTTT
Organism: Erwinia persicina; assembly: GCF_014838825.1. Classification (GTDB taxonomy): domain Bacteria; phylum Pseudomonadota; class Gammaproteobacteria; order Enterobacterales; family Enterobacteriaceae; genus Erwinia; species Erwinia persicina_A. Next base: position 463,459 of record NZ_JACYMO010000001.1, on the reverse strand, counting down.
TAACACCTGTTTGCTGTCGAGGACGAAACGGGTGGTGGCTTCCAGTGAACCCCAGCCGCCAGCGGCAGCGTCGTATGGCTTGATGGCTTCTTTAAATTTCATTTTTTTCGCAGGCTTATGTTTATGAGTTGTTAAGAAGTTATGACTTCTTTTTGGCGATTTTGCTATTCGCCCGCCTCATTGTCTAATTGATTGCAGAGATGGTGCGATAGGTGGCATTTATCGCGAAATGTGCGGAAGTGTGAAGCTGGTCAAAAAATATTCTCTTAAATTCCCCCCTGGCGCGGTCATCGCCGTTCATGCGACGCATACTTAGCCGGTTGCCATTTCTGCGGGAGAGTCCTGATGAAAGAGTTTGCCAGTAAGATCCATGCCTTCGGCAAAGCCCTGATGATGCCGATTTCCGTGATTGCTGCCGCCGGTATTTTTCTGGGCGTGGCAGCGGCGCTGCAGAACCCGGTGATCACCGGAGAGGCGTTTGCCAGTATGCAGGTACCCCAGCTGGTGATTGGGTTTATCCGCAAGGTGGCCGGAGCGCTGTTTGCTAACCTGCCGCTGTTCTTTGCCGTCGCCAGCGCCATTGGTCTGGCGAAGGCGGAAAAGCCCACGGCAGCGTTTGCCTCGGTGATTGGGTTTATTGCCATGCACGTCGGCATCAGCGCCACGCTGGCTGCCCGGGGGCTGACAGCGGCGACCACTACCGCTGCAGCGCTGCAACAGCAGGGGATGGATCAGACCGCCGCAATGATGACCTCGGCGGAATATATTCAGATGCTGGGGATATTTACCTACAACATGAGCGTGCTGGGCGGGGTGATCGCTGGCCTGGTGACGGTTATGATCCATAACCGCTGCTATACGGTCCAGCTGCCGGCGGCGATTGCCTTCTTCGGCGGGCGGCGCTTTGTACCGATTGTTACCGTGTTGGTCCTGCCGCTGACTGGCGTGTTGCTGGCTCTGATCTGGCCTACGATTGGGGCTGGCATCGCGTGGGTGGGAGAGCTGATCGGCAAAAGTGGCCAGTACGGGGCCTTTCTCTATGGCACCAGCGAACGGCTGCTGATCCCGACCGGCCTGCACCATATTCTGAATGAAACGGTGCGCTTTACCCCCATCGGCGGGATCGCCACGGTGGACGGGCAGACCCTTGTCGGGGCGCTGAATATCTTTAATACCTCACTGACCCACCCCGGTTCAGTGCCGGATGCGACGGTACAGGAGGCAACGCGTTTCCTGGCGCAGGGAAAAATCCCGGTAATGATGTTTGGCCTGCCGGCGGCGGCGCTGGCGATGTACCACTGCGCCCGCCCAGAGCATAAGCAGCGGGTCAAAGCGCTGATGCTGGCCGGGGCGCTGACCTCCTTTACCACCGGCATTACCGAGCCGCTGGAGTTCTGCTTTATCTTCGTGTCACCGGTGCTCTATCTCCTTCACGCGCTGCTGAGCGGGCTGTCGTTTATGCTGATGTCGCTGATGCACCTGATGATTGGCAATGTACAGGGGGGAGCGATTGACCTTGTGGTGTTCGGCATCCTCGGCGGCAGTAAAACGGCGTGGTGGTGGAGCGTTGCGCTGGGCCTGATCTATGCCCCGGTTTACTACTATAGTTTTCGCTTTATCATTATGCGTATGCGGGTGGAAACGCCGGGTCGGGAGTCGGATGAGGCCCCACAGGTTAGCGTTACGGCGGATGAACGCACCCGGGTGATCATCAGCGGACTGGGCGGCGAGGGCAATATCGACGACGTTGACTGCTGCTTTACCCGCCTGCGGGTCAAGGTAAAACAGATGAATGAAGTCGTCGACCAGACCCTGATGACCACCGGTGCTAACGGCGTTAATCGCGTCAGCGACCACGACGTGCAGGTGATTTATGGGCCACAGGTAGAAAAAATCGCGAATGACGTGAAAAGTGCGTTGGGGATGTCCTGAGTGGCCCGGTATGATGACCACTAAAGAATGGCGCTAACCTGCCGATAATATTGCGTAAATCTGATTACGCGGACAGGACCCAGGTGACATGGACAAGATTAAAACGACGGTGGTACTGCTCTTGCCGCTGCTGTTGCTTGCAGGCTGTAAGCAACAGGAAGATGAAGGTATTACCAAGAAAATCAGAAACCTGTCTTATCTATATCAGTTTGAGGCTATTCCTGGAAAACTGAAGAGCACCCATCAGACGATTTTCGAGGATAACGGTGACAAGCGTTATGACGGGGTGTTTAATTTCGATAAAAACGGCTGCGTGACGGATTTTGAAGTGACTAATCTTGATATCGGCAGCATCAGCGCGCGGCGGGAGAAAGACCAGCTCATCGGAGAGGAAAATGGTAAACCCCTGGTCCTTAAACTGGACAGCGAGTGTAATGTGCTGTCCAAAACCAGCGGTAATTTTACCATTGATATCGCCTACAACAAGCAGGGACTGATTTCCGGACTTTCCTCCCACCAGTCCGATTTTCGCGTCGCGCTGACCTATGATGCACAGGGCCGCCCGATTGGACAGAAAGCGTTCAGTGGCGATCATCAGATTTCAGAAGGCGTACAAAACTACGCGTCAGACGCCGGCGATAAACCCTCCGATGCCGTCACGAAAAGCACAACGCCAGAGGGTACCCGGGAGACCACCACCCGCTGTGAATATCAGCAGGCTGTGCCTGTCAGCTGCGTGTTCACGGTGAAAACCTCCACAAGCGACACGGTGACTGAACGCCATGCAAAGCTCACCAGTGAGTTTTATTAGCAGCAGCCCGCCCATCGGGATACGCGTTCACACACTAATGAAGACAGCATCACGCCTCATTATGAACAAATCTTACTAAACTGACAGGACTCACACTGCATGGATATGATGAAGACAACGCTGGCGCTGCTGTTGCCCGCGCTGCTGCTGACAGGCTGTAAGAATGAAGAACCACAAGGGGTATCGACAACGGTCAAAAATATGTCGACGCTTTTTCGCTTCGAACCCATCCCCGGAAAGCTCAAAAGCACCCATCAGACGTTGTTCGATGCCAGCGGTGAGAAACAGCACGAAGCCACGGTCCGCTTCGATCAGCAGGGCTGTCTCACCGATGTTATCGTGACCAGCCTCTACGTAATTAACGACCGCAAAATCCACTCGAACACCAGCCTGCGGCGGGACAAAGATACGCTGGTCGGTGAGGAGAACGGTAAACCGGTATTGATGAAACTGGACGGCAAGTGCAACGTCGTATCAAAAACCCGCGGCAATTCTACGCTGAATATCAGTTACAACGACCGTGGGCTGATTTCAGCTTACTCTTCCATCCAGGATCCTCTGCGCATTGACATAACCTATGACGAGCAAGGGCGAATGGTCAGGCAGAACATAAGGGAAGGGGCTCGTCTGATCAGCGATGACAAGCAGACATTTGCTACGACAGAGGCGGATAAACGGCTGGATGGGGTGATGCTCACTACCTACCCGGCCTCGACGAGAGAAATCACCACGCGCTGTGAGTATCAGCAGGGCGTTCCCACTTCCTGCCACTATAAAATTAAAACCTCGCCCGGTGATAACGTCATTGAACGCCAGTCGACGCTGGTCAGTGAATTTTATTAGCAGCAGCCCGGCCGTCGGCACACGCGTTCGCACACTAACGAAGACATCATCATAATGGACATTAAACAGCTCATCTATTTATGTAACCTGGAGCGAGAGCGCCACTTTGGCCGCGCTGCTGAGGCCAGCTTTGTCAGTCAGCCCACGCTTTCCATGCGTCTGAAAAATCTGGAGCGTGAGCTGGGGCTGTCGCTGATCAACCGCAGTAATAACTTTGATGGTTTTACGCCGGAAGGCGAGCGCGTACTCTCCTGGGCGCGGGAAATTGTCTCGGTCTATCAAGGATTAAAGCTGGAAGTCGAGTCTCTTAAACACGGCGTGACCGGTACGTTGCGTCTCGGCGTGGTGCCCCAGTGCAGTATGTCACTGGCCGTGATGCTGAAAGCCATCAGCGACCGCTATCCCCAGCTCGACTATCGGGTCGCGGTGCTGAGTGCCGACCAGCTGCTGGAGGCACTGAACAGTCATACGGTGGATGTTGGCATAGGCTTCTTCGAGCTGGCGACGCTGCGTGAGTTACATTTCCAGGCGGAGACACTGGCGGATAATGGCGTAGAGCTACTTTATCATCCGCAGCACTTTCCTCAACTGGAAGGCGACACTCAGCTGTCGCTGCACGAGGTGGCGGCACTGCCGCTGTGCCTGGCGGAACAGACGCGCTATTTTCGTCGTTACGTTGACGGCCACTTCCGGGAGGCCGGGCTGTCGATGCGCGTTGTTCTGGAAACCACCTCAGTATTTCAGCTGTTGCAGGGCGTTCAGGTCGGGTTAGGCTGCATGGTGTCACCGGTAGGACACCTGATCGACGGCATGACCAGCGGACTGCAACGACGAAAAATGGCGCTGCCGCCCATGTCCCGCCAGGGAGCCGTGGTAATTGCAGAGCCGGGTCGCGCCACGCCGCTGGCGCAGCACTTTTTTGATGAAGTCAGGCGCTGGCTGATGAACTGATGCCCAGCCCCTGCATCAGCCGGTTACCCCAACTGGCGGCGGCAACGCTTAAGATCACATCAAAGATCTGGCCGCTGCTCAGACCGCCCTCTTTCAGCGGCTGAAGATGCGCGGCATTGACCCGCTCCGGCGATCGGGTCAGTTGGGCGGCAAGGGCAATCAGTGCCTGCTGCTGTCTGTCTGCCGCGTTCAGCGCCGGTTCCACCCCTTCGTGTAACGCAGCGAAAAGGTTGCTGTCATCGGCATAGCGGCCGAAACAGCAGGCACTGCCGTTGATACGCGAGGTGACGGCGGCGGCCAGCCGCGAGGCGCTGCTGCTGCGCGCTGTTTTCAGGCTCTCCAGCAGACGTCCCCAGCCGTACAGCACTTTACCGTCGTGGGCAAACAGCCAGGCACCGGCTTCCAGCTCCGCCAGCGGCTGGCAGAAGGTTAACGCCTCAAGCTGGTCGGGCGCGGCATAGCGCAACTCCAGCGGAGGCAGCGACGGCCGCCACACACTGTCTGCCAGCAGCGTCTCACGACAGGCGTCGGGGGGGATGGTGACGCCGGGCATCCAGCGCACCGGCAGCGCCAGCATGGCGTGGACGCCCGCCACGACGCGGGCCTGATAACTGACAAAGCCGACAATCTGGCCAAGGCTGATAATATCAGGGGCGGTTAGTCCAACCTCGTCCAGCCGCTGCACGGACACCGCGTCAATCAGGGTGGGCTGGCTGGCGAGCTGGCGAGCGTATTCGGTGATTTGCGTCAGGCGATGGTTACTCTCCCGCGACGAATCCGGCCCCGGCAGCGGGTTTAGGCGCGCGGCATAGTGGTTGCATAAGCGCTGCACGCCAGTGACCTGGGCTACCGTCAGGGCAATACACAGGCGATCGTAAAGCGTCAGCGTGTGGGTCAGTGTGGTGCTGAGTGCCGCCGGGAAAAGCAGCGAGTAAACATCGCGGGAGGCCAGCAGGGCGGGCTGCCTTTGCTGTAAAACAGTGCTCAGTTCTCCTTCCGTCTGTTGCGCCAGACCCAGTAAAAAACGGTCTTCAACGGTGGCAGCTTCAGGCATCAGCGGTGCACGCTGGGCGGGCAGGCTGGACTGGGTTTCATGATACCAGTGGTTATTGCCGGTAAAGCGGCGCTGTTCCATGATCATTCCTTTTCAATTACGGCACGGTTATCCTGGCGTAACCCGCAGCGCGAAAGAAATAATGATCTGTACTATCAAATAGCTGGAAAGCATAAGGGGCGAAAAGGAAAGGCGGCCCGATATCAGGGCCGCCCGGCGGCAGGTTTAACGGTCTTTACGCCAGGCATCGGCGGTCAGGGCTTCACCAAAATGGCTGGCGATCAGACGGCGGGTCAGGTCATGCAGCGGGCAGGCCAGGACTTCCGCCGTGCTGCCACGCTCCACCACTTCGCCCTGGTGCATCACCAGCACTTTATCGCTGATATGTTTCATCATGCCCAAATGCTGTGTCACGTAAATATAGGAAATGCCGTGTTTCGCCTGCAGTTCCAGCATCAGATTAATCAGCTGCGAACGCATTGACATATCCAGCGCGGCCAGCGCCTCATCAGCAACAATCACCTTCGGCTGTAATATCAGGGCGCGCGCCAGGCCAATGCGCTGCTTCTGGCCGGGGGCAAGCATGTGCGGATAATAGGAGGCGTGATCCCGCAGCAGGCCGACCTGGCGCAGCGTGGCAATAATCCGTTTTTCCCGCTCCTCGCTATTGAGTTCGGTATTCAGCCTCAGCGGAAAATCGAGGATCTGGCTGATGCGCTGGCGCGGATTAAGCGAGGTAGACGGGTCCTGAAAAATCATACGGATACGCTGGCTGCGGTAGCCATAATCGCCGTACTCCAGCGGATGGTCATCAATCACAATATCACCGGAGGAGGGGGCGATCATACCGCTCAGCATGCGGGCCAGCGTTGATTTACCGGAGCCGTTTTCCCCGATGATCGCCAGCGTCTGACGCTCCTTCAGGGTAAAACTGACCTCTTTCACCGCCTCAACGTGCTGCCGCCGGAACAGACCGGTACGGTAGCGAAACGTTTTACTGAGGTTGCGCACTTCCAGTAGCGTTTCAACCATTACTGACTCTCCATATTCAGCGGGAAGTGGCAGGCAAACAGATGACTTTTCGACCCTGAGAGGCGCGGAGTTTCAATACAGGTTTTCTGCGCGTAGGGGCAGCGCGGTCCCAGGCGGCAGCCAATCGGTAAATGCTCCAGCGACGGGATCGCGCCCGGCAGCGTATTCAGGCGGCTTTTATGCGGCAGCGAGCGGCCAAAGTCTGGCATGGCGCGGATCAGCGCCTGGGTATAGGGATGGTGTGGCGCGGTGATCAGGTCTTCACTGACCGCCGTTTCGACCGTTTGTCCGCAGTACATGACATTGATCCGGTCGGCCCAGTGACTGAGCATCTGCAGGTCATGGCTGATCAGAAGGATCGTGGTGTTATTATTCTGGTTCAGGCGCGACAGCAGGCGGAATATCTGCGCCTGGGTGGTCGGCTCCATGGCATTCGTCGGCTCATCGGCAATCAGCAGACGCGGCTGGTTGGCCAGCGCAATGGCAATCATCACCTTCTGGCACTCCCCGTCGGTCAGCTCATAGGGGAAGCTGCTCATAATATCTTTATGATCCTTGATCCCCACCCGGTGCAGCAGTTCAATCGCCCGGCGGTGACGCCAGCCAAAACGCTGAAACCAGCGGCCTTTCCACGTCCAGCGCGGAATGGCCTGCTTAAGCTGGGTACCAATACTTTCTGACGGGTCGAGACACGACTGCGGCTCCTGAAAAATCATCGACACGTTATGGCCGACGATCTTGCGCCGTTCACGCGGCGACAGGTGCAGCAGGTCGATATCATCAAAGCGCATCCGATCTGCCGTGATGCGCCAGTTATCTTTGGTCACGCCGCAGATCGCTTTAGCGATCAGGCTTTTTCCTGAGCCGGACTCACCGACCAGGCCACGCACTTCGCCTTCAGTCAGCGTCATACTGACCCGATCCACTGCTTTCACCGGCCCGTCGGCCGTCATAAATTCAATGGTCAGGTTACGAATATCGAGCAGCGGCATTATTCAACTCCCGCATCGATGGCCCGGCGAACGCCGTCACCCAACAGGTTAACAATCAGAACACTGAGCATAATCGCCGCACCCGGTAGCATCACGGTCCAGGGGGCCACGTAGATCAACTCCAGTGAATCACCCAGCATCGCGCCCCACTCCGGTGAGGGAAGCTGGGCACCTAAATCGAGAAAACCCAGCGCGGCAATATCGAGGATAGCCATCGACAGGGCGCGGGTAAACTCGGTAACCAGCAGCGCCAGTATATTCGGCAGGATCGCATACCAGAGAATATCCAGGCTGCTGGCGCCATCCAGACGGGCGGCCACCACATACTCTTTTTCCAGCTCTTCATGTACCGCGCTGTAAATGGCGCGCACCAGACGGGGCAGGATCGCCAGATATACCGCCAGCATGGCGTGTTCCAGTCGGGGTCCCAGAAAAGCCACGACAATAATGGCCAGCAGCAGCGAAGGGATTGACAGCAGGGTGTCAAGAATATGGTTCATCACCGCCGAGCGCAGCCCGTGGGTCAGTCCAGCCATCACCCCAAGCACCATTGCACACAGCGAGGCGAAAAGCGTCACCACAATCGCTGAACCCACCGTCGGAGCGGCACCGCTTAATAACCGACTCAACAGGTCCCGCCCCAGATCGTCGGTCCCGAGGAAGAACGAGACGTCGCCATAATGTGACCATGACGGGGGAAGAAGCTGATAGCCCAGGAATTGCTGATCCAGTCCGTAAGGGGCCAGCAGCCCGCCGAAAATACACAGCAGCAGAACGGCAATAAAGGCGTAAAAACCGATCATCGCCGTGGTATCGCGATAGAACAGCCCCCAGGTATGACGCAGCGGGCTGGGGGGCCGCTTTTCAGCGTAAATATTATCGGAGGGCATACCACTCCTTATGTTTCAGCGGATTTGTCATAGCACCTAAAATATCAGAGAGCACATTCACGGCGATCACCAGTCCACCCACCACCATTACCCCGGCGGAGATCGCCGCGTAATCCTGCTGGCGGATAGCGTTAATCAGCCAGCGCCCCAGGCCTGGCCAGCTGAAGACCATCTCGGTGATCATCGCCAGCGTCAGCATCGTGGAAAATTGCAGGCCCAGACGCGGGATCACTGGCGGCAGCGCGTTATGCAGCACGTGGCGGCGAATAATGGTCCACAGCGACAGCCCTCGCGTGGCGGCGGCTTTCACGTAGTTCTGCTCCATCACCTCACGCGTGCTGATGCGCAGCAGGCGGATTACCTCCGTGGTCGGTGCGACGGCCAGGGCGGTCACTGGCAACACCATATGCTTCAGGGCGCTGACGATCATTTCATGCCGCCACGGGGAGTCGGTCAGCCAGGCGTCAATCATGGCAAATCCGGTGACATGCTGCACGGGATACAACAGGTCAAAACGCCCGGAGACCGGTAGCCAGCCAAGATTGAGCGAGAAAAACAGCGTCAGCAGCAGCGCCAGCCAGAACACCGGCAGGGAAAAGCCCAGCAGCGCCACGGCGCTGATCGCCTTATCCTGCCACTTATTACGCATTACTCCGGCGGCGATACCGAGTGGGATGCCCACCATCAGGGCGAGGCTGAAGGCCATGAAGCAGAGCTCCAGCGTGGCCGGGAACACCTCACGTAATTGCAAGTTTATGGACTGCCCGTTAATGCTGGATACGCCAAAATCCAGCTGCAGGATGCCTTTAAACCAGAACAACCAGGCATCCAGCAGCGACGCTCCCTGCAGAGGGGCGTGAGGGGTAAAATAGCTCAGGCTGAAACCGAGCAGCGTCAGCATAAACAGCGTGACAACAAACAGCACCAGTCTGCGAAGTGTATAGATAATCACGGTGACTTCTCCTCGCCGCCATCACGGTGTACACCCGCAAATGAGGCATTACCAAACGGGCTCAGTACCAGACCTTTGATGTCGTAGCGGTAAGCCTGCAACCGCAGGGAATAGGCCAGTGGCAGAACGGGCAGTTCCTGAGACAACATCGCCTGAGCGCGGTCATAATAGTCGATGCGTTTCGCCAGCTGTTGCGACAACAGCGCTTTATGCAGTAATTCATCAAACCCGGAATTGCACCAGTGCGCATAATTTGTCTGTGAGGCAATGGCGGCACAGCTGAGGAGAGGGCGGAAGAAGCTGTCCGGGTCATTACTGTCCGTTGCCCACCCCGTCAGCGTCAGGTCGTGATTCATCTCCATCAGCCGTGCCTCCTGGAAGCGACCTTCAACCTGCACGATGGTTACCTTTACGCCGACCTGAGCCAGGTCGGCCTGGATCAACTCTGCTGTCTTCAGCGGACTGGGGTTCCACGACTGCGAGGCCGACGGCACCCACAGATTCAGATGCAAATCTTCAATGCCCAGCGCTTTCAGCGCTTCACGCGCCTTTTGTGGATTATACGGCGTGACGCGGGCATCGGTGTCGTAGGCCCAGGACGCTCGCGGCAGGATCGACGCGGCGGTTTCCGCCGTGCCGTAATAAATCGACTCCATCAGGCGTTCATTGTTGATCGCCAGCGCCAGTGCCTGACGCACCTCGGGGCGGTCAAGGGGGGCCTTACGGGTGTTAAACGCCAGATAAGCAATGTTCATCCCCGGCCGCAGCGTCAGGCGCAGGCGGGGGTCGTCGCGCAACACAGACAGCTGGCTGGCGGCCGGATAGGCCAGCACATCACACTCGCCCGTCAGCAGCTTGGACATGCGGCCGGTGCCACCTGCACCCATATCTATCACCACCTGAGACATGCGCGGCTTGCCTTTCCAGTAGGCGTCGTTGCGCTGCAGGCGCACATACTGCCCGGCCCGGTAGTCATTGAGCATAAACGGCCCGGTACCGACCGGTTCACGATCCAGCTGCTCCTGACGGTCAACCCGGGTCAGCTGGTCGGCATACTCGGCCGACAGCACCGGCGCATAGTGGGTCGCGAGGTGCCAGAGGAACGACGCATCGGGACTGTTGAGGCGGATTTCGACGGTATTTTTATCCAGCTTTTTCACGCTCTGTACAGCGTCAGAAAATTGCAGGCTGTCGAAATAAGGGTAGCTGCCACCGTTGACATTGTGCCAGGGGTGGTTGCGATTAAATATCCGTTCAAAGCTGAACACCACATCATCGGCGTTCATCGTCCGGGTGGGCGTAAACCAGGCGGTATGCTGGAAAGCCACTTTCTGACGCAGATGGAAGCGATAGGTGGCCCCGTCGTCCAGCACTTCCCAGCTGTCCGCCAGCTCAGGGATCAGCCGGTAGGTATAAGGATCAACGTCAAGCAACCGGTCGTAGAGCTGGGCGGCGAGCGTATCGACCACCAGCCCGCTGCTGGCCATCTGCGGGTTAAAGGTATTCATTACGCCATTAACGCAATAGACGAAGCCGCTCTGACGAATATCGCCAGGCGTGGATGACCAGACCGGAGCACTCAGCGTACTCAGGCTGAGAAGCAGGGTGGAGATTAGTTTGCGCATAACTCTTCTGAAAATTCAGGCAATAAACACAGTGTACCGCACTCTCTGGCTGCACCCAAAGTTTGCAGCGGCGAGCCCGCGTTTTTCCGACAGAAAGATCGCCACAGGGGGAGGTGAAAGTGGAATACGCCTGATGTTGTTATGGTAATGAGAAAAATTCTCAACAAAACGCTTTACAGATAATATTGAGAATGATTATTATTCACTTGCACCTCAACGGTGGCTCTGCCGGTGAGGAGCACGACATTGCTCACATTGCTTCCAGTATTATTTAGCCCGCTTAACGCGGGTTTTTTTTTGCTCACGACTCACCGGCTCAGTCTTCATCGACGCCGATATCATCAACGCTGATATCGTGCTTTTTCAACATGGCGCGAAGCTGATGATAAGTCACCCCCAGCAATCCGGCGGCACGGCGCTGATTAAATCGCGCCTGGGCCAGTGCTTTCTCCACCAGCGCTTTTTCCTGATGAAGCTGCCAGTGGCGCAAATCGAAGGGCAGCGCAGGCAGGGCGTCCGCAACAGCATCTGCCGGGATGGCGTCCGGTTCCGCACGCTGGAAAGGGTTAATAATGATGTTATCCAGCGGGATTTCGCTGCTGGCGTGACGGTACACCGATCGTTCAACCACATTTTTCAGCTCACGCACGTTACCCGGCCAGGCGTAATCCAGCAGACGCTGTTCTGCCGCAGCGGTGAAGCCGGGAAACAACGTCAGCCCCAGTTCACGGCACATCTGAATGGCAAAATGCTGCGCCATCACCAGGATATCGCTGCGACGCTCGCGCAGCGGGGGCAGCTGCACCACATCAAACGCCAGCCTGTCCAGCAGGTCGGCGCGGAACTTCCCCTCACGCGCCAGCAGCGGCAAATCGTCATTGGTCGCGCAGACCAGCCGCACGCTGACCTGCAGCGGTTGGCTGCCGCCGACGCGCTCCAGCTGGCCGTATTCAATCACCCGCAGCAGTTTTTCCTGAACCAGCATCGGAGCCGTCGCCAGCTCATCCAGAAACAGCGTCCCGCCGTCGGCCCGCTCAAAGCGGCCGAGATGGCGCTTCTGCGCCCCGGTAAACGCCCCGGCTTCATGACCGAAAAGTTCTGAATCCAGCAGGTTCTCATTCAGGGCCGCACAGTTGAGCGAGATAAACGGTCCCTGCCAGCGTTCGGAGAGGTAGTGCAGACGGCTGGCAATCAGCTCTTTTCCGGTGCCGCGCTCACCGATCACCAGCACCGGCTTATTGAGCGGTGCCAGACGTGACACCTGCTCCAGAACGTCGATAAAATTGTTGGACTCACCGAGCAGGGTATCAGGATTTTCGCTCATCATTAATTTCACCAGATGTTAGTGATAAAAACCACTTTAGTCTTACTGTCTGCCCCTGTAAAGTCATCAGATCATGTAAAATCAATAAGATAAAAACTGGCACGGCTTTTGAATAGTGTTATGCAGCTTAACCGCATTATTCGACACCCGGCGTAATGCCAGACAATGACTGAAAGAGGATTTTGATTATGGGTATTTTTTCCCGCTTTGCCGACATCGTGAACGCCAACATTAACTCCCTGCTGGAAAAAGCAGAAGATCCGCAGAAGCTGGTGCGCCTGATGATTCAGGAGATGGAAGATACGCTGGTTGAAGTGCGTTCCACATCAGCCCGGGCCCTGGCCGAAAAGAAACAGTTACAGCGCCGAATTGAGCAGGCCGAGACTCAGCAGGCCGAATGGCAGGAAAAAGCCGAACTGGCCCTGCGCAAAGAAAAAGACGATCTGGCCCGTGCCGCGCTAATGGAAAAACAGAAGCTCACCGACCTGACGGTATCACTGCAGCAGGAAGCAGGGCAGGTTGAAGAGAGCCTGACGCGGATGAAAGGTGAAATTGGTGAGCTGGAAAGTAAACTCAGCGAAACCCGTGCCCGCCAGCAGGCGCTGACGCTGCGTCATCAGGCGGCATCCTCATCACGCGACGTGCGTCGCCAGCTAGACAGCGGCAAAATTGATGATGCCATGGCCCGCTTCGAATCTTTCGAACGCCGCATCGATCACATGGAAGCGGAAGCCGAAAGTCACAGCTTTGGCAAAAAGAAATCGCTCGATCAGGAGTTCGCTGAGTTACAGGCTGACGATGAAATCAGCCAGCAGCTGGCGGCGCTGAAAGCAAAAATGAACCGCAGTGAGTAACGGAGCTGGCCACGGCGGTGGCCGGCATCGCTAAGATTAACTTTCAAGGAACGTGAATGAGTGTCTTCATTATTGCCATACCCCTGACGTTGTTTCTGCTGTTTGTCGCGCCGATCTGGCTCTGGCTGCATTACACAAAACGCCAGAATGGTGGGGCGGAACTGACGCAGAATGAACTGCAGCGTCTGCAACAGCTGACCCAGGACGCGCGTAAAATGCGTGAACGTATCCAGGCGCTGGAAGCCATCCTCGATGCCGAGCATCCTCACTGGAGGCAGCCATGATTCAGAAGAAACTGTACTGCATCCCGGAGCAGGGAAAGCTCAAAGGCGTCTGTGCCGGGATTGCCGAATACCTGGGTGTGCCGGTCATGCTGGTCCGCGTTATCGTGGTGATGTCGATGTTTTTCGGCCTCTTTGTCCTGACTATCGTCGGCTACTTCCTGCTGGCGATGCTGCTGCCGGACTTGCCGGCCAGCGAACAGGGGCGTGATAAACCGCTCAGTGCGCGACAGCTGCTGGATGAATTAAGCGCAGAGCTGAACGGCGGCGAACGGGAATTGCGTGAGGTGGAGCGTTATGTCACCTCAGAAACCTTTAGCGTACGCAGCCGGTTCAGCCAGCTGTAATCTACGGTGCTTTTTCAGGAGTGAATCAATGAGAAACTGGCAGCCCCACCCGCGCCTGAAAAAGGCCGGTAAATTTGTCCTTATCAACGCGCTCACTTATGGTCCGGCAGGGTTAAGCGGTTGGGCGGTGAAGTCCGTCGCCCGCAGGCCGTTAAAAATCCTGTTGGCCTGGGCGCTTGAGCCCCTGTTTAAACGCGTGATGCGCCGGGCCGCCGCGCGCTGGGTAAAACCCGCGCCCTGAGTCAAAGAAGCGGCAATGGCAGGAGGATGTTACGATAAGGAATATTAACGATAAGGTGCCAATGCCACAGATGAAACGACTACAACATGAATTGCTGTCGCTGGTGAATCGCGGCGCGGATCGCCATCTGCGCCTGGCGGTGACCGGATTGAGCCGCAGCGGCAAGACCGCTTTTATCACCTCCCTGGTTAACCAACTACTTAACGTCAATTCCGGTGCGCGTCTGCCCATGTTCTCTGCGGTGCGCGAGCAGCGCCTGCTGGGCGTCAAACGTGTGCCACAGCGCGATCTTGGCATCCCGCGTTTTACCTATGATGAAGGCGTGGCGCAGCTGTACGGCACGCCGCCAGACTGGCCGACCCCCACCCGGGGCGTGAGCGAAATGCGCCTGGCGTTACGCTACCGTTCGCAGGCCTCCCTGCTGCGCCATTTTAAAGAAACCTCCACGCTTTATCTGGAAATCGTCGACTATCCCGGTGAATGGCTGCTCGACCTGCCGATGCTGGAACAGGATTACCTCAGCTGGTCACGGCAGATGACCGGCCTGCTGCAGGGCGATCGCGCGGAGTGGGCACAGCGCTGGCGTCAGCTGTGTGAGGGCCTTGACCCGCTGGCGCCCGCCGATGAAAACCGCCTGGCCGAGATCGCCGCCGCCTGGACCGACTACCTGCAGCGCTGTAAACAGGAGGGACTGCACTTTATCCAACCCGGCCGCTTTGTGCTGCCGGGTGAAATGGCCGGTGCCCCGGCGCTGCAATTTTTCCCGTGGCCCGAAATAGCGGAAGGGGGCGAAACCCGCCTGGCCCAGGGGGATGCCGCCAGCAATATCGGCATGCTGCGTGCCCGCTATCAGTTCTACTGCCAGCACGTGGTGAAGGACTTTTATAAAAATCACTTCCTGCGCTTCGACCGTCAGATTGTTCTGGTGGATTGCCTGCAGCCGCTCAACAGCGGGCCGCAGGCGTTTAACGACATGCGCCTGGCGCTGACGCAGCTGATGCAGAGTTTTTCGTACGGCCAGCGCACCCTGTTCCGCCGGCTGTTTTCTCCGGTCATCGACAAGCTGCTGTTTGCGGCGACCAAATCCGATCATGTCACCGCCGACCAGCACGCCAATCTGGTGTCGCTGCTCCAGCAACTGGTGCAGGACGCCTGGCAGAACGCCGCGTTTGAAGGGATCAGGATGGAATGCGTCGGGCTGGCCTCGGTACAGGCCACACAGAGCGGCCACGTCGAACATCAGGGTGAGAGTATCCCGGCCCTGCGCGGCCACCGTCTGACCGACAACACCCCGCTGACCGTCTATCCGGGCGAAGTCCCGCCGCGTCTGCCGGGCAGCGCCTTCTGGCAGGATCAGGGGTTTCATTTTGAACAGTTCCGCCCGCAGGATCTGGATGTTGACCGGCCACTGCCGCATATCCGGATGGACGCGGCGCTGGAATTTCTTCTGGGAGATAAACTGCGATGACCGCACCGATTAAACCGCGTATCGATTTTGCCCAGCCGCTGAGTGATGAACCGGTTCCGATCCTGCGTCCGTCAAAGGCGTTTGCCGATCGTCAGGATCAGTTTGTCGCCGCTGATCCGGCGCAGGACGTAGAACCTGAAGGACCCGGTGAGCTGGCGGTGGAAGCCGCACTGCGGCCTAAACGCAGCCTGTGGCGCAAGATGGTGATGGCGGGTCTGGGTCTGTTTGGTGTCAGCGTTGTTGCTCAGGGCGTACAGTGGGCACACCAGGCATGGATCACCCAGGACTGGATCGGCCTCGGCGGCAGCGTGGCGGGCGGGTTGATTGTCGCGGCAGGGACCGGATCGCTGATCGGTGAATGGCGACGTCTGTATCGACTGCGTGAACGTGCGGAAGAGCGCGATGTGGCGCGTGAGCTGCTGGCCAGCCACGGTAGCGGCCAGGGCAGAGCCTTTTGTGAAAAGCTGGCACAGCAGGCGGGGCTGGCGTCCGGGCATCCGGCGCTGCAGCGCTGGCACGCCTCACTGCATGAAACCCAAAACGATCGCGAGGTCGTCGAGCTGTACGCCCAACTGGTGCAGCCGGTACTGGATCGGCAGGCCCGCCGCGAAATCAGCCGCTATGCCGCTGAATCTACGCTGATGATCGCCGTCAGCCCGCTGGCGCTGGTCGATATGGCCTTTATAGCCTGGCGTAACCTGCGTCTGGTGAACCGTATCGCCGCCCTCTACGGCATTGAACTGGGCTATTTCAGCCGCCTGCGACTGTTCCGTCTGGTCCTGCTGAACATCGCGTTTGCCGGCGCGTCAGAGCTGGTCCGTGAAGTGGGCATGGACTGGATGTCACAGGATCTTGCCGCCCGACTTTCCACCCGCGCCGCCCAGGGGATCGGGGCCGGTCTGCTGACCGCCCGCCTGGGAATTAAAGCCATGGAACTGTGCCGCCCGCTGCCGTGGCTGGAAGGGGATAAACCCCGCCTTGGTGATTTCCGCCGTGAGCTGATAGGGCAGTTAAAAGAGAGCGTACAAGGTAACGGTAAGAAGGAGAGTTAAACAGACTGTCAACTTTTCATGACACAACACTTCTGGGCTGGCGAGGGATAGCGTATTATCCATCAATACGCTCCGCACGGTGATAATAAAGGTTAAAACGCATGCGTCTTGAAGTCTTTTGCCAGGACCGAATCGGCCTGACCCGCGAACTACTGGATCTGCTGGTTGAACGCCGCATCGATCTGCGCGGTATCGAAATTGCCGCCATTGGCCGCATCTATCTTAATTTCTCCACCATCAGTTTTGAGCAGTTCAGCCAGCTGATGGCGGAGATCCGCCGGATCCCCGGCGTGACTGACGTACGTACCGTCTCCTTCCTGCCTTCCGAGCGCGAACACCGCGCCCTGAGCGCACTGCTGGTGGCGCTGCCGGACCCGGTATTTTCCATTGATCTGAAAAGTAAAGTTGAGCTGGCTAACCCGGCGGCACAAAGCCTTTTCGCGCTCAATGAAGAGAAAATGCGGAACTACAGCGCCGGATCGCTGATCAGCGGGTTTAACTTCCAGCGCTGGCTGGAAAGCGAGCGGATCGCACCCGAAGCCCACCACGTTGTGCTTCAGGGCCGCGACTTCCTGATGGAGGTCACCCCGATCTATGCGGAGGAAGAAGAGGGCGCAGTGCCTAATCCCGTTGGCGGCGTGGTGCTGCTCAAGTCCACCGCCCGTATGGGACAACAGTTGCAGAACCTGGCGGTGAACGACGACAGTGAATTCCAGCATATTGTTGCCGTCAGCACGAAAATGCGTCAGGTGGTGGACCAGGCGCGCAAGCTGGCGATGCTGGATGCACCGCTACTGATCGTCGGGGATACCGGCACCGGCAAAGACATGCTGGCGCGGGCCTGCCATCTGCGCAGCGCTCGGGGTAAAAAACCATTCCTGGCGCTGAACTGTGCCTCGCTGCCGGATGATGTCGCGGAAAGTGAACTGTTTGGCCATGCGGCCGGAGCCTATCCGAACGCGCTGGAAGGCAAAAAGGGCTTCTTCGAACAGGCCAGCGGCGGGTCAGTGCTGTTGGATGAGATCGGCGAAATGTCGCCCCGCATGCAGACCAAGCTGCTGCGCTTCCTTAACGACGGTACCTTCCGTCGGGTGGGCGAAGAGCACGAAGTGCATGTTAATGTCAGGGTGATCTGCGCCACGCAGAAAAACCTGATGGAACTGGTGCAGCGCGGGGAGTTCCGTGAGGACCTGTTCTACCGTCTGAACGTTCTGACGCTGAACCTGCCGCCGCTGCGCGACCGTCCGCAGGATATTCTGCCGCTGACCGAAATGTTTGTGGCGCGCTTTGCCGATGAGCAGGGCGTATCCCGTCCGAAACTGTCTGCCCAGCTTAACGCCTTCCTTACCCGCTATACGTGGCCGGGTAACGTGCGTCAGCTGAAAAATGCCCTTTATCGCGCACTGACACAGCTGGATGGTTATGAGCTGCGTCCTCAGGATATCGTCCTGCCGGAATATGCAATGGAGATGCCGCTGGCTGATGACGCAATAGAGGGATCGCTGGACGATATCACCAGTCGTTTTGAGCGGTCGGTGCTGACCCGGCTCTATCTGTCGTATCCCAGTACGCGAAAGCTGGCAAAACGCCTTGGCGTATCCCATACGGCGATTGCCAATAAGCTGCGTGAGTATGGATTGAGTCAGAAAAAAACCGAGGCGGATTAGCGATCGGCAGAAGGGCTGACAGGGGGCAGACTGCGAAAGCAGTCTGCCCTGGACGTTACTTCAGGGATGCCAGAGCGGCATCGTAATCCGGTTCAGTGGTAATTTCATTCACCAGCTGGCTGTAAATAACTTTATCCTGCTCATCCAGCACCACTACGGCACGCGCCGTCAGGCCGGTCAGTGGGCCGTCAACAATAGCAACACCGTAGTCTTTTTTGAACTCGCTGCCGCGCAGGGTAGAGAGCGTCACCACGTTGCTCAGGCCATCAGAGCCGCAGAAGCGTGACTGGGCAAACGGCAGATCGGCAGAAATACACAGCACCACGGCATTATCCACTTCACCGGCGCGCTGATTAAACTTGCGCACGGAGGTGGCGCATACGCCGGTATCGATGCTGGGGAAAATGTTCAGGACTTTACGTTTGCCCGCATAGTGGGACAGAGAGACATCGGAGAGATCTTTGGCCACCAGGGTGAACGGTTTTGCCGCCTGGCCCGGTGCTGGCAGTTGCCCGTCAACGGAAACCGGGTTGCCCTGGAAATGTACGGTCTGAGACATAATCTATCCTTTTAATGTTAATGGTGTTTAACCTGCTTCAGTGTATGCCATGCTGAAGCAGTGAGACAGTATAAATACGACATAATATGCGCCCGCCAAACCAATTGAAGGATTTGAGCATGAGATCGGTAAAAGCCTGGCCGGAAAACTGGCCGTTACATTCGCCGTTTGTGATCGCACGCGGTGCCCGCAGTGACGCGGGCGTGGTGGTGGTTGAGCTGGAAGAGAACGGTATCAAAGCGGTGGGGGAATGTACCCCGTATCCACGCTACGGCGAGAGTGAGGATTCTGTGCTGGCGCAAATCAGCGCGCTGCTGCCAGCGCTGGAGCAGGGGCTGACGCGAGAAGAGCTGCAGCAGCGGCTGCCCGCCGGAGCAGCACGCAATGCTATCGACAGTGCCCTGTGGGGCCTTGAGGTGGCCCGCGATGGCCAGAATCTGTGGCAGCTGACCTCACAGCAGGCACCGGCGCTGATTGAGATTGCACAAACCGTCAGTATCGACGGCCCGGAGATGATGGCCAGCAGCGCGCTGGCGCTGTGGGAGAATGGTGCGCGGCTGCTGAAAATAAAACTGGATCATCATCTGATCACCGAACGTCTTGTGGCCATCCGCAGTGCGGTGCCGGAGGCAACGCTGATCGTCGATGCCAACGAGTCCTGGCAGAGCGAAGGGCTGGCAGCGCGCTGTCAGCTGCTGGCCGATCTTGGCGTCGCGATGCTGGAACAGCCACTCCCTGCCGGGGAAGACGCGGCGCTGGAAAACTTCATTCATCCGCTGCCCATTTGTGCGGATGAAAGCTGCCACACCGTAGAAAGCCTGCCGGCGCTGCGCGGACGCTATGAGATGGTGAATATCAAACTGGACAAAACCGGCGGTCTGACGGCCGCGCTGACGCTGGCGCAGGCCGCAGCAGACCAGGGGTTTGGCATCATGCTTGGCTGTATGCTGTGCACCTCACGCGCCATTCGCGCAGCGTTACCGCTGGTGCCGCAGGCGCGTTTTATCGATCTTGATGGCCCGACCTGGCTGGCGGTGGATGCGGAACCCGCCCTGCCGTTCAGCTGCGGGCGCATCGAGCTGTCACGGCTGCCAGTAGAGTAAATCGACCAGCGCCCCGAGATAGCGTTCGCTGGCCTCATCGGCGGCCACTGGCGGGAATTCCGCCGTAATGCAGGGCAGGCTGATATCCGCACACCAGCTGCCAAACGAACCCGGCGTGGCATAGCCGACGCTGCTGACCAGCGGCAGGCCGGTTTTTGCCGCCAGCCAGTGACCCAGCGGACTGCTATCAGGGTCTTCGATACAGGCCAGCGGCTCATGGAACGTGACAATCCAGGCAGGGGACAGCCGGTGGATCAGCTGGCACAGCGCCGCCGTTTCCGGCTCTGAACCGGCATGTTCCCCGGTGGAGAGCAACACATCGCGCTCATCGGCCACGCTGTTCCAGCGGTACACCGTTTCACCGTGCTGCCAGTTGGCAGCAGGAAAGTTGCGGTTAAGGTCGACCCCACTGGCATTGGCGCGCAGGCCAAGCTGACAGCCATCGGGGTTCACCGCCAGCACCACGTGATGACGACGATGACTGTCCTGTAACGTGCGCATGGCGCAGGAGAGGGTCACCACGGCGGCAGTTTCATCTCCGTGCGTTCCGGCCAGGATCAACCCGCTGTCCTTGCTGGCCAGCGGGGCCGGGAACCAGAGCAGTGGCGCACCCAGCACCGACTGCCCGTACTGTTGCGGGCGGGCATCAAGGCGACCGCGCAGCGGGCGGGGGTGGAATAACGACATGGGCAGGGCTCCGGATAGACTGTTCTGTGCTAAAACTAGCATATTGCCCGGGAAGGTACATCGCCTGGGTGTTGAATAAAAACACTATTTCACCGCATGTCATTTGCGTTACAGTGCCAGCAGTAAGAAAATCCCGCAGTTTTGCTGACAGGTAAGGATCCCGGAATGAGAAAATCCCCCTCTTTTGCGCTGGCCGCTCTGGCGCTGTGTATTGTCTCCACGTCTCGCGCTGCCGATGTTCCGGCGGGCACTGCGCTGGCCGCGCGCCAGGAAATCGTTCGTCACATTAAAGATGAACCCGCCTCGCTCGACCCGGTAAAAGCGGTGGGGCTGCCGGAGATCCCGGTGATCCGTGACCTTTTTGAAGGCTTAACCAATCAGGATGCCAGCGGAAAAATCGTACCGGGCGTCGCTACCACCTGGCAGACCAACGACAATAAGACCTGGATCTTTACGCTGCGCAAAGATGCCCGCTGGTCAAACGGTGACACTGTCACTGCTGCGGACTTTGTTTACAGCTGGCGGCGGCTGGTCGACCCCAAAAATACTTCAACCTTCGCCTGGTTTGCTGAACTGGCGGGCATACAGAATGCCGGGGCCATCGTTAAAGGTGATATGAGCCCGGACAAGCTGGGCGTCAGCGCCATCGATGATACCCATCTGCAGGTCACGCTCGACAGGCCGGTGCCGTATTTTGTCAGCCTCACCGCTAACTTCAGCCTGTTCCCTGTACCTGAAAAGGTTATCGCCACCTATGGCGACCAGTGGACGCGTCCGGGTAATCTGGTGGGTAACGGTGCCTACCAGCTGAACAGCCGGGTGGTAAATGAGAAAGTCGTACTGGTTCGCAATTCGCACTACTGGGATAACGCGCATACGGTGCTGACCAAAGTGACCTATGTGCCGATCAGTGAAGAGTCCAGTGCCACCAAGCGCTATCGAGCGGGGGATATTGATATCACCGAATCGTTCCCGAAAGAGCTGTATGGCTTGCTGAAAAAACAGATCCCCGGTGAGGTTTACACCCCTGACCAGTTGGGCACCTACTACTATGCGTTTAATACCCGCAAAGGGCCAACGGCTGACGTGCGTGTGCGTCAGGCGCTCTCCTGGTCCATCGACCGCAAAATTATTGCCGAAAAAGTGCTGGGAACCGGAGAAAAACCGGCCTGGCACTTCACGCCTGACGTCACGGCGGGCTTTACGCCGAAAGCCAGCTTTATGCAGCAGCACAGCCAGGAGGAGCTGAACGCTCAGGCGAAAGCCCTGCTGGCCGCGGCGGGTTACGGGCCGACCCATCCGCTTAACCTCACGCTGCTGTATAACACCTCAGAGACGCACAAGAAAATTGCGATTGCCGTCGCCTCAATGTGGAAGAAAAACCTCGGGGTGGACGTGAAGCTGCAAAACCAGGAGTGGAAAACCTATATTGATAGCCGCAACAGCGGCAACTTTGATGTGATCCGCGCGTCCTGGGTCGGGGATTATAATGAGCCGTCCACCTTCCTCAGCCTGCTTACCTCCACCCACAGCGGTAATATCTCCGGCTTCAATAGTGCAGAGTACGACGCCGTGCTGGCCCAGGCCAGCCGTCAGACGAATGACAAGGCGCGTAACGACGACTATAACCGGGCGGAGCAGATTATCGCCGGACAGGCCCCGATAGCGCCGATTTATCAGTACACCAACGGACGGCTGATCAAGCCGTATGTGAAGGGTTATCCCATCACCAACCCGGAAGATGTCGCCTACAGCCGTACCCTGTATATTTTAAAACACTGACCGTACGTCCGGCGTCATCGCCAGGATAAGCCGCGGCACCGGTTGCTGCTTATGCCATTGAGCCGCGGGGATGTGGTGCATAATGCAGCAACTCAGTTTGACGGTGATGATGATGAAACGATTTGCTCTGCTTGTGTTTGTGGTGATGCTCAGTGGCTGCGCACTGAAACAGTATCCTGCTTCTCCGCCGGTTAGCGCGGTGCAGGCCGATCAGCTCGACTGCCAGGGCGTGCAGCAGCAAATCGCTGAACAGAAAAAAGTGCAGCAGGAAATTGATAAAAAAGGGGAGTTTGATGCCCTGACCGTGGTAGGTGCCGCAATGGACTTTGGCATTGGCAACGGTATAGCCAAACAACAGGCGCAAAAACACGCCACGGAGCGTGAACAGCAGTTGAACGATCTGGCCACCCGCAAATGTTCCCGGCGCGTTTAGGAAACAGATCGTTACAAAGCGCGAGCTCTATCACAGAACGGCAGACCGGTGCTTGAGACCCGCGTATAATACCTTATCGTGTGAACACTGGATTGTTACTGCATTTTAGCAGGCAAAACCTGACCACCGGAGCTCCTCCGGCGGTCAGGTTTTTTTGTTTTCAGGCCGGGAAATGAAAATAGCAAAAGTGTTAAATAATAACGTGGTCATTGTCCATGACGAACAGGGGCATGAACTGGTGGTGATGGGTCGTGGGCTGGCGTTTAAAAAGCGCAGCGGAGAAGAATTCGATCCGGCGCTGGTTGAAAAAACCTTTGCGCTGAAAAGTCAGGAGCTGACCGGGCGTCTGGGCGAACTGCTGTCTGAAATCCCGCTGGAGGTAGTGATTGCCACAGAATGTATCATTGCGCTGGCGCGGGAGCAGCTCGGTAGTCCGCTTCATGACAGTCTGGCTATTGCGCTGACCGATCATGTTAATTTTGCCCTGACCCGGCATCAGCAAAACCTGCCGATCCGTAACGTGCTGCAGTGGGAGATCCGAAGCCTCTATCCGAAGGAGTATGCAATCGGGCTGGCGGCGCTGGATATTATCGAAAAGCGCCTGCAGGTACGACTGCCGGAGGATGAAGCCGGGTTTATTGCCCTGCATCTGGTTAATGCCCAGCTGGGCAGCGAGATGCCCGCAGTGATGCACATCACTAAATTTATGCAGGAGATCCTGCATCTGGTGAAGTACCAGCTACAGCTCGATTATCAGCCCGACTCGCTAAGTTATAACCGCTTTGTCACCCATCTAAAATTTTTCTCGCAGCGGATGCTGGGAAAACGCGGCGTTTATAGCGATGACGAATCGCTGCACGATGTGGTTCGCGATCGTTATCCTGCGGCCTACCGGTGCGTGGACAAAATTGATCGCCATGTGAGAAAGAATTACGACTACGCGCTGGGCAGTGAGGAGCGGATGTTTTTAACAATCCATATTGAGCGTGTCAGGAAGGAGACGCTGGCGCTGGATGATGATAAAGATGAGGCCTGATGGCCTCATCTCCTCACATGCTGTGAAAGTTTACGCCGGGTTCAGCACCCGGCGCGTGCGGCCTGAGCTCAGGTAGTCCGCAATATAGTCCTGGGAAATCTCTCCGCTGTAGCGACCGTCCTCGTCGACAATGGGCATCCACACCATATTGTGTTCATACAGCTTGGACAGCACCACGCGCAGGTTCTCTTCGGCTTTACCGGTGACGGTAAAGTGATGCAGCCTGTCGGCACAGACGCCGCTGGCACCGCGCGCTTCACGGCGCTTAACAAAGCCCAGCGGTCGGCCGTCCTCGTCGACCACCGTAATCGAACGCAAATCGTGATCGTCCATCATGCCGAACGCATCCGCCAGCGGGGTAGACTTTTGCACGGTATGGGTCGGCTGCTGGTCGGTGACATCGCCCGCCTGCACCAGTAACAAACGCTTCAGCGTACGGTCCTGGCCGACGAACGATCCGACAAATTCATTGGCCGGCTTCGCCAGCAGCTCGTCCGGGCTGGCACACTGCACGATCTTTCCCTGACCGAACACGGCAATGCGGTCACCCAGTTTCAGCGCTTCATCAATGTCATGGCTGACCAGCATCACGGTCTTTTTCAGCTGGCGCTGCATATCAAGAAACTCATTCTGGATCACCTCGCGGTTAATCGGGTCGACGGCACCGAACGGCTCATCCATCAGCAGCACCGGTGGATCTGCCGCCAGTGCGCGGATGACGCCGATACGCTGCTGCTGGCCGCCCGACATTTCACGCGGGTAGCGCTGCAGAAACTTATTCGCATCCAGCGCCATCATGCTCATCAGCTCGCTGGCACGCGCCTTACAGCGCTGCTTATCCCAGCCCAGCATGCGCGGCACCACGGTGATGTTCTCTTCAATAGTCATATTCGGGAACAGGCCAATCTGCTGGATGACGTAGCCAATATTACGACGCAGCGTCACGGTATCCAGCCCGCTGGTGTCTTCACCGTTGATGAGGATTTTACCACTGCTGGACGGGATCAGCCGGTTGATCATTTTCAGCGTGGTGGTTTTACCACAGCCGGAAGGGCCGAGTAGTACGCACATCTCACCCTCAGGGACATTTAGGCTGACGTTGTCGACGGCATTAAAGCTGTTGCCGTTTTTCTGCCTGAAGGTTTTGGTGAGATTTTCCAGTTTTATCATTATCGAATCCCCTTAGGTGTCAGTGCTATCTGCAAACGGTGCAGCAGCCAGTCAAGCACGATCGCCAGTAAGCAGATCATTAATGCACCAGCAATCAACATGCGGATATCGCTTCCGCTAATTCCATCCAGCAGCAGCAGGCCAAGACCGCCCGCGCCAATCACCGCTGCGATGGCCATCACGCCGACGTTCATCACCACCGCCGTGCGGATACCGCCAAAAATCACCGGCAGGGCCATAGGAATTTCGACCCAGCGCAGGCGCTGCCAGAAAGTCATCCCAATCCCGCGTCCCGCTTCACGCAGGCCGTCGGGCAGATTTTCCAGCGCCGTGTGGGTGTTGCGCACAATCGGTAACAGAGAATAGAGAAACACCGCTGTGACGGCGGGCAGGACACCAATGCCCTGACCGATCAGTGAAAAAAGCGGGATCATCAGGCCAAACAGGGCGATAGAAGGAATGGTCAGCACAATAGTGGCCAGTCCAAGTACCGGCGTCGCCAGCCATTTAAAACGCACAATCAGAATACCGAGCGGCACGCCCGCAACAATGGCGAAACCGACGGCCAGCGCCACCAGCCACAGGTGCTGAAAGGTGAGGGTGCCGAGATAGCCGGCATTATCAATCATATAATGGATCGTCTCCACGAAGCCTCCTTACAGCATGTTGTGGGATGTCAGGAAATCACGGGCCACCTGCTGAGGCGACTGGTGGTCGATATCCACACGCTTGTTCATTTCAGTGATGGCTTCGTCGGTGATCAGCGGCGACAGCTTATTCAGCGCCGCTTCCAGACCCGGATGATCCCGCAGCGCTTTCTCGGTCACCACCGGCGTCACCGCATAGCTGGGGAAGAAACCTTTGTCATCTTTCAACACTTTCAGTTCGAAGCCTTTTACCCGGCCGTCGGTGGTATATACCAGTCCGGCGTCAACAAAACCGTCACGAATGGCGTTATACACCAGTCCCGGATCCATCTGGCGGATCTGCGGGCGATCCAGCGGCATATTGTAGGCTTTCTGCAGGGGTTTAAGCCCATCTGAACGTCCGGCAAACTCCAAATCCAGTCCCAGCATCCAGTTGTGGTCAGGGTCGTTTTTACGCACCTGCTCAATTTTCGCCACCAGCTGCGACAGAGTCTCAATGTTTTCGGCTTTCGCACGTTCGGCGGACATCGCAAAGGCGTAAGTGTTATTCATCGGGGCGGGTTTCAGCCACACCAGCCCCAGCTTTGCATCCAGCTTTTTCACCGTCTGATAGGCCTGCTCTGACGACATGCGCTGAGTGATGTTATTGAAAATAATCAGCGAGGTGCCGGTATACTCCCAGGCCATGTCGACCTGTTTATTGATCATCGCGTTACGGGCAATCACGGTAGCAATATTGGTCTTGGGTTCAACCTCAAAGCCCTGTTTACGCAGATACTGCGTGGTGAGCGCAGATAAAATATGCTGCTCGGTAAAACTCTTGGTGGTCATGACAATAGGCGCGGCAGCGGCCATACCGCTTAACGCCAGTGATGCCGCCAGGGCAAGCGCGCTCGCCTGAAGCCAGCGGGAAAGAAGGGGGGTACCAGCCATAGTCAGCTCCCTGTTATTTTTAAGCCGTATGCGGGCTGAGAAGACGGCCGAGGCCGGCCAGCAATAAATCGAGGATCAGGGCAAAAAGCGCCGTTGCCGCTGCCCCCAGGATCAACGTCGGGAAATCATTGAGGTAGATACCGGGGAAAATCAGCTCACCGTAACTGCTGGCACCAATCAGAAACGCCAGCGGGGCTGTACCCACGTTGATCGCCATCGCCACGCGAATGCCGGATAACATCACGGGCATTGCATTAGGAAGCTCGACCTGACGCAGGCGCTGTCCCCGGGTCATGCCGATACCGTCGGCCGCTTCCAGCAGCGATGACGGTACCGAACAGAGCCCGGCATAGGTGTTACGCACAACCGGCAGCAGTGAGGCGAGGAAGAGGGCAACGATCGCCGGACGGTCACCGATGCCGATCACCACCATCGCCAGCGCCAGTACCGCCAGCGGCGGCAGCGTATTGCCGATGTTAAAGATCTGCATGATGTACTCTGCCCAGCGGCGCGCGCCAGGACGGCTGAGGGCGATACCGCTGGGGATGCCCACCAGCAGCGCAAACAGCATGGACCAGAACACCAGCGTCATGTGCTGCTGGCCCAGATAGATCAGATCGACGCGTTTTGCCTTAATGGTTTCAAACCCCAGCCCCCAGACCAGCAGGGCAACGATCGCGGCAATAAAAAGCGCCGCCAGTAAGGCACGCCGTAACAGCGTGGTAGGTTGCATATCAGTGTTCTCCCTGGAACGCGGGTAAGCATTAAAAGTGTTGATCTCATGGGCGATTATCACTTTACCCGGTAAACTAGCCCTCAAATCTATAGCAGCGAAACGGCAGAACTGGCAAATTTTTGGCTGAAAATCAGTAGGATACTTTTTCGCTAAATGTGCCTGCAGCCCTTGATAGCACAGGAAAAATTAACGATGAAAAAATTCATCGTCAAAAGGTGACACCGTCACAAAAGTAAAAATAAGCACAATTCGGAAACTGCCGTGCGAAATATCATCCACACTTTCAGGCTCTACTTCAGAAAGGGACACCATGTCGGAATCAATTGCTACGCCCGTTAAGTCACGCCACTGGATCCTGATTGCCTCGATGCTGGCCATGTTCATGGCGGCGATTGAAGTGACTATCGTGGCCACCGCGATGCCGACCATCATTGCTGAACTGGGCGGTTTTTCGCAGTTTGGCTGGGTTTTTTCTATCTATCTGCTGACCCAGGCGGTCAGCGTGCCGATTTACGGGCGGCTGGCCGATCTGTGGGGCCGCAAACGCATGTTCTTTATCGGCACCGGGCTGTTTCTTGTCGGGTCTGTGCTGTGCGGGTTCGCCACCCATATGGGCTGGCTGATCCTGTTCCGCGCCTTCCAGGGGTTAGGGGCCGGGGCCATTATGCCGCTGACCTCGACGATTATTGCCGATGTCTATCCGCCCAAAGAGCGGGCTGGCGTTCAGGGATGGCTGTCGAGCGTCTGGGGCGTTGCCGCCATTGTCGGGCCGCTGACCGGAGCCTGGCTGGTACAGCATTTCAACTGGGCACTGATTTTCTGGGTCAACGTGCCCATTGGCATCCTGTCAATGCTGCTGCTGGCGCGCTTCTTCCCGGAGTCGAAAGCGCGCAGCCCGCACCGGCTTAACCTGGCGGGCAGCGCGTGGCTGATGCTGACCGTCAGTGCGCTACTGGTGGCCTTGTTACAGGCTGAGGCGCTTGGTGCTACGCGGGTGGTGGGACTGTTGCTGCTGGCCGTGCTGACCGGGATAGCACTGGTACGGCACGAACGCAGCGCCCGCGAACCGCTGTTCCCGGCGGCGATCTGGCGCAGCCGCACGTTGCTGGCCGGTAACGCGGGCAATCTGATGATTGGGGCGGCCATGATGGGCATCAGTGCCTTTCTGCCGACGTGGATACAGGGGGTTAACGGCGGCACGCCGCTGCAGGCGGGCAGTGCGCTGGCCATGATGTCGATCGGCTGGCCGCTGGCCAGTACCCTCAGTGGCCGACTGATGCAGCGTACTTCTTACCGTTTTACCGCGCTGCTGGGCTCGGTGCTGCTGATCCTCGGTACCGGTCTGCTGCTGACGCTGCACCGTGAAAGTCCGGTGTGGCACGCCGGGCTGTTCGCCTTTGTGATCGGGACGGGAATGGGCATGACCAGCACCACCTTCCTTATTGCCGTGCAGAACACCGCAGACTTCGCCATTCGCGGTATCTGCACCGCATCGATTATGTTTAGCCGCATGCTCGGGTCGGCACTCGGCACTGCGGTGATGGGCGCGGTGCTGAACTACAATTTGCTATTGCGCCTGCCAGACGATACCGATCCGGTGCAGCAGGTGATGTCACACGGCCAGCGGCAGCAGATTGACCCGTCAACGTTGACGGTGATGTTGAATGAAATCGCGCATTCGCTGCACTGGGTGTTTGCCGTTTCGGCCGTTATCGCGGGGATGAGTCTGGTGATTTCGCGCTTTGTTCCGGCAGAAAAGCCGATCTGAGACGGGAGAGGGGGGTGGGCCGGTTTGCCGGTCACCCCGCCGGGGTCATACGTTACTGTGCCGGGGCATCCTGCGAGGTGCCGGCGCTGGCAGGAACGCTGCTGTCAGCATCGTTACCACTGCGCTTATAAACAATTTTCTGCGTGTCGTTTTCACAATGGCCGACAACCTGTCCGCCAGCCTGATCCGCCTGATCGTTAGGAACCACATCCAGCGTAAAGCCAGAAGCGGGAACCCCATTATTAATAATTTTCTGATTAATATCCGCTTTGACCGTTTCGCACGAAGCCTGTACCGCAAGCGGTGCGGCAAAGAGCAGTGCGGTTAATACCCAATTAATGCCTTTCATTTGTTCATCCTTTTTGCATGAAATCTGCGCTAACTATAGCAGGAAAGTCAGCTTATGGCGTAACAGCACGACCGGTACGGCGATCGAGGCAGCGCAGCGTATTAGGCTCCCAGTACGCATTGAGGTTCATGCTCTTTTCACAGCCTTCCTGGGTGTCAAAAGCCTGATCCACCCGGTCAAACTCTTTTTCCACGCGGTTATTCACTTTGCCACGCAGGCGGTGAGTGGCATCCCACTGCTCTTTCTGTTCGCGGGCCTGCTCTTTCGTCAGCGCATTATCGCCATCCTGAATAATCAGGTGGTCAGTGCGCGCCTGGGCAGCGTGCTGAACGGAAAACAGCGCGGTCAGCAGCAGCAACGGCAAAGAGGCCTTAGCCAGACGTTGTTTTACAGTTTTCATGATGTTCGTTTCCTTGTTGGGGAGCATACAGCCACGGCATCTGCACTTGGCAGATCATGTGTTGTAGTATATCACCAGCTTTCGGGCACCCACCAGCCGTGCGGTACCGCCGTTGAACATTAAGAGAGAAAAGTCCCTGTGTTGACCACAACATTACTGTTTTTTGCTACGGCCCTGGCCGAAATTATTGGCTGCTTTCTGCCCTACCTGTGGCTAAAAAAGAACGCGTCTGCCTGGCTGCTGCTGCCTGCAGGACTCAGCCTGATGGTGTTCGTCTGGCTGCTGACGCTGCATCCGGCGGCCAGCGGTCGCGTC
Organism: Erwinia persicina; assembly: GCF_014838825.1. Classification (GTDB taxonomy): domain Bacteria; phylum Pseudomonadota; class Gammaproteobacteria; order Enterobacterales; family Enterobacteriaceae; genus Erwinia; species Erwinia persicina_A. Next base: position 433,225 of record NZ_JACYMO010000001.1, on the reverse strand, counting down.
TATGCGGCCTATGGCGGCGTGTATGTGGTCACCGCGCTGCTGTGGTTACGTATCGTTGACGGGGTAAAACTTAGCAGCTACGACTGGGTCGGTGCTGCCGTGGCATTTTGCGGCATGCTGATTATTGTCGCGGGGTGGGGACGGGCCTGAAAACAGACCCGGAGAGACTGAATTACGCTTTATGTACCCGCAGACCCGCCTGGCTCTGACCGACCGGCATCATCTCCAGCGCGCTGATATTGACGTGCTTTGGCAGGGTGGCCACCCACCACACGGCCTCGGTCACATCCTCCGGCGTCAGTGGTTCAGTACCGTCATACACACTGTCGGCGCGGCTGTCATCGCCTTTAAAACGGACGTTCGAAAACTCCGTACCACCAACCAGGCCCGGCTCAATATCGGTCACACGCAGTGCGGTGCCGTGCAGGTCGGTGCGCAGGTTAAAGCTGAACTGGCGGACGAACGCCTTGGTGGCACCGTAAACATTGCCGCCCGGATACGGCCAGCTGCCGGCGATAGAGCCGATATTAATGATATGACCGACATTGCGCTCCACCATGCCGGGCAGCAGCGCGCGTGTCATATACACCAGGCCTTTGTTGTTGGTGTCGATCATATCCTCCCAGTCTTCCAGGCTGGCACGCTGTGCAGGCTCAATGCCCAGCGCCAGTCCGGCATTGTTGACCAGAATATCGATGTTGCGCCACGCCGCAGGCAGGGAGGCCACGGCCGCGTCGATGCCCGCACGGTCGCGCACGTCCAGCACCAGCGTGTGAATACTGTCGCCGTATTCTTCTTTCAGCGCATCCAGACGTTCCTGGCGGCGGCCGGTAGCAATCACCTGATGGCCCTGGCTGATAAAGCGGCGGGTAATGCTCTGACCAAATCCGGCGGTCGCCCCGGTAACAAATACAATCATCTCGCTGTTCCTTAACCCGTTTTAGATTTTTCCCACCTTATCATTTCAGGGCAGAGCTGATAAGGCGCTATTGATGGTGACGAATAAGAAAAGCTGCACCAACAGCGTGCAGTCGCCGCCTGGCCTGCCTTATGGCAGTGCGCTACAGGCGGGCAGAATGCGCGGGCCGGGTGTTTTTTACTTCAGAGCAATCGGTTGCCTTTTTAGCAACCGGTTGCGCAACCGTTTTACTCTTTTAAAATGCGCCTTCACCCCTCTTTTTCTTTGTAACCATTTGAATAAAAGAGAAAAATTGAAAACTGGACGAATGGCATAACTCTTGCAAATCTTAAGCGATACGATCCCGCACTGCCGACCCGCATCGCGGCCTGATTTTAAGGAACAGTTATGACACAGCACTATACCCAGGCCATTCGCGCCCGTTTTTTTGATATCACCCGAACGGTGGAAGAACCGCAACAGCTGCCCGAGGCGGCACGCTATCTTGATGATGGCCTGCTGCTGCTGGATGGCGGTACGGTCGTCGGGTTGTGGGACTGGGAGGAGGGCCGTCATCTGCTACAGGACGGCAGGACGCTGCTGGACTGCCGTGACCGGCTGATTGTGCCGGGGTTTGTCGATACGCACATCCATTACCCGCAAACCGAGATGATCGGTGCCTTTGGCGAACAGTTGCTGGAGTGGCTGGATCAGTACACCTTCCCGGTGGAAAGCCAGTATCACTGCCCACAGCACGCCGCCCGCATGTCAGACTTTTTTCTGCAGCAGTTGCTGAGTAACGGCACGACCACCGCGCTGGTCTTTGGCACCGTCCATCCGCAGTCTGTCGAGGCCCTGTTTACCGCCGCCTCAGCGCTGGAGATGCGCTTGATTGCCGGTAAAGTGATGATGGATCGCAACGGCCCGGACGCTCTGATGGAAACGCCGGAGCAGAGCTACCGGCAGACCCGGGAACTGATTGAACGCTGGCACCGTCATGGCCGCCTGGGCTATGCGCTGACGCCGCGTTTTGCCCCGACGTCGTCCCCGGCGCTGCTGGCGAAAGTGCAGCAGCTGCGTGAAGAATTTCCGGACACCTGGCTGCATACGCATCTCAGCGAAAATCCGCAGGAGGTGGCGTGGGTAAAAGCCCTGTTCCCCCAACACAGCGGCTACCTGGATGTGTATCATCAGTATCAGCTGACCGGTGAGCGCAGCGTGTTTGCCCACTGCCTGCATCTGGACGACAGCGAGTGGAACTGTCTGCACCACACCGGCTCGGCGGTGGCCTTCTGTCCGACGTCGAACCTGTTTCTCGGCAGCGGCCTGTTCGACCTGAACACCTGCTGGCATAAAGGGGTCAAAATGGGGATCGGCACTGACGTCGGGGCAGGCACCACCTTTAATCTGCTGCAGACAATGGGCGAGGCGTACAAGGTAGGCCAGCTTCAGCGCTATAAGCTCTCCGCGTGTGAGGCGTTTTACCATGCCACGCTGGGTGGGGCGAGAGCCCTGGATCTGGATGGAAAGATTGGTAATTTCATGCCGGGTAAAGAGGCGGATTTTATGATGCTCGATCCAGCAGTTTCGCCGCTGCAGCAGATGCGTCACGCCAACAGCCGCGATATCTGGGAGCAACTGTTTGTGCTGATGACCCTGGGCGACGACCGCAATATTGCCGCCACCTGGGTCAACGGCCGCTGCGTATGGCAGCGTGACGAGAAGGAGCAGGCCGCATGATCCAGTTCTTACTTAACCAGCGCCTGGTCAGCGAGGACCATATCGACCCCAATACGACGGTGCTGAACTATCTGCGCCAGCATCAGCGCCGCTGCGGCACGAAAGAGGGCTGCGCCTCCGGCGACTGCGGCGCGTGTACCGTGACGCTTGGCCACGTGGAGGGAGGGCGCATGCGTTACCAGACGGTTAACAGCTGCCTGACCTTTGTCAGCCATTTGCAGGGCAAGCAGCTGATCAGCGTGGAAGATCTGCGCCAGCCGAAGGGACTGCACAGCGCACAGCAGGCGATGGTGAACTGCCATGCCTCACAGTGTGGCTTCTGTACTCCCGGATTTGTGATGTCGATTTTTACCCTGCAAAAAAACGGCGGTGGGGCGGAAAACCACCAGATAGAGCAGGCACTGGCCGGTAACCTCTGCCGCTGTACCGGCTACCGGCCCATCGTCGACGCCGCGCGACAGGCCTGCGCTGCAGAGGGGACAGACAGCTTTCAGCAGCAGGAGGCGGCCACCGTGGCGCAACTGCTGTCACTGCACTCCCCGGAGATGCAGGAACTCCGCTGGCAGGGCAACCGCTGCCTGCTGCCGAAAACCATCAAACAGCTCAGTGATGCGTTGCTCGCTCACCCCGGGGCGATGCTGCTGGCCGGCGGTACCGACCTCGCGCTGCAGGTTACACAACGCGGCGAAACCCTGCCGCTGCTGATCGCGGTTGGCCAGATCGATGAGCTGAAGCAGTGCGTCAGTCATGATGACGAGAGGGTGATAGGCGCGGGGGTATCCCTGAGTGCATGCTGGCAATGGCTGGGCGAAGCGATCCCGGCGCTGACGCAGATCCTGGCGCGGTTTGCCTCGCAGCAGATCCGTAACCTCGGTACGCTGGGCGGCAATATCGGTAACGCCTCACCGATTGGTGATATGCCGCCGATGCTGCTGGCGCTGGATGCCTCCCTGATCCTGCAGCAGGGCGACCAGCAGCGTCGCCTGCCGCTGGCGGATTTTTTCCTTAGTTACCGCAAAACGGCACTGCGTGAGGGCGAGTTTATCCGGGCGGTGGCGATCCCCCATAGCGCAACGGAAGAGCATTTCCGCGCCTGGAAGGTCTCAAAACGGCGTGAGGACGATATCTCGGCGGTATTTGCCGCCTTTACGCTGGCCACCGATGACGCAGGCCGGGTCAGCCGCGTGCGTATCGCCTTTGGCGGTATGGCGGAAACTCCCCGACGCGCCTTTCACTGTGAACAACAACTGCTGGGGCAGCCGCTGACCGCCGCGACGGTTGAGAACGCCTGCCGCGCCCTGGAGCAGGATTTCCAGCCCCTGAGCGATTTTCGCGCCAGCGCGGCCTACCGCCTGCAGCTGGCAAAAAACCTGCTGCGGCGTTATCACGCCTCACTGAGCGGTGAACTGACTCTGACGGAGGTCTCTGACTATGTCCCATAAACCCCCGGTCGTCATACCGGATGCGCTGGCGCAACAGTTTCAACAGGACACTCCGGGTGGCGTGGGCAAAAGCACCCGCCACGACAGTGCCGCGATGCACGTCAGCGGCGAAGCGCGCTATATCGACGATCGCCTGGAGCTGCCCGGCATGCTGTATCTCTGGCCCCGGCTCAGCGAACATGCTCATGCGCGCATTCTCAGCATTGATGTCGCGCCCTGCTATCGTGTTCCGGGCGTAGTTCAGGTGCTGACCTGGCAGGACGTGCCCGGCGAGCTGGATATCGGGCCGCTGGAACCTGGCGATCCGCTGATGGCAAAAGAGATCGTGGAATACGTCGGGCAGATGGTACTGGTGGTGGCGGCAGAGAGTGAACAGGCGGCCCGTCAGGCCGCCGCACTGGCAGTGATAACCTGTCAGCCGCTGACCCCGATCCTGGATGTAAAGCAGGCTCTCGCTCAGGGCAACTTTGTTCAGCAGCCGCATGTCCACCGGCGCGGAGATGCAGATGCGGCGCTAAAAAAAGCGGTGCATCGCCTGCGCGGAGAGTTTCATATCGGCGGGCAGGAGCACTTTTACCTGGAAACACAGGTGGCGCTGGTGGTGCCGGGTGAAGACCGCGCCCTTCAGGTGTACTCATCCACGCAAAACCCGACCGAGGTGCAAAAGCTCGTAGCGTCGGTGATGGGCCTGACGATGAACAAGGTGACCATCGATATGCGCCGTATGGGCGGGGGATTTGGTGGTAAAGAGACCCAGGCCGCAGGTGTCGCCTGCCTGTGCGCAGTGGCGGCACGCCTGACCGGACGACCGGCCAAAATGCGTCTGTCCCGGCGCGATGACATGCTGACCACCGGCAAGCGGCATCCCTTTTTTGTTCGTTACGAGGTTGGCGTGGATGCCGGGGGCCGTTTTAGCGGGGTAAAAATTGACCTGGCGGGTAACTGCGGCTATTCCCTGGATCTTTCCGGATCGATTGTCGATCGTGCGATGTTTCACGCCGATAATGCCTATTATCTGGGCGATGCGCTGATCACAGGCTACCGCTGCCGCACCAATACGGCCTCCAATACCGCCTATCGCGGCTTTGGTGGACCGCAGGGCATGGTCGCGATAGAGCAGATTATGGACCATATCGCCCGCGAGCTGGGCCTTGACCCGCTGACGGTGCGCAAACGTAATTACTACGGCAAAGAGACGCGCAACGTCACCCATTATCATCAGACGGTACAGGATAACCTGCTGGATGAGATCACCGCACAGCTTGAGCAGAGCGCAGACTATGCCGCACGACGGGCGGAGATCGCCGCTTTCAACGCGGCCAGCCCGGTGATGAAACGCGGCCTGGCGCTGACTCCGGTAAAATTTGGCATCTCTTTTACCTCCAGTTTTCTCAACCAGGCGGGCGCGCTGCTCCTGATTTACACCGACGGCACGGTGCAGTTGAACCACGGTGGTACGGAGATGGGCCAGGGGCTGAATACCAAAGTGGCGCAGATTGTGGCGGAAGTGCTGCAAATTGACATCGACAGTATTCAGATCACTGCCACCGACACCGGCAAAGTGCCCAATACCTCCCCGACGGCGGCCTCCAGCGGTACCGATCTTAACGGTAAAGCGGCACAGAACGCGGCGGAGATCCTGCGCGACCGTCTGGTCGCCATGCTGTGCAGGCTGCACGCCTGCGAAGCGCAACAGGTGCGATTCAGTAACGGCGTGGTACAGGTCGGTGAAAACTATTTCAGCTTTGCGGAGGTGGCGCAGCTGGCCTGGCTGAATCAGGTACCACTGTCGGCCACCGGGTATTACCGCGTGCCGGGGATCCACTATGACCGCCTGGCCGGGCGCGGTGAGCCATTCTATTACTTTGCGTTTGGCGCAGCCTGTGCGGAGGTGCTGATCGACAGCCTGACCGGCGAGTATCGGCTGCTGCGTACGGACATCCTTCATGACGTCGGTGCCTCGCTCAACCCGGCTATAGATACCGGGCAGGTGGAGGGGGGCTTTGTACAGGGCATGGGTTGGCTGACCACGGAAGAACTGGTGTGGAATGATCAGGGGCGGCTGCTGACCGACGGCCCGGCCAGCTATAAAATTCCAGCCATTGGCGATGTGCCACACGACCTGCGGGTCACGCTGGTCGAAAATCGAAAAAATCCGAAGGACACGGTGTTCCACTCCAAGGCGGTGGGTGAACCGCCATTTATGCTGGGCATTTCGGTCTGGTGTGCATTACAGGATGCGGTGGCCAGCATTGGCGGTTATCGTCAGCACCCGCTGCTGGATGCGCCCGCTACGCCGGAGCGGGTGTTCTGGGGCGCAGAGAAACAGCGTGCAGGAGGCGGGCATGCGTAGCGACGACTGGATCACTATTCTGGCCAATCTGCGCGATCGCGGTGAGCCCTGCGTGCTGCTGACGGTGCTGGACGATCGCGGATCCGTGCCGCGCGATCGCGGCAGCAAGATGGTGGTGTCCGCCACTGCGACCTGGCTGACCATCGGTGGCGGCCATCTGGAACATCAGTCGGTGGCTATTGCGCGCGACATGTTACTCAACGGTCATTCACAGGCGCGCTGCGAACAGTTCAACCTGGGGGCCCGTCTCGGGCAGTGCTGCGGCGGGGTGTGCAGCGTGCTGTTTGAACCGCTGATACAGCCGCAGCCCCAGATCGCCGTGTTTGGTGCCGGACATGTCGGGCAGGCGCTGGTGAGCATTCTGGCTACGTTACCCTGTCACGTTTTTTGGGTCGATGAACGGCCGGAACAGTTTTCACGTGTGCCGGAGGGCGTCACTGTCTGCTGCCCCGAGGATCCGACAGAGCAGGTGAGGCAAATGCCAGCAGGCAGTTACTATGTGGTGATGACGCATCACCATCCGCGCGACCAGCAGCTTTGCGAGGCCATTCTGCGCCGTGACGATGCTGCCTATGTCGGCATGATTGGCTCGGCGACCAAGCGCCAGCGCTTTGAATACCGGCTGGAAGGGAAAGGCTTCAGCCGCGGGCAGATAGATCGCCTGCACTGCCCGATTGGTCTGCCGGAGGTGACGGGCAAGCTGCCCGCTGAAATCGCCGTCGCGGTCGCCGGGGAGATCGTTGCCTGTTATCAACGGCGGCAATGATTTTGCACGACCGTCCTCTGGCGATTATGCTGAGAGTTCAGCTACATGGAATGGGAGCAAAGAAATGAGGATCGCACCGTTAGTCTGGGCTATCAGTCTGGCCCTGACCGCCAGCGCACAAACCGCGCTGGCGGCAGAGTCGCAAAAGGAGAGTCGCCACATGGCATCGCAGCAGAATAATCCCTTCAGTCACGCCAGCCCACTGCCTTTCCAGGCTCCGCCCTTTGACCGTATCTCTGCCGGGGATTACCGTCCGGCGCTAACGGCGGCGATGGCGCAGAAGCGTGAAGAGATTGCCCGCATTGCGGATAATCCCGCCCCTCCGACGTTTGAAAACACCTACCAGGCGCTGGAGCAGAGTGGACAGAGCCTGCGGCGGGTAAATAACGTCTTCAGCGCCATGACCTCGGCCAATACCAGCGATGAACTCCAGGCGCTGGATGAAGAGATGTCACCGAAGCTGGCCGCGCTGGACGATGATATTAAACTGAACGGCAGGCTGTTTGCGCGGCTGGATAAGGTGTATCAGCAGCGTCAGCAGTCAGGCCTCGACGCGGAATCGCTGCGCCTGGTGGAAGTGACCTGGCAGGCATTTGTGCTGGACGGTGCGCGCCTGAGTGAGACAGAAAAAACCGAACTGAAAGCCCTGAATCAGGAGTCAGCCACGCTCGGCACCCGCTTTACCAATCGCCTGCTGGCAGCCACCAAGTCCGGCGGCGTGCTGTTTACCGATGCGCAGGCGCTGGCCGGTCTGAGCGAGGCGGATATCGCTGCCGCTGCCGGGGCGGCTGAGGCACGCGGCCTGAAAAATCAGTGGCTACTGGCCTTACAGAACACCACCCAGCAGCCCGATCTGCAGGCGATGAGCGACCGCAGCGCGCGTGAAAAACTGTTCACCGCCAGCTGGACCCGTGCCGAAAAAGGGGACGGTAATGATACCCGGGAACTGATTGCGCGACTGGCACAGGTGCGCGCAAAGCAGGCAAAACTGCTGGGCTATGACAGCTACGCCGCGTGGAAACTGCAGGATCAGATGGCAAAAACCCCCCAGGCCGCCCTTGATTTTATGCGGCAGATTGTGCCGGCGGCTACCGCCCGGGCACAGCGTGAAGCAGGGGATATTCAGGCGGTGATTGACCGGCAGAAGGGCGGATTTACGCTGCAACCCTGGGACTGGCTTTTCTACGCTGAACAGGTGAGACGAGCGAAGTACGATCTGGATGAATCGCAGATCAAACCCTTCTTTGAGCTGAATAACGTGCTGGAAAATGGCGTGTTTTATGCGGCTACACAGCTGTACGGCATTACCTTTAAACCACGGCCAGACCTGCCGGTGTATCACCCGGATGTGAAGGTATATGAAGTGCTGGATAAGGATGGCAGCCCGCTGGCGCTGTTCTATGCCGACTGGTTTAAGCGTGATAACAAAGGCGGCGGCGCCTGGATGGGCAACTTTGTTGAGCAATCAACGCTGCTGGGCACCCGTCCGGTGATCTACAACGTGGCCAACTTCAGCAAACCTGTTGCCGGGCAGCCCGCGCTGCTCTCCTGGGACGATGTGATCACGATGTTCCACGAGTTCGGCCATGCGCTGCACGGTATGTTCGCCGACCAGCGCTATCCGAGCCTCTCCGGCACCGAAACTCCGCGCGACTTTGTGGAGTTTCCGTCACAGTTTAACGAGCACTGGGCCAGTTATCCTCAGGTGTTCAGTCATTTCGCCCGCCATTACCAGAGCGGGGAACCGATGCCTGCGGCACTGCGCGATAAAATGCTGCGTGCCAGCACTTTTAACAAAGGCTATGACATGAGCGAATTGCTGGCGGCAGCACTGCTCGATCTGCACTGGCACAGCCTGCGCGAGGGAGAGCCGCTACAGCAGGTGGATACCTTTGAGCAGGGCGCGCTGGAAAAAGAGCACATCCGTCTGGCGGCCGTACCGCCGCGTTATCGCTCCAGCTATTTCCAGCATATCTGGGGGAACGGCTATGCCGCCGGGTATTATGCCTATCTGTGGACCGAGATGCTGGCCGACGACGGGTTTACCTGGTTTGAGGAGCACGGCGGCCTGACGCGGGAAAACGGCCAGCGTTTTCGTGATAACATTCTGTCGCGCGGTAACAGTGAAGATCTGCAGCAGCTCTATCACGACTGGCGCGGTCACGACCCGGTGATTGAGCCGATGCTGCACAACCGTGGCCTGAAATAAATCTTTCGCTGAAAGGAATTCTATGACGATTTTACTGCAACGCCGCCAGCTGCTGGTGGCGGGTGCGGCGCTGGCGCTGACCGCCTCGCTGATGCCATTGAACGTATTTGCAGCCAGTGATTCGCTGCAGCGGCAGCTTGCCGCACTGGAAACAGAGGTGAACGGCCGCATCGGGCTGGCCCTGATCGACAGCGCCAGCCAGCAGGCGTGGAGCTATCGCGGCGACGAACGCTTCCCGCTGTGCAGCACCTTTAAACTGCTGCTGGTCGCTGCCGTTTTAAAACGCAGCGAGTCGCAGCCCGCCCTGATGCAACAAACCCTGCACTGGACACCCGCAGATCATCTGAGCTATATGCCAGTAACGGCGAAGCATCCGCAGGGGATGACCGTCAGCGATCTGTGTGCGGCCGCGCTGCAATACAGTGACAACCTGGCGGCCAACGTGCTGCTGACGCTGCTGGGAGGACCCTCATCGGTAACGCGGCTGGCCCGATCTTTAGGTGACAGTGTCACGCAGCTCGACCGTAATGAACCGACGCTCAACACCGCCATCCCGGGCGATCCGCGTGACACCACCACGCCGCTGCATATGTCGCATAGCGTGCAGCAGCTGTTGGTGAAGTCGGGATTACAGACTGCCCAGCGACAGCAACTGATCGCCTGGCTGAAGGGGAACACCACGGGTAAAAACGCCATTGCTGCGGCGCTGCCTGCTAGCTGGGAAATCGGGGATAAGACTGGTAGCGGGGGCTATGGCACAACCAACGATGTCGCTATCCTCTGGCCTCCGGGCAAGGCTCCGCTGATCCTTTCTATCTACTTTACCCAGCATGCCCCGGAGGAGCAGAGTCGTCAGGACGTGCTGGCGAAAGCCGCCAGCATTGCACTGAAATCCTTTATCTGATCGTTAAGGGTCACCCGCTTCAGCCGGGCGGCCCGCGATCAGCGTGATTTATCCAGCGACCAGGTCGCTGAACTGACATTCACTTTCACCGGCAGCAGCCCAATCTGGGTAAATTTATTGGCCAGTGCCTGCTGCTGCTTAAACACTTCCGGCGTCATCCGCTCCGCACCATAGGGCATTCTGGCCAGCGCCCGCTGCCAGATGGGCTGCGGCAGACCGGTGGATGCCGACAGGATCCCGGCCGCCTGCGCCGGGTGAGCATTAGCCCAGTCACTCAGGGTACCCAACTCATCCACCACCTGCTTTGCCGTCTGCGGCCAGCGGTCGGCAAACTTGCGACTGGCAAGGTAGAAGGTGTAGTGCGGTACCAGGCCTTCCGCATTTTTGACCAGGCGCGCGTTGGCACGGGTTTGCACTTCGGCGTAGTACGGGTCCCAGATCACCCACGCATCCACCGCACCGCGCTGAAACGCCGCACGGGCATCCGCCGGCGGAAGGTATACCGGGGTAATGTCCCTGTAGCTCAGTCCGGCATCTTCCAGTGCGCTGACCAGCAGGTAGTTCACGTCAGAGCCTTTATTCAGCGCCACGCGTTTCCCTTTCAGGTCAGCCACGTTTTTAACGGGCGAGTTTTCCGGCACCACAATAGCCTCGGTTTTGGGATTCGCCGGGGAGTGGGCCAGATAGACCAGATCAGCCTGGGCCGCCTGAGCAAAGACCGGCGGTGCATCCCCGGTTGCCGCCAGATCGATGCTACCTACGTTCAGCCCCTCCAGCATTTGTGGCCCGGCGGGAAACTCCACCCAGCGCACGGCAATACCCTGCTTTTTAAACTTTTCGTCCAGGGTGCCGCGGTATTTCAGCAGGGCGAAAATATTGGCCTTTTGATAGCCGATGTTAATGGTTTTTGGCACAGATTCTGCGGCCGCAGCCGACAGGGTGGTCGCAGTAACGATGGCGGCGATCAGACCGCTTAAGCGTGCTTTTTTCATGTTATTTCCCCAGGAGATAAGAGCAATGGGAAAACATAACAAAATGCCTGGGAGAGGCTTAACGAGGAGTTATGATAACGATATGCGCAGAGCGGATAACGCGCTTGTCTGTCGCACGGAGTGAGGAAAGCCTCAATCCGTGCGGCAACGGTGCTTACTGATACTGCAGATAGGCGACGTGGGTTTGCAGATACTCTTCCAGCCCGTGACGGCCATCGGCACCGCCAATGCCGGACTTACGCCAGCCTGCATGGAACCCCTGCATCGCTTCGAAATGCTCACGGTTGACGTAGGTTTCACCAAACTTAAGCTGCTTCAGTGCCAGCATCGCCGTGTTGAGGTTGCGGGTGAAAATAGAGGAGGTCAGGCCGTAGTCGCTGTCGTTGGCCAGCGCGATGGCTTCATCTAGCGTACTAAATTTCATCACCGGAAGAACCGGGCCAAATGTCTCGTCCTGCATAATGTCCATCTGCTGCTCTACGTTGGTGAGCAGGGTCGGTTCGAAGAAGAAACCGGTGGTGCCCGCCCGTCTGCCGCCGGTGACGATGGTCGCGCCCGCAGCGACGGCATCCGCCACTTTCTGCTCTACGCGCTGCAGGGCGGCCGCTGTGATCAGCGGGCCCATATCCAGTCCTTTCTGCGTTGCAGGATCACCCCAGGTGACTTTTTTAAAGGCTGCGCTCATGCGCTCAACCACCTCATCGTACACTCCGTCCTGCACATACAGGCGCTCGGCGCAGTTACATACCTGCCCGGTATTGATCATCCGCGAGGCAACAACTGCCCTGACGGCCAGATCGAGATCGGCATCGTTCATAATAATCGCCGGAGCTTTACCGCCTAACTCCAGCGAGACTTTAGTGATGTTGTTTGCCACCGCCTGCATGGTAGCAACACCGGCCCCTACGCTGCCGGTCAGGCTGACCAGGCCGACTTTCGGGCTGGCCGCCAGCGCATGGCCTACCACCGGGCCATAGCCCGTCACCAGGTTAAACACCCCAGCAGGCAGACCGATGTCGTGCACAATCTGTGCGAATATGATCGCGTTGTTCGGCGTCAGTTCACTGGGTTTTATCACTATCGTATTGCCAGTCAGCAGGGCCGGAGCGGCCTTACGGGCGATCAGGAAGAACGGGAAGTTCCACGGCAGGATGCCGGTGGTCACGCCAATGGCTTTCTTAAAGACCAGAATATTTTCCTGCGGGCGGTCGCTCTGGACAATCTCGCCCTCGTAGCGGCGGGCCCATCCGGCCATATAGTCCAGGTAGTCAGCGGTGAAAAAGACCTCGGTTTTGGCCAGTTCCTGCGTTTTACCGCCTTCCGCGACAATGACAGCCGTCAGTTCGTCGGCACGCTGACGCACGCCCTGAGCGATTTTCTGCAGCCAGTGACCGCGCTCGATGGCGGGCAGCGCTTCCCAGCCGGGCTGGGCAGCCGCAGCGGCATCAATGGCCCGCTGTGCATCGTCAGCACTGCCTTCGGGAATACGCGACAGCAGGGCTTCCGTCGCCGGGTTGATCACCTCGATCCAGCGATCGGCGCGGTTTTCGACAAATTCACCGTTGATGTACATCTGTTGCTGAACTGGGTTCATGGCAGCTTCTCCGTGACATGATTTTTACAGGGTTGTTAACGGACAGCATAAAGGCTGTTGCAGGCCTGAAACGGTGCAACAGCCGGGCCGCAATCACCTTGATCTGGCTGCCATCAATGAGAGCTGGCTGGCAAAATCCGCAAGAACCCCGTGTCGCATCTGGCATTTTTGAGATTTAGTGTTGAATATGAGCGGCTTAGCGAAAATCACGCCATGACGGGTGGCCAGCGCTGAGATCGGTGATTTGTGATCGTGGTCGGTGGAAGGCGCTGAATTTTGCCAGATTTGCTGCCAGTGGGGCAGCCAGCGTAAGGTTGAACGGTACGCATTCTCCGTAGACTCCTTCGTCATCAGGGCAAACAACAACGAAGGAAAACAAAAAATGAATGAAGCCATCGTCTCCGGTATTTTGTGGCATCTGGTCGGGGCCGCCAGTGCTGCCTGCTTTTACGCACCCTTTAAAAAAGTTCGTCACTGGTCATGGGAAACCATGTGGTCAGTGGGGGGGATCATGTCGTGGATCGTGCTCCCCTGGGCGGTCAGCGCCATCCTGCTGCCCAACTTCTGGGCCTACTACAGTTCATTTACCCTTGCCCAGCTGATGCCGGTCTTCCTGTTCGGCGCAATGTGGGGGATCGGAAATATCAACTATGGCCTGACCATGCGTTATCTCGGTATGTCGATGGGTATTGGCATTGCTATCGGTATCACTCTGGTCGTCGGTACGCTGATGACCCCGCTTCTGCAGGGGCGTTTCGTTGAGCTGTTCAGCTCTGCGGGAGGCCGGATGACCCTTCTGGGGGTGCTGGTCGCCCTGGCGGGCGTGGCGATTGTCTCCCGTGCCGGGCTGTTAAAAGAGCGGGCCATGGGCATCACCGCAGAAGAGTTCAATCTGAAAAAAGGGCTGGTGCTGGCGGTGATGTGCGGGATCTTCTCCGCCGGCATGTCATTCGCCATGGATGCCGCCAAACCCATGCACGACGCCGCTGCGGCGCTGGGTATCGACCCGTTGTATGTGGCACTGCCAAGCTATGTGGTGATCATGGGCGGCGGTGCGCTGGTTAACCTTGGCTTCTGTTTTGTCCGGCTGGCCACCCGATCAGACCTGTCAGTCAAGGCCGATTTCTCCGTGGTGAAGTCGGTGCTGATGGCCAATATTGCGCTCTCCCTGCTGGGCGGTACCATGTGGTATCTGCAGTTCTTCTTCTATGCCTGGGGCCATGCACGAATTCCGGCACAGTACGACTTCGTCAGCTGGATGCTGCATATGAGCTTCTATGTGCTGTGTGGCGGCCTGGTGGGGTTGATACTGAAAGAGTGGAACAACGTCGGACGTCAGCCGGTGCGCGTGCTGAGCGTCGGCTGCTTTGTGATTATCCTGGCAGCGAATATTGTTGGTCTGGGAATGGTTTCCTGACGGCAACGTCAGGGTAGCAGTCAGGGGCTGGCCAGGCGGTCAGCCCTTGTGCATGCTGCGCATCAGGCTTTTTCGTGGCGGGCGAGGGAAGGCGGACGAACAAACTGCTGGCGCCATGCGCTGGGTGTCATGCCGGTCTCGCGGGTAAACACCACCGAGAAATAGTTGCTGTCATCGAAGCCGCAGCGGGAAGCCACTTCGCCAATCAGACCGTCACTGGTTCGCAGCAGGTGCTTCGCCTGGCACAGCTGCAGCTGGCGGAGGTAATGACCGACAGTCATCCCGGTCTGCTGGCGGAACAGCTGTTTTAGCGCCCGCTCGGCCAGCTGATGCTGTTCGCAGAAGGTGGCGAGGTCGAAAGGCACCGCTATCTGCCCCTGAATGGCCGCCATCAGCAGATCGAGCTGTTCCCCCTCCGGCATCTGCCAGGCGCGATCGGACGCATAGCGATGGCGCTGCAACACCAGCGCCAGCTGTAAAAACAGCGCTTCCGTCAGCTGACGCGACAGCACGTCGCTTTTGCGGCTCTCCTGTTCCAGCTGCTGGATCACGCCGCGTGCCAGCGCCATCCCCCGCGTGGTTAACCGCCATGCGGCGGACTCGGGCGGGGGCAGCAGCTGCGACCAGTCCAGACTCAGCTGAAAGCGCTCCGGGCAGTAAATAATATTATCCAGCGCCAGCTCATTGACCGACTCATAGCTGTGACAGTCATCGGCATTCAGATAGAAGATGTCGCCGCAGGTGACCAGCCAGGGCCGATCATTCATCACATGCAGGCCATTCCCGCGCCACACCAGCACAATCTCATTGAATTCGTGAACGTGAGGCGGGAAGGAGGGTTGTGAGGTACGTTCAGCCACCGCAACGGGCATTTGTTCAGACGGTAAATAGTCAGCTTTTGCCAGCCGAAGGAGAGCAGTCACGGATCACCTCATCAGTTATGTTGTCGCAGTGTACGGGGAGAACAGCCAAACTCACGCTTGAACAGCGTAGAAAAGTGATTGCTGTCACCAAAACCACAGTGAAACGCAATATCGGTAACGCGCATTTCGCTGTGGCGCAGCAGATGACGGGCCTCCAGCAGCCGCAGGCGGTTAAGGTAGCGCTGGGGCGTACTGCCGGTCTGATGTTTTAACTGGCGATGCAGCGTGCGCAGTGAAAGTGAGAAGCGGTCAGCCAGGCCTTCCCAGTCAACGTCCTCACTGTAGTGATCCGCCAGCCAGTCCAGCAGACCACGCAGGCGGCTGTCCTGATCGTCACTGTCCGCAGCACTGCATCCCTGACGCAGCAGGACCAGCAGGCGCATGAAATACATCTCCTGTTCCGCCTGACTGCTGAGGCTGTCATTCAGCGGCGGCTGCACAAGGTGGTCGAGCAGCTGCCTGGCCTGGGCCAGTACCTTATTGCCGATGCGCCAGTGGGAAGGGTAGTGGCCGTCCTGCTCCTGGGGCAACAGATGTTCCAGCCCCGCCAGAAAACGGAACGACTCCGGCCCGCGATACAGCACGTTTGTCAGGCACAGATTCTCGGTTTGCTCATACAAGTGGCGATCATGGCTGCGGACAAAACAGACACAGCCGCTGCATAACGGCTGCGACTGCCCGTTAAACACATGAATGCCTGCCCCCTGCTCAACAATGACGATTTCATGAAAATCATCATGATAGTGTTCAGGAAACACGCCCTGCGGCGCACGGGGTTCAATGGCGACGGGGAAATGCCCTGTCGGGAAGAAATCAACGCTGTGCAGCACGGTCATGATCGTTTCCTCTTTAACATTCAGGTAACAGAGTCTACGCAGCAGCGTAAAACGACACCTTGAATTTTTGACCGGGAATCGCGCTATCCCGGTGATTTTTTCAAGAAAAAGCGGGAATGCGTCAGAAATGCGGGCAGCATCACATCTGCCTCACCGGCCCCATCGATGCCAAACTGTGATTTACTTCACGTTCATCTTTGCCATCCTGCCAGCCCGCCGGTCCCGCTGGCAGTAGTAAGAAGGTAGCGAAAACAGGCTCTTTTACACTGGTGACATCGAATCATCAGGAAGCCATCACATGAGCCTTCGTCACTTTGTTGCCATTGATCTTGGCGCATCCAGCGGCCGCGTTATGCTGGCGCAGCATGACTCACAGAGCGGAGCTATCACCCTTAGCGAAGTCAGCCGCTGCACCAATCAGCTGATCACCGTTCAGCATCGCCAGTGCTGGGATATTGACGCCCTGGAAGGGTTTATCCTTGCCGCGCTGGAAAAAATTGACGCGCAGGGCATCGTGCCGGAAAGCATCGGTATTGATACCTGGGCGGTGGATTTTGTGCTGCTGGATGCGGAGGGGAACCGGGTCGGGCTGCCGGTCGCTTACCGTGACGATCGTACGCACGGGCTGATGGCCCAGGCCTGCCGTGAACTGGGCCAGGAGCAGATTTATCAGCGAACCGGCATTCAGTTCCTGCCGTTCAATACACTGTATCAGCTGCGGGCGCTGTGCCGTGATGGGGCGACCGGGACTGATCGGGTCGCCCATGCACTGATGATCCCAGATTATCTTCATTACCGGCTGACCGGCGTACTCAACTGGGAGTACACCAACGCTACCACGACGCAAATGCTGAATATCAGCAGTGGCGACTGGGACACGGAGCTGCTGCGCTGGAGCGGGGCGGATCCGGCCTGGTTTGGCCAGCCCTCGCAGCCAGGCCAGGGAGTGGGGGTCTGGAACAGTCCAGCGGGTAAGGCCATCCCGGTGGTGGCCGTTGCCACCCATGATACCGCCAGTGCCGTGCTGGCCACACCGCTGACCGGCGACAATGCGGCCTATCTCAGCTCCGGTACCTGGTCATTAATGGGCTTTGAGAGCCTCAAGCCCTGTACCGGCCCGGGGGCACTGGAAGCGAATATCACCAACGAAGGCGGGGCTGAAGGGCGCTTTCGGGTGCTGAAGAATATTATGGGCCTGTGGCTGTTACAACGCGTGTGTAACGAACTGGCCGTCAGCGACCTCTGCCCGCTGATCGCAGAAGCACAGCAGCAACCCGCCTGCCGCTGGCTGATCAACCCCAACGACGATCGCTTCATTAACCCCGCCAGCATGGTGCGTGAGATTCAGGACGCCTGTGCCGGGCAGCGTATGCCAGTGCCCTCGACACCGGCAGAACTGGCCCGCTGCATCTTTGACAGCCTGGCCTTTTGTTACCACCAGGTGCTGCTGGAGCTGGAACAGGTACGGGGAACACGCTTCAGCCAGTTGCACATCGTCGGCGGCGGCAGCCAGAACCCGTTTCTTAACCAGCTGTGTGCCGATGCCTGTGGCATTCCGGTGTTTGCCGGGCCGGTGGAAGCCTCCACGCTCGGCAACGTCGGCAGCCAGATGATCGCCGCCGGTGCCGTCGCTGATGTCACGGCTTTCCGCCAGCAGCTGGCACAGCATTTCCCGCTTACCCGTTATGACTCTCACGGCAGTGACGTATTTCGC
Source organism: Erwinia persicina (assembly GCF_014838825.1). Classification (GTDB taxonomy): domain Bacteria; phylum Pseudomonadota; class Gammaproteobacteria; order Enterobacterales; family Enterobacteriaceae; genus Erwinia; species Erwinia persicina_A. The sequence goes on along the minus strand of NZ_JACYMO010000001.1, from coordinate 415,437 downwards.
CGTCATCTGCCGCGTTTTCAGTCACTGACCCATTCTGTAAAGGAGCTTTGTATATGACTCAGGCCATTGAACAGGCTTTCGCCCTGGCGAAACAGCGCTTTGCCGATATCGGCGTAGACGTGGACGCCGCGCTGGCGCAGCTCGACCAGCTACCGGTGTCGATGCACTGCTGGCAGGGGGACGACGTGCGCGGTTTTGAAAATCCCCAGGGCGCGCTGACCGGCGGTATTCAGGCCACCGGTAACTATCCCGGTCGCGCACGCAATGTGGCAGAGCTGCGCGCCGATCTCGATCTGGCGATGTCACTGATCCCCGGGCCAAAACGGCTGAACCTGCACGCTATCTATCTGGAAAGCGAGCAGGCGGTAAAACGCAATGAAATCAAGCCGCACCATTTTTCTGGGTGGGTAGCGTGGGCCCGCGACCGGCAGCTGGGTCTGGACTTCAACCCCAGCTGTTTTTCCCATGAGCTGAGTGCTGACGGTTTTACCCTGGCCCACAGCAATGCGGAGATCCGCCAGTTCTGGATCGAACACTGTCAGGCAAGCCGAAAGGTATCCGCCTGGTTTGGTGAACAGCTCGGATCGCCCTCGGTGATGAATATCTGGGTGCCGGACGGTATGAAAGATGTGACCGTCGATCGTCTGGCGCCGCGCCAGCGCCTGATGGACTCTCTGGATGAGGTGATCCGCGAAAAACTGGATCCGGCACACCATATCGATGCGGTAGAGAGCAAGCTGTTCGGCATCGGCGCGGAAAGCTATACCGTCGGCTCCAACGAATTCTGTCTTGGCTATGCTGCCAGCCGCCAGACGGCGCTGACGCTGGACGCCGGGCATTTCCATCCGACCGAAGTGATCTCGGATAAGATCTCCACCGCCATGCTCTACGTGCCGCGCCTGCTGCTGCACGTCAGTCGCCCGGTTCGCTGGGACAGCGACCATGTCGTGCTGCTCGATGATGAAACGCAGGCGATTGCCAGTGAAATCGTGCGTCAGCGCCTGTTCGATAAAGTACACATTGGTCTCGACTTCTTCGATGCTTCAATCAACCGCATTGCGGCCTGGGTGATCGGCACGCGTAACGCCAAAAAAGCCCTGCTGCGCGCCCTGCTTGAACCGGTTGATACACTGAAAACGCTGGAAAACGACGGTGACTACACCGCACGTCTGGCGCTGCTTGAAGAGCAAAAGTCCCTGCCGTGGCAGGCCGTGTGGGAGGCCTGGTGCCTGCGCCACGAAGTGCCCGCCGGGGCCAGCTGGTTAGGCGAAGTCCGCCAGTACGAACAACAGATCCTCAGCCAACGTTAAGGTAACTCTATGCATCAGATTCTCAACGCCTGGTTTGTCCAGGGAATGGTAAAAGCAACAACCGATATGTGGCTGAAGGGCTGGGACGAACGCAACGGCGGAAATGTCTCATTGCGCCTGCTGGATGAGGAAGTCCAGCCCTTTGCCGCTGATTTTGACCGCAATCCGCGTACCCTTGAGCTGAGTCAGCCCGCGCCCCTGCTGGCCAATGACTGGTTCCTGGTCACCGGCTCAGGGAAGTTTTTCCGTAACGTGCAGCTGGACCCGGCTGACTGTCTGGTGTTGCTGCGCGTCAGTGAGGACGGGCGGGCGTTCACCATTCACTGGGGCCTGACCCACGGCGGCGTACCGACGTCGGAGCTGGCTTCACACTTCCAGTCGCACAGCGTGCGTAAGCAGCTAACCGACGGCGCAGACCGGGTGATTATGCACTGCCATGCCACGAATTTTATGGCGCTCAGCTATGTAGTCGAGTTGGACTCTGCCCGCTTTACCCGCCTGCTCTGGGAGGGCAGTACCGAGTGTCTGGTGGTGTTCCCGGACGGCGTCGGTATTGTGCCGTGGATGGTGCCGGGCACTGACGGTATTGGCCGCGCGACTGCAGAAAAAATGCAGTCACACTCACTGGTAATGTGGCCGTTCCACGGCATTTTCGGTGCAGGGCCGACGCTTGATGAAACCTTTGGTCTGATAGATACCGCCGAAAAGTCCTCTGAAGTGGTGGTAAAAGTGCTGTCGATGGGGGGCATGAGGCAGAGCATTACCACCGATGAACTGATCGCGCTCGGCGAACGTTTTGGCGTCAAACCCTGGCGCGCCGCGCTGGAAGCGAAGCATAATCATGTTGCGTAAGGCTTTTGTGATGCAGGTACATCCTGACAAACATCAGGCGTATCAGCAGCGCCACAATCCGATCTGGCCTGAGCTGGCAGAGACGCTGAAAGCGCACGGCGCGCACCACTACAGCATTTTTCTGGATGCGCCGCGCAGTCTGCTGTTTGCCGTCGTGGAAATCGAGTCAGAAGCGCGCTGGAATGCGGTGGCGAAAACAGAGGTGTGCCAGCGATGGTGGCAGTCAATGAGCGAACTGATGCCGTCGAATGAGGACCACAGCCCGGTGAGTCAGGCGCTGACCCCGGTATTTTATCTGGACTGAGGTGACAGCAGGGGGCCGATCGCATTGCCGATCGGCCCTTTCCGGTTGTTAACCATTTAACCGCAACTGCGGATAACGCTTCATACTCCACGCACACCACAGCAACGCCAGGGTGCCGATCGCACCGCCGACATAGCCTACGCTGGCCATATTCAGATGCAGACTCACCTGATTGCCCAACAGCGCGCCCGCGCCGATACCAATATTATAAATCCCCGACAGCAGTGACATAGCCACATCCGTCGCATCCGGTGCCAGCGCCAGCACGCGCACCTGGACCGCCAGGCCAATGATCATCATCGCCATCCCCCAGATAATGCACAAGGTGGAAATGGCCAGCGTATGGGTGGCGGATAAATACAGCGACAGCATCGACAGGGTAATCAGCGCAATGGCCCCGAGTAAAAATGTCGCCGGATATTTATTGCCGTAAATACTGAACAGCACGCTGCCGACAATCCCTGCCGCGCCGAAAATGAGCAGCAGGAACGTGGTGAAGCCACCGCTCAGGGCGGCGACGCTCTGAATAAACGGCTCAATATAGCTGTAAGCGGTGTAGTGCGCGGTCACGGTCACCGCAATCAAAATATACAGGGCGACCAGGGCCGGGCGACGGAACAGCATCGGCACGCTTTTCAGCGACCCGGTATGTTCGCTGGGCAGCTTAGGCAGCAACTTCACCAGCAGCAGCATGGTGACCAGCGCCACTGCACCAATAACGGCAAAGGTGATGCGCCAGCCGAGCAGCTGGCCGATCATGCGACCAATCGGCAGGCCGAGCACCATCGCCAGCGCGGTGCCGGTCGCCAGCATACTCAGCGCCTGGGTTTTTTTCCCCGGTGGAGCGACGCGGATCGCCAGTGAGGCCGTGATCGACCAGAAAACAGCATGTGAAAAGGCGATGCCGATGCGCGACACCACTAACGTGGTGAAGTCCCAGGCGACGGAAGAGAGTGCGTGGCTGGCAATAAACAGCACAAAGATCACAATCAACAACAGCCGGCGTTCAATATTACGCGTCAACAGCATCATCGGCAGCGACATTAATGCCACCACCCAGGCATAAATGGTCAGCATCAGGCCGACCTGTGCCGTGGGCATGGAAAAACTGCTGCCGATATCGGAAAGCAGGCCGACCGGAACAAACTCCGTGGTATTAAAAATAAACGCACCAATAGCGAGCATTACCACGCGTAGCCATGCGGTCTTACGGGAAACAGTAGTTGATTGCATTGAAGTTAACGACGTGTTGAGGGAATGTTAACCTGAAAGTCAGGTAAAAGAATAACGCCGGATATTGTCTTTTATTTACCCGCCAGATGAAATAAAAAAATCCACAAAATTGTAAATCAGAATTTTTATATAAACGGGCGTTATGCTGCCGTTATATTTCAGTCGTTAAAATTATGTAAAAAAACTCACACCTTCTTCCTGTCAATAATTGACGCCGCTGCGGCCAGGCCGCAGAATCGCCCGGGAAATGAAACCATCAGGCCAGCGGCAGAGGAAAGGTTAACGTGAGTGTTCTGGACAATGCGTTGTTGAGTGAGATCCTCGATCAGGTTCGCCCGTTAATCGGGCAGGGGAAGGTGGCTGATTACATCCCGGCGCTGGCGGATGTGTCCGCAGACCGGCTCGGCATCGCGGTCTGTATGCTCGACGGCACCGTTTATCAGGCGGGGGACGCAGAGGAACGCTTTTCTATACAGTCCATTTCCAAGGTGCTGTCGCTGACGCTGGCACTGACGCGTTATCAGGACAGTGAAATCTGGCAGCGGGTCGGCAAAGAACCGTCCGGTCAGCCGTTCAACTCGCTGTTACAGCTGGAGCTGGAACAGGGGAAACCGCGAAATCCCTTTATCAACGCCGGGGCGCTGGTCGTATGCGATATGCTGGAAACCCGCCTGACCGCTCCCCGGCAGCGTATGCTGGAAGTGGTCAGGGGTCTGGTGCAGGAGCCTGAAATCGCCTATGACCGCCACGTCGCGCGTTCCGAGTTCGATCATTCCGCCCGCAATGCCTCCATCGCCTGGCTGATGAAATCCTTTGGCAATTTCGACAACGACGTGCCAACAGTGCTGCAAACCTATTTCCATTACTGCTCAATGACGCTGAGCTGCGTGGAACTGGCTCGCTGTTTCCTCTATCTTGCCAATCATGGCAAAGGACCGGGGCAGGATGACGTGATATTGTCGCCAAAACAGACCCGTCAGATCAACGCCCTGATGGTCACCAGCGGCATGTATGACGGGGCCGGGGAGTTCGCATGGCGTGTCGGAATGCCCGGTAAGTCCGGGGTAGGCGGCGGGATCATTGCCGTGGTGCCGGGTGAGATGAGTATCGCCGTCTGGTCGCCAGAACTGGATACGTCGGGCAACTCTTTAGCGGGTACAGCGGCGCTGGAGCGTCTGGCCGAGCGCATCGGGCGATCGATTTTTTAGTGACTAACGGCCTGATGCCGGCAGGAAATCAATTTCCGTAAGTAATAATTGATCTACGTCAAATAATTACCCAGCACAAACTGCTAATATTTCGCGGAGAAAAATAACTATTCGCACAGCAGCAGAACCTGAGAGGGTAAAAAATGACAATTCCGGCACGGCAGTTAACGCTTAATCATCAACTGCGTCAGTTTGGCATGCTGGTTAAACTGGCGATGATACGCAGCACCCCGCAGAGCATTGAAGTCTGGACCACCAGCGGAAACCGGATGCGCTTTACGCCCGCCCAGCAGGTGGAGGCGCAGCTAGTCGTATGATGAACGTCCGACTTTTACTGATCGCCGCCGCGATCATGCTGGTAGTCACCGCGCTGGGTGTGATCACCCAGCCCCTTCCCGCGCTTTACTCCTACGATGACACGCCGTCGACAAAATAATGCCCTGTGGCAGGGCAGGCTGTTCTAAGCGTGCAGATTAAGCTACCCTGGTTAGGTTCCTGCGACGCGTGCGCGTTGCGTTTATACACCTTCACCAGGGAGACAACCTGTGACGTCACTTCCTACGGTCGCCGTGCTCGGTCTGGGCGCGATGGGCCACGCCTTTGCTGCCAATCTTCTGAAAAATAACTTCCGAGTCTACGGCTGGAACCGCACGCGTCAGCGTGGTGAAGACCTGATCCCTGCGGGCCTGATGATGTGTGACAGCGCCAGTGAGGCCGTGGCAGAGGCGGAGGTGGTTCTGATCATGCTCTCCGACGGAGCGACCACGTTGTCCACCTGTGAGTCGATCCTGCCGCAGCTCCGGCCGTCTGCCGTACTGTGCCAGATGGGCACCATCGGCATAGACGCCACGCAACAGCTTATCGACTGCGTTCAGCATACACGCCCGGACGTAGTGCTGCTGGATGCGCCCGTATCCGGCACCAAAGCCCCGGCTGAACAGGCACAGATCCTCGTGCTGGCCAGCGGCGATCGTCAGCGCGCGACCGCCATTGAACCCGTTTTTGCGGCGATTGCCAAAAGAGCAACGTGGCTGGGCGCGGCAGGTGCCGGTTCAAAGATGAAACTGGTGGCGAACGCCTGGCTGGTTTCGATGATGCAGGGCGTGGCGGAAAGCACCCAGCTGGCGCATCAGTTAGGATTTACCCCCGATGATTTCTGGCAGGTGCTGGAAGGTGGGCCGCTGGCTGCTCCCTATGTAAAAGGCAAACTGGCCATGATTACCGACGGGGAGTATCCGGCGCAGATGCAGCTGACTTGGGCGCTGAAAGACGCACGGCTGGCGCTGGATGCGGCGGGCGACAGCACCATGCCCGTGCTGCAAACCATTGCCACACAGTGGCAGGAGGCGGTAGAGGCAGGATACGGTGACAAAGATCTGTCGGTTGTCTATCGCTATCTGCAGGATCAGCAGAATAAAGCGTAAAAGAGGCGGGCAGGGTGCCGTTTATAATTCCCTGCAAATCATCATGATAGGCCCAATAGCCCGTACTGCTTAGTGGGCGTCTTCAAAATTGTATCTAAGTTTGTTATATTATCAAACTCATGTATTTTATAGTTGACTGATTTTTAATGCTTTTTATTGTAGTGATTCGTTCTCTGATGAGCCGAAAAAAGCAAGGATCACATCATGCTTGATATTCGTTTTCCTACCGCCATGCAAATGGTGCTGTGTATCGCTAAGGCGGATAGCGAGGGACTGCGCTGCACCAGTAAAATTCTCGCCGATGGCCTGGATGCTAATCCCAGCTTCGTGCGCAAGATGATGGTGCCACTGACGCGTGACGGCATTATCGTCTCGACACTCGGCCGCTGCGGCACAACGCGCCTTGGCCGCCCGGCAGACCAGATAACGCTGTGCGATATCTACACCTCAGTGATAGAAGATAAGCCGCTGATGGCCGGTCGCCCGGACGTTCCGGCACTCTGTGTCGTTAGCGCCAATGCCTGCTGGTACTTTAAACAGCTGGCCAAAGAAGCCGAACAGGCGTCGCTTGATGTGCTCGCCCGACGTACCGTCGCCGATGCCCTGCGTGAAATTATGCAGCGTAACGACCTTCACCCCGATCAGCGCTGCGCCTCCTGAATACCCCCTGATTTCCCCTGTGCCCGCGGTGCGCGGGGGAAATAGCCTCCCTTAATCTCTCCCGACAGCGGTGCCCGTCCGTTCCTTTACCCTTCCGGCGATCGCACTTAATGCAACAATAAAACTTGCATTATAACGGTGGCTGTCTTACCGTTATTAAGTGCATTCGTTACAGTTGCTCTTTAGTAGCCACCTGCTCAGTCAGAACGACTGCACACTAATGACATTATTGCCTTAATCAATTCAGGGGAAGTCCGATGAGCCATGATGATTTTATTAACGATCTCGTAATGTGGATCGATACGCACATTGAAGGGAAAATGGATTTAGACACCGTGTCCGCACGCGCTGGCTATTCCAAGTGGCACCTGCAACGCATGTTTAAACAGCACACCGGCTACGCGCTGGGTGAATATATTCGTGAACGCCGTCTGAAAAAATCCGCTGAACGCCTCGCACGGGGCGGTGAGCCGATTCTGGACGTGGCGATCAGCTTTGGCTTTGACTCCCAGCAATCCTTCAACCGCAGCTTTAAGCGTCAGTTTGGCCAGTCTCCGGGGGCATGGCGTCGTCAGGTTCAGATCGCCGCGCACGCGGCCTGACAGACGCATTCCCCTGTGGCGTGGGTGGGTATGAAAGTATCCATCCGCGCCAGCCAGGCAACGCTGTTGCTTTTCATTTCTTAACCCGCCATGCCGCCCGTCCAGCATTACGGTCAGATCCTCTCCGTACTCTGAGCGCTTTCCGCGCCAAAAGAAAATAACATTCCCGCATTTAGAATTGCAGACTGACCTTATCTGCGATTGTGCCAACCTTTGCCACTATTGATATTTTACCTGCCGCGCAAAAAACGGAATATTCCCTCTATCAGCCGGAGCGCCTGCCGCTCGCCCTGACCGCCCGACGTTTCGCCGCGTGTCATAAACCCTGTTACGGAGTTTCCATGAGCCAGATTACCTCATTACCGATCCTTGATTTCGCCCAGCTCGACGGTGATGCCGCACAGCAGAAGGCCTTTTTGCAAAAGCTCAGCCGGTCGGCGCGCGACGTGGGCTTTTTCTATCTGATTAATCACGGGGTAGATGAACAGCTGTCGGCACGCGTACAGCAGCTGTCACGCCAGTTTTTTGCACTGCCGGAGGACGACAAGCAGCGGGTATCGATGATCCACTCGCCGCATTTTCGTGGTTATAACCGGGCGGGTTCCGAGGTAACACGCAGTCAGCCAGACTGGCGTGAACAGTTTGATATTGGTGCGGAACGTCCCGCACTGCCGTTGCAAAAGGGGGAGGCGGGCTGGAAACGCCTGCAGGGGCCGAATCTGTGGCCTGAAGCTTTACCCGAACTCAAACCGACGCTGCTGCACTGGCAGCAGGAAATGACCACCATGTCCCAGCGGCTGCTGCGCGCTTTTGCTCAGGCGCTGGAACTGGCGCCGGATGCCTTTGATTCGCTTTATGGTGAAAAGCCTAACGAGCATATCAAGCTGATCCGCTATCCCGGGCAGACCACAGAAACCACCCGTCAGGGCGTCGGCGCACACAAAGACTCCGGCTTCCTCAGCTTCCTGTTACAGGATCAGCAGCGCGGATTACAGGTGGAGGTCGAGCCGGATCGCTGGGTGGATGCGCTGCCGCTGCAGGGGGCATTTGTGGTGAATATTGGTGAGCTGCTGGAGCTGGCCAGCAATGGTTACCTGCGCGCTACCGTGCACCGCGTGGTGTCACCGCCCAACGACCAGGATCGCCTGTCCATTGCGTTTTTCCTTGGCGCACAGCTGGACGCCGTCGTGCCGGTCTTTACGCTGCCGGAAGAGATTGCCCGGCTGGCACAGGGCCCGGCCAGTGACCCGCTCAATCCGCTGCTGCGCGATGTCGGCTGGAACTATCTCAAAGGCCGGCTGCGCTCCCATCCTGACGTGGCAGCCCGCTGGTATCAGGAATTACAACAACAACCTCAACATACGGCTTAAACAAGGAAACACCATGACACCTCAGGCTTCATTTTCTCTGGCAGGGATCGCGTTATCACTGACGCTGGCTTTTTCCGCTCAGGCGGCGCAACCCCTTCGCGTGGCGGCCGATGCCGTCCCGCACGCTGAAATTCTTAACTACGTGAAGAAAATCGACCCCTCGCTGGATATTAAAATCATTGAGCTGACCAGCGGCATCAACGCCAACGAGCTGCTGGCACACGGGGACGTGGACGCCAACTACTTCCAGCACGTGCCTTACCTGCGCGATCAGGAGAAAGCCCTGGGACAGACGTTTACCGTCGCGGCCACGGTACATATTGAACCGCTGGGGATCTACTCACGTAAAGTGAAAAGCCTGAAGGATGTGCCGGAGAAGGGCACCGTGGCGGTACCAAACAATGTTACCAACCTCAGCCGCGCCCTCTATCTGCTGCAAAGCCAGGGGCTGATCACGCTGAAACCAGGGTTCAGTGACCCGGCAAAAGACCAGGCCACGCCGAAAGATATTGCCACCAATCCTAAGCAGCTGAAGATCCTGGAAGTGGAATCCCCGCAGATCCCCCGGGCGTTGGACGATGTCGATCTGGCCGTTATTAACGGTAACTATGCGCTGGAAGCGGGGCTTAATCCGGCAAAAGACGCGCTGGGGCTGGAGTCAGCCAAAAATAACCCGTACGCCAATATTCTGGTCACTACGCCGAAACTGGCGAACGACCCCCGTATCATACAGCTGGCTAAAGATCTCCAGTCGAAGCAGGTCGCTGAGTACATTCAGCAGACCTATAAAGGCTCGGTGATCCCGGTGACAGGGCAATAAGATGATTGAGATTGAGAATGTCACCCGCCGCTATCATCCGGACCAGCCCCCGGCGCTGGATAATGTTTCGCTGACCATACCGGACGGCTCGATTTTTGGCATTCTCGGCCGCAGCGGGGCGGGAAAGAGCACCCTGATCCGCTGCCTTAATCTGCTTGAACGGCCGGACGCCGGGCAGGTCCGTGTCGACGGCCAGGATATTACCGGGTTGAGTCAGTCGGCTCTGCGCCGGCAGCGGCTGCGTAGCGGTATGATCTTCCAGCATTTTAACCTGTTGCATTCGCGCAGCGTGGCGGGAAACGTGGCCGTACCGCTGGAAATAGCCGGGATGAAATCCGCCGTGCGGCAGGCGCGCGTAGCTGAGTTACTGGCCCTGGTGGGGCTGAGTGATAAAGCGGAGGCGTTTCCCTCCCAGCTTTCCGGGGGACAGCAGCAGCGCGTGGGCATTGCCCGTGCGCTGGCGGCCAGGCCGGACTACCTGCTGTGCGATGAGGCCACCAGCGCGCTGGATGTCGAGACCACCGCCTCGGTGCTGGCGTTGTTGCAGGAGATTAATCAGCAGTTCGGACTAACCATCGTGATGATCACCCATCAGCTGGAAGTGGTGAAGGCGATCTGCGATCGCGCTGCGCTGCTGGAGGGGGGCAGGATCGTCGAGAGCGGGGCGCTGAGTACCCTGCTGCGTCAGCCGGACTCAGTATTGCGCAACGCACTGCTTCACGACCCTGCCGCTGAACGGCGTTTCCTGCAGCGTCACGGTATTCACGGAGGTGAACTGTGCGCGGTAGCCTGAATCTGGATGAACTCTGGTCGCTGATGTCGGCGGCCACGCTGGAAACCCTGTATATGGTTTCCCTGGCCGGTCTGTTTACGCTGCTTATTGGTCTGCCGCTGGGGGTGCTACTGAAAGTGGCCCGTCACGACGGCATTTTACCGTTACCGCGTCTTAATGCCGTGCTGGGAACTGCCGTCAATATCGGACGTTCACTGCCGTTTGTGGTGCTGCTTATCGCCCTGATCCCGTTAACCCGCCTGATAGTCGGTACGACGCTCGGCAGCAGTGCTGCCGTGGTGCCGATTGCGCTGGGGGCTATCCCGTTTTTTGCCCGTATCGTTGAAAACGCGCTGGATGAGGTGCCAAAAGGCCGCATTGAAGCGATGGAGTCCATGGGCGGCAGTGGCTGGCATGTGGTCAGTAAGGTGCTGCTGCCGGAAGCGCTGCCGGCCCTGCTGGCCGGGATGACGCTGACGCTGGTGATGCTGATTGGCTTTTCATCCATGGCCGGAGTGATCGGTGGCGGTGGGTTGGGGGATCTGGCGATCCGCTACGGTTACCAGCGCTTTAATCAGCCGGTCATGATCGCGACCGTGGTGATGCTGGTACTGATGGTGCAGGGGGTTCAGATGGCCGGTGACCGGCTCGTGCGGCGTCTGGCTCATCGCCGTTAATTCAGCAAAAATCCCGGCCCGCATAGTATACTGTCTGAATTCGCTTCACTTTTTTCCTTTCGGACAGGACAGGTCATGGAAATACGGAACGTTAATCGGGCGCAGTTATGTCAGGCAACCAGCTATGGGCTGATTTTTATTGCGCTGTTTGCCATCTTCCCGCTGCGTTTGTTGCCCTGCTTTCTGGCAGGTTTTATCGTTTATGAAACCATCCTGGCACTGACGCCACTGGTGGAGCGGCTGGTGAAGGGGCCGATCGCCCGCTGGATCAGCATTATGTTCCTCAGCGTGGTGATTATTCTGTCGCTGGTGACCGGTATTACCAAGCTGATCGGCTTCCTGCTGCATGACTTCCAGAATCCCGCCGCGTTTCACGCCACGGCCAGTAAACTGCTGGAAGATGCCCAGCATACGCTGTCGCCGGTGATCACCCGCTATCTGCCTTCCGATATCGACGAATTGCAAAATCAGGTCGTCGCCTGGCTGCGCGAACATCTGGTGGTGGTGCAAACCTTCGGCCGCAGTGCCGCCCACACCTTTGCCACCATGCTGATCGGCATGCTGCTGGGAGCGATCATCTCGCTGCGCATCAGCAGCGGCGTGCGCCCGGAAGCGCCGTTAAAGCAGGCCATGCTCGATCGCCTGACCACCCTGGCGGCGGCGTTCCACAACGTAGTGTTTGCCCAGATCAAAGTCTCGCTGGTCAACACAGTTCTCACCTGCGGTTTTCTGTTTGGCGTGCTGCCGCTGTTTGGCCTGCATTTTCCGTTTGCCAAAACCGTAGTGGTACTGACCTTTATCGCCGGACTGTTGCCCATCATCGGTAATCTGATCTCGAATACGGTCATTGTGCTGATCGGTCTCTCTATTTCGCTGGAGGCGGCGCTGATTGCCCTGATCTACCTGGTGCTGATCCACAAGCTGGAATACTTCATTAACGCACGCATTTTTGGCAGCCGCATCAGTGCAAAAACCTGGGAGATCCTGCTGGCAATGCTGGTGTTTGAATCGGCCTTTGGCCTCGCTGGTGTCGTAGCGGCCCCCGTGTATTACGCCTATCTGAAGGCGGAACTGCGCGCGTCGAGACTGATTTAACGCGATTTCTGGCCGGCTGATACCGGCCCTGACGGAAAACTCCCATGTCTTTGCTGGCCACGCTGTTCCATCAGATCCTGATTGCTTTGCCGCTGTTCGTGCTGATCGGGCTGGGCTGGCTGCTGGTGCGCTGGCGTCAGTGGCCGGACAGCATCACCAGCGCTCTTAACCGCCTGGTGTTCCGCGTGGCTCTGCCCGTTATGCTTTTCCGTCTGATGTGTGATTTTTCCGCCGGGCCGCCGGTCGATGCCCGCCTGCTTATTGCCTTCTTTGGCGGCTGCCTGCTGGTGTTTGCCTTTGGCAGGGTGGTGGCATCACGGCTGTTTAAGCTGGATGGCGTGTCCGGGTCGGTTTTTGCCCTGGGCGGTATCTTTTCGAATAATGTGCTGCTTGGCCTGCCGATTGCGCGGGTGATGCTCGGCGATGCCGCCATCCCGTCCGTCGCCCTGGTGCTGGTTTTTAACGGACTGATCCTCTGGACGCTTGCGACGGTATCGGTGGAGTGGTTCCGGCACGGCGCGCTCAATCTGCGCGGCTTTGGCCAGACGGCCGTCAGCGTGCTGAAAAATCCGCTGATCATCGGCATCCTTTCCGGCACGCTGTTCAGCCTGACCGGCCTGCCATTACCGGAATTTATCGACCAGCCGCTGAGTATGCTGGGGCAGATTGCCGTCCCACTGGCGCTGGTTGCGCTGGGTATGAGCCTGGCGGGGTATCGCATCAAAGAGGGGCTGGCCATCAGCTATGCACTGAGCGCCATCAAACTGATTGTGCAGCCGCTGGTGGTGTGGGGGCTGGCGTGGATAACAGGGCTGCCCCCGCTGGAGAGCAAAGTGGTGGTTCTGCTGGCCTCTATGTCCGTGGGCGTGAACGTCTATCTGATGTCGCAGCAGTTTAATGCCCTTACCGGGCCTGCGGCGACCAGCATGCTGTTGACCACGCTTTTTTCGGCAATAACCACCCCAGTGCTGATGATGACGATGGACTGGGTGTATGGGTGAGCGAAGATAACCTGACGGTCGTCAGAAGGGTATGTCGCTGGGGACGCGTTGAATGACAAAGGCTGTGCAAAGCCATTCACGGCAGTTCAACGAGTATGTCTGAGAGATGATGATAAATAATCAAGGCTAAGGAAGATGTCTTTATGCGGACTGTTATTGTAGTGCCATATGATGATAAATGGCCTGAGATGTTCGAAGCTGAAAGTTTACTGATAAAGGCATTACTCGGTGCAGTGGCTGTGAGTGTCCATCATATTGGCAGTACGTCAGTGCCAGGCCTCTCTGCAAAACCCATCATCGACATACTGGTGGAAGTTACCGATATAAATGAACTGGATACATACAATCTTGCTATGGTCAGTGCAGGGTACATTCCACGCGGTGAGAACGGCATTCCGGGGCGCAGATATTTCATTAAGGGAAGTGGTCAGCGTAGTCATCAAGTGCATGCGTTTGCCATAGGCGATCTGCAGGTATTAAGACATCTTATTTTTCGTGATTATCTTAGAAAAAATAGAGATATTGCAGGGGAATATGCTGAGATAAAACACTCGGCAGTGTTACTCAGTCAGAACGATGTTCACCGCTACAGTGCGCTTAAAGCGGACTTTATAGCGCATCATCTACGGCTGGCGCTGACTGCCTGAGGTTCATCACTGAAGCGGATCGGCACTCAGCAGCGCCGTCACCCTGCGCAGCGCATGGAGTGCTGCAGTGTGGATCACTGTTTCTGGCGGCCCCGCGATCTGCTGAACTTCAGCGACGGTCCGCTCTCCCGGTAATCCCCATGCAAACCACACCGTACCGGCGGGGGTGCCGTCCTCTCCGCCTTCCGGTCCGGCATAACCACTGATGGCCAGACTCACCGCTTCGCCCGACAAACGCTGTGCGCCCACGACCATTTCCCTGACGGTTTCTTCGCTGACCGCGCTGTACGTCTTCAGGGTGATTTCGCTCACGCTTAGGATACGGTGTTTAGCAGAATCGCTATAGGTGACAAAACCCGAGGTGTAAAATTCGCTGCTGCCTGATGCCGCGCCCAGCGACATGGCGACCAGCCCGGAGGTACAGGACTCCGCCGTCGCCAGCCGCAGTCCTTTTGCCTTTAACCGCGCACCGAGCGCTTCGGCAGCCTGTAACAGTTGTTGATCCATAGGGCTCCTTATAAACCATCGGGGCTACCCTTTGCGGCAGGCAGCCCGGGACGATCGGGGTAAAAATGACCGGCACGGTTATGCCGTCGGTCTGATAAGGCGGATGGCGTGTTCCAGTACCTTTTGCTCTTCGCGGTCAGCGTCAGACCGTAACTGACGCGTCTGTTGTAGCAGGTCGGTGAGGGTGCTTCGCTGGGTGTTTTTACCATCTTCTGCCAGCACGATCACGGCGTCACCAATCACGCGACACACCTCATCATAATATTCTTCACTGAGCACATCTCGTTTCATCGGCGTTCCTCATTTATATACCGTTCTGATACCTTTTTCATTGTAGACAACGTAAATTGCCTTGCAGAAATAATTGTGTTCAGTACGCAATGAAATAAACAGCCTCACCGTACGGTAGCGATGCGCTAAATAAACCACACCCGAATTTCATATCAGAAATCGTGCACTTCTTCGCTTCGCTTAAAAATAAATTAGGATTTTTCTGAAATGAGTGAGGTGGAAATAAATAACCGCAGCGCAACCATTTCACTTTCGCTTTCATGTGCCAGGCTTAATCCTCATATACCCAGGAGGAAGAATGAAATCAGTTATCTTAACAGCAGTGTTATTAGCGGTGACCGGTTCAGCAATGGCAGAAAAAGGCGGCTTTGAAGCCGGTGAGCAGGCTCCCCCGGCTCACAAGCAGGATGCCGGCTATAAGGGCACGGAAGACACCACGGAAAGCCAGGTAAAAACCCTGCGGGATATGAAAGAAGGCAGCTGGGTCACGCTTGAGGGCAATATTACTGAAAAGCATTCCGACGATCGCTACACCTTCAGGGACAAATCAGGCTCTCTTCCGGTGACCATCAGCCAGAAGGTGTGGAAAGAGCGAACGTATAATGCCGCCGACCTGGTCCGCATCAGCGGGCGCACGGAGGGCCAGGGCAAAAATATAGCCCTTAATGTCGAGCGCCTGGATGAACCTTAAACAGCGGGCGTGATGTCCGGCGCGGCGGGTGGAAGAACAGACACCCTGACAGGTGATCACATGACTGAAAAAGAGCCCCCTGTGACCCCACGCGGCGTTGATGAACGTCCACGCTGGATCGCTATTGAGCAAAAGATCAGGGCCTGGGGCACCCTGTTACTTTTTATCTTTACCTGCGCAGGCGCGCTCGGTCTTTTTTCAAAAGGCTATCTTAGCGAAGGCGTGGTGGCAAACTCCACCGGCGATCTTAGCGTAGAATATGAACGCTTTGGCCGGATAATCAGCGATATGGACCTGAAGGTCACCTGGCGGGGAAGCGGGGGAACCGGCTCCACGCTGACCCTCGGCGGGGATTTTATGGATCGCTTTGAAGTCCTAACCCTGCATCCCCGTCCGCTGCGTGCTTACAGCCGCGATAGCCAGCTTATTCTTGAATATCCTGCCAGCGATGCGCAGCACATTCATACACTGTGGATCGGTGTGCAGCCCCGTCAGGCCGGAGTGGGCCGGGCAACGTTCCGCGTTGACCGCAAGGAGCCCGTGACCCTGTCCCAGCTGATCTATCCGTAACGGGAGCAGACTATGGAAACCGTACTTCGCGCCGTGGGGATCTACTTTATTCTGCTGATTGTCTTTCGTATCGCCGGCAGGCGGGCGCTTTTGCAGATGACCTCATTCGACCTGATCCTGCTGCTGATTATCAGCGAGGCAACTCAGCAGGCGCTGCTGGGCGATGATTTTTCGGTTACCGGAGCGGCCCTGACCATTATTACCCTGGTGGTGTTAGACATCACGCTGGGCTATATCAAGAAAAAGACCGGGTGGTTTGATTATCTACTGGATGGCTCTCCGGTTATTCTGGTGGAAAATGGCAGGGTGCTGGAGAATAAGTTGAAAAAATCCGGAATAACGCTCGATGATATTTTAGTCTCTGCCCGGACTAATCAGGGGGTGTATGAGATAGCCAAAATTAAATTCGCCATCCTGGAGAAAAACGGTCATATATCCATCATCCCCTTTGACCAGTAGTGTCCCGAATGGGCGTCCACGTTCCCACGCCAGTGCCCACAGACAGGCAAGTTATTGATCGTTTTTTCCGGCATGGTAGCCTTCAGCCAGCAGCGCGGTGGTGGGGGATAGCAGATAGCTGGTGGGGGAGAAACAGAAATGTACGGCCGGTAAAAAAATACCCGGTATACACCGGGTGGTATAATCTGCACCATTAACGGAACCAGCAACGATCCCGGCCGTAAGAATAGCCTCAGGTAGCAAAAGCGCCAGTCCGCTCGCAATAAATATTTTCACCGTCTTTTTCCCTTTCACAAAGCGTGATGAATGTTACGATTCCGTTAAATTTCGATTGCTGAAAAATCATTTATTTCATTATCCTCAACATGCGGTTGTAGCATTTCATTTTTCCAGCCGCAGATACGTTGCTGCCTCTGGAGATGATCATGAAAACGATAAAAAAACTGCTGCTTGTCGCGGCGTTAAGCTGCTCTTCGTCCGCTATGGCGGAAACCATTGGAGTGTCGATGGCCTATTTCGATCAAAACTTCCTGACGATTATCCGCCAGGCCATCGATAAGGAAGCCCAGGCGCGTGGCATCACCGTGCAGTTCGAAGATGCGCGCGGGGATGTAGGCCGCCAGACGGATCAGGTACAGGCCTTCATCAGCGCCGGAGTGGATGCCATAATTGTTGATCCGGTAAACTCTGCCGGGACACCGGCCATGACGAAACTGGTCAGTCAGGCGAACATTCCGCTGGTCTATGTCAACCGCACGCCGGGCGATAAGACACTGCCGCCGGGCGTGGTATTTGTCGGCTCCGACGAAAAACAGTCGGGAACGCTGCAGATGGAAGCGCTGGCGCGTCTGGCCAATTATCAGGGCAATGTCGGCGTGATGATTGGTAACCTCAGTGACGCGGGCGCACTGCAGCGCACCCGGGACGTGGAGCAGGTGGTGGCTAAATACCCGAAAATGAAAGTGGTCCAGAAGCAGACGGCAAACTACTCCCGCAGCGAGGGTATGGACCTGATGTTGAGCTGGATCACCAACGGTGAAGCGATCGATATCGTCGCGGCTAACAATGATGAAATGGCCATCGGGGCCATTATGGCACTTGACCAGTCGGGCAAGAAAAAGGGCAGCGTGCTGGTGGGGGGTATCGATGCGACACCGGACGGACTGAAAGCGATGGCCTCCGGCAAGATGCAGGTGACGGTTTTTCAGGATGCGGTCGGTCAGGGTAAAGCCTCAGTGGCGGTGGCCCAGCGCATGATAAAAGGGGAGAAGGTGGACTCCTATCACTGGATCCCGTTCGAGCTGGTAACGCCGGAAAACATGAAACATTACGCGGAGAAATAATCCCTTCCTGACGCGCGGCCTCCCGACAAAGCCGCTGCGTTTTCTTCTACGCCTGGCGTTCACCGTTTGCTAAACTGCGCCCATGAATAAGAAACTGATTATTGCCGCCATCCTGGCGCTGGTGGCCAGCTATGCCGGGCTGCGCGAACACGGGCAACCGCAGCAATCCGCCGTCCCGACTTCAACGCCAGTATCTGCGCCCCAGTCCCCGGGCGATGACATCAGCGTGCTGACGCAACAGCAGCGCGTGGCAGACTACCTGCGTCAGCATCGCCAGCTTCCTGGCTACTACATCCGCAAAGGGGAAGCGCGTCAGCAGGGCTGGGACCCGTCTAAAGGCAATCTGTGTCAGGTGCTGCCGGGGCGGGCGATCGGCGGCGATCGCTTCAGCAACCGGGAAGGGGGCCTGCCGCAGAAAAGCAGCCGGCGCTGGTTCGAGGCGGACGTTAACTACGCCTGCGGGCGACGCGGCACGGATCGCCTGCTCTATTCCAGCGACGGTCTGATTTACGTCACCCGTGACCACTATCGTCACTTTCAACAGGTGAACTGAGATGCAAAGGGTGACGTTTGATTTACAACATATCGGCAGTGCTGGTGAATTTTACCGACAGTTTGCCCGCAAGTTCGACCTGTGTTATTTCGGTGACAATCTGGATGCGCTATGGGATATGTTAACGGCAGGCATTCCTTTGCCGGTGCGAATTACCCTGCGCCACCTTAACGGCCACCCGCAGCAGGCAGCGCTGCTGCGGATCCTGCAGGTCATGCAGGAGGCCGAAGAGGAAACCGGCGGGGCTTTCAGCGTGCGCGTCAGCGCCAAGCCCCCCGGGGATTAACGGCGGATCAGTTTTAAAATCTGTGCCAGCTTCTCACGCTGCTCCTGGCTGATTTCGCGTGAGGCGGCATAGCCGGCGTTCTGCACAATCATCTCATTGAGCCCCACCAGCCAGTCATAGATGTAAAACGCAGCATGGTTGTTGGGCTTTAATGCCAGCCGCGTCAGACGCTGCCCCGGACCCAGATTAACGGTCTGCGCCTCCGGCTTGGCAAAAATCTTCTGCCCGCGATTGATGCGGCTGTCAGGTCGCTGAGCCTCCGGCAACTGCTGGAAGCCCAGCCAGGCGACAAAATCACCCAGTACGCTGAGCGCCCGTGAGACCTGACGGTCAGCGATCTGTTCGGCAGGCAGTCCCTGAGCATCGCTGTCTGCCAGCACCCGCACCAGCGCACCTTCCAGCTCCTGACGGACGCTGGCGGTGATCAGCTCTTCGGTCAGCATCTCCAGCGTGGGTTTGCTGACGCCCAGCAATTCCAGCAGCGGCGCGTTATCCGGCAGCAGGCGCAGCTGATTAACCCAGTGACGATAGACGCTCTGCGCGAATTCCGCCTCCTGGTCGACGACCGGCACACTGTGATAGCTGGTCTGTACGGCCGTCAGCGGCTCGTCGCTCAACAGATCAATGGTCATGCCGATGCCGAAGGGATCGTCTTCGCTGATGCTGTATTCATCGGCGGCCGTCCGTTCGGTACGGAGCTGGCGCTGCAGGAACAGGTGACGCAGGGTATCGCGCACGGGCACCAGCCGCTCTAACAGTTCACCGTGAACCCCGGTACGGGTTTGCAGGGCTTTCAGCAGGCTTTCGGCGATGCGCAGACGCTCCGCCGGGTCTTCGCCTTCGGCCGCCTGATACCAGCGCCCGAGCAGGTTGTCACACAGTTCACGCTGGATCTCCACGCGCTGGGCGGCAATGCGGGCAAGCTTGCTGTCAGCACGAACCTCATTGACCAGATACCCGGCCATGCGCTGTACCCCTTTCTCATCCATCGCCAGCATCGCCCCCCAGGCATCACCGGGGTTACCCACGAAACGCTGTACCGCCGCATCGTGGTTATGACCGTGGGTAATGCGCTGATCGAACGGCGTCATGGCCCAGATCAGTCCTGGTTTACGCCCGCTGCGCAGGGCAGTGGTTTCCCCCTGGGTCTGCTTAACCCAGAAATCGAGCAGGCGGCCAGTACGGCGGGTTTCATTCCGGTGTACCGAGGCGCTGCAAACCAGCAGATGGGTGACATCCTGTTCAACGGCGGCACGCTGCAGCAGGAACGGACGTCGGGCCTGTAAAAACTCCAGCGCCAGCTCATGCTGCTCATCGTCAGGCAGTACGGTTAAATCAATAAAGCCCGGGAAGTCGAGCAGATCGACTTCACTGAACAGCGCCTCACGCGGTGCGCTGTACAGGGGCAGCAGCACTTCCCGGCTGAGCAAGGTCAGTTCCGCCAGCGCCACGCTGACCGGTGCCAGGCTGCGGCCCGCATGGCGCGGTACCACCTGCAACGTCAGGTCGGCTGTGGCGTTAAACTGGCTGACGCCGGTGCTGTTCAGCAGGCTGTAAGAGGGCTCATCCAGCACGCTTAACGGTGCCAGCACCCGCGTTACGCAGGCAAGGTGATGCAGAACGTGTGCCAGCTGGCGGTAAAGGGCGGTGAGCTGACGATCTTCGCCCCACAGCAGAGAGAACAGGCGGGCACGATCGTCCACGCCCAGCAGCGGTGCCAGCTCGACGGCCTGCGGCCAGAAGTGGCTGTCCAGCGCGCTGCTGCGCGCCAGGCTGATATTCAGGCCGTCCCACAGTGCAACCATCTGATGACGGTTGATCCCGTCGACCGGTTCGGGTTGGCGGTACATCGCCACGTTCTGCACCCGATCGCCCAGCTGGGATTCATCCAGCGGCGCGGCAACGTCGCCACGGCGCTGTGCGTACTGCAGCGCCAGCACCGCGACCAGTTCACATTCGGTCAGCAGATCCAGCTGAACCGGCCAGCTGCTGTCGCTGCTCTGCTGCTGCCCGCTGAAACGCTGTACCAGGTTGGCAGTATGCTGCTGAGGATTAAGCTGGCTGGCGTAATCGAGCACGCTGTTGCCCAGCGCGCACTCCATGCGGCCTTTTTCGCTGGCGGCGAGGGCATTGATCAGGTAGGACTTACCCGCCTGCGCCAGGCCAAACAGCCCGATGGCGCAATTCTGCGGCGTATTACGTGCCAGTACGCTGGCATGATTGTGCTGACGCAGAAGCTTGATCGCCAGACGGTCGGCTTCCATATTCAGACGCGGGGCCTGCTGGCGGTTAACCTCCAGCCAGGCGAGCGCCTGCTCAATACCCTGGGTCAGGGCATCACGCTTTTTATTGGCCTGTGCGGTCAGGATTTTATTGAGAGATTTCATTTCTTAAAGACGCTCCCGCTGTCAATCCAGTAATGCGCCATACCCGAGGCCCCGCTGGCCAGCGTATTCAGGCGCAGGCGCAGGTGCTCCAGCGGCACCTGGCTGCCGTCGTCCAGGACGGCATCGGCGATATCAAATCGTTCCGGGCCAAACTCTCCAAACGGACGGCTGACCGCCAGTTTGATACGTAATACTTTATCCCCGGCGACGCTGCGCGCCAGCTGCGGGTCGACGATAGTCAGCGTATAGAGCGGCGAGGCGGGCCAGCGGTCATTGTCCAGCTGACGGAAACCGAGGGTGATCGCCCCCCGCACCTGGAAGCGGCTGCGCACATCCAGGGTAAAAGCGTGCTGATCCAGGTCGATATCGCTGTACCAGACATTGTCGGCCGTCAGCGCACCAGTACCGTCCAGCATCCCCAGATAGCGAATGGTCGAGTAGGGCTGGAAGTCACCGGCCTTAAACCAGAAGTTGGCCAGGCGCAGATCGAGCGACAGCAGGCAGAGCATCGCCCCCACCGCCGCCGTCGATTTCGGGTTCTCGATTTTTCCCTGCTTATTGAAGGGATACCAGTCGTTGGTGTGGTAGCCATCCAGCGACAGAATACGGCTCACCGGCAACGGTTGCAGGTGGCGGAACAGCGCCTGCACGCCGGGGAAGCGTGAAGGGCGGCCGGTCAGCAGCAGCACGTCGCAGTCGTATACCGCCACCACCTCTGACATCGACCGCAGACTGTGGGTGATATTCATGCGCGGCGACAGGAACTCGGCGTGCAGCTTGCTGAGGCGAACAATCAGCGGCACCGCCAGGATATCAAAGCCTTTCGCTTCGCCCGGCAGTTCGCGCTGGATCTCCCGGTTGATGTAGTCGAGCAGCTTTTCCGTCGGTGCCTGGGCCAGCAGCTCACCGAAGCGCGCGTCAATTTCAGCGGTCAAATCAAGCGGGTCGAACGTTTCATAAGCTTCGAGGATCGCCTGACCTAACGGAATAAAGATCTGTAGTGTGACCTGCTGCCGCAGGGTGGAGTGCCCGTCAAGACGGCCTTCGTGCCCAAACAGTCGGGTCATCACCGCTTCCGGGTTGACCATGCCTGCCTGCTTAAAGGCAGCCTGTAAGGCGGGCAGGACGTACAGCTGGATCACATCCAGCAAAATATCGTCACCCGCCAGCTTAAAGCCTTCGCGGAACAGCAGGCGGGGCATAATTTTAACGTTGTTGCCCACGCCATCGTCCAGACGGTACTGCGTGATGGCCAGGTCAGTGGTACCACCGCCGATATCAATCGAGGCGATACGCAGGGTTTTTCCTGCCGGTTCATCAGCGGCGCGGGCGCGATCCGGGCGCGCCATGCTGGCAAAGAACGCCTCAGCGCGGCCGCCAAAGTTAACCTGCGTTTCATTATACAGATAGACCATCTGGCCGCAGGTGGCCTCATCCCACTCCATCTGCACGTCGGGAACCGGTACGCTGCTTTTCGCTTTATCTTCCGCGTGAGTGAAATCGTCATCCATCGGGTGCCAGCCCATTGATTTCCACACCAGGGCGATAGCCTCCAGCATGCGGCGGCGGAAGATCTCCCGCTCCGGCTTCGGCATGGCCGAGGGCAGGGTAAGGATGATATTGCGCAGCTGGCGTGGCGCGCTGCTGTGCAGCATCTTCTGCCGCTGTAAGGGGCTGTTCATCTGCAGCAGCGCCTGCGCCAGCAGTTCGGAGAGCATCAGGCTCATCACCGAGCTGCGGCTGTAATGCGGGGCAAACACCGGCAGGCGCTCTTCCAGCGGAATCGTGTACAGAGGCTGGCCTTCATCGTTGATCAGATAGGTCAGCGGCAGTGCGGTGGCCAGCGGCTCCTGCTGCAGATTGCCCGGTGTGTGGCTGAAGCGCCACCCGGGGGTGTAACTCTCTTCATCCCACAGATAACGGCGCGGGCTGGAAAGGCCGGTTGCCCCTTCGGTCCCCAGGCGCTGGAGCGCCAGCTGGCCCGCCTCACGTCCCACGCGGGTAATCGACGGCCAGATAAAGGCGTCGTCGCGGCCGCTTTCCAGCGAAAAGTTTTGCTTACCGAAGCTGGCCTGGGCAAATTCCACGCGGCTTTCAAACAGCTCGTTATAGAGCTGATGCGGCTCACTGAGATTTCGCATCTGTAATTCGTAGGTGTGCTTGAGGCCCTGGTGATCATCGACATGATCTTCCACCATAATGCCGCAGGTGTGGGAGTTACCCACGTCGAGGATCAGATCGACAGCAATCGCTGGCTCCTGCAGCGTCGCCGCGCTGATTTTGAGTTCAGGAATGGAGAGCTGCTGCCCGAGCAGATGCAGGATATTCAGATAGTGCGCCTGATACTCAAACTCACGCAGGGCAGCTTTGATATTGACCTGCGGACGCAGTTCCAGTGCCGAGGCGGCTTGGGTAAAGGCTTCACGCAGCCAGCCGTCCACCCAGGTGTGATCGAGGAATTCTCCCAGTTCGTCGCTGCGGTGCGCCAGCGCAAAGCTGACGCCATTTTTCACATCATTTTCATTCAGCGCCAGCGACTCATCTTCGCCATCTGCCCAGACTTTGGTATCGAACGCCAGCACCACGCGGTGGCTGTTGCCACTGGCATCCGGTTTATCCAGCGCCACCACGCGCACGCGCGCCCAGTTATCCGGGCCGCCGATAAACGTTCGCGGCGGGTTAAAGCGGAAAAACGGCAGCGGCAGCCACTGGCCGTTAAGCAGTGTCAGCGACTGGGCCAGCGGGAAACTGAATTCAGGCTTCACCACTTCCGGGCTGCTGCCTGCGGCCTGCGGCAGCAGGTATTTTCCGGTCTGCGCATGGTAATTCAGGCGCAGCAGCGGGCCGTTGGCGGTCTGCCGGACAAATTTGCCCGGCCAGTCAGCATTGAGATCCGGTATCAGGGCAAAGTCGAGGAACTGGACGCCGCTGTTCTGCACCAGCGTCATGTTTGGTTTAAAATCCGCAATTGTCGCCAGCATTATGATTTACTCTCACGCTTCATGGTCATCGGCAACACCGTATCGGCGTTATAGCTACCGCTGCACTCGGCAGGGCCGGTCAGGCCCTGTTTACACACCAGCTCCGGCATCTGATAGCGGGAGCCATCGCTGCAGCGCGCTTTAGTGCGGCTGTTGATCACCAGGTTACCGGAGGACATCAGCCCGGCGAAGACCTCCACCTTACAGCTGACGCCGTCACCCTGAGTAATGCGCGCGGTGCCTTTGCCATTCTTCATCTGATACTTGAGCATCGGCGGGGTACCGGTCGGCAGGTTTTTCTGCACCAGGACGCGCCAGCTGCCGTTAAGGAACTTGGTTGAACCCAGTTTGACCGCATCACCCGGCAGGACCAGATCGTCCCGGGCAACGGGACGCGCCTCCGCGACGGTTTCCACGGCTGGTGCCGGTGCGGGAGCAGGGGCAGGCGTGACTGGAGCAATCACGGCCGCCGCCAGCGGTAAGGTTGTCGGTTTAACGTCTGCGACCGGGGCACGCTGGGCGATCGCCGGGGTAACAGCCGGCGTGACCGCCGGTACCGGCGGGGTGACAGACGGTGTTGCGCGGGCCACCGGTGCGTCCGGTACCACTTCTGCCGGTTTGTCGCTGCCTTTTTTCAGTTGGAAACCAAACACCACCAGCAGTGCCACTGCAGGTAGCACCCAGCCATAGCGCAGCCAGATATTCACCTTTGGCTTCACCGGCAGCGCAGCGGACGGCGTTTCATCTGCAACGTCTTCTGGCTCATCGATAATGTCCAGCGCGGGCATCGGCGGAACAACCACCGGTGGAGGGACAGGAACCGTCGCCGCAGCGGCGGGTTCAGGCGTAATCAGCGGCGCAATCACCGGGGAGACGGAGGCAGCAACCGACAGCGGCGTTGCCACGGGGGCAGGGGCCAGCAGGGAGAGACCCGGTTTGGGCTCATCGTCCTCAATCTGCAGGCAGTCAAATACGTCCTGGCGGGATTTTTTATCCAGGCTGACAAACCCCCAGAAGGTGATCACCGGTTTACCGCCCACCAGATACACGTAGTTCTGGTCAGGGAACTGCAGGGCTTTATTCAGCAGGGCGCCAAACAGTTTCTGGCTGGGCTTATCAGACTGCCGGGCACGTTCACCGATTTCCGCAATGGCGGTCTGGCAGGCCTGCAGCTGACTGAGCGCGGCGGTACGCGCGCTGTTGCTGGCGGCGGCCCAGGAGGTCACCTTACCTGCCACCGGTGAGTACCAGTCCAGGCGGGTGCCTGCGTCGTCAGGCTGGGGGATCGCCAGACAGTCGGCAACCTGCGACTGTTTTCTCAGGCGCAGGGTTTCGCGCAGTTGCAAAGCCGAAAGATATACCGGCTGTCCGTTCTCACCCAGAGCGAGAACAGCGTCAAGATTACCGCTGCGTAAGAAGATTTTTGCCACGCAAAGAGACCTTATAGTCAGAGTTCGGAAGTAAAAAGCGTGTGTAATCAGACTATTTTAGTGGTACGTGACTTAAATCAAATGCGCAAATAAGCAATAAAACAGGTGAGTACTTAGGGCTTAGGCTCGCAGCCACGTCAGTACGGAAGGGCCGACCAATGAAAAGGTCGACCCGTGAAACGTTCTATGATGCGCTCTGAAGCGCCTTTAAGCGCGCAATATCCCCGGACGTTATCGCCGCCAGATTCTGCGTGATCTTCTCTGGCGGCCAGTCCCACCAGGCAATGTTTTCCAGCTCAACAATCACTTCATCGCTGAAACGCTGACGGATCACCTTTGCCGGATTTCCTCCAACAATGCTGTACGCAGGAACATCAGACACCACCACTGAACGTGACGAGATAATCGCGCCGTTACCGAGGGTGACGCCGGGCATCACCAGGCAGTCATAACCGATCCAGACATCATTACCCACGCGGGTGTCGCCTTTATACGGCAGGTCACCGGGCTGCGGCGCAGCACTTTCCCAGCCGTTGCCGAAGATAAAGAAAGGGAAGGTAGAGAGGCCGGAGGTCTTGTGATTGGCCCCATTCATGATAAATTTCACCCCGCGCGCCAGGGCGCAAAACTTACCAATAATCAGCTTATCGCCGATGAACGGGTAGTGATAGAGCACGTTGCGCTCAAAGTTCTCTGCACCTTCCGGGTCGTCGTAATAGGTGTAATCACCAATGATGATATTGGGACGGGTGACGCTGTTTTTAATAAAACAGACCTGAGGGAAGTCAGGTAAGGGATGTTTCTCGTCCGGATGGGGTCCGTACATAAAGTCCTCCTGTAGTCATAGCGTAAAGAGAGTGTAATTCAGAGGATACCGATCCGCCTAAGCTGTATTCAGGCACAGAGGGGCGTTATGATAGCTGCGCCAAATTCGGCCGAGGAGAATTCGCCATAATGTTGTATCGTTTTACGCTGGCAGCTGTCGTTGCCGCCACCACGCTGACCGGATGTGCTGCTTTTAAACCGGCGTCCACGCAGGCCCCGGTGACGGAGGCCGCCACTGCGCCCGTTGCCACCGCACAACCGGCAGAATCTGCACAGCCGGTAGAGGCTGCACAACCTGTCCCGCCTGCCCAGCCGGCAGAATCAACGCCGTCGGCAGACACCGCGCAGCCAACACCTGTCGAACAGCCGGTGCAGACGCAGCCGATCACCGCACCGGGTGCCGTTACAGAGCCCGTCACGCCAGCGGCGGCGACCGCAGAGACACCGGCCAGCAAGGCCGAAGCGCCAGTCACCTCACCGTCAGCCGACGCCCCCGCTGCGACCGCCAGCGCGCCGGTCCCCGTCGAAGAGACGGCACCTGCTGCGGCGGCACCGGTGAAGGACGAGAAAATTTCAGCGGCAGAAAGCACTCAGGCCGTGGCACCGTTCAGCAGCGGCCCGACGCAGATTGATGTTTCGCATATCGTGACCCGTGCAGATGATGGCTCTTCCATCACGCTAACCATTGACGGGACGGAAGCGGGGGTCCTCAAACGGGGGGAGAAACGGGTGGTATTTGTCGAACCCGGCAAGCATCAGGTGGGCGGTTACGTGCAGACGCTGTTCGGCCTGGGCCGCGTGACCATCCCGCCGGTGGAAATCACCACCGTACCCGGTAAAGTCAAAAAGGTGGCTTACTCGGTGACCCGCACCAAACCCGCTTTTACAGAAGCAACGGACAGTCAGAACAGCGCGGGCTGATGTGCATCCCCGTATTCAGCGCATAAAAAAGGCCGATCCTGAGGATCGGCCTTTTTCACGTCAGAAGGCGCTTACAGTGCCATGTCGTGCTGCGGGTTGTCGGCGCGCTTCTCTGGCTGAGAAGGGGCGTCTGCCTGCTTGTTGTGATCCATATCGATAACCGGTGGCTTAACCAGCTGCAGGGTGGCGGCGGTATCATCCCACACCTGCTGAGTCAGCGCGCTGTTGCCGTTTAACTGCTGGCCATAGCTCGGCACGATAGTGCGGATCTTGCTCTGCCACTCCGGAGAGTTAAACTGCTCAGGGAACAGTTTTTTCATCACGTTCAGCGCAATAGGAGCCGCCGTGGAAGCACCCGGGGAAGCACCCAGCAGGGCCGCCAGGGTTTTCTGCTGATCGGTCACAATTTCCGTACCCAGTTTCAGCACGCCGCCTTTTTCTTCATCTTTTTTGATGATCTGAACGCGCTGGCCTGCCTGAATTAACTTCCAGTCTTCTTTACGCGCGGCGGGGTAGTACTCTTTCAGTGCTTCAAAACGGTCGTTGTCATCCAGCATCACCTGACCAATCAGGTATTTCACCAGGTCGAAGTTATCCATACCAACGTGGGTCATTGGCATGAAGTTGCTGGTGGTGGTGGTGCTTAACAGATCGAACAGCGAACCATTTTTCAGGAACTTGGTGGAGAAGGTCGCGAACGGCCCAAACAGTACCACGCGTTTGCCGTCGAGGAAGCGGGCGTCCAGGTGAGGTACGGACATCGGCGGCGCGCCCACGGAAGCCTGACCGTACACTTTTTCAGTGTGCAGTTTGGTGATTTCCGGGTTCTCAGTCACCAGGAAGGAACCGCCTACCGGGAAGCCTGCGTAGTTATCCGCTTCCGGAATGCCGGTTTTCTGCAGCAGCTTCAGCGCGCCGCCACCCGCACCGATAAACACATATTTGGCATCGACTGCGTGCTCTTCACCGGTTTTGACATCGGTGATGGTCACATGCCAGGAGTTATCCGGGTTACGTTTGAAATCGGTCGCTTCAGCGGAAGTTTCCAGCTGGAAGTTTTTATCTTTCTTCAGGCTGCCGATCAGCTGACGGGTAATTTCACCGTAGTTGACGTCGGTACCCACCGGGGTCCAGGTCGCCGCGACTTTCTGCTGCGGATCGCGGCCTTGCATGGTCAGCGGTGCCCACTGTTTGATCTGATTCTGATCGGTGGAGAACTTCATGCCCTGGAACAGGGTGGTCTGCTGCAGCGCTTCATAGCGCTTGGTCAGGTAGTTAACGTTGGTGTCACCCCAGACCAGACTCATATGCGGCGTAGAGTTAATAAATGAGTGCGGGTTGTTCAGGATGCCGCGTTTGACCTGGGCCGTCCAGAACTGACGGGAAATCATAAACTGTTCGTTAATGTCCAGTGCCTTAGACACATCAATAGAACCATCCGGACGCTCGGGCGTGTAATTGAGCTCCATATTGGCGGAGTGACCTGTACCGGCATTATTCCAGCCGTTAGAGGATTCCAGCGCCACGCCGTCCAGCTTCTCTACCATCAGCTGTTTCCAGCCCGGCTGAAGTTCCTGTAACCAGGTACCCAGAGAGGCGCTCATAATACCGCCGCCGATCAGCAGGACATCGGTTTTTTCCGTGGCAGGAGTTTCAGCCCAGGTACTGGTGCACACCAGCACTGCTGACAGCGAAAGCAGGGGGATCGTTCTTTTAAAGTTAGACATATTAAATAAGGCATCAATATAGGTTAACAAATTGAGCGCATATTTTAGGCTCAATTTAACGAAAAGTTAATAACTATTTATTATATTTAAATCAAATCCCTAAATTAATTTACTTACTTAACGTTTAATTTAATTACCCTCTGAGTTTATTTACTTATAAATAGGCAAAAGCCTGTTATTCAATTATCGCGGGAAATGAAAAAACAGCAGCGGACTTTATGCCCGGGACGGGGCAATGCCGCACACTCTCTTGCCCACGCTGTCGGCCAAAAAAGGTGACACTTTTTTCGAATAGAACACCGTCCTCAGGTGTTAACTGAACATCTTCCACTGCGACAGGAAAACCCTCGCGATGTCATTACCTCCCTCACGGCCCCTGCGTCAGCGCTATGACGCTCTGACCCTGGCGCTGCACTGGCTCACCGCCGGCAGCGTTATCTTTCTGTTTGCATCAGCGCATATCTGGGCGCTGCTGGAGCGCGGGACGCCGCTGCGTAAAGGCTTACAGTCAGTGCATATCTCCTGCGGCATTCTGCTGGCGACCGTCATGGTTATCCGTCCGCTGTGGCGTATCTTCAGCCAGCACCGGGCGCGCTTTGCCCTGCCACCTGCAGCGGGATCGCGCCTGTCACGTGTTGCCGCGCACGCCGTCCACGGGGCGCTGTATCTTCTGCTGTTCACGCAGACAGGCCTCGGCTTTATGTTGCGCTGGGCGCAGCAGGAGCCCTTTACCTTCTTCGGTCTGTTTCATATCCCTGCGTGGATCGCCGTCGATCCCGGCCGACGCCATCAGCTGGCAGGCTGGCACGACAATGTGGCGTGGGCGCTGATTATTCTGGCGGGCGCACACGCGCTTGCCGCACTGTTCCATCACTATGTTCTGCGCGACAGCGTCCTGCGCCGAATGCTGCCCGTTCGCAACACTTCCGCTTCCTGACAGGATAACGACCATGAAAAAAATGATGTTACTGATGACGCTTCCGGCGCTGCTGTTTACCCTGCACGCACCGCTGGCGCAGGCCATGGGTGATGACAATAGCGAGAGCAAAACCCCGGACTGCCCGAAAGGTCAGGTGTATGACAGTACCCGCAGGCAGTGCGTCGTGGAAAAAACCAGCCGCCTCAGCGATGAGGATAAAACCCGCTACGCCTACCACCTGGCGAAGAAGGGCGATTATCAGGCCGCGCTGAATCTCCTGGACAGGCTTAAAAATCCGGATACCCGCGAGGCATGGAATTATCGTGGCTATGCCACGCGGAAATCAGGGCGTACGGATGAGGGGATAGGCTATTATCAGCGCTCGATAGCGCTCGATCCACACTATGCCCGGGTACGCGAATACCTCGGTGAGGCATGGATGATTAAAGGGCGTCCTGACCTGGCGCGCGAGCAGCTGGCGGTTATTCGCTCCCTGTGCGGGGTGAACTGTGAAGAGTACCGGGATTTACAGGCGGCGATTAACGGCCACCCTGAGTCCTGAACGGCCGGCGGCCTGGAGAAGAAAACATGACCAGCAGCGAAGTCCGCCATCATCTGGCAGACCATCTTACGCGCCTGTGGCGCTACGGGATGGTGCTGTCCCGTAACAACGAGGTGGCCCGGGAGCTGGTGCAGACCACCTGCGTCCGGGCGCTTGAGCGCAGCGCACAGTTTACCCCCGGTACGCGCATTGACCGCTGGTTATTTACGCTGCTGCATTCGGTGTGGATCAACGATCTGCGCGCGCAGCGCGTGCGCCAGGGGCAGGGATTTGTCGACAGCGACGAGCTTTATGCCCCGGACACCTGGCAGCATGACGATAACCATCTGCACTATCAGCAGGTGATGCAGCGCGTGGCCAGACTGCCCGAGGCGCAGCGGAATGCCGTGTTCCTTGTCTACGTTGAAGGTTTTACCTATCAGGAAGCAGCTGACACGCTGACCGTACCGATCGGCACCATTATGAGCCGTCTGGCGGCGGCAAGGACTACGCTGGCACGAGCCGAAACCGGTACAGCGACCGTAAAGGAGAAACGCCTGTGAACAGAGAACGGTTAAGCGCCCCCTGGAGCGATGAAGCGATTACCGCGTGGCTGGACGGTGAGATGAGCGCAGACGAGATGCAGGACTTTGAGCAGCAGCTGAAGCGTGATCAGACGCTGTCCGCCCGCACCGCCGCACTGATGAAGAGCAACCAGCCGTTTGAAGCGGCCTTTGAGCCGCTGCTGGCGGCGGCACCGGCGGCGCAGATGAAGAAAGACCTCGATCGCCTGCTGGCGCAATCGCCCGCCCCGGCAGCCACCGGACAGGTCAGCCGGCGGGCGCTGATTGCCGCCTCGCTGAGTTTCCTCGCGATCGGCTCCAGCCTCGGCTATTTTGCCCGGCCCGATGGGGCGCAGCGTGAAAGCGAGAAGATCCGCGACCTGGAAGCCGGGTATATGTCCCTCTACAGCCCGCAAACGCTGGCCGACGTGGACAGCTCCGCGCCGCTGATTGCGCGGGCGCTGGAACGCACCTCGCAGCAGATGGGCCTGCAGCTCAGCGCGGAACAGCTGGCGTTACACAATGCCGCGCTGAAAAGCGTGCGGCTGCTGCGCTATGACGATACCAGCATCGTGCAGATCGCCTGGGAACATGCCCAGTGGGGGCCGGTGGCACTCTGCGTCTCGCGTGAAAAGCATGAAAATGAAACCGAGATACAGGCGGAGCGGCGTCACGGGATGAACCTTGCCTGGTGGCACGCCGGGGGATATCAGTTCGTGCTGATTGGCCGCAGTCCGGCACAACAGCTGCAACAGAGCGCCGGGAGGCTGAGGCAGGGGTTGAGCGCAGCCTGAGACAAACAGAAAAAAGGGGTAAATCCCTTGTTTTCTGGCACCGTTATGACAGGGTGAAAAACCAACCTTATCCGTCAGGAGCCATTAACGTGAATTCACACCCGATACGACGCATCATAGAAGCCTGTGACCGGGCGATCACCGCCCGGGATTTTGACAGCCTGATGGGCTGGTATGCCGCTGATGCCAGCCTGGTGGTGAAACCCGGGATGATTGTGCAGGGGCACGATGCCATTCGCCGGGCCTTTGTGGCGATTGCCGACCACTTTCAAGGCCAGCTCAGGGTAGAGCAGGGCGAGATGCAGGTCATCGAAGGCAGCGGAAACGCCCTGGTGATAATGGAAACGGTCCTGCACTATCCTGACGGCGCGGGAGGAACCGTCACCACCACGCGCCGGGCCACCTATGTCTATCGTCAGGAGCCGGATGGCGGCTGGCTTTGCACTATCGATAACTCTTACGGCACCACGCTGCTGGACGGTTAATCTCCGCAAGACTGGCGCGCCGCCCGCCGGTAGAGCGTGCTGCGCGCCACCCCCAGTGCCTCCGCCGTTTTACTGACGTTGCCGTTAAAGCGTTGCAGCGTTGCCGCAATCAGGGCGTCGTCATGCTGTTGCAGTGCGGGGCGCGGTGGGGCAGCACAATGCTGATACTCCGGCGGCAGACTGTCCGCATCCAGTTGGGTGTCATCATCTGCCAGCGCCAGTAACACCTTCAGCACGCTGCGCAGCTGCCGGACATTTCCCGGCCACGCCTGCTGTGTCAGGGTAGCCAGCAGCCGCGGCGACAGACCGATGCCCCGCTGTTCCCCACCCATTTCCTGCCAGAGCTGCAGAATAAAGGCGGGCAGTTCCGGCCACTCGCGCAGGGGGGGCAGAGTCAGTGAAAATTCCTGCAGACGGTAGAGCAGGTCTTCGCGGAACTCACCGCTGGCGACCCGCGCGGGCAGGTTGCGGTGCGTCGCGCAGATCACAGCAAAATTTACCGGCCAGCTGCGGCTTGATCCCAGCGGAGCGACCTCTTTTTCCTGTAAAACACGCAGCAGACGGGTCTGCAGCGCCAGCGGCATATCGCCAATTTCATCCAGAAACAGCACCCCGCCGTCGGCTTCGCGAATTTTACCGATATAGCCGTTCTTGCTGGCACCGGTAAAGGCCCCCGGCTGATAGCCAAACAGTTCCGATTCGATCAGCGATTCGGGGATCGCTGCGCAGTTAATGGCAACAAATTTCCCCTGACGCCAGCGACTCTGCTGATGCAGCATCCGGCTGACATACTCTTTGCCGCTGCCGGTTTCGCCCTGTACGCAGAGAGATACCCCGGCATTCAACAGGCGCACCAGCTTATCTCCGCCGTCACGCAGCGGCAGCGGGAGAGGGCAGGCTCCGGTCTGCAGGGCAGGAACGTGGCGACGTGCCGGGGCTCGCAGGCGGAAAAAATAACGTTGTGCATCACAGGTGGTCAGGGACTGCGGGACCTGATTAGCGTGCTGTTGCAGATGCGGGAAGAGCTGCTGAAAGGTCAGGCTGCCCATCTGTTCAGCGCGCAGCGTCAGCTCACGCATCGCGACACGGTTGGCCGCCATCAGAATATTGTCAGAAAACACCAGTAACAGCTCTTCAGCCCGGTCCAGCCCCTGCAACTGCAGATGCAGGCTCATCAGCCACTGGTCAGGATGCAGGGTCTGCTTCACCCAAAGATACTCAATTTGTCTGGCTGCCTCATTGATCCATGCCAGCGTATGCGGATGGGCAAAATGCGCCGGACCGGAAATATCCAGTACCCCGGCGACCTGCCCGCCGGGGGTTTGCAGCGGAATGGCCGCGCAGTACAGGCCCTGGTTACGGGTGAGAAAATGCTGCTGACCGTCGATTTCACAGCAGTCATCAATGGCCAGCGCCGTGCCGATGGCATTGGTGCCGCGCCCGCACTCGCTCCATAAATTACCGGGTGCCAGTGCAAAACGTTCGGCTTTTTTCAGCGCCTGCATATCGCCAAAGGTGTTCAGGACCAGACCGCTGGCGTCGGAGAGGATCACCACGGCCTGCTTGTCGGCCACTTTTTCGGCGAGGGCATGGATGGCAGGCCGGGCAAACTGCTGCAGCGTGGCGTGGTGGGCCAGCACATCCGCCAGTTCCCCCTGACGCAGTCGGGGAAAATCATCGGAAAGGCGATCCAGACCGTATAGCTGGCTGCGAAACCAGGAGTCGCTCAGAAGGGGATCGGGCGCGATCGCGGAGGGAATGGCCGGTGACGAAAATCCCTGCATTGATAACCTCATACCGTCGTCAGAGTGTTGCGACATTGTAGCTATCTGGTATTCAGGGTGTTGCGATTTGCAACACAGTTGCGGAATTTCGCTCTCAAACTTCCCGTTACTGATAAAAAGAACAGCCCATCCTGCTGATTTTTAACATCATTATAAACGGTGACATATCGTCCCGAAACTGGCACGCCATATGCAAAAGGGATCGTTCAACCGTGACAACGTATGAACAACAGTACGGCGCGGTTGATTATCTCTCTGAGAACCCCCTACAAGAGGATTTTGCGATGCGTTATTCCCATCCCGGCACGCCCGGAGCCCTGGTGTCCTTTAAGGCCGCCTACGGCAACTTCATTGATGGCAAATTCGTCGAACCGCTGAGCGGCCAGTATTTTATGAATACCTCGCCGGTGAACGGCAGTGACATTGCACAGTTTCCACGTTCCGATGCCCGTGATATTGACGCCGCGCTGGATGCCGCACACCGTGCAGCGGACGCCTGGGGAAAAACCAGCGTTCAGCACCGTTCCAACCTGCTGTTGCAGCTGGCGGACCGGATCGAAGCGAACCTGGAATACCTGGCCGTGGCAGAGAGCTGGGACAACGGGAAACCGATCCGCGAAACCCTCAATGCGGACCTGCCGCTGGCCGTGGATCACTTCCGCTACTTCGCCGGATGTCTGCGGGCGCAGGAAGGCAGCGCCGCCGAGATTGATGAGAAAACCGTTGCTTATCACTTCCACGAACCGCTGGGCGTGGTCGGGCAGATTATCCCGTGGAACTTCCCGCTGCTGATGGCGGCCTGGAAGCTGGCCCCGGCGCTGGCAGCCGGTAACTGCGTGGTGCTGAAGCCCGCTGAACAGACACCGCTGGCGATCACGCTGCTGCTGGAACTGGTCGGGGATCTCTTCCCGCCCGGGGTGCTCAATGTCGTGCAGGGCTTTGGCCGGGAAGCCGGAGAAGCCCTGGCCACCAGCCGGCGTATCGCCAAGATTGCCTTTACCGGTTCAACGCCGGTAGGCCGCCATATTATGGCCTGTGCGGCGGAAAACATCATTCCCTGCACCGTGGAGCTGGGCGGTAAATCACCGAACATTTACTTTGCCGATGTGATGAACGGGGAGCCTGATTTCATTGATAAAGCGGTAGAAGGGCTGGTGCTGGGCTTCTTCAACCAGGGCGAAGTCTGCACCTGCCCGTCACGCGCCCTGATCCATGAAGCGATCTATGCACCCTTTATGGAAAAAGTGATGGCAAAAGTCGCCACCATCAAACGCGGTGACCCGCTGGACACAGAGACGATGATCGGGGCGCAGGCATCACGCCAGCAGTTCGATAAGATCCTCTCCTACATCGATATCGCCCGCCTGGAAGGCGGCAAAATTCTCACAGGCGGTGAACGCGCCAGCCTGGGCCCGGAGCTGGACAGCGGCTACTACATCCAGCCGACGCTTATCCAGGGGGATAACCAGATGCGCTGTTTCCAGGAGGAGATTTTCGGGCCGGTGATTGGCGTGACGCGCTTCCGGGATGAAGCGGAGGCGCTGGCCATCGCCAATGAAACCCAGTTTGGCCTGGGGGCGGGCATCTGGACGCGCGACTCGAATCTTGCCTATCGCATGGGCCGCAGCATCAAGGCCGGACGCGTGTGGACTAACTGTTATCACATATACCCGGCTCACGCCGCCTTTGGCGGTTACAAGCAGTCGGGCGTCGGGCGCGAGACGCACAAGATGGCACTGAACGCCTATCAGCAAACTAAAAACCTGCTGGTCAGCTATGACACAGCACCGTTAGGGCTGTTTTAAGCCTGTTTTCCCGTAAGGAGTGCATAATGAAAACCATGAAAGCTGCCGTCGTGAAAGCCTTTGGTCAGCCGTTAGTGATTGAACAGGTGCCGATCCCCGAGGTGGGACCGGGTCAGCTGCTGGTCAAAGTCATCGCCACCGGCGTCTGCCATACCGACCTGCACGCCGCCGAAGGTGACTGGCCGGTCAAGCCGCAGCCGCCGTTTATTCCGGGGCATGAGGGTGTCGGGTATGTGGTGGCGGTCGGCGAAGGCGTCAAACATATTAAAGAGGGCGACCGCGTGGGCGTACCGTGGCTCTACTCCGCCTGCGGCCACTGCGAACACTGCCTGGACAGCTGGGAAACCCTCTGCCATTCGCAGCAAAACGCCGGTTATTCGGTGAACGGCAGCTTTGCCGAGTACTGCCTGGCCGATGCTAACTACGTTGGGATCCTGCCGGACAATATCGATTTTAATGAAATTGCCCCCATTCTGTGTGCCGGTGTCACGGTCTATAAAGGACTGAAAATGACCGAAGCCAAAGCCGGGGACTGGGTGGTGGTGTCCGGTATCGGCGGGCTTGGCCATATGGCGGTTCAGTACGCGGTGGCCATGGGCTTTAACGTGGCGGCAGTCGATATTGATGATGACAAACTGGCCTTTGCCAGACGACTGGGGGCCAGCGTCACGGCCAACGCCCGCAACGTTGACCCGGCGAAGGTGTTTAAAGAGGCGTTCGGCGGCGCACACGGCGTACTGGTCACGGCCGTCTCGCCCAAAGCCTTTGAGCAGGCCATTGGCACACTGCGCCGCGGCGGAACCATGGTGCTGAACGGGCTGCCGCCGGGCAAGTTTGACCTGTCGATTTTCGATATGGTGCTGGATGGCATTACCGTGCGCGGGTCGATTGTGGGTACGCGTAAGGACCTGCAGGAAGCTCTGGACTTCGCCGGTCGCCACAAGGTGGCGGCGAATATCGCCGTCGAGCCGCTGGCCAATATCAACGATATTTTTGCCCGCATGCATGCCGGTAAAATTGAGGGGCGTATCGTTATCGATCTGGCTCTGTAGCCCGGCCGGCCGGGCCACCTCCGGCCGCCATCACAGGCGCGGCAGCGCGCTGTGCCTGTTCGCAAACCACCCACTTTCAGTGCTATCATCGGGCGGATGTTTCCCTGGTAAAAAACCCGCTTATGACGCTGACCCTGCAGGATATTGAGCACTTGATGGCACCGACTGGCTTTGCGGCGAGCGTGCGCTGAGATGGCTGAAGCTGATTTGAACTTGCTGATCGCCCTGGACGTCCTGCTGGCCGAAGTCAGCGTGGCGGCGGCTGCGCGCCGTCTGGGGCTCAGTGCCTCCGCCATGAGCCGCACCCTGAGCCGCCTGCGCAGCGTGACCGGCGATCCGCTGCTGGTGCGGGCGGGGCGGCAGATGGTGCTGACGCCCCGGGCCGAAGCCCTGCGTGAAAGCACCCGGCGTGCCGTAACCGAAGCCCGTGCCGTGCTGCGGCCCGCCAGTACGACGCTGGAACCGGCCACCCTCGATCGTGAGTTCACCCTGCGCGCCAACGACGGCTTTGTGGAAGCCTTTGGTCCGGCGCTGATCGCCGCAACCGCCAGCGCAGCCCCTCTGGTGCGGCTGCGGTTTGCTCCAAAACCGCAAAAGAGCATAAAGCCGCTGCGAGAAGGTCTGGTGGATATTGAAATTGGTGTCGCCGGAGAGATGGGCCCGGAAATTCGCCTTCAGGCGCTGTTTCGCGATCGTTTCGTCGGCGTGGTCCGCCGGGATCATCCGCTGGCGCAGCAGGCGGACGTCAGCGTCACTCAGTATACGGCTTATGGCCATGTCGTGGCCTCACGCAGCGGCCGCAGCACGGGGCCGGTGGATGCGTCGCTGGCGGAACTGGGCCTGCAGCGCAAGGTGCAGGCCGTGGTGCCGGGCTTTCCCGCCGCACTGGCGGTGGCCCGGGCCTCTGACCTGGTGGCGCTGGTGCCGGCATCCTTTTTAATTAATCA
Organism: Erwinia persicina; assembly: GCF_014838825.1. Classification (GTDB taxonomy): domain Bacteria; phylum Pseudomonadota; class Gammaproteobacteria; order Enterobacterales; family Enterobacteriaceae; genus Erwinia; species Erwinia persicina_A. The sequence continues at coordinate 377,601 of NZ_JACYMO010000001.1, read as the reverse complement.
GCCGGAGGGCTGGCTGGCGATGTTTGAACTGCCGGTGAAAACTGCCCCCATTACCGTGTCGCAGATGTGGCACCCGCGATCGGAGGTCGACCCCGCCCACCGCTGGCTACGGCAGTTGCTGCTCACCGTTTGCCGTCAGCACGTTCCTTTGTGACAGTGTCACACTAAGCCGTCTGCGTCGGCAAATCGCAAGGTCAGGAATGGGGAACGACAAACAGGGATTTGCAGGCGGGGCAGAGCAGCGTTTTTTGTTGACGAATTTTGATCGCAGCATGGGATGAGCGATGCCCGCAAACCGGACACACGGCCTGGGTAGTTGACGCCGTGGCGCTGGTTAAGCGCTTCATAACATCATTGATAAATGACATAAAACCTCACTGACTGGCGGTGAATATTATTGCTGCGAGAGTGCCGCTGACGGTTCCCTGGCCGGAAATAAACAACCTTTCGACATGCCAGAGGAGCCGGTTATTGCCGGGAACCAGCAGAAAACGCGCCCGGCCTGAGTGCCGACACTTTATACCGACAGAAGCACAGTGTCCGGTTAAACGCGCCAAATAATGTACAACGCCGCAATGTCTGTTTTATTTAGCGTTGCCTTCTTTAGTGCGCCGCTTTGCGCTGCTAATCAGCAGATATCACTATCGCCTGTACCCTAACCAGCATCACTGTCTGAGTTATTCCGCGTGCGTCTGGCGGCAAAGCCGTTCAGCCTGTGCCAGGCTGGATAAACGAACGAGGCTAATTTAGCTAAGGAACGGAGATGAAGGCGTTTGACTACCAGAAGGACTACACACAGCTCGACTGCCGCAGGCATCCGGAACACTACCAGGTCGGGCGCGGGGAGCAGGGCGTACTGATGGTGGAGCCCTATAAAGGGGAGATCCTGCCGCACTGGCGTTTTAAAACGGTGGCGATAGCGGAAGCCTCCGCTAAAAAGATTATGGCAATGTTTGAAGACTACCGGAATAACGACGATTTTGTTGGCATGGACATGGCCCGCAAATTTATTCAGATGGGTTACACGCGCGCCCGCCGCTATGCCAACCATCAGGGCGGTAAGAAATACGACGCTGACGGAAATATTCTGCCTTATACCCTGAATGAAGAGAAAGCCGCTGCGGCCGCCGTGTTTAAAGCCTGCTGGGACAGCATTCGCGCCGATAAAGATTACCTGGCGCGCAGGAAAAAACATCAGCAACAGTATGGATAATACTGGCAGGGGCTACACCAGACATTTAGTCAGATAATATCGCTGTATGCCCGGGTCGGGAAAATCCGCTAAGGTCATCTGCAACTGATAGCCCTGTTTTTGATAAAAGGGCAGCGCCTGAAAGCTGAAGGTATCCACCAGTGCCTGGCGCGTCCCTTTTTTAATCCCTTCGCGCTCCGCCGTCTGGAGCAGCGTCGCCCCCAGCCCGCTGCCTCTGGCCGCTTCGCTGACCCACAGGTATTCAACATTCAGCCACAGCCCGACTCTGGAAGCGATCAGCCCGCCCAGAAGGACGCCGTTATCACCGCGACTAAACAAGCCAAGATCGCCCCAGTTATCTTTATTGATAAACTGGCGGTTATAGCTTCTTAATCCGGCCAGCAAATCCTCTTTGTCCGACTCTGAAATATGTTCAACAACGGTTACATTCATGAGTCACCTTATACGCAGGAATAAAAAAGACAGAGCAGTGGCCGGTAAACATAGTCGGGAATTCAGGATAATAACAGGAAAAAAAAGACTTTTTCGTTAACTCAGTGGCAATAACAAATTGTTACCAATAGGTGATAATAAAGTAACTAAATAAACTATTTCTCGCCCCTGCGCTGCCGATAACAGAGCGATTTACTAAAACAAGCGTCGTTCAACAAAGGAAGTTTATTTAATGAAAAAGTTGTTTGTTTACTTTGAGAATATGGCCGTTGGAAAAAAGTTAATGTCAGGTTTTGGCCTGGTTCTGATCCTGAGTATTGCCGTGGCACTCTGCGGGATCAAAAGTCTGGATGATATTGGCGATCGCGCCGGTAAAGTGCGGATGTTGAAAATACTGACCGATCAGTTTGCTTTAGCGAAAGATTCCCGCCTGCAATATATCAAAACACACGATGAGCAATTTATCAGCGCCAACGACCGGCACCTGCAGGAGGTTGAGGCGCAGATTAATGAACTGAAACAGCGCCACTGGAGCGGCGAAAAACGAGCGCAGCTCGACAGCCTGACCGGCTATATCGCGACCTATCGCGATAAACGCGCGGAAACGGTGCTGGAAACCCAGAAGCGTAGCCAGATCGCCTCTGCGCTGTCCGTCAGCAAAGAAAGAGACACGATAGCCAGTCTTTCTGCCGCATATGCCGGTCAGCCCGAGTTTGCTGCGCCCGCAGCGGCCCTGGCGGAGTCGGTTAAACATCTTGATGGCGTCGCGACCCGCCTGACGCTGCTGGAACTGCAGAACAGTGAAGCGGCGCAGGATGCACTGGCAGGCTTTATAACTGAATCGATTCAGTTATTGCAGGCGGTGGCACCTCAACTGAAGCCCACAGAGCGTGAGCGTCTGGAGTCCGTCGTCGCTACGCTGGAGATGAAAAAACCACAGGTCGCCAGCTATCGCACTTCATTCCTGGCGGAACAGGAAGCCACCCGGTCACTGGCAGCAGCCGGACTCAAGCTCACTTCGATTAGCGCACAGCTGTTCGAACAGGAAATTGATGCCACCCAGGAGGATATCCGGCAGGCGGTTGTCTGGATGGTGGCAATCCTGCTGACCGCCGTAGTGACCGGCATTGTGATTGCGATGGTGATCACCCGCCAGATCACCCGTCCGCTGTCATCCATTCTGACATTCACCCGGCGCATTGCCTCCGGCGATCTCAGTATGAATATGGCCACCACGCGGCGTGACGAGATGGGTAAACTGATGAATGCAGTCGGCGGTATGAATGACGACCTGCGCCGCATTATCAGTGATATCCGCAACGGCGTCTCACAGGTCAATCTGGCCTCTGCTGAGATTGCAGCGGGTAATGAGGATCTCTCGTCAAGGACGGAACAGCAGGCCGCAGCGCTGGAGCAAACGGCCGCCAGCATGGAACAGCTGACCGCCACCGTGAAAAATAACGTGCAGAATATCCATCACTCCACCAGCCTGGCGCAAACCACCGCGTCTATTGCCAATAAAGGCGGCAGTATCGTCACTCAGGTGACGGAAACGATGCGCGCCATTACCGCCAGCTCAGTGAAAATTAATGACATCACTACCGTCATTAACAGCATTGCCTTCCAGACCAATATTCTGGCGCTGAATGCTGCCGTTGAAGCGGCGCGGGCGGGCGAGCAGGGACGGGGCTTTGCCGTGGTAGCGACGGAAGTCAGAAACCTGGCCCAGCGCAGCGCAGAGGCCGCCAAAGAGATTGGCACGCTGATCGAGGCGTCGGTAAAACAGATCGACTCCGGCGCGGTGCTGGTGGAGCAGGCCGGTGGAACCATGCGTGACATTGTCACTTCAGCCGAGAACGTTACCGGCATTCTTAATGAGATCGCGCAGGCCTCTGATGAGCAGAATAGCGGTATTTCGCAGGTTGGCGTAGCCATTACCGAAATGGATAACGTTACGCAGCAAAATGCCGCCCTGGTGGAACAGTCTTCTTCAGCGGCGAATGCCCTGCGCGATCAGGCAGAAAGCCTGTTGAATTCAGTATCACGCTTTACCACCCACGCCTGACGGAGGGCCACGTAAAAGCCCGGTGCGCCAGCACCGGGCCTGACCGGATCAGCTGAGATGGGGCCAGGCCACCGCCGGGATGCCGTTCAGCAGCGGCCGGGCAAACAGATATCCCTGAAAGTGGTGGATCCCTGCCGCTTCCAGCCAGCGCCACTCGGCGGCCGTCTCCACCCCTTCCGCTACCACGGTGATCTCCAGCGATGCGCAGCAGTTGACGATGGCTCTGACAATCGCCTGTTTCGGCCCATTGGTCTGAATCGACTCAATCAGGCTGCGGTCAATCTTCAGTTTTTCTGGCTGAAGCCTGGCCAGCAGGGAGAGGCCGGCAAAACCCGCACCAAAGTCATCAATCGCCAGGCCAATCCCGGCATAGCGCAGCTGGTGAATAGCCTTTTCAAATTCATCAAACCGCGAGATAAACTCATCTTCGGTCACTTCCACGATCACCTGTTCCGGCTCCAGCCCGTGCCGCGTAATCTGCTCCAGCAATATATCTACGGCTGAAGGCACCAGCACCAGCGACATGGGGCGCAGATTCACCGCGATCTGCGCGTGGCCGATATCCAGCTGACTGGCGAGAGCAAAGGCCGCATTCTTGGCATGCAGATCCGCCTCATACAGCTTATCCGCGGGAAGCGCGGCAAAATAATCCGCCGGGGAGCCGCCAGACGGGCTGCGGATCAGGGCCTCCAGATAGCCGATGCTGCGGGCACCGGGATTCACCACCGGCTGCAGAGCAAACTGACAGGGTTCGCCGTCAGGAGCGAAAGTCCGCATCTGCATGGCGTCCGCTTCAGCGGTGAACCGCCACTCAGCGCTGTCATCGGGCAGCGACAGATGATTCTTTCGCGGTCCGGTAACAAAGGTTTTGATAAATTTGAACACCCGGTCGCCATAATTCAGCGGATATTTAGCGGTGCCGCGGCTGAGGACGTTGTCCAGGATCCGCTCAGAGGTGAGATTGCGCATATCGATCACCTCCATGCCCAGCCTGCCGAACCGACGCTCAGGGGCATAATCACGCATCAGCTGCACAATCTGCGTGTGTCGTGGATCGGTGCGTACGCGGTTATACACCCTGTCGATGGCCTCAGCGGGGCCTTCGAGGATCTGAAAAAAATAGTCACCATCAAACAGCAAGATACCGGTGACGCTGACCGTTTCATTAAAGCGCTGCGCTTTTCCCGCCAGCTGGGCCAGAAAATGTACGCTGACGCTGCGACTCAGGCGACTACGGTAAATAAGCGTCGTTAACATGCGTTCCTGACCTGGTTGACGTGAGAAGGGCGTTAGTTACAGTTGAATTTATCGCAGAGTGATTGTTGGTCGCAAGAAAACACTGGGTAATGCGGAAAGTAAAAAAAACCGGCCCGGTGGCCGGCGGAGACAACGAGCCAGTCTGTAGCGCTATGACAGCCTGCCCGGCGAGGGGGATACGCCGGATCAGGGGAGGTGTAAACTCACCTCCTGGTTACCCCTGGTGGTGGGCATCGAACTGTTTCCAGGTATCGGTCAGGTCAATCACCTGCCGGGTTTTGCGGGCTTCATCAATCTTAATCGCGGTCAGGCCCGCTTCCAGCGCATCCACCACTGATACTTTCAGCGGCGTACCCTGGGTAATGTGTTTGACAATCTCTTCTGCCATCAGCGCGTCGGCCCCGTAGTGGCCGTCGTAGGCATTGCCGCTGTAGGCGGTATCCACTTCTTTTTCACCGGTGCGGGCGTTGTGTACGCGGAAATAGTTGCGAACAAAGTCCCCCTCGGCCATCCCGTCAGTGCCGATGACACAAAAGCGGCGAAACTCATCAGGGACGTTGAGGTTGGCGTGGAACGACAGGGCAGCCCCGCTGGCATACTCAATCATTGCCGTCTGGTAGTCGACAATATCCGCATCGCTGTCAAATACTGCATCGGTCGATGACCAGCCACTGGGTTTTACATGGTAGACCTCTGAGTCTGCCGTCACGGCCCCCTTTGGAGCATGCTGCGGAGTGAATGACTTCCGGCCACCGAAGCTGGCCACCCTGACCGGACGTTCGCCGATCAGCCCCTGATAGAGATCGATATCATGGCAGCATTTTTCCAGAATATAGGGACCGGCATACTTCTCCAGCCGACGCCAGTCGCGCTGAAAGAATGCCCCGTGATAGGGCTTGATATGCTCGGTGGCTTCGATCGAGGTAATTTCACCCAGCTGGCCGGCATCCCGGGCGGCCAGCAGATCGTGATAGAGGGGGGAGTAACGCAGCACCAGCCCGACCAGAATACGGTCCTGACCATATTCGCGTACCAGCTTCGCCATTTCCATCGTCTGCGCTTCGTCAATCACCACCGGCTTTTCAGTAAACACGCGATAACCCGCCGCCAGTGCCTGACGAATATGCTCAAGGTGCATGAAGTTAGGCGACCCCACCAGGATCAGATCGAGATCGCCATGCTGTAACAGCGCGTCCACTGAGCCATAAGCCGTACCGGCAGCGATACCAACGTTCTGGAGGTTCGCCAGACCTGCCGGGGCCGGGTCGTAATAGCCTGCCAGTTCAAACGTCGCATCGGCTTTGCTGAACTCGTGAACGACATGGGACAGGCGGAAACCCAGACCGATAATGCCTACTTTCATGTTAAAACCCCTGACGGAAATGCCGAAGCATGAGGTAACGGTAAGCTGACCCGAAAGGGGCGTCAGCTGGAGATTATCTGACCACCAACTTATTACGACAGAAAAAGTAATGTCAATATACGCGCCATCACACTTACGGGATAAAAATCTTAATATATTGATTTTAATCAATTTAACATTGTATGATTTTCGTCATATTTATTTGTTATTGCGATTTAAGTTTTTTTCACCTATCGTTCGCACACTACAGTCACCTCTGTTCACCTGGCTTAATTGGGAGGAAACGCGTGCACCCAGACTATCTCCTCGGTATTGACGGCGGAGGCACGCGCAGCCGTGCGCGGCTAACCGATTACAGCGGCCGCGTGCTGGCCGAAACCACCGGCGGACCGGCCAATGTCTGGTCCGATTACGCGCAGGCTATCCAGGGGACAGATCAGCTTATCGCCCGGACCATCGCAGAAGCAGGCCTGCCGCCCGATGCACTGACCAGAACCGCCCTGGTCGCCGGACTGGCCGGGGCCAATGTCGCCTCGGTACAGGCACGCCTCGCCAGCTGGCGGCCTGCCTGTGCCGCTGTGCAGGCCATCACCGATGTTGAAATTGCCTGTGCCGGGGCGCACGACGGCCAGCCAGGTGCCGTGCTGATTGTCGGCACCGGCAGCCAGGGTGCGGCCTGGAACGGGGAGCATTTTACGCTGCTCGGCGGCTGGGGCTTCGCACTGTCAGACCAGGGGGCAGGTGCCGACCTTGGCCGCCGGACCCTGCGTCTGGCGCTGCTGGCCCATGAAGATATCATCGCAAAAACGGACTTGACTCACAGCGTGATGGCGCGCTTTCAGCAGAGTGCAGAGTCAATGCTACTCTGGACGCGCACCGCCACGCCGGGCGACTGGGCCAGCGTCGTGCCCGACGTGTTTAGCGCCGCCCACGCTGGCGATCCTCATGCCGTGGCGCTGATCCAACAGACCGCTGACGACATCGCTCTGCTGGTGCGCCGTCTGCACCGCCTTAGTAACGGGCGCATTGCCCTGATGGGCGGGCTGGCCTCACCTGTTGAACGCTGGCTGCCTGACGCGGTCCGCACGCTGCTGGTGGCTCCCCGGCAGGATGCCCTGGCGGGCGCACTTTATCTGGCCCGCCATAACGCCTCACTGGCAGAAACAAGGGATATATGACCGCGCCAAACGTAACCGCGCGCATTCTGCGCCTGATTGTTGAAAATGCCCCCATCAGCCAGTCCGACCTGAAAGTGCGGACTGGCTTAAGTATGTCGACCGTTTCCCAGGCCACTAACCGCCTGCTGGCCCATGAGGTCATTCAGGAACTGGGCCTGCGCCGCGTATCGATGGGGCGGCCAAAAACGCTGCTGGGCCTCAACCCTGACCGGGCCAGCGTGGTAGGCATTCAGCTCAATGCTGAACGTAACCTGATCGTGATGACCGATCTGAACGGTAACCTGCTCAGTGAACAGCAGATCCCGTCGGGGGCAATGACCCCACGTCAGCTCAGTGATGCGCTGGCAAAATTTTTGCGCGGCGTGGAAGGTAAACGCGTCGGTGCCATCGGCCTGGCGCTGTCCGGCCTGGTGGACGCGGAGCAGGGCATCTGCATCCGTTCCAACGTGCTGGACTGGGATAACGTGCCGATAGCACAGCTGCTTGAAGCGCGCTTTGACCTGCCGGTGTTTATCGAAAATGACGCTAACGCGATGGCCCTGGCAGCGATGGTGTTTGGTCAACTGGGAAACGTACAGTCGGCGGTGATCGCGACCTATGGCAAAGGTATTGGCGCAGGTATTCTGCTGGATCGTCAGCTCTATCGCGGGCGTCACGGTAAAGCCGGAGAGATTGGTCATGCGTTACTGGGTGACGGGTCATTACGTCTGCTGGAAGAAGTGGCTTCTTCAAGGGCGGTGCTTCAGCGGGTCAGCGGACCTGAATCCACGTCAGCCACGCTGAAGTCGCTGGACAGCAATCCGACACCGGAAGTGCTTGAAGCGCTGGAAGAAGCGGGGCGACATCTGGGGATCTCCCTGGCCAACCTGTCCATTGCCTACGATCCGGACGTGGTCTATCTGGCGATGGAGCCGCAGATGGCATCCCGTATTCTGCTCGATCATATAACGCTTAACTTCCAGGCCTATCGTCTGAAGCTGACGCCGCAAACCACGCCGCTGCAGTTCCTCACCGAGTCGAGCCGCATGTGGGCGCTTGGAGCCGCCGGGTTTGCCATTAATAAGCTGCTGGATCTGCTGGCCGCCCGGGCCAATGACGAGGCAGAATCGCCGGTATAACCGGCGGATGTCCCCTGATGCGGTGGCGTCCCCTTTGTGAGCGGTCCGCCCGGTGCCATACCCCGGCCCGACTAGCGGATCCGCTGCCCCTGCTCATCAAACAGCAGGCAGTGGGCAGAGGGGATCGTCCACGTCACCGGCGTCCCTATCTCCCGCTCGTGTACCTCGCGCTCTTCCACCACCAGCATGGCGTCGCTGCCGGTCTTCAGGTACAGATAGTTGGTGTGCCCCAGTAGTTCACTGTAGGTCAGCTCCGCGCTGAAACGTGCGGCCGGGCCCTCCCCGCTGAACGGCTGGAAATGCTCGGGCCGGATGCCCAGCGTCACCCGCTGCCCCTCATGGCAGTCTGAATGCAGGGGCAGCGTCAGCATGTCGATGCCTAAAGACGGCAGGCGCAGCTGCACTTCTCCGGCCCGACAGGCCAGCACCTCCCCGGCAATAAAGTTCATTTTTGGCGAACCAATAAACCCCGCCACGAACAGATTATCCGGATCGTGATACAGGGAGAGCGGAGACCCGACCTGCTCAATACGCCCCTGGCGCAGCACCACGATGCGATCGGCCAGCGTCATCGCCTCCAGCTGGTCATGGGTCACATAAATCATCGTGTTCCCGAGCGAAGCGTGGAGGCGGGCAATCTCAATGCGCATCTGCAGGCGCAGCTCCGCATCCAGGTTAGACAGCGGCTCATCAAAGAGGAAAATACGCGGATGACGAATAATGGCGCGGCCAATCGCCACCCGCTGACGCTGGCCCCCCGACAGGGCGCGCGGGTGCCGATCGAGTAATTCGGTCAGGTGCAGTTTGTCAGCGGTTTCTGCAATCGCGCGGGCGATCTCTGCCTTGGGTTTTTTTGCCACCTCCAGCGGGTAGGCGAGGTTGCCGCGCACCGTCATATTGGGATAGAGTGCGTAGGACTGGAAAACCATCGCCACGCCGCGTTCGGTGGCCGGACGCTGCGTCATGTCCTCTTCATCAATCAGCAGCTGCCCGCCGCTGATCTCCTCCAGCCCGGCAATCATCCTCAGCAGGGTGGACTTCCCGCAGCCGGAAGGCCCGACAAAGACCACAAACTCTCCGCTGTTAATGGTCAGATCAATGCCTTTGATCACACTGATATGGTCGTAAGACTTTTCAACGTTCTGCAATCGCAAACTGGTCATCGGCTGCCTCACTCAGAGTAACTGGCCCATATAAATGGCGTTGCTGCGCAGCAGGGGCCGGAAGCCCATCCGCTCGTAAAAAGCACACACCTGCTCGTTTTGCAGACTGACGCCCAGATGAACCCCACGTACCCCTGCGGCCCGCAGCGCATTCAGCTGATGCTCAATCATTTTGCGGCCCCAGCCGCCTTTCTGCTGCGCCGGTAACAGGTTGATATGCAGATGGGCAGGCCAGTCGCTGACCAGCTCTTCCGCGGCGGTCTCAGGATGGCGAATACTGTTCAGCAGGTTGCCATCCAGCGGGGCTTCCGGCTGGCGCTGGCGGTACTGCTCTTGTAAGGCAGGCCACCATGATTCATTCAGCCGGGCCTCAAACGCCCGCGTATCCGGTGCGGCCACAACGTAACCCATCACTTCACCGCCGACGTCGAGCACAAAGGCGAAGTCGGGTGCAAAGCGGGCATAGGGCACAGCAAAGCGCTGACCGGGATAGTCCGGGTCAGAGTAGAGCGCCGTGGCGTCCTGACCGGCATGGGCGGTTTGCAGACAGATGCGGTACAGCGCCGGATAGTCTGCGGGGGTGGCCGCACGGATCCTACTGGGATTATTCATTTTCTCTTCTCGTTGGTCAGCCATTGAGCCATTTCAACGTTAATGAATGCCGACTTAGTTTTCAAGATGAAATAATTGCGTTACTTCACAAAGCGGGGCGAACGCACGCCCCCAGATGGCCCGGTAACGGTTACAGCGGTCATCAGTTCCCCTGTAGCCCTGCGGCTTTGGTCATTTAACAAGAGAGTGCAGTGGCGACAATTCGCGGCGGCATATGATTTTCATATGGTTTTACAGAGGCTTAGTTTTCAGACCATTTTATCAGTGCATCGTGCTGGCAGTGCAGAGTCATAGCGGATTGATCGCCAGAGGTACAGCGTTCTGGCGCGATAACCTGCGGGTCCGCTGCGCAACCTGCTGATTTTTCGCCCCGGATCACAGTGCGGAAATTCCCCCCGACAGGGGTTTGACTTTGTTTTCCTATTAAAGTAAGTATTGAGAGGTGCGATAATAATCGTGGCGTCAGTCTGCGGGATGAGCAGATGTCGAGATGAAGGGATGCCCATTCCGTGATGGAGAAACCGAGCACTATGTCTAATTCATCTGTTCGTTCGTCCCAGTTTCGCGCTTCCGTACGCCTGCTCTCACGCCTGATTGCAGCGGGTACGCTGGCCGGATGTCTGGCGCAAAGCGCCCATGCCGCCGTCACGCTTAATGAATGGGATATCTACAACTACCCGCAGCAAACCGCCGCCGTGGATGAAGGGATTAAAGCCTTTTCCCAGAAAAACCCGGGCATCATTATTAACCGCTCCGTGCACTCCTTTGAAGACACCCGCATTCCGCTGAAGCTGGCGTTAACCGCCGGGGACGGCCCACAGATTGCTCAGGTCAATCAGGGCGGTGGGGATATGGGCTCGCTGGTCAAAGATAAGCTGCTGATCCCGCTGGACGGTTATGCCAGCACTTACGGCTGGACCCAGCGCTTCCCGGACTCCATCCTCAAGCGTAACCGCTGGTCTGATAAAGGTGATTTCGGCAGCGGTAAGCTGTACGGCGTGGCCAGTCTGGGTGAGATGGTCGGGCTCTACTACAACAAAGCCCTGCTGGATAAAGCCGGAATTGCCGTACCGAAGACGCTGCCGGAGCTGGAAAGCGCTATGGCGAAGCTGAAAGAGCAGGGTGTAGCCCCGATGATGCTGGGCCTGCTGGACGGCAATATGGGCCAGCAGATGCTGAGTACCCTCTGGCAGGCACAGATCGACAGTAAAGACCGTAAAACGCTTGATGATCTGATCTATGACGTGGGCGGTACCTTCAAGGATCCGAAACTGACCAAAGCCGGAGAGATGCTGAAAAGCTGGAATGATAAAGGCTGGTTCTTCCCGGGCTTCCAGGGCATTGGTAACGATGATGCGGCCACCCTGTTCCAGAACGGTCAGTCAGCCTTCCTGATCAGCGGTACCTGGTACCTTGGCCAGTTTAAAGATAATAAAGATATCCACTTTGCCGCCATGCCGGCAGGTGCCGGGGTCAAGCATCCTTTGATGGTCGGCGGTACGGACCTGGCCTTTTCGGTGACCAGCACGGCAAAAGACAAAACCCAGCAGGATGCAGCGGCGACCTTTATTGACTACATGGTGTCAGACGCCATGGCTGACCGCTGGTTAAAAGCCGGTTTCCTGCCAGCCAGCTCGAATAAAAATGCGCAGGTGCCTGCCGATAATGTGCTGCTGAAAGAAGCCTGGCAGGTGTGGTTAACCCTCAATGAGTATGACGGGCTGGGCCACTACGTTGACTGGGCCACGCCGACCATGAACGCCGAACTGAATCAGAACGTCCAGCTGCTGCTCGGTGGCCGCCAGACGGTCGATAAGATGGTGACGAACTTTGACGACAATTATCAGCGCTACCTGAAAAGCATGAAGCATTAAGCCGCATGGCCCGGCGGTACACTGCCGGGCCTAAAGACGTTCTGGCCTGTGAGTACGTTTATGTTGAATCTGAGTCCCTGGCGTAACTTTCTTTATCTTCTTCCGGCCGTGCTGGTGTACGCCGTGTTTATCCTGCTGCCGCTGCTGGCCTCGCTGGGCATCAGCCTGACGGAATGGGATGGCACCTCATCACCGCTGTTTGTCGGTATCAGTAACTATCTGCGCATGTTCAGCGACCCGGTATTCTGGATTGCGCTGGGCAATAATGCGCTGCTGATGCTGTTCTATACGCTGCTGCCGATCGGCATCGGCCTGCTGCTGTGCAGCTTCCTGAATGATATGCGCAGTAATACCGAGCGCAGCCTGCTGCGTATTCTCTTTTTCCTGCCCTACATCATGCCGATGGCGGTGCTGGGCGTGGTGTGGCGCTGGCTGTATAACCCGGCCTTTGGCCCGATTGACCAGCTGCTGCGCGCCGTGGGCCTGCCGCATCTGGCACTGTCGTGGCTGGGGGACTTTACCTGGGCACTGCCGGCGGTCGGGATGGTGGCCACCTGGTACTTCTTTGGCTTCTGTCTGGTGCTGTTTATGGCGGGGCTACAGCGCATGGATCCGTCGCTGCTGGAGGCGGCCGACCTTGACGGGTCATCACGGCGGCAGAAGTTTATGCGCATCACGCTGCCGGGGTTGCGCCCCGAAGTGCGGATCGCGCTGCTGCTGACCGTCATTGCCAGCCTGAAAACCTTCGACCTGGTGTACGTCATGACCCAGGGCGGCCCCGGGACATCCACAATGGTGACCAATATCTTTATGTACAAGCAGGGCTTTGACCTGCACTATTTTGGCTATGCCTCTTCGGTTGCGGTCTTCAGTATGCTGATCGTGCTGCTGATTAACTGGCTGATTCTTCTGGCGTTGAAGGAGCGTTGATCATGAACAAAACGCCGCTGAGTTCCCGCGCGCTGATTTGGCTGGTGGCGCTGCTCACCATCCTGCCGTTTCTGCTGGCGCTGCTGACCTCATTTAAAACGCAGATGGAGCTGTTTCAGGGCGTGTTCACCTTGCCCGGTTCACTCAACGTTAAAAATTACATCACCGCCTGGCAGCAGGGACACTTTAACGTCTACTTTCTGAACTCCGTGCTGGTGGTGATCCCGGTCGTGATCTGCAGTCTCTTTCTCGGCATCCTGGCCGGCTTCGGCTTTGCCTGGCTGAAGGTGCCGGGGAAGCGGGCGATCGCCGCCATGTTTGCGCTGGGTATGGTTCTGCCCGGCGAGGCGTTTATCATTCCGCTGTATCACGAGCTTCGCTGGATGGGGCTGACCAATACCTATCTGGCACTAATTATCCCGCAGATTGCGCTGTCGCTGCCGTTCACCACGCTGATGATCGCCAGCGCTTTCCAGCAGGTACCGAAAGAGCTGGTGGAAGCGGCGGTAATGGACGGTGCATCACGGGTTAAAATCCTCTGGGGACTGCTGGTGCCAGCCATTGGACAGACGCTCTCCACCCTGGCGCTGCTGCTGTTTATCTGGACGTGGAATGAGTTTCTGATGCCGCTGATACTGGTCAATAAAGATGAACTGCGCACGCTGCCTATCGGCATGATGCTGTTCCAGAACCGCAACACCATTGATATTCCGGTGCTGATGGCAGGAGCGATGATCGTGATCCTGCCGCTGATGGCGGTGTTCTTACTGTTCCAGCGTAAATTTATCAGCGGCGTGACGGAAGGGGCAGTGAAGTAACCGGGACGATAACTTCAGGGGCGGCGCTTTTCCAGACGGATATCCCCGTCGCCGATATCGGTTTCATTCCCCCATCCAGTATGGCGGTAAAACGCCGCTGCACGGGTGCGCTTTCCGGTTTCCAGCCAGGCGCAGGGATGCAGGGTGAACAGCGCATCCTCCGCCACGCTGACCAGCCGTTTGCCGATCCCTTTGCCCTGATGACCGGGAAGAACAAAGGCGGCAAACAGGCAGGCTTCCTCCGGGATAATCATCGAAAAGCCGATGATTTCTTCGCCCTGCGTGGCAACCCACGCACAGTCTGACGCCGCTATCATGGCGCTGACCGACGCCTCTGTAATGCCCAAAGCCTGCATTTCTTCGCGGGTCATCACATTTTCCTGCACTGAGGTGCGCACGGTAAATAAACCGTTAACATCGGAGGGCACGGCTACGCGTATCCTGACAGACATGACATTTCTCCCTGGCCGGGTTAACGGCCTTTTTCTTTTCTGACTAACGCCGGGTAACTGTACTCCGCTGAGTGGCCGGTGCGGATATCCAGCACCCGGTAGCGGGCATCGGGAAAGCGACCGTTTTTGTCGGTGATCAGCAGGGCGCGTCCGCGCTGGTCATTAAACATTTTTCCGGCGGGATAGGTTGGCGCATCCGGGTTCTTGCAGGGACAGTCTGACTGGCAGGCCATGATGTTGCCTCACAGAAGGGGTAAGGGGTGTTGTCACGGTGTCTATTCTGCCACAATGCGCGGCAGAATAGGGCTGTTCATTTCGCGGGTGAATTAAAAAATGAAGTTTTCATTTCCTCTGATCCTTCTGCACTGGCTGACGGTATTGCTGCTGCTACTGGCCTATGGCTCTATTCTGATCAGCGACTACGCCCGGCCGGGTAGCTGGCACGGCTACGCCATCGCCGTCACCCACGTCACCGCCGGGGCCACCGTCTTACTGACGATGGTGGCGCGACTGGTGATACGGCTGCATCAGCGGTCCCCGGCCATCATTCCGCCCCCGAAACGCTGGCATACCGCGCTGAGTCATCTGACCCATGCCTGCATCTATGCGCTATTCATTTCCCTGCCGGCCCTGGCGCTGGCGTCACGCTACTTCTGGGGAAGTGAGTGGAGCCTTTACGGTCTGGCCATGCCCTTTAGTCAGACCGCCCGTCCGGCGCTTTCCGCCAGCCTGAACCACTGGCATACCGTGCTGGCACCTGTGGGCTACTGGCTGATTGGCATCCATGCGCTGGCAGCACTGGCTCACCATTATATTCTCCGCGATAACACCCTGATCAGGATGATGCCGTCACGGCAAAAAACGAGCTGAAGATCACACTTTTGTCACCCGCGTGGCTGATAATATGCAGCCCACAGAAGCGAAAACCTACGGGGGAATTGCCATGCCAGATATCATGCCCGCCCGCTGCCACTGCGGTTCGGTGATGTTTAACGTCACGCTGGTCGACGGGCTGAACACCGCCCGACGCTGTAACTGCTCCTTTTGCCGGATGCGCGGTGCCGTGGTGGTCTTTGCCTCAGCGCTGGATATCACCAAAGGCCAGGAGAGCCTGACCGAGTACCGTTTTAACAGCCGGGAGGTGGCACACTATTTCTGCGCTGTGTGCGGTATTTATACCTTCCATCAGAGCCGATCAAATCCGCAGCAGTACGGGGTTAATGCCGCGTGCCTGGCCGGGATTTCCCCCTTTGACTTTGCCTCGGTTAACGTCACGGATGGCATCAACCACCCGAAAGATGGCGGAGCAGGCGGCATTGCCGGCACGTTGTCCTTCACCCCCACACCGCCCGATGATCATTGAACATCACTGAACACGGCTACCAGCGCTGATGCACCCAGGGGGCAATTTTATCGTCATACAGACGTTTCAGCGCGGCCAGCGTCTCGTCCGGCAGGGCGCTCATCGCGCTGGCACGGGCGTTTCCTGCCGACTGGACGGCATTTTTTGCACCGGGGATCACTACGCTGACGCAGTCATTCATTAAGATCCAGCGCAGGGCGAACATGGCCATCGTGTCATCCCCCTTCACGTACTGGCGGATCGCCTCCACCGCCTCAAGGGCGACATCCCACGGGACGCCAGAGAAAGTTTCACCTTTATCGAAGGCTTCACCGTTGCGGTTAAAAGTACGGTGATCGTCGGCAGAGAAGGTGGTGGCCGCCGTCATCTTGCCGGTCAGCAGACCAGAGGCGAGCGGCACCCGGGCAATAATACCGACGTCGCGACGCTTCGCCTCGCGCAGCAGCAGTTCGGCCGGTCGCTGGCGGAAAATGTTATAAATCAGCTGGATGGAGGCTACGTTGGGGTATTCCAGTGCCTTCAGACCTTCCTCGACCTTTTCCACCGACACGCCGTAATGGCGAATTTTCCCGGCCGCCACCATCTCATCCATGACTGCAAACACCTCCGGGGTGTAATAAATCTCGGTTGGCGGACAGTGCAGCTGCACCAGGTCCAGGGTTTCCATTTGCAGGTTGTCGCGTGAGCGATCGATAAAAGCATTCAGATTTTGGGCAGTGTAACCCTGTGCCTCATGGAGGGAGAGGCGGCGGCCCAGCTTGGTGGCGACGAACGGACGCTCTCCTCCGCGCTGGTTCAGCACCTCAGCAATGATTTTCTCTGAGCGGCCGTCACCATACACATCAGCGGTATCAATAAAGGTCATACCGGCATCCAGCGCAGCATTTAAGGCTTCCCGGGCATCGTCCAGACTCACTTCACCCCAGGTGCCGCCAATTGCCCATGCACCGAATCCGATCTCCCCGACCCGCTGGCCTGTTTTGCCAAGCATTCTCTGTTTCATCATCGCTTCCTTCATACGGTTAGGTAACGCGGGTGAGCGCGTGCGTACGCGCGTCGCCGCCTGAATCATTTCATCAGCTTAACGTTTACGCCGGGGGATAACCCGTGCTAAAAGATGAATGCCATTCATTCTGACAGTTAACCTGGTTCACCTTTCTATGGAACGTGTTGATTTTGCCGACCTGCAAATTTTTCTGACGGTGCTGCGCTGCCGCAGCTTTAAGCTGGCCGGTATTGAGCGCGGGTTATCATCATCAGCGGTGAGCCATGCGATACGGCGGCTGGAGACCCGCTTAGGCGCACGCCTGCTGAACAGAACCAGCAGAGCGGTCTCTTCTACTGCGCTGGGCCAGGACCTGGCCGAAAAGCTGGCAGGGGGGTTTGACGCCATCGCCGCCGCGCTGGAAACCCTGAATGCCCCCGGCCGGGGCAGCTTTGGTGTGCTGAGGTTGAATGTCTTTGCGGATGCGGCGCATCAGCTTATTGCCCCTGCGCTGCCTGAATTTGCCACGCAGTGCCCGCAGGTGCGCTTAACCATCGTCGTGGAAGACCGGCCGGTGGATATCACCGCCGGAGGATTTGACGCAGGCATGCGCTACGGCCATCTGGTGCCGGAGGATATGGTTGCCGTACCGCTGACCGGGCCGCAGCGGTGGATAGTGGCCGGTTCCCCTGATTACCTCCGACGCCGCGGAACGCCACAGACGCCTGCCGACCTGGCCGGCCATCACTGTATTCAGCTACTGCTGGGCGATAACGCTTACTTTCGCTGGGAGTTTGCTGGCCCGGACGGCGCTTACAGCCTCAGTGTGCCCGGCTTAATCACGCTGAAGGATACGGCCACCTCGATATCGGCGGCAAAGGCAGGTATGGGCTTAACTTACGTGCTCGAGTCCCGTATAAAGCAGGAGCTGGCAGCAGGGACGCTGGTCAGTACCTTGCCGGCACACGCTGCGCACGGTGACCCCTTTAACATTTATTACAGCAGCCGCCGGTATGTGCATCCTGCGCTGAGAGAATTGGTGAATATCATTCGTACCGGCAATGGCCTGCAACCCTTGCCCGCGATTCCGAGCGTCACGCTGCAGGAATAGCACCGGTCCGATACCCCTTTTTGTCTATAACCCTAATGACTATCAGGCAGATAACAATGAACACTATCCTGGCCGTGCTTCTCACCCTGACATCGTTTTCCGCTATGGCCAGCCCGACACCCGCCGCGCTGAAACCGGTTCCTCTGATTGCCATAAAAAAACAGAGTGAGCAGTATCATGAGGTCTGTCAGGCGATAAAGAGCGGATGCCCGGCTGAGTCAGCGCTCTGGCGGGAAAAAGGGGACGGGAGAGCCGTTTACTTAACCAGCCCGGGGCCCACATTAATCAGAATGAACAGGGCGAATGGCGAATGGGTGATGGATGGCCGCTGGGACTTTAGCCACCACGAAAGCGGCGATAACAGCGATGACGGCGAGCTGACCCGCAGTGAGGTTGCTCTGTTTCCGGCACTCTATCCTCTGAGCCAGACAAAACAGGCAGTGGCGCTGGTATCCACCTGGTCAACGGGGTACTCCGGCGGCGGGCGGGAAGAAGCGTATGCCGACTTTCTGATGCTGAATGCTGACGGGGGGGTTCAGACCGCATTCAGTAATGTTCCTTTTTCCTCACGGGAGATGATCCGGGCCTGTTTTTCTGAGGAAGATTATGCCAAAAAATCGCACTGTCATGATGAAAGCTGGCGCATTCTTACCCTGCAGTTTACAGACGAGGGCAGGGAGTATTACAGCTGGAAATTTATCACCAAAGCCTCGGACTGGCCTTCCTTTACTGATAAATCGGCCATTACCGTCGGCGTAACGGAGAAGACAGCCTATCCCTTCCAACCCGATACGTCAGCGCAGTAATCATGGCCGAAAACGTCGCGTTAACGCGCGTGTGGCAGGGGCAGCGTCACCGTATCCTGATGCTCCGGGGTAAAGCGCTGCCCGGCTCTGGCTAACAGTCGCCTTAATACCGATCGGAATTCATCAAGATCGATATTATCAATCTGACTGCCGACCACAATGGCTTCTGAAATATCCTGCATCGCAGGCCAGCGCGTCTTGTAATTGGCATAAACGGCGATAGCCGGAATATTATAGGCGCTGGCCATATGCAGAACAGATGTATCCGGCGTGATGGCAAAGGTCGCGTTTTTTATCACTGCCGCCGAGCGTGCAATCGACGGGGGGAGTGAAATACGGTGTGCCCGGTTATAAAGCCGGATTAATGCGGTCGCTTTATCGCAGCCGTCAGGGCCGTGAACAATCACTACAGGCATTTTTGTTTCACCGGTAATCCGCGCAATCAGCTTTATTGCCGTGGCCAGCGAGAAGGTGCGCTCCGCTACGCTTCCGTCCAGATTAAGGGCAATATACGGATCAAACTGCCGGGTTTCCTGACTCACTTCGTCCAGCACATGATCACTGAGGGGAAATTCAAACGCGGGTCTGACTGACGGAAAACCCGCTTCTCTCATCAGCACTGACCAGGTCATGGGCACGGGCGCACGGAAAACTTGATCCATTCGGGAGGCTATCTGACACAAAGGTGAATAACACTTCATCGTTAAGCCCACGGCCTGTAAATTTGTTTTTGCCCTTAACCGGCTGATAAAGAGCATGGTTTTGAAGTTCTTTTTACGCATAGCCTCAATGCAGAGATCCGGTACGCCGTATTCCTTTCTTATTTTCCCGGCTACCGCCTTAATGTCCTGATACGTTGCCTCGTCCTGACAGGGCATACTGATAACGGTCAGCGTTGTGTGCCTGAGCGTGAGGGCGTCGAAGACGGGTCTGTTGAGTCGCGAAGCCACGATGATCAGGCGATCGATGCGGTGATACTCCAGCGAACGGATAAGTGGGAATATGGACATCGCATCCCCGATCTGGTCGGGAATGTGAATAACGGCAAGGGAAACAGTGTCAGTGTTGATTGCAGCTGCTGGGTAGTCGTAAAAAGAATAGGCAAAGTGCCTCAGCCCGGACAGTAATGACATATTACGACACGCTCCCTGCGAAAATAGTCATCCCTTATGACCTAACAGGCCGCTGATTATAACGGCTCCGAAGCGCGGCCTGTAAGGTAATATTGCTCCGGCCACCCCTTCAACACCACCAGCCCCTTCCCGCACCCGGCGTCAACAGGCCCGGCCCCTTCAGGCTGCAGTACCCCGCACTGCCCGCCGGTGCCCCATACGGAAGAACACCAGACCGGCAACAGAAAAACCAATCAGGGCAATAAACATCACCGGCGGCGGGGTAAAGCTGAGTAAAAAACCGCACAGTACGGGGTTAATCGCACCGCCGATATTACTCAGGTTCTGCATTCCGTAGTAACTGCCTTTCATATGGTCAGGTGCAATGAAATCGATAAACATATACTCCACAGGGATGACGATCAGTTCGCCAAAGCTGAAAATGACCATCGCCAGCATCCACAGCAGCACCGACGGGCCGGCCAGCATAAATCCGGCCAGACCGAGAATAAAGAACAGCGTGCCGAAAAATAGCCATTTGAACAGGTTATCCTGCTTCATACCGCTGCTCATCACGTACTGAAAGGCAATCACAATCGTCGCGTTAGTGATCATGATGGCACCAATCACTTTATAGGCATAAGCGGCATCGGCGATAATGATCAGGTACTGCGACAGATAACCGGTGAACTGCCCGAAGACAATCGACCCGCAGGTGCTGCCCAGCGTAAACCAGACCAGACAGCGGTCTTTGAGCAGGATAGAAAACGTCTGGCGCAGACCGGGTTTTTCCAGCGGCTTCAGCTCGATATCATGACGTTCCGGGCGGTCAGGAATATGGCGTAATCCCACCATCAGGGTGATAACCGTTCCCAGCGCCAGCGTGCCGGAAATCATAAACGGCAGACGGGGATCAAAACCAGCCAGCCAGACGCCAAGCGAGGACCCCACGGCCCAGCCGACATTGATCAGCGTGTAGTTCATTGAAAAGGCTTTGACCCGTTTTTCCACTGGCAGCCAGGCGGCAATGCAGGCCTTAATGGTAATACTCAGAAGGGCGTATGAGGCATTGAGCAGGGCGATGACCATCACCACGCTGCCCACTTCCGGCAACAGCGGCAGTAAAAAAAAGCTGAGTGCAAACAGGCTGACTGAAAAACCAATCAGCTTACGGTGACTGAACCTGTCAACCAGATAACCGCCGTAAAGACTGCTGAAGATGCCGATGGCCACGCTCGCCCCCATGATGAGACCGACGCTCTCAGGCAGCAGATGATAGTGCTCCGTCAGATAAATAGTCAGGAATGGCAGCGTGACACCACGACCGATGGTCAGCACCAGGGAGCCTGCAAGCAGGGCAAGAATAAGCGGCGGCATTCCTTTCATTTAGTTCACATTTTTCCATCAAAATATTAACAACAAGTCCTGTTACTCTACGCGGTTACGCAGGATTTTTTGTGTCGTTAAAGCAACGTTTATCAAGGTGTTAATAAGACAAAATGCTACAGAAACTTCTTATTGTGGTGGGGAATAGGGACACCGCGATCCGCTGTTTCTGCCCACGCCGCTGGCGTGAGCAGAAGCGCCATTATTTTTTGCGCGTCAGGGTGATACGGGTCAGTTCCGAGGGGCGTCCTAAGCGTACCGCCATCCCCGGCCAGAGCCCGGTTCCGTTGTTCACGTACAGCTGCATGCCGTCGACGTCGTACAGACCGGAGACAAAACCGCCGTTGGGCGCGGCAAACAGGCGGTCAAACCCCAGGATCAAACCGCCGTGCGTATGCCCGGAAAGCTGAATATCCACCCCCTGCGTTGCATTCTGGCGGGCATTTCGCGGCTGATGGTCAAGTAACACCACTGGCGCGTTGTCCGGTGCTCCGGCCAGTGCCTTGCTCAGATCTGACCCTTCAGCCCCCCGCGCGGACGCGGAGGCGTCCGTCAACCCGGCGATCACCAGCTTTGCGCTGCCGCGAGTAATAACAGTATGGCGGTTGAGCAGGGGATGCAGCCCCAGCGTGGCCAGATGCGCCGTCCAGGCTTCCTGCTCAAAAAAATACTCATGGTTGCCGGTGATCGCCAGGACACCGTCGGGGGCCTGTAATCCCCGTAACGGTGCCACGTCCTGCCTGCGGTTTTCCAGCGTACCGTCAATCACATCCCCGGTCACCACAATCAGATCCACGTTCAGTGCCGTGGCCCGCTTCACTAATTCCGCAGTCCAGCGGGCATTAAACAGCCGGGTGATATGTAAATCCGTTAACTGCAGAAGCTGATAACCTTCAAACTCTTCCGGCAGATTGGCAACCGGGATGGTGACATCCTTCAGAGCCGGCACGCGGATGGCCTGCTGCACGCCGTAGGTGGCCAGGCCGATGGCCAGTATGGCAGCCAGGTAGCGCACGCCCGGGACGATGGTCAGCGGATGCCTGACCAGCATTGAGATCAGCGTCACCGCATCAATCACGATCTGTATGAATGCAAGGAACAGCACGACACTGAAGGCCCAGTTAAACAGGATAATCAGCGTTCGCGGCATCTCCGGGGCAAAAACACTGCCAGAGGTAAAACGGCTGACTAACAGGTACTGGGTGGCCAGCAGAGCCAGCAGCGACAGGATGATTTTTAACGCCAGGGGCTGGGACAGCGGAACGATAAACCGCCCAATGACATACCAGGCGGGGAGACTGAAAATAAGGTGAAACATCATTATTTCCCTAACAAAAGTGCGTACTTACGCAAAAAAAATGAAAACAGCGGATTTTATCGACTGACGGTTAACCTGTGACGATGAAAACGTGAAAAAGGTGTCAGATCAGAGGCCATTACACAGTACACTTCTTACTGAATCAGAGATTAACCCTGGAGAGCGACTGATGAGTAATGACGTACCCCTGAAATTTTATGACATCGTAGATGAGTACTCGACGGAAACCACCCAGCCGGTGCAGGAAGCCGATCGCACACCGCTGGCACACTATTTCCAGCTGCTGATCACCCGCCTGATGGACGGCGAAGAAATTGGTGAGGATACACAGAAAGAGATCGCCAGTGAAGCCGGTATTGACGCGGAACGGATTGATGAAATCGCCACGTTCCTGAATCAATGGGGCAATGAGTAGCCGCTGATGCCGGTGATGTGAATTTCACTCGGGCATTCACATCACCTTCATCACGTGGCACGTTTCTCTGCCCGCTATCATCGGGTCACCGGCAGAGCAGGGAAGTGAGGTCTCAGTAAAAATCCTCCCATTCGCCCCGGGAAGGCATCGGGGTCGTGCAGGGCTTATATTGAATGACAGATCCCATTTGGGCATTATCAATGGGTTTCACCGTGATCGTCTGACCGTCCATCAGCGACCCCGTATCTAACGTCAGTTTAAAATAGCGCCGCCGGGCGTTGGGGACTGTGTTATCACAGGTTTCGGCAACTTCAATATACAGGCCGGTCAGATACAACGCGGTAAAGCCGAGTGAGCCGCTGGCGGGGAATTCGCCCTTATAAATAGACTCTTTATTAGAGGTGCCACAATTCTTGCCACCGCCGCCCAGTGACGGAATGCTGAGGCAGAAAAACCGGTCGGGGCCAGGCACGAGCTGGTAAACTTTTATCGCCGTAGGGGTCAGCGGCCCACCGTTCTCATCCTCTACGCGCACGGTGAGGTGCAGCGGTTTGCGTAAAAGATGATCTTCCTTGTGCGTCATGCAGGTAGTCAGGGACAGTGTTATAACGGCCAGCGTGGCCAGGAGAGGCAGTAATTTCATCGGTGATGTGATTCTCTGTGATTCAGTCCCGGAAAACCGTCCCGTGCTGACGACCTCACAGGGGGAAACGTACAGGATTGTAGCACGTTATGTCAGACCGGCACGGGTGCTTCAGTAAATAGCCCTTGTCGCTGCATCACCGAATAGTATTGATAACAGGGATATTTACATGAGATTTATTGCTGCCATTATTGTTTTAACGTCATTCACCTCTTCTGCTCAATCTCATGCCATCGAATGGAAAACACGCTGTGATGACGAGGGATTTTCACTGCCAGTTGATCAACAAAGCCATCCGTTAGTGGTCAATGAAAATCAGATAGTAATATCGGTTCATACGAAACGTATTGACGCTAATAAGATTGGGTTCTTCCTGGATAAGACGCTCGATCTTGGCACGGGAGGCATGACGCTTAACTGGGACAACTTTAGTAAAACAGCAAAAATAGCGGATATGACCTTTAAGGGCAGGGAAGGCGTATTTCGCTGGTATGGTTTCTTTGATAAAGATCAGCAGAAACGCGTCTGGGTGGCGCAACCTGACTTTGTGGAAACCTATGCCAAAAATGGCCAGATTAAACTGATCACATGTGATTAATTTTCCCCATTACTCAGTAGGCGTAATACCCGCGCGAACGGCGATAGTGGTAAAATTATTTATCAGGATTATATCATCCCGGTTCAGAAGGTAATCAAAACAGAATATGCGTATCCATAATGAAAACCGCGTAGATAAACTCTATCGCCGGGTGAATACCACAACACGCCACCATTCAAATAATCCCGGCGCGGATTATCGCTGGGAACGAAACCGGAAGAAAAGGGCAGATGAAGAATTACCGCAGCGTGAATCAATGCACAGTAAGCAACAGCGCGGTCTGGACTATTCTCCTCTGTTTCATTTTTTACTGAGTAAAATCGGTCAGAAGTGGGACGAGGTTTACAGCGAAGCGAAAAGCCGTCTGGACAGAGACGAGCCCATTTTCTGGTTAGTGGCCCGACACGAGCACAAGCAGCGGGACTACGTTTGCTGTGGCGACTTCAGCTTTTATCCTGGATTGTTTGTTGACGAGCTTGGGTTCCTCAGGCAGGTCAATCCACATATTACGGCCGACGATATTCCGGTCACGTGCCGTTGCTGCACGCATACGTTTATCGGCGTGCCACTGTCTTGGAAAGAACCCGAGGAATAAAGAGCAAAACGGCGGATGATTATTAGTTACGCTGTGTGCTGTTGCTATGCGAATTCTGGTCCCGTGAAAACCGCAGGATGCTTTGTTAACACGGATTTTATTAGATATAAAAGGGCGCGTTCTCTCGCCCTTCGTCACCAGAACGCGTTTAGTTCAGCCGCTGACCTTGTTCATCAACCACTCTCTCACCGTCCTCTTTCGTGAACGCGCCTTTCTGTGCATCAGGAAGAATATTCAGCACGACGTCAGAAGGGCGGCATAGCCGGGTACCCAGCGGCGTCACCACGATGGGGCGATTGATCAGAACAGGATGCTGCAACATAAAGTCGATTAACTGATCGTCAGTAAAGCAATCTTCCGCCAGCCCTAACGCTTCAAAAGGGTCGACATTCTGACGCAGCAGCGCCCGTACCGAAATGCCCATATCCGCAATGAGTTTGACCAGTTCATCTCGTGAGGGGGGTGTCTCAAGATAATGAATAACGGTCGGCTCTTTACCGCTGTTGCGGATCAGCTCAAGGGTATTGCGTGACGTGCCGCAGTCCGGATTATGGTAAATAGTGATGTTGCTCATATCAGTATCCTCGCTCTAATTGAAAGACAGACGAAGCGCCAGTGCAGCCAGCGTGACAAACAGCACGGGGAGGGTCATCACAATCCCCACCCGAAAGTAATAACCCCAGGTGATTTTGATATTTTTCTGCGACAGAACGTGGAGCCACAGCAATGTAGCCAGACTGCCGATAGGGGTAATTTTAGGCCCCAGGTCGCTGCCGATGATGTTGGCGTAAATCATCGCTTCTTTGATAACACCGGTCGCTGTGCTGCCATCAATCGACAGCGCCCCGACCAGCACGGTCGGCATATTGTTCATTACCGATGACAGGAAGGCCGTCATGAAGCCAGTACCCAGCGTTGCCGCCCATAATCCTTTCTCAGCCAGCTGATTCAGCACGGATGAAAGATAATAGGTCAGTCCGGCGTTACGTAATCCGTAGACCACCAGGTACATCCCCAGCGAGAAGATAACAATTTGCCATGGCGCACCGCGCAGCACGTTCACCGTATTAATGACGCGACCTTGTTTCGCTACGGCTAACAGGAGCAGGGCACACGTGGCCGCAACCAGACTGACCGGGACCCCCAGCGGCTCCAGTCCGAAGAACCCCACCAGAAGTAAAAACAGAACCAGCCAGCCGGTTTTAAAGGTATTCACATCGCGTATAGCGTCTTTCGGTTCTTTTAAAAGAGAATCATCGTAAACGGCGGGAATGTCCCTGCGGAAATAAAGATGCAGCATTACCAGCGTAGCCGCAATGGCCGCCAGGTCAACCGGGACCATCACGGCAGCATAGTCGGAGAAGCCAAGCTGAAAGAAATCTGCCGAGACGATATTCACCAGGTTAGAGACAACCAGCGGCAGACTTGCCGTGTCGGCGATAAACCCTGCGGCCATGATAAAAGCTAAGGTTGCCCCACGGCTGAACCCCAGCGCCAGCAGCATCGCGATAACGATAGGCGTCAGGATCAGTGCTGCACCATCATTGGCAAACAGGGCTGCCACCATTGCGCCCAACAGGATTATCCAGGAGAAGAGTAACCACCCCCGGCCATTCCCCCAACGGGCAACATGCAGCGCGGCCCATTCAAAAAACCCAGATTCATCGAGCAGCAGACTGATGATGATCACGGCAATAAAGGTGGCGGTGGCATTCCATACTATCTGCCAGACCACCGGAATATCCCCGGGATGAACGACGCCGGTCAGCAACGCCAGACATGCCCCCAGCGAGGCACTCCAGCCAATTCCCAGCCCTCTGGGTTGCCAGATAACCAGAACGAGCGTGAACAAAAAAATAACACCAGCCAGTAACATCAGAGCCTCCATCACATGTGATTATTCGAATGTGTTTATCATTTTTAACAGGAGGAAGTTGTGGTGCGACTGAGCTTAATACGTATGTTTTCTCGTTCACAATTCCAGGCTGAATCAATAATACCGGCAGCCCATGCAGGCATATGAGGCGACAGCCGGTAGTGTACCCATTTTCCTTCGCGGCGGTCGATGACCAGCTCCGCCTCACGCAATAACGCCATATGACGGGATATTTTCGGCTGTGACTCTGTCGTTGTCGCAGAGATATCGCAGACACACATCTCACCAGCCTCTCTGAGGAGCATCACGATAGTTGAGCGCGTGTCGTCAGCCAGTAGTTTAAAAAGTTGAACCGGTTGTAGCATGTTAGATCCCGTTAAACACAGCCAAACAGATATGATATTTCATATGTGTATATTTTAACAGCATCGTTTAACCCACGGCAGGTTTTTATGACGCATTTACCCCTAATCGAATCTGAGTTCGTGCAGGGGGCCATTTTCCGCAAAGCTGGCCATCACCAGTGGGCTACACAGCCATCAGACGGGCAGGGAAGTCGCGTTCCTGTGTGAATTCTGGTGTGCCATACCCCTGCGAAAATCGCAGAATTCACGTAGCGCGATCATCTTTTATTTTCATTATTTATGAGGACAGTGCTGTACGGCTGACGCTGACAGGGCTGATTTTTCTGAACGGTTGATGATCCTTCAGTACCCGAACATAGCTTTATCAGGCGGGTTAACGCCATGTTGGTTCAACACATAAAAATGCAGCGGATGACTGAACAGCGATGGAATGTTGTTTATCGTCGGGATTGGTCATAGTCCCGGGCAAACCGCGACGGCTGTTCGTCAGCCCGGCAGCACCGGACTCCCGGAAGCGGTTCATCAGACGCTGCACCTGACGTTCAGTGAGATCCAGCTGAGAGGCAACATCACAGCGAGGCAGGCGCTTTTCAACAACGCCCTGGATCAGCGGCAAGCGGTGAAGTTCTTTATAGGACATGGTTACCAGCATCAGAAGAGATCTCTCAGAAAGGTGGAAAATGCGCCGTATCTGGGTGACATCATAAACTAGCTAAAAAGTGACATTATCAAATGGGACTTACAACGCCGGTGCGCATAATGTATATTATGTTAAATTGCATATCAGATCAGGTACCCGGCCGTGGGCTTTGCTCACGGGTACCTCGCCTGCCTCTCTTTGCCGGAGCCGTTCAATCTTTTGCAGGCGTCCCCTGATGGAAACGCATCTGCCAGTGACCGACCTTTGCAGACCAAATCCAGATAGATGTTCGCATGGTCCTGTTAGCCGTTATCCCTGTCGCATCCCGTTGCGTACTGATGTAATTCAGCAGTACCACGCCATCGGCGAGCATGGTCAGTGTAAAATCACCGGCTTCGATGGCTGTTCGATCACGTTCCTTCGCCAGCGCGTCAATGACTTGCTGCCGGCTATAGCGTATCCCTGACCGGCCAGTCTCTGTAAAATCCTGATGCAGCAACGCATTAACCTGCTGCGCATCATGCCGAATAGCCGGCTGATGCAGTTGGATTTCCAGCCGCTGAAGGACCAGCAACAGCTCAGATAAATCAGTCAAGAGACCTCCGCAGAACTCTGGAAATGAAAAAATAAGGGTTAACTAAAACCGATCGCGCTACGTGAATTCTATGAGGTTATCAGGGGTATGACACGCCAGAATTCACACAGGAGCAGCAAAAAACGCACCTCCCTGCCCTCTGATGAGACTTATCAAGATCGCAGCAGTTCGCCAGTCTGGTGACAATTCGTCACATTTTATCCGTCTGATCAGACCATTTTTGCCATAGGGAAAACGAATGTCATGCCACTGGCGGACACCGGACTTCTCTGTCCCGATCCATTGACTTTGCCCCGGATAGGTTGAGAATGTCCTTTGCATTCAATCCTCAGATAAAACCGGAGCTTATCATCACCCGTTCCCGTCGCATTGCCTCTGCCGCCACCGCGAAAAAAGCCAGCGCTTTCATTGTGGCCGCCGCGCTGTTACTGGCCAGCTGCTCCACCCAGCCACCAAAATCTCTGGTCACGCCGTTTCCCTCTCCGGTTAAACCGCCGGGATCAGGCCAGCCCGTGCGGAGTTCACAGCCGATGCGCGGCGTCTGGCTGGCAACGGTATCACGCCTTGACTGGCCACCGGTCTCTTCGGTGAATGTCAGCAGTGCGGCCCTGCGTATCAGCCTGCAGCAGAAGGCGCTGACCGATAAGCTGGATAAGCTGAAACGTCTTGGCATCAACACGGTATTTTTCCAGGTG
Organism: Erwinia persicina; assembly: GCF_014838825.1. Classification (GTDB taxonomy): domain Bacteria; phylum Pseudomonadota; class Gammaproteobacteria; order Enterobacterales; family Enterobacteriaceae; genus Erwinia; species Erwinia persicina_A. The sequence goes on along the minus strand of NZ_JACYMO010000001.1, from coordinate 348,623 downwards.
AAGCCTGACGCCACCGCACTGTGGAATTCTAAAATTCTGCCGTGGTCCGATATGCTGACGGGCAATATCGGCGACTATCCCGGCTACGATCCCCTGCAGTTTATTCTCGATGAAGCGCACAAGCGGGGCATGAAAGTGCATGCCTGGTTTAACCCCTATCGCGTTTCCGTTAATACAAAATCGTCCACGGTGGCGGAGTTGAACCGGACGCTGTCGCTCCAGCCCGCCAGCGTCTTTGTGCTGCACCGCGACTGGATCCGTACGTCAGGCGACCGCTATGTGCTCGACCCGGGGATCCCGGAGGTGCGGGACTGGATCACCAGCATCGTGGCCGAGGTGGTGGCAAACTACCCGATCGACGGCGTGCAGTTCGATGACTACTTCTATGCAGAGTCTCCCGGTTCTGCGTTGAACGACAGCCAGACGTTCCGGCAATACGGCCAGGGGTTTATCAGCAAGGCCGACTGGCGGCGACACAATACGCAGCAGCTGATCGAACAGGTATCCCGCACCATCCGGCAGCTGAAACCGGGCGTTGAATTTGGCGTGAGTCCGGCAGGCGTCTGGCGCAATCTCTCGCACGACCCGGCGGGTTCGGATACACGCGGTGCGGCTGCCTATGATGAGTCTTACGCCGATACCCGCCGCTGGGTGCAGCAGGGACTTCTCGATTATATTGCGCCACAGGTTTACTGGCCGTTCTCGCGCCAGGCCGCCCGGTATGACGTGCTGACAAAATGGTGGGCCGATGTGGTCAGGCCAACGAAAACCCGCCTTTACATTGGCATTGCGCTGTATAAAGTGGGCGAACCGTCAAAAACTGAACCTGACTGGACGGTACAGGGTGGCGTGCCGGAGTTGAAGAAGCAGCTCGATTTAAATGAATCTCTTCCCGGCGTCAGCGGTACCATTCTTTTCCGCGAGGACTACCTTAACCGGCCGCAGACTCAGGATGCGGTGCGCTATCTGCAAAGCCGCTGGGGCGATAAATCCAAAACACAATAAAATAGCTTACAGGATCAGCGAGTTCGCGCCCGCTGGTCCAGTCTCCTCTGCAAGATCCTCGCAAAAGTTTCTACCAAACTCAGGCCGGTTTGCATGCAAATATGTTAACGGACACCTTAAAAATTCCGCATTGTTTTTAGCAAACCCCTTACTCTGAATAACGAAAGCATACCGCATGACAGTGCGTTTTTATCCCCCTGCCGCCATTATTAGGTGACAGTGTCACCAACAGGAACTCATTGATATGAAAGTGCAAAAAATAGAACAACCTGCCACCATTAAGACGATGGAATCCTGGGGTACGGTTGAGGGTCTGCCGGGCACCGGCACCATTCCGTTATCCGGCATTCAAACAGTCATCCCGGGCAAAGAGAATATTGATACCGGAATTTTTGAGTGCGGTGCGGGCAGCTATCGCCGGGGGGTAAAGCAGGCTGAGGTGATGCATTTTCTCAGCGGCACGGGCTCCTTTACCCCGGACGGCGAAGCCACATTACCCTTTAAAGGGGGCGACAGTTTCTTCTTTGCTGCTAACACCGAAGGCACCTGGGTGGTCGATACACCGATGCGCAAGCTGTATGTTATTTTTGATGTCGGGACAGAATAAATCATGCCGGATCGGTCTGGCCTGTCGCGTTATCTGACATCAGCATTTTCCGCATCCGGTAGTTAATAAACTGCTGATCGCGCACCCTGACCTGCTGTGCCTCAATCATCCGGAAGCCCTGCCGGCTGAAAAACGGTCTGGCGGTGATACTGGCTTCAGTGAAAATGGCCGGTAGCGCCCTATCGGCCACCGCCTGCTCCAGTCGTTTCAGCAGCGCGGTCGCCACGCCGCAGCGCTGATGCCCGGGATGGGTAAATAACATATCCAGATGCCCGTCAAACTCCACGTTGCCAAAACCGGCAATCTCGTCATGGCGAACCGCCAGCCAGCAGCAGCTTTGCTGAAATCGCTTCTCCCAGCTTATCCGGTCTACCTGTGACCAGGCCGCTATCTGTTCAGGCCGGTAATCCCGTGACGCGATCTGTCGGACGGATGCCTGAAACAGCGTAATGACGGCATCGAGGTCACTCACCTGGAATGCTCTGATAGTGATGCTCATCTTCCCCCTCATTTCCTTCTGGCCTGCGGGTCGTAACATCCTGGTCTATGATTGTAATGCCCTGACCGCTATCCATATCCTGAAGACACCTTTACCCGACTGATATCTTACCCCCTTTGCCGGGGTGCCGCCGTGATGTCAGCGATTTTTGCGTACTGGACTTAAACGAGGAGACCGAATGGAAACCCGATCATTCCCGAAAAGTTGGGGTGCCGAATTTGTGGCTGCCGACACCGTGCGTTTTCGTCTCTGGGCCTCTGGCCAGAGCGAAGTCACCCTGCGACTTTCCGCGAAAGACATTGAGATGACGCCAACCGGCAACGGCTGGTTTGAAGTTGAGGTCGCTGGCGTCAAGCCCGGCGAGGAGTATCAGTACGTGCTTGCCGATGGCAAGACGGTCGCGGACCCGGCCTCCCGCGCGCAGCGCGATGACGTCGGCGGGCCGTCGCTGGTTATCGACCCTGCCCGCTATGCCTGGCAGAATACCGGCTGGGCAGGCCGCCCCTGGGAAGAAACCGTGGTATACGAGCTGCATATCGGCACCTTTACCCCGCAGGGAACGTTCCGTGCCGCTATCGACAAACTGCCGCACCTCGCCGGGCTGGGGATCACCATGGTCGAGGTCTTACCCCTCGCCCAGTTCGGCGGCCGTCGCGGGTGGGGCTATGACGGCGTACTGCTCTATGCTCCTCACGCGGCGTACGGTTCGCCGGAGGACTTTAAAGCCTTTGTCGACGCCGCGCACGGCTACGGTATCTCGGTGGTGCTGGACATCGTCCTGAACCATTTTGGCCCTGAGGGCAATTATCTGCCCCTGCTGTCTCCCGACTTTTTCCATCCGGAGCGCACCACGCCCTGGGGAGCCGCAATTGCCTGGGACGTGGATGCGGTACGCCGCTACATCGTCGAAGCCCCGCTGTACTGGCTGCAGGAATACAATCTGGACGGGCTGCGCTTCGATGCCATTGACCAGATTGAGGACAGCCAGCAGCCGCACGTGCTGATCGAGATCGCGCAGCGCATCCGGGCAGAGATACCGCAGCGCCCGATCCACCTCACTACCGAAGACTGCCGCAACGTGATCTTCCTGCATCCCCGCGATGCCGACGGCAGTGCTCCGCTGTTTACCGGCGAGTGGAACGACGACTTTCATAATGCGGTACACGTGTTCGCCACCGGTGAAACACATGCCTATTATCAGGACTTCGCTGATCAGCCCGAAAAAGGCGTGGCCCGGGCGCTGACGGAAGGCTTTATCTATCAGGGCCAGGTGTCTCCGCAGTCCGGCGAGGCGCGCGGCGTGGACAGCCAGGGGCAGCCGCCGGTGACCTTTGTCGATTTTATCCAGAACCACGATCAGGTCGGCAACCGGGCGCAGGGAGACAGGCTGATCTCCCTGGCCGGGGCCGACCGCAGCAAAGTGATGCTCGCCATGCTGCTGCTGTCCCCGCACATTCCGCTGTTGTTTATGGGGGAAGAGTACGGTGAGACCCATCCTTTCCTGTTCTTCACCGACTTCCACGGCGACCTGGCCCGAGCGGTACGCGAAGGCCGGGCAAGGGAGTTTGCCGGCCACGCCGGGCATGAAGGTGAAAGCGTGCCCGATCCGAATGCGGAACAAACCTTTATTGCTTCCAGGCTCGACTGGCACAAGCCGGAAACCCCGGAAGGTCAGGCGTGGATGGCACTGACCCGCCAGCTGCTGACGCTGCGTCAGCAGTATATTGTGCCGCTGCTGGCCCGCGCGGGCGGCCATAGCGGAAACGTGGTGAAAACGGCATCCGGCTTCCTCGCCGTCAGCTGGACGTTCCCCCAGGGGACGCTGTCGATGGCGGTAAATATCGCTGCCACTCCGCAGCCGCTGCCGGATTTGCCCGGCGAGACGATCTTTGCCTGGCCCGATCGGGGCGAGGATCTGCCGCCGCATTCCATTCTTGTTCGCCTTCTACCGGGAGATGCAACGTGACTATACCTGTCGCCACTTACCGTATTCAGTTTCGCAACGGCATGACCTTTGACCGGGCGGCGGCCCTGGTGCCGTACCTGCAGCAGTTGGGTATCTCGCATCTTTATGCCTCGCCGATCTTTACCGCCACCCGCGGTTCCACGCACGGCTATGATGTGACCGATGCCAACGAGATTGAGCCGTCCATCGGCGGCCGGGCGGGCTTCGACCGCATGGTCAGCACGCTGAAACAGGCGGGGATCGGCCTGATCCTCGACATCGTGCCCAACCACATGGCCGCCTCGCTGGAAAATGCCTGGTGGCATGACGTGGTTGAACATGGCGAAAAAAGCCGTTATGCCCGGCATTTTGATATCGACTGGTCGCGCCGTCTGACGCTGCCGTTCCTCGGTGATGACTTTGAAACCGTGCTGGACAACGGGGATATAGCGGTTAAAGCCGACCCGGTAACGGGCAGGCCCGCCCTCGCCTGCTATGATGCCTTTTACCCGCTGACGCCTGACAGCTGGCAGGGCCGCGAGGCGGGCGTGCTGGCCATCACCGATAAAGCAGACATCAACGCGCTCCACCAGCAGCAGCCGTGGCGGCTGATGTGCTGGCGGGACGCCGCGCAGGATCTCTCCTACCGGCGCTTCTTTGAAATCACCGGTCTGGTGGGGGTCCGCGTAGAAGACGAAGGAGTCTTCGAAGATACCCACCGTCTGATCCTTGAGCTGGTGCATTCCGGCGCGGTTGACGGCCTGCGGGTGGATCATGTCGACGGGCTGGCCGATCCACAGGGCTATCTTGACCATCTGCGTCAGCAGGCCGGAGCGGACTGCTATATTACCGTGGAAAAAATCCTCGGCGAGGATGAGCACCTGCCTGACGACTGGCCGGTCTCGGGCACTACCGGCTACGAATTTATGGCCGCGCTCTCCGATGCACTGGTGGACGGCAGTCAGCTGGCTAACCTGCGTAAAATCTATAATGAGGTGGTCGATCGCCCGGTAAATATGGCCGCCGAGCTGCGCGCTGCCAAGCTGCTGATGGCCGATAAGAACTTCGCCGGAGAGTTCTCCACCCTGCTCACTCTCGCCGTCGGCCTGGCCGGGACTGAACGCGCCACGCCAGATGAGAATGCCCTGCGTCAGGCGCTGCGCGAACTGCTGGTTGCCTTCCCGGTGTACCGGACTTACGGTACCGCCAGCGGCATGCCGGACGCCGATCGGCAAAGGCTGCACACCGTGGCCACCAGAGTCAAAAGCAGCGCCAGCGCGCCCGATCCTGCGGCGCTGGATTTTCTTCTGCGTATCCTGACCGGCGAAGTCTCTGACGCATCCCACCAGCAGGCCACAACGTTCCGTACCCGCTTCCAGCAGCTGACAGGGCCGCTGATGGCGAAATCCGTCGAAGATACGCTGTTCTTCCGCCAGCACATGTCGCTGGCGCTGAATGAAGTGGGTGCTGAACCGCTGCCGCGTTCGTTCTCTCCGGCGCGTTTTCACCGGGAAATGGCGACCCGCCTGGAGCGCCAGCCGGATGCGCTCTCCGGCACCACGACCCATGATACTAAACGCGGAGAGGATGCCCGTGCGCGGCTGTATACGCTGTCGGAAGCGCCGGAACACTGGGCGGCCTGCGTAACGCGCTGGCGCGAAATGAATCAGGAAAAAGTGGCCCATCTGAATGACGGCCCGGCACCCCGGCCCGCCGTCGAGTGGATGCTCTATCAGGCGCTGGCCGGCGTCTGGCCCGCCACGCTGCAACCAGGGGACACGGCCGGTCTGGCCGCGCTGGAAGAACGCTTTCTCACTTACGTGCAGAAGGCGCTGCGGGAGGCCAAACAGCGCACCAACTGGACCGCCGTGAACGATGATTATGAGAATGCGGTGCTCGACTATGCCGCTCACCTGCTCGCGCCGTCAAATCAGGCTTTTCTGCGTGACTTTACCGCCGCGCTTCAGCCATTTATTCGCGCCGGGTTGATCAACAGCCTGACCCAGACCGTGGTCAAGCTGACCGCGCCGGGCGTGCCGGATATCTACCAGGGCAGTGAGACGCTGGACTTCAGCCTGATCGACCCTGACAACCGTCGTGAACCTGACTTTGCCACGCTGCAGCAGATGCTGGCAGAGCACCGGATCCCGCTCGACACCTCTGCGCCGCGCTGGCTGAGCGGTCAGCTTAACCAGCATGTGATAACCAGCCTGCTGCGTTTACGTCAGGCCCGTCCACAGCTGTTTCGTCGGGGAAATTACCTGCCGCTGCACGCGGAAGGCCAGGGCGAAGAGCACATCATCGCCTTTGCCCGCTGCGACAGCGCGGACGCGCTGATTGTGGTCGCTCCCCGTCTGATGCTCAGTCTCAGCGGGAAGCCGGCGACCGCTGGTGACAGCACAATCGCGCTGGATGCGCCTCTCGCCCGGCGACGTTACCGTAATATTCTTAACGGGGAAGTCACTTTCCTGACGGACCACCTCAGCCTGCAGCCGGACAGCCAGGGCGTACCGCTGATACTGGCCAGTGAATAATGACTTTGAACCATGGACGTCATGCCTTACCGCTGGCGATTCACTCTGCAACAGGATAAAAAAACACCATGTCAGATAATCAACCTTTTGCAATAGAACCGGGACTAAGCCACCAGCTGGGGGCCAACTTTGATGGTGAAGGGGTGAACTTTGCCTTGTTCACCGCGCATGCCGAGCGCGTGGAGCTGTGCCTGTACGATGAGAGCGGTACGCAGGAAATTGCCAGGCTGACGCTGCCTGAATACACCCATGAGGTGTGGCATGGCTATGTGCCAGGCCTGCGGCCGGGGGCGCTGTACGGCTACCGGGTTTATGGCCCGTACGATCCGGAAAACGGACACCGGTTTAACCCGAACAAGCTGCTGATTGACCCCTATGCGCGCGAGCTGTCGGGCGACATCGAGTGGAACGAAGCCCACTTTGCCTATGACCTGTACGATGATGATAAAGATCTGACCTTTGATACGCGCGACAGCGGGCCGTTTACGCCCAAATGCCGCGTTATCGATCCGGATGAATTTCACTGGCATGATGAAAACCGCCCGGTTATCCCCTGGTCACACACGGTGATTTATGAAACCCACCTGAAAGGGTTTACCCAGCTGAATACGGCGGTGCCGGAGGCGCTGCGCGGCACCTATGAAGGCATGGGGCATCCGGCGTCCGTGGAGTATATAAAGAGCCTGGGCGTCACATCGGTCGAACTGCTGCCCGTTCACTGGTTCCCGGACGATCAGCACCTGCTGGACAAAGGACTGAAAAATTTCTGGGGGTATAACACCCTGGCCTTCTTCTCGCCTGCGTCGCGCTATTTCGGCCCCAACGGTATTCAGGGGTTCCGAGATATGGTGCGCGCCTTCCACGATGCCGGAATCGAGGTGATCCTTGATGTGGTTTACAACCACACCGCTGAGGGTAATGAGCTGGGCCCTACGCTCTCCTTTAAGGGCATCGATAACTTCTCCTATTACCGCACCCTGCCCGATCAGCACCGTTACTATATTAACGATACCGGCACCGGTAATACCGTCAACACTTCCCACCCGCGCGTGCTGCAGATGGTGATGGACTCCCTGCGTTACTGGGCGCAGTCGATGCACATCGATGGTTTTCGCTTCGACTTAGGTACCATTCTCGGCCGTGAACCGGGCGGTTTCGATCCGCGCGGCGGCTTTTTTGACGCCATCATGCAGGATCCGGTGCTGTCAAAGCTGAAGCTGATCGGAGAGCCGTGGGATATTGGTCCGGGCGGCTATCAGGTGGGCGCTTTCCCGCCGGGCTGGGCCGAGTGGAACGACAAGTATCGTGATACGGTGCGGGAATACTGGAAGGGAGACAATGTGTCGACCGAGTTTGCCGCCCGCCTGCTGGGATCGGGCGATCTGTACGATCAGCGCGGCCGACGCCCCTGGGAGAGCGTGAATTTTATTACCGCACATGACGGTTTTACGCTGAATGATCTGGTCTCTTACAACGAAAAGCATAACGATGCCAACGGTGAGGACAATAACGACGGTCATAATGATAACCGGTCATATAACTATGGTGCGGAAGGCCCTACGGAGGATGAAGGCATTAATGCGGTGCGTGAACGTCAGAAACGTAATTTTCTCGCCACCCTGCTGTTCTCTCACGGTACCCCGATGCTGCTGGCCGGGGATGAGTTTGGCCGCAGCCAGGCCGGGAATAACAACGGCTACTGCCAGGATAACGAAATCTCGTGGATCCACTGGGACGCGGTGCCGGAAAGTGGTGAAGCGCTGCGCGAGTTTACCCGACAGGTGATTGCGCTGCGCGCCGCACAACCGCTGCTGCGCCGTGAAAGCTGGCGTGATGATATGGAAATCAAGTGGTTCAACGCAGGCGGTGGTTTTCAGCAGCCAGAGCAGTGGGACGAAGGGTCAACGCTCGGGGTCTATATTGGCCGGGCGGATCTGGCCGACCAGGAAGGGATATGGCATGACGTGCTGATGCTGTTTAACCCGTATGAGGGCAATGTGCCCTTCCTGATCCCACAGTTTGGTGAAGGGGGCTGGGTGCTGGAACTCAGCACCTCAGACCGGGCCAGGCCCGGTAAGGTGATCACCAAAGAGAAGAACGTGGAACTGGAAGGTCGCAGCATTGCCCTGTACCGCAGGCCATAACGCGTCAGTCGTATTGATGCACAGGTCAGCTTAGCGGCTGACCTGATGCCCGATCACCCCGCCGATAGCCGCGCCCCCCAGGGTGCCCCAGGTACTGCCCCCGGTCAGAACAGCCCCGCCTACTGCACCCACACCCGCACCAATGGCCGTATTTCTGCCACGGTGAGACATGCCACAGGCCGTGACCGAAAGCGTAATCAGTAATACCATGGCTATTGTACCGCTGCGTTTTAAAAGCATTAAAAACCTCGCCACCATCATGTTGATGGAATGCAAAAAAGTGAGTCTTATTGGTTTTTTACCCTTCTCCGGGTAACAACGGGCGTCCTTCGCAGCAGAATATAATCGTTACCCTGGAAATCCGGCAGGTAAATATTCTTATAAAAAAGCACTATTTTTCAGACCGCCTCCCCCCACTTTATGCCCTGCGGCAGCGCTAAGGTTCGCCCCCCTCTGCCAGATGCTGCAAAATCACCCCTGCTTCCGCCGGTAATCTTCGCTGTGAAACAGCTCACGCTCTGATATGAAACCGGTTGCAGAAATGGATCGCACTGATAGCATGAAATCGGTTTCACCCTCTGTTACATCACTCTCTACCCATAAAAAAAGGTCGAAATAAATGGCAGTTATCAGGGATTACAATAAGTTAGCAACTGATATACTTCACGAGGTTGGTGGCGAAAATAATATCAGTACCTTTTCACGTTGCGCCACCCGCCTGCGGCTGGTGTTAAATGAAACGCCGGAGGGCGCGAAGGCAAAAGTGCAGGGGCTGGCGGGCGTGATTGCGGTCGTGGAGAGCGGCGGCCAGTTTCAGGTGGTCATCGGTACGCACGTGGCCGATGTTTTTAATGCCCTCTCTTCGCTGATAGGTGAGCAGCACGGTGGCGGCCAGGCAAAACAGAAAACACGCTGGCTGGATGCCGTGATTGGCACCATGTCGGCGGTCTTTGCCCCGATTGTCTATATTCTGGCGGCGGCGGGGATCCTGCAGGGAATATTAATCGTCGTCGGCCTGATTGATGCGGATATTAAAACCACCGGCACCTTTGCCATCTTCAACTTTATGTCATGGACGCCCTTTGCTTTCCTGCCGGTGTTTATCGCCATTACCGCCGCCCGACACTTTAAATGTAACCCGTTTATTGCCGTGCTCTGCTGCTGCGCCCTGATCAACCCGGAGTGGACCGCGATGGCAGGCCGCATCGCCGGGGGGGAAACCATCAGCTTCCTGTTTATCCCGCTGGCAAAAACGGTCTATACCTCCTCGGTGCTGCCACCGCTGTTCCTTGTCTGGGCGCTGTCATGGCTTGAAAAGCGCGTTGAACGGCGGCTGCCCGAGGTAGTCAGCGCGCTGTTTACGCCGCTGATTTGCTTCGTGGTGATCGTCCCGCTCACGCTTATCGTCATTGGCCCCATCACCACCTGGGCCGCGATGGGCGTGGCCAGCGGTTATAACGCGCTGTTCGCCTTTGCTCCGGCCGTGGCTGCCGCCGTGATTGGTGGGGTATGGCAGATCATTGTCATTTTTGGCGTTCACTGGGGGATCACCCCGGTGATCATGGCCAACTTCGATACCCAGGGTTATGACTCCTTCCAGGCCTATCAGACCATCGCGGTGATCGGACAAATGGCTGCGGTGTTCGGGGTTTTCCTGAAAACGCGCAACAAAGCGCTCAAGGCGACCTCCCTGTCGGCAGGCGTGACCGCGATATTCGGCATTACCGAACCGGCGATATACGGGGTGACGCTGCGCTTTAAAAAACCCTTTATCTGTGGCTGTATTGGCGGGGCAATCGGCGCGGTCGTCGCCAGCCTGTTTGGCTCACTCTACTATGCCTACGCCGCCCTGCCGGGCCTGTTCACCCTGGTCAATGCCATCAGCCCGGACGCGCCGATGTCGTTTATCGGCGAACTGGCAGGCAGTGCGACGGCGATTATCCTGACTATTGTCATGGTACAGTTTGTGGGCTTTGACGATCCGCTGGCTGAAGAGACGCTAACCGAAACGACGACGTCCCCGTCCCCGGCTCCGGCCGCCGCCGTGCCAGCCCAGACCCGCAGCCTGGATCTGATGAGCCCGCTGCCGGGTACGGTGATATCACTGGAAAGCGTTGCCGACGAAACGTTCGCAGGAAAAATGCTGGGCGACGGCATCGCTATTCGCCCCAGTGAAGGCCAGGTGGTGGCACCGTGCGATGCCGTGGTCGCCACGCTGATCGACTCTCACCATGCAATTGGCTTACTCTGCGATAACGGCGCTGAGCTGCTGATCCACGTCGGGCTGAATACCGTTGCGCTGGAGGGCAGGTACTTCCACCCGCTGGTGAAAGAAGGTGACAGAGTGACGGCCGGGATGCCGCTGCTGGCATTTGATAAGGCTGAAATCGAAGCGGCGGGTTACGACCTCACCACCCCGGTGCTGGTGGTGAACAGCGATGAATTCCGGCTAAAAAAACACCAGTCGCAGGGCGCAATAGAACCGCTGATGCCGCTCATGAGCCTTTCCTGATGATCTCTCGGCAGAGCATACCCGCTCTGCCGTCTCCTGCTTAATGCTTTACGCCTCGCGTACGCCTTCTGCTCATCCCCATTTATTTTCTCTCACCCGCAGATTTACCATGAACGCGTAAAAGAAAATGATTATGATAATGATTACCATTGAACTTTAGCTGAGCCGCCCTGTCCCTCCGCGCTTCTCGCCGCCGGAGGACATGATAAAAAACGGCGATGCTGCATACCCACCTTATTGAAGGGATCTTTCTATGCCGCTCTGCTTCAGGCTTTCGTCCCCCCGTGAAAGTCGTGCCCCGCTGCGCGCTCCGGGTCGCCAGACAGCCCTGTCCGTTTCACTTCTGGCGCTGACGATCCACGCCCTGCTTACCCCGGCCCAGGCCCGCGAGGCCAAGCTGTCAGAAGATCTGGTGGTCGACGCTTCCGTGGACGACACGGCCACGGGCAATCAGCAGGACTATGCGGTGCAGACCACCCGTGCCGGCACCAAAATGCTGATGACCCCGCGCGATGTCCCGCAGTCATTAAGCGTCGTCACTGAGCAGCGGATGCTGGACCAGAATCTGCAAACCGTAGGCGAGGTGCTGGATAACACCACCGGGATCGCCACCCAACTGGTCGACAGCGAACGTTCCAGCTATTTCTCACGCGGTTTCCAGATCACCAACTACACCTTTGATGATATCCCGACGTCGGCGGCAGATAACTGGAACTACGGCGATGCCGGGGAAGACACCGCCATCTATGACCGCATCGAAGTCGTGCGCGGCGCCACCGGGCTGATGAGCGGTGCGGGCAGCCCGTCGGCGTCGGTCAATATGGTACGCAAACATGCCGACAGCAAGACGGTGACCGACAATCTGAGCGCCAGCTATGGCCGCTGGAATACCCAGCGTTACGTAGCCGACCTCTCTGCCCCGCTGAACGAAAAAGGCACCGTACGTGGCCGCGTTATCGCCGGTTACCAGGATCAGGACGGCTGGCTGGATCGCTACCATAAAAGCAAAAAGTTCCTCTACGGCGTGCTGGATGCCGATGTGACCGACAATACCACGGTGTCGCTCGGCTACGACTATCAGGAGAGCAACACCGGCAACCCGACCTGGGGCGGATTGCCGACCTGGTACAGCAACGGTTCGCGCACCCATTACAGCCGCAATCTCAATCCGTCGGCCGACTGGGCGCGTTACAGCCTCGATTCGCGTAAGGTTTTTGCCAACGTCAAACATGACTTTGATAACGGCTGGACCTTCCGCGTCAATGCCACGCACGCTGAGCAGACTTTTGCTGACAAGCTGCTGTATGTGATGGAGTTCCCCGATGCGGTGACCGGTAGCGGAGTCAGCGGCTATGGCAGTCTGGATCGCGGTAAGCGCACGCAGGAATCCATTGATACCTATGCCAGCGGTCCGTTTGAACTGCTGGGGCGTCATCATGAGTTGATGGCCGGCGTCAGCTACAGCCGCCAGCATAACCAGACCTACAGTGTGGACGGTGCGCTGGATTATGCACAGATGGGCAGTTTTGATAACAACTGGAACGGCAACGTTCAGGAGCCGGAATGGGGTAACTGGTATCTGAATGCCGATGACGTGATCCGCCAGAAATCGGCCTACACCGCCGCCCGCTTCTCGCTGGCCGACCCGCTGTCGCTGATCCTCGGCGCGCGTTATACCCAGTGGAGCACCGACGGCAGCAGCGGAACAATGGCCAAAAACCATATCACTCCCTACGGCGGGCTGGTGTACGACATCGATGACACCTGGTCGGCTTACGCCAGCTACACCTCGATCTTCCAGCCACAGACCTACCGTGGCACTGATGGAGCCTATCTGTCGCCAGTGACCGGGAAAAACTATGAAACCGGACTGAAGTCTGACTGGTTTGATGGGCATCTGACCGCCACCTTTGCGGTATTCCGTATTGAGCAGGAGAACGTGGGTCAGGAACTCAGCGGCACCTTTGTGAATGGTTCCAGCGAGCAGGCGTATGTTGCGGCTAAAGGCGCGGTGAGTAAAGGCGCGGAGTTTGAGCTGAACGGTGCCGTCACCGACAACCTGCAAATGACCTTCGGGGCAACGCGCTATGTGGCGCGAGATACCTCCGGCCGCTTCAACAGCAATATGCCGCAGACCTCATTTAAACTCTTCTCCCGCTACCGTTTACCAATGTTGCAGGACCTGACCCTCGGCGGCGGGCTTAACTGGCAGAATCGCACCTTCCAGGACGCCACTGGCCCGGATGGAGAAGTCCAGCGCGTTTACCAGGGAAGCTATCCACTGGCCAGCCTGTTTGCCCGCTATGAGGTCACGAAACAGCTGGCGGTGCAGGCGAACGTCGATAACCTGTTTGACCGCTCTTATTACTCATGGGGCAGCGATTATGTGGTTTACGGCGAACCGCGTAGCTACTCGGTCAACCTGTCGTACGCCTTCTGATAAAAAAGCCCCGGCACGATGCCGGGGCTGATCATGCAGACAGCGCGATGACTGCTGTAATCCCTTTTCTCGTTTACCAGGCCGCGCCTTATCAGCGTGGTAACAATCGATGCGCTGAATCCTTATAACCGACGTGAACACAGTGTGACAGGATGGTGTTATCCGCGCCAATGCGCCCTGTCACCGTCATTAAGGAGTGCCTGTGTCTGCTATCGAATCCCTGGCTGAAGCCACTGAATTTTATGTTAACTCCCCGGAACACTTTGCTCCGCTGCCGCGACCGTCACAGCCTGCGCATATCATAACCAGCGATGCTGAAGCGATTACTGTCGCGAAACGGCTGGCGGAACAGTTTGCACCGGGCGCTGCCCGCCGCGACCGTGATGGTATTTTACCGGTGGCCGAACTGGACGCGTTCTCTCAAAGCGGCCTGTGGGGCATCAATATCCCACGGGAATACGGTGGCGCAGGTGTTTCCTATGCAACGGTCGCGAAGGTGATTGCCATTATCTCCGCTGCGGACTCGGCGCTGGGGCAGATCCCGCAAAACCATCTGGCGGGTGTTGCCCATCTGCTGGAGGACGGTACGGAAAACCAGAAGCAGACGCTGCTGGCCGGCGTCTTGTCCGGATTACGCTGGGGCAACGCCTTCTCAGAAAAAGGCACCGCCACGGTGGCCGATTTCAAAACAACGGTGCGCCAGCATAACGGTGAACTGGTAGTGAATGGCGAGAAGTTCTACGCCACGGGCGCGTTGCTGGCGCATCTGGTGCATACCGTGGCGGTAGATGAAGAGGGTCGCGCCAATCTGGTGGTGCTGGATCGCGATGCAGCGGGCCTGACTGTGATCAACAACTGGTCGAGCTTCGGCCAGCGCACTACTGCGTCCGGCACCGTGCTGCTGGACAATGTTCATGCACCGCAGGAACGACTGATTCCCGTCTGGCAGGCATTTGAACGTCCTACTGCCGCTGGCCCGATTTCACAAATTATTCAGGCGGCGGTGGATACCGGCATCGCACGCGGCACGCTGGCCGATACGCTGGCGTTTGTGCGCGAGAAATCACGCCCGTGGATCGACAGCGGCCAGGAACGCGCCAGCGACGATCCATTCACCATTGCAGCCATCGGCGACCTGCAAATCCGTCTACACGCGGCCGAAGCGCTGCTGTGCCGCGCCGGCGAGCTGATCGACGTTGCTATCACCACACCCAGTGAAGAAACAGTGGCCGCCGCTACCGTCGCCACGGCGGAGGCCAAGGTGCTGTCGACCGAGATCGCCATTCTTGCGGGTAACAAGTTGTTTGAACTGGCCGGCACCCGCTCCACGCTGGCGGAATATCAGCTTGATCGCCACTGGCGCAATGCCCGCACGCACACGCTGCACGATCCAGTGCGCTGGAAGTATTTCCATGTCGGAAATTACTATCTGAACGGCGTTAACCCACCGCGCCATGCGTGGAGTTAATGCAGAAAAAAGCCCGCATCAGCGCTGAGGTATCCCCACAAAAATGAATGGCTGATCATTCGGTTTCAGGTCTGAGGCCAGTTTGCGCAAGCCGGATCGGCAACTGCCGCATCCATGCGGGCCTCGGCACGCGGCGTCCCTGCCGCGTGACGTCCGGCTTACCTCAAACGGGCCCCATCCCCGCAGAACGTCTGCTCGCTGTGGGTACCCACCTTGTGACAGCCTCTGCGGATTGATTTGAATCAGGATTTTGGATCTGGGTTTTGACCTGGATTTTGACGTTGAGGCGGTATTCAGCAGCGCTGAGGAAGCACAGTGAACCAGGACGAACCGCCACGACGGCGGTGAGAGGGAGAGCCGGCACAGGGATGTGCCGTCACGAACGGTGCATCGGTGAACGACGCTTGCGAAGGCATCCACGCAGTGGACGCAGCGCCTGCCGCAAAGCCCGGGTCCCCAGGGTGGGGGCGACTGCCCACCCTGGGTCGCTCAGCCCGCGCAGCGGGAAAGCGAAACGCCCTTGACGTTGACCTGAACCTGGCCATCGTGCATGCCCGCTTCACTGGCCGACCGGAAAAGAAGGTGGCTGCCAAGAATGCAGGTCTTGTTTTGTGGGGATCCCTCAGCGCATCAGCGGGCTTGATGATCAGACGGCGCGTTTCTGACGCAGGGCATTAAGATGTTGCTGTATCCCCTCCTCAAGACAAAACACGCAATTCAGATGTGAGCAGTCTTCCAGTATCTGGAACCGCAGATGAGTGTTGCCATGCTGTTTAGCAAATACCGCCATCGCCTGCGCACTGAACAACTCATCGTCGCCAGCGGCAAACCACGAGGTGGACAACGGTAGCGCCGCCAGCTGTTTTGCAGGATGACGTGGGGTCAGCGCATTCGCCATATTGACACTGTAGTGCTGCACAAAATCCAGCGCGGTAGCCTTCACTTTATCCGGGAAATTCAGCCGCACCGCCGGGTAGTTGCCCAGCAGCCAGCCACCACTCAACGCGTTGATGATAAAAGGCCACTGGCTTACCCTGGCAAAGGGCGCTGAGGTCGTGCGCTGACGTACTTCCGGGGCAAAAGGACCCAGTTCCGGGGCCAGAAAAATCAGGCTGTCAGTTCTTTGTTGCGGAAGGTGCCGCGTAAAATAGTTAATCAGCATACCCGCCCCGCTGGAGTGCCCAAGCAAATGCATCGCGGTATGTGGAAAAAGGGTTCGCATCCAGCTCACCAGCGTATCGACATCACGCCAGACCGAGGCAACGTTCGCCAACTGGCCTTTCGCCCCTGTCGATCCGCCGTGGCCGCGAATATCCACCAGACAAACTGCGATGCTTTCATCCTGTGTTATCTGCCGGGCAAGAATGTCATAGCCAGCATCCAGATGAACGCCGCCACCATGATAAACAATGATCAGATCATTTGGCGTCTGTTCTGACCGATAAAGGCGATAACGCAACCCTTCTCTTTCTAAGGTATTGACCTGCGAAGGCAGCGGTAATGTCGCAGCAAGGTGCTTTGCCTGATCGATAAAATAATCGAAATTAATCATGTTGATCACTCCCTGTGAGATGTCTCAGCTGGGATGCCATCATACGCGACACTTAAAATCATGCCTATTGCCGATGCTGCGTGTTCAAACTGGCTTCAGCCTTTGTCACACCTTTTTACGGTTATACATCGCCAGCCCCCCGCCTGTGAGAAGCAATGCAACAATCGATGTACCGATCACCGAAACAAAGCCACGGCTAAGTTCGATATCTTACTCCGGCAGACGGAAGGATTATCTCGGCTGATCGACGATCTTCGCGTACTCAGCCTGTCCGACAGCGGCCAGCTCTACCTCTACCGTGAAACGCGGCATCTTAAAAAAATACTGACGTTATCTGTCGATTCTTTTCGTGACAAGCTTAAGCAACGTGGGCTTGAGCCGGTGATTAAAGCCGAAGATATTGTCTGTTTTGTCGATGAAGTGCGCCTGCGCCATATGCTGTCTTAGCCTTTTTACGTTGAACATAAAATGTGCGAAGGACAACTTAATCAAAAGTATTCTGAGAAAAAATATGCGTACCGCTAACACAGACGTCTTTTTTTTACGATTTATCGCCTGTAACGCTGTCCCGCACCAAACAGCCTTTCGCGCAGGGTCAGCGGCTGCGCAGGTCGGGGTGCAACGCGTCCGCGGGCTTTCAGCTCCGGTATCACATAGCGGGCAAAATCCTCAAAGCTGCCGGGACTGATGGCATAGCCGATGTTAAAACCGTCCACGCCCGATGCCGCGGCAAACTGTTCCAACTGGTCGGCCACCGACTGCGGGCCGCCCACCAGCGTGGGATGCAGCCCCCCAATCCCGATATAGTGTGCCGCTTCACGCAGCGTCCACTGTCGGCCACCGTCAATACGCGTCAGGCTGGCGAGCGCCGAGCGGCAGGCATCAGTTTCGATATATTCCAGCGGGCGATCAGGATCATAGTCGGCCCAGTCCACCCCCGTCCAGGCGGAGAACAGCGCCAGCGCTGCTTCTTCACTGATGTAACGCTGAAAATCGGCATAGCGTGCCTGGGCCTGTGTGTCATCCGGCCCGGTCACCACGGTGACGGCGGCAATAAAGCGCAGAGCATCGGGATGCCGCCCCTGCTCCACCGCCAGCTGGCGAATGGTGGCAATATCATGGCGAATGGCCTCCGGCGTCAGCCCCGCCATAAAAATCACCTCGGCGTTGGCGGCGGCAAACAGGCTACCACGTGCGGAGGTACCCGCCTGAAACAGCACCGGGGTACGCTGCGGGCTGGGTTCGCTGAGATGCGCATCCGGCACCTGGTAGTAACGACCCTGGTGACGAATGGGGTGAACTTTATGCGGATGGCTGTAAATCCCGCCCTGCTTGTCACGGACGACGGCATCCTCCTCCCACGAGCCTTCCCACAGTTTGCAGGCAACATCGACAAACTCCTGCGCACGATCGTAGCGCTCGTCATGAGGGATCTGCTGAGTCAGGCCGAGATTGCGCGCGGCGGAGTCCAGCATTGAGGTGACGATATTCCACGCCACCCGCCCGTTGCTGAGATGGTCCAGGGTGGTGAATTTCCGCGCCAGCAGATAAGGATGTTCGTAAGTGGTGGAAACGGTCACGCCAAAACCCAGATGCCGGGTGGCGGCCGCCAGCGCGGAGACCAGCAGCAGCGGATCGTTGACCGGCATCTGGGCGGCACCGCGCAGCGCCGCATCCGGCTGCTGTTGATATACATCCAGCTGCCCCAGCGCATCCGCCAGGAACAGCGCATCGAACCCCACCTCGTCCAGCAGCTGCGCGATCTCCACCCAGTAGCGGATATCGGTGTAGCGTGAGGCCTGATCCTCAGGATGACGCCACAGCCCGGCAGAGATATGCCCGACCACATTCATCATAAAACCAAACAGGATCAGCGGCGGCTTCGGTGCACTCATCATGCCCCTCCGCGCTGGCGACGGTTCAGCGCTCCGGCGGCCAGCACCACGAAGATCAGCACCCCGGTCGCCACCTGCTGCCAGTAAAAGTTCCAGCCGATCAACAGTAACCCATTGGCGACAAAGCTGAGCAGGACAACGCCAAGCAAGGTGCCCGGCACGCTGGGCCGCCGCGAGCGGGAGAAGGTGCTGCCAATAAAGGCCGCGCCGATGGCATTCAACAGATAGGCAGTGCCCGACAACGACACCCAGGCTTTCACATTCGATGCCAGCATCAGTCCCACCAGACCAGCGGTAACGGCGCTGATCACAAAGGCCAGCATGATCAGCCGTTTGGTATGGATACCAGAATAGTGCGCCACGCTACTCTGGCTGCCGAAGACGTTCAGCGCCCGGCCATGACGGCTGCGCTGCAACAGCAGATGTAAACCTGTCGCCAGCAGCGCAACGACCCACAGCGGCAGCGGAATACCCAGCCAGCTGCCGTGGCTGATCGCGGAGAAGCCCGGTGGCAGCACCTGAGTCAACAGGTAGATCGGCTGACCGCCGTTCGATGCCAGCTGCTGCACGCTCTGACCAATAAACAGCGTGCCCAGCGTGGCCAGAAAGGGTTCCACCCCGAGTACCGCAATCAGAAATGCGTTAAACAATCCCACACAAAGTGCCGCCAGCAACGCCGCACCGATCGCCAGCGGCAGCCCGACCTGATGCAGCACCAGGGTCACCAGCACCAGGCAGGAAAAATCGATCGCGGTGCCGACGGAGAGATCCACCGCCCCCATCGAAGCCACCACCGTCATCGCCAGGGCGACAATCGCCAGCGGTGCAACATTATTCAGCAGCACACTTTCGATATTACTCAGGGTAAAGAAGCCGGGTGCCGTCAGGCTGAACAACAGCAATAACAGGGCAAAGGCCAGCAGCATCAACAGGCTGAGCAGGTTGCCGCCTGCTCTTGCCGCCACAGGACCTACAGTTAACTCAGACACGGACTTTTCTCCTTTGCTGGCGCTGGCGCAGCAGTGCGGTCAGTGAGACCACCGAGAGGATCAGCACCCCTTCCACACCGTTAATCCAGTAGCTGGACACATTAATTAACTGGAAACCGTTGGCAATCAGGCTGAGAAACAGCACGCTGACCAGGGTTCCAGCCACGGTCGGCACCAGACGCCGTGAAAACACCACGCCCAGCAGCACGGCGGCAATCACCATCAGCAGGTTATCGCCCGCCCCCGGCGAACTGCCGCTGAGCACGGTCACTGAACCGAAAGCGGCTAATGCCGACGCTACGCCACACAGCACATAGCTGGCAGCGATATAGCGCCACACGACCAGGCCATTTGCTCGCGCCGCCAGGGGATGGCTGCCCACTGCCTGTAAGCGCAGCCCGAAGCGGGTGCTGTGTGTCAACAGAATTGCCAGCAGCGCCAGCAGGGCAAAGGCCCAGGCCAGCCAGGGCAACGTCAGCGGACCTGCCGCCAGCAGAGCATCAAACAGCGGCCCACTCACCGGAATGGTGGAGTTCTGCGTCAGCACCATCTCCAGCCCGATGGCGATATTCATGGTGGTCAGCGTTGCCAGTAGCGGCAGAATACGCAGCCACACTACCGCCAGCGCATTCAGCGAGCCGAGGGCGGTACCGCTTAACAGCGCCAGGCCCAGCGCCACTGCCAGGGAATGGCCTGCCGCCAGCTGCGTGGCAAAAACCGCCGCACTCAGCCCCATATTAGCCGCCACCGACAGATCAATCCCCCCGGTCAGAGAATGGCTGCCGCCGCCGGTCAAAACCAGCGTCAGACCAAAGGCCAGCGTTCCGGTCACCGCGGCCTGTTGCAGCACGTTACCCAGATTCCCGAGGGTGAGAAATATCGGTGACAGCACGGCAAACACGGCCAGCACCGCAATAATGATCAGCAGAGCACCGCCCTGCAGCCACTGCGTGGCCTGCCCGGATACCGGCGCCGCAGAGGCAGGCGGGGTCAGCACGGCGTCTTGTGATGTGAGTTCTGTCATGCGGCAGCTCCTTTCGTCAGGTCCTGTGCTGCACCCGAAGCCCAGGCGAGGATGTCATGATGGTCGGCGGAAGCAGTGTCCAACGTTTTGACCAGTTGCCCGCGTGCCAGCACCAGAATACGGTCACACAAGGACTGCAGCTCCAGCAGGTCCGTTGAGAAGACGATCACCAGTGCCCCCTGCGCAACCAGCTGTTGCAGCGCCTGATAGATCTCGGTTTTTGCGCCAATATCGACCCCGACCGTCGGTTCATCAAGCAGGTAGAGCTGTGCATCGGTGTTCAGCCATTTCGCCAGCACCACCTTCTGCTGGTTGCCCCCGGAGAGCGACCGCAGCGGTGCCTCCGCACCCGGCGTGCGGATACCGAGTTGCTGAATATTGCCCGCGACCAGCGCCCTCTCGCGCCCGCGATCGATAAACAGCCGCCGGACCAGGCTTTTCAGTGAAGTCAGCGCAATATTCTCCCGCACGCTGAGATCAGGTGCGATGCCGTTGGCGCGGCGATCTTCCGGTACAAACGCAATGCCCTGCTGCACCGCCTGATGGGGTGAACGTGGCAACAGGGGCCGATCGTTCAGGGTGATGCTGCCGCTCAGGCCACTCTCCAGCCCAAACAGTGAGCGCACCAGCGCTTTACCGCCGGACCCCAGCAGCCCGGTGACGCCGATAATCTCGCCGCGTTGCGCACTGAAGCTGACATCACTGAAACGCCCCGGAGCCGACAGATTGTCCACGCGCAGTAGCGTCTGTTCACGACGCGTTGACGTCGGCCGGGACTGGGTTTGCAGCGCATCGCCGAGCATATCGTGGATCAGCTGCGGGCCGGTGACCTGGCTGACCTGATGCAGTGCCACGTTTTGCCCGTCACGTAATACGCTGACCTGCTGGCACAGTTCGGTGATTTCATTGAGGTAGTGTGAAACGTACAGCACCGCCAGCCCCTGGCCGCGCAGCGTGCGGATAGCGCGAAACAGTGCGTCCACTTCATGGCGGGCCAGCGCCGCCGTGGGTTCGTCAAACACCAGTACGCGCGGCGAGTGCCGCAGCGCACGGGTGATCTGCACAATTTGTTGTTCTGCCACGCTGAGGTCGGCAATCAGGCTGTCCGGATTGATCTCCAACGCAAAATGCTGGCGGATCGCCCGGCGCGCAATCTGGCGCAGGCGACGACGATTCAGCAGACGCACGCCGGGATAAACCGGCTCCTCGCCCAGCAGCAGCGTTTCCGCCACCGTCAGGCTGGGGGCCAGCAGGCGCTCCTGATGCACAATCTCAATGCCCAGCGTCTGCGCCCTGCCCGGCGAATCAATGCGCACCGGCTGACCGTCGAAGCGGATCTCTCCACCATCGGCGGGTTGCAGCCCGCCGAGGATCTTGATGAGCGTCGATTTTCCTGCCCCGTTATGGCCAATCAGGCCGTGAATCTCCCCCGGCGCGAGGCTGAGAGACACCCCGCGCAGGGCCGGTACGCCGTCAAAGGCTTTATTAATCTGATGCAGCGCTAACAGCGGCGGTTTATTTGGCATCGCTCTGACCCAGCGTTTTCTGCACCTCGGCGGCGTTCTCTTTGGTCACCACCAGCGAAGGCACATAGGTTGCTGGCGGCAGGTTACGGTCGCCCGCCAGATAACGTGCGGCGTTTTGTACGGCGGTTTTACCAATCAGATAAGGCTGCTGGGCCACCACCGCCGCTGCGCTGGATTTTGGGTCTTTCACCAGCGACACCACATCCGGGCTGCCGTCGACGGCATAGGTTTTAATCTCACTGCGCCCGGCGGCATCCACCGCCTGCGTGGCACCAATCTGTGGTACATCCCAGGCGGCCCAGATCGCCTGTACCGAGCCTTTCGGATATTTATTTAACAGCTGGCTGATTTGTGAATAAGCATCCTGCACGGTATTCGGGATCACATCGCGCAATTCCGGTTCAATGATTTTAATTTTCGGATACCATTTCAGTACCGCTTTTAACTGGTCGTAACGCATTGCCACCACCGGCACGCCATAAAACCCGTTAAATACCAGGATATTTCCTTCGCCGCGCAGATCGTTAACCAGTTTCAGCGCCAGCTGTTCACCAATATAAAAATTATCTGAGGTGGTGACGTTAATACTGGAGGGGCTGGCGGTGTCCACGGTAAACAGCGGAATACCCGCGGCGCGGATTTTTTTCAGCCAAGGTTCGAGGACCGATGCGGTACCGAGGGTTTCAATAATGGCATCCGGCTTCTGGGCAATAAGCGTTTGAATCTGAGAGATTTGCTGCGCCTCTTTACGCCCGCCATCCAGCGCGATTGGCGTGCCGCCCAGGCGTTTCACTTCATCAATCTGACCCTGATAGGCCTTCAGATCCCAGTAGTGATCGGTGCCCGCCACGGTAATGCCAATGCGTTTCCCTTTTAATGACGGCACATCGGCATCATTATTTTCTGCCTGTGCCGGCAAGGCCATGAATATCGCCGAAGCGACCAGCGCGGCCAGTGAGGCTTTAATCAGTGAGACGATTTTTGTTTTATTATTCTTAGCCATTTTTATGGTATTCCTGTCAGATGAATGAATGCCAAAGTAGCACAGTCATCTGACAGGAATAATGCCGATTTCAACTAAGGATCCGGCAACTTTGGTTATTAAGAAAAACTGAACTTATCTGCTTCTGCGCAGCAGTTCAGCAAGGTCAATCCCTGCACGCAATAAGTGCTGACAGTCCTGTCGGCCGATATAGTGTTGAAGATAATCACGCAACATGCCTAAATACGGCCGTCCCGGAACAAACATCGTGGAGATTGCCTTCAAATGCCTGCGCACTTGCTGCAACTTTTCCTGATAAGTCTCCTGGTCTTCCCTCGCGATCCGATTTAACTCTTTCGCGGGTAAATGTAGAAAATCAATGCGTTCAATCAGGTCATTCAGCACCCTTTTTCGCTCATGAACTAACTCACCACGTTGCAGCGCATAAACGTGGATAGACATGAGCGCCCGCTCATCTCCTGGCGTTCTGGGGTGAATAAGACCTTCTGTATCGTAGGTGAAAAACTGTTCGGGATCGTCCGTGCAGGGATTAATCAGCAGCCGGTAAGATTCTTCAACAAAAACATTTCCCCGATGAGAACGCACGCGGTTGATCTCATTCGATAAGGGAAACTGGCTATCTTTACCGCGCAGCACATGATCAGGCTGGCCGGGAACGCGATGGTCACGCGCCCGGTTACAATCAATACAGGAGATCAGTAAATTGGACCATTCACCCGCCAGCCAGTAGTAGCCCGGTTTAAATGACTGACCGTCCTGTGTCTGTATTTCATTTTTAGGGCGAAAATGTTCAATATCACTGGGAGATACATGGGCAAAAGCGCTTTCACAATAAGCACATTTTTTTTTGAAAATGGTGAATAGTTCCGCCGTGAGTAATTTGTCTTTATAGACTTTAAATGGAAAAGCCGTTGTTGTGAGTTTCTCATTTCCTGCGTAATTAGCCGGATCGGTACAAAATAGGATCGCGCGGTTGCGTTCATCCACCTCACGGGTCATTTTATGGGGTATGCGCCCTTTACTGGCGGTGTGATAGACCGGGATAGCCGGATTTTTCAGGCTACGATTAATCTTTATCATGGTCGGTAAAGGTCTCATTGAGCACGTCATCCCAAAGCGCAGAGATAACCTCTACCACTTCCTCTTTCATCTCATACACCTGAGGGGTTCCACTCTCTCTGTGGTCGGCAATGACCTGATCAACCGCTTCAAACATTAACTGCTCACGTGGGGTGTCTCCCACATAGCGGCGCGCCTTCAGCTCCGATTTGAGTTGCGCCAGTTTTGCATTCTGCGAATCGTCACGTTCGCTCAGAGACAGCAGCGCATAGTATTCGTCAAACAGGACTTCATCCTGCGGATCGCGGGTGGTGTTCAGACCAAAGAACGGCGAGGTAAGAAGCTGATCGACACGTAAATCGGCAGGATCTGGCAAATCCGTATTGGCGGTGACTTTTCCACTATCATCTTTTTCCATCAGGCAGATTTCGCCCTGCTCTAAACCGCGCAAGCAGAGGGGATCGTGGGTGGTGGTAATAAACTGCATACCGGGAAAGGCGCGCCGCAGTCCGCTGACGATGCGCATTTTCCAGGTGGGGTGTAAATGGCAGTCCAACTCATCCAGCAGCACAATACCTTCGGCATTTTCAGGTGAACCCCATAAACGAGTCGCCACACTGATAATATCTACGGTCAGGGCAATTACTGCTTTAAAGCCATCGCTGAGGACCCGTAGCGAGATCTCCTGAGTCGGAGAACTGACCATAATCCGCCCTTTCTGTTTAATGAAAAGAACGCCATCATCCAGCGATAACAGATCTTTTAGCAGCAGCGCTGCCTGGTTAAACAGATGTTCAGGTGCTTTAACAAGCCATTCTTCTGCCGGAATGAGCGTGACAAAAGGATCGAATAAATTATCAATTCGACGATAATCACCCGATGTGATGGCCGGGTATTGATGATTTTTAACAGGCAGTAAACGTGTAGCTCCATAACCCAGCAGCACCTGCTGTTCGTCTTTCGCTTCACGATCCCCGGTAACTTCAGTTTCTCCCTGCTCCCAGGTGACTGTTGCCGTTCGGCCTGCCGGGCGTCTGAACTTGGCTAAACCACGACGTAAAATCAACTCATGCTTGCCGACAAAGCCTGAGAGTTGTATAGAAATAGTGGCTGTGCGCTTGCCCTTTTTAATTAACTCTTGAGGGATGATCAGTTCCTTATCTACCAGATGCCAAAAATGATTTGCACCAGCAATACATAGGGCTATCGCCTGCAACACTGAACTTTTTCCAGCACCATTTTCACCGAGCAGCATTAGCCATTCTGGCTGTACCGATAGCGAAATTTTTTCAATGGATTTAAAGTTGTTAATCTCTATATGTTCAATACTACGTCGTAGCATGCGAGATTTATAATTTCCGATACTATTATTAAGAGAGAAATCTGATAAATAGTCTAAGTAGCCCCTAAATTCATTCTTTACAGATACTATATTTCTTTTACTAATTAATTGGTTATATTCAGACCATTCGAAATGTAGTGAAAAATCTTTTGCTGTGTAAAATCCACTGAGTTCATAAACTAAAAATTGCCGTTTTATCGCGGAATAAGGGGATTTTTTGTCCGTCAAATCCTGAAGATGCCATAGGCAAGTGTTAACAAGTTCTTTATTATCTTCACCATTCTTTTCTGCAAGCAACGCATTTTTAAGTTGTTCTATCCGTGCCAGAATATGCTGAACGGTTTTTTTTCGGTCAATGACAAGTGAAGCACGATTTAAACGTAACTGCGCGATGGTTGTCTGACCTCTTAACGTATCACTGGCAACAAACCCACCTTCATCATAAACGAAATGTTCTGCCGGATTATCAGCCGTAGGATCGAGTAGCAGAGGCTGTTCATAGACTTCGCCCCCGACAATAAAAGCCCGAAGTTTTTCATCTTCAAGCGGGAAACGATTACTCTTAGCGGCGTTACATACCCTGCAAGCCAGAAAAATATTATCCCAGCGGTTGGCCAGCCACCAGTAACCCGGATGCCGGGCATCTTCAGCCACTGACGCCCGCGGTCGAAAATGGTCGATGTCGGCAAGCATACTGATAACGGGGGTTTCACAATAGGCACATTTTTCTGAGAACAGCTGCAAAACAGCGGGGAAAACATCAGTTTTTCGTAAATTACGAAAGTGGAAACGTTGCTGCCGATGCTCTTCTTGCTGGTCAATGAACGTCGATAACTGTGCCAGTTCACGCTCACCCTCCCCACCCGGTAACAGCGAGACAGGGCAATCCACGCTGTTTCTGTCTATGTAAATCATCTCTGTTTCCTGTAGAACAATGCTAATCGACTATTGCGATACATTAGCCGATTTCATCATTTAATTTAATAGCGAAAACACAGATATTTCATCCCATTACGCGATCAACGGTGATTTAACCGCCGCGATAACCGGTCGCCGCACAGCTGTAATACCGTGACCAGCGCCACCAGTACCACAATCACGGTCAGCATCACCTGTGAGTCAAAACGCTGGTAACCGTAGCGATAGGCAAGGTCCCCTAACCCCCCTGCGCCAATCGCTCCCGCCATCGCCGAGGCATTGATCATGGTGACCAGCGTAATGGTAAATCCGCTGACAATGCCCGGGCGTGCCTCCGGCAACAGCACATGCCAGATAATATGCCGTCGGTGAAAGCCCATCGCCTGTGCCGCTTCTATCAGCCCTTTATCCACTTCACGCAGGCTGACCTCCGCAATGCGGGCAAAAAAGGGCGTAGCCGCCAGCGTCAGCGGCACCACGGCGGCCCAGACGCCATACGAGGTACCGACCACCATACGGGTAAAGGGGATCAATGCGACCATCAGGATCAGGAATGGCACCGAACGGAACAGATTCACCACCCAGCCCAGCAGACGGTTCAACAGCGGGTTGGCAAACAGGTTTTGTTTGTCGGTGATCACCAGCACCACCGCCAGCGGCAGGCCCAGCAGCAGCGCGGCCAGTGAGGACACCCCAACCATCATTAACGTATCCAGCAATCCCTGCCATAAACGATCAATCTGCAGTGACATAGCCCAGCACCTCCACACGGTCGGCTAACGATTCAAGTGAGCTGGCGTCAAACGGCGCAGGTCCGGCCGGTTTCAGTACGATCATCTGACCAATCTGCCGATCCTGCACCCACTCCAGCGCACTCTGTATCAACTGCGTTTCACTGCCCACCAGGGCGATAATCGCCGCCAACTGCGGCAGCGCACCCTCTCCGGTCCAGGTCAGGCGCAGCAGCGCCCGGTCATTCGCACTACTGAGTTGCGGACGCAGACGATCGGCCAGCGCGGCAGGCAGCGCATGCTGTTGCGGGCTGAGCAGTACCTGCGTCGTCGGTTGCTGCGGATCGCCGTAAACCTGCCAGACCGGGCCTTGCTCAATCACCTGGCCCTGTTCCAGCACTGCCACCTGATGACAGAGATCGTGTATCACGTTCATCTCATGGGTTATCAGCACAATGGTGATGCCCTGCTGCTGGTTAATCTCGCGCAGCAGCGCCAGAATCGAGGCGGTGGTTTCCGGGTCGAGCGCCGAGGTGGCCTCGTCACACAACAAAAGCTGGGGTTCATGCACCAGCGCACGGGCAATCCCCACGCGCTGCTTCTGCCCGCCAGAGAGTTGGGCGGGCCAGGCATGCTGGCGATCCTCCAGCCCGACCAGTTTGAGCAGCGCATCCACTTTTTGCTGGCGCGCCCGCGCCTCAACCCCGGCGACCTTTAACGGCAGCTCAATATTCTCGCGCACCGTTTTCGCCGACAGCAGGTTGAAGTGCTGAAAGATCATCCCGGTACCCCGCCGCCAGTTCACCAGTTCGCTGTCGCTCAGACGGCCAATATCCACCCCATCCACCACCACGCTGCCTGCCGTCGGGTTTTCCAGTCGGTTAAGGCAGCGGATCAGTGAAGATTTTCCGGCACCGCTGCGGCCAATAATGCCGAAAATGGTGCCACGCGGAATATGCAGATTGATGTTATGCAGGGCATCGGTTTGCTGCCCGGCATAGCGCTTAAACAGGCCGTCGATGGCCACATGCGCCGCTCCCGGCTGACGGGAGACGGTAGCGCTCTGTTCGGCACTGTCCGGCCAGCTCAGGCTGACCATAATTATGGCTTCCAGCCTGGCTGATAGAGCTTGCCGTAAAATTTATCCAGGCTGGCGCGCACCGCCGCGGAATGCTGATAGATATCAACAAACTTTTTCAGACGCGGGTCATCCTGGTGGCCGTCGCGGATAACAAACTGGATCACATACTCCGGGTTTTCCAGCCCGTCGAACAGCAGCGCATTATTCGGGTCAATCACCCCGGACGCGCGCAGATAGTGCGGATAGCCCTGGGCCAGGTCCACTTCTTCCAGTGAACGGGAGAGCTGCACCGCTTCCACTTCAATGATTTTCAGATGCTTCGGATTCTTGACGATGTCATCAACGGTAGATTTCAGGCCAGCCCCCGGTTTGAGAGTAATCAGCCCGGATTTTTGCAGCAGCAGCAGGCCGCGCCCGCCGTTAATCGGGTCATTCGCAATCGCCACGGTGCCACCATCGGGGATCTGGCTGATAGCGGTATGTTTTTTAGAGTAAAGGCCGACATTATTGATGATCGCCGGGGCGTATTTCACCAGGTGGAAACCGCCCTGCTGATTGGCGTTATCCAGGAACGGCTGATGCTGGAACAGGTTCACATCAATGTCGCCATTTTCCAGGCTGACGTTGGGCGCCGTCCAGTCGCTGAACTCGATCAGATCCACCTTCAGCCCCTGCTTTTTCGCCTCTTCAACAGCGGTTTCCAGCGGCGGTGCAAACGCAGCGGTGGTGCCGACTTTCAGCGGCCCGCTGTAGTCGGCAGCATGGGCGCTCACGGTAGTGCTTAACAGTGCCGTCAGCACCAGGGTGTTGAGTAATTTCATTTTTTATCCTTATGTTCCCGGAGGGTTCAGGCATCACGACGCCAGCGCGCCGCCGGGTGGCGAGCGGGCAGACGATCGTGGCTGAACAGTTTGTGACGCAATGTGCCTGGCTGATACGCGGTCTTATAGCGGCCTCGCTGCTGTAATTCCGGCACCACCAGATCAATAAAATCGATATAACTCTGTGGATTGACGATGCGCGTCAGGTTAAAACCGTCAATGCCCGCCTCATCCATCCAGCGGATCAGTGCGTCGGCTACCTGTGACGGGTTGCCGACAATCAGCGGGTAACGCCCGCCCAGGGCGTGCTGCTCCAGCAGGCGACGACGCGTCCAGCCGCTAAAGGTTTTACTGACCGACTCAATGGCGCGCCCCGATCCGCTGTGGATCGGCTCGTCTAACGAGAAGGCGGCCAGATCGAGGCCGATCGAACTGGAAAAGTGGGCGATCCCCGCTTCCGGGCTGGCATAGCGCAAATACTCCTGATGTTTTTCCTGCGCCTCTTTCTCGCTGCCAGCGACGATCACCGACACGCCCATAAACACTTTCAGATCGTCGGCTTCGCGCCCGGCCCCGACCGCAGCCTGACGTAACCGATCGACCTGGCTGCGCATGGCGGCCGGGGTGCTGCCGTTAACAAAGCTGCACTCCGCGTGGCGGGCGGCAAAGCGAATGCCGCGATCGGAACTGCCTGCCTGAAACAGCAGCGGCGTACGCTGGGGAGACGGTGAACTGAGGTGATAGCCTTCCACCTGGTAATACTCGCCGTGATGATGTACCGGGTGGATCTTTGCCGCTTCGGCATAACGCCGCCGCTGACGGTCAGCCAGCACGGCATCGTCCTGCCAGCTTCCTTCCCACAGCTGATAGCTGACATCGAGAAACTCGTCAGCCTGATCGTAGCGCTGATCGTGCCCGAGCAGCTGAGTCTGCCCCATCGCCCGCGCGGCGCTGTCGAGGTAACCCGTGACAATATTCCAGCCCACGCGGCCCCCGGTGAGGTGATCAAGGGTGGAGAAGCGGCGGGCAAAGGGATACGGCGCTTCATAACTCAGGTTGGCCGTCAGCCCAAAGCCGAGATGTTCGGTCACGCTTGCCATGCCGGAGACCAGCATCAGCGGATCGTTGACCGGGAGCTGGATAGATTCGCTGGCAGTGAGGGCAATGCCCTGCTGATAGACGTCATAGACGCCGAGGATATCGGCGATAAACAGCCCGTCGAACAGCCCGCGCTCCAGGGTGCGTGCCAGATCCAGCCAGTAGCGCAGATCGTTAAATTCGGTGGAACGGTCAAGGGGATGAGTCCACATGCCGTGATGAATATGCCCCACACAGTTCATATTAAAGGCGT
The DNA here is from genome assembly GCF_014838825.1 of Erwinia persicina. GTDB lineage: Bacteria > Pseudomonadota > Gammaproteobacteria > Enterobacterales > Enterobacteriaceae > Erwinia > Erwinia persicina_A. Next base: position 318,177 of record NZ_JACYMO010000001.1, on the reverse strand, counting down.
TAAGCAGGATTTTTTTCGGCTGGCTCATAAGGTTCCCCGGCGCGGCGGCAGTACATCATTCAGCACGTAGTTGCCAATGGCCGGATATTTCCAGCGCACCGGATCATGCAGCGTGTGGGTGCGGGCGTTACGCCAGTGGCGATCCAGATTGTGCTCACGCAGCGCCGAGCGTGTGCCTGAAAGCTCAAACAGCAGGTTGGCGGCTTCCAGCGCCCGTTCGGTGGTCCAGGCTTTTACCGTGGCGACGGCAATCGAGGCCTCGGCCACCGTTCTCTCGCTGGCCTGATGCCGTGCGGCATCCACCGCATCGCCAGCGTCGGCCAGCAGTGCGTCTCCGGCCTGCAAACGCGGGGCCAGCTGGCCGATGCGGTCAATGGTCAGCGGGTCCTGCCCGGCATGATCAACCCCGGCATCCGGCCACGGACGCGCGTGGGTATTGATAAAGTTCAGCATGTCATTAAAGGCGGCGCGGGCGATGCCCTGTTCGATCGCGGCATGGAGGATTTGTGCGAACGGCCCGAGGCGGGTTGGCCGCTCAAAGGCGCTCTGGAACGGGATGATATCGTCAGCCGCCACCGCTACCGCATCAAACTGCACCGTCCCGCTGCCCGTTGTGCGCTGACCAAAACCGGACCAGTCGTCGGTCACGGTCACTCCTGGCTGATGACGCGGCACAAACACCAGTTGCTCTTTACCGTCCTCCCCGCGTGCCGCGGTGGGAATACGGTCGGCAAACAGGGCGCCCGTGGCGTAAAACTTCTGGCCGTTAAGCTGCCAGCCGTCGTCCTGCGGCAGTACCGAGGTGCTGCGCTGGTGGGCGGCGGCCGAACTGAACTCAGCCAGCGCATTGCCAAGATGCACGCCCTCCAGCACTTCCTGATAGAAACGCTGTTGCTGAGCCGTGTTGCCGTTAAGGCGCAGCACTTCCAGCGCATAAAAGTGGTTCTGCGGCACCTGACCAATCGCGGCATCTGCTTCGCTGATCATGGCGATCACCTGCGCCAGCACGGCGGTGGACACATCCGCTCCACCAAATTCCCCGGGCACGGTGATCGCCCCCAGCCCGGAGGCAAACAGCGCCCGCAGAGGCGCGACAGGCAGTTCACGCTCACGGTCACGGCGTGCGGCACCGCTGCGGAATTCCTGCGCCAGCTGCTGTGCAACGTCTATCGCCTGCGCGGCGCTGGTGATACGGCTGGCCTGCTGTTTTGGTTTCACCTGGCTGAGAGGCATGATGGGTTCCTTAAATCCAGGCATGACGCACCGGAAGCTGACCGTTGAGGTAGTAATTACCGATGGCGTGAAACTTCCAGCGGAGCGGATCGTGCAGGGTATGGGTGCGTGCATTGCGCCAGTGGCGGTCAAGGCCATGCTCGCTGAGCGTGGCGCGACTGCCGCCCCACTCCAGCAGCTTTTCGCTGGCTAACAGCGCAATCTCGGTGGTGAGCACTTTGGCTTCGGCTACCGCAATAGAAGCCAGCGCGGCGGTCCGGGCATCCAACTGGGCGGGGTCGATGTTATCCAGCGTGCTGGCCGCCCGGCGCAGCAGGGATTCCGCCGCGACCAGTTCAATAAACACCCGGCCCACATCGGCCTGTAAATGAGGATCGTCAGCGTTTCGCTCTACCCCGGCATCCACCCACGGGCGCGAGTGGCGACGAATAAACTCGCAGCCCTCATCAAAGGCCCCCCGGCCAATTCCGGCATCGATGGCCGCCTGTAACAGCTGCGAGACCGGGCCACGCAGTGACGGTTTGTCGCCCCCTGGCATCGGGATCACCAGTGCGGCATCTACCCGCACCGCATCGAGATGGATTGTTCCGCTGGCGGTGGTGCGCTGACCCATGCCGGACCAGTCATCGACAATCTCCAGCCCGACCGATTCGCGCGGCATAAAGGCCATCACCGCCTGCCCGTCATCATTCAATGCGGTGGTAACGATAATGTCGGCGAACAGAGCACCGGTAGAGTAGAACTTGCTGCCGGTCAGACGCAGGCCATCCGGCCCCTGGACCAGGCGAGCCGTCACTTCACGGGTATGCCGGGTATTTTTTTCCGGGCCGCCGTTGCCGAGGCGCAGCCCCTGCACCACGGCGCTGAAAATAGTCTGCTGTTGGGCGGACGTGCCTTCATCAAGCAGCAACTGGATGAGGGCGAAATGGTTTTGCGGGATCTGCCCCAGCGAGGGGTCCACAGCCGAGATAATGCGGAACACCTCTGCCAGCGTGCGGTACGACAGTCCGCCGCCACCAAAAGCGCGGGGCACAGAAATACTGCCCAGTCCGCTGCGGCTGAACAGCGCCAACGCTTCCAGCGGATAGAGGCGGTCCCGGTCGCGGGCCACCACATCGGAGCGTGCCAGATCGGCAACCGCCTGTGCGGCCTCGATCGCCTGTTCGTGACTGAGGATCACTGCCGCTGTTTTATTCTGGCCGGTAGTACTCGCTGATTGGCTCATGATGTCCCTTAATTAACAGGCAAATAAATGCCAGATGGCGCAGGCCATCAGCAAAGAGATTTTTTCAGATTTCATTAATATAATCAGAGCGATAATATGAAGTAAAGCGCCACACTTATGACAAATATGGCGTTGGATTGCTGATATTTAGCTATGGCAACATTCACCCCTGATTAAAATAATAGCCGTACCGTATTTAGTAGGGATCGACCTTTTTTTCCGGTCGATCCGCGCCGAGAGTTTGCAAAATCACTGAGGGATCTTTGTCGCTTTTTATTTGCTGGAAGCGGTGAGTCAGGTCCGGGGCCAGTTTGAGCACGCCGGATCGGCAAAAACCGCATCCCTGCGGGCCTCGGCACGCGACGTCCTGTCGCGTGACGTCCGGCTTATCTCAAAAAGGCCCCATCCCCGCAGAACCGTTGCTCGCTGTGAGTTTGAAAACCCCGACGCGATTACGATCTTGCGTAGGGATCGATCACTGAGGGATCCCCACAAAATAAAACAGGCATCAATCCGTAGTGGCTGATCTTCTTTTCCGGTCAGCCAGTGGCGCAGACCTCGCCCGTGGTGCAGACAATCAGCCCGGTTCGACCGGAAAAAAGGGTCGAACCCTACGAAAGCGCGTATGCAGTGACGGTTTTAACCCCACAGTGCGCACTCTATTTTCGGGCCGGAGGCCAAATTATCAGCGACTGACATTTGTGGGGATACCTCAGGGATCGATCATCTTTTCCGAACGACCCGTGCTGATGACGGGCAAAGGCAGCATTCTGGACGTTTTCCCCGATAGTGGTATCATCCCTGCGCCGCAAAAACTTCAATGGAGTCAAGCATGTCCACACTGCGTTTACTGTTATCGTTTAACTAAAAACCATGAGTTTTTTGAATATTTAATTGAATTTTTTAAATAAGGCATGGCAAGTGAAAAAACAATCAAGCGGAATATCAAAGTTCATTTTCGAACTGGTTATAACTATAACAATGATAATGTGCATCTATATGATGCTGAAATATTTTTACTTCAAAAATTATAAACCTCTGGATTTAGGTACTCTCAGTGATGCCGTAATTGCCATCAGTAATGCAATTATGGCTATTGCCGCTATCTATGGTGTTATAGCAGCAAGAAACTGGTTAATAAACAAAAAAAAAGCGCGGCATTTGAGCATGCAATTGAACTAATGACAGAGTTAGATAGCATCAAGGGGAGAACAGATCGGATCTATATTGATTTTTGTAATTTAGAAAAACACTATACCAATACAACCCTCATTGATGCAATTAAAACTGATGCCCAAAACCTTTCATGTGACATCAACGCATTACTAAGAAAGTTTGCACACATAAAGAGATTAGGAATCATTGACACGAGTGATGAAATTAAAAGCATTAGACCTTTCCTATCCGATTTTGGAAACTCAATCTGGCCTTATTTGAGTTTTTTTAATAATGACTCAAACACAATTAATGCATTAATTAGGCTTGGTGAACTGGGCGAAAAAAAGAAAAACCTTGTTAACGCGTGGGAAGGAATCTCAACGAGACATGATACTTTAAAAAATCGATCAATTGAAGAGATGTTCATCTTTTCATAATAACAACAGCATGGTGAGCAGTTGTTTATTTAAGTTGCTCACCAGGTTTTTTCATAGTTATGCTAATGAGCTATTTTTAGATAATCTATTAATTCACTTACCTGCAACAACTTATTACCTCGATGTACCATTGCATGACAGTTTGGGCATAAAGGAATAAGATCTTTTACAGGGTTTAGTTTATAACCCTCCCCTAACGTACTTAACGCTTTAACATGGTGGACATGAATAAAGCCTTTCCCATGCTCTCCATAGACCTCTTCAAAATCGAACCCACAGCACTGACAAGTAGTACCATAATGAGCTATGCAAGCAAGCCTGGCTTCAGGATCTCTTTCATAAGAATTCACTGTAACTCTCTTCTTCGCACCCTCTATAAAAATTTCAGAATCGGTAATTTCATCTGGAAAAACTGTACTCATACTCTCAATTGTCGCATACCAAACGCCATTCTCATTTAGGAGGTTTCTTGTGTGCAATTTTTGATCAAAATTTTTAATTTTCGCAACTTCTGAATCAGGGCCTCTTTGATTATAAACCATCCGAAAGATACGAAGTTCATAGCCTTTATTTATTATAAGATCTATGTGTTCTAATGCTTGATAAAATCCGGGTGCCTTTCTACTTACCCCGGTTTTTCGATTGGTCTGCATAATCCATATGTCTTTTAAAATAATAGATTTAGTCATGAATGGCTCCTCATCCCAAGTGCCAAAGATTACAAACCTCTCATCGTGATTAACAAATGACCAGCTCCAATTCCAGTTTTTACATGTAGCTCCCTGTTTTTCAATGAACTTCTTCCTACTTATTTTTATATCCATATTCAAAACCTCTTTATCATATATTTTTTGATATCTTCCCCATAAATAATGGAAAATGTCAACCACGCAGAAATAAAAACCGCCCTCTATCTGAATATCAATACGCAGTACTCGATCACTAAAATACATATTACTATATAGTTATGGTGTATTGATGTATTTTTGATATTTCCTCCGTGGATCCTTCATCTTTTCCGATCGACCCGCGCTGATGACGGGCACAGGCAGCTTTCTGGATGTTTTAGCCGATGGTGGTATTATCCCTGCGCCGCCAAAACTTCAATGGAGTCAAGCATGTCCACACTGCGTTTACTGTTATCGGATTCCTGGGACCCCTGGTTTAACCTGGCCGTGGAAGAGTCTATTTTCCGCCAGATGCCGGCGACTCAGCGAGTGCTGTTTTTGTGGCGCAATGCCGAGACAGTCGTCATTGGCCGTTCGCAGAACCCGTGGAAAGAGTGCAATACGCGGCGCATGGAAGAAGATGGCATCCGCCTGGCGCGACGCAGCAGCGGCGGTGGCGCGGTGTTTCATGACCTCGGCAACTGCTGTTTTACTTTTATGGCCGGGAAACCGGAGTACGACAAAAGCGTGTCGACCGGGATTATTCTACGGGCGCTGGCGTCACTGGGTATTCAGGCTGAAGCCTCAGGCCGTAATGACCTGGTGGTGAATACGGCCGACGGGGTGCGTAAAATTTCCGGTTCTGCTTACCATGAAACCCACGATCGCGGTTTCCATCACGGCACCATCCTGCGCGATGCCGACCTCTCCCGCCTGGCCGATTACCTCAATCCTGACGTCAAGAAATTGCAGGCCAAAGGCATTACCTCCGTGCGCTCGCGCGTGGCGAATCTGGAAGAGCTGGTGCCGGGTATCACCTTTGAAGCGATTTGCAGCGCGGTGACGGCGGCCTTCTTCGACCATTTTGGCGAAGCATGCCAGCCCGAGCATATCTCCCCGACGTCCCTGCCCGACCTGCCCGGCTTCGAGGCGCAGTTCGCCAAACAGAGCAGCTGGCAGTGGAATTTCGGCCAGGCACCGCAGTTCCAGCATCTGCTGGATACCCGTTTTAGCTGGGGTGGCGTGGAGATCCACGTCGATGTTGAGCGTGGCAAGATCAGCCGCTGCCAGATTTTCAGCGACAGCCTGAACCTGACGCCGTTAGAACAGCTGGCAGAGCAGCTGCCCGGCACCGAGTATCGGCCGGAGGCGCTGGCAGCCAGGGTGGCACGGCTGAGGGAGGTGTTCCCTCAGCAGGCGGTGGAGCTGACGGAGCTGGAGCAGTGGCTGGCAGAAAGTATCCGCTAGCCGGGGCGGATGAAACGGGCCGGCCGGAAAAACAGGCCGCCCCGTGCGCCCGCCGTGATTACACCGCCATCACCACCACACACTGTCCGGCACGGACCGTCGACCCGGGCTCTACCCTGACTTCCTCGATCACACCATCGCACGGCGCCAGCAGCGGTATCTCCATTTTCATCGCTTCGATAATCACCAGTACATCACCTTGCGTGACACTGTCACCCACTGCGCACTTCACCTGCCACAGATTGCCCGCGATCGCACTCTCCACGGCCAGCAGCCCGGCGGCTAACGGGGCGTCCTCGCTCAACCCGGCGGCGGCCTCCTGGCTGTCAAAATGCGCCTGGCCGCTGGCGATCCAGCGTTCACGTTCGGCGTTGAACGCCGCGCGCTGATGCTGACGGAAATCGCTGATGCCCGTCGCCTGCTCCGCCAGGAACTGCTGATAGTCGGCCAGCGCCAGTTCGGTCTGCTCAATGCGTAACGGATAGCGCCCCAGCGGAAAATCGCGGCGAATACGCAGCAGCTCCTCTGCGGAGACCGGGTAAAACCGGATCTGGTCGAAGAAGCGCAGCAGCCAGGGTTTACCGCCGAAGTCGGCCACCTCACGGTAGCGGTTCCACATCTGCAGCGTGCGTCCGACAAACTGGTAGCCTCCCGGCCCTTCCATCCCGTAAACGCAGAGATAAGCGCCGCCAATCCCTACCGAGTTTTCCGCCGTCCAGGTGCGTGCCGGGTTATATTTGGTGGTCACCAGCCGGTGGCGCGGGTCAAGGGGAGTTGCCACCGGCGCGCCAAGATAGACATCCCCCAGCCCCATCACCAGATAGCTGGCGGCAAATACCGTGTCGAAGACCGCGTCGATATCCGGCAGATCGTTAATGCGGCGGATAAACTCCAGGTTACTCGGGCACCATGGTGCATCCCGGCGCACCGTGGTCATATATTTATCAATTGCCTGCTGGCAGGCGGGATCGTCCCACGACAGCGGCAGCCAGACGACCCGCGACGGTACGCGCAGATCCTGCAGTCCGGTTACTTTCTGCCACAGCCCGTCGATAATGCCGAGCAGTTCCTGCTGCGGCAGACGATCGGGTTGATAGTGGATTTGCAGTGACCGGATACCCGGCGTCAGGTCAATGACAGCCGGATGATTCAGGGCTTCCAGCGCCTGCATCAGCGCGTGGCCGCGAAAGCGCAGCACCAGATCCAGCTCCGGCGAGCCGATTTCCAGCAGCAGGTGGGTATCGCCGGACAGGCGTGCCACCAGGCGAGCGTCCTTTTCCCCCCGATCCAGCACCACCGGCGAGGTCAGCGCCGCCGGCTGCCACGCGGGCTCTGACGGAATAAGATCGGCCAGCTCCGCCTGACGCCCGGCGTAAAGCTGCCGGGCAGTGGCGATATCGACCGGCACAAAGCGCAGCCGGTCGCCAGCCTTAAGCTGGCCAATCTGCCACAAGTCGGCTTCGATCACCGTCACCGGGCAGACAAACCCGCCGAGGCTCGGGCCGTCCGGGCCGAGGATCACCGGCATGTCGCCGGTAAAGTCCACCGCGCCCACCGCATAGGGGTTGTCATGAATATTGGACGGATGCAGCCCGGCCTCGCCGCCGCTGTCGCGCACCCACTCCGGTTTCGGGCCGATCAGGCGCACCCCGGTGCGGCTCGAGTTAAAGTGAACCTCCCAGTCGGTCGCAAAAAAGGTATTAATATAATCTGCGGTGAAATACTCCGGTGACGCATGGGGGCCATAGATCACCCGCAGTAGCCGGCATGCCGGCAAATGTGGCACCAGCGCCGGTGGCAGGGTAACACCAGCACCAGGGTCAGTCAGGGTAGAGAGGTGCAGTACGTCCCCGGTGCGCAGTGCCCGCCCCGCATGGCCGCCAAACTGGCCCAGGGTAAAGGTGCTTTTACTGCCGAGGTAGTCCGGTACCACAATTCCACCGCGCAGGCAGAGATAGCTGCGCACCCCGGCGTCTTCCATACTGCCCAGCGTTAAGGTCGCGCCCGCCGGAATGGCGAACGTGCAGTTCATCGGCAGGGTTTCCCCCTCAAGCATCAGCGTCACCGGCGCGCCGCAAACCACCGCCACGCTGGCAGTATTGAAGCGCAGCGTCGGGCCTGTCAGCGTGATCTCCAGCGCGGCGGCGTCGGGAGGGTTATTCAGCAGGCGGTTGCCAAAGCGCAGCGCCCGGTCATCCATCGGGCCGGACGGCGGCACGCCCACGGCCCAGTAGCCGAGACGACCGGGATAGTCCTGTACCGTTGTCTGCGTCCCGGCACTCAGCACCTCGACCGTGGTGGCCTGGTAGCTTAGCCCGTCAAGGAAACGCGTCCAGGGTTCGCCGCGGACAAAAGGCGCTGAGTGGAGGATCTGCCGCAGATACTGACGATTGACCTCCACCCCGTACAGCCGCGTTTCACGGAGTGCGTCATCCAGCGCGGCCATCGCCAGCTCACGGGTAGCGCAGCAGGTGATGATTTTCGCCAGCAGGGGGTCGAAGAACGGCGGGATTTCGCAGCCGGACTCCACCCAGGTATCGATGCGCAGCCGTCTGCCGTCGGCGGGCGGAAAACTGACGTCGGTCAGCAGCCCCGGTGAAGGCTGGAACTGGCGACCGGGATCTTCGGCATAGACCCGGGCCTGAATGGCATGACCTTTAGGTGACAACGTCACTTTCAGCGCCGCCAGCGGCGGCAGTTCCCCGGCGGCCAGAGCAATCATCCAGCGTACCAGATCCACCCCCCACACCTGTTCCGTGACGCCGTGCTCCACCTGCAGGCGGGTATTCACTTCCAGGAACCAGAACTGCTCTGCGGCCGCGTCGTAAACGAACTCTACCGTTCCCGCGCTGCGGTAGCGGACGGCTTTGCCCAGCGTGATGGCGGCGGCACAGAGCGCCTCCGCCATGCCGTCGGGCAGGTTCGGGGCGGGGGTTTCTTCCATCACCTTCTGATTGCGCCGCTGCACCGAGCAGTCGCGTACGCCCAGGGCAATCACCTCGCCCTGCCCGTCGCCAAAAATCTGCACTTCCAGATGGCGGGCGCGCGCGATATATTTTTCAATAAATACCCCGGCATCGCTGAAGTTGTTCTGGCCCAGACGTTTTACCGCGTCAAAGGCCTGCAGCAGGCTGTCATCATCATGGCAGACGCGCATGCCGATGCCGCCGCCGCCGGCGGTACTTTTCAGCATCACCGGATAGCCCACCACGCGGGCCGCTGCCAGCGCAGCATCCACATCATCCAACAGGCCCGTCCCTTCCAGCAGCGGCACCTGCTGCTGTTTCGCCAGCGCCCGGGCGGTGTGCTTCAGGCCAAACAGGCGCAGCTGTTCGGCCGTCGGGCCGATAAAGGCAATGCCCGCCGCTTCACAGGCGTCGGCAAACGCGGCGTTTTCCGAAAGAAAACCGTACCCCGGATGGATGGCCTCTGCGCCACTCTCCCGCGCCGCAGTGATAATCTTCTCCACGTCCAGATAGGTCTGCGCCGCCGGGCCTTCTCCCAGACTGATGGCGCTGGCGGCCTCGCGGATGTGCAGGCTGCTGGCATCCGATTCGGAAAATACGGCAATCCCCGTCACGTCCATCTCACGCAGGGTACGTAAAATACGGCACGCAATCGCGCCACGGTTAGCAATCAGCAGTTTTTTGAACATCAGGAAGACTCACACCAGGGCGGGCCGTCCCGCCAGAATCATGGCCGCCTGAGGTCGTCCTCAGGGGATAAAAGCGTTTGATCAGCCGATCAGTTCCACACCAGCACTTCGGCAGCAGTCGGGTTCCAGCCGTTGCAGGGGTTATTGAGCTGAGGACAGTTGGAGATCAGCACAATGACATCGCATTCGGCGCGCAGCTCGACATACTTACCGGCGGCGGAAATGCCATCTTCGAAAGTCAGCCCCCCCTCTGGCGTTACCGGTACGTTCATAAAGAAGTTGATATTGGCGGTAATATCCCGCTTATTCAGCCGCCCGTCGTGCAGGCAGGCGCAGAGAAAATTGTCGCGGCAGCTGTGCATATGCCGGGTCCCGGCGTGGTAACGCACGGTGTTGCTCTCCTGAGAACAGGCACCGCCAAGCGTGTCGTGACGGCCACAGGTATCGGCAACAAGGGTCAGCAGCGGGTTGCCCAGATTGGAATAGAGCACGCTGCCGGTGGTCAGGTAGGCATTGTTCTGGCGGCGCAGGGTACGCTGGGCGTCATAGCGCTCCCGCGGGCTGGCCGCGCGGTAGAACAGCGTATCCACCGCCTGGTTGCCCTCCAGATCGTGCAGCCGGACGGTCTGGCCTTTTTTCACCTCAAACAGAAAGGGTTCCCCGGCCGGGATGGTGTGGCGATATACAGCCTCAGCGGGCTGTTTTTCACTGGCAGTTAATGTCATCGGGGGCTCCTTAAAGGGCAAAGCGCGTCATGTTGTCGAAGGCGCGCTGGTTTTCCGGGCGGGACGTTTTGCACCCTGCGGTCACCGCATCGCTGGCATCGTGCAGGCTTATCTGCACCGGACGCGGGCGGTATGCCGGGTTCGGATCCATCGGGTGCGGCAGCGCGGTCAGCACCACCAGCACGTCCATCGGGGCATACAGTTCTACCGTGCTGCCCGGCGCGGAGTGACGGTCGTGGAAGGTGAATGCGCCTTGCGCATCAACGGTGACCTTGCTGAACAGATTAAGCACCATGTGCAGATCCTCCAGACCGAGGTTCCATTTGCCCATTTCAACCAGCAGGTTATCCAGCCCGTTGCGGTGGAAATCGTTGCGCCGCTCCTGATAGCGCCCCTGGCCGTATTTTTCTGCCGTTTCACTGGCGTTCAGTACGCCGCCGAAGCTGTCATGCCAGCCGCAGGTGTCGGTGACGATCGCCGTCAGCACGCGGCCCATATCAGAATAGAGACAGTGCCCGGCCGTCAGTCTGGCGGTGTGCTGCCCTTTCAGCGTGTCCGGCAGATTCAGCCGTTCGCTTTTCTCATGGGCGTTAAACAGCATCAGGCTGACGTTGGCCCCACCTTCGGTGTCAGTGAGGCGCAGAAGCTGGCCTTTTTTTATCACCAGCGAGGTGTGACCGCCGCCGGGTAACGTTTCTTCACAGGGATGGGTCATGGGATATCTCCTGATTCAGGGAAAGTGTCGCCAGTGCCGGGTGCGGGATCACCGTACCGGGCGACTGACGCTGCCGCAGTCGGGTTTCGTTCAGCGGCAGATCGTAAGTAATGCGGGCCCCCCAGGCGTTCGGCTCGTGCGGGTCAATACGCACTTTGTCGAACACCAGCAGCCGGGTACCGAGGTTGAACCCCTCTGACAGGTCGTGGGTCACCATAAACACCGTCAGCTGAGTTTCCTGCCACAGCGACAGCAGCAGCGCATGCATATCTTTGCGGATGCCGGGGTCGAGCGCGCCGAAGGGTTCGTCCAGCAGCAGGATGCGCGGGCGCATAATAAATGCCTGCGCAATCGCCAGCCGCTGCTGCATCCCGCCGGACAGCTGGGCAGGATATTTCTCCAGAGCATGATCTAACCCCACGCGCACCAGCATCTCCGCCGCCTGCTCGCGCGCCGCTTTTTTTCGCCGGCCAAAAAGACGTCCGATCAGCGGTGCCTGCGACAGTTCCAGACCGATGGCGACGTTATCCAGCACGTTCAGATGCGGAAACACCGAGTAGCGCTGGAAGACCACGCCCCGGCTGGGGTCCGGTTCGGCCTTCAGCGGCTGCCCCTCCAGCAGGAGGCGGCCACGGCTGGGTTTTTCCTGCCCCAGCAGCAGGCGCAGAAAGGTGGATTTACCGCAGCCGGAGGCACCGACGAGGGTGCAGAACTCCCCTTCACTGATGCTCAGGTTGAGGTTTTCCAGCACCACGTGGTTGCCGTACTCCTGCCACAGCTGTCTGACTTCGATAAAACTCATGATTTTTCTCCCTGAGCCCAGGGGAAGCACAGCCGGTTAAGGCGACGCAGCCCGAGATCCATCAGCCAGGCCAGCAGCGTGATCCAGATGACGTACGGCAGGATCACGTCCATCGCCATATAGCGGCGCACCAGAAAGATGCGGTACCCCAGTCCGGCGGTGGCGGAGATCGCTTCGGCGGAGATCAGAAACAGCCAGGCGGAGCCCAGCAGCAGGCGCAGCGAGGTCAGCAGCCGGGTCAGTAACTGCGGTAACACCACCCGCAGTACCACCGTCCAGCTGCTGGCACCGAGGGTCTGAGCCTTGATCAGGATCTCTGGCGGGATCTCCCGCGCCCGCTGCTCCAGGTCACGTGCCAGCATCGGCGTGATGCCAATGACGATCAGCATGATTTTCGACAGCTCATCCAGCCCGAAGACGATAAACAGCACCGGGAGAATGGCCAGCGGCGGCACCATGGAAACCACCGTCATAAACGACGACAGCGGCGATCGCCACAGCGGAAAAACCCCGGAGGCAATGCCGAAGGCCAGCCCCAGAACGGAAGCGATCCCCAGCCCGATCAGCAGACGCCCCAGGCTGACGGCGGTATCCATCCACAGCAGATAGTCGCCGCTGCGTTTATCCGGCGTGAACGCCATACGCTGTACCGCATCAATCATCTGCCCCAGCCCGGGCAGCAGCTTGTCGTGCGGATTGGCGTCCAGCCGCACTGCCGAGCCGATAAAATAAGCCGCGATGACCAGCACGAACGGCAGCAGGACCAGCATCACGTGCATGCCCCGGTCAGGGTGTCGGTTAATTTGCCGCATGGTGCAGGCTCCTCAGGGGTGAATTACAGGGTGCCGGCCGCCGCCATTTTCAGGTAGCTGTCGTCAAAGCGCAGTTTGATGTTGCCGCTGTCACCCTGCGTGACGTTGCCGGGGAAGCTCATGCCGATAAAGTCAGCGCTCAGTGCGCCGTCACCGAGCAGGCCCTTTTCAAAAGAGAAGTCCGCCACGCGCTGCATGGTTTTCGCCAGCGCCGTGCCACTGACAAACGCAAGATTATCGGCCGGGGTGTAAAACAGGTGGGTGGTTTTTAACTGCGCCTGGTAGCCGCTGAGGTCAGTGCCGGAGGCTGAAGCCATGGCACTGAGCGCGGCGTGATCGCCCGCTTTCATCTGCGCCATCACTTCATACCACGCGCCGGTCAGGGCTTTACCGAGGGCCGGGTTATCTTTCAGCACCGCGCTGTTGACCACCATCATGTCGATCAGCTCGCCGGGCACCTGGGAAGACTCAAAGACCTCGGTGGTATCGGGGGTGTTTTTGATCACCGACAGCTGCGGATTCCAGGCCACGGCGGCCTGCACGCTGTTGGTGGCAAAGGCAGAGACAATATCGGCGTCCGAGGTGTTTACCACGGTGACATCTTTTTCCTGCAACCCGGCTTTTTCCAGCCCGCGCACCAGCAGATAGTGGGATACCGACAGCGCCGGCAGGTAGACTTTCATTCCTTTCAGATCCTTCAGGGTTTTACCTTTGCCCTTCAGTACCACGCCGTCGTTGCCTTCGGAATAGCTGCCGAGGATCAGCGCGGTAGAGTCCACGCCCCCGGCCGCCGGAATGGTCAGCGCATCCATATTGGTCATGGTACAGCCGTCAAACTGGCCAGCGGTGTACTGGTTAATGGATTCGATATAGTCGTTGAGCTGGGTGACGTGAATTTTAATGCCGTATCTGGCCGCCCATTTGTCGATGATACCGGCGCTGGCAATCTGGCCCCAGGGCATCCATCCGGCATAAATGGTCCAGCAGACGTTAAATTCTTTTTTTGCGGCGGCCTGGGAAGGCACGCTGACCAGCGCTGTCACGCTGAGAAGGCAAATGCTGAGGATGCGGGCAAGTTTCATTGTAACCTCGGTGTTGGCGGAAAAAACGGGGCAGCGCGACACCAGAGGTGTTGCTGTCTCCCGGGCTTTTATCCCGCCGTGTAACCCCAACCGAGGTCGCCAGCTCTCGGACCAGTCATCCACCGTGTGGACCGGAACCCTAGCCTGCTATTGTGATCAGTTATCGGTGTAACGCTGCTGCTGTTAGTAACAGAGCAAAAGTTGTGCCAGAACGCTTTTAGCAGTAAAACAGTGAGTTATCGTTAACGCTTTGCGTAAAACGATCGCCGATGGGGCATCATTTTCTGGCAGAGTGCATCAGAAGTGTGCAGTGTGGAAATAAACGCCCGTCTCATCTTACCTGCAGGCCGGAGAACCATGACACAGTCTCACTCGTTACGAAAAAAAGCGCTGATTGCCGGTGCCGTCGGCAACTTTATTGAGTGGTATGAATTCGCGGTTTACGGTTTTCTTGCCACGATCATTGCCCGCAACTTTTTTACCCTGCAGGGTGAATCAGCACTGACGGGCATTATCCTGACCTGGGCCGCCTTCGCCATTGCCTTTTTCTTCCGCCCGCTCGGCGCAATGGTGTTCGGCCGCATCGGTGACAGAATAGGCCGCAAGCCCACGCTGGTGGCGGTGCTGATCCTGATGACGCTGACCACCGCTGCGATTGGTCTGGTGCCGGTTTATGCCTCTATCGGTCTGGCCGCCCCGCTGATCCTCACCCTGCTGCGCATTCTTCAGGGGCTGTTTGCCGGCGGGGAGTACGGCGGGGCTGTTTCCCTGATGACCGAGTTCGCCCCGAAAGGCAAACGCGGCCTGTATGGCGCCTGGCAGTCGCTGACCGTGGCCTTTGGCCTGCTGGCCGGGGCGGCAATGGTCGCGGTGCTGACGGCGACCCTGAGCGACGAGGCGCTGCACAGCTGGGGCTGGCGGATACCTTTTCTGACGGCGCTGCCGCTGGGCCTGGTTGCCCTGTGGCTGCGTATGCAGCTGGAAGAAACCCCGACCTTTAATCAGGCAAAAACACAGCCTGATGCGCCGCGCGGCGGGCTGCTGTTCCGGGTGATCCTGCTGGGCATTGGCCGGGTGATGGTCTGGTCGGCGGCGGGGTATACCTATCTGGTGGTGATGCCGACCTACTTACAGTCGGTGCTGCACACCGGGCTGAACCAGGCGCTGGTGATTGCCGTGCTTTCGAATGTGGGTTTTGCCCTCACCATCCTGCCTGCGGGGATGCTCAGCGACCGCCTCGGCCGCCGTAACGTGATGGTGTTTGCCAGCGTGATGCTGCTGATCTTTGCCTGGCCGCTGCTGAAAGTGCTGCAGATGCCCGACATCAGTTTGCTGGTGAAGTGCCTGGTGGTGATGTTTGCAGGGGGACTGGTGGGCCTGCTGGCTGGACCGGGGCCCGCCATGCTGTCTGAGATGTTCCCCACCCACGTTCGCTATACCGGGCTGGGGCTGGCCTATTCCCTTTCTAACGCCCTGTTCTCTGGCTGCGCAGGGTTAATTATCAGCGGGCTGATCAAACAGACCGGTAATAATGATATTCCGGCGTTTTACGTGATGGCGACCGCCGTTGTCAGCATCGCCGCCTTGATGACGCTGCGGGCTGACGACCACCGCCGGGCGCTGGATGAGTGATGGCAGCCGTTCGTTCAGGCAGGCTCTGGCGAACGGCAACATCATCATACCTTTAACCGCCACCGGAGTGCCGTTAATAACAAAGCGCTGCCAAGGGTGCAGGCGGCCATGCCGAGCACCCGCAGCGGATGATAGGGAAACCACAAGAAAAAGAGGGCACTGAGAACAGATACACCGACCACACAGCCCCAGCGCCAGGGCACAAAAGCCATGATCAATAATGCCGGGCAGGCAAGGTAATAAAAATAAAAAGAGACAAACATTAATCCCACGCTGCGGTGGGAAACGATCTGATAATGGCTCGCATACCACGTATGTAATGTCTGATAGCCCGCCACCATTAGCACCGCACAGGCAATAAACAGCCCCACCCTGACCGCATGACGTTTCATGACGTAATCCATTTTTCATTCACTGCCGTCAACGCCAGCCGCCGACAGACACCGTGCCGGATTATGCCGGACTTTACCCGGCAAGATCACGCCTGTTTTTTTAACTCAGCGCCGCCGCCGGGACAATATGCTGCCCCGGCGGAGCGTTCAGCGCAGAGGCCAGCAGCGCCCGGGCAATATTTTCCGCCGGGTTAAGCCGCAGGCTTTTGGGCAGGACAGGTCCCGCCACGCTCAGTATCCGCATCATCAGCGATTCCACCGGACGTGGGGCCTGACGCTCACCGCCAATCAGGCCCGGCCGGACCAGCGTCAGCGAGTCAAACCCCAACCGGGCCAGATCGCGCTCCAGTTCCCCCTTAACCCGGTTGTAGAAAAAGCGCGAGTCCACATTCGCGCCAGCCGCTGAGTTCAGCACGCAGGTCGCGGTGCCCTGCGCTCTGACCCGCCGGGCGAAGGCCAGCGGATAGTGGTAGTCGACGCGTGTAAACGCTTCACGGCTTTTAGCCTGCTTCATGGTGGTGCCGAGCGTACAAATCATCGCATCAACCTGCCACCAGTCCGCCGCCTCGGGTAAATGGTCGAAATCCACGATCGGGGCCAGCAGCCTGGGGTGCGCCGGCAGCGTACGCCGCACCGGGGCCACCACCGAGGTGACCCGGGCATCCGCCAGCGCCAGCCGCAACAGGTGCCCGCCCACCAGTCCACTGGCCCCAACCAGCAGCAGTTTCATCTCAGGCTCTCCCGGCGAACTGGTCAATCGCCTGCGCCACCGGGGTGCTGCCATCGGTCAGTTCGATGATTTTGTGCGTCACCTGCGGCTGTCCGACCAGGGTTGCCAGGGCGGCAGCAACGTTATCACGGGAAATGTTGCCATAGGGGATGGCCAGTCCGGCGGTGACGTTGCCGTTTCCGGCATCGTCCACCAGCGTGCCGGGACGCAGGATCACCCAGTCCAGATCGCTGGCAGCCAGATGCACATCGGCCTGCTTCTTCACCGCCATATAGTTTTCAAAGGTGTCCGACCCGGCTTTACCCCGCCCGGCTTCCGGGAAGGCAGACACCAGCAGAAAACGTGCAACACCTGCCTGGGTGGCCGCGGCGACCGCCAGTTCCAGCCCTTTGCCATCGATGGCATTCGTGGTTTCCATACCGCCTTTGCCGCCTGCGCCGGCGGTGAAGACCACACAGTCACAGCCGCGCATCAGCCCGGCAAAGTCAGGCACGCTCAGGGCCGTCAGGTCTCCCTGAACGGTATCCGCGCCCAGACTTTTCAGTTGCTCACCCTGTTCGCTATGACGATGAAGCCCCACCGGCTGATGGCCCTGCTCTGCCAGCTGACTCACCAGACGGCGGCCAATCTGGCCCGCTGCACCAATAATAAATACCTTACTCATCACGATCTCCGGAAAATGAACCTGTCTTACATCTTAGCTTATTCACTGTGACCCGCCTCGCAGTTGGGTGAACGCGCGTACCGTTCAGCTTTCCCCAACGGGGATCGACTGAAAGGGATACACCCTGCGAAAATGGCACGGTAAGAAGGAACTTCTGGAGCAGATCACAAATAATGCAGCGCCGGAACCCGTCCGGCGCTGCTCAGGCAGGTCAGATCAGAGGTGTTTCTTCAGCAGATCGGCCAGCGCCGTCATGCCCTTGATGATTTTTTCATCACTGTGGGTGGAGTAGCTGAAGCGGGCAAAATTATCGCGCTGCACCGTCGGGAAGAAGGTGGCACCCGGCACCCAGACCACTTTCGCCTCTGGCACCGCATGCTCCAGCATAAATTTCGCCGTATCAAAGCCTTCCGGGAACTCCATCCAGGTAAACAGGCCACCGTCAGGATCGGTCCAGCTGATCCCCTGCGGGAATTCGCTTCTGACCACCGACAGCATGGTTTCTTTCTTACGCAGATACTGTGCCTTGATGGTCTGGATATGATCGTCAATATTGTACCTTTCCAGATACATCGAGACTGCGGCCATGTTCAGGGTGCTGCACTGTGTATCTGCCGCCAGCTTCAGCAGGCCCAGCTTCTCGGTGATCTCAGCAGAGGCCACAGACCAGCCGAGACGCAGGCCCGGGGCGAGGATTTTGGAGAAGCTACCGAAGTAAATCACTCGTCCTTGCGTATCCATGCTTTTCAGCGTGGGTACTTTATCCCCCTGATAGCGGACTTCGCGGTATGGCGAGTCTTCCAGAATAATAAAGTCATACTGGTTGGCCAGCTGGATCAGATGCTGTCGACGCGCCAGCGACAGCGTTATTCCGGTCGGGTTATGGAAGTCCGGGACGGTATACAGCAGCTTAATGCGCTGCCCCTCTTTCAGCTTCTGCTCCAGTACGTCGGTCATCAGCCCCTGCTCGTCCATCGGGATCGCCAGATAGCCCGGCTGGCAGGTATTAAAGGCGATCAACGCGCCGAGAAAGGTCGGGGCTTCAGTAGCGATCAGGTCACCGGGGTTAATCAGCAGCCTGGCTGCCAGGTCCAGCCCCTGCTGGCTGCCCTGCAGGATCAGCACCTGATCTTCTTCACAGATGATCCCATCAGCGGCCATACGTTGTGCTATCTGCTGGCGCAGCTTTGGCATCCCGGTGGAGTGGGTATATTGCAGCGAGACTTCGCCAGGACCTGAAAGCAGTTCGCCAAAAATAGCCTGAAGTTCCCGCGCCGGAAACAGGCTGGAGTCCGGATAACCGCCGCCGAAGGAAATAATCGTGGGATCTGCACCGAACTGCAGCAATTGCCTGATGGCAGAAGGCTTTACACCCTCCATTCTGTCCGCGTAACGCGTGGTCATGTTCCGTATTCTCTTTAAGGGTATTGGGCTGGAATAACGTTATGAGAAACGGGTATAAGCTGTCAATTAATTAACTTTTTATTTCAGTTTGATGGCGTTTTTTAACGTCGTTTCTCTTAGAAATAACCGCAGGTTCTCCCTCTTCTGCTTCGACCTCCATGGGGCCACCAGTCGCAGGAAGCGATTTATTTCGCCTGACGAGGCCAGAGAAGTCGCGGACATCAAGGCAATTTTTGTGATGCTCGTCACGCCTCTCTTGTTCATATATTTTGAATATTACTGGCAATTTATTCCGCTATCAGTTGATTATTAGCAGGCGTAGTATTTATCACATCAAGGCGACACGCCTTATCTTATAAAAATACCCTGAGGAATACATTATGAAAACCATCAAAACTTTCGTCGCTGTTGCCGCCCTGTCTCTGATCTCCTTCGGCAGCTTTGCCCAGAGCGTTACCGCCACCGCCTCTACCCTGTCCGCAGCAGAAGCGCAGATTGCCGCGCAGGCCCAGCAGGCGGGCAGCAGCTACAAAATCACCGAAGCCAACTTTAATAACGGCGTGCACATGACCGCTGAACTGATTAAATAAGTGGCCTTCTGATTTAATAAAAAGCCCCGAAAGGGGCTTTTTTATTGACGTTAAAAAGACAGTGTCACTACGCCGACGCCACCCTTTTTTGCACTACCTTCCGCACCACCGCCTCCTGCATCGCATTGCAAGGCGGGTGGTTGAAAGCGCCCGGTAACTCCCTCCCGGCCCATGCGGGTGGCGGCGGCAAAGTCGGTCTCTTTCAGCAGGTGCAAACGGCCGCCAGACACCAGATCGCAGAAAAACTGCAGCCGGTCAGTTCGATCCCGTTCTTCCCGTGTCGATATCAATCCGCTCAGAAGAGGCGCAGCATGAGGCCATGCTTTAGCATGGTCGCCAGACGGGCCTTTCTGCACCAGAATAAACAGGAACGATTGAAATGACGGCGGAGAATGATGATGCGAATACCGATCCTTTTACTGCTTACTTCCCTTTTACCCCAGGCACACGCGGCGGCGGACAGCGGCTGCCCGCAACGGTGTTATGTAGAAAACAGCCGCTGCGACCGGGACAGCGGCAGCGGCTGCAGCAGTACCCTGCAGCGCTGCCTGCAGTCGTGCGGCCGCTAGCGGCAACCCTCAGACGTGATCCCGACTTAACGGGATCACCAGCGGCGTGCCGTAGAATGGATCGTCAATAATCCGGCAGTTGAGGTCAAAAACGGTTTTTACCAGCGCCTCGCTGAGGATCGCCTGCGGTGCGCCTTCGGCCACCACGCCCCGCTGGTGGACGGCGATCAGATGGTCGGCGTAGCGGCAGGCAAGATTCAGATCGTGCAGCACCATAACGATGGTTTTATTCTGCTGCCGGTTAAGGTCGCGCAGAAGATCCAGCACCTCAATCTGATGGGCCAGATCGAGAAAGGTCGTGGGCTCATCCAGCAGCAGAATGCCGGTGTTCTGCGCCAGCGTCATGGCAATCCAGACCCGCTGCCGCTGCCCGCCAGAAAGCGCTTCAACCGGGCGATCCGCCAGTTCGATGGTGCCCGTACGCTGCAGGGCGGCGTCCACTTCCGCCTCATCCTGTGCTGACCACTGCTGCAGCCAGTTCTGCCACGGGTAACGCCCCAGGCTCACCAGCTGGCGCACGTTAATCCCTTCCGGGGCCACCGGACTCTGCGGCAGGATCGCCAGTTCCTGTGCCACGTTGACTGTGGATTTCTGCTGGATGTCTCCCCCGTTGACCCATACCGAGCCGCTGTGAGGTTTAAGCAGGCGGGCAAACGCGCGCAGCAGCGTGCTTTTGCCGCTGCCGTTACTGCCGATCAGGACCGTCACTTTGCCCTTTGGCAGCGAAATGTCCAGATCGTCAATAATGGTCTGATTCTGGTAACTCAGGGTCAGACTGCGGGCGGCGATGGCCGTCATAACTCAGCTTCCTTAGTGACGCTGTGCGATCAGCAGATATAAAAAGAACGGCGTACCAAGCACGGCGACAAAAATGCCCGCGGGCAGATCGGCCGGCAGAAAAAGTACCCGGCCGATCAGGTCAGCCAGCATCAGCACCATGGCACCCACCAGGGCACTCATCAGCGCCTGTCCGGTAAAGCCGGGGGAAACCAGCCGTTTGCCAATGTGTGGGGCAATCAGCCCGACAAACGCCATCGCCCCGCCCCAGGCAATGGCTACGCCAGCCAGCGCCACGCTTACCAGCAGCAGCCCGCCGCGCTGCCACTCTACGCGTACGCCAATCCCCCCCGCCAGGCCCGGATCCAGCTGCTGCACGATCGCCTGTCGCGCCAGCCAGACCAGCAGCGGCAGGATCGCCAGCAGCCACTGTGCCAGCGCTGTTGCCTGCGACCAGGTGGCACCGTAGACGCTGCCCGTCAGCCAGAGATACGCCGACAGCGTGGTGGTCAGCGGGCTGAAGACCAGCACCAGCGTAGTCACCGCCCCCAGCAGCGCCGAAATGCCCACGCCGATCAGCACCAGCCGCAGCGGTGAAGCACCCTGCTTCCAGGCCAGCAGCCAGACGCAGCCGGTTGCCAGCCCGGCCCCGGCCATGACCGCCAGCGGCAGCAGACCGTCGCCCCATGTCAGGCTGAAAAAAGCCAGATAGAGCACGGCGGCCGTTCCGGCACCGCTGGTGATGCCCAGCAGGTCGGGCGAGGCCAGCGGATTACGGATGATACTTTGCAGGATCAGTCCCGACACTGCCAGCGCGCCGCCCACCAGTCCCGCCAGCACGATGCGCGGCAGGCGCAGCTGCTGAATAATAAACGTCATACCGCCCGGATCGTCGCTGACCAGCAGTCGCAGGACGGTTAACGGTGACATTGTCACTTTACCCTGGGTCAGCGACAGCAGCATGACCAGCAGCAGTGCGACCGTCGCCAGCAGCACCCGCCCTGCGGTACTCAGGTTGATCTGCCGGGAGAAGCCGCCGCGCCGGAAGGTGATCATCTTATCCATAACGTCCTCCGCGCCGTGCCAGCCAGATAAAGAACGGCGCGCCGAACAGCGCGGTCATCACCCCGACCGGCACCTCCTGCGGCAGGATCACCACCCGCGCCAGCATGTCGGCCAGCAGCAGCAGCAGCGCCCCGCCCACCGCACAGCCCGGCAGCAGCCAGCGGTGGTCGATGGAAAGGGTTCTGCGCACCATATGTGGTACCACCAGACCAATAAAGCCAATGCTACCGGCCAGCGCCACGGCGCAACCGGCCAGCACCACAATCAACCCTGCCAGCAGCAGCCGGATGCGTCCGGCGTGCTGTCCCAGCGCGGTGGCGATGTCGTCTCCCGCGTTCATCACATTCAGCTGTCCGGCAAACAGCAGTGCCATACCCAGCCCCAGCGCACTGAGCGTCAGAACGGGCCAGACTGCCGACAGTTCGCGTTCGGTCAGCGATCCGGCCAGCCAGAACAGCACCGTATCCAGGCCCTGCTGATCGATAACCAGCAGGGCCTGGCTGAAGGCGGTAAACAGGGCGGTGATCGACGCCCCCGCCAGCACAATGCGCAGCGGATTTAAGCTGCCGCGCCCCGCCGTGCCGATGGTCCACACCAGCGTGCCTGCCAGCGCCGCGCCGGCAAAGGCGCACCACAGTAAGCCGTTCAGGGAGGCAACGGAGAACAGCGAGCTGCAGAGAATAATCAGAAAAGTCGCGCCGGCATTGATGCCAAACAGGCCGGGCGAGGCAAGAGGATTACGCGTCAGCGCCTGCATCAGCGCCCCGGCTACCGCCAGGCTGGCCCCCACGGACAGCGCCATCAGGGTACGCGGCAGGCGGGAGGTGGTAACGAGGATATGCTGCAGGTTCATGGCATCATGGCGGACCAGCGCACCCCAGACCTGCGGCAGAGAGATCCAGCTGGCCCCGGTCATCAGACTGAGCACCACCGCGCAGGCCAGAAGCAGCGTCAGCAGGCCGAGCTTCAGCGCGGGGCTCATGCTGCCGTCTCCGTCAGTAACAGACGTTCAATGTCGTCCAGTACCGCACTGGCGGCGATAATTCCGCCCGACAGTACCCAGGTCACACTGTCCACCTGCCACACCCGGTGATGCTGCGGTGCCTGCATTTGCCGCCACAGCGGATGCCTGACCAGACTTTGATAGTTTTCCCGCACCACGGCTTTTTCCGCGTGCAGCATCACGAAGAACAGGTCTGCGTTGACCACCGGCAGGCTCTCGCGTCCGCTCAGTTTGATCGACACGCCTGTTCCCTGCCGGGCGGCCTCATTCCAGGTGAAACCCAGCTCGTTGAGGATCGTACCGGGAAAACTCTGCGGCAGGTAGCTGCGCAGGTGGTCAGCCCGGATATCGAGCACCGAAACGGTCAGCGGCCAGCGAGCAGCAAAATGCTGTGCCAGCAGGCCGCGCAGCCGGGTGACACGCTGCGTGAAGCGGGTCAGCAGATCCCGTGCCCCCTGCTGACGATTGACCGCCGCGCCCACGGCGCGGACGGTCTCTCTGAATTCAAAGACGTTATCCAGCATGACCAGCGGCGCGATCTGTTTCAGCAGCGGTGCCAGCGCCTGATGGCGAAATCGGGAGGCGATAATGACGTCCGGCCGCAGCAGGACGATGTCTTCCAGGCTGGGCTGGGTTTCAAGCCCGACGTGCGGCACGTTCTGAAGCGCCGCACGCAGATAGCGGTAAGTGGGTTTTTCACTCCATGAATCCACGACCGCACAGGGGATCACCCCAAGGGCCACCGCGGCGTCTGTGGCCCCCTGGAACAGCGTGATCACCCTGAGCGGTGCTGGGGTGGCGCGGGCCGGAGCCAGAAAACAGGCGGCCACAACCCCCGCCCCCAGCCGCAGCAGATAGCGTCGTTCAGGACAGGGTAAGACCTCAGAAATCAACGTTGTAACCCAGCGTCACCGTGCGTCCACGACCGGAGAAGTAGCGGTCAGGCTCCACCAGCGCGCTCTGCGAATAATAGGTCACATACTGTTTATCAAACAGGTTGGAGACCGCCAGGTTAATCCGTCCGCGCGGCAGCTTGTAGCCCACGGCAGCATCAATCAGCGCGTAGCCGGTAAAGTCTTTATCTTCCTCATCAAATTCGCGGCTCAGCGCCCAGTTGGCCTGAATAAACGAGGTCCACTGGGGTGACCAGTTGGCAGACCAGCTGGCGATAATGCGGTCGGGAGAGACGTTAAGGCCGTCGAGTTTCGCATCCAGGCTGCCGTTATCATCGCTGTCATAGCGGCCGCGCATGTGGGAATAGCTCAGTTTCAGACGGTGATCGTCGTTCACTGCATAGCCCAACGTGCCTTCAAACCCGTCTATTTTCGTTTTCTCACGGCGCGTGACATACATATCCCCGACGCGGTCAACGCGGCTGCCAAGTTTCGACTTTGACTCGTAGTAGCTGAGTTCAAAGTCAAACGGCTGCTGATCCACGCGGAAGCCGTATTCGGTATTCTCCGTCACAATCGGCTGCAGATTCAGGAAGGTGCCGGCGCTCATGCCCGGCTGATTGATACCGCGCAGCACGCGGCCCACGTCCGGCATGGCAAAGCCCTGCGAATAGTTGGCAAACAGGCTCAGCGGCGCTATCGGCGTCCAGACGGCACCGACGTTGTACAGCGTTTTATCAAAGTCCGGCTTGCCCCCTTCCACCGTGACGCTGTTAGCGCTGGCAATGGTCTGGTAACTGTCGATATCCAGGCGGGCATACTCATAGCGCACGCCGCCCGACAGTTTGAGCGATTCGACAGGCGTCACTTCCAGCTGTAAGAACGGTGACAGGTCGGTGTACTTGATTTCCGGGACATAGGTACGCCCGGTTCCCCACAGATCCTGCTTTGACTGGTCAAACAGCGTATCGAAGCCCAGCGTTACCTTCAGATAGTCGTCCCAGATATCCGCTTTGGTCAACGCCATCTTGGTACCGTACTTGGTGGTGACCGCACGCGACTGATCGTACAGCGTACCGACAGGCGCAATGCTGGGATCCTGGAATGAACCGGACAGCGCAGAACCGAACAGGGCTTCATAATGCTGATAATACGCCAGCGCCGTCAGCTGCATGCCGGCCAGGTTGTAGTTGTCATAGGTCACTGCGGTGTTCCACACGCTGTTATGCGGCGCATCGCCTTCCGGGGTACCCTTGATCGAGGTGGTGGGAATGCCGCGATCGCGATCCCCGGTGACGCTCAGGTAGTCATTCTTGCCCTTAAGCTGGTAATAGCTGGCACTGAGCTGGATACGCTGATCGTCGTCCAGCCAGTAGCCCACCTTCCCCAGCAGGTCATAGGCGCGTGAATCCATCAGGTCACCCTGGGTGTTATCTACACCGACCGGACGGTTGTTGCCGTCAAGGTACAGGCCCTGATCCTCATAGCTCGCCGAGAACAGGTAGTCGAGATACTCTTCGCGGCCATTCACGCTGTAGGTGGACTTATAGCTCATGGTATCGCCCTTCAGCTGCGAGGTGGGCGATGAGGTTTCGATGCCAAAATGCTGATTCAGCGCCCCCGGCTCCGGTCGTTTGGTGATCAGGTTGATCACCCCGCCCGCCGCGCCAATGCCGTTGCTGGCGTTTGCGCCGTGGATCACCTCAATGCGTTCAATCATCGAGGCATCAATGGTGTGCATTTCCCGCCCGGTGGGACGCAGCGGGTTCGACTGCGGAATGCCGTCAATCATCACCAGCGGCGTGCGGCCGCGCAGGGTTTCACCGCTGCCGCTCATTTTCTGCCGGCTGGGCGAGAAAGAAGGCAACAGGTTGCTGAGGATCTGCGAGGTGTCAGAAGTGATCTGTCTCTGCTGCTCAATCTGCTGCTTTGTAATGATGGTGACGACCTGCGGTGAATCTTTCTTTTCGCTGGCGGTACGGCTGGCGCTGACCACCATATCCGCACCGTCGCCCGCCGTCTCTTCTGCATACAAAGGCCCTGCCAGCAGCAGTGGCATCAGCGAATAAAGCGCCCTGACTTTCATCTCACGATCCTTTTACCTGGGGAAAACCCGCCCTTCGGGCAGGCTAAATGCGCCTGACGGCACCAGTGAAAATGCGAATGGGATTATTATCATTATCATTTACGGTAACAACCGGAATAATTAGACATTTTTCCTTACGCCTTGCTTACACTGTGAAAGAGAACCGATTCCACCCTGCACAACCCACTGAATTAAAATAATAAAAAGAGATTAAGCACGCATTTCTCACTGCCCGACCCTTGCCGTTCTTTTGCTTTAAAATGTGATCATCATCACACGTTACCGTCTCAAAATTAGCGTAACCGAGTCTAAACGCGCCGGTAATACAGACTTAATCCTGACAAAAGCGGCGATTAATGAGTTCAGCTCATGACGTCTAGATGCCCGGCGTACTCAATTCGCCTGCGGGAATGGCCTAAGATGAAAGCTCACAACACGAGGAAGAAGTCATGATTGAGATTATTAAAAGCGGCAGTCAACCTGCTGTCGCAGGCCCGGCCGACTATTTCACCGGCACGGTCAGCATCGATGCCCCGTTTAACGCCAGCGCACCGGCCCGTACAGGCGGTGCAACCGTGACCTTTTCAGCCGGTGCGCGTACCGCCTGGCACACCCACCCGCTTGGGCAGACGCTGATTGTCACAGCAGGTCAGGGCTGGGTGCAGGAATGGGGCAAAGAAGCCCAGGCGATTGCCTGCGGAGATATTGTCTGGATCCGTCCCGACGTTAAGCACTGGCACGGTGCCGGGGCGGATGCCGCGATGACCCATATTGCCATTGCCGAAGCGCAGGAGGGCAACGTGGTGGACTGGCTGGAACACGTCAGCGAGGCGCAATATCCGGGTTAATGCGGCTTTTGCCGCAAAGACGGAGCCCCTGCCGCCGGAATGTTTAGCGTCATGACTTATGAATTTTTCGCATCAGTCAAGGGGAAGGCTTACACTGCCGGTACCAAGCGAACGGCGTGCCGGAGTAAAACGTGTTAAAAGAAAACGTTAACGATCTCATCTCTCTGATGGTGGTCGCTCAGGAGCGCAGCTTTACCAAAGCTGCAGCCCGACTGGGCGTATCGCAGTCGGCCCTCAGCCATTCGATCCGCGCGCTGGAGGAGCGTCTGCAGCTTCGTTTACTGACGCGTACCACGCGCAGCGTGGCTCCGACCGAAGCGGGCGAAAAGTTAATTAATGCTATCGCTCCCCGCATGAATGAGATTGAATCCGAACTGATTGCCTTGACGGAAATGCGCTCCGTCCCGGCCGGCAACCTTCGCCTCACGGCCGGTGAACACGCGGTCACCACCACGCTGTGGCCCGCCCTTCAGCCCTTTTTAGCGCACTATCCCGAGGTGAATGTCGAGATCGCCGTGGACAATACGCTGACTGATATTGTCAGCGGCCGCTTCGATGCCGGGGTCCGCCTGGGTGAACAGGTGGCGAAAGACATGATTGCGGTGCGCATCGGTCCCGCCTGGCGTATGGCGATCGTCGGGTCACCGGCGTATTTTTCCCGCCACGGCCGCCCGCAAACGCCACAGGAACTGCAACATCATCGCTGTATTAACCGGCGTCTGCCGACCATGGGCGACCTGTATGCCTGGGAGTTTAAGCAGGGTCAGCGGCAGATCCGCGTGCGGGTAGAAGGCCAGCTGGTCGTTGACAGCCTTGAACCCCGCATTGCTGCGGCAATCGCCGGCCTGGGCCTGGCCTGCGTACCGGAGGACAGCGTAGAGACAGCATTGGCCAGCGGCAGCCTGGAGCAGGTACTGGTCGACTGGATCGAGCCGTTTACCGGGTATTATTTATATTATCCCAGCCGTAAGCAGCATACGGCGGCTTTTTCCCGCCTGATCGAGGCTCTGCGTTATCCACGTCAGGAATAAGCCCTTCCCGCTGCTCACTTCAGACAAGATAGCGGTTAAACCAGGCAATCGTCCTCTCCCACGCCAGGTCAGCAGCGGCTTTGTCGTATCGCGGCGTCGAATCATTGTGGAAGCCGTGATCCACCCCTTTATACACGTAGCCTTCATACACGTTATGATTCGCCTTCAGCGCGGCCTCATACGCAGGCCACCCTTCATTAATGCGCGTATCCCGCTCCGCATAGTGCAGCAGCAGCGGAGCCTTAATTTTCGGCACATCTTCGACTTTCGGCTGACGACCATAGAACGGCACGGCGGCCGCTAATTCAGGCCAGGCCACCGCTGCCGCATTCGCCACCCCGCCGCCATAGCAGAAGCCGATGATACCCACTTTGCCGCTGGCCGCCGGGAACTGCATCATAAATTCGATCGCCGCAAAAAAGTCATTCATCAGCTTTTCCGGGTCAATCTGCTGCTGCAGCTCGCGCCCTTTTTCATCGTTGCCCGGGTAGCCGCCGACAGAGCTTAATCCGTCAGGGGCCAGGGCGATAAACCCGGCTTTTGCCACCCGCCGGGCCACGTCTTCGATATAGGGATTCAGGCCGCGATTTTCATGCACCACCACCACCGCCGGCACCCGCCCGGTGACCTTCGCCGGGCGCACCAGGTACCCTTTTACGCTGCCGTGGCCCTGGGGTGACGGGTAGTGAATATACTCCGCACGGATATCAGGATCGGTAAATTCAACCTGCTGCGCCAGGGCATAATTCGGCGTCAGCAGGGTCCCCAGCGCTGCCGCTGACAGGCCACCGACGACAAATTTTGCGGCGAGATCGAGAAACTCACGCTTGCTGATTTTTCCATGGACGTAGTAGTCAAAATAGTTGAGCAGTTCAGGCGGGAAGTCTTTTGCCGTCATACGTGTCATGCGTCAGGCTCCGTTCGGGGCGGGTCAGAGGGTGCCGTCCTGTGCAGGTACGGCGCGGATCCAGGGTCGACCTGTCACAGTCGTACCCTGTTTAAAGGTAGGCCCGGCACGGCTCGGCCGCAACGCTAATCGTCAGCGGCTGCGGAATAAACCGGGCGGCGAGCAGATCGTCCGCCTGCCGCTGCTGCTCGGACAGCAGCGCTGGCGTCACGCGGTGGATGCCCCAGGCCTGGTTGCGGATGGCCGCCAGCCAGCGGTCCACGCCCGGTGAACCCGGTAAATGGTGATGAATAATCCCGGCAGCCTGCTGGCGATTCCCGGCTATCCAGCGGTCATTGTCCGCCAGCACCGTCAGCAGCACCTCCGCCTGCGGCCGCGACTGACGCAGCCAGCGCTCACGACACCAGACCAGCGCCCGGCTTCGTACCGCCTCACCTGACTGCGCAAGACAGCGTATTTTTTTTGCCTCCTGCGCAGCGGTAAGCCAGGGATCGATCGCGGCCCACAGATCGACGCGCCCTTCGCGCAGCGCGCGGGCGGCATCGCTGCCGTTAAGATCGACCAGAGTGATATCGTCCAGCGTCAGCCCGTGCTGTAACAGCAGCCCGGCCAGAAACGGTTCAGTCACGGTTCCGCGCATCCCGGCAATACGCGCCCCCTGTAGCGCCCGCGTATTCCGGTGTGCGCTGTCTTTCATGGCCAGCAGCGCGCAGGGTGCCGCCCGGTCAGGCGATGCTGCCAGATAAGCGACATCCAGGCCGCCGCTGCGGGCCAGAACGGGCAGCGTTGAGCCGGTGCCGATCACATCCAGTGCCTGCTCTGCCAGCAGGACAGCGCCGTCACCGGCGTGATCATAATCTGTCCATACCACGCCGCCGTGCGCGGCCAGCGCGGTTTCCAGCACCCCGCGATGGCGCAAAATAAACAGGGAGAGAAGATGGGGGTGACTGCCAATACGTAAGGTCATCCGCGCTTGCCCTCCTCACGCTGCGCCTGCGTGAGGTCAGCACCGCCGTGCCTGCGGTAAAACCCGTCGATATCCATTAAGCCTTCCTTCTTTTGCCAGAGGTCAATGACAGCAATAACAAAGCTGCCCTGACAGAACAAAGAAGAAATCGGAGAATGTTCAGCGTGAAATCGCATTTAGCGCTCTGGCAATGCCCCCGCCCACCCGTCGCGGGGGTTTATTTTTTACGCGGGCGCTGAGTGTAGCGGTCCCTTTAAGGTACACTTGGGCCTGTTTTTCGCTGCGGAAAGTAACGTTTATTGCCTGAGGAGGTGACCTGCTGTGAGTCAATTACCTGTTGTAACCATACACTACTGTTCCCAGTGCAACTGGATGCTGCGCGCCAGTTGGATGGCGCAGGAACTGCTGCATACGTTCAGTACCGACCTCGGCGCGGTCACGCTGATCCCGGGTACCGGTGGGGTATACGAAATCACCGTGAACCAGCAGGTGATCTGGAACCGTAAAACCGATAACGGCTTCCCGGATGCTGCTGAAATCAAGCGCCGCCTGCGCGCCGTCTGTTTCCCGGAGCGTGACCTCGGGCACATTGACCAGCACGCGAAGCCCGCGGAATAAAGGATGAAACGGGATGACCGCAATCGGTCATCCCGTGCCGGAGGCTGGCGGCTATCCCCCTCAGAAGTCGACGTTCACCCCCAGCTGGAAGTTACGCCCCGGCATCACCGCCAGCGCCCGATCGTTAGCATCGCGGGCGGTGACGTCCGTCAGATCGCGGCTGCTGAGGTAATCCCGGTACTGGCGATCGGTCAGGTTATACACGCCGCCACTCAGCTTAACGTTTTTCGCCACCCTGACCCACGCCGTCATATCCAGCATGCCGTAACCCGGCACGCGGGTATATTCTGTGGTGCTGTCGGCCAGCGCAGTGCCGCTGTTCTGATAGCTGTTGCGGCTGGTGCTCTGTGCCTGCTTGCCTTTCACAAAGGTGGCGGTCAGTGCCGTACCGAAGCGCTGTGCCGGATCATCCCACGCGACGCCCACGACGGCTTTCATTGGGGCTACGCTGTCGAGGTCAACATATCTGTCACCGTCATAGCGGGACTTTGCCTGACCTTTGCTGTAGCCCAGCGCAAAGGTGGTGCTCAGGCCGTTTACCTCTTCAAACCAGGTACCATAGTTAATTTTGGTGCTGACTTCCCCACCCCAGATATAGGCTTTATCGCGGTTTTCCGCCTGATAGATGGTGGCAATATTCGCCGGGACATTGACGAACTTGTCCGGTGCGCCCGCGCGGGTGTAGCGGGTGGAGGCAATAAAGTTTTTATAGGTGTTGTAGAACATGGCCCCGTGCAGCGTGACGCCTTCGGTGGCCTGGCCTTTTATGCCCCACTCAACGTTATTGCTGGTTTCAGTATCCAGATCGGTATTGCCTAACAGGGCATACTGACGGTTACCTAAATAGCTGGAACCCAGGTTCCACGAGCCGTAGAGCTGGCTGGCGTTCGGGAACTGCGCACCGCGCCTGTACTGCACGTACGTCATCAGCTGCGGGGTAAGGTCGTAGTTGAAACTGATGGACGGTAACAGCTGAGTGTCGCTGTTGGTTTTCCCGTACAGCTTCTCTGCGTCTTCCGGCGTCAGTACGTCAGTACCGGCGGCCATATTCCCCAGGTTCTGCGGTTTGGTTTCCTGATGCGCAACGCGCACGCCCGGCACCACTGAGAACGCATGACCGTCGAGGTCAAACAGAATACTGTCCTGGACAAAGGCACCCAGCACCAGGGTGCGGCTGTCGCCCTCGGGCTTTGTGGTCATGCCCGTACCGCTCTGTGCCGGTGACTGGCTGAACGGACGTTCCGTTTCCGAGAGGCGTCCGTTGATCCCGGCCAGCAGATCGTGACGGCCCAGGTTTTTTGTCAGCTGTGCCTCATAGCCCCAGGTGTTGACGTTGTAGTCAGAGTAAACGCGCTGCATCGCGCCGCCGGTCGCTAACGGCATCAGCGTGTTGTCGTGCGCTTCCGTATGCTGGTAGTAAATCTTATTGCTCAGGCTGTCGATCCACGCGCTGGCTGGCGTCCACTCATCTTTCAAACTCATGCCCCAGCGCCGGGTATTGCTCTGCTGGCTGGCAGTGCCGTCAATAGCCGTGCCGCTATTGTTCCAGCTGTCGTAATGGGTGTGATTCACTTTGCTGTAGAAGTCGACCGTACCGGTGAGCTTGTGCTCGTCGTTCGGCTGCCAGATGCCCGAGGTTAACAGCGCATCGGAGTGCCAGTTGGCCGGGTAAGCGTCAAACTCATCGCTGTTATTACGCGTCTGCTGGCCATCACGGCGGCTGTACACCACCAGGCCACGCAGCGTGTCATCTCCGGCAGCGGCGGTAATGCCGTTATGCCAGCTGCGGCTGGCGGAGTCGTAATCGCTCTGGAAGCCGAATGCCGTGTGCTTATTCGGGGTGAGATAATCATCGGCAGATTTGGGCAGGAAGGAGACGGTGCCGCCCAGCGCGGTATTGGCGCGCTGTGTGGCCGTGGCACCGGATTCGATCTCAACGCGACCGTAGAGATACGGGTCAATGTAGTCACGCCCGATCCCGAAGGTATTGACCCCGGCACGGCTGGCATAGCTGCGCCCGGTGGCCTCAGGCTGAGGGATCCCGTCGACGTCGAGGGCAACGCGGTTGCCTTCCAGCCCGCGAATGTTATAGCCGGTGTAACCACCGCGATCGAAGCCACTTTTCCCGGTTGAAGAACCACCACTGCTGCCTACCGCGCCGATCAGCGGCTGGTAGCGCATGATGGAGCCAAAATCATTGCCACCGCGCTGCTGCATCTCTGCGGCACTGAGGGTCACCGAACTGCCGGCCACATTTTTTACCACCGGCGACAGCACGGTCATCACCGCGTCGTCGTCAGGCGTTGTGGCTGCATTCTGCTGCCGGGCTTTGGCGGTCACCGCGTTACGGTCGCTATCGGCGGCTGCGCTGCCGGAGAGGGTCACGCTGAGCAGGGTCCCTGCCACGAGTGAGGTGTGCAGTAATCCCTGAGGGGATGAAAACTTAATCATGCGAAATACCTGCGATGTTTTTATTGGTATTCGCTCAACAACAGCTTCAGAAATATCAACGAACAAGGCCCTGCAGGCAGGGCAAAAAGCGTTATAATTTGCGACATCATATACAAATGATAATCATTATCAATCATAATGTGACAGAAATAGTCAATTCATTGCAACATGATACTCAGCGGTCTCTGATGCTGAAATAAAACAGGCACCCCATCCGGGGTGCCTGTTGGTGAAGCGCTCATGCTGTGAGGGGTCAGGACGCGGCGAAGTCCGTCAGTACCTGGCCTTCCATGCGGTAGCGTACCCACTCATCCTGGGGCGCAGCACCGATGCTTTTGTAAAAGTCGATGGCCGGCTGGTTCCAGTCCAGCACGCTCCACTCCAGACGGCCGCAGCCGCGCGCCACCGCCTGCTGCGCAATATGGCGCAGCAGGGTTTTTCCGGCTTGCTGGCCGCGAAAACGCGGACTGACGTACAGGTCTTCCAGGTAAATACCGTTTTTTCCCAGCCAGGTCGAGTAGCTGGTAAAAAACACGGCATATCCGGCCGGTTCGCCGTCCACTTCACACATCAGCGCCTCGGTGGGTGATCCGGGCGCGAAGAGTGAATTTTCAATATCCTGCTGGCTGGCCACCACTTCGTGCAGCGCTTTTTCATAGTCGGCCAGCTCGGCGATCATCGCGAGGATCAGTTTTGCGTCCTGACGCTCTGCGCGACGGATAACAGTAGTCATGCTTATTCCCTGAGTGTGACGGTTGATGACCGTCAGCATAACCGCTTCATCCTGCTGACTAAAGTGAAAATGCCCTAGCCTGCCTGGCGCAAATGTTCACGTGCCAGACTGTAACGGTTAGGCCGCGCCGGGATAGCCAGCCGATCGCGCAGGGTGATGTGGGTATCATCGTTGTGCCAGTAGCCGCGGGCTTCAAGGACAGGCAGCACGTGGCGCACCACATCGTCCAGCGCTTCATTCAGTACCGGCCCGCAGAGAATAAACCCGCTGGCACCGCCCTGCTCCACCCAGCGAATAAAGGTCTCTGCCACCTGTTCCGGCGTGCCAAAGAACTCCCCCTTCGGCAGCGTGGTGCGGAAGGCCAATTCGCGCAGCGTCAGCTGCTCTTCTGCCGCCAGGCGCTTAATCTGATCGGTGGTGGAACGGAAACTGTTTTCTCCCAGCGTACCCAGTTCCGGGAACGGGCCGTCCGGATCGTACTGGCTGAAGTCATGATGGTCAAAGAAGCGGCCGAGATAGTTCAGCGCCTGCTCCAGCGACAGCAGTGACAGAAGATAGCGGTATTTTTCTTCCGCTTCTGCCGCCGTTGCGCCAACGATCGGATTGATCCCGGGGAAGATCCCTACCGGGGTGCGGCCCTGCTGCTGCACCTGCCGGTTAAGCTCAGTGGCATAGGTCCGGGCCTCTTCCAGCGTGCGCGCATTGGTGAATACCGCATCCGCCGAGGCGGCGGCCAGCCGGATACCCGACGCCGAGGCACCGGCCTGGAAGATAACCGGCTGGCCCTGCGCAGACCGCTGGATATTCAGCGGCCCTTCCACTGAAAAATGCGTGCCCTGGTGATTCAGCTTGTGCAGCTTGCTGGCATCGAAGAACTCGCCGCTCTGCCGATCGCGAATGAAGGCCCCCTCTTCCCAGGAGTCCCACAGACCCTGTACGACCTCAATATATTCGCGGGCGATCTCATAGCGCTCACCGTGCTCCGGGTGATCTTTACCAAAGTTACGCGCCGAACCGGCCAGCGGCGAGGTCACCACATTCCAGCCCGCCCGGCCGTTGCTTAACAGATCGAGCGACGCCAGCTGGCGCGCCACAGTGAACGGATCGCTGTAGGAGGTCGAAATGGTCCCCGCCAGGCCAATACGTCGGGTCACCGCCGCCAGCGACGACAGCAGAGCGACAGGTTCGAAGCGGTTGAGGAAATGCGGCGGAGATTTTTCATTGATATGCAGGCCGTCGGCGACAAAGAGAAAGTCCAGCCCCGCCTCTTCTGCCTGATGGGCTAACTGGTGATACCAGCTGACGTTAACGCTGGCATCGGCAGGCACGCTGCGGTGACGCCAGGCGTTCATAAAGCCACCTGCGCCCTGTAGCATCAGGCCGAGCTTGATCCGCTGTGGGGTTTTCTGGCTCATGGTTCTCTCCCTGTGATGGTGAATATGCCCCCAGATTTCCATAAAACCGCTGCGGAATTAAATACCAATATCCGCTTTGCAATGCCGCATTTAGACTATCCAGCGCGCGTTTCCGCCGGCCGGAGAGAGTATGGCAGCAGGTTTACGTTTTCCTCGCCCGTGCGGCCCGGTATGATGTGGCGCTTTGGTTAACCCGATGTTATTTGCCCGCTACTACTCTGGAAGTCCTGCGTTATGATCGTACGTCCCCATCAGCACTGGTTCCCGCGCCTGTTCTCCTGGCACGGGGCGGTATTATCGAAAATTCTGTTCCGCCTCAGCCTTAACCTGCTGATGGCCGTCTTCGCCGTGATCTGTTATCAGTGGTATGAAACTCTCGGCGTTCGCCTGACCACCGCCCCATTCAGCCTGCTGGGGGTGGCGATTGCCATCTTCCTCGGCTTTCGTAACAGCGCCAGCTATGCCCGTTTTGTTGAAGCGCGCACGCTGTGGGGCGGTCTGCTGATCGCCCAGCGTTCCCTGCTGCGCCAGGCCCGTGGCGCACTGCGCCGTGACCCCGCCGCCGTGCGTGAGCTTGGCGGCCTGCTGATGGCGTTTAGCTGGAGCCTGAAGCACCAGCTGCGCGGCACCGACGCCCGCGAGGATATCTGCCGTCTGGCCCCGAAAAGCGTACAGGAAGAGGTACTGGCCAGTCCGTTTCGCGCCAACCGTCTGCTGCTGTGTATGGGGAGCTGGCTGGCAGACCGCCGTGACGAAGGTGCAATTCCTGACCTGCTGTATAACGGCATGGACGGCAATCTTAACGATCTGGCGCATATTCTGGGGGGCTGCGAGCGTATCAGCACCACGCCGATCCCCTTTGCCTACAGTCTGATTGTTCACCGCACGGTTTATCTGTTCTGCACCCTGCTGCCGTTCGCTCTGGTGGCCGATCTGCACTACATGACGCCGCTGGTGTCGGTGTTTATCTCTTACACCTTCCTGTCGCTGGAGTCGCTGGCGGAAGAGCTGGAAGATCCGTTTGGCATCGCCCCGAACGATCTGCCGCTGGACGCCATCTGTAACACCATTGAACGCATTCTCAGCGAGATGAACGACCTGACCCCACTGCCGCCGGCACACCAGCCTGACGCGAAATTTAATCTGACCTGATGGCTGACGGGCGAACCGCCACCGCAGGCTCGCCCGTCTGCCTGCCGATTGATGGGAACCCATCATCAAAGCCGTTCCGCCTGTTCCTGCTGCTGACTATAGTGAAATCATCACCCTACCCCTTATGTCAGGAGCGTTCATGTTTCCTTCGCAGTTACCCCAACCCCGTACCCTTGATGCCAAAACCGTGCCTGTCCTGCGCTGGGGGATTATCGGCCCGGGATGGATCGCCGAACGGTTTGCCAGAGCCCTGAAAACAGGCACCGCACAGCAGCTGGTGGCGGTCGCCTCTCGCTCACAGGAACGTGCCGACGCTTTCGCTCGTGAGATGGCGATCCCGCAGGCTTTTGGCAGTGCCGCAGAGCTGCTGGCCCAGCCGGATATTGATGCGGTATATATCGCCACGCCACACAACCATCACTACCCGGACGGACTGCAGGCGTTGAACGCGGGTAAACACGTACTGATTGAAAAACCGCTGGCGCTCAACGCCGCTGAAGGCCGGGCGCTGGCGGCACTGGCACAGCAGAAAGGCCTGCTGTGTATGGAAGCGATGTGGTGTGACTTCCTGCCAAAATATGACGTCATCAGTCAGCTGCTGGAAGACGGTGCGCTCGGCGATCTGCATACCCTGCTGGCCGACCACGGGGAATATTTCACCCCCGATCACCGTATTTTTAACGCCGATCTCGCCGGTGGCCCGATGCTCGATCTGGGCAGCTATCTGATTGGCTTCAGCGTCAAGGTGGCCGGTGCGCCTGCCAGCATTTATGCCACCGGGCAGCCGGTGCCTGGCGGGGTGAACGGACAGGCCTCGATGCTGCTGACGCACCACAACGGAATGCACTCGGTGCTGAATACCACGCTGTTCAGCAATACGCCGGGCGGTGCGGTGATTGCCGGGCGCGATGCCTCGCTGAATATTGCCGGGTCGTTCTATGCCCCCGGCCCGTTTACGCTGACCGCCAGCCAGGGAGGGAAAGTGCTGCACTTCGACGAGCCGCGTAACCGTTACGATCAACTGTTCCATGAGGCGGTGCATTTTGCCTGGTGCGTCGGTCAGGGGAAAACTGAATCGCCGGTGCGTCCGCTGTCGGCGTCGCTGGCCACGTTAAGCGCGATGGATGAAGTACGTCGTCAGATTGGTCAGGTGTTTAACGAGGAAAAATAACCTTTCCCCCCGGCCCGACGGCTGTACCACGACAAACGGCAGTACACTTTCAGGGGGCCTGTACGGGCCCCCTGCTGATGTTATATCGTCTGCACCTGACAGAAACTGCCTGTTTCCAGCGACCTCACCGCGGCTTCAGCTATCGCCTGCGCCTGCAGCCCGTCCTGCAGGCCGGGAACCGATACCGCCTCGCCGTTCAGTGAGCGCACAAAGGCATCCAGATGCAGATAATAGGTCTCTTTCACCCGGCTAAACCAGTCAGCATACAGGGCCGGACGGGTGATCCCTTCGGTGGTATAGAGCGTGGCTCCCTGCGGGCTTTGTGCGCCGGATTCCGCCATGCCTTTTGACCCCAGTAGGGTGATACGCTCCTCATAGCCATACCCGGTACGGCGGGTGTTATCCAGCTGTGCCAGCGCCCCGCTGGTCATCTTCATCATCAGCACTGACGTGTCCACATCGCCAAATGCGCTGATCTCAGGCATCGCCAGCGCCGAACCCAGTGCGCCGATGGTGTCGACCTCGTCCCCGGTCAGCCAGCGCAGCAGATCGAAGAAATGGATGGCCTGGTCACGCATCTGCCCCCCGGAGGTTTGCAGGTAACTCAGCGGCGGCAGCGCAGAGGCGCGACAGACCATCTGGATCAGCTCGGCTTTACCCAGCAGGCCCTGCTGCAGATGCTGCTTTAATTGATTGTGGCTGGGGTCAAATCGCCGGTTAAACCCGACGGTGACCGGCACCGGATAGCGGGAGACGTCATCCACCACCCGCCGCGCTTTATCCAGCGACAGGTCAATCGGTTTTTCACAGTATACCGCCTTGCCTGCGGCGGCAGCGGCGGTCAGGAACGCCGCATGGGAGGGCGTAGAGGTGGCAATCAGCACGCTGTCGATGGCATCACTATTGATGGCATCCAGCACGGTACTCACCCGTGCGCCGTAACGCGCGGCAACCTCACCGGCGCGGGCGCTGTCCTGGTCAGCCACCATCACCAGCTCAACATCCGGGTGGTCGGCCAGATTTTTTGCATGAACCTGACCGATAAATCCTGTGCCCAGCAGGGCAAACTTACGTTTCTGTGCCATGGTTGCGACGCCTGTTTTGGTTAAATGTTAACGTTTCGTTGCCAGGATAACGTTAACGAATATACTTGCTGAAACGACATTTTGATGGGAAGCCATCATACGGAGTGAAGGGTGAAGAAGATCACGCTGGAAGCGGTGGCAAAGCAGGCAGGCGTGGGCATTGCCACGGTTGATCGGGTTATTAATGAACGGGGTGGCGTGTCACCGGCCACCACGCGGCGGGTGCTGCAGGCAGCAAAAGAGGCGGGGCTGAAGCGAGAACTGCCCGACGCGCATCGTCAGCCCTGGCAGATTGAACTGCTGCTCAGTAGCAGCGACGCCTTTTTCTTCAGCCAGCTTTCTCAGGATTTCAGCCAGCTTGCCGGCCAGCTGGGCTATGGTCATGTCACCCTGCACCGCACGCTGATCGCAGAAGCCGAGCCGGAAAAGCTGGCAGCACATATCGTGCGGGCAGCAGCCAGCCGCGACGGGATTATCGTTTTTGCCCATGAACACCCGGCGATCTTTGCCGCGCTGGAACACTGCCGGGAACAGCAGGTACCGGTGATCACCCTGGTGACCGATCTCCCCGGCGCGGCGCGGTTGTGCCATGTCGGGATCAACCAGCTTCAGGCGGGGCGAACGGCGGGGTTACTGATGGGCAACATGCTAAACGCCCCCGGGGACATCATCATTATCAGCGGACGCTTCGACTACCTGGCGCATCGACAGCGGGTGGAGGGATTCAGTGCGGTGATTGCCGACAGGTTTCCCCATCTGCGGGTGCATAAAGTGCTGGCTGCCCGGGACGACCGCCAGCAGGTCAGCCGCCTGTTGGAAGAACAGCTTTATCATCGCCAGGAGATTCAGGGTATTTACAACACCGGACTGGGAAATCGTGAAATTGCAGAGGTGCTCGCCCGGCACCGGCTGTTGAACCGGTCCCGCTTTATTACGCACGAGCTTTACCCCACCACGCGCACACTGCTGGCAGATCATGCCGTGGTGCTGACGCTGGATCAGAATACGCGTGAACACGCCCGCCGGGCGATGGCGCTGATGTTAAACCGGCTGGAGCGGGAGATCGTCCCCACGGAATATCAGGACGGGAAAGTCGAGTTGATGTTATATACGCGGGAAAATATGTCCCCGGGGCCGGAATAACCTGCCCGGAGATCGCATCAGACTTCTTTAATGATCAGCTGCATCAGCGTACTGCGGATATCTTCACAGACCCGGCGCACGTTGTATTCATATTTCGGGGTGGCGACATCAGCAATATCGCTGCCGATTTTGTCACGTATTTCCAGGTATTTTTCCAGCTGGCCAGTGACCCGGTCGAAGCGCTGATTATACTGCTGATAAACACTGACGTTATACGCCTGCATCACCTGCAATTCATTACGACACTGAGCGACCCGGGAGTCGAAGCTGGATAACGTCTGCGGCTGAGAGACAGGCGGTGGCGGTGGATTACCCGCCGGAGCCGATCGATGAGGCAGGGTACAACCCGTCGCCAGCAGTGCGACTAACAAAACCGGAGCAAATTTATTCATCTTCTCACCAGGTCAGTATCCTGCTGTTGCAGGATTATTTACGATTTTTCCTAATGATAGCAAAAAATGTCGCCAGCTATCCACAGTACTTGCCGGGCAGGGTTAAATTTTATTATTTCCTCCTACGCGACACATTTACAGCATGCCTGAGATAACTGAGGTCAACCCCCGCCCAATATTTTATTAATGCCACAAAGTTACCCTTTCCGCTGCTGACATTGCCCTATTATCCGCTTTTCATCCCGCCATTGAACAATAAATCGGCTATTTCAGGAGCAAAACTATGCCAGCGAAATCAGTGTCCGCCCCCCTTTCATCGCCTGCCGTTCACTTCCCGCCCGGCTTATTTGCTGCGGTGGTCATACTGGCCGCCGTTTCGCCCGGTGTATTAATGATGGCACCGGCAGTCGCCACGCAGTTACACAGCCAGTGGCAGCTTTCGACACTACAGATCGGCCACCTGTTTTCCTGCGAACTCGGCGGAATGAGTGCAGCTACGCTGCCGGCCTGGTGGTGGAGCGGGAAAGTAAACTGGCGGAAAATAGCGGCGCTGGCCGGTGCGGTGTTTATTCTGGGTAATCTGTTGTCGGCGCTGACCCACCGCGTCGACCTGCTGATGGTCTGCCGGTTTATTGCCTCGCTGGCCGGTGGCACGCTGATGATCCTGAGCATCACCTGCGCCGCCGCCGCGGCCAACACCGGGCGCATCTATGCTTACTGGGTGCTGGGCCAGTTGCTGCTGGGCACCGTCGGCCTGCTTGCCCTGCCGCCGCTGTTCGCTCATTTCGGCCTTGCCGTGGTCTATCTGCTGCTGGCATTCCTGATGTTGTGCAGCCTGCCGCTGCTGCGCTACCTGCCTGCGGGGTTTCAGCCTGCGGCGGCCAGCGCCAGTGCGCAGAGACCGGCCCCGAAGCGGCGCAAACTGTGCGCGATCCTTGCCGTCCTGCTGTTTTACGTCAGCCTGAGTGCCGTCTGGACGTTTATCGGTGAGATTGCTGTACGCGCCAGCCTGTCCGCGCAGCAGAGCGGTGACATTCTGGCCGTGGCGACAGTGGCGGGTATTATTGGCGCAGTGGGCGCGGCAGTGACGGCCGCACGTTTCCGCCCCGGCACGTTGCTGTGGACAGGCTATATCCTGCTGGCGCTGGCGATTATGCTACTGGTCCATCATCCGCTGGCGATCCGCTTTGTGCTGGCTGCCATCATCTTTAAATTTACCTGGACCTTTTTGGCCCCCTTCACCATGGCGCACGTCGCCGCGCTGGACAACGACGGAAAGCTGATGAATAACATCAATCTGGTGATTGGCGGAGGCATGGCGCTGGGGCCGTCGCTGGGGGCCACCCTGCTGACCTCTTACGGTGGGATGAACGGCCTGCTGGCAGGGGCGCTGGCGAGCGCCGTGGTCTCCGGACTGCTGCTGTTTGACTTCAGCTAAGAAGAAACTCCGCCCTCCTCTGCCGCAGTTTGCGCCGGGCGCAGGGCACGAAACAGGGTCTGCAGCGTGACGATCTCGCCTTCCTCAGCCTGAACGCGTGGGTCAACCAGCATACACAGCGAGCTGGTGCGCCGCTGGCCGCTGCTCAGGGGCAGCCGCTGCAGCTCCCCGCTTTCCAGCCATGGGGCAATCTGTGACGCCGGTAGCCAGGCGTATCCCACCTGGTGCAGAACCGCCTCAACGGCGGCTTCGATACTGGTAAACGTCCAGTTCTCTGAGGCAGCCGGCTGGCCATCCTGCTGACGCTGACGGTCGCGAATTTCCACCCGAGGAAAGCTGGCCAGCGTGCTGTGGCTCAGGGGGGACGCCAGCGCCAGCAGCGGGTGGTCGCGCTGGGCTACAGCGATAAAATCAATATCCAGCAAGCTTTCGGCCGGGCACTGCCCGCAGCTTTCACGCGTCAGGATCAGAATATCCGCCTGCCGCTGCTGCAACTGCTGTGCGCTTTCCCCGCGCAACACCTCCGTCAGGTGTACCTGGGTGGCCGGGTGGCGCTGCTGAAACTGACGCAGCACGCCAAACAACAGTCCCCGGGGAAAGATGCTGTCGACCACCAGATCAATTCGCGCCCGGCTCCCCGCTTTCAGCGAAGCAGCGCGGTTCTCCAGCTGGTGAAACGCATCCAGTAATGGCCGGGCCTGTGCCAGCAGGATCTGACCTTCCGGGGTCAGCACGGCCCGCCGCCCCTGCGGCGTCAGCAGCGCAATGCCCAGCCGCTCCTGCATCAGCCCCAGCTGATAGCTGATCGCCGACTGGCTGCGATTGACCCGTTCGGCGGCGCGCGCAAAGCTGCCGCAGGCGATCACTTCCTGTAATAGCTCCCACTGTTCAATGCTGGTTTTGCTTAACATGGAC
Source organism: Erwinia persicina (assembly GCF_014838825.1). GTDB lineage: Bacteria > Pseudomonadota > Gammaproteobacteria > Enterobacterales > Enterobacteriaceae > Erwinia > Erwinia persicina_A. The sequence continues at coordinate 276,127 of NZ_JACYMO010000001.1, read as the reverse complement.
TTCTCATCGAAAATTTAGATCATTTTGTCACAAAATTAGCGTTATTCATCGAAAAAATCCAGAGTTACAGTAGGGGCTGACATTATTAAGGAGAAACATGATGACCCGTTTTAATCAGCATGACCTGAGTCAGTTCGTGGGCAAACATCTGGTGTATACCTACGACAATGGCTGGGATTACGAGATCTATGTGAAAAATGCCAACACGGTAGACTACCGTATCCACAGCGGGATGGTAGGAAATCGCTGGGTGAAAGATCAGCAGGCCTTTATCGTCCGCATTGCTGCCGAAGTCTATAAAATTTCATGGCATGAACCCACCGGGACCAGCGTGAGCCTGGTGGTGAATCTGAGCGATAACATTTTCCACGGCACCATCTTCTTCCCGCGCTGGGTGATGAATAATCCGCAGCAGACCGTCTGCTTCCAGAATGATCATATTGCACAGATGGAGGCCTATCGCGATGCAGGTCCAGTCTGGCCGGTTGAAGTGATTGATGAGTTTGCGACGCTGACGCTAATCCGCGACTGCGGAGAGAACAATGAAGAGGTGATTAACTGTGCAGCCAGTGAATTACCAGCAGATTTCCCGGCGGGATTATAGCAGAAGGGGCGGCCCCGTCAGGGCCGCCCCTTGTCACCGTTATTGACAGTATCGGGGCTTATTTAGCGAGGATATTGTTCACGGCGGCAGCGTGGCCGGTTTTGTCTTTGGCGTTCGAGATCACCTGAATCACGGTGAACTTGTTATCTGCCGCAGAAAGCAGCGTGGCCTGCTGCACGTTATTACCATCCATCTTATCGGTGGCTTCGATGTGATAGACTTCCAGACCTTTGACATTTTCTGTCTTTTCGCTGAGAACTTTATAGTCCGGCGAAGCCTGTTTCTGTTTGTCTTTGATGGATTTCATGCCATTAATGAAATCGGCATCCGTTGCACCGCGACCGGCGACCGGGATGTCATCTTCACCGATCAGCATGACGCGTTTTTCCGCCTTGTTGACGTACATTTTGCCCGGGCCACCGCCGGGAACAGGCTGTACTTCATACCCTTGCAGGTTGAAAGCAAGATGGTCGCCCAGCAGCGAGACTTTTTGCGATGCTGCCGCGCCTGCTGTCGTCGTTTTCGCTTCTGCCGCTACGGCAATATTTGCAGCACTGCTTAATGCAACAGCCATACACAGGGAACCAGCCAGAGTCATTGATTTAGTGAATTTCATTTATTCGACCTTCCATCTTCAAATTAAGTTTTATTGTATTAATATTACCGGCGTGGGAACTATCAGATTACTCTCGAAAGAGTCAGTCTATTTACCATACATTTCCCACATGCACAGCCCGACTCCCGTTAAGAATAAAATTAACGGCCAGTAACGCACAGGAACAAAAAAGAATTGATGCGTTATCTCTGCCTGATACATCGGACGGCTGTCCGTCATCCGGGCAATCAGCAGTATAAATGCTTCTTTTCTCAGGGCTAAAACCAGAGCCAGCGACAGGGTGGCGGACAGGATCAGGGTTACCCCCACCGTCCATAAGTGCGCCGAATAATAACCGACCGGCCAGAAAACATCGAATAGCCATTGACAGATGACGTAGGCGATGGAAATAAACACGGCAATAAAAAAACCAACGCCGCTCCAAATCATCATAAATTTGCCTTAAATGCCGAACTACCCTGAAGGTGAAAAATAAGTTTATTCTATTTTCTCTGGATTGCCATAAAAAAAGGGCAGCCTGAGGCTGCCCTTTTATTCTCTGTGACAGAATTACATCTGTACCAGGTTTTTAATTTTCACATCGGGATTCACATCCGCGGCATAATCCACGCCGTCCAGACCAAAGCCGAACAGATGCATAAACTCGGCCTTGTAACCGGCAAAGTCAGACACATCGTTCAGCGTTTCGTCGGTTACGGTCTGCCACAGGCGGGCGACTTCGTCCTGCACTTCTGGCTGCAGCTCTTTGTAATCAGCGCGCAGACGTCCGGTGTCATCCAGAATCGGCGAGGCGTTATAAAGACTGTCTTTAAACAGGCCGTAGACCTGCTCAATACAGCCCTCATGGGTGCCTTTCTCTTTCATCACCTTGAACAGCAGTGACAGGTACAGCGGCATCACCGGGATAGCAGAGCTGGCCTGAGTCACTACTGCTTTCAGCACGGAAACGCGCGCGTCGCCGTTGCCGTGAGCGGCCAGGGTATCGCGGATGGTCAGAACACGCTTATCCAGATCCTTCTTCGCTTCACCGATAGAGCCGTTCCAGTAGATATCATGGGTGATTTTTTCGCCCAGATAGGTGAAGGCGGTTGTTTTAGCACCTTCAGCCAGCACGCCAGCTTCCAGCAGCGCATCAATCCACATCTGCCAGTCTTCACCGCCCATCACCGCCACGGTGCCGTCGATCTCTTCCTGGCTCGCAGGCTCAAGCGCAACGTCAGTCAGGGTTTCTTTGTCGGTGTTCAGACCGCGGGTCGTCAGCGGCTTACCGATGGGCTTCAGGGTGGAGTTAAAGACTTCACCGGTTTTTGGATGCGTACGGCGCGGGGCCGCCAGGCTGTAAACGACCAGGTCAATCTGACCCAGATCTTCTTTAATCAGTTCAATGGTTTTCTGCTTTACGGCATCAGAATAGGCGTCACCATTGATGCTTTTCGCATACAGGCCTTTTTCTGTAGCGAATTCTTCAAAGGCCGCAGAGTTGTACCAGCCTGCGGTCGCTGGCTTGGTTTCTTCACCCGGACGCTCGAAGAACACGCCCAGCGTGTCAGCGCCACAGCCAAACGCAGCAGAGATGCGTGCCGCCAGGCCGTAACCTGTAGAGGCACCAATCACCAGCACTTTCTTCGGGCCGGAGGCGATCGCGCCCTGAGCGGTGACATACTCGATCTGTTTTGCTACGTTCGCTTTACAGCCCTCGGGATGGGCAGTAACACAGATGAAGCCACGGATACGTGGTTTAATAATCATATTGACCTCAGTATATGAAACGCTAATGACCCGTCTTGCTGCGAGTCGTCATTTTTCATGAAATAAGGGCGCTAGAATACCGTTTCTCTCGGTTCAGGCAAAGCCCGGAAACGCGCTTATCACACCACAGCGGCGTTATCGCGGGCATTTGCTCAGAGATTAAGCGCCTTTTCAGCCTGCATCAGATACTCTGCCCTCTCCTTTTCCGGCACCATACCGCCGCCCGTGGCCCACACCAGATGGGTTGCCCCGGCGAAGGCATCTATCCCCTGCTCCGCCAGCTGCTGTGGATGGGCGCTGAGACGCCAGGGTCCGCTCATCCCGGCCAGGGCAGAGGGTTCCAGCGCCAGCGACTCATGCTGCTGCATCAGCCCCAGCAGCGCATACATCTCCTGGTCACTGACCGTATAAAAGGCGCTGATCAATCGCTCCATCGCACGGCCAACAAAACCCGAAGCACGCCCTACCGCCAGTCCATCAGCAGCGGTCAGATTATCAATGCCCAGGTCCTGCACGGCGATGCGGTCATGCAGTCCGGTGTGAACCCCCAGCAGCATGCAGGGAGAGTGCGTCGGTTCGGCAAAAATGCAGTGTACGTGATCACCAAACGCCAGCTTGAGGCCGAAAGCCACCCCGCCGGGGCCGCCGCCCACGCCGCAGGGCAGATAGACAAACAGCGGACGATCGGCGTCCACCGCGATCTTCTGCGCGTCAAACTGCTGCTTCAGCCGTTCCCCGGCCACCGCATAGCCCAAAAACAGGTTGTGCGAATTCTCATCATCTATAAAGAAACAGTGTGGGTCGGCGGCGGCCTGGCGACGTCCTTCCGCCACCGCGACACCGTAATCCTGCTGATACTCCACCACCCTGACGCCACGCTCGCGCAGCATCTGTTTTTTCCACGCTCTGGCGTCGGCCGACATGTGTACCGTGACGTCAAACCCCAGGCTGGCGCTGATAATGCCGATAGAGAGCCCAAGATTACCGGTGGAGCCGACGGCGATGCGCTGCTGGCTGAAAAGCTGGCGACACGCCGGTCCGGACAGGCGCAGGTAATCGTCAGCGGTGGTCAACAACCCGGCGTCGATGGCCAGTTTTTCGGCATGAGCCAGCACCTCATAGATGCCTCCCCGGGCTTTGATTGATCCCGAAACGGGCAGATGACTGTCTTTTTTCAGCCACAGCCTGCCCCCCAGCGTCTGCCCGTAGCGCGCATCCAGGACGGGTTGCAGCTGCGGTAACGCACAGAGTTCAGACTCAATAATGCCCTGCCACGGCCGGGTTTCGGGAAAGGTTTCCATCAGCCAGGGGGCAAAACGCTGCAGGCGCGCACTGGCTTCTGCCACCTGCTCACGGGTCAATCCTACGTAAGGGTAGGCTTCGTTGAGTGTCGTGGACTTGGGATTAAACCAGGTAACCGGTTGTAAGGAACAAAGCTCATTAAGTAGAGGAAAATCCTGCCTGAGGCGTTCAACATCCATTAACATGGTGACTTCTCCTGTCACGGTACAGTGAGCGGACTGATGTTGGCTGCGAGTGGATAAATACCCGCTAAAAGCCAAAGTTTGATCTCATTCAAATTTTTGAAAAATATAAGAAAATTTCTGATATGCATTTTATCTGCATAATTACCGTCTGCCAACTGTTGCCATAGCAGGTCGCAGCCGGGGCAGCTGCTAACTATGCAATCAGGCAGTGAGAATCCCTGCCCACACCGTCATTTCACAATATTTTAAAAACTTTGAAACCTTTTTTTGATGTTAAATTATCCGCGACTTAGTGAGATGTACTGAGTCATCCACGGTATTACAGTATTTATAACTAAGCGCCACCCGCCCGCGATGTCATACGCCACACGGACAGGCGCTAAACAAAAAAGGTTTGTTATGGAAAAGCTCTCTTACGTTTCTGAAGGCAGCAAAACGGCCTGGTCAACTTACTTACAACAGATCGATCGTGTCGCACCCTATCTGGGTGACCTGTCGCGCTGGGTGGATACCTTGCGTCATCCTAAACGTGCCCTGATTGTCGACATCCCCCTGCAGATGGACGATGGCAGCATTCGCCACTTTGAAGGTTTCCGCGTTCAGCACAACCTGTCACGTGGACCAGGCAAAGGCGGCGTGCGTTACCATCCTAACGTCGATCTTAATGAAGTGATGGCCCTGTCTGCCTGGATGACCATCAAATGTGCGGCTGTCAACCTGCCCTACGGGGGAGCGAAAGGCGGTATCCGTGTCGATCCGTTCAGCCTGTCAGAAGGAGAGCTTGAGCGTCTGACGCGTCGCTACACCAGTGAGATCGGCCTGATTATCGGCCCGCAAAAAGATATTCCGGCACCGGACGTCGGTACCAATTCTAAAGTGATGGCGTGGATGATGGACACCTACTCCATGAACCAGGGCACCACGATCACCGGTGTGGTCACTGGTAAACCGATCCATCTGGGCGGATCGCTGGGCCGTGAAAAAGCCACCGGACGCGGCGTGTTTATTACCGGTCGCGAAGTGGCTCGCCGCAGCGGCATCGAGATTGAAGGTGCCAAAGTCGCCGTTCAGGGCTTCGGTAACGTCGGCAGTGAAGCTGCCCGCCTGTTTAACGATGCCGGCGCGCGCGTGGTGGTGATCCAGGACCATACCGCCACCCTGTATAATCCGGCCGGTATCGACCTGGTCGCGCTGAGTGAATGGCAACTGGCCAACAAAAAGATTGCCGGCTTCAGCGGTGCAGAAGTGATCGACGATGAGGCTTTCTGGGACGTGGAGATGGATATTCTGATCCCGGCGGCGCTGGAAGGTCAGATCACCCGCCAGCGTGCGGAAAAACTGCACTGTCGCCTGGTGCTGGAAGGGGCGAACGGCCCAACCTTCCCGGAAGCCGACGATGTGCTGGCCTCACGCGGCATCACCGTGGTGCCGGACGTGGTCTGTAACGCCGGCGGCGTTACCGTCAGTTACTTTGAGTGGGTTCAGGATATGGCCAGCTTCTTCTGGAGCGAGAGCGAAATCAACGAGCGCATGGATAAGATCATGACGGAAGCGATGGTACACGTATGGGAAAAATCGCGGGAGAAATCCTGCAGCCTGCGTACCGCCGCCTACATTGTGGCTTGTGAACGCATTCTGATGGCACGTAAAGATCGCGGTATCTATCCTGGCTGATGCGTGAGCGGGGTGGAGATGTCTGCCCCGCTACCTGCGGTTATCCTCCACCCTTTCAGCGCCTGATAGCATCTATCAAAACTATCACCTCCATCCTTCCCTCCGGCATAAGTTTGACCCGCTTCAAAGAATTTATGTTTCATTCACTTTATAAATGGAATTTAAATTCCCTTTCCCTTACTGTCGTCCGCACTGTTAGCGATAAAAGCGCCTTTCTGTGCGAATCAGCCGAACATAAAAGATAATTTATTATCATTCTTTATGATAGAAAATGAGTGAATCTCATTAAAACGATATGTGCTCCGCTCAGACATCACAGTGCCAACTGACGAACTGACCGGAGAGGTAAAAGGTAGCCCACGCTTGCGGCGCAACGCAGGCGGGATACATTGAAGTAGGGTTGGCAGGATGACTGGCAGGCAACGAACGTTGCCTGCCCTTTTTTTCAGGCTTTGGTGATGCCCGCTTCGGCTTCGGCCTGCTGGTAACGCTGCTTAAAGGCGTCATTCTCCTCCACCAGGCGCAGCGCAGCTTCGATCAGCTCATTCTGCACCAGGGTGGTGGCACCCTCGCTGGTTTTCCAGTGAATGTACATCACGCACAGCGCGGCAACCTGCAGTTTATCCCCTTCGTCATTGCTGCCATCAAAGCCATATTCCGCCAGCGACCAGTGGTAAACCGGCACGACAAACGGCATATCGCCGCTTTCATCCAGCTCCGGCAACGTGGTGAACAGTGCCACCATCTCTGGCGTCGCCTCATAGTTCTGACGGCCGATGGCATCCATCTGCCGGCCGTGGGCGCGGGTTTTATTCGCCTGCTTCTGCTTAAGTTTGGCGCGTTTGTTACGTTTATCCTGTTTAGTGCTCACATGTTTTCCGGTCTGTAAGAATGATGGCGGCAGGATAGCATATCCGGTCAGGATTTCCCGATCATCAGCGACACCAGGCCGGCGGCAATGAGGGGCCCGACGGGCACCCCGCGGAATAATGAAACGCCAATAATCGTCCCAATCAGCAGGCCGCCGACCACGGTGGGTTGACTGCTCATCAGCGTCACGCCGCGCCCGCCAACCCAGGAAACGAAAATGCCTACCGCAATGGCCAGCAGCGACTTCCAGTTTAAAAAGGAGTGCATCAGGGTGGTGGCGGGTAGCGTGCCGCTGGCGATGGGGGCCATCACCCCGATGGTCAGGATAATGATCCCCACCGTCACTCCCTGTTTTTCAATCCAGGGAAAGGTCTGTTGCAGCGGCGTCATGCGGATGGCGACCAGCACCAGCAGGGCGATGGTGACCGTCATGTTATGGCTGAAGTAGCTCAGAGCAGCGAGGAACAGCAGTATGGCGAGGGACAGATCGAACATTTTCATCTTCCTGATAAACAGTGACATAGCATCTTGTGCTAACAGCATAAGCATTTTCCGTAACGACTCTACTATTTTTTCCCTCTTTCTGCGCAATCCCGCCCGCCCGCGGTTCAACGGCGAAATTACTGCACCGCCTCCAGGGCGGCCTGCAGGCTGACCTGCGGACCGCTCAGTACCGCCAGCGTGCTGTTGACACGTTTTTCCGCCCCGCTCATCGACGCCTGCGCCAGCACGATGCAGCCAAGGGCACACTCTGGCCGCTGCTGAATATAGTCGGCGATCTGCTGATGATAGCCGTCAATATCCCCCTGGTTAAACCAGGCCCAGGCGCGGGGTACCAGCTCGACGTAAAGCCGGTTGCCGGGAATAAAGGCGCTGAACAGCTCGGTGGTGGAGGCCAGCGTCGACTGGGCCGTACACAGCACCAGGATGGTACCGTGATAGCGCGAGGCCACTTTCGCCAGCGTCGCATCCACCCGCAGCACCGGCTTGCTGAATTCCGCGTCCCACACCGCCACACCCAGCGTGGTGCAGGTGACGATCACCACATCGGCCTGCTGACACAGCTCTGCAATCGCCTGGCGCGTGGCAGCGATAACCTCCGGCGTGACGCCCTGCTCACCCTGCGTGCGGGCAAACAGATCGGCCTCAACGCGGTGTAACAGCTGTACGTCATCATAATCCAGCGCGTTCAGCGCCTGTTCGAACACCTCAATATTACTCCGCGCCGCGTGCAGGCAGGCAATCGTGGTCATATCCATATCTCTTAAGGAGGCAGAAGGTTACTTTGGCAAAAATCACAGAAATTACCAGCGCAACCTTCAAAGACTGAACAAAAGTTGCAACGGTTACGCACGATACCGGTGCAGTGCATCATTACGACGCGGCATCCTGCTGCAACCTTCGTTTCAGACTGCCCGCAGTCCCCGCCTGCAACGCCGTGGGCGTCGATATCACCGCCTGGTATGGAAATTGCTTCATGATCGCTAAAGAGGCCAAGGAGAATCAGATGAAAGCAATCATTATTGGTGCCGGTATCGGTGGAATGTGCGCCGCTATCGCACTGAAGCGCTGCGGGATCGACAGCGAGGTGTATGAAGCGGTCAAAGAGATCAAACCGGTCGGTGCAGCGATATCCATCTGGCCTAATGGCGTCAAATGCCTGAATTATCTGGGAATGAAAGAGGCACTGCGCGCGATTGGCGGGCCGATGCACGCGATGGCCTATAAGGATGCCTTTAGCGCAGAGACCCTGACGCAGTTCAGTCTGGATCCGCTGGTGCTGGCTGCGGGTGAGCGCCCTTACCCGGTGGCCCGCGCTGAACTGCAGGGCATGCTGCTGGATACCTGGGGACGTGAGCAGGTGCAGTTTGGTAAACGCGTGAGCCACGTTGAGCAATATGCTGATGGCGTGACGGCTTTTTTTGACGACGGCAGTCAGGCTGAGGGCGATTTGCTAATCGCCTGTGACGGCACCCATTCGGTGATCCGCCAGTCGGTACTGGGCTACGCCGCTGAACGGCGCTATGCCGGTTATGTTAACTGGAACGGGCTGGTGGAGATCGATGAGTCCCTGGCACCCGGCAATCAGTGGACGACCTTTGTCGGAGAAGGCAAGCGCGTGTCGCTGATGCCCATTGCCGGCAACCGGTTTTACTTCTTCTTTGACGTACCGCTGCCGAAAGGCTTGCCGGAGGATCGTCGTACCCTGCGCGACGACCTGACCCGTTACTTTTCCGGCTGGGCCGCGCCGGTGCAGCAGCTGATCGCCCGGCTTAACCCGGACACCACCAACCGCGTCGAGATCCACGATATCGACCCTTTCTCCCGGCTGGTGAAGGGCCGCATCGCGCTGCTGGGCGATGCGGCCCACAGTACCACCCCGGATATCGGCCAGGGCGGCTGTGCGGCGATGGAGGATGCGGTGGTGCTGGCAATGACCTTACAGAGCCACTCGCTGGGCATTGAAGACGCCCTGCTGCGCTACCAGCACAGACGCGCTGACCGGGTCAAAGACCTGGTGCTGAAAGCGCGTAAGCGCTGCGATATCACCCATGCCAAAGATCCTGCCGTGACTGCCGAATGGTATGCCGGGCTGAAGCAGGAGTCCGGGGAGCGGATCCTGAGCGGAATGAGTGAAACCATCCAGGGTGGCCCGCTGGCGTAGCTGCGGTGGCGCACGGCCGGGGGCCTTACTCCCCGTTGCCAATCTGCCAGATAAACGTCGGATCCGTGCCGTTAACCTCCCAGTCTCCGACATTACGCGTTTTATAAATCACCGGGTTATGGGATGCCACGGTACGCGCGTTGCGCCAGTGCCGATCCAGCGCCTTACTGGTACGGGTGTCCGACGCGCCCAGTGCGTTAAACAGTTCACTGGCCGCCCGTGGGATCAGCTCGCTGGCGATCACCTGCGCCTGCGCTGACGCCAGTTCAGCCCGCACGTTGGCCTGGCGGATCAGCGCCTCATCAGCACTGTCATGCACCTCGTAAGCATACTGCAGCGCGTGGGTGGCCTGCTGTACGCTGGCTTCCACCGCATACGCCCAGCTGGAGATCTGCCCGACCACCTGCAAGACCTGTACGTCGTTTTTCACCTGGGTGGCATTGCCGTGGCTGTAGATCCGCCTGCGGCTGGCGACGCCTGCGGCCGCATCACGCTTCACCGCCCGGCCAATCCCGGCCAGGGTGGCCAGTAAAACATGCTGATAAAACGCAGTCTGATAACGAAAACGTTCGCTGAAGTCATACACGTGGGCCTGCTCCACCTGCGCCTGGCGGAAACGGGTTGTTCCGCTGCCGGTCAGCCGCTGGCCGAAGCCGTCCCAGTCATCCTCTCGTTCCACTTCCTGCTGATGGGTGCTGACCAGCGCGATCACGTCACGGCCATTGTCTTCCCGCTGCGCGTAAACGTCGATCCAGTCCGCATACAGGGTGCCGGTGCTGTAAAACTTCTCACCGGACAGTTGCCAGCCGCTGTCCGTCGGTGAGACGCGCGTCACCACCTCGCCCAGCCTGAGGTTGCCGATCTCCGTCCAGCCACTGCCCACCAGCTCTCCGTCGGCAAAGCGGCGAAACCAGCGTTGCCGCCCTTCGCTGTCCGGCTGATTCAGCCGGTCTTCGACAAAGGCGAAATGGGCCCGCAGCGCCTGCGGCAGATTAGAATCGGCTTCGGCCAGTTCCGTCAGCAGCTGGAAAAGCTGCGGCAGCGTGACGCCAAAGCCCCCCTGCGACTGGGGGATGCGCAGCGTGCCAAACCCGGCCTCCTTCAGCCAGCGGACAGGCTCCAGCGGCAGAGTACGGTTCACTTCACGCGCCACCGCCCCGGCGGCAATGCGGTCAAATACCGGGCGGAAACGGGCAGCAAGGATTGGGTAATCAGGGGGCAGTTCAGACATGGGCATCTCCATTTTCAGCGGGGTCATCGATGTCCTGCCGGGTCGGCTCGAAGCGGACCGCCAGCAGGAAAATAATCGGAATAATCGCGGCCAGCGAGACAATCCAGAACATATTGGTACCAAAGGCGGCCTGCAAAATCGGCAGAATAAACAAAGCCAGCGCACTGCCAACGCCGGACAGCGAGCGGCCAAAGCCGACGCCGGTAGCACGAATATGGGTCGGGTAAGAGAGAGCCGGATAGATCATCATCTGTGCCCCCGGGCCAAAGCCCTCGGCAAACAGCCACAGGCCGAGCATCAGGATGGCGAACACCACCCCGGCGGCGGCCGTCGGGTGCCCCACCAGCGCCAGCGAAATCAGGGCAATAAACTGCAGGCCAAAACCGGCAATGGCCACGTGACGCGACGGATACTTCCACGCCAGCCGCATCCCCAGCAGGCCGCCGGTAAAGGCAAACAGCGCATTCAGCCCCAGCGACGCCGACAGGGTTTCAAATACGCCCGCACCAAGGAACCGGGCGAGGATCGATGGCAGGAAAAACGCAATCGCGGTGTATTCAAACGAGATACAGATATTCATTACGGCAGTGACCAGGGTGCGTTCGCGGTACGGTTTCTGGAACAGCACGCGAAAACTGACTTTGGGGGCCGCAGGTTTTACCGGTGCCTGCGCGTCCGGTTCTGCAGCGTGGGCGGTGATGCCGTAGGCGTCGCGCAGAATGCGGGCGGCCCCCTTCAGGTCTCCCTGATTTGCGGCCCACAGCGGGGATTCATTCATAAATTTGCTGCGTACCGCAATGATCAGCAGTGCAGGGACCGCGCCAAACAGCAGCGAGGCGCGCCACAGCCAGTCAGCGTGTTCTGCAGGCAGCAGAAAATAGAGCGCAAAAATAATAAAGAAACAGGCGGATGACGCGGCGTACCACATCGGACACCAGGCCGCCAGTCGCGCGGCTTTGTTGCCCTTCCCGCTGAATTTTGAGAATTCAGCCAGGTAGGCCATAGCGACCGGCAGATCGATGCCGACGCCAATCCCCATCAGAAACCGTGCCCCGATCAATACCCAGACATTGGGTGCCAGCCCGGCGGCGATAGCGGAGACCACGAAGAACAGCATATCGGCCATAAATACCGAGTAGCGACCGTATTTATCGGTCAGCCAGCCGCCCAGCAGGTTGCCGGCGATAGTGCCGATCATGATCGATGAAGTGACCAGCCCGGTAATGGCTGGCGTCAGACCGAACTCTTTCACCACATCGTCAATACCGTATGACAGCGTGGTCAGATCGTAGGCGTCGAGAAATACGCCGCCCAGCGCCAGAAAAACAATCCAACGCGCATAACTGTTTTTACGCGTGCTGGAATTAATCAACCTGGCGACATCACTAACGGATCGAACCGGTGTTGAATCGGATGGCGGTAATGCCATGCCATCGTCAATATTTAATGTACTCATATTATCCCCATCTCATATTATTTTAATGACTGACAACACAACGGTTATAAAGAGAATGGTGTATCATAACAAACAAGGAAAAATGATTTGATTGTGCAATAACGTCATAAGCCTTTAGCGATGAATATAACCACCCTCATAATAAAATAACGCAAATACCCCCTGCCACCGACAGAGGGGGAGAATATGAACAGCTCGACACTGAAATAAATAATCCGGATAAAACCTGAAAAGCCCGCATCACCTGCGCGAACACAACGGGTTGAATTAAAATAACTTACAGCATTGTCATTTTAATGATACAGGAACCAACACCCCCTGTACTAGCGGATCGCGGGTTTCTTTCAACCACTGCTGAACACGTGGGTCGGCAAACGCTTTTTTTAATTTGATAATATTTTCATCATTTAAATAAGGCGTACCAATCACCAACTGTGAGGCAAACGTCTGCGGCGCCGGCGGGAATAATATGCCTTTACTGCGGGAAACTTTCCCGGCATCAAACTGAGCCACATAACCAATAGCGGCATCCACCGAATTTAAGGTGCGCGGCATAGTTAACAGATCGAGTTCTTTAAAAGTGAAGTGATGCGGATTCTCTTTTATATCTTTCAGTTTTGCCGTTCGCGGCTCGACCGCCGGATTAAGACCAATCAGTCCGATGCGCTGCAACAGCCACAGCGCCTGGGCCTGGTTAGCGCCGTCGTTCGGCACGACAATGACCGCCCCGTCGGGTAAATCGGCAACTGACGCGTAGCGATCCGAGTAAATGCCAAATGCCCACTGGAACAGCGGCAGGGTTGGGGTCAGAGCGAATTTATTGGCCTCCACCACCTGCTTCAGCCACCACTGATGCTGATAAACCGTGGCGGCGTACTGGCCTTCAGCCACTGCCCGGTCGGCCTGCACCGGATCCTGTAGTCCGACCGCTTCCAGCCTGATGCCATAATCCGGGGCGATATGCTGGCCCACATAGTCAATCAGGCGCTGTTCTCCCGCCATCGCCGGTTCATAGTGAACTTTTAGCGTGGTGCCAAAAGTTACGCTGTGTCGCTGCTGGAAGGTGAAATACCCGACTCCCGCGCCAATCAGCACCATAGCCAGTATCCCTGCCGGCCAGCGCCAGGCTTTCTTCTTTTTCAGTTCAAAATTCGGCTGCGTCATGATGCGTCTTTCCCCTGCCCGTGTTGAAGTGCGGCAACCACGCGGTCGCCAGTAAACTGAATGAGCTGAATAGTGCCGATCAGCACCAGGATGGTGGCGATCATGATGTGGTTGTCGAAACGCTGGTAGCCATAGACCACCGCCAGATAGCCGATACCACCCGCGCCAATCGTGCCGGCAATCGCGGAATATTCGATCATCGAGATCACATTGAGGGTAATGGCGGCGACAATCGCGGGCAGCGCTTCACTCAGCTGCGCGCCCGCGATCACCTGCCAGCGTGAGCCGCCGGAAACCAGTCCGACCGCTGTGACGTCAGCGGGCAGCTCGCGCAGCGCATTTTCCACCAGCCGGGCAAAGAAGGGCGTACCGGCAACAATCATCGGGATCACGGCCGCCGGAATACCGATAGTGGTACCGGTTAGCCAGAAGGTGAACGGAATGATCGCGGCCATCAGTACCAGGAATGGCAGAGAACGGCCGATATTCACCAGCCAGCTCAGGCTGCGGTTCAGCCCCGGCTGCGGGAACAGCCCGCCACGAGAGGTATTGAACAACACCACGCCCAGCGTTCCGCCCAGGCTGATGACAAACAGCATCACGATGCCGACCATCAGCCAGGTTTCGCCGTAGGCAGGCAGCATCAGCAGATGGATCTCGTTCCAGGGAGTGTCCTGGCTGATGACATCAACGGCTTTCATCCGGCCTCCTGTAAGCGGGGACGCTCCGCAATGATCTGTGCCCGGATGCCCATGACGGCCAGCGCGTCGATCAGCACCTGCGGGTTCAGCGGGCGCTGGTTAAAGCGCACCGCGATCTGCATCCGTCCCGCCAGCTGCCCTGACACCTCTTCCAGGTGTGCCGCCAGCAGATCCACCTGCACGTCATAGTGAACGCTCAGTTGGCTGATCCAGTCGGTGGCCAGCGGGGGCGCACAGGTCAGACCCAGCAGCAGGTCGCCGCGCCCCTGAAGCGGGCGCAGTGGGAACAGCTGGGCAGAAAGCGAAGAGTCTGGGGTACTGAGCAACTGGTGCAGCGCCCCGTGCTGCACCAGCCGGCCGTCGCGGATTTCCGCCACGGCATCGGCGGCGCTGCGCACCACATCCATTTCATGGGTGATTAACACAATCGCCAGGCCAAACTGCTGACGTAACTGTTTCAGCAGCTGCAGGATCGCCCCGGTTGCCTCAGGATCCAGACCTGACGTCGCTTCATCGGCCAGCAGCACGGCGGGCTTCAGCGCCAGGGCGCGCGCAATGCCAACGCGCTGACGCTGGCCGCCCGAAAGTTGTGCCGGATAATGATGTGCTTTATCCGACAGCCCGACACTGTCCAGCAGCTCACCAACATGCCGCTGGATCTGCCCCGGCACCACGCCCAGCCACGCCAGCGGCAGGGCCACATTCTGCCAGGCCGTTTTGCGCTGCAGCAGCGCCGATGACTGAAATACCGTGCCGATAGCGCGCCTTTCCCGCCGCAGTGCAGCACCAGAGAGGCGCGACAGATCCTCACCGTTGACGCGGATGCTGCCGGCATCCGGTCGCTCCAGCAGGCTGATACATCTGGCCAGCGTCGACTTCCCGGCACCGCTCGGCCCCACCACCGCCGTGATGGATGCGGCGGGCACCGTCAGCGAAATCCCCTTCAGCACCTCCGTTCTGCGGCCGTCGGATCCCTGATAGTGTTTATGCAGCCCGTCAATCTCTATCATGGCGTCACCCCGTCTTTCGCGGTCGTGAGTGATTCGGTACGACGATAAGTCGCTCCGGGGTGCGGCACTTCCAGCCGCGGGCCACGGCCGAACAGCTTTTCGCGCAGGGTTCCCGGCTGGTACTCTTTTTTGTACACGCCGCGCTTTTGCAGCTCGGGGATCAGATGCGTCACCACGTCGCTGAAGGTTTCATGCGTCACCGCGTAGGCCAGGTTAAAACCGTCAACGTCGGTCTCATCAACCCAGCTTTGCAGCTCATCGGCCACGGTCTGCGCGCTGCCCACCAGCAGCGGACCAAACCCACCGATCCCCACCCAGTCAGCCAGCGCCTGCACCGTCCACTGGCGGTCGGGATCGGCCGTAGAGAAGGTCTCAACCGCCGACTGAATGGCATTGGTATGCAGATGCTTCAGAACCTGATCGGGCTGGTACTGGCCGAAGTCAATGCCGGTCCAGCCGGAGATCAGCGCCAGCGCCCCCTCATAGCTGACGTAGCTTTTGTACTCCTGCCATTTGGCCTGCGCCGCTTTATCCGTCTCATCGACAATCACCGTCTGCAGGTTAAAGATCAGGATGCTGCGCGGGTCACGCCCGGCCGCTGCGGCACGCTGACGAATATCTGCCACGGTTTTTTTCAGCAGAACCTTTGACGGCGCGGCGACAAATACACATTCGGCGTGTCCGGCGGCAAACTGTTTACCCCGGCTGGAGGCCCCGGCCTGATACAGCACCGGCGTGCGCTGCGGCGAGGGTTCGCACAGGTGAATGCCCGGCACCTGGAAAAACGTGCCCTGATGGTTCACCGGGTGGATCTTCGTCGGGTCGCTGAAGATGCGACGCTCGCGGTCGCGCAGGATCGCCCCGTCCTCCCAGCTGCCCTCCAGCAGTTTGTACACCACCTGCAGGTATTCGTCCGCGTAGTCGTAGCGGGCGTCGTGATCGGTCTGCGACTGATGGCCGATATTGCGTGCGCCGCTCTCCAGATAGGAAGTGACAATATTCCAGCCAATGCGCCCGCGGGTGAGGTGATCGAGCGTCGACAGCCGGCGGGCAAAGGGATAGGGGTGCTCAAACGACAGTGAGGCGGTCAGACCGAATCCGAGGTGTTCGGTGACCATCGCCATCGGCGTGATCAACGCCAGGGGATCATTGACCGGGACCTGGGTCGCATTGCGGATCGCGGCGGCGTTATCGCCATTCAGCACGTCATAGACGCCCAGCACATCGGCAATAAACAGGCCGTCGAACCTGCCTCGCTCCAGCAGCCGGGCCAGATCGGTCCAGTAGCTGAGGTCTTTGTACTCCCAGGAGCGATCGCGCGGATGCGCCCACAGGCCCGGCGACTGGTGGCCGACGCAGTTCATATCAAAAGCATTGAGGCGAATTTCACGTTGTGAAGACATAGTACGCTCCGAATTTTACACGGCCGGATCCAGCCCGTCCGCTGCAGGAAATGTTTTATCAGGGGATTAACGTGGCGTTATGGCATCAGGCGGGACATCGCTCCGCCTCTGACCCCAGCAGCTGCCGGGCGACGCTTTCGGCATGCTCGGCCACCTGCGGCAGTCCCATCAGCTCACCAAAATAAGCACGGGCGGCAGGGCCGGCGACATAGAGATGAGGATTGACCCGGCCATCGGCCCGCAGCGTTTGCGACCGGGCATTGACCTGAATGCCCAGCCCCAGCGGATCGGCCCGCACCACGCCTGCGGAGGCCAGCTGGTGCAGCAGCGCATCGCTGTGCAGCAGCCCGCCGTGTGCCGGGCCGGTGGTGATGATCAGGCGGTCAACCGTCAGGCGTTGTACCTCCCCCGCGCGCGGCTGCAGGTGCAGTTCGATTTCGTCCCCGGCGGCCGCGACGGACGTCAGGCGTGCGGCCAGTACGCGCAACTGACCGCACTGCTGCTGCTGGGCCAGCACGGCGCTGACCTGCGGCGCGATGCGGTAACGATGGACGTCCCACCACGGACGCAGGTGGCGCAGAAAGCGCTGCTGTTCCTGCAGCGGCAGTGACTGCCAGATGCGCTGACCGTTCAGACGGATATCATCCAGCACCAGCTGCCACGGCAGGCCCTGGCCTGCGGCATCCGCGACCTCGCGGCGAATGCGGCGCAGCCACGCCAGCACAGTGACCGGGTCGCTGTGAGTATATTCCAGCGGCACGGGGTCAAAGGGGCCACTAAGATTGGGGCGTGGCAGCAGACCACGGCGGGAGAACGCCACCACCGGCCCCCGGTGCCCGTGACGGTGTAACGTTGCCACCACGTCTGACATACTCAGCCCGCTGCCCATGATCGCCACCCGTTCCCCGGGGTCGATCCCGGCAAGGGCATCCTGCCGCCACGGGTCAGCAATCAGGCCCGCATGGCCTTCCAGCGCCAGGGCCACTGCCCGTGGCACGGCCGG
This sequence comes from Erwinia persicina, assembly GCF_014838825.1. Classification (GTDB taxonomy): domain Bacteria; phylum Pseudomonadota; class Gammaproteobacteria; order Enterobacterales; family Enterobacteriaceae; genus Erwinia; species Erwinia persicina_A. The sequence continues at coordinate 258,494 of NZ_JACYMO010000001.1, read as the reverse complement.
GGGCGGATGACTGATCGCCAGTACCACCGCGTCCGCATGCAGTCGTTTCCCCAGGGCCGTGTGCACCACCCCGTGCTCCAGTGCCACGGCACGGTCGCAGAGATGGTGCAGCCGCACCGGCGAGTGCAGCTGCTCACGGGCGAAGCGTTCTGCGACATACGCACCGAACTGCCCGCGCTGGGGATAGACGCTGCCATCGTGCCAGCGCGCTTCCGGGTCAGACTGACAGGCCGGAGAAGCACGGAACCAGCGGTCAAAATCACCCTTTTCTGCCGCCGACAGCTGCATACGGTCAGCAGGCACGTTGATGCGGTGCGACGGGTCCCGGGTACCGTAAGCCACGCCGCGCGCCAGCTGAGAACGCGGTTCTATCACCGTCACCGTCAGCCCGGCGTGACCGAGCCTGGCCAGATGGATGGCCACTGCGGTGCCGGTAAAGCCGCCGCCGACGATAACGATATGACGTTCAGCCATGACGCTGCTCCCGCTGCTGCTGCTGCTCCAGCTCGCGCACCAGGGGGATCACCTCGCGGCCAAAGAATTCAACCTCTTCCTGAAAATGCAGAAAGCCCAGCAGCATCAGGCTGACGCCAGACGCTTTCAGCGCGACAATGCGCCGGGCAATCTGTAACGGCGTACCGATAAGATTGGTTTTAAACCCGTCGTTATACTGCACCAGATCCTCCAGCGTCGATTTCGCCCAGTTACCTTCCCCTTCCGGCGAGGCACTGCCAGCATTTTTGACTTCGTCCCGGAACCCTTTTACCGCATCCGGGTTGGCCTGGTCGAGGATCTGTTGCAGTACTTGCTGCGCTTCCTGCTCGCTGTCGCGGGCAATCACAAAGCCGTTAACGCCCACTTTCACCTGATGCCGGTTCTCTGCCGCTTTCTGCCGGATGTCTTCCACCTGCAGGCGAATGCCCTCCGGCGTATTGCCGTTGGTGAAGTACCAGTCGGACACGCGCGCCGCCATATCCCGCGCCGCGCGGGAGCTGCCGCCCTGGAAGATTTCGGGCTGTGGTTCCAGCGGCTTGGGTTTCAGGGAATAGTCGCGGTAGCGATAGAAATCCCCGGCGAAGTTAAACACGTCCTCCTGCCAGATGCCGCGCAGGCAGCGGATAAACTCTTCTGAGCGCCGGTAGCGCTCATCATGATCCAGCCACGGTTCGCCAATCGCTGTGAACTCGCCGCGAAACCAGCCGCTGACAATATTGACGGCGATGCGCGCCCCGGACAGGTGGCTGATGGTGGCAATCTGTTTGGCGGCCAGCGTCGGATTCCACGGCCCCGGCAGCAGCGCCGCAATCACCTTCAGTTTTTCCGTTGCCCCCAGCAGCGCCTGTGAAAAACTGACCGACTCATGCTGGTTATCCGCCCCGTAGCCTGCGGTAAAGCGGATCTGCGTCAGGGCATAGTCGAACCCGGCTTTTTCAGCTATCTGCGCCAGCTTACGATTGTATTCAACGTCCCAGCTGGTGCGCTGAGGGATATGGCTGATCACCAGGCCGCCAGAAACGTTCGGCACCCAGTAGGCAAATTGTATCGGTTGTTGGCTCATCGTCTCTTCCTCAGCGGCTACTTGCAGGGTTAACCGGACGGCGATCGCCGCCGATGGTTTCACCAAACGGCCCGGTATTGATCGTGCGCTGACGTGGGTCGCGGTTCGACGCCAGCGGCAGCAGCGGCATCACCAGCTCGGCAAAGCGGTGGGCCTCTTCCAGATGCGGATAACCCGACAAAATAAAGTTATCAATCCCCAGCGCCTGGTATTCACGGATGCGGTCCGCGACCTGCTGCGGGCTGCCCACCAGCGCCGTACCGGCTCCGCCACGCACCAGGCCTACCCCGGCCCACAGGTTGGGCCCAATGCGCAGACTGTCGCGGGAACCGCTGTGCAGCGCGCTCATTCGCGCCTGCCCGGTTGAGTCCATACGGGCAAAAATGGTCTGTGCCGCCGCAATCGTCTCCTCATCGAGGTGGGCAATCAGACGGTCGGCCGCCGCCCACGCCTCCTCTTCTGTTTCGCGCACGATCACATGCAGCCGGATGCCGTAACTGAGCTGACGGCCGCGTTGTTCGGCACGCTGGCGCACCACCGCCAGTTTTTCCGCTACCTGTTCCACCGGCTCCCCCCAGGTGAGGTAGGTATCAATCTGATCTGCTGCCACATCGATGGCCTCATCGGATGAACCGCCAAAATAGAGCGGCGGCCCGTCTGGCTGCACCGGAGGGAAGAGGATCTCGGCCCCCTCGACGCGGATATACTCACCGTGGAAGTCGACTTTTTCCCCTTTCAGCAGCCGGGTATAGACCTCCAGAAACTCCCGGGTTACCTGATAGCGATCGGCATGACTGAGGAAAATGCCATCCCCTTTATTTTCCACCGGGTCCCCCCCTGTCACCACGTTGATCAGCAGCCGCCCTTCGGAAAGGCGATCGAGAGTGGCAGCCATGCGGGCGGCCAGGCTGGGCGGCTGCAGGCCAGGACGAACGGCAACCAGATAGCGCAGCCGTTTGGTGATCGGTGCCAGCGCGGCGGCGACCAGCCAGGCATCTTCACAGCTTTTACCGGTGGGGATCAGCACGCCGTAATAGCCGAGGTTGTCGGCGGCCAGCGCCACCTGCTGCAGATAGGGCAGATCGACCGGGCGACCGCCTTCAGTGGTGCCGAGATAGCGTCCGTCCCCGTGGGTCGGAAGAAACCAGAATACGTTGATATTGTCCTGTGCTGACTCGCTCATTATCCGCTTCCTATATAACTATATCTGAATTTAGTCGTTAGAAAATTTCGCTTTGGTTATAAAGACATTAGCAGGAAGCGTGCCAACCATTTTTCTGATTAAAATCACTACAAATCAATAAGTTGCATTTACTCCCCGCCGACCGTCGCTGTTGCATAAGCAGCAGGTACTGATCGGATACTGTTGGATTTGCAGCAAACAGGGCGTTCACCCCCTCGCCACGGGTGCGTTGCCAGGATACGCTTTTCGTCCCTTATACTCCGTGCAGGAAGGACATCATGGCGCATCCCGGCCCGTTACTGATTGACCCGGCTTCTCTGGCTTTTCAGAGCGTACTGGATCGGCTGGCACCGACCGATGCCACCGTGCTGATCGTCGGTGAAACCGGCACGGGTAAGGAAGTTGTCGCCCGTTATCTGCATCACCACAGCCTGCGTCGCGGGCAGCCGTTCGTTGCCGTCAACTGCGGCGCGCTGACCGAAAGCCTGGCGGAGTCGGAACTGTTCGGACATGAAAAAGGGGCATTTACCGGCGCGGCCGAGCGCCATCAGGGCTGGTTTGAGGCCGCAGAAGGCGGCACCCTGCTGCTTGATGAGATCGGCGAGCTCAGTCTGCCGTTACAGGTAAAGCTGCTGCGCGTCTTACAGGAACGTGAAGTCACCCGCGTGGGTTCCCGCCGCCCGGTGAAGGTCAATGTACGGGTCATTGCCGCCACGCACGTTGACCTGGCCCATGCGATCCATGAACGGCGCTTTCGCGAAGATCTCTTCTACCGCCTTAACGTGGCCGCCGTCACCCTGCCGCCGCTGCGCCAGCGGCGTGAAGACATTCCCGTGCTGGCTGACCACTTCCTGACGCTCTATGCCCGCCGCCTGGGCCGGCCGCAGCTGCGGCTCAGTGAAGAAAGCCTTGCCACGCTGATGGAGTATGCCTGGCCGGGCAACATCCGCGAGCTGGAAAACACGCTGCATAATGCCGTCCTGCTGAGCAGGGAGTCGCTGATCTCGCCGCATCAGCTCAGGCTCAACCCCGCTATTGCTGAACGGCAGCCTGCGGGAGAGCGGGCGCTGGATACGTTTATCCTGCAGCAGTTGCAGAGCGACGAGGGGCCGTTGTATCAACGGATGGTCGACGCGCTGGTGCGTAACGCCTTCGCGCTGTGCGGTGATAATCAGCTGCAGACGGCGGCCCTGCTGGGGATCAGCAGGAACACACTGCGCACGCATCTTGGCCATCTGGGGCTGATCAAAGCCCGGCGCAGCCTGGCCACACCGGGGCGGCGCGAACCCACCCGCGATGCCGTGCAGGATCGTGAACTGCGCATCGGCTACCAGAAGTTTGGCAACCTGGGCGTTCTGAAAGCGCGGCAGAGCCTTGAAACCCTCTTCGCCCATCGCGGCGTCAGCGTACTGTGGAGTGAGTTTCCGGCCGGGCCGCAGCTGCTCCATGCGCTGGATAATGGTGAAATCGACTTCGGTACGACCGGCGAAGTGCCGCCGGTATTCGCCCAGGCGGGCAACAGTGCGCTGCGGTATGTGGCCTGGGAGCCTGCTGCCCCGCAGAGCGTAGCCCTGCTGGTGGCGCAGGACAGCCCGGTACAGACGCTGGCTGACTTACGCGGAAAGCGTATCGCTGTAAACAAAGGATCAAACGTCCACTATCTGCTGGTGCAGATGCTGGACGAGGCCGGGATGACGCTGAATGACGTGCGTGTGCTGTATGCTCCGCCCAAATATCCCCTGACGCCCAGCGATTACCATGCGGTCGATGCCTGGATGATGTGGGATCCGCTGCTCAGCGATGCCGAGCAGGATGGTCAGCTGCGGGTCATTGCTGACGGCCGGGGACGGGTCAGTAACAATCAGTTTTATCTCGCGCACCGCGACTTTGCCGCTAACTCTGCCGATCTGCTGCATCCCCTACTGGCCGCACTGGCCGATACCGGAAATTATATTGATGCAAACCGCGCGGAAGCCGCCGCGCTGCTGGCTGCCGAACTGGGGCTGTCGCCGCAGGCGCTCTCACATGCGCTTCTCCGCCGCAGTCATCAGACCCGGCGCATGGATCTGACCGTGATCCGCGCCCAGCAGACCATTGCTGACCGTTTCTTCGCGCTGGGCTTGCTGCCCAGAGCCATCAACGTCAGGGAGGCCGTCTGGCATGAACCCGGCGTGACATAACCGGGGAGCATTTTAGGCTGATCTGCTGAGACAAAATGACCACTTCTGCGTGTGCCTGGCGGGAACAGGGCCATCCAACCGCAGCGAGTTGTTAAAAATCAGAAAGATAACGTAAAGGCGGGATCACTCTTAACATCAAATAAACTGATGAATCCGCAGCAGGAAGAGAACACGATTATCCATAACACAGCGGTTAATTCCTAAATAACTGTCGCGCCTCTGTTTACATTTGGAATTACCTTTACGCTGGAGTAAAGTTTATTCGTCGTTACATCCCGGGCAGTCTTGCACCGTGATATGTTCGCGCATTAAAACACCATGGGATCTTTCCCTATAGCAGACTTATAAATTGGCTGTGAACGGCCTCTCTTTGCTTTTATTTTATTCTGGCTATTTTAATTTTACATCCTTGCTATTAATTGATTCCTGGACACATAAAAATCCACGGAGGTTGGCGGTGAAAAACTCTATCCTGTCGATTACCTATCTGCGGGCAGTTGCCTGTATGCTGGTTGTCGTCTGTCATGCGGAAAGTTTTGCAGGAAAATTAAGTCCGGGCTTTTTTTCCGGCTTATTTGGCTATGGGGGGGCTATTGGAAAACTGGGCGTCTATCTGTTCTTTATGATCAGTGGCTACCTGATGGCCTGCGTACACTGGGAGGACTTCGGCCAGGGTAAGATGGGGCTGTTTGTCAAAAAACGGCTGGTACGGATCTTACCGATGTATTACTTATTTACGCTGGCCACTATTATGGCCTGGGTCGTTAATCCGGGTTGGTTTCCGGCAACGGTATTAACCCCGCTGGATGATATTCTGTCGCTGTTATTTATACCGTCAGTATATATAAAGGAGCTGGGCACGCTGACCCCGGTATTATCCGTAGGCTGGACATTGTGTTATGAAATGCTGTTCTACCTGATCTTTGCTATTGGCATGATGTTCCGCCGCCGCAGTGGGATGACCTTTATTTTCCTCACTATTTTCGTCTTAATAGCGCTGGGCGCATCCGGTCATTCGCAACAGCCTTATTTCCAGTTTTATACCGACAATATCATGCTCTACTTCCTCAGCGGCATTGTCTGCTTTATGCTGCAAAAACGTCTGCGTCAGCGCTATGCCCACAGCGCCCTGTCGCTGACGCTGATTGTCGCGCTGCTGGCGGTTTCCACGCTGTGGTTACAGGGCTTCCTGCAGTTACTGGTTCTGACGCTCGCTTTCTTTATGCTGACCGGCCTGGAGTTTGCCTCACAGCGACAGACAAGCCTGACGCGGCTGATGACCGGCATTGGCCTGGCATCGTATTCCATCTATCTCTGCCACCGCCTGTTTATGGGGGCGCTGGAGAAAGTGTTGCACGTCCTGCTGCCTTCGGCCAGTACCGCCACGCAGTATCTGGCGATGCTGGTGTTAACGGCAGCGTCGGCGGTGGTCGGCTATCTGATTTACTGGCTGATTGAAAAACGCGCCACCCTGGCCTTGCGCTTTAAGGCCAGCTAGCACGGAAACCCCTGTGGCCGGATAATCCGGCCACAGGGGTTGCTTATCGCCCTACCCGTCGCTGACTGTTAAACAACGCCACCGCACTGAACACCGCCAGCAGCATCAGATAGTAGCTGGGGGCCAGGCTGGAACCGGTCATGCTGATCAGCAGCGTACAGATCAGCGGAGCGAAACCGCCAAAAATCGTCACCGCCACGTTATAGCTGATCGCCATGCCACTGGCCCGCGTGCTCATCGGGAACAGATCGGCCATCATCGATGGCACGGTGGAAAAATACACCGACTTCAACAGTGCCATCCAGCCCACCAGCAGGATTAGCGTGGTCGGCGTGGTGTTATTGACCACCATTCTGAAGGCCGGATAGATGGTCAGCGCCAGCAGGATCAGCGATCCCCACATCAGCGGCACACGCCCCACTTTTTCCGCCCACAGCCCCATCAGCGGCGTGACCACCGTCAAAATGATCCCGGCCACCAGCGTCGCGGTAAAGGCGGCTGAACCCGGGAGATGCAGGGTTTTCGTCGCATAGGTGGGCACATAGTTCAGCATGTAGTTCACGCCCGTCGAGATCACCATCAACCCCATCGCCAGCAGCAGCAGCGTTTTCTGCCGACCCATCAAATCCTTCAGCGGCGCGTGGGATTTCGGCTGGGCGACGAAGCTGGCAGGCTCATGGACATGGCGGCGAATATATAAGCCAACCGGGCCAATCAGCAGGCCAAAGGCAAAGGGAATGCGCCATCCCCAGTCCTGGATCTGCGCTTCCGTCAGCCACGCGGTCAGGCCGAGGCCAAACGCCGAGGCCATCAGCGTGCTGGCCCCCTGGGTAGCAAACTGCCAGCTGGCGATAAATGCCCGGCGCTGCGGAAAATGTTCCACCAGGAAGGCCGTCGAGCTGCCGAACTCTCCCCCGGCTGAGAACCCCTGGATCAGGCGTGCCAGCAGGATTAATACCGGTGCCAGCAGGCCGATGCTGGCGTAGGACGGCATCACGGTAATCATCAGTCCACCCAGCATCATCAGGGTGATCGACATCAGCAGCGCTTTTTTGCGCCCCACCCGGTCCGCATAGGCTCCGAGCACCACGGCACCCAGCGGACGGATCAGGAAGGAGACACCAAAACTGCCGAAGGTCAGCAGCAGCGACACCGACGGGTCCTGCGTTGGGAAAAACGCATGGGCGATATAGCTGGCGAAGAAGCCGTACACGGCAATATCAAACCACTCCAGCGCGTTACCGATGCAGGTGGCAAACAGCGTTTTATACAGGTTCGGGGTCACCGCCTGCGGGGACTGTACGATCGGGCTCACTGGCCTTCCCCCTGTGCGCGGTGCGCACGATGACGGGCCAGCAGCGCAGTGCCCTGCTCGCCTAAATCCCAGAACAGGCGGGTCATGATCTGTAATCCTTCCCGGGCGATGGACTTGAGCATATGTTCGTCAACCGCGTGCTGCCCGCAGGCCGGATAGGAGTGCGGGATCCACAGCGTTGGCAGGCCCAGGGTGTGGGCAAAAACATCATTCGGCAGCGAGCCACCCAGGTTAGGCAGCAGCGCCGGTTTTTTCCCGCTGGTTTTGGCGATGACCGCCAGCGCCCAGTCAACCAGCGGATCGCGCGGGTCCAGCCGCGTGGCCGGTGAGCCGCGCAGCACCTCAACGGATACCTGCGGGAAACCGTGAGCATCGAGGTGTTCACGCAGGTGCGTGGCAATATTTTCCCAGTCGGTCCCCACCACAAACCGCAGCTGGCATACCGCCGTGGCACTGCCGGGAATGGCGTTCATCGGTCGGGCTGGATTGCCGGTCAGCATGGAGAGCACCTCCAGCGTGTTCCAGCCGTAAAGGCGCTCGGTCGGCGTCAGCCCTGCTTCGCCCCAGTCAGGATCAATCTGCGGGCCATTTTCATCACCCACTTCGATATCGCTCAGGATGGATTTCACTGCCGCACTGATGGCAGGCGGCTTCAGCGCGTCCACCTGCAACTGCCCCTGCTGGCTGACCAGGCAGGCCAGCGCATTCGCCAGCTGAGTACCGGGGTTGGTCAGCAGTCCCCCCCAGTTGCCGGAGTGATAATCCCGGTCGCGGGCGTGGATGCTGAGGCGGAAGTTGACCGCCCCGCGTGAGCCGAGGAACAGCGTCGGGCGCACCGCGTTGAGGCGGGGGCCGTCAGAGGCAATAAAGATATCGGCCTTTAACCGCTCGCCGTGGTGCTTACACAGTTCCGCCAGGCCGGGCGAGCTGATCTCTTCGCCCATTTCAAACAGGAACTTGCAGTTAAAGCCCAGACGTCCGCCGCGTGCGGCCACCACCTGCTCCAGCGCAGCGATATTGACCGAATGCTGGCCTTTGTTGTCCGCGCTGCCCCGGGCGTACCAGCGGTCGCCCTCCTCCACCAGTGCCCACGGGGTCAGACCGCTGCGCCAGTTTTCATCGTCGCCAAACACCACGTCGCCGTGGCCGTAACACAGCACCGTCGGCAGCGCGGGGTCTTCAATACGGGTGGCCAGCAGAAACGGACGGCGCGGGGCCTGGACATTCTCAATCTGTTCGGTGGTAAACCCCAGCGCCTGCATCGCCGGTACCATCTCCTCCTCCAGGTAGGCCTGGATCACCTCGTCACGATCTTCCCGCTGGCTCTCACTGCGTATCGCCACCCGGCGTGCCAGCACCCGTTTGAATTCGCCACTGTCAAAGTACGCCGTGGCCTGCGCTACCGCCTGTTCACCTGTCATTGTGTCTGTCCATTTTTATGATGTGTGTTTTTTGTCTTTGCCACTCCGTTTTAAGCTAGAATCCTGCCTTGCCACAATTATCAAATAATCAAACTGGCTTTGCCGTAAAAGCAACGCTCCGCTGCACGATAAGTGAACATGCACCCCCAGGAGGCAGACCGATGCACAGCAGTGAGATCCGCTATTTCCTTGCCGTCGCCAACAGCGGCTCGCTCAGTGCCGCCAGCCAGCAGCTGTTTGTGGCAGTCTCCGCCATCAGCCGGCAGATCCAGCGGCTGGAAGCGCGGGTCGGCGCACCGCTGTTTGAGCGGCACGCGCGCGGGATGGTGCTGAATGATGCCGGGCAGATTTTCGAAAACCACGTGCGTAAAAGCATGATGGATATGGAACATGCGATTGCGGAGATCAAAGGACTGAAGGCCATCAGGCGCACCGCCCTGCGCGTCGCCTGTACCGACGGCATGGCGTTCAGCCTGTTGCCGGTGCTGTTCACACAGTTTCGTCTGCTGCACCCGGGCGTCAGCTTTCATCTGACGGTGGGCAGCGCGCTGGAGGTGGCAGAGATCATGCGCCGGGGGGAGTGCGACGTGGCCTTTCAGTTCAGCCTGTACCCGGAGCGCGGAGTGGAAGTGGTCGCCGCCTGGCCCGCACCGGTACTGCTGGTGATGCGGCAGGATCATCCGCTGGCAGAGCAGCAGGTGCAGCTCAGTGACCTGAACGCTTATCCGCTGGCGCTGCCGGATGCCGGGACCACGGTACGGCAGCTGTTCGACCTCTCCTGCCGCATGACCGGCACCTTTGTTGAACCGGCGCTGACCTGCAATAACTTCAGCACGCTGTATACCTTCCTGCTGCAGACCCCGGAGGCGATCACCATTTGCAGCCAGTTTACGGTGATGTACCAGGCGGTGGAGCATGGGCTGGTACTGAAGTCAGTGGGTGCCGACCAGCTCAGTCAGCGCTCGTTACAGGTACAGACCGCTATTGGCCGCAAGCAGGGCCCGGCGCTGTCGCTTTTTCTGGAGTTTGTCCGGCAGGAATTAAAGCAAAAGGATGACAGCATCAGGGCGATCTTCGCATTTTGACAGGGCACGCGGCGGGCGGGAAAAAGGTCGCCCCCGACGGGGGCAACCCGGTTTTTTATTTCATCTCCACCTGATAGAAGATGTGTTTGCCAAACGGATCCACTTCGTAGCCGGTTACCTCTTTACGCACCGGTTCGAAAATGGTCGAGTGAGCAATCATCACCGCCGGGGCCTGGTCATGCATGATCTGCTGCGCTTCGCGATACATCACGACGCGCTTGTCATGATCCTGCTCGGCGCGGGCGGCGGTGATCAGCTTATCAAACGGCGCATAGCACCACTTAGACGAGTTGGAGCCGCCGTTAGCAGAGGTGCAGCTGAACAGCGGACCGAAGAAGTTATCCGGGTCCCCTGTCGCCGTGGTCCAGCCCATCAGCGCGGCCTGATGCTCGCCGTTTTTCACCCTTGAGAGATATTCGCCCCATTCGAAGCTGACGATGTTGGCTTTAATGCCCACCTTCGCCCAGTCCGCCTGGATCATCTCTGCCATACGACGCGCGTTCGGATTATAAGGACGCTGTACCGGCATCGCCCACAGATCGATGGTGGTACCCGGGGCGATGCCCGCCTCTTTCAGCAGTGCTTTGGCCTGTTCCGGGGCGTAATCATAGTCTTTCAGATCCTGATCCGCGCTCCACACGCCCGGCGGCAGCAGGTTTTTGGCCGCCGTACCGGTGCCCTGGAATACCGCTTCAATAATCGCGGGCTTGTTAATGGCCATGCTCAGCGCCTGGCGCACTTTGACGTTGTTAAGCGGGGCTTTCTGGGTGTTAAACGCCAGGAAACCGGTATTCAGCCCGGCCTTATGCATCATGGTGATGTTGGGGTTGGCCTCAAGGCGCTTGAGATCGGCAGGATTCGGGAACGGCATCACCTGACATTCGTTCTTTTCCAGCTTGGCCGCACGCACCGAGGCATCCGGCGTGATGGTGAAGATCAGACGGTCGAGCTTCGCTTTCCCCTGCCAGTATCCCGGGAAGGCGCGGAACAGAATGCGGGAATCTTTTTGATACTGGGCCAGTTCAAACGGCCCGGTGCCAATCGGTTCCCGGTCGACTTTTTCCGGCGTGCCGGCTTTCAGCATGGCATCGGCATATTCTGCCGAGAGGATCGAGGCAAAATACCAGCCCAGGTCGGCAAGGAACGGCGCTTCAGCATGAGCCAGGGTAAAGCGCACGGTGTGATCGTCGATTTTATCGATGCCTTTCAGCAGGGTGCCAAACTCCAGGCTTTCAAAGTTGGTGTAGCTGCCGTTCGAGACTTTGTGATACGGATTGGCCGGATCTTTCTGGCGCATAAACGAGAAGATCACATCGTCAGCGTTAAAGTCTCGCGTCGGCGTGTAGTTTTTATTACTGTGGAACTTCACGCCCTTGCGCAGGTGGAAGGTGTAGACGGTGCCATCGGGGCTGATCTCCCAGCTTTCCGCCAGTGACGGGATCAGTGTGGTGGTACCGGGCGTAAAGTCGACCAGGCGGTTGTAAATGGGTACCGCGCTGGCATCGACGCTGGTGCCGGAGGTGTACAGCTGCGGGTTAAAGTTTTCTGGCGATCCCTCAGAGCAGAACACCAGCGTCTTCGCTGAAACCGCTGACGCGACGGTCAGCGCCAGAGCCGCCAGTACCGTGCGTAATACCGCTTTCATCATCTCCATCCTCGCTTTTTATTTGACATTATCAGGGGGTGGTGCGTAAACCTGTAAATAACCCATTCATGAATAACATGATTTCGCACATTACCGAAATCATGCCGCCCGAGACAAATAAGGAAAGCTTATGACAGATTCACTGGCACGCCAGCTTACTCAACGTTTTTATCGCTATCTGGCCGTTACCAGCCAGAGTGATGCGGCGGCCACCGTCCTGCCCAGCACCCCGGAACAGCATGAGATGGCCAGGCTGCTGGCTGACGAACTGCGCCAGCTCGGCCTGCAGAAAGTGGTTATCGATGAGTTTGCTACGGTAACGGCGGTGAAACCCGGCAATCGCCCCGGTGCCCCACGTATCGGTTTTATCACCCATATTGATACCGTTGATGTTGGCCTCTCCCCGCATATTCATCCCCAGACCCTGCGCTATGAAGGGGAAGACCTGTGCCTGAATGCTGCGCAGGATATCTGGCTGCGCCGGTCGCAACACCCGGAAATCGAGGCCTATCACGGCCAGGATATTATCTTCAGCGACGGTACCAGCGTGCTGGGAGCCGATAACAAAGCCGCCGTCACGGTGGTGATGACGCTGATGGAGAACCTGACCGACGCCCAGCCCCACGGCGATATCGTGGTGGCCTTTGTTCCGGACGAAGAGATTGGCCTGCGCGGCGCAAAGGCGCTGGATCTGAAAAGTCGCTTTGACGTGGACTTCGCCTATACCATCGACTGCTGCGAACTGGGGGAAGTGGTGTATGAGAACTTTAACGCGGCCGCCGCAGAGATTACGCTGACCGGCGTAACGGCGCATCCGATGTCGGGCAAGGGGGTGCTGGTCAATCCGCTGCTGATGGCCTGGGATTTTATCAGTCACTTTGACCGCCAGCAGACCCCGGAGCATACCGCCGGACGCGAAGGCTATACCTGGTTTAATGATATGCAGGCCAACGCCAGCGAGGCGCACCTGAAAGCCTCCATTCGTGATTTCGATCTGGCCGGCTTTGAGCAGCGTAAACAGCAGATCCATCAGGTGGCGGAGATCATTCGCCAGGCCTATCCGACCGGCAAGGTCGCCGTATCGATTTCGGATACCTACAGCAACATCAGCAATGCGATCGGCGACGATCGCCGCCCGATTGACCTGATCTTTGCCGCGATGAAGGCACTGGAAATTGAACCAAAGGTGATCCCGATGCGCGGCGGCACGGATGGTGCAGCGCTGTCTGCGAAAGGTTTACTCACGCCGAACTTCTTTACCGGGGCACACAATTTTCACTCGAAGTTTGAGTTCCTGCCGGTGCCGTCGTTCGTGAAATCCTACCTGCTGGCGGAGAAAATCTGTCTGCTGGCAGCGGAGTAATCGTTAGCGGGTAGACTGAAAAAAACATCCTGCCGTAGGGCTGAAAGATCATCAGTCATTTTTTGTGGCTGACAGTTCGGTTTCAGGGCTGAGGCCAGTTTGAGCACGCCGGATCGGCAAAGTCCGCATCCCTGCGGGCCCCGGCACGCGACGCCCTGTCGCGTGACGTCTGGCTTACCTCAAACTGACCCCATCCCGGCACCAGGGTTGCACGCTGCCGGTGTTAAAACCGGCAACCCGATGTGCCGTTAACGACCGTTACGTCGCTGAGCGACGCTGACCCGCCTCACTCCTCATAAACATACACACGCAGACGATGCCCGTCCGGGTCGCAGGCGGTAAAGGTATATCCGAAATCCAGCGTTGCTGGTGGGTCGAGGATCTCAACGCCCCACGCCTGCCATTGGCTGAAGAGACTATCCACCTCTTGACGACTTTCGGCAGTAAACACAATCTCCGACTGGCTGGCGCCGGCACTGATCGGTGGCGTCACTCCTGATGTAACCCACAACCCGAGACGACCGCCGGAAGGCAGGATAAACATGGCAAAGGTGGGTGAAAATTCGACGGCATCGACGTTCAGTATCCGCTGGTAAAAAGCGGCGCTGTTAGCCGGGCTGGCAACATACAGAATGGTGAAATCAAGTGCTTTCATTTGGGGTTTCCCGTTTAGTGGCTGGACGGGAACAGACTATGCGATGCGACTGACAGTTTTTGTCAGTAGCCAAATCCCTGAGCAGAAATATTATGGCGTTCCCGCCACTCTTTCAGCAGCTGTGTGCGGGCGCGTGGATACCGCTGCGCGGTGACCTGTAGGTGGGTGAAACGATCAAGGCGAAAATGGCGGTAATCATCGCGTGTTTCGCACCAGGCTACGAGCACCTGAACAGAGTCAAAAAAACCAATCGCAATGGGCCAGACTCTGCGCCGGGAGCTAACGTCTTTCAGATCAAGGTAGTCGATTTCTATGATGTTCTGCCGGCTGATAGCCTGACGTAATGCGCCAACGTCGATACTGATAGCCAACTCCGCCTTCGCCGGGCCAACCATCAGCGGGGATAGTTCCAACTGCGAACGCAGTTCGGGTGGCAAAACGGCGGCAATCTTGCTTAATGCGGAGTGCGCCGCCGCCGCGAGTTCATTATCGGTCCGGCGCGCAACCCAACGGGAACCGAGTACCAGCGCCGCAATTTCCGCGGTGTTAAACATTAACGGCGGCAGGGTAAACCCGGGTCTTAAAACATAGCCCAATCCAGGTTCACCCACGATATCCGCCCCTTGTTGCTGCAAAGTGGCAATATCACGGTAAAGCGTTCGCGTACTGACACGCAATTCGCTGGCAAGTTGTTCAGCCGTAATGGGGAAACGGTGGTTACGCAAAAGTTGCAGCAGATCGAGCAGACGTTGAGCACGTGACATAGTGGTTATCGGCGATTCGGGGAAGATGTCAGGGACGGCCAGCAGGGCTGGCCGCCGGAGTGGCGAAACGTTATTTCACCGCCACATCAATACCAGGGAAGAACTTCGCGGCCAGTTTGGTGACGGTACCATCGTTTTGTATCTTAACGATAGCGGCATCCAGCGCTGCTTTCAATTTGGCATCGTCTTTACGCAGACCAAAACCAATGCCGACACCCAGTACCACCGGATCTTCCACGGCCTTACCGGCAAAGCTAAATGCTTTACCCTGCGGTTTTTCCAGGAAGCCAGACTGACCAGCAGCCGACATCACCAGGGTTCCGTCCAGGCGTCCCGCGACCATGTCGTTGTAAACCTGATTCTGATCCTGATACGGCGTCACCGTCACACCCTGCGGCTCCCAGTGTTTTTTCGCATAGGTCTCCTGCACGGAACCCTGCAAGACCCCGATGCTCTTGCCCTTCAGGCTCTCCACGGTAGGCAGCAGCCCCGACCCTTTTTTGGCAATCAGCATGTTGGGGATACGGTAAATAGGATTGGTGAAACCGATGCTTTTCATGCGGGCATCAGTGATGTTCATCGCCGAGTTGATGGCATCGAATTTCTTCGCGGCCAGCGCCGGGATCAGGGCATCAAAACTGCTTTCCACCCAGCTGCATTTGAAATTGCCCACCTGGCAAATCGCTTTGCCCAGTTCGATATCAAACCCTTCCAGCTCGCCTGAGGCGTTGCGGCTTTCAAAGGGCGGATACTGTGACTCCAGACCGTAGCGCAGCGTATCCTGCGCCAGCGCTGACACCGATGTCAGTAACCCGACTGCCACAAACAACGCATTCAGTTTTTTCATTCATTTACCCTCAAGGTGATGCTGTTAGCGAGGCTTGACCTGACAGAGTGCGCGTGCGCCTGCCTGCAAGGTGGCTTCGTCTTTTGCGAAAGAGAGACGGATCAATTTATTGTCTGTCCCATCGGTATAGAACGCTGACAGCGGAATAGTCGCCACGCCGTGATCAACGATCAGCCGTTTTACCATTTCACTGTCAGCCTCGTCACTGAAATCTGCGTAGCTGGCCAGCATAAAGAACGATCCCGCCGACGGCAGCAGCGTAAACGGTGAGTCTTGCAGCAGTCGGGCCATCTGGTCACGCTTACGCTGATAAAACTCGCCCAGCCCCAGGTAGTTAGCCGGTTGCTGCAGATAGTCGGCAAAGGCCACCTGCATAGGTGTATCGGCAGAGAACATCATAAACTGATGCACCTTCACCACCTCTTCCATCAGCTCTGACGGGGCCAGCAGGTAACCCACGCGCCAGCCGGTGACGTGAAAAGTTTTCCCAAAGGACGAGACAATGACACTGCGCTGCGCCAGCTCCGGATGGGTGGCCATGCCGTGATGCTGACGGCCGTCAAACAGGATATGTTCGTACACCTCATCCGACAATACGACGATATCGGTATGGCGCGTCAGCGCCGCCAGGCGGTTCAAATCCTCCGCCCCCAGCACCTGGGCGCTGGGGTTATGCGGCGTATTGATGATGATCATGCGGGTCTTCGGCGTAATAGCGGCCGCCACCTCATCCCAGTTAATGGCAAATTCCGGTACCTGCAATTTCAGGCCGACCGGGGTTGCGCCCTGCAAGCGCACGATCGGCGCGTAGCTGTCGAACGCGGGTTCAAAGAAGATCACTTCATCACCCGGGTGCACCAGCCCGGCGATAGCCGAATAGAGCCCTTCGCTGGCGCTGGCGGTGATCAGTACTTCGCTGGCGGCATCATATTTTTGCCCGTAAAGCGTGTCCACTTTGCTCGCCAGAATCTCTCTCAGCGCAGCCAGCCCGGTCATCGGAGCATACTGGTTATGACCCTGCTGCATGGCGCGGGTCACCCCGTCCACCAGCAGCGGATCGCATGGAAAGTTCGGTGCGCCCTGTGAGAGGTTAATGGCGTTGTGCCGCGCGGAAAGCTGGCCTATCACCGAAAAAATCGTGGTGCCAACATCCGGTAATTTAGAGCGCTGCTGTACCGCAGAAGGGATGGTCATAGAGACTCCGGTCGGGGGAGAGTAATGCTGCCAGTTCTACGTGGCGGCACTTGAGGCGACAAGCGAATTGTTGTCATAATAGCCATGACTTTTCCTCATTGCTCAGAGAACCCGATGCCCCAGCGCACGCTGCCGTTAAATGCTATCCATGCTTTTATCGTGACCGCCCGTCACCTTAATCTGACGCACGCCGCCGGCGAGCTGTGCATCACCCAGGGAGCGGTAAGCCGTAAAATCGCCGCGCTGGAGGCCTGGCTGGGGTTCTCGCTGTTTGACCGCCACGCGCGCGGCCTGCACCTGACGCCGCAGGGGGCCAGCCTGCTGCCCGCGCTGCAGAATGGGTACCAGCAGATGCACGATGCCGCACAGCAGGCCAGCAGGCAGCACACGACGATCCGACTGAAAGCACCCACCTGTGCCATGCGCTGGCTGGTACCCAAACTGGTGGCGCTGGAAAAAGCGCGCCCTGAGCTGCACGTGTCGCTGACCACCACGGTGGATCACCACAGTCAGTTAGCGCATTTTGATGCGGCCATCCTCTACGGCAGCAGCCCGCGCAACAGCATACTGCTGTTCGAAGAAGCGCTGACCCCGGTGATGGCACTGTCGCTGCACCCCGAGAAGCCGACGATCGACACGCTGGCAGAGATGACGTTTTTGCATCCCACGGCCGACGGCCGCGACTGGCAGCTGTGGTTACAGGCGCAGCAGCGCACGCTGGTGATGAAGCGTAATCAGCATTTTTCCACGATGGATCTGGCAATTAGCGCGGCCATTCAGGGGTTTGGGGTGACGGTGGCCGATGTGACACTGATAGCTGAGGATATCGCCATGCGGCGCCTGGTCGCGCCCTTTGCGGGCAGTGTAAAAACGGGCGCGGTCTATAGCCTGATCCGTCGCCCGCCTTCAGTATCGCCACCGCTGCTGGATGAGCTGGTGGCGTGGTTAAGTCAGCAGCCTTAGAAAGAGACCCACTCGTCGGCCGCGCCGGCCTTCTTCCCACCCGGTGTTTTCAGCGGGCTTTTCAGCGCCGCCGGACGGGCAGCCGTATGTCCTGCAGGCGCACTGATGGCGGAAAGGCGGAATTTGGCCACCGACAGCGTCAGCTCTTCCGTCTGGCGTTCCAGCGCACTGGCCGCCGCCGAAACCTGTTCAACCAGCGAGGCGTTCTGCTGGGTGACGCTGTCCATTTCGGAAATCGCCGTTCCGACCTGGGAAATCCCCTTGCTCTGCTCTTCCGAGGCGGAGGCAATCTGCTTCATGATTTCCGTGACTTCAGCCACCGACTTTAAAATATCGTCCATGGTGCTGCCCGCTTCACCGACCAGCTTCGACCCCGTATCCACGCGGGAAACGGAGTCGGCAATCAGCGTTTCAATCTCTTTTGCCGCCCCGGCGCTGCGCTGCGCCAGGTTACGGACCTCGCTGGCGACCACGGCAAACCCCCGCCCCTGCTCCCCCGCACGCGCGGCTTCTACCGCCGCATTCAGCGCCAGAATATTGGTCTGGAAAGCGATGCTGTTAATCACCGTGGTGATTTCTGCAATTTTCTTCGAGCTTCCGGCAATGCCCTGCATGGTGCTGACCACTTCCCCGACCAGCTTGCCACCCTTACTGGCGGTCAGGGAGGCATTATCCGCCAGTGAACTGGCCTGACGGGCGTTATCCGCGTTGAATTTCACCGTGGCGGTCAGCTGCTCCATGCTGGCTGCCGTCTGCTCAAGGGCCGATGCCTGCTCTTCCGTACGCGAGGAGAGATCGTTATTCCCCGAAGAAATTTCTGCGGCACCGCGATGGATATTTTCAGTCCCGCTGCGGATCGAACTGACCGCATCGCGCAGGCTGTCCTGCATCGCCTGCAGCAGTGGTACCAGCTTCCCGACGCAGTTGCGGCCAAACTCGTTGACCGGCTGGGTCAGGTCACCATCGGCAATCACGCGGAAGTGTTCCCGGATGGTAGCCAGCGGACGCACCAGCATCACCACCAGGTAGCGGTCGGTAAACAGCAGGATCAGCAGTCCGGCAATCACCGCCATCACCAGTACGGCTTTGGTGGTGTGGGTCAGATGATCGACCGTAATGCGCGTGGCATCGAGTTTATCGGCGGCAGCGGTATTAAATTTCTCCACGCTGGCGCCAAAATCGCGGCTGAGCGCTGGCGTCACGCTGGCTGCGTGGCGACGATAGTCCTCCGGCGAACCCTGCTGTGCCAGACGGACCTGGGGTGTAACCCCCTCATCCAGCAGTTTCTGCCAGCTGGCAATCGCACTGGCGGCATACTGCGCATCCAGCGGGCCCGGTGACTGTTGTTTGAAATCGGCCAGCAGCGTGGTCATGTTATCCAGCGCTTTCTGTACCGAAGCCATGTCCTCCGGTTTTTTGGAATCTATGGCGCGGGAAAGGCGGGTGATAACGCGAAAATACTGGTCGTTACCTTTACTCAAGGTGCTCATCTGACCGACCAGATGGCGATCGACGGCATTGCCCTCACTCAACTGGTTCAGTGAATAAACGCTGTACAAACCCACAGCGCCCCAAAGCAGGCAGAAAATGCCCAAAATCCACAATAATACTGCGCGGATCGTATAATTTTTTAAGAATTTCATAGTGACTCCGTGACCTGGTGATACCGATTAAAATGTTGTTATCTGAGGGCAATCACCCTTAGTTATCGGCACCACGGCAGAGGAAACTCAAAAAAATAACACGACTTTTATTACAGCGTTTTTGTCCTTAGTATTGCTGGGGCGAATCATAACGTATTGCTATGACGTATATTTATGGCAGTTTAGGACAGCCTGAATACAGCAGAAAATATTAAGTATCAGGCTGGTAATGTGGCTCTATTCATGGCGCAGATGGACAAATGCCTTCATCAGCAGACGAAACACCTGCATTCTGCGTCGCATAAAGCGTTTTTCAATCGTGATCCCGGCCTGGCCGTTCTGACCGAAACGCAGGGTCATATCCTGCCGGGGACGCCAGGCAGGCCAGTCCGTTTCGCCGCTAATCTGTGGTGAAAACACCGTCGCTTCCCGGGCAAAGCGCAGCCAGTATTCGCTGACACGCCGGGAAAACGCCTGGTCTGCCGCAGTGAACGGGCGCTCGCCGTCGGTGGGTTCCATCTGCGCCAGGGTATTGAGGACATAAGGTATTTCATTGCCATGCCAGGTGCCATGCCGGTACAGGTCGCGGGCATGCTCTGAAACATAATCAAAGTAGTAGCGCCAGGCTGGGGTCCCCGTCCGGTGGTGGGCCAGCGCCGCAACATAGCCCAGGGTGGTAAAGGTCATGTCGCGGGCCACCTGTCGTCCGAGCTCCGCATCATCCCACACGTCGCGGTACAGCAGCTTGATCAGCCGCAGCGCCAGCGGGCGCTTCGCTCGCATATCGGCGATGACTTTTGCGGCATCCACGCCAAAAAAGGCCAGCACGCTCGCTTCATCGCTGTTGCTGCCGATCATCAGCGGTAGCCGCTGCTGCCCGCCGGAAGCGAAGACGCTGAGCATAGGCTGCGGCAGAACGCAGTCACCGTGGATGGCCACCGGCCCCAGTGTCAGCGAGCGTGCCAGCGGCCAGAAAGCATCCGCAGGCAGGGCGCGAAGCTGCTCCGCGCTGGCATCCTGCAGATCGAAATGACGGGCCAGCGCCTCGCCTTTTTGCAGGGCTTCTGCCCGGGAGACGTCCGGGACGCTGTAGGCGCTCTGTGCGATGCCCTTGTGGAACAGCCCTTTTGCCATCGGCGAAGCAAACAGGGACAGTACACTGCGTGCGCCGCTGGATTCGCCCATCAGTGTGACATTTTTTGGATTACCGCCAAAGGCCCGAATATTGCGCTGTATCCACTGCAGGGCGGCGATCTGATCCAACAGCGCAAAGTTATTCACCACCTCGCCATCCGCGTACTCGCGATCCAGTGCAGGGTGCGCAAAGAACCCCAGATGTCCCAGACGGTAGTTAAGCGTTACGACCACTGCGCCGCGCGCCGCCAGCGGTGCCCCCAGGTAGGGTGTTAACCCGCCGGACCCGACGGTATAGCCTCCGCCGTGGATCCATACCATGACCGGCAGCGGCGTAGCCGGTTCAGCGTCCGGCGTCCAGACGTTCAGATACAGGCAATCCTCGCTGAAGCCGCCGGGGTCTCCCCCACCTACCGCCAGACAATATTCCAGGCTCTGCCAGCTGGCGGGCCCCCACGTCATGGCCTCTTTTTCTCCCTCCCAGGGGGTGACCGGTTTTGGGGCTTTCCAGCGCTGTTCGCCCAACGGTGGAGCGGCATAAGGGATCCCCTTAAAGACGAAGACGTTCTCTTCCCTCTTCCCGCGCAGGCAGCCTTCTGCCGTCATAATCCGTAGTGTTTGTTCGTTTTTCATGGGGGCTTCCGTGTGATATCCGCGGTAATTATTTGCAGACTAAGAGAGAAAGTCCATCATGGCGTGTGATTTGCAGATTATGCTGATACAAGCACCGCCTGCACGGGTGCGATGATCGCCAGCCGCTGGCGGCAGCCTTCCGCTTTGAACTGCAAGGATCACATTATGTTTACCGCAATAAATAATGGTTTTTCCCGCCTCTGCGATCGCCCGGACCTGGGCCGGCTGCTACTGCGCGTGTCTCTCGGTGTCCTGCTGCTGTTTCATGGCGTGTTCAAGGTTGAGCATGGCGTTGGCTGGATCGCCCGCCTGCTGCATGCCCACGGTGTGCCCGGCTTTGTAGCCTATGGCGCTTACATTGGGGAAGTGCTGGCCCCTGCGATGATCATCATCGGGCTGATGACCCGCCCGG
Source organism: Erwinia persicina (assembly GCF_014838825.1). GTDB lineage: Bacteria > Pseudomonadota > Gammaproteobacteria > Enterobacterales > Enterobacteriaceae > Erwinia > Erwinia persicina_A. The sequence continues at coordinate 237,001 of NZ_JACYMO010000001.1, read as the reverse complement.
CGGCGTTTATCATTGCGGTGAACCTGGTGGTGGCGACGCTGCTGGTGAAAACCGGCGCGGTATGGGATCGCACCGGGGTCGGTGCCTGGGCACTGGAAGGGGAAGCACTCTACTTCTTTGGCGCGCTGGCCGTGATGTTCCTCGGCGCTGGCCGCTTTACGCTGGTCAGTAACAGTAGTCTGCAATAGGACGGGTTGACCGGAAAAAAGGTCAGCCACTGACTCTGAAGGGGGCGACTTTTTTCGGTCGCCCCTGACGGACAGGATGATCTGCGCTGATGACTCTTCAGCTTACCCGCTGGTAGCCGTAACGGTATTTAGCTACCAGCATCAGCGTGGTCAGCACGGCCGGGATGGCCAGGAAGGAGAAAACATCGGTGATATTCCAGCCAAGCGACAGCATTTGCGCCCCGGCAAAGGCGCTGAGGATCGCACCAATGCGGCCCACGCCGTGCATCCAGCTGGAGCCGGTAGCCCGCGCATGGGTCGGATAGTAGCTGGCCGACAGCGCATTCATCCCGGTATTCGCCCCGTTAAGACAAAAACCACTGCAGAACGCCACGCCACCCAGCACCCAGACCTCCGCAGGGGCATAGCCGATACAGACCGTGGCTATCGCGCCGGTGAAATAGATCGCCGCCAGCGCCAGGTTGGCATTAAAACGGTCCATCATCCAGCCCGCAAACAGCGAACCCACCGTGCCGCCCGCCTGATACATAGCGGTGACCAGCGCGGCCTGCGTCACCGTCATGCCCACGTCTTTAACCAGCGACGGCAGCCACGAGCCAATCAGGTAAACCAGGAACAGCCCCATAAAATAGCTTCCCCACAGCATCAGGCTGCCAAACAGGTAACGCGGCGACACCACAATCCTGACGGCCCCTTCACTGCTCACGGCCTCACTACGGGTGAATACGCTGGTTTCATCCACCCGTCCCGGGTGCATTTTTTCCACGATCTGGCGGATTCGGGCAGCCGGGGCGTTACGGGCAATCATAAAGCGCACGGACTCGGGTAAACCGCGCAGCAGCAGCGGTACCAGCATCAGCGGCAACACGCCGCCCATGATCAGCACCGCGTGCCAGCCATAGTTCGGGATCAGCCATGAGGCGGCAAAGCCGCCGGTAGCCGCACCAAAGGTAAAGCCGCAGAACACGACGGTGATCAGAAATGCACGACGGCGTTCAGGGGAGTATTCCGCCACCAGCGTGCCAACGTTCGGCATCGCCGCCCCCAGGCCCAGCCCGGTGAGAAAGCGGAAAAGCATCATCTGGTCAATATTCTGCGAGAACGCTGTGGCCAGCGTCCACAAGCCAAAGAAAAAGACGCTGTTAATAATAATCACCCGGCGGCCAAAGCGGTCGGCCAGCGGCCCGGCGACCATGGCACCGAGCGCCAGGCCAATCAGTGCTGCGCTGATCACCGCACCGAGCTGATGATTGCTTACCCCCCAGGCGCTTTTCAGCGCTGGGGCAATAAAGCCCATCAGGGCGATATCCATACCATCCATGGCGACAACGGCAAAACTCAGGGCGATGATGCGTTTCTGATAACGGCTCAATGTGCCCTGATTAATCAACGTACGGATATCGATCGCTGCGGTACTGTCCACTTCGCGCTCCATCACAGGCAATAGCAACCCCTGGCGGATAACGATTAGCGCAAAGGTTGGTAGAAAAAGTGTCGGCTATCATAGCGGATTGTTATGGAATACTCCTGGGAAAATATGTCCGTATTGTGCAAAGAGGCCAGCCCCGCCAGCGTCACCTCACTAACAGGTTGTCACTCCCTGTTGGCAGAAGATCAATAACGGCCGCGCATAGTGTTCCACCGTTATCCGCACCAGAGGTAATAGATACGGCGTCAAAAGGGTGAAATGTTAATCAAATTTTGCAATAAGGTTAACAAATTGACGACTGAGAACTTGCCAGCCTGTCCGGGCCATTATTATTCTGCGGTATGGACAAAAAATATCAGTTTAATCAGCGTATTCGCCTGCGCCATCTCCATACCTTCGTTGCCGTTGCGCAACAGGGGACGCTGGGTCGCGCCGCCGAAACCCTGTCACTCAGCCAGCCCGCGCTGTCCAAAACCCTCAACGAGCTGGAAGAGCTGGCTGGCGTACGGCTGTTCGAACGCGGTCGTCTGGGCGCACAGCTCACCACGATGGGGGAGCAGTTCCTCACCCATGCAGTGCGGATTCTGGATGCGTTAAACCATGCCGGACAGTCGTTTACGCTGCCGCAGGAAAAATCGCCGGAAGTGATGCGGCTTGGGGTTCTCACCACCGTGGCGCTGGGCATGCTGCCGTCCATCCTCGACCGTTTTCATCAGCAGCAGCCGCAGGCCATTGTTCAGGTTGCGACCTTACATAACAATGTGCTGATTGCAGCGATTAAAGCCGGTGAGTTTGACGTCGGCATAGGCCGGATGGCCGATCCCGAACTGATGGCCGGCCTGACCTATGAACTGCTGTTTCTGGAGTCACTGCGTCTGGTAGTGCGGCCGGATCATCCGCTTTTAAGTGACAATGTCACGCTATCAAAAGCCCTCTCCTGGCCAGTAGTGATTTCCCCCGAGGGCACTGCGCCGCGCCGCATCGCCGAGGCGATGCTGAAAGAACAGGGCTGTACGCTGCCGGGCACGCTGGTGGAAACCTCTTCCACTTCCCTCGCCCGTCAGCTGGCGCTGCGTTACAACTATGTCTGGTTTGTGCCGTCAGGAGCAATCAAAGAGGACTTACTGCATCATTCGCTTGCCGCACTGCCGATCGCCTCGCACGGGCCGGGCGAAGCCATAGGCATTATGACCCGCTCTGGCGACCCACTGACCCTGAGTGCGGAGATACTGCTGGCCACCATCCGCAAATCACACGCCGGATAACCCTTAGCGGCTGCGTTTGGCATGGCGCTCACGATTTTCCTGGCGGGCCTGCTCGTTTTTACGCAGGCCCACATAACACGCCCCGCTACCGCCGTCCTTCGGCGTGGCGCAGCAAAAAGCCTGCACCTCCTCAAACTGCGGCAGCCAGCGCATCAGATAGCTGCGTATCACGTTGGCATGTGCGCGGTCATCACGCCCTTTGCCATGAACGATCAGCAGATTCCTCAGCCCGTCCCGGGTTGCCTGCTGCATAAAAAGGTACAACGCCTGGCGGCACTGTTCGACAGAGTGGCGAAGTAGATTCAGGGTCGCCTCCGGGGGGTATTTCCCCTGAGAAAGCTTGTCCAGCACCCCCTGCTGGATCCCCTCTGCCCTGAATTCCAGCGGCACCGTCAACGGCACGATATCCAGCAGGCCGCTGGTCAGTGGGTTATCCCACTGCACATCAGCCGACACCGGCGTCTTCGACGTTGCGGGTTTCAGCCATAGCGTACTGGCACAGTCTTTCAGCGGCCTGACGTCTTCCATCGCTTGTTGAAACAGCGCCTGCTCATCAAGTTTGATAGCCATCATTTACCTCCTGATTACCGCGCCCCCGGGCGCAAAACGGGTTAGGTCGCAGGAATGAGTTTAGCAAAAAAGTCTCACCGATCACCCGATTACATCCCGTGACGCTATCAATAAGCCGGATTTATCGGTTTGAATAACTCAAAAGTGAAAACCGGCGTATTTCAGCCTAAATTCCTACGAATCATCCGATTGCGTGGTTAATTTTCACACAACCTTTACACCAATTTAATTAATTAATAACGTCCACATATTTATTGTGCCTAAAACTGCTCAGATGAGTTCCCTTGTGTGCGCGAAAAATGGTAAATTGATGTCAGTCAATTATCATCGAGCGTACATTATGATTCCGGAAAAGCGAATTATCACTAGACGCATACAATCAGGTGGCTGCGCCATTCACTGCCAGGATTGCAGCATCAGCCAGCTTTGTATTCCCTTCACGCTTAACGAGCATGAGCTGGACCAGCTTGATAACATCATCGAGCGTAAAAAGCCGATTCAAAAAGGGCAGACTCTGTTTAAAGCGGGTGACGAATTGCGATCTCTTTATGCGATTCGCTCCGGGACCATTAAAAGCTACACCATCACCGAACAGGGTGACGAGCAGATCACCGGCTTCCATCTGGCGGGCGACCTGGTGGGCTTTGATGCTATCAGCGGCAGTCAGCACCCCAGCTTTGCTCAGGCGCTGGAAACCGCCATGGTCTGCGAAATCCCGTTCGAAACGCTGGATGACCTGTCAGGCAAGATGCCCAGCCTGCGCCAGCAGATGATGCGTCTGATGAGCGGCGAGATCAAAGGCGACCAGGAAATGATCCTGCTGCTGTCGAAGAAAAATGCGGAAGAACGTCTGGCTGCCTTTATCTACGGCCTGTCACGTCGTTTTGGCCAGCGCGGCTTCTCTCAGCGAGAGTTTCGTCTGACCATGACCCGCGGAGACATCGGTAATTACCTGGGATTAACCGTTGAAACCATCAGCCGCCTGCTGGGCCGCTTCCAGAAAAGTGGCATGCTGGCAGTGAAAGGCAAATACATCACCATCGAAAATCATGAAATCCTCTCAGAGCTTGCGGGCCAGAGCCACACCGCCGCCTGATGTCTGCCGGGTCAATATTTCTTATTTTATTGATCCGGCAACGACTTTTTCCTTTCTTCCTGTAGAGCGATTGGGCTATCTTTAAACTGACACGCTCAGTGTAAGGAGAAACCGTTATGGCTCAGTATCAAAACATTCTGGTAGCAATCGATCCGCAACAGGACGACCAGCCCGCTCTTCGCCGCGCGGTCTATCTCAATCAACGTCTTGGCGGCAAGATCACCTGTTTCCTACCCATTTACGACTTCTCCTACGAGATGACCACGCTGTTATCGCCCGATGAGCGAGTGACCATGCGTAAAGGCGTCATCAGTCAACGTACCGAGTGGATCCGCGAACAGGCGCAGGCCTATCTCGCCGCCGGTGTGCAGATTGATGTTAAAGTGATCTGGCACAATCGCCCTTTCGAGGCGATCATCCAGGAAGTGCTGACCAACCAACATGATCTGGTGATTAAGATGGCACACCAGCACGACCGTCTGCAGGCGGTGGTGTTTACCCCGACCGACTGGCACCTGCTGCGTAAGTGTCCGTGTCCGGTATGGATGGTTAAAGATCAGGCCTGGCCGGAAGGCGGCAAGGCCGTGGTGGCGGTTAACCTCGCCAGCGAAGAGCCGCATCACGACCCGTTAAACAGCAAGCTGGTGAAAGAGACCCTGGCGCTGGCCGAGCGGGTCAATCATACGGAAGTCCATCTGGTCGGCGCGTACCCCGTGACGCCGATCAACATTGCTATTGAGCTGCCTGACTTTGATCCCAGCGTGTATAACGACGCTATCCGTGGGCAGCATCTGGTCGCCATGAAAGCGCTGCGTCAGTCGTTCTCCATCGACGAAAAATTTACCCACGTTGAAAAAGGGCTGCCTGAAGAGGTCATCCCTGAACTGGCCGGCCATCTTGACGCCGGGGTGGTGGTGCTGGGTACCATTGGCCGTACAGGACTGTCGGCAGCATTTTTGGGCAATACGGCCGAACAGGTTATCGACCACCTGCGCTGCGACCTGCTGGCCATCAAACCTGACGGGTTTGTCTCACCCGTTGAGCTTGACGACGACGAAGAGGATTAATTCCTCATACTGATGGGGCAAACCTGGCACACCGGTTTGCCCCCGCCCCCCTTCCCCTTTAAGCAGCAGCCGTTTCTGTTACCTCCTTTTTCAGGAACCACAGGATCAGGGCGGTCAGCAGTGACCCCGCCGTAATCGCCAGCAGATAGGCCGCCAGGTGAGTAACCACATTCGGAATAAACATCACAAAAATCCCGCCATGCGGCGCGCGTGAGGCGCAGCCCAGTGCCATCGACAGCGCGCCGGCCAGTCCAGAACCCGCGACGATGGCCGGGATCACCCGCAGCGGATCCGACACGGCGTAGGGAATGGCCCCTTCGGTGATAAATGACAGCCCAAGGATCCACGTCACCTTACCGGTTTCACGCTCGCTGCGGCTGAATTTTCCCCGGAAAAGGACGGTGGCGAGTGCAATCCCCAGCGGGGGGACCATCCCGGCCGCCATGCAGGCAGCTATCGGGCCGTAGATGCCGCTGGACATCAGCCCGATGGCAAACATGCAGACGGTTTTATTCAGCGGGCCCCCCATATCAAAGGCGACCATCATGCCAAACAGCAGGCCGAGCACGGCGGAGTTGGTCTGCCCCAGGGCATTGAGGAAGGCGGTCAGCCAGCCGAGCAGCAGCTTGATCGGCTCACCGATCAGCCAGACCATCAGCACCCCGGTGATCAGGACGCTAAACAACGGCACAATCAGGATAGGTTTCAGACCGGCGACAGCCTGCGGCAGGCGAATATGGCGAACGATTAACAGCGTCACATAGCCCGCCAGAAACCCGGCCAGCAGCGCGCCGAGAAAACCCGAACCGGTATGGATGGCCATCATTCCGCCCACCGCCCCGGAGACCATGCCCATTTTGCCGCTGATCGACTGGCTGATCCCAAGAGATAAAACCGGCAGCATCAGCGCAAAGGCCGATCCCCCGCCGATATCAGATAACATTTTTGCGACAGGGCTGAAATGCGCATCCCCCGGGGTGGCGGCAGTAATGCCGAAGGAGAAGCTGAGGGCGATCAGGATCCCCCCTGCGACGACAAACGGGATCATCAGATTGACCCCGGTGATCAGATGCACATAGAGCGTGGCGTACCAGCGAGTGCCACGCGCTATTGGTTCCTCCTCCCCGTCCGGTAAGGGAGCTTCCTGCCGGTGTGGGGCCAGCTCGCCGGCGGCAATGGCGGTCAGCAGGCCTTCGGCGTCTCTTGCCGCACGGGCAACCGGGACTTCAACTATGTTCTTGTGCTGAAAACGCGTCATATCGACTTTTTTATCAGCGGCGATGAGAACAATATCTGCGGCAGCAATATCATCCGGGCTGAGAATGTATTTGCTCTCAATGGCACCCTGCGTTTCAACCCGCAGGGACAGACCCAGTTTTCTGGCGGCTTTTTTCAAATTACTTTCGGCCAGATAAGTATGGGCCACCCCGGTAGGACAGGCGGTGATGGCAATAATATTCATGGGTATTCTCCGGTAACAATAAAATAACTCACGGTTCCGGCCGGAGTCTTATCTAACCAGAGGCGACATGGGAAAACACTACCAAACCCTGTCCCGCAATCGGGACAAACCCTGTACTGCAACGCGGCAGCGGCTGATTATTCTCTGCGTGAACGTAAGGCAAAAAAACGTGGCGAAAACAGGCGCTGAACGGACCATTAGTGACATTGATCGTTAACATTCGCGGTAAAAATCGCTACACTCTGGCCACCTTTTTGATTCTGCTATGGGTTGCCTGTTTGGTCTCGTTGTATCGCCTGTCGCAGCGCCGGTTACCTGCCCTGATCGCTATGATAGCGGTCCTGTTGCTGTTTATAGCCCCGGATGTCTCTAAAACGCTGGAACATCAGCGGATGTCTGCGCCTGTAGGGTTCGTGAGCCCTCCGCTGATGGCGATACATGATATGCCCATGGGCGTCATGTCCCATGACGGTATGACCACCCTGCATGCTCACCCATCCTCTGCGAAAGAGGGTCTGCCTGACGGGATCCACTCGTCTTCCACAATGCCTGTGGACGGGGGAATGATGGATGACTTCGCCTGCGGCTACTGCCAGCTGCTGGTGCATTTACCCTTACTGCTGTACCTGTTTATTCCGTTAATCTGGCTGCTGTTTCGCCTGGCATCGCAAACGCCAGCGACGCGATACACGCCCTGGTTTGCTTCCGCTTTTTTCCCCGGCCTTTCACAGCCGCGAGCCCCCCCTGACTGCCCGTCGGCGTTATAACGGCATTAAGGTTCTGTCTGTTTATCTCTTCCTGCAGTCGGGAATAAGCCGATAATAACGCCGCGTTTAACATCCTCAGCAGTACCCGCCGCCGTTGCGCACTGGGGGATCATTTCCCCTCTTCAGCCAGCCAGCGGGTAGCGCTACACTACCCACCTGCAGACGGCCGGACGCCGGGTTACCCCTTACGGCGGGTGCGGATGGGCAAAGAGAGAACGTTATTTTTCAGGAAATCGTACAGGAGTACACATCATGTCATTATTCCCTCCAGGCAAGAAACGCCGGAATTTCTTTATCGCCCAGGCCTGTCTGTGGATCTGCGTGGCGATTGTGATGACCAAAGCCATCATTGGTGGGGCCATCGAAGAGTACAACATGCCCTTCTCGACCTGGCCGGTCGAACTGTATGTCTCTGAATTCTTCATGATCATGATCTACAGCTCTGTCTTCACCCTGCTACTGTCCATTCCCCTGTGGTACTGGTTTATTGGTGAGCAGGATCCTGAAAACAAGAAAGGCTGATCACCTTCGGTGATCAGCCTCGTCGTGGGCGACCTTCTCATCGGGTCGCCCTCTAGCCTGCAACCCGATCAGCGCATTTACAACGCCTTCAGAATCGCTTCCACCGTCGCCTTCGCATCACCGAACAGCATCTGCGTATTCTCTTTAAAGAACAGCGGGTTCTGTACGCCAGCGTAACCGGTGTTCATTGAACGCTTAAACACCACCACATTCTGCGCTTTCCACACTTCCAGCACCGGCATACCGGCGATAGGACTGCGGGGATCTTCCTGCGCCGCCGGGTTAACGGTGTCATTCGCGCCGATGACCAGCACCGTATCGGTATCGCTGAAATCGTCGTTGATCTCATCCATTTCCAGCACGATGTCATACGGCACTTTGGCTTCCGCCAGCAGCACGTTCATATGCCCGGGCAGACGCCCGGCCACCGGGTGAATACCGAAACGCACCTTAATGCCGCGCTCACGCAGTCTGGCGGTAATTTCAGCCACCGGATACTGCGCCTGCGCCACCGCCATACCATAGCCCGGCGTGATAATTACCGAGGTGGAGTTCTTCAGCAGTTCTGCGGTGCCTGCGGCGTCGATTTCGCGATAGTCGCCCATCTCTTCACTTTCGCCGGTTGAGCTGCTGTCCGTTCCGAAACCACCGGCAATGACGCTGAAGAACGAACGGTTCATCGCTTTACACATGATGTAGGAGAGAATGGCACCACTGGAGCCGACCAGTGCCCCGGTGACAATCAGCAGGTCATTACTGAGCATAAAGCCCGCTGCCGCTGCCGCCCAGCCGGAGTAAGAGTTCAGCATCGACACCACCACCGGCATATCTGCCCCCCCGATGGACGCCACCAGATGCCAGCCAAAGGCCAGCGCGATCAGCGTCATCACGATAAGGGCAAACGTCTGCGTCCCCACACTGTCAGTGCGCACAAAGATAATCAGCAAGGCGAAGGAGACCACCAGGGCCAGCAGGTTCAACCTGTGGCGGTGCGGCAGCGCCAGCGGTTTTGATGAAATCTTGCCGCACAGCTTGCCAAACGCCACGATAGAACCGGTAAAAGTCACCGCCCCGATAAAGATACCGATAAAGATTTCGGTCAGGTGAATATTTTCCATCACCGGCAACAGGCCCGGACCGTGGTCAAGATAGCTGTTAAAGCCGACCAGCACCGCCGCCAGCCCGACAAAGCTGTGCAGCATTGCCACCAGCTCCGGCATTTCGGTCATTTCCACCTTCTTCGCCAGGCGAATGCCGATAGCACCGCCAATCACCATCGCCAGCAGGATCCAGGCGACGTTGCCGGTCTCCGGGCCGAAGATGGTGACGACCAGCGCCAGCGCCATTCCGCTGATACCGAAAATATTCCCCTGCTTCGAGGTTTCATGTTTAGACAACCCGGCAAGGCTGCAAATAAACAGGATCGCAGCAATGATATAGGCTGCAGTCACTAATCCGCCAGACATGGACTACCTCTCAGTTTTTACGGAACATTTTCAGCATACGCTGGGTGACGGTAAAGCCGCCGAAGATATTGATGCTGGCAATCAGCACCGCCACAAAGGACAGGAAGCTGACCCAGCCGCCATGGCCAATCTGCAACACCGCGCCGACCACAATAATGCCGGAGATGGCATTAGTGACCGACATCAGCGGCGTATGCAGCGCATGACTGACGTTCCACACTACGTAGTAACCGACCACGCAGGAGAGCGCAAACACGGTAAAGTGCGACAGGAACTCAGGGGGAGCGACATTGGCCAGCCAGCCAAACAGCACAATGGCCAGCACGATCAGACCATATTTACGCAGCGGCGAAGCAGGTTTCTCCGCCGGTTTTTCCAGCGGCGCGGCCGCTTTGGCCGCTTTTGGCGCAGCCGATACCTGAATAGGCGGCGCAGGCCAGGTGATTTCGCCATCGCGGATCACCGTCACGCCACGAATCACCACATCATCAAAGTCGATGGTGATCTCCCCGTTTTTTTCTTTACACAGCAGCTTCATCAGGTTGACCAGATTGGTGCCATAAAGCTGTGAAGACTGGGTTGGCAGACGGCTGGGCAGATCGGTATAACCTATGATTTTAACGCCGTTCGGGCTGGTCGTAATGGTGTCGGCAACGGTCAGCTCACAGTTACCCCCGTTTTGTGCCGCCAGATCGACGATCACACTGCCCGGTTTCATGGATGCCACCATCTCCGCCGTGATCAGCGTGGGGGCGGGTTTACCCGGGATCAGCGCGGTGGTCACAATAATATCGACCTCCTCTGCCTGGGCAGCAAACAGTGCCATCTCAGCCTTGATAAAGGCCTCTGACATCACTTTGGCATAACCGTCACCGCTGCCTGCTTCTTCCTCAAAGTCCAGCTCAAGGAATTCAGCGCCCATACTTTGTACCTGCTCTTTAACCTCAGGGCGGGTGTCGAAGGCGCGCACGATAGCCCCCAGGCTGCGTCCGGCACCGATGGCGGCCAGACCGGCCACGCCTGCACCGATCACCATCACTTTCGCCGGAGGCACTTTACCGGCGGCGGTGATCTGCCCGGTAAAGAAACGGCCAAACTCATGCGCCGCTTCAACAATGGCACGATACCCGGCGATGTTCGCCATAGAACTCAGCGCATCCAGAGACTGGGCACGCGAGATACGCGGCACCGCGTCCATTGACATGACGGTGACGTTACGCGCCGCCAGCTTCGTCAGCAGTTCCGGGTTCTGTGCTGGCCAGATAAAGCTGACCAGCGTGCTGCCGGCACGCGTCAGCGCAATTTCTTCCTCGGTCGGCGCGTTGACCTTCAGGACGATGTCGGACTGCCAGACCGTCACCGGGTCGGTGATGGTGGCTCCGGCAGCCTCAAATGCTGCATCTTCAAAACTGGCCAGCTTACCTGCGCCGCTTTCAACAGCCACGCTGAAGCCCAGGGCAATGAGCTGCTCCACCGTTTTCGGTGTGGCAGCCGCACGGGCTTCGTTAGGTAACCGCTCTTTGGTGATACCAATAAGCATAATCTTCCCTTTCTTCAGAGAGTACGAGGGGTGTTCTCCTGTTTCCGGCCTTTATGGCCGAAACACAGCCTGTTTCAAACTGCCTATAACCTACTGAATATACGTGATTCGATCCAGCCGCAGAGGGGGTGTTCGATGACTAACCTATAAAAATTCAGTTCTTACCCCTGCAAGCGATATATTGAGCCTGAATCACGGGGTTTCGAGCGCATAACGTGCTGCGATAAAATTTAACAATCAGAGATTTTTCTTAGTAAAAAACATTGATTAACAAAGCGTTAACGTTATAAGTACTAGCATTTACCACCTTAAGTGGTAAATAAAAGAAAAACGACACGATTCAGCCAGCTTTCTTCCTTATTCTGAAAACAGGAATGGTGCTGGCGCGCATTCCACACAAAATGGCTGAGACAGCGAACATTATTACATGTAATAATCATCCGCTAATCTGTTACACATCAAGAGTCCAGCACGTTTTCGTACTCATTTTTTGCGTAAGGCGAAGGATTAATTTTTATGAAGCTGAAGAACACCATTCTGGCATCAGCCCTGTTATCACTCACGGCATTATCCGCCCATGCGGCACAGGAACTGACGCCGGAGAAAGCCGCTGCGCTGAAACCGTTTGATCGGATCACCATTAACGGACGTTTTAACGCTCTCTACGAGGCCAGCGACGCCGTATCGAAACGTGCTGACGCATTGGGAGCCGCCTCCTACTATATTCAGGGTATCAATGATACTAACGGCAACGGCGGCAACTGGAATGTGACCGCTGACCTGTATCACGCCGATGCGCCTGCCGCGCCAAAAAATAAAGATCGCATCATTAACGGCGTGCGTGAGCTGACCAAAGCCGAAGCCTTCAGCCTTGAGCCTTACGATACCGTCAGCACCAGCGGCTTCTTCCGCAGCCAGCCTGATGTTAATGACGCCATCACCCGGGCAGCGAAAGAGAAAGGGGCGGCATCCTTCTTTATCGTTCGTCAGATTGATACCAACAGCGGTGGCAATCAGATGATCACCGCTTATATCTATAAGTCTGATGCACCGAAACGTCAGGTTCAGTCTCCTAACCTGATCCCGGCCGACTCTGAAGCCGGTAAAGCAGCGCTGGCAGCAGGCGGTGCGGCCGCGAAGAACGTCGAAATTCCAGGCGTCGCGTCCAGCGAGTCACCGAGCAAAAACGTAGGGCGCTTCTATGAAACGCAGAGTTCCACCGGGAAACGTTACACGGTAACGACGCGTGAAGGAAAAAGCGTACAGGAAGTCAATGCCATTACGGCCGCTCAGATGCAGCCGTATGACAGCGTGACCTTCACCGGCCACTTCAGCACGCCGACCGAGGTCTCTGAAGAAGTGGGCCGCCGGGCGATCGCCAAAGGTGCCAAGTACTACCATGTGACCCGCCAGTGGTCCAGCCAGAACGGTGGTAACCTGACCGTTACGGCCGATCTCTTCAAGTAAGTTCTTTCTGCAGGGCAGCCAGCGGCTGCCCTGTCATGCTGAATAATTCCCGCCTGTATTTGCATAGTAAGTCATTGCATCCTGCCGCCGCTGTCCGTAAAATCTCCCGCCACTTTCAGGCGTTTCTTTGCCTTTTCTGGTCTGGCATCCTGAGTTAAATCCAACATGGTCGTTACAACTGGTTTTTTATTCTGTAACCGGAGTTTTTTTTGGACAAAAAGTTAGGTCTTACCGCGCTGACAGCGCTGGTACTCAGCTCAATGCTTGGCGCGGGCGTATTCAGCCTGCCGCAAAATATGGCGGCGGTCGCCAGCCCGGCCGCCCTGCTGATTGGCTGGGCGATCACCGGTGTCGGGATTGTGCTGCTGGCGCTGGCCATGCTGCTACTCAGCCGCTTAAAGCCCGAACTGGATGGCGGAATTTTTACCTATGCCCGGGCCGGTTTCGGTGAACTGACTGGCTTCTGCTCAGCCTGGGGTTACTGGCTGTGTGCGGTGATCGCCAACGTCTCCTATCTGGTCATTGTCTTTTCCGCGATGAGTTTTTTCACCGACTCGCCGGGCCATGTGATTTTTGGCGACGGAAATACCTGGCAGGCCATTCTTGCGGCCTCGGTGCTGCTGTGGCTGGTTCACGGACTGGTTCTGCGCGGCGTTCAGACGGCGGCCAGTATTAATCTGATCGCAACGCTGGGCAAACTCCTGCCGCTGGGGCTGTTTATCCTGCTGGCGATTGCTGCTTTCCACTACGACCGCTTCTCCTTTGACTTCACCGGTCTGGCGCTGGGGAAACCCGTCTGGCAGCAGGTCAAGGACACCATGCTGATCACCCTGTGGGTGTTTATCGGGATTGAGGGGGCCGTCGTGGTCTCATCGCGAGCCAGAAACCGCCATGACGTTGGCCGCGCCACGCTGCTGGCGGTCAGCGCAGCGCTGGTGATTTACCTGCTGGTCACCCTGCTGTCACTCGGTATTGTTCCGCGAGCCGAACTCGCCGGAATGCGCAACCCCTCGATGGCCGGCCTGATGACGTCGCTGATCGGCCCCTGGGGCAATCTGGTGATCGTCGGCGGGCTGATCCTCTCTGTCTGCGGTGCCTATCTCAGCTGGACGATTATGGCCGCTGAAGTGCCGCTGGTGGCCGCGCTGCATGGTGCCTTCCCCCGCACCCTCAGCCGCCAGAATACCCGCGGAGCGCCTGCTGCCTCGCTGTGGCTAACCAACGGCTGCGTGCAGGTGTGTCTGATCCTGATCTGGCTGACGGGGGCTGATTACAATACCCTGCTGACGATCGCCTCTGAGATGATCCTGGTGCCGTACCTGCTGGTGGGGGCCTATCTGTTTAAAGTGGCGCGTCATTTACACAAGCCTGGCGCAATGATGATTGCGGTGGGGGCCAGCATTTACGGACTGTGGCTGCTGTATGCCTCCGGGCCCCTGCATCTGCTGCTGTCGGTCGTGCTTTATGCGCCGGGAATGGTACTGTTTCTGTTTGCCCGTCGCGGAGGACGCGGCGAAACGGCACTGCTTAAAGGGGAGAAAATGATGATGGTCATGCTGGTGGTGGCCACCCTGCCCGCCGTGTGGATGCTGACCCGCTGAGGGTCAGTATGCCGTCAGGGGGATCATCACGCTCAGTCGTTCGTCCTGCTGCTCAAGATCCACTGGCCGGGCGTACTCCTGACGAATCGCAGTCAGCTGGTTTTCTGACAGCGGATAAGGCAGCTGGATATCAAACGCATCAATCTGCTGCTGGTGCGCCAGCGTAATCAGCCGGGCGATATTAATCTCATCGCTGACCTGCGTTGAGATGATTTGCAGCGCCAGGTCTTTCAACGGGGCTTCCGAGGTCTGGGGTTCGCTGGCAGGCTTGCGGGTGATCATGCCAAAAAACGGGATCACGCCATAAATCGCGTCGACGAAGCTCCAGCGTTTCTTACAGGAAGCGGACAGGAATTCGGTATAGTTGAGGCAGATGCGATCACTGTACTGAGCTGAAGCCAGCTTCTCTTCTGACACTCTCTTCTCCTTATCCATTTCGACTCAAGAACTGCCCTGACAGGGGTTTGCAGGGTACGCCATCGCAGGCGGGGAATATAATGACATATTCGGCCAGGATTGTACTACATTCCCCCTACTATTTAACGCGGATTAATGGTCGTTGCGCTCAGGAAAGGATAAGCTGTCGTTCTCTTTAGCCAGAAAATCGGCCCTATGAACAAAATTGTATTTGTCGAAGACGATCAGGATGTCGGTGAACTGATTGCGGCCTATCTTGGGCGGCATGACATTGATGTTATTGTTGAAAACCGGGGCGATCGCGCAGAAGAAACCATCGCTGCAGCCAACCCTGACCTGGTGATGCTGGACATCATGTTGCCGGGGAAAGACGGGATGACGCTGTGCCGGGATTTACGCACGCGTCACAGCTGGACGGGGCCCATTGTCCTGCTTACCTCACTCGATAGCGACATGAACCACATTCTGTCGCTGGAGATGGGGGCAAACGACTATATTCTGAAGACCACCCCGCCGGCGGTGCTGCTGGCCCGTCTGCGTTTACACCTGCGCCAGGCGGGGGTCAGCGGCCAGAATGAAGAGATCGCACCGGGGATTGCGGGGCAGAAAGCCCTGCGCTTCGGCACCCTGAGTATCGATCCGATTAACCGTCAGGTGACGCTGTCAGAAGAGATCGTTGCCCTGTCGACGGCAGATTTCGACCTGCTGTGGGAGCTGGCCACCCACGCCGGCTCGATCCTTAACCGCGACGCACTGCTGAAAACCCTGCGCGGCGTTACCTACGACGGGATGGACCGCAGCATTGACGTGGCCATCTCACGTCTGCGTAAAAAGCTGCTCGACAGCGCCACGGAGCCTTACCGAATCAAAACCATTCGTAATAAAGGCTATCTGTTTGCACCACACGCCTGGGATGCGCAATGAAGAAACTGTTTATTCAGTTTTACCTGCTGCTGTTCGTCTGTTTTCTGGTGATGGCGATGCTGGTCGGGCTGGTTTATAAGTTCACTGCCGAACGTGCCGGCAGGCAGTCGATGGACGATCTCATGAAAAGCTCACTGTATCTGATGCGCAGTGAGCTGCGAGAGATCCCGCCGCGTGACTGGAATAAAACTATCGATAATCTCGACCTCAACCTCTCTTTCAAACTGCATATAGAGCCGATGAGTAAATATCAGCTCGACCCGCGTACGCTGCATCGCCTGCGCTCGGGCGAGATCGTGGCGCTGGATGATGAATATACCTTCCTGCAGCATATTCCGCGCAGCCACTATGTTCTGGCAGTGGGACCGATCCCCTATCTGTTCTATCTGCATGAAATGCGCATTCTCGACATTGCCCTGCTGGCGTTTATTGGTATTTCGCTGGCCCTGCCGGTGTTTATCTGGATGCGTCCGCACTGGCAGGACATGCTAAAGCTGGAAAACGCCGCACAGCGTTTCGGTCAGGGGCATCTGGATGAGCGCATTCATTTTGACAGTGCCTCCAGCCTGTTACGCCTGGGCGTGGCGTTTAATCAGATGGCCGATAATATCAACACCCTGGTCGCCAGTAAGAAACAGCTTATCGACGGGATAGCCCATGAGCTGCGCACTCCGCTGGTACGCCTGCGCTATCGCCTGGAGATGAGTGATAATCTTACCGGAGCAGAGTCTGCTGCGCTGAACCGGGATATCGGGCAGCTGGAAGCACTGATTGAAGAACTGCTGACCTACGCCCGTCTTGACCGGCCGCAGGTCAATCTGAACTTACAAACGCTGGATCTCGCCCGCTGGTTAGACGAACGTCTGGAGGACATCCGCTCCGTTCACCCGGAGTTTGATATTGCCCTGGAGACACCGCAGCGCGAAAATATTGGCGTGGCCGACACCCGCCTGATGGAGCGCGTGCTGGATAATCTGGTCAACAACGCCCTGCGCTATGCCAGCCAGCGCCTGCGGGCCAGCCTGTGGTTTGATGGCGAGATGGCATATCTGCAGGTGGAAGATGACGGCCCGGGTATTCCTCAGGATGAACGTCAGCGGGTGTTTGAGCCGTTTGTTCGCCTTGACCCCAGCCGCGATCGTGCCACTGGCGGCTGCGGGCTGGGCCTGGCGATAGTCCACTCCATAGCCCAGGCTTTTGGCGGCTATGTCACCATTGACAGCAGCCCGCTTGGGGGGGCCAGCGTGCGTTTCTGCTGGCCGGTTACCCCGGATCACCACTCTTAATCTGTTAATAAGGAATTCTATGTCTTCTGCCTATGCCCATCTGACACGTACCTTCCAGCGCCTCTCCCGCTTTGGCCATCTTTCTGCTATTGCCGGATGGGACATGATGACCATGATGCCCGCCGGGGGGAGTCAGGCGCGCGGTGAAGCGCTGGCCGAACTGAGCGTATTGCGCCATGAGATCCTGACGGCAAAAGACGTTGGTCTCTGGTTGCAGCAGGCACAGCAGGAGGATCTGGACGATGTGGCACAGGCAAACCTGTTTGAGATGCAGCGTGCCTGGCAGCAGGCCTCTTTGCTGCCCGCCTCGCTGGTTGAAGCTAAATCCATTGCCGGGTCTCGCTGTGAACATGCCTGGCGCACACAGCGTCCGGCCAATGACTGGACGGGGTTTGCCGCCAACCTGAAAGACGTGGTCAAACTCAGCCGGGAAGAGGCGGAGATCCGCGCCCAGGCCAGTGGCCAATCCCGCTATGATGCCCTGCTTGACGTCTTCGAACCCGGTATGACCAGTGAAAAACTGGATAAAACCTTTGGCGATCTGAAGCAGTGGCTGCCTGACTTGCTGCAAAGGATCGTGGACCAGCAGGCGGGCGAAAAAGTTGACCGCCCTGTCGGCCCCTTCCCACAGGCTTCGCAGCAGGCGCTGGGGCTGGCGATTATGCAGCAGCTGGGCTTTGACTTTACTGCCGGTCGTCTGGATATCAGCGCCCATCCCTTCTGCGGTGGCGTGCCGCAGGATGTGCGTATTACTACCCGCTACAATGAAGACGAGTTCATCAGCGCCATGATGGGGGTGATCCATGAAACCGGCCATGCCCGCTATGAGCAGAACTTACCGAAGCAGTGGGCTGACCAGCCCGTGTCGCTGGCACGCTCAACGGCCATCCATGAGTCACAAAGCCTGTTCTTTGAAAAGCAGCTGGGCCGCAGCCCGGCTTTCCTCAGTCTGATCCGCCCGCAGGTACAGCATTTGCTTGGCGACAGCCCGGCGCTGAAGGAAGCGAACTTTATTGCTCTGAATCAACGGGTCAAACCCGGGCTAATCCGCGTTGATGCCGATGAGGTCAGCTATCCGGCGCATATCATTCTGCGCTATGAAATCGAAAGCGCCCTGATCGCCGGTGAGATTGAGGTGGATGACATTCCCGCGCTATGGGATGAGAAAATGCTGGCCCTGCTGGGTCTGGACACCCGGGGCAATTACCGCGACGGCTGCATGCAGGACATTCACTGGACTGACGGTGCGTTCGGCTACTTCCCGACGTATACGCTGGGGGCAATGTATGCGGCACAGCTGTTCCAGGCGCTGAAGCGGGCTCTTCCTCAGGTGGATGAGCAGATCCGCCAGGGGGATTTGCAGCCAGTATTCCATTGGTTACAGCAGAATATCTGGCAGCATGGCAGCCGTTTCAGCACCCGCCAGCTGATCGAAAACGCCACGGGCGAAGATCTGAATCCGCACTATTTCCGCCAGCATCTGGAAAGCCGCTACCTGAAATAACCGCGTCATTACCCCGCCCCCTGTGCGTCCCGCGCAGGGGGAAATCACCACGATCTCCCCGCTTGTACAATCGGTTACACGCCGATACCAATCACTCACGGAAAGCCCGCATTGATTCCCTTATAGTCTTTTCACCGGCCCCAGAGTGGGCTGACACCTGAACTAAACACCTTGAGGGTTTTGCAATGAAAAAATTATTTGCTCTGGTTGTCGCTGCTACAATGGGTCTGTCTTCTGTTGCCTTCGCTGCTGAAACTACAGCTGCACCTGCAACCAGCGCTGCACCTTCTGTCGCCACCACCACGACAGCGGCTCCGGCGCCAGCGAAAGCGTCTGTTAAACACGTTAAGCATGTGAAAAAACACAAGAAAGCGGTAGCCCAGAAAGCGCAGGCTGCTAAAAAACACCATAAAGCAAAAAAAGCAGCGGATCAGAAAGCTCAGGCCGCGAAAAAGCATCACAAAGCCGCTAAAAAACCTGTCGCTCAGAAAGCCCAGGCCGCGAAAAAGCACCACAAAGCAGCAACCAAGCCGGTAGCACAGAAAGCTCAGGCCGCTAAAAAACACCACAAAGCAGCAACCAAACCTGTTGCTCAGAAAGCCCAGGCTGCCAAAAAACACCACAAAGCCGCTAAAAAACCTGTTGCCCAGAAAGCCCAGGCTGCTAAAAAACACCACAAAGCAGTAAAGAAAACCGCGCCTAAAGCGTAAGACTGACGGACGGGGTGCCCGCCACCCCACGCACATGAATTAACTTAAACACCCGGTCTTACCGGGTGTTTCTTTAAGGAGTTTCGGATGATGGTGCGTCGCTATTTATTCGAAATCATTCTGACTGTTATGATCATCTGTGGCCTGATTGCCGCCAGCTTTTACTTATAATGATGGTTACTGTAGTGTGCTGATATTTCATATTAATCTCCCTTTTCCAGCACTATCCGTCTATAGTTACTTCTCTAAGATAAATACTTATATCCACGCTTTTTCAGCCTGAGAAAAATATGCGTCTGACCGCTGTGTTATTGATGGGTTGCCTGGCTTTTTCGTTTTACACACACGCTGATGAAGAGGAACGGAGCGCCGCCGACACGAAAACGCTGTTCTTCGGTCAGGACGATCGCCAGCCGGTCCGTGATACCGGCTCTGCCCCCTGGGAAGCGATTGGTCAACTGGAAACGGCAAGCGGTAACCTGTGCAGCGCTACGCTGATCGCCCCTCACCTGGCCCTGACGGCAGGACACTGCCTGCTGGCCCCGCCGGGTAAACCGGACAAGGCCGTGGCGCTGCGGTTTATCTCCAGTGAAAACAATGGCTGGCGCTACGAAATCCACGATATCGAAGCGCGCGTTGACCCGGCGTTGGGGAAAAAACTCAAAGCTGACGGTGACGGCTGGATCGTACCGGCCCAGGCCGCCCCTTATGATTTTGGTCTTATTGTCCTGCGTAATCCGCCATCGGGTATTACCCCTATTCCGCTGTTTGCCGGGTCACGCAAAGATCTGACCGCGGCGTTAAAAACCGCCGGACGACGCGTAACCCAGGCAGGTTACCCGGAAGATCATCTTGATACGCTTTACTCTCATAGCGACTGCCTGATCACCGGCTGGGCGCAGAAAACCGTCCTGTCACATCAGTGCGACACCCTGCCCGGCGACAGTGGTTCTCCGCTGTTATTAAAGGTTGATGGCGAGTGGCAGTTGATTGCAGTACAAAGCTCGGCTCCGGCGGCAAAAGACCGCTATCTGGCTGACAACCGCGCCATCGCGGTGACCGCTTTCCGCGACAGTCTGGAAGCGCTGGCACAGTAAAAGAAGACGCAGGCGATTGCGGCCGCACTGGTGGCAAAATATCGCCCGGACAATCCCCTGCTGCTGACCAGGCCAGATAATGATGACACGATATACATCAGGTTAAGGTTGCCTCCCCGTTTGTCCGGGCAGGCAAAATTTACTGTGTCACCTGTTCCATCGCCTGCAGGATACGTTTTTCTGAGATTGGATAAGGCGTCCCCAGCTGCTGTGCGAAGAAGCTGACGCGCAGCTCTTCAATCATCCAGCGAATGTCCTGCACCTCTTCATCGTCCTTACGCTCTGGCGGCAGCTTGTTAAACCACTGCGTCCAGGCCTGCTGCACGGACTCCACCTTCAACATCCGCGCCCGGTCGCTGTGCGGATCGACCGCCAGCTTCTCCATCCGGCGTTCAATTGCCTGCAGATAACGCAGCGTGTCACCCAGCCGTTTCCAGCCATTACCAGTGACAAAGCCCCGATAGACCAGGCCGCTCATCTGCGCTTTGATATCCGACAGCGCCAGCGCCATGGTCATATCCACGCGCCCTTTCAGACGCTTGTTAATCGCAAACACCGACGTCAGGATCTGCTCGACCTTTTTGGCAATCTCCACCACCGTATCGTTAAGTTCCGCACGGACCTTATCGTGCAACTGCGTGTAACCCTGCTCCTGCCAGGAAGGACCACCGGCTTCAGCGATCAGTTTATCGACACCGCAGGCAATACAGTCGTCAATCAAATCCAGCACTTTGCCGTAGGGGTTAAAATAGAGCCCCAGCTTGGCTTTGTTGGGTAACTTTTCGTGCAGGTATTTAATCGGCGAAGGGATGTTCAGCAGCAGCAGGCGTCGCTGCCCGCGCCACATCGCTTTTTGCTGTTCATGCTGGGTGTCGAACAGGCGAATGGCCACGCTGTCCTTCTCATCCACCAGGGCGGGCCAGGCTTTCACGCTGTAATGACCGCGCTTCTGCTCAAAGTGATCCGGCAGGTCGCCAAAACTCCAGATGTGCAGCCCACTCTGCTCCAGCCCGTCGTCTGCCACCTTTGACAGCGTTTCCTGCACCTTGCCTTTAAGCTGCAGTTTTAACGCGGAGAGATCTTTGCCCTCCGCCAGCCTGCGGTTATTTTCATCCACAATACGGAAGGTCATTTTAAGATGATCGGGCACCTGTTCCCACTGCCAGGCTTCGCGATCCAGCGTCACACCTGACATGCGACGGAACTCACGCTCCAGGGCGTCCAGCAGCGGCAGGGCCAGCGGCGTGACGCGGCCGAGAAACGCATCCGCATAGTTGGGTGCCGGCACGAAGTTACGGCGTAACGGCTTCGGCAACGATTTGATCAGTGCAATCACCAGGTCACGGCGTACACCCGGGATCTGCCATTCAAAACCTTTTTCTTCCACCTGGTTGAGCAGCGGCAGTGGCACATATACCGTGACCCCGTCGGCGTCCGCCCCCGGTTCAAACTGGTAGCTAAGACGCAGCTTCAGGTTCCCCTGATGCCAGAAATTAGGATAATCAAGTTTGCTAACGTTCTCCGCGCCCTGCTTTATCAGCATCTCACGGGCAAAATTCAGGCGCTCAGGCTCTTCACGACTGACGGTTTTCCACCAGTTATCAAAATGCCGGGCCGAGATCACCTCCGCGCCGATGCGTCGGTCGTAAAAGGCAAACAGCGTCTCATCATCGACCAGAATATCGCGACGGCGGGACTTGTGTTCCAGCTCCTCGACCTCTTCCCGCAGCTTCAGGTTGGCTTTAAAGAAAGCGTGACGCGTCTGCCAGTCGCCCTCAACCAGCGCATGGCGAATAAACAGCTCACGCGACAGCATCGGATCGATCGGACCGTAGTTCACCTTACGCGCCGCCACAATGGGCAGGCCGTAAAGCGTCACTTTTTCACTGGCCATCACCGCGCCCTGCGCTTTTTCCCAGTGGGGTTCACTGTAGCTGCGCTTGAGTAAGTGCTGCGCGACCGGTTCGATCCATTCCGGTTCAATTCGGGCGGCAATGCGTCCCCACAGGCGGCTGGTTTCCACCAGTTCAGCGACCATCGTCCACTTCGGGGGCTTTTTGAACAGGCCCGACCCCGGGAAAATGGCAAAGCGGGCGTTACGTGCGCCAGTAAACTCCTGCTTGTCGGCATCTTTCTGTCCGATATGCGACAGTAAGCCGGTCAGCAGCGCCGTGTGGATCTCCCGTATTTCAGCCGGTTCGCTGTTCACCGGCAGGCCCAGCTCCCGCACCACCTGGCGCAGCTGGGTGTAAATATCCTGCCATTCGCGCACCCGCAGGTAGTTCAGGTAGTCTGTTTTGCATAAGCGGCGGAAGTGGCTGGATGACAGGGCTTTTTGCTGCT
Source organism: Erwinia persicina (assembly GCF_014838825.1). Taxonomy (GTDB): domain Bacteria; phylum Pseudomonadota; class Gammaproteobacteria; order Enterobacterales; family Enterobacteriaceae; genus Erwinia; species Erwinia persicina_A. Next base: position 214,280 of record NZ_JACYMO010000001.1, on the reverse strand, counting down.
CCTGCACATAATTCCACAGGTTCACAAAGGCAATAAAATCCGAGTCTTTATCCGCAAAGCGCTGATGCTTCTCGTCGGAGGCCTGTTTTTTCTCTGCGGGACGTTCGCGCGGATCCTGAATGGAAAGCGCGGCGGTAATAATCATCACCTCGCGCACACAGCCATATTTCTGCGCTTCCAGCACCATTTTCGCCAGGCGGGGGTCAACCGGCAGTTGCGCCAGCGACCGTCCTGATGGCGTCAGCTCATAGTGCTGATTTTCACGCAGGGTGATGGCCCCGAGCTCTTCCAGCAGGCGTACGCCATCCTGAATATTACGCGGGTCGGGGGCTTCCACAAACGGGAAGGCGGCAATATCACCCAGCCCCAGGGCGGTCATCTGTAAGATCACCGATGCCAGGTTAGTTCGCAGAATTTCCGGGTCGGTAAACGCCGGCCGGTTGAGGAAGTCATTCTCGTCATACAGACGAATACAGATGCCCTCTGACACACGGCCGCAGCGGCCTTTACGCTGGTTAGCGGAAGCCTGAGAAATTGGCTCAATCGGCAGCCGCTGTACCTTCGTCCGGAAGCTGTAGCGACTGATACGTGCGGTACCCGGGTCAATCACGTATTTAATGCCCGGCACGGTGAGCGAGGTTTCCGCCACGTTGGTTGCCAGCACGATGCGCCGCCCGACGTGAGACTGAAACACGCGGTTCTGCTCGGCGTTGGACAGGCGGGCGTACAGCGGCAGCACTTCCGTATGCGGCAGATCGCGCTTCATCAGCGCATCGGCCGTATCGCGGATCTCGCGCTCCCCGCTCATAAAGATCAGAATATCGCCACGGCTTTCCTGGCCCAGTTCGTCCACCGCATCGAAAATAGCCTGCAGCTGATCGCGATCGGTATCTTCCACGTCTTCGACCACTGGCCGGTAGCGCACTTCGACCGGATAAGTCCGCCCGGACACTTCAATGACCGGAGCATCATGGAAATGGCGTGAAAAACGCTGCGGATCGATGGTCGCGGAGGTGATGATCACCTTCAGGTCGGGGCGCTTTGGCAGCAGCTCACGCAGGTATCCCAGCAGAAAGTCGATGTTCAGGCTACGCTCATGCGCTTCGTCGATAATGATGGTGTCATACTGCATCAGCAGGCGATCCTGCTGGATTTCCGCCAGCAGGATACCGTCCGTCATCAGTTTAACCTGGGTGGTATCCCCCACCTGATCGTTAAAGCGCACCTTATAGCCGACGCAGCCGCCTAAGGAAGTTTCCAGTTCGGCCGCAATTCGGTCGGCGACGGTGCGCGCCGCCAGGCGTCGGGGCTGCGTATGGCCAATCAACCCACGGATACCCCGCCCCAGCTCCATGCAGATCTTAGGCAGCTGTGTGGTTTTACCTGACCCGGTTTCCCCGGCCACAATCACCACCTGGTGATCGCGTATCGCCTCTGCGATGTCCTGCTTCTTCTGGCTGACAGGCAGATTTTCCGGATAACGGATAGTCGGCGTGGCGGCCCGGCGGGCACTGATGCGCTGCTCTGCCGCCGCGATATCGCCTTCCAGCGTTTCGATCAGCGCCTGGAGGGATGCGGGATTTTTTATTTTTTTCGCCCCGTGCAGGCGACGCTGCAGACGCTGGCGGTCGCGCAGCATCAGCGTGTCCAGCCGGGTAAAGAGCGGCGTCAGGGCAGAATGTGGCATGTCAGACATGGTAGTAAAACTCGCTTTGTCGCCGTTAATACGGGCAACATGGATTAAACAGGGGGTCAGAATTTTGCGTAGTGTAGCACAGACAGCGACTTAGCGTTTTATCCGCCCCCTTCGTCTTATTCAATATTTTCGAACATTGATATCGAAAACTCGCACTTACACTGTCCGGCATTTATCCGTAGAGTGTCAGGCATTGAGCGGAACGTTATCCGCATGACACAACAGGAAAAAACGCCATGAGCAAAGTATTAGTACTGAAATCAAGTATTCTTGCCGGTTATTCACAGTCTGGTCAGCTGGCCGACCACCTGGTTTCCGAATGGAAAGCCGCTCATCCGGGCGATGACGTCACCGAACGCGACCTGGCCGCCAATCCGATCCCGGTTCTGGACGGCGAGCTGGTCGGCGCACTGCGTCCTTCCGATGCGGCCCTGACTCCCCGTCAGCAGGAAGCGCTGGACCTGTCCAACGAACTGATTGCCGAACTGCAGGCGCACGATACCATCGTGATCACCGCCCCGATGTACAACTTCAACATCCCAACGCAGCTGAAGAACTACTTTGACCTCGTTGCCCGTGCTGGCGTGACTTTCCGCTACACCGAGCAGGGCCCGGAAGGCCTGATTAAAGGGAAAAAAGTGGTGGTTCTGTCAAGCCGTGGCGGCATTCACAAAGATACACCAAGCGATCTGCTGACCCCTTACCTGACGCTTTTCCTCGGCTTCCTGGGGATGAGTGATGTTCAATTTGTGTTTGCTGAAGGGATTGGTTATGGCCCGGAAGTGGCTGCCAAAGCGGCCAGCGATGCGAAAGAAGTGATTTCTCAGATTGTCACTGCCTGATAGCGTTCGACCAGGTTGAGCTTACCCTCCTCAACCTGCGCGGTGGCACTGTGTCAGTGCCACCGCTACTTCTGTAACCACTGACCGTTAATTCCGCGAACATACTCCCCACTTTTCGCCCGCTCTATCAGCTTTTTACCCGCAATACCGGCCACTTCACGCGTGGTGAGATTATTCTGCTGCGCCAGACGTTGATACTGATGCTCTCGCCCTTGGTTAATTTGCTTCACCAGCGTCAGGGTTTCCGCATCCTGTTGTACGGCGGCAATATAGCCATTTAGCGTTTCCCCTACCCGCCCCTGCTCACGCGCCTGATCGAGCGTCAGGGCCATCGCCGCTGGCGACATCAGCAGACAACTCAGCAGTACGCCGCAGTAAAATCGTTTCATTTTGGCACTCTCCTCAGAACAGCCCGCTCTGGTTTTTTAACAAGGCTTCCACGTCCTTATCCACCTTGATATGAATTTCATGCTCAATTTTGACATTCATATTGATGGTGATCGGTTCTTTCGGCGCGGCCAACTCAATGCGGGGGATGCACCCGCAGAGCAGGATCGTACCGCTGGCGATCCACAGGTTAGTCAGGGCTTTCATCACTGGTTTCCTTTTGCGACGGCAGGGTGGCGTTCTGTTCCACCCAGGATTGCAGGTTATCGCCAAAGCGCAGGCTCCGCCAGAGCTGGAACAGGTTTTCCTGCTGCGTATAATTGAGCGATACCCGCTGATTTCTGTTACTGAAACGGCTGGTGCCATCCACTTTAGCGGCCATGTTCATCACGCCAAGGTTATCAAGATCCAGGGTCGCCCAGCTGCGCGATATTTCCATGTAACGCAGCCAGTCAATCGCCATCCCGGCGGCCATGTTATTGCTGCTGATCGTATCAGCCATGTCTTTATCCATGCGTACGGTCAGCGGCCCGCTATTGGCCACCCAACCGTCCTTAATCAGCCAGTGGGCGTTGTTCAGCCACAGCGGCAGCGCACCGTTAATATGTCCGGACATCGCCACCTGTTTGATTTTCATGGCGGTGACAAGCTCCGATAAGCTGAGGTGGCTGACCTTTATCGTCGCGGCCTGCGTCTGCGGCATCTGCAGGCTGGCAAGGCTGAGTTTTCCCCCTAACAGATCGAGACTGACGTCGCTCAAGGTAAGCGGATAACGCGCACTCCAGGGATACCAGCCCTGCAGGTCTGCCGCGATATTCTGCATGGCAAACTGGTTTTTGATCTCCCGGATACGCAGCGATACCGGGCCACGGGCACCAAAATACCAGCGGTGATCTTCAAGACGGAAAGGTAATGAGAAATCGACACCGTCAAATTCATTGCCAGGCAACAGTGCGCTACCGTCACTGACCAGCCAGTGACCGCCCGCCTGCAGGCCCTGATCGCTGGCCGCAGAGAAAGCCACCTGCGCTTTCAGCGTCCCTCCCTGAATAGCCAGCTTGAGGTCAGGGCTGATCAGCGGCTGAAATACCGTCAACGGCTGCTCCGGCCACCACATCTGGCCGCGCAAGCGGTCGCCATCCCAGCGGCCGCCTACCTGAACCGGGCCGATTCTTTGTGCCTGCAGGCTCCCGCGGAACAGGAACCACGCGGGATCGCGCCCCTTCACCACCAGCTTCAGCGTCGAGGGAGGCAGGTAACCTCCACCGCCAAAGCGGGTATCTTTCGCTTTCAGGTTAAGCTGCCCGTTAAAGGAGGGCGCACCCGGATCTCGCTGCCAGCGAATCGGCGTGTCCAGCGACAGCCTGGGGGCAGACATGGTGACGCTACCGTAAGCCAGCCGATCGAAGCCGGTGGACAGTGACGAGAGTTCGATTAACCGGTCCTGCCAGCGCCCGTGGCCTTTGACATCCCACCTGGCCGCCAGTGGCATCAGATAGCCATCACCCCAGTAACGCCACAACCACTGGCCTTTGTCCGGCCAGAACGCCGTGGCACGTCCGTCCAGATGCAGGCGAAAACGTCCCGTTTCTGCATCATGAGCGCTGAGAATAGCCTGCAGGCGGCCCTCGATCCCGGCCGAGGAGATCGAGACGCCCGCCAGTGGCCAGCGTGCCTCATCCACCTCCAGCGTGGACAGCAGCCGCCCTTTCATACGCAGTAGCGCACCCGGCCGCATCAGCACCTGCGGGTCGAGCAGCGGCCCATGAAGATCCCCGGGCAGCCCGGCAAAAAATTGCAGTCGGTCCAGCTTGCTCTCCCCAGTCAGGCGAAACGGCAGCTGGCTGTTGACCCAGTCCAGACGACCGGGGCCAAGGGTAAGCACCACGTTGCCTTTGCCGCCACGACCCTGAGTCAGCATGTTGACGCGCCCCGCCACTTTCGTTGCCGCCAGCCCCTGCGTCCAGCCATCGGCAGTGAAGGCGAAACCGCCGGAGAGCGGCTGTCCGGCCCAGGGCCAGTTCCATCGCCCCTCGCGGACCGAAATGCTTTCCTGGTTAATAAACCAGGGCAGGATCAGCAGCGGCTCAGGCTGTTTGCTGGCCGTCACCACCAGCAATCCCTGCTGCTGCTGCCAGCTTAACGTCAGATGCAACGGGTCCGGCACGGCGGCCAGCGCCAGATCGCCCTCCAGCGACCCGTTTTCCGGCACGCCATCGGGGATCGCGGGCAGGGTCAGCGTTCCGCTCAGTCTGACGGGCTCAGGGACACCCGGAGCCTGCAGGGTCAGGGTGTTCAGCGCCAGCTGCTGGCCGTTAAGTTCGGCATCCAGCGACAGATTTTTGCCCTGATAATGCAGGTGCTGCCGGCGGGGATCCAGTTCCAGCTGGAGCTGACCGGCCCAGGTCTGCCACGGGTCAATGCTTAACTGCCCGACGGTAACACTGGCGGCAGGTAACAACTGCTGCCACTGCGCCAGCGTACGCGGTGCGCTGTCATCGTCTGCGGCCGCCAGCGCGCTGGCACAGACCGAGCGGATGGTCGCCGTATCAACGGCAAGCTGCCAGCGACCCTGGTGATAACCGAGCGCCACACCCTGCACATCGGCCAGTTCACAGTCGCCGGCGTAGTAATGGATACCCGGCAGGTGCAGCGCACCCTGGTGCCAGCGGGGATTACCGTCAAGGGAGATGGTGGTATTGACAGGCAGCCAGATGCCCGCCAGGCGGGGAAGCCACTGGCTGACGGTCAGATAAGTACCGGTCAGCAGCAGGGCTGCGACGATCAGTACCGCAAGCGTAATTTTCCAGCCCCGGTTCATGGCTGCCATATCCTTTTCACTCCGTGATTATCCTGTGAATGATGGCATGGAAAGCCAGCAGGGTGAAGTTTTTCGCCATTAATCAAGTGATTCGCTGTTTTTTACATCAGCTAACTGCACCGGCCCCTGCCGTAATGCCGATAACTTGTTACACTGCTGTATTACTTACGCACGGCTAAAGGAAAACGGCGATGAAACTTGCGGTATATAGCACTAAGCAGTATGACCGGAAATACCTCACACAGGTCAATGAAGACTACGGGTTTGAACTGGCGTTTTTCGACTTCCTGCTGAGCGAACATACGGCGAAAAACGCCGTGGGCTGCGATGGCGTCTGTATTTTCGTTAACGATGACGGCAGCCGTGCCGTGCTGGAAGAGCTGGCTGAGCTGGGCATCAAGTTTATCGCCCTGCGCTGCGCCGGGTTCAATAACGTCGATCTTGATGCCGCGCGTGAACTGGGTATCCAGGTGGTCAGGGTACCGGCATACTCACCTGAGGCGGTGGCTGAACATACGGTGGGGATGATGATGACCCTGAACCGGCGTATTCACCGTGCCTATCAGCGCACCCGCGATGCGAACTTTTCCCTCGAAGGCCTGATTGGTTTCAATATGCACGGCCGCACCGCCGGGGTCATCGGCACCGGGAAAATCGGCATTGCTACAATGCGTATTCTGAAAGGTTTTGGCATGAAGCTGCTGGCCTTTGATCCCTACCCCAGCCCACAGGCGCTGGAGCTGGGCGCAGAGTACGTTGATATCAAAACCCTGTTCAGCCAGTCCGATGTTATCACCCTGCACTGTCCGCTGACCGACGAGAACCATCACCTGCTGAACAGCGCGGCATTTGCCCAGATGAAAGATGGCGTAATGGTGATCAACACCAGCCGGGGTGCCCTGATTGATTCCCAGGCGGCAATAGACGCGCTGAAGCAGCAGAAAATTGGCTCCCTGGGGATGGACGTCTACGAAAATGAGCGTGATTTATTCTTTGAGGATAAGTCTAACGATGTGATCCAGGATGATATTTTCCGCCGCCTGTCTGCCTGCCATAACGTGCTGTTTACCGGGCATCAGGCCTTTCTGACGGCAGAAGCCCTGACCAGTATTTCGCAGACTACCCTGGAAAACCTGCGTCTGCTGGAAAAAGGCGAACCCTGCGATAACGTGCTGAATGCCGGTTAATCCCCGGTGCCTGTAGATAAAGACGGAACACTCAGCTGAGCATCGCGTGCCGACCGGTAAAAACGGTCGGCTCCCGCAGCGGTACCTGGGCCCTGACTGACTACGTTAACTCACTCAGCGCGCGCAGCTGCCGTTCATCAGCGCAGTTTCACCGCAACGACGTCCGTTCGCCATCTGACACATTCCCACTGAACTGCCGTCCAGCTGGCGGGACAGCGCCAGCGTACCGCCAGCGTTTGAGCAGGCGCTCTCTGCCAGGTCAGCCATCACCACCCGGGACGGCACGTGGGCCGCTGTCGCCTGCTGAGGCGGTTCATTATCACTGTCGCTGCTACAGGCTGAGAGTAATAAAGCGGCTGCCGCCAGCAAAAATGTCGCTGCTTTCATCTGGTAAACTCCGGGTAACGTGCGCTGAAATGCGAAGGCCAGCATATGCTACGTTCCCTGTCAGGTCGATAGTTGTCACGTATTTTTACAAAATGATCTTCAACTAAATATCAATAGCCTGCCGTCTTATTTTATAACTAGCTGTTTGAGTTAAGTGAATGGCGCGGTGAGGGGCCGTTTTATGATTGTCGATTTGTTATTACGCATTGCGCTGGCGGGGGCGCTGGGTGGCCTGATCGGGCTTGAGCGCCAGCTGCGGGCTAAAGAGGCCGGGCTGCGAACCCACATTCTGGTCGGCATTGGCAGCGCGATGTTTATGATTGTCTCAAAGTATGGCTTCGACGACATTCTGGCCCGCGATCACGTGGGTCTGGATCCCAGCCGAATCGCGGCTCAGGTGGTCAGCGGTATGGGGTTTCTCGGGGCCGGGACGATTATCATTCAGAAACAGGTAGTTAAAGGACTGACGACCGCTGCCGGGCTGTGGGTCACCGCCGCCATCGGCCTGGTCATTGGCAGCGGCATGTATGAGATTGGCATTTACGGCACGCTGCTGGCGCTGCTGGTGCTGGAAACGTTTCGTCGCATCAGCTACTGGCTGATTGGCCGCCACCATACGCTGATTTTTCACCTGAAGGCGAAGAGCGTGCCGCTGGTCCTGATGGCATTACAGCACCAGCAGGTGCGGACAGGCCAGGTTTCGGTGGTCAACCGGGATGCCGAAAGTGGATTGTGTGAAATGATGGTAGATGTGACACTGTCACGAAAGCGTGAACCGCATCAGCTCTATGATGTGCTGCTGGAAATCAAAGGCGTGCAGTCAGTAGAAATGCACTGAAGCCTGAAAAGATCATGTCAGTCAGGCAGAATCGTGCCAGGCTGGAGGCACTACGTTTTGGTACGGACTGACGTCACGTCATCTGCACCGTTTTTAACTTTGTTACAGGAGAGAAAAATGTCTGATAAACCGATTATGGTGGTGGCCACCTTTGCTGCGGCAACCGGTAAAGGCAATGAGCTGTATGACGTGCTGAACCGCTGCGTGGCCCCGAGCCGCCTTGATGAAGGCAACGTGCATTATGATTTATACCGCAGCGTGGAAAACAGTGACCTGTTCCTGTTCCACGAAACCTGGAAAAGCGCTGCTGCCATTGAGCTGCACGAATCGCAGCCTCATTTTCAGGCCCTGCTGGCAGGTGTAAAAGATCTGCTGGCCGCACCGCCCGTGATCACGAAAATGTAAACCGTCATGATGTGGGTCGATCGTGACAAACGATCGACCCTTTACCGCCCTCTTTCCCTTCAGCGGTTTATTTCAGTAAACGCGCCCGGCACGATTTCCCTTTGATCTTCACATCTTTCAGCTGCCCCATCACCTGGCGCGCCTGTGACTGACGGATGGCAACATATGCCTGCGTCGGACCAATATCAATCTTGCCGACCTGATCGCCGGTCAGCCCACCGTCGCCGGTCAGGGCACCGAGAATGTCTCCCGGTCGGATTTTCGCTTTACGGCCGCCGTCCAGGCTCACCGTGACCATCTCTGCCGGCAGCGCTTTCGCCGCCACAGACTTCAGCTCTGATACGTTGCGCCAGGCCAGCTTCTGTTGCAGATAATCTTCCAGCGCATGGGCGCGCACCATCTCATCCTGGGCGACAAAACTAACCGCGCATCCTTCCTGACCGGCGCGGGCAGTACGGCCAATACGGTGGACGTGCACTTCCGGGTCAAAAGAGAGCTGATAGTTAACCACCATCGCCAGGGACTTGATATCCAGCCCGCGAGCGGCCACATCGGTAGCGACCAGTACGCGGCAGCTGCCGTTAGCAAAGCGGATCAGAACCTGATCGCGATCGCGCTGCTCAAGGTCGCCGTGCAGCGCCAGCGCACTGATGTTCGCAGACTCCAGCGCATACGCGATGTCATCACATTCCCGTTTGGTGTTGCAGAACACGACGCAGGAGGTGGGCTGACGGTCACTCAGCAGGCCAATCAGCGCGGTCAGTTTTTCCCGCGGGCCGGCCTCGTAGAAGGTTTGTTCAATAGACGGTAAATCGGAGACATCGCCCGTTTCCACAGTCAGCGGATCGCGCTGAATACTCTGGCTGATCTGGGCAATACCCTGCGGCCAGGTAGCGGAAAACAGCAGCGTCTGGCGGGCCTGCGGACAGTGGCGGATAATGCTGTCGATATCGTCGCGGAAGCCCATTTCCAGCATGCGGTCGGCTTCATCCAGCACCAGCATATTGATGCCATCCAGCTTCAGGGTTTCACGCTTCAGATGGTCAAGAATACGCCCGGGTGTGCCGACAACAATCTGCGGAGCATGCACCAGCGAATCACGCTGTGCGCCGACTGGCTGGCCACCGCACAATGTGAGAATTTTAATGTTCGCGGTAAAACGCGCCAGACGGCGCAGCTCTTTAGCCACCTGGTCGGCCAGTTCGCGGGTCGGGCACAGCACCAGCGCCTGAGTGACGTACTGGCTGGCATCTACGCGATGCATCACGCCCAGACCAAAGGCGGCAGTTTTACCGCTGCCGGTTTTCGCCTGTGCGCGCACATCCCGCCCCGCAAGAATAGCAGGCAGCGATTCAGCCTGTACCGGCGTCATGTCGAGGTAGCCCAGTTCAGTAAGATTTTCGATCTGGCTGGCGGGAAGTTGGGTCAGGGTAGAAAAAGCAGTCACGGAAGAACTCTCTGATAAAACGGACAGGATTAATGGCGCTGATTGTAGCAGATAAGCGCAAGGGACGGGGAGAAAAGCGCTGGCGATAACGTCGCGCAGCGCTGTGTATTATGTAGTCCGACTAAGATAAAACCAACGCGATTAACAGCCAGAAAATCAGACAGGCTGCCACCATCGCAATCCAGGTATTTCTCCGGTTCCATTTCATGTGTATTCCTTCTCCTTCGTTTCGTTCTTAGCCGTTATATCAATCTGCTCACGGCGTAAGACGAAAGTCTCGGCGGCAATTATAGTAAAGCCTGGCCCTGAATGTCGCCTGTTTATTCGCATTCCGGGCGTAAGTTAAGGCTCAGGGAGTTTTCCTGACGGGCAGGCGCTCTGAGAAGAAAAAATTAGCACTGACGCTTACGGTGTTAACGGCATCCGGGCAGAAAACTTGAGGGGTTTAATATATTTCGTCATTGGATTGTGCTGGGGCGGGAAAAAATAAGAGGAATGAAGCGTCAACAGCGGGACCCCGCCCTGTCAGCAACGGTGACAGGACGGGCCACTGACGGGATCAGCGATCGTTGAACGGATCTTTTTTATCGTCGTCGCTGTCATCCCGCGTGCGCGGAATTTCACCGTGCTCGTTGGGATTATCCCTGGCCGGGTGCGGATCTTTTTCCGGTTTGGTCTTTGATTTATCCTGTGACATTACGCCCTCCTCTCGTTGAGATGATTAAGCGTAGTTGATGGCGCGCCGCCCTTCAATTAACGCAGGTCAATGAATGCCTGCGCCAGCCATTACAGGTTAGCAACATCTATATAGAGCGATTTATCTATATTGGTCGACGAGACGGTGGCTTCAGTAAAGGCATACTCTGCTCTGTCACCACTGCGATCCAGCGGCAGGGCCTCGAAATCGAACAGTTCCCTGTCGGCTAACTGGCTTGGGCTGATGTTCTGGATCGACTTAAAGACGCTGTCGACCCGACCCGGCGTTTTTTTATCCCACTCGGTCAGCATGGCTTTGATCGCCTGCCGCTGAAGGTTCTCCTGCGAGCCGCACAGATTGCAGGGAATGATCGGGAAGTCTTTATGTTCCGACCAGGCAATCAAATCTTTTTCCCGGCAGTAGCTCAGCGGACGGATCACGACGTTTCGTCCATCGTCAGAACGCAGCTTCGGGGGCATCGCCTTCATTTTTGCACCGTGGAACATATTGAGGAACAGCGTCTCAACGATGTCATCCATATGGTGGCCAAGGGCGATTTTGGTGGCACCAATTTTCTCGGCAAAGGAGTACAGCGTGCCGCGACGCAGGCGTGAACATAAACCACAGGTGGTTTTTCCTTCCGGTATCTTTTCCTTCACCACGGAATAGGTGTCTTTATCCACAATATAATAAGGGATATCAAGACTGTCGAGATAGGCGGGTAAAATATGTTCCGGGAAGCCAGGTTGTTTCTGATCCAGATTAACCGCAATGACTTCGAATTTGATGGGGGCTACTTTTTGCAGCGCCAGCAAAATATCCAGCATAGCAAACGAGTCTTTGCCGCCGCTCATGCAGGCCATCACAACGTCATTCTCTTCAATCATGTTGTAATCAGTGATGGCAAGGCCAACATTTCTTCTGAGGCGCTTCTGGAGTTTATTCATCTCCAGGGTTTCTTTTCGTACATCGACTTGATTCATAAATACTTCTCTGGATCCTGATGGCTTTAGAACGACGTGATTCTGATTACAGTCTGGAGGGCCATTATACGGAAGTTTCCCAGCCCGGGAAACATCAGAAATACAGAGGGTTCTCGCTGTCCGGCGCAGGCGGGTGGATGTCTCTGCCCGCCCTTAAGCCAGCCCGGGCCGGGTCACGACGTTACTGGTAAGGTGGTGGGTCAATAATCGGATGGGGATCGGCCGGTGGCGGATCGGGTAAGGGCTGAGGTATCGGCGTCGGGCCCGGCACGGGAACGGGGTCGCTTAGTGGTTCTGACAGGCGAATCGACGTTATCTGGTTAGTTAACATGTCTTCCTCCTCATACAGTGTAGGAATAGTAAGCGTAGGACATCTGACGGCGCTGGCAAACGCGCAAAAAAAAGCCGGCGGTTAGGCCGGCCTTGTACGAATCAAATGTGCTATGCATTAATTCAAAAAAAGGAAGTAAGACAATATGGAGCGCAACGCCCATCGCTTGACGTTGCATTCACCTGCGAGAAAGAGTTTGCCCTGATCGACACCAGAATTTATTGACGTCGATCAGCTTTCGTCACGTTATTGCCCCATCCCTGCCTCACATATTCTTATTTATCACAACCATTTACGTTTCCGTAACCACCAGGCAACGCCAATAACCAGCAGCATCAGCAGCATGCAGAACGTGGGGAAACCGTAGCGCCACTCACCGCCGGGGATCCCCCCCAGATTGACGCCAAACAGCCCGGTAAGAAAAGTCGTCGGCAGGAAAACCATCGCCAGCAGTGACATGGTATAGGTTCTGCGGTTCATGGCCTCGGCCATCACCGTGGTGATTTCATCGGCCAGTACGCCGGTGCGCGCCACGCTGGCATCCAGATCGTCCAGCCCTCGCCCTAAACGGTCAGCAATATCCTGCATCCGGCGGCGATCGTCATCGCTCATCCACGGCAGGCGTTCGCTGGCAATACGGGAAAACACGTCACGCTGTGGGGCCATATAACGACGCATAATAATCAGCTGCTTGCGGATCATCGCCAGCTCACCGCGCGGCGGCACCTGCTGATCCACCACCGCGTCTTCCAGCTCGATAATTTTATCGTGCAGTTCCTCGATAAACTCACTGGTGTGGTCGGTCAGCGCATCACAGACGTCCACCAGCCAGCTGCCACCGTCTACCGGGCCGATGCCGTTCTTCAGGTCGGTCAGCACTTCATCAATGGCAAACACTTTGCGCTGCCGGGTGGAAACGATCAGCTTTTCATTAATAAATACGCGGATCACCACCAGCTGCTCCGGCCGCGATTCGCTATTAAGATTAATGCTGCGCAACGTAATCATTGTGCCGTCGCTCAGGCGGTTAACGCGCGGGCGCATGCTGTCTCCGCCCAGCGCGTCGCGCACCGTGTCCGGCAGCAGCGGGGTAGATGCCAGCCAGTCCGCACTTTCACGATGGGTATAATTCAGGTGCAGCCAGCACGGCCTGTCACAGGTCAGCACATCGCTGTCGTCAATCGGGATTAACCCGCCCTTTCCATCCAGCTGACACGAAATGATCGCATCTGAGACCTGTAATGATTTACCCGCAATGACTTCCACGTTTGTATCACCCTTAACCTAATCAATGCGATACAGTCTAGCTTGAAGGACGCCAGTTGCAAAATGTGCTATCGCCGTCTGCCGCAGGATTGCCGCCGGCAGCCCGGCCGTTAAAAGTCGATCCCCGTCACGAAAAACAGTTATTCCTGCCCGCCCCCCTTGCTAACCCACGGCGACTAAGGAAATATCGCTGCAACATACACAGGATTGCTACTGATTTTCAGGCAAAACCTAAACTGCTTTGATGCGCCATGCCGGCGACGTTGAAGCAGTTTAGGTTTTTTTTTGGCCTGAATTCACTAACGGGCCACAGACAACGATGTCGGAACCAGGAGCATACGATGAAGTACCAGCTTTTATCAGAAGAGATCCTGCAGGGAGTGGGCGGTAAAGAGAACGTCAGTTCGGTGGTGCATTGCGCCACCCGCCTGCGCTTTAAACTGAAAGACAGCCGAAAAGCCAATACGGCTGCGCTCAAGGCCAATGCCGGTGTGATTATGGTGGTAGAAAGTGGCGGCCAGTATCAGGTGGTGATTGGCAACCATGTCAGCGAGGTGTATCAGGCGCTGCTGTCGACGGCGGGCCTGAGCGAGGGCGATGACGACCAGCAAGACACGCAGGACAAGGGGTCGCTGTTTGCCCGCTTTATTGACATCGTTTCCGCAATTTTCACCCCGTTTGTCGGCGTGATGGCCGCGTCCGGTATTCTTAAGGGCCTGCTGGCGCTGGCGCTGGCCTGTGGCTTAACGTCAGAAACCACCGGGACCTATATCACTCTCTCTGCGGCCGGGGATGCGGTGTTCTACTTCCTGCCTGTTCTGCTCGGCTATACCGCCGGGAAGAAATTTGGCGGCAATGCGTTCACCACCATGATTATCGGTGCCGCGCTGGTACACCCGATGATGATGGCCGCGTTTACCGCCTCTCAGGCGGGCAGTCCTCCGCTGCACTTTTTCGGTATCCCGATGATCCTGATTAACTACAGCTCTTCCGTGATCCCGATTATCTTCGCTGCCTGGTTCTCCTGCCTGATCGAACGCGTGGTACACAGCCGCCTGCCGGGGTCGGTGCGTAACTTCACCACGCCGCTGATCTGTCTGGCCATTGTCGTTCCGGTCACTTTTATGCTGATAGGCCCGGTCGCCACCTGGGTAAGCCAGATGCTCGCAGCGGGTTATCTGCATGCCTACAGCTTCAGCCCGACCTTCGCCGGGGCCTTTATGGGGGCTTTCTGGCAGGTCTGTGTGATCTTCGGCCTGCACTGGGGGCTGGTGCCGATCATGCTCAATAACCTTGCTATTCACGGCGCAGACACCCTCCTCCCGCTGCTGATGCCCGCAGTTCTGGGCCAGGCCGGGGCGACACTTGGCGTGCTGCTGCGTACCCGGGATGTGAAGCTGAAAGGGATTGCGGCTTCGGCCTTTAGCGCCAGCCTGTTCGGTATTACCGAACCTGCCGTGTACGGCGTCACCCTGCCGAACCGTCGTCCGTTTATCTTTGGCTGCATCGGTGGTGCCATGGGGGCTGCTGTACTCGGCTTCTTCCACACCACCAGCTATTCATTTGGCCTGCCCTCGGTGTTTACCTTCAGCCAGGTGGTGCCAAAAACCGGTTTTGATGCCAGCGTTGTCGCCGCCATCGTCGGCGCGCTGATCGCCTTTATTTTCGCGGCCCTCGCCACCGCGCTGTTTGGGCTGCCGGCGGTGAAAGAGGCAGAGGCTGTGACGACGGACCTTCCGGCTGCCGCTGCCAGTCCCGATCTGCTGCATAAGCAGACGCTATCCAGTCCGATGAGCGGTGCTGTCGTGGCGCTGGAGCAGGTGCCGGATGAAACGTTTGCCAGCGGCCTGTTGGGAAAAGGCATGGGGATCCAGCCGACGGAAGGCCGTGTGCTTTCCCCGGTAAACGGTACCGTGGCGTCCCTGTTCCGCACCCGCCATGCCATTGGACTGGAAGCGGACAACGGCGCTGAAGTCCTGATCCATGTCGGCATCGACACCGTCAAACTCGATGGCCTGCACTTTACCGCTCACGTCAGCCAGGGCGACACCGTGCGCGTCGGTGATCTGCTGCTGGAATTCGATATCCCGGCGATCCGGGCGGCGGGGTATGACCTCACCACACCGGTACTGATCAGTAACAGTGAAGACTACATTGATGTGCTGGCCGCCAGCCCACGGCAGGAAGTGGCCGCCGGTGAGCCGCTGCTGACGCTGATTAAATAATCATTTATAAGGAGAGCACAATGACACAACGTTTCCCACAACATTTTCTCTGGGGTGGCGCCGTTGCCGCAAACCAGGTCGAAGGCGCATGGCAGACCGATGGCAAAGGGATTTCCACCTCTGATTTACAGCCTCAGGGTATCTTTGGTCAGCGCGTGGTGCGTCAGGAGGGAGATTTTGGCATTAAGGACGTGGCGATTGACTTTTATCACCGCTACCCGGAGGACATCAGGCTGTTCGCAGAAATGGGCTTTACCGTGCTGCGGACTTCCATTGCCTGGACGCGGATCTTCCCCGAAGGGGATGAAAGCCAGCCGAATGAGGCCGGGCTGGCCTTCTATGACCGCCTGTTTGACGAGATGGCGAAATACAATATCGCGCCGCTGGTCACCCTTTCCCATTATGAAATGCCGTACGGACTGATTAAGAAGTACGGCGGCTGGGGAGATCGTAAAACTATCGACTGCTTTGTCCACTATGCCGAAACGGTGTTCGCCCGCTACAAAGAGAAAGTGAAGCACTGGCTGACCTTCAATGAAATCAACATGTCGCTCCACGCACCGTTTACCGGCGTAGGTCTGCCGGAAGACAGCGATAAACAGGCCGTCTATCAGGCTATCCATCATCAGCTGGTGGGCAGTGCGCGCGCGGTAAAGGCCTGTCACCGGATCATACCGGATGCAAAAATCGGCAATATGCTGCTGGGGGCGATGCTCTATCCGCTCAGTCCACTTCCGGCCGATCTGCTGGAGACGCAAAAGCAGAACCGTGACTGGCTGTTCTTTGGCGATGTCCAGACGCGTGGCTACTACCCAGCCTATATGACGCGCTACTTTAAAGAAAACGGCATCCGGCTGGCGATCACGGAGCAGGATAAACAGGATTTGCGCGAGCCGATCGACTTTATCTCGTTCAGCTACTATATGACCGGCTGCGTGACCACCAATGAAGAGCAGAACCACAAAGCACGCGCCAATATTCTGAATATGGTGCCGAATCCGCATCTGGAAAGCTCCGAGTGGGGCTGGCAGATCGACCCGGAAGGGTTGCGTTTTCTGATGAACGAGCTGTATGACCGCTACCAGAAACCACTGTTTATCGTGGAGAATGGCCTGGGGGCGCGCGACACCGTTGAAGCTGACGGCAGCATCAATGATGATTACCGCATTGCCTACCTGAACGATCATCTGGTGCAGGTCCGGGAAGCCATTGAAGACGGTGTTGAGGTGCTGGGTTACACCTGCTGGGGCCCGATTGACCTGGTGAGCGCTTCAAAAGCCGAGTTCTCCAAGCGCTACGGTTTTATCTATGTTGACCGGGATGACCAGGGGAACGGCACCCTCGCCCGCAGCCGTAAGAAGAGTTTCTTCTGGTATCAGAACGTGATCAAAACGCACGGGGGATCACTGAAGTAATCCCACCGGGGCCCACCCCAGCCGTTTGGCAGGGGCGGGCTCCGTCGACGTTATAAATCCAGCGCGGTCAGATCAAGATAGTGGGCCAGGTCACGCGTTTCTGCCCGGGGCAGATAGGGCAACTCCCCCAGCAGAGGAGCCGGAATTTTATCCCGCAGCACATCAATAATTTCTGCATAGTGCGCCAGGCCGGGGTTAATCCGGTTAGCCACCCAGCCTAAAAGCGGCAGACCGTCGTTGATTACCGCCTGCGCCGTGAGCAGCGCATGGCTGATGCAGCCCAGTTTAATGCCGACCACCAGCACCACTGGCAGCTGTTCCTGAACCGCCCAGTCAGACAGCGGACGCAGATCGTTCATCAGACTGCGCCAGCCGCCGGTCCCCTCCACCACAATATAGTCAGCCTGATCGTTCAGGGCATGCAGCCCGTGGCTTAAGGTTGCGTAACTGATCGGGGTTGCGCTGGTACTGATCTCATCGTCGAGCAGGGTGATGGGATTAATCGCCTGATACGGCAACTGTACGGATGAAGAACCCTGAAGAACCAGGGCATCCTTATTGCGTGGTCCTTCTTCCGTTTGCTGGCTGCTTTTAGCAACCGGTTTGTAGCCTACGGCGCGTTTATTGTTTGTCGCCAGCTTTTGTAACAACGCGCGCGATACCACCGTTTTTCCTACTTCAGTATCGGTTCCAGTGACAAATAAACGTTTCAACATGGGATGACTCCGACAGGCACAGCCTGGCCTCATTAATAATTTTCATACTCGGTAAATGAGCGAAAATTGTAGGGGAGTGCCGCCGGTCGGAGATTGCGTTAGCGCAATGTTTAGTGAATTTATCAGCCTTGTAGCAGTTTGATTAACAATGACCCGTTATAGAGCGCATCTTTGACCAGCGCTGCCCCCGGCATCGTGCCCAGATTAATAAAGGCGGTGGGTTCCACGCTGACAGCTTTACTGTAGCTGGGTAAGGCCTGTTGACGAATACAGGTCACTATTGCCGGGTAAAGGATGCTCTGCGCCCGGTTAAGCGGCGATCCGATGAGAATTTTCTGCGGATGGAACAGGTTGACCATCACCGCCACAATGCGCCCCACGCTGTTACCCACGCCGGAAATGATGTCGCAGGCAAGCTGATCCCCGGCCAGCGCGGCATCACAGAGGGCATCAATGGTTAACGACTGATTATGCAGCGTGGAACTCATGGAGGCCTGCATCCGCTGCGCGGCCAGCTCCAGCATGCTGTCCGTGCTGGCTACTGTTTCCAGGCAACCGTGATTGCCGCAGTAGCAGCGTTTGCCCCACGGATCGACCTGGGTATGGCCGATCTCCACCAGCGTGCTGCTGCCACCGTGCAGCAAGCGCCCCCCGGTGATCACCCCCGCGCCCACATTATGGTCAATCACCACCTGGAGGACATCGCGGGCATCCCGCGAGGCCCCAAACAGCGACTCGGCCATCGTCCAGGCGCAGATATCATGCTGAATATAGACCGGCAGACCGGTGTGGCTGGCCAGCGACGGGCCAAGCGGCATATCGTCCACGTCATAATAGGGCATCCGGTGCACAATCCCGGTCTGGCTGTTCATAATGCCCGGCAACGTGATAGCAATGGCGGTCAGGCGTTCCAGCTTGTGCTGGTGATGGATAAAGAACTGGTCGATCTGCTGGATGATGCGGGTCAGCAACGGCAGTGCGTCTTGCGCCGGCAGAGCAAACTGCTGCTCCACCACCATTTTACTGCTGAGGTCACGCAGGGCGAGTGTGATATCGCCAGCGCCGATGCGCACGGAAAGGAAATGCCAGGCCTGGGTGTCCAGCAGCAGTCCGACGGCCGGGCGGCCACGGCTTCCGGGCTCCTGAAACTCTGTCTCCTGCACCAGGTGGGCTTCCAGCATCTCCCGCACGATTTTGGTGATACTGGCCGGAGCCAGCTGCGCTTTTTTTGACAGCTCAATACGCGAGATAGGGCCAAACCGATCAATCAGTCTGTACACCGCTCCGGCATTAGTCTGTTTAATCTGGTCAATATGGCCAGGCTGACTGTCCGCAATCACACCCTACTCCCGCTTATTACCGTCAAAACAGCGTTTGTCGCTTTTCTGAACCAACCGACAGTCGTCAGAAACTGACGATGATGGCCGACCGATCGGCTCTTATTTTCGCGCTTCAAAATAAAGCATCCGGCTCATGGTGAAACACTTATCAGATGGCGTCAAATATTTGATTCGATATGTGATTTGCCGCACATAAACCACCTTCACCTGCTCATGTTTTCCGCTATTTATGCTGCGGTAACGGCAGCAAGAGTTTCATCATGGAGGCGACCACCGCCGGCATCTCCCGCTGCCGGGACCACACCAGCCACACTTCCGATTGCGCATCCTGCTCGGTCAGGGGTATCCACACCACGTCACTCAGCCGCACGCGGCGAAACGAAGCGGGAAGAATAGAGACGCCGAGTCCGGTAGACACCAGGCCAATAATGGTCATCGCTTCGCCCACTTCCTGAGCAATGTCGGGCTGGATTTGGTAACGCCCCAGCAGGTCGAGAATTTCGCCATACAGCGCGGTCCCCACCTGCGGGTCAAAAAAGACAAACGGTTCCTGCGCCAGCTCGCTCAGTGCAATACGCGGCCTGCCGGCAAGACGGTGGGCGCGGTGAACCAGCGCGAACATCGGCTCGCGCAGCAGCAGCTGATGATCGAGGCTTTCCGGCAGCAGCGTGTTGCGCATAACGCCCAGGTCAAGGCGTCCTTCGCTGAGCGGGGCCAGCTGCTGGCGGGTGTTGATCTCCTGCATCTGGATATGCACCGCAGGGAAGCGCTGGCGAAAGGTGAATAACGCATCGGAGACCACGGTAATAAAGGGGGCCGAGGAGGTGAAACCAATACGCAGCTCCCCTTCATCTCCGCGATGCAGCCGGGAGGCTTTATCGGCGGCCTGTTCGACCTGCTGCAGGATCTGACGGGCATCCTGCAGAAACTGCTTCCCGGCGGCCGTCAGCTGCACGCTGCGGTTGGTTCGGGCCAGCAGGCGAGCGCCAGTTTCCTTTTCCAGAATCTGGATTTGCTGACTGAGCGGAGGCTGCGAAATATTCAGCCGCTGGGCAGCCCGGCCGAAATGCAGTTCTTCCGCCACGGCGACAAAATAGCGCAGATGGCGCAGCTCTATATTCATAGGTTTAACATATCATTCGAGATTATTAATATATTAGACATCATAATCTCAGTTTCTTACCCTTTACAACGTCATCCCCCCATGAACTTGCTAAGGAACCGTTGTGAACCGCTCATCGCCTGCCGTCAGACCGCCCGCTTCTGCTGACCGGGCCACTCCCGCCCTCTCCGGCCAGCCAGCCGCGGATAAGAATATTTTGATAAAACGCGGAACCCCTCAGTTTATGCGCGTCACGCTGGCGCTGTTCTCCGCCGGTCTGGCGACCTTCGCCCTGCTTTACTGCGTACAGCCGATCCTTCCCGTGCTGTCGCAGGAGTTTGGCGTCTCCCCGGCGGCCAGCAGTATTTCCCTGTCGGTTTCTACGGGGATGCTGGCACTGGGCCTGCTGATCACCGGCCCGTTATCCGATGCGGTCGGACGTAAGTCGGTGATGGTCACCGCCCTGATGCTGGCGGCGATTTTCACCCTGCTTTCTGCCACCATGACCAGCTGGCACGGCATACTGATGATACGCGCGCTGATCGGACTCTCCCTAAGCGGCGTGGCCGCTGTGGGCATGACCTATCTGAGCGAAGAAATCCACCCAAGCGTGGTGGCGTTTTCCATGGGCCTGTACATCAGCGGGAACTCCATTGGCGGCATGAGCGGTCGATTACTCAGCGGGGTGATCACCGATTTTACCAGCTGGCGGGTGGCTGTGATGGCGATCGGCTGCTGCGCGCTGGCCTCCGCACTGATGTTCTGGAAAATCCTGCCGCCCTCCCGCCATTTTCGCGCGGCCTCGCTCAGGCCCCGCAGCCTGCTGATCAACTTTCGCCTGCACTGGCGTGACAGCGGATTACCGCTGCTGTTTGCCGAAGGTTTCCTGCTGATGGGAGCTTTTGTCACGCTGTTTAACTATATTGGCTACCGGCTGCTTTCACCGCCCTATTCAATGAACCAGGCGGTCGTCGGGCTGCTGTCGGTGGTCTACCTGACCGGGTCATGGAGCTCACCCAAGGCCGGCGCAATGACGGCAAAATATGGCCGCGCTGCGGTCCTGCTGTTTTCAACCGCGCTGATGCTCACCGGACTGCTGGTGACGCTGGCGACGAGTCTCTGGCTGATCCTGCCGGGCATGATGCTGTTTACCGCTGGATTTTTCGCGGCGCATGCCGTGGCCAGCGGCTGGATCGGCGCGCGCGCACGGCGCGCCAAAGGACAGGCCTCTTCATTGTATCTGTTCAGCTATTATCTGGGTTCCAGCGTGGCAGGAACGCTTGGCGGCGTATTCTGGCATCACTTTGGCTGGCACGGCATTACCGCCTTTATCTCCGCCCTGCTGATACTGGCGCTGCTGGCGGGCGCCCGCCTGCGGGGTAAAAAACTCTGATACGGTTCACCGTCGCCGGTCGGGAGGACAGGCGCTCCCGACAATCTCCGCTAAAAAATCCATCACCCGGATCGCCGCCGGTAAGCGCTTCAGTTCCGGGTAAGCCGCCAGCCAGATATCCCTGACCGGAGGCGGGGTTGCGACCGGCAGGGAAACCAGCGCAGTATCCGCCTCGCCCATAAAGCAGGGCAGCACTACGGCTCCCAGCCCGGTGCGGGCAGCCTGCTGCTGCGCCATCAGATCGCTGGCACGGAACACCACGGCGCGTCCCGCCAGCAGAGTGTTCAGCCATTGTTGCTGAGTGACATAATCGAGCCGATCTTCATAGGCGATAAACGTCCAGCGGTCCGGTGAGAGGGCGCTGAACGCGGGCGACGCATACAGTCCAAAGCGCATCGTGCCGATGCGCCTGATGAGCAGGTCAGGGTCGTCCGGGCGGGTCAGACGCACGGCAATGTCGGCTTCGCCCTTATCCAGCAGTGCGTGCCCGGACATGCCGGACAGCGAGAGCGTTACTCCCGGATGCTGATGCGAAAAGCGGCCCATTGCCGGGGCGATCAGCCGTGCGGCGACGGCGGGTGACGCGCTGACCCTGACCACCGTGTTTGTCGTAGCCGCCAGAGACTGGGCCTGCAGCTTAATGCGGTCGGCAATCCTGCCCATGTCTCCGGCAACCGCCGCGATCATCTCGCCGTGTGTGGTCAGGGTGGTACGCCGCGGCAGCCTTTCCGTCAGCCGCAGGCCGAGGGCGCTTTCCAGTGAAGCAATGCGCCGGCTCACTGTGGCGTGATCGACCTTCAGCGCTTTGGCCGCTGCCGACATCGAGCCATGACGCACCAGGGCGAGAAAATACGCCAAATCCTGCCAGTCCATCCCCTACCTCATATGCAAAAATTCACGTATATCGGTATTTTATACGCGTATTTTCCCGTTGCAGACAGTTATAAACTTCCCCTACTACTTAAACCCTGAGGAGAAGAAGATGCCCATCGCGATCAGCATCAGTCAGCCGGGAGGCCCGGAGGTGTTAAAACCGATTGAGGTGTATCCGGGAGAACCGGGCCCGGATGAAGTCCAGATCCGCCACGCCGTTATTGGCGTTAATTTTGTCGATATTTATTACCGCTCCGGCCTTTATCCCCTGCCGTCCTCTCCTGCGATACCCGGTTTTGAGGGGGCTGGCGTGGTCGTTGCCCGCGGGTGTCACGTTGAGGGGTTTTCCCCCGGCGATCGCGTTGCCTATACCGGTAACCCTTTGGGTGCATACTGCGAGTGCAGAAACATTCCTGCCGCGCGGCTGATAAAGATCCCCGAGGGAATAGATATGCGTACCGCCGGAAGTTCAATGCTGCGTGGCCTGACGGCGCATATGTTGCTGCATAAAGTCTGGCACGTACAGCCGGGCGAGTGGCTTCTGGTTCATGCCGCTGCCGGGGGGCTGGGTCAGTTGGTCACACGCTGGGCAACCCTTAAAGGCGCACGGGTCATCGGTACCACCAGTACGCCTGCCAGAGCCGCGCACGTATCAGCCGCCGGGGCGGTCAGTGTGCTGCTGCATACGGACCCCGACTGGGTCAGTCAGGTGGCTGAAATTACCGGGGGCTCCGGCGTACACTTTGCTGTAGACGGTATCGGCGGGAGTATGCTCTCCGCGACGCTCGGCGTCGTGCGCCCGTTCGGTATGGTGGCCAGTATGGGCCAGCCGGCGGGCCCCATCCCTCCGGTACCGGTTGAGGATTTAGGCTTCAGCCGCTCCATCGCCCTGATGCGCCCGAGCTCGATAGCCTACGCTGACGATGCTGTGCTGTACCAACGGGGAGCGGCAGACCTGATGGCCGCCCTGCAAAACGGACTGATCAACCCTGTCGGCGCTGAGTTTCCCCTGATGGAAGCAGGACGGGCCCATGCCAGTCTTGAAGCCGGCCACACGACGGGCAGCGTGATCCTGACGGTCTGACAGCCGCACAGTCTTAGCAGGTAGTGTCCGGGGGACGCCCTGCTGTTTCCCGGCAACCTGACGAGTGCAGTACCGCCCTTTTTCGCTGCGGACGCAAAAAACGCGTTTGCTGATGTTCATCTCCGGTTTCTCCTGCTATAGTCATTAGTATGTTGTAACTAATGGAGGTCTGATGACACGTTACGATGCCGTTGATCAACTTCATCACTGTGTCAGTCAGCTGGAGCAGGAACTGGCGGTGCTGCAGCAGCAGATCCTAGCCCTGCGTCTGCTGGCCGCCCGGGTGTTTGAACTGCCGGGGGTGGAGAAAGGAAAAGAGCACGACCCACTAACCCAAGTGGCCGTGACACAGCTGACCGGTACAAAGGCGCTTGAACGCACCCTGACCCATTACGGCCGTCTTTTTATGCAACATCAGTCGGAGAAACTGAGTACTAAAGCCGCTGTACGCCTGCCTGGTGCCGTCTGCCTTGAGGCCGATGGCGCGCAGGCTGCCCTGCTGCACCAGCAGGTGGCGACGATTAATCAGCTAAAACAGCGGCTGGAACAGATCATCACGGTAGAGTCTGGCCTGCCCGCCGAGGAGCGTTTTGAGTTTGTCCACCGCCATCTGCGCGGGCTGATCACGCTGAATGCCTACCGCTCACTGACTCTGCTGGATGCGCCGGACTCCGTGCGCTTTGGCTGGGCCAACAAACATATCATCAAGAATGTCAGCCGCGACGAGATGCTGGCAACGCTGCAAAAAAGCCTGAAGGCCGGCCGGGCCGTTGCCCCGTGGACGCGCGAACAGTGGGCAGAACGCATCGCTGATGAAATAGACGCGGTGAAATCGCTGCCCGCCGGGGCGGCGCTGAAGATCAAACGTCCGGTGAAGGTTCAGCCGATTGCGCGGGTGTGGAACAGCCAGGACAGGAAACAGACCCAGCTGGCCTGCCCTTCTCCCCTGCTGGTGCTGTGCCCGGACGCCAATAGCGTGCCGGCGCTGGGGGAACTGTTAAATTACGATGCCGCCAGGGTGACGCACCGCTACAAACCCGATGCCCAGCCGTTATTTTTGCTGATCCCGCGCCTGCATCTGTATACCGATCGGCTGGTTTAACATAAAAAAAAGCGGGACGACCGATAAGCCGGTCGTCCCGCCTGGCCAGAGAGGGTATCCGGCGTTACACCTTCATGCTGCCGACCATCGCTTCCGGACGCACCCAGGCATCAAACTCTTCTTCCGTCAGATAACCGAGCTTCAGCGCCGATGCTTTCAGCGTCAGCCCTTCTTTATGCGCTTTCTTGGCTATTTCTGCCGCTTTATCGTAGCCGATATGGGTGTTCAGCGCCGTTACCAGCATCAGGGACTCGTTCAGCAGCTGGCTGATGCGGTCACGATTTGGCTCAATGCCGATGGCACAGTGGTGGTTAAAGCTGTCCATCCCGTCGGCCAGCAGACGCACCGACTGCAGGAAGTTATGGATCACCATCGGGCGGTAGACGTTGAGCTCGAAGTTACCGGATGCCCCACCGATGTTCACCGCCACATCGTTACCCATCACCTGGCAGCAAAGCATGGTCATGGCTTCACACTGGGTCGGGTTGACTTTACCCGGCATGATCGAGCTGCCCGGCTCGTTTTCCGGAATGGCGATCTCGCCGATGCCGCAGCGCGGGCCGGAAGACAGCCAGCGTACGTCGTTGGCGATTTTCATCAACGAGGCTGCCAGGCCTTTCAGCGCCCCGTGGGCGTGTACCAGCGCATCGCAGGTCGCCAGGGCTTCAAATTTGTTTGGCGCGGTGACAAACGGCTGTTTCGTCAGTTCAGCCAGCTCTTTTGCCACGCGGACGGCATATTCCGGGTGCGTATTCAGTCCGGTACCCACAGCGGTGCCGCCCAGCGCCAGTTCAGCGACGTGGGGAATGCTCTGCTCGATGTGCTTAAGATTGTGGTTAAGCATCGCTACCCAGCCGGAGATCTCCTGGCCCAGGGTTAGCGGCGTGGCATCCTGCAGGTGGGTACGGCCAATTTTCACGATGTCTTTAAACGCCTCTGCCTTTTCATTCAGCGTTTGATGCAGTTTTTTCAGTTCGGGGATCAGGTGTTCCTGTACCGCAACCACTGCCGCCACATGCATGGCCGTCGGGAAGACGTCATTCGAACTCTGGCTTTTATTGACGTCATCGTTAGGATGCACCAGGCGCGACATACCGCGTTCGCCACCGAGGATCTCGCTGGCGCGGTTGGCCAGCACCTCGTTCATGTTCATATTGGTTTGCGTACCGGAACCGGTCTGCCAGATGGCCAGCGGAAACTCGCCAGGATGCCTGTCGGCCAGCACTTCATCGGCGGCCTGAATAATGGCTCCACTGCGATCGTCAGGTAGCAGCCCGAGGTCGTTGTTCACTTTGGCCGCTGCACGCTTGGTCAGCGCCAGGGCATACACCAGCTCAACCGGCATTTTTTCTGTGGAGATACGGAAGTGTTCCAGCGAACGCTGCGTTTGCGCCCCCCAGAGTTTGTCGGCAGGGACATCAATCGGTCCCATTGAATCTTTTTCAACGCGGTTGGCAGCCATTCCTGTCTCCTTTGGCACAACGTATAATAGGGTCGCGCTTTAGCCCGACACGGCGGTCAAAAGCGCGGCAATAGTCTGACACAGAGAGGGATACGATTATGCGACTCATTCGCGTTTATTGCATCCCGATTGTTCTTCCAGTGTAGTTTTCTGTTTTAATACTGCCAGTAACCGCTGAATGGCCAGGGAGAAAGAATGCAAAAGTTAATCAATTCGGTGCAACAGTACGCCTGGGGCAGTAAAACAGCCCTGACGTCGCTGTACGGCATCGCGAATCCGACCCAGCAGCCGATGGCTGAATTATGGATGGGAGCGCATCCGAAGAGCTCGTCGCAGGTGATGGTGGATGGCCAGCCGCGTGCGCTGCGCGATCTGATTGATGCTGACAAAGCCGGTCTGTTAGGCGAAAGCGTGGCCCGTCGCTTTGGCGAGCTGCCCTTTTTATTCAAAGTCCTGTGCGCCGATCAGCCGCTGTCGATCCAGGTACATCCCAGTAAAGCCGCCGCTGAAGCAGGCTATGCGCGTGAAAATGCTGCCGGCATTCCGCTGGATGCCGCGACGCGAAACTATAAAGATGCCAATCATAAACCCGAACTGGTCTATGCCCTGACGCCGTTTAAAGCGATTAATGGTTTTCGCCCTCTGTCAGACATTGTCTCACTGCTGCAGCCGTTAGCCGGTGCGCATCCGGCGATTGCCCATTTTCTGAATCATCCCGACACCGCCTCTCTTTCCGCGCTGTTTGCTGCCCTGCTCTCGCTGAAGGGGGAAGAGAAGTCGCTGGCGCTGGATATTTTGCAGGCCACCGTCGCCAGCCAGCACGGCGAGCCCTGGCAGACGATTGCCGACATCGCCGGGGTCTATCCCGATGACTGCGGTCTGTTTGCGCCCCTGCTGCTGAATGTCATCACTCTGCAGCCTGCCGAGGCGATGTTTCTGTTCGCCGAAACCCCACACGCGTACCTGCATGGTGTGGCGCTCGAGGTGATGGCGAACTCCGATAATGTACTGCGCGCCGGGTTGACGCCGAAATACATTGACGTGCCGGAGCTGCTGGCCAACCTGCGATTTGACTCCCGCGCCGCCGGTACGCTACTGACCACGCCGCAGCAGGAGGGTGCCACGCAGCACTTCCCCATCCCGGTGGAGGATTTTTCTTTTTCCATTCACGCGCTCGACACCCCGCCGCTCACCGTCAGCCAGCAGAGCGCCGCGATTATCTTCTGTATCGATGGGCAGGCGACATTGAACTGTGGCGGGCAGTCGCTGTCACTACAAGCGGGTGAGTCAGCCTTTATTAGCGCCCGTGAGTCGCCGCTCACGCTGAGCGGAAACGGTCGCGTGGCCCGGGTATTTAACGAACTACCGAATTGCGGCTGACGCCGCTGGCCATAATTGCTAATATTATCCACGAATTATTAAAAACGCCGTCAGGCGTTTTTTATCGCCAAAAGGCAACCTGCAGGACCTGAACAGGTTTCCGGTGTTTGTGAACAGTAAAAGGATGCTATTACAGATGAAAAAAACAAAGATTGCTGTGGGTGTGGTTATTGCTCTTGGCGTAGTCTGGACTGCCAGTGCCTGGATGACGGGCAAGCAGTTAGAAAAAAACATGGATCAGGTCGTTCAACAGGCTAATGCACAGATTCAGAAAAGCGCACCGGAAAGCCGTCTGAAATTAAGTTATCAGGACTTCGAGCGTGGCATCTTCAGCAGCCATGCGCGTTTTGTCCTGCAGTCAAGCTCACAAACGGAAGATAACTCCCTGCTGAAACCGGGACAGAGCATCATCTTCAGTGAAAATATTGACCACGGCCCTTTCCCCCTGGCTCAGTTGAAAAAATTCAATCTGACCCCGAGCATGGCCTCTGTTCACACCGAGCTTGAAAACACCGAGGCGGTGAAGAAGCTGTTTGAGATCGCCAAAGGGAAATCCATTATTCAGGCTGAAACCCGCATTGGTTACGGCGGCAGCACTGATTCCGCTATCACCCTGCTGCCTGCGGATTACAGCAAACCCGAATCCGGTGAGCGTTTTGCCTTCGATGGTGGCACCCTGAACATCAGCGCGGATGGGGAAGGCAATAAAGTCGACTTCAGCAGTGACATCAACAGCCTGGTGATGTCCTCCCGCAATGAGCTGGATATGCCGGTTCTGGTCACGCTTAACGGCCTGAAGGTCGATGCCAACACCCACCTCAGCCCGGAAGGTGTGCGCATTGGCGATCAGACGATTAATCTGACAAAGCTGACTGCAGCGGTTGACGGTAAAGAAGCGATGGTGGCCGAAGGGCTGAAAGGGAAATCAAACTTTGATTCCACTAACAACCGCGTTTCTGGTCTGATTGACTACACCCTTGACGGACTTAAGCTGCAGGGACAGAGCTTTGGTCAGGGCAAGCTGGCGATTAAGCTGGACGGGTTTGATGGTAAGGCACTGAAAACTTTCTCTGAAACCTATAACCGTCAGGTGCAGGCACTGACCAGCGACCCGGCGCTGCAGGAAAACCCAGAGCTGTATCAGCAGCGCGTCTCCGAACTGCTGACGCAAAACGTGGCACTGCTGCTGAAGGGGTCGCCTTCCGTCAGCATCGCGCCGTTTAGCTGGAAAAATGACAAAGGTGAAAGTAGCTTCAACCTGAATGCCCAGTTCAAAGATCCGGCCGCCACCACGGCTCCTGCGCAGAATCTGGGTCAGCAGGTGGACAGCGTGCTGAAATCGCTGGATACCACGCTGACCATCTCCATGCCGATGGCCACTGAAATGATGACTCACGTCGCCATGTCAGAAGGTTACAAGCAGGAAGATGCCGCGAAGCTGGCCGATCAGCAGGTGAAAGGTCTGGCTGCGATGGGACAGATGTTTAAACTGACCACGCAGAAGGATAACAACATCACCACCGGCCTGCAGTACAGCACCGGACAGGTCACCATGAACGGTGAAAAAATGCCGCTGGAACAGTTCCTCTCCCGCTATATGCTGGGTGGCGGTATTGCACCGGAAGGTATGCCGCAGTAAACCGCGTTAATGAACGGGCCGCTTCTGCGGCCCGTTTCTTTTACAGTGCCTGGGGGTCAGATTCTAACAGCACCCCGGTACCAAAATCTGGCAGCGAATGCTGGCGCAGATAATCCGCAAAGGATACCCGCGAATTCTCTTTTTCCCATGCTGCCTGTAGCTTACCGAGCAAATCGGTTGATTTCGCCATCTGTTGCGGCGTGGTCGTATCCGATGCCAGCCAGCCTTTCACATACTTTTGCTCACGGGTTGAGGTTGTCGCTGACTGATCCAGCATGGCCGACACCAGAGCGCCCTGACGATACTGCACATCAGTGGTGCTTTCCGCTTTGTCATCAATCTGGGTAAAGAGGTAATTCTGCGAGTTTCTGTCCGTCGTCAGGTTGAGCGACGATCCGGACGTTAACGGTTTATGGTAGCTGGCCGTCAGATGCGACTGTTGTTTCTGCGTAAAATGCCGATTCTGATCGCTGGTGCCCGTGATCGTCGTGGCCTGAGACACGCTGTAAGAGAACGTATCAACTTCGTTCAGACGCATCGGGTTAGGGGTGGCCGGCGCTTGCGTCACGGAAGCCTTAAAGTCTGCCAGGCCGGTCAGCATGTTTTTATCTGAACGCGTCAGTGAGATAAAGAGGGTCTGCTGACTGTTTCTAGAGGGAGAGGCACTGTCGCTGTAATGCGTATTCAGCGCAGTAAACGCATCCCTGAACATCGTCATCAACGTACTGTTACCCGCTCCCCGGCTTTCCGCACGGTCAAACTGCGTCAGATACTGACTGAGCGCGCGTTGCTGCTGGCTCTCGCTGCCGTGAAGGGCTCTTTTGCTCATGTCCACGCTGATATCAACAGTGCCCAGGCTGCCGGTCGATTTTACCGAACGGGTCTGGCTGTCTGCGTGGAAATCCAGCGTCAGCTTATTCTCACCCGCGACGGTTGCATGCAGGTCCACTGATGTCAGTACCGAAGTATTAAATTTCGTCAGCGCACTGAGATCCAGCCGTGGCGGCTGAGCCGTCAGTCCATCCAGCGCTTTCTGGAAACTGTCAGACAGTTTTTCCAGCGCCGCCCGTTCAGCTTCGTTGAGCGTTCCCTCCTTCACGGCGATCTGCATGCCGGTGCCATTGCTACCGGGCGTCAGTTCGACCCGCGCACCGCTGGACGTTTTGACACTCAGGGTACCCTGACTTTCACTGGAAGCGGGGGCAACAAACAGGCGTGGTGGTGAATAGACCGGTGAGGCGTTCCTGGTCTGCCCCAGCGTGACCTCAGTAGACGATGAGGCGATCGCCTGCGCGGGTTCTGCCTCAGATACGGACCTGGTGAGCGTCGTCGCATTGAGCAACGAAGTGCTTAGAGACAGGTTTCCAACCGATGAAATAACAGTCATTGTGCAATCCCTTGGTTTACGCCAGCGCGTCACAGTTGATGTGGTAGTTCTGTGACTATTTTCGGTAAAACATCAGAAAACTTTAATGATAGATGCTTCAGACAGGGAAGGAACAGGAGGTGACAAACGCTACGCCATTAACTGCGGAGATAAAATGATGTGCTGGGGCGCATCATCCGGGTGCGCTATTTTTTGCAAAAGTCGCGCCGCCGCACTTCGGCCAATATCCCGCGCGGTACTGCTAACGAAGGTCAGAGCCGGGTCATCCAGCGCGGCATCGGCGACATCGCTGAACCCCACCAGTGCCATCTGCCGGTCATAATAGCTCCCCACGGCGTCTTTGCTGATAGTGCGCCCGCTGCGCTGTACGCCTAAATAGCAGCCGAGTGTCACGGCGGCGTTATGGCACAGGATGGCGGTTATGCCCGGATACTGCAGCAGTAACTGCTCCGCCTGCGCCGGGATCTCCCGGGGATGTGCGCATCCTTCAATGATCCACTCACTGCGAAAAGGCAGCCCGAACTGCAACAGCGTGGCGCAGTATCCGCCAATGCGTTCTGCGCGGGTTAATGACGCACCAGATCCGCCCAGCAGCGCAATGCAGCGATGGCCGCGGGCGATCAGGTATTCCGTCGCCATTTTTGCCGCAGCATGATTATCCGGCCGCACCGAATCAGTCTGTTCCAGACTACTGGCGCGCGATGCGCAGAGGACGGCGATATTCTTCTCCTGCGCTTTGCGGATCAGAGGGCCGGTGTCGCCGCCGCCACCACCCAGAACGATGCCTTCCACGCCCTGTTCCACCAGCGAATCAAAACAGCGCTCAAGATGCTGGCCCTGTGCACCGCTTTGCGTCAGAAACAGCACTTTTCCCTGCTGCTCCAGCGTCTCACTCAGCCCGGCGGTCATTTCAGCGTAAAACGGGTGACAGATATCGCGCACGATCAGGCCCACGACGCCGCTTCCACCGCCGCGCAGCATGCTGGCAGAACGATTACGCACAAACCCCAGCGCTTCAGCCGCGCGGTTAACGCGCGCGGTCGTAACGGCAGAGATCCGCCCCTTACCGGACAGCGCCAGCGAAACCGTCGTCACCGACACACCGGCTTCGGCGGCTACATCATGGATGGTGATTTTCTTCTGAGACATCATTTTCTCATGGAATGGTTCAGCCGTGTGCGAACAGCAGGAACGCTAAAGGTAAAACGTGACAGGCCGATTGTCGCAGAGAAAAGGTCCCCTCGCCAGAACCCTGTGATCTGTCACTCGTTTTTAAAAGGTAAAACGTTTTATCTTATTTTACCTCAGCAACCGCTGAGCACGAATTCGCCAGGAGAGCGTATGTCAGCCACACGTCAGAAAATTACGGTTTGGGAATTTTTTCAGAGCCTGGGGAAAACCTTTATGCTCCCCGTTGCCCTGCTGTCCTTTTGCGGCATCATGCTGGGTATCGGGAGTTCATTAAGCAGCCAGGATGTTATCACGCTGATCCCGTTCCTTGGCGAGCCGGTACTGCAGCTGGTGTTCACCTGGATGAGTAAAATCGGCTCATTCGCCTTCAGCTATCTGCCCGTGATGTTTGCTGTTGCTATCCCCCTGGGCATGGCGCGTAACAACAAAGGGGTGGCGGCGTTCTCCGGCTTTGTCGGTTTCGCCGTGATGAACCTGGCGGTTAACTTCTGGCTGACGGCCAAAGGCATTCTGCCCACCACCGATGCGGCTGTCCTCAAGGCCAATAACATTCAGAATATTATTGGCATCCAGTCCATCGATACGGGCATTCTCGGCGCGGTGATCGCCGGGATCGTGGTGTTTTATCTGCACGAACGCTTCCACGATATTCGTCTGCCGGATGCCCTCGCCTTCTTTGGCGGCACGCGATTTGTGCCGATTATCACCACGCTGGTGATGGGCCTCGCCGGACTGGCGATCCCGCTTATCTGGCCGTGGTTTGCCAAAGCCATTGCCGGCCTCGGCTGGGTGATCAATAGCGCGGGGGATTTTGGCCCGATGATCTTCGGCACCGGTGAACGCCTGCTGCTGCCCTTCGGCTTGCAGCATATTCTGGTCGCGATCATCCGCTTTACCGATGCGGGCGGCACGCTGGACGTTTGCGGTCACAGCGTCAGTGGTGCCCTCACCATCTTCCAGGCGCAGCTTTCCTGCCCGACCCCGGGCGGCTTTGCTGAGAGCGCCACGCGCTTCCTGTCACAGGGGAAAATGCCGGCCTTTCTCGGAGGGTTACCCGGGGCCGCGCTGGCCATGTATCACTGTGCCCGCCCGGAAAATCGGCACAAAATTAAGGGGCTGCTGATTTCCGGCGTGGTCGCCTGCGTGGTCGGCGGAACCACCGAACCGATTGAATTTCTGTTCCTGTTTGTGGCACCGGTCCTCTATCTGATCCACGCCCTGTTAACCGGTCTGGGCTTTACGCTGATGGCGGTATTAGGCGTCACAATAGGCAATACTGATGGCAATATTATCGACTTCGTGGTGTTTGGTGTTCTGCACGGGCTGCAAACCAAATGGTACTGGGTTCCCGTGGTCGCGGCTGTCTGGTTTGCCGGCTATTACCTGATCTTCCGCCTGGCCATTACCCGCTTCAATATCAAAACGCCGGGACGTGAAATTGACACCGTTAACGACAGCAGCCCGGCACGTGAGGTCAGTGGTAAGTCGGGGTATAACACCCCTGCCATTCTGGCGGC
The DNA here is from genome assembly GCF_014838825.1 of Erwinia persicina. Classification (GTDB taxonomy): domain Bacteria; phylum Pseudomonadota; class Gammaproteobacteria; order Enterobacterales; family Enterobacteriaceae; genus Erwinia; species Erwinia persicina_A. The sequence continues at coordinate 181,167 of NZ_JACYMO010000001.1, read as the reverse complement.
ACTCGGCGGGATCGACAACATTACGTCACTGGATAACTGCCTGACGCGCCTGCGGTTATCGGTGAAGGATATGAGCCTGGTTGACGATGCTGCACTGAAGGCCCATCGGGTGATCGGTGTCGTCCACCTCAGCCAGCACAACCTGCAGGTGGTGATTGGGCCACAGGTTCAGTCGGTGAAAGATGAAATCGCCACGCTGATGCCCGCCGCTTCCGCGTAAACCGGGAACTGTGCTGCGGCACAGATTGAGGAGCACACAATGTTTGATTTTGATCGGGTCATCGATCGCCATGGCAGCTGGTCCACCCAGTGGGATTTCGTTGCTGACCGCTTTGGCCATGACGATCTGCTGCCCTTCACCATTTCTGATATGGATATTCCCACCGCCCCGGCAGTGATAGCGGCGCTGCAGCAGTGCGTCGCACACGGGATTTTCGGCTACAGCCGCTGGCAGCACAGTGATTTTCTTGATGCCGTCAGCGGCTGGTATCAGCAGCGTTTTGCAGAAAAGGTCGATCCCCGGCAGATCGTTTACGGTCCGTCGGTGATCTATATGGTGGCACAGATGATCCGCCACTGGTCACAGCCCGGTGACGGGGTGGTGATCCATACCCCGGCCTATGATGCCTTTTATAAGGTGATTGAGGGTAATCAGCGCCGGGTGATGGCGCTGCCGCTCAGCCTCTCACAGGGCCTGTGGCAGTGTGATATGGCCGCACTGGAAGCCTTACTCGCCGATCCGCAGTGCAAGATCCTGCTGCTGTGCAGCCCGCACAATCCGACCGGTAAAGTCTGGCTCCACAGCGAGCTGGAACAGATGGCGCAACTCTGCGCACGCCACCAGGTGCGGGTGATCAGCGATGAGATCCACATGGATATGGTGATGGACGGGGCGCGCCATATTCCGTGGAGCCGCGTGGGCCAGGGACGCTGGGCGCTGTTTACCTCGGCATCAAAAAGTTTCAACATTCCGGGCCTGACCGGGGCCTATGGCTTTATTAGCAATGAGGCGGATCGGGCCGCGTGGTTTCAGGCACTGAAAAACGCCGATGGTCTCTCCTCCCCGGCACTGCTGGCCGTGGCGGCGCATATTGCCGCCTACCGGCATGGCGCAGAATGGCTGGACGCGCTGCGTACCTATCTGCGGGATAATCTCCACCATGTAGCCCGTCGTCTGAATGCGGCCTTCCCCACGCTGAACTGGCAGCCGCCGCAGGCCACTTACCTGGCGTGGATCGATCTGAACCCGCTGCATATTGATGAGCAGCGACTGCAGGAGGTGCTGACGGAGCAGCAGAAGGTCGCCATAATGCCGGGATCGACCTACGGGCCACAGAGCCGGGGCTGGCTTCGCTTTAACGTCGGCTGTCCCCGCAGCAAGGTCGATGAGGGCCTGAACCGGCTGATTGCGGCACTGCAGTGCTGTTCAGCGTGCGATTAAGCAGCAGTTAACATCGGCAAACAGCGCTTGTTGCGCAATTTAGTGGCATTGTTGCGCAATAAGTTTTTATAATGCTCCGCACTTTATTAAAAAAACAGAGAGTGCCGACATGATCGATTCCCAGCTTCCCCTCACCGACATTCATCGCCATCTTGACGGCAATATCCGTGCGCAGACCATCCTTGATTTAGGCCGTGAGTTTAACCTTGCGCTGCCCGCCACTACGCTGGATACGCTGCGCCCGCACGTGCAGGTGATTGACGCCGAGCCGGACCTGGTCAGCTTCCTCAATAAGCTGGACTGGGGGGTCAAAGTGTTGGGTTCCCTTGATGCCTGCCGCCGCGTTGCGCAGGAAAACGTTGAAGACGCCGCCCGCGCCGGTATTCACTATACCGAGCTGCGCTTTTCGCCGGGCTATATGGCCATGACCCACAACCTGCCGATTGCGGGCGTGGTGGAAGCGGTGATTGACGGCATTAAAGCCGGCTGTAGCAATCACAATATCGACGTGCGTCTGATCGGTATCATGAGCCGCACCTTCGGCGAAGAGGCCTGTCTGGACGAGCTGAACGGCCTGCTGGCGCACCGCGACAGCATCACGGCTCTGGACCTGGCGGGTGATGAACTCGGTTTCCCAGGCAGCCAGTTCCTCAGCCACTTTACCCGCGCCCGCGATGCCGGACTGCGCATTACGGTTCACGCCGGAGAGGCCGCTGGCGCTGAGAGCATCTGGCAGGCCATCCGCGAACTGGGTGCGGAGCGTATCGGCCACGGGGTGAAAGCGGTGGAAGATCCGGCGCTGATGGACTTTATGGCGAAGCACGGCATTGGCGTCGAGTCCTGTCTGACCTCGAATATTCAGACCAGCACCGTGGCCTCACTGGCACGTCACCCGCTGAAAACCTTCCTGGATCACGGTATTCTTGCCACCATCAACACGGACGATCCGGCGGTTCAGGGGATTGAAATTGGTCATGAATACGCCGTTGCCGCACCCGCTGCCGGGCTGAGCCTGGCGCAGATGCGCGTGGCACAGGAGAACGGCCTGAAGATAGCCTTCCTCAGTGATGCTGAGCGCGCCGCCGTTCGGGCACGCGTCGCCGCCTGATATCCACCCGGGCGGGTGATATCCCGCCCCAAGTGGTAAGAACATCGGTCAAACCCGGGCGAGCGTAAAAAATGTTGCCCCTTTTGACAGGAGCCCACGGACGTCGCAGGGGCTGACCTTCATGTGTGGTCAGCCCGTTAGCGACCGTGAACGGCTTATTTCAGCGACATCGTCTGGCGTTTTTCAGCCGACTGCAGACCCAACTCGATCAACTCCATCACCTGAATCGCCTCTTCTGCTTTCACCGGGTTTTCCCCGACGCCGTTCACCGCATCGCGGATCGCCGCGTAGTAAGCCGGATAGTTGCCAGGAATGGTCAGCAGCGTTTTTTCCACCAACCCCTCCCCGTCGGCCAGCGTCAGGACGCCGTCGCGCATATCATAGCCCCAGTCCTCCTGCGGCGGCCGCGCCCCGGACTTCAGGCGGTCTTCCTGCGGATCCAGACCGTATTTCACAAAGCTGCCGCGCGTGCCGTGTATCTGATAGCGCGCCGACTCTGCGGCCACCAGCATACTGCCGTGCAGCACCACGCGCCGCTGCGGGTAGATCAGGGTGGCGTGGAAATAGTCGGTGGTCACGGCACCGGGACGCAAATCGGCCGTATCCAGGGTGATCGCCACAGGGGAGCCAAACAGCTGCAAGGCCTGGTCAATGACGTGCGGCCCCAGATCGTACCAGATGCCGCTGCCCGGCCCCTGCTGCTCACGCCAGCGCTGCTGGACCTGCGGACGGAAACGGTCGAAGTGCGATTCAAAATAACGCACCTCACCCAGCGTCCCTTCCGCCAGCAATGCTTTCACCGTGAGGAAGTCGCTGTCCCAGCGGCGATTGTGGAACACCGACAGCAGCAGACCTTTGGCTTTCGCCAGCGCATCCAGTTCGCGCGCCTGTGACAGTGTCACGGTAAACGGCTTGTCTACCACCACGTGCTTACCGGCCATCAGGGCAGCCCGGGCTAACGGAAAGTGGGTGTCATTAGGGGTTGGGATAACAATCAGCTGAAGCGTGGGGTCGTCAAATAACGCCTGGGGATCGGACACGACCTGCACCGACGGCCAGTCTGCATGGACCTTGCCCGCATCGCTGCTGGAAATGGCCGACAGCGCCATTTCAGATGTCCCGGCAATTAATGGCGCATGGAAGGTTTTGCTGGCAAAGCCGTAGCCGACCAGGCCAACACGAATTTTATCACTCATTTTAATCCCTCTCGTGGTTACCCGTTGATTTAAGACGATCAACGGGGCAACCACAAGGAGGATTTGCCCGAAAAGCTATTCGTTGGCGCGGCGCGGCAGGTGCCAGGTCTCCTGCGCCACCAGCGCGTCGTGCGCGTCAAGGCTGCGGCGGCGGAAGTCGCTGGGGCTGACCCCGGCACGCTTGCGGAAAACCCGGGAGAAGTAAAGCTGATCGTCATAGCCCACTTCGCGGCCGATGCTGGCAATCGGCTCCTGGGTGGTCTGCAGCAGCAGCTTGGCGCGGATCACGCGCTGATCTTCCCGCCAGCGCAGCAGGTTGACGCCCATCTGTTCGCGAAAGAGATGCGCCAGCCGCGACGGCGACAGGCAGACGTGTCTGGCCACCTCTTCAATTTTCACCTCTGCCGCCAGGTTGTTGGTGACGTACTGGCAGGCCTCAACCACGCGGGCGTCGCGCACCTGCTGCTGGCTGCGCGGATCTTCCTGCACCGCCCGCAGCAGCAGACGCTCCAGCAGATTCATCGCCAGTTCCTCGGCAAACGGACGTCCGGAGTTGTGCGTGTGTTCGATATTGGCAAACAAGCGGTCAAACTCCCCGCGCAGCGACTCCGGCAGGCGCAGACGCCCCACGCCCTGAGCCTCATCCTGCCACTCCAGCCAGTCGCTCCAGTAGGCGCGGGGGCGGAAATAGACCCAGCGGTGATACCAGCAGTCACTGTCCGGCAAACGGCCATAGTAATGCGGCGTTTTCGGCTGAAACAGCAGCAGATCGCCAGGCTCACAGTCAAACGCCTCCTCACCGTCAAACACCCGCCCGCGGCCTTTAATGGTCAGGTTAAGAATGTAGCCTTTCATACCGTGCGGGCGGTCGATAAAGAAATCGAGCGGCCCTGCTGCATTAATCGGCGTCAGCCCGGCCACCAGCCAGGCGCTGAATGGATACCCGGGAAGTAACGGATTGGACTGCGCCACCGGCGCCAGACGATGATACATAACGCCTCCTGTCAGACCGCTTTCGCTTTTTGTTTGTAACGGTCAAAAATAACCGCTGCTAACAATATCAGACCGCGTACTACGTACTGTGAGAAAGGCGATATATTCAATAAATTCATCGCATTTTCCACGGTGCCAAGGATCAGTACCCCGGCGATAACATAAGAAATTTTACCAATGCCGCCCTTCAGGGAAACGCCCCCCAGCACGCAGGCTGAGATCACGATCAGCTCGTAGCCCAGGGAGGTCATCGGCTGCCCGCTGGTCATGCGTGAGGCCAGAATAATCCCCGCCGCGGCGGAAACCAGCCCGGAGAGAATAAAGATAATAATGCGCGTACGCACCACCGGCACCCCGGCCAGACGTGCCGCCTCTTCATTACCGCCAATCGCCAGCGTGTTGCGGCCAAAGGTGGTTTTATTCAGCAGGAAGGCAAACAGCGCCAGGGTGATGATTGTCAGCCACACGGGAGCCGGCACGCCCAGCCAGCTGGCATAGCCGAGCGCAAAGAAACGCTCATCTTCAATCCCCACCGCTTTACCGTCAGAGAAAATATAGGCCAGACCGCGCACGATCTGCATGGTCGCCAGCGTGGTGATCAGCGCATTGATCTTCAGTTTTGCGATGACAAAACCGTTGACGAAGCCGCAGGCAACCCCCAGCACCAGGCCAGCGGCGATACCAATCCACAGGCTCTCCGTCATATTGATCACCACGGCACACACCACCCCGGCGCAGGCAATGACCGAGGCCACCGACAGGTCAAAGTCCCCGGAGGCCAGGCAGAACAACATGCCGCAGGCCACCATGCCGGACATCGACATCGCCAGTCCCAGGCCTTTCATATTGATCAGGGAGCCGAAGTTCGGCACGAACACCGTACAGGCAATAAACAGGGCGGCAAACACCACCAGCATCCCGAAGTTGTCCCAGATACGGCCCAGACTGAAGCGGGACGGTGCCGCGGGTGTAACGGATGAGGTCGTTGACATAGGTTTCTCCTGCATATTCAGGCCACGTGTGTGGCGGGTTTGGCGGTTTTCGGCATCGCCAGACTCAGCGTCAGGGCTTCCGTGGCGTCGTTGTGATCCAGCTCTCCGGCTATTTCACCCTCGCGCATCACCAGAATGCGGTCGGCCAGCCCCATGACTTCGGGCAGGTCGCTGGAGGCAAACAGCACGGCAATCCCCTGCTCCGCCAGGGCGTAGATCAGCTGATAAATTTCGTTTTTCGCCCCGACGTCAATACCGCGCGTCGGTTCGTCCAGCAGGATCACCTTCATCTCTTCTGACAGCCAGCGGCCGAGGATCGCTTTCTGCTGGTTACCACCGGAGAGGTTCATGATCAGCTGGTCCGCTGAGGGGGTTTTAATGTTCAGGGAGCGGATATGCACGCCGGCGTTGCTGGCTTCCCAGCCGTTGTTAATCAGGCAGCCCGCTTTCAGATTATTTCGCCTGGCGCTGATGTTGATGTTGTCACGTACGGAGTGTACCGGGATGATGCCGTCTGCCTTACGATCTTCAGGGCAGAGCATGATGCCGGCGCGAATGGCTTCTATCGGCTCTTTAATACTGATTTTTTTTCCGTCCAGCCACAGCTCACCGCCGATCAGGCGCGTGGCACCAAACAGCCCTTTCATCAGCTCACTGCGTCCGGCACCGACCAGGCCAAACAGCCCGACGATTTCTCCGGCACGCACGCTGAATGACACCGGGCTGCGGACACCTTTGGCGTGTACGTTGTTGAGCTGCAGCCGGATCTCACCCTGTTCGCGCGGGCGGTAACCGTAGATATCACCGATTTCACGCCCGACCATGGCCTGAACCAGCTCGTCGTTGCCGGTGGTCGCCATATCGGTAAAGGTGCGCACGTAGCGACCATCTTTAAATACGGTAATCGCATCGCTGAGGGCAAAGATCTCTTCCATGCGGTGGGAGACATACAGCACCACGCGCCCCTCAGCGCGCAGCTGGCGAATGACGCGGAACAGCTGGTCAATTTCACGCGCCGACAGTGAACTGGTCGGTTCATCAAAGGCGATTACCTGAGCATTACGGGTCAGCGCCTTAGCGATCTCCACCATTTGCCACTGGCCGAGGGAAAGGTATTTCAGGGGCATGTCCGGGTCAATATTCATCCCCAGCGCTTTCAGCTGGCGGCTGGCCTCCGCGCGCAGGCGGGAACGATTGACCAGTCCCGCGCGCTGCGGCAGCTGACCTAAAAAGATATTTTCTGCCACCGACATTTCCGGCACCAGATGCAGTTCCTGATAAATAATCGCCACCCCGGCGTTAAGCGCATCGGTGGTGTGCTGGAAGTTAACCGGCTGGCCCTGCAGGCGAATTTCGCCGCCGCTGGCCTGATAGCTTCCGCTAAGAATTTTTAACAGCGTCGATTTACCCGCGCCATTTTCCCCCATCAGGGCATGAACCTGGCCGGCATAGCAGTCGAAGCTGATGTCCTGAAGTGCCTTCACGCCAGGAAAGGTTTTGCTGATGCCGTGAAAGCTCAGATACGGCGTTTGTGAGGTCATGGTGTCTCCTGCGACATAGGCAACCACTGCGGGCGGACCGGAAAAAGGTCCGCCCCGATAAATGTCCTGGCATCGCCTTTCGGGCGGACCGGAAAAAAGGCCCGCCCCTGCGCCAGGCCTTACATCAGGCCTTTTTTCGCCAGTTCGGCTTTGAAGTTGTCGCGGGTGATCAGCACCACATCAGTCACTTCGGTGAATTTGGCGGGCTCAACATCTTTCGTCACCCAGTCATGCAGCATCTGAATGCTACGGTAGCCGTGGACATCCGGGCTGGGCAGCAGAGAACCGTAGAAGCCGGTTGCCTGGCCCTTCGACAGTTCGCTGACCGCATCGACGCCGTTGATACCGATGCCGATTACGTTCGGTGCTTTAAAGCCCTGACCTTCGGTGGCCCGCACGCCGCCCAGCACGGTGTTATCGTTCATGCCCACAATCAGCCAGTTTTTCACTTCCGGGTGCTGCACTAACAGTGAGTTACCGGCATCGAAGGCACCGGGGATATCGTTTGATTTGGTAGGAACCTGATAGATCTGTTTTTCAGGGAATCCGGCCGCTTTCAGTGCGTCAATTGAACCACCGGTACGACGGCGGGCGGTGTCCAGCTCATTGGCGGTGATCGCCATCACGGCGGTGGTTTTCACATCCCAGCCGCGTTTCTGCATCTCTTTGTACAGCTCCTGGCCCTGACGCTCGCCGATTTTGGTCGCCGCCATCATCACCAGCGGCACAGTGTCCATCGGTTTGCCTTTCGCAGTGACGAACTGGTCATCGACCGCGATCACTTTCAGGCCATAGCTGCGGGCTTTCGCCACAATCGCCGAGCCGAGTTTGGGGTCTGGCGTACAGATAACAAACCCTTTCGCCCCGCTGGCGGCCAGGCTGTCGATAGCGTTCAGGGTTTTTTCACCATCCGGCACCGCGATTTTGATCACTTCAAAGCCAAGATCTTTACCGGCCTTGTCGGCAAACTTCCATTCCGTCTGGAACCAGGGTTCTTCCGGCTGTTTCACGAGGAAACCGAGTTTCATGGTTTCCGCCATAGCGGATTGTGACATAACGGCAGCAAGGCCAATCGCGGCCAGCGCTTTAGTGAATTTGTGCATGAGGCTCTCCGGCTCAGTGCCCGCCTGTGGCGGGATTGTGTAAACGGTAACAATCGGTTGTTGAAAAAATTAAAAGCATTTAAACAAGACCTTACCTGAGCACTGACGTCATAACAGTGGCGGTAGTGCGCTAGTTTTACCTGCAAGCGCGTGAAAATTTGTAGAGCGCTATCACACCCTGAAATTACAGTTGTTTTGTCCATCTTTTCAGCCGATTTAACCGATACGCAACATTTGAACCCCATCACACTCCTGCCCCTGATGGCAGAAAAGTGCATATATGCAGCCAGCCGCACCTAACTACTCTGCCGCCATGTTTCCAGGATAGAGGAACATTACGATAGAGGAACATTACTTAAGCCTGTTCTGAACATAACGGAGAGCAACTATGCACAAGGGTGCGATTACCCTCGGTCTGGATTTCGGCAGCGATTCGGTGCGTGCGCTGGCCGTGGAGTGCGCCAGCGGCCGCGAACTGTATAAGCAGGTGGTGGCCTATCCGCGCTGGAAAGCAGGGCGCTTCTGCGATGCAGCACATAACCAGTTTCGCCACCATCCTCAGGACTATATTGACGCGCTGGAGCAGGCAATACGTGACGTTGTCACTCAACTTACCCCTGAACAGCGGCTGAATGTGGTGGGCATCGGCGTGGATTCGACAGGATCCACCCCTGCCCCTGTCGACCGTGAAGGGCGGGTACTTGCCCTGCGCCCGGAATTTGCCGAAAACCCCAACGCGATGTTCGTGCTGTGGAAGGATCACACTGCCATTGAGGAGGCTGAAGCTATTACCCGCCTGTGTCACAGCGGCGATTTTCAGGACTATTCACGCTTTATCGGCGGTATTTACTCCTCTGAATGGTTCTGGGCCAAAATTCTGCATATCAGCCGCCAGGATGCGGCGGTACGCGAGGCAGCGGTCTCCTGGGTGGAACTGTGTGACTGGGTGCCGGCGCTGTTAAGCGGCACCACGGCCCCTGCCGACATGAAGCGCGGCCGCTGTGCGGCCGGCCATAAGTCGCTCTGGCATCCGGTCTGGCAGGGGTTACCTGAAGCCCGGTTCCTCAATGCTCTCGACCCACTACTGACCGCCGATCTCGATTACCCGATGTTTACCGATACCTGGACGGCCGACGTGCCGGTCGGCAAGCTCAGCGCCGAATGGGCAGCGCGTCTTGGTCTTCCGGGCAGCGTGACGCTTTCCGGCGGCGCATTTGACTGCCATATGGGGGCGGTGGGTGCCGGAGCGCAGCCCTATACGCTGGTGAAAGTGATCGGGACGTCGACCTGCGACATTCTGATTGCTGATGCCGATCGCGTAGCCGAGCGTGCGATTAAAGGGATCTGTGGTCAGGTGGACGGTAGCGTGGTGCCGGGGATGATTGGCCTGGAGGCCGGGCAGTCGGCGTTTGGCGACATGTATGCCTGGTTTGGCCGTCTGTTGAGCTGGCCGCTGGTGCAGGCGGCACAGCAGCAGCCAGCGCTGAAAGCCGAACTTGAGGCCATACAACAGGGCATGCTGGAACAGTTAACCGCCGCCTGGGCCGCCGATCCGCAGCTCGACCATCTGCCGGTGGTCCTTGACTGGTTTAACGGCCGCCGTACGCCCTTTGCCAACCAGCGGCTGAAAGGGGTGATCACCGACCTCAATCTCGGCACCGATGCCCCGACGCTGTTCGGTGGCTTTATTGCCGCTACCGCGTTTGGCGCACGCGCCATTATGGAGTGCTTTGAACAGCAGGATATCCCGGTACAGCAGATCCTCGCCCTCGGCGGGATTGCCCGCAAGTCGCCGACCATTATGCAGGTGTGCTGCGACGTGATGAACCGTCCGCTGGACATTGTTGCCTCCGACGAATGCTGTGCGCTGGGGGCCGCCATCTTTGCCGCTGTGGCCGCAGGCGTCTATGCCGATATCCCGTCGGCACAGGCGCAGATGGCCAGCCCGCTGGATCAGACCCTGCAGCCGGATCCGGTTCGCGTCGCCCGCTTCCAGCAGCTTTATCAGCGTTATCTTCAATGGTGTGAGCTGGCGGAACCGCAGTTTGCCCCACAACCTTCATCAGTCAGTTAAGGAATCGCTTTATGACACAGTTAAACGCCCGCAGCGTATGGTTTGTGATTGGTACCCAGCACCTGTACGGTGCGGAAACGCTGCGCCAGGTCGAGCAGCATGGACAGCAGGTGGTGGAAGGCCTGAACCGGGCGGGTAAACTGCCCTTCTCTTTACAGCTTAAACCGCTGGTTAAAACACCGGATGAGGCACTGTCGCTGTGCCGCGAGGCGAATCACGATCAGAGCTGCCTGGGCATTATCACCTGGCTGCACACCTTCTCCCCGGCAAAAATGTGGATTGGCGGCCTGTCGATTCTGAATAAGCCGCTGCTACAGTTCCATACCCAGTTCAATGCGGAGATCCCGTGGGACAGCATGGATATGGACTTTATGAACCTGAACCAGACTGCACACGGCGGCCGTGAGTTTGGCTTTATTGGCGCGCGGATGCGTCTGCCGCATCAGGTGGTGACCGGCCACTGGCAGGATGAACGCTCACAGCAGCGCATCGGACAGTGGATGCGCGGTGCCGCCGCTCTGCAGGCCAGCCAGCAGCTGAAAGTGGCCCGTTTCGGTGACAACATGCGCGAAGTGGCAGTGACGGAAGGCGATAAAGTCGCGGCACAGATCCAGTTTGGTTACGCCGTGAACGGCTGGGGCGTGGGCGATCTGGTAGAGGTGATCAACCAGGTCAGCGACGGCGATGTCAGCGCACTGATTGATGAATACGAAAGCAGCTATGAATTTAGCGCGGCAGCGGCCGTGAACGGTGACAAACGGCAGAACGTGCTGGATGCTGCCCGGATTGAACTGGGGATCAAGCGGTTCCTGGAAAGCGAAGGCTGCCGGGCATTCACCACCAATTTCCAGACGCTGCACGGTATGACGCAGCTGCCGGGGCTGGCGGTACAGCGCCTGATGCAGCAGGGGTACGGTTTTGCCGGTGAGGGTGACTGGAAAACGGCGGCACTGCTGCACATCTTTAAACAGATGGCGGGAGATGTCCCGGGAGGCACCTCGTTTATGGAGGATTACACCTACCACTTCGCACCGGGGAACGACCTGGTGCTGGGCTCACATATGCTGGAGGTCTGCCCGACCATCGCGCGTGAAGCCAAACCGCTGCTCGACGTGCAGGCGCTGGGCATCGGCGGCAAGGCCGATCCGGCTCGTCTGATCTTCTCCGCCCCGGCCGGACGAGCGGTTAATGCCAGCGTGATTGATATGGGTGACCGTTTCCGCCTGCTGGTTAACGTGGTGGACGCGATCGAACAGCCGCAGGCACTGCCGAAACTGCCGGTGGCCCGCGCCCTGTGGCGGGCGCAGCCGTCGCTGGCGACAGCGTCTGAAGCGTGGATTCTGGGCGGCGGTGCGCATCACACCGTCTTCAGCCAGGCGCTGACCGTCGACGATATGCGGCTTTACGCCGAGCTGACCGGGATTGAAGCGCTGGTGATCGATGAAGAAACCACGCTGCACGGTTTCCGCGATGCGCTGCGCTGGAATGAAGCTTACTACCGTCTGAATCAACGCTAACCGCTAACGCCCCCTGACGGGGGCGTTTTCTCATCTTACTCTGCGTTACCCTGCCCCCAACGCCACTGGCTGACTTCCGGCATGTCTTCTCCGTGTTCACGCACATAATCATGGTGATACGCCAGACGCGCCTGCAATGTTTCAACAACGTGACCCTGAGTGGCGGCCAGATGCGGAACATGTGTGATAGCCGCTTGCGCCAGATGGTAGCGGTCCAGCTTATTGAGCACGGTCATATCAAACGGTGTGGTGGTGGTGCCCTCCTCACTGAACCCCTGTACGTGAAAATTCTGATGATTCCGGCGCTGATACGTCAGCCGGTGGATCAGGCTGGGGTAACCGTGAAAGGCAAAGATGACCGGCTTATCCGCCGTGAACAACGCTTCAAACGCCTGTTCCGTTTTACCGTGCGGGTGCTGCTCCTGCGTTTGCAGCGCCATCAAATCCACCACGTTGACGACGCGGACCTTCAGCTCAGGGACCCGTTCACGCAACAGTTGTACGGCTGCCAGCGTTTCAATGGTGGGAACATCTCCGGCGCAGGCCATCACCACATCAGGGCTGACATCGTTGTCAGTATTGCCCGCCCAGGACCATATCCCCATACCGGCTTCGCAATGCTTCGCCGCGCTGTCGCGGTCCAGCCACTGCGGCGAGGGCTGCTTGCCCGCGACAATAACGTTGATGCGATCCCAGGTTTTCAGACAGTGATCGCCCACCCACAGCAGGGTATTGGCATCCGGTGGTAAGTAGACGCGGACGATGTCGGCTTTCTTATTCACCACGTGATCGATAAAGCCCGGGTCCTGATGACTGTAGCCATTATGATCCTGACGCCATACGTGTGATGAGAGCAGATAATTCAGCGAGGCGATCGGTGCCCGCCAGGGGAGCTTGCGTGACACCTTCAGCCATTTTGCATGCTGGTTAAACATCGAATCGATAATGTGAATAAAGGCTTCGTAACAGTTGAACAGCCCGTGCCGGCCGCTCAGCAGATATCCTTCCAGCCACCCCTGGCAAAGATGCTCACTGAGCACTTCCAGTACCCGACCATCCGGGGCCAGCTGCTCGTCATACGGTTCGCGTTCCCCCATCCAGCGGCGTGCGGTGACATCAAAAACCGGACTCAGCCGGTTAGAGGCCGTTTCATCCGGCCCAAAAATCAGGAAATTATTGGGGTTTTTCTGCACAACCTCACGCAGATAATGACCCAACTGCGCCGTCGCCTGCCCCTGTACGGCACCGGGCGTCGTTACGTCCAGTGAGAATGCACCAATATCAGGCGTGATTAAGGGCTGCCTGAGCCTGCCGCCGTTAGCCCAGGGGCTGGCCCCCATGCGCCAGTCACCCTGCGGTGCCAGCGCCTGCAGTTCCGGGCGTAAACGTCCGCTGGCATCAAACAGTTTTTCCGGCTGATAACTTTTCAGCCACTGTTCAAGGATACGTCGATGTTCATCATTCTCACGACAGCCTGAGACCGGCACCTGGTGGGCCCGCCAGAAGTCTTCCACTTTCTTACCGTCGACACTTTTGGGCCCGGTCCATCCCTTCGGACTGCGTAACAAAATCATTGGCCAGCGTGGCACACCGGCCGGCGGTTTTTCCTGACGGTACTGCCGCTGGATCGCCGCAATCTCGTCAAAGACTTCATCCAGTACCATCGCCATTTGCGCGTGCATCAGCGCCGGATCATTGCCTGTCACCACGCGCGGTGCATAGCCCAGCGCCCGGTAGAGTTGTACCAGTTCTTCATCACTGGTGCGGCCGGACAGGGTGGGATTGGCGATCTTATAGCCGTTCACGTGCAGTATCGGCAGTACCGCCCCGTCACGCTGTGGATTAAGGAACTTCAGGCTTTGCCAGCTGGCAGAAAGCGGCCCGGTTTCCGCCTCTCCATCACCAATAATGCACGGAACAATCAGCTCGGGATGGTCGAATGCGGCACCGAAGGCGTGTGCCAGCGAGTAGCCCAGCTCTCCGCCTTCGTTAATCGAGCCCGGGGTTTCGGCCGCCGCATGGCTGGGTATCCCTCCCGGGAAGGAAAACTGCTTAAACAGCCGTTTCATGCCGGCGATGTCCTGGCTCACGTCAGGATAAATTTCGCTGTAGCTGCCTTCCAGCCAGGTATTGGCCACCATGCCCGGCCCACCGTGTCCCGGCCCGCAGACATAGAGTAAGTTAAGCCTGCGCTGGCGAATGATGCGGTTGAGATGGACATAGATAAAATTCAGGCCGGGTGTCGTCCCCCAGTGGCCCAGCAGTCTTGGCTTGATATGCTCCGGCTTCAGCGGTTCGCGCAGAAGTGGGTTATCCATTAAATAGATCTGACCTACAGAAAGGTAATTGGCTGCCCGCCAGTAGCGATCGATTAATATACATTCGCTGTCAGTGAGAGAGTCTGCCACGTGATAGTCTCCTCTTGATTCGCTTATTCCTGTGTCGTTATTCCTGAGTTATCTGTCATGGGGCGGGTTCGCCGGGGAGATTACTCCCCCTTTTTCAACTGCTCACCTAATGCTTTTTCGCAGCCCGCCTGCGTGTTAGCCTGGCGACGCTGTTCCGGCGAGAGCGCCAGCCAGCCGTCAACAACCTTCCCGGCCACCTCGCGGTCAAAATCAGTTTTATTCAGCGAGGAAGAAGAGTGACTGCGCATGTGCATATCGTTGAGCTGCTGCAGGTAGGCGTCACGGGAAGCGTCCGGTTGGGCAGACGCGGTGGTACACAGCAGGCTGACATAGCGGGCCTCCTCAGAGGGGGTACCTGTCTCAGCCGCGAAGGCTGTGCCCGCTAGCAGCAATGTGGATAAAAGCAGAATGTTTTTCATAACGGCTCCTTACCTAAAAGAGTAAGGATAGAAGAGATAAACCGCTTTTGCAGGCCGCCCGACCCGGGCAACGGCTGCGCGGCCGCCGGGGGAACGGAGCGAGCCGGCCCCAGGGCCGGCTCGCTCCGTCTGACGTCAGACCAGCCGCTTCACCGGCGCATTTTGCTGGCGATCCCACATCAGCGTTAGCAGGCGCTGCAGGGCAATAAACGCAAACAGCAGCACGCCAATGGCAATTTTGGTCCACCAGGAACTCAGGGTGCCGTCAAAGTTAATCCACGTCTGGATCAGCCCCTGGATCAGCACGCCGAACAGCGTCCCCAGTACGGTGCCGACCCCGCCAGACAGCAGCGTCCCGCCGATCACCACCGAGGCGATGGCATCCAGCTCCACGCCCATTCCCGCCAGCGCATAGCCTGCAGAGGTATAGATGGAGAACACGATGCCGGCCAGCGTGGCCAGTCCGGAAGAAAGCATATAGATCCGCACCGTGGTGCTGCGGGTGGAGATGCCCATCAGCCGGGCGGACGTCGCATTCCCGCCGATGGCGTACACCTGATTACCAAAGCGGCTGCGGTGCGCCAGTAAGATGCCCAGCGCCACGACCACCAGCATAATCACGGCCAGCAGGCTCAGCCGCCCGCCACCGGGAATTTTCCACGCCATCGATGACAGCGTGGCATACAGCGGGTGGTCGATGGGTAACGAGCTTTCCGCCACCAGATAGCTGCAGCCGCGCAGGAAGAACATACCGGCCAGGGTAATAATAAACGCCGGGATCTTCAGCGCATCGATCAGCCAGCCCATAAAGGCTCCGAACGCCGTGCCCAGGGACAGCACCAGGGCAAATGCCAGCCAGGGGTCAACGTGGAAATCACCAATCAGACGGGCAAGAAAGACCCCGGTAAAGGCAATGACCGCCCCCACCGACAGATCGATACCGCCGGAGAGGATCACAAAGGTCATTCCGACGGCGATAATGCCCAGAAAGGCGTTATCGGTGAGAATATTGGCAATCACCCGCGTGGAAGCAAAACCGGGATACTGGCTCAGGCAGAAGAGATAACCCGCGACAAATACCAGCAGGGTGATCATTAACGGCAGATGGCGTTTAATCACGGCGATGCCCTCGTTTAAACAGTTGAATAAAGCGCGGAGACTGCAGCAGCAGCACCAGCATCACCACCACCGCCTTCACCACCTGATTCAGTTCGGGTGGGAAGCCGGAGAGTAAAATCCCGGTATTCATCGCCTGGATGATCAGCGCGCCGATCAGCGACAGCATCAGGCTAAAACGCCCACCCATCAGCGATGCCCCGCCAATCACCACCGCCAGGATGGCATCCAGCTCCAGCCACAACCCGGCATTGTTGGCATCGGCACCGCGTATATCCGCAGCGACAATCAGCCCGGCCACCGCCGCGCACAGTCCACTCAACACGTACGTACTCATCACCACCAGCCAGCCGTTGACGCCCGCGTTGCGCGCCGCCCGCAGGTTAATCCCCACCGCTTCAATAAACATGCCCAGTGCGGTTTTACGCGTTAACAGCCAGACCAGCAGTGCCAGCCCGAGGGTGATCCATACCGGTACCGGAAGCAGAAGCAGCGTCCCGCTGCCCAGGCGTGCCAGCGCGTCGCTGTCGAAGGTAACAATCTGTCCCTGGGTGATCAGCTGCGCAATACCGCGCCCCGCCACCATCAGGATCAGCGTGGCCACAAACGGCTGGATCTTCAGCAACGCGACCAGCACGCCATTCCACAGTCCGCAGAGAATGCCGCTGCCCAGCGTCACCAGGATGATCACCGGCAGGCTGTGTCCGGCAACGGTCAGGGTGGCGGCAGTGGCCCCGGCAATAGCCATGACGGCCCCGACCGAAAGATCGATGCCCCCGGTGGCGATCACCAGCGTCATGCCAATCGCCAGAATTGCCACCGGAGCCGCGCGGTTAAGAATATCAATCGGGCTGCCGAACAGACGTCCGTCCTGCAGGTGGATAGCAAAGAAGTTGTTCGCTACCAGACTGTCAATCAGCAGCACCAGCAGCAGTGCGCCAATCTGCGGCAGCCCGGGCGGCAGTTTTCGTTTTAACATCGGTGATTTCCCCGCCATCAGATGCGATTCAGGCATGTTGTTCCCCTCCCGCCGCTATCGCATTCACGATCGCCGCAACGGAGAGCTGCTCCAGTGGAATTTCGGCAACCTGCTGACGGTCGCGCAGGATCACCACGCGGTCCGCATAGCCGACCAGCTCCTCCAGCTCGGAGGAGATCACCAGCAGCGCCAGGCCATCGGCGCACAGGGTTTCAATCAGGCGGATAATCTCCGCGTGGGCGCCGACGTCGATACCGCGCGTCGGCTCATCCAGGATCAAAAACTGGGGTTTGGTCACCAGCCAGCGCGACAACAGCACCTTTTGCTGGTTACCACCGGACAGCAGTTCCACCGGCTGTTCCGCATCCGGGGTACGGATGCCGAGGCTCTTGATAAAGCGCTCCGCCACCTGCTGCTGCTCTCGCTTTGGGATCGGTCGCAGCCAGCCGCGCTGGGCCTGCAGCGCCAGAATGATATTTTCCCGTACGGAAGCCGCCCCGATAATACCGTCCGTTTTGCGATCTTCCGGACAGAAGCCCATGCCCAGCCGCGAGGCCTGGGCGGGTGAGCGAATGGTCTGAGGTTTTCCCCTGATGAAGGCACGGCCGCTGTCGGCTCGTTTGATGCCGAACAGCAGCTCTGCGGTCTCCGTGCGCCCGGAACCCAGCAGGCCCGCCAGCCCGACGGCCTCGCCAGGACGCACGCTGAGGCTAAAGGGTTCAATCGTCCCTTTCTTACCGTAATCTTTGAATTCCACCGCAGGCTGATCGCTTTTCAGCGTGCTGCCCGCGCGTTGCAGTGCAGTTTCCAGCAGTTCACGCCCCAGCATCAGCTTGATCAGTTCGATTTGTGGCAGGCTGTGGGTGTCGCGCGTGGCGATAAACTGGCCGTTGCGCAGTACGGTAATGCGGTCCGTCACGCGGTAAACCTGGTCAAGGAAGTGGGTGACAAACACCAGCCCCATCCCTTTTGCCTTCAGCTGTTCCATCAGCGTGAACAACATGGTCACCTCGCTGGCATCCAGGCTGGCGGTCGGTTCATCAAGGATCAGGACTTTTGCCGACAGGTCCACCGCCCGGCAGATGGCAATAATTTGCTGCATCGCTACCGAGTACTGCCCCAGCGGTCGGGTGACGTCCAGTTCAAAGCCGTAATCGGCCATCAGCTTCACTGCCCGCCTGTTCAGGGTTTTACGATCGATCAGGCCAAAGCGCTTAGGCTCACGGCCAATAAACAGATTATCGGCAACGGACATATTCGGCAGCAGGTTCACCTCCTGATACACCGTGCCAATACCCAGCTGCTGCGCCTCGGCGGTATTACGGGGATTAATGCTCTGCCCGCCAAGCATCAGGGTACCGCCATCGCGCTGATAAACGCCGGTCAGCACCTTGATCAGCGTGGATTTCCCCGCCCCGTTCTCCCCCAGTAAGGCCATTATTTCGCCGGCACGCAGGTCAAACGAGACATTGTCCAGCGCCCGGACGCCGGGAAAAGATTTGCTGACGTTGCTGATGGCCAGCAACGCAGGCGTAGAGGTTTCGATGGTCATACGCGTGCCTCAGACAAATAGGTAACCGCCCCGGGCGGGGCGGCGAGGGGATCAGTAGCCCATTCCTTTTTTGGTGTCTAACTGCGCCTGCGCATCGGCTGGCAGGAACAGTCGGGTTTCCGTTTTGATAATTTTTGGCGGCATGGTGCCGTCTTTTTTCAGTTTTTCCAGCGCATCAAACGCCGGGCCAGCCATATTCGGCGTCAGCTCAACGTTGGCATTGGCTTCGCCGGCCAGCATCGCTTTATAAATATCCGGTACGCCATCAATGGATCCGGTTAAAATATCTTTACCCGGTTTAAGTCCGGCTTCTTTTATCGCCTGAATAGCCCCGATCGCCATATCATCGTTATGTGCGTAAACCATACAAATATTCTTGCCGTTGTTTTCCGCCTTAATAAAACTTTCCATCACTTCTTTACCCTTGCTGCGGGTAAAGTCACCAGACTGCGAACGAATAACTTTAATATTTGGCGTATTGGCAATGGCTTCAGCAAAGCCTTTTTTACGGTCGATGGCCACGCTGGCCCCTACGGTTCCCTGCAGTTCCACCACGTTACAGGGCTTACCGGCCTGATGTTTCACCAGCCAGTCACCGATCAACTTGCCTTCATAGACGTTATCCGCCGTTACCACGGCCTGATAGAGGGATTTATCTTTGACCACGATGGCGCGGTCCAGCAGGAAGACCGGGATTTTGGCGTCTTTGGCTTCAGAGAGCACCGGTTCCCAACCTGTCTGCACGACAGGCGCGATAAATATCGCGTCTACCCCCTGCGCGATAAAGGAGCGCACTGCCTTGATTTGATTCTCTTGTTTTTGCTGGCCGTCCGCGATCTTCAGCGTAATGCCCCGTTTTTGAGCTTCACTTTTTGCCACGCTGGTTTCTGCTGCGCGCCAGCCTGATTCCGAGCCAACCTGTGAGAATCCGACGGTCATTGATTCGGCCAGCGCAGGTGCAGACAGGCTGGCTCCGATAAGGGTGGATAAGAGTAAACGCTTCCACATGATCATTTTTCCTCTGATGGGATTTTATCGTATAGGGTTAAGAGCCACATAAGCCTGGCCTATTCGCAGGAAAACATTTACGACAATGCTCACAAAATTCAATAATTCAAAGAGGTTACGCCACCATCAGGCGCGGTGAGTACGATTGGTGATATGGAAAAAACGCGTATTTGCAGTAAAAATCAGGTTAAATAAGTGTAATAAACATAAGCGTTTGCGGCAGAAGCATTTGGAAGCGATTACAACACTGCGTGAAGTTCTGTCGCCCGGGCGCTATCGGCGGCGCACCTGAGCAAACTGCAAAATTGTGATCTCTTCCACAGTTTTATTCTCTGTCGTTTCAGCATGGCGTTGGCTTATTCTCTTTATCAGATTCATCCTGGGAGGGTGAAAGGGCGAAAGCCATCTAAATCCCTCACTGGCCCTGCTGCCGACCGCAGGGGACGATAACGGATCGTCTGATGCACTAAGCTATGCTGAATTTTCTGATTTTTATATTGCCCGATGAAAACAAAGTGGAATCTTTTGCCCTGCATCATATACTGCCAGCTCTTGATTCCTACCTGGATGGCTGCAATGACCGTTCAAGATTACTTATTGAAATTTCGCAAAGTTAATTCTCTGGAAAGCCTGGAAAAACTTTTTGACCATCTGAATTATTCTCTCACCGATGACGCAGACATTATTCAGATGTACCGCGCGGCCGATCATCGTCGTGCCGAACTCGCCTCGGGCGGCCGCCTGTTTGATTTGGGTCGTGTGCCCAAAACCGTCTGGCATTTTGTGGTCTGATATGCCGCGTTCATCGCCCTGATGACCTGAACCACGATAATCCGTATAATCCTCCCCCTCATGCGTGTGGCCCTGTGCGATGCGCCTTTGCCCTTTCCGGCTGATAAAAGGATAATTTGTGCCTGTTGATTCTAAACCGCGTATCGGCGGCTGGCTGCTGGTCCCGCTGGCCTGGCTGATTATCGCCTTAATGGCCTCAGCACTGGTGATGACGATGTATATCGGCGCACTGACCGGGCCAGCAATACGAAATGTATCCTGGCACTCTCCGCAGCCCGCACTGCTGCAGTGGGCGGCGTCGCTGCTTACGTCCGCTGTCATGCTGGTGTATACGGCGTGGATCACCTGGCTTTTCTGCCAGCGGTCACGGCGGGTGCCGCGCCACTATCTGATCTGGCTGTTGCTGAATGTCGTCCTGGCGCTGAAGGCTTTTGTCTTCTCTCCGGTGGCTGATAACCTGGCAATGCGTAATTTACTGTTCGCCTTGCTGGCCGCCAGCGTTCTGGTACCCTATTTCAAGCGTTCTCAGCGGGTTAAAAACACCTTTGTCGCGCCCTGATGTTGAAAAAAACGTCAAAAATTTAATCGTGAGTGCGCTATTAAAAAACCGCTAAGACTGTGCGGTTGTGGTCAGGGCTGCAATGCCGGATAATAGACCGCTTTCACTATTTTTCAGGCGTATCAATGACCGAATACCTGCTTCTTTTTATTGGCACCGTGCTGGTGAATAACTTCGTGTTAGTGAAGTTTCTCGGCCTGTGTCCCTTTATGGGCGTTTCCAAAAAACTGGAAACGGCAATTGGCATGGGACTCGCCACGACGTTTGTCATTACGCTCGCCTCGATCTGTGCGTGGCTGGTTAACCATCTGATCCTGCTGCCGCTGGATCTGGTTTACCTGCGCACCATGGCCTATATTCTGGTGATTGCCGTCGTCGTGCAGTTCACCGAGATGGTCGTGCGTAAAACCAGTCCCGACCTCTATCGCCTGCTGGGCATCTTTTTGCCGCTGATCACCACTAACTGTGCGGTGCTTGGCGTGCCGCTGTTAAGCGTCAACCTTAACCATACGTTCCTGCAGGCCGCGCTTTACGGCTTCAGTGCTTCACTCGGCTTCTCGCTGGTGATGGTGCTGTTTGCCGGTATTCGTGAACGTCTGGTGCTGGCCGATGTTCCCGCGCCGTTTAAAGGGTCGTCGATTGCGCTGGTGACCGCCGGCCTGATGGCGCTGGCCTTTATGGGCTTTACCGGACTGGTCAAGTTCTGATGAGTGCTATCTGGATTGCCGTTGCCGTTTTAAGTGTGCTCAGCCTGATTTTTGGTGGGCTGCTGGGCTATGCCTCCCGCCGGTTTAAGGTAGAAGAAGATCCGATCGTTGAGCAGATTGACGCTATCCTGCCGCAGAGCCAGTGTGGGCAGTGCGGCTATCCCGGCTGCCGCCCGTATGCGGATGCCGTCGGCAATAACGGCGAGATGATCAATAAATGTGCCCCCGGTGGCGAACAGACCATGCTCAAGCTGGCGGCGCTACTTAACGTTGATCCGCAGCCGCTGGGCGACGAACTGCCGGGTGAACCCGAGCGTAAGGTCGCCTGGATTGACGAAGCCAACTGTATTGGCTGCACCAAATGTATTCAGGCCTGCCCGGTTGATGCTATCGTCGGCGCCACGCGTGCGATGCACACGGTACTCAGCGATGTCTGTACCGGCTGCGATCTGTGCGTTGCTCCCTGCCCGACCGACTGCATTGAGATGCGCCCGGTTGCCCCCACTACTGCCAACTGGAAATGGGACCTGAACACCATTCCGGTCCGGGTCATTCCTGTAGATAGCCATGTTTAACCTGCTTAATTTCTTAAAAAAAGACCGCCTCTGGGATTTTAAAGGGGGGATCCACCCGCCTGAAATGAAAACCCAGTCAAACGGTACGCCGCTGCGTGAACTGCCGCTGCCAGCCCAGTTTATTCTGCCCCTGAAGCAGCATATCGGCCCGGAAGGCGAACTGGCCGTGCGTCCGGGAGATCGCGTTCTCCGTGGTCAGCCGCTGACCTTTGGCAGTGGCCGGATGCTGCCGATCCACGCGCCCAGCTCCGGCACGGTGACAAAAATTGCGCCACATATGACAGCCCATCCCTCGGCCCTGGCCGAGATGTGCCTGTTTATTACGCCGGACGGTGACGATCGCTGGGTTGAGAAGCACCCCCTGCAGGATTATCGCCGCGTTGAGCGAAGTGAACTGGTGGAGAAAGTCCATCAGGCTGGCGTCGCAGGCCTGGGCGGGGCCGGTTTCCCCACCGCCAGCAAGCTGAAAGGTGGCCTGCACGGCGTGAATACGCTGATTATTAACGCAGCAGAGTGCGAACCTTACATCACAGCCGATGACCGCTTAATGCAGGACTGCGCACGGGAAGTGCTGGAGGGCAGCCGCATTCTGGCGTTTATCCTGCAGGCAGACCAGGTACTCATCGGCATTGAGGACAATAAGCCGCAGGCGATTGCCGCGCTGAAACAGGCGCTGGGCAGCGATACTGACCTGCAGATCCGCGTGATCCCCACCAAATACCCGTCGGGCGGGGCCAAACAGCTGACCAAAATTCTCACCGGTAAGGAAGTGCCGCACGGCGGTCGTTCAACCGATATCGGCGTGCTGATGCAGAACGTCGGCACGGCATTTGCCGTTAAGCGTGCCGTAATTGATGGCGAAGCGCTGACCGAACGCGTTGTCACCCTCACCGGGGGGGCCGTGGCCCGGCCCGGAAACGTCTGGGCGCGCCTGGGCACGCCGATCAGCCATCTGCTGCAGCAGGCTGAATTTACCCCCGGTGCGGAACAAATGGTGGTGATGGGCGGCCCGCTGATGGGCTTTACCCTGCCGACGCTGGATGTGCCGGTGGTGAAAATCACCAACTGCATTCTGGCCCCCGCCGCCAGTGAGATGGGACAGGACGAGCCGGAACAGAGCTGCATCCGCTGCAGTGCCTGTGCAGATGTCTGTCCGGCCGCCCTGCTTCCCCAGCAGCTTTACTGGTACAGCCGGGGCGGCGATCACGACAAGGCGCGTGAACACAATATTGCCGACTGCATTGAGTGCGGTGCCTGCGCCTATGTCTGCCCGAGTAATATTCCCCTGGTGCAGTACTACCGTCGTGAGAAAGCCGAAATCCAGGCTATCGATCTTGAAGCGGAACGCACCGCACTGGCTAAAGCGCGCTTTGAAGCGCGCCAGCTGCGCCTTGAGCGCGAGAAAGCAGCACGCGAAGCGAAACATCAACAGGCAAAACGCAGCGTCGCGTCAAGCGACGCTGATGCGATTGCTGCGGCACGTGAAAGAGTAAAAGCGAAGCAGGTGGATCCGTCAGCCGCAGAAACCACCGATCGCGCCCTCAGACAGGCGGAGCGTGAAGCCCGCCAGGCAGAAGCGCGCGTGCATCAGGCCGAGCAGCAGGCGGTGAATGAACCTGTTACCCGACAGACCACCGACCCGCGTCAGGCGGCGGTGGAAGCTGCCATCGCCCGCGCCAAAGCGAAGAAAGCCGCGCAGGCCAGCGCCAGCGCACCGGACGAAACCAACGTGACGCCTGCCGAACCGCCGGTCGACGCCCGCAAGGCGGCGGTGGAGGCTGCCATCGCCCGCGCCAAAGCGAAGAAAGCCGCGCAGGCCAGCGCCAGCGCACCGGACGAAACCAACGCGACGCCTGCCGAACCGCCGGTCGACGCCCGCAAGGCGGCGGTGGAAGCCGCCATTGCCCGCGCCAAAGCGAAGAAAGCCGCGCAGGCCAGCGCCAGCGCACCGGACGAAACCAACGCGACGCCTGCCGAACCGCCGGTCGACGCCCGCAAGGCCGCTATCGAGGCCGCCATCGCCCGCGCTAAAGCGAAGAAAGCCGCGCAGGCCAGCGCCAGCGCACCGGACGAAACCAACGCGACGCCTGCCGAACCGCCGGTCGACGCCCGCAAGGCCGCTATCGAGGCCGCCATTGCCCGCGCCAAAGCGAAAAAGGCCGCGCAGGCCAGCGCCAGCGCACCGGACGAAACCAACGCGACGCCTGCCGAACCGCCGGTCGACGCCCGCAAGGCGGCGGTGGAGGCTGCCATCGCCCGCGCTAAAGCGAAGAAAGCCGCGCAGGCCAGCGCCAGCGCCAGCGCACCGGACGAAACCAACGTGACGCCTGCCGAACCGCCGGTCGACGCCCGTAAGGCGGCTATCGAGGCCGCCATCGCCCGCGCCAAAGCGAAAAAGGCCGCGCAGCGGCAGGAAACCGACGATCATAACGACGAAGCGCCAGCCGCTTCCGACGACGCACGTAAAGCAGCGGTGGCCGCGGCCATTGCGCGCGTTAAAGCGCGTAAATCGCAGCAGCCTTCAGCTCAAGAGGATTAAATGGCTTTTCGCATTGCAAGTTCACCTTACACGCACAACCGCCGCAGCACCGGCACCATTATGCTGCTGGTGCTGATTGCCGCTGTGCCCGGCATGGCAGCGCAGTGGTACTATTTTGGCTGGGGTAATCTGATCCAGGTGCTGATTGCCGCCGTGGCGGCCGTGGGCGCGGAGGCTGCTATTCTGCGGCTGCGTAAGCTACCGCTGGCGGAGACACTGAAGGACAACTCCGCGCTGCTCACCGCCCTGCTGCTCGGCATCAGCATCCCCTCACTTGCCCCGTGGTGGTTAGTGGTGATCGGGACGCTGTTTGCGGTGATTATTTCAAAACACCTCTACGGTGGCCTGGGGCAAAATCCGTTCAACCCGGCGATGGTGGGGTATGTTGTCCTGCTGATCTCCTTCCCGGTGCAGATGACCAGCTGGCTGCCGCCAGACAGTTTGCAGGGCATCACGCCCGGCTTCGGCGATACCCTGAGCATGATTTTCCATTTCCATACGCTGGATGGCCACACCATGCAGCAGCTGCAGGTAGGCATTGACGGCATCAGCCAGGCAACGCCGCTGGATAACTTCAAAACCGGCCTGCGTGCCGGGCACAGCGCGGAGCAGCTGCTGGCACAGCCGATCTACGGCGGCGTGCTGGCCGGGCTGGGCTGGCAGTGGGTGAACGTGGGTTTTCTGCTGGGTGGAGCCTTCCTGCTAATAACCCGCAGTATTCGCTGGCATATCCCGGTCAGCATGCTTGTTTCCCTGGCATTCTGCGCCACGCTGGGCTGGCTTTTCTCGCCGCAGAGTTTAGTGTCGCCGGTGATCCATTTACTCTCCGGGGCAACTATGTTGGGTGCATTCTTCATCGCCACCGATCCGGTAACCGCCTCCACGACCAATAAAGGACGCCTGCTTTACGGTGGACTGATTGGCCTGCTGGTCTGGCTGATCCGCAGCTTTGGCGGCTACCCGGATGGCGTGGCGTTTGCCGTGCTGCTGGCTAACATCTGCGTACCCCTGATTGACTACTACACGCAGCCGCGCGTCTACGGCCACCGGAAGGAAAAATAATGCTGGATGCCATTCGTAAAAACGGCGTCACACTGGCCGTTTTCGCCGCCATCACCACCGGTCTGACGGCAGTGGTTAATACCGTGACCAAACCGACCATTGCTCACCAGACCGCGCTTCAGCAAAAAGTCCTGCTGGACCAGGTGGTGCCGCCGGAGCTGTACGATAACGCCATTCAGCAGGAGTGCTACCTGGTCAGCAACTCCGCGCTGGGTAACGGCAGTCCTCACCGCCTCTACCTGGCACGTAAAGGGGATAAGCCGGTGGCCGTGGCGATGGAAACGACGGCCCCTGACGGCTATTCGGGGAATATTCAGATGATCGTGGGGGCCAGCTTTACCGGTACGGTATACGGCACCCGCGTGGTGGAACATCACGAAACCCCCGGCCTGGGCGATAAAATTGATCTGCGCGTTTCTGACTGGATCAACAGCTTCAACGGTAAGCGGGTCACCGGCCCTGACGACAGACAGTTTGCGGTGAAGAAAGACGGCGGCGAATTTGATCAGTTTACCGGGGCCACCATTACCCCGCGTGCGGTGGTGAATGCGGTGAAGCGCACAACGCTGTATATTGAAACCTTACCGGGGCAGCTGTCCTCGCTGCCAACCTGTGGAGATGACAATGAGTGAAGCAAAAACCCTGCTGGTCGGCGGGCTGTGGAAGAATAACTCCGCGCTGGTGCAGCTGTTGGGGCTCTGCCCGCTGCTGGCGGTGACATCAACCGCCACTAATGCCCTGGGCCTGGGGCTGGCCACCACGCTGGTACTGACCTGTACTAACAGCGCTATCTCACTGTCGCGCCGCTGGGTGCCGTCTGAAATCCGCATTCCTATTTATGTGATGATCATTGCCGCAGTGGTGAGCTGCGTGCAGATGCTGATCAATGCCTATGCCTACGGCCTGTACCAGTCACTCGGCATTTTTATTCCGCTCATTGTGACCAACTGTATCGTGGTCGGCCGTGCTGAAGCGGTGGCATCGAAAAACAGCTTACCGCTTTCGGCGCTGGACGGCATGGCCATCGGTCTGGGTGCCACCAGCGTGATGGTGGTACTGGGGGCGATTCGCGAAATTATTGGTAACGGCACGGTGTTTAACGGTGCCGATCTGCTGCTGGGTCCCTGGGCCAAAGCCATGCGTATTGAGGTGGTTCACTTTGACTCGCCGATGCTGCTGGCGATGCTGCCGCCCGGTGCCTTTATCGGGCTTGGGATGCTGCTGGCGGCCAAGTATCTGATTGATAATAAAATGAAACAACGTGCCGCGCTCAAAGCAGAAAGAGAGGCGCAGGCGCTACCGGACGGGAAAACAGGTGTATTGTGAATAAGGATAAACGTCAGGAGATTTTGATCCGCCTGCGGGACAATAACCCGCACCCCACGACGGAGCTGATGTTCACCTCCCCGTTCGAGCTGTTAATTTCCGTGCTGCTCTCCGCGCAGGCCACAGACGTCAGCGTCAATAAGGCGACGGCAAAGCTCTATCCCGTGGCCAATACGCCAGCGGCGCTGCTGGCGCTGGGTGTTGATGGGGTGAAAGCGTATATCAAGACCATCGGTCTGTTTAACAGCAAGGCGGAGAACGTGATTAAGACCTGCCGGATTCTGCTGGAACAGCACGGTGGTGAAGTGCCGGAAAGCCGTGAGGCGCTGGAAGCCCTGCCCGGCGTGGGGCGGAAAACCGCTAACGTGGTGCTGAACACCGCCTTTGGCTGGCCGACTATTGCCGTGGACACGCATATTTTTCGCGTCTGCAACCGTACCCGTTTTGCCCCAGGTAAGAACGTGGAACAGGTAGAGGAAAAACTGCTTAAAGTGGTGCCAAAAGAGTTTAAAGTTGACTGCCACCACTGGTTTATTCTGCACGGCCGCTACACCTGTATTGCACGTAAACCGCGCTGTGGCTCCTGCCTGATTGAAGATTTATGCGAATATGATGCTAAAGTAGATGAGTAGGCGCTAAGACACACCTGCACAAGCCCCTAAAAAAAATACTTTTATCCTCTTTATGACGGCACGTCGCGGTCATTATTCAGAATAGAGAGTTTGCTATGCAACATATCATTGAAGGTTTTCTTAACTTCCAGAAAGACATTTTCCCACACCAGAAAGAGTTATTCCGCAGCCTTGCGTCAAGTCAGAATCCTAAAGCGTTGTTTATCTCCTGCTCCGACAGCCGTCTGGTGCCAGAGCTGGTAACCCAGCAGGATCCGGGACAGCTCTTCGTGATCCGTAATGCCGGTAACATTGTTCCCTCCTTTGGCCCTGAGCCTGGCGGCGTTTCCGCCACCATCGAATACGCCGTAGTGGCACTGGGTGTGACGGATATTGTGATCTGTGGTCACTCTAACTGTGGCGCAATGAAGGCGATTGCCACCTGTCAGTGTCTTGACCCGATGCCCGCCGTCGCTCACTGGCTGCACTATGCGGACGCAGCAAAAGCCGTGGTCGATAAAAAGACTTACAGCAGCGAAGAGGAAAAAGTGAATGCGATGGTGCAGGAGAATGTCATTGCGCAGTTGAACAACATCAAAACCCACCCTTCCGTTGCGGTAGGCCTGCGCAACAATGCGCTGCGGCTGCATGGCTGGGTGTACGACATTGAAAGCGGGGCTATCCGGGCGCTGGATAAAGACACTAAAGAGTTTGTGCTGCTGTCAGAAAATCCAAACGTCTGCTTCGAATAGTTCTGCGATTACGGGGCGATCGAATAGGGTGGTCGCCACGACGTAACAGGAAATGGCAAAGGCTGACCTGACGTTCCGGTCAGCCCGCATGTCATTAACGACTTAACTGATAATACTCTGCTTCTGACAGCGGCAGCGGGGCTTTGCCACGGATCGCGTCAGAAATTTTCTCGGCAATCATCACCGTCGGGGCATTCAGGTTACCGGTGGTGATCTGCGGCATAATGGAGGCATCCACCACGCGCAGATTGTGCATTCCGTGGACGCGCCCTTCTGCATCGACAACGGCCATCTCATCCGTCCCCATGGCACAGCTGCCGCACGGGTGATAGGCGGTTTCCGCATGTTCACGGATAAACGCATCAATCTCTTCATCGCTCTGCACGTTAATACCCGGCTGTAGCTCCTCACCGCAGTATTCAGCCAGCGCAGGCTGACGCATGATTTCACGCGTCAGACGCACCGCATTACGGAACTCGACCCAGTCACGCTCTTCAGACATATAGTTGAAGAAGATCGACGGTGCGGCGTACGGGTGTTTAGAGGTCAGCTTGATGCGCCCCCGGCTCATGGAGCGCATCGGCCCCACGTGTGCCTGGAAACCGTGCTGTTTAACCGGGCTGCTGCCGTTGTAGTTGATCGCCACCGGCAGGAAGTGATACTGCAAATCCGGCCAGTCGGGCTGGTCATCGCTGCGGATAAATCCACCGGCTTCGAACTGGTTGCTGGCACCGACGCCGGTTCCGTTGAACAGCCACTCGGCACCAATAGCCGGCTGGTTCCACCACTGCAGGGCTGGATACAGGCTGACCGGCTTCTTACAGCCGTACTGCATATACACTTCCAGGTGATCCTGCAGGTTACGGCCTACGCCCGGCAGCGCGTGAACAACATCAATATCCAGCTCGCGCAGCCACTCTTCCGGGCCTACGCCGGAACGCTGCAGGATCTGCGGCGAGTTAATGGCTCCGGCACACAGTAGCACTTCGCGACGTGCCTGAGCTTCTTCCTGTCGCCCATTGCACAGCCAGGTGACCCCGGTCGCTGTTTTACCCTCAAACAGAATACGGTCGGTCTGCGCGTGGGTGACAATAGTCAGGTTCTGACGCTGCTTTGCCACATCCAGATAGCCGCGTGCGGTGCTGGAGCGCCGGCCTTTCGCCGTCACCGTGCGATCCATCGGGCCAAAACCGTCCTGACGGTAGCCATTCAGGTCGTCGGTTTCGTGGTGTCCGGCCTGTTTCGCCGCATCAATAAAGGCACGATACAGCGGGTTATTGCCCGCTTTCGGCGTGGTCACGCTGAGATAACCTTCCCCGCCGTGCCAGTCGTTTTCGCCAATGTCCCGTTTTTCCGCGCGACGGAAATACGGCAGGCAGTTCAGGTAGGACCAGTTTTCCAGACCCGGCTTGCTCGCCCAGTTATCATAATCCATCGCATTGCCGCGAATGTAGCACATGCCGTTGATCAACGAAGAACCGCCCAGCCCTTTCCCCCGACCGCACTCCATGCGACGGTTGTCCATATGCGGCTCTGGATCGGTTTCAAATGCCCAGTTGTAACGTTTACCCTGGAGTGGATACGCCAAAGCGGCTGGCATTTGGGTACGGAAGTCCCAGCGGTGGTCTTTACCGCCTGCTTCCAGTAACAGTACCGATACGTCAGCATCCTCAGTCAGTCGGGTTGCCAGCACGTTGCCTGCGGAGCCCGCCCCAATAATAATATAGTCAAATGTCTGCATTAAACCTCCGGAAAAACTGCCGCGACGCGGACGCCGCGGCGAAAAATCAGAATGCGGATGGATAGTCGCCCATCTCGATCAGAACAGATTTCGTTCTGGTGTAGTGATGCAGTGTTTCCAGGCCGTTTTCACGCCCGACGCCGGACTGCTTATACCCGCCCACCGGCATCGGTGCCGGCGATTCGCCCCAGCTGTTGACCCAGCAGATACCGGCTTCGAGCTGATGGATCACCCGATGTGCGCGGTTCAGTGACGTCGTGAACACGCCAGCGGCCAGGCCATACTCGGTGTCGTTGGCGCGGCGGATCACTTCGTCTTCATCGTCAAAGACCAGGATGCTCATCACCGGACCAAAAATCTCTTCCTGCACGATACGCATGTCGTCGGTGCAGTCAGTGAATACCGTTGGCTCAACGTAGCAGCCTTTGGCCAGTGGGCCTTCGGTGATGCGTGAACCGCCTGCCAGCAGGCGCGCGCCTTCCTGTTTACCGATCTCCAGGTAAGAGACAACTTTCTGGCAGTGCTCTTCGCTGACCAGTGGGCCAAAGTTCACAGCCGGGTCGGTCGGGTCGCCACAGTGAATGCCGGCCATTTTTTCCTGCAGGCGCTGTTCAAAGGCGGCCAGCAGCGAACGCTGAACAAAGACGCGCGTACCGTTGGTACAGACCTGGCCGCTGCTGTAGAAGTTCGCCATCATCGCACCATCGACTGCCCGTTCCAGATCGGCATCGTCAAACACCACCAGCGGGGACTTTCCGCCCAGCTCCATGGTCACAGACTTCAGGTTCGCCAGGGCCGCATCGGCCATCACGCGCTTACCCGTATTCACTTCGCCAGTAAAGGAGACTTTAGCAATGCCGCCATGCTGGCTCAGGCCCTGACCGACAGCACCCGCACCCTGAACCACGTTAAACACGCCGTCCGGCAGGCCGGCCTCCGTAAAGATTTTAGCCAGCTCCAGCACGCTCAGCGGCGTCACCTCGCTCGGCTTAAAGATCATCGCGTTACCCGTCGCCAGCGCCGGAGCGCTTTTCCACATCGCAATTTGGATCGGATAGTTCCAGGCACCGATGCCCGCGCAGACGCCCAGTGGTTCGCGGCGGGTATAGACCAGTGCGGTATCACGCAGTGGAATCGACTCCCCTTCTACGGCGACGGCCAGACCGGCGTAATACTCCAGAACATCGGCCCCGGTGACGATATCAACCGCAGAGGTTTCACTGATCGGTTTACCCGTGTCCGCCGTTTCCAGCTCTGCCAGCGCCTGATTGCGCTCACGCAGCAGGGCAACCGCTTTCAGCAATACGCGGCTGCGCTCAACCGGCGTATAGCTGCGCCAGATGCGCTGTCCGGCCTGGGCAGAGGCGACGGCATCATCAATATCCTGCTGGCTGGCAGCGGTGATTTCAGCCAGCACCTCGCCATTGGCAGGATTGATGGTGGTGAACAGTTCGCCATTACCCGGCACTTCGCGTCCGTTGATGTATAAACCGTGGCGTTTCATATCGGCCATGTCTCCTCCTTACAGGGGGTGGGTGCGCTGTTCAGCCACAGCGCAAGATTTTGATAACAAAGCGTGCGGGCCTGATCCAGGCCCTGCTCCATCGGCTGCGGGGCCAGCGTCATACGCAGCCACACGCCGTCGATCACTGCCGCAAGGCTTGCGCCGGCGGCCCGGGCCTGATGCTCAGGCAGAACACGACGGAAATGTACCGTCAGATTGGAATAAAGGCGGCGGTCATTCATCCGCTGCAGGCGGTGCAGATTAGGCTGATGCAGACTGTTAGCCCAGAATACCAGCCAAGTCTTCAGCACCGGTGCGGCTATCTGCGTGACATCAAAATTCGCATCGATGATAGCCCGGATCTGTGCGGCCGGGTCAGGCGTCGCTTTATGCCGGTGATGCTCTAATGCTACATAGAGATCGGACATAATCTGTCGCATACAGGCGTCAAGCAGGCCGTGTTTGTCACCAAAATAGTGACTGACAATTCCGGTAGAAACGCCGGCCTCTTTCGCTATCACTGCCAGACTGGCCTCTGCCAGACCAACCCGGTCAATCACGGTCAGCGTTGCGTTAATCAGCTGCGCCTGACGAATCGCCTTCATTCCTATTTTTGGCATCGCTTCATTGGTTTTAGCTATTGAATGAGACCTATTGTAGTGTTTTTATATTGAACGTTCAATCAATAAAAAAATAAAGACGCTAAAACCGTTTGTTTACAACGAGAATTATCAACCTTTATGTGATTTTAATCACATAAAGCGCTTTTATCTGCATTCACTGCGCCTGAAGCCCGGTAAAAACCTGATAAATCACTACATTTCTTAGAATAGACAGCTTATATAACTAACAAATTAACAAAAAACAGAATTTACAGTCGCATTGCAACAGGTCAGGATGATCATCCTCATTCCGTGCAATTTCGCCACAATGTTAAATATATTTATCTTCATAATGATGAATAAATAGCATCCATCACTACAACTTCAGCAAAACCCTGCTGTTAAGACTGTTATTGCCGCTGACAGCGATATTGAAAAAATGCTTGCCTCAGCGCCGACAATCAGCGAAATTATTCGGCGTTTTTCCCTTTCTTATAACTATAAGGTGAGCGCACGTCCCGCGTTACGCCGACTTATTTCCTGTCTCGAAACAGGTCCTGAATTCAGAGGTACTAGTGTCAACTGCAAACAAAAAACCAGAGGCCGCAAGCCTCAACGCGTTTAAGCAACCCCGGTCGTTTTATCTGATCTTCTCCATTGAGTTATGGGAGCGTTTCGGTTATTACGGTCTGCAGGGGATCATGGCCGTCTACCTGGTGAAAATGCTGGGAATGTCAGAAGCGCAGTCGATCACACTGTTCGCCTCTTTCAGCGCACTGGTCTATGGCCTGGTGGCCGTTGGTGGCTGGCTCGGTGATAAGGTGCTGGGTACTAAGCGCGTGATCGTGCTGGGTACTCTGGTGCTGGCGCTGGGTTATGCCCTGGTGGCCTGGTCAGGTCATGATGTCAGTCTGGTCTACATCGGTATGGCTACCATTGCGGTGGGTAACGGCCTGTTCAAGGCAAACCCTTCCTCGCTGCTGTCGACCTGTTACGATAAAGATGACCCGCGTCTCGACGGTGCGTTCACCATGTATTACATGGCGATCAACATCGGTTCCTTCTTCTCAATGCTGGCCACCCCGTGGCTGGCGGCAGAATTTGGCTGGAGCACCGCTTTTGCCCTGTCATTCGTCGGGATGCTGATCACCCTGGTGAACTTTATGTTCTTCCGCAAATGGGTCAAAAACCACGGTTCTAAAGCAGACTTTGCCCCGCTGAATATTGGCAAACTGCTGGCAACGCTGGCCGGGATTGTGGTGATGATTACCCTGGCCACCTGGCTGCTGCACAATCAGGATATTGCGCGTCTGGTGCTGGCGGTGATCGCCATCGGTATCGTACTGGTATTCGCCAAAGAGACCTTTGCCCTGCAGGGCCACGCGCGCCGCAAGATGATTGTGGCCTTTGTGCTGATGGTGCAGGCGATTGTGTTCTTCGTGCTTTATATGCAGATGCCCACCTCCCTGAACTTCTTCGCTATCCGTAACGTTGAACACAGTATTCTG
This sequence comes from Erwinia persicina, assembly GCF_014838825.1. Classification (GTDB taxonomy): domain Bacteria; phylum Pseudomonadota; class Gammaproteobacteria; order Enterobacterales; family Enterobacteriaceae; genus Erwinia; species Erwinia persicina_A. Next base: position 147,442 of record NZ_JACYMO010000001.1, on the reverse strand, counting down.
GGCATTACCTTCCAGCCCGAGCAGTTCCAGGCGCTGAACCCGTTCTGGATCATGATTTTCAGCCCGCTGCTGGCCGCGCTGTACAACAAGATGGGCGACCGCCTGCCGATGCCACATAAGTTTGCGCTGGGCATGCTGCTGTGTTCTGGCGCGTTCCTCGTGCTGCCGCTGGGCGCGTCACTGGCGAATCAGCTGGGTATCGTGTCGGTCAGCTGGCTGATCCTCAGCTACGCGCTGCAGAGCGTCGGTGAGCTGATGATTTCCGGTCTCGGCCTGGCCATGGTGGCCCAGCTGGTTCCCCAGCGCCTGATGGGCTTTATTATGGGCTCATGGTTCCTCACCACGGCAGGTGCTGCGATGGTGGCCGGTAAGGTGGCGAATCTGATGGCCGTCCCGGAAAATATTACCGATCCACTGCAGTCCCTGCACGTTTATGGTGATGTGTTCCTGAAAATTGGTATTGTCACCGGCGTGATCGCCGTCCTGATGATGCTGACGGCACCGCTGCTGAACCGGATGACGCAGGGCGAAACCGCTGCGCCGGAGAAAGCCAGCGTCTGACCGCTGAAGGCAGGATGAAGAAAAGGGCGACAGTGATGTCGCCCTTTTTTTATTATGCGGAGACAGAACGCGCGCTGTCGGCATATTCTACGGCGCTCCCGGCGGCGGGAAGCAGCTGCCGCAGCCGCAGGATACGCTGTGGTTCCACGGTCCAGTAACGCTCGGCCCGCCCTTTTCCGGCGGGCTGCCAGACGATTTCAGCCTGCCCCTGGATATGCAGTGCTGCACCCTGATGAAAGTCCATAATCAGCAGCGCACAGCGAGGCTCAAGCAGCAGATTTCCCAGGGTATTCATGTAGCGATTTCCCGCATAATCCGGGATATGCAGCTTTCCGTCCCTGAGTGCAATAAAGCCCGGCATTCCTCCCCGGTGGGAGAGATCTGCCCCACCCGCCTCCTGCTGGCGGGGCGCATAGCTGGCCACAAAGAAGGTGTCGGCAGCAGCGATCAGGTAGCGGGCATCCGCATCCAGAACCGTGAGCGGCTCCACCTGCACCTCACGGCGGCGCGCCTCTGACGGCAGTAAACGCCGCTGAATATACTGCGGGCAGTTGCCAAAGCTCTCCTGCACACGCAGCACCACCCGATCGTCAGTGATGGCATCCACCACTCCGTTGATCCGGTTACGGCGGCGGCTGGCCAGGTCGATGCCCAACCCGCCTACCGCCATGCCCGGCCGGAGTGCTGGCAGCCAGGGTAGCGCATCTGTAGCCTCACGCCGCAGGCAGAGGTCATGTGCATTCGGGGTGACTAACAGCCCTGGCCCGCCGTGGATCAGGCCGGCTACCGGATAGCCACTGTCATCCAGCACGCCAAGATAAAACGTCTCCAGCCCCTGGAAAAACAGGCGGTGCTGCACCGGCATCTGTGGATAAACCGCGGCGTTTACCCCCGTATAGCCCGCCTGCTGCTGCGCCAGCCTTTCCCCCGGATGAAACATGTTATCCCTCCGCAGGCAGCGGCAGCGGCGGCAGCGCGACAAACCCCGGCAGGGCTTCAACCTGCCGCAGCCAGGCACGGACTGCCGGCCAGGCCTGCAGGCTTATGCCTCCCTCCGGCGCACAGGCAACGTAAGCGTAGCAGGCCACGTCGGCAAGCGTTGCCCGCTGCCCCACCAGCCACTGACGATCGCTGAGGTGTGATGCCAGCTGGGGTAAAAATTTCATCGCCACATCGTGAGCGCTGGCATAGTTTTCTGCCGCGTTGAACTGCCTGATCAGGCGCGCAGACGCCACGCCATAGCGGATTTCCCCTGCCGCTTTAGCCAGCCACTGATGAACCTGAACCTCTTCCGTCAGATCCTGCGGCAGCCAGCCGCTGTCCGGCGCATAGCGCTTCACCAGCCAGATCAGAATGGCATTGCTGTCGCCAATCACCGTGCCGTTATCCACCAGTACCGGCACCTGACCGAGCGGATTCAGCGCCAGAAAATCAGGACTTTTTCTCAGGGTGGCATCGGCCTCGACCCAGTCGGCATCCAGCCCCAGCAGGCTGAGTAACAGCCGCACCCGGTGGACGTGCCCGGACAGCCCGGTACCATACAACGTTAATGAAGACATTTTTACCTCCTGTTTTTTAGCCAGCTTACTCTTGCTGAAAACGAGGTAAACTGGCAAAAATAGCAATTCATAATTTCAATTACTGGAATAATCATGGACAGGCTGGATGAGATGGCGGTTTTTGTGGCGATTGTGCAACAGGGGAGCCTCGCCGCCGCCGCACGAGCGCTGCGGCGTTCTCCCCCCGCCATTACCCGCGCGCTGACGGCGCTGGAAAGTCGCCTCGGAGTGGTGCTGGTCGAACGCACTACCCGTCGGCTTTCGCCTACTCCCGCCGGACTGGCACTGTTTGAGCGTGCAAAGAGCCTGCTGGAGGATTACCAGCAGGCCATGCTGACGACCACGCGCAATACGCTCAGCGGTAAAGTGCGCCTGACCGCGCCGGTGCAGTTTGGCCGCTTGCATATCGCCCCGCTGGTGTTGACGTTTCTCGAGCGGTTCCCGGATATTGAGATTGAGCTGCTCCTCAGCGATAGCTATCAGGATCTGATTGAGCAGGGGCTGGATATGGCGGTGCGCATCGGCCAGCTGCGTGATTCATCGCTGGTGGCCTCTGAGGTCGGCCAGGTTTACCGTACGCTGGTCGCCAGCCCGGCCTACCTCAAGCGGCACGGTTACCCGCAGAGCCCCGCCATGCTCACACAGCATCATCTTATTGCCGGCAGTACCCCCAGCGTACAGAGAGAGTGGCGCTTTGGTTCAGATGTGCAGCAGGAAAGGGTGCGCTTTACGCCAAGACTGAGCGTGAACGAAGTGGAAACACAGCTGATTGCCGCCCGCGCCGGTCAGGGCATCACGCGACTGCTCTCCTATCAGGTCTGTGATGACCTGCAGCGGGGAACACTGTGCGAAGTGCTGACAGATTATCGCCCACCTCCGGTCCCGATCCAGCTGGTCGCGCAGAACGTGAAATATATGCCGGCAAAAGTACGGGCATTCTGGGATCTCGCCCGCGCCACCCTGCCTCAGCTGGACAGCCTGCGGGGGCAGAGTTTGCGCCCGGTTAAATAACCGGCAAAAAACCTGTTCCGACTGGCGCAGTCGCGCTGACTTTTCCAGCCCGGGGCAGTAAGCTAAAGACACTGTCAGTCCATGTAAGGAGCGAGCAATGAAGCTGTTCTGTAAACCGGGTGCCTGTTCACTGTCACCCCATATTGTCCTGCGCGAATGCGGTTTTGATTTCACCCTGGTGACCGTTGATACCCAATCGAAGAAGACAGAACAGGGTGAAGACTACCTGCTGATTAACCCTAAGGGACAGGTGCCTGCACTGCTGCTGGATGATGGCTCGGTGCTGACCGAAGGGGTGGCGATTGTGCAGTACCTCGCCGATCTGAAGCCAGACCGCCAGCTTCTGGCCCCTTCCGGTAGCCTGACCCGTTACCATACCCTGGAGTGGCTCAACTTTATCGCGACGGAGTTGCACAAAGGGTTCAGCCCGCTGTTTCGTCCCACGACCCCGGAGGAATACAAGACGCTGGCCAGGGCACAGCTTGAGCAGAAGTTCCACTACGTGAATACCGAATTAAAAGAGAAGCAGTGGCTGATGGGGCTGCGCTTTACCGTCGCGGATGCCTATCTCTTTACGGTGACGCGCTGGGCACACAGCCTGAAGCTGAACCTGAGTGAATTCGAAGCGTTACATGCCTGGTTTGAACGGGTCGCTGCGCGTCCGGCGGTGACGGCAGCGCTGAGTGCGGAAGGACTCAACTGAGGGGCACGGGCAGGCCTGAAGCACACCTGCCCGTGATGATGTTAACTGACCACTTCTGCGGTGAAATGCTGTTGCGGTTCAGCAATGGCCTGCTGTGCCGCCACCAGCTGCAATTCATATTCACCCATCTGATGGGTTTTCAGCATCACTTCATACACAGCGGCAGTGACGTGTTCCAGCGCCTGCTGCAGCGACAGCCCGTGCAACAGATCGACCAGCAGCAGACCGCTGGTCAGGTCGCCCACGCCCACCGGCTGGCGCACGCCAAAGTCGATCAGCGGGCGCGCAATATGCCAGGCCTCGTCCGCCGTCACCAACAGCATCTCAAAGCGATCGCTGCGATAGCCCGCACGGGCAAGGTGTTTGATCAGCACCACTTTCGGCCCTTTGGCAATCAGTTCGCGCGCGGCGGCCACCGCCTGCGCCACGTCGCCCACCTGCCGACCGCTAAGCATTTCCAGCTCCAGCAGGTTTGGCGCAATGATGTCACTGGCCGGTAAGGATGCGTGGGTATGAAACTCTGCCACGCCGGGCGCCACGATACAGCCCTTTTCAGGGTGACCCATTACCGGGTCGCAGAAATACCAGGCATCCGGGTTAGCGGCTTTAACCATCCGCACGATCTCAAGGATCGCCTCCCCCTGCTCGGCCGACCCCAGATATCCGCTTAAAACCGCATCACAGGTTTTCAGGCGGTCAATATCACCAATGCCCCGGGCGATCTCTGTCAGGTGGCTGGCCGGCATCACCGCACCGGCCCACTGACCGTACTGCGTATGGTTAGAAAACTGAACGGTATTCAGCGGCCAGACGTTTGCGCCCAGACGGCGCATTGGGAACTCTGCCGCACTGTTTCCGGCATGGCCAAACACCGTATGGGACTGGATGGAGAGAATGTTTTTCATCGTGCTGAGCGACCTTCCTTGCCATGAAAAAAGCCGGCGTTAACCGGCTCCGTGACGGGGCTTACCTCGCCCGATTTTTTTATTTCCAGCTGATTAAGCTGTAGTTCTTTTTACCACGGCGCAGCAGCGTATATTTGCCATACAGGCGATCGCCGTCGCTGAACGCATATTCTGCATCAGTTTGCAGGCTACCGTTAATGCTGACCGATTTGGCGTCGATCAGCTTACGTGCCTGGCCGCGGGAAGGTGCCAGCTCAGAGTCGACCAGCGCCTGCTGCAGATCCTGACCGCTTTCCAGCTCAACGCCCGGCATCCCGTCCTGCGCCAGCTGGGCCAGATCCTGTTCGGTCAGTTCGCTCAGCGCCCCCGAGAACAGGCTCTGAGTGATGCGCTGTGCCGCCACCAGACCGCCGTCGCCGTGAACCAGTCGAGTGACCATTTCGGCCAGGACATACTGCGCGCGCGGCGCTTTTCCACTGTTTTTGTCTTCCTCTTCCAGCGCATTGATCTCGTCCAGGCTCAGGAAGGTGAAAAACTTGAGGAAGCGGTAAACATCCGCATCAGCGGTATTGATCCAGAACTGATAGAACTTGTAAGGGCTGGTTTTTTTCGCGTCCAGCCAGACTGCGCCGCCTTCGGTTTTACCAAACTTAGTGCCGTCAGATTTGGTGATCAGCGGAACGGTCAGGCCAAATACCTGGTTCTGATGCATACGGCGCGTCAGGTCAATACCGGAGGTAATGTTACCCCACTGGTCGGAACCGCCAATCTGCAGAACGACGTCGTGACGCTCATTCAGGCAGGCGAAGTCATACCCCTGCAGCAGATTGTAAGAAAACTCAGTAAAGGAGATCCCCTGATCGTCACGATTCAGGCGCTGCTTGACCGCTTCCTTATTAATCATCTGGTTGACCGAGAAGTGCTTGCCAATATCACGCAGGAAGGTCAGGACGTTCATGCTGCCAAACCAGTCGTAGTTATTGGCCGCTATGGCACTGTTGCTGCCACAGTCGAAATCGAGGAATGGGGCCACCTGGTGACGAATTTTTTCAACCCATTCATTCACGGTATCGCTGGTGTTCAGCTTGCGTTCGGCCGCTTTAAAGCTCGGGTCACCGATGAGTCCCGTCGCGCCACCGACTAAAGCCACTGGCTTGTGTCCGGCATCCTGAAAACGTTTCAGGCAGAGTAACGGCACCAGATGCCCCAAGTGCAAGCTGTCGGCAGTCGGATCGAAGCCACAATAGAGAGCGATTGGGCCCTGCGCCAGCCGTTCTGCTAACGCCTCTTCATCCGTTACCTGGGCGACAAGGCCCCGCTCTTGCAATTGTTTGATCAGGTTACTGCTGGCCATCTAAGACTCCATGTGAAAAGTCTGCACCTATGCTGGTACACAGCTTTCCGCTGAAACGCGGAGAAAAAATAAGGGGTATAGAATAAAGGGCCGGACCGCTCCGATCCAGCCATTCACGGCATTATTTCCTGAATCAGGGTGCCAGACGATCAATTTCCCATGCGTCACCTTCACGCTGGTAGAAAAAACGATCGTGCAGGCGGTGCGCGCCACCCTGCCAGAACTCCATGGCGTCCACTTTCACCCGGAATCCCCCCCAGAAACTCGGCAGCGGAATTTCACCCTGCTGGAACTTCTGCTTAAGCTCAAGGAATTTGCCTTCAAGAATGCCGCGTGCCGAGATGCGGCTGGACTGTTTCGATACCCAGGCCCCCAGCTGACTGTCACGCGGACGGCTGTGGAAGTATTTCAGTACCTCCAGCGTAGAGAGGCGCTCAACGCTGCCCAGCACCATGACCTGGCGCTCCAGCATATGCCACGGGAACAACAGGCTGATACGGGGATTGGCCTCCAGCTGCCGGGCTTTACGGCTGCCAAGATTGGTGTAAAACACCAGGCCCTGCGAGTCGAAATGCTTCAACAGCACAATACGTTGATAGGGCTGCCCCTGTTCATCCACCGTTGCCACGCTCATAGCGGTCGGGTCAGGTAACTGTGCCTCAACCGCCTGGTTGAGCCAGTGTTCAAATAATGTCAGGGGGTCAGCGGGAAGATCCTTACGGCGCAGGCCGCCCCGGGTATATTCACGCCGCAGGTGGGCAATTTGTTGCAGGTGGTCGCTGTCTGTCATCGCTCTGGCTTCTGATGGGTGGGGATAAGGCATTGTGCGCCGTACCCCACAATTGTTCAATGGGTTAACTCGCTGGCTGCCGGAGCTGACAGTCGTTGATGATGACCTTGTCATTGCGTTCAATAAAGGCGCTGTCACCTTTCGACCAGAATACATAATGGCCATCCCCATAACGCGCGCCGGACGCCGCTGGAAGCTGCTTCAGCACCAGCGGCTGCCCGTCGAGGATCAGGTTCACTTCACTTTTACTGTTATCCAACTTAACCGTTAATGGCAGCGTGCCACAGGTGTAGTGCAGTGTACTGACCTGCTCTTCGGGTGCCGTCTGAAAATGGCTGCATCCTGTCAATGCCACCATCATTCCTGCGATATACCACTTTTTCATTGTTCATTCCTTGTGAGTTACCTGAAGTCTGACAAGGGTAAAACGTCATTTCAGGGGATGCAATCAGCGCACCGGACGATTTGCCGGGAATATTGCCCCGATCACGCTGGCCTCACGCGCACCCGTCACCGAGGGGAGATTGCCCGGTAAACCACTCAACGTGCACCAGGCGAGCCAGGCAAACGCCAGCGCTTCCATATCGTCTCCGCTGATACCGGCCTTGTCGGTGCTCATCACTTCTGTTCCGGCCAGCAGTGCGGCCAGACGAGCCATCAGTTGAGGATTATGCGCACCTCCGCCGCACACCATGAGGCGATCGCAGCCGCCGCTGAGGTGTACCTGTTGCGCAATGGTGGTGGCCGTCAACTCTACCAGCGTGGCCTGAACATCCTGCGCCGGCAGGCCAGGCCAGGCGGACAGCTGTTGTTCCAGCCAGCTGAGATTGAAATATTCACGTCCGGTGCTTTTGGGCGCACTCAGTGCAAAGTAGGGATCGCTCAGCATCTGCTGAAGCAGTGGCATGATCACACTCCCCCCCGCACCCCATGCGCCGTCCTTATCATAGGGTTTGCCCTGCTGACGCCAGACCCAGGCATCCAGCAACATATTGCCTGGCCCGGTGTCAAAACCCCGCAAGGTCTGTCCGGGTAACAGCAGCGACAGGTTAGCAATTCCGCCAATATTGAGGACCATGCGGCGTTCTGTCGGATGCATCAGGACCGCGTGATGGAAAGCAGGCACCAGCGGTGCGCCCTGGCCCCCCAGCGCCATATCACGCCGACGAAAATCGCCCACCACGGTGATACCTGTGGCCGCCGCAATCTGATTATTATCCCCGATTTGCAGCGTATTCGGCGCATCCCCCTGCGGTTCATGCCAGACGGTCTGACCGTGGCAGCCAATTGCGATGATATCTTCCCCTGTCAGGCCCTGCTGTTTCAGCAGCGCCTGCACCGCGTCAGCAAACAGCCGCCCGAGTCGCGTGTCGAGCTGCCCCAGCGCTGACAGCGTCAGTGACTGCCCCTGGCAGATCGCCAGAATCTGCTGGCGAAGCGCCTGAGGAATGGGGTGACTGTAGCTGGCCTGCTGCGCCACCATCTGCTGATCGATCACGGCCAGCACCACATCAATGCCGTCGAGACTGGTGCCGGACATTACGCCAATAAATCGCCCTGATTTCATGCCTGTGCCTTATCCCCGCGGAGGGGTATCAATGTCATTGCGCCAGCCTGGCAAAATTACTCAGGCAATTCTATGATTTAGTAATCTTTTATTCACCCGTTAAACGAACCGGCACTTTTTGTTTGTGATTGAATCGACGTTTAAGTGGCATGCGCTATCTTTCTGCGGTGCTTTTTCAAACTAATAGTGAGTAACGCAGGGCTTGTGCCTTATAATAGCGTTATCGACCGCTGCCCAATGAGCAGCAGCACCTGCTACACATAGGAGTTTTAATGATGATTAAGCGTTTATTAGTCGTGGCACTTGCCGGGATAACGCTGGCTGGTTGTGTGAATGACAATACGCTGTCCGGTGATGTTTACAGCGCGTCCGAAGCCAAGCAGATCCAGACTGTGACCTACGGTACGCTGGTGTCTGTTCGTCCTGTGCAGATTCAGGGCGGCGATGACAGCAACGTCATCGGGGCGATTGGCGGTGCGGTGCTGGGGGGCTTCCTGGGTAACACCGTCGGCGGCGGCGCCGGACGCAGTCTGGCCACGGCAGCGGGTGCCGTTGCTGGTGGCGTAGCCGGTCAGGGTGTTCAGGGCTCTCTGAATAAGAGCCAGGGCGTGGAGCTGGAAATTCGTAAGGACGATGGTAATACCATCATGGTGGTACAGAAACAGGCTTCCAGCCGTTACGCTGTTGGCCAGCGCGTTGCCATGGCATCAAACGGCAGCCAGATCACCGTTTCCCCGCGTTAAGACGTCAAACCTCCTGTAAAAAAACCGGCCTCTGTTGCCGGTTTTTTTTATTCATCTCTGCCTTGCAGCTCCAGAATATTTTTTTCCAAGCGGGCGATAAGGGTCACCATCTTGTCGATCTCAGGCTGCGAAATGCCAGCGAGGATATCGTCACGCGTCGCATCAATTACATGCTCGACCTGATTAATAATCGGCTCTGCCTGGGCGGTAAGGCCAATGCGCTTCGCGCGGCGGTCGTTAGCACAGGTGCTGCGGGTAATCAGTCCCTTCTCTTCCAGCTGATCGAGCGTACGCACCAGGGAAGGTTGTTCAATGCCAATCGCCTTGGCCAACTGGATTTGTGACTGCTCCGGGGGTAGCTGGTGAATGTTATGCAGCGTCACCCAGTGGGTCTGCGTCAGTTCCAGCGGTTTTAATCTCTGATCAATTAATGCGCGCCAGATCCGCACAAGCCTTGCCAGGTCCGTTCCCAAAGGCGTATCCAATTTCCACTCCTTATAATTAGCTTGCTAGCTATCAAGCATGATTTTAGACTATTCTGCGAGTTTACAGGACAAAATACAAATCCATCCTCTGTGATGGCCGTATTCAGCTTGCCCTCGCCTGCCAGGCGTTGACCATAAGGATTGAGTGTGTGATAACGTCGATATTGCCTGCTACCAGCCCCATCACCGAACTGGTTTTTGGGGATTCCCTTTTTTTTCCACCGCTGTTCAAATCCGTTCTGCTTGGTTTTTTTTTCTGGCTGTTAATCCACCCGCTGCTGCGTGACTGGATGTACTCAGGTGAGATCTGGCACCCCACTCTATTAGACCTCTCCGTGTTCATTCTTTGTATCGCCGCCTCGCTGGGGCTGCTCACCATCGGGTAACGTCATGAAACTGAGCTCATTAAAGTACTTTTCTACGCTGATTTTTTTCACTGCCGCTCTCCTCGCAGGCTGGTGGCTGTGGAATTTCTATATGCAGTCCCCATGGACGCGGGACGGTAAAGTCCGCGCCGAGCTGGTTAATATCACGCCCCAGGTCTCCGGCCGTATCACCCGGTTGCTGGTGGAAGACAACCAGTTCGTGACCAAAGGCACCCATCTCTTCACCCTGGACGGTGAGCCGTACCGCATAGCTATCCTCAATGCAGAAGCTCAGCTGGCGAAGGCGCATTCAGACCTGATCAAGGCGCAGCATGAAGCACAACGCCGCCAGAATCTGCCGCGTAATGTCATTTCAGCCGAGGATCTGGATGTTGCCCTGCTGACGGTGAAGACGATGGAAGCCACGGAGAAAGCGGCGAAGGCCGCGCTGGATCGCGCACGCTGGGATCTCTCGCAGACCGATGTCTACGCCCCGACCGACGGCTGGATAAACAATCTGGAAACCCGTGTCGGCAACTACGCCAGCACCGGCTCGCCCCTTTTTGCGCTGGTGGACAGCCACTCCTTTTACGTCATGGGCTACTTTGAAGAGACAAAGCTGCGCCACATCCAGGCAGGCGCCCGCGCAGACATTAAACTCTACAGTACGGATGAACAGTTGACTGGCACAGTGCAAAGCATTGGCCGTGCCATTTACGATCAAAGCGTGGAATCCGACAGCGGTCTGGTGCCGGATATCAAACCCAACGTCCCTTGGGTCCGACTGGCACAGCGTGTGCCGGTGCGCATTCGTCTGGATCCCATTCCGGCCAATATGACCCTGGTCGCCGGAACAACCTGCACAATTTCTGTCCGCCAGTGAGTATCCAATGAATCTGAGCTGGCTGGAATGGCAGAACCTGCCGTGGGTGAAAGCCACCGGCGCACAGTGGCGCTATGCCCTGCGGAATGCTATCGCCATGTGCCTGGCGCTGAGTATTGCCTACGGCCTGCAGCTGGATGAACCCTACTGGGCGATGACCTCTGCGGCTGTAGTCAGTTTTCCCACGGTTGGGGGGGTGATCAGTAAAAGTCTGGGACGCATTGTCGGCAGTATGCTCGGGGCCACCGCCGCCTTAATTATCGCCGGTCATACGCTGGACGAACCCTGGTTGTTTGTCGTGTCAATCGCGGCCTGGCTGGCCATGTGTACATGGGTGTCAAACCACTATCAGAATAACGTTGCGTATGCCTTCTCGCTGGCTGGCTATACCGCGGCGATTATTGCCTTCACCAGCGTCAACCAGGTGGAGATTGACAGCATCTGGACCATTGCGCAGGCGCGCGTCTGTGAGGTGATATCCGGTATCCTGTGCGGTGCCCTGATGATGATGATCCTGCCCAGTACTTCCGATGGCGATACGTTAATTCATTCACTAAAAGAGATGCACACCAAACTCCTGCACCATGCCATGTTGCTGGTCAACCGCGAGGATACCGCGACCATTCGACACGCGCACGAAAATGTCATTGGTGAGATCCTCACCATGAACCTGCTGCGTATTCAGGCCTTCTGGAGCCACTATCGCTTTCGCCGTCAGAACAACGTGCTGAACTATATTCTGCATCAGCAGCTGCGCCTGACCAGCGTGATCTCCAGCCTGCGCCGTATGTTACTCAACTGGGATAATCCGCCCGACCGCCTGTTCAGCATGACGCAGGAGCTGCTTGCGGCCATCGAACGCGGCGAGACGGATAAGTATTATCTGGCACGCATCCTTTATCAGGCAGCACCTGATGACAGGGCCGACTACCGGCATCGTGCCTTTTGGGAGCGTCTGCGCTATTTTTGCTGGCTTTATCTGAATATTGCCCGCTGGATACGGCAGTTTGAACGGGCAGATAATCAAACCTTTCTGGTGCCGCCCCCTGTTCCGGCGCTGGCGCGTCAGTCAGACGGTGCTGAATCTGGCTGGAACGCCCTGAGAACCTTTAGCGTGATCTTTGTCGGTTCAGCCTTCTGGGTCAGTACCCAGTGGGACGCCGGTGACTCGGCACTGACGCTGGCGGCGATCAGCTGCGTGCTCTACTCCTCCTCCCCCTCACCGGTCAGCAGTATCTCACTGCTGCTCAAGACGCTGGGGCTGCTGTCCCTGTTCAGCTTTGTGATGAAGTTTGCTTTTATGGTCCAGGTCACAGTGCTGTGGCAATTTCTTATTGTGCTCTTCCCCCTGATCATCACCCTGCAGCTCTTTAAATTACAGCAAAAGAAGCGTGCCGCCCTGTGGGGCCAGCTGATTGTCTTTATGGGGTCATTTTTGTCCGTCACCAATCCACCCACCTACGATTATCAGGGCTTTATCAATGATAATCTTGCCAAGGTCTGTGGGGTAATGTTTGTTTGGCTGGCCTTTATTATTTTACGTCCCAGCTCGGATAAACGTCGCAGCCGACGCCACATTATTGCCCTGCGTCGCGAGTTTATCGATCAGTTAGGCAGGCACCCACGCCACAGTCAGAATGCGTTTGAATCGATGGTTTATCATCGTATTAACCAGCTAAAAAACAGCCGTGACGAACAGGCCCAGCTGTGGTTGATGCGCTGGGGTGTGGTGTTGCTTAACTGTTCACATATTGCCTGGACACTGCGTAACTGGAAAACGGCCTCGCCAGCGCTTGCCGACATGCGCGATGCGGTATTGCGCGATCTGCAAAGCATCATTAGCGATCGCGGCATTCATCATGTTTCCCTGAACGATACGCTGAAAACCCTGCAACAGCGTATTGACGTACTCAGTGAGGGAGGAAAGGAACAGGAAACCGAACTGGCCGGCATTATCTGGCGGCTGTTCTGTTCCCTGTCGCAGTTAAAAGTCGCCTCGGCTTAACGCCGCAATTACCCTCGCCACGGGCATTTCTGGCCGCCTGGCGAGGACATTTCAGCGGATTGACCTGCTATGGCACATCAAAACCGAGGGCGGCTTTGCGAATACGGAACCACTGCTGACGCGTAAGCGAGAGAGTCACCGCCCTGGCTGCCGCCCTGACCCGCTCGATTTTACCACTGCCAATAATAGGCAGCGGCTTAGAGGGCAGTTGCATTATCCAGGCATAGATCAGCTGTTCAATATTCTCAGCGCCGGTCTCCTGCTGGATCAACATCAGTTCATCACGCAAAGGCTGATATTCCGGGGCCGTCATCATTACGCCCCCCGCCAGACATGACCACGCCATCGGTCTTACTCGCATCTGCTGACACTGATCCAACGTTCCGTCCAGTAACAGTGGCTGATGTACAGGGGAAATCTCCACCTGATTAGTGACCAGCGTAAAAGGAAGACGCGACTGCAGTAGCGAAAACTGGGCGGGCGTAAAGTTAGACACGCCAAAATGTTTCACTTTGCCGCTCTGATGAAGCTGCAGAAAAGCGCTGGCGACTTCATCGGCATCCATTAAGGGATCGGGCCGGTGGATCAGAAGCAGGTCAAGATAGTCGGTGTGGAAATGGCGCAGAGAATTTTCAGCACTGTTGATGATGTGCGCGGCCTCGGTGATGTAATGGCCCAGCGCGTGGCGGGGATCGGCGGTGGTAGCAATTCCGCACTTTGTCACCAGCTCAAGGCGCTGGCGCAGAGAGGGTTGCAGACGCAGGGCGTGACCAAACGCTTCTTCACACTGGTAGCCACCGTAAATATCCGCATGATCCACCGTACTGATGCCACACGCCAGGTGCTGCTCAATAAACTCAACCAGCTGCTGCGGGGTCATTCCCCACTCCATCAGCCGCCAGTACCCCATAACCAGCGGCGAGAAAAAAGGTCCCTGAGGGGCAATCTGTTCGCGTTGTAGCATCGTATAACTCCCGTTGGCGAAATCGCTGACGGCATAATACGCTATCTGCCCCCGGCAATAACAGGACAGGGAGACACTGCGGTTTAAAACAGTGTCGGCTGCAAGGGATCGTCAGAGGCATCAGCATTTTGCCCACGCTGCTGGCGCTGTATGCGCTGACGACACAAACGCAGCACCTCACGCTTCTGTGCATCGCTATAGCTCATCCAGTTGAAACGTTCCTCACGGCTACGCAAACAGCCCCGGCAGTAGCCGCGCTCGTTAACCTGACAGATCCCCCGACAGGGACTGGGTACCGGGAAAAACTCTAATTGTTCAGCCACCACGACTCCAGGTTTATTCGCCCTGTGTTTATTGAAGACCCCTCACTCCATGTCTGCAAGCCTGACCTGGTGATTTTGACGAAAATAGTCACGTAAAGCCCGCAGCGCCTGCTGGCTTTTCTCAGGCAGCACGCGTTCCAGAGTAAGTGCCGTCAGTTTAAGCGGACTGGCGCGCCACTCGGGCAATAAGACCATCAGCTGCCCGCTGCGCAGCTCTTCACCGATCTCCTGTAAGGGCTGCAGGGAGAGCCCCATACCGGCGACGGTAAACGCACGCATAACGTTCATGCTGTCGCTGACCACTTGTCCTTCTGCCAGACGCAGGGTCAGGTCCCCTTCACGCGGATGATGAAAATCAATATGCCGGTGGGTACTGTGCCCGTGTATCCAGCGGTGGGCAGAGAGCGCCTGCGGCGTTTCCGGCACGCCGTAGCGACTCAGATAAGCAGGTGCGGCACAGATCACCATCGGCCACTCTGCCAGTGGATGCGCAATCATGGCGGTGTCGCTTAACTGACGGCTGAAGCGCAGCGCAATATCAATCCGGTGTTCAATCATGTTCAGGACATTATCGGTGGCGATAATCCGCAGCTTCAGCCCCGGGTTCTGCTGTAACAGCGGGGATAATGCGCTGCACAGCGGTTGCCCACCAATACCGACTGTCGCACTGATCCGCAGCTCCCCGCTGAGGGTGTCGCGCATTTCAGCCAGACGCCGCTCCGCCTCCAGCGCGTGGCTGAGCATCGCTTCACAGCCTGGATAAAATGCCGCCCCGGCTTCGGACAGCGTCAGCTTACGGGTGGAACGATGGAGTAACGGGACGCCAACCGCCTGTTCAAGCGCCCGCAGATGCTGGCTAACCGCCGAAGGCGACATCCCCAGTCGTCGGGCTGCGGCGGCCATAGAGCCTTCACTGACCACGGTCGCGAACACGGCCATGCGATTGAGTTTGTCCATTATTCGTAAGCCTTACTTCATTATAAAAGCGAAAATATGCCACTTATCAACGTAACTGTTAAGCAGTAAAGTTCAATCCACACCTTACAGAGGAATGAACGCATGAAAATCACTATCATTGGTGCAACCGGTTTTGTCGGTCCTGACGTAGTAAAAGAAGCGCTGGCACGCGGCCACGAGGTGACGGCCATTTCCCGTTCGGGTAAAAATCTGCCCGCCGACACCCGACTGAGCGTGGCAAAAGGCGACGTACATGACAGTGCCTGGCTGGCAGGTATACTCAAAGGCCAGGATGCGGTGATCAGCGCCTATAATCCGGGCTGGGAAGAGAGCGATTTGTTCGAAAAATTCACCCGCGGCAGTCAGAAAATCCTTGAAGCGGTTAAAAACAGCGGAGTTAAGCGACTGTTAGTGGTGGGCGGCGCAGGCAGTCTGGAAGTGGCACCCGGCGTAGAACTGGTTGATACCGAAGCTTTCCCTGCCAATATCAAACCGGGGGCGCTGGGCGCTCGTGCGCTGCGTAATCAGCTTCAGGCGGAAGAGCAGGCGCTGGACTGGACCTATCTTTCTCCGGCGGCGCTGCTGCAGCCCGGCCCCCGCACCGCACAGTTCCGTCTGGGCACCACCTCGCTGCTGATGGACGGTGATAAGCCGGGCTCGATTAGCGTCGCTGACCTGGCGGTCGCCATCCTGGATGAAATTGAACAGCCTCAGCATATCCGACAGCAGTTTACTGCGGCCTACTAAGTCCTCTGGCCCGTCGCTGGCGGGCCTTTCCCCTGTTGACGGGCAGTTAAGGTTTATTTAAGGTTTCCCGGCTACTCTTAAATAAGATTATTCTGACGCCGGACACCCATGAAAGCCCTGAAAAAGTTACGTTGTAACGAAATAACCTTTAATATTTATGCTGCTCTCTTTTTTACGCTGATACTTAACGGCCTTTTTATTGCACGGGCATGGCAAATCATCCCCTATCAGGGTCTGCACGATTATCTGTATGCTGCCACCCTTCCTGTCGTGCTGTTCTGCGCCTTTTTACTGATTTTTAATGTCATTGCGCTTCCCTGGATACGCAAGCCTTTACTGCTGATCCTGATCGTCGCCAGCGCCGCCGCTAACTACTTTATGTACAGCTTCGGCACGGTGATCGATACCAATATGATCCAGAACGTGTTTGAAACCGACCTGCAGGAAGCGACCGCCCTGTTCAGCATGAAATATCTGCTGTGGATGCTGTTGCTGGGCGTACTGCCTGCGGCACTAATTGTACTGACGCGGATTGAAAATAATCGCCCCTGGTGGATGTCGATCGTCTGGCGACTGGTGACGTCACTGGCAGCCATCTTCATTGTGCTGCTGATCGCTGCGCTGTTCTACAAGGACTATGCTTCGATGATCCGCAACAATAAGGGGCTGGTTAAGATGGTCACCCCGCCTAACGTGGTCAGCAGTATCGGGCACTACGCGGACAATCGCTGGTTTGCCGGTAGTCAGGCGCTGGTAAAAATTGGCCTGGATGCGCACAAAGGTCCGGTGTTAGCCGGCGAGAAAAAGAAAACGCTGGTGATTTTTGTCCTGGGTGAGACGGCCCGGGCAGAAAACTTCTCGCTGGGGGGCTACGCCCGCGAGACAAATCCCAAGCTGAAGCGCGACAATGTCATTTATTACCGTAACGCCACCTCCTGCGGCACAGAAACAGCGATCTCTGTTCCCTGCATGTTTTCCAATATGACGCGTCAACAATATAACGCTAATCTGGCACACCATCAGGAAGGGCTACTGGATGTGATGGCCCACGCGGGCGTCAATGTGCTGTGGCGAGAAAATGACGGGGGCTGTAAAGGGGCCTGCGACCGCGTACCTCATACGGATATGACCCAATGGCGGGTGAGCGAATTATGTAAAACGGATTATTGTCTTGATGACGTTTTGCTGCACCGCCTGAACAATTATATTGGCAGCGTGAAAGATGACACGGTCATTGTTCTGCATCAGATGGGCAGCCATGGCCCGGCCTATTACCTGCGTTATCCGGCGGAAAGTCGACAGTTTACTCCGACCTGTGACAGCAATCAGATTCAGGACTGCGATCCTCAGGCGCTGGTTAATACCTACGACAACTCCATTCTCTATACGGATTCCATGCTGGATAGCACGATAACTCTGCTGAAATCCTGGGGTGATAAATACAATGTCGCGATGATTTATCTGTCTGACCACGGTGAATCACTGGGTGAGCACGGTATGTATCTTCATGGTACCCCTTACCTCTTCGCCCCGAGTCAGCAGACACATATTCCGTTATTACTTTGGATGTCAGGGGATTACGCGACGGCGTTTGACATCGATCAGCAGTGCCTGCAGAAACAGGCGCAGACGGATGATGTCTCTCAGGACAATATTTTTCATACCCTGTTGGGGATGATGAATGTGCAAACCCGGGAGTATCAACCCGCGCTGGATATGATCCGATCGTGTCGTCAAAACCATTAAGGGTTGAAACCGACCGTTCGGTCTAGTACTCTGCTGCGATGAATAAAACGACCCGCTTTGACACACGTGAACATCTGCTTGATACCGGTGAACGGCTCTGCCTTCAGTCCGGGTTTAACGGCATGGGCCTGATCGCCCTGCTGAAAGAAGCTGAGGTGCCAAAGGGGTCGTTCTACCACTATTTCCCGTCCAAAGAAGTGTTTGGCGTGGCGATGCTGGAACGCTACTTCGCACGCTATCACCTGCGCCTGCAGGCGTATCTTGACGACCATCAGGATAACGCCCGCCAGCGCGTGCTGGACTATTATTCCCAGTCGCTTTCTCACTGCCAGGAGAGCCACTTTGCTGGCTGTCTTTCGGTCAAGTTATCGGCTGAAGTCTGCGACCTGTCTGAAGCCATGCGCAGTGCATTACATGCCGGTTCTGCCGCGCTGATTGCCACACTGACAGGTGCTCTCGATAAGGCACAGCAGCAGGGTACCCTGTCACGCCATATCGAATGCGCCGCCTGTGCGCAGACGCTCTATATGTTGTGGCTGGGTGCCAGTCTGCAAAGTAAAATTTGCCGTGACCATGCGCCGTTGCGCCATGCCTGGCAGGAAATGACACGAATTCTTCGTGAAGATTAAAAAAAACACCTTAACTAGTCGACCGGTCTACCAGGAGTAAGTTATGAAACTGAACACGCTGTTTACCCCGCTGAAAACCGGTGCCATCACCGTGCCTAACCGCATCTTTATGGCACCACTGACGCGTTTGCGCAGCATTGAACCCGGCGATATCCCCACTCCGCTGATGGGCGAATATTACCGCCAGCGCGCGACTGCCGGGCTGATTATCACTGAAGCCACCCAGATCAGCTTCCAGGCGAAAGGGTATGCCGGAGCACCCGGTCTTCACTCTGCCGAACAGATCGGTGCCTGGAAAGCCATCAACGAGGGCATCCATCAGGAAGGCGGACACAGTGCTGTACAGCTGTGGCACACCGGCCGTATTTCCCACAACAGCGTCCAGCCTGACGGCAAAGCCCCGGTTTCCGCGTCGGCAATCAACGCGGAAACCCGCACCTCCCTGCGCGATGCAGAAGGCAAAGCAATTCGTGAAGCCACCTCAACGCCACGCGCGCTGAGCACAGAAGAAGTGACGGGTATCGTTAATGACTTCCGCCAGGCCGTTATCAACGCCCGCGAAGCCGATTTTGACCTGGTAGAGCTTCATTCGGCTCACGGCTACCTGATCCATCAGTTCCTTTCTCCGGCATCTAACCAGCGTGATGACCAGTACGGTGGCAGCATCGAAAACCGCACCCGCTTTGCGCTGGAAGTCGTTGATGCTGCCATTGCCGGCTGGAGCGCGGATCGTATTGGTATCCGTATCTCTCCGCTGGGGCCGTTTAACGGTCTGGATAATGGTGAAGATCAGGAAGAAGCGGCACTGTACTTTATTGCTGAACTGGCAAAACGTCAGCTGGCTTATCTGCACATTTCAGAACCAGACTGGGCCGGTGGAAAACCTTACACCCACGAATTCCGTCAGGCGATCCGCGCTGTGTACCCGGGCGTGATTGTCGGTGCAGGGGGCTACACGGCTGAAAAAGCGGAAGATCTGATTGAGCAGGGGCTGATTGATGCGGTGGCATTTGGTCGTAGCTATATTGCTAACCCGGATTTAGTCGCCCGGCTGAAAACTGACGCGCCGCTGAACGAACCGAAGCCGGAAAGCTTTTACGGCGGCAGTGCGGAAGGCTATACCGACTATCCGTTCCTCGGTTAATCACGCCAAAAGTTCGCAGCGGCAGGCATTGCCGCTATACTGCATTTTTCCGTCATCGTCTGATGACGCCGATAAAAGAGGATGTTATGCGTTTACTTCACACCATGCTGCGCGTTGGCGATCTGCAACGTTCCGTTGATTTTTATACCAAAGTGCTGGGCATGCGCCTGCTTCGCACCAGTGAAAATACCGAGTATAAATACACCCTCGCCTTTGTCGGCTACACCGAAGAGAGCGAAGGGGCGGTGATTGAGCTGACCTATAACTGGGGCGTGGACAGCTACGACCTGGGCGATGCGTACGGACATATCGCGCTGGGCGTGGATGATGTCGCTGCCACCTGCGATCGTATCCGCAACGACGGCGGTAACGTCACGCGTGAAGCCGGCCCGGTCAAAGGCGGCACCACAGTGATTGCGTTTGTTGAAGATCCCGATGGCTACAAAATTGAGCTTATCGAAAACAAACACGCCGGTAACGGTATCGGACAGTAATTATTTCGGGTGCCTTTTGGGCACCCGACCTCCCTCCCTGCTGCATCCCCCGACAAAATTTGCCATAATGCGCGCTGCCTTTTTTCCCCTGTGAGAAGCTGATGTCTGAATCGAATGAACTGAATACCCTTAGCAGCCGTTTTCGCGGTTTTTATCCAGTCGTTATTGATGTTGAAACCGCCGGTTTCGATGCCAGAACTAACGCCTTACTGGAAATCGCAGCGGTCACGCTAAAGATGGATGACAACGGCTGGCTGGAAAAGGATGAGACCCTCCATTTCCACGTCGAGCCTTTTGTCGGTTCAGTTCTGCAACCTGAGGCGCTGGCATTTAACGGTATTGACCCCGAAAACCCGCTTCGTGGCGCGGTCAGTGAATACGACGCGCTGCACGCCATTTTCAAACTGGTGCGTAAAGGCATTAAAGAGAGCGGCTGTAGCCGGGCGATCATGGTGGCGCATAACGCCACCTTCGACTTGAACTTTGTCAATGCCGCCGCCGAACGCGCCAGCATGAAGCGTAACCCCTTCCATCCCTTCGTCACTTTTGACACGGCGGCCCTGAGCGGGCTGGTACTGGGGCAAACGGTTCTGGCAAAAGCGTGCACCGCAGCGGGAATGCCGTTTGATAATGCTCAGGCGCACTCTGCCCTGTACGACACCCTGCAGACCGCTGATCTGTTCTGTGAGCTGGTGAACCGCTGGAAACGGCTTGGCGGCTGGCCGCTGCCAGCCGATACGGCACATAACGACAGCGAAGCGTAACGCCATCACGTCGTAAAAAAAACCGGGCCTGAAAAGGCCCGGTTTTTTTATGCCGGCACGCTGCCTGGCTTACTCAGCAGCATCAGACGGATATTTTTGCGCCGTCTCTTTAATAAGCTGCTGCAGTTCGCCGCGCTGGTACATTTCAATAATAATGTCGCAGCCACCGACCAGCTCACCGTCCACCCACAGCTGTGGGAAGGTTGGCCAGTTAGCATATTTTGGCATCTCTGCGCGAATGTCAGGGTTCTGCAGAATATCAACGTACGCGAAACGCTCACCGCAGGCAGACAGTGCCTGAACGGCCTGAGCAGAGAAACCGCAGCTTGGCAGTTTCGGAGAACCTTTCATGTATAACAGAATAGGGTTTTCAGCGATCTGGCGTTGAATTTTTTCAACAGTACTCATAAATGTCTTCCTCAATACAATACTTCATGTGTAGGCTAGGCGCAGCCTGCTTATTGTAGCGACTCTGTCCGGGTGATGAAAATGACATTTTTACATGGCGAAAGGGTAAAAATGTGACCTGAGAACAAAACAGGGAAACAAAATAACATTTTCTTATCATCGCTGCTGCACAAGTTAGCGCCCGCTTTGCGTTTACTGCTGAGATAAACAACTGATACCGTTCAATTTTGCGCCATTTACTTGATCTGTATTATTGAAACAAAAAAGACCTTACCCTTTGTTAAGAAGTTAGATTAGAATTGCCCTAACCTTCTGCCTTCGCGCAGAAATGCCTTTTCTGACTCCGTTGCGACCTTTTGCAGCGCACAAACTGTTAATGGGAACGATGCGTTTACTCATCACGCTCTGCATACTGGCTTTCACCCAGTTGTTCTTCAATATGGCGCACGCATCGCCACATACCCCTATTAATGCGAATCAGCAAAAAGCCGATCGCACTACCGCACGTGAAGATGAGCGTCGCAAACGCCGCCCGGTCAAGACCGCCTCCACGAAAAAAGTGAAAGAACCGGTCAGTAAAAAAGCAAAAGAACCCGCCAGGAAGACCGCCGCTAAAACAGCACGTCTGGTGCCGGCAAAAAAACTCAAAGAAAAAGCCAGGAGTAAAGTGGCGGCAAAACCGTTGCGCACGGCTAAAGTAACGAAAAAGTCCTTAAGCAAAAAAATCGCCGCCAACAAAAAAGCCGACAAGAAGCACTATGGTCGCGATCGCGCCGGGCGCAAAGTTGCGCAACGCGATGACGCGCAGCTTTCAGGCCCGCTGAAACTGAGTAAAGCCCACCGCGCCCGCTATCAAAAAGCGCGCGAAACAGCGATGACAAAATTGATGGGGCAACTCGGCAAACCCTATCAGTGGGGCGGTACCTCACCTAAAACCGGCTTCGACTGCAGCGGTCTGGTGTGGTACGCCTACAAAGATCTGGTGAAGTTCAAAATCCCCCGTACGGCAAATGAAATGTATCACCTGCGCGATGCCGCCTCGGTCAAACGCGATCAGCTGGAAAAAGGGGACCTGGTCTTCTTCCGCATTAACGGTCGCGGCACGGCCGACCACGTAGGGGTTTATCTGGGTGGGGGCAAATTTATTCAGTCTCCGCGCACCGGTAAAGATATCCAGGTCAGTGCACTGAGTGAAGATTACTGGCAGGAGCATTACATCGGCGCACGCCGGGTGATGACACCGAAGACAATTCGTTAACTGTGCCGTCAGCGTGATGGGTATACGGGAGGGGTCACCTCCTCCCGGGCCGGACTTAGTGCATGACTGCGGTAAAACTAAACGCAATAATCATCAGCAGTGAACCCACCACCGCCAGCGCTGTCATTTTCATATCGGTGTTCATATTTTCTCCTTAATAACCCTGCAATGTGTAAGCCAACAGATTTTCCCATACTTACCCGTAAAAATCTCGTTTTCTGCGCCCAGCCTTGTTAGAATTATTCCTTTCCGTTGCGCAACACGCCCGGAAACGTTTTAAGTCAGCGCTGCATGTCACTCTACGGATGATTTTACCCCTCCCCGAATCTTTGAGACAGCACCCCAGATCGTTCTCGTCGGGCAGCAATAGCGGCGCGCAGGCAAACGTTTAACCAACTTGTTATCAGTACGTTACGATAACACCAGGAGTAGGATTTTAATGGCAACAATTAAGGATGTGGCAAAGCGTGCCGGTGTGTCCACCACCACCGTGTCCCATGTCATCAACAAAACGCGCTTTGTAGCCGAAGAGACGCGCGAAGCGGTATGGGCGGCAATTAAAGCTTTGCATTATTCCCCCAGCGCCGTTGCCCGCAGTCTTAAGGTGAACCACACCAAAACCATCGGGCTGCTGGCCACATCCAGTGAAGCCCCCTACTTTGCCGAAATCATTGAAGCGATTGAAAACCGCTGCTTTGCTAAAGGCTATACGCTGATCCTCGGCAATGCGCATAACGATCTGCAAAAGCAGCAGGCGTATCTGTCGATGATGGCGCAGAAGCGTGTCGATGGCCTGCTGGTCATGTGTTCAGAATATCCTGACCCCCTGATAGCCATGCTGGAAGAGAACCGTAATATTCCAATGGTGGTGATGGACTGGGGCGAGTCACGCGGAGACTTTACCGATACCGTGCTCGATAACGCTTTTGAAGGCGGCTATCTGGCGGGGCGTTATCTGATCGAGCGCGGCCATCGTGATATCGGGGCGATCCCGGGACAGCTGGAACGCAATACCGGCGGCGGTCGCCATGCGGGCTTCCTGAAAGCACTGGCTGAAGCCGGGATTACCCTGCGCGATGAATGGCTGGTACAGGGCGACTTTGAACCGGAATCTGGCTACCGCGCCATGCAGCAAATACTGTCACAGAAGCAGCGTCCGACGGCGATCTTCTGTGGGGGAGATATTATGGCGATGGGTGCGATTTGCGCAGCGGACGAGATGGGGTTGCGCGTACCGCAGGATATTTCGGTGATCGGTTATGATAACGTGCGCAACGCCCGTTACTTCACCCCGGCGCTGACCACCGTACACCAGCCAAAAGAGCGTCTGGGGGAAACAGCCTTTGATATGCTGCTTGACCGCATCACCAGCAAACGTGAAGAGCAGCAGACGATTGAAGTGCATCCTTCACTGATCGAACGCCGCTCCGTTGCCGACGGCCCCTTCCGCGACTATCGCCGTTAATATCCGCGCATCAGATCCCGGGCTGTTCACTCAGCCATTCTGCATTCAGCGTTTCGGTATTGCCCAGATAGGCCAGCAACCAGTTCAGCGCCGGTGAGGCGCTGTGCTCAGACCAGCTGAGGTAGCAGGGACTGTCAGGAAACGGCGAGGCCAGCGTCAGCTCACCCAGCACCTGCTGTTGCAGCCAGGGCTGGGCAAAGTGCCCCGGTACCATCCCGACGCACAGCCCGGCACGCAGGCAGTCGAATGCGCTTTCCCAGTCCGGTACCACCAGCCGCCGCTGATTGTCCAGCGTCCAGGTTGTGCGCTTCGGCAGCGCCCGCGACGTATCCTCCAGCACCAGCGAGGGCCATTCGCGGATCAGCGCTTCACTCAGCGCGCCTTCGTAACGGTGCAGCGGATGTTGGGACTGGACTACGCAGCGCCAGTTCAGACTGCCCATGTCGCGAAAGGCAAAACGCCCCCTCACAGGAATGGCCTGGGTTGCGCCTATTGCCACGTCCACGCGACCGTCAGCCAGCGCATCCCAGACGCCGTTAAACACCTCCGGCATGATGTGCAGCTCCATGTCCGGGAAATGACGATAAAAATCCACCACCAGCTGACGCGTGCGCGCCGGCCGTACAATCCTGTCCACCGCAATGTTAATCTGCCCGCGCCAGCCGTTTGCCACCTGCTGACAGCGGGTTCGCGTGGCAAGCATTTTTTTGATAACAGCCCGCCCCTCTTCACTGAATACGCGACCCGCCTCGGTCAATACCACGTCGCGATGGCGGCGTTCAAACAGGCTCACAGCCAGCCACTCCTCAAGCTGGCGAACGGTGTAGCTGACCGCAGATGGCACGCGATGAAGCTCTGCCGCTGCGGCGGTAAAGCTGCCCGTTCTGGCGACAGCGTCAACCACTTCGAGAGAATATTCAGACCACATAACTTGCCTTCAAATTATTTCACTGCAATAGACGAATAATAGCGTTTCACAGCGCACTCGGCACGGGATTACACTGCGCACGTGAAAAAATTGTCTGATAAGAGTTAAAAACCATGCGTTCCAAAGGATTTATGTTTTACCTGGCCATACTGAGTATGCTGGGTTTTCTTGCCACCGATATGTACCTCCCCGCTTTTGGCGTAATGCAGCAGGATCTGGGCACCCAAGCCGGTGCCATCAGCGCCAGCCTGAGTATTTTCCTTGCCGGTTTTGCCTGTGCGCAACTGGTCTGGGGCCCGCTCTCTGACCGCATCGGCCGTAAGCCCGTGCTGGTGATGGGTCTCAGCCTGTTCGCCATTGGCTGCGCCGCCATGCTGTGGGTGGAGTCGGCACCCTGGCTGCTGGCGATGCGCTTTGTGCAGGCCGTCGGCGTATGTGCAGCGGCCGTCAGCTGGCAGGCGCTGGTCGTTGATCGCTACAGCGGTGCGCAGGCCAATCGCGTATTTGCCACGATTATGCCGCTGGTGGCGCTGTCTCCCGCGCTGGCACCCTTGCTGGGAGCCTGGCTGTTACAGCACTTTTCCTGGCGCGCTATCTTCGTCGCACTGCTGGTGATAAGCGTGATGCTGCTGATCCCAACGCTGCGCCTGCCATCGCCTTCCCGCGTTGTCAAAGACACGGTGAAAACGCCCGCGCCTGGCTTCTTTACCTTGCTGAAATCGCCCCTCTACAGTGGCAATGTGGCAATTTATGCCGCCTGCTCCGCTAGCTTCTTTGCCTGGCTCACCGGATCGCCGTTTATTCTGGGCAAGTTAGGCCTCTCGCCCGGTGATATCGGCCTGAGCTATGTCCCCCAGACGGTGGCGTTTTTGATTGGGGGGTTCAGCTGCCGCGCCCTGCTTAATCGCTTTGCCGGACGTCAGCTACTGCCCTGGCTGCTGGCATTTTACAGCCTGAGCATTGCGGCTATTTATCTGGTGGCGTTGCAGCCTGAACCGTCGCTGTTTGCCCTGCTGCTGCCTTTCTGCGGCATGGCGATGGCGAATGGTGCTATTTATCCTATCGTGGTGTCCAGTGCCCTGCTGCCTTTTCCTCATGCGACAGGCAAAGCGGCGGCACTGCAAAACATGCTCCAGCTTGGCCTCTGCTTCCTGGCCAGCATGGTCGTGTCGACGTGGATCGAGTCCGCACTGTATACCACCACGCTGGTGATGGCAGGCACGATCTTCCTCGCCATTGCCGGTTACCTTGCGCAGCGCAGCGCAGAGCAAAAACAGGCCTGGCAGACAGCGGAAGAATCCCGCTAAATGCTCAGATAATACTTAGTTAGCACCCTAACAATAATGCGTTGAATATTCTCAGGCCTCAGCCTATAATTTATCGCGCATTATAAAATAACAAATACACAACACTTTTGAAGTTGGCGATGACCTCCGGTCATCGCTGCTGTTGCATACTGACAGGGTTGTCGAAGTGTTCTTCCGCGTGACATTTTTGCGACCTCTGCTAATTTCATATCAAGCCTCTTTTAACGTCGGATATCAGACTGTGGCATGCGCCACAAGTGCTCTCACAAACCTGCAGGAAAGACGATTCTTTTTCTCAGGTTTCAATCACACAGGGTGATGGGGAAGCTATGAGTTCATCGTGCATAGAAGAAGTGAACCTGGAAGATAATCAGTGGTATCGCATCGTCCAGGAGATGTTGAGCAAAGCAGATATTGAAATTAACGGAACCCGTAGCTGGGATATCCGCATCGCTACCCCCGACTTTTTTAAGCGTGTGCTGCAGGAAGGTTCGCTGGGGTTAGGTGAAAGCTATATGGATGGCTGGTGGGAGTGTGACCGGCTGGATATTTTCTTCCAGCGCGTGCTGTCCGCGAAGCTCGATCAACAACTCCCCCACCATTTTCGCGACACGCTTCGCGTCGCTGCTGCCCGCCTGACAAATCTGCAATCCCGCAGGCGCGCGTGGATTGTCGGTAAAGAGCATTACGATTTGGGTAACGACCTGTTTACCCGGATGCTCGACCCCTATATGCAATACTCCTGCGGTTACTGGAAGCAGGCCAGCACGCTGGAAGAAGCCCAGGAAGCGAAGCTGCAGATGATCTGCGAAAAGCTTCAGCTGGCCCCGGGCATGTCGCTGCTGGATATCGGCTGCGGCTGGGGGGGGCTGGCCGAATATGCTGCGCGTCACTTTAACGTCAGCGTGGTCGGCGTGACCATTTCAGCCGAACAGCAGAAGCTGGCTCAGGCGCGCTGCGAAGGTCTGGACGTCACCATCCAACTGCAGGACTATCGCGATCTTAACCAACAGTTTGATCGTATTGTCTCCGTCGGGATGTTTGAGCACGTCGGCCCCAAGAATTATGCTACCTATTTCGACGTCGTAAACCGTAATTTGAAACCTGAGGGTATTTTCCTGCTGCACACCATTGGTGCCAATAAGACCGACAATAATGTTGACCCGTGGATTGATAAATATATTTTCCCCAATGGCTGTCTGCCATCAGTTCGTCATATTGCGGATGCGAGTGAGCCGTTTTTTGTTATGGAAGACTGGCACAATATTGGCGCGGATTATGATCTGACCCTGATGCAGTGGTATCAGCGTTTTCTTGACGCATGGCCAGCGCTGTCGGATAAATATGGCGACCGCTTTAAACGGATGTTTACTTACTATCTGAATGCCTGTGCCGGTGCCTTTCGCGCCAGGGATATTCAGCTCTGGCAGGTGGTCTTTACCCACGGTATACAGGGTGGGTTACGGGTCGCACGCTAGACCGGCGTGTGCAAACAGGGCGACGATATGTCGCCCTGATACTTTGCTAATCCTGGTGACTTTCATCCCGCAGTTCGCTGGCTGCGGCCGCCAGTAACGAGGCCTCACGCTGTGCCAGCACCCGCTCAACGGTTTCGACTATCGCCTGGGTGTGCGGATCAATTTCAATATTGACGCGATGACCCAACCGCTTGCTGCCTAACGTGGTGCGCATCAGTGTTTCCGGGATCAGATGCACACAGAATTTTGTCCGCGTCACTTCCCCCACCGTCAGGCTGATGCCATCAATACCGACAAAACCCTTGTGCAGAATATATTTCATCTGGCTGGCATCCAGCGGCTTAAACCAGATCTCCCGGTTATTTTCTGAGGTCAGTATTTTACTGATTTCAGCGGTCGTCATCACATGCCCGGACATCAGATGCCCTCCGATTTCATCGCTGAATTTCGCTGCACGCTCAACGTTCACCGTATCGCCGACCTGCAAATCGCCCAGATTGGTAATGCGCAGCGTTTCTTTTACCAGATCGAAACTGACGCGGTCGCCCTCTACCTCGGTCACCGTCAGGCAGCAGCCGTTGTGCGAAACAGACGCGCCCAGTTCCAGCCCGGGCAATAATGCTTCTGGCATTTTAATTACATGGGTACGAAAATTAGGTTTCTCGTCAATTGCCAGCACCTCTGCGGTGCCCTGCACAATACCGGTAAACATAGCTGTTGCCTCAATCAATGTGTTTTTCTGCCCTTAGTTTGCCCTGGCAACGTGGCAAAGCCAAATAAAGCACCGCATAATTGCGTGACACAAAGAGCTATTCTTTTGTCATAACATTGGCTATTTCCTCTGCTATCACTAAACTGGGGCGCCTGCTCTGCTGATATCATCGCTGAAAGCCGTTTTTCTTAAGCAGTGTCATGAATAAAACCATTACCGTCCTGCCGTTACGCTGTCACTCGCCTGCGTGAACAGGGACGGAGAAAATTAAAAGGTGTATGTGTGCAGAAGTACCTCTCAGAGGCGCGTCAGTTATTAGCCCTGGCTATTCCGGTGATCCTTGCGCAGGTTGCGCAAACTTCCATGGGCTTTGTCGATACAGTAATGGCCGGTGCCGTTAGCGCCACGGATATGGCCGCCGTTGCCGTGGGTACCTCCATCTGGTTACCCTCGATTCTCTTTGGTCACGGTTTGATCCTCGCCCTGACACCGGTAGTCGCCCAGCTCAACGGATCAGGCCGTCGGGAACGTATTGCCCACCAGGTCCGCCAGGCCTACTGGCTGGCGGCGATGGTTTCCGTACTGATTATGGTGGTGCTGTATAACGCAGGCTACCTGATTGGTGCCATGCATAATGTTGACCCGGTGTTGTCTGAAAAGGCTATCGGCTATCTTCACGCTCTGCTGTGGGGCGCGCCGGGGTATCTGTTTTTCCAGGTGGCTCGTAACCAGTGTGAAGGCTTGTCCAAAACCAAGCCCGGGATGGTCATGGGATTCCTTGGCCTGCTGGTCAACATTCCGGTCAACTACATCTTTATTTACGGTCATTTCGGCATGCCCGCACTCGGTGGCGTCGGCTGCGGCGTGGCGACAGCGTCGGTCTACTGGGTCATGTTCATTGCCATGAAGGCATGGGTTAACCGTGCCAAATCGATGCGCGATATCCACCTGCCGACCCGTTACAGTCCACCGGACTGGAAAGCCCTGCGTCGCCTTGCCGGACTGGGTCTGCCGGTTGCGCTGGCGCTTTTCTTTGAAGTAACGCTGTTTGCCGTAGTCGCCCTGCTGGTGTCCCCGATGGGGATTGTCAAAGTGGCCGGTCATCAGATCGCCCTGAACTTCAGTTCCCTGATGTTTGTCCTGCCGCTGTCTCTCGGCGTGGCCACGACCATCCGCGTCGGTTTCCGTCTGGGTCAGGGGTCGGTTGAAGGTGCCAGGGTGGCAGCATGGACCGCGCAGGCAGTGGGTATTGGCATGGCCTGCCTGACCGCCCTGTTCACCATCACCTTCCGCAAGGAGATCGCGCTGCTGTATACGGATAATCCGGAGGTCATCACTCTGGCCGCTCAGCTGATGTTCCTGGCGGCGATTTATCAGTTCTCGGACTCGATTCAGGTGATCGGCAGCGGTATCTTGCGCGGTTACAAGGACACGCGCGCGATCTTCTTTATCACCTTCGTCGCCTACTGGGTGCTTGGCTTGCCCAGTGGCTATGTGCTGGCGATGACCGACTGGGTGGTTCCGGCCATGGGGCCAGCCGGATTCTGGACCGGTTTCATTATCGGCCTGACGTCTTCAGCGGTGATGATGATCTGGCGGATGCGCCGTCTGCAACGGCAGCCCGCTGAGGTGATTATGGCCCGCGCAGCACGTTAATTTTTCGGCACATTTCGCTTTCAGGTGATTAAAATTGCTGCGCTTCGCACAGATGCGCAGCAATCAGACGGAAAAATCATTTTTCCCCTTGCCAGTCGCCTACTGTGCCGTTAATATTCGTCCCCGCTGTCACCCAGACAGCACAGTGCGTCTGTAGCTCAGTTGGTTAGAGCACCACCTTGACATGGTGGGGGTCGATGGTTCGAGTCCATTCAGACGCACCACACTTTCGCTGACGCAGCCAACAGGCTGATGGCAGAAAAGATGAAGAAATGCGTTCTTAGCTCAGTTGGTTAGAGCACCACCTTGACATGGTGGGGGTCGGAGGTTCGAGTCCTCTAGAACGCACCACTCTCTCTCCCTGATTTACCTTCCCCCGACAACCTTTAAGATTAACCTTACGTCCGGTCAGTTTGCGCAACGAACTTGATGCGTATCACTCCTGCGTGCTATTTCACGCTTTTTAATTGGTTTTCGAACACTTAGCGACTATAATACGGGACGTTGTTTCACTTGAATGGTTTCAGCGTATGGTTGCCCCTCAATTTAAAACGAGTACCTGTTGCGCAACACATTATTGCGCCTGCGCCGAAACCGCGTCTTCACTTACCCTGCACGCTTTCATTCTGTCACCTATCCTTACCCTGTATCGCCATTCTCATAACACAAATTTTCTCCTCCGGTGGATCCACCGCCGGGATACATCTTTAATCATCCATCACAACTTAATAGATAAATCGTCATGAAAAAGACTAAAATCGTTTGTACTATCGGTCCAAAAACCGAATCTGAAGAGATGCTGACCAACCTGCTTGATGCCGGCATGAATGTGATGCGTCTGAACTTTTCCCACGGGAATTATGAAGAACACGGCCAGCGCATTACCAATCTGCGCTCAGTGATGAGCAAAAGCGGCCACCAGGCGGCGATCCTGCTTGATACTAAAGGCCCTGAAATCCGCACCATGAAACTGGAAGGCGGCAACGATGCCTCCCTGAAAGCGGGCCAGACCTTTACCTTCACCACTGACCAGACCATCATCGGCAATGCTGATACGGTGGCGGTGACCTATGCAGGCTTTGCTGCTGACCTGAAAATCGGTAATACCGTTCTGGTTGACGATGGTCTGATCGGCATGGAAGTGATCGAAGTGACCGAAAGCACCGTGGTATGTAAGGTGCTGAACAACGGCGACCTGGGTGAGAACAAAGGCGTTAACCTGCCGGGAGTATCCATCCAGCTGCCTGCCCTGGCTGAGAAGGACAAACTGGACCTGATCTTCGGCTGTGAACAGGGTGTCGATTTTGTCGCTGCTTCGTTCATCCGTAAGCGTTCAGACGTGCTTGAAATTCGTGAGCACCTGAAAGCGCACGGCGGCGAGCATATCCAGATCATCTCTAAAATCGAAAACCAGGAAGGTCTGAACAACTTCGACGAAATCCTTGATGCCTCAGACGGTATCATGGTCGCTCGTGGTGACCTCGGCGTTGAAATCCCGGTTGAAGAAGTGATCTTCGCGCAGAAGATGATGATCAAAAAATGTAACCGTGCACGCAAAGTGGTTATCACCGCTACCCAGATGCTCGACTCCATGATCAAAAACCCGCGCCCAACCCGTGCAGAAGCTGGTGACGTTGCTAACGCCATCCTCGACGGAACCGATGCAGTGATGCTCTCGGGTGAAAGTGCCAAAGGGAAATACCCTCTGGAGTCCGTCACCATCATGGCGACCATCTGTGAGCGTACTGACCGCGTGATGAAAAGCCGTATCGACTCCCAGCATGACAACCGTAAAATGCGCATCACTGAAGCCGTCTGTCGTGGTGCGGTAGAAACGGCTGAAAAACTGGAATCGCCGCTGATCGTTGTCGCCACCGAAGGGGGCAAATCAGCCAAGTCTATTCGTAAGTATTTCCCGAATGCGACCATTCTTGCGCTGACCACCAACGAACAGACGGCTCGTCAGTTACTGCTCAGTAAAGGTATCATTACCTCTGTGGTAAGTGAGATCGCATCCACTGACGATTTCTATCGTCTGGGTAAAGAAGCAGCGGAAGCGAGCGGATTCGCGATGAAGGGCGATGTGGTGGTCATGGTTTCTGGTGCGCTGGTACCAAGCGGCACCACTAATACGGCGTCAGTCCACGTTCTGTAATGAAAGATTACGCCTTGTAGTGAAAAAGCGTCCTGAGTGGCGCTTTTTTTACAACTTGCGCAAAGGGGTTTCACAAAGCGTCCAATCGAAATTAACGATTTAATCACCCTAAAAGTGACCGACCTGCTGATTAAAATCGCCTGTTTTCGCTTCGTTTTTTGTAAAATAGTGGAAATGAGATGCTTCTTTGAGCGAACGATCAAATTTAAGCACGTTCTCATCAAAAAATTATTCTCATTAGAAAATACTTTGTGTAATACTTGTAACGCTACATGGAGATTAACTTAATCTAGAGGGTATTAATAATGAATCGTACTAAACTGGTACTGGGCGCGGTAATCCTGGCTTCAACTATGCTGGCTGGTTGCTCAAGCAACGCTAAAATCGATCAGCTGTCTACCGACGTGCAGACTCTGAACGCTAAAGTTGACCAGCTGAGCAACGACGTGAACGCAATCCGTTCTGACGTTCAGGCTGCTAAAGATGACGCAGCACGCGCTAACCAGCGTCTGGACAACCAGGCTCACTCTTACCGTAAGTAAGAGTTCTGGTTTTAAAAATGGCGCACATTGTGCGCCATTTTTTTTGCCTGTTACAGCTCTTGGGGGCGAACCCCCTTCCTGAACGCTCCATAACCCCCTATCAGCGATGCCGAAGCCATTAGCAGGTTACGACGCAGGTTTCTCTTTCACCGCCTCTGAAGGCTGCTGAAGCACGCTGGCGGGCACTTCCCCATCCTGCCCCACCTTTTCTCCTTCGTTAACCAGAACCGGCATCCCCGAGCGCCGTTTAATGGCGGCTTTGATCACCGCACGGTCGCTGTCATCACTGTTGATAAACTTTTTCGCCGCAGCGGTCAGGGCAATCGGCAGGGTCTGTGGATCATCCTTCTCGCTGTGGGATAGCGGCTGGTGCACTTCCAGATAGCGTTTGCCGTCCGGTTCGACCGCATACTTGATCGGCTGATTAATGATTTGCACGCGGGTTCCTTTGGGCACGCTGTTGAACAACGCTTCAATATCATCCGGACGCAGGCGGATACAGCCTGAACTGACGCGCATGCCGATACCGAAATCGGCGTTGGTGCCGTGGATCAGATAATGCTGCTGACCATAGGCCAGACGCAGCGCATACAGTCCCATCGGGTTATCTGGCCCCGCAGGCACCGTACCCGGCAGAGATTTACCTTCTGCTGCGTAACGCTTGCGGATATTCGGCGTGGGCGTCCAGGTCGGATTGGGAATTTTCTGACTGATGCTGGTGACCATCGCCGGGGTGTTCGCGCCGAGCTGGCCGATGCCGATAGGATAAACGATCACCTTGTTCTCGCCTTTCGGATAGTAATAGAGCCGCAGCTCTGCCACGTTAACCACAATCCCTTCGCGCTTAGTATCAGGTAGCAGCATCTGGGTCGGAATGGTCAGCTGCGTGCCCGCTTTGGGCAGCCAGGGGTCAGTACCGGGGTTAGCTTCGAGCAGACCCAGCAGGCCCACCTGATACTTTACCGCTACGGCCTCCAGCGGATTGCCATCATTAGGGACGACCCAGGTGGTGTTTTCACCAATCAGGCGGCTGTTATCGGGGGGAAGTGGATACTCGGTTGCACTGGCAGCCTGCATTCCGGCAAGAAAAGTAAGAACAGAAATCCCGGCTATGCGGTAAAAAAGTTTCATGCACATTTCTCGGTTTAAGTGAATAACACCCCACCTTAGCGCAGCGGGGTACTTACCGGGAAGTGTAGCAACTCACGCCTGGATGAGAATCAGCGCTTTCTTACGTATAGCACGGATCATCGCTTCCAGACCCTGCGAACGCGAGGGGGTCAGCTGTTGCGTCAGAGAGAGATCGGCAAACCAGGGGCGCACGTCGAAATCAACAATCTCCTGCGGCGTCATGTTTTGGTACAGCGCAAAGACGATGGCAATCAATCCTTTCACCAGCGCGGCATCGCTGTCGCCCTGCAGGGTGATCCGGCCCTTATCGTCCGTGCCGACAACAATCCATACCTGGCTTTGACAGCCTGGAATGATGTTTTCCGGCTGCTGTAACGCGCCGGCGGCATCGTCCAGGCGCGCGCCCAGTTCAATAATGTACAGATACTTCTCTTCCTGATTAGCGCAACGATTAAAGTTACGCACCAGTTTGTCTTTATCTGGCAGAGTTGCCATTGCTTCCTCACTATCAATCTGTTTCTGAGACGACATTGCCTGAAATGTGACAAGGGCGAGGCAAGCCTCGCCCTCAGGGCTGTATGACAGCAACGCGGTCAACGTCAGCCCAGCAAACGGTGAATACGGGTCAGACCGGCCGCCAGGCGATCGACCTCTTCTTCGCTATTATACAGAACAAACGAGGCGCGACACATGGCCGGCACATGGTAACGCTGCATCAGCGGCATCGCGCAGTGGTGACCGGTACGAATGGCGATGCCATACTGGTCAAGGAAGCTGCCCACATCAAACGCATGGTGCTTACCCAGGTTAAATGCAATCACGCCTGCGCGCTGCTGCGGCCCGTAAATGATCATATCCGGTACGGCGGCCAGCTTGTCCAGTGCATAGCGCATCAGCTGCTGCTCACGCTCTGCGATAACCTCCAGACCGAGATCGCTGACCCACTTAATGGCTGCGCCCAGGCCGACAATGGCTCCGGTGTTGGGTGAACCAGCCTCAAAGCGCCACGGTGCCGCCGCATAGGTCGTCCCCCGGGTCAGGCTGACGGTAGAGATCATCGCACCGCCGCCTTCCCACGGAGGCATGTTATCCAGTAACGCCTTGCGGCCGTACAGGATGCCAATACCGGTGGGCCCGTAAAGTTTGTGCCCGGAGAAAACATAGAAATCGCAGTCCAGATCCTGCACATCGACGGTGTGGTGCATCACCGCCTGAGCGCCATCAATCAGCGTGACAACCCCAGCGGCTTTCGCCTGAGCCACCAGCGCCTTAACCGGGTTTTCCGTACCCAGCACGTTGGAAACGTGGGTGACGGCCAGCAGGCGGGTCCGGCTATCGATCAGCGCAGGCAACTGGGTAAGATCCAGCTCACCGTCGTCGGTCAGCGGAATAAAACGCACCTCTGCCCCGGTACGCTCTGCCACCATCTGCCAGGGGACGATATTGGCGTGATGCTCCATCTCCGTAATGATGATGTTGTCACCCGGCTGCAGCTGACTGCCACCCCAGCTGTTGGCGACCAGGTTAATCGCCTCAGTGGTGCCTTTGACGAAGACAATCTCTTCAGCGGAAGCGGCATTAAGGAAATGGGCAGCCTGAACGCGCACATTTTCCATTTCCGTGGTAGCTTCCGCACTCAGCGTGTGGATACCCCGGTGGACGGCCGCGTAGCCTTGCTCATAGAAACGACTTTCTGCGTCAATGACCGCCTGTGGCTTCTGCGCGCTGGCCGCACTGTCGAGGTAAGCCAGCGGTTGCCCGTTGACCTCACGCGCCAGCAGCGGAAATTCCGCCCGAACGCGGGCCAGGTCAAATGTCATTGCAGGCCTCCTGGAAAACGCTGTGCGATACGCTGCATCACGGCTTCTTTCAACGTTTCATCGGTAATGGCTTCGGTTAACTCTGCAGCAAACGCATAAATAATCATTCGCTGCGCGGCCGCTTCGTCAATACCGCGTGAGCGCAGATAGAACATCTGCTCTTCGTCGATACGACCGATAGTGGCACCGTGACCGCACTTCACGTCATCCGCATAGATTTCCAGCTGCGGTTTCGTATCCACTTCCGCCAGACGTCCCAGCAACAGGTTGTTGTTGCTCATCTGACCGTCGGTCTTCAGGGCGTACTTCGCCACTTTAATATGACCGTTGAATACCGCACGGGCCCGATCGCGGACAATGGTTTTATGCCGTTGACGGCTCTGGCAGTAGCCTTTGTTGTGCTCAAGATAAGTCCGGCTGTCGCAGACCTCTTTATCCAGCGGAAGCATCAGGCTGTTGATGACCAGATCGCTGCCCTCGCCTTCCAGTACGCTGCTGGTGTTATGGCGGGTCAGACCCGCACCCAGCAGGAAGCTGTGGCTCTGCACACGCACATCACGGCCCAGCGTCAGGTCATTATGGGAGAAGTGGTAGCTGCTCTGATCTTCAAAACAGAGATTGTAATGCGTCAGCGCGGCGTTATTACCCACGTCCGCCGTGAAGCGCGCACCGGTAAAGTGCGTGGCGCCATTCAGGGTGAGGTAGTGCTCAATCACCGTGGCTTCCGACGCTTCATCCAGCTGTAAATGATGGCGATAGTGCGAGGTGTTCATCTCGCCGGTCGCACTGCCGCTGCTGATATGCAGCAGGTACAGCGGACGTGCGGCGGCTTTGCCACGCGGAAGCTGAATAGTGGTCACTTCCTCAGCCAGACTTTCTGTCAGGTGCAGGAATACCTCGGGCTGGATAGGCGCACTCAGTTCGCGACGTTCGGCAGCCTGCGTAACCTGGATGCTGAACAGATCGTGCTCGGTATCGCTCAGTGACGGCGCAAAGCGGCCGTCAACAAAGACCAGGCGCACAGCGTCGATGGCCAGCGCCAGACTGTCTACGGCAGCCCTGTCGAGCACCGCAGGCTGCGGCAGGACAAACTGCTGTCCCAGCAGGGTATCCAGCGGGGTGTACTTCCAGTTTTCCTGCTTGCGCGTCGGCAGACCTAAGCGCAGCAGCTGCTGCCAGTGCTGTTGGGCCTGCAGGGAGCGACTGTCACCCCGTGTTTCAAACAGGTGATGCCACTGCTGCAGTGCATTATCACTCTTGGTCGGTAAGCCAGCCATAGCCTTGCTCCTCTAACTGTTTAACCAGTGAGAAATCACCTGATTTCACAATTTTGCCCTGATACAGCACGTGGACGAAGTCCGGCTTAATGTAGTCAAGAATACGCTGGTAGTGCGTGACGATGATGAATGAACGTTTACCGTCGCGCAGGTTGTTCACGCCGTTGGCCACAATTTTCAGGGCATCAATGTCCAGACCTGAGTCGGTCTCATCAAGGATGCACAGATCCGGCTCCAGGGCGGCCATCTGCAGAATATCATTACGCTTTTTCTCGCCGCCGGAGAAGCCGACATTGACGGATCGGGTCAGCAGATCTTCAGGCATTTTCAGCATCTGGATTTTATCTTCGATAAAATCCTGGAAATCAAAGCGGTCCAGCGCTTCCTGCTCACGGTATTTACGTACCGCATTCACAGAGGTTTGCAGGAAGAACTGATTACTGACGCCGGGGATTTCAACCGGATACTGGAAAGCCATAAAGATGCCTTCGCCGGCGCGATCTTCCGGGGACAACTCAAGCAGGTCTTTACCTTTAAACTCAACGGTACCGCCGGTCACTTCATAATCTTCACGCCCTGCCAGAGTGGCAGAAAGGGTACTTTTCCCTGAACCGTTAGGTCCCATGATGGCGTGTACTTCTCCGGGTTTAATCTCCAGATTCAATCCACGCAGGATAGCTTTGTCTTCAACGCTTACCTGTAAATCTTTGATGCTTAACATAATGTTTCCTTCGCAGTGCATTCCGGCACCATGTCAATTCTTTGCGCGGGTTAGCCCACGCTGTGTTCAAGGCTGATGGCCAGCAGTTTCTGCGCTTCCACTGCGAATTCCAGCGGCAGTTCTGAGAAGACATCCTTGCAGAAACCATTAACAATCATCGAAATGGCATCGTCTTCACTGATCCCGCGTTGCAGGCAGTAGAACAGCTGATCTTCACCAATGCGCGACGTGGTCGCTTCATGCTCCAGCTGCGCGGTATTGTTACGCACTTCCACATACGGGAAGGTATGCGCCCCACATTCAGCGCCAATCAGCATGGAGTCACACTGGGTAAAGTTACGCGCGTTGGTCGCGGTTGGCATGATTTTGACCAGGCCACGATAGGTGTTCTGGCTGGTGCCGGCAGAAATCCCTTTCGAGATGATGGTCGATTTGGTGTTTTTACCAATGTGGATCATCTTGGTGCCGGTATCGGCCTGCTGGCGACCGCTGGTCAGCGCCACGGAAAAGAACTCGCCGATAGAGTTGTCACCGCGCAGGATCACGCTGGGGTATTTCCAGGTGATCGC
This sequence comes from Erwinia persicina, assembly GCF_014838825.1. GTDB lineage: Bacteria > Pseudomonadota > Gammaproteobacteria > Enterobacterales > Enterobacteriaceae > Erwinia > Erwinia persicina_A. The sequence goes on along the minus strand of NZ_JACYMO010000001.1, from coordinate 109,316 downwards.
TGAACCCGTTTCAGACTGGGTCCAGGACATCTTGCTGTTCTCGCCTTCGCACAAGGCACGTTTGGTGACGAAGTTGAGGATACCGCCTTCTGAATCACCGCCGGAGAACCAGTTCTGCACCGTAGAGTATTTCACTTCGGCGTCTTTATGGATGATCACTTCCACCACTGCCGCATGCAGCTGGTAGGTGTCACGCACGGGCGCGGAACAGCCTTCGATGTAGCTGACGTAGCTTCCTTCATCGGCAATCAGAATGGTGCGCTCGAACTGACCGGTCTTCGCCGCATTGATGCGGAAGTAGGTCGACAGTTCCATCGGGCAGCGTACGCCTTTCGGGATGTAAACGAAGGTACCATCCGACGCGACGGCGGAGTTCAGCGCGGCAAAGAAGTTGTCGTTTGCCGGGACAACCGTGCCCAGATACTGTTGCACCAGTTCAGGATGTTCGTGAATAGCCTCGCCGAAGGAGCAGAAGATAATGCCCTCTTTCGCCAGCTTATCGCGGTAAGTGGTAGACACCGACACCGAGTCAAAAATGGCATCAACGGCCACTTCCTGGCCTTCACGTACCGGCACACCCAGCTGTTTAAACGCGTCTTCCACTTCCTGGGTCAGATAGTTGGGGGCGTCGGTGCCGGAAGCCTGAGTAGCTCCCGGTTCAGAGGCACAGCTGTCATCACAATTACCGCAGGATGGGGCGGAATAGTAGCTGTAATCCTGATAATCGAGCTTTTTATAGTTCGCCTTCAGCCAGTGTGGTTCTTCCATTTCAAGCCACGCTGCGAACGCTTTCAGACGGAAATCGAGCATCCACTGAGGTTCGTTACGTTTGGCCGAAATGGCACGCACCACATCTTCATTGATGCCGTGCTCGAATTCTTCAGTTTGCAGTTGGGTAAAGAAGCCCTCTTTATAATTCTGAGGGCTGCCTTCCCAAACCTGTACATCATCAGATGTGTCAGTATTACTAGGCATAAGGTTCACTCAACGCCAAAGCTCTCACCACAGCCGCAGGCGTGTTGAGCTTTAGGGTTATTAAATTTGAAAATCTGATTCAGGCCTTCGCGCACGAAATCAACTTCCGTGCCGTCGATGTAGGGCATCGCCTGGAGGGGCACGATTAATACCGCGCCGTTATGGCTGAACACCAAATCATCCGCCGCTGATTCTTTCGCCATATCCATGGTGTAACCAAAGCCGGCACAGCCGGAGGTCTTCACGCCAAGCTTCAGGCCCTTAATCTCAGGGTCACCTGCGGCCAGGCTGATGATTTGTTTTGCTGCGCTGTCAGTGAGCGTCAGCCCTTTCCAGATAAAGTCTTCTGGAGAAAAAGTGGCAGGATTTGCTGATTGCATAATTTACCTCACGATACGATAGCCCTTCGGGCTAGTGTCCCTATGTTAGTGATAACCTGAACCACTTCAACCTCTTGTTTTGCAGGGATAAAGGCTTCAGGTCCAATTTAGAGACGCTTTTCTAAGTTTAGACCCTGTAAAACAGATTGCGCGTTGGCGAAAAGCAGCCTGGCGTGGAAAGATAAGCGTTTGAAAACAAGATGTTTATATTTTGTTATCTTCAACAAACTCTTCATCTGTTTAATTCTAGCTGTTCCTCACACCGCATTTATCGGTATCACCAATTTTTCTGAGAGGTGGCATATATCGATAAAAATTCCCTCTCAGTGATTGAATATTAACGCAGTTATAATATGATAATGATTATCATTAGCGCGAGTGGAACCCGTCATGAATCTGTCGATGAGTGCGTGGCTGCAACATAAAATTGATGAATATAAGTTTTCCGTCCGTGACATCACCGTCGATTTCTACATGGCGCAGGCCAAATTAAACCGGCCTGAATGTTCAATTGAACAGCTGCGTCAGTTCAATGACACCTGCCTGGATATGGCCGAACTCTGCCAGCTAAACGGCGACGATCAGAGTTATCTGCACGCTCTGGGTAAACTTCATCAACGTCTGATTGTTGAGTTAAGCAACACCTCCCGCGAACGGCTGTACCGGATGCAGGCCTGGCAACTGGCGCGCCACTCCCTCAGCCGCCTGTGTCATCAGCTGGCAATGAACGGCGAATGGGATAAAGCGACCGTGTTGCAAAGTGAATTCGTGAAGCACGCGTCGTGGATTATGTGATCCTGAGGGGATTATACCGCGTGCCAGGGATACGAAAAACCCCGTAAAAAACGGGGTTATAGCTCAAATGACCGCAGTAGTGAGACGGGACGTACAGCACAGGCGGTTTTTATCGTCGAAAATTTCGATTTGCCACACCTGGTGCCGTCGGCCGACATGCACCGCCCGACAGACCCCACGCACCTCCCCTTCTCGCGTGGCACGCAGATGGTTGGCATTAATTTCCAGCCCGACCACCTGCTGTTCACCTTCGGTACAGAGATAGCCCGCCATCGAGCCCAGCGTTTCGGCCAGTACCACCGATGCGCCGCCGTGCAGCAGGCCAAACGGCTGCCTGGTGCGCGTATCTACCGGCATCACCGCCTCGATCCGGTCATCCGCCAGGACGGTAAAACGAATGCCAATATGCTCGACCAGGGTCTCTTTACTCCCCTGATTAAGTTGTTCAAGCGTTGCAGGACGTTGCCAGATAGACATCAGACGATCTCCAGTAGTGCCTGCAGAGGGTGGCGTATTCCGTTACCTTCAACGCGTTTCACCTGACTGCGGCAGGAATAGCCCGTCGACAGACAGCGCTGACGGGGCAGATTTTTCATGGCCTGCTGCCAGGACAGGGCGTAAATTCCCAGCGAATTCTCCAGGTTTTTGGCTTCATGGCCGTAGGTCCCTGCCATACCGCAGCACCCCACGCTGACGTTTTCAAGCGTTGCACCAAAGCAGGCAAAGATGGTTTCCCACTGTTTGACCGACCCGGGCAGCGCGGTGACTTCCGTGCAGTGGCCAAACAGATACCAGGCCTGCCCCTCCGACTGTGGCGGCGCACTACGCCCGGCAAGGGCATGTTGCAGCCATTCATGTACCAGCTGGACGTGGAAGTCGCCTCGTTGATCGCCCAGCACCTGCTGGTATTCATCGCGATAGCAGAGCACCAGTGCCGGATCGACGCCAACCAGCGGTATATTCAGTCTGGCCACGCGGTTGAGGAATTCTGACGTCTTTTGCGCTGTGCGCGTAAACTGCTGCAGAAAGCCCTTAATATGCTGGGCTTTTCCGTTCGGAGAGAACGGCAGTACCACCGCCGTGTAGCCCAGCTTTTCAATCAGCCGGACAAAGTCTGCTATCAGGCGGGCTTCGTAGTAGCTGGTAAACGGATCCTGGACCACCAGCACATACTGCGCACGCTGTTCTTCGCTCATCTGTTCAAGATCCTCCAGCGTAGTGCCCAGCGCACGGTGACCGGCCAGCTGCTGTTTCAGCGTCGGTGACGACAGCAATGGCAGATCGACCATACCGATATGACGCTGGCTGAGCGACTTCACCCACGGCTGCCGCAGGAAGAAGTTAACGGTTTTCGGCGCTTTCGCCATCAGCGGGGCATAACTTTCTACTGTCGCCACCAGATAGTCACTGGCAGGACGCAGATAACGAGTGTGGTACAACTGCAGGAAGCGTGAGCGGAAGCCAGGAACGTCGATTTTAATCGGGCACTGCGTCGAACAGGCCTTGCAGGCCAGACAGCCCGACATCGCCTCTTTAACCTCATGGGAAAAATCATACTGACCGCGCTTCGCCTGCCAGCTGTTGCGGGTCCGCTGGATCAGGCCGCGCAGGCTGATCCCTTTCGCCGGTAGCTGCTGCTCCAGCACCTGCGGATCGACGCCCTGCTCTGCCAGCAGGCGCAGCCATTCGCGCGTGAGCGTGGCCCGACCTTTTGGCGAATGCATCCGGTTACTGGTGATTTTCATTGACGGACACATCGGGCTTTTCGCATCAAAGTTGAAGCACAAACCGTTGCCGTTGCACTCCATCGCCCCCCGCCAGTCGGTGCGTACGTTTATCGGGATCTGCCGATCCCAGGTTCCACGCTTCACCGCATCGACTTTCAGCATCGGGTCGTCCACCCCCAGCGGAGCGCAGATCTTGCCGGGATTAAGCCGGTTAGCCGGGTCAAAGGCGGCCTTGATGCGGCGCAGCTCGTCGTAAAGCGTTTCACCAAAGAACGACGGGCTGTATTCTGCACGAAAGCCCTTACCGTGCTCCCCCCACAGCAGACCGCCGTAGCGCGCCGTCAGCGCCACCACCTCGTCGGAGATCTGCTTCATCAGCCTCTCCTGCTGCGGGTCGCACATATCCAGCGCCGGGCGTACGTGCAGCACCCCTGCGTCGACGTGGCCGAACATGCCGTAACTCAGGTTATGCCCGTCGAGCAGCGCACGGAATTCCACAATATAGTCAGCGAGGTTCTGCGGCGGTACGCAGGTGTCTTCAACAAACGGGATCGGCTTGGCACGCCCTTTCGCATTCCCCAGCAGGCCTACCGCCTTTTTACGCATCCCATAGATACGTTCAATTCCGGCGACGTCGTTACACAGCTGGTAGCCGATGATTCCCCCCTCCTGCTGCGCCATCAGTGCGTCGAGACGCTGGCACAGTGCATCCACCTGACTGTCGATCAGCGGCTTATCATTACCGGCAAATTCAACCATGTTCAGGCCGAGCATCTCTTTATCCGGGACGTCGGTGATCAGTTCGTTCACGGAGTGCCAGACGATATCTTCACGCGCCAGGTTAAGCACCTTTGAGTCGACGGTCTCGACCGACAGGGCGTTGGCTGCCACCATAAAGGGAGCATTGCGCAGCGCAGAGTCAAAGGAGTCATACTTGATATTCACCAGCCGCCGCACTTTTGGGATCGGGGTGATATCCAGCGTGGCCTCAGCGATAAACGCCAGCGTCCCTTCGGCCCCGCACAAAATGCGCGTCAGATCGACCTGTTGCAGGTCATCACTCAGGACATGGCGCAGATCGTAGCCGGTGAGGAAGCGGTTAAGTTTGGGGAACTTTTCGATAATCAGGTCTCGCTGCAGTCGGCAGCGGTCGAGCACCACGCGATAGATCTGGCCCTCAGCACCTGGCTGACCGGCGCGTCTTTCGGCTTCACTGACCGGTATCGCGCAGGTGTCCAGCACCTCGCCGCCCAGCAGAACCGCTTTCAGCCCCAGCACATGGTCAGAGGTCTTACCGTAAACCAGCGAGCCCTGACCGGAAGCATCAGTGCTGATCATGCCCCCCAGGGTGGCACGGTTGCTGGTGGACAGTTCCGGTGAGAAAAAATAGCCGAATGGCTTGAGGTAAGCATTCAGCTGGTCTTTGATGACGCCCGCTTCAACCCGTACCCAGCCCTCTTCAACATTTATCTCCAGAATACGCTTCATATGGCGCGACAGATCCACGACAATGCCCTGATTCAGAGACTGGCCGTTGGTGCCAGTGCCGCCGCCGCGCGGTGCATACACCAGCGAGCTGAAGCGGGTTTCTGCGGCCAGGCGCGCAATCAGCGCCACGTCGGTGGTGGACCGGGGAAAAATGACCGCATCCGGCAGCAGCTGATAGATGCTGTTGTCGGTGGACATCATCAGGCGGTCAGCATAGCTTGTCGCCGTATCGCCGGTAAAACCGTTCTGTTTTAAGGCATCCAAAAAACTGAGCACCAGCGGAACGAGACCCGGCGCCTGGGAAATCTGTGGGATCATTATCGGGTGACCAAAAAGTTAGGTGAATCGTTTGCGTTGCTTACACTGCGCAGTTATCCGTTTTATCACATTTTTTTATGACCTGCCGTTATTTCAAAAAACGAAGCAAAAGAATAACCTGTTGTCTCTGTCGTCAAATCGTTTCATCCATCATGATTAAAACGCCAGGGTCAGCATAACCGATGCGCCTGCGCTGATTTTAAGCGTTAAATCGTATTTTTACCTGAGGTCATTGTTAACCGATGAAGAACCCGCAAACTGGTTGGGATCTACCGCAAATCGTGTTTTTACTGCTGTTTATCAGCCTGACGATCGTGGCATGTTTCTGGGTCGTCCAGCCCTTTATTCTGGGATTTGCCTGGGCCAGCATGGTGGTGATCGCCACATGGCCGCTGATGATTAAAATTCAGGGCTGGCTCTGGGGCCGTCGTGGGCTGGCGGTGCTGGTCATGACGCTGCTGCTGATTCTGGTGTTTATTATTCCTGTCGCCCTACTGGTCAACAGCCTGATAGAGAACAGTGCCCCACTTTTTGCCTGGCTCAGTTCCGGCCACGTGCAGATGCCGGAGTTACACTGGCTGAGAAGCACTCCACTGGTGGGCAGAAAACTCTATTCGGCTTACCACAACCTGGTGGCCGGAGGGGGCTCGGCGCTGATTGCACAGATACAGCCTTATATAGGCCGCACGACCGGATTCTTCTTTGCCCAGGCCGGTCATTTTGGCCGTTTTATGATGCATATTGGCCTGATGTTGCTGTTCAGCGTACTGCTGTACTGGCGCGGTGAGCAGGTCGGCCACGGCATTCGCCACTTCGCTTTTCGCCTGGCCTCGCGCCGGGGAGATGCCGCCGTACTGCTGGCAGGGCAGGCCATTCGCGCCGTGGCGCTGGGCGTGGTAGTTACGGCGTTAGTTCAGGGGGTTCTGGGCGGTATTGGACTCGCAATCTCCGGTATTCCTTATGCAGCCATCCTGACGGTACTGATGATTCTTTCCTGTCTGGTACAGCTAGGCCCCTTGCTTGTGCTGGTACCGGCCATCATCTGGCTGTACTGGAGCGGCGATACCACCTGGGGTACCGTGCTGCTGGTATGGAGCTGCGTGGTCGGCACGCTGGATAATGTGCTACGCCCGATGCTGATTCGCATGGGTGCAGACCTGCCGCTGATCCTGATCCTCTCTGGCGTTATCGGGGGACTGATTGCGTTTGGTATGATCGGCCTGTTTATCGGTCCGGTGGTGCTGGCGGTCTCTTACCGTCTGGTTTCTGTCTGGGTACATGAAGCCCCGCCACCGGATGAAGACGCCCTGGCGGTGGTGGAAGAACTGGCGGAAATCGAGGCCGAGTCGCACCAGCCAAAAGCATAGTTTCGTCTTGTTTGCAGCCAGAATGCTGGCTGCAAACATTAATATCTGGAATATTTTCTTCCGCTAAATTCTGCTTTTCATTAACGGAATTTATCACTAAACCCCGCTTTTTATCCTTTTCAGGCCAGACTCAACACCGTTGCTGATATTTTATTCACCTTATTGCGTTAAAAATCGCCGGTCAGGCAGCAAAGTATTATGACTTTTAAACTAATGAGATGATTCTTAAAGACGTCAGAAACGCGGTTGCATAGTATGGATACCAAGTTTGAAACCGCCTCAACGGTTTCTGAACAAAGCATTTCCCCTGAGTAAAGAATTGCTGTGTGTAGTCTTTGCCCATCCCCTGTGATGGGCTTTTTTTTGTCTGAAATTTGACATAAAAAAAGACGCCCTGTGAGGGCGTCTGTGAAAAAAGGGTCAATTTACTGACAGAAACGGGTTATTGCTTCAGTTCAGCCAGACTCAGCCAGGTTTGTACAACGGTATCCGGGTTCAGTGACAGACTGTCTATCCCCTCTTCCATCAGCCATGCGGCAAAATCCTCGTGATCGGACGGACCCTGCCCGCAAATCCCCACATATTTTCCCTGCTTCTTCGCGGCGCGGATGGCCATCGACAGCAGCGCTTTAACCGCATCATTACGCTCGTCAAACAGCTCAGACACCACACCGGAGTCGCGGTCAAGGCCAAGGGTCAGCTGGGTCATGTCATTGGAGCCGATAGAGAAGCCATCAAAATACTGCAGGAAGTCCTCTGCCAGCAGAGCATTGGAGGGAATTTCACACATCATGATGATTTTCAGCCCGTTTTCCCCGCGCTTCAGCCCCTGACGCTCCAGTTCCTCAACAACGGCCTTCGCCTGGGCCACGGTGCGCACAAACGGCACCATGATCTCCACGTTGGTCAGCCCCATCTCATTACGTACCCGCTTCACTGCCGCGCACTCCAGGGCGAAACAGTCGCGGAAGCTGTCGGCCACGTAGCGCCCGGCACCGCGGAAGCCCAGCATCGGGTTTTCCTCCTCAGGTTCGTAGCGTTCGCCGCCCACCAGATTGGCATATTCGTTTGTTTTGAAGTCGGACAGGCGCACTATCACGCGCTTGGGTGCAAAAGCCGCCCCCAGGGTGGCGATCCCTTCCGTCAGACGACTGATGTAAAACTCCACCGGGTCATCAAAGCCTTTCATAAGCGCACGGATCTGCTGCTGCAGTTCCGGCGTCTGCTGATCGAACTCCAGTAACGCTTTCGGGTGAACCCCAATCATGCGGTTAATAATGAATTCAAGGCGCGCCAGCCCCACACCTTCATTAGGCAGGCAGGCGAAATCAAACGCACGGTCGGGATTACCGACATTCATCATGATCTTCAGCGGCAGCGACGGCATTTCATCCACCTGCGAGCTTTTGACCTCAAAGTCGAGCAGCGTGTCGTAAACGTAGCCAGTGTCGCCCTCGGCGCAGGAGACCGTCACCTGATGTCCATCTTTCAAAAGATCGGTGGCGTTACCGCAGCCCACCACCGCCGGGATCCCCAATTCGCGCGCGATAATCGCAGCGTGGCAGGTGCGTCCACCACGGTTGGTGACAATCGCCGAGGCCTTCTTCATGATCGGTTCCCAGTCCGGATCGGTCATGTCGGTCACCAGCACGTCACCTTTTTCGATGCGGTTCATTTCACTGATGTCATGGATCACCTTTACCTCGCCGGCACCGATGCGGTGGCCAATGGCGCGGCCTTCCACCACGACCTGACCTTTGCCCTGTAGCGTGTAACGCTCCATGACAGAACCGTTCGAGCGAACCGTTTCCGGGCGCGCCTGGACGATAAACAGTTTTCCGGTGTGGCCGTCTTTGGCCCACTCGATGTCCATCGGGCGCTGATAATGTTTTTCAATCTGCACGGCCTGGGCTGCCAGCGCTTCTACTTCGCTGTCAGTCAGGGAGAATCTGTCGCGGTCGGCTTCAGGCACATCTTCAATTCTGACCTGTTCGCCATGCTCCCGCGAGTCGGCATACACCATACGGATCTTTTTCGATCCCATATTGCGCCGCACGATGGCCGGACGGCCTGCAGCCAGCGTTGGCTTATGCACGTAAAATTCATCGGGATTCACCGCCCCCTGCACCACCATTTCGCCTAATCCCAGCGCAGAAGTGATAAAGACCACCTGGTCAAACCCGGACTCGGTATCAATGGTGAACATCACGCCGGAGGACGCGAGGTCAGAACGCACCATCCGCTGTACGCCAGCGGAGAGCGCCACGCCACGATGGTCATAACCCTGATGTACGCGATAAGAGATGGCACGGTCATTAAACAGCGACGCATACACATGCTTCACCGCCACCAGCACGGCATCATAGCCCTGTACGTTCAGGAAAGTTTCCTGTTGCCCGGCGAAGGAGGCATCCGGCATATCTTCAGCCGTGGCAGAGGAACGCACGGCGAACGAGGCCTCAGCATCATCAGCAGAGAGCTGGTTGTAGGCCTCATGAATGGCTTTTTCCAGCGCGGGAGTAAAGGGCGTTTCAACGATCCACTGACGGATCTGCTTACCTGCCTTCGCCAGCTCATCAACATCATCAATATTGGTCTTATCCAGCAGATCGTAGATACGCTGATTGACGCCGCTTTGATCGAGAAACAGGTTAAACGCTTCTGAGGTTGTCGCAAAACCGTTAGGCACGGAGACGCCCAGAGACGACAAGTTAGTAATCATTTCACCCAGAGAGGCATTTTTCCCTCCCACCCGATCCACATCGTTCATGCCAAGCTGGTCATACCAGAGCACAAGCGGCAATTCGCCTTTATTGGACATTGAAGCAATCCTTGTAAGATTTAATTTAAGAATATTAGGGACACAGCATTGCTTTCTGAGACTGGCACAAATGGACAGGATTGATAAAGTGTTGAATCGTTCAAGCAGACGATAATTTTATTTTTTAAGAATACTCCGCGTTAAAATCCGCGTTGCGCAACAGGGTGAATAATAAATTAATGCTAATATTCAACGACATATAACCAATGGAATAGCAGAAGGAAAATAGCACTTGCGCAACGAAAAAAGGATTCCCTGAACGCATATTTTTAACGCTAAGGGCGGTAAAAATGAATAGTAAAAAGAAACATCATTTCAATTTATACTCTCTTCTACGATTCGTCTTATTTTATAAAAATAAAAAGTTCATATCACTATATAATGAATTTTTTATTTTGTTTTGCAGGTGGAATCACCATTTGCTTTATCGATGCAAATTAATTTAGTCTGCCATTACCCCCCGTATGCGGAGACAAAATGGACGTGAACGCCGAACGCAGTGTTTTTTATATTTCAGACGGTACGGCCATTACGGCCGAGGTACTGGGCCATGCCGTCCTGTCCCAGTTCCCTGTTGCCACCCAGAGTGTCACCCTGCCGTTTGTGGAAACGGTGCAGCGGGCTCAGGCGGTCAAAGCGCAGATCAATGCGCTGTATCAGCAGAGTGGCGTTCGCCCGCTGGTATTTATTTCGATTGTTACGCCAGAAATCCGCGACATTATTTTACAGAGCGACGGTTTCTGTCAGGATATTGTCCAGTCCCTGGTGGCCCCGCTCCAGCAGGAGTTGGGGGTCGAACCGGACCCGATAGCCAATCGCACCCACGGCCTGACGGCCGGTAACCTGGGCAAATACGATGCCCGCATCGCGGCCATTGACTACACCCTGGCGCATGACGACGGGATCTCATTGCGCGGGCTTGAAGCGGCTCAGGTGATCCTGTTGGGGGTATCACGCTGTGGCAAAACGCCCACCAGCCTCTACCTGGCGATGCAGTTCGGCATCCGCGCCGCCAACTATCCGTTTATCGCTGACGATATGGATAACCTGAAGCTGCCTCCGGCGCTGAAGCCCTTCCAGAATAAGCTGTTCGGCCTGACGATTGACCCGGAGCGGCTTGCCGCTATCCGTCAGGAGCGCGCGGAAAACACCCGCTATGCCTCAATGCGCCAGTGCCGTCTGGAGGTGGGTGAAGTGGAAGCCCTGTTCCGCACCCATCAGATCCGCTACCTCAACAGCACCAATTATTCCGTAGAAGAGATCGCCACCAAAATCCTCGATATCATGGGTCTTACCCGACGGATGTACTGATTTTTCCGGCTCCTCCCGGGATCTCAGGAGCCGGAAATGCTATTCCCCTGCTGTTTTGCGGTTGAAATCATCGCGGTTTGGTTTATGGTGAACGCCATTACTTCCCGGTATTCCTGCCGCTGTGAAGACAACATTTTAGAGACGCCCATGAACAAAACAGATGAACTGCGGACCGCGCGCATCGACAGCCTGGTGACGCCTGCTGAACTGCAGGACCGCCTGCCGATCACTCCGTCCATCGTCCAGAATGTCACCACCTCACGTCAAAAAATTGCCCGCATCCTTAACGGTGAAGATCCGCGCCTGCTGGTGGTCGTCGGCCCCTGCTCGCTGCACGATCCTGCCGCCGCGCTGGAGTATGCGGAGCGGCTGAATACCCTGCGGGATAAATATAGTCAGCGCCTGGAAATCGTCATGCGCACCTATTTCGAAAAACCACGCACGGTAGTGGGCTGGAAAGGGCTGATTTCCGATCCTGACCTGGACGGCAGCTTCAGGCTCAACCACGGGCTGGCCGTGGCGAGGAAGCTGCTGCTGGATATCAATGCGCTGGGGATGCCGACCGCCACTGAATTTCTGGATATGGTGATCGGGCAATTTATTGCCGACCTGATCAGCTGGGGGGCCATTGGTGCCCGCACTACGGAGAGCCAGATCCATCGCGAAATGGCGTCTGCCCTCTCCTGTCCGGTAGGTTTCAAAAACGGTACTGACGGCAATACGCGTATAGCGGTGGATGCTATCCGGGCCGCACGCGTCAGCCACATGTTTCTGTCGCCCGATAAACGCGGACAGATGACCATCTATCAGACCAGCGGCAATCCTTCCGGGCATATCATTATGCGCGGCGGCAAAACACCGAATTACCATGCTGAGGATATTGCGGATGCAGTGGCCCACCTGCGCGAGTTCAACCTGCCGGAGCAGCTGGTGGTCGACTTCAGCCACGGTAACTGCCTCAAACAGCACCGCCTGCAAAAAGCGGTGGCGGACAGTATCTCGCAGCAGATCCGTCAGGGTTCAAGGGCCATTGCCGGCGTGATGATTGAAAGCTTCCTGCAGGAGGGCACGCAGAAGGTCATACCTGATACCCCGCTGGTTTATGGCCAGTCGATTACTGACCCCTGCCTGGGCTGGGATGACACGGCCAGCGTCCTGCAGCAGCTGGCGGACGCCGTCGACAGCCGCTTCTGACCCCAGAGCCGGCCCCTTCCGGGTCGGCTTTTTCCGCTCTCTGCCCCGCTTTGCGTAAACTGTTACTTCCGCGTTAATTTTACTTGCACCCCGCCGCCTTTCATTGATAATGATTATCATTATGATAATGAATCCCCTTTCCCTTTAGCGGCTTCCGTGAGGACACAGCAATGACAGCACACTACCCGCACTATTGTGAATTAAAACAACAGCACCCGGAAAAATACGCCCGCGACCTGGCGGCTATAATCGGGATCAGTGAGGCTGAACTGACGGTGGCCCGCATCGGCCATCAGGCTCAGGCGCTGCGTCCGGCGATGCGTGAGCTGCTGCACGCGCTGGAAGCCGTGGGAGAAACTAAATGTATCACCCGCAACGATTATGCCGTGCATGAGCAACTCGGCGTGTTCAGCAATATTCACCTTAACGACCATGCCGGTATCGTACTGAATCCACGCGCGCTGGATCTGCGGGTGTTCGTCAATCAGTGGGCCAGCGTTTTTCATCTGCAGGAGATGACCACTCATGGCGAGCGTCAGAGCATTCAGTTTTTTGATCTGCACGGTGACGCCGTGCTGAAAGTGTATGCCACCGGGAATACCGACATGGCCGCCTGGCAGCAGCTGATTACCGGTTACCAGACAGAAGCGCCAGCCTCATTCAGCGTGACTGCCGCTGTCCCGGCCTCCTTTTCCGGTGAGACTGATGCCGCGCGCATCGAGTCCGAATGGCGGACAATGACCGACGTACATCAGTTCTTCCGCCTGCTGAAAAAACATGCCGTCTCACGTCAGCAGGCCTTCCGTGCAGTTAGCGATGACCTGGCGCAGCAGGTCAGCAATCAGTCGCTGGCCTCGCTGCTCGAACTGGTGCGACAGGATGGCAATGAAATCATGATTTTTGTCGGCAACCGCGCCTGCGTTCAGATATTCACCGGCCCGGTGGAAAAAGTCCTGCCGATGCGTAACTGGCTGAACGTCTTCAATCCGGCCTTCACCCTGCATCTTCAGGAAGAGCAGATTGCTGAAAGTTGGATCACCCGCAAGCCGACCGCCGATGGGATGGTTACCAGCCTGGAGCTGTTTGCGGCCGACGGTACGCAGATTGCCCAGATCTACGGTCAGCGCAGCGAAGGCCAGCCGGAGCAGACGCGCTGGCGTGAGCAGCTAGCCGCGCTCAGTGCGGAAGGAGCCAGCGTATGAAAGCCCGCTTTATCGCCCTGCTCATCCTGCCGCTGGCGTGGACGACCGCCGCCGCAGAACGAATCGTCAGTATCGGTGGTGATGTTACGCAGATCATCTACGCCCTGGATGCCCAGCAGGCGCTGATAGCACGCGACAGTACCAGCCTGCATCCGGCCGTGGTCAAAAAACTGCCTGACGTGGGCTACATGCGTCAGCTGAATGCAGAAGGGATCCTGGCGTTGAAGCCCACCCTGGTGATCGCCAGCGAACTGGCTAAACCTGCGCTGGCGCTGCAGCAGGTCGCGCAAAATGGCGTCAACGTGGTTGATGTCACCGGAAGAGCCGATATTGCCGCCATCAGTGAAAAGATTGCAACGGTCGCCGCCACCCTGCACCGGGAAGAGACCGGGAAAGCGTTACAGGACCGGATCAAAAAGCAGCTGGCCAGCATTCCGGCTAATCCCCTGCCGGTAAAAGTGCTGTTTATCCTCGCTCATCAGGGCATGGGCACCATGGCCGCGGGCAGCGACACCTCTGCAGATGCGGCGATCCGGGCCGCCGGCCTGCAAAATGCGATGGCCGGCATCCGCCGCTATCAGCCGCTGTCGCAGGAGGGGGTGATCGCCAGTGCCCCGCAGCTGATTGTGGCAACGCGAGACGGTATCAAAACGCTGGGCGGTGAAGCGAACCTGTGGAAACTGCCGGGTATCGCACTGACGCCGGCAGGTAAGGATCAGCAGCTGCTGGTGGTGGATGACATGGCGCTGCTGGGCTTTGGTATTGACACCCCGGGAGCGATCCTGAAACTGCGTCAGGCGGCGGAAGCCCTGCCGTGATGCCGGTCAAAATGCTACGCTGGCTCGGCGTGCTTTTTCTGCTGCTGATCGTGTTTGCCATCAGCGCGGCGAACACCGGCGCGATGTCGCTGACGCTTCCCGTACTGTGGCGATCCGGTCCCGACAGCAGCCTGTGGCAAATCTGGTTTACCATCCGCCTGCCCCGGGTGCTGCTGGCGGTGATAGTTGGCGGGGCGCTGGCGCTGTCCGGCTGCGTGATGCAGGGACTGTTCCGCAATCCGCTGGCCGACCCCGGTCTGCTTGGGATCAGCAGCGGTGCAGCGCTGGCCGTAGCGATCTCAATCGTACTTTCTCTGTCATTACCCGGCGTGCTGATGCTCTACCTCCCTTTACTGGCCGCCTTCCTTGGCAGCCTGGCGGTGACGCTGGTGATCTTCCTGCTGAGCCGGCAGGGACTGACCGGTCTCAGCCGCCTGCTGCTGGTGGGTATTGCTATTAACGCCCTGTGCGGCGCGGCCGTGGGGGTACTCTCCTGGCTGAGTACCGACCAGCAGCTGCGCCAGCTGTCACTGTGGGGCATGGGCAGTCTGAGTCAGGCGCAGTGGCCAACGGTGCTGGTCTGTGCCTCGGTGGTACTGCCCTGTATGGTGCTGGTTCAGCGGCTGGCCACCCGCCTGAACCTGCTCCAGCTGGGCGAAGAAGAGGCGCATTATCTGGGTGTGGACGTACCGCGTACGCAGCGCTACCTGCTGGTACTGAGCGCCTTCCTGGTGGCCTCTGCCGTTGCCGTCAGCGGCGTGATCGGCTTTATTGGCCTGGTCGTACCGCATCTGATGCGCTTCTGGCTGGGCGGCGACCACCGCTGGCTGCTGCCTTCGTCACTGATGAGCGGGGCGATCCTGCTGCTGCTGGCCGATACGCTGGCGCGTACCCTCGTCGCCCCGGCGGAAATGCCGGTGGGTCTGCTGACCAGCCTGATCGGTGGCCCCTGGTTCCTGTGGCTGATCCTGCGCCGCCGCGGAGGTCTTAATGGTGAATGAACTGAGTGCCAGCGGGCTGAGTTACCGGCGTGACCAGCGCTGGCTGATCGACGATGTTTCACTTACCCTGAAACCGGGCGAACTGGTCTCACTGATCGGCCCGAACGGGGCGGGAAAGTCTACCCTGCTGCGCCTGCTGACCGGGTTTATCACCCCTCAGCGCGGTGAGTGCCGGCTACACGGTGAGCCACTGGCGCAGTGGTCGGCAGCCCGTCTCTCTCAGCAGCGCGCGGTCATGCGCCAGCAAAGTAGCATGGCATTTCCGCTTAGCGTATTTGATGTGGTCGCGATGGGCCGGGCCCCCTGGCCGGGCCCGGTGCGGCCGGTGGTGGACGCAGTAATGGCGCTCACTGGCTGTGACCGACTGGCGCGCCGCGACTATCTGCAGCTGTCCGGTGGTGAACAGCAGCGGGTGCAGCTTGCCCGGGCGCTGGCCCAGCTGTGGCGGCAGAACGGCCCTTCCGGCTGGCTGTTTCTGGATGAACCCACGTCAGCGCTGGATCTTTACCATCAGCAGCACCTGTTGCGTTTGCTGTCTCAGCTGACGCAGCAGTATCCCCTCAGCGTCTGCTGTGTTCTGCACGATCTGAACCTGGCTTCGCTGTGGTCCGACCGGGTAATGCTGCTGGCAGAGGGGCGACTGGTGGCCGAGGGTCGCCCGCAGGCGGTGCTGAATGAAGCCACGCTGACGCGCTGGTATCATGCTGACGTAATAGTGCATCCCCACCTGACTGAAGGCGTCCCTCAGATCGCGCTGCGCCGCTAGCTGGAACAGCTCACTTCCAGTTTTTTACCCCACTCAGGCGGCCGACGTGTCAGATCGCTAAACTCTGGCGCGTCGTCAAACGGCCGCAGCAGCGCCTGATGCAGCCGGGTCAGCACGCTGATATCGTCCTGCTCTGCCTGTTCTATCGCCTGCTGCGCGAGGTAGTTGCGCAGGACCAGCGCCGGGTTGGCTCGCTTCATTGCCTGCTGGCGCTCGTCGTCGCTGCGCTCCTCCTGTAACAGCCGCTGACGGTATACGTTGTACCAGTCGTCGAACGCCTCCCGGTCTATAAACTCATCACGCAGAGGCGAACGCGACGCCTGTTGTTCCGTCTGGCTCAGCTGCCGGAAGGTGCGGGTATAATCACTCCCCTCTTTCGTCATCAGCGACAGCAGGCCGGTCAGGATATGATTATCGTCTTTACCGGCCGTCAGCAGACCCAGCTTCGCCCGCATCTTTTCCCCCCAGCAGCGCATCAGCTCTGTTTCATACCCAGAGAGCGCCTGTTTTAACTGTTCAGTGCTCATCAGCCCCGACAGCGCGTGCGCCAGACGGTTAAGGTTCCACAGACCGATCATCGGCTGGTTTTCAAAGCTGTAACGCCCCTGGTGATCGGAGTGATTGCAGATAAAGCCCGGCTGATAATCGTCGAGAAAACCATAGGGACCATAGTCCAGGGTCAGACCGAGAATCGACATGTTATCGGTGTTCATTACCCCGTGCGCAAATCCCACGCTCTGCCAGCTGGCGATCAGCCGTGCGGTGCGCTTCACCACGTCGCTGAACCACAGCAGGTACTTATCCGACTCCTGCTGCCACTGTGGCCAGTGATGGTGGATCACGTAGTCGGCCAGCTGGGTTACGGCATCCTGCTGGCCAAGGTAATAAAAGTGTTCAAAGTGGCCAAAACGCACGTGACTCTCTGCCACGCGCAGCAGCATGGCACCCGGCTCTGCCGTTTCGCGGTAGACGGGTTCATCACTGGTCACCACCGTCAGCGCGCGCGAAGTGGCAATGCCCAACGCCTGCATCGCCTCTGAGGCGAGGAATTCACGTAGCGTGGATCGCAGCACTGCACGGCCATCCCCCATTCGTGAATAAGGTGTCAACCCGGCCCCTTTCAAATGCCAGTCAACCTTGCGGCCGTCAGAGAGCTGCTGTTCGCCCAGCAGCAGGCCACGCCCGTCACCGAGCTGACCGGCCCAGACGCCAAACTGATGCCCGCTGTAAACCTGTGCCAGAGGCTGCATACCAGCCATAAGGTTCTCACCGCTCCACAGACCCACGTTCTCCGCACTGAACAGGCTGTCATCCAGCTCCAGCTCCTGCGCCAGCGGCGCGCTGTGATACAGCAGGCGAGGGTTTTTTAACGGCGTTGGCTGTACCGCAGTGTAAAACCCGTTCATCTCCCGGTACCAGGTGTTATTAAATTGCATGGCGCCTCCGTCAGTGCCAGTGGGAACATCCCCGCAGGCACAGACAGTGTAGTGCGCCACGAGGTTGCCAAACACAGAGAGTTTACAGGGTTATTGCAGCACCCTCTCCCGCAGAGGGACGGGAGATTGGGTCAGAAGTATCAACTCGTCTTCGCAGACGGAGGGGAACAGCGCGCTTTGAATACCGTCGAAGGGATAGTCGCGCACTTTCTGCAGGCTGGGTAAATCATCCGCACCCTGAATAACAATTTCCTGGCAGTGGGGTTTGACATGGTCAAGGATAGCGCTGATAAACGGATGAAAAGATAACCGCTTAATATTGTGCTGAATAAAACCCCTGTCCAGCTTAATACGATAAAACAGATCGTCAAAAACGGCTTTTGACGTCGTCTTTCCGGCCCCATAGTTATTCAGACTTAAGTTAAATTTCTCACTCAGCGCCAGCAATATACTATTATCTCTGCCGGCATTTAAACCGGGAAAGCTTTCGCTGATTTCCAGCTCAATGCAATCCAGCTGGCGCATTTTTTTCAGAATAAACTCACTTTCGAGGATCGTCCGGGCCAGTGGCATATCAATATTTATAGCCACTTTAATTTCATGGTTACTAAAAAAATCGGAGTGTTTGTCAAGAAGATTAATTTGCTGCTGCAACAACAGGACACGCTGGCGGTCATTTAATAATGCCGTCATGATCTCCTGGGGCATAGCCAGATGGCTGCCTGCATGAGTAAAGTGAGTTAACATTTCAACAGACGTCAATCGCCCGCCAGGACTGTATACCGGGCAAAATGCTGTGTAAGTTGTACAATCCGCTTCCAGAAAGATGTTCATCTTATTCGCCATTATTAAGCGGCACTCACCGCATCCTATATCAACCATATAGGACAAGCAACAGCGTAAAGAGACTGTCACGTTGCGGAAATTCAATTGCAGTGTGCTTTTGCTTGTAATCCAGATCGTTAAGCTAACACAAAACTGACATAAACGATGCTTCTTGATATCACTAACCTGACATCATGAATTAATGACGGGTTTCTTTTTACGTTACATTTACTAAAAAGTGGTCAGATGTCACCTGAAATGGGTACTGAGAGGAATTATGCGAAAAGATGTATTTTAAATTCCTTTCGCATATTCAATCCAGGCTGCTGCCTATTAACGCCGGTGGAGAAAGTTATTGTTGGTGGTTAAATACGCCGGGCCTGCCAGAAAACTTTTCGCCAGTAGACATTATCCAGGGACGATCGTGTAACCCCCTGACTGGTAGAAGCATGGATAAACTGGTTATCCGTATCGTAAATGCCGACGTGCAGGCCATTTTCCCCGCTGCCCGTTTTGAAAAAAACCAGATCCCCGGGTAACAGCTGGGATTTGTCGATCTTGGTGCCAATGTCGGTCTGGGCTGTCGTCGTGCGGGGTAACTGCATATTAAAACGATCGCGGAAGGTGAGATAAACAAAACCGGAGCAGTCGACGCCACCACGACTCATACCGCCATAGCGATAGGGAGCCCCCCGCCACTGGCCAAGCTGGTCGTTCAGCTGGGCAATCACCGTGATGGAGTCTGAGAGCCGCCCGTCCGGCGCAGGCGCGCGACTGCTACAACCCGCCAGAAGAATGACTATAAGCACCAGCCAGAAACGCATAACGACTCCCTCAGTAAAAAACAATTGGTAACTGTACGATAATAGCAACTGTCCGCGCCCGGTGCGATCCGCTCACCGCCAGGTTGTCAGCATAGCCTGCCCTGCGGCTTCCACCCGGCGAAATGGGACCTGATACAGCGCGCTAAGGTGCTCAGGTGTCAGCACCTCCTGCGGGCTGCCCTGCAGAGCAGGCTGCCCCTGACGCAGCAGCCAGATGCTGTCGGCAGAGTGCAGGGAGTGATTCAGGTCGTGGCTGCTCATAATGATGCTGACGCCGCCCGCTGTCAGAGACGGCAGAAGACGGTCAAAAGCCGCCTGCTGGGCAATATCCAGCCCGGTCATCGGCTCATCAAGCAGCAGTAGCTTGCCTTCCGGTTGGCTGATCTGCAATAACACCGCCGTCAGGCGCACGCGCTGCCACTCGCCACCGGAAAGCTGCGTGACCGACCGGGAGAGTTTATTGTCAATCTGCAGCGCGGCGGCCAGTGACAGCAGCGTGGCCTCGTGCCCCGGCCGGGCGTGCATCTTTAAATAATGCCAGACCGGCATCTGCCCCGGGGGTGGCTGCTGCTGCGAAAGATAGGCTCGCTGGCGGGCCAGTGCCTGCCCTGACCAGTCACCCAGCGACCGGCCGGCAAGCCGCACCTGCCCCGCCCCGTTCAGCAGACCGGCGATCCGCGCCAGTAGCGAGCTTTTCCCTGCGCCGTTCGGCCCCACCAGATGAATTTTCTGTCCGCAAGCCACCTGCGCACTGAAGGGAAACAGGCGCTCCGCCAGCGCAACGCCCGTGAGTTCCAGCAGCATGAATTATGCCAGCGCCTGATGAATGCTCGCCAGCAACTGTGGATCCTGCGGCGTGGTATCCGGCGAGTAACGCGCTAACACCGTACCGTCACGACCAACGAGAAACTTTTCAAAGTTCCACAAAATATCTCCGGTCTGCCTGGGCGCACGTCCTTTACTGATCATTCGCTCAAGGAAACCGCTGCCTTCCGGTGCTACGGCTTCTGGCCGGGCAGCCACCAGCTGCGCATAGAGCGGATGCCGCTGCGGGCCGTTCACCTCAGTCTTGCTGAACATCGGGAAGGTAATGCCGTACGTGGTGCTGCAGAAGGCCTTAATCTCAGCGTCTGTCCCTGGCTCCTGCTCAAGAAAAGCATTGCACGGGAAACCCAGCACCGTCAGCCCCTGACCATGCATCGCGTTGTGCAGTTTTTCCAGCTCTTCATACTGCGGCGTGAGGCCACATTTTGAAGCGACGTTAA
Organism: Erwinia persicina; assembly: GCF_014838825.1. Lineage (GTDB taxonomy): Bacteria > Pseudomonadota > Gammaproteobacteria > Enterobacterales > Enterobacteriaceae > Erwinia > Erwinia persicina_A. The sequence goes on along the minus strand of NZ_JACYMO010000001.1, from coordinate 88,803 downwards.
CCACCAGCAAAACATCGCCCTGCCACTGTGCGAGAGTTGTTTTTTCGCCGTCCAGCGTCACCAGTTCTGTATCAAAAATACTCATTGTGTCTTCCTGTTTTAACGTTAGAAGATAACAGCCGTCTGGCTGTCAGCGGTGGCTCAATAATAGCCAGATAAACACCGGCGCGCCCAGCGTCGCCGTTACCACTCCCACCGGCAGTTCAGCAGCGGTCAGCGCCACCCGGGAAATAATATCAGCAGCCAGCAGCACCCCGGCACCGGCCAGCGCGGCGGCTGGCAACAGAATACGATGGTCGGTCAGCCCATTGAGCCGCAGAATATGCGGGATCACCAGGCCGATAAAGCCGATTGCCCCGGCGAGCGCCACGCTGACGCCGACCAGCCAGCCGGTCGCCAGCACCAGCAGAGTTCGCCAAAGCACCAGCGGCAGACCGAGCTGTTGTGCAGAAACTTCCCCCAGCGCCAGAAGATTAAGGGCATAAGACTGGCAGGACAGCCAGATCAGCGCCGGGATCAGCGCCAGCATCAGCCAGCCGTAGCGCCAGTCAACCCCGCTAAACCCGCCCATCATCCAGTACATCAGCTGCCGCAGATCCAGACTGCTGCTGAAGTAGACCGCCCAGGTCATCACTGCACTGCAGATAATGCCCAGTGCCACGCCCGCCAACAGCAGGCGGCTGCTGGAGAGGTGCCTGCGGGCGAAACGCAGCAGAACCGCCGTCACCAGCAGCGCCCCGATAATGGCGCTGAGGCTCATCAGCCACGGCTGGCTGCTGCCGGCAAAAATACACAGCACCAGGCCCACGCCCGCTCCGCCGGACACCCCCAGCAGGCCAGGCTCCGCCAGCGGGTTACTGAACAGCGCCTGCAGGGCAGCACCGGTCACGGCAAGCGAGGCCCCGACCAGCAACACGGCCAGCGTGCGGGGAAAACGAAGTTGCCAGACAAACAGCCGGGCATCGGGGGTTAACCATTCGCCAGGCGATATCCAGCGGTCGCCTGAACAGAGGCTCAGCGACAGCAGCAGCAGGCACAATATCCCTAATCCACTCAGCCAGCGGCGTGAGCGACGGCGGGCGGCAGCGATCTCCAGCGAAAGCAGTGTCATAATTGACGTTTTTTAAAGAAAACAGAGAGTTAATTGTAGAGGTTAATCGGCAAAAAGGAAGAGGCAGTGACAGCACAGCGCGGTCACAGGCGGAAAGGAAAAAGGCCGCTTGCGCGGCCTTTTTGAATGGCTGAAATCAGTCTTCTTTCGGTGAAGCGTTCTCAACCCGGCTTTTCAGTTTCTGGCCTGGTCGAAACGTCACAACCCGGCGAGCCGTGATGGGAATATCTTCACCCGTTTTAGGGTTACGTCCCGGACGTTGATTCTTGTCGCGAAGGTCGAAGTTGCCAAATCCTGACAGTTTAACCTGCTCACCGTTTTCTAAAGCACGACGCACTTCTTCAAAAAACAGTTCAACCAGCTCTTTGGCATCCCGTTTGCTAAGACCAAGCTTCTCAAACAGGTATTCAGACATTTCAGCTTTTGTAAGCGCCATAGGTTCAATCCCTCAAGGATGCTTGGAATCGCTCTTTCAGTGCCTCTACGCATTTCGCAACGGTAGCGGCAATCTCCTCTTCTTCGAGTGTCCGGCTGGTATCTTGCAATATCAGGCTGATAGCGAGGCTCTTAAAACCATCATTTACGCCCTTACCACGGTACACGTCAAACAAGTTTACGCCAACTACCTGATTTACGCCAACTTTCTTACACTCGGTGATAATATCTGCTGCTGGCACGTTTTCGGCAACTACTACGGCGATATCACGACGGTTTGCCGGGAAGCGTGAAATGCCACCGGCATCAGGCAGGACGCGGTCTGCAACCTTGTCCCACAGCAGTTCAAACACCACGGTGCGGCCGTTAAGATCCAGTTTACGCTCAAGTTCCGGATGGACCACGCCCATAAATCCGATATGTTCACCGCGTAAATAAATCGCCGCGCTCTGCCCTGGATGGAGTGCAGGATGGGACTCTGCGACAAACTGAATGTCATCGAGCTTACCGGTTAACTCCAGCAGTGACTCTAAATCACCTTTCAAATCATAGAAGTCTACCGGACTGCGCGCCAGATCCCAGTGCTCTTCATGACGATGGCCGCTGATCACGCCCGCCAGCATAACGTCCTGACGGATCCCGAGGTTTGCCTGTGTATCAGGCACAAAGCGCAAACCGCTTTCGAACAGGCGTACGCGCGACTGCTGGCGGTTCTGGTTGTACACCACCGCGCCCAGCAGGCCGCTCCACAGCGACAGACGCATTGCGGACATCTCAACGGAGATCGGGCTGGGTAAGACCAGATTTTCTTCTCCCGGGTGCAGCAGGGCCTGAATTTTCGGGTCAACGAAGCTGTAAGTGATGGCTTCCTGATACCCTTTGTCGACCAGCAACGCTTTAACGCGCTTCAGAGACAGGCTGGCTTCACGATGCTTCGTCATCACCAGACCGGCCTGAACCGGCACATTGGGAATGTTATCGTAACCATAGACGCGGGCCACTTCTTCCACCAGGTCTTCTTCAATAGCGATATCAAAACGCCACGACGGTGCGACCGCCTGCCATTCGCCCTGACCTTCCGTCACGTCACAGCCCAGACGACGCAGAATGTCGCTCACCTCAGCATCCGCAATAACGTGGCCGATCAGACGGTCCAGCTTTTCACGACGCAGGGTGATAGTGGCACGTACAGGCAGCATCGCCTCATCGGTAACATCAATCACCGGACCGGCTTTGCCGCCGCAGATATCCAGCAGTAGACGTGTCGCCCGCTCCATCGCCTTGTGCTGCAATGCCGGGTCAACGCCACGCTCGTAGCGGTGTGACGCATCGGTATGCAGACCATGACGGCGGGCACGGCCGGTAATCGACAGCGGGCTGAAAAAAGCACATTCGAACAGCACGTTCTGAGTCTCTTCGTTGACGCCGGAGTGCTCACCGCCGAAGATACCGCCCATGGCCAGCGCTTTTTTCTGATCGGCAATGACCAGCGTATCGCTGTTCAGCCTGGCTTCGTTCCCGTCCAGCAGCGTCAGGGTTTCGCCCTCTTCTGCCATACGCACCACGATGCCCCCTTCCAGACGGTCGAGGTCAAAGGCATGCATCGGCTGGCCCAGCTCCAGTAGAACATAGTTGGTGACATCAACAACCGGATCAATTGAGCGGATCCCGCAACGACGCAGTTTCTCTTTCATCCACAGCGGCGTAGCCGCTTTGACATTAATACCTTTGACCACGCGTCCCAGATAACGTGGGCAGGCGTCGCTGGCGTCGACACTGATCGGGAAACTGTCCGGCACGGTTGGGGTAACAGGGGTGATTTCTGGTGCGGTCAGCGGCAACTTGTTCAGCACGGCAACGTCACGGGCCACGCCGATAATACCCAGACAGTCGGCGCGGTTTGGCGTCACGCTAATCTCAATGGTGCTGTCATCCAGCTTGAGATAGTCTCGGATATCACTACCGATGGCGGCTTCCAGCGGCAGTTCAATAATGCCGTTGTGGTCGTCGGAAATACCCAGTTCCGAGAATGAACAGAGCATCCCCTCCGATGGCTCACCGCGCAGTTTTGCCGCTTTGATTTTGAAGTCGCCTGGCAACACCGCACCCACAGTGGCGACAGCCACTTTCAGCCCCTGACGGCAGTTCGGTGCCCCGCAGACGATATCCAGCAGGCGATCGCCACCGACGTTGATTTTGGTCACGCGCAGTTTATCGGCATTCGGATGCTGGCCGCACTCCACCACTTCACCGACGACGACGCCGTGAAAAGCACCGGCCACCGCCTGCACGCCGTCCACTTCCAGACCGGCCATGGTGATTTGATTGGACAGGGCTGCACTGTCAATGGCCGGGTTGACCCATTCACGTAACCAGAGTTCACTGAATTTCATTGGTTTTACCCGCCCTTATTTAAACTGTTTGAGGAAACGTAAATCATTTTCGAAGAAGGCACGCAGGTCGGTCACGCCGTAACGCAGCATGGTCAGGCGCTCCATTCCCATGCCAAAGGCGAAGCCGGAGTAGACTTCCGGGTCAATGCCGACGTTGCGCAGCACGTTCGGGTGCACCATGCCGCAGCCGAGCACTTCCAGCCATTTACCGTTTTTACCCATCACATCCACTTCTGCAGAAGGTTCGGTGAACGGGAAGTAGGACGGACGGAAACGCACCTGCAAGTCCTCCTCAAAGAAGTTGTTGAGGAAGTCGTGCAGCGTGCCCTTCAGATTGGTAAAGCTGATGTTTTTATCGACGATCAGCCCTTCCATCTGGTGGAACATGGGGGTGTGCGTCTGATCGTAGTCATTACGATACACGCGGCCTGGCGCAATAATGCGGATCGGCGGCTGTTGCTCTTTCATCGTGCGGATCTGCACGCCAGAGGTCTGGGTACGCAGCAGGCGGGTGGCATCAAACCAGAAGGTATCGTGATCGGCGCGGGCCGGGTGATGGCCGGGGATATTCAGGGCATCAAAGTTATGATAGTCATCTTCGATTTCCGGGCCGGTTTCTACAGAGAAACCGAGCTCACCGAAGAAGGTTTCGATACGGTCGATTGTGCGGGTCACCGGGTGCAGACCGCCATTTTCGATACGACGGCCCGGCAGTGAAACATCAATCGTTTCCTGAGCCAGGCGCGCGTTCATCACCGCAGACTCCAGCGCATGCTTCTGCGCGTTCAGCGCTTCCTGCACCTGCTGTTTGGCCTCATTGATCACCGCACCCGCTGCCGGACGCTCTTCCGCAGGCAGTTCACGCAAGGAGGTCATCTGGAGCGTAAGATGCCCTTTTTTACCCAGGTATTCGACGCGAACGTTATCTAACGCGGCGACATCCTGAGCATCATTGATGGCGGCTTTCGCGCTCGCCACCAGGTCTGCGAGATGTGACATGCTTTCCTCTTCTTCCAGCCACACAGGCTGGTCTGTTTTTTTCAGGACGAATAGCCGCCCGGTCGTTATTTTAAAAGTGCTGAAACGAAAAAAGCCTCCACGAGGGAGGCTTTCAGCGCGATTTTTCGTTTCTTTTCTTTGCGCTAAAGCCCCCGATAATCAGGCGCTAAAGTAAAAAAAGAAACGGAAAATAGCAGTGTTCATGATTAGCTGACCTTAATGCAGTTTCGGTGCGCTCTATTGAAAGGCCGTAGGGTAAAAATGTCAATCTTTTCAGGTAATAAAAAAGAGGGAGACCAGCTCCCTCTTCAATCTGGCTTACGCCAGAGCTGATTTCGCTTTTTCTACCAGAGCAGCAAATACTGCTTTGTCGAATACGGCGATGTCAGCCAGAATCTTACGGTCGATTTCGATCGACGCCTTTTTCAGGCCATTGATGAAACGGCTGTAAGACATACCGTTAGTGCGGGCTGCAGCGTTGATACGCGCAATCCACAGCTGACGGAACTGGCGCTTCCGCTGACGACGGTCACGGTAAGCATACTGACCAGCTTTGATAACAGCCTGGAAAGCAACACGGTATACACGTGAACGTGCACCGTAGTAGCCTTTAGCTTGTTTTAAGATTTTCTTGTGACGTGCGCGAGCAACTACACCACGTTTTACACGAGCCATTTAGCTCTCCTATGTATATTCTGAATGAATTAAAAAATTACTTATGCGTACGGCAGGCAGGCAATAACCAGACCCAGATCGCCTTTAGACACCATACCTTTAGGACGCAGGTGGCGTTTACGCTTAGTAGATTTTTTAGTCAGAATATGACGCAGGTTAGCGTGTTTACGCTTGAAGCCGCCACCGGCGGTCTTCTTGAAGCGCTTGGCCGCGCCACGTACAGTTTTAATCTTTGGCATTTAAAAAATATCCACTTCGCATTGTTAATAAAATGAACCAGACAGGCGCATCTCACCGCGCGCCGAAACGCGCGGCAAGAAGACTTTAGGGCCTACTGTTTCTTCTTGGGAGCGAGCACCATAATCATCTGACGGCCTTCAATCCTTGTAGGGAATGATTCGACCACTGCCAGATCAATATCTTCACACAGGTCTTTACGGACGCGGTTAAGCACTTCCATACCGATCTGCTGGTGCGCCATTTCACGACCACGAAAACGCAGTGTGATCTTGGCTTTATCGCCATCTTCCAGAAAGCGAATCAGGTTGCGTAGTTTTACCTGATAGTCGCCATCATCGGTACCAGGACGGAACTTAATTTCCTTAACCTGGATGATCTTTTGCTTCTTCTTCTGTTCTTTAGAAGATTTGCTTTTTTCGTAAAGGAACTTGCCGTAATCCATTATACGACAAACGGGCGGCTCGGCGTTGGGGCTGATCTCTACCAGATCAACGCCCGCTTCTTCAGCTTTTTCCAAAGCTTCATTCAGACTGACAATACCAATCTGTTCGCCATCGACGCCAGTCAGACGAACCTCAGTAGCGCGAATTTCTCTATTTATGCGATTAGGACGCGCCGGTTGAACTCGTTTTCCGCCTTTAATACTTTATTCCTCCAATTGATGAAGATTGCGACTGCGGATTTCACCCTGCAGTTTCGCGATCACTTCGTTTACATCCATGCTGCCCAGGTCTTTACCGCGGCGGGTGCGAACGGCCACTTTGCCAGCTTCCACCTCTTTATCACCACAGACCAACATATACGGGACACGACGTAAAGTATGTTCACGGATTTTAAAGCCTATCTTCTCGTTTCTCAAGTCCGCTTTTGCACGAATGCCCGCATTTTGCAGTTTTCGGGTCAATTCTGCAACATATTCGGACTGACCATCGGTGATATTCATCACCACAACTTGTACTGGCGCTAACCAGGTCGGGAAGAAACCGGCATATTCTTCGGTTAAAATCCCGATAAAGCGCTCCATGGACCCCAGGATTGCACGGTGAATCATCACTGGCACCTGGCGTTCATTACTTTCGCCCACATAGGAGGCACTCAGACGGCTCGGCAGTGAGAAGTCGAGCTGAACGGTACCACACTGCCATGCACGATCGAGGCAGTCATGCAGCGTAAATTCAATTTTAGGGCCGTAGAACGCGCCCTCACCCGGCTGATAATCAAACGGGATATTGTTTTCTTTCAGTGCAGCGGCCAGGTCAGCCTCTGAACGGTCCCACAGGTCATCACTACCGATACGTTTTTCAGGACGGGTAGAAAGTTTCACCACGATTTTTTCAAAGCCAAAGGTGCTGTACATATCGTACACCATCTTAATACAGCCATTGACCTCATCGCGGACCTGGTCTTCTGTACAGAAGATGTGGGCATCATCCTGGGTAAAACCACGCACGCGCATCAGACCGTGTAAGGCACCTGACGGCTCATTACGGTGGCAGCTACCAAACTCTGCCATACGTAACGGCAGGTCGCGGTAAGATTTTAGACCCTGATTGAAAATTTGCACGTGGCCGGGACAGTTCATTGGCTTAATGCAGTATTCACGGTTTTCAGAAGAGGTGGTAAACATCGCCTCTTTGTAGTTTTCCCAGTGCCCGGTTTTTTCCCACAGCACGCGGTCCATCATAAACGGACCTTTCACTTCCTGGTACTCATACTCTTTCAGCTTGGTGCGAACAAACACTTCCAGCTCACGGAAGATAGTCCAGCCATCGTTATGCCAGAAGACCATGCCCGGCGCTTCTTCCTGCATATGATAGAGGTCAAGCTGCTTACCGATTTTACGGTGGTCGCGCTTCGCCGCCTCTTCCAGACGCTGCAGGTAGGCAGCCAGCTGTTTTTTATCGCCCCAGGCCGTACCGTAAATACGCTGCAACATTTTATTGTTGCTGTCGCCACGCCAGTAAGCGCCAGAAATTTTCTGCAGCTTGAAGTGGTGGCAAAAGCGCATGTTAGGCACGTGCGGGCCACGGCACATGTCCACGTATTCTTCATGATGGTACAGGCCAGGACGGTCATCATGGCTGATATTTTCATCAAGGATGGTGGTTTTGTAGGTCTCACCCCGCGCAGCAAAGGCGTCACGCGCTTCCTGCCAGCTGACTTTCTTCTTGATAACGTCGTAATTCGTCTCAGCTAACTGGTGCATACGCTTTTCCAGCAGCTCAATGTCTTCCTGGGTCAGTGTGCGGTCAAGATCGACGTCGTAGTAAAAACCGTTATCGATAACAGGACCGATAGCCATTTTGGTATCTGGCCACAGTTGCTTGATCGCATGCCCTAACAGGTGGGCGCAGGAGTGACGAATAATTTCCAGACCCGCTTCGTCTTTAGCGGTGATGATTGCTACGCTGGCGTCTTCGGTGATCGGATCAACCGCATCCACCAGTTCGCCATTGACACGGCCGGCAATACAGGCTTTCGCCAGGCCAGGACCGATGTCCAGAGCAATATCCATCACGCTAACGGCGTGGTCGAACGAACGCTGACTTCCATCAGGAAGAGTAATAACAGGCATGAAACGTCCTTAATTGCAGTGGTAACCCACACGTAAGATTACATGCAAATTTAAATTTTTCTTTATACAACAAGCACTTTGCACTTGAAACCGACTCACATTTGCCAGTTTGGTGCACTGCCTGGTACACATTATCGAAAGTGTTTGTTTTACCAGTCACTTACGAAGGAGAACCATCTTACACGCCATGAGTCGAAATTGCACGGATAGCAGGGTTATACCACGTGCTGCGGGAGGACCAGGGAGCTCACCTTCCCCCTTGCCGCTCGGGCTGAAGAACGCTTGCCGTGTGGCAAAAAAAACCGCCCGCAGGCGGTTATAGTGAGTCAGGCTTATCCCCGGACTCGGGAGCAGAAGCGGGATCGTCCTTGCTTTTTTTCTGCGGCGGGTGTTCAGGCTTTCCATCGCCAGGGTGGGGTACATAGTCCGGGTGATCACCCTCTACGGGACGGTCTGACATAAATCCTCCTGTATGACTGACATTCAAAACAGAGTCTAGTCCGCCCCGGCGCCTTAAGCCTAACGGAGCCCGAAGGGTTTTATCACCCTGTTAGGGGCCCGGGATCGGTTCGCGCTTCGCGTGCAAACGGCACGGGATGTCAGTGGTCAGGGGTCAGGGGGGAACGGTCGCTGAGGAGGCAAAAGAACACGAGCCGCAGGGTGCGGCCCGTGCAAAAGATTACATCGCGTAGGAGAGCGTGATCGTCGTTTTGGTATCGGTATGATCCGGTGCCGATTCCGGTGGATTCTGGTTCCACGTCACGTTGTAAGCCATCTTCAGCGCAAAGTGATCGTTGATAGCCACCTGCAGGCCCGTTTCGGAGTTGACGGTGGTATCGTCGCTACCCAGTACGGAAACACCCTGAACGAATTTGGTGGTGTCGGTTAACTGCCACTGATAGCTCAGGGCGCCGTAGGCCAGCGCCTGCGTTTCATGACCGCCTTCATGGTAGTCGTCATAGCGCACGCCAGGACCGGCTTCCACACGCAGCGAGTGTACCGGGCCATTCAGCAGCTGGCGACCGTAACCGGCAGCGAGAATAGAACGGCCGTCATAACCGTTAAAGCGGTCACTCAGCCAGCTTGCCTGACCGAACAGATAATCAGCGGTGTTGATGTTGTAACGTGTACGGCCACCGACCTGATAGGTCTCTGATGAGCGCTCATCATTTGAAGAGGCGTTGCTGGCGTTACCCCACAGGCTGTAGGCGAAGCTGGGCGTATACCAGGTCAGGTTGGTATTGGCGGTCGCTGACGAACTGGTGGTGTTGCCCGACTGCGCCATATAACCGGCGGCGGCGTTACCTTCAAAATCTTTTTTCGCCGTGGAAGGGTCATCCATAACCGTGAAGACGTTATTATCCGCCAGGGCTTGATGACAGAATGCTCCCCCGGAGAGCAACAGAACTACAGACAGCTTATTAAGCGCTTTCATTTAAATGTGACCCGTACGACAGTTTTTAAAAGAGTGAGTCTGAAGCGTTTTGAAGGACGATCAACGCATTTTACGGTTATAATCGTAACAATTTGTTAATTCGCTCTTTTTCCAAAGCATCATGACAAAAAGAGACCGCTAATAAGAAGATTCCCATTAACGCGGCGCATTATAGAGGGTATTTGGTAAGAAAACACCTGCCTGAAAATAACAATTAACGTTAACCCCCACCGTTTTGTGGCCAAAAAACGTCAGCAATGTGACCAAATGTAAATTTCACCCGCCCCACCCTCTCGCCTTTCCCACGCTGACGCAGCGACGCGCACAAATGCGTTAATCGGGCTTTTCGTACTGCGATATTCTGATTTCACTGCTTCCCGGGCAGGGATGAGCTACGCTAAAAAAATGTTTTTTAACGCTGTTTTTAATCAAGAGGTGAAGGATGAGCAATCATGGGATTGGCCAGTATGTGGTGACGTTTCATTATAATGAGAAAGGGTTATCCGACCTGCTGGAGCTGAGTAGCGCCCTGGTCAACGGTGGGTTTTCCACCACGCTGAAGGACGATAACGGTCAGCCGCATGAGCTGGGCACGAACAGCTTCGGCATGATTACCACGCTGTCAGAAGAAGAGATCCGCCAGCAGGCGGCAGGGATTGGCGAGCTGATCCTTGGCGAAGCGCCCGAGGTTGAGGTGCAGTCCTGGGAAAGTTTTCGCAAAAATAGTGGCTAAGTTTTTGTAAAGACGAAGGCTTAACGTGCGCAAACGCAAATATTGGTTATTCTTTAAGCGCTACCATAGTGAAATCACAGCGAAAAGAGGAGTGTCCTATGTGGTCAGCCATCAGTCGTCTGTTGAGTGAACAGTGGGGACCTGCAGAGATCACCGGGCGAACCGAGCTGCCCGGTGGCGATGTACACCCTGCCTGGTATTTGCGCTACGGAGAGCACGAGGTCTTCGTCAAATGCAATCAGCGTGACATGCTGGACCTGTTTACCTGGGAAGCAGACCAGCTACAGCTGCTGGCACGCAGCCAGACCGTGCGCGTGCCGGCCGTCTATGGCGTGGGCAGTGATCGTGAAAGCAGCTTTTTGTTGCTGGAGTATATTCCGCTCAGGCCGCTGGATGCCCACGGTGCCTTTCTACTGGGGCAACAGCTGGCGCACCTGCATCAGTGGAGTGAGCAGCCGCAGTTCGGGCTCGACTTCGACAACAATATCACCACCTCCCTGCAGCCGAACAGCTGGCTTAAGCGCTGGTCAGTCTTCTTTTCAGAGCAGCGAATAGGCTGGCAGCTGCAGCTGGCTGCGGAAAAAGGGATTCAGTATGGCGACATCGAGCTGATTGTGCACTGTACACAGAAGAAGCTGGAGTCACATCATCCTGAACCCTCTCTGCTGCACGGCGACCTCTGGCCAGCCAACTGTGCCGGAAGCGACAGCGGCCCGTGGATATTCGATCCCGCCTGTTACTGGGGTGACCGCGAGTGCGATCTGGCTATGCTCTCCTGGCATCCGGACATTCCGGTGCAGGTTTACGACGGCTATCAGTCGGTCTGGCCGCTGCCCGGTGATTTTCTGCAGCGGCAGCCGGTCTATCAGCTTTATTACCTGCTGAACCGGGCAAACGTTTTTGGCGGGCACTGGCTGGGTGAGGCCCAGCGGGCGGTGGGGGCATTGCTGGATGATGATGCGCTGGGGAAACGCCACGCGCGCCCGGCTTAGCGCCGGGTCACACGCGGCATAGCGAGGCCGGGAGCCTAGTAAATAAACCCGGCCAGCTTAAGCACAAAATACCCGGCGACAACGATCAGCACCGGCAGGATGTACAGCGGGAAAATCTGCAGGAAAATAGTGTGCCGCGGCACCACGATCTTCGCTTCCAGCTGCTCACGGCTGTGCCCTTCTGTTCCGCGCGCTTTCTCCAGGATCATCTGGTCTTCAATACTTTCACGCAGAAAACGCGTCTGACGCCACATCCGTGCGCCGGAAGCCTGCAGAGCAAGCCCAACGAAAATCAGCGCATAGATCGCCCAGAAAAGGAGATTGGTGCTGTGATTAAAGTCCGGAACGGGCGAATGCGTCCAGAAACCGGAGAGAAAACCGGTATTGAAGCGCACCATGTCAATCATTACATGGGCAAAATCCTGCATCACCGCATTGATGCCTTCACGCTGTTCACGGCTCTTTTCCATAAAGCCAAGCAGTGAAATCAGCGTTGATACCAGCGCGGGAATAAATATAACCCAGCCCAGGATACGTTTTATAATCGCAACCCTGCCAGCCTGTTGATACGTCATGCGTTCTCCTGTCCTTCCGATGTCTGCCTGTCAGTTTACCTGCAGTGACGTAAAAGTGCCTGCAAAATACAGACTTAATCACCGCTTTGCACACGCTGGCCCGTCGGATGATAACTTTTCCCCCGCCGCTTCGTGGTAAACTGCCACAAACTGTCAAATGGAGCCGTAGCATGACTTATCACCGCCCCGTACTTGCCGCCATTTTTGATATGGACGGCCTGCTGATCGATTCAGAGCCGTTATGGCAACAAGCCGAGCTGGATATCTTCACTACCCTTGACATCGACCTGAGCCGCCGCGGTGAAATGCCGGATACGCTGGGACTGCGCATCGACCAGGTGGTACGCATGTGGTATGAAACCCTGCCGTGGAATGGGCCTTCCCAGGCGGAAGTCACCCAGCGGATCATCAACCGGTCATTAAGCCTGGTAGAAGAGACCCGGCCGCTGCTGCCTGGCGTTAAGCAAGCGCTTGAGCTCTGCCGGTCAGAAGGGCTGAAAATTGGCCTCGCCTCTGCCTCTCCGCTGTTTATGCTGGAAAGCGTGCTGGAGATGTTCAGCCTGCGCGACTACTTTGAGGTACTGGCCTCAGCGGAATCCCTGCCTTACAGTAAACCGCACCCGCAGGTTTATCTGGATGCCGCTGCCCGCCTGGGTGTGGATCCACTGAACTGCGTCACGCTGGAAGACTCTTTCAACGGCATGATCGCGACGAAAGCAGGACGGATGCGATCCATTGTGGTCCCAGACGCCATCCATGCCGCCGATCTGCGCTGGTCACTGGCGGATGTCAAACTCAGCAGCCTTGAGGAACTGACCGCACAGCACCTGCACGGTCGCTGAATACATACCGGGCGCTGCACGAAGCCGCCCGGCGCTTTACCCCGGCCTCACCTGTCCGCGATATTTTACCGCAGCCACAAAGGCGGCAAAGGCCGGAGAGATGTTTCTTCTGTTGGGGTAGTAGAGGTGGAAGCCCTGAAAATACGGGCTCCAGTCAGCCAGCACCTCGGTCAGTCGCCCGTCCTCAATATGAGGCCGGGCCATAAAATCAGGAACATACGCCAGCCCCACCCCATCCAGCGCCGCGTTGAGGACAGGGAGAGTACTGTTGGACATCAGCTGTCCTTCTACCCTGACATTCATCTTCTGCCCCGCTTTCTCAAATTCCCACGCGTAGATGCTGCCTCCCACGCTATGGCGGATGTTAATGCAGTGATGAGCGGTCAGATCCCGGGGATGCGTGGGGATCGGGTGCTGTTTAAAATAGCCGGGTGACCCGACTACCGACAGACGCCAGTCGGGCCCAAGGCGAACGGCGATCATATCCTGACTGATCGACTCCCCGAGACGTATCCCGGCATCAAAACGTTCACTGACAATATTGGTGAAGCCGTAATCAATACAGATTTCGACATTGACGTCAGGATACTGGCGGAAGAAGGCCGGTAATACCGGGCGCAGCAGCTGTTCAGCGGCGTCATCTGAACAGGTCAGCCGGAGGCTTCCCGCCGGTTTTTCCCGCAGCTCCCCCATGCGTTCAATTTCAGCATTAATCTGCTCGAACAGCGGGCCGACTGACTGCATGAGTCGTTCACCGGCGTCGGTGGGGGCAACGTGACGCGTTGTCCGCGCAAGCAGCCTTACTCCCAGCCTCTCTTCCAGTTTTTTCACGGTATGGCTGAGTGCCGAAGGGCTGACGCCCAGCCGGAGGGAGGCTTTAGTGAAGCTTTGTTCGCGGGCGACAGCCAGAAAAGCCAGGATATCATTCATACGGCGCTCGTTAGATTAATGAATATTATTCAAAAGTTCATCAAAATTACCCCACCTTATCAGCGTACTCAAAGCGTTTTATTCTCTGGCACGGTTATGGAAGGGAACAGCGTTATGAATACCATTGTGAAGAAAGCAAAGAACCGCGCCGATCAGCGCACCCCGTCAGCATGGGGAGCCGTATTTTCTATGGCCCTTGGCGTTGTGGTACTCATCGCTTCTGAATTTATGCCGGTCAGCCTGCTAACGCCGATTGCGCAGGATCTTGGCATCAGCCAGGGCAGTGCCGGACAGGCCATCTCGGTATCGGGCATGTTTGCCGTTATGACCAGCCTGCTGAATACGCCACTCACCGGCCACTGGGACCGTAAAAAAGTGCTGATGAGCTTCACCTTTCTGCTGATCGTCTCCGGCCTGGTCGTCACGCTGGCAGCAGACGGCATCACATTTATGGCGGGCCGTGCGCTGCTGGGGATGGCTATCGGTGGCTTCTGGTCGATGTCGACCGCCACGGTGATGCGCCTGCTTCCCACCCATGCGCTGGCAAAGGGGCTGGCATTAATCAACGGCGGCAATGCGCTGGCGGCGACGGTCGCCGCCCCGCTGGGCAGCTTTCTCGGGCAGTATACTGGCTGGCGCGGAGCCTTCTTTATCGTGGTGCCGCTGGCCGTGGTGGCGTTTGTCTGGCAATGGCGCAGCCTCCCGCTGATGCCAGTAGATCGCCGCCGCCACGGCGTCGCTAATCCTTTTGCCCTGCTGCGTCAGCCTCAGGTTGCGCTGGGCATGGCGGGGATCCTGTTTCTGTTTATGGGACAGTTTGCCCTCTTTACCTACCTGCGCCCGTTACTGGAGGAGGTCACGCGGGTATCGGTCACCCAACTTTCACTGATTTTATTCGCGCTGGGGGGATTTGGCCTTGTCGGTACGTGGCTGATAGGGCGTTTGCTTCAGCACAGGCTTTACGCGTGGCTGGTAGCCATTCCGCTTGCCATGGCACTGATCGCCATACTGCTGATTGTGATGGCCGATGCGGTGATCCCCGTCAGTCTGCTACTGGCTTTCTGGGGTCTGATCGCCACACCGGCCCCGGTCGCCTGGGGTCTCTGGCTCAGTAAGGCGCTGTCGGAGAATGCCGAAACCGGCGGTGGGCTGATGGTGGCCACTATCCAGCTGGCCATCACCGCCGGCGCCGGACTGGGCGGCATCCTGTTTGATGCCTCTGGCTGGTGGAGCCCTGCGGCACTGGGGGCGGGTTTACTGGTTACGTCGGCCGGTTTCGCCCTCGCGGCCCAAAAAAACGGCAACGCCGTGCGATCGTCCCGGCGCTGATCCCTGCGCCAGGTGCTGGGGAAACGGTGCCTGGCGCAGCGCAGCTCTCGCCTTTTATCCATTTCTAACGATTAACGTTAAAAATAATAAAACATCGTTTCATTTTTGTTGTAATCAATCCACCATGTGCCTATGCTTCCTGTACCGGCCCGCGCGCCCCGTTCTGCTGTTTTCACTGCGCGTGCCCACTGACCTATAAGGAAGCCAGGATGATCCTGAATACATTTAATCTTGAAGGCAAAGTGGCCATGATCACCGGCTGCAACACCGGTCTTGGCCAGGGAATGGCGCTGGGTCTGGCTCAGGCGGGATGCGATATTATTGGCGTCAACCGCTCAGCCGCCAGTGAAACCGCAGAAAAAGTCGCCGCGACCGGACGTCGTTTTATCAGTATTACGGCGGATCTGTCCGACAACCGGTGTATCGACAGCGTGATGACGCAGGCGCTGGCCGCCTGTCCCCGGCTGGATATTCTGGTCAATAATGCCGGGATTATTCGCCGGGCAGACGCACTGGACTTTACGGAAGCTGACTGGGATGAGGTGATGAACCTCAACAGCAAGACGCTATTTTTCCTGTCACAGGCGGTTGCCCGCCGTTTTATCCGGCAGGGGCACGGCGGTAAGATCATCAATATCGCCTCGATGCTGTCGTATCAGGGCGGCATCCGTGTGCCTTCATATACTGCGTCAAAAAGCGCCGTACTGGGGCTGACCCGCCTGATGGCCAACGAATGGGCTGCGCACGGGATCAACGTCAATGCCATCGCTCCGGGCTATATGGCCACCAATAACACCGAACAGCTGCGCGATGATGAAGAACGCAATCAGCAGATCCTGCAGCGTATTCCCGCCGGCCGCTGGGGCCAGAGCAGCGATATGATGGGGCCGGTGGTGTTTCTCGCCTCGCCGGCCTCTGACTATGTCAACGGTTTCACCCTGGCCGTCGACGGCGGCTGGCTGGCTCGCTGAACCTGAACGGTACGAGAGGGCGCGACCGCCCTCTTGTTCAACTTACGATCCATCACACTTTATTTATCTTTCGTTACAGCGTCACATATTTATTCTACTGTATATATTCCCTATACTGGATACATTGACAGTTATGTAGCCAGGTATTCTCATGACGGCCGAGGGCCATCTTATCTTTGCCATTGCCAGCGCTATTTTCGCCAAGCGTGCTGAACTGACGCCGGTGCTGGCCAGCGCTGACTGGTGGCATATCATTCCGGCCACGCTGCTCACCTGCCTGCTGCCGGATATCGACCACCCGAAATCCTTTCTGGGGCAGCGCCTTGCATGGCTGTCGCACCCCATCGCGCGGGCGTTTGGCCACCGGGGCTTTACCCACAGCCTGCTGGCGGTGGTCGGTGGCGTGGCTCTGCTGCAGTTGAAACTGCCGTCGGGCTGGCTGATCCCGGCGGATGCCTTCCAGGGGATGGTGCTGGGTTACCTCAGCCACATCGTTGCCGATATGCTGACGCCCGCTGGCGTGCCGCTGCTGTGGCCGTGCCGCTGGCGCTTCCGCCTGCCCCTGCTCCGAAGCCAGAAAGGCAATCAGCTCGAACGCGCCCTGTGCCTCGCCCTGGTGGGCTATGCCATCTGGTTCCCCCCCGGCGCGCTGCCTTTTGGTGCATCAGACTGGACCAGCCAGGTAGTCAGCTCTGCACAAAATCACATCGAGCGCTTTATAAAGCAGCAATAAGCTGAAAAAACGGACAAATATGTGCAAAAAATTATAAATCATTCCGTTTGGATATAAGGCCGCACCACCACTAACTGATACCATTCCGTCACTGGTTTACTTACTGCGCGCCAGAAATTAACTGCCGCAGGCATGACTACACCGTAGTCCGTTTTTTTTTGGAGATATTGGGAATGAATTTTCCACTGATTATTAACCTGGTGGTGTTTGTTGCACTGCTGCTGCTGGTGGCCAAAGCCAGCCGCACGGGCTGGAGTCTGTCGAAAAAAGTGCTGGTTGGCCTGGTGGTCGGGGTCCTTTTCGGCCTGGCGCTGCATATCATCTATGGTGAAAACAGCCCGGTGATTAAAGAATCGGTCAGCTGGTTTAACCTCGTGGGTAACGGTTATGTCCAGCTGTTACAGATGATCGTGATGCCGCTGGTCTTTGCCTCTATTCTCAGCGCCGTAGCGCGCCTGCACAATGCCTCTTCGCTGGGCAAAATCAGCCTGCTGACCATTGGCGTACTGCTGTTTACCACTGCCATTGCGGCGGCGGTCGGGGTGTTCGTGACCTGGCTGTTCGGTCTCAATGCCAGCGGTCTGGTGCAGGGTGCGCAGGAAACCGCGCGTCTGGCTGCCATTCAGAGTAACTATGTCGGCAAGGTTGCTGACCTCAGCGCGCCGCAGCTGCTGCTGTCGTTTGTGCCGAAAAACCCGTTTGCCGATCTGACCGGGGCCAGTCCGACCTCTATTATCAGCGTGGTGATCTTTGCGGCATTCCTCGGTGTCGCCGCCCTGCAGCTGCTGAAAGATGACGTTGAGAAAGGTCAGCGCGTACTGAAAGCCATCGATACCCTGCAGGCCTGGGTGATGAAACTGGTTCGCCTGATTATGAAGCTGACCCCTTACGGCGTACTGGCACTGATGACCAAAGTCGTTGCCACTTCTAACCTCAGTGACATTATCAAGCTGGGGAGCTTTGTGCTGGCCTCCTACCTGGGTCTGGCCATTATGTTTGCCGTCCACGCTCTGCTGCTGTCGGTCAACGGCGTCAACCCGCTGCGCTTCTTCCGCAAGGTGTGGCCGGTGATCACCTTTGCCTTTACCAGCCGCTCCAGCGCCGCTACCATCCCGCTGAGCGTGGAAGCACAGACCCGTCGTCTGGGTATTCCTGAGTCGATTGCCAGCTTTGCCGCCTCCTTTGGGGCAACCATCGGTCAGAATGGCTGTGCCGGCCTGTACCCGACGATGCTGGCGGTGATGGTCGCCCCCACCGTGGGCATCAATCCGTTTGATCCGATGTGGATTGCGACGCTGATCGGTATTGTCACCCTCAGCTCTGCCGGTGTGGCTGGCGTCGGCGGCGGTGCCACTTTCGCTGCGCTGATTGTGCTGCCAGCGATGGGTCTGCCGGTTACTCTGGTGGCGCTGCTGATCTCCATCGAACCGCTGATTGATATGGGCAGAACCGCGCTCAACGTTAACGGTTCCATGACGGCCGGTACGCTCACCAGCCAGTGGCTGAAGCAAACCGACCGGCAGATCATGAACACCGATGCGGATAACGAAGCCGAACTGGCCCACCGTTAATCCGTTGCTGACGGGCCGTCCCCCTGACGGCCCGTTTCTTTTTCCCTCCCTGATTCGCCATATCCCTTCATTTCTCAGGCGTATACTGCTCACTGTTCTATAGTTACTGGTGTCTTAATGCGGTCACCGGAGCAAACAGCATGTCAAAAAATACGCAACACCCCGACCAGCCACAGCCTTCCTGCCCTGTGAATAGCAAAGTAGAGGCCCTTGAACCCTTCCGTAAGGGCGGTAAAAACCAGCCGCTGACCACCAATCAGGGGACGCGAATTGCAGACGATCAGAACTCGCTGCGCGCAGGTACCCGTGGCCCGACCCTGCTGGAAGACTTCATCATGCGTGAAAAAATCACGCACTTTGACCATGAGCGTATCCCGGAGCGCATCGTGCATGCCCGCGGTTCGGCGGCGCACGGTTACTTCCAGCCCTATCGTGATATGAGTCACGTCACCAAAGCGGGTTTTCTGGCCTCACCTGACACCATTACCCCGGTTTTTGTACGCTTTTCTACGGTTCAGGGCGGCGCCGGGTCAGCAGATACCGTGCGGGACATCCGCGGTTTCGCCACCAAATTTTACACAGAGGAAGGCGTGTTCGATTTAGTCGGCAATAACACGCCGGTGTTCTTTATTCAGGATGCCCATAAATTTCCGGACTTCGTCCACGCGGTCAAACCCGAGCCCCACAATGAAATGCCTCAGGGCGGAAGCGCCCATGACACCTTCTGGGATTACGTCTCCCTGCAGCCGGAAACGCTGCACAACGTTATCTGGGCCATGTCCGATCGCGGCATTCCGCGCAGCTATCGCACCATGGAAGGCTTTGGCATCCATACGTTCCGGTTTATCAATGCCGAAGGGCGGGCCACTTTTGTGCGTTTTCACTGGAAGCCAGTGGCAGGCAAAGCCTCCCTGCTGTGGGACGAAGCGCAGAAGCTGAGCGGGCGTGATGCCGATTTCCACCGTCGTGACCTGTGGGAATCAATCGAGGCCGGTGACTTCCCTGAATACGAGCTCGGTGTACAGCTCATTGAGGAAAGCGACGAATTTGCCTTCGACTTCGATCTGCTTGACGCCACGAAACTGATCCCCGAAGAACTGGTGCCGGTGGAACTGATTGGCAAAATGGTCCTCAACCGTAACCCGGATAATTTCTTCGCAGAAACAGAACAGGTCGCCTTCCATCCCGGCCATATCGTACCGGGTCTGGACTTCACCAACGATCCTCTGCTTCAGGGGAGACTGTTCTCCTATACCGATACGCAGATCAGCCGCCTTGGCGGTCCTAACTTCCATGAAATCCCGATTAACCGTCCCGTGTGCCCCTACCATAACTTTCAGCGCCAGGGGATGCACCGCATGGATATCGATACCAACCCGGCCAACTATGAGCCAAACTCAATCAATGATAACTGGCCAAGGGAAACGCCCCCTGCTGCCCGCCACGGCGGCTTTGAGAGCTATCAGGAGCGGATTGAAGGACATAAAGTCCGTGAGCGTAGCCCCTCGTTTGACGAGCACTATTCGCAGCCGCGCCTCTTCTGGCTGAGTCAGACCCAGGTAGAACAGCAGCATATTATTGATGCCTTCTCCTTTGAATTGAGCAAGGTCGGCCGCAGCTACATCCGGGACCGGGTGGTCGATCAGCTGACGCATATCGATATTTCCCTCGCGCACAGCGTGGCAGAAAACCTGGGGATTGCGCTGACCGAAGAGCAGATGCAGACAGCACCGCCGAAAGATGTCAACGGACTGAAGAAGGATGCCAGCCTCAGCCTGTATGCGGTCCCCAGCGGTAATATTAAAGGGCGTCAGGTGGCGCTGCTGACAAGCGACGGCGTTGATGCCGCCGATACGCTGGCCATTCTGCAGGCGCTGAAAACCCAGGGCGTACATGCGAAGCTGCTGGCACCCCACATGGGCCAGGTCCGTGCCAGCGACGGCTCACAGCTGCCGGTTGATGCCACCTTTACCGCGCTGCCCTCACTGGCCTTTGATGCGGTCATTGTCCCGGAAGGGAATATTGATGCCCTGCTGCTACGCGGCGACGCTTGTTACTTCCTGCTGGAAGCCTATAAGCATTTGAAGGTCATTGGTCTGAGCGGCGGGGCACGCCGTTTTGCCGCGCAGTTTGGTCTGGCTGATGACGAACAGGAGGAAGGGGTGATTATTGATACGAAAGCGGAAGGCGTTCTGATGAGCGAATTCCTGGCGGCCATGGCCGCACACCGTATCTGGTCGCGCAGTCAGAAGGCGTTAAGCGTACCGGCATAATCCGTCCGGTTACGGGTCCGTTCTCGCCGGCAAACGCCGGTGGGAACGGAAAACAGCCGAAAAGCAGACATAAAAAAACGGCCACCGAAGTGGCCGTTTTTTGTCAGACAGGGATCGTTTACTGATTAACCTGCGGGTCGGTATCGTAATCTTTACAGCTCTGGAAGCCGTAATTCATCACGCGGCCGGTGTCAGCGTAGCTGACAAAGTAGGTCTGCTGCTTACCGTCGCGCTCACCAATGACATACGTCTGGCAAGTACCACGGGCGTGTACCATGGTGATTTCAGTAGAAGGAGGTCCGGCAATGTCACGAACCTGCTGGCGCGTCATTCCTTTTTTCACATCCTGGACAACAGGCTTAGTCGCATAGCTCTCAGCGCGATCGTAAGCCGTACAACCTGATAACACAGCCAGTGCCACTGCAGCACCAATTAGTCCCGTAACTTTACGCATTTATTATTCCTCGTGTCATTTCCGTGTAAGCATAAGCCTGGAATACAAATGCAGATTTATCAACTTTTTGGCGTCAATTTATTATCACTTTATGCGTGTCACGCTTATAATCCGGCAGTGAGAATGACCCTTCGCATGTCAACCCGGTTTTGTGCATTTGCCCTGACCGAATGTCCAAGCGAACAGCGGAGCGACAATGAGCCTACAGACAGAAGCCCGCGATGCCCGTCATCGCCTGCGTCAGGACGAAATTATCACCGCCGCCCGTCGTTGTTTTCGCCAGCACGGCTTCCACGCCGCCAGCATGGCGCAGCTTGCCAGCGAGGCACAGCTGAGCGTCGGCCAGATCTATCGCTATTTCGCCAGTAAAGACGCAATCATTCAGGAAATCGTCAGGCGGATTATTGATACCCGGCTGCAGGAGATGCTCAGTACCAGCAGTAATGTCCACCTGCCCGAGCTGCTGGCCTGGCGCGAGGTGAACAATGAAGAGGATGAGGCGCTGATGATGGAAGTAGCGGCAGAAGCGACCCGCAGCCCCCGCGTGGCAAAAATGATGATCGAAGCGGATGAGCGTATGTTCAGCCATGCCTGCGAGAAAGTCGCCCGCCTTTACCCGGGTTTTAGTGAAGAGCGTATCCGCGCCAGCGTAGAGATCCTCGCCGTCATGGTCGAGGGTACCGCCTGCCGGCGCATTACGCCGCAAAAAGCCTCACCAGAACGTCTGCATGTCCTGTATCAACACATTAACGACCTTCTTTTTAAATCAGAGGATTCATGACACCTGTTCACTCCCGACGTCTTGGCTATGCCATTACGCTCGGACTGCTGGCGGCCCTCGGCCCGCTGTGCATCGATCTGTATCTGCCCGCCCTGCCGGAGCTGGCACGCGACCTGAATACGCCGACCGCCACCGCACAGCTTAGTCTGACGGCCGGGCTGTTGGGACTGGGGCTGGGTCAGCTGTTTTTTGGCCCCCTGAGCGACAAGTACGGGCGTATCCGCCCGCTGTTGCTGTCGCTGGTGCTGCTGCTAATCGCCTCCATCGGCTGTGCACTGGCTCAGGATATTCACCAGCTGCTGCTGGCCCGCCTGTTTGAAGGGCTGTCCGGCGCGGGGGGCGCTGTGCTGTCACGCGCTATTGCCCGTGATATGTACAGCGGGCATGAACTGACCCGCTTCTTCGCCCTGCTCATGCTGGTGAACGGGCTGGCACCGATTGCGGCCCCGGTGATGGGCGGCGCACTGATGGCGTTCCTTGACTGGCGCGGCCTGTTTATGGTCATTGCCCTGATCGCCCTGATGTTGTTTATTCTGGCGCGCGTCAAACTGCACGAAACACTGCCGGTAGCGCGACGCAGCCAGGGCAGTATTTTCTCCGCCTGGGCCGCGCTGGGGCAGGTCATTACGCATCGTCCGTTTATGGGCTTCTGTCTGACCCAGGGCTTTATGATGTCAGGGATGTTTGCCTATATCGGCGCTTCCCCCTTTGTGCTCCAGCAGATCTATCAGCTCTCTCCGCAGGCCTTCAGCTTCTGCTTTGCCGCCAACGGCGTCGGTCTGATTATCGCTTCCCAGGTCAGTGCGCGTCTCTGCCCGCTCTGGGGTGAGTATCGCGTACTCAAAGGCGGGCTGACGCTGGCGTTTATTTCATCGGCCAGCCTGCTGCTGGCCGGGTTAACCGCTGCGGCGCTGCCGCTGGTGCTGGTTGCCCTGTTCTTTACCGTCGCCAGCAACGGCGTTATTTCGGTGACCGCCTCCTCACTGGCGATGCAGAGCCAGGGCCATCGCGCGGGCAGCGCGTCAGCCGTGATTGGCGTCACCATGTTTACGCTGGGCGGCATCAGTGTGCCAGTGACCGGCATCGGTGGCACCTCGGTGCTGACCATGACCGCCACCATTTTTGGCTGCTATATGCTGGCCATCCTGATGTTTACCGGACTGGCGCAAAAGCCCAAAAAAGAGTAAGCCCTTAACGCGTGGCGCGGATAATAACGGATTGAATGTTGTTGTTTCACGCCAGGCGCGTTAGCTTTAAGAGATATACATCGCGTGTCGCCGTTCGCCGGCGCTGAATCTGAGGAGAGGTCAATGGCATTGCAACAGGAAATTATCGCGGCGCTGGGCGTCAAACCCACAATTGATGCCCGTGAAGAAGTTCGTACCAGCGTCGAGTTTCTGAAGTCGTATCTGAAAACCTATCCGTTTCTGAAATCACTGGTGCTGGGGATCAGCGGCGGTCAGGACTCCACTCTGGCCGGCAAGCTGTGTCAAACCGCTATCAACGAACTCCGTGCAGAAACAGGCGATCAAGGCTATCAGTTTATTGCCGTACGTCTGCCGCACGGTGTCCAGGCAGATGAACAGGATTGCCAGGATGCGATTGCGTTTATTCAGCCGGATCGCGTATTGACGGTGAATATCAAAGCGGCCGTACAGGCCAGCGAGCAGGCGCTGCGTGACGCCGGTATCGCTCTTTCTGATTTCATCCGCGGCAATGAAAAAGCGCGTGAGCGTATGAAGGTCCAGTACAGTATTGCCGGTATGACCTCAGGCGTGGTGGTTGGCACCGATCATGCGGCCGAGGCCGTGACCGGTTTCTTCACCAAGTATGGCGATGGCGGTACGGACATCAATCCCCTTTTCCGCCTCAATAAAGGCCAGGGCAAACAGCTGCTGAAGGCGCTGGGCTGCCCTGAGCATCTGTATCTCAAGCACCCCACGGCCGATCTGGAAGACGACCGTCCCGGCCTGCAGGATGAAGTGGCTCTGGGGGTGACGTATGAGATGATTGACCGCTATCTGCAGGGCGAAACTATCGATTCTGCAGCGGCTGCCACCATTGAGAACTGGTATCTGAAAACCGAGCATAAGCGACGTCCTCCGATCACTGTTTTTGACGATTTCTGGAAAAAATAACCTGCCGGGGCGAACTGAATTCCCGGTTCGCCCCGCAAAATTCCTCTGCTATACTGTATATCTGACCAGTTAGTGGAGTTGTGAGTGACAAGAAAAGCTGCCAGCCATCGCCTCGAATTCGAGGCTGAAGCCATCTATCAGTATCCCGAACAGCTGCGTCCGTGGATCGCTGACCTGCCCAACCTGCCCGGCGTTTATATTTTTCACGGTGAGAGCGAGACCCTGCCGCTGTATATTGGCAAAAGCGTCAATATTCGCACCCGTGTGATGTCACATCTGCGGACCCCGGCAGAAGCGCGAATGCTCTATCAGGCCCGCCGCATCAGTTTTATCCCGACCGCCGGAGAGATGGGAGCCCTGCTGCTGGAAGCACAAATGATCAAGCTGCAGCAGCCGCTGTTTAATAAGCGACTGCGTAAGAACCGCCAGCTCTGTTCCCTGCTGCTGCGGCACGACCGCCCGGAAGTGGTGTACGCCAAAGAGGTCGATTTTTCGCATACGCCGGACCTCTTCGGCCTGTATGCCCACCGCCGGGCGGCGCTGGCGACGCTGCAGAAAATTGCCGATGAGCAGCAGCTCTGCTTTGGCCTGCTGGGTCTGGAGCCGTTAAGCAAGGGGCGGCCGTGTTTTCGCTTCAGCCTGCGCCGCTGCGCCGGTGCCTGCTGCGGCAAAGAACCGCCTGAGGCGCATCAGCAGCGCCTGCTGGCAGCGCTGGAGGCCGTGCGGCTACAGTGCTGGCCCTGGCCGGGGGCTATTGCGGTGGTGGAACAGGGCGTGATGCACAAGCAGATCCATGTGATCAATAACTGGCTCTATCTGGGCTCCGTCAGCGAACTCGAAGACGCCGCTGCACTGTGCAGTACTCCGCCGGGCTTCGACAGTGACGGTTACAAAATCCTCTGCCGGCCGCTGCTGTCGGGTAAGCTACCGGTGATCCCCCTGCCCGTTTCTGGGGCATAAAAAAGACCGCCGACGCTGACCACCGCCGTTCTGGCAAGGTGGGCAACGTCGGCGGTCTCTGTTTAATCAGTGACTTTTAGTCTTCTGCAGGAGGCATTTTACCTTCATGCTGAGGCTTTTCTGTCAGACGTTTCTCAAAATTCTGATTAAACTGTTTTTTCTGCTCTGGCGTCAGGACGTTATACAGCTTGTTCTGCGTTTCCAGCATCGACAGCGCGCGCGCTTTGCCGTTTGCTGACATTTCAGTCGCCTGCGCGTCGGCCTTACTGCGGTCGAAGCTGTCAGCCGCAATAATGCTGTGCACCGCACGGCGCTCTTCCAGAGAAGGACGCTTCATCTCTTTGTGCGAGGCTTTCATGATGGTGCGCATCTGCTCTTTCTGCGCATCGGTCAGATTCAGCCCTTTGAACATTTCGTGCATCCCACCGTGACGCGGTGGCTTATGCATCAGAGGTTTGTCTGCGCCCGCTGGCGGCGGCGTTAGGGTATCCGCTGCGGCATGAACGATACCCGCAGTGCCAAGAGCCAGTGTAGCGGCAACAACAAAAGAGGTTAATTTACGCATAATATTGTCCTTATAGTTCAGTCTGTGGCAATTCAGTTGTCGTGATGTCGAAAGCAAGTTTACGACGCTGAATGTCAATTACCCAGAGCCTGGGTAAAGCCCTGAAAGCATAAAAGACAGATTGACGCCAATCATGGAGAGAATGCGAAGGATTGAGTGAGGAATTGCAAAAAAATATGAATTTACAGGGGTTTGTGCAGAAACTGTGGAGAAGTGTAATACGCGTGTCCGCATAGCGAAAGGAAAAAGTGAGGGTTTATGGCGGAAAAAAGAGCAATGGACAATGCGGCCGTCAAACGGCCGCAGCGTCAGCACCGACGCGGTTACGGCGTCGACCCCAGCGCTTCATTATGCGCGGTGTCTTCCACCAGCATCAGACCGGCACGCAGGCCGCTGGCGACGTCAGGATTCGGGAACAGAACAAACTCCTGCGCCTGCTGCACGTAATAGCGTTTGTCGCCATCTTCAGCCAGCAGGGCCCCCTGCGGAAAGGCGGTAAAGTTCAGGGTGTCGCCGCTCATGTGCAACACAAACCGGTCGGTATGCCGGGTGATCTGCTGTGAAACGCGATAGCGGCGCGGCGCGGCGGCAACTTCAGGCAGCGTCCCCCCGCTGATCAGCGCGTCCAGCGCCTGCACGGCAGCACTGAACTGACTGAGGTCGTTTTCCCCGAACGGCAGCGCCTTACCCAGCTCCAGCGTGCAGCTGGCCGCCTGGAAATGCTGGCTGCTGTAATGGGTAAATGTCCCGCCCGGGGAGCGGTGAAATACCAGCGCTTCCAGCCCGGCCGCCGCCAGCCAGTCCATAAAGGTTTCCGGCCACGGCGTATCACGCTGCGGCATGACGCCAAAGCGGGTATGGTACGAGCCTCGAATGGCCGTGTGCATATCGATATGCCAACGCACCTCTTCGTACTCTCCCGCCTGCCAGAAGTTTTCCATTGCCTGCTCAAGACGCCAGGCGCGGCGAGCTTCCGGGCAGTCTTCATACTGCTGCCAGCGACCACCGAACATCCGGTTCATGTCCCCGTGCAGATAACGTTTATTCTGCCGCAGTGCCGCCGGGTTGCCGTAGATCACCAGCAGACGGGTTAACAGCGGCCGCTCGCCGCGCAGCAGCGAGTCCACCATCTGCTCGAGGATCTCGACGGGGGCGGTCTCATTGCCGTGTACGCCCGCCGAAACCACCAGCGCCATGGATACGGTCTCAGGCGGGGTAATTTCAAGAATGCCCACGTCAATCCAGCGCCAGCTCAGATGCTCATTGCGTCCTTCTGGCTGGGCAGGGATCTGCCCGTTGAGGGTTAAGGTGAGGAAATCCTGCATTGCTACTCCTTACATCAATCGCCGTTCAGCCCTGACAGGCCGGAGAAAACCTCCGGCCCTGCGATCATCGCGTTACTGCTGAAAACGGTAAACATTGCCTAAGTTTAGCAGCTTAGTGAGCTCATCGAGAGCTTCACGTCCTTCCCGCAGCAAATGAGGGTCCGCGAGGTCGGCCTGCGACAGGCGATCGCGGTAGTGCCGCTCCACCCAGCCGTTAAGGGTGGCAAACAGCGTATCATTCATCATCACGGCCGGATTAACGGCCGCCTGCTGTGCGGCGTTCAGCACTACGCGCAGGCGCAGACAGGCCGGGCCGCCGCCGTTACACATGCTTTCGCGCAGGTCGAAGACCTTCAGTTCATCGATGGGGCCGCCGCTGGCCGCCAGCTCACTCAGATAAGACCACACGCCCGGGTGACGGCGCGCTTCATCGGGCAGAACCAGCAGCATTTTGCCGTCGGGCTTGCTTAACAGCTGGCTGTTAAACAGATAGGTCGCCACTGCATCGGCGACGCTGACGCGGTCGTCAGGGACCTCGATGGGCGTGAAGCCCGGCACCTTCTCCGCCAGCCCGGCCAGCAGCGCCGGCTGGTGTAAAAAAGCCTGCTGATGACAGAACAGGACCTGCTGATTGCTGACCGCAATGACATCGTTGTGAAAAACGCCCTGGTCAATCACCGCAGGATTTTGCTGGGCGAAAACGGTGCGCGCGG
This sequence comes from Erwinia persicina, assembly GCF_014838825.1. Taxonomy (GTDB): domain Bacteria; phylum Pseudomonadota; class Gammaproteobacteria; order Enterobacterales; family Enterobacteriaceae; genus Erwinia; species Erwinia persicina_A. The sequence goes on along the minus strand of NZ_JACYMO010000001.1, from coordinate 61,055 downwards.
CGTCGAGCTGATGCAGACGGCTGACGGCTTCGCTGGCTTCACGGGTCTGACGTGCCGGGTAGCGAGACGGTGCCACGCTGCCGTCCATCTCGCTGCGGCCATAAACAAACAGCTGTACCCCCGCGTCACCGTAGTGCTGGCCGAAACGGTTATGGTTAGCCGCCCCTTCATCACCAAACATGGCCACCTGCGGCAGTGCATCATGCACGCTGAAGTGCTGAGGATCGCGGAATATCGCCCGCAGCAGTGCCCCGGTGGTCGGCGCCTCCATCGCGCGGTGAAATTTATTATTCAGGTTGGCAACGGTCAGGTGCACCCGGCTGTCGGCGCTGTCGGCAGAGGGCGACACCGTGGCGGCATTGGCCACCCACATGGCAGAGGCAGAACTTACGGCAGAGAGCAGCGCCGGATTCTGTTTCGCCGCCTGCGCCAGCACCTGCTCGTCGCTACCGCTGAAGCCGATCTGCCGCAGCGCATCAATGTTAGGACGCTCGTGCGGTGGGATCACTCCCTGCAGAAACCCCCTCTCCGCCAGGGCTTTCATTTTCATCAGCCCCTGAAGCGCCGCCAGCTTTGGATTAGACACCTGGTGCTGATAGCGTGTTGAAGCCTCATTACCAAAGGAGAGCCCCGCGTAGTGGTGGGTCAGCCCGGGCAGACCGTCAAAATTCACTTCAAGGGCTTTCATGGCGTCTCTCCCTGCGCGCTAAAATCCAGACCCGGGGAGAGCGTGGCGGGCAGCGACAGGTCAGCCGACTCCAGCGACGCCATCGGCCAGGCGCAATAATCGGCGGCATACCAGGCGCTGGCGCGGTGGTTGCCTGACGCGCCCACCCCGCCAAACGGTGCGGTACTGGCCGCCCCGGTCAGCGGTTTATTCCAGTTGACGATACCAGCACGCGCCTCAATCAGCAGGCGTTCAAATTTCTCACGCTGCGGTGAAATCAGCCCGCAGGCCAGCCCGTAACGGGTGTCATTAGCGATGCGGATCGCACTGTCAAAATCGTCATAGCGTATCACCGTCAGCAGCGGGCCAAAGACCTCTTCATCGGGCAGATTCTGCAGGCCAGTCACGTCAATAATACCCGGCGTCAGGATGGCACTGCTGCGCTGCGGCCACTGCATGGGCAGCAGTACCTGGCCACCAGCATCCACGCGTGCCTGCCATTCACTGAAGATTTTTTCAGCCGCCTGCAGGGAGATGACGCTGCCCATAAACGGCTGCGGTTCAGCATCCCAGCGTCCGGTACGGATGCGGGCGGCCACCTCCACCAGCCGCCGGAGAAAAGCATCCCCCGCCGCACCGCGCCGCACCAGCATTCGCCGGGCGCAGGTGCAGCGCTGTCCGGCGCTGATAAAGGCAGACTGGATAGCAATATGCACGGCCCCTTCAATATCATCGGGATCTTCCACGATCAGCGGGTTGTTACCACCCATTTCCAGCGCCAGCATTTTTTCCGGCTGACCGGCAAGCTGACGGTGTAACTGATAGCCGGTGGCCGCGCTGCCGGTAAACAGCACGCCGTCAACCTGCGGCTCTTGCGCCAGCGCCTGTCCGGTGTCCCGCCCGCCCTGCACCAGATTGAGCACGCCATCCGGCAGTCCGGCACGCTGCCACAGCCGCACGGTCAGTTCGGCGGTCATCGGCGTCAGCTCGCTGGGTTTGAACACCACGCAGTTTCCGGCCAGCAGTGCAGGAACAATATGCCCGTTCGGCAGGTGTCCCGGGAAATTATAGGGGCCAAACACCGCCATCACCCCGTGCGGGCGGTGGCGCAGGGAGCTGTCGCCACTGCTCTGCTCCCCGGTACGGGCGTGCCAGGCGCGGACGGAGATCGCCACTTTGTTGATCATCGCCTGCACTTCAGTCTGGGTTTCCCAGCGGGGTTTACCCGTTTCGCGCGCGATGGCTTCGCTCAGTGCCACTTTGTTTTTTTCCAGCAGACCGGCGAAGGCTTCGGCAACGGCCTGACGCTCAGAGAACGGACGGCGGGCCCAGGCGGGAAAAGCGGCACGCGCCGCTTCGCAGGCGGCGGTCACCTGGGCTGCGGTGGCGGTGTTACCTTGCCATAACGGCTCTCCGTCAACCGGACTGGTTTTACTCAGGATCTCACCGCCACCGGCCAGCCACTGACCATTAATACAGTGCGTCATGCTTTCTTCTCCTCGCGACAAAGTGTCACTACCCGCAGGTTGTCCCCCGGCTGGCAGCCTAAAATTTCGGCCTGGGCCGCCGTGACCGCGACGGTGTCGCGCTGTGGATCGGCAGGCAGCAGCATCACCCGGAAGTGATGATAGTTTTCATTAGAAACCAGGCACAGCGGCAACGTATCATCCTGACGCTCGCTCAGGGAGACGGCCATCAGACGGCTTTTCCGTATCGCCCGCACCCGGTCAATATCACACTCAAGGGTCGGGCCGCCGTCGAAAATATCGACGTAATTCTGGAAGTGAAAACCTTCTGCTTCCAGCACGGCCCGCGCCGGGGCGGTGTGCGGATGTACCTGGCCTATTACCGCCTTCGCCTCTTCCGACAGATAATCGATATACAGCGGATGCTTCGGCATCAGCTCGGCGATAAACGCCTTTTGCCCGGTGCCGCACAGGTAGTCAGCATCGGAAAATGACATGGAGAAAAAGCGACTTCCGACGCTGTCCCAGAAGGGTGAGCTCCCCTGCTCATCAATCACACCGCGCATTTCAGCGACCACTTTCTGCATAAAGTGCTGGCGAAAACCGGCCATAAACAGAAAGCGCGACTTGGACAGCAGATAGCCGTTTTTACCGTTGCGGTAGTCGGGATCGAGGAACAGCGTACAGAGCTCACTGCTGCCGGTGTGGTCATTACTGAGCGACAGCGTGGGCAGCATGTTGTAGACGTTCAGCTCTTTGGAGGCATGAACCTGGGTACCTACGCGAAAGTTGTACCACGGGTCCTGCAGACCCACGGCCACTTCAATCGCACAGATGCCCACCGCTTTTTTGCTTTCACTGTCTGCCAGCACAAAAACGTATCCCTGTTCCGCATCCGGCAGTTTGCCCTGCCAGGTTAACAGCGAACGATCGATACGTGCTGACAGCGTGTCGCTGTCGGCAGGCAGCGAGGTCAGGCCCCCGCCGGTTTTCCCGGCGAGGTGCAGTAACTGCGCGAGATCGTCTCGTTCAACGGGACGAATAAACATCATACGCGGGCTCCTTCAGTGACGGCGCGGCAGGCGCGTTCGAAGCGAGCCAGCCCCTCTTCTACTTCCTGGCGGGTGATAATCAGGGAAGGCGCGAAGCGCACGACACTGGCTCCGGCGATCAGCACCATCAGGCCCTCGGCGGCGGCCGCCTGGTTGATCAGTTTGGCTTTTCCCTGGTAATCCTGATTCAGTACGCAGCCGATCAACAGCCCCAGACCGCGAATTTCGCTGAACAGCTGCAGACGCTGGTTGATCGCCGTTAAACCGTCAACAAACCACTGATGGCGTTCAGCGACCCCGGCCAGCACTTCCGGGCGATTTATTAATTCCATCACTTTACCGCCGACCGCACCGGCCAGCGGATTGCCGCCGTAGGTGGTGCCGTGGCTGCCCACATTCAGATGGGCGGCCAGGGTCTCGGTGGTCAGCATCGCCCCGATAGGGAAGCCGCCGCCCAGCGCTTTCGCCGTGGTCAGCACGTCCGGCGTCACGCCGTAGTGCATGTACGCATACAGCGAACCGGTGCGGCCGACGCCGCTCTGCACTTCGTCAAAAATCAGCAGCGCACCGTGACTGTCACACAGCTCGCGCAGGCCGCGCAGAAAGCCGGGTTCCGCCGGCACCACACCGCCTTCCCCCTGAATAGGTTCGACAATCACCGCGCAGGTCTGGTCGTTAATCAGCGCGGCGGCTGAGGTCAGATCGTTATAGACCGCATGCTCGATTCCCTGCGGTAAGGGGGCAAAATCTTTCGAATACGCTGGCTGCCCCCCGGCGGATACGGTAAACAGCGTGCGGCCGTGAAAGGCATTTTTGAACGCCACAATACCGTTTTTCTGCGGTTGCCCGTTATCCATCGCCACCTTACGCGCCAGTTTCAGCGCGGCTTCGTTAGCTTCTGCCCCGGAGTTACAGAAAAATGCCCGGTCGGCAAAGGTGGCATCGATCAGCTGTTTCGCCAGGCGCAGGATCGGTTCATTGGTATAACCATTGCCGGTGTGCCACAGCAGGGCAGCCTGCTGCTGTAAGGCGCGTTGCAGCTCGGGATGCGCATGCCCGAGCGCATTGACCGCAATACCCCCGGCAAAGTCGATGTACGACTTCCCTTCCTGATCCCACAGTGTCGAACCCTCTGCCTTTACCGGAACAAAGCTGGCCGGGGCATAGGTGGGAACAATCCATTGATCAAAATTTTCACGGGTAACTGACGGTTGCATGGCGGCCTCGTTATTCACATTACCCTGCGCAGGCAGGGTGAATTAAAAGTTTAATTAATGTTAATGAAATGATTCATTGCAGCTCTACTGTAGATTGCACACCGCGTGCCAGCCAGAGAAAAAAATGCATAAACCGGGACCAAACACCGTATATCAATAAGTTACGCAAGATCGCTATTCATCGTTAATGCATAGAAAGTGAATAACAATCTGATCAACGGGGGTTTACAGCATAATAAAAAGCAGAATTATGCAGTGGCGAAATAAAATATCGAATGTGTGATCGAAGCCGGAATTTGGTTTTAAAAAGAGGCAGTTAACGCCCTGAAAAAGGTCAGGCGCACCAGGGTGGCGCACCTGAACCGGGCATGTGGCGGTAATAAGGGAAGCGTAAGGGGGGACTGATAACCGGGCAGCAGCCCGTCCGTCAGGTCAGCCGGTAGCGACTGTCCGGGCGCGGAGTGTCTGGCAGATCCTCGTCCAGATTCATTTCACGCAGGTTGATCTCAATGTTGGTACACATGGCATCCAGCGGCAGGTGGTTAGTCGCCAGGCCGAACGGCATCTCCAGCTCTTCCGCCAGCGTATCCAGCGACAGGAAGGTATAGGCAATAAACACTGAGACCAGCGGCGTCATATAGTGCAAATCGGGCACCAGGGCAAAAGGCAGCAGCGTACAGAACAGATAAACGGTTCTGTGCAACAGCAGCCCGTAAGCGAACGGTACCGGCATGCTGGCCAGCCTTTCACACCCGCCCAGCACCTGAGAGAGCTGATTGATATTGCTGTCCATATGCATATACAGGATGTCGGAAAGATTCCCGCGACGACGCTGCTCGGCCAGCCACTGGGAGAGCTGCAGCTCAATAAAGTTGGTTGGCGAACGCCGTTTCAACACCTCCTCCGCCTCCTCCCCCAGATAGCGGCGAAGATCCTCGCGCGCGTCGCTGTGGCGCAGCTGGTGTTTCAGGCTATAGGAAAAGGCCAGCAACAGAGAGGTGACGCGCGGCGCATCGGCGGGTGAAATGGCCAGCGCAAGGCGCTGCAGCGTGCGGCAGGCGATAAGCAGGTTGCCCCAGAACATACGTGCTTCGATAAAACGACCGAAGCAGACGCTGTTACGGAACCCGAGGAACACCGCGATGGAGACCCCCAGCAGGCTGAACGGCGCCAGGGTCAGCTTAATACCCAGCGTTTCGTACCAGTCGAGACAAAAAATGGCGATCAGGGACATCAGTAAATTCAGCGACAGGCGGAACCAGATGCCCGGCAATACCGAACCGTGCCAGGCGAACAGGCGGATAAACCAGTGACTCTCAGGGCGGATGATCATGATGTGCAGTTGAATGGGATTTTCCGCAGATTGTGCAGAAAATCCCCGCGCCTGAGAAGCGGTATTTTGTGACTTTGATCACCTTTATTTCAGGGCGGCATATTGACAAAAACCCCCGATTCAGCGGTCAGCACAATCCGCTGAATTCAGGGTGCCATCAGGTCGAAACTCCCGACGTCAGCGGGCTGTAGCGTGACCGGTGGGGCCAGCTTCAGGGTGATCCAGTTAGATGTCACCCGCTGCTGCCGACTGTCTTCCAGCGTAACTGACAGATGATACTCATTGCTGGCCCCTTCACTACTGTCCCAGGCCGGGACAATAATGCTCCAGCCCTGAACACTGGCCTTCTCGGTCGGCGGTGTCAGGCTCAGGGCCTGGGTATCGCCCTGCCAGCTGACCGCCCTGATCGGGTTGCTGTTGCGCACCTGTAGCTTCAGCGCCAGGGTTTCACCCGGCTGTACCTGCCACGGAGGGGTGGCGAGGAACACTGACAGCGTTTTCCGCTGCCGGAACTCCATTACCGGTGAATTATTACGATTCACTTCATCATAGCGGCTGCCGCTGAGGGACTTCGCCGCCGCGACATTGCTGGCCGAAAGCTGCTGCCTGAGGGAGACGCCGATGCGGTAATTCATTTTTAAAGCAAACTGATCCTGTGACTCGCCGCTGTCCCCCTCTTTATGGCTGGCGGAGAGGGTAAACAGGGGCACCGGCGTATAGTTCACCCCCAGCGACACGGCCGTGGGGTTAGACATCACATTCCCGCTGTTAAACAGGTCGACCCGCTTGCCCAGATACTGCTCATAGCTCAGGCTAACCCCGAGCTGGCGGTAAAACGGTAAATACCCCTGGGTGGTGATGTCATACCCCCGCGCCATGCGCATCTGCGAAGTGCTGTTGCGGTTTTGCCAGCCCGTCAGAGGATGGTAGTAGTTGGCAGAAAAACGCAGGTACTCGCCCCAGGCTTCCGCACCCAGCGAGCCACGCTGCTGATGAGATTCGAACAGGTCGTCGACAAACGCGTTGTAACCCACCCGCCAGCTTCCGGCGATCCAGCGCTGCCCGACGCCAGCATTGCCTACCGTGCCATAGTCGGTCTGCTGGACGCCAAGCTGGCTAAAGGTCAGATACTGATAGTTGTCCTGCCACGGCGTGAACAGCTGGGCTGAGGTGCCGTTAAAACTGCCTTCGTCATCGACCGCCAGCGACACGCTGGCCCGGCCATAGGGGGAGAGCAACTGCTCCCCCTCGCTGGCGGCACGCTGGGTGGCGGCATCACGAAACTGATTAAATGCCCACTGCCCGGCCTCTTCGCGCAGCGATCGGTCACTGTCGTTGTTCATGCTCGCTTCACCGATGCTTTTCGCCGCCTGGGCAATTTTTGCCGCCAGCCCGCTATCGGTATCGGTGATCCCCATTCCCGGCAGCTGTTGCTGCATCTGACGGAATCGGGTGGGGTCATCAAACGGCGCATCCGGGACACGCGTCGCCTGATCGAAGGCCAGCGCAGGGGCAAGCGGCAAGCCGCAGAGGGCCAGGGAAAACAGCAGGAATGACGAAGGGAAAAACCCGTGGCGAAATCTGTTCATAACCTCAAAAGCAATTTTATTATCTGTGTAAGTGTGAGTTGCTTCACAAAATCATACCGATAACCTTAGCACAGAAAAAGCCGGTGAGGCGAAAAGCCGGCCGCCTGCCTGAGCGCAGCCAGCCCGGACGTTTACAGTGAACGCCAGATAGCGACGGCAATACCGCCAAACAGCAGCCATTTAATCGCGTAATAGCAGGGTTTATTCCACGCCTTCAGGCGTTTCCCCACCTTGCGCACCGCATAGAGGTATTTAAAGATGCGGTTGATGCCGCCGGTGCGGTCGCTGTCACCGTTGGGTGCCGCTGCTGCCCCTACCAGATGACGGCCAACGCAGTGATTAACCGCCTGGGTCCAGCGCCAGAGCATGGGCCGTTCGATGTCGCAAAACAGGATCAGCCGGGGCTGCCCGCTGGTGTTTTCCGCATAGTGAATGTAGGTTTCATCAAAAACCACCTCTTTGCCGTCGCGCCAGCTGTAGCGCACGCCATCGACCTCAATAAAACAGCGGTCATCATTCGGCGTGATCAGCCCCAGGTGGTAACGTAGCGACCCGGCATAGGGGTCACGATGGCGCGGCAGGCGGCTGCCGTCCGGCAGCGAGGCGAACATGGCGGCTTTCACCGAAGGCAGACGGCGCAACAGTGCCGTGGTGTGGGGGCAAAGCGCGGCCGCTGAGGGGTGCGCCTCGTCATACCATTTCAGATAAAAGCGCGTCCAGCCGGTTTTAAAGAAAGAGTTAAATCCCGCGTCGTTATAGCGATCTGACGCTTTGATCTCTTGCAGCGCGAGCAGGCCCTGCCCCTCCTCGCGAATCGTCAGCCAGTTTTCGCGCAGCGTCTTCAGCTCGGGAAATACCTCCGGGGGGAGAAAAGGCGTGGTGGGAAGGCGGGAAAATAGATACATAAAGACATTAAGAGGGGCGACAAAGGTCGAGTGATCGGCCAGCTGCCGCCAGAATCCGTAGCGGACCTTCCCTCTTAAGTGCACGTACAGTACGGTCAAAATCCAGATAACTAACACGAAATATTTCATTTTGCTCTGCCCGTCAGTTGACCGGGATCGTCCTGCTGATCCCGTCGTGAATTGTCAGCCTGCGTTGTGCGGATGAAACGAACCTTCCACCGGAAAATGCACAACAGGAGCGAGTATAATGACTTTTCAGCCGGGCAAAATGGCAGTGGCACGGAAAGGCCGGGGATCGGCTGGCAGACCGCATCAGGACATAATCAGCCCGCCGTCAACGTTGATCGTCTGCCCGGTAATATAGCGCGCATCGTCGGAGGCGAGAAACGCCACCAGCCCGGCGACATCCTCCGGCTGGCCGGCCCGTTTCAGTGGGATCCCCTGCACCCACTCGGCCATCAATTCCCCTTTGCCATATTTTTTCTCCGCGCTGCTGAGGATCTCTCCCCAGACGCGATCGTTGTAGTCCCACATTTCGCTTTCAATAATCCCGGGACAGAAGGCGTTAACCGTAATGTTCCAGGGGGCCAGCTCCTGTGACAGGCTCTGGGTAATGCCGATCACCCCCATCTTGCTGGCGGCATAGTGCGGGGTATAGATAAACCCCTGCCTTCCCTGCCCAGATGAAGTGTTGATCAGGCTACCGGACTGCTGCCTGACCATATATTTTGCCGCTTCACGGCAGCACAGCCAGACGCCGGTGGTATTCACCGCCAGAATTTTATCAAAGTCGGCTTTCGGCATTTTGTCGAAGGTATCAATGGTGATCACCCCGGCATTCTGGATCGACACATCGATGCTGCCAAACCGCGCCGCCGCCTCACGGTACAGCGCCTGTACCTGAGCTTCATCGGTGACATCGACCTGTAAGGCAAGGATCTCACTGCCCCACGTTGCCTTTATCCGATCTGCAGTGGCCAGTACACGTTCGGCATTGGACACCATGACCAGGTTCGCGCCGTCGCGGGCAAAACGTTCGGCGATACCGGCCCCGATACCGCGACAGGCTCCTGTAATGACCACGGTCTTACCACTAAAATCACGATTCATCTGCTGCTCCTTTAGATAGAATGGGGGTGACAGGCTGCCAGAGAGTGCGTTGCACTGCCGCCTGCCAGCCCAGCCAGCTCTGCTGGCAGAGGTCATGGCGCTGCGGGTCCGGCAGCCACAGGTCGTGCTCGGGCATCAGCGCCAGCAGCTGCCCGTCGTTCAACTGACCCAGGGTGCGACGGGCAAGCAGCCCGGCCCCTATCGCCGACAGCTCCGGGGTGCTGCTGCGCGCCACCGGGCAGCCCAGCAGGTCCGCCTGGAACTGCATCAGCCAGGGGTTTTGCGTTGGTCCGCCGTCTACCATCAGCGTTTCCAGCCGGAAGTCTGGATGCTGGCGCATGGCCTCAATCACGTCGGCAATCTGGTAGGCGATGGCCTCCAGCGCGGCGCGGATCAGGTGCGCAGGGGTCACGCCCCGGCTCAGGCCACAGATCACACCGCGCGCCTGGTCGTCCCACCAGGGGGCACCGGTACCGGTCAGCGCCGGAACAAAACAGACACCCAAAGTAGAATCAACACTGGCGGGAAGTTCGTGCAGCGCCCGGCTGAGAACCTGCCCCTTACCGTCAGTCAGCCCGGTAGCCTGTGCCATCCACGCTACGCCATCCCCGGTATGGGGAATATTGCCTTCCAGGCCATATACCCGCCGTTCGCCGTCATGCCAGGCCACCGTGGTTGCCAGCGAGGTGATGCTGGTGTCCGGCGTATCCAGCGGGGCCATCACCGATGACCCCGTTCCGTAGGTGGCTTTGACTCCGCCCGGCGCGCCCAGTCCGTGGCCGTAAAGCGCGGCGTGAGAATCGCCGACCATCGCCATCACCGGCAGGCCATCCGCAATCCCCGTCAGACCACGGGTGACGCCAAACAGGCTGCCGGAAGGGCAAATCTCAGGCAGGGCCGCGCGTGGAATGCCAAACAGGGCCAGCATCGACGCATCCCAGTCACCGCTGCGCAGGTTCAGAAGCTGAGTGCGTGCGGCATTGGAGACATCGCAGCGGAACTGCTGACCGCCGGTGAGGTTCCACAGCAGCCATGCGTCAATGGTCCCCAGACAGAGCTCACCCCTGGCCGCCCGCTGATGACCGTCCGGGGTATTGTCCAGCAGCCAGCGCATTTTCGAGGCAGAGAACAGCGGTGCCACCGGCAGTCCGGTAACGGAACGGATAAGTTCTTCCTGATGGTCACGCTTGAGCTGTTCGCAGAAGGCCCCCGAGCGGGAGCACTGCCAGGTAATCGCCGGGCCCACAGGACGCCCACTCTGACGATCCCAGCCGACGGCGGTCTCGCGCTGATTGCTGATCGCCAGCGCCGCCACGCGCTGTTCCCCGACGATGTTAAGCACTTCCCGCAGCACCGTCAGCGACGTATTCAGCAGGATAAGCCCATCCTGTTCAACCCAGCCCGGCTGCGGTGTGGCGACGGTCAGCGGCCGCGAGGCTTTTGCCACCACCTGACCGCACGCGTCCAGCGCCACCGCTTTCACATTGCTGGTCCCTTCATCCAGGGCAACAATCAGGTCTCTAGCCATGGCTGACCTCAGAGAGCGGCGAGGCCGCCTGCTTTTTTTCATGGCGACGCATCAGCACCACTTTGCTTTGCAGTTTTTGCTGGAACTGGTCGATGACCACGGCGGTGACAATCACCAGGCCCTTAATCACCATTTGCCAGAAGTCGCTGACGCCCATCATCACCATGCCATCAGCCAGGAAGACGATGACGAATGCGCCGATAATCGAGCCGGAGACGCGGCCACGTCCACCCGCCAGCGCCGTCCCGCCGAGTACCGTGGCTCCGATGGCGTCCATCTCAAACATATTACCGGTCATCGGATGCGCCGTTTGCAGCTGCGACGCCACCACCAGTCCGACCAGAGCAGCACAGAGCCCTGAGAAAGCGTAAACAAACACTTTCACTTTGATAACCGGCACCCCGGCCAGGCGGGCCGCAGGCTCATTCCCGCCGGCCGCATAAATGTAGCGGCCGAGGGGCGTTTTACGGGTGATATACAGCCCGGTCAGCAGGAAGCCCACCATCAGCCAGATCGGAAAGTAGATCCCGAGGAAGCTGCCGGAGCCAAGCAGGGAAAAGCCGGTATTGCCTAACTGCGGCACACCGACCAGATTGGCGTAGGTGCTGCCGTCGTTAAACAGCAGCGCGGCACCGCGAGCGATATACATCATCCCGAGGGTACAGATGAACGGTGCGACGCCCAGACGGGTGATCACCGCGCCGTTGATAAAGCCGAGCAGGATGCCAAACACCGCCACCGCGAGGATCACTTCCGGTACGTTGAGAAACAGCACCTGCCCGCCCCAGATCGGTACGCCGCTGGTGAGCAGCGCACCCGCCACCATGCCGCAGATCCCGGCGACCGCCCCCACCGACAGGTCAATGCCGCCGGTGAGGATCACCAGCGTCATGCCTATCGCCAGCAGGCCGGTGATCGCCACGTGCTGGGTCATGATCAGCAGGTTAGACAGAGTGAGAAAGTTCGGCACCATCACGCTGAAAAAGCCCACCACAATCAGCAGAGCAATAAAAGTTCGGGCCTTCAGCAGGTACATATAGAGCAGATATTTTTGATTCATTTTTTCTTCCTCAGGCCCGCTTATTCATGCGGTGTTGACGCAGTGATTAACGTTTCGCGCGTGACATCAGCACGCAGGAGATCGGCTGTAATTCGCCCGTCGGCCATCACCAGAATACGGTCGGCCAGCGCCATCACCTCATCCAGCTCTGACGATGAGAACATCACGGCCAACCCTTCCTGCGCCATTTTGCCGATCAGCTGATATACGTCGGTTTTTGCCCCCACGTCGATACCGCGCGTCGGTTCATCCAGCAGCACCACTTCAGGTCCGGTCATCAGCGCCTTACCCAGCACCACTTTTTGTTGATTGCCGCCGCTCAGGGAGGTGATTGGCAGGTCGGTATCGCTGACTTTGATCGCCAGACGCTGCACCATATCGTTGACCTTTTCACTCTCCTGCTGCGGGCGCAGCAGGCCCAGCGCGCGCCGGAATCCACGCAGGCTGAGGTCGCTTAACGTCATGTTGGTTTTCACCGACATCATGCCGATCATCCCCTCGCCTTTACGATCTTCAGGCACCAGTGCAATGCCTTTTTTCAGCCGGTACTGGAAGTCCCGTTTGTCGAGACATTCGCCGTTCAGCGAAACCGTGCCGTGCTCGCAGCCCATCAGGCCGATCAGGCCTTTGAACAGCTCGGTACGCCCGGCCCCGAGCAGACCATAGATACCCACCACCTCGCCCTTGCGCAGGCTGAAGCCGACGTCATTCAGCTTGTAGCCGCCGTCCTGGCGCAGCGCGGTCAGCCCGCTGACCTCCAGCACGACCGCCCCCTGGCGGGCCGGGGCATAGTCAAACTGTTTTTTCTTGTCACCGACCATCTGCGCGATGATCCACGGCACGCTGGCATCACGCACTTCACGCTCGCTGATAAACCTCCCGTCGCGAAAAATAGTGATGTGGTCGCCAATCTCCATCAGCTCTTCCAGACGGTGCGAAATGTAGATAATGGTGACGCCACGCCGTTTCAGGGCCGCAATCACGCTGAACAGTACTTTCACTTCCGACTGGCTGAGTGCCGAGGTCGGTTCGTCCATAATCAGAACCCGGGTATCTTTTGACAGCGCACGCGCAATTTCCACCAGCTGCTGGTGACCAATGCCCAGTTCCCCGAGCGGCGCGTAAGGATCGACATCCAGCTCCAGCCGTTCCAGCAGGGCTTTCGCCAGCTGGTACTGATATTTCTCATTAATCCGGCCGCGCTGGAAAAACTCATTACCGATAAAGATGTTGTCCATCACGTTCATATTCGGGAACAGGTTCAGCTCCTGAAAAATGATGCTGATGCCGTGCTTTTCTGCCTGCTGTGTGGAGTGCAGCGAGACGGCCTCCCCCTCAAGGAAAATCTGCCCGGAAGACGGTACTTCCACCCCGGCCAGCATTTTCATCATGGTGGATTTACCGGCCCCGTTCTCCCCGATCAGCACGTTGACCTTGTTGCGATAGACGCGGTAGTTCACCTGGTCGAGTGCGGTGACACCGGGATAGAGGCGCGACACATTGCGCGTTTCAATCACCACCTCTGACGGCGCGTCGCGCTCCGGCAGCAGATCGATTTGATATTCAGCCATCATGCCCCCTCTATTTGCGTACCACGTGGGCCGGCGTGATGTCCGGCGGCGTCTGCGGAACGTCCCAGCTGCTGAAGACCCCGTCAACCTCGACGTTATCGCCCACTTTCGGCTGAAACTTTTGCACCTCCGCCGAGGCCAGGTTGTTGATGGCACGCCCGTAGTCGCCAAAAAGCACCTGATCGTTGAAGTCCTGATAGCTCACGCCTTGATAAGCGTCCCGCAGCGCGGTACCGCGGATAATCGGGCCGATCTGCACCACCACCTCCTGACCGCTGACGTCTTTCACCGTCATTTTTCCGCTGCGCGAGGTGGTGTTCACCGCCGTGACCGCCCCCTGAATTTTCACGCTGAACACGCACGGGTTTTCATCCTGACTGCGGTATCCTGAAGCCTTGCAGGCGGCATCAAAATCTTTTGCCGCGGCCAGCGATGTCATCATCTCGCCCAGCGGTTTTGCCGTGCTCACTATCTGCGGCACAATCTTTTGCTGCCAGGTAGCAGTGACGTTTGCCATCGCCGGATTGGGGGGATTTTTTAAATCGGCCAGCTCCTGCTGCGACACAATACGGCAGCCGCCAAGGGCTAAAGTGGCCATTGCCAGCCAGACTCGCCTGGACATAATGCTCTCCTTTGCGCCCCCACAGGGGCGCAGCAACATCGTGTAAAAACGTTAACTCAGGATTTGAAATTAAAGTCCTGCACTTTGTCTGCATTGCCCTGGTTAATCAGGATGCCGCGGAACATGACGCGCTGTTTTTCTGGCTTGATGCCTTTCTGCAGGAAGTTGTCGATATCCGTCACGCCCTGGGCGGCGATGGCCTGCGCCTGTAACATCACAGTGGCTTTCAGCGTCCCGGCTTTGACCGCATCGCGTTCGTCGTTGCTGCCGTCAATGCCGACCACGATCACGTCGTCACGTCCGGCAGCCTTCAGCGCGGCAATCGCCCCCAGCGCGACCGGACCGTTACCGCAGATCACCCCTTTCACATCCGGGTGTGCCTGCAGAATGCTGTCCATAATGCGTTTACCGTCGATCAGGGTACCTTTAGCGTCCTGTCGGGCGATGCTTTTCATCTCCGGGTACTGATCCAGTACCTGGTGGAAGGATTTGGAGCGGGTAACGCAGTTATTGTCGGCGAGATTACAGGTCAGTTCGGCATAGCTCCCCTTCTCGCCCATCTTTTCGACGAAGACGTTGGCGACATCGGAACCTGCCTGGAAGTTGTTATGAGTGATCTGCTCCAGGGCGACGTCATCCACCGGTATTTCACGGTTAATCAGCACCACAGGAATACCCGCCTCTTTGGCTTTTTTAATGGCCGCGACGCTGGCGGTAGAGTCGGCGTTGTCGAGGATAATGCCCTGCACTTTTTTGCCGATGGCGGCATCAATCAGTTCGCTCTGCTTTTTCACATCTTCACCGTGGGACAGCACGGTGGTTTTATAGCCCAGCGCCTGAGCCTTCACATTGGCGCCTTTCGCTTCAGAGGCGTAATACGGGTTATCGAGGGAATTCACCAGGATCATAATGGTGCCTTTCTCCGCCGCAAACGCGGCATGAGAGAAGGAGCAGGCGGTCGCAACGGCTAACAGCGTTAAACGCATTTTCATATTGATGTTCTCGCAATTTGTTATGTTGTTATGTGTAGGTACAGCGTTGATTCTCAGTTTCTCTGGTCTGGGCGAAGTACTTCTTAAGTCTTACCAAATAGTGAAACCACCATCGATCATCAGATCGGCTCCGGTGATCATGTCGCTGCCGTTGCCAGCAAAAAACAGAACAGCGGCAGCAATTTCGTCCGTGTAGGCAAAGCGTCCCATCGGGATCAGCTGCTTCATCGCCTCCCCTTTTTCACCACGCCAGGCTTTCTCGCCCATCGGCGTCAGCACCACGGTCGGCGACAGGGTATTAACGTTAATTTTGTGCGGCGCAAACTCTTTCGCCATCACTTTGGTCATCCCCAACAGCCCGGCTTTCGCTGAGGTATAGGCCACATGGTTATCAATGGCGATGGAGGCCGCCTGCGAGGCGATATTGATGATCTTTCCGCCTTTACCCGCTTTCACCATGCGTTTTGCCACCGCCTGCGAACAGAGGAATGGCCCGGTCAGATTGACAGCCACCTGCTTCTGCCACTCGGCAAATTCCGTTTCCAGTACAGGCTGCAACATCACGTAGCCCGCGCAGTTCACCAGAATGTCGATCTGTCCGTAGTGTGCTTCAACCTGTGCAATTGCCTGCTCGACAGAGTCCGGGTCGGTCACATCACACTGAACAAACTGAACGCAATCGGCGGCAAATTGCCCGGCTACCTCTGCCACTTTGCTCTGTTCAAACGCCGGGTACAGCAGCGCCAGCTTTGCGCCTTTCTCCAGCAGCATCTGGTTGCTGGCCATGGCGATCCCCCCCAGCCCGCCGGTAACGACGGCGACCTTACCGCTCAAATCGCCGTTAATGTCTACGCCGTAGCGCAGATTGACGTCATATTCGTGACTCATTTCCAGACTCTCCTTAAGCGGCAACAAGATTTTCTAACGTGGCGCGCAGGCCTTCAGCATCGATGCGGAACTGGCGACGCAGGGCAGCACGACTGCTGCTGTGGGTAAATTCATACGGCGGGATACCCAGCGGAATAAAGCGCTGGCGCAAGCTGTGCTGATGCAGCAGCTCGCCGATAATGCTGCTCAGACCGCCACTCAACACATGTTCTTCCATGGTGATCACCTGACGGTGTGCGGTAATCAGCTTGATGACCGCCGCTTCGTCCAGCGGCCACAGAGAGGGCAGTGAGACGATGGTGATGCTGTCATCTTTAGCGGCCAGCGCTTCATGAGCCAGCGTCCCCAGGCAGAACACCACGGTGTCTTTACCCTGCTGTAACACCTCTGGTTTACCCGGCACAAACTGGTAATCGGCATCATGCAGCAGCGGCACTTTGTCGCTGTCCATACGGATATAAACCGGGCCTTTGTGGCTGATGGCATGGCGGGCGATGGCGCTGGCCTGGATCGCATCTGCTGGCGCGAAAATCTGCAGATTACCCATCGAGCGGGCGATAGCGATATCATTAGTACAGTGGTGGGTTGCCCCCAGTGGGCCGTAAGCAAAACCGGCATTCAGGCCGAGCATCTTGACGTTGGTTTCTGAGTAGCAGACATCATTTTTCAGCTGCTCATTCGATCGGGCAAACAGGAATGGGGCCGCATTAGCGGTAAAGACGGTGCGGCCGCTCAGTGCCACTCCCGCCGCCATTCCCACCATGTTCTGTTCGGCAATGCCGACGTTGATCACCCGGTCCGGGAAGGCTTTTTCAAACGGGGCAATTTTTGACGTAGAGGTGGAGTCGGCCACCATCACGCTGAGGTCTGCTCCCTCATTCTGGGCTTGCACCAGCGTAGCAATCACGGCGTCGCGTAAGTCTTGCATGATTAATCCTCCAGCTCGGCCAGCCCAAGGGCCAGCTGTTCATCGTCAGGGACGGCGTGATGCCAGGCCGGGACATTGGCCATAAAGGAGATACCGTGCCCTTTTTCGGTATTGGCTAAAATAACGCGGGGTTTGCCGATGCCCGGCTGGTTCACGGCCGCCGCTATCGCTGCGGGATCGTGGCCGTTGCACTCCAGCACTTCAAAACCAAAGGCCAGCCATTTATCGGCCAGCGGCTCCAGCGGCATGATGTCCTCGGTTTTACCGGCCAGTTGCAGGCGGTTGCGATCAACAATCGCCACCAGATTTTCCAGCCTGAATTTGCTGGCTGACATGGCGGCTTCCCAGTTCGACCCCTCTGCCAGCTCGCCGTCGCCCAGCAGCACAAAGGCCCGACGATGGGCGCGGCCAGAGAGTTTGTTTCCCAGGGCCAGGCCGACACCAATCGACAGCCCGTGACCTAATCCTCCGGAGTTGATTTCCACCAGTTCAGGCAGCTTCTGGTGGATGGGGTGCCCCGCCAGTAGCGTATCGTCGCCCATAAACTGGTCGAGGATGGCCGGATCAATGAGCCCCATCGCCGCTGCGCTGCAGTAAAGCCCGCCGGCCCCGTGGCCTTTGGACAGGATGAAGCGATCCTGATCCGGACGCGGACGGCTGCGATCCATCACTGCCATAAACAGGGTGCAGATGATATCCACCTCCGAGAGGTCGGCACCGGTGTGACCTTTACCTGCCCGATGATTCATTTGCAGTACGTAGCGCCGGGCCTGGCGTGCCGTCTGTTTGATTGCCTGAAAGTCCATCATTACCTCTTCATCTGTGACGCCGCGGGCGGGATAGCGTACTGATATGACAGTCTGCTGCGGCAATTTCGTTTTCGAATAAAAATATACGCTATCGTTTATTATCATATTGTGGGGTGGATCATATTTCAAACAAAAGCACAAAAAAGAAACAACACCTTATAAATCAATAAAATAACCGCTAAATATGACAATACCTATTGGTTCTGGAATGTTAAAAGCCAGTTAAATCAACAAAATGAGCAATGTAGACTTTCATTCGAAAATGAAAGGTCCATTTCGCTGTTCTCGCAATTGCTCCGGTCGGGGGTTACTATTTAGCGCAGCAGCCCGGCTGGTGGCCCTGCGACCCGCTTTCAGGTAAAGGGAGTGACTGACATGAAAAACAAAAATGAACAGCTGGCTGATATGCAGCAGCGGCGGGAAAAAATCCTGGAGATGATCCGTGAGGATGGCACCGTCACGGTGAAAAGACTGAAAGAGACGTTCGGCCTGACAGAGGCGACGCTGCGCACAGACCTGCGGATGTTACAGAAAGAGGGGCACGTGCAGCGCTATCACGGCGGCGCAACGCTGATGACAGGCAAGCAAAATACCGGCGCGCTGCTGCTGGAACGGCAGACCCATCTGGAGGCGAAAGATGCCATTGGCCGGCTGGCTGCCCGGCATATCGAAAACGGCGATACGGTGATTTTCGATTCCGGCACCACTACCACCGCTATCGCCAATCATATGGCACACATCCGGCGGCTGTCGGTGGTCACTAATGCGGTCAATATCGCCCTGAAGCTGGGCGGGGAGCCGGGGATCAATATTCTGCTCACCGGCGGAACCTTTAAGTTTCCGACGCTCTCCACCTCGGGTGAAAAAGCGGCCAGCTTTTTTGAAAACGTGCTGGCAGAAAAGCTGTTTCTGGCGACGGCCTGTATCTCCCCCCGCCTGGGCCTCAGCTTCCCCAGTGAAACCGATATCAAAGTGAAAAGTGCGATGATCCATTCAGCCAGCACCGTTTATGTGGTGGCCGATTCCAGCAAAATCGACAAAGTCTCGATGTTTGCGCTGCCGTGCGAGTGGAGCAAAATCCACTATCTGATCACCGACAGCGGCATCAGTCAGGCGTCAATTGCGGCCTTTGAAGCGCTGGGGATCACCGTGCTGGTGGCTGCCTGAACGGCATCCGGGTGATAAAGACTCACGACGTCGCCCACAATTAACAGACTCGGCGACTGCGGCCGGTGTAAGGCCACGGTCTGCGCCAGCCGGTCGAGGCGGGTGATCAGGGTGCGCTGGTCTGCCCGCGTTCCCCGCTCGACAATCGCCACCGGGGTACCGGCATCACGCCCGGACAGGATCAGCTGTTCGCTTAAGGCTTCACACCAGGTCAGCCCCATATAAAACACCAGTGTCTGACGTGCGTCGCGCAGGCTCTCCCAGTCCAGTCGCGGCTTACCGTCGCGCCCGTGACCGGTAATAAAGCGCACCGACTGGGCCAGATCGCGGTGAGTCAGCGGGATGCCGCTGGCGGCAGCACAGCCGGTGGCAGCGGTAATACCGGGCACAATATGGCAGGTTACCCCGGCTTTTTGCAGCCACAGCATCTCCTCACCGCCCCGGCCGAAGATAAAGGGATCGCCCCCTTTCAGCCGGACAACCTGCCGCCCGGCACAGGCCAGATCTTCCAGCAGCTGGTTAATCTGCGACTGTTTCATCCCGTGGAAGCCCGGCGTTTTTCCGACGTCGATGCTCAGCGCACCCGCCGGGATCAGCGCAAGGATCTCCGGGCTGACCAGGCGGTCAAAGATGACGACCTCTGCCTGTTCAATCAGGCGCAGCGCGCGAACCGTCAGCAGATCAACGGCCCCCGGCCCGGCCCCTACCAGCCATACGGCCCCCTGCTGGCCGGGAACCGCCTTCCCGGCCAGCAGTTTATCAAGAGAAGGAATTTTCGCAGTCATCGGTTACCCTCAAGCGGTGATCGTTTTTGCGGCCTGCACCAGCGGCGTGCTGGCGACCCAGACCTGTCCCTGTTCCACTTTTACCGGCCAGCAGCGCTGTGAGAGGGCCGGATTATCCAGGCTCTGCCCGTCACGCAGGCGGAAACGCTGTTTGTACAACGGCGAGATCACCAGCGCATCACCGCCGCTGTCCCCGAGCAGACCGCGCGACAGCACGTTAGCCCCGGTTCCCGGCTCAAGATCGTCCAGCGCGTAAACCTGATCGTCGAGACGGAACAGCGCAATCGGCTGTGAGCCCAGCCGTGCGCCAATCCCTGCCTGCGGTGGAATGTCCTCGATCTGGCAGACGGCATTCCACAGTGAGGTGGGTTGCACCTCGTTAACCGAGCGGCGGAACAGCGCCACGCGATCGGGGCTGGCCAGCGTGGTCTGCCATTCACACTGGTAGCTGTCGACCACGCGCTGCATGTCCGCTTCCAGCTCGGCGGCCACGCCGAGGACGTCATCAATCACCACCTGACGCAGATACGTCAGACCCCCTTCGAGGTTATCCATCCACACGCTGGTGCGCTGCAGGCGGTCAGCGGTAAGGATGTAAAACATCAGCAGGCGGTCGACGTAGCACAACAGGGTTTCATCATCCAGATCGCTGGCAAACAGATCGGCATGACGCGGTTTCATTCCCCCGTTGCCACAGACATAGAGGTTCCAGCCTTTGTCGGTGGCAATCACCCCAATGTCTTTACTCTGGGCTTCGGAACACTCACGCGTACAGCCGGACACCGCCATTTTGATTTTGTGCGGCGAGCGCAGGCCCTTGTAGCGGTTCTCCAGGCGGGCGGCAAACCCCGTAGAATCCTGAACACCGTAGCGGCACCAGGTGGAGCCCACGCAGGACTTCACGGTGCGCAGCGATTTGCCATAGGCGTGGCCGGTTTCAAACCCGGCGGCCAGCAGCTTCTGCCAGATTTCGGGCAACTGCTCCAGCTGGGCACCAAACAGGTCAATACGCTGTCCCCCGGTCACTTTGCAGTACAGGCCATATTCTCGGGCGATCTCACCAATAGCGATCAGCCCTTCCGCGCTGACCTCACCGGCGGGCATCCTTGGTACTACCGAGTAGGTACCGTCCTTTTGAATATTGGCAAAATAGCGATCGTTGGTGTCCTGCAGCGGCAGCAGGGCCGGCGTCAGCAGATACTCGTTCCAGCAGGAGGCCAGCATCGACCCCACCAGCGGTTTGCAAATCTCACAGCCGCTGCCGTGTCCGTGTTTCGCCAGCAGCTGTTCGAAGCTTTTGATCTGGCCGACGCGGATCAGCGAATAAAGCTCCTGGCGCGACCACGGGAAGTGCTCACAGATGTCTTTCTTCACCTCCACGCCCAGGTCTGCCAGCTGGAACTCCATCACCTGTTTGACCAGCGCAGCACATCCTCCGCAGCCGGTTGCAGCTTTGGTGCTGGCCTTCAGCGAGGCCATATCACTGCAACCGGCTTTGACTGCGGCGCAGATATCCCCTTTGGTCACGTTATGGCAGGAGCAGACCTGCGCACTGTCCGGCAGTGCCGCCACGCCCAGGGCTTTCGTCGGCGCACCGGCGCTTTGCGGCAGGATCAGAGTTTCCGGTGCATCCGGCAGGGCCATGCCGTTGAGCATCAACTGCAGCAGAAGGCTGTATTCGCTGCTGTCCCCGACCAGCACGCCACCGAGCAGCGTTTTACCGTCGGCGGAAACCACAATCTTTTTATAAATTTCATGGGGTTCACTGGTCCAGTAATAGCTCTGGCTGCCCGGGGTCGCCCCGTGGGCATCGCCCATGGAGGCCACTTCCACCCCCAGCAGTTTGAGTTTGGTACTCATGTCTGCACCGCTAAAGGCGGCCGCTTCCCCGGCCAGGTTCGCGGCCAGCACACGTGCCATCTGGTAACCCGGGGCGACCAGACCATACAGATTGTCCTGCCAGGCGGCACATTCACCGATGGCGCTGACGGCGGGATCGGAGGTCCGGCAGCCGTCATCAATCACCACGCCCCCGCGCCGGCCCAGCGTCAGCCCGGCTGAGGCCGCCAGGTGGTCGCGCGGGCGGATACCCGCCGAAAACAGCACCAGATCCGTTTCCAGCTCGCTGCCATCGGCAAAATTGAGCCGCAGCGTACCGTCTTGCTGCACGTCAATACTCTGGCTTGCCTTGCCGGTCAGTACCTTCACCCCTAGCGCTTCGATCTTACGGCGCAGCATCGCGGCACCGCCCTCATCCAGCTGTACCGCCATCAGGCGGGGAGAGAGTTCCACCACCGCCGTTTCCAGCCCCAGCGTCTTCAGCGCATTGGCCGCTTCCAGGCCCAGCAGTCCGCCGCCGATCACCACCCCGCGTTTTGCCGTAGCAGCCTTTGCCGCCAGCGCATCCAGGTCGTCGAGTGTGCGATACACAAAGCAGGATGCGTGCTCACTCCCCGGGATGGGGGGCACAAACGGGCTGGAGCCGGTGGCCAGCACCAGCCGATCGTAACCCTGTACGCGCCCGTCGGCTTCACGCACCTGCTGCTGCTGCCGATCGATAGCCACGATCTGACGACCGGTTCGCAGCTGTATGCCGTTCTGTTGCATAAACCCTGGCGGCACCAGCGACAGTTCGGCGTGCCCCTTACCGGCAAAGTATTCCGACAGGTGGACGCGGTCATAGGCGACATAGCGCTCCTCACCGTACACCACTATCTGGAACTGCTGATGCAGCCCTCTGCTGACCATCTGCTCCAGGAAGTGCTGGCCGACCATGCCATGCCCGATCACCACCAGCGTGGGTTTACCGGCGGCTTCTGCCGTCTTGCCGGTGGTGGGTACTCTGCTCTGTGCATTGCTCATCATTGTCACTCCCTGAAAAACTCCAAAAAAAAAGCGCCCACCCCCATGCGTAATGCATGTGGCTGGACGCCGTTATCCAAAGAGGGGTTACACCGCCATTGGCGAAACCGCTCCGTTTTACGTTGTCTTGCCTGTGGCAAGTGCTGCGCCAGAACGCGCTACGCTAAAGCGTCTCTGTTCTGGCGGTCTTGTACTCCCTCAGGACGGGCTGACCCGCTGTCAGCCGCAGATTCCACTGACTGGCACGCCGTGGTGAAGTCGCGGTGGCACCTTCGGTGCGCAGACGACTACTTTTTCGCAGGTTCAAACGCGGAAGCCACCGCGACCAATGCGCTGGCAATCTCCACCATGCGCTTATTCTGGTTCATCGCCATTTTACGTAATGCCTGCCAGGCCTGTTCTTCACTGTAGTCGTGATGGCGCATCAGCAGCACCTTGGCGCGATCGATCTGCTTACGCTCCTCAATGCTGGCGCGCAGGGCAGCCAGCTCATCATCCTGGTCCTGAAGGCGTTTTGACTGCTGCTGGATCATCGCCAGCAGTGAACGTCCCAGCCGAGGGGTAAGCGCGTCGGCCTCCAGCGGCTCTGCCGGAGACGGGGGCGGCCAGGGCTCTCCGGCGATAAACACGCTCCACGCCGGTTCATTCGCTCTGTTCTGCATCTGCTGCTGCAGCAGATCGTCCGTCAGGCATTGCCCCTGCGACTCGGCCAGGGCAATGCTCTGCCGGCAGCGCTGCATCAGGGCCCGGGCCAGCCTGTCCTCAACGGTTTTCATACCGTCAATCCGCCGCGTCAGGCACTGATGCCAGCGCAGCGCCATTGCTGCGTCCGGCTCATCCGTACGTGACGCGGTGCAGGCAATGCGCCTCAGCCGCTCGATATCACTCTCTTCCTGCGCCACCTGCTGCCAGCGTTGCAGGCTGTCAGCGTCCGCAAAACCGGCGAAGTGGCTAAAATTGCGCTCCTGGCTGTCGATCAGCGCGACTAGCTGCTGGATCAGGGCCGGGGTGAGGCCGCCCGAGGCAAACCCCGCAGACCCCGCTGCCCGCTCCTGCCCGGCCAGCTCTTTGCCCTGCATAAAGCTAAACATAGCAATCAGCGCGCGGGAAACGCCAGGGTCCGAAGCGGTATCCACCATTTCAAACACCAGGTTCAGCAGTTGGCGAATAATGTGATTGAACTGCGCCATCGCCTCGTCATGAGACAGGGTGCGCTGCTGCACCTGCTCATGCAGGGCTTCCCGTTCACCCAGCGCCTGCAGCGCTGTGGCAATCCGACTGTAAAGTCGGCTGGAGACCAGACCGTCGCTCTCGTCTTCCGGCAGCGCAGGAAGCAGGGCAATCACCTCACTCTGGCTGCGGCTGACACGCTGCCCGCACTGTGACAGTTCGTCACCGAACACCTGTCCTGAAGTGCAGAGCCACAGATTGCTGGCTCCCCGTTCTCGCTGGATCTCATGGATCAGCTGGCTGACTTCTGTGGTCAGCCTGCCGCTTTGTAAAAGAGAGCGCAGGCTGGCGATTTCCCGCTGGCGCGAAGCCAGCAGATACGCCAGCGGAGAAGGCTCCCCCCCACTCATCGGTCACACCCTGCTGTTTTTCTCATTGGCCTGACACCTCACCCTTTTTTCGTGCACCGCGCGGAAACCGCCTGGCACTTGCCTGAAAACGGGCGTAACGATAACCGCCCTGAACCGGCGGCAATCAATCAGTTATGCTGCTTCATTCGCGCGTGTCAGCATCAGGTATTGCGTGGTTTTCAGGCGGACAGCATAACGCAGGACGGAATACCGGTTATTGACGCTAATCAAATTGCCGTTTTGTCACCTTTCAGGCAAACTCTGTCACGCCCGCCGTCCGCACTATCATGTTCATCCGGCGTCCGCAATGGTTTCCATTCCCAAAAGCGTCAGGTAAACTGGCGTAAGAATTATCTTGATGTAAACCTGTGAATTTTCCTCCCGGAACGTACAGGCCACACCGCGTGCAATCACGCGTTCCTGGAGTCGCTCAGAGTCGCCCTGTCGCATCTGAAAAGAACCCGATTATTTGATGATATTCACGAGGACCATTGTGAAAACTAGCATCGCGTTTACCCTGCTGGCCGCGCTCACGTTATCGGGATGCAAAGCCCCCCCTCCTGCGGTCACTGACGACACGGTTGTCGCCAGCGTCGTGGATGGTGTGACGCTAACGCATCGTCATGCGGTAAAAGCGCCCACGTCTTTCACGCCGGTGAATGAGAACTACCGTGCGCTTTATAACGCCTCCGTAATGACCAGCCCGGACTATGGCGGCAAAGTGGTGCGCTATCTGGAAAACGGCAAGCCTTTTCTGGTGCTGGGTGAAGTGGAGAACCGCTGGTTTGCCATCGCTGACGTCGATCAGCAGCAGCTCGTCGGTTACGTGCCGCTGAAAGCCGGGGTGAAAAGTGACCTGTACGACGCCACGCTGCGCAGCGATCGTCCACGCCCGCGTAAAAACAGCAAAAAAGTATGCGTTGATGTTGGCGGCAAGAGTAAAGCCTGCCGCAACAATAATACGGCGACCTGGATTCTGGAGTAACGCGCCTGATAAGGCTCTTCGCTGCCAGGGATGGCAGCCAACGCGTTTCGTCCTCGTCCGGTAAAGTTTCCTATTTTGCCTCCTGGCATACAGCCGAGAATAACACATCCTCATGACGTCGGAATTTCCTGTTGACCCCGCCACACCGGTCAACCAAGACAATGCCTTGCTGGTCGCCGCCTCGCCGTTGCTTAACGCAATTGTCCAGATCCGCCTGGCGGCTACCCATGACGACCCGGCCGGTTTACGCCTGCAGCTAATCGATGAAATGCGACAGTTTGAGGCACGCTGCAAACAGGCCGGTATGCCTTTTGAAATGATTATTGGTGCCCGCTACTGCCTGTGCGCCGTGCTGGATGAAGCGGCGGCGCAAACGCCGTGGGGCAGTCGCGGTGTCTGGTCGGGCAATGGCCTGTTGGTCACCTTTCACAATGAAAGCTGGGGCGGTGAAAAAGTCTTTCAGCTGCTGTCGCGCATTTCACAAAATCCCGGCCAGCACCTCTGGCTGCTGGAAGTAATCCATTTCTGCCTGCTGCTGGGCTATGAAGGCCGCTACCGCAGTATGGACAACGGCCGGCTGCAGCGCGACGGCGTACGCTCCCGACTGGCGCAGCTAATCCGCGAGGTTCGCGGCGAACAGCAGCAACAGCGCCCGCAAACCGCCGTTGCCGCCGGGCAGAGCTCGCTCTGGCGTCCGCCAGTTCCCCTGTGGGTCTGCGTCACTCTGGCGACGTTTATCGGCTGCATGATATTTTCCACCCTGAACTGGCGGCTGGGCAACGCGGCCGAACCGCTGCTGCGTCAGATCTGGCAAACTCCGCTGCCGAAGGTGGTGGCCGGCCAGCGCAGCACGGCCCCGCAGGCGCTGCTCGATCTGCGCCAGCGCCTGAGCGACCTGATTACGGAGCGCAAACTCGATGTGGCCGACAGCAGCAACGGCAGTAAAGTGATCCTGCCTGCTGACCGGTTGTTCGACCCGGCCACAACGGTGCTCTCTCCTGAGGGACGCGCGCTGATCGCCCGCGTGGCGACCGCGATGGAGTCGGCAAAAGGCACCATCCTGGTCAGCGTTTTCACCGACGATGAGCGGGTGCTTTCCCGCCGTTTCCCGTCCAACTATGAATACGCTGCCGCCCAGGCCCGCGCCGTCAGCACCATGATGGCCCAGCTGATGTCCCAGCCGGGGATCAGCGTTCGCGCCCAGGGACGCGGTGACAGTGGCGCGCTGTTACCGAACGACAGTATGGAGAATCGTGCGCAGAACCGCCGTGTCGAAATCACCCTGTTCGCTGCCCCGGAATCAGACGACAGCCACTCTACGGGGAAAAAATGATGTTTAAGACCTTCTTTTCACTGCTTTCCAGCCGCCTGCTGTGGGGTCTGACCGGCGTCACTGCCCTTTCGGCGCTGATCTGGATGGTGGGCCCGCTGCTGTCACTGACCCCTCTGCAGGCGCTCGACAGCCCACTGAACCGTCAGTTGTTAATCGGCCTGACCTACTTTTTATGGATACTTTTTCAGCTTATCCCTCAGCTCTACCGCGCCTGGTTTAACAGCAAGCTGCTGACGCGCCTGCAGATCAGCAATATCGATCATGCGGAACTGCAGGCGACGGGAGAGATGCTGGATAACCGCTTCAGTGAGGCGGCGCTGCTGTTAAAGAAAACCCAGTTCGGCAAGCGCCGGGGATGGTTACAGCGCTTCAGCGCCCAGTATCTCTATCAGCTACCCTGGTATCTGATCGTCGGCGCACCCGGCGCAGGCAAAACGACGGCGCTGGTGAACTCCGGCCTGGATTTTCCGCTCAGTGATGCGCTGGGTAAAAGTGCATTACGCGGCATCGGCGGCACCCGCCACTGCGACTGGTGGTTTACCGGGCAGGCGGTGCTGCTGGACACCGCCGGGCGCTATACCCTGCAGGAGAGCCAGCGCGCACGGGATGCCAGCGAGTGGCAAACCTTCATTACCCTGTTGAAACGCTACCGTCCGCGTCAGCCGATCAACGGCGTGATCATGACCCTCAGCGTCGCCGATCTGCTCAGTGACTCGGCGGAAGTTCGCCATGCGCAGGCCAGCGCGCTGCGTCAGCGCATGGCGGAACTCCACCAGCAGACCGGCATCGCCTTCCCGGTGTATATCATGGTGACCAAAACCGACCTGCTGAAAGGCTTTATGTCCTACTTCGCCCGGCTGGATAAGCCGCAGCGCGAAGAGGTCTGGGGCTTTACCTTCCCGTGGGAGCCGGGACGGCAGAGCGACCGTCGTCTGCATACGCAATTTGAACAGCGTTTCCAGCAGCTCTCCTCACGGCTGATGGCGGAACTCAGTGGCAAAATGGCACAGGAGAATGATCTCACCCTGCGCGCCGAATGTTTCCAGTTCCCGCAGGAGTTCAGCGCATTACGTCCCCTGCTGGCCGAATACCTTGATACTGTTTTTTCGCCGGACACCAGCGAAACCCCGTGGGCCGTGCGCGGGATGTTTTTCACCAGCGGTACGCAGGAAGGCCTGCCCTTTGACCGGGTGATGGGCGAACTGTCACGTAAGCTGCAGTTGCCACAGCCCCAGGGGCAGTCGATCGCCAGCTGGGACAGCGTAAACCGCAGCGCGCCCATTCCAGCCAATAAAGGGCAAAGCTTCTTTATTCACGGCCTGCTCTGCGATGTGGTGTTTAAAGAGAGCCGTCTGGCGGGCAGTGACCGCTCCTGGGAAGATCGCAACCGCCTGCTGCACCGTACCGGTTACGTGGCGCTCGCGGTCGCTCTGCTTGCCACAACGGGCCTGTGGCTGACCAGCTACACGAAAAATCAGCACTACCTGCAGGAGGTTGCTGCGCGCTTACCCGCCGTGACGCAGCAGGCAAAACAACTCGCCGGGGATAACCGCGGGGATATCCTGGATCTGCTACCCTTCTTAAACAGCCTGGTAGCGCTGCCGCAAAGCCGCAGTTTTGCGCTGGAAGCCCCCCCGCTTTCGCTGCGTGGCGGACTGTACCGTGGCGACCAGATTAGCGATGCCAGCTGGGGACTGTATCAGGGCGCACTGAGAGCCCTGCTGCTGCCCCGGGTGGCGCAGACGATCACCCATACGCTGCGTAACGATGATGGTAAAGATGCGGAGTTCAGTCGGAACGCTCTGCGCGCCTACCAGATGCTGTACCAGCCGCGCAGCTATGACGGTGAGTTTCTGCGCGGCTGGGTAATGCAGAACCTGCAGCGCAGCCTGCCGGCCAGCGTGACAACGCGCCAGCTGCAGCAGCTTGACTGGCATTTGAGCCAGCTGCTGGATCGTCAGATCCTCAGTTCCCCCTACGTGCGTGACAATGCGCTGATGGTGAAAAGGGTGGCGTTAAATCTGGATAATGCCGGACGACCGGCAAATGCCGCTGGATCTGCCGCGATGAGTGAACCGGATCCGGTGCCTCTCAGCCCGGTTCACTGATAAGGTCATCATAATGGCAGAAAAGAATGACCTGGGATGGTATGGCAAGCTGCCAACAGCAGGCGATTTCCTGCAGCGCCGGATCCCGGAAGCGCTGATTGACAGCTGGTCTAACTGGTTTCAGCTCGGACTGGCGCACTGGCATAACCATCACGACGGCACCACCGATCCGTTCAGCCGTGCTCCGGTCTGGAATTTTGCCCTGCCTGCTACGCTGGGCGTCCAGCGAGTGCAGATCGGCTGCCTGATGCCGTCCCGTGACCGGGTCGGTCGTGCCTGGCCGCTGCTGGCGCTGCAAAGCGTGCCGGTCAGCGCCTGGCACCCGGCCCAGCTGTCAGTTTCCGGGGACTGGTTTCAGGAGCTGGGGGGCACCTTGAACCAGGCCGTGCAGCAGCTGCACTCCGTGGACTGGCTGGAGCAGGCGCTGCACGGCATACCGCCGCTGTCGCTGCCCGACACCGGACGCTCCGATATCATGGATGTGATTGGCTATCAGGATCTGCCCTGCACGCTGGGCTGGCGGGAAGTGGCGCAGCGCTTCGATCCGCTGCAGTACACCAGCTACTGGTGGACTAATCAGAGTGACGGCTATCCGCTGACCAGTCACAAACACAGCGGCAATCTGACCGCACAGCTTTTTTCACAGCTCTTTCATCCGGCAGCCGGGCTGAAGCCGGGCCGTCACGGACTCTATCCTCCGATGTTCGAATAGAGTGATTAGGCCAAAGGGCCTCATTGCAGGAAAAACGCATGAGATTGACCATTTTGCAGAACCAGGGCGATGATCCCATCGTCTGTGATTTTGTGCCCCCTGGTGGCACCATTGGCCGCAGCGTTGATAATGATCTGGTCCTGCCGGATCCTGACCGGGCAATCTCACGCCTGCAGGCGCTGGTGCACGTTGCCGCCAGCGGTGAATGCCGCCTGACGAATCAGGGCAGCGTGATTGCGGTGATCCACAACGGCAGCGCCCTGCAGCGCGGCAGTCAGGTGACGCTCGGACACGGCGATACGCTGGCCATCGGCCCTTATCAGATTGACGTCAGCGACCCGCAGCGCGTCAGTGAGCACCCCCAGGAGCATATCGACCCCCTGTCGCTGTTTGCTGACGACAACGACAGCACGGACGACCCGCTGGGAATGCAGCAGCGCGCGGAAGAGTCGGCTGTACCGCGTCAGGACGACGGGTGTGCCGAGGCCGCCGGGCGGCGATCGGCACGGCAGACCTCCGCCCGCCTGGGCATCGACCCGCTTGGCCAGGAGATCCCGGCCAGCGGCCAGGACCCGTCCAGCGGCAGCAACCGTGAACAGCGTCTGATGGCGGCCCTGCTGGAAGGCATGGGGCTGGACGCGACGCTGGACAAAACGCCGTTGACCGAAGATCAGATGCGCATGACCGGGCGGATGCTTAGTTTGTTCTCGCAGGGCACCGTTGCGCTGCTCTCCTCCCGTTCGATCCTGAAACGCGGGGTCAAGGCAGAGATGACCATGATCCTCAACGAGGCCAACAACCCGTTTAAGATCCTCCCCTCCGGTAAAACGGTGCTGATGCAGATTTACCAGAGCCAGATGCCAGGGTTTATGCCACCAGAACAGGCGGTGCGCGATGCCCTGGTGGATCTGCAGGCGCATCAGTTAGGGATGATTGCCGGTATTCGCGCCATCATTGCAGCGATGCTGCAATCATTTAACCCGCAGCGTCTGGAAGAGCATGCCCGCCGCGATGGCATGATGCCGCGCATGACCCTGAGCAGCGGCAAAAAAGCGGCACTGTGGGACTATTTCCTGCGCCACTATCAGAGCACCTCGGGTGAAATCGAGGATGATTTCCACACGCTGTTTGGCGAAGCGTTCCTCCACGCCTACGACATGGAAGTGAATCAATATAAAGATTCGCAAACCCGCCCGGAAGACCTATGAATATAACTTACTCTGCTACCACACAGACTGGTGCCCGCGACAGCAATCAGGACACCACCGGCGCACTGCTGGGACAGCATGCCGCCTGCTTTATGGTGTGCGACGGCGTGGCCGGACGGGCGGGCGGTGAACTGGCCGCCACCATTGCCCGGGATACCCTGCTGGCCCAGCTTGATGTCGATGCCCCACTCCGGCCCGAGCGCACAGCGGCCCTGATTGAAACGACCGAGCAGGCTATTCTCAGCGCGCAGAGGAATAATCCGAATTTTCGCCAGATGAGTACCACCCTTGCGGCGCTGTTTATCGACCGGGATACTCTGCATGGCTGGTGGGTACACGCCGGGGACAGCCGGGTTTATCTTTTCCGCCGGGGGGTAGTACACAGCGTGACCCGTGACCACAGCCTGGTCCAGCAGCTGCAGGACGCAGGTTATGAAAACACGGGAATTAACAGCAACTTACTTTATAATGCACTGGGTGCCGATGTGGCCCATCCGCACGGATTCAGCGAGGTGCTGGCGCTGGAAGATGGCGATGCCTTTCTGATTTGCACCGACGGGTTCTGGAGTCATCTTGCCCCCGCCGAGATGGAACAGGCGTTACGTATGGTCAATTGCCCTGAGGAGTGGCTGGCACTGATGCAAAAAGCCATCGACCGCAGCGCAAAAACAGATAATCTGAGCGCCGTGGCGGTATGGATTGGTTCTCCCCAGGAGACCACATTACTCTTTTCCATGGCGGACTCTGCTCGTTTTCTTCCGCCGCGCGATTAACACCAAGGAATGTTATGAAATTTTGGTTGCCAGCTACGTTGACTCTGTTGTTCGCCACCACGGCCCAGGCGGCAGACTATCGGGCGGTCTATTCCCCCAGCCTGGAGCTGGAAGTGTTTATCGATAATGTCTCCAGCAATGCGCCCGCTGCCTGGTGCCAGGAGACGCTGAACCTGCGTATTGTTTCCGGCAAAAGTACCGAGTCAGATATTCTGACCCGCTTCTTACCGCGCGTCGGCAACCTGCTGCAGAATCAGTGTGGAAAGCTGCTGGAGCTGCCGTGGCAGATGACCAACGCGCGGGGCACCGTGCTGGCTACCGGTACGGCAGCGAAGGAGCAGAGCTGGCGGCCGATTGTCACCGCGGATGCCACCGCCACTGCCACCGCCAGCAACGCTGCACCACTCGATCTGTCGCAGCCGGCGAATGCTGAACCTCTGCAGCATTTTGACCTGCCCGATGGCTGCCATTTCCGTACCTGGTGGGACGATAATGGCAGATCGCTGTTTATTCCCGTGGATAAAGCCATGAGCTGCTCAACGGAGGGCTGGCTGGAAGGCCCCGGTACGCTTACCCTGGCCCACGGCGAGAAAAACCAGTCGCTGGCGGTCAGTTTCTATCAGGGCTACCCGCTGGCTCATCTGCACCCGGCCCCGGAACAGCTTGATGTGGTATCGGTTAACAATCAGCGTCTGGTGCTGGCGCGGGACGATGCGCCGAACAGCTGGCTGGTACTGCCTTTCAACAACAGCCTGCACGTCTGGTCGTTTGACGGCACGCTGCTGATAAAAATGGACAAAGCTCAGGCCAGTAACGGTGCGGCGTTAAAAACGGCAGTCGATGCCGCGCGCAAAACCTGGTCAGGCATTATCGATGCAGGTGTAAAGATGAATGTGCTGCTGGTGGATGACCTGCACGCCGATCTGGCCGACCCGGCGATTGGCGCCTGGCGTACCGTTAACTAACCCCCGCTCATCAGGGCGCCACGAGAGTTTCACTATGTCAGCAAACGAACAACAAAAAAATGTACCCAACGCTCTCCCCGCTGGCTACCGTTTTAACGAGTTTGAAATCAAAGAAGTGATTGGCGGGGGCGGGTTTGGCATTGTCTACCGCGCCTGGGATCACCTGCTTGAACGCACCATTGCGATCAAAGAATATCTGCCGGTCTCGCTGGCCAGTCGGAATGAAGATCTGACCATTACGCTGCGCGGCGAGCGCTATCAGCGCCTGTTTAACGCCGGGCTGAACAGTTTTATTCAGGAAGCACGCCTGCTGGCACGCTTTAATCACCCTGGCCTGTTGCACGTCCTGCGCTTCTGGGAGGAGAACGGCACGGCCTACATGGGCACACTGTTCTACAGCGGCATGACGCTGAAAGCGTGGCAGCAGACCAGCCCGGAGACCATCAACGAAGCGTGGATCCGCCAGCTGTTACCGCCGTTATTCGGGGCGATCAACACCATTCACCGCGCCGGTTATCTGCACCGTGATATTTCGCTGGATAACATCCAGATCCAGGACAACCAGCTGCCGGTGCTGCTCGATTTTGGCTCGGCGCGTAAGGAGATTGGCAATCTCTCCGATGAAATGGAGATCATGCTCAAACCCGGCTATGCGCCCATCGAGCAGTACAGCGAGGAGGGGGACAGCGATCAGGGCCCGTGGACCGATATTTACGCGCTGGGCGCGGTGCTGCATACGCTGATCACCGGTAATCCCCCGCCGGTCAGTGTGGTGCGCTGTATTGAAGATCGCTATCAGCCTCTGAGTTCACTGCGGCCAGAGGGGTATTCCCTGCCGTTACTGCATGCCATTGACCAGGCACTGCAGATGGAGCCCCGGCAGCGACCGCAGTCGGTGGATGAACTGGCGGCGCTGATCGACCTGCCGGTCAGTGAGATGGAGGCGCTGGTGGCCACCGTGCTGGTGCCCCAGGAGGAACCGCTGCAGCTGCCTGACCCGGAACCGGTGGTTCTGGCCGTCAACCCGGCCGCTGGTGCCGCCGAACCCGTGATGCCGCCGCGCGTGGCAAAGCGTCTGTCACGACCGCTGCTGTTACTCAGCGGGCTGGCGGTGATCGCGGTTGCGGCGCTGGTATGGGGGCTGAATCATGACGACAGCGTGCTGCCGGAGCACTCTGCTGCTGCCAGCAACAGTACGCCTGCCGCGACACCCTCCCCGGCCGCTATCCCGGCCAGCGCGCCAGCGATGGCAACGGTATATCTGAAGTTGAGCAGCGATGAGGCGTTACTGCTGAATGGCAGCGTGATGGAAGTCATGCCAAACACCAGCGGTTACGCCTCACTTAATCTGGCTGCGGGTGATTACCATCTGGAAGTGCGAAGTGCCAGCGGCGTGCGCAGCCAGCAGTTGAAAATCGATCGGGCGGGAACCTGGCTGATTAACCCGGGGCGCTGAGTCTTTATGCCTGTGCATCAGGGAGACCGGTGGTGCGGTCGCCCTGGTGGCACCCTAACCCACCAGCCCGTTATGGCACGCCTGGAGCTCGCGCACCCGCTGAACCAGATCAGTCAGGCAGTCGTCATACATGCCGCGCTGCTTCAGCTCCGTTTCCAGCGAAAACAGATACTGCGCATTGGTGCCTAACGGCCCTTTTGCCTGGGCGATCAGCGGCGCGATAGTTTTCGGGCAGGAGTCTGACTCATACAGGGCGTGGCGCGGATCCATCACAAACACCAGCGCGGTTACGGTCCGGCCATCGTCCAGCGCCAGATCACACCAGGTGGGCAGGTAGCAGCCGGTGATCATCTCACGCTTCCACAGTAGCTCCAGCTCTTCATGCAGCCTGGCTTCCGGCAGACAGAAGGCCAGTCCGGTAGTCTGCCCGCCCTCTTTCAGCGCCAGCATGCGCCCGGGCTGACTGGCCGTACCGCGACCGGCCGTCAGCCGCAGGCAGAAGGCGCGATGCCAGCCCTTCAGCGTGCCGGCGGCCACTTCATCCGCTTCGAATACCGGGTTCCACATCAGTGACCCGTAACCAAAAATCCATACCGGACTGTTATCCGGACGGCAGGCCATGGCCGCTGCCAGCGAGGCGGCACGCTGTTCGCAGGTCCACAACAGCGTTTCTTCAATATCACCAAAGGCCGTTTTGCAGTCCGCCTTTAATAAAAAATCTCGTGTTAACATTGCCCCCTCCCACTCCACTGCTTAACGTCCACGCTGTCCTGACTGAGTCCTTTAACGATCTGATTTTCGCAAAAAATTGAGTGCGATGAATGACCTTATGCATTTCCGCGTGCGCAATCAAGTTTGAAGGCGATCACAAAAGAAAAAAAGTTTCACTTAAGTTTGTCGGCAGCAGGCGCGAAATCTTTACCCTCTGAGCGCCTCCTCCGCCACAAACTGATAAAAAGAACTTTGATTTTTTTGCTAAACCAGTTTAGCTTTTCGGCAGATAATCACTTAAGGATAATGATGATGAGCAATAAAATCTGGGTACTGGGCGATGCGGTAGTAGACCTGCTGCCTGAGGGAGAGACACACCTGCTGAAGTGTCCCGGCGGTGCCCCGGCCAATGTCGCTGTCGGTATTGCCCGCCTGGGCGGCAACAGCGGCTTTATCGGCTGCGTCGGCGACGACCCGTTTGGACGCTTCCTGCAGCAGACGCTGCGCGATGAGAACGTCGATATTGAGCGGATGTATCGCGCACCGGGCCAGCGTACATCAACCGTGCTGGTCAGCCTGGATGCGCAGGGCGAACGCCAGTTTACCTTTATGGTGCGCCCCTCAGCTGACCTGTTTCTCACCGCTGACCGCCTGCCGGCGTTTCGTGCCGGTGAAGGCCTGCACCTGTGTTCCATTGCCCTGAGCGCTGATCCCTCCCGCAGTACGGCCATGGAGGCGATGCGGGCAATTAAAGCGGCAGGAGGCTGGGTGAGCTTCGACCCTAACCTGCGTGAGGATCTGTGGGCAGATGCGACGGAGATGGACGCAGTGCTGGCCAGGGCCTTTGCGCTGGCAGACATTATCAAGCTGTCAGAGGATGAACTCGCTGAACTGACCGGCAATGACGGGCTTTCCGACGGCATCGCGGCATTTACCGCGGCTTATCAGCCATCTCTGCTGCTGGTGACCTGCGGCAGCGAGGGCGTCAGCCTGTGGCAGAACGCTACGGTACAGCACTTCCCCGCTCCGTCAGTGGAGGTGGTCGACACTACGGGAGCGGGCGATGCGTTCGTTGCCGGACTGCTGGCAGCGCTGGCGACGGAAATCGATCCGCTGACTCCCGTCCGCCTTGACCAGGCCATCCAGCAGGCGCAGCGCAGCGGTGCCGCCGCGACCACCGCCAAAGGTGCCATGACCGCCCTGCCGCACGCCGCCGACCTCGCCCGATTCTGATCCCTTCCCCGCACAAATTGCCAACCCGGTCACACTTCCTAAACCGGGTTAGCAAATCTGATTGAACAGCACATTCCTGTTAGCTTACTCTCTGCGTCGAACCGGTTTAGCAAAAACAAAACAATCACACTGGGAACCGTGCAAATGATCACACCTCGTAGACTGGCTGTTGCCATCAGCCTCGCCTTAGCCACCCCGGCAGTCAGTTTCGCCGCCCCGACGCTCACCAGCCTCGAAGCGCGACTGATGGCGATGGAGCAACGCCTGCAAAAAGCAGAAGATCGCGCGGCCACGGCAGAAAACCGTGCCGACGCGGCAGAGCAGAAAATTGTCAGGCTGGAAGCCCGCTCACAGCAGCAGCAAAAGCAACCGCAGCAGGCTACGGCCCCCGTTGCCGCGTCCGCCAGCGTCGCGCCACCCACTGCCGCACCGGTGGCCACCAGCAGGATCGCAGATGGCTTTGAGTTCCACGGCTATGCGCGCTCCGGCCTGATCATGAACGACTCGGCCGCCGGGACACAAAGCGGCCCCTTCCTGACGCCCGCCGGTGAAACCGGGGGAGCCGTGGGTCGTCTTGGTAATGAAAACAACACCTATGTTGAGCTGAACTTTGAGCACAAACAGCAGCTGGCGAACGGCGCAACAACCCGTTTCAAGGCGATGCTGGCCGACGGACAGCGTGACTATAACGACTGGACCGGCAGCACCACCGAGCTGAACATCCGTCAGGCCTTTGTCGAACTGGGCAATCTGCCAACATTCACCGGTGCGTTTGATAACACCACCCTGTGGGCCGGTAAGCGCTTTGACCGCGATAACTTCGACATTCACTGGCTGGACTCCGACGTGGTGTTCCTCGCCGGGACCGGCGGCGGGATCTATGACGTGCAGTTGACCGACGGCCTGAAGAGCAACTTCTCGCTGTATGGTCGTAATTTTGGTGATATTGAGGCGATTGATAACACCATTCAGAACTACATTGTCACCAGCAACAACTTTGCCGGTCCGTTCCAGCTGATGGTCAGCGGCCTGCGTGCAAAAGATAATGACGAGCGCCTGAACCCCAGCCGTGAAAATGATAATGCGGGGGATACCGGCGTTCATGCCATGCTGGCCCTGCATAACGACAGCTTCTGGGGCCTGCGCGAAGGCACGGCCAAAACCGCCCTGCTGTACGGCCGCGGGCTGGGTGCCGAAGTTAAAGGCGTGGGTTCTGACGGCAACCTGACGCAACAGGCGGAAACCTGGCGTCTGGCCAGCTATGGTGTGACGCCGCTGAATAAGACCTGGAGCTTTGCCCCCGCCGTGCTGGCCCAGACCAGCAGCGACCGTTACGCCGCAGGCGATCACTATCGCTGGGCCACCGTTAACGCGCGGCTGATCCAGGAGATCAATCAGAACTTCGCCCTCGCGTACGAAGGCAGCTATCAGTATATGGATCTCGAACCACAGGGGTACAAAGACCGCCAGGCCGTGTCCGGCAGTTTCTGGAAGCTGACCGTGGCCCCGACCTTTAAAGTGGCCGACATTGGCGACTTCTTTACCCGCCCGGAAATACGCGTCTTCGCCAGCTGGATGGACTGGAACAGCTCGCTTGACCGCTATGCCAGCGACGACTCGTTCGGCAGCAGCGGCTTCAGCGCCGGTGGCGAATGGAACTTTGGTGTCCAGATGGAAACCTGGTTCTGACAGCTTCATCACAATAATGAAAAGGTGACATGATGGATTTTGAAAAAACAGCCCGGGAACTTCTGCCGTTACTGGGTGGACGCGAAAATATCGCCAGCGCCGCGCACTGCGCCACCCGCCTGCGTCTGGTGATGGTCGATGATGAACTCGTGCAGAAAGAGGCCATTGAAGCACTGGACGGAGTGAAAGGGTGTTTCCGCAATGCAGGACAGATGCAGATCATTTTCGGCAGTGGCATCGTCAACAAGGTGCATGCGGCGTTTGTGAAAGAAGCGGGCATTAATGAGTCCAGCAAAAGTGAGGCCGCCGATATCGCCGCGCAAAAGCTGAATCCGTTTCAACGCATAGCACGCGTACTGTCGAATATCTTCGTGCCGATTATCCCGGCGATTGTCGCTTCGGGCCTGCTGATGGGCCTGCTCGGTATGGTGAAGACTTACGGCTGGGTCGATGCCAGCAGCGCCCTGTTTATCATGCTGGATATGTGCAGCTCGGCGGCGTTTATCATTCTGCCAATCCTGATTGGCTTTACCGCCGCACGAGAATTCGGTGGTAACCCTTATCTTGGGGCTACCCTGGGCGGCATACTGACCCACCCCGCGCTGACCAACGCGTGGGGCGTCGCCAGCGGTTTCCACACCATGAACTTCTTTGGGCTGGAAATTGCGATGATCGGCTATCAGGGCACCGTTTTCCCGGTGCTGCTGGCCGTCTGGTTTATGAGCCACTGT
The DNA here is from genome assembly GCF_014838825.1 of Erwinia persicina. Classification (GTDB taxonomy): domain Bacteria; phylum Pseudomonadota; class Gammaproteobacteria; order Enterobacterales; family Enterobacteriaceae; genus Erwinia; species Erwinia persicina_A. Next base: position 23,020 of record NZ_JACYMO010000001.1, on the reverse strand, counting down.
GAAAAACGACTGCGCCGCGTGATCCCCGATGCGCTGGATATCATTCTGACCCCGTTCCTGACCGTGATCATCTCCGGCTTCATCGCCCTGCTGATTATCGGCCCGGCGGGACGGATGCTGGGTGACGGGATCTCACTGGTTCTCAGCACGCTGATTGCCCATGCGGGCTGGCTGGCGGGGCTGCTGTTCGGCGGGCTGTACTCGGTGATTGTGATCACCGGTATTCACCACAGCTTCCATGCTATTGAGGCCGGGCTGCTGGGCAACCCGTCAATTGGCGTTAACTTCCTGCTGCCGATCTGGTCAATGGCCAACGTGGCCCAGGGGGGCGCATGTCTGGCGGTATGGTTTAAAACCCGGGATATCAAGGTGCGCAGTATCGTACTGCCCTCAGCGTTTTCTGCCATGCTGGGTATTACCGAAGCGGCCATTTTTGGCGTGAACCTGCGCTACATCAAGCCCTTTATTGCCGGGCTGGTCGGCGGTGCGCTGGGCGGAGCCTGGGTGGTGACGATGCACGTCAATATGACGGCGGTTGGCCTGACTGCCCTGCCGGGGATGGCTATCGTGCAGGCCAGCTCCCTGCTCAACTATCTGATCGGCATGGTGATCGCCTTTGGTACAGCATTCGTACTGTCCCTGCTGTTGAAAATTAAATTTGAGGTGAAAGCATGAGTGAAGCCCACCTGTTAAAACAGGCGCTGCGGTCGGTAATCTCCGGCCAGCAGCGGGCCGCCGCGGATCGCCACCGCCCGGTATGGCACCTGGCCCCACCGGTCGGGCTGATGAACGATCCGAACGGCTTTATCCACTTCGACGGGCGCTATGTGCTTTGCTACCAGTGGAACCCGATGGCCTGCGCACACGGTGCCAAGTTCTGGGGCCAGTGGAGCTCAGAGGATCTGGTGAACTGGCGGCACGAGCCGATCGCGCTGGTCCCCTCGGAGCCCTGGGAGAGTCACGGCTGCTATTCCGGCAGCGCGGTGGATAACGCGGGTGTGCTGACGCTGCTCTACACCGGTAACGTTAAGTTTGCCGACGGCAGCCGCACCGCCTGGCAGTGCCTGGCCACCCGCGATGAACACGGCGAGTATCAAAAACACGGGCCGGTACTGGCACTGCCGGAGGGATACACCGGCCACGTACGCGACCCGAAGGTGTGGCAGCACGAAGGCCAGTGGTACATGGTGCTGGGTGCACAGAATCTTGCGTCCGAGGGGAAAGTGCTGCTGTTCCGTTCCCCCGATCTGCACCAGTGGACGTCGCTGGGTGAGATCGCTGGCAGCCAGCTTAACGGACTGGGTGATTTCGGCTATATGTGGGAGTGCCCTGACCTGTTTGAACTCAGCGGCACCGCAGTGCTGGTGGTCTGCCCGCAGGGGCTGCCTGCAGAGACCTGGCGCTGGCGTAATACCTTCCAGAGCGGCTATTTTTGTGGCCGCTTTGACTATGACAGCGCGCAGTTTCAACACGGCGAGTTTCATGAGCTTGATCACGGCTTCGAATTTTATGCGCCGCAGACCTGCCTCAGTGCCGACGGCCGCCGTCTGATGATGGGCTGGATGGGGATCCCCGACGGGGATGAGTTCTTCCAGCCGACCCGCGACAACGGCTGGATGCACACCATGACCTGCCCGCGCGAACTGACGCTGCGCGGCGATCGGCTGGTTCAGCACCCCGCCCGCGAACTGCAGCAGCTGCGCTCGCGGGAGAGGAGCCTCGCGGGTCCTGCCGGGACACTGCCGCCGCTGGACATCGACAGTGCCGAGATAGAAATGACGATCAGCGGTACGTGCCAGGCGGATTTTGCCGGAGCCCTGCATCTCAGCGTTAACGCACAGGGGTTAACGTTACAACGTCACAATTTACGCAGCGGAAAACCGGAAGAGCGTTACTGGCAGGGAGAGGTAAAGACTCTGCGTGTGCTGTGCGATCGCTCAAGCGTGGAAATCTTCATCAACGACGGCGAGGCTGTGATGTCATCGCGCTATTTCCCGTCACAGCAGCCGCAGCTGCGCTTTGCCGGTACGGGGCAGATCGGGCTGCGTCACTGGAGCTTGCGGCAATGCGTGATAGAATAAGCCGATGAACCCTCAGCCCTAAGCCACTGTGACTAAAAACAAACGCATCACCATTAACGATATTGCCCGGCTGGCGGGCGTCTCTAAATCCACGGCCAGCCTGGTCCTCAATGGCCGTGGAAAAGAGCTGCGCGTGGCTGAAGCCACCCGCGAACGCGTGCTGGAGATTGCCCGCCAGCAGCACTATCAGCCAAGCATTCACGCGCGCGCCCTCAACTCCGCCCGCAGCCATACCCTCGGGCTGGTGGTGCCTGAAATGACCAACCAGGGCTTTGCCCGCTTTTCACACGAGCTGGAGATGCTGTGCCGGGATGCCGGCCTGCAGCTGCTGATTGCCTGTACGGCAGAAAACGCCAGTCAGGAAACCCTGGCGGTCAACAATCTGATCCAGCGGCAGGTAGACGGCCTGATCGTCGCCTCCAGCCAGCTGAACGATACCGAGTATCAGAAAATTAACCAGCAGCTGCCGGTGGTGCTGTTTGACCGCCATCTGGGCGAGTCCAGCCTGCCGCTGGTGATCACCGATGCCACCAGTCCTACCGCCACTCTGATGGAAGGTGTGGCGCGTCAGGGCTATGAGGAGATCTATTTCTTTGGCGGACAGCCGCGCATCTCCCCTACCCGCGACCGCCTGGCGGGCTTTCGCCTTGGGCTGGAGCGCGCCGGGGTCGCCGTTAAACCTGAGTGGATTATGCACGGTCACTACCACGCCAGCTCAGGCTATGAGATGTTCGCGGAACTGTACGCGCGGCTGGGCCGCGTGCCGCAGGCGCTATTCTGCGCCGCCTGCGGCCTGCAGGAGGGCGTACTGCGCTACCTCAGCCAGCACGACCTGCTGAACACGCCGATGCACCTGAGCAGCTTCGACGACCACTATCTGTATGATGCCCTGTCGGTGCGCATTGATACCGTCGCTCAGGATGAACGGATGCTGGCCTGGAACTGCTTTGAAATGGTCACACAGCTGATAGATGAACAGACGCCGGAGGTGACCCAGCGCTGGCTGCCTGCCCGCCTGAAATGGCGGCGGGCGGTCGCCGCAGTCTGACGGCCAGCAACAGGGCGCGCTGCACCATGCGCCCTTACTTTTTATGCCACTTATCGTCATCCCCCTTCTGGTACTGGTGTTTCACCGCCGCCCAGGCGACCTTGTGCGCCACCTCCTCGCGTGAGTCATCACCGCGCCGGTCCTGACGCTCTTTATACTGATCCCAGGCGCTGTTAAACGCTTCCATATAGATGTCCTGCGCGTGGGCAGGCAGGACACGTCTGACGCTGTCGGGTAACGCGCTGCGATTGTCATAAGGCATGGTTTCTCTCCTCTCAGTGTCTGATGTAAGCCTGGTACAACTGCCTTTTTTTTCAAGTGCGGATTTTACACCGCAATATAGCATTCTGGTGCTATAAGGCATTATTTCAGCCTTTATCACATTGAGTTAGCGTACTTCCCTGCTTACATTAATTTTTTTATTCTCATAAAGTCGGATGATTTTCATTACGATAGGAACTTAAGAGGAATAAATAGCGGGTAGATGAACTTTTTTAAGTCAAACCGTAAAAGGACGTAAATTTCTTCAGTTTTGGCGAAAAAAAGGTTATACTTTCGCCACTTGTCTTTCATATTGTCAGACTATGTTTAACAGACCCGTGGCAGAATCTGCTATTTCCGGGTCCACAGGATACAAGATAAGGAGCGTTTGCCTATGAGTGCGCAAGAGAGCAGTAAAACCCGCCACACCGAGTATTCCCTCATCTTACCTGTCGCTGCATTAATCATATTATGGTTCTGGGGTAACACCGCTACCTTCTCCCTGGTCGTCGTCATTAACCTGATTGCCCTCGTTGCGATCCTCAGCAGCGCCTTCAGCGTCGTCCGTCACGCTGACGTACTGGCACACCGCCTGGGCGAACCCTACGGCTCCCTGATCCTCAGTCTTTCCGTTGTTATCCTTGAAGTCAGCCTGATTTCCGCATTGATGGCCACCGGTGACGCTGCCCCGGCGCTGATGCGCGATACGCTCTACTCGATCATTATGATTGTGACCTGCGGACTGGTGGGCGCGGCGCTGCTGCTCGGCGGACGCAAATTTGCCACACAGTATGTGAACCTGGCCGGGGTAAAACAGTACCTGATTGCCATCTTCCCGCTGGGGATTATCGTCCTGGTGTTCCCGAACGCCCTGCCCGGCGGTAATTTCACCGTAATGCAGGCGCTGCTGGTCTCGGGGATCTCCGCCGCGATGTACTGGGTTTTCCTGCTGATTCAGACCAAAACGCACCAGAGCCTGTTTGTCTATGAGCATGAGGACGAAGGGGACGACCCGCACCACGGCAAACCTTCGGCCCACTCCAGTGCCTGGCACACCGTGTGGCTGCTGATTCATCTGGTTGCGGTGATTGCGGTCACCAAGATGAACGCCAATACGCTGGAGTCGCTGCTGACCGAACTGAAAGCCCCGGAACAGTTTACCGGGTTCCTGGTCGCACTACTGATCCTCTCCCCTGAAGGGCTGGGAGCCATCAAAGCGGTACTGGCTAATCAGGTACAGCGTGCGATGAACCTGTTCTTCGGCTCCGTGCTGGCGACGATTTCCCTGACGGTACCGGCCGTGACGCTGATCGCCACCCTGACCGGGCAGCAGCTGATCTTTGGTCTTGAGCCGCCGCAGATGGTGGTGATGATTGCCGCGCTGCTGCTGTGTCAGATTTCGTTCTCGACCGGGCGTACCAATGTGCTGAACGGCGCCGCGCATCTGGCGCTGTTTATTGCCTACCTGATGACAATCATGCTGTAAGTCTTCGTGGCATAAGAAAGGGGCGGGCCGGTCTTATGACCGGCCCGCCCCTTTCATACATTCTGATTACTGGGCCTGATACTCCAGAGTATGCCCGCTACCCGTCAGCGTCAGCGTCATCCCGCTCAGCCTGACCTCTGCACCCCTGGTCAGCACAGCAGATAACGTCTGCTCCCACTGGTTAAGCTGCGGATCGCTGCACATCATGCGTGTCGAGGCCAGCTGCGGCACACTCAGACGCCCCTGCTCCAGCTTACCCTGACCGAAGAAGCGATTACACATCACGCCGCTCACCTTCAGATCCTCACCAAAACCAATACCCGGCTTCATGCCCTGATGTGGCGTGACGGCCTGTCCGTCAACGGCACTCAGCGTAAACAGGCGGTTAGCTAACTGGGCGGCGTCCGGCGCGTCAGCGCGGGTCTGCGCATTGCTGCATCCGTTCAGGGCCAGGGCGCCCGCGAGTAATAAGATGATTTTTTTCATAGAAACTCCTTAAATTACTTTTCCATTGTAGGTCAAAAAAAGCGGTAGATTCAGGCGGGGTACAGCGCAGAAAAAAGGCGGGCCCGTTTGCTGGCCCGCCTGAGGATAAGGTAAAATTAGTTGCTGGTATCCAGTTCAGCAAAGCTTTTGACCAGGTCATCAATCGCTTTCATCTGCACCAGGAACGGTTCCAGTTTGTCCAGCGGCAGCGCGGAAGGACCGTCGCATTTCGCATTGGCCGGGTCCGGGTGCGCTTCAATAAACAGGCCAGCTATGCCAACGGCCATGCCGGCACGCGCCAGCTCGGAGACCTGGGCACGACGGCCGCTGGAGGCCGAACCCATCGGGTCGCGGCACTGCAGGGCATGGGTCACATCGAAGATCACCGGGCTGCCGTTAGAGACCTGCTTCATGACGTTAAAGCCCAGCATGTCGACCACCAGATTGTCATAACCGAAGTTAGCACCGCGATCGCACAGGATCACCTGGTCATTGCCACCTTCCGCAAACTTATCCACGATATTGCCCATCTGCCCGGGGCTGACGAACTGCGGCTTCTTGATATTGATCACCGCGCCGGTTTTCGCCATCGCTTCCACCAGATCGGTCTGACGCGCAAGGAAGGCCGGGAGCTGGATAACATCCACCACATCCGCCACGGCCTGCGCCTGGCTGGCTTCATGCACGTCAGTGATGATTTTCACCCCGAATGCCTGCTTGATCTCCTGGAAGATTTTCATGCCCTCTTCCAGGCCCGGGCCACGGTATGAATGAATAGAGGAGCGGTTGGCTTTATCAAACGAGGCTTTGAACACGTAAGGAATACCCAGTTTCTGAGTAACCGTGACGTAGTGTTCGCAGATACGCATAGCCAGATCGCGCGATTCCAGCACGTTCATGCCACCAAACAGGACGAACGGCAGATCGTTTGCGACCTTGATATCACCAATGCTAACCACTTTTTGTTTCATATCTTCGCCTTTATAGAGTTCACTTCAGTTAGTGAAGGGTAATCTGTTTCTGTTCTATTGAGTGAATCTGCACTTTGATCATTTCACTGATCGGATCTTCCGGACACTGCTCAACGAAGTAAGTTAAATCGCTCAGCGCCACGTGATCGCACTCCAGCTGGGCAAAAATCAGCCCCCGATCGCGAATCTCATACGGATCTTCCGGGTCCATCTGCACCAGCACCTGGCTGACGTGCAGCGCCATCTCCATCTGCTTCTCATCCATCAGGGCCGATTTCAGCGTATCCAGCATTTTACGCAACACCATCAGCGGCTCGGCCTCCTGCAGATCGTCATCATAGAGTTCGGCAACCGGCCCGATGTTGCCCTTCAGCCACACTTCCAGCGTGTGTTCATCCAGGGTTTCACCATCGAACGGGTTAATTAACCACATGTCTTCATCTACCCATTCGGCACGCAGGATCAGCTGCGTGGGGAAGATCACCGGGAACAGGGGTAAATCAAGCTTATCGGCGATATGCAGGAAAATCACCCCCAGCGAGGCGGCTGTTCCCTGACGGCTTTTCAATACGTTATCCAGCCACAGCATATCAGACAGGCGATAAACCCCGCTGGCACCGCCAAAACCCCAGCGGCCCCAGAACAGTTCAATCAGCTGCTCAACCTGTAAATCCGCAGCCAGATCTGACGAAATTTCAGTCCGTGCTTCGGTCACCAGCGCCGATAACTGCTTTCTGACCTCTTCTGCCGGGAAATCGCTGCGAATGGCCAGCGATGCGGTAATCACCGCCTCACTCAGCGGCGCAGCGGTAAAATCAAAATCAGCGATAGACGTCATACAAACCCCAGCAGTGGCATTTTAGTTGTGGCGAGATACACGATGGCCACAATGGCGACTAAGGCCACAATGAAGGCTATCCAGCGCACTTTTTGCGCGCGTGGGCGACGCCCTAAAGCAATAAAACCCAGCACGATATAGATGATAACGCCAAACAGCTTCTCAGTCAGCCAGTTACCTTGTGGGCTGAACGGATAAAAATGGGTGATCGCCACCAGCAGCGTGCCTGACAGCAGCAGCAGCGTATCATTAAGATGGGGAATAATCCGCACCCAGCGGCGCTGCAGCAGGGAGGAGTGCGTCTGAAGCCAGTAAAAGCGCAGCACAAACATCAGCAGTGTGATCGCGACGGTGAACAGATGGAACTGTTTCAGCGGAAGATACCAGCCAGCCATAAATTTCCTTATTTACCTTGATGTTGTCCGAGTGTCACACGGTCATTGCCGCCATAATCCTGACAGGTTTCCACGGCGTGAAAATGGTGCTCACGCAGTATGTCACGCACCTGCTCACCCTGCTGCCAGCCGTGTTCCAGCAGCAGCCAGCCGTTCTGACTCAGGTATGAGCCTGCCTGTGCAGCAATCATTTTAATATCGGCCAGGCCGTGATCGTCTGCGACCAGCGCACTGGCGGGTTCGAAACGCACGTCGCCCTGCGCCAGATGGTCATCGGCGGCATCAATGTACGGCGGATTACTGACGATGACGGCATACTGCTGGTCGGCCAGCGCAGAAAACCAGTGACTTTGCAGGAAGGTCGCGTTGGGTAGCGCCAGTTGGTGGGCGTTATGCTGTGCCAGCGCGACGGCCGCAGGAATGCGATCCACGCCGGTGATCTGACAGTCACGACGTTCGCTGGCCAGCGCCAGCGCTATCGCCCCGGTACCGGTGCCCAGGTCCAGGATCTGACAGCCCGCGACGGGCAACCGCGCCAGCGCCTGTTCCACCAGCATTTCGCTGTCCGGGCGCGGGATCAGCGTATCGGGCGACACCGTCAGCGACAGGGACCAGAACTCACGTTCTCCGGTCAGGTACGCCACTGGTTCGCCCGCTGCCCGGCGGGCAAGCAGCGCATCCAGCTGTACCTGTTGCTCTGCCGTCAGCAGCACATCGTCAAAGGCAATCAGCCAGGCACGGGATCGACCGGTCACTTTCCCCAGCAGGATCTCAGCATCCCGCTTCGGACTGTCGCTGTCAGGCAGTTGAGCGATGGCCTGACGCCGCCATGCGCGGATCTGCACTACTCGTTCCCGGCGAGGGCGGCCAGCTGATCGGCCTGATATTCCTGCACGATTGGCTCAATCAGCGCATCCAGCTTCCCTTCCATCGCCTCGTCGAGACGGTAGATAGTCAGATTGATACGGTGATCGGTCACACGTCCCTGCGGGAAGTTATAGGTGCGGTTACGATCTGAACGATCGCCGCTGCCCAGCAGGTTGCGGCGCGTAGACGACTCCTGCTCCTGACGGCGCGCCATCTCTGCGGCTCGAATACGCGATCCCAGTACGCCGAGTGCTTTTGCTTTGTTTTTATGCTGGGAACGTTCGTCCTGACATTCCACCACAATGCCGGTCGGCAGGTGGGTAATACGGATGGCGGAATCGGTGGTGTTAACGTGCTGCCCCCCCGCTCCGGACGAACGGAAGGTATCAATTTTCAGATCGGACGGGTTAATTTCCGGCAGTTCGGCTTCCGGGACTTCCGGCAGCACGGCGACGGTGCAGGCCGAGGTGTGAATGCGTCCCTGAGACTCGGTTTCCGGGACGCGCTGCACGCGGTGACCACCGGACTCGAACTTCAGCCGGCCGTAAGCGCCTTCGCCGATCACTTTCGCAATCACTTCTTTATAGCCGCCGTGTTCACCTTCATTGGCGCTCATCACCTCTACCCGCCAGCGGCGTGATTCGGCGTAACGGCTGTACATGCGGAACAGGTCTCCGGCAAAGATCGCCGCTTCGTCACCGCCGGTTCCAGCGCGAATTTCCAGATAGCAGTTACGCTCATCGTCAGGATCTTTCGGCAGTAACAGCACCTGTAACTGCTGCTCAAGGGCTTCACTGGCCGTACGTGCTTCTTTCAGCTCTTCCTGAGCCATCTCGCGCATTTCCAGGTCATCGAGCATCATTTCAGCGGTCTCAATATCTTCCTGGGTTTGCTGCCACTGACGGAAACACTGACTGACGTCGGTTAGCTGGGCATATTCACGGGAGAGCGCACGAAAACGATCCTGATCGGCAATCACGCCGGCATCACCCAGCATGGCCTCCACTTCCTCGTGGCGCTCCTGCAAGGCTTCCAGTTTGGCAACAATAGAAGGCTTCATTCGTATTATTTTACCTTGTAAAAAAGAGGCTTGAAACGCTATTCCAGCCCGAGGCTGTCGCGTAAAATTTGCAGGCGTTCGCCATCACCATCACGGGCGGCCTGCTGAAGAGATTTGGTTGGGGCGTGGATCAGACGGTTGGTCAGCTTATGGGCCAGGTCACGCAACACCTCTTCGGCATTACCGCCCTGCTGGAGAGCGGCAATAGCGCGCGCTTCCAGTTCTGCCCGCACCTGTTCCGCCTGTGAGCGGTAATCGCGGATGGTTTCAACGGCGCTCTGCGCCCGCAGCCAGGACATAAATTCGCTGCTTTCCTGCACCACGATGGTTTCAGCCTGCACGGCGGCGGCCTGGCGCTGGGCCATGTTGCTTTCAATAATCGCCTGCAGATCGTCCACGCTGTAGAGGTAGGCGTTGGGCAGTTTGCCCACTTCCGGCTCGACGTCACGCGGTACGGCAATATCGACCAGCAGCATGGGCTGGTTGCGACGCTGCTTCAGCGCACGCTCCACCATCCCTTTGCCGATAATCGGCAGCGGGCTGGCGGTTGAACTGATAATAATGTCGGCTTCAGCCAGACGGGCGTCGATCTCCGCCAGGCTGATCACTTCGGCCCCAACTTCATCTGCCAGCGCCTGGGCACGTTCCCGGGTGCGGTTAGCAATCATCAACTTCTTCACTTTGTGCTGATGCAGATGCCGGGCGGCCAGCTCGATGGTTTCCCCTGCCCCGACGAGCAGGACGTTCACCGTCGAGAGAGATTCAAAAATCTGCCGCGCCAGCGTACAGGCGGCAAAAGCCACTGACACGGCGCTGGCACCGATCTCGGTTTCGGTTCGCACGCGTTTGGCTACGGAGAAGGACTTCTGGAACATGCGCTCCAGCTCGCTGGAAAGCGAGTGGCCGCGCTGGGAATCGGCAAAGGCTTTTTTCACCTGACCGAGAATTTGCGGTTCACCCAGCACCAGCGAGTCCAGCCCGCTGGCAACGCGCATCAGATGGCTGACCGCGTCGTTATCATGGTGCCAGTAAAGGCTTTTGCGCACTTCATCAACACTCAGCTTGTGGTAATCACACAGCCAGGTCACCAGTTGCTCTTGCAGGTTTTCCTGCTCCCCGACGCTCAGATACAGCTCGGTTCGGTTACAGGTAGACAGCACAACGCCGCCCTGTACCAGCGGCTGTGCCAGCAGGCTTTCCAGCGCCTGTTCCAGCGTGTCTGGCGAGAACGTAACACGTTCACGCAGCGCCACAGGTGCCGTTTTATGATTGATGCCGAGAGCCAGTAACGTCATGGTACCAGGTTGGGGTTATCCCACAGTTGATAGGGTTTTGTGTGGCGCATTCTACAAGATGCGCGGGATCAATTAAAGTCATGGTTGGCCTATCCCTGTAACAAGATATACCTCTTGTCGATCAAATGAGACAATTTGCACATTGACGCGGCCGTTTTAGCTGGTTAGCGTGGTCGGTTGATGACGGCATGTATGCCGAACTGAGTCTGAGGAGCTGACCTGATGTTGTTAATGCCGAATCGCCGCCTGCTGCGGCTTCTTCCCCTTGCTGCCGTGGTACTGGCTGGCTGTGTCACGCCGGAATCTGCACAGAAACCCGGGCAGAGCCCGACATCACCCCAGTGGCGTGAACACCAGCAGGCCGTGGAAAAAATCACGCAGTATCAGACCCGCGGTGCCTTTGCCTACCTCTCTGACCGGCAGAAAGTTTACGCCCGTTTTAACTGGCAGCAGACTGCCCCAGACCGCTACCGCCTGCTGCTGACCAATCCGCTGGGCAGCACCGAGCTGCAGCTCGATCAGCAGGGTCAGGTGGCACAGATTGTCGATAACAAAGGCAAACGTTATGTCAGCAACGACGCGGCGAAGATGATCTCTCAGCTCACCGGCATGAGCATTCCACTGGATAACCTGCGTCAGTGGATCCTCGGCCTGCCGGGCGATGCGAAGGATTACACCCTGGATGACCAGTACCGCCTGCGTGAAGTGAACTACAGCCAGGACGGTAAACAGTGGAAAGTGACCTATCAGGGCTACGACAGCCAGCAAACGCCGCAGCTGCCGTCAAATCTTGAACTGCGCGAAGGCGACCAGCGCATCAAACTGAAGATGGACAGCTGGACCGTAAAATGATCACAACCTGGCCTGCCCCGGCAAAGCTGAACCTTTTTCTCTACATCACCGGCCGTCGCCCTGACGGCTATCACGACCTGCAGACCCTGTTTCAGTTTCTGGATTACGGCGATACGCTGACGATTGAAGCCAATGACAGTGGCGAACTACAGCTGATGACCCCGGTCGACGGCGTGCCCGATGCGCAGAACCTGATTGTGCGGGCGGCAGAACTGCTGCGCACCCAGGCCCGGGCGCAGGGTGTGCTGCCGGTAACGGCGGGAGCCACGCTGGCCGTTGAGAAGCGCTTACCCATGGGCGGTGGCCTCGGCGGTGGTTCCTCCAATGCGGCCACGGTGCTGGTAGCGCTCAACCACCTGTGGCAAACCGGCTTCAGTTTTCAACAGCTGGCAGACTTTGGCCTGCAGCTGGGTGCGGACGTCCCGGTTTTTGTGCAGGGTTTTTCCGCCTTTGCCGAAGGCGTTGGCGAACAGCTCACCCCCGTTTCCCCGGCGGAAAAGTGGTATCTGGTGATGCACCCGGGCGTCAGCGTCGCCACCCCGCTGGTGTTTAACGATCCCGACCTGAGCAGAAATACGCCGAAACGCGAAATCAGCGCCTTATTAGCGAGCAATTTCCGCAATGATTGTGAGGCAGTAGTAAGAAATCGTTTTCGCGAGGTTGAACAGCTTGTTTCCTGGCTGCTAGAATACGCGCCGTCGCGCCTGACTGGAACGGGTGCTTGCGTGTTTGCTGAATTCGACACCGAGTACGCCGCACGCCAGGTGCTTGAGCTGGCCCCGAAAAATCTGCAGGGGTTTGTTGCGCGAGGTGTTAATATCTCGCCGCTGCACCGCAGACTTTCTGGGCAAATGAGTTGATGTGACAGTGTCACTCCTGTTCCGGACGCTGCACAGCTGCTCTATATGACACACACCCGTATGAAACCGTAAGCGGTATTCCGCCCAGTGCCGCTAACGATATTTCATTCTCTGGACGCAAAGCCTGAGGTTCCTCTCGTGCCTGATATGAAGCTTTTTGCTGGTAACGCCACCCCCGAACTAGCACAACGTATTGCCAACCGCCTTTACACCAGCCTGGGCGACGCCGCCGTCGGTCGTTTCAGCGATGGTGAAGTGAGCGTACAAATTAACGAAAATGTACGCGGTGGTGATATTTTCATCATCCAGTCCACCTGTGCCCCCACCAATGACAACCTGATGGAACTGGTTGTGATGGTTGACGCCCTGCGCCGTGCCTCTGCGGGTCGTATCACTGCCGTTATTCCTTACTTTGGCTATGCACGTCAGGACCGCCGCGTGCGCTCTGCCCGTGTGCCTATCACCGCGAAGGTCGTTGCTGACTTCCTGTCCAGCGTCGGTGTTGACCGCGTTCTGACCGTGGATCTCCACGCAGAACAGATTCAGGGCTTCTTTGATGTCCCGGTTGATAACGTATTTGGTAGCCCGATCCTGCTTGAAGATATGCTGCAGATTGGCCTGGTGAACCCGATTGTGGTTTCCCCGGACATCGGCGGCGTGGTTCGTGCCCGCGCTATCGCGAAACTGCTGAACGACACCGATATGGCCATTATCGATAAGCGCCGTCCGCGTGCCAACGTATCTCAGGTGATGCATATCATCGGTGATGTTGCCGGCCGTGACTGTGTGCTGGTTGACGATATGATCGATACCGGTGGCACCCTGTGCAAAGCAGCGGAAGCGCTGAAAGAGCGTGGCGCTAAACGCGTGTTCGCCTATGCGACTCACCCGATCTTCTCAGGTAACGCAGTTGAAAATCTGCGTAACTCAGTGATTGATGAAGTCGTGGTCTGCGATACCATCCCGCTGCCGGAAGAGATTAAAGCGCTGCCAAACGTGCGTACCCTGACCCTGTCAGGCATGCTGGCTGAAGCGATCCGTCGTATCAGTAACGAAGAATCGATTTCTGCGATGTTTGAGCACTAATCACGGCGTGACCGGGCTGGCCTCTGGCCCGTCAGGTCAGGCTGCATAAAAGGGGACAGGCTCACGCCTGTCCCCTTTTTATTGACTCAGTGCAATATGCTCTGCCAGGTAATCGATCAGCACCCGCAGCTTGGGTAAAAGATGGCGATTTCCCGGCCACAGCAGTGAAAACTGCCCTCCCGCCCGGATAGAGTCGTCCAGCACGCTGCACAGTTCGCCACGCTGCAGGGCGTCTGCAATGGCAAAATCCGGCACGTAAATCAGCCCCAGCCCGCGCCGGGCAGCAGAAATTTTCGCTTCCAGATTATTGAAAACCAGCGGCCCGGACGGCGTCTGCGGCTGCCCTTTGCCACCGTCAAACTGCCACGGCTGGATCTGACCATTGCCGGAAAAGCGATACAGCAGGCAGGTGTGCTGCGCGAGATCGGCGGGAACGCGCGGGGTGCCGCGCTGACGTAAATAGCCGGGCGACCCGACAACGCGAAAACGAAATCCCCCCATCCTGCGCGCCTTCAGCCGGGAATCAGCAAAGTCCCCGCTGCGCAGCACTGCGTCATAACCCTCGCCGATCACGTCGACCAGCCGGTCATTAAAATCAAGATCCAGCTCGATTTCGGGATACTGCCGGGTAAAGCCGGGCAGCAGCGGCAGCAGCAGGTGATAGCCTGTCGCCGGCAAGCTGAGACGCAGCCGGCCACGGGGTGCGGCCATCAGCTTCGACAGCTCCTGCTCCGCCTCTTCCAGTTCGGCCACAATGCGCTGGCTGCGCTCAAAAAACAGCTGTCCCTCCTCAGTCAGACTCAGGCTGCGCGTGCTGCGGTTAAACAGGCTGACGCCGAGACCGGCCTCCAGCCGGGCGACGCTTTTGCCAATCGCCGACGGCGACACGCCCAGCCGTTCGGCGGCTGCCACAAAGCTGCCCAGCTGCGCGGCTTTCACAAACGCATTCAGACCACTCAGACTCTCCACACTGCTCATCAGAGACTTTTTGTCCTTTATCTGCGGCCATCTGGCCTGTTTATCGACGGATACTGCCAATTTATCCTGCTTACCTGTCTGAATAAAGTGGAGTATGCAAGATGAGTTACCTGACACTGTCGTCACCACGTGGCCGCCTGAGTCTGCTGGCGGTATGCAGTGCCGCGCTGATGCTGCCCCTGAGCTTTTCGGCCGGGGTCATTGCCACCCCGGCTATGGCCCTGCAGCCGGGGGCATCGCCTCTGGCACTCAGCTGGATCACCAATGCCTTCCTGCTCAGCTTTGGCAGCCTGCTGATGGCGGCAGGCAGCCTGGCCGACCGCTACGGCCGCAAGCGGCTGTTTATCAGCGGCGTCAGCTTCTTTACGCTGCTGTCGCTGATGAGCAGCTGGGTGCCCTCGCTCGTCTGGCTGGACGTGATAAGAGCGCTGCAGGGGGCCGCCGCAGCGGCGGCACTGGCCGGCGGTGCTGCGGCGCTGGCCAGTGCGTTTGACGGCGAAGAACGGGCACGGGCCTTCAGCCTGCTGGGCACCAGCTTTGGCACGGGCCTGGCCGCCGGGCCAGTGATCGCGGGTAGCCTGATGGCGCTGGCGGGCTGGCACAGCGTCTTCCTCTGCTGCGCCCTGTTCGGCGTGCTGGCTCTCGTTACCGGCCTCCGTGCCCTGCCAGAGTCGCGGGACCCCGCTGCCGCTGCACCGGACTGGCCCGGTATTATTACCTTCAGCGCCACGCTGACGCTGTTTACCTGGGGGATGTTGCAGCTGGCTGACGACAGCCGCGGGTCGCTGGCCCCCGCGTTACTGTTTGCCTCCCTGGCCGCAGGCCTGCTGTTTATCGGTATTGAACGCCGCAGCGCCCGACCCATGCTGGATCTCAGCCTGTTTCGCTATGGTCGTTTTGTCGGGATCCAGCTGCTACCGGTGGCCACCTGCTACTGTTTTGTTGTCCTGCTGGTGCTGCTGCCGCTGCGCTTTATGGGGTATTACGGCGTTGATGCACTGACCACGGGCCTGCTGATGCTGCCCCTCTCCCTGCCGATGCTGGTCATGCCGTCACTGGCCGTCATTCTGTCCCGGCGCATCCCGCCCGGCACCCTCTGCTGCGCGGGGCTGGTTATGGCCGCTGCCGGCATTGGCCTGCTCTCCCTGGTCACCCCGCACAGTTCGCTGCCGCTGACGCTGCTGGCCATGCTGCTCACCGGGATCGGCAGCGGTCTGCCCTGGGGGCTGATGGATAATCTGTCGGTCAGCGTAGTCCCGCCAGAGCGCGCCGGGATGGCGACCGGGATTTTCAGCACGGTGCGGGTGGCAGGCGAAGGCGTGGCGCTGGCCAGCGTCAGTATGCTGTTCAGCCAGCTGCTCATACATCAGCTGGCCGCGCGGGGCGGATCGCCGGAAAGCGCGCGCCTGCTGGCCAGCTACCATCTTTCCGGGCTGTCGCTTCTGCCGCTGGCCGAGCAGGCTTTTCAGCAGCTGCTGTGGGTGCTGATGGCCCTCACCCTGCTGTGTGCTGTAGCAATCTGGCGCTGCCTGTTGCCTGCACGTCCAGAGCTTTCTGGTAATGATTAATTTTTTACTGGAACGCTTCAGCGCCCCCTGTTGGTGAGTATTTTTTAGTGATATTTTGCTGTCATTGCTCACCCAGGAATAATCCTAGAATGCGTCTTGACGTCTACACGCTGTTTGTCTGCGAACTGTATGTGCTGGCTTTTCTCGGCATTATCATGGTCTTCGCCTGGCGCGGAGCGCAGTACAACCGGGTTCTGGGGTTTAACTGCCTCTCGCTGCTGTTAAGTATTGTGGCGGTCGGCCTGAGCAGCCTGCGCAGCTCCGGCATGATGTTTCTGCCCATCGTGGTGGGTAATCTGCTGATCCTTTGCGCTTACGGACTTCAGCTGAATGCGTTCCGGGCGCTGCGTGGCGCACGCTTCAGCTGGCTGTGGATCATGAGTCTGACGCTGTGGGCCGGGCTGTGCCTGCTTCCGGGCTTCTATTATTCCCTGTCGTCGCGCATCCTGTTAAGCGCCCTGCTGTGCATGCTCTTCACCTCAGCGATGATTTATGAGCTACAACGTGCGCGGTCCCTGCTGCCGGTCACCTGGTGGCCTGCGCAGCTGCTGCTGGGCATTCATCTGACATTTAACGTGACGCGGGCGCTGCTGGACGGCGGTATCCCCAGCCCGCTGCACGGCGCGATCGGCGGTTCGACCTTCTCGGTCTATGTGATTCTGGAGTCTATTCTGGTGGTGATTGGCCTGAGCTTTACAATGATGGCGATGGTCAATGAGCGCACGCAGATTGTCTATCGCCAGGCTTCGCTGCTTGACCCTCTGACCGGCGTGTGGAACCGCCGTGCCCTGTTCGAAAAAACGCGCCAGCTGGCCACCAGCGGGCGCTGCAGCCAGCAGCCGCTGGCAGTGATGCTGTTCGACCTTGATCATTTTAAAACCATCAACGACCGGTTCGGTCACTCACAGGGCGACCGGGTACTGACGGACTTCTGTCGTCAGGTGGCCGGACAGCTGCCGCCTGACAGCTATTTTGCCCGCCTGGGGGGCGAAGAGTTTGCCGCCGTGGTGATGTGTTCCGAAGAAGAGTGCGTGCAGGTGGCGGAGCGCATTCGCCAGGCGGTGGAGCACTCCTGCCCGGAGAACGTCCGATACAGCGTCAGCATTGGGGTGGCTAGCTGCAGCCCGGAACGTGAGAACATTGAAAATCTGATGACGGCAGCCGACGAGGCACTGTATCAGGCGAAGGCAGCAGGAAGGAATCAGGTGAAAACGTTTGGTGAGACTTTAAGCGGTCTGGAGGGACGTTTTCTGGCTGGATAAGAGGCTACCAGTCCCCGGTCGGATGGAGACTGGCACAGAGGGAATCAACGGTGAGGCTGATGGCCGCCGCCGTGACGACAGCGTTTGTCACCGCAGTGACGTATCCAGTAGTAACGGTCAGCAATTTTTTCCCGACCGCTGATTCTGGCCCCGACCAGCCACAGCAGCGCGCCAATAAAGATGCTAAAGATGGCACCATGAACCATAAACTGCGGCAAGTTGAGCTGCGGCATCTGATTAAGCACCGAGTAACCGACACCGCCAATCATCACCACCAGACCGAATACCATCAGGGCATTGCCCATCATATGTGAATGTCTACGTTTCATTGCGCACCTCCAGTCAGTATAGAAAGGCAACTCCGTTGCCAGATGCAGACAGTCTAGGCAAACTTTAGCGGTACTGATGAGTGAGCGATCACATTTATCGCTAATACTTTGACAAAACTTTACGTCTAAACGGCTATTTTTATATAGAAAACGTATTATCACGCTACTGTATTATTGTGATTTTCATCACAACAGTGGCAGATCTTTGAGTTATCGCGGCCGCTTCAGTAAACTAGCTGTTTTCACCCCGCACGCTTCAGGAAAATCCACTCGTGAGCAGCATCAAACTGATTGTTGGCCTTGCCAACCCCGGCGCTGAATACGCCGCCACACGCCATAACGCCGGTGCCTGGTATGTTGACCTGCTGGCTGAACGTCATAATCAGTCATTAAAAGAAGAGAGCAAATTTTACGGCTACACCGCGCGTTTAAACTTGGGCGGTGAGGATGTGCGCCTGCTGGTACCCACCACCTTTATGAACCTGAGCGGTAAAGCCGTCGCCGCCATGGCGACCTTTTACCGCATCGCCCCGGAAGAAATCCTCGTGGCTCATGACGAGCTGGATCTCAACCCCGGCGTGGCGAAATTTAAGCTGGGTGGCGGCCACGGCGGTCATAACGGACTGAAAGATATTATCAGCAAGCTGGGTAACAGCCAGGAGTTCCATCGTCTGCGCATTGGCATCGGCCATCCCGGCGATCGAAATAAAGTGGTGGGTTTTGTGCTGGGTAAACCCCAGGCGGCAGAACAGACGCTGATTGATAACGCGATTGATGAAGCGGCACGCTGTACCGAAGTGTGGCTAAAAGAAGATCGCCTGAAGGCGATGAATCGCCTGCACAGTTTCAAAGCCGCCCTGCCTTAGCCGGTCACCGACAGCGCCGCTGCGGGCCCGGCCCGCGATCAGTGGTGTTCACAACGGCGGTGATCCTGGCTTTCCAGGCACTCCAGCGTCAGAGAGGGGCTGAAATAGCCCTCTATCCCCCAGACCTTGCTTTTACGCAGTAAATCCAGCTGCCCGTCCCCCGCCACGCCCCCGACAATCACCCGGTTAGTGTATTCCCGGATGTGATTAATCAGCACGGTAAAGAACGGCTTATCGACGTTTTCCAGATAGAACTGGCGGTCGAGCTTCACGGCTTCAAACATGTTGGACTGCAGCGCGTTCAGATTCGCATCCCCCGCCCCCAGGTCATCCAGCCACAAAATATTGAGCTGTTCAATCAGGGTCCGCAGCAGCGGATTGTTCATTCCGTCGTGCAGGTTAGGAAAGTCTTCGGACAGCTTCAGCCGTACGAAAGGCAGCTGGCTGAGGATCTGCTGAATAAATGACGACTCCGTCACCGCCCGGGCCAGCTGAAAATCGATAGCGACGCTGCACATCAGCCCCTGTTGGCGAAAATAGTCGCCGTGCTCCTCGACAATCAGCAGCTGATTGAGCAGCCGATTCTGGGGAGACAGCGAGGTTACCGGCGGCCCGTTCGGGCTCCCCGCCTGCGGCCGATAGCTGAGGTCAATGGCGATTAATTCGCCACTGAGCGTATGGACTGGAATACAAAGGAAATCGTTTTTCATGCTGCCGGGCCAGTTAACGGGCGTCCTGCCAGTGAATAAAATCGCCGTACAGATAAACTATAGAAGTTAACTCTGCCTTCGCCGTCGTAAGACGACGATTTTTAAGTTATCGGCAGGACCGGCAGTAGCTTTATGGTTCAGGCATCGTTGCTGGCAACTTTATAATCAGGGTCGTCAAGTTCGTGGCTGCAGAACGGTCCGGCCTGCTGTAACAGGCTGATGCAATCCTCACTCAGATGGCGCAGGCGCAGGGTTTTCCCCGCTTCAAGATAGCGCAACGTCAGTTTATCAATGGCTTCGACGCCGCTGGAGTCCATCACGCGGGTACGGGCAAAATCAATTACCACGCTCTCCGGGTCCAGTTCCGGGTGGAACAGCTCCTGGAAGCTGGCGGTGGAGCCAAAGAACAGCGGCCCTTCCAGCTGATAGGTCTTCTGCCCTTCCTGCTCTGACTGCGCCAGGATGGTAATGCGGGCATGCTGCCATGCGAAGACCAGCGCCGAGATAATCACCCCGCAGATCACCGCCATCGCCAGATCGGTAAAGATGGTCACCAGCGTCACCGCCACCATGATCACCGCATCGGCTTTTGGCATACGCTTCAGGCGGCGCAGGGAGCTCCATTCAAAGGTATTAATGCACACCACAAACATGATCCCGGCCAGCGCGGCTACCGGCAGCAGTGCAATATAGTCCGACAGGCTGATCACAAACAGGATCAGCAGCAGCGCCCCGACCAGATTAGAGATGCGCCCGCGCCCGCCGGAGGTAAAGTTGATAATCGACTGACCGATCATCGCACACCCTGCGAAGCTGCCGAAGAATCCGCAAATGGTGTTGCCGATGCCCTGCGCCACACACTCCTGGTTACCTGAGCCTTTCTTGCTGCCCATTTCATCAAGTACCGCGAGGGTCAGAAGGGACTCAATCAGGCCTACCAGTGCAATCACCACGGCGTAAGGCAGCACAATTTTCAGGGTTTCCCAGGTCAGGGGGGCCGTAGGCAGATGGAACTGCGGCAGTGTCCCGGCGATATCAGCCAGGTCACCCACGCGTTTCGTATCCAGCCCCAGGCCTATGGCCAGCGCACTGACGGCAATTAGCGCGGCCAGCGACCCCGGAATGGCTTTTGTCAGCTTAGGGAACCACCAGACAATCAGCATCGCCAGAGCCACCAGCGCATACATTACCGGCCCCTGCCCCTTAATCATCGGGAACTGCGCCAGCATGATGACAATCGCCAGCCCGTTAACAAAACCGTAAATCGCTGGCTGTGGCACCAGCCGGATAAACTTACCGAGGCGCAGTACGCCGATGGACAGCTGGATCAGCCCGGCCAGGATGGTCGCCAGCAGCACGTACTCATAGCCATGCTGGGTTATCAGACTGATCAGAACCACGATGATCGACCCGGCCGCCCCGGAGATCATGCCGGGTTTACCGCCGAAGAAGGCCGTCACCAGCCCGAGGATAAAGGCGGTATGTAAACCGATGGTCGGCGACAGCCCGGCCAGCAGAGAGAAGGCGGTCGCTTCCGGGATCAGCGCGACAGACACCACGGCACCGGCCAGCACGTCGTTTTTAACGTGACTCGCCCTGAAGTTGCTCAGGTTAAACATGGTCATTCCATAATTTTTTCATGTGATCGACTTTCTGCGCCACAGAGTACGGGCACAGCTGGCTCGTCAGAGTGACGAGTGGCGGCAACAGGCGTTGCGCTGGAGGGAAGGACTTAAGGTGGCGTAAGCAGGAAGCGATGCATCTGCAGGGTTCTCCGGTTTCTGTAAAGACACGTCAGTATGGGAAAATGTGAGCACGATCTCAAGGAATAACTTCACCCCGCTTCCGGAAATCAACCGCCGCCAGGCTAAAATTACGTGTATAATGCGCGGAAACTTTTTAGACAACCGTCTGTGACACTATCAGGGCACATATTAGTGCGTTGATTATCAAGAAATTAAGGTGATTCAAACATGGGATTCAAATGCGGTATTGTGGGCCTGCCAAACGTCGGGAAATCCACCCTGTTCAATGCGTTAACCAAAGCGGGCATCGAAGCAGCTAACTTCCCGTTCTGTACCATTGAGCCGAATACTGGCGTGGTGCCCATGCCTGACTCCCGTCTCGATCAGCTGGCGGAAATTGTTAAACCGCAGCGCATTCTGCCCACCACCATGGAATTCGTCGATATCGCCGGCCTGGTGAAAGGCGCGTCTAAAGGCGAAGGCCTGGGTAACCAGTTCCTGACCAACATCCGTGAAACTGAAGCCATTGGCCACGTGGTGCGCTGCTTCGAGAACGATAATATTATTCATGTGAATAATAAAGTCGACCCGGCTGATGATATTGACACCATCAATACCGAACTGGCACTGTCCGACCTGGATACCTGTGAACGTGCCCTGCAGCGCGTGCAGAAGAAAGCCAAAGGCGGCGACAAAGATGCGAAAGCGGAACAAGTTGCCCTGGAGAAGTGTCTGCCGCACCTGGAAAAAGCCGGGATGCTGCGTGCGCTGGATCTGAGTGATGACGATAAAGCCGCTATCCGCTACCTGAGCTTCCTGACCCTGAAGCCTACCATGTATATCGCCAACGTGAACGAAGACGGTTTTGAAAATAACCCGTACCTGGACATCGTGCGCGCGATTGCCGAGAAAGAAGGCTCAGTGGTGGTGCCGGTCTGCGCGGCGGTGGAGTCTGATATTGCCGAGCTGGAAGATGGCGACCGCGAAGAGTTTATGGCGGAACTGGGCATTGAAGAACCGGGCCTGAACCGCGTGATCCGCGCCGGTTACGCCCTGCTGAACCTGCAGACTTACTTTACCGCAGGCGTTAAAGAAGTCCGTGCATGGACGATCCCGGTCGGCGCTACCGCCCCGCAGGCCGCCGGTAAAATCCACACCGACTTCGAAAAAGGCTTTATCCGTGCTCAGACCATCGCCTTTGATGACTTCATCACCTACAAGGGTGAACAGGGTGCGAAAGAAGCCGGTAAAATGCGTTCAGAAGGGAAAGACTACGTGGTCAAAGATGGCGACGTGATGAACTTCCTGTTTAACGTCTAAATAAAATGAGTTGTCTCATGAGTTCTCATTGGATCTCATGACACTCAGTAAGCCCTTTTAAATCCACGCAATTGCGTGGATTTTTCATTTCATAGCGTCTCAAATAATTTCGTAGAAACGCAATTAAAAATGAGTACATGGATGAGTACAACATTCTTCAATCTTCATTTTAAGTGAGTACAATAACGATATAATAAATAAACAAGGCCCCGTTATGCTCAACGATACACTATGCCGCACTGCCAAGCCGAAAGAAAAACTCTATCGACTTAATGATTTCAACGGTCTCTACCTCGAAGTGAAACCCAATGGCAAAAAGGCATGGCGCTATCGGTTTAAACTCAACGTTAAATCCAGCATGTTTGCGCTGGGTGAGTGACCTGCCCCCAGGATTAGATACAACGCTCACTTAGTAATGTCGGATCCTTCACTATCAGAATTACCCTTTCTCCAGGCCGCCGCAAATTCAGACGGCGTCTGATAATTCAGCGCGGAGTGCGGGCGGCACTCATTATAATCCTGACGCCATTCACTGATGGTTTTCCTGGCATGACTGACGTCACTGAACCAGTGTTCATTCAGGCATTCATCGCGAAAGCGTCCGTTAAAACTCTCAATAAATCCGTTCTGCGTTGGCTTGCCCGGCTGGATTAAGC